>NZ_FOMO01000008.1 GCF_900112645.1 Phytopseudomonas straminea | reverse complement strand
TCGTTGATCTCCGCCGAGGTGCCTTCCTGGGCGCGGATGCAGCCGGCGAAGTAGCGGAAGTGATCGGCGGCCAGCGGCACGTCGGCGTTCAGGGTCTCGCGTACGGCCTTGCCGTTGTCCCAGGTTTCGGCCACGGCCAGCAGCTCGAGGTTGGCTTCGATGCGGTCGGCGATCTTCAAGAGGATCAGCGCGCGGTCCTGCACTGACGTTTTGCCCCAGGCATCGGCGGCAGCGTGGGCGGCATCCAGGGCCTTGTCGATGTCCTTGGCATCCGAGCGCGGAAATTCGCCGATGGCCGAGGCATCCACCGGGCTGGTGTTGGTGAAGTACTGACCGCCCACCGGCGCGACGAACTCGCCGCCGATGTAGTTGCCGTAGCGCGATTTGAGGGTGACGACGGCGCCTGCGGTACCGGGTTTGGCATAGATCATTGACGTTCTCCCATTACGAGTTCTTGTAGTTTTCAGGGGCGGGTCGCGAGCACGACCGGGGCTCGCCATGAACTATGAGACGAATTCATGTGGCCGACTTGACGCTAGGCGAGGCTGGCTGTTCTGCAAAGTCAAATTTCGACGTTGTCGTGTGGCGTGTCGCGCTGGATCAACTGGGAGTGCTTAATTTCGGTGCGAGTGTTTCCGAATGACCCGTTTTAGGGCTTTTCAAGCAGGCCGTAGGAATGGTGTGCAGCGAGGGACCCGGCAGGGCGCGGTTATTGACGACGTATTCAATAACCGGCGTGTTTCTTGCTTTCAGACACAAATTGTCACCAAGGAGGCGCCATGAGCTCTGTCCTCGTCCAGCCTGACCTGTCCGCCGGCCTGCCGCTGCTGTCCGGCAGCCCGTCCAATACCGGCGTTCTGGCCGCCGCCGCCAGCGGCCTGTGCGGCTTTATCGAAAAGCACGGCGGTGATCCCGATCGCATCCTCGGCGTATCCGGCATCGACCCCGAATCCCTGCGCCATCCCACCTTGAGCCTGGCCTTGCCCAATTATTGCCAGGTGCTGGAAGAGGCGTCGCGCCAGTCCGGGTGCGACAACTTCGGGCTGTACTACGGTCAGCAGTTCAAGCCCCAGGCGCTGGGGCTGCTTGGCTATATCGGCCTGTGCTCGGCGACCGTCGAACAGGCGCTGATCAACTTCGCCCGTGCCTTCCCGCTGCACCAGCGCAACAGCCTGATCCGCCTGGTGGACGAGGGCGAGTGCTACCGCTTCGATTACCAGGTGCGCCACGGCGCGATTCTCTGTCGCCGCCAGGACGCCGAGTTGACCCTGGGCATGGCGCTGAACCTGGTGCGCCACGTACTCGGCCCACAGTGGGCACCGCGTGCGGTGCACTTCGAGCATCCACGGCCCGAGCACTGGCACGAGCACTGCAAAGTCTTCGACGCGCCGGTGTACTTCGAGCAGCCGTT
Organism: Phytopseudomonas straminea; assembly: GCF_900112645.1. Classification (GTDB taxonomy): domain Bacteria; phylum Pseudomonadota; class Gammaproteobacteria; order Pseudomonadales; family Pseudomonadaceae; genus Aquipseudomonas; species Aquipseudomonas straminea. The sequence continues at coordinate 213,389 of NZ_FOMO01000008.1, read as the reverse complement.
CAATTCGCTGGTCATCCCCAAGCGCGGGCTCGAGCGCGCCATGCCACAGGGCGACCCCGTGCTGCTGTTGGTGATGCAGGACTCGCTCAGCCAGCTCAGTGCCCTGAGTGGCCGTGGCGAACGGGACCTGGCCGATGACGTGCGCGAGCAGATCCGCCAGCAACTGCTGATGGGCGAGCCCGTGCTGGAACTGGCCGCCGAGCAACTGAGCATGAGCAGTTGGTCACTGCAGCGTCGCCTACGCGACCAGGGCCTGACCTTCACCGCCATGGTGGACAAAGTGCGTTGCGAACTCGCCACCCACTACCTACGCCAGCATCAACTGCCCATCTCCAACCTGGCACCGCTGCTCGGCTACTCCGAAGTCAGCGCCTTCTCCCGCGCCTTCCGCCGCTGGTTCGGCGTCAGCCCACGGCAGTGGCGGCATGAGAGTGATGGGGTCGGTGGGCGTCGGCACTAAGTGCTGGACGCCTTCAGGCGCGTACTAGCGATTCGCCCGTTGCTCGACAGTTGCACCAGGGCAACACCTACCAGAATGAGCGCGATGGCGACCCAGGCGCTTGCGGTGACCGGCTCGCCGAGCCACCAGCCGATCAGCAGCGCGACCACGGGCGGGATGTAAGTCACGGCAGAGGCTGCCAGTGCGCCCAGGGCGTCGACGATGAAGTAATACGCCAGGTAGGCAGCGCCCGTTCCCAGCAAGCCGAGGCCGAACACCAGGCCAACCCAGGCATGGGTGTCATCGAACACTGCGCCGATGCCGTGAAAAGGCGTGACGATTGCCAGCAGCGCCAGGGCAAGACCGGTCTGGTAGGTGGTCAGTGCCACGGCCGGCAGGCCCAGGGGGATGATGAAGCGCTTGGCGTAGACGAATGAGCAACCCACGCTCAGGGAGCCGAGAATCATGTAGATCACGCCGTTGAGGTCGATGCCGCCCTGTGCCGACCAGGGCTTGGCCACCACGACGATGCCCAGAAACCCAAGGCTGATGCCGAGCGTCTTCAATTGAGTCAACTGTTCGCTACGCAGAAAGAGCCAGGCGCACAAAAAGGTGAATAGCGGAATCGCGCCACCCAGCATGCCGGCGATGCTGGTATCGAGTAGCGCGGTGCCCTTGGCGAAGGCGAAGTAGTAGAGCGCCGTTGCCAGCAATGACATGACGAGAAAGTGATGGGCGTGTTTCCAGTGCTCACGACGCAGCGCGCCCGTGGCCACTGCATAGATCAGTACCGGGAGAAACCCGAACAGCACGCGCAGCAGGGTGATCTGCAGCGGCGAGATAAACGCGGCAGCCGTTTTGACGAAAACAAAATTGCTGCCTCAAATAATGCCCAGAAAGGCGAACACGGCAATCGCAGACTTGTTCATGGCGGTTCTCGATTCAGAGATGGATACGCTACTGGCAGCGCTGCCCTATCGATGGGCAGTTGACGTAGCGCCAGCGCAGCGAACGCTATAGGCTGACAGCAGCGTAACAAGCTCACGCACTCTGCAGAGAGGCAGAGAAACTTTTTCGAGCCAATAGAAAATCCATCGTCATGCAGCCAGGCTTTGCCAGATTGCCGTCACTCAACGCGTTGCGCGTATTCGAAGTGGTGGCGCGTCACCTGAATTTCCGTATCGCCTCCGAGGAGCTGGGGGTGACCCAGGCTGCAGTCGCCCAGCAGATCCGTGGGCTGGAGGCGAGCCTGGAGGTTCGCTTGTTCGAGCGCCTGCCGCGCGGTCTCGCACTTACCGATGCCGGGCGCAGCTACAGCGAAAGCGTGCGTCGCGCATTGGCAATGATTGAGGAGGCGACCCGGCTGCTGCGCCCCATGCCTTCGCAGCTCACGGTCAGCGTTACGCCCACCTTTGCCTCCAAATGGCTGATACCGAAGCTGGGAAACTTTGCCGAAAGCAATCCGCAAATCGATCTGCGGTTACTGGCCAGCGAGCGAATCTGCCATTTCCAGACCGATGGCGTTGATCTTGCCGTGCGCTATGGCCAGCCGCCGTTTGGCGCGGGGCTCAATGTCGAGTTGTTGATGGAGCAGCAGATCGTCGCGGTGGCCAGCCCAGCGCTGTTGACGGATAAGGGCACGCCTGACTCCTTCGAAGCCTTGCAGCGCTTTGTCGCGTTGCACGATGCGCATAACTTCTGGCCCGAGTTCACGGCTACGGTCTTTCACGAGCATCCATCACCTACCGGCAGGAATCTGCACTTCAACCAGACTTCACTGGCCATCGAGGCCGCCATCGGAGGGCAGGGCATCACGCTCGCCAGCCATGCATTCGTAAAAGACGACATTGCCGCCGGCCGGTTGGTGCAGGTGTTCGCCCAGCAGTTGCACCTCAACAAGGCGTTCTATCTGGTCTGGCCGCGCAAAGCGCCGGAGGCCGAGGCATTGGGGGTGGTTCGCCAATGGCTGAAGAGCCAGGCTGCAGACAACTCGTCAAAGGGCTAGGCGAAGTCGGCCTATCTCCCGCGCCTTCGCCGCGGGGGGGGCGCGTCAGCCCGTGCTGGTCTTGCAGTCAGGTGTTTGGTTGCGCTCATTTATAAAGCTCGACGGCGCGACGCCGAACTGCCGGCGGAACGCTGCGGCGAAGGCGCTCTGGCTTTCGTAACCATGCTGCAGGGCCACTTGCAGCACGGGCTGGCCTTCAGCCAGGGCCTCCAGCGAGAGCAACAGGCGCGCCTGTTGGCGCCAGCGGCCAAAGGTGATGCCGGTACTGGTCAGAAAGCGGCGGTGAAAGGTTTTCGGGCTCATGGCCAGTTGCTCTGCCCAATGCTCGGCGCTGTCGTCCTGCGCCGGGTTTTGCGTCAGAGTCAGGCACACGCGGGTGATGCGTTCGTCATCCGGCCAGGGCAGGTGGAAGGGCAGTACCGGCAGGCTACGCAGTTCATCGAGCAGAAAGCGCATTAGTCTCCCGTCACGGCTGTCCGCACTGTATTGCGCCGGCACCTGGGTCGCGGCCAGGATGAGTTCGCGCAGCAGCGGTGATACGTCGATCACGCAGTTGCCGGTCGGCAAGCCATCGATGGCGTCGGGGTGGACGAACAGGCTGCGCATGCAGGCTTTGCCGCGAATGCGCAGGGCGTGCTCGACGCCTGCCTGCACCCACACGGCGCGGGTCGGCGGTATGACCCAGCGGCCAGCCGGCGTTTCCACCACCAATACCCCGGAAATGGCATAGATCAACTGCGCACGCGGATGGCTGTGGGCGGGTACTTGGTGGCCGTTGGAGTAATCGACCGAAACGCCGGTGACCGGCATGGCCTGGGATTCTTGGGGGAGATGGCTGTGGTCGACCATGGGAGCGTCCATGCTATGCGGCCTATCAGCTTAGCGGTAGGAATGACCATTTGGCGATAACGAGCGACCATTTGTCGTGAGTGGTCAGCCGCCCGGCTGCCTATGCTGGGCACCTGTCTGACCGGAACCGCGCCATGAACCTTCAGCTGCCCTCGCTACCGCTACTAGCCCTGAGCTTCGGCCGGAGTCTGTCGCCGCGTGTGTGGCGTCGACTTGCGATCTCCCCCAGATCCCGGCCTTGAATCAGCCCGCCATGGCGGGCAGGGGAGATCGGTACCGTCCGCTTTCCCGCTCAAGGTTCACTCCATGCTGCGCAATCCGCAAACCAAGTACCGCGCTTTTCCCGTCATTGATCTGCCTAATCGTCGCTGGCCATCGCGCCGTATTACCCAGGCGCCGGTGTGGCTGTCCACCGACCTGCGTGACGGTAACCAGGCGCTGTTCGAGCCGATGAATCGGCAGCGCAAGCTGCAGTTGTTCGGCGAGTTGGTGCGCCTCGGTTTCAAGGAGATCGAAATGGGCTTTCCAGCCGCCTCGCGCACCGATTTCGAAATCATCCGCAACTTGATCGACGAAGGCGGCATTCCCGATGACGTCACGCTCATGGTCATGACCCAGCTGCGCGAGGACCTGATCGACGAAACCGTACGCGCCGTGGCAGGCGCGCGGCGGGTGATCGTGCACCTGTACAACGCCATCGCGCCGGTCTGGCGGCGGGTGGTATTCGGCTTGTCGGTGGACGAAGTGGAGCAGCTGGTGGTGCGCCACGTGCAATTGCTCAAGGAAAAGGTGGCGGCGCACCCCGAGACCGAATGGGTGTTGCAGTACTCCCCGGAAACCTTCTGCATGGCCGAGCTGGAGGTGTCGCTGCGCATGTGCAACGCCGCCATCCGCACCTGGGATGCCGGCCCCGGTCGGTCGATCATCATCAACCTGCCGACCACGGTGGAAGTGGCGACGCCCAATGTGTTCGCCGACCAGATCGAATGGATGGACGAGCGCCTGGAACGCCGTGAGCATGTGGTGCTCTCGGTGCACCCGCACAACGACCGCGGCACCGGCGTGGCCTGCGCCGAGCAGGCGCTGCTGGCTGGCGCCCAGCGGGTGGAAGGCTGCCTGTTCGGCAATGGTGAGCGCAGCGGCAACCTCGATCTGGTCACCCTGGCGCTGAATCTCTATACCCAGGGCGTCGACCCGCATCTGGATTTTTCCGATATCGCTGGCGTGGCGCGCGTCGCCGAAACCTGCACGGGGCTGCCGATCCACCCGCGTCATCCCTATGTTGGCGATCTGGTTTTCACCGCCTTTTCCGGCTCGCACCAGGATGCCATTGCCAAAGGCTTCGCGGCACAGGACCCGAATGGCGTCTGGGAAGTGCCGTACCTGCCGATCGACCCCAAGGATCTGGGGCGGACCTATGACAGCATCGTGCGGGTCAACAGCCAGTCGGGCAAAGGCGGCATCGCCTACCTCTTGCAGCGCGACCATGGCGTGTCGATGCCGCGGCGAATGCAGGTCGAGTTCAGCGCCATCGTGCAGAAGATGGCCGACAGCAGCGAAACGGAGCTGGCCAGCGCCGAGCTCTGGGCCTTGTTCCAACGCCCCTATCTGGCCCCGGCACGTGCCGGTGGCGAACTGGCCTATCTTGGCCACCAGTTGTTCGAAGATGAAGCTGGGCAGGGCGTAACGCTGGAGATCATGTTGCCGGACGGGCGCCGGCAGACGCTGCGGGGTATCGGCACCGGCCCCATCGACGCTGCCGTGGCGGCGCTTGGCTTGCCGATCCGCATTGACAGTTACGAGGAGCGCAGCCTAGGTGGCGGAGCCGCCGCCGATGCCCTGGCGCTGGTCGAGGTGGCCTGGCCGGGTGTGGCCGGCTCGCGCTTCGGTGCCGGCAGCCACGCCAATATCGTCGTTGCCTCGATCCAGGCGTTGCTGGTCGCGGTGTCACGCTTTGATGATGGCCTGGCACAGCTGGCCGCAGATTGAGCGAGAGCGCTCGATAGCCGTTAAGGGCACAGCAGCGCTGACCTCACACAGAGCCAAGGCCTGCGTGAGGTCAGCCCTCGTTTCGCTCCAGCCCACCGGCAACCTGCAGAACCTGCTCGCGCAGCCAGATGCTGGCTGCATCCTCATGGTTGCGCGGGTGCCAGTAGGCGTTGAGCGACAGCGATGGCAGATCGATCGGCGGTTCGAACAGATCCAGCGAGCTGGCGAACTGCTTCAGCAGGCGGCGTGGCAGCGTGCACAGCAGATCGGTGCCCGCCACCAGCGCTGGCGCGGTGGCGTAGCTCTGCGTCGACATCAGCACCTGGCGGCTGCTGCCCAGCTTGGCCAGAACCCGATCGACGATGCCGACAAAGGGATCGCCCGCTGATGACACCAGCAGATGCGCTGCGCTGCAGAACGTTTCCAAATCCAGCTCTCGCGCCCCGCGCGGATGACCTTTGCGCTGCGCGCTGACGAAGTGATCGGTGAACAGCTGACGGCCCACCCAGCCTTCGTTGACCGTCTCGCCAATACCAATGAACAGGTCGATTTCACCGTGCTCCATCTGCTGGGAAAGGGTATCGAGATCGGGCTGGACGAAACGCAGACGCGCCAGCGGCGCCTGTTCACGGATGCGGTTGAACAGATCGGCGCCCACCATCAGCGCCGGGTTCTCATGCAAGGCCACCACAAAGATGCGCTGGCTGGTGGCGGGATCGAACACCACAGGCTCCAGCAGGGCGGACATGCCGTTGAGCACCTGCTGCAAGGTCAGGCGCAGGGCCAATGCCCTGGGTGTCGGCAGCACACCGCGCCCGTTGGGCGCCGCGATGAACAGTCGTTCACCGAACACCCGGCGCAGGCGTGTCAGACGGGCAGACATCGCTGGCTGGCTGATGCCCAGGCGCAGAGCCGCGTGGGTGATGTTCTGCTCGTCCAGCAGGGCATCCAGGGTCAGCAGCAGATCCATGTCGATACCCGAGGGCAACTTCATGCAGGCAATCTCCTAGGGCTCTTTGCGATCGACATAGGTCAGGGGAACCCAATCATAGCCGCCGCGGGCATTGCCACGCAGGTGGCCCATGCCGGGGTAGGGCAGGTGGGGCGCGGCGATCAGGGCGCGCTGCTTGGCGAAGGCGGCGAACTGCGCCTTGCGCACGGCGGCGGCCTTGGCCTGGTTCTGGTCGAAGGTGATCGTCACGCCGGGCATGGGAAATTGTACTGCTGCCACGTGAATGAGATCGCCCACGAAGGTCAGGCTCTCGTCGGCGCTGGTCAGCTTGTAGAAGGCCGAGCCCGGCGTATGCCCGGGATGCAGCGTGGCGGTGATACCTGGCAGCACCTCTTCGCTTTGCGAGAAGGTGCGCAGCTTGCCGGCGTCCAGGTAGGGCTGCAGGGTCAGGCGGGCGATGTCGAAATACTTCTGCTCGTAGCCGGTGCGTTTCTGGTTGATTTCATCGAAGAAGAAATCCACGTCGGGTTTGCCGACATACACCGTGGCATTGGGGAACACCCGTTGCCCGTCCCTGACCAGCCCGCCGGAGTGATCCGAGTGGGCATGGGTGAGCAGCACGTCGGTGATGTCTTCAGGCTTGAGGCCCTGGCCGGCCAGGTTCTCGAGCAAACGCCCACCGTTGCCGGGGCCGAACAGCTGGCCGGCGCCCGTATCGACGAGCACCTGGTGGCCTGGCAAGGTTACGAGAAAGCTGTTGATCGAGGTTTCCAGCGGGTTGCGCTGGAAGCTCTTCATCAACAGCCTGTCGATGTCCTCGGGTTTGGCGCCCTTGAGCAGGGCATGCACGTCGATGGGGATGGTCCCGTCGCTCAGCGCCGTCACCTGCACATCGCCAACCCGCATCTTGTAACCGCCAACCTGCTGCTACACGACGTGCGCGGGTAGGGGATCGGGCTGGGCGTGTGCCAAAGGGAATTGCCACAAGGTGGCCGCGAGTAGAACGGCAGCGAATGCTTTGTTAGGTTTGCGCATGGTGATGTCTCCTGAATGTGAGGCATCAGCGTAGAGGGGCGAGTGGTATCCAGGTAGGTAACTGGGATTGATATCGGGTATCCATGATATGGATGGGTCGCCGGCCTACCGCTTGCAGATGGGTAACCTCTTGAGCAGGTGAGCCTGTTTTATGATGTGCACTCGCGAATATCGGAAAAGCCCGGGAGGTAGTCATTGAGCATTGAGATCAACCTGCAGGACCGCTATGTCGGATGCCTGCTCGGCCTGGCTTGCGGCGATGCTGTCGGCACTACCCTCGAATTCAGCCCTCGCGAGACGCTGAGGCCCATCACGGATATGGTCGGCGGTGGCCCCTTCGCCCTAGCGCCTGGCCAGTGGACAGACGACACCTCGATGGCGCTCTGCCTGGCAGAAAGTCTGCTCTCGAAGAACGGTTTCGATGCCCGGGACCAGATGACGCGGTATCTCAATTGGTGGCATTGGGGTTACTGGAGCGCGACGGGGCAGTGCTTCGATATTGGGACGACAGTCAGGCAGGCGCTGATGGCCTTTGAGGAAAGTGGAGAGCCATTCGCCGGTTCCATTGATCCGCAAGCGGCCGGGAACGGCTCGATCATGCGCTTGGCTCCAGTCATCCTCTTCTACTATCCGGACCTGACCTCAATGGAATGGGCCGCTGAGCAGAGTTCGCGCACAACCCATGGCGCCCCCGAGGCCATCGAATCGTGCCAACTTTTGGCAGAGGTGGTTTCCAAGGCATTGGCAGGGCACAAGAAAGACGATGTGCTTAGCCTTTCTCCCGGGCAGTACTGTGAACCGGCAATCAAAGCCCTTGCTTCGGGCAGCTTCAAGAACAAGTACCGCGACCAGATCAGAGGGACCGGATACTGCATTGCTTCACTCGAAGCCGCACTCTGGTGTTTCTGGTCCACTGACTCGTTCGAGGCAGCAGTGCTGCAAGCCGCCAATCTCGGTGACGATGCCGACACCACCTCGGCGATCGTTGGCCAGATAGCCGGTGCGTTCTATGCGAGGCAGGGTATTCCGGCGCGATGGCTGGAGAAGTTGCACCTGTGCGCTGAGATCGAGGGTATTGCCATCGCGCTGTTCGAATCAGCCCAGCTTCGCACTGGGCAGGGGCGTGTGGATGCCGGCGACTTTGGCACAGCACCATCGCCTACTTCTTGAGGGCTCAGGCTCCAGCTCGAATGCGCTGCAGTACGTTCTGAGCTTCTGGGCGCTTCGAAGTCCAGGCACCTGCCGCACCGCAGCAACCCGCTTGTATCACCAGGCCTTTATCACCGAGCTGTTCCAGCACGCCTAGTTCAGCAGCTGGTTGAACGTCGCCTTGCTGGTGCAGCTGCCCAGGCGATATCGCTAATGTCCTCGATTGCCTTGGGCTCGCTATCAGGCTCGTCGGAGCTAAATCCTTTTTAGCTTGCTGAAACGTTTCATCAAGTTTATAAAAAATGACACAACTCCAAAAAAGGCTGTAGTCATGACCCCACTCAAACTCTTCGTCGCGCTCGGCGCACTGTCCGCTGCCTCCCATGCCATGGCCTGGGATTACGTTTTGCTCGACTCCGACAAGGCTGCCCAGAACTGGCAGATCACCAGCGAGCAACTCGGCGCCAAAACCGACAAACCCTTCAGCGTCACCCTGCGCACCTTGCACGGCGGGCGGCAGGAAGGCGTGAGCATCGTCGATATCGATAACGGCACCATGAAGCTGTCCGTGGTGCCGACACGCGGCATGAACGTCCTGCAGGCTTCGGTCGGCGATGTGCGTATGGGCTGGGATTCCCCGGTCAAGGAAGTGGTCAACCCGGCCTTCATCGAGCTCAATGGCCGCGGTGGCCTGGGCTGGCTGGAAGGCTTCAACGAGCTGGTCACCCGCTGCGGCTACGAATGGGTCGGCCACCCCGGCATGGACAACGGCGAATTACTGACCTTGCACGGCCGGGCTGCCAACATTCCGGCCAGCAAGGTCACACTCCACATCGATGAAAAGCCGCCCTACGCGATCACCCTGCGTGGCGAGCTGAAAGAGCAGGCGTTCAAGAAGGTAGATTTTTCCGTGGCCACCGAACTGGTCACCGAACCGGGCAGCGTGACCTTCGCCCTCAACGACACCCTGACCAACAACGGCGACTATGCGAAGGAATACCAGGCGCTGTACCACAGCAACTTCAGCACGCCGTTCCTTGAGCAGGGCGCGCGGTTCGCCGCGCCGGTGAAGCAGGTGTCGCCGTTCAACGACAAGGCCAAGGGCGACCTGGCCGATTGGCAAACCTATCGCGCGCCCACCAAGGATTACGACGAAACCGTCTACAACGTGGTGCCCTACGCCGATGCCAAGGGCGACACCCTGACCGTGCTGCACAACAAGGCCGGCAGCCTGGGCGTTTCGGTGGGCTTCAACACCCGGACACTGCCCGTGTTCTCGTTGTGGAAAAACACCGACACCCAGGGCCAGGGGTACGTCACCGGGCTGGAACCCGGCACCAGCTTCTCCTACAACCGTCGTTATCAGCGCCCGCTGAACCTGGTCCCGACCATCGCGCCCAAGGAACATAAACAGTTCCAGATCCGCTACAGCCTGCTGGCGGACAAGGCGGCGGTGGACAAGGCCTTGAAGCAGGTGAGCACGATTCAGGATGGGCGCAAGACCGAGGTGCGGCAGACGCCGTTGGTTGACCTGACCAAGGAGTGACGCCGGCTGGCGCATTGCCGGCCGCTCTTGCGCAGGTGCATGCGGCCCGGCTCAGTCGCTGAACAGCTCGAACATCAGTTCACGAAACCACTGGTTGGCGGGCTCCTTGTGAAAGCGCGCATGCCAGAACAGGTTGATGGCGATTTCCGGCAAGGGCACCGGCAATGGCAGGGCTGCCAGGCCGAAAGGCACCAGACAGGTCTCGGCGAAGCGTTCCGGCACCGTGGCGACTAGGTCGCTGCGTTGCAGAATGTGCCCCACCGCAACGAAGTGCGGTACTTGCAGACGAATATCGCGCCTGACCCCGGCGCGGCGCAGGTACTGCTCGACCTCGCCGTGGCCGGTGCTGGCTGCTGCCACGTGCACATGGCCATGGCTGCAGAACGCTTCGATGCTCATGGCTTGCTGCACCAGCGGGTGATCGCGGCGGCACAGGGCCACATAGCGATGCACGAACAGCCGACGCTGATAGAAACCACTTTGCAGGTTGGGTTGCAGGCCCACAGCCAGGTCGATGGCACCACTGGCCAGATCGTCGGACAGTTGTGCGTCACTGCGTACGGTGCTCACCGAGATGCCCGGCGCACGTTGCAGCAGGGTCTCGATCAGCCGCGGCATGAACCAGATTTCGCCGATGTCGGTCATCGCCAGATTGAACGGGCGCTCGCTGCTGGCCGGGTCGAACGCCGCCGTGCGCATCAGCGCCTGGCGTAACAGGGCTATGGCCTGGGCTACCGGCTCGGCCAGGCTCAGCGCATAGGGTGTGGGCTGCATGCCCCGGCCGGTACGCACGAACAGGTCATCCTGCAGGGCGCAGCGCAGGCGCTTGAGGGCATTGCTCATGGCGGGCTGGGTGAGGCCCAGATGCTCGGCGGCCACCGATACCTGTCGGTCGAGGAGCAACTGGTGCAGTACCAGCAAGAGATTCAGGTCGAGATCACGCAGGTTCATGCTGAGCCTCTGGCACAGGAAGACCAAAATTATTCACAGTTGTGATAATGGCTATATTCTTCGCTGCATTTATCAATATCGCAACCCGCCGCATGATGAGCCCATTCCAATAACAATCAGCCCCACGGGTAACCCTCATGCAGAACTCTCCCTTGCGTATCGCCATCGTTGGCGGTGGCATCGCCGGTGTCGCCCTGGCACTGGACGTGTGCCGTCATCCCCATCTTGACGTTCGTCTGTTCGAGTCCGCCGCCGCCTTCGGCGAGGTAGGTGCAGGCGTATCGTTCGGCGCCAATGCTGTACGCGCCATCGACGGTCTGGGGATCGGTGAGCCTTATGGACAGATCGCCGACCAGACTCCTGCGCCCTGGCAGGATGTGTGGTTCGAATGGCGCCGTGGTGCCGATGCCGGCTACCTGGGTGCCAGTGTGGCGCCGGGGGTAGGGCAGTCCTCGGTGCATCGCGCCGACTTTCTCGACGCTCTGGCCAGCCGCCTGCCACAGGGCATCGCCTGTTTCGGAAAGCGCGCGGTGCAGGTGCAGCAGGGCGAGGACGAGGTCCGGGTGAATTTTGCCGATGGCAGCTCGCACAGCTGCGACCTGCTGATCGGTGCCGATGGCATCAAATCCTCGATCCGTGACCACGTCCTGGCAGGACTGGAGGCGCCGCTGGCCCAACCGCGCTACAGCGGCACAACGGCCTATCGTGGCCTGATCGACAGTCAGGTGCTGCGTGCGGCCTACCGCGAGCGTGGGCTGAATGAACATCTGATCGATGTACCGCAGATGTACCTGGGTCTTGATGCACACATTCTGACTTTTCCGGTCAAGCAGGGCCGGCTCATCAACGTGGTGGCCTTTATCTCTGATCGCAGCCAGGCCGAGCCACAGTGGCCGGTCGGGCAACCCTGGGTGCGCAATGCCAGCCAGGCGGAGATGCTCGAGGCCTTCGACGGCTGGGGCGATGCCGCACGGGTACTGCTGCAATGCATCGGCGCGCCGACCCTGTGGGCATTGCACGATCTCGCTGAGCTGCCGGGCTATGTGCATGGCCGCGTGGCGCTCGTCGGCGACGCCGCCCACGCGATGTTGCCGCATCAGGGCGCGGGGGCCGGCCAAGGGCTGGAAGATGCCTGGCTACTGGCTCGCCTGCTGGGCGACGCACAACTCGCCGGCGGTGATGTGCAGGCGCTGCTGGCCGCCTACGACACCGTGCGCCGCCCACGCGCCTGCCGGGTTCAGCGCACCTCCCGCGAAGCCGGCGAACTCTATGAGCTGCGCGACCCGGCCACGGCAGCGGATGAAACCCTGCTGGGCCAGACCCTTGCCGAACGCTTCGCCTGGCTATGGGAACACGACCTGCAAGGCGACCTTCGTCGGGCCCGGCAGGCCATCGGTGCCTTACAGAACGCCTGACTCGCCTGATCACAACAACAAGAAAGAGCCATGCCATGCACAAGACTCCTGTCACTGCCCTGCTGGACGGGGCGAGTTTCAATGCCTTCCATGCCCGCGTGCTGCTGTGGTGCGCGCTGATCATCATCTTCGACGGCTATGACCTGGTCATCTACGGTGTTGTGCTGCCGTCGTTGATGAGTGAGTGGGGCCTCAGCCCCTTGCAGGCCGGCGCACTGGGCAGTTGTGCGCTGGTCGGGATGATGTTCGGTGCCTTGTTCTTCGGTTCGCTCTCCGACCGTATCGGGCGGCGCAAGACCATCGCCTTCTGCGTGACACTGTTCAGTGGCGTCACGGCGCTCAATGGCCTGGCCAGCAGCCCCGAGGCGTTCGGCCTGTGCCGCTTCATCGCCGGGTTGGGCATCGGCGGGGTTATGCCCAATGTGGTGGCGCTGATGAACGAGTACTCGCCGCGCCGCTCGCGCAGCACCCTGGTGGCGCTGATGTTCAGTGGCTACTCGCTGGGCGGCATGCTGTCGGCCGGGCTGGGCATCGTGCTGATTCCGCAATGGGGCTGGCAGGCGGTGTTCTACGTGGCGGCAGTGCCTTTGCTGTTGCTGCCGTTGCTGGTGCGCCAGTTGCCCGAGTCCATGACCTACCTGGTATGTAGCGGGCAGACCCAGCGTGCCCGGCAGACCCTCGCGCAGGTGGTGCCGGGCTATCAGTCCACGGCAGGCGATGAACTGGTCTTGGAGGGTGACGGCAAGGCCAGTGTGGCCATCGCGGAGCTGTTCCGCGAGGGCCGGACCTTGAGCACGCTGATGTTGTGGCTGGCGTTCTTCTGCTGCCTGCTGATGGTCTACGCGCTGAGCGCTTGGCTGCCCAAGCTCATGCACAGTGCCGGCTATGGCCTGAACTCCAGCCTGACGTTCCTGCTGGTGCTCAATGTCGGCGCGATCGTCGGGGCCATCGGCGGTGGCTGGCTGGGCGACCGGGTCGGGCTGGAGCGGGTGCTGCTTGGCTTCTTCTGCTGTGGCGCGCTGGCGCTCGGCCTGCTGGCTTTCAAGGCACCGCTGGCGGTGCTGTACCTGCTGGTGGCGGTAGCGGGTGCCTGCACCATTGGTACGCAGATTCTCGCCAATGCCTGCGCCGTGCAGTACTACCCGGCGCAGGTGCGTTCCACAGGTTTGGGATGGGCCATGGGCATCGGTCGCACGGGGGCGATCATCGGTCCCCTGCTGGGCGGTGCCTTGCAGGCCTCGGGCCTGCCATTGCAGGCCAGCTTCCTGGCCTTCGCCTTGCCAGGCTTGATCGGCGCTGCGGCTGTGCTGGTGTTCCTGCGCCGCAGCCGCGCCATGGGGGAACCGGTGCAGCCTGCAGGAGCGGCTTCAGCCGCGAAGCACATTCCCGGCTGAAGCCGCTTCTACAGGTCCCGCGCAGGCCTCAATCTGCAGTCCTGGGCATGTGCGGGGTGGACAGGGTTTTGGCTGGCGCCGTGTTGCCCAGAATGATCGCCTCGATATCCTCGATCAGCCTGTCGAGGATCGCGACCACGGCTGGGTCGAAGTGCCGACCGGTGTGTTCTCGGATCAGCTCCAGCGTTCTCGCGGGGCCAGGCGGTCTAGTGGGGGGCGGGCTTTTCTCGCTTTAACGTGTCAGCCAATCACCAAACAATCGGCCTGTCATCCCAAGCCCAAAAGCTCCCGCTGTCGTCCGGCCCGTGGGCGCCTATCACTTCCAGAATGCGATCCGCTGAAAACGCCGGTTCGAACAGCTGGCCCTCCGGCACGTTGGCCTGGAAGGGTTGGGACAGCTGCGTGTCCGTCGTGCCAGGGTGGATTGCCAGGATGGTGGCGGCGGGGTTCAGGCGTTTCAGTTCGATGCTGGCCGTGTGCAGCAGTTGGTTGAGCGCTGCTTTGCTGGCGCGATAGCTGTACCAGCCTCCCAGGCGGTTATCGCCGATGGAGCCAACGCGTGCGGAGAGGGCGGCGAAGGTCGCGGGTTGCTTGCGCAGCAGGGGGAGCAGGTGTTTGAGCAGCAGGATCGGCGCAAAGGCGTTGGTCGCGAAGGTTGCCTGCAGGCTTGCCAGGGTCAGCTGTGACAGAGCCTTTTCGGCTTTGGCGCCGTCTTGATGGAGGATGCCCAGGGTACTGATGGCCAGGTGCAGGTGATCGCATTCCTCGAGCACTGCCCGCGCCAGGGCTTCGAGGGAGTGCTCGTCGCGGGCGTCGCAGTTGAACCGTCTCAGGCGCTGGCCATGGCGCTCGGCAAGCTTTTCCAGCTCTGCAGAAGTGCTGGCTTGTCGCGCCATGGCCCAGACCTGAGTCACGTCATCGCGTTCGAGCAAAGCCGTGCATAGCGCCAGGCCGATACCTCGGCTGGCGCCGGCTATCAGCACCTGTGCATCGCTGTTCAGTCCGGGTAGCAAACGCATCACTCACCTTGAAAGGCTTGGCCGAGGTGCTTGTTAGGACTACAGGGTAGGGCGTGACGTTCAGGTGAGTGGCGCAGCGCTTCGCGTTACAAGTTCACAGGCTGCTAGGTGCCCGCGCCACTCAATACGCCGCCAGAATCCCCTGCGGGTTATAGCCGTGGATCACCGTGCCGTTGACCTGGAGCACCGGCACACCACGACCGCCCAAAGCATCGTAGGCGCGGCGGGCTTCGGGGGATTTTTCGATGTCCATTTCGGTGTAGGGGATGCCGCGCTCGCCGAGAAATTCGCGGGTCTTGGCGCAGTAGCCGCACCAGCTGGTGGCGTAGAGGATGACTTCACCCTGGCCGGCCACCTGCTGCGGTTTGCCCAGCAGCATCGGCTCGAGGCGATCCCAGTGTTGCCAGGCGGCGAGCACCACGATGATCAGCAAAATCCGTTTCATGAGGGGCGTCTCGGCAGAATGGCCTCGCGTTTATCGCTCAATCCTTGCGGCGTTTCAACTGGTCGGTCAGCTGCGTCGGCAGGTTGCGAATGGTCAGGGTGTCGGAGGCTTCGTCGTACTCGATCTTGGATCCCAGCAGGTGGGCCTCGAAGCTGATCGACAAACCCTCGGCGCGGCCGGTGAAGCGGCGGAACTGGCTCAGGGTGCGCTTATCCGCGGGAATCTCCGGCGACAGGCCGTAATCCTTGTTGCGGATATGGTCGTAGAAGGCCTTGGGGCGTTCCTCGTCGATCAGCCCGGAGAGCTCTTCCAGGGTCATCGGCTCGCCCATCTTGGCCTGGCTGGTGGCGTAGTCGACCAGGGTGTCGGTCTTGGCGCGGGCCTGCTCTTCGGGCAAATCCTCGCTCTCGACGAAGTCGCTGAAGGCCTTGAGCAGGGTGCGGGTTTCGCTGGGCGAGTCGACGCCTTCCTGGCAGCCGATGAAGTCGCGGAAGTACTCCGAGACCTTCTTGCCGTTCTTGCCCTTGATGAACGAGATGTACTGCTTGGACTGCTTGTTGTTGCGCCATTCGCTGATGTTGATGCGCGCCGCCAGGTGCAGCTGGCCGAGGTCCAGGTGCTTGGCCGGGGTCACGTCCAGCGCGTCGTTCACGGCCACGCCTTCGCTATGGTGCAGCAGGGCGATGGCCAGGTAATCGGTCATGCCCTGCTGGTAGTGGGCGAACAGCACGTGGCCGCCGGTGGACAGGTTGGACTCTTCCATCAGCTTCTGCAGGTGCTCGACGGCCTGGCGGCTGAAGGCGGTGAAATCCTCGCCGTCTTCCAGGTAGGTCTTCAGCCAGCCGCTGAACGGGTAGGCACCGGATTCCTCGTGGAAGAAGCCCCAGGCCTTGCCCTGCTTGGCGTTGTAGCTGTCGTTGAGGTCGGCCAGCATGTTCTCGATGGCCTGGGAGGCGCCCAGTTCGCTGTCGCGGGCGTGCAGCACGGCGGGCGTGCCATCGGGCTTCTTGTCGATCAGGTGGACGATGCAGTGACGGATCGGCATGGGAGGTCCTTGTGACAGCGAGTTGGAGGCGGCCGGTAATTGTACCCGAGCAGGCCGTCACAGGTGCAGCGTGCCAGCCTTGTCGTGAGTAACGCGCCGCAATAGAGTGCCGGCTGACACTCGATGACCAGGGAAGGGCGCTCCATGTCCGCTTTCAACCCCAATGCTCAGCTTCCTTCGCCAGCGCTGTTGGCGCAAATCGAGGCGCTGGTCGACCGCGGCCTGCACCTGCAGGCCTATGTCCTGGCCAGCGAGCAGGGCGATCCGCGCTATTGGCAGGGTGCCGAGGCCATGGGCTGCATGGCACGCCTGGCCGGGCACATCGGTGCGCCACGGCTGGCCGACGTGCTGACCTGGCTGGCGTACCGCCGCTACCCGGAGTCTGCCCCGGCGCGGCTGCGCTTCCTGCGCATGCAGATGGCCCGGCGTGGGCACTACCGGGCATGGCGCCTGCTGCAGAACTTCGGCGACTGGCTGCCGGCCGATGGGGCACAACGGGCCGAATGGCTGTCGTTCAAGGCCTACCTGTACGCCTCGCTGCGCGACTTCGAAACGGCCCAGGCGCTCTACGAGCAGGCCTGCCAGCACGGTGACGATGACCCGTGGCTCTTGGTCGAGCGCAGCCATGGCCTGGAGCTGGAAGACCGCCGCGAGGAGGCCCTGACCCTGTGCGAACAGGTGCTGGCCCGTCAGCCGGACTTTCGCTCGGCGCTGACCCAGGCGGCCGGCCTGCAGTTGCAGTTGGGGCAGACTGACGCCGCGTTACAGCTGCTGCGTCGCGGCGCCCGGGAGATGGAGAACACGACGATCTGTGCCCACTTGGTCAACCTGCTGATCGAGCGCGAAGAGCTCGACGAGGCCCGCACCTGGCTCGACCACATGCAGACGCTGCAGTGCATCGAGGAGCGTAGCTCTGCCGACTGGATCGCCGCGCGCCGCTGCGACATCGCCTGCCTGCAGGGTGACTACGCCGCCGGCCGGCAGTTGGCGGAGAAGGCCGGTGGCGGGTTCTACGAGAAGATCCAGGCGCACCTGGCCAGCCCCAGCGGGCGCCGGGTGCTGTTGCCCGTGCCTTTCGTGCGCCAGCACCACATGACCTGCGTGCCGGCAACGCTGACGGCGATTTCCGATTACTGGGGCAAGCGCGTCGAGCACCTCGAGGTCGCCGAGGAGATCTGTTACGACGGCACCACGCACCAGGCCGAGCGCGCCTGGGCCGAGCGTAACGGCTACCTGGCCGTGGAGTTTACCGCGGACTGGGCCAGCAGCCGGGCGCTGATCGACCGCGGCATACCCTTCACCCTGACCCTGCAATACACCGGCAGCGGGCACCTGCAGGCGCTGGTCGGCTATGACGAGCCGCGCGGCACCCTGCTGGTGCGCGATCCGGCGCAGCCCCACCATGGCGAGAGCCTGGCCGAGCTGCTGTTCGAGTCGCAGCGCGCCTCCGGGCCGCGCGGCATGCTGCTGTTGCCACCCGACCAGGCTGTGCTGCTGGACGGTCTGAGCCTGCCGGATCGCGAGCTGTGGGATGTCTACTATCGCTTCACCAGTGCCCTGGAAGCACACCAGCGTGACGAGGCGCTGGCGGCTTACCAGGCTCTGCAGGCGCTGAGCCCCGAGCATCGGCTGACCTGGCAGGCGCAGCGTTCGCTGGGCTGGTACGACGGCCAGGAACGCGAAGTGCTGCAGGGCACTGAGGCGCTGCTCGCGCAGTTCCCCGACGATGCCAACCTGATCCTCTCCAAGGCCACCTCACTGGCCCAGCTGCAACCGCGCGGCGTGCAGCTCGAGTGGCTGGGCGGGCATTGCCAGGCGCGCTGGAACGAGCCGACCATCAGCGTGCGTTACGCGGAGTTACTCAGCGAGGATGGCCGTTGCCAAGAACAGGTGGCCGGCATTCTGCAGCGCGTGCTGCTGCAGACGCCTACCCAGGCCCGCGCCTGGAACAGCCTGGCCAGCCTGCGCTGGGGCGAGAATCGCCGCGAAGAAGCCTGCGAGCTGTATCGCCTGGCGGCCTGCCTGCATGCGTCCCACGAAGGCTACGCAGTGCAGTATTTCCGCGCCCTGCGGGCGCTGGGCAGAACCGCCGAGGGCCTGCAGTTCCTCGAGCGGCGCCAGGCGCGACTGGGCCGGCTGTCGGCAGCGCCGAGCCTGACCCTCAGCGAAACCCTGGAAGAAATGCAGCGCCCCTACGAGGCGCAGGCCATGCTGGAACAGGCGCTGACCTGGCGCCCGGCAGACGGTGAGTTGCTGCTTGGCCTGGCCGAGCACCTGGGGCGCAACGGTGATGCCCAGGGCTGCCAGGCGCTGCTTGCCCAGGCCGAGCCATTGTGCCGGCGCGCGGCCTGGCTGCGTGCCGCGGTGCAAGCCGGCATGCGGCGCATGGATGAGCCGCGCCAGACCTTGGCCTGGGCGCGTGAGGCCGCCATGCTCGAGCCGCTGGCAGTAGGGGCGCACCGCCTCTGCGTCACGCTGCTCGAACAAGGGGAGGGCAGCGAGGCCGCCGACGCCTATGTCGAGGCGCTGGCCGCCGAGTATCCGCACCATCTGGGTATCGCCGAGCTGCAGATCGAGCGGGCCAAGCGACGTTCGCTGCCGGCCACCGAGCAGGCTCTGCGACGTCTGCTGGACAATCATCCGGAACACGCCTGGACGCTGCGCGAGCTGGCCGGTTGCCTGGCACGCCAGGGCCGCCGTGCCGAGGCTCTGGATGTGTGCCGGCAGGCCGGCCTGGTCGATGCCCAGAACACCTATTTTCACTCCACCCACGGCTTCGTGCTGCTGCAGGATGGTCAGCGCGAGGCCGCCCGCGACGCTTTCCAGCGGGCTCTGGGCCTGTTCGCTGACAACGAGTACGCCAGCAACATGCTGCTCGATACCTGCGAAAACCATCAGCAGGCCGTCGAAACCCTGGGCGCCATCCATGCCGAGCTGGTCCGCCAGGTGACCTTCGGTGATGGCTGGCTGGCCTACGAGCAACAGGCGCAGCGCTTGCTCGAACCTCAGGCGCTGCTCGAGCAACTGCGTGAAGCGCTCGTTCAGCGCGAGGATCTCTGGCAGCTGTGGGTGGTGGTCGCCCGTCAGCAGGCGCGCATGGAGCAATACGCGGCAGCCGCCGACACCCTGAGCCGTGCCATCGAACGCTTTCCGCTGCTGCTGCGGCTGTCGCTGGAGCTGGCGCGGCTGCACAAGCAGCAGGGCGAGCTGGACGCCTGCTGCCAGGCCCTGCAGGAAAGCTTTCGCATCAACCCGCTGTGGACGCCCACGGTGAGCCTGCACGTCGACTGCCTGCTGGAGCAGGACGGGCGCCTCGACGAGGCCGAGCAGCAGTTGCGCCAGGTGGTGTCGCAGGTACCGGAAGACACCGAGCTGCGTGCCTACCTGGCATACGTGCTGGGGCGCCGCGAGGCGTTCGCCGAGGCCGCCGACCAGACCGAGCGGGTGCTGCGCGCCGAGCCGGGCCACGAGTGGGCGTGGAATCAGCTCAAGTACTATGCCGAGCAACTGCAGAGCGGCGAGCGGCCACTGCAACTGGCCAGGCAACTGGTGGAAAACCGTCCTGGCGATGTCGACGCCTGGCTGGCCCTGGCGGACCTGGAAACCGACCGCGAGGCACGGGAGAACGCCCTGCGCGCAGCGCTGGCTTACAGCCCGCGCAACCGTGCCATCAACGACCGCTTGCTGCAGTTGCTGATGGAAGGCGAGCGCTTCGACGAAGTACGCGAGTTGCTCGCCGCGCCCTGCTGGGGAGGCAAACCGCCGGTGGAAATGGCCCTGTATGGCCCGCGTGCCCTGCGCGCCGAAGGCGACAGCGGCGCCATCGAGGCGCTGCGCGCGCTGCTGGCGCAGCATCCGGACTACTACGATGGCTGGCGGCAACTGGCCGATTGGCATGACGAGGATGCTCACCACCCGGCTTACATCGCCGCGGCCCGTGAGATGGTGCGCCTGGAGCCGCGGCTGGCCATGGCCCATGGCTTCCTTGGCCACGCGCTATTGCTCAACGGCGACAGGGCCGAAGCGTTACCGGCCTTCGAGCAGGCCTGGGCGCTGGATGGGCGCTACCCGTTCGCGGCGCTCAACACCTTCGACCTGCTGTGTGAGCTGCATGGTACGAGTGCGGCTCTGGAACGCCTAGATGCCCTGCTCGAAGCAGGCGATCCGGTCACTGCCTGGCGCCGCGTGCTGCCCATTGCCAGGGGTAACGGCGACAAGGCGCTGCTGCAGCGCGCGCTTAGCGCACTGGCCAGCGACCCGGCGGGCGAGGCCAACTGGGAGCGGGATGTCGCCGACTTCCCTGTGCGCGAACCGGTGCTGCGCCGGGTGCTGGATGCCGGCGTGGTGGCCGGCGAGCTGCACAGCGCGGCGGTGGAAACCTGGCTGGGCTGGCGCACCCACGACATGTTCAGCAACCTGACACTGTCGGCGGCCTTCAACAAGGCGCTGCGCAACGACTCCAGGCATGCCGCCAAGTGTGCGATGTTCCGGGTGCTGGGCCGGCACCCGTATGCCAACCGGATCCTGCTGGGGTCCACCCTCAAGCGTTGCCGCCAGGCGTTGGCCGAAAGCGCCGACGTGTGGGGCGCGGCCAGCTATGCGCTGATCGAGAGCAAGCGCTATGGCTTGATGTTCGAGACCCTGAGCGACTGGCGCCGGCCCGATACTCAGGCCTGGTGCCTGGGCAACCTGGCGCTGGGCTATCGCATCCGCGGCCTGAATGACGTTGCTGCCGAGGTGTCGTGCCTGGCCCTGGAGCGTGAGCCAAACGACGTCGATTCGATGGTCTGGCTGGCGGTCGATGCGGCCCTGGACAACGATCAGGCCGCATTGGAACAGTGGCTGGGACGCCTGGAGGGCGCCTCCACCCGTGACTTCTATGGCGCGCTGATCAAGCTTGCCCGCTCGGCTGTCGCCAATCAGGACCCGGCCCGGGCCCGTGAGACCCTGCGCCAGGCCGAGGACATGGCCGGCTCGAGGCACCTGGCATTCTGGCGTTTGCGCCAGCGACTCGGCGTACGCCTGGGCTGGCACGGCGAGTTCCCGCCGGCACGCTGGCGCTGGCAGTTACGGCGCTGGTGGCAGAGCTGAGAGGTTAGTACGCCGCAGCAGTGGCAGGCGATCAAAAATCAGCAAGCCGGCCAGCAGGCCTGTGGCGTACAGCGCATCGAAGCCCAACGTCAGCAGCAGGCCCAGGCACAGCAGTGTGCTGAGCCCGGCCAGCCAACGCCACAGGCCGCGCAGCAACAGCCAGCCGGCTGCCATGCTGAGCAGGTAGATGACGATGAAGTTACCGTTGGCGTAGCGGATAAGTTGGTCGAGCGACAGCGACAGGCTCCAGATCAGCGTGGCGCTCAGGGCGCAACTGAGCACCACCAGCAGCAGCGCCCTGGCCGGTACGCCATTGGCGTTGCGCACCGCCAGCATCCGCGGCAGCTTGCCCTCGTCGGCCAGGCTCCAGATCAGCCGCGAGAAGCCCTGGATATACACGTTCATCGAGGCGAAACAGGCCAGGTAGCCGATGCTCGCGCTGAGCCAGCGGGCCTGGTCGCCGAGCAGCACGTCGAGCATCAGGGGCAGCGAGGCGGCATCGGTGCGCGCGTCGCCGTAGGCATGGAAACTCAGCACCGCCACCGAACAGGCCCAGTACACCAGCCCGGCGAGCAGCACGCCGAGCAGCAAGGCGAGGGGGAAGTCGCGCTGCGGGTTCTTGAATTCCTCGCCCAAGTGGGTGAAGGCCTCGATGCCGACGAAACACCAGAACATCACGCCCAGGGCCACCGGCAGCAGCTGCCAGTTGCCTGCCAGGGGCGGCAGCAGCGGTTGCTCGGCGTGGGGCAGGTCGCCCTTGAACCAGATCAGCGCGATGGTGGCGACGATGGCCAGGGCGATGACGATTTGCACGCCGCCTGAGGTACGGGCCGGGCGCTGGCCGAGCAGCAGAATGATGCCCAGGGTGGCGAGCTGGATGGACAGGACCGCCAGGTCGCTGAGGTTGAACAAGGCGTGCCAGAAGCCGCTGGCGATGTTTAGTGCCGCCGGTAGTCCCACCGGAATCACGGCGAGAAACAGCCAGGCGCTGGTGCGCTCCATGGGCGCGCCGAATGCGCGACCGATCAGGTGCGGCGCACCGCCGGCGTGCGGGTAATGGCGGCCGAGCTGAGCGAAGGTGAAGGCCATCGGCAGAATCAGTACGATCAACAGCAGCCAGGCCCACAGCGAAATCTCGCCGGCAGCCGTGGCCGCCAGCGCGGGTATCACGAAAACCCCGGTGCCCAGCAGTGAGGTGCTCAGCAAACCCACACCCTGCAGCAGCCCCAGTTCCTTGTTCAATCGGCTCATGTTGTATGCTCTCGCTCCTGACGCGGCCCCTGGCAGAGCGCCTGCCGGCCGTATCGCCATGGTAAGGCCGCTTCGCTTGGGCGGCTGCTGGCGAAGTGTCGCCGATCACCGACGAAACGGCGGCAATGGCCGTCATCCTGTTTGCAGAGAGCTTCAGTGGACAAGTTCGATCAACGCATCATCGCCCTGTTGTGCGCCGACGCGCGCCTGACCGTTACCGAGGTGGCCCGCCAGGTCAACCTGTCACGTTCCGCGGTGAGCGAGCGGATACGCCAGCTGGAAGCGTCCGGGGTCATCCAGGGCTATCACGCGCGCATTGCCGAGCCAGCGGCGATAGTGGTCAAGGCCTATCTGGAGCTGTTCTACAAGGGCGGACGCTGCGAGCAGTACGTCGAGCGTATGCGCGCCTTCCCGGAAGTGCGCCGCTGCTCGGGCATCAGCGGCGAAACGGACATGCTGATCTATCTAGAAGCGGCTTCCATGGAACGGCTGGCCGAAGTACGCGGCGAAATCGAAAACCTGCCGGGCGTGTTCAAGGTCAAGACCCATATGGTGGTGAAGGATTGGGTGATGTGAGGTGGGCCGGGCATGCGCAAGCACGCGATAACCTTGGTTCTGTTGCCCGGTATGGACGGAACAGGTTCGCTGTTTCAGCCCTTGATTGATTGCAGTGGCGACTTCTTCGATATTCGGGTTATCAGCTATCCAACTGATGAGGCATTGGGTTACGAGGCACTGGAATGGATGGTGCTCTCATCGTTACCCCGCGGCGAGCCCTATATCCTGCTTGGCGAGTCGTTTTCCGGCCCCATTGCGATCTCTATTGCTGCGACGCGGCCGCCTGGGCTGATTGGCTTGGTTCTATGCAGCACCTTCGCGGTAAGTCCGCGGCCAGCGGTCACTGCACTTTGGGCAATGGCCACGGCGTTTCCCCCTAGGCTGGCCCCCTCTGTGGCCCTTGAATATCTGCTGCTTGGCAGGTTTTCCAGCAAAGCGCTTAGCTCAGCCTTGAGCGCAGCCATTCGTCCAATGTCGCCGGCCGTTTTTTCTGCCAGGGTGAGGGCCATCCATAACGTAAACGTGCTGCCGAAGCTGAAATATGTTTCAGTGCCCATTCTGTATTTGCAGGCGCTGGAGGATCGACTTGTGCCTCGGTCAGCCGCTGGCCTCATGCAAATAGAGGTTCCAGGCACTCGCGTTGTATCGGTTGTTGCCCCGCATTGTCTACTGCAAACTGCTCCTGGCGAGGCCGCCGCTGCCATCGGAGCGTTTGCCGAACAGCTGTAATTGAATACTTCCAGCACTGTCGCAGAGGAGCCAAAAATGCTGTTCGCCGATGCCTTCAAGTACAAGCAATGGGCCAATGCAGAGCTGCTCGCCTTGGGCGAACGCCAGCTGAATCAGATGCCTGAAAGCGATGCGGAGTTTTTCGTGCGTATCCTCAACCACACTACGGTGGTCGACAGCCTGTTTATCAGTCGCCTGTCCGGTGAAGCAGAGTGCTACAGCGGTGACAATACCCGCGAGACGCCCACGTTCGACGAGCTCAGGGCACGCATCGTGCAGAACGATGCCTGGCTAGTCACCTTCGCAGAACGTGCAACAGCTGAAGAACTGCAGCGGGTTATCGTCTTTCGTTTCACCGATGGTGATCTCGGCCAGTTATCAGTTGAGGAAGTGCTGCTGCACCTGCTGACCCATGGCAGCAATCACCGCGGCATGGCCGCGCGGACGCTGGCGATCAATGGGCTCGAACGACCCAAGGATACCTTTACGCGGTATCTGCACGAGGCGCAGCCGGGCAGGCGCGAGCTTGCCCGTGAAGCGCTCGGCTGAGCCTCTAAATTAGTTCGAGCTAAGCGGCCAGCGCCTCCGTATAGGCCTGCATCAGCAGCTGCCAGTCGCTCTCGGGCATCGCCCCACAATGACGCTTCAGCTGGCGCATGTCGTGGCGCGAGGCGTCGGCAGTGCGCCAGCGGCGGCGGCTTTTTTCCAAGTCGAGCAAGGCAGTATCGGCCTTGGGTGAGCTGCCCTCATCCTCTTGAACCCTGACAAAGAGATGCTTGGCGTAGCAGCAACCGTGCTGCCAGCGGCCGCGATGCATGCGTGCGAGGGTTGCCCCCAGTGCAGTCAGCATGCACTGGGTGTGTTTGGCGCTGTGTTCTGTTTCGTACCATTGCTCCAGGCTGATAAAATCTGTCAGCGCCTGTGTGATCAGCAGGGCCTGCCACTGGCCCTCATTCCGTCTGGCCGAGCCATAGATCAGTTTGGGTACCGTGACGCCGAGCTGAGAAAGCGCGCGGTAAGCGTAGATTTCACGCAAGATAGTCGGCCGACCCAGTGGATAACGCGGGCTACGGTACAGGTGGCTGGTCTGGCGTTTGCTGTAAAGCGTCGGATGGGAAGTGTTACGTGGCAGCAGCAGCTGCACACCACTTTCACCGGCACGCCGCTGATTGGGCGGTTCCACCCAGGCGCCTTGGCATTGCCACCAACGCTCGAATGTCGAGCTTGCCTGAGATACTCCTCGATAGCCGATTACCATTGCCATCACAGAGTCTCACGCTTGCGCAGTACGTAGGTTCGCCACATAGCATAGCCGGGTAAAAAATCCCGATGCCCCAGAATCTGGAATCCCGCTTCACGAAACTCGGACTCGATTTGCTCCCGGCGCACCACGAAGCGGTTCTCGCCCGCGCCGCGGCGTTTTTCCAGGCGGTTGCGCCGCCAGGCCTTGTAGTTGCCATCGACCCACAGCGAAACGATCACCGTATCACGAGTCACCCGGTGAAATTCACGTAATGCCGCCAAACGGTGTTCCGTTGATTGGAAGTGATGCAGCAGACGAATGCAGAACACGCAGTCCACCGCGTTGTCGCCTAGGGTGATATCGAAGGCGGAAGTCTTGAAGGTTTGCACTCGGCCGACCACCTCGGGTGGTTGGGCGGCCAGCGCCGTGGCGAGCATGTCGGCCGAGTTGTCGGCGGCCAGGATCACCCGGTTCGGTTGCTCGGCGAGCAGCGGCCAGAAGCGGCCCGCGCCGCAAGGCAGGTCCAGCACCAGATCGGGCTCGCCGGCCAGGCGTAGGGCGCTGCGTCCGACCTGCACGTCACGCCAGTGCGACAGGCGTCGGGCCAGGCCGTCCTGGTGCTTGTGCAGGTAGCTCTGGGCGTGTTGCAGGTCGTATTTGCCGGAGAAGGCCAGTTCGATGGAACGGGATTTGGACATGACGAGGCACCTCTTGGGAAGTGCCTCGATGCTAGTCAGGCGGTTCTGATGAACTCGTCAAACAAAAGTGAAAAAAATGTCAGTTGGCCGGCTGCAGTACCACCTGAAAACAACTGCCGGCTACCGGCAGGCTACGTACGGTGATCTGCCAGCCCTGATGGGCGCAAATACGTTTGACCAGCGACAGGCCCAGCCCCAGGCCCTCGCCGCGGGCCTGTTCGCCGCGCACGAAGGGGTCGAATATCTGCGCGTGCTGCTGTTCCGGGATGCCGACGCCGCTGTCCTCGACGCGGAAACCGTCCGCCTGCAGGGTCAGTTTCACGAAGCCGCTTTCGGTGTAGTGCCAGGCATTACGCAGCAGGTTGGCCATTACCGTGCGCAGCAGCGTGGGGTTGTAGATGCCCTCATGATGTCCCTGTACCTCGAGGCTGAAATCCAGGCCTTTCTCGGCCATCAGCGGCGCCCAGGTGTCCACCTGATCGTCGGCAATCTGCTGCAGGCTGGCGCTGCCGGCGAACAGGCTTTCATTACCTTTCACCCGGGCCAGTTGCAGGAAGGTCTGCACCAGGTCCTGCATCTCCGCGCTGGCGCGCTCGATGCGCTCGACCTGCTTGCGCTGTGTGGGTTGCAGGTCGGCCTGCAGCAGCAACTCGCAGGAGCTGCCGATGACCATCAGCGGCGTGCGCAGCTCGTGGCTGACGTCGCTGGTGAACAGCCGCTCGCGCTCCAGCGACTGGCGCAGGCGGCCCAGGGTGCTGTCGAAGGCCGCTGCCAGCTGGCCCACTTCGTCGTCTGCGTATTCCGGCGCCATGGCCGGTGCCAGCGGCAATAGCTGATCGCGGTGGCGTACCTGGTTGGCCAAGCGGCTGACCGGTTGCATGACCCGCTGCGAAATGAACCAGCCCAAGACCAGTGCGCACAGCACCGACAGCAGAAAGCCTGCCAGCACCACGTTGAACAGTACCCGTTCGCGCCGTTCGAACTCGCTCTGATCCTGCACCAGCACGTAGCGGTCACCCCTGATCAGCCGGGTGAACACGTAGTAAGCCTGGTCGCCTTCGAAGCTTTCGCTGAACCCCTCCGGCTTGTGAGCGTAGCGCTTGGGAATCGAATACTGCGGAGAGGTGGAGGCGAAGAAACGGGTTCGCGAATCCAGACGGGGTTGCTGGCCGCTTTGCAAGTCCTGCTGCATCACCACATCCAGTTCCAGGGACAGCCCCTCGGACACCAGGTGCTCCTCGATCAGGTGCACGATCGCCACGATGCTCAGGGAAAACACCCCGCTGACCAGAATGGTCATGGTCACGAAGGCGATAAGGATACGCCGGCGAAACGGCTGCTTACTTTGCATCGGGAATCGCCGCCAGCCGGTAGCCCACGCCATGCACGGTGTGCAGCAGGGCGGTGGCGAAGGGTTTGTCGATGGCTTGGCGCAACTGGTGCACGTGGCTGCGCAGGCTGTCGCTATCCGGGCAGTCATCACCCCACAGGGCCTCTTCCAGCGCCTCGCGGCGCACTACGGCGGGGGAGCGCTGCATGAGGATCATCAACAGCTTCATGCCCAACGGATTGAGTTTGATGGGCTGGCCGGCGCGGGTCACGCTGAGCATGTCCAGGTCGTAGGCTAAATCGGCGACTTCCAGCAAACGTCGGCGATTGCCCTGGGAGCGGCGCAGAATGGCTTCGATACGCGCCACCAGCTCGGACAGCGCGAAGGGCTTGATCAGGTAATCGTCGGCGCCGGCGCTGAGGCCCTGCAGGCGATCCTCTAGGGCATCGCGGGCGGTGAGCATGAGGATCGGGATGCTGCTGCGCGCCTCTTCACGCAGGCGGCGGCACAGCTGATAGCCGTCCAGCCCGGGCAGCATGATGTCCAGCACGATCAGGTCGTAGTGCCCCTGGGTGGCCAGGTGCAGGCCGCTCAAACCGTCCTGGGCGCAATCGGCCGTGTACCCCTTGAGCTGCAGGTAGTCGAGGATATTGGCCAGGATGTCGCGGTTGTCTTCGATCACCAGAATGCGCATGCAACGTTCTCTTCACGGGGATTGACGTTTTTTTCACAAAGCCATGACGAAGCCCTCACGGGGCCATCGCGAAACTGAGCTCGTTCATCCAGCCAGGATCATACGATGCCACAGCTTCGCTACGCCCAACTACGTTACCTCACCATTGTCCTGCTGGCCTGGACAAGCATCTTCCTGTTGACCCGCGGCGCGCTGCTGGTCGCCCACTGGGGCGACGCCAGCGCCGGCCCCCTGGAGATCCTGCGCATCTTTGCGGTGGGATTGGTCTATGACGCGACCTTCCTGTTGTATGCCGCGCTGCCCCTTGGGCTGTACCTGCTGCTCTGCCCGCAGCGGCTGTGGCGCAGTCGCGCCCACGGCGCGTTCCTTCACCTGCTGCTGGGCATCAGCCTGTTCGTGATGCTGTTCACCGCCACCGCCGAATGGCTGTTCTGGGACGAGTTCGGCGTGCGCTTCAACTTCATCGCCGTGGATTACCTGGTGTATTCCGAGGAGGTGATCAACAACATTCTCGAGTCCTATCCGGTGTATCCGCTGATCGCCGCGCTCGCCCTGGTGGCGGTGTTCCTGGCTGTGGCCTTGAAGAACCCGGTAAGCCGGACGCTGAATGCGCCGCTGATGCCGCGCAAGAAGGCCTTGGGCGCCTGGGGGGGGCTGCTCGCCGTGGCGCTGCTGGCGACCCTGGCGATCAACCAGAATGTGCCCCGTGGCCTGGGCGGCAACGCCTACCAGAACGAGCTGGCCAGCAACGGCCCGTTCCAGTTCTTCGCGGCTTTTCGCAACAACGAGCTGGACTACATGAAGTTCTACGCCACCCTGCCTGATGAGAAGGTTGGCTCGCTGTTGCGCCAGGAAGTGGCCGAAAGCAACGCCCGCTTCGTTAACGATGACCCCGAGGACATCCGCCGGGTGATCGACAACCCCGGCCCCGAGCAGCGCCATAACGTGGTGCTGGTCACCGTCGAGAGTCTGAGTGCGCGCTACCTGGGCGCCTTCGGCGATCCCCGTGGCCTGACGCCGAATCTCGATGCACTGAGCAAGCAGAGCCTGTTCTTCAGCAACCTGTACGCCACCGGCACCCGCACCGACCGCGGCCTGGAGGCCATCACCCTGTCAATGCCGCCAACGCCCGGGCGCTCGATCGTCAAGCGTATCGGCCGCGAATCCGGTTATGCCAGCCTTGGCCAGCAGTTCCGCGCCAAGGGCTACGACAGCGTGTTCATCTACGGCGGGCGCGGCTACTTCGACAACATGAACGCCTTCTTCGGTGGCAACGGCTACCGGATCGTCGACCAGAGCAGCGTGCCCAGCGATGAGATGGTCTTCCAGAACGCCTGGGGCATGAGCGACGAAGATCTCTACGCGCAGACCCTGCGCGTCGCCGATACCGAGCATGCCGCCGGCAAGCCGTTCTTCCTGCAACTGATGACCACCTCCAACCACCGCCCTTACACCTACCCGGAAGGGCGCATCGACATCCCCTCCGGCAAGGGCCGCGACGGTGCGCTGAAGTACACCGACTACGCCATCGGCCGCTTCCTCGCTGAAGCGAAGAGCAAGCCCTGGTTCGCCAATACCCTGTTCGTGTTCGTCGCTGACCACACCGCGGGCAGCGCCGGTAAGGAAGACCTGCCGGTGGCCAACTACCACATCCCGTTGTTCATCTACGCGCCGGGCATCATCGAGCCTGCCGAGGTCAGCAAGCTGACCAGCCAGATCGACATCGCGCCGACCCTGCTGGGCCTGCTGGGCTTCGATTACACCTCGACCTTCTTCGGCCACAACGTGCTGCGTGATGACGCGCTGGCCGGTCGTGCGCTGATCGGCAACTACCAGCACCTGGGCCTGTTCGACGGCCAGAACCTGGCGATTCTCAGCCCCAAACGGGCCATGCGCCGCCATGACGACGCCCTGGGCATCAGTCGCGAGCAGACGACCACCAAGGCCGACCCGCTGATGGCGCGCGATATCGCCTACTACCAGGGTGCCAGCCACGGCTTTACCCACGATCTGCTGAGCTGGCAGCCCGATCATTCGGCCGCCGTGGCGGTTAAACCATGAAGCTGGCCGAGGAGTACGCCATGTCATCCGCTCGCAGCCCGTCGCGGTTCTTCAACTTTCGCCTGTGGCTGGGGCTGCCGCTGGGCCTGATGGCTCTGCTGCTGGTGCTCGATCCCAAGCCGCTGGACTTCGCCCTGGCCGAAATCCTCTATGACCCGGTCACAGGGTTTATCGGCGGGCGCAGTTCCTGGTTGGAAAACGTGCTGCACGACCAGGTCAAGATTCTGGTCATCTGCCTGGGCGTGGCGTGCATCGCCGCCTTTCTCATCAGCCTGTTGCCGGTGCGCCTGCGTAGCTGGCGCCGCGAGCTGGGCTACCTGGTGTTGGCGCTGGGGCTGTCGACCAGCATCGTACCGCCGCTCAAGACCCTGACCGCCGTGCAATGCCCCTGGAGCCTCACCCAGTTCGGCGGCCACGAGGCGTTCAGCCCGCTGATCGGTGAGCGCCCGGTTACCGACAAGCCCGGGCGTTGCTGGCCGGGTGGCCATGCCTCCACCGGTTTTTCCCTGTTGGCGCTGTACTTCGCCTTGCGTGACCGCCGACCACGTCTGGCGCGTTGGGCGCTGGGCTTTGCCCTGACCCTGGGCTGCGTGCTGTCGCTGGGGCGGATGATGCAGGGCGCGCATTTTCTCTCCCACAACCTATGGACGTTGCTGCTCGACTGGCTGATCGCCGTGGTGGGCTACCGCGTACTGCTCTATCACAAGGCGGCGCAGCCGGCGCTGCCCTCACCGGTCCTGTCTAGGGAGCTACACGGATGAAGACCCTGAACCTGCGTGCACTGCTGCTCGCCGTCTTCCTGTGTGTGCCTGGCGTACCTGCCTGGAGCGCCATGCAAAGCCCGGCGGCGGACCTGCAATGGGCGACGCCTGTGGACAAGAGCTTCAACCTCTATCGCATGCAGCCCGACCTGTATCGCAGTGCGCTGCCCAAGGCGAGTCAGCAGGGCGAGCTGCAGCGCCTGAAGATTGCCACGGTGATCAACTTCTATCAGCGCAGCGATGCCGAGTGGCTGAACGACCCGAACATTCGCCTGATCCAGCAGCCATTGCACGCCGACCGTGTCGACGATGCCGACGTACTGCAGGCGCTGCGCAGTATCCGCGAGGCGCAGGCGCGCGGCCCGGTACTGATCCACTGCAAGCACGGGCAGAACCGCACCGGACTGATCGCTGCCATGTACCGCATCGTCTATCAGGGCTGGAGCAAGCAGCAGGCGATTGCCGAAATGCGCGGTGGCGGTTTCGGCGGCCAGGAACGCTTCGAGGATGCCGAGCGCTACGTGCGCGAGGTCGATCTGACGCGCTTCGGTCAGGCCCTGGCCAGCGGCGCCTGCAGCACCAGCCCCTGGGCCTACTGCGCGTTGCGCGACAAGCTGCTCGACGCGCTCAACGAGTAGCGAGGTGATCACCATGGTCAGCAGAGTTTCGGTTCTTATGGCAGTGCTGCTGGTGCCGCTGCTGGGGGGGTGCCAGAGTACCCGCGACTACCTGCTGGCCCAGGGATATCCGCCAGCCTTCGCCTCCGGCTACGCCGATGGTTGCACCAGCGGCGACAGCGCGGCCAAGGCGCTCGGTGCATTTCGCAAGAACGTGCCGGTGTACCTGGCCGACAAGCAGTACGCCACCGGCTGGGACGATGGCTTTCGCCAGTGCCAGGCCAGCGCCACGGCCGCCATTGAACGGCGCTTGCTGCCGGACAGTGATCGGGATCGTGACTGGAAGCATCAGGTCGACCAGGACATGGCCAAGGCCATGAGCCGATCCCTGAAGGGTAGCTAGCTGCATACCGAAGCGTCTTTAAAAAGTCATGGCGACAGGGCACATTGGTGCGCTCGCTGGCTGCATGCCGGCGCTGCTTTCAGCTGTCCTGTCGAGAAGCCTGCATGCCCGCTACCCCTCCTGATGACCGTCGGCCCTGGTCGATCTTTCTGATCTTCCTGCGTTTGGGGCTCACCTCGTTCGGTGGGCCAGTCGCCCATCTCGGCTACTTTCGCCAGGAATTCGTCAGCCGTCGGCGCTGGTTGAGTGAGGCCGCCTATGCCGAGCTCATCGCCATCGCCCAGTTCATGCCGGGGGCTGCCAGCAGCAAGTTCGGCATGGCTATCGGCCTGTCGCAAGCGGGTTACCGCGGCGCGCTGGCAGCGTGGCTTGGCTTCACGCTACCGTCGGCATTGCTGCTGATGGCCTTTGCCCTGGGCCTGGCGGGGCAGGGCGATATCCTGGCGTCCGGCGCCCTGCATGGCCTGAAGATCGTTGCCGCCGCCATCGTCGCCCAGGCGGTGTGGGGCATGGCGCGCTCGTTGTGCCCGGATACGCGACGGCGCGTCTTGATGCTGGGGGCCGCTGCCGTCGCGCTACTGGTGCCGGGCGCTGTCGGGCAGCTGGCAGTGATTATCGGTGCCGGGCTCGTGGGCGTTGCGGTGCTCGACACGAAAGCGCAAACCCTGGCCGATGCGCTGCCGGTTGCCATCAGCCGCCGCGCCGGCGCGCTGTGGCTGGCGCTCTTCGCGTTGCTGCTGGTTGGCTTGCCGCTGCTCGCACATGTTGCCGACAGCCCGCTACTCAGCCTGTTCGAGGTGTTCTACAGAACCGGCGCCCTGGTGTTTGGCGGCGGCCACGTGATGCTGCCGTTGTTGCAAGCCGAGCTGGTGCCTAACGGCTGGCTGGGCAACGACCTGTTCCTCGCCGGTTACGGCGCTACCCAGGCGGTGCCGGGGCCGCTGTTCACCTTCGCTGCCTTTCTAGGCACGGCCATCGCCGGTGTGCTGGGCGGGCTGCTGTGCCTGGTGGCGATCTTCGCGCCGTCATTTCTGCTGCTGGTCGGCGTGCTGCCCTTCTGGGCACGACTGCGCACCCGGGCACACTTGCAGGCGGCACTGGCGGGGGTGAATGCCGGGGTGGTCGGCCTGCTGCTGGCCACGCTCTATCAGCCGGTAGGCACCAGCGCCGTCGGCAGTCTGCTGGACTTCGCCCTGGTGCTGCTCGCACTGGTGGCGCTGATGGCCGGCAAGCTGCCGCCCTGGCTAGTTGTCGTAACTGGCGCACTCATCGGCTGGCTTGTACTGTGACGGCCCACTCCATCGGCAGGGAAAGCAGCATGGCATTCGACTGGCACGGCGGCACCATCACCCGCGACACACAGGTAAGCCGCGATTACCGCAACACCCAGAACGTGCGGCGCTTCATGACGCAGCAATGCGGCGCTGCGTTTCGCTTCGATCGGCCGTTCATGGCCTGGATACGCAGCGGCACGCCGCAAACCATGGGCGATGTGGTGGACGAGTGGCAGCGACGTAATCCCGCTGCCCAGGCCTGAGACCGTTCTTTAATCGCTGCCGTGGCGCAGGCGCTCTACCAGCGCCGGCAGCTCGCTCATACGCCCGATCAGGTGGTGCACGCCCAGTTGGCGCAGGGTTTCGCCATGCTCGGGTGGAATGTGGCTGGCGCCGAGAAAACCGATTACCTGCATGCCGGCGGTCAGCGCCGCGGTAGCGCCGGTGGCGCTGTCCTCGACCACCAGGCAGCGGCTCGGGTCGACGCCAGCGCGTTCGGCGGCCAGCAAGTAAAGATCCGGCGCCGGCTTCGGTCGCTCGACCTGATCGGCACTGAAGGCGCCAACAGTGACGCGCTCGGTCAGCTCGCAGCGCTGCAGGGCGAAGGCTAGAGCATCGGCATTGCTGTTGGAGGCAACGGCCAGCGGCAGGTCGATCTGCATCAGCGCCTCGCGCACGCCGGCAATCGGCTGCCCCTGTTCGCGGACCAGCGCCTTGGTGATGGCGCGGTTCTTTTCCAGGAAACCTTCGGGTAGCGGCTTGCCGAAATGCGCCTCGGCGCGGGCGATGATGTCAGCGGTCTGCAGGCCGAAGGTGCCGGCCAGCACCACCTCCAGCTCATGGGCCGGATAATGCTCGGCCAGTGCCGAGTGCAGGTGGTGCTCGGCGATGATCTCGCTGTCGATCAATACGCCGTCGCAGTCGCAGATCAGCAGTTCGATGGGCGGTTTCGGCGGCATGGCAGGCAGTCTCCTGTAAGGCGGGGAGGGCCTGTGTAACACAGAAACCCGTTCAGTTCGAACCGCTCGCCACTGTCTCGGCCGGCCGTTGCAGCAACAGAAGTGGCAAGCCGGCGGCCAGGATCGCCAGGCCGAGCAGAGCGCCAACCCCGGCATACAGGGTGCTCGACCAGAACAGCCCCAGGCAGCTGGCGGCGAACAGCAGGGGCAGCAGTGGGTACAGCGGCACGCTGAATGGTCGGGCGCGATCCGGGTTCCGGCGACGCAGGCGTAATAGCGACAGGGCGGTCAGGCACATGAACAGCCAGAACACTGGTGCGGTGTAGGCGACCATGCTCTGTACGCCGTTCTCGCTCAGGGCGCCGAACAATAGCAACGGCAGGGTAATCAGGCATTGCACCAGCAGCGCGCGCACCGGTGTGGCGGCGCGATCGTTCCAGGCACCGAGCATCGACAGCTGCGGCACGTCACGGCCCAGGGCGTAATAGACCCGCGAGCCGGTGAGGATGGTGGCATTCAGCGTGCTGATCGCGGTGATGCAGATCAGCACGCTGAGCAGCACGCCGCCCCAGGGCCCGGCGACGATGGTCATCAGGTCGGCGCCGATGGCGCTGGACTGGCGTAGGCCGTCGAGGCTGAAGATGTTGAGGAACACCAGGTTGGCCAGCAGGTAGACGCCAGTCACCACCAGGGTGCCGATCAGCAGCACGCGGCTCATGTTGCGACCTGGGTTGCGCAATTCGCCGGACAGGTACGCGGCTTCGTTCCAGCCGCCGTAAGTGAGCAGCACGAACACCATGCCCATGCCGAGCATACCGGCCATGTTACCGCCGGCATCGGCGGCGGCTGGCGCCACGTCGGCCACCGGTTCGGCCAGCAGCAGGCCGGCAACGATCACCGTGATCAGCGCCAGCAAAGTGATGCCGGTAAACAGCACCTGCAGGCGTTTGGACTCATAGGTGCCGAGCACGTTGAGGGCGGTCAGCGCCAGCACCACGATGGTGGCGTGCCAGGCGCTGCCGTATTTACCGAGCGGCAGCAGGCGTTGGGCGTAATCGCCGTAGATGAAGGCGACCACGGCGATCGCCCCGGTCTGGATCACCGTGCCGCGGGCCCAGGCGAACAGCAGGCTGACCTGCCGACCCCAGGCCAGGTTGAGGTAATGGTATTCGCCGCCACGGTCCGGGTAGCCGGCGCCCAGCTCGGCGTAGCACAGCGCGCCGACCAGCATCACCAGGCCGCCGGCCAGCCACAGGCCGATGTACACGACGGTGTTGTCGGCGTGCTGGGCGACCAGTGGCGGAAAGCCGAAGATGCCGACGCCGATCACCACGCCGACCAGCATGGCGACGCCGTCGATCACCGACAGGCCGGGTTCGCGTGTCATTGCGCGAGCGCTCATGGCTTAGCTCCGTTGTGCTCGCCAGCCGGTCACCGCGCCTTCGGCGGCAATCGGTTCGATACGGTCGCCCTCGACCTGGCCGACGTACAGCTGGCCGTCGACCTCGAAACGCACTTCGGTGCCGTTCAGGCGCCCACGCAGGCGTTCCTGATGCTGGGTGATGCCGGTGATTTCTTGAAAGCGCTGCTCAAGATCGACGGTGAAGCGTTCGCCCTCGAGTTCGACCGTCCAGTTGCCCTGGATCTTGGCTGGCACCACCCACAGATAGATGCGCGCGCCTTCGACCAGGTCGCTGCGATCCGGCTCCCAGTCCTCCATGCTGAAGGCGTGGGACACCACGCGGGTGCCGGGCTCGAGGGTGTCGAGAATGACCGGGCGCAGGCGCATGTTCACGGTGTTCAGCAGGTACATGGTCAGCACGTCGGCGTCGGCGATGTCCTTCTTGAACAGGTCGCCCTGCTCGAACACCACCTTGTCGGCGACACCGGCCTGCTCGGCGTTGGCCACCGCTTCCTCGATGCGCTGCGGGTTCAGATCGATTCCGTAGGCGGCCTTGGCGCCACGGTCCTTGACCGCCGAGATGGCGATGCGGCCGTCGCCGGAGCCCAGGTCCACCACGTAGTCGTCGGGGCCGACATCGGCCATTTCCAGCATGCGCGCCACCACCGGTTCCGGTGTCGGCACATAGGGCACGTCGAGGGCGATGGTCTGGGCCTGGGCGGCGGATTGCAGCAGGCCGAACAGGGCCAGCACAGAAGCGCACAGGGTTAGGGGGCGAACGGCTGCGGTGGTCATCGGCGGATACCTCTCAGCGAAGTCGGCAAGGGAAGGGGGAACGATTTTCCGACTGGGGCCTTTGCGCCAGGGTTCGACCCGTGCAACCGGGCGTTGCGGCGATTTGCCCGGCAATTGGCCCGTAGGCCCCGTACCCAGGCGCCTGCCGGGTGTGTTACCTCATGTGAAGTCATTGCCTTGATCGCGCCGAAAAGGCATGGTGGCCGCATTTTTCAGCCATTGGATTTCGCCGCGCATGCGCCTTCTGCACACCTCCGACTGGCACTTGGGCCAGCACTTCATGGGCAAGACGCGCCAGGCCGAACACCAGGCATTCTGCGCCTGGCTGATCGAGCAGGTGCGTGAGCACGGGGTGCAGGCGGTGCTGATCGCCGGTGATATCTTCGACACCGGCTCGCCGCCCAGCTACGCCCGCGAGCAGTACAACCACTTTGTGGTGGCCTTGCGGGAAACCGGCTGCCAACTGGTGGTGCTCGGCGGCAACCATGATTCGGTGGCCATGCTCGGCGAGAGCCGCACCTTGCTGGCGCAACTCGGCACCCGGGTGATTCCCGGCGTTGGCGCCCACCTGCACGAACAACTGCTGATGCTCGAGGGCACCGATGGCGCGCCGGCGGCGCTGCTCTGCGCCATCCCGTTCATCCGCCCGCGCGATGTGCTGCGCAGCGAAGCGGGGCAGAGCGCGGCGGACAAGCAACTGTCGCTGCAGCAAGCCATTCACGCCCATTATCAGGCGCTGTACGAGCTGGCCCTGGCGCGCCGCAGCGAACTCGGTGCGGCGCTGCCGATCATCGCCACCGGGCACCTGACCACCGTGGGCGCCAGTGCCAGCGAGTCGGTGCGCGAGATATACGTCGGCGCGCTGGAGGTTTTCCCCACCTCGTCCTTCCCAACCGTCGATTACGTCGCCCTGGGCCATATCCACCGGCCGCAGAAGGTCGGCGGCCTGGAGCACATCCGCTACAGCGGCTCGCCGATCCCGCTGAGCTTCGACGAAGCCCGCCAGCAGAAGGAAGTGCTATTGGTCGACCTGGATGCCAGTGGCTTGCGCGAGGTGCGCGCCTTGCCGGTGCCGCGCTTCCAGGCCCTGCAGTCGGTGCGCGGTTCGCTGAAAACGCTGGCGGCGGCGCTGGCCGAGGCGGCGCGCGAGGGTAGCGGCGAGCGCCCGGTGTGGCTGGAAGTGCAGGTCGAAATTGACGATTACCTGAGCGACCTGCAAGTACGCATCGCCGCGCTGTGCGAAGGCCTGCCCGTGGAGGTGCTGCGCATCCGCCGCGCACGGGGCACGGCGGTCGCCAGCCTGCAGGGCGAGCAGGGCATGCTCGACGAACTGACGCCGGAGCAGGTGTTCGACCAGCGCCTGGCCAGCGAAACCCTGGAGCCCGAGCAGGCGCAGCGCCTGCGTGGGCTCTACAGCCAGGTGCTGGCTGAGTTGCGCGACGAGCCGGCCTGATTCAGACCTGTTCATGATCTTGCAGCCCAGGTTCGTCGATTTTGGCAGCTAATTGGCGGTAGCAGCTGGTGAACGGAGTACTTGTAGGATGGGCTTCAGCCCCGAGCTCTTTGTTTGCCTTGATAAAAAGCTCGGGGCTGAAGCGGATCGCCGCCCGGCCCCTCCTACGGGTTACGCGAAAGGCTGCTTCTGCCTTGTAGCTGCCGCCTCATGCTTATAAAGGTCATGAACAGATTCTCACGCCTTGAAGAAACTCACCCGCTCGAGCAGCCGGCGGGCCAGGGCCGATAACTCTTCACTGGCCGCGGAAACCTGAGTGGAGCCGGCGGTGGTTTCCACAGTGCTGGCGTGAATGCGGCTGATGTTCTGATTGACGTCTTCGGCCACCAGGCTCTGCTGTTGGGCGGCGCTGGCGATCTGCGCGTTCATGTCCTTTATTGCGCCGACTTCCTGGCGAATGCGGCCCAGCGCCTGTTCGGTTTCGGCGGTCTGCTCGACCGTCTTGCGGGCCATCTGGCTGCTGGTCTGCATGATCTGTGCAGCGCCGCTGGCGCCGGCCTGCAGCTGTTCGATCATGCCGCTGATTTCCCGGGTCGAGGTCTGCGTGCGGCTGGCCAGCGAGCGCACTTCATCGGCCACCACGGCAAAGCCTCGGCCATGTTCGCCGGCACGGGCCGCTTCGATGGCGGCGTTGAGAGCGAGCAGGTTGGTCTGGTCGGCGATGGAGGTGATCACCGCGATGATGGTTTCGATATTGCTGCTGTCGCGAGCCAGTTGCTCGACCTGCTCGGCAGCCGAGTCGAGTACCTTGGCCAGTTCATGAATCGCCTCGCCGCCCTGGGTCACCAGGCGGCTGCCGGTTTCCACTTCACCGTCGGCGTTGCGGGTCGCCGAGGCGGCGGTGCCGGCGTAACCGGCCACTTCGTTGACCGTTGCCGCCATCTGGTTGATGGCGGCGGCCATCTGCTCGGCCTCTTCGGATTGCGCCTGCAACTGGCGATTGTTGCTGGCCGAGGTGGCGCGCAGCTGGTCGGCAGACAGGTTCAGCTCGTGGGCCGCGTGGCGCACCTGGCTGATGGTGTCGTTCAGGCGCGCGCTCATGTCCTTCACCGCGCCCATCACGCTGTTCGGGTAGCGGGTTTCGATGCGCTGATCGAGGGCGCCGCCAGCCAGGCGCTGGATGACATCGGCCACCTGATGCGGCTCGGCGCCGAGGGTCGAGCGCAGGCGGCGGATGATCAGCAGCGAGACGATCACGCTGAGCAGGATCGCCACGCTGGTGACCGTGACGATCAGCAGGCCGAAGCCGCCCGCGGTTGCCCGCACCCCATCCAGACTCGCGGTGATGTCCTTTTCCTGCAGATCGATAAAGGCGTTGATGCGCTTGAGCCATTCCGTGTACGCGGCAGCCACCTCGCGGGCGAGCAGTGCCTGGGCGCCCTCGATGTCGCCGCTCTGGCGCTGGCTGATCAAGCGCTGGGTCAGGTCGCGGGCGCTGCTCTCGATGGCCTTGATCTGGCTGAGCTGGCGCTGTTCTTCGGCGCTGGAATGGTTGCCGGCAACCAGCCTGTCCAGCGGCGCGGCCGACTCCTGATAGAAGGCGTTGAGGCGCTCGATGTTCTGCAACTGGGTGTTCATCGCCGCCGGATCGCGGGCCAGCACCAGATCACGGATGGCGATGGCGCGGTCGTGCACGCTGCCGCGGAAGTTGATCGCGTAGCGCTGCTTGAGGCTGGCGCCGTCGTTGACTTCGCTGAGGCTGCTGTCGATTACCTGCACGCGCTGAATACCGACCAGGGCGACCAGAATCATCAGCGACAGCACCAGCCCGAAGCCCATGGCCAGGCGCTGGGCGATCGTTAAGGGTTGCGACATCTTCGACGTACCTATGAAGGGAGGGCGGCCGAGCTGATCGCGCGTATCGACGCGCGCGCCATGAAGGGTGGCCAGAGGAGTGCTGAGGCTATTGGTTTGGCGGCGGAAATCAAGCGTTTTGTAGTGGCGGATTGATGCTATAGCCTGGCTCTATGGCCAGTGGTCAGTGAGTTTTGCAGCAGGCAGGCGTCAAGGGCTCGGGTTGCTGCCTCGTCGGCCGGCTCACTGAGCGAGCCAGCCAACGAGGCTC
This sequence comes from Phytopseudomonas straminea, assembly GCF_900112645.1. Taxonomy (GTDB): domain Bacteria; phylum Pseudomonadota; class Gammaproteobacteria; order Pseudomonadales; family Pseudomonadaceae; genus Aquipseudomonas; species Aquipseudomonas straminea. The sequence goes on along the minus strand of NZ_FOMO01000008.1, from coordinate 173,712 downwards.
GCAGTCACACGCGGAACTGCCCCAGCAGGCGACCGAGTTGCTCGGCCAGCTGATTGAGGTGCTGGCTGGCAGCGCTCGACTGATCGGCCGACTCGGCGGTGCTGTGGGCCAGGGCGGCGGTCTGGGTAACGTTCTGGTTGATGTCGTCGACCACGTGAGACTGCTGCAGGGTGGCGCTGGCGATCGAGGCGTTGAGGCCGGTCAGGTTGCGCAGCGACTGGGCGATCTGCGCCAGGCTTTCGCCGGCCTGGCTGGCCTGTTCGACGGTCAGGCGCGAGGCCTGGCTGCTGTCGCTGATGGCCTTCACCGCTGCCTGGGAGTTGCCCTGCAGGCGCTCGATCATGCCCTGAATTTCCGCCGTGGATTTCTGCGTGCGCTGGGCCAGCAGCCTTACCTCGTCGGCGACCACCGCAAAACCGCGGCCCTGCTCGCCGGCGCGGGCGGCCTCGATGGCGGCGTTGAGTGCCAGCAGGTTGGTCTGCTCGGCAATCGAGCGGATCACTTCCAGTACGCCGCCGATCTGCGTGCTTTCGCTGGCCAGCGACTCGATCACCGCCACGGCCTTGTCGATGGTGCCCGATAGCTGGTCGATCTGCTTCAGGCTGGCCTCGATGTTGTGCTGGCCCTGGCGCGCCTGCTCTTCGGCAGTGTGCACCTCGCTGGAGGCATGCTCGGCGTTCTTGGCCACGTCCTGCACGCCATAGGTGACTTCGTTGACCGCGGTGGCGACCAGCTCCATCTGCTGGGCCTGCTGCTGGCTGTGTTGTTGAGCAGCAGTGGAAATGTCGCCGAGCGAATGGGCGGCCTGGTCGAGGGAGGAGGCGGAGTCGAGCAGTTGGCGGATCACCTGGCGCATCTTGCCGGTGAAGGCATTGAAGTGCCCGGCCAGCGCCGCCAGCTCGTCACGGCCCTGGTCATCGAGCTTGTGGGTCAGGTCGCCTTCGCCACTGGCGATGTTGGCCATGGCGGTGACCGCCTGCTGCAGCGGCGTGGCGATGCTGCGCGAAATCATCACCACCAGGGCGATCAGCAGCAAGGTGGCCGGCACGCCGATGGCCAGTGCTTTCAGAGCCTGGGATTTGAATTCGGCCTGCACATCGTCGACGTACACGCCCGAGCCGATGATCCAGCCCCAGGGCTGGAACAGTTCGACGTAGGAAATCTTCGGCACCGGCTCGCTGGCGCCCGGCTTCGGCCAACGGTAGTCGATTGACCCAGCACCCTGGCTTCGGGTGATGGCCACCATGTCGTTGAACAGTGCCTTGCCGTCCGGGTCCTTGATGGCCGACAGGTTCTGCCCCTCGAGCTTGGCGTTGGTGGGGTGCATGATCATGGTCGGCGTCTGGTCGTTGATCCAGAAGTACTCCTGGCCGCCGTAGCGCAGGCCGCGGATCACCTCAATCGCCTGCTTCTGGGCCTGCTCGCGGCTCAGCGTGCCGCCTGCTTCCAGGCCCTGGAAGTACTTGAGGACGCCGACCGCGGTCTGCACCACGTGCTGGGTCTTCTCGGCCTTGCCGGCATACAGGCCATCGTTGATCTGCTTGAGCATGTAGGCGCCGAGCAGCACCAGCATCAGCACTGGTAGGGCGATGATGAGCCACAGGCGACGGTTGATCGGTAAGCGACGCAGGCTGTTCATGGGGGCATTCCTGAATTGTTGTTCTTATTAGTGACTGCCACGTCGAGGTGACAGCGATCGGTAAGCACGTGGTAGCACTTAGTCAGCACGGCGTAAACGAAAAAATTTAGCTTTGCGCTTTTTACCCCCAACGCCGCTCAGAGCGCCCTAGCACGGGGCTTTCAGATCGCCGGGCGTCTGCTCGGGGTTGGCTTGGAAAGCCGCTCGCCCTGCATAGGAAGCGCAGGGCGGGAAGGGCTGTCAGCAGATGTCGATCTGGTAGCGGAAGTTGGCCGCCGCAGCGCGCGACAGACGGTATTCCAGCGGGCGGCGGTCGTAGCCCAGGGCCGTGCGCTCGATCACCACGATGGGCTCGCCTTCGCCGATGGCCAGGGTGCTGGCCATGTCGGCATCGGCGCAGCCGACCGTGAGGGTTTCCCGGGCCGAGGCGATGCACTGGCCGCACTGCTTTTCGTAGAAGGGATAGAGCAGGTCGCCAAAGGTGGCTGAGTCGATATCCATCAGGGCGCCGAAGCGCGAGGCGGGGAGCCAGATTTCCTCGTGGAACAGGGGGCGATCCTCGACCATGCGCAGGCGCTCCATGCGCACCACCTGCTCGCCGCTTTTCAACTCCAGTGCCCTGGCAATCTCCTTGGCTGGCTTTTGCAGGGTCTTGGCGAGGATTCGACTACTGGGAATTTCCTGCCCGCCGCTGGCATTCACCTGGCGGAAGAAACGCGCCAGCGACGCATCGAAGTTCGGCCGGCGCACGAAGGTACCGCGGCCCTGACTGCGCAGCAGCAGCCCCTCGTTGACCAGGGTATCCACTGCCTTGCGCACCGTGCCGATGGCCACGCCGTAGAGCCTGGTCAGCTCCGCTTCGGTAGGAATCGGCGCGCCGGGCGACCACTCGCCGGCGGCGATCTTGGCGAGCATTTCCTCACGCAGTCGTTGGTAGAGGGGCAGGCGTTCGTCGTATCCGAGTGTCATTGCGTCAGGGCGTCCGGTTGCAGCAGGCGGCCGACACTCTACACCGGCTGGTCGATTGACAAAATGGCTGAAGCAAATATATGGTCAACTATTCATATATATGACTTCATGTCGTGACAACAGAGCTGGCGCCTATGCCGGCCTCCATAACAATCGATCAGGTACCGCTTCAATGAGCCTCTCCAGCCCTGCCATCACCGGCATCGACACCCACGCGCACATCTTCCGCCAGGATCTGCCGATGGTCGCCAACCGCCGCTACAGCCCCGCCTATGACGCGCTGGTCGAGCAGTACCTTGGCCATCTGGACGCCCATGGCCTGTCCCACGGCGTGCTGATCCAGCCCAGTTTTCTCGGCACCGACAACAGCTTCATGGTCGAGGCGCTACGCCAGCAGCCGGAGCGCCTGCGCGGCGTGGCGGTGGTCGACGTGGCGGTCACCGATGCACAGCTGGACGCGCTCGCGGCAGCGGGTGTGGTGGGCATTCGCCTGAACCTGATCGGCAAGGAGTTGCAGGACTACAGTGGCCCCGCCTGGGCCGCGCTGTTCGAGCGCCTGGCAATCCGTGGCTGGCAGGTGGAAATCCAGCGCGGTATCGAGGACCTGGCGCAGATCGGGCCGGCCATCGTCGCCACCGGTGTGAACCTGGTCATCGACCATTTCGGCTTGCCCACCGGCGGCATCGATTCGCACAAGCCCAGCCACCAGGCGTTCCTGCAGCTGCTGGGCAATTCGCGGGTGTGGCTGAAGCTGTCGGCGGCCTACCGCAGCAAGACCGACGCGGTGCAGTCCGCGGCCGTGCTGGCCCAGGTCCGTGAGGCGGCTGGCGGCATCGAGCGTTTTCTGTGGGGCAGCGATTGGCCCAACACCCAGTTCGAAGATCGGACAGACTATGCCGAGCAGTTCGAATTGATTCAGGCGCTGCTGCCCGATGCGGCCGAGCGTCACCAGGTCCTGGTCGCCAACCCGGCCCGCCTTTTCGGTTTTTCCAACAAGCGCTGATCCCATTCGAACAACAACAGGAAACCCCTCATCATGATGAGCATCATCGTCGTCGCGGCCATCGTTGTCGCGGTCGCTCTGGGCTACAAGACCAAGATCAACATTGGCCTTTTCGCCATCGCCTTCGCCTACCTGATCGGCTGCTTCGGCATGGGCCTGAGCCCGTCCGACGTCATCAACATGTGGCCGCTGAAGATTTTCTTCATCATCTTCTCGGTCTGCCTGTTCTACAGCTTCGCCACGGTAAACGGCACCCTGGAGAAACTCGCCGAACACCTGATCTACCACTGCCGTCGGGTGCCTCAGCTGCTGCCCTTCGCGGTGTTCTTCACCGCCACGGTGATCGCCGGCATGGGCGCGGGTTACTACACGGTGCTGGCATTCATGGCGCCGATCACCCTGCTGCTTTGCCAGCGCACCGGCATGGGCCTGATCGTCGGCGGCATGGCGGTGAACTATGGCGCGCTGAGCGGCGCCAACTTCATGTCCAGCCAGAGCGGCATCATCTTCCGCGGCCTGATGACCAATGTGGGACTCAGTGACAGCGATGCGTTCATCAATGCATTCGGTATCTTCGTCAGCACCTTGATCATTCCGTTGCTGGTGATCTCCGCTTTCGTGTTCCTGACCCGCGAAGGGCGAGCCATGAAAACCGCCGTGTTCGACACCAGCGAACCAGCGCCGCTCAATCGTGAGCAGAAGATCACCCTGTGGTTGACCCTGGCGATGATGGCCATCGTGCTGGCCGCGCCCATCGCCCACATCCTGCTGCCGGCCAACGGCACCATCACCTTCATCAACTCGAAGATGGACATCGGCCTGATCGCCAGCATCTTCTCGGTCATCGCCCTGCTGCTCAAACTGGGTGACGAGCGCAAGGCCATGGCCTCGGTACCCTGGGCCACGCTGATCATGATCTGCGGTGTGGGCATGCTGATTTCGGTGGCCATCAAGGCGGGCACCATCGATGTGCTGGCCTCGTGGATCGGCGGCAGCATCCCGCCGGTGCTGGTGCCCGTGGTATTCGGTGTAGTGGCGGCCATCATGTCGCTGTTCTCCAGCACTCTGGGCGTGGTGACGCCGGCCTTGTTCCCCATGGTGTTGCCGATTGCCCAATCCATGGGGATCGAGCCGATGGTGCTGTTCATCGCCATCGTGGTCGGCGCCCAGGCCACCTCGATCTCGCCGTTCTCCTCCGGCGGCAGCCTGATCCTCGGCTCCTGCGCTTCGGAGCAGAGCCGCACCAGCCTGTTCCCGCAGCTGCTGTTCAAGGCAGCGCCCATCGGTTTCGTGGCGGCCCTGGTATTCAATGTGCTGCTGACGTTCGTTTACTGAGCCGAAATCCCGGCATAAAAAAACCGCAGCCTGGCTGCGGTTTTTTATGGTCCTGACGTTGCCTGTGCATCGTCGAACTACTGGTTATTTCGGGAGGAGCTCCAGCAGCCGTCCATCAGCGCCATCCTCCAGCAGCCAGATGCTGCCATCCGGGCCTTGCTCCACTTCGCGGATGCGCGCGCCCATGTCATAGCGCTCGGCCTCGCGGGCGTTGTCGCCGTCGAAGGCGACGCGCACCAGTGCCTGGGACGACAGCCCGCCGATCAGCCCGGCGCCGTTCCAGCCGGGAAAACGCTCGCCCTGATAGATCACGAAGCCTGCCGGGGAAATGACCGGGTTCCAGGTGATTTTCGGCGCTGCGAATTCGGGGCGGGTGTCGTGGTCGGGAATCGGCTTGCCACCGTAGTGATCGCCGTTGGAAACCTCGGGATAACCGTAGTTTTCGCCGCGTACGATCAGGTTCAGTTCGTCGCCGCCGGCCGGGCCCATCTCGTGCACCCACAGCTTGTCATTGGCGTCGAAGGCCAGGCCGAGCATGTTGCGGTGGCCCAGGGACCACACCTGCGCGGCCACACCGCCCTGGTCGGCGAAGGGATTGTCGGCCGGCAGGCTGCCGTCGTCGTTCAGGCGTACCAGTTTGCCGAGGTTGGATTTCATATCCTGGGCCGGGCTGAATTTTTGCCGCTCGCTGGAGGTGATCCACAGCTTGCCATCCGGGCCGAATGCCAGGCGATGGCCGTAGTGCCCTGCACCGCTGACCTTGGGCGTTTGCTGCCAGATCACGCTCAGCTCGGTCAGTGCGCCGCTGCCGTCATCGTTGAGCTGCAGCTTGGCGCGGGCCACCGCCGCGCCGCGGGTGTCGCCGTCACCGGCTTCGGCGTAGCTGATATAGACGTACTGGTTGTTGGCGAAGTCGGGGTGCAGGATCACGTCGCCAAAACCGCCCTGGCCGCCGTAGGCGACTTCCGGTACACCGGCGATGTCGTGGCTCTTGCCGGTCTTCGGGTCGAGGTGCTTGAGCACGCCGCGCTTCTCGGTCACCAGCAGCGTGCCGTCGGGCAGAAAGGTCATGGCCCATGGCTCATCCAGCGTGGCGCGCGGCTCGGCGGTGAACGGCCATTGCTCCTGGGGCAGGGCGTCAGCCGCCTGTGCGCCGAGGCTGGCGAGACCGAGTGCGATACCACCGAGCAAAAGATGAACGGGACGGGTCATGGCAAATCTCTCCTGATAGCGGGCCTCACACGTTACCCGCCCGCCGAGGATGTAACAGGACGTTTTTGTTACCACGCACGTCAAACGATCTGCGTCGCGGCAAGGCCCCGCCAGCCCGCAACAATGCCACAATAGCGGCCTGCTACCGTTTCGAGCCCAGCCCTGCCTCCATGAAAATCCTCAGCCTGCGCCTGAAGAACCTCAATTCGCTCAAGGGCGAGTGGAAGATCGATTTCACCGCCGAGCCTTTCGCCAGCAATGGTCTGTTCGCCATCACCGGGCCTACCGGCGCGGGCAAGACCACGCTGCTCGACGCCATCTGCCTGGCGCTGTATCACCGCACCCCGCGCATGGACAAGGTCGGTGGCGAGAACGAGCTGATGACCCGGCACACCGCCGAGTGCCTGGCCGAGGTCGAATTCGCGGTGAAGGGCCAGGGCTACCGGGCGTTCTGGAGTCAGCGCCGTGCCCGCGACAAGGCCGATGGCGCGCTGCAGGGCGCCAAGGCCGAGCTGGCGAAGCTGGACGGGGAGATCATCACCGACAAGCTCAGCGAAAAGCCCAAGGAGGTGGAGCGCCTGACCGGCCTGGATTTCGGCCGCTTCACCAAATCGATGCTGCTGGCCCAGGGCGGCTTCGCGGCCTTTCTCGAAGCCTCTGCCAATCAGCGCGCCGAGTTGCTCGAGGAGCTGACCGGCACCGATATTTACGGGCAGATTTCCCAGCGCGTGTTCGAGCAGACCCGCGAGGTGAGAAACCAGCTTGATCAGCTGCGTGCTCGCGCCGAAGGCGTCGAACTGCTGGCTGACGAACAACGCCAGGCGCTGGCTGATGAGGCGGCGCAGCTGGCGGTCGAGGAGGGCGAAACCCAGCAGGCCCATGCCGAAGCCACCCGCCAGCGGCAGTGGCTGACTGACCTGGCGCGTGCCGAGGAGCAGGCCGCGGCTGCTACCGCTCAGGTGGATGCGGCTGCTCAGGCCGAGCGCGACGCCGCCACCGAGCTGGCGCGCCTGCAGCTGAGCGAGCCCGCCCAGCGCCTGCAGCCTCTGTACCAGGCCCGGCGTGATGCTGACCGCGCACTGGCAGCCAATGAAGAGCAGCAACGCAATCATCAACAGGAACTTGCCCAGGCCCAGGCGCACTGGCACAGCAGCCTCGAACAGGCTACTCGGGCCAGCGCAGCCCTAGGGCTGGAGAAACAGCAGGCGGTGCAACGCCTTGAGGCTGAATGCCAGGCGCTGGATGCGCAGCTGCAAGCCAACGCTGACCATGAACGTCTGGCTGCCCAGCTAAGCGGCTGGCAGCAGGCCTTTCAGGCCCGTGATCAGGCCCGCCAATCTCTCGCCAGTCTGCAGGCTCGCCAGCAGGCCGGTGCCGGCCAGTTGCAGCAGTTCGCCGGGCAGCTGAATGGCCTTGCCCAATCGATGCAGGCTGCCGTCCAGGCGAAAGCCGAGGCTGAGCGGGTGGTCAGTGAGGTGGAAGGGCGCTGGCAAGCCGCGTTGGCCGGTCGCAGCGAGGCGCAGTGGCGTGAGCATTGGCAGCAGGTGCACGCCCGCGGCAGCGTCCTTGAGCAACTCGCGCAGCTGGCCGAGCGGCGCAGTCAGTTGAATCAGCAGCGCCAGCGCACCGCGGCCAACCTGGCCCGCCAGCAGCAAAGCCTGGCTGAAAAGGAGGCCGAGCGTGGGGTCTTGCGCGAGCGCTATCGCGAGGTCAAGCAGCGCCTGGTCGATCAGGAAAAGCTGCTGGAGCAGGAACAGCGCATCCGCGCCCTGGAAACCTACCGCGCGCAGTTGCAGGCCCATGAGCCCTGTCCGCTGTGCGGCGCCACCGAGCATCCGGCCATCGCCGCCTATCAGGCGCTGGACGTGTCGGCTACCCAGCGTGAGCGTGACGAGGCGCGGCAAACGCTGGAAGCCCTGACCGAGCAGGGCCAGCAGCTCGGCAGCCAGGTCGCTGCCCTGCAAACCCAGGTTGGCCAGAGCCAGGAGCAGGATCAGGATCTGCAGCGTCAGCTCGATGCCCTGGCCGCCACCTGGCAGCGCCTGGGCGAAACCCTCGATCCGCTGCCTGAAGACGAGCAGGCACTCGCGGCCGCACAAACCCGCCAGCTCAGCGAGCACGTCGAGATCAACGCCACGCTCAAAGCACTCGACGGCCTCAAGATCGAGCTAGAAAGAGCCCGTCAGGCCGCCAATATGGCCAGCCAGAAACACCAGGCGGCCCAACATCAGCAGGCCGCCATCGAACATGAGCGCGATCTGGCGCAGGCCGCCCAGCAGGCGCTGGACGAGCAACTGGTTGCCCAGGGTGAGCGCCTGAGCGCAATCGAAAGCGACCTGGCCACGCAACTCGCGGCCTTCGGCCATGAACTGCCGCAGGACGGCGCCGCCTGGTTGGCTGCCCGCCAGGCCGAGGCTAACTGCTGGCAGGAAACCCAGCAGCGGCGCCAGGCGCTGGCCCAGCAACTGCCGGCGTTGCAGCACCAGGCCGGCGAGACCGACAAACAGGCTCAGCAGTGGCAGGCCCGCTGGCGGGAGGCAGAGGGCGAGCCGTTTGCCACCGAGCTGATGGAGCAGGCCGCGGCCCGTCTCGAAGCGGCCCAGGCCAACTGGGAGAGCGCCGAGCGGCGTTGCCTGGAACTGCGCATCACCTTGGACGGCATCGCTCGCCAGCATCAGGCGCTGCTTGAGGCCGAGCAGGCTGCGGCGCAGCAGTGGCAAACGGCACTGGCCGGCAGCCCGTTCGCCGACGAGGCAGCGTTTCTAGGTGCCGCTCTCGATGACGAACAGCGCGAACAGCTGCTGGCGCTCAAGCAGCGCCTGGAGAAAGCTCAGACCGAAGCGCGTGCCCTGCAGGCCTCTGCCCAGGCGCAACTGGCCGCGTTGCGCGCCGAGCCGCAGACCGAGCACAGCGCCACATATCTGGATGAGCATCTGCAGAGTCTGCAGGCGATCTTGAAGCAACTTGGCCAGCGCCAGGGCGAGATTCGCGGGCTGTTGCAGGGCGACGATCAGCGCCGCCTCAACCAGCAGGCGCTGTTCGAAGCCATCGCCCGGCAGCAGGGCGAGTACGACAGCTGGCAACAGCTCAACAGCCTGATTGGCTCGGCTGATGGCGCCAAGTACCGGCGTTTCGCCCAGGGCCTGACCCTCGGCCACCTGGTACATCTGGCCAATGGGCAGTTGCAGCGTCTGCACGGCCGTTACCAGCTGGCGCGCAAATCCCTCGGCGAGCTGGAGCTGGAAGTCATCGACACCTGGCAGGGCGATGTGGCGCGCGACACCCGCACCTTGTCCGGTGGCGAGAGCTTTCTGGTCAGCCTGGCGCTGGCCCTGGCGCTTTCCGATCTGGTCAGCCACAAGACGCGCATTGACTCGCTGTTCCTGGACGAAGGCTTCGGCACTCTGGACGGCGAAACCCTGGAGGTGGCCCTCGATGCCCTGGACAATCTCAACGCCAGCGGCAAGATGATCGGCGTGATCAGCCACGTCGAGGCGCTCAAGGAGCGTGTTGCCGTGCAGCTCAAGGTCAATAAAGGTGTAGGTATGGGCTACAGCACGCTGGAGAAACGCTATGCAGTTTAGGGTTCTGATTCTTTGTCTTTTAGTCGCTGGCGCAGCCCACGCCGAAGACGTACAGAAAGACCACGGCCTGCAGCCGATGGACGAGCGCGGCTGCGTGCTCGGCAATGCCGGCATGCAGGCGCCGACCCTGACCCTGATGGCCGCCGCTTACGGCGAGTCCGAGGCGCGCAAGGCCATGGCGCTGAAGCAGATGAAACAGGCGCTGGAGGCTGGTTGCCCGGTCGACGAGCCGGACCAGATGGGCCTGTCCGCCCTCAATGGCGCCATCCTCTATGACGAGCCGGTGCTGGTGAAACTGCTGCTCGAACACGGCGCCAACCCCAAGCGCAAGATCGTCAGCCCCAAGACCACCCTCAACGGCCTCGATTCCTTCGCCTTTCTCGACCTGCTCGACAAGCGCGACGGCAAGCGCGATCGCAAGGCCATTCGCAACCTGCTTAAGGCGGCACGTTAGCGTTTCGCTTGTGCCGCTGATGGTGTTTCGCGGCGGTTGCACATTCGGCGCGGAACCATGTGGCGGGTAGGGCTATCTGTTGTAGGTATTTTTCCATCGCCCTGCAGGGGCGGTGCCTAGATTCCTTACCGATTCAGGGATGCCCATGCATAGACGTGACCTCCTCAAAGCCTCGATGATGATGGCCGCCGCCAGTGGTTTGCCGGCCAGCCTGTTCAGCCTGCACAGCTTCGCCAAGACCGCCGACGGCGAGGCCGAGCCCTTCGACTTCAAGCAACTGCAGGCGCGCGCCAAGAGCATGGCCGGCCAGGCCTACAAGAGCACCGCCGAGGTGCTGCCCAAGACCCTCGCCGAACTCACGCCCCAGCAGTTCAACGCCATCCAGTACGACCCGGCGCACTCGCTGTGGAACGAGTTGGGCGGCCAGCTCGACGTGCAGTTCTTCCACGTCGGCATGGGCTTTCGCCAGCCAGTGCGCATGCACGCCGTCGACCCCAAGACTCGTCAGGCCCGCGAGGTGCACTTCCGCCCCGAGCTGTTCGAATACGGCAAGAGCGGGGTGGACGTGTCGCAGCTCAAGGGTGACCTGGGCTTTGCAGGCCTCAAGGTGTTCAAGCAACCGAACATCGCCAAGTACGACATCGTCTCGTTCCTCGGTGCCAGCTACTTCCGCGCGGTGGACAACACCGGCCAGTACGGCCTCTCGGCCCGCGGCATGGCTATCGACACCTTCAGCGACAAGCCGGAAGAATTCCCGGACTTCATCGAGTTCTGGTTCGAGACCCCGGCCAAGGATGCCAGCCGCTTCGTGCTCTACGCATTGCTCGACTCGCCGAGCGCCACTGGCGCCTTCCGCTTCGATATCGACTGCCTGGAAGACCGCGTGGTGATGGATATCGACGCCCACATCAACGCCCGCAAGGCCATCAAGCAGCTGGGCATCACGCCAATGACCAGCATGTTCTCGTGCGGTGGCCATGAGCGGCGCATGTGCGACTTCATCGCCACGGCGATCCACGACAGCGATCGCCTGTCCATGTGGCGCGGCAACGGCGAGTGGGTCTGCCGGCCGCTCAACAACCCGGAAAAACTGCAGTTCAACGCTTTCGCCGATACCAACCCGAAAGGCTTCGGCCTGGTGCAGTTCGACCACGACTTCAAGTCCTACCAGGACACCGTGGTGTGGTACAGCCGCCGCCCGAGCCTGTGGGTCGAACCGACCACCCAGTGGGGCGAGGGCAGCATCGACCTGCTGGAGATTCCCACCACCGGCGAAACCATGGACAACATCGTCTGCTTCTGGAATCCCAAGCAGACCATCGAGCCCGGCACCTCGCTGAACTTCGGCTACAAACTGCACTGGGCGGCGCTGCCGCCGGTCAAACCGACCCTGGCTCAGGTGCATGGCACGCGCTCCGGCATGGGCGGTTTCACCCTTGGCTGGGCGCCGGGCGAGCACTGGCCGAAAGTATGGGCGCGGCGTTTCGCCATCGATTTCGCCGGCGGCCCGCTGGCAGAGATGGATGCCAAGGCTCAGGTCGAGGTGGTGGTCGAGGCTTCCCATGGCGAGGCCAAGGATTTCAGCATCCTGGCCCTGTACCCGGAGATCGAAGGCTTCCGCGCGCAGTTCGACTGGTTCCCCACCAGCGACAGCGTCGAGCCGGTGAACATGCGCGCCTACCTGCGCCGCGTCGACAACAAGGAAGTGCTCAGCGAAACCTGGCTGTACCAATACTTCCCGCCGGCGCCGGCGGAGCGCCGTTACCCGGATTGGAAATCGGATAGCTGATCGAGCGAGCAGGGCAGGCGCTTCCTTTGGGCAGCGCGCTGCCCATGCTCCTGGCCGGGCTGATAGACTGGCGCACTTTTCCCCGATTCCAAGAAGTTCGCCATGGCCCTGCCGTCCACGACCTACAAAGTCGATCTCAACCTCACCGATATCGACCGCAACATCTATGAAAGCCTGCGCTTCACCGTGGCCCGCCATCCCTCGGAAACCGAGGAGCGCCTGGCGTCGCGGCTGATCGCCTATGCGCTGTTCTATCAGGAAAACCTCGCCTTTGGCCGTGGCCTGTCGGACGTCGACGAGCCGGCGCTGTGGGAAAAGAGCCTGGATGGCCGTGTGCTGCACTGGATCGAAGTCGGCCAGCCGGACAGCGAGCGCATCACCTGGTGCTCGCGGCGCACCGAGAAATTCAGCCTGGTGGCCTATGGCAACCTGCGCGTCTGGCAGAGCAAATGCCTGGACCCGGTGCGCAGCCTGAAGAACATCAATGTCGTGGCCCTCGGTCAGGAGGCGTTGGCCGAACTGTCCCAGGATCTGCCTCGTTCGCTCTCCTGGAGCGTGATGATCAGCGACGGCGAGCTGTTCGTCACCGACGAGCGCGGCCAGCACGAAATCCCGGTGGAATGGCTGGCCGGCGAGCGCGAACTGAGCAACTGATGCAAACCGGCCCGGCACCGCCGGGCATCGGCCCCCGAGTCAACCGCACGAGTAGAAAATCACGTCCATGCGTATCGAGTCCCGCCCGCTTCCCGATTCACTGCCCGACCTGGGCAATCTGCCGCCCCTGTTGACCCGCCTTTATGCAGCACGTGGGGTGCGTTCGGCAGTGGAGCTGGAAAAGGGCCTGGCGCGGCTGATCCCGTTCACCCAGCTCAAAGGTATCGAGGAGGCGGTCGAGTTGCTGGTCAAGGGCCTGCAGCAACGCCAGCGTATGCTGATCGTCGGCGACTTCGATGCCGATGGCGCCACCGCCAGCAGCGTCGGCATGCTCGGCCTGCGTATGCTGGGCGCCGCTCACGTCGATTACCTGGTGCCCAACCGCTTCGAGTACGGCTACGGCCTGACCCCGGAAATCGTCGCCGTGGCGCTGAGCCGCGAGCCCGACCTGCTGATTACTGTGGATAACGGCATCTCCAGCATCGAAGGCGTGGCGGCGGCCAAGGCGGCCGGGCTGAAGGTATTGGTTACCGACCACCATTTGCCGGGCCACGAATTGCCGGCGGCCGATGCCATCGTCAACCCCAACCAGCCGGGCTGCACGTTCCCGAGCAAGTCCCTGGCTGGCGTCGGGGTGATTTTCTATGTGCTGCTGGCGCTGCGTGCGCGGCTGCGCGAGCTGGGCTGGTTCACCACCGAGCGGCCCGAGCCGAACCTGGGCGAGCTGCTCGATCTGGTGGCCCTGGGTAGCGTCGCCGACGTGGTGCCGCTGGACGCCAACAACCGCATCCTGGTGCACCAGGGCCTGGCGCGCATCCGCGCCGGCCGCGCCCGGCCGGGTTTGCGCGCGCTGCTGGAAGTGGCCGGCAAGCAGCACGCCCGCATCACCTCCACCGACCTCGGTTTCATCCTGGGGCCGCGCCTGAATGCGGCCGGGCGTCTGGATGACATGAGCCTGGGCATCGAGTGCCTGCTTTGTGAAGACGAAGCCCTGGCCCGCGACATGGCCGTGCAGCTCGACCAGCTCAACCAGGACCGCAAGGCCATCGAGCAGGGCATGCAGCGTGAGGCCCTGGCCCAGCTCAAGGACCTGCCGCTGGAAAATCTGCCGTTCGGCCTGTGCCTGTTCGAAGCCGACTGGCACCAGGGCGTGATCGGCATCCTCGCCTCGCGCCTTAAGGAGCGCTACCACCGCCCGACCATCGCCTTCGCCGATGCCGGGGAGGGCATGCTCAAGGGCTCGGCGCGTTCTGTGCCGGGCTTTCATATCCGTGATGCACTGGACGCCGTGGCCTCGCGTCACCCAGGGTTGATCAGCAAGTTCGGCGGCCATGCCATGGCCGCCGGCCTGTCGCTGCCGGCCGAACACTTCGAGACCTTCGCCAGGGCCTTCGACGACGAAGTACGCCGCCAGCTCTGCGAGGACGACCTGACCGGTCGGCTGCTTTCCGATGGTGTGCTGAGTATCGACGAATTCAACCTGCCGCTGGCCCGTGAATTGCGTAATGCCGGCCCCTGGGGTCAGCATTTCCCCGAGCCGCTGTTCCACGGCGCCTTCCAACTGGTGCAGCAGCGCATCGTCGGCGAGCGTCACCTCAAGGTGGTGCTCAAGAGCGAGTGCGGTAGCGTTCAGCTCGACGGCATCGCCTTTGGCGTCGACCGCGAAGTGTGGCCCAACCCCACCGTGCGCTGGGTCGAACTGGCCTACAAACTCGATGTAAACGAGTTTCGCGGCCAGGAGTCCGTACAGTTGCTTATCTCGCACCTGGCGCCGCGCTGATCGCATCACCACGCGCCCTATCGCCGCGCTGAACGTTGCCTGTAGGTCATCTGTCTATCGACCTGCGGGTGCCGGCCGTTCGCGCAATATCCTGACGCAATCTGTAACCGACGGCGGCCAGGCTTCGCAGTAGATTCATCCGTTCCGAATCCTTGGAGACGTCCATGAATACGCGTGGCTTGCTCGATCAACTGCTCAAGTCCGGGCAGCAATTGCTGCAACAGAAAACCGCTGGTAAATCCTCATCCGGCCTGGGCGACGCCCTGGGCGGCTTGCTTGGCGGCGCTTCTGGCAAATCCTCTGGTGGTGGTAGCGATCTGGGCTCGATGCTCAAGGGCGCTGGCGGCGGTGCGGCGCTGGCCATGCTGCTGGGCAATAAGCGCGTCCGCAAGGTCGGTGGCAAGGTGGCGATCTATGGCGGCCTGGCCGCCCTGGGAGTGATCGCCTACAAGGCCTACGGCAACTGGCAGGCCAAGCAGGCGGGCGCTCCCAAGGGTGAGCCGCAGACCATCGATCGACTGCCGGCGCCCGAGGTGGAGCTGCACAGCCAGGGCATCCTCAAGGCGCTGGTGGCTGCAGCCAAGGCCGACGGTCATGTCGACGAACGCGAGCGCGAGCTGATCGAGGGCGAGTTCAGCAAGCTGGCCAGCGACAGCGAAACTCAACATTGGCTTCACGCCGAACTGAACAAACCACTGGACCCGGCCGAGGTGGCGCGCGCCGCCAGTACGCCGGAAATGGCCGCGGAGATGTACGTGGCCAGTGTGCTGATGGTCGACGAGGAGCACTTCATGGAGCGCGCCTATCTGGACGAGCTGGCCCGCCACCTCAAGCTCGACCCGGCCCTCAAAGCCGAGCTGGAAGCCCAGGTTCGCCAAGACCTCAATTAATCCCCTCGCACTATGACTGCCGGTGGCCTCGTGCCGCCCGGCAGCTGTCCGCGTTCTCCCTCTTCATGTCCGGGTGCCTGTTCTACAGTGAATAGGTCCGGTCTCGCTTGCGCTGCACTCGCAACGCCCCTAGAGTCCGGCAGGATGAGCTGGAGGCGCTGCCCTGCGGCGGATCAGTAATATCGGCAGATGGGGTTGAATGTGAAGAACTGGACTGTTCGCCAGCGTATCCAGGCAAGTTTTGCGGTCATCATCGCGATCATGGTGCTGATGGCGGTGTCATCCTTCGAGCGCCTGCTGAAGGTCGAGGAAGGCGCTACTCGCCTGCTGGACGACGCCATGCCCGGTATGTTCCAGATTACTCAGGTGCGCAGCGGCTGGACGGACATGTTTCACCAGACCATCGTTCAGGTCAGCTTGCGTGAAGTGCACAGCCTCGCCGACGCGGACAAGCAACTGATCAAGGGGGCTAACGACAAACTGGCTGCGTCCCTCACTGACTACCGCGCCACCATCCGCGATGACGCCGACCGAAGCGCACTCGAGGCGTTCGAAAAGACCCGAGATCTGTTCATTCAGCAGCAGGCTGAAGTCCTCGACCTCTATGACCTGGGGCGTCAGGCCGACGCCGAGGCACAGCTCAACGGTCAGCTCACCAATACTTGGAACGAAGGCCGCACGCAGCTGACCTCGATGATCGAACTCAATCGCGATGTGGCTTATTCCTCTGCGGGCGACATCGTGTCGGCAGTCAACCGCGCCGAGCTGAGCATGGCAATTTCCGTGCTGTTGGCGATCATCGTCGCATTCGTGTGCGGCTACTTCCTGATGCAGGCGATTACCCGCCCGGTGCAACAGGTGGTCAACACCCTGCAGACATTGGCCAGTGGCGATCTGACCGCGCGGCTGAATCTGGGCCGTCGCGACGAGTTCGGCGCTATCGAAACCGGTTTCAACGGTATGGCAGAAGAAATCAAAGCGCTGGTCGCCCAGGCGCAGCGCTCGGCCGTGCAGGTCACCACCTCGGTGACCGAGATCGCCGCTACCTCCAAACAGCAGCAGGCTACGGCCACCGAAACGGCTGCCACCACTACGGAAATCGGTGCCACCTCTAGGGAAATCGCTGCTACGTCCCGGGACCTGGTGCGCACCATGACCGAGGTTTCCGGCGCCGCCGAACAAACCTCGACCCTGGCCGGTGCCGGCCAGCTCGGCTTGGCGCGCATGGAAGACACCATGCACCAGGTCATGAGCGCCGCCGAGCTGGTCAACGCCAAGCTAGCGATCCTCAACGAGAAGGCTGGCAACATCAATCATGTGGTCACCACCATCGTCAAAGTGGCGGACCAGACCAACCTGCTGTCGCTCAATGCGGCCATCGAGGCGGAGAAGGCCGGGGAGTACGGGCGGGGGTTCGCGGTGGTCGCCACCGAAGTGCGCCGCCTGGCTGATCAGACGGCGGTGGCCACCTACGACATCGAGCAAATGGTGCGTGAGATCCAGTCGGCAGTATCCGCCGGTGTGATGGGCATGGACCGCTTCTCCGAGGAGGTACGCCGCGGTATCGCCGAGGTGGGGCAAGTTGGTGAGCAGTTGGCGCAGATCATTCATCAGGTGCAGGCGCTGGCGCCGCGCGTGCTGATGGTCAACGAAGGCATGCAGGCGCAGTCCACCGGTGCCGAGCAGATCAACCAGGCGCTGGTGCAGCTCAGCGAGGCCTCGTCGCAGACCGTCGAGTCGCTGCGCCAAGCCAGCGCCTCCATCGACGACCTCAATCTCGTGGCGAACGGTCTGCGCACCGGCGTCAGCCGCTTCAAGGTCTGAATCAATGACCGAGGCAGGCAGGTCTTCGCCGGGGCGGCGTAGTCCGGGACAACTGTTCCTGCTGTTCAGCATGGGCAGCGACCGCTACGCCCTGGACGTTCACGAGGTGGTCGAAGTGTTGCCGTTGCGCCGCTTTAAGCAGATTCCCGCCGCACCGGCGTGGGTGGCTGGATTGTTCGTGTTTCGCGGCACACCCGTGCCGGTGATCGACCTGGCTGCCCAGGCGCTAGGGCAGCCTGCAGTGGTGCGCACCAGCACCCGCTTGGTCGTCGTGCATTATCAGACCCGCTGGCTGGGCCTGATTCTGGAGCAGGCCAGTGACACCCTGCGCAGCCCTGCCGAGTCCTTTGTGGACAGCGGCGTCGACCTGCCGAACGCCCGGTATCTGGGCCCGGTCCTCAAGTCCGAGCAGGGCCTGGTGCAGTGGGTTCGGGTCGCGGACCTGCTCGACGAGCCGGTCCGCGAGTTACTGTACGCGCCGCTTGCGGAGGGCGGTCGATGAGCGCGCGTTTTGAACGGCTCCTGCACGGCCTTATCGGCCTGGATGCCGAATCAGTCGGTCAGGTGGTGATCGAGCGTGCGGTTCGTCAGCGTATCGCGGCACTGAGCTGTGGCGACGAGGATACCTACTGGTTGAAAGTGCAGGGGTCGGCCAGTGAGCAGCAGGCGCTGGTCGAGGCGGTGGTGGTGCCGGAAACCTGGTTCTTCCGTTACCCGGAATCCTTCGTCGCGCTGGTCAGCCTGGCCCGTGAGCGCTGCGTGCAACTGGCTGGTGCCCGGCCGCTGCGCATCCTCAGCCTGCCATGCTCAACCGGCGAGGAGCCCTATTCGATCGCCATGGCACTGCTTGATGCCGGTGTGCCAGGCGACGGCTTTCGCATCGATGCCATGGACATCAGCGAGGTCAACCTGCAGAGAGCCGAGCGGGCCCTGTATGGCCGCAATTCCTTTCGTGGCGACGACCTGAGCTTTCGTGATCGTCATTTCAGCGAAACCCCAGAGGGCTTCGAGCTGCGCACTGAGGTACGACGCAAGGTGCGCCTGTTGGCTGGCAATCTACTGGCGCCCGGCTTGCTGGCCGGCGAAGCGCCCTATGATTTCGTGTTCTGCCGCAACCTGCTGATCTATTTCGACCGACCGACCCAACATGCGGTAGCCAGTGTGTTGCAGCGACTAATGCGCAATGACGGTGCAATGTTCATCGGCCCCGCCGAGGCCAGCCTGTTCAGCCAGATCGGCATGCAGGCGTTGAGTATTCCGCTGGCGTTTGTATTTCGTCGTCAGGCCGCGCGGCCAGTGCAGTCGCCAGCGCCAAGCCTTCAAGTTCCGGCGAAGCCTGCGCCCAGAACAGCGCCTTTACCGCGCTCGGCTGCCCGGGTGCCTGCTGCGGTAATTCGCACGCCGCCCGCGGCGCCTGCACCTGCTGCGGTCGTTGCCGATAGCGCACTGGAGGAAATTGCCGCCCTCGCCAATGCCGGGCGCAGTGACGAAGCGCGCGCCGCCTGTGAGCGCTACCTCGCCGCCCATGGGCCAGACGCCCAGGTGTTTTACTGGCTAGGGTTGCTCAGCGATGTGGCCGGGCGCCGCAGCGAAGCCCAGGCCTATTACCGCAAAACCCTTTACCTGGCGCCGACCCATGCCGAGGCCCTGGCGCACCTGTCGGCGCTGCTCGCCGCCGGTGGCGACTTGGCCGGTGCCAAGCGCCTGCAACAGCGAGCGGGCCGTGGAGTGAGCCGTGATGAGCGATAACTTGCTGCCGCTGAGCGATGCCGAGCGCGATGCCGTCGACGACTGCTGGAACCGCATCGGCGTGCAGGGCGACAAGTCCTGCGAACGCCTGGTCAAACATATCCACTGCCGCAATTGCGAAGTGCACGCCGAACTGGCTACTCGACTGCTTGACCGCTTCGCGCTGCAGCGCAGCGACGCCCAGCCCGATGAGGAATGGGTCGAACAGGACGACAGCGAGCGCCGTTCGCTGCTGCTGTTCCGTCTGGGTGATGCCTGGTTGGCCTTGCCGACCCGGGCGCTCAGCGAAGTCGCCGCCAGTACGCCGATCCATTCCCTGCCGCACCAGCGCTCGCTGGGGCTGATCGGCGTGACCAACGTTCGCGGCGCCCTGGTGGCGTGCTTTTCCCTGGGCGAAATGCTCGGGCTCGAGCCCGGCGAGGCGGTAAGCGAGCGCCGCGTGGTGCCGCGTATGCTGATCTTCAACCTGGCGGACGGGCCGGTGGTGATTCCGGTCGACGAGGTCGAGGGCATCGAGGCGATCGCCGTCGGCCAGATCGTCGAGTCCGGCGCTGGCAGCGTACCGGTGGGCCGCCGGTTCGCGGCGGGCGTGTTGCAATGGAAAGGCCGTAGCGTGACCCTGCTCGACGAACAGCTCGTGCAGCAGACCATCGCCAGGAGTCTCGGATGACACCCGATCAGATGCGCGACGCATCACTGCTGGAGCTGTTCAAGCTTGAAGCCGAGGCCCAGACCCAGGTGCTCAACAGCGGCCTGATGGTGCTCGAGCGTGACCCACGGCATGCCAGCAGCCTCGAGGCCTGCATGCGCGCGGCCCACTCGCTCAAGGGGGCGGCACGTATCGTCGGCCTGGATGCCGGGGTCAAGGTCGCCCACGTCATGGAGGATTGCCTGGTCGAAGCCCAGGAAGGCCGCCTGCTGCTCAGCCCTGAGCACATCGACGCCTTGCTGCAGGGCGCCGATATTCTGCTTGGGCTTGGCACGCCGCTTCAGCCCGGTGCGGTCGATCCTGGTATCGACGCCCTGGTGGCGCGCCTGGGCGCATTGGCGCGCGGGCTCCCGGCTCCGTCTGCGGCGCCGGTGCAAGCATCAACTCCTGTTGCGGAGCCTGCTGCCGCCATTGCGCCATCCGAGTCGTCAGTTAAAGCACCTGTTGTCGAGCCGCCCGTTGCACTGCCGCCTGCCAAACCGGAACCCAGCGAGCCTGCAGGCGAGGGCCGCGCTCGGATTCTGCGGGTCAGTGCCGAACGACTCGATCACCTGCTGGATATCTCCAGCAAATCCCTGGTGGAATTCCAGCGCATCAAACCCCTGGGCGACAGCCTGCAGCGCCTGAAACGTCTGCAGGCCACAGCCCGCCGCGCACTGGATATGGCACGCGAAGCGTTGCCCAAGGGCGCTGTGGATGCCCAGGCCGAGGCCATGCTGCAGGAAACTCGCCAAGCGCTTGGCGAGTGCCAGCAGCTGCTGGTTCAGCACATGACCGACCTGGACGACTTCGGCTGGCAGGGTGGACAGCGCGCCCAGTCGCTCTACGACGCTGCGCTGGCCTCGCGCATGCGTCCATTCGCCGATGTGCTGGCCGGGCAGGAACGCATGCTGCGTGACCTATCCCGCTCGCTTGGCAAGCAGGTGCGCCTGGTGGTCGAAGGCGAGAGCAGCCAGGTCGACCGCGATGTGCTTGAACGCCTCGAAGCGCCGCTCACCCATCTGCTACGCAATGCTCTGGACCACGGTATCGAGACGCCCGAGCGGCGCCTGGCTCAGGGCAAACCGGCCGAAGGGCAGATTCTGATCCGTGCCCGTCACCATGCCGGCATGCTGTTGCTCGAGCTGCGCGACGATGGCGGCGGCGTTGATCTCGAGAAGCTGCGCCAGGCGGTGATCAGCCGCGGTTTCGCCACCGAGCAGACTGGCCAGCAGCTGACCGAAGACGAACTGCTGGCTTTCCTGTTCCTGCCTGGCTTCAGCATGCGCGATCAGGTTACCGAGGTGTCCGGCCGTGGTGTTGGCCTGGACGCCGTACAACATATGGTGCGGCAGCTGCGTGGCGGCGTACGCATGCAGCAGCGCCACGGCAAGGGCTCGACCTTCCACCTGGAAGTGCCGCTGACCTTGTCGGTGGTGCGCAGCCTGGTGGTCGAGGTGGGCGGCGAAGCCTACGCGCTGCCGCTCGCCCATATTGAACGCATGACCCGTCTGCAGGCCGAGGACATCGTTCAGCTCGAAGGTCGTCAGCACTTCTGGAGCGAGGGCCAGCACGTCGGCCTGATCGCCGCCAGCCAGATTCTCCAGCGTCCGGAAGGCAAGCCCAGCGACAACGGCATCCCCGTGGTGCTGATCCGCGACCGCGACAGCCTGTTCGGTCTGGTGGTCGAGCGCTTCATCGGCGAACGCACCCTGGTGGTGATGCCGCTGGACGCGCGCCTGGGCAAGGTGCAGGACGTATCCGCCGGCGCCCTGCTGGACGACGGCACTCCGGTGTTGATTCTCGATGTCGAGGACATGCTGCATTCGGTGGCCAAGCTGCTCGGCAGCGGGCGCCTGGAACGGGTCGACCGCAACGCTCGGCAACTGTCCGGCAGCAAGCGCAAGCGCGTGCTGGTGGTCGACGACTCGCTGACCGTGCGCGAGCTGGAACGCAAGCTTTTGCTGTCGCGCGGCTACGACGTGGCGGTGGCAGTGGATGGCATGGACGGCTGGAACGCGCTGCGCGCCGAGCACTTCGATTTGCTCATAACTGACATCGACATGCCACGCATGGACGGCATCGAATTGGTCACCCTGGTACGCCGCGACAGCCGCCTGCAGTCGCTGCCGGTGATGGTGGTGTCCTACAAGGATCGGGAAGAAGACCGCCGGCGTGGACTGGATGCCGGGGCCGACTATTATCTTGCCAAGGCCAGTTTCCATGACGAGGCGTTACTCGACGCCGTGGTTGACCTGGTAGGGGAACCACACGAATGAGGATCGGGATCGTCAACGACATGCCGCTCGCGGTGGAGGCCATTCGCCGCGCGTTGGCCCAGGAGCCGGCGCATCGTATCGTCTGGGTGGCGGGCAACGGTGCCGAGGGCGTGGCGTGTTGCCAGGCTGACACGCCGGATCTGGTATTGATGGACTTGCTGATGCCGGTCATGGACGGTGTCGAGGCGACGCGGCGGATCATGGCGCAGACGCCCTGCGCGGTACTGATCGTCTCGGTGGATATCGAGCAGTACGTCAACCGCGTGTTCGAAGCCATGGGGCATGGTGCTCTGGATGCCGTCAACACCCCTTCGCTTGGCGGGCAAAGTAGCGAAGCTGCGGTGCTGCTGCGCAAGATCCAGAACATCGGCTGGCTGATCGGCCAGAGTAGCAACCGCAAGCCGATCGCCGCGGCAACTGCGCCAGCTAACACAGCCGCCCGCCGCCTGGTGGCTATCGGTGCCTCGGCCGGCGGGCCGGCGGCGCTGGCCGTGCTGCTCAAGCAATTACCGCGTAACTTCAATGCTGCAGTGATGCTGGTGCAGCATGTCGACGAAGTGTTCGCTGCCGGCATGGCCGAATGGCTGGCAGGTGAGTCGGCCCTGCCGGTGCGCCTGGCTCGCGATGGTGAGCAACCGCAGCCGGGCCTGGTGTTGCTGGCCGGTACCAACAACCATATGCGCCTGCAGCGCAACGGCACCCTGACCTACACCGCGGAGCCGCGCAGCCACGTATACCGGCCTTCCATCGATGTGTTTTTTGACAGCTTGGTCGAGCACTGGACGGGCGAGGGCATTGGCGTGCTGCTCACCGGCATGGGCCGCGACGGTGCCCAAGGTTTGAAGAACATGCGCAACCGTGGTTTCACCACCATCGCCCAGAACCA
Organism: Phytopseudomonas straminea; assembly: GCF_900112645.1. Taxonomy (GTDB): domain Bacteria; phylum Pseudomonadota; class Gammaproteobacteria; order Pseudomonadales; family Pseudomonadaceae; genus Aquipseudomonas; species Aquipseudomonas straminea. The sequence continues at coordinate 150,977 of NZ_FOMO01000008.1, read as the reverse complement.
GGCCAGTTGCGCGGTGTATGGCATGCCCAAGGCCGCCGCCGAACTGCAGGCGGCCAACGAAATACTCACGCTGGAGCGTATCGCACCACGCATCGTCGAACTGTTTGGCTGATAGACTAACCGCCACTCACCAGAGGCCTGCCTTCAACCGGTCCGGAGACCAACATGCAAGTCCCACCCCAATCCATGGAAGAATTCGGCTCACGCAAGGACGGCGCGGTCATGGTGTTGCTGGTCGATGACCAGGCGATGATCGGGGAGGCGGTTCGTCGTGAGCTGCTGGGCGAGGAGGGCATCGATTTCCACTATTGCTCCGACCCGACTCAGGCCATCGCCGTGGCCGAGCAGCTGCGCCCGACGGTGATTCTGCAGGATCTGGTGATGCCCGGTGTCGACGGCATTACCCTGCTCGGCGAATACCGTGCGCGCCCGGCGTTGCGCGATGTGCCGATCATCGTGCTGTCGACCAAGGACGATGCCACGGTAAAGAGCTCGGCATTCGCCGCCGGCGCCAACGATTACCTGGTCAAGCTGCCTGATACCATCGAGATGGTGGCTCGTATTCGCTATCACTCGCGCTCTTACATGGCCCTTCTGCAGCGCGACGAAGCCTACCGCGCATTGCGTGAAAGCCAGCAGCAACTGCTGGAAACCAACCTGGTGCTGCAGCGGCTGATGAACTCCGACGGCCTGACCGGGCTGTCCAATCGTCGCCATTTCGATGAGTACCTGGAGATGGAATGGCGCCGTGCGACCCGCGAGCAGACTGCGCTGTCGCTGCTGATGATCGACGTCGACTTCTTCAAGAGCTTCAATGATCATTTCGGTCATGTGGCCGGTGACGATGCTCTGCGCCGTGTAGCAGCCGCGCTACGCGGTAGCTGTAGCCGCTCTACCGACCTGGCTGCACGCTACGGCGGCGAGGAGTTCGCCATGGTGTTGCCCGGCACTTCAGCTGGCGGTGCGCGACTTCTGGCCGAAAAGGTACGCCGCGCGGTGACCGACCTCGGCATCCCCCACCACAAACCAGAGCCGGACTCGGTGCTGACCGCCAGCATCGGCGTCGCCACCCTGGTGCCGCGGGTCGGCCAGACGTCTCTGCAACTGGTCAACCTTGCCGACCAGGGCCTGTACATGGCCAAGCAGGCTGGCCGCGATCAGGTCGGTCTGGTCAACGACACCAGCGCATTGTCCTGAGTCACTGCGGCTCGTCCGCCGGCGCTTCGCCGTGCAGCATGACGCGGCCGCGGCCGGTCTGCTTGGCGCGGTACAGGGCCTGATCGGCCATCTCCATCACCTTTTCGAGATCCGCATCGTGCTGTGGCCAGAGCGCGCCGCCGATGCTGCAGCCGATCAGCAATTGCTGGCTTTCCCAATGTATCGGCGCCGCCAGGGCCTGGAGCGTGCGCTCGGCGATCTGCCGGGCCTGGTTGGCGGCGTCATCGGCAGCCACCTGCAGGATCATCAGAAACTCGTCGCCGCCCAGGCGCACCACCAAGTCGCCGCCGCGCAGGCAGCCACGCATCCGTGAGGCCGCCTCGCGTAGCACCTGATCCCCAGCGCCGTGCCCATAGCGGTCGTTGACCGGCTTGAAACCGTCTAGATCCAGATAGAGCACCGCCAGGCCGTCCTGGGCGCTCTGATTACGTTGCTGCGCCCGGGGTAGAAAGCGCGCCAGCGCGGCGCGATTTGGCAGGCCGGTCAGCGGGTCGTGGTGGGCACGGTTTTCCAGCGCATCAAGTTCGGCGTGCTGATGGGTGAGGCTTTCCACCAGGTGGCGGATGGAATGGCTGAGCCGGGCGATCTCGCGAGGACTACCGATTTCCGGGATCACGGTGATTTCGCCACTGGCCAGGCGGTCGGCCGCGCGGGCGATGGTGCGCAGCGGGCGGGTCACGTAGCTGGCCAGCAGCCAGCCGCAGGCGGCGAACAGCAGGGCCAGCACCACGCTCCAGGCGAGAATGATCAGGTGCATGGCCCGTACCGGCGCATCGGCCAGCTCAAGATCCTGACGGGCCACCACCATCCAGCCCAGGCCCGGATAGTCGAGGTAGCCCTGGCTGGCTGTCAGGCCGGTGAGGTATTGCTTGCCGTCGGGCCATTGCTGAACGGCCCAGTCGCTCTGCCGGGCCGACAGGTTCTGCATCATCGGCAGATGCAGTTTCTGTCCGACCAGCTCGCGGGGGCCAAGCAGGATGGTGCGATCGCGGCCGATCACGAAGAATTCCACCTGGCGGGTTTCCTCGATGGGCTTGAGGATCGCCTCGCGTACCTCGTCGGCCCAGGACCATGACAGATGCGAGGCCAGCACACCGACCAGGTGGCCAGCGTCATCGCGCACCGGCAGGCTGATGTCGACGAACTTCATCGCCTCGCCGGTAGGGTTGGGCAGCAGCTTGGCCAGTAGCACTGCCTCGTGCACGTCGCCGATGAACAGTTCCTTGCTGCCTTCGAGAAATACCGGCCGCTGGGCGATGCTGGCGCCTTCAAGAATGCCGTCGCTGGAAGCCCGTACCTTGCCCTGGGCATCGGTGAAACCGATCCAGGCGATGCTCGGGAACTTGCCCTGCAGCTCGTCGAGCAGGCGGCGTACTTCGCGGCTGTCGCCCGGGTGGCGCAGGGCACTGAGGCTGCCGATCACCTGTAGCATGCTGGCGCGGCTCTGCATGTCGCGATCCAGGCGATCGACCATGGTGTAGGAGACTTCGGCCAGGTCGCGGCCGATTTCTGCGCGGATGCGCTGGCTGGAATCCCGGCTGATCAGGCCGCCGAGCAGCAGGCTGAGCAGGCAGACCAGTGCCACGGTGAGCAGGGCATAGTGGCTACGCAGGCTTTGGGTGCGGAGCATTGGGGCTGGAGATCCTTGGCTCGATGGCGGGCTGCCCGTCGAGTATAGAAGGGCCGTTAGTGCGCAGGTGGCCGATCACCGCCTGGCGTGCTGCCAGAATAGCCTGAGTCGAGTATACTCCGCGGCTTTTCCGAAGTTTTACCTGCGAGTGCCGCCAGCCATGGAAATCAACCCGATTCTGAATAGCATCAAGGACCTGTCCGAGCGCACCCAGACTATTCGGGGGTATCTTTGACTACGATCACAAGCATGATCGTCTCGTCGAAGTAAACCGCGAACTCGAAGACCCGAACGTCTGGAACAAGCCTGAATACGCCCAGAGCCTGGGCCGTGAGCGCTCCACCCTGGCGCAGATCGTCGAAACCATCGACGACCTGACCGGCAGCCTGGCCGACTCTCGCGACCTGCTGGACATGGCTGTAGAAGAGAACGATCAGGGCGCCGTCGACGACGTCGCCGCTGAAATCGAGCGCCTGCGCGAAATTCTCGAGAAGCTCGAATTCCGCCGCATGTTCAGCCACGAGATGGACCCCAACAATTGCTACCTGGATATCCAGGCCGGTTCCGGTGGTACCGAGGCCCAAGACTGGGCCAACATCCTGCTGCGCATGTACCTGCGCTGGGCCGACAAGCGCGGCTTCAATGCCGAGATCGTCGAGCTGTCCGAGGGGGAGGTCGCCGGTATCAAGGGCGCCACCGTGCACATCAAGGGCGAGTACGCCTTCGGCTGGTTGCGTACCGAGATCGGCGTGCACCGTCTGGTACGCAAGAGCCCGTTCGACTCCGGCGCCCGTCGCCACACCTCGTTTTCGGCGGTGTTCGTCTCGCCCGAGATCGACGACAAGGTGGAGATCGAAATCAACCCGGCCGACCTGCGCATCGACACCTACCGCTCCTCCGGTGCTGGTGGTCAGCACGTCAACACCACCGATTCGGCGGTACGTATCACCCACGTACCGACCAACACTGTGGTGGCCTGTCAGAACGAACGTTCCCAGCACGCCAACAAGGACACCGCCATGAAGATGCTGCGGGCCAAGTTGTACGAGCTGGAGATGCAGAAACGCAACGCCGCCTCCCAGGCGCTGGAAGACAGCAAGTCGGATATCGGCTGGGGCCACCAAATCCGCTCCTATGTGCTCGACGACTCGCGCATCAAGGATCTGCGTACCGGCGTCGAGCGTAGCGATTGCCAGAAGGTGCTCGACGGCGACCTCGACGGTTACCTCGAAGCCAGCCTCAAACAGGGCCTCTGAGCCCGCACCCCATGCCGGGGCCGCTGCCCGTGAGCAGCGGCGCCCTGCGGATTTATTCATCGAATCAGTGACCAGACGCCAGGCAGACAGACGACCATGAGCGACCAACAGCCCGACCAGCACGAACTGCAACAGGAAGAAAACAAGCTGATTGCCCAGCGCAAGGAAAAGCTTGCTGCCATCCGTGAGCAGGGCAGTGCCTTCCCGAACGACTTCCGCCGCGACAATCTCTGCGCCGAGCTGCAGAAACAGTACGTGGACAAGACCAAGGAAGAGCTGGAAGCGGCGGCCATTCCGGTCAAGGTTGCCGGGCGCATCATGCTCAACCGTGGCGCGTTCATGGTCATCCAGGACATGAGCGGGCGTATCCAGGTCTACGTCAACCGTAAGACCCTGCCCGAAGAAACCCTGGCTCAGGTAAAGACCTGGGACATGGGCGACATCATCGCCGCCGAAGGCACCCTGGCCCGTTCCGGCAAGGGCGACCTTTACGTCGAGATGACCAGCGTGCGCCTGCTGACCAAGTCGCTGCGCCCGCTGCCGGACAAGCACCACGGCCTGACCGATACCGAGCAGCGCTACCGCCAGCGCTACGTCGACCTGATCGTCAACGAAGAAGTACGCGACACCTTCCGCGTGCGTTCCCAAGTCATCGCCCACATCCGCAAGTTCCTCGCCGAGCGCAACTTCCTGGAAGTGGAAACGCCGATGCTGCAGACCATTCCCGGGGGGGCCGCGGCCAAGCCGTTCGAAACTCACCACAATGCCCTGGACATGGCCATGTTCCTGCGCATCGCGCCGGAGCTGTACCTCAAGCGTCTGGTGGTTGGTGGCTTCGAAAAGGTCTTCGAGATCAACCGCAACTTCCGTAACGAAGGCGTTTCGACCCGGCACAACCCCGAGTTCACCATGCTCGAGTTCTACCAGGCCTACGCCGACTACGAAGACAACATGGACCTGACCGAGGAGCTGTTCCGCGAGCTGGCCCAGACCATTCTCGGCAGCACGGACGTGCCCTACGGCGATAAGGTGTTCCACTTCGGCGAGCCATTCGTACGCCTGTCGGTGTTCGACTCCATCCTCAAGTACAACCCGGAAATCACTGCCGCTGACCTGCAGGATCTGGACAAGGCTCGCGCCATCGCCAAGAAAGCCGGCGCCAAGGTGCTCGGCTTCGAAGGCCTGGGCAAGCTGCAGGTGATGATTTTCGAGGAGCTGGTCGAGCACAAGCTGGAGCAGCCGCACTTCATCACTCGTTACCCGTTCGAAGTCTCGCCGCTGGCCCGTCGCAGCGACGATGATCCAAGCGTGACCGATCGCTTCGAGCTGTTCATCGGTGGCCGCGAGATCGCCAATGCCTACTCCGAGCTCAACGACGCTGAAGACCAGGCCGCGCGCTTCATGCAGCAGGTGGCCGACAAGGACGCCGGTGACGACGAAGCCATGCACTTCGACGCCGACTTCGTGCGCGCCCTCGAGTACGGCATGCCGCCGACTGCGGGCGAGGGCATCGGCATCGACCGTCTGGTGATGTTGCTGACCAATTCGCCGTCGATTCGTGACGTGATTCTATTCCCGCACATGCGCCCGGAACTCTAAGAACCTGTTCGCGATCTGCTGCGCGTCGGCGCTCCTGCGTTAAAAACAAGCTCGGAATGCTCATTTACCACTTGTAAACTCCGCTTCCTCGCTTGTTTTTGCCTTGGATCGCTCTAGCTCGCGAGATCGTGAACAGGCTCTAAGGATCGAACGAGCCGCCTCAGGGCGGCTTTTTATTGCCCGCTATTCTGCGCCTATCCTTGAGATAGCGCGCTTGACGCAGTGCGCAGCAGGGTTGGACTATCAGGTCGTTGCCGGCCATACGCCTGTCTCAAGGAGAGCATGATGAAAGCCTGTCGCGCATTGGTGGTGCTGTCGTTGCTGCTCTTGAGCGGCTGCCTGGTGACCTTCAGGGAGCCGATTCCGGCCAACGAGGCGGCGCCGATTCCGCTGCTCGGCGTGTGGTCGCGGGTGGACGAGTGGGGCGAGCTGCGTTACCTGGACATCACCCGTGCCGGCTCCAACCTGTACAAGGCCGACACCTACGTCGACAACCCGGATAACGTGCCCAGCGTGCAGAGCTACAGCTTCACCGTGGCCCACCACGGGCGGCGCTGGTACCTGTCTGCAGGCCTGCCCAAGCGCATGGGCGCCAACTACGCCATCGGCGGCTTCGAACTGACACAGACCGGCGAGCTGGTGCTTTTCAACCTGGATGTTGAGCGTATTCGCCAGGCCATCGCCACGGGCGAGCTGGCCGGCAACGACGTACAGATGCCCCAGGGCCAGGGCGTGCTGGTCACCAGCAAGTTGGACAAGGTGTTCGCCTACCTGAACGATCCTGCCAACTCCGACCTGTTCGTCGAAGTGGCGCGCTACCAGCGCAGCGTGCCCTGACATTTTCAACGCAAAGAGGATTGCCATGAACAGCCACTTAGCACTCGACGGCTACCAATTGGCGGTGCGCGCGCTGTCCGACCGCATTGTCGAGGCGCAGACGCCAATCCGCGTGCTCGATGCGGTGAAATGGGACGATTCCGTTCGCCAGACCTTTCTCAAGCACAAGGGCCGCGAGCTGCCGGCCATCGACCGTAGCTACTACGACAGCCGTCCGCTGCCCTTTGACCCGGCCGCCAAGAAGCTGGAATTCCAGAATATCGAGCGCGACATCACCCGCCAGCTCGGTCAGTTCAACCCGGTCGGGCAGATCATGCGCCGCATGTGCCGCGAGTACCGCATGGTGATTCGCATGCTGGAAGCGCGCGGCACCTCGGATTTCGGGCTGATTTCCCAGGAGCTGTACGGCGCTGCGTCCGACGCCTTCCACGCCGGTGACCCGACCCTGGCGGATCTGGGGCTGATGTTTTCCGACTACCTGAACAACATCGACAGCCGCGGTGATCTCAAGGACGAACCCAAAACCCTGGGCGCCAAGGAAGCCGTGGCCCTGCTGCAGAGCCGCCTGAACCTGGTATTCGGCGAGAGCGAGAACACCATTCGTGTGTTCGAGTCCGACGGCATTCTTGCCGACGCCGCGGCCGGCGCCGACTACATCAAGATCCGCACTGACGCCATGTTCAACGAGCGTGACGTCAAGGCGCTGGAAGTGCACGAAGGGCTGGTGCACGTGGCGACCACGCTGAATGGCCAGAACCAGCCGATCTGCACCTTTCTGGCCAAGGGGCCACCCTCGTCGACTGTCACACAGGAAGGCCTGGCGATTCTCATGGAAGTGATCGCCTTCGCCTCCTACCCCAGTCGCCTGCGCAAGCTGACCAACCGTACCCGCGCCATTCACATGGCCGAGCAGGGCGCCGACTTCGTGCAGGTCTGCGATTTCTACCGCGAGCAGGGTTTCAGCCTGGAAGACAGCTACAGCAACGCCAGCCGTGCCTTCCGCGGCTCGGCGCCGGACGGTCTGCCCTTTACCAAGGACCTTTCTTATCTGAAGGGTTTCATCATGATCTACAACTATATCCAGCTCGCGGTGCGCAAAGGAAAGCTGGAACAGATCCCTTTATTGTTCTGTGGCAAGACCACGCTCGAGGATATGCGTACGCTACGCCAGCTGGTCGATGAAGGGCTGGTGAGCCCACCCAAGTACCTACCGCAGCAGTTTCGCGACCTCAACTCGCTGTCGGCCTGGATGTGCTTTTCCAACTTCCTCAATCACCTGAGCCTGGATCGGATCGAAGCCGACTACGCCAATATCCTCTGAGCACCGGCTCGGGTCGGTGGCGATGCGGCGCGGCAGATCCCCACTTTTCCGAGCTGCCTGACCGGGCAGCCTGCACCGAGATGATGCCGGTATGACAGCGCCCAACCCCATTCCTCTGATTCTCACCGCCATCGGCAGCGTCGCCGGCACCGTGGCGGTGCTCGGTTATTACGGCTACCTGCATTTCGCCAAGCCTGAAGACGCCTTGCTGCTGGCCGAATTCACCATGCTCAAGACCATTCCCGGCGAGGATTACCGGGTCAGCCTGAAGCCCGCCGACCAAGTGGCGCAGTGCATCGATGGCGTGCTGGTACTGTTCGATCTACAGCAGAAGGGCCTCAGCGGCGTACTGGTGGATGACGCCAAGCGCGCGGTGCGTTGCAACCCCTGAAACGACAAACCCCGCCTGAGCGGGGTTTATCATTCAAGGAAGTCTGTAGCCTTGCGCAGCAGACTCCCTCAGGCAGGCCAGAGCCTTAGTTGCTCATGCTCGAGCGTGGGGCGACCGGCTTGTTGTCGTTGGAAATAGTCACTTCCACACGACGATTCATGGCGCGGCCGGCCGAGTCGCTGTTGCTGGCAACCGGGTATTCTTTGCCATAACCCTGAGCGACGATGCGCTCCGGGCCGACACCCTGGCTGATCAGCGCGGCGCGAACGGAGTTGGCGCGGCGCTCGGACAGGCTCTGGTTGTACTGAGCCGAGCCGGTGCTGTCGGTGTAGCCTTCGACGATCACCTTGCGATCCGGGTTTTCCTGCAGGAACTGGGCGAGCTTGGTGATGTTGTGCATGCCGCCCGGCTTGAGCTCGGAGCGATCCAGATCGAACAGTACGTCACCAAAGGTCACCAGGGTGCCGCGCTCGGTCTGCTTGGCGTTCAGGCTGTCCTGCAACTGCTTGATCTGCGCATCGCGGGCTTCCAGACGCGCCTGGGCACGTTGGGCGCCGGTCTGCTCCAGGTTCTGCTCGGTGGTGCGCAGAGCGATGGTCTGTTCGGCAAGCTCGATGCGCTTGTTGGCCAGGTAGGACAGCTGGTCGACGCGCTTCTCGTCTTCTTTCTCGCGGTACGCCTTCTCTGCACGCTCCAGGGCTTCACCGGCGTCCTTGGTTTCCAGAGCGGCTACTTTGACCGACTCCGGGTTGGTCTGCAGGCTGGAGTAGCTGCTGCGCGCCTGCTCCAGGTTGACGTTGGGCTTGGAGGCGCAAGCAGCCAGGCCGACGCTCAGGGCCAGCAGGGCAGGAATCATCACTTGATTACGCATGGTCGTTCATCCTTCTATGAATTGGCGAAAGCGGTAGCGGGCGTTATTACTGCTGACCCTGAGGGCGCATCTGCTCGGCGCCACGCATGCCTTCCTGACGCAGCTCTTCGATACCCTGCTGAGCATCCTTGAGCGCCTTGTCCGCCTTGGCAGCCTGGGTCTTGCGGGTCGCTACGCGGGCGTCCCACTCGGCCTGCTCAGCCAGCCGCTTGGCTTCTTCGTAGTTCTTTTCGACCATTTCCAGCTCGGCCTGCTTGAGCTTGTCCTGAGCGGATTTGGTTTCTACTGCGGCGAACTCGGTGCCGCCGGAGCTGACGGCTTCATTGACGGCGGACTTGGTCACGGCCATCTGCTCGCTGGGCGGGTTGCCAGCGCAGCCTGCCAGCAGCAGGCTGCTGCCAATGGCCAGCGCAGCGACCTTCCAGCTGGCCAGTTGGGTACGAGCATTTGGGGCAGTTTTAGTGGTCATGGTGTGCAACTCCATTGGTAAATAACTGGCAAAACAGTCGGTTCCACGATGGTTACCTGCCGGACGGAGCTCAGGAGCGTAGGGCTGCTGAGTAAGTTTTTCTCCGGCGACCAGTGGTCGCATCGGCATAGTTGTGTGAGTTGGCCACTTAGCGAAACGTTCAGCAAAAAACTGCAGAGTGCCACCAGAGAGTTGCCATTCAGAGCTGCGCAGGCCCCGTGGCTGCTGGCCTGCACGCATCTGACCAAGTGATCAGGTTGGCGAGGGCGGTTGCCCCGCGTCGAGCTCCTGGCGGTAGTGGCGGGCCAGTTCGAGAAAGCGCGGCGTTGGCCCGATGTCTTCATAGACCGGATTGCCTTCCTCGTCGGTGGCCACCACCTGGCTGCCCTGCACGTAGGGCATGCTGGCTTCCAGGTCTTCCAGCGCGGCGCTCAGCAGTTCGGCGAGCAATTCTTCGGGGCGACGTTTGGGGTACATGTGGTGCAGCGCCGCCAGGCGGGCGGCGGCCTCCACGTCCAGGTGCACTTGGTAAGGCGCGCTGGTCAACTGGCCGGTGGCGTTCTGTTCCCATTGCTGGACGAGCTGGCGAATCTTCATAGGGACCTCGGGGCAGGGTTGTTTCCTACAGACCCGAGTGCTCCGGTGGCGTTCCGGTTGCAGCTCGTTGTGCGGGCCGGATGCGGCTTTGCTCATGGCCTGGCTTGTCAGGCGCCTCGCGGCTGGGCAATCTGAGGGCTCACGCAGAGGCGATGGGAGACTGGTATGACGCAAATCGATGCACGTCTACGCGAGGATGTTCACCAACTCGGTGAGCTGCTCGGCACCACCATCCGCGATCAGCACGGCGAAGCGTTTCTCGACAAGATCGAGCGCATTCGCAAGGGCGCCAAGGCCGCGCGCCAGGGCTCGGCTGACGGCGCACGGCAGCTCAGCGAAACTCTCGACGGGCTGCACGATGACGAGCTGTTGCCAGTGGCCCGTGCTTTCAACCAGTTTCTCAACCTGGCCAATATCGCCGAGCAGTACCACCGCGTGCGCCGCCGTGGCACTGGCGAAGCGCAACCCTTCGAAAACCGCGTGTTCGACGAGTTGCTGCAGCGCCTGCGGGCCAACGGTCGTGAGCCCGCAGCCCTGGCCCGACAGGTCGCCGAGCTGGATATCGAGCTGGTGCTTACCGCACATCCCACCGAGGTGTCGCGGCGCACGCTGATTCAGAAGTACGACGCCATATCCGCGCAGCTCGCCGAGCAGGATCACAGCGACCTGTCGGGCGCCGAACGCGAGGCCATCGCCAGCCGCCTGCAACGGCTGATCGCCGAAGCCTGGCACACCGAAGAGATTCGCCGCGTGCGGCCAACCCCGGTGGACGAGGCCAAGTGGGGCTTCGCGGTGATCGAAAATTCCCTGTGGTACGCGCTGCCGACGATGATGCGCAAGGCCGACCAGGCGTTGCAGCGGGAAACCGGGCAACGCCTGCCGCTGGACGCCGCCCCGATTCGCTTCGCCTCGTGGATGGGCGGTGATCGCGACGGCAACCCCAATGTCACCGCCAAGATTACCCGCGAGGTGCTGCTGCTGGCGCGCTGGATGGCCGCCGACCTGTACCTGCGCGACATCGACAGCCTGGCCGCCGAGCTGTCCATGCAGCGCGCCAACGACGAGCTGCGCGCCCGCGCAGGTGACAGTGCCGAGCCCTACCGCGCCGTACTCAAGCAACTGCGCGAGCGGCTGCGTGCCACCCGAACCTGGGCCCACGAATCGCTGGCCGGGCCGGTCAATCCGCCAGCGCAGGTGCTGCACGACAACGCCGAGCTGCGCGAGCCGTTGCTGCTCTGCTATCGCTCCCTGCATGACTGCGGCATGGGGGTGATCGCCGATGGCCCGCTGCTGGATTTCCTGCGTCGCGTCGGTACCTTCGGGCTGTTCCTGGTGCGCCTCGACGTGCGCCAGGACGCCACCCGTCATGCTTCTGCCATGGCCGAGATCACCGAGTACCTGGGCCTGGGCCGCTACGACAGCTGGGACGAAGAACAGCGGCTGGCATTCCTGCAGGATGAGCTGAGCGGTCGCCGGCCCTTGCTGCCGGCCGATTTCAAGCCCAGCGACGACACGGCCGAAGTGCTCGCTACCTGTCGCGAAGTGGCGGCTGCGCCGGCGGCTTCGCTGGGCTCCTATGTAATCTCCATGGCGGGCGCTGCCTCCGACGTGCTCGCGGTGCAGCTGCTGCTCAAGGAAGCCGGGCTGCGCCGCCCGATGCGCGTGGTGCCGCTGTTCGAAACCCTGGCAGACCTGGACAACGCTGCTGTGGCCATCGAACGGCTGCTCGGTTTGCCGGACTATCGCGCCGGCCTGCAGGGCCCGCAGGAAGTGATGATCGGCTATTCGGATTCCGCCAAGGACGCCGGCACCACCGCAGCCGCCTGGGCGCAGTACCGCGCCCAAGAAAGCCTGGTGCGCATCTGCCGCGAGCACGAGGTCGAGCTGCTGCTGTTCCATGGTCGCGGCGGCACCGTAGGACGCGGCGGCGGCCCGGCCCACGAGGCGATCCTGTCGCAGCCGCCGGGTTCGGTTAACGGGCGCTTCCGCACCACCGAGCAGGGCGAGATGATCCGCTTCAAGTTCGGCATGCCGGATATCGCCGAGCAGAACCTCAACCTCTACCTGGCCGCGGTGCTGGAAGCCACCTTGCTGCCGCCACCGGTGCCGCAGAAGAGCTGGCGCGCGCAGATGGACAAGCTGGCCGCCGATGGCGTGGCCACCTACCGCGGCGTGGTGCGCGAGCATCCGCAATTCGTCGAGTACTTCCGCCAGGCCACGCCCGAGCAGGAGCTTGGCCGTCTGCCCTTGGGCAGCCGGCCAGCGAAGCGTCGCGAGGGTGGGGTGGAAAGCCTGCGCGCCATCCCGTGGATTTTCGCCTGGACCCAGACCCGCCTGATGCTGCCCGCTTGGCTCGGCTGGGAGGCCGCTTTGCGCAATGCGCTGGAGCGTGGCGAGGGCGAGTTGCTGCGCGAAATGCGCGAACACTGGCCGTTCTTCCGCACGCGCATCGACATGCTGGAGATGGTGCTGGCCAAGGCCGACGAGTCGATCGCCAGGCTGTATGACGAGCGCCTGGTGACGCCTGAACTGCAACCTTTGGGTGCGCATTTACGCGACCTATTGTCGCAGGCCAGCGAGGTGGTGCTGGGGCTGACCGGTCAATCGCAGCTCTTGGTACACAGTCCCGAAACCCTGGAGTTCATTACCGTGCGCAACACTTATCTCGACCCGCTGCACCTGCTGCAGGCCGAGCTGCTGGCCCGCTCACGGCAGCGTGAACAGGAGCCCGGAAGCGCTCTGGAACAGGCGTTGCTGGTCAGTGTGGCGGGGATTGCGGCAGGGCTGCGCAACACAGGTTGAGGCGGTATCGAGCGCGCTGCATTGATGAATGATCGTGCTGGCAAAAGCGTTGATTCAGGGATGAATTGCCAGATATAGATCAGGGTGCGGCGCGCTTTCGACTTTGGTGGGATGGCGCGGCCATCACCGCTGCGCTCAAGCTGTACCAGCGTAACGGCAAGTCGACACGAACTGCGACTTTTCAACGGCTTGTGCGGCATTGGAGCGCTGTGTATCTTGATCGACCTTCTGACAGTTCGGCACCTGGCCGGGCTGCCGAAATCCAGTTGCGATTGGCCCCGCAAGGCGAGTCCACAATACCAAGAACTTGAGGAGCACATCGATGCGCGTGATTCTGTTGGGGGCGCCCGGTGCCGGCAAAGGTACTCAGGCAGGTTTCATCACCAAGAAATTCTCCATTCCGCAAATCTCCACCGGCGACATGCTGCGTGCTGCGGTCAAGGCCGGCACCGAGCTGGGCCTGGCAGCCAAGAGTGTGATGGACGCCGGCGGTCTGGTTTCCGATGAGCTGATCATCAACCTGGTCAAAGAACGCATCGCTCAGCCTGACTGCGCCAATGGCTTCCTGTTCGACGGTTTCCCGCGCACCATTCCGCAGGCTCAGGCCCTGAAAGATGCTGGCGTGCAGATCGACCACGTGGTGGAAATCGCCGTCGACGACGAAGAAATCGTCGGTCGCATCGCCGGTCGCCGCGTGCACCCGGGTTCGGGCCGCGTGTACCACACCGAGCACAACCCGCCGAAGGTGGCTGGTAAGGACGATGAAACCGGTGAAGACCTGATCCAGCGTGATGACGACAAGGAAGCCACCGTGCGTCATCGTCTGTCGGTCTACCACTCGCAGACCAAACCGCTGGTGGACTTCTACCAGAAGCTGTCGGCCGCCGAAGGCACGCCGAAGTACAGCGCCATCGAAGGCGTCGGCTCGGTCGAGCAGATCACCGCCAAGGTGCTGGCAGCGCTGAGCTGACCTGACCCACTTCAACAACGGCCCGCTTGCGGGCCGTTGTCGTTTCTGGGCATGCCAGAGCGATCACGGGCCCAAGTCGGGTCGCTGTCAGGCAGCCACGGCCGCTGCCGTTTCGTTACTATCGGGCTCTCCATCGCCATCTGGCATGCTCCGAATTCCAGCCGGCGCGCCGCTGCGCGGGCTGGTTTGATCGACCGTCACGAAGAACTTCGAGAAAGGCGGCTACAACCCACCCTCCATCAGAGTGCATTCCATGACCCAGAACAGAAGATTCGCCTGCTTGCCCATCGCCCTGGTATCGGCACTGACTGCATCCGTCGCATTGGCCGACGGCGCCCCGGAGAAGAAGGGCGACTGCTCGGTTGACCAGTTCACCATGGCGCTGCGTTACCAGCAGCAATCTGCGGAAGTTCGTGCCTTGCAGATGCAGGCTTACAACATCGCCACCGAGAAGCTCGACGCCGCTGTGGCCAAGGCCAAGGATCCTTCCAAGCTGGCCATCGTCACCGATGTGGATGAAACGGTGATCGACAACTCTGCGTTGCTGGCGCGTGACCTCGCCAACTGCCACAACTATGACGACTGGGACACCTGGCTGCCGTGGGAGCGTGATGGTGATCCGGTGCTGATCCCCGGTGCGAAGAACTTTCTCGAGCACGCCGACAAGCTGGGCGTGACCATTCGCTACGTGTCCGACCGCTCCGAGGAGCAAAAGGACTACACCCTCAAGGCGCTCAAGAAACTCGAGCTACCTCAGGTCAGCACCGACAGCGTATTGCTGCTTGGGCCACCCAAGGTGGAGCGCCGCGAGCTGGTCGCCAAGGACTACCGCATCGTGATGCTGCTCGGCGACACCCTGCATGATTTCGATGCGCGCTTCCGCAAAAAACCGGTGGCCGAGCAGCGCGCCACTGCCGATGCCGAGTCGGCCAAGTGGGGCACCGAGTGGATCGTGTTCCCGAATGCCGGCTATGGCACCTGGTCGAAAGAGCCCCTCAAGGCCTGGGACGCCAAGCCCGTTATCGAGAAGTGGTAACCCCCGCCCTGGATTGCTGATCCTCATCACCGGCGCCCCTTTGGGCGCCGGTTGTTTATCCGGCGGCCGCCTGGCCACTGCGTAGCGCCAGTTGACCCGCCGTGCTGGAAAAAAACGCCCCAAACCGTTTTAATGCCCGCCCGCTCAGCTACCTCTACAGATCGCCATGACCACTCTGCTGGCCCTCGATACCGCCACCGAAGCCTGCTCCGTCGCCTTGCTGCATGACGGCCGCGTGACGAGCCACTACGAGGTGATTCCGCGCCTGCACGCGCAGAAGCTGCTGCCGATGATCAAGACGCTGCTGACCGAGCAGGGCGTCGCGCTGTCGGCGCTGGACGCCATCGCCTTCGGCCGCGGCCCGGGCGCCTTCACCGGCGTGCGTATCGCCATCGGCGTGGTGCAGGGGCTGGCTTTCGCGCTGGATCGCCCGGTGCTGCCGGTCTCCAATCTGGCCGTGCTGGCGCAGCGCGCACAGCGTGAGCATGGCGCCAGCCAGGTCGCTGCCGCCATCGATGCGCGCATGGATGAGGTGTACTGGGGCTGCTACCGGGCCGAAGCGGGCGAGATGCGTCTGGTCGGGCGCGAAGCCGTACTGGCTCCAGAACGCGCGTTGCTGCCGGACGACGCCCACGGCGAATGGTTTGGCGCCGGCACCGGTTGGGGCACCTTCGCCGAGCGCATCGGTGGCCAGGTCGCTGCCTGCGACGGGGCGATGCTGCCCCATGCCGAAGATCTGCTGAGCCTGGCCCGTTTCGCCTGGGCCCGCGGCGAGGCGGTGGTGGCCGATCAGGCCCAGCCGATCTACCTGCGCGATCAGGTCGCGACGCCAAAGATGCCGCCACCGGCGGGCTTTTGATCACCGAGCGACGAAAGGGTCGTCCTTTTGTCGTCAACTTACCGACATTAATTGCCAAGGGCGGACGACGCGGCTAAATTGCCGGTACTTCCGCACGCCTTCCTGCCGAGCCTTCATTGATGCGTATCGACGGTAACATCGCGCCCTATTCACCGGATCGTGGCCCCCGCTCGGGGACTGCGGTTACGCCCTATCGTGAGGCGAACCGGGAAACGGAAGTAAAGCGTGAGCAGCCGGCACCTACCGCAGCCACCCAGGGCTTCGAACAGACTCCGCAGATTCGTCGTGTGCAACAGAGCAATGCCAGCACCGACAACTACCCCGTGCGCGCGTTGGACACCACCTACCAGCCGGCCATGAGCAACCGTGCCGCCCAGGCCATCGCCAGCTATAGCAGCACCGCCGCGTTCGCCCGCGATCAGGATGCCCAGCAGATTCTGGGCCTCGACCTCTACGCCTGATCGATTGGCGGTCGCTGAGCCGTCTGGCTCAGGCACAATAGCCGTTTTGGCTGTCTAGCGATTCGCGATGCTTCCCTATTTTCTTGGTTGTCCTTCCTGGAACGAGCCCGCCTGGCGCGGCAGCTTCTATCCGCCCGACCTGAACATGAGCGACAGCGTGGAACACTACTGCCGCGTGTTCAACGCGGTGGAGGGCAATACCACCTTCTATGCACGGCCCGACGCGGAAAAGCTCGCGCGCTGGGTGGCGCGCATGCCGGCGCATTTCCGTTTCTGCGCCAAGGTACACAAGGACATCAGCCACGAAGGCGATCTGCGCGACCAGCTGGGCAGCACCCAGGCATTTCTGGATCTGCTTGCACCGCTGGGCGAGCGCGTCATGCCGCTATGGTTGCAGCTGCCGGCGCAGTTCGGCCCTTCGCGGCTGGGTGAGCTGGCGGTGTGGCTGGACGAATTCGCCAACCGGCGGATCGCCGTGGAAGTGCGACATACAGCGTTCTTCGACAAGGGCGACGAGGAGCGGGTACTCAATCGGCTGCTCCACGAGCGTGGCGTCGAGCGTATCTGCCTGGATTCCCGGGCGCTGTTCAGTTGCACGTCCCGCGACCCGGCGGTGCTGCATGCTCAGTCCAAGAAACCGCGTCTGCCGATTCGCCCGGCGGCGTTCACGGACAGCCCCCAGGTGCGCTTTATCGGCGGGCCGGACCTGGACGCCAACCAGCCGTTTCTCGAGCCCTGGCTGGACAAGGTCGCTGCCTGGATCGAGCAGGGCCTGACGCCCCATGTATTCCTGCACACCCCGGACAACCACCTGGCTGCGGCTCAGGCGCTGCGTTTTCACGCGCTGTTGAGCGAGCGGTTACCGGGCCTTCCGCCATTGCCGCCGTACACCGACAACGAGCCGCGGGCGGAGCAGTTGGGGTTGCTTTAAGGCAGAAGCAGACATCGGGCACCGCCGCTCTTGTAGGAGGAGCTTTAGCTCCGAGCTTTATGAGGGTGCAAAGAGCTCGGGGCTAAAGCCCCTACTACAATTTACGCGAACGGCCGCTCCAGCCACCTTTCTGCACGTCAGTCGCAGCCGCAGGATGGGTGCAACCCATCGAGCGTTGATGGGGTTCACCTACGCAGCCCGACCGATCCTACGTTGGCAATGTTTTAGGAGTTCGTGACAGTGGGAGCGGGCCATGCCCGCAAAAAACCGAGTACACGCTGCGCTCCCACCGTTGACAGCAATCAAGCCAGGCGTAGGTGGTTATCCCAGAAGCCCGCTGGCAGCTCCAGCGCCTGCATGGCGATGCGTTCGCTGCGGCAGTCGTAAAGGCGGCAGCGGCCGATACCGGCGCTGACCACGAAGCCGTTCTCCACCGCGCCGACGCCGGCGCAGTCTGGGAGGGCTGCGTCCAGGCGCACGGCGCCACTGTCCAGATCCCAGATGAACAGGCGGTTGCCGCGCGGGGCGGTCATCGCCAGCAGGCGCAGCTCGCTGTGCACGGCGACGCTGGCGGTGTACTGGCTCATCATCTGGCGCTGCGCGTCGGCCATGGGGAAGTGCTGGAACGGCTGGCCCGGGCGCTTGATCGCCACCAGGGGCACGGCGTCCATCGGATCGCCCATGTACTGCTGGCCGCTGACCACGGTGCCATCGCTGGCCACGGCCAGGTGGCGCACGCTGTTCATCGGCTCGGGCAGCTGTTCCTTGCTATGCAGCGTGCCGTCGCGGCCCATCAGCACAAGGCTGGCTTCCATGGCGTTGAGGTTCATCTCCACCCGGCTTTCCGCCTCGGTGCGAATACCGCCGTTGGCCACTACCAGGGTTTCGCCGTCGGGCATCCACAGCAGCTGGTGGGGCCCCAGGCCGTGGCTGGAAAGCTCGTCGCGGTGCACCAGCGTTTCGCCTTCCAGGCGATAGGCGCCAATCACGCCACGGCCGGGATCGCGGGTGTCGTTCTCGGTGGCGTACAGCCATTCGCCATTCTTGTGGAACACCGCGTGGCCGTAGAAATGCCGACCCTTCTCGCTGCGCAGGGTGTGCAGCAGGCGGCCGTCGCGGGTGTCGATCAGATAGCTCTCGGTGCTCGGCCGGCGCCCGACGAACAGCGCCATCGGTAGGCTGGGGTGGGGCACTACGTCGTGGCAGCGCTCGGTCACCTGGGTGACGAAGGTGCGCTCGCCGTCGAGGCGATAGCCGACCGCGTAATGCTTGCCGCCTTCATCGTTGCGTGCTGATAGCAGCAGTGGCTGGTGACCGGTGTGGGTCAGCTTCCAGCCACCAACGGCGCCGGCAGCCAGCAGGGTGGCACTCAGGCCGAGAAACGCCCGGCGTTTCATGCTCATGGTTCAGTCTCCGTCATGGGCGTTGAAGCCCAGCTGGATGCCCAGCGCTCGCGCCAGTTCGCCTTCGTGCAGGCGGTGCAGCACGTTGAGGCTGTCGTAGAAGGCGTTGAGGCTCTGGCGGCCGGCATCGTCGGCGAGTAGCTCGCCGAGCGGGCGCTGCAGGCCGGCCAGTTGCTTGCGACTTTCTGCGTAGGCAGCGTCGATGCGTTTCTTGAGATCGTCCTGATCGCTGCCCAGCAAGGCCTGCAGGCCGTCGTTCTTGGCGCCGTGCCAGAGCTGCTCGGCGCCGCTCAGTGTGGCGCCCAGGTTGCTCAGGCTGGCCTGGCTGCGCCACGCTTCGGCCTGGTAGGGCTGTGGAACGCCTTTGCTCTGACGGCCCAGCGGGGCACCGAGTTTCTTCTTCAGGCCGTCGATGGCGCTGACCTGGGTACGCAGCATGTCGGAGATCGCTTCGCCCGCTTCGGCATAGCGCTCGTTGGGGAAGGTGCGAAACAGCGCCAGGGCACCATTGTCGCCTTGCCACTGCTCCAGCACGCTGGTTGCCAGCGCCTGCTGATGCTCGCCGATGGCCACCAGCAGTGGGCAGTAGCGGGTTTTCTGCTCGGCGTTCTGGAGATCGATCTCGGGATCGAACATCAGGTATTCGTAAGCGGTGAGCCCCTGGACGACCACGCTGGCCTTTTCCAGATCGGCTGCGCCGAGCTGTGGCTTGGCCTTGACCAGTGCTTCGACCTGGCGCGCCACGAGGTTTTTCTTGTCCGGCCAGAACTGTACCTGCCAGGCGCGGTTGCCCTCGGCCAGCGGACCGACCGCCAGAGGCTGCAGGCTGGCCCACGCGCTTTGCGCGGTAAGGAATGCCTGACGCGCGCGGGCGAGGTCTTCCTGGCCTGCGCAGAACGCCTTGGCGCTGCTGGCCAGGGCGACGTCGGCCTCTTTCCAGGTGGCGTGGGCCGGCAGCAAAACGCCTTCGGCCAACGCCGAACTGGTGGTGGCCTGTGGGTCAGCCGGGAAACACGCAGCCAGGGTCAGGCCCAGCAGGGCGAGGGTCAGCGGAGAACGGATCATGCGCGGCTCCTTACAGTGAGTTCAGAAACGCCAGAAGCGCGGCGCGCTCCTCGCTGGAAAATTGCAGCACCTGCTGCTTGGCCGCTTCGGCTTCGCCGCCGTGCCAGGCGATGGCTTCGAGCAGATTGCGGGCGCGGCCGTCGTGCAGGAACTGGGTGTGGCCGCTGACCGTTTCGGTCAGGCCGATGCCCCACAGCGGCGCGGTGCGCCATTGGCGACCGTTGGCGCGAAATTCGTTGCGGCCATCGGCCAGGCCGTCGCCCATGTCGTGCAGCAGCAGGTCGGTGTAGGGGTAGATGGTCTGACCCGCCAGCTCCGGTTCGGCAGCATCGGCGGCGGTGACGAAGCTGGGCGTATGGCAGCCCTGGCAGCCGGCGCTATGAAAAAGGGTCTTGCCGGCCAGCACCTGGGCATCGCCGACCTTGCGCCGCGCCGGTACAGCGAGGTTGCGGGTGTAGAACAGCACCATGCTCATGATGTTATCGCTGACCTCAGGCTCGCCGCCGTGGGGCGCCTGGCGGCAGGTGGTCTGCGCCTCGGTGCAGCCGTCGGTGGGCAAGAGAGTGCTGGTCAGGCCCATGTCCTGCAGGAAGGCGTGGGCGTTCTGCTGGTTGAGCGTCGGCTGCCCGGCCTTCCAGCCGAAGCGGCCCAGCACCGTCTCCTGGCGCGCGTCGTCCCACACCCGATTGGCTTGGCCGCGAATACCGTCGCCGTTGCGGTCGTCCGGGTCGGCATTGGCGAGGATCGCCGCTTCGGGAATCGCTTCGAGCAGCCCCAGGCCGATCATCGGCGGGGCGACGCGCGCCGAGAACAGCGTATCCGGATGCATAGGCCCATAGCCCAGTTGGGTGATGTTCAGCTGCGGTTTGCGCAGTTCGATGGTGTGCCCGTCGGCGAAGCGTACCTGTTCGGTGCTGTACTCGACGCGCACCTTGCCTTCTGGAGCGACGCCGGGATTGGCCATGTCCTGCAGCTGGCCGCCGTAGGTAGGCTCGGGCACCACGCCAAGGCGCTCGAGTGCGGCGCGATCGGCATTGCCGGCCGGAATCGACAGGCGCACCAGCATCGATACGGCGTTGACGCTGCCCGGCTCGGGCGGATGGCCGCGGCCATCACGCACGTGGCAGTTCTGGCAGGCGTTGGTGTTGAACAGCGGGCCGAGGCCGTCACGGGCCGTGGTGGTTGACGGCGCGATTACCCAGGGGTTGCGGAAGAAGCTGTTGCCCACGCTGAAATCCAGGCGGCGCTCAGGCGCCAGGTTGGCGGAGGGCAGGGAGAAGGCCACGCGGTCGCTACGCGAGACGGTGGCGGCGCCGCCGGATAGCGCTTCGCCGGGTTCGACGCTGGTGAAGGTGGGCGACTTATCGCAGGCGCTCAGGCCGAGAGCCAAACACAGCAATGGCAGCAGGCGAGCGGGTGACGCGGGCATGGATGGATCCGCAGAGCTGAAATCGAGGGCGGCAATCTTAGCAGTCCGCGCCGCTTTAAATAAGATGGATTTGCGTTTAATCGCTGGCGCATCAGGCCGCTATAGACGACGTGCGCCATGAGCATTCGTGCAAGTAACGCCTGCGGTCATGGGCCAAATAAAAAAGCCGGTGCGAACGCTCACACCGGCTTTTTCGTTACGCGGTCAGCGCGTCGATCAGAACTCGTGATCGGCGGTGTCCGGGTTCAGGTCGTTGATACCCAGTTTGGCGGCGGCCTGTTCGATGGCACCAGTCTGCTTGACCAGAGCAGCGATGGCGTCGCGCACCAGTTGCTGGCCTTCGGCGTTGTCGGCGGCGATCAGCTGGTCGAAGTGCACGTTGTTCTTCTCGGCACTGTCGACCAGCGCCTGCAGCTTGGCTTCGGTGGCTTGCAGATCGGCCTTCACGGTGCTGTCGGTGGCGGCGTCAGCCTTGGCGACCAGCTCGGACAGGCTCGGGCCGGTCAGGGTGCTGCCGTCTACCTTCTTGTACTCGCCCAGGTAGACGTTACGAATGCCTTTGCCGTTGTAGAAATGCGAGTTGTGGGTGTTGTCGCTGAAGCAGTCGTGCTCGTCTTCGGTGGAGTTGGCTTCCAGGGCGACCTTCATGCGCTCACCAGCCAGCTCGCCGAGGGACAGGCTACCCATGCCGAACAGCATCTTGCGCAGGCCGTTCTCGGCGGATTCGCCTTCCAGGGTGGCGCGGTAGTTGTCGGCCACGCCGGCTTTCCACTGACCAGCCATTTCGTCTAGATCGGCGACCAGCAGATCGGTGGCAGCTTTCAGGTAGGCGCGGCGACGCTCATTGTGGCCGCCGGTGGCGCCGTTACCCACTACATAGTCGGTAGCCGGACGCTCGCCAGCGCCTGGGCCGGTGCCGTGCAGGTCCTGGCCCCAGAGCAAGAATTCGATGGCGTGGTAGCCGGTGGCGACGTTGGCTTCGGAACCGCCCAGCTCGTTGAGGCTGGCCAGCAGATCCGGAGTGATTTCGGTGACGTCGATCTTGTCTTCGCCGACCTGGATCTCAGTATGGGCGATGATGTTGGCGCTGGCCGCCGGGTTGCCCAGGGCGTGCTGGTAATCGGAATCGACGTAGTCGATCAGGCCTTCGTCAAGGGGCCATGCGTTAACCTGGCCTTCCCAGTCGTCGACGAGAGTGTTGCCGAAGCGGAACACTTCGCTCTGCATGTAAGGCACACGAGCGGTCAGCCAGGCTTGGCGGGCGGCCTTCAGGGTTTCATCGTTGGGGTTGGCGAGCAGGGCATCGACGGCGCTCTGCAGTTTCTTGGCAGTGCTGGCGGCGTCGTCGAACACGGCCGAGGCGATGTCGGCGTAATGTTTGACCACGGCCTTTGCAGCGGCTTCGTCGAAGGCGCCGGCTGCTGCAGGTGCGCTGCTGGTCGCTTGCGCAGCCGGGGCAGCGGCTTGGTTGGCAGGCGCCTTGTCTTCGCCGCAACCCGCCAGGGCGATAGCGATGGTCAGCAGGCTGGCAGAGGCCAGGGGCATACGAATCATGACGAAATCCTTTGCGTGTTAATGGGGGGAGCGCGTGGGGCTCCACGCGAGCTGTAACATAATGCGAAAGATTTGCATTTTAAGCAAAGGGTCGATGTGCCAGCACCCAATCGCGAGGTTTGCGCGATTGGGTGGGAGAGGGGATTGAACAGACCGTTAAAAAAAGCCGGCGGCTAGGTAGTTTTTCAACGGTCTGTCAAAGCGTGGCGGGGTTAATCAGGCGCTGCGAGCGGCTGGACTGCTTGAGGTATTGAGTCAGCTCGCGTGCAGGCAGCGGCCGGCTGTAGTAGTAGCCCTGACCTTCATGGCAGCCCTGAGCGATGATGTAGGCCTCCTGCTCGGCGGTTTCCACGCCTTCGGCGATGACCTGCATGCCCAGGCTCTTACCCAGCTGAATGATGGCGCGCACGATGGTGGCGTCGTCTTCGTCTTCGAGCAGATCCTGCACGAAGCTCTTGTCGATCTTGATCTTGTCCAGCGGCAGGCTCTTCAGGTAGCTGAGTGAGGAGTAGCCGGTGCCGAAGTCGTCGATGGCGATCAATGCGCCGGAGCGGCGCAGGCTCAGCAAGTGCTGGGCAGCGGTGGTGATGTCTTCCATCAGGCCGGTTTCGGTGACTTCCAGCTCAAGACTGCGGGCGGGCAGGCGGTACATCTGCATCAGGTTGTTGATCACCCGCGGCAGCTCCGCGTGGTGCAGCTGCACGGTGGACAGGTTGACCGCCATGCGCAGCTCTCCATAACCCTGATCATGCCATTCACGCAGTTGGCGGCAGGTCTGGTCGAGTACCCATTCGCCAATGGGGATGATGCTGCCGTTCTGCTCGGCCAGCGGGATGAACAGGTCCGGGCCGACGAAGCCATGCTGCGGATGTTGCCAGCGCAACAATGCCTCGACGCCGACCACGCTGTGGTCGCGGTAGCTGATCTGCGGCTGGTAGACCACGTGAAGTTGGTTCAGAGCCAGGGCGTCGCGCAGGTCCTTTTCCAGCTCGCGGCGGCGGCGCATTTCGCTGTCGACGCTGGCGATGTAGAACTGGTAGCGGTTGCGCGAGCGGCTCTTGGCCAGGGTCATGGTCTGTTCGGCTTTCTGCAGCAGCTTTTCAGGGCTGTCGCCATCTTCCGGGAACAGGGTGATGCCGATGGTGGCGCGCAGTTGCACCTGATGGTCGTCGAGGGTGAAGGGCGTTTCCAGGTCGTCGAGCACGCTCTGCGCCAGTTCGGCAGCTTCGTAGGGTTGCTCGATATCGGCCTGCACCAGGGCGAACTGGTCGCCGCCCAGGCGCGCCAGGGCGCCGAGCCGGCCACTGTGGCTGCGCAGGCGGTCGGACAAGGCCAGCAGCAACTGATCGCCGGTCTGGTAGCTGAACTGTTCGTTGATGCCCTTGAAGTCATCCAGACCGACGCACAGCACCGCGACGCGGCGCTGCATGCGCCCGGAGTCTTCGAGGATCTGTTCGAGTTGCTGTTGCAATTGCAGGCGGTTGGGCAGGCTGGTGAGGAAATCGTACTGCGACATGCGCTGCAGGCTGGTTTCCGCCTCGCGTCGCAGGGTGGTGTTACGTTCTATCGAGGCGAGCAGCTGGTTGGCAGTGTTGATCCACAGGCCGAGCTCGTTGCGCTCGTTGCCGGCAAGCATTGGCAGCTTGGTCTCGCTGGGGCGGTCCGGGTTGATATTGCTCAGGTGCTGGATGATCAGGCCCAGGGGTTTGGTCAGCAGCCAGTAGTAGACCAAATACAACACCAGGCCCATTGCCAGTGCGCGCAGCACGCCGGAGATGAAGATGATCACCGAGTTGGTGAGAAAGCTTTCCCCGTACAACGCGGTGTCCAGGGTGATATTCAGGTCGCCGTAATATTCGTTGTACGGCTCGCGGCCAACCAGGCGTGTGCTGAAGCGCTGTTCTTCACCGAGAATCGGGTCGGTCAGCCAGCGCATGGGCAGGTCGGCGAGGGGGCGGCTTTTTTCGGCGAGCATCTGCTCACCCGGATGGCCGATGGAGGCCTCACGTACCGAGTCGTGGCGAAACAGGCCTTCGACCACCTGCATGCCCATCTCGCGATCCAGGCTGTAGACCGCCTGGGTGGAAGGGTCGCGGAACATGCCAAGGATACGCTGGGCGTCACTGGTGATCGAATGACGGGTCTTGTACATGTCGAACACGATCTGCCCGAGGCTTAGCACCACGCCCACGGCAAGCGCGGACAACAGCACCACGCGCAGCAGTTTCACGGACAAGCTGTGCTTGAGTTCCAGCTTCAAATGGCAGTTCCTTGTGCGATAACCGGCGCCGGATTGGGTTGAGTATTGGCAAACTCGCGGTGCCAGTCAAAGGCCGCATGTGCGCGACGCCCAATCTTGTCGCACTCAGGGTCTGTTTCGGAAAAAAACGACAGGCCTTGAGGCCGCTCGTCGCGGCCGTGAATTTATGGTGGATACAAAAATGCCCCCCTGACTCGCATCAGGAGGGCATCTTTACTTACCTAGGCAGGGCTCAGGCAGCGAAGTTCTTCGCCACGAAGTCCCAGTTGACCAGGTTCCAGAACGCCTCGACATACTTCGGACGTACGTTGCGGTAGTCGATGTAGTAGGCGTGTTCCCAGACGTCGCAGGTCAGCAGCGGGGTGTCGCCGCTGGTCAGCGGGCAGCCGGCGCCGATGGTGCTGGCCAGAGCCAGGGAACCGTCAGCCTTTTTCACCAGCCAGCCCCAGCCGGAACCAAAGGTGCCGATGCTGACTTTGCTGAACTCTTCCTTGAACTTGTCGAAGGAACCGAAGGCCTTGTCGATGGCTGCAGCCAGTTCGCCGGTCGGCTGGCCACCGCCGTTCGGGCTCAGGCAGTTCCAGTAGAAGGTGTGGTTCCACACCTGGGCAGCGTTGTTGAAGATGCCGCCGGAGGAAGTCTTGACGATTTCTTCCAGGCTCTTGCCTTCGAACTCGGTGCCAGGCACCAGGTTGTTCAGGTTCACGACATAGGTGTTGTGGTGCTTGTCGTGGTGGTACTCCAACGTTTCCTTGGAGATGTGCGGCTGCAAAGCATCGTGTGCGTAGGGCAGCGGCGGCAATTCGAAAGCCATGGTTATTCTCCTAATCAGGTCAGTTGCGATGAGCGCAAGGCCGATCACGGGCGGCCAAACTTGCGTCGGCGGGTTTATACCCTTTGCGACGCAGGGCAAGGATCATAGCACCGGGGCTACGCCATAACCACGCAGCAACTGTGCGGGATAGCTTGCCAGAGCCGTTGCGGGGCGTTTCAGGCCAGTTTCATCATCGCTACGCCGGCGAGAATGATCAGGCAGGCCATGGCGCGCAGCGGTGGCAGGCTTTCCTTGAGCCACAGTCGGCCGATCAGCAGGGCGAACACCACGCTGGTTTCGCGCAGTGCCGAAACCAGCGCCACAGGTGCGTGGGTCATGGCCCAGATGGCGATGCTATAGGCCAGCATCGACATGGCGCCGCCGAGCAGGCCGGCGCGCCAGTGCGGGCCGAGCGCGGAGACCACGGCCGGGCCGCGCTGGGCGATGATCACCAGTGCGGCGACCAGACCGTTGGCCGCGAACAGCCATGCTGAATAGGAAAGCGGGTCGCCATTGGCGCGGGCACCGCTGGCGTCGGCCAGGGTGTAGCCGGCGATGAACAGGGCGGTGAGCAGGGCATTGATCAAAAGGCCACGGCTGCTTGCGCCATGGCCGCCGCGGATCGCCATCAGCCAGATGCCGCCAACCAGCACACTCAGGCCCAGCCACTGGCCGGCGGGCAATATTTCGCCGAGAAAGAGAATTGAAAGCAGCGCCACCAGCAGTGGCGAACTGCCCCGGGAAATCGGATAGACCTGGCCGAGATCGCCATGTTGGTAGGCGCGGCTCAGGAACAGGTTGTAGCCGATGTGCAGCAGCGCCGAGAGGATGATCCATGGCCAGGCGGCTGCATGAGGAACGGCCACGAAAGGCAGGGCGATGAGGGCGACGATGCCGGCGCCGATCTGAATCAGCGAGGCGGTGAGAAAGCGGTCCAGACCGATCTTGAGCAGCGCGTTCCAGCCGGCGTGCAGAGCCGCGGCGGCAATGACCATCACAAAAACGCTGGTTTCCACGGCTGCTCCGTTGCATGTCAGGCGGGCCCCAGCATAACAGTTGGGGCCGCGGTAATGCGGGCGTTACAGCGGGCTGGCGATCAGTTGCCAGGCGATGGTGAACATCATGGCCGCGACCACCAGATCGATGATCCGCCAGGTCAGCGGGCGAGCCAGCCAGGGTGCGAGCCAGGCGGCGCCGAAGGCCAGGCACAGGAACCACAGCATCGACGCACTGGCCGCACCCGCTGCGTAGGCCGAGGGCACCGGCTGCTGAGCGCCGAGCGAGCCGATCAGCAGCACGGTGTCCAGGTATACGTGGGGGTTGAGCATGGTCACCGCCAGGGTCGCCAGCAGCACTGCGCGCAACGATCGCGAGGCGCCGGTCTCGGTTTGCAGCCCGGCGGGGCGGCAGGCGCGCCGCAGGGCCTGGGAGCCGTACCAGATCAGAAACGCGGCGCCGCCCCAGCGGGCGATGCCCAGCAGCAATTCGCTCTGCAGCAACAGGGTCGCCAGGCCGAACACGCCAGCGCTGATCAGCAGCGCGTCGCAGACGATGCACAGCAGCGCCACAGGCAGATGATGTTCGCGGCGCAGGCTTTGCGCGAGTACGAAGGCATTCTGCGCGCCGAGGGCGATGATCAGGCCGGCGGTGATCGCCAGGCCGTTGGTGTAGCTCTGCCACATGATGAGAGTCCTTGAAGTGCGCAGCAATGCGGTTGATGGCTGTCAGTCTGCGCGGATCATCTGTATAAGGAAAACCAATAGTGCTGATCGCTCATTAGGAAAATCGATGCTCGATTACAAGTTGTTGGCCGCTCTTGCTGCGGTCGTCGAACAGGCTGGTTTCGAGCGCGGCGCCCAGGTGCTGGGTCTGTCGCAATCGGCGGTGTCGCAGCGCATCAAATTGCTGGAGGCACGTATCGGCCAACCGGTGCTGTTGCGTGCCACGCCGCCGACACCCACCGATGTGGGCCGGCAGCTGCTCAACCATGTGCAGCAGGTGCGCCTGCTCGAACGCGACCTGCAGCGACAGGTGCCGGCTCTGGAAGCGGACGGCGAAGCCCAGCGCCTGCGCATCGCCATCAACGCCGACAGCCTGGCCACCTGGTGGGCAAGAGCCGTAGCGGACTTCTGCGCCAGCCACCGGGTGCTGCTGGAACTGGTGGTCGAGGACCAGGAGGTTGGCCTCAAGCGCATGCGCGCCGGTGACGTGGCCGCCTGCGTGTGTGCTGCAGAACGCCCGGTATCCGGCGCGCGGAGCCTGGCGCTGGGCGCCATGCGCTACCGTGCCATGGCCAGCCCGGCCTTTATCGCCCGGCATTTTCCGGGCGGAGTTAGCACCGCGCGCATCGCCCAGGTGCCGGCCATCGTGTTCGGCCCGGATGATCAACTGCAGCATCGCTACCTGAGCGAGCTGGGCCTGTCGGGCAGCTTTCTGCATCACCTGTGCCCCTCGTCCGAAGGCTTCCTGCGCCTGACTGCCGAAGGGCTGGGCTGGGGCATGGTGCCTGAACCGCAGATGACCGAGGCCATGACTCGCGGCGAGTTGGTCGAGCTGCTGCCTGGCCGACCCGTCGACGTGCCGCTGTACTGGCACCACTGGCGCAACGGCGGCGAACTGCTCGATCAACTGACCCGGCACCTGCAACGTCATACCGGCGATTATCTGGTGCCGCTGGCATGAGCACCGCTGTCGCTGGCAGCAAGACGCACTTATAGTGCGCGCAGCAGCGGGCGGAGGGCGTGATGAAGATTCTGGTCACCGGAGCAAGCGGGTTCATTGGCGGGCGTTTCGCGCGGTTCGCCCTCGAGCAGGGCCTGGACGTGCGCGTCACCGGCCGCCGTGAGGAAGCGTTCGAGCACCTGATTCGCCGCGGCGCGCAGTTCACGTCGGGCGACCTGGCCGATCCCGAGCTGGCGTTGTCGCTGTGCAGCGACGTCGAGGCTGTGGTGCACTGTGCCGGCGCCGTGGGTCTGTGGGGGCGCTACGAGTATTTCCACCAGGGCAACGTGGTACTCACCGAGAACGTCATCGAAGCCTGCCTCAAGCGCGGTGTGCGCCGCCTGGTGCACCTGTCCTCGCCGTCGATCTATTTCGATGGCCGCGATCACATGGGCCTGCGCGAAGAGCAGGTGCCCAAACGCTTCGCCAACCATTACGCACGCACCAAGTTCCTCGCCGAGCAGCGCCTGTTCGGCGCTCAGGAATTTGGCCTGGAAGTGCTTGCGCTGCGCCCTCGGTTCGTTACCGGGGCTGGGGACGTGAGCATCTTTCCGCGGATGATCGCCCTGCAACGCAAGGGCCGTCTGGCGATCATCGGCAACGGCCTCAACAAGGTCGACTTCACCAGCGTGCACAACCTCAACGACGCACTGTTCGGCGCCTTGCTGGCCGCCGGCCCGGCGCTCGGCAAGGCCTACAACATTAGCAATGGCGCGCCGCTGCCACTGTGGGACGTGGTCAACTACGTGCTGCGCCAGCTGGAATTACCACCGGTCACCCGTCATGTGCCGGTTGCTGTGGCGCGCAGCCTGGCGGTGGCCAGTGAAGGCGTGTGCAGCCTGCTGCCCGGTCGGCCGGAGCCCGCGCTGACGCGCCTGGCGGTGGACGTGATGAGCCGCAACTTTTCCCTCGACATCAGCCAGGCCCGGGAGCATCTGGACTATCAGGCAAGCCATGGCCTGTGGCCGGCGCTTGACGAGTTCTGCCGCTGGTGGAGAGCGCAGAGCTAGGCGCCCGCATTAGGCTGTCGCGGAACCCGAGCCGCTCGCTGTGGGTCTCTGTGGCCAATAAAGGCCGTTGCGAACCCCCGATTACTGGCACTGCGACACCCTAGCGACAGCCGTGAATCGGTATACTGCGCGGCACTTTGCCTCCACCCTGGTTTTCTCAAGGTCTCCCACATGCGTAACGATGCCCACGACGACTTCGATGACGTACCCAGCCTGACTCCGGATCGCCGCGATGACGACGATTTCGAGTCCGAGCCGCAGCCCTACGCTCGTGCTGCCGCGGCGCCACGTGCCGCCAAGGCGCCGCGCGCGGCCAGCACCGGGCCGCTGTGGGCGCTGGTTGGTGCCCTGAGCATCGCCCTGGCCGGCCTGGGTTGGTGGAGCTTTCAGCAGATCAGCCTGATGGAGCAGCAACTGGTGGCGACTCAGGAAAGCTTCGCGCGCATCAGCGAGGAAGCCGCCGGGCGCATTCAGGATATTTCCGGCAAGGTGGTGGCGGCCGAGTCGACCTCCACCAGTGGCAGCGAAGCGTTGAAACTGCAGGTGCGTCAGCTGGAGAACAAGCTGAACGAGCTGAGTAAGCAGCAGCAGGCTGCCGGTGGCCAGCAGAGCGGCCAGGACAAGCGCATCGAGCAACTTGTCGCCGACCTCAAGACCGCTCAGGGCGATGCCGGCAAGTACGGCGACAGCCTGAAGAGCTTGGGCAGCGGCCAGGACGCGCTGAAAAGCGAGCTCGCGAATCTGAAAACCGAACTGGCTTCGCTGAAGAGCAGCCAGGGCGACGCCGGCAAGCTGGCGACCCAGATCAAGAGCCTGTCCGGTGAAGTCGAGGCGTTGAAGAAGGCCGGCAATTCCAACGCCGCTGTCGAGCGCCTGGAGCAGGACATGCTGGTGCTCAAGAGCGAGATTGACAATCGCCCGGCAGCCAGCAACAGCGGCAGCAGCACCGCTGAGTTCGATGCCTATCGTGCGCAGACCACCCGCAGCATCAATACCCTGCAGGCGCAGATTCAGAACCTGCAGCAGCAGATCGACGCGCGTTGATCCGAGTCGCAGATATGAGAAAGCCCGCGTTTTACGCGGGCTTTTTTTGGAGCTAAAGAAAATTACAGACGCGGATAGTCGATATAGCCGACCGGGCCGGAGCCGTAGAAGGTGTCCTTGTGCGGCTCGTTCAGCGGCGCGTCCTGGCGCAGGCGCTCGGGCAGGTCCGGGTTGGCGATGAAGGGCACGCCAAAGGCCACGGCGTCAGCCTTGCCACTGGCCAGCCAGGCGTTTGCCTGATCCTTGGTGAAGCCTTCGTTGGCGATGAACACGCCGCCGAACGCCTCTTTCAGGCTCGGCGACAGGCTGTCGTCGGCCTCGTGCTCACGGGCACACAGGAAGGCGATGTTGCGCTTGCCCAGCTCGCGTGCCACGTAGGTGAAGGTTTCGGTGCGGTTGGAGTCGCCCATGTCGTGGCTGTCGGCGCGCGGCGCCAGGTGCACGCCCACGCGGCCCGGCTCCCACACGCTCAATACCGCATCGGTGACTTCCAGCAGCAGGCGGGCACGGTTTTCCAGGCTGCCACCGTAGTTGTCGGTGCGCTGGTTGGTGCTGTCCTGCAGGAACTGATCGAGCAGGTAGCCGTTGGCGGCATGGATTTCCACACCGTCGAAGCCGGCTGCCTTGGCGTTCTCGGCGCCCTG
This sequence comes from Phytopseudomonas straminea, assembly GCF_900112645.1. Classification (GTDB taxonomy): domain Bacteria; phylum Pseudomonadota; class Gammaproteobacteria; order Pseudomonadales; family Pseudomonadaceae; genus Aquipseudomonas; species Aquipseudomonas straminea. The sequence goes on along the minus strand of NZ_FOMO01000008.1, from coordinate 119,785 downwards.
GCGGTAGGCCTCGATTACATCAGCGATCTCTTCGGTTTCCAGGGCGCGCGGAGTCACGTAGTCCTTCATCGGGCGGATCAGGCTGACGTGGCCCGCTGGCTTGATGGTGCTGGGAGCGACCGGCAGTTCACCGTTCAGGTAGACCGGGTCGGAGATGCGGCCCACGTGCCAGAGTTGCAGAACGATCTTGCCGCCGTTGGCGTGCACCGCTTTGGTGATGCCGCTCCAGCCACGCACCTGGTCGTCCGACCAGATGCCGGGCGTGTTCGGGTAGCCCACGCCCATGGGCGTGACCGAGGTGGCTTCGCTGATGATCAGGCCAGCCGAGGCGCGTTGCGTGTAGTACTCGGCCATCAGGGCGTTGGGCACGCGGCCTTCGTCGGCGCGGCAACGGGTCAGCGGCGCCATGATGACGCGGTTGGCGAGTTCCAGATCGCCGATCTTGATGGGGTCGAACAGTGTGGTCATTGCCTAGATCCTCGAAACATTCGCTTGGTACGGGTTGATGGACGGGTTAACAGTTCTGGTTGCAACGCATATTGCTCAGAGCTCACGGGTGATGCGCTCGATAAAGGCCGCGATGGTCGCCTCGTTGCGTTTGAAGAAATTCCACTGGCCAACCTTGCGGCTGGTTACCAGGCCGGCGCGCTGCAGGGTGGCCAGGTGGGCCGAAACCGTGGATTGAGACAGCCCGGTGGCCTGGTCGAACTTGCCGGCACATACGCCGATTTCGAAGGAGTGATCGGGCTGCACGAAGTGCGCTTCGGGCTCTTTCAGCCAGCGCAGAATTTCGCGGCGCACGGGGTGGGCCAGGGCCTTGATCACTTCGTCCAGGTCCAACTCTTCGGGTCTCATCGGCTCTCCTGCGCAGCTGCAACGGTATATCGCGATGGGGCGAACTTTATATCGAGACTTGGCGATATACAGATCGTTCAAGGAGATAGTGCATATCGAGCGGCATGATGGCGCGCCTATCGCGGTCAGCCGACCGAGGCTTTAAGCTGGGCGGCATGAACTACCTCGCACACCTTCATTTGGGCGGCTATGCGCCCGCCGAACTGCTTGGCAGCCTGTATGGCGATTTCGTCAAAGGGCCGCTGGCCGGGCAATGGCCGGCCACCATCGAGGCGGGTATCGCCTTGCATCGGCGCATCGACGCCTTTACCGACAACCATCCGCTGCAGGCCAGGGCGCGGGCACGTTTTCCCGTCGAACGGCGTCGGGTGGCCGGGATCTTTCTCGACCTGTTCTTCGATCATTGCCTGGCTCGCGACTGGCAGCGTTACAGCGACCAGCCGCTGCAACATTTCACCGACCGCGTCTATCGCGTGCTGGCCGCCGAACCGCAACTCCCTAGCAGCCTGCAGCGCATCGCCCCACGTATGGCGGCCCAGGACTGGCTGGGTAGCTACGAGGAGTTCGAGGTGCTGGGACAGGTGATCACCGGTATGTCGCGGCGCTTGTCACGGCCAGGCTTGCTAGATGGCGGGCTGGACGAGCTGCGCCGTCTATACGAGCCGTTGAGCGAGGATTTCAGCGTGTTCTATCCCGAGCTGATGGCCTTCGCCCGGGAGCAGCGCGAGGCACTGACACCCGCCGTTGGCTGAGCGAGCCCCAGCCGGTTATCAGTCCTGACCGGTGTTCTGCAATTTGTCGAACAGCGTGGCGTCGACCTTCTTGCGTCGTGCGCCTTCCAGATGCGCGCGCATGCGGTCGGCGGCGGCGAGGCGGTCGCCCTGTTCGATCAGGTCGAGGATTTCCAGGTGCTGTTCGACCTGGGCGCGGCGATGTTCACGGGACACGTCCACGCGATATTCGACCAGGCGGCGCAGGCGATCCAGACGCTTGAGCGACTGCAGCAGAAAGCGGTTGCCGGAGAAGCCGGCGATGATCTCGTGGAAACGCGAGTTGGCTTCGTAGAGCTCTTCGATGGTCATGCTCAGGTAACCGCCCTCGGCGATGAACGCCTGCTGCTTGCGGCAGCTGGCCAGCAGCTCGCGGTCGACCTGGAAGGTCGGCGACAAAAGACCGGCCGGCTCGATGATCGAGCGAAAGGCGAAGCTCTCCTCGTAAGCCTCGATGGAGTCGATCACCGGCAGCATCTTCCAGCCTTGGCCGCTACGCTGCTCGGCCCAGCCTTCCTGCTGCATACGCAGCAGCGCCGCGCGCAGCTCCGCGCGAGATACATCGAACTGACGCATCAGCTCGATCTCGGTGAACTGCTCCGGCAACTGCCGCGACAGGCGCAGGGCGACGAAGCGGCGATACACCGAATCTTCCTCGGCCTCTGCGATTTCCTGTACCAGCTCGTTGAGGTCTTCCGCGGCGCGGGCCAGGAAGAAGCCGCGATTGCGGTCGTGCTTGAGCATGCCGCGCTCGGCGAGGTGGTTGAGCACGAACTTCACCGGCGTACGTGAGGTGTTCAGCGTCTGTGCCAGGTGCGATTCGGCCAGGTGGTGGCCGATGGGCAGGCGCTCACGGCGCACGTAGGCGATCACCTCGCGGGCGACGCGCTTCTGCAGGGCAGTGAGTACCGCCGACGGGGTGTTGTCCTGGGCCATGGCAGTGAGCGTCGATTCCTGTCTGGGGTGGTTCGCCGGCGCCGATCAGCGGGCAGGCGCTGCATTCTGCTACGTAAACGAGGCCACGAAAAGATGCCGGGTAGCTGATGCTTTTCAATGGTAGATTGTTTTTTATTATTCTAAAGATCAATAATGGTCGGGTCGATTCACGAGGCCTTCGGCAATATTTCCTGATTAATGCCGTCGCGCTTGACAGGCTGTGAATAACGTAGCGATAAAAAACATCCAAGATTCGCCTTCCGTTTTCCGCGACCACCTCGATTTTGATCCATCACCAGGCCGCTGGTGCACGTACCGAAGGGGACGCAATGTTCAAGACCCACTGGAGCAATCACCTGGGAACGCCGCTGGTCGGTGCCCTTGGCGCGGTAATCGCGACGTATATCGGTTGGCCGCTGCCCTGGATGATCGGCTCGCTGGTGGCGGTGATCCTGGTGCGCTGCTTCAGCACCTGGCAGCTGCAGCCGTTGCCGGGCGGGCGCAAGGTCGGTCAGTGGATCATCGGCATCGGTATCGGCCTGCACTTCACGCCGGCGTTGGTGGCGCAGATCGGCGGGCATCTGCTGCCGATCATCGTCGGTGCACTGATTACCGTGCTCAGTAGCATCGCTGGCGTCTGGTTCATGCGTCGCACTGGTGAAAGCATGGCCACGGCGTATTTTTCCAGCATGCCGGGCGGCTCTGGCGAAATGGTCAACCTCGGCGCCCGCAATGGCGCCGAGCTAACTCGAGTGGCGGCGGCGCAGAGCCTGCGCGTGGTGGCGGTGGTGCTGCTGGTGCCTGCGGTGTTCAAGTTTCTGCTGGGCGATGGTGAGGCGCATCACCACACGGTTCACGTCGACTGGCCCTGGCTGGCCCTGATCCTACCGGTGGCCGGGTTGGCCGGCTGGCTGTTACAACTCTACCGCCAGCCCAACCCCTGGCTGTTCGGCCCGCTGCTGGTCAGCGCCGCGGCGAGCATCGGTTTCGACCTGAACAACACGCTGCCGGCGGGCGCCAGCCAGGTCGGCCAGCTGATGATCGGCAGCGCTCTGGGCTGCTTCTTCAACCGCGCGTTCTTTCGCTACGCTCCGTCATTTCTGGCCCGCACGCTGCTCACCACGCTGGTGATGATGGTCGTAGCCTTCGTCGGCGCGGTGCTGGTGAGCTGGGCAAGCGGACTGGATGTGCAATCACTGACCTTGGGGATGATGCCCGGCGGCATCGCCGAGATGAGCCTGACGGCCGAGACCCTGCAACTGGCGGTGCCACTGGTGACGGCGATGCAGGTGGTTCGGCTGTTTCTGGTGCTGTTTCTGGCAGAGCCGATTTTCAGACGTTGGTTGCAGAGCGATAGTCCGCAGTTGCGGCGGGCGTGATCGATCTCTTGGTAATTCCACGGGCAGTGGTCGCGATGTAGTGAGAATGCACGCAAGTGCACTACCCGTGGGAGCGGGCCATGCCCGTGATTTTTTCGCGCGCATGGCGCGCTGCTACAACCGCAGCAGGGTCTGAGAGTATGGAAGGATCCGCCGGGAAAGCTCGCGGCTAAAGCCGCTCCTACGCGGTCGCTGGGATTGCGCTTTTGCCCTGTCGCCATTGCGCTGCGGAAAAATGAGTTCGGAAGATGGTGAGCCGGCTTCAAGCCGCAGCCTGCGCTTCCGGCTGCCGTCCATACAGCGCCTCGCTCACCGCCGCCTGCGCCCGGCGGGCCAGTTCGTTGCGGTTGCCGGAGTTGCTGGCAATCGGCTCGAGCAACTGGATTTCCACCTCGGCCACATCGCTTTTCATCAGCCGCAGCAGGTGCGAGAGCATGTCGTCGTCGCCGATAAAGGGCGCCACGCTGCAGCGATGGCCATCGCGCAGGTAGCGAATGGCGACCGGCTGCAGGTCGATGCCGCTTTCGATGGCGCTGCTCAGCAGGCGGCCGTGAAAGGTACGCAGGGCGGCGCCGTCGCACGTGGTGCCTTCGGGGAAGATCAGCAGGTGGCGGCCGCCGCCTAGGTGGCGACCCAATTGCTGGTTGAGCAGCCCGCCGTCCCCCGCGCCGCGGCGGATGAACAGGGTGCCGGCCTTGTGGGCCAGCCAGCCGGCCAGCGGCCAGGTACGCACTTCGGCCTTGGACAGGAACGACAGCGGTGCCAGCATGCCGATCAGCGGGATGTCGGTCCAGGAAATATGATTACTCAGCCACAGCATCGGCTTGCGTGGCAGTTGCCCCTGCACACGAACGCGAAAGGGCAGGGCGTTGCCCAGGCGGGCCAGCCACCAGCGGGTCAGGTGCTGGCGAAGGCCTGTCAGATTGCGGCGGGTGAGGCGCTCGACCGGCACCAGAAAGGCGGCCAGCAGCGTGCCGACGGCCAGTACAGCTGCCAGGCGGGTCAAGCGCAGATACAGACGCAGATTGCTCATCAACATCGGGCCAAGGTTGGGAAACGGAAAGGCGCGCGGCTTTTCGATATAGCCAGCACCGGCGCGGCCTTTCTACCGCGCCGGGCCAGTGTGGGCAAGTCGTCGATCAGACTGCCGCTTTGAAGTGTTTGGCATAGCGGGGGCACAGCTCGTCGCGCTTGAGCAGGATGAACACGTCGGCAACCTGGAAATCCTTGTCCCAGCAAGGCTCTCCGCACACCTTGGCGCCCAGGCGCATGTAGGCCTTGAGCAGCGGCGGCATTTCAGCGATCACATTGCCGGAGACTTCCATCGCCGGCAGCGGCGTCTTTGGTTCGGCGCGCAGGTTTTCGGTGCACAGGTAGCGTTCGCGCAGGCGCTGCATGATCGCCTGGGCCTGGATGCCACCGTCCTGCATGGGGATGCTAGCGCAGCCCATCAGGTAGCGGTAGCCGCCTTCGTTGAGCACTTCGGCCAGCTCGGCCCACAGCACGGCGATGGTGCCGCCGTTGCGGTAGGCGGCATCCACGCAAGTGCGGCCGATTTCCAGCACCGGGCCTTGCAGGTGGCGCAGGCCGTGCAGGGCGAATTCCTCTTCGCTGTAGAAGCGGCCCAGGCTGGCAGCCGCCTGGTGGTCGAGCAGGCGGGTGGTGGCCACCAGCTCGCCGCTGTTCAGGTCGCGCACGCCGATATGGCGGCAGTGCAGGTCGTAGTCGTCCATGTCCAGGCCCAGTTCGGCGCCCTTGAGCTTGGCGTCGAATTCGGCGCTGAACACGCGAAAGCGCAGGGCCTGGGCCTCGCGCAGGGCGCGTGGCGTGGTCAGGCGCTCGGCCTGCAGGCGACGGGACGTGTTGCGCTCGGGTGCCATGGCGTTCTGGGTCATGCCTTACCTCCTTTGCGTCCCGGGCAGCCTCGCTGCGCACGGGCCGGATTGACCTGCAGACCTGAGCGAACTCAGGAAACAGGCTCAGGCTAGGCAGTGCCGGTGTCACGCCCATGAAGGTTCGGTGATGCTTGTGTGACAGCGCTCAGGCTGCGATCAGGCGTGCAGCACAGGTGCGGCTTGCTTACCATGGGCGTCTTTGAGCCTCTCGAGCGCCCACTGCCCATGTTCTTCATCCGCAACCTCGCCGTACCCTTCATCCTCATCATCGGAGGCGTGGTCGCCATGATGGGGCTGGCGATCCTTTCCCGGCAGGGCGGCGCGGTAGCGGACTGGGCGCGGGCGATGTTCCCGTGGCTGGGCGTGTTGCCGGCTTTGGGCGCGGTCTGGGCGGCGCGGCGGCTGGTGCAGATCTGGCAATGGCAGCGCGGCACCTTGAACGGCGGCTGCCCGAGCTGCACGGGCGTGATGACCGGTGGGCGCTGCCGCATGTGTGGGCAACGCTGAAATATCGGCGGCTTTTGCTGATCCAGGTCATCACGTACGCAGAGGCCACTGCCTAAGCTCAGCGCCTTTGCCTGACAGGTGTGTCGGTATGCGCCGCGACCCCATCGTGCTGTTCGATAACGGCATCCACCGCTGCATGATGTTCGACGACCTGGTCAGTGGCGAGGGCGTGCAGTCCAACCAGTTCCTGATCATCGATAACGACCAGTACCTGCTGCTCGACCCGGGCGGGGACCTGACCTACGTGCCGCTGAGCATGGAGCTGTCCAAGCACATTCCGGTGCAGGAGCTGACCTACATCTTCGCCTCGCACCAAGACCCGGACATCATCGCCTCCCTCGATAAATGGCTGCTGCATACCAAAGCCCAGGTCATCTGTTCCAAGTTGTGGGCGCGCTTTCTGCCGCACCTGACGGCCAACTACCTGGCGTTGAGCCGCGGCATCAACACCTATGACCGCATCACCGCGCTGCCGGACCGCGGTCAGTCTTTCGCACTCGGGCGTTGCACCCTCAAGGCGGTGCCCGCACATTTTCTGCATTCGGTGGGCAACTTCCAGCTCTATGACCCGCTGAGCAAGATCCTGTTTTCCGGCGACATGGGCGCCTCGATGCTCGATGACAGCGGCCCGGTTACCGACTTTGCCGCCCATGTGCCGAGCATGCTCGGCTTTCACCGTCGCTACATGGCCAGCAACAAGGCCTGCCGCCTGTGGGCCGCAATGGTGCGCGACATGGACGTGGAAATGATCGTGCCGCAGCATGGCCGGCCGTTCGTGGGCGGCGAGATGATCAGCGCCTTTCTGTACTGGATCGAGAACCTGGAGTGTGGGCTCGACCTGCTCGGCCCCGAGGACTATCAGCTGCCGCGCTGACAGCTTATAGGCGCCGCCCTTTGCAAGGCGCACGGCGCCGGCTATCTTGGCGCATCCTCCGTTGTTGCCGAGATGTCATGCGCCGTTTTTCCCCTCTTTTTTGTGTGTGCGACTGATGCCCGGTCAGGTCTATCCCTGGCGTCAGGGCAATCAGTTCACCTTGCTCAACGACGGCCCGGCATTCTTCCCGCGGATGATCGCCTGCATTGATGCCGCCTGTGAAACGGTGGAACTCGAACAGTACCTGGTGTGTAGCAGTGCCTGCACCGACGCGCTGCTACGGGCCCTGTGCGAGGCAGCCGCGCGAGGGGTGGCGGTGCGCTGCCTGTTCGACGCCTTCGGCTGTCAGGCACTGAATGCCGCCGACCGCCAGCGCATGCTCGATGCCGGCATCCAGCTGCGCTGGTACAACCCGCTGCGCTGGCGTCGCGGCGTGCGTAACCTGTACCGCGACCACCGCAAACTGCTGGTGGTCGATAGCCGCGTGGCCTTCGTCGGCGGTACCGGCTCAACGAATGATTTCTGGACGCCCGGCGAGCCCGAGAGCGCCTGGCACGAAGTGATGGTGGAGATCGACGGGCCGCTGGTGGCTGACTGGCTGCAGCTGTTCGACCGCCAATGGCAGGCAAACAACTCGCGCTTCGCCTGGCGCCCGTACCTCACCCCGCACCGTCAGCCGTTGCCGCACTTGCCAAAAGAGGGGCCAGGCTGGGGGCGGGTGGCCTATGCCGACGCCCGCCAGCACCGCGACATATTGCAATCGCTGGTTCGCGCGCTCAACGGCGCCCAGCACCGGGTGTGGCTGGCCACGCCGTATTTCCTGCCCACCTGGCGTGTGCGCCGGGCGCTGCGCAAGGCCGCTGGCCGCGGCGTCGACGTGCGCCTGCTGCTCAGCGGCCGGCACACCGACAACCCGCCGGTGCGCTTTGCCGGGCAGCGTTATTACCCGCGGTTGCTGCGTGCCGGCGTGCGCATCTTCGAATTCCGCCCGCGTTTTCTGCACCTTAAGATGGTGCTGGTCGATGACTGGACCAGCGTCGGCTCCTGCAACTTCGATCACTGGAACCTGCGCTTCAACCTCGACGCCAACGTCGAGACGCTGGACGCCGGCTTCACTGCAGCGGTGCAGCAGAGCTTCGAGACCGATTTCCCGCAGAGCCGCGAAGTGGACCTTGAGATGTGGCAGGCACGGCCGTTCTGGACCCGTGTGCGTCAGCGCGTCTGGGGCTGGGCGGACCGGTTGATCGTCAACCTGCTCGATCGACGCCGCTGATTCGCCCCAGAATCCGCAGGTACAGCTGCATGGTGGTGCCCGCGCCGGGAGTCGTCAGCACGCGCACGTCGCCGCCGGTGGTGTTGGCGAATTCGCGAGCCTGGGCCAGGCCCAGCCCGGTGCCTTTGCCAGCCTGCTTGGTGGTGAAGAAGGGGTCGAATACCTTGGCCGCCAGCTCGGCAGACATGCCAGGACCGTCGTCCTGCACGCTCAGCACCAGATAATTGCCGTCGCTCAGCTGTTTGTCGCCGAGTAGTTGTTCCTGGTGCGTGGTGATCAACACCCTGCCGCGGCCCTGCATGGCGTCGCGGGCATTGCTGAGCAGGTTGAGCATCACCGCCTGCAGCTGCACCTCGTCGCACATCACGCCGACATCGCGAGCACTCAGATCGAAGCTCAGCGTGACGGTGTCGCCCAGGGTGCCGGCCAGCAGCTCACGGGCGGCCTCAAGACGCTCGCTGATATCCACACAGGCCAGCTCCGGGCCGTCCTGGCGTACATTGGCGAGCAGCTGGCGGATCAGTTTGCCGCCTTGCTCCACCGCCTGCAGACCAGTCTGGGTCAAGCGCTCGACGTCCGCGGGCCGTCGTGCGCGTAGCTGTGCCATCTGCAGGCTGGTGCTGAGCACCTGCAGCAGGTTATTGACATCGTGGGCGATGCTGGCGGTGAGCATGCCGAGTGACGACACGCGGCGTGCATGGCGCAGCGACTCCTCGGCCTTGCGATGCCGCGCCTTGGCCTGTTCCAGCTTATCAAGCAGCTTGCTGGCGCGGCGTTCGCGTTGCTGCTCCAGCAGGCGCAGCTGCAGCAGAGCGGCAGTCTGCCGGGCCAATGCCTGCAGTGCCTGACGCTGGTGGGCAGGGAGGGTGCGTGGTTTGGTGTCGATCACGCACACAGTCCCTAGCGGATGGCCGGCATCGGTACGAATCGGCGCACCGGCATAGAATCGAATGTGCGGTTCGCCGAGCACCAGAGCGCTGTGCTGGAAGCGCGGATCCTCGGTGGCATCCTCGACCACCAGCACGTCATCGGGTTCAAGGATCGCATGGGCGCAGAACGCCAGGTCACGGTGCGTCTCGCGCACGTCCAGACCCACACAGGCCTTGAACCACTGGCGCTCGCGGTCGACCAGGGAAACCAATGCAATCGGGGTGTCGCACAGGGTGGTGGCCAGCAGCACCACGTCATCGAAATTCTGCTCGGGTACCGAGTCGAGGATGTCGAGATGCTCGAGCGACAGAACGCGATCTTCTTCGTCATGCGGTGCAGGGGCGGGGCGATGGGACATCGGCGGGTACCGCAGAAAGAGTGACGGCATGATGCGCTGTAGGTTGTACAAGAGGCAAGCAACTTGTCGGATGCGTCAGCTTGTAGACGTCGTGCATAAGCACCGTGCCAGGTTTGGAGTAGCGAAGTGTTGAACCCGCTTTTCGCCGCTTCGGTCACAACCTGCAGATGGCCTTTAAAGGCCGCGCACAGCCGTTAGCCGATGAGGTGATCCATGCAGATATTCGAAGCGTTGCGCGAGAGTCATGACCGGCAGCGGGCGATGGCCGAGGCGTTGCTCGCTACCACCGGTGATTCGCCCGAGCGGGCCGAGCGTTACAGCGAGCTGAAGGACGAGTTGCTGGCCCATGCCCGGGCCGAGGAGCGGTTCTTCTATTCACCGCTGATGAAGCACGATGCCGGGGTTGATCTGTCCCGCCATGGGGTGGCCGAGCACCACGAGATGGACGAGCTGCTGGAAACCCTGGAGGAAACCGACCCCTCCAGCCCGTCGTGGATCGCCACGGCGCGCAAGCTCAAGGACAAGATCTTCCATCATCTGGAAGACGAGGAGCACACCTTCTTCCAGCAGGCCGGCAAAATGCTCGCCGACCAGCAGAAGACCAGTCTGGCCAGTCAGTACGTCAAGGATTACCAGGACGCTCTGGACTGAGCGCCGCTCGCTATTCGGCGAGCAGTTCTCGCACCCGTGAGGCCAGAGCGTCGAGAGTGAAGGGTTTGGTCAGCACGGTGATGCCAGGCGCCAACTGACCATCGGTGAGTAGCGTATTTTCCGCGTAGCCGGTGATCAGCAACACTGGCATGCCCGGCCGTTGCTGCCTGCCGGCATCGGCCATCTGCCGGCCGTTCATGCCGCCAGGCAGGCCGACGTCGCTGATCAACAGGTCGATGGCGGCGTCCGAATGCAGAAGGCCGATGCCCGCTGCGCTGTCGCCGGCTTCGATCACCGTCAGCCCCAGTTCTTCGAGCACATCGGTGACCAGCAGGCGAATGGTCGGCTCGTCGTCGACCACCAACACCGTCTTGCCTTGGCGTTCTTGCGCAGGTTCGAGTGCGGGAATGCTACCCGGCTCGGTTTCGCTCTGCGGGTTACCGTTGTGTCGCGGCAGGTAAAGCGTTACTACCGTGCCTTCATCTTCAACCGACGTGATGCGCATTTGCCCGCCGGATTGCTTGGCGAAGCCGTAGGCCATGGAAAGTCCCAGGCCGGTGCCTTCGCCGATCGGTTTGGTGGTGAAAAACGGCTCCACCGCGCGGGCAACGATGTGGGCGGGCATGCCCACGCCATCGTCGTTGACCGCCAGGCTCAGGTAAGAGCCCGGCGTCAGGTTCAGTGCGGTGGCCTGGGTTGCGTCGATATGCAGGTTGCGGGTGCTGACCTTGATCACGCCGCCACCTGGCATGGCGTCGCGGGCGTTGATGCACAGGTTGAGCAGGGTATTTTCCAGCTGCGAGGCGTCGACCAGAGCCGTCCAAAGGTCGGCCTGCAGATCGCTCTCCAGGCGAATGGCCGGGCCGACGGTGCGCTGGATCATTTCCAGCATGCCGGCGATCAACTGGTTGGTGTCTGTGGGGCTGGGCAGCAGCGTCTGCCTGCGCGAGAAGGCCAGCAGGCGATGGGTCAGGGCGGCGGCGCGGCGAGTGGCGGTTTCCGCGGCGCTCATGTAACGGGCCAGCTCATGGAAACGGCCCTGTTCGATGCGCAAGTGCATCAGCTCCAGCGCACCGGAGATACCGGCCAGCAGGTTGTTGAAATCGTGGGCCAGACCGCCGGTCAGCTGGCCGATGGCCTCCATCTTCTGCGCCTGGCGCAGGGATTCCTCTGCCATATGCTGGGCTGTGACGTCGCGACCAACGAAATGGAAGATCCGCCCGGAGGGATCCGGGCCGGCCGTCCACATGAAGGTGCGCGTTTCGCCATCCTTGCTGCGCAAGCGGCTGGTGAAGTCGCTGACCTTTTCACCCTGGCGCAGACGTTCCATGAGATTGAGCACATCGGCCCAGTCGTCCTCGACCACCACGTCGAGAAAGGGCGCGCTGAGCAGTGTGTCTGCCTCCCAGCCGAGCAGTTGCGTCCAGGCCGGGTTGATGGTCTTGAGGTAGCCGTCCAGCCCCGCCGATCCCATCAGATCGTTGGTGGTTTCCCACAGACGGTCGCGTTCGGCGGTGCGCTTGCGCAGTTCGGCGCGGTTGAGTTTCTCTCGTGTGATGTCGCGGGCCGAGCAGTAGGTCTTGCGGCCGTCGGGCACCGCCACCCAGGACAGCCAGCGCCAGTCGCCGTTGCGGCAGCGGAAGCGGTGCTCCAGTCCCAGCGCCGGCTCTCCGGCGCTCTTGAAGTTCATCCACACCTGTTTTGTGGCAGCCTGGTCCTTGGGGTGGACGAATTCGAGGAAGTGAACGCTGGCCAGTTCCTCCTCGCTCCAGCCCAGGGTGGCCTGCCAGGCCGGGTTGGTGGTCTCGAAGTAGCCATCGTGGTTGAGCACGCCGAGCAGATCCGGGGTGATCTGCCAGGTACGGCCACGCTCGAAGGTCTGGGCAATGACCTTCTGTTCGAGCTCGGCATTGAGCGCCATGACCCGGGCGATGGCACGGTCACGTTCCCCTTCGATGGCGCGGCGCTCTTCGACGTTGATCAGCACGCCGGGAAAACTCAGGCCCGTACCATCGGCTGCCAACTCGACACGGCCGTTGGCTTCCAGCCAGTAATAACGGCCATCGGCGCGGCGCACGCGGTACTGGTGGGCGTAGGGGCCGCCGCGGGCAATCGCTTCGTTGATGGCAGCGAGCAGGCTGTCGATGTCGTCCGGGTGAACCGTCTCAACTACCTGCTGCAGGCTCAGGCCGCGGCGGCCAAGTGCCGGATCCAGACCGAAGCTGCGGGCGAAGGCTTCGTCGACCGTGAACTGGTTGCTAGGTAGGTCCCAGAACCAGGTACCGATGATCGCACCGGCAGCCAGCGCCAATTGCACCCGCTCGGCGTTGGCGACGGCCGGCTGCTCGATGGTGACCACCCGAGTGGTCTCGATGGCGACATTCAGGAAACCGGCGACCTGGCCTGAATCGTCGCGCAGCGGGCTGTAGGAGAAGGTCCAGTAGGTGTCTTCGGGCTGGCCGCTGCGGTGCAGCAGAAGATGCATGTTTTCATCATGCACCGGCTCACCGCGTAGCACCTGCTGCACCAGCGGGCCTAGGGTCGGCCACACATCGGCCCACGCAATTTCAATGGGCTGGCCGAGGGCATCAGGGTGATGCTTGCCGAGAATGGCCGCGTAGGGCTCGTTGTACAGCAAGGTGCGCCGAGGACCCCAGACAGCGCACATGGCGAAGCTGCTGGTGGCCATGATCGCGCAGGTGGTGCGCAGCGCGGCGGGCCAGCTGTGCTGGGGGCCGAGCGGCGTGGCGGCCCAGTCGAAATCGTCAAGGATGGATGGCACGGGACACCTTGCTGCGGTGCGGGTCGGCGCCCAGTGTGCCTGAGCGGGAGCGGCAAACCCAGCAGCATTTGCCACGATTGTTCATGGAATTTGCGAGCTTTCTACCGTAATCCTTCGGCATCCTTGCTTCAGGCTTGTACAGCTCGCATTGCTTGTAGAACTTCTCAAGGCGCTGTTGCTCGAATCACCTACAGGGGCTTGTTCAATCGGCCCCGCCAGCAACGCTATAGGTAAGCCGATGCCAACAGGTGGCAAGCACGATTTCCGGGTCGACAACGCCTCGTCGGGCGACATTTCCGGCTCGGGGAAGAACATCTTCTTCGCAGCGGTGGAAACCACCCGCATGCCGATGATCGTGACCGATCCCAACCGTCCCGATAACCCGATCATCTTCGCCAATAACGCCTTTCTGGAAATGACCGGCTATGAGGTCGAGGAAATCGTCGGCCAGAACTGCCGCTTTCTGCAGGGCGCGGAAACCGACCGCTCGGTGGTCGCCCAGGTGCGGGAGGCCATTACCAAACGCCAGGAGATCTCGGTTGAGCTGATCAACTACCGCAAGGATGGCTCGACCTTCTGGAACGCGCTGTTTATCTCCCCGGTATACAACGATGCCGGCGAGCTGATCTATTTCTTCGCCTCGCAGTTGGACATCAGCCGCCGCCGCGACGCCGAGGAAGGGTTGCGCCAGGCGCAGAAGATGGAGGCCCTGGGCCAGCTGACCGGTGGCATCGCCCACGACTTCAACAACCTGCTGCAGGTGATGATCGGCTACCTGGAAGTGCTCGAACGAACTGCCAGCAAGCCTCAATACGACGTCGATCGCATCCTGCGCTGCGTGAACAACGCGCGCAACGCCGCGGACCGCGCAGCCACGCTGACCCAGCAGCTGCTGGCGTTCTCGCGCAAGCAGAAGCTCGAAGGCCGGGTACTGAACCTCAACGGGATGATCAGCGGCTTTAAAGAGTTGGGCGAACGCACGCTGGGCAATGCGAATCTGCGTCTGACCCTGGACAAGAGCCTATGGAATTGCCGCATCGACCCCACTCAGGCCGAGGTCGCGTTTCTCAACATCCTGATCAACGCCCGCGACGCGCTTGAAGGTCGCGACCAGCCCGTGGTGCATATCGAAACCAAGAACGTCAGGGTCGAAGAACTGGGCAGCATGTCCTATGACGGGTTGATGCCGGGCCGATATGTCAGCGTGGCGATCACCGATAACGGCATGGGCATGTCCGAAGGCGTGAGCAGCCGGGTGATGGATCCATTCTTTACCACCAAGGATGAAGGCAAGGGTTCCGGGCTTGGCTTGTCGATGGTCTACGGTTTCGTCAAGCAATCTGGCGGCGCCGTGCGCATCTATTCGGAGGAGGGCGTGGGTACTACGTTGCGCCTGTACTTCCCGGCCGACGACAGCCAGGTGATCCACAGCCCGGCGAAGGAGCGCACTAATGAGCGAAACGGAACCGAGCGCGTTTTGGTGGTCGAGGACCGCCCGGATGTGGCGGACCTCGCGCGCATGGTGCTCGAGGATTATGGCTATGTCACCGACATCGCCCTGAATGCTCGCGAAGCGCTGCTGCGTCTGGATGTGGCCGAGTACGACCTGCTATTCACCGACCTGATCATGCCCGGCGGCATGAATGGCGTGATGCTGGCGCGTGAAGCACGCCGCCGCAAACCGGGCCTCAAGGTGCTGCTGACCACAGGCTACGCGGAGAACTCGCTGGAGCGCACCGATGCCGGTGGCAGCGAGTTTGATGTGATCTCCAAGCCCTACGTGCCCAACGAGTTGGCGCGCAAGGTGCGTCAGGTCATCGACGGGCCTACCGGTGTGAGCTGAGACGAGTGGCCGTGCGCGTCTAATTGGCGCTTCGCGGCCATTCTTGATGCCCCGGACGAGTGGTCGCAAGACTATACGAACTGTTCTGCATGTATCCGCCTCACAGAGGTATGGACAATTACATCAGCAGATTCATGACGGAAACCGGCTGCCAGCTCGAACTCGAGCATTGTCCCACCGGCATCTGCTTCAAGGCGATATCCAACGACGGACAATGCCTGGGGCAACGGCACCTGAGTACGTCACAACTGGGCAACGGTGCCCTCGTGCAAGCGGTGATGCTGGACTTCATCGCCCAGCTCAAGCGGCTGCTCGAGCGGGACGGGCAGACCGTATTCACGCCAACCGATCCATTCGTCGAGAACGCTGATAACGCATCTAAGTAGCTGAACCGCTGCCAGCGAGGCACAAACCCCGTGCGAAACGGCCGCTTCGCAGCTACCTCGCCCGCTCACCCGCCGTATACAGTGAAAGCCTTTCGCTGCTACCGGCCGTACCTGTATGAATCTCTGGTTTCGCCTCTTCCTGATGCTCTTGCGCCGCCCCTGGCGCAAACCAGTTTCGGCGTTCGACACCACCGTGGTGCGCATGCGCGTGTGGCCGCTGGATCTGGACTTCAATCGTCATGTCACCAACGGCCGCTACTTCACCCTCGCCGATGTCGGGCGCATGGATTACGTATTGCGCAGTGGTGCATTCCGGGTGGCGCTGCGCCATCGTGCGTTGCCCATCGTCGGTGACGTGTGGGGCAAGTTTCGCCGTGAGCTGAAGCTGTTCGAAGCCTTCGAAGTTCACTCCCGCATGCTGGGTTGGGATGACAAGTGGAGCTTCATGGAGCATCGCTTCATCAAGGGCGGGCGTGTGGTTGGCGTGGTGATCATGCGTGGGCTGCTTCGTGGGCCTAAAGGCAACGTGTTGCCGGGCGAATTCGCCGCCGAACTGCGCTTGCCCGAGCAATCGCCGCCATTGCCGCAGTGGCTGAGCGACTGGTCCGCCAGTTGCGACCAGTTGAGCGCACAGCTGCGTGATGAGGAGCAGTAGAGGCGGGCGATAGCCCGCCAGAATAAAAAAACGCGAGCTCTGTGCTCGCGTTTTCTTGAGCAATGCAGCCTGGTCGTCAGGCCAGCTTGGCCAGATCGGCCGCGTCGAAGCCCGGCAGCGGCTCGCCCTTGCGGACCTTGTTGGCCCACCCGGCATCGGAGATCAGCACGCGGCCGACGGCGATCAGGTCGAACTCCTCACGCTCCATGCGCAAGTGCAGGTTATCCAGCACCGCGGCGCCGGAACCCTTGCCGCCGAACGCGCCGAAGAAGTCGCCATCCAGGCCGACCGAGCCGACGCTGATGGTTGCCGCGCCAGTGAGTTTCTTCGCCCAGCCAGCGAAGTTGAGCCCTTCGGTACCGTCGATTTCCGGGAATTCCGGTTCCCAGAAACGTCGCTGCGAGCAATGCAGGATGTCCGCGCCGGCATCCACCAGCGGCGCCAGCCATTCGCTCATCTGTTCGGGCGAGGTGGCCAGACGCGCGGCATAGTCCTGTTGCTTCCACTGGCTGACGCGCAGGATCAGCGGGAAGTCCGCACCTACGGCCGCGCGCACGGCGCGTACCGCTTCGGCCGCGAAGCGCGAGCGCTCGGCGATGGTCGCACCGCCGAATGCATCGGTGCGGGTGTTGGTGCCGGGCCAGAAGAACTGATCGATCAGGTAGCCGTGAGCGCCATGCAGTTCCACGGTATCGAAGCCCAGGCGCTTGGCATCGGCAGCGGCCTTGGCGAAGGCGGCCACGGTGTCGGCGATATCTTCCAGACTCATCGCCGTGCCGCGCGGATCATCTGGCGCTACCAGCCCGGATGGGCTCTCGACCGGTGCTTCAGGCTCCCAGCCGCCCTGGCCACGGGTCGAACCGGTGTGCCAGATCTGCGGCCCGATACGCCCGCCTGCGGCATGCACGGCCTTTGCCACTTCAGCCCAGCCGGCCAGCGCCGCATCGCCGTGGAAGAAGGGGATGCCCGGCATGTTGCGCGAGGCCGGGCGGTCGATCACCGTGCCCTCGGTAAGAATCAGGCCGACACCGCCAGCCGCGCGGCGGCGGTAGTACTCGGCATGTTGCGGGCCGGGGATGCCTTCCGGAGCCATGGCGCGGGTCATCGGCGCCATGACGATGCGGTTGGCAAGCTCCAGGCCCTTTAGCGTGAAGGGGCTGAACAGAACGTCGTCGGACATAAAAACTCCATCAGAGGGTCGCTGGCCGCTGGATTGTCAGCGGCTCTGCAAATTGGGAAATACCGGGGCGGCATCTGGCTATCGAACAGGCAATCAGTCTCTCGATCAGGCGGTCATTATTCGGGCCAGGACGGCCTGATGAAGCCAGCGCGGGGTTACCCACATGAACACGACGTTCAGCTTGTTGGCAACACTAGGCACGATGCTGATACGGCCGTTATTCATGGCGCGAATACCGGCGCGCACCACTGGCGGAGTTTTCATCATCAGCCCCTTGAGGGTGGGCGTGATGCGCTGGCGTGCGGCACTGGCGAAGCCGGTGTCGGTCAGGCCCGGGCATAGTGCGGTGACGGTCACGCCGTCGTGTTTGAATTCCCGGTGCAGTGCTTCGCTGAAGCGCAGCACGTAGGCCTTGGCCGCCGAGTAGACCGCAAAACTCTCGACGCCCTGGTAGGCGAGAATGCTGGAAACCTGCAGGATTTTGCCGCGCTTGCGGCGGCGCATGTCCTGGCCGAAGAGGTGGGTCATGACGGTGAGGCTGGCAATGTCCAACTGGATCATCGACAGGGCCGCCTCAGGTTGGCTGCCCAGAAATGGCCCCTGCAAACCATGGCCTGCGTTGTTGATCAGCACATCGACCTCGATGCCCCGTTCTTCAGTCAACCGTTGATGCAAGCGGTTCACGGCTGCGATGTCGGCGAGGTCTACCTGCTCGACCAGCACGTCGATGCGATGTTGCTGGCGCAGGGAGTCTGCCAGTTCTTCGAGCCGTTCCAATCGCCGGGCCACGAGTATCAGGTTATGGCCAGCTGCCGCGTATTGCCTGGCGAACTCCTCGCCGAGGCCACTCGAGGCGCCGCTGATAAGCACCCAGGTGCCTTGATTCGATGGCATGGTCTTAGCCTCGCTGCGCGTCGGCCGGGCGATAGCGCTCAGCCGCCTGGGATTGCTTGATGCCGCTGAGCAGGGCCTGGCGGGCGCTGTTGAGTTTGTCCCAGGCAGCGTCGTCATGCAGGGGAGGAATGGTCACCGCCTCGCGTTTGTCGAAGCCCACCAGTGCGGCATCCACCAACTCGTTGACGTCCATCAGTTCCGCGATGGCGTTGATGTCCATGCCGGCACGTTCCCAGATTTCGGTGCGGGTGGCCGCCGGCAGCACCGCCTGTACATAGACGCCCTTGGGGTTCAGCTCCAGGCTCAGCCCCTGGGACAGGAACAGCACGAAGGCCTTGCTGGCGCCGTAGACAGTCATGCCCAGTTCCGGCGCCAGGCCGACCACCGAGCCGATATTGACGATGCTGCCACCACCGGCCTGCGCCAGGCGCGGCGCAATGGCGTTGGCCAGGCGGGCCAGGGCAGTGGTGTTGAGGGTGATCAGCCGCTCGATTGCGTCTCCTGCCTGCTCCACGAAGCTGCCCGATTGCGCGATGCCTGCGTTGTTGATCAGCACGCCGATGCGCGCATCCTCACGCAGCCGTTTTTCGACGAGCCGGGTGTCATCGGCCTGGCTCAGGTCGGCGCGCAGAATATCCACGGCTACGCCATGTTCGGCGCGCAGCCGGCTGGCCAGCGATTCCAGGCGCGCCTGATCGCGAGCGACCAGCACCAGGTCATGACCACGCTGTGCGAAGCGTTGCGCGTAAACGGCGCCGATACCGGACGAAGCGCCGGTGATAAGTACGGTAGAGAGTTGGCTCATGGTGACCTGCTCGATAGCGGAGTGGGGCGTCGATGCCAGTTAACGACGATGGCGTCGGCACGCTTTAAGATGATGCTCATAATCTTTTATGTCAATGTTTTTTGATTATGGTCGACATCTATGTATAGTAGCTCTCAGCTAATCGACAGGACTTCAGGAGGCATCACCTCATGCGAGTGAGCAAAGCCCAGGCCCAGGCGAACCGTGCGCTGATCGTGGATACGGCATCGCACCTGTTCCGTGAGCGCGGCTATGACGGCGTCGGCGTGGCCGATCTGATGGCTGCGGCCGGCTTCACCCATGGCGGCTTCTACAAGCACTTTGGCTCCAAGGCCGATTTGATGGCCGAGTCCGCGGCTTGCGGTATTTCGAAAACGCTCGAGCGCACCCAGGCGGTAGACGCCGCGCAATTCTTCGATCTTTACGTGTCGCGCCAGCACCGTGATTCTCGCGATGCCGGTTGCACGCTCGCCGCGCTTGGCGGCGATGCGGCGCGCCAGCCGGAGAATCTCAAAGCGATCTTTGCCGACGGTATCGACAGCTTGTTGGCAACGCTGGGGCGTAACGAAGCTTCAGCGGATGGTGATGTGAGCCAAGAGCAGCGTGCCAGGTTGATCGGCCAGCTCGCCCAGGCTGTCGGCGCCATCTTGCTGTCGCGGGCCTGCCCGGATGACTCGCCACTGGCCGACGAAATTCTCAGCGTTTGCCACACGCAGATCTTGGCGGCGACGAAGTGAATTCATCACCTGGCCGTCGCGACGGCGACGACCAGAAACGGAGGCAGAAATGACCCTTTATTACCTCGACGACCTGGCTCCTGGGCAACACTTCAAGGGCAACGCCCGAGCGCGCGTTGAAGAAAATGCCATCAAGGCCTTTGCCCGTGAGTTCGACCCGCAGCCCTTTCATCTCGATAACGAAGCAGCGCGCGATTCGCTGTTCGGCTCGCTGGCGGCCAGTGGCTGGCATACCGCGGCACTGACCATGCGCCTGCTGGTGGACTGCGAGCCGAAGCTGGCCGGCGGCATCATCGGCGCCGGTTTCGACGAACTGCGCTGGCCACTGCCGGTGCGGCCCGGTGACGAGCTGCGGGTCGAGCTCGAGGTGCTGGAGGTACGGCCGTCCAGGAGCAAACCTACCCAGGGCCTGGTCAAGCTGCGCACCACCACCCTGAATCAGCACGATCAGCCCGTACAGGTTTCCGTAGGTAATTTGGTTGTACCGCGGCGCCCCGCGCAGTAAACGCAATAGACCTAGGCCGCCTGGCGGCATGATGACAGTGGAGCAGACCATGAAATACGTAGCGTTCGGCAATACCGGCTTGCAGGTTTCCAAGGTGGCACTAGGCACGGGCAATTTCGGCACGGGCTGGGGCCATGGCGCCGACCCGGATACCAGCAGGAGCATTTTCAATGCCTACGCCGAAGCCGGCGGCAATTTCATCGATACGGCGGACGTCTATCAGTTCGGCCAGTCCGAAGCGCTGCTCGGCACGCTGCTGCAAGGGCGCCGCGAGGATTTCCTGCTCGCCAGCAAGTACACCAGCGGCGCAGTGCCGAACGCCAACCGCCTGGTGACCGGTAATAGCCGCAAGGCCATGGTCGCCTCCGTCGAGGCCAGCCTGAAACGCCTGAAGACCGACCGCATCGACCTTTACTGGGTGCACCATCCCGATGGCCTGACGCCGGCCGAGGAGCTGATCCGCGGGTTCGACGATCTGGCTCGTGCCGGCAAGATCCTCTACGCAGGGCTGTCCAACTTCCCGGCCTGGCGCCTCGCCCATATCGCCACGCTGGCGGAGCTGACGCGGGCGCTGCCCATCGCCGCCGCGCAGTTCGAACATAGCCTGGTGCACCGCGACCCCGAGGCCGACCTGTTCCAGGCCTGTCGGGCGCTGGGCCTGGGCATGCTGACCTGGTCGCCCCTGGGGGGCGGCATGCTCACTGGCAAATATCGCCAGGGCGAGAAGGGCCGGGCCGAGGGACTTGGCGGCCGGGTGTTCCAGGCCGAGAACTCGCCACAGCGCACGCAGATTCTCGATACGGTGCTGGCCATCGCCGAGGAGCTGGGCGCCACGCCAGGCCAGGTCGCCATCGCCTGGGCTGGCAGCCATGGCTCGGTGCCGATCATCGGCCCGCGCTCCCTGGCGCAGGCTACCGATAACCTCGGTTCGCTGGCCGTCGACCTTTCGTCCGAGCAGGTCGAGCGGCTCGACTCGGTCAGTGCACTGGGCGAAGCGACGCCCCTCAGAAAGCCGCTGGCTGGCGGGCAGGTGATCGCCTGATAGCGACGCAGCGCCAAAATCCTCTCCACGCAGTATGATGGCGTATGGCTATGTTGCGCCGGGTGCCTGCCGCCCGGCGTGACACGGCGTATTGTCGGGAGAGGGCATGGATCCGCTGAGCAAGACGCAACTCAAGGAGCTGGTGCGACGGGTGATCGTTGCTCAGGGCAACGCGTTCATCAAGGAACTGCTGCGTGGCACCAACGCCAGGATCGGCGCGACCAAGGAAGACTTCGCTGCCAACCTGGACGCCGCCATCGATGCCGACGAGCTAACCCAGGAAAAGCTCGAAGCCTGGTTGGCGGAAGTCGAGGGCTGGGGCGACCAGCACCTTTACCTGATCGCGCCGCCCGCGGTCGATGGGGCGCGGCTGGCCGCCGGTATCGCCGCGAGCCCTCATGCCGAAGCGCTCGGCGCCAGCGCCAGCCTGGATTTCCCGGAAGCGCTCACGCTCACTCATATCGCGTTGTCCGACGCTGGCCTGTCGTTGCTCTGGCATCAGGGCAAGGCTGGCTGGAATCGCTTCAAACCCAAGGATTTCACACTCGAGGAAGGGCTGGAGCGTTATCGCTTCGACGCCTATCGGCAGCGGCTTGATCGCAGCGTGGTGCGCTTCGAGTGGCGCTTCGCCGACCCCTACTGCCTGGTACTGATTCACCGCAACCCCGAGATCGATCACAAGGCGGTTTTCGGGGATATCCGCCGCACGCTGGTCGCCATCGGTTGCCCGGACGCCCCGGCAAAACCCATCCCCCTTGACCAGGCCGTCAAGGTGGCGGCGAGCAAGGGCAAGGGCGTGCATTCGACCCGCTTCGAACTCGATGGCGGCTATGTGGAGATGGCCTCGACCCTGGCCAATGGCGGAATCGAAGCCGTCGAGCCGGTGCGCGTGGTGCTGCAGGCGGTGGACACCGGCCAGTTCGACCGGGCTCAGGGCATGCTGCATTTCGCCGCCGAAGAACATGGCACCAGCCGTCGCATCGCCGTGCAGGTGTATGGCCGCGACGCGCGGCTGCGTATCTGGGCGCAGTGCAAGCGTGAAGATGTGCTGCGCATCGTCGAACTGCTCTGGGCTTACAACGGCGCATCATGAATACGACACAGTCGGACCGCTGGCAGGTGGAGGTCGAGCGGCGCCTGAGTCAGGGCGTTGAGCTGGAATTCACCCAGGCGCAGTTCGCCCGGACGGTCGAGGCGGCGCCTGACGATGTTGGGCTGAAGATCTTTCTCGACGGCCTGGTCGGTGCCACGAGCGCCGAGCGGCATGAGGTTTACCGCTGCCCAATGGCGCCGTGCGCGCGTCTGCTGCCGGCCGGTATGGCCAACACTGTGTGCCCATTCTGTCAGGCCGATTTCGAGCAGGAAGGTGTGACGGCCGAGGTCGAACCTGTCTATCGGCTGGTGGGCGAGGGCAGTCGCGACATTCGCTGGCTGATCGTCATTCACGGCATGAACAGCCGCGCCAAATGGCAGGAAGCCTTCAGCTGGGAAATCGCCAACCGCCTCAGCTATTCGGCGCCGGTACTGATTTACAAGTACGGCTGGGCGACCATCGACGTGTTCGCCCGCTGGCTGCACGATCGCCTCGCCAGGCGCCTGGGCGAGCGCATGCGCATCGCCATCGCAGAGGCGCAAAAGAGCCGGCTGCCCGACCGGCCGGACATCATCGCCCACAGCTTCGGCACGCTGCTGCTGTCACGGGTGCTGGAGAACCCCGAATTCGCCGACCTGAAGTTTGGTCGCATCATCACTGCAGCGAGCATCGTGCGCCCGGATTTCGACTGGGATCGGCTAATTGCCCAGGGGCGGGTGGAGGCTGTGCTCAATCATGTCGGTGGCCAGGATCGCGCCGTGCCTTTCGCGCAATACGCGATTCCCGGCGCCGGGCCGGGCGGGAAGGTTGGATATCTGGCTGCCTCGACGCTTAACGTGCGGGCCGAGGAGTATGGCCATTCGGGCTTCTTTCTGCCCGAAAATCTGGGCGCGGCGATCTCGCGTCACGGTCTATGGCAGGCGTTTCTGACCCGTCCGTTGGCGCGCTTTCGGCCGGTTGGCGCTTTCGTTGCCGAAGCAGACTGGCGGCCGGCACCGCTAGTGGTGCGGATGTGTACGCGGACATTGGCGTATGGGGTGTTCTGGGTGCTGGCGCCGTTTTCGTGGGTGCGGCGTAAAATCGATCCTTGAGACGGATACTTTTTAGGACCGGTTCGCGACCCGTAGGAGCGGCTTTAGCCGCGAGCTCTTTGTTTGTCTTGAAAAACTCGCGGCTAAAGCCGCTCCCACAAGATCGCGAGCAGCAGCAAAATGGCGTAAGCGGACGCAAGGCCCCTGACTGTGGAAGCGGGTCATGCCCGCGAAAAATCACGGTATGGACTGAGCGTTCCCGCCCGCTGCCACAATGAGTCCGCCAGCATTACCGTGTTGCTTGCGCGCTCAGTGATGTAGGGAGGACAACGCTTTTTTTGTCCACCAATGCGATTGCAAAACGGTGGATGGGTGAAGCTCCATCCATCCTACGAATGGCTACACTTGCCTCGTAACTGCCGCTTCATGTACATAGAGATCGTGACTCAAATCCTCGGCGCGCTCTTGATCGTCGACAGGGCGCGTTCGATGGCTTCATGGGGCGTCGACGGCATGGCCTGCTCGACGTAGTTGTACTTGCTGTTGTCCAGAACCAGCATCTGGGCCTTCTTCGCCAGCTTGTCGATGTCGTAGCCCAGGTCGATGCAGGCACCCATCAAGGCCATGATGGTCTGCTCCAGCACCCTTTCATTCTGTGTCGCCATTTACCCACCTCGGTCATGGCCAGTCAGCGGCCGCATCGAGCGCGGACAATTCCGTGCTCCACTGCTGAGCTATGACTGCACGCCCTGCAGAAGGATTCAGCACAAGTTGCGCGGCTCCACACACTTGCCGATGAGTGACCTGCCGCTGCGCTTACCACGTTATGAGCGATAGGCCGCGCGATAAAACAGCGAGCGCTCGCACAGAGCGGCAGTTGCCGGAGTGCTAAGATTGCCGCCGCCTTTCGCAGCACCGCGCACCACGCGCCAGGCCAGGAAGGCCGCATAAACTCATCATGGACAGGCATCGAACAGACGATGAAAAAATCAGCAGCACTAGCAATCGCGTTGGTAACGGTCGGCGCAATCAGTACCGGCGGGGCCTGGTACACCGGTACCCAGTTACCGGGTGTTCTCGACAATCTGATCGCCGAGGCCAACCGGCAGAGCGCCAATGCGCTGCTCGGCACCAGCGTTTCCAGCAAACTCGAACTGCTGTCGCTGGATACGCGGCTGTTCAGCAGTACGGCGCACTACCGCTTCTCGCTGGACGCACCAGACAAGGACGGTGAGCCGCGGCATATCGAAATCCTGTTGGTGGACAACATCGAGCACGGCCCGCTGCCGCTTTCGCGGCTGGCGCGCCTGAACCTGTGGCCGGTCATGGCTGCCAGCAACTATCAGCTGGAGCCTAACGAGCTGACCCAGAAGTGGTTCGACGCTGCCAAGGGCGCCGCGCCGCTGACCGGTACAGGCGTGCTGGGTTATGACGGCGCGACCCAGGGCACTCTGGTGCTGACGCCGCTGGACTTCGCACCTTCGCCAACCGCCACGGTCAAGTTCTCGGGCATGAACCTGGATATCGAAGCCAGCAAAAATGCTCGGGACGTGCAGGTCAGTGGTGGCATGGACAGCCTGGTCGTCAGCACCACGGATGACACGCCCATGCAGGCTGACCTGCGCGGCCTGACCATCAGCAGCGAACAGCGCCTGGGCAGCGGTGATTTCTACGTGGGCGAGAGCAGCATCAAGCTGGCCACTTCGCAGATCAAGTTCGGCGACAAGCCGGCGTTGTTGATCAAGGACATCGCCCAGACCGGCAGCCTGCAAGAGGCGGGTAGCGCGCTCAATGGGCAGATCGGTTACTACATCGGCAAGGTCAGCTATGACGGCAAGGACATCGGCGGCCTGCGCATGCTGTGGTCCATCAAGAACTTCGACAGCGTGGCGATGCAGTCGCTGATCAAGCTCTATCAGGACAAGCTGACGCCTGCTCAGCAGGCCGCGGCCCTCGGTGAAGAAGCGCCGAAACCCGAGCTTTCGGCCGACGAAGAAGCGCGCATGAAGGCCGATCTCGACAAGCTGCTGGCCGGCAAACCACAGCTGGCGCTGGATAACCTGACGCTCACTACCGAACATGGCCAGGCCTCGCTGCATGTGGCGGTGGACTTGGACAAGCCTGAGTCCTTCGACCTGCCACCTGACGAACTGGCCCGCCAGGTGATCGACAAGCTGGACGCCAAACTGTCGGTCGCCAAGGCGGTGATCGGTGATGGTGTACGCGTGCAGGCGCTGGTCGAAGGCGTCACCGATGCCAAGGCCGTCGAAGAGCAGGCAGCGATGATGACCGAGATGGGCAGCGGCATGGCCCTCGGTACCGGCCTGGTGACCCTGGAAGGTGATGCCCTGCAATCCAGCCTGCATTACGCCGACAACAAGGTGACCTTCAACGGTCAGGACATGAGCGTCGACGAGTTCGCTACCCTGGTGATGGCCAAGACCGGCGGCATGGGCGGCGGTCTGGGTGACGATCCTGCGGCTTACGATTCGCAAGACGGATCGCAGTACGATGAAGGCGCTGAACAGCCCGAGTAACGCGCGCTGCTGATGCAAAAAAGCCAGTCATATCGACTGGCTTTTTTATGCGCTGGTGTTGGCTCAGAAGCTGTACTTGGCAGTCAGCATCAGGTTGCGTGGGGCGCCATAGGTGTCGCCGCCGTACTGCGTGGACGTGGAAATCGACGAGTAGTACTTCTTGTCGAAGATGTTGTTGGCGTTGAGCTGTAGATCCAGATTCTCGTTCACCGCGTAGCCTGCCATCAGGTTGGTGAGGGCGTAGGCTTTTTGCTTGAGACGGTAGCTGCTGCCGTTGTCCAACGGGATATCGTTGTACATCCGGCTCTGCCAGGAAAGGTTGCCGCCGACGCGCAACTTCTCCAGCGGGCCCTGAAAGCGATAGACGGTTGAGAGTTTGAACAGGTGCTCCGGCATATCGGTATCGAAGCGCTGATTCTCATTCTGCGGATTCTTGGCGTCCTTGATGGTGTGCACACGGGCGTAGGTATAGCCCGCGCCCAGTTGCCAGTTCTCGGTCAGCGCCCCCTGAACCTCAAGGTCGATACCCTGGCTGCGTACCTCACCGGAGGCGTCGTAGCATTTTGCCTGCGGGCAGCCCAGCGGCGTGGTTTCAACCGCACGGTTTTCCTGGTCGATGCGGAACAAGGCTGCGCTGGCATTGAGTGCGCCATCGAAGTACTCGCCCTTGATCCCCACTTCGTAGTTCTTGCCAACGATAGGGGTTACCGGGGTCCCGCTGCTGTCCTTCTCGTCTTGCGGGGTGAAAATGTCGCTGTAGCTGACATAGACCGAGTGGTGGTCATCCAGGTCGTAGATCAGCCCGGCGTAGCGGGTGACGTTGCGGGTAACCTTGTAATCGGCCGTCGAGCTTTCCTTGTCGTCGTAGTCGTACCAATCCAGGCGACCGCCGAGGATCAGTTTCAGCGGGTCTGCCAGGCTCAGGCGGGTGGTGACGTAAACGCCATCTTGGGTGGTGACGGTGCGCTTGCTGCCGGTACGCGTGAAGTCCGGTTTGCCGCCGTCTACCGGCCAGGTTGTTACATAAGGGCTGTAGCTGTGGGTGTTCATGTCCGCGATGCGTTTGCTGGCACCTACTACCAGTTCATGAGTGCGCCCGAGAGCCTCGAACGGACCACTGACGAAACTATCCAGACCGATCTTGTGCTCGTCGTATTTGGCTTGCCAGACGGTGCGCTGCAGACTTCTGTCTGCGGCGAATCGTGATTGGTATGAGCCCGAAAAGATCGCGTTCAGGTCGGAGTAATCGGCATTGACCTGTAACTTCCAGTCATTGGCCAGCTGGTGGCGCAGTTCGGCGAACAGCGTATTGGTTTCCTGCTCCTTGTTTTCCCAGCTGGTGCCCGGGTTGTAAGAGCGCGGCAGGTCCTGGTGGCGACCATCGAGGCCGACCAGCGAGGCACCCCAGAAGTTGTTGGTCTTGTCCTTCTGGTGGGAGAAGCCGACGCTCAGGGTGGTGAAGTCGCTCAGGTCCGCCTCGGTGATGGCGTAGAACAGGCCGTGATCTTCTTCGGCGCCGTCGACGTAGCTGTTGGCATCGCGATAGGACGTCACCACCCGACCGCGCAGGGTGCCACTGTCGTTGAGCGGGCTGGAGGCGTCGACTTCGCCTCGGTAGTCGTCCCAGCTGCCGGCCGCGCCGGTGAGAGTGACGCGCTGATCGGCCAGCGGGCGCTTGCGCACCATATTGACCGCCGCCGACGGGTTGCCCGCGCCAGTGACCAGGCCGGTGGCACCGCGCACGATCTCCACCCGGTCGAACATCGCCAGATTCGGCTGCACGCCCACCCCTACACCGTTGTAGCCGCTGGGGATGCCGTCATACATCAGGTTGTCGATCTCGAAGCCGCGGGCGTAATAGGTTTGCCGGCCTGGGCCGCTGGCGTAGCTGAGAAACACCCCGGGCGTGGCGGCGATGGCGTCATTGATGCTGGTCATGCCCATGTCGTCCATGCGCTGACGGGTGATCACGGTAGTCGCCTGGGGCGTTTCGCGCATGGTCATGGGTAGCTTGGTGGCGGTGGACATGGCGCCGGTGGTGTAGGAGCGCGAGCCTTCGGTGGTGCTGCCCAGCTGGGTGTTGGTGATCTCGGTGGCGCCGAGTTCCAGCACACCGCTGGCGGCGCCGTCCTGCGCCTCGCTGCTTTCTTGGGCCATGGCCGGCGTGATGGTAGCCATGCAGATGGCAAGAGCCAGGTGATTGCGGGACGACGCGAAGCAGCGGGGCGGGGTGAGGCGCGACATGGAGGTTCCCTGAATATGTATTTGTAGACGTTATGATTTTGAGAATCGTTATTATTATATTGCCGAAAAGTTCCCCGATGACAACGCATCCTGATCAAATACCTCGGTTGATCAACGGTTTAATGTGTGGAGAGGGGCAAGCATTGGCCGCTCGGCCTACGGCTACCAAGGGGGCGAGATGACACGTGAGCTCGAAAATAGTCTTGCGGTGGTGGTGTTTCGGCCGGCGCGGGTCACCGACCTGCCGGCCATCTACCGGGGCGAACTGGGCTATATCCGCCAGTGGGAACCGCAGCATGAGCACGACTGGCGAATGGTTGCCGAGCGGCATATCGAACAGTGGGTCGAGAACTTCGAGCGGCTGACCATCGCCTGTATCGATGGCGAGCTGGTGGGTTATTCGCTATGGCGAGAGGAGCAGGGCAGTGCCGAGCTGTGCACCCTGCACGTCAGCGAGGCGCACAGGCGCAAGGGGATTGGCCGCAGGTTGATGGAGGGTTATATCGAGCAAGCGCGACAGGCGGGCTTGGAGAGACTGAGCCTGGATGTGCGGGGCGACAATCCGGCCCGGCTGCTCTATGAGCACGCCGGGTTCGTCGCGGTTGGCGTCAATGCTCGCGGCTACCTGCAGTACGAACTGTTTAGCCGCGGGCGGCAGCTTATCGACTGGCTGGCGTCGCCACGGGCGCCTGGGGCTTGAGCGGCTGGGTGCGCGGCAGCAGCGCGGTGGCCAGGCCCAGCAACGGCAGGAAGGACACCAGGTGGTAGACCCAGACGATGCCGTGCACGTCGGCCAGCTCGCCTAGGGCTGCAGCACCGATGCCACCAATGCCGAACATCAGTCCGAACATCAGCCCGGAGACCATGCCCACGCGCCCCGGCACCGCTTCCTGGGCGTAGACCACCAGGGCGGCGAAGGCCGAAGACATCACCAGGCCGATCATGATCGCCAGCACCGCCGTCGCCGTGGCGCCAACGTAAGGCAGGGCCAGGGCGAAGGGCGCCACGCCCATGAAGGAAATCCAGATCACCGCCTTGCGGCCGATGCGGTCACCCACCGGGCCGCCGGCGAAGGTGCCGAACGCCACCGCGGCGAGAAAGATGAACAGGTAGATCTGGCTCTGCTGAACGCTCATGGCGAAGCGCTCGATCAGGTAGAAGGTGAAGAAGTTGGTGAACGCCGCGATGTACACGAACTTGGCGAACATCAGCACGCAGATCACTGCGATGGCCTGGATCACCTGGGCGCGGCCCAGGCCAGCGGTCTGCTTGCCGGCCAGGCTCTTCAGCTTGGCCTGGCCATGGTGCACGCTCCAGATGGTCAGGCGGCAGAGGACGAAGATCGCCAGCGCGGCGGCCAGCATGAACCAGGCGATGGCGTGCTGGCCGTAGGGGATGACGATGGCCGCCGCCAGCAGCGGGCCGAGCGCCGAGCCCGAGTTGCCGCCGACCTGGAAGGTAGACTGCGCGGTGCCGAAGCGCCCGCCTGAAGCCATCCGCGCGATACGCGAGGCTTCCGGGTGGAAGGTCGCCGAGCCCACGCCGACCACCGCTGCCGACAGCAACAGCATCTCGTAACTGCTGGCGAAGGCGAGCAGGGCGATGCCGATAAAGGTCATCAGCATGCCCGATGGCAGCAGGTAGGGTTTGGGATGCTTGTCGGTGTACATGCCGATCCACGGCTGCAGTAGCGAGGCGGTGATCTGGTAGACCAGGCCGATCCAGCCGATCTGCGCGAAGCTCAAGGAGAACTGCGCCTTGAGCATCGGAAACACGGCGGGCATCACCGACTGGATCAGGTCGTTGAGCAGGTGCGAGAAGGCGGCGGCGCCGACCACCGGCAGCA
Source organism: Phytopseudomonas straminea (assembly GCF_900112645.1). Taxonomy (GTDB): domain Bacteria; phylum Pseudomonadota; class Gammaproteobacteria; order Pseudomonadales; family Pseudomonadaceae; genus Aquipseudomonas; species Aquipseudomonas straminea. The sequence continues at coordinate 89,777 of NZ_FOMO01000008.1, read as the reverse complement.
GAAAGTTCTGGGCCTGCGGGGCGGAGGTGGCGGGGGTGAGATCGGGTGTTGTGGATTTCATGGGCAAGGCTTCATATGACGGTCGGGCCTGCTGGCGTTTCGAACCAAGTCACCCGGATGGCGGAACAGGGCGCCAAGCTTAAGGCCGCAAGCGCCGCCTGTCTTGCCCGATTCGGCAATGGCTTAAACTTCCTTGCTGCCAGGCGGGTCGACTTTCAACACACCGCGACCGATGGCAAGACTCGATGCATAACCATCAACAGCTACTGCAGGCGGCCTCTAGCCGATGAGCCGACGCAAGACTGCCGCTCTGACCACGCCCGACGGTCGTTACCTGATCGTCCGTGGTCGGCTGTGGCGCTGTTCCAATCCGGAGCTGAACGAGGCGCAGCGCCAGGCACTGGTGGGCGAGCTGATGGAGGCCCGTCGTCTGGTCAAGGCCGCCAAGGCAGTGGACGACGCCGAATCGCTTCGGCAGGCACGCGGCCAGGTGCAGGCCAGCAAGGTCGCGCTGGGCGAGCGCGGGCCGGTGTGGTGGCGCGATGGCGCGCCGGACTACAACCGCTATCTGGTCGCCAATAGTCCCTACGCCGAGTGGTTCGCCAGCCTCGACTGCGCAAGGGACGAATCGCCTTGTTCGACACAACCGTGACCGAGATCTATATCGCCTGCACAGGGGGCTGGGCACTTCGCCTATCTGTGCGTACGCTGTGCGCGCCCGATTGCTCAGTGCTTGTTCGGCCAAGGGGCAGGGGCCAGGCGATGGCAGGGCGGCGAACAGGGAGTATCAGACGTGCATGATTCCGGTCGACGGCAATTCGACCTGCCTTCCGGTGCGGGTAATCCACGCAGCCTGCTGATCGCCGCGGTGGTTTTCGTCTGCGCCATTTTGCTGCTGTCCACCGCATTGCACGTGAGCTGGGACAAGGCCCAGGCCCTGGCCAAGAACACCGAAGCCATGCAGACCCTGGCGGTGGCGCTGAACAGCCAGGCAGAATCGACCATCCGCGTGGCCGATACCGTGCTCACTGCGCTGGTCTCCATGCACCGCTCCGGCGGCCATGGTGAGGCCAACATTCGTAAACTGAATCAGGTGGCCAGAACCCAGATACGTGAGCTGGGCGAGCTGGATGGCCTGTACATGTCCGACGCTCGTGGCCAGTACTTCCTGGCTACCAATGGCGACACCCAGGCGCTCAACAACGCCGATCGCGTGTATTTCCAACACCACCGAAAGAGTGGCGGCAGCGAGCTGTACATCGGCCAGCCGGTGCTGGGCAAAACCACCGGACAGTGGGTCATCACGTTGTCGAAAGGCATCTATGACGATGACGGCACCTTTCAGGGCGTCGCCCTGGCCACCCTCAGCGTCGAACGATTCCGCACTCTGTACCGTTCGCTGCCGCTTGGCGAGCAGGGCATCGTGGTGCTGGCCAAACGTGATGGCACCATCCTCGCCCGCTCCGAAAGCGATGCACAGACCTACCTGACCAACATTTCCCAGAGCCCGATGCTGCAGGCCATCAACAGTGGCACGCCAAGGGGAGCGGTAACGTTGAACGCCATCGTCGACGGCGTGCGGCGGGTCTACGGCTTCGATTCCAGCCTCAAGTACCCGATGCTGGTGGCGGTCGCCGCCCCCGAGGAGCAGGCGCTGGTGGCCTGGCGGCAGCGTGCCTGGACGATGTGGAGCTTTGCCGTTGGGGCGGTGTTCGGCGTCGGCATAATGGGCTTGCTGGTGCTGCGTGCGCTGGGCCGGCAGTCTGCCATGGCCCTTGAGCTGCGCGCTGCTCATAAGTCCCTGGCGACCGCCAATACCACTCTGAAAACCCTGGCCACTGAGGATGGGCTGACCGGTCTGGCCAACCGCCGACATCTCGACGCCTATCTGGCCAGCGCCTTTTTACGCGCTCGACACGAGGGCACTTCGCTGGCTTTCGCATTGGTCGATGTGGATTTCTTCAAGGGCTACAACGATGCCTACGGGCACCAGCGCGGCGACCAGGCGCTGATCGAGGTCGCCAAGGCGATGCGCGCCCGGGTGCGCCGTGAGGGCGATCTGGTAGCGCGTTACGGCGGCGAAGAAATGGCCATCGTGCTGCCGGGCGTGTCCGCCGAACAGGCCCTGGCCATGGCCGAACAGGTGCGGGAGGCGGTGCAGCATCTGGGTATCGAACATCGTCAGTCCGCCTATGACCAGATCACCGTGAGCGTCGGTGTGGTAGCCGGCGTGCCTGGCGTCGATTTCAGCGACGCCGAAGCCATGGTGGCCGCTGCCGACCAGGCGCTCTACGCCGCCAAGGGTGGCGGGCGCAACCGCGTGGTACTGGCTGCGCTTTAAGCTGCCGATCCGTTGCCCGTCACACCCTATGAGCGCGCCGGGCCGGCCTCCACTTGCTCGCGCAGCAACTGTAGATAACGGCGTGCGCCGAGGCCCAGCGGGCGGCTCTTGTACCAGATCACATCGACCCACAGGCGGATCTGGCTGGCCATGTTGTCGAACTTCACCGCCGCCAGCACACCCGAGTCGATCATCGGCTGTACCAGTGGGTGAGGCAGGTACGCCCAGCCCATGCCGGCCTGTACCAGATCGAGGGTGGCCATGTAGCTGTCGGTCAGCCACACCCGGTGCGACAGCACGATCTGCGGCTCCGAGGCCTGGGGGTCACCGCTGGCCACCACGATCTGACGGGTGTCAGCCATCTGCCCGGCATCCAGCCGCTTGCCCTCACTGTCGAACGGATAGCCCGGCGCTGCCACCGCGGTGAGCAGTTGGCTGCCGGCCTCGGCGAAAGCCTCGCGTTCATCGATACCGGGGCGCTCGAACATCAACGCCACCTGCGCGCTGCCCTCGTGAATCATGCGCACTGCGTCGGTCTGTGCGGCCGAGCGGATTTCGATTTCCAGGGTCGGGAATTCCCGCGCCAGGGTAGTCAGCGGCCGGCTCCAGGCGCCGGTCTGCAGCTCCGGCGCCATGGCGATCACCAGGCGCCGCTCCAGGCCCTTGTGCAGTTGCAAGGCGTGAGCATCAAGCAGGTTCAGCTGGCTGACCACCTGCCGCGCCTGTGGCTCCAGAGCGCGGGCGGCGGGCGTAGGCAGTGCCTTGCGGGTCGAACGGTCGAACAGCTCCAGGTCCAGCTCGGCCTCCAGTTGCGAGACAGCCATGTTCACGGCCGAGGGCACACGGCCCAGCACCCGGGCGGCGGCGGAGAACGAGCCTTCGTCGATGACGGCGAGAAAGACCCGCAGTGATTCGCTGGTGAAGACCATGATTGTCAGATTTCCTGATAACAGTTGTCTTTTTGTATCAGATTTATGCGCTTAGCATCCAGCCCATCAGAACTCGATTCATGAGGTGGGTATGTTCAGGGCAATGGCAGGTCAGGTCGCGTTGGTCAGCGGTGCCGGCAGCGAGAGTGGCATCGGTATGGCCATCGCGCGTCGCCTCGGTGCTGCGGGCGTCAAGCTGATCGTCACCGCCAGCAGCGCGCGCATTGCCGAGCGAGTGGCCGAGCTGCGCGCTGCGGGCTTTGAAGCCGAAGGCCGCGCGGTCGACCTGACCGACGAGGCCCAGGTGCAGGACTTCGCCCGTTGGGCCGAAGCCTGCTGGGGGCAGATCGACATCCTCGTCAACAACGCCGGCATGGCCATGCAGGGTAGCCCCGAGCCTTTCGTCGAGGTCTCCAAGATGAGCCTGGATATCTGGAACCTGTCGATCTCGCGCAACCTGACCACCGCCTTCCTGCTTACCCGCGCTGTGCTGCCGGGCATGCAGCAGCGCGGTTATGGCCGCGTGGTGCACGTCAGTTCGGTGACCGGTACCCGCGTCGGCAACCCAGGTGAGGCCGGTTACAGCGCGGCCAAGGCCGGCATGGTCGGCCTCAACCTGTCGCTGGCGCTGGAGGTGGCTGGGCAGGGGATCACCGTCAACTCAGTTGCGCCAGGCTGGATCGCCACCGGCGCCACCCAGCCGGAAGAACAGCGCGCCGCCGCCTACGTGCCGGTGGGGCGCGCCGGGCATCCCGAAGAAGTCGCGGCCGCGGTGGCCTTTCTGGCGTCGCCGGAAGCCAGCTACATCACTGGCGAGACGCTGACCATCGATGGCGGTAACGCGCTGATCGAGAACAAGGCGCCCTGAACACAACCTGTCAACCGATTACCAAACGGCTTGCAGAGCCGAGGAGTGAACCTGATGCAACCTGTCGTTCTGATTACCGGTGTGCTCGGCGGAATCGGCCAGGCCGTGTGCGAGCGTTTCGCCGCCAGCGGCTGGCGCGTGTTCGGTACCGACCTGGACGCAACCGGCCTGGCTGGCCTGCAGGCCGCTGGCAAGGTGGTCGGCGCCCACGCCGCGGACATCCGCAAGCCCGGCGCCTGCCGCGAGGTGGTCGCCGCGCTACTGGCCAGCACCGGCCGCCTGGACGCCCTGGTCAACTGCGCCGGTGTGTGGCGTGAAGGTCCGGTGGAGACATTCAGCGAAGAAGACTTCGACATCGTGCTGGACGTGAACCTCAAGGCCACCTTCTTCATGTGCTCGGCCAGTATCCCGGCGCTGCGCGAGAGCAAGGGCGCCATCGTCAACATCTCCAGCGACGCCGGCCGCCAGGGCAACCGCAACGCCGCTGCGTACTGCGCGAGCAAGGGCGCGGTGACCGTCATGACCAAGGCGCTGGCGCTGGACCTGGCCCCCGATGGCGTGCGCTGCAACAGCGTTTCGCCGGGCGATGTGGAAACCCCGATGCTCAAGTTCCAGGCCGAGCGCTACGGCAATGGCGACATGAGCGCCTACTACCAGGAGCTGCTCGCCAAGTATCCGCAAGGCGAAGCCGCCCGTTTCATCCAGCCCGGCGAAGTGGCCGATCTGGTGTTCTTCCTCTGCCAGAGCAGCACCCGCTCGATCACCGGCGCGGACCTGGCAATCGACTGTGGTGTGTCGGCCGGCAACTGAGTGTTGCGCCGACCCAATTGACAATAATAGGAGCCTTCCCATGTACCAGAGTGGCATCAACGATAAAGCCGTAGAAACCTTCGCAGCCCGTGAGCGCGAGGTTTTCCTGCAACGCAACCCGAAATCCGCCGAGCTTGCCAAGCGTGCCCGCAACTCCCTGTTCGGCGGCGTGCCGATGCACTGGATGAACGACTGGTCGATGCCCAGTTCGTTGTTCGTCAGCCGCGCCAAGGGCGCGCGTTTCTATGATGTCGACGGCCACGAGTACATCGACTTCTGCCTGGGCGACACCGGCAGCATGTTCGGCCACTCGCCGGATCCCATCGCCAAGGCACTCGCCGAGCAGGGCGCCAATGGCCTGACCACCATGCTCCCGGGCGAAGACGCGATCATCGCCGGGGAACTGCTCGCCGAGCGTTTTGGCCTGCCGTTCTGGCAGGTGGCGACTACCGCGACCGACGCCAACCGCTTCGTGGTCCGTTGGGCCCGCGCCATTACCAATCGTAAGGTGCTGCTGGTGTTCGACGGCTGCTACCACGGTACTGTCGACGATGTGATGGTGCGCTGCAAGGAGGGCCGTACCGTGCACCGCGGCGGCCTGATCGGTCAGGCCCGCAACTTGGCCAAAACCAGCCGCGCCGTACCGTTCAACGATGTAGCGGCGCTGGAAGCGGCCCTCGCCCAGGGCGACGTGGCAGCGATTCTCTGTGAGCCGGCGATGACCAACATCGGCATGGTGTTGCCCGAGCCAGGCTTCATGGAAAAGGTCCGTGAGCTAAGCAAGAAATACGGCAGCCTGCTGATCATCGACGAAACTCACACCATCTCCACCGGCCCTGGCGGTTGTACCAAGGCCTGGAATCTGAAGCCGGACTTCATCACCCTCGGCAAGCCGATTGCTGGCGGCGTGCCGTGCTCGGTGTACGGTTGCAGCCACGAAATGGCCCAGGCCATGCGCCTGGCCCAGCAGCACGCCAGCGAAACCAGCAGCGGCCACGGCCACAGCGGCATGGGCACCACGCTGTCGGCCAACGCCCTGGCGATGCGCTGCATGCGGGTGAACCTGGAGCAGGTGATGACGCCTGCTGCCTACGAGCACATGCTGTCGCTGTCGGCACGTCTGGCCGAGGGCCTGCGCGGCCTGGTCAGCAAGCACGGCCTGAACTGGTCGGTGACCGAGCTGGGCGCGCGCTGTGAATTCCAGTTCTGTGCCACTTCGCCGAAAACCGGTGCCGAGGCCGAAGCGGCGTTCCACGACAACCTGCAGATGGCCATGCACCTGTACCTGATCAACCGCGGCATCCTTATCACGCCGTTCCACAACATGACCCTGTGCAGCCCGGAAACCACCGCTGCCGACGTCGACAAGCTGATCGCCACCCTCGATGAGGGGCTGAACGAGCTGCTGGCGATTCCCGGTGCCCGCGCCTAACCCTGCTGGCCGGCGCGATCGTGATGATTGCGCCGGTGTTTCCGTCATCCTTTTCGAGTACTGATCATGCAATTCGCCGACATTCAGGAAGCCCGCGATTTTCTCGCTGCCCACCCGGAGGTGCGCAGCATCGAACTGATGCTGATCGACGCCAACGGCATTCCGCGCGGCAAGCTGCTGCACCGTGAAGAGCTGCTGGCGATCTACCAGAACGGTCGCCCGCTGCCCAGCTCCATCCTGGCCCTGACCATGCAGGGTGAGGACGTCGAAGCCACCGGCCTGGTCTGGGAAGTGGCCGACGCCGATTGCTGGACCTACCCGCTGCCCGGCAGCCTGACCCTACAACCCTGGCGCAGCACACCAACCGGGCAACTGCAGGTGAGCATGCACCCGACTCAGGGCCTGCCTGCCGCGCCAGCCGATCCGCGCCACGCGCTGGTGCGGGTTATCGACCGACTCAAGGCTGACGGTTTCTACCCGGTAATGGCTGTGGAGCTGGAGTTCTACTTGCTCGACAAGCAGCGCGACGCCAGCGGCCGCCCGCAACCGGCGGTACAGATGAATGGCGTGCGCCCCGAAGCACCCCAGGTTTACGGTGTGTACGAGCTGGAGCAGGTGCAGCCGTTTCTCGATGATCTCTATGCGGCCTGCGAAGCCCAGGGCCTGCCAGTACGTACGGCGATTTCCGAATACGCACCGGGCCAGCTGGAGCTAACCCTGGAGCATCGCTTCGATGCGCTGCAGGCCGTCGATGAGGGCCTGCGCTACAAGCGCCTGGTCAAGGGCGTGGCCAACAAGCACGGCCTGCAGGCCTGCTTCATGGCCAAGCCGTTCGGCGACCTGGCCGGCAGCGGCATGCACATGCACGTCAGCCTGGCCGACGAACAGGGCAACAACCTGTACGCCAGTGAGGACCCGCAGGGCACACCGCTGCTGCGCCACTCCATCGGCGGCATGATGGCCACGCTGCTCGACTCCCTGGCGATCTTCTGCCCCAACGCCAACTCGTTCCGTCGCTTCCAGGCCAACAGCTACGCGCCGCTGGCCAAGAGCTGGGGCGTTAACAACCGCACCGTGTCGTTCCGCGTACCGGGCGGCCCGGCGGTCAGCCGCCATATCGAGCACCGCATCTGCGGCGCCGACGCCAACCCGTACCTGGCGGCCGCGGCGATTCTCGCCGGCATCCATCACGGCATCCGTGAGCAGATCGATCCGGGCGCCGCCATCGTCGGCAATGGCTACGAGCAGGCCACCGAGTTCCTGCCCACCGACTGGCTTACCGCATTGCGCGCGCTGGAAGCGTCGACCTGGGCCCGCGAAGCCCTGGGCGAGGAATTCCTCAAGGTGTTCCTGGCGATCAAGAAAACCGAGTACCGTCAGTTCATGGCTGAGGTCGGCGAGCAGGACTGGCGCTGGTATCTGAACCACGCCTGAGTGGAAAAGGTGACGATATGATCGAAGTAACCGAAGTCTCCATCGCCGAGCTGCGTGCGGCGCTCGAGGCTGGCCGCACCACAGCGGTCGAGCTGGTGAAGGCCTACCTGGCGCGGATCGACGCTTACGATGGCGCGCACACTGCCGCGGCGCTCAACGCCGTGGTGGTGCGTAATCCCGATGCCCTAAAGGAAGCCGAAGCCTCCGATGCCCGCCGCGCCCGCGGCGAGCTGCTGAGCCCGTTGGATGGCATCCCCTACACCGCTAAAGACAGTTATCTGGTCAAGGGCCTGACTGCCGCTTCCGGCAGCCCGGCCTTCAAGGATCTGGTCGCCCAACGCGACGCCTTCACCATCGAGCGGCTGCGTGCTGCCGGCGCCATCTGCCTGGGCAAGACCAATATGCCGCCGATGGCCAATGGCGGCATGCAGCGCGGCGTGTATGGCCGTGCGGAAAGCCCGTACAACGCCAACTACCTCACCGCACCGTTCGCCTCCGGCTCGTCCAATGGTGCCGGCACGGCCACGGCGGCGAGCTTTTCCGCCTTTGGCCTTGCCGAGGAAACCTGGTCGAGCGGACGCGGCCCGGCGTCGAACAACGGCCTGTGCGCCTACACACCCTCGCGCGGGGTGATCTCGGTGCGCGGCAACTGGCCGCTGACCCCGACCATGGACGTTGTGGTGCCTTACGCGCGCAGCATGAGCGACCTGCTCGAAGTGCTCGACGTGGTAGTCGCTGATGACCCTGATACCCGTGGTGACCTGTGGCGTCTTCAGCCCTGGGTGCCGCTGCCCAAACCGTCCGAGGTGCGCCCGGCGTCCTACCTTGCTCTGGCAGCCAAGCCTGAAGCGCTGAAAGGCAAACGCCTGGGCGTGCCGCGCATGTACATCAACAAGGATGAGCTGGCCGGCACCAGCGAAAAGCCGGGCATCGGCGGACCGACCGGCCAGCGTATCGACACCCGTGCCTCGGTGATCGCGCTGTGGGAACAGGCTCGTGCCGCGCTGGAAAGCGCCGGTGCCACGGTGATCGAGGTGGACTTCCCGCTGGTCTCCAACTGCGAGGGCGACCGCCCCGGTGCGCCGACCGTATACAACCGTGGCCTGGTGCCGCACCAGTTCCTGCTCGACGAACTGGGTGAGCTGACGGCGTGGGCATTCGACGATTTTCTGCGCGCCAATGGCGACCCGAAACTCAATCGTCTGGCCGACGTCGACGGCCCGCAGATCTTCCCTCACGAGCCGGGCACGTTGCCCAACCGTGAAGATGACCTGGCCGTCGGCATGGACGAGTACGTGCGCATGGCCCAGCGCGGCATCACGCCGTGGAACGAGGTGGCCAGCGCGCCGGAAGGCATGCGCGCCTTGGAAAAGACCCGCAAGCTGGATCTCGAGGACTGGATGGACAGCCTGCAGCTCGACGCGGTGATCTTCCCGGCGGTGGCCGATGTCGGCCCGGCGGATGCGGACGTCAATCCGGTATCCGCCGATATCGCCTGGAGCAACGGTATCTGGGTCGCCAACGGCAACCTCGCCATCCGCCACCAGGGCGTGCCCACCGTCACCGTGCCCATGGGCGTGATGGCCGATATCGGCATGCCGGTCGGTCTGACCTTCGCCGGCCGCGCCTACGACGACAACGCGCTGCTGCAACTGGCTTCCGCCTACGAGGCGACCGGCAACAAACGGCAGATCCCGCCGCGCACGCCGCCGCTCGGAGTCTGACCCTCACCAGACGTTGCCGCGTTCGGCAACGTCTGGTCCGTGGAATACCTCCCTGGGCCCTGAGTTTCGGGCTGTTGCATTTCCCGCGTTTTCATCGCCTGCGACGCATTGGCGCAGGTGAATCCAACGCCTCATATCGAGTAGCCTTGCGCCTGTATTTTTGCAGCAGTCGCTGGGAGTCGAGCTTTGAGTCACAAGAGCAAAACCTTTCTCTGGGGCGGTGTAGGGCTGAGCCTGCTGGTGCTGGTCATCGCGTTCCGGCTGTTCTTCGTCTGGGCCACCACGTTGCCGCTGGACGCCCCGGTGCGCCTCGATCAGGGCGAAACCGTCGAGCTGCCGGTAGAGACCCGGACCCTGGAATTCGACACCCTGGCCGTGGTGTTCTCCACCGCCGAGCTGCCGCTGTTCACGGTGCGCAAGCTGTCTGGCGGGCCGATCTGGGAGAACGAGCAGTGGGTCGAGTACCCCCCGGCACCGCTGACCCTGGCCTGGAAGCTGCTCACCCCGGCTGGTGAGCTGTTGTCCGAAGGGCAGGGTTCGCTGGGCGACGAGCTGACCAGCTACGGCAGCGACCAGATCACCCGCGCCGTGGCGCGCATTCCCATGCAGCCCGGTGACTACCGCCTGCAGGTGCAGGTGCTGAACCCGGATGCTCGCTTTGGCGAAGTGGATACCCGCCTGGTCTTCGTGGCGGCCGGCAAGGGCCAGACCTGGCAGAGCGGCGTGGCTTGGTGGGGCTCGATCGTCGCCGGCGTGCTGCTGATTCCCTTCGTGATCATCTGCGGCCTGCTGGCCCTGCACAACTTCATTCGCTGGCGCTATGGCGAGCCGTCGGCGGACTGAGTTGCTGGCGGGCGGCCCTGGCGGCTCGCCTTAGAACCTCTTCACGATCCTTGTGTGCCTGAAGCGGCAGGTACCAGGCAGAAGCGGACATCACTGATCCATTGTGGGAACGGGCGGGGACGCCCAGTCCATGCCCGCGAAAAAATCACGGGCATGGCCCGTTCCCACAGGATAGTTGGACGGCCCCTTGCGCCACTTTGTTGCCAAAATCGCCGAACCTGAACTGAAAAATCATGACAGGCTCTCAGAACCTGTTGCGCACGTCGGTGGCCAGCAGCGCCTGTTCGAAGCGCTCCAGGAACACCGCCTCGGCGTGGGTACGCTTCTGGTCGCGGTTCCATAGCAGGTAGACGTTCACGTCGATCACTCCCTCCGCCGGCGGCAGGCGCCACACTTCGCCGGCTTGCACGTCCTTGGCGACGATATGTTCGGGCAGGCAGCCGATGCCGTAGCCGGCGGCGACCAGGCGACGGATCTCGTCGAGGCTCGACGATGAGGCGACGATGCGCCCGGTGAAGCCCTGCTGGTCGCGAAAGATGGTCAGCGGCGACAGGTTGCCGCCAATCTGGTCGCTGGTGAAACTCACGAAGTTCTCGCTTTTCAGATCCGCCAGCTTCAGGTCGTTGCGCCCGAACAGGGCATGGCGCTTGCCGCAGAAGAACGCATAACGCTGCTTGAGCATCACCCGTTGCTCCAGCCGCGGCTGTGGCGTGCGGCACAGGCTCAGCCCGAACGAGGCGGTTTTCTGCAGCAGGGCGCTGACCACGTCGGAGCTGCGCAGCACGTCGAATTCGAACTCCACCCGCGGGTAGTCGACGTGAAAGTTGGCCAGGAAGTCGTCGTAGAAGCTCGACTCGATGCGGCTGATCATCAGGATGCGGATCTTGCCGGCGACGGTTTCTTCCGGCGCGTCGAGTGCCGGGCCCAGGCGCGACACCGTGCCGTAAAGCTCGGCGGCGATCTGCATGACTTCCTCGCCTGCCTTGGACAGCGTGATGCGCGGCCCGCTGCGGATCACCAGGGCGCTTTCCAGTTGCTCCTCGAGGCGCTTGAGCGCCTGGCTCACCGCCGGCTGGCTCAGGTGCAGGCGCGCAGCGGCGCGGCTGATGCTGCCTTCCTGGCCGATCACCAGAAAGGTGCGCAGCAGGTTCCAGTCCAGCCGGTCGTTGAGAAAACGGCGTGCTTCGGCATGGCGATAGCCGGCATTCATAGGCGGTTAAGTATCCGTTTTACTTATACTTGAGTATTGAAATTAGAAGCTTTGCTTAGCATATGGTCGGGAGCATGATCTGACAATGCACCGCCAGAGTGCGACCGATCCCCACCGGGGATGTGCTTTTTCTCCTGCCTATAAAAACGAATCCGGGAGCCTGCGATGACCACCCCAACCTCCACGCCGCGTCGTGCCGCGGCGGCCGCCTTCATCGGCACCACCATCGAATTCTACGATTTCTACATCTACGCCTTCGCCGCGGCGCTGGTGCTCGGGCAGCTGTTCTTTCCCAGCGACAACGCGATGCTGAGCACCATGGCGGCGTTCGCCACCTTCGCCGTCGGCTTCATCGCCCGACCATTCGCCGGCGTGGTGTTCGGCCACCTGGGTGATCGCCTGGGGCGCAAGAAGATGCTGTTGTTCACCATGGTGCTGATGGGCGTGGCCACCACCTGCATCGGCCTGCTGCCGACCTATGCCCAGGCCGGCATCTGGGGGCCGATCGGCCTGGTGGCGCTGCGTTTCCTGCAGGGCATCTCGGTCGGCGGCGAGTGGGGCGGGGCGGTGCTGATGGCCAGCGAACACGCGCCCAAGGGCCGCAAGGTGTTCTTCGCATCATTCGCCCAGCTGGGTAGCCCAGCGGGCCTGCTGCTGGCGCTGATCGCCTTTCGCGCCATCAGCGAGATGGATCAGGAGGCGCTGATGACCTGGGGCTGGCGCGTGCCGTTCCTGCTCAGCGGCGTGCTGATGCTGGTGGGCCTGGCGATTCGCTTCGGCGTGCCCGAGTCGCCGGAGTTCGCCAGGGTCAAGGAGCAGAAGCAGACCTCCAAGAGCCCGGTGAAGGACGTGCTGCGCCACAACTGGCGGCAGATCCTGTTCGCCGCGGCGGCGGTGACCATCGGTTCGGGCGGCTTCTTCTTCACCAACACCTTCATGATCACCTACGTGACCCAGTACCAGGGCATCTCCAAGTCGACCATTCTCGATTGCCTGTTCCTGGTCACCATCCTGCAGTTCCTCTCCCAGCCGTGTTCGGCACTGCTGGCCGAACGCTTCGGTGAAGGGCGCTTCCTGAAGGGGGTGGCGGCGCTGTGCATGCTGGTGCCATACCCGATGTTCCTGCTCGTGCAGACCGGCAACCTGGTCTACATGACCGCCGGTATCGCCCTGGCCGTGTTGCTGCTGGCGGCGCTGTATTCGGCGATCGCCGGCTACATGGCCGAGGCCTTTGCCGCCCAGGTGCGCTACTCGGGCATTTCCGTCGCCTATCAACTGGGCAGCGGCCTGACTGGCGGCCTCACGCCGCTGATCGGCACCTACCTGGCCGGGCAGTTCGCCGGGCAATGGATGCCGCTGGCGCTGTTCTTCAGCGTGCTGGCCCTGATGTCGCTGGTCGGCGTGATCGGCCTGTCGCGCTTGCGCGCCGAGGAGCGCCGCAACCCCAGCCTGTCCAACCCGGAGGTCGTGACCCCATGAGCAAGCCCGAGATCATCAGCGATGCCGAATGGCAGGCGCGCTGCGAGCTGGCCGCCCTGTACCGGCTGGTCGCCTACTATCGCATGACCGATCTGATCGACACCCATATCACCCTGCGGGTGCCGGGGCCGGCGCATCACTTCCTGATCAACCGCTACGGCGTGGCGTTCGAGAAGATGCGCGCCAGCGACCTGGTGCTGATCGACCTGCAGGGCAATGTGGTGGATCGCCTGGGTGGCCAGCGGCGGGTCAACGCTGCCGGCTTCGTCATCCATTCGGCGATTCACGAAGCCCGCCCGGACATGCGCTGCATCGTGCACACCCACACCGCTGCCGGCATGGCCGTGGCCGCCCAGCGTGACGGCTTGCTGCCACTGACCCAGCATGCGCTGAAGTTCTACGGCAACCTGGCGTATCACACCTATGAAGGCATCGCCCTGTCGCTGGAAGAACGCGTGCGCCTGGTGGCGGACCTGGGCAGCCACAAGGCGATGATCCTGCGTAACCATGGTCTGCTGGCCGGCGGCCAGAGCGTGGCCCACGCCTTTCACGAGATCTATTTCCTGGAGCGTGCCTGCCAGGCGCAGATCCAGGCGATGGCGGCGGGCGTGGCATTGAACGTTCCCAGCGAAGCGGTGTGCGAGCACACAGCCGCGCAGTTCGCCCGCGACGGTATCGACGGCATCATCGACCTGGCCTGGCAGGCCGCCCTCAGCCTGATCGAGGAGCAGCGTGATGACTGGTGCCGCTGAAACCCTGCCCAGCGTGGTGCTGCTGTGCCGTGAGCGGCCGCTCGAAGACTGGCTCGCCGAGCTGTTCGCCCGCCATGCCCCCGAACTCAGGGTGCTGCGCCCCGATGAACCGGGCGCCGAACGGGCCCAGGTCGCGGCCTGCTGGTACCCTGCCGAGGGCAGCCTGGGGCGTTTGCCGGCGCTGCGGCTGATCCACTCGATCGGCTCGGGCGTCGACCATCTGGAGCATGACCGCTCCAGGCCTGCCGGGCTTCCCGTGTGTCGGGTGGTCGACCCCGACCACTCGCAGGGCATGGCCGAATACGTGCACTGGGGCGTGCTGCATTTTCATCGCGGGTTCGATCAGGTGATCGAGGGGCGCGCGAGCCAGCAATGGCAGCGGCCGGTGCAGCGTGCGGCGCGGGATTACCGGGTCGGCGTTATGGGCCTGGGCGCCATCGGCACGCCAGTGGCCGCGCGGCTGGCCCAGGCCGGCTATGGGGTACGCGGCTGGGCGCGGACGTCGCGGGAGCTGGAGGGCATCGCCACCTTTGCCGGCGCCGACGCGTTGGCCGGCTTTCTCGATGGCCTGGACCTGCTGGTCAACCTGCTGCCGCTGACCGCCACCACACGCGGCCTGCTCGACCATGAACTGTTCGGGCATCTGGCCCAGGGCGCGGCGCTGATCAACTGCGGTCGCGGCGAGCATCTGGTGGAGGCCGATCTGCTCGATGCGTTGGCCAGCGGCCAGTTGCGCGGCGCCTTGCTGGACGTGTTCGCCAGCGAGCCGCTGCACCGCGACTCGCCGCTCTGGCAGGCGCCCGGCGTGTGGGTCACGCCGCACATGGCGTCGGCGGCGTCCGACGCCTGCATCGCCCGGCAGATCGCCGACAACCTGCAGCGCCTGCACGCCGGCCTGCCACTGAACCATCAGGTCGATCCCGCGCTGGGTTACTGAATCGCCGACGGGCGCCGCCAGTGATGCGCGCTCCTCTCTGTCACGACTACGGACAATCGCCATGAAAACCTTTTTCCACCCTCAGCAACGCCTGCATCATCCCCGCAGTTACCTGTCCCGTGGGCAGATGCGCGAGCCCCAGGAAATTCCGGCACGTATCGACCCGTTGCTGGCCATGGCCCGCCAGCTCGGCTTCGCGGTCGTCGAGCCGGCGGATCACGGCCTCGCGCCGCTGCGTGCGGTGCACAGCGACGCCTATCTGGACTACCTGCAAAGCGCCTACGCCCAGTGGCACGAGGTCGACGAGGACTGGGGCGACGAGGTGATGTCGAACATCTTCATCCGCGAGAACAATCCGTTGCGCGGCATTCTCGGCAAGACCGCGCGCTACCTTGCCGACGGCAGTTGCCCGATCGGCGAGCACACCTGGACGGCCGCCTACTGGTCGGCCCAGGCCGCCGTCGCTGCCGCCCTGGCGGTACGTGATGGCGAGCCACAGGCCTACGCGCTGTGCCGCCCGCCGGGTCACCACGCGCGGGCCGAGGCGGCCGGCGGCTTCTGCTTTCTCAACAATGCGGCCATCGCTGCCCAGGTGCTGCGCGCCAGTTTCGAGCGGGTCACCATCCTCGACACCGACATGCACCACGGCCAGGGCATCCAGGAAATCTTCTACGAGCGCGACGACGTGCAGTACGTTTCCATCCATGGCGACCCGACCAACTTCTACCCGGTGGTGGCCGGCTTCGACGACGAGCAGGGCGCAGGGGCCGGCAAGGGTTACAACCTGAACCTGCCGATGGCACATGGCGCCTCTGAGGCGGACTTCTTCACCTGCCTGGGCCAGGCCGAACAGGCGATCAGCGCGTTCGCGCCGCAGGTGCTGGTGCTGTCGCTAGGCTTCGATATCTACGAGAACGACCCGCAGTCCAAGGTCGCGGTCAGCCACGCCGGTTTCGAGCAACTGGGCCGGCGCATCCGCGCCCTTGGCCTGCCGTGCGTGGTAGTGCAGGAAGGCGGGTACGACATCGCCACCCTCGACGAGAACGCCTCGCGGTTCTTCAAGGGGCTGCTGGGCTGAGCAAGCTGCAACGCACCTAGACCCCGATGATGCAGCAGTACTGTCAGGAGGTAGCGGCACGCTCAGGGCTTAAAGGGGGCGGTCGTTGCTGGATCTTTCAAGATATTTCCGCCCTGAAATGGAGGTGAACTAACGTTCCGGCAGCGCAATCTTCCCCTATGCGCTGTCAGCGCGAGCCAGATGGGCCGGTGCAGGTGCGCCGGCTTCCAGCCCCGGGATCGCTGAACGATAAGGAGCCACCGTGACCGTTACCACCCACCCCGACTACCGCTACAGGCCAGGGCCGCTGCACGCGATGCTGCTGGCCGGCACCGTTCCGCTGTTTCTCGGCGCGCTGCTGAGCGATATCGCCTACTACAACAGCTTCCAGATCCAGTGGGCCAACTTCGCGGCCTGGCTGATCGCCGGCGGCTTGCTGTTCGCCGGCCTGGCGCTGCTGTTCGCCCTGGGCAACCTGATCGGTGCGCAGCGCAAGGCCGGTCGCCCGGTGCTGTATTTCCTGCTGCTGCTGGTCACCTGGGTAATCGGGCTGATCAACGCCTTCGAGCACGCCAAGGACGCCTGGGCGGTGATGCCCACCGGGCTGGTGCTGTCGGTAGTCGTCGCCGTGCTGGCGGTGATCACCGCCTGGCTGGGCCTGAGCAACCTGCGTTCGGGAGGTGAGCGATGAAAACGGCAAGTGCACTGACCACCCTCAGCATGGCGCTGCTGCTCGGCGCCTGCGGCGGCGAAGCGGACACCACCCTCGAGCGCGGCCCCAACCCGAAATTGCCCGAGCCACAACGCGGCCTGCTGCCGAGCATGAAGATCGCCGAGCCGGCGGAGTGGGGCGACCGCAAGCCCGACGTGCCGGAAGGCTTCAGCATCACGGCGATCGCCACCGACCTGAAGATTCCGCGCCAGACCCTGGTGCTGCCCAACGGCGACATCCTGGTGGCCGAGGGCCGTGGCGGCAATGCGGCCAAGCTCAAGCCCAAGGACGTGATCGCCAGCTACATCAAGGCCCAGGGCAATACCAAGGTCAAAGGCGGTAACCGCCTGACCCTGCTGCGTGATGCCGACGGTGACGGCACCTACGAAACCCAGACGGTATTCGCCGAGAACCTCAATGCGCCCTACGGCCTGGCCTTCCATGAGGGCAACCTGTACGTGGCCAACCAGGACGCGGTGGTGCGCTTCGACTACCAGGACGGCCAGACCCAGGCCAGCGGCGAGCCGGCCAAGGTCACCGACCTGCCGAAAGAGATCAACCATCACTGGACCAAGGCGATGACCATCAGCCCCGATGGTCGCTATCTGTATGTCGGCATCGGCTCGAACAGCAACATCGGCGAGCGCGGCATGGAAGTCGAGGCCGACCGTGCGCTGGTCTGGCAGATCGATGCCGAAAGCGGCATGCACAAACCCTACGCGACCGGCCTGCGCAACCCGACCGCGCTGACCATCCAGCCGGAAACCGGGCAGTTGTGGGCGGTAGTCAACGAGCGTGACGAGCTGGGTCCGGACCTGGTGCCGGATTACCTGACCTCGGTGCAGGAGGGCAAGTTCTACGGCTGGCCTTACGCCTACTGGGGCCCGAATGCCGACACCCGCGTGCAGCCGCACAAGCCGGAAATGGTCGAAATCACCATCAAGCCGGACTACGCCCTCGGCTCCCACGTAGCGGCGCTGGGCGTCGACTTCTCCATCCCGGAGATGGGCGAGCAGTTCGCCAACGGCGTGTTCGTCGGTGAGCACGGCAGCTGGAACCGCGATAACCCGGTGGGCTACAAGGTGATCTTCGTGCCGTTCGCCGATGGCCGTCCGGCTGGCGAGCCCATCGACTTCGCCACCGGCTTCCGCGGCGAGGATGGCAAGACCCGTGGCCGCCCGGTGGGCGTAACGGTCGACCCGAAAGGCGCGCTGATCATCGCTGACGATCTGTCCAACACCATCTGGCGCGTGACGCGCAATCAGTGAGCCTGATGTCTCGGGGCGGCTAGCCGCCTCGAGATTCACTCAATCACAGCAGACGATCGAGCTGTACCGCGCTGATGCAATGTCGGTGCTAAGTCGTCCTGCCGCGTTCTCCAATCACCTCGAAATCGCCACTGCCAATGCGTTTACGCGCTACGCTCGTCTGCCTGGATCAGTCATCCATTTTCAGGAGCAGCAGATGGCGGACAAACAGCATCACTACGACGTACGCGTGACCTGGACCGGCAACGAGGGCAGCGGCACTTCTTCCTATCGCGGTTACAGCCGTGCCCACAGCATCGAGGCCGCTGGCAAGCCCACCATCGCCGGCTCGTCCGACCCGAGCTTTCGAGGTGACCCGGCGCGCTGGAACCCCGAGGAGCTGCTGGTCGCGTCGCTTTCCGCCTGCCACAAGCTCTGGTATCTGGGCCTGTGCGCCGGTGCCGGCATCGTTGTGATCGCCTACGAGGACAACGCCCAGGGCGCCATGCTCGAACAGGCCGACGGTGCCGGGCAGTTCACCTCAGTGGTGCTGCGGCCGAAAGTGACGCTGGCCGCCGGCAGCGATCTGGAAAAGGCTCGTGCACTGCATCATCAGGCCCATGAAATGTGCTTTATCGCCCGCTCGATGAATTTCCCGGTCAGCCACGAGCCCGAGCTGTTGATCGAGACTCCGGCCTGAAAAAAGGCCGCCCCGATACCGAGGCGGCCCGCATCCGCTAGCGGCGGCGAAAGATCATGCCGCCGTGGTGCAGCGTGTCGCGGTCGACGAACTCGCCATCGGCGGTGAAGCCGGTGTCGTCCCAGTAGTCGATATGGGTGCCGGTGATTTCATAACGACCTTGATAGGCACTTTCCCGGCTGCCGCGTGCTTCGTCGTAGCGCCCGTTGGGCAGCAGTTCGTGGCGGATCTGGCCGTCGTCGGTGACCCACATGCCGACGTAGGGATGGTTGGCCATGGCGTTCTCCTGGTTGGGCGACGTTGTCGCCGTGGTGGATGAGGTAGCAAGCACCGCAGCGGGTGCCGCCAGAAGCGCGCCCATGAGCAGGGCGCGCAGGCAGGTAGCTCGGCAATTCATGGCCGTCACGCCGGATCTGGGATGCGCTGCAGCACATCGTCGTAGGCCGGCAGGTCGAGGTACGCCGATACCTCGTAGGCCTTGCCGTCGCGCATGCGAAAGATCCACGCGTAGCTGTTGCGATAGGGCTGGCCATCGCGGGCCACGCCGGTGCCGTCCCACTGGATGATCACGTGGTCGCCATCGGCCCACACCTGCTTGCTCACCGGCCGCACTGGCTCGGACAGGCGTGCGGCGAACGGCTGGACCGCCTGGCCTACGAAGGCGTCCACGCCGTGATGGGTGCCGGCGCTGGGTCCCGAGCCTTTGATGGTCCACACCACGTCGGGCGCCAGGATGTCGCGGAAGAAGGTATTGCCGCCGGCTGCCCAGCGATCGAACGCTTCGCTGACGGCCTGCTTGTTGCGGGCTTCGACTTCGCTGTTCACGTCCGCCTGGGCCAGGCCAGGCAGCAGAACGCCGAGCAGCAGGGCACCGCCAAGTGCCGCGGCACGGGTGTGACGCAAGGTTGCAATACGCATGGTTGATTGCCTCTCTTCCAGTTGGTCTGTCTGATCGGCGCGCCTGACCTATGCTGGCCGGCGTCGCCAATTTTGTGGAACCTGCGAACGGATCCGCCTGCCTGATCGTCTGAGTTCGTGCTGCTGTGCAGTGTTGTCCACTCAGTACGAATCAAGAGCCATACCCGCTGGCTGCCGATCTGTCGTAGAGGAGTCTGCCGGTGCGGCGCGTTATGCTCGTAGCCGGATCGTCCCGGATACTTACCTGATCATCCGCTTGAAAAACCTTGTAATACCCTGGTTATCAAAGGAGCTGCCATGGATTCGCTGCACAAGCTGGTAGAGATCATCGGTCGCCATACGCCGGGTGACGGCATTCGATCGACGGCGATTCCCGGCGTCAGCCTGGTGCGCTCCTGCACGCCGACCGCGCCGATGCCGGTGGTCTACGAACCGACCCTTTGCCTGATCGTCCAGGGGCGCAAGCGAGTGACGGCCGGCGCCACGACCTATGTCTACGATGCGGCCAATTACCTGATCGCCTCCGTGGACGTGCCGGTGATGGGCTCGGTGATCGAAGCGAGTGAGCAGGAGCCCTATCTGTGTCTGGTGGTCGACCTGGACATGCCGGTGCTGAGCGACCTGGTGCTGCGCTACCCGGCGGACGACAAGGACGGTGCACCCGCTGCCGGCATCCAGCTCGGCGAAACCACGCCGGAACTGCTCGACGCCGCCGCCCGACTTGCCGGCCTGCTCGATGCGCCCGGCGACATCGCCGAGCTGGCACCGCTGACCGTGCGCGAGATCCTCTACCGCCTGCTGATCGGCAGGGGCGGCGCCATGGTGCGGCAGATGGTCAAGGCCGACAGCCGCCTGAATCAGATCGCCAAGGCCATCGTCTGGCTGCGCAATCATTACGCCGAGGCCTGCCGGATCGACGACATGGCCGATATCGCCGGCATGAGCCGCTCGACCTTCCATGCCCACTTCAAAGCCGTCACGGCGATGAGCCCGCTGGAATTTCGCACCCACTTGCGCCTCCAGGAAGCGCGCCGCCTGATGGTCGCCGAAGCGCTCGATGCGGCAGGCGCTGGTTACCGTGTCGGTTACGAAAGCCCCTCGCAGTTCAGCCGCGATTACGTGCGCCTGTTCGGCCTGCCACCGGCCAGGGATGCCAGCCGGTTGCGTGGCAGCGCCTGGGTACCGGTTCGAGAGTCGGGCGCTCTTGCAGCCCAGGCCTGATGCGAATTTTAAAGCGCATTACGGGAACTTTTTCATGAATTTCAAAGTGATTCGCCGATTTTTGGCTCGTTATAATTTGCAACGAGTCGGCTCTTGAGAAGCGCGCAGCGCCTGCTAGATTGGCGCTGCGACGCCGGGCCCCTCTGACAGCTGACCAGCTGCCATGTCGGAGTTGCAGTTTGTACAACTCTGACTTAGGAGGGGCTCATGAGCACCCTAGTACCGTTCCTCACCGCCGAGTTTCTCGGCACCGCCACTTGGTTGTGGCTCGTCTTCATCACCATCGTTGTCAGTCTGCTGGTCTTCGACCTCGGGGTGCTTCACCGCGAGCATCGCGAAATCGGCGTCAAGGAAAGCCTGCTGCTGTCCGGCGGCTACATCACTGCAGGCCTGCTGTTCGGCCTGTGGGTCTGGCACATGAAAGGCGCCGCCTCCGGTATGGATTTCTATACCGGGTTTCTGATCGAGAAGTCGCTGTCCATGGACAACGTGTTCCTGATGGCGATGATCTTCAGCTTCCTGGCCATCCCGCGTAAGTACCAGCACGAGGTGCTGTTCTGGGGCATCCTCGGCGTCATCGTGCTGCGTGCCCTGATGATCGGCCTGGGTGCTGCCCTGATCGCGCAGTTCAGCTGGATCCTCTACGTGTTCGGCGCTTTCCTGCTGCTCACCGGCGTGAAGATGCTGTTCAGCAAGGTCGACGACCATCCGGACCTGTCCGAAAACGTGCTGGTGAAATTCCTGCGCAAGCACATGCGCGTCACCGACCGCCTGCATGAAGGCCGCTTCTTCGTGCGCCAGCCTGATGACAAGGGCCGCATGGTGCGCTGGGCCACGCCGCTGTTCCTGGCTCTGGTGTTGATCGAGTGTGCCGACCTGGTGTTCGCCATCGACAGCGTGCCAGCGATCTTCGCCATCACCCAGGACCCGTTCATCGTCTACACCTCGAACATCTTCGCGATCCTGGGCCTGCGCGCTTTGTACTTCGCCCTGGCGGCGATGATCCACCGCTTCGCCTACCTCAAGTACGCCCTGGCTCTGGTGCTGGTGTTCATCGGCGCGAAGATCTTCCTGGTCGGCATCATCGGCAAGACGCCGCCGGTAATTTCCCTGAGCGTGACCCTGGGCCTGCTGATCGGTGGCGTGCTGCTGTCGCTGTGGAAAACCCGCAACGACCCGCCAGCTCTCGATGCTGAAAAGACCCCTCACTGACGTCAGACGCCCCGGCGGCCTCGGGGCTTTTCACTGGAGATACGCCATGAACCCATCACCCCTCTCTGCACTGGCACTGGTCGCCGTGATCGGCCTGACCCTGGCCGGCTGCGAAATGGCCGAAGAGTCGGCGCAGAAACTCACCGAAAAGGCCGAGCAGGCCGTGCAGGAAATTGCCCGCGAAGCGGTCAGCGATACCGTCAACGCCTTCAACGAGCAGATCGACGAGGTGCAGAAATCCACCAACGAAATGCTCGGTAAACCGGAGAAGGAGGGCGCCAAGGAGGAGGGCGAACAGCAGGAGAAGCCTGAGCAGGAAAAGCCGCGTAGCTTCCCCAATGACAGCGTGGAAACCTGATCGGCGATTGTTGTAATGGGGAAGGGACGCCCCGCAATCTGTAGTCCACTTCAGACTGCGCTAAGCTCAGCGCATGTCATCCAACTCCCTCATCGTTCGCCCAGCAACCTCCGCCGATGCGTCAGCCATCGCCAGCGTTCAGGTGCTCAGTTGGCAGCAGGCCTACTCCGGCCTGATCCCGGATCAATACCTTGGTGCTCTGCAAAGCTCGCTCTCACGGCGAGAGCCTTTCTGGTGTGATGCCATCGCCGCGGGGCGAACGTATTTGAGCCTCGCCTGTGTGAATGAACAAGTGATCGGTTTCATTGCCATCGGCGCCTGTCGTGACGAGGGCGCAAGCGCTGGGGAGATGGGGGAAGTCACTGCTTTCTACCTGTTGCCACGATACTGGCGAACCGGTGCCGGTCGTGCCCTGTGGACGGCAGGTCTGCGCAGCCTCGTCGAGCACCGCTATCGCCAGGCCATCCTCTGGGTACTGAGCGAAAATACCCGGGCCCGGCGCTTCTACGATCAGGCCGGTTGGTCGCCCGAGCCTGACAGCGAGCGAAGTTTGCTGATCGGCGGGGCGAGCCTGCGGGAAATTCGCTATCGCTCGCCGATGCTCAGCTCAATGCCTGGCCGATGATCTCGTCCAATTCTCTGTAAACCCTCATCCCTTTATCTTGCGCCAACGCCACCAGCCTGTCTGCCTGACCGGACGGCCCCGCCAAACGCAGCACTGCATCACAGCGGCTGAGCAACAGTTGTCCGTAGCGCTCGGTATCCACCGGTGAATTGCCCTGCGTCGGCCAGGTTGCCGTGACTGGCAGGTGCCCGGCCTGCAGCAACCTGGCCGCGCAGCACTGCACTTCGTCATCGGCGCCAGCGATCAGGATCATCTGCGGCGCGGCGGGCATCAGCGTTTTCAGGTACTGCAGCAGGATGATGGTCTTGCCGTCCATGATGCGGCCGTCGTCGACCATCGCCAGGGCCTCGGCGAAGGGCAGTTCCAGCACCTCGATGTCTTCGCCTTCCTCGGCCAGCCCGCCACCGTCGGTGACGCGGTCCTCGGGCTGGTATTCGCCAACGAAGAAGTGCACGCGCTCGGTCACCGAGCCCGGGCTCATGAAGGCCTCGAAGATCTTGCGTACCGATCTCACGCGGTAGCCGGTTTCTTCCTCCGCTTCCAGGCGGATGCGTTCCTCGGGGCTGGCATTGTCCAGCAGGCCGGCGGCCGCTTCGATCAGGTAGCCGTCGTGCTCGTTGACGAACGCCGGGATGCGAAATTGCCGGGTGAGGATCACTGTGCGCCGGGCCCGGTTGTACAGGCCGATGGTGGCACCATTGCCGCGGTCGTACACCTCGCGGGTTTGCGGCTGCCAGCTGCCGTCGCGGCGCTGCAGCTCGAAGTCGATCTTCTTCAATACGTACCAATTATCCGAAAGCAGATGCTGCTTGAGGATGCGAACGTTGGGGCTGCTCACCGGCAGTGTCCTCGCGGGCCATCAGAGCGCTGCAGTGTTTCACAATCAAATGACCACCCCAAGTGCCGCGCCAGCTGCCACAATCGGTCAGACGTGATCGGGGCTTGCAGGCAGGGCGCACAATGGCGGAAAGACGCAGTTTCAGCGAGACGCTGCAGGGGCAGAACCTGCGCTTCGTGGCCGCGAAGAAGGATGCCTCGCGGCAGACTCGCGTGGGCTTTCTGCTGCAGGAGCACTTTTCCCTGCCGGCCTTCACCCAGGCGCTGGACGTGCTGGTCACCGCCAACCTGATCGACCGCGGGCTGTTCGTCACGCGCACCTTCAGTCTCGACGGCCAGGCGGTGACCAGTGATCTGGGCATCGTCATCTGCCCGGACGCCGAGCTGACCGGCCAGGAGCTCGCAGAGCTGGATCTGCTGGTGATCTGCGCCGGCCTGCGCACGCCGCTGCGGCCGATTCCCTCGCTCAGGCAACTGTTGCGCACTGCTGCCGACAAGCAGGTGGCGCTGGCCGGTTTGTGGAGCGGCGCCTGGTTCATCGGCCAGGCCGGGTTGCTCGATGGCTACCGCTGCGCGATCCACCCCGAGCACCGTGCCGCCCTGGCGGAGATCGCCCGGCACAGCCAGGTGACCGCGGAGAGTTTCGTGGTCGACCGCGACCGGCTGACCGCGGCCAGCCCGACCGGGGCGTTCCACATGATTCTGGAGTGGATCGGCACGTTGCATGGCAACGATCTGGTCGAGGGTATCGTCGGCATCCTGGCGTTCGAGGAATCGCGTTACAAGCGGGTCAAACCGACCCTGCACGCGAAGATGAGCGAGCCGCTGCGCACGGTCATCAACCTGATGAGCGCCAATATCGAGGAGCCGCTGAGCACCGATCAGTTGGCTACCTACTCGGGGCGCTCGCGGCGGCAGATCGAACGGCTGTTCCAGCAACAGCTCGGCACCACGCCAGCGCGTTATTACCTGGAGCTGCGCATCACCGAAGGGCGCCGCCTGCTGCAGCATTCGGACCTGCCGGTGCTGGACGTCAGCGTGGCCTGCGGCTTCGTCTCGCCGAGCCATTTCAGCAAGTGCTACACGGCCTATTTCGGCAACTCACCGTCCAGGGAAATCCGCCACGGCAACGTGAAGTCGCGTTAGGGCGCTGCTTTAGTTGCCCTGAAACAACAGCGAAAGGGTCGTGCGTAACCAGCGGTTGCCCGGGTCCTGGTGGTAGCGGGCGTGCCAGTGCTGCTTGACCAGAAAGGTGTCGATCGGGAACGGGCAGGCGAGCACCCTCAGGCTGTGAGCACCGGCGAGCGTTTCGCCGATATGGCGCGGCAGGGTGGCGATCAGATCGGTGCTGCCGATCACGGCGCCCAACCCGAGGAAACCCGGTAACTCCAGGACGATCTGCCGCTCGATGGCATTGCGCGCCAGGGCCGCTTCCAACAGTTTCTGGCCGGTGCCGGCGCTGACGAACACATGGCTTTCACCCACGTATTCATCGAGCTGCATTACATCGCCAATGCGCGGGTGATTGGGGCTGACCAGGCACACCCAGTCCTGGGGGAACAGCACCTGCTGGTAGATACCTCCGCCCAGCCAGGGCACGAAGCCGACTGCCAGGTCGGCCTCGCCGGTTTCCAGGGCGCGTTCGGTGTTGCCGTCGATACGTGCGACTTCCAGGCGGATGCCCGGCGCGTCCCGGCGCAGCAGTTCGAGAATCTTCGGCAGCAGGGTGATATGGCTGGCGTCGCTCATGCACAGGCGAAAGCGCCGCTTGGCGCTGGCCGGGTCGAAGCCGATTTCCCAGGCGGTCAGCCGGCGTAGCGACTCCAGTACCTCGCGGCACGGGGTGATCAGCGCTTCGGCCTGGGGCGTGGGCGCCATGCCGGTGGGCGTGCGCACGAACAACGGGTCGCCCAGTTGCTCGCGCAGCTTGCCCAGCCACAGGCTGATGGTCGGTTGGCTCTGGCCCAGCTGCTCGGCGGTGCGGGTCACGCTGCGGGTGTCGTACAACACGTCGAACAGGTGCAGCAGCTTGGGTTCGGGCAGGGCGTCTGTCTGGATCATTATTTAATTTTCTGATAGCGCTATTGATTCCATTGTATAGCTCAACAATGGGGGCGTGTTTAAGGTGAGGAAAAAAGCAGGAGCGCCTCATCTTGAAAATCTGCATCCTCGGGTCCGGTGCGCTGGGCAGCACCTTTGGCGCCGCGCTCAGCGAGGCCGGCCATGAAACCTGGCTGCTCAACCGCGCTGGCGCACATATCGACGCCATCCGGCATAACGGCCTGGCGGTGATCGAAGACGACGTCGAGCGCAGCGTGCGCATCAATGCCACTTCGCGTGCAGAAGAGGTCGGTGCTGTCGACCTGCTCATCGTGCTGGTCAAGTCGTTCGCCACCGCCCGCGCCATCGCCGATGCCGGCGCGCTGGTCGGCCCGCAGACCGTGGTGATGTCGCTGCAAAATGGTCTGGGCCACGAGGATCTACTCGCCGAAGCGGTCGGCCGCGACAAGGTGATCGCCGGCAAGACCTACGTGGGCGGCGTGCTGCTGGCGCCCGGGCGTATCCGCTGCGGTGTGGACGGCAAGCAGACCTACATCGGCGAGCTCGATGGCCAGGTCAGCGCGCGCGTGAGCCATATCGCCGAGGTGTTCCGTGGCGCCGGCCTGGATACCACGGTCAGCGAAAATATCCTCGGCACCATGTGGGACAAGCTGCTGGTTAACGTCTCCACCGGCGCGCTGACCGGCATCACCATGCTCACCTACGGTCAGCTCTACAGCGAGCCGCTGCTGCGCGAAACTGCCCTTGCCGCGGTGGCCGAAGCCATCGCCGTGGCACAGGCGGCGGGTGTCACCCTCAGCCTCACCGAGCCGGAGCAGGCCTGGAACCTGGCCAGCGCCGGGCTGCCGGCCTCGTTCAAGACCTCCATGCTGCAGAGTCTGGAAAAGGGCTCGATCACCGAAATCGATTTCATCAACGGCGCCGTGGTGCGGCTCGGCCAGCGCCATGGCATCGCCACGCCCGTCAACGCCACGTTGGTGGCCTGCATCAAGGGCATCGAACGGGCAATGGCCGATCAACAACAAGAGGAAACCAAGCGATGAGTATTCCCAAAGCCTATCTGGAGCACGTGGCCTTCTGGGTCAGTGATATCCACTGGTACATCAAGTTCTTCCACGACGTGTTCGGCATGACCATGCGTGAGGTGCACGGCACGCTCGAAGCGCCGACCCAGTACTGGACCCTCGGCGGCATGCAGTTCATCAGCCAGCCCGGCTTCGCCGGCCCGGAAGGGCGCATGGGCCACCTTGGCATGATGTGCGAGGACATGGAAGCGGCGCTGGCCGCTGCCCTGAGGTTCGAAGGCGTGACCGCGATGCCGCAAGGGCGTAACTGGCTGCGCTTGCCCGATGGCCTGGCCGTGGAATTCATCCAGGCTTCGCCGGCCAGTGCGGTGGTCGAAGCCCTGGCGGTGAATGCCCGCGTGGAGGTGTCGGCATGAGCATTGTCGAGAAGTACTGGGACGATGCCCTGGAGGGCGACGAAGCCATCACCCCCAGCTACACCGTGACCAAGGAACGCATCCTGGCCTACGCCGACCTGACCGGCGATCACACGCCGGTGCACGTCGATGAGCAATACGCCAAGGCCAGCCATTTCGGCGGCCTGGTCGCCCACGGGCTGATGGGGCTATCCATCGCCGATGGCCTGAAGACCCAGTGCGACTACCGCTTCCTGCCCGGCATGTCGCTGGGCTGGACCTGGGATTTCCTGCTGCCCATCCGCGTCGGCGACGTGCTGCACGTGAAGATGCGCGTCGGCTCCATGCGCGCCAGCAAGAGCAAACCGGGCTGGGGCATCGTGGTGCTGCCCTCGGAGTTGATCAACCAGAAAGGCGAGGTGGTGCAGCGCGGTGAACACCGCCTGATGGTGCCGCGCCGGGAGGCCACCGTATGAGCCAGCCGCTGCCGCTCAAAGGCATCCGCGTCATCGATTACAGCCATTTTCTCGCCGGCCCTTATGTGGGCCGTTGCCTGGCGGCCCTGGGCGCCGAGGTGATCAAGGTCGAGCGGCCGGGCAGCGGCGACGCTGGCCGGCAGCATTCCTTCATCCTCGACGACCAGCAGAGCGGCTACTTCCTGCAGCTCAACATGGGCAAGCAGGGCGTCAGCGTGAACATGAAGGACCCGCGCGGCAAAGCCTTCATGCAGAAGCTCTGCGACAGCGCCGACGTGTTCATCGAGAACTATCGCCCTGGCGCGCTGGACAAGCTCGGCCTGGGTTACAAGGAGCTCGCCGAGCGCAACCCGAAGCTGGTGTATTGCTCGATTTCCGCCTACGGCCACACCGGCCCGGATGCGCATCGGGCGGGTTTCGGGCTGATCGCCGAGGCCAAGAGCGGCATCATGCAGATGGTCGGCACGCCCGGTGAAGCGCCGCCGCTGCTGCGCATTTCCCTGGGCGACATGTACACCGGCATCCACGCGGTGGCGGCCATCAATGCCGCCCTGCTGGGCCGGGTGAACAGCGGCAAGGGCCAGCACATCGACATGGCGCTGTACGACACCCTGGTGTCGATGCACGAGTATGCGGTGCAGTGCTACACCCTGTCCGGCGGGGAAATCCTGCCGCAGCAGACCGGCCATGACATGCCGACCTCGACGCTCTACGGCGTATTCCGCGCCGCCGATGGCGACCTGGTGATCGCTGCCCAGGTCGACGATTCCTGGAAGCGCTTCGCCGCCCTGGTCGAGGCCGACGCTGGCGTTGCCGGGTTCAGCGGCGACACGCGCTTCCACACGCTCAACGGGCGCAACGAACACCGAGAGGAAATCCTCGCCGTCGTGCGTCGCTGGGTCGGTGCCAACCCGGTGGCCCGCCTGCTGTCGCTGCTCGACGAGGTGGACGTGCCGAGCGCCAAGGTGCAGCGCATCGACGAAGTGGTCAACGACCCGCAGATCCAGGCGCGCGGCATGATCATGGAGCAGCAGCACCCGCGTTACGGCACCCTGAAATTGCCGAACCTGCCGTTCCGTTTTTCCGATTGCGATACCACGGTCACCCGCGTCGCGCCGGACCTGGGTGAACACAACGCACAGGTCGCCGCTCAGCTGGGCTTCAGCCTCGAGGAAATCACTCAGCTGCAGGCCGACGGTGTGTTGTACAGCCATGGAGACAAAGCATGACAGACCAATACGCTGTGATCGGTAACCCCATCGGTCACACCAAGTCGCCGCTGATTCACGGGCTGTTCGCCGAGAGTTGCGGGCAGCAGATCGCGTACACCGCCATCGAAGGTTCGACCAGCGACTTCGCCGGTGACGTGGCGCGTTTCAAGGCCAAGGGCGGGCTCGGCATGAACATCACCGCGCCGTTCAAGCTGCAGGCCTTCGAGCTGGCCACCCAGCCCAGCGAGCGGGCGCGCCTGGCGCGTGCCGCCAACGCCTTCAAGTTCGAGGGCGATGCGGTGCTGGCCGAGAACTTCGATGGCGTTGGCCTGCTGCGCGATATCGAGCACAACCTCGGCCAGCCGCTGGCTGGGCGCCGGGTGCTGCTGCTCGGTGCGGGTGGTGCAGTGCGCGGCGCCTTGCTGCCGTTTCTGGGCGCCGGCCCGGCGCGCCTGGTGCTGGCCAACCGCGACATGGCCAAGGCGCGGGTGTTGGAAAGCGAAGTGAATGATCCGCGCCTGCTGCTCAGCACCTATGAAGAGCTGGCCGGGCAGTCGTTCGACCTGGTCATCAACGCCACTTCGGCCAGCCTCATCGGCGAGTTGCCGCCGGTGCCGGAATCGGTGTTCGCCAACGCGGCGCTGGCCTATGAGCTGGCCTACGGCAAGGGGCTGACGCCGTTTTTGCAGGTGGCCAAAAAGGCCGGCGTAAGCACCCTGGCGGACGGTGTCGGCATGCTCGTCGAGCAGGCGGCCGAAGCCTTCGAGTGGTGGCGCGGCGTGCGCCCTAAAACCGGGCCGGTAATCCAGCGCCTCACCGTGCCGCTGGTGTGAGGGGGCAGACGATGAAAGTACTTATGCTGCACGGCATCAACCACAACATGTTCGGCAAGCGTGACCCGGTGCAGTACGGCACCATCACCCTGGCCGAAATCGATGCGCGCCTGGGCGAGCTGGCCGTAACCCTCGCCGTGGAAATCGAGAGCTTCCAGAGCAACTACGAAGGCGCCATGTGCGAACGCATCCACCAGGCCTTCCTGGAAGGTACGGACGCCGTGCTGATCAACGCCGGGGCCTGGACTCACTATAGCTATGGCATCCGCGACGCGCTGGCGATCCTTACCGTGCCGGTGGTGGAAATCCACATGTCCAACATCCACGCCCGCGAAGCCTTCCGCCACCACTCGGTGTTCGCCGACGTGGTGCGCGGGCAGATCAGCGGCTTTGGCGTGGACAGCTACCTTTTGGGCTTGCGCACCGCAGTGACGGCAGTACGCGGCGAATGAACTGGCCGCTCAGAACCTGTTCACGATCTTTTTAGGCGACATTAAATAGGCTGCTACAAGGCAGAAGCGGACATCGGGCGACCTCGTAGGAGGGGCTTTAGCCCCGAGCTTTTATCAAGGCAAACAAGAGCTCGGAGCTGAAGCCCCTCTTACAAAAGCCGCACATTTACCGACCGCTCCTGCCACTTAGCTGCCAAAGTCGTGAACGACTATGAACAGGTTCTCAGGGACGAGCGGCCCAGTTTCATTGCGCTGACGGGATCTGCTGGCCCCAGCGCGCCAACGCAAAGTCGACGAAGCTGCGCAGCTTGGGCAACTGATAGCGATCGGGCGAGTAGATCAGGTGCATCGGTCTGCTGGGCAACTGGTAGTCGGGTAGCAGCGCGACCAGTCGGCCGTCACGCAGATCCTGTTCGGCATAGGCATCGGGCAGCATGACGATGCCGCCGCCTACTGTGGCGCTTCTGTACAGCGCTGCGGAGCTGTTCATCACCATGCTGCCGCTTATCTCCGCGGTGACTTCACCTTCCGGCCCCATCAAGCGCCAGTGTTTGTCGACGCCACTCCAGTCATCGCCGGCGGGGTAGGCAAAGGTCAGGCAATTGTGCGCTTGCAGGTCTTGCGGCTGCCGGGGGACGCCACGGCGCGCCAGGTAATCCGGCGAGGCGCAGAGGGTCATGGTGTAGTCCTGCAAGGGCCTTGCGATCAGCCGGGCGTTGTCCTGCATGTTGCCCATGCGAATCGCCGCGTCGAAGCCGCTGTCGAGCAGGTCCACCCGCAGGTTGCTGAGCACCAGATCCAGCTTGACCTTGGGGTGCTGCAGCGAGAATTCGCACAGCGCGGGCGCCAACACTTCCGAACCGAAGGTCAGCGGCGCGGTGATGCGCAAGGTGCCTGAAGGCTCGTCCTGAGCCTGTTCGGCCAGGCGTTCGGAGGCGGCCACCAGCCCGAGCACTTCCAGGCAGCGCTGGTAATAGGCCGTACCGAACTCCGTCAGGCGCTGGCGCCTGGTGGTGCGCTTGAGCAGGCTCACACCCAGGCGTTGCTCCAGCGCCCGCAGGTGGTTGCCGACCATGGTGGTGGAGATCTCACATTCCTGGGCGGCGGCGGTCATGCTGCCGGTTTCCACGACCTTCACGTACACCGACATTGCCTGGAACAAGTCCATTATCAAGCCCTGGTTAAAGATGATTGAAGGATTACGGCGTTTATCCAGTCTAGGTGGCTAACGATACTGCAAAAAACACCTGATGACTTCCGGAGCCTCACGTCATGACCACCGACTGCCTGATGTCCACCTACAAGCCCCTGGCTCTGAGTTTTGTCCGTGGCCTGGGCGCGCGACTCTGGGATCAGGCCGGTCGCGAGTATCTGGATGCCGTGGCTGGCGTGGCGGTGACCAATGTCGGCCATTGCCATCCCTTGCTGGTCGCTGCCATCAGTGAACAGGCCGGCCTGTTGCTGCATACCTCCAATCTGTACAGCATCGATTGGCAGCAACGCCTGGCGCAGAAGCTCACTCGCCTGTGCGGCCTGGACCGCGCGTTTTTCAACAACTCCGGGGCGGAAGCCAACGAGACTGCCCTCAAGCTGGCGCGTCTGCATGGATGGCGCAAAGGTATCGAGCAGCCGCTGGTGGTGGTCATGGAAAACGCCTTTCACGGGCGCACCCTGGGGACCCTGGCTGCCAGCGATGGCCCAGCCGTGCGGTTGGCGTATGGCGCCTTGCCGGGAGATTTCGTCAAGGCGCCATTCGGCGACCTGCCTGCCTTCGAGCGCATCTGTGCACAGCATGGCCAGCGCATCGCTGCCGTGCTGGTCGAGCCGGTGCAGGGCGAGGGCGGTGTACAGGTGGCACCAAAGGGCTATCTGCAAGCGCTGCGCGAGCACTGCACGCGGCGCAACTGGTTGCTGATGCTCGATGAAATCCAGACCGGCATGGGGCGTACCGGGCAATGGTTCGCCTTTCAGCATGAAGGCATCGTGCCCGACGTCATGACCCTGGCAAAAGGCCTGGGCAACGGCGTGCCCATCGGCGCCTGCCTGGCCAAGGCTGGCGCCGCCGATCTGTTCACGCCCGGCAGCCATGGCAGCACCTTTGGCGGCAACCCGCTGGCCTGCCGCGCAGCCTGTACGGTGGTGGACATCATCGAGCAGCAAGGCCTGGTGCAAAACGCGCGTGAACAGGGGCTGCACTTGCTCGAACGGCTGCGCGAGGCGCTGAGCGGACACCCGGCGGTGGTGGCCGTGCGCGGCCTGGGCCTGATGATCGGCATCGAGCTACGCAAGCCGATCCCCGACCTGGTCACGCTGGCCGCTCGCGATCACGGCTTGCTGATCAACGTGACACGGGGCCAGACCATCCGGCTTTTGCCACCCCTGATCGTGGGTGCGGCGGACGTCGAGGCGATCGTGCAGGGCATCGCCGATACCCTGAAGGGCGCCGAGGACGTTCGCGAATGAGCGCCTCAGAACAACGGCCGCGCCGCCAGTTCCAGGCCGAGCAGGATCAGGAACGCCATGAAGCACTGCCGAAAGCGCACGGGGCTGATCCGTGCGCGCAGCCGCTGGCCCAGCCACATGCCGAGCAACGCCGGGACGATGGCCGCGGTTGACGTGCCGAGCTGCCTGACCTGAAACGCGCCGTGCCAGTAGAGGCCGATGGCGAGCGCCAGGGTGGACACGCTGAAGGACAGGCCCAGCGCCTGCACCAGCTCGTCGCGGCTCAGGTTCAGCGAGCCCAGGTAGGGCACCGCCGGCATCACCAATACGCCGGTCGCGCCGGTCACCACACCCGTCGCCAACCCCACCACTGGCGATAACCAGCGCTCCAGCCGCGCCGACACGCGCAAGGCCGGTGCGAGCAGAGCGTAGAGCGCGTATACGATCAGCGCGATGCCCAACCAGAACCCCGACCAGAGCGGAGTGGCCACCACCAGCAAGGTCGAAGCGGCCAGCGTGCCGAGCACGATGCACAGCATCATCGGCCACAGCCGGCGCAGCAGTGGCGCCAGTGCAGGGCCGCTGAACAGTTGCCAGAGGTTGGTCACGAAAGACGGCACGACCAGGATCGCCGCTGCTGCCGCAGGCGCCATCACGGTACCCAGTAACCCCATGGCCACGGTCGGCAGGCCCATGCCTGTCACGCCCTTGACCAGCCCGGCGGCGAGAAAGGTGCCGAGCAGAAACAGCAAGTAGAAGGTGGCGTCGTGCATGGGGCAAGGCTCGATTGAGTGACCTGTGCAATTGAAGCCGCTCAGGGGACTCGGCACAATGCGGAAAACTCAGTGCAGCCTTCGGCAAAACCAGAGGCAGAGAGGCTCCGATGCGACTCGATCTGGCAGATTTGCAGCTGTTCCTGTGCATCGCCGATGCCGGCAGCATTACCGCGGGTGCGCAGCGGGCGAACCTCGCACTGGCCTCCGCCAGCGAACGGCTGCGCAAGATGGAACGTGCCGTCGGAGTAGCCCTGCTGGAGCGCCGCGCCCGCGGCGTGACCACCACCGAGGCTGGTGAGGCGCTGGCCCATCATGCACGGCTGATACTGCGCCAGCAGGACACCTTGAAGGGTGAGCTGCTGGACTACGCAGCCGGCGCCCGAGGCACCCTCCATCTGTACGCCAATACCGCCGCGCTGACGGTGTTCCTGCCCAACCTGCTGGCGCCGTGGCTGGCCGAGCGGCCGCGCCTGCGCATCGAACTCAAGGAGCGCACCAGTGTGGATATCGTGCGCAACGTGGCCAGCGGCCTGGCCGAGGCGGGCATCGTGTCCAGCGCCGTCAGTGCCGAAGGCCTGCACCTGCAGCCGGTGGCCAGTGACCATCTGGTACTGGTCGCCGCGCCCCATCACCCGCTGGCCGATCGCCGCAGCCTGGCGTTCGCCGAGGTGCTCGGCGAAGCGTTCGTGGGGTTGGCCCAGGGCAGTGCGCTGCAGGATCACATCAACGAGCACGCACGGGTGGCCGGTCGGCCACTGGATGTGCGCATTCGCATGAACAGTTTCGAGGCGCTTTGCCAGATGGTCGCCCATGGCATCGGCCTCGGCATCCTGCCCCTAGGCATCGCCCGGCTGCACAGGCGCCGCCATGGCCTCAGGGTGATCGCCCTGAGCGACGCCTGGGCCCGGCGCGAGCTGTGCCTGTGCTTCAGGGATTGGAGCGAGTTGTCGATGCCGATGCGCAGCCTGCTCGGCCATCTGGGTGGCCATCCAGGCCCCGCTGAAGCGGGCTGGCCTGCAGGCAGATAACCGCCGAAATACGTCGATTGCTTCCCCGGTAAATACGCCTCCGCATCCACTATCGGTGGGCTTTTCAGCCCACTGCAAGGCAAAGAAAAATACGTTTTTTTTACGCGCCTGATGGTTTTTCGCCCTCGATAATTCGCCCACTTCCCAACGACTTTTCACACCTCGGGAATTTCTATCCGGGGAGCGAGCGATGAATCATCTCCATGCCAACTCCCAGCCTCAGTCACTGGTCTGCCGCGTCGACGTGGCAGGAAGCTCCGATGAATGAGGCGCCGCGTGTGCTGCTGATCGACGATGACAAGTCGGTGCGCAAACAATTGCGCACCGGCTTGGCGAGTCAGTCGTTCACCGTGCTGGAAGCCGCTACTGGTGCCAGGGGCCTGACGCTGGCGGCCAGCCAGGCGCCACACCTGATCATTCTCGATGCCAGCCTGCCGGACATGGACGCCAGCCAGGTGCTGCGCGAGTTGCGTGCCTGGTCGACGGCGCCATTGCTGGTGCTGTCAGCACGCGAAGGCGAGGAGGAGAAGGCGCGCTTGCTCGACCTGGGTGCCACGGACTACGCCGCCAAGTCCGTCGCCATTCAGGAATTCGTCGATCGCGCCCGGGCGCTATTGAGCAATGCGGCTCAGGCCCTGGTGCTGCAACCCGCCGTGCGTTCGGGGCATCTGCACGTCGACCTATCCCGACGCCTCGTGACCCTGCGTGGCGAAGAGGTGAGCCTGAGCCGAAAGGAATATGCCGTGCTGGAAATTCTGGCCCGTAACCACGGGCGCATCATCGCCGCCGAACATCTGATCCGCCTGGTGTGGGGTGCCAGCCACCTGGGCGACAGCCGCAGTCTGCGCACGGTCGTCGGCCGGCTTCGCCACAAGCTCCAGAACGGCGCCGGCAGCGTGCGGGTGATTCAGACCATCGTGGGCGTCGGCTACCGCCTCAACGCCAAGGAGTGTTGAGTGCAGCGCACAGCAACCACCGGCATACCTGAGACAGCGGGACGCCTTATCGGCTACGCCCGCGCCAGCCGCGACGAGCCGGATGCGCAGGCGCAGGTGCTCGCGCTCAAGGCCGAAGGCTGCGCTGAGCTTTACGTAGAGCAAGGCCAGAACGCCTGGCGCAGCCGACCCGAGCTGGCGCGCCTGCTGGATGCCATCCAGCCCGGCGACACATTGATGGTCACCCGGCTCGACCGCTTGGCGCGTAGTACGCGGGACCTGCTGGAGATCGCCGAACACATTCACGCCACCGGTGCACGGCTCGCCAGCCTCGCCGAGCCCTGGGTCAGCGGTAATGCCGCGGTGCTGGCGGTGTTCGCCGGCATCGTTGCCTTCGAGCGCTCACTGATCGTCGAGCGCACCAGCCTCGGCCGGGAAGCCGCCAAGGCGCGCGGCGTGCAATTCGGCGCCAAACCCTGCCTGGCCGAGGAGCAGATATGCCTCGCCAACCAGATGATCGCGCAGGGCAGCTCGGTCAGCGAGGCCGCCAGCAAACTGGGCGTGCACCGTTCGACGCTTTACCGGGCACTGGGGCGAGTGAAACAGGCGGCACGCTGAGCGTATATCCACTTGCCGTGCCTCAGCGTTCGGATGCGTGACTAACGCACCGGCCCGGCCGCTTGGTTTTACCGGTAGAGCAGGGCGGTGCTGCCTTGCATCGCCCGGCGATCAGGCGTTCTCGTTACCCGAGCGGATAAACGAATAACGGTCGATATCGGTCCGCAGCTGCCAGCCCTGGCTTTGCCAGTAATCGGCCGCTGCCTGGTTGGTCCTGAGAACGTCCAGATGGCACTTGTGAACGCCGACCGCCTCCAGGCTCGCCAAACAACGTTCCACCAAGGCATTGGCGATTCCCTGGCGCCGATAGTCCGGGAGCACCAGCAGATGCTGCAGATACCCGCGCCGCCCGTCATGCCCGCACATCACGCAGCCGCACAGCACGCCCTCGACCGCGGCCACGAAACTCATACTAGGGTTACGCTGCAGATACCGCGCGGTCGCTTCTCGCGAGTCGGCATCGCGTAGCGAAATCCCGGGTGTCGAGCGCATTAGGGCGATGACGGCATCGTAATCGGCCAGGGTCATTTTGCGGATTCTGAGCATTGGGGCGGCCTCGGTCTAGGATGTTGTGACGGCGGTGTGGCATTGATGAGTGGCGGTGGGGGGTCAGAAGATGCGCGTTTGGCGGAAGTAAGCTCTAGCTCTCGTCTGCTTTCGGCCAGAAGTGGACATTCGAGGTCGGAAGGTTCTCTCCGTGCGCAATGAAATAGCCTGCAATGCTGCCGGGTTGAATCACCCCTGAGAGCCACGTTAAAATTCTGCTCACTATGGCGTGTGCTGCGTGCGCCCGGGGTTAGCCCCGTATACGGAGAACGATTAGTCGTTTTCCGTGAGGCTTTCCAGAGACATGCAGCAGTCCAACTTTTCATGGCAACGCCCCGCTTCTTTGAAGCTCCGCTGGGTACATCCTGCCAACTCAACATTCCGCATTCATACCGCTGACCAGCGTACTTCCTGGCCAGCGTTTCGCTGTATCCGCTATTTAACGGCTGCGTGCTCTGCGCGATACAGCGCCAGTTTTCATTCGCTAAAGGAGAATCCTGCGTGACCCAATCGTCATCCTCCCTAAGGCAGTCGGCGCTCAAGCGCTTTCTCGCTAGCGAGGCATCCGGTGGCGTACTGCTGATGATCGCGGCCGCAGCCGCCGTGATCGTTGCCAACAGCCCGCTTGCCAGCACCTACTTGCACCTTCTCCATGCTGAAACAGGCCCTATGCTCAGCGACAAGCTAGGCCCTATGACTCTGCATCTGTGGGTCAATGACGGCCTCATGGCCATCTTCTTTCTGCTGGTTGGCCTGGAAATCAAGCGCGAGCTGGTAGATGGACGTCTATCTTCTTGGGAGCAGCGCCGGTTGCCGGCCTTGCCAGCTCTGATGGGTATGGCAGTGCCGGCAGTAATCTATCTGACGCTAACCCAGGGCGACCCTCTGTTGACTAATGGCTGGGCCATTCCCGCCGCTACCGACATCGCTTTTGCCATCGGTGCCCTGGCTCTGCTGGGGCGCCATGCACCGCTATCTCTCAAGCTGATGCTGGTTTCCGTGGCTATCATCGATGACATGGGTGCAGTGGCCATCATTGCAGTCTTTTACACCTCCTCAATCAACCTAATGGCGCTGCTCGCAGCAGCAGTGACCATCGGCGTGCTGTTCGTGCTCAATCGCATGCGAGTGATGGTGCTCTGGCCTTATCTGATCGGCCTGGCCCTGCTTTGGTACATGACTCTTCTCTCAGGAGTGCATGCCACCATTGCAGGCGTCGTGGGTGCATTTCTGATTCCCTACATACCTTCACTTGGAGAGCCGGACGCCGCTAACTCGCCCTTGCACCGCTTGGAGCACGGCATCGCACCATGGGTGGGCTTCTTGATCGTCCCCGCCTTTGGCTTCGCCAACGCAGGAGTATCCTTCGCAGGCTTTTCCATGGCGGACCTTCTCGCGCCACTGCCGCTTGGCATCGCAGCAGGACTTTTTATCGGCAAGCAACTAGGGGTGTTCGGCGGCGTACTGCTGGCGGTGAAATCAGGTTTGGCGGCCAAGCCTCGCGGCTGCACTTGGTTGCAGATCTATGCGATATCGATGCTCTGCGGGATTGGCTTCACCATGAGCCTTTTCATCAGCGGCCTCGCTTTCCCTGGCCACCCTGAGTTAGTCGAGGAATCCAAAATCGGAATTATGCTGGGCTCGCTGCTATCCGCCGCTGTGGCTTGCCTGATCTTGCGCCTTGCACCCAAAGCGCAGGATCAGTTGCAGGAGGAGGAGCAACAGAAAGTCGAGATTCAACAGGACGGAGACGTGCAACGGATCTGATCCCGATGCCGAAAAGACCCGTCACAGACGGTTCTTTTCGCTGGGCTCTACGAGAGTTTGGCAGCCACGTAATAGCCGGCGAAGCTCATCAGCAACGAGCCCAGCACGTGTGTTGTTATTGTGACCGCCGCCCACCCTAAGCGCTCCTGCTGAAGCATGAACATCACTTCGGCAGAAAACGCGGAAAAGGTCGTCAGCCCGCCACAGAAACCAGTGGTGATCAGCAACTTCCACGCTGGGTCAAGATTCGGAAAACGGGCAAAAAACGCCATCGCCATTCCAATGATGAATCCGCCGATCAAGTTGACCATCAGAGTGCCCAGCGGCAGATTCGGAAACAGGTGGTTGAGCTTCATCGATAGAAGCCAACGACTCACGCAACCGAGAGATCCGCCGATGATGACGGCAAGCAGAGAACTATACATAGGCTTTCCAAAAGAGGGACTGGTACTGGAAAGCGCGCAATAACCTACGGCCCTTTCCAGGGTTCGTAGGCATCATTAGCCAGAGGCGGTTTGAGGAGGAATGCCATCTCCTTAACCAGATCTTAGTTGCAAATACATGCTAGATAAAGTGGTGCCAATGGCCGCTTTCGGCCGAAAGCAGGCACTAGCTACTGGTCTCAAGCAGCCTTCATTACCTCTCCCTAACTTCCCAACCGCAATACCGACCAATCACCTTCCCGGCGACCCGAAACCCAACCATACTCAGCAGGCCACGCCACCACTCCTCATTCCACCTTCACACAAACCAGTCTGCGGTCCACGAGCCGTAGCCGTTGGGAGATCCATTTGCTGACCGTTCCGATGGATCTCACCGCCGATGACCGCCTGTCTCATGTGCTCAGTGCCAGCGAGCGGCTGGCGATGGCGGCTTCGCTGGACGAGGTGGTTGCCATCCTGCGTGATACCGCGCGGGCCACGGTGGGCGCCGAGGGCATTGCTGTGATCATCGAGCAGCAGGGGCGCTGCGCCTATGTCGCCGAGGATGCGGCTTCACCACTTTGGCAGGGCCAGGAATTCGCGAGCGATGCGTGTGTTTCCGGTTGGTCGATGCTTAACCGTGAGACGGTGGCGATCCGCGATGTGCGCGACGATACGCGCGTTCCGCAAACGGCCTATACGGCAACCTTCGTGCGCAGCCTGGTGATGGTGCCCATCGGCCGGCCTGCACCTGTCGCGGCACTTGGCGCTTACTGGGGCGATGTGCGTGACCATCATCCCGATACCATCGCGCGGTTGGAAAGCCTGGCACGGCTGGCGACCATCGCCATCGAAAACGCGCGCCTGACCCAGGCGCGCAATCGCGAGACGGCCATCGGCGCTGCGCAGCACCGCATTCTGGAGCTGGCAGTCGCGGAAACGGCGCTCAGTGACACGCTCGACGGCGTCGTCCACGAAGTGGACGCGTTGTCCGTATCGGGTTTTCTGGGCGGCATCCTGCTGCTCAACGAGGGTGGCGAGCACCTGGAGCATTGCGCGGGGCCGAGCCTTCCCCGCGCCTACAAAGAGGCCGCCAAAGGCATCGCCATTGCCCCGAGCACCATCACCGCCGCGGCTGATATCGGTGGCGACCCTGATTGGGCCGCCTTGCGTGAGCTGGCCGGCAGGCATGGGCTGCACATCTGCTGTTCGATCCCGATCCGCTCGGCACAGGCTGCGCTGCTCGGGGCCTTCGTGCTCTATCACCCCAAGTGCCGCGAGCCGCTGGCGGCTGATACCGAGATCATCGACTTCGTGGTGCACACCGTGGGGCTGCTCGTGCATCGCACCCGCGCGGATTCGGCGATTCGTATCAGCGAGG
The DNA here is from genome assembly GCF_900112645.1 of Phytopseudomonas straminea. Taxonomy (GTDB): domain Bacteria; phylum Pseudomonadota; class Gammaproteobacteria; order Pseudomonadales; family Pseudomonadaceae; genus Aquipseudomonas; species Aquipseudomonas straminea. Next base: position 49,763 of record NZ_FOMO01000008.1, on the reverse strand, counting down.
CACGTTTGCGCCTGGCCGTCGACCATGCCGATGTGGGTTTCTGGGATGTGGATTTCGTGGACAACACGCTGGTCTGGCCGGTGCAGACCAAGACGATGTTCGGCATCTCGCCCCATGTGGATGTCACCCTGCAGGACTTCTATGACGGCTTGCACCCCGATGATCGTGAAGCGACGATTGCCGCCTTCACCGCTGCAGCCGACCCCGACCGACGCGCACTTTATGAGGTCGACTACCGCACCATTGGCCGCGAAGATGGCATCGTGCGTTGGGTTGCGGCCAAGGGGCGGGGCGTGTTCGACGCCGCGGGCAAGTGTTTGCGAGTGACCGGCACCGCCATCGACATTACCGCCCGCAAGGTGGCCGAGGAGGAGCTGCGCGAGCTTAACGACACCTTGGAAAAGCGCGTCACCGCGGCCATCGCCGAGCGTGAGGAAGTCCAGAAAGCGCTGCGCCAGAGCCAGAAGATGGAGGCCATGGGTCAGCTCACCGGCGGTGTTGCCCATGACTTCAATAACCTGCTAACGCCTATCGTCGGCACGCTGGACATGCTTCAGCGCCGCGGTGTGGGCGGCGAGCGCGAGCAGCGGCTGATCTCTGGCGCCATGCAGTCCGCCGAGCGTGCCACAACGCTGGTGCAGCGGCTGCTGGCCTTTGCGCGTCGGCAACCGCTGCAGACTGTGCCGGTCGATGTGGCCAAGCTGGTCAGCGATATGGGCGACCTGCTGGCCAGCACCACCGGGCCGCAGATCCGGGTGATCGTCGACGCGCCGGACAATCTGCCTGCGGCCATCGCCGATCAGAACCAGCTGGAGATGGCGCTGCTCAATCTTTCGGTGAACGCCCGCGACGCCATGCTCGAGGGCGGCACCATCCGTATCTCGGTGAGCCTGGCGACTGTCGACGACGGCCACCGCTGCAAACTGCCAGCGGGCGAGTATCTGTGCCTGTGCGTCGCCGATACCGGCACGGGTATGGAGGCGGCAACCCTGGCCCGCGCGGTGGAGCCGTTCTTTTCCACCAAGGGTGTGGGCAAGGGCACCGGCCTGGGCCTTTCCATGGTGCATGGGCTGGCCTCGCAATTGAATGGCGCGCTGACCATCCAGAGCGCGCCTGGGCTCGGCACCAGTGTGGAACTGTGGCTGCCGCGCAGCCTCGCCGAGCCAGCCGCTGCGCTGCGCCTGGTCGAGGTCGTCGAACCGGGACTGACCCGCGGCACTGCGCTGCTGGTCGATGACGAGGAACTGGTGCGCACCAGCACCTCGTACATGCTGGCCGAGCTGGGGTATCGGGTGATCGAGGCTGGCTGCGGCGAGGAAGCCATGCAGCGGGTGGCCAGTGGCGAGCCTTTCGACCTGTTGGTTACCGACCACCTGATGCCCGGCATCAACGGCACCGACCTGGCCCGGCTGGTGCGCGCCTCGCGCCCTGGCATCGACATCCTGCTGGTGTCCGGCTATGCCGAACGCGAAGGTCTCGACCCGGAACTGCCGCGGCTCACCAAACCGTTTCGCAAGAGCGAGCTGGCGGCGAGCCTGGCTCGGCTGCGCGGCGAGTCATGGGAGGAGGCGCCCGAGGCGCAAGCCGTGGCGCCCTGAGCCAGCGGCTCGCACTGCCACGTGACGGCAGGGGCGTATCACTGCCAGTCAGACCGGCCTGTCCCGTTCTTCCTGCCTTGGGGCTGCTGGTGCCGTCAAACGAATGATCTGCCTGGCCAAGAATGCCCCGGTGAGGATCACACCGAACAATCTCAGCGTTTGCATGGCCAGGACCAGGCCCGCGTCGGAGTGGGTTTCCACCGCGATGATCGCCATTGCATCCAACCCGCCGGGACTGGTCGCCAGGTACATCGACAGGAAGTCCGCTCCGGTCAGCGCAGCGAGCAGCCCGGCGAGCCCGGCGCAGAGCATGATCAGCACCAGGGCGCCGATGATCATCGATGGCAGGCGCCGCCAGACGTAGCGCAGGGTTTCGCGATCGAAGCGCAAGCCGATGTAGCAGCCGATGGCTCCATAGCCGAACGCCAGCAGCTCGCTGGGCAGGGTGATGGTCAGAAGGCCGGCCAGCTGCAGTGCGGCGCCGAGCAGCAAGGGCACCAGCAGCGCCCCGGCGGGCAGAAACGCACCGGCTGCAACGCCGGCCAGGATCACGCCGATACCCAGCACCAAGTTCCCATGGCTCGCCACTGCTGCGTTGGCGATGGCCTGGCTCACCCCGGTCGTCGCGCCCAGCAGGTGGCTGACCAGCGCGCCTACCATCACCACGCACACCACTCGTACGTACTGCATGGTGGCCACCAGACGCGAGTCGGCGCCGTAATCTTCGGCCATGGCAACCATCGCCGATGCCGCGCCGGGCGCAGTTCCCCAGGCGGCGGTATGGCCGGGGATGCCGCCGAACCGCACGGTACCCAGGCCCACCAGCGCACTCAGGCAGACCGTCAGCACCGTCGCCAGCAGCATGATGTGCCAGGAGGTCGCCAGCGACATCAGCACCGACCAGGTCATGGTATGGGCGACCAGCAGCCCAACGCAGCCCTGGCCAAACCGGAAGACGTTCTTGTGCAGGCGCAGCCCCGCACCACACACACCGAACACGATGGCCACCAGCATGGGGCCCAGAAATAGGCCCGCCGGCACCTCGACGGCATGCAGGGCTTGCCCGGCAACCGCGGCGCTGAGGCTCAGAGCGAGCCAGCGCAGTGCCTGGCCGGACGATGTGAGAGGGGGATTGGGCGCTGACATGGGCATCCTGTAAATCACGCGCGTGAACGCTTTGATGCAAATTATCGACAGGCCAATTCATCACGTCTATTTTCTAATTTTTCTTAAACGATAACTTTTGTGAATGAATTATGGATCTGCGTGACCTCGGTTATTTCGAAGCTATCGCCGAAATTGGCCATCTGGGCCGGGCTGCCGACAAGCTCAATCGCAGCCAGCCGGCCCTGACCAAGAGCATCCAGCGGCTCGAGGAGTCACTGGGTGCGCGGCTGTTCCAACGTGAGGGGCGGGGCATCAAGCTGACCGAGGTGGGCGAGCTGCTGCTGATCAGAAGCAAACAACTGCAGATGAGCGTTTCCGAGACACAGCGCGAGGTGCGGGACCTTGCCAACGGCCTGATCGGCAACGTGCGCCTGGGGTGCGCAGCCAGCATGGCCGAGTATCTGCTGCCGCAGTTGGCGGCTTCGTTGCTGGAGCGCGCTCCCGAGGTGCGGCTCAGCCTGTCGATCGCGCAGGACGACGTGTTGAAAAACTCGCTGAAATCCGGGCAATTGGATGCAATCATCAGCCCATTGCATGCCGAGGATCCGCAGTTCGTCACCTACCCGATCCTGCAGGATGAAGCGGTGGTGGTGGCCAGCGTCGATCATCCGATTTTCGCCGCGCCCTACGGCCTTGCCGATCTGACCCGCTACCGCTGGATATTGCCGTCGCCAGCGGTTTCGTCTCGGCGTTGGGTGGACAACGTGTTCGCCGCCCACAAGTTGGCCGCACCCGTAGTGCAGATCGAGACCAACACCATCTCCATGCTTCCCAGGCTGATCGCCCGCACCAACCTGCTGAGCTTTCTGGCCAGGGAGACGCTGCAGTTCAGCCAGGGCATGAACCGGCTACGGGAAGTGCAGTTGCCGGAAACCACCATGCAGCGAACCGTAGCGGTGACGGTCCGAGCAGAGGGCTATCTGCCGTCGGCGGCGGCTACCCTGGTCTCGATGCTGCGTGAAAATGGCCGTCAGTTCTTCAGTGGCGACTGAGCGACGGTCGAATAGGCAAGCGCCGTTGCCAAGGTCTTTTGGCGGCCGCTATCCGCTGCGCGAAAAAGAGTTTTCAGCTGATGCTTGACGAGGGAGAACGATCGTTCTACCTTTGGGCCATGAACAAGACTACGACCGATACACGCGAAAAGATCCTGGCCACCGCCGAGCAGCTTATCTATCAGAACGGCATCCATGCCACCGGCATGGACCTTCTGGTGAGAACCTCAGGCGTCGCCCGGAAAAGTATTTACCGCTACTTCGTAACCAAGGACGAAGTGGCCGAAGCTGCGCTGAAAGCCCGCGATATCCGCTGGATGTACTGGTTCAGAACCGAGTGCGACAAGGCGGATACACCCCAGGCGCGCATCCTGAGCATGTTCACCGTGCTCAAGGGCTGGTTCGAATCCGAGGGTTTCTGCGGTTGTGCGTTCATCAACACGGCAGGGGAGGTGGGCGACCCCGATGACCCCATCCGCCAGCTCGCCAAGCTGCACAAACAGAAGTTGCTGGATTACACGCTCGAGTTGACCGAGCAACTGGATATCGAGCAGCCGCAGGCGTTGGCCAGGCAGTTGCTGGTATTGATCGAGGGCGCAATCACCATGGCACGTGTGATGGGTGATTACAGCGCCGCCGACAGCGCAAGGGACGTTGCGCAGCTGTTGTTAAAACAGGCCTCGCCCTGACGGCCTGAGCTTCAAAGACGCTACCCCGACCGATCTATCCACGTTGCCTGGAGGCACTACCATGTCCGATGCCCAAACTCGCCCGCCACTTCCTCCTTTCACCCGCGAAACCGCCATCGAGAAAGTGCGACTCGCCGAAGATGGCTGGAACAGCCGCGATGCCGAAAAAGTCTCGCTGGCCTACACGCTGGACACCAAATGGCGTAACCGCGCCGAGTTCGCCACCAACCGTGAAGAAGCCAAGGGCTTTCTCACCCGCAAATGGAAGAAGGAGCTGGATTATCGTCTGATCAAGGAGTTGTGGGCCTTCACCGACAACCGCATCGCCGTACGCTACGCCTACGAATGGCACGACGATTCGGGTAACTGGTTCCGCTCCTACGGCAACGAAAACTGGGAGTTCGAGGCCGATGGCCTGATGCACCGCCGTTTCGCCTGCATCAACGACATGCCCATCAAGGAAAGCGAGCGCAAGTTCCACTGGCCGCTCGGCCGCCGCCCGGACGATCACCCAGGCCTGACCGAGCTGGGCCTGTAAGCGCGGGCTCGTCGGATAGAAAAAGCCCCCAACGGCAGTGCCGGTTGGGGGCTTTTTTACAGCTGCGAATTGCACGGTGATTCGCTCCGCTGCGAGAGTGGTCTGTCAGGCTCAGACGCTGCGGGTGACTCCGCCATCAACCCTGATGTTCTGCCCGGTGATATAAGCCGCGCCGGTGCTTGCCAGAAACGCGACGGTGGCAGCCACCTCGTCGCTGGTGCCGTAGCGCTGGAGCGGCACACCCTGGCGCCGCTCTTCGGTGGCCGGAAGGCTGTCGATCCAGCCGGGCAACACGTTGTTGATGCGAATGTTGTCCTTGGCATAGGTGTCGGCGAATACCTTGCTGAACGAGGCGAGGCCTGCACGGAACACAGCCGAGGTCGGGAACAGGTCGCTGGGCTCGAACGTCCATGCGGAGGAAATGTTGATGATCACCCCGTCCTGCTGTTTCTGCATGATCGGCGTGACCAGGCGCGCCGGGCGCACGGCATTCAGAAAGTAGGTTTCCATGCCTTGCTGCCAGTCTTCATCGGTAAGCTCCAGGATGGGCTTGCGCGGGCCGTGGCCTGCACTGTTCACCAGCACATCGATGCGACCCCATTTGGCGACCACGGCATCGACCAGGCGCTGGAGATCCTCGACCGCCTGGTTGCTCCCCGTCACACCGAGACCGCCCAGCTCGTTGGCCAGGGCTTCGCCCTTGCCTGATGACGAAAGAATACCGACTTTGAAACCGTCCGCCGCCAGACGCTTGGCGACGGCAGCGCCCATGCCACTGCCCGCTGCAGTGATGATCGCAACTTTTTCTTCAGGCATGCTGCCTCCCAGGGATGAAACTGCGGTAGTGCAGATAGATCCACACTAGCAGCCGACCGGCTTGCGAGGGAGCTAGCCTGGCTTCGTCTAACCAGTAGATTTGCTATCGGTAGTCTGATTCGCCATCGCCACGATCTGCTGCTTCAGGCTGGATGTCTTTGGAGGTGACTGCCAATTGGTATCGCGCGGTCGATGTTCCATACTTCGCCATCGTCTTGGAGGGTGGAGTTGATCATGCAAAAGCCTGGGGCTGGTACCCGAGCTGCTCAGGCAGACCGCACGCGCACGTCCATTCTCAAGGCGGCGGTCAAGGTGTTCAGTCGCCAGGGCTATGCCGGTGCGCGAACCGAGCAGATCGCCAGCCAGGCGCAGTGCAACGAGCGGATGATCTATTACTATTTCGGCAGCAAGGACGAACTGTTCGTCAGCGTGCTGGAGCATATCTACGCCCAGTTCAACCGCGCCGAGGCGCGCCAGCGCTTCGATCTGGCGCAGCCCCGGCAGGCGATCCGCGATCTGGTCGCCTTCACCTGGAATTACTACCTCAAGCACCCCGAGTTCATCACCATCCTGGGAACCGAAAACCTGCTGCAAGGCGTCCATGCCCGCAAGTCGAGCAACCTGCGGGCGTTGTCCGGGACTGCCGTGGGGATGCTCGAACCGATCGTCAGGGCAGGGCAGGAACAGGGGCTGTTTCGTGAGGACATCGACATCCGCCACGTGTATCTGATGATCGCCTCGCTCTGCTACTTCTATAATTCGAACCTGCACACCCTGAGCTGCTTTCTCGACGACGCGCTGGCGTCGCCGAGTGAAAAGCACAACTGGCTGGGCTTCATTTCCGACCTGGTGCTGCGCGGGCTGGCGCGAGGGGGCGAGGGCGCCTAGCTCGCGCTGGTAGCGTCAGTGGCTTCCCGGGTTGGCGCGCACATGGGCGACCCTCTCCGGCAGGTTTTTCCAGGCCGGTTGCTCGCCGGCGAAGTGCTGGCGCAGGTAACCGGCCAGGTCCGCCACCTGGCGGTCGCTGAGGTTGTCCTTGAACGCCGGCATGTAGCCCAGATCAGGCGTGGCCGGCTTGTCGATGCCATGCAGAATGACATTCAGCAAGTTGTCCGGGACGGCACTATGCACGTTGCTGTTGACCGCCATCGACGGGCTGACGCCGAACAGCTGGGGTCCGTTGCCGTCACTGTGACAGGCCTGGCAGGCACCCTCGAAGATCCGCTGGCCACGGTTGAGGGAAAGGGTGTCGACGTCCGTGGCGGCGGTCGCTTTGGTGGTTGCGCTGGCGCCGCTATCCAGTGACACCAGATAGTGGGCGATGGCCTCCACATCGCTTTTCGGCAAGGTTGCCAGTTCGCTGACCACCGGCCCCATGGGCCCGGCGGCCACGCCATGCTGGCTGGAGAAGCCGCTGCTCAGGTACTCGCTCAGCTCGGCTTCCGTCCAGGGCACGCCACTGCTGCTCAGGGCATTCAGGGCTGGCGCTTCCCAGCCATCGACCACGCCGCCAGCCAGAAAGGATTTACCGGTTTTCTCCGCGCCCAGCAGGTTGCGCGGCGAGTGGCAGGCGGCGCAGTGGCCCAGGCCGTTGACCAGATAGGCGCCACGGTTCCACTGCTCGGAGCGGCTGGTGTCGGCCTGGTATTCGCCGCGGCCGAGAAACAGCGTGTTCCAGCCGGCCATCAGCGGGCGGATGTTGAACGGGAAGCTCATCTGGTTGGCGGGAGCGGACTGCTTCACCGGATCCTGGGACATCAGGTAGGCATAGAGCGCCTGCATGTCGGGGTCGCTGATGTTGCGAAAGGCCGTATAGGGGAACGCCGGGTAGAGATGACGACCGTCGCGGCTGATGCCTTCGCGCATGGCGCGCTCGAAGGCGCCGAACGACCAGGTGCCGATACCGGTTTCCCGGTCCGGGGTGATGTTGGTGCTGTACAGCGTGCCGAACGGCGTATCCATGGCCAGGCCGCCGGCGTTGGTCGCGCCATCCGCTGCCGTGTGGCAAACGGCGCAATCGCCAGCCGCGGCCAGCAAGCGGCCACGCTCCAACGTCGCGGCGGACCAGGTGCCTGACGCCGCGGGCGCCACCGGGGCGATTTCGGCGCGCCAGGGCATGGCGGTGGCGAACAGCCCCAGTGCGGTACCGAACACACCGGCCAGGCCGCCCAGCCACCATTTGCTGCGTTTCTTGCCGGTTGTAGTGGTGGGTGCGTCTTCACTCGGTGAGTGGCCATTGAGAGCCGCTCTTACCCGTTCGGCGGTGATCGGCAGTTCGCGAAAGCGCAGGCCGGTGGCGTCATAGATCGCGTTGGCGATGGCGGCGGCGCTGGGCACCGAGGCTGACTCGCCACTGCCCATGGGTGGTTCGCTCTGGCGCGGCATCATCATCACGTCGATGGCCGGCACCTCCGGGAAAGTGAGGATCGGATAGGTGCCCCATTCGCTGCTGGCGACCCTGGACTCCTCGAATTGCACCTGCTCCTTGAGCACCCGGCTGGTGGATTGCACCACGTTGCCGTGAATCTGATGGCGCACTCCGTCGGGGTTGATCATCATGCCGGCGTCGTGGCCGATCACCACGCGGGTCACCGCAACCTCGCCGGTACGCTTGTCCACCGCCACGTCGGCGACCCAGGCTGCCCAGGCCGCGCCGAAGCCGGGAAACTTGCTGTGGATGTAGCGTGCGTAAGCGAAGCCGCGACCGCGCAACACGTCACCCTCGGGCGGGGTCTGCTGCGGCTGGGTGTGGGGTTGCCAGTCGGCGCGCTTGGCGGTGGCTTCGATCAGCTCGCGGGCTCTGGGATCTTCCAGATGCTGCAGGCGGTACTGAACGGGGTCAATGCCGGCGGCAAAGGCCAGCTCGTCGATATACGACTCATGGGCGAAGCTGTTGGGCAGCGCCGAGACGCCGCGCATCCACGAGGCACGCACCAGCGGCGCCATGTCGTTGATAGTCACGCGCATGTGTTCGTAGTCGTAGGGCGGTATCGAGGTGCGGTCGCCCATTTCGAACATCATCGGCAGCGGTTCGACCCGGCCGGTCAGCAGCAGGGCCAGGGTGGGCGCACCGTTGGACGGGTAGCTGGTCTGGAAATCATAGGCGCTGATGCTGCCATCGGCGTTCAGGCCGCCGTCCACTTCCATCAGTTGCGCGGTGCCCTTGGGCTCCCACACGTGTTCCTGTTCGCGGGTCAGCTGCACGCGCACCGGTTTGCCCACGGCGCGCGACAGCAGCAGGGCATCGGCGCAGACGTCGTCGGCACAGTTGCGGCCATAGCAGCCCGAGGCCTCCATGCGGATGATCTCGATACGGCGCTCGTCGCACTCCAGCAGCCAGGCCAGATCGGCACGCAGCAGGTGCGGGTTCTGCGTGCCGGACCAGACCCGCGAATGTTGCTCGCCGTAATCGGCCAGGGCGCAGGAAGGACCGATCGACGCGTGCAGCTGGTAGGGCCACAGGTAGGTGCGGGTGAGGCGTTGGTCGGCATCCTTCAGGGCCTGCTCGACGTCGCCCTTGTCCAGCACGGTACGGGCGATGCGCGGGTTGTCGCGAATGGCCTGGGCGACATCACGCAGGTCGGGCAATTGCTGCTGCCAGGGTTTCCACTCGATGCGCAGTTGCTGGGCGGCGCGGATGGCTTGCTCCTCGCGCTCGGCGACCACACCGACGAAGTCGCGGATCACCACCACGGCGACGATCCCGGGAAGGTCGGCGATGGAGCTTTCATCCACCGCCAGCAGGCTGTTGCCGACGAAATCGCCGCTGTCGTAACCGGCGTAGGGCGGGCGGATCACGCGACCGTGGAGCATGCCGGGCAGGCGCATGTCATGCACGTAGGTGAGTTCGCCGGTGGCCTTGGCCGGGATATCCACCCGCGCCGCGCCCTGACCGACCAGGCGGTATTCGCTGTCAGGCTTGAGCGGTGCGTCACCGCTGATCTGCAGGCGAACATGCCCGCCGGTGATCAGCTCACCGAAAACCAGCTGGCGGCCATCGGGGTGGGTGAACACACCGTCCTCGAGGGTCAGCTGTTCACCTGGGGTCTGCCAGCGCTCGCTGGCCTGCTGCCTTAGATGACGGCGGGCTTCGGCGGCGGCGTTGCGCAAGGGTACGGCGCTGATCTGGATGGTCGCGCTGGCGATGGTGGCGCCCTGGTTGGGCGCACGCTCGGTATCGCCCAGCACCATCTCGACCTGGTCCAGCGGCAGATACAGCTCTTCGGCGACGATCTGCGCCAGGGAGGTACGAATACCGGTACCCAGGTCCACGTGCCCATTGAAGGCGTACACCTTGCCGGCCCCGGTGATGGCCAGGAACAGGCCCAGCTCCTTGGGCTTGAGCGTGGCGCTCTGGCCCTTGGGCATGGGCCCGGAAGGCGGCTGGATGGTGTCGACGACCAGCAATACGTCGGGCTGGGCCAGCCATTGCTCGAGGGTCAGCTGCATGGGGTGTCTCCGTGCGGGGCGGCCGGGCGGCCAGCGGCGCGCAGGGCAGCGCGCATGATTTCGACGTGGGTGCCGCAGCGGCACAGGTTTGCCGACAGCTCGCGGCGCAGTTGTTCGTCGCTGGGGTTGGGATCGCGCAGCAGCAGGGCCTTGATGGTCATGATCATGCCGTTGAGGCAGTAGCCGCATTGCGCTGCCTGTTCGGTGATGAAGGCTTGCTGCACCGGATCAGGGCATTGCCGACTGCCGAGACCTTCCAGCGTGGTCACGCTGCGGCCTGTGGCGCCGCCGACGGGAAATACGCACGAGCGGGTGGCACGGCCATCGATGATTACCGTGCAGGCGCCACATTCGCCAAGGCCGCAGCCGTACTTGGGGCCATTGAGGGCCAGGTCGTTGCGCAGGATGTAGAGCAGCGGCGTCTGCGGCTCAGCGTCGAGCTGCACCGTCTGTCCGTTCACCTGCAGGGTCAGGGTCTTTTCCATGGGCCGCCTTTTCTGGCCAATTTCCAGCGTTACCGCAGTACCCAGGAAACAGGCGTTTTGTTCGTTAAGTGCTTACTTCATGAAATATGCTTTTGGGTACGCAAGGAATGGGCCAGGGCGAGTGATTTGGGTAAATCGGGGATTATTGCCACCAGCTAGCTGCCCGCGACTCCGAGGAGGATCTTGGATGCAATGTCTGCAGGGTGGAGGGAGCTGCGGTTGACCGGCATTTGTGGGAGTGCGCCATGCGCACGAATCGCGGGCATGGGCCGGCGGAACGGCCGGCGTTCCGGTCCGTCCTAAGGGCTGCCAGTTGATTGTTACGGTTGCGGGGCGACGGCGCGCCAATTGGTGGGCTGAAGCCCACCCTACCCGAAGGTGCGCGGATGTAGGGTGGGGCGGGCGGCGATCCGCTTCAGCCCACAAAATCGAATGGACGCCACCGCCTCACTATTGTCTCACCAGCGGGGGCGTGGGTGGACTGCGGCCCTACTCGCCGCTGTCGTTCATCTTGCGCAGCAGGTAGAGGATGGCGATGCGTTCGCCCGGGTTGAGGCTGCCCATGGTCAGCTCGCTGATCTGCTGGGCGCAGGGGATCATGTCGGCGAGCAGTGCGCTGCCGGCGGCGGTGAGCTCGACGATGACCTTGCGCTTGTCGCTGGGGTCCGGCGACAGGGCGACCAGGTCGCGTGCCTTGAGGCGATCGACGATGCCGCGGATGGTGGCCTGGTCGACCGCCGTGGCCTTGATCAGCTCGGCTTGGGAGCTGGGGCCATGGTCGCGCAGGGCGCACAGGGTGACGAACTGGATGGAGGTGAGTTGGGCGTCGCAGGCGTTCTGCTGGAAGATCGCGGTATGGCGCTGGTAAGCCTTGCGCAGCAAGTGGCCGATCTGTTCGGTGACCTGGTAGGTGGTGGCGGACGAATCGTCGATCGACATGGGAAAACTTCGCTGACAGGCGCTGGGCGCCGAGTATAACCGCGCAAGCCGGCGAGGTGTTCGCTGTGCCGGCTTGCGGGCGTTGGGGCGGTGGCTGACGCTGCGCTGCGGCGTTGTCAGTCGGCCTTGGATTCCGGCGGGTAGACCACGTCGCCGGCGAGCACCACGGCCCTGTCATCGAGGTAGATATCGCAGCCGCGCAGCGGGATGTCCAGGTGGCACGGCGTCTTGCGAGTACCGCCGACTTCGGTGTTCGGGCCAGTGGAGAACAGGAAGTTGCCGTAGAAGGCGCGGGCGTCCATGCACATGCCGTCGTTGCGGTCGTGCAGGCCCATGGCGGTCCACTGGGCGCGCGGCTGCAGGCCCCAGCCGATGTGGGAAATGCCGTAGACCTCGGGGTCCTTGAAGTACTTCAGGTAGTCGCGCAGGTACTCGGCCTCAAAGCCGCCGTGAATGCCGGTGATGAAGCCCTTGTCGATTTCCAGGGTAATGCGCTCGCGGCAGTAGTTCTTGAACGGCAGCACGATGTCACCGACATCCAGCACCAGGGTGCCCTGGGCTGTTTCTTCGTTGGGCCAACTGAACAGGAAGCCGCTGGGCCAGTGATCCCAGCGCCCCGGCTCGTCGGCGAAGCCATATTCGGTCACCGCCGGGTACTGCCCCAGCTCGGCGTGGAAGTCGCTGCCCGCCGCCGAGCGCACGTGAATGCGGCGAGCCTGCTTGAGCAGTGCCTCGCTGGCCAGCACGCGGCGCTTGTCGTCTTCGGTCGGCAGCATGCGCGCCAGCACTTCGGGCGGCTCCACGGCCAGCAGGATGCGGGTGCCGGTCTTGAGGATCTGCTCCTGCTCGGGCGAGTGCAGCAGCATCATGGTATCGACCACCAGGTCGGCGGCCTCCAGCGCACGTTGCGCCGCCAGGTTGCCGGTCAGGGCGGTGTCGCCGCAGTAGGCCGTCATGTCGTTACCCATGGCCCGCGGGTGGTTGAAGGACGGCAGCTCCACGGCATACACCTTGGCTTTCAGGCGCTGCGCGGCGTCCATCGCCGCACGCACGGTGCGCGGGTTCGAATAATGGCTCTTGAGGATGGCCACGCTCTGGGTTTCGTCGACCCGCGAGAGGGTCAGCACCTGTTCGAACATCTGGGTCAGTTCACTATCGCTTACCGGCATGGCAGGTCTCCTGGTCGCTCTGCTTTGGCTGTGCACCACGGTGAGTCGTGCTGCTGGATATTGGTGCGTTTTTATAGAGTGTTCACTCTATTTTTTTAAATAAAACCTCATGCAAAGCCGATTGGCAATCTTTCTGTTTTGGCGTTACCAATCTACACAAATGCCGTTTCATATGGCATTTGAGTGTTCTTAGATCTTTTTAAGACCCCTCGAATATTTTTGAAGAAAGCCTCTTCACTTTCTAAAAATATAGTGCATACACTGTAATTGTCTTGCGGGCACCGTCCCGCTTCGTAGCCAAGAAGAGGAGAGATGCCCATGGGCGCTCAGCAGAAAATCGCCATCGTCGGTGCCGGTCTCGGCGGGGCAGCGGCCGCCACCTTGCTGCAGCAGGCTGGCTTCGAGGTGACCGTTTACGAGCAGTCGCCGGAGTTCTCGCGTCTGGGAGCCGGTATCCATGTCGGCCCGAACGTGATGAAGATCTTTCGGCGCATGGGGCTGGAGCAGCCGCTGGAGCAGATGGGCTCGCACCCGGATTTCTGGCACAGCCGCGACGGCATCAGCGGCGACTACCTGTCGCGCATCCCCCTGGGTGAGTTCGCGCGCCGCGAATACGGCGCGGCCTACGTCACCGTGCACCGCGGCGACATGCACGACTTGCAGATCAACAGTATCGCGCCGGGCACGCTGCAGTTCGGCAAGAAGCTGGAGACCATAGTCGACGAGGGCGACCAAGTGCGCCTGACCTTCACCGACGGCAGCCAGGCCACGGCCGACATCGTGATCGGCGCCGACGGCATTCACTCGAAGATCCGCGAAGAGCTCTTGGGCGCCGAAGCGCCGATCTACAGCGGCTGGGTCGCGCACCGGGCGCTGATTCGTGGCGAGAACCTGGTACGCCATGCCGACGTGTTCGAGCCCTGCGTGAAGTGGTGGACCGACGACCGCCACATGATGGTCTATCACACCACCGCCAAGCGTGATGAGTACTACTTCGTCACCGGTGTGCCCCACGAGGCCTGGGACTTCCAGGGCAACTATGTGGACAGCAGCCAGGAAGAAATGCTGGCGGCGTTCGAGGGTTATCACCCCACGGTGCAGAAGCTGATCCGCTCCACCGAGGACATCACCAAGTGGCCACTGCGTAATCGCAACCCCCTGCCGCTGTGGAGCCGTGGCCGGCTGGTACTGCTGGGCGATGCCTGCCACCCGATGAAGCCGCACATGGCCCAGGGCGCCGGCATGGCCATCGAAGATGCCGCCATGCTCACCCGCTGCCTGCAGGAAACCGGGCTGACCGACTACCGCACCGCGTTCGAACTCTACGAGGCCAACCGCAAGGAGCGTGCGTCGCGCGTGCAGGCGGTTTCCAACGCCAACACCTTCCTGCGCACCCAGGAAGACCCGGCCTGGGTCTACGGTTATGACATCTATGCCCAGCCGCTGAAGAGCGGGGTAGCGGCATGAGCACGCTGATCGGCGGCGGTAACGTACAGGCCAACGGCATTCGCCAGCACTACCTGCGCTATGGCGGCAAGGGACCGGTGCTGTTGCTGGTGCCGGGCATCACCAGCCCGGCGATCACCTGGGGCTTCGTCGGCGAAGTGCTGGGCCGCCAGTTCGACACCTATATCCTCGATGTGCGCGGCCGTGGCTTGTCCTCCAGCGGGCCGCAGCTGGCCTATGACACCGACACCTGCGCCGCGGACATCATCGCCTTCGCGGCCGCCCTTGGTTTCGAGCGTTACAGCCTGCTCGGCCACTCGATGGGCGCGCGCTTCGCCATTCGCGCTGCGGCAATGGGCGCCGATGGCCTGGAGCGCCTGGTGCTGATCGACCCACCAGTGTCCGGGCCGGGCCGTCGCGACTATCCGAGCAAGCTGCCCTGGTACGTCGACTCCATTCGCCAGGCGGAGCAGGGCATGGACGGCGAGGCTATGAAAGCCTTCTGCCCGAGCTGGACGCCCGAGCAACTGCAGTTGCGCGCCGAATGGCTGCACACCTGCTACGAGCCGGCCATCGTGCAGGCCTTCGAAGAGTTTCACAGCGTGGATATCCATCAGCACCTGCCCTCCGTGCAGCAGCCAGCGTTGCTGATGGTGGCCGGGCGCGGCGGGGTGATCGAGGCGGTCGACGAGGCCGAGCTGCGCGAACTCAAGCCGGATCTGCAGATCGTGCGCGTCAGCGATGCCGGCCACATGATTCCCTGGGACGACCTGGGCGGCTTCTTCGCCGCCTTCGGCGATTTCCTCGGGCAACCCATTCACCACGAGGTGCTGCCATGAACACGCTCTACCGCATCGGCCAGATCGTGCCGAGCTCCAACACCACCATGGAAACCGAAATTCCGGCGATGCTCACCGCGCGCCAGGCCATCCGCCCGGAGCGCTTCACCTTTCACTCGGCGCGCATGCGCATGAAGCAGGTGAAGAAGGAAGAGCTGGCGGCCATGGATGCCGAGTCCGATCGCTGCGCGCTGGAGCTGTCCGACGCCAAGGTCGACGTGCTCGGCTATGCCTGCCTGGTGGCGATCATGGCCATGGGCCTGGGCTACCATCGCCAGTCCGAAAAACGCCTGCGCCAGGTGACCGCCGACAACGACGCCAACTCGCCGGTGATCACCAGCGCCGGTGCCCTGGTCGAGGCGCTGAAGGTGATGAAGGCCAAGCGCATCGCCATCGTCGCGCCTTACATGAAGCCGCTCACCGAGCTGGTGGTCGATTACATCCGCGAGGAAGGTTTCGAGGTGGTCGACTGGCGGGCCCTGGAGATCCCCGACAACCTGCAGGTCGCGCGCCACGACCCGGCCAACCTGCCGGGCATCGTTGCCGGCATGAACCTGGAAGGCGTCGATGTGGTGGTGCTGTCGGCGTGCGTGCAGATGCAGTCGCTGCCGGCGGTGGCCAAGGTCGAGGCGCTGACCGGCAAGCCGGTGGTCACGGCGGCCATCGCCACCACCTATTGCATGCTCAAGGCGCTGGATCTGGAGCCGATCGTGCCGGGCGCCGGCGCGCTGTTGTCAGGCGCCTACTGAGGAGACGACCATGAGCGCGCAGAGCCTTAGTGACAACTATCAGGGTGTGTGGGGCCAGCGTATAGGCTTCGGTGCGCGACCGGCCCTGTTGATGATCGACTTCATGCAGGGCTACACCACGCCAGGCGCGCCGCTGTATGCGCCGGGTGTGGTCAGCGCCGTGGAGCAGTCGGTGGCGTTGCTGGATGCGGCACGCCGGCTGGGCGTCTTGCTGGTGCACAGCAACATCCGCTACCACGCCGCCGATTGTGCTGACGGTGGTATGTGGGTGCGTAAGGCGCCGGTGATGAAGGACATGGTCGACGGCAACCCGCTGGCCGAGTTCTGCGCAGCGGTCGCGCCGCTGCCGGGGGAGCAGGTGGTGACCAAGCAGTACGCCAGCGTGTTCTTCGCTACCAGCCTGGCTGCACAGTTGCATGCCCAGGGTGTCGATACCCTGATCCTGGCGGGCTGTTCGACCAGTGGCTGCATTCGGGCGAGCGCCGTGGACGGCGTGCAGCATGGCTTTCGCACCATCGTCGTGCGCGAGTGCGTCGGCGATCGCCACCAGGCGCCCCACGAGGCCAATCTGTTCGACATCGACAGCAAGTATGGCGATGTCGTCAGCCTGGAGGAAACACTCGACTATCTGCAGCGGCTCGCCCGCTGATTCACCATAAGGAGCTGGCGGTACGCTGCCTGTTCCATTGATCGCCCCACCGAGGGCGGTCGCCATGCATGCATGGCACTGACGCTGCCTTGGGAAGTCGCCGTTGCGACGCTCAACGCGTCGACGACTGCTGGCTTCAACAAAAATCACAAGTCACCGCCAGGAGACACGCAATGCCTTACGTACCCGCTACCAGCACCGCCATGGGCAGTGCTGCCGACAGCTCGAACGAGCTGTACCGCAAAGTGACCTGGAAGCTCATTCCGTTTCTGTGCTTCTGCTACCTCGCCGCTTATCTGGACCGCATCAACGTCGGCTTCGCCAAGCTGCAGATGCTCAGCGACCTGCAATTCAGCGAGGCGGCCTATGGCCTGGGCGCCGGATTGTTCTTCGTCGGTTACATCCTCTTCGAGGTGCCCAGCAATCTGGTGCTGGAGAAGGTCGGCGCCAAGGTGTGGATCGCCCGCATCATGATCACCTGGGGGCTGCTGTCGGCCTGCACCATGTTCGTCACCACCACCACCGAGTTCTACATCATCCGCTTCCTGCTCGGTGCGGCGGAGGCCGGCTTCCTGCCGGGTGTGCTGTACTACCTGACCACCTGGTACCCGACCTACCGACGCGGGCGCATCATCGCCTTGTTCATGATCGGCCTGCCACTGTCCAGCGTGATCGGCGGGCCGATTTCCGGCTGGATCATGAACCACTTCGACCAGGTCAACGGCCTGCGTGGCTGGCAGTGGCTGTTCCTGCTCGAGGCGATTCCCAGCGTGCTGCTCGGCATCCTCACCTTCTGGGCACTGCCCAATCACTTCAACCAGGCGAAGTGGCTCAGTTCCGAGGAGAAGGCGCAATTGGCCAATGACCTGGCAGCCGACGACGCAGAAGGCAAAGACAGCAAGCACAGCTTTCGCGACGGCTTCTTCAACCTCAAGGTGTGGATGCTGGGCGGCATCGACTTTTCCATCCTGCTCAGCGCTTACGCCATGGGCTTCTGGATGCCGACCTTCATCCGCAACACCGGGGTGACCGACACCTTTCACATCGGCCTGCTGACCGCCATCCCCAGCCTGGCGGCGCTGGCCGGCATGCTGCTGATCGGCGCCAGCTCGGATCGCCATCGCGAGCGCCGCTGGCACATCATCGTACCCTTCATCGTCGGTGCCGCCGCCATGGCCAGCAGCACGCTGTTCAGCCATAACCTGGTGATGACCGTGACGCTGTTCGCCATCGCTTCGGCGGCCATCATCGGCGCCGTGCCGGTGTTCTTCAGCCTGCCGGCGACCTTCCTCAAGGGCACGGCTGCGGCGACCGGCTTCGCCCTGGCCTGCTCGGTGGCCAACATCGCCGGCCTGGTGAGCAACTCGCTGATGGGCCTGGTCACCGACCTGACCGGCACCAGTCATGCCGCGCTGTGGTTCTTCGCTGGCTGCCTGATTCTCAGCTGCCTGCTGGTGATCGCCCTGCCAGCCAAGCTGGTCAACCGCTAGCCGGACACTTCTCCTGGCGCTGCCGGTGGGTGTGAAGCCTCACACCCACCGGCTTTTACACCTCTGATTTTTCTTTTGCCCCGTTTGGATGTCGGTCTGCGTTGGTGCAATACCAGCGCGCTAGGCACTGCGACGATATCGACGGGATTCAATTGTGCGTAAACCGTCGATAGCTCCTAGGCTTAGGGCGACTGCGGCAAATCAAACCCTCACGAAGCCACTGCTACTAATGGATGAGTGCTAAATTGAATGGCAGGTAATAGCATAGTGCTATCTCGTCCCGTAGACCGCGCTTGATGCGGAGCGTGCACCATGGGTAGCAAATCGAAGGTCACTATCCGCTCGTGGATATGGAGCCTTTTCGTTCAAACGGCGTTGATACCGCTCATCCTGGTCGAAACGCTGTTGATTGCGGCTTATCTGCACACCAATGCGTCTATTCGCGACGCGCAGATTGCCAACCTGCGCTCGGTGGTGCTCGAGAACCTTGAGTCAACGTCGCGCCAGGAAGCGCAAATTCTGCAAGGCGAGCTCCACCATATCGCCAAGTTGACCGATACCTATGCTTCGCTCACCCAGGAAGCACTGAGCTCGGCTCACACTCTGCCAGCCGCCAAGCTGAGCGAAAGCGCCGATGGTGTTCGCTATAGCGAGCATGATGATGGTGGTTCTGCCTCGTTCTACTCCAATGCTACGCCGCTGGCGCAGCAGGATCTGCACAAGGTCGCTCGTTTGGCGCAGCTTGATCCGTTCATGCGCGAAACCGTTCGCAATAACGACCTGGTGTCGAGCATCTATTTCAATAGCTGGGATAACTACAGCCGCAGTTATCCGTGGATCGATACGCTGCATCAGTTTCCGCCAGGCATCGTGATTCCCGATTTCAACTTCTATTACCTCGCGACCGATAAGAACAACCCGCAGCGGCAAACCACCTGGACAGACGTTTATCTCGATCCGGCCGGGCAGGGCTGGATACTGTCGGCAATCGCCCCGGTGTTCCTGCGCGATTTTCTTGAAGGCGTGGTGGGGTTGGACATCACGGTCGATAAGCTACTCGAGCATCTCAATAGCCTGGATATGCCTTGGGGCGGCTATACCCTGATCGTTGATGAGCACATGGGAGTCATTGCGCTCTCCGAGGACGGCAAGACCGATCTCGGCTTGCCGGGCGCCAGGACAGACACCTCGTCATCGGATGAGCCTTCGTTTATTCCCGATGCCTTCAACTTGCTCGCACGAGCCGATACCCGCCCGTTGGCCGAGGCAATGGCCGGCCGTGAAAATGGTGTGCTGTCCATCTCGCTAAGTGGCCACGAACACCTGGCGGCCTGGGCCACGATCAAGGCGACCAATTGGCAGCTTCTGACCGTCGTCGAGCAACAACAGGTTTTCCAGCAAACCAACACCTTAGCCAGTCAGTACCGAACCATCGGGTATCTGCTGATCGCCGGCCTGGTAGCGTTCTATCTGGTGTTTTTCGCCATGATGTGGGGGCGAATCCGCATCCTCAGTGACAGGCTGAATACGCCGATCCTCGGCATCGATTCGATGCTCCAGGACATTGGGGCCGGCAAATGGCGTCCGCCGCGCCCCGACACGAATATCGTCGAGCTTCAGGGCATCATCGACAATGTGCTGGTCATGGGCGAAAAACTCGAATGCAGCTCGTCTCGCCTGGCCAGTGCCAACCAGGAGGCCGAACAGGGCAATCTGGCGAAGTCGCGCTTCATTTCCAGCATGAGCCATGAGTTGCGAACCCCGCTCAATGCGATACAGGGTTTCGCGCAGTTGATCCGAATGAAGGGCGGCACCCGATCAGAAAGCGGTGGCCAGGATTATCTGGAAGAGATACTCCTCGCCAGTCGCCACCTGAACCAGGTGTTGGGTGACATTCTCGATTGGTCGACGGCAGAAGGCGAACAGCTTCGTCTCGATATGCGCAAGGTCGACGCCACTGCGTTGATGCATGAGTGCGCTGAACTCGTGGCACTCGATACGACCGCCAATGGCCTGAGTCAGCAACTGGACCTGCCAGCTGAAGCACTCTACGTGAATGCCGACGTGCGGCGCTTGCGTCAGGTGCTTCTCAACCTGTTATCCAACGCCATCAAGTACACTACTCAGGGCTCAGTCAGCCTAGGTTGCTGTCTGCGCGATAGTGTCGTGCGGATGACGGTCAGCGATACCGGCCCAGGCATTGCGCCGCAGCACTATGAACGGTTGTTCGAGCCGTTCCAGCGGCTCGGTCAGGAGAAAACCTCGATACCAGGCACGGGCATCGGTTTGTCCATTTGCAGAGACTATGCGCGATTGATGGGCGGTGAGCTTGGCTTCCAAAGCCAAGTCGGTGTTGGCAGTCAATTCTGGATCGAACTGCCTCTCTATATCGAAAGCGCGCCGGAGCGAGCCAGGGCAATACGTGTCTATCTCGGTGACCAGGATCGGACCAACATCGAGGCGGTACGCAGCGCACTGCAGGGCATAGCGCTCGAGCAGTTTGATCGGGGACAGGATCTGCTCGAGGCACTGCTGCGCGAGCGTCCGGATCTGGTGCTCATCAGTGGCGATCTTGGTGGCTTGAGCGCAGCCGAGTTGCTGGGTGAGATCCGTCGAACGCCGCAGCTCTCAAGTGTGCCAATTGTTCTACTCTGCAGGGAGGATCAAGTCAGGCAAATGGTGGCGCTCGGCGCGAATGGGCTGTTGTCGGTACCTATCGATGGGCTGGAGCTCCAGCAACTGGTCGATGCCCTTACCAACAAGGAGGTGGGCGGTGCTCTCTAAGAACTTCAGCCATTGTCGTGTCGTCATCGTCGACGACGTGGTTGCCAATGTACGTCTGCTGGAGTCGAGCCTCAAGGCGTTCGGCCTGCGCAACACCATCAGCTTTTCCGATTCGGCCGCGGCCCTGCACTGGCTGAAGGAGAATCCCTGGAACCTGCTGTTGCTGGATATCGACATGCCGGCGCCGAACGGCTTCGAGATCCTTCGCCAGCTCGCGGACCGGGACCGCAGTGCCAGCCCGATAATGATCATCACCGCACTGGGAGATGCCGAAAACCGCCGTGCCGGCCTGGAGCTGGGCGCCAACGATTACATCGGCAAGCCTGTTGATCTGCCTGAAATCATTCTGCGCGTGGGTAGCAACCTGGCGCTGAGCGAGGCGCGAACAGCCTTGTTGAATGCCAAGGCCGGGCTCGAAGACCGAGTGCGTGAACGCACGGCCCAGCTCGACCAGAGTTATGGCGCGGTAATCCGTACGCTTACCCGTGCCGCAGCCTATCGTGACAACGAGACGGGCAATCACATCAATCGGATCGGTGAAACCTCCGCCCTGGTTGCCAGTGTCATGGGGATGGATGAGGCCTGGGTCGAGCTGCTCCGCCAGGCCGCGCCCATGCATGACGTAGGCAAGATCGGCATACCCGACAGCATCTTGCTCAAGCCGGGCGCTCTTAACGAGCAGGAGCGACTGATCATGAATGAGCATCCGCTCATCGGGTTCTCGATACTCAATGATGACCACCCATCGGCGCTTACGCAGATGGCTGCGGAGATTGCGCTCAATCATCACGAAAAATGGGACGGCAGTGGCTACCCCAATCGGCTGCAGGGCGAGCAGATACCGCTGAGCGCTCGCATCGTTGCGCTCTGCGACGTCTATGACGCCTTGCGAATGGAGCGCCCCTACAAATCGGCGTGGCCGGTCGAGCAGGCGCTCGCTCATATCCATGAGCAGTCAGGCCTGCATTTCGACCCTGCTCTCGTCGTCATTCTGGAGGCCCTGATTCCCGATATCGAAGCGATTCGTCAGCGCCTTGGGGATCCGTAACGCGATACCGATTTACCAGCAGTACCGGCAGAACCATCCATTACCGCGAGTATTAGATGATGAACTCAAGATCGATTTCCATCGCTCCGCGAGCCGCACTGGGCTTCTCGATTATTGCGCTTCTGGTCTTTGTCCTGGGCGGTTTCGCGCTCATGCAGATGTCGGTCATGCATCAGCGATCCAGCGAGGTCGAGCAGAACTGGGTACCCAGCCTCAATGCACTGAGTGATGTCTCGGAAGATATCCTGCGGCTCCGTGCCGCCACCCTGCGGCTGCTGCTGAGCGAAGATCAGCAGCAGCTGCAAAGCGGCTTCGCTACGGCCCAGACACTGCGCGAAGGACTGCAAAAAGCCCAGTCGGGCTATCGAAAGCTTGTCAGCTCCGCAGAGGAGGAGCAGCAGTTTCAGCGCTTCGAAATGGCCGAACAGGCGTACCTCGAATTGCAGCAGCAACTGACCAAGTATCTTGAGGAAGGCGATCGCTCAGCAGCACTGTCCATCGTCCACTCCGGATTGAATCAGCGTGCCGACGAGATGATCGCCGCACTGAACGAGCTGATCGCGCTCAATCGCGCGGGCGCTGCGGCGGCTGCCAAGGCCTCGAATGAAGCTTATAGCGTTGCACAGCATGGAACACTGTTGGCCATGGCGCTGGCGGCAATCGCTACCGTGATACTGGCGACCATGTTGACGCGGAGCATCGTTCGGCCGCTGGCCGATGCCGTGCAGGTCGCAGACTCGGTGGCTGAAGGTGACCTTACCGTGCAGATCGAATCCGAAGGCAATGACGAGCCTGCTCGGCTGCTCAAGGCGCTCCAGAGTATGCAGACACGCTTGCACGGTACCATCGGCCAGATTGCCCAGGCATCAAGCCAATTGGCCTCGGCGGCAGAGCAGCTTTCCACTGTCACGGAAAGCTCTGCGCGCAATCTTCACCAGCAGAGCCTTGAAATCGATCAGGCGGCTACCGCCGTTACCCAGATGAGTAGTGCGGTCGAGGAAGTTGCGCATAACGCGGCGAGTGCATCGAAGAGTTCTCAGGAATCTGATCGCGTCGCCAAGTTCGGCGACGAGCGTATTCGCCTGACACTGTCGACTATTACGCAGTTGGCTGAAAACGTTGGCTCGACATCGTCGAACGTCGATGTGCTTGCGAACAAGATAAACGGTATCAGCAAGGTGCTCGATGTCATCCGCAGCATCGCGGAGCAGACCAATCTGCTCGCATTGAACGCGGCCATTGAGGCTGCACGCGCAGGCGAAGCCGGTCGTGGCTTTGCGGTGGTTGCAGATGAGGTGCGGGCGCTCGCGCATAAAACCGAGCAGTCAACGCGTCAGATCGAGGCCATGATCGGCGACATCGAGGTGGATACCGCCAAAGCGGTTAGTTCGATGGATACCTGTAATGACCTCGCCAAACAGACTCAGGATGTGGCCCATGGTGCTGGGTCCGCTTTGCAGCAAATCATTGAGTCGGTCGCCAATATCACCGAGCGCAATCTGGTGATTGCCAGTGCTACCGAGGAACAAACCCATGTGGCACGAGAAGTCGACCGCAACCTGGTCAATATCCGCGACCTCTCTTTGCAGAACTCGGCGGGATCGGAGCAAGCCAGCCTGGCGAGCCGCGCGCTGTCGGATCTGGCGCTTGATCTGCAGGGGACGGTGGCGCGCTTCAAAGTCTAGAACCGCTTAAGCAAGGCCTGAAGCCCAATCATCGTCAAGCTGTCCGACACGCCAAGAGTCCGTAGCCCATGAACATTTCGTCACCCGCACGCATCACCCTCTGGATGGCTTTGGTGCTGCTGGTCGGCATCACCATCAGTTGGCTGGTCGAGCGTGAGCAGAACAAGGATGTCGACAAGCATGTGGAGAGGGCGCTAACCGATGCCAGCCGAGAGCTGGAAAACGATCTGGTGGCCCGACTGCGCGTCTACGAATATCGTCTCAGGGGCATGCGCGGCGCTGTGCATATGCTCGATGCGAACAACGTCAGCACCAATCTCATGCGTCGCTACAGCCGCGGTCGAAACCTGGATAAGGAATACCCGGGCGCCCGTGGCTTCGGGTTCATTCGGCGTGTCGTGCCGGCCCATGAAGCCGAGTACGTTGCGCAAATTCGTAGTGGCGGGCAACCAGACTTCAAGGTGAACCAGTTCAAGGCGCATGAGGGCGAGCGCTTCATCATTCAGTTCATCGACCCTGTCGAGCGCAATGCGCAGGCGATAGGGCTGGATATCGCCTCGGAGGCTTTGCGGCGCCGTGCCGCTATCGATTCGATGCGCAACGGCCAGGCCACGCTGACAGCACCGATAACGCTTCTTCAGGATACGGGCCAAAAGTTCAGCTCTTTCCTGTTTCTACTGCCGGTTTACAGTACGCCGGAAATGCCTCCCGAGTCGCAGCGAGAAGCCATGGCCATTGGTTGGACCTATGCGCCTTTGGTCATGCGTGAGGTGATGGGAAACCTCAATCTGCCTGATCACCGCCTGCATCTGAAACTCTACGATGTGGCCTCCACCGGCGAGCAGCTGATCTACGAAACTCAGGAAGACGGCCCTGAAACCGAGCTGTTGCATACCCGCTCGTTCGAGCGCGAAGTCTATGGCCGTCTCTGGCGACTCGAGGTAAGCGCGCATCCGCTTTTCGTCGAAGCTGTCGACCCGACGCCACCAGGACGCTTTTTCCTGATTGGCCTGCTGGCCAGCATTCTATTGACCGGCCTGGTCGGCACCTTGCTGGTCGCTCGCCAACGCAAGCAGCAAGTAGCCGCTGAGCAGGGCCGCTTGGCCACCATCGTGGAGAACTCCAGCGACGCGATCATTGGTGAGGCTCTCGACGGCCGAATCATCACCTGGAATCGTGCCGCAGAGGTGATGTTCGGGTATGCCGAGGCAGAAGTGCTGGGCAGACCGCTGGCACCTCTGCTGGTACCTGCCTCGAGGCTCGCAGAGGATGAGGAGTTGCTCGAACGCATTGGTCGGGGGGACCGCGGGGCACCGTTGGAAACTCAGCGCTTGCACAAGTCGGGACGGTTGATCGACGTGACCATCACCTGCAGTTTCATCAGGGAGGCTGATGGTCGGATCCTGGGCGCGGCCAAGATGATGCACGACATCAGTGACAGCAAGCGCGTGCAGCGTTATCTGATGGAATTCAATGCCGAGCTGGAGCAGCAGGTCAGCGAGCGCACGGCCGAACTGTCTCGGGTGGCCGGGCTGTTGCAAACGGTGCTGGACGCATCATCGGAAGTCTCGATAATCGCGACCGATGTGCAGGGCGAAATCATCGTCTTCAACCGCGGCGCGCAACTGCTACTTGGCTACAGCGCAGAGGAAACCATCGGCCGCAAGAGTGTTCTCGACTTTCATCTTCAGTCTGAAATAGGCGCGCGCGTAGAGGAGCTCGCTGCAGAATATGGAGATCCTTTGGAAGATGTGGATGTGTTTCGCTACAAGCCTGACAGGGAAGGGGCCGAAACACGCCAGTGGACCTATGTCCGCAAGGACGGCTCTCAGGTCCCCGTGTCGATGGTCGTGACGCCAATTCGCATGGACTCGGGCGAGCTCAGCGGCTATCTGGGCATCGCTCAAGACATAACCGAGCGGCTGCAGAGCAGCGAGCAGTTGCACGCAGCCAAAGCTCAGGCAGAGGCTGCCAACGCTGCAAAAAGTCTGTTCCTAGCCAATATGAGCCACGAAATCCGCACGCCAATGAACGCGGTAATTGGTGTCGCTCACCTGCTGCAGAACACACCATTGGACGACCAGCAGCGCATGCTGCTTGGCAAATTGCAGATCGCTGGGCGGTCGCTGCTGGGCATCATCAACGATATTCTCGATATCGCGAAAATCGAAGCCGGGGCGATGAAACTCGAGCATGCGCCTTTCAGTCCACGCCAGTTGATGGATGACCTCGTCCAGCTCTTCACCCCCCAGGCGGAACTCAAGGGGCTGCAATTTACCGTCGAAACGGCCGGGCCACTGCCAAATTTACTGCTGGGCGATGCGCTGCGAATCAATCAGATCCTCATGAACCTGATCGGCAACGCCCTCAAGTTCACCGCTAAAGGCAGCGTGAAAGTCACACTGGACTGCGACCAGCAGCGCGATGCTCGCTGCTGGCTGCATATCACGGTCGCTGATACCGGCTGTGGTATTGCCCATGACGTTGCCGAGCAGTTGTTCTCACCGTTCACGCAGGCTGATGCCTCTACAACCAGACGGTTCGGCGGAACCGGTTTGGGCCTGTCGGTGGTACGGGGCCTTGCCGAGCAAATGGGTGGGCGAGTGGGCGTGCACAGTCAGTTGGGTACTGGTAGCGAGTTCACTGTCGACTTGCCTCTGCAAATGGCGAGTGAGTCAGACGAGCATGCCAGGTCAGATAAAGCGCTCGATGTCTGGCTGCTCAGTGATGGTCTGAGTGAGACTCAGCAACTCACTCGGATCGCCAAAGACCTTGGTTGGCGCACGACTCATGTAGAAAGTCCGACCGATTTTCAGGCGCTTCTGGAACGGCCCGACACACAGGAGCATCGCCTGCCGGACGCTTTGCTTGCCCCTCTCGACCAGGTGCAGCTACTGCGGCAGGTGATGCAACGTTGTGGCTGCGAGAGGCTGCCGCTGGTGTTGATCATGGAGCACACGCAGCAATTGGCCATGCAACGCGAACCCCTTGAGCCTTGGCAGCGAGTAGTACCCAGCCCTGTGGACGGTGCGCGTTTGTTCAATGCCGTCAATGAGTGCCTGGTGTATCGCGATGGCGATACCACGCGGATCAATCTCGCCAGCGAGTTCGATACTTCTGTAGCCCGCTGGCTGGAGGGCATGGAGGTACTGTTGGTCGATGACAGCGCCATCAACCTCGAGGTCGCCAGCTTGCTGCTCGCCCAGCAAGGTGCCCAGGTGCAGACATGCAGCAATGGCCGTGAGGCCCTCGAACGTCTTGAGCGCCTGCCCGATCATTTCGATGCCGTACTGATGGATGTGCAGATGCCGGAAATGGATGGCTATGAAGCCACCCGCAGGCTACGCGACGAGCTTGGGTTGGCTCTCCTGCCTGTACTTGCCCTGACCGCTGGCGCCATGGCCGAGGAGCGCCAGCAGGCCCAGGCGGCGGGCATGGATGATTTCCTGACCAAGCCTCTGGAGCCTTCTGCCCTGATTCGTGCCCTACGCCTCGCTGTGGAGCGCAAGCGTGGGGGTCCGCTTCCGGTACTCGCACTGTCTTCGCCAAACAAGGGCCCGGACGACTGGCCAAGTATCCCGGGAATTGATGGCCAGGATGTCGCGAATCGACTGGGAGATGATCAGGCTCTTTTCATGTCTTCGCTGAAGCGGTTCTTTGCGGACTTCGTGGAGTTCGCTGACCATCGTCTCTTGTCACAGCCATCCCATGAGTTGGTAGCGCGCTTGCACAAGCTGCGTGGGACCGCGGCGTTGCTGGGAGCCAAGGAGCTCGCCGCCCGCGCGGGAAATGTAGAGCAATTGCTGCGTGACGGTGCGGCCGATGCGGCGACAAGACCTGCGCTCGAGGCCTTGTTGGCCGCTTATGCCGAACTGGACGGTCACACTCGTCTGCTCCGGGATAAGGCACCCTCGTTGCCAGTGGACGATATCGATCAAACCCAGGCGCAACAGGCACTCGCCATGCTTGAAGAACAATTGCGCAACCGCGACATGGCCGCATTGGACAGCTTTGCCCATGCTGCCAGCGCCATTCGCGAGATGGCAGGCGATTCTCAAGTAGCCGAGATTTGGCAGGCAATCGACAATCTGGATTACGCGTTGGCGCTGGTGTTACTAGACCAGGCCCGTGCCAAGAGCAAGGAGCGTTAGAACGATGGAGCGCGCTACGACGATATTGATCGTTGACGATGATGTTTCGGCTGTCCGAGCCCTCAGCAAGGCCATCTCGGGGCTTGGCCAGGTCTTGTTTGCCACCCAGGGCGACGCGGCTATGGAGTTGGCTCGTCAGCAACAGCCTGACCTCATACTGCTCGACGCGCAGATGCCAGGCATCAGCGGCTTTGAGGTCTGCCGCATTCTTAAAGGCGATCCGTCGACCAGCAGCATTCCAGTGATCTTCGTCACCGCCCATACCGAGGCGAGCATGGAAGAGGAGGGGCTGGAGCTCGGCGCCGTGGATTTCATCGGCAAGCCGATCCGTCCTGCCATCGTCGCCGCGCGGGTCAAAACCCATCTTCATCTGAAGCTGGCAATGGACCGATTGAATCGCCAGGCGCAGACCGACGGCATGACGGGGCTGGCCAACAGACGTGCGCTGGATCAGTCGATCGAGCGCGAATGGCAGTCGGTACTGCGCACGCAGCGTGCATTTTCGCTGCTGCTGCTCGATATCGATTTTTTCAAGCGCTACAACGACCACTATGGTCATCTGATGGGGGATGAATGCCTGAGTGCGGTGGCGCGCGTGCTTGCTCGCTGTGCAGAGCGCCCCATGGACCTGGCGGCACGGTATGGGGGCGAGGAGTTCGCGATCGTGCTGCCCGAAACCACGCGTGATGGCGCATGCCGGGTTGCCGACAAGGTCATCGAAAATGTACGCGCCTTGAACATTGCACATGCTACGAGTGAGCTTGGCGTTGTGACCGTGTCGGTAGGTGTTGCGAGTTTCGATGCACAGAGCGCCGGCTGGAGCCTGCTGAATCATGTATCAGCCAACCCGCCGGGGTTGTTGTTCAGCGCCGCGCAATTGCTCAGCGTGGCAGACAGGGCGCTCTATGCCGCCAAGCAATCCGGCCGTAACAGCAGTCGTTTCGAGGCCATAGAAGCGCGAGCACTCGATGCACCAGACAATCCCACGAACTCCAGCTGAGATGCATCTGGCGCGTAAGCCAGGCCACAGGCGATCCGGCCTCGCTCAGATCGCTTTCGAGTTGGGGTAAGTCGCCAGATACCGTGATAGCTCATCTCTACCAGGTGCCCGATAAGGCGCGCCTGGCCCATCGCTCGGGATGAAGTAAGTATCTGCGCTTGGGTACCTGTCCCGCGCTTTGGCAACGTTGTCCGGCGGTAGCCAAGGCAGGACTATCGAGCCCGACTGAAACGAACTGCAGCCACATAACGAGACAAGATGCACTGTTCTTTCCCCGCCATGCCTGAGAACCGTCACCTCGTGCTCATTGAGAAGCTGCTTTGTACCCATGGCGCCAAGAAGTTTCTCCAGAGGGACATTGAGGTTCCTCATGTCCCCAGGCACTGCCAGCAGGGTGTGGCGGTGTTTGTCCATCGCCAGGCCTAGAACTCGGGCGAGTTCGTCTGGGCAAATACCGTACTTGAGGGTGTGGTGCAGCATGCTTTGCATCCTTGCGTCGGTTGATCCTGATCCTTGAAGAGCCGAGATATTAGGTAGAGCCACTAGGTCGGATGAATCGCTTTTCCGGGCGTGATTCAGCCTGTCAGGATCTGCTGGTCTTTCGCGCTGATTTGCAATGATCACTTCCCGGCTATGTGATGGCTTGAGACTAGTGAAAGCTGCCTCGCGTGAGTAGCCGCAATGAGGCTTTCTACAGGCTATGACTTTGAGTATAGTAGCCGCCCTTGTTGGGGAGTAGCCTGCTCACGGCTTTGGTCGTAGAGCGTTCGTGTCAACATTATCGGCAACATGCCGTGGCACGAACACCTGCCGGTTGGCGAGACCAACGATGCATCCACACCTAAAGTCGGGCGTGTGGACGTGTCGTTGACTCATAGCCCGGCTGGTAGTTAACCGTGAATCCCATCTCTCTCCTGTTCCTCGCCTTGGCGATGTCGACCGACGCCTTTGCAGCAGCCATTGGCAAAGGCGCCAGCCTTCATAAACCTCGCTTTACCGAAGCCCTGCGCACGGGCCTCATCTTTGGCGCCATCGAAGCCATCACTCCCATCATCGGCTGGTTCATCGGCCAAGCTGCCGTCAGCTTCGCAGAGGAGTGGGATCACTGGATCGCCTTCACGCTGCTCGTGCTGCTTGGTATTCATATGATCTACAACGGCTTGCAGGAGGACGAAGAGGAGCAAGAGCGTTCCGGCCAGCACTCCTTCTGGGTTCTGGCCGTCACGGCATTTGCGACCAGCATCGATGCGCTCGCCGTTGGCGTAGGCCTGGCATTCGTCGACGTCAACATCTTGGTTGCAGCAGCTGCCATCGGCGTCGCTACGGCGGTGATGGTGACCCTTGGCGTGATGCTTGGGCGCGTCTTGGGAACCGTCGTCGGCAAACGTGCCGAGATCATTGGTGGTGTAGTGTTGATGCTGGTTGGCGCCGGCATCCTCTTTGAACATCTGTCAGCGGTGTGATCAATGAGCGAGGTGATGCGTGAACACAATCAGCCTACCGTCAGGGCTCGCCGTGTGCGTTTCGCTCTTTGCGGCTGCGCGCTATTGATCGCAGCTGCTTTGGCGTTTTTTGCCTGGCAGAACTTCTACCCGGTACAGGCTTCGGAGGGCTGGCGTTATAGCGTCGCCCATGATCGATTGCCCAAGGTCGCCTCGTTGATTCCCTTGGCAGATGGGGCACTGATCCTGTCGCAGGAGCTTGATCATGGACAGGGGAGCATCTTGCAGATAGCTCCTGACGGCAGCCAGAAAACCCTATTGAACAACCTGTCCAAACCCGACGGCATGATAGCGGCTCGGGGAGGCTGGGTTTACAGCCAGGAAGCTGAAGGTGCCGTGGTGCGTTACTTCAAGGATGGCGTATCCACCGATCTCTTCACGGGCCAGAAAGTGCAAGGCTTGTGGGACGACGGTGATTACCTGTATGCGATAGAGGACCGCAAGGGGGACGGGCGGCTGCTACGTTATCGGTGGAGCGATGGTGCCCTTGAGACGGTCCGTGATCACCTCGACGAAGCGGAATCCGTCACGCGCTGCGGCGATGGCAGGATGCTCTACACGGAAAAGCAGAAGGGCGTGGTACGTCAGTTGACCGACGATGGAAGCGATCCTGTCGTACTGGACAACCTGAACCAACCTACGTACCTGCTGTGCGACGGGCGCGGACTATGGATCGGCGAAGACGCCACGCACCGTGCACGTCTTCTGCTGCTCGACTCACAGGGGCGCCTGCAGACCGTACTGTCTTTCCTGAAGGCTCCCCAGATGCTTACGCCTACGCCCCAAGGCACTTACCTGCTTGCAGAGGGGGGCCGGGATCGAATCCTGGAGATCACGCCGCCAGGCGGTGATGACGATCACGCTCAGTAGCGCTCGTCATCCGCTCGGTGATGCATGTCAGTGCCTGGGAGGTATCTGCCCCAGGCAAAAGTAACCGCCTTGGATGTGCCTCAGACTACGAAGCGAGTCACCAGCTGGTTCAGATTGATGGCCAGCTGGGACATCTCGCCGCAAGCGCTGGCTGTTTGGCTGGCGCCTGCGGCGCTCTGCGAAGCAAGATCACGAATACGCAGAAGGTTCTGATCCACCTCACGCGCAACATGCGATTGCTCTTCAGATGCAGTGGCAATCTGCAGGTTGCGCTCATTGATGTGGGTGATCGCCGTTGCGATTTGATCCAGGGAGCTGCTTGCCTCCTGCGCGATGTCCAGGGATTGGTTGGCCAGGTCACGGCTGGTGCCCATCGCCTGAACAGCGTGTTCGGAATCAGTCTGAATGGCCGCAATCATCTGCTCGATTTCCTGGGTCGACATCTGGGTGCGATGCGCCAATGCCCTGACTTCGTCAGCGACCACTGCAAAGCCACGCCCCTGTTCACCAGCACGAGCCGCTTCGATTGCGGCGTTCAGGGCCAGCAGGTTGGTCTGTTCCGCGATACCGCGGATGACTTCCACGACCTTGGAAATATTCTGCGCGCGATCCGACAGCCCCTGAATCTGCTCGCTCGTCTGTTCCACGTTGCCGCTTAGGCGCTGGATTGATTTCAGCGTCTGCGACACGCGCTCCAGGCCAGCCTCGGTGAAGCCCTGGGTACGCTTGGATTCCTCAGAGGCGGACTCGGCATTGCGCGCCACTTCATCCACGGCAGCGCTCATCTCGGTGACCGCCGTCGCGGCCTGATTGACCTCGTCATTCTGAGCGACCATGCCGCGGCTGGAGGCCTCTGTGACCGCCGTCATTTCCTCGGCGGCGGAAGCCAGCTGAGTAGAAGAGTCGGAGATCTCCACGATGGTATGGCGCAGGTTCTGCTGCATCTGCGCCAGCGCCTTGAGCAGCCTGCCTGCCTCGTCGGTGCCACTTACGTGCACGTCCCTGGACAGGTTGCTGCCGGCGATTCGCTCTGCCACGGTCAACGCATCGTTGATCGGAGCGGTAATGCTCCTCACCAGCAGGGCGGCAAGCGCGATGGTCAACAGCACCACGGCGACGACTATGCCGATGGTAAGGGCCAGACCCGACGAATAGATTTCAGCCGCGTTCCGACCGGCTTGCGCCGCGCCCTCGTTGTTGAAGTCGGTGAGTGCCTTGATCTGTTCTTCCATCTTGTTGGTGAGCGGGCGGATACCCGAGCTGACGAGGCTGACTGCAGCGGTAATGTCGCCGGCCCTCAGCATGGGTTCGAGCAGGTCCAACTGCTTGGCATAGGCCTCGGCGCTGCCTTTAACGGCGGTGAATAACGTGCGCTCGGTATCGCTGGCTATCAGCGGTTCGTAATTTGCGACAGCATCGGTCAGCGCCTTGCGATACCCAGGGAAGCTCTCGATGGTGCGCTTGAGGCTTTGAGGATCGGCCAGGCCACGCTGGGTTTCGAGCCTCAGGCGAAGAGTCGCCGCGTTCATGACCCCAGTCTGGCGAACGCTGGCCATCCAGTTCTGCTCAACATCTATTTCGATATCGCGCAGCTTGCCCATCTGCAGCACGGCGACCACACCGAGCACGAATACGAGCCCTACGATCAGCGCGAAGAAGAGGGCGGCTCGGGGAGCTAGGTTGAGATTTCTAAGGCTCATGGGAAAGATTCCGGGCGTTGAAGGTGGATGACCTGAGTGAGCTATCGACCTTGCCCAGGGAATATTTAAATATCAGCGTGCGTTTCCGACGGGCTGCTAGGTCACTCGCTAGCAGCTGGATAGCTCGTCCGGCCGGAACATCTTTTTAGTGTTTCAGTAGCTGGTCGAGTGCGTCGGACTTGCCATGGATGGTGAGCGATCAACCAACGTAGCGTTGACTTGATTGAGCCTGTTTTAGATGTCGTATCAGATGGGGAAGGATGTATTCTGCATCGGGGCCTACACCTCGAAGCGTGGCTGACGCGAAGTTACGTTGTCGAGGCAAACCAACGAAGAACAGTCCCGGTAGTGTCTGAGCCACCCCATTTTTCTGCAGTAGGCGCCCATGCTGATCTCGTACTGGCAGGTTATCTAGAAAGGAAATGTTCGGCTGAAAACCGGTAGCGAAGATCAGGCTGTCGACGGTTTCGTGATGATCGTCTGCCCATATGACCCCATCTGAGGTAAGGCGGGTAAACATAGGCTTGCGCTGCAGCAAGCCAGACCTTATCGCCCGACGATATTTGCCCTGATCAAGCACAGGGGTTCCTTGATCAGTCAGCCAGCGCGTTTTCCCAAAACCGGTCCATTTCAACCATGTATGAAAGTCGACTCCCAGCATCCGCTGAGGGAAAAAGCGTATTTTTTCTCTTGTCGCCAAGGTGGTCACCGCAACGTTCGCAAGCTCGTAAGCGATCTGAACGGCCGAGTTGGCTGCTCCGATCACTACAACTCGTTCGCCATGGAAAGGGTATGTACTGCGATACTGAGCGCTGTGAATTACGCGTCCTTCAAACATGCCAAGGCCTGGGATGTCCGGGACGTACGGTCTGTTGAACCCGCCAGAAGCGACAACCACCGACTTCGCGCAAAGGCTCTCGCCGTTAGCAGTTTGTACTTCGAATCCTTGAGGGTGGGTTCGTACATGCGCCACTCGCGCGCCTTGGCGGATCGGCAGTCGGAAATGTTCTGCGTACCCCTCAAGGTATGCCACCACCTGGTCTCTGGTCGGATAGTTTTTTTGCGGGCCAGGGAAAGGTTGCCCTGGAAGAGCAGAGTACTCAGCTGGTGAAAAGAGCTGCAGGCTTTCGTAGTAATTTCGCCAGTTTCCGCCTGGTGCACCTTGTTCATCGATGATCAAGAATCTCAGGGCATGCTGCTGTAGCAACCGTCCGGCAGCAAGGCCTGCCTGGCCTGCGCCAATGATGATCGCATCGAGTTGCGGTTTTTTAATGTTCATATATGCGTACCTGTACACATAATGGCTTGAGCAAAATGGCCCTTAACTTGGGCAGCAGTGCGGCGCAATTTTCTTGATGTGATCAAGGATGGACTCAAGCCGAGTGATGATTGCAGAACCATTCACTTCGTAGAAAACTTGGCGGCCGCTCTTGGCTGCCCGAACGATGTCAGCCTCCAGCAGTATCTGCAGATGTCGTGAAACCACCGAGCGTTCTTGGGGGAGCCCTGCAGAGATTTCGCTCACGTCCGCGCGGCCCAACAGCATGACTCGCTTTAAAACGGCTATTCGCGACGGCTCGCACAGAGCTTTGAAGAATGCACTATCGAGCGAGGCGACGGCAGCCTCGATGGCTTGGGTTCGGGAAGTGGCGGCTGTTTTCATGGTTGTGAATATATGTGTGCAAGTATGCACATGTAAAGGAGTGCCTATTAACAAGCAGCGGTAGGTCAGGCTTGGATGCGGTCGTTGTGGCGCACTCATATGCATCTCATGATGCCGCGATCTCTTCAATATTTAGGGCGCACTAGCTAAGGGTTGGCTATATATGTGAATATCCGCATATTCGATTTTCCATGTATGTATATTTGCCATGCTGACTCCACCCGAAGCCTTCAAATGTTTGGCAGACGAGACCAGGGCTCGCGCAACCCTGTTGATTGCCGAGCATGGCGAGCTTTGCGTCTGCGAGTTGATGTGTGCGCTACACGACAATCAGTCCAAGATCAGCCGTCATCTGGCTCAGCTGCGAGCAGCCGGCGTGCTGCTGGATCGTCGGCAGGGGCAGTGGGTGTACTACCGGCTCAATCCCGGCCTTCCTGAGTGGTTCAAGGACGTGCTGCGCATTACCTGCGAAGGCAACGCTGCCTGGCTGAGCGATAGCACATCCCGGCTGAGCACGATGGATGGACGCCCGCAGCGCGCCGCCAGTTGCTGCTGAGGCCTGCCGTTTTTTGAAACCTTCGTTGAAGCCCGCCAATGGCGGCAGGAGTCAGTAATGCGAGTGCTTTTTATGTGCACGGCCAATAGTTGCCGGAGCATCCTTTCCGAGGCGATGTTCAACCACATCGCACCTCAGGGATTCGAGGCCGTGAGTGCCGGTAGTTTCCCCAGGGGGCAAGTGCTACCCCGCAGCCTGCAAACGCTACAAGAGGCAGCTATATCTACCGCGGGCTTGAGCAGCAAGGGGAACGATGCCTTCGAGGCGAACCCGCCGGATATCGTCATCACCGTGTGCGACAAGGCCGCGGGTGAAGCATGCCCGGTTTACTTCGGCCCGGCGCTCAAGGCGCATTGGGGGTTGGCAGATCCTTCCGACGTACAGGGTGACGACGCCGATATTTCAGCCGCCTTCAAGGCGACGCTTGCGCAGATCGAACGGCGTTGCCGCGCTTTTCTGGCGCTGCCTTTTGCCGACTTGAGCCGCGATGAACTCAAGCGCGAGCTGGATCGCATTGGCCGATTCTGAGGACTCCTTGCATGACCACTGAACTTCCCAACCTCGAACACAGCCTGATCGGCCAGTTCTCCTTCCAGATCGCACCCAGCGCTCACAAACCACGCATCCTGTTGCTGCACGGCTCCACCCGTGAGCGCAGCTTCAGCCGTCTGTTGGTCGAGGAAGCGGCGCGGCTGCTGCAACACTTTGGCGCCGAGACCCGTATCTTCGATCCATCGGGCCTGCCGCTGCCCGATGATGCACCGGTTGAGCACCCCAAGGTGCAGGAGCTGCGGGACCTGGTGATGTGGTCGGAAGGGCAGGTCTGGTGCTCGCCGGAGCGGCATGGCGCCATGTCCGCGGTATTCAAGGCGCAGATCGACTGGATTCCGCTGGCGTTGGGGGCGGTTCGACCCAGCCAGGGCAAGACGCTCGCCGTGATGCAGGTTTGTGGCGGGTCGCAGTCGTTCAACGTGGTCAACCAGCTGCGCGTACTCGGGCGCTGGATGAGGATGTTCACCATCCCCAACCAGTCCTCGGTACCCAAGGCATTCACGGAGTTCGACGCTGAGGGGCGGATGAAGCCGTCTGCCTATTACGACCGGGTGGTCGATGTGATGGAGGAACTGATGAGGTTCACCCTGTTGCTGCGCGACCAGAAGGACTTTCTTGTGGATCGCTACTCCGAGCGCAAGGAAACCGCAGAACAACTTTCCGCCCGCGTTAATCAGCGTTCAATCTGAGGTGCCGTAGAGTGATTGACGTGAGACTGGCATCCGCGTCGGATGCCGAGGCAATCCAGGCCATCTATTCACCTGTGGTGCTGAACACCGCCATCTCGTTCGAAGAGATCCCTCCGTCACTGGAGGATATGCGTAGGCGGATTGTGGCGACGCTTGAGACCTATCCCTACCTGGTCGCCGAGCAGGCAGGCGCCGTGGTCGGCTATGCCTACGCCAGCCAGCACCGCGCCCGGGCAGCGTACCGCTGGGCCGTGGATGTGACGGTGTACATTGCAGAAGATGCTCGTCGCCAGGGCGTTGGGCGGCGTTTGTATGAAGTCCTGCTGCCGATGCTCCAAGCGATGGGCTACCGCAGCGCCTATGCGGGTATTGCCCTGCCGAACGATGGCAGCATCGGGCTTCATGAGCGCCTCGGCTTCTGCCACATCGGCACCTTTCCGCGGGTTGGCTACAAACATGGCGCCTGGCATGACGTGGGCTACTGGCTACTCGAGCAGGGCGAAACTTCAGCGCCTCCGAGCGAGCCAATTACTCTTGCTGCTTACCTTGCAGGCCGTGACGAAGGTTTTCGCTGAAAACGGTCTAGTGCAATTGCAAACCTATGAAGCCGGCGTGATCCCATACGCCACTCGATGATTCCTGCCAGGAGATTTAGATGCTTGTTGCGGCTGCCGTATTCGTCTTCACACTGGTTCTGGTCATCTGGCAACCCAAAGGGCTCGGCGTCGGCTGGAGCGCGACGATTGGCGCGGTTCTGGCGCTCGGTGTCGGTGCGGTATCTCTGCAGGACATTCCCACGGTGTGGGCGGTGGTGTGGAATGCCACGGCGGCGTTCGTGGCGATCATCATCATCAGCCTGCTGCTGGACGAGGCCGGCTTTTTCACCTGGGCGGCGCTGCATGTAGCGCGCTGGGCCGGTGGCAGCGGCCCGCGCCTGTTCGCTTTCGTGGTGCTGCTGGGCGCTGCGGTTTCCGCGGTGTTCGCCAATGACGGTGCGGCGCTGATTCTCACGCCCATCGTCATGTCGCTGCTGGTGGCGCTGCGTTTTTCCAGCGCGGCGACCCTGGCGTTCGTCATGGCCGCGGGCTTCATCGCCGATACCGCCAGCCTGCCGCTGGTGGTCTCGAACCTGGTCAATATCGTGTCTGCCGACTTCTTCAAGCTCGGCGTGGCCGACTATGCGGCGGTGATGGTGCCGGTGAATCTGGTCAGCGTGGCGGCCACCCTGGCGGTGCTGTACCTGTATTTTCGCCGCAGCATTCCGGCCAGCTACCAGGCAACCGAACTACAGGCCCCGAGCGAGGCCATTCGCGATCGCACCACCTTCATCTATGGCTGGTGGGTGCTGGCTTTCTTGCTGATCGGCATTTTCGCCCTCGAACCCATGGGCGTGCCGATCAGCGCCGTCGCGGCGCTGTGCGCGGTGGTGCTGCTTGCCGTCGCGGCAAAGGGGCATGTGATCTCGACGCGCCGGGTGATGCGCGAAGCGCCCTGGCAGATCGTGATCTTCTCCCTGGGCATGTACCTGGTGGTGTTCGGGCTGAGCAATGCCGGCCTGAGCCACTACCTGGCGACGCTGCTCGACCGGCTCGCCGAGCAGGGATTGTGGGCAGCCGCCCTGGGCACGGGCTTTCTGGCAGCGTTGCTGTCGTCGGTGATGAACAACCTGCCCAGCGTGCTGATCGGCGCGCTGTCCATCGAGGCGAGCCAGAGCAGCGGCATCGTGCGCGAGGCGATGATCTACGCCAACATCATCGGCTGCGACCTCGGTCCCAAGATCACGCCCATCGGCAGCCTCGCCACCTTGTTGTGGCTGCATGTGCTGCAGCGCAAGGGCCTGCGCATCACCTGGGGTTACTACTTCAAGGTTGGCGCCTTGCTGACGGTGCCGGTGCTGCTGGTTACCCTGTCGGCGCTCGCGTTGCGCCTGAGCCTCTAGCGGCGTGCTCGGTGATCAGATCACGGGCTGGGCGCTTGGCAGGAAGCGCTCGATGTCGATGGCGTCGATCTGGTCCGGCTGCAGGTGGCGTTCGGCGTAGCGCATCGGCATTTCGCTGCGCAGGAACAGGGCGAACAGGTCGGCATCGATATGCCCCTTGTCGCGCAGCCGGGCGAGAATCTCGATGGATTCGGAGAGGGTCTTGGCCTGTTTGTAGGGTCGGTCGGCGGCGGTCAGCGCTTCGAAGATATCGGCAATGGCCATGATGCGCGCCGGGATCGACAGCTGGCTCTTGTCCAGCTTGCGCGGGTATCCGGTACCGAGCAGGGTTTCGTGGTGGGTGCCGGCATATTCCGGTACGCGCTTGAGGTTCGAGGGCAGCGGCAGGTTTTCCAGCATGACGATGGTCTGGATGATGTGCTCGTTGATCTTGAAGCGTTCTTCGGCGGTCAGGGTGCCCTTGCTGATGCTCAGGTTGTAGAGCTCGCCGTGGTTGTAGAGGTGCTCCGGCACGCTGATCTGGAAGCCGTACTTGGGGTCGAAGTCCTTGGTTTGCGGGCGCGGGAAGATGTGCTGCGGCTTGTCGGCCAGCAGCCGCTCGCGCGCCGGTAGCGGCTCGGCGGGCAGCGCGGCCATGTGCATCAATTCACCGTGGGACAAGCCGAGTCGATCATCGAAATGCCTGAGCCAGGTGCGCTCGGCGGCCTTTTGCAGGGTGCCGACGTGCTCAGGGTTCATCAGCTCGCTGCCGATGTTGCAGCCAGCGATAAAGGCGAATTCGTCCTGCAGCGCCTGGGCCGTCGCCTGGTACTGCGCGTCGGCTTGTGCGCGGTCCTGGCCGTCGAGCAGTTGCTGCAGCCGCTCGAGCTGGGCATCGCGCAGGAGTACCTCGAAGCGCATGCGCACCTCGTGGATGCGGTTGTAGATGGTTTCCAGCTTGGTGGCCTTGTCGACCACATGCTCGGGCGTGGTGATCTTGCCGCAGTCGTGCAGCCAGGCGCCGATACGGAATTCGCGCCATTCATCTGCCGTGGTGAAGCGGAAATTGGCCAGCGGCCCTTCGTTCACCTCGCTGGCCGCTTCGGCGAGCATCATCGCCAGCTCCGGCACACGCTCGCAGTGGGCGCCCGTGTACGGGCTCTTGGCATCGATGGCGCCGGCGAGAATTTCGATCATGCCGTCGATCAGCGCCCGCTGCGAATCGATCAGGTTGTGGTTTTCCAGGGCCACGGCGGCCTGGGAGGCGAGGGCGCCGATAAAGGCCACCACCGGCGGCGAGAAGGCGATGACCTCGCCGGTCTCGACGTCCAGGGCGTTCATGAACTGCAGCACGCCGATCACTTCGCCGCCGCGGGGCGCCAGGGGCACGGTAAGCATGGACACGGTGTGAAAGCCCGACTCGCTGTCGAAACGGCGGGTGCCGCTCAGATCGAAGCGGCTTTCGCCGTATACGTCGTCGATCACCACGGTTTCGTTGTGCAGCGCCGCGTAGGTGGACACGTGCCGCTCGTTGGGCAGGCCGGTATGCGGGTCGTGCAGGGGAATCTCGACCGTCGGCAGCTCATCGTCCATCGAGCGCAGGGCGAAGCGCAGCGTGCCGTGCTCGGTCTTCAGGTACATGGTCGCCGCCTGGGCGTTACAGGTGCGCTTGCCCTGCATGAGGATGTGGCGCAGCAGCGCGTCGCGGTCGCGCTCCGAAGACAGCAGCAGACCGTTCTCCACCAGGCTGGCGAGCTTGAGCTGGGAAGCCTGCAGCGCCTGGGTCTGGCTCTGCAGCGCGTCCTTCATCTCGATGTGGTTGCGGTTTAGCGTCTCGATCTCGGCGAACAGCGAGGCCGGCGGCAGTTCACCGGAGAAATCCATCTGGCGGATTTTTTGTGTGTCCTGCACCAACAGATCGATGGTGCGATCTATGCTCTGCATACCGCCCAGCACCAACGGCATGGTGCACAGCAGGATGCCGACGGACAGGCCCAGTACCAGCAGCGAGGGAGCGCCCAGCGTGAGGGCGAGCAGCGGCGCCAGCTGCAGGAGCAGGAACAGGCCGACGACCAGGCTCCTGCTTCTGAACCGCAGTCGGAATCGCTGCTTGATTTGCCCTGATGACATACTGCAACCTGCGCTACGGTCCCATCGCGTATTTCACGTACCATCCGACCAGGCAACGGTGCTGCGGCTGGATGTGCAACGCTCAGTTCGACTCAGGGAATGAGATTAAAAAAGGAGAGTACTGTGTTTGCACCTTTCAGGATATGGCCACTTGCTGGCGTATTGCTAGCTACTTCACTTTTCGCCGCGGAACCTGGCTCGTCGATCGGCTACGTGATGAAGGTACAGGGTGAGGCTAGCGTCATCCGCGACGGCGCGACGGTGCCTGCGACGATCGGCACGCCGCTGTACGTCGGCAGCACGGTGAAGACCGGCCCGGCGGGCTCCATGGGCGTGACCCTGGAGGACAACACGGTGATGTCCTTCGGCCCCAACAGCGAGCTGACTCTGGACGAATTCATCTTCGACCCGGCCCAGGACGATCTGAAACTGAGCGCCAAGATCACCCACGGCACGCTGGATTACATTTCCGGCACCATCGCCAAGCTCAAGCCCCAGGCCGTCGAGATCAACACCCCGACCGGCACCATTGGCGTGCGCGGCACGCACTTTCTCGTCAAGGTGGATTGAGCTCGCATGTTTGCCAATCCATTGCGCCTGATCGGTCTGTTGCTCTGCGCGCTGCTGGCCAGCGGCTGCGCGTCGAAATCCTACGTGGTGCTGGTGGAAAGCCCGGACGGCAGTACCGGCGCCATCGAGGTCAAGACCAACAAGGGCATGACCCGCGTCGACCAGAAAGGTTATGCGGTCAATCTCGATGGCAGCAGCGCCGCGCCGTTCCAGGTCGAGCAGCCCAGGGTCGAGAAGGATTTCTCTGCCGCCCGCGCCGCTCAGCCAGCACTGCCGAAAAGCTACCTGCTGTATTTCAGGACTGGCGGTGCCAAGCTGACCGCGAAATCCCAGGCGGAGATCCCCGAGATCCTGCAGACCGTGCGTGACCGCGGGCCGTCGGCGGTTTCGGTGATCGGTCATACCGACACCGTCGGCAGCAAGATCGATAACGAGGATCTGGGCCTGCTACGTGCCCGGGCCATCGCCCGACAGCTGCAGGATAACGGCCTGCAGGCGATTGAGCTGGTGGTGACCTCCCACGGCGAAGGCAACCTGCTGGTGAAAACCCCGGACAACACGCCGGAGCCTGCCAACCGCCGGGTGGAAATCACCATCCGCTGAGGTCTTACTTGCTGGCCATCACCAACCGGTTGCCGTGCTCGCCACTGCGCAGGCGCTGCAGGTGATAGGCCACCAGTCCATCTTTGGGGCGCTGCGCAGCCAGCGCCTCGAACGCCGCCAGTGCCTCGGGCGCGCGGCTTGCCAGCAGGTGGTAGGCCGCTTCGTAATCCTCATCACAGTCATTCATCGGCACGGCCATGGCTTCCAATGGCTCGAACACTGCGACGGCCTCGGCCTTGCCCTTGAGCAATACCTCGCCGACCGGGCGCATCGGCACCTCGGGGCAGTGCTCGCGGATCGCGCTGGACACGCAGAGCAGGGTGCCGACCTGGCCGTTCAGGCTCTCCAGGCGCGAGGTGGTGTTCACCGGGTCACCGAGGGCGCGGTAATCGAAGATCACCGAGCCACCGAAGTTGCCGACCACTACCTCACCGCTGTGCACGGCGATGCGCGTGTGGCCGA
The DNA here is from genome assembly GCF_900112645.1 of Phytopseudomonas straminea. Classification (GTDB taxonomy): domain Bacteria; phylum Pseudomonadota; class Gammaproteobacteria; order Pseudomonadales; family Pseudomonadaceae; genus Aquipseudomonas; species Aquipseudomonas straminea. The sequence continues at coordinate 7,865 of NZ_FOMO01000008.1, read as the reverse complement.
AGGCGATGCCGCGTTCGGCCAGGGCGGCGACGTAACCCTGGGCGAAACGGTTGATCTCCAGGGCGCAGGCCAGGGCGCGGCGTTGGTGATCGGCCTGGGGAATCGGCGCCGAGAACATGATCGCTACCGCGTCGCCGACGATGCGATCCAGGGTGCCCTCGTGGCGAAAGGCGATACCGATCACCTGTTCCAGATAATCGTTGAGCAGGCTGACCGCCGCTTCCGGTTTCTGACGCTCCATCATCGTGGTGAAGCCGGTGATGTCGGTGAACACGAAGCTGCAGCTTTGCCGCTGCCCGCCGAGTGCCAGCTGCTCTGGGTGCGCGACCAGATGATTGACCAGGTTGGGCGATACGTAGCGCGAAAAGGCTTCCTGGATCCAGCGCTGCTCACGCTCGGCAGCTATGTGGCGCACGATGCTGGCGGCGCCGTAGACCAGCAGCAGACCCAGTGACGGGGTGAACAGGTCGAGCAGCATGCGATGAGCCACGAAGCCGTACCAGGCCGCCGCATTCAGCACCGCTACCAGGGCCAGCATCAGCAGCGCCGACAACAGGGCCCGTGCGTACAGCCCCAGCAAACCCAGTATTAGGCCGCCCAGCAGCAGAGCCAGGCCTTCCACCGCCGTGGCCCAGCCGGGGCGCAGCAGCAGGGTGTCGGTCAGCACTTGCTCCAGGGCCTGGGCGTGCACCTCGACGCCGGGAATGATCCCGCCTAGCGGGCTGAAACGCAGATCCTGCAGGCCCTGGGCGGACGTGCCGACCAGAACGATGCTGCCGGCAACCGGCGGCGCCGAGCCATCCAGCACCTGCCAGGCGGGAATACTGCGACTCGCCTGGGGCCGGGTGAAATACACCCACAGCTCGCCGCTGGCCGCGGTGGGAATCTGCACGCGGCCGATATCCACACGCTGCACGCCGGCCTCGCTGCTGACGATCCGGTAGCGCCCGGTGCGCTGCGCCACGCGTAGCGCCTCGGCCACCAGTGAGGGGCGCAACTCACCGCCCAGCGACACGAACAGCGGTACCCGACGCACCACGCCATCGGCGTCGGGTCTGAAGGTCATGGCGCCAAGCCCGCGGGCGGCCTGTTCCAGTTGTGGCAGTGGCCGCGCGGCGCCCTGGAAACCGGGCACGAAAGCCAGTGGCGAGGGGCCTTGTTGTACCAGGCCAAAGCGGCTCATTGGCGGTCCGCCATCGCGGGGGCTTTGCTCGGCGGCGAAACCGAGCACGACATTGCTGCGTTTGAGCACCTCGGCGAATTGTTCGTCATGGTCTGGCAGGGCGGCCAGTTGGGTGGCCAGCGTCGGCGGCAGCAGGTTGCCGCGCAGCAGTTGCTCGGGCGAGGTGCGGTCAGGCTCGGCGAACAGCACGTCGAACACCACCGCCGCCGCGCCGGCCTGCTCGAGGCGCTGTACCATGTCTGCCACCTGGGTACGCGGCCAGGGCCACTGGCCGATACGCTTGAGGCTTTCCTCGTCCAGGTCGACAACGCGCACCGGTACTTCCTGATAAGCCCGCGGCTGCAGGCGTTGATACTGATCGAACACTGCGTTACGGGCCTTCTGCACTGGCACCGGGTCGAGCAGGAACACCACGCAAAGGCCCAGCAGCATGGCCAGGCAGAAGGCGCCGCCGGAGGAAATCAAGCGAGGTCTAGGCACGCGGCAAGGCTCCGGGAGGTGAGAGGCAGAAGGTGCATTGGATTACTGTGTACGGGCTGGGCCAGCGTAGCATTTCGGAACGCCATGAGATGTGCGCCCATTGGGGCCATCGGGTATGCAGATGATTGGCCGTCAGGTTTAAAGTAGCGGCGAACGGCCACTCGAACTGATGGATTGTGCTTGAGGACCGACCCGAATAGCGAAATATTCGAACCGATCGCCTACCGCAGGAGTATCCGCAGTGAATGAGCCCCTTCCGACAGGCATACGTATGGACGGTGGTGTGGTGGCCTTTCCCGTGCACTCTATGCGCGGCGGCACCTCGACCGGCCTGGTGATCGATGAGCGTGTCGCGCCCCAGGACATCGCCCTGCGCGAAGAACTGCTGCGCCACCTGATGGGTGTGCCACTGCACGGCGAGGCGCCCGGCAACCGCCAGCTCACCGGCCTGGGTCGTGGCCCGGCGACCAGCAACAAGGTGTTCTTCGTCGAGCTGGAAAACGTCGAGGGCAAACTCCGGCTGGTCAGCACCCTGGCGCAACTGGCCGCCAGCCACTCGGCCATCGACTGGAGCGTGAACTGCGGCAACATGTCGTCGGCGCTACCGCTTTGGGCGCTGGACATGGGTCTGGCTGACGGCGCGAACGGTGATTTCGAGATCGATATCCGCAACACCAACACCGGTGTGATCACCACCGGGCGGGTGCTGCGCGATGCCGACAAAGCGCTGCGCAAGGTGGCGATTCCCGGTGTGCCGGGGCAGTTTCCCGGTGTCGATCTGTTCCTGCATCACCCGGTCGGCGCCAAGACCGGTGCCTTGCTGCCGACCGGTAATGTGGTGGATGTCATCGATGGTCACGCGGTGTCCTGCGTGGATGTGGCAGTGCCGATGGTGATCATCGACGCAGCATCCTTCGGCAAGACGGCACGCGAGCCGCTCGCCGAGCTGGAGGCCGATAGCGCCTTCATGCAGGCGCTGCGCGAAGTGTGGATCGAGGTGGGGCTGCGCATGGGCCTGAAAAAACGCAGCGGCGAGCCAATGAGCCGCGACGACATCAGCCGCAGCGAGACCATCCCCAAGGTGTGCATCATCGGCCCGGCCGCGAACGGCGGCACGCTCTCGGTGCGCTACTTCACCCCGCAGACGCTTCACGCCTCCATGGCTGTGTCCGGCGGCTGCTGCCTGGCCGCTGCCACCTTGATACCGGGCACCGTCGCCGCCCGCCTGGCCGCCGCTACACCGCAGGTCGGCGAGCAATTCGCCGAATACGCCGTGGCCATGGAAAACCCTGCCGGCATCCTCGACGCCACGGTGGTGGCCCGCGATGCTGGCGCCGGGCTGGAAGTCAGAACCGTGGCCTACCGACGCAGCGCCCAGGTGCTGCAGCGTGGGCATGTGCCGCTGTACAACGCTTCTGAGGAGTTGGTCGCGGCGCTGGAAGCGCTGATGTAAGGCGCCCGGGGCGAACGACCGGCTGGATCTTCGTGAGACAAGGCCTGCGCCTGTATATGGGCATTGTTCATTGCTGAGTCAGAGCCTTGTAGCGTGCTGATCATTATATTGGTGATGGCTGGCGGAATTGCTGACTCAGCCAAACTCGCCACCATTGGCCACACCATCGAGCAGCCACTGCCGGAACACGCCCAGCGCCGGCAGCACGGCATTGCGTTTGGGGTAGGCGAGAAAGTAGGTGCGGCCACTGGCAACCGGTGTGCCGGTGGTGCGCAGCTGGCCCTGGCGCAGTTCTTCCTCGACCAGCACCTGGGGCACCAGGCCGACGCCGATACCGGCGCGCACGGCCTGGATCAGGTGCGAGGTCAGCTCGAAGTTGGGGCCGTCCTGCAGTTGCCCGCTGTTCACGCCATGCCGAACGAACCAGGTCGACCACATCGGCGGGTGGCTGGCGACCTGTAGCAGCAACTGCCTGGCCGCCAGCTCGGGCGTCAGCGGCTCGCCGGCCGCGAGAATCGCCGGGCTGGCGATCAGCACCATGGATTCCTCGAGCAGCGGGTGGGCCACCAGTTCCGGCCAGGCGCCGTCACCCACGCAGATCGCGGCGTCGAGCTGACCGTCGCTGAAGTCGGCGTGGATGCGCGAATGGATGTGCACCTGTACGCCCGGGTTGGCGGCGTAGAACTCGTGCAGCCGCGGCAGCAGCCATTTCGAGCCGAAGGTCGGCAGCAGCGCCAGGCGCAGGGTGCCGCCACCGGAGCCGTAGTCGATGGCCTGCAGCGTCGCGTTGCGAATGCGCGCCAGGGCGTCGGACAGGGTGTCGGCGTACAGCCGGCCCACGTCGGTGAGCACCACGTTGCGGCCTTCGCGCTGGAACAGGGTGATGCCCAGGAAGGCTTCCAGCGCCTGCACCTGGCGGCTCACCGCGCTCTGGGTCAGCGACAGTTCAGCGGCGGCACGGGTATAGCTCTGGTGGCGCGCCGCCGACTCGAAGGCCAGCAGCAGGGACATCGAGGGCGTCAGTCTGCGTAGATTCATTCATAAAACTCATGGGTTGATACGGCGAATACCCTTGTAGCACAGGCGCAGGCTGCCGAAAATGCTGCCATTACCTGAACTGTCTGATGCAATCGCCCGTTAGAGGCGTGTAGCTCAATGGGAGATAACCGATGATCGCCAGCCTGAGTGCTCCACAACCGACCCAGGCCCTTTACCTGGCCTTTCTCGACGCGCTCGGCGCCGCCGGCTTTCGCGGCGAGATCGCCCGTGACCACGCCAGCCGCACGGTGCTGGCGACCGACAACTCCATCTACCAGCGTCAGCCCCAGGCGGCGGTGTTCCCCCTCGATGAGGACGACGTGCAAGTGTTGGCGCGAGTGGTCAGCGAGCCTGCGCACCGCAGCGTCAAGCTGACGCCACGGGGCGGCGGCACCGGCACCAATGGCCAGTCGCTCACCGATGGCGTGGTGGTCGACCTGTCGCGGCACATGAACCGCATCCTGGAGATCAATGCCGAAGAGCGCTGGGTGCGGGTGCAGGCCGGGGTGGTCAAGGACCAGCTCAACGCCGCGCTCAAGCCCCACGGGCTGTTCTTCGCGCCGGAGCTGTCGACCTCCAACCGCGCGACCATCGGCGGCATGATCAACACCGACGCCAGCGGCCAGGGCAGCTGCACCTACGGCAAGACCCGCGACCACGTGTTGGAGCTGACCACCATCCTGCTCGGCGGCGAACGCCTGCACAGCCACCCGGTGAGCGAGTCGACCCTCAGCGAACAGCTGGCCCGCAGCGACCGCACCGGTCAGGTGTACCAGTGCGCCGAGCAGATCCAGCGTGAGAAGGCGGCGCTGATCGAGGCGACCTTTCCGAAGCTCAACCGCTGCCTGACCGGCTACGACCTGGCGCACCTGCGCGAGGCGGACGGGCGCTTCAACCTCAACAGCGTGCTGTGCGGCTCCGAGGGCTCCCTGGGTTTCATCGTCGAGGCGCGCCTCAACGTGCTGCCGATTCCCCAGTACTCGGTGCTGGTCAACGTGCGCTATGCCGGCTTCATGGATGCGCTGCGCGATGCGCGCAACCTGATCACCCTGCAGCCGCTGTCCATCGAGACTGTGGACTCCAAGGTGCTGCTGCTGGCGATGAACGACATCGTATGGCACGGCGTTGCCGAGTACTTCCCCGAAGACCCCCAGCGGCCGACCCTGGGCATCAACCTGGTGGAATTCAGCGGTGACGATCCGGATGAGGTCAACGGCCGCGTCGAGCGTTTCATTCAGCACATCCAGCAGGACACCAGCGTGGTGCGCCTCGGCCACACCCTGGCCAGCGGGCGGGCGGCGGTGTCGCGGGTCTACGGCATGCGCAAGCGCGCGGTGGGCTTGCTCGGCAACGTCGAGGGCGAGGTGCGCCCGCAGCCGTTCGTCGAGGACACCGCAGTGCCGCCGGAAAACCTCGCCGACTTCATTGCCGAATTCCGCGCGTTGCTCGACGGCCATGGCCTGACCTACGGCATGTTCGGCCACGTCGATGCCGGCGTGCTGCACGTGCGCCCGGCGCTGGACATGAAGGACCCGAAGCAGGCCGCGGCCATCCGCCCGATTTCCGATGCGGTGGCGGCCCTGACCCAGCGCTACGGCGGCCTGCTGTGGGGCGAGCACGGCAAGGGCGTGCGCTCGGAATACGCGCCGGCGTTCTTCGGTGAGCTGTATCCCTCGCTGCAGGCGCTCAAGGCCGCGTTCGACCCCTACAACCAGCTGAACCCCGGCAAGATCGCCACGCCCCTGGGCAGTGACGAGGCGCTGCTGAAGATCGACGAAGTGACCCTGCGCGGCGACCTCGACCGGCAGATCGACGAGCGTGTGTGGCAGAGCTACGGCACCGCGGTGCACTGCAACGGCAACGGCGCCTGCTACAACTTCGACCCGGACGACGCCATGTGCCCGTCCTGGAAGGCCACGCGCCAGCGCGTGCATTCACCGAAGGGCCGGGCCTCGCTGGTGCGCGAGTGGCTGCGCCTGCAGGGCCAGGCCGGCGTCGACGTGCTGGCACCGATCGCCAGCGGCCCGCTGGATTTCCTGCGCAGCCTGCCGAGTCGCTGGCGCCATTCCCGCGCAGGCGATGACGACTTTTCCCACGAGGTCTACGAGGCGATGGCCGGCTGCCTGGCGTGCAAGTCCTGCGCAGGGCAGTGCCCGGTGAAGGTCAACGTGCCGGAGTTTCGCTCGCGCTTCCTGGAGCGCTACCACCAGCGTTACCTGCGCCCGCTGCGCGACTATCTGATCGGCTCGCTGGAATTCAGCCTGCCGCTGTTCGCCCGCATGCCGCGGCTGTACAACGGAGTGATGGGTTCGCCCCTGGTGACGCGCCTGCTGGCCGAGCACATCGGCATGGTCGACAGCCCGCTGCTCAGCGATTTCGACTTCAAGGCCCTGGCGGCGCGCCATCGCCTGGCGACCGCCACGCCGGCCGAGCTGGCGCGGCTGAGCGCGGCGCAGCGGGGCAAGAGCCTGATCCTGGTGCAGGACGCCTTTACCCGCTATTTCGAGACGCCGGTGTTCGCCGCCTTCATCGAACTGGCCAGCCGGATGGGCTATCGCGTATGGCTGGCGCCGTTTATGGCCAACGGTAAGCCGCTGCACGTGCAGGGCTTTCTGCCGGCCTTCGAACGCACCGCACGGCGCACCGCGAAAGGCCTGCAGGCGCTGGCCGGCTTCGACATCCCGCTGGTGGGGCTGGATCCGGCAATGACCCTGGTTTACCGCCAGGAATACCGCAAGATCGCCGGCCTGCAATGCCCGGACGTGCTGCTGCCCCAGGAATGGCTGCTCAAGGCCCTCGACGGCCAGCCCAAGCTGGCGGCCAAGAACGTGGCGTTCCGGTTGCTGGGCCACTGCACCGAGAAGACCAACGCGGCGCCGAGTGCGGCGATGTGGGTGAAGGTGTTCGAGCAGGCCGGGCTGCAGGTGTCGGCCGAGGCCACCGGTTGTTGCGGCATGTCCGGCACCTACGGGCACGAGGCGCGCAACCTGGAAACCTCACGGACGATCTTCGCCCAGTCCTGGGAACCGGCGCTGAATTCCGGCGCCGCCGCCGAACCGCTGGCGACCGGTTATTCGTGCCGCAGTCAGGTGGCGAGGCTGAAGAACGCCACGTTGCGCCATCCGATCCAGGCGTTGCTGGAGCATCTGCAGTAGGAGGAGGAGTAGTGGCGATTCCTGTGGCTAGGTAGGGCAGGGAGCATCGCTGCAGGGCTGGAATTTTCGCGGGCACGGCCCGCTCCCACGAGAGAATGCAGTCGTAGGATGGGTGAAACCCATCGCAATTGATGGGTTTCACCCATCCTACGATCTAAGCGGCGGAAGCGGCCGGTCGCTTAATCGGTAGGAGATTCTATGGTTTAGGACAATGCCTTTATGTCCTTCTGCTGATGTACTCGCCTTGAGTTTTCATCAAGGCGAATGCGACTCTGGCGAGCTTTCTAGCCAGGATGACCAAGACCTGAGTGGTTGCTTTGCCTTTGCTGCGGTAATACTCGTATAGCTCTTTCCAGGCTGCAGATTTGCTGGCGGCCATAGCGGCGTTATGCAGCAGTCTGCGCACTTCCGAACACCCTCGTTTGGTCAAACGGCGACGCCCAGACTTTTGGCCTGAATCTGCGACTTTCAGATCCATGCCCAAAAACGCGATGTATGCATCACTGCTTCTGAATTCGCCACGGATGAACGCAGTGACTAAAGCGACAGCGGTCAG
>NZ_FOMO01000005.1:385925-507298 GCF_900112645.1 Phytopseudomonas straminea | reverse complement strand
GGCGGCGCCACCGAGAAGCTGGAGGGCGACCTGGCAGGCGGTTATTACATCCAGCCGACCCTGCTCAAGGGCACCAACAAAATGCGCGTATTCCAGGAAGAAATCTTCGGCCCGGTGGTGGGCGTGACCACCTTCAAGGACGAAGCCGAAGCCCTGGCCATCGCCAACGACACCGAGTTCGGCCTGGGCGCCGGCGTGTGGACGCGCGACATCAACCGCGCCTACCGTATGGGCCGCGGCATCAAGGCCGGGCGCGTGTGGACCAACTGCTACCACCTGTACCCGGCGCACGCTGCCTTTGGCGGCTATAAAAAGTCCGGGGTCGGGCGCGAAACCCACAAGATGATGCTCGACCACTACCAGCAGACCAAGAACCTGCTGATCAGCTACGACATCAACCCGCTGGGCTTCTTCTGATCGTTTAGTGGCTGCTCAACAAAAACGCGGCCTCGGCCGCGTTTTTGTTTTCTAGTTGCCGGCACCCCGTTGCAGGGCGCTCTGCAGTGGCAGGTCCCAAGGCGGCGTGGGGCCAAAGCGGTTTTTCAGAAACTCCAGCAGCAGACGGCTGCGCGAATCCGTATCGCGCTCCAGGCGCAGTGCGTAGATGCCGCTGGGCTCGGGCGCCGGCAGGCCGTTATCGCAGAACAGCGCCACCAGGTCGCCACGCACCAGGTACTCGCTGACCAGCCAGGTCGGCAGATGCGCCACGCCGAGGCCGGCCAGTACGCTGAATACCAGCGTCTCGGCATTGTTGGCGGTCATGCGCAGGCGACGGGGGCGGTAGACCGCCAGCTTGCCTGCGTTCTCGAAGCGCCAGGCGTAAGCGGGTGCCAGGCCGTCCCAGTCAAGGCCATCGTGCTCTAGCAGCTCGGCAGGGGTTCGCGGCACGCCGCGGCGCTCCAGGTACGCCGGGCTGGCACAGACCACTCGCACCATCGGCGACAGCGGCGTTGCCACCAGGCGGGTATCGGCGAGCGGCCCGATGCGCAGCACCAGATCCACTTCGCCCAAGTGAGCACCGTGCAGATCAATAAAGCTGTCGATCAGCCGTAGCTGCACGTCCAGCCCCGGGTAGGCGGTGAGAAAGTCGGCAATTGCAGGCGCCAGGTGGCGACGACCGAACGGCGCCGGTGAGTCGATGCGGATTAGTCCCTCCGGCGCACTGCTAAGCGATACCGCCTCGGCGCGCGCCAGGTGCAGTTCGGCGAGAATCCGCCGCGCTCGTTCGGCGAACGCCAGGCCTGCCGGCGTGGCGCGCACCGCATGGGTGCTGCGGCTGAACAGGGCGCAGTCCAGCGAGCGCTCCAAGGCGTCGATACGCCGCGACACCGCCGACGGCGTGAGTGGATGCAGCCGGGCGGCGGCGGAAAAGCTGCCGCTTTCCAGCACGTCGAGAAACAGGCTGAGTTGGTCAGTCAGAGCATCGGGATTCATGGCAGGCTCGCTATGCGCAAAACGCACAGCCATTATGCCGGGCTATGCGTTACCTATCTAGGCAGCCGCAGGTAGCATGCGCTCACCTTGTTTATTGAGATGAATGATGGATCTGCTAGCGTTTGCCCTGAATATTCTGCTTGGCCTGGCGCTCGGCACTCTCGGCGGGCTGTTCGGTATTGGCGGCGGCCTGATCGCGATTCCGGCATTGGGTGTACTGTTCGGTCTCGATCAGCAGCTTGCCCAAGGCACGGCGCTGGTCATGGTGGTGCCCAACGTGCTGTTAGCGCTGTGGCGCTATCATCAGCGCAACCGTATCGACCTGCGCCACGCCCTGGCCCTGGCGCTGACGAGCTTCGTGTTCGCGCTGTTCGGCGCCAGCTGGGCGGTCAATCTGGACCCCGAGTCAATGCGCCTGGCGTTCGTGGCGTTCCTGGTCGCATTGGCGTTCTACAACCTGCTGCGCATGGTTCTGCGCCCGCCGGCTGCGTCGGGCCAGTTGCGTCATCCATGGCCTTGGTTGACCGTGTTGGGCAGCGGCTCGGGCCTTCTGGGCGGCTTGTTCGGCGTCGGTGGTGCGGTGATCGCTACGCCGATTCTGACCAGCGTATTCGGTACTTCCCAGGTAGTCGCCCAGGGGCTTGCCCTGGCGTTGGCTGCGCCCAGCACCGGAGTGACCTTGGCCACCTACGCGCTGCATGACCATGTGCAATGGGCGCTGGCCATTCCGCTGGCCATCGGCGGGTTGCTCAGCATCAGCTGGGGTGTACGCCTGGCCCACGCCTTGCCCGAGCGCATGCTGCGCGTGTTGTTTACCGCCTTCCTGCTGGTGTGCGCGCTGATGCTCGGACTGAAGATCTGACACCCGACGAGTCTCGTCCGGGCCGCCGCCCATCGCGGCGGCATTGCGCTACAATGCGCGCCGAATTTGGTCCGCTCGAGAATTGCCCATGTCCGTTTGTCAGACACCCATCATCGTCGCCCTGGATTTTCCGACCCGTGAGGCGGCACTTGCGCTGGCCGATCAGCTCGATCCGAAACTGTGCCGGGTCAAGGTGGGCAAGGAGCTGTTCACCAGCTGCGCATCGGACATCGTCACCACGCTACGTGAGCGCGGCTTCGAGGTGTTTCTCGACCTGAAATTCCACGATATCCCCAATACCACCGCCATGGCCGTGAAGGCCGCCGCGGAGATGGGCGTGTGGATGGTCAACGTGCATTGCTCCGGCGGCCTGCGCATGATGAGCGCCTGCCGTGAGGTGTTGAACGCCTTCAACGGCCCGGTACCGCTGCTGATCGGCGTGACCGTGCTGACCAGCATGGAGCGCGAGGACCTGGCCGGTATCGGTCTGGACATCGAGCCCCAGGAGCAGGTGCTGCGCCTGGCCGCGCTGGCGCAGAAAGCCGGCATGGATGGCCTGGTCTGTTCTGCCCTCGAAGCACCGGCTCTCAAGGCCGCTCAACCTGGTTTGCAGCTGGTGACGCCCGGCATTCGCCCAGCCGGCAGCGCCCAGGACGATCAGCGCCGTATCCTCACCCCGCGCCAGGCCTTGGACGCCGGCTCCGACTACCTGGTGATCGGCCGTCCGATCAGTCAGGCCGCGGATCCGGCCGCCGCCCTGGCCAAGCTGGTCGCCGAGCTGGGTTGATCAGCCCTTCATTTTCGTGCGGCGCTCGCTGCCGCACCCGTTGCATTGCAGGTAACGCCTCATGAATTCCGTGGAACATTCGCCGCTGGGCAAGAGCAGCGAGTATATCGCCACTTATTCGCCCGAACTGCTGTTTCCCATTCCTCGTGCGACCAAGTGGGCCGAACTGGGCCTGAGCGCCGATACGCTGCCGTATAGCGGCGTGGATTACTGGAACTGCTTCGAGCTGTCCTGGCTGCTGCCATCCGGCAAACCGGTCGTGGCCATCGGCGAGTTCGCGATTCCCGCCGATTCGCCGAACATCATCGAGTCCAAGTCCTTCAAGCTGTACCTGAACTCGCTGAACCAGTCGGTGTTCGCCAGCGTGGCCGAATTGGTCGCTGTGCTGGAGAAAGACCTGTCGGCTACTGCGGGCAAGCCGGTGAGTGTGCGTGTGCGCAGCCTGGAAGAAGCCGCGCGCGAAGGGCTGAGCGCCTTGCCGGGCCTGTGCATCGACGAGCTGGACGTAAGCATCAGCAACTACGCCGCGCCGCAGCCCGAGCTGCTGCGCTGCGATCCGGCGCGCGTCGTCGAACAGAGCCTGCACAGCCACCTGCTCAAATCCAACTGCCCGGTCACCGGCCAGCCGGACTGGGGCAGTGTGGTGGTCGAGTGTCGTGGGGCAAAATTGGATCCGGCCAGCCTTTTGGCTTACCTTGTGAGCTTCCGCCAGCATGCGGATTTCCACGAACAGTGCGTGGAGAGGATCTTTCTGGATCTGCACAAGCTGCTGCAGCCGGAGTACCTGACCGTGTATGCGCGCTATGTGCGCCGCGGTGGCCTGGATATCAATCCGTACCGCACGACGTTGAAGGCGTTGTCGGCGAACCGGCGTCTGGTCCGGCAATAGGCGTTATCTGCCTGAATGGAAAGGCAAAAAAAACCAGCCGTAAGGCTGGTTTTTTCGTTTCTGGCATCGGGTTCAGATACCCATGTTGGCCAGGGTCTGCATGATGTTGCGCAGGCTGCCGGCGAGCGTCGGGTGGCTGACTTCGAAGCGCTCCACCGCCAGGTTGACGCCATCGACCAGCGAGGCATCGGGGGTGGACACCGGTTGTGCGGCGAGCTGCAGTTCGATGTCGCGGGCGAGCAGTTCCAGCGATTCGCGGTCCTCCTCGCTTTCCGGCGGATGTTCGACCAGTTGCTTGCGCAGCTCTTCCAGTTGCTGCTGCAGATGGTTCGCAGGCATGGGGCTCTCCCTTTCTTGATAGGCAAGACAATTGACTGTACGGCGCGACGAAAGGTCAGTACTTCGTATCCAGCCTAGCTCAATCGAAAGGTGCCGGGTCAGGGCTTTTCGCCCTTGCTGCGGCGGATCTGCAGGTGCTCGAGGCAGGCTGGCAGGTCGGTAAGCTGGTCGATCACCGAGTGCGCGCCGATGCGGTAAAGGGCCAGCGTTGCCTCGGCGCGCAAGCGGTCGCGTTGCGTGCCGTCAAGCAGTTGCCAGTCTGCCAGGGTATGGCCGGCCAGTGAGCCGCAGGCGGCCAGGCCGACCGTCCACAAGCCGGCATTCAGCCCCGCTTGTACCAGACGCGGCTCGCCGCTGACGAGCACGCAGCCTTCCAGGCGCTCGATCTGCAGCGCTGCGAGGGCCTGCCAGCAGGCATCCGGTGCCGGCCAGATGCGCTGGGTGCAAGTCGGGGAGGCCGCCAGCCAGTCGGGCAGGCGGGCGGCCAGTTTCTCGGTCAGGCTTTGCGGCAGCTCGTCCAGCCAGGCGCAGGGCACTTGCTGTTCATGCAGGCTGCGCAGGGTGCTGAGTGCGCCTGGTGTCGGCTCGGCGCAGCTATCCAGCTCCAGGCTACCGATTGGCTGGCGCGCAGGGTTGCCGCCTTCACGCACCAGTGTCAGGTGTCGCTGGGCATTTAGCGATGCGCTGCGGGCGCCGAAGTCCACCAGGCAGCCGGACAGGCCGAAGAGGATGGCCGTGAAGGGAGAAGTGGCGGCGCAGAACGCGGGCTGAGGCATGGGTGTCATTCCCTGGCGGTAATCGCGCCCACCATGGCAAGCCAATGTGACGATGGCGTGACAAGCCATTCCCCAGACATGCGGTAGCGTGAAGCGCGTCCCAGGCGCCACGGCGCTCTGCCTATTGCCTGCAGACGGCTTTATACTATGGCGCTGCCGCCTGACAGGCTGCGCCCATAGCCTAGGAGAAACATGATGCGTTTGATTGGACCCGATTGGATCGCGAGCCTTGGTCGGATGCTGGCCTGCGCCGGTCTGATGGCGCTGCCGTTGGCAGGCCAGGCGGCAACGGAAGACCCTTGGGAGTCAGTCAATCGTCCCATCTTCCGCTTCAATGATGCTGTCGACACCTACGCCCTCAAGCCCTTGGCTCAGGGTTATCGCAAGGTGACGCCGCAATTCGTCGAAACCGGTGTGCACAATGTGTTCCGCAACCTGTGGGAGGTCGGCAACCTGGCCAACAACCTGCTGCAGGGCAAGGTGCACGATGCGGGCGTTGATACCAGCCGTTTCCTGTTCAACACAACCCTTGGCGGTCTGGGCTTTTTCGACGTGGCTACTCGCATGGGCCTGCAGCGCAGCGACGAAGACTTTGGCCAGACCCTAGGCGTATGGGGCGTGGAAAGCGGCCCATATCTGGTGCTGCCACTGCTCGGTCCGAGCTCGCTGCGCGATGCGCCGGCCAAGATTCCGGATAGCTTCCTGACGGTGTATCCCTATATCGACCATGTGCCGACGCGCAATGTGGTGCGCGGCGTCAACGTAGTCGATACCCGCGCCAGCCTGCTGGATGCCGAGCGCATGGTCAGCGGCGACAAGTACATCTTCATCCGCAACGCCTACCTGCAGAACCGCGAATTCCGCGTGCGTGACGGCGAGGTGGAGGATGATTTCTAGAAAACAGCTAGGTCGCTGTTGGTAGGACGAGGGTCGAACGGCCCGAGAGAGGCGTGATGGAGGTGGGCTCCATCACGTTACTGAATGTTTCAGTTCATCGAGGTCACGGCCAGTCCCAGCACTTGCCGGCCATCTTCCAGATCGGTTACGCGTACGACTTCCGCTTCGGTTTCCAGCCCCTTGAGTGAATCGTGAGTGGACGGAACCAGCACGCTTACCTTGTCGCCCACCTTCGCCTTGCACTGCGCTTCGAGCTGCATGCCGGTGCTCGAGAGGTCCCGGCACAGTGCCGGAACCGACTGGCCGTCGTGAGTCAGCGTCACCTGGGTTTCCAGGCGCATGCGAATGTAATCGCGCTTTTCCGTGTAATCACGATCATTCTGGCTCATCAAGCTATCCTCATTGAAGGTCGGGCTTTTGTTGCAGTTCTTATAACCCTCTGCCATTTAAGGTGTAAAGCCGCTCAGCGGCAACGGCGCCTGTTGAATCGCGCTGAGGATGGGAGTACCGTCTGCGCCTTGACGCGAACCGTGTACCCGCGCAGGTTGTTGGCTGCGTTTACGCTAACCATCCCCGGCGCAGTTTGCCTGGACACCCCATGCACAAAACCAGTGCCACGTTGCTGCTGATCGATGACGACGAAGTCGTGCGCGCCAGCATTGCAGCCTACTTGGAAGACAGCGGCTTCAACATCCTGCTGGCCAGCAACGGCCTGCAAGGTCTCGAAGTGTTCGAACGCGAGCGGCCCGATCTGGTGGTTTGCGACCTACGCATGCCGCAGGTTGATGGTCTCGAACTGATCCGCCGTATCAGCGCGCTGGAGTATTCCGCGCCAATCATCGTGGTCTCCGGTGCCGGCGTGATGACCGATGTGGTCGAGGCCCTGCGCCTCGGCGCTGCCGACTATCTGATCAAGCCTCTGGAAGACCTGGCCGTACTCGAACATTCGGTGCGCCGTGCGCTGGATCGGGTGCACCTGCGCCAGGAGAACGAGCGCTACCGCGAAAAGCTGGAAACCGCCAACCGCGAGCTGCAGGCCAGCCTGCACTTGTTGCAGGAAGACCAGAACGCTGGCCGCCAGGTGCAGATGAACATGCTGCCGGTCACGCCCTGGGAAGACGAGGGGCTGTCGTTCGCCCACCAAATCATTCCGTCGCTCTATCTCTCCGGTGACTTCGTCGATTACTTCCGGGTCGACGAGCGCCGTGTGGCTTTCTACCTGGCGGACGTATCCGGCCATGGCGCGTCGTCGGCCTTCGTCACCGTACTGCTCAAGTTCATGACCACGCGCCTGCTCTACGAGTCGCGGCGCAACGGCATGCTGCCCGAATTCAAACCGTCGGACGTGCTCAGCCACATCAACCGTGGGCTGATCAACTGCAAGCTGGGCAAGCATGTGACCATGCTCGGCGGCGTGATCGACGAAGAGTCCAACCGTTTGACCTACAGCATCGGCGGCCACTTGCCGCTGCCGGTGATGTACACCGGTGACAAGGCCTATTACCTGGAGGGTCGCGGCCTGCCGGTCGGCCTGTTCAAGGAGGCCGACTACAACGACCTGGAAATCGAGCTTCCCGAATCATTCAGCCTGACGTTGTTGTCCGACGGCATCCTTGACTTGCTCGACGGTGACAACCTTCAGGAAAAAGAAGCCCTGCTGCCCAAGCTGGTCAGCGAGGCAGGTGGAACCCTGGATGGGTTGCGTAGCGTGTTTGGACTGGCCAATCTGGCGGAGATGCCGGATGATATCGCCTTGCTGGTGTTAAGCAGGAACCTTGCATGAATCCTGGGATAAGCCCCGGTAGAATCCAGTTTGCCGAACAGAATGGTACCTTCGTCCTGAAGTTCATCGGCGAAGTGCGCCTGACCCTGTGTTCGGCTCTGGACGCCACAATCGAGAAGATCTTCACGGCGCTGAATTTTTCCGCCATCGTCATCGATCTGACGGAAACCCGCAGCATCGACAGCACCACCTTGGGGCTGCTGGCCAAACTCTCGATTCTGTCGCGCCAGAAGGTTGGTCTGTTGCCAACGGTGGTGACCACTCACGCCGACATCACCCGACTGCTGCAGTCCATGGGTTTCGATCAGGTGTTCAACATCATCGATCAGCCCTACGAGTGTCCGGATTGCCTGTCCGACCTGCCATCGCAGGATCAGTCGGAAGATGTGGTGCGTGCTCATGTGCTGGAAGCGCATCGCATCCTGATGGGCCTGAACGAGTCGAACCGTGCGGCCTTTCATGACCTGGTCAGCGCACTAGAACAGCACCCCTGAAGCCCGGCCATAAAAAACGGGGCGCCGAGAATATCGGCGCCCCGTTTTTCGTTGTGCAGGCTCAGCTGTTGGCAGTGAGCAGCTTTTCCAGTTTCTCCTGATCGCGAGCGAACCCGCGGATGCCCTCGGCGAGCTTTTCGGTGGCCATGGCGTCTTCGTTCATGTCCCAGCGGAACTGGCTCTCGCTGATCCGTGCTTCGCTCTGTCCGGAGACTTCGGTATTGAGCTTGCGTTCCAGCGGGCCATTGTCGTCGGCCAGTTGCTGCAACAACTCGGGGCTGATGGTCAGGCGGTCGCAACCAGCCAGTTGTTCGATCTGACCGACGTTGCGGAAGCTCGCGCCCATTACCACGGTCTTGTGGCCCTGGGCCTTGTAGTAGTCGTAGATGCGCGTCACGGACTGCACGCCCGGGTCTTCGGCGCCGACATAGTCACGGCCTTCGGCCTTCTTGTACCAGTCGTAGATTCGGCCCACGAACGGCGAGATCAAGAACGCGCCGGCATCGGCGCAAGCGCGCGCCTGGGCGAACGAGAACAGCAGGGTCAGGTTGGTCTGTACGCCGGACTTTTCCAGCTGCTCGGCGGCACGAATGCCTTCCCAGGTCGAGGCGATCTTGATCAGGATACGCTCGCGGCTCACGCCGGCTTCTTCGTATAGCTCAACCAAGCGTTTGGCGCGGCTTAGAGTGGCCTGGGTGTCAAAGGACAGACGGGCATCTACCTCGGTGGAAATACGGCCGGGAATCACCTGAAGGATTTCTCGACCCACGGTCACGCCAAAGCGGTCGCTGGCCAGGTCGACGTCGCCCTTGCTCGCCGCCACCGCCTGCTTGAGCAGCTCGGCGTAGCGGGGCAGTGCGGCGGCCTTGAGCAGTAGTGAGGGGTTGGTGGTGGCGTCCACCGGCTTGAGACGAGCGATGGCGTCGATGTCGCCGGTGTCGGCAACCACGGTGGTGAACTGCTTGAGTTGATCCAGCTTGGAGGTCATGGCACGGCCTTGTCGATTCGGGTGCCAAGACCTTACCTGAGCCTCAGTTGGCGCTCAACTGCTGGCAAGGCCGCCGAGTGGCCATAGAAGCTCAACGGCCCTGCAGGATGTCGGCCGCCTGGTCGAAAATGGCCAGTGGCTGATCGCTCTTGTGGATGTCCGCCGACAGCAGCTGACGGAAGCGCCGAGCGCCCGGGAAGCCTTGAGCCAGGCCGAGCATATGGCGTGTGACATGGTGCATCAGGCCACCGGCGGCCATGTGTCGCTCGATATAGGGGCGCATCGCGAGCATCGCCGCATGGCGGCTGACCGGCACACGCTCGCTGCCGAATAGTTGCTGGTCGACCTCTGCCAGCAGGTACGGGTTGTGGTAAGCCTCGCGGCCGAGCATCACGCCGTCAAAGGTCTGCAGGTGCTCCTGACAGGCGTCGAGGGTCTTGATGCCGCCGTTGAGGATCAGCTCCAGATTCGGGAAGTCCTGCTTGAGCTGGGCGGCGATGTCATAGCGCAGCGGCGGAATCTCACGGTTTTCCTTGGGAGACAGTCCCGACAGGATGGCGATTCGCGCATGCACGGTGAAACTGCCGCAGCCGGCATCCCGCACCTGGCCGACGAAGTCGCGGAGCTCTGCGTAGCTGTCGCGCCCGTCGATGCCGATGCGGTGCTTGACGGTCACCGGAATGCTCACTGCGTCACGCATTGCCTTGACGCACTCCGCTACCAACGCCGGGTGGGCCATCAGACAGGCGCCGATCATGTTGTTCTGCACCCGATCGCTGGGGCAGCCGACATTGAGGTTAACCTCGTCGTACCCCGCCTGCTCGGCAATGCGTGCGCAGGCCGCTAGATCCGCCGGGTTGCTACCGCCCAGTTGCAGCGCCACGGGGTGCTCGCTCTGGTCGTAATGCAGAAAACGCGCGGTATCTCCATGCAGCAGCGCCCCGGTGGTGACCATTTCCGTGTACAGCAGCGCATGCTGCGACAGCTGGCGCAGGAAGTAGCGGCAATGGTGATCAGTCCAGTCCATCATGGGCGCCACGGAGAAGCGACGGGAGAGGATTGGGCGTTCGGTGGCGGAGGCAGTTTGCAAGGGCATCTCGGGTATAGGGGTAATGATTCTGGCGGTTTGCTACAGGGCCGGAAGTGAAATCGTCAAGTAAGGTAAACGGGTTGATGCACCTAGGCCGGGGCATAGGTGTCGGGCGCGCAGTTTATCAGGAAAGCGATGCGGAGCAGCGTTGAACGACCATCAGCCTGGCCGGGTCGTAAGTAGCGAAATACCAGTGCCTCGATGACGACACTGGCTCAGGGCGGGACAGTCGGCAGGATATGGCGATGATCAATCAGGGCTTTTGGGGTATCGGTATAACCCAGTGGATCTATGTACTGGTGTTGGTGGCGTTGGGGGCGCGCATTCTCTACAAGTTCTTCACCTCCGCCAGTCGCAAGCCAAGTAAGAAAAATGACTCTGGCGACTCGGGCGGTTCCAGCAGCACCATGATCGATAACGACCACCGCGGCGGCAACTTTTGCGGAAGTGATGGCGGTGCAAGCGATTGTGGGGGCGGTGATGGCGGTGGGGATGGAGGCGGCGGGGGCGACTGAAATTATCTACCCCACATTTTGCTTACCCCTCCAATGAAGAATGGCAGCTTTGCTTTTATATCGCCCTTTTCTGGCGGCGATTCAGCTCCTGATTTAATTCAAATCAGCCGCCAGCCATCCATCGTGCCAAGCCGTGACGTCCTTTAATGCCGAGCTTGCCAGTGGCGCGCTTGAGATAGCTTTCAACAGAACTGTTCTTGACCTGTAGACGCAATGCCAGCTCAGGAACCGTTTTACCTGATAGCAAACCTACGCAAACTTCTTGTTCTCGGGAAGAAAGTGGAATGCATTCCCGCTCAAGCTTTTTGCTGAAAGCACTATCCATAGAATGGACTGTATTGCTGGCTGATTTTTTCGACACTCCTGCACGAGTCAAATTACGTGAGTGCTGCTCTAGGAGTATCAAAAGCGTGTCCGAAAGCACCTTGAGTGCTGACATTTCTGACAATGAGAAGCTGCGCAAGCTTGCCTGGCGGTAGAAACAAATCATGCGCCGGAGATTCCCGGTGCGGGAGACCAAATTGCACTGATGAACAGGACCCTTTGGGTGGGAATCGCTAGGTCTCAATCTGCTTTGAATAAGAAGCGGATCCTTCATGTGCAGAATGCTCGGTAGTAAACCTTGCTCAAGTGCACCAGTACCGCATCCTCTATAAGCGACGCCTGCGGAGCCTATGGCTGTGACGTCTCGAATTTCGGCGCTCGATATATCTATTGTCAATTCGCTTATTTCTAGGCCATGAATGGGTACTACATCGCCAATCAGTTCCAGGACTCTGCTGGCGAAAGTGGGGCCGCCAGTACTCGCTACCACAAGAGCGAGGCGCTGGCAAAAGACTGGGTCGTCAGCTTCATCGGCGAATTTCGCACTAATCATGATGATTTCACAGTCCTCAAAAGTCCTCAGGCAGAGATGCTGGTGAGCTCCTAAAAGGCTCAGACTAGATTCAAACTTCGTGAGGAGGTCCTGTCAAAAGGTTACAAATAATTACTATTTCGGTTGCCCCGGTTTGAGGGGTCATGCATGACAAAAACGGCAATGTTTAATTCCCGCTTAAATTTGCCAAGAAGGACCTTGAGCCATGCCTGCCCGCGCTGTCGAACGCTTTCCGCTGAGTGCCGCTCAACAGGATGTCTGGCTCGACCAGATCAGCCATGGCGATTCTCCGCTCTATAACATCGGCGGCTACCTAAGACTGACAGGGGCTCTCGACATCAGCAGGCTGAGGCTGGCAGTTGAGCGCCTGGTGGCCGCTCACTCGGCGCTACGCACGGTGATAATGCCCATGGAAGAGGGCGATGGTTTGCCGGTGCAATCCTTCGCAGCACCCACTTCGGTGGATATGGCGCTACATGATCTGAGTGCCGAGCCAGAGCCGTCACTTTCTGCACAGCGACTAGTCGATGCACAGATGCAACGCCCCTACCAGTTATACAGCAGCTCTCTGATAACTTTCTGTCTGATCCGTGTGGCCACAGAGGAGCATTGGCTGGCGATCCATGCCCATCATCTGATTCTCGACGGCTGGGGCTTCGGGCAGTTGGTCAAGGTGCTGGGCGAGCATTACACAGCGTTAGGCGAGGGTGTAGAAGTCGAGGATCAAGGTCTTTGCTACAGCGCGTTCATTGAGGATGACCTGCGTTATCGGCAATCTGCCCCGTTCATGCGCGACCAGAGCTACTGGCTTGACAAGTACCAGAGCCTCCCCGAGCCGGTACTTATAGCGCGCCATCGGCGGCCTGACGAGACAGCGGCAACGCCATCAAATACTTGGGTACAGGCGCTGCCCGCGGATCTGCACCTGCGAATGCAGGCGCTCGCACAACATCACCGATCCTCTGCCTTCCATGTACTACTTGCGGCAGCGCACATTTACTTCACTCGCACCCTGCAGCGTTCAGAGTGGGTGGTGGGTGTACCGCTACTCAACCGCAGCGGGGCGCGCGGCAAGGCGACTCTGGGGCATTTTGCGCAGGTGAGTGCGGTGCGTCTGCAAAGCTCTGAACATGACGATTTCGGCGGACTGATCGTAGCCATTCGAGACAGCCTCAAGCGTGACTTTCGCCATCAGCGTTTTCCCTTGAGCGAGCTCAATCGGCAGCTGGGACTGTCGCGCGAGGAGCGGTCGCAGTTGTTCGAGGTGTCGGTATCCTACGAGCAGGAAAATCATGACTACCGCTATGGCGATGCCCAAGCCAGCACGTTCAAGGTCTCCAATGGGCATGAAAGTACGCCCCTGGCCATCCATCTGCGCAGCAATGCCCTAACTGGTGCTACATGGTTACACCTGGTCTATAACCGTGCGTGGCTGGGGGATGAGGACGCTGCCGCAATTGGCGAGCGCCTGCTGCAGATTCTAGAGCAGGGGCTTGAAAACCCTGAGCGGATGATTGCCGATTTCAGCTTGTCAACACTGTCCGAGCAGCAGCTTATGGCAGGCTGGAACGCCACCGAGATGATCTCGTCGAGCGAGCCACTGATTCATCAACGCATCGAGCAACAGGCTCGTCAGCGCTCGGATGCCCTTGCAGCGGTACACCTCGACCAGCAGCTGACCTACGCGCAGCTCGAGCAGCGCGCCAATACCTTGGCTGTGCACTTGGTCGACTGTGGTGCCGGCCCCGAGACCCGTGTAGCGGTCGTTTGCCAGCGCGGGCTGGATACCCTCGTGGGGCTGCTGGCGGTGCTCAAGGCAGGTGCCGCCTATGTGCCGGTCGATCCGGCGCACCCGCAGGAGCGCCTGGCCTATCTGCTCGACGACAGCGCTCCGGCCGTGGTGCTGACCCATACCACCCTGGTCGACCGCCTGCCGCCGCTGACGGCGCCGTTGGTCGCGTTGGACACCTTCGCGTTCGAGGCAGCGAGTGGTGTCACGGCGCCGCTGAGCGAACTGGGCGGCGACAATCTGGCGTATGTCATCTACACCTCGGGTTCGACCGGCCAACCGAAAGGGGTGATGGTCGAGCACCGCATGCTCGCCAACCTGGTGGACTGGCACTGCACTGCCTTCGATGTGAAGCCGGGTACCCACACCTCTAGCCTGGCGGGCTTTGGTTTCGATGCCATGGCCTGGGAAGTCTGGCCGACCCTGTGTGCCGGAGGCACCCTCCACCTGGCCCCCGTTCAGGAGGGTGGCGATGATGTCGAAGCCTTGCTGGACTGGTGGCGAGCTCAGCCGCTAGAGGTCAGCTTCCTGCCTACGCCGGTGGCGGAGTACGCCTTTGGTCTCGCGCAGGAGCACCCGACCTTGCGTACCCTGCTGATCGGCGGGGATCGCCTGCGTCAGTTCAGCCAGGCGCGTCGCTACCAGGTGATCAACAACTACGGCCCGACCGAAACCACCGTGGTCGCCACCTCCGGTGTGGTGCAGCCTGATACCTGTCTGCACATCGGCGGGCCGATCGGCAATACCCAGGTTCACGTGCTGGACGCCCATCTGCGATCAGTACCGGTCGGCGTGGTCGGTGAGTTGTACATCGGCGGGGCAGGGGTCGCGCGCGGTTACCTGAACCGGCCAGAGCTTACCGCCGAACGCTTTATCGACGACCCGTTCAGTAGCCTGCCCGGTGCTCGCCTGTACCGCAGTGGCGACCAGGTGCGTTGGAACGCCGATGGCACCCTGGAATACCTGGGCCGTAACGATGATCAGGTGAAGATTCGCGGCATGCGCATCGAGCCGGGCGAGATCGAGGTGGCCATCGCGGCCTGGCCGGTGGTCAAGGACGCTGTGGTGCTGGTGCGTGACGAGCACCTGGTGGCATGGTTCACCGAGTCGGCGGCTGTCGATATCGGCCAGTTGCGCGAGGCGCTGCGCGCGCAGTTGCCGGCTTACATGGTGCCGCGTGCCTTCGTGCGCCTGGAGCAGTGGCCACTGACGCGCAATGGCAAGCTCGACCGTCGAGCGCTGCCTGTTCCGGATAGCGCTAGCTTGGCTCTCAGCGCTTACCAAGCTCCGCAGGGTGGCGTGGAAACCCGCATGGCGGAAATCTGGGCCGAGGTGCTGGGCACCGAACGGGTCGGGCGGCAGGACAACTTCTTCGAACTGGGCGGCCATTCGCTGCTGGCCATCGAGCTGGTCAAGCGCCTGCGCAGCGCTGGCCTGGAAGCCGATGTGCACACCCTGCTCAGCCACCCGACCGTGGCCGCGCTAGCCGCCAGCGAGCGGCGCGCTGCGGCGCTCAATATTCCGGCCAACCGTATTCCGGACGGTTGCACGCACATCACTCCGGAGCTGCTGAGCCTGACCCGATTGAGCCAGGCTGAGATCGATGTCATCGTCGCTGGTGTACCGGGTGGCGCGGGTAATGTCCAGGACATCTACTCGCTGACACCGCTGCAGGAGGGCATTCTCTATCACCACCTGAGTGCCGGGCAGGGCGATCCCTATCTGCTGCAGTGGCGTCTGACTTTCGACTCGCTAGCGCGATTGCAGGCTTGGGCGGCGGCGTTGCAGCAGGTGATCGAACGGCATGACATCCTGCGCACCGCGCTGGTCTGGGAGGGCCTGGAGACTCCCCATCAGGTGGTATGGCGCCAGGCGCCGCTGTCGGTGCAGGCCATCAGTCTCGATCCGAGCGACACCCAGGGTTCGACCCTCGAACGCCTGCAGCGCCAGTTCGATGCCCGGCACCATCGCCTCGACCTGACCCAGGCCCCGCTGATTCGCCTGGTGCATGCCCGCCAACCGGACAGCGATGAAATCGTGGCGATCATCCTGTTCCACCATCTGGTGCTGGACAACAGCGCCATGGAAATCGTCAGCCGTGAGATGGCCGCCGTTCTCGAAGGCCGCCTGGCCGAGCTGGCAGCGCCGCTGCCATACCGCGACTACGTGGCCCAGGTGCGTCTGGCTGGATACGATGCGCGGCACACCGCGTTCTTCAGCGAAATGCTTGGCGATGTCGACGAGCCGACGCTGCCCTTTGGCCTGCAGGAGGTCGCAGCGGATGGCAGTGCCGTCGAAGAGAGCCGCCGCGCGCTGAGCGGCGAACTCGCCCGGCGGGTGCGTGAGCAGGCCAGGCGCGCCGGCGTGAGTGCGGCGAGCCTGTTGCACGTGGCCTGGGCGCGGGTGCTGAGCACCCTGGCCAATCGCAGCGATGTGGTGTTCGGCACCGTACTGCTGGGCCGCATGGGGGCGGATGATGGCGACCGCTCGCTAGGGGTGTTCATCAACACCTTGCCGCTGCGTGTCGCAACAGCCCTGGATACCCGTAGTGCGGTACAGGCCGTACACGCCCGATTGTCGGCGCTGATTGCCCACGAACAGGCTTCGCTGGTGCTCGCTCAGCGCTGCAGTGGCGTGCCGGCCGGCGCACCCTTGTTCAGCGCCTTGCTCAATTACCGGCACAGCGCGGCCGTGAAACCGCGCGAAGGCCAGGGCCTGTGGCAGGGCGTGCGGGTGCTGGGCGGCGACGTGCGCAGCAACTACCCGCTGACCCTCAGCGTCGATGACCTCGGTGAAGGATTCGACCTGCACGTGCTGGCCCAGCAAGGCCTGGGCGCGCAGCGCATCGTCGGCTGGGTGGAGCATTGCCTGGAGCAACTGGTGCAGGCCCTGGCCTCGGCGCCGGCCACCGGCCTGCAGCAACTGCCGATGCTCAGCGCCGACGAGCGTCGCCAACTGCTGGAGGCCGGACGCACCGAGGTGCAGGCGTTCCCCCGGCATGCCACGGTGCAAGCCCTGGTCGAGGCGCAGGCACGGGCGTATCCCGACGCTGCTGCGCTTATCCAGGCCGGACAGGTGCTCAGTTACGCCGAACTCAATACCCAGGCCAACCGCCTGGCTCATCACCTGATCGCCCTTGGCATCACGCCGGAACAGCGTGTCGCGCTGTGCCTGCAACGTGGTGTGCAGCGCGTGGTCGCCATGCTGGCGGTGCTCAAGGCCGGCGCCGCCTATGTGCCAGTGGATCCGGCCTATCCGGCCGAACGCATTGCCTACCTGCTGGCCGACAGTGATCCGCGAGTGGTGCTGACCGAGACCACCACCGAGGCGCTGGCTGCAGGCCGGCCACACTTGAATATCGAATCGCCGGTCTGGCGCCAGGCTGACGGAAGCAATCCGCAGGTGCCTGGCCTGACAGCGAACAACCTGGCTTATGTGATCTACACCTCCGGCTCCACCGGGCAGCCGAAGGGCGTGATGGTCGAACACCACACCCTGGAGAACCTGGTGCATTGGCATTGCCAGGCCTTCGCCCTGGCAGCGGGCAGCCATACCAGCAGCGTTGCCGGCTTCGGCTTTGACGCCATGGCCTGGGAAGTCTGGTCTGCCTTGTGCAGTGGTGCGGTGTTGCACCTGCCGCCAGCCGAGGTGAGCAACGAACATGTCGATGAACTGCTCGACTGGTGGCTGGAGCAGCCGCTGCAGGTCAGCTTCCTGCCGACCCCGGTAGCCGAGCAGGCGCTGCGCCGCCCACGTCAGCACCCGACGTTACGCACCCTGCTGGTCGGTGGCGACCGCCTGCGCCAGTTCGACCGCGACCCGGGTTTCACGGTGGTCAACAACTACGGGCCTACCGAGACCACGGTGGTCGCCACTTCCGGCGAACTGCGTCCGGGTGGGGCTCTGCACATTGGCCGAGCCATCGCCAACACCTGTGTGTACGTGCTCGACGAACAGTGCCAGCCGGTGCCCGAGGGCGTGGCCGGTGAGCTGTACATCGGCGGAGCAGGGGTGGCCCGTGGCTATCTGCATGCCCCAACGCTGACTGAGGCGCGCTTCCTGGCCGATCCGTTCAGCGACAGCCCCGGTGCGCGTATGTACCGCAGTGGCGATCTGGTGCGCTGGAACGCCGATGGCACACTGGACTACCTGGGTCGCAACGACGACCAGGTGAAGATCCGTGGCATGCGCATCGAACTGGGAGAAATTGAAGCGGCCCTGGTCAGCCTCGACGAGGTACAGAGCGCTGTGGTGCTGGTTCGCGATCAACGCCTGCTGGCTTGGTTCACGGCGGCTGCCGAGGTGTCTGGCGAGGCCCTGCGTGACGCTTTGCAGGTGCGCTTGCCGGCGCATATGGTGCCTCTGGCATTCACCCGCCTGGACAGCATGCCGCTGACCGCACATGGCAAGCTCGACCGCCGTGCATTGCCTGACCCGGATCGCGATGCCCTGGTCAGCCGTGTCTACGAGGCACCACAGGGCGAGGTGGAAGAACGTATCGCCGCACTCTGGGCCCAGGTGATGGACGTGGAAAAGGTCGGCCGCCAGGACAACTTCTTCGAGCTCGGCGGCCATTCGCTGCTCGCCGTGACTCTGGTCGAGCGTCTGCGCAGTGCCGGCCTGCCGGTCGATGTGCGGGTGCTGCTCGGCCAGCCCACCGTCGCCGCACTGGCGGCCTCGGTCGGCAGTGGCCGTGAGATCCAGGTGCCGGGCAATCGAGTACCGGAAGACTGCACGCGCATCACTCCAGAGCTGCTGAGCCTTACCCAACTCGACCAGGCGAGCATCGACCGTATCGTCGCCGGTGTGCCTGGTGGGGCCGCCAACGTGCAGGAAATCTATCCGCTGGCGCCGCTGCAGGAGGGCATTCTCTATCACCACCTGACCAGTGAGCAGGTCGACCCCTACCTGCTGCAACTGCACATGAACATCGACAGCCGCCAGCGTCTGGAGGCCGTCGTCGAGGCCTTGCGCAAAGTCATCGCCCGCCACGACAGCCTGCGCACTGCAGTGGTGTGGGACGGTCTGACCACGCCGCAGCAGGTGGTCTGGCGCCACGCCGAACTGTGCGTCGAGGAAGTGGCGGTGCTGGCTCGGGACAGCCAAGCCGTTCCGGCACGCATGGATCTGACCCAGGCGCCGCTGCTGCGCCTGGAGTTCTGCCAGCGATCCGATGGGGAAGGGCTGGCGGCCACCTTGCTGTTCCACCATATCGTGCTGGATGCCACCGCCCTGGAGGTGATGCGCGAGGAAATGCTCGCCCACCTGCGCGGCGATGCGCCGCCGACGCAGCCGGCCGTGCCGTATCGCAATTACGTGGCGCATGCACGCCTGGGCATGAGCGAGGCGGAACACGAAGCCTATTTCCGTGAGCAACTGGGTGATATCGAACAGCCGACGCTGCCGTTCGACCTGCACGATGTACAAAGCGGCGAGCACTCACTGGAAGAAGCCTGGCACCGCCTGCCTGACACGCTGTTGAGGCGCCTGCGCAGCCAGGCCCGGCAACTGGGCGTCAGCCTTGCCAGCCTGTTGCATCTGGCCTGGGGCCGAGTGCTGGGTGCGGCCACCGGCAACGGCCAGGTGGTGTTCGGCACCGTGCTACTTGGGCGCTTGCAAGGCGGCGAGGGAGCCGACCGCGGCTTGGGCATGTTCATCAACACCTTGCCGCTGCGGGTGGATCTCGACGGCGTCGGCGTGCGCGACGCTGCGCGTGCCACTCATGCGCGGCTGGCCCAGTTGCAGGCCCACGAACATGCCTCGCTGGCCCAGGCGCAGCGTTGCAGCGCGGTATCCGCTGCGCTGCCGTTGTTCAGCGCGATCCTCAACTACCGCCATGCCGCCGGCCAGGCGCGCCAGGATGCCCAGCGCGATGCCTGGCGTGGCCTGGAAATCCTCGACAGCGACAACCACACCAACTACCCGCTGAGCCTGAACGTCGACGACCTCGGCGAGCGCTTGCGCGTGGGCGTTACCGCACCGCAAAGTGTCGGCGCACAGCGAGTAGGCGAGCAATTGCTGGAGGCGCTGGAAGGGCTGGTCAATGCGCTGGAGAGCCAGCCGGAGTTGTTGCTGCAGCGCGTGCAGGTTTTGCCTGCCTCGCAGCGCAAACGTTTGCTAGTTGAGTTCAATGACTCAGCGCTACCGTTCGATGAGCATCAAACCCTGCCTGCGCTGTTCGAGAAGCAGGCCCGCCTGACGCCGGATGCCATTGCCGTGCGCAGCGAGCACGAACAGCTCAGCTACCGGCAGCTCAACGAGCGCGCCAACCGCCTGGCTCACCATCTGCTCGCGCTGGGCGTGAAACCAGATGACCGTGTGGCGCTGTGCGCCGAGCGCGGCGTATCGCTGGTGGTCGGCCTGCTGGCGATTCTCAAGGCCGGTGGCGCCTACGTGCCGCTCGACCCGAGCTACCCGCGCGAGCGCCTGCAGTACATGCTCGAAGACAGCGCGCCTACGGCGTTGCTGGTTCAGGCTGGCACTCGTACGCTGCTCGACCAGCCGGGCGTACCTTGTATCGACGTGGATGCCGACGAGCACGGGCAACAGGCCGCGCACGACCCGCAGTTGCCTGGCCTGGAGGCGAGCAACCTCGCCTATGTGATCTACACCTCCGGTTCCACCGGGCGACCCAAGGGGGTGATGGTCGAGCACCGCAACGTGGTCAACCTCGTGCACTGGAGCGCCCGGCAGTTCCCGCAGGGTGAGCAAGGCCGCGTGCTGCACAAGACCCCGATCAGCTTCGACGCCTCCGTGTGGGAGCTGTTCTGGCCACTGTGCAGCGGCCTGCCTTTGCTGCTGGCGCGCCCCGACGGGCAGCGTGACCCGGCCTACCTGGCGCAGTTGATCCGTGAATGGCGGGTCAGTGTGGTGCAGTTCGTGCCGGTGCTGCTGCAGCATTTCCTCGAGCTGCCGCAAAGCGCGGCCTGTGACAGCCTGACCGATATCGTCTGCGGCGGCGGCGAACTGACCCCGGCGCTGGCCAGCCTGCTGCGCCAGCGTCTGCCCAAGGTGCGCCTGCACAACGTCTATGGCCCGACTGAAACCACCGTCGACTGCAGCGTCTGGACGCTGGCCCCGGATCAGCCGGTGCCCGAGCGCTTCCTGCCGATCGGCGGGCCGGTAGCCAACACCCATCTGTATGTGCTCGATGCCCACGACCAGCCCGTGCCGCAAGGTGTTGTCGGCCAGTTGCATATCGGCGGCGCAGGCGTCACCCGTGGCTATCGCAACCTGCCAGAGGCCCAGGCCGAGCGCTTCATCGCCAGCCCGTTCGTGGCCGGTGAGCGGCTGTACCGCAGCGGTGACCTGGTGCGCCAGCATGCCGACGGCAGCCTGGAGTTCCTCGGCCGCAACGATGACCAGGTCAAGCTGCATGGCCTGCGCATCGAGTTGGGCGAAATCCAGGCGGCGCTGGCGCAGTGCGACGGTGTCGAGGACGCCGTGGTCATGGTGCGTGACGACGGCCCGGGCGGGCAGCGCCTGGTGAGCTATTACACCGGCACGCCGAGCGGCACCGAGGTTTTGCGCGAGGCGCTGCGCAACCGGCTGCCGGACTACATGCTGCCGGCGTTCTACCTGCACCTGCAGAGCCTGCCGCTGAGCCCCAACGGCAAACTCGACCGCCAGGCCCTGCCGGCACCTGGCAGCGAGGCCTTGCCCGCGCGTATTCACGAAGCCCCGCAGGGCGAGCTGGAAGAGCTGCTCGCCGACCTGTGGCGCGAGCTGCTCGGCGTGGAGGCGGTGAGCCGACATGACAATTTCTTCGAACTCGGCGGGCATTCGCTGTTGGCCATCAGCCTGACTGCGCGCCTGCGGCAGGAAGGTATCGAGGCCGACGTTCGCGCCCTGTTCGAGCAACCGACACTGGCCGGTTATGCCGCCATCACAGAGAGCATGGAGATTATCCTGTGAGCATCAACGAGCTTCTGGCGACACTCAAGGCACTGGACATCCAGCTGGCCGTCAAAGATGGGCAACTGGCCGTGCAGGGGAATCGCCGCGCGCTCAGCGACAACGGTTTGGTGGAGCACCTGCGTACGCACAAAGCGGGGCTCATCGAGCTGCTTGAGCAGGGCCAGTACAGCAACGAAAAGCGCGGCCAGCCGACGTTACCGGCCAATGGCATCGCCGCCGACTGCACACGCATCACCCCGCAGATGTTGACCCTGGCGGCCGTCGACCAAGTGACCATCGACGGTTTGGTCGAGCTGATCCCCGGCGGCGCTGTAAACGTCCAGGACATCTATCCGCTGGCGCCGTTGCAGGAAGGCATCCTCTACCACCACGTCAGTGCCAGCGGTCGCGATCCCTATGTGATGCGTGTGGACTTCGCGGTGGCCGACGCGCAGCGTCTGGAGGCTTTTGCACAGGCCTTGCAGACTGTCATCGATCGGCATGACATCCTGCGCACCTCGGTACATTGGCAGGGTCTGGAGCGGCCGCTACAGGTGGTCTGGCGCCATGCCCGGCTGAGCGTCGAAGAGCGCGCCAGCGGCCTCGATGCCGAGGCATCACCATGGCTGGATCTGACCCAGGCGCCGCTGCTGCGGCTGGTCTGCGGCAGCACCGCCGATGGCCGGGTGCAAGTCAGCCTGCTGTACCACCATATCGCCCTCGACCACAGTGCGCTGGAGGTGGTGCGTCATGAAATCCATGCCTGCTTGCAGGGCCTTGGGGCGAGCCTGGGCACGCCGGTGCCGTTTCGCAACTATGTCGGGCAGGCACTGCTGGGCGTCAGTGAGGCCGAGCATGAGGCGTTCTTCCGCGGCATGCTGGGCGACATCGTGGAGCCGACTCTGGCCTACGACCTGCAGGATCTGAGCGGCGACGGCGAACAGACCCGCGAGCACAGTATCACCCTGGATACGGCGCTGAGCCTGCGCCTGCGGGCCCAGGCCCGTAGCCTCGGGGTGAGTGTCGCCAGCCTGTTCCACCTGGGCTGGGGGCACGTGCTGGCGGGGCTGAGCGGGCGTCAGCGCGTGGTCTTCGGCACCGTGCTGATGGGCCGCCTGCTGGGCGCCGAGGCCACCGAGCGGGCCCTGGGCATCTTCATCAACACCCTGCCGCTGTGCCTGAACCTGGAAGCCCAGGACATGGTGGCGGCGATCCGCACCACGCACCAGCGCCTGACCACGCTGATGCGCCACGAGCATGCCCCGCTGGCTCTGGCGCAGCGTTGCAGCGGCGTGGCCGCGCCGACGCCTCTGTTCAACGCGCTGCTCAACTACCGGCACAGCTCGGCCGAGCATGGCAGCGGTGAACTGTGGCAAGGCATCGAAGTGCTGCAGGCCACCGAGCGCAGCAACTACCCGCTGGTGATGAGCGTCGACGACCTGGGCGAAGCC
This sequence comes from Phytopseudomonas straminea, assembly GCF_900112645.1. Classification (GTDB taxonomy): domain Bacteria; phylum Pseudomonadota; class Gammaproteobacteria; order Pseudomonadales; family Pseudomonadaceae; genus Aquipseudomonas; species Aquipseudomonas straminea. The sequence continues at coordinate 484,431 of NZ_FOMO01000005.1, read as the reverse complement.
TTTGCCTTTACCGCGCAAACGATTGCGGGCGTCGACCCGCTGCGCACCTGCCTGTACCTGCAGCGCGCCATGCAGCAGATGCTCGATGCACTGGAGCAGGCGCCCGCGGCAAGCTGCGCTCGGCTCGATATCCTGCCGGACGACGAGCGTATCCAGCTGCTGCAGGACTTCGCCGGTTCGCGCAGTGCCTATGAAAGCCTGCACACCGTGCACTGGCGTATCGAACGCCAGGCCCTCGAACGCCCCGACGCCATGGCTGCCCAGGTGGGTGAAGCAGCCCTCAGCTATGGCGAACTGAACGCCCGCGCCAACGGCCTGGCCCATCGCCTGATCGAGCTGGGCGTACGCCCGGACGAGCGCGTGGCGGTGCTCGCCCGTCGCGGCCTGGATACCCTGGTTGGCCTGCTGGCGGTGCTCAAGGCCGGCGCTGGCTACGTGCCGATCGATCCAGCGCACCCGGACGAGCGCATCGCCTACCTCTTGAGCGACAGCGCCCCGGTGGTGGTGCTCAGCCAGCAGGATCTGCTCGAGCGCGTACCAACCATGAGTGCACCGCTGTTGCTGCTCGACCAGCCAAGCTGGAGCGCCCACGAGGACAATCCGCAGATGGCGGGTCTCAATGCCCGTCACCTGGCCTACGTGATCTACACCTCCGGCTCCACCGGCCAGCCGAAAGGCGTGATGGTCGAGCACCAGAGCCTCAACAATCTGGTGGATTGGCACTGCCAGGCCTTCGACCTGGGCGCTGGTAGCCACACCGCCAGCGTGGCGGGTTTCGGTTTCGACGCCATGGCCTGGGAAGTCTGGCCGGCGTTGTGCGCCGGGGCGACCCTGCACCTGCCACCGGCACATATCGGCAACGAACAACTGGATGCCTTGCTCGACTGGTGGCAGGCCCAGCCGCTGCAGGTGGCCTTCCTGCCCACGCCGGTAGCCGAGTACGCCTTCAGTCGTGAACTGAAGCACCCGACGCTGCGCACGTTGCTCATCGGCGGCGACCGCTTGCGCCAGTTCCCGCGTGATCCCGGCTTTGCCGTGGTGAACAACTACGGGCCGACTGAAACTACCGTGGTGGCCAGCTCCGGACGGCTGTGGCCGGAAGGGCGCCTGGACATCGGCAAACCAATCGCCAACACCCGCCTGTACCTGCTCGACGAGCACCAGCAACTGGTGCCCTGTGGCGTGGCGGGTGAGCTGTACATCGGCGGTGAGGGCGTCGCGCGCGGTTACCTGAACCGCGCCGACCTGACCGCCGAACGTTTCCTCGATGACCCATTCGTGGCCCAACCGGGCGCGCGGATGTACCGCACCGGCGATTTGGCACGTTGGAACGCCGACGGCACCTTGGACTACCTGGGGCGCAACGATGATCAGGTGAAGATCCGCGGCATGCGCATCGAGCTGGGCGAGATCGAAAGCCAGCTCGGCCAGGTGCCGGGGGTCGAAGAAGCGCTGGTGCTGGCCCGTGAAGACATGCCCGGCCAGCCACGCCTGGTGGCCTATTTCACCGGGCCGCAGGCGCTGTCGGCTAGTGGCCTGCGCAGTGCCTTGTTGGCGCGGCTGCCGGGCTACATGGTGCCGAGTGCGTTCGTGCACCTAGAGTCCTGGCCGCTTACCGCCAACGGCAAAGTCGACCGCCGTGCGTTGCCTGCGCCAGATCGCGAAGCCCTTCCGGAGCGCGCATTCGAAGCGCCGCAGGGCGAGTTGGAAAGCACCCTGGCGGCAATCTGGTGCGAGCTGCTGCAGCTCGAGCGGGTGGGGCGGCATGACGACTTCTTCGAACTGGGCGGTCACTCGTTGCTGGCCATGCGCCTGGTGGCCCAGGTCGGCCAGCGCTTGCAACGGGTTTTGAGCCTCGCCGACCTGTTCGCTGACGGCAGCCTGGCGGCTGTCGCCCAATGCCTGGAAGGTGCGACTCCCGATCATCTGCCGGCCATCGAGGCGGCGCCGCGCAGCGGGCCACTGCCGTTATCCGCCGCGCAGCAGCGCATCTGGTTCATGGCGCAGATGGGCGATGCCAACAGCGCCTATAACATTCCGCTGGGCCTTTGCCTCAACGGCGAGCTGGACAGCCGCGCGCTGCGCCTGGCTCTGGAGCGTATCGTCGAGCGTCACGAGGCGCTGCGCAGCCTGTTCGTCGAACACGATGGTGAGGCCCGCGTCGCACTGACCCCGGCCAGCATGCGGCCGGATTTCTGCTGGCAGGATCTGCGTGGCCAGGACAGCCAAGCGGTACGCGAGGTGATCCGCGCCGAAGCGGCCCAAGCCTTCGACCTGCAGCAGGAGCTACCGATTCGCGGGCGCCTGCTGTGCCTGGCCGAAGACCGCCACATCCTGCTGCTGACCCTGCATCACATCGTTGCCGACGGCTGGTCGCTGGGCGTACTCACCACCGAGCTGAGCGCCCTGTACCAGGCGTTCAGCCAGGGCCAGGCCGATCCGCTACCCGCGCTGGTAGTGCAGTACGGCGACTACGCCCTGTGGCAACGCCAGTGGCTCGACGCACAGAGCCTCAACGCGCAGGCCGATTACTGGCAGCGCACCCTGGACGGTGCGCCGATGCTGCTCAGTCTGCCGACCGACCGGCCGCGCCCGGAGCGCCAGGACTACAGCGGCGCCACCGTGGCTCTGCCGCTGGATGCGCCACTGTGCGCCGAGCTGCGCGCCAGCGCCCAGCGCCATGGCGTCACCCCGTTCATGCTGTTCATGAGCGCCTGGGCGGTGCTGTTGGCGCGTTTGTCCGGCCAGCATGAAGTGGTGATCGGCATGCCGGTGGCCAACCGCCGGCGTGCCGAGATCGAAGGGCTGATCGGCCTGTTCGTCAACACCCTGGCCGTACGCGTCGACACCAGCGGTGCGCCCGACGTCGCCACCTTGCTGGCTTGGGTGAAAAACCGGGTAATCGAAGCTCAGGCCAACCAGGATCTGCCGTTCGAGCAGGTGGTGGAGCATGTGCGGCCGCCGCGCAGCCTGGCCCACAGTCCGTTGTTCCAGGTTTCGCTGGCCTGGGATGGCAGCCAGGGTGCGCCCCTGCAACTAGGTGATCTGCAACTCGAAGCGCTGGGCGAACAGCCGACCTTCGCCAAGTTCGACCTGACCCTCAGCGTAAGCGATGGCGCCGAGGGCTTCACCTGCATGCTCGACTACGCCACCGCGCTGTTCGACTCGGCCACGGTCGAGCGCTACGCCGGTTATTTCAAGCAACTGCTACGCGGCATGGCAGCCGATGGCCAGGCAGTGCCCGAGCGTATCGAACTGCTGAGCGCGGCAGAGCGTCAGCGCCTGCTGTTCGAACTCAACGCCAACGATGCCAGCACACAGGTCGAGGAGCGTCTGCCTGCGCTGTTCGAGGCGCAGGTGGCACGCACTCCCGAAGCCATTGCGCTGGACGTCGACGCACGGCAACTGAGCTATCGCCAGCTCAACGAACAGGCCAACCGGCTGGCCCATTACCTGATCGGCCAGGGCGTGAGCGCCGATAGCCGCGTGGCGATCTGCGTGGAGCGCGGTGCGCAACTGGTGGTCGGCCTGCTGGCGACTCTCAAGGCCGGCGGTGCCTATGTGCCGCTGGATCCTGGCTACCCGGCCGAGCGCCTGGCTTACATGCTCGATGACAGTGGCGCCCTGGCGCTGCTGGTCGATGGCAGCACCCGAGACCGCTTTGCTGATGTAGCGGCGCCGCTGATCGACCTGGATGCCTGCATCTGGGCGGAGCAGCCCGCTACCAACCCACACCTGGCAGCGGCCCGCGCCACTGATCTGGCCTACGTGATCTACACCTCCGGCTCCACCGGGCAGCCCAAGGGCGTGATGGTCGAGCACCGCAATTTGTGCAACCTGGTGCAGTGGAGTTCGCGGCTGTGTCCGCCAGTGCCGTCAGGTGCGCTGCTGCACAAGACGCCGGTGAGTTTCGATGCCTCGGTGTGGGAGCTGTTCTGGCCGCTGTGCGTCGGCTTGCGCCTGGTGCTGGCACGGCCCGACGGGCAGCGCGACCCGGATTATCTGGTAGAGGTGATTCGTCAGCGCCAGGTCAGCATCGTGCAGTTCGTCCCGGCGCTGCTGCAGCAGTTCCTCGCGGCGCCGCACTGCCATACCTGCACTTCGCTGACCGATATCGTCTGTGGCGGCGGCGAGCTGACCGCTGCGCTGGCTGCCCAGGTGCGTGAACGCCTGCCCAACGTGCGCCTGCACAACGTCTATGGCCCCACGGAAACCACGGTGGACTGCAGCGTCTGGACCCTGCAACCGGAACAGCCGGTGCCTGCCGAAACGCTGCCGATCGGTCGGCCGATCAGCAACACCCGGCTGTATGTGCTCGATGCCTGTGATCAGCCGGTGCCGCAGGGTGTGGTCGGCCAGTTGCACATCGGCGGTGCCGGGGTTGCGCGTGGCTACCTGAACCTGCCGGCCGCCCAGGCCGAGCGTTTCATCGCCAGCCCGTTCGTGGCCGGTGAGCGCCTGTATCGCAGTGGTGACCTGGTGCGTCAGTTGGCCAACGGCGACCTGCTGTTTGTCGGCCGCAGCGATTTCCAGGTCAAGCTGCATGGCCTGCGCATCGAGCTGGGCGAGATCGAAGCACGCCTGCTCGAACACCCGGCGCTGCGCGAAGCCGCCGTGCTATTGCGTGACGAGCGCCTGGTGGCCTGGTTCAGTTGCGCAGCGGGGCCGCAGCCGGGCATCGACGCCTTGCGCAGCCATCTGCTGGGCACGTTGCCGGACTACATGGTGCCCACGGCGTTCGTCGCCCTGGACAGCCTGCCGCTGACCCCCAACGGCAAGCTTGACCGCCAGGCTCTGCCGGCGCCGGACGACAGTGCCGTGCTGGCGCGCCGCTTCGAGGCGCCGCAAGGCGAAACCGAAATCTGGCTGGCGCAACTGTGGGCCGAGCTGCTCAAGCTGCCGCGCGTCGGTCGGCAGGACAACTTCTTCGAGCTGGGTGGGCACTCGCTGCTGGCCGTCACCCTGGTCGCGCGCATGCGCCGTGCCGGGTTGTCGGTGGATGTCGGTGCGCTGTTCGCCCAGCCGACCCTGGCGGTGCTGGCACGCAGTGTGGTGCGCCAGGCACAGGCGTCGGTACCGGCCAACCTGATCGCGGCAGGCTGCACGCAGATCACCCCCGAGCTGCTGCCGCTGCTCAGCCTCGAGCAGGCTGACATCGACCGCATCGTCGCCCAGGTGCCCGGCGGCGCGGCCAACGTGCAGGATATCTACCCGCTGGGGCCACTGCAGGCCGGCATTCTCTATCACCATCACCTGGCGGCGGGAGAGACCGACCCTTACCTGCTGGAGGCGCGTTTCGCCTTCGCCAGTGCCGAGCGCCTGGACGCCTTCTGCGCAGCGCTGCAACGGGTCATCGAACGTCACGATATCCTGCGTACCGCGCTGCGCTGGGATGGCCTGCAGACGCCGGTGCAGGTGGTCTGGCGTGAGGCTTGCCTGCCGGTGCAGGAGGTGCCACTGGCAGCACTGGACGGCCCGGCGCGCCTGGATCTGACCCAGGCGCCGCTACTGCACCTGGCGCACGCCAGGGATGAAGGCGCTGGGCGGATCATTGCAGTGCTGCGCTTCCATCACGCGATCATGGATCACATCGGCCTAGAGGTGCTCGGCCACGAAGTGCAGGCCATGCTGCTCGGCGAACAGGCGCGGTTGCCTGAGCCCGTGCCGTATCGCAACTACATTGCCCAGGTGCTGCAAGGGCCTGACGAGCAGGCCCACGAGGCTTTCTTCCGTGAACAACTGGGCGATATCGACGAACCCAGCCTGCCGTATGGCATGAGCGCATCGCACAGTGTGCAGGCACCCGGCGTGGCGGTGCTGCCGCTGGAGCCGGCGTTGGCCCAGCGCCTGCGTGCGCAGGCCCGTCAGCTGAATGTCAGTGTCGCCAGCCTGATGCACCTGGCCTGGGGCGAGGTACTGGGCCAGCTCTCTGGCCGCCAGCAGGTGGTGTTCGGCACCGTGCTGCTGGGCCGCCTGCTCGGTGGCGAAGGCGCCGAGCGCGCCATGGGCGTGTTCATCAACACCTTGCCGTTGCGTATCGATCTGGGCGAACTCAGCGCTCGCGATGCGGTACTCGACACCCACCAGCGCCTCAGCGCATTGCTCGCTCACGAACAGGCGCAGCTGGCTCTGGCACAGCGCTGCAGTGCGCTGCCCGCGGGCACGCCATTGTTCAGCACGCTGCTGAACTTCCGACACAGCAGTGCCGCGCGGAGCGACGCTGAGCGGGGTGCCGCCTGGCAGGGCATCGAAGTCTTGCAGGCCGAAGAGCACAGCAACTACCCGCTGACCATGAGCATCGACGACCAGGGTGATGAGTTCCTGCTCACCGCCCGCACTCAAGGGGGGCTGGATGCGCAGCGCATCTGTGCGTACCTGCAGCAGGCGCTAGGTGAGTTGGTCAACGCGCTGGAGCAACACCCAGAGCGAGGCCTGGACGGCGCGATCATTCCGCCGCACGAGCGTCAGCGGCTGCTGGCGACCTTCAACGACACCCGTCTCGATTACCCGCGCGAGCAAGCGGTGCACCAACTGTTCGAACAGCGCGCCGCGCTGCACCCGCAAGCCGTGGCGCTGGTGCATGGCCGCCACTCGCTAAGCTATGCGCAGCTCAATGCCCGGGCCAATGCCTTGGCCCATCATCTGCGCGGGCAGGGCATCCAGGCGGGCGATCATGTCGGCATTCTGCTGCCTCGTTCAGTCGAACTGGTGATTGCCCAACTGGCCATCGGCAAGTGCGCGGCCACCTATGTGCCCCTGGACGTCAACGCGCCCAGCGAGCGACACAGCTACATGCTCGAAGACTGCGCCGCCGTCTGCTTGCTGACTCAGAGCGGGCTGCCAGTAGCGGCGCCGATCCGGCGTATCGACCTGGATACGCTGACCCTCGAGACCCAGGCACAGCACAATCTCGACTTGCCACATGCGCCTGATTCGGCGGCCTATGTGATGTACACCTCGGGCTCCACCGGGCTGCCCAAGGGGGTTCGGGTCGGGCACCGTGGCATCGTGCGCCTGGTGCTGAACAACGGCTACGCTGAGTTCAGCGAGCGCGACTGCTTCGCCCTGGCGTCCAACCCAGCCTTCGATGCCGCGACCCTGGAATTCTGGGGCGCGCTGCTCAACGGTGCGCAATTGTTGGTCGTCGACCACGCCACCCTGATCGATCCAGAGCGCTTTGCCAGCATGCTGCGCCAGTGCGGGGTCAGCGTGCTGTTCCTCACCACGGCGTTGTTCAACCAGTACGCCCAACTGCTGCCGCAAGCCCTGGCTGGTTTGCGCGTGTTGCTCTCAGGCGGCGAGCGGGCCAACCCGGCAACCTACCGTGCGCTGCTGGCCCACGCGCCGAACACTCGGCTGTTCAACGCCTATGGCCCGACCGAAACCACCACCTTCGCCACCGCGTACGAAGTGCAGGCGGTCGAGGCCGATGTGGAAGCCCTGCCGATTGGTCGACCGATCAGCAACACCCGTGTCTATGTGCTCGATGCACGCCAGCGCCTGGCACCAATGGGCGTGGTGGGGGAGCTGTATATCGGCGGCGATGGCGTGGCCTTGGGGTATCTGAACCGCGCCGAGCTCAACGCCGAGAAATTCCTCTCCGACCCGTTCAGCGACAAGCCGGGGGCGATGATGTATCGCACCGGCGACCTTGGGCGCTGGTTGGAAGACGGCCAGTTGGAGTGCCTGGGTCGCAACGACGACCAGGTCAAGATCCGTGGTTTCCGTATCGAGCTGGGCGAGATCGCCAATGCCCTGCAGCAGTTGCCGGGGGTTCGCGATGCCGTGGCCCTGGCCCGGGAGGATGAACCAGGGCAGGTGCGCCTGGTGGCCTACTTCACCGCCGCCGAGGGCGGTGAAACCCAGACGGCACAGCAGATGCGTGCGCAGTTGCAGACCTGCCTGCCGGACTACATGGTGCCGTCGGCCTTCGTCGAGCTGAAGACGCTGCCGCTTACCGCCAATGGCAAGCTCGATCAGCGCGCGCTGCCCAAACCGGATCATTCGAGCCTGGTCGGGCTGAGCTACGAAGCCCCGCAAGGCGAGTTGGAAAACTTCCTGGCGGCGATCTGGGCCGAAGTGCTGCAGGTTGAGCGGGTAGGGCGTCACGATCACTTCTTCGACCTGGGCGGGCATTCGCTGCTGGCCATGCGCATGGTCTCCCAGGTGCGCCAGCAATTGGGCTTGGAACTGCCGCTGGGTGAGCTGTTCACCCTGGGTGAACTATCAGCCGTGGCGGCGGCGCTGGCCAACCAACACGCCGCGCCGGTCGAGTCGATACGCCCGCTGCCACGTGGCGAGGCTTCGGCGCTGTCGTTCGCGCAGCAGCGCCTGTGGTTCCTCAGCCAAATGGACGGAGGCAGCCAGGCTTACAACATTCCCCTGGTCCTGGAGCTGTGCGGGCTTCTCGACGTGGTGGCGCTGCAACGCAGCCTGTCGCGCATCGTCGAGCGGCATGAAACCCTGCGCAGCCGCTTCATCGCCAATGAGCAGGGCGCCGAGGTGGTGTTCGTTTCCACACCGCTGCAACTGCCGCTGGAGGATCTGCGCGAGCAGCCGCAGGCATTGCACGAGCGGCTTGCGCAGTTGGCTGTCGAACCCTTCGACCTGAGCCGCGAACCGGCCCTGCGCGCCTGCCTGTTGTGCCTGGGCGACGACCACCACGTGCTATCACTGAACGTGCACCATATCGTCGCCGACGGTTGGTCGATGGGCGTGCTGACCCGCGAACTGCTGGCCCTGTACCCGGCATTGCACTATGGCCAGACCGACCCGCTGCCGGCTCTGGCGATTCAGTACGCCGACTTCGCCGCCTGGCAACAAAATTGGCTGAGCGGTGAACGTCTGCAGCAGCAAGCCGCCTACTGGCGTCAGACGCTGCAGGGCGCACCAACCTTGTTAAGTCTGCCTACCGATCGGCCACGGCCGGCGCATCAGGACTTCGCTGGTGCCAGCCTGGCGCTGAACCTGGACGCCGAGCTGACCGCCGGCCTGCGGGCGTTGGCACAGCGTCAGGGGGTGACGCTGTACATGACCTTGATGGCCGCCTGGGCCTCCCTGCTGGCACGCTTGTCCGGCCAGGCCGACGTGGTGGTCGGCAGCCCGATAGCCGGGCGCAACCGGGCCGAGTTGGAGCCGCTGATCGGCCTGTTCGTCAACACCCTGGCGATTCGCCTCGACCTGTCGGCAGCGCCCACCGGCGAAGCCTTATTGGATCAGGTGCGCAGCCGGGTGCTGGATGCACAGGATCATCAGGATCTGCCGTTCGAACAGGTGGTCGAGAGTGTGGCTCCAGCCCGCAGCCTGGCGCATTCGCCGTTATTCCAGACCACCCTTAACTGGCTGGCCGGCGAAACCAAGCTACCGACTCTGGACGGCCTGGCACTGTCGGTGGTGGAGCAGAGCAGCCAGGTGGCCAAGTTCGACCTGTCGTTGAACCTGGGCGAGCGCGGCGATGTGCTGATCGGCACCCTGGACTACGCCACGGCGCTGTTCGATGAGGCCAGCGTGCGCCGCTATGGTCAGTATTTCGAGACTCTGTTGCAGGCACTGGTCAGGGACGAGCAATGCGCTATCCAGGCAGTGCCGCTGGTCAGCGATGCAGAGCGGAAAACCTTGCTCGACACCTTCAACGCCACTGCCATGCCGTTCGCCATCATGCAAATCCTGCATGGGCGCATCGAGGCCCAGGCGCTTGAACGTCCCAACGCGATTGCCGCTCAGGCTGGTGAAGCAACCCTCAGCTACGGCGAACTGAACGCCCGCGCCAATGGCCTGGCCCATCGCCTGATCGAACTGGGCGTGCGCCCGGATGAGCGCGTGGCGGTGCTCGCCCGCCGTGGCCTGGATACCCTGGTCGGTCTGTTGGCGGTGCTCAAGGCTGGCGCTGGCTACGTGCCGGTTGATCCGGCACACCCGGACGAGCGCATCGCGTACCTCCTGAGCGACAGCGCCCCGGTCGTGGTACTCAGCCAGCAGGAACTGCTTGAGCGCGTACCCGCCACGAGTGTGCCACTGTTGCTGCTCGACCAGCCAAGCTGGGGCGCCCGTACAGATAACCCGCAGGTGCCGGGGCTCAATGCCCGTCACCTGGCCTACGTGATCTACACCTCCGGCTCCACCGGTCAGCCGAAAGGCGTGATGGTCGAGCATCAGAGCCTCAACAATCTGGTGGATTGGCACTGCCAGGCATTCAACCTGCACGCCGGTAGCCACACCGCCAGCGTCGCCGGCTTTGGCTTCGATGCCATGGCCTGGGAAGTCTGGCCGGCGCTGTGCGCCGGGGCGACTCTGCACCTGCCACCGGCAGATATCGGCAACGAACAGCTCGATGCCTTGCTGGACTGGTGGCAGGCGCAGCCTCTACAGGTAGCCTTCTTGCCCACGCCGGTGGCCGAGTACGCCTTCAGTCGTGAACTGAAACACCCGACGCTGCGCATCCTGCTGATCGGCGGTGATCGCCTGCGCCAGTTCCCGCGTGATCCGGGCTTTGCCGTGGTGAACAACTACGGGCCGACCGAAACCACGGTAGTGGCCAGCTCTGGACGGCTGTGGCCGGAAGGGCGCCTGGACATCGGCAAGCCAATCGCCAATACGCGCTTGTACCTGCTCGACGAGCACCAGCAACTTGTGCCCTGTGGCGTGGCGGGTGAGCTGTACATCGGCGGTGAGGGCGTGGCGCGCGGTTACCTGAACCGCGCCGACCTGACCGCCGAACGTTTCCTCGATGACCCGTTTGTGGCCCAACCGGGCGCGCGGATGTACCGCACCGGCGACCTGGCGCGCTGGAACGCCGACGGTACCCTGGACTACCTGGGGCGCAACGATGATCAGGTGAAGATTCGCGGCATGCGCATCGAGCTGGGCGAGATCGAAAGCCAGCTCGGCCAGGTGCCGGGGGTCGAAGAAGCGCTGGTGCTGGCCCGTGAAGACGTGCCCGGCCAAGCACGCCTGGTGGCCTATTTCACCGGGCCGCAGGCGCTGTCGGCTAGTGGCCTACGCAGCGCCTTGTTGGCGCGGCTGCCGGGCTACATGGTGCCGAGTGCGTTCGTGCAGTTGGAATCCTGGCCGCTGACCGCCAACGGCAAGGTCGACCGCCGTGCGTTGCCGGTGCCGGATCGTGAAGCGCTACCGGAGCGCGACTTCGAAGCGCCGCAGGGCGAGCTGGAAACCACCCTGGCGGCAATCTGGTGCGAGCTGCTGCAGGTCGAGCGGGTGGGGCGGCATGACGACTTCTTCGAACTGGGCGGTCACTCGATGCTAGCGGTGACCCTGATCGCCCGCCTGCGCGCTCTGGGGCTGGAAGCCAACGTGCGCGTGCTGTTCGCTCAGCCAACCCTGGCAGCGCTGGCGGCCAGCATCGGCTCAGAGCTCGTACAGACTGCGCTACCGGAAAACCGCATTCCTGCCGGTTGCCAGCGCATCACCCCGGACATGTTGACCCTGGTGCAACTGGAGCAGCCAGCCATCGAGCGCATCGTTGCCGCGGTGCCCGGTGGTGCCGCCAACGTGCAGGACATCTACCCGCTGGGGCCGTTGCAGGCCGGTATTTTCTACCACTACCTTTCGCGCCCGGACGACGACCCTTATCGCCTGCAGGCACGCTTCGCATTTGCCGACCGCTCGCGCCTGCAGGCTTTCTGCCAGGCACTGCGCCAGGTCGTCGCGCGCCATGACGCGTTGCGCACTGCGCTTTTCTGGGAAGGGCTGGAGGCGCCGGTGCAGGTGGTCTGGCGGCATGCCGAACTGATGCTGCACGAAGTGCCCCTGGCCAGGCTCGACGACCTGGTGGTACTGGATCTGCAACGCGCGCCGTTGCTGGGCCTGGCCTATGCCGATGACCCGCAAAATGGCCGCATCCTGGCGGTGCTGTCGTTCCATCACCTGATCATGGATCACCTCGGTCTGGAACTGCTGGGCCAGGAGCTGCAAACCCTGCTGCTCGACCAGGGCGCGGCATTGCGTGAGCCGGTGCCGTATCGCAACTACATCGCCCAAACCCTGAGCGGGCCGGGGCAGGGCGCCCATGAGGCGTTCTTCCGCGAGCAACTGGGCGATATCGACGAGCCGACCTTGCCTTATGGGCCTACGGCGCTGCAAAGCAGCCGGGCGCCAGGCGAGGCCAGTCAGCGCCTAGATAGCGCGCTGTGTGCACGCATCCGCGAACAGGTGCGGGCTTATGGCGTTAGCCCAGCAAGCTTGATGCACCTGGCCTGGGCACAGGTGCTAGGGCAGTTGTCCAGCCGTGAACGCGTGGTGTTCGGCACCGTGTTGCTGGGCCGTCTGCAAGGTGGCGAGGGCGTGGAGCGCACGCTTGGTGTGTTCATCAATACGCTGCCGTTACGGGTCGATCTGGCTGACCAGTCCGTGCAGCAAGCGTTGCGCCAGACCCACATACGCCTCACTGATCTGCTGGCTCACGAGCATGCACCGCTGGCCCTGGCGCAGCGTGCCAGTGCCTTGCCGGCCGGTGCACCGCTGTTCAGTGCCTTGCTCAACTATCGGCACAGCAGCCGGCAAGAAGGCACCGGGGAGGCTTGGGAGGGCATCGAGTTGCTCCAGGCGAAGGAGCGCAGCAGCTACCCATTGACGGTCAGCGTTGATGACTTGGGCGACCGCTTTGCGGTGACCGCACTGACCGCCAACGGGATCGATGCACAGCGCGTCTGCGGCTATCTCGTATGCGCCGTGCAGCAACTGTTGCTGGCCCTGGAACAGGAGCCAGAAAAAGCGCTGAGTACCTGTAGCGTTTTGCCTGAAACCGAGTGCCACGAGCTACTGGAGCGCTTCAACCCGAACTACGTGATGCCAACAGATACCCGGCCTGTCCATCAGCGTGTCGAGCGCCTGGCGCTTGAGCAGCCCGACGCGATTGCCGCCCAGGTAGGCGATGCCACCCTGAGCTACGCCGAACTGAACGCTCGCGCCAACGGCCTGGCCCACCACCTGATCGAACTGGGCGTGCGCCCGGACGAACGCGTGGCGGTGCTGGCCCGCCGTAGTCTGGACACCCTGATCGGGCTGCTGGCAGTGCTCAAGGCCGGCGCCGGCTACGTGCCGGTGGATTCGGCACACCCGGACGAGCGCATTGCTTACCTCTTGAGCGACAGTGCGCCAGTGGTAGTGATCAGCCAGCGGGATCTGCTCGAGCGTGTGCCAACGCAGTCTGCGCCGGTTGTGCTGCTCGACCAACCAAGCTGGAGCGCCCGTGAAGACAACCCGCAGGTGCCGGGCCTCAATGCCCGTCACCTGGCCTATGTGATCTACACCTCCGGCTCCACCGGCCAGCCCAAGGGCGTGATGGTCGAGCACCAGAGCCTAAATAATCTGGTGGACTGGCACTGCCAGGCCTTTGACCTGGGCGCCGGCAGCCACACCGCCAGCGTCGCCGGCTTCGGCTTCGACGCCATGGCCTGGGAAGTCTGGCCAGCGCTGTGCGCCGGGGCGACCCTGCACCTGCCGCCCGCGCATATCGGCAACGAACAGCTCGATACATTGCTCGACTGGTGGCAGGCGCAGCCGTTGCAAGTGGCGTTCTTGCCCACCCCAGTGGCCGAATACGCCTTCAGTCGCGAGCTGAAGCATCCGACGCTGCGCACGCTGCTGATCGGCGGCGACCGCCTGCGGCAGTTCCCGTGTGATCCCGGCTTTGCCGTGGTGAACAACTACGGGCCGACCGAAACCACGGTGGTGGCCAGCTCTGGGTTGATGGAGCCTGGCGGTATATTGCACATCGGCAAACCGGTGACGCATGCCCGCCTGTACGTCCTGGATGCCCGCCAGCAGCCTGTACCGATTGGTGTACCTGGCGAGTTGTATATCGGCGGCGACGGGGTCGCGCGTGGCTACCTGAATCGCCAGGATCTGACTGACGAGCGTTTCCTTACCGATCCATTCGTGGCGCAGCCGGGCGCGCGGATGTACCGCAGCGGCGACCTGGTGCGCTGGCTGGACGATGGCACCCTGGATTACCTGGGGCGCAACGATGATCAGGTAAAGATTCGTGGTGTACGTATCGAACTCGGCGAGATCGAACAGCACCTGGCGCAGTGCCCCGGTATCGGCGAGGCTGTAGTAGTCACCCGGCAGTTGGACGATGCGTCCGTGCGCCTGGTCGCCTACTTCACCCGTCGTGACCCAGCACTGGACGGCGCTGCGATTCGCAGTAATCTGCTGGAACGCCTGCCGGAGTACATGGTGCCAGCCTTCTATATGGGTCTGGATGCCATGCCACTGACCCAGAACGGCAAGGTCGACCGCCGCGCGCTGCCCGATCTGGCCGCGCATGAGGTTGGGAGTGCGGCCAGCGAACCACCGCGCACGGCGCTGGAGCAGCGCCTCGCCGAATGCTGGATGCGGGTGCTGCAGACGGGGCCAATCGGGCGCTGCGACAGCTTCTTCGAACTGGGCGGGCACTCGCTGTCAGCGATTCAATTAGTCAGTCTGCTGCAGGACGAGGGACTGTCGGTGACCCTGGCCGAGTTGTTCCAGCGGCCGAGCATCGCCGCCTTGGCCGAACTGCTTGAACAGCGTCCGGCGAAGGCCGTCACACAAAACATTGTCGAGGTGCGTGCGGGGGGTAAGGAGCCGGCGCTTTTCCTGTTCCACGACTTCACCGGCCTGGATGCTTACTTCCCGGTGTTGGGGCAGCATCTGCCGGGTGATTTCCCGATCTATGGCCTGCCGGGTATCACTCTCGGCGAGCCACAGCTGAGCACCATGGAGCGCATGGCGGCGCACATGATCGAGCATATCCGCAGCGTACAGCCCAGCGGTCCTTATCGATTGGCTGGCTGGTCATTCGGCGGGGTGCTGGCCTATGAGGTCGCTACGCAGCTGGTGGGTATGGACGAGACGGTCGGTTTCGTCGGTCTTATCGACAGCTACACGCCGCGCCTCACCGATCAGGGCAAGGCGCGCTGGCATGCGCCCGATGTATTGCAGCGTCACCTGCTTGTGCATTGCCAGAGCCACTGGCAAACCCAGGGCGAGGCGGGGCACACTGCTGTGCGGCAGTTGGCGAGCTGGCAGGCCCAGGCGATCTTGCCAGGCTTCGATGAGCTGCTGCAGGCGTGTCGCGACGCCGGGCTGCTCTACGAGGAGCTGGCCAAGGCCAGTGACCTGACCCTACGCCACTATCTGGAACGCGAGGTGGCCCACGGTCATGCCCTGGCCAACTACCAGCTGCAGCCATTGGGATTGCCGGTACATTTATTCTGCGCTGAAGAGCGTGGCCAGGCTCCGGCGCAGGCCAGTGCCAATAACGGTTGGGAAACGGTACTGCCCGAGCCGTACCTGCAGCGCATGAGCGTACCGGGCGATCACATGAGCCTGATGCGTGCGCCCCATGTCGCGGTGCTGGCTCAGGCACTGGGCGAGGCGATGTCCAGAGCATCGCTGCAACGGCCGACCACTCCAGTACATGCTGCGCTTCTGGCGATCCAGAGTGGCCAGGGCGACAGGACACCGTTGTTCTGTGTCCCAGGCGCCGGTGACAGCGTGACCAGCTTCATCGGCTTGGCCGAAGCACTGGGCAGCACCTGGCCGATCTTTGCTCTGCAGCATCGAGGCCTGGACGGACGTAGCCTTCCGCACAGCCGGGTGGAAGCCGCGGCACGCTGCTACGTGACGGCGCTGGAAGCCCAGTATCCGCAGGGACCGCTGCACTTGGTCGGGCATTCGTTCGGCGGCTGGGTAGCGCACGCGATGGCCGTGATGCTCGACGCCAAGGGACGAGAGGTGTGCTCGCTGACCCTAATAGACAGTGAGGCGCCGAACGGCGAGGCACTGTGTGGTAAGTCCCATACCGGTACGGCAGTGCTGGAGCGCCTGATCGAAGCGCTCGAATTGTCCAGCGGAAGATCCCTGGATCTGGATCGTCAGACCTTTGCTAGCCAGGACGACAGCACGCAGATGCGCCTGCTGGAAGAAGCCATGGTGCGTGCTGGGCTGTTACCGCCACGGCTGGCCGGCCAAGCATTACAGGGCATCGTGCGCACCTTCGGCAGCGCTCTGCGCAGCGAGTATCGACCGAAGTCTGGGGTGTACAGCGGCTCAACGCATCTGGTGCTGGTTACCGACGCCGGCCTCGGCGAGCAAGAGAATCGACTGGAGCAGGCGCGCATGGCGGCGACCTGGAGGCAATTGTTGCCAGGGCTGAAGCTTTGGCATGGCCCAGGTGACCATTTCAGTATCCTCAAAACACCTGACGTCTATAGCCTGGCTGCCTGGTGGTATGAGGCGCAGGCCAGCAGTGTCGAGAAGGTCCTGTCATGAGCGATTGACCTTAGCGGTAATAACAACGGTGGTCACTCGTCACCCGCGCCTGCCCGGCGCGGTTTGGCACCGCTACAGACAGTCAGACGCTGCTCGGTTCAGGCGGGCAGCGCTTTTTACAGGGTAGTTAGGCAAAAATGAACAAATCAAAAAAGCGGCTTATCGGGTGGGTAGCGGCGTTGACCGTTTTTTCAGGCGTGGTGCTTTACGCCATCAGTGCACCAGCCAAACCACCGCATTACATCACTGCTGAAGTTAGCCGTGCTGATATCGAGGATGCTGTACTGGCCACCGGTACGCTGGAAGGCGTCAGGCAGGTGGATGTGGGCGCGCAGGTATCCGGGCAGCTGCTGTCTCTAAAGGTGAAGTTGGGCGACAAGGTAGAAAAGGGCCAGTGGCTCGCACAGATAGATCCACTGGTCTTGCGCAATACCCTGCGCCAGGCCGAGGTCGACGAGGAGCAGTTGCAGGCGGAGCGGCGTTCGACCCAGGCGCAGGTGAAACAGGCCAAGCGGCTGTATGAGCGGTATCAACAACTGCAGGAAGATCAGGCCGTTTCGCGTCAGGATTTCGAGAAGGCCGAATCAGACTACGAGGTACTTGAGGCCAATCTTGGATCGTTAGACGCAAAGATCAAAAGTGCCCGAGTACAAATCGATACCGCAAAGGTAAATCTGGATTACGCGCGTATCGTCGCCCCCATTGATGGCGCTGTGGTGGGCATCGTGACTCAGGAAGGCCAAACGGTCATTGCTCAACAGATGGTGCCAGTGCTGCTGAAACTGGCTGATCTGGACACCATGACGATCAAGGCGCAGATATCTGAAGCCGATGTGATCCATATCAGCCCAGGGCAGGCGGTGTATTTCACGATTCTGGGTGACGATAAGCGCTACTACGCCACACTGCGAGGCACCGAACCAGCACCCCAAGATTATCTGGAAACCGAGAACAGCACCTCGACGCGGCAGAATGCAGCAGTTTTCTACAACGCGCTGTTCGACGTGCCCAACCCCGATCAGCGCCTGCGCATCGGCATGACGGCTCAGGTGCGTATCGTGATCGACACCTCTACCGATGCGCTCAACGTACCGGTTGCCGCACTCGGGGCCAGCAATGGCGATGGCACGCACAAGGTGCGGGTGCTGGATGCGCAAGGTTTCGCACAGACGCGCCAAGTGAAAGTCGGCATCAATAACAACGTGCAGGCAGAAATCCGCGACGGGCTCAAGGAGGGCGAGCGCGTGGTGATCGCCGACCCGCAGGCGCTGGCGGCGGGGAGCTGAGCATGAATCAGAAGGTTGACCTTCAGGGGTTGGATAACCACCCCCTGAACACCGACGAACCGTTGCTGCGGCTGCGTGATGTGAGCCGCTGCTTCATGGCCGGTGACCGTGAGTTCCACGCCTTGCGCGGCATCGACTTGGATATTTATGCCGGAGAGCTGGTGGCAATCATCGGTTCTTCAGGCTCGGGCAAATCCACGCTGATGAACATCCTCGGTTGTCTGGATCACGCCAGCGCAGGCAGTTACCGGGTCAAGGGGCGTGAGACTCGCACCCTTGATGACGACGCTCTGGCGGCGCTGCGCCGCGACCACTTTGGTTTCATCTTCCAGCGCTACCACCTGTTGCCGCACCTGAATGCGATGAGCAATGTGGAAATTCCGGCGATCTATGCCGGCACCGCGCAGACTGCGCGGAACCAGCGTGCCGAGGCACTATTGGTTCGGCTGGGCCTGGGCGGGCATCTGGAGCACCGGCCCAGCCAGCTCTCCGGAGGTCAACAGCAGCGAGTGAGTATCGCCAGGGCGTTGATGAACGGTGGCCAGGTGATACTCGCCGATGAACCGACTGGTGCGCTGGACAGCGCCAGTGGCCGCGAGGTAATGAGCATCCTGCGCGAGCTGCACGCGGCCGGACATACGGTGGTGCTGGTCACTCACGACCCGAAGATCGCCGAGCATGCCGAACGGGTGATCGAGGTTAGTGACGGGCAGATCGTCAGCGACCGAAGCAATGTCCCTGTAGTAGCAGCGTTGTCGCAGCCTGACGCCGAGGCTGCGCCCCAACGCGGCTGGCGGGTCGGCCTTGGGCTGTTCCGTGAAGCCTTCGCCATGGCCTGGATCGCGCTGATCTCACACCGTATGCGCACCTTGCTGACCATGCTCGGAATCATCATTGGAATCACCTCGGTGGTGTCGATCTCGGCCATCGGCGAGGGTGCTAAGCGCTACGTGCTCAAGGATATTCAAGAAATCGGCAGCAATACCATCGACATCTACGCCGGCAGCAATTTCGGTGATAGTCGGGCCAAGTCGATTGAAACCCTGCTGCCAGCAGACGTGGTCGCGCTCAATCAGTTGTATTACGTCGACAGCGCCACGCCGGTGCTAGGCCGCAGCATGCTGCTGCGCTACCGCAACCTGGACGTTGACGCCCAGCTCAATGGCGTCAGCAGCCGTTACTTCCAGGTGCGCAATCTGCAACTCGCCGCCGGAATAAGCTTCAGCGACGAGGACGCTCGGCGCCAGGCCCAGGTGGTGGTATTGGACCACAACACCGCGCAGCGGCTGTTCGGTCCGGATGTGAACCCGCTCGGCCAGGTAATTCTGGTTGGCCAATTGCCGTGTACGGTTATTGGCGTGACTGCCGATCACAAGAACCTGTTCATCGCAGGCAACACATTGAATGTCTGGATGCCCTATGAGACGGCTGCTGGGCGCGTTCTCGGCCAGCGGCATCTGGACAGTATCAGCGTAAGGGTCAAAGACGGTATGCCCAGCAAGGCCGTTGAGGAGCGCATCAATGCATTGATGCTACAGCGCCATGGCACTAAGGACTTCTTTACCAACAACTTGGACAGTGTGATGCAGACCGTCGATAAGACCAGCCGCTCGCTGACTCTGCTGCTGTCGCTGATCGCGGTGATCTCGCTGGTGGTTGGTGGTATTGGGGTGATGAACATCATGCTGGTTTCGGTAACCGAACGGACTCGCGAAATCGGCATTCGCATGGCAGTGGGGGCGCGACAGTCGGACATCCGCCAGCAGTTTCTGGTCGAGGCGATCATGGTCTGCCTGATCGGCGGAGTGATTGGTATCGCCTTGTCCTATGCCATCGGTTACCTATTCACCCTGGTGGTCAGCCAATGGGAGATGGTGTTTTCGCCACTGTCGGTGGTGACTGCGTTCGCTTGCTCGACGCTGATAGGCGTTCTGTTTGGTTTCGTGCCGGCGCGCAACGCTGCCCGGCTCGATCCAATCAATGCCTTAGCCCGGGATTGAGAGTCTTGCAAGGGTTATAAGACCCTAGTTGGCTGACGGCATGGTGTCGGATGATTCATACAGCCAGCGCATCAGTGCGTTCCGGCCGCTGATACCGAGCTTTGCCGTGGCGCGGCGCATGTAGCTGCCGACTGTGTTGACGGTAAGCTTAAGACGCTCGGCCTGCTGCGGGGCTGTATGCCCTGCAAGCAGTCCCAGGCAAACCTGTTTTTCGCGCTCTGATAATTTCATGCCCGTTACGCGTAAGCGCTCTTGAAAACGCTCCTCGATACTGGTGGAAATGACGGCACGGCTTCGTTGGCATTGCAGATGTTGTTCGAGTAGTGAAAACAGCAATGGGGCTAGATGATTGAGTTGGTTTGCCTCCTCATCACCAAGAGGCTCCTGGCGGAATACCACGATGCTGTGCTGGAAATGTTCGGTGCTTTCTTGAATGCGCAGGCGCGAGGCGCTATCAGGCGGTAATTGACCGCTGTTCGATGTTATCAAGTCGTCAAGCGTTTGCTCGGGCTCATTGGGCGAGGCCAGGAGAGCGATCGACTGAAAGTGGGCAGCATCCACGCCCAGTTTTTCCATGATCAGATTGTGAAGAGCAATGGTGAACTGGTTGCTTCCAATACTGGCAATCGCTCTACCTATCTGTGGCAGCAGACGATAAGGCATGATTTTCATCCATGAATTCAAAACTGAGAATTTGTTGTCAGGTGATTATATGACCTGCTGGTCATTTTGGTGTGATTCGCTTGGCATTCAGATTCGGAAAGCGATGAAAGGGCTATTGCCATGCCGTGCCAGAGTAGTCCTGGTGTTGTGACCACTTGACGTCGACTTTGAAACCAGCTCCGCTCGGTTACGCGCCTTAGTTCCTCCAAAGCGTTTTATTTGTGCACATGTAGGGGGAGTTCGCTGCGCGCCGTTCCCATTTTGTGAAAATGTGGCTGGCTTTTTGGTTGGGCACGTGTAGAAAAGACTCGAAGTCTTTGAAGGGTATTCAGGGTAATTCTGCGAATTCGTTCCTATGCTTGCCTCAAGTAGTGCCATTCACGGCTGCCTGACTTGTTGTTCCAGGAGAAACGACCATGAACAAGCTGCTGTTCGCCAGTCTCAGCCTCATCGCCTGCACCACCGTCCAAGCCAATGACAAACAGGTGCATTTCTACAACTGGTCCGACTACATGGGCCCCGACACCCTGAAGAACTTCGAGAAGGAAACCGGCATCGCCGTGGCCTACGATGTCTTCGAAACCAACGAGATGCTGGAAGCCAAGCTATTGTCCGGACACTCCGGCTACGATCTGGTGGTGCCGTCCAGCCAGTTTCTGTCAAAGCAGATTCGCGCCCAGGTGTACCAGCCGCTGGAGCGCGGCAAGCTGCCCAACTGGTCGCATCTGGATCCGCGTCTGATGCAGCGCCTTGAGGCCGCTGACCCTGGAAACAAATACGCGGTGCCGTATATGTGGGGGACGGTCGGTATTGGCTACAACGCCGAGAAGGTCAGGGCGGTGCTGGGCGATGGCGCGCCGGTTGATTCCTGGGAACTGGTGTTCAACGCCGACAATCTGGCCAAGCTGAAGGGCTGTGGCGTGGCCTTTCTCGATGCGCCGGTGAAGATTATTCCCCAGGCGCTGCATTATCTTGGGCTCGACCCCAATAGCCATGAGCCCGACGATTACACCAAGGCCTCGGCGCTGCTTCAGAAACTGGCGCCGTCGGTGACCTACTTTCACTCTTCGCGCTATATCTCGGACTTGGCCAACGGTGATATCTGCGTGGCGGTCGGCTATTCGGGTGACGTGATGCAGGCCCAGAGTCGTGCCAAGGACGCCGGCAAGTCGGTGGATATCCGTTATGTGATTCCGAAGGAGGGCGCCAACCTGTGGTTCGACATGCTCGCCATTCCCCGCGATGCCCGTAACCCCGATGGCGCCCATGCGCTGATCAATTATCTGCTGCGCCCCGAGGTGATCGCGCCGGTCAGCGATTACGTGGGCTACGCCAACCCCAACAAGGATGCCACCGCGCTACTCGAGCCGGGCGTGCGTGACAACCCGGGCATCTACCCGGCCGATGAGGTGATCGGCAAACTCTACGTGTCCGCCGACCTTCCAGCGCCAATCCAGCGCATCATCACCCGTGAGTGGACGCGGATCAAAACCGGGCGCTGAGCCCGCGTAGCGGCGCCTTGTGAGCGCCGCCGTTACGCTATTTCGACAGTTCTCTCATCTTGCATCTGATCGTCGGTGGGGCTGGTGCCTGAAGTGATCATCTGTGTAGGATGACGCCCGGGTGTTAGCCGCATGGTGCGGTGAGACAGGTCTGTTGCGTTGGTCGGGCCGCCGCGCGGAGCTCGTTCGTCCATGAAATCGCGCCCGTCCTTTCAGGATATTCCCCGTGCCCAGCGTTTGGCTGAGCATGCCTTCGCCTGCGTTCGTAACCTCCTTCATCGTGAAGCCTTCAGCGGTGTGGTGCTGCTGCTGGCCACCGCCGCCGCGCTGATCTGGGCCAATTCGCCCTATGCCGACAGTTATCACGCGCTCTGGCATGCGCCCGTGTCGTTTGGCTTCGGTAGCTTTGGCGTTAGCCAGTCCCTGCATTTCTGGATCAACGATGGCCTGATGACCCTGTTCTTTCTGGTCGTCGGCATGGAGATTCGCCGCGAGATGCATGATGGCGCCCTGGCCGATCTGCGCCAGGCGTCGTTGCCCATTGCCGCAGCCTGCGGCGGGGTGATCATGCCCGCGCTAATCTACGCCAGCCTCAATTTGAAGGGCGCCGGTCTGCACGGCTGGGCGATTCCGGCCGCCACCGATATCGCCTTCGCGGTCGGCCTGCTGGCCTTGCTGGGCAAAGGTATTCCTTCTGGCGTGCGCATCTTTCTGCTGACCCTGGCGGTGATCGATGACGTGATCGCGGTGATCCTCATCGCGCTGTTCTATTCCGACGGCCTCAACTACAGCGGCTTTGCCCTGGCTGGCATCGGTGCACTGGCAGTGCTGGGTCTGCAGCGCATTGGTATTGGCTCGGCTTTCGCCTATGTACTGCCTGGCGGCCTGATGTGGGGGGGACTGCTGATGACCGGTGCGCACCCGACTCTGGCTGGGGTGATTCTCGGCCTGATGACGCCGGTGATCTGCCTGCCAACCCGCGAGCTGCCGCGTGATGCCGTGGGCCGTATCGCCCGTGAGCTGGAAGACGACAGTGGTACGGCGGTGGCGTCCAACGAAGCTGCCCAATCTGTGCGTGAATTGCGCCTGGCCCAGCGCGAGCTGTTGCCACCGGTGGTGCGCGTGCAACTGGCACTGCACCCCTGGGTCACCTTTGGCCTGATGCCGCTGTTCGCCCTGGCCAACGCCGGTGTGAGCCTGGGCGGAACCGATCTTTCGTCGGCAACTTCGCACTGGGTGATGCTGGGCGTGGCCATCGCGCTGCTGGTCGGCAAGCCGGCCGGGGTTATCAGCGTCAGCTGGCTGGTGGTCAGGCTTGGCCTGTGCCGCCTGCCGGCCGACGTGTCCTGGCGCGGCGTCGCGCTGATCGGTCTGCTGGCCGGGATCGGCTTCACCATGTCGATCTTCATCGCCAACCTGGCGTTCAGCGATGCCAACCTGCTGGCTGCAGCCAAGCTGGGCGTGCTGCTTGGCTCGCTGGCTTCGGCAATCTTGGGGTTGATCTGGGGTGTGCTTTACGTAAAGCGTTTGCGTAGCCAGGGTTCTTCCAGCGCGGCCTGATCTGCTGCTTGTCTTTCGGCCTTCGGCAAGCGAATGATACCCAGAGAAAATGGTTTTTTCGGCCCGTACTTTTGGGTAAAGTGCGGGCCTCTTTGGGGAGTAGCCTGCTGCCAATTTTATTTGGCAGCGTTCGTATCAACATTCTCGGCAGCAGCCGTGGTACGAACACCTTTCGGTTGGTGAGACCAATGACAGATACGTGCCTAAGGTCGGGCGCGTGTATCCGTCATTGACTCATAGCCCGACCGAGACGTAACCGTGAGCTTCCTATCCCTCGTTCTCCTGGCTTTCGCCATGTCCACCGATGCCTTCGCCGCGGCTGTTGGCAAGGGTGCTTCGCTGCATAAACCCCGTTTTCTCGACGCGCTGCGTACCGGGCTGATCTTTGGCGTGATCGAAGCTATTACGCCGGTGATCGGCTGGTTCATCGGCCAGGCGGCTGCCAGTTTTGCCGAAGAGTGGGATCACTGGATCGCCTTCACGCTATTGCTGCTGCTCGGCGTGCATATGATCTAAGCAGGCTTGCGACCCGACGCTGATGAGGAAGAGGAAAAGCCCAAGTCCCATTCGTTCTGGCTGCTGGCCGCCACGGCGCTCGCTACCAGCATCGATGCGCTGGCGGTGGGCATCGGCCTGGCCTTCGTCGACGTGAACATCTGGGTGGCGGCACTGGCTATCGGCCTGGCGACCATGACCATGGCCACCATCGGTGTGATGCTCGGCCGTCTGATTGGCACCGCCATCGGTCAAAAGGCTGAGATCCTCGGCGGCCTGGTGCTGATTGGCGTGGGCGCAGCGATTCTCTACGAGCACACCATGTGATGCTCGCGCCCGCTGCGCTGCAGCGCGTTCGTCAGGCTTTTGCGGACGTTGGAGTAGGGCGGTTGCGAGTACTCAGCGAAACGGCATCGTGAAAAACGATACATATAGATGAATTCAGCCATGTTTCTGAATGTTTCGACAGCCGCCGCGCTTGTATAATTACCGGTTAACCGCCCGCTGGGCTCTTCTAAAACGACTTCTTGGATTATTCGATGGCAAACGATAGATCGCCACCTTCGGCTGTCGCGCGACTTTGGCTCGCGGCGCTCGGCCTGGTCATTCTGGCAACCGGCCTGTTTTTCAGTGTTTACGGGTACCGCCTGGTCGCGCTCGGCGGCAGTGCCTACTTCCTGATCGCCGGTGTGGTGATGCTGGTCGCTGGCATACAGATCGTGCGTGCTCGGGCTTCGGGCGGTGTGCTGTTCGCAGCGGTGTTCGTCGGCTCCCTGGCCTGGTCCCTGTGGGACGCCGGCCTGGATTTCTGGCCGCTGATCTCGCGGTTGATGGTGCTGACCGGCTTCATGATCTGCGTGGCGTTGTCCTATCCGCTGCTGCAGCACGGTAGCGGCCGTACCGCCAGGCCGGCGCCGGCCTTCGTGGCGGCCGGTGTGTTGTTACTGGGTTTCGGCGCCGCGGTATGGGGCATGTTCCAGCCCCATCCGGTGGTGGCCGCCAGTGGCAATGCGCCGGTGGCGACGCCGGCGAGCGAGGCGCAGCAAAACTGGGAGCACTACGGCAACACGCCAGGCGGCTCGCGTTTCGTCGCGCTGGACCAGATCACCCCCGATAACGTCAAGAATCTGCAGGTCGCCTGGACCTATCGCACCGGTGACGTCCCGGAAAGCCCGACCGGCAATGGCGCCGAAGACCAGCAAACGCCGCTGCAGGTCGGTGACCGCGTATTTCTGTGCACCCCGCACAACAACGTCATCGCCCTGGAAGCGGCTACCGGCAAGGAAATCTGGAACCGGCAGATCAATGCCCAGCAGAAGAAGTGGATGCGCTGCCGCGGCCTCGCGTACTTCGATGCCACGCGGCCGATTGCCCAGCCCACGCAGCCGAATTCCACGCCGATCAAGGTGGCCAGCGTAGCGGCCGGCGCCGCCTGCCAGCAGCGCATTCTGATGAACAGCATCGAGTCCGAGCTGATCGCCCTGGACGCCAACACCGGCGAGTTCTGCTCAGACTTCGGCGTACAGGGTCGTGTCGACCTCAAGGCCGGTTTGGGCAAGGGGGCCGATGCGGGCCAGTATTCACTGACCTCGGCGCCGACCCTGGCCGGCACAACCGTGGTGGTTGGCGGGCGTGTAGCCGACAACGTCAGCACGGATATGCCGGGCGGCGTGATGCGCGGCTTCGACGTGATCACCGGTGAGATGCGCTGGGCCTTCGACCCGGGCAAGCCGGAAGATCGCGAAGCGCCAGCGGTGGGCGACACCTATACCCGTTCAACGCCGAATGTATGGGCGCCGATGTCCTACGATCCGGATTCCAACACGGTGTTCATGCCGGTCGGCAGTGCCGCCATCGACTTGTGGAGCCTCAAGCACACCGCGCTGGACCGCAAGTACGGCGCCTCTATGCTGGCGCTGGACGCCACCACCGGTGACGAGAAGTGGGTCTATCAGGTCGTGCACAACGACCTCTGGGACTTCGACGTGCCGATGCAGCCGAGCTTCATCGACTTCACCCAGCCCGACGGCAGCAAGGTTCCGGCCCTGGTGTTCGGCACTAAGGCCGGCCAGCTGTTCGTGCTCGACCGCCTGACCGGCAAGCCGCTGACCGAAGTGCAGGAGCGCCCGGTGCAACCGGGGCAGATCGAGGGTGAGCGTTATTCGCCGACCCAGCCGGTTTCCGTCGGTATGCCGCAGATCGGTGCGGACACTCTGACCGAGTCCGACATGTGGGGCGCCACGCCGTTCGACCAGCTGATGTGCCGCATCAAGTTCAAGTCGATGCGCTATGACGGCCTGTTCACGCCGCCGGGTACCGACCCGTCGCTGAATCTGCCAGGCTCGCTGGGCGGCATGAACTGGGGCGGCCTGTCGGTCGATCCGACGCGCAACTACCTGTTCGTCAACGACATGCGTGTCGGTCTCGAAGTGCAGCTGATTCCTCAGCCAGCCAAAGGCAGCGTGCCGAAGAATGACGGCGGCGAAGCGGCCAACATCGCCAACGCCGCGGTACCGCTGGAAGGCACGCCGTACGCGATCAATGCCAAGCTGCGTTTCACCTCGCCGTTGGATATCCCGTGCCAGAAGCCGCCGTTCGGCACCCTGACCGCCGTTGACCTGAACACCCGGCAGATCGCCTGGCAAGTACCGGTCGGCACCGTGCAGGATACCGGCCCGCTGGGTATCAAGATGCACCTGCCGATTCCAGTCGGTATGCCGACCATCGGCGGCACGCTGTCCACCCAGAGCGGCCTGCTGTTCATCGCCGCCACTCAGGACTACTACCTGCGCGCCTACGACAGCGCCACCGGCCAGGAAGT
Organism: Phytopseudomonas straminea; assembly: GCF_900112645.1. GTDB lineage: Bacteria > Pseudomonadota > Gammaproteobacteria > Pseudomonadales > Pseudomonadaceae > Aquipseudomonas > Aquipseudomonas straminea. The sequence goes on along the minus strand of NZ_FOMO01000005.1, from coordinate 457,829 downwards.
CTGGAAAGGTCGTCTGCCGGTCGGCAGCCAGGGCACGCCGATCAGCTACAAGGATCCGGCCACCGGTAAGCAGTACATCGTGATCTCGGCGGGCGGCGGCCGTAACTCGCCGGACCGCGGCGACTACGTGATCGCCTACGCACTGCCGGACTGAGTCCGTAAGCCCCTGCAGCGAAGTCGCTACAGGGGCCTTTTTCTATGGGGCGGCGATCGTCGTGCCGGTCTATTGCATTCATCGGCGCCTTTTTGCTCTGAACCTGCCTGTATTGATTCCCCGTCTAGCTGTTGGTTATCAGCCATGACCGAATCAGCTTGCTAAAATGTTATGTTGTAACAATAATGGCCGCGCTTTCGCGCAGGTCGTTGCGTTGCCCTGGCTGAACGAGCCGGCGCCGCAAAACACTGCAGGCGGACTACTTATTGGTTAAGATGCCGCCGCCGGTTTCCGCGAGGAATTAATAGGGAATCCGTCGCCACCTCGGGTGGCCAAACGGAACTGCCCCCGCAACTGTAGGTACAGAGCAGCGCTGCAATCTTGTCACTGGAGTCATTTCCGGGAAGGCCGCATCGCTGTGCAGACGTACCAGTCAGGAGACCTGCCGGCATGGGGCTGACCTCGCTTTCGGGCGGGCAGGCGCCAGTCATCGAACCACCGGCGGGGTGTCCGGGAGGGGCATCCGTGATCACTTCCCGCAAGGGACAGGTGCGGCCATGGCCGCGCAGCGTGATGTGTTCTCCAGCCTACGCACTGCCGTCATGCGTATTTGTCGATTAGGAGATCACCCGCATGTTCGTGTCACGCCTTGCCGTCATTGGCGCCGCCCTGGCGCTGTCTTCCATGGCCCATGCCGCCGGCCCGACCCAGTACCCGCTCACCCTGGAAAACTGCGGCCAGCAACTGACGTTCGCGAAAAGCCCCGGCAACGCCGTGACCATCGGCCAGGCGGGCACCGAAATCCTTTACGCCCTGGGCCTGGGAGAACGCCTGGCCGGCACCTCGCTATGGTTCAGCCACGTGCTGCCCGAATTCGAAGCGCAGAATGCCAAGGTGCCGCGCCTGGCCGACAACGATCCGAGCTTCGAGTCGGTGATCAACAAGCGCCCAGGCCTGGTTGCGGTGCAGTTCGAGTGGATGGTGGGCGAGCAGGGCGTGGTGGGTACGCGCAAGCAGTTTCACGACCTGAACATTCCCACCTACATCATGCCGACCGACTGCGAAGGCAAGGACAACCTGGTTGGCGCCGACGGTACCCGCCTGCAGCCGTTCCAGATCGACAGCCTGTACAAGAGCATCAGTCAGCTGGCGCAGGTCTTCGACGTGCAGGACAAGGGTGACGTGCTGGTCGCCGACCTGCAGAAGCGCCTGGCCGCGGCGGTGGCCGGTGCCGAGCAGCGCCAGGCCAAGGATATTTCCGCGCTGTTCTGGTTCTCCAGCCCGGACATGGATCTGGACCCGTACGTGGCCGGCCAGAAGGGCGTGGCCGACTACATGATGAAGTCCTTGGGGCTGCGCAACGTGGTCGAGTCCAGCGAGGAGTGGCCGAGCGTCGGCTGGGAAACCCTGGCCAAGGCCAACCCCACGGTGCTGGTGCTGGCGCGCATGGACCGTCGACGCTTTCCCGCCGACGACGTGGAAAAGAAGCTCGAATTCCTGCGCAACGACCCGGTCGCCAAGCACATGGACGCCGTCAAGAACGGGCGCATCGTGATCATCGACGCCGATGGCATGCAGGCCTCGTTGCGCATGATCAGCGGCATCGAAACCCTCGCCAAGGTCGTTGACGAATTCCAATGATCGCACGCAGTTCTCGCCTGTTCCTGCTGACCATCGCCTGCCTGCTGCTCCTGGGTGTGGCGGTGATCGCCGGGGTCGCCCTGGGCGAAACCCGCATTCCACCCTTGGTGGTGTTTCAGGTGCTGGCCAACAAGCTGTTCGCGGCGGGCTTCGTGCTCGACCCGATCGACGAGGGCATCGTCTGGAATTACCGCCTGACCCGCGCCCTGGTCGCTGCCAGCTGCGGGGCCGGGCTGGCGGTGTCCGGGGTGGTGCTGCAGGCATTGTTGCGTAACCCGCTGGCCGACCCCTATCTGCTGGGCATTTCCGCTGGCGCGTCCACCGGCGCGGTCTCCGTGGCATTACTCGGCTTGGGCGCCGGCATGCTGTCGTTGTCCATGGGCGCCTTTCTCGGCGCGGTCGCCGCCTTCGCGTTGGTCGCGCTGCTGGCCCGGGCGGCGGGTGGCGGTGCGATCAGCGGCAGTGCGCAGATCATTCTTGCCGGCATCGCCGGTTCCCAGCTGTTCAACGCGCTGACCTCGTTTCTGATCACCAAGTCGGCCAGCGCCGAGCAGGCTCGCGGCATCATGTTCTGGCTGCTCGGCAACCTGAGCGGGGTCGACTGGCAGGATGTGCTGCTGGCCGTGCCGATGGCCCTGGCCGGGGTCTTGCTGGTCGCCTGGCACACGCGGGCGCTGGATGCCTTTACCTTTGGCGCCGAGTCGGCGGCTTCGCTGGGCGTGCCGGTGCGTCGTGTGCAGGCCACCTTGATCGCTTGTACCGCATTGGTCACGGCGGTGATGGTATCGATCGTCGGCTCCATCGGCTTCGTCGGCCTGGTGATTCCCCATGCCGCGCGGCTGCTGGTTGGTGCGCGGCATGGCAGGTTGGTGCCGGTTTCAGCGCTGATCGGCGCGGTGTTCCTGATCGCCGCCGATGTGCTGTCGCGCACGGCGATCAAGGGCCAGGTGCTGCCCATTGGTGTGGTCACCGCCCTGGTGGGTGCACCGGCATTCGCGGTGATTCTGGTGCGCGGGAGGCGGGTACGATGAGCACCGTGTTGCAATGCAGCGACCTTGGCTGGTCGGTGAAGGGCCGGGCGATCGTGGCCGGCGTCGATCTGCAGATTCGTCAGGGCGAAACCCTGGGGCTGATCGGGCCCAACGGTTCGGGCAAATCGACCCTGCTCAAGCTGCTCTCCGGTATTCGTGCGCCAGGCAGTGGCCAGGTGCAGTTGCATGGCAAGCCATTGACGAGCCTGAGCCGCCGCGACGTGGCTCGGCAACTGGCTTTCGTCGAGCAGCAGGCCGACACCAGTGACGCGGTGACGGTGCGCGATGCCGTCGAGCTGGGACGCACGCCCTGGTTATCGGCGCTGCAGCCGTGGTCCGCCAGTGACGAGCGCATCGTCATGCAGGCTCTGGCCGACGTGGACATGGCCCACATGCACGAGCATGCCTGGAGCACCCTGTCCGGCGGCGAGCGCCAGCGTGTGCATATCGCCCGAGCGCTGGCCCAGCAGCCGCAGATCCTGCTGCTCGACGAGCCGACCAACCATCTGGACATTCAGCACCAACTGTCGATTCTCAACCTGGTGCGGGCGCTGCCGGTCACCACGCTGATCGCCCTGCATGACCTCAACCAGGCTCTGGAATGCGACCGCCTAGGCGTCATGGAGCGTGGCCGACTGGTGGCACTGGGCGAACCCGATGAGGTGCTGACCACCGAACGCCTGCGCGACACTTTTGGCGTGCGTGCCCGCTACCTGACCGACCCGGACGACGGCGCTCGCATCCTGCGCTTCTATCCGGCCTAACACGGACGACTGCCATGCCCATTCGCTACGCCGCCGCTTTGCTGGCCACCCTGTTCTGCACTGCGGCCCTGGCCGAGGTGCACGAAGTGAAGATGCTCAACCGTGGCGCCGGCGGTGCCATGGTCTACGAGCCGGATTATCTGGCCATCGCGACGGGCGACACAGTGAAGTTCATTGCCACTCAGCCAAGCCACAATGCCGCCAGCGTGCTTGGTTTTCTGCCCGATGGCGCCGAGCCGTTCAAGGGCAGGATCAACGAAGAAATCGAGGTGAAGTTCGACGTGCCGGGCTTCTATGGCATTCAGTGCATTCCGCACCTGGCGATGGGCATGGTGATGCTGATTCAGGTCGGCGAGTTGCCGGTTGGCGATGTGCAGATTCCTACATCCTTGCCTGCGCGTGCCAGGCAGCGTTTCGAGCAGATCGTCGAGCGGGCGAGTTCGGCGTACTAATTATTTCAAGAGTGTCGTGTCCTGATGCGCCGTGTTCTGACCACCCTGAGCTCACTATCTCCTGCTGCTCGCGTACTGATCCTCAACGGGCTGACGTTCAATTTTGGCTTCTATATGCTGATGCCCTATCTGGCCGGGCACCTGAGCGAGAACCTCGGGTTGGCCGGCTGGGCCGTGGGCCTGGTGCTCGGAATTCGGGTGTTCAGCCAGCAGGGATTGTTTCTGCTCGGTGGCCTGCTGGGTGACCGGATTGGCTACCGGCGCGCCATTCTGATCGGCTGCGGTGTGCGTTGCGTCGGTTTCGCGGTATTCGGCTTCTCCGAAAGCCTCACGGTGTTGCTGCTGGCTGCCTGCCTGAGCGGCTTCGCTGGCGCGTTGTTCACGCCCTGTGCCCAGGCTTACCTGGCGGATGAGTGCCAGGATGCCCAGCTGCGCAAGCAGGCGTTCGCCCTGCACAACATGGCCAGTACCGCCGGCATGCTGCTGGGGCCGCTGGCAGGCCTGTTGTTCATCAGCGTCGATTTTTCGGTGACCGGCAGCATAGCGGCAGCGCTTTTTGCGGTGATGACCCTGGTGCAATGGCGATTCCTGCCGCTCAAGGATCTGGTATCGGGCGAAGAGCCGGTTACCATGCTGCGCCAGTGTCTGGACATGCTCCAGCAGTGGCCCTTTCTGCGCTTCGCCTTGCTGGCGGCCGCCTATCCCTTGCTGTTTCACCCGTTGTACCTGGCTGTGCCGGCCTACAGCCACGTCTATGGCGGCGGCCAGGAGTGGATCACCCAGGTGTTCGTGATCACCGCACTGGTCGGCGTGTTGCTGCAAATGCCGGTCAGCACCCTGCGCCAGCGTTGGCTGAGCGAAGGGCAGGGGATGGGCGCTGGTCTGGCGCTGATGGCAGCCAGCTACGGCCTGTTGGCCGAGCCGCTGGTCAGCCTGCTAGGCGCGCAGTTGGCGGTGCAGGTGATGGCGGTGGTGTTCAGCCTTGGCAGCCTGCTGGTGTTGCCGCTGCTGTCGGCCCATGTGCCACATTACGCCAAGCGTGGCCAACTGGCTGCCTATTACGGCTTCTTCGCTGGGGTAGGCGGTCTGGTCGCGCTGGTCAGCAACGTATTGATCGGCCGCTTTCTGCCGGCCGACCAGGCGCCACCGCAGCTCTTGTGGTGGATGTTGCTGGGTATCGGCCTGGCCGCCGCATTCAGTCTCTTTTTGCATATGCGTTCAATCAAGGAGTAATCGTGAACAGATCATCTCTGGGGCTTCTGGCATTGACGGCATGCTGCGTGTCTCCACCAGCGTTCGCCGCCGACGAGCAAGTCAAGAGCAACGGTTTCATCGGCGACGCCACCTGGAGCATGGTCAACCGTACCGTGTACGAGAATCGCGATTATCGAAATGGTGGGCGCAGCAACGGTGCACGTAACGCTTACAAGCCGCGCGATGCGCGTAACGGTTACGCCGAGGAGTGGGGCTATGGAATGCAGGGCGAGGTGAAGTCCGGGTTTACCCAGGGCGTCGTCGGTTTCGGACTCGATGGTCACCTATATGTTGCGCAGAAGCTCGATGGTGGCGGTGGGCGTGCCGGAAAGATGCGCCATATGCCGGTGGACAATGAGGGTTACGACCAGAATGAGGTTGCTCGCGGCGGTGCTGCAGTCAAGGCGCGGTTGTCATCGACCTGGTTGCGCTACGGCGAGCAGCGGGTCAAGACGCCGATCTTTTCTTCGTCCGACAGCCGCCTGTTGCCGGAAACCCATACCGGCTGGTTCCTCGATAGCCGCGAGATCGATGATCTGGTGCTGACCGGTGGGCACTTCACCGGCTCGGCGGATCGCAATTCGCGCAGCAATAACAATCCTTTGATCATCAACTACGCAAATCCCAGCAAGCCATTGGGTAATTCGTTCAGTTTCGTGGGCGGCACCTACACAGGCGTGCCGGCGTTATCACTGAGCCTCTATGGCGGTGAATTGGAAGACAGTTGGCGTACGGGCTATCTGGGCGTCAACTACGTCCATGCGCTGGGTGACAAGCGAGCGCTGAGCGCCGATCTCAATCTATACCGCAGCAACGACATCGGCCAGGCACTGGCGGGGCGCGTCTCCAACACCACTGGCAGCTTGTTGCTCAGCTATAGCGAGGGTTTTCACAAGATCGCGCTGGGCTATCAGAAAGTCGATGGCGACAGCCCCTTCGATTACGTAACGCGCGGCGCCATCTGGTTGGGCAACGCTGTCCAGTTATCCGACTTCAACGCACCCAATGAACAATCCTGGCAACTGGCTTATACCTATGACATGGCCGGTATGGGCATTCCCGGGCTCAGCGCTGGAGCCGCCTATGTACGTGGCAGCGGCATCGATGGCAGCGATGTGGACCCGAACGGCAGCTACGCCTGGTTGGGTTACGGCGACGGCGGCAAGCACTGGGAGCGCGACCTCAACCTGCGCTACGTGGTGCAGTCCGGCACCTTCAAGGGCCTCAATGTGCAGCTTCGGCAGAGCGTGCACCGTGGCAATGCTGCCCAGGCCGAGGGGGATACGGATCAACTACGCCTGGCGGTCGAATACCCACTGACTGGCCGATTCTGAACGAGCCGCCAGGCTTTTCGCCTGCTATGCGAAGGAATAACTCCATGCCACGCCTGTTCGCCGCCGTACTATTATGCTGCCTGACCCTATCGGCACAGGCTGCCTTTACGCTGCCAGGTGACGCCATGCGCTGTACCCGCAGCGCAACGCTGCTCAACTGCTCGGATCGTTTCGGCAATCACTACGGCATGCGCCAGCAGGGCAGCGATACGCTGATGCGCGGCTTCGACGTGATCAGCGGGCTGAGCTGGGCGCAGACCAGCACCACCTATGGTCGCTTGCAGATCTTCACCGGGGTAAGTGCCGACGGCGAGGTGTGGTTCGGTTCCAGCCGGCGCATCGGCTGGAACGTGGTCAGTCGGCTGTCCAGCTCCCAAGGCGAGCGCGACCGGGTCAACTGCAACCGCCTGAACGGTTGCCGCTGACTCGAGGGTCATCAGCTGAAACGCGGCAGGCGCTGGTCCTGATCGTCTGCATCGTGCTCGGCCTGGTGCGGCACACCTGCAACTTTAAGCATCGGCATGCGCTCGCCGACCAGGCGCAGGTCGCGGCGCGGCAGGGCGAAGCGCACATCCAGCTCGCGTAGCGCGTCGAGCAGCTGCAGGTTGATCTCCTGCTGAATGTCCATGTACTGGTTGTAGTCCGAACTCTGCACGATATACACCACCTCGAAGGTCAGCTGACTCTCGTCGAAGCCCAGAAAATGCGCGCGGTCGAAGGTGGTTTTCGGCGTGGCGCGGATGATCTCGCCGACCCGTTCCGACACCTGGCGCACCTTGTCGCTCGGCGTGTCGTAGCTGATGCCGAACTTGAACACGATGCGCCGGGTGTCCATGCGCTTGTAGTTGTGCACGATCTGGCGCAGCAGGTCGGCGTTGGCGCAGACCACCTGCTCGCCGCTGAGGCTGCGGATGCGCGTGGTCTTCAGGCCGATATGCTCGATGCTGCCGGCCACCTCGCCGAACACCACGAAGTCGCCGATCTCGAAGGGCTTGTCTACACCAATGGACAGCGAGGCGAATACATCACCCAGCACCGTCTGCACCGCCAGCGCCACGGCGATACCGCCGACGCCGAGACTGGCCACCAGCGCAGTGATGTCCACACCCAGATTGGCGAGAATCGACAGCAGCATCACCGACCACACGACGATCAGCACCATGATGCTGATGATGGTGGTCATCACCGGGTTATAGCCGCTGCCGCCATGTTTGCCGACCACCAGGCTGCGTGACCACAGGCGCACGCCGGTATCCACCCACAGAGCGATCTGCAGGGCCAGGGCGACGAACCAGGTGTGGCTCAGTGCAGCCTGCCAGCTACCGGGCAGATCCGGCAAACGCAGGGCGAGCAGCAGCGAGAATGCGAGGAGCAGAACGCGACTGGTACGGCCGATCACCACCGCGACGAAGTGTTGCCAGTTGCCGTCCTGGCCTTTGGACCAGGTGGTCAGGCGCTTGTGCAGGATGCCGACCACGGCGCGCAGGATGGTATAGATCACTGTGGTGGCGACCAATACGATGCCCACGCCGAGCCACAGATCGCGCTCGAGCCAGATGTTCCACTGTTCCATTGATGCGTCCCCCGAAAAAAATCCAATACAGTTTTCTGTAGGCCTCAGGACGCAGAAGTTCAGGTCAATGGCCTGATGGAAAGGGCAGGTTGGTCGCTTGCGTGCGGCAGCCTGTCGCACGCCGGCAAGTTATTGGCCGGCCGCTGAGCTAATGTATGCGGGTGATCTGAAGGCGCGCGCTGCCATGACGATGTGTGCGACCGGGCAGTGATCACAGGCCTCTGTCGCCGCAATCGATGCGGCGTGGGTAACCCTGAAGCGGGCACCAAGCCTGTCCGCCTGGAGAATGACGTGACCTTCTATAGCCTTGATCTGCTGCTGATTCTGTTCGTGGTTACGCTGTTGTTCACTGCCTTGCCGATCATCCTTATGCGCAGCTTCTAGGCTTTGTACGAAAAGTACCTGCGCTCGGTGATGCTTCGTTAACAATCGGCTGGAGTGCCAGCCCAGTCGGAAGCCGCTTGCGGCTAACGTGTTTTAGCGCGGCCCGAAGCGAGTACTGCTGATTTACAGCTCGTAAACTCGAATGCGAGCCCAGTCCGTTTCTCACCGATTTTTGCCTCGCCTGACCTTCGCTCGGAGACCTTTCGTACGGACCCTGGCGCACCTGTCGCAGTCGCTCAGGCGGCGACAGCCTGGCCTAATAACTCACGAAAGCTTTCTGGCTGCACGTCGCGAATCAGCAGCAGAGCGCCGACGGTGCGCGCGGGCGTCTTGGGTAGCGCGTGGGAAGGGATGGCGATGGGCAGTTGCGCCTGCCAGGTGCGGATCAACTCGACGGGGTCGCCACCTTCCAGCAGCTCATCGAGATAGACCTCCACCCCCATCTGCGACGCCAGTTCGGCCGATTGGCGCAGCAACACTTCGGCCATCTCGTGTTGCTCGATTTGAGACGCCGCTTCGAAGCGTGCCAGCCAGTCACTGATCTGCTTGCGACATTGTGCCGAAGGGCTGCGCAGATGCTGGAACACGAAGTAGATCGCGCCGACCATGGCAAGTGTTGTGGCAGTGAAGATCAGTTCCATCCTGGCTCCGGCACATCAAGGCGTTCAGCCTCGACGGGCTGCATGGCGGCGAAACTAACCGAACAGTCAGGCGCGCTCAAGCAATTTAATGGCGAGTGGCCATCTTTGTGTGCTGGCAATTGAATGGCGGCGATAATTTGTCGCCAGAGGAGCGCAATGGGCGGCCCAAAGGCCGCCCGGTTAGCCTCAGACCTTGAGTACCAGCTTGCCGAAGTTCTCGCCCTTGAACAGCTTGAGCAGAGTTTCCGGGAAGGTTTCCAGGCCTTCGACGATATGCTCTTTGGACTTGATCTTGCCTTCGGCCAGCCAGCCGCCGATTTCCGCCGCCGCGCTGGCGAAATTGGCGGCGTGATCCATGACCACGAAGCCTTCCATGCGTGCGCGGTTGACTAGCAGCGACAGGTAGTTGGCCGGACCCTTGACCGCATCCTTGTTGTTGTACTGGCTGATCGCGCCGCAAATGACGATGCGTGCCTTGGGCGCCAGGCGACCCAGCACCGCATCCAGGGTTTCACCGCCAACGTTGTCGAAGTACACGTCGACGCCCTTGGGGCATTCGCGCTTGAGCGCTTCGCAGAGGTCTTCGCTCTTGTAATCGATGGCCCCATCGAAGCCCAGTTCGTCAGTGAGGTAGGCGCATTTTTCCTTGCCGCCAGCGATGCCGATCACCCGGCAGCCCTTGAGCTTGGCGATCTGCCCGGCGATGCTGCCCACCGCGCCGGCTGCACCAGACAGCACCACGGTGTCGCCGGCTTTCGGCGCGCCGACATCCAGCAGCGCGAAGTAGGCGGTCATGCCGGTCATACCCAGCGCCGACAGGTAAACCGGCAGCGGCGCGCGCTTGGGGTCGACCTTGTAGAAACCGCGGGGCTCACCGAGGAAATAATCCTGCACGCCGAGGGCGCCGTTGACGTGATCACCAACTTTGTAATCCGGATGGTTGGAGGCGACGACTTCACCCACGCCCAGGGCGCGCATTACCTCGCCCAGGCCTACCGGGGCGATGTAGGACTTGCCCTCGTTCATCCAGCCGCGCATGGCCGGGTCCAGCGACAGGTAGAGGTTCTTGACCAGAATCTGTCCATTGGCCGGTTCGCCGACCGGTTTTTCCACGTAATCGAAGGTGTCGCGGCTGACCATGCCGCTGGGGCGTTTGGCGAGCAGGAACTGACGGTTGAGCTGAGTGGACATGGAGAGCCTCCGTTGAAATAAGCTGTGGTGATAATCCTCATGCCTGCGATGGACAAGCATGTCGCAGTGGCCGAATGTTTGCCGATCCATTGAACTGATGGGGTCATCGCCCGCCAGCAAGGCGTCGATAGCCCGCTACAGTGTGGATCACGATCACGGAAGTCTGACCACATCGAGGTAGCGATGACTGCAAGTCCTTTGCTGAGTGTGTTTCTCCCCCTGGCGCTGGGCATCATCATGCTTGGGTTGGGCCTGTCGCTGACCCTGGCGGATTTCACCCACGTGGTGAAGTACCCCAAGCCGGTGCTGGTCGGCCTGTTCTGCCAGCTGTTGCTTTTGCCGGTGGCCTGCTTCTTCATGGTTCAGGCGTTCGGCCTGGCGCCGGCTCTGGCGGTGGGCATGATGCTGCTGGCAGCCTCGCCCGGCGGCACCTCCGCCAATCTCTACAGCCACCTGGCCCACGGCGACGTGGCGCTGAACATCACTCTCACGGCGGTGAATTCGGTGGTTGCGGTGCTGACCATGCCTTTTATCGTCAACCTGTCGCTGGCCTATTTCATGGAGGGCGATCAGGCCATTCCCTTGCAGTTCGCCAAGGTGGTGCAGGTGTTCGCCATCGTGCTGGGGCCGGTGGCCATCGGCATGTTCCTGCGCAGTCGCTTCCCCGGTTTCGCGATGCGCATGGAAAACCCGGTGAAGATCGTCTCGGCGCTGTTTCTGCTGCTGATCATCTTGCTGGCGCTGGTCAAGGACTGGCAGACGGTGCTCGACTACGCGCCGGTAGTCGGCGCAGCGGCCCTGGCCTTCAACCTGCTGAGCCTGGCGGTCGGCTATTTCGTGCCGCGCTTGCTCAAGCTGAGCCTGCGCCAGGCCATCGCCATCGGTATGGAAATCGGCATCCACAACGGCACCCTGGCCATCGCCCTGGCGCTCAGCCCGGTGCTGCTCAACAACAGCACCATGGCGATTCCGGCGGCGCTTTACAGCATCATCATGTTCTTTACCGCCGCAGCCTTCGGCTGGTGGGTGAATGCGGCGCATGGCAAGCAATTGAAGGCCGAGGGCCAGTCTCCCGCCTGATTTCGCAGCGTTGTTGAAATCGCCTGCGGCACTTCAGTTGCCGTCTGTAACGATGCCTGAAAAGCTGCGCGTTACCGGCCCGGTGAGAAAGACCGGGCCGATGCCATCCCACTGAACCGTCACGATACCCCCATCGCATTCGACCTCGACGGTGCTGTCCAGCAGGCCGCGCCTGATTCCATTGACTGCCGCTGCGCACGAGCAGGAGCCTGAACCGAGGGGAACACCGCCACCGCGCTCCCAGATGCGCAACCGGATATGCCGGCGGTTGATGACCTGGACGAAGTGGACGTTGGTCTTGCGGGGGAACAAGGGGTGAGTTTCGATCACCGTCCCTTGGGCTGCAACATCGAGGTGGGCCAGATCATCGACGAAATAGGTGCAATGCGGATTGCCCATGCTGCAGGCCGCGGGTTTACCCGCGAGTGACAGGGCGAGCGTGTCCTGCGCCTCTGCCAGGGGGACGTCCGCCCACCCAAGCAGTGGTTCGCCCATGTCCACGGTAATGGCACCGCTGCTGGTCCGTTCGCAGGTCAGCAAGCCGCGCCCGGTTCGAACGGTCACCTGAGTGGCATTCGACTCGTTCATCAGCAGGTCGGCCGCCCCGCGCGTCGCGCTGCCGCAGGCGTTGAGTACGCTGCCGTCAGCGTTCCAGAACAGCAGGTGTGCATCGGCGTCATCGCATGCGAGCAGCACTGCCAACTGATTGAAGCCAATTCCGTGGTTTCGGTCAGCGAGGTATCGAACCAGATCGCTCGTCACGGGGTTGTGCTTGTCTCTCGAGTCGACCAGTAGGAAGTCGTCCCCGTTGGCGTGCATTTTGTGAAAGCGCAATTCAGGTACGTTTCCCGCCATTGAGCAGCACTAGCGTCAGCAACCCGGCGACGATACCCCAGAACGCCGAGCCGACGCCGAACAGCGTCATGCCCGACGCGGTGACCAGAAAGGTGATCAGCGCCGCTTCGCGTTCCCTTGGCTCGCCCATGGCCTGGGTCAGGCCGCCGATGATCGAAGCGAACAGCGCCAGCGCCGCCACCGAAAGAATCAGCGCCTTCGGCAGGGCGGCGAACAGGGCGGCGAGGGTGGCGCCGAATAGCCCGGCGATCCCGTAGAAAATCCCGCACCAGACCGCGGCGGTGTAACGTTTGCGCGGATCTTCGTGGGCTTCCGGGCCGGCGCAGATCGCCGCGCTGATGGCCGCCATGTGGATGCCGTGGGAGCCGAAGGGCGCCATCAGGATCGATACCAGGCTGGTGGTGTTGAGCAGCGGCGAGGCCGGTACGTCGTAGCCGTTGGCGCGCAGTACGGCCATGCCCGGCAGGTTCTGCGAGGCCATGGCGACGATGAACAGCGGAATGCCAATGCTGATCGCCGCGGCGATGGAGAAGCTCGGCGTGGTCCACTCAGGGGTCGCCAGTTGCAGCTCGAACTGGGAAAAGTTCAGCAGCCCCAGCGCGCCGGCCAGCACGCAGCCGACCACCAGCGCACCGAGCACGGCGTAACGCGGCTGCAGGCGCTTGCCCAGCAGGTAGGTGAACAGCATGGCGATCACCAGCAGCGGTTGTTGCTCGGCGGCCACGCAGATTTCCAGGGCGATCTTGAACAGCACGCCGGCCAGCAGCGCCGCAGCGATGGAACCAGGGATGCGGCGCATGATGCGGTCGAAACTGCCGGTCAGGCCGCAGACCAGAATCAGTGCCGAGCAAACGATGTAGGCGCCGATCGCTTCACTGTACGGCACGCCGGGCAGGCTGGTGATCAGCAGCGCCGCTCCAGGCGTCGACCAGGCGACCATCACCGGGGCGCGGTAGCGCAGTGACAGGCCGATGCAGGTCACCGCCATGCCGATCGACAGCGCCCAGATCCACGAGGAAATCTGCCCGCTGCTCAGCCCGGCTGCCTGGCCTGCCTGGAACATCAGCACTAGGGAGCTGGTATAGCCAGTGAGCATGCCGATGAAGCCGGCCACCACGGCAGCGGTGGAGGTATCGGCCAGCGGGCGCAGGCGCGGTTGGCTGCTCTCGAGCATTACAGCACTCCTTTGAGGTCGGCGAGAATCGGGTACAGCGAGATCACCAGCAGCACGGCCATGCCGACATTGAAGACGCGCAGCACCGTGGCATTGCGCAGCCAGTTGCGCAGCAGGCTGCCAGCCACCGTCCACAGGCCTACGCAGGGTCCGCCGACCACGGCGAAGAGCGCGGCGATCAGCAGCACGTTGATCAGGAAATTCTCTTGCGGGGTGTAGGTGGCGATGGCGCCGATGGCCATGACCCACGCCTTGGGATTGACCCACTGGAACGCCGCAGCCTGCAGAAGCGTGAAGGGCTTGCCGCGTTCGCCACCGGTGCTGTCCGGCGCGCCGGAGCGGGCGATTTTCCAGGCCAGGTAAAGCAGGTAGGCGGCGCCCAGGTAACGGAGCAAGGTGTACAGCACCGGAAGCTGCTCGAACAGCTGACCCAGGCCCAGTCCCACGCAGATGATCAGCACCATGAAGCCAAGGCTGATGCCCAGCATGTGCGGCAGGCTGCGGCGCAACCCGAAGTTCACCCCGGAGGCGAGCAGCATCATGTTGTTGGGGCCAGGCGTGATCGAGGTGACGAAAGCGAAGGCGACGAAGGCGAGTAGCAGTTCCGTTGTCATTACAGGTTCTCCTGATTGAGCGACGACGATAAGGGCATTGGCCCAGCTCGTCGCCGTACAGCCCTCGCGATAAATAACCGTACAGTTGCGCTCACATCACTCGGCGGCGTGACCTGTACCGCTGAGCGCCTTGTTCACTGCCAACCACCCATCCACTGCGTGTTTGCCGCTTTCGTCGAAGGCGCGCTGCAGCAGCTTGACCTGCTCGCGGCGTAGCGCACGCTCCAGCTTGGCACCCTCGGCGGTGAGGCCGAGCAGGCGTTTGCGCTTGTCGTCCTCGGCGGTGACGCTCTGGGTCAGGTGCATTTCCATCAGCTGGCGCAGCGGGATGCTCAGCGCCTGTTTGCTCACCCCCAGGTAACCGAGTAGCTCGCTGACACTCAGCCCCGGATGTCGGGCGATGAAGAACAGGATGCGCTGATGCACCCGCGACAGGCCGCGGCGGGCGAGCATTTCGTCGGCCTTGGCGGTGAACGCTTGGTAGCCGAAGAAGAAGGCTTCCATCGCGGTTTGCTGATCGGCTGAATTTTTAAGGTCAATCATGTTGACGTATATATCTCGGGCGTCGTACTTTCGGTCAAGCAGTTTGACCTAGTTTCCATGAATTATCATCTGGTGACCCCATGGCCTTCTCCGAACGCATCACCCGCCTGAAAAGCTCCCTGATTCGCGAAATCCTCGCAGCCGCCCAGCGCCCGGAAGTGATGTCGTTCGCCGGTGGCCTGCCGGCCGAGGAAATGCTGCCGGTGCTCGATTGGTCGCAGATGCCCACCGGCATGGGGCAATACGGCATGAGCGAGGGCGAGCCGGCATTGCGTGAAGCCATCGCCGCAGAGGCCCGCCTGCTGGGTGTGCCCTGCGAAGCCAGCCAGGTACTTATCGTCAGTGGCTCGCAGCAGACCCTGGACCTGGCCAGCAAGCTGTTCATCGACCCGGGCACCAAGGTGCTGCTCGAAGCGCCAACCTACCTGGCGGCCTTGCAGGCGTTTCAGCTGTTCGGTGCCGATTGCGTGGCCGTGCCCCAGGAGGCCGACGGCCCGCAGCTGCAAGCGCTCGAAGCGCAGCTGGAGCGCCAGCGCCCGGCGTTCGCTTACCTGATTCCAACCTTCCAGAATCCCAGTGCGGTGCGCTACAGCGAAGCCAAGCGCGACGCCGTGGCGGCCCTGCTGGATCGTTATCAGGTCACGCTGATCGAGGATGAGCCGTACCGCGAGCTGGTGTTCGACGCCGGCAGTGCCACGCCCATCGTCAGCCGCCTGCGCAAGGCCAGCTGGATCTATACCGGTACCGTTTCCAAGACGCTGCTGCCCGGGCTACGTGTCGGTTACCTGATCGCGACGCCGGATCTGTTTCCCCATCTGCTGCGCCTCAAGCAGTCGGCGGACCTGCACACCAACCGCGTCGGCCAATGGCAGGCGCTGCAATGGCTGGGTACCGAGCAATACCGCGAGCACCTGGCCGAGCTGCGAGATTTTTATCGCCTGCGCCGTGATGCGATGCAGGCGGCGCTCGTCGAACACTTCAGTGAGCTGGCCGAGTGGCAGGTTCCCCAGGGTGGCCTGTTCTTCTGGTTGAAGCTCAAGCAGCCCCAGGACACGCGCCTGCTGCTCGATGCGGCGCTGGCGCAGAACGTGGCGTTCATGCCGGGTGAGCCGTTCTTCATCGACCCGGATCGTGAGCCCGGTTACCTGCGGTTGAACTTCAGCCACGTGGCACCGGAGCGCCTGGATGAAGGGCTACGCCGGTTGGCTGGCGTGGTACGTCAGGGATTGGCCGCGGACGCGGCGTGATTATCGGCAACGGGGGGATGAACATGTACAAGGTGTATGGCGATTACCGCTCGGGCAACTGCTACAAGGTCAAGCTGATGCTCAGCCTGTTGGGCAAACCGTTCGAGTGGGTGCCTATCGATATTCTCAATGGCGATACCCAGCGGCCCGAGTTCCTGGCCAAGAACCCCAACGGCAAGATTCCGGTGCTCGAACTGGAAGACGGCACCTGTCTGTGGGAGTCCAACGCCATCCTCAACTTCCTGGCCGATGGCAGCGAATTCCTCGAGACCGAGCCATGCCTGCGTACCCAGGTGTTGCAGTGGCAGTTCTTCGAGCAGTACAGCCATGAGCCGTATGTGGCGGTGGCGCGTTTCATTCAGCTGTACCAGGGCATGCCGGCTGACCGTCAGGAGGAATACAAGGTCTGCCAGGTTCGCGGCCACAAGGCGCTGCGGGTGATGGAGCGGCAACTGCAGCAGACGCCGTATCTGGTTGGCGATCGCTACACCATCGCCGACATCGCCCTGTACGCCTACACCCATGTGGCTCACGAGGGTGGCTTCGACCTCAGCGCTTACCCGGCCATCAATGCCTGGCTGGATCGCATCGCCAGCCACCCGAAACACGTGACCATGCTGGGCTGATAGCAGCGTCCGCTCTTGTAGCCTGGCGTAGAGCGCAGCGAAACCCAGGGATCGGTTTTCGCTGCTTACACATGCCGATAGCGAAACCGCTCCCGCACATCGCTTCGCTCAGTGACGGGCTACAGACGCAAATGACTACTTTCGCAACAACCGCAACCCATTGAACACCACCAGCAGGCTCACGCCGACATCGGCGAACACCGCCATCCACATGGTGGCGTGGCCGGTGACGGTCATGGCCAGGAAGACTGCCTTGATGCCCAGGGCCAGCACGATGTTCTGCTTGAGGATCGCCGCGGTCTGCTGAGACAGGCGGATGAACGCCGGGATCTTGCGCAGGTCGTCGTCCATGATCGCCACGTCGGCGGTTTCGATGGCCGTGTCGGTGCCGATCGCAGCCATGGCGAAACCGACATCGGCGCGTGCCAGGGCTGGGGCGTCGTTGATGCCGTCACCGACCATGGCCACCACGCCTTTCTGTGCGAGCAGGGTTTCGACGGTTGCCAGTTTGTCGGTGGGCAGCAGGTCGCCGCGGGCCTCGTCGATGCCAACCTGGGCGGCGATGGCCTGGGCGGTGTGCTGGTTGTCGCCGGTCAGCATGATGGTCTTGATGCCCATGGCGTGGAGGCTGGCGATGGCCTCGCGGCTGCTGTCCTTCAAGGTATCGGCGACGGCGAACAGGGCCAGGGGGCGGGTTTCGTCGCTGAGCACGATCACCGTCTTGCCCTGGCGCTCGAGTTCATCGAGTCGGGTTTCGAGCGCCGCCGAACACAGGCCCAGCTCCTCGAGCAGGCGATGGTTGCCCAATTGGTAGCGCTGGCCATCGATCACGCCCCGCACGCCGCGCCCGGCCAGGGCTTCGAATGCCTGTACCTCGGCCAGCTCGATACCCTGTTGCCGGGCTGCACTGGCCACCGCCAGGGAAACCGGGTGGTCGGAACGGGCAGCCAGGCTGGCGGCGAGTATGTGGTAACGGGCGGCATCCTCGCCCAGCGCCTGGTAGTCGGTCTGCACCGGCTTGCCGTGGGTGAGGGTGCCGGTCTTGTCCAACGCCAGGTGAGTGATGTGTCGGCCGTTTTCCAGGTACACGCCGCCTTTGACCAGAATGCCCTTGCGCGCCGCTGCGGCGAGGCCGCTGACGATGCTTACCGGCGTGGAAATCACCAGCGCACAAGGGCAGGCGACCACCAGCAGGACCAGGGCGCGATACACCCAGTCGAACCAGCTGCCACCCAGCAACAATGGCGGCACCACGGCCACCGCCAGGGAGAGCAGGAACACCAGCGGCGTGTAGATGCGCGCGAAACGGTCGACGAAGCGCTGCGTCGGTGCGCGTGCGCCTTGAGCCTCTTCGACGGCCTTGATGATGCGTGCCAACGCGCTATTGCTGGCTGCGGCGCTGACCTGGTATTCCAGTGCGCCGCCCTGGTTGATGGTGCCGGCGAACAGGGTATCGCCCACGGTTTTCTCGATGGGCAGGTTTTCCCCGGTGATTGGCGACTGGTCCACCGTCGAGTGCCCGTCGAGTACCTGGCCGTCGAGGCCGATGCGCTCACCCGGTCGCACCCTCACCACGCTGCCGATGGCCACCTGGGCGACGTCGAGCGCCTGCCAGCTGCCGTCGGCCTGGCGTACCGTCGCCTGTTCCGGGGTCAGGGCCATCAGGCCGCGAATAGCGTTGCGGGCGCGATCCAGGGATTTCGCCTCGATCCGCTCGGCGATGGCGAACAGCACCATGACCATGGCCGCCTCGGGCCACTGCCCGATCAGCACGGCGCCGGTCACGGCGATGCTCATCAGCGCATTGATGTTCAGGTTGAAGTTTTTCAGGGCGATCCAGCCCTTCTTGTAGACGTCGAGCCCAGCCGTGAGGATGGCGCCCAGGGCGATCAGTGCGACCACCCACTCCGGCGCGCTGTCGGTGAAGTGCACCAGTTCGGCCATGAAGGCGGCCACGCCGGCACCGATCAGCCGCCACGGCAAGCCGCTGGCCACAGGCTCGGCGGGCGCGGCCTGGGCTTCGCTTTCGAGTTGTGGGGTGAAGCCGAGCCCGCGGATCGCCAGCAGGGCGGGCTCCAGGGCGTCCGGGCGGTGGCGAATGGTCAGCACCCGCTGCATGAGGTTGAACTGCAGCGCCTCGATGCCGGGCTGATGGGCCAGCTTGTCGCTGATCAGGCGTTCCTCGGTCGGGCAGTCCATCTGCTCGATACGCACGCGGGTCTCGGCGGCCAGGGGTAGCGCCTGCATGCCCAGGCTGGCGATCGCCGCGATCACCTGCGGCGCGGCGCCGGCCTGATGCTCGACGACAAGGCTGCGGTTGAGCAGATTGAACTGCAGGTCGTGCACCTCGGGCATGGGCTGCAGCTTGCCGCGGATCAGGCTCTCCTCGGTCGGGCAGCACATCTGTTCGATGCGCAGTGCACTGCTCTCCGTGGCGAGATCTGCCTGGCTGCCTGCAGGCTCACTGATTCCCGCGACCAATTGGCTGCCCGGCGTGCAGCACGCAGGCTTCGTATCGCTCGCGCAGCAGCCTGCCTGAGGGTGTACGGGTTTTGGAGCATGGTCATGATCACAGCAATTCGACATGGGGGCTCTCCCAACTATCCTGTTGCAGAGTGAACACCCTGTAGCCACTATAGGGTCAAGCATCGGAGGAAAGTGATCATGAAAATTGGCGAATTGGCGACGGTTACCGGTTGTCAGGTGGAAACCATCCGCTATTACGAGCGTGAAGGATTGCTGCCCGCGCCCCAGCGTAGCGAAGGCAACTACCGTCTTTACCTGCCGGAGCACGTCGAGCGGCTGACCTTCATCCGCAATTGCCGCACCCTGGACATGACGCTCGACGAAATTCGTGAGCTGCTCAGCCTGCGCGGCCGGCCAGCGGAAAACTGCGAGGCCATCAACAGCCTGATCGACGAGCATATCGAGCACGTCAACGCGCGGATCGCCAGCCTGCAGTCGCTGCAGGAGCAACTGGTCGAGCTGCGCAACAGCTGCCTGGCGGATCAGCAATCATCGCCGTGCGAGATCATCCGGCAACTCAGTACCAGCGATACGCTGCACGCCGAGAAGGATGTTTCTCATGTCGGCCGGGCGCATCGGCACTAGCGGGCTGCTGAAGAACTTGCCTCGCCTACGTTTTTCAACGACCTGTTAGTCGCGCGGCTGCAAGTTGGGCATAATCGGGCTCTGTCTGTCATTGCCTGCTCGGTATCCGATGTCTTGCCGTCCGCTTCGCATCCTGCTGCTCTGCCTGCTGGCGCTGGCCTTGCCCGCCCAGGGCATCGCCGCGGTCGGCATGCAGGCGGGCATGGCGCTTTCGATCGGCGGTCACGGTCATGCCATGCATCTCTCGGGTGATACGCATTCGTGCGACGCGGATTGTGCTCATCATCAGCAGCCCGCCAAGCAGAAGGCGCCCGGGCACGCGGCCTGCAGCCTTTGCGTGTTCTGCGTCGGCGTGGTCGCCTTGAGCCCTGGCGTGCTCTCGGCCACGCGGTTGCCGCTGTATCGGCCGCAGGCTGCCTGGCATCAACATTTCCTCGAGCACATTGCCGACACCCCGGATCGGCCCCCTCGCGCACTCATCGGCTGAATCATTTCCGCGAAACGCCACCTGCCGGCAATAACGCCCGTCAGGTGACCCGCGTGCTGTCGTGCACGCCGATGACGAGCCAACGAGGCAAACAAGATGCGCAAAACCACAACCCTTATCAGCAGCCTGGCGCTTGCCGCGCTGCTCCAAGCGCCAGTGCTCGACGCTGCCGAGCATGAGCATGCTGGCGGCCATGGTGCCGGCCACGCTACGCAAGACGCCGCACAGAAGCCCTGGGGAGTTCCTGCAGATGCTGCCAAGGCCACGCGCACCGTGCACATCCGCATGAACGATCAGATGCGTTTCGTGCCGGATCGGCTGGAGGTCAAGGCCGGGGAAACGGTGCGGCTGGTGCTGCACAACGACGGGCAACTGCTGCACGAGTTCGTGCTGGGCGACAAGGCGCAACTGGATGAGCACGCTGCCATGATGTTGCGGCAGCCGAACATGGCGCATACCGGCATGGACATGCTGCACGTGCAGCCAGGTGAGGAGGGTGAGGTGACCTGGACGTTCGACCGGGCGGGCACCTTCGACTTCGCTTGCCTGATCGCCGGGCATTACCAGGCCGGCATGGTCGGCAAGGTTGCGGTAATGCAGTAAGAGCAAGGCGCGGCTGGAGTGGTTTCCGGCTGCGCCTTTGTCTTTCCGATCAATGTCGCCGCGACGCTTGCGGGGCTTCCCCGGCTTTCGCTTCGCGGCGTAACGCCGGGCTACCGGCGTTACGCCGCGAAGCGCTGTTCCAGATAGGCTGCAATGGCCTTGGATTCGTACAGCCAGGTGCTCTGGCCGTTTTCTTCGATGCGCAAGCAAGGCACCTGGATCTTGCCACCCTGGCTCTCCAGATCGCTGCGGGCTGCGGCATCGTTCTTGGCATCGCGCAGCGCTACGGGTACGTTGAGGGCATGCAGCTTGCGGCGAATCTTCACGCAGAATGGGCAGGCCTTGAACTGATACAGCGCCAGGTTGCCGGCGGCCTGTTCGACCGCAGCCTGCGCCTCGGGCGCGCGCTTCATCTTGGCCGGGCGGGTGGCGATGTCGCCGAGGACGATCAGTTGGCCGAGGCCCAGGCGCAGTGCCTTGATAATCATGATGAGTACCTGCAGAAGTGAACGGCGCGCAGCTTACCTGAGTTGAGCCATCGGCCCAACCGGCAAGGGCCTGTTGCCGTTTCAGCGCGGCCGTGCGTGAAGCGGTAACAGACCCCAGCGCTTGCGGCATAATGTTGCGCCCAGTTGATCCTCACGGCCGATGCGATGAAACCCGAAGACCTGAAATTGTTGGTAAGCCGCGAGATGCCCTTCGGCAAGTACAAGGGGCGGCTGATTGCCGACCTGCCGGGCCACTACCTCAACTGGTTCGCCCGGGAAGGCTTTCCGAAAGGCGAGATCGGCCAGTTGTTGGCCTTGATGCAGGAGATCGACCACAACGGCCTGTCGGCACTGCTCGACCCCCTGCGCAGCAAACCGCGCCAGCCACCGCGCGGCTGATCAGCCTTCGACGAGGCGCTGCTCGAGATGCTCGACGATGCTGTCGGGCTTTAGCACCAGCACGTCGCTCTCCAGTGTGTCGAGAATCACCTCGGCGGTATTGCCGATCAGCGCGCCGCTGAAACCGGTGCGCGCCACCGTGCCAATCACCGTCACCGCTGCGTGCAGCTCGTGGGCGAGTTTGGGGATCAGCACATCGGCCGGGCCTTCGGCGATATGCAGGTGCTCGTCATCGATATCGTAGGTGTTCTGAAACGCCTCGCATTCCTGGCGATAGCGCTCCTCCACGGTATCGCGCAACTGGAAGGTCGGATCCGCGGCGGTCAGCATGGGCGATGGATGGGCGCTGAGCACGTGCAGCTCGGCCTTGGCCAGCTTGGCGATGTCGTAGCCATGCTCGATGATCAGGGTGTGCAGCGCGCGGTGCTCGCCGTCGATGTTGCCCACGTCGACCGCCGCCAGCACAGTGCCGCCGCTCCAGGGCGTCAGGGTTTTCACCAGTAGCACCGGGCAGGGGCAATAGCGCAGCAGCTTCCAGTCATCGGGCGTCAGCAGCGCTTTCTTGAGGGGATTGTCAGGGCGATGCTGCTTGATCACCAGGCCACAACCTTCGGTCTGCTGGGCATGGGCGATGGTGTCGTGCAGGCTGCCGCGCCAGGCCTGCTGGGCGCTGACACTGTAACCATCCTGCTGCAACGCATTGCATAGCTGACGCAGATGCCCGCTGTGATCCACCGACTCGTCGCAGATCAGCAGATGCAAGTGGGATTGCGTGACCCCGGCGATCAGTTTGGCGCGCTTGAGCGCCAGGGTGTCGGCGTGTTCCGGCTCGATGACCACGAGAATGCTGCGGATGGCTTGCATGGCGTGTTCCTCTGCGTGCGGCGATGGTTATCAATATAGAGGGTGCTTTCGCAGCAAGTTCTTGATCGGTATCAAACCCGGCGGCTGGTGGTTGCCGTCGGCGGCCTTATAATGGCCGGCTTGATGCCTGGCGCTGCCTGTACCGCCTCCTGGTGGGCAGGCGTTTCGGGCTTTTCTCTTTTCGTTGCTCATGGGCCATGCACGTGTCATCTCCCGTCACAGTTTCAGATCAGTCACCCGCTACCGGCCGCCGCAGCGCCACGCCGAGCCTGCCGGAAATCCATGAATTCCTCGGCTGCCGCACGCCCCAGGCCTGGGTCGAAGCAGCGCTGGCCAATCAGGACATCATGCTGATCGACCACAAGAATTGCGAATTCAAGGCGGCCAGTACAGCGCTGAGCCTGATGGCCAAGTACAGCTGCCATGTCGATCTGATCAACATGATGTCGCGCCTGGCCCGTGAGGAGCTGGTACATCACGAGCAGGTGCTGCGCATCATGAAGCGCCGCAAGATCGGCCTGCGTCCGGTATCCGCGGCACGCTACGCTTCGGGGCTGCGCAAGGTGACGCGTAATCATGAGCCGCAGAAGCTGGTCGACACCTTGGTGGTCGGCGCCTTCATCGAGGCGCGTAGCTGCGAGCGCTTCGAGGCGATCGTGCCGCATCTGGACGAAGAACTGGGCAAGTTCTACTACGGCCTGTTGAAAAGCGAGGCCCGGCATTTTCAGGGCTACCTGAAATTGGCGTACCAGTATGGCGATGCCGCCGACGTTGAACAGGTGATCGAGCGGGTGAGGGCGGTGGAGCAGGAACTGATCGAGTCGCCCGACAGCGAGTTTCGCTTCCACAGCGGTGTTCCGCAGGCGTAGGCGGGATTCATCGCAGAAAATCCCGGGTATCGCGTCGCTCAACGCCGGGCTACCTGTGATCTCAGTCCAGAGCGAAAGGGGTCTGGTTGAAGCCGTTCTCGTCGATCTGCAGCGCCCAGCCCTGCTTGTCCCAGTCGCCGAGCACGATGCGCCTGGCCGGCTGACCATCGACCTGTAGCTCATGCACGGCAGGGCGGTGGGTATGGCCGTGGATCAGCGTCTGCACACCGTATTGCGCCATCACCCGCTGTACTTCCTCGGGCGTGACGTCGACGATGTCGCTGGCCTTCATGCGTGTCTGCGAGCGGCTTTCCGAACGCAGTTTGCGCGCCAGCTTGTGGCGGCTGTTGAGCGGCAGATTGCGCAGGATGAACAGGCTCAGCGGGTTGCGCAGCAGGCGGCGCATCTTCTGGTAGCCCACATCCAGGGTGCACAGGCTGTCGCCATGCATCAGCAGGACCTTTTCGCCATTCAGGGTCACCATGTGGGGATCGCCGAGCAGGGTGCAGCCCGCCTCGCGGCAGAACGCCTTGCCAAGCAAAAAATCGCGGTTGCCGTGCATCAAGTAGATGCGCGTGCCGCCGTCGCCGAGGCGCTGCAGAGCCTCGGCGATACCTCGCTGGAACGGCGTCATGGCATCGTCGCCGATCCACACTTCGAAAAAATCGCCCAGGATGTACAGCGCCTCGGCCTGGCGCGCCCGGGTGTCGAGAAAATGCAAGAACGCCCGGCTGATGTCCGGGCGCTCCTCTTCAAGATGCAGGTCGGAGATCAGCAGGATCACTCGACGATCTCGGCCTTCTCGATGATCACGTCGTCGGCTGGAACGTCCTGGTGGCCGGACTTCATGGTGGTGGACACACCCTTGATGGCTTCGACCACGTCCAGGCCTTCGACCACTTCACCGAACACCGCGTAGCCCCAGCCCTGTACGGTCGGCGCGCTGTGGTCGAGGAAGGTGTTGTCGGCGACGTTGATGAAGAACTGCGCGCTGGCCGAGTGCGGTTCCATGGTACGGGCCATGGCCACGGTGCCGGTCTTGTTGGAGAGGCCATTGTTGGCTTCGTTCTTGATCGGCGAGCGAGTCGGCTTCTGCTTCATGCCCGGCTCGAAACCGCCGCCCTGGATCATGAAGTTGCCGATCACGCGGTGGAACACGGTGCCGTCGTAGTGGCCGCTCTTCACGTATTCCTTGAAGTTGGCGACGGTTTCCGGCGCCTTGTCTTCGAACAGTTTGAGGGTGATGACGCCGTGGTTGGTGTGCAGCTTGATCATGTGGTTAATCGCTCTGTCGAGAAAAACGCGGGCCGCTTCAGGCTGACCGGGGCTTTAAAGCTGCCCGAAGGTCAGTGAGCAGGCACCAAGGCCTGTCAGGGGGTTGACAGCTTGGGCTATGATAAGCGCTTTGTTTTAGTCGGCCTACCCTGTGCCGCAATCCACGCGCTAAGGACACCATGAGCAAGCCCACCGTCGAAAAAGCCGCCAACTTCCTGCTGCCCATCGTTCAGGCCGATCTGGACGCTGGCAAGCACACCAAGATCATCACCCGTTTCCCGCCGGAGCCCAACGGCTACCTGCACATCGGTCACGCCAAGTCGATCTGCCTGAACTTCGGCCTGGCCCAGGAATTCGGTGGCGCGTGCAACCTGCGTTTCGACGACACCAACCCGGCCAAGGAAGACCAGGAATACATCGACGCCATCAAGGACGACGTCCGCTGGCTGGGCTTCGAGTGGGCCGGTGAGGAGCGCTACGCGTCCAACTACTTCGACCAGTTGCACGACTGGGCCGTCGAGCTGATCAAGGCCGGCAAAGCCTATGTCGACGACCTGACCCCGGACGAGGCCCGCGAATACCGCGGCACCCTGAACACCCCCGGCAAGGACAGCCCGTACCGCGAGCGCAGCGTGGAAGAGAACCTCGACCTGTTCGCCCGCATGAAGGCCGGCGAGTTCCCGGATGGCGCCCGCTCGCTACGCGCCAAGATCGACATGGCCTCGCGCAACATGAACCTGCGCGACCCGATCCTCTATCGCATTCGCCATGCTCACCATCACCAGACCGGTGACAAGTGGTGCATCTACCCGAGCTACGATTTCACCCATGGCCAGTCCGATGCCATCGAAGGCGTGACCCACTCGATCTGCACCCTGGAGTTCGAGGATCACCGCCCGCTGTACGAATGGTTCCTGGCCAACCTGCCGGTGCCGGCGCAGCCGCGTCAGTACGAGTTCGCCCGGCTGAACCTGAACTACACCATCACCAGCAAGCGCAAGCTCAAGCAGCTGGTCGACGAGAAGCACGTCAACGGCTGGGACGACCCGCGCATGTCGACGCTCTCGGGCTACCGCCGCCGCGGCTATACGCCGGCATCGATCCGCACCTTCTGCGACATGATCGGCGTCAACCGCGCCGGCGGCCTGGTGGATATCGGCATGCTGGAATTCGCCATCCGCGAAGACCTGGATGCCAACGCCTCGCGCGCCATGTGCGTGCTCAAGCCGCTCAAGGTGGTGATCAGCAACTATCCGCAGGGCCAGGTCGAGAACCTGGAGCTGCCGCGTCATCCCAAGCAGGACATGGGCACCCGCGTGCTGCCGTTCTCCCGCGAGATCTACATCGACGCCAGCGACTTCGAAGAAACTCCGCCGGATGGCTACAAGCGCCTGATTCCCGGTGGTGAAGTGCGCCTGCGCGGCAGCTACGTGATTCGCGCCGACGAAGCCATCAAGGACGCCGCCGGCAACATCGTCGAGCTGCGTTGCTCCTATGACGAGAACACCCTGGGCAAGAACCCGGAAGGCCGCAAGGTCAAGGGCGTGATCCACTGGGTGCCGGCTGCCGAGAGCGTCGAGTGCGAAGTGCGCCTGTACGATCGTCTGTTCCGCTCGGCCAACCCGGAGAAGGCCGAAGAGGGCGGCAGCTTCCTCGACAACATCAACCCCGAATCCCTGGTGGTGCTCACCGGCTGCCGTGCCGAGCCGTCGCTGGCCCAGGCCGGCGCCGACGACCGCTTCCAGTTCGAGCGCGAAGGCTACTTCTGCCTCGACAAGGACTCCAAACCGGACGCATTGGTGTTCAACCGCACCGTCACCCTACGTGACTCCTGGGGTCAGTAATGGCGCTTTCCATCTACAACACCCTGAGCAAGGTCAAGGAACCGCTCAAGCCGCTGATCGGTAATCAGGTGCGTATGTACGTGTGCGGCATGACCGTGTACGACTTCTGCCACATCGGCCACGCCCGGGTGATGGTCGCATTCGACGTGGTCACTCGCTGGCTGCGCCATCGCGGCTATGACGTGACCTACGTGCGCAACATCACCGACATCGACGACAAGATCATCAAGCGTGCCAACGAAAACGGCGAGCCGTTCGAGGCGCTGGTCGAGCGTATGATCGCGGCGATGCACGAGGACGAAGGCCGCCTGAACGTGCTGCGCCCGGACATCGAGCCGCGCGCCACCGGGCATATCACCGGCATGCACCAGATGATCCAGACCCTGATCGACAAGGGCTACGCCTACGCGCCGGGCAATGGCGACGTGTATTACCGCGTCACCAAGTTCGAAACCTACGGCAAGCTGTCGCGTCGCAAGATCGACGAACTGAAGATCGGTGCGCGCATCGAGGTTGATGAAATCAAGGAAGACCCGCTGGACTTCGTGCTGTGGAAAGCCGCCAAGCCGGGCGAGCCGAGCTGGGAGTCGCCGTGGGGCAAGGGCCGGCCGGGCTGGCACATCGAGTGCTCGGTGATGTCCACCTGCTGCCTGGGCGAGACCTTCGACATTCATGGCGGCGGCCCGGATCTGGTGTTCCCGCACCACGAGAACGAAATCGCGCAGAGCGAGGCAGCCACCGGCAAGCAGTACGCCAATGCCTGGATGCATGCCGGCGCGGTGCGCGTGGATGGCGAGAAGATGTCCAAGAGCCTGGGCAACTTCTTCACCATTCGCGAGGTGCTGGAGAAGTACCACCCGGAGGTGGTGCGCTACCTGCTGGTATCCAGCCATTACCGCAGTCCGATCAACTACTCGGAAGAGAGCCTGCGTGAAGCCAAGGGCGCTCTGGAGCGTTTCTACAATGGCCTCAAAGGGTTGCCGAGTGCCGAAGCTGCTGGTGGCGAGGTGTTCGTCGAGCGCTTTGCCGCGGCTATGGACGACGACTTCAACTCGCCCGAAGCCTGCGCCGTGCTGTTCGAGATGATTCGCGAGATCAATCGCCTGCGCGAGTCGGATGTGCAGGCGGCTGCCGGTTTGGCGGCTCAGCTCAAGGCGCTGGCCGGCCTGCTCGGTGTGTTGCAAATGGAGCCGGATGCCTTCCTCAAGGCCGGTGCCGAAGGTAAGGTCGACGCTGCCGAGGTCGAGGCGCTGATCGCTGCGCGCCTGCAGGCCCGTGCCGACAAGAACTGGGCAGAGAGTGACCGCATCCGTGACCAGATCACTGCGCTCGGCGTGGTGCTCGAAGATGGCAAGGGCGGCACCACCTGGCGCCTCGCCGAATAATCGCCCGCAGCACCCAAAAGGCCGCTAACGCGGTCTTTTCATTTCCAGACATCACCACGGAAACCCCATGCTGACCCGCTACAAACTGCTGCTCTCCAGTGCCCTGACTCGCTACTTCCCGCGTACCGCCGCCTACCTCGAGGCCGAGAAGCAGGCTGCTTCCGAGCGCGCAAAGGTCGCGGCGAAGAAGCCGCTGGCGCAGAAGAAGAGCGCAGCAACAAAACGCGCTGCCAAGCGGGTGAGCGCTGACAAAGCCAAGGGAGAGCCGGCAACAAAAAAGCCGGTAAGGCGCGCTAGCGCCGGCATCTACTCGTCAGCGGCGATCAAGGTAACCGCAGCCCAGGAGCAGGCGATGCGCGAGACCTTGGCGCGGGCCGTCGCGGCGGGCGTTATCGGCGCGCCATCCGACGAGCAGTGGGCGATGATTCTCTGTCGCCAGCCGCTGACGCGGATCTTCGCCGGAGCGGGTTCAGGCAAGTCGACCACCCTGGTGCTGCGGGTGGTGTTCATGCTCTGTCACCTGAATGTCGAGCCTGAACGATTGACGGTGATTTCCTTTACCAACGCCTCCTGCGCCGAGCTGCGTGAACGACTGGTGAGCGTGCTCGGCTTCTGGCAGTTCTCGGCGGATGTCGGCCCGTGCGTCCGTACCTTTCATTCCGCGATGGGCGTGCTGGCGCGCCAGGTTCTGGGCAATCCCGCCTGGTTCGAGCAGTTGGGTGATAAACGCGCGTCGGCGAGCGAGCCGGACAACCCATTGGGGGGAGGGCGTCTGGGGTCTGCACAAACACGCCTGCTCAAGGATGCTTATCAGGCCTGCTATGCCGATGACCCGACTTTCCGCGGCTGGGTTCACGAGCTGCTCGGCTCCCCGCTGCCCGATCCGCAAAAGGCGTTGCCGAAGGCGCCCATGGACCCGTTCCGGCTGGCGGGTGAGCTGCATGCCGCGCCGCTGTTCGAGGTGTTCTACGCCCAGGCCGGTTTCATCGAGAGCATCGGCATACCCATCGAGCGGATGACGGTAGCCGCGCTGGCCTGCTCGCCAGCCGAGCGAACCTTTCTCCTGGCGTTGCAGGCATTCTGGAAGGCCTTTGGTGGCCAACTGAGCCAGCAAGGGCTGATGACCTTCAATGGCGCCTTCCAGCAGCTGACGCACATGCTCGATGAGGCTGATGGGCGTTTGAGTGCGGAGGCGCTGCAGGGCTTCTCCCATCTGCTGATCGATGAATTCCAGGACATCTCGCCGCAGATCGTGCAATGGCTGCAGGCACTGCACCGGCGCCTGGCCGGCACGGCCACGGCTGTCAGCCTGATGGCCATCGGTGATGACTGGCAGTCGATCTATGGTTGGCGGGGCAGTTCCCCGGAGCTGTTCATGGCCTTCGATCGGCACTTTCCGAGCAAAGGCAAGGGCAAGAGTGCGGTGCTGTTGCTGCAAGCCAATTATCGTTCCATCGAGCCGGTGATTCGCGACGCAGAGTCCATACTCGACGCCGTGGCCTTCAAGCAGGACAAGGTGACCACGCCGATCCGCCCCACACCGGCGGGCGGCCATGGCGTGAAGTTGATGACGCCGTTCGACCTGGCCCGTGACATGGGTGAGCTGCAGCGGGCCATCGCAGCGCAATGCGCCTATGCGCGTGACATCGGCTCCAGAGAGCGCACCGCGGTGCTGCTACTGGGGCGCCGCAATGACACCCTGAAGGACGTTCAGGCCGGTCTCGACCGCAAGTTGCCGGTAAAGGCCTATACCATTCACCGCGCCAAGGGGCTGCAGGCCGAGGTGGCGATCATCGTCGACGACTGCCTGCCGCCTACGCCTCATCCACTGCGTAACGCGCTATATGCCTACTGTGGCTTCTTCGCCAACAGCTACGACCAGGCGATAGCGGACGAAAGCCTGCGCCTGGGCTATGTGGCCGTTACCCGAGGCGTCAGCCGGGTGCTGTGGTTCGTGCGCAAACCCCAGGGCGCCACACGCTCACTGGGCTGAAATGAAAACGGCGCCACCTGGGCGCCGTTCTTGCAGCTAGCACAGAGCGTCAGGCGTGCAGGTGCTCCGCGGCGTGCAGGGTGTTTTCCAGCAGGCAGGCGCGGGTCATCGGGCCAACGCCGCCGGGCACCGGGGTGATCCAGCCGGCGCGGGGCAGGGCGGTCTCGTAGACCACGTCGCCGATCAGCTTGCCATCGGCCTGACGGTTGATGCCGACGTCGATGACGATCGCGCCTTCCTTGACCCACTCGCCCTTGACCAGGCCCGGCTTGCCTGCGGCGACCACGACGATATCGGCCTGTGCCACGTGGCCGGCCAGGTCCTTGGTGAAGCGATGGGTGACCGTCACCGTGCAGCCGCCCAGCAGCAGTTCCATGGCCATCGGGCGGCCGACGATGTTCGAGGCGCCTACCACCACCGCGTGCATGCCATAGAGATCCTGGCCGGTGCTGGCCAGCAGGGTCATGATGCCCTTCGGCGTACAGGGGCGCAGCAGTGGCATGCGCTGCGCCAGGCGGCCGATGTTGTAGGGATGGAAGCCGTCCACGTCCTTGTCCGGGCGAATACGCTCGAGCAGAAGCGAAGCATCCAGGTGGGCCGGCAGCGGCAACTGAAGCAGGATGCCGTCGATGCTGGCGTCTTCGTTGAGCGAGTCGATCAGGTCGCGCAATTCGTCCTGGCTGGTTTCGGCGCTCAGATCATAAGCGCGGGAGATGAAGCCGACTTCCTCGCAATCCTTGCGCTTGTGCGCGACATAAACCTGAGAGGCGGGGTCGCTGCCGACCAGGATCACTGCCAGGCCGGGTGCGCGCAGCCCCTGCTCGCGTCGTTCGGCGACGCGCTGGGCGATCTGCTGGCGGATATTGGCGGCAATCGCTTTGCCATCTATCAGTTGTGCGGTCATTGCGCTTGGTTAACCATCGAAAGGGAGAAAAAAGGACGCGCATTCTCGCATGGCATTAAGGAAGGGCAAAGGCGGCAGAACGCAGATTTGGTGTAACTCCTTTATCTAACTGAATTTTTTTCGATTTGGGTGTTGACGCCTTCAGGGTGCCTCTATAAGATGCGCACCACTTGGCGAGCACAGCACCTCACAGGGTGAGGCGGCAAGAGCAGCGACGAAAGTGGTTGCGCTGGTCGAAGCTTGAAGTCTGCTATGGTGGATGGATAAGTGCCCGTAGCTCAGCTGGATAGAGCATCCGCCTTCTAAGCGGATGGTCGCAGGTTCGAGTCCTGCCGGGTGCGCCACTAGGTGTGTCGGCACAAGTAAGCAGTAAAGCAATATGGTGGGCGTAGCTCAGTTGGTAGAGCACAGGATTGTGGCTCCTGGTGTCGAGGGTTCGATCCCCTTCGTCCACCCCATATTCTGAAAACGCCAGGCCCTAAAAAGCCTGGCGTTTTTGTTTGGAAAATGTATTACCACGCGGACGTGGTGGAATTGGTAGACACACTGGATTTAGGTTCCAGCGCCGCAAGGCGTGAGAGTTCGAGTCTCTCCGTCCGCACCATGTAAGTAGCTGATTTCAAAGGGCTGTAGACCGATCTACCCTAAATTGGGAACGGATTTGGGAACACTTTGGGAACAGCGAACGAAAAAGGCAGCCTGCGAAGGCTGCCTTTTGTCGTTTCTGGCGGGGCGATTTACAGCTCCAAGTCGCGCTCCAGAATGCCGATCATGTCGGCACCGTCGCGGTTGATCCATTTGCCGTAGTGGCGCCAGATCATGGCGGTAGAGGTGTGGCCCATCTGCTCGGCGATCCAGTCCACCGGCACCGCGCCGGTGCTCAGCAGTTGGCTCGCGTAGGTATGCCGGCAGTTGTTCGGCCCACGGTAGCGAACGCCCACCGCATGCAGGTGCGGCTTCCAGAAGCCTTTGAGCAGCATGTCTGAGCTTGAGTGAGCGGCGCCTGTGGTGGTGCAGTGGAAGACGAACCGCACCGCTTGTCGCTTCTTCGTCTTGTTGTCCCGGTCGGTGACCTCGATTTGCACCGGTCGGCACTTCTCCGTGAATCTCCGTTGGGCCAGCAGTGCCTCCAGCGCTGGCCGCAGCAGGCGCACCTCACGTGTTGATCGCCGGGTTTTCGTCACCTTGTAATGGCCGCGCACCTGTGAGCGCCGAAACTTCACCGTGCCGTTCTTCAAGTCCACGTCCTCCCAGGCGAGCGATATTGCCTCGGACACCCTTGGGCCTGCCCAGATCATGAATTGAGCCAGATTCAGTTCCTGCTGGCGTTCTGACGGGCCTTGCAGGATGTCCCGGATCTCATTGCGCGTAAATGGGTCTGCTTCGTCAGGGTCTGGCAGGCGAACGGTCAGACCCTCAGTTGGGTCGTGGGCTGATCGGTTACGGGTCCTGTAGATCACGTACACCTGCCGCATGATGTTCAGGATTTCGCGGACCGTCTTGTTGTGCAGCTTCGGAAGCAGTTCCTTTTGCAGCCAGGCTTGCAGGTCCAGGTGGTCGATCATGTCGGCCTGGTGTGAGCCCCAGCGTGGGCGGATATGGTTCTCCAGCTTGCTCTTGTAGGTGCGGAAGCCTGACGGCGCCATTTCGTTGCGCTTGATATCCAACCATAGGTCCATAAAGTGCCCCAAGGTATTACCTACCAGCCTGGGTGAGTTGGGGAAATGCCGGGCGTAGCTGAAGGTGCCCGATGCGATTTCGTAGTTGATGATGCCGACCAGACGTTCAGCGTTTGCTATCACTGCCTTGGTCGCGGTACCGGGGATTGGCTCACGGCAGAGCTCGCCCTCGTACCGAAAATACACACGCACGCGGTTGCCGCGTACTTCAACGCCGTCTGCCATTGGTGCCTCGGGAAAAGCCTAAAAGCCCAGTCTATGGGCCGCAAATGAGTGCGGCCCGTTGCCGGGCCTAGAATGAATTTGACGGTGTTCTAGCCGCCCTATGGATCGCTAGCGCGCATAACGGCGGCGCTCCTGCTTGGCCTGTTTCTTCGCGGCTTGCTCGGCCATGTGAGTTTGCCAGTAGGCGTCTTTCATCTTCTGGCGGATGCGGCTGCACTTGGCGTGTTTACGGGTGGAGCGGGCCTTGCCGCAGATGTCGCAGATGCTGGACATATCCAGGCGGCTGCCGGCGAGTGGGGGCCTGGTGCGGGCTGGCGGTGTGGTAGGCTCTGCGCCGCCGCCTTGGGGTTGATGTGCTTGCATGGTGCTTCTCCTTTGGGGTGGTTGGCGTCGGGGGTTGCAGCCCCCGGCGCCGCTCTTTTCCGGTCTGGCCGGTGTCAGCTGAGGCGGTATTGCTTGCCGTCCTCGATCACGTAGAAATCCACGTCCTTCTTGCGGTACACGCCGCCCACGCCGCCGTGCACGATGTAGTCGCCGTAGGGCGCCGCAGCCACGCGCACGGGAAATAACTTGTCGCCCTGGTGAGCGTACTGGCTGGACTTTTTGATCACCGCATACAGCTGCTGGCCATAGGGGCGGCAGCCGTCCGGGCCGTGTGCCGCTTCGAATCCGAGCCATGCAGCTCGTGTTTCGACGTTGTAAAACTGCTGGTCTGCAGGGTTACGCTGCATGTCGTAGCCGCGGGGCTTTGCCCAGTCTTCAAAGGCCATGGCCAGTTCCAGGTTGAGCATGGTGCTTCTCCTTCGGGTGTCGCCCAGGCGTTGCAGCGCCTGGGCGGTTGGGTCAGTGGGTGAGGGCCAGCAGCAGGTCGGGGGTGGCGTTGGCGCCGGCGGCGAGCAGCAGCAGGGCGATGCCGCTGCCGATCAGGGTGGCGATGACGCTGCTTGGGGTTTCGTCGTTCATGGCTCAGTCCTCGATCGGGCCGCGAGTGCGGCCAACGGTGTGCCAGGCCATCACGCGTACGTGAGCTTTCGCCGCTTCCAGGGCGGCGGCCGGGACGTGGAACAGGATGTCGAGGAAGTCGAGCAGGGCGATCAGTTGGGCGTGATTGCGGGCGTCGCGGATCTTGAGCTGCGCATTCACCTGGTCGGCCAGCTCGTAGGCCAGCGCTTCGGCCTTGCCCATGCAGAAGACGGCCATGTCCTGGTGCTGCTGCACCTTGGTCAGGAACTCAGCGAGGTCGCTGATGTGCAGCGCGTAGAGCGCCTGTACTGCGGCCTGGTTGTCAGCGGTGCGTGCCGAGCTATCCAGATCCAGCGCGATGGAGCGCGAGCGCAGCACCGGGTGATCGCCACCGACGATGGCGAGCGCGCCGCGAAAGCT
Source organism: Phytopseudomonas straminea (assembly GCF_900112645.1). GTDB lineage: Bacteria > Pseudomonadota > Gammaproteobacteria > Pseudomonadales > Pseudomonadaceae > Aquipseudomonas > Aquipseudomonas straminea. The sequence continues at coordinate 423,762 of NZ_FOMO01000005.1, read as the reverse complement.
GACCTCCCTTGACTCTGGTTCCCCCATGACCGCCCACCTGCGCAGTACGGTGCCCGCTTCATAGCAGGCTTCGAACGGTGGCTCGTATCCAGGGGCTGGGCGTTCGGACTCGTCGACGACGACAGGCCGGTTGACCGCCTTAGCCAGTTTGCTGATCAGTGCGGCAAAGGTCGCGTTGGTCTGAAAGACGGTGTCTGCGGGCTTGCCGGACAGCCGCCACAGGTTGTCGACCAGGGTCGTTTTGCCGCTGCCCGCGTCACCGTTGATCTGCAGGATGGGGTACGTGCCCTGCAGGTTGCGGATGCGCTCGGCGTGGTAGGCGCCGGCCCACCAGGCCAGGGCGACGAGGCCCTTGGCGCCGAACGCGGTGGTGAACAGCTCCAGCCATTTCGGGGTTTGTTGGTTTTGCATGGTGCTTCTCCTTTGGGGTTGTTGCCCGGGCGTTGCAGCGCCTGGGCGGTGTTACGCCTTGAACACCCAGCACTTCACGGTGGCTGGGCGTTGGGCGAGCGGGTTGCGCTGGTTGAAGGCGCTGCGCACGGCGCTGTCGACGGCGCGGTTGGTGTCCAGGCAAGGGCGTGAGCGGCTGAGCTTGAGCAGCGTGCGCAGGGTGGCCACGTCGGCCAGCTTCTGTTTGTGCTCGGCGGCGCGCTCGGCGAATTCGTTGAGGTTGATGGCGATCAGGTCCGGCTTCTTGCTGTGGTTCACCACCGGGTCATCGCTGAGCGACTGCAGGTACTCGTACACGTCCCAGAAGGTGCGCACTTCGTCCGGGTCCGCGTTGATGGCGCCCTGGCGGTCCAGTGCCATGGCCAGCAGCTCTTCGCGGGTGGTGCGCAGTTGCTCGTCGGTGATGGGCAGCACCAGGCGCAGCGCATCGAGCAGGGCGAGCATCTGCGCGTGGTTCTTGATGATTCGCTCCACGCGGATTTCGCGCATGGCGCGCAGCGTTTGCTCGTGCACCTTCACCTGCTCGCGGAACACCTCCAGCACCTTCTGTTCGGCCTTGGTGGCCAGCAGCAGGAAGTGGCTCACGTCGCTGGCCTGCAGGTGGTTGAGGTTGTCCGCCGCGGCGCGGCTGGCACTGGTGACGGTGGGGCGCATGAAGTGCAGCTTGACGATGCGCGTGAGGATTGCCTCGGAGGCTGCGACCGTAGCGTTCTGGCTGAACACCAGGGAAGCGCGGAAGGGCGGCGCGTTGGTGTCGTTGCCGCCGTTCTTCACCCCGGTCAGGCCCAGGCCGCGGCCGTTGTACAGCGGCTTGAACTGGTCGAAGTCGAAGGCCTTGCCTTGGCCACCCTCGGGGTCGCTACGGTCGGCCTCGAGCACCACCACCGGCATGTTGGCCGTCTGGCTCAGCCAGCGGCGCAGGCCGGCCTTGGTCATCTTGAGCGGGTCGTCGCCTTCTTCGTCCTGCCGGCCGAGCAGCTTCCAGAGGAACATCAGCAGTGTGGACTTGCCCGCGCCGGCCTCGCCGGTCACCTCCAGGAACGGGAAAGACTGAAATTCGGCGCGGATCTGCTCGGCGAACAGCGAGCCGAACCAGTAGGTCAGGGCCACCAGGCCCTGAGCGCCGAAGCATAGCCACAGCCAGTCGAGCCACTCCGTGCGGTAGTCGTGGGCGTCGCCGTTGATCTCCATGCGGATCGACTTCTGCAGCGTTTTCAGGCGCAGCTTCTTGAACTCGAAGTAATCCTCGGCGTTCACGCGCTCAAGCTGGCCATTGCGCACCGCCAGGTCGCCGAACACGTAGCAGCCGTGCTCGCGGCTGTAGCCCACGTAATCGATGGTTTGTACGGTTTTCAGGCCGAACAGCTGGTCGCGCATGATCTTGTCGAGCTGGGCGCCGCTGCCGGTGAACACCGCGCCGGCGGCCATGCCCAGCAGGCGCTTCTTGAACTCGCTGGCAGCCGCCACCTGGCCGCCGGTGAAGGTGTTGCGCACGGTGGGTTCGTCGTGCGGGAAGTCCACCCGGAAGTAATACCAGGATTCGTCCGTGACCTCGTTGCGCTGGAAGTACAGCGCCTCGGGGTAGCAGTTGGCGATCTCCACCACGCCGCCGCACTGGCGCAGCGCCTTTTCGCGGCGCTGCTTGTCGTCGAGCAACTGGTCTTCGTGGCGGTCTGAGCCCTCCAGCTGCTGCATGGCCTTGTTGAATTTCTCCAGGTCCATCTTGAACCAGTACAGGCGGTTCTCGAAGACGAAGTGAAATTCGTAGCGTTCGCGCCATTCGTACATGAGCACGCCTTTCTCGGCGGCGGTCTCGGCCAGTAGCAGGGAGCCGTGGTAGCGGGCTTCCTCGATATCGCGGTGGATGCGGTCCGCACGTTGCTCGGCGTTGTCGATGAATTGCCAGCGCTGGTGCAGGTCGTTCCAGTCCACCTTGCGGTCCCGCTGGGGGATCTGCGCCGCGTTGCAGTTGTAGCCCAGCTCGCGGGCCATGGCGGCATGCTTGCGAATGTAGCGGCGTGCGCCGGGCTCGTTATCCAGCGCCCACACCAGTGCCGGCAGCTTGCCGCCGCGGTTGCGGGCTAGTTCCTTGAGGGCTTCGAACGGGAAGGCGCCCGAGCTCATGGCCGACACGGCGGCGATGCCATGGTGGGTGAGGGCGATAGCGTCGAAGATACCCTCGACTATCCACAGCTCCTTTACCTCGGACAGGTCCACACACGGCGGGCACCACCAGTAGCCCTTGGGCGACTTGCCTGGGGCGAAGCGCGCCTTCTGCTTGCCAAAGCGGTGCGGGCGGTCAATCAGCCGTTCCCAGTAACCACCGTGCTCCAGGGCGAAGCGCACGGTTGCGCTACCGGCGCCGGCCTCGCGGCTCCAGAAGTTCTCCTGGGTGTACCAGCCCTTGATCAGCGCCAGGTCGAAGCCGCGAGCGAACTGCAGGTAGCTGTCGGCCGAGGCATTGGGCGCAGCATCGGTGGCCGGCGCGCGAGTGCTCCAGTCGTCGAACAGATCCTCGTACAGCTCCTTGATGTGCCACTGCTCGCCGCACTTGCTCTCGCGGCCGCACTTGATGAACCACGGCTCGTCGCTACGCGAATACAGCTCCCGCTTGCCGCAACTGGGGCACACGCCCTTGCGCAGGTACTTGGTGCCCTTGGTTGGCTGCAGGTTGTATTCGGTTTCCAGCCGGCGCAGCACCTCGGCGCGCACGGCGTTATCCATCGCCTTCACGTGCGTTGCTCCGCTTGTTTGAGCGCTACCTGCAGCACGCCGATGGTCTTCTTGTGGCCGGCGAGGGCGGGGTAGTCCTGCAGGATGCGCGCGCTACGCATGCCGACTGGCACGTCGCGGTATTTATCGTCATACCAATGCTGCTGGAAGCCCTCGCGCAGCTCGCTGCGCAGGCGCTGCAGCCAGGCCTCGGCGATGGGTTGGGTCAGCTCGATGTGTACGTGCATGGCGTGCTCCGGGCGCAACTTGCCCAAACCCACGGCGTGGGCTGGGTGAAAACGGGGTTATTGGGTGTGTTGGCTCAGGGCCAGGTGCGCCAGGCGCGGTGCCATGAACAAGGGCACCTCCAGGGCATGCACCAGGTGCAGGCAGGTGCGCTCGAACAACTGTGGGTCGCCGCTCAGGTGTTCGGCCTGGTGCTGCTCGATGAAGGCCTGGGCGCAGCCCTGCATGCGGGTGCGGTAGTCGGTGGCGTCGATGTAGTCGAGCTGGGTCATACCGCTTCCTCCAGTGCCGCAAGCAGGTCCATCTGGTCCGTGGCCTTGGCGTTGTCGCGCAGGGCCTTCATGCGCTCCACCGCCGGGGCGACCGGCAGCACCATCAGCGGCTGTGCAAGGCCGGACGGGCTGAGCTGATAATCGATCGTTACCGAGCCGCTGAACGTGGCGCCGCACGCCACGTTCTGGCACTGGTAATACGTGGAGCGGAAGCACGGTGTTTGCCCCACGCTGGTACGGATGCGCATGCTCCCGTGGCATGCCGGGCATACCAGTTTGTACGTACTCAAGCTGTCTCCCCGCCGCTAGTCGCGGCACCGGCTGGGCCGGTTAAATGGCGACGCATCCAGCGCCTAGATCATGTCCTGTGCCTGCCCTGGGTTCCCCAGGGTCAGGCGGGTGTTTCGTAGTGCCTTACGTCAACGGTTCTGCTATTTCCGCTGCGATCTGCAGAGGCGTCATCGCGTCCCCTATGGCGATGCGCAAGGCTGAACCGTTGTCGTCTGGATTGGTGGATGCAACGGTTTGCCGTAGGGTGTCCAGGCGCTGCTGGGCTCTATCCAGCACGCGCTCCAACTGTTTCCGTACATCGTCATTGAGGTAGGTCATGGGGTATCACACGCGAAAGGAAGTTGAGAGGCTGGTCGGGCGACTCGTGGAGCGGCACGACGTGTTGGTGAAGGCCATGAATGGACGCGAGGAAGAGCGCCTCACTGAGAACGGGTTGCAGCCCCGTATCACCGTGAATGCCGAAGACATCCGCTTCGCCGTCGAGGACGTGGCCACCGCGCTCAAGGAAATACGCTCGCGGCTCGGCAAGGGCTGACCCGTCACGACACCTCCCCACCTTTGCTGTGCAGCACGATCACGGCGGTGATTTCGCTGTGGCGCGCGGCGATGTGCTGGCGGTGGGCGGCGAGGATGGCTTGCACCTCGTCCGGGCTGATAACGCCGTCGTCGAGCGACTTGGCGATCAGCTGGTCGACCATGCCGCGCAGTTGGCTGGTGCTCAGGCCACGGGCGTACAGCTCCAGGTTGTCCAGCTCGCCTTGCTCTGGCATGGGCACGAACACGCCGCCGTAGAGGTGGCAGATGTAGTCCGCAAGAAAGGCGGTGCCGGCCTGTTGCTCGAGCTGGTGCACCTGGGCGTCGGTCAGCGGTTGGCTGCCGGCGTTCTCGTACAGGTGGTTGTCCAGCTTCTTGAGTGGCAGGCCCAGGCGGGCGGCGGCAGACTCACGGCCGCCCGGGAAGGCGGCAATCACCGCGCTCATGACCTGGCGGCGCGTTTCTAGAACGGCGGCGCTGCGCTTCTGGTTTTTACGGGGGGTGGTAGCCATTACTGTGTCACCACGCCGTCTTTGATGCCGAGCAGCACTGCAGCTCGGTGCGATTCGCCACGGCGCCCTTTCTTGCGACCGTTCAACAGGTCGCTGACCAGATTTCTGTTCAAGTCATGCTCGCGGCAAAAGGCGGCGAGGCTTTTCCCTTGGCGCTCAAGATTGGCGCGAGCTTGCTCGGGAGATAACGGGCCGTGCATAGTGTTCATCCGTGTTTAATCGTGTTTGCTAACAGGGATTCTTGGGCAGAAAACTGTTCAAGTCAAATTATTTTGATCAAAAAAATGCTCATCGCATCGGGTGTGGGTGAACGCCTGAGGGAAGAACGCGAGCGGCTGGGCCAAAACCAGACTGATTTTGGTCAGGCGGCAGGCGTCAGCCGTGGCACTCAAAAAGCCTACGAACTTGGAAGCAGCTCGCCGGATATCCGCTATCTGAGCGGGCTCCAAGCGCTGGGCGTTGATGTGACCTATGTGCTGACTGGCCTTCGTGAGGCGGCAGAGGTAGGCGACCTGTCGCCCGATGAATCGCACCTGTTGGCGGACTATCGCCGCCTGTCGGATGCCCAGCGCACCCACACCAGCCATATGGTTAATGCCCTCGCTGAGATGGCTGGGCGGTATGAAGTGAACGGCGACAAGTAGATCGCCGCACTGGATTTCGCTCGCCGGCCAAGGTGGCCGGCGTTTCATTGGAAGAAGGGGAGGAACCCATGAAAAAGATTATTGCCGCGCTAGCACTTACAAGCACAGCCGCAACGGCTGCTCCTGCACCTGACGTCATAACCCGCAACCTGCAAGCCTGGGCGCCTTTAGAGGTGACCCTATCGAACGGCACGCTGCAGATCATCACCGACGAGAATCGCGTAACCGATCAGATCTACCACGCTGTGCTTGGTAGCGGCGTGTGCGGCTCATTGTGGATGAATAAGGGCAGTTGGTCGGGCGTTAAGGAAGTGAAAGTGCTGAATCGCCACGGCCGCCAGGGATATGTATTCGAAGGTGGAGAGGTGGATTGTGTCGAGCTGGGGCAGCTCAAAGGTGATGCGTCGGGTGCATTTATCTTAGAGCGCACTCGCTGGAATTAGTCGTTCTACCAGCTTTGTTAACTGACAGATAATTAAAAAGCCAAGCAGCAAGGGGCGGGTGAGATGCATCGAACAGCGACTTTTTACGATTTGAGGATCACGGCAAGGGGGATGTCTCGTGCTGAAGGGAAGGAGGACGACTACGAAGCAGATCCTAAACCACTCCGTGAGTTGGTTGGGTATATAGAGCAGCTTTATAATGGCGGTGATCGTATTGTAAAGAAGGGGCAGTCTGATAAAACTGCCCGGATATATATATCAGATTTTAAGTATGAGGGCGAGCGAGCCGTTTTTCTGATCAATCGCAGCGACCCGAATGCGCCTGATGCCGTGTCCAGCGATCCCGATATTAAGAGCCGTGTAGTGCACGAAAAACCGCCAGGCCATGGCGGTGATTACTCGGCACACGTAGTAATTAATTTAGACCCTGTGAAGGGCGATAATTACTACCTTTGCGTTCTAGAGACTGTTTATGGCTCAGGCCTTCATGCCAGCAGTATGGCCGAGTACCTTCGATATTTGATTCGCCGCTGCCGCCTGGAATTTAAGGATAAGTTTAAAATTGCCCACAGTAGTAGAGCTAAGACTGCTAAGGGTGAAGAAATAATGGTTAATTGGAACCACTTTGTTGAGTTGCAAGGGCACCCTTCAGAGGATTTTGAGCGCGATATTAACGCGGGTACTTTATCTGGCATGGAGCTTGTCAGCTTTTCGGAGGTTGGCGCAGCTTGGGATGAGCGGGGCGGAATTGTTGAACACAAACGCTCTATTCAACTCAAACCGGCCCCTGATAAGTTAGGTGATATAGCGGCCGCCATCCGGCAGGTTCGTAATAAAGTTTATAAGAATGGTAAGGAATACGATCATATTCGTATTAGTTTCAAGAATGAGGCTGGTGAGCCTAGAGATGCAACTATTGCATCGGATACTGGCCAGCTGGTAGATTCGCATAAATATGTAAAGCGACATATTATTCACGCTCCGATGGTTAATACAACTAGTCTAGAGCGTGTGAGTCCGTTTATACTCAAAGAAGTTCTCGCGCTGATGGGGTAATTTATGCTCTTGGATCAGTTGTTGCGTCCATTTGGATACTTGGCCATTCGCCATCCTTATAAATGGATTGTGGATTGGCTCTATCCAGTTGTGTTTACGGTACTAATACTGTGGTTTATGGGTGCCTATAATGGCTTCAGAGGCGTTATGGGAAGTGGTGGCGTGATCTCTCTAGTGCTTTCTTTTATACAATCCCTGCCAGGGTTTTATATTGCGGCTCTGGCGGCAATTGCAACATTTGGGCGGGCGGATATAGACAGCGTGTTGCCTGAGCCTACGCCCAAGATATGGATTAAATTCCGTGGCTCAGAGAACTTGGTAAGTCTCACGCGTCGCCGGTTTCTCGCGATGCTGTTTGCGTTTTTAACAGCTGAAAGCTTACTGTTGATAGTCTATTCAATTTTTCTGATTTCTTACGGTACTGGCTTGGTAGGTACGTCGTTTTATCGTTTGAGTCTGGACTCCCTCATTGGTGTGTCTCTTATTGGGATTTATTTTTTGCTTTTATGTCAAATGGTGATTTCCACTTTTTGGGGGCTTTACTATTTAGGATATAAGCTGCACGAGTAGCGCAAACACCAAAGGCAGCTACTGCCCTGTGCAAAAAGGATTGCGGAATAAAGGGCGTGAGTGTCCGGCACTTATAACTATGGAAAGGGACTTCCTATGACATTGACCACCTTGTTCGCCTGCCTCCTCACCGCAGGTCTCACCGCCAGCCTGACCCTATGGCTGACCAGTGACAAGGCTCGCCCCGAACCCAATGTGTTCATTCCCGAACGACTGGCCGATCAGTCTGATGGCCATCTGTGGGTGATGGGCGGCTGGATCACCGAGGAGGGCTACCAGCCACCTGGCCGCAGTGCGGTGGAGATTCGCTGCTACCCCGAGCAGCAGCTCTGCACCGAAGCGTTGGCCACCATCTTCCACCACACCGAAGGTTCCGACCTTGAGGCGCAGACGTACCTGTACCAGGTTACGGATTGGACGGACGCGCGCGTGCAAGCCGTGGCCGTTGGTGCGATGGGCGGATGCCATGACCGGCGCCTGCACCTCTACCCACAAGACACCGATGCGCGCCTGGAGTGGGGCCCCGGCGAGGGCTGCGAAGGCGATAGCGGCTCAGCGGTGCTGATCGGAGAGGTGTGGGCCAATTAGCTCTCCGCGACGTAAGGGGGCAAACGCGTCTGGATACTTCACTCCCCGACGTTCATTATGCTGACACCACGCTGTCAGTAGGTCAGGTGTATATAGATCTCCCAAAACCACATGGAGAATCAACGATGCATCTAACCCTTTTATCGCAAGACTGGGTCGCGGTTGTAATTGCGAGTGTCGCTCACCTTATCCTAGGAGGCGTTTGGTATACCGTTCTCTTCCGTGTTCGCTATGCTCGCGTGATGGGATTGGACGAGTGGCCTGCGAAGGCACCAGCCCGCTTCATTGTGGGCCCGTTCGTTTGTAGCTTCGTCAGTATCGTTACCACTGCGATCTTACTCCGTGCCCTCGGTATCAATAGTCAGATTGATGGGCTGATGCTGGGCGCACTCGTCGGTGTTGGATATATAGGGGCTACGACTGCCAACATAGCGATCAATCCGCTATTTCCTCATCCTTATGCCTACGCGGCCTTAACCGTGCCGCTGTTCCTTATCGGTAGCCTAATGTCCAGCTCAATTCTTGTGGCCATGCAGTAAATCCAATGCGGCGAGCCGAGCGTCTCTTCGAGATTATCCAAATCCTTCGACAGTCGACCGCACCCCTTACGGCAGATGCGATCGCTACGGAATTAGAAATCGGAAAGCGAACAATCTATCGGGACATCGCGGCGCTCGTCGCTCGGCGCGTGCCGATTCGGGGTGAGGCTGGAATTGGCTATGTTCTGGAGCGAGGTTTCGATCTGCCTCCGTTGATGCTCAACGTCGATGAGGTAGAGGCGGTCACGTTAGGTGCCCAATGGGTGATCGCTAATGGCGATAGCGATCTGGCGCGCGCTGCAATGTCCGTTCTGGCCAAGGTAGCGGCAGTGGTACCGAAGGAGCTGATGCCTCTGGTCGATGACCCGTCTGTTGTTACGTTGCCCCGACAGAAGGCATGTCACAGCAATTTGGATTATCAAAGGCTGCGGCGCTGGTGCCGAGAGGGCCGCAAGATCGCCGTTCTCTACCGAGATAAAGCGGGGGCTGAGACGTACCGTACACTCTGGCCGTTCATGATGGGGTATGTGACGGGTGCGCAGGTTGTTATCGCTTGGTGTGAAATGCGTGAAGACTTCCGGGTATTTCGTGAGGATCGGATCAAGGCCATCGAGTTTTTTGAGGGACACTACACGGCCCGCGCGGCGACTCTACGCCGACAATGGATGCGATATCAAGCAAACCGGCAAATGGTCGAAACAACCTAAACGCCCGATCAGTGCGGCAATCTACGGCCACTTACGGAGAACCCAATGCCTGCCGATGTTCCTCAGCTCCACTGCACAACATGGAGCATGCAGAGCGATGAACAATGGGAAAGGGGCTGAGGGTCGTCAACCTGGCTGCGAGGTTGCCCAGCTCGATAAGGAACCGCTAACGCCGACCGAGCGGATGCTGATCCGCTTCTACCGGCAACTGGACGAAGGCGAGCAGGCTTTTATGCGCCGCGCGATCGAGGCGATGGCCGTCCGTAAGGCGGGGCGGTAATAGAAAACCCCGGCCAGGTGCCGGGGTTTTTGTTGCCTGCATCACAAGCCGGGTTCGTGCATGGCCGCTCGGCCCTGATGCTTTGACTTGAAAAAACAGGGCGCGCACAGTGGTTCGCTTCGAAGGCATCCGCCTTCTTACAACAAAAAAATGGAGGTGACATGTTTCCACTCAGCGTTTGGTTGGCTTACACCGCTGCATGCGTGCTACTCGTTCTTGCGCCCGGGCCTGACAACTTGTTAGCTATTGGCCGTGGGTTGAGCCAGGGCAAGCTGGCTGCCATTGTGTCGGGCACTGCATCCGGCGCGGGCATTCTGTTCCACGTAGCGGCTGCGTCCCTGGGGCTGACACTGCTCATGCAGACGTCCGAGGTGGCGTTTTGGGTGATCAAGTTGATCGGCGCGGGCTACTTGCTATGGCTGGGCATCAAGGTGTTGCGCTCGCGCAGCCTGATCAGTTTCAAGGAAGCGACCCGGCAATCACTGCGCAGCATCTTCCTGACGGGATTCCTGTCGGCTGCGCTGAATCCGAAGCCGGGCTTTTTCGTGCTCGCTTTCATTCCGCAGTTCGTTGACCCAGCGCGTGGCTCAGTGACCATGCAGATGGTGGTGTATGGCGTGTGGTTCGCGCTGCTGACGGCGGTAGGCTTTGCGCTGATGGGCGTGTTCGCCGGGGCACTGTCGAGCTTTCTGCGCTCACGGCCGCGGCTGGTCAATGGCTTGAACGTGGGGGCAGGTCTGACCTTCGTTGGGTCGGGTGTCTCTATTGCTGCGCTGAGCCAGAAGTAACGACAGGCCTGCAGGGCAGCCCGGCTGCCCTGCAGTGGCCACGCTATTTCAGACGTTGGCTTGCAGCGAAGAGTGAGTCTTGAGCTCTTCGTCGATGAACGCCGCGATCATGGCGCGGTACACGCTCTCCACAACATCCGGCGAGGCGCCGGTCTCTTCTGCGATACCTCGCACCTTGGCAATCACCTGTTCGACACGAGCCGGGGCCCGTACGTCGGTGGTGGTTTTCTTGAACGCAGCGGCTTGGGTAACGAAGCCACCGCGACGCGCCAAAAGCGCCACAATCTCCCGGTCGATGCCGTCAATCTGCTCACGGACTTCCTCGATCGATGTACACCGCACTTCCATAAAAAATCTTCCTCAGTTGGTTTAAAAGCCCCGCTTTTGAAAAGCGGACTACTGGGTCTAGCACAGATCGAGGTGCTTACCAGGCACGACTGTCGAGTTCCTCGGCACAACGTGACCCAATGCCCGATTTCGGCAGCTCGGCCAGTGCCGCGTTCAATCCTCCTTCGGCACCGTCCAGAACAACTGCACGCCATCGTCGCGCCAGGCGATGGTGACGTTGTCGTTCTCGCTGATCTCGTCGAGGATCCGCGACCAGTCGTCCGGGCTGTCGCCCTCGGCCCGCAGCAATACCGCTGATCGGGATTTTTGCGCGGCCGGGGAGTTGATAACCCGCTGAACTCGGGCTCCGAGCAGCTCGTAGGCGCTGGGAGCGGCTGCCGCCTGGGAATTGCCTTTTGCCATGATGCGAATGCCTCGATTACTGTATGTGCATACAGTAATTCGAGATTCGCCGTCATGTCACTCACCATTTTGGGCCGCAACCAGCGGCTCGCCCACCTGTTGCCCGAAGCCAAGGAACTGCGTATCACGGGCTTCCAGTCCCCCGCCGAAGACGAGAAGGAAGAGGGGCTTTCGCTCGACGCGCTTACCAGCCTGGGGGCGCCTCATGTATGGGTGGTGCGGGTTGAGGATGACAGCCTGATCGGCTTCGGCATGTACCCCGGCGACCGGCTGGTGGTGGACCGCGGCACCATGACCAAGCGCGAGCAATATGTAGTGGTCGACCTCGAGGACGACGGCTGCTACCGCGTGCGCCTGATGATCGAAGACGACGACGGCCGCCTGGTGCTGCGCGCTCCCAGCCGCTTCACTCCGGACATCAACCTCGAGTACGAAGAGTGCGTGCAGATCTGGGGTGTGGTGCGCTGGGTGATCAGCTACGTGGGGCGCTGAGCATGGACCAGGTATTCGCGTTGATCGACTGCAACAGCTTCTACTGCAGCTGCGAGCGCATCTGCCAGCCTGCGTTGAAAAAGCAGCCGGTGGTGGTGCTCTCGAACAACGATGGCTGCGTGATCGCCCGTACCTCGGAAGTGAAGGCCTTGGGCATTCCCATGGGGGCGGCCTACCACCTGGTGCGTGAGGACCTGCGCGCCGGCGGCGTTGTGGTGCGATCGAGCAACTACACGCTGTACGCGGACATCAGCAACCGCGTGATGCGCACCATCCGCGACATGGTGCCCGGCATTGAGGTGTATTCGGTCGATGAGTGTTGGGCTGACCTGACTGGTATCGCTGACCTCGATGGCCTCGGCCGGCGGGTGAGGGCACGGCTGCTGCGCGATATCGGCATGCCCGTAGGTGTGGGCATCAGCACCACCAAGACCCTCGCGAAACTCGCCAACTGGGCGGCAAAGAAGTGGCCGGCTACTGGCGGCGTTGTGGACCTGACAAGCCCGGAGCGGCAGGCCAAGCTGCTGCGCATCGCGCCGGTCGACGAGGTGTGGGGTATTGGCCGGCGCCTGGCGCCACAGCTGCAGGCCCTGGGCATCAAAACGGCCTGGGACTTGGCGCATTTCGATGTGGCCACCCTGCGCAAACAGTTCGGCGTGACGCTGGAGCGCACGGCGCGCGAGCTGCGCGGCGTGAGTTGCCTGGACTTCAACGACGGCCCACCGCCCAAGCAAGCCATCTGCTCAAGCAAAATGTTTGGCGAGAAGCTTGAAGACCTGGCGCCGATTCGTGAGGCCCTGGCCACGTACGTCACCCGCGCCTGCGAGAAGCTGCGCAGCCAGCGTTCGCTGTGCGGCGCCATCCAGGTGAGCATCAAGACGCAGATCCACAACCCCAAGCTGCCGCGTTACTCAAACGCGCAGACGGTTGCGCTGCCGATGCCGACCGACGACACGCGGGACATTCTTGCGCCGGCACTGCGCGCCCTGGATGCGATCTACCGCCAGGGCTTCAAATACTCGAAGTGCTCGATCTTGCTCATGGATCTGAGCCAGCGCGGCGAGGTGACGGCCGACCTGTTCGCGCCTGCCGCCCGAGCCGGCAGTGACCGGGTGATGGCGGCGCTGGATGCAGTCAACAAGCGGGAGGGCGCCGGCACCCTGCGGCTTGGCCGGGTGCCGGTGGATCCTTGGTGGGGCATGAAGCGGGAGATGAAGAGCCGGTGTTACACCACCAGGTGGGATGAGGTGATTGGGGTTAGAGGTTGAAAATCAGATCCTCTCACCATGACTATTGAAGTAACCATTTCCAAATGCGCTGGGGTCGTAAATTTTCTCAAAAAAATCTGGACTTAGATCAGCGCTTGGATGTGTTTTTATAGCTGTCGCTTCATCATAGACATCTTGGTAGTACTGAAGAAACTCTTGGTGTTTTTTATCTTTGTAACCCAGTGTCGGTTTCGATTGGTTGTTTAAGTGATATGAGATATGCCACTGAATAACTTTGCAAGCTAAAAAGCCCTCATGTGCGCTTTGCGCGTATTTCTCAAAATCTGCCTCTTCCGGTTTGCTTAGCACGGGTAGATTGGCAATAAACTCCCTGGCCTCAGCCAAGTGCTGATTCAATGAGTCAATCTGAGTGTGAATCATTTGATAGGAGATTCGCTGGTCGATATTTAATTCGGCCATTATATCGCTATAGTGGTGCGCATAAATTGGTGCTTTGATTGGTAGTGCGAATGACTGATTTATCCCGCCCAGACTTGCGATTTGCAGCTGGCGTTCGAATATCAAGGTAAGTCGATCTACTTCTAGTGATAGCTGCTTAAGCTCTTCGATGTGTAGCTTTATAATTTTATGGACTCTTCTTTTGCTAGCTAGATAGTTCACTGATTGCGCAACGAATACACCTAGCAATATAAGACCAGCTTGTTCAGCCCAGCTTTCCATACGCACTACTCCGTTAATTCGGCTGAGACATCCTTACCGGCCCCGATCCAGCGCCTTCTAATTCAGGCACAGTCGTCGGACGGTCGGAGTTTGATTGCTTGGTACTAGGGAGAGGGTGGTTGGTTAGGTAGAGCCGAATCTTCCTGGCTACACGATACCTGAGGAAGTCGCCTGAAAACAGGCGGCCAACAATTATGAAACAGCAGAACACTGCAGCCCCAATGAAGAAGCCAAGTTGGCCTAGGTTTAGGTAGAGCATTAGGAAATATAGAGTTCCAAGAAGCAGCAGAAGTAACCCCATGATGCAGCTAAGTACAGCGCCCACTCGATCAGACCAAGTGAACTCAAGGCCTGTAACGAGCGATCTCGTGTCTGTGACTAAAAACTTTGATGCGGCCTTGATATGCGCCCGCTCCCAAAGTCCTGTAGCGGCCAATTTTATTAGCCACTCTGCTTTCAGCTGGCTTACTGAAATACCCGAGCTGATACGAAATTTCTCCTGGTCTATGGAATCGTCTAGGTATCTAGCGAGGGCGCGATCAGCAGGCATATTTGCCCGCATGCTCTCGAGGCGGTCCAAGCGCTTACGCACGAAATTTTTGTCGTGCAGCTCCAAGGCCTGTCCGAAGGTTGTGATCACTTTTGCGAAGGCTACACCGACTACGCCTGCAACGACGTAGATGCTGTAGCCACTGTTATAGGCTTGCTTGATTACTTCAAGGAATTCCATTTGCAGTGTCCTCCATTGGTTAACCCGGGATTTTGCCATTACGCATCGGCGCTTTGCAGCTTCTTCCACTCCCGATCCACCGCCTTCTGCGCGTTCTTTTTGTTCGCATACAGCCGCGCCAGGCGCTTCAGCCGCTTGGGCTCGCCGGCGGTGACCTTCTCCTGCTTGCCATCCTTGGTGCGGTACCAGGCGACCACGCCGGTGTAGGTGCCGACCTCGCGCTCGGCCAGCTCGTCGATCAGTTCGTCCGGTAGTTGGCTTTCCAGCTCCAGGGCGGTGGTGAAGCCGCCGTCTGCGGTGAGGCTGTGCTGCACATTGCCGCCGTGCCAGATGGTGGCGGCGATTTCCTGTTTGATGCCCTCAAGCGTGTAGGTCAGTTCGGGGATCAGCTCCGGCCGGGCTTTGGCCAGGGTGTAGCTGAGCGTGGCGGTACCGCGCTGGATGCGGCGCCACTCGGCCCGGGCGGCGCGGATGGCGGATTGCTGGTCGGCGTAGGTGTGGCGCAGCTCTTTGATGTTGTCGCCGCCGCCGGCAATGGCTTCGCGCTTCTTGGCGCTGTTGACGTCGTAGTAGTAGGCCTTGGCGCCGGTGTAGGCGTCGCGGTCGGCCTGCAGATAGCGGTGGCCGTCGCCGTCCGCCCGGGCCAGCGTGACGTGGGGCAGGGCCAGGCCGTTGGCGGTGCGCCCGCCGATCATCGGGGTGAACAACAGCCGGCCAGCTTTGACGGTGGCCACCGCGTCGTGTTCGTCGCCCAGGCGGGTGAGCAGGTTGGCGTCGGATTCGCCGGCCTGGTCGACCTGCAGCAGGCGCAGCGCGCTGAGGGCCTGCTCGATGACGGGCGTGAGGCTGTAGGCGCTGGCGATGGCGCGCAGTACTTCGCCCAGGGTGGCGTTGCTCCAACTGCGTTCACGCTTGGCCTTGAAGCCCTTGCGCAGGTCGGCGCTGCGGGCACGGATGTTGAGCACGTCCGGCGAGCCGCTGTGCTCCAGCTCGTCGACGGTGTAGGTGCCCTTGTCGACCAGGCCGGTGTCGCTCCAGCCGAGCCACAGGCGCACGGTGGCGTCTTTCGGGGGGATGGCCAGCAGGCCGTCGTGGTCGCTGAGCTGGATGTCGAGCGTATCGGCCTCGATGCCGCGGTTGTCGGTGAGGGTGAGGCTGATCAGCCGCGGGGCGATGAGGTTGGCGATATCGGCGCCGTTCACGGTGAGGCGGAACGCCGGTACCGGGTAGCTGGCATCGCGGGCCATGCTCTCGGCCTGCTGGGTGATGAAGCCGGTAACGGCCTTGATGGCGGCCTCGATCAAAACAGCCTCCGCAGGATGTTGAGGCCGGTGGAGAGGATGTTGCCGAGCATATCGACGCGGCTGTCATCGATGCGCTTGAGGGTGATGCTGAACTCGATGCGGCGGGCGGCGCCGTCGCGAAAGAACAGGGTGCGGGTTTCGCTGATGCTCTCGATCACCCACACGCCCAAGATGCGGCCGGTGCCTTCCACCAGGGGGTAGGCCTTGCCGGTGTCGGCCATGGTGCGTAGGGCGTCGAGGGACATGGCCGAGCCGGCCAGCTCGGGCAGCAGGATGCCGGGCATTGTGATGGTGTCTTCACCCTTGCCAACGAATTGCCGCGCCGGGTTGGCGCCGACGCGGTTGGTGGTGGGGTGGCGCCAGTCGGTTTGCCGCTGCAGCTCCTGGTAGGCGAGGGTGCTGAGGCTGAATACGAACATGCCGAGGGACATCATCATGTGGGCTAGTCCTGGTCACTCATGCGCGAGCGGATGCGCGCGGCTTTGCCGCGCTCACGCTCGTCGAGCAGTTGGTTGATCATCTGGCGCAGGCCGGCGGTGTCGGTGCCGGGCGTGGCGTTGATGGTGAAGTGCACCGTGTCGCCCTGGATGACCATGCCACCGCCGCCGGCGGCCACGGGCGGGCGGCTGTCGAAGGTGATGCCGCCAGTCAGCAGGCTGGTACCGGCTTCGGTCATGGCGCGGGCGGTGCCGGCGATCTGCTTGAGCACGCCGCCTTCACCGTTGGCCAGGCCCTGGCCGAGGCCGGCCATGGTGAAGCCGCCGAGCTGGGCGAATACGCGCGATGGCGAGTGGATGCCGAGCTTTTCCTTGAACCAGTCGATGGTGGCGCCGCCGGCGCCGGTGATGGCTTCCTTCACGCGGCTCAGGCCGTTGGTGATGCCGTTCACCAGCCCATCCATCAGCATGCCGCCGAAGCCGGTGAACTTGCTGGGCAGCTCAACGCCCAGGTAGCTGAGCACGCCGGCGAAGGCGCGGTAGAGCAGGCCAATCGGGCTGAAGTTGTGCAGGGTGGCGATGATGCCGCCGATGCCACCGCTGAAGCCTTCCTGGATCTCTGCCCACAGGCCGACCATGTAGGCCTTCACGGCGTCCCAGTTCTGGTAGATCAGGTAGGCGCCGCCGGCGAGCACGGTGATGAGCAGGCCGATAGGGTTGGCCATGGCGAGGCGGGTGATCCAAAGCAGCGCGCTGGCCACGAACTTCAGCGCGGTAACCAGGCCCAGGCTCTTGATGCCGAGCAGCATCATGGCGAAGCGCACCATGGCGAAGGGGCCCAGGATGCTGGCCAGGGCCAGGGTGATGCCGCCCATGACGGCCATGATGATGCCCAGGCCGGCAGCCGTTTTGACGATTTGCGCCGCCAGGACAGGGTTCTCGATGATCCAGGCCTTCACGCCGCCCACGATGTTGGCGAGATTCTGGGTGATTTCACGCAGGGGGCCGTTCTGCTGTTCCTGGATCTGAATGCCGAGGTCTTCCCATGCTGATGACAGTTCGTCCAGGTCGCCGACCAGGTTGTCACCCATGGTCTTGGCAGTGGCTGCCGCTTCACCCTGGGTTTCGCGCAGGGTGGCGATAAACTTCTGCAGTTCGCCCTGGCCAGCCTGCTTGACCAGCACCTGCAGGGCGCTGACGGCTTCCTCGCCGGCGATGTGCTTGAGGACGCCGGCGCGGTCGGCGTCGCCCATTTTTTTGGTCTTGTTGTAGAGCTCGGTGAGGATGTCCGGCATGTCGCGCATGTTGCCCTGGGCGTCCTTGGCGCTGATGCCGAGCTTCTTGAGGGCTTTGGCTGCCGCGGCCGGTGGCGCGCTGAGGCGGTTGAGGATGGCGCGCAGTGCGGTACCGCCCATGCTGCCCTGGATGCCGGCGTCGCCCAGCTTGCCGGCCATGGCGGCAACGGTTTCGACATCCTGCCCGACGCTGGCGGCGACTGGGCCCACGTACTTCATGGTTTCGCCGAGCATCTGCAGGTTGGTGTTCGAGCGGGTAAAGGCGCCGACCAGCACGTCACCGAGGCGGGTCATGTCCTTGGCCTCGAGGCCCATGCTTGTGAGGATGTTCGAGGCGATATCGGCGGTTTCTGCCAGGCCACTGTCGCCCGCCTTTGCCAGGTCGAGCATGCCGGGCATTGCTTCGAGGATGGCCTTGGGCTTGAAGCCGGCCATGGCCAGAAAGCCCTGACCCTGGGCGGCGTCTGTAGCGCTGAACATGGTGTCGGCACCGAGCTGGCGAGACTGGGCACGCAGGGCGGCTAGCTGGGTGTCGTCTTTCTTCAGGCGGGTGAGGGCCTGTACCTTGCTCATGTCGGCGTCGAACTGCACACCTGGTGCAAGCATGCGTGCGCCGGCGTAGAGGATGCCGGTACCGGTGGCGAGCCCGCCGGCGCCGGTGGCAGCCATGCCGCCGGCGAGGGCCTGGGTTTTCTCGTACTGGGCTTTGTTGCGCGCCAGGCGCTGCTGCTGGGTAGTGACGCGCTTGAGGCGGTTTTCCTGCTTGAGCAGCTCGCTGTTGGTGGCGGCGATCTTGGCCTTGAGCGCCTGCTCGCCGGCGCCCAGGTTGCGGGTGCTGATGCCGGCGGCGTTGAGTTTGTTGCGCAGGCCCTGCAGCTGGATCTGGTTTTGCTGATGCTCGCGCTTGAGGCCCGTGGCTTCGCGGATGGCGGCCTTGAGGTCGCGGGCCATCTCGCGGGTGGGTACGCCGGTGGCCTTCATCTGCTGGCCAAGGGTGCGCACGCGCTCCCGGGCGGCGTCGAGGGCCGCTTCCGTCTGCTGGGCGGCGGTGCGCTGGGTACGCCAGGCGCTGATGTCCTTTTGCTGGGCGTTGAGATCCTTGAGCCGGTCGCGGGCTTCCTTGAGTGCGCGGCCGGCGCCGATGCCGCTGCCCTGCATCTTTTTCAGCGGGCCGGTGACTTTATCCAGGGTGGAGAGGATGAGCTGCAGTTTGAGGTTAGTTGCCGCCATCGCTCTGGCTCCGTACGCGGGCGCGCTCGCGCCATTGCATCAACTCGGTGAGGCTGAGGGCGTCCATGTGGCTGGGCGCCCAGTGAAAGACCACGGCCAGGTCGGCCATGGCGTCATCTACGCAGTGAGGAATGCTTCCGCCTTCACCGACTTCCTCAACAAAAAACCGGCCACCGTGGTGCCCAGCTCCACCAGGTCGGCTGGATCCATACGGCCGACTTCCACGTCGGTGAGCATGGGGGTGGTGATGCGTGGCAGCACCTTGCGCAGGGCGTTGACCTCGAGGTTGAGCAGGTCGGTCAGGGCGACGCCGCGCAGCTCGCCTGACATCGGCTTGCGCAGGCTGACGTCGGTGATGGTGGTGGTGCCGCGCTCGATCGGTGTGTCGAGGGTGACAGTGGCCTGGTTCGGGTTGGTGGCGGGGGCTGCTGCGGCCTTGGTGGCGGCTTCGTCTTTGGTTTCCATGGGGTGGCTCCTTTGGGAATGGGGCGGCGCGGATCAGCGCGCCGGGTGGCGTTGCGGTGGGGGTCAGATGAGGCCGAGGGCCTTGCGGTGCTCGGCGAGCAGATCCTTGCCGTCGACGAGCTCGATGAAGTTGAGGACGTCAATCTCGATCACTTCCTCGCCGTTCACGCTGAGCTTGTAGTAGGTGCAAACGGTGGTGACGCTGTGCTCGGTATCTTCACCTGGTGCGGCGTCGCCCATCTCGATGGTTTCGTGACGGCCGCGCACGATGATTTCCACGGCGACGACTTCGCCGGTGGCGTCATCCTGGTAGGCACCGGCGAAGCGCAGCATCACGCCATCGGCGCGGATGGCGCCCCACTGCTTGAGCACCTGCAGGTCGAGGCCGCCGAGCTTCCACTCGAACTTGATGCCGTCGTCGGACAGGCCCAGGTCAGCGAAGGCCGGGCCATTCATGCCGCCGCCGCGGAAGGCTTCCATCTTGCGGGCCAGGGGCGGCAGGGTGCAGGTCTTGATGACGCCCTGGTAGCTGCCGCCGTCGTTGAAAAGCAGCATGTTCTTGAGTTTGCGAGGCAGTGCCATGGGGCGTTGCTCCTGTGTGCGTTAGCGGCTTGGCCGGGCTTAGGCGGCGTTGATCTGCGCGGCGAAGTCGAGCAGGTAGCGGTCGGTGATGCGCTGCTTGAAGGTGAGGTCTTCAAGGGGCGGCACGGGGGTGTAGTCGTAATCGATGAACAACTTGCCGGCCTTGAGGGTGGTGGCGTCGTTGGCCTCTTCGTCGTACCAGCACTGGCCGTCGATGATGTAGCCAGCGGTTTTCAGCTCACGGAATTTGGCGTTGATGCCGGCGATGATGTCCTTGATCAGGCCCGGGTTCATGGGCTTGTCCACCGCCCAGAAGTGGGACTCGGCCATGGTGTCCGCCAGGATCTGGGCGGTTCGGGTGTAGTTCTCGAAGGCGAACAGCGGGTCCTCGCTGCAGGTGCGCGAGCCCCAGAAGCGGTAGCCGGTTTCGTTGATGAGCGTGGTGACTTCGTTGCCGTTGAGGTAGTTGGCATCGGTGGCGGGGTTTTGCAGATCGAACCACACGTCCGCGCTTATGCCGGTCACGCCGTTGGCGGTGACGTTGGAGATGGTTTTGTGCCAGCCGACCTCCTGGTCGATTTTGGCGCGAAGGCCGAGGGCGACTGCGACGGCCGGAGCGACTACGGTGGCGTTGGCGGTGGTGTCCCACTTCTCGAACGATGGCCAGATGACCATGACTTCACGGGCGCCGAAGCCGTTGCGGTAGGCGACGGCCTCTTCCTTGGTCTTGCAGCCCCAGCCGCTGACGTAGGCGAAGGCGCGCAGGTCCTGGGCGATGGCGACCAGGGCGGTGGCCACCGGTAGGCTGTCCAGCCCTGGTACGCCCAAGATGCGTGGCACGATGCCGAGCTTACCCTTGGCGGCCAGCAGGGCCTTCATGCCGGTGTATTTGCCTTGGGCGTTGGTGGTGCCGATCAGGTTGCTGACGGTGGCCGCTGCCTTCGCTTCATCGGTAGCGCCGTCGCCTTCGGCAACGCGCACGACGATGGTGAAGGGCTTGGTCTGGTCGGCGATGGCCTGAAGGCTCGCGCGCAAGGTGCCCTTGGTGCCGGCCTTGGCGATGGCGCTCTGCACGTTGGTGAGCAGCACGGGTGTGTCGAGCGGGAAGGCCAGCGGGTCGGCGTCTTCTGCAGTGCAGACCATGCCGACGACGGCGGTTGATACGGTGCGAATCGGGCGAATGCCATCGTTGGATTCGATGACGCGGACGCCGTGTAGGTAGTCGGCCATGGGTGGTTGCCTGCGCGGTGTGAAATGACAGTGCTGAGACTGACGCGCGCGCGGCAAACCGGCGAGGGGCGGGTGTTGTAGCGGGAGCGGCTACAACGTGCAGGCATAAAAAAGCCCCGCCGTAGCGGGGCTAACCCTCCCCAGGAAAAGTCAGGCGTTGCCTACACCCTGCACACATGCGGCAAGATCGGCGATGGTTTGCTCGGTAAGCTGGGCGGCCTGGTCGACATCGCCGGCGGCCATCAGCGCGCGGATCTGTTCTTTGGCTTGTAAGCGGATGGTGCGCACCTGCACCAGGGCATGTTCGTATTGGGCAGCCTCGCGGAGGATGTCTTCGGCTGCGGCTTGGGCGTTGCGCTCGCTGGTGACCCAGGCGGCGACCATGGGAGGGGCTTCGCCCTCGTAACCGGCAGCTCTGAATTGCTCGGCCTCAAGACGGGCGCGGTCGTATTCAACTGCGCGCATTGGGCTACCGATGACAGCGGCGCGCGCAGCGTCGGCGTCTGTGTCAATGGACTTGCAGAGTTTGGTGAGCAGGGCCTGCCGGTTGGCAGCCTGTAGCTCTGCATCGATGACCCATGTGGTGCCTTTCCACTTATGATCGAGTGACGGGCGTGGTTGCGCGGTCAGGCTTTCGGGCAGCGGGCCTAGTGAATCATGGTGCTGTGGCGCACCTGTTTCGGTGCTGTACACCTGACCGCGAAAATCTGCGATCTGGGCGGGCCTGCCGTCGACCAATGCCCAGGTTTTGCCTGCCATGGGCTTGGCCAGCTTGCTGGCCAGCTGGATACCGTTGCTCGGTAGCTGAATGCCGATACCTGGGGTTTCGGGGAGGTCGAGGGGGCCTGTAAGGGCACCCGCGTTGTCTTGGATGTAGATGTGCATGCGGACTTCCTCAGATGAATTTCGCGCGAGCTGGAAGGGCGATGCTGCGCGGCCGGGTTTCATCGCCACCCGTTTCACCGGATGTACCGGAGAAACTCATGTTGTCCCCGCCGTTACTGGATGTGGATGTGTTGGCCTGGGCGAGCCCTCTGAAAATCGTGTGCGAGTGCCGTTGGATCTCGCCGGCTTGCCAACTGCCGGCGACACGACCTGCGTTGACGCCGCGGCCCTCATCGAGCACCCGAATGAACTCACCGCGTAGGTCTGGAGCGCGGAACGTGGTCGAGCCATCTCCAGTGGTCCAGCCGCCTTCCATGCCTGCGCGAGCAGCCTCGCTGGTGAGCATTCCCGATTGCTGGGCGTGGTCCCATAGCCATGGCCAGTCGGCGCGTACCAGGACAGGCCCACTCAAGGCACCGTAGCCGCCGGCTGGAAAGGCGGTGGTGGTGTCGAACAGAGGGCGCCCCAGCGGCGTTGAGTCATGCCGTGCAATTGGCCACCAGCCACCCTCACCGTCAC
Source organism: Phytopseudomonas straminea (assembly GCF_900112645.1). Classification (GTDB taxonomy): domain Bacteria; phylum Pseudomonadota; class Gammaproteobacteria; order Pseudomonadales; family Pseudomonadaceae; genus Aquipseudomonas; species Aquipseudomonas straminea. The sequence continues at coordinate 401,262 of NZ_FOMO01000005.1, read as the reverse complement.
TGCGCAGATGCCACCAGTCACCAGCCCCCATCAGCACCAGGAACGGATAGCCGGCCGCATTGAGATGAGTGTGGAACTTGATTTTGTCCTGGCCTGATGCCTGGACTTTTGCGCGGTTGCCGGTGTTATCAGCGCGCCGGACAAGAAAGTCGCGCACGCCGAGTTCAGCATCGTTGAGTGGCAAAGTGAGCGTTCGGGCGCCGGCGGTGGCGTCCAAAATGATGACGCCCTCATGGCTGCTAGCTATTTGCGTATTGGCATTCAGGTATGTGAAGGCACCGCGCAGCTTGTACTGCTTGTGGGGGTCGGCGCCGGTCTGATGCACGGTGATGAGGCTTTCGACATAAGCGCGTGTGGCCAGCACCACACTCGGATCGATCTTGAGTTGCACTGCTGCCGTGCTGCTGACGATGAGCACCATGCGCAGCACTTGGGTTCGGCCCGAGCCCTCGGCCATCTGCGGCTTATAGCTTTCGGGGCAGTTGGCGACGGCGAACAGATCGCCTGCAGCATCGTAGATGCCCATCTCGCGCAGCCAGTAGCCGCCCTCAGTTTCCGGAATCACCATTTCGGCAATGATCTGGTTTGCGTTCATCGGGTCGGGGCTGAGCGTGTTCAGGTCCGCCCGGTAGGTTTCGCGCACCAGGGCAGTTTGGGTGCGGACCGGGTTGGGCAGGGCGCCGTTGCCGTCGCCGACGGCCATTTTGCTGAGCTGCAGCTTGGTGCCAAGGGCGGTTGCGTTGGCGAGTTTGGCTTCGCCAGTGGCGGTAAGGACGGCGTAGTAGGTGCTCATGGGTAGACGCTCATGATGTCGATAGTGTGTGCCGCAGCGCCCTGGAGAATCGCGGGTGTGCTGACCTCTATCAGGCCAGGTGCGTACGGGTAGACGGTTGTGGTGTCGCCATGCAGGGCCGTGGCGCCGATGAAGGTGCGGCCACGGGTTTCGAGCACGATGGCCAGCCCGGTGAGGTGGCGGCTGACGGGCTTGGCGTCGTCGATCAGCAGGGTGAGGGACTCGAACATCTCTTCGGTGATGCCGGACTCCAGCACGCCGATATCGAGGCGGAAGGTTCCGGGCACGCCTTCGGGTTTTTCCTGCCACCACTCGGTGACGCGGATCAGGTAGCCAAGCGGTTCGACCACGCGGCGCAGCGCGCCGATGGTGCCCTTGTGTGCGTGCACGTAGTACGCGCTGGCGATGACCTGGCGTTTGGTGGCTTCGCTCCAGCCACTCTCCCAGCGATCCACCGAGAAGGCCCAGGCCAGGTAGGGCAGCAGCTCGACCGGGCAGCGCGCGGGGCTGAGCAGGTCGCGGATCGGCACGGGCACGCGCTCGATCTGCGCGAGGGCCTGGGCGGCCAGGCGTTCGAGCTGGGTGCCGTTGGACGGCAGCAGGGCAGCGCTCATAGCTGCCCCGCGATACTGATGTGTGTGCCGGTGCAGTAAGCGGCCTGGGCTGGGGTAGGCTTGATGTCATCCCAGCCTTGCAGATCCACACGGCGCACGCCTTCAACGTGCAAGGCGGCGTGGATGGCCGAGGTGGACACCTCGACGCCCAGGCGGCGGCGGGTATTTACCAGGGCATCCAGCTGAGCCTGTGCGGCCGCAAGAATTGGCTCGGTCTCGGGGCCGGTGGTGGCCAGGTGCAGTTGGGCGGTGACCTGGTAGGGCAGTACCTGGGCCGATTGCACGGTGAGGCGGTCGGCAACCGGCCGGCGGTCATCATCGGACAGGTACTGGAGCACGACGGCCTGCAGGTCGGCCGGCACGGTGCCGTCGCCCAGGGCGTGCTGCACGGTGACGACCACGACGGCGGGTGACGGGCTTTCGGCTGTGGCGTCAGCGATGCGGCCGTCCGCGCTGCGAGCATGGAAGATGTAGGCGTTACGCGGGCCGGCGGTGCTGAGGCCTTCGAAGGCCATTTGCGTTCGCTCACGCAGCGCCTCGTCCGATTCCATCACGGCTGCGTCGGTTTCGGTGGCCGGGGTGATGACCAGGCGGCGCACGTTGTAGTTGCCGGCGATCTGCTCCAGGTCTGTGCCGCGGGCCTTGGCGAGCATGGTGGCCAGGGCCGCTTCGTTGACGCGCTGACGCAGCAGGGTTTCGCGGTAGGCGTTTTCCTGCACCAGCTTGGTAAGCGGCTCGGACTCCAGCGCCAGGCGGGCGGCGATGGTGGCTTGCTCGTCGGCCGGCCACAGGCTGACGGTGTAGGCCTTGCGCTCGGCGAGGATGGCTTCGTAGTCGAGCTGCTCGACGACTTGCGGGTCTGGCAGGGCGGCCAGGTCGATAGGCGTAAAGACGTTCATGCTGCGGCCCCCATGCGCAGGGGGATGACCAGGTTGGCGGCCTCGTTGGTGTCTACGCGGACGGCTTCCAGGGTGAGCACGAACTGGCCGGCCATGGTGCCGGCGTCCAGCTGCACGCGGCTGAGCCGTATGCGCGGCTCCCAGCGCATGACGGCCATGGCGATGGCGGCATAGCAGAGCAAGCGGGTGGTGTCGTTGCCGGGCTGGTCGATCAGGTCGACCAGCAGGCTGCCGTACTCGCGGCGCATCACGCGGGTACCCAGGCGGGTGGTGAGGATGTCGCCGATGCTCTGGCTGATGTGCTCCAGCTCGGTGATGGTGCTGCCGGTGTGGCGGTTCATTGCGGCTGCCCCGTGCTGCTGCCGCCCGACTGCACGCCGCCATGGCGGTGCTGGACCAGGCTGATGCCGGCTGCGACTACGTCTTCGCTGACCTCAACCGTGCCGGTGATGGTCTGGTTGCCGGTCTGGGTGTAGTCGCCGGTGTGGCGGATGTCGCCAGTGATATCGAGGCCGGCCGGGGCGGTGATTTCGATTCGGCCGCCGGCGGGCAGCTGGACGCGCAGCAGGTGGGCGATGCTGTCGTACTCGAGCACGGCGCCATCACGGTAGGTGGTGCGGTGCAGGCCTGCGCGGCCGCCGTTGGCCGGGTTGGCTTCGCTGAACAGGCCGGTGAGCACGATGCCCTGGGCAAGCTGGCCGGAGGGGCTCAGCAGCACAACCTGTTCGCCGTCGGTGGGCGGGTTCCAGGCTCGGTCGGCGCCGGCGCGCAGGGCCAGCCAAGGCAGCCAGGTGGTGAGCAGCTCGCCGGACTTCACGCGCACGCGGGCTTTCGACTCGTCCACCTCGGCGATGGTGCCGAGGCGGACAAGGTTTTCGATCAGGCGGGCAAGGGCGGCGATGGAAGTCATGCCGCGATGGTGGCGCCCTCGCGCGAGGGGCGCAGCAGGTGGGGGTTGTAGTGAAGCTTCTTACAAATTTAAGGAGAGGAATGTAACTTCTTTATCGCATGGATAAAGTGCACGAACTTGGTCAGCAGCTCATGTTTCTCTGGAGTCATTCCGTCAGGGTCGAAGTGCATAACATCGTTACGAATCACCCTAATTTTTTCTAGCTCAGAGATAAACGTGGCTCGGTCGATTTGGAGTTTTGTTTTGGCCCATGAAATGGGGTTCTCAAAAATTCGGATGTACTCACCGAAAGTTAGGTCGGCTACTGTTTCGATAAGCCTTTCATCGTCGCCAGGGGCTTTGAACTGGGCAAGCTCATGTTGGGTGAATTTTCCATCAATCAAAGCTCTCACATGATTTTCAATTTCGGCGAGAAGCAGGAAAGGCTCTGATAGCTGCTTAAACTGCAAGCTCAAGTCTGCGGTTGTGATAATGCCAGATATGGTTTTGTCAAGATCTCTTACTAGTATGTAAGAGTGCTGGACTATGTGTGGGATCGCAATAAATATTGAGCTGGCAGCTGGCATCTCATTGTGGCTTACCATACATTCACGAACGTACATAGGAGACTTTTCACTCTCAAAAAAAAGCGCTGTACCTATGGACTCCCAGCTAACGATACCTTTTACGTCTCGTTCATTGGTCATTACTGGCAGTTGTGAAAAGTCGTGGCGGAGCATCAAAGTCACGGCTTCTTTCAAACTACTGTCAGGTTTTACACAAACTGGTTTGTTATGGGCCGATACCAGGCGACTCAGCCTGAATGCTGGCTCGTGCAATGCACCGGTTACAAGTAGAGCTTGTGCTGTTTCAATATCGCCATCGGAAGCCGTGGCTTCAGGGTTAATGTCATCAAAGGACTCGCTAGTTTCGTCAGGAGTCTCCTCTGATTGATCATTGTCTTGATCTGGAGAGGTTATCAGCTTGAAACTGATTTTTGCGTCAAGAGGTACCGTGTCAAAATCCGGGAATGTTTCAAGTTCGAATTCCTTGAGAACTTTGCGGATAACATAAGAAACCATGTTGCCCCGGCGTTCAGCCCCGAACCAACTAATAAAGTCACGAACTGAGACGCCCGTAACTTCCCATCCGGTGTCCAAGCTTTCTTTGATTGCTTTCAGGCGCTTGTTACGCTCTTCACGGCTCATAGTGATCACTTCCTAATGATCGGTTTGATATTCAGCTGCAGGCAGTTTCAATCGAAGGACTGAGATGCTGCAAGTCGACACTGGCCCTAATCGAGCGCAGGCATTCTAGCGTGGCTGACGGTGAGCCATGGCGTCTATAGCGCGCTGGAAAAACTGCTGTTCATCCTTGTCGAGCTTGCGCAGGCTGGTAAGTAGAATGCGTTCGTCGGCGGTGAGAATCAGGCGAGCGAGGAGGTGCATGAGCATGGTGGAACTCCTTTTGCTATTTGGAGTTCGCCGCCTTTGCGACCAAACAAAGGGGTGGCGAACTGTGCGCAGGTTGGTCGACCGGGGCAAAAGGAACCCGGCAGGGCCGAAGCCCTCCCACGCACAGCCCGCCATAACACGGGCACAAAAAAACGCCTAATCGGCGTCGTGCGCCTTTTGCTTTAAACGGGCGACCAAACCCGTGTCGCTGATTTTGCAGCGACGGGCGAACGATAGCGCTGATGCCGGGGAGCGTCAACGGTGCAGTGATACTGCACCGTGTACCTCAGCCGGCGAGGTGCTCGAGCAGCAGGTCACTGAGCATGTCGCGGTCACCTGGTGCGAAGCCGAGCAGCTCGCGCTTGGCGTACTGCACGTCGGGCATGCCCTTTCCGGGGCGATCCCGCAGGCCGTACTGGTGAATGCGGGCGATACGGCTGATGCGCCCGGCAAAGCTGACGGTGGCCTCTGCAGCGCTGCCCCCGGCCTTGAGGTAGCGCGCGGTGCGCAGCTTGGTGAACATCTTGGCGCGGGCCTTGATGCGGCCCTGCTTGCTGCGCAGGGTACGTGCCTTGCGCGGGGTGAAGACGGTGCCGTCCGGGTTGCGCTGCACCAGGATGCGTTGCTGCTGGGTACGGCGCATGCGCTTGGCGGCCTCGCGGGCCAGCTTGGCGCGCTGGGCGGGCTGTAGGCGCATCAGCAGCGGAGTGAGCCAGCTAGACAGGTCGTCGAGGGTGTCAGCCATCTGGCAGGTACCACTCGCGCTGGCTGTCGCTGCCGGCTGGTGGCCAGGCGGGATCGGTGAAGGCCTGCATCGGCTGCGGCTCGGCCGGGTGTGTGAGGGTGGTGGCGCCGGCTTCGTCCTTGCCGACGACCACGCGCTCGGTCAGGGGCAGCTTGAGGGCCAGGTCGATGGTGTTGCCGTCGAGCACGTCGGCCTCGAAGGCGATGCCCTCGGCGGACTTGGTCAGGTTGGACAGCAGCTCGTTCTGGTGGACGATGAGCCAGCCGAGCAGGGGCAGCATGACGGTGTCCGGGTGGGCGGCGAAGTCGGTGACTATGACCTGCAGTGTGTAGCCGTATTCCCACGACAGGGACGCGGCCGAGGTGCAACGCAGGGTGCCTTCGTCGATGAAGATCAGCAGGCGATCCGGGTTCTGGGCGAGGCCTGGGACCTTGGCCAGCAGGTGCTCGCGCAGGCTGTTGGGTTTGTTCACGGTGCGGGCCTCTGCTGGTTGTGTTCGAACACGGCATCGACCTGGGCGGCGCAGTCGGCCCAGGCGGCGAGCAGGGCGTCGTTGTCGTCGCTGAGCTCGCCGTTATCGATCGGCGCCGCCGGCGGGAGGGTGCAGCGCGTTACGACTGGACTGGAATGCACGGTAACCAGCGGCTCCGGTGATGGCGGGGCGCTGGTGCAGGCGGCGAGTGAGAGCAGGCAGAGGCTGAGCAGCCCAGTTTTGTGCAGGCGGGTCATTGCGGACGGTCTCCTTTTTCTGCACCTGGTGCACGGCGTTGGCCTGCTGCAGGTCGGCGCGATTGTTCTGCAGGCCCTGCTGGGCCAGGCGCTGGGTGGCGATATCGGCGCCCAGGTTGATGATGGTCTGGGCCTGGCGGGCGCTGCGCTGTTCGAGCGTGGCAATGCGCTCGGCGTCGGCCTTGGCGCGGGCCTGGGCGGCCAGGCTCTGCTGATAGCCGCCCCAGATGAACAGGGCGATGGCCAGCAGCAGGGCGACGCCGTAAGCGGCCTGGCGCAGGGGGCTCACGCGGCGGCCTGCTGGCCGCAGCCACAGCCGGCATGGCGCTCGTAGGCGCGCTGCAGCTTCACGTCGTACAGGTTGCGGGCGTAGTTGGGGCCGTTGTACTTGGCGGCGAAGTCCTTCCACTTGCGGGCTTTCAGGGCCTTTTGCAGCACCGGGTCGGCTTCGATGAACGCCACGAAGGCATTGAACTGGGCGTTTTCATCCTGGGCCATGGCGGCGGCGAAGGCCTGCACGCTGGCATAGCCGAGACGGGTGGCGTGGAAGCCCATGATCTGGAAGGCGCCCCAACTGGCCGATTCGAGCGCGGCGGTGTCATCGAGCTGGCGAGCCTGGGCCAAGCGCTGGTGCTCGGCCACGCCGCCGGCGTAGCCACCGGGGCGAACATTGACCAGGTTGGGGAATTCGCTGGCCAGCAGATCGGCGCGGGCCTTGAGCTTGCCGGCGACCTGGTCCGGGCTCCGCGGGGTGCTCAACTGGCGATGCATGATGTGGCGCTCGAACAAAATGGCGGGCTTGCCGTTGCTCAGGAAGCCAGCGCCGGCGGATTCCACCTCGTTGACGGCGTAGACGCTGGCCAGCTCGACGCCGAGGCGCTCGGCAGCCGCCACCAGGGTGGCGTTGCTGAGCAGCTTGGAGCAGTCGGCACCGGCGAGTGCGGCCAGGGTTTTCGGGCCGGCGGCGCCGTCGACCACCAGGCCCACCTTGAGCTGGAAGGCACGGACGGCTTTCTCAGTTTCGTCGCCGAAGTCGCCATCCGGGTAGAGGTTGTAGCCGCGGGCGATCAGGGAGCGCTGCAGTTGCTGGACGGCCTGGGAGCGGTCGCCGTGGCGTAGGGTTTGGCTCATAGCGTTTCTACCTTGCGTTCGAAGAAGCGTTTGGCGGCAGCGCGCGTGCCTTCTACGCCCAGCAGACCGATGGCGCCGCCGAAGAAGGGGGCAGTGGTGGCAGGGATGCCGAGCAGCTCGATGCCGTGGCTGGTGGCCATGGCGAGGAAGCCGCACAGGGGCGCTTCGAGGGCGACGCGGCGCAGGTTGCCGCCGCCGTAGATGATGCGCAGCGCGGCGATGAAGAACGCCAGGCCACCGCTGTAGATGGCGGGCCAGTTGTGTTCGAGCCAGCTGGCGAGCCAGGCCCAGGTTTCGGGACGGTCAGGCATTTTCATGGTTCCTTTGCCCTGCGGTGGTGGTCAGTCCCATAGGGTTACCGCCTGCTGCTCGGGCTGCGGCGCGGACTCGGGCAGGGTGACGGTGTGGCCTTGTGGAAGGTTGGGGCCCAGGTCGGCTAGACCGGGGTTTGCCTCAAGCACGGCCTCGACGACGCCGGCGGTGCGGCCGTAGTGCCGCCAGCAGAGGGCGTCGAGGGTTTCGTTTTGGTTGGCGCGTAGGGTGGCCATCACAGCAGCTCGACGGTGGTGCGGCTGATGCCGAGCAGATCGCGGATGGCGAAACGGCTGTCGCGGCGGTAGTCGTCGACGGTGGGCTCTTCTTCCTCGGCTTTGGCGGCGCCGCTGTTGGTGGCATCGAAGCTGCGGTAGCGCTCGGCTACCTCGGCGCTGGCGGCGCTGTAGACGGCGCGCTGGTAGAGGATGGTGAGGACGCTGCGCTCGGCGATCTTGTCGGCGGGCACGGCGTCCAGGTGGGTGTGCCCCTCGGCCTGGTATCGCAGCTTGCGGGGGCTGAGCTCGCGGTTGACGCTGATCATGGCCGCCACCACGGCGGTTTCCAGTCGGCCATTGGTGACGCTGCTGGCGATGCGCTGGGCGTCGCGCAGGTCGGCAAGGTCGATGTCCGGCCAAAAGCCGTCGTTGGTGAGTGTGAGCGGCGCTGCAACGCCGCCCGCTACGAATGCGCTCATGGTCAGGGCCTCAAGTCGGCGGTGGTCGGGGTTTCACAGGGCAGGGAAGGAGTCACCCTGTCTGATTCACCCCGAGCCGCCGGGCGCGTGGGGACGCTCGGTTAGCCGGTGGTGCCGGCGTGTTTCTTCAGGAGGCGCTCGACGCGCTCCAGATCTTTTTTGCCGCCGCAGTTGGTGTGCAGCTCGATGGCGCGAGCCAGATCCTGCTTGGCCATGAGCAGCAGGGGCAGGGCCTCGACCGCCTCGGCGTCGTCCGGCACCAGGGCGGATGCCGCCTTGCCGATGGCCAGGTGCAGCTTGGCGCGGGCTTCGTCGGGCATATCCTCGTTGGCGGTAGCCGCCTCGGTGCGCAGCAGCAGGCCCAGGTCAAACGAGCCGCTGGCCTTCTGCAACTTGATGGCGACGTTGGCGATTTCCTCGGCCACGACGCAGCCCAGGGAGCGCTCGAACTTGTCGGGCATCTTGAGGCCGTAGGGCAGCGCGTATTCAGCGATGGCAAGGGCGCCGGCGTAGTCGCCCACGTCGATGCGCCACAGCATGATGGTGGTGAGCACGTCGTCCTGGGCGCCCTTGCCGGCGCTGAGCACGCCGTCGACGTAGGGGGCGTAGTCCGGCAGCAGCTTGCGCTTGGTGTCGGCCTTGCCTTCCTGGCTCTGGATCTTCTTGAGCTGCTGTTTGTGCTGGTGCAGTTGGGCCTGGTAAAGCTCATAGACGCTGGCACCGGCCATGGTGATGGCCGGGCCTACCGCTGCTGCCGCCTGGACAGCTGCGCGTTTGCGCAGCTGGGTGCGTTGGGCGAGGGTCAGTGCCATGACTTAGCCCTCAGCGGCTTCTGCGGCGGGCTCATCGTCGGGCTCCGGGGCACGCTCGATGTTCTCCACCAAGGCAACCAGGCCAAAGTCTTCAACGACGTATGCCTCATTGACCGATTGGTAGTCGGCAATGCGGTCGTAGTCCGGTTCGTCACGGACGAGGCGACGCCGGGTCTTTTCCTGCCAGTAGATAGACAGGTTGGCCAGGGTGGTGATGAGAATGGTGCCTTCCGGGAAGAACGGCGCATCCACGATCGGCAGACCACCCAGGCGAGCGCGGCTGACTACTTCCTGCGCTGCATTCTCTTCGACGTTGGAGTCGCCGCCTTTCTCGACAGCCTTGAGCAGCTTGGCGTGCAGCAGGCCGCGAGACACCAGTACCACCAGGTCGGGGTGGTTGCGGTGCCATGGTTCGAGCAGCTGCACGGCGTCGTAAACGATGCCATCCAGCGTTTTGTAATCGCCGCCTTTGCCTACTACGACCTTGCCGCTGCCTGCGACGCCTTCTTCGAGCAAGCGATCTGGCGCCTTGGTGCGGATCTTCTCCAGCCAGCCGATGTTGACGTCCTCAAGCATCGGGTTGGCTTCGATGTCGGTTTCCGCGGCTGCTTCTTTGCCATGGAAGCCGATGGTGATGCGGTCCAAGCCCTGTCGGGTAACGATGGCATTGCTCAGTCGCACCTGGAAGTCAGGGAATTTGGCCCACTGATCCACGGTGGCGTAGAGGAACGACGTGTCGAAGTTGGTCTGCACGCAGGCGTAGCTGTCTTTGGTCAGCTTATGGCGCTCGCCTGGGTTACGACGTTTGCCGGCTTTGGTGTTGGTACGGCTGGCCACCGGGCCGTTGACACCGATCTGCAGGGCTTCGCCGGTTTGCTCGTCGACGCCGATGATGTTGATGCGGCCGAGCAGGGCGTTCGACTCTTGAATAGCAGTCTCCAGCTTCTGGTGGACGCTGGGTTCAACGTTGAACTTCTCGGTGGCGTCGTCGGCACCGTTCAGCTTGGCGACTTGGGACTGATAGGCCCGGAAGGCCTGGCGGGTTTCTTTACGCATCGTGTTGCTCCGAAGCTGGGTGTGTTGATCAGAACTGGGCCAGTTGCTGTTTACCGTCGGCACCGGTTACCGGCGGGCGCTGGCTGTGCTGCTGGTCAGGGGTTTGTTCCAGGCGCTTGAGCAAGTCGGCGAAATCGCCGGCCAGCTTGGTGTGGTCGGCCTGGAGCTTTTCGTGGGCGGCGGTGGCGTTTGCGAAGGCCTCGGCCTGTTTGGCGCCGTGCTCGGCCAGGTCGCCGATCATTTCGCCCAGCTCGGCGAAGTGGGCGGCGTCCTTGCCTTCCTTGTCCTTGCTCAGTTTCAGCAGCTCGGTCATGCGCCCTTTCAGGGCGGCGAACATGCTTGGGGTGTCGTCGATTTCTTCGAAGTCGAGGGCGGTTTCGGCGGCAGCGGTGAACAGGTTGTCCGCGTGCTGCTTACGGCCGGCGAGGGTGCCGTGCTGGGCGCTGAAGCTAAGCGCCTCGGTACCCAGGCTGGCGGGAGTGTCGGTGACGGCCAGGCCGACCAGGTAAGCCTTGCCGGTGTCAGCGAACTCGGGCTGTACCTCGATGGAGGTGTAGATCTTCTGGCCCTTCTTGTTGAGGGCGAGCAGCGCTTCGTTGGGTTCCAGCTGGGCGAATAGGCCGAGCTTCTTCTCGCCGTTGAGTTCGACTTCTTCAGCCTTCAGCGCCACCACGTCGCCGTAGGCGCCGAACTCACTGCCCGGAAAGTACGATTTGATGTGCTCGCAGTTGATGCGGGCGCCGTAGGTGTTGCGGCTGTACTGGGCAGCCATCTGCTCGATCCATTTGCGCTCGATCTTGCGGCCGTCGGTGGTAGCGCCTTCGGTGGCGATGCGGGTCCATTTGGAACGGAGTTTTTTGGCGGTGGCGGACATGCTTGGGAATCCTCGGTGCGGTTCGCTGTTGGCGGGTTTCGCGTTGAGGGCATGGTCGGCAGTGGGCGAGGCGGCGGCAACGACGTGAGGTTGTAGGGCAGCGCGCTACAACGCCCGCCGGTAGGGGCTTACGCGCGCGGGCGGCAGCATCGGCGCCATGAACACTACCGCCCCTTACCAGCCAACTACCGACTCCCGCCGCCAGGCCAAATTCCTGTACTGGACGGGTTGGCGCATCACCGATATCGCCGACTACCTGGGCGAGAAAGAAAAGACCGTCCATAGCTGGAAGACCCGGGACGAGTGGGACAGGGCTGATAACGTCGAGCGCATCGGCGGGGCGCTCGAAGCGCGGCTGGTGCAGCTGATCCTGAAAGAGGGGAAGACGGGCGGCGACTTCAAGGAAATTGACCTGCTGCACCGTCAGCTCGAACGGCAGGCGCGCATCCAGCGCTTCCAGGGTGGCGGTACCGAGGGCGAGCTCAACCCGAACCTGGCCAAGCGCAACGAGGGGCCGAAAAAGCAGGCCGTCCGCAATGAGCTGAGCGAAGAGCAGATCGAGACGCTGGTCGAGGCGTTCAAGGATGGGTGCTTCGATTACCAGCTCGACTGGTACCGCGCTGGCAACCAGCGCACGCGGATGTTGCTCAAGTCCCGCCAGATCGGCGCCACGTACTATTTTGCGCGGGAGGCGTTGATCGACGCGATCACGACCGGGCGAAACCAGATCTTCCTGTCGGCCAGCAAGGCGCAGGCCCACCAGTTCAAGAACTACATGCAGTCGTTCATGAACGAGGTGCTGGGGGTAAAGCTGACAGGCGACCCCATCGTGCTGTGGAACAACGCTGAGCTGCACTTCCTTGGCACGAACTTTCGTACCGCCCAGGGGCGCAGCGGCAATTTCTACTTCGACGAATTCTTCTGGGTGCACGGCTTCGAGGAAATCAACAAGGTGGCGTCCGGCATGGCGCTGCACAAGCACTGGCGAAAAACGTACTTCTCGACGCCCTCGAGCATGGCCCACCCGGCCTACGTGTACTGGACGGGTGAGCGGCACAACAAGGGCAAGCCTACGGCCCAGCACCTGAACATCGACGTGAGCCACGACGCGCTGCAGCAGGGGCGCCGCTGTGAGGACGGGATCTGGCGGCAGATCGTGACCATCCTTGATGCGGAGTCGCGCGGCTGCGATCTGTTCGACCTGGACGAGCTGCGCCTCGAGTACGACGCGCAGGCCTTCGAAAACTTGCTGATGTGCCAGTTCGTCAACGATGGCGACAGCATCTTCCCGCTGACAATGCTGCAGCCGTGCATGGTCGACAGCTGGGAGGTGTGGGAGGACTACAAGCCCTTCGCGCCGCGGCCGCTGGGCGAGCGCCAGGTATGGGTGGGGTACGACCCGGCCGAGTCGGGCGACACGGCCGGCCTGGTGGTAGTGGCCCCGCCGCTGGTGCCGGGCGGCAAGTTCCGGCTGGTGGAAAAGCACCAGTTCCGCGGCATGGATTTCGAGGCCCAGGCGCGGATCATCCAGCAGATCACCCAGCGCTACTGGGTGACCTATATCGGCATCGATACCACGGGCATGGGTGCCGGCGTGGCGCAGCTGGTGAAGCAGTTTTTCCCTGGGTTGCGCACCTTCAGCTACAGCCCGGAGGTGAAAACCCGCCTGGTGATGAAGGCCTGGGACGTGATTCGCAAGGGCCGCTTCGAGTTCGACGCTGGCTGGACGGACGTTGCCCAGGCGCTGATGGCCATCCGCAAGACCATGACGCCCAGCGGGCGCCAATTCACCTACACGGCCGGGCGCAGCGATGCGACCGGGCATGCCGACCTAGCGTGGGCGCTGTTCCACGCATTGATTAATGAGCCGCTGGAAGGGCAGACCACCAGCAACACGGCCATCATGGAGTTCAGCTGATGAGCGATAACCAAGGGGCGCAGGCCCAGCAATTGAGTGGGCAGGGCGCGCGAGCCGAGGCGTTCACGTTCGGCGACCCGGTGCCAGTGCTCGATGGCCGAGAGATCCTGGATTACCTGGAGTGCTGGGCCAATGGGCGGTGGTATGAACCGCCGATGTCGTTGGATGGCCTGGCCCGGTCGACCCGGGCGAGCGTCTATCTGCAGTCTGGGCTGAATTTCCGCCGCAACATGCTGGTGCGTACCTTCAAGCCGCATCGGCTGTTGAGCCGCCAGGCGTTCGAGCAATTCGCCACGGACTGGGGCACCTTCGGCAACGCCTACCTGGAGAAGCACGACAACATGCTGCGCAGCACGCTGGGGCTGCGGCCGGTGCTGGCAAAGTACATGCGGCGCGGTATCGACCTGGACCAGTACTACCAGGTTCGCGGCTGGAAGGATGAGCACGAATTCCGGCGCGGCGCTGTGTGCCATGTGCGTGAGGCCGACATCAACCAGGAAATCTACGGGTTGCCAGAGTGGCTGGCGGCGCTGCAAAGCGCGCTGCTGAATGAGTCCGCGACGCTGTTCCGGCGCAAATACTACCAGAACGGGTCGCACGCGGGCTTCATTCTGTACATGCACGACGCGGTGCAGGATGAGAGCTTCGTCAAGGACCTGCGCCAGGCTATGAAGGACAGCAAGGGGCCGGGCAATTTCCGCAACCTGTTCATGTACGCACCTGGCGGGAAGAAGGACGGTATTCAGCTGATCCCGATCAGCGAGGTGTCGGCTAAGGATGACTTCGCGGCGATCAAGAACATCAGCCGTGATGACCTGCTGGCCTCGCTGCGCATTCCGCCGCAGCTGATGGGCATCGTGCCGCAGAACGCTGGCGGGTTCGGCTCGATCAGGGACGCCGCCCAGGTGTGGGCGATGAACGAGCTGGAGCCGATTCAGGCCAGGCTGCTGCAGGTTAATGAGTGGCTGGGGGAGGAGGTGGTGCGGTTTGATGAATTTATGCTGCCGGCGACCCTGTGAGCTCCTCAATTATGAGCATCACACCGGGGTAGATGAAGTCCGCCACGTTCTTCAACTGGCCGGATTCGAGCCTTGGGAAGTAGTAAGCACAGGATTCTAGGCTGCCTCCCAGGAGCTCCAATTGATTGCTCACCCAAGCAGTCAGGTCTGTATCGCCATCCTTTATATCGGACTCAGCAAAAAACGGGATAACGAACGTCGCCGCGAAAAGCCGATCTGTTGTGTGCGCGGGAATATCCAGCGCTGCATTTCTTGCGCCATTGCGTCCTTCGCTAACCTTGTCAACGCCGGGAAGCTTTTGCCAAACCTGCTTGGCCTCAAATGTCAGCTCTTCCCGGTCAGTTGATATGTAGAGGTCAATGCGACCGCGTCTAATGGGGCAATCTGCCTCGACTCCTGAATAGCTCGGCGGGTGCTTTTCCGTGGGGCATTCCTCTAGTGCTGCCCAGCCCAAGGTCCATGCGGCCCCGGCAAGTACGCTCACGCTTGTGCGTTCGTTGTACCACCAGCAGCAGTCTTCACTCTTAAACAGGTGGGTGTAGCGCTGAACTGCGCCCAGCCACGCACGAAGTAGCTGCTCAATCACCGGGTCATTCGCTATCACGTCAGACATCAATTCCATTTGCGACGGGCCTCCTAAGCCAGCTGCAAAGGGTAGCAGGGGCCGGCGCGCGCAGTCGTCCCCCCACCACACCTGGGCGCTAAACGTGTCGCTTTTTCTGCGTATCTGCATCTGTCCCCGTGCGGCGCGGCTGTTGAGCTGCCTCAAGGAGTGACGGTGAGGAAATACCTGCGGAACCCTGCGCCGTGCTCATAAAAAGCATGCATTGGGGCCCGTTTCAGGAGCGGTGTCGAAAAAAGGTAATAACGGTCAGGAAGGCGTCAAACGGGCCTGCAGGCCGCATGGACGCTGGATTTGAATCATTACCTTTGTGGGTAATTTGGGGTAATGGCTAAGGTAATAAAAATTTATCTTGCTGATTTATATAGGTTTTTTATTTGGCTCGAATTACACCTCTGATGGGTAATGAGCTTACCTAAAAATTACCAAATTATTACCTTTAGAAATCTGAGCTAAACCCTTGATCTGATTGGCTTTCGGGCATGATAGTTCGAAAAATTACCAAAATTACCTAAAAAATAGGGCTGAACTGAAAATTTGGTTGACCCCGCTGGGGACGCCTAATAAAGTGCCGCTCCCTTTCGTTCTTGGGAACGACTTGGGAACAAATTCAGGCTCACGCTCTGAGCGAGAGCCAGAGAGAATGCGGGTTTCACGTGTGGTGGAAGGGACTGCGATGAGTTCGAGTCTCTCCGTCCGCACCATGTAAGTAGCTGATTTCAAAGGGCTGTAGACCGATCTACCCTAAATTGGGAACGGATTTGGGAACACTT
>NZ_FOMO01000005.1:0-385915 GCF_900112645.1 Phytopseudomonas straminea | reverse complement strand
TCAGGCTCACGCTCTGAGCGAGAGCCAGAGAGAATGCGGGTTTCACGTGTGGTGGAAGGGACTGCGATGAGTTCGAGTCTCTCCGTCCGCACCATCTTTTAGCCCCTCCCGTTTGCCACCTGCATCTAGGGTGACTTCTGCAACACCTCCCTCTAGAATGCATGCCCTTGAATGGGGCCGGTAAGCGGCCGGCATACGTCTGTGCAACGAGGAATATCCATGCAAGTTTCTGTTGAAAGCACTTCCGCTCTCGAGCGCCGCATGAGCATCACTGTGCCGGCCGAGCGCATCGAAACCCAGGTCAACAAGCGTCTGCAGCAGACTGCCCAGAAAGCCAAGATCCCTGGCTTCCGTCCTGGCAAGGTGCCGATGAGCGTGATCCGTCAGCGTTTCGAGGCCGATGCGCGCCAGGAAGCGGTGGGCGACGTCATCCAGTCTTCCTTCTATGAAGCGGTTGCCGAACAGAAACTCGCACCTGCTGGTCAGCCTTCGGTCGAGCCGAAAGTGCTGGAGAAGGGCAAGGACCTGGAGTTCGTTGCGACTTTCGAAGTGTTTCCGGAAATCAAGGTCAGCGGCCTGGAAGGTATCGCCATCGAGCGTCAGCAGGCTGAAGTGGCCGATTCCGACGTCGACAACATGCTGGACATCCTGCGCAAGCAGAACACCCGTTTCGAAGCCGTAGAGCGTGCTGCCGAGAAAGACGATCAACTGAACATCGACTTCGTCGGCAAGATCGACGGCGAGGCCTTCGCTGGCGGTTCCGCCACCGGTACTCAGCTGGTACTGGGCTCCGGCCGCATGATCCCGGGTTTCGAAGATGCCCTGATCGGCGCCAAGGCCGGCGAAGAGCGTGTGATCAACCCGACCTTCCCCGAGGACTACCAGAACCTCGACCTGGCTGGCAAAACCGCTGAATTCACCGTCAAGGTCAACAGCGTTTCCGCCCCGCAACTGCCGGAGCTGAACGACGAGTTCTTCGCCCTGTTCGGCATCAAGGAAGGTGGTCTGGAAGGTTTCCGCGCCGAAGTTCGCAAGAACATGGAGCGTGAGCTGCGTCAGGCCATCAAATCCAAGATCAAGAACCAGGTTATGGAAGGTCTGCTGGCCGCCAATCCGGTTGAAGTGCCCAAGGCCCTGATCACCAGCGAAGTGAACAACCTGCGCGTGCAGGCCGTTCAGCAGTTCGGCGGCAACATCAAGCCGGATCAACTGCCGGCCGAGCTGTTCGAAGAGCAGGCCAAGCGCCGCGTCTCCCTCGGCCTGATCGTCGCCGAAGTGGTCAAGCAGTTCGAACTCAAGCCTGATGACGCCCGCGTGCGTGAGCTGATCCAGGAAATGGCCTCGGCCTACCAAGAGCCTGAGCAGGTCGTAGCGTGGTACTACAAGAACGACCAGCAACTGAACGAAGTCCGTTCGGTTGTACTGGAAGAGCAAGTTGTAGATACTGTTTTGCAGAAGGCCAATGTGACTGACAAATCGGTCTCTTACGAAGAAGCAGTCAAGCCGGCAGAAGCTCCACAAGCCGCCTGATTTCTTCGCCTCGTTCGAGAACACCATAAGCCAGCCTCAGTGCTGGCTTATGCGTATTCGAGATATGACTTTTATTAGGGAGCGAATGCTGGAAATGTCGCACAATCCTTTCATGCAGCAAATGTCCGATATCCAGGCCGCTGGCGGTCTGGTTCCTATGGTCGTCGAGCAGTCCGCTCGTGGCGAGCGCGCCTACGACATCTATTCGCGTCTGCTCAAAGAGCGCGTGATCTTCCTGATCGGCCCTGTCGAAGACTACATGGCCAACCTGGTGGCCGCGCAGTTGCTGTTCCTTGAGGCCGAGAACCCGGACAAGGACATACACCTGTACATCAACTCGCCGGGTGGTTCGGTAACCGCCGGCATGTCTATCTACGACACCATGCAGTTCATCAAGCCGGACGTCTCGACCACCTGTATCGGTCAGGCGTGCAGCATGGGTGCGTTGCTGCTGGCTGGCGGCGCCGCGGGCAAGCGTTACTGCCTGCCGCATTCGCGCATGATGATCCACCAGCCGCTGGGCGGCTTCCAGGGCCAGGCCTCGGACATTGAGATCCACGCCAAGGAAATCCTGTTCATCCGCGAGCGTCTGAACCAGGTGCTGGCCCACCACACCGGCCAGCCGATTGAAGTGATCGCCCGTGACACCGACCGTGACCGCTTCATGAGCGGTGAAGAGGCGGTCAACTACGGCCTGATCGACAAGGTACACAGCCGCCGCGAGCAAATCGGCTGAAGCGTGACGCCGCAGGCCGACAATAGTCGGCCTGCGGTGCATCGGGCTTGAAAATGCCCCGGTTTGGCTCCATCTTGTGTTTTAAGCCTACGGTATTGGATTGATCGAATGACTGACACCCGCAACGGCGAGGACAACGGCAAGCTGCTCTATTGCTCCTTCTGCGGCAAAAGCCAGCACGAAGTACGCAAATTGATTGCTGGCCCCTCGGTATTTATCTGCGACGAGTGCGTCGACCTGTGCAACGACATCATCCGCGAGGAGGTGCAGGAAGCCCAGGCCGAGAGCAGCGCGCACAAGCTGCCGGCTCCCCGGGAAATCAGCGCGATCCTTGATCAGTACGTGATCGGGCAGGAACGCGCCAAGAAGATCCTGGCGGTCGCGGTCTACAACCACTATAAGCGCCTCAATCAGCGCGAGAAGAAGGATGACGTCGAGCTCGGCAAGAGCAACATCCTGCTGCTCGGGCCGACTGGTTCGGGCAAGACGCTGCTGGCTGAAACCCTGGCGCGCCTGCTCAACGTCCCGTTCACCATCGCCGATGCGACCACCCTTACCGAGGCTGGCTACGTAGGTGAAGACGTCGAGAACATCATCCAGAAGCTGTTGCAGAAATGCGATTACGATGTCGAGAAGGCCCAGATGGGCATCGTCTACATCGACGAGATCGACAAGATTTCCCGCAAGTCCGACAACCCGTCGATCACCCGTGATGTGTCGGGCGAGGGCGTGCAGCAGGCTCTGCTGAAGCTGATCGAAGGCACCGTTGCCTCGGTTCCGCCTCAGGGCGGCCGTAAGCATCCGCAGCAGGAATTCCTGCAGGTCGATACCCGCAATATCCTGTTCATCTGCGGTGGGGCCTTTGCCGGCATCGAGAAGGTGATTCAGGGCCGTTCGACCAAGGGCGGTATCGGTTTCAATGCAGAAGTGCGCACCAAGGACGTCGAGAAGAAGATTGGCGAGTCGCTGCGTGAAATCGAGCCGGACGATCTGGTCAAGTTCGGTCTGATTCCAGAGTTCGTGGGGCGCCTGCCGGTTATCGCGACCCTGGAAGAGCTCGACGAGGCAGCGCTGGTGCAGATCCTCACCGAGCCGAAGAACGCGCTGACCAAGCAGTACGGCAAGTTGTTCGAGATGGAAGGTGTGGATCTGGAATTCCGTCCCGACGCGCTCAAGGCAGTGGCCCAGAAAGCGCTGGAGCGCAAGACCGGTGCGCGCGGCCTTCGTTCGATTCTCGAGGGCGTGCTGCTTGACACCATGTACGACATTCCGTCGCAATCGGACGTCAGCAAGGTGGTCATCGATGAAAGCGTGATCGACGGCAGTTCCAAGCCGCTGCTGATCTACGAAAACAGCGAGCCGCCTGCCAAGGCCGCGCCAGACGCGTAACGCGTTCGTCATATGTTGTAAGCAAGGGGCCTGCGGGCCCCTTTGCTTTTAGCGACGTCAATGCTTGTTTTTTCGTGGGGCTACCCCCATCTTAGGGCCAAGGGTAATCCCACCGTTTACGGCCGCAAGGCCGCCGTAGAGCTCAAAATCATGAAGACAACCATCGAATTGCCTCTCCTGCCTTTGCGCGATGTCGTGGTCTATCCGCACATGGTCATCCCGCTTTTCGTAGGTCGCGAGAAATCCATCGAAGCGCTCGAAGCGGCGATGAATGGCGAAAAGCAGATTCTGTTGCTCGCCCAGAAAGATCCTGCTGACGATGAACCGAGTGAAGAAGGGCTCTACCGCGTCGGCACAGTTGCCACGGTGCTGCAGCTGCTCAAGTTGCCCGATGGCACCGTGAAGGTGCTGGTCGAGGGCGAGCAGCGTGGCGAGATCGAGCAGTTCATCGAAGCCGATGGCTATAGCGCCGCCGAAGTGCAACTGCTCGACGAAGTCGAGGCGCCGGAGCGCGAGAGCGAAGTGTTCACCCGCAGCCTGCTCAGCCAGTTTGAGCAGTACGTTCAGTTGGGCAAGAAGGTGCCGGCGGAGGTGCTGTCTTCGCTGAACAGCATCGATGAGCCCAGCCGCCTGGTCGACACCATGGCCGCCCATATGGTGCTGAAGATCGAGCAGAAGCAGGAAATTCTCGAGATCGTCGACCTGCCGGCTCGTGTCGAACACGTACTGGCGTTGCTGGACGCCGAGATCGACCTGCTGCAGGTCGAGAAGCGCATCCGTGGTCGCGTGAAGAAGCAGATGGAGCGCAGCCAGCGCGAGTACTACCTGAATGAGCAGATGAAGGCCATTCAGAAAGAGCTGGGCGACAGCGAGGAGGGTCACAACGAGCTCGACGAACTCAAGCGCCGCATCGAAAACGCCGGGCTGACCAAGGAAGCCTACGGCAAGGCCCAGGCCGAGCTGAACAAGCTCAAGCAGATGTCGCCGATGTCCGCCGAGGCCACCGTGGTGCGCTCCTACATCGACTGGCTGGTGAACGTGCCGTGGAAGGCGCAGAGCAAGGTACGCCTGGACCTGGCACGCGCCGAGAACATCCTCGATGCCGATCACTACGGCCTCGAAGAGGTCAAGGAACGCATTCTCGAGTATCTCGCCGTGCAGAAGCGCGTGAAGAAGCTCAAGGGCCCGGTACTGTGCTTGGTCGGCCCGCCTGGCGTGGGCAAGACCTCGCTGGCTGAGTCCATCGCCAGCGCGACCAATCGCAAGTTCGTGCGCATGGCGCTCGGCGGCGTACGTGACGAAGCGGAAATCCGCGGTCACCGTCGTACCTACATCGGTTCCATGCCAGGCCGCCTGATTCAGAAGATGACCAAGGTCGGCGTGCGCAACCCGCTGTTCCTGCTCGATGAAATCGACAAGATGGGTCAGGACATGCGCGGTGATCCGGCCTCGGCGCTGCTCGAGGTGCTCGACCCGGAGCAGAACCACAACTTCAACGACCATTATCTGGAAGTCGATTACGATCTGTCCGACGTAATGTTCCTGTGCACCGCCAACTCCATGAACATTCCAGCCGCGCTGCTGGACCGTATGGAAGTGATTCGCCTGCCAGGCTACACCGAGGACGAGAAGGTCAATATCGCCACCAAATATCTCGCGCCCAAGCAGGTTCAGGCTAACGGTTTGAAGAAAACCGAGCTGGAATTCGAGGAAGCGGCGATCCGTGACATCATTCGTTACTACACGCGTGAAGCCGGCGTGCGCAGCCTTGAACGGCAAATCGCCAAGGTGTGCCGGCGTGCGGTGAAGAAGCACGCCAAGGAGAAACGCTTCCATGTCGTCGTTACCGCCGACTCGCTCGAGGATTTCCTGGGCGTGCGCAAGCATCGCTATGGCCTTGCCGAGCAGCAGGACCAGATCGGTCAGGTGACGGGTTTGGCCTGGACTCAAGTGGGCGGCGAACTGCTAACTATTGAGGCCGCTGTGGTGCCGGGTAAGGGCAATCTGATCAAGACCGGCTCGCTGGGTGATGTCATGGTCGAATCGATCACGGCCGCGCAAACCGTGGTCCGCAGCCGTGCTCAGAGCCTTGGCGTGGCGCCGGATTTCTACGAGAAGCGCGACATCCACATCCACATGCCGGAAGGCGCTACGCCCAAGGATGGCCCGAGCGCGGGCGTGGGCATGTGCACTGCACTGGTGTCGGCGCTGACGCAGATTCCAGTGCGCGCGGACGTCGCCATGACCGGGGAAATCACCCTGCGTGGTCAGGTGCTGGCGATTGGTGGCTTGAAGGAAAAACTGCTGGCGGCGCATCGCGGTGGAATCAAAACCGTGATCATTCCCCAGGAGAATGTTCGCGATCTCAAGGAAATTCCCGAGAACATCAAGCAGGACCTGCAGATTAAACCGGTTAAATGGATTGACGAGGTCCTGCAAATTGCGCTGCAATACGCGCCGGAGCCCTTGCCAGACGCGGCTCCGGAGTTGGTTGCAAAGGATGAAAAACGCGAGTCTGATTCCAAGGAGCGAATCAGCACGCATTAGCCGGATGCCTTCCTTGACACTTTTTTGGAGCCCTTGATATAAAGCGGCTCTTACCGTGTCGGCAGGCCATCCAGCACCCGATTCGCTTCCATTAAAATCAAGAAACAACCTAAACCGAAATTAAGGGGACTTAGAGTGAACAAGTCGGAACTGATCGATGCCATCGCCGCATCTGCTGATATCCCGAAAGCTGTTGCTGGCCGTGCGCTGGACGCAGTGATTGAATCCGTAACTGGCGCTCTGAAGGCTGGTGATTCCGTTGTACTGGTTGGTTTCGGTACTTTCGCTGTCAAAGAGCGCGCTGCTCGCACTGGCCGCAACCCGCAGACTGGCAAGCCGATCAGCATCGCTGCTGCCAAGATCCCAGGTTTCAAAGCTGGTAAAGCACTGAAAGACGCCGTCAACTAAGCGTCTTCGGGCCTTTGCCCGCCGGGTCGGCTAACCCCGGCTCGGTTGCGGGGCGGCAATAAGACCACAAGGTCTGTCACGCCGGGGATTGTTTGAGTTGTGATCCCGATCCGCTTCGCACGTTACGAGAAGGCGCATCCCAGGATGCGCCTTTCTTCTATCCGGATTTTTTACCCACGCTGCGCGGCCACTTTTAGTTCGTGACCGTTCTGGGGGATGCATGCTGCAAAATATCAGGGACAATTCACAGGGTTGGATTGCCAAAACCATCATCGGCCTGATCGTCGTTCTTATGGCGTTGACGGGTGTTGACGCGATCATCACCGGCACGGGCAACAGCCAGAACGCCGCCGCGGTGAATGGCGAGAAGATCAGCCTGAACGAGCTCAACCAGGCTGTGGAGATGCAGCGCCGTCAGCTGCTGCAGCAACTGGGCAAGGATTTTGACCCGGCCATGCTGGACGAAAGGATGCTGCGCGATGCATCCCTTAAAGGGCTGATCGAGCGCTCACTGCTGTTGCAGGGCGCCAAGGACTCCAAGTTCGCCTTTTCCCAGGCCGCTCTCGATCAGGTGATCGTGCAGACGCCTGAGTTCCAGGTAGAAGGTCGCTTCAATGCCGATCGTTTCGATCAGGTGATCCGTCAGCTCGGCTATACCCGTATGCAATTCCGCCAGATGCTCGAGCAGGAAATGCTCATCGGCCAGCTGCGCGCGGGCCTGTCTGGCAGCGGTTTCGTCACCGACGAAGAAGTGGCCGCTTTCGCACGCCTGGAAAAGCAGACCCGTGATTTCGCCACCCGAACCATCAAGGCCGATGCCGGCGCGGTGAAGGTCAGCGATGACGACGTCAAAGCCTACTACGACGCGCAACAGGCTCAGTTCATGAGCCCGGAGCAGGTGGTCATCGAGTATGTCGAGCTGAAGAAGGATGCATTCTTCTCACAGGTCTCGGTTACCGATGAAGAGATGAAGGCCGCCTACCAGTCCGAGATCGCCAACCTGGCCGAGCAGCGCGACGCCGCGCACATCCTCATCGAAGTGGGCGGCGACGTCAGCGACGAGCAGGCCAAGGCCAAGATCGAGGATATCCAGAAGCGTCTGCAGAAGGGCGAAGACTTTGCCGCACTGGCCAAGGAATTCTCCCAGGATCCGGGCTCGGCCAGTGATGGCGGTGACCTCGGTTACGCCGGCAAGGGCGTTTACGACCCGGCCTTCGAAGATGCGCTCTATGCCTTGAAGAAGGATGAGGTTTCCGCTCCGGTGCGCACCGAGTTCGGCTGGCACCTGATCAAGCTGCTGGGCGTGCAGGCGCCTGAAGTGCCGACCTTCGCCAGCATGAAGGCCAAGCTTGAGACCGACCTCAAGGCGCAACGCGTCGAACAGCGTTTCGTCGAAGCCACCAAGCAGCTCGAAGATGCTGCCTTCGAATCCTCCGACCTGGCACAGCCTGCTCAGGAGCTGGGCCTGAAGGTGCAGACCAGCGAGCCGTTCGGTCGTCAGGGCGGTCAGGGTATCGCCTCGAATCGTCAGGTGCTGCAGGCTGCTTTCAGCCAGGAAGTGATGGAAGACGGCAGCAACAGCAGTGCCATCGAACTCGACCCGAATACCCTGGTGGTCATTCGCGTCAAGGAGCACCGCAAGCCGCAGCAGCTGGAACTCGATCAGGTGGCTGACAGCATCCGTGCCCAGCTGACCAAGACCCGTGCCAGCGAAGCGGCCAAGGCGGCTGGTGAGCAGCTGGTCAGCGATCTGCGCGACGGCAAGGCCAAGCCTGAGGGCGCCGAGTGGCAGGTGGTCGAAGCAGCTACCCGCAATCAGGATGGCGTTGATCCGGCCGTGCTGCAGGCGCTGTTCCGCATGCCCAAGCCGACCGGCGAGAAGTCCGAGTTCAGCGGCATTGCCCTGGCCAATGGCGACTACGCCGTGATCCGCCTCAAGGGCGTGAGTGAGCCGGAGCAGGTGCTGAGCGACGAGGAGAAAGCCATGTACCGCCGCTTCCTCGCTTCGCGCAGTGGCCAGGAAGACTTCGCCGCGTACCGCAAGCAGTTGGAAAGCAAGGCTGATATCGAGCGCTTCTAAGCGCCGATCTGCCGCAATGACAAAGGCCCCGGTTTCGGGGCCTTTGTTTATCTGCAGGTTTTGTAGGAATCAGCTGTGCAGCCGCTGAACCTGCAATGCACGTTCAGGGCATGGCTGGTTCGGGTTTGACGCGGGTCATGAAGGCCGCTTCCAGAAGCTGCCGGGTGTACGGGTGCTGCGGCGCCTCGAAGACCTGCCTGGCGTCACCTTGCTCGACGACCTGGCCCTGCTTCACCACCATCAGTTGATGGCTGATCGCGCGAACCACGGCCAGGTCATGGCTGATGAACAGGTAGCTGAGGTTGTACTTGGCCTGCAGCGAGCGCAACAGGTCGACAACTTGACGTTGTACGGTGCGGTCCAGGGCTGAGGTCGGCTCGTCGAGCAGGATCAGCGCCGGCTTGAGCACCAAGGCCCGGGCGATGGCGATGCGTTGGCGCTGGCCGCCGGAAAACTCGTGGGGGTAGCGGTGCCGGCTTTCGGGATCGAGGCCGACTTCCAGCAGTGCATCGATGATCGCCTGTTCCTGCTCGGCCTCGTTGCCGATACGGTGGATGCGCAGGCCTTCGCCGATGATCATGCCGACTGTCATGCGTGGGCTGAGGCTGCCGAAGGGGTCCTGGAACACCACCTGCATTTCCCGGCGCAACGGCCGCACCTGGCGCTGTGACAGTCCCCCCAGGTGGTGCTCGCCGAAACGGATGCCGCCCTGGCTGCCGATCAGGCGCAGGATTGCCAGGCCCAGGGTCGATTTGCCCGAGCCGCTTTCGCCGACGATGCCCAGGGTCTGGCCCCGTGGCAGGCTGAAGTTGATGCCATCCACGGCCTTGACGTGATCGACGGTACGGCGCAGCAGACCCTTCTTGATCGGGAACCAGACCCGCAGGTCTTCGACCTCCAGTATCGGCTGCGCTTCTTCGCAGGCGACCGGATCGCCATCCGGCTCGGCCGCCAGCAACTCACAGGTATAGGGATGCTGCGGCGTGGTGAACAGCGTTTCGCAATCGGCCTGTTCGACCAGCTCACCGTTCTGCATCACGCACACCCGCTGGGCGATACGGCGTACCAGCTTCAGATCGTGGGTGATGATCAGCATGGCCATGCCCAGACGGGCCTGCAGGTCCTTGAGCAGTTCGAGAATCTTCAGCTGCACGGTCACGTCCAGCGCGGTGGTCGGCTCGTCGGCGATCAGCAGCTCCGGCTCGTTGGCCAGGGCCATGGCGATCATCACGCGCTGGCGTTGCCCGCCCGACAGCTCGTGGGGCAGGGCCTTTAGCCGCTTGTGCGGCTCGGGGATGCCAACCAGCTCGAGCAGCTCCAAGGTGCGCTGGGTAGCGGCCTTGCCGCGCAGACCCTTGTGCAGGGCGAGTACCTCGTTGACCTGCTTTTCGATGCTGTGCAACGGGTTGAGCGAGGTCATCGGCTCCTGAAACACCATGGCGATACGATTGCCGCGGATGCCGCGCAGCTTCTTCTCGCTCAACTTGAGCAGATCCTGGCCGGCATAGGTGATGCTGCCGCTGGGATGCTGGGCCAGCGGGTAGGGCAGCAGACGCAGGATCGAGTGGGCAGTGACCGATTTGCCGGAGCCGCTTTCGCCGACTAAAGCGAGGGTTTCGCCGCGGCGGATGTCGAAGCTGATGTGCTTGACCACACTGCGGCTGTGCTCGCCACTGACGAAGGCAACGGACAGGTCGCGGATTTCGACGAGGTTGTCGGGGTGGCTCATGTCATTTCCTCGGGTCGAACGCATCGCGAGCCGCCTCGCCTATAAACACCAGCAGGCTCAGCATGATGGCCAGTACGGCAAAGGCGCTGATGCCCAGCCAGGGTGCCTGCAGATTGGACTTGCCTTGGGCGACCAGTTCGCCGAGCGACGGTGCGCCTGCCGGTAGGCCAAAGCCCAGGAAATCTAGGGCGGTCAGAGTGCCGATGGCGCCGGTGACGATGAAGGGCAGGAAGGTCATGGTCGAGACCATGGCATTGGGCAGAATATGGCGGAACATGATCGCGCCGTTGCGCATACCCAGCGCTCGGGCCGCGCGCACGTACTCCAGGTTGCGGCCGCGCAGGAACTCGGCGCGCACCACATCGACCAGGCTCATCCAGGAGAACAACAGCATCAGGCCCAGTAGCCACCAAAAGTTGGGCTGCACGAAGCTGGCCAGAATGATCAGCAGGTAGAGCACCGGCAGGCCCGACCAGATTTCTAGAAAGCGCTGCCCTGCCAGGTCCACCCAGCCGCCGTAGAAGCCCTGCAGGGCGCCGGCAGCCACACCGATCACCGAGCTGGCGAGGGTCAGCGCCAGGGCGAACAGCACGGAAATGCGAAAACCGTAGATGATCCGCGCGAGCACGTCGCGACCCTGGTCGTCGGTGCCCAGCCAGTTGGCTGCCGAGGGCGGCGCCGGGGCAGGGACCTTGAGGTCGTAGTTGATGCTCGAGTAGCTGAAGGGGATCGGCGGCCAGATCATCCAGCCATTCTTTTCCTCGATCAACTCCTGGATGTAGGGGCTCTTGTAGTTGGCCTGTAGCGGGAACTCGCCTCCGAAGGTGGTTTCCGGGTAGCGCTTGAGCACCGGGAAGTAGTACTGGCCGTCATAGCTGACCACCAGCGGCTTGTCGTTGGCGATCAGCTCGGCGCCCAGGGTCACGAAGAACAGGGCGAGAAAGATCCAAAGCGACCACCAGCCGCGCTTGTGGGCCTTGAAGCGATCGAAGCGGCGTTGATTCAGCGGGGAAAGTGCCATGGTTCAGGCCTCCCTGCTTTCGAAGTCGATACGTGGATCGACCAGGGTGTAGGTGATGTCACCGATCAGTTTCACGACCAGGCCCAGCAAGGTGAAGATGAACAGGGTGCCGAAGACCACCGGGTAATCGCGGTTGATCGCTGCCTCGAAACTCAGGAGGCCCAGGCCGTCAAGGGAGAAAATCACCTCGATCAGCAAGGAGCCGGTGAAGAAGATACCGATGAAGGCCGCCGGAAAGCCGGCGATGATCAGCAGCATGGCGTTGCGGAATACGTGACCGTAGAGCACACGGGTGTTGCTCAGGCCTTTGGCCCGGGCGGTGATCACGTACTGCTTGTTGATCTCGTCGAGAAAACTGTTCTTGGTCAGCAGGGTGAGGGTGGCGAAGTTACCGATCACCAGCGCAGTCACCGGCAGCGCCAGGTGCCAGAAGTAGTCGTAGATCTTGCCGCTCAGGCTCAGCTCGTCGAAGTTGCTCGAGGTCAGGCCGCGTAGCGGAAAGAAGTCCCAGTAGCTGCCGCCGGCGAACAGCACGATCAGCAGAATGGCGAACAGGAACGCGGGAATCGCGTAGCCGACGATGATCGCCGAGCTGGTCCATACGTCGAAGGCGCTGCCGTGCCGGGTGGCCTTGGCGATACCCAGCGGGATGGACACCAGATACATGATCAGGGTGCTCCACAGCCCGAGAGAAATGGACACCGGCATCTTTTCCATGATCAGGTCGATGACCTTGGCATCACGAAAGAAGCTGTCGCCGAAATCCAATTGGGCGTAGTTCTTTATCATGATCCAGAAGCGTTCGGGCGCCGACTTGTCGAAGCCATACATCTTCTCGATCTCGGCTATCAGTTCAGGGTCCAGGCCCTGGGCACCGCGGTAGTTGGAGCCGGCGGTGGACACCTCACCACCGCCGCCACCGGAGATACGTCCAGTGGCGCCCCCGGCAGCGGCATCGAAGCCCTCCAGCTTGGCGATCATCTGCTCCACCGGGCCGCCGGGCGCGGCCTGGATGATCGCGAAGTTGATGACCAGGATGCCGAACACAGTCGGGATGATCAGCAGCAGGCGCCGCAGGATATAAGCCAGCATCTAGCGTTCTTCCTGCTCTGGGGTGGCCTTGTCGTCGCTGCTGACCACTTCGCCGACCGGCTTTTCCTGCCACCAGGTCATCAGGCCGTAATCGTAGAGCGGCGATTTCTCCGGGTGGCCGAAGCGCTTCCAGTAGGCGACGCGATAGGCGTCCACGTAGTAGTTGGGCACTACGTAATTGCCCCACAGCAGCACGCGGTCCAGCGCCCGGGTGTGGGTGATCAGCGACTCGCGGGAATCGGCCTGGATCAGCCCCTCGACCAGCTTGTCGATGGCCGGGTCACGCAGGCCGATGAGGTTGCGGCTGCCCGGGTTGTCGGCGCTGCTGGAATGCCAGAATTCACGCTGCTCGTTACCGGGCGAGCTCGACTGCGGCCAGATCGCCGAGGTCATGTCGAAATCCCGCGAGCGCAGGCGGTTGATGTACTGGGAGACATCGACGCGGCGGATCTGCAGGTCGATGCCCAGCTCGGCCAGGTTGCGCTTGAAGGGCAGGATGACCCGCTCCAGGTTGGCCTGGGTATTGAGGAACTCGAAGGTCAGCTGGTTACCGTTGGCATCGACCATCTTGTCGTTTTCGATCCGGTAGCCGGCCTCGGTGAGCAACTGGTAGGCGCGGCGCGCCTGGTCGCGAATGATGCCGCTGCCGTCGCTGACCGGTGGCGTGAAGGACTCGGTGAACACGCGGTCGGGAATCTGCCCGCGCAGCGGTTCCAGCAGCTTCAGTTCGGCCGGGCTGGGCAGGCCGCGGGCGGCCATTTCCGAGTTTTCGAAGTAGCTGTGGGTGCGCTTGTAGGCACCGTAGAACAGCTGCTTGTTGGCCCACTCGAAGTCGAACAGCTGGGCGATGGCTTCGCGCACCCGCGGGTCCTGGAACATCGGCTTGCGGGTGTTGAACACGAAGCCCTGCATGCCGGCCGGGTTGCGGTTGGGGAAGGCTTCCTGGACGAAACGCCCGGCGCGCAGGGCCGGTGAGTTGTAGCCGGTGGCCCAGTCCTTGGCCGAATACTCAAGGTTGACGTCGAACTGGCCAGCCTTGAAGGCCTCCAGGGCGACGGCCATGTCGCGGAAGTACTCGATGCGGATCTGATCGAAGTTGTACAGGCCGCGGGAAACCGGCAGATCCTTGGCCCACCAGTCCTTGACGCGCTCGAAGCGGATCGAGCTGTTCGGCGAGAAGTCGGCGATCCGGTAAGGGCCGCTACCCAGTGGCGGCTCCAGGCTGCCGCGGGAGAAGTCACGGCCTTGCCACCAGTGCTTGGGCAGTACCTGCAGCTGGCCGAGAATCAGTGGCAGTTCGCGGTTGCCGGCGTGCTTGAAGTTGAAACGCACGGTGCGCTCGTTCTCGGCTACTACCTCGGCGACGTCGGCATAGTAGTGCCGGTACATGGGGTCGCCGTGTTCGAGCAGGGTGTTGAAGGTGAATATCACGTCCTCGGCGGTCACCGGGTGGCCGTCGTGAAAGCGTGCCTTGGGGTTGAGAAAGAAGCGCACATAACTGTCGTCGGCAGCTTTCTCGACCTTCTCGGCGAGCAGTCCGTATTCGGTGAAGGGCTCATCGGGCGAGTGGTAGGTGAGGGTGTCGTAGATAAGCCCGATGCGGTCGGCCGCGTTACCCTTGGGAATGAACGGGTTGAAGCTATCGAAGCCGTTGAGGCCCGGCAGACGCAGCACGCCGCCCTTGGGCGCATCCGGGTTGACGTAATCGAAATGCTTGAAGTTAGCCGGGTATTTCGGCGCCTCGCCGTACAGCGTCAGGGCGTGTTGCGGTGCGGCCTGGGCCAGGCTGGCGAGGCCAAGCAGCAGCAGGGCGCTGCCGTGCATCAGAAATGAACGCAGAGGATGCGTCATTGTGTGGTCTCCGTGGGTTTCAGCCACCACGTGCGCAGCCCCAGCGTGTAGGGCGGCGTGGCGACGAAGGCAAAGCGGTTGCGGTACGCCAGGCGGTGATAGTCGATGTACCAGTTGGGAATGGTGTAGTACTGCCAGAGCATCACGCGGTCCAGGGCGCGGGTTGCGGCCACCTGTTCATCGCGGCTGTGGGCCGACAGCAGTTTTTCGAGCAGGGCATCGACGACCGGATCGTGGATGCCGGCGTAGTTCTTGCCGCCCTTCACATTGGCCTGGCTGGAGTGGAAGTACAGCGATTGCTCCAGGCCCGGGCTGAGGGTTTGCGGCAGGGTGAGCAGGATCATGTCGAAGTCGAACTGATCCAGGCGTTGCTTGTATTGGGCGCGGTCCACGGTTCTCAGGTTGGCCTGGATGCCGATGCTGGCCAGGTTCTCGGTGAATGGCTGAAGAATGCGCTCAAGATTCGGGTTGACCAGCAGGATCTCGAATTGCAGCGACTGCCCCTTGGTGTTCAGCAGCCGTTGGCCTGAGGGCTTCCAGCCAGCCTCGGCGAGTAGACCAAGGGCGCGGCGCATGGTTTCCCGGGGGATGCCCCGCCCATCGGTGACGGGCATCTTGAACGGCTCGGTAAATAGCTTGGCCGGCAGTTGCCCGCGAAACGGCGACAACAGCAACCATTCGGCGCCCTCCGGCTTGCCCTTGGCGGAAAACTCGCTGTTGGGGTAGTAGCTGGCGGCGCGGGTGTAGGAGCTGTTGAACAGGGTGCGGTTGGTCCACTCAAAGTCGAACATCAGACCCAGGGCTTCACGCACGCGGGCGTCCTCGAAAGTGGCGCGGCGCGTGTTCATGAACAGCGCCTGGGTCTGGGTGGGAATCTGGTGAGGGATTTCCGCGCGGATCACGTCGCCGCGGGTCACCGCCGGAAAACGGTAGTTGTTGGACCAGTTCTTCGCCTGCTGCTCGATGTAGAAGTCGAATTCGCCGGCCTTGAAGGCTTCGAAGGCGACATGGCTGTCGCGGTAGAAATCCACTTCGACGCGGTCGAAGTTGTATTTGCCGCGGTTGACCGGCAAGGAGGCGCCCCACCAGTCCTTGACCCGCTCGAAGGTCAGGCTGCGCCCCGGATTGACACGTGTGATGCGGTAAGGGCCGCTGCCCAGCGGCGGTTCGAAGGTGGTGGCCTTGAAGTCGCGGTTCTTCCAGTAGTGCTGGGGCAACACAGGCAGTTCGCCGAGGCGCAGGATCAATAGCGGATTGTTGGCACGCTTGAGCACGAAGCGCACGCGGTGGCGATTAAGAATATCGACCCGTTTTACTTCCTGCAGGTTGGTGCGGTACTGCGGGTGGCCTTCCTTGAGCAGCAGTCGGTAGGAGAACGCCACGTCATAGGCGGTGATCGGCTTGCCATCATGAAAGCGCGCCTCGGGTCGCAGGTTGAAGACCACCCAGCTGCGGTCTTCGCTGTATTCCACGGAGCTGGCGATCAGCCCGTAGCTGGAGGCAGGCTCGTCACCGGAGGGATCGTATTGCCCGGTGCCGGCCATCAACGGCTCGTTCAGCTCGGTCACGCCATATTGCAGAAAGTTGGCGGTGGCGACAGGGCTGGTGCCCTTGAGCGTATAGGGGTTGAGCGTGTCGAAACTGCCGGCGGCCATGATGCGCAGAGTGCCGCCTTTGGGAGCTTCCGGGTTGACCCAGTCGAAATGGGTGAAGCTAGCGGGATACTTGAGCGCGCCGAATTGCGCATAGCCGTGGCTTTCGCTGAGCGTTGCCCAGGCCGGAAAGCTGGTGGCCAGGCCAAAAAACAGCGAGAGGAGGGGGCGTCTCAAGAGCAGTATCCGATCCGGGGTAGCAAGGTTTCCGTACAGTAACAGCTTGTCTGTACAGGAAAAAGAGCGGCCCCAGCGGTGAACTGCGACTGTGTTGCAATGCGCGTCAGTTGGCCAGGCGCAGGGTCAGCACCTGGCCCGGTTTCAGGGCCTTGCCGGTGCGGGGATTCCAGCTTTGCAGCTTCTGCATCTGCACGTTGAAACGCTTGGCGATCATGTGCAGGGAGTCGCCCTTGCGCACCTTGTAATAGGTGACGTCGGCGACGGCTTTCGCGCTGGAGCTGTAGCCAGCCTGCAGCTTGATGGTCTGGCCGACGCGTAGCGAGTTGCCCTTCAGGGCATTCCAGCGCTGGATGTCGTTGACCGAGACGTTATGCGCCTTGGCGATCTGCCAGAGGTTGTCGCCATTGCGAATGGTGTAGTTGCGCGAGGCTACGGCCGTGTTGACGGCGCGTTGCGGCGTCTCGTCGGGTACCGCTTGCAGGCTGGTCGGCAGGCTCAGGTGCTGGCCCACGGCCAGGGTGTTGCCGGTGAGCTGGTTGAGCTCCTTGATGGTGGCCACGCTGAGTTCGTAACGATTGGCAATACCGTGCAAATTGTCACCGGCACGCACCACGTATTCCTGCAGGCCACGGTCTTCGGGCTTGAGCGTCGACAGGTTGGCGGTCAGCAGTTCGACTTTCTGGGTCGGTACCAGCAGATGCTGGGGGCCGTCCACGGTCACGCGCTTCTTGAAGGCCGGGTTGAGCAGGTACAGCTCGTCTTCATCGACTTCGGCCAGGGCGGCGACGCGGGCCAGGTCCATGCGCTGCTTGAGCTCCACTTCCTCGAAGTAGGGCTCGTTGGCGATCGGCGCGAGGCTCACGCCATAGGCGTCCGGCGCCATGATCACCTGGGACAGGGCCAGCAGCTTGGGCACGTAGTTCTGGGTTTCCTGGGGCAGCGACAGGTTCCAGTAGTCGGTCGGCAAACCGAGCTTCTGGTTGCGCTCGATGGCGCGGCTGACCCGGCCCTCGCCGGCGTTGTAGGCCGCCAGGGCCAGCAGCCAGTCGCCATTGAACATCTCGTGCAGGCGCGCCAAGTAATCCATGGCTGCCTGGGTAGAGGCCGTCACGTCGCGTCGGCCGTCGTACCAGCGGGTCTGGCGCAGGTTGAAGTTGCGCCCCGTGGAGGGAATGAACTGCCAAAGGCCGACGGCATCGGCCTGTGAGTAGGCGAAGGGGTTGTAGGCGCTCTCGATCATTGGCAGCAGCGCCAGCTCCATCGGCATGTTGCGCTCTTCGAGACGCTCGACGATGTAATGAATGTAGGGGTTGCTGCGTTCTCCAGCCTTTTCGACGAACGATGGGTTGCTGGAGAACCACAGGCGCTGCTG
Source organism: Phytopseudomonas straminea (assembly GCF_900112645.1). Classification (GTDB taxonomy): domain Bacteria; phylum Pseudomonadota; class Gammaproteobacteria; order Pseudomonadales; family Pseudomonadaceae; genus Aquipseudomonas; species Aquipseudomonas straminea. The sequence continues at coordinate 368,328 of NZ_FOMO01000005.1, read as the reverse complement.
CTCGATGCGCGGGTTGACGCCAATGGCGTCCTGCAATTTGTAGCCGCCGCGCACGCGCTCCCAGATGTCCTTGGGTTGCTCGGCCTTGGTCGTGCCGTTGATCCACAGCGGCTGATGCGGCGTTCTGCCGCTCAGATCCACCGCTGGCTCGTTCTCCACCTGTTGTTGATCGAGGCTCTGGCAGCCGCCGAGCACGGCACAAACAGCCAGGGCTAGCGCAGGACGGCGCAATGCCAATGCCTTTGAATTCAAGGAGTTAGGTCGAGAGGAGGGCATTGGTTGTGGGGGGTATCCTGGATCGAAAGTCGGGCGATTCTAGAAACCGATCCAGGAGTGGTCAAGTTTTGACCAGGATTTTGCGGGCCAGTCGGCGCTTCAGAAGCGGTCTTTCCAGGCGCGTAGTGCGGCAAACACCTCGCTTTCGCTGGCCAGGGGGCGACCTTCGCGGCTGGCGATCATTTCTTTAACCGATGTTTCCGCAGCGCGCAGAAATGGGTTGGTCGCGCGCTCGAGCCTGAGGGTGGACGGCAGGCTGATCTGCCCGTGCTGACGCCACGCCTCGACTTGGGCGAAACGCTCGGCGATATCCGTATTCGTCGGCTCGACGGCCTTGGCGAAGCGCAGGTTGCTGAGTGTGTATTCGTGAGCGCAATAGATCAGTGTGTCGTCCGGCAGGGCTGCCAGGCGATGCAGCGACTGGTGCATCTGCACCGGCGTGCCCTCGAACAGGCGGCCACAGCCGGCGGCGAACAGGGTGTCGCCACAGAACAGCCAGTGATGATCGGGCTGATAGAAGGCGATATGGCCCAGGGTGTGGCCAGGCACTTCGATGACCTGCAGGGGCAGACCCAGCACGTCTATATGGTCGCCATCGGCCAGTGCCTGGTCGCGGCCCGGAATGTTCTCGTTGGCCGGCCCAAAGACCCGAGCGCCGGTGTCGCGTCGCAGCTGCTCGACGCCACCAACGTGATCGTTATGGTGATGGGTGATCAGGATGTCGCTCAGCGTCCAGTCGCCATGCTCACGCAGCCAGGCTTGCACCGGGGAGGCGTCGCCAGGGTCGACCACCGCGACACGCTTGTGCTGCGCATCCTGCAGCAGCCAGATGTAGTTGTCGGAGAATGCGCTGAGGGCTTCGATCTTGATCATCAGGTGGTCGCCAAGCCGGGAACAAAGATGCATCTTAGGGGCTATTGACGCTTCAACGCGAGCCGTGTTCCCTCTGCGTGCAACGTCAGTGGACTCAGGGTGTCATTGGTAGAGATGGCCCAGCAGGTACTTTCATGAACGAGCATCCGATGAGCACGCGAACATGACCGACAATCCCTTCGCCCAGGCCGATGCCGACTGGTTGCAACTGATCGGTGCGGCCCGGCAATGGTTCGACGGCCCGCTGGGCCGCTTGCTGCTCGAGCAGGAGCAGCGTTTGCTCGACGAGGAACTGGCGCGTTTCTTTGGCGGCTATCTGGTGCATTACGGCCCCTGTGCGGAGACGTCGCTGGAAACCCAGCAGATCCAGCGCAGCGTGCGTCTGGGGGCGCCATTCGCCGGTACCGAGATCGTCTGCGAGGAGCAATCCTGGCCACTGGTCGAGCACGCCGCCGATGTGGTGGTGCTGCAGCACGGTCTGGATTTCTGTCAGTCGCCCCACAGGTTGCTGCGCGAAGCCGCGCGCAGCGTGCGCCCAGGCGGTCACTTGCTGATCGTCGGCATCAACCCGATGAGCGCCTGGGGCGTGCGCCATCTGTTCGCTCACGACGTGTTGCATGAGGCCCGCTGCATCGCGCCGCGGCGCCTGGGTGACTGGCTCAACCTGCTGGGCTTCGCGCTGGAGAAACGCCGCTTCGGATGTTATCGTCCGCCGCTTGCTTCGGCGGCCTGGCAGGCCCGGTTGGCTCCCTTGGAGCGCTGGGGTGGCGCCTGGCAATCGCCGGGCGGCGGGTTCTACGTACTGGTGGCGCGCAAGCTGGTGGTCGGCCTGCGGCCGTTGCGCCAGTCCCGCCGTGAGCCCATGGGCAAACTGGTGCCCATGCCGGTGGCCAAGATCAGCCGTCGCGACCGCGACGGCGCCTGATCCGGCCCCGGAGATCGAAATCAGACCCTAGATAAAGGCGGCGCATGTCCGATCAAGTTGAGCTTTACACCGACGGTGCCTGCAAGGGCAATCCGGGCGTCGGTGGCTGGGGCGCATTGCTGGTGTTCCAGGGCGTGGAGAAGGAATTGTGGGGCGGCGAGGCCGTGACCACCAATAACCGTATGGAACTGATGGGCGCGATTCGCGGCCTGGCGGAGCTGAAACGCCCGTGCAATGTGCGCCTGGTCACTGACTCGCAATATGTGATGAAAGGCATCAACGAATGGATGCCCAACTGGAAGAAACGCGGCTGGAAAACTGCCTCGAAGGAGCCGGTGAAGAATGCCGACCTGTGGCAGCAGCTGGATGAGCAGGTCAACCGCCACAATGTGACCTGGGAATGGGTGCGCGGCCATATCGGCCACCCCGGCAACGAGCGGGCCGATCAGCTGGCCAACCGTGGCGTCGAAGATATCAGGAGCATGAAGCGTGCGTAGAGTCGTACTGGATACTGAAACGACCGGTATGCCGGTAAACGATGGCCACCGGGTCATCGAGATCGGTTGTGTGGAGGTCGAGGGGCGGCGCCTGACCGGGCGGCATTTCCACATCTATCTGCAGCCGGACCGTGAGATCGATGAAGGCGCCATCGCGGTGCACGGCATCACCAACGAGGATCTCAAGGACAAGCCGCGCTTCAAGGATATCGCCGATGAATTCTACGAGTTCATCAAGGGCGCGCAGCTGATCATCCACAACGCGCCGTTCGACATCGGCTTCCTGAACAACGAGTTTGCCCTGATCGGCCAGCACGAGCGTTCGGACATCGCAGCCTATTGCGATGTACTCGACACCCTGCAGATGGCCCGCGAGCGTCATCCGGGTCAGCGTAACAGCCTCGATGCCCTGTGCAAGCGCTATGGTGTCGACAACTCCGGTCGTGAGCTGCACGGTGCCTTGCTCGACTCGGAGATTCTCGCCGACGTCTACCTGGCGATGACCGGTGGGCAGACCAACCTGTCGCTGGCTGGCGAAGGCGCCGATGGCGATGGCAGCGGTCGCCAGCAGGCCACGCCGATTCGCCGCCTGCCTGCCGAGCGCCCGCGTGGCGCGGTAATCGCCGCCAGCGCCGACGAGCTGGCCGCCCATGCCGCGCGCCTGGCTGTGATCGAAAAGGCCGCCGGTGCGCCCGCTCTCTGGGCGCAGATGGAAGCGGCCGAGCAGGGCACATCCGCCTCCTGATCGGTCAATTGCGACCTTTTCGTACAGCGCTCTGCGCGAGGGGTTCCGTCCTCTGCGGCGAGTCTCTACCCTGAGGACATAGCGGGTTCATCCCGCATGACCTCAGGTGTAACCGATGTACAAAGACCTCAAGTTCCCGGTACTCATCGTTCATCGCGATATCAAGGCCGATACCGTGGCCGGCGAGCGGGTGCGGGCCATCGCTGCCGAGCTGGAGCAGGATGGCTTCACCATTCTGTCCACCGCGAGTTCTGCGGAAGGCCATATCGTCGCCTCGACCCATCACGGGCTGGCCTGCATTCTGGTTGCCGCCGAAGGCGCCGGGGAAAACCGCCACCTGCTGCAGGACATGGTCGAGCTGATACGCATTGCCCGGCGCCGCGCGCCGCAGCTGCCGATCTTCGCTCTGGGCGAGCAGGTCACCATCGAGAACGCCCCGGCCGAGGCCATGGCCGACCTCAATCAGCTGCGCGGCATTCTCTACCTGTTCGAAGATACTGTGCCGTTCCTGGCCCGCCAGGTGGCACGCGCCGCGCGCAATTATCTCGATGGCCTGCTGCCGCCGTTCTTCAAGGCGCTGGTACAGCACACCGCGCAATCCAACTACTCCTGGCACACGCCGGGGCATGGTGGTGGCGTGGCCTATCGCAAGAGCCCGGTCGGGCAGGCGTTCCATCAGTTCTTCGGCGAGAACACGCTGCGCTCCGACCTGTCGGTCTCGGTCCCGGAACTCGGCTCGCTGCTCGACCACACCGGCCCCCTGGCCGCCGCCGAGGAGCGCGCCGCGCGCAATTTCGGCGCCGACCATACCTATTTCGTGATCAACGGCACCTCGACCGCCAACAAGATCGTCTGGCATTCGATGGTCGGCCGTGACGACCTGGTGCTGATCGACCGCAACTGCCACAAGTCGATCCTCCACGCCATCATCATGACCGGCGCGATTCCCCTGTACCTATCGCCGGAGCGTAACGAACTGGGCATCATCGGCCCGATTCCGCTGAGCGAATTCACCCGCGAGTCGATCCAGGCCAAGATCGACGCCAGCCCGCTGGCCCGCGGTCGCGAGCCCAAGATCAAGCTGGCGGTGGTGACCAACTCCACCTACGACGGCCTTTGCTACAACGCCGAGCTGATCAAGCGCACCCTGGGTGATTCGGTCGAGGTGCTGCACTTCGACGAAGCCTGGTACGCCTACGCCGCGTTCCACGAGTTCTACGCCGGCCGCTACGGCATGGGCACCAGCCGCGAGGCCGGCGGCCCGATGGTATTCACCACCCATTCGACCCACAAGCTGCTGGCGGCCTTTAGCCAGGCCTCGATGATCCACGTGCAGGATGGTGCGCTACGCCAGCTCGACCGCGACCGCTTCAACGAAGCCTTCATGATGCACATCTCCACCTCGCCGCAGTACGGCATCATCGCCTCGCTGGACGTAGCCTCGGCGATGATGGAAGGCCCGGCCGGGCGCTCGCTGATCCAGGAAACCTTCGACGAAGCGCTGAGCTTCCGCCGTGCCCTGGCCAATTTGGGGCAGAGCCTGAGCAGCGAGGACTGGTGGTTCAGCATCTGGCAACCGCCGCAGACCGAGGGCGCCGACGATGTGGCGACGCCAGACTGGCTGCTGCAGCCGGAGGCCGACTGGCACGGTTTCGGTGACGTCGCCGAAGACTACGTGCTGCTCGACCCGATCAAGGTGACCCTGGTGATGCCCGGCCTTACCGCCGGAGGCCGTCTCGACGAGCGCGGCATTCCCGCTGCGGTGGTCAGCAAGTTTCTCTGGGAGCGCGGCCTGGTGGTCGAGAAGACTGGCCTGTATTCGTTCCTGGTGCTGTTCTCCATGGGCATCACCAAGGGCAAGTGGAGCACGCTGCTTACCGAGCTTCTGGAATTCAAGCGCAGCTACGACGCCAACCTGCCGTTGACTTCGGTGCTGCCTTCAGTAGCCCGCGAAGGCGCGCTGCGTTACCAGGGCATGGGCTTGCGCGACCTGTGCGATGCGCTGCACGACTGCTACCGCGAAAACGCCACCGCCAAATCCCTCAAACGCATGTACACGGTGCTGCCGGAAATCGCTCTGAAACCGGCTGATGCCTACAACCAGCTGGTGCGCGGCGAGGTGGAGGAGGTGCTGGTCGACGACGTCGAGGGGCGCATCGCCGCGGTGATGCTGGTGCCCTATCCACCGGGCATTCCGCTGATCATGCCGGGCGAGCGTTTCACCTCGGCCACCCGCTCGATCATCGATTACCTGCGTTTCGCCCAGGCCTTCGAACAACGCTTCCCGGGTTTCGATGCCGATGTGCATGGCCTGCAGCGTCACGAGGGCGAGCAGGGCAGTTACTACACGGTCGACTGCATCATCGAGAAGTAGGGCGCCAATTGGCGTGACGTGCACTGCGTCACGCCGACCATGATCGACTTTCCGGCGCCGCTTGCTATAGTGGCGCGATTGCTTTGCGGCGTGTGTCGCAGGCTATTCGGCCTGCTTCAAAAAGGATGACTTTCATGGGGCAATACCAAGCTTTTCGTGTCGAACTGCAGGAAAAGATCGCCCATGTGGTGATTGACCGCCCGGACAAGATCAACGCGATGAACGCCGCCTTCTGGACGGAGATCATCGATATCTTCCGTTGGGCCGATGAAACCGACGAAGTTCGCGTGGTGGTGCTGTCTGGCGCCGGCAAGCATTTCTCCTCCGGTATCGACCTCAACCTGCTGGCCCAGGTCAGCAGCCAGCTCGGCAAGGACGTGGGTCGCAATGCCCTGACCCTGCGCCGTAAGATTCTCGAACTGCAGGCCTCGTTCAATGCCGTCGACCAGTGCAGCAAGCCTGTGCTGGCCGCCATTCAAGGTTATTGCCTGGGCGGCGCCATCGATCTGGTCAGCGCCTGCGACATGCGCTATTGCAGCTTGGACGTGCAGTTCGCCATCAAGGAAATCGACATTGGCATGGCTGCCGACGTCGGCACCCTACAGCGACTGCCGCGCCTGATCGGCGACGGCATGCTGCGCGAGCTGGCCTACACCGGCCGTACCATCGAGGCTGCCGAGGCGCGGGAAATCGGTCTAGTTAACCGCGTATTCGAGACCCACGACACATTGCTGAGTGGCGTGATGGACATTGCCCGAAGCATAGCCGCAAAATCGCCGGTTGCCGTGCGCGGCACCAAGGCGATGATCGGCTACATGCGCGATCACCGGGTCGACGATGGCCTCGACTACGTCGCTACCTGGAACGCCGCCATGCTGCAATCGGCTGATCTGCGTGTCGCGATGATGGCCCATATGAGCAAGCAAAATCCCGAGTTCGCTGATTGAGCGCGGTTTCATCACCTGTGCGGGAGGCACATTAGCGAATGGTTTCTGGAGCATCGTCACTGGGCCTGGTTCGCGACGAACTGTTTGCCACGATCGAAGAGGCCGAAGCGAGTCTCGAGCAGTTCATTGTCGAGCGCAACAATGGCACCCTGCTGCAGCAGGCAGTCGACAACCTGCAGCAGGTGCGTGGCACGCTCAACCTGATCGAGCTGACCGGTGCGGAATTGCTCGCCCAGGAAGTGCTCGACCAGGCCACCGATATTCCGGCCGGCATCGGCAGCGAGCGCGACGCCCAGCTGGCGGCGCTCAGCAATGCGTTGCACGTGCTGCGTCGCTACCTCGAAGGCCTCGACGCCCATCGCCAGGAAATGCCCGAGCTTCTGCTGCCGGCGATCAATGATTTGCGTCAGGCCTGCAAACAGCCGCCGCTGCCGGAAAGCTTCTTCTTCAGTGTGCGCCTCGACCAGGCTCGCCCGCGCATGGTGCCGCCGGCACTGGACGCCGCCGCCAAGGAAAGCGAAGGCCGCCGCTTGCGGCAGATGTATCAGGTCGGCCTGTTGGGTTACATCCGCGAGCAGAATCCGGCAGGCAGCATGAAGCTGATGGGCCGTGCCATGAGCCGCCTCGACGGCCTGTTCGCCAACGAGCCGCGCGGGCGCCTGTGCTGGCTCGGCGCAGCCGCTCTGGAAGCACTGAACGATGGCCAACTGCTGCCGCGCAAGTCGCGCAAGCAACTGTTCTCGCGCATCGACCGCGAACTGCGGCAGATGCTGATCAACGGCTCCTACGAGCCGCCGCGCAGCCTGCTCAAGGAGTTGCTTTACCTGGTGGCGCTATCCGCCGGCCGCGGACCGCTGGCGGGCGAGGTGCGCGAGTTATTCGGGATCACCGCGCTGCCGTTCACCGATCACCTGCTCGAAGAGGAATACCAGCGCCTCTCCGGCCCCGGCAAGGCGGTGATGCGTTCGCTGAGTTCGGCGATTCGCGAAGAGCTGGCCAGCGTCAAGGACCTGCTCGACCTGAGCGAACGCGGCACCCTGCAAGCCGATGGCCTGACCAGCCTGCATGCGCTGCTCGGCAAGCTCAGCAAGACCCTGGCCATGGTCGGCCTGAGCTCGGCCGGCAATTCGCTAGCCAATCAGTTGCCGACGGTCAGCGCCTGGTGCGAAGGCGCGCCGGTCGAGCCAAATCAACTTATCGCCCTAGCCGACGCCGTGCTGTATGTCGAAGGCATGGTGGCGACCTTGGAGCGCGGTGAGCGCATTACCGCGCCGCGTGCCGAGCCTGAAGTGTGTACCTTCGCCCAGCATCAGCTGTTCGAGGCACGCATCGTGGTGCTCGACGAAGCTCGCGCGGGCCTGGCGCTGGCCAAGCGAGCGATCACGGCCTATCTGGAATCGGCTGGCGATCGTATGCACCTGTCCAATGTGCCGTTCAGCCTGCAGGCCGTGCGTGGCGGCCTGTGGTTCCTCGGTCAGGAGCGCGCGGCGAACCTGGTGGGTGCCTGCGCCGACTATATCCAGGCGCAGATGCTCGACACCGACCAGATGCCCGCTGAAGCTCGTCTCGAAGTGCTCGCCGATGCCTTGAGTAGCCTGGAATATTACCTGGAAGCCGACGCCGGCCTGGCTCAGCCCAGCGTGCTGGATCTGGCTGAAGAAAGCGTTCGCGCCCTGGGCCAAGAGGTGGCCGCTTGATGGCCGCGCATTGGCAACCCGGGCTTCTTGATAGTGATCAGCCTGGCGGGCTGGTACTGGCCCATCACCGTCAGCATTTTCTCGGCGACGCCAATGGCCTGCTGTTTCCCCGCGAGTGGTTGAAGCAGCAGGAACTGCCGGTGATCGCCGAGCACGGCCTGGGGCACTTTCATGGCGAGCCGGTCTATCTGCTCGAGCTGCAGGGCAAGGCCGAACTGTCGGGCTGCCAATGGCAGTCGTTGCGCCAAGTGATGCTCGAAGGTGATGCCGAGCTGTTCCAGATGCTCGGTTTTGCCGCGCAGATCGGCACCTGGGCCAGTGACAACCGCTTCTGCGGCAGTTGCGCCACGCCGATGCTGCAGGTCGTCGGCGAGCGCGCCATGCAGTGCCCAGCATGCAGCTTGCGCCATTATCCGCGGCTGTCGCCGAGCATGATCGTGCTGGTCACCCGCGGTGATGAGGTACTGCTGGCCCGCTCGCCGCGTTTCGTCAGCGGCGTGTACAGTACCCTGGCCGGTTTCGTCGAGGCTGGTGAGTCCGTAGAGCAGTGCGTCGCCCGCGAGGTACGTGAAGAGGTGGGCGTCGAGGTTTGCAATATCCGCTACCAGGGCAGCCAGAACTGGCCGTTCCCGCATTCGCTGATGTTGGGCTTTCATGCCGATTACGCCGGCGGTGAGATCGTCATGCAGGAAGAGGAGATCGAGGACGCCCGCTGGTTCTCTATCCATGCGCTGCCACCGTTGCCGGCCTCGCGCTCGATCGCCCGTTACCTGATCGATTCGTACGTGGCCAGCCGCCTGGCAGGCCCTTGAAAAAACTACCTACGTTGCCATTGCTTCGTTAAAAACAGCCTCGCGTGCGAGCCCAGTCAAAATGCTTATTTCCAGCGCGTAAACTGCGCTCTTGACTCACTTCGTTCGCCCTGCGGGCCAGCCTTCGGCTGTTACTCCGCTGCGCTACGTTTGGGCTGTTTTTGTGGGGCCGCCCAGGCCTTGCACTGACTTCCTCGCCTACGTTTTTCAAAGGCCTGTTAGGCGGCGCTGAACCAGTGCTGCCAGACTAGCCGCGTCGTCAGCCCCAGCACCACCAGAATGAAGACCGGACGGATGAACTTCGAGCCGCCGCCAATTGCCGTGCGCGCGCCGAGAAAGGCGCCGGCCATCAGCGAAAAGCCCATGCACAGGCCCAGCACCCAGGCCACTTGTCCGGCGGCGATGAATACCGCCAGGGCACAGGCGTTACTGATGAAGTTCATCGAGCGCGCCACACCGCTGGCACGCACCAAGTCCAGCGGGTACATGAGCAGCGTGCTGACCGTCCAGAAGGCGCCGGTTCCCGGGCCGGCCACACCATCGTAGAAACCCAGGCCGATGCCTTGCGGCCATTGCCGGCGGCTAGCGATGGGCAGGTCGGCGTCCAGCGGGGCGTCCGGTGTCTTGCCGAACAGCAGGTACAGACCGCAGGCGAACACCACCACCGGCAGCATCTTGTTGATCCATTCGGCCGGCATCCAGTGCACCAGTACCGCACCGCCAATGGCGCCGATGGCGGTGGCGACCATCGCATTCTTCCACTTGCCCGGGCTGAACAGCTTGCGACGGTAGAAGGTGTAGCTGGCGGTCGCCGAACCGAAGGTCGCGCACAGCTTGCTGGTGCCCAGTACCAGATGAGGCGGCAGGCCGGTAGTGAGCAGGGCAGGGATGGTCAGCAGACCACCGCCGCCGGCGATGGCGTCGATGAAACCGGCAATGAACGCGACCAGGGCGAGCAGTAGCAACGTCGTGGGCTCGACGGCCATCTCGAAGGGAAGGGACATAAAAGGCGACCTGTATCCGATTGTGCGGCAACGGCGCTATTCGCCGGGCAACGCGCTGCGCATAATGCCGACATTTTCACTGACAAGGAATCGATTCGATGCAGTACGACGCGCTCGCCTGGGCAACGGCTCTGCTGGCATTGCTGGTGTTGTTCATCGCCCTGCGCATTCTGTTCGGCGGGCGCTGGTTTCTCGCCTGGCTGCGCGGCACCAGCGGCCTGATATTTCTCGCTGCTTCGGCGCTGGTGGGCCTGGTGGCCTACGACCTGAGCCGCTACGAGCCGTTGCCCGCCAACAAGCCACTGCTAACCCTGAGCTTCCACCGTACGGCCAACGTCTATCAGGTGGATATTCTCGAGAATGGTGTGCAGCGCAGCGTCAATCTGGAGGGCGATCTCTGGCAACTGGATGTACGTTTGCTGCAGTGGAAGGGCCTGGCCGCGCTGATCGGCCTGGAGCCTGGCTACCGGCTGGAGAAAATCAACAGCCGCTTCCTGTCCATCGAGCAGCAGAACCAGGCGCGTTACACACAGGCCGAGCTGACCAGCAGCTTGTACGGCGTAGACCTGTGGCGCTGGCTGCGCCTGGGCCAGCACGATCTGTTCATGTTCGATGCCCAGGCGCGCCGCGTGACCTACCTGCCGATGGCCGATCAGGCGGTGTTCAACGTCAGCCTGACACCAACTGGGCTGTTGGCCCAGCCGATGAACGAGGCGGCTCATCAGGCGCTCAAGGATTGGCAATGAGTTGCTGCAGCTCGGATGTGGCCCATTTGCAATGAGCAGAGTGTGAGGGGAGCAGCCGGTCGTTCTCGTGGGATGGACTGGTGATTATCTGTGGGAGCGGGCCATGCCCGCGAGAAGTCACGGGCATGGACTAGGCGTCCCCGCCCGTTCCCACAATGAGTTCGCCAGCATTACCGTGTTGTTTGCGCGCTCAATTCCGCTCTGACGAGCGGGTTACTTTTGGCATTGCCCCAAAAGTAACCAAAAGGTCTAGCCCCGACATCCGGCCCCAGCTGCGCTGGGATTCCCTCATTACATCGTCGTTCCGGGGGCCGGCCTGGAAGGGCCATCCATGGCCCATCAGGCCTCTCGCCGCATCCATGCGGCTCGTCCCCCTACACAACGATTCCATTCGGCCTCCTGAAGGGGCGATTGATGTCGTCTGCTATTGCCGTGCATGAGAAGCATCAAGAAGCAAAAGCGGCGAACGGCCGCTTCTGCCTCTTACCGCCCCCATAACGACACAATACAGCCTCAAGGCTCGCAGCCAGGTCTCAGGAAAGAAACCCGCCATCGACATTCAACGCCACGCCCGTGGTGTAGCTCGACGCCTCGCTGGCCAGGTACAGCACCGCGCCGGCCATCTCGCTCGGATCGGCGACGCGCTTGAGCGGAATGCGCTGCAGGGCGAAGTTGAGGATCGCCTCGTTCTTGGTCAGCGCCGACGCGAAGCGCGTGTCGGTCAGCCCCGGTAGCAGGGCATTGCAGCGGATGCCGAACTGCGCGCATTCCTTGGCGAACACCTTGGTCATGCTGATTACCGCTGCCTTGGTCACCGAATAGATGCCCTGGAATTCACCCGGTGACACGCCGTTGATCGACGCCACGTTGATGATGCTGCCGCCGCCGTTCTCCTTCATCAGCTTGCCGCCTTCGATGGACATGAAGTAATAGCCGCGGATGTTCACATCGACAGTCTTCTGGAACGCGCCCAGGTCGGTATCCAGCACGTTACAGAACTGCGGGTTGGTCGCCGCGTTGTTGACCAGGATGTCGAGTCGCCCGTAGCGCTGGCGAATCTCGGCGAACACCGCCTGAATCTGCTCCATCTCGCCGATATGGCAGGCCATCGCCACGGCCTTGCCGCCCTTGGCGACGATGGCATCGGCGACGGTCTGGCAATCGTCGAGCTTGCGGCTGGCGACGATCACTTCGGCGCCCTGTTGGGCGAGCAGGTGGGCGATGGCTTCACCGATGCCGCGGCTGGCACCGGACACGAAGGCGATCTTGCCGTCGAGGTCGAACAACTGAGTCTTGGACATGGCGTGAGTCTCGGTAGAGGAAGGGCGTCAGAGCGATGAGCGCGCGATGACCCCGAGGGCCATCTGTTCGAGCAAGGCGTTCATCTGCACGAAGGAGGCGAAGCGCTTGTCGGCGGTTTGCCCGTGGTAATAGCGGTAGTAGATCTGCTGGACGATGCCGGCCAGGCGGAACAGGCCGTAGATGTAGTAGAAGTCGAAGCACTTGATTTCGATGCCGGCACGCTCGGCGTAGTAATCCACGAAGCCCTGGCGGGTCAGCATGCCGGGCGCGTTGCTCGGCTGGCGACGCATCAGTTGCACCGGGGAGGGGTCGTCCGCTTCGATCCAGTAGGCCAGGGTGTTGCCCAGGTCCATCAGCGGGTCGCCCAGGGTGGTCAGCTCCCAGTCGAGCACGCCGATGATGCGCAGCGGGTCGTTGGCATCGAGGATCACGTTGTCGAAGCGGTAGTCGTTGTGCACGATGGCCGGCCGCGGGTGGTCGGCCGGCATCTTCTCTTGCAGCCAGCTGCGGACCGCCTGCCAGCCGGGCGCATCGGGGGTGCGCGCGTTGTCGTAGCGCTCGCTCCAGCCGCTGATCTGCCGCGCCACGTACCCATCGGGCTTGCCCAGGTCGGCCAGGCCACAGCGTTGATAATCGACCTGGTGCAGCTCGACCAGGCGGTCGATGAAGCTCTTGCACAGGGAGGTGGTCTGATCGGCCGTGAGCTGCAGCTCTGCCGGCAGGTCGGCGCGCAGGATGATGCCGTCCAGGCGCTGCATGACGTAGAACTCGGCGCCGATCACCGATTCGTCGGTGCAGTGCACGAACGCCTGCGGGCAGTACGGAAAAGCGTCTCTGAGTTGGTTGAGAATACGGAATTCACGGCCCATGTCGTGGGCTGACTTGGCCTTGCGGCCGAAAGGCGGGCGGCGCAGTACCAGTTCGCGGTCGGCGTAGCGCAACAGGTAGGTCAGGTTGGAAGCGCCCCCGGGGAACTGGCTGATCTGCGGTTCACCCTGTAGATCGCTTAGATGGGCCTTGAGGTAGGCGTCGATGGCGCGGGCATCGAGTTCTTCGCCCTGGCGGATGGCGCCGGGTCGGTCGGTGAGTGTCATCCCTATCCCTTCTCGTTGTCATTGGCGGTGATGATCGGGTCAATCTAATCAGCTGGGCGGCCGCTCACAAGCGTGGCGCAGGCTTATCTATATAGCTGTTGGTGGCGAATCAAGCCTGCTGATACGCCAGGCGGCAGGGCAAAGAATGCCGTGAGTTATTTCGAGGTTGGCTCTGCCGATAACCCTAGGGGTGGCCGCCAAAATAGCGGGCAAAAAAAACCGGAATCCTGGGATTCCGGTTTCGCGATTCGAACTGACTATCTGCACTCAGACCGAGAACAGCTCGCTCAGCTTGAGCGCCAGCATCATGTCGCCTTCGGCGCGCAGCTTGCCGGCCATGAAAGCCTGCATGCCGTCGGTCTCACCGGTGGTGATGCCTTTGAAGGTTTCCTTGTCCATGATCAGGGTGACGTTGGCGTCCGGGTGCTCGCCATGTCCCACGTCGCAGGTGCCGTCCTTGACGATGAGGTAGTGGTTGTCGGCATCTTCGATGTTGAACTGGAAAACCAGGTCCAGGCCTTCGGCGGCGCTGGGGTTGAACTTGGCTTTCATGGTTTGGACGATGTCTGCGACGCTCATGGTGGTTTCCTTGTAGTTTCCGATTGTTCTGCGCCCTCGCGGGCACGTTGACCGTCGCTCAGCGATAGGTAATGAGCGATGGGGTATTCAACAGCTGCAAATGGGCATGGCTGTTGAAGGAAGCTAGGGTCACCCGCTCGCCCTGGAACTTCAGGCAGCTTAGCGAGGTGTTGACGATTTGCCAGTTCATGGCGAACGCGCTGGCAACCGGCATGCCGGTCAGCAGGTGGATCAGGGTGGTGATGGTGCCGCCGGAAGTGAACACGGCGATGCGCTCACGGGGCTGGGCGTTATCCAGCAACCGTTGCAGGCCGCCATTCACCTGATCGAGAAACGCCTGCCAGCTTTGCAGCGCCGGCGCGTCGTAGTCGCCCCCGATCCAGGTATCGAGCAGGCGCACGAACAGACGCTGAAATTCGGCGCGGTTGTACGCGGCGTTGCGCATGATTTCCAGCGCCTGGGGCTCGTGGGGTAGCAGCGCCGGGAGCAGGGCGCGTATCACCCCTTCGGCATCGAATTCGTTGAAGGCTGCATCGGTTTGCAGCACAGGCGCCTCGGCAAGCTGTTCGAGCACCAGTCGGCCAGTATCGGCCTGACGCTTCAGGCTGCCGCTGACTGCGCGATCGAGCTTGAGGCCTGTCTCGGCCAGATGGCGGCCGAGCAAGGTCGACTGGCGCTCACCAAGCGACGAGAGGACATCGTAATCCTCTGCACCGAATGAGGCCTGGCCATGTCGAATCAGGTAGATGCTGCCCACGTACGCTGCAACCCGCGAACCTTGAATGTGAGGCGAGGGTAGGAGGGATGGGCGGAAGCTGTCAACGAAAATTCATACGTTTGTTTGAATTGCCTGCGGCAGGGCTGAAAACCGGCCGCTGGCTGGTGGCTGCGTGGCCACGCCGGTATGCTGGCCGACGCAGGCCGCCGCGCGAGGCGGCTGATTGGATAAAGGGGAAGTGTGTGGAGTTTCTTGCTGATTACGCAGGGTTTCTGGCCAAGACGGTGACGCTGGTCGTGGCCATTCTGGTCGTGCTGGTGGCGGTGGCCGTTTTGCGCAGCCGCGGGCGTCGCAGTGGTGGGCAGTTGCAGGTCACCAAGCTCAATGATTTCTACAAGGCGCTGCGTCAGCGCCTGGAACAGTCGATTCTCGACAAGGATCAGCTCAAGGCGCTGGGCAAGGAAGAAGCCAAGGCCGCCAAGGCGGCGAAGAAGCAGGCGCCGCAGAAATCGCGGGTGTACGTCTTGGACTTTGACGGCGATATCAAGGCCTCGGCCACCGAGGGCCTGCGCCACGAGATCACTGCACTGTTGAGCCTCGCCACGCCCCAAGACGAAGTGGTGCTGCGCCTGGAAAGCGGCGGTGGCATGGTGCACAGCTATGGGCTGGCCTCGTCGCAACTGGCGCGCATTCGTCAGGCTGGCGTGCCGCTGACGGTGTGCATCGACAAGGTCGCCGCCAGCGGTGGCTACATGATGGCCTGCATCGGCGAGAGGATCATTTCCGCGCCGTTCGCCATCCTCGGCTCCATTGGCGTGGTCGCCCAGCTGCCCAACGTCAACCGCCTGCTGAAGAAGCACGACATCGACTTCGAAGTGCTGACCGCCGGTGAATACAAGCGCACCCTGACCGTGTTCGGCGAGAACACCGAAAAAGGCCGGGAGAAGTTTCAGGAAGATCTGGAGACCACCCACGAGCTGTTCAAGAACTTCGTGGCGCGCTACCGCCCTCAGCTGGAAGTCGACGAGATCGCCACTGGCGAAGTTTGGCTCGGCATGGCAGCGCTGGAGAAGCAGCTGGTCGACGAATTGAAGACCAGTGACGAATACCTGGCCGAGCGGGCTCGCGAAGCCGACCTTTATCAGCTGCACTATGTACAGAAGAAATCCCTGCAGGAGCGTGTCGGCCTGGCTGCCAGCGTTGCGCTGGATCGCTTTGCCCTGACCTGGCTGGGGCGTCTGACCCAGCAGCGTTTCTGGTAACCCGCACCCTCCGCTCTGGCGGATCAAGGAGGTCTGGATGACGAGTTTCACGGCGCTGCAAGCGGCGCCCGACGCCCAAGGTCATTTCGCGATGCAGATTGTGGATCGCGACGTGGCCGATCTGCCGGCCGGCGAGCTGCTGATCCGTGTTCGCTACTCCTCGCTGAACTTCAAGGACGCGCTGTCCGCCACCGGCCAGCGCGGCGTGAGCAAGCATTACCCGCATACGCCGGGCATCGATGCGGCCGGTGTGGTGGAGCATTCCAGCGCCGCCGAATTCACCGAAGGTGATGAGGTGATCGTCACGGGTTACGACCTGGGCATGAATACCGCCGGTGGGTTTGGTCAGTACATCCGAGTGCCTGCCAGCTGGGCGATCAAGCGCCCGCAAGGGCTATCACTGCGCGAGGCGATGATTCTCGGCACGGCCGGCCTGACCGCGGCACTGTGCGTCGACAAGCTGGAGCAGGCTGGCCTCGAGCCGCAGAACGGCCCGGTGCTGGTCACTGGCGCCACCGGCGGGGTGGGCAGCATCGCGGTGATGCTGCTCAACAGTCTCGGCTATCAGGTCAGTGCCGCCACGGGCAAGGCCCAGCAGGGCGATATGCTCAAGCGCCTGGGCGCCTCCCAGGTCGTGCCGCGGCTCGAGCTGCAGAGTGGCGCCGAGCGACCGCTGCTACGCGAGCAGTGGAATGGGGCGGTGGACACCGTGGGCGGCGACATTCTGTGCAATGTGCTCAAGGCCACCCGTTACGGTGGCAGCGTGGCCTGTTGCGGGCTGACAGCCGGCGTGGATTTCCAGGCCAGCGTGCTGCCCTTTATCTTGCGTGGCGTAAATCTGCTGGGCGTCGATTCGGTCGAGCTGCCCCTGGTGGTCAAGGCGTCGATGTGGGATCGGCTATCGCTGCAGTGGAAACTGCCGAACCTGGAAGCCCTGGCGACCGAAGTGGGGCTTAACGAGCTGCCGGCAGCAATCGAGCGCATCCTGCAGGGCGAGCAGGTCGGGCGGGTGCTGGTCAGGCTCGACTGAGACTCGATAAACGCCCATAAAAAAACCCGCCTTTTGGCGGGTTTTTCATTCTTAGAGCCTGTTCACGATCTCGCGAGCTAGAGCCATACAGGCAAAAACAGTCGATGTAAATGAGCATTCTGACTGGGCTGGCAATCCAGCCTGTTTTTAACGCAGTGGGGCCGACGCGCAGCAGATCGTGAGCAGGCTCTTAGGCGCGGCGCCGGAACAGCGGTTGCGGCTGATCGGCGGAGGCCTGGTAGACCTCGGAGAACTCCTCGAAGGCTTTCAGCGCGTCTTCGGCGTCCTTGTCTACGCGCAGGGCAAAGGCGTCGAAGCCGCAGCGTTTGAGCGCCCACAGCTGGTCGCGCAGCACGTCGCCAATGGCGCGCAGCTCGCCCTTGAAGCCGTAGCGAGTACGAAGCAGGTAAGCGGATGACGAGTGACGGCCGTCGGTGAAGGCCGGGAAGTTCAGCGCGATGACCTGGAAGGCGTCCAGCGAGTCGACGATCGACTCGATTTCTTCTTCGGCGTCCAGCCACACGCCCAAGCCGCCGTCGCGGGCCTTGAGGGCATGGCCGTGTTCGAGCCAGAGGTTCAGCGGTACGATCAGGTCGTCGCAGTTGGACAGTTCTTCAAAGCTGGTTTCCTTAGGCATCAGGTGCCAGCTTTCGTCGACGATCTGGCCGTTCTTAATGATTCGCTGCATATACGCGCTCCTTGAACGGGGCGACACCGATACGGCGGAAGGTGTCGATGAAACTTTCTTCTTCGGTGCGTTGCTCGACATAGACGTTGACGATCTTGTCGATCACGTCCGGCATGTCGTCCTGGGCGAAGGACGGGCCGAGGATCTGCGCCAGGCTGGCGTCACGACCGGCGCTGCCGCCGAGGGACACCTGGTAGAACTCCTGGCCTTTCTTGTCGACGCCGAGAATGCCGATGTGGCCCACGTGGTGGTGGCCGCAGGCGTTCATGCAGCCGGAAATGTTCAGGTCGATGTCGCCAATGTCGAACAGGTAGTCCAGGTTATCGAAGCGGCGCTGGATGGCTTCGGCCACCGGGATCGACTTGGCGTTGGCCAGCGAGCAGAAGTCGCCGCCCGGGCAGCAGATGATGTCGGTCAGCAGGCCCACGTTCGGAGTGGCGAAACCCTTGTCGCGCAGTTCGCCCCACAGGGTGAACAGCTGCTGCTGCTCGACGTCGGCGAGGATGATGTTCTGGTTATGGCTGTTGCGCACTTCGCCGAAGCTGTAGCGATCGGCCAGGTCGGCGATGGCGTCGAGCTGCTTGTCGGTCACATCGCCTGGAGCCACGCCGGTGGGCTTGAGCGACAGGGTGACGGCTACATAGCCCGGCTTCTTGTGGGCGAAGGTGTTGCGCTGGCGCCAGCGGGCGAAACCCGGATGCTCGGCGTCGAGCTGGGCGAGTTGCGCATCCTGATCCTGCAGCGCCTGGTAGGCCGGATCGACGAAATGCGCAGCGACGCGGGCCACTTCGGCGTCGGTCAGGGTGGTCGGGCCATCCTTGAGGTGCGCCCACTCGGCGTTGACGCGCTCGGCGAACACTTCCGGGGTCAGCGCCTTGACCAGGATCTTGATGCGCGCCTTGTACTTGTTGTCGCGACGGCCGTAGCGGTTGTAGACACGCAGAATGGCGTCGAGATAGGAAAGCAGGTGCTGCCAGGGCAGGAATTCATTGATGAAGCTGCCGACGATCGGCGTACGGCCCAGGCCGCCACCCACGGCGACGCGGAAGCCCAACTCGCCCGCGGCGTTCTTCACCGCTTCCAGGCCGATGTCGTGCACCTCGATGGCGGCGCGGTCACTGGCGGCGCCGTTGACGGCGATCTTGAACTTGCGCGGCAGGTGGCTGAACTCGGGATGAAAGGTCGACCACTGGCGGATGATTTCGCACCAGGGGCGCGGATCGATGATTTCATCCTTGGCCACACCGGCGAACTGGTCGGTGGTGGTGTTGCGGATGCAGTTGCCGCTGGTCTGGATGGCGTGCATCTGCACGGTGGCCAGCTCGGCGAGAATCTCCGGCACGTCTTCCAGTTCCGGCCAGTTGAACTGTACGTTCTGGCGGGTGCTGATGTGCGCGTAGCCCTTGTCGTAATCGCGGGCGATTTGCGCCAGCTTGCGCACCTGGGTGCTGTTCAGCAGGCCGTAGGGCACAGCGATGCGCAGCATGGGTGCGAAGCGCTGGATGTACAGACCGTTCTGCAGCCGCAGCGGACGGAATTCTTCGCCGCTCAGTTCGCCACTGAGGTAACGGCGGGTTTGATCGCGGAACTGCTTGACGCGGTCCTCGACGATTTTCTGGTCGTACTGGTCGTATACGTACATGGGAATCCTGTTATCAGGCTGCTTGCCAGATCGATCGAGCGATTGCGGCGCGACAGTGTGGCTTGGTTCGGCAGCGAGCGGTTTGTCGCTCGTCTACCGTGGCTCTGGCAAGCCGCCACGCATAATGCTTCGATGACCCGTTACAGCAAATCTGCGCGCACGGCCGCGCACTCCTCATGCGGAGCCGGGGCACGATACCAGTTCAGGTTTATGCGCAAAAGTGATGTTTGAATATAAGAAAAGAACTTTTGGTGCTAAGTCAGAATGCATGCATAACTGTGGTGGTGGATCGTTGCGCAAGTGCCTGGCAGGTGAGATTTTCCTTGCCTGACTATTGAGAATCATCCGCAACAATGTGATGGTTCGTTGACTGCCCGCAGCCTCCCAATACCGGGCGGCGAACAGGTGAAACGTCGACAATAATCTGCTTGTCGCACACATAAGGCCGGCCTCGTGCGCCGCCTGTCCCAGAGTTGAACGAAGAGGCTCTATGCAAACGCTTTCCGCTCGCAATGGCATGCTGCAGGCATGGGTTTCCCAGGTTCGTGAATCTCCGTGGGTGGCCGCCGGGCTGGGCATTGCTCTGTTGGTGGTGTTGTGGTTGCTGTTCAGTAGTCTGGTCAATATCTTCGATGGGGCGCACCCGGAGCGTATTCGTTATGCCCTGTATGGCGGCGGCGCGGGCTTTGCAGCAACCGCTCTGGGTGCGCTTGCGGCGCTGGCGCTGGGCAACATCAGCGTCAGGACCCAGGACAGCATGCTCGGCTTCGCGGCCGGCATGATGCTGGCGGCCAGCTCCTTTTCGCTGATCCTGCCTGGCCTGGAAGCCGCCGAAGTGTTGACCGGCAGCGGTTTGCGGGGCGCTGCGACGGTGGTGCTCGGGCTGGCCCTTGGTGTGCTGCTGATGCTCGGGCTGGACCGCTTCACACCCCACGAGCATGAAAGCGCGGGCGCGCAGGGGCCACAAAGCAGCCGGCTAAGCCGCGTATGGCTATTCGTGTTCGCCATCACCCTGCATAACCTGCCGGAAGGTATGGCCATTGGCGTTGGCTTTGCCGGCGATGACATGCAGGTCGGCATTCCATTGGCAACCGCCATTGCCATTCAGGACATTCCCGAAGGCCTGGCTGTCGCCCTGGCGCTGCGCACCATCGGTGTATCGGTCTTGCGTGCAGCACTGATTGCAGCCGCCAGTGGCCTGATGGAGCCCCTTGGTGCGTTGGTTGGTGTCGGCATGTCGAGCAGCTATGCGCTGGCTTATCCCATCGGCCTTGGTCTGGCCGCCGGTGCGATGCTGTTCGTGGTATCCCACGAGATCATCCCCGAGACTCACCGCAACGGCCACCAGACGGCGGCGACTCTCGGGCTGATGGGCGGGTTTGCTGTGATGATGTTCTTAGATACGGCATTGGGCTGATAGGCATTTGCCCAGCGCTGATGCACACTGCGCCAGGTTTCGAGCTTCGTTAGTCACTATGGGATTGGCGCGTGCGCACAAGAGATGTCATGGCCCATTTTCGTCACATCGGTGGCCTTCTGGTGCTGATGTGCGCCCTGAGCGGCCCTCTCGCCGCTCAGGAGGAGCCGTTGAATGTCTATGTTGGCCAGGGCCAGATGCCCTTCGCCGACGGCGTGGCCAAGGGCTCCGGGCTGTTCGGTGAGCTGATGCGTGAGTTGTGTACGCGCACGGCCCAGCAATGCGTGTTTCGCAGTGTGCCCTGGCGCAGGGTCTTGAGCGAGGCCGAAGGCGACCCCCATGGCATCGTGCTCAATCTGGGGCGTACCCCGGAGCGGGAGAATGGATTCGTCTGGCTGCTCGATGTGCTGCCCACGCCCTATGTGCTCGTCAGTCTCGACCGCACCTTCGACAACCTGAACGATGCCCTGCGGGCCGGCCCGGTGGCGGTGATGGCCGGCACCCCGCGCGCTGATGAACTGAAACGCATCCAAAGTGGCGACCAGCGTGTAGTGGAGGTCACCGATCCGCTGCAAGCTGCCGAGCTGCTGCGCAGCGGCCGCGTGGTGGCCTGGTACGAGATCGACTTGCGGGCTTTCTATCTATGGCGCGAAATGAATGCCCAGGCGCCGCTGCTGGCTGGCAAGCCGCTGAGCAGCACGCGCAGTCATATCGCTGGCAGCCTCAAACTGGAAGGTGCCGAGGCGCTGTCGCAGAAGATGACGGCGGCGTTCGAGGACATGCATCGCGATGGCAGCTGGCAGCGCATTCTCGTCAGTTATCTGGGGCTGGAGCGGTCGCGGGCTTTGCTGTCTGGCGGCTGGTAAGTCATGCTAGCGCCCTGAAACCCCGAGGAGCGCCTGATGAAGTACATCCACCAGCGCGAGCACCTCAACGAAGATGACCTGGTCATCATCGAATGCTCGCAACCCTGCAATATCCGCCTGATGAACGATGCGAACTTTCGCAGTTTCAAGAATGGTGGTCGCCATACGTATCACGGCGGCGCGTTCGACAAGTTTCCGGCCAAGATCACCGTGCCCAGCAGCGGTTTCTGGAACATTACCCTCGACACCGTGACCCGCAAGGCGATCAGCGTGACGCGCAAGCCGACCCTCAAGCACTCGATCAAGATCGTGCGCCGCTCGTCTTCAGATTTGTCCTGATGCGACTCAGATACTGCTGCTGTTGAAACCCTCGTCGATAAAAGCTTCGCGGCCGCCTGGAGCCAGACTGCAGATGGCCTCCAAGCCCAGATAGTCATAGCCGCGTTCTTGCTGATCAGGATGACTGGGCTTCTCTTGGCAGCGAACCTGAATCCACAGCCGGTAGCCCTCGTCGCAGACCTCGTAGGTTTCCGACTCAATGTAGTACGTGCCGGCAAGATTATTGCGGCAGGGAAAAGCATCGATTTCGGGGAAGCACTGCTCAGGGTCATTGACGTAGGCATCAAGACGCCGTTGCAATTGCTCATAAAGCGAACTCAGCAGAGGCGCAAACGCCTTTCGTGCTTTCTCGGCCTGAGGCCCATCCAGCAGTATGCGGTGCCGGGCGAAATCCGGCGCCCAGAGGGGTGGCGCGATGCGCTGCAAGATGGTCATCCGTGGCGCGATCAGTCTTCTGCGTCGCTGCTCACCGCAGCGAGACAGGTCAGATGGTGTTCGCCAATGCGCCAACTGTCTTCTGCTGCCAGGTATTGCGCTTCCATCACCGCGTTGTAACTGAACTGCCAGCGTTTGCGTTCGCGGCCGTCTTGGGCCTCGATAGACAATACAACCGCCTCGCTGGCGAACGCCTCGTTCGCTTCAGCGGCCGCATCGGCCTGATCGAGTAGCGCGTCGTCGAGCTGGAAGTCGAAGGCGTGCAGGTCATCGATGACCAGCATGTCGGCGGTTTCCAGCTGGTCGAGCAGGTAGGTCGTTGTGTCGGTCATGGCAGTCCGGTCGTTCAATGGATTCAGTTCGCGAGGTAGGCGAGTACCCGCGGGTCTTTGTAAAGGGCCACCACGCCGTCGGCGATCGAGCCGCTGAGGTCCTGCTGGGCACTGGCGCCCGTAGCGTGATTGATGGTCATTTCGAAGCGTTGCCCATCACCCAGGCTGACGGTGAAGGTCATGGTGCCTTTCCAGTAGAAGAAGATGTAGCGGCTCTCCAGGTGCGTGACCTTGAGATCGATGCGCTTGTCGCTTCCTGCGCTGACCTTGCCATGGCGCGCCAGTTCGAAGCGGGCCTGAGTCACCATGGTCTTGGTAACTTCGTGGTAGTTCGACTGCAGGCGGGTGCCGCTTTGCGAATGCAGAATCACCGGCTCGGTCGCAGGCTGGGCATTTTCGATGGCGATCGTTCCTTTGACCGGGAAATCAGCGATCTTGGAAGCGGCCAGGTCGAACACTGGCGGGTCGAAGGCGATGGTGCCGCAGCCGGTCAGCAGGGCGAACAGAAAGAGGGCGGGTAGTCGGTAGTACATGAGTACGTCCTTGCAGAGAAAGAACCCGGCGACTGGCGCCGCGCGGGTTCGCAGGTCCTTGTGTTGGCTCAGTCGTCATAACCGAGGTTCGGCGCCAGCCAGCGTTCGCTGATGGCGATGTCTTGTGCCTTGCGCGCGGTGTAGCTTTCGATCTGATCCTTGTCGACCTTGCCGACGGCGAAGTACTGCGCCTCGGGGTGGGCGAAGTACCAGCCGGAGACCGCGGCCGCCGGGAACATGGCGTAGTGCTCGGTGAGGAACACGCCGCTGCGGCCCGCCTTGTTGTAGTCCGCTTCGGGGTCAAGCAGCTTGAACAGCGTGCCTTTCTCGGTGTGGTCCGGGCAGGCCGGGTAGCCGGGGGCAGGGCGGATGCCCTTGTACTGCTCGCGGATCAGCGCCTCGTTGTCCAGTTGCTCGTCCGTCGCGTAACCCCAGTGCTCCTTGCGCACGCGCTCGTGCAGCCACTCCGCGCACGCCTCGGCGAGGCGGTCGGCCAGGGCCTTGACCATGATCGAGTTGTAATCGTCGCCCTTGGCCTCGTAGGCCTTGGCCACTTCCTCGGCGCCGATGCCGGCGGTGGTGATAAAGCCACCCACGTAGTCGGTCACGCCGCTGTCCTTCGGCGCGACGAAGTCGGCCAGCGACAGGTTCGGCTTGCCGTCCGGCTTGATGGTCTGCTGACGCAGATGATGCAGGGTGGCGAGCGGTTCGCCGTTGTCGCCGTACACCTCGATGTCGTCATCACGCACCTGATTGGCCGGCCAGAAACCGAGTACGGCGCGGGCTTTGATCAGCTTCTCGTCGATCAGTTTGTGCAGCATCGCCTGGGCATCGTTGAACAGGCTGGTGGCCGCTTCGCCGACCACTTCGTCGGTGAGGATGCGCGGGTACTTGCCGGCCAGGTCCCAGGAGATGAAGAAGGGCGTCCAGTCGATGTATTCGGCCAGTACGTTGAGGTCGATATCGTCGAGCACCTTGGCGCCGGTGAAGCGCGGTTTCGGCGCGCTGTAGCCGGCCCAGTCGAACTTCGGCTTGTTGGCCACCGCCTTGTCGTAGCTCAGGCGCTCGGTGCGGGTCGCCCGGGCCGCGGTACGTTCGCGTACCACCACGTATTCGTCGCGGGTCTTCTGCACGAAGTCGGCCTTGAGCTCCTTGGACAGCAACTGGGTGGCCACACCCACGGCGCGCGAGGCATCGGTGACGTAGACCACGGCATCGTTGCTGTACTGCGGATCGATCTTCACCGCCGTGTGCGCCTTGGAGGTGGTGGCGCCGCCAATCATCAGCGGCAGCTTGAAACCCTGGCGCTGCATTTCCTTGGCAACGTGCACCATTTCGTCCAGCGACGGTGTGATCAGCCCGGACAGGCCGATGATGTCGCACTTCTCGGCGATGGCGGTCTGCAGGATCTTTTCCGCCGGCACCATCACGCCCAGGTCGACGATGTCGTAGCCGTTACAGCCCAGCACCACGCCGACGATGTTCTTGCCGATGTCGTGTACGTCGCCTTTCACGGTGGCCATGAGGATCTTGCCCTTGGCTTCGGGCTTGTCACCTTTCTCGGCTTCGATGAAGGGAATCAGGTGCGCCACGGCCTGCTTCATCACGCGGGCGGACTTGACCACCTGGGGCAGGAACATCTTGCCCGAGCCGAACAGGTCGCCGACCACGTTCATGCCGCTCATCAGTGGGCCTTCGATGACCTCGATGGGGCGCGCGCATTGCTGGCGGCACTCCTCGGTGTCCTCGACGATAAAGGCGGTGATGCCCTTGACCAGCGCGTGTTCCAGGCGCTTGTCGACTGGCAGCGAGCGCCACTCTTCGTTTTCCACTTCCTTGGCGGCGCCGTCACCCTTGTACTTGTCGGCAATGGCTAGCAGCGCCTCGGTGGCGCCGTCGTTGCGGTTAAGCACAACGTCCTCGACCGCGTCGCGCAGCTCCTTGGGAATCTCGTCGTAGATTTCCAACTGGCCAGCGTTGACGATGCCCATAGAGAGGCCGTTCTGGATCGCGTAGTAGAGGAAGACCGAGTGGATCGCCTCGCGCACCGGGTTGTTGCCGCGGAACGAGAACGACACGTTGGAGACGCCGCCGCTGGACAACGCATAGGGCAGGTTATCGCGGATATAGGCGCAGGCTTCGATGAAGTCGACGGCGTAATTGTTGTGCTCTTCGATGCCGGTGGCCACGGCGAAGATATTCGGGTCGAAGATGATGTCTTCCGGTGGGAAGCCCACTTCATTGACCAGAATGTCGTAGCTGCGCTGGCAGATTTCCTTCTTGCGCGCTGCAGTGTCGGCCTGGCCGACCTCGTCGAAGGCCATTACCACCACGGCGGCGCCATAGCGCTTGCACAGCTTGGCGTGGTGCTTGAACTGCTCGACGCCTTCCTTCATGGAAATCGAGTTGACGATGCCCTTGCCCTGGATGCACTTCAGGCCGGCCTCGATCACCTCCCACTTGGAGGAGTCGATCATGATCGGCACGCGGGAGATGTCCGGCTCACCGGCAATCAGGTTGAGGAACCTGACCATGGCCGCCTTGGAGTCGAGCATCCCTTCGTCCATGTTGATGTCGATCACCTGGGCACCGGCTTCCACCTGCTGCAGGGCGACTTCCAGCGCTTCGGTGTAGTTCTCCTCGCGAATCAGGCGGGCGAACTTGGCCGAACCGGTGATGTTGGTGCGTTCGCCGACGTTGACGAACAACGACTGGCGGTCGATGGTGAACGGCTCCAGACCGGACAGGCGACAGGCCTTGGGAATCTCCGGAATCGCGCGGGGTTGGTACTTGGCGACTGCTTCGGCGATGGCCTGGATATGCCCGGGCGTGGTGCCGCAGCAGCCGCCGATGATGTTGAGAAAGCCACTGGCGGCGAACTCTTCGACAACCGCCGCCATCTGCGCTGGGGTTTCGTCGTATTCACCGAAGGCGTTGGGCAGGCCAGCGTTGGGGTGCGCGGAGACGTGGGTGCCAGCCTTGTTCGACAGCTCTTCCAGATAGGGGCGCAAGTCGGCGGCACCAAGGGCGCAGTTCAGGCCCACGGAAATCGGCTTGGCGTGGGCCACCGAGTTCCAGAACGCTTCGGTGGTCTGGCCGGACAGGGTGCGGCCGGAGGCGTCGGTGATGGTGCCGGAGATCATGATCGGCAGTTCGACGCCGTCTTCCTCGAACACCTGTTGCACGGCAAAGATTGCCGCCTTGGCGTTGAGGGTGTCGAAGATGGTCTCGATCAGGATCAGGTCGGCGCCGCCCTCGATCAGGCCGCGAGTGGCTTCGGTGTAGTTCTCCACCAGCTCGTCGAAGGTGACGTTGCGGTAGCCGGGATCGTTGACGTCCGGGGAGATCGAGCAGGTGCGGCTCGTTGGGCCGAGAACGCCTGCGACGAAGCGCGGGCGATCCGGGGTTTCCAGGGTCTTGGCGTCGGCCACTTCACGGGCCACGCGGGCGCCAGCGACGTTCAGTTCGTAGACGATCGACTCCATGTCGTAATCGGCCTGGGACACCTGCGTGGCGTTGAAGGTGTTGGTTTCCAGGATGTCGGCGCCGGCATCCAGGTAAGCCTTCTCGATGGCGGCGATGATCTGCGGCTGGGTCAGCAGCAGCAGGTCGTTGTTACCCTTGACGTCGCTCGGCCAGTCGGCGAAGCGTTCGCCGCGGTAGTCGGCTTCTTCGAGCTTGTAGCTCTGGATCATGGTGCCCATGCCGCCGTCGAGGATCAGGATGCGTTCCTTGAGGGCTTGCTGAAGTGCTTGTAGGCGGGCGCTGCGATCTGACAAGGGCATGGAAAAGGCTCTGAACGGGAGGCTACGACAAGGCCACTGATGATAACAAACCTTGACGGCATTTCTGCGTCGCGCACTTCTGCATGAATTATGTTCATGTTGCCGATGGCGTCCGGTGGCATGCAGGCATAGCGATGGCACAGGCGAGACGGCTAGAATGCGCGGCCAATTTCGTGGAATTTGTGCCATGCGCTGCCGGCTGCTGTTGACCCTTTGCCTCGTTCTGATCAGCCCGCTGACAATGGCCCAGGACATTTCCTACAGCCGCGACATCCAGCCGATCTTTACGCAGAACTGCGTAGCCTGCCATGCCTGCTACGATGCGCCATGTCAGCTCAACCTGGGCAGCGGCGAGGGAGCCGAGCGCGGCGCCAGCAAGGCGGCGGTTTACGATGGCACGCGTACCCATACTCAAGCGACCACGCGGCTGTTTATGGACGCCCATGGCGCGCCGGCCTGGCGCCGTAAGGATTTCCATTCGGTGCTGGAGCAGCAGGGCGGCCAGGCTGCATTGATGGCGCGCATGCTCGAGTTGGGCCACGCCACACCGCTGCCGGCCAACAGCAAGTTGCCCAAGGATCTGGACATCAGCATCGAGCGCGCCAACCAGTGCGCGCTGCCGGGCGAGTTCGCCGACTTCGCTAGCAAGAACCCCATGGCCGGCATGCCGTTCGCCGTTACCGGCCTTACCGAACAGGATTACCAGACGGTGCAGCGCTGGCTGCAGCAGGGCGCGCCGGTCGACGCGCAGGCGCTGCAGGCCAGCCCCGCTGAAGCCAAACAGGTCGCCGACTGGGAACGCTTCCTCAATGCAGACGGTGACGAACAGCGACTGGTCAGCCGCTGGATCTATGAGCATCTGTTTCTCGCCCATCTGTATTTCGAAGGTGGCGAGGCCGGGCACTTTTTCCAGCTGGTGCGTTCGCGCACGCCCAGCGGCCAGCCAGTGGACATCATCGCCACGCGGCGCCCCAACGATGATCCGGGTACCGACATCTATTATCGGTTGATGCCGATCCAGGGTGTGATCGTTCACAAGACCCACATCACTTATCCGCTCAGCGCCGCCAAGCTTGCGCATGTGCGCGAGCTGTTCTTCGGCACCGACTGGCAGGTGGCTACGCTGCCGGGGTATGGCGTGCAGCATCGCTCCAACCCGTTCCTGGCATTCGAGGCGATTCCCGCCCAGGCGCGCTATCAGTTCATGCTCGATAACGCCGAATACTTCGTGCGCACCTTCATCCGTGGGCCCGTATGCCGCGGGCAGATCGCCACCGACGTGATCCGCGACAATTTCTGGGTTTTCTTCCAGGACCCGCAACACGATCTGTACATCACCGACCCGGCTTATCGCGGCGAAGCCACGCCGCTGTTGGCCATGCCCGGCCAGCTCGACGAGATTGGCGATCTGCTAGGCCTGTGGCGCAGCTCCCGCGACAAGCGCAACGCCTACGAGGCCCTGCGCACTGACGGCTATCACGAGGCACCGCCATCAGAGTGGTCGCAGATCTGGCAGGGCAATGACAACGCGCTGCTGTCGATCTTCCGTCAGCATGACAGCGCTTCGGTGCGCAAAGGCCTGATCGGCGAGATTCCGCAGACCCTCTGGTGGATGGATTACCCGCTGCTGGAACGCACCTATTACCAGTTGGTGGTCAATTTCGACGTGTTCGGCAATGTCTCGCACCAGGCGCAGACCCGCCTGTACTTCGACCTGATCCGCAATGGCGCCGAGCAGAACTTCCTGCGCCTGATGCCGGCCGATGCGCGCACGTCGATCTTCGACGACTGGTATCAGTACAGCGGCAAGCTCAAGGCGTGGATGGATTACTACCCGCTGGACAAGAAGACGCCGAGCGGCTTGGCCTTGGGCGGTGACGATCCCAAGCATCAGTTCGCCGAACAGTTGCTGCAGCGCTTCGATGGCCTGAATGCGCGGCGTGACCCGATCAATCGGTGCGGTGGCGAGCACTGCTATCGCGATGGCTTGCCGGCCGAGCTGCGTCAGGCAGAGCAGGCGCTGAGCCGCCTGGCATCGAAGCCGGCCGCACAACTCAGGGTGATCGAGCAACTGCCGGAGGCCACGCTGCTGAGGGTCGAGGGCGAGGGTGGGCGCCGTGAGGTCTACAGCCTGCTGCGCAATCGCGCTCACAGCAATGTGGCCTTCATGCTCGGCGAGGAGCTGCGCTACCAGCCGCGTCTGGACACCCTGACGGTGTACCCGGAGGTGCTGAGCAGCTACCCGAACTTCATGTTTTCGGTAGCCGCGGCCCAGGTGCCGGACTTCGTGACCGCCATGGAGCAGGCCCGCGACGCTAAAGCCTTCGAGAAGATCGTCGAGCGTTGGGGCATTCGCCGTACCCATCCGCAGTTCTGGCAATATTTCCATGACCTGACGGCGCACATCCGCGAGTACGAGCCAGTGGAGGCCGGCGTGCTCGACATGAACCGCTACGAGAACCTCTAGGCAGGCGGCGCTGCGCCGGCCGTAGAGCTTTGGCGCGGCGACCCTTGCGGCAAGCCCGTACAGCGCTTCGCCAATTCACCCGATCTTTCTCCCGCCACTGCGGTCGGACCCTGTGGCAGCCAATCATTCAGGGCTGCTGCTTACCGATTTCAACGAGAGGGAGCGTAGCGTTTCTATGCTGATTTCCGTGCAGGCACTTCGGGCTCTGGCGGCCTGGATAGTGGTTTTTCACCATGTCATGCAGGTGTTTTTCGATTTTAAGGCCGAGAGTTTCATGGGCCGTCTTTTCACCGACAAGGGCGCTGTGGGCGTCGACATCTTCTTCGTTATCAGCGGCCTGGTTATCTATCTGTCCACCCAAGGCAAGACCATCACGCCGTGGCGCTTCATGCTCAACCGCATCCTGCGTATCGTGCCGGCCTATTGGCTTTATTCACTGCTCGCCGCGTTGATCATCGCCTACGCCAACCCGGTGATGCCGGTGCAGCAGTTCGATCTGCATCACCTGTTGCTCTCGCTGCTGTTCATTCCGGCCGAGAATCCGGGTGGTTTCGGGCTTTACCCGACGCTCAACGTCGGCTGGACCCTGAACTACGAGATGTTCTTCTACCTGCTGTTCGCCCTGGCCTTCATGGTGCCGCAACGTCTGCGATTGGCCTTCGTCGCGGTGATGCTGATGATCTTCGGCCTCATGGCCACCCAGCCGTGGCTCAGCAATTTTTACCGCAACAGCATCGTCTACGAGTTCCTGTTCGGCGTGCTGCTGGGCATGATCTATAGCCGCGGCTGGATCCGCCAGGGCCTTTGGGTGCCGCTGCTGGTAATCGCCGGCTCACTGCTGGCCATTTACCACTTCGATACCAGCATGCGCCTGCTGCACTGGGGCGTGCCGAGTGCTCTGATCGTCGCCGCCTGCATTGCCATGGAGCCCTGGTTCAAGGACAACCGCCTGCTAGCGCGCATGGGCGACTGCTCGTATTCGGTATATTTGCTGCACGTGATCATTCTGTCCCTGGGCTGGTACGTGCAGGCCAGCCTGGATCTCAACCCTTATGTGGTCATCGTCGCCTGCATGCCGCTGATCGCTCTGGCGTCCTGGGGCAGCTACGAACTGATCGAGAAGCGCTTCTTCGTTCAGGCCAAGACTTGGATCAACGAACGCTCGAACAAATCGCAGCTTCAAACCATATCCTGAGTAAAATAGTAGGACTTTATTCGCGGCGGTCATTTGGCGTACACTCCGCCACATGACCGTGAGGAGTTGCCATGAGCACCATTACCATTACCGATGCCGCCCATGATTACCTGGCCGACCTGCTGAGCAAGCAGAACACACCGGGAATCGGTATCCGTATATTCATCACCCAGCCCGGTACCCAGTACGCGGAAACCTGCATCGCCTACTGCAAGCCAGGCGAGCAGAAGCCCGAAGACCAGGCCGTTGGTCTGGCCAGCTTCACGGCCTGGATCGACGCCGTCAGCGAGCCGTTTCTCGAAGACGCTGTGGTCGACTACGCCACCGACCGTATGGGCGGTCAGCTGACCATCAAGGCACCGAACGCGAAAGTGCCGATGGTCAATGAAGACAGCCCGCTCAATGAGCGAATCAACTACTACCTGCAGACCGAGATCAACCCGGGCCTTGCCAGCCACGGCGGCCAGGTCACGTTGATCGACGTGGTCGACGAAGGCATCGCCGTGCTGCAGTTCGGCGGTGGTTGTCAGGGTTGCGGCCAGGCCGACCTGACCCTCAAGGAAGGTATCGAGAAAACTCTGCTCGAGCGCATTCCGGAGCTCAAGGGCGTTCGTGACGTGACCGACCACAGCAATCGTGAAAACGCGTATTACTGATTGCAATGTGTGCAATGACAAGGCGACTTCGGTCGCCTTGTCTGCTTTGGCGTGCTTCACTTCATCCAAGTGTTAGAAATATCGGATGGCGTTCTGCTATAAGTGGCAGCAACACTCCCAAGGATGGCGCCGCTGTCGGATAGCCGCCGCAGCCAAGCCGGATCAGGCCCACCTCTTGAGGCGTATCGATGCCCACCGCATCTCTTCTCGTCTGTGATGATTCCAACATGGCTCGCAAGCAACTGCTGCGTGCCTTGCCTGCTGACTGGCCCGTAACCATCAGCCAGGCCGCTAACGGCGAAGAAGCGCTCGAACAGCTGCGCGCCGCTCACTTCGATCTGCTTCTGCTCGACCTGACAATGCCGGTGCTTGATGGCTATGGTGTGCTCGCGGCGCTGAAAGCTGAAGGCCGTGCGCAGAAGGTCATCGTGGTGTCGGGTGACGTGCAGGATGAAGCCATCCGCCGCGTCAAGGAACTTGGCGCCCTGGCATTTCTGAAGAAACCTGCCGACCCCGAGTTGCTGCGCCAGACCCTGGACCAGCTCGGCTTTCTGCGTGCCGCGCCAAGCGCTGCGGTGCCCACCGCGTTGTCCGAGCCCAAGGTGTCGTTTCGTGATGCCTTCCGTGAGGTGGTCAACGTGGCCATGGGCCGCGCTGCTGCATTGTTGGCCCGAGTACTCGGCGTCTTCGTGCAGTTGCCGATTCCCAACGTCAATATCCTCGAAGTCAGCGAGTTGCACATGGCCCTGGCCGACGCCCAGCGCGGCAATGGGCTGACCGCGGTTTGTCAGGGCTATATCGGCGAGGGCATCGCTGGCGAAGCGCTGCTGATCTTCCATGACTCGGAAGTGGCCGATATGGCCCGGCTGATGCAGTGGCAGCAGCACAACCATTCGTCCATGGAAATGCTTCTGGACATGTCCAGCATCATCATTGGCGCTTGCCTGAGTGGTATCGCCGAGCAGCTCGACGTGAGTTTCTCCCAGGGCCACCCGCAAATACTCGGTGAACACGCCTCCATCGACGAGCTGATTCGCATCAATAGCCAGCGCTGGCGCAAGACCCTGGCGGTGGAGGTGAGCTACAGCATCGAAGGCCATGACATCCACTTCGATCTACTGCTGCTGTTCACCGAAGATTCGGTGTCGTTGCTGACCAACAAACTCGCCTACCTGATGGAATAAGCCGCATGGCCGAGAGCATGGATTTAAACGATTTCCACTGGCTGCTGGCCATCGTGCAGAGCATCGATGTCGGCGTGGTGGTGCTCGACCGCCAGTACAACGTGGAAGTGTGGAACAGCTTCATGGAGAACCACTCCGGGCGCAGCGCGCGGGATGCCGCCGAGCGCTCCTTCTTCGAGCTGTTTCCCGAGGTCGATGAAGTCTGGTTTCGCAACAAGGTGGAGAACGTCGTCACCCTGGGCACGGCGGCCTTCACCATCTGGGAGCAGCGGCCCTATCTGGTGAGGTTCAAGAACTACCAGCCGATCACCGGCGTGGAAGACTTCATGTACCAGAACACCACCATCCTTCCGCTCATGGCCACCAACAGCAAGATCGAGCACCTGTGCGTGATCATCTATGACGTGACGGGTGTCGCGGTGAACAAGCGTCAGTTGCAGAGCATCAGCGACCAGTTCAAACATCTGTCGCGCACTGACCGGCTCACTGGCCTCAACAACCGGGGCCACTGGGAGGAGGAGCTCAAGCGCGAGCACGCCCGCCATCGCCGTTACGGCAGCAGCGCGGCGTTGGTGATCTTCGATATCGATCACTTCAAGAAGGTCAATGACACCTACGGCCACCAAGCCGGCGATACTGTGATCCGGAGCGTGGCTCAGGTGCTGCGCGAGCAGTTGCGCGATACCGATATCGCTGGGCGTTACGGCGGCGAGGAGTTCGTGGTGCTGCTGCCGGATATCGACGCGACCGGCGCGCGAATCTTCGCCGAGCGCCTGCGCATGCTGGTCGAGCGCCTGCAGATCAGCCACGACGGGCAGGTGATTCCCTTCACCATCAGCCTCGGCGTGGCCGACCTCAGCGAGCCCAGCCACGATCACCAGCAGGTCATCCAGTGGGCCGATCAGGCGCTTTACAACTCCAAACGCAATGGCCGCAACCAGGTGACGGTGTTCGGCTTCTAGCCGGCCACTGGGAGCCTGGGGGCTGGGCGTGCTAGCAACACCACCATCAGGGCTATGGCCAACAAGGGCAGCATGGCCAGGTTGACCTGGAACCAGCCCAGCCCGGTGATCAGCGCACCGGATGCGAAAGCTGCGCAGGCGGCGACGCTGCCGTTGGCCAGCTCCATAAGTCCCTGTGCCTTGCCGCGCTCGGCTAGTTCGTGTGCTTTGGCGAGCAGGGTGGTGCCAGCCACCAGCATCAGATTCCAGCCAATGCCCAGTAGCAGCGAAGAAATCAGGAAGTAGGCCTGTGACTGGCCACTTATCCCGCCCAATGCGCTGCACGCCAGTATTCCAATACCGACAAAAGCTACCGGCCTGCTGCCCAGGCGGTCCACCAACGGGCCAGCAATCAGAGCGGGTAGGAACATGCCGAGCATGTGCCACTGGATCACCAGGGTGGCGTCTGCCAACGGCAAACCACAAAAACTCATGGCCAGCGGAGTCGCGTTCATCACCAGAATCATCAGGCCATGGCCAATAGCGGTCACCGCCAGCGCGCAACGAATCGCCGGGCGGGCCAACAGGCTGCGCAGGTCGCCGCGCGGCGCCACGGGAATTGCGCCCTCGCGTAGTGCACTGAGCAGCACTAGGCCAAGCAGCGCCAGCCCAGCCAGCAACAGGTAAGCACCGACAAACGGCGTGCTCACGGCGTTGCGCGCCCGGAGCGTTAGGCTCGGCGCGATCAGCGCTGCGCAGATGCCGCCAGCGATCACCCAGGCGGCAGCGCGTCCCTTGTGGGCGTCGTCCACCGTCTCCAGCGCCGCGAAGCGGTAATACATGGCGGAAGCCTGGTAGACGCCAATCGGCAGGGCGCCCAGGCAGAACAATACGAAGTTTTCCAGCCAGACACCCGAGGCGCTGATCAGGCCGCCGAGAATGCCGGCTGCTGCGCCCAGGGTCAGGCCGGGCCTGCGCCCATGGCGCTGCATGAACAGCGACAGCGGGTGAGTGGCCAGCAGGTTGCCGAGCACCAGCAAGGCCAGGGGCAGGGTGATCAGGCTGTTGTAGGGAGACAATTGCATACCGATCAGCGCGGTGAGTGTGATGCCGATCAGCGAGCAGCTCCAGTACAGCGCCTGGGCGAGGAACAGAATCAGCAGCGCCCGATTACGCACCAGCAGCATCGCATCCTCCCGCTTTGCGCACACGTAGGGTCGAGGGCGGGTTGGCCGCCAGCTTGGCAACTGGGCGGACTGGCCGGCGCACAAGCTCGCCGCTGCAGTTGGGGCAATGACCGTTGAGGTGGGTGTCGGCACAGGCGCTGCAGTAGGTGCATTCGAACGAGCAGATGCGCGCGTCCAGAGACTCGGGAGGCAGATCTCGGTCGCAGCATTCGCAGTTGGGGCGTAGCTCAAGCATGGCTCATCTCCTGACCGAAACGTTCGGCGTATTGCTGGGGGCTGATGGACAAATGTTTGTGAAAGACGCGGCGCAGGTTTTCCGGATGGCCGAAGCCTGTGAGGCGCGCGACAGTTCTGATCGAGGCCTGGGCGTCCTGCAGCAGGGTGCGGGCAGCCTCCAGACGCACACGCTCCACGTAGCCCGCCGGCCCGGTGCCCAGCTCTCGGGCGAATACGCGGGACAGGGTGCGCGGCGTCATCCGCGCCCTGTTGGCCAGGGCGTCGAGGGAGAGGTCGCTGCCCAGGTTGGCAGGAATCCACTCCAGCAGTTCGGCCAGGCGCGGCGTACGGCTGGGCTCGGGAGCGAGCAGGGCACTGAACTGGGCTTGTCCGCCCGGGCGGCGCAGGAACATCACCTGGCGTCGCGCCACGGCCAGCGCCATGCTGCGACCGAGATCCGCTTCAACAAGCGCCAGCGCCAGGTCGATTCCCGCAGTGACACCCGCGGAGGTGAACAGGTGCTCGCTGCCATCGCCTGCGTCTGAGGCGTAGGTGTGCAGGCAGTCGCTGTCGACCAGCAGCTTGCCATCCTGGCGCAGGGTGTCGATATCGGCCCAGTGGGTGGTCACCCGTCGGCCGTCGAGCAGGCCGGTGCGCGCCAGAATCAGCGCACCCGAGCAGACCGAACCCAGGCGGCGTATCCGAGGTTCGGCAGCACGCAGCCAGCTCAGCAGCGGCTCGTTTTCACATTGCCGGGCTTCACCGGCACCACCGGGAATCAGCAGGGTGTCCAGATTGGAAGGATCTATGTCGCGCCATGCAGCGTCAGCCACGATGCACATGCCGGCGGAGCTGGAGATGGGACCGGGCTGCTCGGCGAGCAACAGCAGGCGATAGGCGTCGCCCAAGCCGTGGCGGTTACGTTCGACGTTGGCGGAAGCGAAAACCTGCAGTGGGCCGACCACATCCAGGCTCATGAAGTCCGGGTAGATCAGCGCGGCAATGCATTTGCGGTCGTCCATGGCGGCCCCTCGGCGTAAGAGGTGGCCAGTGTGCTGAAGAAGGGTTATGGCGGCAACGACATAAAACCCACAAATCTTGCCACTATTCAGGCGATGGGCAGCTTTTCCAGAAAACGCATCAGCAGGCTCTCTTCGCTACGCAGGCCTTTGCGTGCAGCCGCCAGGCGCAGATCAGCCAGAGCGCCGGCATGGAAGGCTTCGATTAGCGCCGGGTGGATGTAGCATTTGCGGCACACCGCGGGCGTATTACGCAGCTCTTCGGCGACCTGTTTGACCATGCTCACCACATGCTTCTTGGCCGAGCTTTCCGGCTGCCATTCCAGTTCGCGCAATAGTGTTAGCGCCAGGGCGCTGCCGGCCCAGGTGCGGTAATCCTTGGCGGTGAAATCGGCGCCGGTGAGTTCGCGCAGGTAATTGTTTACGTCGGTCGAGGTCACCGTGTGGCGCTCGCCGTTGCTGTCTAGGTACTGGAACAGGTGCTGGCCCGGCAGCTCCAGGCATCGGCGAATGATGCGCGCCAGGCGCCGATCACTGACTTCTACTTCGTGTTCGATGCCGCTCTTGCCGCGGAAATGGAAGCGGATGGCGCTGCCTTGTACCTCGACATGCCGGTTGCGCAGGGTGGTCAGCCCGTAGGAGCGGTTCTCCTTGGCATAACGTACGTTGCCGATACGAATCAGCGTGTTGTCGAGCAGGGTGATCACCGTGGCCATGACCTTTTCGCGGCCATGCTCGGGCAGCAGCAGGTGCTGTTCCACGGTCTGGCGCAGCTTCGGCAGGGCCTTGCCGAACGTCAGCAAGTTGGCGTACTTGTCGGTATCACGCACTTCACGCCAGCGCGGGTGATAGCGGTACTGTTTGCGCCCGCGAGCATCGCGGCCTGTCGCCTGCAGGTGGCCTTTGGGGTCAGTGCAGATCCACACGTCGACATAGGCCGGCGGTATCGCCAGCGCATTGATGCGGGCGATCTCTTGGGCGTCACGGATGCGTTCGCCATTGGGCTCGAAATAGCAGAACTTGCCGCGTAGCTTGCGGCGGGTGATGCCGGGCGTGCGGTCGTCGACGTAATTTAGGTCGTTGGGCAGTTCGGGCGTTATCGACAGGCTGGTCATCGCGTTGCGCTCCCGATCATGCCGCGAGCAGGCAGTAGAAAACCACCGACGGATATGGCGACGCGATACAAGAGGGGCGGCAGAATCAAGAAGAGGTTTTGCATGCCGGTCAGCTCATGACAACAGTTAAAGACTTAGCCCGTAGAATGCGAGGGTAAGTTCAGACTTTAACGGATGCGACGGTGCGAACGGATAAAGGCGGGGAGGGGGTATAACGTTGAGACAAGTTGCCGCACCCGAAGGTACGGCAACTGGCAAAACAACTGCCGAGGAATTATTCCGGCATGCTCCAAGGGGCGAGATCGAAGCCCTTGCTGCTGATCTCGTCACGGGATTTTTTCAGGGCCTTGGCCAGCTCCTGAGGGTCGCTGTAGATGCTGCTGGTCAGTTGCGCACGATCGATCAACGGTGTGTTGGTGCGGTCGACAATGGTCAGGCTCAGTACGCCTGTACCGTCCTGTGGCGCCCAGGCCACGCAGTGGAAAGGTTGAAAGGCGCGGTCGGCAATCAGCAGTGCATCATTGAAACGCAGCGAAGCGTTCATGGGGTCGGTTCTCCGAGGGTTTCCCAATGATTCATAGTGTCAGCGAGCTTATTTAACGCTGACGTTCCTAGCTGTTGATGTTTCGATGAGGCCTGCAAGTCACATCCAAATTAATTAATTTTCAAAAAAACTGAAAATCATCTTGTGAAGTTGACGGGCATCAAAGTTTTCAAGTGTGGCGGCACGCCGTTGGGCCGTGCACTTAATGTTTAACCACCGAAAATGGCATCAACACCAAATAGGAAAATGGCCCAGCTAATCAGTTCCGTTAAGTTCAGATTTTTTATTAATAGGGACAGTCGTTTAACTTGCCTAAAACGATCTGTGGCGGTTTTCTGACTGCCGTCTTGGGCGCCCGGCAATGGCCTGCGAAGCGTTATAGCGCGACCAGTCGATCGGCCAGGTGCCCCGTCTCGGTCAGTTCGAGAAATTCGTCGCCCATGCGCCGGCTTTCGTCCATGGCCTGGCGCCAATAGCGCTCGCGTCCGGCGTCGTCGCTCAGGAAGCGGGTGAAATCCTTGCGATCCGGCAGCTTTCCGTAGGGCAGGCGCGCCAGGTAGTCGCGCGAAGGCGCCAGTAGCAACACATCCTGCAAGCGCATGGCATCGCCACGGCGCCAAGGCATACCCTTGTCGAACCAGCCGGGAATGATGCGATCGGTGAAGTGAGGATAGAGCACCACGTCATCGCCGCTGTAGGGCAGGTCGAGGTGGTAGTCCAGCAGGCCGCCGTCGCGGTAGGTGCCGGGGCCGGCGCCGGGAATGTCGCGCACGCCCTGCATCACGAAGGGGATCGAGCCGGAAGCCAGCAAGGCGTGGCGCAGGTTGCCGACATCCAGGGGCAGACAACGTGAGGGAAAATCGGTCAGCGGATGCAGCGGCGGCGCCAGGCGAGCGTCATGCAGGATCACCCTCTCGAAATGACGAGCCAGACGCGGGCGACCGAGCAGGTTGCTGCCAATCACCGACGACAGACCAAGACCCAGAGAGCGGCGGTCGTCTTCAGCCAGTCGGCCGTGGCTTTTCACCACGACGATGTTGAGCCGGTAATGCGGATTGTCGAGTACGGCTGCATCCTGCTGTTGCAGCAACTCGTCGAGCATCTGCACGCAGCGTGCGCTCACCTCAGCGATGCTCACGCCCTTGGCGAAGCGCATGCCGGTATACAGCTCGCCAAGGCGCTGCAACGCCGCGGCAGGGTCTGGCAGGCAGGCGCTGGCGAAGCGCCAGGAGCCGATGGACGCGCCGATGAGCGAGCGTTCCCTCGGCGCTCTTGCCAGCCAGTCACCGAACAGCGCGATATCCAGGCCCTGAATGCCCAGCGCCTTGGGGCCGCCTGCTGCGCCTGGTAGGGTACCAACATCATCAGGCTGCAGGCCGCGTTCGCGAATGCGCGTCATCGCACGCTGGCCGGCCTTGAGGGTGAGGGCAGGGAATTTGATCTGAATGGCGCTCATGCCGACCTCCGCAGAAGAGGCGCCAGTATAGAGATGTGGAGCGCGTGGGTCTGTGGGCCAATTCAGGTTGAATTAAGTCGTTGCCCTTAACCTGAGCATCGTCGAAATACGATTACTCAGGAGATCACCATGAAGAAATTGACTGCCCTGTTCGCCATCGCCGCCCTGACTACCGCCGCCGGTATCGCTCAAGCCCGTGACCTGGGCCCGGATGAGGCGCTGAAACTGCGTGACGCCGGCACCATCCAGTCGTTCGAGAAACTCAACGAGGCTGCCCTTGCTGCCCATCCCGGCGGTAAACTGGGCGACACCGAACTCGAGGAAGAATACGGCCGCTACCTCTATCAGGTAGAGATCCGCGACGCCCAGAACCGCAAATGGGATGTCGAACTGGATGCCACCAATGGCGCCATCCTCAAGAACCACCAGGATGATTGATGAAAGGCAATGGTGTTTTTCGCTACATCTGCATCGTCTCGCTGGCCGCACTGAGCTGTGCGGCCAGTGCTCGTGATCTTGACCAGGACGAAGCGAGGGATCTGCGTCTGAGCGGCGTGATCCTGCCGCTCGACCAGCTGATGCGTGCCGCCCTGGAACGCTACCCCGGCGCGACCCTGCTCGAAGCCGAGCTGGAAGAGGAGGACGATGTCTTCGTCTACGAAGTGGAGCTGCTGACCCGCGAGGGCGTGGTTCGAGAGCTGGAAATCCATGCCCACGACGGCAAGATTCTGAAGGATGAGGTAGACGACTGACATGCGCCTGTTGCTGGTTGAAGACCACGTACCGCTTGCCGATGAACTGACCGCCTCGCTGACCCGCCAGGGTTATGCCGTGGACTGGCTGGCCGATGGCCGCGACGCCGTGTACCAGGGTGCCAGTGAGCCCTATGACCTGATCATTCTCGACCTCGGTTTACCCGGCAAACCGGGGCTCGAGGTGCTGCAGGAGTGGCGCCAGGGTGGCTTGGTCACCCCGGTGCTGATTCTCACCGCCCGCGGTTCCTGGGCCGAGCGCATCGAAGGCCTCAAGGTCGGTGCCGACGATTACCTGACCAAACCCTTCCACCCCGAAGAACTGCAGCTGCGTATCCAGGCGTTGTTGCGCCGTGCTCGCGGTCTGGCCAATCAGCCGCAGCTGCAGGCCGCCGGCTTGCAGCTTGACGAAAGCCGCCAGTGCGTCAGCCGTGGCGATGAGCAAATCGAACTCACCGCTGCGGAATTCCGTCTGCTGCGCTACTTCATGTTGCATGCCGGGCAGATCCTTTCCAAGAGTCACCTGGCCGAGCACCTGTACGACGGCGAGACCGAGCGCGATTCCAACGTTATCGAGGTACACGTCAATCACCTGCGTCGCAAGCTCGGTCGTGAGGTGATCGAAACGCGCCGGGGGCAGGGCTATCGCTTCACTGGTAGCGCCGCTTGAGGTCGATCCAGCGGCGCCTGAGCCTGGGGCTGATCAGCGTGCTGCTGATCATCGGCCTGTTGCTGGCGCAAACCTGCCTGTGGCTGTTCGACAGCAACCTGCGCCGCTACATGCAGACCGGGCTGGAGGAGGAAGCGCAGTCGCTGCTGATTGCCCTGGTACGCGGGCCGTCAGGCATCCAGCTCGACGAATCGCGACTTGGTGCAGCCTATCACCGGCCTTATTCGGGCCTGTATTTCCGCATCGATTTTTCCGACAAGAGCTGGCGCTCGCGCTCGCTGTGGGACAGCGAACTGCAGCCTTCCCTGGTCGATGGCCTGCAGCCGGAGTTGCAGGATGGCCCTCAGGGTCAGGTGCTGGTGGCGTTTCGCGGCGAGTACCGCCGCTTTGGACAGGACCTGACCATCACTGTGGCCCGCGATTACACGCCGGTGCTCGATAGCTTCCGGCGCGTGCAGCGCATCGGTCTGGGCTTGGGGCTGGGCAGCTTGGCGCTGATCCTGTTTCTGCAGCGCATAGCGGTCGGTCGCGCCTTGCGCCCGCTGGAACAGACCCGCGCGCAGATCGCCCAGCTGCAGCAAGGCCAGCGCTCGGAACTGGACGAGCAGGTGCCCGAGGAACTGGAGCCGCTGGTGGAGCAGATCAACCACTTGCTGGCCCATACCGAGGAAACCTTAAAGCGTTCGCGTAACGCTCTCGGCAATCTGGGCCATGCGCTGAAGACACCCTTGGCGGTGCTGGTCAACCTGGCCTCGCGGGAGGAGCTGCGTGCGCATCCCGAGCTGCGCGACAACCTGCTCGAACACCTGCAGCAGATCGAGCAGCGCATCGCGCGTGAGCTGGGCCGTGCGCGCCTGGCTGGCGAGGCGCTGCCCGGTGCGCATTTCGATTGCCAGCAGGAGCTGCCCGGGCTGTTCGCCACTCTGGGCATGATCCACGACAGTGGTATCGAACTCAGCTGGCAGGCCTCGCCGCCCGATCTGCGGCTGCCGCGTGACCGGGAGGATCTCTTGGAGTTGCTCGGCAATCTGCTGGACAACGCCTGCAAATGGACGGACAGCCAGGTGCGGCTGACTGTCGAACGCACTGACAAGGCCTATGTGTTGAGCGTTGATGATGACGGGCCGGGTATCGACAGCGAGCGCCGCGATGAAGTGCTCAGCCGCGGCATTCGTCTGGACGAGCAGACCGCGGGCCACGGCCTGGGGCTGGGCATCGTGCGCGATATCGTCGATGCCTGGGACGGCAGCATTTCACTGCACGACAGCGAATTAGGCGGTTTGCAGGTCAGGATCGAGCTGCCGCTGCGCGCGCGGTAATAGCTCCTAATAAGGCTCCCGGGTTTCGCTTCGCTCTACCCGGGCTACAAAGGCGGATCACCCGGGGTGATCCGCCTCGCGGCTTACATGCCGTTGGTAAAGGCCGGGTTGCCGAGGTCGATACTGGCACGCACGGGTTTCAGCGCTTCGCCGTACTTGGCCAGAATATCCAGCGTGTAATCGATACGGGCGCGAATGCGACTGTCGTCCTCGTCCGCCGGTTGCTCGTCGTTGAGCACCTTGGTCACCGCGCGAATGATCAGGTGCTCGGGCAGGTAGTTGATCCGGCAGTTCTTGTAGCTGGAGCTGCGCAGCTCGGCAATCGGGCTGCCACCACCGATGCCCGACGACACGCCGACCAGCAGGCCGGGCTTGTGGGCCAATTCGGCCTTGCTGGCATAGATGAAGAAGTTCTTGATCGCTGGGCCGGCCATGCCGTTCCACTCCGGGGCTATCACCACCACCGCGTCGGCGCGTTGCAGACGTGGGCCGTAGTCGGCCCAGGCGCCGGCATCTTCGGCCGGCCACAGCGGCAGCGGGCTGGTACCGAGGTCGATGACTTGGCTGAGCTCGGCATTGGTCTTGCCCAGGGTGATCAGGCGTTGGCGCAGGAATTGGGCGACCTTGGCGGATTGGCTGTCAGGGCGGCTTGAGCCGGCGATCAGAACGATATCGAGCATGTGCATCCTCCGTTGATAAAGGACGTGAAGCTAACATCGGCAGTAAGTGCCGCAAAGGACGTTTGTGCGATTTGCTTAGAACATTGCCGCTTGTTACCCACGGCGTTTTTGACACTCGGGTCAGCTTGCGGCAGAGTGCGACGCTTTTTTGATTGCGCCGCGCTGGCGGCGATTCGAGGAGCCTTTCATGAACGCAGTCATCGCAGCCGTCGCCATCATGCTGGTGCTCAGCCTGTGCCGGGTGCATGTGGTGGTGGCGCTGATCATCGGTGCGCTGGCCGGTGGCATGATCGGCGGCCTGGGTATGGACGGCTCGCTTGAAGCATTCAATAAGGGCCTGGGCGGCGGCGCCACCGTGGCACTGTCCTACGCCTTGCTCGGCGCCTTCGCGGTAGCGATTGCCAAATCCGGGCTGGCCCATGCCCTGGCCGACAAGGCACTGACCCTGGTAGGTCGTCAGGATGAACGCGGTGGCGGGGCTCTGAAATGGATGCTGGTAGGCCTGTTGCTTGCCGTGGCGATCTCTTCACAGAATATCCTGCCCATTCATATCGCCTTCATTCCGCTGCTGGTGCCGCCGCTGCTGTACGTGATCACTCGGCTGCAGATCGACCGACGGCTGATCGCCTGCGTGCTGACCTTCGGTCTGATCACCCCGTACATGTTTCTACCGGTGGGCTTCGGCAATATCTTTCTCAACGAGATTCTGCTCGCCAACGTGGTGCGTAGCGGCGTGGATGTCACTGGCGTGAACGTCAGCCACGCCATGCTGATTCCGGCCATGGGCATGGTCGCCGGTCTGCTGCTGGCGCTGTACAGCTACCGCGGCAAGCGTAACTACGATCTGGCGCGGGTCGAGCGCACCGAGCGGGTGGACATCAGCTACAACAGCCGCAGCCTGATCGTCGCCGGCGTAGCGGTGGCCATCGCTTTCGGCGCCCAGCTGTGGCTGGATTCCATGATCGTTGGTGCGTTGCTTGGCTTCGTGGTGTTTTCCGCCTCGGGCATCGTGCGCTGGAAGGAAACCGATGACTTGTTCACCGAAGGCATGAAGATGATGGCGATGATCGGCTTCATCATGATCGCCGCCTCTGGGTTTGCCGAAGTGATGCGCGAAACCGGTGATATCCAGGGGCTGGTGGACGCCAGCGCCGGCTGGATCGGCGACAGCAAGGGCCTGGGTGTGTTGATGATGTTGCTGGTCGGTCTACTGGTGACCATGGGCATCGGTTCGTCGTTTTCCACCGTGCCGATCATCGCGGCCATCTTCGTGCCGCTGTGCGCGCAGTTGGGCTTCAGTCCGCTGGCCACGGTTTGCATCGTCGGCACTGCCGGCGCCATCGGCGATGCCGGCTCGCCAGCTTCGGATTCGACCCTGGGGCCGACTGCGGGCCTCAACGTCGACGGCCAGCATAACCATATCTGGGATACCGTAGTGCCCACTTTCCTGCACTACAATCTGCCGCTGCTGGCATTCGGCTGGGTTGCAGCTATGGTGCTGTAACAGGCGCGGTCATGCGCTGGCTGCGGGCGAACTTTCTTAAGGTTTTCCAGTAGCTGCCGATGACTGGAGTAGAAGCCATCGTCTGGCTTCGCCTGGTCATAAGGAAAACAAAAATGCGCCTGAGCTTGAAAGCCAAAGTCATCTTGTTGGCCCTGGTTCCCGTTCTGCTGTTCGCCGTGGTGCTCAGTGGTGCCGCCGCAAAGGTGCTATACAGCCTTTCAGAGGACGAAGTCAGCGAAACCCGCGAGCGACTCCTCGACGAGAAACGTAGCGAGCTGCAGAATTACAGCGCCATCGCCATGGGCGCCGTGCAGAGCCTGTATGACGCCGCGCCGAATGGCGACTTGGAAAGCCGCAAGCAGGCCATCGCTATCCTGTCGAAAATCAAGTACGGCAAGGACGGCTACTTCTTCGGCCATGACTCCAATGTGGTGCGCCTGTTTCGCAGCGACAGCCCCGTGGATGTCGGCAAG
Source organism: Phytopseudomonas straminea (assembly GCF_900112645.1). Classification (GTDB taxonomy): domain Bacteria; phylum Pseudomonadota; class Gammaproteobacteria; order Pseudomonadales; family Pseudomonadaceae; genus Aquipseudomonas; species Aquipseudomonas straminea. The sequence goes on along the minus strand of NZ_FOMO01000005.1, from coordinate 324,032 downwards.
AGCCTCAACGACCGACGCGACGTCAACGGCGTGTTCGTGAACCGCGAGCTGGTGCGCGTCGCCAAGGACAACAGCTACTACGTCAACTATTCCTCACCTTTACCCGGCAACGAAGCCGTCCAGGTGCCCAAACTCGCCTACAGCTATTACCTGCCCAAGTGGGACATGGCCCTGGGCACCGCGGTGAACTTGGACGGCGTCGAGGCGCAGATCGCCGAGGTGCGCGCCGGGATCGACCAACGCGTTAGTACCATCATTACCAGCATTCTGGTCATCGGCGCGGTGTTGCTGGTGGTCTTCGGTGTGGTTGGCGGCATTCTGGCCAACACCTTTCTACGTCCGCTGCAGCAGATCAAGGCCAATCTCGACGACATCGCTGCCGGCGATGGCGACCTGACCAAGCGCTTGCCGGTCACCAGCCGTGACGAACTGGGCGAGCTGGCTGGCTCGTTCAACCGCTTCGTCGACAAGGTTCATGGTCTGGTGCGGCAGATCAGCGAAATGACCGGACACCTGACCGAACTGGTCAGTCAGGTGGCTGCCCAGGCGCAGCGTTCCGAGCAGGCCATGGAGCGGCAACGCCATGAAACCGATCAGGTCGCTACGGCCATCAATGAGATGTCCGCCGCTGCCCACGAGGTGGCCAAGAGCGCCCAGGGCGCTGCCGAAGCGGCGCAGCAGACCGATCGCGAAGGGCAGGTGGCCAAGCAGGTGGTGGACGGCAGCATCGAACGGATCCATTCGTTGGTCGGCGATATCCGCGGCAGCGGCACCTCGCTGGACAGCCTGCAGAAGGACGTGCACTCCATCGTCAGCGTGCTCGACGTGATTCGCTCCATCGCCGAGCAAACCAACCTATTGGCGCTCAACGCGGCCATCGAAGCCGCCCGTGCCGGTGAGGCCGGGCGTGGTTTTGCGGTGGTCGCCGACGAGGTGCGTGCCCTGGCCAGCCGCACTCAGCAGAGCACGCAGGAAATCCAGGGCATGATCGACCGTCTGCAGAGCGGTACCCGCGATGCGGTCAATGCCATGCGCCAGTCCAGCGATGCCGGCGAGCTGACCAGCGAGCAGGCCAACAAGGCCGGCGCCTCGCTGGATGCCATTGCCGGGCTGATCGGCACCATCAACGCCATGAACGCGCAGATCGCCAGCGCCGCCGAGGAGCAGACCGCGGTGGCCGAGGAGATCAACCGCAGCGTGCACCAGATTGCCAGCGCAGTGGACAGCGTCGCCGACGAAACCCGTCAGGGCGCCGAAACCGCCCGCAGCCTGGCGCAACTCGGCCAGGGCCTGCAAAGCCTGGTGCGCCAGTTCCGTATCTGACGCTGGGGTGGCAGGGAGGCTCGCCCCAGTAATAAGAGTGCACTTTGTCGGCGGCGCGGGAGACTAACGGGCATACCCCCTCGTGTGACCGGACCATGCAGACGACTTCCCTCGAAAAGAAAACCTTTATCCTCCTGCTCGCCCTGGTGACCATCGCCTTCATCTGGATACTGCTGCCGTTCTACGGCGCGGTGTTCTGGGCGGTGGCGCTTGCCGTGGTGTTCGCGCCGCTGCAACGGCGCATGGCGCGTCGCCTCGGTGGGCGCGGCAACCTGTCGGCGCTGCTGACGCTGATCGTGTGCCTGCTGGTGGCGATTCTGCCGGTGATTTTCATCACGTCAGCGATGGTTGCCGAGGGCACCAGCATCTACCAGCGCATCGACTCCGGTGAACTGGACGTCGGCGCCTATGTGACCAGCACCAAGCAGATGCTACCTCCGTTCCTGCAGCAGCAGATCGACCGTATCGGCGTCGGCAATCTGGATGATCTGCAGGAAAGCATCACCAGCGGCGCCGCTGCTGGTAGCCAGTACCTGGCAACCAAGGTGTTCGCCATCGGCCAAGGCACCTTTCAGTTCGTGGTGAGCTTTTTCATCATGCTCTATCTGCTGTTCTTCCTGCTGCGCGATGGCCAGGAGCTGGTACGCGACATTCGCATGGCCGTGCCGCTGGGCGACAACACCAAGCGCCGCTTGCAGATCAAGTTCACCCGAGTAGTGCGTGCCACCGTGAAAGGCAATATCGTCGTGGCTGCCGTACAGGGCGCGCTGGGTGGTTTGATTTTCTGGATACTGGGCATTCCCAGCCCGCTGCTGTGGGGCGTGCTGATGGCCTTCCTGTCGCTGTTGCCAGCGGCCGGTGCCGGTATCGTCTGGGCGCCGGTGGCGGTGTACCTGCTGCTTAGCGGCGATATCTGGCAGGGCGTGGTGCTGACCCTGTTCGGGGTACTGGTGATCGGCCTGGTGGACAATATCCTGCGCCCGATTCTGGTCGGCAAGGATACCCGGATGCCCGATTACCTGATCCTGATTTCCACCCTCGGCGGCATGGCCTTGTTCGGCCTCAACGGCTTCGTGTTGGGTCCGCTGATCGCTGCATTGTTCGTTGCCAGCTGGAACCTGTTCGCCGGCGGCAAGAAGACCGTCAGGTTGCCCGAGTAATTTCCCGCTTCACCCTAAACGGCTGCCCGAGTGCAGCCGTTTTTCGTTATCACGCACGGTCTTAACGCCCCGTAGCCTGCGTAGCGCGAAGCAAACTCGGGGTCTTCGCCCTGCGAAGTCTTTCGTCCCCAATCCTGCGCATCGTTTCGCTCAGCAGCAGGCTACGAAAAGCACGATTACCGAAATCCGTAGCCTGGGTGAAACCCGGGGAGCAGCTGCCAGACGTTTTAAGGAGGCTCGCACCCATCACACATAAATAAAAACGGCTGCCCTGAGGCAGCCGTTCTTTCATGACGCGACTCTGATCAGAGCGCGACAGCAGCCAGGCCGGCTTGCTGGACCAGATCCAGCAGCGGCTGCGGGTACACGCCGAGCACGAAGGCCAGGGCCGCCACCAGCATCAGCATGATGCCGCCGGCACGTTGGCCCCAGTTGAACGGTGCATCGTGACGCTGCAGGTTCGGCTCGTTGAGGAACAGGGTGACCATCACGCGCAGGTAGTAGAACACCGCGATGGCGCTACCCAGGATCAGCGCCGCGATCAGCCACCACAGTTGCGCCTGCACACCCGCGGCGATCACGTAGAACTTGCCAATGAAGCCTGCAGTGAGCGGAATGCCCGCCAGCGACAGCATCATCACGGTCAGTACCGCGGTCAGGTACGGGCGGCGCCAGAACAGGCCGCGGTACTCGTACAGCGCGTCGGCGTCACGGCCGTTGTAGGGCGTCGACATCAGGGTGATCACCCCGAAGGCGCCCAGGCTGGTCAGCACGTAGGTGGCCATGTACACGCCGATGGCTTCCACGGCCAGGCCCTTGCTGGCGATCAGCGCCACCAGCAGGTAACCGAAGTGGGCGATCGACGAATAACCGAGCAAGCGCTTGAGGTTGTTCTGCACCAGAGCCAGCAGGTTGCCGAACAGGATCGAGGCGATGGCGATGACCGTCAGCAGGTCGTTCAGCCAGCCGCCGGCGGTGGCCGGGGAGAGCTGGTACAGACGCAGCAGCACGGCGAATACCGCGACCTTGCTGGCGGTGGCCAGGAAGGCAGCCACTGGCGCCGGGGCGCCTTCGTAGACGTCCGGCGTCCACAGGTGGAACGGCACCATGGACAGCTTGAACGCCAGACCGATGAGCATCATGCCGATACCGATCTGCACCAGCTGGCTGCCGCTGGCACCGGCCAGGCTGGCACCGATCTGTGCGAAGCTCAGGCTGCCGGCGTCGGCATACAGCAGCGCCATGCCGAACAGCAGGAAGGCGCTGCCGGCGGCCGACAGCACCATGTACTTGATGCCGGCTTCCAGCGAACGCTTGTTGAAGTAGGCGTAGGCGATCATCCCGTAGGTCGGTACCGAGAGCAGCTCCAGGCCGATGAACAGGCCCGCCAGGTGCTCGGTGCTGACCAGCACCAGGCCGCCGGCCGCGGAGAGCAGCAGCAGCAGGTACATTTCTTCGCGGTTGCGCGGGTAGCCCTTGGTCTGCCCGTCGTTGATCTTGGCCTCGCCCAGGTAGGCGTGGGTGAGGGTGACGCACGCCAGGGTGGCGATCAGCACCAGCGCCATGTAATAGCAGGCGAAGGTGTCGATCTGCATCAGCGGGGTGACCTGCAGCGGCGTGACGCCGATGGTCGGCAGCAGCGACAGCAGGGCCGCGTTGAGGCCGATCACCGACAGCACGAAGGTCATCGAGTGGCTACGTTTCCAGGCGATGGCCAGCATGACCACCACCACGGTGGCGCAGGTGACCAGCAGCGGCAGCAGGGCGATCAGGTGTTGGGTGGAGAATTGCACAGCATGATGTTCCATAAATTTTAACCCTTACCGGCCCGAGGCGAGTTGATCGAGAGCGCCACTGAACCACTGCTGCACGCCTTGCATGCTGGCGGCAGAGGTGTCGAGCACCGGCTGCGGGTAAACGCCGAGCAGGATCAGCAGCACCGCGAGGCACAGCACCATGCTCAGTTCACGAAATTGCAGGCCCGGCAGCGGGCTGTCGTTCTTCACCGGGCCGAAGTGGGCGCGGTGGATCATGATCAGCGAGTACACGGAGCCCAGTACCAGGCCGGTCGCCGCGATCACGGTGATCCACGGCGCAGTCGGGAAGCTGCCGATCAGGATCAGGAACTCGCCGACGAAGTTGCCGGTGCCCGGCAGGCCCAGTGCAGCAGCCGCGAAGAACAGGCTGAGCGCCGGCAGCCAGGACATGCGTGCCCAGATACCGCCCATTTCGCGCATGTCGCGGGTGTGCAGGCGCTCGTACAGCTGTCCGCAGAGGATGAACAGCGCCGCAGCCGACAGGCCGTGGGCCATCATCTGCACCACCGCACCTTGCAGGGCGATCTGGCTGCCCGAGTAGATGGCGATCAGCACGAAGCCCATGTGCGACACGCTGGAGTAGGCCACCAGGCGCTTGATGTCGGTCTGCGCGAACGACAGCAGGGCGCCGTAGATGATGGCGAACACGCCCAGGTACATCGCGATCGGCGCGAACTCCGCCGAGGCATTCGGGAACAGTGGCAGCGAGAAGCGCAGCAGGCCGTAGGCCGCGGTTTTCAGCAGGATACCGGCGAGGTCCACCGAGCCTGCGGTCGGCGCCTGGGCGTGGGCGTCCGGCAGCCAGGAGTGCAGGGGCACCACCGGGAACTTGACCGCGAAGGCGATGAAGAAGCCCAGCATCAGCAGGTATTCGGTGCCTTCGGACAGCTCGGTCTTGAGCAGGTCGGCGTAGTTGAAGGTGAATACGCCGGTCTGGTTGAAGTGCACGAACACCAGGCCAAGAATCGCCACCAGCATCACCAGACCGCTGGCCTGGGTGAAGATGAAGAACTTGGTGGCCGCGTTGATGCGGCTCTTGCCAGGGCTGCCGCTATGACCCCAGAGCGCGATGAGGAAATACATCGGCACCAGCATCATTTCCCAGAAGAAGAAGAACAGGAACAGGTCGATGGCCAGGAACACGCCGACCACGCCGCCGAGGATCCACATCAGGTTGAGGTGGAAGAAGCCCACGCGCTTCTGGATCTCGTTCCACGAGCACAGTACCGACAGCACGCCGAGCAGGCCGGTGAGGGTGACCATCAGCACCGACAGGCCGTCCATCGCCAGGTGGATGCTGATGCCGAAGCGCTCGATCCAGCGCACCTGGAATTCGTGCGCCCAGCGTGGCTCGGCACCCGGCGCAGGCGCCAGGCTGAAGTCACCGGTGCCCCACAGCCACAGGCCGAGGCCGAACAGCAGGGACATGGTCAGCAGCGCGATCCAGCGCGGCAGGGTTCCGCCGAAGCGCTCCGCCTGCCAGCACAACAGGCCGCCGATAAAGGGGATCAGGATTAGCCAAGGCAGAATCATGACGGGCGAGTTTCCTTAGAAAAAGTATTCGGGATCATCGGTCAGGCCAGCAGCACGGCAGCGAGCACCAGTACGGCGCCCCCGGCGATGGAGATGGCGTACCAGCGCAGATGCCCGGTTTCGCTGCGGCTCAGCACGCCATGACCACCACGCGCCAGGCGCGGGACGATGCCGATGGCACCGTCGATCGGGTCACGGGCGAGCACCCGGCAGAAGAACAGGTAGGGCTGCACGAAAATCTTGTCGTAGAGCCAGTCGAAGCCCCAGGCGGCGAACCACCAGGCCGACAGGAAACGACCCGGCGCGCTGCTGGCGACGGCGCTGACGAAACTGCGCTTGCCGAGGAACAGCATGGCGGCCAGCAGGATACCGGCCAGGGCGATGCAGCCCGAGACGATTTCCAGGCTGTGCTTGGCCTCGCCACCGGCATGGCCGGCGCTCTGCGGCAGCACGCCAGCCAGCGGCGGAGTGATCCAGGCGCCGATGAAGGTCGACAGCACGATCAGCACGATCAGCGGCAGGTTGTGGGCGATACCATGACCGGCATGGGCGTCGGTCTTCTGCTCGCCATGGAAGGCGATGAAGATCAACCGGAAGGTGTAGATCGAGGTCATGAAGGCGCCCAGCAAACCGGCGTAGAGCAGGCCGGAATTACCGCTGGCGAAGGCTTCCCAGAGAATCTCGTCCTTGGAGTAGAAGCCCACGGTGATCAGCGGCAGCGCCGCCAGGGCCGAGCCGCCGACGATGAAGCTGGCATAGGCCAGCGGCAGCTTCTTCCACAGGCCACCCATCTTGAAGATGTTCTGCTCGTGGTGGCAGGCGTGGATCACCGAACCGGAAGCGAGGAACAGCAGCGCCTTGAAGAAGGCGTGGGTCATCAGGTGGAAGATCGCCGCGTCCCAGGCACCCACGCCCAGGGCCAGGAACATGTAGCCGATCTGGCTCATGGTCGAGTAGGCGAGGATGCGCTTGATGTCGGTCTGCACCAGGGCGGCAAAACCCGCCAGCACCAGGGTCACGCCACCGACGATGCCGACCAGCTCGAGAATCTCCGGGGTCAGCAGGAACAAGCCGTTGGTACGGGCGATCAGGTAGACGCCCGCGGTGACCATGGTGGCGGCGTGGATCAGTGCCGAAACCGGCGTCGGGCCGGCCATGGCGTCGGCCAGCCAGGTCTGCAGGGGCAGCTGGGCGGATTTACCGACCGCGCCGCCGAGCAGCATCAGGGTCGCCAGCCACAGCCAGGTATCGCCGGCTGCGTACTTCTGCGGGGCCAGCACCATCAGCTCCTGGATGTTCAGGGTGCCGAGGTTGAGGAACAGCAGGAACAGGCCGATCATCAGGAACACGTCGCCGATACGGGTGACGATGAACGCTTTCAGCGCCGCGTTACCGTTGGGCACGTGCTTGTAGTAGAAGCCGATCAGCAGGTACGAGCACAGGCCCACGCCTTCCCACCCGAAGAACAGAGTCATCAGGTTGTCGCCCAGCACCAGCAGCAGCATGCTGAATATGAACAGGTTGGTGTAGGAGAGGAAACGCGAGTAACCCTCTTCACCGCGCATGTACCAGCTGGCGAACATGTGGATCAGGAAGCCCACGCCGGTGACCACGCCTAGCATGGTCAGCGAGAGACCGTCCAGGTACAGGGTGAAGCTCGGCGCCAGGCCGTCGACGCTCATCCACTGCCACAGGGTTTGGGTGTAAACGCCGTCTGCCGGTGGCGCGACGTTGAACTGCCACATGATCCAGGCGGTGGTCAGGGCCGACAGGCCGACCGAGCCGACACCGACGATGGCGGCAGCGCCTTCGCTCAGGCGGCCGCGGGAAAAGGCCAGGATGAACCAGCCGATCAGTGGGAACAGTAGGGTCAGGAATAAGAGGTTCATCCGCGCATCTCGCTGGCTGCGTCGATATCGAGGGTGTGGAAGCGGCGGTACAGCTGCAGCAGGATCGCCAGGCCGATGCTCGCTTCGGCGGCGGCCAGGGCGATGACCAGAATGAACATGATCTGCCCGTCAGCCTGTGCCCAGCGCGCGCCGGCGACCACGAAGGCGAGGGCAGCGGCGTTCATCATCACTTCCAGGCTCATCAGCACGAACAGGATGTTGCGGCGCACCATCAGGCCTACCAGGCCGAGGCTGAACAGCACGCCGGCCAGCGCCAGGCCGTGCTCCATTGGAATACCGTTCATGGCGTAGCATCCTTGATGTCGTTACGGCCCAGGTGATAGGCGGCGACCAGTGCGGCCAGCAGCAGCATGGACGCCAGCTCGACGGCCAGCAGATAAGGGCCGAACAGGTGAATGCCCACGGCCTTGGCATCGACCGTGGTGTGGCCGATGGTGGCGCCGCTCGGTACGGCGAACAGCACGTACAGCAGCTGACCCAGCAGCAGCGCCGAGAGCAGCGCCGGGCCGATCCAGATGCCCGGGGTCAGCCAGGTGCGTTCCTGCTGTACCGAGGCCGGGCCGAGGTTGAGCATCATCACCACGAACACGAACAGCACCATGATGGCGCCGGCGTAGACGATGATTTCCAGCGCGCCGGCGAACGGCGCACCGAGGCTGAAGAACACCATGGACACGGCGAGCAGCGAGATGATCAGGTAGAGCAGGGCGTGCACCGGGTTCTTGCCGGTGATCACGCCAAAGGTCGAGGCAACCGCGACCCCTGCGGAGAAGTAGAAGGCGAATTCCATTATGGCAACAACCCCTTGACGTTGATCGGCTCGGCTTCGTCCTGCGCGGCGCCTTTCGGCTTGCCGGCGATGGCCATGCCGGCCACGCGGTAGAAGTTGTAGTCCGGGTTCTTGCCGGGGCCGGAGATCAGCAGGTCTTCCTTCTCGTACACCAGGTCCTGACGCTTGAACTCGCCCATTTCGAAATCCGGGGTGAGCTGGATCGCGGTGGTCGGGCAGGCTTCCTCGCACAGGCCGCAGAAGATGCAGCGCGAGAAGTTGATGCGAAAGAAGTCCGGGTACCAGCGGCCGTCTTCGGTTTCCGCCTTCTGCAGCGAAATGCAGCCCACCGGGCAGGCCACGGCGCACAGGTTGCAGGCTACGCAGCGTTCTTCGCCATCGGGGTCGCGGGTCAGTACGATGCGGCCGCGGTAGCGCGGTGGCAGGTAGACCTGTTCTTCCGGGTATTGCAGGGTGTCGCGCTTGCGAAAGCCATGGCCGAAGACCATGACCAGGCTGCGCAATTGCGTGCCGGTGCCGACCAGCACATCCCAAATGTATTTGAGCATCTCGTTTCTCCTTACTGGGCCGTGGCCAGCACGACGGCGCCGGTCACCAGCAGGTTGATCAGGGTCAGCGGCAGGCAGAACTTCCAGCTGAAGGCCATGACCTGGTCATACCGCGGGCGCGGAATGGAAGCGCGCAGCAGGATGAAGATCATGATGAAGAAGCAGGTCTTGATCGCGAACCAGAAGAACGGGATCTGCGGCAGGATGCCGAACGGACCGTGCCAGCCACCGAAGAACAGGGTTACCAGCAGCGCGGAGATGGTCACGATGCCGATGTATTCACCGACGAAGAACATGCCCCATTTCATGCCGGCGTATTCGATGTGGTAACCGTCGGCCAGCTCCTGCTCCGCTTCCGGCTGGTCGAAGGGGTGACGGTGCGTCACGGCCACGCCGGCGATGAAGAAGGTACAGAAACCAAAGAACTGCGGAATGATGAACCACAGGTTCTGCGCCTGGTAATCGACGATGTCGCGCATGTTGAACGAGCCGACCTGGGCGACGATGCCCATCAGCGCCAGGGCCAGGAACACCTCGTAGGAGATGGTCTGGGCCGAGGCACGCAGGCTGCCGAGCAGGGCGAACTTGTTGTTGCTCGACCAGCCGGCGAACAGCACGGCGTACACCGACAGGCCAGCCATGGCGAAGAAGAACAGGATGCCGATGTTCAGGTCCGCCACGCCCCAGTTGGGGGTGATCGGGATGATCGCGAAGGCAACCAGCATGGCGCCCATGGCGATGATCGGCGCCAGGGTGAAGATCAGCTTGTCGGCGAACGGCGGCGTCCAGTCTTCCTTGAAGAACATCTTGAGCATGTCCGCAGCCAGCTGGAACATGCCGAACGGGCCGACCCGGTTCGGGCCGTAGCGATCCTGCCACCAGCCGAGCAGGCGGCGTTCGACGAAGCTCAGCAGCGCACCGCACACCACCACGGCGAGCAGGATGACGATGGCCTTGAGCACTTCCTGGATGATGTCGAGCAACTCGGGCGTCAACCAGCTCATTGCGCGGCCTCCCCGATATTGGTGACGGACGCGCCGGCGATGGCGGCCGGAATGCCTGCCAGGCCGACCGGCAGGCCGACCAGGCCGATGCCCAGCTCTTCAGTGACGCGCAGCGGCAGGCGCAGGCTCTGACCGTTGACGCTCAGTTGCAGCAGGGCGCCGTCGTTGACGCCGAGGCGATCGGCTTCATCCTTGGCCAGCGCCACGTAGGCTTCGGGTGTGCGCTCGGCGATCGGTGCGGCGCGCGAGGACATTTCCTCGCTGCCGAACAGATGGTGCAGCGGCACGGCCTGCCAGGTGCCCTGGGTCGGGTTGAAGGCCGTCGGTGCGCTGAACCAGCCCAGGCTTGCGCCCTTGGCTTCGATCAGGCGCACGCCGGGGTCGCCGGCACGCAGGTGACCACCGACTTCATCCTGGAACTTGTTCCAGGCCTGGGGCGAGTTCCAGCCTGGCGACCAGGCGAACGGGATCTGCTGACGGTCTTCCTTGCTGCCCGAGTAGCCTTCCATGGAGAAGGCAAAGGCGCTGTCCTTGTCCTGGGGCTGACGCGGCTCGTGCACGCTGATATTGGCGCGCATGGCGGTACGACCGCTGTAGCGATGCGGTTCGCGGGCCAGCTTGAGGCCCTTGATACGGAACGAGGCGCTTGGCGCGGCATCACGAATGCCGGCGAGCTGCGCGGAGCTTTCGGCGCAGGCAGCGGTGACCTGGTCGAGCTGGGTCCAGTCGACGACGCGATTATGCAGCGTGCTGTGCAGCGCGTGCAGCCAGCGCCAGCCTTCGCGCACCAGAATGTTGGCGTCGTAGTAGGACGGGTCATAGACCTGGAAGAAGCGCTGGGCGCGGCCTTCCTGGCTGATCAGGGTGCCGTCGCCTTCGGCGAAGCTGGCAGCCGGCAGCAGCAGGTGCGCCTTGGCGGTGGTGGCGGTGCTCTGGTGATCGGCGACGATCACCACCTTGGCGGCGGCCAGGGCGGCATCTACACGGGCGGCATCGGCGCGGTGATAGAGGTCGTTCTCCAGCACCACCAGGGCGTCGGCCTGACCTGCGGTCAGCGCTTCGAGGGCGTCGTCCAGGCTGTTGCCGGCGAACTGCTCACCCATCAGCAGGGCCATGCCCATGCTGTTGGCTTCCGGCACCACCAGGCTGATGGAGCCGTTCTTCTCGCGATTCTTCAGGGCGCTGGCGATGTTGGCGGCGGCTTCGATCAGCGCGCGATTGCCCAGCGAGGCGCCGGAAACGATCAGCGGGCGCTTGGCGTTCAGCAGCGCCTCGGCGATGCGTTGCACCAGCTCGCCGGCCTCGGCTTCCAGGCCTTCGACGGCCGGGGCGCTCGGGTCGATGGCGTGGGCCACGGCGAAACCGATGCGCGCCAGGTCATCGGGCGCGGCGTGCACGCACTGCTCGGCGACGTCGTCGAGGCGAGTGGCGGTGACGCTGGCGATGAACAGCGGGTTGAGCGCGTGCTGGGCGACGTTCTGCACGGCGGCCATGTGCCAATCCTGGATCTTCGCACCAGCGGCGATCTCGGTGGCCTTGCCCTTGACCGACTGGCGCAGGGCCAGAGCGACGCGGGCGGCGGTCTGGGTGAGGTCTTCACCGAGCACGAACACGGCGTCGTGGCTCTCGATGTCGCGCAGGGTCGGCACCGGCAGCGGGCCGTTCTGCAGCACGTCGCGGATCAGGCGAATGTTGGCCTGCTCGGCTGCAGCGATACCGGAGTAGAAGTTGCCAGCGCCGACCAGCTCGCGCAGGGCGAAGTTGCCCTCCAGGCTGGCACGTGGCGAGCCGATACCGATCACCTTGCGGCCCTTGAGCAGGGCAGCGGCCTGATCCAGTGCGGCGTCCAGGCCCATCTTCATCTTGCTGAGCATCATCACCGGCTGACGCGGACGGTCTTCACGGTTGACGTAGCCATAGCCGAAGCGACCACGGTCGCACAGGAAGTACTGGTTCACCGAGCCGTTGAAGCGGTTCTCGATGCGGCGTACTTCGCCATAGCGCTCACCGGGGCTGGTGTTGCAGCCGCTGGAGCAGCCATGACAGATGCTCGGGGCGAACTGCATGTCCCACTTGCGGTTGTAGCGCTCGGAGTGGGTCTTGTCGGTGAACACACCGGTCGGGCAGACCTCAACCAGGTTGCCGGAGAACTCGCTTTCCAGGGTGCCGTCTTCGACGCGGCCGAAGTACACGTTGTCGTGGGCACCGTAGACGCCCAGGTCGGTGCCGCCGGCGTAATCCTTGTAGTAACGCACGCAGCGGTAGCAGGCGATGCAGCGGTTCATCTCATGGGCTATGAACGGGCCGAGCTCCTGGTTCTGGTGGGTGCGCTTGCTGAACCGATAGCGACGGGCGTTGTGGCCGGTCATCACCGTCATGTCCTGCAGGTGGCAATGGCCGCCTTCCTCGCACACCGGGCAGTCGTGCGGGTGGTTGGTCATCAGCCACTCGACGACACTCTTGCGAAAGGCCACGGCCTCTTCGTCGTCGATGGAGATCCAGCTGTTGTCGGTGGCCGGCGTCATGCAGGACATGACCAGGCGGCCGCGCTTGTCGTTTTCGTCGCTGTACTGCTTCACCGCGCACTGGCGGCAGGCGCCAACGCTGCCGAGCGCCGGGTGCCAGCAGAAGTAGGGGATGTCGAGACCAAGGGACAGACAGGCCTGCAGCAGGTTGTCCGCACCATCGACTTCGAGATCTTTGCCGTCTACGTGGATAGTGGCCATTTTTCTTCAGTCTTCGTTTGCCCGCTCGAAAGCGGACGGGCTAAGGGAATTCTTGTCTTTGCCTGGGCCGGACGGCGCCATCGCGCCCACTCGTCCGACCATCGGGCCTATACCGCGTGTGCCGCTACCGGCGGCTGCGGCGCAGTGGCGCCCACACCGGCTTCGAACTCTTCACGGAAATACTTGATCGCGCTGCCCAGTGGCTCCACGGCACCCGGTGCGTGAGCACAGAAGGTCTTGCCGGGGCCGAGGAAATTGACCAGCCCGAGCAGGGTGTCGATGTCCTCGCGGGTACCCTGCTTGCGCTCCAGGGCGCGGAGGATCTTCACGCTCCACGGCAGGCCGTCGCGGCATGGCGTGCACCAGCCGCAGGATTCGCGGGCGAAGAACTCTTCCATGTTGCGCAGCAGCGAAACCATGTTCACCGTGTTGTCGATGGCCAGGGCCAGGCCGGTACCCATGCGGGTGCCGACCTTGGCGATGCCGGCGGCGTACATCGAGGCCTCGAGGTGCTCGGGCAGCAGGAAACCGGTGCCGGCGCCGCCAGGCTGCCAGGCCTTGAGGGTGTAGCCGTCGCGCATGCCGCCGGCGTAGTCCTCGAACAGCTCGCGGGCGCTGATGCCGAATGGCAGCTCCCAGATCCCCGGGTTCTTGACCTTGCCGGAGAAGCCCATCAGCTTGGTGCCGTGGTCTTCGCTGCCTTCGCGGGCCAGGGACTTGTACCAGTCCACGCCGTTGCCGATGATCGACGGCACGTTGCACAGGGTCTCGACGTTGTTGACGCAGGTCGGCTTGCCCCACACGCCCACCGCAGCAGGGAAGGGCGGCTTGGCGCGCGGGTTGGCGCGACGGCCTTCCAGGGAGTTGATCAGCGCGGTTTCTTCACCGCAGATGTAACGCCCGGCGCCGGTATGCACGAACAATTCGAAATCGAAACCGCTGCCCAGGATGTTCTTGCCCAGCAGGCCGGCGGCCTTGGCTTCCTCGATGGCGCGGTTGAGGTTGGCGGCGGCGTCGACGTACTCGCCACGCAGGAAGATGTAGCCGCGGTAGGCCTTCAGGGCCCGGGCGCTGATCAGCATGCCTTCCACCAGCAGGTGCGGCAGCTGTTCCATCAGCATGCGGTCCTTCCAGGTGTTGGGTTCCATCTCGTCCGCGTTGCACAGCAGGTAACGGATGTTCAGCGATTCGTCGTTGGGCATCAGGCCCCACTTCACGCCGGTAGGAAAGCCCGCACCGCCGCGGCCCTTGAGGCCGGAATCCTTGACCGTCTGCACGATGTCGGCCTGGGCCATCTCGGCCAGGGCCTTGCGGGCGGCGGCATAACCGTTCTTCTGCTGGTATTCGTCGAGCCACACGGGCTGGGCGTCGTCGCGCAGGCGCCAGGTCAGCGGATGAGTCTCTTCGCTGCGGGCGATGCGGTTGGCCGGGCCGAAGGAGGTCAGCAGGTTGGAGCTGCGGCTGATCATTGGAAGTTCTCCAGCAGTTGCGCCACGCCTTCGGGTTGCACGTCGCCAAAGGTTTCGTCGTCGATCATCATCGCCGGCGCCTTGTCGCAGTTGCCCAGGCAGCACACCGGCAGCAGGGTGAAGCGGCCGTCGGCGGTGGTCTGGCCGGGCACGATGCCCAGTTCGGCCTTGATGCTGCCGAGCACGTTCTCGTGGCCACCGATGAAGCAGGTCATGCTGTCGCACACACGGATGATGTGACGGCCGACGGGCTGGCGGAAGATCTGGCTGTAGAAGGTGGCGACACCTTCGACGTCGCTGGCCGGGATGCCGAGAATCGCGCCGATGGCATCGGCGGCGCCGTCCGGCACCCAGCCGCGTTCCTTCTGCACGATCTTAAGGGCTTCGATGGACGCCGCACGCGGGTCCTCGTAGTGGTGCATCTCGTGCTCGATGGCCGAGCGCTCGGTTTCACTGAGGGCGAAACGGTCGGTCTGAATCATGTTCATGGTATTCTCCTCAGCGATCCACGTCGGCCATGACGAAGTCGATACTGCCCAGGTACGCGATCAGGTCGGCGACCATGCTGCCGCGGATCACCGAGGGGATCTGCTGCAGGTGGGCGAAGCTCGGCGTGCGGATGCGCGTGCGGTAGCTCATGGTGCTGCCGTCGCTGGTCAGGTAGTAGCTGTTGATACCCTTGGTCGCTTCGATCATCTGGAAGCTTTCGTTGGCCGGCATGACCGGGCCCCAGGAAACCTGCAGGAAGTGGGTGATCAGGGTTTCGATGTGCTGCAGCGTGCGCTCTTTCGGCGGCGGCGTGGTCAGCGGGTGATCCGCCTTGTACGGGCCTTCCGGCATGTTGCGCAGGCACTGGTCGATGATCCGGATGCTCTGGCGCATCTCCTCGACACGCACCATGCAGCGGTCATAGGCATCGCCGTTGGCGGCCAGCGGCACTTCGAACTCGAAGTTCTCGTAGCCGGAATAGGGGCGCGCCTTGCGCAGGTCGAAATCGCAGCCGGTGGCGCGCAGCCCGGCACCGGTGGTGCCCCATTCCAAGGCTTCCTTGGTGTTGTACTGGGCGACGCCGATGGTACGGGCCTTGAGGATGCTGTTCCTCAGTGCAGCCTTTTCGTATTCGTCGAGGCGCTTGGGCAGCCAGTCGACGAATTCCTTGACCAGCTTGTCCCAGCCACGCGGCAGGTCGTGGGCGACACCACCGATGCGGTACCAGGCCGGGTGCAGGCGGAAACCGGTAATGGCTTCGATCACCTTGTAGGCGCGCTGGCGGTCGGTGAAGGTGAAGAACACCGGGGTCATGGCGCCCACGTCCTGGATGTAGGTACCCAAGAACAGCAGGTGACTGGTGATGCGGAAGAACTCGGCCATCATGATGCGGATGGTGTCGACCTTCTGCGGCACCTTGATGCCGGCCAGCTTCTCGACCGAGAGCACGTAGGGCAGGTTGTTCATCACCCCGCCGAGGTAGTCGATACGGTCGGTGTAGGGGATGAAGCTGTGCCAGCTCTGGCGCTCGGCCATCTTCTCGGCACCGCGGTGGTGGTAGCCGATTTCCGGCACGCAATCGAGGATCTCTTCACCGTCGAGCTGCAGGATGATGCGGAACGCACCGTGGGCGGACGGGTGGTTGGGGCCGAGGTTGAGGAACATGTAGTCCTCGTTCTCGCTGTGGCGTTTCATGCCCCAGTCTTCGGGGTTGAAGCGCGCGGCCTCTTCCTCGAGCTGCTGCTTGGCCAGGGTCAGGCTGAACGGGTCGAATTCGGTGGCGCGCGCCGGATAGTCCTTGCGCAGCGGGTGACCTTCCCAGGTCGGCGGCATCATGATCCGGGTCAGGTGCGGGTGGCCGGTGAAGTGGATGCCGTACAGATCCCACACTTCGCGCTCGTACCAGTTGGCGTTCGGCCAGATGCCGGTCACGGACGGCAGGTTGAGGTCGCCCTCGCGCAGCGCCACCTTGATCATCACGTCGCTGTTACGCTCCAGCGACATGAGGTGATAGAACACGGTGAAATCGGCGTCCGGCAGGCCGCGACGCTGGGTGCGCAGGCGCTCGTCGACGCCGTGCAGGTCATACAGCATGACGTAGGGGCGGGTGGTCTGGCGCAGGAAGCGCAGCACTTCGACGAGCTTGTCGCGGCCGACCCAGATCACCGGCATGCCGGTGCGGGTGGCCTGCAGCGTGAAGCTGTCGGCGCCAAAACGGGATTGAAGCTCAACGACGACGTCTTGGTCGTCCGCCTTGTACGGCGCAATGGACACGATGGTGTCTGCAGTCATGGTCTCGATCGCTATCGGTCAACGGTGAGAGTGAGTCCGGCTCTTATAAGGAAGCAGGACTCAGACTTCGTCAGGGGAACGCAGGTTGGTAACCGCAATACGCTGCTCGCGGCGCTGTTCTTTCTGGGAAGGCATCTCGGCGCGGTAAACGCCTTGATCGCCAACGACCCAGGACAGCGGGCGGCGCTCCTGACCGATGGATTCCTGCAGCAGCATCAGGCCTTGCAGGAACGCCTCGGGACGGGGCGGGCAACCGGGAATGTAGACGTCGACGGGAAGGAACTTGTCGACACCCTGAACGACCGAGTAGATGTCGTACATGCCGCCGGAATTGGCGCACGAGCCCATGGAGATGACCCACTTGGGTTCGAGCATCTGCTCATAGAGACGCTGGATGACCGGCGCCATCTTGATGAAGCAGGTGCCGGCGATGACCATGAAGTCGGCCTGGCGTGGGGATGCACGGATTACCTCGGCACCGAATCGCGCGACGTCGTGCGGCGCGGTGAACGCGGTGGTCATTTCCACGTAGCAGCAGGAAAGCCCGAAGTTGTACGGCCACAGGGAGTTCTTGCGACCCCAGTTCACCGCACCGCTGAGAACATCCGAGAGTTTCCCCATGTAGATGTTCTTGTGCACTTCGTCTTCTAGCTGTTGGTCGGTAACGACCTCCCGCTTGCCGATCGGGTATTGCTCGTTGGGAGCATCCGGATCGATCCGAGTGAGTTTGTATTGCATCGCCAAAGCCTCATTGTTTCAGCTTCGCCTGCCGAGCCTTACGACTCTCGGGTGCCCAATCCAGCGCACCGATACGCCAAAGGTAGACAAGACCTGCCAACAGAATGTTTATGAAAACGGCTGCTTCGATGAAGCCGGCCCAGCCGCTTTCGCGAACGGAGACGGCCCAGGCGAAGAGAAAGAGGGCTTCGACGTCGAAGATCACGAAGAGCATCGCGACCAGATAGAATTTGGCGGACAGGCGCAGGCGAGCACTGCCGGTGGGAAGCATGCCCGATTCGAAAGGCTCGTTCTTGCTGCGCCCCCAGGCTTTGCTGCCCAGCAGGCTGGAGACGCCCATCATGAAGGCACAGAGACCAACGACGCCCAGCAGAAAAACGGCCAACGCCCAGTTATGGGACAGGGAACTGCTTGCTTCCAGCATGCCGGGGCTCCTCAGGCAAGGAACGGCTTAACGCACGATTTAAAATTATGGCAAGGCATTAAGCGCCTTGAATCAATTCGCATAATGTTATGCCTGTATTGGGTGTAAGTAAATTTTTCAGCACAAAAAAATAATAAAACGTCGCATGCCTGCAATCGGCCCATTTTCAGAAAACCACGCAAATCAAGGAGCTACAAAACAAGGCGGAAACTTCGGCTGCGTGGGCAAGTTATATGTAGTGGAAAGTAAAATCCGCTTCAATAGGAATATATATCATTTGAGAGCCTGTTCTTTTAACGCTTCGCCAAGCGGCTCGTGTCGATAACTAGCGGCTTTAAAGCTGCGCGTCTTAGTTGCCAATAAAAAAGCCCCGGCATCGCTGCCGGGGCCGAGGCTCGAAACGTGTGTCCGGGCGGGGCCAGTTCTCAGTGGAACTGGTTCATGGTGTTGTCCTTGCCGCCAGCCTTCAGCGCTGCTTCACCGGCGAAGTACTCCTTGTGGTTGTCGCCGATGTCCGAGCCCGCCATGTTCTGGTGCTTGACGCAGGCGATGCCCTGACGGATCTCCTGACGCTGCACGCCCTTGACGTAGGCCAGCATGCCCTGATCGGCAAAGTAACCCTTGGCCAGGTTGTCGGTGGACAGCGCAGCGGTGTGGTAGGTCGGCAGGGTGATCAGGTGGTGAAAGATGCCGGCATTGGCCGAACCGTCGCGCTGGAAGGTGCGGATCTTCTCGTCGGCAACCTGGGCCAGTTCGGTTTCGTCGTACTCGGCGCTCATCAGCTTGGCGCGATCGTAGGCCGATACGTCCTTGCCATCGGCAACGAAGGCATCGAACACCTGCTGGCGGAAGCTCAGGGTCCAGTTGAACGACGGACTGTTGTTGTAGACCAGCTTGGCATTGGGGATCACTTCGCGAACGCGATCGACCATGGCCTTGATCTGGCCGACATGGGGCTTCTCGGTTTCGATCCAGATCATGTCCGCGCCGTTCTGCAGCGAGGTGATGCTGTCCAGTACGCAGCGATCCTCGCCGGTACCCTTGCGGAACTGGAACAGGTTGGACGGCAGGCGTTTGGGCCGCAGCAGCTTGCCTTCACGGTTGATCACCACGTCGCCGTTCTTAAGTTCGGCCGGGCTGATTTCGTCGCAATCCAGGAACGAGTTGTACTGGTCGCCCAGGTCGCCCGGCTCGCTGGTCACGGCGATCTGTTTGGTGAGGCCGGCACCCAGGGAATCGGTACGGGCGACGATCACGCCGTCGTCCACGCCTAGCTCGAGGAAGGCGTAGCGCACCGCGTTGATCTTGGCGAGGAAGTCAGCATGGGGCACGGTGACCTTGCCGTCCTGGTGGCCGCACTGCTTCTCGTCGGAGACCTGGTTCTCGATCTGGATGCAGCAGGCACCGGCTTCGATCATCTTCTTGGCGAGCAGGTAGGTGGCCTCGGGGTTGCCGAAACCGGCATCGATGTCAGCGATGATCGGCACCACGTGGGTTTCAAAATTGTCGATTTGCGCCTGGATCTCGCTCTGCTTGGCACGATCGCCCGACTCGCGAGCCGCATCGAGAGCACTGAACAGCAGGTCCAGCTCACGGGCGTCGGCCTGGCGCAAGAAGGTGTACAGCTCTTCGATGAGTGCGGCGACCGCGGTCTTCTCGTGCATGGACTGATCCGGCAGCGGGCCGAAATCGGAACGCAGCGCGGCGATCATCCAGCCGGACAGGTACAGGTAACGCTTGTTGGTGGTCTTGAGGTGCTTCTTGATGGAAATCAGTTTCTGCTGGCCGATGAAGCCATGCCAGCAGCCCAGTGACTGGGTGTAGACGGACGAGTCGGCGTCGTACTCGGCCATGTCCTTGCGCATGATGGCCGCGGTGTACTTGGCTACATCCAGGCCAGTCTTGAAGCGGTTCTGGGCGCGCATACGAGCGACGGATTCCGGGTTGATAGCGCTCCAGCTGCTGCCAGCGGCTTCTTTCAGGGCGGCAACGGCTTTGATGTCGTTTTCGTAAGCTGACATGGTCAATCCTTCAAGTGTGTGTTTGGTCGAGCACCGGGCATCGCGCATGGAAGCGCAGGCTCGGCGCGAGCTCACCGCAGACGTTGAGAGGAAACCGGAAAGAGGAGAGCCGTGGCCGGGTGGACGAAGCGCATCGTGTGCCCGCCGCCGGGTAGGCGAGCGGTGGTGCGTGCAGGCCCGTGGACGCCCTTGGCACTGTGCCGTTCGATGCGTGAAACGCTTCCCCGTCCCTCAGGACAACCTCGTTCCAGTCGCCATCTCGTCGAGCTGCCTTGTGGGCGTAACAACACGAATCGATCCCTGCGGTAAGCGGAGATTGACCCGGAGGTCCTGTTTCCAGAACCCCTGATTAGCGGGAGCGAGGCCATCATGCGACCGACGAAAATGTTCGTCAATCGTTTTTGTAGTGTTTTTTTATGGGTACTACATAAGTCTTAGATCGACCGTATGGTCACGTTTTACGGGGCTTTCAGTCGATCATCTCGACCTTCACGCGCATGCTCATGTCGTCGCGGCCTTCGGTCGAGTAGCGGCGCAGAACGCCACTGCGGTCGGCCTGGCTCTGCTCGCTGCTGCCGCCGATGGTGATCCACTCGCCGAGCCGTCCGCTGACCCGAGTGTCGGCTTGCTGGATGTCGATCACGCCGGGTTGCTGCTGGCTGACCCGGTCACGGTTGCTGCTGATATCCAGGTGCACGATTTCGCCCGCCAGGCTGGCGGTGACGTAGAAACCCTGGGTGACGTTGCGGTACTCGGTGTTGTTGTACACCTGGCCGTAAGGGCCGCGGCTGCTGGTGGTCACCGGCACGCTCTGGCCAACCTGGATCAGCGCCGGGTAACCCTCGCTGGTCTGCACCTGCTGCGTGCCGCCGCCGCGGCTGTCGGTGCTGCGGCGAATGATGCGCGCCTGGTCGCGACCGTCGACTTCGCCACGGCCGATTTCCACGCGGCCATTACCGGCGCTGATGCTGCCGTCTACCCCGTAACCTCGGTCGTCGCGGTAGGTCGATTCACTGGTGTCGACGCTGATCAGCAAGCGCCGCGGCTGAGTGTCGAGCTGGCCGAGCAGGGCGCGCACCTCCGCGATCTTCGCCGGCGACGCATTGACGATCAGCTGGTTGCCGTAGGCGCTCACCCGCCCGTCGTTGCCCAGTGCAGATTGCACCACGGGTAGTAGGTCGCCTGCGGTGCGGTAGTTGAGTGGAATGACTTCGGTGGCGGCCAGCGCCGAGAGGCTTAGGGCGAGCAGGGCGGCGCCGAGAAAATATTGCTTCATGGCAAGAAATCTCTTCATAGCAGAAAACTTCGCAAGTCAGGATCGGTGATGCTGGTATCCCAGGTCTGGTCGAATAGCCGCTGCAACTGACGCACACGGGCGGCGTCCTGGTAATTCGCATAGCCGCCGAACTGATCCGGCTCCGGGCGCATCAGCAGGCCCTGGTCGTCAGCCAGCAGAAAGGCGCCCTCGGGAACAGGGTAATCAGGATGACAGCGGCGAATGTGCAGGTGGCTGGGCAGTTTTCGCGACAGGGCGATGAGTCGGTGCCCATCACGAACCGCGCGGTTGCTGTCGCACACCAGGATGCGCAGGCTGCTGTGGCGATGGCGCAACAGAAAATCGCTGCAGGCCGCGTGAATGCTGCTGTGGTGGTAGAGCCAGGGTTCGAGATCGGGGCTGTAGAGGCACAGCGTGCGCCTGGCCTGCTGCATCATCGCCAGGGCGTGGCTGCGGGCCTGGTCGGGCAGGCTGAAACGCTGCATGGCCGACTCGCTGCCGAGCACGAAGGGTGCCGGCTCCCAGGCGGCCGGCTGCGGCAGGGGGCTGTCCGGGTTGTGCAGGGTGAAACGCCCGGGCGACTCGAACTCGATGGGCTCGAGATCGGCGGGCGTGTGCTCGTCGTTCATGCTGACCTCTGTGGCACCGGTGTGCCACGGCTGAGATCAGCTGCTGCGCACCATGTCGACGTGAGGGATACCGGCTTCCAGGTACTCCTCGCTCACTACAGTGAAGCCCAGCTTTTCATAGAACGGCGTCGCCTGCACCTGGGCACTGAGCATTTGCTGGCTCAGGCCACGTTTTTCCGCTTCGGCGATCACCGCCTGCAGTAGGGCTTCGCCGACCTTCAGGCCGCGCCAGTCCTTGAGTACCGCTACCCGGCCAATCTGGCCGTCGGCGAGCAGGCGCGCCGTACCGATCGGGTAGTCGCCTTCGCAGGCGAGAAAATGCACGGCATCACTGTCTTCGGCGTCCCATTCCAGTTCAGGCGGCACGGCCTGTTCAGCGACGAAGACGGTTTCGCGGATGCGATGCAGCTCTTCGTAATCCTTGTGCCAGTCGGCGATGCGTACGTGCAGGTCATTCATCGGCAGCAAACTCCAGGCTTCCTTGCTTGGCCAATTCGAGCACCAGCTCGCGGGCCTCGTCGTTGCCCAGCCATGGGCCGAGGTTTTCCAGATGCAGGGCGTCGGCCGAGCAGATCATCTTCAGCAATTCGCGCAGGCTGGCGGAGACCAGGCGGCTCTGCCCGCTGGCGAACAGCACCAGGCCATCGCCGACCTCCGCCCAGGCCAGGCGGGCGCTCGGGTTGCGAACCAGAATGGCGCCGTCCTCGAGCTGATCGAGGAAGCCGTCCTCGTCGATCTCGATGCCTTCGACCAGCTCCGGGTACTTGGGCTCGGTCATGAACTGGCCGAACCAGGTCATCAGCAGGCGCTCGTCGCTCATGTGTTCGGCGAGCAGCGCCTTGAGGCGTTCGAGGGCGTCACGCTGGATCTCGTGCGGGTCGCTGGTCGGCGCGGTGCCTGCGTCGCTGTAGCGCGTTTCGTCCGGCAGGAACTGGCCAAGGAAGTCAGTGAAATGGGTCAGAACTTCGGCCGCGCTGGGTGCGCGGAAACCCACGGAATAAGTCATGCAATCGTCCTCGGCGGTGCCACAGTGGGCCAGGAGCGGCGGCAGATAGAGCATATCGCCGGGCTCGAGCACCCATTCTTCAGTTTGATCGAATTGAGCCAGGATCTTCATGTCCAGATCCGGCAACAGCGGGCTCTGGGCGTCGCACATCTGGCCGATCTGCCAGCGGCGGCGGCCGTGGGCCTGCAGCAGGAATACGTCGTAGTTGTCGAAATGCGGGCCAACGCCGCCACCTGGTGTGGCGAAGCTGATCATCACGTCGTCGATGCGCCACTTGGGCAGAAACTTGAACTGCTCCAGCAGCTCGGCCACATCGGGCACGAACTGGTCGACGGCCTGCACCAGCAGGGTCCAGTCACGCTCCGGCAGGTCGGCGAAGGCGTCCTCGGCGAACGGGCCGCGTCGAACTTCCCACGGGGTTTCGCCGTGCTCGAGCACCAGGCGCGACTCGACCTCTTCCTCGAGGGCCAGGCCAGCCAGTTCATCGGGAGAAATCGGGCTCTCGAAATCGGTAATGGCCTGGCGCACCAGCAAGGGCTTCTTTTGCCAGTAATCGCGCAGGAATTCGCGTGCGCTCAGGCCACCCAATAGCTGAAGAGGAGCATCAGGATTCATTTGTAAGTCCTTGATATTTATCGGTGCGTATAAAAAGAAACGCCCGGCGTCAGCCGGGCGTTCTCGGGCGTGCCCGTCGGTCAGATGCGCTTGGCCTGAGCCACGGCATTGCCGATGTAGTTGGCCGGGGTGAGCTGCTTGAGCTCTTCCTTGGCAGGAGCGGGCATGTCCAGCGCGTCGATGAACGCCAGCAGCGCCTCGGGCGTGATGCCCTTGCCGCGCGTCAGCTCCTTGAGCTTCTCGTAGGGGTTCTCGATGGCGTAACGACGCATGACGGTCTGGATCGGCTCGGCGAGCACTTCCCAACAGGCATTCAGGTCTTCAGCAATACGTTGAGTATTGAGCTCCAACTTGCTGATTCCCTTGAGACTTGCTTCGTAGGCGATCACGCTGTGAGCGAAGCCGACACCGAGGTTGCGCAGTACGGTGGAGTCGGTCAGGTCACGCTGCCAACGCGAGATCGGCAGCTTGCTGGCCAGGTGCTGGAACAGCGCATTGGCGATACCGAGGTTGCCTTCGGAGTTTTCGAAGTCGATCGGGTTGACCTTGTGCGGCATGGTCGACGAGCCGATCTCGCCAGCGACGGTCTTCTGCTTGAAATAGCCGAGGGAAATGTAGCCCCAGATATCGCGATCGAAGTCGATGAGGATGGTGTTGAAGCGCGCGATGGCATCGAACAGTTCGGCAATGTAGTCGTGGGGCTCGATCTGCGTGGTGTAGGGGTTCCACTGCAGGCCCAGGTCACCTTCGATGAACTGGCGGGCGTTGGCTTCCCAGTCGACCTGTGGGTAGGCCGACAGGTGAGCGTTGTAGTTGCCCACGGCGCCGTTGATCTTGCCCAACAGAGGCACGGCAGCGATCTGGGTGATCTGCCGCTCGAGGCGGTACACGACGTTGGCCAGCTCCTTGCCCAGGGTGGTCGGCGATGCCGGTTGGCCGTGGGTGCGCGACAGCATCGGCACGTCGGCGAACTTGACCGCCAGCTCGCGGATGGCGGCAGCGATCTGGCGCATCAGCGGCAGCAGCACGGTGTCACGGCCTTCGCGCAGCATCAGGGCGTGGGACAGGTTGTTGATGTCCTCGCTGGTGCAGGCGAAGTGGATGAACTCGCTGACCTTGTCCAGCTCCGGCAGCTTGGCAGCCTGCTCCTTGAGCAGGTATTCCACGGCCTTGACGTCGTGGTTGGTGGTGCGCTCGATTTCCTTGACGCGCTCAGCGTGCTCGACGGCGAAGTTTTCCGCCAGCTCGTTGAGCAGGGCGTTGGCTTCGGCGGAGAAAGGCGCGACTTCGCTGATGCCTTCATGGGCGGCGAGGCGCTGCAGCCAGCGGACTTCCACCTGGACGCGGAAACGGATCAGGCCGTATTCGCTGAAAATGGGGCGCAGGGCGCTGGTTTTGCCGGCATAGCGGCCGTCTACGGGCGAAACCGCGGTGAGCGAGGAAAGCTGCATGGGAGGCGTTCTCGGACAGTCGGGCGTTGAAAAGGGCGCATATCATACACGAATCCGGGCGGCTATCAGCGCTGCCGCCCGGCGAATCGACGGATGAAATGCATGGGGGCGCGGCGGATCAGCCGCGCAGCATCGGGTAGAGTTCTCGCAGCAATTTGCGACGGCTGAATACCAGCTGCCAGCGATGCCCGCCCAGTTGGCGCCACAGGCGCGCCGAGCGAATCCCGGCGAGCAGCAGGCCGCGAATCTTCGAGGCATTGGCCGGTTGTTGCAGGAAGCGGCTGTCGCCCTGCACCTGAATGCGCTGCTTGAAGGTGCTGATGGTGTCCTGGTACAGCGCGCCACAGGAAGAAATGACGTTCTCGTGGCCAATGCCGAAATGGTCGGCCTGGCTCTGGATCTGGTCCAGGCGATTGCCCATCAGTTGCAGCAGGTCGCCGCGCTTGTCGAGCTGTCGCTCCAGGCCGAGCAGGGCGAGGGCGTAGCGCAGCGGCTCGCGCTGCAGGCTGGTGGGGTCACGTTCCAGGGCGCTGACCAGGGCGCGGTAACCGTCGCGCAAATTCAGGTCATCACCGCCGTACACGTCCAGCGTGCCGTTGGCGTCGCGCACCAGCAGGCTGTTGATCAGGCAGGTCACTTCGCTTTCGGCGGCCTGGCCGGTCTTGGCGATCTTGTCGACCATCACCGCCGCCTGAAAAACCGCGCCCAGGGCGATCAGCTGTTCTTGAATGGGATTCATCGCGGTGCGCCCTCGCTCCAGGGTTCGGCGCTCTCGATCACGCCGCCGCCGAGGCAGACGTCGCCGTCATAGAACACCACGGACTGGCCCGGCGTGACCGCACGCTGCGGTTGCTCGAACGTGGCGCGGTAGCCATCGGCGGTGCGTTCCAGGGTGCAGGCCTGGTCAGCCTGGCGGTAACGTACCTTGGCGGTCAGGCGCCTAGGCGCATCGAGCGCTACCGGGTTGACCCAGTAGATCTGTGAGGCATGCAGGGCACGGGAAAACAGCCAGGGATGTTCGTTGCCCTGGCCGACGATCAGCACGTTGCGGGTCAGGTCCTTGTGCAGCACGTACCAGGGCTCGTCGCCGGCATCCTTGAGGCCGCCGATGCCCAGGCCCTGGCGCTGGCCGATGGTGTGGTACATCAGGCCGTGATGCTTGCCGATCACGTCACCCTCGGTGGTTTCGATGTTGCCCGGCTGCGCCGGCAGGTACTGCTTGAGGAAGTCGCTGAAACGGCGCTCGCCAATGAAGCAGATACCGGTGGAATCCTTCTTCTTGGCGGTGGCCAGCTCGTACTTCTCGGCGATCGCCCGCACTTCGGGCTTCTCCAGTTCGCCGACCGGAAACAGGGTCTTGGCGATCTGCTCGCCGCCAACGGCGTGCAGGAAGTAACTCTGGTCCTTGTTCGGGTCCAGGCCCTTGAGCAGTTCGTAGCGCCCGTCGATATCGCGGCGCCGCACGTAATGGCCGGTGGCGATCAGGTCGGCACCGAGCATCAGGGCGTAGTCGAGGAACGCCTTGAACTTGATTTCACGGTTGCAAAGGATGTCCGGGTTGGGCGTGCGCCCGGCCTTGTATTCGGCCAGGAAGTGCTCGAACACGTTGTCCCAGTACTCGGCGGCGAAGTTGGCGGTGTGCAGCTTGATGCCGATACGGTCGCACACGGCCTGGGCGTCCGCCAGGTCGTCCATGGCGGTACAGTATTCGGTGCCGTCGTCTTCGTCCCAGTTCTTCATGAACAGGCCTTCGACCTGATAGCCCGCTTCGAGCAGGAGCAGGGCCGAGACGGAGGAGTCGACACCGCCGGACATGCCGACGATGACGCGCTGGGTAGCTGGATCTTGCATGGTCGGGATCAATACGGGCTTCAAAGGGACGAGATTCTAACAGGATGCGCGGTGCGTTTCAGTCTGCCGCGCACGGCCGGTTTTCACATGGGGTCATGGATGAGGGCGAGGGGGAAGCGGGCGCCCGCCAGGTAGTCATTCAGGCAGCGCAGTACCAGCTCGCTGCGCAGGTGGTCGCGCTCGGCCAACAGTTCGTCGTACGTGAGCCAGCGAATGCCACTGATGTCGCTGTCCAGCGCACGCTCGGCATGGTGCCGAACCAAGTTGGCGACGAAGCAGATGCGCTGATAGGTCACTCCGTTGCTCGGTGCTGTGTACAGGTAGATGCCGGTGACGCCGGTCAGCTCGACGTCGCAGCCGGTCTCCTCGAGCGTCTCGCGCACGGCTGCCTGTTGCAGGCTCTCCTTCGGCTCCAGGTGGCCGGCCGGCTGATTGAGCACCAGGCGCCCACCCTTGAGCTCCTCGACGAACAGAAAGCGCCCCTCGTGTTCGACGATGGTGGCGACGGTGACATGTGCATGCCAGGTCATGCGGACTCCTTTTCGAATTCTGAAAACGACAACCCCGGCGCAAGGCCGGGGCTGTCGGTGTCGCTAGATCAGCGCGTTGCTCAGGCCAGGGAGGCCAGGGCTGCGTTGAGGGTCGCGCTCGGACGCATGACTTTTTCGGTCAGCGCCTTGTCCGGTGCGTAGTAGCCACCGATTTCTGCCGACTTGCCCTGTACCGCGCCGAGCTCGGCGACGATCTTGGCTTCGTTGTCGGTCAAGGTCTTAGCCAGTGGTGCGAACTGCACCTGTAGGGCGGCGTCTTCGCTCTGGGCTGCCAGGGCTTGGGCCCAGTACAGCGCCAGGTAGAAGTGGCTGCCACGGTTGTCGATACCGCCAACCTTGCGCGCCGGCGACTTGTCGTTGTCGAGGAACTGGCCGGTGGCCTGGTCCAGAGTCTTGCTCAGCACCAGTGCTTTCGGGTTGTCGTAGGTGTTGCCCAGGTGCTCCAGGGAAGCAGCCAGAGCGAGGAACTCACCCAGGGAATCCCAGCGCAGGAAGTTCTCTTCGACCAACTGCTGCACGTGCTTGGGCGCCGAACCGCCAGCGCCGGTTTCGAACAGGCCGCCGCCATTCATCAGCGGCACGATCGACAGCATCTTGGCGCTGGTGCCCAGCTCCATGATCGGGAACAGGTCAGTCAGGTAGTCGCGCAGCACGTTGCCGGTCACCGAGATGGTGTCCTTGCCTTCGCGGATACGGGCCAGGGAGAACTTGATGGCGTCGACCGGTGCGAGGATGCGGATGTCCAGGCCGCTGGTGTCGTGATCCTTCAGGTACTTCTCGACCTTCTTGATCATTTCGGCGTCGTGGGCACGAGCCGGGTCCAGCCAGAACACTGCCGGGGTGTTGCTCAAACGGGCGCGGTTGACGGCCAGCTTGACCCAGTCCTGGATCGGCGCGTCCTTGGTCTGGCACATGCGGAAGATGTCGCCTTCCTCGACCTTCTGCTCCATCAGTACCTTGCCGTTGGCATCGCTGACGCGAACCACGCCGGCGGCCTGGATCTGGAAGGTCTTGTCGTGGGAACCGTACTCTTCGGCTTTCTGCGCCATCAGGCCAACGTTCGGCACGCTGCCCATGGTGGTCGGGTTGAAGGCGCCATTGGCCTTGCAGTCTTCGATCACTGCCTGGTAGATACCGGCGTAGCAGCGATCCGGGATCACGGCCTTGGCATCTTGCAGCTCACCCGCGGTGTTCCACATGCGGCCCGAGTCGCGAATCATCGCCGGCATCGAGGCGTCGACGATCACGTCGCTCGGCACGTGCAGGTTGGTGATGCCCTTGTCGGAGTTGACCATCGCCAGCGCCGGGCGGTCGGCGTAGACAGCGTTAATGTCGGCTTCGATCTCGGCCTGCTTGTCGGCCGGCAGCTTCTTGATGCTGGCGTACAGGTCGCCGATGCCGTTGTTCAGGTTGAAGCCGGCTTCCTGCAGGGCAGCAGCGTGCTTCTCCAGGGCTGACTTGTAGAACTCGGCGACGATCTGGCCGAAGATGATCGGGTCGGAGACCTTCATCATGGTGGCTTTCAGGTGCACCGAGAACAGCACGCCTTGTTTCTTGGCATCTTCGATCTGAGCGGCGATGAAGCTGCGCAGGGCCTTCTTGCTCAGCACCGAGCAATCCAGGACTTCGTCAGCCAGCACGCTGGTTTTCTCTTTCAGCACGGTGGTGCTGCCGTCAGCGCCGACCAGTTCGATCTTCACGCTGCCTTTGGCGTCGATCAGGGCCGCTTTCTCGCTGCCGTAGAAGTCGCCGCTTTCCATGTGCGCGACATGGGATTTGGAGTCGGCAGTCCAGGCGCCCATCTTGTGCGGGTGCTTGCGGGCATAGTTCTTGACCGACAGCGGTGCGCGGCGGTCGGAGTTGCCTTCACGCAGGACCGGGTTCACGGCGCTGCCCTTGACCTTGTCGTAGCGGCTGCGGATGTCGCGCGCCTGCTCGCTGTCGTCGGCGTCCGGGTAGTCGGGCAGGGCGTAACCCTGGCTCTGCAGCTCCTTGATGGCGGCCTTGAGCTGCGGCACCGAGGCGCTGATGTTCGGCAGCTTAATGATGTTGGCTTCTGGCGTGGTGGCCAGGGCGCCCAGCTCGGCGAGGTGATCACCCTGTTTCTGAGCATCGGTCAGAAACTCGGGGAACAGCGCCAGGATACGGCCGGCCAGCGAAATGTCGCGGGTCTCGACGGCGATATCGGAGGAGGCGGTGAAGGCTTTGACGATGGGGAGCAGGGAGTAGGTCGCGAGCGCTGGGGCTTCGTCGGTGAGGGTGTAAATGATCTTCGAGCGTGTGGTCATATTTGATTTAACTCTCTCTTTACTGAACTTGCACGGCACTGATCCGGGTGAGGTGGCTTCTGACCACAGCGCGGCATCAATGAGGTGAATTCGAAGTTCCATCCCGATGATGTTGGGTGTCGCAGCTGCCTGATGGCGGTATCTGGATCGCCTGACAGGGCACGCGCGACGGGTGCTGGAAGCCGTACTCCAGGCAAAGGCGCCCTTATGACTACTCAGTCAGCGCCCGAGTATATCAAACCGTCGCATCAAGTTGCTCATGGCCGTAGTGAAGAGGTTGGTCTTGGCGCTCGGCAACGAACTTGAAGGCTGTACTATTTTTGCCGCGCCTATAAAAAACCGGCCACATGGGCCGGTTGTGTCAAGCAGTGAGAATCAGGCGCCGACCGCTGTGGCGCGTGCTGGGCTGGTTGCCGGGGTTGGTTTGTCCTGGCTGGCCTGGGCGGCACTGATGTTAACGGCATGTAGACCTTTGGGGCCCTGGATGATATCGAAGTTGACGGCCTGACCGGCCTTCAGGGTTTTGTATCCATCCATCTGGATGGCCGAGTAATGGGCGAACAGGTCCTCATCTCGGCCGTCGGCCAGGATGAATCCGTAGCCCTTGGCGTTGTTGAACCACTTGACCTTACCACTTAGCATGCCGATATCCCTCTGCAAGGAACCCCACTGCTGGAGTATCATCCACATTAGATCCAGCGCCCGCGGACATCGCCCGGCGAACGCAAGCCCTTTCGCCCCGTAGGGGTATCCTTTGGTTGTAACACCCTTTGACGGATAGTCAAGGCATCGCACGAAACGACGATAAACGGGTCTTATTTTTGCGGCCCGCTCCATCCACCCCCACGAACCTTTTATCCAGCATGCATGCAAGTAGCCAGATTCGACTAACATTCAATCAGGATCGACCCGCACCGCATGAGGACGACTCATCAGGCCTGGCCGTTGAGGAATCCAAGCCGGCATTGCAGGCGCCTCCGCTCTATAAGGTGGTCTTGTTCAATGATGACTACACCCCCATGGATTTCGTGGTCGAGATACTCGAGACCTTCTTCAACCTCAATCGCGAGGTGGCAACCAGGATCATGTTGACCGTGCACACCGAAGGTCGCGCCGTTTGTGGGCTCTACACCCGCGATATCGCCGAGACCAAGGCCGCGCAGGTCAATCAGTACGCGCGTGAAAGCCAGCACCCATTACTCTGTGAAATCGAGAAGGACGGTTAACGCCGGCCGCTTGGCATGAGGTGAAGCTATGTTAAATCGAGAGCTCGAAGTCACCCTCAACCTGGCCTTCAAGGAGGCCCGCGCGAAACGTCATGAATTCATGACCGTGGAGCACCTCCTGCTGGCTCTTCTGGACAACGAAGCTGCAGCCAGCGTACTGCGCGCCTGCGGTGCCAGCCTGGACAAGCTGCGCAGTGACCTGCAGGAATTCATCGACTCCACCACGCCGCTGATCCCCCAGCACGACGAAGAGCGCGAAACCCAGCCGACGCTGGGCTTCCAGCGCGTGCTGCAGCGCGCGGTATTCCACGTGCAGAGCTCCGGTAAGCGCGAAGTCACCGGCGCCAACGTGCTGGTCGCGATCTTCAGCGAGCAAGAAAGCCAGGCCGTGTTCCTGCTCAAGCAGCAGAGCGTGGCCCGTATCGACGTGGTCAATTTCATCGCTCACGGCATCTCCAAGGTGCCGGGGCAGGGCGCGTCGCCCGAAGCCGACCCGGAAATGCAGGACGAAGAGGGCGGCGAGTCGTCTTCCTCGGGCAATCCGCTGGACGCCTACGCCAGCAATCTCAACGAGCTGGCTCGTCAGGGCCGCATCGACCCGCTGGTCGGTCGCGAGCATGAAGTCGAGCGGGTTGCGCAGATTCTCGCTCGTCGCCGCAAGAACAACCCGCTGCTGGTCGGCGAGGCTGGCGTCGGCAAAACTGCCATCGCCGAAGGCTTGGCCAAGCGCATCGTCGACAATCAGGTGCCCGACCTGCTGGCTGACAGCGTCGTCTACTCTCTGGATCTCGGCGCGCTGCTGGCCGGCACCAAGTACCGCGGGGATTTCGAGAAGCGCCTCAAGGCGTTGCTCACCGAACTGCGCAAGCGTCCGCAAGCCATCCTGTTCATCGACGAGATTCACACCATCATCGGTGCCGGGGCTGCCTCGGGTGGCGTAATGGATGCTTCGAACCTGCTCAAACCGGCACTGTCGTCGGGCGAGATCCGCTGCATCGGCTCGACGACCTTCCAGGAATTTCGTGGCATCTTCGAGAAGGATCGCGCCTTGGCGCGGCGTTTCCAGAAGGTCGACGTGGTGGAGCCTTCGGTGGAAGACACCATTGGCATTCTCAAGGGCCTCAAGGGGCGCTTCGAGCAGCATCACGACATCGAGTACAGTGATGAAGCCCTGCGCGCAGCCGCGGAGCTGGCCTCGCGCTACATCAATGATCGTCACATGCCCGACAAGGCCATCGATGTGATCGACGAAGCGGGTGCGTTCCAGCGTCTGCAGCCGCAGGAGAAGCGCGTCAAGCGCATCGACGTGCCGCAGGTCGAGGACATCGTGGCCAAGATCGCGCGCATTCCGCCGAAACATGTCAGCAGCTCCGACAAGGAACTGCTGCGCAACCTGGAGCGCGATCTCAAGCTTACCGTATTCGGCCAGGACGCCGCCATCGATTCGCTGGCCACCGCCATCAAGTTGTCGCGGGCTGGCCTCAAGGCGCCGGACAAGCCGGTCGGCTCGTTCCTGTTCGCCGGCCCCACCGGCGTCGGCAAGACCGAGGCGGCTCGCCAGCTGTCCAAGGCGCTGGGCGTGGAACTGGTGCGTTTCGACATGTCCGAGTACATGGAACGGCACACCGTGTCGCGCCTGATCGGGGCGCCACCCGGCTACGTCGGTTTCGATCAGGGTGGCCTGCTGACCGAAGCGATCACCAAGCAGCCCCATTGCGTACTGCTACTCGACGAAATCGAGAAAGCGCACCCGGAAGTCTTCAACCTGCTGCTGCAGGTCATGGACCACGGCACGCTGACCGACAACAACGGGCGCAAGGCGGACTTCCGCAACGTGATCCTGATCATGACCACCAATGCCGGCGCGGAAACCGCGTCCCGTGCGTCGATCGGTTTCAGCTATCAGGATCACTCGTCCGACGCCATGGAAGTGATCAAGAAGAGCTTCACGCCGGAGTTCCGCAACCGCCTGGATACCATCATCCAGTTCGGCCGTCTCAGCCACGACACGATCAAGAGCATCGTCGACAAGTTCCTCATCGAGCTGCAGGCGCAGCTCGAGGACAAGCGCGTCATGCTCGAAGTCAGCGATGCGGCGCGCGACTGGCTGGCCGAGCAGGGTTACGACGTGCAGATGGGCGCCCGGCCCATGGCTCGCCTGATCCAGGATCGCATCAAGCGTCCCCTGGCTGAGGAGATTCTCTTCGGGGAGCTTTCCGAGCATGGCGGTACGGTGCACGTGAATCTGGAAAACGGCGAGCTGACGTTCGATTTCGAGACCACTGCGGAAATGGCCTGAGGGCTGGCGGGGCGCTCATCGCGCCCCGTCTTCCCAGGCAAGCGACCAATAAAAAGCCCGGCAGAGATGCCGGGCTTTTTATTGGTCACTGGAGCAGAGCAGTGAATCGTGCTCTTGCCCTGTTAGCGAGCGCGATAGGTGATGCGACCTTTGCTCAGGTCGTACGGGGTCAGCTCTACGCGAACCTTGTCACCAGTCAGAATGCGGATGTAATTCTTGCGCATCTTTCCGGAGATGTGCGCGGTAACGACGTGCCCGTTTTCCAACTCCACACGAAACATGGTGTTGGGCAGGGTGTCGACGACAGTGCCTTCCATTTCGAAGCTGTCTTCTTTCGACATGCAGTAAAGCCCTCGGTATCCAGAGAATGGCCCGGCGCAACTGGCCCCAGGCAAAAGCGGCAAGCATTGTGCCTGAAAACAAGGGTTGACGCCAAGGGGCTGCCTCTGTTTCGGCAGCGAAAGGCCAGGAATATCGTCGATTTCAGGTCAGGGCGACCCAGTGCTGATTGACGAAGAGCTCGATGGGGCGGTACTGGGTCTTGTAGTTCATCTTCCTGCAGTTCTTGATCCAGTAGCCAAGATATACGGCCTGCAGATTCAGGCGCAGCGCTTCGCCGATTTGCCAGAGAATGGCGTAGCGACCCAGGCTGCGGCGCTCTTCGTCCGGATCGTAGAAGGTGTAGACCGCCGATAGGCCGTTAGGCAGCACGTCGGTCACGGCGATGGCGAGCAGTCGGCCCTGCTCGCGAAATTCGAAAAAGCACGAAAAGGGCAGGTCACGAACCAGAAAGGTGGAGAACTGCTCGCGACTGGGCGGGTACATATCGCCGTCGGCGTGGCGCTGCTCGATATAGCGTGCGTAGAGGTCGTAATATTCTTCGGTAAATGAAGGTCTTATGGCGCGCACTTCAAGTGATTCATTGCGCTTGAGAATGCGCCGCTGCTGGCGGTTTGGGGCGAAACGGGCAGCCGGAATTCGCGCCGGCACGCAGGCCGTGCAGCGCTGACAGTGGGGGCGGTAGAGGTGATCGCCGCTACGCCGGAACCCGAGCTCGGAGAGCTCGGCATACATGTTCGCGTCCATCGGCTGACTGGGGTCGAGAAACAGCGTGGTGGCCTGTTCCTCGAGCAGATAGCTGCAGGGATGGGGTTGCGTGGCGTAGAACTTCAGGCGAGCCAGCTCAGTCATGATCGACTCCCGGGAATGGCCTGGAATCAGTGTATGCCAGTGCCGGGCTGCGAGCCAGAACGGCGCTCGTCACCGGTCGCCAGCGCCTTGCCAGTCGGCCAGGCTGGGCCGATCCAGAAAACGCTGTAGATAGCTGGCGAATTCCTGGCGACTGATCGCACGGGCGCCGAGGCTGTGCAGGTGCTGGGTCGGCATCTGGCAGTCGATCAGCTCGAACTGCCAGGCCTGGAGTTTCTCGACCAGGCTGGCGAAGCCGACCTTGGAGGCATTGTCGGCCCGACTGAACATCGACTCACCGAAGAACAGTCTGCCCATGGCCAGCCCGTAAAGCCCGCCGACCAGTTGCTGGTCCTGCCAGACCTCGACGCTGTGCGCCACGCCGCGCTCATGCAGGTCGATATAGGCCTGTTGCATGGGTGTGGTGATCCAGGTGCCATCCGCGTAGTCGCGAGGCGCCGCGCAGGCGCGTATGACATCGGTGAACGCCTGGTCGAAGGTCACCTGAAAATAACCTTGGCGGATGACTTTGCGCAGGCTGCGCGACACATGCAATTCGCTGGGAAACAGCACGGTACGCGGATCAGGCGACCACCACAGCAGCGGCTGGCCATCCTGGTACCAGGGAAAGCAGCCGTGCCGATAGGCGGCGATCAGCCGCTCGGCGCGCAGGTCGCCGCCAGCGGCCAGCAGGCCGTTGGGTTCGCGCAGCGCTTTGTCGAGCGGCGGAAAGGTCAGGGAGTCGCGTTGCAACCAGGTAAGCATTGGCGAGACCGCAGCGGGGGAGGGCGGGAGTCAGTCCGCCCGGAGCCTCAGTTGTCGTCGAGGAACTTCTCGACATCCAGGGCGGCCATGCAGCCCGCACCGGCCGAGGTGATGGCCTGGCGATAGACATGATCGGCCACGTCGCCGGCGGCGAACACGCCCTCGATGCTGGTGGCCGTGGCGTTGCCTTCGCTGCCACCCTTGACCAGCAGGTAGCCGTCACGCATTTCCAGTTGGCCCTGGAACAGGTCGGTGTTCGGCTTGTGACCGATGGCGATGAACACGCCAGCCAATGGCAGGTCGCTGGTGGTGCCGTCCTGGGTGCTGCGCAGGCGCGCGCCGGTCACGCCAGTGGCGTCGCCCAGCACTTCTTCCAGGGTGTGGTTCCAGTGCAGCTTGATATTGCCGTTGGCCGCCTTGTCGAAGATCTTGTCCTGCAGGATCTTCTCCGAGCGCAGCTTGTCGCGGCGATGCACCAGGTGCACTTCCTTGGCGATGTTGGACAGGTACAGCGCTTCTTCCACGGCGGTGTTGCCGCCGCCGATGACCGCGACCACCTGGTTGCGGTAGAAGAAACCGTCGCAGGTCGCGCAGGCGGAAACGCCCTTGCCGGCGAACGCTTCTTCGGAGGGCAGGCCCAGGTACTGCGCCGAAGCGCCGGTGGCGATGATCAGCGCATCGCAAGTGTAGGTGCCGCTGTCACCCTTGAGGGTGAACGGACGGCTCTGCAACTCGGCGGTGTGGATGTGGTCGTAGATGATCTCGGTTTCGAAGCGCTCCGCGTGTTTCTGCATGCGCTCCATCAGCCCCGGTCCCGTCAGCCCTTCCACGTCACCCGGCCAGTTGTCGACCTCGGTGGTGGTGGTCAGCTGACCGCCAGGCTGAATACCGGTGATGATGACAGGCTTCAGATTGGCACGAGCGGCGTATACGGCGGCGCTGTAACCGGCCGGCCCGGAGCCCAGGATAATCAGGCGGGAATGCTTGACTTCGCTCATAAAAACACCTCATAAGCCTTTGTCACAAAAGAGAATGCATGCTCAAATTGAGCCGCACGGACGAATAGTGGCCGCTATGCTACACCGAAGCACGGGACGAGCGGGAGCCAGCCGGGCGATCGGTTCTCCAATGCACCGGCGGCATGCCGTACAATGGCGGCGTTTCGTCCTCCACCGATCATTCGGCGCGCTAGCAGCGCAGGAACAGATGCGTTTTGAAGAACTCTAGCTCTACAGCAGCGGCGCCGGCCTGGCGTCAGCAATTGCCATATCGCCTCAAAGAGGGCGCCCTGATCGCTCTCGGTGCGCTGTGTCTCTATGTGTGGATGGCGCTGCTCACCTACGACCCGGCCGATCCGGGCTGGACGCACACCAGCAACGTCGAACAGGTGCACAACGCCGCAGGACGCGCCGGCGCCTGGTTCGCCGATGTGCTGTTCATGGCCCTGGGTTATTTCGCCTATCTGTTTCCGCTGCTGCTGGGCATCAAGGCCCTGCAGGTGTTCCGCGCACGCCACGAACCGTGGCACTGGAGCGGCTGGCTGTTCTCCTGGCGGCTGATCGGCCTGGTGTTCCTGGTGCTGTCCGGCGCGGCGCTGGCCTACATTCACTTCCAGAGCGGCGCCAACATGCCGGCCTCGGCCGGCGGCGCGCTGGGCGAAAGCCTCGGGCAACTGACCGTCGCCGCGCTCAACGTGCAGGGCAGCACGCTGCTGTTCATCGCCCTGTTCCTGTTCGGCCTGACCGTGTTCACCGACCTGTCCTGGTTCAAGGTCATGGACCTGACCGGCAAGATCACCCTCGACCTGCTTGAACTGGTGCAGAGCGTGGTCAACCGCTGGTGGAGCTCGCGCCAGGATCGCAAGCAACTCGTCGCCCAGCTGCGCGAAGTGGACGAGCGCGTGCATGACGTCGCCGCCCCGGTGGTCAAGGATCGCCGCGAGCAGGCCAAGGTCAAGGAACGCCTGATCGAGCGCGAAGAGTCGCTCAACAAGCACATGACCGAGCGCGAAAGCCGCCCGGCGCCAGTCATTTCCGCACCGATAGCGCCCAAGGCGCCGGAACCGAGCAAGCGCGTACAGAAGGAAAAGCAGGTGCCGTTGTTCGTCGACAGCGCCGTGGAAGGCACCTTGCCGCCCATTTCCCTGCTCGACCCGGCCGAGGCCAAGAAGGTCGAGTACTCGCCCGAATCCCTGGCTGGCGTCGGCCACCTGCTGGAAATCAAACTCAAGGAGTTCGGCGTCGAGGTCACGGTGGATTCGATCCACCCGGGCCCGGTGATCACCCGCTACGAAATCCAGCCGGCTGCCGGCGTCAAGGTCAGCCGCATCGCAAACCTGGCCAAGGACCTGGCGCGCTCGCTGGCGGTGACCAGCGTGCGCGTCGTGGAAGTGATTCCCGGCAAGACCACCGTGGGTATCGAGATTCCCAACGAGAACCGCCAGATCGTGCGCTTCTCCGAAGTGCTGTCCACCCCAGAATACGACGACGCCAAGTCGCCGGTGGCTCTGGCCCTGGGCCACGACATCGGCGGCAAGCCGGTGATCACCGACCTGGCGAAGATGCCGCACCTGCTGGTAGCAGGTACCACCGGCTCCGGTAAGTCGGTGGGCGTCAACGCGATGATCCTGTCGATCCTGTTCAAGTCGAGCCCGGAAGACGCGCGGCTGATCATGATCGACCCGAAGATGCTCGAGCTGTCGATCTACGAAGGCATTCCGCACCTGCTGTGCCCGGTGGTCACCGACATGAAGGAGGCGGCTAACGCACTGCGCTGGAGCGTTGCCGAGATGGAGCGCCGCTACAAGTTGATGTCGAAGATGGGCGTGCGCAACCTGGCCGGCTTCAACCGCAAGGTCAAGGACGCCATCGAGGCCGGCGAGCCGCTGGCCGACCCGCTGTATCGCCGCGAGAGCATGGAAGACGAAGCACCGCTGCTCAAGCCGCTGCCGACCATCGTCGTGGTAGTCGACGAGTTCGCCGACATGATGATGATCGTCGGCAAGAAGGTCGAAGAGCTGATCGCCCGTATCGCCCAGAAGGCACGTGCCGCCGGCATCCACCTGATTCTCGCCACCCAGCGCCCCTCGGTGGACGTGATCACCGGCCTGATCAAGGCCAACATCCCGACCCGTATGGCGTTCCAGGTATCGAGCAAGATCGACTCGCGTACCATCATCGACCAGGGCGGCGCCGAACAGCTGCTCGGCCACGGCGACATGCTCTACATGCCACCGGGCACCAGCCTGCCGATCCGCGTGCACGGCGCCTTCGTGTCCGATGACGAAGTGCACCGCGTGGTGGAGGCCTGGAAACTGCGCGGCGCACCGGATTACAACGAAGACATCCTCGCCGGCGCAGAAGAAGGCGGCGGCGGTGGCTTCGACGGCGGCAGCGGCGGTGAGGGCGGTGAAGACAGCGAGAGTGATCCTTTGTACGACGAAGCGGTCAACTTCGTACTGGAAAGCCGTCGCGCCTCGATCTCTTCGGTGCAGCGCAAGCTGAAGATCGGCTACAACCGCGCTGCTCGCATGATCGAAGCCATGGAAATGGCCGGCGTCGTCACCCCGATGAATACCAACGGCTCGCGCGAGGTCATCGCACCTGGTTCGAGCCGCGACTAACTCCGACAGAGGATTCACATGCGCCTGATTCGCCTGATGCTGCTCGCCGTGCTGACCACGGCCAGCCTGTTCGCCCACGCTGACGACGAGGCAGCGGTCAAACGCCTGACCGAGCTGCTCAACCAGGCGCAGACCATCACCGCACGCTTTTCCCAGCTGTCGCTCGATGGCAGCGGCACCCAGCTGCAAGAAACCGCCGGCGAGCTGGCCCTCAAGCGTCCGGGCCTGTTCCGCTGGCACACCGACCAGCCCATGGAGCAGTTGCTGGTTTCTGACGGCAAGCAGGTCTGGCTGTACGACCCGGATCTGGAGCAGGTCACTATCCAGTCCCTCGATCAACGCCTGACTCACACGCCGGCGCTGCTGCTGTCCGGCGACGTGTCGCAGATCCGCGAGAACTTCGAGATCACCTTCAAGGAAGGCGGCAACGTGGTGGACTTCATCCTCAAGCCCAAGGCCAAGGACACCCTGTTCGACAGCCTGCGCCTGTCCTTCCGCAACGGCGTGCTCAACGACATGCAGCTGATCGACAGCATCGGCCAGCGCACCAACATCCTGTTCATGAGCGTGAAGATGAACCAGCCTCTGGATGACAAGCAGTTTAGCTTCGAAATCCCCGAGGGTGCGGACGTCATCCAAGAGTAGGTCGTCGTGGATCTGTTTCGCAGCGCGCCCGTCGCTCAGCCCCTGGCCGCCCGTTTGCGTGCGACCACACTGGACGAATACGTCGGCCAGGAGCACTTGCTGGCCCGCGGTAAACCGCTGCGCGAAGCCTTGGAGCAGGGCGCCCTGCATTCGATGATCTTCTGGGGCCCGCCCGGGGTCGGCAAGACCACCCTGGCGCGCCTGCTGGCCCAGGTCACCGACGCGCATTTCGAGACCATTTCCGCGGTGCTTTCCGGGGTCAAGGAAATCCGCCAGGCCGTCGAGGTCGCCCAGCAGCATGCGGCCCAGTATGGTCGCCGCACCATCCTGTTCGTCGACGAAGCGCATCGCTTCAACAAGTCCCAGCAGGACGCCTTTCTGCCCTATGTCGAGGACGGCACGCTGATTTTCATCGGCGCGACCACCGAAAACCCGTCCTTCGAACTCAACAACGCCTTGCTGTCCCGCGCCCGCGTCTATGTGCTCAAGAGCCTGGATGACGCCGCGTTGCGCAAGCTGGTAAACCGCGCCCTGAACGAGCCCAAAGGGCTTGGCGAGCGGCGCCTGACGTTGCCGGAAGAAAGCTTCGAGATTCTCAAGAGCGCGGCGGACGGTGACGGCCGGCGGTTTCTCAACTTTCTCGAGAACGCGGCGGACCTGGCCGATGACGGCGGCGAGATCAGCACCGAGCTGCTGCTCGACCTGCTCGGTGACACACGGCGGCGTTTCGACAAGGGCGGCGAGGCGTTCTACGACCAGATATCTGCGCTGCACAAATCGATTCGCGGCTCCAGCCCGGACGGAGCGCTTTACTGGTTCGCACGCATGCTCGACGGCGGCTGCGATCCGCTGTACATCGCCCGTCGCGTGGTGCGCATGGCCAGCGAGGATATTGGCAACGCCGACCCACGTGCTCTTACCCTATGCCTGAACGCCTGGGACGTGCAGGAACGACTGGGCAGCCCCGAGGGCGAATTGGCCGTGGCCCAGGCCATCGTCTATCTCGCCTGCGCGCCGAAGAGCAACGCCGTGTACATGGCCTTCAAGGCCGCCAAGCGTGATATCGCCGAGAACGGCTCGCGGGAAGTACCGCTGCACCTGCGCAACGCGCCGACCAAACTGATGAAGGAACTTGGTTACGGCGAGGAATATCGCTACGCCCACGACGAGCCCGATGCTTATGCGGCTGGCGAGGACTACTTCCCCGAGGACCTTGAGCCACGACGTTACTACGAGCCAGTGCCGCGCGGTTTGGAGTTGAAGATACGCGACAAGCTGGCCCACCTGGCCAACCAGGATGCTCACAGCCCCAGGCAGCGGAGAAAGTCATGATCACGACCATACTAGCGGTAGCAGCCGGCGGCGCGCTGGGTACACTGGCGCGTTTTTTCACCGGCAACTGGGTCACGGCCAACTGGCCGCAGCACTTTTATGGCGCCACCTTAATCGTCAACCTCGTCGGCTGCCTGCTGATCGGGGTACTCTACGGTCTGTTCCTGATGCGCCCCGAAGTGCCGCTGCCCGTGCGGGCAGGGTTGATCGTCGGCGTGCTGGGCGGTTTCACCACATTTTCTTCGTTTTCCCTGGACACCCTGCGCCTGCTGGAAGGCAGCCAGGCGCCACTGGCCCTGGCCTATGTGGCAGTAAGTGTCTTGGGCGGCCTGCTCGCCACCTGGGCAGGCCTTTCGTTAACCAAACTCTGATCGACGAGAACCTGAAATGCTCGATTCCAAACTGGTGCGCAGCCAACTGCACGATATTGCCCAGCGTCTGGCCACCCGTGGCTATGAACTGGACGTGACCCGCGTCGAAGCCCTCGAGGCGCAGCGCAAGTCCGTTCAGACCCGCACCGAGCAACTGCAGGCCGAGCGCAACAGTCGATCCAAGTCCATTGGCCAGGCCAAGCAGCGCGGTGAAGACATCGCGCCGCTGCTGGCCGACGTCGACCGCATGGGCAGCGAGCTGGAAGAAGGCAAACACGAGCTGGACGCCATTCAGGTCGAGCTCGACAACCTGCTGCTGAGCATTCCCAACCTGCCGCACGAGTCGGTGCCGGTGGGCGCCGATGAAGACGACAACGTCGAGGTGCGTCGCTGGGGTACGCCGCGGGCCTTCGATTTCGAGATCAAGGACCATGTCGCCCTCGGCGAGCAGCACGGCTGGCTGGATTTCGAAACCGCTGCCAAGCTGTCCGGCGCGCGCTTCGCTTTGCTGCGTGGTCCGATCGCCCGTCTGCACCGCGCCCTGGCGCAGTTCATGATCAACCTGCACACCGCCGAACACGGTTACGAAGAGGCCTACACGCCGTATCTCGTACAGGCGCCGGCGCTGCAGGGTACCGGCCAGCTGCCGAAGTTCGAGGAAGACCTGTTCAAGATCAGCCGTGAAGGCGAAGCAGACTTCTACCTCATCCCGACCGCCGAAGTGTCGCTGACCAACATCGTGGCCGGCGAGATCGTCGACGCCAAGCAGCTGCCGATCAAGTTCGTCGCCCATACGCCGTGCTTCCGCAGCGAGGCCGGTGCGTCGGGTCGCGACACCCGCGGGATGATTCGCCAACACCAGTTCGACAAGGTCGAGATGGTTCACGTGGTCGAGCCTGGCAAGTCTTTCGATGCGCTGGAAGAGCTGACCGGCCACGCCGAGAAAGTGCTGCAGCTGCTCGAGCTGCCATACCGCGTCCTCGCGCTGTGCACCGGCGACATGGGTTTCAGCGCCACCAAGACCTACGACCTGGAAGTCTGGGTGCCGAGCCAGGACAAGTACCGCGAGATCTCCTCGTGCTCCAACTGTGGCGACTTCCAGGCACGCCGCATGCAGGCGCGTTACCGCAACCCGGAAACCGGCAAGCCCGAGCTGCTGCACACCCTCAACGGCTCCGGCCTGGCGGTGGGCCGCACCCTGGTGGCCGTGCTGGAGAACTACCAGCAGGCCGACGGCACCATCCGCGTGCCGGACGTGCTGAAGCCGTACATGGGTGGCATCGAGGTCATCTGAAGCGGGTCTGCGAGAAGGCTTGGGCGCTCCTGGGCGCCCGGGCATTGCAGCGGTGGGCTAATAGAGTGTCTCTACGCGCCCCCGGCCCACCTTACGAATCAGGCCCCGAGCTTCGTCTCGGGGTCGCCATTTTCAATGTCGCTGCCGTGAGCGACTGAAGCGGGACTCGCTATGGACTTCCTTCCCCTGTTCCACAAATTGCAGAACCGTCGCGTGCTGGTGGTCGGCGGCGGCGAAATCGCCCTGCGCAAGGCGCGGCTGCTGGCCGATGCCGGTGGTACGCTGCGGGTAGTTTCGCCCGACGTGGTCAGCGAGCTGCGCGAGCTGGTCGCGCAAGGAGCAGGGGAGCTACTGCTGCGTGGCTATGAGGCAGGCGACCTGCAAGGCGTGTCGCTGGTCATCGCGGCGACCGATGATGTGCCGCTCAATGCGCAGATTTCCGAGCAGGCCCAGGCCCTCGGTATTCCGGTCAATGTGGTCGATGCACCGGCGCTGTGCAGCGTGATCTTCCCGGCCATCGTCGACCGTTCGCCGCTGATCGTCGCGGTCAGCAGCGGTGGCGACGCGCCGGTACTGGCCCGCCTGATTCGCGCCAAGATCGAGACCTGGATCCCTGCCACCTACGGCCAGTTGGCCGGGTTGGCGAAAATCTTCCGTGCCCAGGTCAAGAGCCTGTTCCCGGACGTGCAGCAGCGCCGCGTGTTCTGGGAAGACGTATTCCAGGGCCCGGTGGCCGAGAGCGCATTCGCCGGCAAGCTCGGTGAAGCCCGCCGCCTGCTCGAAGACAAGATCAACGGCGCGGCGCCCCAGGCGCTGGGCGAGGTGTACCTGGTCGGCGCCGGCCCCGGCGATCCCGATCTGTTGACCTTCCGCGCCCTGCGCCTGATGCAGCAGGCTGACGTAGTGCTCTACGACCGCTTGGTCGCTCCGGCCATCGTCGAGCTGTGCCGCCGTGACGCCGAACGCATCTACGTGGGCAAGCGCCGCGCCGATCACGCCGTGCCTCAGGAACAGATCAACCAGCGCTTGATCGACCTGGCCAAGGCCGGCAAGCGCGTGCTGCGCCTCAAGGGCGGCGATCCGTTCATCTTCGGCCGTGGTGGCGAGGAGATCGAACAACTGGCCGCCCATGGCATTCCCTTCCAGGTAGTGCCGGGCATTACCGCCGCCAGTGGTTGCTCGGCCTATGCTGGTATCCCGTTGACACACCGTGACCACGCCCAGTCCGTGCGTTTCGTCACCGGGCACCTCAAGGACGGCAGTGCCGATCTGCCCTGGCAGGAGCTGGTGGCCTCGAGCCAGACGCTGGTGTTCTATATGGGCCTTGTGGGCCTGCCGACCATCTGCCGGCAGCTGGTTACCCACGGGCGTGCGGCGAGTACGCCGGCAGCACTGATCCAGCAGGGCACCACGGAAAATCAGCGTGTTTTCACCGGCACGCTGGCCAACCTGCCGGATCTGGTGGCGCAGCATGAAGTGCATGCGCCGACGCTGGTGATCGTCGGCGAAGTGGTGCTGCTTCGCGAAAAGCTGGCCTGGTTCGAAGGCGCTCAGCACGCAGCCCAGTAGTCGTGTTCTCGTAGCGCAGCGATACCCGAGAGAGGTTATGGCCGATAGCTCACCAAGCGACAAAGAACTAAAAACGACTAAAACGAAAGAGGCCCGCATCACGCGGGCCTCTTTCGTTTGTGGAGCGATCAGTCGTGACGCTTGCGGTTCACCACCTGAGCCGCCTTGATCACGTCGCTGCCGATCTCACCCTCGAACTGCTGCCACACCGGGCGCATCGCCTCGCGCCAGGCCTGACGCTGCTCTGGGGTAAGGGTAATGATCTGGCTCTTGCCGGAGGCTTCGATGCGGCGACGGTCGGCCAGGTTGGCTTCCTCGGCCTGGCGGTTTACCGCGTAGGTGACCTCGTCGATGATCGCTTCCAGCTCGGTGCGGATCTGGTGCGGAATGGCATACCAGAAGCGTGCGTTGCTGATCAGCATGTAGTCGAGCACGCCATGGTTGGTTTCCGTGATGAACGGCTGAACCTCATGCAGACGCTGGCTGTAGAGGTTCGACCAGGGGTTTTCCGCGCCCTGTACCTGGCCGCTCTGCAAGCCTTTGTAGACCTCGGCGAAGGGCATCTTCACCGCGGTAGCCCCCAGTTGGGCGAACTGGGCATCGAGCACCTTGGAATTCTGGATACGGAATTTCAGGCCAGCGGCGTCACCGGGCAGGCGCAGGGCCTTGGTCGCCGACATCTGCTTCATGCCGTTGTGCCAATAGGCAAGGCCGACGATGTTCTTGTCTTCCATCGAGCGCAGTAGCTGGCGGCCCTTGGCGCGCTTCTGGAAGCGGTTGACGGCTTCCAGGTCATCAAACATGAACGGCAGGTCAAACACCTGCAGCTGCTTGGTGTACTGGTCGAACTTGGCC
The DNA here is from genome assembly GCF_900112645.1 of Phytopseudomonas straminea. Classification (GTDB taxonomy): domain Bacteria; phylum Pseudomonadota; class Gammaproteobacteria; order Pseudomonadales; family Pseudomonadaceae; genus Aquipseudomonas; species Aquipseudomonas straminea. The sequence continues at coordinate 279,456 of NZ_FOMO01000005.1, read as the reverse complement.
AGCGACGGAGCCAGCATCTGCACCTCGTTGTTGCGAAGCGCTTCCAGTTCGTTGGCATCGCCATACAGTGATGAGTTGGGGTAGACCTCGACGCGTACCTTGCCGTCCAGGCGTTCGTCGACCAGGCGCTGGAACATCAGGGCGCCCTGGCCCTTGGGCGTGTCGTCCGCCACCACATGGGAAAGCTTGATCACCAGCGTGCTTTCCTGGGCAACGGCGGCGTAAGAGGTGAGCGTCAGGGCGCAGGCGGCCGCGACAGCTAGCTTTTTCAGCATGGGGGTGACCTTATTCTTGTCGACTGTTGTCAGGTCGGGCGCTGGTTGGCGGCAACGCCCGCAGGATCCGTAATGGATTGTAGGCGAAGTCTACTGCAGTCATGGCGTCAGATATGTGACGGCCTTCCTAGCTGGGGCAGGACAACCGGCAAAATGCCACCCTAGTGGTCAACTTCCGCGAGCGTTCTTGGCGGCGATCCACTGGGACATGTACTGAGTGCTCTTGTGCTGGTGGTGACGCAGCATGGCGCCCACGAAGTTCAGCTGGCGGTGCTGCTCGCGGTTGTCCATGAGCTGTTCGAGCCTGGCCAGCAGTTCGGCGGCGAGCCGCGGGCGATCGAAACGCTGAGCCAGCAGAGGGGCGGCGTGAGCGCGGGCTTGCGACCAGGCAGCTGGATCCTCATGGAGCTGCACGGCTGCATCGGCAAACCTCTGGGCATCGTCTGCAACAGCGCCTGGCCAGGGCTGCTCGCCGTGCATGCCTTCGCTGCCGATGGCGGTGGTTATGCTCGGTGTACCGCAGGTCATGGCATCAGCCAGCTTGCCCTTGATGCCCGCCCCGAAACGTAGAGGCGCCAGGCAGACCCGAGCCTGGGCCATCACCCGATGCGCGTCGTCCACCCAGCCCAGCACATGAAAGCCCTGCCTGGGGTTGTGCAGCGCCGTGGCCTTGGGCGGCGGATAAGCGCCGTACACGTGCAGTTGCGCCTGGGGCAGGCGCGCGCGAATCAGCGGCCACAGGGCGTTCTTGAGCCACAACACGGCGTCCCAATTGGGCGCATGGCGGAAATTGCCGATGCTCAGAAAATGCGCGCGTTCGGCAAAAGACAGGTCGACCAGCGCGGGCGGGATCAGCATCAGTGCGCAGTCATGTAGCAGGCTCGCCGACACGCCAAACTGTTCCTGCAGCAGCTGCATCTCGAATTCGGAAATCATCAGCGTCAGGTCACAGCGGTAGATCGACGCAACCTCGCGCTGGGCCATATCGGTGCCGGCCATAGCGGCATACAATTGCTGCGCTGAGGCCTGCACCGGACCGACCTGTTGGCGCTGCGCTTCGCTGTCGCAAGCCTGCTGACTGGCCTTGAGCAAGGCGTGACGGGCATCGCGAAGGCAGTGCAGGTCGCTGGTATCGAGCACGCGCAGGGCGTCTGGCCAGGCGCGCTCTACCCGCCAGCCGAACTGTTCTTCGGTGAAGAAACGGTCGAACAGCACCAGATCCGGCTGCAGGCTCGCCACGTAGCGATCGAAGCTGTCGCAGTTCAGGGCGACGGTGACTTCCTCGATTTCCAGCTCGGCGAGATCAGCGCGGTGTGTGGACAGCGCCGCGGCACTGGCGAATATGACCTGCCAGCCCTGGCTGCGAAACACCCCGAGCAATTCCAGCATGCGGCTGCCGGCCGCGGACGAGCGCGGCTCCGGCCACACATAGCCGATCACCAAAACCTTGCGCATGGGCTTCAGCGTTTACCGCGAATGCTGCGCCACAGGGTGGTCAGCACCAACGCAAACAGCGCGGCGATGCTGGCGAGCGTCCATACGGTGAAAGGCAGGCCGAGAATCTTGTAATCGTTCATGCCGCACACGCCGCCGCTCATGAACACGCCCGGCCAGTACTCGTGCAACGGCAGCACTTGGTAATAGAACGGGAAGGGCGAGCAGCTGAAGCTTTCCATGATGCCCACTTCGATCAGGGTGACATGGGCGTTGTCGATCAGCGCCATGCCGCTGGCGGCCAGCAGCAGCGGCCACAGCAGCACCGTCAGCCAGGTCTGGCGCGCCGCCGAGGCGGCGCTCAGCAGCAAGGCGATTGCGGCGGTCAGGCACAGCCACAGGCGGATCTGCACGCACAGGGTGCAGGGTTCCCAGCCGAATACATGCTGGGCAATCAGGGCACCGGCGAGCATCAGGACGCTGGCCAGGGCGATCAGCAGCAACAGCGGGGCGGGGCGGGACATGAAATTCTCCAGGAGGGAAGGCCTACGGCGACAAGGTGCCGTTTGTACCGGAAGGCAGCGTGCCGGGCAATCGAGGATTCCGATGCAAACCATCATTTTTGCAGGCATGTATAGGGGGCAGTTGAAGACCATGCCTGACCACTATCTGTGGGAGCGTGCGGGGACGCCCAGTCCATGCGCGGGAAATCACGGGCATGGCCCGTTCCCACAACAACAGTGCGCGCGCTTTCACGCATCCAAAAAAATCCCCACGCAGAGGGGCGTCCGCGTGGGGCAGGGGGCCGGCGATGCGGCCGGGAGGGAATGGGGTACTCAGGTGGCCGGCTGCCAGCCGCCGCCCAGGGCCTTGTAGATGGCAACGATACCCTGGTAAAGCTCGACCTCGGCCTGGGCCTGGCTGTCTTCAGCCGCCAGGCGTTCACGTTCGGCGTCGAGCAGCACCAGGAAATCCGCCGTACCTTCGCGGTACTGCAACGCGGCTTGGGCGGCAGCGGCGCGGCTGGCCTCGGACTGGCGCACCAACGACAGCAAGCGCTGCTGGCGTTTGCCGTAGTCGCTGAAGGCGTTCTCCGATTCTTCCAGGGCCAGCAGCACCTGCTGCTCGTAGCTTGCCAGGGCGCCGTCCGCATCCGCTTCGGCGCCGCGCAGGCGGGCCCTGACGCTGCCCAGGTCGAACGCGGCCCAGCTGATGGTCGGTGCCACGCCCCAGGCGCGCGCTGCCGAGGAGCCGAGTTGCGAGCCGCGCCCGGCGGTAAAGCCGAGGAAGCCGGACAGGCTGACCCGCGGGAACAGGTCCGCCGTGGCCACGCCGACCTGAGCAGTGGCTGCCGCCAGCTCGCGTTCGGCGGCGCGTACGTCCGGCCGGCGGCGCAGCAGCTCGCCCGGATCACCGATCGGCAGCGCCTTGGCGATGGCCGGCAACGGACGCGGCGCCAGGTCCACGCTGAGTTGCTCCGGACGTTGGCCGAGCAGGGTGGCGATGCGGTTGCGCGCCCGTACCTGCTGCGCCTGCAGTTGCGGAATCGTCGCTTCGGTAGCGGCCAGGCGGGCGTCGGAGCGCAGTACGTCCAGCTCGCTGCCCATGCCGACTTCACGGCGACGCTCGATGATGTCCCGCGACGACTGCTGGTTCTGCAGATCGGAGCGGGCGATGCTTTCGCGCAACTGGGCGCCACGCAAGGTGCCGTAGGCGTCGACCAGCTCGGCGATCAGGCTGACCTGCAGTTGCTGGTAGTCGGCCTGAGCCACCTCGACCTGCGCCTCGCTGGCTTCCAGCTGCCGCTGGATGCGCCCGAACAGGTCGAGTTCCCAGGCCATGTCCAGGCCCAGGTCATAACGCTCGGCATTGACCCGCTGCTCGGTCACACCGGGCTGCTGGGCCTTGCCGATCTCGCTGCTGACTCGGCTGGTCACGGTGGGCAGGCGGTCGTTGGCGACGTCGTCGCGAATCGACCGGGCGGCGCGCAGGCGGGCGTAGGCCACGCGCAGCTCGCGGTTGTCCTGCAGCGACTGCTCGACCAGCTGGTTGAGGGTCGGGTCATCGAACTGCTGCCACCACTGCGCCTCGAAGCGGGCGGTGTCATAGCGGCCCTGGGCCGCTTGCGCCGACACCACGGTGGCGTCCTGCGGCGCCTGGTAGTCCGGGCCGACCGCGCAGGCGCTGATGGCCAACGCCAGGGCGGTGATCAGCAGCGTACGTGGCACGAGGTGAGTCATCGAATTCATGCTTGGGTCTCCTGCAGACGGGCCTGTTGTTTACGCGCCTGGCGCTTTTCCACGAAGCCGCGAATCAGCACATAGAACACCGGGGTGAGCAGCAAGCCGAAGAAGGTCACGCCAAGCATGCCGCTGAACACCGCAACACCCATGGCGTGGCGCATTTCCGCACCAGCGCCGCTGGAGATGACCAGGGGCACCACACCCATGATGAAGGCGAAGCTGGTCATCAGGATCGGCCGCAAGCGCAGGCGGCAGGCTTCCAGCACCGCGGCGACGCGATCCAGGCCGCGCTCCTGCTGCTCCTTGGCGAACTCGACGATCAGGATCGCGTTCTTGCACGCCAGGCCGACCAGTACGATCAGGCCGATTTGAGTGAAGATGTTGTTGTCACCGCCGGACAGGATCACCCCGGTGATGGCCGACAGCAGCACAGTCGGTACGATCAGGATCACCGCCAGCGGCAGGCTCCAGCTTTCGTACTGGGCGGCCAGCACCAGGAAGGCCAGCAGTACGCAAAGCGGGAACACGAACAGCGCGGTATTGCCAGCGAGGATCTGCTGGTAGGTCAGCTCGGTCCACTCGTAGCTCATGCCGTTGGGCAGTTCTTCCTTGAGCAGCTTGGCCATCGCCGCTTCGGCCTGGCCGGAGCTGTAGCCGGGTGCTGCCGCACCGTTGATCTCCGCGGTGATGAAACCGTTGTAGTGCATCACCCGGTCGGGGCCGGAGGTGTCGCTGACCTTGACGAAGGTCGACAGCGGGATCATCTCGCCACGGTTGTTGCGCACCTTCAGCTGGCCGATCTGCTCGGCATCCAGGCGGAAGCGCTGGTCGGCCTGCACGTTGACTTGGTAGGTACGGCCAAAACGGTTGAAGTCGTTGGCGTACAGCGAGCCGAGGTAGACCTGCATGGTGTCGAAGATGTCATCGATGGCCACGCCGTGGGTCTTGGCTTTCTCGCGGTCGAGGTTGGCTTCCACCTGGGGCACGTTGACCTGGTAGCTGGTGAACAATCCGGCCAGCTCCGATACGTTACGGCTCTTGGCGATGATGTTCTGGGTCTGCTTGTACAGTTCTTCGTACCCCAGGCTGCCACGGTCCTGCAGTTGCACGCGGAAGCCGCCAATGGTGCCCAGGCCCATCACCGGCGGTGGCGGGAAGATGGCGATGTAGGCTTCCTGAATGCTGGAGAACTGGCCGTTGAGGTCGGCGGCAATCGCGTTGGCGCTCAGCGAGGCGTCCTTGCGCTGGTCGAAGTCCTTGAGGGTAACGAACACGATGCCGCTGTTCGGGCTGTTGGTGAAGCCGTTGATCGACAGACCCGGGAACGACACGGTGTTTTCCACGCCGGGGTGCTTGGCGGCGATGTCCGACATGCGCTTGATCACCGCTTCGCTGCGATCCAGGCTGGCGGCGTCCGGCAACTGGGCGAAGGCCACCAGGTACTGCTTGTCCTGGGGCGGCACGAAGCCGGTCGGTGTGCTGGAAAAGCCCAGGTAGGTCAGCCCCATCAGCCCCGCGTAGATGATCAGCGCGATGCCGCTGCCGCGCACCACACGGCGCACGGTGCCGACGTAGCCATGGCTGGCCCGCTCGAACACGCGGTTGAAGGGGTTGAACAGCCAACGCCCGAACAGCCTGTCGAGCACCATCGAGAAACGGTCCTTGGGCTCGTGATGACCTTTGAGCAGCACCGCTGCCAACGCCGGCGACAGGGTCAGCGAGTTGAAGGCCGAGATCACCGTGGAGATGGCGATGGTCAGCGCGAACTGTTGATAGAACTGCCCGGTGAGGCCGGAGATGAACGCGGTCGGCACGAACACGGCGCAGAGCACCAGAGCGGTGGCGACGATCGGCCCGGTGACTTCCTTCATGGCCTGGCGGGTCGCCTCCAGCGGCGTCTTGCCGAGGCCGATGTTCCGTTCGACGTTCTCCACCACGACGATGGCGTCATCCACCACGATACCGATGGCCAATACCAGCCCGAACAACGACAGGGCGTTGAGCGAGAAGCCGAACATGTGCATGACCGCGAAGGTGCCGATCAGCGACACCGGTACGGCGGCCAGGGGAATGATCGAGGCGCGCCAGGTCTGCAGGAACAGGATCACCACCAGCACCACCAGCACGATGGCTTCGAGCAGGGTGTGCACCACCGCTTCGATGGAGCCGCGTACGAAGATGGTCGGGTCGTAGACGATTTCGTAATCCACGCCTTCCGGGAAGCTCTGCTTGAGCTCGGCCATACGCTCGCGCACCGCATCGGAAATGGCGATGGCGTTGGAGCCCGGGCGCTGGAAGATCGGCATGGCCACGGCGGGTTTGTTGTTGAGCAGCGAGCGCAGGGCGTATTGCTTGGAGCCCAGCTCGATGCGGGCGATGTCCTTGAGGCGGGTGATCTCGCCGTTCTCGCCGGCGCGCACCACGATGTTCTCGAACTCTTCCTCGCTGACCAGACGGCCCTGGGTATTGATCGACAGCTGGAAGCTGTTGTCGCTGGCCGCCGGTGGCGCGCCCAGGGAGCCGGCCGCTACCTGGCGGTTCTGCTCGCGAATGGCGTTGACCACATCGGTGGCGGTCAGCCCACGGGAGGCGACCTTGTCCGGGTCCAGCCACACGCGCATCGAGTAGTCACCGAGGCCGAACAACTGCACGTCGCCTACGCCATCGAGGCGGGCCAGCTCGTCCTTGATGTTCAACGAGGCGTAGTTGGACAGGTAGAGCATGTCGTAAGCGTCGTTGGGCGAGGTCAGGTGCACGACCATGGTCATGTCCGACGACGCCTTGTCGACCGTCACGCCGAGGCGCTGCACTTCGGTGGGCAGCGTCGGCATGGTTCGGGTCACGCGGTTCTGCACCTGCACCTGGGCGGTATCCAGGTTGGTGCCAAGGGCGAAGGTGATGGTCAGCGTCATGCGGCCGTCATTGGTCGCCTGGGACGACATGTAGAGCATGCCCTCGACGCCGACGATGGCCTGTTCGAGCGGCGAAGCCACGGTTTCGCCGATCACCTTGGGGTTGGCGCCGGGGAAATCGGCACGCACCACCACGGTGGGCGGCACCACCTCCGGGTATTCGCTGATCGGCAGCTGGAACAGCGAGATGGCACCGCCGATCAGGATGATCAGCGAGAGCACGGCGGCAAAGATCGGCCGCTGGATGAAGAACTGCGAGAAGTTCATCGTTAATGTCCTTTTGATGCGGGCACAGCCCAGCCTGCCCACGCCATGGGCGGCGCGAGCAGGTTCTCGGGTAGGAAGTGGGAGAGGGCGAGGGCCGGTGTTACTTGAGGCTGACCTTCAGGGGTTCGTCATTGCGCGCCGAGGCTACGGCCTTGCGCTGCTTTTCCAGCGTCGCCAGGGTTTTCTCGTCGGCCATCGGTACGCTCTGCGGGTCCACGGTGCTGCCCGGTATCGCGCGCTGCAGGCCATTGACCACCACGCGGTCGCCCTTGGCCAGACCACTGCGGACGATGCGCAGTCCTTCGAGCTTGGGCCCCAGCTCCACGGAGCGATAGGCCACGGTGTTGTTGTCACCAAGTACCAGCACGAACTTCTTGCCCAGGTCGGTACCGACGGCGACGTCCTGGATCAGCATGGCGTCGTAGGTGTCGCTACCCACCAGCTTCAGGCGCGCATACAGGCCCGGGGTGAATTGGCCGTCACGGTTGTCGAACACGGCGCGGCCCCGGATGGTGCCAGTGCGCGGGTTGACCTGGTTGTCGAGAAAGTCCAGCTGGCCCAAGTGCGGGTTGCCGGCTTCATTGGACAGGCCCAGGTAGACCGGGCTCTTGCCGCGGCTGTCATGGCCGGCCTTGCGAGCCAGTTCGGTGTACTTGAGGAAGGCGCGCTCGTCGGCGTCGAAGTAGGCGTACACCTTGTCGGTGGAGACCAGCGAGGTGAGCAGCGATTCGCTGGCGGTCACCAGGTTGCCGGCAGTCACTTCGGCGCGGCTGACGCGGCCATCGATGGGCGCGGTGACGCGGGTGAAGCTGAGGTTCAGGCGGGCGTTGTCGAGTTCGGCCTTGATGCCGGCCACCGCGGCCTTGGCTTCCTCGGCGGCGGTTTTGCGCGCTTCGGCCAGCTCGGTGGAAATCGCGTTGCTTTCACGCAAGCGTTCGCCACGCTGGGCTTCCTTGCTGGTGCGGGCCAGGTTGGAGCGAGCCTGCTGCAGCTGGGCTTCCAGGCGTTTGACCTCGGCCTGGAAGGGCCGCGGGTCGATCTGGAACAGCAGGTCGCCTTTCTTCACCAGGGCGCCTTCGGTAAAGCTCACCTTGTCGATGAAGCCGGACACCCGCGGGCGGATCTGCACCGACTCCGGCGCTTCGAGGCGGCCGGTGAACTCGTCCCACTCGTTGAGGGGCTGTTCGATGACTTCGGCCACGCTGACCTTGGGGGTAGGCATCTGCTGTGCGGTTTCCTGGCTCTTGCCACAGGCGGCGAGCACCAGGGCGGCGGTAAGGGCGAGGGGAAATTGCCAGAGTCTTGTAGTGGGCTGTTCCATGATTGAGATCCGCCAGGAGGAGAGAAGTGATGGAGGCGGAGTCTGGTCGCTGCAACATTTCTGAACGAATCGAACGACACGAAGATAAATATCATCACCAATGATGATATTGCCCAATGGAATATAAATAGAAAGCTAGCTATCTATTTGGTCTAGTCCAAATGGCGGAGCGACTTCGCTTATTCCAGGCTGTCAGGATCACCAAAGAACATCTGAATGCGCGAGCGCAGCCAGCGCTCGGCCGGGTCGTTGTCCTGGGCGCCGCGCCAGGCCATGGACATTTCGAAACTGTCGCTCTCGAAAGGCAGGTCCTCGGCGCGCAGGCCACCGGCGGCGGTGAGCGCGGATGCGGTGTAGTCGGGCACCACGGCGATCAGATCGGTACCGGCGAGCAGGGTGCCAAGGCCGTTGAACTGCGGCACGGCGAGCACCACCTTGCGGGTTCGGTCGAAGCGTGCCAACTGATCATCGATGAAACCGTTGAGGTCGCCGGCGAACGACACCATGGCGTGGGGGCGGGCGCAATATTCATCGAGGCTGAGCTTGCCGGGGATGGCATCAGCGCGCAGCAGCTTGGGCTTGCTGCGCCGCAGAGTCTTGCGCTTGGCGTTGGCCGGCAGCTCTTCGGTGTAACTGACGCCTACCGATATCTCGCCGGAAGCCAGCAGGTTGGGCATCAGCAGGTAGTTGGCGCGGCGCACCACCAGCACCACGTTGGGCGCCTCGGAGCGCAGGCGGCGCAGCAGGGCTGGGAGCAGGGCGAATTCGACATCGTCCGACAGGCCGACGCGAAACACCGCATTGCTGGTGGCCGGGTCGAATTCGGAGGCACGGCTGACCGCCGTGGAGATCGAGTCCAGCGCCGGCGAGAGCAGGGCGAAGATTTCCTGGGCCCTGGCGGTGGGCTCCATGCTGCGGCCAGTGCGCACGAATAGCGGGTCGTCGAACAGGTTGCGCAGACGCGACAACGCCGCGCTGATCGCGGGCTGGCCAAGAAACAGTTTCTCGGCCGCACGGGTCACGCTGCGCTCATGCATCAGCGTTTCGAACACGATCAGCAGGTTGAGATCGAGACGTCGCAGGTCGTTGCGGTTCATCCGGGTTCCAAATGTGCGGGCTTGCCAGAGCGGGACGCTAGTGAGAGCCTTGTGCGCCAATAGTACGAGCACTTGAGCGTATTGGGAAAGACACCGGCATATCGGCATAACCACACGTTCTGGCGGCCTATATCACCGCGAGGCATGACGACTATTACTCGTGCCGGGTGGTGTGACATAAGGTCTGCAGATAAAGTCGAGTCCATTGAATGACCCAGTCCGCGATCAGTTGAGGTTGACGATGTCCCGCATGATCCGTTTCCACAAGTTCGGCGACGCCAGCGTATTGCAGTGCGAAGAAATGCCGACACCCACTCCGAACGCCGGGGAGGTGCTGGTACGTGTCCAGGCGCTTGGCGTCAGCTGGGGCGATGTGTTGTGGCGCCAGAACCTGGCGTCCGAAGAAGCCAAATTACCCTCCGGTGTCGGCTCCGAGCTGGCCGGTATCGTAGAAGCCGTGGGCGAGGGTGTTGACGACCTCCCTGTCGGCACGCCGGTCGCCGCATTCCCGGCGAACACGCCCAACCGTTACCCGACCTGGGGTGACGTGGTGGTGGTGCCGCGCTATGCGCTGACCCGCTACCCGGACGTGCTCAGCCCGACCGAAGCCAGCATCCATTACACCGGCCTGCTGTTCGCCTATTTCGCGATGGTCGACCTGGCCAAGCTCAAGGCTGGCCAGCACGTGCTGATCACCGAGGCCTGCCATTGCCTGGCGCCGCAGTCGGTGCAACTGGCCAAGGCGCTGGGCGCCAACGTCATCGTGTCGACCAGCGTGCCGGGTAGCCGTGAATTCCTGCGCGAGCTGGGCGCCGACAAGATCATCTTCACCGAAGAGCAGGATCTGGTGCTCGAGGTCGAGCGCTACACCGAAGGCAAGGGCGCCGAGGTGATTCTCGACCATTGCGCCGGCCAGCAGCTCAAGTTGCTCGGTGACGTGGCCGCCACCCGCGGCAAGCTGATTCTCTACGGCCTCAATGGTGGCAACGACACCGCGTTCCCGGCCTGCGCCGCGTTCAAGAAGCATCTGCAGTTCTTCCGTCACTGCGTGCTGGACTTCACCGGGCACTCGGAACTGGGCATCGAGCAGGATCACGCCGCGGTGCAGCGCGCGCTGGATCACATCAACATGCTCACCGCCGATGGCCTGCTCAAGCCGCGTATCGACCGGACCTTCACCTTCGAGGAATTCGCCGACGCGCACCGCCATATGGAAGCCTGTCCCGATCGTGGTCGCGTCGCCCTGACGCTGGAATGATCCGCCCCTGAACGAAAGAAGCCCGGCACTGACCGGGCTTTTTTCTGGGGTAACACGTCCTTGTGTCGGGTACCGATCATGGCGGCCATCCGTTGCGATTTGATGACCGCGCGCCTAGCTGCTCTCACGCACCCGCAGTTCGAAACCCAGGTCGATGTTGGGCGTGGCAGGACGGCCGTCGAGCATTTTCAGCAGCAGGTTGGCGGCTTCGCGACCGACCTCAGTGCGCGGCGTATGGATCGACGACAGCCGCGGCACGGTGTGCGCCGAAGCCGGCAGGTCGTTGAAACCGACCATCGCCACGCGCCCCGGCACCGCCATCTCGCAGCGCTGTGCTTCGAACAACGCGCCCTGGGCCAGGTCGTCGTTGCAGAAGAAGATGCCGTCGACATCCGGATGGCGCTGCATCAAATCGCGAAACAGCTGGCAGCCCAGGCCGATGGACGAGGGCAGGGGATGCAACAGCTCCAGGGCCGGGTCGTAGACGCCGGCGGCCTGCAAGGCGCGGCGAAACCCTTCGCCGCGTTGCATCACCCGCGGGTCCAGCTGGGCCGCCACATAGGCGAGCCGCTTGCGACCTTGCTGCAACAGATGCCTGGCCGCGGCTTCACCGGCCGCCTGCTGGGAAAACCCGACGCTGGCGATACCCGGCGCATCGCTCAACTCCATCATGTGCACGCAGGGAATACGGCTGGCGCTGAGCAGGTGTCGGGTGCCTTCGGTGCGGTCGAAGCCGGTCAGCAGCATGCCCATCGGTCGGTACGGCAGGTAGTTGCGCACCAGTCGTTCTTCCTCGTCCCGGCAGTAGTGGTAATCACCGATCAGCACCTCAATGCCACGTGGCCGCATCACTTCGTGAATGGCGTCCAGCGGTTCGATGAACAGCTGGTTGGAGAGCGAGGGAATCAGCACCACGACCGAGGTGCTGCGCGCCGATGCCAGGGTTCGTGCCGCGGGGTTGGCCACGTAACCCAGTTCATCGGCGGCCTTGCGCACTCGCTCGGCGAGATCGGCGCCCACGGTAGCCACGCCGCGCAGCGCCCGCGAGGCCGTGATGGTCGATACGCCGGCGCGTTCGGCGACCTGTGCCAGGGTCGGCATACCTAGGGTGCGGGAGTTGCTGTGCGTCGGGGATTTCATCGCCAGGGGTTGTCATCGGCCAGAGTTGCTGGTTAAGGTAGCGCTGTCTCAGGAGTTTGGCAATCGAGCACGATGCGCTTGCCACCTCTGAGCAGCTGGAACCGGCGAATAACAGTTACAACATCTGAAGCCGCTGTCTCGCGTATTGTTTTACTCGCCAAAGATAGCGCTGTCTTCTGCTGGAGTTGCACGATGAGCAAACCGATAACCGCAGTAGTCGTCATGGGCGTATCCGGATGCGGCAAGAGCTGCGTCGGCGAATCGATCGCCAACCATGTCGGCGGTTACCTGATCGAAGGTGACCAATTTCACCCGCCTGCCAACATCGAAAAGATGAGCGCCGGCATTCCCCTCGACGACGACGACCGTGCCGACTGGCTGAGCCGCCTCGGCCAGGAGCTGGTCAGCGCGCTCGAGGCCCACCCGCATCCCGTCTTGACCTGCTCGTCGCTCAAGCGCAAGTACCGCGACCGGCTGCGCGAAGCCGTGCCTGGCCTGGGCTTCGTGTTCCTCGAACTGTCCCGTGAGGAAGCCGCGCAGCGTGTCGGCAATCGCCCGGGGCACTTCATGCCCGCCAGCCTGATCGACAGCCAGTTCGCCACCCTGGAGCCGCCTCACGGTGAGCCTTCGACCCTGGTGCTGGATGCCACACAACCCATCGATACCCTTGGCCGCAAGGCCGCTGACTGGTGGCGGACTTCCAACGACGACCGCTGACCGTAACGACCCCATGCATCTCCCATAACAAAGACAAGTGGAGGCGACATGAATACCAACCATCAGGCTGCACCGTACTTCCTATCCCATGCTGCAGGCATAGAGGAGGGCGCTCACCATGAATGAGGTGACCACCACCCTTGGCGCCGGGCCGCTGCTGTCCATCGCAGCCGGCGCCGTCCTGCTGCTATTGCTGATGATCATCCGCTTCCGCCTGCATGCCTTTCTGGCACTGGTGCTGGTGAGCATCATCACCGCACTGGCAACGCAGATTCCCTTCGACAAGATCGTCCCGACGCTGCTTGGCGGCTTCGGCACCACGCTCGCAGCGGTGGCCTTGCTGGTCGGCCTCGGCGCGATGATTGGCCGGCTGCTGGAGATAACCGGCGGTGCCCAGGTGCTGGCCGATACGCTGATCAACAAGTTCGGGGAACACCGGGCACCGTTTGCCCTGGGTGTGGCTTCGTTGTTGTTCGGCTTTCCGATCTTCTTCGATGCAGGCCTGATCGTGATGCTGCCGATCATCTTCAGCGTGGCCAAGCGCTTCGGTGGTTCGACCCTCAAGTACGCCTTGCCAGCCGCTGGCGCCTTCGCCGCCATGCACGCCTTGGTGCCGCCGCATCCCGGCCCGGTCGCCGCGGCCGAGCTGCTGGGCGCCAACATTGGCCTGCTGGTGATCGTCGGTACCATCATCGCGCTGCCAACCTGGTATTTCGGCGGCTATCTGTTCGGCCTGTGGGCCGGCAAGCGCTATGACCTGAAACTGCCAGCCAGCTTCCTGACCGACGTGCCGCGCGATACCAACGTAGCACCGCCGGCGTTCTCGCTGGTGCTGACCATCTTGTTGATGCCGCTGGTGCTGATCTTCCTGGATACCGGCCTCAATACCCTGACCGTCATCGGAGCCGTGGATGGCGGCAGCAGCTGGGTGCAATTCCTGCGCATGCTCGGCAAAACCCCGGTGGCACTGCTGATCACCGTGCTGTTCGCATTGATCGCCTTCAGCGGCCGCCACAGCCGTCAGCATCTGGAGAAGGTCTGCGAAGGCGCCCTCGGTCCTATCTGCTCGATCATTCTGGTGACAGGGGCAGGGGGCATGTTCGGTGGCGTGCTGCGTACCAGCGGTATCGGTGACGCGCTGGCTGCCACGCTTTCGGACACTGGTATGCCGGTCATCCTTGCGGCGTTCGTGATCTCCGCGGCGCTGCGCGTGGCCCAGGGTTCGGCAACCGTGGCACTCACCACCACGGCCGCACTGGTGGCGCCGATGGTTGCCGCCACACCTGGGCTGAGCGAGTTCGACCTGTGCTTTATCGTGGTTGCTATCGCCGGCGGCGCCACCGTGCTGTCCCACGTCAACGACTCGGGTTTCTGGCTGGTCAGCCGCTTTCTGGAAATGGACGAAAAGACCACGCTCAAGACCTGGACAGTAATGGAAACATTGCTCGGTGGCATCGCGTTCATCCTGGCGGTCATTGGCAGCCTGATCCTGTAGCGTGAAAGGCCGATGCCGTCATGGCGACGGCATCGGTGCGGGATTACACACCGTTCCAGATCTGGAACAACCCGGCAGCTCGCTATGCGGGGTCTGGAACGTGTTCATCTGGTGCCGTACGTAGCGCCAGGTCCTGGCGGACGACCCACGATATTTCTCAGGCACAACGCGAGCTGAAAGCAGAGCGTCAGCCGTGGCATCTTCGACAGCCATATCTGCAAAGCCGTCCAAGTACCGTGTGCACGCAAATGGAGAGCATCTTCGCAAACTAGAGTGTTCTGCATGAGCAGCGGCTACTTGAAGGGGCTGACGATTACGCAGTGAGTTTGCAGCGGATGATTACGAGAATCTGGCAGGAGAACGGCTGGCATTGCTCAGTACATTGGTTCGTATAATGTATATTATGTTAAATTAAGTATGGCGAACGGTCACGCTCATTCAACTTGCACCTCACTCTGCTTCCCAGCTGAGCCACTTCCCTGTGGCTCTTCTATTCACCCGCCATGCAGCGACACGGACTTCAATCTGGCGCTACAGGTGATAGTCGCCCGCCGCCTCCGGCTGATAAAGCACTTTCCTGATCTCGATCTGCCGCGTGCGGCCTGCGATGCGCCAGTCGATGGCGTCGCCTTCCTGATAGCCCAGGATGGCAGCGCCGAGGTCGGAGCACACTGAATGCTTGCCGGCGCTGCTGTTGGCCTCTTCGGGGTAAACCACGGCCACTTCGATCTCTTCGTCGTCCAGTTGCACCAGGGCTCTGGTGTTCATCGTGACGACGGTGCTGGGCACCTGGTTCGGCTCGACGACAATAGCGCGTTCGAGCTCGTGTTCGAGTTGGACGACCGGGCCTTCCTCCAGAGCGATCAGGTTGTCGAGCTTGGCCTTGTCCATTTCGGTGATGTAGATCCCGGGTGCATCGCGGAAGGCATCTTCGCGCAGTAGCTGCAGGTAGCGCCCGGCCGTCATGGCCCATGAGGTCATGGTCGGTGTTTGGCTCTCGAGTTCGAAGCCGCTGCGCAGAAAGGCTTTCTGCGAGCGCTGGTTGTCCGGGTGAATCTTGGCGATGAGCTTCCCGGCGCGCATGTCGAGGAACGCCAGCTTCATGCCTTCGCGGATGGTGCGGGTGCCGAGGTTGCGGCCCCATTTTTCGCTGTCGCCGATGGCCAGGACGATCTCGCACTCGGGGCCATTCTTGATCAGACGGACGAAGCCCACCGGCTCGTCGTACCGGTCATAGGCCATGAAGAAACGGCCATCGCGGTTGAACAAATGGGTCAGGATCGGCAATTGCGTCCGATCGATGGCGTGTTCGATGGACCGGGAAACATCGCGTGAATCGCTCAGGTAGCAGGTAACGCGATCATCTTCCAACCAGTCCATCAGCTTCAGCGCATGTGCCCGAGTGATTTCCGGGCACAGCGAAATGAAAGGCTTGGTCATCTTCACCACACATATTTGAAGGTTTGAAGCCCTTCATGGCTATGGCCATGACGGTTCTTACGGTAACCGGCTAGTTTAAAGCATCAGGCAAGCAATTCCGACCCATCTGGGCGCTCGATCTGGCCTTTGGGTTGGGCAGATAGCGCGCTGTCACTGCCCTCACCCGCCTTCATTAACCCAGACCATGCGGCAGTCCGGCGCCGCAGCCGGTAAGATTGCCCGGCTGACGACGCTCATGGGAGCATTGAATGACAACCGCGATGGTCGCGCTGTGCGTACTTCTGATTGGCTTCGCCGCCTACTACCTGGGCGTCGTCGCGCGTCGCCCTCAGCTGATCTATCAGGCCAACGCCCACAATGCCGAGCTGCTCGCCAGGCTGCCACGCCTGACGCAGCGCTTCTGGGCCACGCCCTGGGCCGTCAACGGGCACCTGCAGATTTTCGTCGCCGGTATCCAGGAAGCGCTCTCCCCTCGCCTGACCTACGACCGGGTCGAGACGCTGCGCATGAGCGATGGTGGTACCACGGCGTTGCACTGGCTGGGCGCCGACTTGCCAGCCCATACGCCGACCCTGGCAGTGCTGCACACCATCACCGGTACACCGCAGAGCATGCGTGTGTTCGTGCGGGACATGCAGCGCCTCACCGGCTGGCGAATCGTGTTGTGCGAGCGTCGCGGCCACGGCGAGTTGCCGCTGACCAGCCCGCGCTTCAACACCCTGGGCGACACCGAGGATCTGCGCGAGCAATTGCGTCGGATCGGCGAACGCCACCCCCACTCCCCGCTTTACGCCGCCGGTATCTCTGCCGGTACCGGCCTGCTGGTGCGCTACCTCGGCGAGCAAGGCGATGACACCCCGCTGCACGGCGCCTTCGCCTATTGCCCGGGTTACGACATCGAGGTGGCGTTCGCCCGCTCGCGAGCACCCTACAGCCGGGTGATGGCGAGAAGGCTGGTACGCCAGTTCGTGACGCGCAACCGCGAGGCTCTGGCGGCCTGGCCAAGCCTGGCGCGGCTTGAGGAGGCGCAAAGCCTCGATGAGTTTCACCAGCACCTGTACGAGTGTGCTGGCTACAACAGTTGGCAGGCTTACCTGGACGGCTGCAACCCGGTGGCGCTGATGGAGCGGATCAGTGTGCCGCTGCTGGTGCTCAACGCCGAGGACGATCCCGTCTGCGTGGCGGACAACGTGCGCGAGCATGAACACGCCATGGCGCGCCTGCCAAGAACGCTGCTGGCCGTGACCTCGCGCGGCAGCCATTGCGCCTACCTCTCGGGGCTTACCGCCAGGCCCTGGGCCCATCACCTGGCGGCGGAATTCCTACAGGCCGTGCACGCCGGCCGGGCGGAATGACGATGCGCCTGGTGATGAGCGAGAGGCTCACCACCAGGCGACGCGTCACAGCACGCTGGCCAGGAACTCGCGCAGCCGTGGATGCTGCGGGTCGTCCAGCAAGGCACGGGCATCGCCCGCCTCCACCACCTTGCCGTTGTCCATGAACACGATGTTGTCCGCTACCTCGCGGGCAAAGCCGATTTCATGGGTGACCACCACCATGGTGATGCCCGAGTGGGCCAATTGCTTCATCACCTGCAGCACTTCGCCGACCAGCTCGGGGTCCAGCGCCGAGGTCGGCTCGTCGAACAGCATCACGTCGGGCTGCATCGCCAGCGCCCGGGCGATCGCCACGCGCTGCTGCTGGCCGCCGGACAGCTCCCGCGGCCAGGCCTGTGCGCGGTGCGCCAGGCCGACCTGGTCTAGCAGCTGCATGGCCCGCGCCTCCACCTCGGCGCGTTTCAGACCGAGGATGCGGATCGGCGCATCGGCGATGTTCTGCAGCACCGTGCGGTGCGGGAACAGGTTGAACTGCTGGAACACCATACCGATGCGCTGACGCTGCCGGGCGACGGCCTTCTCCGGCAGTTCGTAGAGTGCCTGGCTCTTGCGGCAATAGCCGATCAGCGTGTCGCCGACGTGGATGGTGCCGCCGTCGAGCTTTTCCAGGTGATTTATGCAGCGCAGCAAGGTCGACTTGCCCGAACCGGACGGCCCGAGAATCACCGTCACCGAGCCGGCGGCGATGTCCAGGTCGATGCCGTGCAGCACCGTGTTGCCGGAAAACTGCTTGTGTATGCCACGCAGGCGGATGGACTCGCTCATGATTCGGCCTCCTGCGTGACCTTGTTGCGGCGCAACCAACTGCTGCGCGCCGGGCCATTGCCGCGGCTGAACCACACCTCGATGTAATGCTGGAGCACCGACAGCACCGAGGTCATCACCAGGTACCAGAGGGTGGCGACCAGCAGCAGCGGGATCACCTCATAGGTGCGCTGGTAGATGATCTGCGCCGAATAAAGCACGTCCTGCAGGGCGATCACCGACACCACCGCGGTGGTTTTCAGCTGGCCGATCACCTCGTTGCCAGCCGGCGGCAGGATGGTGCGCATGGCCTGGGGCAGCACGGTCTGGCGAAAGATTTGCCCAGGCCGGTAGCCCAGGGCCTTGGCCGCTTCGAGCTGGCCCTGGCCAACGCTCTGGATGCCAGCGCGGATGATTTCCGCCGCGTACGCGGACTGGTGAATCACCAGGGCCAGCACCGCCGCGCTGAACGGGCTGATGATCTCGTTGGTTTCCGCGCTCCACACCTCGCCCACCAGCGGCAGGCTCAGCGACAGCTGCGGATACAGCGCCGCGATGTTGTACCAGAGAAACAGCTGCACCAGCATCGGCACGGCGCGGAAGAACCAGGTGTAGGCCCAGCTGACGCTGACCAGCACCGGGTTGGAAGACAGCCGCATGAGAGCCAGCAGCGTGCCGCCGGCGAAACCGAACACCACCGAGATGACCGTCAGTTCGATGGTCATCAGCACGCCGGCGAGGATCGACTCTTCCGTCAGGTTCTGCGCCACCACGTCCCACTCGAAACGCGGGTTGTTGACCATCGAAGTGGCCACCAGCGACAGCAGCAACAGCACGATCAGGGCGCTGAACCAGCGCCCCCAGTGACGGTGCTTGACGATGCGCAGCCCGGCGATGTCGTCGTCAGGCCGTTGGCTCATTTGAGGTTTTCTGCGTTGAGGCCGGCGGATTCGACGGCGCCGAAGCCGATTTCCCACTTGTCGAGGATCTGCTGGTAGGTGCCGTCCTTGATCAGCGAATTGAGCGCTGCTTGGATCGGCTTGCCCAGCGGCGAATCCTTGGCCAGGGCGATGGACACGATGGTGTCCTCGATGGTGATCTCACCGGCCAGTTTCAGCGCCTTCACCTGGCCTGCCTGGTAGCGCAGACCTTCGTACGGGCCGAAGAACATCGGCACGCGGCCGCTGATCACCGCCTGCACGCCGGCTGGGCGATCCGGGAAGATCGGCACCTTGATGGCCGGCTTGCTATCGGCGACGCACGCCTCGCTGGCCTGCTGCAGGCGCGTGACCTGGGACGTGCCGGCGCCGGCGCCGACCGTCTGGCCGCACAGCTCGGCAAAGCTGTTGAACGGCCCCTTGTCGGAATCCGCACGGCCGACCAGGGCCAGTTTGGAGGCGTTGTAGTAGCCGACGAAGTCGACCTGTTCCAGACGCTTGGCATTGGCGTCGATGTTGGAGATCGCCGCGTCGTAACGCCCGGATTTCAGACCCGGAATGATGTTGTCGAAGCCGCCGGTGTCACGCAGGTCCAGCTTCACGCCGAGGCGATCGGCAACCGCGCTGATGATGTCGATCTCGCGCCCGGCCAGGGTCTTGTTGTCGGCCTGGTAGAACGTGGTCGGCGGCGTGTTCGGGTTGGTGCCGGCGATGATGCTGCCACGCTTCTTGATCGCTTCCGGCAGGCTGTCATGCAGCGCGGCGTCGGCCTCGGGCTTGGCGGTGGCGTTGAAGGGCACGCCCTTGTCGGCGGCCAAGGCGCCGGTCAGGGGCAACAGCGCGAAGGCGGCAGCAGTCAGTGCAGAACGTTTCATGGGCTTATTCCTTCTCGGTTGCCAGCGGGGCAACGGCGGCAAAGTTTTCATCAACGGACGGCAGGCCGAGGTTTTCCCGCAGCGTGCTGTATTGGTAATCGGTGCGGAACAGGCCGCGGCGCTGCAGCTCTGGAATCACCAGCTCGACGAACAGCTCGAGCTGGTCGGGCAGCACGGCCGGCATGATGTTGAAACCATCGGCGCCGCCCTGCTCCAGCCAGTGCTGGAAGTCATCGGCGATATCCTCGGCGGTGCCGACCACCACGCGGTGACCGCGCGAGCCGGCAGCCACTGCTGCCAGTTGGCGCAGGGTCAGGTTCTCGCGGGCGGCCAGCTCGGTAAGCAGCTTGACGCGGCTCTGGCTGCCTTCGGTAGCGGGGATTTCCGGCACCGGGCCGTCGAGCGGATAGGCGGTCATGTCCACGCCGAAACGCGCCGACAGCTGCTCGATGCCGTTGTCGATGTCCACCAGCTCGTTGAGCTGGTTCCAGACTTCCTGGGCCTCTTCACGGGTGCGACCGACGATGGGCATCACCCCCGGCAGAATCAGCAGGTGGTCGGGCTGGCGACCGGCGTCGCGCACGAACTGCTTCTGGCTCTGGTAGAAGGCCTGGCCCTCCTCCAGCGACGACGCTGCGGTGAACACCACTTCGGCGGTTTGCGCAGCCAACTGCTGGCCTGCAGGCGACGAACCCGCCTCGATGATCACCGGGCGGCCCTGGGGCGAACGGGCGATGTTCAGCGGGCCCTGTACCTGGAAGTGCTTGCCCTTGTGGTTGGCCGGGTGGATCTTGCTTTCGTCCGAGTAACGGCCGGTGTCCTTCTCGCGGACGATGGCGCCCTCTTCCCAGCCGTCCCACAGTTTGAAGGCGACATCGAGGAACTCGCGGGCCATTTCATAGCGGTCGGCGTGGGACGGCAGGTCTTCACGGCTGAAGTTGCGCGCCGCGTCGAGGGAGAACGAGGTGACCACGTTCCAGGCGCCACGGCCACGGCTGATGTGGTCCACCGAACACAGCGCGCGGGCCAGGTGGAACGGCTCGTCGAAGGTGGTGGAAGCCGTGGCGGCCAGGCCGATGTGTTTGGTCTGCACGGCCAGGGCCGAGAGCAGCGTCAGCGGTTCCAGGCGCGACATGGTCGACGGCAGGCGGTGCACGCTGGTGGCCAGGGCGTCGCCAACGAAGAACATGTCGAATTTGCCCTCTTCCGCCTTCTTGGCGATCCAGGTGAACCAGTCGATGTCGGTGGGCGAGCCTTTCGCGCCCTCGGCACGCCAGCCGCCCACGTGGTGCCCCAGCGCCTGCACGAACAGGCCGAGGCGCAGTTGACGGGGTGAAGCAGGTTGCACGGACATAACGAATCCTTACTGACAGCTGATGAGTGAAGCCAGGCGATGCAGCGCGGCATCGTCAGCGAGTTGCAGATCCCCGCTGATCGCGGCCAGCCGCGCCTCGGGCAGGGATCGAAGATTGGTGCGCAGCTTGGCCAGCACATCGGTGGGTGCGGCGGCGGTTTCCATGCGGGTCACGCAGTGGCTTTGGGACGTGCCGTCGGCCATGAACAGCGTGACGCGGTGAAAGCGGCGATCCGGATCGAGCTCATCGGCCGGCGCACACGGGTCCGGTACGCGCCTCACCCGTGCAGCCAGCGCGGCGATCTGGGTATCGACCGGTTCTTCGCCGTAACGCTCAAGGGAAATTGCGCCGTTGAGCAGCGCATCGGCGATCACGTATTCGAGGCTGAAGCGCGCCTGCACGCCATTGACCGGCGCGATGATGTTGGGCGCAGTGTCGGCGCCCGGCGGGAAACTCACCTCGATATGCTGCACCGCATGCAGGTCGGCGCCCAGCCGCTCACGCAGCACGAACGCGGCCTCCGCCGCACTGTGGGTTCCACCGCAGGTGGGATAGCGCTTGAATTCCAGGCCGGGCGCGATGATTCGCCAGGGGGCGCCCCACCCGGCCAACAGATCATCCGGGCGTTCGACGCCGTAACCCAGGGCAGCCAGAAATCCCTCCAGCACGCCGTGGCGCTGCGCGGCGAAACCCGCCCGGGCCAACTCGATGCTGTTGACGGCGCCCCGCGCGGCCAGGCCGGCATGCAGGGCCTTGGCCGCGGAGCCGAATTGGGCGCGCAGGCCCGAAGCCTGGGTCGCGGCCAGGCCAAGGGCGATTTCGCTTTGCTCTGGCGTCAGGCGCAGTAGCCGGCAGGCAGCGCCGGTCGCGGCGATCACACCCAGCGTCGCGGTGCTGTGCAGCCCGGCGGCGTAATGGCGGGTACCGATGGCCTTGCCCATACGCCCAGCCAGCTCGACGCCGACGACATACGCATCGAGAAAATCCTCGACCGCCAGGCACGGCTGGTTCGCGAGCAAGGCCAGCAGCGTCGACAGCACCACCGTGGTCGGGTGGCCGCGGAAGGTCGCATGGTAGTCGTCGAAATCCAGCGCGTGGCTCATGTAACCCAGCTGCAGGGCATGATGTTCCGTGCTGCGCGCTGCAGGAAACACTTCACGCACCGGCATCAGCCCCGAGTCCTTCAGCAAACCGAGCTGCACGGGCAGCAGGCAGGCGAAGTAATCGATCACGCCCTCGCGGGCGCGCGTGCGCTCCTCAGATCCGGGCTGACTGTCGGCAAGCGTTCTGGCCAATTGGCCGCTGAGGGATGTGTTCAAAAGGCACCTTTAAAGCAAGGCTTTGACCTGTATCAATAAATTTGTGCAATCGAGCATTTTCCCTTGCCAGCCGAAATAGCTGCAAATATCCAAAATGCATTTGCTTATTTCCAAAAGAAATAATCAGCATGTCGGGCTTGGAGCGCTGCCGTGATCCAGATGGATCAGGCAGCTCAATCCGGTAGCGCCAATTAAAAAGCCGCCAAGAACATAACGCTCCCGAGAAGTTGGTGAACTTATCAACTTACCAACTTCAACGAATCTTTAAACTGGCGCCAAATAAAAAACAGGTAAGACGACTGACAATTTCGAAAGACTAATTTTAATACCACACGCGATGCCTACATATTCCAAGCTTCATGCTCATCGGATAATCTAGCTTTGTCTGAACGACACACCTGCACAACTGCATATATAAGAACGTAGAAAACAAGAAGCGCCCTATGTAGGGCGTTCGATAACGATAGAATCTGGCGTCTTGTTGGCGCCGGTACGCCGCACCGAATCCTCGACGCCATCGCCGACCAGGCTCACAGCCCTCCGGCGACGCGATGCCGTGAGCGTGGAACGACGGTGCACGCACTGCATGACGGCCCATACTGGCAAGGAGTTCGTATGCTAGGTTCGCTGGATTATTCGCACAGGCGTCTGCTGATGGTTGACTCCGTTAGCGACTGTGAACCGCTTATTCAGGAACTGCAGCGCGAACGCTGGCTGGTCGAACGCAGCGGCCTGAACAATAAGATCGAGCCAGGTTACGATGTTTGTGTTATTTGCCTGCAGTCTCACCACCTGAACCAACTTGAACATATCAAACAGCTGATTCATCACAGCCGAAGTGAATGGATCGCTGTGATGAGTGGAGACCTGCGCCATAACACCGGGCTGGCCAACTTCATTTACGAATGGTTTTTCGACTTTCATACCCTGCCCATCGACATCGCTCGCATGCACTGCACCCTGGGCCGCGCGTTCGGCATGGGCCGCTTGCGCCACCCGGACACAAAGCCTAGCGCCATCGACGATGTGCTGATGGTCGGGCAAAGCCCAGCTACCCAGGCGCTATGCAAGCTGATCGGCAAACTCGCAATCAGCGACTCGCCGGTGCTGATCACCGGAGAAAGCGGCACTGGGAAGGAAGTAGTGGCGCGCAGCCTCCAGCGTCAATCGAGGCGTAACAAAGGCCCCTTCGTGACCATCAACTGCGGGGCGATCTCCGAACACCTGATCCACTCCGAGCTGTTCGGCCATGAGAAAGGTGCTTTCACCGGCGCGCATCAGCGCAAGATCGGTCGTATCGAGTCCGCTGAAGGCGGCACCCTTTTTCTCGACGAGATTGGCGACCTACCCTTGGAAATGCAGGCCAATCTGCTGCGTTTTATGCAGGAAATGACCTTCGAACGTGTCGGTTCGAGCAAGCCGATCACCGCCAATGTGCGAGTGTTGGCCGCGACCCATATCAACCTGGAAGACGCCATCGAGAAAGGCCGCTTCCGTGAAGATCTCTATTACCGGCTCAACGTGCTGCAGGTACGCACTACACCGCTGCGCGAACGCAAGGAAGATATCGCCCTGTTCGCCGAACACTTCTCGCAACTCTATGCCGCAGAGATTGGCCGTCGCCCGCGGCGCTTCAGCCGCGAAGCCACCGCCGCCCTGCTCGCCCACCACTGGCCGGGTAACGTGCGCGAGCTGGCCAATCGTGTGCGCCTCGGCCAGGTTCTTGCTGAAGGGCGGGAGATCGAGCTGCACGATATTGGCCTGGCGGCGTCCATAACACCGCCCTGCCGCCCGCTCGACGAGTACCTGCTCAATGCCGAGCGCAAGGCGCTGGAAGACGCCCTGCTGCACTTCGCCAGCAACATGAGCCACGCCGCCCGCTCCCTGGGCGTGTCGCGGCCGACTTTTTACCGGCTGCTGCAGAAACACAATCTGCGCAATAGTCGTGTGGCCCAAGGCGACTAGGCTCTGTACAGAGCCTAGAAGTAGTAAGGGAATTTGATGCTAAAGGTGAAGTCCGGCGCGTCCGGCGTCAGGCCGATCGACAGGTTGGGCACCACGGTGAGTTTGTCGGTGGCGGCGAACGTCATACCGATGTTGAAGTAGGCGGTGTTGGCGTCGCTGCCGGAGACGGTCTGCCAGCTTTGGCCCTCGGCCTTGATGCGACTCTTCTGGCTGATCAGCTCGCTGAACGACATCGACATGCTGGCCCGCTCGTTGAGGGCGAAGGCGACGCCGAGGCCGAATTGGAACCAGTTGCCCAGATCCACCTTGCCCGGCACCTTGACCCCGCGCTGGGGGCTTATGTCGTCGAAGCTGTCTTCCAGGTTGTAGGTGTAGGAGAAGTTGCCGAACACGACCGCCGGATCCAGGGTCTTGACCAGTGAAACGCCCGAGGTGACCGACCATACGCCATTGCCGGTGGGCAGGTCCTCGGGAATGCTCAGGTTGTCGTTGCCGGCCACCTTATCGAGCTTGATACCGTAGGGTTCGACCCCGGTGGGCGCTTTGACGCGCATGCTCAGCACCACGTCGGGTGTGCCTTCACTCTCGTCCAGCAGCTTGTAGGCGAGGCCCACGTTGACATCACCCAGACGTGCATCACTGCTGACGGTCGCCTCGCTGAACGAGGTGCTGGATCCTCCGGCGCCAGCGGACTGATAGGTGCTTTCGCGGTAGACCCACGGCGCATTGACGTCCAGCTGCCAGCGTTGCGCCCAGTTGTAGCGCCCGGTCAGATCGAAGGTGAAGGTGTCGGCATTGATCTGATCGACGCCGATATTGCCGAGGAAGATCGCATCCAGGGCCAGGAACCCGTTGAG
Organism: Phytopseudomonas straminea; assembly: GCF_900112645.1. Lineage (GTDB taxonomy): Bacteria > Pseudomonadota > Gammaproteobacteria > Pseudomonadales > Pseudomonadaceae > Aquipseudomonas > Aquipseudomonas straminea. The sequence continues at coordinate 254,407 of NZ_FOMO01000005.1, read as the reverse complement.
GAATAACTGGCGCGAGTCGTAGTGGCTATAGGTGATGCCCGGCTCCAGGCTGAAGGTGCCGCTGCCGAAGAAACCACTGGCTTCCTGGTAAAGGTGCTCGACGCTGGCCGGCGGCGCGGCGTCATCCTTCAATGCCGTCCCGTAACCGGCGGACGAGCCGCTACCGCTACTGGCCACCTGCTGGTTGCCGCTGCGGCTCAATGGCGCCGGGCCGCTGCTGGCCTGGGGCGCGCGGCTTTCGACCTGCCGCAGGCGCTGCTCGAGCACCTTGAGCGCATTCTGCTGGGTTTCGTACTGGGTTCTGAGTGCCTGCAGCTCCTGCTGCAGGGCCTCGACCTGGGACGGATCAGCCGCGAAAGCCGTGTTGAAGCCGACACCGAACAGCATGGCAACGCTGATCATCTGGCGCATAGTCGCAATCCTTTGTGCCACCTTGGCACTGCTCAATAGCCATGGGGGCGCAAGGCCCGAAGTTGCTCGATACAGGTATCCAGATTGAGGCTGCGCGGGTTGTCGCGCAGCGCCACGCTGAGGGTCGCCAGGTTGCGCACCTCGTTCATCGAGCCGGAGATAGCGGCTTGCTGGGCCACCCCGCCGCCGATCTGCTGGCTGCTGAAGCCCTGCCCTTGCCCGGCCTGCAAGGCGATGTTGATGCCGCCGCTGCGGCTGCTGACGTTTACCGTGCCGGCGGCGTTGGCGAACGCTTGGCTGCCGGTCCAGGGCTGGCCTTCGCTGCTAGCTGCGCCATTGTCACCGGTGCTGATCTGCACGCGCAGGTCATTCAGGCCGCTGTTCAGATCGCCGGCGGTACGCACGCTCTGCACGATGCCATTGACCGAATCCAGGCCGTTGCCGCCGGTGATCACCCCGGTTCCGGCGGCAACGGTGCCGCCATTGCCCAGCGAGCTGATCTCGCGAACCTGCAGCGCCGGCTGCACCTGGCCGTTGGCGACGTTCACCGCCACCTCGGCGCCGATCACTTGTCCGGCGCTGTTTTGCCAGGTCGAGCTCATCACCACGCCGAAACTGATGATGCGGTCGGGCAATATGTAGCGCCCGCGCAACTGAGCGAGCTCCTGATCGGCGACTTCTATAGGTTGGAACGGATTGGCGGCGCTCACCGGCAGGCTCGCAGCAAGAATGCTCGCGGCCAGCCATAGCTTGCTGTTCATGACCCTTCCCCTGGCAGTTAGAAAAAATCACTCTGGATGAAGCCGAACTCCATCAGCTCGGCATCTTTCACCGGGCTGAAGCCATCGATGCGCGTCTTGGCGGTCAGTGGCTCCGGCGGTGTCAGCAACGCGTTGGCGCGGTTGTAGCCCGGGCCGATCAGCGCGAAGACAATCCCGTTCCAGCCCTGGCTGAATTCGCTGAGCGGCATCTTCTTGTGCCCCAGCACCGGATCACCGACATAGGCGTAGCCGCGGTAGATGCGCTGTAGCACCACGAAGTGTTTGTAGCCGCGCACGTTGAGCAACACGATGCTGGGAATCTTCAGGTTCTGCAGTTGCTCGGCATCGACCCGGTAACCCCGCGCGCGCAGGCCCAGGGTGCTGGCGTAATTCTTCATGTCGAGCATGGAAAAGCCCTGGGTGCGTACCTGTTCGGCGTCGGCGCTGGCCAACATGCCGCGAATCACCTCTTCCTCCTGCAGCTGCATGCCATAGGCCTGATTGAGAATCGTCGCCATGGCAGCGGCGCCACAGCTGAAGTCGGTCTTCTGCTCGACCAGATTGGCGAAACGCCGCTCACGCATGCTCTCGACCTGCACGGTGGCGAGCGCCCCGCCGGGCAACACAGCCATGCGCATCTCGGCAGCTGTCGCGGCCAGACATAGCGTCACGCAGCTCAAGCCCAGCAGTCGCCTGGCAAGAAATCCAGCCATGGTGGTTCCCCGATAAAACGATGCCGGGCGGTCCCGGCATCGTCGACTGCTTCAGGCCTTAACGTGCGACGCAGGCATTACAGCCAGCGGCAATGGTCAGGCTGTTGCTTTGCTGGTTGCCGCCACCGGCTGCGATGTTGACGCCGACATTGCCCGATACGCCGGCCAGCGAACCGCTCAGGCTGGCGTTGTTGACGCTTGGCGTTTTCTCCTGCTGTGGCTGAGGCCACCAGGAACCGCCGTAGCTGCTGGTTTGCATGGCAAGGGCGGACTCGTCTTCGAAGACAGTGCCTTGGTTGTTATCGGTCACGTTGCCGTTGGAAGCCTGCAGCACGGTGGCCGAGGCGTTGGCCACATAGGCGGTTTCAGACGAAGCGATGGTGGTGTCGTTCTTCTGCTGGTTGTAGTTACCCGCCGCCACGTTGACGCCCAGGTTGCCGGTTGCGCCGTTGGCGCTGTTATTGACCGACGCATTGTTGGGGTTGCCGTAGTTGGTCAGGTTGTTGGAGTACGCCCGCTGCTCGACACCAGTGGTGGCATTGGCGCCGGAGCCGGCGACCGCGACACCGAATACGAAGGCGGTGTCGGCGGTGGCAATGGCGGCCGCGTTGGCCTGCTGGTTGTTGTCGCCGGCCGCGACGTTGACGCCTACGTTACCGGAGGCATTACGCAGCGAACCGTCGACGCTGGCGTTGTTCTTGGTCTCGTGGTTGGTGACACGGTTACCGAAGTTGAGCTGGGTGTCGGAAATCTTTGCCGTGGCGCCGCTGGCGTTGCTGGAAGCACCGCTGCTTGGTTGGGTTGCGTGGGCGGAGGTGGCCAGAACAGCAGCCAGTGCGAATGCCAGAGGGCTGAGCAGTACTGAAAGTTTCATGACGTGTTTCTCCATGCGGTTTAGTGTTGGCCTTGCTCGATTAGGGTCAATCCACAACCCTGATGCTCAGGTGATTGGCGGTTCGATTGCCAATCCCGGAACTCTGGTTCAGCTGCACGACGCCACGGCTTCCCGAGAAGGCCTCGTTGCTCATCTGCGCCCGGCGCTCGCCGACGGGTGTCGCTGAAAAGGATTTGTCGGCGCGAGTCACGCTCTGCGCCAGCACGCTGTCGTCCAGGCTTTGCGGTGCGGCTAGCAACGTCACGCTGAGTACGTTGACCTGCTGGTTGCCGACACCGGCTGCCTGGGTGACGCCGACCACGCCGTTACCGCCGCTGAAGGCGTTGCCGTCGATACTTGCCTGGGTGTTACGGGCAGCGCTGCCAGCGGGTAGCTGGTCGATGCTCTGGCGCACAGTGCTGGCTGAAACACCTGTCCCGCCCACGCTGATGACCCGCACATTGGCCTGCTGCTGCAGATCGCCGGCAGCCTGGTTGACGCTGAGGTTGCCCTGATAAGCGGATCCGGCTGCGTCGATACGCGCGACATCGTCAGCCTGAACCAGCCCGCTCAGGGCCAGGCTTATGAGCAGAATGCACGAGCGCATATCAGCGATCCCCCAGCATCTGCAGAGGCCGCAGGCCCTGCTGCACGCTGCGGTTGACCTGCGAGGCCACACCGTTGCCACCGCTGCCGCTATGGGACGCGCCGAGTCCCGGCATCGATTGCTGCAGCGGCGCTTGCACCTGGTAGCCAAACGAGTTGCCAAGCAGTTGCGCAGGCAAAGCCAGCCCACTGGAAACGTTGGCGAAGTCGCCATCGGCCAGTTCGGCAGTGGCATCGACCACCGAGCGACCAGGGTTCACGGAAAGTGGGTTCGGATCCGGTACCAGCGCTGCCCGGGTAGCAACACGCGGTTGTACGTCACGGGTGATGATCACGTCGCCATCGGCAGCCTGAACGCTGGCCTGCAGCACGCAGGCCAGCGCCAATATGCAGTAGTTGAAGATAACCAGGCGCTTCATGACTTACATCCCCAGGCTCGATCCATCTGAGCGTTATCGAGCCTTGAGCATGCACTGTGCCACTAGATATTTTTTCATATAAAACAAAAGGATAAGTTTTATAGCGGACAAGCCCCCACCGCTATTTGTAACGCTGGCGAGACACCTTCGCGTGCCGGCGTCAGACAGCAATTGCCGCGCAACCTGCGTGGCAACAGGTGCCGCGTGGTAATGGATGAACTGTTAAAGGTTTGAAACAGGAGCCGAGCATCTGCATCCAGATGCGCTTGGCACAATGCGCGCGCAGCTCGCCAAGCCTGCGTGTAGCCTGCATCAGGCGAATCCCGCCAGCAGCTGTCCGCTAATGGCGTTTGCGCTTGCGGCTGCTCAGCTCGATCCAAGCAGGCGCGTGGTCGCTGGGGTGATCCTCGCCGCGCACCCAGGTGTCCACACCGGCGCTCTGCAGGTAAGGAGCCAGCGCCGGGTTGAGTAGCAGGTGGTCGATTCGCAGCCCGGAATTGCTCTGCCAGTGGCGGCGAAAGTAATCCCAGAAGGTGAACAGCTGCTCGTTCGGGTGAAGTGTGCGCAGTGCGTCCACCCAGCCCTGCTCGAGCAACCGTTGAAAGCAGGCGCGGCTTTCGGGCTGCAGTAATGCGTCCTTGAGCCAGGAACGGGTGTTGTAGATGTCGAAATCGGTCGGTACCACGTTGAAGTCGCCAGCCAGCACCACCGGATGTTCGCTGGCCTGTAACGTCTGCGCGTGCGCGATCAGATGCTCGAACCATTTGAGCTTGTAATCGAATTTCGGCCCGGGCTGCGGATTGCCGTTGGGCAGGTACAGGCAGGCCACCACCACGCCCTGCACTGCGGCCTCGATATAGCGAGCCTGGACGTCCCACTCAGCGCCTGGCAGGCCGCGACGAATCTCCAGCGGTTGGGTATCACGGCCGAGAATCGCCACGCCGTTCCACGACGTCTGCCCCTGATACACCACGCCATAACCGGCCGCTTCGATATCACGGGCCGGGAATGATTTGTCCGCTGTTTTCAGCTCCTGCAGACACACCACATCCGGTTGCTCGCGCTCCAGCCAGCTAAGCAGGTTAGGCAGGCGGGCGTTGATGCCATTGATATTGAAGGTGGCGATACGCAGACGTTTCATCGGCCGTTTCCGGGATGTTCATGTTCTGCTTATGACCGGTTTTAGGGGCTGTCGATGCCAAAGAATGATGGGTGGCAGGGCGCAGCGGTGCCAGGCCCCTTTCGTGGCATACATGGTTTGATTGATCGCTGCACCCGTCCTGGACACGCCGGTTGCCGATTTGGGATACCGGCTCTACGCCCACTGAGCAGATGATCGGCTTACCTGAACCGACATCCCGTAGAGGCCGTCATGAGCGAAGCCAAACTCGAATCCCTGCACTTTGCGGACGCCCCGCACATCGTCTCCAGCACCCTGCCAGGCCCGAAAACCAGCGAAGCCCTGGCCCTGTCGGCGCGCACCGAGTCGATGGCCCGTGGTGGCGGCCGCATGCCCATCGCCATGGATCGCGCCTTCGGGGCGACCTTCAAGGATCCGGACGGCAACACCTACATCGACCTGTCCGCCGGCGTAGGCGTGAGCAGCGTCGGTCGCTGTCATCCCAAGGTCGTCGAAGCCATTCGTGAGCAGTCCGAAGTGCTGATGCACGCCCTGGAGATCAACAGCACGCGGCGCACCGAGCTGGCCGCCAAACTCTCTGAAATCGCGCCGCCCGGGCTGCGTGGCGACTGCGTGACCTTCTTCACCCAGAGCGGCAGCGACGCGCTGGAAGCGGCGATCAAGTTCGCCAAGCGCGTCACCGGTCGTCACCAGATCCTCGCCTTTCATGGCGGTTACCACGGTGTCTGGCATGCCTCAGGCGCGCTGACTACCGGCAACGCCTACCGCAAGGGCTTTGGCGCGCAGATGGGTGGCGTGATTCACGCGCCCTACCCTTACGCCTACCGTTTTCCGTTCGACACTACCCACAAGAGTGCCGAGCAGATCGCCGGTGAGTACGTGGACTACCTGCTCAACACGCCCTACACCGCCGCCGACGACGTGGCCGCGGTGATCGTCGAGCCCGTACAGGGTGAAGGCGGTTACGTGCCGCCTTCACCCGAATTCCTGCAACTGCTGCGCAAGGCCTGCGACCGTAGCGGCACGCTGCTGATCGTCGACGAAGTTCAGGCCGGCGCCGGGCGTACCGGCAAGATGTGGGCCGTCGAGCATTCTGGCGTCAAGCCGGACATGCTGACCTTCGGCAAGGGAATCGGCAGCGACCTGCCAATGGCCGGCCTGATGATGCGCTCGGACCTCGCCGCGCAGATCCCCGACGGCTCGATGCCCAACACCTTCGCCGCCAACTCGCTGTCCGCCGTGGTGGCGCTGACCAACATCGCCATCCTTCAGGACCCCGAACTGGACCTGCTCAACCGCGCCCACACCCTGGGCCTCGAAGCCCAGGAGCGTATCCGCGCCTTCAACAGCCCGTTCCTGGGCGAAGTACGCGGCCGTGGCCTGATGATCGGCATCGAGCTGGTCGAGGATCCGGTCACCAAGGAGCCGCTGTCGCGCGACAAGATCGGTCAGCTGATGGGCTACCTGATGAACCACGGCGTGCTGATGATCCCGTGCGGGCGCTACAGCAACGTGATGCGCATCATGCCGTCGCTGACCATTTCACGGGCGCTGTTCTTCAAGGCGCTGGACATCTTCGGTGACGCTCTGGCGTCGCTCAAGGCTTAACAGACTCTCTCATTGGTGGACACGTACATGACTCAGCATCTGCAACACTTCATCGCCGGCGCCGCCGCGGACTCCTCCGATGGCCGTCGTTTCGACCTCATCGACCCGGTGACCGAGAAGGTCTACGGCAGCTCCGCACGCGGCACCACCGAGGACGTCAACCGCGCCGTGGAAGCGGCGCGCAGCCAGCTCGAAGGCGGCGCCTGGAGCCAGCTTTCCGGCTCCCAGCGTAGCCGTCTGCTGAACAAGCTGGCTGATCTGGTCGAACGCGACACCGAGCAGCTCGCCGATATGGACGCCAACGCCATCGGCCGCTCGCCGATGGAGCCGCGCCGCATGGATCTGCCCAACGCCATCGCCAACCTGCGCGCCGCCGCTGGTTGGGCCAACCAGCTCGAAGGCCGCACCATTCCGAGCGGTGGCTATTTCGGCACCAAAACCCTGTCTTACACCGTACGCGAGCCGATTGGCGTAGTCGGCGCCATCGTGCCGTGGAACTCGCCGCTGATGATCACCGTGTGGAAACTGGCCGCTCTGCTGGCCGCCGGCTGCACCGTGGTGGTCAAACCGTCGGAAGAAACCCCGCAGTCGGCCCTGCACCTGGCCGCGTTGGCCAAGGAAGCGGGCTTTCCTGATGGCGTGATCAATATCGTCACCGGCTTCGGCGCCGAAGTGGGCCGCGCCCTGTGCGAACACCCGGACATCGCCAAGATCAGCTTCACCGGCAGCCCCGAAGCCGGCCGCGAGATCCAGCGCACCGCTGGCGTGCTGTTCAAGCGCGTGGCCCTGGAACTGGGCGGCAAGAGCCCGCAGATCGTTTTCGACGATGCGTCTTTCGAAGATGCCCTGTTCGGCTGCTCGCTGGGCCTGTTCGCCAACCAGGGCCAGGTCTGCGCCGCCGGTTCGCGCATCCTGGTGCAACGCGGCGTGGCCGAACGATTCGCGGCGGCATTGGCTCAGGCGGCCAGCTCCGTGAAGGTCGGCGACCCGCGCCAGCCGGACACCCAGATGGGCCCGGTGGCCAAGAAGGCGCAGTTCGACCGCGTCAACCGCTACATCCAGCTGGGTATCGACCAGGGCGCCACGCTGCTGGCCGGCGGCGTGTCCAACCCCGACCAGGGCTTCTTCGTGCGCCCGACCATTTTCGCCAATGCCCGCAATGACATGGCCATCGCCCGCGACGAAATCTTCGGCCCGGTCGGTACGGTGATCACCTTCGACACCGAAGAAGAAGCCATCGCCCTGGCCAACGATTCCAGCTACGGCCTGGCGGCCACCGTATGGACCACCAACCTGGCGCGCGCGCACCGTGTGGCGGCGGCCCTGAAAACCGGCGCAGTGGGCGTCAACTGCTGGAGCCCGCTGGATGCCAACCTGCCCTGGGGCGGCGTGAAGACCAGCGGCATCGGCCGTGAAGGCGGCTTCGGTGGCGCGGTCGCCTACACCGAGGAGAAGGTGGTTACCGTTTTGCTACCCAACTGAGTGTGTCACCCGGGCGACCCGTAGTTTCGCGGGCCGCCCGTAATTCCCAGGCCTTGATGATCATTAAAAAGAGACTGCGATGAATACGATAAGAAAAGAACCAGTCGACCATTACCCAAGATCCTTGCTGGTGCTGCACTGGGTACGTGCAGTGCTGATCCTAGGCCTGTTGTGGGCCGGCTGGCACATGACCGGGATGAGCGACGATGTCGAGAGCAAATTCGTGCTCTATTACCCCTGGCACAAATCCTTCGGCGTGCTGGCCTTTCTGGTGGTGGTGATCCAGATCATCATTCGCCTGAAGACCCCGGTGCTGCCAAAGCCACCGCTTACCTTAGCCAGACACGAACGTTTTCTTGCTCAGTTGGTGCAACGTTCCATGTACGTGCTTTTGGTGCTGGTGCCGCTGATGGGCTATTCGATGTCGAGCACCTACACCATGAGCGACGGCGTGTACTTCTTCGGCGTCAACCTGCCGGAGCTGCTGGCCAAGAACGATGACTGGTTCGTGGTCTTCCAGTGGCTGCACAAAACGCTGGCCTATACCCTGCTTGGCTTGATCGTGTTGCACGTGATCGGCTCGCTGAAGCACCGTTTCTTCGACAAGGACAAGCGCAACGATGTGCTGAAACGCATGTTGTGACGCGCTCTCCAATGAAAAACGCCACCTTCGGGTGGCGTTCGTGCTTGTGCATGAGCAAATTTTGCACGATCGCCAGCGGATATAGGGGCACTTACATTACGACATATTATGAAATAATATAACGTCCAATATCTATCGCTTCGGTAGCGTAGCACCATGCACAGACGTCACCTCCTGCACCTGGCCCTTGCAGGTATCGCCCTGCCCTGGGCCTTCGACGCTTCCGCCACCCAGAAAATCGTGCATGCCCGCGCCTGGGATGACGGCGACAAGCTTAGGCTGGTGTTCGAGCTGAGCGGCCCGGCGAAATATCAGATTTTCACGTTGAAAGCGCCTGATCGACTGGTCGTCGACTTGGCAGGCACCAGCGCCTTTGCCGGCCTCAATGAAATTCCGGCTGGCAACCGCCTGCTCGGCGCCGTACGCAGCGGCCCTCAGGCTGGCGGTACACGTATCGTGCTCGACCTGAAGCAGCCGGCTCGGGTGGAAAGCTTCCTGCTTGGCCCCTCCGGCAGTGAGGGCCATCGCCTGGTGGTCGACCTGCACAGTGCGGCAATGGTGGCGCCGATTGCCAAGGCGCCGCCAGCAGCGGCCGTTGCTGCCGCTAGCAACAAGACAGCCGGGCAGCGTGATGTGGTCGTGGTGATCGATGCCGGGCACGGCGGCAAGGACCCGGGGGCGGTGGGTGGCAACGGCGAGCAGGAGAAGATCGTGGCCCTGGCCATCGCCCGACTGCTGGCCGACAAGCTCAATCGCCAGCGTGGCTTCAAGGCGCAGCTGGTACGCAATCAGGACGTTTTCATACCGCTGCGCAAACGCGTGGAAGTCGCCCGCCGCTACAACGCCGACCTGTTCATCTCTGTGCATGCCGACGCCGCGCCGCGGAGCAACGCCTCGGGCGCTTCGGTGTTCGCCCTCTCGGAAAGCGGCGCCACCTCGACCACCGCCCGCTGGATGGCGGAGCGGGAAAACAGCGCCGATATCCTCGGCGCCCGTGAATTGCTGTCGCTCAAGAACAAGGACCCGATGCTCGCTGGCGTGCTGCTGGACATGTCGCTGAATTCCACCATCACAACCAGCCTGGGGCTGGGCAAGACGGTGCTCGACAACGTCGGCAAGGTGGCTGGTGTGCATCAGAAGCGCGTCGAGCAGGCGGGCTTTGCGGTGCTCAAGTCTCCGGATATCCCGTCGATTCTGGTGGAGACCGGCTTTATCTCGAACTCCGGCGACTGCCGCAAGCTGTGCGACCCGCTGCACCAAAAACGCGTGGCTCAGGCGATTTTCGATGGGTTGCAGACGCACTTCGTGGCGAGCCCGCCGCCGGGTAGTTATCTGGCGAGTCGCAGGGCTGAAGCGATTAGCTGAGGAACCAGCAATTCAATAGTGTGGGAGCGAGCCATGCCCACGATTTTTTCGCGCGCATGGCGCGCTCCCACATTCGTAATCTTTCATCAGGACCGCCGCGCGGTCTCATTGATCGGTTCGGGTGGGCGCTAGCTGCCCACCAACTGGCCCAACCGCGCCTGCAACTCAACACGTCGTGCCGCATCGGCCGCCTCCTTGTTCTGCAGACGCTCCAGCAACTCACCCGCCTGCTCAGGTGACAGCACATAAATCCCATCGTCATCGCCCACCAGCAGATCACCAGGCTGCACCCGCACGCCGCGTATCGTCACCGGAACGTTAACCGTGCCCTGCTCGCCAAGCGGGCGCGTGGTATAGGCGCTGACGCCGCTGCAGAAGATCGGCAGGCCGAGCGTTCGCAGCACGCGCACGTCGGTCACCGGGCCGTCGATCACCACCCCGGCCAGGCCCTTGATGCGCGCCGCGAGGGTGCGCAGCTCGCCCCAGCAGGCGCAGTTCGCCTCGCCGCTGTTGGCGACCACCAGCACGTTGCCCGGTTGGCTGGCGATCAGCGCATCGCGTAGCACGCTGCCATCCGGCGCGTGGATCTGCGCGGTGGTAACGCGGCCGACGATGTGCACATCGGCCACCAGCGGCGGCAGGCCGTGGATGTGTCCTTCCTGCAGCACGTGGCCGATGGTCGACGCGGCGATGCCGCGATAGGCGTCGATCAATGCAGCGGGAACGGATTCGGTAGTCATCGCGGGGCCTTGGGTCGGATCAGTGGGCAGGTGGAGCAATATTCCACCGGGTCGCTGGCCTGGTAGTAGAAGCAGCAGGTGCGGCGGAACCGTACGGCGCGCGCGCCGTCATCGAGCAGGGTCAGCGGTCGGTTGAAATGCTGCAGCGGGTTGTAATCGAGGCCGAACAGGCTGCCGGGAGCCTGCTCGGTCAGCCAGCGAAAGTCTTCGGCGCAGCGCTGTCGCGTCGCGGCGCATTCGAGCTTGGCCAGGCGTCGCTCGTACAGCGAGTAGACGCGCACTGCGGTGTTCTCCCAGAGGATGCGCCGCGACACGCCGGTGAGCCGGTAAAAACTCTCCCATAACGGCTGGAGCAAGCCGGCGAACAGCTGGCCGGCCACCGCCTCGCGCCAGGCATCGCGCGCGCTAGGTTCGGGCCGCGAGACGGCCAGGCTGCGCAGCGGCAGCGACGAGGTCCACAGGCCGTCGTCGTGGCCGTACTCAATGAAGGTGTTGTCCAGCGACAGCTCCAGCCCCTTGTCGTAGGCGGACATGGCGTACAGGCAGGCACCGGTAAGCAGGAACGACTGGCGCTTGCCCAGCAGCGAGGCGGTGATGCGCCGCGACGGCGAGAGAATCACCGGGCCGAGCCTGTCCAACAGCGCCGTGCAGGTGGCTTCGTCGAGCAATTCCCTGGCCGGCAGGCTGCGCGCGAGGTCGCGCTCGCTTTCACGGCGCAGGCGCAGCGCGCCGCACAGGCTGGCCCACTCGGCGTCGCTGAAGCTCATCGTGGAATGTCCCGACCGAAGGGAATGCACAGCGGCGTGTGGAAGAACGGGTCGGGGATGATCCGGCAATCCAGGTCGAACACCGTCTTGACCAGTTCTTCGCTGAGGATGTCCGCCGGCTTGCCCTGGGCGTAGGCGGTGCGCTGGTGCACGGCGACCATGTGGTCGGCGTAGCGACAGGCCAGATTGAGGTCGTGCAGCACCATGACGATGGTCTTGCCCTCCTGACGATTGAGCTCGCGCAGCAGATCAAGCACCTCGATCTGATGGGCCAGGTCGAGAAAGGTGGTCGGCTCGTCGAGCAGCACCAGCTCGGTTTCCTGGGCCAGGGTCATGGCGATCCAGGCGCGCTGCCGCTGACCGCCGGACAGCGCATCGACCGGCCGCTCGGCCAGCTCATCGAGGCCGGTGCGGGTCAGTGCGCGGGCCACCACGGCTTCGTCCTCGGCCGACCACTGCTGCATCCAGCTCTGGTACGGGTAGCGCCCCAGGGCGACCAACTGACGCACGCTGATGCCCTCGGGCGCCACCGGCATCTGCGGCAGGATCGCCAGCTCCCGCGCCACGGCGGCGGTCGGTTTGCGCTGGATGTCGGCACCGTTGAGAATCACCGTGCCGGCCTGCGGCTTGAGCAGTCGCGCGAAGGATTTCAGTAGCGTGCTCTTGCCACAGCCGTTGCTGCCGATCAGCACCGTCACCTGGCCGCGCGGCAACGCCAGGTCGAGGTTGTCGATGATCGGCTGGCGCTGGTAGGCCAGGGTCAGGTTACGGCTGGCGATGGCGGTCATGTCAGGGTCCTCACTGCCGCTGCTTGATCAGCAGGTACAGAAAATACGGGGTGCCGAACACGGCGACGAAGATGCCGGCGGGCAGGTCCAGCGGCAGGAACAGGGTGCGCCCGGCGAGGTCGGCGAGCATTACCAGGTTGGCACCGACCAGCGCTGCCATGCAGGCCTGGGCGGCGAAACCGATGGGGATCAGCTGGCGAGCGATATGCGGGGCGATCAAGCCGACGAAGGCCATGGCGCCGCCCCAGGCGATCGCCGAGCCGGCCAGGGCCACGCTGACCGCCAGCAGCGCGGCGCGCAGCCACTGCACGCGCACGCCGATGCCGCGGGCCAGGCCCTCGTCCAGTTGCTGCACCACCACGTGGCGCGATAGCAGCGCCAGGACCGGCAGCAGACACAGCAGCACGCTCGCCAGCGCCTTGACCTCTCGCCAGCCCGCGCCGTACACGCTGCCAGTCAGCCACACATAGGCCGACAAGGTGGTGCTCAGCGGGCTGAACACCAGCATGAAAGTCGTGGCCGCAGCCAGCATGGCCGATACACCGACGCCGATCAGCACCAGCCGCAGCGGTGACGTGCCTTGCTTCCAGGCCAGGCCGTAGACCGCCAGCGCGGCACTGCCGGCACCGAGCATCGCCGCCAGCGGCAAGCCGCCCATGCCCCAGGTCGCCGCGAAGGCCGACAGGTACAGCACCGCCGCCGCACTGGCGCCGCTGGACAGGCCGAGCAGATCCGGTGAGGCCAGGGGGTTGCGCACGATGGCCTGCAGGATCAACCCGGACACCGCCAGGGCGCCACCGATCAGCCCGCCGAGCAGCAGGCGCGGCAGGCGCAATTGCTCGACGATGAAGTTCAGCCCGGCCCCGCCCTCGCCCATCAGCACGGCAGCGACTCGCTGCGGCGAGAGCATAACTTTGCCCAGACACAGGCCGAGAACCAGCACGAAAAGGCTGAACAGCACGGCCAGCAGCAGGCGCAGTGCGCCGCTGCCTTCGATACGCCGAGAGAACCCGCCCCAGCGCAGGATGCGAGGTCTAGGCATTGCGACCTCCACGGCGCGCTAGGGCAATGAAAAACGGCGCGCCGAACAGCGCGGTCATCACGCCGACCGGCACTTCCTGGGGCAGGATCACCACCCGGGCGAGCATGTCGGCGACCAGCAGCAGCGTGGCGCCGAGCAGCGCGCAGCCAGGCAACATCACCCGGTGGTCGATGCCGACCAGACGACGCACCATGTGCGGCACGATCAGACCGATGAAACCGATGCTGCCCGCCAGGGCCACCGCGCTGCCGGCCAGCATCACCACCAGCACGCCGAGTTGCAGGCGGATCAGACCGGTACGCTGGCCCAGGCCGATGGCGATCTGCACGCCGGCATTAAGCACGTTGACCTGAGCGCCGAGCAGGCAGGCCACCAGCAGCGCCACCAGTGCACAGATCAGCAGCGGCACGGCGGTGGCCAGGCTGCGCTCGCTGAGCGAACCGGCCAGCCAGAACAACACGGTATCCAAACCTTGTTGGTCGATCACCAGCAGCGCCTGGCTGAACGCCGTGAACAGCGCTGTGATCGCCGCCCCGGCAAGCACCATGCGCAACGGGTTGAGCGCGCCCTGCCCGCTGTTACCCACCGTCCAGACCAGCGCACCGGCCACGGCGGCACCGCAGAAGGCGCTCCACAACCATTGCTCAGGCGCATTCAGGGAGAACAGCGACAGGCTGACGATCAGCGCGAAGGTCGCCCCGGCGTTGATGCCGAACAACCCTGGCGAGGCCAGCGGGTTGCGGGTCATGGCCTGCATCAGCGCCCCGGCCACCGCCAGGCTGGCGCCGACCACCACCGCCATCAGGGTACGCGACAGCCGGGTGGTATTGACCAACAGGTGATCGACGTTCAGCGGATCGGCATGCAGCAAGGCGTTGAACACCGTGTGCGGGGCGATCCAGCGGGGGCCGGTGGACAAGCTCAGCACGCAGCAAGCCAGCAGCACGAGCGAAACGATGATCAGTTTGCTCCACGCCGTCATGCCGCAGCGCCCTGCAGCAGGGTGCGTTCGATATCGTCGAGAACGCGATTGGCGCCGAGGATGCCGCCGGAAAATATCCAGGCCACACCATCCACCCACCACACCTGCCCGGCTTTGGGCGCGCTCATGCGCTGCCACAGCGGATGATGGGTAATCGCCTGGTAATGGCGCTGCACCGCCGGGCTGTCGGCACGGCCGAACACGAAGAACAGGTCGGCGTCGGCCACTGGCAGGCTTTCGCGGCTGCGCAGCTTGATGGAAACACCGGTGGCATCGCGGCTCTGGCGGTTCCACACGAAGCCCAGTTCGGCCAGCACGCTGCCGGCGAAGCTGTCGGGCAGGTAGCTGCGCACGTGGTCTTCACGGACGTCCAGCACCGATACGCTGAGCGGCCAGCGCGCGCCGAACTTCGCGGCCAGGCGCGTGCGCATCGCGCTGATGCGTGCATCCCAGCGTACTTGCAAAGCCTGCGCCTCGACGTCGCGCGCCGTGGCGGCGCCCATCACGCGCAGGGTGTGGCGGAATTCGAATACTTCATCGAGCATCACCACCGGGCACAGCTGTTCGAGCAGCCCCTTGATCCGCTCGTGGCGAAAGCGCGAGGCGACGATCAGGTCCGGGGTGAGCAAGGCGATGTCCTCCAGGCTCGGCTGGGTTTCCAGGCCGATGTGGGGCACGCCTGCCAGCGCCGGGCGCAGGTAGCGATACATGGGCTTCTCGCTCCACGAATCGACCACGCCGGCTGGCCGAATGCCAAGCGCCACCGCAGTGTCGGTGGCGCCTTGAAACAAGGTGATGACGCGTTGCGGTGCATGCCCGGCTTTCGCCAGGGGCATTGCACCGGCAGCGATAACGCCCAGGGAAAGGCGCATCAACGTGCGCCTGGACAACGATCCACTAGGTTGCAAACTCGATCCTTTGTAATGGATTGACGACTAACCCCTTGCCGAACGGCATGCTGCCCGGCCCACCGGCCCGTTCGATCATCGGGCGCAGCAGGAGTTTCTGCGGCCAGGTGTCGGACTCGAACAACTGGGCACGCAGCACGGCGCGCGCGTCGTCGTCGAACGGCACAGCGGCGATCCGCTCGCTCAGGGCATCACGCAACACCCGCCAGGCCTGCACGGCCGGTACGTCGTAAACGCGCACCAGGGTATCGATGATACCGCGCAGGTTGACCTGGATGCCCAGGGTCTGCAGCCAGAACAGCAAGTCTTCGGGGCGCTCATGGTACAGCGTCTGGGCATGACCTTTCTTGATTCGGTACTGCGGATCGAGCATGCCGTTGCGCTCCAGCCAGGGCACGTACAGGCGCAGCGAGTCGTGATCACGCAACAGCAGCCCGCTGACCGTGCCGGCGTCGTACACCAGCACGGCGTTCTGGCCGTGCACTTCGCCGAGCATGCCGAGGCGGAACATGCGCAGGTTGACGTCGAAGAACAAGGTGCACAGCTCGCCGAACAGTTGCAGCACCGACGCCGGGCCGACGGGCAGGCCGCGCTGGCGAATGCAGTCGTCGAAGAAATGCCGGTCGCTGTCGGGCAATGGCGTCCCCAGCGCGGCCATGGGCAGCAGGCGCTTGGCAGGGTCTGCGAGCAGCGCTGGCGGGTAGCCACGGACCATGGCCGAGAGATGCCGCGGCGCCTCGTCGAACAAGGTGCCGCCGTCGGGCATGTAGCCCCACCATTTGCTCTCGTCGCAGATGTGCAGCGCCTCGCGCAGCACCTCGTCGCGCTCGCGGCCCTGGCGCAACAGCGCCTCGCTCAGCCCGCCGTTGATCATCTTCACCGCCGGCAGGTAGCGGGAGGCGCCGAGGGAATACACCGCCATCGGCAGCTTGATGTGATCGGCCGGCGCCGCGGCGCAGGCCAGCGAACGCAGCGACGAGGTGGGATTGAAGCGGCCTTCCTGGAAGCTCAGGCGCCGGCACTCGCCCCGCTCGAAAGCCGCGCCGAGCTGCGCAGGCAGCACCTGCTCAAGTTGCCAGGGGTGCACCGGCAGGGCGACGTGGCTATCGGCAATGCCTAGGGTGCGCAGCTCGGCGTCGAGCTTCGCCTGCTGCTCAGGCTTGAGAATGAACTGGGCCGGCTGGCAGCGCGCCAGGGCCTCGATACCGGCACCGAAGGTCAGGCAGCTTTTGGCCACTGCGACCCAGTTGAGGGCCAGGGGCTGGTCGAACTCGGCCTGGTACTGGCGGTACTGCTCGTCATCCAGGCCCTGCTTGGCCTTGGCCAGGGGATGGAACGGCCGGTCGCGCAGCGAGCCCCACTGCTCCATGGCCAGGAAAAACGCGGCGCCGTCCTTTTCCAGCAGGCCTTCGGTCGGCACCTGGTGGTCGAGGGACAGCGCGGTCTGCCCGACGCTGGTGCGCAGCACGTCCATGAACAGCTCGATGCCCTTGTCGTTGTCGACCGCATCGGCTTTCACGCCTTTCAGGGCCAGGGCCATGAAGGCATCCGGGGTGAGTGGCCGGGTGCTCTGCCCCTGCACGTCCAGCACCGGCGTGCCGGGCACCTTTTCCCAAGCCTGGGTGATGCCGGCGCGCAGGGCGACCGCCAGGCCGCGCTGTTCGGCGGCGTCGTAATGCCAATGCCAGATTTTGTGCGGCGCCTGCAGATCGGCGAACGCTGCATCCGGATGGGCGGCGCGCCAGGCGGTGGGCTCGACCAGATGGGCATCGAGGGCGCCGAAGAAATCTTCGGCCAGCAGGCAGTCGACCAGGTCCTGCATCACCAGGTCAGCGGCAATCGAGTGGTTGGTATGAGTCATGGAATCAGTTTCCTCGCGTCGAGGTGGCGGCCAGCTTGGCCTGGAGGGCGCGAAACGCGATGCCGCGTTCGTCACCCAGCACGAAAGTGTTGACGCCGCGTTCGAGCCACCGCAAGTGGTCGTCGGGCTGGCGTGGAATGGCGCAGTACGGGATGCCGGCTGCCTGGGCGGCGCGCCAGGTGTCGAGCAGCGCTTGCTGCACCACAGGCCCATCGATCCGCCAGGGCTTGCCGAACGACTGGGACAGGTCGGCAGCGCCTTCGAGGATCATGTCCAGCCCCGGCACGGCGGCCAGCTCGGCGGCACGGCGCACGCCCTCGACGCTTTCGACCATGGCCACGACCATGATCTGCGCGTTGGCCAGGGTGACGTACTCGGCCAGGCTGGCCTTGCCGAAGGCGCCGGGGCGACCGGCATTCAGGCTGCGCTCACCCAGCGGGTGATACTTGCAGGCACGGATCGCCGCACTCAGCTCCTCGGGGCGCTCGACCTGCGGCAGGACGATACCCTGGGCGCCGCCATCGAGCAGGCGCAGCATGCGCTTGGGCGCAAAGTCCGGTACCCGCACCAGGGGCGTGAGCGCATAGCTCTCGGCCGTGCGGATCATGTGCTCGACGGTTTCCGGGTTGATCAGCACGTGCTCCATGTCGATGATCACGAAGTCGTAGCCGGCTTCGGCGATCAGCTCGATGGACGCCGCCGATGGAATCGAGGCGATCAACCCGCGCACCGCCTCGCCGGCAGCCAGTTGCTGTTTGAGTCGGTTGGTTCTCAGCATGGACGTGGTCCGTGGCGGTGCATGGGATTGGGTACGTGCTTGAAGCGCCGCTCGCCGTCGCCCAGCAGCCGGCGCTTGGTCAGTTCCTCCACCTCGTATTCGGCGGCGAACACGTCGAAGGCTGCAAAGCGCGCGGCGTGCTGTGGGTGCTCGCGCTGATAGTCGAGCACCACGTCTGCGGTCATCCGCCAGAACTCGCCTTCGTCCAGGCCATAGTGCTGTCGCAGGAAGATCGCCATCTCGGCCAGGCAGATGAAGAAGAAGGCGTCGCAGGAGAAGTCGCGCACCGCGTTCAGGTCATCGGTGAGGATGAACGAGTTGCGGTTCAGCTTGGCGTGGCTCGCTGGCAGCGGCACCAGCTCTGGCGCCAGTTCAGGGCGAGCCAGGTGCGCCGGCGAGTACCGCACGCCGTCGTGGAAGTCCTTCAGCGCGATACGCTCGGGCCAGCCGTCACGGTGGATCAGCACGATGTTCTGGCCGTGGGATTCCATGCCGATGCCCTCGGCATACAGCATGTGCACGATGGGCGCCACGCTGACGCGCAGCAGCTGCCGCACCCAGGCGTGCAGGCCGTATCCGGCGATCCAGGCATCGATGAACGGGCGCTGCTCGCCCTCGCCATAGCGGTTCTCGACATGACTGAGGCCGTTGAACGGCACGCCCTGCTCGCCCGGCTTCAGGTAGCGGCTGAGGTTTTCCCGCCAGATCGCGCCGAGGGTGCCGTAGGCCTGGCTCTGACGGATGGCGGGCAACTGGGCGTAGTCGAAACTGACCCCAGCCACTTCGCCGAGAACCACGAAACCGAGCTTCTGGGCGGTGGCGTCACTGGCGATCAGTCGTTGCAGCCAGTCATTGATGATCGGCCCGTTGAGCACCGTGTGCCGCGCCAGGATGCGCGTGCTTGAGGTGTTGGTCATGCTCAGGGCGAGCTTCACGTACGGCCGGTCGGGCTGCTCGACGTTGGCCAGGGTGCGGATCGACTGCTGGGGGCGATAATCCGGGCCGGACGTGCCCAGGTACAGGAGCTCGCAGCGGGCCAGCTCGGCCTGGAAGTTCGGCACGATGACCTGCTCCCACTGCCAGGGGTGCACGGGAATCGGCCAGTAGTCGGCGAGCGCGCGGCCCTGCTCGGCCAGCGCACGGTCGATCTCGGCCCAGCGCCCGGCGCCGAATTCATCCTCGAGAAAGCGCTGCAGGTCGATGCCTTGCGACTGGTTCACCGAACCCAGCCTGCGGGCGATGCCCAGCCAGACCACCGCCAGCGGCTGGCCGAACTCCGGGCCATAACGACGGTTGTCGTCCAGGGAAAAGCCGATTCGCGACTTGTAGCACGGGTGGTAGCTGTGGGCATCCATGAAGTGCCGCTCCAGGCTGTCGGCATCCAGGGTGTGTGGCGCTGCAGCGGGCCGGTAGTCCTGGCTGCGCGACTGCAGATCCTTGAGCAGCGTCTGCTCAAGTTCCTGGATGAAGCGCGGCATGTGCGGGCCGTCGGCCAGGTCGCCGAGCAGCTCGGCGATGGCCTGGTGCAGATCCGGCTGAGTGGCCTGGCCCTGGGCGTCGATACGCTGCAGGCTGGCCGAGTCGAGGCGGATGATGGCGAAGCTGTCGCTGAGCAAGCCATCGCAGCGGTACTCGACCGCTGCGCCCTGCTCGTTAGTGCCGGCGACGATAAAGCGTTGGCGACCATCGCCCAGGGGCTCCTGGCGATAGCTCAGCACGTCCTCGTAAAGCAGGGTTTGCAACAGTTGCCCGACCACCCGTTGCGACACCTGGCGGTAGCGTTGCGGGTTGGCCGGGGTCAGCCATGCGTGGGCATGGGCGATCAGTTCGGGCATACGAAGGGGAGAAAACGAAGACATTGATAGACACCTCATGAACGGTGTTCGGACAGCGCCGAGCCGGGCTCGGCGCCGTCACTGGAAAGAGGAAAACGCCAGGCGAACGGCAGGGCGAGAAGGATCAGCACGGCGGTGGCGATAA
Source organism: Phytopseudomonas straminea (assembly GCF_900112645.1). Taxonomy (GTDB): domain Bacteria; phylum Pseudomonadota; class Gammaproteobacteria; order Pseudomonadales; family Pseudomonadaceae; genus Aquipseudomonas; species Aquipseudomonas straminea. The sequence goes on along the minus strand of NZ_FOMO01000005.1, from coordinate 234,538 downwards.
ACACTTCGCCGACGGCGCTGGCGGTACCGGCGTGGGCCGCGCCAGCATGGGCTGCCCCCCAGTCATCGCCCAGGCGAACCTGCAGCCACAGCGACGCCAGCACGATGGCCAGGGACGACAGCAGGCGCCGGGAGATGTTGTTCATCGCCGCGCCCTGGGTGATCAGCGCCTCGGGCAGCACGTCCAGCCCGGCGGTGGTCACCGGCATGTACGAAAGCCCCAGGCCGGCGCCGCGCACCACCATCAGCAGGCAGATGGCGAGCATGCCGACATCGTGATCGATGGTGCCCAGAGCGAAGGTCGCCAGGCCGGTCAACAGCAAACCGGTAGAGACGATGCCGCGCGGCCCGTGGCGATCCAGCAACTGGCCGCCGAAGTGGCCGAACAGGCTGGCCGACAAGGCGGTACAGAGCAGCGCGATACCGGTCCAGATGGCGCTGTGTCCCATCACCATCTGCACCAGCAGCGGCACCAGCACCAGGCACTCGAACATGCCGATGGACTGCACCACGGCGATCACCACGCTGGACCGGTAGCCCTTCAGCGCGAAGATGCGCAGCTCCAGCAAGGGCGTCGGGTGGCGCAACTGGTGCCGCACGAACGCCACCAGGCAGAACGCCGCCAGCAGCAGGCCGAGCAGGTTGAACGGATCCTGCAACGCTTGCAGGTCGTGCAACCGCCCCACGTTGATCATCAGCACGCCGATACCGATCGCGACCAGCAGGTAGCCGGTCAGGTCGAACGCCTTGGCGGCGCCCGCCTCGCTTTTCGGCAGCACGTTGACGCCCAGGCCCAGGGCCAACAAGCCGATAGGCACGTTGACCAGGAACAGCGCGCGCCAGTCGTACCACTGCAGCACCAGGCTGCCGCACAACGGCCCGACCGCCGGGGCGAGCATCACGGCGGCGCCCCACAAGCCGGTCACCGCACCGCGCTCACCTTTCGGGTAAACCGAAAAGATGATCGCCAGCGACAGCGGAATCATCAGCCCGCTGGCGACGCCCTGCACCACCCGGGCAGCGATCACCCAGGCGATGGAGCCGGCCATGGCGCCCAGCAACGAGCCACCGATGAACAGCCCCAGGCCAGCGAGATACAGTGGCTTGCGGCCTGCACGCTGGGCCAGGTAACTGGTCAGCGGCATGGTCATGCCCATGCTCACCATGAACGCCGCGACGATCCACGTGGCCATCACCGGGCCCAGCGCGAACGCCTCGATGAAGGCCGGCAATGCCGGGTTCAACGAGGTGTTGTTGAGGCTCACGGTGGTGGTGCCGAGAATCACCGCCACGACCACCAGGCGACGTGACGCCAGCATCAGCCATCACCTCGACCGACGAACACCTGCTCCGGGCGCGGATGGCAGAGGAAGTCGGCGTGGGAGATGTTGTAGCCGTACGCGCCGGCCATGGGCAGCACCAGCAGGTCGCCAACGGCCGGATCGACCAGTTGGCGACCACGGCTGAGCACGTCCTTGGGCGTACACAGCTGGCCGACCACACTGAAGGGCCGCGACACGCCGCTCGGTTCACGCCCTGCCGCCGGCAGATGGATCACCGGGTGATCGTGGCCCTGGGCGACCGGCAGGCGGAACTGGTGGGTACCGCCGCGGCAGACCAGGAAGTGCTGGCCGTGGCTGGATTTGCTGTCCAGCACCTCGATGGCGTAATAGCCGCAGTACGCACTGATGAAGCGCCCTGGCTCGAAACGCACCACCGGCGCATCCGCCAACGCACCGAGCCGGCGCTCCAGATGGCGACACAGCCGTGGCCAGTCGAAACGCTCGCCGCTCAGGTAATCGACGCCAATGCCGCCGCCGACGTTCAAGTGGGTCACGGTCTCGGGCCGATTGGCCAGGGCCTTCCACTGCGCCCAGCGTTCCAGGTAAAGGTCGAGCAGCTGTTCATGGCGCTCGACTTGCTGCTGGTGGGACATCGCATGCACATGGAAACCCTGCAGGCGCAGGTGGCTGCTGGCCTCCACCCGCTTGACCGCCTCTGCCACCTCGGCTTCGTCCAGACCGAACGGCGTCGCTGTACCGGCCATGGCCAGGCGACTGGATAGCGTGGCCGGCAACTCCGGGTTGATGCGGATGAACACCGCCTGCACCCGACCCAGCTCGACGGCGATGCGTTGCAGGCGCTCGATTTCGCCCAGGCTCTCGACGTGAATGGCCGCCACGCCCTGGCTCAGCGCGGCGCGCAAGTCGGAGTCCAGCTTGCCCGGCCCGGAAAACACGAAGGGCCGGTCGCTGGACGCCGCCTGCAGCCGTTCGATCTCGCCACCGGACGAGATCTCGAAGCCATCCACCAACGGCGCCAAAGTGCGCAGGATAGGCGCTTCGCTGTTGGCCTTGATCGCGTAGAGCAGCTCGACACCGGCCGGCAGCGCGGCCATCACCTCGCGCACGTGCTGCGCCAGGGCGTCGAGGTCGTAGACGAACACCGCCAGGGGATCGGCCGCGCGGCTGCGGGCCTGCTCGATGGCAGCCAGTACGCTGGCGGGCAGCTTATCCATGGCTCACCTCCTCCGCCCACGGGCACGCCAGCCTGACGTAACCGGCGTGCCGGTCGGCCTGGGCCGACAGACGTACCTTGAGATTGGTCTTGCAGGCGATCGGCTCGCCGGCCAGCAAGGCGTCCAGCTCCGGCGCCGGGCGCACCAGCTCGCGGCGCAGCGCCTGCAGCTGCCGTTCGACCCGCTGCCACATGGCAGCGGCCAGGTGCGGCCGCTCCCAGCTCAGCGCCAGGATGGCCTCGGACAGGTTGTTGACGAACAGGCAGTAGCTGATGCGCTTCCAGCCCTGCTCGCGGGTGTAGGTCAGCGACTGGCGAACGCGCTCGGCGATGCCTGCTTCCAGGTGATTCACACCCAGGTCGTCGGTGAGCTTCACGCCTTCGAAGTCGCGCAGCAGCAGTTGCGCCGGCCAGCCGTTGTCGTGCACCAGCACGGCGTTCTGCAGGTGCGGTTCGAGCACCACGCCGTGATTGAAGAACAGCGCCAGCACCGGGCGCAGCAACAACGCCTGGTAGGCCTCGAACCAGTCCAAGAGGTAATCGTCGCTCGGTTTGCGAGCCCCCGGTTGTTGCACAAAGCCCTGGATCAGCGGGCGCAGCTGCAGGTTGCGGGCAAACAGCGTGCCGGCCATCAGGCAGGATTGCGGCGCGGCGTGGCGACAGAAGTTCTCGCGCAGGATGGCGCCGGTCTGCTCGCGGAACCAGTGCGTATCCTCGGCATTGCTGCCTGCCGGCGCCCAGCTCAACGCTCCCGGTTCGCTGACCAGGGTGGCGCCACCGATGGTCGCCTGATGCTCACGTTGCAGGCGGCTGAACAGGCGGTCGATGAACAGCGCGCTGTCCAGCTCGTACCAGGCGTTCTTGCGCACGCAATTGGTGATGCGCACGTTGAGTGAGCCCTTGAGGAAGTAGTCGCGGCCTTCGCCGTACCAGGTGCGCATCGACGCGGTCGGGCTGGCCAGTGGGCCTTTCTGACCGAGGTCGACGATCTCGCCGCTGGCGACCAGCGCCTTGACCCGCGGATCGGCCAGGAACAGCTCGGCCTGTACCGGGTGCAGGCCGATCACCGCCCGCCCGCTGCGGGCCAGGCGCTGGTCGGCGAAACCGGCCAGCACCTGCTCGTCGCTCAGGCCATTGCCGCGCAACTGCAAGCCGTCACGCGGGACCTCGAGCATATGCAGCGGTACCCGTGCGCGGAACTCCGGCGCGTAGGTTTGTTGGCCCAGGTGCTCTGGCCACAATCGGGCCTTGGGCGCCGGGTGGTTGGGGTGGCCGAACCACAGGCCCTGCTCGCTCGCCAGATAGTCACGCAGCGGGTCGTTGCCCTCGCTCTGAAAGGCGTGATCGACGATGGCGGCGGTCACGCCCTGGCTCTGCATCACCTGTTCGAGCAATTCCTCGTTACGCGAGCCGGTCAGTTGCTGGCAGGCCTCGAGCAGGTGCGCGGCGAATTCGGCGAACGGCGGGCAATGCCAGTCGCCATCTCCCTCGCGCTTATACAGATCGCTGAGATAACGCTGGCTGCCGAGCGGGTCGCGACGATCCACCAGTACCAGAAACTGGCAATTACCTGGCAGGTCGATCAGCAGCGGCAGGCCCTTGCCCTGCATCGCGCGCAGGTAATTGGCCGGCGCGATGCCGCGCACATGGGCCGGCCAGGCATAACGGGCGCGGTTTTCCGGCAGCGCGAATTCTTTGATCAGGCAGTTGAGCAAGGCATGGGTGGCGGCCATTTCGCTGATTACCCGGGCCATGTTGCCGCGCACCGAATCGATGCGGGTGATGCTGGCCGCTTTCTCGAAGGCGGTCGGGTAGGCACGCGTGGCGCGTGCGGTTTGCTCAGCCACGGGCACCTCCCAGCGCTGCGACCAGTGCGCGCTCGAAACGGGCGACCACCTCGGCGCACTGCGCCTCATCGATGATCAACGGCGGCAGCAGGCGAATCACGCTGCCATGTCGGCCGCCGCGCTCGAGCAGCAGGCCGTGCTTGAAGCATTCGCTCTGGGTGGCCGCCGACAGCGCGGCGTCCATGGGATGGGCGCCTTGTGCATCAGCGCTCTGGCGCTCGTCGACGATTTCCAGCCCCAGCATCAGCCCGCGGCCACGCACCTGGCCGATCGCCGGATAACGCTCGCGCAGAGCATTCAGACGCGCCTTCAGCCAGTCGCCGCGCACACGGGCTTGCTCGGCCAATTCGTCACGCTGGATGATCTGCAGGGTGGTCATGCCGCTGGCCATGGCCATCTGGTTGCCACGGAAGGTGCCGGTGTGGGCACCGGGTTGCCAGGCGTCGAACTCGCGCTTGATGGCCAGCACCGCCAGCGGCAGGCCGCCGCCGACCGCCTTGGACATGACGATGATGTCCGGCTCGATACCGGCGTGCTCGAAGGCGAACATCCGCCCGGTGCGGCCGAAGCCGGCCTGCACTTCATCGACGATCAACAGGATGCCGTGGCGTTGGGTTACTTCGCGCAGGGTGCGCAGCCAGGCGTTGGGCGCCGGGTTGGCACCGCCCTCGCCCTGCACCGCCTCGACGATCACCGCCGCCGGCAGGCTGACGCCGCTTTCGACGTCCTGGATGAACTGGGTGAAGTAATGGGACAACGCCTGCACGCCCGCCTCGCCACCAATGCCCAGCGGGCAACGGTATTCATGGGGGTACGGCATGAATTGCACGCCGGGCATCAGCGAGGCCACGGCGTCTTTAGGACCGGTATTTCCGGTCACCGCCAGGGCGCCATGGGTCATGCCGTGGTAGCCGCCGGAAAAGGCGATCACGTTGCTGCGCCGGGTCACCGTCTTGGCCAGCTTGAGCGCGGCTTCCACCGCATCGGCGCCGGACGGCCCGCAGAACTGCAGGCAATAGCCGTTGGCCGGCAGCACGCCCAGCAGGGTTTCACTGAAGGCGTCCTTCAGCGGCGTGGTCAGGTCCAGGGTATGCATCGGCACCCCGGAGGCCAGGAAGCTCGACAAGCTGTCGACGATGGCCGGATGGTTGTGGCCCAGCGCCAGGGTTCCGGCCCCAGCCAGGCAATCGAGGTAGCGGCGCCCCTCGACATCGGTCACCCACACGCCCTGCGCCTTGGCGATGGCCAGGGGCAGCTTGCGCGGGTAGCTGCGCACATTGGATTCGAAGCGGTCCTGGCGTGCCAGGTAATCCGCGTTGTTGCTGTGTACCGCCTGGAGATCGGATCGCTCCAGCGGCAGGGTACGTTCACTCAACATATGGTGCTCGCCTCTATCTGTTCGAGGCTCCGGATGGAGCCGTTGAAAGTCGTCAGCACTGCACTCATCAGTAACGGCATATCAGTAACGGCAGGTCACGCCGAATGCGGGGCAGCCTTCTGCGAGGCGTCCCGCTTCATCCCTGAATGGTTGGTTTTATTGTTTGCAGCGAACGCCCGTTACCAGGCGTTCGCTGTGGAGGTGCAACGGAAAAATCAGAAACCGAGGGTGGCCGACAGCACGAAGGTGCGTGGAGCGGAGAGAGTCAAACCCGCCTCGCTGTCGTCGGAGGCGCCGGCGGAGATCCAGTCCCGGGAATTGGCCACGTTCTCGACGGTGCCGCGCAAGGTGACATCGGTTTCATCGACCTTGAAGGCATAGCGTGCGCCCACGTCATAGCGCGTCCAGGAGTCGATTTCCTTGGTATTGGCCTGATCCAGGTATTGGGAGCTGCTGTACATGCTACGCGCGGTCAGGGTCAGGCCCTTGACCGTCGGCACGTCCCATTCGGCGCCGAGGTTGGCGTTGTACTTGGGCGTTGCAGGGGCGCGGTTGCCGTCGTTCGCGCCACCGTTGTTGGTGTCTTTCAGGTTGCTGTCGATATACATCACACCGCCAAGCAAGCGAAAACCGCCGAGTGGTTCGCCGAAAACGCTAAGTTCGACACCGTCGTTGACTCGCTTGCCGTTAGGCCCAAATTCCCGTGTTGTTGGATTGGTTTCATAGGCAGGCTGTTTGATGCGGAATACTGCGGCAGTAACAGCAAACTTGCCCATGTCGTACTTCGCACCAGCTTCCACTTGGCGGCTGATAAAGGGTGGGAAGATTTCGTCAGGCCGCAGTGAGTTGGTTGGAGAAATCTTGCCCTGGCTCAGGCCTTCCATGTAATTGGCATACAACGAGAGTTGGTCAGTGGCTTTAAACAGTACGCCCATCGACGGTGACAACTTTTCCTCGTCATAAGCAGTTTTACTCTTAATACCGTCTTTCCAATCATCGACTTTCACTCGTTGCCAACGAGCGCCCAGAGTCAGTAACAAGCGATCTTCCATAAAGCCAAGCGTGTCAGAAAGTGCCACGCCGCTGAAACGGTTCTCCGTGTAAACCTTGTCGTCAAGTCGGGAGGGGGTTGTAAGCTCCGGCCTGTCGACGGGGTTGTAAATATTGCTCCCGCCTGCGCCAGCTGGGTATTGATACCGTGCCCCACCGTTCTCGAAGTCCATCGAAAAGTAATCAGCAGCTAAATTCACTTCATGACTGACCGAGCCAGTCTGGAACCACTTACGCACACCGGCATTCACTGTGCGTACATCTTCGTCTCGGGTGAAATCACGCGGCTGAACGGTGAAATCGCCAGCAGCATTGGTTACCGTCACGTTATGACGCAGGAAATCATGGCGGCTTTTACGGGCACCGACGGCACCATAGACCATCAACGAATCGTCGATATCATACTCGCCACGTAGTGCGCCGAAGGTGTCATTGGTTCGGGCCTTGCTCCAGGACTGAGCATAGTTATGGCGCACGTCATCAGCTTTCGGCACGGGCGCAGTGTCCGCCACCAAAATGCGTTCCTGCGGCGCATCGGTATCGCGCTCGGTATGCCCCACATCCATCGACAGGCGCAGGCGCTCGTCGCGGAAGTCGAGGCCCACCACGGCCATCTCGCGGTTGACCTTCTGGTGATCCCACTCGGTATCGCCGGATTGCTTGACGCCGTTGAAGCGGATGCCGAAGCGGTTGTCCTCGCCGAAGCGGCGACCTACGTCCACCGCGCCGCCGACCTGGCTGTCCGAGGCGTAGGTGCCGGTGAACTCGGTGATCGGCTTGTCGGTGGCGCGCTTGGGCACCACGTTGATACCGCCGCCGACGCTACCGCGCGGGGAGATGCCGTTGACCAGTTGGGTCGGGCCGCGAAGGATGTCGACGCGGTCGGCCATTTCCATGTCGATGGAGTACGTCGGCATGATGCCGTACAGCCCACCGTAGGACACGTCGCTGTTGAACAGGCTGAAGCCGCGAATGGTGAATTGCTCGAAACGACCGCCCGCCGGGTTGGTGGAACGTACCGCCGGGTCGCTGGCGGTCAGGTCGGCCAGGGTGCGCGATTGCGTGTTCTTCACCGCCTCGCTGGTGTAGGTGGTCATGCTCAGCGGCGATTCCATGAAGTCCCGCGAGCCCAGCAGCCCCTGGGAGCTGCGACGGGCGACCTGGCCGCCGGCGTAGCGCTCGCCTTCCAGGCTTTCCGAGGGAATGGTCACCCCGGTGATGGCGGTGGGGGCGATTTCCATGGTGTCGGCACTGTCGGCGGCCGGCGCGATGGTATAGGCCGAATCGCTGACCGGCTGCAGGCGCAGGCCGCTGCCCTGCAGCAGACGCGCGAAGCCTTCATCGACGCTGTAGGTGCCGGACAGCCCCTGGCTGCTGCGCCCGCTGACCAGCGCCGGATCCACCGACAGGCTCACCCCGGCCTGGCTGGCGAAGCGGCTCAGGGCTTCACCCAGGCTGCTGCTCGGCACGCTGTAGGTGCGCTCGGCGGTTTGTGCATGGGCGGCCAGTGGCGCGATGCTGCCCAGCCCGAGCATCAGGCTCAGGCAGACGGTGGAGTAGGAAATCGAAGACACCAGACGAGGCCGATGACGTGTCAGGGATGGCATGGCAGACGCTCTCTTTTTAATTCACTACTTCCCATGACAGGCGAGCAGAAAAAAAGGGACAGCCTTCAGGCAATTTTTTCGCGGGGCACCAAAGTGACCCAGTAACGCGTACGTTTCTGCACGCTCAGCGGCAGGCTGGCAGCCAGCAGATCGAGAACCTGATCGGTGTCGGCCAGGCGGAAACTGCCGGTCACCCGCAAACGCTCCAGGGACGGCGACCAACGCAGTACGCCGGGGCGATAGCGTTCGAGCTCGCGCAGGAAGTCACCCAGCGACTGATCGTTGGCCATCAGTACACCGTCACGCCAGCCCAGCTGCCGCATATCGAAGGCCTGGGTGGAGTCCACGCGACCGCCGCGCAGCGTCAGACGCTGCCCCGCCTGCAGCGCCAGGGTGTCGTAGGCATTTGGCTGCAACTGCCCGACGCCCGTGAACATCGAAAACTGGCAACTGTCACCCTGTTGTCGCACGCAGATTTCGCCCGTGCTTAGCGTCGCTTTGCCCTGATCGGTTTCAATGACGAAGGGCGAGCCCGCCGCGAGCCTTAACGCGACTTCGCCACGCAGCAGGATCAGCCGACGCTGAGCGACGTCGAGGTTCAATGCGCTATCGGTATTGATATCCAGCACGCTGCCGTCGACCAAGGTTAGCCGGCGCTGTTCGCCAACCCGGGTCGCCAGGTCGGCGCGCCAGATAGGCAATTCATGACTGACCAGCCAGGCGGCCGGCGCCAGGGTGGCGACGCCCAATAGCCCCTTGAGCAGGCGCCGGCGCTTTTGATCGGGCCGATCCAGACTGGCCATCGCCAGCTCGGGCGGCACACCGCCAAAGCGCGAGCGCAGGGCCTGGATCTTCTGCCAGGCGTGTTCATGGCTGGTATGGGCATCACGCCAGCACTGCAGGGCCGCGTGGTCGCTTTCGCGGGCCTCGCCGGATTCGATCAGCGTCAGCCAGCGCGCGGCCGAGTGGGCGACACGGCGGGTGTCGTCACTGATCTCGCGCTTCAGCACAGCTCGACCAGCAGGCAGTGCTCGTAGGCCTGCACCATATAGCGTTTGACGCTGCGCTCGGAGACATCCAAGCGTTCGGCGATATCCCGGTAACCCAGGCCTTCGAGCTGACTTAGCAAAAAGGCACGGCGCACCACATGGGGCAGCCCGTCGAGTAGTTCGTCCAGTGCCTGCAGAGTTTCCAGCACCAGCCAACGTTCTTCCGGCGACGGCGCGCAGCTTTCGGGCAGTTGTGCGAGCGCATCGATATAAGCCTGCTCCAGGCTGCGGCGCTTATAGAGGTTGATCAGCAGGCGCTTGCCAATGGTTTTCAGGTAGGCCCGGGGTTCCTGCAGCTCGCTGATCGCCTGGGAGCCGGCCAGCACACGCATGAAGGCGTCCTGGCTGAGGTCGGCGGCGTCCCAACCATTGCCCATGCGGCGGCTGAGCCACTGCTCGAGCCAGCTGCGATGTTCCCGGTACAGATCGTTGAACGCCCGTTCACTGGATACGGCCAGACCACCCATGCAAGCACCCGTTATGAAGATCAATAACGAGATCGATTCTAATTAACAATTAAGCAGAAAGGTAGCCTTGCCTTCTGATTTGCCTGGCAACCCTCAAACCCTTCGGCACTGCCAGGCACCCTTGCACACGGTGCGATGCAAAATATTTGGCAAGCGTGGCCGCGGCGCTCTATTGTGCTGCCAATTTTTCGACCGAGCGGCTTGCCATGAAACGACTCTGCATCCTGTTGTTCAGTGTTGTCTGTTCCACTGCCTGGGCGACGGATGCCCCGGCTCCAACTCGCTGGACGCTGCTGGATCAGTTCGAGAAGGCCTACACCCTGGACGACGCCGCCCGGGTGGTATTGGTGGCGCGTAGCATGTCCACGGCCCGGCTAGTGAACGGCGCATTGGAAGAGAAACCGGAGGGTTATCTGGATGCTCGCCACGTGGTTTACGTGGCGGATATCGAAAAGATGCCGTCGTTCGCCAAGCTGGTCGCAGTGCCAGCCATGCGCTCGGCAAAGTACCGCATCATGCTCGACCAGACTGGCCGGGTGGCCAACCGCTACGACGGGGATCGGGAAACCGTGCAGTGGCTGGAAGTCGAGGATGGCAAGGTGGTGCGTGAACAGCGCTTTAACGACGCCGCGGCCCTGCAGGCCGCGCTGGAAGCCCTGCCCCAGTAATCAGCCAAACAGCATGCGCAGAAAGCGGCCGATGTAGACATCGCCGCGGTAGGCCTCGTCGAGGCAGATCTGCGCACGGGCCAGGTGCCCGTCGAGGCGTTCGCGAACCTTCTGTTCGCCACACAGGGCCAGGAGCGTCGACTTGCCGTCGTCCTTGCCCTGATCCTTGTCGCTGTTGGGGTTGATGTCCTGCAGGTCGTCGAAGAGCTGCACCGCATGCCCCAGCTCCACGGCAAAACGCTGCAGCAAGCCGCGCACCGGTTTGGGTGCATCGCTGAGCAGATACGCCATGTCCATGATCGCGCTGAACAGCACCCCGGTCTTGAGGTTGTTGGTCGCGGCGATTTCCTCTTCGCTACGGGCATACTTGCCGTCGCGCAAGTCTTGCAGCTGCCCCTTCACCAGCCCTTGGGAGCCGATGGTATTGGCGAGTACTTCCACCAGTTGAGTGCGCACCAGCGGGCGCAGCCCGTCGATTGACGCCACCACGCCAAAGGCCCGCGACAGCAGTGCCACGGCGGCAAGGATGGCGATATCCTCACCAAAGGTCAGGTGTACGGTGGGCTTGCCGCGGCGCAGCTGGGCATTATCCATGCAGGGCATGTCGTCGAGAATCAGCGACGCGGCATGCACCATCTCGATGGCGCAGGCCAAATCCAGTGCCTGGCACTGATCGGCACCCAGGCCGTCGGCAGCCAGCAGCAGCAGCAGCGGGCGCATGCGTTTGCCCGGCGCCAAGGCACCATCGCGAATCGCCGCGGCGACCAGGTCGCGCTCGTTGCTGGCCGCTGGCAGCAGCTCGTCAAGCCGGCCATCGATGGCGGCGCGCAACTGCATCAGGTGTTCGGTAAATCCGCTGTCGATCGCTGCGGTCGCATAGGCTGTCATCGTTCACTCTCTTCTTCTATATGCCTGCAGTACGTGAGCACGAGATACGTACTGAGGGTCACGACGCGGTACGATACTGACACCGAAATGAGCGTAACCAAAGCCGATTCGTAATGTTGGAACGTCCAGTGCCTGCGGTTGCCTGATAAGCTGCCCGAAAGGGCCAGGCGGATATATACATGCTATTCGAATATTCCGTTCTGGAAAGACCGCGTGCCCCCCAAAATGATTCCGGCGCAATGGAAATGGAGCCTGCATGAAGAATAGCGACCTTAGTCGGCGTAAGGACGATCATCTGGATATCGTTCTGGATCGGTACAAGGCAACGTCGCGGATCAGTGCCGGCTGGGCACAGTTGCAGTTCGAACATTGCGCACTGCCTGAACTGGACCACGGAGCCATCGACCTGCGCGCCACCCTGCTTGGCGTCGAATTGCAGGCGCCGCTGCTGATCAGCTCCATGACCGGCGGTGCCAACCGCTCCGAGGCCATCAATCGACATCTGGCCGAAGCAGCGCAGGAGCTGGGCATTGCCATGGGTGTCGGTTCCCAGCGTGTCAGCCTGCAGACCGGTAACGACCAGGGCCTGACCCGCGAACTGCGCCGCCTGGCGCCGGATATCGTGCTGCTATCGAATATCGGCGCTGCGCAGTTGCTGGAAAAAGATGGCCTCGACCTGGCCCGCCGCGCCGTCGACGCCCTGCAGGCAAACGGCCTGATCATTCACCTCAATCCCTTGCAGGAAGCGGTACAGGCCGAAGGCGACCGCAACTGGCGCGGAGTGCTGACACAGATCGCCCGGGTGGTCGACAGCCTGGAGGTGCCGGTGATCGTCAAGGAAGTCGGTGCTGGCCTGTCGGCCTCGGTAGCGCGCTCGCTGGCCGAGGCTGGCGTGCAGGTCATCGACGTCGCCGGCGCCGGCGGCACCAGCTGGGCGGCGGTGGAAGGCGAGCGCGCAGCCAACACGGCGGACCGCGCCGTGGCCATGGCTTTCTCCGATTGGGGCATCCCCACCGCCTCCGCCGTGCAGGCGATACGCAATGCGTTACCGGATGTTGCATTGATCGCCTCCGGCGGCGTGCGCGACGGCGTGGATGCCGCCAAGGCCATTCGCCTGGGCGCCGATATCGTCGGCCAGGCGGCCGGCGCACTGCCCGGTGCCACGCTGTCGACCGAGGCGGTGATCGAGCATTTCCAGATCATCATCCGCCAGCTGCGCACGGCCTGCTTCTGCACCGGCTCGGCCAACCTGGCTGCGCTGCGTCACGCGCCCTTGCTGGCGAGCCAGGCATGACCCACTTCGCGGTTATCGCACCGCCCTACTACAGCCACTTCCAGGCCCTGCAGGCCCTCGTCGGCGAACTGATCGAACGTGGCCACCGGGTTACCTTCTTTCACCAGTCCGATGCTGCTCACTGGCTCAGCGATCCGCGGGTGACCTTTCGCGCGGTGGGCGTTGGCAGTCATCCGCCTGGCAGCCTGGAGCGCACCCTGCACCAGGCCGCGCACCCGGATACGCCCTGGGGGCTGCGGCGCATCATCAAGCAGATGGGCGCCACCACCGCGATGCTCTGCAACGAGTTGCCGCAGGCGCTCGCTGACAACGAGGTCGACGCCCTGCTCTGCGACCAAATGGAGCCGGCTGGCGGCCTGGTCGCCGAAAGCCTGAATCTGCCGTTCGTATCAGTGGCCTGCGCACTGCCGGTCAACCGCGAGCCGGGCCTGCCGCTGCCGGTGATGCCCTTCGCCTATGGCACCGACGAGCGCAGCCAGCACATGTACCGCGGCAGCACCCAGGTCTACGACTGGCTGATGAAGCCCCTGGGAAAGGTGATCCAAGTTGCCGCCCTGCGCCTCGGTGTGCCACCGCGAACCGCCCTGCATGAATGCCTGTCGCCGCTGGCACAGATCAGCCAGACCCTGGCTGGCTTCGATTTCCCGCGCAGCCAGTTGCCGACGCATTTTCATGCGGTCGGCCCCCTGCGCAGCCCGTCTACATCGCAGCAGGGCCATTGGCCAATCGACGAGTCGCGGCCGTTCTTCTTCGCCAGCCTGGGCACCTTGCAGGGCGACCGTATCAAGCTGTTCGAGCGCATCGCCAAAGCCTGCAAGCGCCTCGATGGTCAGTTGTTGATCGCCCATTGCGGCAAGCTCGATTCGGCTCAGGAACGCCGTTTGATCGACTGCGGCGCCACCTGGGTGACCGACTTCGCGCCGCAACAATGGGCGCTGGAAAGGGCCGATGCGGTGATCACCCACGGCGGCCTGAACACGGTGATGGATGCCATCGTCGCGCGCACGCCGATGCTGGTGATGCCGATTGCCTTCGACCAGCCGGGCGTCGCCGCCCGGGTCGCCTATCGCAACGTCGGCAGCCAGCTCAGTCGGCGAGCCAGCGTGGCGCGTATCGAGACGGCGCTGCGCGAGCTGCTCGCCAAGCCCTTGCCCGGTTTCGATCCGCTGATCGATGAGCTGCAACAGGCCGGCGGCGTAAAACGCGCAGCCGATATCGTCGAGGCTGCCGTGGTCAGCCACGCGACCGCACAGGCGCAATCCTTATGAGCTACGACCTGATTCTTGCCGGCGGCGGCCTCGCCAATGGCCTGATCGCCTGGCGCCTGCAGCAGCAACGCCCGGATCTCAAGGTGCTGTGCATCGAGCAGCAGGCGAGCCTGGGCGGCAACCACACCTGGTCGTTCCATGACGGTGACCTGAGCGAAGCGCAGCACCGCTGGCTGAAACCGCTGGTGGTCAAGCGCTGGGCGAGTTATCAGGTGCAGTTCCCCTATTTGTCGCGGTCATTGAACAGCGGTTACGCAAGCATCACCGGCGAGCACTTCGCCAAGGTGCTGACGCCGGCGCTGGGCTCGATGCTGCGTTTGAACAGCAGCATCAGCGAGATCAGCCCGACCCACGTGCAGCTGGCAAGCGGCGAGCGCCTCGAGGCTCGCGCGGTAATCGATGGCCGTGGCGCTCGGCAAAGCGATCATCTGGTACTCGGTCAGCAGGCCTTCGTCGGCCAGCTGCTGCGATTGGGCGCTCCCCATGGACTGACGGCGCCGATCATCATGGATGCCCGAGTGCCCCAGGGCGACGGCTACCGCTTCGTCTACGTGCTGCCCTTTTCCGCCGACACGCTGCTGATCGAAGACACCCACTATGTCGACCAGCACCGCGCCACCACCGAGCAGCTTCGCGAGCACATCGCGGCCTATGCGCAGCAGCATGGCTGGCAGGTGGCCGAGTGCCTGCGTGAGGAACAGGGCGTGCTGCCGATCACCCTGGCCGGTGATTTCGACGCTTTCTGGGACGAGGCTGCCGGCCAGCCGTTGTCCGGCCTGCGCGCCGGGCTGTTCCACTGCACCACCGGCTATTCACTGCCCCACGCCGTGCGCCTGGCCGACTGGCTGGTGAACTATCAGCTACGTGATGTCGCGACCCTGGCCCGCGATCTGCGCGAACACGCCCGTGGCGAATGGCGCAACCAGGGCTTCTATCGCCTGCTCAACCGCATGCTGTTCCTGGCCGGACGACCACAGGATCGCTGGCAGGTGATGCAACGTTTCTACGGCCTGCCAGCCGGGTTGATCGAGCGTTTCTATGCCGCCAGCAACCCCTGGTACGACCGCGCACGAATTCTCATCGGCAAACCGCCGGTCCCCGTTGATCAAGCCATGCGGGCGGCCTTGCGCCACTCGCCTCGGCATTTCGAGACGCGTTCATGAACCAAGCGAAAACAGCCATCGTCATCGGCGCGGGTTTCGGCGGGCTGGCTCTGGCCATCCGCCTGCAGAGCGCAGGTATCCAGACCACGCTGCTGGAAAAGCGTGACCTGCCCGGCGGCCGCGCCTACGTCTATCGCGACCAGGGCTTCACCTTTGATGCCGGCCCCACGGTGATCACCGACCCGAGCGCCATCGAGGAGCTGTACGCCCTGAGCGGCCGCAAACTCGCCGATTACGTCGAGATGCTGCCGGTCACACCGTTTTACCGGCTGTGCTGGGAAGACGGCACGCAGTTCGACTATGCCAACGATCAGGCCGAGCTAGACCGCCAGATCGCCGCCTTGAACCCGGCGGACGTGGCCGGCTACCAGCGTTTCCTCGCCTACTCCAAGGCCGTGTTCAAGGAAGGCTATCTGAAGCTTGGCGCGGTGCCGTTCCTGTCGGTTGGCGACATGCTCAAGGTCGGCCCGCAGCTGGCTCGCCTGCAGGCGTGGCGCAGCGTTTATTCGATGGTGTCGAGCTTCGTCGAGCACGACAAACTGCGCCAGGCGTTCTCCTTTCACTCGCTGCTGGTGGGCGGCAATCCGTTCGCCACTTCGTCGATCTATACACTGATTCACGCCCTGGAGCGCGAATGGGGCGTGTGGTTTCCCAAAGGCGGCACCGGCGCGCTGGTGCAAGGCATGGTCAGGCTGTTCGAGGACCTTGGCGGCAAGCTGGAACTCAATGCCGACGTGGTGGCCATCGACACCCAAGGCAACCGCGCCACCGGCGTGCGCCTGCAGGATGGCCGGCACTTCAAAGCCGACAGCGTGGCCTCCAATGGCGACGTGGTGCACACCTACG
This sequence comes from Phytopseudomonas straminea, assembly GCF_900112645.1. GTDB lineage: Bacteria > Pseudomonadota > Gammaproteobacteria > Pseudomonadales > Pseudomonadaceae > Aquipseudomonas > Aquipseudomonas straminea. The sequence continues at coordinate 218,497 of NZ_FOMO01000005.1, read as the reverse complement.
ACAAGCTGCTGGCCGGCCATTCTCGCGGTCGCCAGGAAGGCAAGCGCCTGAAGGGCAAGCGCTTCAGTAACTCACTGTTCGTGATTCATTTCGGGCTCAAGCGTCCGCAGCCGCAGTTGCAGCACCACACGGTGTGTTTCGGACCGCGCTACCGCGAACTGATCGAGGAGATCTTCAAGGGCCAGACCCTGGCCGAGGATTTCTCGCTCTATCTGCATGCGCCTTGCGTGACCGACCCGAGCCTCGCGCCTGAAGGCTACTCCAGCCATTACGTGCTGTCCCCGGTGCCGCATCTGGGCAATGCACCCATCGACTGGAGCGTGGAAGGCCCGCGCTACCGCGACCGTATTCTTGCTTATCTCGAAGAACACTACATGCCGGGGCTGCGTGAGGATCTGGTGACCTGCCGGATCTTCACCCCGGATGATTTCCGTGACGAGCTTTACGCGTATCAGGGCTCGGCGTTCTCGCTTGAGCCGGTGCTGCAGCAGAGTGCCTGGTTCCGCCCGCACAACCGCGATGCTCAGTTGAGTAATGTCTATCTCGTCGGCGCCGGCACGCACCCAGGCGCGGGGGTGCCCGGCGTGATCGGCTCGGCCAAGGCCACCGCCAGTCTGATGATCGAGGATCTGCAGGCATGACTGGTGCGGTGCAGGACGATGCGCTGATCGAGCACGCCAACCAGAGCATCGCCGTGGGCTCGAAGAGCTTCTCGGCGGCTTCTAAACTGTTCGACGAACGAACCCGCCGCGGCGCTGTGATGCTCTATGCCTGGTGCCGCCACTGTGACGACGTGATCGACGGCCAGGAAGCTGGCCACGACGCCGTATCCATCAGCCGCGAGGAAGCCGAACGTCGCCTGTCGCACCTCAAGGCGCAGACCCACGCGGCCTACAGCGGCGTCGAATTGGACGACCCGGCATTCGCCGCCTTTCGCCAGGTGGTGCTGGCCCATGACATCCCGCGGCAGCATGCCCTCGAGCACCTGGCTGGTTTCGAGATGGATGTGCTGGAGCGCCGCTACCTGAGCATCGATGACACCCTCGAATATTGCTACCACGTTGCCGGCGTGGTGGGCCTGATGATGGCCAGGGTGATGGGTGCCCGCGACGAGGCCACTCTGGATCGCGCCTGCGACCTGGGCCTGGCGTTCCAGCTGACCAATATCGCCCGCGACATCATCGATGACGCCGCTGTAGGACGCTGCTACCTGCCCGAGCAGTGGCTGGAAGAGCACGCCATCCCTCGAGATCGGGTCGCCGATATCCTGCATCGCCCGGCGGTCGCCGTGCTCGGCCAACGCCTGGTCGAGCTGGCCGAGCCCTACTATGCCAGCGCCCAGGCAGGCCTGAGTGCCCTGCCCTGGCGTTCGGCCTGGGCGGTGGCGACGGCGGCGGTGGTGTATCGGCAGATCGGCATGAAAGTGCTGGACGCTGGCGATCACGCCTGGGACGAGCGTATTTCCACCTCCAAGGCGGAGAAGATCGGTGCGGTGCTGATCGGCCTGTGGCAGGCAATCACGAGTCGTTTCGCACGCTGGCCGGCTCGCTCCGCTGAGCTGTGGCAGCGTCCCCATCCGTCTTGCGCAGCGGACCATCATGCATCGCCCGCAGCTGGGCCTTCAGACGCGCCGTAGTCGGCGCGTAGAGAAAGCCGAACGACACGCAGCGCTCCTTGCCTTCCACAGCGTGGTGCATCAGATGCGCCTGGTATAGACGCTTGAGGTAGCCGCTGCGCGGCACGAATCGAAACGGCCAGCGGTGATGCACCAGGCCATCGTGAACGACGAAATACAGAAAACCGTAAGCGGTCATGCCGGCGCCGATCCACTCCAGCGGGTGCCAACCCTGGGTGCCCAGGGCGATCAGCACGATGGCCAGCCCGGCGAAGACCACGGCGTACAGGTCGTTCTTCTCGAACCAGCCTTCGCGCGGCTCGTGGTGCGAGCGATGCCAGCCCCAGCCCCAGCCGTGCATCACGTATTTGTGAGCGTAATAAGCAACACCCTCCATGGTGGTCAGGGTGGCGAGAAAAACCAGAGCGTTGATGATCATCGGGTAACCGGCGCAAGAGCGCTGAAAAGGTAAAGAAGCAGTTTGCCAACTTGCAGGGCAATGACCAAGCAAGATCGCCGCGCATACGGCTCTGCTATCGGACCCCAGGCCAAGCCATCCAATCCATCTGTTTGGAACTGCCAGTACTGCGGCAATTGTAGCCGCAGAGGATGATCGCCGTATGGCCCAGGTCAACAAAGCGCAGGCAATAAAAAACCGGGCGCCTGGCCCGGTTTTCTCGATCAGTGTCGCGTATCAGCCGCGGCCTTCGCGGTACAGGTGCTCGAAGCAGAAGTTGGTTGCCTGGATATAACCCTCGGCGCCACCGCAGTCGAAACGCTGCCCCTTGAACTTGTAAGCCAGCACACAACCGTCCTGCGCCTGCTTCATCAGCGCGTCGGTGATCTGGATTTCACCGCCTTTGCCCGGCTCGGTGTTCGCGATCAGGTCGAAGATGTCCGGGGTCAGGATGTAGCGACCGATGATGGCCAGGTTCGACGGCGCGTCTTCGGCCTTGGGTTTCTCGACCATGTGGCTAACGCGGAAGATGTCGTCGCGGATGGTTTCGCCTGCAATCACACCGTACTTGTGGATCTCGTCCATCGGCACTTCCTGCACCGCCACGATCGAGCAACGGAACTGGTTGTACAACTTGACCATCTGGGTCAGTACGCCGTCACCGCCGACGTTCAGGCACAGGTCATCGGCCAATACCACGGCGAACGGCTCGTCGCCGATCAGCGGACGGCCGCTGAGAATGGCGTGGCCCAGGCCCTTCATTTCCACCTGGCGGGTGTAGGAGAACGTGCAGTTATCGATCAGGCGACGGATACCGACCAGGTACTTTTCCTTGTCGGTGTTGCGAATCTGGTGCTCGAGCTCGTAGCTGATGTCGAAGTGGTCTTCCAGCGAGCGCTTGCCGCGGCCGGTGACCATGGCGATCTCGTTCAGGCCCGCATCGAGCGCCTCTTCAACGCCGTACTGGATCAGCGGCGTGTTGACCACAGGCAGCATTTCCTTGGGCATGGCCTTGGTCGCCGGGAGGAAGCGAGTGCCGTAACCGGCGGCAGGGAACAGGCATTTCTTGATCATGTGGTTTCCTTGAATGGTCAATGTTGCTCAAGTCGCTGATACACCCGCGTCAGGAAGTCTGGCGCAGGCGCTCGTAGTAGTAAGGCAGGCGTAGCAAAGCATGGCGTGCGGCGGCCGCACGCCGTTCGTTGTTGTCTCCGGGAAAGGTCACCGTCTCGCTGGTCACGCCCTGGTGCTCGGCCAGGCGCGTAGCGCAGGCAAAGCACATGGCGCCGTCGTAGACTTCCTGACCACGCTTGTCGTCGGCGGTCGGAGCGCCAGTAATGGCCAGAATGATGTCGGCGCTGCTGGTCATCAGCACACCCAGGGCCATTTCGCGGGCGACTTCTTCACTGTTCATGCCGTAGGTTTCGATGGTCTCCGGTTTCACGCCCAGAGAAGCCTGCATGGCGCGCTTGGAATAGACCACGAAACCGCCTTCGAGCACGCCATCGCAACCCGGCACGGCAGCCACCGTAGCGGCCAGCAGACCGGCCGTGGCCGACTCCGCGGTGCTCAGCACCAGGTTGTACTTTTCCAGGAAATGAACCGCCTGCTCGATGTTTTGCATGCCCGCGAATGTCTCCTACTCGATCGTTACCGTGTGCCTATGGCAGTGGCCGAGGCCTACAAGTTCCGAAGCATTTACCGCAGACCGCTGATCCTGACGGCTGAACTCAACGGCCAAGCCGGTTTTCCCATTTGCGAGAGCCGAAAATCGAGGGGAACGACAGATGAATACTCTGCGCAAACTGCAAGATAGCCATGAGCTTAATGACGTCGGCAATGACTCGCGCCGCCAGGCGTTCGTCCAGGCGCTCAGCGAAAAGGCCCGCCCCTTGTTCGAGGAAGCAGCCAGTTACGCGCGCAATCATGATCTGGACGTGGTGGTCGACCTGGTACTGGAGCACGACAGTCCGCGGCTGATCCTGGCCGTCAGCCGGCCTGACGAAGACGCCGTGAGCAGCTACAGCCTGGTCGCCAACCTGGCGGCGCAGCGCATGTTGCATGAAGAGTTCTACGCCGACAGCGGCGATATCCATCGCCAGGAGTCGCCGCTGGCCTCGGTCAATGAAAAGGTCATCGATACGCGCCTGGCCAACTTCTTTCGCAAGGGCTTCGCCCTGCCCCTGGATTACATCAACGAGCGGCACCCCATCGGTTTCTGGTAACCCTCCGGATTGACTGATCCTGAGCAAGGCTTGCCGGCACGTATCTAACTAGACTGCCGGCTGGTCTTTGACAGGAGAAACGGCCATGAAAGCCGATGTCGTCATCGTGGGCGCCGGGCCTGCCGGGTTGTGTCTGGCGCGGTCGTTATCGGGCCATGGCCTATCGATCCGCCTTATCGAGCGTCAGCCCGAGGCGGAACTGGCTGCACCGCCATTCGATGGCCGTGAGATCGCGCTGACCCATGCCTCCCAGCAGATTCTCGAAAAACTGGGTATCTGGCAGCAGTTCACCCCTGACGAAATCTCGCCACTGCGTGACGCCCATGTCCTTAACGGTCCGTCTCCTTATGCTTTGCGCATTGCCGCTGCTGCGGCCGGCAAGGAACGTCTCGGCTGCCTGGTGCCCAACCAGGCTATTCGCCGGGCCGCCTATGGCGCTGCCAGCGAGTGTGCGGATATCAAAGTGCTTTACGAGCGGACGATTACGGAGCTGAGCTGCTCGGCTGGCGGTGTATCGATGCGCCTGAGCAACGGCCAAACACTCGAGTCCGGGTTGATCGTCGCGGCCGACAGCCGCTTTTCCGAAACCCGCAGGCGCCTCGGAATCGGCTCACGCATGGAAGACTTCGGCAAGACCATGCTGGTATGCCGCATGGCCCACGAGCGCAGCCATGAGCAAGTGGCCTGGGAGTGGTTCGGCTACGGGCAGACCCTCGCCCTGCTGCCCTTGAACGGCAACTGCGCCTCGGCGGTGCTGACTCTAACGCCCACAGAAATGAATCGGGTGATGAGCCTCGATGACCAAGCCTTCGCCCGCGAGATGGAGCGGCGCTTCGACCGCCGCCTGGGGCGTATGGAGCTACTGGGCGAGCGCATCACCTATCCGCTGGTGGGCGTGTATGCGGAACGCTTCGCCGGGTTGCGCAGTGCCTTGGTGGGCGACGCTGCGGTGGGCATGCACCCGGTCACGGCCCACGGTTTCAACTTCGGCCTGCAAAGCCAGAAGCGCCTGGCCGACACCCTGCTCGGCGCATTGCGCCAGGGCCGGGACATCGGTGAGCCAGGCGTTCTGCAGCGCTACGCCGGTGCCCAGCAGCGAACCAGCTGGCCGCTCTACCAGGCCACCAGCCTGCTGGTGCGGCTGTACACCGATGATCGCGGCCCTACCCGCCTGCTGCGCAATGCCGGCCTGCGCGTGGCGCAGAACCTGCCGCCCTTCAAAGCCGCATTGGCCCGGCACCTGACCCAGATTGCGCGCTAGTCAGCTGTCGGCGGCGCGCTGCATATTTACCCGCTGCCGCCATTCCATGTAGGTCTTCAGCAACAGGGTGATCAGCGCCATGCAGGCCAGCAGCGCTGCCGCGGTGAAGGCGGCGACTGGCTTGTAGTCGTTGTTGAGCTGGTCGACCAGCAACGGCAGCGTCAGGGTCTGGTTGAGAATGGTGCCGGAGACCACCGACACCGCACCGAACTCGCCGACCGCTCGTGCATTGGTGACCACCACGCCGTACAGCAGCGCCCACTTGATGTTCGGCAGCGTGATGTGACGGAAGATCTGCCAGCCATTGGCGCCCAGGCACAGCGCCGAGGTCTCCTCGTCATTGCCCTGGGACTGCATCACCGGAATCAGGATACGCGCCACGTACGGAGCGGTGATGAACACCGTGACCATGACGATGCCCGGCCAGGCGAACATCAGTTGCATGTCGTTATCGTAGAACCACTGGCCCAGGGCGCTTTCCAGCCCGTAGACGACCAGATAGCAGAGGCCGGCGACCACCGGCGACACCGCATAGGGAATGTCCACCAGGGTGGTGAGCAGCTTGCGGCCGCGGAAATCGTAGTGGGTCACGCACCAGGCCAGCAGGATGCCGAAGCACAGGTTCAGCGGCACGGTGAGTGCGGCGACCAGCAGGGTCAGGCCGATGGCGTGCTGCATGTAATCTTGGGACAGGTTGTCGACCAGCATCGCCCAGCCACCGCTGAGCGCCCGGGTGAAAATCAGCGCCAGGGGCACCAGCAGCATCAGCGCGACCGCGCCGAGGCCCAGGCCGATGAGCAGCCATTGGTGCCAGTATTGAGGCTTTTTCATCGACCTTGCCTCTGCCATTTGAACAGTCGGCCTTGCACCACCTGCAAGGTGAACAACAGGAACAGCGACGCCAGCAGAATCACCGAGGCGATCGCCGCGGCGGCCGGGTAGTTGAATTCCTGCAAGCGCACGAAAATCATCAGCGACGACACTTCGGTCTTATAGGGAATGTTGCCGGCGATCATGATCACCGCGCCGAACTCACCCAGGCTGCGCACGAAGGCTTGCGACGCACCGGTGATCAGCGCAGGCAGCAAGCTCGGCAGCACCACGTAGGCAAAGCTCTGCCATTTCCTGGCGCCCAGGGTGCGCGCGGCTTCCTCGTACTCGCTGCCCAGGCTCTGCAGCACCGGCTGCACGGTACGCACCACGAATGGCAGGCTGGTGAACACCATGGCGATCAGCAGACCCGGGTAGGCATAGGCGATCTTGATGCCTGCGGCCTCGAAGTACTGGCCGAGCCAACCGCCGGGCACCAGCAAGGTCGCCAGGGTCAAGCCGGCTACCGAGGTCGGCAGCGCGAACGGCAGGTCCACCAGGGCATCGACCAGGCGGCGGCCCGGAAAGTCGTAACGGGTGATGATCCAGGCGATCAGCAAACCGATCAGAAGCACGATCACGGTCGAGTAGAAGGCGCCGCTGATGGTCACCTTGTAACTCTGCACCACGCGCGGATCGCTGATCGCCTGCCAGTACTGCGCCCAGCTCATGTCGCTGACGTACAGCAACAGGGCGGACAGCGGAAACAGAATGACCAGCGACAGGTAGAAGACACTGAAACCGAAGCTCAGGCCAAAACCCGGCAGCAACGGATTCTGCAGAAAGAAAACGGGGGACTTGCTCACTCGGAAATCCTTGAATGCACAAACCGCCGAAGGTCGGCGGTTTGTGGAGTACATCGATTCTGCTCCGACGCTTAATTGCGATCGAGATCTAGCGAGCTAGAGCCATGCAAGGCAAAAAGAGGCGAGGAAGCGGAGTGTACTTTTGTACATGAGCATTCCGAGCCTGTTTTTAACGCAGCAGGGCCGACGCGCAGCAGATCGACTCTAAGCCATCAACGGCCTTCGGCTAGAAGCTGGTCAAGAATACCATTGCCGTCGAAATGCTTGGCAGTGATCTCGTCCCAGGTGCCCAGCACATCGGTCGGGTTGAGCAGGCGCAGTTCCTGGAACTGGCCGGCGGTTTCGGCGGCCACTTCCTTGTCCTGCACGCGATAGTGGTAGGTGGTCAGCAGCTTCTGGATGTCCTTGCTGTACTGGAAGTCCAAATAGGCCCTGGCCACGTCGCGGGTGCCCTTCTCGTCCACCACCTTGTCGACGATGGCGACCGGGAATTCGGCCAGCACGCTCACCGGCGGCACGATCACCTCGAACTCGCCGGACTTGAACTCCTCGCCCTTGGCGATATTCACCACTTCCGATTCGAAGCTCAGCAGCACGTCGCCCTGCCCGTTCTGGGCGAAGGCTACGGTGGCGCCGCGGCCGCCGGTGGGGAAGTTCTCGACATTTCGCAGCACCTTGCCGACGAATTCCTTGATCTTCGCTTCATCACCCTTGAACGCTTCGTTGGCGTACAGCCACGCGCCCAGGTAGCTGTAGCGGGCGTTGCCGGAGGTTTTCGGGTTGGGGAACACCAGCTTCACGTCGGAACGGGCCAGGTCGTCCCAGTTCTTGATCCCCTTGGGATTGCCCTTGCGCACCAGGAATGCGGTGGTGCTGTAGTACGGCGAGCTGTGGTTGGGGAACTGCTCGGCCCAGTCCTTACGCACCAGGCCGCGCTTGGCGAGGATGTCCACGTCGGTGACCTGGTTGAAGGTCACGGTGTCGACCTTCTTGCCCTGGATGATGTCCTGAGCCTGGCGCGACGTGCCGGCGAACGACTGGTCGATCTTCAGATCCTTGCCGGTCTCGGCCTTCCAATGTGCCTGGAACTTGGGATTGATCTCGGCGAACAGCTCGCGGGCAACGTCATAGGAGGCGTTGAGAATCGGCTTGTCCGCAGCCAGCGCTGCAGCGCTACCGAGCAGCGATGTGGTGACGGCAGTCGCCAGCAGGAGTTTTTTCAGCATGATCCAGGGTTTCCTTACGAGGGTGCAGATAAGGCCGGTAGCCTGCCTGATGGCCTTATGCCTTAAAAGAACCTTTTTATCATAACTATATTCCACTACGCACTAGGGGCTGTTGACGTTTCACGCATGGCTGCGCCATAGCCCATTTTGCAGGTAGGTAAGGAACGCCTTCATCACGGCAGAACAACGCCGGGCGCTGCAGGTCTGAATCCTCAGACAGACGGGCCTCCGCTGTTCCCCCCATGAAGGTAACCGGTATGCAAGAGCAAGCAGACGGCAAGACTCCCGGCCTGTCAGCCGAAGAAGAGCGCGAGATCGACGAGAAGCTGCCGCCGCGGGCGGCGGTGTTGCATGAAACCATCAGGATCCAGGGCGACCATGAGCTGGAACGCAGCATCGCAGCATTATGGTGGTCGGCGCTGGCCGCCGGGCTGACAATGGGCCTGTCACTGATGGCCATGGGTTTGTTCCGCTCTCGGTTGGGCCCCAGCGATGAAAGTCATGTGATCGCCAGCCTCGGTTATTCGGCAGGCTTTCTGGCGGTAATCCTCGCCCGTCAGCAACTGTTTACGGAAAACACCCTGACCGCCGTGCTGCCGGTGATGACCAAGCTGACCCTGAACAATGTCGGGCGACTATTGCGTCTCTGGGGCGTGGTGCTATGCGGAAACCTGGCCGGCACCCTTCTGGTGGCTTGGGTAATGCTGCGCCTGCCGATTTTCGATACCCAGACCGACCTGGCGTTTCTGGAAATCGGCCGCAAGGTGATGGAAAACGACGTGTCCAAGATGCTTGCCAAAGGCATCATCTCGGGCTGGATGATCGCCACCATGGTGTGGATGATCGCCTCGATGGAAAGCGCCAAGATCGCCATTATCGTGCTGATCACTTACCTGATGGCGCTGGGTGACTTCACCCATATCGTGGTCGGCTCGGTAGAGGTGTCTTATCTGGTGTATGCCGGTGAAGTGAGCTGGGGTGATTTCTGGCTGGTGTTTGCGGGGCCGACCCTGGCCGGCAATATCATCGGCGGCAGCTTTATCTTTGCCCTGCTCAGCCATGCCCAGATCCGCAGCGAGCGTGACGTGATTGCCAAGCGCGAGCGCGACAAGCACAAGTTGCTGGAGGAGTTGCGCCGCAGTCGCAAGGACTGACTGTACAAGATCGCCAAAGGCCTCAAGGCCTCGGTGGCCGCCTTTCTCGAAGGCGTCGCACCGATGCCGGCGCACACCAGCAACGCCTGGTCAACGTCAGTGGCGCGTTCTTCAGCAGAGCGCTGTTCCCATTCGATATCACGCGTCAATCGAGTCGCTACGCTGCCAGGAGTCAAGCGCCCAGTAGCGGGCGCTATCCAGTTCATCGCCGATCAGCTACCCGGGTTGGCGTAGGCTTCCTCGAAGAAGTAATCCTTCCAGGAGCTGGCCTTGTTCTTCAGCACACCCAGCTCATGCAGTTTTTCGGCATAGATGAAGGTGCGCTGTGGCGACACGGTGAAGTCGTTTTCCGGGTCCTCGATGATTTTCTTCACGAACTCCAGCGGCAACTTGGAGTTCTCTACGCGAATGTAGGTCTCGGCCGCAGCGGCCTTGTCGGCCTTGATGATCTGCGAGGCCTCGACCAGCGCATCGTAGAAGGCCTTGTAGGTCTTCGGATTGGCGTCGTGGAATTTCTCGGTGGCGTAGAGCACGTTGAAGGTGGCCTGGCCGCCGAGGATGTCGTAGCTGCTGATCAGCTTGTGCACCTTGGGATTTTCCAGCGCCTGGTACTGGAACGGCGGGCTGGAGAAATGCGCGGTGATTTCCGAGCCGCCCTTGGTCAGTGCCGCGGTGGCATCCGGGTGCGGCAGGCTGACGGAAATCTTGTCGAAACGCTGGAAGTCGGCATTGCCGTAACGCTTGGCGGTTTCGATCTGCAGGGTGCGCGACTGGAAGCCGACGCCGGCGGCCGGTACCGCGATCCGGTCTTTCTCACCGAGATCGTCGAGGGTCTTCACTTCATCGCGATTACTCAGCAGGTAATTGGGCAGCGAGCCCAGCGAGGCCACGGCCTTGACATTCTGCCGGCCGTGGGTGCGGTCCCACACGGTGAGCATCGGCGGCACGCCAGCCGAAACCACGTCGATGGCACCGGCCAGCAGCGCCTCGTTCATCGCGGTGGCGCCGGAAATGGTGCGCCACTCGACGTCGATCTTGTCCAGGCCCTGGGCCTTGGCGTGCTTCTCGATCAGTTGCTGGTCCTTGACCACGTGCAGCACCAGATAACCGATGCCGAACTGCTGGGCGATGCTGATCTTGCCTTCGGCCTGGGCGGCCAGTGGAATCGCCAGGGCGCCGAGCAAACCCAGTGCGGTGGCCAGGCGGCCAAGTTTGAACGTGTTGGTCATGGTCGTTTCTCGTTATGTGATCAGTAAGTTGGTTACGTAGGGTGGATGACGCTCTTTTCATCCACCCTTGCGATTGCGAAACGGTGGATCGGTGAAGCGTGATCCACCCTACTGGGCCCTAGCGCTGCATCCCCCAGCGCTTGACGGTCACCCGCTCGATGCTGGCGAAGATCAGGTTCTCCACCAGCAGGCCGATCAGGATCACCGCCACCAGCCCGGCGAACACCTTGTCGGTGTACAGCTCGTTACGGTTCTGGAAGATGTACCAGCCCAAGCCGCCCTTGCCGCTGGAGGCGCCGAACACCAGCTCGGCGGCGATCAGCGTGCGCCAGGCAAAGGCCCAGCCGATCTTCAGCCCCGAGAGGATCGATGGCAGCGCCGCCGGGATCAGGATGAACAGCACGAAGCGCAGGCCCTTGAGGCCGTAGTTGCGCCCAGCCATGCGCTGGGTCTCGGAAACGCCGAGAAAGCCGGCATAGGTATTCAGCGCCAGTGCCCAGAGCACCGAGTGCACCAGCACGAAGATCAGGCTGTTCTCGCCCAGCCCGAACCACAGCAGCGACAGTGGCAGCAGCGCGATGGCCGGCAGCGGGTTGAACATCGAGGTCAGCGTCGACAGCAGGTCGCGGCCGAGCTGGGTCGAGACCGCAAGGCTGGTCAGCAGAAAGGCCAGAACGATGCCGATCAGGTACCCCTTGACCAACACAGACAGCGAGATCGCCACCTTTTCCAACAACTCACCGCTGCTGATGCCCTCTACGAATGCCTTGGCCGTCTGCAGGAAACTGGGCAGCAGCAGGTCGTTGGCCTGGTAGCGGGCCGCCGCCTCCCAGATCAGCGCCAGCGCCAGCAAGATCAGCGATTTGCGCAGCCAGCCCTGTTGCCACAGGCGCTGGCCGAGCGACAGATCGCGCTCCAGTTTGATGCCAGGCAACGGCTGCAGGGGTATTTCGTATTCCTCACGCCGTGCGGGGGAAAGACTCATGATCGATGCTCCTCAGTAGGCGATGCGGATGTCCTGAAAACCCAGTTCGGCGGCCGAACCGCCGTCGACGTCTTCGTCGAACAGCAGGCGGTGAATCCGCTGCGCGGTGTGCTGGAAACCCACACCACCGAGGCTGTGCAGGTCGAACTGGTGGCTGTTGATTTCCGCCCGCACGCGGCCGGGGTGTGGCGACAGCAGCAGGATGCGATTGCCGACGATCAGCGCCTCTTCGATGGAGTGAGTGACGAACAGCAGGGTGAAGCGCACCTCCTCCCAAAGCTCCAGCAGCTCTTCCTGCATCTTGCGGCGGGTCAGCGCGTCGAGGGCGGCGAACGGCTCGTCCATCAGCAGGATCTTCGGCTGCATGGCCAGCGCACGGGCAATCGCCACCCTCGCCTTCATGCCGCCGGACAGGGTGTGCGGGTAGGCATCGGCGAAGGCAGCCAGGCCGACCTTCTCCAGGTAATGCAGGGCGCGCTCCTCGGCCTCTTTACGGCCCAGCGTGCGCGAGGCCAGCAGCGGGAACATGACGTTCTGCTTGACCGTCTTCCACGGCGGCAACTGGTCGAACTCCTGGAACACCACGATGCGATCCGGCCCCGGCTCATGCACCTCGGCGCCGTCGAGGCGGATGCTGCCGGCGACCGGTTCGATGAAACCGGCCACCGCCTTGAGCAAGGTGGATTTACCGCAACCCGAAGGGCCGAGCAGCACGAAGCGATCGGCACGGTCCACGGCAAAGCTGACTTCGTGGGTGGCGCGCACCACGCGCTGCGGGGTGCGGTATTCGAGGCTGACCTTGTCCACCTGGAGAACGGTGTCGAAGGCGCCAGGATTCAGCGTGCTGGCCGTGTGGCCTTGCAGAGGGGCATTCATGGGTTATCAGCTTCCCTGACCGATGGCGGCGTCTTCGAAGAAGTAGTCCTGCCAGCTGGCCGGTTTGTGTTTGATGGCGCCGACGCGGTGCAGGAAATCGGCCAGCGGGTAGGTGTTGGTGGGGGTGACGGTGAACTGGAACTGCTCGTTGTCGATGATCTTCAGCAGTTCTTCGCGACTGATCTTGGCGCCGGTGACGCGAATGTAGGTATCCGCCGCGGCGCCTTTGTCCTTCTGGGCGAAATCCGCCGCTTCGGCCAGGGCGCCGACGAAGGCCTTGTAGGTCTTGGGATTGTCGCGACGGAATTTCTCGGTGGCGTACAGCACCGTCGGCGAGTTCGGGCCGAGCAGCTCGTAGGTGTCGAGCACCACGTGCACGTCAGGGTTTTCCAGGGCCTGATTCTGGAACGGCGGGTTCGAGAAATGACCGGTCAGCTCGGTGCCGCCGGCTTTCAGGGACGCCGTGGCATCCGGGTGCGGCAACGCCACCGTGTACTTGTCGAGGCGGTCGAATGCCTTGTCGCCCCACTGTTTGGCCGCGGCGTATTGCAGGAAGCGCGACTGCACCGACACGCCCACGGCAGGCACGGCGATACGATCCTTCTCGGTGAAATCGGCGATGGTCTTGACCTTGGGATTGTTGCTCAGCAGGTAGTACGGGAAGTTGCCCAGCGAAGCGACACCCTTGACGTTCTGCCTGCCCTGGGTGCGATCCCACACGGTCAGCAGTGGGCCAATGCCGGCACCGGCAATGTCGATGGCGCCGGACAGCAGCGCATCGTTGACCGCCGAACCACCGGAAAGCTGCTGCCAGTCGACCTTGATATCCAGGCCCTCGGCCTTGCCGTGCTTCTCGATCAGCTGTTGGTCGCGCACCACATTGAGCAGCAAATAGACGATGCCGAACTGCTCGGCGATGCGAATCTGCCCCTCGGCGTGAGCGGACTGAGGCGCCGCCAGGCTGCCAATGAGAATGCTCGCGCTCAGGGCGATGCCAGCGGCGAGGCGGCCAAAACGGGGAACGAAGGGAAAGCGCGTACCTGCCGACATGTCGAGGCTCCAGTCAAAGTTGCAGAAATGGGGTTGCTGCGGGATAGGCCGTTAGAACGGTACGTCGCCCTGGATGGTGGTTCTGTGCATACGCCGCCGCAGATGACTCGGGCAGCCCGTGGCCAGGTGGATCAGTGCGCGGTTGTCCCAGAACACCATGTCGCCGTCCTGCCACTGGTGGCGGTAGATGAATTCCGGTTTGGCGCTGTGGGCATATAGCTCGGCGAGGATCTGCCGGCTTTCGTCCTCGGGCACATCGAGAATGTGGGTGGTGAAGTTCTCGTTGACGAACAGGCCCCGGCGGCCGGTTTCCGGGTGGGTGCGCACCACCGGATGAACCACGGCCTTGACCTCGGCCAGCTGCGCTTCGGTAAGCGTCGGACGGCGAATGCCGGCGAACACCTCATCGGCGTAACGAGCGGTATAGGAATGGGCAGCGCGCTTGCCATCGATGGCCTGGCGCAGTTCGGCCGGTAGCGTATCGAAGGCCAGCTGCTGGCTGGCGAACAGGGTATCGCCGCCCTCTTCCGGCAGTTCCTGGGCGTAAAGCATGGAGCCCAGGCTGGGAAACTCCTTGTAGGAGAGATCCGAGTGCCAGAACTTGCCGGCATCGCCCAGGCCGATCGGCTGCCCGTTCTCCTTGATGTTGGAGATGATGAAGATTTCCGGGTGGTTGGCCAGCAAGAACTGCTTGAGCACGTGGATCTGCAATACGCCGAAGCGGCGGCTGAAATCGATCTGTTGCTGCGGCGTGATGCGTTGATCGCGGAACACCACGACGTTGTAGTCGAGGTGCGCTTGGTGAATGCGGGCGAAATCGGCGTCGTTCAGCGGGCGGCCGAGGTCGAGACCGACGATTTCGGCACCGACTGCAGCGGAAAACGGGCGTATTTCAAAATTCTGCGTTGGCTGGTGATTGGCAGAACTCAACGATACGGCGGGCATTTGCGCAACTCCACACGGTAAGGGCGCCAACGAGGCGCGTCTCAGAAGCAGGTGTCTGGCACCTGTATTCAGTCGTGCGGCGCGCCGGTTAGCCAGCGGGTACGCATGGGTGAACTATATCGATATAAAAAGATTAATTTAAATACCTTTTTAGCATTTGCTTATGGCAATCCGCATTCGCCTGAACAAAAGAAAACGCCGACAGGGTTCCGCCCTGTCGGCGTTTGGTACAGCAGCTGTGAGCTTAATAGCTCGCTCACGATCTTACGGCTCCACTTCAGCGCTTCGACTGCAACGCCGCGAGAGTGGCCGTGAGGCGCTCCCACGATGGGTCGGCGACCGGCCGCTCTTGCCTTGTCGCCGCCTTTTCATGTCGCCGAAAAAGATCGTGGACAGGTCCTTAGAACGCAGGCAACACGGCGCCCGAGTACTTCTTCTCGATGAAGGCTTTCACGTCCGGGCTGGTCAGCGCATCGGCGAGCTTCTTGATGGTTTCGCTGTTCTGGTTATCCGGGCGGGCAACCAGGTAGTTGACGTACGGCGAATCCTTGTTCTCCAGTACCAGCGCATCCTTGTTCGGATTGAGCTTGGCTTCCAGCGCGTAGTTGGTGTTGATCAGCGCCAGGTCGACCTGGTCCAGCACACGCGGCAGCATGGCCGCTTCGAGCTGCTTGAACTTGAAGTTGTGCGGGTTGGTGGCCAGATCCTTCGGGCTGGCCTGGATGTTGGCCGGATCCTTCAGGGTCAGCAGGCCGGCATGTTGCAGTAGCTGCAGGGCGCGACCGCTGTTGCTCGCCTCGTTGGGGATGGCGATGGTGGCGCCGTCCGGCAGCTCGTCGAGGCTCTTGTACTTGCGCGAGTAGCCGCCGAACGGCTCGACATGCACGCCCTTGACGATCACCAGGTGAGTGCCACGGCTTTCGTTGAAGCTGTCCAGATAAGGCTTGGTCTGGAAGTAGTTGGCATCGAGTTGCTTCTGCTCGACCTGCAGGTTGGGCTGCACGTAATCGGTGAACACCTTGATCTCGAGGTCGACGCCCTGCTCCGCCAGCTTCGGCTTGATCAGCTCGAGGATTTCAGCGTGAGGAACCGGCGTCGCCGCCACAGTGAGTTTCTCCGCGGCGAATGCCTGGGTAGTCAGGACAGAGGCCAATGCAGCCAACAGAAGCGTTTTTTTCATGTTTATTCTCGGTAGTTGCCGGTGGATCGACAGCGGCATGGGATGATTGGCCGGGCCGGATAGGGTCGGCGCGCTGACAATACGGCCCTCAGTTATACGTGGAAAATACTTTTAATTCATTCTCATATTTCTTATCAGAATAAGCAGGGCCGGCGCACTTGTTGTGTTTCGGGCGGTCACTTCTAAAGTGAAGACACCCCCATTGCGGATTGACGAACATGATCAGCGAAGCCCTGAACCGTTTCGAGCGCCTGGAACTGGTTCCCCATGCCACCCCGCTGCAACACCTGCTGCGCCTGTCGCACCATGTGGGCCGCGATATCTATGTCAAACGCGATGACCTGACCCTGTTCGCCCTGGGCGGCAACAAGGCCCGCAAACTGGAATACCTGGGATCCGACGCGCTGGCCCAACAGGCCGATACGCTGATCACGGCGGGCGCCATCCAATCCAATCACGTGCGCCAGACCGCCGCGCTGGCCGCCAAGCTGGGCCTGGCCTGCGTGGCCCTGCTGGAAAACCCTATCGATACGCAGGAGCAGAACTACCTGCACAATGGCAACCGCCTGCTACTGGACCTGTTCGGCACACGCGTCGAGCACGTCGATAACCTCGAGGAGCCGGATCTGATGCTGATGGCCAAGGCCGACCGCCTGCGTGCCACCGGCAAGAACCCTTACGTGATTCCGATCGGCGGCTCGAATGCACTGGGTACCCTGGGCTACGTCAAGGCAGGGCTGGAGTTCGCCGAGCAGGTCTCCGCCAAGGGCCTCGACAGCGGCACTCTGGTGCTGGCCTCGGGAAGCGGAGCGACCCATGCGGGTTTGGCGCTGGCCCTGGCCCACGTGCTGCCCGAATGGCGCGTGCTTGGCATCACCGTATCGCGCCCTGCCGATCTGCAACGCCCCAAGGTAATGGGCCTGGTGCAACGCACCGCAGAGCTACTGGGCGTCAACGTGCCGCAAGCGCTGACCATCGAGCTGTGGGACGAGTACTACGGGCCGCGTTATGGCGAGCCGAACACCGGCACGCTTGATGCCATCCGTCTGTTGGCGAGCAGCCAGGGCCTGCTGCTCGACCCGGTCTATACCGGCAAGGCGTTCGCAGGCCTGCTCGACGGGGTGCACAAAGGCGCGTTCGAGGAAGGCAAGCCGATCGTGTTCCTGCATACCGGCGGTGCGCCGGCGTTGTTCGCGTATCAGTCCTTGACTCTCTGAACGGCATATACAAATAATTTTTTATTATTTTCTCGACTACTCAGGCAACCGTAGAGTGCCGCGTCCCGAACGCACCTGACAAACCACCCACCGAGGCTCGATCATGATAATCGCCACCCTGCGTCGAAATTTCCTTATTGGCAGCCTCGGTCTGGCGCTGTTCGCCGGCTTCGGTGGCCAGGCTCATGCAGCCGATGACCTGCAGAAGATCAAGGACAGCGGCAGCATCAAAGTAGGCCTGGAAGGCACTTATCCACCCTTCAACTTTCAGGACGAAAGCGGCAAGCTCGCCGGCTTCGAAGTGGACCTGGCCAATGCATTGGCCAAGGAGCTGGGCGTGACCGCGAGCTTCCAGCCGACCAAATGGGACGGCATTCTCGCCTCCCTCGAATCGGGCCGCATCGATGTGGTGATCAACCAGGTCACCATCTCCGACGAGCGCAAGAAGAAGTACGATTTCTCCACGCCCTACACCGTCTCCGGCATCCAGGCGCTGACCCGCAAGAGCGAAGCGGACAGCGTGAAAACCGCCGCGGACCTGGCCGGCAAGAAGGTCGGTGTGGGCCTGGGCACCAACTATGAGCAGTGGCTGAAGGAAAACGTGCCGCAGGCTGACATCCGTACCTACGACGATGATCCGACCAAGTTCCAGGACCTCAACGTGGGCCGCATCGACGTGGTACTGGTCGACCGCCTGGCCGCATTCGAAATGGTCGCCAAGACCGGTGAGCGCATGGCCGTTGCCGGTAACGCCTTCTCCCGTCAGGAATCGGGCATCGCGATGCGCAAAGGCAACCCGGAACTGCTCGCGGCCATCGACAAGGCCCTTGCCAAGCTGCGCAGCGACGGCACCCTGAAACAGCTCTCCGAGAAATGGTTCAAGGCTGACGTCACTCAATGATGCCGGACACCTTCCAGCTGGTGCTGGACTCCCTGCCCTTTCTCCTCAAGGGCGCGATTTGGACCATCGTTCTGAGCCTTGGCGGCATGTTCTTCGGCATGCTGCTGGGCTTCGGCCTTGCCCTCGTCAGGCTCTACGCCATCGCCCCACTGGGCTGGCTGGCCAGGGTCTACATTTCGTTCTTCCGCGGTACGCCACTGCTGGTACAGCTGTTCGTCATCTACTTCGGCCTGCCTGAACTGGGGCTGCAGCTCGAGCCCCTGACCGCGGCGCTGATCGGCTTCTCCCTGAACATGGCGGCCTATGTCGCCGAGATCATGCGGGCGGCCATCGCCTCCATCGACCGTGGTCAGTGGGAAGCAGCTGCCAGCATCGGCATGAGCAAGAGCCAGACGATGCTGCGCGCCATCCTGCCGCAAGCGATGCGTACGGCCCTGCCGCCGCTGGGCAACAGCTTCATCTCGCTGGTCAAGGACACCGCCCTGGCGGCCACCATTCAGGTGCCGGAGTTGTTCCGGCAGGCCCAGTTGATCACCGCGCGCACTTATGAGGTATTCGCCATGTACCTGGCGGCAACGGTGATCTACTGGATGCTCTCCAGCCTGCTCGCCCACCTGCAGAACCGCCTGGAAGCACGTGTCAACCGTCACGAGGCGGACAACTGATGGCTTCGAGCATGATCACCGTTCGCAACCTGAGCAAATCCTTCAAGGGCCAGAGCGTACTCAAGGGTATCGACCTGGATATCGCTCCCGGCGAGGTCGTCGCCATCATCGGCCCCAGCGGCTCGGGCAAGACCACCCTGCTGCGCTGCCTCAACCTGCTGGAAACGCCGGATGGCGGCAGCATCCGCGTCGGCGACATCGAAATCGATGCTGGCAAGCCGATCGGCCAGCAACAGGGGCTGATCCGCAAGCTGCGCCAACACGTGGGTTTCGTGTTCCAGAACTTCAACCTGTTTCCTCACCGCAGCGCCCTGGAGAACGTAATCGAAGGCCCGGTGGTGGTCAGGAAGCAGCCGCGCGACAAGGCCGCCGGCCTTGGTCGGCAACTGCTGGCCAAGGTCGGCCTGGCCGGCAAGGAAGACGCCTACCCCAAGCGCCTGTCCGGCGGCCAGCAACAGCGCGTGGCCATCGCCCGGGCGTTGGCGATGGAGCCGGACGTGATCCTGTTCGACGAACCCACCTCGGCGCTGGACCCGGAGCTGGTCGGCGAAGTACTGGCGACCATCCGCGCACTGGCCGAAGAGAATCGCACCCTGGTGATCGTCACCCACGAGATGAGCTTCGCCCGTGACGTGGCCAACCGAGCCATCTTTATCGACGGCGGCGTGATCGTCGAACAGGGCGACGCCCGCGAACTGTTCAGCGCACCCAAGCAGGCTCGCACCCAGCAGTTTCTCAGCAAGTTTCTCGGTAACGAGCCCGCACGTCGCTGATCAAGGTCGGTAGTAGGCATCCCATAAACGGTTGCGAAACCGGTAGGTAGGATCCAACTCGCGCTTGAGTGCAAAGTACTGGGGCGCTTTGGGATAAGCCTGGAGAAATTGTTCGCGACTAGCATGGATCTGATAAGGCAAGTAATGCCGCCCTCCACAGCGTAAGGCGGCGGCAATCAACTCCTGCGTCCAGGCCGCTGCTCTCTGCCGATCTGTGTCAGATGTGCCTTGCCGGTAATAGAGTACCAACGCGAAAACTTCCTCGGGCGCCCAACTCAGCAAGGTATCCGTATCGGCCTTGGCGTGGCGAATGGAGACGTTGATTAGCGTCGCCTGATGCTTATGAGTCAGACGCGCCAACTCGCCGATAAAGCGTTCCAGCTGTGCTGGCGGCACGAAATACTCCTGCAGCACATAGCTGAAATTCGTCCCGGATATCGGCTCCAGCTCGCTGACGTCAAGACTGGCCTCGTGGTTGCGCCATTGCACCTTAGGGCTGCGAAACAGCAACGGATCGAGCGCCGCCTCGCGCAGTTTGATGCCCGATGGCGAGCTGCTCAGGCGAATCCCCGCGCGCTGCAGATGGCTGCCCTGCTGTCGTGGGCTAAGTCGGTCTGGTTCGGTCAGCGCAGCTTCTGTACGCCGATAGGAAACCGCGCGTACTGTGGAAAAATCATCGGGATAGAGAATGCCGTTGTGCATCACCAGATCGGGCTGGGAAGCTATCTCGCGGTAGAACCACGGCTGATAGTCCTGCAGCGCCATGACCTGACTTTCCCGGGCAATTCGGGTGTTCTCGACCAGACCCAGCGTGGCCTCGACTATGACCCCCAGACCGCCGTAGCCACCGATCACGCCATGAAACAGCGCAGCATTCTTGCTCGGGGTGGCATCCACAACGTGGCCGTCGGCAAGGACCACACGGATGGCCTTTACCGAACCCGCGATGGCCCCCTCACCCACATAGCGGCCGTGCACGTTGACCGATAACGAGCCGCCCACCGTGAAGTTGGCGTAGGACTGCATGACTTGCGGCGACAGGTCGTATTGGTCGATGTATTCGAGTATCGCGCGCCAGGTGATCCCGCTCTGTACTCGAATCTCGCGGCGCTCGGCAGAGAACGCCAGCACCTGGTCGAGACCGCGCATGTCCAGCTGCAGCGCGCCGTCTGCAGCGGTCTGTCCTCCCATGCTGTAACGCCCGCCGCCAATGCTGACGGGGCCCACGTGACTGCGCAGCGCATCAATGACATCCTGCTCGCTACGCGGCACGACCACGCGTGCCACCGCCACAGGGTTGAGACCGCTCACGTCATTGACCACCTCCTGAGCGGTGATGTTGGAGCAGATCAGACAAAGACACAGGAGCAAGCGGCGCATCGAACCATCCTTGGTGAGCAGTGTGGATTGCGAAAACGAGCAACGCTCAGGCGATAGGTTTCAGTCGCGGTCCAGCAAGTGGAATCGCGGCAGCGAAAACCGCCAGCGGATGGCGGCCAGGCGAATGCCCAGCACCACCAGCATGGCCACGCCGGTATCCAGCCAGTGCGGGGTTTCCAGCATGCGCAGCAACACGAAGGTCACTGCGCCGGCCAGGCAGGCAGTGGCGTAGATTTCCTTCTTGAAGATCAGCGGTATCTCGTTGCAGATCACGTCGCGCATCACGCCGCCGGCGACGCCGGTCATGATGCCCATGATCACCGCCGTGCTGGAGGGCATCGCGTACTGCAGTGCGACTTCGGTACCGATCACGGTGAACACGGCCAACCCGAAGGCGTCGGCGATCAGCAAGCCCTTCTCGTGGATCGGCCGGGTCATGCGCACCCAGATCACCGTGCCCAGGGCTGCCAGGGTAGCGACCAGGATGTAGGTGTCGTTGCGAATCCAGCTGACCGGGTGGTTGTCCAGAATCACGTCACGCAGGGTGCCGCCGCCCAGGGCGGTGATGATGGCGATCACCAGCACGCCGAACAGGTCCATGGACTTGCGTCCGGCCATCAGCGCGCCGGTGATGGCGAACACCGCCACCCCGAACAGATCCGCGAAATAGAACAGCTGGTTCATCGACAAGTCAGTTCACCGGCGTACGCAAGGTCACGAACTCTTCGGCAGCGCTGGGATGCACACCGATGGTTTCATCGAATACCTGCTTGGTCGCCCCGGCCTTGAGCGCGACCGCCAGGCCCTGGACGATTTCGCCGGCATCGGGCCCGACCATGTGGCAGCCCAGCACGCGATCGGTCTTGGCATCGACCACCAGCTTCATCAGCGTGCGCTCGTCGCTCTCGGTCAGGGTCAGCTTCATCGGCCGGAAGCAGCTCTCGAAGATCTTCACCTCGTGGCCCGCTTCGCGCGCCTGCTCTTCGCTGAGCCCTACGGTGCCGATGTTCGGCAGGCTGAACACCGCCGTCGGGATCATCCGGTAGTCGACCTTGCGGTATTCGTCCGGCTTGAACAGGCGTCGTGCCACCGCCATGCCTTCGGCAAGCGCCACGGGGGTGAGCTGCACGCGACCGATCACGTCACCGATGGCCAGTATCGACGGTGCGCTGGTCTGGTATTCGTCATCGACCTCGATGTAGCCCTTGTCGTCCAGGCTGACCGAGGTGTTTTCCAGGCCCAGGTTGTCGAGCATCGGGCGGCGGCCGGTGGCGTAGAAGATGCAGTCGGCCTCCAGCGTCCGGCCATCCTTGAGGGTGGCCTTGAGGCTGCTGTCGGGTTGTTTGTCGATGCGCGCGATGTCGGTGTTGAACTGCACGTCCAGGCCGCGCTTGCCGAGCTCTTCATGCAGGTGGGTCCGCAGGGATTTGTCGAAGCCACGCAGAAACAGATCGCCGCGGTACAGCAGCGAAGTTTGCGCGCCGAGGCCGTTGAAGATCGAGGCGAACTCCACCGCGATGTAGCCACCGCCCACCACCAGAATGCGCTTGGGCAGCTCTTCCAGGAAAAACGCCTGGTTGGAGTTGATCGCATGCTCATGGCCCGGGATCTCTGGCACATGGGGCCAGCCGCCGGTGGCGATCAGAATGCGCTCGGCACTATAGGTCTTGCCGTCGACTTCCACCCGATGCTCGTCGAGCAGGCGCGCATGGCCCTCGACCAGGGTGACGCCACTGCCCACCAGCAGTTTGCGGTAGATGCCGTTGAGGCGTTCGATCTCGCGGTTCTTGTTGGCGATCAGCATCGGCCAGCTGAAGCTGGCCTGGCCGGGCGTCCAGCCGAAACCTTCGGCGTGTTCGAACTCCTCGGCGAATTGCGCCCCATAGACCAGCAGCTTTTTCGGCACGCAGCCAACGTTGACGCAGGTACCGCCCAGATAACGGCTTTCCGCCACGGCCACTCGGGCGCCATAGCCCGCCGCGAAGCGTGCCGCGCGTACACCGCCGGAGCCGGCGCCGATTACAAACAGATCGAAATCGTAGGTCATAGAAGCCTCCTGAACAGACGCAGAGCATACCGTAAACGCAGCGCCCTGCCCGCCTGGCACATGGGGCAAACTTGTCATCGCCACATTGGGTCTAGAGCCGAGAGGAGGAACCAAACCATGCGCCCGACTCTCACCCATCTTGCCCTGCACGTACCGGATCTGCAGGCCTGCATCGACTTCTACAGAGACTTCTGCGGCATGCGGGTCATCCACCGGCGTCCTGGCAAGGGCTCGCAGATCGTGTGGATGGCCGAGCCAGGCCGTGAGAGCGACTTCATATTCGTCATCATGCCCGGTGGCGAGCCTCGCCGATTGGCGCCTGGCGATTACAGCCACTTCGGCTTTGCCCTGCAGAGCCGTGACGAGGTCGACGCGGTGGTCGCCAAGGCCGAAGCCGCCGGATGCCTGCTCTGGGCGCAACGCGACGAGCCTTACCCGGTGGGCTACTACTGCGGCGTCCGCGACCCGGCAGGCCATCAGATCGAGTTCAGCTATGGGCAGCCACTGGGCCCTGGTGCGACGCCGATCAACGCCAGCTGAGCTGGCCCTGGTCAAATACGGCAGGCACAAAAAACCGCCCGAAGGCGGTTTTTCCAAGCACGTGGCTGGTGAGGCTCAGCCTTTACCGGTCTTGTAAAGATTCTCGAAGCAGAAGTTGGTCGCCTCGATGTAACCCTCGGCGCCGCCGCAATCGAAACGCTGGCCCTTGAACTTGTAAGCCAGCACACAACCGTCCTGCGCCTGTTTCATCAGCGCATCGGTGATCTGGATCTCGCCGCCTTTGCCCGGCTCGGTCTTCTCGATCAGCTCGAAGATATCCGGGGTCAGGATGTAGCGGCCGATGATCGCCAGGTTGGACGGCGCGTCTTCGGCCTTGGGCTTCTCGACCATGCTGTTCACGCGGAAGATGTCGTCGCGGATCATCTCACCGGCGATCACACCGTACTTGTGGATCTCGTCCATCGGCACTTCCTGCACCGCCACGATAGAGCAACGGAACTGGTTGTACAGCTTGACCATCTGGGTCAGCACGCTGTCGCCATCGAGGTTCAGGCACAGGTCATCGGCCAGGACAACGGCGAACGGCTCGTCACCGATCAGCGGACGGCCGCTGAGGATGGCGTGGCCCAGGCCTTTCATTTCCACTTGGCGGGTGTAGGAAAAGGTACAGTTGTCGATCAGGCGACGGATACCGACCAGATACTTTTCCTTGTCGGTGTTGCGGATCTGCTCTTCCAGCTCGTAACTGATGTCGAAATGATCTTCCAGCGAACGCTTGCCACGACCGGTCACCATGGCGATTTCGGTAAGGCCGGCGGACAGCGCTTCCTCCACACCGTACTGGATCAACGGCTTGTTCACGATTGGCAGCATTTCCTTGGGCATGGCCTTGGTTGCCGGGAGAAAACGAGTGCCGTAGCCAGCGGCGGGAAACAAGCATTTTTTGATCATGGAAGTCCCTGAATGAGAGAGGGTTATCGACGCCGCAGCAGTCTAGCAGGACGCGCAAGGCTTACAACGGGAGCAATGCAAACAGCTCAAACGTTTGCGGCAGCGGGCAGTCACAACAGGTGAAACCCACCGCAACGCGAGGTTCGCATGTCCATCGACAATGACCTGAAGAAAGAAGTTCTCACTCGTCTGCTGCACGCGCATCCGGCAGGCCTTGGCAAAGAGGTGCTGGACAATTTCCGCGGCGAGTACGCGGTCGTGGACGTGCTCAGGCATCTGCACAAAGGCGGCCTGATCCACGATGGCAACCTGTCCGAATCGGACGGCGAGCTGTCCATCCATTACCCCATCAAGCTCAGCTCATCCGGCGTCGAGACGGCCAAGCAACTCGACGCCTGATCCGCCCCGCACTCCGTTCAATTTGCGCCGCTTCCCTTTCAAGGGGCAGCGGCGCAGCTGTTTCTGAGGCTCGCTCAAGAGACGCCGTATCGAATACCGGCAAATCCTGTAAACTCCCGCGCCGCGCGCAGCCGGGATGTCCATTGCAGAGCCCTCGCCTGTCTGCGCCAACGCCTTGGGCAACCAGCGCGGCGCTGCGTAGCGACTATTCAACATTTGCCGGAACACCTCTCGATGAAACACACCGCAACCTCACTGTTGCTGGCGGGCAGCCTGCTGGCGCCTGTCCAGACCATGGCCGATCTGCTGCTGTGGCAGGACAACAGCATGACCTACCTCAACGGCATCGACTTCAAGATCGATCCGCCACGCCAGCAGACGCTGACCTTCGAGCACGCCAGCGGCTGGAGCTTCGGTGACCTGTTCCTGTTCGTCGACGGCATCAAGTACAACACCGACGCCACCAACGGCGCCGGTGACGGCCACACCTTCTACGGCGAGATCAGCCCGCGCTTGTCATTCGGCAAACTCAGCGGTGCAGACCTGTCCTTCGGTCCGATCAAGGATGTGCTACTGTCCGCTACCTACGAGTTCGGCGAGGACGATGTCGACGCCTACCTGCTGGGCCCGGCGGTGGATCTGGCGATTCCCGGCTTCGACTACTTCCAGCTCAATACCTACCTGCGCCGCCCGGACGGCAAGCGCGACGGTCGCAACGTGTGGCAGATCACGCCGGTGTGGAGCTACACCATCCCGGTCGGCCGCTCCGACCTGGTAATCGACGGTTTCATCGACTGGGTGCTGGACAACGACGACAGCTACCACGCCAACCTGCACATCAACCCGCAGATCAAGTATGACCTGGCCAAGGCCATGGGTTGGGGGCAGAAATTCTACGTAGGCGTCGAATACGACTACTGGAAAAATAAGTACGGCATCGACAACGACAGCCCGCTCGGTGATGACGTGCCCGGTGGCACCAACCAGAGCGCCATCAGCCTGCTGGTCAAGGCGCACTTCTGATGCGCCGAGCTGGCCGTCGCCGTTGCGGCGGTCAGCCTTTCAGCAATACCCGAGCGGCCTGATCGGTGGCCAGTAGGCTGTATTGATGAAGGCTCAAATAGCGACCGTCCTTATATTCGACATCGCGCAATGTGCCCTCAAAGCTGAAGCCCAGCTTCTCGGCCAGTCGCCAGCTCGCCACGTTCTCCGGCTCGATATCAAGGTGGATGCGGTGCACATTCATGACCACCAGAGCGTGGCGAAGAATGTGCGGCAAGGCCTGCTGCATAAGACCACGCTGCCAGTGATCCGGCAGCAGCCAATAACCCATCTCAATGCCCTGATGCTCATGACTCCAATCATTGAAGCCACAGGCGCCAATCAGCACATTCCGATCATTCGCCAGCCCCCACCAGATGCCCGCTTCGTCTGCCAACAACTGCTCGTACCACTGCATCTGCTCGCCAGCAGCGGCCAGGCTCGAATAGGAAACACCGTAATGGGCGATGACCTGCGGATGCGATAACCCCGCGTAAACCTGCTCGATATCACCCGGGAGAATGCGCCGCAATCTGTAGCCAGCAAAAGAGAATTCGGGAAATGCGGTAGTCGAGCTATCCATGTTTCACTGCTTGCACCGCATAGTGCGTATGAGGAGATAAAGATGCGTGGGCTTCGCATGAGCCGACGCTTGAAATGGTGCCCCGAGCCGGAATCGAACCGGCAAGGCCTTGCGGCCGGCAGATTTTAAGTCTGCTGTGTTTACCAATTTCACCATCGGGGCGGCGAAATATGCGAGGGCAGGACTATATACGCCCCCACGCAGCGCCGCAACTTTAAAGCATGCAATAAAAAACCTCGTAAATCAGTGATCTACGAGGTTCTTACGGCAAGCTTGCCGATGCTTGATACGGTCTGTGCAAGCAGTTACTTGCTGCTGCGACCCACTAGCAGACCAATCAGCAGACCAAAACCGGAGGCAACGGCGACCGAGGTCCAAGGATTGCTTTCGATACGGTCCTGAGCATTGCCGATGGTTTCACGGCCCAGCTCTACAGCCTCACGCCCCTTGTCGGTGATGGTGCCTTTGGCCTCGTTCAGCAACGCGATCACTTTCTCACGAGCCTCATGAGCCTTGTCGCCGGAGAACGACTCGGCATCGCCCAGTGCTTTGCTGGCTTGGTCGAGAAGCTTCTTCAGTTCCTTGGCGCTTTCCTGTTGAAACTGATCAAGGCCGCTTTCAAGCGAAGTTTTACGTGCCATTGGCAAGTGCTCCATAACAGTGATTGACACTATCTAGGAGGCATAGCCAAACGGCAGAGTTCAGGCTTTTTACCCTTAATCCAGCTCACGCACTCAGGCATCGAGCGGAATAATACCGGTATGGGCCACATAGTCGCCTGCCATGCCGCGTACCCGTGCACGCAGATCAAAGGGCATGTCCGACCGGAAGGTGACTGCATGCCCGATCAACTGACCATTTTCGTCTACCCGCTCGCGTTCTTCCTGCATCCAAGTCTGCAGCTCGTCCTCCGTCAGGCCGAGCTCCTGAGCCAGCAGTGCATTGAAACGCTCGAGATCGTAGCCATCGAATTTTCCGCCGTCCATATCCTCGCCCTCCTCAGTAGTTCGGTGTTGCTAACTGAGGCCGCCCAGATGAGTCGACAGTTCCACCAGTCTTGACCAATTGCTCAAGCCCGCTGCTCGGCGGTGCCGGAATTGAGCGTGCGCAGATCCTGCCGAAGCTGCATGACCAATTGCGAAATCTGCCGTGACGTGGACAGCTCGGCGCGGGAAATGCCGGTGACATTGAGATAGACCTGGGCGGTGACCGGGTCCCTGATCTGAATGGTCACCGACTCATTGCCATCGATGTAGCAACTGCATGCCAACGGCAGAAAGGCACACTCGACTATGTGACGCTGCTCGAGAACGGACATCATCCTGAATACTCCTTCCTCACATTGATGACGAATGGAGTCTAGCTGGCTCACAAAAACCAGCATGAGACATGTTGTCCCGTCCATCGGTTGGCCATAGCTGAGCGTGAATTACCAGTAGCGAGCTGCTGTGAACCCACTGCGCCACCCTCTCACACCGTTCAGCGCCCATTCCGGGCTGCTGATAATCAACGATATGAACCATGGCACAGAAGGTCTCAGGCCCTGAACTCATACCCTAATTGGCGATGGAAACGATGGGAATGCCAAGTGGCGTCAGACAAGGCAGTGTAGTCGCCTACTCAAGGTCGACTCCTCTGCCATGCTGACCAAGCGCGGGCTGACCGGGAACTACCAACTCAATCTCAGCTGGCGCCTGCAAATTAACCACCAGCCGAACATCAGGCGACGCACTCACGCACGGAAATCCAACGCTGGACGAGGAACGCCACGTGGAAAGTGCACTAGGAGAAACTTTTTTACCGCCAGCGGCCCGATCGTACCTTGGGCACAACGCCCTAGTGAGCGAGCACGATCAGCATGTTGGTGGGAGTAATCTGCGGCAGCAGTTGCCGAACATGGCTGGGCGTATCGATCTTGAAGAATACCCGGTAGCCGCTGCCATCCGGATAAGGCCACGAATGGGTCACCCAATTCGAAACCACGCTCTCGCAGAGGCCGATATCGGTGGCAATTTTCAGCAGTGGAATATGAATGGTCATCACGAGTTCCTTCTCGATCATTCAGATAGTGATGCATACATCACGCTGCCGGACTTCCATACCGGGCCTGGGTTGACAGGCAATATCACTATGCCACATTAGAGCGCGTATAATCATTATTTTTTGGAGCTGCAGCAAAGAGCTGCTTTTTGCCGAGGTGGCGCAGACCGTGGCCTATTAATTCGCTACCAATCGTCTGCCCGACTGAACTATCGCCGTAGCTACCATCAAATAGCTAGTATTACTCGATATGGAGGAACCAATCGTGAGCAAACCCATTTTCAACGCCCGCACCGCGGACAAGTTCGTTGTTCGTCTGCCAGATGGAATGCGCAAGCGCATTGAGGATCTGGCCAATGACAACTACACGAGCATGAACACCGAAATCATCCGCGCCATCGAGGCCCACCTGGAAGGACAGGCCAGACAGACCCTGCTGATCGATGCGCTGGAAGCCAAGCTGAAAAGCGAACTGCAAACCGCGGCAAAGCCTGGCAAGAAAGCTCAGGAAGCCAATATCGACTACCTCGACGGTCTCAAGACTGGCACGCGCTGATCTACTCGATGCCGTTCGCACAGCTGTTTTCAAGCCCCGCTCTGTCGGGGCTTTTGTTTATCTGGGATCACGCACTGTTCGGCCACTCAAAAGAGAAGATCACTCGCAGGGTATACCGCCGCGCCGGCAGCTTCGCCAAACCCACAAAGTAGAAAAGTTTTAGGACGCGTCCGAATACTAGCCTCGCCAGCCCCACTTTCTTGTCGGCACAAAAAAAGCCCCGTAGCCAATGGCTACGGGGCTTTGCGTTTGGAGGCTGAGGTCGGAATCGAACCGGCGTTCACGGATTTGCAATCCGGTGCATAACCACTCTGCTACTCAGCCTTAAACTGAACGGGCCGTACGTGACGGCCCGTTGAAACTGGAGCGGGAAACGAGACTCGAACTCGCGACCCCGACCTTGGCAAGGTCGTGCTCTACCAACTGAGCTATTCCCGCTTGTCTTGTCGACGGGCGCCATTCTATAGCTTCACAACGCCCAGTCAAGCCCTTGATTCAAAAAAGTTATTTCTTTTCGGCAGTGACACTCAGATGCGGCCAGGCAGCAAGCAGATACTGAGCCATCGACCACAGCGTAAGTGCTGCTGCAACGAGCAACAACACATAGCCGACCAGCACCCACAAACCGAACACTGGCGGGTTGCCAAGGAGGATGACCAGCGCGAGCATCTGCGCGGCGGTCTTCCATTTACCGAGGTTGGATACTGCTACATGGGCCCTGGCCCCGAGCTCGGCCATCCATTCGCGCAGCGCAGATACGACGATTTCCCGCCCGATGATGATGGTCGCCGGCAATGTCAGCCACAGGTTCGCGTGCTCGGCCACCAGCAGTACCAGCGCGGTGGCGACCATCAGCTTGTCGGCAACAGGGTCTAAGAAGGCGCCAAACGGTGTGCTCTGCTCCCAGCGGCGCGCCAGGTAACCATCCAGCCAGTCGGTCACTGCCGCGAACGCAAAAACCGCACTGGCAGCCCAGTAGCTCCAAGAAAAAGGCATGTAGAACAACAGGATAAAGATCGGGATCAGCAGAACGCGGAGCACCGTGAGGAGGTTGGGGATATTCATCGGCTCAACTGGACGGTTAGGTGAGGCGGCATTCTACTCGCTGTGCAGTGCCGCATAAATCAAACCGGCTAGCTTTTTACTGATGCCGGGTGCTTTGGCGATTTCTTCCGTGCTGGCTCGGGACAACTCTTGCAGACCACCGAAATGATTGAGCAGTTCACGACGTCTTTTTGGCCCTACTCCTGCTACCTCCTCCAGGCTTGAAGTACGGCGCGCCTTGCCTCGACGCGCCCGGTGCCCGGTAATGGCAAAGCGGTGCGATTCGTCGCGAATCTGCTGGATCAGATGCAGGGCTGGTGAATTACCCGGCAGGGTGAACTCATTCTCGGCGTCATTCAGGTAAAGGGTTTCCAGACCGGGTTTGCGGGTGGTGCCCTTGGCCACCCCCAGCAGTATCAGCGGCGGGACCTCAAGCTCGGTAAGCACCTCTCGCGCCATTGCCAGTTGGCCCTTGCCGCCGTCGACCAGCAGGATATCCGGCAGCTTGCCCTCATTTTGCTTGATCTTGCTGAAGCGCCGAGTCAACGCCTGGTGCATGGCCGCGTAGTCATCACCACCGGTCACGCCTTCGATGTTGTAGCGCCTATAATCCGACTTGATCGGCCCCTCGGGCCCGAATACCACACAGGAAGCCACGGTCGCCTCACCGCTGGAATGGCTGATATCGAAGCACTCTAGGCGCTGCGGCACCTCGTCCATATCAAGCGCTTCGGCCAGCGCATCGAAACGCCCGGCCATGTGCTCGCGGTTGGCCAGTCTGGCTCCCAGTGCCTGCTCGGCATTGGTGACCGCCAGTGCCTGCCATCGTGCCCGCGTACCACGAACCCGGTAGCTGATGGCCAGTTCACGACCGCGTAGCTCCTGAATGGCCGCAATCAACACGGGATAGTCTTCATGAGACGCATTGACGATCAGTTCGCTCGGCAAGTCCCGCTCGTGACTGCCAAGGTAATATTGGCCGAGAAAGGCGACGAGTACGTCTTGCGCCTCCTCTTCGATGGCTACCTGGGGGAAGAAATTCTTGCTGCCCAGCACCCGCCCGCCACGTACGCTGATCAGGTGCACGCAGGCGCCGCCTGGGTTGACCATTGCCGCGATGATGTCGACATCGCCGCTACCGCCCTCCATGCTCTGCTGGTCCTGGACGCGGCGCAGCAAGGCCATCTGATCACGCAGCTCGGCGGCCTTCTCGAAATCCAGCGCGGCGGACGCCTGCTGCATGCTGGCGGATAGCTCGGCATTCAGGGCATTGCTGCGCCCTTCCAGAAACATCACCGAGTGACGTACGTCCTCGGCATATTCAGCCGGCTCGACCAGGCCTACGCACGGTGCCTTGCAGCGCTTGATCTGATACTGCAGGCACGGGCGTGTGCGATTGCGGTAATAGCTGTCCTCACACTGACGGACTAGAAAGGTCTTCTGCAACAACGCCAGGCTTTCGCGGATCGCGCCAGCACTGGGATAGGGGCCGAAATAGCGACCTTTGCGGTTCTTCGCGCCACGGTGGATGTCCAGGCGCGGGTAATCGCCGTCAGACAGGAACACGTAGGGGTAGGATTTATCGTCACGCAGCAGGATGTTGTACGGCGGGCGCCATTCCTTGATCAGCGTCTGCTCGAGCAATAGCGCTTCGGTTTCGTTGCCGGTAATGGTGGTTTCCACTTGGGCGATCTTGCCCACCAGCGCCATGGTCTTGGTCGCCAAACCGGTCTTACGAAAGTAGCTGGAGAGTCGTTTCTTGAGGTTTTTCGCCTTACCGACGTACAGCAGATTGCCGCTCGCGTCGAACATGCGGTAGACGCCCGGGCGCCCACTGCAGGTGGCAAGGAAGGCACTGGAATCGAACACTGGGGTCACTTCAGCTGGTGGCATCGACCATGCCATGACGGACGGCGAGCAGCGCCAGCTCTACATCGCTGGTGATCGCAAGCTTCTCGAATATCCGGTAGCGGTAGGTATTCACCGTCTTGGGCGACAGGCATAGCTTATCGGAGATGCTCTGTACCTTCTGGCAGCCGGCAATCATAAGTGCGATCTGGATTTCACGTTCGGACAGCAGGTCGAATGGCGAGTTGCTGCTCTGCGGCTGAAAGGATTTCAGCGCCAGTTGCTGGGCGATCTGCGGACTGATGAAGCGCTGCCCGGCAAATACCATGCGAATCGCCTGGACCATTTCTTCGAGGCCGGCACCCTTGGTCAGGTAGCCGGCGGCCCCGGCCTGTAGCAACCGAGTGGGGAAAGGATCCTCTTCGCACACGGTAACGGCAACAACCTTGAGATCAGGATGGCTGCGCATCAGCTTGCGGGTCGCTTCAAGGCCGCCGATGCCGGGCATCTTCACGTCCATTAACACCACATCGGGCTTGAGTTCGCGGACCTTTTTCAGCGCTTCTTCGCCAGAGTTCGCTTGGCCAATGACCTGCAGGCCCTCAATGTCGGCCAGCATGCGCGAGATACCCGTACGAACGAGGTCGTGATCATCGACAACCAATACCTTAATCAAACGAACACCTCGTACCTGCGCGAGCGCCGCACCGCGACTAACTGAGAGAAATGCACCATAACAAAAAACCTGGCAGGTGAGTTAGCGGCACGCGCCAATTTACAAGCGCCAAACAATCCGCCTCTCATTAAAGTGCTACTCGCCCTCCTATGCTCACCAACCTACATCATGCATCTCGTGCCTATAACCACATCGTCAAATCATGTTCCTCATTGAGCTGCGCAACAGAAGAGAAATATCGCATCACTGCTCGATAATTTATTCGGAACGCCCCAGCACAAGCACCGCTCTGAATTTACAGACAGGCACCACACCGAGGGCTTTACAATGGATATGCTTATCAAGCAGCTGAAGACCGTAACCGCCGGGCGTTATCACATCGTTACCGAAACCTCTGCCGAGGGACTGCAGGTCGACTGCCTAGACCTCCAATGCAACCTGGTGGCAACGCGGCGCCTGACCGCGGCCCAGCTGCAAAACAAGATTCTGATGACCGCGGTGTATGCCGATTTGAAGGGCACGCTGGGCTATTGAGGCAACGATTCAGCGCTTTCAAGCGCGGCCCCATGCATTAGAGCCGCGCTTAAGCCGCTAACTTTCACGCAACCGCCCTCCTCGCCTTATCCCCTCTATTTGCCTGACAAGCGCTTCGTCACTTGTAGCCACACCGATTGTGGAGCCCTTTGGTCGCCGTGCAAACGTGACCGAACGGTCTCACAAATAGCCTAAACGAAGCTGAAAATCGCCGATTCTATTCAGATCATGCACAGCGTTTGTGTAGCTGCAGCAATGCGCTCTGAATAGATACAGGAATGAAATGACGTGACTATGATCTGGATAGCACTCGGCATTGCCCTTTCTATCGCCTCATTACTGTGTTCAGGCATCTATTCGCTTCTGCAAATCCTTGGCGAACTCAGCCAGAACTGAAAATCACAAGGCAGCGGCTTTGGACGTTCGCTGCCAGCCAAACAGCAGGCGAAAAAAAGCCCGGCGAAAACCGGGCTTTTTTTGAAGTGGTGGAGGGCCAGGGATTCGAACCCTGGGAACGCTATTAACGTTCGCCGGTTTTCAAGACCGGTGCATTCAACCGCTCTGCCAACCCTCCAGGTCGACACGAAATGCCTCGGCTCGCCGAAACATTCCTTTGCAACCTTGCAGGCTGCGGGCGGCATCTTACCGGAACGCAACACACTGTCAAACACTCTGACTTGGCAGCCCCTAAGGCTCTGTTAAGATGCTTCTCGACCCTTGGTCACTGACCAATAGCATTCACTAGGAGTGTCGCCATGCGCGAACAAGATTACGCACATAGCCCTACACGGGTTGAACAAACCGCAGTCAGCAGCGTTCTGCGCAATACATACGGTTTGCTGGCTCTCACCCTGGCATTCAGTGGCATCGTGGCGTTCATGGCGCAACGCGCCAACGTTCCTTACCCGAATATCTTCGTGGTACTGATCGGCTTCTACGGCCTGTTCTTCCTGACCGCCAAGCTTCGCGACTCCGGCTGGGGCATTCTGTCCACCTTTGCTCTCACCGGCTTCATGGGTTACACCCTGGGTCCGATTCTCAACCGCTACCTGGGCATGGCCAATGGCGCCGAAGTCGTCAGCTCGGCGTTCATGATGACCGCGCTGGTCTTCTGCGGCCTGTCGGCTTACGTGCTGACCACCCGCAAGGACATGAGCTTCCTGAGCGGCTTCATCACCGCCGGCTTCTTCGTGCTGCTGGGCGCGGTACTGGCCAGCTTCTTCTTCCAGATCAGCGGCCTGCAGCTGGCGATCAGCGCCGGCTTCGTGCTGTTCTCCTCGGCCTGTATCCTGTTCCAGACCAGCGCGATCATCCATGGCGGTGAGCGCAACTACATCATGGCGACCATCAGCCTGTACGTTTCGATCTACAACCTGTTCGTCAGCCTGCTGCAGATCTTCGGCATCATGGGCGGCGACGACTGATCGTCACCCGCAAACAAAAACCCGCCTCGATGGCGGGTTTTTTATGGCCTGGAAAATTACTACTGAGCCTTTTGGCGCATGCCCTTGAGCGTGTTGAAGGGCGCTTCGACCACGAACTTGTTGGACAGCCAGGAAGGCACGCTGCCACCCGGGTCGGTGTGCGCTTCGTACACCACCTCGACCATGCCGTCGGGCTTGGGTGTCATGGTCCAGCGGCCCTCCACACTGGCAACGCGCACGTAGCCTTTTTCCTCAGGCTGATAATTCGGCACGCCGTGCAGGGTGCGGATCACGCTGCCATCAGCACCCTGCTCGGTGGTGACTTCGATGATCGAATCCCGCGGCGTCACCGGCCATGGCGTGTTGAATCGGGTGTAGGTCCAGCTCTTGTCACCTTCGTGCTTGAGCAGTCGCTGCTCCTGGCACTCGTGGATCCACGCGCATGCCCCCACCACATCTTCCTGCAGCGCTCTGAGCTTGGCCACATCGCTCTTGATCAGGGTGACGCCGCGGTACGCCTTGTAGGGAGAGCCGGCCACTTCACTGAGGTAGACCTTGATGCCCTCCTCGTCTTTCGCCAGGCGCCAGTCTTCGGCATGAGCGGCAGACGCAATACACAGCGCCGCACTTGCTAGCAACAAACGGGTCAACGACATTTTTGTTCTCCGGGGTAGGTCTGTATAGCGTCAGACGGTGGTCGCCGTAACATCTTCCAGCCAGGCCAGCAGGCGGATAGCTTCTTCACGGCTATTACCGCAGACAGCGGAATCGGCTGAAAATGCGGCGCATACGGCAGGTCTGTCATGCCGGCCAAAAATCGAGCAAAGGTTATCCGCAGCCAGATTCACGCAGCGCTCGCCGGCAGCCTTGCCATTGGGCATACCGGGAATAAATGAACTGATCGACGGGGAAATACAGCAGGCGCCACAACCAGGACGGCATTGCATGGAAAGGACCTCGAACAGGGGCACGCAGAAACGCGGCGATTCTAGCTTGCCGTTTTGCCGACCGGCAGCCCCTGTAATCAGTTCAGCTCGAAGCGAATGCTAAAACGCGACCCTTTTCCCGGCTGGCTTGCGACTTCCAGTTCGGCGCCCAGCACATCAACCGCCAGTTGATGCGTGATGTGCAGGCCCAAACCAGTGCCACCCTGGCCTCGGCGTGTAGTGAAGAAAGGGTCGAATATCTTGGCCTGCAACTCTTCATCCATACCCCGGCCGTCGTCGATTACCTCGATGGTGCACTGCCCTTGCGCCTCATCGATCTGAGCACGAACGGTGACCACGCCTTTCACGCCAGGGCCGAAAGCGTGAACCAGCGCATTGTCGACGAGATTCTGTACGATCTGCCCGAGGGGCCCCGGGTAGCTGTCCAGTAGCTGATTCGGCGCCACCTGCACCACGATTCGGTGTTCGCCCTGGCGCAGCTTTGGCTGTAACAGCAACACCACCTCATCCACCAGCTCGCGCAGATCGAAACGTCGCCGCTCGGTACTGGCACGGTCGGTGGCCAGTTGCTTGAAGGCGCGGGTCAACTGCGACATGCGCTCAAGGCTGATGAGAATGATGCTCAGGCCGTCGTCAGTGCGCTGAACGAAACGCTCCAGAGTGGTGCGTTTAAGACCCTCGCGCATCGCGATCTGAAATTCCTGACTGGCTCTCTCCAGGGTCGAAGCAGCCACGCTGGCAGCGCCAATCGGCGTATTCAGCTCATGGGCGACGCCGGCTACCATGGTGCCGAGCGACGACAGTTTTTCCGCCTGCAATAGCGCACGGCGGGTACGCTGTAATTGCTCGACGGTGCGTTGCAATTGCTCGTTGCTAGCGCTCAGCGCTCGGCTGCTCACATGCAGATCGTGCTCAGCCCGCAGCCGCTCTGCCTCGTCGATCGCACGGCGCACGCTGATCAACAGCCCCACGCCCTGCAGCACGCAAAAGAACAGCAGGACACGCCATAGTACGCCCCAACGCAACTCGCTGAGATTAAGAGCAGGTAGATGAGACAGCAGTAACCAATGATCCGCGTCGTTGGAGGTCGCCGAACCGGCATCGCCGGGCCGAAAATGGCTGTAAGCCCAGAACCCAGCTGGGTCGATGAACGAGCCGCGCTGCTCCTCCTGCAAGCGTCTCCAGCTCGAAGGCTGCTGACTGGCGAGGGTCAGTTCGGGCTTGCCCAGTAGAAAGCCCCAAGCGTGTTCGGGACGCTCGCCAAGCATCCAGTAACCTTCATGATCGAGCAGTTGCAGGGAGCCGCCATAGGCTACCGAGGTTTCACGCAGACGCTGGAGCAGCCGCTCGGCACGATAGTCTAGGATCAGCACACCGCGCCGCTCGCCACGCTCGCTGAAAACCGGCACTGCTGCACGCAGGATCGGCTCTATGGATTCGACGGAACCGTCAGGTCGATAACGGCGCTCAACATCGAAGCGCGACAGATACGATTCACCTTTGTAGAGGTGCATGGTTTCCACGAAGTAATAGGCGGCAGAGTCATTCTGCAGATCTGCCTCGGCAACCTGCCGCGCCTCACCAGAGACACTGTCGACGCGGACCCGCTCTAGGCCCTTCTCGTCGAGCCAGCGAATATGCTGATAGGTACCGCGGCTATCGGAAAATTCAGCGAACAGCTCGCTCAGCGACGCCAAACTTTCGGCCGATTCTTGCCTTAAGAGCTGATCGAGCAAGGGCTGCTGGCTGAGAAACTGCAGATCACCACGCAAGCTGGACAGATGACGCTCCAGCACCGCCACACCCTCGTTAAGGCTGTCGGTCTGCGCCTCGAGCAGCGGTTCCAGCCGGTCATTGAGCATGCGGTCATAGAGCAGCAGGCTGAGCACGATGATGAGCAGCGACCAAGGCAGAAACAGCACCAGCAGGTTGCGCGGCAGCGGTTTGGCGAGCGCATTTCGCCAGTCGGCGATGCGCCCCATCACCGCGACGAATGCTCGCCCAGCCAGATCAACAGCCGCTCGAGCGACATTGGCCTGGCGAATAGATATCCCTGGGCCTCCAGGCAATCATGACGTTTCAACCACTCGACCTGGTGCTGGTTCTCAACACCCTCGGCGATCACCGTCATACCAACGCGCCGCGCAATCTGGATGATCGCTTCGGCGATCGCCTGGCCCTCATCTTCTGCGCGCAGCTCTTCGACAAAACTGCGATCAATCTTCAGGCGATCAGCCGGCAACTGGCGCAGGTAACTGAGCGAGGAAAAGCCGGTGCCGAAATCGTCGATGGCGACCTTGACGCCCATGGCGCGCAACGCCAGCAGTTGCTCGCAGACCTGTTCGAACGAGCGCATGGCCACCGATTCGGTGATTTCGAGCTCGACCTGGCTTGCACTTACCCCGGCGGCCTCCAGGTGCAGCGTGAAGCGCGCGATGAAATCGCGCTGCAGCAACTGGCTGGCCGACACGTTGATTGCCACTCTGACATGACCGAACCCCGCCTCGTCCAGGCGCCGCGCCGCCTGTAAGGCCAGACGCATGAGCAGGTCGCCCAAGGGCAGGATGTAACCGGTGGCCTCGGCCAGCGGAATGAACTCCAGTGGCGGTATCGCCTTGCCGTCGGGCTGGTACCAGCGTGCAAGAGCCTCGACGCCAGTAACCATCCCGCTGCGCATATCTACCTGGGGTTGCAACTCGATGCTGATAAAGTCGCTGGCCACGGCGTCACGTAGCGCCAGCAAAAGGCGAAACGATTCGGCATGGGCGCTCTGCAACCGACGGTCGTGTACCACATGCTGGTCGTGGCCCAGCTGTTTGGCCTGCTTGAGGGTCAGCCGTGCGTCCTGCAGGGCCACGCTGGCGGTGTCGTCGAAATCACGCAGATAGAGCGTGACAGTGCTCAGGCTGTGCACCTGCCCCAACTCATAAGGCCGGTTGGGCCGCCGGAATAGTGCCACTATGTCCTCGGCACGCACCTGCTCCTCAGGGCCTAGCACTGCGAACAGGTCGTCGCGAATCCGTGCGATCAGCACATTGCCATCGAAGGCATCGCGCAGACGGTTGGCTACCAGGCCGAGAATGAAATCACCGTAGCCGGTGCCGAAAGCGGTATTGGCCCCGGAGAAATTGTCGATATCGAGCAGCACCAGCACACGATCAGCCTTGTTTGGGCTACTCAGCGTCATGTCTAGCATGCGAATCAAGGCGTTGCGGTTGGGGATCTTCAGCAGGTCGTCCTGGTAGGCCATCTCTTCCAAGCGGCTGAACAACGCAACGTTGTAAAGGCCGCGGCTGATACTGGCGCTGAACACTTCGAGCAGTTCCAGTTCGGTGTCGTCCAGCGTCCGTTCGGTGGCCACGTAGCAGGCGTAATCGGCGCCAGCCTGGAAGCGTGGAAAGAACAATACGGTGCAATCGTCAAAGCGCAAGGTACTCTGCTTTTGCAGGCTGCAGCGCAGCGCACTGGCTACCGCTTCATCTCCCAGACTACTGAGGTTACCGTCGATGGAGCCGTAGAAACGCCCACTGGCGCTGATCACGTGCGCATCGGGCAGTTCACCCGGAACGGAATCATGGGCTTTGACGCAGACAATCCCTTCAGCCTGCAGATCGAGCAGCGAGGCGATTTCGGAAAGAATCTTGGCCGACAACTCCCGGGTGTTCTTCGAGCAGAACAGCGCATTGCTGGACTCGACGATCATCTGCAGGCCGCGGCGCGCACGGGCCATGGCCTTGAGCTGCGAATAGCTGCGCAGCCCGGCGGTGAGCACTGTGCGCAGGCGCTCGGAACTCAGCTCGTTCTTGGACCAGTAGTCGTTGATGTCGTAGTCACGCATCACGCTCTGCACGGGCGCCATGCCAGGCTCGCCGGTCAGCAGCACGATTCGGATCTCAGCATTGCCGATGACCTCGCGCAGGGTCTTGACCAGGCGCAGGCCTGCGTCTTCGGTTTCCATCACCACATCGAGCAGGACCAGGGCGAAATCCTGCTGCTCGGCCAGCAGCATGGCCGCCTCGCGGTTGCTGAATGCCTGCTGTATCTCGACACGCCGCCCAAGGATGTCCATTTCGCCGATCGCGAAGGCGGTCGCGCGCTGGAAGTCCGGGTCATCATCAACGGTCAGAATGCGCCACGCCGGGTGAGCGCTGTCAGCCACCGGCTCGTCATCTGAAAACACCACGGAATCATCCATGAACCACACTCACCTTTCATTAGGTATGAAGAAGCACGGCCTGCCGTGCGCAAGTATAGCCAGCGGCAGAAAGACACAATGTCCATGATGGCATTTAGTAATGGCACGAATCGCACCACCTGTCGGTCTGAGCTCTGAGCAAGGTGAAGCGAACGGCAGCAGACAAGGAGAGGCAATGGCGTACTGGCTGGTCATCGACCTGGAGGCTACGACCGAAGAAGGTGGCTGGCCAGTCGAATATATGGAGATCATCGAGATCGGTGCCAGCCTGGTGGACGCCAGCGGACACGAAATCGATCATTTCCAGCGCTTCGTGCGCCCGCTGCGTCGCCCCAAGCTGACTCGGTTCTGCCGACAGCTGACCCATATCAGCCAGGCGGATGTGGACGGCGCCGTCACGCTGCCAGTGCTGTGGCCTCAATTCGAGCGCTGGCTGGATCCCTACCACGCACGTCTGCGCGGCTGGTGCAGCTGGGGCGACTACGATCGCCAGCAGCTGGAGCAGGACTGGCACCAGCACGACCTGGCCAGCCACCTGCAAACCCTGCCACACACGAACCTGAAACAGCGATTCGCCAAGGCCCGCCAATTGGCACGGCCGGTCGGGCTGAATGCGGCGCTGCAACTGGCAGGCATCAGTTTCACTGGCCAGCAGCATCGCGCCCTCAATGACGCGCGCAATACCGCCCGCCTGCTGCCTCTGGTGATCACCGAACGCGGCAGCACGCGCAATACGTGACGCCGCCGAACGCCTTGGGCATACTTGCCAGCCCTTTATTCTGCCGCTCACGAGGAT
This sequence comes from Phytopseudomonas straminea, assembly GCF_900112645.1. Taxonomy (GTDB): domain Bacteria; phylum Pseudomonadota; class Gammaproteobacteria; order Pseudomonadales; family Pseudomonadaceae; genus Aquipseudomonas; species Aquipseudomonas straminea. The sequence goes on along the minus strand of NZ_FOMO01000005.1, from coordinate 178,100 downwards.
GCACATGTTCAAGGTCAACGAGTATTTCGACGGTACCGTCAAATCCATCGCGTTCGGCATGGCAGAAGGCCCGGCCACGATTGGCGTGATGGCAGCAGGCGAATACGAGTTTGGCACCAGCCAACTGGAGGTCATGCACGTGATCGCAGGCGCCCTGACCGTCAAACTGCCTGGCAGCGACAGCTGGGAGACCTTCACTGCCGGTAGCCGCTTCACCGTGCCGGCAGACAGCAAGTTCCAGCTCAAGGTCGAGCAGGACACCGCCTACCTGTGCGAATACCGCTGACAGGTCTCGTGGCATGAAAAAAGCCCGGCCAAGTGCCGGGCTTTTTTACATCTATCCGTCGGGCTATCCATTCAGACGCGCAACTCCATACCTTCCTTGAGAAAACGCGGCGCTATATAGCGCTCGAAGTGGGCTTCGGAGAGCAGGAAGAATTCGCGGTCGATGGCGTCACGCAGATCTGGTAGCTCCCAGTCGCGAAATTCCGGCAGCAGTACGATGCCGTAGGCCTCCAGCTGGGTGATCACCCGAGCGCCGCGGGCCAGCAACTGATAAGCCCAGCAATAAGGTGATTGCTGGGGCAGGAAGCGAATCTGTCGCTGCTGCAGCTGCTTGAGCAGCAGCGCCTCGTCGAACACTTCCAGCTTGGCGGCCATCACCTGCACCAGCAACATTTCCAGGCGCGTCCACACCGACTGCTTTTCCTCGTCGCTGTAGCCGTTCCAGTTGATCACCTCGTGGTGAAAGCGCTTGCAGCCACGGCATACAGTGTCGCCGAAAACCGTGGAGCAAAGGCCTATGCAAGGCGTCTTGATACGTTGATTGGGCATGCGTTGAATCGACACACAGAACAATAAGGCGTGCATCTTAGCCCTTTGTCTAATAGGGATCACCCCAGAGGCCAATGGGTCTTTCACTTAACTTCGCCAGAAGATTCGGCTAGAATCAGCGCGCCTTGCGAAAGGCGCCAATGTCCGTTGGAAGCTGTTTTCAAAGCGTCACGAGCACAGTCGATCCTGCAGCACGATAGTTGGCGTGGTCACCCTCAGGCCATGCCAGCCATCATCAGACCCCGTTCTGCAGGCGTAAAACTTTGAAAGCAGCTTCCGGATGGAAGCATCGAAACCATCGTGCTCAGCCCATGAGGCTGCGCGACGGATGTGTTTGATGCATTCCTGCATGCGTCCCGGACTTCCCATTTGGGACCACTGATGAGGGTAATAACTGTGCTTGAAGCCTACCGCAAACACGTAGCAGAGCGTGCCGCCCAGGGTATCGTGCCCCAGCCGCTAAACGCCGAACAAACTGCCGGTCTCGTCGACCTGCTGAAGAACCCGCCGGCCGGCGAAGAAGAATTCCTCCTCGATCTGATCACCAATCGCGTGCCGCCAGGCGTCGACGAAGCGGCCTACGTGAAGGCCGGCTTCCTGTCCGCCATCGCCAAGGGCGAAGCCACTTCCCCACTGCTCGACAAGAAGCGCGCCACCGAACTGCTCGGCACCATGCAGGGCGGCTACAACATCGCCACCCTGGTCGAGCTGCTCGATAGCGCCGAACTGGGCGCCATTGCCGCCGAACAGCTCAAGCACACCCTGCTGATGTTCGACGCCTTCCACGACGTGGCCGAGAAAGCCAAGGCCGGCAACGCCAATGCCAAGGCCGTGCTGGAATCCTGGGCTGCCGGTGAGTGGTTCACCAAGCGTCCGGCGATTGCCGAGAAGTACAGCCTGAGCGTCTTCAAGGTGCCGGGCGAAACCAATACCGACGACCTGTCGCCGGCTCCGGACGCCTGGTCGCGCCCTGACATCCCGCTGCACGCCCTGGCCATGCTGAAAATGGCCCGCGACGGCATCGTTCCCGAGCAGCCTGGCGCCATCGGCCCGCTGAAGCAGATCGAAGAAGTACGTGCCAAGGGCTTCCCGGTTGCCTACGTCGGTGACGTGGTCGGTACCGGTTCCTCGCGTAAATCTGCCACCAACTCGGTGCTGTGGTTCTTCGGCGACGACATCCCGTACGTTCCGAACAAGCGCGCTGGTGGCTTCTGCTTCGGCTCCAAGATCGCCCCGATCTTCTACAACACCATGGAAGATGCCGGCGCCCTGCCGATCGAGTTCGACGTGTCGAACATCGAAATGGGCGACGTGATCGACGTCTACCCGCATGCTGGCAAGGTCTGCAAGCACGGCACCGACGAGGTCATCACCACCTTCGAACTGAAGACCCCGGTTCTGCTCGACGAAGTTCGCGCTGGCGGCCGTATTCCACTGATCGTCGGCCGCGGCCTGACCGACAAGGCACGTGCCGAGCTGGGCATGGGCCCGACCGACCTGTTCGCACTGCCGGAAGCGCCGGTCGACACTGGCAAGGGCTACACCCTGGCGCAGAAGATGGTCGGCAAGGCCTGCGGCCTGCCGGAAGGCAAAGGCGTTCGTCCGGGCACCTACTGCGAACCGAAGATGACCACCGTCGGCTCCCAGGACACCACCGGCCCGATGACCCGCGACGAGCTGAAAGATCTGGCGTGCCTGGGCTTCTCCGCTGACCTGGTCATGCAGTCGTTCTGCCACACCGCGGCCTATCCGAAGCCGATCGACGTCACCACCCACCACACCCTGCCGGATTTCATCCGCACCCGTGGCGGCGTGTCCCTGCGTCCTGGCGACGGCATCATCCATAGCTGGCTGAACCGCATGCTGCTGCCCGACACCGTCGGCACCGGTGGCGACTCGCACACCCGTTTCCCGATCGGCATCAGCTTCCCGGCCGGTTCCGGCCTGGTAGCCTTCGCCGCTGCCACCGGCGTCATGCCGCTGGACATGCCCGAGTCGATCCTGGTTCGCTTCAAGGGCAAGCTGCAGCCTGGCATCACCCTGCGTGACCTGGTTCATGCCATCCCTTACTACGCCATCCAGAAGGGCCTGCTGACCGTCGAGAAGAAAGGCAAGAAGAACGCCTTCTCCGGCCGCATCCTGGAAATCGAAGGCCTGGACGAGCTGACCGTCGAGCAGGCGTTCGAACTCTCCGACGCCTCGGCCGAGCGCTCCGCTGCCGGTTGCACCATCAAGCTGCCGGAAAAGGCCATCGCCGAATACCTGAAGTCGAACATCACCCTGCTGCGCTGGATGATCAGCGAAGGCTACGGCGATGCACGCACCATGGAGCGTCGCGCGCAGGCGATGGAAGCCTGGCTGGCCAACCCGGAACTGCTGTCCGCCGACGCCGATGCCGAGTACGCCGAAATCATCGAAATCGACCTGGCCGACGTCAAGGAGCCTGTGCTCTGCGCGCCGAACGACCCGGACGACGCGCGTCTGCTGTCGACCGTTCAGGGCGAGAAGATCGACGAAGTGTTCATCGGTTCCTGCATGACCAACATCGGTCACTTCCGCGCTGCCGGCAAGCTGCTCGACAAGGTCAAGGGTTCCATCCCGACCCGTCTGTGGCTGTCGCCGCCGACCAAGATGGACGCTCACCAGCTGACCGAAGAAGGCTACTACGGCATCTACGGCAAGGCCGGTGCTCGCATGGAAATGCCGGGTTGCTCGCTGTGCATGGGTAACCAGGCACGTGTGGCGGCGAACTCCACCGTGGTATCGACCTCGACGCGTAACTTCCCGAACCGTCTGGGCGATGGCGCCAACGTGTACCTGGCATCGGCTGAACTGGCCGCTGTCGCCTCGATCATCGGCAAGCTGCCGACCGTCGAGGAGTACATGGAGTACGCGAAGAACATCGACAGCATGGCTGCCGACGTTTACCGCTACCTGAGCTTCGACCAGATCGCCGAGTTCCGCGAAGCCGCGGCCAGCGCGAACATCCCGGTCGTTCAAGCCTAAGGCGTCACCCGCGTCCAAAAAAGCCCCGCCCAGTGCGGGGCTTTTTTATGGTTCTTCGCACGCCGAACTACACAGGAGCGGCTTCAGCCGCGAGCCCTTCACAAGCTGTCGCGGATCCCTGGCCCGCTCCCCACGAAGACACCGTTCGCACGAGAATTGCCGCGAACTGTACCGGATACAGCTGTGCTGGCCGCTTCGCTGTAGGGGGCAAGCAGCCGTGGGCTGTATCTGACAGGCCGCCATGGCCCTCGGTTAGGGTTGCACATCGCCGCCAACTGCCGAGACCCACCCCATGCGCACTGCCGAATACGCCCTGCTGACCGACGCCGACCGCCGCGCCATCGCCTATAACAACTCGCTCGAACAGCGCCGGGTCTATCCCGTTGAGAGCGCCATCGCCGCCCTGGATGCCTTCGACCAGCCTTTGCCAGCCACGGGGCAGGATGCCGGGCAGGTGCTGCACGCACTCGATGAACTCGGTTCCCCCGCCACCGTCACCAGCAACGGGCCGCGCTATTTCGGGTTTGTGATCGGCGCCACCCTGCCTGCCGCCGCAGCCGCCGAGCGGATGGTCCTGGCCTGGGATCAATGCGCGTCATCCGCGGACGGCTCGCCCATCGCCGACAAACTGGAAAAGGTCGCCGCCCGCTGGGTCTGCGAGGCACTCGGCCTGCCAGGTCAAAGTGCCGTCGGCTTCGGCACCAGTGCCACCGCCTGCACCCTCGCCTGCCTGGCAGCCGCACGTCGCACTTTGCTGGCGAGGCAGGGTTGGGATTTCGATCAGGACGGCTTGATCGGCGCCCCGGAAATCCGCGTGGTGATTTCCGAAACCGCTCATATCACCGTGAAGAAGGCGCTGCGCGTGCTGGGTTTCGGCATGCGCCGGCTGCTTCTGGCACCGGTGGATCAGCACGGTCGCATCGATCCGGCCCGGCTCCCCGAACTGGATGAGCGTACCGTACTGATTCTGCAGGCTGGCGAGGTCAATACCGGCGAGTTCGACCGCTTCGCCGAACTGATCCCCAGGGCCAAAGCCGCTGGTGCCTGGGTGCATGTCGATGGCGCCTTTGGGCTGTGGGTGCGGGCGTCGTCCTCGGCCGGGCTGGCCGACGGCGTGGAGCTGGCGGACAGCTGGACCACCGATGGCCACAAGTGGCTGAACACTCCCTACGACAGCGCCATGGCCATCTGCCGCGACGGCGATGCCCTGGCGGCCGCGATGAACAGCGACGCCGCCTACGCCATGGCCTCGAAGGACTCGCAAAAGAACCTGACCCTGGAGTTCTCGCGCCGCGCGAGGGGCGTGGCGATCTGGGCAGCGCTGGCCCACCTGGGCCGCGATGGGCTGGCCGAGATGATCGACCGGCACATCCGCCAGGCCGGGCACCTCGCCGAGGCGCTTCGTGCCGGTGGCTACCAGGTGCTCAACCGGGTGCGCCTCAATCAGGTACTGGTACGCGCCGACTCGGACGAACAGACCGCCGCGATTCTCAAGGCCGCCCAGGCCTCTGGCGAAGCCTGGTTCGGGTCAACCGTCTGGCAGGGGCAGCCGGCCTTTCGCCTGAGCGTCAGTTCCTGGCGCACCACGGACGCCGATATCGACGCCTTGATCGCCCTGCTACTGCGCCTGAAAGACGCCTGAGCGTCAACGGTCTGCTTTCAAGACCTGCTGCAACAGCTTGAAGGACGCATCGACTCGAGCCTCGAGCGGCACGTTGCGGTTGGCCAAAAGCACCAGGCCGATGCGCTCGTCCGGCACGAAGGCGGCGTAACCGCCGAACCCGTTGGTCGAACCGGTCTTGCCGAACAGCACGCCCTGCTCGCTCGCTTCAGGCTCAGGCAGACGGCTAGCCGGTTGCGCCTCGAGCGCCATCGACGGCGCGTTGCCGGCCAGCAATTGCTCGCGGGAAACGGGCCAAGGGTAGCGCTCCCACACCATCGCCTGGGTGAAGCACTCGGTGCGGGTCACGCCCTGGTGGGTCGTCTTGACCGCGGCAGCCAGTGGCGCTGGTACCTGGGTTTCGCCCAGGTTGATGTCGACGAAACGCAACATGTCGTCGATGTTGGACTTCAGGCCATAAGCCTCGGCATCCAGCACGCCAGGGCTGACGCGAATGGCCTTGTTGTCCTGCCGCGCATAGCCGTAGGCGTAATTCGGCATCTGCGCCGCTGGCACCTGAACATGGGTATGGTTCAGCGCCAGCGGAACGAGCACCTGATCATGCAGCGCCTTGGCATAGGGCTCGCCGAACGCTTGGGCGGACACCCGCCCGAGCAGGCCGATGCTGACATTGGAATAGGAGCGCTCGTGACCGGCGCCCGTGGTCGGTTTCCATTGCCGCAGCCAGTTCAGCAGGCCATTGTCATCCTTGACGTGATCCGGCACCTGCAAGGGCATGCCGCTGCTCTGGTGGGTGGCCAGATCCATCAGGCTCAGCTCACCTGCGGAGCTTCCCTGCAGCGACGGCATGCGGGCAGCGAGCTGGTCATCGAGCGACAGCAGCGAGCGCTGCTGAGCCAGCGCCGCCAGGGTGACGTTGAAGGTCTTGCTCAGCGAGCCCAGCTCGAACAGCGTCTCGCGGGAAACCGCCCTGGCCGCCTCACGGTTCGCCAGCCCCTTGGTGAACACGTAGTGCTTGCCATGCCAGGTCACGCCCACTGCGAGGCCAGGGATGTCGTACACGGCCATCAATGGCGTGAAGAGCGTGTCGGCCTCGGCTTGAAACTGCTGCTCGGTCATGGCCGCGGCCGGCAGCGTCACGGCGAGGCCGGCGGCCAGCAGGCCCAGGGCGATAGTGCGGTGAGTCATCAGATAGGTTCTCTGTCTTGTTGTAGGGCGGCAGCGGAACAAGCGCTGCCTGGAGGATGGGTCAGGATTCGAGTCGCGGCCAAGCATATCGTTCGAGGCGGCCAGCAGGCACTGCGGGAAAAGCGTTTGCAGACACTCGACAAAGCCTACGCCGGGCCTTATTGTCCGGCCAGGCCACCCCATGTGGCCAACGTCGCTCGGACGGTTCCGGGCGCTTACGTCTCTCGAGGAAAGCATGGCTGACCAGGCTTCGCGCCGCTTTGCGCGCATCGATCGTCTCCCCCCTTACGTATTCAACATCACCGCTGAACTGAAGATGGCCGCCCGCCGCCGTGGCGAGGACATCATTGACCTGAGCATGGGCAACCCCGATGGCGCCACACCGCCGCACATCGTGGAAAAGCTGGTGCAGGTCGCCCAGCGAGAAGACACCCATGGTTACTCCACTTCCCGCGGTATTCCGCGCCTGCGCCGGGCTATTTCGCACTGGTACAAGGATCGCTACGAGGTCGACATCGACCCGGAAAGCGAAGCCATCGTCACCATCGGCTCCAAGGAAGGCCTGGCGCACCTGATGCTGGCCACCCTGGATCACGGCGACACGGTGCTGGTGCCCAACCCCAGCTACCCGATCCACATCTACGGCGCAGTGATCGCCGGCGCCCAGGTACGTTCGGTGCCGCTGGTGCCGGGCGTGGATTTCTTCATCGAGCTGGAACGGGCGATCCGCGAGAGCATCCCCAAGCCGAAGATGATGATCCTCGGCTTTCCGTCCAACCCGACCGCGCAGTGCGTGGAACTGGACTTCTTCGAGCGCGTGGTGGCCCTTGCCAAGCAGTACAACGTGCTGGTGATCCACGACCTGGCCTACGCCGACATCGTCTACGACGGCTGGAAAGCCCCGTCGATCATGCAGGTGCCGGGCGCCAAGGACATCGCCGTGGAGTTCTTCACCCTGTCCAAGAGCTACAACATGGCCGGCTGGCGGATCGGCTTCATGGTCGGCAACCCGGAGCTGGTCGGCGCCCTGGCGCGGATCAAGAGCTACCACGACTACGGCACCTTCACCCCGCTGCAGGTCGCGGCCATCGCCGCCCTGGAAGGCGACCAGCAATGCGTGCGCGACATCGCCGAACAATACCGCCAGCGCCGCAACGTGCTGGTCAAGGGCCTGCACGAGCTGGGCTGGATGGTCGAGAACCCCAAGGCTTCGATGTACGTGTGGGCGAAGATTCCCGACGCCTATGCACATCTCGGCTCCCTGGAATTCGCCAAGAAGCTGCTGGCCGAGGCCAAGGTCTGCGTGTCGCCGGGCATCGGCTTCGGTGACTATGGTGACGATCACGTGCGCTTCGCGCTGATCGAGAATCAGGATCGCATCCGCCAGGCGGTGCGCGGCATCAAGGCCATGTTCCGCGCCGACGGGCTGATCGACGCGCCTGCCGTGAAAACATCGCGCAAGGCCAGCGAAGCAGGCTGACCACCACGGCGCGGCACCGCAAGGGTGCCGCGCCGCGTTATGATCGCCGCTCACCCCGCAGACGAGCGCGCCATGCAGGACCTCGGCAACTACCCCCACATTCGCCAGTCGGCCATCCGTTCGCTGTTCGAGATCTTCGAGCAATCCAGCGAAGGCACCATCATCGTCGACCGCGACGCCCATATCGTCTGGATGAACGAGCGCTACGCACAGCGCTTCGGCCTGCATGGCGCCAGCGAAGCGATCGGCCGGCCCTGCGAAAGCGTGATTCCCGGCAGCCTACTGCGCGATGTGGTGAAGAGCGGCCGGCCGATCCTGCTGGACATGATGGACACGCCACGGGAACCTCTGGTGGTGATGCGCCTGCCCATCCGTGGCGATGCCGGCGAGGTGATCGGCGCCATCGGCTTCGCCCTGTTCGACGAACTGCAATCGCTGTCACCACTGCTGGCCCGCTACCAGGCGATGCAGCAGGAGCTGGCCTCCACGCGCTCGCAACTCAAGTCCCGCCAGGCCAAGTACAGCTTCGCCCATTTCATCGGCACCAGCGCCCGCAGCCTGGAGGTCAAGCGCCTGGCCCGGCGCAGCGCGACCAGCGATTCGGCGGTATTGCTGCTGGGCGAAACCGGCACCGGCAAGGAGCTGCTCGCCCATGCCATCCACAATGCGTCGCCGCGGGCCAGCAAACCCTTCGTCAGCCTGAACACCGCGGCGATTCCGGAAACCCTGCTCGAAGCGGAGTTCTTCGGTACCGCGCCTGGCGCCTTCACCGGCGCCGATCGCAAAGGCCGAGCTGGCAAACTGCAGATCGCTCACGGCGGCACGCTGTTTCTCGACGAGATCGGCGACATGCCGCTGCCCTTGCAGAGCAAACTCTTGCGGGTGCTGCAGGAGAAGGAATTCGAGCCGGTAGGCTCCAACGAGGTGCTGCGCAGCGACGTTCGGCTGATCGCCGCCACCTCCATCGATCTGGAGGCGGCGGTGCGCAAAGGCACCTTTCGCGCCGACCTGTATTACCGGCTCAACGTGCTGACCCTCGCCGTTCCGCCGCTGCGCGAGCGCCTGGAGGATTTGCCGGCGCTGTGCGAGGCGATCTTCGATGCGCTGCAGGGCCGCCACGAGCTTCACCCTGAAGCCATGGCGCTGCTCGGTCGCCACGCCTGGCCGGGCAATGTGCGTGAGCTGCACAACGTGCTGGAGCGGGCCTGCCTGCTCAGCGACGACAGCGTGCTCGACTATAAGGCGGTCGCCACCGCGATCGGCACGCTGCATCCCTTGCCTGAGACCCAGGACGTCGCTGCGCAAACCGGTGAAGTCGAAGACTTCCACCAGGCCCGCGCCAACTTCGAACGCGAGTTGATCCGCAAGGCGCTGGCGACCACCGCAGGCGATGTGCCGCAGGCTGCGCAACGCCTGGGCTTAGGGCGTTCCACCCTGTACCGAAAGATGCTCGAGCTGGGTCTTTCGTCCTGATTTCGGGACTCATCCCATTTTCGGGATTTGCGTAAATGCCAAACTGAACGGGCCAACCTACCGTTTTCGTCCCGAAGTTGGGATAAGAGAAGATATGCATTACTCCCAGATAAATAAAACCCTTTAAATTCATAAGCTTAAAACCTGGCATAGAACTCGCTATAGCTAGGCGGCGGGCTCACCCGCCGCCGACAACAAAAACAAAAGCGCCCACAGCGCCTGAGCGAGTTACTCGAAGGCCAACGGCAGCCTGTCGATTCGCCGCGCTGCAGGGTCCAGGAGATAGTCGATGAGTGTCATCATCGCCCTCGCTGCACTGGCTCTACTGATGCTAGCCGCCTACCGTGGCTACAGCGTCATTCTGTTCGCCCCGATCGCCGCACTCGGTGCGGTGCTGCTCACCGATCCCAGCGCCGTGGCGCCCGCCTTTACCGGGGTGTTCATGGAGAAGATGGTCGGGTTCATCAAGCTCTACTTTCCGGTATTCCTGCTCGGCGCCGTGTTCGGCAAGCTGATCGAGCTGTCCGGCTTCTCGCGCTCGATCGTCGCCGCCGCCATTCGCCTGCTGGGCACCGGCCAGGCGATGCTGGTGATCGTGCTGGTATGCGCCCTGCTCACCTACGGCGGCGTATCGCTGTTCGTGGTGGTGTTCGCGGTCTATCCATTCGCCGCCGAAATGTTCCGCCAGAGCAACATTCCCAAGCGGCTGATTCCGGCGACCATCGCCCTCGGCGCGTTCAGCTTCACCATGGACGCCCTGCCCGGCACCCCGCAGATCCAGAACATCATCCCCACCACCTTCTTCAACACCACTGCCTGGGCCGCCCCCTGGCTGGGCCTGATCGGCAGCCTGTTCGTACTCGGTGTGGGCATGCTGTATCTGCGTCGGCAGCTGGGTAAGGCCTTGCGTGCTGGCGAAGGCTATGGCACCGAGCTACGTAACGAGCCGGAAACCCCGGACGACATCAAGCTGCCCAGCCCCTGGCTGGCCATCGCGCCGCTGATCCTGGTGGGCGTTGCCAACCTGCTGTTCACCCACTGGATTCCCGAGTTCTACGGCAAGACCCACAGCCTGCAGCTGGCCGGCATGGCCGCGCCGCTGCAGACCGACGTCAGCAAACTCACCGCCATCTGGGCCGTACAGGCCGCGCTGCTGCTGGGCATCCTGATGGTGCTGGTCAGCGCCTTCGGGGTGATCCGCGAAAAGCTCGCCGAAGGCACCAAGAGCGCTGTGGGCGGCTCACTGCTGGCGGCGATGAACACAGCGTCGGAATACGGTTTCGGCGCGGTGATCGCCTCGCTGCCGGGCTTTCTGGTGCTCGCCGACGCCCTCAAGGGCATCCCCAATCCGCTGGTCAACGAGGCGGTGACGGTCACCTTGCTGGCCGGCATCACCGGCTCGGCCTCGGGCGGCATGAGCATCGCCCTGGCGGCCATGTCCGACACCTTCATCGCCGCGGCCAATGCCGCCAACATTCCGCTGGAAGTCATGCACCGCGTCGCCTCCATGGCCAGCGGCGGCATGGACACCCTGCCCCACAACGGCGCGGTGATCACCCTGCTGGCGGTCACCGGGCTGACCCACCGCGAAGCCTACAAGGACATCTTCGGCATCACGATCATCAAGACCCTGGCGGTGTTTTTCGTGATCGGCGTCTTCTACACCACCGGCATCGTTTAGTTTTCGTGAGAAGCGCGCCTCGCTGCGCGCTTAAGGAGTTGTTATGAACCTCAAAGGCAAGACCGCACTGGTCACCGGCTCCACCAGCGGCATCGGCCTGGGTATCGCCCAGGTGCTGGCCGAGGCCGGCGCCGATCTGCTGCTCAACGGTTTCGGCGACGCCCAGGCGGCCATCGATAGCGTGGCCGCATCTGGCGGCAAGGTGCTTCACCACCCCGCGGACATGAGTGATCCGCAACAGATCGAGGCGATGATCGCCTACGCCGAACTCGAGTTCGGCGCCATCGACATTCTGGTCAACAACGCCGGCATCCAGCACGTCTCGCCGGTGGAGGATTTCGCCCCGGAACGCTGGGACGCGATCATCGCCATCAACCTGTCCTCGGCCTTCCACACCACCCGCCTGGCGCTGCCCGGCATGCGCCGGCGCAACTGGGGGCGCATCATCAATATCGCCTCGGCCCATGGCCTGGCCGCCTCTGCCGGCAAGAGCGCCTACGTGGCGGCCAAGCATGGGCTGGTCGGTTTGAGCAAATCGGTGGCACTGGAAACCGCCACAACCGGTATCACTTGCAACGCCATCTGCCCCGGCTGGGTGCTGACGCCCCTGGTGCAGGCGCAGATCGATGCGCGCGCCGCCGAAAGCGGTGACAGCGAGGGTGAACGGCGCAATCTGCTGGCCGAGAAACAGCCCTCGCTGGAGTTCGTCACACCCCGGCAGCTCGGTGAGCTGGCGTTGTTCCTGTGCAGCGACGCCGCAGCTCAGGTGCGCGGCGCGGCCTGGAACATGGATGGCGGTTGGCTGGCGCAGTGACGCGCTAGACTGCAGCCCAAAACGACAAGAACCAAGAGGTAACCCCATGCAGCAACCGCTTTGGACGCCCACGGCCGCACGCATCGGCGCCACCCGGATGGACGCCTTCCGGCGCTTCGTCAATCAGCGTCATGGCCTGGAACTGGCCGATTACCCGGCGCTGCACGCCTGGAGCGTGAGCGAGCGAGAGGCGTTCTGGCAGGCCATCGCCGAGGTCTTCAACGTGCGCTTCGACCAGGCGCCGCGGGCGGTGCTCGAAGAAGGCCCGGCGATGCCCAGCGCCCACTGGTTCCCGGGCGCCACGCTGAATTTCGCCGAACATTTGCTGCGCCGTCGCGACGACCATCCGGCCATCGTCGCCATCGGCGAAGACGGCAGCCGCGAGCAACTCAGCTACGCGCAACTGGCCACCCATGTCGCCGGCTTGCAGCGTAGCCTGCGTGCGGCTGGCGTGGGCATTGGCGACCGGGTCGCGGCGTTCATGCCCAATACCTGGCAAACCCTGGTCGGCATGCTGGCCACCGCGAGCCTCGGCGCCACCTGGTCGAGCTGCTCGCCGGACTTCGGTACTCAAGGGGTGATCGACCGATTCGGGCAGATCGAACCCAAGGTGCTGATCGCCTGTGCGGGCTACCGCTACGCCGGCAAGAACCTCGACCTGACCGACAAGCTCAACGAGATTCTCACCCACCTGCCGACCCTGCAGCAGTTGGTCGTCGTGCCCTATGCCAACACCGGCTGCCAGGCCGAAGACTTCAAGACCCAGGCGCAGGTCGCCTGCTGGGAGGATTTCTACCAGGCCCAGGGCGAGCCGACCTTCACCTCGGTGCCGTTCGCGCACCCGCTTTACATTCTCTACTCCAGCGGCACCACCGGCGTGCCCAAGTGCATCGTCCATGGCGTCGGCGGCACGCTGCTGCAACACGTCAAGGAGCTCGGCCTGCACAGCGACGTGACGGCCGAGGACACCCTGTTCTACTACACAACCTGCGGCTGGATGATGTGGAACTGGCTGGTTTCCGGCCTGGCCCTGGGCGCCACCTTGGTGTTGTACGACGGCTCGCCATTCCACCCCGAACCCACGCGATTGATCGACCTGATCGACGCAGAAGACATCAGCGTGTTCGGCACCAGCGCCAAGTTCATCGCCGCCCTGGAAAAGTCCGGTGCCAAGCCGCGCGAAACCCACGAACTGCACCGCCTCAAGGCAATTCTCTCCACCGGTTCGCCCCTGGCCCACGAAAGCTTCGATTACGTGTACCGCGACATCAAGGCCGATGTCTGCCTGTCGTCCATTTCCGGCGGCACCGACATCGTCTCCTGCTTCGCCCTCGGCAACCCGGTTTCGCCGGTGTATCGCGGCGAAATCCAGTGCAAGGGCCTGGGCATGGACGTGCAGGTGTGGGACGACGCCGGCAAGGCGGTGGTCGGCGAAAAAGGCGAGCTGGTCTGCGCCAGGCACTTCACCTCCATGCCGGTGGGCTTCTGGAACGACGCCGACGGCGAGAAATTTCGCAGTGCCTACTTCGAGACCTTTCCCGGCGTCTGGGCCCACGGTGACTACGCCGAACAAACGCCTACCGGCGGGCTGATCATCCATGGCCGCTCCGACGCCGTGCTCAATCCCGGTGGCGTGCGCATCGGCACCGCCGAGATTTACCGCCAGGTGGAAAAGGTCGAGCAAGTGCTCGAATCCATCGCCATCGGCCAGGAGTGGGACGGCGACGTGCGCGTGGTGCTGTTCGTGCGCGTGCGCGACGGCGTAACGCTCGACGAAGCGCTGCAGAAACAGATCTGCCAGGTGATCCGCGCCAACACCACGCCGCGTCACGTGCCAGCGCGCATCGTTGCGGTAGCCGACATTCCACGCACCATCAGCGGCAAGATCGTCGAACTGGCGGTGCGCAACGTGGTGCACGGCAAGCCGGTGAAGAACACCGACGCCCTGGCCAACCCAGAGGCGCTGGAGCTGTTCCGCAACCTGCCGCAACTGCAGCAGTGATCACCCATCGCCCGGGTTCACCACCCGGGCGATGACCTACCACCGACGGCAGCTCGTCGCTTTTGCTCGCCAATAATCAGCGGTTCACAGATATCTCGCCGGGCAGTTCCTATACTCATGGCATAACGCCAAGGAATGCCCACGTTGCGCCTTCTCACCTGCCTGTTGCCATTGCTGCTTTGCTGCTCGGCAGTCGCCGAACCACGCACCATCCAGCTGTTCATGCCGGATGCCCCACCCTTGGCGTTGCAAGGCGAGGATGGCCATGGCATCACCGGTGATGCCGCCATCAAGGCGTTGCAGCGCGCCGGTTATCGCGTGGCGGTGCAGAACATGCCCTGGCCAAGGGCGCAGAAACGCACCCAGGAACTGCGTGATGCGTTGATCGTGCCGCTGTCCAGAACCACCGAACGCGAAGGCCTCTACACCTGGGTGGTCAACATTCAGCCGCTGTACCGCGCCTTCTTCACCCTCGACGATCCGGTTGCCAGCCTCGAAGAGGCACGTCAGCGCTATCGCCTGGTGGCCGTTGGCCTGGGTTCGGCCCAGGAAGAAATCCTCAGGCGCGCCGGCTTCACCCGCGACCAGTTGTATGCCCTGAAGCTCGGCGACCGGCCGATTCAGCTGGTCAGGCGCGGTCGGGTAGACGCCTGGTTCACCACCGACCTGGAGGGCCGCCACCAGTGGGACGACGGCCCAGCCCTGGCCATGAGCGCCCTGCTCGCGCCCCAGGACATGTACATCGCCTGCTCGCTGCGGTGCGACCCGCAGCTGGTCCAATCGGTCCACGACGCCCTCGAAGGCATGCGCGTTGACGGCAGCCTGCAGCGCATCATCGAACGCTATGTGCCCAACCGCTAAAGGCCACCTCTAAAAATCTGTTCATAATTTTGAGCCCAGGCTCGCCGATTTTTGCCGCTAAGGGCCGGGAACGGACGTGTGCGACCTTGTGGGAGCGGCTTTAGCCGCGAGTTTTTATCAAGACAAATAAAGAGCTCGAGGCTAAAGCCTCTCCCACAAATGAACGGCAGCGTCTGCCTTGTAGCTGCCGCTTCAAACGCATAAGGATCGTGAACAGACTATAAGGCAGTTGCCCCACTCAGGCTTTACTGCTGGAATGCTGTACCGCTTTACAGGAACACCCCATGCCCAGCTATCAGGACCTTATCGCCATCGGCGAGTGCTTCGATGCCTTCGCCAGCCGCGGTCTGCCAGCCGAAATCGAGACAGTACGAACTGCACGGGCGCTGCTCGGCCAGGCCGACGCCCTGAGCGGCAAAATCCATCAACGCCTGGCCGCCATTCAGGGCCGCTACCACCTGCTCGCCGCCGGCGAAATGTGGTGCCCGGATTGCCAGTTGAATCTCGCGGCGATGGACCACCTGCAGCGTCTGCAGCCCAAAGTGAGCTTGGCGATCATCTCCAAGGCCCGCGCCGAGCACGCGTTGAAAGCGCAACTGGAACTGGAGCGTATCTCGATTCCGCTGGTGCTGGTTCTCGACGATGGGTTCGAACCCATCGGCCGTTTCGTCGAACAGCCACAGGCGGTAGTCGACGGCGGTGAGGCAGCCAAGATCGACTACCGCGCCGGGCGTTATCTGCAAAGCACGATTACTGAAGTGCTGGCGATCATCGAAGTCCACGAAGCTCACCCACAGTGCTGACTCGTTACGGCAGATAGGGCCGGATCACACCCATGGCACGGTCGACGAACGCCTGCTTCTCACCCACCGGCGCCATGTAATGCAGCACCTCGGCACAGGCCTGCTCGCCCGCCAACCGGGCGATGGCCCAAGCCGCCAGATATGGCGCCGACAGGCAGCCGCCGGCGGTAGCCAGATTGCCGCGAGCGAAGAAAGGTTGGTCAAGCACCTCGAGGCCTGCGTCGATGACCCAAGGCTTGGTGGTGAGGTCCGTGCAGGCCGGCATGCCTTGCAACAACCCCAGGCGGGCCATCAGCAAGGTGCCCGAGCACTGGGCACCGATCAGTTGGCGCTGCGGGTCGAGCTGCAGGCGTTCAAGAGTGCCGGCGTCTGTTGCGATCTCACGGGTCTTGATGCCGCTGCCAAACAGCACCACGTCTGCCTCTCGGGCATACTCCAGCGGCTGCTGAGCGTGGATACGCACGCCGTTCATGGAGGTGACCTCCGCACTCGGGCAGGTGATCGCCGCCTGCCAGCCATGCTCGCGCAGACGATTGAACAGCGCACTGGCAACGAACGAGTCGAGCTCATTGAAACCATCGAATGTCAGAACCGCCACGCGCATAGCCTTCTCCCGGCAAATGGGTTGAGCCGCCAATCTAAGGGGCTCGCCCCATAGACGCCACGCACAGCGCAGCGCCATCTTGCCGGTACAGTCAGTGAGGCGAACTCAGATGCCCTGACGGCCCGGGTCTTCGGGAGGCGTGTCCTGTTCGATCTCTTCCAGCTTGAGTTCCAGCCCCCAATCGGCCGGGGCGGCGACCTTGGGTGCGCTGGCCGCTGGTGCCACCGGCGCCGCAGCGGGTGCCGGCGTCGTGGACGTTTCGCGGTATAGCTTTAGCTTGAGGCGCACGTTGTTGGCCGAGTCGGCGTTCTTTACCGCCTCCTCCTCGTCGATGGCGCCCTCGTTGACCAGGTCGATCAGCGCCTGATCGAAGGTCTGCATGCCGAGGTTCTTGGACTTTTCCATGATCTCCTTGATCTCGGAAAACTCGTTACGTTTGATCAGGTCACGGATGGTCGGCGTGCCCAGCAGCACCTCGACGGCGGCGCGGCGCTTGCCATCGACGGTCTTGACCAGGCGCTGGGACACGAAGGCCTTGAGGTTGTTGCCCAGGTCGTTGAGCAGCTGCGGGCGGCGATCTTCGGGGAAGAAGTTGATGATGCGGTCCAGCGCCTGGTTGGCGTTGTTGGCGTGCAGTGTGGAAATCGCCAAGTGACCGGTGTCGGCGAAGGCCAGGGCATGCTCCATGGTTTCCCGGTCGCGGATCTCGCCGATCAGGATCACGTCCGGCGCCTGGCGCAGGGTATTCTTCAGCGCCGCGTGGAAGCTGCGGGTGTCCACACCGACTTCGCGTTGGTTGATGATCGATTTCTTGTGCCGGTGCACGTATTCCACCGGATCTTCGATAGTGATGATGTGTCCGCCGCTGTTGCGATTGCGGTAGTCGATCAGCGCGGCCAGGGAGGTCGATTTGCCCGACCCCGTACCGCCTACGAACAGCACCAGCCCGCGTTTCTCCATAACCGTCTTGAGCAGCACTTCGGGCAGTTTCAGATCCTCGAAACTCGGAATGTCGAGCTTGATGTTGCGCGCGACGATGGACACCTCGTTGCGCTGCTTGAAGATGTTGATCCGGAAACGACCGACGCCATTGAGCGAGATCGCCAGGTTCATTTCCAGCTCGCGCTCGAACTCTTCGCGCTGGGCGGCGTCCATCACCCCCTCGGCGATTTCCGCCACGGCGCCGGCCTTCAACGGCTCGCTGCTCAGGGCCTTGAGCACGCCGTTGAACTTGGCGCAGGGCGGCGCACCGGTCGACAGGTACAGGTCCGAGCCGTCCTGGCTGGAAAGGATTTTCAGCATTGCGTGGAGATCCATGAGCAGCGTTCCCGTCGACTGAAGCTATTACGTTAGCCAAGATTGAAAAATAGACGACCTTGAAAGGCCGGATAAATGGCGCCATTTAGCTGCCGCCGCGAATACTGGCACAATACGCGCCCGATAACTGAGGAACCTGTCATGGCAAAGGCAATGGCCCGCCACATCCTGGTCAAGACCGAAGCGGAAGCCGCTGCTCTGAAGAAGCGCATCGCCGGCGGCGAAGCCTTCGACGTGCTGGCGCGCAAACATTCGACCTGTCCGTCCGGCAAGAAAGGCGGCGACCTGGGCGAAGTCCGCCCGGGGCAGATGGTGCGGGTGATCGATCAGGTGATTTTCAAGAAGCCGCTGCGCGAAGTGCACGGCCCGATCAAGAGCCAGTTCGGCTATCACCTGGTGCAGGTGTTCTTCCGCGATTGATTGGCACCAGGTGCAAAGCGCCTGTCACCGGCTGCGAAAGATCTTAGAATTGCCCGCTTTCACCCGAATACCACGAGTTACCTTGTCAGCCATGCCCACCATCACCCTCGACATCGAGCGCTGCGCCCGCCAACTGCAGAGCGGCGAACTGGTCGCGATGCCCACCGAAACCGTCTACGGCCTGGCGGCCGATGCCCGCAACGGCGACGCCGTGGCCAAGGTGTTCCAGCTCAAGGGGCGCCCGGGCAGCAACCCGCTGATCGTTCATCTGGCCGATGCCAGCCAGGCGGCCGACTGGGTCCGCGAGATCTCGCCTGAAGCGCAGATGTTGATGGACGCCTTCTGGCCGGGGCCGCTGACCCTGGTGCTGCCGGCCCGTGACGATGTGCTGCGCAGCGTTACCGCCGGGCAAGACAGCGTGGCCCTGCGCGTACCGGCTCATCCGGACGCCCGCGCCTTGCTGCAGACCTTCGGTGGCGGGCTGGTGGCGCCGTCGGCCAACCGCTACATGTCGATCAGCCCGACCAGCGCCGCCCACGTCGCTCAGCAGTTCGCCGATAGCGAGCTGCTGATCCTCGACGGCGGCGCCTGCCAGGTCGGCCTGGAGTCGAGCATCGTCGCCCTGCTGCCCGGCGACAGCCCGCGCCTGCTGCGCCATGGCATGCTCGACCAAGAGCGCCTGCAGCAGGTGCTCGGCCAGGCTCTGGACACCCAGGCCGGCGGCCTGCGCGCGCCCGGGCAGCATCGCCGCCACTACGCGCCAGGCACCCTGGCCAGCACCTTTGTCGAGGTCCCCAACGCTGCGCTGGATACGCCGGACTGCGGCTGGATCTGGTGCGGCCAGGCCCGTCCGACCCTCGGCCCGGCCATCGACCTGAGCGCCGACCCCGAACGCTATGCCGCGGGCCTGTATGCAGCCCTCTACCAGCTCGATGCTTTGCAGCTGCGCCACCTGCATATCGCCCTGCCGCCACAAGGCGCCGCCTGGGCAGCGGTACACGAGCGCCTGCAGCGCGCCACCACCCAGTAACCCACACGGCGGCTCAGTTCAGCGGCCGCCAGCCGCGGCCATCGCGAATCTGCAACGGCGCACCTGGCTGATCATCCAGGCGCAGCAGGTGCAACCAACCGTTCTCCACCAGTTCCCGCACCACCTGATGATTGGCGATGACCTGATCGATCATCGCGCATGGTGCGGCGATCACCACGCTCAGGCGTAGCGGGCGGTGCATCCAGCGCTGACCGTCGTGCAGCGATTGCCGCGCCAGGCCGATGCGCAGGTCGCCGCCATTGCCCTCGAACACGCCGATATGGCCGCCCACCACGTTGTGCAGCACCTTGTTGCCGCTGCCGAAGCGCCCGTTGTCGGTGGTCGAGGTCAGGTACTGCAGGTTGATCCAGTGCGCCACTACCATGGGCGCGGTCATGATCTGCTCCAGCACCTTGCCGCCTTCGTCCAGGCGCCAGTCGTAGTCGTGCAGAAAGGCACGGCCCTGCAGATTCAGCCCACGGCTGCGCGACCGTGGCGCAGCAATAAAGGCGGCATTGCCGGCCAACCCCCACTCCGGACGCGTTTGTGACCAGTCATTAGCGCGCCGGTACAGCGCCTTCAGCAGCCGCTCGGGGTTATCGGCCAGATGCTCCAGGCCCAGAGTCGGCGCGCGCTCCTGACGTACCCGCCGCGCCGCGCCATCCAGTGCCTCGCGCAGGCGCTGCCAGGTTGGCGCGAGTGCCGGCGGCAGCGCCTGAGTATCGAACACCTCTACTTCGTCTGTGGTGGTGTTGTGCAGCCCGGCCAGCACGCGGCACTCGGTAGGCAGCACAATGCCTTGCCCAATCAACCCTTTGCGCACTCGTGGGTTGTTGAGCAGATCGGCCAGCACCCGGGCATTGATTTCGCCGCTCTGCCCGCAACAGGCGCCGCAGTCCAGGCCGGCGGCCTGAGGGTTGTTGGCGCTCTGGCTGCCGTGGCCAAGCAGCAGGATCAGCGGCGGAAAGTCCCGGGTCAGGCTCATCGCCCGCAGAATATGCGCGGCCATCTCGACCCGCTGCGGGGCCGATTCGAGCGCCAGTACCGGGCGCAAGCGCTGCCACTCGGCAGGTTTCCAGGCCACCCGCTCGGCCGAATGGCCGGCGCCCAGCAGGCCGCAGGTGCGCCCCAGCAGGCTGGCGGCATAACCCAAACCAAGGGACTCGACCAGGCTGAAACCGGAAGCCGGCAAGCGCTCGAACAGCCGCCAACGCCCCTGGCGCGTCAGCCGCACCTGGCGGCGTTCGGCCAACTCGGTATCACGGCTAGTATCGCCGCTGCTGTCGCCGACCATCAGTTGCGGGGCCAGCAGACCTGGCAATTGCGGCCGCGTGGCACAGGTGCCCAGCGGTGTATAGGCGATGGGCAGGCCGAAGAAGCCGGCGAAACCACCGGTCTCGACTTCTGGGCAGACCGTCTCCAGGGCGCGGCGCAACGGCTCGGAGCGCACGTCGATACAGAAGTAGACCTTGGCCAGGGGCGCCTGCGTTACCGGTTGCGGCGGCTGAATGCACAACAGCTGCTGCAGCCGCTCCTGCCAGGCCAGCTCCTCGGCACGTTGCCACAGCTGCAGCGCCTGCCAGCTCGATGAGGGCTGCTGAGCGCGGGCGGCCTGCCAGGCACGGCGCCAGTTGTCCCAGCGGCTGCCCGCCTCGCGCCGGCGGTCATCCACCAGCCATTCCCAGCCGGCACGAATGGCCAACAGGTCGAACAGCGTCGCATCGTCGCCACCGCCCTGCCGAGCCTGCCAGCGCTGGTAAGCGCACCAGGATGCCCAACCGAGGTTGCGCAGCAACAGGCAGTCGAACCACTCCTCAAGCTCGTCGGCGCTGAGGCCCAGGCGCTGCACTGCAAGCTCCAGGGCAACTTCGGCCTGCGGCGGCAACTCGGCGATGCGCGCGCTCAGTTCGGGGCAGGCGCTGAGTACGCTCAGCCCGCGATCATCCTGCATGGCCTGGCGCCAGGCCTTGTACAGGCCGCCCTGGCGATTCACATGCCAGTCGGCCTGGCTTTCATCGAACCAGGCGGCGCAACACTGGCCGATCTGCTGGGTGATCAGGGTCGGCCAGCCCGGCAGCGCGATATCGGCGTCGGCCATGTCCTCCAGCAGCGGCAAGCCACGCGCCTCGTCGTCGGCGCCTTGCAAGGCCTGCAGCAGATGCTGAAGCGTCCAGCCACGGGAGTCGCCCTCCAGCGCCTGCTGCAGGTGACGCTCACCAATCGCACCGCTGGTCCAGGCCTGGCGATAGTCCTCGGCGTTCAGGGTCAGCCGGCTGCCGGCGCGGCGCCAGAGTTGCTCGGCCACCTCGGCCCAGCTCTGCTGGCGGCGCTCCCACAACGGGTTGACGGCGATCAGGCGATCCAGCGGCCAGGTCGGTGCGATGCGCTCGCAGGCCCTCGCGGCGGCGGCATGCAGGGTGTCGCGGTCGAGCACGAAGAAGTATTCGATGGCATTCATGGGCGCTCTCCGATAACGGTCAAGGTGGCTTGCTGCGGGCGTTGCGGCAGCGGCCGCACCGGCCACAGGCGAAAGGTCAGACGGGTGAAGTGTTCATCGAGAAAGAAGCCGGCGAAGGCCGCCGGATACAGGCGCCGCGCCAACGCATCTTGCGGCCGCGCGACGATCCACGCCTGCAGCAGGTAGAGCACGAGGAACAGGCCCAGAGCGAGCACGCTCAGGGCCAGCGGAGCGTCAGGCAGCGGCTCGTGGCTGGCGAGAATCCAGCTCGCGGCCAGGTGCCAGAGCAGATACAGACTCAGCAGCGCCGCCAGCGTGGCAGCGGCGTAGAACGGCTGGCCGCGGCGCAGGCACCAGGGCGCCAGCCCCACGGCGAGAATAGCCAGTGCCTCCAGCGGCAGCGGCTGAGCCGGCACGAAATGGCGCCACAGTTGGTCGAGCAGAACCACGGCCAGCGCCGCCAGCAACAGCGCCAGCAGCAAGGCCGCGAGATTCGGTGCCGGGCGAGCCGGCTGCAGGGCGTGGTGACGCACCTGCAGCACCGTTTCGCCGGAGGCAAGGAAGGCATGGGCCTTGTACAACGAGTGCGCCAGCAGGTGCACCAGCGCTAGCTCGTATAGGCCAAGGCCGATTTCGAGCAGCATGAAGCCCATCTGCGCGCAGGTCGACCAGGCCAGGCGTACCTTGATGCTGATGCGGGTCATCATCACCAACGCGGCGAGCACAGCGGTCAGCCCGCCAATCACCACCAGCAGCGTCTGCGCGACCGGCGCGGCAGACAGCAACGGCGCGAAACGCAGCAGCACGAAACCACCGAGATTGACCAGCCCGGCATGCAGCAGCGCGGAGACCGGTGTCGGCGCCTCCATCACCTGAATCAACCAGCCGTGCACCGGCAACTGCGCCGATTTGAGAGTCACCGTAAGCACCAGCAGCACGGCCGCCAATTGCAGGTCCCAACCCAGAGCGCTGCCCTGCTGCAGACGCAGCGTCACCTGCTCGGTAACCGCCGCCAGCTCGCTACTACCGGCCGCGCGTACCAGGAGCACACTGGCTACCAGTAAACAGACATCTGCCAGGCGACTGGCGATGAATTTCTTGTGCGCCACCACCAGGGCCATGGGCCGATCGGGGTAGAAGGTCAGCAGTTGGTGCAGGCACAGGCTGGAAACGATCCAGGCGGCCACCAGGGCGTACAGGTCGCGGCTGGTGACCACCAGCGCCACCGCCGCCAGGGTGCCGAGCAAAGCTAGCAAATATCGGCGCTGGCCCGACTCGCCCTGCAGGTAGCGCGCGGAGAACTCGACGATCACCAGCGCCAGCAGGCTGACCAGGCTGGCCATGGCCAGCCCCAGGCGGTCAGCGGGCTGGTCGTCCAGACCAGCCTGTAGCAGCGCCGCCAGCACCAGCGCCACACCAGCTATAGCCGCCAGGCGACCCGCGCACCACAGGCTTTTGGTCAGGCGCGCAGACCACAGGGCGACAGGCACCAGCGCCAGGGCGTACAGCCACGGCAGCCAGGTGGCTAAATAAGAGAGCGTGGGGTACATGAGCGATCTCCAGAGCTAGATAATGGCGGTAGTCTCCGGGAGCGCTTTACTTAATTAAAATAGATTGATAAGAACCAAACATTCGCTTTTAGAGAACCTCGCATGCGCCGCCTGAATTTTCATCACCTGCACTACTTCTGGGCCGTGGCCAAGGAAGGCAACCTGACCCGCGCCGCCCAGACCCTGCACGTGGCGCAGTCGGCGCTGTCGACGCAGATCCGCGCACTCGAGGAGCAGCTCGGCCACGCCCTGTTCATCCGCTCCGGGCGCAACCTGCTGCTGACCGAGGCCGGCCAACTGGTGCTGGATTACGCCGATAGCATCTTCGCCCTTGGTAGTGAACTGCAGATGACCCTGCAGGGCGCTTTGCAGGCCAATCAACAACTGCGCATCGGCGCGGTGGCCACGCTGTCGCGTAACTTTCAGGAGAACCTGCTGCGTCCCTTCCTGGGGCGTGGCGAGCTGCGCATCGTGCTGGAGTCCGGCGGTCTGAACGACCTGCTGGAGCGCCTGGCGCTGCACAAATTGGACGTGGTGCTGACCAACCAGGCGGTGAGCAGCGACGCTCAGCGTTCCTGGCGCTGTCGCCTGCTGGATCGGCAGAGCGTTTGCCTGGTCGGCCCGCCGCGCGCTGATGGCTTCGACTTGCAGCGCGATCTGCAGCAAGCCCGGCTGATCGTACCGGGGCGCAGCAGCGACATCCGCAGTCAGTTCGATTTGTTCTGCGACAGTCACAGCCTGCGCCCCGACATCTGCGCGGAAGTCGACGACATGGCCATGCTGCGCCTGCTGGCGCGCGACTCCGGCGACATGGCCCTGCTGCCGGCAGTGGTGGTGCAGGACGAGCTGCAGGCCGGTGTGCTGCAGCTGTATGCCGAGATCCCCGAGATCGCCGAGCAGTTCTTCGCCGTCACCCTGCAGCGGCATTTCAACCTCAGCATTCTCGAAGAGCTGCTGGCCTGAACGCGCTGCATTACATGCATAGACAAAATCGGTCTGTTCAGCCGGTCGCCAAAGGCTGCACCGCGCCCGCCAAGCTGGCAGGATGAACGCCAACGCTACGCAAGGAGACGAAGCATGACATTTGGCCCTCTGGTAACAACCGACTGGCTGGCGCGCGAAGGCAACACCGCGGACCTGGTGCTGTTCGATGCCAGCACCTATCTGCCCAACGAAGGAAAAAATGGCCGCGAGGAGTATCTCAAGGCGCATATTCCCGGTGCCCGTTTCTTCGATATCGACGCCTTTTCCGACCCGGATACCCCACTGCCCCACACCCTGCCATCCCAGGGCCGCTTCGCGCGACTGGCCGGCGCCGAGGGCGTGGGCAACGACACCCGCGTGGTGGTCTATGACCAGAAAGGCCTATTCTCCGCCGCCCGCGCCTGGTGGCTGTTTCGCTACTTCGGCCACCAGAACGTGGCGGTACTCGATGGCGGGCTGCCCAAATGGCTGGCCGAACAGCGCGCCACCGAAACCGGCGAGCCGGCTGCTGCCCAAGAGCGCAGCTTCCAGGTCAACGTGCACGCCCGCAAGGTCCGCGGCCTGGGTGACGTGCTGGAGGCCATCGAGCGCGACGACACGCTGATTCTCGACGCCCGCGCTGCCAACCGCTTCGACGGCAGCACCGCCGAGGCGCGCCCTGGTGTCGCCTCCGGACATATTCCGGGCAGCCAGAATCTGCCGTACAGCCGCCTACTGCGCAGCGATCACACCCTGCAGCCCGCGGAGACCCTGCGTACCCTGTTCAGCGCAGCCGGTGTCGATGGCAATAAACCGGTGATCACCAGCTGCGGCAGCGGCGTTACCGCGGCAGTGCTGCTGCTCGGCATGGAGGTGGCCGGCTTGCCGGAAGGCGCGCTGTACGACGGCTCCTGGACCGAATGGGGCAGCCGCGCCGATACGCCGAAGGCTACCGGCGTGGTGTGACGCATAAGCGCCCGCCTCCATGGCGGGCGCCGACGACGCAAGGGCTTAACTACCTGACCCGGTTTTCCATTTGACCGGAATACGCAGATAGCTCACGCCGTTCGCCTCGGCCTCAATGAAATGACCAGCGCGGATATTGACCTGGATCGACGGCAGCAACAGCTTCGGCACTGAAAGACCAGCGTCGCGTTGCTCGCGCATCGCCACGAACTGGTCCTCGCTCACGCCGTCATGAACATGCACGCTTGACCGGCGCTGCTCGCCCACCGTCGTCTCCCAACGATATTCATCGCGGCCTGGGGCCTTGTAGTCGTGGCACAAGAACAGACGTGTCGAATTAGCAAGCGCCAACAGGCGACGAATCGAGCGGTAAAGCTTGCGCGCACTGCCGCCTGGGAAGTCGGCACGGGCGGTGCCGTAGTCGGGCATGAACAGCGTGTCGCCGACGAAGGCTGCATCGCCGATGCGGTAGGCCACATCGGCTGGCGTATGCCCCGGGACGTGGAGAACCTCCACCTCCAGCGTGCCGATGGGGAAACGCTCGCCGTCTTCGAATAGCCTGTCGAAGTCCGAACCATCGATCTTGAGATCGTCCATCGCGAACACGGGACGAAAGATTTTCTGCACCTCACGGATATGCGCGCCGATACCGATCCAGGCGCCCGAATGCGCGGCCAGGAAGGGTGCAGCCGACAGATGGTCGGCGTGCGCGTGCGTTTCCAGCACCATCTCGATCCGCCAATCATGGTCGCTGGCGAAGGCGAGAATCCGCTCGGCCGAACGCGTATCCGCGACACCGCTGGCTATATCGAAGTCCAGTACCGGATCGATCACCGCGGCCACTCGTGTCACGGGGTCGCCAACCAGGTAGCTGATGGTATTGGTCGGCTCGTCGAAAAATGCCTCGATGCTGGGTTGGGTCATGATTGCGTCCGTTAGTGCTTGCCAAGCTATTTTAGAAGTAGCTAAATAAGCAACAACTAATTTAAAGGCGCATCATGTACAAACCACCTATGGATCTGGCGTCCTTCGAGACGAAAGCCGAACAGGTCGCCAGCACGCTCAAGGCAATCGGCAATACCCGCCGACTGATGCTGCTATGCAAGCTGGTCGAGCATGGCCAGATGACGGTCGGCGATCTGGCTCGTGATGTCGGCCTGTCGCAATCGGCCTGTTCGCAGCACCTTGCCAAGATGCGCGACGAAGGTCTCGTCACCTATCGGCGGGAAAGCCAGACCCTCTGGTACACCGTCGCCGATGCCCGGGTGGAAACGCTGCTCGCCACCCTCTATCAGCTCTACTGCAAGGATTGATGTCATGACACTCAAGACCCTGTCCCCTGCTGATGCACGAATCGCCATCGCCGCCGGCGCACGCCTGGTCGACATTCGTAGCGCTGACGAACATGCACGTGAACGCATTCCGGGCGCAATCAACGTCCCGCTTGATCGGATCAGTGATCTCCCACATGGCGATCGCCCGGTCATCTTTCATTGCAAGTCAGGCATGCGCACTACCGCCAACGCAGCGCGGCTCGGCGAAGCCGCAGGCACCGCGCCGGCCTACCTGGTCGACGGCGGCATCGATGCGTGGCGGCAGGCCGGACAACCGACGGTGACCGACCGCTCGCAGCCGCTGGAAATAATGCGCCAGGTTCAGATCATAGCTGGTGCGCTGGTGTTGATCGGCGTTCTGCTGGGTCTGCTGCTCACACCCGGCTTCTTCGGCCTGTCGGCATTTGTCGGTGCAGGGCTGATGTTTGCGGGCGCGACCGGCTGGTGTGGTATGGCCAGGCTTTTGGCTGTCATGCCATGGAACCGGCGCGCGGCGGTAGCGGCCGTTCCCCTATCCCGTGGAACAGGCGGAGACGCCTAATCCAAGCCCGTGATTTTTCGCGGGCATGGCCCGCTCCCACAATGGTGCCAGCTGCTGTTGCCTTGTAATTGCCCATAAAGATCGCCAACAGGCGCACTACAGCGCGTGAGATTGATACAACTCGGTCAGTGCTTCGCTGCGCAACTGCGCCAACTGTGGCGAGCGACGATCACGCGGACGCGCCAGCGGCACCGCCAGCTCACGCTGCAAACGACTGGGCGTACCACCGAGAATCAGCACCCGATCACTCAGATAAAACGCTTCGTCCAGATCATGGGTTACCAGCAGCACGGCGATCCCGTAGCGGGCAGCCAGCTCGGCCACCAGGTCCTGCAGTTTCATCCGCGTGAAGGCATCCACCGCGCTGAACGGCTCATCGAGCAGCAGCACCTGGGATTTGCCGTACAGCGCCCGGGCAATCGCCACACGCTGCGCCTGGCCACCGGAAAGCTGCTTGGGCAAAGCATCGCCGCGCCCCTGCAGGCCAACATCGCGCAGCAGTTGCTGTATCCATTTGTCGTCGGCGATCCAGCCATCGGCGAAGCCGACGTTCTGCGCCACGCTGAGCCAGGGCATCAAGCGCGGCTCCTGAAACACCACACCGATGCCGTTGCCACGCCCCCGTTCCAGCTGCGGGTCGAGCTGCAAAACGCCCTGATAGTCACGATCCAGCCCCGCCGCGATGCGCAGCAGCGTGCTCTTGCCGCAACCGCTCGGGCCGAGCAGGCTGACCAGTTCACCGGCGTCGAGCCTTAAGCTGACATCGTCGAGCACGCGCACCTCGGCGAAGGCTTTATGGATGCTCCGTAATTGCAAAAGCGCGCTCATGCTCCGCCCTCCCCACCCTGATAACTGTCACGCCAGCGCAGGGCCCGGTTTTCCCAGGTCTTGAGCAGGCTGTCGCTGAGTTTACCGAGCAGCGCCAGCAACAGGATGGCGGCGATCACCAGATCCGGTCGCGAGGTTTCCCGGCCATCGCTGAGCAGGTAACCGAGGCCGCGGGTGGCGGCGATCAGTTCGGCGGCGACCAGGAACATCCAGCTCAGGCTCAATGCGCCACGCAGGCCGGTGAACAGGCTTGGCAGCGCAGCCGGCAAGAGAATGCGGCGCACCAGGGTCAGTGGCGGCAGGCCGTAGAGCTGGCCGACTTCCACCAACTTGCGGTCGATGTTGCGGATACCGGCCAGCAGCGCCAGGTACACCGGAAAGAAGGCGCCCAGGGCAATCAGCACGATCTTCGGCGTTTCGTCGATGCCCAGCCAGAGCAGCAGCAAGGGCACCCAGGCCAGACTGGGAATCGCCCGCAGCGCCTGGAAGGTCGGTTCCAGATACGCCTCGGCGCGCCGGCTCAGCCCGACCCAGGTACCGATGACGATGGCAAGCGCGACGCCGATCACGAAGCCGGCGCCAACTCGCAGCAGGCTGGCGCTCAAATGCCGCCACAGCTCGCCGCTTTGCGCCAGCAGGTAGAGCGTTTGCGCCACCTGGCTGGGCGCCGGCATCTGATGGCTCGGCAGTACGCCTGTGCGCACCAGGGTTTCCAGCAGCGCCAGCATCAGCAGCGGCACCACCCAGCCACGCAGGTCGGTGAGCCGGGGCCGCCAGGCTGGCAGGCCCCGTGCGATGGCCAGGCTTAGCGCTTTCATGATCAGTTACCTGCCTTGGCCACGGAACGAGCGATCACCTTGGCTGCCAGCTGCGGCGTGATCAGCTGATCGACAACGCCGGCAACATCGGTGCCCGGGCGCACCAGCCCCTCTTCGAGCAGGATCGGTGCCGCGGCCTTGAGCGCCTTGACGTGTTCGGCGCCCGGCTGCGAGTTGCTGAAGTCGGTACGTGACAGCTGCAGCTTGGCCACTTCCAGCGGCAGCTTGGCTTCATCGGCCAGCAGTTGGGCCAGGGCGTCCGGGTTGGCGATGGCCCATTGGCGGGCCTGTTCGTAGGCGGCGATGACCTGCTCGATCAGCTCTGGCTGCTGCTTGGCGAAGGTTTCGGTCACGCTGAGTACGCTGTAGCTGTTGAAGTCGCGGTTGCGGTACAGCAGGCGCGAACCGGCCTGCAGTTCGCTCGACGCCATCAGCGGATCGAGCCCGGCCCAGGCCTGCACGTCGCCACGCTCTAGGGCCACGCGACCATCGGGGTGCTGCAGGTGGACGATCTCCACGTCGTTCTTGTTCAGCCCGGCTTTCTGCAGGCTCTGCAGCAGGAACAGGAAGGGATCGGTGCCCTTGGTGGCCGCGACCTTTTTGCCCTTGAGGTCAGCCACGGACTGGATCGGCGAATCCTTGGGCACCACCAGCGCCGTCCATTCCGGGCGGCTGGCCACGTAGATGGTCTTGATCGGTGCGCCATTGGCGCGGCTCAGCACCGCGGCCAAGCCGGCGGTGGAAGCGAAATCGGTGCTGCCACCGTTGAGGTATTCCAGCGAGCGGTTGCTGCCCTGGCTGAATACCCATTTGACGCTGATGCCTTGCGGCTCAAGCGCTTTCTCCAGCAAGGCCTGCTGCTTGAGCACCAGGCTAGTGGGCGCGTAGTAGGCGTAATCGAGGCGAACTTCCTTGGGCGGTGCAGCCTGCACGGCAGTCGGCAGCCAGGCGGCAAACAGGGCGGCAAGCCCGACACGCAAAGCGGTTTTTTTCATGATCTTGTCCTTGTGAACGACGCTGGCGGGCCAATACCGCCCGCCAGCTCATGGCGATTACGGGTGGCTTACAGCAGCGTCAGGGTGTAGCTCAGAATCAGGCGGTTCTCGTCGGCATCGGTGGCGACGTTGCCGCGCTGGGTCGCATTGCGCCAGGACACGCCCAGGCCCTTGAGCGGCCCGTCGAGCAGGGTGTAATCCAGGCGCAGGTCACGCTCCCACTCCTTGAGGTCGCCATTGGCGGAGTCGACGTTGTCGCCCTTCAAGTAGGCGATGCTGGCCTTCAGGCCCGGCACGCCGAGCTTGGCGAAGTCGTAGGCGTATTCGGCCACCCAGGTGCGCTCGCCGGCACTGGCAAACTTGCCGATCTGCCGATCGGTGATCAGGTAGGACGACGAGCCGCCGCCCTGGTTGAGAAACGGGAAGGCGCTGTCGCCTTCGACCTGCTGATAGCCCAAGCCGGCGGAATGGCCGCCCAGGGTGTAGGTGAACAAGGCGCTCCAGGTCTGGTTGTCGACCTCGCCAGTGGTCACGCCATTGCCGTAGTAGCCGCTGCTGGTGTAGCCCTCTGCACGGCCTGCGGCGCTGCCGTTCTTGCCGTCGGAATTGCTGTCGAAGTAGCGCAGGTCGCTCTTCAGCGAACCCGGCCCGATGGCCCAGTTGTGCACTAGGCCGAGGAAGTGCTGTTTGTAGAAGTCTTCCAGGTTGCCGTAGTAGTACTGCAGCGTCAGGTCCTTGGTGGCCTTCCAGTCGCCGCCGGCGAAGTAGAACTTG
Source organism: Phytopseudomonas straminea (assembly GCF_900112645.1). Taxonomy (GTDB): domain Bacteria; phylum Pseudomonadota; class Gammaproteobacteria; order Pseudomonadales; family Pseudomonadaceae; genus Aquipseudomonas; species Aquipseudomonas straminea. The sequence continues at coordinate 147,739 of NZ_FOMO01000005.1, read as the reverse complement.
TTGGTGTCGGCCTCACCCGAGGCGCCAGCGATACGCAGGGCGATATCGTCGGTCGAGCTGCGGGTCTTGGTGCTTTCCAATTGGCCGGCGGTCAGGGTCAGGCCGTCGATCTCGCTGGAAGTCACCTGCCCGCCTTCGAAGGTCTGTGGCAGCAGGCGGCCATCGTTGAAGGTCACCACCGGCAGCTTGGGCTGCAGGGTGCCAATGCGCGCCTCGGTCTTGGACAGACGTAGTTTGGCGGTCACGCCGGCCTTGCTGTAGTCGTCCACCGCGCTGCCGTCGCTGTCCAGCGGGAACAGCTGGCCTGGGGTGCGATCACGGCCGGTCTTGCCCGCCTTGCCGCCGGAGTCGAGTTTCACACCGAGCAGGCCGATGGCATCGATGCCAAAGCCGACGGTGCCCTGGGTGAACCCGGAGGCGTAGTTGAAGATGAAACCCTGCCCCCACTCCTGCGCTTCGCCATTGTTGTTGGCGGTGTTCTTGGTGTTCAGGTCGTAATAGAAATTGCGCAGGCCAATGCTGGCCTTGCTGTCTTCGATGAAGCCGGCGGCGCTCGCTTCGGTGGCCAGTGCGGCCAGGGAGACGGCCAGTGCCAGGGTGGACTTGTTCATGCTCGATGCTCCAGTGCAGGGGTGTGCTGTTATGAACGGGCACGGCGCAGGAGCTCGACATTACCGACATGAAGACGTTGGCAGAGAGCCCCTGGTTCGGGCCCGATGCGGTGGTCCGCTGTCGGCTGACGGCTAATTTACGAGAGCCTTGGTAATCCCTAAAAAGAATTATTTTTCACTTTGTAGTAACTATTTTGCATATAAGCCGATCAAGGACTGTAGACCTAAGCTAAGTACAAAAAATTATTTATCAACCATTTTTTATATCGATTAGCTTCTCTTCACCGGATCACCGGACTTCAATCGCTCATTCATGAAGTACGTGTGATCGTCCCCTGCATGGCCGCCACGCGTTTTAGTCGAGGTCCTGCCATGTCACTGCCCCACCGCCCGATCCTCGCTTTGCTGCTGAGCCTCGGCCTGGCCACCGCGCCAATCGCTAACGCTGCCGAACAGCTGCGCATCGGTTACCAAAAGTCGTCAACGCTGATCAGCCTGCTCAAACAGCAAGGCAGCCTGGAAAAGACCCTGGCCGCTCAGGACATCACCGTCAGCTGGCACGAATTTCCCAGTGGCCAGCCGCTGCTCGAAGCCCTCAACGTCGGCAATATCGACCTTTCGGCTGACGTCGCCGATACCGTGCCGGTGTTCGCCCAGGCCGCCGGCGCCGACCTCGCCTACTTCGCCCAGGAAGCGCCCTCGCCCCATGCCCAAGCCATCGTGGTGCGCGAGGACTCGCAGATCAGAACCCTGGCCGACCTCAAAGGCAAGAAAGTCGCCGTCACCAAAGCCGCCGGCGTGCACTACCTGCTTATCGCCGCGCTGGCCAAGGCTGGCCTGAAGTTCAGCGATATCGAGCCGGCCTACCTGACGCCCGCCGACGGCCGAGCGGCCTTCGAGAATCGCAAGGTCGATGCCTGGGTGACCTGGGAGCCCTTTATCAGCGGTGCCCAGCAGCAACTGCCAACGCGCATTCTCGCCGACGGTGAGGGCCTGGCCGACTACCAGCGCTATTACCTGACCAGCGCCGCGTTCGCCAGGGCGCATCCGCAGGTGTTGCAGAGCGTGTTCAGCGAACTGGTGAAAGCCGGTGACTGGCTGCGCGCCAACCCGCGCCAGGGCGCCGAAGTTCTCGGCCCGCTGTGGGGGAACCTCGACCCCGCGGTGGTCGAGAAAGCCAATGCCAAACGCAGCTATCAGGTACGCCTGGTGCAGCCGGGCAGCCTGGCCGAACAACAGAAAATCGCCGATGCCTTCCTTGCCGCCGGGCTGCTACCCAAGGCTGTCGACGCCAGCAAGGTCACCCTCTGGAGCCCCGCGAAATGAGCAGCGAAGCACGCCTGCACCTGGCCCCCCTGGAACAACCGCTGTTCGCTGCACACCTGTTCCCTGCCGACTTCGGCAGCCGCACGGCCACGGTCGAGCGCCTGGCCCGGCAGTTGGCCGCCAGCGCCGTGGAGCGCGACAAAGCCGGCGGCAGCGCGCCGGCAGAACGCGAACTGTTGCGCGGCAGCGGCCTGCTGACCCTCGCCGTACCGCAGCAATACGGCGGTCAGGGCGTGGCCTGGCCGGAAATCTATCGCATCGTGCGCCACCTTGCTGCGGCGGACAGTTCGCTCGCCCACCTCTTCGCCTTTCAGCACTTGCAGGTGGCGACCATCCAGCTGTTCGGCAGCCCCGAGCAGCAGCGCCACTGGCTGACCCGCACCGTGCAGGAAAACTGGTTCTGGGGTAACGCCACCAATGGTCGCGACACTGGCCTGGCGCTCAGCCCCCGCGAGGAGCACTTCGAGCTCAATGGCAGCAAATCCTTCTGCTCCGGCGCCCTGGGTGCCGATGCCCTGGTGATCAGCGCACCGCGGGGCAATCGCAGCGAAGATCGGGTATTCATCGTGCTGCCGGGCGGGCGCGATGGCATGAGTGTGAACAGCGACTGGGACGGCTTCGGCCAGCGCCAGACCGACAGCGGCACCGTGCAGTTCGAGCAGGTGTTCGTCGACAGCAGCGAGCTGCTCGGCCCGGTCGGCCCCAGCCCACGTACCACGCTGCGCGCCTGCCTGTCGCAGCTGATTCTTACCCAGCTCTATCTCGGTAACGCCCAGGCTGCGATGGATGCGGCGCTACGCTATACCCGCGAGCAAAGCCGCGCCTGGCCGGCGTCCGGCGTCGCCAAGGCCAGCGACGATCCATTCATCCAGCAGCGTTATGGCGAACTCTGGCTGCGTTACCGCGCCGCCGTGCCACTAGCTGAACAGGCGGCCGTGCGCCTGCAGGCCGCCTGGGAGAAATCGGCACTGACTGCCGCCGAACGCGCTGAGGTAGCCCTGGCGATCAGCGAAGCGAAAGTCGTGGCGGTACGCGCCGCCCTGGATATCACCAGCCAGATCTTCGAGAACATGGGCGCCCGCGCCACCAGCTCGCGCTACGGCTTCGACCGCTTCTGGCGCAACGTGCGGGTGCACAGCCTGCACGACCCCGTCGACTACAAGGTGCGCGATCTCGGCCACTGGCTGCTCAGCGGCCAGGGCCCGCAAGCCTCGCTGTACAGCTGAGCGCACTCGCTCACAAACGCCGTTTGCCACCGGACCACCGGAGCCTCGATTTCCCGCCGCAGCGCGCCCACCCCGCGCTGCTGCGGCACATCCACACGATGAGGTTCACATGACCAGTCCGATTACCCTTGAGGGCAGCGCATCCGACCAGGATGTCGCGCCACCGTTACACCCCGCCGCCATTCTCACCAGCGACGCCGATGCACTGGAGGCCGCCCATACCCTGGCCCGCGCCGCCGAAGCCGGCGCCATCCAGCGCGACCGCGAGCGGCGCCTGCCATGGGAGCTGGTGGAGCGTTTCACTGCCAGCGGCCTGGGCAGCATCGCCGTGCCACGCGCCTTTGGCGGCCCGCAGCTGTCGTACGTGACCATCGCCGAGGTGTTTCGCATCATCAGCGCCATCGACCCGGCGCTCGGGCAAATTCCGCAGAACCACTTCGGCCTGCTCGGCCTGCTGCACGCCGCCGCCAGCCCGGCGCAGCAGCAGCGCCTGTTCGCCAGCGTGCTGGCCGGCTGGCGCATCGGCAACGGCGGCCCGGAGCGCGGCAGCAAGCACACCCTGGATATTCAGGCACGGCTGATCGAGCGCGACGGCCGCCGGCTGCTCAGTGGCGAGAAGTTCTACTCCACCGGCGCCCTGTTCGCCCATTGGGTCACCGCCAAGGCGCTGGACGAGCAAGGCCGCCCGTGGCTGGCCTTTATCCAGCGCGGCCGCCCGGGCCTGCGCATCGTCAACGACTGGTCCGGCTTCGGTCAGCGCACCACCGCCAGCGGCACCGTGCTGCTCAACGAGGTACACGTCGACGAAGACAACCTGGTACCGCTGTGGCCGCTGACCGAAAAACCAAGCATTCAGGGCGCGTTTTCCCAGCTGATTCAGGCGGCCATCGACCTGGGTATCGCCGACGGCGCGGTCCGCGACGCCATTGCCTTCGTGCGCGAGAAATCCCGGCCATGGATCGATGCCAAGGTCGAGCGAGCCGGTGACGATCCGTACGTGATCGCCGATGTCGGCCGCCTGCAGATCGAACTGCACGCTGCCGAAGCGCTGCTGCACAAGGCAGCCCGCGTGCTCGACGAAACCGCAGCGGCGCCCATCGACGCCGATGCGGCCGCCCGCGCCTCCATCGCCGTGGCTGAAGCCAAGGCGCTGACCACCGAGATTGCCCTGGCAGCCAGCGAAAAGCTGCTGGAGCTGGCCGGCAGCCGCGCCACCCTCGCCGAGTTCGGCCTCGACCGCCATTGGCGCAATGCGCGCACCCACACCCTGCACGATCCGGTGCGCTGGAAGTACCACGCCATCGGCGCCTGGCACCTCAACGGCAACCGTCCCAACCGCCATTCCTGGATCTGAGCCATGAACGCACTGCTTAAAACCGCCGCGGTAACCATCCGCGATGACGCCGAGGCGCTGGCCACTGCCGAGCGCCTGGCCACGCATTTCGCCACGGGCGCCGCCGAGCGTGATGCCAACCGTCAGCTGCCTTACGGCGAGCTGGAGCAATTCAGCCAGTCCGGCCTGGGCGGCATCAGCGTGCCCGTTTCGCATGGCGGCGCCGGCGTATCCAGCGTCACCCTGGCCAAGGTCATTGCACGGATTTCCCAGGCCGACGGCTCGCTGGGGCAAATCCCGCAGAACCATTTCTATGCCCTGGAAGTGCTGCGGGTGAACGGCAGCGAGGCGCAGCAGCGCCGCCTGTATACCGAGGTGCTGGCCGGCCAACGCTTTGGCAACGCCCTGGCCGAGCTGGGCACCAAGACGGCGCTGGATCGCAACACGCGGCTGAGCCGCACGGCCAGCGGCTATCGCATCGACGGGCGCAAGTTCTACTGCACCGGCGCCCTCTTCGCCCAACGCATCCCGACCCTGGCCATCGACGAAAAGGGCGTTGGCTTTCTCGCCTTCGTGCCGCGCCAGGCCAAGGGCGTACAGGTGATCGACGACTGGAGCGGCTTCGGCCAGCGCACCACCGGCAGTGGCAGCGTGGTGTTCGACGGCGTAGCGGTGGCCGCCGACGACGTGGTGCCGTTCCAGAGCGCCTTCGACCGTCCGACCACGGTGGGCCCGTTCGCCCAGTTGCTGCATGCGGCCATCGATACCGGCATCGCCCGGGGCGCCTATCAAGACCTGCTGCAGTTCGTGCGACACAAGTCGCGCCCGTGGATCGATGCAGGCATCGAAAAGGCCAGTGAAGACCCACTGACCCAGCAGGAAATCGGCAAGCTGCGCGTGCGCCTGGCCGCTACCGAAGTGCTGCTGGAGCGGGCTGGCCAATTCGTCGACAGCGCCCAGGCCGAGCCTGACGCCGACAGCGTGGCCGCCGCGTCGATTGCGGTGGCCGAGGCCCGGGCCATCAGTACGGAAACCTCGCTGCTGCTCGGCAGCAAGCTGCTAGAACTGGCTGGTAGCCGCGCCACCCTGGCGGAACACGGCCTCGACCGCCACTGGCGCAACGCCCGCACCCACACCCTGCACGACCCGGTGCGCTGGAAGTACCACGCCATCGGCGACTTCTACCTCAACGATCGCCTGCCGCCGCGCCGGGGGACCATCTGATGAGCAAGCAGATTCTTCTCAACGCCTTCAACATGAACTGCGTCGGGCACATCCATCACGGCCTGTGGACGCACCCCGACGATCAGTCGGTGAACTTCAACCAGCTGAGCTACTGGACCGACCTGGCCCAATTGCTCGAGCGCGGGCTGTTCGACGGGCTGTTCATCGCCGACATCCTCGGCGTTTACGACGTGTACCAGAACAGTATCGACCTGCCGCTGCAGGAAGCAATTCAGCTGCCGGTCAACGACCCGCTGCTGCTGGTCTCCGCCATGGCCGGCGTCACACAGCACCTCGGCTTCGGGGTTACCGCCAACCTCAGCTACGAGGCGCCGTACACCTTCGCCCGCCGGCTCTCCACCCTCGACCACCTGAGCAATGGCCGCATCGGCTGGAACATCGTCACCGGTTACCTGGAAAGCGCGGCCAAGGCCATGGGCCTGAGCCAGCAGGTCGAGCACGACCGCCGCTACGACCAGGCCGACGAATATCTGGAAGTGCTCTACAAGCTGCTCGAAGGCAGCTGGCAGGACGATGCGGTGCTCGCCGACCGCCAGCAGCGCATCTACGCCCAGCCCGGCAAGGTGCACAAGGTGCGCCACCACGGCGAGTTCTATCAGGTCGAGGGTTACCACCTCAGCCAGCCGTCGCCGCAGCGCACACCGCTGCTGTTCCAGGCCGGCTCGTCGGCGCGTGGCTCGCGCTTCGCCGGCCAGCACGCCGAATGCGTATTCATTGGCGGCAATGGCGTCGAGGCGGTACGTACCCAGGTCGAGCAGGTGCGCGCCAGCGCCGTGGCGGCTGGGCGCACGGGCGATGCGATCAAGGTGTTCATGGGCATCGCCGTGATCGTCGCGCCCACCGAAGCCGAGGCCTGTGACAAGCACGCCGAGTACCTGCGCTACGCCAGCCCGGAAGCCGGCATCGCCCACTTTTCCAGCTCCACCGGTATCGACCTGGCGGCCTTTGGCCTCGACGAACCGATCCTGGCGCGCAAGACCAACGCCATCGAATCGGTGGTCAAGACCTTCACCGGCTGGACCAAGCGTCGCCTGCTCGAACAGCACGCCCTGGGCGGTCGCTATCCGGTGCTGATCGGCTCGCCAGGCCAGGTGGCCGAGCAGCTGATCGAGTGGATCGACGCCACCGGACTGGACGGCTTCAACCTCACGCGCATCGTCACTCCGCAAAGCTACGCCGACTTCATCGACCTGGTGATTCCCGAGCTGCAACAGCGCGGCCGCTACAAGACCGGCTACGCAGGGGGTGCCCTGCGCCACAAGCTGTTCGGCCAGGGCCCCAGGCTGCCGGCGGATCACCCGGCCGCCGCCTGGCGCGACCCTGCCCGCCTGCAACACGCCAACACCATCCCCCATGAACTGCGAAACCTCAGCGCCAATGCACTGAACCTGCTCTGACCCAACAAGGACGCCACCATGCTAAAACCACTGAAAAACCTGACCCTCGCCGCCCTGTTCAGCGCCAGCACCCTGGCCCAGGCCGCCCCCGCCCTCAAACTCGGCACCACCGCCGCCTTCGCACCGCCGCTGGAAGTGGCCGTGGCCGAAGCCAAGAAACAAGGATTGGATGTGGAGCTGATCGAGTTCACCGACTGGATCGCCCCCAACGTCAGCCTCGCCAATGGCGACATCGACGTGAACTACTTCCAGCACATTCCCTTCCTCGAAAACGCCAAGGCCGAGGGCGGCTACGACCTGGTGCCGGTGGCGCGCGGGGTGATCAACAACGTCGGGCTCTACTCCAAGACGCACAAGGATTTCGCCAGCCTGCCGGACGGCGCCAAGGTGGCCATCGCCAACGACCCGGTCAACGGCGGACGCGGCCTGCAACTGCTGCAAAAAGCCGGGCTGATAGAACTCAAGCCCGGTGTCGGCTACAAGGCCACCCAGCAGGACATCACCGCCAACCCGAAGAACATCCGCATCATCGAACTGGAAGCCGTGCAGTTGGTGCGCGCCTATGACGAAGTCGACCTGGTGCAGGGTTACCCGGCCTATATCCGCCTCGCCAAGACGTTCGATCCGGCCTCGGCCCTGCTGTTCGACGGTGTCGACCATCCCGAGTACATCATCCAGTTCGTCACCCAGCCGGCGAAGGCCAAGGACGCGCGCCTGCTCAAGTTCATCGACATCTATCAACACTCTCCGGCGGTGCGCGCCGCGCTCGACAAGGCCCATGGCAACCTCTACCAGGCCGGCTGGGAGAGCTGAGATGAGCGGCTTCGATCCCCACCTGCAGCAGGCCGCCGCAGCCAGCCGCAGCGCCCAGGCGCAGCTGCGCTTCGAGCGCCTGGGCAAAACCTATGAGGGCGCCCAGGGCCCGGTACCGGCGCTGCACGATATCGAGCTGTCGATCGAGCGCGGCGAAGTGTTCGGCATCATCGGTCGCAGCGGCGCCGGCAAATCCTCGCTGCTGCGCACCATCAATCGCCTGGAACGGCCCAGCAGCGGCCGCGTGTTGATCGACGGCAGCGACATCGCCGGCTATGACGATGACGCCCTGGTGGCGCTGCGCCGGCGCATCGGCATGATCTTCCAGCACTTCAACCTGATGTCCGCCAAGACCGTGTGGCAGAACGTCGAACTGCCGCTCAAGGTTGCTGGCGTGCCGCGCGAAGCCCGCCAGGGCAAGGTGCGCGAATTGCTCGAACTGGTCGGCCTCGAGGACAAGCACGGCGCCTACCCAGCGCAGCTCTCGGGTGGCCAGAAACAGCGGGTGGGCATTGCCCGCGCCCTGGTGCACGACCCGCAGATTCTGCTCTGCGACGAAGCCACCAGCGCTCTGGATCCGGAGACCACCCAGGCGATCCTCGGCCTGCTGCGCGAGATCAACCGGCGCCTGGGCCTGACCGTGGTGCTGATCACCCACGAGATGGCGGTGATCCGCGAGATCTGCGACCGCGTGGTGGTGCTGGAGCGCGGTGAAGTGGTCGAGCAAGGGCCGGTCTGGCAGGTATTCGGCTCGCCGCGCCACGCCGTCACCCGCACCCTGCTCGCGCCTCTGCAACATGCCCTGCCGGCAAGCCTGCAGCAGCGCCTGCAAATAGAACGCGGCAGCAACTCGGATGACCTGGTGCTGCGCCTGCACTTTTCCGGCAGCGGCCTGGAGCCGGATTTACCAGCGCTTGGCGTCGCACTGGGCGGTCGCGCCACCTTGCTCGACGCCAGCCTGGAGCAGATTCAGGGCCACGTCGTGGGGCATTTGCTCCTGTCAGTCGGCCCATCGGGTATCGCCCACGAAGCACTCATCGAAAACGCCCGCTCGCTGGCCGACCACGTGGAGGTACTGGGTTATGTCGCTGCTGTTTGAACGCCTCTGGCAAGGCCTGCTCGACACCCTGCTGATGGTCGGCGTGTCGTCGCTGCTCGCTCTACTGGCGGGTATTCCGCTGGCGGTATTTCTGGTCACCAGCAGCAAGGGCGGCATCTTCGAGGCGCCGCGGCTGAACCGCGTGCTCGGCGCCATCGTCAATCTGTTTCGCTCCGTCCCCTTTCTGATTCTGATGGTCGCGCTGATCCCCTTCACCCGCCTGGTGGTCGGTACCACCTACGGCGTCTGGGCCGCCGTGGTGCCGCTGACCATCGCTGCCACGCCGTTCTTCGCCCGTATCGCCGAAGTCAGCCTGCGTGAAGTCGACCATGGCCTGATCGAAGCCGCCCAGGCCATGGGCTGCCGCCGCCGTCATATCGTCTGGCACGTGCTACTGCCCGAAGCCCTGCCCGGCATCGTCGGCGGCTTCACCATCACCCTGGTCACCATGATCAACTCCTCCGCCATGGCCGGCGCCATCGGTGCAGGCGGCCTGGGCGATCTGGCCTACCGCTACGGCTATCAGCGCTTCGATACCCAGGTGATGCTGACGGTGATCGTCGTGCTGGTGGTAATGGTCAGCTTTATCCAGTTTGGTGGGGACCGGCTGGCACAGCGTTTGAATAAGCGGTGAAGCGAGAGGTTTTCGCTGCCTATGCAAAGCCCCGGACTTCCGGGGCTTCTTTTTGTGCCCATGTCACAGAAATGCGACATAGGCAATATGCTTCGTTCACGTGCAATAGACAGCTGTCGTACGAATCGAGTAGCGTCTCAGCCGAATCTGCTCTCGCACTTGATCGAGCAATCGAGGCTGCCTATCCAAGGTGGATAGCTCCCTTATACGGTGATCAATACGCTGAAAGCCCCTCCTAGACAGGAATAACAAGAGGAACAAGGAATGTTATACACCACGCCCGTCCGGAAAGTTATGCACCACTTGGTGTCTATTTATAATTAGAGGCTTCCATGGTCATATCCATAAAACAGGCAGAGTTGCTAGCCAGATCAGAGCTAGAACGGATCACCCAAGGAAGCAATGACAAACTTGACATAATGCCAGAGCATACAATTGTTAGGCCTCTCGTATGTGCTTTCTTCTATCAAAGCCAGGAATACATCCTCACTCAAGAATTTTCATCTCAATTAGTCGGTCACGGCCCTCTACTGATAAACAGGAGCACTGGAGAAATTTTATCTGCTGGAAGCTACCCATCTCCAGAAATACAGATTCAAGAGCTAGAGCAGAAAATATCTCGGATGAGGAACCTCTAACTACTGGTTCAAGTCGCTCGCTTCGTTCACTCGGGACCGGCTAAAGCCGGCCCCTTAACCAAACGTTAGGCTTTTACACATCTATTATGAAAATTGTTCTCGAAAACCTTAGCATCCTCCAAAAGAAGCTATCTTTAGAACTAGCTGGAGTACCTCATACCGATCACGAGAATTTCTCCCGCCTGATCGGAGCAATAAATGAAATTGACCTTGCATGCAAGCGCCTAGAACTATGTGAGAAATGGGGGTATCTTTGCGAAATCGATTGTACGAAAACTTTCTTCGCAAAAATGTGAAAACGGCAGTTCGGACTACCGAATCATGGAGGATTGCGAGACTGAAAGTCGTCAGTACTGGGCGGAGGCTGACTTCAATGGAGAAACACATCGATTCAATGCAGATGATCTAATTATCCAGCCATGAACGAATAACATGCCTTCGCTTACCAGCCCAACAAGGCGCTCACCCGTTAGCCGCGACCGCACCTCGCGGATATCTAGTTGAATCATTAGCAAACACGAGAAATGCAAATGGGAATAAATCCGAAGAATGAAAAAATCGGCTCTTATATTGGAATTGCAGTAGCGATTATAATTTTCCAAGTTATCGCCCCTACTATTTTTCGCAGCCCTACATCAGAAGGCATCGACTTTACTCAGGTATTCTTTGCTGCCGTAGCGGGTGCCGTAGGTGCGGCATTAGGAAGGTCTGCTGTCAGAATTCTAGGACGTAAGCCATGAAGCTTGCATGCGACTGATACTGTCGACTGGCTAAACCTCCCGCAGAACCCACTCGACCCGATTACGCCCCGCCTCTTTCCCCCGATACAACGCCGCATCCGCCTGTTGCAGGAAGTCATCGAATGCCTGCGCGCTGGTGAAATGAGCAGACACTCCAATAGTCCCAGTGCAGCGGATCGTTTGGTTGCTACCTGGCACTTCAATGCGCTCTATCGCCCTACGCATGCGTTCTGCCAGCTGCAGAACGCCTGTTTTCTCCGCGTCCAGAGCGATCACCACGAACTCTTCTCCGCCTAATCGGCAGATCAGGTCGCCTTGGCGAGCGGTGGTTTTGAGGGCATCAGCAACGTGGCAGATCACGAGGTCGCCGACTTTGTGGCCGTGGGTGTCGTTGATGCGTTTGAAGTGGTCGATGTCCACGATCAACACATAGGCCGGCGCGGCGGTGCGGGAGCTGAAATGAACCTCCAGCGCCTCGATCAACCCGCGTCGGTTCAGCAGTTGGGTAAGCGGGTCATGGGCCGCCAGGCTGCGCAGTTCATCGGTCAGGCGACGGAGTACCAGCCACACCGCGCAGGGCGGCAGCACGGTCGCCAGGAACGACATGTACAGGTAGAAGATCCTCTGAAAGCCGCTGCTCATGTCCAGCGCCGCCATGCCGCCGCTGAGGATCATCACGAACTTGGCGGCGTTCAACGCGCAGATGCCGCTGATCAATACGGCGAACACGAGCATCTCGACGCACAGATCCTTGGCGAAAGTTCGGCTGCCCACCAGCAACGCGATGATCATGCCTAGGAAAAGCAGTACGCAGGCGCCTGCCAGCAACGCATGGCGCGCTTCATCTCCGAAGAGCCATTGCACCAGCAGTTGCACGGCTGCGTATAGAGCCGCCAGCGTAAGTAGCGAGCGCACAATAGGTGTGGGTCGACCAAAAAAGCGCAGTGCGCCCAGCAAATAGGTAACCGGGGCGCTCAGCGTCAGGATGTGATTGACGACACTCATCAATCCAAAGTCCGGCGGGCCGTCGACCAGCTGCATGATGTAGGCAAGGCCCAGCAGCAGATTGCCGAGCGCAAACACGTCCATGCCCATTTTCTTGTCGGCGAGCCGGGTGCTGATCAGCAGGAACATCACACTGAAACACAACAGATACACGCAGAGCATGCCGAGGATGACGGTGGTAATCATGGGTTTCGCGCAGGTAAAAGGGTGCAATTGGAGCCGAATATGGCGGGCAGCACAGCGCGATCCCTGGAGCCCCTAGGCGCTAGCAGCCTGGCTAGTATAGCCATTTGATATTGCAGGCCGTAGTGAGGAACTGAGGCAAATGCAGTCCCTATGGCAGCACACGGGAGAAAGTCGATCCGATGGGGAGCGTAAAACGGGATAATGGGTCGATACATTACGCCCACAGCCTGCCAGCAAGTGGCAGCAGCAAACCGGGCGCTACTCCGAACCAGCCAAACGAAGAGGATCTATGGGCCAGCGCCAAACCCAGATACTGAAGCAAGACCTGAAAGCCGTTGCCGAAGACCTGCGATGGGTATCCGTCGACCTGCTCAAGGTGGCGGAGAAGCTGCGCGGCACCGAAAACGAGGCCGATGCCTGGGCCATTCTGCGTATGGTCGGCGTGCTGACCAACGATGAGGACCGCCTCAACAAATACGCCAGCGAGATCAAAGCCGGGCGGATCGTGCGCTCAAAAGCCTGAGCAGTTTTACGCCCAGCAACGAGCCAAATAAAAACGGCCCAGCCCGAATAGGCTGAGCCGCTTGCCTAAACGTCGCTAGCTGTCAGTCCAGCGCGCCGTTGAAGACTTCGTAGATGATGCCGGTGGCCACCGCAACCAGGATCAGGTCGACGCCCGCCTGCATCCATTCATAGCCGTCATAGCGAGGCAGTTGCCCGAGCAGCCGGCCGTCGAGCTTCTTGGCGATACCAGGCGGAAGCGGCTTGCCGCGCGCCAGGTTCTTTTGAATGCCCGGTGGCAGCGAGGGGCCAGGCGACCAGTAGGATCGATTGCCCTGCACAATGCTGAGGATGCCGCCGCGATCGATCGAAGGGCCGCCGTATCGGGCATCCTTCGGCCCACTACCCTGATTACCCTGCCCCTGGTGATGCTGGCCTTTGCCATTACCCTGCCCGTGCCCCTTGCCGTTACCCGGATCGGCCGAGGCAAGGCATGGCGCCGCGGCCATGGCAATCGAAACCACTGTGCTGGTAAGCAGACGTGAATTAGCCATTTCGATGTTCCTTTCAATAGCGGGGAATCCCAGCACTGTAGACGCCCGGGGCGCCATAAGTTACGAAGCGCTACATCTACTCGAACCGGCGCCCCGGCACCTGAAGGACGCCGGATGCATCAGGTAGCCTGGGAGGTATTGAGCTGGTTCAAGGTCAGCAGCGATCTGGCCGACTCGCTACTGATCACCGGCGTGTCATCCGGGCTTTCCTCGCGTTGCAGCTGCAGGAAGGCGCGAAACTGCTCGGTCGGTATCGGCGCTGCGCTGCGCTGGAACCAGGCGCCTTCGACTCGATACAGACCACAGGTTCGGCAGTCGCATGCCGCGTAGGTACCGGTTTTGGAAATCAGCCAGGCGTCGTCACCACAGATAAAGCATCTCACTACTGTCACCTCGTCGACATGCGTGGGAAATACCGCGTCTGTAAGTAGGGACAGAGGCTCTGTGACGGGGATTCAGGAAAGTTTTGCGGGTTTCAGCCGAACGGCGCTTCACAGGCGATCCGCCTAGGCCGAAAATTGGCGTCAACTTTGGGCACCTGCAACTGGCGGACTTCAGCGCAGGTAGCTATAAAGTCTGGTGTCCATCTAGATGGACATCAGCCAGGAAGCAATTGAAGTAAGGACACTACCCATGATGCACCACACCCTTAAGCACGGCTCGTGCCGGCAGGAATTCTCCCGCGTTCTCGGTCTGGCCATGAGCAAGCATGACGACATCATGCTGGTGCCTGGCAACATCACCGGCCTGAGGGACCATATCGAAAAGCTCCTAGGCCCTGCATTCGCCCAGCGCTTGCTGAGCGAGCGCCAAGCCACCCTCTCCCTGCCAAACGGCACCAAGAAAACCATTCATTTGGCCTCGCTTTCCGGCTGCTATGGTTTCGAACACGGCGCCATTGTGTTGCCCTGGGTACCGTTGCAGACCGTTTCCCTCGCTGAACAGAAGCACCCGCGCAGCGACAAGTTCTACATTCCCAATGACGGTCCCGGTACACCCCACCGTGCACCGGGTCGGGACGAGCTTTCTCGCTACCTCTCCAGTTATCCCAGATCAAAAGCGGTGTAAGCGGCTTAAAGCACTAACAGAAGTGCTATCTCCTAGATGAGATAGCCGTGCGCAACTTCTCGGCTGGCTTTCCCAACAGCCGCAGGTTCTCCAGCGAGAACCTGGATATGAAGAGGCTCGTTCGCCGCTTTGCCGACCAGTGGGTGGCCTATTCGATCACGCCCGGCCGTGAAAGCGCTGGGTATTCGCCGCAGTCATCCGTACAATGCGCGCCTCACATACGCAACCCTATGCCCGATGGCGAAAATGCTCAGGCCTCTATCGCCAGGCAATCGGGCCACGCGGTGCAGATTCTGCTTTCTCGCTAGGCCAGATGGATCGTTGGCAAAGGCGACTGGGCTGAAATGAGCCAACCCAGGCTCGCTCCAAATCTGCCCCAAGACTCAATCCACATCTCTGAAACATGCGAGTTAGAGCACTTTGATTTCCACCGCTAATATCACCATGCAGTTTGGCGCCAAGCCGCTGTTCGAGAACGTTTCCGTCAAGTTCAACAACGGCAACCGCTACGGCCTGATCGGCGCCAACGGCTGCGGCAAGTCGACCTTCATGAAGATCCTCGGCGGCGATCTGGAGCCGTCGGGCGGCCAGGTCATGCTCGAGCCGAACGTGCGCCTGGGCAAACTGCGCCAGGATCAGTTCGCCTACGAGCAATTCAACGTGATCGACACCGTGATCATGGGCCACCAGGAGCTGTGGAAGGTCAAGGCCGAGCGCGATCGCATCTACTCGCTGCCGGAAATGAGCGAAGAAGACGGCATGAAGGTCGGTGAGCTCGAAGGCGAGTTCGCCGAGATGGACGGCTACACCGCCGAGTCCCGCGCCGGCGAGCTGCTGCTCGGCCTGGGCATTCCGCTGGAGCAGCATTTTGGCCCGATGAGTGAAGTGGCCCCCGGCTGGAAACTGCGCGTGCTGCTGGCCCAGGCACTGTTCGCCGATCCGGACGTGCTGTTGCTCGACGAGCCGACCAACCACCTGGACATCAACACCATCCGCTGGCTGGAAACGATCCTCACGGCGCGTAACAGCACCATGATCATCATTTCCCACGACCGCCACTTCCTGAACTCGGTCTGCACCCACATGGCCGACCTGGATTACGGCGAGCTGCGCCTGTTCCCGGGCAACTACGACGAGTACATGACCGCTGCGACCCAGTCGCGCGAGCAGCTGCTGGCCGACAACGCCAAGAAGAAGGCGCAGATCTCCGAACTGCAGAGCTTCGTCAGCCGCTTCTCGGCCAACGCCTCGAAAGCCAAGCAGGCGACCAGCCGCGCCAAGCAGATCGACAAGATCCAGCTGGCCGAGGTCAAGCCGTCAAGCCGCGTCAGCCCGTTCATTCGCTTCGAGCAAACCAAGAAACTGCACCGCCAGGCCGTCACCATCGAGAACCTCAGCAAGGCGTTCGATGACAAGGTGCTGTTCAAGAACTTCAGCTTCACCGTCGAAGCTGGCGAGCGCGTGGCGATCATTGGCCCCAACGGGATCGGCAAGACCACCCTGCTACGCACCCTGGTCAGCGAGCTGAAGCCGGATGCCGGCGCAGTGAAATGGACAGAGAGCGCCGAGGTCGGCTACTACGCCCAGGATCACGCTCACGATTTCGAAGACGACGTGACCCTGTTCGACTGGATGGGCCAGTGGACCACCGGCGAGCAAGTCATTCGCGGCACCCTGGGCCGCATGCTGTTCTCCAACGACGAGATCCTCAAGTCGGTCAAGGTCATCTCCGGTGGTGAACAGGGTCGCATGCTGTTCGGCAAGCTGATCCTGCAAAAGCCCAACGTACTGGTGATGGACGAACCGACCAACCACCTGGACATGGAATCCATCGAGGCGCTCAACCTGGCGCTGGAGAACTACCCGGGCACACTGATCTTCGTCAGCCATGACCGCGAGTTCGTCGGATCTCTGGCCACCCGCATCATCGAGCTGTCGGACAACGGCGTCACCGACTTCAGCGGCACCTACGACGACTACCTGCGCAGCCAGGGCATCATCGTCTGATCGGCTGAGCCGGCATAAGCAAGCCCCGTCATCCACTGGATGACGGGGCTTTTTTGTGGCCGGACGTGGTTTCACAGGCTGGGCCAATATCGGTCACAAGCTGTGGACCCATTGGCAGCAGCCGATATCAGGTCTCCCCTGTGGGAGCGGGCGGGAACGCCTAGTCCATGCCCGCGATTTTTTCGCGCGCATGGCGCGCTCCCACATTCATAATCTCTCCTCAGCTCTGTAGTAGGCCTCTAGAGCGCTGAACGTGGGTTTCGTGGGAGCGGCTTTAGCCGCGATGCTACAGGCGACCGCAAGACTGATCGCGGCTGAAGCCGCTCCCACATCTCTTTGCATCGTGCCTGACGGCATGGCCGGCACCCACATACGGCATCGCCTGAGGGCGTAGCCTAGGTTGAGCATCGCGATACTCAGGTATTTTCCCGGTTGTCGCTACGCTCGACCCGGGCTACCAAATCGAAAAAGCCAGAATGCAGATACAAAAACGCCGCTCAATCGAGCGGCGTTTTGCGTTGCGACTAACTGATCAGGCAGAAAGCTCGATCAGCAGCTTGTTCAGGCGCTGCACGTAGGCGGCCGGGTCTTTAAGGCTGTCGCCGGCAGCCAGGGCGGCCTGATCGAAGAGGATGTGCGACAGGTCGCCGAAACGATCCTCGTCCGGCTCGGCGTCCAGCTTCTCGATCAGCGGGTGGCTCGGGTTGAATTCGAAGATCGGCTTCGAATCCGGCACCTTCTGCCCGCTGGCTTCGAGGATCTGGCGCATTTGCAGGCCCAGATCCTGTTCGCCGATGGCCAGGATCGCTGGCGAATCGGTTAGGCGATGGGAAACGCGAACTTCGGCGACCTGCTCGCCCAGCGCGGTTTTCAGGCGCTCGACCAGGCCTTCCTTACTCTTGGCGACTTCTTCCTGGGCCTTCTTGTCCTCTTCGGAGTCCAGCAAACCCAAGTCCAGATCACCACGCGCCACGTCGACGAAGCTCTTGCCGTCGAACTCGGTCAGGTAGCTCATCAGCCACTCGTCGATGCGGTCGGTGAGCAGCAGCACTTCGATGCCTTTCTTGCGGAAGACTTCCAGGTGCGGGCTATTCTTGACCTGCGCGTAGGATTCACCGGTGAGGAAGTAGATCTTGTCCTGGCCTTGCTTCAGGCGGCTGACGTAGTCGCCCAGTGATACCACCTGCTCGCCCTCGCCTTCGGCGGTCGAGGCGAAGCGCAGCAGGCCGGCGATCTTCTCCTTGTTGGCGAAGTCTTCCGCCGGGCCTTCCTTGAGCACCTGGCCGAAGTTCTTCCAGAAGGTCTTGTACTGCTCGGGCTCGTTCTTGGCCAGTTTCTCCAGCATGTCGAGCACGCGCTTGGTCAGCGCCGACTTCATGGAGTCGATCACCGGGTCTTTCTGCAGGATCTCGCGCGAAACGTTCAGCGACAGGTCGTTGGAGTCGACCACGCCCTTGATGAAGCGCAAGTACAGCGGCAGGAACTCGTCGGCCTGGTCCATGATGAACACACGCTGCACGTACAGCTTCAGGCCGCGCGGCGCTTCACGCTGGTACAGGTCGAACGGCGCACGACCCGGCACGTACAGCAGCGAGGTGTACTCCAGCTTGCCTTCGACCTTGTTGTGACTCCAGCTCAGCGGGTTGTCATAGTCGTGGGAGACGTGTTTGTAGAACTCCTGGTACTGCTCGTCGGTAACCTCGGTGCGCGGGCGCGTCCACAGCGCGCTGGCGCGGTTGACAACTTCCCACTCGGGCTCGGCCGGCTTGTCCTTCTCTTCGCCGTGGAATTCTTTCGGCAGCTCGATCGGCAGCCCGATATGGTCAGAGTATTTCTTGATGACGTTGCGCAGGCGCCAGCCATCGGCGAACTCTTCTTCGCCGCTTTTCAGGTGCAGCACGATGCGGGTGCCGCGCTCGGCCTTCTCGACGGTGGCGATTTCGAACTCGCCCTCGCCCTTGGATGCCCAGTGCACACCTTCGCCGGCGGCCAGGCCTGCGCGACGGGTGAAAACTTCCACCTTGTCGGCGACGATGAAGGCCGAATAGAAGCCCACGCCGAACTGACCGATCAGGCTGGAATCCTTTTTCTGGTCGCCGGAGAGGTTCTTCAGGAAGTCGGCGGTGCCGGACTTGGCGATGGTGCCCAGGTGCGCGATGGTCTCTTCGCGACTCATGCCGATGCCGTTGTCTTCGAGGGTGACGGTCTTGGCGTCCTTGTCGAAGCTCACACGGATCTTCAGCTCGGCGCCGTCCTCAAGCAGCTCGGGCTTTGCCAGCGCTTCGAAACGCAGCTTGTCGACGGCGTCGGAGGCGTTGGAGATCAGCTCGCGTAGGAAGATTTCCTTGTTGGAATACAGCGAGTGAATCATGAGGTGCAGCAGTTGCTTCACCTCTGTCTGGAAGCCCAGGGTTTCTTTTTGAGTTTCCACACTCATGGTCATCTAACTCCACATTGATGGCTAAGCCGCGGTACGGCGGATGACCATCAGGTGGGGACGCGATGAGCAAACTTCAAGTCAGTCGTCGATGCGTTCGACATGCACCACATCGGCCGGTGCCAGGGTGAAGCGCGCCTCGCCCGAACCATTGAGACGCTGACGCAGCACCAACTGGCCTTGCTCGTCGATGCCGGCGAACTGGCCCTGCACCGCGCTGCCCTTTTCACTGAACAGCCGCAGGTGCTGATTGATGTAGCGCTGCGGCTCGGCGAGCAGGCGCGCCAGGGTCAGCTCTTGACGCGTATCCTGCAGACTTGCTGGCTCTCTTGGTGCCGGCTTGATGGCGACAGTGCTCGGCGCAGGCTCCGCGGTTTTCGCCAATGCGGGAAAATGGTCATCCTCAACCCGCCAGCCAAGCTGCGGATGCTTGCTCAGGCGCACCGGCACGCGCTGCGACTGACCGGCCACCTGCGCCTGCACGTCGAGCGCCAGGCTGCTGGAGCTCATGTCATGCAAGGGCAGCGGTGCGAGCTGCACGTCACGGGTGGCGAAGCGTCGCTGCAAGTAATCGGTGATCAGGTAAGCGAGGGTATCGCGCGAATCAACGGTGCGATCCACATGGCCCTGCTGGTAGCGCAGGCCGTTACGAAACAGCTCGACCTTGCCGGTCAGGGTGGTCTGGAATTGCGCCGGCAGCACCAGATGGAATTCGCCGACCAGGCGGTTCGGCTCTTCAGGCCTCAGATCCAGGTGCAGCGTATAGCCGCCTTTGAGCTGCCGGGCCTCTGGCAGGTCCTGCTCGGGCAGCAACCAGCTCAGCTCGATCTCCGGCAACTGCCCCGGATCATCAGGTAGCACGTCCAGGCGCAAGCCATCGGCGGCCACTGGCAGACCACGAATGCTCAGCTCGCGGCGGGCGAAGAAATCCTGGCCCTCGCGCAGACTAAGCACGCCGTCGATCAGCTCGCCTTCCTGGGGCGCGAAAGGCTCACCGTTGAGCTGCCCATGCAGCTGGATGTTCAAGCCGCCGGCAGTCGGTGGCTCGGGGTGCAGCCACTGCAAACTGATGATGCCGTCCAGACGTTGCGGATCCTGCCCGGCCATCACCGCCAGCCCGACAACCATCGGAATCATGCCCAGGGCGCAGCACGCCAGCGCCTGCTTGGCACGGTGCCAGTGCGCCAAGATAAACAGCAGCGTCAAAGGCGGCAGCAAGCACGCCCAGCCCCACAGCAGGCTGGTGGCGAAGCCGCGCATCACCAGCATTACCAAACCGACGAGGATCAGGAGCAGGCCGCTCAGGATCAACAGCGCATCCATTCGATTTCCTTAGATCAGTAACTGGCGCCGATCAATCGCGCGAAGAGCGCAACGATAATGATCGTCGCACTTGGGTTCCATCGACGCGTCGAGACTTTTGGCTTTTCGTGATAGGCCCTGGATTGGTGCTTTCGCCTGCTTGGGTGAAGCAAAAAAGCGCATCGACGCAAAGTCAGTGAACTTATCGCGTCCTCGACGCCTCGAAAAACGGTAATGGCATTCACCCAAAGGAGAAACACCACCATGCAAAAATCAGTCGCTTACGCCTTCATGCTGGCTGCCACGCTGGGCCTTGCGGCCTGTGACAAGCCTTCCGAAAACAAAGCTCAAGAAGCTCAGGAAGCCCGTACCGAAGCTCAAGAATCCATGAACGACGCGGCTAAAGAGAGCAACGAAGCTGCTCAGAAAGAAGCCGAAGCCGCTCAAGAAGCCGCCAAAGAGCAACAGGAAGAAGCCCAGACTCCGGCTACCAACCCTGCTCCCGCCGAGCCGGCAGCTCCTGCAGATCCGGCAGCGCCGAAACAGCAATAAGCTGATCTCTTCGCGTTACCCGCAGCTTACTGCGGGTAACGTTCGCTAAATCCTCTCCCGCTTCAACGCATCGCTGGTGTCAGCATAATCAGCAGCGTACATACCATCCCCACCGCCCATACCAGACTGCGCTGCCAGTGCAGATCAGCCCAGTAGAACACCAGATACAGCACCCTCGCGATCACGAAGATCACCGCCAGCCAATCGACTAGCCAGCCGCTGCTTTGAGTAACGTGCGCCATCAACACGGCCACGGCAAACAGCGGAAAAGCCTCGAAGCTGTTGTGGTGGGCAGCCAGTGCTCGCGCGCCGAATCCCGTCAGGCGTGCCTGCTGGGCACGCGGGTGATGGTTGTCATAGGTGCCACCCTCCTCCTTCATCGCCTTGGCCAGTGGCGCCTTGGCTATGAAGATCAGCAAGGCGCTGATGAAGATGCACCAGAATGGAATGCTCATTCGCCTTTCTCCTTGGCCGGCTCGAACGTCGGCGTTTGTGTGTACACCATGACCTCGAGAACATCCGAATGAAATTCGCGGCGATACAGCACCACGACGACACCTGCGGTCACCAGCATGAAGAACCAGGGGTTGATGAACCACGATAGGGTCGCCATGCCGAAATAGTAGGCACGCAAACCGTAGTTGAACTGGTTGGCCGCCATCGAGATGACCCGCGCGGTACGTTCGGCAAAGGCCTTGCGCTCCTGTTCAGTGACGTGACGCTCACCGATCATCGGTGCCGAGCCCACCAGTACGGCAGCAAAGTTGTATTGGCGCATGCACCAGCTGAACGTGAAGAAGGCGTAGACGAACACCACGCCCAGGCACAGCAGCTTGACCTCGGAGATGCCACGGCTGGCCGACTGTACGAATGGCAGGTCGGCGAGCAGCGACACCGCGCGATCCGAGGCGCCAAGCACGGTAAGGATACCGGCCAGAATGATCAGCGTGCTGGAAGCGAAGAACGAGGCGTTGCGCTCCAGGTTACCGATCACGTTGGCGTCGGCAATGCGGTTCTCGCGCAGCAGCATGCGGCGCATCCAGTCTTCACGATACAGGTGCAGCACGCTGGCCAGGCACGGCGTGGTGCGACCTTTGGCGTGTGCATAACGGGTGTAGCCTGCCCAGCACAGAACGAACCAGCAGGCAGCAATCAGATGGTGCAGATAGTCTTCGCTGAGGGACATGCAAATTCCTTGTAATGCGGGGACCTGCCGATGATCGTGCCCTGCTCCTCGACCTGCGAGAAGCCGGCGACAGACTCGCGGATTATAGCCACGCCAGGCACAAAAAAACCGCTCCGAAGAGCGGCTTTCGTTTACCCGTTCTGAATTACGCCAGCGCTTGCTGCGCCTTGCCACGCCACCAGTCGTAACCGCTGGCCAGGGCCAGCATCACTGCAGACGGCAGCAGCCACGCCAAGCCCTGCTCGGCAAGTGGCAGGCTGGTCAGCCAACTCGGCAGCCAGCCGTCCAGATCCGCGGCTTTCAGCCCGTCGACGATGCCGAACAGGGTGGCCACCACCATCACCGGCCCGACCACACGCGCCGCGGCGTGCCACAGCCCCCAGCAGAAGCTCAGCGCAATCAGCACGATGCACGGCGGGTAGATGGCCGTGAGCACCGGCACGGAGATCTGGATCAGCTTGGTCAGCCCCAGGTTCGACACCAGCAGCGAGAACGCCGCCAGGATGATCACCAGGCTGCGGTAGGAAAGCGGCACCAGACGGCTGAAGTACTCCGCGCAGGCGCAGGTCAGGCCGACCGCAGTGACCAGGCATGCCAGGGAAATCAGCACCGCCAGAAAAACGCTGCCCAGGCCTCCGAAGGTGTGCTGCACATAGGCGTGCAGTACGGCTGCACCATTGGTGGCGCCTTCGGCGATGCTATGGCTGCCGGCACCGAGGCGGAACAGGCTGATGTAAACCAGCGCCAGGCCGACGCCAGCAATCAGCCCGGCGATGATCGCGTAACGGGTGATCATTTGTGGCGAGGTGACGCCGCGCGAGCGGATGGCGTTGACGATGACGATGCCGAACACCAGCGCGCCCAGCGTATCCATGGTCAGGTAACCATTGATGAAACCCTGGGAGAAAGGCGCAGCCTGGTAGGCCGCCGTCGCCGAGCCCACGCCATCGGGCGTCAGCACAAACGCCGTGCCGCCGAGGATCAGCAGCGCGAGAATCTTCATAGGTCCGAGTACGCGACCCACGGTATCGAGCAGTCGGCCCGGATAAAGCGACACACCCAGCACGATGGCGAAGTACACCAGGCTGTAGGCGAACAGAGCCAGCGGGCTTTCACCGGTCAGCGGCGCCAGCCCCACCTCGAACGACACCGTGGCGGTGCGCGGCGTGGCGAACAGCGGGCCGACCGCCAGGTAGCAGACCACGCCGAGCAGCACACCTGCGGCACGTCCGATGGGGGTGCTCAGCGCATCCATGGCGCCGCCAACCTTGGCCAGGGCGACCAGGGTGATGACCGGCAGGCCCACGGCGGTGATCAGGAAGCCCAGCGCAGCCAGCCAGACATGCGGCCCGGCCTGCAGGCCGACGATAGGCGGAAAAATGATGTTGCCGGCCCCGACGAACAGGGCAAACGTCATGAACCCCAGGGCGAGCACGTCCTGGCTTTTCAAGGAAGTCATCTAAGGAAATACCACATCACTAAACGAGTTGAGAGAGGGAATCCCGATGGATAGGGGGACACGTCGTTCGCCCTTGTGGCGCGAACCCTTGTTGCGGGCCTGTTTCGGATAGAAGCGAAACCCATTAGTTGCAAGGCTAACGATTTTGCCGCAAACACCCTGCCCGTTCCAGCCCGGCTGACGGCTGGCTGTAATGGCCTGTCGCCTGAGCAACATTTTTTGGACACAAAAAAGGCCACCCGAGGGTGGCCTTCTTTCGTCAGTGCAGAATGGCTTACGCCTTCTTCACTTCCCAACCGGTCAGCTCGGCCAGGGCCTTGCCGATGTCAGCCAGGGAACGCACGGTCTTCACACCAGCGTCCTGCAGTGCAGCGAATTTCTCGTCTGCAGTACCTTTGCCGCCGGAGATGATGGCGCCAGCGTGGCCCATGCGCTTGCCGGGCGGAGCGGTCACACCAGCGATGTAGGAAACTACAGGCTTGGTGACGTTGGCCTTGATATAGGCAGCCGCTTCTTCTTCAGCCGAACCGCCGATCTCACCGATCATGACGATCGCTTCGGTCTTCGGGTCTTCCTGGAACAGCTTCAGGATGTCGATGAAGTTGGAGCCCGGGATGGGGTCACCACCGATGCCCACGCAGGTGGACTGGCCGAAACCGGCGTCAGTGGTCTGCTTGACGGCTTCATAGGTCAGGGTGCCGGAACGCGACACGATGCCTACTTTGCCTGGCAGGTGGATGTGACCTGGCATGATGCCGATCTTGCACTCGCCGGGAGTGATCACGCCCGGGCAGTTCGGGCCGATCAGGCGAACGCCCAGCTCGTCACACTTGACCTTGGCGTCGAGCATGTCGAGGGTCGGGATGCCTTCGGTGATGCAGACGATCAGCTTGATGCCGCCGAAAGCCGCTTCCAGAATCGAGTCCTTGCAGAACGGAGCTGGAACGTAGATGACCGAAGCGTCGGCGCCAGTGGCTTCAACGGCTTCTTTCACGGTGTTGAACACCGGCAGGCCCAGGTGAGTGGTACCGCCCTTGCCCGGGGTCACGCCGCCAACCATCTTGGTGCCGTAGGCGATGGCTTGTTCGGAGTGGAAGGTACCTTGCGAGCCAGTGAAACCCTGGCAGATAACCTTGGTGTCTTTATTGATCAGGACGCTCATTACTTGCCCTCCGCAGCTTTGACGACTTGCTGAGCAGCGTCGGTCAGGCTGGTTGCCGCGATGATGTTCAGGCCGCTGTCGGCCAGTACCTTGGCACCCAGTTCAGCGTTGTTGCCTTCCAGACGGACGACAACCGGAACCTTCACGCCAACTTCTTTCACTGCACCGATGATGCCTTCGGCAATCATGTCGCAACGAACGATACCGCCGAAGATGTTCACCAGAACGGCAGCGACGTTGCTGTCGGACAGGATGATCTTGAATGCTTCGGTCACGCGCTCTTTGGTCGCGCCGCCGCCAACGTCCAGGAAGTTGGCCGGCTTGCCGCCGTGCAGGTTGACGATGTCCATGGTGCCCATGGCCAGACCAGCACCGTTGACCATGCAGCCGATGTTGCCTTCCAGCGCGACGTAGTTCAGTTCGAACTTGGCAGCGTGGGCTTCACGGGCGTCGTCTTGCGACGGGTCGTGGAAAGTCTTCAGCTTCGGCTGACGGTACATGGCGTTGGCGTCGATGTTGATCTTCGCGTCCAGGCAGTGCAGGTCACCGTCGGCCTTGATGACCAGCGGGTTGACTTCCAGCAGGGCCAGATCGTGGTCCTGGAACAGCTTGGCCAAACCTACGAAGATCTTGGCGAACTGAGCGACTTGCTTGCCTTCCAGACCCAGCTGGAATGCCAGCTCGCGGCCCTGGAACGGCTGAGCGCCGACCAGCGGATCAATGGTCGCCTTGAGGATCTTCTCAGGGGTGTCGTGAGCGATCTTCTCGATGTCCACGCCACCTTCGGTGGAAGCCATGAACACGATGCGACGGCTGGAACGGTCAACGACCGCACCCAGGTACAGTTCCTTGGCGATGTCGGTGCAGGACTCGACCAGGATCTTGGTGACAGGCTGGCCATTGGCGTCAGTCTGATAGGTCACCAGGCGCTTGCCCAGCCAGTTGGCAGCGAAAGCCTTGGCGTCTTCCTTGCTCTTGACCAGTTTCACACCGCCCGCTTTACCGCGGCCACCAGCGTGTACCTGAGCCTTGACGACCCACTCGGTCCCGCCGATTTTTTCACAGGCCGCTGCGGCCTCTTCCGGGGTGTCTACGGCAAAGCCCTTGGATACGGGCAGGCCGTACTCAGCGAACAGCTGCTTACCCTGATACTCGTGAAGATTCATGCTTGTCTACCGTCTTCGTTTAGGTATTGCGCATCGGTGCTGCACTCACGTGCCGCACCACCTGTGGCTGCCTCTTGGCAGCCCGGCGCACATTCCGCGATAGGCCCTGGGGCCTCGCACGGGCCATGCGCCGTGGTTCTGCTTCGCGAAAAATCGTCTGAACGACGCCGGCCCGTAGGCCGGCATCAGACAGATGACTTTTTAGCGTTTCTTGCGGTTGGCGATGTGAATCGCGCCACCGTTGACTGCCAGGGCGGCTTCGTGGAGCGCCTCGGACAGGGTTGGGTGCGAGAACACCATCATGCCCAGGTCTTCGGCACTGGTGCCGAATTCCATGCCGATGGCGCCCTGCTGTACCAGCTCGGCCGCGCTTGGGCCGATGACGTGAACGCCCAGCACACGGTCGGTGTTGGCGTCAGCGATGACCTTGACGAAACCACCAGTGTCGTTGGCCGCCATGGCACGGCCGCTGGCCGCGAACGGGAAGGTACCGACATTGATGGCCACGCCTTCGCCCTTGAGCTGCTGCTCGGTCTTGCCGACCCATGCGATTTCCGGGTGGGTGTAGATGACCGACGGGATCAGGTCGTAGTTCATCTGCGCCTTGTGACCGGCGATGCGCTCGGCAACCATCACGCCCTCTTCCGAGGCCTTGTGGGCCAGCATCATGCCGCGTACCACGTCACCGATGGCGTAAACGCCCGGAACGCTGGTGGCGCAATGGTCGTCGACGAAGATGTAGCCACGCTCGTCCAGGTCCACGCCGCTGTCCGAAGCCAGCAGGTCGGTGGTTACCGGGCGACGGCCGACCGCAACGATCAGCTTGTCGAAAACGATCTTCTGTTCGCCAGCGGCATCGGTGTAGTTGACGGTAACTTGCTTCTTCTTGACTTCGGAGCCGGTGACGCGAGCGCCCAGCTTGATGTCCAGACCCTGCTTGGTGAGGGTCTTGAAGGCTTCCTTGGCAACGGCTTCGTCAGCGGCCGGCAGGAACTTGTCCAGCGCTTCGAGAACGGTCACTTCCGCGCCCAAGCGAGCCCAGACCGAACCCAGTTCCAGACCGATGACGCCAGCGCCGATAACGCCCAGCTTCTTCGGTACGGCCTGGAATTCCAGGGCGCCGGTGGAATCGACGATCACGTCCTGGTCGACCGGAGCCGGCGGAATGTCGATCGGACGCGAGCCGGAGGCCAGGATCACGTTCTCGGCTTCGACGACGGAGGTCTTGCCGTCTTTATCGGTAACTTCGACTTTCTTGCCAGCCAGCAACTTGCCGTGGCCTTCGAGCAGGGTCACACCGTTAGCCTTGAACAGGCCGGCAACGCCGCCGGTCAGGTTCTTGATGATGGTGTTCTTGCGACCGACCATGGCCGGTACGTCGATGCTCACGCCCTTGGCGCTGATGCCGTGAACGGCAAAACCGTCCTGGGCTTCGTGAAATTTCCAGGAGCTGTCCAGCAGCGCCTTGGAGGGAATGCAACCGACGTTCAGGCAGGTGCCGCCCAGTGCGGTCTTACCGTCCTTGTCCTGGTACTTCTCGATGCACGCGGTCTTGAGACCGAGTTGAGCGGCCTTGATGGCGGCTACATAGCCGCCAGGGCCGGCACCGATGACTACCACGTCGAATTTCTGGCTCATAAAAGATTCCTTTTAGCGTATAGCTTCGAGCTCGAGCCGCGGACGAAGGCCCTGTAGGGCGCAGCGTCCACGACCCGCAGCTGCGTTTAGATGTCCAGCAGCAGACGCGCTGGGTCTTCCAGCAGGTTCTTGATGGTCACCAGGAAGGTCACGGCTTCTTTACCATCGATCAAACGGTGATCGTAGGACAGCGCCAGGTACATCATCGGGCGAATGACCACTTGGCCGTTCACGGCAACCGGGCGCTGGATGATGTTGTGCATGCCCAGGATCGCGGCCTGCGGCGGATTGACGATCGGCGTCGACATCATCGAACCGAAGGTACCACCGTTGGTGATGGTGAAGGTGCCGCCAGTCATCTCTTCGATGGACAGCTTGCCGTCACGTGCTTTCTTGCCATAGGCAGCGATGCCGGCTTCGATATCGGCCAGGCCCATCAGCTCGGCGTTGCGCAGCACCGGAACCACCAGACCACGGTCGCTGGAAACGGCTACGCCGATGTCCTGGTAGCCGTGGTAGACGATGTCGTTGCCATCGATCGAGGCATTGACCGCCGGCAGGCGCTTCAGCGCTTCGGTAGCCGCTTTCACGAAGAAGGACATGAAGCCCAGGCGGGTACCGTTGTGGGCTTTCTCGAACTGGTCTTTGTACTTCGAACGCAGCGCCATGATCTCGGACATGTCGACTTCGTTAAAGGTAGTCAGCATCGCCATGTTCGACTGAGCTTCGACCAGTCGACGGGCAACGGTGGCACGAACGCGGGTCATCGGCACGCGCTTCTCGGTGCGATCGCCAGCAGCGGCAACCACAGGAGCGGCGGCAGCGGCAGCAGCCGGCTTGGCAGCCGGAGCGTTCTTCTTGGCTTCGACGGCAGCGACCACGTCTTCCTTGGTCACGCGGCCACCTTTACCCGAGCCACTGATGCTGTTCGGGTCGATGCCATTCTCTTCAGCCAGCTTGCGAGCGGCCGGCGACAGGATCTGATCGTCGCCAGCAGCGGCAGGTGCAGCGGCGGCTTGCGCCGGAGCAGCAGCCTGAGCAGGAGCAGCGGCCGGAGCGGCAGCAGCAACGCCACCTTCGGTCAGCTTGCCCAACACTTCGTTGGAGAGGACGGTATCGCCTTCGTTCTTGATGATCTCGGCAACCACGCCATCGGCCTCGGCCAGAACTTCGATCACCACCTTGTCGGTTTCGATGTCGACGATCAGCTCATCGCGCTTGACCGCTTCACCCGGCTTCTTGTGCCAGGTGGCCACGGTGCCGTCGGCGACCGATTCGGGGAATGTAGGGGCTTTGATCTCGATAGCCATTGTGCTCTTTTCCTTAAATTCGGTTATTCGAGGAGGCGGCCTCTAGGCCGCCTCCTTCGCGATGGCGTTAAACGGTGAAGGCATCCTGCAGCAGTTTTTCCTGCTGCTCGGCGTGCATGGACGCGTAACCACAAGCCGGGGCTGCCGAAGCGTCACGGCCGGCATACTCGAGCACCAGCGACTTCTTGTGCGCCGCAGCGGCACGACGCATGTGGTGCTGGCTGCAGTACCAGGCGCCCTGGTTCATCGGCTCTTCCTGACACCAGACGATGTGCTTGAGATTCTTGTACGGGGCAAGAACCTCGGCCAGGTCATCTTCCGGGAACGGATACAGCTGCTCGAGGCGCACGATGGCGATGTCCTCGCGGCCTTCGGCGCGACGCTTTTCCAGCAGGTCGTAGTAAACCTTGCCGCTACACAGCACCAGACGCTCGACCTTCTTCGGATCGATCGAGTCGATTTCCGGAATGACGGTCTGGAACGAGCCTTCGGCCAGATCTTCCAGGGTCGACACGGCCAGCTTGTGGCGCAGCAGCGACTTGGGCGTCAGCACCACCAGCGGCTTGCGCAGCGGGCGAATGACCTGACGACGCAGCAGGTGGTAGATCTGCGCAGGCGTGGTCGGTACCGCCACCTGGATGTTGTGCTCGGCGCACAACTGCAGGTAACGCTCCAGACGTGCCGACGAGTGCTCCGGGCCCTGCCCTTCATAACCGTGCGGCAGCAGCATGGTCAGGCCGCACAGACGGCCCCACTTGGTTTCGCCACTGGAGATGAACTGGTCGAAAACCACCTGGGCGCCGTTGGCGAAGTCGCCGAACTGGGCTTCCCAGATCACCAGCGCATTCGGCGTGGTGGTGGCGTAGCCGTATTCGAAGGCCAGCACGGCTTCTTCCGAGAGGAAGGAGTCGTACAGGTCGAAACGCGGCTGACCTTCGTACAGGTGCTGCAGCGGCAGGTAGGACGAGCCGTCCTTCTGGTTGTGCAGTTGTGCGTGGCGGTGCGAGAAGGTCCCGCGGCCAACGTCCTGACCGGTGATACGGATCGGATGACCTTCGACCAGCAGGGTCGCATAGGCCATGGTCTCAGCGTAGCCCCAGTTCAGCGGCAGGCCGCCGGCGCCCATCTTGGCGCGGTCTTCGTAGATCTTGGTGACCTGACGCTGAACGACGAAACCGTCCGGCGTTTCCAGCAGCTTGTTGGACAGCTCCTGCAGGGTCTTGAGATCGAAACGCGTGTCGTGACGTGCGGTCCAGGCGTGGCCCAGGTACGGACGCCAGTCGACGAACAGTTCCTTGTTGGGTTCCTTGACCAGGCTCTTGACCACGTGTTGACCGTTGTCCAGCGCGGTGCGGTAGTCATCGACCTGAGCCTGAATGGCATCGACGTTGAGGCTACCGGCGTTGCTCAGGGCTTCGGCATACAGCTCACGGGTGGTGCGCTGCTTGGCGATCTGCTGGTACATCAGCGGCTGGGTGCCGCTCGGCTCGTCGGCCTCGTTGTGGCCGCGACGGCGGTAGCAAACCAGGTCGATGACCACGTCACGCTTGTACTGCATGCGGTAATCGACGGCAAGCTGAGTGACGAACAGCACGGCTTCCGGATCATCGCCATTCACATGGAAGATCGGCGCCTGGATCATCTTGGCGACATCGGTGGCGTACTCGGTGGAACGCGCGTCGTCGGCACGGTTGGTGGTGAAGCCAACCTGGTTGTTGATCACGATGTGGATGGTGCCGCCCGTCTTGTAAGCGCGGGTCTGCGACATCTGGAAGGTTTCCATGACCACGCCCTGACCGGCGAATGCCGCGTCACCGTGGATGGAAATCGGCACGACCTTGTCACCGGAGAAGTCGCTGCGACGATCCTGGCGAGCACGTACAGAACCCTCGACCACCGGAGAGACGATCTCCAGGTGCGACGGGTTGAACGCCAGTGCCAGGTGCACTTCGCCGCCACGGGTCATCACGTTCGAGGAGAAGCCCTGGTGGTATTTCACGTCACCGGAGCTAAGGCCTTCGACCTTCTTGCCTTCGAACTCGTCGAACAGGTCGCGCGGGTTCTTGCCGAAGGTGTTGACCAGCACGTTCAGACGGCCACGGTGGGCCATGCCGATGACGATTTCCTTGGTGCCGTAGGAGCCGCTGCGCTGGATGATTTCATCGAGCATCGGGATCAGGCTTTCACCGCCTTCCAGACCAAAGCGCTTGGTGCCCGGATACTTGGTGCCCAGGTACTTCTCCAGGCCCTCGGCAGCAGTCAGGCGCTCAAGCAGGTGGCCCTGCACGTCGGCAGAAACCTGCGGGCGGCCGCGAACGCTTTCCAGACGCTGCTGGAACCAGCTGCGCTGCTCGGAATCGGTGATGTGGGTGAACTCGGAGCCAATGGTGCGACAATATGTCTGATGCAACGCATCGCGGATTTCCCGCAAAGTTGCTTCTTCTTTGCCGATTGCCAGGCCACCCGTGCGGAAGGTGGTATCCAGATCCGCGTCGGTAAGGCTGTAATGACTGATCGACAGATCAGCAGGAACAGGACGCTGCCACAGCCCGAGCGGATCGAGCTGTGCTGCCTGGTGGCCACGCATGCGAAATGCCTGAATCATCCGCAACACTTCGACCTGCTTCTTCTCGTGTTCGCTGCTCACGGTGCCGGCAGAAGCCGGTTGAGCGCGACGCTGGTTCTTGGCCAGCAACACGAAATGATCACGAATCGTCGAGTGCGATACGTCATTGGCGGTGCTGCCTTCGGACGGCAACTTATCGAAATAAGTGCGCCACTCTTCCGGCACGGCGTTGGGATCGTGCAGGTAGAGCTCATAGAGCTCCTCCACGTAGGCAGCGTTACCACCGGATAGGTGGGCACTGTCCCACATGCGCTGCATCACGCTTTCTTGCATGCTTGGTCACCCTCGGTAAGGGGACACCACCGGCGAGGACACCGTAGGCTTTCGAAGTCAGGTTGCAGCGACTTCAGCAAAGCCACCAATAATCCCGCAGATAGTCCGGGCACCAGCCCGAATGCCCCTGCTGGTCGTCATATTTTTCGTATAAGGGCGTCGGCGGCTAGGCCAACGCCCTGGCGATACTGCAACACCGACATGACGTCGGTGCGGCAGGTGTTACGGGTCGAGCTAAAGAGCGATGAATCAGGTACCGCTTTGCAGCAGCATGTTGCGTACGTGACCGATGGCCTTGGTCGGGTTCAGACCCTTGGGGCACACGTTCACGCAGTTCATGATGCCGCGGCAGCGGAACACACTGAATGGATCGTCGAGCGATGCCAATCGTTCCGCCGTCTTGGTATCACGGCTGTCAGCCAAGAAACGGTAGGCCTGCAGCAGTGCAGCCGGGCCCAGAAACTTGTCCGGGTTCCACCAGAAGGACGGACAGCTTGTCGAACAGCACGCGCACAGGATGCACTCGTACAGACCGTCGAGCTTCTCGCGCTCCTCCGGCGACTGCAAGCGCTCGATGGCCGGAGCCGGGGTGTCGTTCTGCAGGAACGGCTGCACCTTCTCGTACTGCTTGTAGAAGATGCTCATATCGACGACCAGGTCACGAATGACCGGCAGGCCAGGCAGCGGGCGAATCACCAGCTTGTTGCCCTTGACCACGCTGGAGATGGGCGTGATGCAGGCCAGGCCGTTCTTGCCGCTGATGTTCATGCCGTCGGAACCGCACACGCCCTCACGGCAGGAGCGACGATACGAGAAGCCTTCGTCCTGCTCTTTGATCAGGGCCAGGATGTCGAGCACCATCAGGTCTTTGCCGTCGATGGTGATGTCGAAGTCCTGCATGAACGGCGCTTTGTCCGCTTCCGGGTTGTAGCGATAAACGCTGACTTTCAAGCTTTTGCCAAGAGACATGGTAGCCACCCTTAATAAGTACGAACTTTGGGTTCAAATGCCGGTACGGTCTTCGGAGAGAAGTTGACATCGCGCTTGGCGACGCGCTTCTCACCCGGGAAGTACAGGCTGTGGCACAACCAGTTGGTGTCGTCACGGTCTTCGAAGTCTTCACGGGCGTGGGCGCCGCGAGACTCGGTACGGGTGTCGGCTGCGATAGCAGTGGCTTCGGCGACTTCCAGCAGGTTCTGCAGCTCCAGCGCTTCGATACGCGCGGTGTTGAAGGCCTGGCTCTTGTCGTTGATCTTGACCTTGGCGATACGCTCGCGCAGGTCGGCCAACTGGGCGATGCCCTTCTTCATGTATTCGCCGGTGCGGAATACGCCGAAGTAGTTCTGCATGCACGACTGCAGCTCGCGCTTGAGGGTGGCAACGTCTTCGCCGCTGCTACGCTCGTTGACGCCGGCCAGACGGCCCAGCGACAGCTCGATGTCGGTTTCGCTGGCACCACGGACTTCCACGCCTTCTTTCAGCGCTTTTTCCAGGTGCAGGCCAGCGGCGCGACCGAATACCACCAGGTCGAGCAGCGAGTTGCCGCCCAGGCGGTTGGCACCGTGAACCGAAACGCAAGCCACTTCGCCCACGGCGAACAGACCTTCGATGATCTTGTCGTTGCCGTTGGCATCCTGGGTGATGGCCTGACCATGAATGTTGGTGGCAACGCCGCCCATCATATAGTGGCAGGTCGGGATGACCGGAACCGGCGCGACAACCGGATCGACGTGCGCGAAGGTTTTGGACAGCTCGCAGATGCCTGGCAGGCGGCTGTGCAGTACTTCTTCGCCCAGGTGATCGAGCTTCAGCAGTACGTGGTCCTTGTTCGGGCCACAGCCGTTGCCGGCGATGACTTCCTTGACCATGGAACGGGCCACGACGTCACGACCGGCGAGGTCCTTGGCGTTGGGCGCATAGCGCTCCATGAAGCGCTCGCCATGGGCGTTGATCAGGTAACCACCCTCACCACGGCAGCCTTCGGTAACCAGCACACCAGCACCGGCGATACCGGTCGGGTGGAACTGCCACATTTCGATGTCCTGCACCGGTACGCCAGCACGCAGGGCCATGCCCACGCCGTCACCGGTGTTGATCAGGGCATTGGTGGTGGAGGCGTAGATACGGCCGGCACCGCCAGTGGCCAGAACTACAGCTTTGGAACGGATATAAACGGTTTCGCCGGTCTCGATGCAGATGGCGATGACGCCAACGATGGCGCCGTCCTGATTCTTGACCAGATCGACCGCGTACCACTCGTTGAGGAACGAGGTACCCGCTTTCAGGTTGGCCTGATACAGGGTGTGCAGCAGCGCGTGACCGGTACGGTCGGCCGCGGCGCAAGTACGGGCAGCCTGAGTCGGGTTATCCGGCCCCTTGGACTGGCCACCGAACGGACGCTGATAGATGCGGCCCTGCTCGGTGCGGGAGAACGGCAGGCCCATGTGCTCGAGCTCGAACACCGCTTCGGGGCCTACGGAACACATGTATTCGATCGCGTCCTGGTCACCGATGTAATCGGAACCCTTGACGGTGTCGTACATGTGCCAGCGCCAGTCGTCGTTCGGATCGTTCGAAGCGATGGCACAGGTGATACCGCCCTGGGCGGATACGGTGTGCGAACGAGTCGGGAATACCTTGGTGACCACTGCTGTCTTGTGACCGCCTTGCGCCAGCTGCAGAGCAGCGCGCATACCGGCACCGCCACCACCGACGATGATGGCGTCATAGGAAAGAGTACGAATGCTAGTCATGAATCAGAAACCCCAAAGAATCTGCACGCCCCAGACGAAGAACACGAACATGGCGATGCCACACGCGGCCTGGAACAGAAAACGCACGGCTGTTGCCCACTTGCCCAGCGCGGTTTGCGTCAGGTAGTCGGTGGAAATGGTCCACATACCTACCCAGGCGTGAACGCCCAGCGCGACGAGGGTCAACAGACTGAAGATGCGCATTGCATTATTGGAGAACAGGCCGTGCCACTGGGCGTAGCCCATGCCTGGGTTCAGAACGACGTAGCCCAGCAGGAACAGGACATAAGCCGCGAGCACGACTGCAGAAACACGCTGGGCCATCCAGTCATAGAGGCCCGAGCGCGAGAAATTCGTGACATTAGTTACCATATCCACACCCCCAGCAGCACGATCAGGATTACCGCTACGACGAGAACGATTTTGGAACCCAGCTTGCCGCCTTCCAGCGTCTCACCGACTCCAGCATCCATGATCAAGTGGCGCACACCGGCCACCAGGTGGTACAGCAGAGCGGACAGCAGTCCCCAGATCACGAACTTGGCCAGCGGGCTGGTCAAGCATTCTTTCACCTGAGCGAAGCCCTCTTCCGAAGACAGCGACTTGTCGAGCCCGTAAAGCAGCACGGCAATGCCGAGGAAAAGGATCACACCAGAAATACGGTGAAGAATGGACGTGTAAGCGGTGACTGGGAGCTTTATCGTCCGAAGGTCTAAGTTTACAGGTCGTTGGCTATTCACGGCTTTATTATCACACTGAGAGCCCCAGCTATCAGGGCTGAGTTGTCGGGAAGCGCACTGGTCAGGTACCCATCACCCAAGGAGTGACAACCACCAGAAACCGGGCTCGAAGCCCTTGGCGGTCGGGCGCAGAGTATAGACAGTTAGGTCGCTAATGACAACGCGAATACCCCTACCTAATAGCGATTGCGTCAAGCCTGGAAATGCCGTAAAAGGGCGCGCCTTTTTGTCGCAGACAGGCCACTCAAACCCTTCTATTGCCTGGGTTTTCGCAAATTGACTTTCAGATTCATAACACTATAGTGATGCGGGCCCTGCGTGGGGGGCCGACTGATGATTCCAAGCATAACTAGGAGGCCACACATGGCTGACAAAAAAGCGCAGTTGATCATCGAGGGCGCAGCCCCCGTAGAGCTGCCCGTTTTATCCGGCACCGTTGGCCCAGATGTGATCGACGTGCGGAGCCTGACTGCCACGGGCAACTTCACCTTCGACCCCGGTTTCATGTCGACCGCTTCGTGCGAGTCGAAGATCACCTATATTGACGGTGACAAGGGCGTACTGCTGCATCGCGGCTACCCCATCGAACAGCTGGCTGAAAAAGCCGACTACCTGGATACCTGCTACCTGCTGCTCAACGGCGAACTGCCGAACGAAGACCAGAAGGCCCAGTTCGTCAGCACCATCAAGAACCACACCATGGTTCACGAGCAACTGAAGACCTTCTTCAACGGTTTCCGTCGTGACGCCCACCCGATGGCCGTCATGTGTGGCGTGGTTGGCGCCCTCTCCGCCTTCTATCACGACTCCCTGGACATCAAGAATCCGCAGCACCGCGACATTTCCGCGATGCGCCTGGTCGCCAAGATGCCGACCATCGCTGCCATGGTGTACAAGTACTCCAAGGGCGAGCCGATGATGTACCCGCGTAACGACCTGAACTACGCGGAAAACTTCCTGCACATGATGTTCAACACCCCGTGCGAGACCAAGCCGATCAGCCCTGTGCTGGCCAAGGCCATGGACCGCATTTTCATCCTGCACGCCGACCACGAGCAGAATGCTTCCACTTCCACCGTGCGCCTGGCGGGCTCCTCGGGTGCCAACCCGTTCGCCTGTATTGCTGCCGGTATCGCCGCGCTCTGGGGCCCGGCCCACGGTGGTGCGAACGAAGCCGTACTTGCCATGCTGGACGAAATCGGCGACGTGTCGAACATCGACAAGTTCATCGCCAAGGCCAAGGACAAGGACGATCCGTTCAAGCTCATGGGCTTCGGTCACCGCGTCTACAAGAACTTCGACCCGCGCGCCCAGGTCATGAAGCAGACCTGCGACGAGGTTCTGGCCGAGCTGGGCATCAACGACCCGCAGCTGGAACTGGCCATGAAGCTCGACGAGATCGCCCGTAACGATCCGTACTTCAAGGAGCGCAACCTGTACCCGAACGTCGACTTCTACTCGGGGATCATCCTCAAGGCGATCGGCATTCCAACCAGCATGTTCACCGTGATCTTCGCCCTGGCGCGTACCGTCGGCTGGATCTCGCACTGGAAGGAAATGCTCTCCGGTCCGTACAAGATCGGCCGCCCGCGCCAGCTGTACACCGGCCCGACCCAGCGCGACATCAAGCGCTAATCCGCTCGCGCTGCGTTACCGAAAGCCCATATCCACGGATATGGGCTTTTTCATTTCTGTCCCCCTCGCTCAGGCTTTATCATGGCGCCCTGTTTCCAGCACCGGGCCGTTCATGAAATTCGCCATTGCCCTGTTTTCGCCGCCGTCGGCGCCCTCCTCCCGCCGCGCCCTGCGCTTCGCAGAAGCCGCGTTGCAGAGCGGACATGAGATCTCGCGCCTGTTCTTCTACGCCGACGGCGTGTACAGCGCTTCCGGCAACATCGTCAACCCTCAGGATGAGACCGACATTGCGCGCCAGTGGCGCGAACTCGTCGTCAGCAATGGGCTCGACGGCGTGGTATGCATAGCTGCTGCACTGCGCCGTGGCGTGCTGGATGAGCAGGAGGCGCGTCGCTACGAACGCGAAGCCGCCAACCTGCCCGCGCCCTGGGTACTTTCCGGTTTGGGCCAGCTGCACGAAGCGGCGCAAGAGGCTGACCGGCTGATCTGTTTCGGAGGTGACTGAGATGAGTCAATCCCTGCTGATCATCAGCCGCCAGGCGCCCTGGAACGGCACCGGCGCCCGCGAAGCCCTGGATATCGCCCTGGCCGGTGGCGCCTTCGACCTGCCCATCGGCCTGCTGTTTCTCGATGACGGCGTGCTGCAACTGGCTGTCGGGCAAGCGCCCCAAACCGTGCAGCAGAAAGATCTGACCGCCAATCTGCAGGCCCTGCCGATGTTCGGCGTCGAAGCGCTGTATGCCTGTGCCCATAGCCTGGCGCAGCGCGGCCTGAGCGACACCTCGCTGGCCGTCGAGCGTCTGGACACCGACGGCCTGCGCGCCCTTATCGACCGCTACGACCAGGTGATCACCCTGTGATGAAGACGCTGCACGTACTTTCCAGTTCTCCGTTTAGCGATGACCGCCTGAGCAGTTGCCTGCGCCTGCTGGGCAATGGCGATGGCCTGCTGCTGTGCGGCGACGCTACCTACGCCGTACGACCGGGCACCTATCACGCCGAAGCGCTGGCAGCGCTGCAGGGCGCCGCGCTGTACGCCCTGGCCGAAGACATCCAGGCCCGCGGGCTCAAGCCTGCGGTAGACATCCAGCAGGTCGACTATCCGGGCTTTGTCGCCCTCGCCTGCCAGTTCAGCAAGGTGAACACCTGGTTATGAGCGCCCTGATCGTCAACGACCGCAGCATCGAACTGGACAAGGACGGCTACCTGCTCGAACTGCAGGACTGGTCCGCCGAGGTGGCCGCCGCGCTGGCGGCCCGTGAACAGCTGGACTTGAGCGCTGAACACTGGGAAATCCTCGAGTTGTTGCGCGCTTTCTACGCCGAGTTTCAGCTATCGCCGGCCAATCGCCCGCTGATCAAGTACGTCGCCCTCAAGCTGGGCCCGGAAAAAGGCAACAGCCTGCATCTCAACCGCCTATTCAACGGCGCACCCGCCAAGCTCGCCGCCAAGCTGGCGGGCCTGCCCAAGCCGACCAATTGCCTATGAACCTCGTCACACCCGAAGAACACCCGTTCGCCGCCTTCGTGCGCGTCCTCGGCAAGGGCAAGCGCGGCGCGCGCAACCTGACCCGCGAAGAAGCCCGGGAGGCCATGGGCATGATCCTCGACGGCAAGGTCGAGGACGCCCAGCTCGGCGCTTTTCTGATGCTCCTGCGCCACAAAGAGGAAAGCGCCGAGGAAATGGCCGGCTTTACCGAGGCGGTACGTGCCCGCCTGGCTGCGCCCGCCATCCAAGTCGATTTCGACTGGCCGACCTACGCCGGCAAGAAGCGCCATCTGCCTTGGTTCCTGCTCGCCGGCAAAGCACTAGCGAACAGCGGCCTGCGCATCTTCATGCATGGCGGCGGCGCGCACACCGCCGGGCGGCTGTACTGCGAGCAGCTGCTAGGCGAACTGGAAATCCCGCTGTGCAGCAATTGGGACGAGGTTTCGCGAAGCCTGGATACCAGCAACTTGGCTTTCATGTCGCTGGGCGACTGGATGCCGGCCCTGCAGCGCATGATCGACCTGCGCAACGTACTGGGCCTGCGCTCACCAATCCATTCCCTGGCACGCATTCTCAATCCGCTGGCGGCGCGTTGCGGCCTGCAGAGCATCTTCCATCCGGGCTATCAGGCCGTACACCGCGAAGCCAGCCAGTTGCTCGGCGATCACGCCATCGTGGTCAAGGGTGACGGCGGTGAGATCGAGCTGAACCCGGATGCCGTCTGCCATCTGTATGGCACCGAGAACGGCAAGAACTGGGACGAAGACTGGCCGATGCTCTCCGAGCGCCGCCACGTCAAACCCGAGCGTCTCGATCCGGCTCATCTGCAAGCCGTGTGGCGCGGCGAAGTCGAAGATGCCTATGGCCAGTTGGCGATCATCGCCACCATGGCGCTGGCCCTGCGCGGGCTTGGCTTGCAGCGCGAAGCCGCGTTTGCGGAGGCGGAAAAACGCTGGCAAGCACGCCACCTATCGAGTCAGCCGATTCGTTGAACCCGGTTTTTAAGGCTTGTGTCGATAGCTGACTGAGTAGACTCCAGGCATCGACTGAAACGGGGGAAAACGAAATGGGCTTGCTGATCGAAGGCCAATGGCACGACCAGTGGTATGACACGGGCGCGGGCGGGCGCTTCAAGCGCGAAAACGCCCAACGCCGCAACTGGATCACCGCCGACGGTTCGGCCGGGCCGTCCGGAGAGAGTGGCTTCGCCGCCGAAGCCGGTCGCTATCATCTCTATGTTTCGCTAGCCTGCCCTTGGGCGCACCGTACGCTGATTCTGCGCAGCCTCAAGGGCCTCGAGCCACTAATCGACGTGTCGGTGGTCAGCTGGCTGATGCGCGAGAACGGTTGGACCTTCGACCGCGAACACGGCTCCAGTGGCGACGCCCTGGACGACTTTGCCTTCCTGCACCAGCGCTACACCCAAGATGACCCGGACTACACCGGACGCGTCACCGTGCCGTTGCTGTGGGACAAACAACAGCAACGTATTGTCAGCAACGAATCGGCGGAAATTATCCGCATGTTCAACTCGGCGTTCGACGGCGTTACCGGCAACCGCCTGGACTTCTACCCCGAGCATCTGCGCAATGAAATCGACGCGCTCAATGAGCGCATCTACCCGGCAGTCAACAACGGCGTATACCGAGCCGGCTTTGCCACCACCCAGGAGGCCTACGAGGAAGCCTTCGATGAAGTGTTCGATGAACTGACGGTGTTGGAAACCCGCCTGGGGCAATCGCGCTACCTGGCTGGCGAGTACCTGACCGAAGCCGACTGGCGGCTGTTCACCACCCTGGTGCGTTTCGACGCCGTGTACCACGGCCACTTCAAGTGCAACCTACGGCGCATCGCCGATTACCCGAACCTCAGCAATTGGCTGCGCGAGCTCTACCAGTGGCCCGGGGTGGCGGCGACCGTGGACATGTGGCACATCCAGCACCACTACTACGCCAGCCACCAGACCATCAACCCGACCGGCATCGTGCCCAAGGGCCCGGCACTGGACTTCGACGCGCCCCACGACCGCGAGCGCCTGCCGGGCAAAGGCGTCTATCGCCACACTTGATCAAAGACGTAGCTCGGGTCGAGCGCAGCGACACCCGGGCTCTTCCCCACGATTGAGCAATGACCCCGGGTTACGCCTGCGGCTAACCCAGACTACGTTTCACTCTGACTTCTCAACTTCCTCGAGCTGCTGCACATCCCAGCCGCCGCCAAGCGCGGAGATCAGTTGCACGCTGGCAGTCAGGCGGCTGCCGAGCAGGGTCAGTGCGTTACGCTCGTTGCTCAACGCAGTGGCCTGCACGTTGACCACGCTGTTGTAGTCCACGGTGCCGGCACGGTATTGGTTTTCGATCAGGCGCAGCGATTCGCGCGCCGACTCCAGCGCCTGGCCCTGCACCTCGGCTTCGCGGCCCAGAACCCGCTGCTGCACCAGGTAGTCCTCGACCTCGCGGAAGCTGTCGAGCACCGCCTGGCGGTACTGGGCGACGGTCTGGTCGTAAGCCGCTTCGACCCGTTCGCTCTCGGCGCTGCGCCGGCCGCCGTCGAACAGGGTCAGGGCCAGTTGCGGGCCCACCGACCAGAAACGGTTAGGCAGGTTGATCCAGTCGGCGAAGCTGCTGCCGCGGTAGCCGCCCGTGGCAGAAATGGTCAGGTCGGGAAACCAGGCAGCCTTTGCCACGCCGATTTCGGCGTTGGCGGCGATCACCCGGCGCTCGGCAGCGGCTACGTCCGGGCGACGCTCCAGCAGCTCGGATGGCACGCTGGCCGGCACCTCTGGCAGTGTCGGCAGACTATCGCGGCGGGCGATGCTGACCTCGCTCGGCGGCACGCCGATCAGCACGGCAATGGCATGTTCGAGTTGCGCGCGCTGCCACTGCAGGTCGATGGCCTGGGCTTCGGTGCTGCGCAGCTGGGTCATGGCCTGGGCGACATCCGAGCGCGGCACGATGCCGGCCCGATACTGGTTTTCGGTCAGCCGTAGCGAGCGCTGGTAAGCCGCGACCGTAGCGTCGAGCAGGCGCTGCTGCTCGTCAAGTACACGCAATTGCAGATAGCTCTGCACCAGTTCGGACTGCAGGCTCAAACGTACGGCGGCGAGGTCGGCCGCACTGGCTTCGAAGGCAGCGCGGTTGGATTCCAGGCCGCGGCGCAGCTTGCCCCACACATCCAGCTCCCAGCTGGCGTTGAGGCTCAGATCGTAGTTCTTGCTGATGCTCGACGAGCTG
Source organism: Phytopseudomonas straminea (assembly GCF_900112645.1). Classification (GTDB taxonomy): domain Bacteria; phylum Pseudomonadota; class Gammaproteobacteria; order Pseudomonadales; family Pseudomonadaceae; genus Aquipseudomonas; species Aquipseudomonas straminea. The sequence goes on along the minus strand of NZ_FOMO01000005.1, from coordinate 106,396 downwards.
CCGCCGCCAATGGCGATGCCGTCCGAAGTCCGCAGCGTGCTGTCACCGCCGCCCTGCCCGGCCCGGGTCACCCCAGCGCTGGTCGACAGAGTCGGGAAGAACGCTGCACGGCCGCTGCGCAGCAAGGCGCGGGCCTGACGGTACTGGGCTTCGGAGGCGGCCAGATTCTGATTGGAAACGTTGAGGCGACCGACCAGCGCATTCAGCTCGCCATCGCCATACAGCTCCCACCAGGCGCCCCGTGCCAGGGCGTCGGCCGGCACGGCGGTCTTCCAGCCTTCGGCCTGCTTGAAGGCGACAGGCGTGTCGATATCCGGGCGCTGGTAGTCCGGGCCGACGGCGCAACCGGCCAGGGCGATGCTGAGCGCCAGCAGACAGAGGGTTCGACGAGGGGCAAAGGTCATAGAGGCGTTTCCAGAGCGGCATCGGTACGCACGCCGCGCCAGCGGTTGACCCGGTGGCGCAGGCGGTCGAGATAGAGGTAAACCACAGGCGTGGTGTAAAGCGTGAGAATCTGGCTGAGAATCAGCCCGCCGACAATGGTGATGCCCAGCGGTTGGCGCATCTCGGAGCCTTCGGCGCTGCCGAGCATCAGCGGCAAGGCGCCGAGCAGCGCTGCCAGGGTGGTCATCATGATCGGCCGGAAGCGCAGCAGACAGGCGCGACGGATCGATTCGGCCGGGCTCAGATGCTCGTGACGCTCGAGCTGCAGCGCCAGGTCGATCATCAGAATAGCGTTCTTCTTCACCACGCCGATCAGCAGGAACAACCCCAGCAGCGAGATCAGGCTGAACTCGGTATTCAGCAGCTTCAGCGCGAGCAGCGCACCGACACCCGCCGAGGGTAGCGTGGAGAGAATGGTCAGCGGGTGCACGTAGCTCTCGTAAAGCACGCCGAGCACAATGTACACCACCACCAGCGACATCAGGATCATCCACGGCTGATTCTTCTGGGTCTGCTGGAATGCGCCGCCGGTGCCGCCCAGGGTGCCCTGCACATCAGTCGGCAACGCGATACGCGCCACGGCGAGGTTGATGGCGCGGGTCGCCTGGTCGAGGCTGACGCCTTCAGCCAGGGAGAAGCCGATATTCTCTACGGCGAACTGACCCTGGTGGCTGATGCGGTCATCTTCCAGACTGTTTTCCCAGTGGGCAATGGCAGACAGCGGCACCCGCGCACCGTCCGCGGTGATCAGCTGAATCTGTGCCAGGGACTCGGGGCTCTGGGCATAGCGCGGGTTGATCTCCATCACCACGCTGTACTGATTGAGGGCGTCATAGATGGTGGAGATCTGCCGCTGGCTGAAGGCGTTGTTGAGCACGCCGGTGACCAGACTCATGTCCACGCCCAGACGCTTGGCCTCGTCGCGGTCGACCACCAGGCGAATCTGTGGTGCGCCGCCGTCCTCGGTGGCGTCGATATCGGTCAGCTCGGGCAACGCGCGCAACGCCTCGCGCACCTTAGGCAGCCACTCGCGCAGCGCGTCCAGGTCGTCGGACATCAGCATGTATTCGTTTTCCGAACTGCGCCCCTGGCGGCCGCCGACCTGAAGGTCCTGGTCAGGCATCAGGAACATCCGGCCACCGGGAATCTTCGGCACTTCCTTGCGCAGGCGGTCGATCACCTGCTGCGCCGAGATGTCGCGCTCCTTGATGGGCTTCAGGCGCACGATGATGATCGCGTTGTTGATGCCGCTATTACCGCCGATAAAGCCCGCCACGCTTTCTACCGCCGGGTCGGCAAGGATCGCCCGGCGGTAGGCTTCCATCTTCGGCTGCATGACCTGGAACGACAGGCCGTTGTCGCCGCGGATAAAGCCCATCAGCTGACCGGTGTCCTGCTGGGGCATGAAGGTCTTGGGCACGATGACGAACAGGAACACGTTCAGAGCGATGGTCGCGAACAGGCTGATCAGCATCAGCAGCGAATGGCGCAGCGCCCAGTCCAGGCTACGTTCGTAGCCGCGCACGATGCGCGCGCCGATACGCTCCAACCGCCCGGGTTCACGGGCTTCATGTTTAGGCTCCGGCTTGAGCCAGCGAGCGCAAAGCATTGGCGTGAGGGTCAGCGACACCAGCAGGGAAATGACGATGGCCACCGCCAGGGTGATGGAGAACTCGCGGAACAAGCGCTCCACCAGCCCGCCCATAAACAATATGGAAAGGAACACCGCCACCAGCGAGACGTTCATCGACAAGAGCGTGAAACCCACCTCGCGGGCGCCCTTGAAGGCCGCCGCCATTGGCGTTTCCCCCGCCTCGATATGCCGGCTGATGTTCTCCAGCACCACGATGGCGTCGTCCACCACCAGGCCGGTGGCGATGATAAGCGCCATCAGCGACAGGTTGTTCAGCGAGAAGCCCAAGAGATACATGGCGGCGAACGAGCCAACTAACGACACCGGCACCGCCAGGGCGGGAATCAGCGCCGCGCGCCAGCGGCGCAGAAAGGCAAAGACCACCAGAATCACCAGCACCACGGCGATCAGCAGGGTGTGCTCGGCCTCCTTGAGCGTGGCGCGGATCACCGGCGAGCGGTCCATGGCCACTTCCAGATCGGCACTGGCCGGGATCACGCTGCGCAGCTCGGGCAGCAAGGCGCGGATGCCGGCGACGGTCTCGATGATGTTCGCCCCGCTCTGCCGGTTCACCACCACCAGCACGGCCTGCTTGTCGTTGTAGAAACCGCTGTTGTAGCGATCCTGCACGCCGTCGGTGACCTGGGCGACATCGCCCAGGCGAATCGCCGCACCATCCTGGTAGCGGATGATCATCGGCACGTAGTCGGCGGCGCGCTCCAGCTGGTCGCTGGCCTGCACCTGCCAGTGGCGTCCGGCATCCTCAACCGCGCCCTTGGGGCGCTTGGCGTTGGCGGCAGCGATGGTCGAACGCACGTCGTCCAGCGCCAGGCCGTACTGATCGAGCAGACGCGGCTCCAGCGCCACGCGCACGGCCGGCAGCGAACTGCCGCCGATCTGCACTTCACCGACACCGGTGACCTGGGACAGCTTCTGGCCGACGATGGTCGAAGCCACGTCGTACAGCTGGCCCTTGTCGAGCACGCTGGAGGTCAGCGACAGCACCATGATCGGCGCCTGGGACGGGTTGATCTTGCGGTACGTGGGCATGCTGCGCATGCCGCTGGGCAGCAGCTCGCGCGAGGCGTTGATGGCTGCTTGCACCTCGCGGGCCGCAGCGTTGATGTCACGGTCAAGATCGAACTCGATCATGATCCGCGTGTTGCCCTGGCTACTGTTACTGTTCATCTGGCTGACGCCGGCGATGGCGCCCAGCGAACGCTCCAGCGGCGTGGCCACGGTGGCGGCCATCACCTGGGGGCTGGCACCGGGCAGGCTGGCCTGCACGGTGATTACCGGAAAGTCCATGTTCGGCAGCGGCGCCACCGGCAACAGGCCGAAGCTGACGCCGCCGAGCAGCATGATCGCCAAGCTCAGCAGCAACGTGGCCACCGGGCGGCGGATGAAGGGTGCCGAAAGATTCATGCGCTTGGCACACCCGCCGCACTGCGGCCGCTGAAACGCCGGGCCAGGCGGTCGAAGTACAGGTAGATCACCGGCGTGGTGAACAGGGTGAGGATCTGGCTGAGCAGCAGGCCGCCGACCATCACCAGGCCCAAGGGCTGACGCAGCTCGGCGCCGGAGCCGGAAGCGAGCATCAGCGGGATGGCGCCGAACAACGCTGCCAGGGTGGTCATCAGGATCGGCCGGAAGCGCAGCAGCGCCGCCTGGTAGATCGCGTCATGGGGCGTCATACCCTGGTGGCGCTCGGCGTCCAGGGCGAAGTCGATCATCATGATGGCGTTCTTCTTGACGATGCCAATCAACAGGATGATGCCGATGATCGCGATCAGCCCCAGATCGTTACCGGTCAGCAGCAGCGCCAGCAAGGCGCCGACGCCGGCCGACGGCAGGGTCGAGAGGATGGTGATCGGGTGGATGTAGCTCTCGTAGAGCACACCGAGCACGATGTACATGGTCACCACCGCTGCCAGGATCAGCAGCAGCGTCGACGACAGCGAGGCGCGGAACGCCTCGGCGGCGCCCTGGAAATTGACCTGTACGCTGACCGGCATGTCGATTTCCTGCTGCACCCGCTCGATCACCGCCACTGCGTCGCCCAGAGCAACGCCGGGGCTGAGGTTGAACGACAGCGTCGCCGCCGGGAACTGGCCGATATGGTTGATCAACAGGCTCGCAGCGCGCTCCTCGACATGGGCCAGGGACGACAGCGGCACCTGCTCGCCATCAGCGGTGGCCACATGGATCTGGCGCAGCGCGGCCGGGCCGATGCTGCCGGCGTTGGCGCTCTCCAGCACCACGCGGTACTGGCTGGCCTGGGTGTAGATGGTGGAGATTTGCCGCTGACCGAAGGCGTCGTATAGCGCGTCGTCGATGTTCGCCACGCTCACGCCCAAGCGTCCGGCCATGTCGCGGTCGATGTTAAGGTACACCTGCAGGCCGCGGCTCTGCAGATCGCTGGTCACGTCGCTGAGCGACGGCTGCTGACGCAGTGCCTCGACCATCTTGGTCGACCAGGTTTCCAACAGCGCCGGATCCGGCGACTCCAGACTGAACTGGAACTGGGTACGGCTGACCCGATCCTCGATGGACAGATCCTGAACCGGCTGCAGGAACAGCTCGATACCCGGCAGCTTGGCGAGTTCCGGGCGCAGCCGCTCGATCACCTGACTGGCATTGACGTCACGCTCGGCGTGGGGCTTGAGGTTGATCAGCATGCGCCCGCTATTGAGCGTCGGGTTGTCGCCATCCACACCGATATAGGACGACAGACTGGCCACCGCTGGATCCTTGAGGATCACGTCGGCCAGGCGCTGCTGACGCTCGCTCATGGCGCTGAAGGAAATCGACTGCGGCGCCTCGGAAATACCCTGGATCACGCCGGTGTCCTGCACCGGAAAGAAGCCCTTGGGCACCGCCAGGTACAGCACCACGGTCAGTGCCATGGTGCCGATGGCCACCAGCAGGGTCAGCGGCTGGTGCCGCAGCACCCAGCGCAGGCCCACTGAATAGCGCTCGATCATGCGGTCGATAACGGCCCCAGCACCGCGGTAGAAGCGCCCCTGCTCCGCTTCCGGCTCGTGCCTGAGCAGGCGTGCGCACATCATCGGCGTCAGCGTCAGGGAAATTACCAGGGAAATCAGGATGGCCACCGCCAGGGTGATGGCGAACTCGCGGAACAGCCGCCCCACTACATCGGCCATGAACAGCAGCGGGATCAGCACGGCGATCAGCGACAGGGTCAGCGACACTAGGGTGAAGCCGATCTGTTTGGCGCCCTTGAGCGCGGCGTTGAGCGGCGTCTCGCCATCTTCCAGATGGCGGGCAATGTTCTCCAGCATGACGATGGCGTCGTCGACCACAAAACCGGTGGCGATGGTCAGCGCCATCAGCGTCAGGTTGTTGACCGTGAAACCAGCCAGGTACATGACGCCAAAGGTGCCGATCAGCGACAGCGGCACCACCACCGAAGGAATCAGCGTGGCCGATACCTTGCGCAGGAACAGGAAAGTGACCATCACCACCAGGGCGATGGCCAGCATCAGTTCGTGCTGCACGTCACGCACGGCGGCGCGGATGGTCTGGGTGCGGTCGGTGAGCACCGTCACCTCGACACTGGCCGGCAAACCCTGGGTCAGGTTGGGCAGCAGGGCCTGGATGCGATCGACCACATCGATGACGTTGGCACCCGGCTGGCGCTGCACGTTGACCAGCACCGCGCTGTTCTGGTTGGCCCAGGCGGCGAGGCGCTGATTCTCTGCGCCGTCGACGATATCCGCCACGTCGCGCAGGCGCAGCGCTGCACCGTTGGCGTAGGAGAGGATCAGGTCGCGGTATTCGTCGGCCGAACGCAGCTGGTCGTTGGCGTCGAGCTGGGACACCCGCGTCGGACCGTCGAAGTTGCCCTTGGGCTGATTGACGTTGCTTGCGTTGATCAGCGTGCGCACATCGGAAAGATTCAGACCATAGGCCGCCAGGGCCTCGGGATTGACACGGATGCGCACGGCCGGGCGCTGACCACCGGCCAGCGATACCAGGCCGACGCCGGTGGTTTGCGCCAGTTTCTGTGCAAGGCGCGTATCAACCAGGTCATTGACCTTGGGCAGCGGCATTTCCTTGGACGTCACCGCCAGGGTCAGCACTGGCGTGTCCGCCGGGTTGACCTTGCTGTACACCGGCGGCGCCGGCAGGTCGCCCGGCAGCAGGTTGGTGGCACCATTGATGGCCGCCTGCACCTCTTGCTCGGCGACATCCAGCTGCACTTCCAGGTTGAAGCGCAGGGTAATCACCGAGGCGCCACCGGAGCTGGTCGAAGACATCTGCTGCAAGCCGGCCATCTGCCCGAACTGGCGCTCCAGCGGCGCGGTTACGGCGCTGGTCATCACGTCGGGGCTAGCGCCGGGATACAGAGTCATCACCCGGATGGTCGGGTAGTCCACCTCGGGTAGCGCCGAAACGGGCAACAAACGGTAGGCGATCACACCGCTCAAGAAGATCGCCAGCATGATCAGCGTGGTAGCGACCGGTCGCAGGATGAACAGGCGTGAGACGTTCATGAAGCGCTGCGCACCCGCGGAGCGGCTTCCCCGGTGGCGGGTGGCTCGCTGGCGCCCTCGCCGATCACTTCGACCTTGTTGCCTTCACGCAGGCGGTCGGTACCTTCGACCACCACGCGCTCGCCCGCCGAGACGCCGTCCTCGATCACCGTGAACTCGCCATCGCTGGGGCCGACCTTGATCTTGCGCACCTGTACCTTATCCTCGCCATCGATCACGTAGGCGAAGGTGCCGCTGGCGCCGAACTGCACGGCGGCTATCGGCACCACCAGGGCGTCGTTGCGCACCGAGACCTGCAGGCGGGTGTTGATGAACTGGTTGGGGAACAGCATCTCGTCGGCGTTCTCGAAGCGTGCCTTGAGCTTGACCGTACCAGTGGCAGTGTCGATCTGGTTGTCCAGGCTCTCCAGCTCGCCTTCGGCCAACTGCTGCTTCTCGCTGCGATCCCAGGCCTGCACCACCAGTTTCTGCTCCGCGCGCACCTGCTTGAGCACGCTCGGCAGCTCGCCTTCGGGCAGGGTGAACATCACCGAAATCGGCCGCGTCTGGGTGATCGCCACGATGGGGTCGGTATCGCCGGACGCCACCAGGTTGCCCAGGTCGACCTGGCGGATGCCCAGGCGGCCGTCGATGGGCGCGCGCACCTTGGTGAAATCAAGGTTCAGCTTGGCGTTGGCCACGGCCGCCTGGTTGTTCTGCAGGGTGCCGCGGTACTGGTTGACCAGCGCTTCCTGGGTGTCCAGGGTCTGGCGGGCGATGGAGTCTTCCTTGAACAGCCCGCGGTACAGCGCCAGGTCCTTTTCGGCGGCGCGCAGCTGGGCCTGGTTCTCGGCCAGGGTGCCCTGGGCCTGCTGCAGGGCGATCTCGTAGGGGCGCGGATCGATCTGCACCAGAACGTCGCCGGCCTTGACCGGCTGGCCGTCCTTGAACAGCACCTTGGTCAACTGACCGTCGACGCGGGCACGTACATTGGCGGTGTTGTAGGCGGTCACCGTACCCAGGGCCTTGAGCACGATGGGAAAATCGCGGGACTCGACCTGGGCGATGCGCACCGGTACGTTGTCGAAGCCCCAGCCAGGCATACCCTTGGGTTCCTGTTTGCTCGGCCAGAACCACCAGATCAGCACGATGACCAACGCCAGCAACAACAGGCCGATAAGCCACTGACGTTTGGAGGATGGGGTTCTCGACGCTGCATTTACTTCAGACATGGGCCAATCGCTTCGGGTGAGGAGCGTGAACGATAAGCACTCCTCGACATGAAGCAAAGCCTCTTTACCGGCTATTTACCTTCACACCTGAATTTAAGTGATAAATGCATTACTCAGCGGCCCATAACCCCTCTGTTTCGGGCTCGTCAGGCATTACGGATATGTTGCCTGGTGTTGCCTGAAAAGGCGGCCTGCGCTTACAGCACGACCTGATGTTCGGCCTGCCCCTGAACCGGCACATCGACGGCGAACAACTTGCCAGCGTGGGGTTCGGCGGCGAGTTGGTCGTCTTCCATGCCTTCGCGCGCGGACGTGGCGAACAGGGTCGACAGATCCGGCCCCGCGAATGCCGGGCAGGAGATCTGCGAGGCGGGAAAGGCCACAGCCTGCAGGAACTGACCGTTGCTGTCGTAACAGGCGACCCGCGAGGCGCCCCACTGGGCGTTCCACAGCCGGCCCAAGGCATCTACCACCGCGCCATCAGGGTTTAGGCCTGCCACGCGGCCATCGATGAACAGCTGTGGCTCACCGCTCGGCCAGCCATGCTGTTCGTCCAGCGCCTGGCGCCAGATGCGCTGGCGTTCAGTATCGGCGAAATAGCCGAAACGCCGGTCCGGCGAGAAACAGATGGCGTTGCTGATGGTGATATCGGCGAACAGCTGGCGCAGCTCGCCGCGGTAATAACGATAGATGGCGCCAGCCTGGGGCTGGGCTTCGAGGCCCATGGTGCCTATCCAGAAACCACCCCAGGGGTCGGCGCGGCCATCATTGGAGCGGGTCAGCGGGTTGTCCGCTTCCAAGGCGCAGATCCGCTCGCGGGCACCGCTGCGCAGATCGAAGATCGACAGCGCCGTTTCGCTGGCCATCAGCAGGCGATCGCTGTCGATCCAGCCGGCGGCCGACGCCCTCTCGCCGAGCGCCCATTCCAGCGGCTGCCCATCCTGCTGGCTAAGCAGACGCTTGCCGAGGATATCGAACCAGAACAGCTGCTCGCGCCGCGGATGCCAGAGCACGCCCTCGCCCAGGGTGCAGACCCGGGAATCGGCGATACGGGTGGTGTTGCTGCCGGGGGGGGGCGCAGCCATGTCTAGATGCCTCCTCGAATGTGCTGGTGGGCGGCCGCCAAGCCAGCCAGGGTGACCTGTTCGGCGCCCAGGGTGCGGGCGCTGATGCCTTGGGCCGCCAGGGCGTGACGATAGCGCTCGGCTGCCTCGCCATCACCGATTACACAGACCGGCAGGCCCTGCCAGTGTTCAGGCAATCCCGACAGTTCCTGACCGATCAGCAAACCGGACAGGCGCGAGCGCGCCGCGGCCGGGGCCAGCCCTTCGAGCAGGCTTTCGGCACGCAGGCCGAATAGCGCGCCGAGCAGCGGGCGTTCGGTCGCGGCATGCAGCCCCGCATCGAAAGCCGAACGATCCAAAGGATGATTGCCCTGCATGCCGTGGCGCAGCACCGATTGGCCGCTGAGCAGCGCGAACAGCTCGCCGGTCATGAAGGTCTGGAAGCTCAGCACCTTGCCACCCCGCACCTCGGCCCATTTGCTGTGGGTGCCGGGAAGGCAGACCAGCCCGTGATAATCCGGCCACTCGACCAGCAGACCAGCGATCTGGGTTTCCTCGCCGCGCAGCACATCGGCCGGCGCACGCTGGCACAGCCCGGGGATGATCGACACGCGAATGCGCCCATCGTGCACCTCAGGGCTGATCATTCGCGCCATGGACTGGGGCGCACAGGGCACCTCGGCATAGGGCGCCTCACGCCAGCCCTGGCGGGCGCCGACCATGCCGCAGGCGACCACCTCGGTGACGCGGTCGACCGGCAGCCAGCCGTCGATCAGCTCGAGCAGCGCACCTTCGAACTGATCCACTGCCAGACTGCCCATGCCCCGCGCCGACGCAGCGTGCTGCAGCACCTCACCGTCAGCCGACAGCGCCCAGGCGCGCAATTGCGTGGTGCCCCAGTCGACGGCGATCCAGCTGACCTCGCTCATGTGCGCCGCCCTCTCCTGCTCAATGGCTGTCTTTGGGAATGCCGGCGCCACGGCAGCCCTTGAGGAAGTCGAAGTCCGCGCCGCTGTCGGCGCCCTCCACGTGATCGTGGAACAGCTTGATGTAGCCACTGGTTGGTGCCTCGACGGTGGGCTTCCACTCGGCCAGGCGCTGGCGCAGTTCTTCATCGGTGATATCCAGATGGATGCGTCGGGCGTCTACGTCGAGTTCGATCATGTCGCCATCGCGCACCACCGCCAACGGGCCGCCGGCCGCCGCTTCCGGCGTGGTGTGCAGCACCACGGTGCCGTAGGCCGTGCCGGACATGCGTGCATCGGAAATGCGCACCATGTCGGTGATGCCCTTGCGCAGCACCTTGGGCGGCAGGCCCATGTTGCCCACTTCAGCCATGCCCGGATAACCGCGCGGGCCACAGTTCTTCAGCACCATCACGCAGTTTTCGTCGATATCCAGGCTCTCGTCGTTGATCTTCGCCTTGTAGTCGTCGATGTCTTCGAACACTACGGCGCGGCCACGGTGCTGCATCAGGTGCGGCGAAGCCGCCGAGGGCTTGAGAACCGCGCCACGGGGCGCCAGGTTGCCGCGCAGCACGGCGATGCCGCCCTTGGCGGTAAGCGCCTTGTCCACCGGGCGGATGACATCCTCGTTCCAGTTGCGAACGCCCTTGACCTCTTCCCAGATGGTTTCGCCGGACACGGTCAGTGCGCTCTTGTGCAGCTTGCCGCCCTCGCCGAGCATGCGGATCACCACCGGCAGGCCGCCGGCGTAGAAGAACTCTTCCATCAGGTATTTGCCCGAGGGCATCAGGTTGACGATGGTTGGAATGTCCTGACCGAGACGGTCCCAGTCATCCAGAGTCAGATCGACGCCGACGCGACCGGCGATGGCCAAGAGGTGGATCACCGCGTTGGTCGAGCCGCCGATGCTGCCGTTGACGCGGATGGCGTTCTCGAAGGCCTGGCGGGTCATGATGTCGGACGGTTTCAGGTCGTCCTTGACCATCTGCACGATGCGCCGCCCGGTCAGGTGCGCGACCACCCGGCGGCGGCTGTCCACCGCCGGAATCGCTGCGTTGCCGGACAGCGCCATGCCCAGCGCTTCGGCCATGCTGGCCATGGTGCTGGCGGTGCCCATGGTGTTGCACGAGCCCGGCGAGCGGGACATCGACTGCTCGGCCTCGAGGAAGTCCTCGCGGCTCATCTTGCCGGCCTTGATGTCTTCGGACATCTGCCACAGCGCGGTACCCGAGCCAACCCGCTCGCCACGGAACCAGCCGTTGAGCATCGGCCCCCCGGACACCACGATGGCCGGAATATCGACGCTGGCGGCGCCCATCAGCAGTGCCGGCGTGGTCTTGTCGCAACCGGCCAGCAGCACCACGCCGTCCAGCGGGTTGGCGCGTAGTGCCTCCTCGACGTCCATCGCCGCCATGTTGCGGTACATCATCGCGGTCGGTCGCAGCGAGCTCTCGCCAGCCGAGAACACCGGGAACTCCAGCGGCAGGCCGCCGGCTTCATAAATACCGTGTTTGACCCGCTCGGCCAGATCACGCAGGTGCGCGTTGCACGGCGTGAGCTGCGACCAGGTGTTGCAGATGCCGATCACCGGGCGGCCGTCGAACAGGTCGGCCGGCAGGCCCTGGTTCTTCATCCAGCTGCGGTGATAGATGTGGTCACGCGAGTCGCCGCCGAACCATTCGGTAGAACGCAGTTTGCGCGGCCAGACTGCCGGTTTGAAGGTACTCATACCCAACCCCCATCAACGATGAAGTTCTGTGCGGTGCACATCGCTGCCGCATCGGATGCCAGGAACAGCGCCATGTCGGCGATATGCTCGGGGAGCAACTGGCCGGGCATGCACTGGTTCTGGCGAATCTGCTCCTTGGCCGTTTCGTCGACCCACATGGCCAACTGCTTGTCGGTCATCACCCAGCCAGGAACCAGGGTGTTAACGCGAATCCGCTCCTTGCCCAGCTCCCGCGCCAGGCCACGGGTCAGGCCGTGGGTGGCGGCCTTGCTCGCTGCGTATACCGGGTAGCCGGCCGAGGCCATCATCCAGCCCACCGAGCCGAAGTTGATGATCGCGCCGCCGCCAGCCTGGCGCATCATCGGCACCACAGCCTGAGTGGCGAAGGTGGCGTGACGCAGGTTCACGGCGATCAGCTCGTCGAAGCGCTCGACGCTGATCGAATCCAGGGCGTGGCGCACGTCATTGGCTGCGTTGTTGAGCAGCGCGGTGATCGGCCCGAACTGCTCAGCCACCTTGTGGATGGCCGCCTGATAGGCCTTCACATCGGTGATGTCGCAGCGCAGGAACAGCACCTGGTGGCCTGCTTCTGTCAGCTCACTGGCCAGGGCCTTGCCATGCTTGTCGTCGATATCGACGAAGGCGGTACGCGCACCCTGCCTGGCGAACGCGGTGACCAGTGCGCGGCCGATGCCGGTGGCGCCACCGGAAATCAGCACGGTGCGCCCAGCCAGGTCGGCGTACACCGCTTTGCCTGATGGTTGATTGTGGCTATTCATGGCCTGTTACCTCGTGTTCATCCCGCGGCGCCCGGCTTTGCCGGGCGCCCGCGGTACTGCGGAAATAGGTGGGTGGCGCCTCAGCGCGATTTGCTCTTGTTGACCACGTCGAAGATCACCGCGGCCAGCAGCACCAGGCCCTTGATCACCTGTTGCCATTCGATGCCGATGCCGAGGATCGACATGCCGTTGTTCATCACGCCCATGATCAGGGCGCCGATCACTGCGCCGATGATCTTGCCGACACCACCGGACATCGAAGCTCCGCCGATGAACACCGCGGCGATCACGTCCAGCTCGAACGACACGCCAGCCTTGGGCGTGGCGGTGTTGAGGCGCGCGGCGAAGATCAGCCCGGCCAGGGCGGCGAGCATGCCCATGTTGACGAAGGCCAGGAAGGTCAGGCGCTCGGTGTTGATGCCCGACAGCTTGGCCGCCTTGACGTTGCCGCCGATGGCGTAGATGCGTCGGCCCAGCGTGGTGCGGTTGGTCAGGAAGGTGTAGGCGCTGATCAGCATGGCCATGATGATCAGCACGTTCGGCAGGCCGCGATAGGTGGCCAAGAGATACGCGATATAGACGATGGCGCCGGCGATCAGCAGGTTCTTGGCGATGAAGAACACGCCGGGCTCGTCGACGATGCCGTAGCGCTTGGCACGTCGACGGCCACGTACCGCCAGGTAGATGATCAGCGCGGCAGCGAACACACCGAGCACCAGAGCTGTGACGTTCGGGCGCTTGACGCCGAAGATGTCCGGAATGAAGCCGTTGCTCATCAGCTGGAAGCTGCTGGAGAACGGGCCGATCGATTGGCCGTCGAGTACAGCCAGGGTCAGGCCGCGAAACACCAGCATGCCGGCGAGCGTCACAATGAACGAGGGGATTTGCCAATAGGCGATCCAGTACCCCTGAGCTGCGCCGATCAGACAGCCCATCAACAGGCACACCGGCACCACCAGCGAGGTGGACCAGCCCCACTGCACCATCATCACCGCCGCGGCGGCGCCGACGAAGCCGACCACCGAGCCGACCGACAGGTCGATATGCCCCGAGACGATCACCAGCAGCATGCCCAGGGCCATGATGATGATGTAGCTGTTCTGCAGCAGCAGGTTGGTGAGGTTGACCGGGCGCATCAGCGTGCCGTCGGTGAGCACCTCGAACAGCGCCATGATGACCACCAGGGTCAGCAGCATGCCGTAGTCGCGGATGTGGCTCTTCATGTGGCCCAGCAGCGAGGGGCGCGCCGGCTGGGCCTGCTGGGTTTGTGCGGTTTGGTTGTTGTTATCCATTGGGTTGTCCTCGCTCACGCCTTGACGATCATCGACATGATCTTTTCCTGGCTCGCCTCTTCACGTGCCAGTTCGCCCAGGAAGGCGCCTTCGTTCATTACGTAGATGCGGTCGCACATGCCCAGCAGTTCAGGCATCTCCGACGAGATGATGATCACGCCCTTGCCATCGGCGGCGAGCTGGTTGATCAAGCTGTAGATCTCGAACTTGGCACCCACGTCGATGCCGCGGGTGGGCTCGTCGAGAATCAGCACCTCGGGCTTGGCGAACAGCCATTTGCTGAGCACCACCTTCTGCTGGTTGCCGCCCGACAGGTTGAGCACCTTCTGGAATACCCCCGGCGTGCGGATGTGCATGGCCTCGCGGTACTGCTCGGCGACCCGGCGCTCCTCGTGCTCGTCGATCACCCCGTGCTTCGACACGCCTGGCAGGTTGGCCAGGGTGGTGTTGCACTGGATGCTCTCGTCGAGCACCAGGCCCAGGGCCTTGCGGTCTTCGGTGACGTAGGCGATGCCGTTGTCCACCGCGCGGCGCACGGTCGACACGTCGATCGGCTGGCCGCGCAGGTGTACGGAGCCGGAGATGTTGCGCCCGTAGCTCTTGCCGAACACGCTCATCGCCAGCTCGGTGCGCCCTGCCCCCATCAACCCGGCGATGCCGACCACTTCGCCAGCGGCCACGCGCAGGTTGACGTTGCGGATCATCTGCCGGGACGCCGACTCGGGGTGCCAGACGTTCCAGTCGCGAATCTCCAACAGGGTTTCGCCGATCCGCGGCGTGCGCTCCGGGTAGCGGTTCTCCATGTCGCGGCCGACCATGCCGCGAATGATGGTTTCTTCACTGACCGCTTCGGTATGGCAATCCATGCTGCTCACCGAGGCGCCGTCGCGCAGCACCGTGATGCTGTCGGCGACGCGGCTGACTTCGTTGAGCTTGTGGGAAATCAGAATCGAGGAAATCCCCTGGGCGCGAAACTCCAGCAGCAGGTCGAGCAGCTTCTGGCTGTCGTTTTCCTGCAGCGCCGCGGTGGGCTCATCGAGAATCAGGAGTTTGACGTCCTTGGCCAGCGCCTTGGCGATTTCCACCAGTTGCTGCTTGCCGACACCAAGCTTCTCCACCGGCGTGGTGGCGACCTCGTCGAGGCCGACTTTCTTGAGCAGCGTTTCGGTGCGCCGGTACACCTCGGGCCAGTCGATCACGCCATTACTGGCGATCTCGTTACCGAGAAACAGGTTCTCGGCGATCGACAGCAGCGGCACCAGCGCCAGCTCCTGGTGGATGATGATGATGCCTTCACGCTCGCTGTCGCGAATGCCGGTGAAGGCCAGCGGCTTGCCTTCGTAGACGATCTCGCCTTCGTAGCTGCCGTGGGGATACACGCCGCTGAGCACCTTCATCAGGGTCGACTTGCCGGCGCCGTTCTCGCCGCACAGGGCGTGAATTTCGCCGCGTCGCACCTTCAGATTGACGTTGTTGAGCGCTTTCACGCCGGGGAACGTCTTGGTGATGCCGCGCATTTCCAGAATGATGTCTTGCTGCATGGCTTTATCCATCCGCAAGGCACGCGCCAGCCGCAGCGAGCGCGCCATGCTCAGGTAAACAAGGAGGTGAAAGGCCGGCAGCGACGAGGCTGCCGGCAGAGCGGCTTACTGGATCTGGTTCTTGGTGTAGTAACCGCTGTCGATCAACACCTTTTCCCAGTTGCTCTTGTCGACCGTGACCGGCTGCAGCAGGTAGGCCGGAACGACCTTCTTGCCGTTGTCGTAGGTCTTGGTGTCGTTGATCTGCGGCTCGCTGCC
This sequence comes from Phytopseudomonas straminea, assembly GCF_900112645.1. Taxonomy (GTDB): domain Bacteria; phylum Pseudomonadota; class Gammaproteobacteria; order Pseudomonadales; family Pseudomonadaceae; genus Aquipseudomonas; species Aquipseudomonas straminea. Next base: position 90,963 of record NZ_FOMO01000005.1, on the reverse strand, counting down.
TTCGAGCAGCGCCTTGACCATGCCGACGGTCACTTCGGCCAGCTGGCGAGTGTCCTTGAAGATCGACGAATACTGCTCGCCGGCGAGGATCGATTTCACCGACGGCACCTCCGAATCCTGACCGGTGACGATCGGCATCGGCATGTCGCCCGAGCCATAACCAACGCCTTTCAGGGACGACAGCACGCCAATGGAGATGCCGTCATAGGGCGACAGCACGCCATCGAGGCGCTCCTTGGTGTAGTTGGCGGACAGCAGGTTATCCATGCGTGCCTGGGCGGTAGCGCCGTCCCAACGCAGGGTGCCGACCTTGCCCATGCCGGTCTGGCCGGAAAGGATCTTGATCTCGCCCTTGTCGATCAGCGGCTGCAGCACCGACATGGCGCCGTTGTAGAAGAAGTAGGCGTTGTTGTCGTCCGGCGAGCCACCGAACAGCTCGACGTTGTACGGACCCTTGCCGCGCGCCTGCATGCCCTTGACCAGGGATTCGGCCTGCAGCACGCCAACCTTGGTGTTGTCGAAGGTCGCATAGTAGTCGACGTATTCGCTGTCACGGATCAGGCGGTCATAGGCGATCACCTTGATGCCGGCAGCGTCGGCGTTTTCCAAGGCGTTGGTCAGGGTGGTGCCATCGATGGCAGCGATGACCAGGACGTTGACGCCCTTGACCATCATGTTCTCGATCTGCGAGACCTGGGTGGGAATGTCGTCTTCGGCGTACTGCAGGTCGGCCTTGTAGCCGGCTTTCTCCAGCTGCTTGACCATGTTGTTGCCGTCGTCGATCCAGCGCGCGGACGACTTGGTCGGCATCGCGATACCCACGAAGCCCTTTTCGGCAGCGCCAACCGATGCAGCGCTGACCAGAGTGGCGCCCATGGCCATGGCGGCCACGAGTTTACGGATGGTGTTCATTCAGCTTCTCCTGGCGACGCCTGGCGCGCTCAGGGACGCGCGACATCGCGATTTATTGTTGTTGGGGCAACGAAGAGCTCAAAGCAGAGCTGACGATAGAAGCACACCGCATATCAGGCAAATTCATATTTCGCTCAACTGCATACCAAAATTGTTATGCAGCTGATCGACAGTATCTGCGCTCGGGCGCACACTCGCTCCCACAACGACAACAACGAGCACCACCATGGATATCGGAATTGCCCGCCATCTGAAGATCCCGCAACTGCGGCTGATCGCCGCGATCGCCGAGCACGGCCAGCTCGGCCTGGCCGCCGACGAGCTGACCGTCACCCAGCCAGCGGCGTCGCGCATGCTCGCCGACATCGAACACACCCTTGGCGCGCGGCTGTTCGAGCGCCACGCCAAGGGCATGGTGCCAACGCTGATCGGCCGAGCCCTGGCACGTCGTGCACACAACATGCTGGTGGAGCTGCGCGACCTGGCCCAGGATGTTGAAGAGCTCAAACGCGGTGAAGGCGGCATGACCACGGTCGGCGCGGTGACCGGTGCAGCGGTGGGTTTCGTGATCCCGGCGATTCGCCAGCTCAAGGCCATCTCGCCGCGCGCCGACGTGCACGTCAACGTCGCCGCCAGTGACGAGCTGGTGCATGACCTGGCCAGCGGCAAGAACGATTTCGTGCTGGCCCGCCTGCCCCGCGGCGTCAACCCGACGGATTTCGAGATCTACCCGGCGCGCACCGAAACCCTCAAGCTGATCGTGCGCCAGGATCACCCGCTGGCCAACGTCGACCAGGTGACGCTGCGCGACCTGTCGCCCTACGAATGGGTCATGCAGAGCCACCGCGCGCCGATCCGCGAGGCGATGGAAACCGCCTTTCTCAGCGCCGGCGCCCCGCTGCCGACCAACATCACCAACACCACTTCGCTCCTGGCGATGATTGCCATCCTGGTGTCGTCATCGGCCATCGCGCCGCTGGCCAGCGAAGTGCCGGACCTGCTGCTCGGCGATCAGGTCGGCGCCAAACTCAAGGTGCTGCCGCTGAACATGACTATCGAGATGTCGCCCTACTACCTGCTGCTGGTCAAAGGTCGCGAGCTGTCGCCGGTGGCCAACCGTCTGCGCCGGCTGGTCACTGCCGCGCTGAACAAGGCGCATTGAGCTAGGGTCTGTTGCCGTTTCAACGCGAGCCGCGTTGTCGCGAGAAATCTCGCCAGGCCGGGCGGCGATCCGCTAGGCGGAGGACGCAGGGAATGGACTAGCCGTCCGCGTTTTCCCTTGCCAAGTCCTCCAACGACGCATGGCGAGATTTCCCGCACAACCCTTAGGGCCGGGCCCGTTTTGTCGCGATGCGGCGTTTCTCGCCGGCTCATTTAGCTAGCTAAACTTCGCGGCTCGTGCCTTGCCTCGCGACAAAACGGGCTCCGGCGCAGCCGTGCGTGAAACGGCAACAGACCCTAGGCAGCTTGCCCTATTGGCGATGCAGATCGGCCTGCCCGAACAGCTCGACCAGCCAATCGACGAACACCCGCACCCGCCGCGACAGCTGGCGATGCGGTGGGTACAGAGCCGCCAACTCAATCGGCGCGGGCATGTACTCGGGCAGCACCTCGAGCAGCGTGCCGGCGCGCAATTGCTCGCGCACGTGGTACAGCGGCGCTTGGATGATGCCCATACCAGCCTCACAGGCGGCCACGTAGCCTTCCGAGCTGCTGATCGCCATATAGCCGGGCATCTGCAGTTCCCGACGCTCGCCGGCCACCATGAAATCGAAGGGAAAATGCCGGCCAGTCAGCGGCGACACATAGTTGACCGCCTGATGCTTACTTAACAGTTCGTCCAAGTCCCGCGGCAAGCCATGCCGCTCGATATAGGCGCTGCTTGCACAGGTAACCTGCGGCAACCGCGCCAGCGGCCGAGCGACCAGGCTGACATCATGCACAGCACCGGCGCGCACCACGCAGTCGATGCCCTCACGGACCAGATCGACCGGCCTGTCACTTGCGCCAATCTGCAGCTCGATACGCGGGTAGCGCGCAAAGAACGCGGGTAACGAAGGTATCACCACGCGGTGGCTGATCGAGGCCGGCAGATCAACGCACAAACGACCTTGCGGGTTGGCGCGGGCATCGGAGAACAGCGACTCGGCGTCGTCAATATCCGCCAGCACGGCCAGGCAGCGCTCGTAGTAGGCGCTGCCATCGAGCGTAGGGCTGACATGTCGGGTGGTACGCTGCAGCAGTTGCGCGCCCAGGTGCTTCTCAAGCTGTTTGATCAGTTGCGTCACCGAAGCCCGGGGTAGCCCCAGGCTGTCGGCCGCCTTGCCAAAACCGCCGAGTTCGACGATGCGCGTGAAAACCTGCATGGCAAGCAAGCGATCCATAACTGATTATTTTCCAAAACCGAATAGTGCATGCATTTTTAGCCAGTTTATCTGCAAACCTGCAACAACCAAACTCTTGGCTCCACTCATTTACAGGAGCTGAAGATGAAAACCCGCCAACTGGGCCACAACGGCCCTCAGGTTTCAGCCATTGGTCTGGGCTGCATGGGCATGAGCGACTTCTACACGGCCGACCGTGACGACCGTGAGTCCATCGCCACCATTCACCATGCCCTCGAGCGCGGCCTGAACTTCCTCGACACCGCCGATATGTACGGCCCGCACACCAACGAACAGCTACTGGGCCGCGCCCTGGCCGGCCGTCGCCAGCAGGCCTTCGTGGCCAGCAAGTTCGGCATCCTTCGCGACGCCAAAGACCCGCACAAGCGTGGCGTCAGCGGTCATCCCGATTATGTGCGCCAATCCATCGAGGGCAGCCTGAAACGCCTGGGCACGGATTATCTGGATCTGTACTACCAGCATCGCATCGATCCCGCTGTCCCCATCGAAGAGACTGTCGGTGCGCTTGCCGAGCTGGTCGCTCAAGGCAAAATCCGCCATATCGGCCTCAGCGAAGTGGCACCGGCCACCCTGCGTCGCGCCCACGCGGTACACCCCATCACAGCAGTACAAACCGAGTATTCGCTGTGGACCCGCGACCCCGAAGAAAACGGCGTGCTGGCAACCTGCCGGGAACTGGGCATCGCCTTCGTGCCTTACAGTCCACTTGGCCGAGGCTTCTTGACCGGTGCGCTGCAGAGCCCTGACGATTTTGAGGCCGATGATTTCCGTCGCCACAATCCGCGCTTTCAGGGCGAGAACTTCGCCAGAAACCTGCAACTGGTTGCCAAGGTGCAGAGCATGGCTGCCGACAAGGGCATCAGCGCTGCACAACTGGCGCTCGCCTGGGTATTGGCTAAGGACGAGGACATTGTGCCGATCCCCGGCACCAAGCGCCGCCGCTATCTGGATGAAAATCTGGCGGCGCTGGAGATCGAGTTGAGCATGAATGAGGTGGCGGCGCTGGACGATATCTTTCCTGCTAAGGCCGTCGCCGGTGAACGCTACACGCCAGGGTCAATGCAGACGCTGAACCTCTGAAACGAAAACGGCCTGCGCAAGGCAGGCCGTTTCGGGTAACGCGGTTGGCTTACTTCAGCGCAGCCAGGGCCGCGTCATAGTTTGGCTCGTCAGCGATTTCGCCGACCAGCTCACTGTGCAGCACCTTGTCGTTCTCATCGAGCACCACCACGGCGCGGGCTGCCACGCCAGCCAGCGGGCCGGAGCTCAGGGCTACGCCGTAGTCCTTGAGGAACTCGGCGCCGCGCATGGTCGACAGATTCTGGACGTTTTCCAGGCCTTCGGCACCGCAGAAGCGCGCCTGGGCGAACGGCAGGTCGGCCGAGATGCACAGCACCGCGGTGTTCTCCAGCTTGCCGGCCTCGGCGTTGAACTTGCGTACCGAGGTGGCGCAGGTCGGAGTGTCGACGCTTGGAAAAATGTTCAGCACTTTGCGCTTGCCCGCCAGGCTGCTCAGGCTGACGTCAGCCAGGCCAGCGCCAACCAGGGTGAATGCCGGCGCTTGCTGACCGACTTGCGGCAACTGGCCAGCGACTTCAACCGGGTTACCGCGCAGGGTTACTTGTGCCATGAAACGATCCTTCTCTTGATGGTTGGAAACACGCAGGAGCGGTCATCCTACGCCAGTAACAGCGGCCCGCAAACGCTTATCTTGGCGCCGTGAGCCGCCGGCTACCGGCCTAGAAATCGCGCTTGTAGAACAGGTCAAGAGAGCTGGCCAGGCCGCTGGCAGCCTCCAGATACAGGCGTCGCGTCAGCGCGTAACGCAGCGCCACGGTGTTGACCGGCTCGAATACGCCGACGCCGTAACGCAGGCTCAAGCGCTCGGACAAGTTGCCACTGGCCACCACGCTGGTGCTGCGGCCGCTGCCGTCGGTGTCCAGTTGGAAGTCCTGAATGCCCAGGCTCTCGGCGACCGAGCCGGTGACCCCGGAACTGCCGGCCACGCCGAGAGCCAATGCCGCCTGGGCAAGCATGTTGTTGTCCTCGCTGCCGCTCGACAGCGGGCGCCCTAGTACCAGATAGGACAGCGCCTGTTCCTGGCTCATGGCCGGCTCGGAGAACACCTCGGTGCGTGGCTGATCGGCGCTGCCGGTCAGGCGCAGCCCGGCCACTACGTCGTCGACCTTGCGAATCGCTTCAATATCCAGGAACGGCTGGTCGATCGGCCCAGCGAACAGCAGACGCGCACGTCGGATGGTCAGGCGCTGACCGTAGCCGCGGAAGTTGCCCTTGTTGAGGTTCAGCTCGCCGCGGGTATCGAGGTCATCGCCGATGTGCACCTGTCCAGCCAGCTCAGCGTTGAGTCCGAAACCGCTGAAGGTCAGCTTGTCACTGCCGACGTCCACGTCGATGTCCATACTGATCGCCACCGGCTGCTTTTCCCGAGGGTCTTCGCCGACGATCACCGCATCGTCGGAGACCTTTACGGTGGACGGTGGCAACTCGCGCACCACGATCTTGCCGCGGGGAATCGATACTTTACCGCTGACCGACAGCTGATCATCGGCCAGACGCACCTGCATGTCCGGTGCCATCTCCAGATTCGCGTACGGCTCGACGTTGACCGGCAGGCTGCTGCCCTTGACGTTCAGGTTGCCATTCAGCGGGCCACTCCAGGCCAGCGCGCCGTCCAGCGTGCCCTGCCCCTTGTTGCCACTGCGCCAGCCGCCGTTGAGCTGCAGGCTTTCGCCAGCGATCAGCACGCGCACCTGCAGGTCCTCGAAGCTGGTCGGCAACTCTCCGCCGGACACTTCACCGTCGCTGAGCGCCAGCTGGCCGTTGACCAGGGGTTTGAGCAGATCGCCGGACAGCGTGCCGCTGCCGTTCAGTTGACCGGTCAGGCGCTCGACCATGGGCACGAACGGCCGCGCGATCGCCAGATCGAGGCCGCTCAAGCGGAACTGGCCGGACAGCGGTTTGTTGTCCGGCCGCGGGTCGAGCTGCGCCTGCACCGACAGCTCGCCGATGCGCGGACCACGCAGGCTCAGCTCGCTGTCGATACGCTGGGGCCGCAGTTCGCTGCTCAGGCGCAGGCTGTCGTAGCTGAAATCCACCCACTGATCCTGATCGCGCACGCGCCAGATGCCACTGCCGGCATCCACCACCACGCGGCCATTGGGGCCGGCAGACGGCAGGTCGAGGTGCACGTCGGCATCCAGCGTGCCCTGCCAGGCGAAGTCCTTCGGGAACCAGGGCGACAGGCTGTCGAGCGGGAAGTCGGCCAGACGATAGCGGATCTTGGGTTCCGGCTGCAGGCGCTGATTCTCCCCGCACAGGCTGGCCGCGCCGGAGCGCAGACAGTGGGCGCCCAGGTCGATTTCGCCGCTGGCCAGGCGCACCAGTGAGGCAGGTGCCTGCAGACGCCAGTCCTGGCCACCGGCCTGGATCTCGACGCGGCTCAGACGACCGCGCCAGTCGCCTTTATCCAGGGTGCCATCCAGCGCCAGACTGGTTTGCAGTTGTGGCCCCTGCAGGCTCAGGTCCATCTGCTGCTGACGCTGATTGCCGGCGCCGTTGACCGTCAGGTTGCCAAACTGGCTGTCGCCGCTGGCGATGCCCTGCCCGCGCAATTGCAGTTTGGCCTGGCCGTTGCCATCCAGGGTGGCGTCCACACCCAGCTGCCTCAGGCGGGTTTGCTCGAAGGCCAGTGATTGGCCGTTCAAGGTGAAGGTGCCTTGTGGCGCTTGCAGGCTGCCGGCCAGATCCAGGCGACCATTAGCCTGGCCTTGCAGCCCGGGCCACAACTGGCCGAGGCGGTTGAGGGCGATGCGCAGCTGGCCCTGCAGGCGCTGATCCAGCTGGCCGCTGCCGTCGATGCGGTTATCGCCCAGGCGCAGGCTGAGCGTGCTCACATCCCAGCGCTCGCCAGCACCGGCCACCTGGGTTTGCAGTTGCGCCGGCCGGCCCCGCAGGCGGCCTTGCAGGTCCAGATCGCCGGTCAGCTCCAGGCGCCCGTCGAGCAACTGGCCCTTGCTGCGAATCGGCCCGGCGATACGCCCTGGCAGCTCGGCGACCCAGTAGGCCGGGTCGAAGTCGCTGACCTGCAATTGCGCATCCCAACGCACCGCCTCGGCGAAACCGACGGTGAGCTGGCCATCGATCTTGCCCTGACCGGCGCGCACCTGCAGTTGCGGCAGATGGATCTGCTGCAGGTCGCCGCTCAATGGCGTCTGCACTTCAAAGGCGCCGGCCGGGCCATCCAGCGCCGCGGACAGGTTGCCCAGGTAATTGCCATTGTCGTAGGCCAGATCACCGGTCAACTTTTTCAGCGTCACGGGCGGCGCTTCGCCCATGGGATAGAGGCGCTGCCAGGGGAAGTTCTCCCAGTCGATATGGGTATCGGCGCTGAAGCCGTCCTGTCAGTCGAGGCGTCCGTTGACGGCCAAGCGCTCGCCGGGGCCGGCTGACAGGCTGAGATTCTCGATATCCGCACCCTTGGCATCGACGCGGCCGTCCAGCGACAGCGCCACCACGGCACCATCGGCGGGCAGCAAGCCGATACCGTGAACCTGGTAGCCGTCCTGCAGGTTGCCACCAGCCCGCAGCGCCACACCATTGAGGCGCAGAGTCTCGGGCAACGATTCGACGGCCTTAAAACCATCGACCCTCAACGAGAGCCGCGCCGGAATATGCTCGGCCAGCGGTTGCACCTCGCCGCTCAGGCGGCCCGCCAGATAACCGGAGCTATCCACGAACAGCGCCAGGCCCTGAATTAGCTCACCCTCGATCTCTAGCGCCAGGTTCCAGGGCTCGTCACCGGGTGCCGGCAGCACAGCGCTGCCCTTGAGCTTCAGCGGCCATTCACCGCTGGGTTGCACATAGCCGTGCAGGTCGACGACCAGCTCGTCGCGCTGCACATGCAAGCGACTGATGTTCAGCCCTTCGCTGGCCCAGTCCGCGGCGAGTTCGAGGCCTTGCAGCTGATCGGCGCCATTGAGCTGCAGGCTGCCGAGCCACACCTCGCCGAGCTCGAGCGCCAGTGGCAGGTTCAGCTGCGGCAGGCTGAAAGGCTCGTCGCTTGGCGGCGCCTCGCTGGGCGCGAAACTCAGCTCGATGCGTTCGCTGCGCAGCGTGTCGATGCACAGCGTCAGGCGCAGCAGGCATGACGGCGACCAGTCGAATTGCGCCTGGTGGACCAGTACCTGATCGTCGCCCTGCTGCCAGTGCACTTGCTCGGCCGTCCAGTGACCGCCCAGGCGCCCCTCGAATCCGTCGACCACAAGCCCCGGCACCAGGCCCAGCGTAAAGCGGCTGCCGGCGGCTGTGCCCAGCACCCAAATCAGCAGCAACACGAGCAGCGCCAGCAGTCCGGCCAGACTCAAGCCGGTGTATTTCAGCGCACCCCTCACAGTTCCGGCCCCATGGAAAAGTGCAGGCGCACGCCGCCTTCGTCATCCAGCGGATGGGCCAGATCCAGGCGCAGCGGCCCGACCGGCGACACCCAGCGCACGCCGATACCCACGGCGCTCTTCAACGATGGCATCTGCAGGGAATTGAAGGCGTTACCAGTGTCGTAGAAGGTCGCCACGCGCCACTTGTCGAGGATGCTGTACTGATACTCGGCGCTGGCCGCGACCATATAGCGCCCGCCGATGCGATCGCCATCATTGTTCTCCGGCGACAGGCTCTGATAGTCATAGCCGCGCACGCTCTGATCGCCACCAGCGAAGAAACGCAGCGACGGCGGCACCGAGGAGTTGAAGCCCTTGGATTCGGTGCCGCCGAATTGTGCGCGAGCGAGAAAGCGGTGGTTCTGCCAGAGCGTGGTCAGGCCCTTGACCAGCACGTTGCCGTGCACCACATCGGAATCGGAGAGCAGCCCTTCCTTGGCAACCGAGGCATCAAACTGCAGGCGATAGCCGTTGTTGGGGTCGATGCGGCTGTCGCTGTGCAGGTACGAATAACTGATACCCGGCATCAACAACGTACTTAGGCCCGAGTCGTCGCCGAGGCGGTATTCTTCGCGCTGCCATTTCAGGGAAATCACCCGCTGCCAGCCACTGTCGAGCTTGCTGTGCCACTCCGGGCCGACGGTCAGCAGACGGCTGAGGCTGTCGGTGTTGGCCAGTTCTTCATACTGATAACCGCCGGCCAGACGCAGCTTGTCGGTCATCGGCGGATTACCGGGAATGTCGTACCACAGGCCGACATTCTGCCGCGGCGCCGACAGCTCCATTTCCGCGCCATAACTGTGGCCCTGCGGGTTGGCCCAGTGGCGCTCCCACTGGATGCGACCGCGCGGGCCAACGTCGGTGGAAAAACCCAGGCCCAGCCCCATGGTGCGCGGCAGGCGGGTCTGCAGATGGACCTTGACCGGTATCACCTGCTGCTCGGCCACCGTGGGGCTGGCATCGACACGCACCGACTCGAAGTAACCGCTGGAGCGCAGCGCCTCATACAGCTCGGCGATCCGCTCGGAGTCATAGGGCGTGTCCGCCGGGAACGGCACCATGCGCTGCAGCAGCTCGTCATCGAAGGGCATGTCGCCGTCGAAGCTGACCTGGCCCAGGGTGTAGCGCGGGCCGCTGTCGTAGACCAGCTCGATATCGGCCACACCGGCCTGGGGGTTGATGCGCAGGCTTTGCTGCGTGAAGCGCCCGCGGAAGAAACCGTAGCGCGACGCCATGTTCTGAATATGCCGTTTGGCGGCCTCGTAGCGGCCGTGATTGAGCCGCGCACCCGATGTGAGCTGAGCGTCCTTGGGTAACTGGAAGGCGCGCATTTGCGAAGCGGGGCCGTCGATACGCACGGTGACGTTGCCCAGGCGTACCGGCTCGCCGGGCACGATACGTACGTTGAGGCGCGGCGGCGTTTGCTCGATGACTTCGGTGCTGATCTGCGCCTGGTAATAGCCGAGCGCCTGGGCGGCTTTTTCGGCCTGGCCTTCGACCACACGGCGCAGGCGTTGCAGGGCTTCGGCGTCACGCTCGCCAAGGTTGCCGATATAACCTTCGACGTTGCTCTTCAGGGCATTGTTGGCCGGCTGCACGCTGACCACCAGGCGAGCATCCTCGGCGAGCAACGTGGCACTGAACAGCATGAGCGCGCATCCCGCGCCGAGGGTCGAAAGTACTCTCATGACGGCGATGCTATCACGGCAAACGCTCTATTCCAGTGCATGTACGTATCGAAACGATTTCCCGCTGCGCTGGCCGTGCGGCGATGCGATCAGCTAGCATCGCTGTTTTACTGCCAGCTACGCTCAGGATCGCCGACATGAAACTCGTTTCCTTCAACATCAATGGCTTGCGCGCCCGCCCGCATCAACTCGCGGCACTGATCGAGAAGCACCAGCCGGATGTGATCGGCCTGCAGGAAACCAAGGTCAGCGACGACCAGTTCCCCGAGGCGGAGATTCGCGCCCTGGGATACCACGTGCACTACCACGGCCAGAAAGGCCATTACGGCGTCGCGCTGCTGTCGCGCCAGGCGCCGCTCGACATCACCAAGGGCTTTCCGGACGACGGTGAGGACTCCCAGCGCCGCTTCATCTATGGCACCTATGCCGACGCCAACGGCAACCCTGTGACCGTCATGAACGGCTACTTTCCCCAGGGCGAAAGCCGCGACCACCCAACCAAGTTTCCCGCTAAGCAGCGTTTCTACGCTGACCTGCAGGCACTCCTGAGCAACCGCTTCGCCCACGACCAGCCGCTGATCGTCATGGGCGACATCAATATCTCCCCCGAGGATTGCGACATCGGTATCGGCGAGGTGAACCGCAAGCGCTGGCTGAAGACCGGTAAATGCAGCTTCCTGCCCGAAGAGCGCGAGTGGCTGGCGACCCTGAAGAACTGGGGCCTGGTCGACAGCTTCCGTCAGCTGCACCCCGAGGTGGATGACCGTTTCAGCTGGTTCGACTACCGCAGCCGAGGCTTCGAAGACGAGCCCAAGCGCGGTCTGCGCATCGACGTGATCCTCGCCTCGCGCGCCCTGCAGGATCGCCTCAAGGACGCGGGTATCGACTACGAACTGCGCGGCATGGAAAAGCCCTCGGACCACGCGCCAATCTGGCTGCAGCTGGGCTGACCCACCGTCATCTTGTAGTCATTTTTCTGTCTTATCGTCGCAGCACTTCCGCCATCCCTTGCAAGGTGATTGCCGCATGCTGCGCGCCTCAACCCGTTGTGACCGTGAAACCTGGAGCCGCACGGCGACCTTTCTGCTGCTCGGTTTCGTCTTCTACCTGAGCCCCTGGACGGCATTCGCCGCCCTGCCCGTTCCGGCTGGCGATCAGCCCGTGCTACGCATCCAGGGCTCCAACACCATTGGCGCCAAGCTCGGCCCGGCGCTGGTCAGGGGCCTGTTGCAGGAGCAAGGTTTCAATGACATACGCACCAGCGCTACCCAGGAAAACGAGCAGACGGTCAGCGCGCTGAACGCGGCCGGTCGCAAGGTCAGCGTGACCATCGCCGCCCACGGCTCGGGCACCGGCTTCACTGCGCTCAGCCAGGGCAGCGCCGAGCTGGCGGCCTCCTCACGGCCGATCAAGGACAGCGAAAGTGCCAGCCTGGCTTCGCTGGGCAACATGCAGAGCCGTGAGGCCGAGCAGGTGATCGCAATCGACGGCCTGGCCATCGTGCTACACCCAAGCAACCCCATAAGCGCCTTGAGTACCCTGCAACTGGCGCAAATCTTTTCCGGCGAGATCAGCGACTGGGCACAACTGGGCGGCCGCTCCGGCGCCATCGACCTGTATGCCCGTGACGACAATTCCGGCACTTTCGACACCTTCAAGGAACTGGTGCTGAGCGCCAACGGCAAGCAGCTTTCGGCCGAGGCCAAGCGCTTCGAGTCCAGCGAACAGCTGTCCGACTCGGTGGCGAGCGATGTCAACGGCATCGGCTTTATCGGCCTGCCCTATGTGCGCAGGGCCAAGGCGGTGGCTATCGCTGCCGGCGACTCGCAGCCGATGGCGCCCAGCGTGACGTTGATCGCCACCGAGGATTACCCGCTGTCGCGCCGCCTGTTCCTGTACGCGGCGCCCAAGCGCAGCAATCCCTGGGCCGAGGCCCTGCTCAAGTTCGCGCAAAGCCCACGCGGGCAAGCCATCGTCGCCCAGAACGGCTTCATCGCCCAGAGCGTTGAAGCCGTGAAAATTGCCGCCACCGCGGACATGCCGCCGGCCTACCAGGAACTGACCCGCAACGCCCAGCGTCTGTCGGTCAACTTCCGCTTCCAGGAAGGCAGCGCCAGCCTGGACAACAAGGCGCAGCAGGACCTGCACCGCGTGCTCGACTATCTGCGCGAGCACGACAAGCTTCAGAGCAAGGTGGTGCTGGTCGGCTTTGGCGACCCCAAGGCCCTGCCCGCGCGGGCCGAGCTGCTCTCCAAATTGCGCGCCATGGCGGTACGCCGCGAGCTGGTTCGCGAAGGCGTGGTGATGCGCGAGGTCACCGGCCTGGGTGACGAGCTGCCGGTTGCCGACAACGAGGGCGACAGCGGCAGGCTGAAGAATCGCCGCGTGGAAGTCTGGGTCTACTGACCCGTTTTGAGGCGCGGCCGAAAACTTGCTCGGACGCGTGATCCGGCCTAGCCTTTCAAGCAAGTGACGCCGGGCCCCTCTGGCGATGAGTCGCCCTCATCGTGATGTCGGAGTCACCAAGTTGAATCTCAACTTAGGCATCGACAGGGAGGGCCCATGACAGCTCTACATGCCTTTATGCTCACGCCGTTTCTCGACACCCCGTATTACTTCTGGCTGGCCTTCGTGGTCATCGTCATCGCCCTGCTGGTCTTCGACCTGGGCGTGCTGCACCGTGAACAACACGAAATCGAAATGCGCGAGAGCCTGCTGCTCTACTCGGGCTATTTCAGCGTGGGCGTGGCCTTTGGCGGCTGGGTCTGGTGGCAGCTTGGCGCCACCAAGGCGCTGGAGTTCTACACGGGCTTTCTGGTCGAACAGTCGCTGTCGATGGACAACGTGTTCGTCATGGCGATGATCCTCGGCTTCTTCGGCATCCCCCGCAAATACCAGCACCGCGTGCTGTTCTGGGGCATCCTCGGCGTGGTGGTGCTGCGGGCGATCATGATCGGCCTGGGAACCGCTCTGGTGCAGCAGTTCGACTGGATCCTCTATGTGTTCGGCGCCTTTCTGCTGTTTACCGGCATCAAGATGCTGTTCAGCAAGGACCACGACGAGCATCCGGATCTGTCGCAAAACAAGCTGCTGATCTTCCTGCGCAAGCACATCCGTGTCACCGACGACCTGCATGGCGGCAAATTTCTGGTGCGACAGAAGGATCCCGTCAGCGGCAAGATGCTGATGTTCGCCACGCCGCTACTGCTCGCTCTGGTGCTCATCGAGCTGGCGGATTTGGTGTTCGCGGTGGACAGCGTGCCGGCGGTGTTCGCCATCACCCAGGATCCGTTCATCGTCTACACCTCGAACATCTTCGCCATCCTCGGCCTGCGCGCACTGTATTTCGCCCTGGCCGCACTGATGCACCGTTTCGTTTATCTGAAGTACGCGCTGGCAATCGTGCTGATGTTCATCGGCTGCAAGATTTTCCTGCACGGTTTCATCAAGGTTCCCGCTTTGCTCTCGCTCGGCGTTACCATGGGCGTGCTGTTCGGTGGCGTCATCCTGTCGCTGCTGAAAACCCGCGACAAGAAGCCTGCCGAGACGACGTGAACGAAAGAGACGTGCAGCTTGAGCGACTGGAAAAGCCGGACGGCGTGCGCTGGTGCGTGCGCCTGGGCAAGCGCACGCTGATGTTCGACGATGAAGGCGCCGCCCGCGCCGTCGCGGCGCAGCTGCACATGCGCCTGAACGGCGAGCGACTGAGCCTGGTGCCCGACGCCGGCAAGGAGCCGGGCAGCTAGCCCCTCAGGCTTTGTGCAGATACTTGCCCAGCTCGTACTTGCCAATGGCCGCACGGTGCACCTCATCCGGGCCGTCGGCTAGGCGCAGGGTACGCTGCATGGCGTACCAGTAGGCCAGCGGAAAATCACCACTGACCCCTGCCCCGCCATGGATCTGAATGGCGCGGTCGATCACCTTCAACGCCACATTCGGCGCCACCACCTTGATCTGCGCAATCTCGCTGGCCGCCACCTTGTTGCCGACGGTATCCATCATGTACGCCGCGTTGAGCGTGAGCAGGCGCGCCATATTGATCTCCATGCGCGACTCGGCGATCAGGTCGATATTGCCGCCCAGGCGCGCTAGCGGCTTGCCGAACGCCGTGCGTTCGAGGGCGCGCTCGCACATCAGTTTCAGCGCCCGTTCCGCCATGCCGATGGAACGCATGCAATGGTGAATGCGGCCTGGGCCAAGGCGGCCCTGGGCGATTTCGAAGCCGCGGCCCTCACCGAGCAGCACGTTGCTGTACGGCACGCGCACGTCCTCGAACAGCACTTCGGCGTGACCGTGGGGAGCATCGTCATAACCGAACACCGGCAGCGGGCGCAGCACCTTCACGCCGGGCGTGTCCATGGGCACCAGAATCATCGAATGCTGCTGGTGGCGTGGGCCATCCGGATTGCTGAGGCCCATGAAGATCATGATCTTGCAACGTGGGTCGCAAGCGCCCGAGGTCCACCACTTGCGGCCATTGATCACCCATTGATCGCCATCACGAACGGCCGTGGCCTGCATGTTGGTGGCGTCCGACGAAGCAACGCCCGGCTCGGTCATGGCGAAGGCCGAACGAATCTCGCCGCTGAGCAGCGGCTCGAGCCATTGGCGCTTGTGCGCTTCGCTGCCGTAGCGCACCAGCACTTCCATGTTGCCGGTATCGGGCGCTGCGCAGTTGAACGGCTCGGCTCCGATCAGCGAGCTGCCCATGATCTCTGCCAGCGGCGCGTATTCGGTATTGGTCAGCCCCGCGCCCAGCTCGGAATCAGGCAGGAACAGGTTCCACAGCCCCTCGCCCCTGGCGCGATCCTTGAGCTGCTCCATGATCGCAGTCGGCTGCCAGCGATCACCTTCGGCAACCTGACGCTCGAACTCGGCCTCGGCCGGATAGACATGATTCTGCATAAACGCGGTAACGCGCTCGCGCAGTTGCTGAACCTTGGGGGAATAGGCGAAATCCACGGCACACCTCGACTGCATTTCTGTGTGCCACGGATCCTAGTGGACGGCGGGTCATAAATCGACGCTATTTTCGGCGTGTATTAACATTCATCACCGATATAAGATCGGCCCACAAGAACAACTGCGGAGTCGCTCAGGCATGAACCTGAATAATGTCGATCTCAATCTTTTCGTGGTCTTCGACGCCATCTACACCGAAGCCAATCTCACCCGCGCCGGGCAGATCGTCGGCATCACTCAGCCGGCGGTATCCAACGCACTGGCCCGTCTGCGCGAGACCTTCAACGACCCATTGTTCGTGCGCACCGCCCAGGGCATGGTGCCCACGCCAATGGCGCAGAACATCATCACGCCGGTGCGCAACGCCTTGCAGCAGCTGCGCATCTCGGTGCAGGAAAGCCGCACCTTCAACCCGGCCCAGGCGACCAAGAGCTTTCGCATCAGCATGACCGACCTCACCGAGGCGGTGGTGCTGCCGCCGCTGTTCCAGCGTCTGCGCCGCCAGGCGCCGAGCGTGACCATCGAAAGCATGCTGGTAAAGCGCCGTGAAACCACCAAGGAACTGGCTGCCGGCCGACTGGACTTCGCCGTGGATGCGCCGCTGAACATCGACCCGCAGGTGCGTCACGTCAAATTGATGGAGGACCGCTATGTCTGCGCCATGCGTCACGGGCACCCGCTGGCCAAGGAAAAGCTCAGCCTGGAAGCCTACCTGTCACTGACCCACATTCAGATCTCCAGCCGCCGCAGCGGCCTGGGCTATGTCGACCTGGCGCTGGGCAAGATGGGCATTCAGCGGCGTATCGCCTTGCGCTCGCAGCACTACCTGATGGCCTGCCGGGTGATGCGCGATACCGACATGGCGATCACCGTGCCGGAACGTTTCGCCCGCGACAACGACCTGTACTTCAGTGAACTGCCGGTGGCCGGCATCCCCTCGCTGGAGACCCACTTGTACTGGCATGAAAGTACCGATCAGGATCCCGCCAACCGCTGGATGCGTGAACAAATCATCGAGATCTGCCAGCGCATCACCTCCGAGGAACGCAAAGCGGCGGCCAGCGCCTGAGGTCAACCGAAGAAAGATCAGCTGGAATAGTCCAGCACCGTCCAGACCCGCGTAAGGCCCTCGCCGATCAGGCAGTTCGAGGCGCTCAGCTGCTTGTTGTCGTGCAGGGTCATGCGGGTGGTGACGCCATCGGCGGCGTCCTGGCGCTCGACCAGCCACTGCAGCTTGCCGCAATTGGGCGTGTCGATCACATAGCTCGCGGCAACGGGTGCCTGCTTGCTGTTCAGCTTGATGGCGTCGACCACAACGCCGTGTTCCTCGACCCGCTTGCCATCGGAAACCAGTACCGCCCAGGCCTGATCGTCTTCGATGACCAGGTAATTGGCATTGACCTTGGGTTGCTCGACCTGGGGCTGTACGCAGCCGGTCAGTGTTACCAACAGCACAATTGTCATGAGTATCTGGTGCATTACAGGGAGTCCTCGGCATTGATCAGCAGCGCCTTACAGCGCCACCAGACAGGGGAGTCGGCAAGCGTCGGGGCTCACTATTACCGAATACTGTTTATTTGTACAGTATTTTTGAATTACCCTAGCAGCCGTCATTACACGATCGCCGGCCCGGACATTTCCCGGCGAGCTCAGGCCTATAGCGGGAGCCTAACGATGCTGGACGTATTGCAACTCAAACACACGATCAATCGGATGCCGCTGGACAAGGTGCGCCTCATCGTCGAGGAGCTGCATCTGGAGGGGATCGTTACCGAAGGTAAAACGCCGTTCAACCGCCTGCACTTCAACACCTGCTTCGCCGAGATCGAAGCACTGCTGCAACGCGCCGGCTATCACCGCCAGCTCGACGTGGTGGGTTATCAGGGATTGGCCTATGCGATGTTCGACCCCAATCGCTGGGAGGCCGTCGAGGTGCTGCGCTGGCTGAGGGATTACGTCGAAGAAGCCAGGGCCTGCCCTGCCTCCTGATGAGGCATTAACCGCAACCGTGCTCGCTGATGGTTCGCTTCACCGCCATTGCCTGGCCCAACTTCCTGGCATCGACTGCACTCCTGCACCTTGGCTCGATGCTTGCTTTAACCACAGCAACATCGCCTGGCAGCTCTCAGATGGGAAGCCGGGTAACGTACACGGCATCTGCCAGACCACCTTCCCCCATCGGGTGTTCTGGTAGATGCCGTTTTTATTTGTACCGCACTTTTTTACGGGCAAAGAAAAACCCGGCCTGAGCCGGGTTTTTCATGATGCCTGAGCCTATTACTGGGCTTGGGCTTCTACTTCAGCTTCAACGCGACGGTTGATGGCGCGGCCTTCTTCGGTAGCGTTGTCAGCAACCGGACGGGACTCACCGTAACCAACCGAGTTGACGCGGTCAGCGCCTACGCCGTACTGGTTGACCAGCACGTCACGAACAGCGTTTGCGCGACGCTCGGATAGCTTCTGGTTGTAAGCGTCAGTACCGACGGAGTCAGTGTGACCTTCAACGGTGGTGGTGGTCTGCGGGTACTGGTTCATGAAGTCAGCCAGGTTCTTGATGTCACCGTAGCTTTCTTGCTTGACAGCAGCTTTGTCGAAGTCGAATTTCACGTCCAGTTCAACGCGAACGACTTGCGGAGCTTCTTCAACGACCGGAGCCGGAGCCGGGGTCGGCTCTGGAGCTGGCTCAGTTACCTGAGCGACCTGACGGGTGCTGCCACCGAAGTTCAGACCAACACCAACGCCGGCTTGCCACTCGGTGTCACCTTTGTCGATGTTGTACAGAGCTTCAACGCCTGCGCGAGCATAGAACATTTCGGTGAAGTAGTACTTGGCACCGCCACCAACGATGGCCAGAGTCGAAGTGTCACGGCCGCCTTTGTTGGCGTCGCCGATGCTCTGGTGGCCAACGCCGCCGGAAACGTACGGACGCAGGCCTACACCCGGCTGGCCGAAGTGGTAGAGGGCTTTCAGATCGGTCAGGTTGCCCTTGATGTTCTTGCTGCCAGCAGCGCCTTCGCCACGCAGGTCGTGGTATTCGCCGTAGGACAGTGCCAGCTCGACATCGTCGGTCAGGTAGTAGCCAACGCTAGCGCCGAACTGGTTGCCTTCGTCGTGAGCGAAATCACGCTGGCTGTCGGTGAAGTAGCGGTTGGCAAAGCCTTCCACCTCGACAGCGCCTTGGCCTTGGGCCAGCACGCCCATGGAGGTAGCGGCTACCAAGGAGCCAATGACTACGCCTAAGGTGTTTTTCAGTTTCATCCGTTAAATCCCCATCTATGAGTGATTGATCCGCATGCAGGTAGACATGCGAGTCTGCGGTAAGTTTACTAAAACTCACCTTTGCCAGTTAAAGCTTGCCCCGAACTAACTTTCGGTAATACCTGCAAACTTTTCCCGCAATCGGTCCAACGCTCGCTTGTAACGCATCTTGGTAGCACTGAGTCCCATATGCATGATGTCGGCGATCTCCTGAAACTCGAGTTCTGCGACAAAACGCAGCACCAGAATTTCCCGGTCAATCGGGTTCACATGCACGAGCCAGCGATCCAGTCCGCCTTTGTCCTCTATCTTCGGCGCCTTCTCTTCCGACGCCTCTTCCAGAGGATCCAAACTCAGTGCATCCATCAAACGACGTTTGCGACGCTCCTTGCGGTACTGAGTGATGCATTCGTTGTAAGTAATGCTGTACAGCCAGGTCTTGAACTTCGATTTGCCCTCAAAGTTCTTGAGCCCATATAGAACCTTGAGCATCACCTCCTGACAGACATCGTCGGCATCTCGATCGTTCCCTAAATATCGCGCGCATACATTGAACAGCGTGCGCTGGTAACGTCGCATCAGTTCTTCGTACGCACGGGTGATATGGAACAGCTCGTCATGGGCACGTGCCACAAGCTCCTCGTCGGAGAGCTCGCGTGGGTCATAGCGCAGTGACGGTGTTTGGGATGCGTTCAAAGCAGATTGGGCCAACGGTCAGGACGAAAGCAGCCAGCGCCTGTCGAGCAGGCCACTGGCTGGGCGCATAGCGTAGCAGAAATGCCTTTCAGCGGCTGCTCACCCGTTGCTCGAGCAATACCCGATTGGCGAGCGAAACCAGCTCGCCGGAGTCCGTCATCACGGTGGTCTTGACCGTGCCGATCTCCTCGATCTGCCCCTGCACGCCGTCCACTTCGATTTCCTGCCCAACCTGGTACAACTCACGTACATAAATGCCGGCCAGAATCTGGCTGGCCAGCCCGCGGCTGCCCAGGCCAAGGGCCAGCGCCACGGCCAGGCCGACGGAAATCAGCACGATGGCGATGACGTTGTTGAGTAGGTCGGTCTTGACCTCCAGCTGGCCGATGGCCACGGAGATGCTGATGATGATCACCAGCCCCTGGGCAAGACGTGCCAGACCATGGGCGTAATCCAGGCCAACGCCTTCGGCGGCGCCGCGTACCAGGCCGCTGAGCAGATGACCCAGCAGCACACCGGCGAGCAGGATCAGAGCTGCGCCAAACACCTTGGGCAGGTACAGCGCCAGCACATCCAGGGTGGCAGAGACCCGTTCCAGGCCCAGCGACTCGGCGGCGGAAACCAGAAACACCAGCAGTACGAACCAGTAGACGATCTTGCCGATCAAGGTGGAGACCGGCACCTGGAAGCCGGCGCGGCCGAGGATCTTGGTCAGCCCGGTACCGGCCATCAGGCGGTCGAGGCCGACTTTGCCTAGCAATTTGGAAAGCAGCGTATCGAGCAGCTTGGCGACGATGAAGCCCAGCAGCACCAGCACCAGCGCCACGAACAGATTGGGAATGAAGCTGGCGACTTTAGTCCACAGCGCCGTCATCGCGGCGACCAGGCTATGAGTCCAGGGATCGAGTTCCATTTTCATTGAGCCTTATCGGAAGAACGAGCAGAAGCACGACGGCGTGATACCGGTGCGACATGGGAAGAGCCATTGTTGAGGGCGATCATCAGGGCGCCGGCCCAGTGCCCCATCAGGCCGAACAGGTCACCCGCGCCCACCTGGCGGTTGGCGGTTTTCAGTACCCGGTTCAGGCAGGCATCGTCGTCTCGCGCAGGCGAGGACGAGGCTTTCAACAAATCACGCAGAGATTCTTCAAATGGATCGTGCATGGCAGACCTCACAGAACGTCTCCGCTAGACGAAGCGCTTGCCGAGTGAGTCACATCACACCCAGCGTAGACGTCGAAACAGCAGCCACTGCCCCACGCCAATCAGCACCATCAGCAAACAGGCGACCAGAAACCCGTAAGGACTCTCGGCGCCAGGAATGCCGCCCACGTTGATACCCAAGAGACCGGTGACGAAGCTCATGGGCAGGAAGATGCAGGTGATGATGCCGAAGCGGAACATGATGTGGTTCATGCGCACGTCCAGCCGGCGGTTCTCGGTTTCCAGCAACAGGCCGATACGCTCGCGGGTCAGCTCCAGTTCCTCGAGATAACGCAGCAGTCGGTTGTTCAGCTCGTTCCAGTACAAGCTGTCTTCGTGGCTCAACCAGGGCAGCTGGCTGCGCGTGAGCTGTGCGTAGATATCACGCTGCGGCGACAGGAAGCGGCGCAGGCCCGCGGCGCGGCGGCGGATATGCAGCAGCAGACCGTGATCGGGCAAGGTGCGTTCGTTGCCATCGACCTGCTCTTCCTGCTCATCGACCAGGTCGGATAGCCCGGTCACCAGGTCCTCGATCTTGTCGGTCAGATAATCGCTGAGTTGCAGAATCAGCTCCGAAGGATTTTTCGGTCCCTTGCCCGCCTGCAGGCGCTCGATCAGGTCTTCGGTGGCGCGCAGCGGGCGCAAGCGCAGTGAGATCACCCGCCGCGCACCCGCAGAAATGCGCACTGAAACCATGTCCTCAGGCTCGGCGCCTGGGTTGAGGTTGACGCCGCGCAGGAACAGCAGCAGCTCGTCGTCAGGTAGCGGCAAGGCACGCGGCCGCGTGTTTTCCTCGAGCAGCAGGTCGCAGGCGAACTCGCTCAACCCGCTGTCACGGCGCAGCCAGCTCTGGGTCTGCGGGTGGCTGCGATCCCAGTGCAGCCAGAGGCTCTGCCCATCCTCCAACCGCAAGTCATCGAGTTGCTCGCGGGCCACCGCCTGAGCGCCGCCCTTGCCGTCCAGCACGAAGCCGTGCACCAGGCCCCACTGAGCATTGTCTTCCTCGTACATCCATACCCCTTGCTTGCTGCCAGGCGGCGTATGCCTCTGGTTATTCGCTTTGCAGCGCCTGCGGTGAAACGATGATGCCGTTGTTGTCGGCATACAGGTATTCGCCCGGGCGGAAGGTGACGCCACCGAAGTTGAGCACCACGTTGAGGTCGCCCAGGCCGCGCTTCTCGGTCTTCATCGGGTGGCTTCCGAGTGCCTGCACGCCAAGATTGGTCTGCGCCAGCACGTCGACGTCACGCACGCAGCCGTAGATCACCATGCCTTCCCAACCGTTACTCGCGGCCTTCTCGGCGATCATGTCGCCCAGCAGCGCGCAGCGCAGCGACGCCCCGCCGTCGACCACCAGCACCTTGCCAGCGCCTGGCTGCTCGGCCTGGGACTTGACCAGGGAGTTGTCCTCGAAACATTTGACGGTGACGATCTCACCACCGAACGAGTCGCGGCCGCCGAAGTTGCTGAACATCG
Organism: Phytopseudomonas straminea; assembly: GCF_900112645.1. Classification (GTDB taxonomy): domain Bacteria; phylum Pseudomonadota; class Gammaproteobacteria; order Pseudomonadales; family Pseudomonadaceae; genus Aquipseudomonas; species Aquipseudomonas straminea. Next base: position 68,910 of record NZ_FOMO01000005.1, on the reverse strand, counting down.
GTTCCACGACGCTGACCAGCTCAGGGTTGGCATCACACAGATCGGGCGTGCTGTAGTGCATGGCGAAGCTCCTGGTGAGTGTTCGAAGCCTGCAGCATAGCCTTATCCGGTACGCCTCGAACACTCTTGCCGGCGCGCAGGTCTGGCTGCATCAGAGCGTGGCAGAAATCGCCGCCTCGCCCTGTTCATCCACCTCATGAGCCGGCGCCTGGCGTTCGCCGGCAAGCCAGCGGCGCACCAGCGGCCAGACTTCGTCCTGAGCAGGTTTGCTGACCAGCATCTGCACATGATCGTACTCATGGGCAAAGCCCTGCCCGCGCCCCAGCACGACGAACTCGCGCTCGGCCGAGGCGAACTGCGCGAACAGCTCCCGGCAGGCTTCGGGCGGGCATTGCACATCCGCGTCGCTCGCCACCGCCAGCAGCGGCACCCTCACCTCCTGCAGCCCGGCCCACCAGTCGCGTTCGGCATCGCCGAAACGGCCGAACAGGCGGTGCCAGCGCAAGGTTTCCAGGGCAATACCGATCGGCTCGTCCTCCGGCCCGCGCTTGAACCGTGCGCCCGAAAGCACCGGAAAACGCTTGAGCAGCAGACGGGCGATCCATTCAACAGGCGGCACCTTGAGCATCCAGTAGCGGCGGCTGACCTCGGCGCCGAACAGCCCGACACTGGCGACACCAGCCTGCGGCAGATAACCGCCGCCCAGCGCCGCCGCCAGGGTCAGGCCGCCCAGGGAATGCCCTAGCCAGTGAATAGGTGCCGGGTTCTGCTCGGCGACGAAGGCGGCGATCGCAGGCAGATCGTAACGGGCATAGTCCGCCACGCAGTTGTACCGGTACGCCAGGTTGCGCGGCGACAGGCCATGGCCGCGCATCTCGGCGATCCATACATCGAAACCGGCGCGCACCAAGTAAGGCCCAAGGCCGACACCACCAGCCGAGTACCAGAAGCGCCGGTTGGAAAAACTGCCATGCAGCAGAATCACCGGCTCGCCACGGGCCTCTTCCTGCCCGGCCAGCCCAAGACGGGTCAGGGCCAGTTCGACGCTGAAATCCGGACTGTTGCCAGGCTTGAGGCGGTAGACATCTTCACTCAAATCGCCACGCAGCTCGGCACTCATCAGCGCTACGGGAAACAACTCACTGCTGCTTTGCATCTTCTTCGCTCTGACACAACAAATTGCCTGCCGCAGACGCTCTGCGGCAGGCATCAATATTCAAAACCGGGTGAAACGGCTTACGGGCCTGCTGGCACAAAAAAGGGCAGGTAGAACCTGCCCTCGGGTCACCTCAACGCGAATCGATCAGCTAGGCTGACCTTCGGCCAGGAAAAACCAGGTTTCCAATACCGAGTCGGGATTAAGGGACACGCTCTCGATACCCTGCTCCATCAACCAGCGCGCCAGATCCGGGTGGTCCGACGGCCCCTGGCCGCAGATGCCGATGTACTTGCCGGCCTTGTTGCAGGCCTGGATGGCGTTCGACAGCAGTTTTTTGACCGCCGGGTTACGCTCATCGAACAGGTGCGCGACGATCCCGGAATCGCGATCCAGCCCCAGGGTCAGCTGGGTCAGGTCGTTGGAGCCGATGGAGAAGCCGTCGAAATACTCGAGGAATTCTTCGGCGAGGATGGCGTTGGACGGCAGCTCGCACATCATGATGACCTTCAGGCCATCCTGACCGCGCGCCAGGCCGTTTTCAGCGAGCAGATCGACCACCTGCTTGGCTTCGCCCAGGGTACGCACGAACGGCACCATGATCTCGACGTTGGTCAGGCCCATCTCGTTGCGGACCTTCTTCAGCGCCCGGCACTCGAGTTCGAAGCAGTCACGGAACGACTCGCTGATGTAGCGCGAGGCGCCGCGGAAGCCCAGCATCGGGTTTTCTTCTTCCGGCTCGTACAGCTTGCCGCCGATCAGGTTGGCGTATTCGTTGGACTTGAAGTCGGACAGGCGCACGATGACCTTTTTAGGCCAGAACGCCGCCGCCAGAGTGCTGATGCCTTCAACCAGCTTCTCGACGTAGAAGTTCACCGGGTCGTCATAACCGGCGATACGCTTCTCGACGCTTTCCTGGATTTCTGGCGGCAGGCCGTCCATGTTCAGCAGCGCCTTGGGGTGCACGCCGATCATGCGGTTGATGATGAACTCCAGACGCGCCAGGCCGATACCGGCGTTGGGCAGCTGGGCGAAATCGAAGGCGCGGTCGGGGTTGCCGACGTTCATCATGATCTTGAACGGCAGTTCGGGCATTGCATCGATGGAGTTCTGGCGTACGTCGAAGCCCAGCTCGCCCTCGAAGATGAAACCGGTGTCACCTTCGGCGCACGAAACCGTCACACCCTGGCCGTCACGCAGCGCGTGGGTGGCGTTGCCGCAACCGACCACGGCCGGAATGCCCAGTTCGCGAGCGATGATCGCCGCGTGGCAGGTACGCCCGCCGCGGTTGGTGACGATGGCGCTGGCGCGCTTCATCACCGGTTCCCAGTCCGGGTCGGTCATGTCGGAAACTAGCACGTCGCCGGGCTGGACCTTGTCCATCTCGGACACATCGTTGATCACGCGGACCTTGCCAGCGCCGATCTTCTGGCCAATCGCGCGCCCTTCGACCAGCACGGTGCCTTTTTCCTTGAGCAGGTAGCGCTCCATCACGGTAGCGCTGGCGCGGCTCTTCACGGTTTCCGGGCGGGCCTGAACGATGTACAGCTTGCCGTCGTCGCCGTCCTTGGCCCACTCGATGTCCATCGGGCGGCCATAGTGTTTCTCGATGATCATGGCCTGCTTGGCCAGCTCGCTGACCTCGGCGTCGGTCAGGCAGAAACGCGCGCGGTCGGCGCGGTCGACGTCGACCACCTTGACCGACTTGCCGGCCTTGGCTTCGTCGCCGTAGATCATCTTGATCGCCTTGCTGCCCAGGTTGCGACGCAGGATCGCCGGGCGGCCGGCTTCCAGGGTCTGCTTGTGGACATAGAATTCGTCGGGGTTGACCGCGCCCTGCACCACGGTTTCGCCCAGGCCGTAGGCGCCGGTGATGAACACCACGTCGCGGAAGCCCGATTCGGTATCCAGGGTGAACATCACGCCGGCGGTGCCGGTTTCCGAGCGCACCATGCGCTGTACGCCCGCGGACAGGGCGACCAGCTTGTGGTCGAAGCCCTGGTGCACGCGGTAGGCGATGGCGCGGTCGTTGAACAGCGAAGCGAAGACTTCCTTGGCCGCGCGAATGACGTTCTCCACACCGCGGATGTTGAGGAAGGTTTCCTGCTGGCCGGCAAAAGAGGCGTCGGGCAGGTCTTCGGCGGTGGCTGAAGAGCGCACGGCGACGGCCATGTTGTCATTGCCGTTCGCCATGGCGGCGAAGGCGCTGCGAATCTGCTCGTTGAGTGCAGCCGGGAATTCGGCGTCCATCACCCACTGGCGAATCTGCGCGCCGGTCTTGGCCAGGGCGTTGACATCGTCGACATCCAGGGCGTCCAGCGCTTCGTGGATCTGCGCGTTCAGGCCGCTCTGCTCGAGAAAGTCGCGATAGGCCTGGGCCGTCGTGGCGAAACCACCGGGTACCGAAACGCCAGCGCCCGCCAGGTTGCTGATCATCTCGCCGAGGGAGGCGTTCTTGCCCCCTACATGCTCGACGTCATGATTGCCGAGCTTATCGAGGGAAACTACGTACTCTGCCAAGGTGATCTCTCCACTTCAGTGTTGGAAAAGCTCATGGGCTGGAAACGCCGTCGGCATGCGCCGGGTGGACAATGGCCTGGCCCTGGAAAATAAGTAACAATGCAAACCCATCAGGGCCGGCAAAAAACCGACCTATCATAGCCAAGATTCGTTCCCAGCTTATAGGCCATTTGCGCAATGACTCGAACCGCGTACTTCATCTCCGACGGCACCGGTATCACCGCAGAAGCATTGGGGCAAAGCCTGCTGGCCCAGTTCGACACCATCGGTTTCACCAAGCTCACGCGGCCTTATGTCGACAGCGTCGAAAAAGCGCGCGCCATGGTACAACAAATCAATAATGCCGCCGACAGAGACGGCGCCAACCCGATCGTCTTCGCCACCATCGTCAACCAGGAAATCCACGACATTCTGGTCGAGTCCCGCGGTTTCATGATCGACATCTTCTCGACCTTTCTCGCGCCCTTGGAGCAGGAACTCGATTCCCACTCCTCTTACTCGGTAGGCAAGTCGCACTCGATAAGCGGCAACACCAACTACATGGAGCGTATCGAGGCGGTCAACTTCGCCCTCGACAACGACGACGGCGCGCGCACCCATTACTACGACAAAGCCGACCTGATCCTCGTGGGTGTGTCGCGTTGCGGCAAGACCCCGACCTGCCTGTATATGGCCATGCAATACGGCATCCGCGCCGCCAACTACCCGCTCACCGAAGACGACATGGAACGCCTGCAACTGCCTGCCTCGCTAAAGAAACACCGCGACAAGCTGTTCGGTCTGACCATCGACCCAGACCGCCTGGCGGCGATTCGCAACGAGCGCAAGCCAAACAGCCGTTACGCCAGCTATGCTCAGTGTGAATTCGAGGTGCGCGAGGTGGAAAGCCTGTTCCGCCGCGAATCGATCAACTTCATCGACTCCACCCATTTCTCGGTCGAAGAGATCTCCGCCAAGATCCTGGTGGAAAAAGGCGTCGAACGACGCTTCAAATAACGCCCCAGTGAGGGTCTTGTCATGACGCTGTCCGATGCCGTGCTATTCGCTCCGCTCGCCTTTCTGATCGCGTTGACGCCAGGCCCCAACAACTTCTGCGCGATGAACAACGGCATCCGCCATGGCATCGGCGCGGCCCTGGTGGCCACTACCGGGCGCGTGGCGGCGTTCATCATCTTCCTGAGCATTTCCGCGGTGGGCCTGGGCGCCATGCTGCTGGCCTCGGAAACCGCGTTCACGGTGATCAAGTGGGTCGGCGCACTGTACCTGCTGTATCTGGGCATCAGCGCCTGGCGCAGCCGGGAGTTCAACGGCCTGGATCTGGAAGGCGCGGTGCCGGCCGTACAGCCGCAGCGGCGAGTGTCGCGACTGATGCTGCAGGAGTTTCTGATCGGCATCAGCAACCCCAAGGCCATTCTGCTGTTCGCGGCAGTGTTCCCGCAATTCATCAAGCCGGGCGAGCCGGCGACCGAGCAGTTTATCTACCTGGGCGCCACCTACCTGCTGGCCGAATACGCGGCCTCGCTGGTCTACGCCTTGTTCGGCCGGCAGATCCGCCGCTTCATTCGCACCCGGCAAGGCGCGCAGCGTCTGAACCGCACCACGGGTGCCTTCTTCATGGGCGCGGGTGGCCTGCTGATCAGCACCACCCAGCACTGAACGGCCGCGGGTGCTAGGCCGGCACCCGCACCCAGCCCCCCATGAGAATCCGCGCGCTGCGGCTCATGATCGCCTTGGTGACCACCCAGCTGCCGTCGACCTGCCCCGCTTCGGCACCAACGCGCAAGGTGCCGGACGGATGCCCGAAGCGCACCGCCTGACGCTCGCCACCGCCCGCCGCCAGGTTGACCAGCGTGCCGGGCACCGCCGCCGCCGCGCCGATGGCCACCGCGCAGGTACCCATCATGGCGTGATGCAGCTTGCCCATGGACAGCGCCCGCACCAGCAGGTCGACCTCACCTGCTTCGACCGTCTTGCCACTCGATGCCCGGTAGCTTTTCGGCGGGCTGACGAAGGCAACCTTGGGCGTATGCTGGCGGGTCAGCGCTTCTTCAGGGGTCTTGATCAGCCCCATGCGCAGGGCGCCGGCCACGCGAATCTGCTCGAAACGCGCCAGCTGCGCCGGGTCCGAATTGATGTCCTCGCGCAACTCGGTGCCCTGGTAGCCGATATCCTCGGCATTGACGAAGATGGTCGGGATGCCTGCACTGATCAGGGTCGCCTTGAACGTACCGACGCCAGGCACGTCGAGTTCGTCCACCAGATTGCCGGTGGGAAACATCGAGCCACCCTCTTCGCCATCGTCCGACGGATCGAGAAACTCCAGCACGATCTCCGCCGCCGGAAAGGTCACGCCGTCCAGTTCGAAGTCGCCGGTTTCCCGCACCTGGCCATTGCTGACCGGCACGTGGGCGATGATGGTCTTGTGGATGTTGGCCTGCCAGATGCGCACCACGCAGGTGCCGTTCTCGGGAATCCGCGAGGGATCGATCAGGCCGGCATGAATGGCGAAAGCCCCGGCCGCTGTAGACAGGTTGCCGCAGTTGCCGCTCCAGTCGACGAACGCCTTGTCGATGGACACCTGGCCGTAGAGGTAGTCGACATCGTGATCCGGCCGCGTGCTTTTCGACAGGATCACGCACTTGGAGGTGCTTGACGTCGCCCCGCCCATGCCGTCGATCTGCGCCCCGTAAGGATCCGGGCTGCCGATCACCCGCATGAACAGCTTGTCACGGGCCTCACCCGGCACCTGGCAAGGTTCGGGCAGGTCCTGCAGGCGAAAGAACACGCCCTTGCTGGTGCCGCCACGCATGTAGGTGGCGGGGATTTTCACTTGAGGCAGATGAGCCATGGGTGCAGTCCTGAAAAATGGCCCGGATGCGATCCGGGCAAGTTGATACTGGTTTTCCCGGATTGGCTACAGGGTGGGTCGGCACGCGTAGCTGGCGCTTTCCATCCACCGGGGAGAGCCCCCTGGTGGGTCGGTAAAGCGCCATCCACCCTACTCGATCAAGCCACCGCGCCTTCGAGGAAGTCCTTGGCGAAGCGCTGCAGCACGCCGCCGGCCTTGTATACGCTGACATCCGCCGCCGTATCCAGGCGGCAGGTCACTGGTACCCATACCACCTCGCCATCGCGGCGATGGATCACCAGCGTCAACTCACAACGGGGCGCAATATCGCCTTCGATGTCATAGCGCTCGGTGCCATCCAGCCCGAGGGTCAGGCGCGTGGTGCCCGGTTTGAACTCCACCGGCAGCACGCCCATGCCCACCAGATTGGTGCGGTGAATGCGCTCGAAGCCTTCGGCGACGATCACCTCCACACCCGCCAGGCGCACGCCCTTGGCCGCCCAGTCGCGGGACGAACCCTGGCCGTAGTCGGCACCGGCCACGATGATCAGGTTCTGCTTGCGGTTCATGTAGGTCTCGATGGCCTCCCACATGCGCATCACCTTGCCCTCGGGCTCGACGCGGGCCAGAGAGCCCTTTCTCACCTGCCCATCGATCACGACCATTTCGTTGACCAGCTGCGGGTTGGCGAAGGTGGCGCGCTGGGCGGTCAGGTGGTCGCCCCGGTGGGTCGCGTAGGAGTTGAAGTCTTCCTCCGGCAAGCCCATTTTCGCCAGATACTCCCCGGCGGCCGAGTCCGCCAGGATGGCGTTGGACGGCGATAGGTGATCGGTGGTGATGTTGTCCGGCAGGATCGCCAGGGGCAGCATGCCCTTGAGCGTACGCTCACCGGCCAATGCACCCTCCCAGTACGGCGGGCGGCGGATATAGGTGGACATCGGCCGCCAGTCGTACAACGGGCTTTCGGCCTCCTGCACGCTGCCCAGGTCGAACATCGGGATGTAGATCTGCTTGAACTGCTCGGGCTTTACCGACGCGGCGACGATGGCATCGATTTCCTCGTCGCTCGGCCACAGATCCTTGAGGGTGATCGGATTGCCCTGCGCATCGCGGCCCAGCGCATCCTGCTCGATGTCGAAACGCACAGTGCCGGCGATGGCGTAAGCCACCACCAGCGGCGGCGACGCCAGGAACGCCTGTTTGGCGTAGGGATGGATGCGGCCGTCGAAGTTGCGATTCCCAGAGAGCACGGCGGTGGCGTACAGATCGCGGTCGATGATTTCCTTCTGGATCACCGGATCCAGCGCGCCGGACATGCCGTTACAGGTCGTGCAGGCGTAGGCGACGATGCCGAAACCGAGCTTTTCCAGCTCCGGCAGCAGGGCGGCCTCTTCCAGATACAGCTTGGCGACCTTGGAGCCCGGCGCGAAGGAGGTTTTCACCCAGGGTTTGCGCACCAGGCCCAGGGCGTTGGCCTTCTTGGCCACCAGGCCGGCTGCGACCACGTTGCGCGGGTTGGACGTGTTGGTACAGCTGGTGATGGCGGCGATGATCACCGCACCATCGGGCATCAGCCCCTGGGCCTCTTCGCCCTTGCCAACCTGCAGCTTGGCTTCATCGGCGATGCCGCGCTCGGCGAGCGCCGAGGTCGGCAGGCGTCGATGCGGGTTGCTCGGCCCGGCCATGTTGCGGCCCACGCAGCCCAGGTCGAAGCGCAGCACACGCTCGTATTCGGCGCTTGTCAGCGCATCACTCCACAGGCCGAGGGTCTTGGCGTAGTTCTCCACCAGCGCCACCTGCTCCGGTTCGCGGCCAGTGAGCTTGAGGTAATCGATGGTCTGCTCGTCGATGTAGAACATCGAGGCAGTGGCGCCGTATTCCGGGCACATGTTGGAGATGGTCGCGCGGTCGCCAATGGACAGGCTGTCCGCCCCTTCACCGAAGAACTCGACCCAGGCGCCCACCACCCGCTCCTTGCGTAGGAACTCGGTCAGCGCCAGGACGATATCGGTGGCGGTGATGCCTGGCTGGCGCTTGCCAGTCAGTTCGACGCCGACGATATCCGGCAGGCGCATCATCGATGGGTGGCCAAGCATCACCGTCTCGGCCTCCAGGCCGCCGACGCCAATGGCGATCACGCCCAGCGCATCGACGTGCGGGGTGTGCGAGTCGGTGCCCACGCAGGTATCGGGAAAGGCGATGCCGCCGCGCGCCTGGATCACCGGGCTCATCTTCTCCAGGTTGATCTGGTGCATGATACCGTTGCCGGCCGGGATCACGTCGACATTCTTGAACGCGGTCTTGGTCCAGTCGATGAAGTGGAAGCGATCCTCGTTGCGGCGATCCTCGATGGCGCGGTTCTTCTCGAAGGCGTCCGGATCAAAACCCGGCGCTTCCACGGCCAACGAATGGTCGACGATCAACTGGGTCGGTACCACCGGATTGACCTTGGCTGGGTCACCGCCCTTTTCGGCGATGGCGTCGCGCAGGCCGGCCAGGTCGACCAGCGCGGTCTGGCCGAGGATGTCATGGCAGACCACCCGCGCCGGATACCAGGGAAAGTCCAGGTCGCGCTTGCGGTAGACCAGCTGTTCCAGCGACGCGGTCAGGCCTTGCGGATCGCAGCGGCGTACCAGCTGCTCGGCGAGTACGCGCGAGGTGTAGGGCAGCCTCGCCCAGGAACCGGCCTGGATCGCCTCGACCGCCTCACGGGCGTCGAAGTAATCCAGCACGGTGCCCGGCAGGCGCTTGCGGTATTGGCTGTTCACGGCGTCATTCATCTTATTTACGGTCCTTGAGCGCCACGAACTTCAGGTCTTCAGGGCCTGTGTAGTTGGCGCTCGGGCGGATGATCTTGCCGTCGATGCGCTGCTCGATGACGTGGGCGGACCAGCCAGCAGTACGGGCGATGACGAACAGCGGCGTGAACATGGCGGTGGGCACGCCCATCATGTGGTAGCTCACGGCGCTGAACCAGTCGAGGTTGGGGAACATCTTCTTGATGTCCCACATGATGGTTTCCAGGCGCTCGGCGATATCGAACATCTTGGTACTGCCCTGCTCCACGGACAGCTCGCGGGCCACTTCCTTGATCACCTTGTTGCGCGGGTCGGCGACGGTGTAGACCGGGTGACCGAAGCCGATCACCACTTCCTTGCGCCCTACTCGCTCGCGGATATCCGCCTCGGCTTCGTCCGGGTTGTCGTAGCGCTTCTGCACCTCGAAAGCCACCTCGTTGGCGCCACCATGTTTCGGGCCGCGTAGCGCGCCGATGGCGCCGGCGATGCAGGAGAACAGGTCGGAACCGGTGCCGGCGATCACCCGCGAGGTGAAGGTCGAGGCATTGAATTCGTGCTCGGCATACAGATTGAGCGAGGTGTGCATGGCGCGCACCCAGGACTCGCGCGGTTTCTCGCCATGCAGCAGATGCAGGAAGTGGCCGCCGATGGAGTCGTCGTCGGTTTCCACGTCGATGCGCTTGCCGTTGTGGCTGTAGTGGTACCAGTACAGCAGCGCCGACCCGAGGGAAGCCATCAGCTTGTCGGCGATATCACGGGCACCCGGATGGTTGTGGTCGTCCTTCTCTGGCGCCAGGCAGCCGAGCACGGACACCGCGGTACGCATCACATCCATCGGGTGCGCCGAAGGTGGCAGTTGCTCCAGTGCGGCCTTGACCCCAGCCGGCAGGCCGCGCAGGGCCTTGAGCTTGGCCTTGTAACCGGCCAGCTCGGCGACGTTGGGCAGCTTGCCGTGCACCAACAGGTGGGCGATCTCCTCGAACTCGCAGCGGTTGGCGAAATCGAGCACGTCATAGCCGCGGTAATGCAGGTCGTTGCCGGTACGGCCCACGGTGCAAAGCGCGGTGTTGCCGGCGGCGGTGCCGGAAAGGGCGACGGACTTCTTCGGTTTGAAGCCTGGCGTGGTTTCAGTGGCGCTCATGGTGATCTCCTCAAGATTTTGTTCTTGTTTTACTTCTTGCCGGCGGCGAACAACGCGTCGAGCTTCTGCTCGAAAGCGTGATAGCCGATGCGGTCATAGAGCTCGGCGCGGCTCTGCATCTGCTCGACCACGTCTTTCTGGTGGCCGTTCTGGCGGATCGAGGTGTAAACACTTTCCGCTGCCTTGTTAGCAGCGCGGAACGCGGACAGGGGATACAGCTGGATGGCCACGCCGACCGAGGCCAACTCGTCGCGGGTGAACAGCGGCGTGGCACCGAATTCGGTGATGTTGGCCAGCACCGGCACCTTTAGCGCCTCGACGAAACGCTGATAGGTCGGCAGGTCATAGGCCGCCTCGGCGAAGATGCCGTCGGCGCCCGCCTCCACATAACGCTGGCAACGCGCGATGGCGGCGTCAACGCCCTCGGCCTGGATGGCGTCGGTGCGGGCGATCAGGAAGAAATTCGGGTCGGTCTTGGCATCGGCGGCAGCCTTGACGCGATCGACCATTTCCTCGCAGGAGACGATCTCCTTGCCCGGCCGATGACCACAGCGCTTGGCGCCGACCTGATCCTCGATATGAGCCGCTGCAGCACCCGCCTTGATCAGGCTCTTGATGGTGCGCTCGATATTGAAGGCACTCGGCCCGAAGCCGGTGTCGATGTCGACCATCAGCGGCAGGTCGCACACATCGGTGATGCGCCGCACGTCGATCAGCACGTCTTCCAGGGTGTTGATGCCCAGGTCCGGCAGCCCCAGGGAGCCAGCCGCCACACCACCGCCAGACAAGTAGATCGCCTTGAAGCCGGCACGCTGGGCCAGCAGCGCATGGTTGGCGTTGATCGCACCGACCACCTGCAGCGGTTGCTCTTCGGCGAGGGCCTGGCGGAAACGCTGGCCGGCGGAAAGCTGGGTCATGAATCACCTCGGGTCTTGGATGAAGTGGCAAGCGCCTCTTTGTAGTGGCGCTCGATATTGCGTTTGGAGGCGCAGATATGGCGTCGCATCAGCAGCTCGGCCAGCTCGCCGTCACGGTCGGCAATGGCGTCGAGAATGCGGTGGTGTTCGGCGAAAGCCTGGTGCGGCCGATTGGGCGTGGCGGAAAACTGCAGGCGATACATGCGCACCAGCTGATACAGCTCGTCGCAGAGCAGCTTGGCCAGAGTGCGGTTGCCGCTACCCTGGATGATTCGGTAATGAAAGTCGAAGTCGCCTTCCTGCTGGTAATAGCCGACACCGGCCTGGAACGCCGCGTCCTGCTCGTGCAGCTCCAGTACCCGGCGCAGGTCGTCGATCTCGGCCTGGCTCATGCGCTCGGACGCTTGCCGACAGGCCATACCCTCCAGGGATTCGCGGATCTCGTACAGCTCGATCAGCTCGGCATGGCTGAGCGATACCACCCGTGCGCCGATATGGGGCACGCGTACCAGCAGCTTCTGCCCTTCCAGCCGGTGAATAGCCTCACGCAACGGCCCACGGCTGATGCCGTAGGTACGCGCCAGCTCCGGCTCGGAAATTTTCGAGCCCGGCGCAATCTCGCCACGCACGATGGCCAACTGAATTTGGCGAAAGACGTTTTCCGCGAGCGTGCCGGAATCCTCCTGAGCACTTTGTACTTCGATGGCATCCAGCATATTGTCGACACTCAAGGATCAATACACCTAGATAACTCGATAAATTGAGTTTATTCAAGCACAAGGTGTCGACAATCGGCGGATATAAACAAAAAACCAGTACGGCTGGCGCCCAGGCTTCTTATCAGCCTAGACAGCCAGCTGCCAACGTGCGGCGCATGGCGCCGCGCGCGCCCTAGGATTGCGCAGGTGTTTAGGCAGCGCAGTCCTGCTAATCCTCAAGCGCCACCTCACTGCCGAAAGACTTAGCAAACAACCACATGCAGCAACGTATCAGCGGGGGCAGGCCGCCTTGGCCGCGCTGCACAAGCGATTGTCAGCACGCTCGCCGCCCATGCTAGACTTCGCCTCATTTCGCCCACGGGCCGCTGCTGCACTGGCACCAGGGGCCGTCTTCAATGGCGCATGGATTGTCCCATCGCTTCATCGACTCAAGGACCCATGAGACTTCATTTCCTGACTACCCTGCCCTGCCTGCTGGCGCTGTCCTGCCAGGCCATCGCCGCGGACAAGACCATCTACGGTCTGAACGAATACGTCAGCCTCGACCTCGACGTGCAAGTGGCCGCCAAACTCGACACCGGCGCCCAGACCGCCTCCCTAAGCGCCCGTGATATCGAACGTTTCAAGCGTGATGGTGAGCGCTGGGTGCGTTTTTACCTGGCGATCGACGATGCCCACGCGCACCCCATCGAGCGGCCTCTGGCGCGCATCAGCAAGATCAAGCGCCGCGCCGGTGATATCGAAGAAGACGACGAGAAGACCTACACCGCACGTCCGGTCATCGAGCTGGACGTATGCATGGGTAACGTCAAACGCCAGATCGAAGTGAACCTTACCGATCGAAGCGCCTTCCAATACCCGCTTTTGATCGGCTCCGACGCGCTCAAGCGCTTCGATGCCCTGGTCGACCCAAGCCTAAAATACGCAGCAGGCAAGCCTGACTGCTCCAACGCAAAATCCGGCGAGTAATCCCCATGCGCTCTCTTACCCTGCATCTGAAAATCCTGATCACCGTGCTGGTGACCCTGGGCGTTCTGATTACGGCCTATCAGATTTTCATTCTCGGCATTCCGGTCAGCAGTGACGAAACCGACGACCTCTGGAACATCGACACCCGGGTCGAATTCCAGGCCAACGGCCGCGACCCGATCAAACTGCAGATGTTCGTACCGCCGCTGAACCAGGACTATGTCAGCCTTAATGAGAGCTTCATCTCCAACAACTATGGCGTGAGCGTCAACCGTGCTGATGGCAACCGCAAGGTGACCTGGTCGGCACGCCGAGCCAACGGCAAGCAGACCTTGTACTACCGCCTGGTTCTGACCAAGCGCTACAGCGGCGAGCAGGCCAAGCCCAAGGGCCCAATCTTCCGTGACAGCATCCCGGTCGAAGGCCCCGAGAAGATTGCCGCCGAGGCGCTGCTGGCGCCGATCCGCCAGCACTCGGCGGATGTCGAGACCTTCATCAGCGAGACCATCAAGCGCGTCAACAACACCAACGACGACAACGCCAAGTTGCTGCTCGGCGGCGATGCCTCGACCACCAAAAAAGCCCAGGCCGTGGAGCTGCTGCTGTCCATCGCACACGTGCCGATGGAGCGCGTACACACCATTCGCCTGGCGGCGGACATCCAGCAGAGCCCGGAACTGTGGCTGCGCAGCTTCAACGGCGACCGCTGGCTGTACTTCAACCCGGAAACCGGCGAGCAGGGCCTGCCGGCCGATCGCTTGGTCTGGTGGACCGGTGACGAGCCGCTGATCACCCTCGATGGCGGCCGTCAGGCCACCACCACCTTCACGCTCAACAACAGCGAGATGAACGCTATTCGCCTCGCTCAGCTGACCGACGAAAATACCGACGCCGACTTCCTCGAGTACTCGCTGTACGGCCTGCCGCTGCAGACCCAGCAGACCTTCATGATCATGGTGATGATCCCCATCGGCGTGCTGGTGATCCTGATCCTGCGCAACCTCGGCGGCCTGCAGACCCTGGGTACCTTCACCCCGGTGCTGATCGCCCTGGCTTTCCGCGAGACCCAGCTGGGCTTCGGGATCTTCCTGTTCACGGTGATCACCGCGCTGGGCCTGTCACTGCGCTCCTACCTGGAACACCTGAAGCTGCAGATGCTGCCGCGCCTGTCGGTGGTTCTGACCTTCGTGGTGGTGCTGATCGCCACCATCAGCCTGTTCAGCCACAAGCTGGGCCTGGAACGCGGCCTGTCGGTCGCCCTGTTCCCGATGGTGATTCTGACCATGACCATCGAGCGCCTGTCGATCACCTGGGAAGAGCGCGGCGGCAGCCATGCCTTCAAGGTTGCTCTCGGCACGCTGTTCGCCGCTACCGTCGCGCATCTGCTGATGACCGTACCGGAGCTGGTGTACTTCGTGTTCACCTTCCCGGCGATCCTGCTGATCCTGGTGGGCTTCATGCTGGCGATGGGGCGCTACCGCGGCTATCGCCTGACCGAACTGTTCCGCTTCAAAGCCTTCCTGAAGGACTAAGACCATGTTCGGCCTGATCAAGACGTGGAAAGCCCTTGAGGCCAAGGGCATCATGGGCATCAACCGCCGCAACGCGGACTACGTGCTCAAGTACAACAAACGCCACCTGTATCCGATCGTCGATGACAAGATCATCACCAAGGAACGGGCCATCGAAGCCGGCATCCATGTGCCGGAAATGTACGGGGTGATCTCCACGGAAAAGGAGATCGACAACCTCGACAAGATCATCGGTGAGCGCAGCGACTTCGTCGTCAAGCCGGCTCAGGGCGCCGGCGGCGACGGCATCCTGGTGATCGCCGACCGCTTCGAGGATCGCTTCAAGACGGTATCGGGCAAGATCGTCAGCCACTCGGAAATCGAGCAGCAGATCTCCAGCATTCTCTCGGGCCTCTACTCGCTTGGCGGCCACCGCGACCGCGCGCTGATCGAATACCGGGTAACGCCGGACAGCATCTTCAAGAGCATCAGCTACGAAGGCGTGCCGGACATCCGCATCATCGTGCTGATGGGCTACCCGGTGATGGCCATGCTGCGCCTGCCGACCCGCCAGTCCGGCGGCAAGGCCAACCTGCACCAGGGCGCCATCGGCGTCGGCGTGGACCTGGCCACCGGCGTGACCCTGCGCGGTACCTGGCTGAACAACAAGATTAGCAAGCATCCGGACACCACCAACGCGGTGGACGGCGTGCAGTTGCCCAACTGGGATGGCTTCATGAAGCTTGCAGCCGGCTGCTATGAGCTGTGCGGCCTGGGCTACATCGGCGTCGACATGGTGCTGGACCAGGACAAGGGCCCGCTGATTCTCGAACTCAACGCCCGCCCCGGCCTGAACATCCAGATCGCCAATGACTGTGGTCTGACCCACCGTGCCCACGCCGTGGAAGCGCGTCTTGAAGAATTGGCCGCCAAGGGCATCCAAGAGAACGCCGAGGAGCGCACCCGCTTCTCCCAGGAACTGTTCGGCCACATCCCACCTGCCGAAATCTGATCGCGTTACCCGCTGCCGGTCTCGGCAGCGGATTTGCCCGGCCCGCCCGGCGGCCGCACGGATTTGTTACCATCGCCCTTCTCACCCACATGCCTCGGAGCCCGCAATGGATCTCGATCTGGACAGACTCAACGCCGAATTCGCCAATCAGCCGCAAAAGCTGATCGAGTGGGCAATCGGCCTGGGCAAACCGGCGATCTGCACCACCAACTTCCGTCCGTTCGAAGCGGTGATCCTGCACATGGTCAGCCAGGCTAGAGCCGATATCCCGATCGTGTGGATGGACAGCGGCTACAACACAGAGGCGACCTACCAGTTCGCCGATGAGGTCACCAAGCAACTGAACCTCAACCTGATCACCTACCTGCCCAAACGCAGCCGCGCGCACCGCGAAGCCATCGACGGCCCTACGCCGGCGCTGGACGACCCACGTCACGCCGCATTCACCGAGGAAGTGAAGCTCGAGCCCTTCGCCCGCGCCCTGCGCGAGACGGCGCCGAGCGTCTGGTTCACCGCACTGCGCGCCACCGACACGGCGGTACGCGCGCAGATGCAGCCGGTGAGCATCAACCTGGACGGCCTGATCAAGGTCGCCCCGCTGCTGCACTGGTCCTCCAAGGATCTGTACCATTACCTGACCGCCAACGGTCTGCCGAACAACTTCGATTACTTCGACCCGACCAAGGGCGAAGACAACCGCGAGTGCGGCCTGCACCTGAGCCACTGATCTCGGGACGAAAAAATGGCGCCTCTTGGCGCCATTTTTCGTTTCTGCCGCAGCGATCAGTGCAGCGGTAGCTTGACGTCCTTGAACAGCTCTTCGAGCTCGACCTTGTTGTGGCACTGCACGGCCTTGGCCAGCATGTCGCGGGTCAGGTGAGGAGCGAAGGTCTCGATGAAATCACACATGAAACCGCGCAGGAAGGTGCCACGGCGGAAACCGATGCGCGTGACGCTGGATTCGAACAGCTCGCTGGCATCAAGCACCACCAGGTCCGGATCTAGCTTCGGGTCAACCGCCATACCGGCCACGATACCGACACCCAGGCCTAGGCGCACATAGGTCTTGATCACGTCGGCATCGACGGCGGTGAACACCACCTTTGGCGTCAGCCCGCGATGACTGAAGGCTTCATCGAGTTTGGAGCGACCGGTGAAGCCGAAGGTGTAGGTGACGATCTCGTGCTCAGCCAAGGCCTCGAGGGTCAACTTCGGCAGTTTGCTCAGCGGATGGCCCTGGGGAACGATCACGCAGCGGTTCCAGCGGTAGCACGGCATCATCACCAGGTCGTTGTAGAGTTCCAGACCTTCGGTGGCGATGGCGAAATCGACGGTGCCGTCAGCGGCCATTTCAGCGATCTGCGTCGGCGTGCCCTGGTGCATGTGCAGAGCAACTTCCGGGTACTGCTTGATGAAGCTACTTATCACCGGCGGCAATGCGTAGCGCGCCTGGGTGTGCGTGGTGGCGATGGACAGCGTGCCCTTCTTCTCGTTGGAGAACTCCTGGGCGATCTGCTTGATGCTCTCGACCTTGCGCAGGATTTCCCCTGCGGTAGTGATGATGCGCTCGCCGGCCGGCGTGACGCGGGTCAGGTGCTTGCCGCTGCGGGCGAAGACTTCGACGCCGAGCTCGTCTTCGAGCAGGCGGATCTGCTTGCTGATCCCCGGCTGCGAGGTATACAGGCTCTGCGCCGTGGCGGAAACGTTGAGGTCATGGTGCGCGACTTCCCAGATGTAGCGCAGTTGCTGAAGCTTCATATAAATCCCTCAAAGCGGATAGGCCGCCGCCTGATCGTCGATCAGCTATATAACCATATTAATGGTAAAGGCGGTATATATAGATTTTTTATCTGGGTCGAGCCGCTTACTCGTGGCGAGATCGATGCTGCAGCATGGGCACCAGGTAAACCGGCACATCGCATAACTGCAGCAGCCTGGCAGCCGTGCGGCCCATCGGCACCTCAAGCGCAGCGCCATGGCTATGACTGCCTACGACCAGCAAATCCACGGCGAGTTTCTGGGCGTGCTCGAGAATGGAAATCGGCGGATCGCCACGCAGGACGCTGACCGAGCCGATCAATTCGAGATCGTCCTGGCTGTCACCCAGCTCGTCACGAAAGCCCTCGAGCACGCGCAATTCGATATTGCTCATCACGGTCTCCAAGCCCGTGCTGCGCAGTTCCTTGAGACGGGCTTCATCGACGTAGGTCTGCAGCACGGACTCGGCGAACAAACCCATGGGCTCCACGACGTGTACGACATGCAGGCGCGCCTTGAAACTGCGCGCCAATGCCAGCGCGTGTTGCAGCACATAGGGCGCATACAGACCAAGATCGGTGGCGTAGAGAATCGAACGGATCATGCGGCCTCCTCGACTGCCGGTACGGCGGGGCCTGTGGCTAGAGCTTAGCAGCGCCTTGGCAAAGCCACCGGAAAACGCGGGAGCTGGCGTAAAGCGACCAGCGCAACGGCACTCAAGGTAGTTCTTCGGGTGCTCTGGCAAGCGCCTCGGTCAATGCCTGGCGTAGATCGGCAGGCGTAAGGCTGGTGTGCAGCGCCCCGAAAAACTCGCCGTTCTGTACCAGGAACAGCGCCGGTAACTGGAAAACCTCGTAGCGCTGCACCAGGCCGAAATTCTCCTGAGCATCGATCCATACGAGCCGCTCGACCGGCAACCTCAGGCGTGGCAGTTGCTGGCGCGCGTAGCGGCAGGCAGCGCAGCCCCGGCTGGTAAATATCACCAATGAGGTGCCTGAGAGATCGAGTAATTGCCGATCGGCATCGAAATCGGTCAATTCCAGTTGTGTAGCTATACTCGGCAGGGCAATATCATATTGCCGGCAATCGGAGTGCCCGTTCATGCGTCGCTTTCTTCGTCATAGCAGCAATTTGCCGGTGGAGTTGAGGCTACGTCGCCACTCGCCCAGCGCTAGCCAACGTTTGGATAATATCAGCCTGGGCGGTGCGGCCTGCCATTCAAGCCACCCGCTTGCCCTGGGCACGCCGATCACGCTGCACATTCCCTTGCTGGGCGACCAGGCAGCCTACCCCGGTGAGGTGGCCTGGTGCACAAAGCAAACAAACAATTATCTGCTCGGCGTGGCTTTCAGCGAACACGCACCGGAGCTGCGCGCGCATATGGTCGAGGAAGTCTGCCACCTCGAACAGTATCGTCGCCATCGCGAACAACAGGCTGGTCAGGCACTGCCCCTGGAGCTGATCGCCGAGGAATGGCGCGAGCAGCGCCTGACTGTCTTTAAGCCCGCCAATCCCTAAATTCCATTGTCTCGACCGGCGCTAACGCGCTAAGGTTCGGCTTCCCCACTGTGCCCATACTGCTGTGCCCGCTGCACGGGGATCGCTGGCGGCCGGCTCCCGTGACCCGATGACACACCCGATGAAAAGCACGATAGCTGATTTACCGATTAACGACCTGAACGTCGCCTCCAACGAAACCCTGATTACCCCCGAGCAGATCAAGCTCGAGATTCCGCTGACCGAGCTTGCCCAGCACACCGTTTCAGCCGGCCGGCAAGTGGTACGCGACATTCTCGATGGCAAGGATCACCGCCTCTTCGTCGTGGTCGGCCCCTGCTCCATTCACGACATCAAGGCTGCCCACGAATATGCTGAACGCCTGAAAGTGCTCGCCGAGGAAGTGTCCGACACGTTGTATCTGGTCATGCGCGTGTACTTCGAAAAGCCGCGCACTACCGTCGGCTGGAAAGGCCTGATCAACGACCCGTACCTGGACGACTCCTTCAAAATCCAGGATGGCCTGCATATCGGCCGCAAGTTGCTGCTGGACCTCGCCGAAATGGGCCTGCCCACCGCCACCGAAGCCCTGGATCCGATTTCCCCGCAGTACCTGCAGGATCTGATCAGCTGGTCAGCCATCGGCGCGCGCACCACCGAATCCCAGACACACCGGGAAATGGCCTCGGGTCTGTCTTCGGCAGTCGGCTTCAAGAACGGTACCGATGGCGGCCTTACCGTCGCGATCAACGCGCTGCAGTCGGTTTCCAGCCCGCACCGCTTCCTGGGTATCAACCAGCAAGGCGGCGTCTCCATCGTCACCACCAAGGGCAATGCCTACGGGCACGTAGTACTACGCGGCGGCAACGGCAAGCCGAACTACGACTCGGTGAGCGTGGCCATCTGCGAGCAGGAACTGAAAAAGGCGTCGATCAAGCCGAACATCATGGTCGACTGCAGCCACGCCAACTCCAATAAGGATCCGGCGTTGCAACCCTTGGTCATGGACAACGTCGCCAACCAAATCCTGGAAGGCAACCAGTCGATCGTAGGCCTGATGGTCGAAAGCCACCTGGGCTGGGGCAGCCAGTCGATTCCCAAGGATCTCTCGCAGCTCAAGTACGGCGTCTCGATCACCGACGCCTGCATCGATTGGGAAAGCACCGAGAAAACCCTGCGCGGCATGCATGCCAAGCTCAAGGACGTACTGCCCAAGCGCCAGCGCGGCTAAGACCGCCACCATGAAAAACGCCGAGCAGATGCTCGGCGTTTTCGTATCTAGTGCTTGGCTCAGTCCTGATCGGGCGAGCCTTCGCTGCGCTCCATGTAGCGCTCAACATAGGAGCACGAAGCAATCACCGTGTAGCCCATGCTGTCGGCATACTCCAGCGCCGTTTTGGTCAGGGCGGCGGCGATGCCGCGACCACGCAGCGAATTGGGCACGAAGGTACGGTAGATATCCAGGGTCTGCTTGCCCAGATCCATATAAGAAAGGTAAGCGCGGTCCCCATCCACTGTGGTCTCGAACTGGTGACTGGCTAGGTCATGATGAATGGACAGTGGTTCGCTCATTACTGCTCCTCTCGGCTGGGCCAGACACGACATCCCCGGCAGGGCCTGCGTACATCCGGTAACAATAGGATATAAAGCCACTGTAAGCGGCAAAGGGCAAGGCAAAATCCTGAGCTTTCGACATTGCAATCAATCCTGCCGGTCGCTAGGTGAAAATCCTGTCAAATGGCCGCATACATGATCGAATTTTGTACAGCTTTTGCCGCTAGCGTACTAATTTCAGTGAAAAAAATGCGGAACCCTTGCCTGTCGTCCGTTTACTTACTAAAAGTTACAGGTAGTATGTACGCCGGCCATTTTCCAGGTTCGGGAAAGGGCTTCAATAAGCAAAAAACTGACCCTAAGGGGAACACGATGAACAACGTTCTGAAATTCTCTGCTCTGGCTCTGGCCGCAGTTCTGGCTACCGGTTGCAGCAGCGTCACCAAAGAAACCGAAGCTCGCCTGACTGCTACCGAAGACGCAGCAGCTCGCGCTCAAGCTCGCGCTGACGAAGCCTACCGCAAGGCTGACGAAGCTCTGGCAGCTGCTCAGAAGGCTCAGCAAACTGCTGACGAAGCCAACGAGCGTGCTCTGCGTATGCTGGAAAAAGCCAGCCGCAAGTAATAGCCCCCGGGCAATAAAAAAGCCGGCTCTTAAGCCGGCTTTTTTATGTCTGCCTGAAAGGTTGTACAGGCGCTCTCGCAAGCGCCCGTGCAACTGATCATCAGAGACTTGGCGATTGCGCCTGAATGACCGTCTCGCGCGGCGAAGCGATTTCCACCGGCAGGCCATCGTGGGCCGCCACCACTTCGCGCACCACATCCCAGTCCAGGGTATCGGCGCTCAGGTCGCTACGGCGGATCAGCGCATTGACTACCTCGGTGTGATGATCCACGGCCGGCTCATTCTCCTCGCCCAGCGGCGTATGCGCTTCCAGATAAACCTTGCCGCCGCTCACACCGAACTTGTACGGCTCATTGACGATACGTACCGACGTGCCCACCGGCACCATGTCGGCCAGCTCAAGCACATTGTTGTTGAGCATGCGGAAACAACCATGGCTCACGCGCATACCGATGCCGAACTTCTTGTTCGAGCCATGGATCAGGTAACCCGGTACCGACAGCGACATCTTGAAGGGCCCCAGCGGATTGTCCGGGCCTGGCGGAACGACGCTCGGCAGCGGATCGCCATCGGCGGCATGCTCCTCGCGAATCGACTGCGGAGGGTACCAGGCCGGGTTCGGCGTCTTGGCGGTGATGCGCGCCTGGGTTACCGGCGAGCTCCAGCCTTCACGACCGATCCCCAGCGGATAGGTGTAAACGACGTTCTGCCCCTTCGGGAAGTAGTACAGCCGGTACTCGGCCAGGTTGATCACGATGCCTTCGCGAGGGCCCGAAGGCAGGATATAGCGCGTCGGCAGCACGATATCGGTGCCCTCACCCGGCAGCCAGGCATCGACGCCCGGGTTGGCGGCGACCATCTCCAGATAGCCCAGATCGTTGGCTGTGCCTATGTCGGCGAAGGTGTCCTCGTAGCGCGCCTTGATCACCTTGATCTCGCCGACGATATCCTCACCAGGAGGCGGCAGGGGCAATTCAAGTGCGGCAGCGGAGCCGGCCACAAAGACGGCACACAACGACACACAGCGGGCAACAGCTGAAACGCGCGGCGACATGCAGAAAACCTTCGAGGTGGTAAGGGGATATGGGAGGTGATTGTATACCTTGGCGCCGATCAGCGCCCCGGCCACGCGGGCCGATCACCACGGCGCTGAGCCTCGAGCGTGGCCAGGCAGGCGCGGCACAGACGACGGTCCTGCAACATCGGCCTTTCCAGGTCGCGCCATAGCGGCTGCGCGGGCAGCAGGCCGCCGCACAGAGTGCGATCAGCGTACCCGCCAAGTTCCAGCTGACGAGCGACCAGGTGCACCTTCACTTCACGGCAGGCGAACAGGTCCAGCTGTTCGTCCGGCTCGATCAGTTGGTAGGCATACAGGGACCAGACGGGTCGCAACATTGGGGGCTCCAGAGCGGGGGCGCCACATTAGCGGAAACACCGTCAGTGGAAAAGCCCGTTACAGCAATGGCTTGAGGGTCGGCCAGACATTCTCCAGCAGCTGCGGCTGGGCCGCCACAGCGGGATGTACGCCGTCGTCCTGCATCAGGTTGGCAACGCCGCCGACCCCCTCGAGAAGAAAGGGCACCAGCGGCACCTTTTTCTCGGCAGCAAGATCGTCGTAAACCTTGGCGAAGCCGGTGGTGTAGCGCTCGCCATAATTGGGCGGAATGCGCATGCCCAGCAGCAGCACCTTGGCACCAGCATTGCGGGAGGCATCGATCATCGAGGCAAGATTCTGTTGCAATTGGCTCGGTGGCAAACCGCGCAGCCCATCGTTGCCACCCAGCTCGACAACCACCAGTTGCGGCTTGTGCTCGGCGAGCAGCGCCGGCAGCCGTGCCGCGCCGCCAGCGCTGGTGTCGCCGCTGATCGACGCATTCACCACCTGATGCTCGAAGCCCTCCTGGCGCATGCGCTCGTCGAGCAGATGAACCCAGCCCTGCTGGGTATCCATGCCAAAAGCGGCGCTGATACTATCGCCGACGACCAATATGGTCCCCGCCTGCGCCATCTGCCCTATCAGCAGCAGGCCGAGCATGGCCCCCTTCACTATCGCACGCATCGGATTCCTCATGAGCTCAAGCATTCTGTCTGCGCAGAACCTTAACAAAGTGGTTTCCAGCGCGGAAGGCGAGTTGACCATCCTGCACGACCTGTCACTGGAACTGGAAAAAGGCGGCAGCCTGGCCATCGTCGGCAGCTCGGGATCCGGCAAGTCCACCCTACTCGGCTTGCTGGCCGGCCTCGACCTGCCCAGCACCGGACGCATCCTGCTGGCCGGCAATGACCTGGGCAGCCTGGATGAAGACGCCCGCGCCCGGGTCCGCGCCGAGCACGTCGGGTTCGTGTTTCAGTCCTTCCAGCTGCTCGACAGCCTCAATGCGCTGGAGAACGTCATGCTGCCACTGGAGCTTGAAGGTCGCAGCGATGCCCGCCAGCGTGCTACCGAACTGCTCGAACGCGTCGGCCTGGGCGGGCGCCTGAGCCATACGCCGCGCCAGCTCTCCGGTGGCGAGCAGCAACGCGTCGCCATCGCCCGGGCCTTTGCCGCCGATCCCGACGTGCTGTTCGCCGACGAGCCGACCGGCAACCTGGACACCCACACTGGCGAGCGCATCAGTGATCTGCTCTTCGAGCTCAACCATGAGCGCGGCGCCACTCTGGTACTGGTCACCCACGACGAACGCCTGGCCGCGCGCTGCCAGCGCGTCATCCGCCTGGAGGCCGGCCACCTGGTGGCAGCGGTGAACGCCTGATGCGCAACCTGTCCTTTGCAAGCCTGCTGTCACTGGCGGGCCGCCAGTTGCTGCGCGATGCGCGCTCGGGCGAGTTGCGCGTGCTGTTCTTCGCACTATTGATCGCCGTGGCCTCCAGCACCGCCATCGGCTATTTCGGCGCGCGACTGAATGAAGGCATGAGCCTGCGCGCCACCGAGTTTCTGGGCGCCGACCTGATTCTCAGAGGTAGCGCCCCGGCCGAACCCGAGCAGATCAAGGCCGGCACCGGGCGTGGTCTGCAGCACGCCCAGGTGGTCGAGTTCTCCAGCGTGATCGCCAGCGACGCCGGCATCCAGCTGGCCAGCGTCAAGGCCGCCGGCAACGGCTACCCGCTGCGCGGTGAGTTGAAGAGCGCTGCCGCCCCCTATGGCGAGGAGACCGTCAGCGCTGGCCCCGGGCCTGGCGAAGTATGGGCCGAATCGCGCCTTTTGGTGGCACTGAATCTGAAGGTGGGCGACGAAATCGAAGTCGGCGCCAAGAAGCTGCGCCTCACCCGGGTGCTGACCTACCTACCTGATGAAGCCGGCGACTTCTACAGCCTGACGCCCCACGTGCTGATGCACCTCGACGACCTGCCGGCCACCCGTGTAGTGCAGCCGGGCAGTCGAGTGCGCTATATCGAGCAATGGAACGGGCCGAGCGATGCTCTGACCAGCTATCGGCAGGCTACTGAACCCGGACTGGCCGCCAACCAGCGCTTCGATGACGCCCGCGATGGCAGCCGCCGCGTTGGCGGCGCGCTGGATCGCGCCGAGCGTTATCTGAACCTGGCCAGCCTGGCGGCCGTGCTGCTGGCCGGCGTGGCAGTCGCCCTGTCGGCCGCGCGCTTTGCCAGCCGCCGCTTCGACGCCAGCGCCCTACTGCGCTGCCTGGGTCTATCGCATCGTCAAGCATTGAGCCTGTTCGGCCTGCAACTGGCGATCCTGGGTTTAGTCGCCAGCCTCGCCGGCGCCCTGCTTGGCTGGCTCGCCCAGCAGACCCTGTTCCACCTGCTACAAGGCCTACTGCCGGCACAAATTCCCGCCGGCGGCATAATCCCGGCACTGGCTGGTATCGCCACCGGCTTGGTAGCCCTGGCCGGCTTCGCTCTGCCGCCGCTGGCTGCGCTGGGCCGCGTGCCTCCACTGCGCGTGCTGCGCCGCGACATGCTGCCGGTGCCGGCCAGCTCCTGGCTGGTCTACGGCACCGCGTTGCTCGCCCTGGGGCTGATCATGTGGCGCCTGAGCCTGGATCTGACGTTGACGCTCGCCCTGCTCGGCGGCGGGTTGGTCACTGCCCTGCTGCTGGGCGGTCTGATGCTGCTGGGCCTGCAGAGCCTGCGGCGCCTGCTGGCACGTGCCGCGCTGCCGTGGCGCCTGGGCCTTGGTCAGTTGCTGCGTCGCCCCCTTGCCGCCGCCGGGCAAGCCCTGGCGTTCGGCCTGATCCTCCTGGCGATGGCACTGATTGCTCTGCTGCGCGGCGAACTGCTGGACAACTGGCAGGAGCAGCTGCCGGCCGACGCACCCAATCATTTCGCTCTCAACATCCTGCCAGCCGACCGCGATGCCTTCGCCGAGCGCTTGGCGCAGCTTTCTCCCCATCCCGCGCCGCTTTATCCCGTGGTGCCGGGCCGCCTGACTCAGGTCAATGGCGAGCCGGTTCGCCAGTACGTCACCGAGGACTCGCGTGGCGAGCGTGCAGTGCGCCGCGACCTGAGCCTGACCTGGAGCGCCGATCTCCCGGACGGCAACACCCTGACGGCCGGCCAGTGGTGGACGGACGACCAGCCACGCGAGCTGCCCGGCGTGTCTGTAGAAGACGAACTGGCGCAGAGCCTGCACATCAAGCTCGGCGACCGCCTGACCTTCAACGTCGGCGGCGTCGATCGTGAAGCACTGGTGACCAACCTGCGCACGGTGGACTGGAACAACTTCCAGCCCAACTTCTTCATGATCTTCGAGCCCGGCACCCTCAAAGACCTGCCGGTGACCTACCTGACCAGCTTCTACCTGCCACCGCAGCACGAGCAGCAACTGGTGGACCTGTCGCGGGCCTTCCCGTCGGTATCGCTGCTGCAGGTCGAGGCGATCCTCAACCAGCTGCGCAGCATCCTCGCCCAGGTCACCATCGCCATCGAGTTCGTGTTGCTATTCGTGCTGGCGGCAGGCCTTGCGGTGCTTTTCGCCGGCCTGCAATCGACGCTGGACGAGCGCATCCGCCAGGGCGCACTGCTGCGCGCCCTGGGCGCCGAACGCCGGTTGCTGGTGCAGGCCAGGCGTGCCGAATTCGGCCTGCTCGGCGCAGCCAGTGGCCTGCTGGCCGCCCTGGGCTGCGAGCTGGTGAGCTTTATGATCTATCGCTACGCGTTCCAGATAGCCTGGCAACCGCACCCCTGGCTGCTGCTGCTGCCACTGATCGGTGCACTGCTGGTCGGCCTCGCCGGTGTACTCGGCACGCGCCGCGCGCTCAACGCCAGCCCGCTCACCGTTCTGCGCGAGGGTTGATAAACTGCGCATCCGCCACAGTCAGAGCCGAGCATGAGCCGATACCGCCCTCCCCGCGCCGCAGGAACACCCCTGATCACCCCGCAAGGCGAGGCGCGCCTGCGCGCCGAACTGCACGAGCTCTGGCACGTGCGCCGACCCGAGGTGACCCGCTCGGTCAGTGAGGCGGCGGCCCAGGGTGATCGCTCGGAGAACGCGGAGTACACCTACGGCAAGAAAATGCTGCGCGAGATCGACAGCCGCGTGCGCTTTCTGACCAAACGGCTGGAAAAGCTCAAGGTGGTGGACAGCCGCCCCAGTGACCCGGACAAGGTGTACTTCGGCGCCTGGGTCACGGTGGAAGACGAAGATGGCGTTGAAGCGCGCTACCGTATCGTCGGCCCCGACGAGCTCGACCTCAAACAGAACCTGATCAGCATCGACTCGCCCCTGGCCCGCGCCCTGGTCGGCAAGGGTCTGGACGCCGAAGTGCGGGTGCAGACGCCGACCGGCGACAAGTACTGGTACATCGTCGCCATCGACTATCCGTAAGCCAGGTTCAGCGCAGCGTAATCAGCCCCTGCCGAGCGATGCGCGTCAACTGGCCCAGCGCCTCGGCACTCGGTCGTTGCAGCACGGCGAAGTCGAAGCTGTTATCGGCGAAGCGCTGCAGCGACTCGCCCTCTTCAGCGAACTGCACGAGAAAGGCACGCTGGCCTTCGCGGCGTGCGGGCCAGCCATCCAGATAGCGCAGCAGCGTCGGCTGATGAACGCCACCCAAGAGAATGCGCGGGTTGCGGCGAACCAGTCGGGTAGTGATGGGAAGGATACGAATGTGTGCAGCCTGGGAGCAGCTCATGGTGTTTGTCTCCGCCTCGCAAATCCCGCTGGGCAGCGGTGGAGGCAACACCGAACCAGCGCTTTAGCGGAATTTCAGGACTCGATGAAGAATCCCTGAGGCGCCCCGCAAGTAGCTGTCTAAATCGGCGCAAGTGGTAATCCTAGAGACTTGCCGCTGAGCCTGTCAACAAGCAGAAAAGCCCGCATCAGCGGGCTTTCTTGAATGGCGCGGTGATCAACCGGCGATGCGCTTGTCCAGCGACAGACGCCCGGCGCCCTCGATCAGCAGGGCCAGCGTGGCAGCCAGCAGCGCCAGAGCGAACTCGTAGCCATTATTGGCCATGAAGAAGCCATTGCCGATATGCACCGAGAAGATCGCCACCAGCATGGTGAACGCCAGCACCGCCGACGCCGGGCGCACCAGCAGGCCGATGACCAGCGCCAGGCCACCGAAGAACTCGGCGCTCCCGGCCATCAGGGCCATCAGGTAACCCGGCGCCAGGCCGATGCTCTCCATCCACTGGGCGACGCCCGCCAGGCCGTAGCCACCGAACCAGCCGAACAACTTCTGCGAGCCATGGGCCATAAAGGTGATGCCGACCAGCACGCGCAGGACAGTGAGACCGAAGCCGGCGCGGGTGGTTGCCAGGGATTTGATAAAGGCGTTCATGGTGGGGCGATCCTGTGCTAGGTGAGTGAGATGGCGGCATATTAATTCAACAATCAAATATGGATAGCGGATAAAACCGCTATAACAGATCTATTTATTGGATTAGTTTCGAACACTCACCTTTTGCGCAGGCTCCAGCGAATAACGCTCACGCGCGTAAGCCAGGTAATACTTGTTCACCGCGTTGACGTAGCTGACCACGCCCATGCCCAGCTCCTCCATGGCCACACGCTCGACCTGAAAGAACCATTGATCCGGGTTTAGACCGCGCCGCCGCGCCTCGGCGCGCAGGCTCTGCACGCGCTGCGGCCCGAGGTTGTAGCCGGCCAGCACAAAGGCCATGCGCTCGCGCTCGTTGAGCCGCGGACTGTTGAAGAAGCCACGGCGAATCTTGGCCAGGTACTTGGCACTGGCCTGAACGTTGTTCTCGATGAGTGAGATGTCGCTGATACCCACGCTGCGCGCCGCGGCGGGGGTGATCTGCATCAGGCCGGTGGCGCCGCTGCTACCGCGGGCCGTGGGGTTGAGAGTCGATTCCTTGAAGGCCAGCGCCGCCAGCGCGAGCCAGTCGAAATCATGCTGCTCGGCGTAACGCTGCAAAACAGGTCGCACCCGTTCCAGGCGCTGACGCTCGGCGCGGCCCATGGGCGAATGCACTTTGTAAAGACGCCGGTAGACGCGCTGGAAGGCGGTGTCCTGATCATCGGGCGCCCGGTAACCTTCCAGAAAGCGATCGACGCTGGCACTGAGCATTGACGCGTCGCGGCGCATGTACCAGCGCATGTCGCCCTGATCATCGAGCACCAGATGGCGATCAACACGCAGCTTGGGCATCACCTTGGCCCAGCGCTCGGCAATCGGCAGCTCCGCGGCGGTGAAATCGAAAATGCCGGCCTGGACCATTTCCAGCACGTCCTCCACCGCGAGAGTCGGGTCCACCCACTCGACCAGGATGGGCGGCAGCTTGCGCTCGGCGAGCTTGAGGTTGATGTCGTGCAGGGCGTCCTTGGCGACGCTGCCAACCGGCAGCGACAGGCTGCGGCCGGATAGCTGCTCGAGCCGCTGATAGCGGCGGTTGCCCTGGCGCGCCACGATCACCACCGGCACATCGCGACGTATCGCTTCGCTGGCCAGTACGTTGCTTCCCTTGCCGCTGAGTAGCTCGCCGGGTGCAACCAGATCGCCCTCGCCGCGCTGCAGGGCGGCGAGCAGCTGATCCTTGGCTTTGGGAATCAGCTTCAGGCGCAGGGTGCGCCCGTCACGGGCATTGCGATTGAGGTACTGCTCCAGCGCGCGCAGGCGCTGATACTCGACACCGATGCTCTGCCCTTTCACCTCGCCGGAGCTATTGCGGCTCTGGTTGACCAGCACGCGCAGCTCGCCGCTCTTGCGGATGCCTGGCAGATCCCGCTGCGCAGCCGGGCTGGTGACCTCCAGCGGGCCGGCGATGCGCGCCACTGCCGGCAGCGGCAGCGAGAGCAACAGGCAAAGAACAAGAAGGACGCGCAATATCGATGCTCCGATAGCGAAAAACTGGCTGGCCGCCAGGGGCGATGATTCGGGAAACCGGTGCTAACGCGGGAGAAGCTGCAAAGTCAGCACCAAAGGCTATTTTCAACTTCACGAATCGACCACAAGTTTTTGTAATTGTTAGCTTTTTATTGAAGATAAAAAGCTCTGCTATGCTGCGCCCTCTCGTTTCACAGGGTCACACCATGCAACTCATCGACATCGGCGTCAATCTGACTCACGCAAGCTTCGACGATCAGCACGTCGCCGTGCTCGAACGCGCCTTCGGTGCCGGCGTCTGCCAACTGGTGTTGACGGGCACCAGCCTGGCCGAAAGCGACCATGCGCTGAGCCTGTGCCTGAAGTTGGACGAGCACGGTGATCGGCTCTTCAGCACCGCCGGCGTGCATCCCCATGATGCCAGGCACTGGAACAGCGACGACAGCAAACGCCTGCGCGCCCTGCTCGCCGAGCCTCAGGTCCGGGCCGTGGGCGAATGCGGTCTGGATTTCAATCGCGACTTCTCACCCCGCCCGCTGCAGGAAAAGGCTCTGGAAGAGCAACTGAGCCTGGCTGCCGACCTGCAGATGCCAGTATTTCTCCATGAGCGCGACGCCCACCCGCGCTTCGTACAGATTCTACGCGACTACCGCGACCGCCTGCCGGCCGCCGTGGTGCACTGCTTTACGGGCGAGCAGCGTGCGCTATTTGACTATCTGGATCTGGATCTGCATATCGGCATCACCGGCTGGATCTGTGACGAGCGCCGTGGAGCACACCTGCACCCGCTAGTGAAGGAAATTCCCGCCGGCCGCCTGATGCTGGAAAGCGACGCGCCCTACCTGCTACCCCGCAGCCTGCGCCCGAAACCCAAGGGTGGTCGCAATGAGCCGGCGTTTCTGCCCGAGGTGCTACGCGAGGTGGCGCTACATCGCAATGAATCCCAGGACGAAGTGGCCAGGCACACCACGGCCTGCGCCCGCGCGTTCTTCGGCCTGCCGGCAATCGCCGAGCCGAGCAACGAGCAATCAAGCGACTGGGATTACCGCTGATCGGCTTGCGCCGTCATTACGGCGGTTGGAACAGCCCATAGACCGGCTGCTCTTGACCCATATCAAGGGATGGTTGATTTGCCCATGAAAGAATAATGGCGCCTTGCCAGCAATTCATTCATGTCGAGAGCAAAAAAACATGCCCGTCTGGATCCGCGATATCTCCCTGAAACACAAGTTCTGGGCGGTCAATGCCGTCGCCTTCATCACCACCCTGCTGCTGGTGCTGTTCGCCATGCTTCAGGAGCAGGACACCTTTACCCAGGCCGCCCGTGCCAATGCTCAGCAGCAGGCGCAACTGTTGGCTGCCTGGCCGGTTGACCAACCAATCCCCGCGACCGCAGGTTTGCTTACCTTCAAAACTGGTGAAGCACCGAAACTGCCCGACGGCGTTGATGCGACGCCGTTAAAAGCCGCTCGCGGCTGGGTGGCCTTGGAACATGACACCCTGTTTGGCAGCGACCCGCTACTTGGCGCGCAAGTCATCGAGCGCGGCGCCGAGCAGCGCATCGCCGTGCTGGCCAGCGGGCGCAGCCTGGCCCAGGTGTTCGCCGAGCGCGCCGGCCATTACGCCCTGGCGGTGGCCGTGCTGATGCTTGCCCTGCTGGCCGCCTCACAGTTGCTGATCCGTTTTCTGCTTACCCACCTCAATACCCTCAAGGACGTGATGCTGCACGTCGAGAAGAGCGGCGACCTGTCTGCTCGTGTACCGCTGCAAAGCCGCGACGAGGTCGGACAGATGGCTGGCGCCTTCAACGCCATGCAGGACGGCTACCAGCGGGTGGTCGGCGCGGTGATCCAGGCCGCCTCACAGCTCGACGAAGGCACCGCTCGGCTGGCGCAAGGTATGCAGGCAGTGCGTCAGGGCATGCTCGGCCAGCAGAGTGAAACCGATCAGGCGGCCACGGCGATCAACGAGATGTCGACCACCGTGCACCATATCGCCGAACACGCCGCCACCACCCGCGACCAGTCGCAGACCGCCGACCAGCTCGCCGGAGTTGGCCAGAGCGTGGTCACCGGCGTGGTGGACGCCATTACCGGGCTATCCAGCGGTGTGCGGCAGACTGCGAACCTGATCGAACAGGTGGCCGCCGACAGCCAGAAGATCGGCAGCATGGTCGGCGTCATCCACGGCATTGCCGAACAGACCAACCTGCTGGCGCTCAATGCGGCCATCGAAGCGGCGCGGGCCGGTGAAATGGGCCGCGGCTTCGCCGTCGTGGCAGATGAGGTGCGCAACCTGGCCAAGCGGGTGCAGGACTCCACCAACGAAATCACCGGCATGATCGGCACACTGCAGATCGGCACCCGCGATGCGGTGGCGTTCATGCAGGAGAGTTCGCTCAAGGCCGACGACTGCGTACGCGCCGCCCATGAAGCCGGCGACGCGCTGGAAGCGATCACCGGCGCGGTGGCGCAAATGCGCGAAAGCAACACGCAAATCGCCGTTGCAGCCGAGCAACAGAGCCAGGTTGCCGAGGAAATGACACGTTCGGTGATCGGTATCCGCGACGTTACCGAGCAGACCGTCGAGCAGACCCTGCAGTCGGCCACCACCAGCAGCCAGTTGGCGGAGCTGGCTGGCGAACTGTCGCGGGCCATACGCCAGCTCAAAACCTGAATACGGAGGATCGCTCGGCAGATAGTAGAAAGCCTATCTGCCGTATAGCGCGGATCAATTCGCGACCTCACGGGCCGCGCCATAGACTGACTCCATCTGATGCAGGAGACAGACCATGAATACCCAAGCCGCTACACTCGCCCGCCAAACCGAATCGCTGGACATGCCGATGCTTGCCATTGCCCTGCCGCTGCTGCTGGTCTCACTGGTGCTGGCGGGCAGTGGCGCTGGCGCCCTGTCCCTGGCGCTATCCGGCCTCGGCGCCATCGCTGCCTACACTCTGGCGCGCCAGGCGCTGCTGGCCAGCGATCAGGCGAAAACCGTTACCGTCTGACGGCTGATGGCCAGCAAGTGGCCGTCCGCGCTCCACAGCTCCGCCGCTATGTGCCCGTAGCCATCGCTGGCCTGTTCGATCTCGGCGCGATAGAGGCACCACTGATCAACGGTGACCGAACTCAGCGGCTGGATGAACTCGATGGTCCAGGTGAGCGAACTGCCAGGCGCCGGCTTGCTGAGTAGCGACAGCACGGCCGGCGGCCAGGCATCGACCAGTGCCAGCAGGTGCGCCTCGTCGAGCATCTGGCTCGGCGCCTGATCGCGAAAACGTACCCAGCCGCCCATCTCTCGAGAAGGATTGCCACTGAACGGCATACCACCCAGGCCCCAGCGCATCTCCAGGTGCCGGGTGAATTCCGGCGTGACCTTCGCGATGTATGGAAACCCCTGACTCTGTTCGGGCGCCTTGATCACCGGCGCAGGCAACGCCTGCACGCTGACCGAAGACTGGCGCGGTGTTCCGAAGCTGCCCTGAATCAGGGTGACCACCTCGCCATTCTGCACGGCGCGCCCCAGCACCTGGCTCACCGCCGAACCGGAGCGCAGCACCTCAGCCTCGAAGCTCACTGCCACGCCCGGCGTGGCCGGCGCCACGAAGGTGATCGCCAGCGAGCGTGGCAGCCTGTCGGCAGGCACCTTGCTGCGCATAACCGCATACACCAGCGCCGCCATCAGGCCACCGAAAGTCGTACGCCCCTGGGCCCAATCAGGGCCAATCGTCAGCGCCTCTGGCGAGCGCTGAACCTGCTCCATTAAATCGACGAAATCCATGCTCACCTCGTTTGCCGTTCAGCCGATGGTAAGAGACTGGCGGCACTACCGCGAGCCTCTCGCAGGCGGCAGTTCGGCCATTGTCCCGGCTGGATTTATTGCAGCGCTGCCAGCAGGCGTGCCTGGATCGCCTGTGCGGTGCTCTCGGCCGTCTTCATCGACTCGCGCCAGGCGGGGATGAAAGCCCGCAGATCCGGCTCGCGCTCGGCGCTCGCCAGCCACTGAAAATGGTCGTGCCAGTCGCCGAGGGCTGCCTGGCCTTTCTTGAGCAGCTTCAATTGCGCGGCAGAGAGCGACGAAAGTTGCGGATAAGCCTCGGCGGTATAACGCACGCGCTTGATCAGCAGCCGCACCTGATGGGGATCATGCTCGGCATCGCCCAGGGCCTCAACCAACTTGGCGCGCTGCTTGCGCAGGTAACGGCATACCTGCTTGTGCAAATTCTCGAGTTCTCCACTGGCTTGTTGAGCAGTCAACTCCTGCGGCCACTCATCCAGGGCGCGAAACAGCGCTGGCAAGGCTCGGCTACCCAGCACAAGCGCATCGCCCTTGCGGCGCTGCGCCAGGCGTCGATCCGCGGCGGCGTGCTCATCACTGGCACGCAGGGTGGCGATCAGCACTTCCAGGTCACGTAACGGGCCAGTCAGTTGCCCGAGCTCGGCGGCTCGGCGCTGCAACGCCTCACTACCCGCGGCGCCCTTGAGCGGCTTGAGCAGACTGCGCAAGCGGCGCAGGCAGACTCGCAGATCGTGCAGCGCTTCCTCATCGGTCTGCGCCTGTAAACGCTCGCGACAGGCATAGAGCGCGATCTGCAGGCGCAGCACTTCGCTGCGCAACGTACCGACAAAACCACTCATCACAGAACTCCTGAAAAACCGCTCAAGGGGATCGACTCCAGCGCCAGGGCAATTGGCGGCGCAATGTCTTCAGCTGCCGTAACAGCGCCTGGGAGGATACAGGTTGGCTCGCGTAACGTTGCGCTTCGAAAGCCTCGCTAAAGGCGTGAACGGCATCCGCCTGTTGGGGCAGCGCTTCGGCCGCACGCCGGGCGAACGCCCGCGGGCCCTCGCCGGCCTGGCGTCGTATGCCGTGCTGGGCCAACAGTTGCTCGAAGCGCTGAAAGATGCGTAGCGTAGCGTCGCGCTCGACGCGCCAGGGTTTGAACAACCACAGCGACAACAGTCCCAGCAGAAAACCGCCACCGCCGACCAGGGCAAGAATCAGCCGACCGGCGTCGACCTGGCCGAACCAGCGCTGCAAGAGTTCGAACTGCTGCGCACCTTGGTAGCCGAGTACCCAGCGCTGCCAGCCGTAGTTGAGGTCGTCCCAGGCCATGCGCAACTCGTTCAGCCAGGTCAGGTTGCGGTAACGCAGGGGCGAAAACGGCGAGTCGGCGAGGAAGCTCTGCTCACCGGCCAGAGCCTGCTCCAAGCCCTGTTCGATGCGCTCAGGGGCGACCTGAAAGGTCGGATCCACGCTGGTCCAGCCCGTTTCCGGCAACCAGTATTCGACCCAGGCGTGGGCGTCGAACTGGCGAACCTGCACGTAGTTGCCGTTGCTACTAAGTTCGCCGCCCTGGTAACCGGCCACTACGCGGCTGGGGATGCCCGCCGCACGCAGCACGAAGGTCATGGCGCCCGCGTAGTGCGCGCAAAAGCCGCTGCGGGTATCGAACAGGAATTCGTCGATGGAATCGGCGCCAAGCGGGGTGGGCGTCAGGGTATAGAAGTAGGGTTGGCGATTGAAATGAGCGAGCAGCGCCTCGACCAGTTGCTGATCCTGCGGATACTGACGGCGCAGCTCCTGGGCCCAGGCGCGACTGCGCGCATCGCCGTCACGGGGCAGGCGCAACAAGGCCTGCCGCCGGCTCGACGGCAGTTGCGGCTCACGCAGCGCATCGGGCCAGGAGCTGACGTCATAGAGCAGCGCTCGGTCCACCGGGCGGATGCGCTGCAGGCGGAAATCGCCCATCTGCCGGGTGCCTTGCAGCTCGGTCTGCGCCACGTCGAGGGCGAACAGCCAGGGCCGTGTGGTGGGCTGCATCACCACGCTGTAGCGCAGCGCCTCGCCACGGGGCTGCCACTGCGGCGCCGGCGAGAACTGTTCAAGCGACGACTGCGACCAGCGCCGGCCATCGAAATAATCGAGCGTCAGGGCGCGCCAGTACAGTTCGCTGCGTGCCGGCACGCGGCCCTCGAAGCTGGCGCGAAAAGCCAGTTCGCCAGAGCGGGTCAGCTCGGCGATATCGCCAGGCGCCATGCTGTCGGCCAGCCCGGTGACGGCGCCGCGCTCGTTGGGCACCGGTAGCGACCACAGCGGCCCCAGCCGCGGAAAGAACAGAAACAGCAGCAGCATCAGCGGCAGCGCCTGCAGCAGCAAGCTGGCCGACAGACGCAGCGTACGCCACGGCCGCGTCGCCGTGCCGCTCTGCTGCAAACCGATCAACGCCGCCAGCAGAGCGCACACCGGCAGCAGGCTAAATAGCGCAACGAGCATGCCGTCATCGAACAGATAGGCGGTCACTACCACGAAGAAGCCGAGAAAGATCACCACCAGCGCATCGCGGCGAGTGCGCATTTCCAGCAACTTGAGGCAGAACGCCGCGACCAGCAGCACGACGCCGCCATCCAGCCCGACCAGGGTGCCGCGCGACAGGAATACCCCGGCCGCCGCCAAGACGATCAGGCCGATACGCACGATCAGGCTGGGGTAGCCGGCACGCATGCGATAGATCTGAATGCGCCAAAGCGCGCAGCCCAGCCACAGGCCGATCACCCAGACCGGCAGGTGGAAGGTGTGCGGCAGAATCACCAGTGCCTGGGCGACCAGCAGCCAGGTCAGGCTGATGCGCGGAATGCCGGCGATGCTGCTCATCCTCGCGCTCCATGCAGGGCCAGCGCACGCAGGCATTGTTCGCGGTGGCGTTCGCCGATGGCCACCGGCAGCGATTCGTTCGGCAGCTGCAGGGCGAAAGGCTGCTGACGCTCGGAGAGCACCAGCACCCAGTGACAGAGCAGCGACAAACGGCTTTCCAGGTCGCCGGTGAGCGCGTCGAAATCCAACAGCAGGTCACGGCCGCACTGGGCGGCAAAATCCTTGACCAACAGCCCCTGACCTCGCGAATAGGCCTTCCAGTGCATCCGCCGGCGTGAGTCGCCGGGTTGATAGGTGCGCAACCCCTGAAAATCATCGCTGCCCTGCCCCTGGCTGACCAGTCCTGCCTGCTCGTCATCCTCATCGCCGCCAGCCGCCAGTGGCAACTCGCCCTCCAGTGGCCGCGGATAGACCAGCACCGCCTGATCGAGATCAACGTGGCTCCAGGCAACCAGCAACCCCAGCGGGAAACGGCTTTCCACCCGCAGGCGGCCAGGCTGCAGCCAGCCACGGCGCTGAGTCTGCAGAGTCAGCTCGCACTCGACCGAGCCCTGCGCCGGTACGTCCTGCTGCTGCAGCTCGGCCGGCGGCCAGCCCAGGGCGATGGCCTCATGGGCGCGGCCGCGGCTCTCCAGGCGTACCCGCAGCCGCGCCGCCTCGCCAGCGAATACCGCGCCGGCGCCACCGGCGTGCAGGACCAGCCCGGCCAGGTTTCGATAGGTATGCAGGATGGTCACCACGAACACCGAACCGAGCAGAAAGGTCAGTCCGTAGGCCAGGCTGCTTTGGTAATTGATGGCAGCCAGCAGCATGACCAGCAATGCTAATAGGAACGCCACACCCACGCGGCTCGGCAGGATGAAGATGCGCCGCTGATTAAGCTGCACACTGCCTGCCGCCGGTATGCGCCTGGCCAGCCAGCGATCCCAGCGCTGCCTGAGGGCGCCGGTCAAAGCGCCGGCACCTCGCGCAGCAGCCACTGCACCAGCGCGCCACCGCCATGCCCGGCGGGGTCGGCCTGGTCACGCAGGCGGTGCCCGGCCACCGACGGCAGTACGGCCTGCACATCCTCGGGAATCACATAATCGCGCTCGGCCAACAGCGCCCAGGCACGTGCCGCGGCCAGCAGCGCCAGGCTGCCGCGTGGCGACAGGCCCCAGGCGAACTGCGGCTGGGTGCGGGTGGCCTCGACCAGACGCAGCACGTAATCGACCAAGGCATCACTGACGCGCACCTTGGGCACTTCGGCTTGCAGCTTTGCCAGCTCCGCGTGATCGAGTACCGCGTCCAGCGTCGGCAGTACCGAGCGACGTGGCTCACCCAACAGCAGGGCTTTTTCCGCGGCGCGGGCTGGATAGCCCAGCGACAGGCGCATCAGAAAGCGGTCCAGCTGCGACTCCGGCAACGCGAAGGTGCCACTCTGGCTGATCGGGTTCTGGGTGGCGATGACGAAAAAGGGATCGGGCAGCGGGCGCGTAGCACCCTCGATGGTCACCTGGCCCTCCTCCATGGCCTCCAGTAGCGCACTCTGGCTCTTCGGCGTAGCGCGGTTGATCTCGTCCGCCAGGACCAGCTCGGCGAACACCGGGCCGGGGTGGAACAGGAACTGTCCGCTGTCCTTGTCGAACACCGAGGTGCCAAGTATGTCGCCAGGCAACAGATCGGAAGTGAACTGGATACGCTGAAAGCTCAGCCCAAGCACCTTGGCCAGGGCATGGCTCAAGGTGGTCTTGCCCATGCCGGGCAAATCCTCGATCAGCAGGTGACCGCGGGCCAGCAGGCAGGTCAGTGCCAGGCGCACCTGCGCCTCCTTGCCGAGCAACACCTGGTTGATGGTATCCAGGCAGGCATCCAGTTTCGTGTGCATCGTCCACTCCTCAGGCAAGTGGCTCGATGCTACTGACCGGAAGGCGGCGGGCAAAGCGTTACGTAATGTTTGCTGACGAAACTGTGTGCCAGGCCCACACCTGGTAGCGATCGTGTGAAAGCCGCAGTGCAGAGCGGCTAGAGACGAAAGTGCGCGGCCATGCCCTGCAATTCACGGCTCAGCGCCGCCAATTGCTGGCTGGAGCCGGCGTTCTCGTCCATGGCCGCAGCGGATTGCTCGCCCAGGTCGCGAATCGAGGTGACGCTGCGGTTGATGTCCTCGGCCACCGCAGTCTGCTCCTCAGCGGCGGCGGCGATCTGCTGGTTCATGCCGTGGATCACTGCGACGGAATCGGCAATCCCGGCCAGGGCCTGCTGGGTATGCCGAGCGTCATGCACCACCTGCTCGACCAGTTCATCGCTCTGGCGCATATCGGCAACCGAACGGATGGCGCCGGCGCGCAGCGTGCCCAGCAGACCTTCGATCTCCTCGGTGGATTGCTGGGTACGCCGCGCCAGCGCACGTACCTCGTCGGCCACCACCGCGAACCCACGCCCCTGCTCACCCGCCCGCGCCGCCTCGATGGCCGCGTTGAGCGCCAGCAGGTTGGTCTGCTGCGCCACGCTCTTGATGACTTCCAGCACCGCATCGATATTGCGGGTGTCCTGGCTGAGCTGTTCGATGCCTTGCCGGGTGACGGCCATGGCCGCGACTAGTTGCTCGATACGCTGCAGGGTCGCCCGTACCACTTCGCTGCCGGCATCGACCCGCGAATCGGCCTGAGCGGTGGAGACAGCGGCCTGTTCGGCATTCTGCGCCACCTCGTGAACCGTCGCCGCCATCTGCGTGATCGCGGTGGCCACCAAATCGGTCTCCTCCTTCTGGCCACTGACACCCTGACGCGCCTGCTCTGTGACCGACGACAAGGTCTGCGCCGAGGTGGAAAGCTGCGCCACGCCATCCTGCAAGCGCCCGACCATGGTACGCAGATCCCGCGACATACCCTGCATGGCCAACAGCAACTGGCCGATCTCGTCGCTGCGCTGCACCTCGATCTCGGTGCTCAGGTCTCCGGCGGCAATGCGCTGCGCCACGGCTGTGACCTGCTTGAGCGGTCGCACGATCACCTGGGTGATGATCAGCGTCGCCAGCAGGCCGACCACCAGGGCCGCCGCCGCGGCGACCAGAATCAGCAGCGCACTGGTGCGCACCAGGGTATGCACGGCGGCCTTCTGCTGGGCATAGGCCTGGCTGACCAGTTCGACCACCTTGTCGGCCCGCTCGACCAGCTTGGCGTGCTCTTGCTGTTGCTGCTGCAACAGCCCGGTGTACTCCTGCAGCCGCTGGTTGAAAGAGTCGATATTACCGACCACCTCGGCCAGCACCGAGCGATACCCCGGATCACGCAACGCATCACGCAACTCGGCGGCCTGTTTTTGCGCATCGACAGCTTCCTGGATGGCGGTAGTCGGCACCTCGCCGCTGCTGCGGCTGTTTTCCAGCAGCACGCGGGCCTGCTCCAGGGCTTGTAGAAGCAACACATGTACCTTGCCAATGCTGCCGGCCTGGGTGATGGAGTCGGCGCCTTCGGTTCCCTGGCTGTCCTTGAGGGAATAAACGCCGTCTTCGGCCAAACCGTCCTTGAGCAGATCCAGGCTGTTGGCCGCACCGACCACCAGCCATTTGGCGGCATCCAGGGACAGGCGCATGTTGTCGCTCTGCTCCACATAGCGGTCGAAGACCTGCACGTACTCGGCGATATCACCATCGACCTGCTGCAAGGCCTGACGCTCCTCGCCAGCCACCTGCTCGCTGAACTGCGCCACCTGCTCACGAATCGCCTGCGCCTGCTCGTGCAGGTGCTGGGTCTGGGCGGCATCGCCGGTGATGATGAAGGCCTGCTCGGTACGGCGCATCTGCGCGACCTTGTCGTTGATGTCGCTGAAATGCTCGAGCAGGGTAAAACGCGCCCCGACATCACGCAGCGCAAAGAACCCGGTAGCCGCCACTACCAGGGTGAGCACCAGCACCACCCCGAAGCCCATGGACAATTTGGCCGCCGTCGCCAGACTGGCCAAGCCGCGAAGAGAAACCATTGTCGACCCTCTCGTGCTGGGCGGATGCCCTCATGATCGCAACAGTGAGGCACGCAACTAATGGCGACAAGCCAGCAGCGAGGCGTCAGGTGGTTTTGACTAAAAAGATGTCGTTTTCAGAATGTTGCTGGTTATCGAAGAACTGGTCGGGCGAAAGCAGCACATCGCAATCACCAAGGCGGCGGCTCTGGAATCGGGCTGCACCTTGGCTAGCCGGCATCGGTGGGACAATCATACGATGCACATCGCCTGCTAGGTCGACAGCAGCTCCGAGCGCGACACGCTGTTGCTGACCAGCCGCGATTGATTCGACGGCTACCGCATCTGTTACCGGCACGCTCACCTGCAGGCGGGTCGCGAGGCGCCGGCGCAAATCAGCACCCACGCCAATGAGCGCACGCCGCGCTCACGGATCAAACTCCACTAATAAATCAGAGCGGGCGTTGCAGATCGAAGGTATCGCGGGTGCGGCTGTAGGCAGCGCCACCCAAGCGACCGACCAGATCGAGACGCTGCGGGTCGACGCGCCCTCTCTCGTTGAGCACCTCGTCACTAATATGCGCCAGCAGCACTTCGGCGAAGATCAGATGATGATTGGGCTGCGCCTGCGGATAGCCCATGATCTGCGCGACGCGGCACTCGAATGCCACCGCAGCGCCTTTCACCCGCGGCGGTGCAACGCGCGTGCTCGCCAGCGAGTCGATGCCGCAATGCACGAACTCACTGGTGCTGCGCGGCAGGATCGCTGCGCTGGCGTTCATGGCTTCTGCTTGGGCGAAAGAGACCAGGTGGATGACCAGCTCGCCGGTTTCCTGAGCATTGCGCAGGGTGTCTTTCAATGCGCCGTCGTCACGGTTGCCGACGTTGACCATCAACGTCGCCGGCTCGTCACTGATCACCTGAAAGAAGCTGAAGGGGGCGAGATTGGTTACCCCCTCGCTGGAAATGCTGGACACCCAGGCAATGGGCCTGGGTGTCACGGTGGACGCGAGCCAGCGGTAGCGATCCAGCGGGGTCAGGTCAGCGAAATCGAGCAGCATGAGGGTCTCCGGCAGTCAGGTTGACGCCAGCTTACTCCAGTACACGACTCAACGGCCTGCTCGGGACTCGCGAATATAGAAACGCGCCTTCTCGGACTTGTCGGTACAGCCACGATAGGCTTCGAACTGCTGCTGGGTCTTCGCCGCGGTCATCAACGAGGCCGCTTTGGAGTAGCTGACCGTACCGGCAAAACCTTCGGCCTTGGCCAGATCCAGTTCACGCCAGGCAGCATCGAGTTGGGTTGCACAACTATCGCGGTAGGTCGTGGTCGCTGAGCAGCCCGCCAACAGCGCAATCGGTAAAAGAATCCAGGCTTTCATGTCGCATACTCCAGAGGTTGGCCGGCAATCAGGTCACCGGTGTTGTTTATGACGATAGGCTAGAGAAAAAGTGCCACTATCAGCGTGCTGCACAGCGCAAATTGCGTTGCCGTTGCAGTACGAATCAGGGAGAGCTGAATGAGCAAGAAAGTGGCTTTGGTACTGGGTTCGGGCGGCGCGCGTGGTTACGCGCATATTGGCGTCATCGAAGAGCTGGAAGCACGTGGCTACGAGATCGGCTGCATTGCCGGTTGCTCGATGGGGGCGGTGGTCGGCGGTATCTACGCCGCCGGCAAGCTCAAGGATTACAGCGACTGGACGCAGAGCCTGGACTATCTAGATGTGTTGCGCCTGCTGGATGTCAGCTTTCGCCTGGGTGCCATCCGCGGCGAGAAGGTGTTCGGGCGCATTCGCGATATCGTCGGCGAGATCAACATCGAGTCATTGAACATCCCGTTCACGGCAGTGGCCACCGACCTCACCAACCAGCAGGAAATCTGGTTTCAGGAAGGCTGCCTGCATCAGGCGATGCGCGCCTCGGCGGCGATTCCCAGCCTGTTTACCCCGGTCATTCAGGGAAAGCGCATGCTGGTCGATGGCGGCCTGCTCAATCCCTTGCCCATTGTGCCGGTGGTCTCGAGCCACTGCGACCTGATCATCGCCGTGAACCTCAACTCGGCCCATCAGCAGCACTATCAGTTGCCCGTCATCGAACGCCCCGCTGCCCTGAAGGGCCGCTTCGACCAAATGATGACATCGCTGGGCTCACGGCTACCGTCGCTGCGCCGCAAGGGCGGTGAGGACGATCCATTGCTTCTCCAAGGCGCTGCGCTGCCCGAAGCGCCGGAGCAGCCCGACCTCTGGCTGCAGGAACCGGCGGACCCTCACGGCCAACAACCGGTCGCTGCTCCGCAAGACGACAGCGCCCCCAAATCGGCAAGTGGTTCGCGGGTCGCACAGATGGCAGGCCCGGCATCGCTGCTGGAGTTGATCAACCAGAGTTTCGAGGTGATGCAGACGTCGCTGTCGCAATACAAGATCGCCGGTTATCCGCCGGATATCCTGATCAACGTGCCCAAACGCGTGTGCCGCTTCTTCGAGTTCTACAAGGCGCCGGAACTGATCATGCTGGGCCGGCAGATCGCTCGCGATACCCTCGATAAATACGAGCGCGGCGACCGTTGAGCCGACTCGCCCTCACAACGGCGGCCGGCGCTCCTCACGGGGCGGCAGGCCAGCCGGTGCTTTGTGAGCGACCCAGTCGCTGAGCAGGCTGTAGGCGACGGCCAGCAGAGTCGGGCCGAGGAATAGCCCCATGAAGCCGAAGGCCAGGATGCCGCCGAACACGCCGAGCAGCACCACCACCAGCGGCAGGTTGCCGCCGCGGCTGATCAAGTAGGGTTTGAGGATGTTGTCCACGCCGCTGATGATGAAGAAGCCCCAGATGCCCAGGAAGATCGCCATGCCGATCTCGCCCTGCCAGATCAGCCAGCCTACCGCCGGCCCCCAGACCAGAGGCGGCACCATGATCAGGCTGCAGGCGAAGGTCAGCACACCGAGCACCAGCGCACCAGGAATGCCGGCGATCATGAACCCGATATAGGCCAGCAGCGCTTGCGCCACCGCAGTGCCGATCACCCCGTTGACCACCCGCTGTACCGTACCGGCGACCAGCTCGAGGTAATGCTGGGCGCGCTCACCGATCAGCCGCTCAAGCAGGCTTTCGACGAAGGCAGCCAGACGCGGGCCGTCACGATAAAAGAAGAACACCAGAATCAGGCT
This sequence comes from Phytopseudomonas straminea, assembly GCF_900112645.1. GTDB lineage: Bacteria > Pseudomonadota > Gammaproteobacteria > Pseudomonadales > Pseudomonadaceae > Aquipseudomonas > Aquipseudomonas straminea. The sequence goes on along the minus strand of NZ_FOMO01000005.1, from coordinate 25,868 downwards.
CAAGGCCAGTTCCAGGAAGCCGCCGCCGATCTTGGCGCTGCGTACCAGCAGGAAGTTGCCGACCTGCCCAAGATAGGGCTGCACCGTGGCGAACAGTGCCGAGCCCTGCTGATCCAGGGTTTCCCAGATACTCACCAGGCGGTCGCCGACCAGGGGCACAGAGGCCAGCCAGCCTGGCGGTGGCGGCAGGCCATCGACCTGAAAGTCCTTGAGCATTGCGGTGGCGTCACGGATATGGTCGGCGAGATTGAAGCCCAGCATCACCAGCGGCACCGCCACCAGCACGATCCACACTCCGGTCAGCAAGGCGGCGGCAACCGACTGCCGGCCTTTCAATACACGGGTCAGCCAGCGCATGACCGGCCAGCTGGCGAACGACAGCACGGCCGCCCAGAACAGTGCGGACCAGAACGGCGCCAGCACCCAAAGGCTGGCACCCAGTAGCCCCAGGAGCAGGATCTGCACCAGCAAGCGGTCGTTATTCGGCATTTTTCAGGACTTCCAGCAAACCAGACTCAGGCCCAACGCAGGCGCGCTCAACGTAGCACGTCGATACGCAAACCGTCGCCGGTGCTTTCGCCGATCTCTAAGCGTGCGGCCCTGACCTGATCGTCGATCAACGCCTCACGCCAGGCCTCGGCATTCACCCCGGACAGGCTGACCCGCAAGGTGCTGTCGAGGTTGAGGCTGCGCGCCAGCACCTCCGCCCACTCGGGGCTGGGTTGGTCCCGTTCGGGCATGCGCAGCGTGCCAGTGCTCTTGAGTTGCCGAGAAAGAGTCGCCGGGGTCGGCAGCACCTTGGCCAACGGCTGCCCGGCCTTGAGCAGCTCGGCATGCAGGTAAGCACGGCGATTGCCGCGGGTGATGCTGTAAAGCGCCACAAGGCTGTCATGGCGCGGCTCGGCCAGGCGCAGCAAGGCGTAGGCCTGCTGGTCATCCGAGCCATAGAGTGTGGAATTGCCGAATACCGAGTTAGCCCACAGGCTGCTGGAGCCGCATTCGCGACCCTGACACCAGTACAGCAACTGAGCATCCTGATCCTGTAATGCCTCGCGAGCCTGAGTGAACACCTCATTGGCGCTGTGGGTTCCCGGCAACTCATAGGTAACGGCGGTAAGCGCGCCTTGCACCAGCACTTCACGCTCGTACCGCAGGCGCCCGCTGATGCGGCGTACGGTTCCCTGGGGATACACGCGCTCCTGCTCAGCCTCTTCCTTGAAGGTGACAATTTCACTGCCGGCGAAACGCGGCAACACATCGAGATCGCGGCTACCAGCCACATCGGCGCCGGCCAGAGGGCTGACGAGCATCAGCGCGAACAGGTAGCTCAGACGCATGCCGATCCCCCGATAGCAGCAGGCATTTGCAAGTAAGCAGGCAAGGTGGGCAGCGCATCCGGCGCGACGGTGAACAGGTCGGTCATGCAGATCTCCATGGCAGTGCCCGACACCTTTCCCCAGTTGCCACGGGCCGTCAAGGCGCGCTCAGGAATGCTTTGAAACAGTCTGCTACGAGTTGTGCACCCTGCTCGTCATCCAGATGCAGATGGTGACCGCCGGGCCGGCGTTCGACGCTGATTTCCGTCTGCGCCAGCAAGTCAGCCAGACCATCCCGTGTCGCCAGCAGCCCTTGTTCGGCCAGCACCAGGCAGGTCGGGCAGCGCAGCGCGGTGACGAACGCCTGCGCGTGGGCATGGGTCAGCCGCAGGGGCGTGGCTAGGGTCAGGCGGCTGTCGGTGCGCCAGGTCAGCCCGCCCTGCACCGACATCAGGCCGCGCTGCGCCAACAACATCGCCGCCTCGAAACTGACGTGTCCGACACCGCGCTGGCGCACCTGGGCAGCTCGCTCGATGTCGGGATAGACCGGCTTGCGCTTGGCGGACAAGGTCAGGCGCCCACGCAGCGATTCCGCCAGGGTAGCGACTGCGCCATCGGCCTCGACGGTGGGCGGCACCAGCCCGTCGATCAGCGCCAGGCGCTGCACGCGCTCGGGAAAGGTGGCCGCCAGCAGCACCGAAACGATGGCACCCATGGAATGCCCAAGCAGGCTGAAGCGGGGCCAACCAAGCTGCTCGGCGACCAGCAGTACGTCGTGCACGTAGTCCCACAGGGCATAACCGGCACCCGATGGGCGATGCGCCGAATGACCGTGCCCGGCAAAATCCACGGCGACGATACGCATGCCCGCCAATTTTGGAGCCAGCCGCGCGAAAGTCGCCGCATTGTCGAGCCAGCCATGCAGGGCGATGACCGGATGTCCATCGGGCGGCCCATAGACTTGAGCGGTCAGCTCGATATGCGGTAGGTGCAAGCGTATTTCTTCGGGGATACAGGTCACTGCATCGTCTCGCGAGGTTGCTGCCAGCGGGCGAACAGGCGCCGAAGCAACTGCGCCGTGGCATCCGGGTGTTCGAGGGGAAACATATGCCCGCCGGGCATGATCAAAAATTCGCCGCGTGGCGCCCTTCGTGCCATGCGCCCGTGGTGGGCGAGCACAACACGGCTCTCGGCGCCTTTTACAAGCGCCAGCGGCACCTTGAGTTGTTGCGGCCGCCCCGGGCTGATATGCGGCACGCTCCGGTAGATGCTCATTTCGGTAGCGGCCTCGAAACGCAGGCGCAGGCCCTCTTCACCCGGGTGAAGACCGTGCTCGACATAGGCGTCCAGGCATTCAGGGTCGAAGCGGCTGAACAGCGTACGCTCAGCGAAGTAACGACGCGCCTCATGACCGTCGACAAAGGCCTCGCGCCGCCCCTGGGTACGCCCGGCTGGGGTGAGCCGGTCGATAAAGCCGAACCGCTTGGCCGCGTGAATCACCAACTGGTCGACGCGGCTGAGCACCGGCGAGTCGAGCATGACCACGCCCTGATACAAATCCGGGCGAAGCAACGCCGCATGATAATGCAGCACACCACCCAGCGAGTGGCCTACGCCCCACACCGGCCCAGCGCACTGTTCGAGATGGTGAATCAGCTCGTCGACCAGGTTGCTCCAGTTGTCATTCACTGGGAAGCGCGGGTCATGGGCATGCTGCGCCAGGTGCTGCACCTGGTACTCCGGTGCCAACGCCGCGAACAGCTTGCGGTAGGTGGCCGAAGGAAAACCGTTGGCGTGGGCGAAGAAGATGAGCTGATCCATGGCAATCGCACAGGTGGCAGGCAGTGCTGGGATTGTCAGCCAGCCTTGCCAGGCCGACAACGCCTGTAACGGTCAGGAAGCACGACGCTCCGGCCAACCCTGCTCCGGCGCTTAGAGCCTGTTCAAAGTCTCGCGAGCTAGAGCAATGCAAGGCGAAAACAGGCGAGGACGCGGAGTTTACGAGCTGTAAATGAGCAGTCCGAGCCTGTTTTAACGCAGCAGTGCCGACGCGCAGCAGACTTTGAACAGGTTCTTAGCCACGCTCAGGCGGCTGACTACCGTGGGGCACGACGGCCACGGTCAGGCGCGAGATGCAGCTGGGCTTGCCGTCATCGCCGCTCAGGCGAATATCCCAGACATGGGTGGTACGGCCCAGGTGCACGACCTTGGCCACCGCAGTGACGCGCCCACTGCGCAGCCCACGCAGGTGGTTGGCATTGACCTCCAGGCCCACGCAGAAGAACTTCTCGGTATCGATGCACTGGTAACTGGCCGTGGAACCCAGGCTCTCGGCCAGCACCACCGAGGCGCCGCCATGCAGCAGGCCGTGGGGCTGATGGGTCCGTGAATCGACGGCCATACTGGCGGTGATCGACTCATCATCGAAGGATTCGAAGCGGATGTCCAAGAGCTCACCAATGGTATTGCGCTGGGCGGCATTAAGTTCGTCGAGGTTGGGTGTCTGACGCCAGATGCTCATGGTCGATCCTTCTTGTTGTTGTGGGTGGGCTGATCAATGCAGCTCAGGGTGCGCCAGCAACTGGAGTGTCATCAGCCCGGCAATCAGGTCCTCGCCTTCGAGCAGTGCCAGGCTGGCCGTATGCATCGCCAGTGGCTGCTGACGATGGCCATGCACCAGCAGGCCACCCAGGGCGCCAATGAAGGGCTGGTGAGAAACCAGCAGCAGTTCAGTTCCGGACAATTGCTGCAGCCTGGCCAGGCTGTCACGCGGATCGCTGTCCGGTGTCAGCCAGGGCACGGTTTGCATAGGCGCCTGCAAGGCCAATGCGTCGTGCACCAGCGCAGCCGTCTGCTGGGCCCGCACATAGGGGCTAACCAGAATGGCAGGCGAACGACCACGCAAATGTTCGAGGGCTTGGCACACTTCGTCACGGCCATGGGCCGTCAGCTCACGGGCAGCATCGCTACGCGCCTGGGCCTGGGCCTGGCCGTGGCGCAACAACCAGAGCTTCATGCCGGCTGGCTCATAGTTTCGGCTCCTCGTCGCGGACCGGATGTGGCGCCGGCGGCACGCGATGCGCAGCCTCGCCTTGCGCAGGGCGCGCAGCCGGCCAGTCGGCGAACGGCCAGGGCTTGGTTTCGGTGTTGAACGTGCCGAAGCGGCCGATCTGCGCCAGGTACTGGCTGAGGCTGTCACCGAAGCTCAGCAAGCCGGCATTCGGCGCGCCATAGATCAAGCGATAGCTGAGCTGCAGCAACACAACGCCGGCCAGCAGCAGCTCGGCCAGTTGCCAGACGAACAGAAACAGCAGCATCCAGACGAGACGCAGGCCGATGGGCTCGCCTTTGGAGTGATCACTCATAAAGATTGTCCTCAGAAATCCGTGGCTGAAATGAAGTCGACATCGGTCTTGGGCTCGGCGCGCATCAGTGCCTGGATCACCTGGTCGAGGGTGCGCCCTTCGAACAGAATGGCGTGCAACCCGGCCACCAACGGCATGTACACCTGCAGCTCTTCAGCCTTGGCCTTGAGCACCTTGATGGTGTTGACGCCTTCGGCCACCTCGCCAAGACGATCGACAGCCTCCTGCAGGCTCAGCCCCTCACCCAAGGCGAACCCGACCTGATAGTTGCGGCTTTTCGGTGAAGAGCAGGTGACGATCAGATCGCCCACCCCGGCCAGGCCCAGGAAGGTCATGGGATTGGCGCCCAAGTGCACGGCGAACCGAGTCATCTCCGCCAGCGCCCGGGTGATCAACATGCTTTTGGTGTTCTCGCCCATGCCCAACGCTGCCGCCATACCGGCCATAATGGCGTAGACGTTCTTCAGCGCACCACCCAACTCGACGCCGAAGCGATCGGCACTGGCATAGACCCTAAAAGTACGTCCGTGCAGCACCTCCTGCACCCTGCGGCAGAGCTCTTCGTCTTCACTGGCAACCACGGTGGCGGTCAGGGTGTGTGCGGCGATTTCCTTGGCCAGATTCGGCCCCGACAGCACGCCGATGCGCGCCTTTGGCGCGACCTCTTCGATGATTTGGCTCATCAGTTTGAAGGTCTGCGCCTCTATGCCCTTGGTGGTGCTGACCAATAGCTTGCCGGCCAGCAATCCCGACACAGGCTGCAACACTTGGCGCAAGGCAGAAGACGGCAGCGCCACGAAAGCCAACTCACAGGCTGTGAGTACCGCCGGCAGGTCGGTGGTCGGTTCTACACCGTCGAGCACTTTGACGCCCTTGAGGTAACGCGGATTTTCGCGCTGTGTACGAATGGCCTCAGCCTGTACGGGGTCGCGCATCCAGTGCAGAACGCGGTAGCCGTTCTGCGCCAGCAGGTTCGCAATGGCGGTTCCGAAGCTGCCGCCCCCCAATACCGCGATAGGTTGCTGTTGAGTCATGACCAGTCCGTTGTGCTATGCAAGTGGCGGGCATTATACGGCTCGCGATTGTTACGGCCAGTCTGCAGAGCCGCTCTATTGCCCACGAACAAGCGCGAGACAGCCGCTATTTCGGCAATTGCTGGCTGGCAAGGTGCCGCAGCTCGGTTAACATGCCTGCTCTACGCGAACAGGGCCGTTGCGTGACTTCCTTCACCACTATTGATAACCCTATGTTGCTGGTGGCCTCCTGTATTTGTGCTGGCCAAGCCTCGTGTCGCCTGTCGGTTTCACTGCCCGGATGAGTTTTCAAAGAACGCGTGTTCATCCCCGCTACCGGATCTGGCTATGCCGAGCGCTGGTCACGCTGTGCGTGCTGCACACACCAGTGCGAGCGGCTGAGCTGCTGCTCAGCACAGCAGGCGACACCTCTACCCTGCAGCATTTCGCAAGCGCGTTGGCCAAAAGCCGCCCGGCCGACCGCCTTCGCGTCGTGCCCCTGAACGACATGCCGCCGCTCGACCAGCTCGGCGACGATACGCGTCTAATCCTGTTCGGCAAACCCGCTCTGAACTGGCGCCTCACAACCCCCAAAGGCCCGCCGACACTCGTGCTGCAGGTCAGCAAGACCGACGCACGCGAAATCCTTGGCAAGCGTCATCCAGCGGAGTTCAGCGTGCTCTGGCAAGATCCGGCGCCGCGCCGCCAGTTGCGTCTGCTCAAGCTTCTATTGCCAAACGCCCCACGCGTGGGCGTGCTGCACGACCCGCACAGCGCATTTCTGATCGAAGAACTACACCAGGCGGCCAGTGAACTGGGGCTCAAGATCGTCGCAAGCAGTTGGCAGGATACGCGGGACAACAAAGCGGTGATCAATCTGCTGAGAGCAAGCGATGTACTGCTCGCTATCGCCGATGACGACCTCTACAACTCGATGACCGCCAAGACCCTGCTGTTGACCAGCTACAGCCAGCAGCACGCGTTGATCGGACCGAGTGCAGGCTTCGTTCGCGCGGGCAGCCTGGCCACGACCTACAGCGATCAAAGCGACCAGCTGGCCACACTCAACCAATTGTTGGATCAGTCGCCAGCACGTTGGCCGGCGGGGGCTTATTCGCAAACATTCAAGGTACTCGGCAACCCTCAGGTGGCCCGCGCGCTGGGAATCACCTTGCCTAGCGATGCGGAACTCGCCCGGCACCTATCTCAAGGAGAAACGCCATGAAGTTGTGGCGAGGCTGGAACATCCACGTCCACACCCAACTCATCAGCGTCGGGCCTGCGCTGCTGCTGACCCTGTTGCTGACTGGATTTCTGACCTTCAATCGCCTGCAGGATCTGCGCGCTGAGATCAACCATACTGGCCAGTTGATCGCCAGCCAGTTGGCGCCTGCCACCGAGTACGGGGTCATTTCCGGCAATCGCCGTATGCTGGAATCCTTGCTGCAGGCAACCCTCAAGACGCCCCACGTACGCTTCATCGAGGTACGCGATCGTGACGAGAACATCCTCGCGTACCTCGAACAACCCGATCATGCGCAAACCGGTAATGGCCAACTGGACATCTTCCAGGCGCCCATCCAGCAACAGCAGGTAGACCTGGGCGGTGATTTCGTCGAGGAGCAGGCACGTGCTGTTGACGCACCTGGCATCGGTTACCTGGGCCGCGTGGTGGTGGGCATGTCCAGCGATGCCTTCAATTCCCGGCAGCAGGAAATCCTTCTCAAGGTCGCTGCGCTGGTGCTGTTCGCCCTGTTGCTAACCTTTGTCCTGGCAAGGCGCCTGGCTGGGCGGCTGTCCAGACCCCTGAGCGAAATGAGCGAAGCCGTTACCGCGATCCAGGCTGGCAACTACCAGGCAGGTCTTCCCGAAGTCGGCGGCGGCGAGTTGGCGACCCTGGCCCGCCACATCAATGACCTGGCCAACGGGCTGCAGAACGCCGCTCAGGAGCAGCAACAGGCCATGACCCTACTGATCAAGGCGCGAGAGGAATCGGACCTGGCCAACCGCGCCAAATCCGACTTCCTGGCCATGATGAGCCACGAGCTGCGCACGCCCATGAACGGCGTGCTCGGCATGCTGCAATTGCTCGACACCACCGAGATGAACGACGAGCAACGCGAGTACGCGGCCCTGGCCATGGAGTCCACCGAGCACCTGCTCAAGGTGATCAACGATATTCTCGACTTCTCGCGCATCGAGCGTGGTGCTCTGGAGCTGGAGCTGATCAGCTTCAACCTGCCGACGCTGCTCAAGTCCGCCCTGCAGGCTTTCCAGCACAGCGCCCAGCAGCGTGGCCTGCAGTTGCGCCTGGAACTTGACGATGCGCTGCCGGCGCCGCAGGTACAGGGCGACCCAACCCGCTTGCGGCAGATTCTGGTCAACCTGATCGGCAACGCCCTGAAATTCACCGAGCGCGGCGAAGTACGCGTCGAAGCCTATTGGCAGGCGCTGGACAACCAGGTGCTGTGGTTTACCTGCCAGGTGCACGACACCGGCATCGGCATCAGCGCCGAGCGCCTGGACACCATGTTCGATGCCTTCCAGCAGGCCGACAACTCCATATCCCGCCGCTACGGCGGCACCGGCCTGGGTCTGCCCATCGCTCGCACCCTTGCCGAATGCATGGGCGGCACGCTGACCGCACGAAGCGAGCTCGGCCACGGCTCCTGCTTCACTCTGGAAATTCCGCTGCCCTTCTCTGCCCAGCAGCCCCAGTTGCCCGTCCACCCTACCGTCAGCACGCCTTCTTCGCCGGTCGAGCGCTCAGTACTTTTGGTAGAAGACAATGCGGTGAACCAGACCGTGATCGAGGCCATGCTGCTTAGCCTGGGCTATCAGGTCGAGCTGGTGGTCGACGGCGCCCAAGCCGTCAATGCGGTCGAGCGCAAAACGTTCGCCGCTGTGCTGATGGATTGTCGCCTGCCTATCATGGACGGCTACGAGGCTACTCGGCGTATCCGTGACCTGGGTGCCAAGGGCCGTTTACCCATCATCGCCCTCACCGCGAACGCCCTGCAGGGTGACCGCGAGGCCTGCCTGCAAGCCGGAATGAACGATTACCTCGCCAAGCCGTTCAAACGCATGGAGCTGCAGGAAGTGCTCGAACGCTGGCTATCGGTGACCTGACGCTGTTGTACCGCCGTCATGCGAAATCCCACCTCACCTGGGATCGCAATACTCGCAACCTCTAGTCAGATAGGCGAAAATACTGCACGCTTGTTGGTTGAAGTGGGCATCAAAGGGGCATCTGTGACACCATTGCCGCCTGCAGAGTACAACTGTACTCACCACACTGTGACTTTCACCACAACGCAACAGTCTATGACTAGGCTGCTGGCAGTCGCATCACTCATGCGCAGCCGGCCAGGACGATTTACCCAGCCGAGGCGCGTGGGGATTATTGAGGAGCTCGCATGACCAAACAAAACGCCTTCACCCAGGAAGATCTGTTGCGCTGCAGCCGCGGCGAACTGTTCGGCCCGGGTAATGCGCAACTGCCCGCCCCCAACATGTTGATGATCGACCGGATCGTCCACATCAGCGAAACGGGCGGCAAGTACGGCAAAGGCGAAATTGTCGCAGAGCTCGATATCAATCCTGATCTGTGGTTCTTCGGCTGCCATTTCGAAGGTGACCCGGTCATGCCAGGCTGCCTGGGCCTCGATGCCATGTGGCAGCTGGTCGGCTTCTTCCTCGGCTGGCAGGGTAACCCCGGCCGTGGTCGCGCCCTGGGTTCGGGCGAAGTGAAATTCTTCGGTCAGGTTCTGCCGACCGCCAAGAAGGTCACCTACAACATCCATATCAAACGCACCATCACCCGCTCGCTGATCCTGGCGATCGCCGATGGCACCGTGAGTGTCGATGGTCGCGAGATCTACAGTGCCGAAAGCCTGCGCGTCGGCCTGTTCACTTCCACCGACAGTTTCTAAAGGATCCTTTCCATGCGTCGCGTCGTTATTACCGGTCTAGGCATCGTTTCCTGCCTGGGCAATGACAAAGAAACCGTCTCCGCCAACCTTCGCGCTGGCCGCCCCGGTATCCGCTTCAATCCGGAATACGCCGAGAAGGGTCTGCGCAGCCACGTATCGGGCTCCGTCGACCTGAACCTGGAAGAGTTGATCGACCGCAAGCTGTTCCGCTTCATGGGTGATGCCGCTGCCTACGCCTACCTGGCGATGGAGCAGGCGATCAAGGATTCCGGCCTCAGCGAAGAGCAGGTATCGAACCCGCGTACCGGCCTGATCGCCGGCTCCGGCGGCGCCTCCACGCTGAACCAGATGGAAGCCATCGACACCCTGCGCGAGAAAGGCGTCAAGCGTGTTGGTCCCTACCGCGTTACCCGCACCATGGGCAGCACCGTATCGGCCTGCCTGGCGACTCCGTTCAAGATCAAGGGCGTCAACTTCTCGATCTCCTCGGCGTGCGCGACCAGCGCCCACTGCATCGGCCAGGCCATGGAGCAGATCCAGCTCGGCAAGCAGGACGTGGTCTTTGCCGGTGGTGGCGAGGAAGAGCACTGGAGCCAGAGCTGCCTGTTCGACGCCATGGGCGCCCTCTCCACTCAGTACAACGACACCCCGGAAAAAGCCTCGCGCGCCTACGATGCCAACCGTGACGGTTTCGTCATCGCTGGCGGCGGCGGCATGGTCGTGGTCGAGGAACTGGAGCACGCTCTGGCTCGCGGCGCGAAGATCTACGCGGAAATCGTCGGCTATGGCGCGACTTCCGATGGCTACGACATGGTTGCCCCGAGCGGCGAAGGCGCGGTGCGCTGTATGCAGCAGGCGCTGGCCACCGTCGACAGCCCGATCGACTACCTCAACACCCACGGCACCTCGACTCCGGTCGGCGACGTCGCGGAAATCAAGGGTATTCGTGAAGTGTTCGCAGGCAACGCCCCGGCCATCAGCTCCACCAAGAGCCTGTCGGGTCACAGCCTGGGCGCCGCTGGCGTGCACGAGGCGATCTACTGCCTGCTGATGATGGAAGGCAACTTCATCACCGCCTCGGCCAACATCGAAGAGCTGGACCCGGCGGTCGCTGACCTGCCGATCCTGCGCGAGACTCGCGAGAACGCCAAGCTGGACACCATCATGTCCAACAGCTTCGGCTTCGGTGGCACTAACGCCACCCTGGTCCTCAAGCGCTGGGCCAACTGATCGGTTGCCTGCAATAAAAAACGGCGCCCTAGGGCGCCGTTTTTTATTGCCCGACGGTTTCTCAGCGCACGTCGAAGCGTTGCTCGGCCAGCTTACGGTCGCCCTGGAACAGCAGAAAATGCCACTCCCCTGGCACCACTTCGTTGTTCTCGGAAAACTCGAAGGCCATGACATCGTGAGGTGCATCGGGCACCAGCTTCTGGGTCACCACGAACTTGTCGTGGCGCTGGCCATCGGCGCCGATCACGCCCGGAGTGAGATACAGCAGCGTCAACGGCTCACCGTCAGCCGTCTTGCCGCTCAGGGTGTAACGCATGCCGAACTTGGTGCCGAGCTTGGCGGGCACCACGCTAGTGTGCTCGATCTGCTGGTCGGACTGGCTCAATACCCGCTCCCCCGGCTGGAAATCCTTGTGCTGGCTGATGAAGACGCCGTACTCGACAGGACCCTGCACCTTCACCTCAGCCTGAACTAGCCCGGCTGCCAGCAGCAACGCCGTCATCGTCGCGAATCGAAACTGTTGCATCTCACGCTCCTGTTTTGGAATGGCGCGAGGCTATGACGCGGCGATGACAGCCTGATGACAATCAGCGTGAAGCGGGCAGCGACTCCTGTACCTTGCGCGGCAGGATGGACAGGAAGTTGTCGCGGGCGACCTTGTGGGCTACCTCCTCGGGCAACGCATCGAGGAAGCGGTCGAAGCCGTGCATGTATTCGCCCATGCTGTCGAAGCGGCCGACCACGTCGGAGCCGACCATGAAACGATCGGGGTAGCGCTCGACCAGCTTTACCCATTTGGGGTCCGGCTTGCCGCTCTCATCGGTCAGGTAGGGCCTGAGCATGGTCCACGACAGGTCGATGTACAGATTGGGGTAACTATCCAGCATGCGCGCCAGGGTGTCGTAGAGAAAATCCAGTTTCTCCTGATGGCGATGAATTTCCATGCTGGTGCCGGCGTGGGCCCAAATGAAGCGCACGTGGGGATGATTGCGCAGCGGCTCCTCGATCTCCTGCAGGTACAGCGGATTGCGCTCGCGCTTGGAGGTGATGTTGGAGTGCATCATCACCGGCAGGTCGTACTCGGCAGACAGGTGATAGACACGTGTCATGGCCTCGTTATTGGCTCGCGGCGTGCTGCCCTCGATCAGCGAGGTGAGGTCGTCATGGCGGGTAAATACTTCGCCGATGCCCTGCCACAGCCCAGGGTCTAGCTCCAGCATGCGGCGAATGTGGGAGTCGGAGTTCTTGTCGTTGGGGTTGAAGCCGGACAGAAACGGATGGAAGCGATGGCGCTGCGCCTCGGGAACCTTTTTGTAGGCATGGGCGATCAGCACATCGGTGGCGCTGTACCAATAGGCTGCAGCGTCGTCGCCAGCGTAATAACGCGGACGCTTGGGTTCGTCCTCATGCCATTTCTTGGCCACCGGAATGCCCGAGAACATCACATGGTCGACCTTGGACTCATCCATGCGTTCGAGCAGCATGTCCATGCCGGCGCTTTCCTGGAAGAAATCCACGTAATGCAGGTGGGCGTCGCTGTAGCGATAGTCTCGCGCCTCGGCGAGGCCGACCAAAAGCCCCGCAGACAATAGAAAACCCAGGCGAATCAGACGCATGTAGACGCTCCTCTATCACTGAGCAGCATAGACTGTGGCCGCTTCGCTCGAGTTCAGGCTATTGGCAGCCGCTGCCCCAGCGTTGCCGAGACTAATTGTTTCATTGCCGGCACATCCAAACGGCCTGCTCTCGGGTATAACCCTTGCCATCCTCAGGACGCAGCCCAGCACAGGACGACGGCATGTCTGACCCGATGTTCGATTACGACCATACCCTGGAAGCCTGCGCGCGCAATGACGAGCGCGCCTTTCAGGCGCTGTATCGCCAAGAGTCGGCGCAGATGCTCGGGCTGGCCATCAGCCTGCTGGGCCAGCGCGATGCTGCCGAGGACTGCCTGCATGATGCCTTCGTGCAGATATGGCGCAATGCGGGGCGCTTTCAGCGTGCGCTGGGTGGCGGCCGGGCCTGGATCTACAGCATCCTGCGCTATCGCGCACTGAATCAATTGCGCCAGCGCGGCCGCACGGTGGCACTGGTCGACGACATCGCCGAGCAGCTGATTGACGACACCCCATCGGCCGCTCAGCAGCACGAACAGCAGTCGGACAGGCGCCATTTGCGCGGATGCCTACAAAAGCTTGAGCGGCCGCGGCGTCATCCGGTTCTGCTGGCGTTCTATCGCGGCCTGACCCACGAGCAGATCGCCGAGCGCCTGAGCACACCGCTGGGCACCATCAAAGGGCGCATTCGCAGTGGCTTGCGCGCATTGCAGGAGTGTTTGCAACGATGATCAGCACTGACCCCTCAGAACGCCGTGCACTTATCGGTGAATACGTTCTTGGCCTGCTTGAACAGGAACAGGCTGCCGAAATTGCCGAGCTGATCGAGCGCGCCCCCCAGGCTGCCGAGATGGCTCTGCAATGGGAGCAGCATTTTCTCGAACTCAGTGACAGGCTCGAACCCAGCTCGCCCTCACCCGGACTCTGGCCACGCATCCAACAGACGCTCAATCTGAATCGACAAACGAGCGCCTGGCAGCAGTGGTGGTCGAACCTCAATACCTGGCGCCTGACCAGTGCTGCCTTGGCACTCGCGCTGATCGCCGCCTTGCTGCCTATGCCGTGGCAGGCCGACACGCCTGGGCCTTCGGCGATCTATACCGCTGTACTGCAGCCGCCAGGCGAAGCCGCAGCACCGGGCTGGGTGGTGCATATCGATGCGACCGGCACCTTGCTGCTGGAGCCACTGCGTGACGACCAGGTTGCGGCAGACCGCTCGGTACAGTTCTGGACGCTCGTCGATCCGAAGGATGGCCCCCGCTCTCTCGGCCTGGTCGAGCCGGGCGAACGCCTGACGCTCACGGCTGAACAGATTGGCGCGGTACGCGCCGGCCAGCTGTTCGAGCTGACCCTGGAGCCAGCTGGTGGCTCACCACTGAGCAGACCTACTGGCGAGGTGCTGTATATCGGTCGCGCGGTGACGGCAGCGCTGAACTGATGTAAGCAGATGTGTCTGGCGACATCTGCCTGGCGATCTCGGGGGTATGGATAACAGGTGCTTAACCACGGTACCTAGATGCCAGCGCGAAGAATCCTTCGCGCCCTACCCATAGAGAGGACGCTCATGAATATTTCCAAGAAAGTGCTCGGTATCGCCATCACCGCCGCTGCTCTGGGCTGTGCCACTGCCAATGCCGATGATCTGCTGGCCCTGAGTGCAGCTGGCAAACTGCTCCACATCGACACCAAGACCCTTACCGTCGCTTCCGATATGAAACTAAGCGGTGTTTCCAGTCTGCGCGGAATCGATATTCGCCCAGCCAATGGCTCGCTGTACGGCGTGGATGAAGCCGGCCAGCTCTACACCATCGATACCAAGAGCGGCGCAGCCACCAAGGCCGTCAAGCTCAGCCAAGCGCTACCGGGCATAGGCCAGGCCGTGGTCGACTTCAACCCGGTCGCCGACCGCCTGCGCTTGCTGGCGGCCGATGGCACCAGCCTGCGCGTCAATGTCGAGAGCGGTGAGGTGGTAGTGGACGGCAAGGTCGCCTATGCGAAGGATGGTCCGTACGCTGGCAAGACGCCCAAGGTATTAGCCGGTGCCTACACCAACGCCTACAAGGGCACCGAGAAAACTGCGCTGTACACCGTCGACCTGGCGACCGGCAACCTGATGCTGCAGAACCCGCCAAATGATGGCATCCAGCAGGTGGTTGGCAAGATCGCCGATAACCTGCACAGCGCCGCGCTGGACATCAAGAGCGATGGCAAGGGCGGCAATACCGCCTATTTGCTGACGGGTACCACGCTGCACCAACTCGACCTGGAAACGGGCAAGGCCACAGCTCTGGGCGAGATCAAGAACCTGCCCGACGGCATCATCGACATTGCAGTTCTGCCAGCCAAATAATCCGAAAAAGGGGAAGACCGCACGGCCTTCCCCTCTCTGTTTCGCGTTACTCGAACACCTCATCGAGCAGATTGTTCATCGCCTTGAATGCACGCGCTGCGACCAATGGATGGTACTGATTGCTGCCTGGCGCATTGGCCAGCGGATCGGTGAACGAATGCACCGCACCACCGTAGCTGACCAGTTGCCAGTCCACCTTGGCAGCCTTCATTTCCGCCTCGAACCCATCGACCTGAGCCGGCAGCACGGCCGGATCATCCGCACCATGCAGCACCAGCACCGGCGCCTTGATGTTATTGGCGTCAGCGGGGTTGGGTGTGTCCAGGTTGCCATGGAAGGACACGAAGGCTTTCAGCGGAGCACCCGAGCGGGCCAGTTCGAGAACCGTGCCACCGCCAAAGCAGAAGCCGATCGCGCCCAGCTTGGCGCTGTTCAGGGCGACCTGGCTGGTTTGTGCCTTGAGCACCTCGACAGCCGCCTGAGCACGCTTGCGCATCAGCGCGCGGTCGCTGCGCACGGTGGTGGCAGCCTGCTTGGCTTCGTCGGCATTGCTGGGGCGGATACTCTTGCCGTACATATCGGCCACGAATACCACGTACTTGTCGCCAGCAGCACGGGCGGCCTTCTCGGCAGAGGCGTCGGTGACACCCAGCCAGTTGGGCACCATCAGCAAACCGGGACGCGGTTCGCTGATCGCGTCGTCGTACACCAGTTTGCCTTCGAACGGCTGGCCGTCGATCTCGTAGGGGACGCTCTTGACTACCACACCCGCTTCCGCCAGCCCGGCAAGGCCCAGCAACGCTGCCGACAACAGTGATTTCCTCATGGCATGACTCCCTTGTGTCTGTACCCAGTGACTGCAGCCGATGCTGCGCCTGGCAAACAAGGAAGCACATTTGCGGCGCCGGGGAAACCCGACGTCGCCAGCAGATGCTCGATCAGGCAGCTTCGAACAGACCGTCGATCTGTGCCTGAGCGCCACGCAGAGCATTGGCTTTAGGCTCGTCGCCGTACGCCAGGCCTTCGGCACGCACCACTTCGATGTCGGTGATGCCCAGGAAATTCAGAACCAGGATCAGGTAGTCCTCGTGAGCCTTGCCGCTGGCTTGCCCAGCGTGGATGCCGCCGGCGGTGGAAACGATCACCACTTTCTTGCCGCCAGCCAGGCCTTGCTGGCCATTCTCAGTGTAGGAGAAGGTCTTGCCGGCGACCGCAATACGGTCGATCCAGGCCTTGAGCTGGGTCGGCACAGTGAAGTTGTACATCGGCGCGCCGATCACGATGGCATCGGCCGCCAGGAATTCTTCCAGGGTCGCTTCGGCCAGGGCCACTTCGTGAGCCTGGGCGGCGTCGCGCAGCTCGGCCGGAGTACCGCCGGCAACAAAGCTGGCAGCAGACAGATGACTTAGCGCATCGCTGGCCAGGTCGCGGTAAGTGACCTCGACATTGACCTCGCTATTTTTCCAGGCGTGGGTTACGGCAGCGCTGAGCTGGCGAGAAGCGGAAGCGTCGCCAAGAATGCTGGAATCGATGTGCAGAAGTTTCATGAAGGTCTCCTTGAAAGAAGTCAGTGACTGTTCGATGGGTTAATCCTATCAATGGAGCCAATCGCTGATTAGGCGGTAAAAATGCGATGATGCGTTCCACCAATGGGACAAACGTATTTTGCGTAATTCGGAGCCTTCATGCAGGACCTCAACGACCTGATGTATTTCGCCAAGGTGGTCGAGCACGGCGGCTTCAGCGCGGCCGGGCAGCAGTTGGGCATTCCCAAATCGCGGCTGTCACGGCGGGTGGCCGAGCTGGAGGCTCGCCTGGGCGTGCGCCTGCTGCAACGCACCACCCGCAAGCTGGCGCTGACCGAAACCGGAGAGCGCTACCTGCGCCACTGCCAGGCGATGCTGCTCGAAGCCGAGCAGGCGCAAGAGGCCGTGGCTTCGCTGAGCAGCGAACCACGCGGGCGGGTGCGCATGTCCTGCCCAGTGGAAATGGCACGCGCCGGTCTGCATCCGGTAATCACCAGCTTTCTGGTCAAGTACCCGCTGGTGCAGCTCGATGTGGTGCTGACCAACCGCCGCGTCGATCTGTTGCAGGAAGGCATCGACGTCGCACTGCGCGTGCGTGACCAGAGCGATGAGGATCCCTCGCTGATTGCTCGTCAGTTGGCGCCCGCCTCTGCCTATCTGGTGGCTGCGCCAGCGCTGCTGCATGGACTGGACATCCGTACGCCCGACGATTTGCAACAGCTTCCGGCGCTGGGCGCGGCGGCCAGCGACAGGCGTATCCATCATCTGCTCAGAAACTCAGCCGGTGTACGACGTGAAGTGGCGCTGGAAGCACGCTTGAGCATCGAAGACTTCGATATCCGCCGGGAGGCCGCGCTGAAGGGGCTGGGTTTCAGCATGCTGCCGCACACCAAATGCGTGACCGATCTGCAGGCAGGCCGCCTGGTGCGCCTGCTCCCGGACTGGAACCTGCCCGGCGGCCACCTGCAGGTCGTCTACCCTCACCGGCGCGGCATGCTGCCAGCAGTGCGCGCCTGGCTCGAGCATATGATCCAGGCCAGCAGCGAGGGCTGGCTGATGCCTGGAACGGACCTGGCTCGCACAGAGTCAGACCAACCTGATAACGTTATCTCCCACTCCACCGCACAGGACACTCGATGACCACCCGCAAGCCCCAGGCACCCGGCCAGACCGCGCAAATTCTAGCCGCGGTGTTCTTCACCTTCATCGGCTTTCTCTGCGTTGGCCTGCCCCTGGCGGTACTACCCGGTTTCGTGCTCAACGACCTGGGTTACGGCTCGGTGATGGCGGGCCTGGTAATCAGCCTGCAGTACCTCGTCACCCTGGTTTCACGGCCAATCACGGGAATGCTGATCGACCGGATCGGCCCCAAGCGCGCGGTGGTCTACGGTCTGGGCGGTACCCTGGGTAGCGGCGTGCTGACCCTGGCGGCGACCAGCCTGCATGAGGTATCCGGCGCGATAGGCCTGGGCCTGTTGCTGGCCGGGCGTGTGGCCCTGGGCATTTCCCAGGCGCTGATCGGTACCGGTTCGATCACCTGGGGCATCGGCCGGGTCGGCGCAGAGAACACCGCACGGGTGATTTCCTGGAACGGCATCGCCTCCTACGGCGCCATCGCCATCGGCGCACCACTGGGCGTTCTGATGGCCTCGCAGCTCGGCTTGTGGAGCATCGGCGCGGCCATCACCCTGCTCAGCCTCGGCGCGTTGTGGGTGGCACGCGACAAACCAGCCATCCCGGTCATCCAGGGCAAGCGCCTGCCGTTTCACAACGTCTTTCTGGCCATCGCCCCCAATGGCTTGGCGCTGGCCTTGGGCTCCATCGGCTTCGGCACCCTGGCAACCTTCGTCACCCTGTATTACGCGAGCCTCGGTTGGGAACACGCCGCCTATTGCCTGAGCGCATTCGGCCTGGCCTTCATCGCCGCGCGGCTGTTGTTCGCCGGCGCCATCGAGCGGCGCGGAGGCTATCGGGTCGCGACCGTCTGCCTGGCAATCGAAACCCTTGGCCTGTTGCTGCTGTGGATCGCACCGATCCCGGCTCTGGCCCTGTGTGGCGCAGCGCTGACCGGCTTCGGCCTGTCGCTGGTGTATCCGGCGCTTGGCGTCGAGGCGATCGGCAACATTCCCGCGGCCAGCCGCAGTTCGGCACTGGGCGCCTACGCGCTGTTCTTCGATCTGGCGTTGGGCGTGGCCGGCCCCCTGATGGGCCTTGTCGCCACCGCCTATGACTATGGCGCGGTGTTTCTCGCCTCGGGCTTGCTGTCGCTGCTTGGCCTGGGGCTGAGCGTGTTACTGCTACGCCGTGCCGAGCGGCCGAAGGCGGTGCAGCCGTGACTCGTGACGAACTGATCGCCTTCTGCCTGCAACTGCCGGGAGCTCGGGTGGATTACAAGTGGGGCAGCAACCAGGTGTTTTCCGTGGCGCACAACAAGATGTTCGCCATTCTCGATTTTCTCGGTGACAACCTGGCCTTCAAGGTAGATGCCGCGCTGTTTCTGGGTTTCACCGATCGCCCCGGTATTCGCCCGGCGCCCTACCTCGCCCGCGCCCACTGGATCAGCATGAACGGCAGCCAACCGCCGCTGGGTGACGAGGAGCTGCGCGATCTGCTGACCCGCTCCCACCAACTGGTAGTGCGGCGCCTGCCACGCAAGCAGCAGGTCGGCCTGCTGCTCGATCTATAGCAGGCTGCGCAACCAACCGCTGGTGTAGGCACCACCGAGCAAGAGCTGATCGATCCAGACCAGTTGGTGAAGCGCCACGATGGACCAGAAAACCAGCTGGTAGGACGCCTTGCGCGTCTTGTGCCGAAAGGCTTGCTGAGCCACCAGGGCTCCCGGCCAGCCCCCAGCCAGTTCGACCAGATGCAAGGTGTTTTCCGGCGTACGCTGGCGGCCCTGCTGGGCGCTGTTCTTGTCGTGCCAGTAGAGGAAGAAGCACAGCACGCTGACCACGGGATAGAGCAACGCCGGCCATACCATTCCGCTAGCCAGCCAACGCAGTGCGCCGAACACAGGAAGCAAACAAAGCGCGGCGAAAACCAGCCATTTGGCGAGCGGATTGCGCACGGCAGCCGCTGGCCGACGATCGCCGCGCGTAGTTGGCCTGGCAGCCTTGGTGTTTGGCCTGCCTGCGTTGGGCTTGGCGGTAGTCGGCTTGACGCGAATCTGCGGCTGATCGATCGCCAGTTCACCGGCCAGGCGCACATGCTCGGCGCGCAAGCGGCCCTTGTCGTCGCGCCCGGCCACGAACAGCACCTGGTCCCCGGCAGTGGGCCGACGATCGCCACGCATCGCCGAAATGTGCGCGAACACGTCGGTTCCACCGGCAAGGGGCTGAATGAACCCGAAGCCCTTGTCATCGTCCCAGCGTTTGATGCGGCCCGCCTGCTCCCTGCTCTGCATATGCGTCCTTAACGGCTGGGCGATCAGCCCTCCGCCGTGCTCCAGTCGATCCAGCCGAACTGCCAGGTGGCCAGAATCAATAGGCCGAAGGCAATTCGGTACCAGGCAAATACCGCGTAACTGTGGTTGGCGATGAATACCAGCAGCGCACGCACCGTCAGCATGGCGACGACGAAGGTGGTGACGAAACCGATGGCGAATACCGGCAGATCGCTCAGTTGCAGGATATCCCGGTACTTGTAGAGCGAGTACACCGTGGCGGCGACCATGGTCGGCATCGCAAGGAAGAACGAGAACTCGGTGGCTGCCTTGCGCGACAGGCCGAACAGCAGGCCGCCGATGATGGTCGAGCCGGAGCGCGAGGTACCCGGAATCAATGCCAGGCACTGGGCGAAACCGACCTTGAGAGCCAGCTTCCAGTCCATGTCGTCGACCGTTTCGGCGACGATGCGGTGCTGACGCTTCTCGGCCCAGAGCATGACCGCGCCACCGATGACCAGCGCGGCGCTGACCGTGATCGGGTTGAACAACCAATGCTCGATGAGATCGGCGAACAGCAGGCCGAGCACCACCGCCGGAAAGAACGCGATCATCAGGTTGACGGTGAAACGCCGGGCCATGGGATCGCTGCCCAGGCCGGTGACCACCGACAGGATGCGCTGACGAAACTCCCACATCACCGCCAGGATGGCGCCAAGCTGGATGATGATTTTGAAGGCCGTGGCGCGTTCGCCGTTGAAATCCAGCAAGTCACCGACCACGATCAGGTGCCCGGTGCTGGAAATGGGCAGAAATTCGGTGAGACCTTCAACGATACCCAGAATCAGCGCCTGAAAAGCGAGCCAACTGTCCATCGAAACTCCTCGGAAAGGTGCCAGATGAACTGGCTGTAAAGGGATTGTTTCTCGGACTGGAGGCGCTGGAGGAGGTTCCAGCGGGGCCGAAAAAAGCGGCAGTTATAAATCACTCGCATGCAATTTCAAAACGCTATCAAACCGAAATTGTCACTTTCCTGTCAGCTGATCGATCTCCCAGGCGCCACAAGCGCTAGAATGCGCGCCCGCCCCACCGTCATACGCCGAGGTTCCATGTCACCGCTCGAAGTCTGCGCCTCGTTGCTCGGCCTGATCGCCGTCTGGCTGACCGTGCGGCAGAACCCCTGGTGCTGGCCGATCGGGCTGGTCATGGTGGTGCTCTACGCCTGGGTGTTCTTCGAGGCCAAGCTCTACTCCAACACGCTGCTGCAATGCGTCTACGCCGCCCTGCAGCTTTACGGCTGGTGGCACTGGACGCGTGGCGACCGCCCCGACGAGCGCCTGCAGGTATCGAGCTTAAACCTGCGCCAGACCCTTTCAGGCCTCGCCCTGGGCGTGCTCGGTTCGGCCGTGCTGGGCCTGCTGATGATGACCTACACCGATGCCAGCGCGCCCTGGCAGGATGCGACCCTGTGCGCTTTCAGCCTCGTCGCGCAGGTGTGGATGGCCAAGAAGCGCGTGCAATGCTGGGCACTGTGGATCCTCTTGGACGTGCTGTTCGTCGTGCTGTTCATCAATCAGGCGCTGTACCTTACCGCTGCGCTGTACGCTCTGTTCACCCTGCTGGCCTGTCATGGCTGGCTGACCTGGCGGCGCGAGCTGCTCGCGGCGCGCCCATGAACGTCCTGGTGCTGACCGGCCCGGAATCGACCGGCAAGAGCTGGCTGGCGAACGAGCTGCAGCAGCGCTTCGGCGGTATCGTGGTCGGTGAATACGTGCGCCACTTCATCGACACGCAGCAACGCGATACCTGCTACGCCGATATTTCTACCATCGCCCACGGTCAGCTCGCCTGGGAAGATGCAGCCCGCGAGCAACGCCCTCACCTGCTGATCCTCGACACCCACCTGCTCAGCAACATTCTTTGGAGCCGCACGCTTTTCTGTGATTGCCCGGATTGGATGGAACCTGCCCTGCTGGCCCGCGAGTATCACCTGCACCTGCTGCTCGACCCGCGTGGCGTCGAATGGGTAGGCGACGGGCAGCGCTGCCAGCCGGATCTGGCGGAGCGCCTGGCCTTTCACCAGGGCTGCGCGCAATGGCTCGAGGCCAACGGCCAGAGCGTGGTGGAAATCGCCGGGACCTGGCATGAACGCCAGCGCGCAGCGGTGAGCTGTGTGGCCAGTTGGCTGGGCGTCGACACCTAGCCCAAACTGAATTTGTTCGCCAGTTGCGCGTGGCATCTTGCCATTAAGTGACGGTATGGGCATAAAGGGGGACGACTGGAAGAACGCCACAAGGACGTCCCGATGCGCCTGATTCGCCGCGCGCTGAAACTCATCGCTCTGCTCGTGCTGACCGCCCTGCTGGTCATCCTCTATTACATCGTCAATCCCAACCTACCGGCTTACACGCCGGCGAAAAAGGTCCATTACCTGGGACAATGGAGCGAACAGCAGCGCCAGTTCTATTACTACACGCCCCAGGGCACTACGGTAAAAGACCTGCATTACGACTGGTTCACCGCCTTGGAAATGCCATTCGGCAAGGCCAAGTTCGCCCACCCCGATTACCTCGCGCGCTTCGGCTTTCTCACCCAACCCGGCCAACAGGCCACGGCCCTGAACCCCGGCAACCTGCCGGTGGGTTTTGCCCGCCACCAGGACGATGAAAGCGGCGTCCAGTATCTGGACATCACCTGCGCCGCCTGCCACACCGGCGAGCTGCGTTACCAGGGCCAGGCGGTGCGCATCGATGGTGGTGCCGCGCTGCACTCGCTGGCGTCCACCGTGCCGACGCTCAAGGGCGGCAGCTTCGGTCAGGCCCTGGGTATGAGCATGGCGTTCACCTACTACAACCCGCTGAAATTCCGTCGCTTCGCCCATGAAGTACTGGGCGAGCATTACGAGCGCGACTACGACAGGCTGCGTGTGGAGTTCAAGCAGGTGCTCGATCGCCTGTTGAGCACCGCCTACAACGACTGGCACCGTGGCCTCTACCCGACCGAGGAAGGCTTCGGCCGTACCGATGCCTTCGGCCGCATCGCCAATACGGTGTTTGGTGACAGCATCGATGCCGCCAACTACCGCGTGGCCGATGCGCCGGTCAGCTATCCGCATCTGTGGGATATCTGGAAATTCGACTGGGTGCAGTGGAACGGTTCGGCCATGCAGCCCATGGCCCGTAACGTCGGCGAGGCACTGGGGGTTGGCGCTACCCTGCAGCTGCTCGACGAAAACGGGCGCCCGGTGCCACACGATCAGCGCTACGCGTCCGGCGTGCGCATCAACGACCTTTATCAGCTGGAAGAAACGCTCAAGCACCTGCAGCCGCCTGCCTGGCCGGAAAAGGTCCTTGGCAAGATCGACCTACCGCTCGCCAGCCGGGGACGCGCCCTGTTCCAGGAAAACTGCGCCCTCTGCCACGCACCGAAGGTGGTTCCGCCAGATCATCGCATGGCACCTGATCGCGACCCCGAGTGGTACATGCAAGTCGTCGACACGTCCATCGTGGGTACCGACTCCACCACCGCCGACAATATCGCCGACCACCGTTTCGACATCCGCAAGCTGGGCTGGAAGAAAGCCGAGCTGGCGAGGCTGGACGTGAAGCTGTTCAGCAACAGCCTCGATAATATCGATTTCAGCGCCATCTCCACTGCCGAGGCGCTGGCCTATGTCACCGCCTACGTCGAAGACCGCGCCTATCGCGACAACGGCATCGCGCCCGAGCAGCGTAAGCGCATGGACGGCTACGGCCTGCCCATTGGCGTCCAGGAGATCCGTGGCTACAAGGCGCGGCCGCTGGATGGCATCTGGGCCACCCCCCCATTCCTGCACAACGGCTCGGTACCGACGCTGTTTCATCTGCTGTCGCCGGTATCGGAGCGGCCCAGCAGCTTCTGGGTGGGCAATTTCGAATTCGATCCAAAGCATGTGGGCTTCGTCAGCGACAAGTTCCAGGGCGGTTTCCTGCTCGATACACGCATCAAGGGCAATGGCAACGGCGGCCATGAATTCCGCGATGGCTGCCGTAACGATGGCGTCATCGGCCGTGGCCTGCAGCCGGAGGAGCGCTGGGCGCTGGTCGAATACCTGAAGGTGCTGGGTAATCCGGCGCTGGAAAACCAGTTGAACGACGTGCCGGCCAAACCCTGGAATCCCGGGCAGAACTGCCAAGGCAGCGTGAATGCAAATCGCAAGGAGTCCAACGATGCTTAAACGATTCTGGCTGTGGCTCGGACGCCTACTGAGCAGAACGCTGGTCACCCTGCTGGTCGTCGGCCTGGGTGGCTGGGCCGTGGGCAGCGCCTATTACAGCTGGAAGTTTTCCGGCCCGGTTTCCAGTGAAGAGCAGATTCCAGCCAATGAGGCCGCCTACACGGCTGGCATCATCGAAGACGCCATTCGCGTCGTCGAGCAACACCGTGACAATACTCGCGTGCTGCGTGACGCCCACGCCAAGGCCCACGGCTGCGTGAAAGCAGAAGTGACGGTCAAGGCAGATCTTGATGAAAGCCTGCGCTACGGCGTGCTCGCCGAACCAGGCAAAACCTGGCAGGCATGGATGCGCCTGTCCAACGGCAACGCCTATCCGCAATTCGACCGCGCTCGCGATGCCCGGGGTATGGCCATCAAGCTACTCGACGTGCCGGGCGCCAAGCTGATGAACAATCAACGCAGTGCTGGCGATCAGGACTTCGTGATGTTCAATCACCCCGCGTTCTTCGTACGTGATGTGGCGGAGTACCGCAGTAACTTCGCCGCACAAGCGGACGGCAAGAAAGCCCTGGCCTTCTTTCCGAGCTGGGATCCGCGAACCTGGGAGATTCGTCACCTGATCATCGCCCTGAAAACCCTGTCCCCCGCCCCCGCCAGCCCGGTGGAAACCACCTACAATTCCATCGCTCCGTTCAAGCTGGGGCCGCACAACATCAAGTATCGGGTCATTCCGACTCCGGAAAACTGCCCGGCTTATGCCATTCCCAAGCCCAATACCGATCTGCCCAACTTCCTGCGCAGCGCCCTCTATCAGCAGCTTTCCCTGGACCGCATGCCGGCTTGCTTCGCCTTGCAGGTGCAGCAGCAAAACCCGGATTACTACATGCCGATCGAAGACCCGAGCGTAGAGTGGGACGAGAAGATCGCGCCGTTCGAGACCGTCGCCGACATACGTCTGCCAGCTCAGGACTTCGATAGCTCGGAGCAGAATCTGTTCTGCGACAACCTGTCGTTCAACCCGTGGCACGCCCTGCCCGAACACCGCCCGATCGGTGGCATCAACCGTTTGCGCAAGGCAGTGTACGAGGCAGTGAGTGTCTATCGTCACGATCGCAACGCTGCGCTGGGCCAGTAAGCCCCTACAGGTTGCAGCAGGCTGCTAGAATCGCAGGCTGTTTGCCCTGTAGAAAAGAGATTGGCCTTGGAACTGTTTAAAGAATTCATCTTCGAAGCCGCCCACCGGCTGCCCCACGTCCCCGAAGGCCACAAGTGCGGTCGCCTGCATGGCCATTCGTTCCGCATCGCGGTCTACATCGAGGGCGAAGTCGATCCGTATACCGGCTGGATTCGCGATTTCTCGGAGATCAAGGCCATCTTCAAGCCGATCTACGAGCAGCTCGACCACAACTACCTCAACGACATCCCCGGCCTGGAAAACCCGACCAGCGAAATCCTCGCCAAGTGGGTATGGCAACAGCTCAAGCCATTGCTGCCGGAATTGTCACGCATCCGTATCCATGAGACCTGCACCAGCGGTTGCGAGTATCGCGGCGACTAAAACGATCTTGCTTCCGCGGTTTCATTGCGGAAGGAACAAGGTAGAAACAACAAAGCCCGCGCTATGCGGGCTTTGTTGTTTCTGAGCCAAGATCATCCTGGGCATTGATATGCTCGGCAGGCGTGGTCCATGCCAGGTAGGTCATTTGGGCATCGCGACAAACTCGCACCAGCTCCCCGGGTTACGCCTTCGGCTAACCCAGGCTACTTACCTCTAGCAACTTATCGCTACGGTACGGCTTTTACGGCTGCCTCTTACGTAGTCTGCGGTAGAGCGAAGCGATACCCAGGTCAGCGTGCGCTCTGGCCGCCTGGCTGGCGCACTGTGCATTAGCCTTCGAATTTCCCGGCCCGAAAAGACG
>NZ_FOMO01000017.1 GCF_900112645.1 Phytopseudomonas straminea | reverse complement strand
TCGGAGCAGACGCGAGTCAGAGCAGCGGTCAGAGTGGTTTTGCCATGGTCAACGTGACCAATGGTGCCAACGTTGACGTGCGGTTTGTTACGTTCGAATTTTTCTTTAGCCACGACAGTGAACCTCTTGCCTAAAGGGCTGAATCAGCCTTGTTTTTTAACCAGAGCTTCGACGATGTTCGCCGGAGCCTCGGAGTACTTGGAGAATTCCATGGAGTAGCTTGCGCGACCCTGGGACATGGAGCGAACGTCGGTTGCGTAACCGAACATCTCACCCAGCGGAACCTCGGCACGGATAACCTTACCGGAAACCGAGTCTTCCATACCCTGGATCAGACCACGACGACGGTTCAGGTCACCCATCACGTCACCCATGTAGTCCTCAGGGGTTACCACTTCTACTTTCATGATCGGCTCAAGCACAACACCGCCGCCCTTCTGGGCCAGCTGCTTGGTCGCCATGGAAGCTGCCACCTTGAACGCCATCTCGTTGGAGTCGACGTCATGGTAGGAACCGTCAAACACGGTCGCTTTCAGGCCGATCAGCGGATAGCCGGCAACGACGCCGTTCTTCATCTGCTCTTCGATACCCTTCTGGATGGCCGGGATGTATTCCTTCGGAACCACACCGCCCACGACTTCGTTGACGAATACCAGACCTTCCTGACCTTCGTCTGCCGGAGCAAAGCGAATCCAGCAGTGACCGAACTGACCACGACCACCGGACTGACGAACGAACTTGCCTTCGATTTCGCAGTTCTTGGTGATCTTCTCGCGGTAGGAAACCTGCGGCTTGCCGATGTTGGCTTCGACGTTGAACTCGCGCTTCATGCGGTCAACGAGGATATCCAGGTGCAGCTCACCCATACCGGAGATGATGGTCTGGCCAGTCTCTTCGTCGGTCTTGACGCGGAACGACGGGTCTTCCTGAGCGAGTTTGCCCAGTGCGATACCCATCTTCTCCTGGTCAGCCTTGGTCTTCGGCTCAACGGCTACCGAGATAACCGGCTCCGGGAAGTCCATACGCTCGAGGATGATTGGCTTGTCGGCGTTGCACAGGGTGTCACCAGTGGTGACGTCCTTCATGCCGATCAATGCGGCGATGTCGCCAGCGCGCACTTCCTTGATCTCTTCACGCTGGTTGGCGTGCATCTGGACCATACGGCCAACGCGCTCTTTCTTGCCCTTGACCGAGTTGATGACGGAGTCACCGGAGGTCAGGAAGCCCGAGTAAACGCGGACGAAGGTCAGAGTACCCACGAACGGGTCGGTAGCGATTTTGAAAGCCAGAGCCGAGAACGGCTCGTCGTCGGAAGCGTGACGCTCGTCGAAATCGGCGTCGACCAGCTCTTCCTTTGGCTTCTCGATCAGATCAGGGTGGATACCCTTGATCGCCGGGATTTCGGTAGGAGCAGGCAGGAAGTCGATGACCGCGTCGAGAACCAGGGGAACGCCCTTGTTCTTGAACGAGGAACCACAGACGGCCGGAACGATTTCGCTGGCCAGGGTGCGCAGGCGCAGACCGGCTTTGATTTCCTCGACGGAGAGCTCGCCCTCTTCGAGGTACTTGTTCATCAGCTCTTCGTTGGCTTCGGCAGCAGCTTCGACCATGTTGCTGCGCCACTCGTTGGCCAGCTCGAGCATCTCCGCCGGAATTTCTTCCTCGCGGTAGGTGGTGCCCTTGTCGTCATCGTTCCAGTAGATAGCCTTCATCTTGATCAGATCGACCTGACCTTCGAAGTTCTCTTCTGCACCAATGGCCAGCTGGATCGGCACCGGAGTGTGGCCCAGACGGTTCTTGATCTGACCGACGACGCGCAGGAAGTTGGCGCCTGCACGGTCCATCTTGTTGACGTAGACAACGCGCGGTACACCGTACTTGTTGGCCTGACGCCATACGGTTTCCGACTGCGGCTCAACGCCGGAAGTACCACAGAACACGACGACAGCGCCGTCGAGTACACGCAGCGAACGCTCTACTTCAATGGTGAAGTCAACGTGGCCGGGGGTATCGATGACGTTTACGCGGTAGTTGTCATACTGACCACGCGAACCCTTCCAGAAAGTGGTAACGGCAGCGGAAGTAATGGTGATACCACGCTCCTGCTCCTGCACCATCCAGTCGGTAGTGGCTGCACCGTCATGCACCTCACCCATCTTGTGGCTGAGACCTGTGTAGAACAGGATCCGCTCGGTAGTCGTGGTCTTGCCCGCATCGACGTGCGCGCAAATACCAATGTTACGGTAGCGGTTAATTGCTGTATTACGAGCCATAAAGCCCTCGCAAATTGAGTGATGCCGGATTTAGAAACGGTAGTGCGAGAACGCTTTGTTGGCCTCGGCCATACGGTGCACGTCTTCACGCTTCTTGACTGCGGCGCCTTTGCCTTCGGCGGCGTCCAGCAGTTCACCAGCGAGGCGCAGAGCCATGGATTTTTCGCCACGCTTACGGGCGAAATCCACCAGCCAGCGCATGGCCAGAGCGTTACGACGGGACGGACGAACTTCGACCGGAACCTGGTAAGTAGCACCGCCTACACGGCGCGACTTCACTTCGACCAGCGGAGCGATGGCGTCGAGAGCTTTCTCGAAGATTTCCAGGGGATCGCTGTTCTTACGCTCTTTAACCTTCTCCAGGGCGCCATAAACGATACGCTCGGCAACGGCTTTCTTGCCGCTTTCCATCACGTGGTTCATGAACTTGGCCAGGATTTGGCTTCCGTATTTTGGATCGTCAAGCACTTCGCGCTTGGCTGCTACACGACGTCTTGGCATTTGATAAGCCCTCAAACGGTCTTCAGGTTAGCCCGGAACTGCAACCATTTGGTTACGCCCGACCTTACTCTTATCGACTCAATAAAATTAGAAACTGCATTCAGTACCGACGGCCGATCACTTCGGACGCTTGGTACCGTACTTCGAACGACCCTGGTTACGGCCTTTGACACCCGAGGTGTCCAGCGAGCCGCGAACGGTGTGGTAACGCACACCTGGCAAGTCTTTTACACGACCGCCACGGATCAGCACGACGCTGTGCTCTTGCAGGTTGTGACCTTCACCACCGATGTACGAGGAAACCTCGAAACCGTTGGTCAGGCGTACACGGCAAACTTTACGCAGTGCCGAGTTAGGTTTTTTCGGCGTGGTGGTATACACGCGAGTGCACACGCCACGACGCTGGGGGCAGTTCTGCAGCGCAGGTACGTCGGATTTCTCGACGATACGCTTGCGCGGCTGACGCACCAGCTGGTTGATAGTTGCCATCTACTAGCTCCACTGTCCGTCTTTCGACGCTATTTATTTACACCATAAATAAATGGCAGGGCTGAAGCCCTGCCATATTTAGGGGTGCATGAGTCTAAAGAGACTCGCCCCCCCAGTCAAGATACGTGACCCGGCTGCCAGGCAGCCGGGACGCGCTCTCAATTTTCGCTGGAGTTCAGCGCTTCGGTAAGCGCTGCTTCCACTTCACTGGCGCTGACGCGCATCGGCTTCTCGGCATCACGCTTGCGCTTGCGCTCGCTGTGATAGGCCAGACCGGTACCCGCCGGGATCAGACGACCCACGACCACGTTCTCCTTCAGGCCACGCAGGAAGTCGCGCTTGCCAGTGACCGCCGCTTCGGTGAGGACGCGGGTGGTTTCCTGGAAGGATGCCGCCGAGATGAACGACTCGGTGGACAGCGACGCCTTGGTGATACCCAGCAGCACGCGGGTGTACTTGGCGATGAACTTGTCCTCTTCGACCAGGCGCTCGTTCTCGCCCAGTACCTGAGTCAGTTCAACCTGATCACCCTTGATGAAGCTGGAGTCGCCGGACTCGGACACTTCGACCTTACGCAGCATCTGACGCAGGATGGTCTCGATGTGCTTGTCGTTGATCTTCACGCCCTGCAGACGGTAAACGTCCTGGATCTCGTTGACGATGTACTTGGCCAGCGCGCTGACGCCCAGCAGACGCAGGATATCGTGCGGATCGCTCGGACCGTCGGAGATGACTTCACCCTTGTTGACCTGCTCACCCTCGAACACGTTGAGGTGACGCCATTTCGGGATCAGCTCTTCGTAAGGATCGCTACCATCAGTCGGGGTGATGACCAGACGGCGCTTGCCCTTGGTCTCCTTACCGAACGAGATGGTGCCGCTGATTTCCGCCAGGATCGAAGCTTCCTTCGGACGACGGGCTTCGAACAGGTCGGCAACGCGTGGCAGACCACCGGTGATGTCACGGGTCTTCGAGGTTTCCTGCGGGATACGGGCGATAACGTCACCGACCGCGATCTGCGCACCATCCGCCACGCCGACCAGGGCGTTGGCGGGCAGGAAGTACTGGGCAGGAACGTCGGTACCCGGCAGCAGCAGTTCCTTGCCGTTGGCATCGACCATCTTGATGGCCGGACGAATGTCCTTGCCAGCAGCAGGACGATCCTTCGGATCGAGAACCTCGATGTTGGTCAGACCGGTCAGTTCGTCGGTCTGGCGCTTGATGGTGATGCCCTCCTCCATGCCGACGAAGGTCACGGTACCCTTCATTTCGGTCACGATCGGGTGGGTGTGCGGGTCCCACTTGGCGACGATGGCGCCGGCTTCGACCTTGTCACCTTCCTTCACGGAGATGACCGCACCGTACGGCAGCTTGTAGCGCTCGCGCTCGCGACCGAACTCGTCGGCAACGGCCAGCTCACCGGAACGCGATACCGCGATCAGGTTGCCGTCCAGACGCTCGACGTGCTTGAGGTTGTGCAGACGGATCGCACCACCGTTCTTCACCTGGACGCTGTCGGCAGCCGAAGTACGGCTTGCCGCACCACCGATGTGGAACGTACGCATGGTCAGCTGGGTACCCGGCTCACCGATCGACTGTGCCGCGATAACGCCGACAGCTTCACCGATGTTGATCTGGTGACCACGAGCCAGGTCGCGACCGTAGCACTTGGCGCAGATGCCGTAGCGGGTTTCGCAGCTGATCGGCGAACGTACGACCACTTCGTCGATGCTGTTGAGCTCGATGAACTCGACCCACTGCTCGTCGACCAGAGTACCGGCCGGAACGATGACGTCCTCGGTGCCCGGCTTGAACACGTCACGGGCGATGACACGGCCCAGTACGCGCTCACCCAGCGGCTCTACAACGTCGCCGCCTTCGATGTGCGGGGTCATGTGCAGACCCTGGTCGGTGCCGCAATCGATCTCGGTCACTACCAGATCCTGGGCGACGTCGACCAGACGACGAGTCAGGTAACCGGAGTTCGCGGTCTTCAGTGCGGTATCCGCCAGACCTTTACGAGCACCGTGAGTGGAGATGAAGTACTGCAGTACCGACAGGCCTTCACGGAAGTTCGCGGTGATCGGCGTCTCGATGATCGAGCCGTCCGGCTTGGCCATCAGACCACGCATACCAGCCAGCTGACGGATCTGCGCAGCGGAACCACGCGCACCGGAGTCGGCCATCATATACATGGAGTTGAAGGACTCCTGATCGACTTCGTTACCTTCGCGGTCGATGACCTTCTCTTTCGAGAGGTTGGCCATCATCGCCTTGGAGACTTCGTCGTTGGCCTTCGACCAGAGGTCGATCACCTTGTTGTACTTCTCGCCCTGGGTTACCAGGCCGGAGGCGTACTGCGATTCGATTTCCTTCACTTCCTCGGTGGCGGCGTCGATGATGCGCGCCTTCTCATCCGGGATGACGAAGTCGTTCACGCCGATCGACACACCGGAGATCGTCGAGTAGGCGAAACCGGTGTACATCAGCTGGTCGGCGAAGATGACGGTGTCCTTCAGACCCACGGTGCGGTAGCACTGGTTGATCAGACGGGAGATCGCCTTCTTCTTCATCGACTGGTTGACCACGTCGAACGACAGGCCAGCCGGCACGACCTGGAACAGCAGCGCGCGGCCGACGGTGGTGTCGACGATGCGGGTGTTCTTGACCAGGCTGCCGTCCTTCTGCTTGACGGTCTCGTTGATGCGCACCTTGACCTTGGCATGCAGCGAGGCTTCGCCGGCGCGGAATACGCGGTCGACTTCCTGCAGGTCGGCGAACACGCGACCTTCGCCCTTGGCGTTGATGGCTTCACGGGTCATGTAGTACAGACCCAGTACCACGTCCTGCGACGGAACGATGATTGGCTCACCGTTGGCGGGCGACAGGATGTTGTTGGTCGACATCATCAGCGCGCGCGCTTCGAGCTGGGCTTCCAGCGTCAGCGGCACGTGAACGGCCATCTGGTCACCGTCGAAGTCGGCGTTGTACGCGGCGCAGACCAGCGGGTGCAGCTGAATCGCCTTACCTTCGATCAATACCGGCTCGAACGCCTGGATACCCAGACGGTGCAGAGTCGGTGCACGGTTGAGCAGCACGGGGTGTTCGCGAATCACTTCAGCGAGAACGTCCCACACTTCCGGCAGCTCGCGCTCGACCATCTTCTTGGCAGCCTTGATGGTGGTCGCCAGACCACGCATTTCCAGCTTGCCGAAAATGAACGGCTTGAACAGCTCGAGCGCCATCTTCTTCGGCAGACCGCACTGGTGCAGGCGCAGGGCCGGACCTACGGTAATTACCGAACGGCCGGAGTAGTCAACGCGCTTACCGAGCAGGTTCTGACGGAAACGACCTTGCTTACCCTTGATCATGTCGGCCAGGGATTTCAGAGGACGCTTGTTCGAACCGGTGATGGCGCGACCGCGACGACCGTTGTCGAGCAGGGCATCGACCGCTTCCTGCAGCATGCGCTTTTCGTTGCGCACGATGATGTCAGGAGCCGAGAGGTCGAGCAGGCGCTTGAGACGGTTGTTACGGTTGATGACGCGGCGATACAGGTCGTTCAGGTCGGAAGTGGCGAAGCGGCCACCGTCCAGCGGAACGAGCGGACGCAGATCTGGCGGCAGAACCGGCAGAACGGTCAACACCATCCACTCTGGCAGGTTGCCGGAGCCCTGGAAGGCTTCCATCAACTTCAGACGCTTGGACAGCTTCTTGATCTTGGTTTCCGAGTTGGTCTGCGGAATCTCTTCGCGCAGGCGGCCGATCTCGTGCTCCAGATCGATAGCGTGCAGCAGCTCGCGAACGGCCTCGGCACCCATGCGGGCGTCGAAGTCGTCACCGAACTCTTCCAGCGCTTCGAAGTACTGCTCGTCATTGAGCAGCTGGCCCTTCTCGAGGGTGGTCATGCCCGGATCGATAACGACATAGCTCTCGAAGTAGAGCACGCGCTCGATATCACGCAGGGTCATGTCCATCAGCAGGCCGATACGGCTCGGCAGGGACTTCAGGAACCAGATGTGGGCAACGGGAGAAGCCAGTTCGATGTGCGCCATGCGCTCACGACGAACCTTTGCCAGGGCGACTTCGACGCCGCACTTCTCACAGATCACACCACGGTGCTTGAGGCGCTTGTACTTACCGCACAGGCACTCGTAATCCTTGACCGGGCCAAAGATCTTGGCACAGAACAGGCCGTCACGCTCAGGCTTGAACGTACGGTAGTTGATGGTTTCCGGCTTTTTAACTTCACCGAACGACCACGAACGGATCATCTCAGGCGAAGCAAGGCCGATGCGAATGGCATCGAACTCTTCGACTTGACCCTGGTTTTTCAGCAAATTCAGTAGGTCTTTCAAGGCCTTTCCTCCTGGCGGAGCAGGCAGCGGGGTTGAGGCCCCGCTGCCGATTCACGTCGTGTTATTCGGTTTCCAGATCGATGTCGATACCGAGCGAACGGATCTCTTTGATCAACACGTTGAAGGACTCGGGCATGCCCGGCTCCATGCGGTGATCGCCATCCACGATGTTCTTGTACATCTTGGTACGGCCGTTCACGTCGTCCGACTTGACGGTCAACATCTCCTGCAGGGTGTAGGCGGCGCCGTAGGCTTCCAGCGCCCAGACCTCCATCTCCCCGAAGCGCTGACCACCGAACTGCGCCTTACCACCCAGCGGCTGCTGGGTAACCAGGCTGTAGGAACCGGTAGAACGAGCATGCATCTTGTCGTCCACCAGGTGGTTCAGTTTCAGCATGTACATGTAACCGACCGTGGTCGGGCGCTCGAACTGGTTGCCGGTACGGCCGTCGAACAGGCGCATCTGGCCGCTCTCCGGCAGATCAGCCAGCTTCAGCATGGCCTTGATCTCTTTTTCCTTGGCACCGTCGAACACCGGCGTGGCCATCGGCACGCCCTTGCGCAGGTTGTTGGCCAGAGCCAGCACTTCCTGATCGCTCAGCTCGTCGAGGCTTTCCTGACGACCACCGATCTCGTTGTAGATCTCGTTCAGGAAGCCACGCAGTTCAGCGATCTTGCGCTGCTCTTCGAGCATCAGGTTGATCTTCTCGCCCAGGCCCTTGGCCGCCAGGCCCAGGTGGGTTTCGAGGATCTGACCGACGTTCATACGCGACGGTACGCCCAGTGGGTTGAGGACGATGTCGACCGGGGTGCCATTGGCATCGTGCGGCATGTCTTCGACCGGCATGATCACCGAGACCACACCCTTGTTACCGTGACGACCGGCCATCTTGTCACCCGGCTGGATGCGACGGCGAATGGCCAGGTAAACCTTGACGATCTTCAGTACGCCCGGCGCCAGGTCATCGCCCTGCTGCAGCTTGCGCTTCTTGTCTTCGAACTTGTCGTCAAGCAGCTGACGGCGGTCGGAGATGTAGGCCTGGGCCTTTTCCAACTGCTCGTTCAGGGCGTCGTCGGCCATGCGCAGCTTGAACCACTGGCCGCGCTCCAGACCGTCGAGCACTTCGTCAGTGATCTCGGTGCCTTTCTTCAGACCAGCGCCGCCTTCGGCGATCTTGCCGACCAGAGCCGAACGCAGACGCTCGAAGGTCGCGCCTTCGACGATGCGGAACTCTTCGTTGAGGTCCTTGCGGATCTCGTCCAGCTGGCTCTTCTCGATCGACAGCGCACGCGCATCGCGCTCCACGCCGTCACGGGTGAAGACCTGTACGTCGATGACGGTACCTTTGGTGCCGGTCGGCACACGCAGGGAGGTGTCCTTAACGTCGCTGGCCTTCTCACCGAAGATCGCGCGCAGCAGCTTCTCTTCCGGAGTCAGCTGGGTCTCGCCTTTCGGGGTGACCTTGCCGACCAGGATGTCGCCCGGGCCGACTTCGGCGCCGACGTAGACGATACCGGCTTCGTCGAGCTTGTTCAGTGCAGCTTCACCTACGTTCGGGATGTCCGCAGAGATTTCCTCTGGGCCGAGCTTGGTGTCACGGGCCACACAGGTCAGTTCCTGGATATGGATCGTGGTGAAGCGGTCTTCCTGAACCACGCGCTCGGAGAGCAGGATGGAGTCTTCGAAGTTGTAACCGTTCCACGGCATGAACGCGACGCGCATGTTCTGACCCAGCGCCAGTTCACCCATGTCGGTGGACGGGCCGTCGGCCATGATGTCGCCACGCGCAACCACGTCACCTTTCTGTACCAGCGGGCGCTGGTTGATGCAGGTGTTCTGGTTGGAACGGGTGTATTTGGTCAGGTTGTAGATGTCCACACCGGCTTCACCGGTTTCGACTTCGTCATCGGCAACACGAACCACGATACGGCTGGCGTCGACGGAGTCGATCACACCACCACGACGCGCGACCACGCAGACGCCGGAGTCACGGGCGACGTTGCGCTCCATGCCGGTACCGACCAGCGGTTTGTCCGAACGCAGGGTCGGTACAGCCTGACGCTGCATGTTCGAACCCATGAGTGCACGGTTGGCGTCGTCGTGCTCGAGGAACGGAATCAGCGAGGCAGCGACGGAAACGACCTGCTTCGGCGAAACGTCCATCAGGGTGACGTCTTCCGGCGCCTTGACGGTGAACTCGTTCAGGTGACGTACGGCAACCAGCTCGTCGATCAGCTGACCCTTGTCGTTCAGGGTCGCGGACGCCTGAGCGATCACGTGGTCGGCTTCTTCGATGGCGGACAGGAACACGATCTCGTCGGTGACCTGACCTTCCTTGACCACACGGTACGGGCTTTCCAGGAAGCCGTACTGGTTGGTACGGGCGTAGGCCGCTAGGGAGTTGATCAGACCGATGTTCGGACCTTCCGGCGTTTCGATCGGGCACACGCGGCCGTAGTGGGTCGGGTGTACGTCGCGGACTTCGAAGCCGGCGCGCTCACGGGTCAGACCGCCCGGGCCGAGTGCGGAGACGCGGCGCTTGTGGGTGATCTCGGAGAGCGGGTTGTTCTGGTCCATGAACTGGGAAAGCTGACTGGAACCGAAGAATTCCTTCACCGCCGCCGCAACCGGCTTGGCGTTGATCAGATCCTGCGGCATCAGGCCTTCGCTTTCAGCCATCGACAGACGTTCCTTGACCGCGCGCTCTACACGCACCAGGCCAACGCGGAACTGGTTCTCGGCCATCTCGCCAACGCAACGTACACGGCGGTTACCCAGGTGGTCGATGTCATCGACGATGCCTTTGCCGTTACGGATGTCGACCAGGGTCTTGAGCACTTCGACGATGTCTTCGCGGCTCAACACGCCCGAACCTTCGATCTCGGTACGACCGATACGACGGTTGAACTTCATGCGGCCAACGGCGGACAGGTCGTAACGCTCGGCGCTGAAGAACAGGTTGTTGAACAGAGTCTCGGCGGCATCCTTGGTTGGTGGCTCGCCTGGACGCATCATGCGATAGATTTCGACCAGCGCTTCGAGCTGGTTGGTAGTGCTGTCGATCTTCAGCGTGTCGCTGATGAACGGACCACAGTCGATATCGTTGGTGTACAGGGTCTCGATGCGAACGACCTGAGCCTTGGCGATCTTGGCCAGCAGCTCGACGCTCAGCTCGGTGTTGCACTCGGCGAGGATTTCGCCAGTAGCCGGGTGCACGATCGCCTTGGCGGTGGTGCGGCCGATCAGGTAGTCGAACGGTACGTCCAGATCTTTGATGCCAGCCTTGTCCAGCTGATTGATGTGGCGAGCGGTAATACGACGACCCTGCTCGACAATCACCTTGCCACTGCCGTCCTTGATGTCCTGGCTGGCAATTTCACCACGCAGGCGCTGCGGCACCAGCTCCAGGCTCAAGCCTTCGCCTTTCACATGGAAAACGTTGGTGGTGTAGAAGGCGTCGAGCACTTCTTCAGTGCTGTAACCCAGCGCGCGCAGCAATACCGAGGCCGGCAGTTTGCGGCGACGGTCGATACGCACGAATACCGCGTCCTTCGGGTCGAACTCGAAGTCCAGCCAGGAACCACGGTATGGAATGATGCGCGCGGAGTACAGCAGCTTGCCCGAGCTGTGCGTCTTGCCACGGTCGTGGTCAAAGAACACACCTGGGGAACGGTGCAGCTGGGAAACGATCACACGCTCGGTACCGTTAATGACAAAGGTACCGTTCTCGGTCATGAGCGGAATTTCGCCCATGTACACTTCCTGCTCCTTGATGTCCTTGATCGCTTTGTTCGACGATTCTTTGTCGAAAATGATCAGGCGCACTTTCACGCGCAGCGGCACTGCGAAGGTCACACCACGCAGCACGCACTCTTTGACGTCGAACGCCGGCTCGCCCAGGCGGTAGCCGACGTATTCCAGAGCAGCGTTGCCGGAGTAGCTGATGATCGGGAATACAGATTTGAAGGCCGCATGCAGGCCGATGTCGCGGAACTGTTCCTTGCTCGCGCCTTGCTGCAGGAATTCGCGGTACGAATCCAGCTGGATGGCCAGGAGGTAAGGCACATCCATGACATCCGGCAACTTGCTAAAGTCCTTGCGGATACGTTTTTTCTCAGTGTATGAGTAAGCCATCAGCGTTCCCCAGCTTGGTCACCTGCTTATTTGGCTTCTCCGACGGGAGCAGCCAGAAACTCGTGCAAACCCTAGGTTTGCGCCACCTCGTTGGTGGGTTTTTCACGTTCCGGACCAGGGCTGTGGAACAGCCGAGCTAGAACGGAAAAAGGCCGGTGGCAAGAGCCACCAGCCGTCAGCCTTGTGCGAGTCGCGCGGGCTGTAGACGCAAGGTCGTCGCTTACTTGAGCTCGACTTTGGCGCCTGCTTCTTCCAGAGCTTTCTTGGCAGCTTCGGCTTCGTCTTTCGACACGCCTTCTTTGACCACGCCAGGAGCGCCGTCAACTACTGCTTTGGCTTCTTTCAGACCCAGACCGGTCAGTTCGCGAACTGCCTTGATCACGTTCACTTTCTTGTCGCCGGCTTCAGCCAGAACAACGGTGAACTCGGTTTGCTCTTCAGCAGCGGCGGCAGCACCAGCAGCCGGGCCAGCAGCAACAGCAGCAGCAGCGGTAACGCCGAAGGTTTCTTCCATCGCCTTGATCAGCTCGACGATTTCCATAACGGATTTCTGGCCGATCGCTTCGATGATTTGCTCGTTAGTCAGAGACATGACTATGAATTCCTGTATTGGGGTGACGGCCTACGCGACCATCAAATTAAACATGTGATTTCGAAAGTGCTTATGCGGCCTTAGGCTGCGGCGGCTTCTTTCTGGTCGCGAATGGCTGCCAGCGTGCGAGCGAGCTTGCTGGTAGCGCCTTGGATAACGCTCATCAGCTGTGCGATACCCTCGTCGCGGGTCGGCAGGCTTGCCAGTACGTCGATCTGATTGGCTGCAAGGTACTTGCCCTCGAACGCAGCTGCTTTGATCTCGAACTTGTCCTGACCCTTGGCGAAATCCTTGAACAGACGAGCAGCAGCGCCCGGATGTTCGTTGGAGAATGCGATCAGGGTCGGGCCTTTGAACACGTCGTTGAGCACGTCGTACTGAGTGCCTTCAACGGCGCGCTTGAGCAGGGTGTTACGTACGACACGTACGTATACGCCAGCTTCGCGGGCCTCTTTACGGAGTCCGGTCATAGCACCTACGGTCACGCCACGGGCATCAGCCACGACAGCGGACAGGGCAGCTTTGGCAGCCTCGTTGACTTCAGCGACGATGGCCTTCTTGTCTTCGAGTTTAATTGCCACGGGTTTACTCCTGGATGTTACCGTTTCGCCCGGCCTAGGCCGGACGGCGTTTTGGTGTCTGATTCGGTAAGAATCGGGAGCACCATCTGCGTAGGGTGGAAGATCGCTCTTCTGGTTTGAGGCTTGCGCCCCCTACGGTCTTGGATAGCCCCCGCCAGGCAGGGACCCCAATTTTTTCGCGGCAGACGCACCAAGTGCGCCTGCCATCATGCATTAAGCGTCCAGCGAACCTTGGTCGATCAGCAGACCCGGGCCCATGGTGGTGCTCAGAGTCACGCGCTTGACGTAGACACCTTTCGAGGTCGACGGCTTCAGGCGCTTCAGATCGGCCAGCAGGGCTTCCACGTTCTGCTTCAGCTTGTCGGCTTCGAAGCCAACCTTGCCGACGGAACCGTGGATGATGCCGTTCTTGTCGGTACGGAAACGTACC
Source organism: Phytopseudomonas straminea (assembly GCF_900112645.1). Taxonomy (GTDB): domain Bacteria; phylum Pseudomonadota; class Gammaproteobacteria; order Pseudomonadales; family Pseudomonadaceae; genus Aquipseudomonas; species Aquipseudomonas straminea. The sequence goes on along the minus strand of NZ_FOMO01000017.1, from coordinate 2,238 downwards.
TGACCAGCCTTGGCATTCTTGACTGCAGTGGCTACGTCCGGAGTTACGGTGCCGACTTTCGGGTTAGGCATCAGGCCGCGCGGGCCGAGTACCTGGCCCAGCTGGCCAACAACGCGCATGGCGTCCGGAGAAGCAATGACGACGTCATAGTTCAGGTCGCCACCTTTCATTTCAGCAGCCAGATCGTCCATGCCTACGCGGTCAGCACCAGCAGCCAGAGCAGCTTCAGCTGCGGGACCTTGGGTGAAGACAGCAACGCGAACGGTTTTGCCGCTGCCGTTAGGCAGAACGGTAGCACCACGAACAACCTGGTCGGACTTACGCGGGTCAACGCCGAGGTTGATGGAAACATCAACGGACTCGGAGAACTTGACAGCGGAGATCTCGGCCAGCAGCGCAGCAGCATCGTTGAAGCTGTAGGCTTTGCCCGGCTCGATCTTGGCTGCGATAGCCTTTTGGCGCTTGGTCAGCTTAGCCATTACACACCCTCCACGTTGAGGCCCATGCTACGAGCAGAACCGGCGATGGTACGCACGGCTGCATCCATATCAGCTGCAGTCAGATCGGCCTGCTTGGTCTTGGCGATCTCTTCGAGCTGGGCACGGGTAACGGTGCCGACTTTGACAGTGTTCGGACGAGCCGAACCGCTGGTCAGACCGGCCGCTTTCTTCAGCAGCACGGAAGCCGGGGTGCTCTTGGTTTCGAAAGTGAAGCTACGGTCACTGTAAACAGTGATGATCACTGGAGTCGGCAGACCAGGTTCCATGCCCTGGGTCTTGGCGTTGAACGCCTTGCAGAATTCCATGATGTTGACGCCGTGCTGGCCCAGAGCGGGACCAACGGGTGGCGACGGGTTGGCCTGACCGGCCTTTACTTGCAGCTTGATATAAGCCGTGATTTTCTTAGCCATTAGCTACTCCAGTTACGGGTTCTAGCGCCTTTCAGCTCCCCGACTATTGCCTGTTTATCCCAGTGACAACAAAACCCCGCAGCCTATGACTGCGGGGTATGGGATGCGTGTGTCAGTTACGACTTCTCGACCTGACTGAACTCCAGCTCGACCGGAGTGGCACGACCGAAAATGGTCACTGCCACCTGGATGCGGCTCTTCTCGTAATTCACTTCTTCGACGACGCCACTGAAATCAGCGAACGGACCATCGATAACACGAACCATCTCGCCCGGCTCGAACAGCGTCTTGGGCTTGGGCTTGTCACCGCTATCGGCGACGCGACGCAGAATGGCGTCAGCCTCTTTTTCGGTAATCGGGGCAGGCTTATCGGCGGTACCACCAATAAAGCCCATCACCCGCGGGGTATCCTTGATCAAGTGCCAAGTCGCCTCGTTCATTTCCATCTGCACCAGCACGTAGCCTGGAAAGAACTTGCGCTCACTCTTGCGCTTCTGGCCGTTACGCATTTCCACCACTTCTTCGGTGGGGACAAGAATCTCGCCGAACTCATCTTCCATTCCGGCGAACTTTACGCGCTCGATCAGCGAACGCATTACATGCTTCTCGTAACCCGAGTAAGCATGCACAACGTACCAACGCTTAGCCACGGGACACCCTATCTCAACTTACAATAAACGACACAAGCCAACCGAGGAGCGAATCGAGCCCCCAAAGCACCAGAGCCATGACGAGCACGACCAGGACGACGATCAGCGTGGTTTGCGTGGTTTCCTGACGGGTCGGCCAGACAACCTTGCGAATCTCGACGCGAGCTTCCTTCGCCAGCCCAAAGAAGGACTGACCCTTAGTGGTTTGCAGAGCGATGAGCGCGGCAACGACTGCCAGCACCAGCACACCCACCACACGGTACAGAATCGGCTCACCCGAAAAGTACTGATTACCGACCACTCCAGCGACCACAAGCAGGGCCACCGCGATCCACTTGAGCAGATCAAAACGAGAGTCTTTGGCTTCAGCCTTAACATTCATGAACAAGGATCCTGTGAGAAGACACGCCAAATTCGTTAGAAAATGGCAGGTCAGGAGGGAATCGAACCCCCAACCTGCGGTTTTGGAGACCGCCGCTCTGCCAATTGAGCTACTGACCTAGAACTAAAATCAGGCCGACCATTATGCCGGCCTGATGGGGACAGATCAATCGATTATTCGACGATCTTTGCTACAACACCGGCACCAACGGTACGACCACCTTCGCGAATTGCGAAGCGCAGGCCGTCTTCCATGGCGATCGGCTTGATCAGGGTGACAACCATTTTGATGTTGTC
>NZ_FOMO01000006.1 GCF_900112645.1 Phytopseudomonas straminea | reverse complement strand
GAACGTAACAAACCGCACGTCAACGTTGGCACCATTGGTCACGTTGACCATGGCAAAACCACTCTGACCGCTGCTCTGACTCGCGTCTGCTCCGAAGTATTCGGCTCGGCTCGCGTCGACTTCGACAAGATCGACAGCGCTCCGGAAGAGAAGGCTCGTGGTATCACCATCAACACTGCACACGTAGAGTACGATTCCAACATTCGTCACTACGCGCACGTTGACTGCCCGGGTCACGCTGACTACGTCAAGAACATGATCACCGGTGCTGCCCAGATGGACGGCGCGATCCTGGTTTGCTCGGCCGCTGATGGTCCGATGCCGCAAACCCGTGAGCACATCCTGCTGTCCCGTCAGGTAGGCGTTCCGTACATCGTTGTCTTCCTGAACAAGGCTGACATGGTTGACGACGCTGAGCTGCTGGAGCTGGTCGAGATGGAAGTTCGTGACCTGCTGAGCACCTACGACTTCCCGGGCGACGACACTCCGATCATCATCGGTTCGGCGCTGATGGCTCTGAACGGTCAGGACGACAACGAGATGGGCACCACTGCCGTCAAGAAACTCGTCGAGACTCTGGATACTTACATCCCCGAGCCGGTTCGTGCTATCGACCGTCCGTTCCTGATGCCGATCGAAGACGTATTCTCGATCTCCGGCCGCGGTACTGTAGTTACCGGTCGTGTAGAGCGCGGTATCGTCAAGATCCAGGAAGAAATCGAGATCGTTGGTCTGCGTGCTACCACCAAGACCACCTGCACCGGTGTCGAGATGTTCCGCAAGCTGCTCGACGAAGGTCGTGCTGGTGAGAACTGTGGCGTTCTGCTGCGCGGCACCAAGCGTGACGACGTAGAGCGTGGTCAGGTTCTGGCCAAGCCGGGCACCATCAAGCCGCACACCAAGTTCGAAGCTGAAGTGTACGTTCTGTCCAAAGAAGAAGGTGGTCGTCACACTCCGTTCTTCAAGGGCTACCGTCCGCAGTTCTACTTCCGTACCACTGACGTAACCGGTTCGTGCGAACTGCCGGAAGGCGTTGAGATGGTAATGCCGGGCGACAACATCAAAATGGTTGTCACCCTGATCAAGCCGATCGCCATGGAAGACGGCCTGCGCTTCGCAATTCGCGAAGGTGGTCGTACCGTTGGTGCTGGCGTGGTTGCCAAGATCGTCGAGTAATCGATTGATCTGATCCAAAAAAGCCCCCGCCCAGCGGGGGCTTTTTTATGGGTGGAAGATATCTGCTGGTTATTTTCTAACCGGGTTGACACTCCCTGGGGGCGTCTATAGAATCACGCCTCCTTTTAACGGGCGTATTGCGTCCGTTAACTGGGAATCGCAGCTTGGAATCTGAGGTCAAAATGCAAAACCAACAAATCCGTATACGGTTGAAGGCTTTTGACCATCGCCTGATCGATCAATCAACCCAGGAAATCGTGGAAACCGCGAAACGTACTGGTGCTCAGGTGCGTGGTCCGATTCCTCTGCCAACTCGCAAAGAGCGGTTCACCGTTCTGACTTCGCCACACGTCAACAAAGACGCTCGCGATCAGTACGAAATCCGCACTCATAAGCGCGTGCTGGACATCGTCCAGCCAACGGATAAAACCGTTGATGCTCTTATGAAGCTCGATCTTGCGGCTGGCGTGGAAGTGCAGATCAGCCTCGGCTAAAACCTGGCGGTTTTAGTCGTGTAACGCTCTGAAATGGGCGGCCATAGCGGGTGAAAGCCCCGTACACTCATGAGGTTACAACATGACTATTGGTGTAGTCGGTCGTAAGTGCGGCATGACCCGCATTTTCACCGAAGAAGGTGTCTCCATTCCGGTTACGGTCATTGAGATCGAGCCGAATCGCGTCACCCAGTTCAAAACTGAGGAGTCCGATGGCTATCGTGCAGTGCAAGTCACTGTCGGCGAGCGTCGCGTTTCTCGTGTCAGCAAGGCTCAAGCCGGTCACTTCGCCAAGGCGAACGTCGCGGCAGGTCGTACCGTTCTGGAATTCCGTCTTGAAGAAGGCGACTACCAGGCTGGCGATCTGATCAACGCTGAAATCTTCCAAGCTGGTCAACTGGTCGACGTGACCGGTCAGTCCAAAGGTAAAGGCTTCGCCGGTACCATCAAGCGTTGGAACTTCCGCGGCCAAGACAATACCCACGGTAACTCCGTGTCCCACCGCGTTCCGGGTTCGATTGGCCAGTGCCAGACGCCGGGCCGTGTATTCAAGGGCAAGAAAATGTCCGGTCACATGGGTGCTGAGCGCGTGACTGTGCAGTCCCTGGAAGTAGTGCGCGTGGATGCTGAACGCAACCTGCTGCTGGTCAAGGGTGCCGTTCCTGGCGCTACTGGCGGCAACCTGGTTGTGCGTCCGGCTGCCAAGGCTCGCGGTTAAGGGGAAGCTGACATGCAATTAAATGTAAATGGCGCTCAAGCGATCGAAGTCTCCGATGCGACTTTCGGTGGCGACTACAACGAGACCCTGGTTCACCAAGCTGTCGTCGCCTACATGGCTGGCGGCCGTCAGGGCAGCAAGCAGCAGAAGACTCGTTCCGACGTTTCCGGTGGCGGTAAGCGCCCGTGGCGTCAGAAGGGTACTGGCCGTGCGCGTGCTGGTACTTCCCGTGGTCCGATCTGGCGTGGCGGTGGTGTGACCTTCGCAGCACGTCCGCAGAACCATGATCAGAAGCTGAACAAGAAGATGTATCGCGCTGCGATCCGTTCGATTCTTGCTGAGCTGGTCCGTAGCGACCGTCTGGTAGTGGTTGAAGACTTCGCTGTCGAAGCTCCGAAAACCAAAGAGCTGCTGGGCAAGCTGAATGGTCTGGGTCTGAGCGACGTTCTGATCGTCTCCGACGCCGTAGATCAAAATCTGTACCTGGCTGCTCGCAACCTGCCACACGTCGACGTTCGTGACGTGCAAGGTTCCGATCCGGTCAGTCTGATCGCGTATGAAAAGGTACTGGTTACCGTTTCTGCCGTGAAGAAATTCGAGGAGCTGCTGGGATGAACCAGGAACGCGTATTCAAAGTGCTGCTTGGCCCGCACATCTCCGAGAAGGCCACGACTCTGGCAGACAAGAAAAGCCAGTTCGTTTTCAAAGTTGCGACTGACGCAACCAAGCTGGAAATCAAGAAGGCCGTCGAAAGCCTGTTCAGCGTGAAGGTTCAGCATGTCACTACCCAGAACGTTCTGGGCAAGAGCAAGCGCACCGCTCGCGGTCTGGGCAAGCGTAACGACTGGAAGAAGGCGATCATCTCCCTTCAGCCAGGCCAGGATCTCGATTTCGCCACCAGCAGTGCTGAGTAAGGAAGGGGTGCATCATGGCAATCGTTAAATGCAAACCGACTTCCGCGGGCCGCCGTTTTGTGGTCAAGGTGGTCAATCAGGAGCTGCACAAAGGCGCTCCTCATGCTCCACTGCTCGAGAAGAAGTCGAAGTCTGGCGGTCGTAACAACAACGGCCGTATCACCACCCGTCATATCGGTGGTGGTCACAAGCAGCATTACCGTCTGGTCGATTTTCGTCGCAACGACAAAGATGGCATTCCTGCCACTGTCGAGCGCGTTGAATATGACCCGAACCGTACCGCGCACATCGCTCTGCTGAAATACGCCGACGGTGAGCGTCGTTACATCATCGCACCGAAAGGTGTGAGCGCCGGCGATCAGCTGGTTGCAGGTTCGATGGCGCCAATCAAGGCCGGCAACAGCCTGCCGCTGCGTAACATTCCGGTGGGTTCGACCGTTCACGGTATCGAGCTGAAGCCGGGCAAAGGTGCTCAGATCGCTCGTTCCGCTGGTGCTTCGGCTCAGCTGATCGCTCGTGAAGGTGTCTACGTCACCCTGCGTCTGCGCAGCGGTGAAATGCGTAAAGTGCTGGCCGAATGCCGCGCGACCCTGGGCGAAGTCTCGAACTCCGAGCACAGCCTGCGTTCGCTGGGTAAAGCTGGTGCCAAGCGCTGGCGTGGCGTTCGCCCGACCGTTCGTGGTGTTGCCATGAACCCGGTCGACCACCCACACGGTGGTGGTGAAGGTCGTACCTCTGGTGGTCGTCATCCGGTGTCTCCATGGGGCTTCCCGACTAAGGGCGCGAAGACTCGTGGTAACAAACGCACCGACAACATGATCGTCCGTCGTCGCAAGTAACTAGAGGGATACGACAGTGCCACGTTCTCTGAAAAAAGGTCCTTTTATCGATCTTCACCTACTGAAGAAGGTCGAAGTGGCAGCAGAAAAGAACGATCGCAAGCCGGTTAAAACCTGGTCGCGTCGTTCGATGATTCTGCCGCAGATGGTCGGTCTGACCATCGCCGTGCATAACGGTCGTCAACACGTCCCCGTTCTGGTGAACGAAGACATGGTCGGCCACAAACTGGGCGAGTTCGCCGGTACCCGCACTTATCGTGGGCACGTGGCTGACAAGAAAGCCAAGCGTTAAGGGGTAAGGAAATGGAAGTAGCCGCTAAGTTGTCGGGCGCTCGCATCTCCGCCCAGAAAGCCCGCTTGGTCGCCGACCAGATCCGCGGGAAGAAGGTGGGCGAAGCGCTCAACCTGCTGGCTTTCAGCAGTAAGAAAGCCGCGGAAATCATGAAGAAAGTGCTGGAGTCGGCTGTGGCCAACGCCGAGCACAACGAAGGCGCCGACGTTGATGACCTGAAGGTCAGCACCGTTTTCGTCAACGAAGGGCGTTCGCTGAAGCGCATCATGCCGCGTGCCAAAGGCCGCGCTGATCGCATCGTCAAGCGGTCTTGCCATATCACTGTCAAGGTTGCGGACAAGTAACGGAGTCGATCAGATGGGTCAGAAAGTACATCCCACTGGCATTCGCCTGGGAATCGTCAAGGATCACACCTCCGTCTGGTACGCAGACGGCCGGACTTATGCGGACTACCTGTTCGCTGATCTGAAGGTGCGTGAGTATCTCCTCGACAAACTAAAAAGCGCGTCCGTAAGCCGTGTCGACATCGCTCGTCCGGCCCAAACCGCACGCATCACCATCCACACCGCTCGTCCCGGCATCGTGATCGGCAAGAAAGGTGAAGATGTTGAGAAGCTGCGTCAGGACCTGACCAAGCAAATGGGTGTGCCAGTGCACATCAATATCGAAGAGATCCGCAAGCCGGAGCTCGACGGTATGCTGGTTGCGCAGAGCGTAGCTCAGCAGCTGGAGCGTCGCGTTATGTTCCGTCGCGCCATGAAGCGCGCTGTACAGAACGCCATGCGTATTGGTGCCAAGGGCATCAAGATCCAGGTGAGTGGTCGTCTCGGCGGTGCGGAAATCGCACGTACCGAGTGGTACCGCGAAGGTCGTGTGCCGTTGCACACCCTGCGCGCTGACATTGACTATGCCACCTACGAAGCGCACACCACTTACGGTGTGATCGGTGTGAAGGTTTGGATCTTCAAGGGCGAGGTCATCGGTGGCCGCCATGAAGAGCTGAAGCCGCAAGCACCTGCGCCTCGTAAAGCTGCTAAGAAATAAGGAGTACGCATCATGTTGCAACCAAAGCGTACGAAGTTCCGCAAGCAGATGACCGGCCACAACCGTGGTCTGGCTCAGCGCGGTAGCAAGGTCAGCTTCGGCGAGTTCGCGCTGAAGTCCGTTGCCCGCGGTCGTCTCACCGCCCGTCAGATCGAGTCCGCTCGTCGTGCTCTGACTCGTCACGTTAAGCGTGGCGGGAAGATCTGGATTCGCGTTTTCCCGGACAAGCCGGTTACCAAGAAGCCTCTCGAGGTGCGTATGGGTAAAGGTAAGGGTGGCGTTGAATATTGGGTAGCCCAGATCCAGCCAGGCAAGGTCCTGTACGAGATCGAAGGCGTTTCCGAAGAGCTGGCGCGTGAGGCTTTCGCCCTGGCTGCTGCAAAGCTGCCGCTCGCCACCACCTTTGTTAAACGGACGGTGATGTGATGAAAGCGAAAGAACTTCGTGAAAAAAACGCAGAGCAGCTGAACGAGCAACTGCTCGGCCTGCTGCGCGACCAGTTCAATCTGCGCATGCAGAAAGCAACTGGCCAGTTGGGGCAGTCTCACCTGCTCTCGCAAGTTAAGCGCGACATCGCTCGTGTGAAAACTGTGCTCAACCAGCAGGCAGGTAAGTGATCATGGCCGAAGTTGAAAAAACAGTCCGTACGCTGACCGGCCGCGTCGTCAGCGACAAGATGGACAAGACCATCACCGTTCTGATCGAGCGTCGCGTCAAGCACCCGATCTACGGTAAATACGTCAAGCGTTTGACCAAGCTGCACGCTCACGACGAATCCAACCAGTGCAAGATCGGCGACAAGGTTTCCATCCGTGAAACCCGTCCGCAGTCCAAGACCAAGTCCTGGGCTCTGGTTGAAGTCGTCGAACGCGCCGTCGAAGTCTAAGAGCTAAGGGTCGGAGAAATTTTATGATTCAGACTCAATCCATGCTCGATGTGGCTGACAACAGCGGTGCACGTCGTGTCATGTGCATCAAGGTGTTGGGCGGTTCGCATCGTCGCTACGCCGGCATCGGCGACATCATCAAGGTCACCGTCAAGGAAGCAATTCCGCGCGGTAAAGTGAAGAAAGGTCAGGTCATGACCGCAGTGGTCGTTCGTACCCGTCACGGCGTTCGCCGTGCCGACGGTTCGATCATCCGCTTCGACGGCAACGCTGCTGTTCTGCTGAACAACAAGCAAGAGCCGATCGGTACCCGCATCTTCGGGCCAGTGACCCGTGAACTGCGTACCGAGAAGTTCATGAAGATCGTCTCGCTCGCCCCTGAAGTGCTTTAAGGAGATCCGACATGCAAAAGATTCGTCGTGACGACGAGATCATCGTGATCGCCGGCAAAGACAAAGGTAAGCGCGGTAAGGTGCTCAAGGTTCTCGCTGACGACCGTCTGGTCGTCGGTGGCATCAACCTGGTGAAGCGTCATACCAAGCCGAACCCGATGTCGGGCGTTCAAGGCGGTATCGTCGAGAAAGAAGCGCCACTGCACGCTTCCAACGTTGCCATCTTCAACAGCGAAACCAACAAGGCTGACCGTGTTGGTTTCAAAGTCGAAGACGGCAAGAAAATTCGTGTCTTCAAGTCCACCCAGAAGCCGGTTGGCGCTTGAGAATCCGTAGGTAAATACCATGGCACGACTGAAAGAGATTTACCGGAAGGAAATCGCGCCCAAGCTGAAGGAAGAACTGAAGCTGGCGAACGTGATGGAAGTTCCGCGCATCACCAAGATCACCCTGAACATGGGCCTGGGCGAAGCAATCGGTGACAAGAAGGTCATCGAGAACGCCGTTGCCGACCTCGAGAAGATCACCGGTCAGAAAGTCGTTGTGACTCATGCCCGCAAGTCGATCGCAGGTTTCAAGGTTCGTGAAGGTTGGCCGATTGGCGTCAAGGTCACTCTGCGTCGCGAGCGTATGTACGAGTTCCTGGATCGTCTGCTGTCCATCTCCCTGCCGCGCGTGCGTGACTTCCGCGGCCTGAATGCCAAGTCCTTCGACGGCCGCGGCAACTACAGCATGGGCGTGAAAGAGCAGATCATCTTCCCGGAAATCGATTACGACAAGATCGATGCGCTGCGTGGTCTGGACATCACCCTGACCACCACTGCCCGTACGGATGATGAAGGTCGCGCTCTGCTGCGTGCTTTCAAATTCCCGTTCCGCAACTGATTGGAGTAGGAACATGGCCAAGACGAGCATGAAAAACCGCGAGCTGAAGCGTCAGCGCACGGTTGCCAAGTACGCCAAAAAGCGTGCCGAGCTGAAAGCCATCATCGTGGATCAGAACGCAACTCCAGAAGCGCGTTGGGAAGCCAGCGTCGCCCTGCAGAAGCAACCTCGTGATGCCAGCGCTTCGCGTCTGCGTAACCGCTGCCGCATCACCGGTCGTCCGCACGGTGTATTCCGCAAGTTCGGTCTGTCGCGTATCAAGCTGCGTGAAGCAGCCATGCGTGGCGACGTACCGGGTCTGGTCAAAGCCAGCTGGTAAGCCGACGCGGCAAACGCCGGAGCTAGCTCCGGCGTTCAAGCAATATGAATCAAGCCCCTTTTGGGGCTTGATTCATTTTTGATCAGTCTCTAGAATGCCCGGCTCTCCTGAGCCCGGATTTCCGTGAGCTCTGGTGATTCTTTAGTCGAGAGGCTAATTCTTTTTGTATCAGGAGCGTCTAGCCCATGAGTATGCAGGACCCGTTAGCGGACATGCTAACTCGTATCCGTAATGCCCAGATGGCTGAAAAGTCCGTCGTAAGCATGCCTTCTTCTACCCTGAAGGTGGCTGTAGCCAAAGTTCTCAAGGACGAAGGTTATATTGCGGGTTATCAGATCAGCGGCGAAGCAAAGCCGCAGCTGTCCATCGAGCTGAAGTACTTCGAAGGCCGTCCGGTTATCGAAGAAGTCAAGCGCGTCAGCCGTCCCGGCCTTCGCCAGTACAAATCCGTCGATGATCTGCCGAAAGTTCGCGGCGGTCTCGGTGTTTCCATCGTCTCCACCAACAAAGGTGTGATGACGGACCGCGCTGCGCGCGCTGCCGGTGTCGGCGGCGAAGTGCTTTGCACTGTGTTCTAAGGGGGGGATAAGCATGTCTCGCGTTGCTAAGAACCCCGTCAAGCTGCCTGCTGGTGTAGAGATCAAACTCGCCGGTCAGCAGCTTTCGGTGAAGGGTGCCAAGGGCACTCTGGAACTGAACGTTCACTCGTCCGTTGAAGTGCTGCAGGAATCCGGTGAGCTGCGTTTCGCTGCTCGCAATGGCGACCAGCAGACTCGTGCGATGGCCGGTACTACCCGCGCTCTGGTTAACAACATGGTCATCGGCGTAAGCCAAGGCTTCGAGCGCAAGCTCCAGCTGATCAGTGTTGGTTACAAGGCGCAGGCCAAGGGTCAGGTGCTGAACCTGGCGTTGGGCTTCTCTCACCCTATCGACTACCAACTGCCGGAAGGCGTTGTGGCCGAAACCCCGAACCAGACCGAGATCCTGATCAAGGGTGTCGACAAGCAGCTGGTTGGTCAGGTTGCCGCGGAGATTCGTGACTTCCGCCGTCCTGAACCTTACAAGGGCAAAGGTGTTCGTTACGCTGACGAAGTCGTCCGCCGTAAAGAAGCCAAGAAGAAGTAAGGGGCTAGGAAATGACCGACAAAAAAGTTACTCGTCTGCGTCGCGCTCGCAAAGCACGCCTGAAAATGCACGAGCTCGAAGCCGTGCGTCTGTGCGTGTATCGCTCTTCGCAGCACATCTACGCCCAGGTCATCTCGGCCGACGGCAGCAAGGTTCTGGCCAGCGCCTCTACCTTGGACAAAGCACTGCGTGACGGCGCCACCGGCAACGTCGACGCGGCCAAGAAAGTTGGTGAGCTGGTTGCCGAGCGCGCGAAAGCCGCTGGTGTGACCCAGGTTGCATTCGACCGTTCTGGCTTCAAGTACCACGGCCGCGTCAAGGCGCTGGCTGATGCTGCTCGTGAAGGCGGGCTGGAGTTCTAAGTTATGGCAAATAACGACCAAAAGCGCGACGAAGGCTATATCGAGAAGCTGGTTCAGGTGAACCGCGTTGCCAAGACCGTAAAAGGCGGCCGTATCTTCACCTTCACCGCGCTGACCGTGGTAGGTGATGGCAAGGGCCGTGTAGGTTTCGGCCGTGGCAAATCCCGTGAAGTGCCGGCTGCCATCCAGAAGGCGATGGAAGCTGCTCGTCGCAACATGATCCAAGTTGATCTGAACGGCACCACTCTGCAGTACGCCATGAAGTCCGCCCACGGCGCTTCGAAGGTTTACATGCAGCCTGCTTCCGAAGGTACCGGCATCATCGCTGGTGGCGCCATGCGTGCCGTCCTGGAAGTTGCTGGTGTTCAGAACGTTCTGGCCAAGTGCTACGGCTCTACCAACCCTGTGAACGTGGTTCATGCCACTTTCAAAGGTCTGAAGGCTATGCAGTCTCCGGATTCGGTTGCAGCCAAGCGTGGCAAGAGTGTCGAGGAGATTCTCTAACCATGGCTAACACCGTCAAAGTGACTCTGATCAAGAGCACCAATGGCCGTCTGGCCAATCACAAAGCCTGCGTCAAAGGCCTCGGCCTGCGTCGCATCAATCATACCGTTGAAGTTCTGGATACTCCGGAAAACCGCGGCATGATCAACAAGGCTTATTACCTTCTCCGTGTGGAGGGTTGATCCATGTACCTGAACGATTTGAGTCCAGCGCCGGGTTCCCGTCGCGAGAAGCACCGTCCGGGCCGTGGTATCGGTAGTGGTTTGGGCAAGACCGGTGGCCGTGGTCACAAAGGTCAGACCTCCCGCTCCGGTGGCACCATTGCTCCGGGTTTCGAAGGCGGCCAGCAGCCTCTGCACCGTCGTCTTCCCAAGTTCGGTTTCGTGTCTCTGAAAGCTATGGATCGCGCAGAAGTGCGTACTTCCGAGCTGAACAAGATCGAAGGCGACGTAGTTACTCTGCAGGCGCTGAAGGATGCCAACCTGATTAATCAAAACGTACAGCGTGTGAAAGTCATGCTGTCCGGTGAGATTACTCGCGCGGTCACCCTCAAAGGTATCGCTGCCACCAAAGGTGCGCGTGCGGCTATCGAAGCAGCTGGCGGTAAGTTCGAGGAATAAATGGCTAAGCAAGGTGCTCTCTCTGCTCTGGCTGGTGGCGGGTTGTCCGAACTCTGGGCTCGTCTGCGCTTTCTGTTCATGGCGATCATCGTCTATCGAATCGGCGCGCATATCCCAGTTCCCGGTATAAACCCTGACCGTCTGGCCGATCTGTTTCGACAGAATGAGGGGACCATTCTTAGCTTGTTCAACATGTTTTCCGGCGGCGCGCTGGAACGGATGAGTATCTTTGCGCTGGGGATCATGCCGTACATCTCGGCATCGATCATCATGCAGCTGATGACCGCCGTGAGCCCGCAGCTGGAGCAGTTGAAGAAGGAAGGTGAGGCTGGTCGTCGCAAGATCAGTCAGTACACCCGCTACGGCACCTTGGTTCTGGCGTTCGTCCAGGCTATCGGCATGTCCGTTGGCCTGGCGAGCCAGGGCGTAGCGTTCTCGGTCGATTTCGGCTTCCACTTCGTTGCAGTCACCACCTTTGTGGCGGGTGCGATGTTCATGATGTGGCTGGGCGAGCAGATCACCGAGCGCGGTGTTGGCAACGGTATTTCGATGCTGATTTTTGCGGGCATCGTAGCCGGTCTGCCGTCGGCGATCGGGCAGTCTTTCGAGTCTGCACGGCAGGGCGATATCAACATTTTCGCTCTCATCGCCATCGGTTTGCTGGCAGTAGCGATCATCGGTTTTGTGGTGTTCATTGAGCGTGGCCAGCGTCGTATCGCGGTGCACTACGCCAAGCGTCAGCAGGGCCGCAAGGTCTTCGCTGCGCAGACCAGCCACCTGCCGTTGAAGGTGAACATGGCGGGCGTAATCCCGGCCATCTTCGCCAGCAGCCTTCTGTTATTCCCGGCCTCGCTGGGTGCCTGGTTTGGTCAGTCCGAAGGTATGGGCTGGCTGCAGGATATTTCACAGGCTATCGCTCCTGGTCAGCCGTTGAACATTTTGCTGTTTAGTGCAGGGATCATTTTCTTCTGCTTCTTCTATACAGCGCTGATGTTCAACCCGAAAGACGTAGCGGAAAACCTGAAGAAGTCCGGTGCCTTTATTCCGGGTATCCGTCCCGGTGAGCAGTCTGCACGCTATATCGATGGCGTTCTGACTCGCTTGACCATGTTCGGTGCTCTGTACATGACGGCCGTATGCTTGTTGCCCCAGTTCCTGGTGGTGGCGGCCAACGTACCGTTCTACCTTGGCGGGACCTCGTTGCTGATCGTGGTAGTGGTTGTGATGGACTTTATGTCGCAAGTACAATCGCACCTCGTTTCGCACCAGTACGAATCCCTGATGAAGAAAGCCAACCTGAAGGGCTACGGCAGCGGCATGCTCCGCTGAAGTGTCCATAAGGTTCGAGGAGTTGGTGATGAAAGTTCGTGCATCGGTGAAAAAGCTGTGCCGCAACTGCAAGATTATTCGCCGTGAAGGTGTAGTGCGAGTGATCTGCAGCGCGGAACCGCGTCACAAACAGCGCCAAGGCTGAATGTGATCGACGCTATAAGCCCGGCAGCTAGTGCGCTGCCGGGTTGATTATTTGTTTTTACAGCGATAATATCTCGCGCCCCATTTCTTGGCTTCCGGGGCGTAGGTAGCTGTCAATTGGAGTTCCACTGAATGGCCCGTATTGCAGGCGTTAACATTCCGGATAACAAGCACGCTGTTATCTCGCTGACCTACATCTTTGGTGTTGGTCGCACTACTGCACAGAAAATCTGTGCCGCTACCGGTGTAAACCCGGCAGCAAAGATCAAGGATCTCTCTGACGAGCAGATCGAGCAGCTGCGTGGTGAAGTCGCCAAGGTGAATACCGAGGGTGATCTGCGCCGTGAAGTGAACATGAAAATCAAACGCTTGATGGATCTGGGTTGCTACCGCGGCCTGCGTCATCGTAAAGGTCTGCCGGTTCGCGGTCAGCGCACCAAGACCAACGCACGCACCCGTAAGGGCCCGCGTAAGCCGATCCGCAAGTAATCGCGTTCGCGAATCGACAGGAATTTAGTCATGGCAAAACCTGCTGCTCGTACTCGTAAGAAAGTCAAAAAGACGGTGGTTGATGGCATCGCCCACATCCACGCTTCTTTCAACAACACCATCGTGACCATCACCGACCGTCAAGGTAACGCCCTGTCCTGGGCTACTTCCGGTGGTTCGGGTTTCCGCGGTTCCCGCAAGTCCACCCCGTTCGCTGCCCAGGTGGCTGCTGAGCGTGCTGGTCAAGCTGCGCTGGAATACGGCCTGAAGAACCTCGACGTCAACGTCAAGGGCCCAGGTCCGGGTCGTGAGTCCGCTGTCCGTGCTCTTAACGGCTGCGGTTACAAGATCGCCAGCATCACCGATGTGACGCCTATCCCGCATAACGGGTGCCGTCCTTCGAAGAAGCGTCGCGTGTAATCAGGAGACAGTGAGAAATGGCTCGTTACATTGGTCCCAAATGCAAACTGTCTCGTCGTGAAGGCACTGATCTGTTCCTGAAGAGTGGCGTCCGCGCTCTGGAATCGAAGTGCAACATCGAAGCAGCCCCAGGTATTCACGGCCAGCGCCGTGGCCGTCAGTCCGACTACGGCACCCAGCTGCGTGAGAAGCAAAAAGTTCGTCGTATCTACGGTGTACTGGAGCGTCAGTTCAGCGGTTACTACAAGCAGGCAGCCAGCCAGAAAGGCGCTACCGGCGAGAACCTGCTGCAACTGCTCGAGTGCCGTCTGGATAACGTCGTTTACCGTATGGGTTTCGGCGCTACTCGTGCCGAGTCCCGTCAGCTGGTTTCGCACAAAGCGATCAGCGTAAACGGCAAGACTGTCAACGTACCGTCCTACCAGGTCAAAGCTGGTGACGTGGTTGCAGTTCGCGAGAAGTCGAAGAATCAGCTGCGCATCGTTCAGGCTCTTGAGCTGTGTGCTCAGCGTGGCCGTGTTGAGTGGGTAGATGTAGACACCGAGAAGAAATCCGGCGTGTTCAAAAGCGTTCCGGTTCGTGGTGATCTCTCCGCTGACATCAACGAGAGCCTGATTGTCGAGCTCTACTCCAAGTAAGGGCTAGAAAATAGGTGCATCCATGCAGATTTCGGTAAATGAGTTCCTGACCCCCCGCCATATCGATGTGCAGGTGGTCAGTCAGACCCGCGCCAAGATCACTCTCGAGCCTCTCGAGCGTGGTTTCGGCCATACCCTGGGCAACGCGCTGCGTCGCATCCTGTTGTCCTCCATGCCTGGCTGTGCAGTAGTCGAGGCCGAGATTGACGGTGTACTCCATGAGTACAGCGCCATTGAAGGTGTTCAGGAAGACGTCATTGAAATCCTGCTCAACCTCAAAGGTCTGGCCATCAAACTGCACGGTCGAGACGAAGTTACACTGACTCTGGCGAAGAAGGGCTCTGGCGTCGTAACCGCTGCCGACATTCAGCTGGATCATGATGTTGAAATCGTCAACGGCGACCACGTAATCGCCAATCTGGCCGCTAATGGCGCGCTGAACATGAAGCTCGTTGTAGCTCGTGGTCGCGGCTATGAGCCGGCCGATTCGCGCCAGAGCGATGAAGACGAGAGCCGCAGCATTGGTCGCTTGCAGCTCGATTCTTCCTTCAGCCCGGTGCGTCGCGTGTCTTACGTGGTGGAAAACGCTCGCGTCGAGCAGCGCACCAACCTGGACAAGCTGGTTATCGATCTCGAAACCAACGGTACCCTGGATCCTGAAGAGGCCATCCGTCGTGCCGCTACCATCCTGCAACAGCAACTGGCTGCATTCGTCGACCTGAAGGGCGACAGCGAGCCGGTTGTGATCGAGCAGGAAGACGAGATCGACCCGATCCTGCTGCGTCCGGTTGATGACCTTGAACTGACCGTCCGTTCGGCCAACTGCCTGAAGGCAGAGAACATCTACTACATCGGTGACCTGATCCAGCGCACCGAAGTAGAGCTGCTCAAAACGCCGAACCTGGGTAAGAAGTCCCTGACTGAAATCAAGGACGTTCTGGCTTCCCGTGGTCTGTCCCTCGGTATGCGCCTCGACAACTGGCCGCCGGCAAGTCTGAAGAAAGACGACAAGGCGACTGCCTGATCGTCATCATCACCGAACGTGTAGTTTGGTAAGGAATTGAACCATGCGTCATCGTAAAAGTGGCCGTCACCTCAGCCGCACCAGCGCTCACCGCAAGGCCATGTTTCAGAACATGGCGGTATCGCTGTTCGAGCATGAGCTGATCAAAACTACTCTGCCGAAAGCCAAGGAACTGCGTCGCGTTGCCGAGCCGCTGATCACCCTGGCTAAGGAAGACAGCGTTGCTAACCGTCGTCTGGCTTTCGACCGTACTCGTTCGAAAGCTATCGTTGGCAAACTGTTCAACGATCTGGGCAAGCGCTACGCCACCCGTCAGGGCGGTTACCTGCGTATCCTCAAGTGCGGTTTCCGCGCTGGTGACAATGCCCCGATGGCTTATGTCGAGCTGGTCGACCGTCCGGTCGGCGGCAAGGTAGAAGCTGCCGAGTAAGGCATCGTTGCAAGAAGAACCGGGCTCAGGCCCGGTTTTTTTATGCCTCTCGTTTAGCCAAAATCTATCGCACTGTAAGTTGTTATTCATTTGTCGCTTCGCTTGTGCTCGTCAATACTCAACGCCAATCCCGCTCAGTCGGGAACGATCAGGCCAGGTAAGGAGAGAGACATGAGTGACAAGACCGAAGGCAAATGCCCATTCTCGGGTAAAGCCTCTCCAGAAACCCCGAAGCATGCCGCTGGCGGCGGTACAGGCAACCGTGATTGGTGGCCCAATCAGCTGCGCGTCGATTTGCTGCACCAGCATTCCTCCAAGTCCAACCCGTTGGGTGAGGACTTCAATTACGCCGAAGCCTTCAACTCGCTGGACTACGAAGCCCTGAAGAAAGACTTGCGTGCGCTGATGACCGACTCGCAGGACTGGTGGCCCGCCGACTTCGGCCATTACGGCCCGCAGTTCATCCGCATGGCCTGGCACGCCGCTGGTACCTACCGCACGGGCGACGGTCGTGGCGGTGCTGGTCGTGGCCAGCAGCGTTTCGCACCGCTTAACAGCTGGCCGGACAACGTTAACATCGACAAGTCGCGCCGCCTGCTGTGGCCGATCAAGCAGAAGTACGGCCAGAAGATTTCCTGGGCCGACCTGCTGGTGCTGACCGGTAACGTCGCCCTGGAAACCATGGGCTTCCGAACCTTCGGTTTCGCCGGTGGCCGTGAGGACACCTGGGAACCGGATCAGGATGTTTACTGGGGCACCGAGAAGACCTGGCTGGGTGGCGATGAGCGCTATGGCAAAGGCGCTGCCGGCCGTGAAGACGACCAGGGCGTGCTGGTCGCCGATGCCGAGCTGCATGGCCAGGAGCAGGACCGTACCGACAGCCAGGGGCGTAACCTGGAGAACCCGCTTGCCGCCGTGCAGATGGGCCTGATTTACGTGAACCCGGAAGGCCCGGAAGGCAACCCTGATCCGCTGGCTGCCGCCCATGACATCCGCGAAACCTTCGCGCGCATGGCGATGAACGATGAGGAAACCGTTGCTCTTATCGCGGGTGGTCACACCTTTGGCAAGACCCACGGTGCCGGCCCGGCTGACCACGTAGGCGCTGAGCCGGAAGCGGCTGGCCTGGAAGAGCAGGGCCTGGGCTGGGCCAGCTCGTTCGGTAGCGGCAAGGCTGGCGACACCATCACCAGCGGGCTGGAGGTGACCTGGACCACCACGCCTGCGCAGTGGAGCAACAACTTCTTCGAGAACCTGTTCAAGTTCGAGTGGGAGCTGACCAAGAGCCCCGCCGGCGCCCACCAGTGGATCGCCAAGAACGCCGACGCGATCATCCCCGATGCACACGACCCGTCGAAGAAGCATGTGCCTACCATGCTGACCACCGACCTGTCGCTGCGCTTCGATCCGGCTTACGAGAAGATCTCCCGTCGCTTCCTGGAAAATCCTCAGGCTTTCGCCGAAGCATTCGCCCGCGCCTGGTTCAAATTGACCCACCGTGACTTGGGCCCACGTTCGCGCTACCTCGGCCCGGAAGTGCCGAAAGAAGAGCTGCTGTGGCAGGACCCGCTGCCGGCGGTACATCACCCGCTGATTGACGACGCGGACGTGGCCACCCTCAAGTCCCAAGTGCTGGCTTCCGGGCTGTCGGTATCCGAGCTGGTGGGCACCGCCTGGGCCTCGGCCTCGACCTTCCGCGGCTCCGACAAGCGCGGTGGTGCCAATGGTGCGCGTATTCGCCTGGCCCCGCAGAAGGATTGGGCCGCCAATCAGCCCGAGCAACTGGCCAAGGTGCTGGCGAAGCTGGAAGGCATTCGCGCCGAGTTCAACCGCGCAGCCACTGGTGGCAAGCAGGTGAGCCTGGCCGACCTGATCGTGCTGGCCGGTAACGCCGGTATTGAGCAGGCTGCCAGCAAGGCTGGGCGTACCGTGAAGGTGCCGTTCTCGGCAGGGCGTAGTGACGCCTCCCAGGCGCAGACCGATGTGGAGTCCTTCGCCGTGCTTGAGCCGATCGCCGACGGCTTCCGCAACTACCTCAAGGGTCGTTACAGCGTGCCAGCCGAGGCGCTGCTGATCGACAAGGCGCAGCTGCTGACCCTGACCGCGCCAGAACTGACGGTGCTGGTCGGTGGCCTGCGGGCGATCAATATCAACGTCGGCGGCGCGAGTCATGGTGTGCTCACCGACAAGCCGGGCGCGCTGAGCAACGACTTCTTCGTCAACCTGCTCGACATGGGCACGGCGTGGAAGGCGGTGGCCGGTGACTCCAACCTGTTTGAGGGGCGTGACCGCAAGACTGGCAAGGTCAAGTGGACCGGGACCCGTGTCGACTTGGTGTTCGGCTCCAATGCGATCCTGCGTGCCCAGGCCGAAGTCTACGCCAGCGCCGATGCGCGTTTTATCGACGACTTCGTAGCGGCCTGGACCAAGGTTATGAACCTCGACCGTTTCGATCTCGCCTGATCCATGATCGGGCGCTTGCGCCCGGTCGGCGAGCTGCTCCAACACAACGCCTCCGTTATGGGGGCGTTGTGCTTTTTGCTTGACCCGGCCGGGTGATGGGTCGAGCATTCACCCATTCATTCGCAGCACCAAGGATTTCCCCATGAAGGGCCATATCGAAGTCATCGACTACCTCAAGTTCCTGCTTAAAGGGGAGCTGGCCGCGCGCGATCAGTACTTCATCCACTCGCGTCAGTACGAAGACTGGGGCTTCAACAAGCTCTACGAGCGCATCAACCACGAGATGGAGGAGGAGACCGAGCACGCCGACGCGTTGCTCAAGCGCATTCTTTTCCTCGAAGGTGTGCCGGACATGGTGCCGGATGCCTTCACCTTCGGGCAGACCGTGCCGGAGGCGCTGAAGCTGGACCTGGCGCTGGAGTACCAGGTACGCGCTGCGCTGAGCAAGGGCATCGAGCTGTGCGAGCGCCATCAGGATTACCAGACCCGCGACATCCTGCTGCTGCAGCTCAAGGACACCGAGGAAGATCACGCTTATTGGCTGGAAATCCAGCTGCAGCTGATCGACAAGCTGGGTCTGGAGAAGTATCTGCAAAGCCAGATGTAACTCACCACCCAAGAAAAAGCCCCGCATTCGCGGGGCTTTCTCGTTTCAGCGCGGCGCTCAGGCGCGATCACGTTCCAGCAGCGGCTTGAGGAAGTGCCCCGTGTGGGACTGCGGCATCTCGGCCACTTCCTCCGGCGTGCCGCAGGCGATGATCTGACCGCCCTTGGAGCCACCTTCCGGGCCGAGGTCCACCAGCCAGTCGGCGGTCTTGATCACGTCCAGGTTGTGTTCGATCACCACCACCGTGTTGCCGTGGTCGCGCAGGCGGTGCAGCACGTCGAGCAGTTGCTGGATATCCGCGAAGTGCAGACCGGTAGTCGGCTCGTCGAGGATGTACAGGGTCTTGCCGGTGTCACGCTTGGAGAGCTCGCGGGACAACTTGACCCGCTGCGCCTCGCCCCCGGACAGGGTGGTCGCCGACTGGCCGAGCTTGATGTACGAAAGGCCAACGTCCATCAGCGTCTGCAGCTTGCGCGCCAATGCCGGCACGGCATCGAAGAACGCGCGGGCATCCTCGATGGTCATTTCCAGCACCTCGTGGATGCTCTTGCCCTTGTACTTGATCTCCAGAGTTTCACGGTTGTAGCGCTTGCTCTTGCAGACGTCGCAAGGCACGTAGATGTCCGGCAAAAAATGCATCTCCACCTTGATCAGACCGTCGCCCTGGCACGCCTCGCAGCGGCCACCCTTGACGTTGAACGAGAAGCGCCCCGGGCCGTAGCCGCGGGAGCGAGCTTCCGGCACACCGGCGAACAGCTCGCGGATCGGCGTGAACAGCCCGGTGTAGGTCGCCGGGTTGGAGCGCGGCGTGCGGCCAATGGGGCTTTGGTCGATGTCCACCACCTTGTCCAGATGCTGCAGGCCGTCGATGCTGTCGTGGGCGGCGGCTTCCAGGGTCGTGGCGCCGTTCAATGCCGTGGCACTGAGCGGAAACAGGGTGTTATTGATCAGTGTGGACTTGCCCGAGCCAGACACACCGGTCACGCAGGTCAGCAGGCCGATGGGGATTTCCAGGTTGACGTTCTGCAGGTTGTTGCCACGAGCACCCTTGATCTTCAACGACAGCTTTTTGTTACGCGGTGTGCGCTTGGCCGGCACGACGATCTTGGTGCGGCCGGACAGGTACTTGCCGGTCAGCGAGTCCGGATGGGCCATGACTTCCTCGGCCGTGCCCTCGGCGACGATCTGCCCGCCGTGTACGCCAGCACCCGGGCCGATGTCGACCACGTAGTCAGCCATGCGGATGGCGTCCTCGTCGTGCTCGACCACGATCACCGTGTTGCCGATGTCGCGCAGGTGACGCAGGGTGCCGAGCAGGCGTTCGTTGTCGCGCTGGTGCAGGCCGATGGACGGCTCGTCGAGGATGTACATGACGCCCACCAGGCCGGCGCCGATCTGGCTGGCCAGGCGGATTCGCTGGGCCTCGCCGCCGGACAGCGTGTCGGCGCTGCGGTCCAGAGTCAGGTAGTCGAGGCCGACGTTGACCAGGAACTGCAGGCGTTCGCAGATCTCCTTGAGAATCTTGCTGGCGATCTCGCCGCGGCGACCGTCCAGGGTCAGGCCACCGAAGTAGTCGCTGGCTGCGCCAATCGGCAGGCCGGTGACGGCCGGCAGGGTCTTCTCGCCCACCCACACATGGCGGGCCTCGCGACGCAGGCGGGTGCCGCGACAGTCAGGGCAGGGCTGGGTGCTGAGAAACTTGGCCAGTTCCTCACGCACGCTGGTCGACTCGGTCTCGCGGTAGCGGCGCTCGAGGTTGGGCACGATGCCTTCGAACGGGTGCGAGCGCTTGACGATGTCGCCACGGTCGTTGAGGTATTTGAAGTCGACGTTCTGCGAACCGCTGCCGCCGAGGATGACTTTCTGGTGCTCGGCGTCGAGTTCGGCGAATGGTTTGTCGAGGCTGAAGCCATAGTGCGACGACAATGAGCCGAGCATCTGGAAATAGTAAACGTTGCGCCGGTCCCAGCCGCGGATGGCGCCTTCGGCCAGGGTCAGCTCACCGTTGACCAGGCGCTTGGCGTCGAAATACTGCTTCACGCCCAGGCCGTCGCAGGTCGGGCAGGCGCCAGCCGGGTTGTTGAAGGAGAACAGCTTGGGCTCCAGCTCGCTGATCGAATGGCCGCACACCGGGCAGGCGAAGCGCGCGGAGAAAATGATTTCTTCGCCTTCTTCCCCTTCCATGGGCGCGATCAGCGCCAGGCCGTCGGCCAGCTTGAGCGCGGTCTCGAAGGATTCGGCCAGGCGCTGTTGCAGATCGCCGCGGGCCTTGAAGCGATCTACCACGGCGTCGATGCTGTGCTTCTTCTGCTTGTCGAGCTTGGGCAACTCGTCCAGCTCATACAGTTTGCCGTCGACCCGCACGCGCACGAAACCCTGGGCGCGCAGCTCGTCGAACACCGCCAGGTGCTCGCCCTTGCGCTCGCGAATCACCGGAGCCAGCAGCATCAACTTGCTGCCCTCCGGCATGGCCAGCACCTGGTCGACCATCTGGCTGACCGTCTGGGCTTCCAGCGGCAGGTCATGGTCGGGGCAGCGCGGCGTACCGGCGCGGGCGTAGAGCAGGCGCAGGTAGTCGTAGATCTCGGTAATGGTGCCGACCGTCGAGCGCGGGTTGTGCGAGGTGGACTTCTGCTCGATGGAAATCGCCGGCGACAGGCCTTCGATGGTGTCGACATCGGGCTTTTCCATCATCGACAGGAACTGTCGGGCGTAGGCCGACAGCGACTCCACGTAGCGGCGCTGGCCTTCTGCGTACAGCGTGTCGAAGGCCAGAGACGACTTGCCCGAGCCGGACAGGCCGGTGATCACGATCAGCTTGTCGCGGGGCAGGGTGAGGTCGATATTTTTCAGATTGTGGGTGCGGGCACCCCGGATCAGGATCTTGTCCAAAACAGCCTCGCGTGGCGGGCGGATAAACCGCCGAGTATAAGGGGGGCAACGGGCGTGCGGCAAAGCGCCGCTGCTGTGCCAGTAGGGTTTCGACTGGTAGAATCGTCGGCTTGTTTCAACAGGTTACTGACGATGGGCGATTCGCACAGCGAACGCATGAGTGGCGCGGAAACTCGTGCAGCCGGTGGGCTGGCGTTGGTGTTCGCATTCCGCATGCTGGGCATGTTCATGGTGTTGCCGGTATTGGCTACCTATGGGCAGGAGCTCGCCGGTTCAACCCCGGCGCTGATCGGTCTGGCGATCGGCGCCTACGGCCTGACCCAGGCCTTTCTACAGATTCCCTTCGGCGTGATCTCCGACCGCATCGGCCGGCGGCCGGTGATCTACTTCGGCCTGGTGATCTTCGCCGCCGGTAGTCTCTTGGCAGCCAATGCCGATTCCATCTGGGGCGTGATCGCCGGACGCGTGCTGCAGGGCGCCGGGGCGATCTCCGCGGCGGTGATGGCGCTGCTGTCCGACCTGACCCGCGAACAACACCGCACCAAGGCTATGGCGCTGATCGGCATGAGCATCGGCCTGTCGTTCGCTATCGCCATGGTGGTTGGCCCGCTGCTGACACGCGCCTTCGGCCTGTCCGGCCTGTTCCTGGCCACCGGTGCCATGGCGCTGCTGGGGATTGTCATTGTCGCGGGGCTGGTGCCGTCCAGTGCCGGACCGCTGCAGCACCGTGAGTCGGGGGTGGCCAAGCAGGCCTTGTGGCCGACCTTGAAAAACCCGGATCTGCTGCGCCTGGACTTCGCCATCTTCGCCCTGCACGCGACCCTCATGGCCAGCTTCATCGCCTTGCCGCTGGCGCTGGTGGAGCAGGGCGGGCTGCCCAAGGAGCAGCATTGGTGGGTGTACCTCACCGCGCTGCTCGGCGGTTTCTTCCTGATGGTGCCGTTCATCATCTATGGCGAGAAGAAGCGCCGCATGCGCCGTGTGCTGATAGGCTCGGTCGTCGTGCTACTCGCCTGCGAGCTGTTCTTCTGGCTGTTCGGCCATGGCCTGCGCAACCTGATGCTGGGCATCGTGGTGTTCTTCACCGCGTTCAACCTGCTCGAAGCCTCGCTGCCTTCGCTGATCAGCAAGGTGGCGCCGGCCGGTGGCAAGGGCACGGCGATGGGCGTTTACTCGACCAGTCAGTTCCTAGGCTCGGCGCTGGGCGGCATTCTCGGCGGCTGGCTGTATCAGCACTTCGCCCTGGCCGGCGTGTTCGGCGGCTGTGCGTTGTTAACGGTTCTCTGGCTGGCCATAGCTGTTACTATGCGCGAACCGCCGTATGTGACCAGCCTGCGGTTGCCGCTCTCCAGTGCGGCGTTGCAGGAAGCAGGTCTGGCCGAGCGAATTCAGGCGGCGCCGGGAGTAGCGGATGCCGTTGTGGTGGTCGAAGAGGCCGCCCTCTATGTGAAAGTGGATACCCAACAATTGGATCGCACGTCGCTGCAGCGCTTGATCGAAGCGGCGCCGGGGACGTGCTGAAAGTAGGAGAGCGTTATGGCCCGTGGGGTTAACAAAGTCATTCTGGTCGGTACCTGCGGACAGGATCCGGAAACGCGCTATCTGCCCAGCGGCAATGCCGTGACCAACCTGAGCCTGGCAACCAGCGAGCAGTGGACGGACAAGCAGACCGGTCAGCGCGTCGAGAAGACCGAATGGCACCGTGTGTCGCTGTTCGGCAAGGTTGCCGAGATCGCCGGCGAGTACCTGCGCAAGGGCTCCCAGGTGTACATCGAGGGCAAGCTGCAGACCCGCGAGTGGGAAAAGGACGGCATCAAGCGCTACACCACCGAGATCATCGTCGACATGCAGGGCACCATGCAGCTGCTCGGCGGCCGTCCTGACGGCGCCGGTGGTGGTGAGCAGCGTCAGTCGCGTCCGGCACCGCAGCGCGAGCCGCAGCAGCAGGCGCCACGTCAGTCCGCCCCGCAGCAACAGAAGCCGCAGCCGGCCCAGGACTACGACAGCTTCGACGACGACATTCCGTTCTGATCGAGCGCTGACTGCAAAAGGCCCCGCACTGCGGGGCCTTTTCGTTTGTGCCGCTCAGGCTGTGCTGAACAGCCGCTTGCGCAACAGGTCCTGGCAGACCCAGAACAGCAGGGCGAGCGCGATGCCGCAGAAGTTGGCCAGTACGTCCATGGTGCTGAATTCACGGGTCGGCTGCAGCAGGTGCTGCAGCCATTCCGAGAGCGGCGCCTGAATGAAAAGTAGCGGCCAGAGCAACCAACCGGGCGTACCGGGGAAGGCGAAGCGGGTGACCAGCGACAGACCGCCAAAGGCGATCAGGTGCAGGAATTTGTCCGACTCATTGAACAGGTCCGGCGGCGGCTCGGGGCGAAACAGGCCATAGGCGAGTAGCGCGCAGCAGGCCAGGAACAGCAATTTTTTCACGTGGTTTTCCTTGGTTTCTATCGGCTCTACATCAGGTCATTACTGCCCTGTAGGTTGCCAGGAGTGTGCTCTGACAAGGGCCAGGCGCGTCAGGATAAAGCCCGGTGATGACGCCGAGGGGTAAAAACAGCAAAATGCAGGCCATGGGGCTGAACCATTCGGGCTCTGCCAAGAGCCGGCTGGCCGTGCAGCATTGCCGGGCGTCGGCTCAAATCTGATTGTGGAGCTTCTAGTTTCGTTATGCGCATGCGCCTGTTGTTGCTGGGTGGTGGCAGTACGCTGGGCCGGGCGTTGATTCGCCTGGGCGCCGAGGAAGATATCGGCTTTCTCGCCCCGCGCCCGCCGACCCAGGGTTGGGATGCCGCCAGCCTGACTCAGTTGGTCGACGATACCCGCCCTGATGCGGTGATCAACCTCGCCTACTATTTCGATTGGTTTCAGGCCTCCAAGGTCAGCGTCGAGCGTTTCGCTGCTCAGGAACGCGCCGTCGAGCGCCTGGCCGAACTCTGCCAGCACCATGATATTCGCCTGCTACAGCCTTCCAGCTATCGGGTGTTCGATGGCGCCCGCGCCACGGCCTACAACGAGAAGGACGAAACCCAGCCACTGAGCACGCGTGGCCAGGTGTTGGTGCGCATGGAACAGAGCGTGCGCGCGCTGTGCCCACGCCATGTGCTGCTGCGCTTCGGCTGGATTCTCGATGACAGTCCGGACGGCCTGCTGGCGCGTTTTCTGGTGCGTGCCGAGCGCGACAAGGCGCTGTTCCTGGCCGATGATCGGCGGGGCAACCCGACGCCGGTGGACGATGCCGCGCGGGTGATTCTCGCCGTACTCAAGCAGCTCGATTGCGCCGCCCCGCTATGGGGTACCTACCATTACGGCGGCCACGAGGCGACCACCGCCCTGGCGCTGGGTCAGGCGATTCTCAGCGAAGCCCGTCACCTGCGGGAAAACCTGCTGGAAGAAATTTGCGGCCAGGCCCATGCCGCCCGCGGCGATGCCTCCGATGAACCGCAGCACGGCGTACTGGCGTGCAAGAAAATCCTTCACACCTTCGGCGTCAAGCCGCGCGCCTGGCGTGCTGGCCTGCCGAGCCTGCTGGAGCAGTATTACCGCCATGTCTGATCAACCCGTTCTCGTCACCGGCGGCGCCGGCTTTATCGGCTCCAATCTGGTCGACGCCCTGTTGGCGCGCGGGCACAGCGTGCGCGTGCTGGACAACCTGTCCATGGGCAAGCTGAGTAATCTGCCGCTCGATGATGCTCGTCTGACCTTCATCGAAGGCGACGTGGCCGATGCCGCGCTGGTCAGTCGCGCGGTGGCCGGCTGCAGCGCCGTGGTGCACCTGGCCGCGGTGGCGTCGGTGCAGGCCTCGGTGGACGATCCGGTCAGCACCCACCAGAGCAACTTCATCGGCACCCTGAACATCTGCGAAGCGATGCGCGAGCATGGTGTGCGTCGTGTGGTCTTTGCCTCCAGCGCCGCGGTTTACGGCAACAACGGCGAAGGCGTGGCCATCGACGAGGATACCGCCAAGGCGCCGCTGACACCCTACGCTTCGGACAAGCTGGCCAGCGAACATTACCTGGAATTCTACGCGCGGCAGCACGGGCTGGAACCGGCGATTTTTCGCTTCTTCAACGTGTTCGGCCCGCGCCAGGATCCATCCTCGCCGTATTCCGGTGTGATCAGCATCTTCACCCAGCGCGCCCAGCAGGGCTTGCCGATCAGCGTGTTCGGTGACGGCGAGCAGACCCGCGACTTCTTCTATGTCGCCGATCTGGTCGAGCTGCTGCTGCAAGCACTGGACGCCAGGCAGCCGCCACCCGGTGCGGTTAACGTCGGCTGGAACCAGGCGGTGAGCCTCAAAGAGTTGCTGACGCAGATCGGTCAGCTGCTCGGCGGCCTGCCGCCGGTGACGCATCTGGACGCACGAGCCGGCGATATCCGCCATTCCCGTGCCGACAATGGCCGCCTGGCGAACGAGTACCGGCTGCCGGTGCGGACCTCGCTGCGTGATGGATTGGCGGCGTTGCTCAATAGCTGAGTCGTTAAGCGCTGCATAGCAAAAAGCCGGCGATGCCGGCTTTTTGCGTCTTGGAGTTGGTGAGCCTAGCGCTGAACCTGTGAGAGCGCGCCGTGCGCGCGAATCGCGGGCATCGACTAGGCGTCCCCGGCCGCTCCCACAAAAGCAGATCGCTGTCAGCCCGCTTCTTCGAGCTGTCCTTAGAACTTGTAACCCAACCCCACCATGTACACGAACGGATCCACATCCACGTCGACCTTGGCGCGCACGCCCAGGGCGGTGTTGTCCACATAGGCGGTGGTGTCGATGTCGATGTAGCGAGCCTGGGCGTTGATCATCAGGTTGTCGGTGAGCATGTAGTCGGCACCGATCTGCCAGGCCAGGCCCCAAGAGTTCTTGGCGCGGAAGTTGTCGAAACCGGCTGTCGAGGCGCCGCTGCCCACGTGTTCGTCGTAGATCCAGGTGTAGTTGATGCCGCCGCCGACGTAGGGCTGGAAGGCCGACTTGGCGTCGAGCGGGTAGTACACCAGGCTCAGGGTCGGCGGCAGGTGCTTGAGGGTACCGAGTTTGCCGTTGGCGGCGTCCAGCACGGTGCCCTTGATCTTCACGTCATGCTCGAACGGCGTGGCGGCGAGCAGTTCGACGCCCAAGTGGTCGGTCAGCATGTAGGCGAAGTTCAGGCCCAGCTGGGTGTCGCTGCTCATGGTCGCCTTGCCGCCCAGATCGGTGCCCGCCAGGCCGCCGCGGTCGACCTTGATCGAGGAGCTGTCCGCATCGGGGTTGACGGTGATGGCGCCGGCGCGTACGAGAATGTCACCGGCCTGGTGCGCCTGGGCAACGGGGGGCGCCAGCGCCAGGGCGATCAGCGAGGCAGAGAACAGCGACTTGTACATGGTGAGCTCCTAACGGTCATTCGAATCATCTCGGATGGCGTCAGGGTAAGGCGCTGGGTGAAGCGCCTGTTGACTCAGCTCAATAGCTGGCTAAGCAAGGGTGCGACGGTTTGTCACGATGTCAGTTGGCCGGCAGTTCGTAGGGATAGATTTTGTCCGCCGCCAGCTGATAGCCGACCTCGGCCAGTTCGCTGCTGCTGTGCTCGACCTTGAGCGGGCCTTCGACCCAGAAGGGCTGGTACAGCGCGTCGAGCAGCACGCCCAGTTCGGTGTTGACGTGGATAATCTGGTTGGACGGCGGCGGAGGCACGTGGATGCAGGCGCCGAAGTAGGGCACCAGCAGGAACTCGGTCACGCGGCCTTCTTCGGTGACGTCCAGCGGTACGATGTAGCCGGGGATCTTGACGTTCTGGCCGTCCATTTCCTTGACCACCGGTGCTGACGGGAACTGCTGCAACGAGGCGGCGCCACCCTCGGACAACGCATCGCCCAACTGCGACATGTCGTGCATCGGTGTCATCTGCGGCACCTGGGGCGGCGCGTCCTTGGGGATCAGCTCCTGCCAGTTCAGGGTACGCAGGTCGTCAGCCCAGAGCGGCGAGGCCAGGGCGAGAAGCAGAGCGGTAAGCAGGACGCGACGCATGACACTACCTTTGAATTGGAAAACGAAGCCGGGCTGATCAGGCCCGGCTTCACACAGTCACAGCCGGATGGAGAGCCCATCCGCTAACGACTGCCGATACGCACGCCAGGCCGGCACACAGCCCATCAGCAGGGCGGCCGCCAGAATAGCGCCGAGCAGCGTCCACTCATAGGGCGTCGGCGCGCTAAGCGGCAGATACAGGCCGTAGTTGGCCTGCACGTAGCCCTGGGCACCGGTGATGCCGGCATACAGCAGCGCAGTGCCGGCCACCACGCCGGCCACCGCCAGTGAGAAGGCTTCGAGGATCAGCAGGCTGGCGACATGCCAAGGCCGCGCGCCGACCGAGCGCAGGATGGCCATCTCTCGACGCCGTTCGTTAAGGCTGGTGAGAATCGCCGTGAGCATGCCGATCAGGCCGGTCAGCACCACGAACAGCGAGACCACGAACAGCGCCTTTTCCGCCGTGCCCATCAGGCTCCACAGCTCCTGCAGGGCTACACCAGGGAGGATCGCCAGTAGCGGCTCGCCGCGGTATTCGTTGACTTCGCGCTGTATGGCGAAGGTGGCGATCTTGCTCTTCAGGCCGAGCATCGCCGCGGTGATCGCCTTGGGCTGCAAATCCATGTGGCGCGCCTGTTCGGCGCTGACCTTGCCGGCGCCGCGGGCCGGTACGCCGTTCTGCCAGTCGACGTGCAATGCCTCCATGCCTTCCAAGGATATGTGCAGGGTGCGGTCCACCGGCGTGCCGGTGCGGGCGAGGATGCCGCTGACCACGAAGGGTTTGTCGTCGTGCTGCTGCAGGCTGATGGCCGCGACCCCGTGAGACAGCACGATCTTGTCGCCGAGCTTGTAGTGCAGCGCCTCGGCCACTTCGGCGCCGAGCACCACGTCGAACAGGTCGTGGAAGCGTTCGCCCTGGGCCAACTGCAAGGATTGGCCCCGACCGTAGTGGTAGTGGTCGAAGTAGTCCTGGTTGGTGCCCATCACCCGGTAGCCGCGGTGCGAATCACCCAGTGAAATCGGTATTGCCCAGTCGACCTGAGGGTGGGCCGCGAGCTTCTCGAAACTGTCCCAGCGGATGTTGTTGGTGGCGTTGCCGATGCGGAACACCGAGTAGAGCAGCAGATTCACGCTGCCGGAACGGGCGCCGACGATCAGGTCGGTGCCGCTGATGGTGTTGGCGAAGCTGGTGCGCGCCTCGGTGCGCACCCGTTCCACCGCTAGCAGCAGGCACACCGACAGGGCGATGGCGAACACCGTGAGCAGGGCGGTGAAACGGCGGTTGGCCAGACTGGCCAGGGCGAGTCGTAATAGGAACACCTCAGACCTCCTGTGGCTTGCTGGCGCGGTTGAGTTCGGCGAGCGACAGGCTGCGGTCGAACAGCGCGGCCAGGCTCTGGTCATGGCTGACGAACAGCAGGCTGGCGCCGACGTCGCGGCATTCGCCGAACAGCAGTTCGAGAAACGCCTGGCGAGCATCGGCATCCAGCGCCGAGGTCGGCTCGTCGGCGATCACCAGCTCCGGTTGGCCGATCAGCGCGCGGGCGGCAGCGACACGTTGCTGCTGGCCGATGGACAGCGAATCGGCGCGGCGTTCGAGCAGCTCGGGGTGCAGGCCCAGGTGCTCCAGCAGCTTGCCGGCGGCCTCGCTGACGCTGCCGTAGCGCTGTGCGGCGCGCTCGGCCCGCAGGCGCGAAAAGCGGCACGGCAGCTCGACGTTGTCGCGCACGCTCAGGAATGGCAGCAGGTTGAACTGTTGAAAGATGTAGCCGGTGTGGTCGACGCGAAAGCGATCGCGGCGGGCCGCCGAGAGCGTGGCGAGGTCTTCGCCCAGCAGGCGAATGCGGCCGCGGCCGGGTTTCTGTACGCCGCCGAGCAGGCCGAGTAGGGTGGTTTTGCCACTGCCACTGGGGCCCTTGAGAAACAGGGTCTCGCCGCGTTGCAGGTGAAAATGGGGGATGTCCAGAAGCTCGTCCTGGCCGGGCCAGGCGAAGCCGAGGTCAGTGAGTTCGATCAGTGCTGTGGTCATGGGGACTGCTGGCGCTGGAGAGAAAAACAGCAAGTGTGCCAGTCATGGCCACGAAATGCTGAGCCAGAGGGTGTTGCCGAACGTGTGCAACAGCCGATGCCGCCTGGTGACGGCATCGGCATGGTCGGTCAGAAGCTCAGGCGCGGGTTGGCCGGGGTCGACTCGACGCCCTGCTGTCCGCTCGGGCCGATCAGTTGCACGTTGATCTTCTGGGTGGCCGGGAATTGCTTGTAGAACGCCGACAGGTCGAGGGTCTTCAGCTCACCCGGCTGCTTGCAGGTGAAGCTGTAATCGGCATCGATATCGCTGTGCTCGTGGTGATGGTCGTCGCCGTCAGCAGGCTCGTCGTGATCGTGATCGGCTTCGGCGTTGCCGAACAGCGGACTGCGCACTTCATTTTCGCTCAGGCTGCAGCCGGCTGCGGCGGGCAAGCTGAACAGGGTCTGGGGTTTTTTCAGTACCGCGCGGGCGGCGGCAACGGTCTTTTTGTCGGCATCGCTGGTCGCGGCATGCTCGAAGCCGACGATGTTCATGGCCGGGCTTTCCAGCTCGATTTCCAGGGTGCTGCCCTCCAGGGCCACGTTCAGCGTGGCGACGCCGTGTTCGTGTTTGCCGAGGCTGCCGTGTTCATGTTCATCGTGGGCCTGGGCGACGGCCAGGGGCAGCAGGGCGAAGGGCAGGGCAAGCAGCAGGTGGCGCATGGATAGCTCCGAGGCAGGAAGGGTTTACAGGAATTGATACGTTATAACAAATTTATGCGCTGTGGTAGAGCCGCCTTGGTTTGCTTGCCTGCTCGTGGGAGCATGGCGAATCGATTTGGTTGGAGGCAGATATGGTGCGTATTCGCGGACGGATCGGTGATTGGCCGGTGGACCTGACAGTGGAGCTGGATCCCCAGGATTGGGCACAGTTGGCAGCGGCCGTGTCGGTGGCGCCTGCGCAGAGCCCGGCGACAGCCACCTCAGCCCCAGCGCCAGCCGATCAGGATGCTCAGTGGCAGACGGTGTTGGAGTTGCTGCGCCGCGCCGGGCGTATCGAAGGGCCGCAGCTGATGGCGCAACTGGCAGCGCTGGCTGGCGGGGAAGTAGCCGGCAAGCGCCTACTGGTGCGGCTGCGCCACTGCGAGCAGGTGCGCATGGAAACCGGCGCCGATGCGCCAGTTTATTGCTGGGTAGGAGAGGCGTAGTTCAGGCTGCCTGGGTGATCTGGGCATGCCTATGGGCAACTACTAGGCAGAAGCGGACATCCAGCGATCTCGTAGGAGGGGCTTCAGCCCCGAGCTTTTTATCAAGGCCGACAAAGAGCTCGCGGCTAAAGCGGGTCGCCGCCCGGCCCCTCCTACAAAAGTAGCAGCGCTCTATGTCCGCTTCCGCCGCGTTGCAGTCAAAATAGCTAAAGCCCGGCACGAAGATCGTGGACAGGTGTCCTCAGTACAGCGCCTGATACACCCGACGACGGTAGGTGGTGACCAGCGGATTGTCGTTGCCGAGCAGGTCGAATACCTGCAGCAGGGTCTTGTGTGGCAGGCCGTCGGCGTAATTGCGATTGCGCATGAACAGCTTCAGCAGACCGTCCAGCGCCGGCTCGTATTGCTGGCGGGCGAGTTGCTGGATGGCCAGCTGATAGGCCGCTTCGTCATCTTCGCCGTTCTGGGCGAGGCGGCTTTTCAGGGTGGCAGCGTCCGGCAGGTCGGCGGCCTGGCGCAGGAAGGTGATCTGCGCACGGGCACCGGCAAGTGCCTGCTTGTGCTCATCACCTTTCACGGCGCCCAGCACCTGCTCGGCCTCGTTCAGCTCGCCACGTTCGGCCACGCAGCGGGCGTAGAGAATCAGCGCGGCGGCGTTCTCGTTGTTTTCCGTCAGCAGTTCCTTGAGCGCGGCTTCGGCTTCACCGATGCGGCCGTCGGCGAAAGCGTTTTGTGCCACTTCCAGCAGGTCGGCCTGGGGCGCCGGTGGCTCAGCGATGTGGGGCTGCAGCAGGGCGCGAATCGCCGACTCCGGTTGAGCGCCCTGGAAGCCGTCGACCGGCTGGCCGTTCTTGAACAGCACCACGGTCGGCAGGCTGCGAATGCCGAAGCGCGCGACGATGTCCTGCTCGATATCGCAGTTGACCTTGGCCAGCAGCAGCTCGCCCGCGTAGCCCTCGGTGATCTGCGCCAGTACCGGCATCAGCGCCTTGCAGGGTGCGCACCACTCGGCCCAGAAATCGACGAGCACCGGTTTGTTGAACGAGTTCTCGATCACCAGTTGCTCAAATTGGGCGGCGCCATTGATATCGAAGATGTAGGGGGAGTCGCTCATGGTCGGTCTCTGTCCGGGCGAAAATGGGTGTGACTATAAATGTGGGCGCCGCTGCAAGGCTACAAGGGGGCTGTGGCAGCGTGATACAGGCTGACGTGACGGAAGGTTTCCGGCTCGGCCAGGTCGGGCCAGGTACACCCCTCCAGCCCGGCGATGCGCCGATAGCGCGGATGATTGAAATCGCGCACTCGGGAGTCGGCTACCAGCACTTCGCGGGCATGTTCCAGCGCGCGGTCGAGCAGGGGCAGGTTACTGCGGTCGTAAAGCACGTCGGCGACGATGGCCAGGTCATAGTCGCGCGGCTCGCTGAACAGGTCGCTCGAATAGGCCAGCTCCACGCCGTTGAGCGCGGCGTTGGCGCGGCAGGCCGCCAGCGCCAGTGGGTCCAGGTCGCAGGCCACCACTTGGGCAGCGCCGGCGCGGGCGGCCGCGATCGCGGCGACGCCCGAGCCTGTGCCCAGGTCCAGCACCCGCTTGCCGCGCACCCACTCGGGGTGGCGCGCCAGCCAGTCGACCAGCACCAGGCCACTGGCCCAGCAGAAGCACCAGTACGGCGGTTCTTCGAGAATGCGCCGGGTTTCCTCGGGACTGAAGCAGCGGTCCATATTGGCCGGGTCGATCAGCCACAGGCGTAGGTCGCTGCCCGGCAGCGTGGTGGTAGTCAGCCGGGCATCGCCGAGCAGTTCACCCAGCGCGGCCTGCAGGTGTGGTGGTGGGGTCACAGCGCCGGCGTTACGCGGATCTCGCCGAGCGACTGGCTTTGCGGCTCACGGATCAGCTGGTTGGGCATGTGCAGCACCAGCTTGGCGGATTGATGCACGCGCCCACGCAGCTCCACGCGGATGCCCTGATTGAAGTTCTCCGGATTAAACGGCAGGCTGAACGGCAGCGGCGCGCCGGTGCCACGCAGCTGGATATTGCCGAGCAGCTTGTGGGGCAGGCCGCGATCGTTGATGGTCAGCAGCGCTAGTTCCACCTCGGCGCCGGCGGGCACGTCCAGCAGGGTGCCGGTGAGTTCGCGCAGATGGGCCGGCAGTGGCGCGGGCTCTTCCTTCTTCACCACTGGCGGTACCGGGGCAGGAGCAGGCGGTGGTGCTTCGCCTGCGCAGGCGGCGAGCAGGGCGGCAAGGCAGAGCGGGGCGAGCGGGCGCAGTGGCATCGGATGATCCTGAAGGGCGGGCAATGCCCCGGATTCTCGCTAGAGCCGGCGGTGAATGCAAAGGAAAGCGCCCGCTCTGGTGCGCTTGGCGCCAGAAGGTGTTGATGCGCTACCATGCGGGCTTTCCTGCCAGTGACCGTTTCCCGCCATGCACTGCCCGTTCTGCTCCGCCAACGACACCAAAGTCATCGATTCGCGTCTGGTCGCCGAGGGGGATCAGGTGCGTCGCCGCCGCGAATGCCTGGCCTGCGGCGAGCGCTTCACCACCTTCGAAACCGCCGAGCTGGTGATGCCGCGCCTGATCAAGCAGGACGGCAGCCGCCAGCCCTTCGACGAAGACAAGCTGCGTGCCGGCATGCAGCGTGCACTGGAAAAACGCCCGGTGAGCGTCGAGCGGCTGGAAGCGGCCATCGCCCATATCAAGCATCGGTTGCGCGCCACCGGCGAGCGCGAAGTCAAGTCACTGGTACTCGGCGAGCTGGTGATGACCGAACTGCAGAAGCTTGATGAAGTGGCCTATATCCGCTTCGCCTCGGTGTACCGCCGCTTCCAGGACCTCAACGAATTCCGCGAGGAAATCGACCGTCTTTCCCGCGAGCCGAATCAGGATTGAGATGAGCAACAGCGATCACGCCTACATGGCGCGCGCCCTCGAACTGGCGCGCAAGGGTCTGTATTCCACCCACCCCAATCCCCGTGTCGGCTGCGTGATCGTGCGCGACGGCAAGATCGTCGGCGACGGCTGGCACGCCAAGGCCGGCGAGCCCCATGCCGAGGTTCATGCGCTGCGCCAGGCCGGTGACAAGGCCCGTGGTGCTACCGCCTACGTGACCTTGGAGCCGTGCAGCCACCACGGGCGTACGCCGCCGTGCGCCGATGCACTGATCGCCGCCGGCATCACCCGCGTGGTCGCCGCCATGCAGGACCCTAATCCGGAAGTCGCCGGGCGTGGCCTGCTGCGCCTGATGAATGCCGGCATTGCCGTGCAGGGCGGCGTGCTGGAGGCCGAGGCGCGGGCGCTGAATGCCGGCTTTACCAAGCGTATGGAAACCGGCCTGCCGCTGGTGCGCGTCAAGCTGGCGATGAGCCTGGATGGGCGCACCGCCATGGCCAGTGGCGAGAGCCAATGGATCACCGGGCCGGCGGCGCGTGCCGCGGTGCAGCGTCTGCGTGCGCGCTCCAGCGTGGTGCTCAGTGGCGCCGATACGCTGCTGGCCGATGGCGCTCGCCTGACCGTACGCCCGGACGAACTGGGCCTGGGCGCCGAGCTGACTGCACTGGCCCAGGCGCGGCCGCCGCTGCGCGTGCTGATCGATGGCCGCCTGCGGGTGCCGCTCAGCGCGCCGTTCTTCCAGGCCGGCCCGGCGCTGGTCGCCACCTGCGCGGCGGCCACCTCGCGCTGCCGTTATCAGGATGACGGCCACGAGCTGCTGGCCATTCCCGGCAGCAGCGGCCATGTCGATCTGCGTAAGTTGCTGCTGGAGCTGGCCGCGCGTGGCGCCAACGAAGTGCT
Organism: Phytopseudomonas straminea; assembly: GCF_900112645.1. GTDB lineage: Bacteria > Pseudomonadota > Gammaproteobacteria > Pseudomonadales > Pseudomonadaceae > Aquipseudomonas > Aquipseudomonas straminea. Next base: position 240,583 of record NZ_FOMO01000006.1, on the reverse strand, counting down.
GGTCGAGGCCGGGCCGAAGCTGGCTGGCGCCTTTTCCCGGCTGGGGCTGGTCGACGAGTACCAATTGTTCGTTGCGCCCAAGTTCCTCGGTTCCAGCGCGCGGCCGCTGCTCGACCTGCCGCTGGCGCGTATGGCCGAAGCGCCAGCCCTGAAGATCGTTGACATGCGTGCGGTCGGTGACGACTGGCGCATCGTCGCGGTGCCCGATCGCGCGAGCTGAACGCACAACTTGTAGCCTGTTCGCGATCTTTCTGGGCATACGTACGGGCTGCTACGAGGCAAAAGCGGCCATCGGCGCAGTATCTGTGGGAGCGGGCCATGCCCGCGACTTTTCGCACGCATGGCGCGCTCCCACAGTGGATCGGGGAGCGCCCGTTCTGCCGCATTGCCGTCAAATAGATAAAGCCCGGCGCGAAGGTCGTGAACAGCCTCTTGGGCATGGCCGCCGTGCGCTGGCGCGGCAACTGTGGTAAAACGCCTGTCGGCTGCGACAAGCAGCCACACGTTCTCAGGGCGGGGTGTAATTCCCCACCGGCGGTAATGGTGCCAAGAACCTGTTTTAGATCTGCTGCGCGTCGGCCATACGGCGTTGAAATTGGGCTCGGGCTGCTCATTTACAGCCTGTAAACTCCGCGCCCTCGCCCAATTTCGCCTTGTCTGGCGCTAGCTCGCGAGATCTAAACTCAGGTTCTACCTAGCCCGCGAGCGCCCGGTACGGCACCAGCCGCCCGGGGACGAGCAGATCCGGTGTGATTCCGGAGCCGACGGTATAGTCCGGATGAAGAGAGAGCGGGATTGCCTGGTCAGGTGGCCTTTCGGTCGCTGCATGTCCGTACCATCCCTATCGATCCAAGCTGCCCTGTTTTAACCATAAACAGGAGTCGAACATGTCCATCTCTAACAGCGTACGCCGGGTCGCCTTCGTGCAGGCCTGCTGGCACCGCGAAATCGTCGATCAGTCTCGTCACGCCTTTATCGAAGAAATGCAGCGCCAGGGTTACGCGGCCAGCGAAATCGATTGCTTCGAAGTCGGCGGCGCCTTCGAAATCCCTCTGCACGCCAAGCGCCTGGCCAAAAGCGGCCGCTACGCCGGTATCGTCGCCGCCGGGTTGGTGGTCGACGGTGGTATCTACCGCCACGAGTTCGTCGCCCAGGCGGTGATCGAGGGCCTGATGCAGGTGCAACTGGACACCGACGTGCCGGTGTTCTCGGCGGTGCTCACGCCTCATCATTTCCATGCCGGCGAAGAGCATCAGACGTTCTTCCGCAAGCATTTTCTGGTCAAGGGCGCCGAAGCGGCGCGCACTTGCGCCGACACGCTGCGCAAGCTCAAAGAATTGCCGGTCTGACGAGGAGCCTTTATGTTCACCGGAATCATCGCATCCATCGGCAGCATTGCCGCCATCACCCCCAAGGGCGGTGACGTACGCGTATACGTGAAGACCGGCAAGCTGGATCTGGGTGACGTCGTCCTGGGCGACAGCATCGCGGTCAACGGCGTGTGCCTGACCGCCGTCGAGCTGCCGGGCGACGGCTTCTGGGCCGATGTCAGCCGCGAAACCCTGGCGCGTACCGCCTTCGTCGACCTGAAGACCGGCAGCCGGGTCAACCTGGAAAAGGCCCTGACACCGACCACGCGCCTGGGTGGCCACCTGGTCAGCGGGCACGTCGACGGCGTTGGCGAGATCGTCTCCCGTGAGGAGAACGCCCGTGCCATCCAGTTCAAGGTGCGCGCGCCGCGCGAGCTGGCCAAGTACATCGCCCACAAGGGTTCGATCACCGTCGACGGCACCAGCCTGACGGTCAACGCCGTCGATGGCGCCGAGTTCGAGCTGACCATCGTGCCGCACACCCTGGCCGAAACCATCATGGCCGACTACCGCCCCGGGCGTCGCGTCAACCTCGAGGTCGACCTGCTGGCCCGTTATCTGGAGCGCCTGCTGCTCGGTGACAAGGCCGCCGAGCCGAATAGCTCCGGGCTGACCGAAGGTTTTCTCGCCGAACACGGCTACCTGAAGCATTAAGGACACCGCCACCATGGCACTCAACAGTATCGAAGAGCTGGTCGAGGACATCCGCGCCGGCAAGATGGTCATCCTCATGGATGACGAAGACCGCGAGAACGAAGGCGACCTGATCATCGCCTCCGAATGCGTGACCGCCGAGCACATCAATTTCATGGCCCGCTTCGCCCGCGGCCTGATCTGCATGCCGATGACCCGCGAGCGCTGCGAAACCCTCAAGCTGCCGCTGATGGCGCCGCGCAACGGCTCCGGTTTCGGTACCAAGTTCACCGTGTCCATCGAGGCAGCCGAAGGCGTCACTACCGGCATTTCCGCTGCCGACCGCGCACGTACCGTGCAGGCCGCTGCGGCCAGGCACGCGGTGGCCGAAGACATCGTCAGCCCTGGCCACATCTTCCCGCTGATGGCTCAGCCCGGCGGCGTGCTGGCCCGTGCCGGCCATACCGAGGCGGCCTGCGATCTGGCGCGCATGGGCGGCTTCGAGCCGAGCGGGGTGATCTGCGAGATCATGAACGACGACGGCACCATGGCCCGTCGCCCGGAACTGGAAGAATTCGCTGCCAAGCACGGCATCAAGATCGGCACCATCGCCGACCTGATCCACTACCGCATGCTCCACGAGCGCACCGTGCAGCGCATCACCGAGCAGCCGCTGGACAGCGAGGTCGGCCAGTTCAACCTGGTGACCTACCGCGACTCGGTGGAAGGCGACGTGCACATGGCCGTGACCCTGGGCACCATCTGTGCCGAGGAACCGACTCTGGTGCGCGTGCACAACATGGACCCCATGCGCGACCTGCTGATGGTGCGCCAGCCGGGGCGCTGGAGCCTGCGCGCGGCGATGACCGAAGTGGCCGAGGCCGGCAGCGGCGTGGTGTTGCTGCTCGGCCATTCGCTGGGCGGCGACGAGGTACTGGCGCATATCCGCGAAGCGGACGGCGCCACCATCAGCAAGATGCCGAGCACCTACAGCACGGTCGGTGCCGGTTCGCAGATCCTGCGTGACCTGGGCGTGCGCAAGATGCGCCTGATGAGCGCGCCGATGAAGTTCAACGCGATATCCGGTTTCGACCTGGAAGTTGTAGAATACCTGCCGCCCAAATAAGCGCGGCGACCGCGATGGAGCCTCGGCTCTCATCGCCTATATTTTCGGGGCCTGCCATGGCAGGCCCTGGCTCTTTAAAGACAGCTCGAGAACTCGCTATGACACTCAAGACCATCGAAGGTACTTTCATCGCTCCCAAGGGCCGCTTCGCCCTGGTGGTCGGCCGCTTCAACAGCTTCGTGGTCGAAAGCCTGGTCAGCGGCGCGGTCGACGCCCTGGTTCGCCACGGCATCAGCGAAGACGACATCACCATCATCCGCGCGCCGGGTGCCTTCGAGATTCCCCTGGTCGCCCAGAAAGTCGCCCAGCGCGGCGAGTACAGCGCCATCATCGCCCTCGGCGCAGTGATCCGGGGCGGCACCCCGCACTTCGAATACGTGGCCGGTGAGTGCACCAAGGGCCTGTCCCAGGTCTCCATGGAGTTCGGCGTACCGGTCGCCTTTGGCGTGCTGACCGTCGATTCCATCGAGCAGGCCATCGAGCGGTCCGGCACCAAGGCCGGCAACAAAGGCGCCGAAGCTGCCCTGTCCGCTCTGGAAATGGTCAGCCTGCTGGCGCAGTTGGAGGCCAAGTGAGCCAGAACGACAACAAGCCAGCCAAGAAAGGCCCGAGCCCCAAGCTGCTGGCTCGCCGTCAGGCGCGCACCCTGGCCATGCAGGCCCTTTACTCCTGGCACATCGCGGGCCAGGCACTCAATGAGATCGAAGCGCAGTTTCGGGTCGACAACGACTTCAGCGCGGTCGACGGCGCCTACTTCCACGAGATCCTGCACGGCGTGCCGCGCCAGAAGAGCGAGATCGACGCCCTGTTCGAACCGCTGCTCGACCGTCCGCTGGACGAGATCGACCCGGTCGAGCTGTCCATCCTGCGTCTGTCCACCTACGAGCTGCGTAACCGCATCGACGTGCCGTACCGCGTAGTGATCAACGAAGGCATCGAACTCGCCAAGGTGTTCGGCGCCACCGACGGTCACAAGTTCGTCAACGGCGTGCTCGACAAACTGGCGCCGACCCTGCGCGCCGACGAAGTCCGCGACTTCAACAAGCGCTGAGTGTCTTGGGCGAGTTCGAGCTGATTCGTCACTACTTCGCCGCAGCCGCCTGTGCGCAGGCGGCCGATGGTGTGGTGCTGGGAATCGGCGATGACTGCGCCCTGCTCGAGATGCCGGCCGGCGAGCAGCTGGCAGTGTCCACCGACACCCTGGTAGCCGGCGTGCATTTCCCGGTCGACGCGCCAGGTGAGCTGCTTGGCCAGCGCGCCCTGGCCGTTTCGGTCAGTGACCTGGCCGCCATGGGCGCAACGCCCCTGGCCTTTACGCTGGCACTGACCCTTCCCGAGGTTTCCCCCGACTGGCTGGCCGACTTCACGGCCGGGCTGGAGCGCATGGCGCGTCAATGTGGCGTGCGCCTGGTTGGTGGCGACACCACCCGTGGGCCGCTGAGCCTGACCCTCACCGTATTCGGCCGTGTGCCCGTCGGCCTGGCGCTGACCCGCGCCGGCGCGCGCCCGGGTGATCTGCTCTGTGTGGGCGGTACCCTTGGCAATGGCGCCGGCGCGCTGCCGTTCGTGCTCGGCGAGCGGGCCGAGCAGGTGCATAGTGCCGAGCTGCTGGCCCACTACTGGTCGCCGGCGCCGCAGCTACAGCTCGGCCAGGCCCTGCGCGGTCTCGCTACCGCGGCGCTGGATATCTCGGACGGCCTGCTCGCCGACTGTGAGCATATCGCTCAGGCGTCCGGCGTGGCGCTGTTCATCGAAGAGGCGCAGTTACCGCTGAGCAATGCCCTGCTGGCCTGCATGGGCGACGAGGCGGCGCGCCAGCTAGCGCTTGGTGGTGGCGACGACTACGTGCTTGCCTTTACCCTGCCTGCTGAGAAACTGGACGCGCTGCGCGCCATGGGCCAGCCTGTATGGGTGATCGGTCGCGTCGAGGCCGGGCAGGGCGTGCATCTTCTGGACGCCGACGGCCGCGTCATCAAGCCACGGTACAGTGGCTACCAACATTTCGGATCGAACCGTGACTGATCATCCCAAGCAAGTCCCCGCCGAATTCGTACCACCTTCCGTGTGGCGCAACCCCTGGCATTTCCTGGCCTTCGGCTTCGGCACCGGGACCATGGCCAAGGCCCCGGGCACCTGGGGCTCGCTGGCTGCCGTGCCGTTCATCCCGCTGTGGCAGATGCTGCCAGACTGGGGCTACTGGCTGATGTTGGGCGTGACCATGCTGTTCGGCGTGTGGCTGTGCGGCAAGGTTGCCGACGACCTGCGCGTGCATGACCACGAGGGCATCGTCTGGGACGAGATGGTCGGCATGTGGATCACCCTGTGGTTGGTGCCCGAAGGCTGGGGCTGGGTGTTCGTGGGCTTTCTGATGTTCCGCTTCTTCGACATTCTCAAGCCGTGGCCGATCCGCTGGATCGACCGCCACGTGCACGGCGGCTTCGGCATCATGCTCGACGACGTGCTGGCCGGGGTGTTCGCCTGGCTGTCCATGCAACTGCTGGTCTGGGGCTGGGCCAATGGCCTGGCGGCCAGCCTGGGTTTCGCCTGAGCGGAGGCATGACGATGCGCGCGATGCTGCTGGCCCTGCTGTTGTCGATTGGCGTCTGCGCCCAGGCGAGCAGCGAGGTGCCGACATCCATTCGCATGGCCAGCGACGTGTGGGTCGACCGCATCAACCCGGACGGCACCGGGCTGTCCTGGGACGTGCTGCGCAAGGTCTTCGAGCCCGCTGGTGTCAGACTGGACATGCAGATCGTGCCCTACACCCGTTCCATCGGTCTGGTGAAGCGCGGCGAAGCCGACGCTTGGGTAGCGTCGTACCAGAACGAAGTCAGCGGCGGCGTGGTGTACCCGACCTGGCATTACGACTCGGACCTGATCAGCGCCCTGAGCCTTGCCAGCAAGCCTGAGCCCGATCAGGCCCAGCTCGGCCGCTCGCGCCTGGTGTGGATGCGCGGCTACGAGTATCAGCGCTATATTCCCGGCCTCACCCACTACAACGAATTGCAGCGGCGCAGCGGTATTCTGTCGATGCTCGATCAGGGCCACGCCGACTACTACATCGACGCCCGCCCCGAGGTCGAACAGGTGCTTGCCGGCGCCGAGCAGCCCGGTAAATACCGTGCCACCGACCTGCTGCGCCTGCCGCTGTATATCGGCTTTTCCGACACACCACGTGGCCGCGCGCTGGCCCAATTGTTCGATCAGCGCATGGCCGAGCTGGTCGAGAAAGACGAGCTGCGCGCGATTTTCGAGCGCTGGGGCCAGCATTACCCCTTCGAATAGCCGGGAGAGGCACGGATGCGTCGAGTGATGATGGTCATGGTAGGCCTGTTGGTCGCGCCGCTACTGCTGGCTGCTACGCCGGTTCAGGTGGTCGGGTTGTTCCCCGGTGCGGCGGTGCTGTCGGTGGACGGCCAGCGCAAGCTGGTGCGCGTCGGCCAGGCCGGCCCAGGCGGCGTGCAGGTGGTCAGTGTCGACAGCCACAGCGCCGTGCTGCGCGTCGACGGTGTGGAGCGCAGTTACGGCCTGAGCCGCGAATACAACACCTCAGGCGTCGCCGCGCCGCAGAAACAGACCCTCAGCATCGCTCGCAGCAACGGCGGCCACTACTGGGCCGAAGGCGCGATCAATGGCCGCGCCCAGCAGTTTCTGGTCGATACCGGCGCCACCTCCGTGGCTCTCAATGAAAATCATGCCCGCCGCCTGGGCATCGACTATCGCACCCGCGGCCAGCCGATTCAGGTCAACACCGCCAGCGGCACGGCCAAGGGCTGGCGGGTGACCCTCGACAAGGTCAGCGTCGGCTCGCTGCAGGTGCTGGGTGTCGAGGCGGTGGTGCTCGAAGGCGCCTCGCCGAGCGAGGCGCTGCTGGGCATGAGCTTTCTCAATCGCGTCGGCTGGCGGGTGGAAAACAACCTGCTGGTGCTCGAGTCGCGCATCTGAATCGGGGCGCCAGTCAAATGCGCCCCGGTTTTCTCAGTGATGATCGTCCACCGCGACCTGGGGCTGGCCACGGTACAGCCGGCTGACCAGTGGGCCGATGGACAAGCCCTGCAGCAGGATCGAGGTGAGCACGACGATATAGGTCAGGCTCAGCAGCAGATCGCGTTCCTCGCCCAGTGGCAATGACAACGCCAGGGCCACCGACACACCACCGCGCAGCCCGCCCCAGGTGAGGATGCGGATCGCCCCGTGGGATACCTGGCGGCGCCCGCCGGCACGCCGGCGCATCACGAACACCGCTGGCGCCACGGTCAGCAGGCGTGCTACCAGCACCGCGCCACCGAGCACGAAGGCGGCGATGATGTGCAGCCAGGAGAACGGCAGGAGCAGCAGTTCCAGGCCGATCAGGGCGAATAGCAGGGCGTTGAGAATCTCGTCGATCAGCTCCCAGAAACCGTCCACGTAGCGGCGTGATTCGTCCGACATGGCGTGCTTGCGGCCCAGGTTGCCGATGATCAGGCCGGCCACCACCATGGCGATAGGCCCGGAGACGTGCAGCCGCGCCGCCAGTGCTGCGCCGCCGAATACCAGCGCCAGGGTCAGCATCACCTCGACCTGGTACTGGTCGATGCTGCGCAGCATCAGCAGCACGCCATAGCCCAGCGCGGTGCCGACCAGCACACCGCCCACCGCCTCGTGAACGAACAGCCAGCTCACCGTACCCAGGGTCGGCGTGCTGCCCAGTTGCAGGATGCCGAGCAGGATGGTGAACACCACCACTGCGGTGCCATCGTTGAACAGCGATTCGCCGACGATGGTGGTGGCCAGCGGCTTGGGCGCGCCGGCCGACTTGAGGATGCCCATCACCGCAATCGGGTCGGTGGGCGAGATCAGCGCGCCGAACAGCAGGCAGTAGATGAAGTCCACGTGCCAGCCGAACAGGGCGAAGATGTAGAACGCCAGGGTGCCGATCACACTGGTGGCGATCAGCACGCCGACGGTGGCCAGCAGGCCTATGGGCCATTTGTAGCTGCGCAGATCGCTCAGGTCGACGTGCAAGGCGCCGGCGAACAGCAGGGCCGGCAGGAACCAGGTCATCAGGATATCGGAGAAGTCGATGCGGCGGATGATCTGCTGCGCCTCGATTTCGATCAGCGGGTAACCGAGCTGGCTCAGGCCCTGGGCGATCAACGAGAAGATCAGCGCCGTGGCCATCACGCCGATGGTGGGCGGCAGGCGGATAAAGCGATAGTTGACGTAGGTGAGCAGCGTGGTGAGGACGATAAAGGCGGCAACGAGGTCGAGCACGGGGTCTCCTTTGAAGGCTGATGTTCGCCATCCCGGCGAACACCCTGGAGCCCCGATGATACCTGGCTTGTAACCGGATGTGTGGCAGTGGATGACCGTCTGCCCATGGCAGAACGATAGCAAAAGAGGGGAACCGAAGCGGCGCAACATGGGTCGATCAAGCGTGGGTCGGAGGGCTGCAGGGCGCCTGAGCCTTGATATGCGGGACATCGCCGACCGATGTCCCAGCCTCCGGCATGAAGAGACCGACGCGCAATGCGTCCGGTCGGATCGATACGCCAACGGCGGTCGTTTAATGGAGTCGCAATATGCTGAAAAGCTTCGGCAAGGTGCTGCTGGGCGCTGTTGCGCTGATCGCGGTACTGGCCTTGCTGGTCCACTGGATCACCCCGGCGGTGCTCGCGCAGCACCGTGAAGATCTCATTTTCTATCTGCAGGCACACCTGTACCTGGTGTTCGTGTCGATGCTGGCGGCCCTGGCGGTCGGCATCCCCGCCGGCATCCTGCTCAGTCGGCCCGGCCGCGAGCACAGTGCCGAGCGCTTCATGCAGGTTTTCAACGTCGGTAACACCGTGCCGCCCCTGGCGGTGCTGGCCATTGCCCTTTCCATCGTCGGCATCGGTAACGGCCCGGCGATCCTGGCGCTGTTCCTGGCCTCGCTGCTGCCCATCGTGCGCAACACCTACGAAGGCCTGCGCAACGTGCCGAGCTCGCTGACGGAAGCCGCCACCGGCATCGGCATGACGCCGCGCCAGTCACTGTGGAAGGTCGAGCTGCCCAATGCGGTGCCGATCATCGTCGGCGGTATTCGCGTGGCGCTGGCGCTGAACGTCGGCACTGCGCCGCTGGTGTTCCTGATCGGCGCCAACAGCCTGGGCAGCCTGATCTTTCCCGCCATTGCCCTCGAAGACCAGCCCTTGCTGATTCTCGGCGCTGCCGCCACCGCCTTGCTGGCGCTGCTGCTCGATGGTCTGGTGGCGGCCGTCAGCCGCTTCTGGTTCGAGCGGGGGGTGGTCCGTTGAAGGAAACGATAATGAAGTCTCTCGTTCTTTGCCTCGGCCTGCTGCTGGCAGCGACCAGCCAGGCTGCGGAAATTCGTATCGGTGCCAAGGTGTTCACCGAGCAGGTGATCCTCTCCGAACTCACCGCACAGTACCTACGCCCTCACGGCTATCAGGCGCGCATCGTCGGTAACCTGGGCAGCACCATCGCCTGGAACGGCATGAAGAGCGGCCAGCTGGACCTGACCTGGGAATACACCGGCACCTCGCTGGTGGCCTACAACAAGGTCACCGAACGCCTAGACAAGGAAGCCGCCTATCAGCGTGTCAAGGAGCTGGACGCCAAAGAGGGCGCGATCTGGCTGGCGCCCTCGAACTTCAACAACACTTACGCTCTGGCGCTGCCGGAAAAGGTCGCAGAGGAACACCCGGATATCCATACCATCAGCGACCTGGCCGCCGCCCTGAAAACCCCAGGTAAGGGTAGCCGTCTGCTGGCGCTGGACATCGAGTTCGCCAACCGTTCCGATGGCCTGAAAGGGCTGGTCCAGGAATACGGCCTGACCTTCACCCGTAACGAAATTCGCCAGATGGACCCGGGCCTGGTCTACACCGCGCTGCGCAACGGTCAGGTGTTCGTCGGCCTGGTGTACACCACCGACGGCCGCCTGGATTCCTTCGGCTTGCGTCTGCTCGAGGATGACCGCAAGTACTTCCCGGATTACACAGCCGCGCCGGTGGTCAATGCCGACTACCTCAAGCAGCACCCGGAGCTCGAAGCGTTGCTCAAGCCGCTGGCCGAGCGCCTGGACGACGCCACCATGCGTCGCCTCAACGCCCGCGTCGACGTGGATCGCGAGACGCCTGCCGCAGTGGCGGCAGATTTCCTGCGTCAGGAAAAACTGATCGGGGAGGGCAACTGATATGGATTTCATGACCGCTTTCCAGCATATCGACTGGGCCGAGGTGGCCAGCCTGACCGTCGAACACATCTCCCTGGTTGGTATCGCCGTGGGCTTGGCGATCCTCATCGGTGTGCCGCTGGGTATCCTGATGACCCGCTTTCCATGGCTAGCCGGGCCGCTGCAGGGCCTGGCCACCGTGGTACTGACCTTGCCGGCCATCGCCATATTCGGCCTGTTGCTGCCGTTCTACTCGCAGTTCGGCCAGGGCCTTGGCCCGCTGCCGGCGGTGACTGCGGTGTTCCTCTATTCGCTGCTGCCGATTCTGCGTAACACCTACCTGGCGCTGACCAGCGTCGAGCCGGGCATTCGCGAGGCGGGTAAAGGCATTGGCATGAGTTTCTGGCAGCGCCTGCGCATGGTCGACCTGCCGATTGCTGTGCCAGTGATCCTGGCGGGCGTGCGCACCGCCGTGGTGATGAACATCGGTGTGATGACCATTGCCGCCACCATCGGCGCCGGCGGCCTCGGCGTGCTGATTCTCACCGCCATCAGCCGCAGCGATATGGCGACCCTGTTCGTTGGCGCCGTGCTGGTGAGCCTGCTCGCCATCGTCGCCGACCTGTTTTTGCAGTGGCTGCAGAAAACGCTCACTCCCCGTGGCCTGAAAGCCGCCCACTGAGGATTCGAACATGATTCAACTCGACAAATTGACCAAGAAATTCCAGCAGAAAGGCAAAGATGTCGTCGCCGTCAACGAAGTCAGCCTGACCGTCGACGAAGGCCAGATCTGCGTATTTCTCGGCCCATCGGGCTGCGGCAAGAGCACCACGCTGAAGATGATCAACCGGCTGATCGAGCCGACCTCCGGGCGTGTACTGATCAACGGTGAGGACACCACCGGCATCGATGAGGTGACCCTGCGCCGCAACATTGGCTACGTGATCCAGCAGATCGGTCTGTTCCCCAACATGACCATCGAGGAAAACATCACCGTGGTGCCCAAGTTGCTCGGCTGGGACAAGAAGCGCTGCCACGACCGCGCCGTGGAGCTGATGAGCATGGTGCAGCTGGAGCCCAAGCAGTATCTGTCGCGTTACCCACGCGAACTGTCCGGTGGCCAGCAGCAGCGGATCGGCGTGATCCGCGCCCTGGCGGCCGACGCCCCAGTATTGCTGATGGACGAGCCGTTCGGCGCGGTCGACCCGGTCAACCGCGACGCCATCCAGAATGAGTTCTTCCAGATGCAACGCGCGCTGAACAAGACCGTGATTATGGTCAGCCACGACATCGATGAAGCCATCAAACTGGGGGACAAGATTGCCATCTTTAAGGATGGGACGCTGCTCCAGTTCGACCACCCGGATACCCTTCTGGCGCACCCTGCCGATGATTTCGTCAGCGGTTTCGTCGGCCAGGACAGCACCCTCAAGCGCCTGCTGCTTATCCGCGCCGAAGATGCCGCTGACGATGCGCCGTCGGTGTTGGCCGAGGCGAGCATCGCCGATGCAGTCGAACTGATGGAAGAACACGACCGTCGCCACCTGGTGGTGACCGACGCCGGCAAGAAGGCCCTTGGCTTCATTCGTCGCCGTGACCTGCGTGGTCAGGGCGGTGCAGTGCAGCCGTTCGTGCAGCCGTTCAACGCCACCGCCGCCCACGACGAGCACCTGCGCATCCTGTTGTCGCGCATGTACGAGTTCAACCGCTCGTGGCTGCCGGTGCTCAGCGCGGAAAATGACTTCCTTGGTGAAGTCACCCAGGAATCCATCGCCGATTACCTGAGTTCCGGGCGCTCGCGGGGCAAGAGCAGCATCGTCTCGCCGGCGGAGCAGGTCGCCAGCTGATGCTTCGCCCCGGGCCGGTTACCGTAACCGGCCCGGGGCCTGGCCTTAGGCCTGTTCGAAGATCACGTAGACCTTGCGGCAGGTCTCCAGCACTTCCCACGTGCCGGTAAAGCCAGCCGGTATCACGAAGCGGTCACCGGCGCGCACGGTCTTGGCATTGCCGTCGTGATCACGCAGCACCGACACGCCCTGCAGGATCTCGCAGTATTCGTGCTCGGTGTAATTCACCGTCCACTGGCCGACCTCACCCTCCCAGATCCCCGTATTGAATTGCCCGCAGGGGCTCAAGTAATGGTTGCGCACCTGCTGCTGCGGGTCGCCCTTGAGGATCTTCTCGGCGGCGGGGCGGTAGCTTTCGGCGCTACCAGCGCTGTGGGCGAAATCGACGATCTGCTGGATGTTCATCTGCACGTTCCATGGTTATTCAGAGGACGTTGGCGATCATGCCGCGTGCGGCGAAAGGGCTGAATGCCGCGGCAGGCACGGGCCGAGTCTATGTTTAAAAAAATGAACGCAGCAAGGCGTTTGGCCACCAAGTGTCAAGAATATTGAAAATCCTGCGAGCGCTGGTTTAGTGTGGCTCGCAGTTTCCGAGGCCCTTGGGGCCACCGCAGGCGCCCGCGCGCCTTCACCGACGAAAGAGGATGATCAGATGACCCGTTTGACCCGTACCGACTGGGAGCAGCGTGCAAAGGATCTGAAAATCGAGACCCGCGCCTTCGTGCAGGGCGAGTACCAGTCTGCGCAGAGCGGTGAAACCTTCGAATGCATCAGCCCGGTCGATGGCCGGGTGCTGGGCCAGGTCGCTAGTTGCGACCTGGCGGACGCCGAACTGGCGGTGAAGTCGGCGCGCGCCGCCTTCGATTCCGGCGTGTGGTCGCGTATCGCCCCGGCCAAGCGCAAGTCCAAGATGATCCGCTTCGCCGAGCTGCTGATGGCCAACGCCGAAGAGCTGGCGCTGCTGGAAACCCTCGACATGGGCAAGCCGATCAGCGATTCGCTGGGCATCGATATACCGGCGGCGGCCAATGCCATCCGTTGGAGCGCCGAGGCGATCGACAAGGTTTACGACGAAGTCGCGCCGACGCCCCATGACCAGCTCGGTCTTGTGACCCGCGAGCCGGTCGGCGTTGTGGCAGCCATCGTGCCTTGGAACTTCCCGCTGCTGATGTCCAGCTGGAAGCTCGGCCCGGCCCTGGCCACCGGTAATTCGGTGATCCTTAAACCGTCCGAGAAATCGCCGCTGACCGCCATCCGCGTCGCCCAATTGGCCATCGAAGCCGGAATCCCGGCCGGTGTGTTCAACGTGCTGCCCGGTTATGGTCACACCGCCGGCAAGGCCCTGGCCCTGCATATGGATGTCGACACCATCGTGTTCACCGGCTCGACCAAGATCGCCAAGCAACTGATGATCTATGCCGGCGAATCGAACATGAAGCGCGTATGGCTGGAGGCCGGTGGCAAGAGCCCCAACATCGTGTTCGCCGATGCGCCGGATCTCAAGGCCGCTGCTGAATCTGCGGCCAGTGCCATCGCCTTCAACCAGGGCGAAGTGTGCACCGCGGGCTCGCGCCTGCTGGTGGAAAACTCCATCAAGGAGCGCTTCCTGCCGATGGTGGTCGAGGCCCTGAAAGGCTGGAAGGCCGGCAACCCGCTGGACCCGGACACCAACGTCGGCGCCCTGGTCGATACTCAGCAGATGGACACCGTGCTGCGTTACATCGAGGCCGGCCACAAGGATGGCGCCAAGCTGCTGATCGGCGGCAAGCGCACCCTGGAGGAGAGCGGCGGCACCTATGTCGAGCCGACCATCTTCGACGGCGTGACCAATGCCATGACCATCGCTCGCGAGGAAATCTTCGGGCCGGTGCTCTCGGTGATCGGCTTCGACAGCGCCGAGCAAGCCGTGCAGATCGCAAACGACACCGTGTATGGCCTGGCCGCCGCGGTGTGGACCGCGGATATCTCCAAGGCGCACCTGACCGCCCGCGCTCTGCGCGCCGGCAGCGTGTGGGTCAACCAGTACGACGGCGGCGACATGACCGCGCCGTTCGGTGGCTTCAAGCAGTCGGGCAACGGCCGTGACAAGTCTCTGCACGCCTTCGATAAGTACACCGAACTGAAAGCCACCTGGATCAAACTCTGATCCTGCACGGATGAGGCCCGCCAGTCGGCGGGCCTGAGCAAGCCGGCGGCCGGGCTCCCAGAGCCCGGCCGCTGTGTTTCGAGGGAGTCAGTAATGCGTTGGGGAACCTACTTCGCCGTCTGCCTGGCGGTGATCAGTATCGGTCTGGCCATGGGCGTGACCATGCCGCTGGTGTCGCTGCGCCTGGAGAGTTGGGGCTATGGCTCGTTCGCCATCGGCATCATGGCGGCCACGCCGGCCATCGGCGTGCTGCTAGGCGCCTCGCTGGCTGGCGGGCTGGCCGCGCGCTGCCCGACGCCACGGCTGATGCAATTCTGTCTGCTGGCCGGCGCGCTGTCGGTCACCGGCCTGGCGCTGCTGCAGAGCTATCCCGTCTGGATTGTGCTGCGCCTATTGTTGGGCGTGACCCTGACCGTGGTGTTCATTCTCGGCGAGAGCTGGATCAACCAACTGGCGGTGGAGAAGTGGCGCGGCCGGCTGGTGGCGCTGTATGGCACCGGCTACGCCCTGAGCCAGCTGTGCGGGCCGCTGCTGCTTAGCGTGCTGGGCACCGATACCGACCTGGGCTTCTGGTTTGGCGTGTCGCTGTTGGTCGGCGGCTCGCTGCTGCTGATCGGCCGCACCGGCGCACCGGTGGTCGATGCCCACAGCGCGTCCGGGCGTGGCCTGTTGGTGTTCTGCCAGCGCATGCCGGCCATCGCCTGGGCAGTGATGCTGTTTGCCGCCTTCGAGGCGATGATGCTAACCCTGTTGCCGATCTACGGGCTGCGCCAGGGCTTTACCCAGGAAGTGGCGCTGTTCATGGCCAGCGTAGTGGTGGTGGGTGATGCGGTGCTGCAGCTGCCCATCGGCCTGCTTGCCGACCGCATCTCGCGGGTGACGCTATTCCGCCTATGCGGCGTGGTGCTGCTGCTCTCCAGCCTGGGCATTCCGCTGCTGTTGCATACGCCGGTGATCTGGCCGGTGTTGGTGCTGTTCGGCGCCAGTGCGGGTGGTCTGTTCACCCTGTCGCTGATTCTCATCGGCGAACGTTTTCGTGACGATCAGCTGGTGCGCGCCAATGCCCATGTGGCGCAGTTGTGGGGCATTGGCTGCCTGGTCGGGCCGCTGGCTACCGGCGCGGTCAGCCAATGGATCAGCGGACATGCATTGCCGATGCTGATGGCGGTCGGCGCGGCAGCCTTTATCTGGTTGGCCTGGCGGCCCCACGCCTTCGACGAGCGCGTCGCGCTATAGCATTTTCTCCAGGCCGATGGCCCGTGCGAACCAGGCATTGAAGCGCCGCCAGCGGCTGCCGGGTTCCTCGGTGAGGACGAATTCCTTGCCGTCGTCCTCGCCGATCCAGACCATCCGCGTCGCGCCGTTGGCGTCGTGCTGTAGGCGCACCTCGTAGCTCACCGACGGTTTCATGCCCTGCAGGGCCAGCTCGCGCAGGTAAGCGGCCAGCTTCGGGCTGTCGACCAGTACGCCGACCTCGGTATTCCACAGCACCGAGCGCGGGTCGACGTTGAAGGAGCCAACGAAGGATTTCTGCTTGTCGATGACGATGGCCTTGCTGTGCAGGCTGGAATTGGAGCTGCCACTGAGGCTGTAGGCCGGCGGCGAATCGGCGCCTGGTTCGCTGCGTAACTCGTACAGACGCATGCCATGTTCGAGCATTTCCTGGCGATAGGGCGCGTAGCCGCCATGTACCGCCGGCACGTCGGTGGCTTCCAGGGCATTGGTCAGCAGGCGGATCTCCACGCCGTTGTCGGCCAGGCCGATCAGGTACTCCAGGCCGGCCGGCGCTGGCACGAAGTAGGCGGAGACCATCACCAGATCGCTCTTGGCCGCCTGGATGTGCGGCGCGAGCTGCGTGGTGAGCAGCAGATGCGGGTCTGGTTCGCCGCTGGCCAGCACTTTGCTCGGTGCGTCCCACAGGGCGATGCCGGGTGCCCAGATCAGCTCGTCGAGCCAGACGTTCAGCTTCGGCGTGTGCTGATAGGCGAGCAGGCGTTCGTAGAGTTCGGGCTGCTCGACGCGGGCGGTGTCGAGGTATTCGCGCAGGCCCTTGCGCGCCTTGTCGAGGGTTTTCAGCGAGGGCTGGCGCCAGACGAATTCCTCGATAGGCTGGCTCAGCCGGCTGTTCCAGTACTGGTCGAAACTTTGCGCCAGGTCGTGGGCCACCGGGCCGACGGCGAGCATGTCGATGTCGGTGAAGTTCATGTTCGGCTCGGCATCGAAATACTCATCGCCCAGGTTGCGCCCGCCGACGATGGCCGCCGCGCTGTCGGCCAGCCACAGCTTGTTGTGCATGCGCCGGTGCTGCTGGGAGAGATTCAGGCCGCGGCCGATCACTCGCGTCACGCCGGTCAGGCGCCCCAGGTGCAGCGGGTTGAACACGCGGATTTCGATATTTGGATGGGCGGCCAACAGGGCGATCTTGTAGTCCTCGCCGTCGCTGGTAGTGTCGTCGAGCAGGATGCGGATGCGCACACCACGGTCGGCGGCTTGCAGCAGCTCCTTGACCAGTGCGCGGGTGCTCAGGCCGTCGTGCACGATGTAGTACTGCAGATCGAGGCTGTGCTGCGCGGCGCGAATCAGTTCGGCACGGGCGGCGAAGGCTTCGTTGCTGGCCGGCAGCAGGCGAAAGCCGGAGTGCCCCTGATGCTCGGCGGCGCGCGCTTCGAGCCCGGCGCCGAATGACGACTCGGCCGCGGGAATGGCCTGGCTGGGCACGATGGGCACCTGGTTGGTACAGCCGCCGAGAATCAGCAGGGCGATAAAGAGCACGCGCAAGGGCACAGTTGCAGCCTCCAATCGGCTGTCCGGATGTGCTGATAGGACGCTGCTGCGCCGGGAAAGATTCAGTTTCTCGGCGGTGGTGACTCTTCCAGCATGGTCGCGACGGTTTCGCCCACCTTGCGCACCGCTGCCTCGATGATCGGGCTGGGGCGCGTGGCGTAGTTCATGCGCAGGCAATTGCGGTACTTGCCGGCGGCGGAAAAGATGCTGCCCGGTGCGACCTGGATCTTGTGCGCAGCCAGTTCGCGGTTCAGGCGCTGGCTGTCGAAACCCTCGGGCATCTCGACCCACAGCATGAAGCTGCCCTGGGGCCGGCTGACCCGCACCGAAGGCGGAAAGTAGCGGCTGACCCAGTCGCTCATCTGTTCCAGGTTGCGTGCGTACTGGCCGCGCATGCGGCGCAGGTGCGGTTCGTAGTGGCCGCCTTCGATGTATTCGGCCAGCGCCAGTTGCGGCAGCTGTGCGGTGGCGCCGGTGCCCAGGTATTTCATGTGCAGCACCTGGTCGAGGTAGCGGCCTGGCGCGATCCAGCCGACACGGAAGCCGGGCGCCAGGGTCTTGGAAAACGAGCTGCACAACAGCACGCGGCCGTCGTCATCGTAGGATTTGATGGTGCGTGGGCGCGGGTAGTGAAAGGCCAGCTCGCCGTACACGTCGTCCTCGATGATCGCCACGTCGTGGCGCTGGGCGAGGGCCAGCAGAGCGCGCTTGTTGGCCTCGGGCATGATGTAGCCCAGCGGGTTGTTGCAGTTGGGGGTGAGCTGAATGGCTTTGATCGGCCATTGTTCCAGGGCCAGCTCCAGCGCCTCGAGGCTGATGCCGGTGAGCGGGTCGGTGGGCAACTCCAGAGCCTTCATGCCGAAGCCTTTGAGTGCCTGCATCACGCCGTGGAAGCTCGGCGAATCGACGGCGACGATATCGCCCGGCACGCAGATCGCCCGGATCGCCGCCGACAGCGCCTCGTGGCATCCGGTGGTGATGACTATGTCCTCATAGGTCAGCTGGCAGCCGGAGTCCAGGGTCAGGCGGGCGACCTGTTCGCGCAGGCGCACGTCACCGTAGATGCTGCCGTAGGTCAGGGTGTGCAGGTCCTGCTTGCGGCTCAGCCGCGACAACGCACGCAACAGGGGCTTGAGCGTCGGGCTGTCGATGTCCGGGCGGCCGCGGCCCAGCTGGACAAAATCATTGCGTGGCGAAGGGGCGATCTGTTCCAGCACCTGATCCCACTGCGAGACGTCCACGGGGCGTTGCGGCGCCCGGCTGATCTTCGGCAGCGCCGGCTTGTCGCGGCCTTGCGGCACGAAGTAGCCGGATTTCGGTTTCGGTAGCGCCAGGCCGCGGTCTTCCAGGTGGCGGTAGGCCTGCTGCACGGTACTCAGGCTGACTCCGTGCTCCTGGCTCAGGGCGCGCACCGAGGGCAGGCGGTCGCCCGGCCGGTAAAGGCCCTGCTCGATGCGTTCGCCAATCAGGTCGGCCAGGTTGGTATAGAGGGTCATGTTCACGCACCTGTATGCAAGGGAGCCAGTTGAACCATACAGATGGCTCTTCGCGGAACCATTCAGTTCACTCGATGGTTAATCTGTATGGATTTAATTCCCTTTCTTTGCATCTGTCATGCTTTTTCGCTGACCGCCATCATGATCTCCCATGACCTCAATGCGCAGGAGAGCGACATGAACGGGCTGAGCGATGTGCGATTGACCTTGAAAGGCAGCGAGCTGGAAGGCGGTAACGGGCTGCGACTGGCCGCGGTGCCGGCGCGCACGGTAATGACGCATCGCTGGCAGCGTTTCATCCGTCGCCTGACCACCCGGCGCGCGCTGCTCAAGCTCAGCGATGCTCAACTGCAGGACATCGGCCTGAGCCGCGAGCAGGCGCAGCGCGAAGCCACGCTGCCGTTCTGGAAACTCTAGACAGGTAGCCCGGCGTTGAGCGCAGCGATACCCGGGACCCCTTTTCCTGGGTATCGCTGCGCTCAAACGCAGGCTACCAGCGCTATCAGGCCAGTTCCTTGAGTCGGTGCCAGAGCATGCCCAGCGCCAGCAGCGGCGAGCGCAGATGGCGACCGCCGGGAAAGGTCATGTGCGGCATCTTGGCGAACAGCTCGAAGCCGCCGCCTGCTTGCCCGGCGATGGCTTCTGCGAGCAGCTTGCCGGCCAGGTGCGTGGCATTCACGCCATGGCCCGCATAGGCCTGGGCGTAGAACACGTTGGGCTGATCCTTGAGGCGGCCGATCTGCGGCAGGCGATTGGCGCCGATGCCGATCATCCCGCCCCACTGGTAGTCGATACGCACGTCCTGCAACTGCGGGAATACCGCGAGCATCTTTGGCCGCATATAGGCGGCGATATCGGACGGATCGGTGCCGGAGTATCGGCAGGCACCGCCGAACAGCAGGCGGCGGTCGGCTGAAAGCCGATAATAGTCAACGGCCACCCGCTGGTCGCAAAGCGCCATGTTCTGCGGGATCAGCGCGCTGGCCTGCTCCTCGCTCAGCGGCTCGGTGGCGATGATGTAGCTGCCGGCGGGCAGCACTTTGCCGCCCAGTGTCGGGTTCAGGTCGCGGATGTAGGCGTTGCAGGCCAGCACCAGTTGAGGGGCGCGTACCACGCCCTGGGCGGTGTGCACGCGGATCTCGCTACCATAGTCGATGCGCATGGCCGGCGAATGCTCGAAAAGGCGCACGCCCAGGCTCCGCGCAGCAGCGGCTTCGCCGAGTGCCAGGTTGAGGGGGTGCAGATGCCCGGAGCCCATGTCGATCATGCCGCCGACATAGCGCTGTGAGCCGACCACCTCGTGCATCTGTTCCGGTTGTAGCAGGCGCAGCTCGTGGCGATAGCCGAGGCCCTGCAGTTCTGCGGCATCCTCGGCGAAGCCGGCCAGGTCGCGCGGCTTGTTGGCTAGGTCGCAGTAGCCCCAGGTCAGGTCGCAGGCGATCTCGAACTGGGCGACTCGCCGGCGCACCAGCTCCACCGCTTCCAGGCCCATCAGTTTCAGCTCGCGCACCCCGTCCTTGCCGATCACCGATTCGAACTGCTCGACGCCATGGCCGACGCCGCGAATCAGTTGCCCACCGTTGCGCCCGCTGGCGCCCCAACCGATGCGATGCGCTTCGACCAGTACCACCGACAGGCCTTTTTGAGCCAGCTCGATGGCCGTGTTCAGGCCCGAGAACCCGCCGCCGACGATGCACACGTCGGCGCGCTGCTCGCCTTGCAGCACCGGAAAGTCGAGCTGCTGGTTGACGCTGGCGGCGTAGTAGGAGGGCGCATGCTCGGCGCTATGAACCGGCGGGTGGGCACGGGCGGTCATGTGCGAAATCCTGATTTCGGTGTGGGTAAAAATTGACGAAGCATAAGCGCGCAATCCGCTGCGAGCCAACCGCCGATTACCGAGCAGGCCGAGCTTTGCCTGGCCTGGGCTCGGCTGTACCATGCCCGCCTGCCGTTCCAGAGCCCCCGACCATGAGTTGCACCAGCCGCAAGATCGACCTGTTGCGCCGCCAGATTCCGCGCTTCGATTGCGTGCCTGGCTGTCACGATTGCTGCGGCCCGGTCACCGCTTCCTCCGAGGAAATGGCGCGCCTGCCGCGCAAGACCCGCGCCGAGCAGGACGCCGCCTTGGCCGAGTACAACTGCGTGCACCTGGGGCCGAATGGCTGCCAGGTGTACGACCAGCGCCCGCTGATCTGCCGGCTGTTCGGCACCACGCCGAACCTGCCGTGCCCCCATGGTCGCGGGCCCGAGCAGCCGATCGAAGCGCGTGTCGAACAGCAGGTGCACCAGCTGATCGCCTCGACGCGACAGGTGCTCGTCTAGGTCACTCCGGCACGGGCAGCGCCAGGCTCTCCTTGACCTCTTCCATCACGATGTAGCTCTTCGACTCGCGTACGTGGGGTAGCTTGAGCAGGATGTCGCCGAGCAATTTACGGTAGCTGGCCATCTCGTTGATGCGCGCCTTCACCAGGTAGTCGAAGTCGCCGGACACCAGGTGGCATTCCAGCACGTGGGGCAGCTTGAGCACGGCGCGGCGGAAATCCTCGAAGGTATCGCCGGACTTGTAGTCCAGGCTGATCTCCACGAACACCAGCAGGCTGGCCTTGAGGTTCTGCGGGTTGAGGCGGGCGTGGTAGCCCATGATGATGCCTTCGCGCTCCAGGCGGCGGACCCGCTCGGTGCAGGGTGTGGTCGACAGGCCGACCCGTTCGCCCAGCTCGGTGAAGGAGATGCGCCCGTCCTCCTGGAGGATGCGCAGGATGTTGCGGTCGATCTTGTCCAGCTCGCGGCGGCTCTGGTGTTGCGTACGCATGCTCGGCACCTCTCCGTGAAAGGCTGATAAAGCCAGAATTCCCTTCGAATATACGGTTGTATACAGTGAAAAGCACTGCCATTCACTTTCTATACTGTACGCATCGACTTCTCAAATCGTAATACGCCAGTGCATCGTCGCGGCGAGGAGAACAACATGCGGGTTCTGGTGCTTGGTAGCGGTGTGATCGGTACGGCCAGTGCGTATTACCTGGCCCGCCAGGGCTTCGAGGTGGTGGTCGTTGATCGCCAGGACGGCCCGGCCATGGAAACCAGCTTCGCCAACGCCGGCCAGGTATCGCCGGGTTATGCCTCGCCCTGGGCGGCGCCGGGTATCCCGTTGAAGGCGATGAAGTGGCTGCTGCTAAAGCACGCGCCGCTGGCCATCAAGCTGACTGGCGATGTTGATCAGTACCTGTGGATGGCGCAGATGCTGCGCAACTGCACCGCCGCCCGCTACGCGGTGAACAAGGAACGCATGGTGCGCCTGTCCGAGTACAGCCGTGATTGCCTCGACGAGCTGCGCGCGGAAACCGGCATTGGCTACGAAGCACGCCAGCTTGGTACCACCCAGCTGTTCCGCACCCAGGCGCAGCTGGACAACGCCGCCAAGGATATCTCGGTGCTCGAGCAATCCGGCGTGCCCTACGAGCTGCTCGATCGCGCCGGCATCGCCAAGGTCGAACCGGCCCTGGCCAGCGTCACCGACAAACTCGCTGGCGCCCTGCGTCTGCCCAATGACCAGACCGGTGACTGCCAGCTGTTCACCCGCAAACTGGCCGAGATGGCCACCGCGCTGGGCGTGCAGTTCCGTTTCGGCAAGAACATCCAGCGCCTGGATGTCGCCGGTGACCGTATCAACGGCGTGTGGATTGACGGCAAGCTGGAAACCGCCGACCGCTACGTACTCGCCCTGGGCAGCTACAGCCCGCAACTGCTCAAGCCGCTGGGCATTCGCGCGCCGGTCTATCCGCTCAAGGGGTACTCGCTGACGGTGCCGATCACCAACCCGGACATGGCGCCGACGTCGACCATCCTCGACGAAACCTACAAGGTCGCCATCACCCGCTTCGACCAGCGCATCCGTGTGGGCGGCATGGCCGAAATCGCCGGCTTCGACCTGAGCCTCAACCCACGTCGTCGCGAAACTTTGGAAATGATCGTCGGTGATCTGTATCCCCAGGGCGGTGACCTGAGCCAGGCGGATTTCTGGACCGGTTTGCGCCCGGCGACCCCTGATGGCACGCCCATCGTTGGCGCCACCCCCTATCGAAACCTGTTTCTGAACACCGGACACGGTACCCTAGGCTGGACCATGGCCTGCGGCTCCGGTCGCCTGCTGGCCGACCTGATCGCCAGGAAGCGCCCGCAGATCAGCAGCGAAGGCCTGGATATTTCCCGTTACGGTAGCCCCAAGGAGTTGAACAAGCATGTCCATACAGCGCCTGCGAACTGAGCCGCGTCTGAGCGAAATCGTCATTCACAACGGTACCGTCTACCTGGCTGGCCAGTTGGATGAAACCCACAGCGACGGCATCGAAGCGCAGACCAAGGCGACCCTGGACAGCATCGATGCCTTCCTGGCCGAGGCGGGCACCGACAAGACGCGCATCCTGTCGATCACCATCTTCCTCAAAGACATCGACGACCGCGACGGCATGAACAAGGTCTGGGACGCCTGGGTGCCGGCCGGCCACTCGCCCGCCCGCGCCTGCGTCGAGGCCAAGCTGTATTCGCCCGATGTGCTGGTGGAAATGACGGTGATTGCTGCGCTGCCCTGAGGCTCGCAGCACGTCTGGCCTGAGAACTGGCCGACTTGTGGGAGCCGGAGGGCGCTTCGTCCTTACCCGCTCCCACGAAAGCACTCCACTGACCGTTCACCTTGCTCCGTGATTTTCCGCCCTTCGAGATAACCATGCGTCCCGCCCGTGCCCTGATCGACCTGCAAGCCCTGCGTCACAATTACCAACTGGCCCGTGAACTGGCTGGCGCCCGCTCGCTGGCAGTGGTCAAGGCCGATGCCTATGGGCATGGCGCGGTACGTTGCGCCCAGGCGCTGCAGGCGGATGCCGACGGCTTCGCCGTGGCCTGTATCGAAGAAGCGCTGCAGCTGCGCGCCGAGGGCATCAGCGCGCCGATCCTGTTGCTTGAAGGCTTCTTCGAGGCCAGCGAGCTGGCGCTGATCGACGAGCATGACCTGTGGTGCGTGGTGCACGCCGGGTGGCAGTTGGAAGCCATCGAGCAGGCGGACCTGAAGCGCCCGCTGAACGTCTGGCTCAAGCTGGACAGCGGCATGCATCGCGTCGGTTTCCACCCGGCCGACTATCAGGCCGCCTACCGGCGCCTGCTGGCCAGCGGCAAGGTGGTGAAGATCGTGCTGATGAGCCACTTCTCCCGCGCCGACGAGCTCGACTGCCCGCGCAGTAATGAACAACTGGCGGTGTTTCAGCAGGCCCGCGAAGGCCTTGCCGCCGAGGTCAGCCTGCGCAATTCGCCGGCCCTGCTGGGCTGGCCGAGTATCCCCAGTGACTGGTCGCGGCCCGGCATCATGCTCTACGGCGCCACGCCGTTCGAGCGGACCCAGGACGTCGCCGCCCGGCTGCAGCCGGTGATGACCCTGGAGTCGCGCGTCATCAGCGTGCGTGACCTGCCGGCCGGCGAGCCGGTCGGCTACGGCGCGCGTTTCGTCAGCGAGCGTGCCACCCGTGTCGGTGTGGTCGCCATGGGTTACGCCGACGGTTATCCGCGTCACGCGCCGACCGGCACCCCGGTGCTGATCGACGGCCAGCCCTCGCGGATCATCGGTCGTGTTTCCATGGACATGCTCACCGTCGACCTCAGTGACCTGCCGGGCGCTGGCCTGGGCAGCCGCGTCGAGTTCTGGGGGCGCGGCGTGCTGGCCAGCGACGTCGCCCTGGCCGCCGGCACCATTCCCTATCAGCTGTTCTGCAATGTGCGGCGGGTGCCGCTGATCTACAGCGAAGCCTAGGCGCGATGGAGCCCCGGGTGTTCGGGCTGTTGTAAATACTGAACACTGTCGCCATGATAAGACCACTTTTCATGGCTTCACCTGGGGGTATCCAACATTGGACGTCGGTCTTCGCCTGCAATCTATCCGCAAGCAAAAGGGGCTTTCCCAGCGCGAACTCGCCAAGCGGGCGGGGGTTACCAACAGCACCATTTCGATGATCGAGAAGAACAGCGTGAGCCCCTCGATCAGCTCGCTCAAGAAGGTTCTAGCCGGCATCCCGATGTCGCTGGTGGAGTTCTTCTCCCTGGAAGCGGAACAGGACAGCCAGGTGCAGGTGGTCTACCGGGCCAGTGAGCTGACCGATATCCACAGCGGCGCGATCACCATGAAGTTGATCGGCAAAGCCCACCCCAGCCGCGCCATTTCCTTTCTTGATGAAACCTACCCGCCACACAGCGACACCGGCCTGGAGATGTACGCCCACGAGGGCGAGGAGACCGGCATGCTGGTGGA
Organism: Phytopseudomonas straminea; assembly: GCF_900112645.1. Taxonomy (GTDB): domain Bacteria; phylum Pseudomonadota; class Gammaproteobacteria; order Pseudomonadales; family Pseudomonadaceae; genus Aquipseudomonas; species Aquipseudomonas straminea. The sequence continues at coordinate 215,730 of NZ_FOMO01000006.1, read as the reverse complement.
AGGGCGCCTGGAGCTGACCGTCGGTGACGAGGTGTTCATCCTCGAGAGCGGCGACAGCTACTACTTCGAGAGCAGCCGGCCGCACCGCTTCCGCAATCCCTTCGATCAGCCGGCGCGCCTGATCAGCGCCACCACGCCCGCCAACTTCTAGGATCCGCACGAAAAGTACCTGCGCTCGGTGATGCTTCGTTAAAAATCGGCTGGAGTGCCAGCGCAGTCGGCCTGCTCATTTACAGCTCGTAAACTCCGCGGCCTCACCGATTTTTGCCTCGCCTGACCTTCGCTCGGAGACTTTTCGTATGGATCCAATGCACGTGCGCAGCAATCTGCGCCGTCGTTGATCTGCGTCATGGGGTCACGCATCCTGCCACTCGGGCCAGTCGGTATACTTTGCCGGCTTGCCAAACCCTGGCCGCGAGCGTGATTAGTCATCCATGAGGGCATCTGAGTGAACCCAATTAGCAGCATGCTGGTAGCGCCGGCCATTGCCCTGGCGCTGTGGGCCGTGACGGCTCAGGCGAACACCGACGAGGCGATCGCCGAGCGGATCAAACCAGTCGGGCAAGTGTGCATCGCCGGTCAGGAATGCAAAGGCGTTGAAATCGTGGCGACTGCCGCCGCCGGTGCCACGCGCAGCGCCGATGACATCATTGCCAAACACTGCACGGCCTGCCACACCAGCGGCCTGCTCGGCGCACCGAAGATCGGCGACACGGCAGCCTGGAAAGACCGTGCCGACCACCAGGGCGGGCTGGACGGCATTCTTGCCGCGGCCATCAACGGCATCAACGCCATGCCGCCGAAGGGCACCTGTGGCGACTGCTCGGATGACGAATTGCGTGCGGCCATCCAGAAGATGTCCGGCCTCTAAGCTCTGCATCATCCCCCACAAAGCCGCCGCCAGGCGGCTTTGTTGTTTCAGACTGATGACGACATGCAGCAAAAGGCGCAACGGGGGAGTCCAAAGACGACGATCCCGACCGTTGGCCTGGAGAACCGCATGCCCCAATCCCGTACCCTCGAGCAAGCTGTCGACCATGTGCTGAGCACCATCGACGGGCCGATTCATCTCGGTCTGCCCCTCGGCCTGGGCAAGCCCAACCGCTGGGTCAACGCGCTGTATGCGCGGCTGCGCGAGATGCCCGAACGGGAGCTGACCATCTACACGGCGCTGTGCCTCGGCCGCCCGCGGGCTGACCAGGAACTGCAGCAGCGCTTTCTCGACCCCTTCGTCGAGCGGGTCTACGGCGATTACCTGGAGCTGGATTTTCTCGCCGACCTGCAGGCCGACAGGCTGCCGCCCAACGTGCGTATCGAGCAGTTCTTCCTGCAGCCCGGCACCCTGCTCGACAGCGCACCGACCCAGCAGGACTACACCAGCAGCAACTACAGCCACGCCGCCCGTGACCTGAACGCCAAGGGCGTTAACGTGGTGGCCCAGCTGGTCGCAGTCGACGCCGCGCGCCCCCAGCATTACAGCCTCAGCTGCAACCCTGACATCACCCTCGACCTGCTGCCGATGCTGCAGGAGCGGCGCGCCCGCGGCGAAACCATCCTCTGCGTGGCCCAGGTTCACGAGCAGTTGCCGTACATGGCGGGCGATGCCGAGCTATCCCGTGAGGTCTTCGACATTCAGCTGCAGGAGAGCGAAGCCAGCACGCTGTTTTCCACGCCGAACATGCCGGTCACGGTGCAGGATCACTGCATCGGCTTGTACGCCAGCACCCTGGTGCGCGACGGCGGCAGCCTGCAGATCGGTATCGGCGCTATGGGCGATGCGGTCTGCGCCGCGTTGCTGCAGCGTCATGCCGATAACCCGGCGTACCGCGCGGCGCTCGATGAGCTGCAGGGCGATCAGGTGCATCCGCTAAGTAGCAAACTGGGCGATCTCGAGCCGTTTCAAACCGGGCTGTACGGCTGCAGCGAAATGTTCGTCAACGGCCTGCTGGACCTGGCCGAAGCCGGGGTGATTCGCCGTGTCGTCTACCCGGACGTACGTGTGCAGCGCCTGGCCAGTGCTGGCGCGCTGGATGCCAATGGCCAGCCGCGCAGTATTCAGGCGATGCTCGATGCCGGCCTGCCCACGCGCCTGGACGACGCTGCGCTGGCCTGGATGCAGGAGGGCGGCCTGCTGGATGCCAACCTGAAGATGCAGGGCGAGAACCTGCTGCTGCCCACCGATCAGCAATGCTCGACTGACCTGGCCGATCCCCTCAGCCAGGCGGCACTGCGTGATTACCTGACGCCCGCCGCGCACGGCGTGGTGGTGCACGGCGGCTTCTTTCTCGGGCCGCAATCCTTCTACCAGCGCCTCAATGCCATGACGACGGAGCAGCGCAGCCGTTTCGGCATGACCGGTATCGGCTTCATCAACGAGCTGTACGGGCAGGAAGAGCTCAAGCGCCTGCATCGCGTGGATGCCCGCTTCATCAACAGTGCCTTCACCGTCACCCTGCTCGGCGCGGCGGTAGCCGATCAGCTCGAGGATGGCAGGGTGCTCAGCGGCGTGGGCGGGCAGTACAACTTCGTTGCCCAGGGCCACGCGTTGCCGGGCGCTCGCTCGATTCTGCTGCTGCGCAGCTGGCGCGAGTCGGCCGGCGAGGTCCGCTCCAACATCGTCTGGGAGTACGGCCACGTGACCATTCCACGCCACCTGCGTGACGTGGTGATCACCGAGTACGGCATCGCCGACCTGCGCGGCAAGACCGACTCCCAGGTGATCGAGGCGCTGTTGGCGGTGAGTGATTCACGCTTTCAGGGTGAGCTGATGGAGCAGGCCATCGAGGCCGGTAAGCTGCCGAAGAATTTTCGCCTAGACGCGCGCTACGCCGACAACACGCCCGAGCGCCTCGAACGGATCGCCGCAGGCCACCGGCCGGTGTTCGCCGAGTACCCGTTAGGCAGCGATTTCAGCGATGAGGAGCAAGCGCTGTTGCGGGCGCTGACCTGGCTTAAAGGGAAGTTTCGCCTGAGCGAAGTGCTGGAGCTGGGCAAGGCGGCGTTCGATGCGCCGCCTGCCGAGGCGTTTCCAGAAGCCCTGCAGCGCATGGGCCTGGAGCGGCCCGAGGGTTTGCGCGAGGAGCTGTACCAGCGTCTGGTGCTGGCCGGACTACAGGCTACTCGAGAAAGGTGACCTTGCCGCCTTCCAGAGACTTGATGCGCGCCAGGGATTCGATCCGGTAACCCTGGGCGTCCAGGGTGCTGCGACCGCTCTGGAAGGACTTCTCGATCACCACGCCGATACCGGCGATGCTGGCGCCGGCCTGGCCGACCAGGTCGATCAGCGCCTTGGCGGCGTGGCCGTTGGCCAGGAAGTCGTCGACCAGCAGCACGTGATCATTGGCGTTCAGGTGCTTGGAGGAAATCGCCAGGGTGCTCTCGGTCTGCTTGGTGAAGGAGAACACCTTGGAAATATACAGGTTGTCCTTCAGCGTCAGCGACTGGTACTTGCGGGCGAAGATCACCGGCACGCCCAGTTCCAGGCCGGCCATCACGGCCGGTGCAATGCCCGAGGCTTCGATGGTGACGATCTTGGTGATGCCCTGACCCTTGAAGCGCTCGGCGAACTCGTGGCCGATCTCTTGCATCAGCTTGGGATCGATCTGGTGGTTGAGAAAGGCATCGACCTTGAGCACCTGCTCGGAGAGGACGGTACCTTCACTGCATATCTTCTGTTTCAACGACTCCACGATCGATCCTCTGTGCTCACGAGCAAAGCGGCGGATTTTCGCTCAAAACGCTGATCATTTGTAGCGAAAACGCAGCGCGCCCGCTCCGCTCGTCAGTGGCCTGGCCCAGCCGAGCGCTCAGGCGCTGCGCGTCAGACGGCGCAGAATGTCCCGCGGAATGCCGCGCGGGTCCAGCGGCAGCTTATCCGGTGCCGGCTCCAGGCCCAGCTCGAACAGCCAGTTGAGGGCGTATTCGCGCAGTTGCTTCTGCTCGTACTCTTGCCATTGCTGGCGCAGGGCAGGGAAGTAGTCGATCTCGTAATCGAAGGCCTTGAGCGGCTTGCGGCCGGTCAGCGCGGCGCTGAGCAGCGGATGGGCATTGAGGTCGTTGAGGGTGAACAGAAAGGATTCGCGCATCGCCACGCGCTGGGCCATGTCGAGATTCGGCACCCGGGCGTAGCGGTCGGGGTTGAGCTGTACCTGCTGGCGCTCATCGCTGCCCTGGTCTTCCGGCGACAGGCTCAGCACCGTGCCGGCTTCCATGTCGAGCCAGTGTTCGAGGGTTTCACGGCCGTTGATCAACTGGGTCAGGGTGTCGAGGTCGAGGTCGAGAGTGAGCGTGCGCATGGTGCCGGGCCTCTGCAAGGGGAGCTGACGATAACGGAGCCGACTGCTGGAGCCGGCCTTTCACTCTGACTACGAAATGTTGCACTGGTGCCCATGGAGACATTGGGCTTGGTGAAAACGTAGCCTGGGTTGAGCAGTGCGATACCCAGGAAAATTTCCCGGGTGTCGCTGCGCTCGACCCGGGCTACGGTGCTGCGCAGTTAGCGCTTGAGCATCGCCCGCATGCTGGCCAGGGCGTCGTTGCCGCGAGCGGCCTTGACCTCGACCGGGGCTTCTTCCTGACCTTCCCAGACCAGATCCTCCGGGGGCAGCTCGTCGAGGAAGCGGCTTGGCGAGCATTCGACGATTTCGCCGTACTGCTTGCGCTTGGCGGCGAAGGTCAGCGCCAGGTTGCGCTTGGCGCGGGTGATGCCCACGTAGGCCAGGCGGCGCTCTTCCTCGATGGTGTCGGATTCGATGCTGGAGCGGTGCGGCAGGATCTCCTCCTCGAAACCGATGATATACACCGACGGAAACTCCAGACCCTTGGAGGCGTGCATGGTCATCATCTGCACGCCGTCGGCGCCTTCTTCCTCTTCCTGCTGGCGCTCGAGCATGTCGCGCAGCACCAGCTTGCCGATGGCGTCCTCGATGGTCATATCGCCTTCCTCGTCCTTGTCGAGGGTGTTTTTCAGCGCATCGACGAGGAACCACACGTTGCCCATGCGCGCCTCGGCGACCTTGTCGCTGGAGGCGTTCTGGCGCAGCCAGTTCTCGTAGTCGATGTCCATGACCATGCTGCGGATCGCGGCGATCGGCTCGTTGACCACGCACTGCTCGCGCACGCCGTCCATCCAGCGCTTGAACCGCGCCAGGCGCTCGGTGTAGCGGCTGTCCAGGTGCTCGCCCAGGCCGATCTCGTCGCTGGCCGCGTACATGCTGATCTTGCGCTCGTTGGCATAGTTGCCGAGCTTTTCCAGGGTCGTGGAACCGATCTCCCGGCGCGGCACGTTGATCACGCGCAGGAAGGCGTTGTCGTCGTCCGGGTTGACCAGCAGGCGGAAGTAACTCATCAGGTCCTTCACTTCCTGGCGGGCGAAGAAGCTGGTGCCGCCGGACAGCCGATAAGGGATCTGGTGGTGCTGCAGTTTCAGCTCCATCAGCTTGGCCTGGTAGTTGCCGCGGTAGAGGATGGCGAAATCGCTGTACGGGCGTTGGGTACGCAGGTGTTCGGTGAGAATCTCCAGCGCCACCCGCTCGCACTCGGCGTCTTCGTTGCGGGTGCGGATCACACGGATCTCGTCGCCCATGCCCATCTCGCTCCACAGCTGCTTCTCGAAGGCGTGGGGGTTGTTGGCGATCAGCACGTTGGCGCATTTGAGAATGCGGCTGGTGGAGCGGTAGTTCTGCTCGAGCATCACCACCTTGAGCGACGGGTAGTCTTCCTTGAGCAGATTGAGGTTCTCTGGACGCGCGCCGCGCCAGGCGTAGATCGACTGGTCGTCGTCGCCGACCACGGTGATCTGGTTGCGCATGCCTACCAAGAGCTTCACCAGCAGGTACTGGCTGGAGTTGGTGTCCTGGTATTCGTCGACGAGCAGGTAGCGGATGCGGTTCTGCCACTTCTCCAGAATGTCCTGGTGCTCTTGGAACAGCTTGACCGGCAGCAGGATCAGGTCGTTGAAATCCACCGCGTTGTAAGCCTTGAGCGTGCGCTGGTAATGCAGGTAGACGATGGCGGCGGTCTGCTCCTTGGGGTTGCGCGCGCCCGCCAGGGCCTCGTCGGGCAGGATGAGGTCGTTCTTCCAACTGTCGATGTAGTTCTTGACCTCATCGGCGCCGTCGTCGCCGGCGTACTCCTTCTGCATGATGTCGGTGAGCAGCGCCTTGATGTCGCCGTCATCGAAGATCGAGAAGCCAGGCTTGTAGCCCAGGCGTGCGTACTCCTTGCGGATGATGTTCATGCCCAGGTTGTGAAAGGTCGACACCGTCAAACCGCGGGCTTCGGAGCCTTTGAGCAGGGTGCCGACGCGCTCTTTCATTTCGCGCGCGGCCTTGTTGGTGAAGGTCATGGCGACGATGTGCTGGGCGCGGATGCCGCAGTTCTGCACCAGGTGGGCGATCTTGCGGGTAATTACGCTGGTCTTGCCGGAGCCTGCACCGGCGAGCACCAAAAGAGGGCCGCCGACGTAGTTCACGGCTTCCTGTTGCCGGGGGTTGAGTCGGGACATCGTGTCTATCGCAGAGGAAAATGGCCGCGCATTTTAGCCGAAAGTCGCCGGCCATTTCGTGGCTTTGCGGTGCTAGCCGACAACCGTGCAATGGGGCATGTTCTGCGCACTCGTTGCGCGGGCGGGCTTGTCGATTGCCCGGGTTTTATCGCAGGATGTCCGGCGACTTACACGGAAGTGATTGATTTGACGCCGGAACCGGCGCATTCAGCAGCGCCGCAGGCGCTCATCTTTTTCGTGCATCGGGGGATTTTTCTTGAGCGCATTCGTCGAGCCGTTGCGCCTGGTATTGCTGGCCGAGACGCCGCAGTGGAGCGAGCTGTTGCGTGAGCGTCTGGACGCCGCGGACGCTCCACTGCCGTTAAGCTGCGCCTCCAGCTGGCCGGACGCCCGGCAACTGCTCGACGACGCCGGCGACGCGGTGCTGCTCACCACCCCCGCGCACCTGCCCGACTCGCGGCGCTGTACGGCGCCGATCATCCTTTTGCTGGAACAGGAACCGGACGATACGCCACCCCAGGTCTGCGACTGGCTGGTGCGCGATCAGCTCAGCGCCGATGTCCTGCGCCGTAGCCTGCGCTACGTACGTGAGCAGGGCCGTCTGCGCCTCACCTTGCAGCGCCTTACCGAGCGGGACGCACTGACCGGCATCGCCAACCGTCAGGGCTTTCACACGCTTTTAGCCGCACGTCTGGATAAGCCGAGCCGCGGCGGTCTGGCGCTGGTGCAGCTAGATCTGGACAACTTTCGCCAGGCCAACGATGCCCTGGGCGACCACGCCGGCGACCTGCTGATCCAGCAAGTGGTGGCGCGTCTCAAACAATATCTGGTGCGAGGCGATCAACTGGCGCGCCTGGGCGGCGACGAATTCGCCCTGCTGGTCGACAGTCAGGACGAACCTGCGCGGCTGCTCACCTGGGTGCAACACCTGCTCGAGGCGCTGGGTGAACCGTACTGGGTCGAAGGCGAGAGCCTGCTGCTTGGCTGCAGCCTCGGTGTGGCGCTGGCCAAGCCGGCAAGCACCGCGGACACGCTGATGTGGCACGCGCATATCGCCATGCAACAGGCTAAAGGCCGCCAGGGCTGCACCTTTCATCTGTATGACGAGCGCCTCGATCAGGGCATGCGCTGCCAGATCGACCTGCAGCGCGAGCTGCGCCGGGCGTTGCGCAAGAGCGAACTGCAACTGCATTACCAGCCCAGGTTGTGCCTCAAGAGCGGGCGTATCGTCGGCCTGGAAGCGCTGGTGCGTTGGCAGCACGAAACCCACGGTCTGTTGCTGCCGGGCGAATTCGTGCCGCTGGCTGAAGAGTGTGGGCTGATCGTACCGTTGGGCTACTGGGTGATCGACCGGGCGATGCGTGACATGCAATTGTTGCGCGAGCGCGGCCACCCGGCGCTGCACATGGCGGTCAACCTATCGTTCCGCCAGTTCCAGGACAGTCAGTTGCTACCGACTCTGGAGCGGCTGATCGACAGCTGTGGCATCGACAGTCATTGGCTGGAGTTCGAACTCACCGAAACCGCAGTGATGCGCCGCAGCGACTACGTGCTGCAGACCATGCGCCGCTTGGGGCATCTGGGGGTGCGCTTCTCTCTGGACGACTTCGGCACCGGCTTCTCGTCCTTCGAGCACCTGAGCAACCTCCCCATCGCCCTGCTGAAGATCGACCGCAGCTTCGTCACCGGCATGGAAACGCGTCCGCAGAGCCAGCAACTGGTGCAGGCGATGATCAGCCTGGCCCACAACCTGGATCTGCAGGTGGTCGCCGAAGGTGTGGAAACCGAGGAGCAGCTGCAGCTACTGCGTGAATTCGGCTGTGATCAGGCCCAGGGCTACCTGATCAGCAGAGCCATGCCGTTGACCGAGCTGGGGCACTTTCTGTCGGCTGGTGTGCGGGAGCCGCTGCTTGGTGGTCGCTGTTAAACGCTGCTAGTTAGCCGATCAGGACAGGCAAGTCTGCATCGCCTTGGGCTTTTGCAGGCGCGCAGTCTTCCACTGAAAACCCAGCACCAGGCCACTTGCCGTTACCGCCAGGCCGGCAGCCAGGCCCCACCACACGCCATGGGCGCCCCAACCGAACGGGAAGGCCAGCAGCCAGGCCAGCGGTGCGCCAATGCACCAGTAACCGGTCAGGCCGATCACCAGGGTCAGGCGACCGTCGTTGAGGCCACGAATCGCACCCATGGCGATGCTCTGCAGGCCATCGAACAGCTCGAACCAGGCGGCAATCGCCAGCAGGCTTACCGCCAGGGTGACGATATTGGCGAACGCCGGATCGTGGCGGTCGAGGAACAGGCCGATGATCCATTCCGGCAGCAGCCAGAACGCCAGGGCGAACAGCAGCATAAGCGCGGCGCCCATGGCCATGCCCAGGTGGCCAGCCAGGCGCGACAGGTGCAGCTGGCCTGCGCCGTAATGCAGACCCACGCGGAAAGTCACCGCGTAGGACAGGCCGTGGGGAACGATGAAGGCCAGGGCGACCGATTGCATGGCGATCTGGTGCGCCGCCAATTGCACGCTGCCCAGGGCGCCCATGCACAGGGTGGCGAAGGTGAACAGCCCTTGCTCGGCGGCGTAGGTGCCGCCAATCGGCAGACCGAGGCGCAGTAGGGCGCGGAGTTCGGCGCGCTGCGGGCGACCCAGGCCGCCGCGTAGCTTGTAGCGCTGATAGGTCGGCGAGATCAGGATGTACAGCCCCAGTGCCAGCGCCATGGCGCTGCTGACCAGTGCGGTGGTCAGGCCGATCCCGCTCAGGCCGAGGTCTACGCCGAACCAGCCCTTGATCAGCGCGTAGTTGATAATGAAATTGGCGATGGTGCCGACGATGCTGATGGTCATCACTGGGCCGGGATGGCCAATGGCGCTGGTGAAGCCGCGCAGCGCCATGAAGCATAGGTAGGCGGGCAGGCCCAGGGATAGCGGTCGCAGGAAGTGCATGGCCTGGCTGGATGCTGCCGGGTCCTGACCCAGGTGCGGTAGTAGCGGGCCGAGGCCATTGAGGCACAGCGCATTGATGATGCCCAGCAGGATGGCCAGCCACAGGCCGTTGCGCAGCAGGCGGGTGACGCCCTGCGGGTCGCCGGCGCCGTGGCGGATGGCGATCATGCTGCCGACGGCGGCGATCACCCCGGTGCAGAAGATCGAGAAGATGAAGTAGCAGGTCGCGCCCAGAGCGCCGCCGGCCAGTTGCCCTGGACCGAGCATGGCCATCATCAGCGTGTCAGTGAAGATCATCAGCGCATGGGCCAACTGCGCGGAGATCAGCGGGCCGGCGAGGCGCAGCAGGGCGCTCAGTTCGTGACCAAGGGGACTTTTCATGATGAGTAAAACTTCGGCTGGATAATTACTCCCGGGCTGTCGGGAGATAAGCATTGCAGGCTATTCTCGGGTTTATAGCTAAAGCCCACAAAAGGAAAATAGCGATGCCAGGCATGATTAAAACTCATGGTAAAGGTTGTTGAACCGGTACTTGCCGCCTTTATATGCGTTGCGCGCCTTCGAGGCTGCGGCGCGGCATTTGTCCTTTACCCGCGCTGCCGATGAGCTAGCGATCACTCAGAGTGCGGTCAGCCGGCACATTCGTACTCTGGAAGAACACTTTGCCTGCCGGCTGTTCGAGCGCCGTGGTCGCGCGCTGCACCTGACCGAGCCGGCGAGTCTGTTGCTGCCGGGCGTGCGCGAGGGCTTCGAGTCCCTGGAGCGGGCCTGCGCGCCCTTGCGGGTGGAGGAGGGCACCCTGCGTCTCAAGGCGCCCTCGACCTTGACCATGCGTTGGCTGCTGGCGCGCCTGTCGCTGTTTCGCGCCCGCCATGACGACCTCGAGGTGCAGCTCACCAGCGCCTGGATGGATCTCGATCGGGTGGACTTTCTCCATGAGCCTTTCGATTGCGCCGTGTTGCTCGGCACCGGCACCTTCAGCAACGAATGGCACAGCGTGCGGCTGTTCGAGGAATGGCTGATTCCCGTCTGTGCGCCTGGAGCTCTGGGCGAAAAGCCTTGGGATGTGGGGCGCCTGCAACAGGCCGAGCTGGTGCACCCCACACCTGACCGTCGTGACTGGCGCCGCTGGCTGCAGGCCATGGGCTTGAGCGACCAGGTGTCGCTCAAGGGCGGCCAGGTGTTCGACACCCTGGAGCTGGGCATCGTCGCCGCCGCCCGTGGGTATGGCGTGTCGATCGGCGACCTGGCCATGGTCGCCGAGGACGTGTTGTTGGACCGCCTGGCGTTGCCCTGGCCGACCGCCGTGTTCAGCGGCGAAAGCTATTACCTGGTTTGGCCCAAGGCGCGCCGTGGCCAGGAGCGTTTCGAGCGGCTGGCCGAGTTCCTGCTCGCGGAGGTCGCAGCCATGCAGTTACCCAAGGTCGAGTTACGCCGCTAGAAAAACAATAAAAAATCTCAGAAACGAGACTTTTTCATTACCCCACGTAAAAAATGTGGTGATAGCGTCATGATGGCCATTGACGCACTAAAACTCTCAAGTATTCTCCGCGCTCGCCGAATTACAGGCTGATCATTATTTATTCAATTTCTCCATACAGGGACGATGGAGCTCGGAGATTTTCATGAACCAACCCCGTTCCCGTATCGCCTGGCAATTGGCGACGGCCCTCGCTGCCATGCTGGTGCTGCTGATCAGTGTTAGTACCGTATTCGCCCTGCGCTCACTGAGCAGCGCCAACCTGGTGACCCGCGAAGAGCACCTGGGCAGCGAAGCGCGCCTGCTGGCCGACCAGCTGAGCACCTTCCACGAAAGCCTGCGTGAAAGCACCCAACGCCTGGCCGGCCTGTTCGAGCGCCGCTTTAGTGGCGGCCTGCGCGTCAGCCCGGATGAACGCGTGACCGTCGGCGCTCTGCAGGCGCCTGCCCTGTACTTGGGCAACACCCAGCTGAACAACGATTTCAGCGAAGTCGATGAATTTCGCCGCCTGACCGCCGGCGTGGCGACCATCTTCGTGCGTGATGGCGACGACTTCGTACGCGTGACCACCTCGCTTACCAAACAGGACGGTGGCCGCGCCATCGGCACCGTGCTCGACCGCAACCATCCGGCCTACGCCCGCCTGCTGGCCGGCGACAACTACGTCGGCCGCGCGCTGCTGTTCGAGCGCTTCTACATGACCCAGTACACGCCGGTACGCGACAGCGCGGGCCGGGTGATCGCCGTGTTGTTCGTCGGCTTCGATTACACCGACGCGCAGAACGCCCAGTTCGCCAACCTGCAGCGCTTCCGTATCGGCAGCACCGGCTCCCTGGCGCTGCTCGACGATCAGAACAAATGGCTGGTGGCGCCCTACAGCGCCAAGAATCCCGAGCAACTGACGGGCAACATGACCAAGGTGCTTGGTACTCCGGGCAAGGGCGGTTTCTGGAGCGATGGCGAGCAACAGTTCTACAGCGTTTCTGTGCCCTTCGCCGGCGGCCCGTGGACCGTGGTGGCTAGCATGCCAGAACAAGAGATCCAGGCGGTGACCTTGAGCGTCGGCAGCCAGTTGGCCATCGGCAGCCTGGTGACCCTGGTTCTGGCCGTGCTGGCGGTGATCTGGCTGCTGCGCCGCAAGCTGCGCCCGCTGGGTGATCTGGTCGAGCAGGCCCAGGCCCTCGGCGCCGGTGATCTGAGCGTGCGCCTGCAGGTCAAGAGTCACGACGAGATCGGCGAGCTGTCGCGCAGCTTCAACCAGATGAGCGAGGCGCTGTCGACCATGGTCGCGCGCATCCGCGGCGCCGCCGGCAACGTCAGCCAGCGCGCCGAAGCGCTGTCCGGCCTGTCGCGTGGTGCCTATGAAGGCATCGAGCAGCAGTCCGGCGAGATCAGCAGCATGGCCGGCGCGGTAGAGGAATTCAGCGCCACTTCGCTGAACATCGCCGACAACATGCGCAGCACCGAGCGCATGGCCAGCGAGAACGCCAGCCAGACTCGCATCGGCCGTACCTCGATGGAAGAAGCGTCTGCTGCCTTGGAGCAGATTTCCCAGTCGGTCAACAGCGCCGCCAAGGTCATCGACAGCCTGGGCCAGCGCTCCCAGGAAATCGGCGGCATTCTCAGCGTGATCACCTCGATTGCCGACCAGACCAACCTGCTGGCGCTCAATGCGGCCATCGAGGCAGCGCGTGCCGGCGAGCAGGGCCGCGGTTTCGCCGTGGTCGCCGACGAGGTGCGCAGCCTGGCCGGTCGGACCCGCGAGGCGACCACCGAAATTTCCAGCATGATCAGCAGCATCCAGGGCGAGACCAGCAGTGCGATCAGCACCATGGAGCAGGGCCGCCAGCTGATGCAGAACGGCCTGGAACTCAATGCCAAGGTCGCCGCGGCGCTGACCCATATCGCCGAGCAGACCAGCGCTGCCGGCGAGCAGTTCGCCGCCATCACGACCGCCACCGCCGAGCAGAGCAGCACCGCCACGGTGCTGAGCAGCAACCTGCAGAGCATCGCCCTGGCCAACGGCGAGCAGCGCGAAGTGATCGCCAATCTGGCGCACACTTCCAAAGAGCTGGAAACCCTGGCTACCGATCTGCACCGCGAAGTCGAGCGCTTCCGCTAAGCCCGCCCTCCATAGGCTGGCGCTGCCTACTGGCGCCAGCCGTCTTGCGAGCCCCGATTCCGGGGCTCGTCTACGCTTGAAGTCATCATCCTGAAAAGCCTCGGTGCAAGGCTGTCGCCCCGGTGTGCTGAGTGCTCGTGCAACCCGCGGCTGTGCAGCATTTCGCCGCGATTCGTGTGGAATCCGAAACGCCTGGAAAATCAGTTTCCGTCACGGGCAATTTTTGATTGATCTGAGCGAGTCATGGTCTTAAAGTCCGCGCCCGAACGTCCATGCTGGCAACGATCCATTCGGCTCAAGTACTGACGACGAGAGGTTGTTCGACCTGTTTTCAGGTCAGGCAATTCTCGGCGACATGCCTTGGGAAGTAGGCGAACCAAAGTGGGGAAACTGATCAGACGTTCCTGGCCTGGCAACAGGCTTTCCGGCCGATTGCAGAAATCGGTCGCCCCCGACGTTGAACCTGTGCCCGGTTCAACTGCCCGAATCCTAGTGTTCATGGTTTAGCCATTTGGAGACCCGCATGTCGATCAAGGTCGAAGACTACTACCCACGCGAAACCTTCAACAAAATGAAGGCCTTCGCCGACCAGCAGGAAACCCCGTTCGTGGTGATCGACACCGCGATCATCAGTCAGGCCTACGACGACCTGCGCGCCGGTTTCGAATTCGCCAAGGTGTACTACGCCGTCAAGGCCAACCCGGCCATCGAAATCATCGAGTTGCTGCGCGACAAGGGTTCGAGCTTCGACATCGCCTCGATCTACGAGCTCGACAAGGTGATGTCCGCCGGCGTGGGCCCGGAGCGCATCAGCTACGGCAATACCATCAAGAAAGCCCGCGACGTCCGGTACTTCTACGAGAAGGGTGTGCGCCTGTTCGCCACCGACTCCGAAGCCGACCTGCGCAACATCGCCAAGGCCGCGCCGGGCTCGAAGATCTACGTGCGCATCCTCACCGAAGGCTCGACCTCGGCCGACTGGCCGCTAAGCCGCAAGTTCGGCTGCCAGCCGGACATGGCCCTGGATCTGCTGATTCTTGCCAAACAGCTCGGCCTGGTGCCCTACGGCATTTCCTTCCACGTAGGCAGCCAGCAGCGCGACATTGATGTGTGGGACGCGGCCATCGCCAAGGTCAAGGTGATCTTCGAGCGTCTGAAAGAAGAAGACGGCATCGAGCTGCAGATGATCAACATGGGCGGCGGCTTCCCGGCCAACTACATCACCCGCACCAACAGCCTGGAAACCTACGCCGAGGAAATCATCCGCTTCCTCAAGGAAGATTTCGGCGACGAGCTGCCGGAAATCATCCTCGAGCCGGGCCGTTCGCTGATTGCCAACGCCGGCGTGCTGGTCAGTGAAGTGGTGCTGGTGGCGCGCAAGTCGCGTACCGCCGTCGAGCGCTGGGTGTACACCGACGTGGGCAAGTTCAGCGGCCTGATCGAAACCATGGATGAGTCCATCAAGTTCCCGATCTGGACCGAGAAGAAGGGCGAGATGGAAGAGGTGGTGATCGCCGGCCCGACCTGCGACAGCGCCGACATCATGTACGAGCATTACAAGTACGGCCTGCCCTTGAACCTGGCTAGCGGTGACCGCCTCTACTGGTTCTCCACCGGTGCCTACACCACCAGCTACAGCGCGGTGGAATTCAACGGATTCCCGCCGCTGAAAGCCTTCTACCTGTAAGCCTCGCTGCACCGCCAAGCGCCCGCACCCGTTGCGGGCGTTTTGCTTTGCACCTGTTGGTATTGCGCCTTGCCAGCGGGAAGTGGGCGGCGCGAGAATGCAGGCAACTCTCCGCGGTATTTAAGGATCCCCGATGCCCGATCCCGTTGCAGCCGGCCTGCGCCTGGCGCCCGATGCACTCACCCGTCCCTTCTCGCCCAAGCAGTTCGCCTTCACTACCACCGATGACCTGGAACCCTTCCGTGGCGTACTCGGCCAGGAGCGCGCCGTGCAGGCCCTGCAGTTCGGCGTGGCCATGCCGCGCCCCGGCTACAACGTATTCGTCATGGGCGAGCCGGGCACCGGCCGCTTCTCGTTCGTCAAACGTTACCTGCAGGCCGAGGGCAAACGCCTGGAAACGCCGCCGGATCGGGTTTACGTCAACCACTTCGACGAGCCCCGCGAGCCGCGCGCGGTGGAGCTGGCGCCCGGCACAGCCAGCGAGTTCATCGCCGACATCAACGCATTGATCGACAACCTGCTGGCCACCTTTCCGGCGGTCTTCGAGCATCCGTCGTTCCAGCAGAAGAAGAGCGCCATCGACCGCGCTTTCAACAAGCGCTATGACCAGGCGCTGGACGTCATCGAGCGTCTGTCCCTGGAGCGCGGCATCGCCCTGTACCGCGACAGCACCAACATCGCCTTCACGCCGATGCTCGACGGCAAGGCCCTGGACGAGGCCGAATTCGCCCAACTGCCGGAAACCGAGCGCGAGCGCTTCCACGCTGATATCGCTGCCCTGGAAGAGCGCCTCAACGAGGAGCTGGCCAGCCTGCCGCAGTGGAAGCGCGAGTCGAGCAACCAGTTGCGCCAGCTCAATGAGGAAACCATCACCGTGGCGCTGCAGCCGCTTTTGGCGCCGCTGTCGGAGAAGTACGCCGAGAACGCCGGTGTGTGCGCCTACCTGCAGGCCATGCAGGTGGATCTGCTGAAAAGCGTGATCGACCTGCTGATCGAGGTGGAAAAGCCCGATGCCCAGACCCGCAAGCTGCTCGAAGAGCTGTATTGCCCGAGCCTGATCGTCGGCCACCACGTCGATGGCGGCGCGCCGGTGGTGTTCGAGCCGCACCCGACCTACGACAACCTGTTCGGCCGCATCGAATACAACACCGACCAGGGCGCGCTCTACACCAGTTATCGCCAGCTGCGCCCCGGTGCGCTGCATCGCGCCAATGGCGGTTTCCTGATCCTCGAGGCTGAGAAATTCCTCAGCGAGCCGTTCGTCTGGGAGGCGCTCAAGCGCGCTCTGCAGTCGCGCAAGCTGAAGATGGAATCGCCGCTGGCCGACCTCGGTCGCATCGCCACCGTGACCCTGAATCCGGAAACCGTGCCGCTGCAGCTCAAGGTGGTGATCATCGGTTCGCGCCAGCTGTACTACGCGTTGCAGGACGCCGATCCGGACTTCCAGGAGATGTTCCGGGTGCTGGTCGACTTCGACGAGGACATCCCGCTGGCCGACGACAGTCTGGAGCAGTTCGCCCAGCTGATGAAGACCCGCACCACTGAAGAGGGCATGGCGCCGCTCACCGCTGCTGCGGTGGCTCGCCTAGCCACCTACAGCGCGCGCCTGGCCGAACACCAGGGGCGGTTGTCGGCGCGCATCGGCGACCTGTTCCAGCTGGTCAGCGAGGCGGACTTCATTCGCAATCTGGCCGGCGAGGCAGTGACCGACGCCGACCATATCGAGCGTGCGCTCAAGGCCAAGGCCACCCGCACCGGGCGCGTCTCGGCGCGGATCATCGATGACATGCTCGCCGGCATCATCCTCATCGACACCGTCGGCGCGGCCATCGGCAAGTGCAACGGCCTGACCGTGCTGGAAGTCGGCGACTCGGCCTTTGGCGTGCCGGCGCGCATCTCCGCCACGGTTTATCCGGGCGGTTCGGGCATCGTCGACATCGAACGCGAGGTCAACCTCGGCCAGCCGATCCACTCCAAGGGCGTGATGATCCTCACCGGTTTCCTCGGCAGCCGCTACGCCCAGGAATTCCCCCTGGAAATCTCCGCGAGCATCGCCCTGGAGCAGTCCTACGGCTACGTGGATGGCGACAGCGCCTCGCTCGGCGAGGTGTGCACGCTGATCTCGGCGCTGTCGCGCACGCCGCTCAAGCAGTGCTTCGCCATCACCGGGTCGATCAACCAGTTCGGTGAGGTGCAGGCGGTCGGTGGCGTCAACGAGAAGATCGAAGGCTTCTTCCGCCTCTGCGAGGCCCGCGGGCTGACCGGCGAGCAGGGCGCGATCATCCCGCATTCCAACGTGTCCACCCTGATGCTCGACGAGCGTGTGTTGCAGGCCGTGCGCGCCGGACAGTTCCATATCTACGCCGTGCGCCATGTGGATGAGGCGCTGAGCCTGCTTGTCGGTGAGGATGCCGGCACGCCGAACGACAAGGGCCATTTCCCCAAGGGCAGCGTGAACGCGCGGGTGGTCGAGCGCTTGCGCGAGATCGCCGAGATCGGCATGGGTGAGGAAGAAAAGCCCGAACAGGCCAAGGAAGCGCTCACCGCGGCGCTGCCGGAGAAGCCCAAAAAACCCCGGACGAAAAAGCCGACCGCGGAGTAGGGCCGTTGGCGGGCTGATCACTCGCCGATCGGCTCGCCCGCCACCCTTCAATCGGCGGCATGGGGTTGTTTGCACACCTGTCATGCACAAGGTTATCCACAGTTTGTGTGTATAAACCTGTCTTTGCCAGCGGGCGCTACAGGTGTAGGCTGCAGGTCTGTCTCTGCGAGGATCGCCGCCATGTCGCGTAGCCTCTGCCTGACCCGTGATTGCCTCGGCGTGACCACGCGCATCGAGTGTGTGGCGCTGCCCCTGGCGGGCGATCAAGGGCTGTGGACGCTGATCTGCGTCGCCGGCCTGACTGCCCGACAACCCTCCGCTGTCAAGGCGCAAGGCCCATTCCACGGGCCTCTGGTGGTCGAGCGCCTGCTCGATGACATTGCCGAAAGCCTCGCCGCCCAAGGTTATGGCCCCTGCCACGAACCGCTGATCTGGCGCCTGCACGCCCAGGCTCAGCTGCGCCGTTTGAATGGTGCTCACGGCGCGTCCCGGCCCGTATCGCTGTCGTGGCCCGAGAGCTGAAGCGGCAGTGTGGAACCGTTCGTAGGGCGACCGGCTGGTCAGCCCGGAAACGCACGGCAGAAAATCTTATCCACAATCACCGATAGGCCTTGAGCTTGGCCGTATTCAGCCCATGCGCCGCGGCTTGCCTGTACTTGAGCGCTGGGTATACTCGCTCGCCTGTTCACCACCTGTGAGAGCCCATGGAACGCTTTATCGAGAACGCGATGTACGCATCGCGCTGGCTGCTGGCCCCCATCTATTTCGGTCTGTCACTGGGCCTGCTGGCGCTGGCCCTGAAGTTCTTCCAGGAAATCTTCCACATCCTGCCCGGCATTTTCAGCATGGCCGAGGCCGATCTGATCCTGGTGCTGCTGTCGCTGGTCGACATGGCCTTGGTCGGCGGCCTGCTGGTGATGGTGATGATGTCCGGCTACGAGAACTTCGTTTCCCAGCTGGATATCGACGACAGCAAGGAAAAGCTCGCCTGGCTCGGCAAGATGGATTCCAGCTCGCTGAAGATGAAGGTCGCGGCGTCCATCGTGGCGATTTCCTCGATCCACCTGTTGCGGGTGTTCATGGACGCGCGCAATCATGATCCCGAGCACCTGAAGTGGTACGTGATCATCCACATGACCTTCGTGGTCTCGGCCTTTGCCATGGGTTACCTGGACAAGTTGACCAAGCACTGATCCCGTTGCCTGCGCAACGCCCGGCCTTCCCTGTGGAACGCCGGGCGTTTTGTTATCGGCGTGGTGACAATCGTATAGTGGTACTTCTTGCCTGGGAGGACATGCCATGACTCTGCCCGAATTGCTGCGAGCGGCTCGCGATGGTGCGGTGAGCGAACTCGAATTGATTTCCCTGGAAGGCGGCATCTACCTGCTGCAGATTCTCGGCGTCGAGCAACGCGCCTACCTGCGCGACGAGGCGGGGCGCAACCTGCACCTGCGCTCGGTGGAACATGCTCGTGACCTGCTCGAAGAGCTGCCGGACGTGCCGCTGTTTCTGGTGCATGCCTCGGCCTACGACGAGATGTGCGGCTTGCCGAGCGGCACTCGCGACGCCCTGCGTGTGCCGGTCGGCCTGCGCAGCCGCTGGTAAGAACCTGTTCACGATCTGCTGCGCGTCGGCCCTACGGCGTTAAAAACAGTCTCAGAATGCTCATTTACAGCACGTAAACTCCGCTTCCTCGCCTGTTTTTGCCTTGTATGGCTCTAGCTCGCTAGATCGTGAACAGGTTCTAAGGCACAGGCGACGGCGGGAGCCGTGATAGGCTAGCCGGCCTTTTTTCCTACTAGCGGAGCGGCGATATGTCCGAACTCGATCTTTCCACTGACGAAGCACGCGTCAGCTACGGCATTGGCCGTCAACTTGGTGGCCAGCTGCGCGACAACCCGCCGCCGGGCGTGAGCCTGGATGCCATTCTGGCTGGTCTGCGCGATGCTTTCGCCGGCCAGGAGAGCCGCGTCGGCGAGGCCGAACTGTCGGCCAGCTTCAAGGTAATCCGCGACGTCATGCAGGCCGAAGCCAAGGCCAAGGCCGACGCGGCTGCCGGCGCCGGCCTGGCCTTCCTGGCCGAGAATGCCAAGCGCGAAGGCGTCACCGTGCTGGCCTCCGGCCTGCAGTACGAAGTGCTGACCGCAGGCGAGGGCGCCAAGCCATCGCGTGAGGACAGCGTGCGCACCCACTACCATGGCACCCTGATCGACGGCAGCGTATTCGACAGCTCCTACGAACGTGGCCAGCCGGCGGAATTCCCGGTCGGCGGCGTGATCGCCGGCTGGACCGAGGCCCTGCAACTGATGGGTACCGGCAGCAAATGGCGCCTGTACGTGCCGAGCGAGCTTGCCTATGGCGCCCAGGGCGTTGGCAGCATCCCGCCGCACAGCGTGCTGGTGTTTGATGTCGAGCTGCTCGACATCCTGTAAGCACCTGCGAAGGCTGCTGCGCGTCGGCCCTGCGGCGTTTAAAAATAGGCGAGAAGCTCATGTACGACAGTACAGTCGGTCGCGACCCCGGCCACTTCTTCGCCTATTTTCGTGGGGACGCATAGGCATTGCAGGGCTCTAGCTTGCGAGCCTTCGGATAAGTATCACGGGCGCAAGGCCCGGGCATAGCAATACAGGAACAGGCTGCGCACCAGTTCCTTGAGGATCAGCGGCTCGCTCGAGCTCAGCTCGTGCAGATCCAGGTCACCCTGTTTACGCAATTCGTCCAGTGCCTCCTCTTCGAGTACGGCGCAGACTTCGCCGGTCTCGCGGTGCAGGATGCGCAGGTAGGGATGAGGGCGGTCCAGCCAGGCGTCGATTAGATAGGTCATGCTCGCATCTCCCTGAGTGATTGGTAGATATGAGAATAATTCTTATTACTTTAATAGCAAGGTTTAATCGCACCGCTCGTCGATGGCGTGGCTGACGGAGTGGAAAGGGGCGGGCATAAAAAAGCCCGTCGCGGGGGCGGGCTTCTTGTGATGCGGTGCCTGAGTGGTCAGTGCGTGCGGGCCACGGCGAAGTGGCTCAGCTCGACCAGGGCGTCGCGGTAGACGCTGGCCGGCAGCACTTCCAGGCAGGCGATGGCACGCTCGGCGTACTGGCGTGCCTGATTGGCGGTGTAGTCCAGAGCGCCGGCGGCCTGCACGGCTTCGCGGATGCTTTCCAGGTCTTCCAGGCCACCTTTCTGAATCGCCTTGCGCACCAGGGCAGCCTGCTCGGCGTTGCCTTCGCGCATGGTGTAGATCAGCGGCAGGGTGGGTTTGCCTTCGGCCAAATCGTCGCCGACGTTCTTGCCCAGAGTGGCGGCATCGCCCTTGTAGTCGAGCAGGTCGTCGACCAGTTGGAAGGCCACACCCAGGTGATCACCGAACAGGCGCAGCGCTTCGTTCTGCTCGGCGCTCGCTTCGGCCAGTGCCGCGGCGCTCTGGGTCGAAGCTTCGAACAGCATGGCGGTCTTGGCGCGGATGACTTCCATGTAGGTTTCTTCGGTCGTGCTGGCGTCGCGAATCTTTGATAGCTGCAGCACTTCGCCTTCGGCGATCACCCGGGTGGCCTTGGAGAGAATCCGCATCACCGGCATCGAGTCGAGTTCGACCATCATTTCGAACGAGCGCGAATAGAGGAAGTCGCCGACCAGCACGCTCGGTGCGTTGCCCCACTGGGCATTGGCGGTGCTACGGCCACGGCGCATGTCGGACATGTCGACCACGTCGTCGTGCAGCAGGGTGGCGGTGTGCAGGAATTCGATGGTGGCAGCCAGCAGGCGCAGGCGTTCGTCGTTCAGGCCCAGCGCCTTGCCACTGAGCAGTACCAGCAGCGGGCGCAGGCGCTTGCCGCCAGCGGAGATGATGTAGTCGCCGATCTTCTCGACCAGCGGGACGCGGGACACCACTTGCTGACGGATAATGCCGTCAACAGCGGCGAAATCATCCGCTACCACACTGTAGAAAGTCTGGGGTTGCATCAGCGACATAAGCTCCTTGGACAGGCACTATCGGCCTTAATAGGCCCTAGTTTGCGCGGCATGCTAGGGGGCAGGGTGGGGGCTGTCAAGGCGACGGCAGGCGGCGCTTGCGCTGCTGAAGAGGCTTGCGTACAATCGCGCACCCTGAACTTCCCCCTGGGTATTTCCCTGCCTTACGCAATTGCACGGGTGTCCATCCGGCCCCGAGCAGCCATGCCAGCCAACAGTTATTCCTATAAAGCGCTGGGTGAGCAGGATCAACGGAGATTTACCATGTACGCAGTAATTGTTACTGGTGGCAAGCAATACAAAGTCACCGAAGGCGAATTCCTCAAGGTCGAGAAACTGGAGCTGGCCGCTGGCGAAGCTCTGACTTTCGATCGCGTGTTGCTGGTTGGCAACGGTGATGACGTCACCATCGGCGCTCCTGTCGTCGAAGGTGCCAAGGTTTCGGCTGAAGTCGTTTCCCAAGGCCGTCACGATAAAGTGACCATCATCAAGTTCCGTCGCCGCAAGCACCACATGAAGCGTCAGGGCCACCGTCAGTGGTTCACTGAGATCAAAATCACCGGTATTCAGGCCTGATTCATTTCGCTTGAGCCCTTTATAGGAGTATTGAACTCATGGCACACAAAAAAGCTGGCGGTAGTACCCGCAACGGTCGCGACTCAGAAGCCAAACGCCTTGGCGTGAAGATGTATGGCGGCCAGAAAATCGTTCCTGGCAACATCATCGTGCGTCAGCGCGGCACCCAGTTCCACGCTGGCTACGGCGTTGGCATGGGCAAGGATCACACCCTGTTCGCGAAAATCGAAGGCGTGATCAAGTTCGAAGTAAAAGGTGCCTTCGGTCGCCGTTACGTAAGCGTCGTCGCGGCCTAATCGCGAAGTTGCTGGAAAAGCCCCGTCCTGCGACGGGGCTTTTTTGTTTCTGTATCCTGTTGCGCCCGGTTTACCGCTTCGTCCGATTCGGCTTGCAGCAGGCGTACAGGGTTGTGGGTTCTTGCCAAACTGTCCTGGGTTGATGCGGGTGGTTTCAGGGCAATTTCGCAAGCACCCGGTGTTTCCTGTTTCAGTAACCCGCGATTATGGCGGGAGGTGTACCCATGAAATTCGTCGATGAAGTATCGATTTCTGTAAAGGCCGGCGATGGTGGCAACGGCATGATGAGCTTCCGTCGCGAGAAGTTCATCGAGAACGGCGGCCCCAACGGCGGTGATGGTGGTGATGGCGGCTCGATCTACATCGAGGCCATGGCCAACCTCAATACCCTGGTGGATTACCGCTATACCCGCCGTTTCCAGGCGCCCAATGGCGAGAAGGGCGGCAGCACCGACTGCACCGGCGCCAAGGGTGAAGACCTGATCCTGCCGGTGCCGATCGGCACCACGGTCATCGATGCCGGTACCCAGGAAGTGATTGGCGACCTGACCCAGGCCGGTCAGCGCCTGATGGTCGCCCAGGGCGGCTGGCACGGGCTGGGCAACACCCGCTTCAAGTCCAGCACCAACCGTGCTCCGCGCCAGACCACGCCGGGCAAGCCGGGCGAGGCTCGTGATCTCAAGCTGGAACTGAAGGTACTGGCCGACGTCGGCCTGCTCGGTCTGCCGAACGCTGGCAAGAGTACCTTCATTCGTGCTGTGTCGGCTGCCAAGCCGAAGGTTGCCGACTACCCGTTCACCACTCTGGTGCCGAACCTGGGTGTGGTCAGCGTTGATCGCTACAAGAGTTTCGTGGTCGCCGACATTCCGGGGCTGATCGAAGGTGCTTCCGAAGGTGCTGGCCTGGGTATTCGCTTCCTCAAGCACCTGGCGCGTACCCGCCTGCTGCTGCACCTCGTGGATATGGCGCCGCTGGATCAGACCGATCCGGCCGAGGCTGCGGCTACCATTGTCGCGGAGCTGACCAAGTTCAGCCCGGCGCTGGCCGATCGTGAGCGCTGGCTGGTGCTCAATAAGGCCGACCAGATCCTCGATGAGGAGAAGGAGCAGCGCATCGCCGAGATCGTCGCGCGGCTGGAGTGGGAAGGCCCGGTCTACGTGGTTTCCGCTCTGGCGCGAGAAGGCACCGAGCAGCTGTGCTACGACATCATGGATTTCCTCGAAGCGCGCGCCGAGCGTATTCAGGAGAACCCCGAATACGCCGCCGAGCTTGCCGAGCTCGACCAGCGCATCGAAGATGAGGCGCGTGCCCAGCTGCAGGCGCTGGACGACAAGCGTGCGCTGCGCCGCTCCGGTGTGCGGGCAGTGGGCGATGTCGACGAGGACGACAGCTTCTGGGACGAGGAAGACGACGAGGACGGACCGGAAATCATTTACGTCCGGGATTGATGGACGACAGACGCCGCTTTTTTTAGCGGCGTTTTTGTAGGTTTGGCCGTTGCCGCCGGTGACGGCTTGCGAAAATGTGCTTCTGGCTGGGGTTGGAAAACATGCGTGACAAGGTAAGCGGTGCGCAGCGCTGGGTCGTGAAGATTGGTAGTGCCTTGCTGACCGCCGATGGCAAGGGGCTCGACCGTGGCGCCATGGCGGTGTGGGTCGAGCAGATGGTCGCGCTGCGGGCGCAGGGCGTCGAGCTGGTGCTGGTTTCCTCCGGTGCCGTGGCGGCGGGCATGAGCCGTCTGGGCTGGACGGCGCGCCCGAGTGCCGTTCACGAGCTGCAGGCGGCCGCCGCGATTGGCCAGATGGGCCTGGTGCAGGCCTGGGAGTCGAGCTTCGGCGAGCATGGTCGACGTACCGCGCAGATCCTCCTGACCCATGACGACCTGTCCGACCGCAAGCGCTACCTCAATGCGCGCAGCACCCTGCGTACCCTGATCGACCTCGATGTGGTGCCGGTGATCAACGAGAACGACACCGTGGTCACCGAGGGCATCCGTTTCGGTGACAACGACACCCTGGCCGCATTGGTGGCCAACCTGGTGGAAGCCGATCTGCTGGTGATTCTTACCGACCGCGACGGCATGTTCGATGCCGATCCGCGTAACAACCCCGATGCCCAGCTGATCCACGAAGCCCGTGCCGACGACCCGACGCTCGACGCCGTGGCCGGTGGCGTGGGTGGTGCCCTGGGGCGTGGCGGCATGCAGACCAAGCTGCGCGCGGCGCGCCTGGCTGCTCGTTCCGGTGCTCACACGGTGATCGTTGGTGGCGCCATCGAGCAGGTGCTGGCACGCCTCAAGGCGGGCGAGCTGCTCGGCACCCTGCTGGTGCCCGAGCGCGGCATGCTGGCGGCGCGCAAGCAGTGGCTGGCCGGGCACCTGCAGACCCGCGGCACCCTGGTGCTGGACGATGGCGCGGTCAAGGCGCTGGTCTCCGACCGCAAGAGCCTGCTGCCGGTTGGCGTGAAGGCCGTGCAGGGCAGCTTCCGTCGCGGCGAAATGGTGGTCTGCGTGGCGCCGGATGGTCGTGAGGTGGCGCGCGGTCTGGTCAACTACAGTGCCCTGGAGGCGCAGAAGATCATCGGTCGCCCGTCGGACGAGATCGAGCGCCTGCTCGGCTATGTCGATGAGCCGGAGCTGGTACACCGCGACAATCTGATTCTGGTCTGATCTTCTGGGAGGTGGCGATGCGTAAGCTTCTGTTGGTTGCTGTGACGCTGATAACGCTGCCGCTGGGCGCCATGGCCGAGGAGATCGGCCAGGTTTCCACGGTATTCAAGTGGCTGGGCCCCAATGACAAGATCGTCGTTGAGGCCTTCGATGATCCCAAGGTTTCAGGGGTTACCTGCTACCTGTCGCGCGCCAAGACCGGTGGCGTGAAGGGTGGTCTCGGCTTGGCCGAGGATCGCGCCGAAGCTTCGATCGCTTGCCGTCAGGTCGGCCCGATCAGCTTTGCTGGTGAGCTCAAGGATGGCGATGAGGTCTTTCGTGAGCGTACCTCGCTGGTGTTCAAGACCATGCAAGTCGTGCGCTTCTTCGATCAGAAGCGCAACACTCTGGTGTACCTGGTCTATAGCGACCGCATCATCGAAGGCAGTCCGCAGAACGCAGTAACTGCTATTCCGATCCTGCCCTGGCCGAAAGGTAGCTGAGTCGAGGGCCTTCGCCGCCGATCATCAGATCTTGAAGCGCGTCACCAGTGCATTGAGGTCCACCGCCAGGCGCGACAGCTCCTGGCTGGAGGCGCTGGTCTGGTTGGCGCCGGCCGAGGTCTGTAGCGACAGGTCGCGGATGTTCGCCAGATTGCGGTCGACCTCCCGCGCCACCTGAGCCTGCTCTTCCGAGGCGCTGGCGATCACCAGGTTGCGCTCGTTGATCATGGCGATGGCTTTGGTGATCTGCTCCAGGGCGCTGCCGGCGGCCTTGGCGACCTCAAGGGTCGAATGGGCGCGCTGATTACTGTGCTGCATGGCAGTCACGGTTTTCTCGGTGCCGCTCTGAATGCCGCCGATCATGCCTTCGATTTCCTGGGTCGACTGCTGCGTGCGGTGGGCGAGGGCGCGTACTTCGTCGGCAACCACCGCAAAGCCACGGCCGGCTTCCCCGGCGCGTGCTGCTTCGATGGCTGCGTTGAGGGCCAGCAGATTGGTCTGCTCGGCAATCGAGCGGATCACGTCGAGCACCTTGCTGATTTCGCGAATCTGTTCGGCCAGGCGTTCCACTTCCCCGGACGTGTCGGTCACGTCGCGGGCCAGCTGGCTGATCGAGTCGACGGTTTCGCGCACCTGCTCGCGGCCGCGTAGTGCGGTGGTGTTTGACTCCTTCGAGGCTTCCGAGGTGCTCACCGCATTGCGCGCCACTTCCTCCACGGCGGCAGTCATCTCATTGACCGCTGTGGCGGCCTGATCGATTTCGGTGCTCTGCTGGTGCAGGCCGCGGGTGGAGTCTTCGGTTACCGCGTGCAGTTCCTCGGAAGCAGAGGCCAACTGGTTGGAGGAGTCGGCGATGCTCTGGATCGCCCCGTGCAGATTCTTCTGCATGGTCTGCAGGGCGCCCATCAGGCGTGCCGGCTCGTCGCTGCCGCGGATCTGGATACGTTGGGTCAGGTCGCCAGAGGCGATAACGTCGGCAGCATTGAGGGCCTCGCCCAGTGGCCGCACGATGCTCCGGGTGAGTACCAGGGCCAGAATGATAGTGACGACAAGACTGGCAACCAGCGTGGCGATGACCATCGCCACTGCGCTGTTGAAGGCGCTCTGGCTGGTGTCGGTCGATTGCTTCGCGCCCGCGTTGTTGAAGTTGGCGAGTTGGGTGATGGACGCTGCCAGTTCGTCGGCGAGGCCCACCAGTGGCCCGTTGATCAGGCTTACGGCATCGCCTGGGCGGTCGTTGCGCACGGCATTCACGACCTGTTGTTGCACATTGGCGTAGCTTTCGTAGGCGCTTCGCAGCTGGTCGTACAGTTGTCGCTCGTTGGGGCCGCTGATCAGTGGGACGTAAGCATCGAATTGGCTCGGTATGGTTTTGGCGAGCTCGTCGAGGAGGTTGAGTGTGCTCTGCCGGTCGCCTTCATTGCTCAGTATTGTCACCCGTAGGGTGAGGGCGCGCAGGCGGCTGATGCCGTTGCTGATTTCCTCGGCGGCCATTAGCGAGGGCAGCCAGTTGTCGCGCAGATCGTCCGAGGCATCGTCCATACGATTCATCTGCGACAGCGAGAAAATTCCGAGCCCCAGCACGATTGCTGCAAGCAGTGCGAACGCCAGGCTGGCACGTTTGCCAATGTCCAAACCTCTCAACCACATGACTCGTTTCCTTCCGGTCGCGCGCAGGTGTTTGCGCTATCGGTCTGGATATCGGCCGCTTCGCTTGTGGCTTGAATGGCTCTGGTGGGTTGGGCGGTTTGGGCGTGGAGGTGCTTTTCTGCAGGCAATAAAAAACCGGCCCTGAGGCCGGTTTCTCATGAAGCGGTACGCTTAGGCAGCTGCAGCTTGGCTCAGTGCTTTGACGTGACCGTTCAGGCGGCTCTTGTGACGAGCGGCCTTGTTCTTGTGGATGATGCCTTTGTCGGCCATACGGTCGATAACAGGCACAGCCAGAACGTAAGCAGCTTGTGCTTTCTCGTGGTCTTTGGCGTCGATAGCCTTTACTACGTTCTTGATGTAGGTACGAACCATGGAGCGCAGGCTGGCGTTATGGCTACGACGCTTCTCAGCCTGTTTTGCGCGTTTTTTGGCAGAAGGTGTATTGGCCACCGTCAAGCTCCTCGAAAACTAGGGGTTACTGACAAATAAGGCCGCGAATCATGCAGGCGAGCGCGGCACTTGTCAAGGTCGATACTGCGTCAGTCGTCGTCGGGCATGCGACGCGAAGGATGCTTTATCGCGTCGGCGATTCTACACTCCCGGCCGCACTGGCGTCGTCGCACCTTCGTGTGTCGGCGCGGTCTGTTGCTGGCGTGTGCTGCGCGCGCCGAATTCGATCCCGTAATTGCCGATTGAGCATCCCTGCCGAATGAATCTTCTCAAGTCGCTGGCCGCCGTCAGTTCCATCACCATGTTGTCGCGGGTTCTGGGTTTCGTGCGCGACACCATCATGGCCCGGATCTTCGGTGCGGGGATCGCCTCGGATGCCTTCGTGGTGGCCTTCAAGCTGCCCAACCTGCTGCGCCGCATTTTCGCCGAGGGCGCCTTTTCCCAGGCATTCGTACCGATTCTGGCGGAGTACAAGACGCAGAAGGGTGAAGAAGCAACCCGCACCTTCGTGGCTTATGTCGCCGGTCAGTTGACGCTGATTCTCGCCCTGGTGACCCTGCTCGGCGTGCTGGCCGCGCCCTGGATCGTCTGGGCCTCGGCACCCGGTTTCAGCGACAACCCCGAGCGCTTCGAGCTGACCAGCGATCTGCTGCGGGTGACCTTTCCTTATATTCTGCTGATCTCCCTGTCGTCGTTCGCCAGCGCGCTGCTCAATACCTGGAACCGTTTCGCCGTGCCGGCTTTCGTGCCGACCCTGCTGAACGTCAGCATGATCATTTTCGCGCTGTTCCTGACCCCGTATTTCGACCCGCCGATAATGGCCATGGGCTGGGCCGTGCTGGTCGGCGGCCTGTTGCAGCTGCTCTATCAACTGCCTCACCTGCGCAAGATCGGCCTCTTGGTGCTGCCGCGCCTGAATCTTCGCGACAGTGGTGTGTGGCGCGTGCTGCGGCAGATGGGCCCGGCGATCCTCGGTGTGTCGGTGGCGCAGATCTCGCTGATCATCAACACCATCTTCGCCTCCTTTCTGGTCGCCGGTTCCGTGTCGTGGATGTACTACGCCGACCGCCTGATGGAGCTGCCGTCCGGGGTGCTAGGCGTCGCTCTGGGTACCATTCTGCTGCCTTCGCTGGCCAAGACCCACGCCGCCGAGGACCCGGCCGCCTACTCGAAACTGCTCGATTGGGGCCTGCGCCTGTGCATCCTGCTGGCGCTGCCCTGCGCCCTGGCGCTGGCGCTGCTGTCCGAGCCGCTGGTGGTGTCGCTGTTCCAGTACGGCAACTTCACCGCCACTGACGCCGAGATGACCCAGCGTGCTCTGCTGGCGTACTCGCTGGGCCTGTTGGGCATGCTGCTGGTCAAGGTGCTGGCGCCGGCCTTCTATGCGCGCCAGGACATTCGCACGCCGGTGCGCATCGCAATGTTCACCCTGCTGATGACCCAGGTGATGAACGTGCTGTTCATCTTTGTCATCCCCCTGGCCCATGCTGGCCTGGCGCTGTCCATTGGCCTGGCGGCCTGCATCAACGCCGGCCTGCTGTTCTGGAAGCTACGCGCCCGCGGCTTCTACCAGCCGCAACCGGGCTGGGCGATGTTCGCCAGCAAGCTGCTGGCGGCGGTGCTGGTGATGGTCGTGGTGCTGGTCGGCATGCTCTGGCTGATGCCGGACTGGAGCGAGGGCAGCATGCTGGCCCGCCTGCTGCGCCTTGCTGCGCTGGTCGCAGCCGGTGCGCTGAGCTATTTCGCTGTGCTGGGTATCCTGGGGTTCCGTCTGCGCGACTTCTCCCGCCGTTCGATTGCCTGATGGGCAGTACGGCGCTGACTGGCAGCGCCAAATGAGCGCGGCGTATCCGCTACCCGGCGCCGGCCGCTGTGCGTATAATTGGCCACTTTGTGAGCAAGAAGCGCGTTATGCAGCTGGTTCGAGGCCTTCATAATCTGCGGCCCCAGCATCGGGGCTGTGTCGCCACCATCGGTAATTTCGACGGCGTTCACCGTGGCCACCAGGCGATTCTGGCGCGTTTGCGTGAGCGCGCGTCAGAGCTGGGCGTGCCGAGCTGCGTGGTGCTGTTCGAGCCGCAGCCGCGTGAATACTTCGATCCCGAAGGCGCTCCGGCACGTCTGAGCCGGCTGCGCGACAAGCTCGCCTTGCTGGCCGCCGAAGGTGTTGATCGGGTGCTGTGCCTGACCTTCAACCCGCGCCTGCGTGAGCTCAGCGCTGCGGAGTTCGTGCAGCGTGCGCTGATTGATGGGCTCGGTGTATTGCACTTGGAAGTAGGCGACGATTTCCGCTTCGGCTGCGACCGCGCCGGTGACTTTGCTTTTCTGGCCGAGGCCGCGCAGCGTGAAGGCTTCACTGTCGAAGCGGCCAAGACCGTGGAGATCGATGGGCAGCGCGTCAGCAGCACGCGAGTGCGCGAGGCCCTGGCCAGCGGCGATTTCATCGTCGCCGAACGCATGCTCGGCCGGCCCTTTCGCATCGTCGGGCGGGTGCTGCACGGCCAGAAGCTCGGTCGTCAGCTCAATGCGCCGACCGCCAACGTGCAGCTCAAGCGCAAACGTGTACCGCTGACCGGGGTGTACCTGGTCAGTGTCGAGATAGACGGCCAGCCATGGCCGGGCGTTGCCAATATCGGTGTGCGCCCCAGCGTGGCCGGTGACGGGAGCGCCCACCTCGAGGTGCACCTGCTGGATTTTGCCGGTGACCTGTATGGCCGGCGTTTGACGGTGGCTTTCCACCACAAGCTGCGCGATGAGCAGCGTTTCGCCTCGCTCGAGGCATTGAAGACGGCCATTGCGGCCGACATTGCCGCTGCCCGCGACCACTGGCAGCGCCAACCGCTGATGAAGAGCCCGACATGACCGATTACAAAGCCACGCTGAACCTGCCCGATACTCCCTTCCCGATGAAGGCTGGCCTGCCGCAACGCGAGCCGCAGACCCTGCAGCGCTGGATTGATATTGGTCTCTACGAAAAGCTGCGCAAGGCCGGCGAAGGCCGCCCGAAATTCCTGCTGCATGACGGCCCGCCCTATGCCAACGGCAGCATTCACATCGGTCACGCGCTGAACAAGATCCTAAAGGACATCATCACCCGTTCCAAGACCCTGGCCGGCTATGACGCGCCGTACGTGCCGGGCTGGGACTGCCATGGCCTGCCGATCGAGCACAAGGTCGAGACTACCTTCGGCAAGAACCAGCCGGCCGACCTGACCCGCGAGCGTTGCCGCACCTATGCGGCCGAGCAGGTCGAGGAGCAGAAGGCCAACTTCATCCGCCTCGGTGTGCTGGGTGACTGGAACAACCCGTACCTGACGATGAACTTCGCCAACGAGGCTGGCGAGATCCGCGCCCTGGCGGAAATGGTCAAGAACGGCTTCGTGTTCAAGGGCCTCAAACCGGTCAACTTCTGCTTCGACTGCGGCTCGGCGCTGGCCGAGGCCGAGGTCGAGTACCAGGACAAGAAATCCGAAGCCATCGACGTGGCCTTCCCGGTCGAAGATGCCGACAAGCTGGCCGCCGCTTTTGGCCTGGGCAGCCTGAGCAAGCCGACCGCCATCGTTATCTGGACCACCACGCCCTGGACCATTCCGGCCAACCAGGCGCTGAACGTGCACCCGGAATTCACCTATGCGCTGGTGGACGTCGGCGACCGCCTGCTGCTGCTTGCCGAGGAAATGGTCGAGAGCTGCCTGCAGCGCTTCGGCCTCGAAGGCCAGGTGGTCGCCACCGCCCAGGGCTCGGCGCTGGAACTGATCAACTTCCGTCATCCGTTCTATGACCGCCTGTCGCCGCTGTACCTGGCCGAGTACGTCGAGCTGGGCGCCGGTACTGGTGTCGTCCACTCCGCGCCGGCCTATGGCGAGGACGACTTCCAGAGCTGCAAGCGCTACGGCATGAGTAATGACGAAATCCTCAACCCGGTGCAGAGCAACGGTGTGTACGTGGACTCGCTGCCGTTCTTCGGCGGCCAGTTCATCTGGAAAGCCACGCCGGCGATCGTCGCCAAGCTCGAAGAAGTTGGCGCGCTGCTCAAGCACGCCACCATCAGCCACAGCTACATGCACTGCTGGCGCCACAAGACGCCGCTGATCTACCGCGCCACCGCGCAGTGGTTCGTCGGCATGGACAGCAAGCCGAAGGAGGGCGGCACTTTGCGTGAGCGCTCCCTGGCGGCCATCGAAGACACCAAGTTCGTTCCGGCCTGGGGCCAGGCCCGCCTGCACAGCATGATCGCCGGCCGTCCGGACTGGTGCATCTCGCGTCAGCGCAACTGGGGTGTGCCGATCCCGTTCTTCACCCATAAGGAAAGCGGCGAGCTGCATCCGCGTACCGTCGAACTGATGGAAGAAGTCGCCAAGCGCGTCGAGCAAGAGGGCATCGAAGCCTGGTTCAAGCTCGACCCCGCCGAGCTGCTGGGCGCCGAGGCCGACCAGTACGACAAGAGCCGCGACACCCTGGACGTGTGGTTCGACTCCGGCACCACTCACTGGCACGTGCTGCGTGGCTCCCACGCCGAGCTGGCGCATGCCGATGGCCCGGTTGCCGATCTGTACCTGGAAGGTTCCGACCAGCACCGTGGCTGGTTCCATTCCTCGCTGCTGACCGGCTGCGCCATCGATGGTCACGCGCCGTACAAGGAACTGCTGACCCACGGCTTCACCGTCGACGAGCAGGGCCGCAAGCAGTCCAAGTCCCTCGGCAACGTGGTCGCGCCGCAGAAGGTGATCGACAGCATGGGCGCCGACATCCTGCGCCTGTGGGTGGCTTCCACCGACTACTCCGGCGAGATGGCGGTTTCCGACCAGATCCTGCAGCGCAGCGCCGACGCCTACCGGCGCATCCGCAATACTGCGCGTTTCATGCTGGCCAACCTCAATGGTTTCAACCCGGCTACCGACCTGCTGCCGGTCGAGCAGATGCTCGATCTCGACCGCTGGGCCGTCGACGCCACCGCGCATCTGCAGGACGAGCTGACCGAAGCCTACGGCGAATACCGCTTCTGGAACGTCTACTCCAAGGTGCACAACTTCTGCGTGCAGGAGCTGGGCGGCTTCTACCTGGACATCATCAAGGACCGCCAGTACACCACCGCGCCGGACAGCGTCGCCCGCCGTTCCTGCCAGAGCGCGCTGTTCCACATCTGCGAAGCGCTGGTGCGCTGGATCGCGCCGATCCTGTCGTTCACCGCCGAGGAAATCTGGCAGTTCCTGCCGGGCGAGCGCGCCGAGTCGGTGATGCTGGCCACCTGGTACGAGAACCTGGCCCGTCTGCCGGAAGGCTTCGAACTGGACAACGCCTATTGGGAGCGCGTCATGGCGGTCAAGGGCGCGGTCAACAAGGAGCTGGAGAACCTGCGCGCGAGCAAGGCCATCGGCGCCAGCCTGCAGGCCGAAGTGACTCTGTTCGGTGACGACGCCCTGCGTGATGACCTGGCCAAGCTCGGCGACGAACTGCGGTTCGCGCTGATCACCTCCGCTGCCGCCACCGCACCGCTGAGCGATGCGCCGGCCGATGCGGTGGTCACCGAAGTCGAAGGCCTGAAGCTGAAGATCGTCAAATCTGCCCACGCCAAGTGCGGTCGTTGCTGGCACCTGCGAGCTGATGTCGGTACTCACGCCGAGCATCCGGAGCTGTGCGGCCGTTGCATCAGCAACATCGAAGGTTCGGGTGAGGTGCGCCACCATGCGTAACGCCCTGGCCCGCTTCGCGGAGATGAATCAATGAGCGCCCGTTTCGGCAAGCTCGGCTGGGTGTGGCTCAGCGTCGTGGTGTTCGTGATCGACCAGGTCACCAAGTTCTGGTTCGACAACAACCTGCAGATGTGGGAACGCATCACCGTGATCCCCAATGTGCTGGACTGGACCCTGGCCTACAACACCGGTGCAGCTTTCAGCTTCCTGGCCGGTGCGTCTGGCTGGCAGCGCTGGCTGTTCACCCTGATCGCCGTAGCGGTCAGCGTGGTACTGGTGGTATGGATGAAACGCCTCAAGGCCGATGAAACCTGGCTGGCCGTCGGCCTGGCCCTGGTGCTCGGTGGTGCGCTGGGCAATCTGGTTGATCGGGTGATCTTCGGCCACGTGGTCGACTTCATTCTGGTGCACTGGCAGAGCAGCTGGTACTTCCCGGCGTTCAACATCGCCGACAGCGCCATCACAGTAGGCGCTGTCCTGCTGGCGCTGGATATGTTCAAGAGCAAGAAGCCCGAAGAAGAGGTGGCACGTGACTGATGTACGTATCGGCCCGGATCGGCAGGTGACCCTGCACTTCGCGCTGAAGCTGGATAACGGCGATGTGGTCGACAGCACTTTCGACAAGCAGCCGGCGACCTTCAAGGTCGGAGATGGCAACCTGCTGCCGGGCTTCGAAGCCGCGCTCTACGGTTTCAAGGCGGGCGACAAGCGCAGCCTGACCGTCGAGCCTGAGCAGGGCTTCGGCCAGCACAACCCGCAGAACGTGCAGGTGATGCCGCGCTCGCAGTTCCAGGACATGGAACTGTCCGAAGGCCTGCTGGTGATCTTCAACGACGCCGCCAACACCGAGCTGCCAGGCGTGGTCAAGGTGTTCGACGACGCCCAGGTGACCATCGACTTCAACCACCCGCTGGCCGGCAAGACGCTGACCTTCGACGTCGAGATCATCGACGTGCAGGCGATCTGACCGGGCGTCAGTCGCAGGCGGACATTACTCGTGAACGCGCTGTCTATCCCCTGAGCCCATCGCGGCTCGTGGGATAGACTCTCCACTCAAGCTTTCCGTGCCGAGCGTGCCATGCAAATCAAACTCGCCAATCCCCGCGGTTTCTGCGCCGGTGTCGACCGCGCCATCGAGATCGTCAACCGCGCCCTTGAGGTGTTCGGCCCGCCGATCTACGTGCGCCACGAAGTGGTGCACAACAAGTTCGTGGTCGAGGACCTGCGCAACCGTGGCGCGGTGTTCGTCGAAGAGCTGGATCAGGTGCCCGATGACGTGATCGTCATCTTCAGCGCCCACGGCGTGTCCCAGGCGGTGCGCAACGAAGCCGCCAACCGCGGCTTGAAGGTGTTCGACGCCACCTGCCCGCTGGTCACCAAGGTGCATCTGGAAGTGGTGCGCTACAGCCGTGACGGCCGCGAGTGCATCCTGATCGGCCACGAAGGCCACCCGGAAGTCGAAGGTACCATGGGCCAGTACGATGCCAGCAACGGCGGCGCCATCTATCTGGTCGAGGACGAGGACGACGTCGCCAAGCTGCAGGTGCGCGATCCGGAAAATCTCGCCTTCGTCACCCAGACCACGCTGTCGATGGATGACACCAGCAAGGTCATCGACGCTCTGCGCGCGCGCTTCCCCAGCATCGGCGGACCGCGCAAGGACGACATCTGCTACGCCACCCAGAACCGCCAGGATGCGGTCAAGCAACTGGCCGACGAGTGCGACGTCCTGCTGGTGGTCGGCAGCCCGAACAGCTCCAACTCCAATCGCCTGCGCGAGCTTGCCGAGCGTATGGGCACCCCCGCCTATCTGATCGACGGCGCCGAGGATCTCAAGCGCGAGTGGTTCGACGGCGCCAATGGCATCGGCATCACCGCCGGCGCCTCAGCACCGGAAGTGCTGGTGCGCGGGGTGATCGACAAACTGGGCGAGTGGGGAGCCGGCAACGTTCAGGAGCTGGACGGCCGCCCGGAGAACGTAACCTTCTCCATGCCCAAGGAGCTGCGGCTCAAGGCGGTTTAACACGCCCCTTAATTGCGTTCATAGATCGGGCCCGGCGCACTCGCATGAGGCGCCGCGTCGACACAGTAGATGCCTGCTTGCATATGGCCGCCAGCGAGTTTGAATGACTCGGGCCGCTGCTGTGTCGGTACATGCGTGGCTCATCCAGCGTTTTCTAGCAAGATTCCGCCAGCTTGCGACTCTCGCAGGCAATTTCCCGCCAGCTAGTACCTTTCTTGGGCGGGTGCTGATGCTCTATATAGGGCACTTGGCTTTCTGGCACAGCATCTGCAAAGAGATGACACTCAGCGCCCTTCGTGGCGTACAACTATAATGACAAGCGTGAGGTTCCGTCATGGGAAGCACCAGCACGTGGTCTGTCTCTTTGCCTATAGGCACTGCGCCCCGGCGTATCTGCTCGATCTTGAACGGTATGGCTAGGCAAGCTGGCTGGAAGGCGCCACCTATCTCCACACCATTTCCCTATGAATAAGTGCCCGCCTGACGGCCACTCGCGGCCATAACTCGAATAGCCATTTATAGGTGCTGATCGCGGCGTCGCAATAGACATTGCTCGGAGAGGCGTGCTTGTAAGCATATGTATCAATTTGTTTCTGCTGGGGAGGCGCTTTTCATTTGCGAACTTTGGCGATCGAGGAGATATGTACTTTTTTGCTTTGCTATCGCTTGAAACCAAGATGCAACAGTAATTCTCTAAGCTCTAATATGTATTTAATTGATTGAGAGGGAGTGTACGTCTGGCTGCTCAGCAGTTTTGCTAGACGAATTAATAATTATCCGAGTTAAGTATTTTATACTGGCTAATTGATCTCTCGCTGGGAGGCATTGTGTTGTCGACGATAATGCCCGGTCTTCGTCGAAAGCCTCGCGGCAGAGCGCATGGTACTTGCTAATGGGTGTCACGGTAGTTTGGTTGTTTGGGATTGGCTGCATTGAAGAATGGATTAAAAAGACAAACGGTATGGCATTACGTCGGAGCGGTGTTTTTTTAAACCGCCATTGAACTGATCCTTTTGTGGGCAGTCACTACTTCGGGCAAAAGCGTTCCAAAGGCGGTTATCACTGCAGCTGAGCGTTGCAAGGTTCCCGCCGAGAAAATAATCATAATGTCGATACTGATCGCTCTTCAAAAGTTAGCGGCTGAGAGGCTTATTGTCTGTTCGACATACCTCTCGAGAGCGCGCCACGTATCGGCGGGAACTGTTGAGAGGCTTTTTGATGGTTGAAACAATCTCCAATTGCCAGGGACCCTGCAAGTGCCTGAGTGACACTCTGAAACTGGGCGTTTCCCTACCGATGATCAGTCAGAATGTCGATATTCTCGTTTGCGGGGAAACCGGCACGGGGAAAGACATGCTGGCGCAGCTCATTCACAAACATTCTGGGCGGCCTGGTGCCTTTGTAGGGATTAACTGTGCAGCCATCCCGGAGTCGCTCGCCGAAAGTCAGCTGTTCGGTGCTGCCAGTGGTGCCTATACCGGGGCTTTGCGCGCGCGGTCAGGCTATATCGAGGCCTCCGACAAGGGCACCTTGTACCTTGATGAGATCGACAGCATGCCCCTGGCGCTCCAGGCCAAGCTCCTACGTGTGCTGGAAGAGCGCGGCGTGGGTCGGCTCGGCAGTACGGACTTTATTCCCCTTGATCTAAGAGTCATCGCTTCCGCCCAACGACCATTGGCAAAGTTGGTGAAACAAGGAAGTTTTCGCAGTGATCTGTTCTTTCGTCTCAATGAGGTGACTGTTCGACTTCCACCGTTGCGCGAGCGACGCGGCGAAATATTGCCATTGTTTGAAAATTTCGCGCGCACGGCGGCAACTCGTCTGAAGCGAGAAGTACCTGTTCTCGAGTCTCCCGTTGCGATGCTGTTACTCGGTCATTCCTGGCCTGGTAATGTTCGTGAACTGCAAGCGGCGGCCAAGCGTTTTGTGATGGGTGTCTCTTTACTGAATTCTGAAGCATTAGCAATGGAACATGTCAGCACTCATACCGGTTTGAGAGTGCAGATGAAGCGAATTGAAAAAGCACTTATCACCGATGCATTGCACCGCCATGAGGGGCGCCTGGAAGCGGTAGCCAAAGAGCTGAGTGTTCCCAGGCGAACCCTGCATTTTCGTATCAGGGAACTGGCGTGTACTACCGGTGCGCTCAAGGAGCAATCACTTCAGGGTTGACTAGTCGCATAGGTAATATTCCAGTGGTCGGGGATGAAGTATGGAGTCTGCTCTAGATCTGTTGGTGCTCGAGAATGGAATTTCGAGTTTGGACGTATTAGGACAGAGTATTTCCGAGTTGGGTATTGATGTGCTGCTGTTGGGTGAAACGGGCACTGGCAAGGATACGGTCGCGCGACATCTACACAAACTTTCAAGGCCCAAGGGGCCCTTCGTCGCGGTGAATTGCGCGGCCATCCCGGAGACCTTGTTCGAGAGCGAACTATTCGGTGTCAATGCCGGGGCTTTCACCGGGGCGGATAGAGACCGCAGCGGGTATTTCGAAGCGGCACACAGGGGCACGCTTTATCTCGACGAGATCGACAGCATGCCCCTCAATCTGCAGGTCAAGCTCCTGAGGGTCTTGGAGAGCCGCCAGGTTGAGCGCTTGGGATCGACTCGGGTCATACCCCTGGATATAGGTGTAGTGGCCTCCGCCCAGCGTTCGCTCGATCTGCTGATGGAGGGGGGGCTGTTTCGCCGCGATCTGTATTACCGGCTTAGTGTGATGAGTCTCAGCCTGCCGCCGCTGCGTCAGCGTCCCGGTCATATCGTGTCGGTTTTCAGGCATTTCGTTGCCACCGCCGAGGTCGAGCTCAACATGCCTGCCCCGGTGATCGACGAGCGGGTCGAAGTGCTGCTGCTCAGCCATGGTTGGCCTGGCAATTACCGCGAGCTCAAATCCGCCGCTCGACGCCACGTACTCGGCATGCCTCTGATCGACGACGACCCGGACGAGTCCTCGGAAACTGGCCTCAAGAACCAGTTGCGGCTGATCGAGAAGACCCTCATCCAGCAGTCGCTCAAGCGCAATGACCACTGCATTGCCGCGGTCACCAGTGAGCTGGATATCCCTCGCCGCACCCTCTACCAGCGGATGAAGGATCTCGATGTGTGAGCCCGCCGACCATTGCCGGGGCGAGAACGCTCTGCGGATTGTTTGGAACCGATCTTCGGGTCCTTGCCACCCATCCAACGCAACCACCGAGCGTTGCCATCAATCATCGAGAGGATAGAACCAATGGATCCGATTAAAGGCGTGCAGAACGCTTACAACACCACCGCTCAATATCTCGGCCAAACCACGGCGCGTCAGGACAGTGCCAACGGGCTCCGGGATACCTCCACCGACAGTGCCGCCCTCGATGCCATCCGCAGCGAGAACAAGAAAAACGATGCGCATTCTGCCGAGCTGCAGAAGATCCAGGGCGAGGCCAATCGCAACGTGCAAAGCCAGAACGTGGCCTCTTCCATCAATTCGGCGCAGCAGGATGCCTCGAACAAGGCGATCAGTTCCTCGGCGCAGAACGCCAAGGGTATCAGCTACTGATTGATGCCCTCTCCGGCAGAGGGCGCCTGATGAAGGAGGCATGGACATGAACATGGTTATCAACAGACCGGCCGCTGAGCAAAGTAGCCTGGTTGGCTTCACAGACAGGCCGCTGCAGGGAAAGAACGGTGCGCAGGGGCTGGAAGACGTCATCAAGCAACTGGTTCAGGCACTGCTCAAGGCTGGCGGTAACGCCGATTCCGGCCTGGGGCAGATGGTCAAGGACAAGATGTCCGGTGGCAGCGGCGGCGGCAACGGCGCTGGTGGGCTCGGTGGCCAGGCCGGCGGCCTGGGCGGGGGCATCGAGCAACTGCTGACTAAGATCCTGGAGCAGTTGATCTCCGACAAGCTGGGCAAGGATTTCGGTCAGTCGCCAGCCGGCGGCGGTGGTCCTGGCGCAGCGGGTGGCACGGAGGGCGGTGGTGCGCCCGGCATGGGGCAGCAGGGAGGT
The DNA here is from genome assembly GCF_900112645.1 of Phytopseudomonas straminea. Classification (GTDB taxonomy): domain Bacteria; phylum Pseudomonadota; class Gammaproteobacteria; order Pseudomonadales; family Pseudomonadaceae; genus Aquipseudomonas; species Aquipseudomonas straminea. Next base: position 176,594 of record NZ_FOMO01000006.1, on the reverse strand, counting down.
GGTGATCTGCTCGACCGTGTTCTCAGCGGCCTGGCCAAGTCTTCGCTGGACGGCATGCTCAAGCCTGATGGCGAGGGTAGTAAGTTCGAGCAGAAAGACGCCGGCATGATGATGGAAGTCGCCAAGTTCATGGATGCCAATCCTCAGCAGTTTCCGCCGCCCGATGCGGGGTCCTGGGGCAAGGAGCTGATCGAGGACAAGCACTTCAACAAGAGCGAAGCCGAGTCGTTTCAGTCGGCCATCGACATGATCGGCTCTCAGCTCGATGCCAGGGCATCGGGGCAGCAGGTACCCGGTGGTGCTTCTGCATCAGGCGCAGCGCCCGGTCAGGATTCGCTGGGCGGCTCCGGTGGTCTGGGCAGCCCGGAGGGCAATCCCGGTCAGGCGCAGGGCGACATTCTCAAGGAGCTGACGCAACTGCTGGGTGGTGTGGTGAACGAGTTGCAGAACCTCACCAGCAAGCTCGAGTCGCGCAATGTCGAACAGGGCGCCAGGGATGCGGCCGACGCGATAGTCAATCTGATGCTGCCGGGTGGCAAGCAGCAGGCCTGATGGGCGGCGCCTGGCCCCATGCCACTGGCGTGGGGTCGAGCACCTCGGGTGCGCCGTATTCAATCGATCACCTTTGCTGGAGTTGAGTGGCATGAGCATTTCTGCAATGGACGACCTCAAGAAAGTGGTCAAGAACGGGGGCCTGGAGCTTGAGCAGGGCCTGGTCAACGAGCCGTCGCGAGCCGATATCGAACTGTTCAACTCGCTGATGCGTGGGGCGGCCGTCGAGGAGCCGAGTCAGAGTGGCGCCTTCCTGGCCGAGGCGGTGGGCGGGCGCATGGGCTCGGTGGATCGGCTCTCGGACGATGCCATGCGCAGCATGAAACAGGCGGTGATGGACAACGACCCGACCTCGATAGCGAAGATGAGCAGGGCGCTGTCGCAGTACTCGCTGGAAATGGCCATCACCACCAAGGCAATCAGCAAGGGTGGCCAGGCCATCGAAAAGCTGACCAACATGCAGTAGGCCGCACTGTGAAAAGATGTCTAGTGGTAGGGCTCTGTGTACTGCTGCTTGCAGGTTGCAGCGAGCAGACCGACCTGTTCAGCGGGCTGTCCGAACAGGATGCCAATGACGTGATCGCCTCCCTGGGCGATTACCGGATCGACACCGGCAAGCGCACGGAAAAAAGTGGCATCGTCGTCTCCGTGGATCGCGCCGATACCAACCGCGCCATTCGTATCCTGGAGTCCGCCGGCCTGCCGCGCCGTGCCCGTACCAGCATCGGTGAAATCTTCAAGAAAGAGGGCGTCATCTCCACGCCGCTGGAGGAACGGGCGCGTTACATCTATGCCCTATCCCAGGAACTTGAGTCAACGCTGTCGCAGATCGATGGCGTCATCGTCGCCCGTGTACACGTGGTGTTGCCGGAGCGGGTCGCGCCCGGTGAGCCCGTACAGCCGGCGTCGGCCGCGGTATTCATCAAGCACTCGGAACGGCTGGAGCCGGATGCCGTGCGTCAGCGCATCCAGATGATGGTGTCCAGCAGCATTCCCGGCATGGCCGACACGGTCAGTGCCGACTCCGGAAAGTTTTCCATCGTCTTCGTTCCGGCAGCGGCCTTCGACGACGCCGAGCCCCTTGTCAGGTTCGGGCCCTTCCTGCTTGAGGAGCACCAACTGGGCTTTTGGCAGCGGGTTCTATGGGGCGCGCCAGCGTTTCTCATTCTGCTGTTGCTGGTCATCGTTCTGGCCGCGCGTGCCGACTGGCGGCAGGCATTGCTTTCGCGCCTTGCGCCGCGGCGCTCCACCACCACCTTGCCGAGCCGTACCTGATGGACGGGCTGGCAGCCGGCTGGATTCGCTGGTGGTATGCGGCCGGCGACCCCGCTTCCCCGGGATGGCCCGTCGGTGCCAATGCCGAGCACATGGCCCTGGCCCTTCGCTCACCCATCAGCCGCCATGCGTGCATCGCAGAAAGCCGCGCGGTGCGACTGGCGCAACCCCCGGAGCCTCACCAGGGGCTGTTACGCTGGATCGGTTTGTCCGAAGCCGAACAGGTTTTCACGCTGCATCTTGTCGAAGGCGTATGCGCCTTGTCGCGTTCTTGTGACGCACTGCCGAGTGTCGACGAGCGTTGGTGCCGCAGCCTGGCGAAAGCGTTACGCCCTGGGCTCTGGCTACCCGCTGGGCCGGTCGACGCGCGTCTTCTGCTGGGCGCCTGGGTCGGGCCGCAGCGCTGGGCGAGGGTACGGCTGCAGTGGCCGTCGGCGGCGCTCGACGGGCTTCCGCCCGGGCTGCCTGGCCATCGCCTGGATACGCTCTGGTCAGCGGTGCTCTGGCGCGTGGCGCGGGGAGGTGAGCATGCTGGTCAAGCGTAGGTTGGCGGTGCCCGAGCAGGTGCTGCACGAGCCGCTGCTGCGTCGTGAGACCCTCGACGAGGTGCGGCGCGCCGAGCAGTTGCTCGAGCAGGCCAGGCAACAGGCGGATGAACTACTTCAGGCTGCAGAACAGCAGTGTCAGCAGTACCTGCAGGATGCCCAGGCGGCTTTCTGGGAGCAGGCGAATCTCCAGCTGCAGGCCTTCGCCGACGAGCACGCGGCACTTCAGCACGAGGTGCTGGGCAGTCTCGACCGCCTGCTGAGCCAGGCCCTGAGTCGCCTGCTCGATGAGACGGATCTGCCCCAGCGTATCCACGCCGTGCTGCGCAATCTGGGCGCCAGTCCGGCTGCCCAGGCCGCGGCTACGCTCAGTTGTCATCCGCAGCAGGCGCAAGCGGTACGGGCCTGGCTGGACGCTTCGCCATTCGCCAGCCTGTGGACCGTGCACGAGAGCTCCCAGCTCGGGTTGCAGGCGCTACGCCTGAGCCACGCCCAGGGGGCGCTGGAACTCGATTGGGACGGCTTGCGCAGCGCGCTCGCCGGCCAGGCGCCGCCGCTGCAGCACTCGCAGGTATTTCCCCATCAACAAGGAGAACAGGCATGACCAGTATCAATGCGTTGCGCAACAGTCTGGACCGGGCACACCAGAACGCCAAGAGCGGCCTGGAGGATGCCCTGGGGCAGGTGGTCGATACCGGCAGCCTCGAAGACTTCGAGGCCTATACCGATGCCGCCCGCCGAGCCCAGTTGACCGGCACGGTAGTGGGCGAGGAACTGCGTGCGCAGCATGGCCTGACCAAGGCCATCATCGATGGCATTCAGTGAATTCACCCAGGCGTTCGCGGCATGGTGCGACGAAGGGTATCCGGCCAGCCTCGAGTGCTGGGTCGATGACGCTCCGTTCCAGGTAAGCCCGCATGGCGCAGGCTTGCGCTGCAGCCTGGAGATCTGTCAGGGCTGGGACCTTGCGCGCATTGCCGTCTTGCTGGGCGAGGCGGGTGCTGGCCTAGCCTGTGGCTGCCGGGGCGCCCTGGCTTTCGATCCCCAGGCGCATGCCCTGGTTCTGGTGGAGTGGTTCCCACTGCCCATCCAGGCCTCGCAGATCCTGACGTCCCTGGAAAACCTGGCCAACCAGCGGGCCGCAATGCTCAGCCTGGCCAGTGCTCGCCCGTTCGATTTTACCGATTCCACCCCGTTCAACCCGAAGGGCATTGACGCCCGCTGACAGGAGTAACCGATGCGCAAGGCCCTGAGATGGCTACCGTGGTTGTATTTCGTTGTCGCGATGCCTGCACTCGCGCTCCCGCCGGAAAGCTGGAAGCGTACGGCCTACGCCTATGACGCTCAGCAGGCGGAATTGATGACCGCGCTGGGCGACTTCGCCCGCGAGTTCGGCCTGGCGCTCGATATGCCACCCATGGACGGCGTGGTCGACGGGCGCATTCGCGCCGACAATCCCCAGGGGTTTCTCGATCGGCTGGGGCGCGAGTACCACTTCCAGTGGTTCGTCTTCAACGACACCCTGTACATCAGCCCGACCCAGGAGCAGACCTCCGCGCGCATCGAGGTTTCTGCGGAGGCGGTGGACGATCTTGAAGCGGCGCTCGGCAGCATCGGCCTGCTCGATCCCCGCTTCGGTTGGGGGCTGCTGGCGGATGAGGGGGCGGTGCTGGTACGCGGCCCGGCCAAGTACGTGCAATTGATCCGTGACTACAGCGAAAAGGTCGAAGAGCCGGAGGAGGCGGAGAAGCAGGATGTCATCGTCTTTCCCCTGAAGTACGCCAACGCGGCCGACCGCACCATCAGCTACCGCGACCAGCAACTGCAGGTCGCCGGGGTGGCCCGCATCCTCCAGGAGTTGCTGGAGTCACGCTCTCGAACCAGCGGTCAGAGCGGCGCGCAAGGCGCCTCGAGCATCAGTGGACTCGCCGGAGGCGCCGGGGGCTCCAACTCGATATCCCTGGCCTACGACGCCCTGGCCAATATGGACGGTCCCGTCCTCGGCACCGGCATAGAGCGCGGCCTGGGGATGACGCCTGCGTCGGGATCGAACAGCCGAAGCGCCAGCTCGCGCACCAGTGGCAAGATCCGCGTCAGCGCCGATGTACGCAACAACGCGGTGCTGATCTACGACCTGCCGGCGCGCAAGGCCATGTACCAGGGGCTGATTGCCCAGCTGGACGTGCCGCGCAATGTGATCGAGATCGATGCGGTGATTCTCGACATCGATCGCAACGAGCTGGCTGAACTGTCCAGCCGCTGGTCGCTCACGGCCGGCAGTGTGACGGGCGGTGCCAACCTCCTCCAGCCAGGCGCGCCCTCGACGCTGTTTATCCAGGATGCCGGGCGATTCTCCGCCGACCTCCGAGCGCTTGAAGGCAATGGCGCCGCCTCGATCGTCGGCAACCCGTCGATCCTGACGCTGGAAAACCAGCCGGCCGTCATCGATTTCAGCCGCACCGAGTACCTCACCGCACTGGCCGAGCGTGTCGCCAATATCGCACCCATCACCGCTGGCACCAGCCTGCAGGTAATTCCACGTTCGTTGAATCACAACGGTCGCTCCCAGGTTCAGTTGATTGTCGATATCGAAGATGGACAGATCGTCGAATCGCAGATCAAGGACGAACAGCCGTCCGTGCGTCGTGGCAACGTCAGCACCCAGGCGGTGATCGCCGAACACGGCTCCCTGGTGATCGGCGGTTTTCATGGCGTGGAGGCCAATGACCGGCTCAACAAGATTCCGCTGCTGGGCGATATTCCCGTCATCGGCAAGCTGCTGTTCCAGTCGCGCAGCCGTGAATACACCCAGCGCGAGCGGCTGTTCATCCTCACCCCGCGGTTGATCGGTGACCAGGTCAATCCAGCGCGCTACGTGCAACACGCCAATCCCCATGACCTCGATCGCCAGCTCAAGGAAGTTCAGGCGCGTCGCGGTGTCACCGACCGGCCGACGCGCAACGATGTTCGCGAGGCATTCGAAAACCTGGTCGCCGGCACGCTGCCGCAGGGCTTCAGTGCTGCCAGGGCCTCGTTCCAGCACAACACCCTGTGCCGGTTCGACCCGGGGCTGACGGTCAATGCCGAGCACTCCCAGTGGTTCGCCCGCAAGGACTGGGGCGTGGCAGTGGTGGCTGTGCGCAATGATTCGGCTATGCCCATGCGTATCGACGAGAGCCAGTGTGGCGGTCGCTGGGTCTTGGGCGTGAGCGCCTGGCCGCAAGCCTGGCTGCAGCCCGGCGAGCAGAGCGAGGTTTTCATCGCCATGCGCCAGGCCAAGGCCCTGGACCCTTCCCTCGAACTTCGCCCCTCGCTGCTAGGCGATAAGGAGCCATGATGATGTTTCGCGTATTGGCCGTTGTGTCGATAGTCGGTGTGCTGGCCGGTTGTGCCAGCCCCAAAGGTTGTTCAGGTCAGGCGTGCAAGCGTCCTGACTCCACCCCTAGGAGCCTGGTGATCTGGTGGCCTGACGACATGCGCCAGGGGCTCAATGAGCAGGATCGCCAGCGCGACCTGGACTACACCGTCACGCCGCTGGAGAACTGAGCATGATGCAGACCTCGGAAAAGCGCACCTTCCTCGAACACGCCGCTGCCGAGCGCGGCGCGGTTTGGCCGCTTGCTTCCGGGGTGGCATTCATCAGTCGCCGCGATCACCGATGCTGGGGCATTGCGTTGCACGTGGAGGTGGAGGCCCTGGGCCCCGATCAACTGCGTGCCACCCTGGCGCGGCGTTTTTGCGAGGCGGATCGCTACGATCAGTTCTTCCTGTTTCTCAATCTGCAGCGAGAGTTGGTGGTCTGGCATGCGGCGCCCATACAGGACACCGACATCGTCTCCCTCGACCATATCTGCCAGGAGCAACTCGCCCTTGTAGGGCTGGAGCACCTGCCATGATGGCCCTCGCGTCGCTCACTCACCGAGGCTTAATTGACTATGCGCATCCCCCCTCAGTGCCTCACGATCCCCGTGTCACCACCCACCGCTCAAGTCAGTGATCTGCAGGCCAGCGCACACATCGGCATCGATCATGGCCAGGCCTCTCGGTCATCAGGCGCCAGTCGACCGAGCCATGAGCGAGTGGTCGTCCACAGGCCACACGTACCGAGTCACGGCAACTCGTCTCAAGCCAGAACGATGCTCAACAGCGTGTTAATAGGGCTCGGGCGAGGTGCTGAAAACGCCGAAACCAGCGGATCTGATTTACGGCAGGAGGCCAGGGCGAATCTGGATAAAATCGCCAACGACCGCCTACAGATCGTCGAGTCACGCGAGATACCAAAATGGAACAAGTTCCTTATTCAAAAGAATCGGCTTGAGCTCGACCAAGCCAGGAAGTTTGCAGATTTTTACCATCCGTTGTTTTCGCGGATAACGGCGTTCGAGTCATCCATGGATCTTTTGGCGCAGCTGGCTCGCGAAAATCAAACGCTTCAGTTGCTTTCCTACCACGCCGATGTCAAGCGAGACCCCTTCGATATGGTGACGACGCCACAGGGAGACTGTGAGACGTTTTCGACCGTCTTTGAAATGCTGGCGCAAGCGGCGGGCAGTCACGATCTTGCACGCCATGAGTTCTCAACGCCCATGAGTTTCTCCGTTGCCGATGTTCCAGGCGCTTCCGTTCGGCAGGCGACCGATACGGTCGATTTCATGCGGCATACCATTCTTTCCTGTCGGGATAACGAAGGCCGCCTCGCTCATTTCGATCCCGTGTTTGGGCGGCAGGTGAATCCTGATTTTTACGGCAAGGACGTTGATCGATACCTGATGCGCAATCCTCGCGCCGCCTGACCCGAGACTTTGTCCGGTGCCCGAACAGCACGCCGGGGGCTGCTGTTCAGGGCGTACTCATAGGTGATCGGTACGAATCACCTGGTCGTCGACCTCGTCGAGCTGCTTCACCAACTGGTAGATCTGCGCCACCATTTCCAGGGTGGCCCTGGGGATGTAGCGGCCGGTCCGGGTCTTGTACAGGGTGCGTGCCAGCCACACGCTCTGCACCACCGGCACCTTGGCGACCTTGGCCTGGGCGATCAGTGCCAGGGCGTCGTCGTCTTCGCCCTTGCAGTGGATCATCGGCAGGGGCGTTTTGCCGGGCCGGTAGAACAGCGCGACGGCGTAGTGGGTCGGGTTGACCACCAATACGTCGGCTTCCTGCACCGGGCGCGGCGCGGCTTCGGGTTCCTGATTGAGAATCTCGAAGGCGAACTGGCGCCGCTGGCCCTTGACGTGGGGGTCGCCCTCGGACTGTTTGTATTCCTTCTTGATATCGTCGTGGCTCATGCGCAGTCGCTTGGCATGGAAGAATTTCTGCAGGCCGAAGTCGATGGCCGCCAGCACCAGCAGCAACCCCAGGGTGATGCGCAGGATGTGGCGGAACACCTGCAGCAGCGACTGCCAGTAGGTGTCGAGATCGGAGTTGGCCAGCAGGATCAGCGTTCCCAGTTCCGGCTCCAGCAACAGGTAGAGGGTGTAGCCAATGACGATGGCCTTGAGCACGCTCATCAACAGGTTGGAGAGGTTCTGCCCGGAGAACATCTGCTTGAGCTGGGCGAAGGGGTTGAGCTTGTTGAAGTCGACTTTGAGCGCCTTGGGCGCGAACAGGAAACCGAATTGCCCCCAGCCGGCCGCCAGGCGCATCAGCATCGCCAGGCCGACGCTCAAGGCGAGAAAGGGCAGCATCACCGCGATGGCTTCGGTGACCAGTTGCTCGACGATCCGCTCGAAGGGTTGCTGGGTTGCATTGACCGACAACTCCATCAGTTGCTTGAGACTGTCCATGCTGCTGTTCGCCAGGCCCAGCGTCACCTCGCTGACCAGAAGCAGGATCAGCAGCTTGCTGACGTCCTGGCTCTGCGCGATCTGCCCCTTCTCACGGGCATCGCGCAACTGTTTGGGCGTGGCTTTTTCGGTCTTCTCACTCACGGCTCCGGTACCCCTACGATGTGCTGGAGCAGATCGCTGATCACCCTCAGGTGCTGCAGCTCACCGCTGCCCAGCTCCAGCAGCGTCGGCAGATAGATCAGCAGGAAGGCGATGCCGGCGATGCTTTTGGCGGGCATGGCGAGGATGAACACATTGAGCTGTTGTGCGTACAGGCTGATGATCGCCATCACCGCTTCGATCAGCAGCAGTACCGCGATGAAGGGCGCGGCGTACAGCAGCATGTGGTGCAGCGTACGGCTCAGTTGTTCGAGCAGGATGATCAGGCCATCCTGGGTAAGAGTCGGCAGCCAGGCCGTGGGTGGCCAGATCAGGTAGCTGTCCCAGATCACCTGCAGGATCAGCGGTAGCCCGCCAATCACCATCAGCAGCATGATCATCGCCTCCTGAAACAGCATGCCCATGGGGGTCACGTCCGGCCCTAGTGCGGGGTTGATCTGCCCGCCGCTCAGGGCGCCGCGCTGGCTGTCGAGCAGGGCGCCCACCGAGGCGAACATCCAGAACGGCATGTACAGCAGCACGCCCAGCAGTGCGCCCAGAGCCACCTCTTTGAACAGCAGGCCAATTATCCAGCCCAGGTTCGAGTCCTGGCCGTCCAGCGCCGCGCTGATCGACGGTGCCGGGATCAGGGCCACGGCAATGACCACCGCGTAGCGCAGGGGGCCCTTCAGGTATTTGAAGCAGAACGCGGGTACCAGAAACATGCAGGGCACTAGGCGCGCCGCGGCCAGGCCGATGCCTTGCAGCAGCTCGAAGGCGCTTTGCGTGTCCCAGGGCATCTAACGGGGGCCGCCTGTTCGGGCGATCAGGTCGAAGGCCATGTTGATGAACTGGATCAGTTCCAGGCCGACCCAGCGGCCGGTCATGGCCAGGGTGAGGCCGACGGCGGCCAGCTTGAGGCCGAACGGCAGGGTCTGATCCTGCATCTGCATCAGGGCCTGCAGCAGCGAGGTGACCACCCCTACCAGTACCGCCACGGCCAGCGGCGGGGCGGTGAGGATGACGACCAGGAACATGCCTTGCTTGAACAGTGCCAACGCTTCCATGGTGACCTCACAGGTAGGAAAGGAACAGGCTGTCGATCAGCTTCGTCCAGCCATCCACCAGCACGAACAGCAGCAGCTTGAGTGGCAGCGAGATGGTCATCGGCGACACCATCTGCATGCCCAGTGCCAGCAGCAGGTTGGAAACGATCAGGTCGATCACAATGAAGGGGATGTAGATCAGAAAGCCGATCTTGAAGGCGGCCTGCAGTTCGGACAGCACGAACGCCGGGATGGCCAACAGCAGGTCGCTCTTGCTGGCGCTTTCGGCCATCTCCTTGGGCCACATGCGGTGGGTGTTTTCCAGCAGGTGGGTGAGCACGTCCGGGTCGGTGTTATGGGTCATGAACTGTTGCAGCGGGTCGATGATGCCGCCAGCGCTTTCCTGCAAGTTCTGGGTGGTGGACATGTCCAGGGGGTTCTGTTCCAGGCGCTTCTGGATCTCATGGGCCACCGGGGCCATGACGAACATGGTGGCGGCGAGGGCAATACCATAGATGGCCATGTTCGGCGGCACCTGCTGCACGCCGATGGCGTTGCGGGTGATCATCAGGGTCATGGCGATCTTCAGGAACGCGGTGCAGACGATCAGCAGGAAGGGCACCAGCGACAGTGCGCCCAGGAACAGCGCCAGGAGGACCGGGTTCATCCCGTCCAGAATCATGTCAGCGACGCCATGCGAGTGATCTGCAGGCCCAGGCGGCCGCCCACGTCGACCAATTCGCCTTCGGCTACCACCTGCTCGCCGCTGCACAGCCAGGCCTGCCCCGGCGTGACGCCCTGCACCTCGAGCACCGCGCCATGGTCGAGCCGTTGCAATTGCTCCAGGCTCAGGCTCAGTGAGCCACAGCGCAGCGTCAGGGCCAGGGGCAGATGCGCGAGAGGCGAGAGAGGCTGCCGGTCAGCCAGATCCTCGGGGGCCGTGTCCGTCGACTGCTGCGCCGCTGCCCAGGCCTGCTGCTCGTCATCGGCCCCGTCGACTGCCACCTCGCCCGTATCGTCGGGAGTGATAGGCGTTTGCTGGGCGCCGGGTTGCACCGCCGGGTCTGGCCGCTCATCGAGGTAGGCGGTCTCAATGGCTTCATTGGCGTAGGGTGTTTCCAGGGTCGGGTCAGTGGTCGTCATGCTCATGGCCGTCGATTTCCAGGTTCAATAGGAGGCGTGTTCCGCATGCCGTTGTCTGCGCGCGCCAGCGCTGGCCGGCGAGCGTCAGCGCACCCTGGCCGTCGCAGTCGAAGTGCGGGTCGCTTGGCACCACCACGTCCCCCGGGCGCAGTGAGGCGAGTTGTTCCAGCGTCAGCTCGCAGCGACCCAGAATCAGAGGCTCGTGCACCTGCAGGGCGGCCGGAAACGGGCGGTGAAGCGGGTGCCAGAACGGCGCCTGCAACAGCTCGAGCAGGGTGCCCGCGGCGGCCGTCAATTGGCCGTGGGCGACTTCCTCGCCCAGCTTCACGCGCAGGGCGCAGCGCATCTGCAGGTCCCCCGACGGGGCGCTTTCACGCATTGATAACGGCGCCAGGCAGGTGCTTATCACCGGGCTCAGTTGCTGACTGATCACCTGCCAGTACCAGGCCTGGGGTTCGCCAGCGACGCTGACCGGCAGCTCACCCAGCAGGCTGAGCAGGGCGCCGGCATCGCTCAGGTGCAGGGGCCCCAGGGCGCTGTCGAACCAGGTGCCGGGGGTGGCCTGCGTCTCGGCTGGCAGCGGCGTCACGCGCAGCTCGCCGCTTAGCCCCCGGGCCTGAAAGGTTGCGCTCAGCCCCACGCCCAGGGCCCGGCTGGCCTGGGCCTGCAGCGGTGCCAGCTGGCGAAGAGCTAGCGCGGTCATGCCAGCGCCTCATCGACCAGGGCCAGGCGAACCGGGCTGCCCATGGCCTCGGCCAGCGTCGCCTCGCAGGCGCCGCGTTGGCCGCGCAGGCGCTCGAAGGTTTCCCGGCGGGCGCAACCCAGCTCCACCTCCCACTGATCGTCGCGTTTGCCGGCACGTACCTGGATCCGGCCCAGGTTGGGCATCAGCAAGGTGGCCGTAAACACGCCTGGGGGCGCGATGGGCAACCGTAGCGCCAATTCTTCGACCAGCTGGCTCGCGGCGGCATCGGGCTTGCCGGCCGCGGCGCTCTGGCCGCCTCCCAGGCCCGAGCCTTCGTCCGATACTGCCTGCGCCGGCTGGATCAGTTGGGCGAACACCAGCCCGTCGGCCATCAACGCCGAAGGCGACAGATCCACGCCCTGTGTGAGCAGGCGCAGGTCGATTTCGCCACGCCGTAGCGGGCCGCCTTGCTGGAGCCCGGCGGCGGCAGGTTGCGCCTGGGCAGGGGTGTGGGCTGCCGGCGGGCTGGGCGGCTGCGGCCGTCGAGGCACCGCGGCGGTTTCAGCTTTCATCGTTCAGGGCCTCGGTAAGGCAGGCGAGTTTTTCCACGGCGCGCTGCGCCTGTCTGGCCTGGTTGCTGGCCTGCTGCAACTGGACCTGATGGGCCTCGAGAAGGGCCTGCTGCTGGTGGACCTCATGGCGCAGCGTAGCCAGGTGATCAAGCATGCGGCGCTCGCGATCATGCCAGCGGCCGACCTCCTCGAACCCCATGCACTGCTGCAGGTGCTGGCTGGCCAATTGCGCACGGCGGGCGTGCTGCTCCTCGGTCTGTCGCGTGAGCCGCGCCTCGACGTACTGCAGCTGTTCGTGACTGTTTTCCAGGGTTTGCTGCGCCTCGCGCTGCTGGCGCTCGGCACGTGCCTGGCGGTGCTGGCGCAAGGGTTTGAGCAGGGCGATGGCCTGCTCCAGCGAGGCACGTTGCGGGTCGATTTCCAGATCGTTTTCCATGCTCACTCCGGTAAGGCATCGGTCAACTGGTTCAACGCCGCCAGCGTGTCTTCCAGGGGCCATGGGCCGCGCAGATCCTGCTGCAGGAACTGGTCGATGGCGCCGTTGAGCTGCACGGCGCAATCGGTGACCGGATCGGCCCCGGCCTGGTATTCGCCCAGGCGCAACAGCATCTCGACCTGGCGGTAGGCGGCCATGAGCCGGCGCAGCCGGTTGTTGGCGCGCTGATGCTCGCGGCTGGCCACGTTGCTCAACACCCGGCTGATGCTGGCCGGCACATCGATCGCCGGGTAGTGACCGCGCTCGGCCAGCTTGCGCGATAACACGATATGGCCATCGAGCAGCGAACGCACCTCGTCGGCCACCGGGTCGTTCATCGAGTCCTGTTCGATAAGCACGGTGTATAGGGCCGTGATCGAGCCGACTTCACTCATTCCCGCCCGCTCCACCAGTTGCGGCAGCAGCGTATACACCGAGGGCGGCAGTCCACCACGGCCCAGGGGTTCGCCGGCGGCGATGCCGATTTCGCGCTGGGCGCGGGCGAATCGGGTCAGGGAATCAATCAACAGTAATACCTTCATGCCGCGGGCTCGGAACGCCTCGGCAATGGCCGTGGCCGTGAAGGCTGCGCGTGCCCTTTCCATGCTGGATCTGTCGGAGGTGGCACAGACCAGCACCGAGCGCTTGCGCAGCGTCTCGTCCAGTTCGTGGTCGAGGAACTCGCGCAGTTCCCTGCCGCGTTCGCCGATCAGTCCGAACACGATCACGTCGCACCCCATGTTGCGCGCCAGCTCGGCCATTAAGGTGGTCTTGCCGCAGCCTGCGCCCGCGAACAGGCCCACGCGCTGACCCTCGCCGAGCAGCAGGGCACTGTCGATGGCGCGGATACCGGTGGTCAGCGGCCGGCTGATCCGCGGGCGCTGGGTGGGTGGCAGGGCATCGCTGATGACCGGTAGCGTCTGGCGGGTATCGCTGGGGCCGGCGAAGGCCCCCAGGGCGTCGCCCAGTAAGGGTCGGCCGAAACCATCGAGCACGCAGCCCAGCAGGGTTTCGTCGACGCCGATGCGGTGGGCGATCCCCAGCGGCCGGATGGCGGCTCCGACCTGAATGCCCTCCGGGGTGCCCAGGGCGCTGAGCAAGGTGCAGTCCGGCGTGAAACCGACGATCTCGGCGAGAATGTGGCTGCCATCCGCCTTGATCACCTCGCACAGATCGCCCACCTTGGCCGCCGGTACCTGGCACTCGAGCAGGATGCCGCTGACCGCCGTGACCTTGCCACTCACGCGCACGGCGCTGAAATCGTTCAGACGCGCCGCCTGGCGCTGCTCCCACTGTTGCAGGGCCGGCAGCAGGGCACTCACCAGCTCACCTCCAGGCGTTGCTCGCCATCGAACTGGATGCGGCCGTTGTCGATCTGTACCAGGCGGATACCATCGATGCGGTCGCCGATGTACATGCGTCGCCCATCGGCCATCACCAGGTGGCCATTGCTGCCGCCGATGATCTGGGTGATCGCGAAGGGCAGACCGCCGTTGCCATTGAACACCCGGTCGTCGATGCGAAAGTCCACCCGGTGATCCTGTTTGAAGCGCTGCAGCATGCGTTGGTAAACCTGCATGCTCTCGCCCTTCAGGCTACCGCTGAGTACCAGCCCCTGATCGTCGTGTTCCAGGCTGACAGCACCGAGCATGCGCTCGCTGAGCATGGTCTTGAGCAGCCGGGCAGCGCTCTGCTGATCAAGGGCTGCCCGCTGATCTTGTACAGGGGGGGCCGCGGGCGTGGCGAGTGGCGAGGCGGCAGGGGAGGCACTCGGCGTCAGCGTCGCGCTGCTCAGGCTCCAGGCACTGCCCACCACGCCCAGCAGCACCCCCAGCGTGATGCAGGCGCCGCGGCTGAGTAGGGTGCTGCGGGGCGACGATGTAGTGGGGCCTGGTGTCTCGTTGCCCTGAGCGCCTTGCGCGCCATCGTCGGGGGCGATGATCGGCAGGTTGGTCCAGGGCGCCTCGGCAGGCGCGAGGCTCAGCCACACCGAACCCAGGGCGAACTGGGCATGGGGCTGCAGGTCGGCCAGCGGATGGCCCTCGATATCCAGGGGGTGGCCGTCGGCCGCCTCCAGGCGCCAGCCGTCGCCGTCGCGCCGTAGCTGACAGTGGCAAGGGTGCACGCCTGCATCGTGCAGCGCGAGGTCCAGCTCGTCGTCGGCGCCGATAGCCCAGTGATCGCCAATCAGCGGCAGTGCCGCGCCCTGGTGAAGGCCGTTCAGCACCCGTAGTTCAAACAGGTCGTTACCGGATTCGTTCATGCGTATTGCTCGCTCTCTAGGGCCGCTGTTTCCTCCAGTTCGAAGCGGCCGAGGACCTTGACCTGTGCCGAGCTGCTGATCTCCGCGAAGGACAGCACGGGCACGTGATAGAACTCCTCTTGCAGAAGAATGCGCAGGGGGCTGCGCAGATCCTGGGGGACCAGCAGCACGGCGCGCTTCCTGGCGCGCTGTGGAAAGGCCATGTGCAGGTGCTGGAGCAGCAACTGGCTGGTCGCATCACTGAGTGCAAAGAAGGTTTCGGTTTGCGTCTGGCGCAGGCCGTCGCGCAGAACACCCTCGCTCTCGGGGGTCAGCAGCCAGACCTCCAGGCCTTCTGCAGTGGCGTACTGGTGGTAGATCTGCGACTTCAGGGCGATGCGTACGTAATTCACCAGCATGGCGATGTCGCGTTCGTACTGGCCGTGCTCGACCAACGTTTCGGCGATCACCCGTACCGAGCGCAGTGGCACGCACTCGGCGGCCAGCCCCTGCAGCACCGCTGCAAAGCGCGCCAGTGGCAGCACCCGGAGCATTTCCTGGGCGAGTTCGGGCTGCTCGGACTCCAGCCAGCCAAGGATCGCCTTGGTCTCCTGCAGGCCGATGAACTGCGGTGCGCAGGCATGCAGGGTGCGCTCCATGCGCTCGATGATCAGGGTGGCGGCGCTGATCTGTTCCAGCTCCGCGTTGTGCAGAACCGGCGAGTCGGCGGGCATCCAGACCCACTGGCCCTCCTGGCGCTCGACGCTGCCAGGAATCAGCTCGTCGAGTTCGAGCTCGTCGAGGGCCTGGGCATCCACGGCCACATGGCTGTGGCTGAGCGTGGCGCGCATCATCGGCACTTCGTACACCGAGAAGCGGAATTCGTCCTCGGGGATGTGTTCCGACTGCTCGATGATGAACGAGGGCAGGGTCAGGCCGTACTGCACCACCAGGCGATTGCGGCGTTGGCGGATCTCGCTCACGATCGTGGCGATCTGCTGCGGGTCCTGGTTGGGGTGGAACTGCAAGACGAATTGGCGGCTGGGGTTGAAGGTGCGCAGGTCCTCGTCGCCGTTGAGCTCCGGCGCCACCCACTGGGCTTGCTCGTCCTCCGGTTGCGGTTTGTCGCGGTAGATCTGCAGCACGCCGCCACACCCGCAGATCAGGGCGATGGTGATGAATATCCCGGTCGGCATGCCGGGCAGCGCGGCGAAACCGAGCATGGCCACCGCCGAGATGATCCACACCTTGGGCTGGCTGGTCAGCTGCTCGGCGATTTCACGGCCGATGTTCGATTGCGGCGTCGGGTTGCCGTCCGGCACCCGAGTGATCACGATGCCGGCGGTGACCGAGATCATCAGGGCGGGAATCTGCGAGATGAGGCCGTCGCCGATGGTCAGGATGGTGTAGATGTGCAGGGCGTCGCCGGCACTCATGTTCATCTGCATCACGCCGATGCTGATGCCGCCGATCATGTTGATGGCGATGATGATCAGCCCGGCAATGGCGTCGCCCTTGACGAACTTCATGGCGCCATCCATCGCCCCGAACAGCTGGCTTTCCTTGGCCAGTTCCTCGCGTCGGGCCCGGGCATCCTGCACGGTGATTAGGTTGGCGCGCAGGTCGCTGTCGATGGACATCTGCTTGCCGGGCATGGCATCCAGGGTGAAGCGCGCGCCGACTTCGGCGACCCGTTCCGAGCCCTTGGTGATGACCATGAAGTTGACCACCGTGATGATCAGGAAGATCACCGTGCCCACCGCCAGGTTGCCGCCGACCACGAATTCGCCGAAGGCTTCGACGATGTGGCCGGCGTCCTGATCCAGGAGAATCAGGCGTGTGGTCGAGATCGACAGGGCCAGGCGGAACATGGTGGTGATCAGCAGCACCGCCGGGAAGGTGGAGAAGGCCAGTGGCCGCGGCAGGTTCATCGCCAGCATGATCAGCAGGCAGGAAATGCAGATGTTGATGGCGATCAGCACGTCGATCAGCCAGGTCGGCATGGGGGTGATCATCATGAAGATGATCGCCAGCACCACGAAGGCCCCGACGATTTCCGAGCGGCGCATGGCCGCCAGGGCGAGCTGGTTGGCGACATGGATGAGGTACGTCATCAGGCCATCGCCTCCTGCAAGCGGCGCTGTTCTTCATTGACCAGCGCAGTGGACAACAGCAGCAGGTTATCGAGGGCTTTTTGCCGGCTCTTGTTGTCGTTCCAGTTCATGTACTTCAGCTCCTTGAGCAGGGCCAGCAGGCGATTGACCAACGCCAGCTGATGTTCGAGCTGGCGGCCGCCGACTTCCTGCACCAGTTGCAGGGTTTCCTTGGGTTGCATGCCGTCGCTGATGAGTTTCTGCAGGGCCTTCACGAATGCCGAGGTCTTCATCTCGAATCCCGGGTTCTTGGCCAGCATTTCGTTACGCATGTGGGCGCAGCTGCCATAGAACTGTTTCAGGAAGGTGGTGCGCTCGATGTTCTTCAGCGCTTCGTGTTGCTGCTTGGGCCTAGCGGTGGTCACCAAGTGGTTGGTTTCCACCAGCAGGTCGCTGAGCTGGGCGTCGAAGCCGTGGTCGCCGTCGCTGTCTTGGTCTTCCCGTTCGCTGATCATCCGGGTCAGTTCCAGCAGGTTCACCTGGCCGTTTCCTGACAGGCTGCGTGCGCTCTCGCGGCGCCGCGGATCGGCGACTGCCGAGGCGAACGGTACCCGGGCGCGCAGTAACCGAGCCTGCTGCTTGTGCTGTGCAGCGAACTGCAGCCGCAATGCCTGCAGCTTCCTGGCTTCCTCGAACGAGCGCTCCTGCTGCGCTCGTCGTTCGGCAATGCGCAGCAGGCTCAGCGCCTGGCCGAGGTCGTGCCGCGAGCTATCGAAAACCTGCCGGAAACCGCCGTCGCTGCGGGCGCTCTGGCGCAACTGGTCGGCCTTCGACTCCAGGGTCGTGAGCAGCTGTTTGTACAGTTTGTACTGCAGGACTTTCTGCGACTGCAGTTGCAGGGCCTTGAAGCGCAGGTTGCGCTTGTGTAGGCGGATGCTGACCTGACTCAGCTCGGCATTGAAGCTGGAAACCTGCTGCGCCGTGGTGCCTGCCGCCTGCGCGCCACCCTGTTGCCCTGGCGTGCCTGAGGGCCCCGCCGATCCCGGTGTGGTCGGCGGCAGGCGCGTGGGCGCAGTGGTGGATTGAGCACGGTTGATCATGGCGCAGCCTGGAAGAACGAATGCTCAATGAGTGGCGTGGGAGCCGAACCGGTTCCCCCAAGTTGCCGTGTGCAGAAATTCGTTCAGGAAACTGTCCGCTAGCGCAGGATCTTGCTCAAGATGACACGATGGTTAATTAGTATTTACTTATAAATCATTGGCTTATAGCGGCTAATTGAGATGGCATGCATGTAGCTATAGCTCCTGGTCCCTACACAGGAGAATCCCATGTCCGCTAATCTCTCCCTTCGCCATGCCACGCCTCTGCCCGTTAGCCGCACACCCAGCGCCATTCGCCAGTTGACCCAGGCCCAGGTGCAGAAACTTCGTGCCTTCGTGCACAAGCGCGTGATGAACCCCGACGATGCCGATGACATCCTGCAGTGCACGTTCTTCGAAGCGTTGCGCAACGAGCATAAGTTTCAGCACGCCAGCAAACCGGAGACCTGGCTGTGCGGCATCGCCCTGAACCTGATCCGCAACCATTTCCGGCGCACCTACAACCAGCCTTATCAGGAGAGCCTCGACGACCAGACCAATGTGGCGCACGAGCAGCACATCGACATTGGTCAGTGCGTTGACGGAAGCCGGCAGTTGCAGCGCACGGTGGAGGCCATCCAGACATTGCCCGCGGCCATGCGCCAGGTGATCCATGTCAGCCTGGTGATGGACGGCAATTATCAGGAAACGGCGCAGAGCCTTGGCGTACCGATTGGCACCGTGCGCTCGCGGCTGTCGAGGGCGCGGGAGCAGTTGCGTCGTTCGATTGATCCGTTTGCCTGAGAGGGGTTGTCAGGCGTTGATATCCGGCGGGCTCAACCCCTTGAGTCGAGACCCGCCGAACTGCCAGCGCTGCTAGCTGTCTAGCACTGAAGAAATGCAGGACCAGAAAGCCGTTGGCTTGCGGGTGAGGCTATCAGCTTTGTGCCCAGACTCGAGGTTGCTCCAGGTTGGGGTTGCCCGGTGCCGGCTCCTCATTGCGATCTCGGTAACGATTCAAGCCTTCCTTGCCTAGGTCCTTGGCCATGTCGATCCCGGCATCCCGAACCCCATCCTTTAGGCCCTCTCTGCCACCCTGCCGTGCGCTCTCGCTGAGCGCCTGGCGTGTGGTCTGCGTACCGGCCTGGGTCACGGCTTCGCGTGTAGCCGAGGTGGCCACGGAGCGTCCCACCACGGTGCCGATCATGCGACCCGCGGCGGCCGCTGCCCCCGCCATGCCGATGCCGGGAATGAACATAGTCAGGTAGCTTAGCGCCTCGAGCAGTTTGGTGAAGCCGCCGCCCTTTTCCTTTTTCGGGTCGGGCTGACTTTCCTGCCCCTGGACCATGGCTCGCTGGGCCGATTCCACTGGTCGCATCGAGGCCCGAGGCGGTTCGGCCACCTGGTTGCTACCCTTCTTGAGAAAGGCATCGAGATCGCCCGTGCTGATGTTGCGGTCATTGGCCTTGTTGAAGAAGTTTCCACCCGCGCCATGCTTGGCGTTATCGAGCATGGAGAACAGCATCGAATTGGGTTGAGCCAGCAGGTTAGCGGCGTCGCGTACCTCCTTGCTGTTCTCCTTGTTGTTGGCGATCGACTCCAGCTTGTCGGTCTTGATGCCACCGCCCTTGAAGAAGATGTCACGGTTGGCGTCCAGCGTGTCTAGCGCCTTGCGCTCCTGAGGGGACAGCTTGACGTTGAAGGACGCCAGGTCGCATAGCCGATCACGGGAGACGCTGTGGGTAGGGTTGTCCTTGCCGGAGAACGCCTGCCACTGGTCCGGGTTCTGCACAAAGAACTTGGCCGCGGCCGCCAGCTGTGGCGGGCACTTGTCCATTTTCTCAGAGCCGTCGGCGATGTTCTGCAGGGTTTCCAGGCTGATGTTCTTGGGCAGGCTCTCCGAGTAGCGGAACAGCTCGCGCATGGCGTCGTTGGCCGTCATGGCCCGTGCCGGCGAGTTGGGCGGCGCATCGGACGGTACGTAGTTGTCGGTGAACTGAGCCGCCTTGAAGTCGGCATAGACACGCATCTCCGGACGCTCCTGCAGCTTTTGCACGTCCTTGGCGCTGATCTTGCCGTCCGTTTTTCCTTCTTTGGCGCCATCGAATGCGGCGAAGTAAGCTTTGTTATCCAGCAAAGCGCTGAGGGCCTGTTTAGCGTCGCTCGGCGTCTTGTCGTCATCGCGAAGTTTTTCCAGGCCCTCACGATCCTGGGGGGCTTTAAGCAGACCCTCGTGACGGCCGAGAATCGATATCACCTCCTCGAAAGGCATCTGTTGCTCGCCTTCGCCGCTCGTTGCGGTCGTTTGGCAATTGGCGGCCGGCGGTTGACCACATTTCTCGTTCACGGCGTTGCCCTGCTTGGGCATCAGCCAGCCGATCAGGGTTTGCGCCAGCGAGCCTGCTCCCCCCTGTGTATTGTCCCGCCGCTGTGCACCCGCGGGGGGTAAGTCCGACGGTCGTTGCTGATGCGTCGCGGGCGAGCCTGACCACGTGATGCTGCCTTGGCTATTGGGTCTTGCAGCCGCCGGCTGCTGTTGTGGGAGTAGCGGGGGAGGCATGCCATGGTTGGCTGGTGGGTTCGGTGATGGAGAATTCGATAGCCGCATGGTCGGTCCCCTTGCTGGTGGTGTGGTTTAGAGGGATGAGTGGTGGCTGGTCGCAGGCGGTTCCATATCGGAGCCGATGGTGCACACGGGCCTGGGCAAGCCTGATCGCTTGCCCGGGCCACTGGCGTCGTTATCGGTTGGTGCTGTGAGCCTGGCTGTCTGGCGCGGCGGTGTGGAAGCTGTCGGTGTCCGAGTCCGCTTCGTCGCTGGCGGCGCGGCTATGTGCGTTGACGCCGCTGTCTCTGCTTGAAGCGTTGCCGGTACTGCCGGTGACTTGCTGAAGGGCGTCCGGCATGGCGGCGGCCGAGCTTGGCTCGGCAGTATGCCCCCGGTTGATCAGGCCGCTGCTCCAGCCGCCTAGCGAGGTTCTGGGCTCCGGGGTGGTTTGCTGCTGAGCATTGGAGTTGGCCTCAAGATCCAGTTACCGGACGACATGGATAGACGGCTGAGGCAGAAACGAGAAGTCCGAATCCGGGCTCGCGAAAAAGGGGCGGTACGCGAAATGACCGGCTAACGTGGGACGCCTAGCCTGAAGGCCCAAGGCGGGATCTTGTTTTCTGTGGCCCGTTGGCACACCGCCGTCAAAACACCTCCCAGCGGTTTTGGCGTTCCACATGCTCTTGCAACAAACCGCCTGCGTTGTCAGCCGAGGCGATTTTCTGCACGTCGTGTCTAAAGACGGTTGGGCAGTTGGCTGCATTCGGTTCCCTATCATGCGGGCCGGTTCAGCAGGCACCAGGCGCTGCAGGGAGCATACGGTCGCCGTTTAGACGGCGCAGCGGCACTGGGCGCTCTGCCTGCGTGAAATTCTGCTGCGATGCTTTTATGGGGGGGCGAAGTGCTTCTGGTTCTGCTGCTGAACTGGCGCAGTAGTGCCTGTGTTGAGACCCAGCTTTCGATGGAGCATGGGCTGTCTAATTTGCAAGGCACGCGGCCACAAGAGCAGGCTTGTTTAAGCGGATGAAGTCAGGGGGCGCTGTGAGACGAGGAGGGGCATGACGGGGTTAACGGAACAACCTCGGACCCTTTTACCGGCCCGAGGCGTGCAGCCTGATGTAGCCTTCAGTCCAGCCGATCAGACCCTGTCCGATGCATCGTGGGACGGATTGGTTCTTTTTGGAGACGTCTGCATTTCGATTTCCTCGGCCGGCTGTTGCTCGCTCACACGGGGTTGAGTAGTTTCGGCTTCCGGCTTCGCCTTCAGATGCTCAATGCCAGCACGCACTTTGCCCGCGATGTATTGGTTGACCGGCTCGACGAGGGTTTCACTCACTACCATGGCCGGAATATTGAGTGCCGCCTGCGCACTGTCGAGGGCATTCGTCACAAGGCGGGCGGCGCTTCCTTGGCCAGCTGTCTGCTTGTTAGCCGGTTGGTTGGGGTTGGCCGCTGCATGCGCCAGGCCTCTGGTCCTCTCGTACATTTTTGACGCGCCTCGTTCTTGCGCTCCATCTGCAGGGGGTGCGCTTTCGGCCGCTTTGGCGTAGGCACTCATACGGGTCGAGATCCAGAACATGGCCAGATTGAGTGGGGATTGCGTGGCAATAGCCGCCGCTTGACCCACCAGCTTGCCTGCGGGGGAGCTATTCTCCAAGGCCTTGATGGCTGGCTCCATTACCTGTTTCAGGGCCCATCCTGTTGTGAGGCCTGCTCGCTTGGAGTCGACAGCTTTGCGTTTTGCATCATCCAGATAGTTGAGGTTTTCCATCGCTTTGCTACCCACCCCTTTCAACCGTGTGGAGAGCGACATATCTTCAGTGGCTTTCTTGTCCCTTTGCTCCTGCGTCAGGTCATAGAGGTTGTTACTCATGGTAAAGGCCGGGATGCGGCGTCCTTCTTGATCGAGCATGCCGTCTCGCAATCCTCCCGCGCCTTGCCATCCACCCATTGCTGCCCCCCCAGCCATCGAACTGACTGTCGCCCCGCCCGGATGATCAGCATTTATGCTGGAAAATGTGAGCGCGCGAGTGCCTTGGGCGATAAAGAACATCAGATAAGACTTGAAGTCTCCCTTTGCACTGCCAAGTGCATGGCCGTTTTGGATTTCTTTCAACTGAGTGAGCATTTTCTTGTTGTTTTCACGTTCGAGCTCCATCTCTTGCTCGTTTCGCGGGCGCACCGTGCCGTTCTCACTGACGTATTTGTTCGGTGCGGGAAAAACCTCCGATCCTTTGACCGGTTTAGTGGCGCCTCCAAATACCTCAAGGATTGCGGCAGCAAGGGTATGGGTTCCGATGTCATGTGCGAGCGCAGTGGCAGCCGGCGTCACCACTAATTGAGCAGCAGGCCACTTCGATAATGCATAGTCGGTAAAGGAGTTCACGGCTCCCAGTGCAAGACCTGAGAGCGCCATTTGGCGAAACGCTTGCACAGTAAACGCGTGGACCTGATTGGTAACGCTACCACTGCTCTCATTCAGCTCATCAATGACTTTGCCGAGTTTGGCCTGGGCAACTGAGTTCTCGAATTCGGGGAGCAACTCGGCCTGCAATTTTTCCAGCCCTTCCAGGGTCTTCTCCCATTGCGCAAGTTCGCTTGGCTTTGCGTCACGGCTTGAGGAGGCCTGGGCTGGTTCAGGCTGTTCCTGCTTCATCTTATCGATGATCGCTTCAGCGGACGTGATGGCGAAATTGAGGGCGTTGGGAATGTGTGACGCGAGGCGGGTGGCATATAACGAAAAATTCAGCTCACTCTTCAGAACGGCTTCGCGATCCTCTTTGGAGAGAGGCGGGCTTTGGTTCAACACTTCTTCGTAATGAGCCACCCGCTTGGCGAACAGGTCGGTCTGCAGCTGCATTGATTCTTTGAGTTCGGGTGCCACTGCAAGAATGCCACGCTCAAGCCCCTGATCTTGTCCATTTTTCTGCATCACCTCTTCAAGCGCGGATGTAAGCTTGTCAAAGCTGGATTGAACCTGCTCGAACAGCGCGCTTTGCAGATTGGTCTGCCGCCCCACTTCTTCGAACGTTGGTAGCGATTCAGAGGATTTTGTGCGCTTAACGTGCTCCGCATGTTCTTGCAGGAACTGGCCCTCGATCACCATACGTCGAGTGGCCTGATCTAGGTTCGCTGGCCTTTTGAGATCCGCGTTGTGCGCAAGCATTTCCTGATGCAAAGCGCTGGCCTTACGCATTAGCGTAGCAGACGGGCTAAAGGTTTCGGTTGGTTGCCCTGATGCAGGGGGTGACGTTCTTGGAAGCTGGCTGGTCTCGACAACGCCTTGGCGTTGTCCCGAGACATTCTGTACGGCGGCTTGCTGAACGCGCTGTTCCTGACTGGCTTGTTGGGCCTGTTGAGCAGCTTGTGTACGGTGGAGGCTGTCCTGCGATGAAGTACGCATCAGAAGGCCCTCCCTGTGCTGGCGGTGCGAGGCAGTTGGCCGGTAGTGGAGGACGGGCTAGTTGGTGCCTGCTTGCCGAGGAAGAAAGTTTGCCGCCAGGCGGTCGCATAGTCGGCCAGCGCACCCATCTGATCGAGTAGCGATTGCCCCGAGAGGTTCGCCAGCGGTTGTGCCAGACTCAGCATCATGCGGCCGCTGTGCTCGTTTCGGCAGAAGGCAGCCGTTTGAGCGGTACTTACCAACTGGAAATTGGTATCGAGCAGGCGCAGCAGCGCCTCTTCGCGGCGCTTGTCAGGCAGGGCTCCGAGATCGCAGTGAAGGGCTACATGGCCTTCGTCCTCGTTGCCAACCGGGTGCATGGAAAAGTCCACGCCCCTTACATTCAGGTGGGTCAGCTCGGGGGACAGCAGGGCTTCAGGCACAAGAGTCAGCTGCTGGATTTCGTCCAGCAACTGGCGGTACTGATGAGGTACGGCCATGGTTATTGTTCTCCATCGACGTGAGGGGGGCGCGGCGGGGCTCGTCGCGCCGGGCAGGTCCGCAAGGTGAGTGGTGATTGCCCCGGGCCGGTTCCATGCCGCTGCCATCGCCCGGTCACCTATCTCTCCGAGCGTGGTCGGCCGCCTCAGGCAAGGGAACTGATCGGTGCGGGCTTGCCACCTATTGGGCTCAGCCAGGGCTCAAGGCCCCAAATCGAATGAGGTATCCAACCGGTGATTTCCAGTCTGGGTTCAGCCGCCAGGAAGAGTGCCGCGCTCCCGTCCGTGCCGGAGCAGGCGCGTGGCGCCGTCTCCGATCAACTGAAGGTCGCGTCGCACATTGTTGGGAAGCACGACACCGTGTTTTCCAGCGGTGTGCTCGACGAGCGTTCGGCTTCGCTAAAGCCGCTACAACGCCAGTGGATCGATCGGGCGCGTGCCGCCTTGGCCGGCGATTCCGGGGTTGCGGTGATCAAGGCTGAGGCCAACGAGCACGGTGGGCGTTTCGAACTCGCGCAGATCCTCCATGGTGCCCAGCATGTCGCGTTCCAGCGCGATCCGGAGGGGCGCGGCAGCGAGCTGGCCGTGCTCGACTCGCAGGGGGCTCCGCTGGTGCGACTGACCGATCTCCTGGTGCATGCCGGGCAGGTCCGCGGGACATCGTCGACCTCTGCGCGGACGCCTCCCGAGGCGCAGCGGCGTACTTCTCTGGCCCAGGCGCGCGTCGAGCAGAGCGCCGCGCAATCGTCGACCGCTCTGAAGCGCACCGCCGAGGCTGCCGCGATCACGGACGATGAGCCTGCCCGGCGTGGGTTCACCCCTGTGCGGCTCAAGGTACAAACGCAGCAGCAAGCCCTGGGTTTGCCGGGTGGCGTGGGGCCGATGGAGGTTCGGCTGGCGAAAAAAACGCGCGAATTGCATGGCGAGAATGGCGCGCCGAAGAGCGATGCCATCGTCGCCAACCAGGCTCCCGACGGCAGTTGGATCCGTAACGGCGACATCACGGACAAGCTGCACGGCTCGTTCATCTTCGTCAGGTTGCTCGACGGTACCCGGCGCGTCGGCAACGCGGTCAATGGCCAGAATGCGCATTTCCAATTGGCCGGTAGGGCCGAGGAAGTCATGTACGCGGGGCGCGTCGAATTTATCGCGGGCCAGGTGAGCCACTACGACAACCAGTCAGGAACCTACGTGCCACCCGGCGAGCTTTGCGCCCAGGCCGGTTTTGACGATGCGCGCTTCGAGGATGAGGCGCTGAAGAAAACCTGAAGGCGCGCGGTGAGCGAGTGGTCGATAGCCTGATGGCACGCGAAAACACGCCCAGGCACGCACTTGCACTCAATTCTCCCGTTCCCGTTGGCCCGCGACATTCTCGCCCATCTCGATGTCCGCGGGTGCGGGGCGTTCGCGACGTGCGTTGACCTGGCGTGCCACCTGTTCGCCCAGGCTGGCGAGCCCGCTCAGGGTTTTGCTTACCAGCGCCTCGGTCGCCACTACCCCGGCCTGTGGGAGCGCTTGCTGCAGGCCTCGCAGGCGGTGATAGCCATTCTCCACCGTCCGGGCGCTGGTCGCGGGGCGAGTGCCGTGGGGCAGGTGCTCGCGATCAGGGTAGCGAATGTTCTCGACGGCGCTGGCAAACCGCGAGCTGTCATCGAGCCTGGCTTCATCGCGTGACTGCTTGTTGGCATAGAAGGGCGCCAGAAAGCCGACCGCCTGGATACCTGTCATCAGTACCGAACCGGCCTTGGCTGCCGTCGTGTCGACGCCGACCCGGCTAATCGCCTTGCCCATGCCGTTGAAGAACATCATCGCTGCCGATGCGCTATAGACCTTGCTGGTATAGGCTTCGCGGCTGCTGGGCAGACGAGGATCCGCGCTGCTCAGTCCCTTGTTCCAGACCGATGCCAACCGTGCGTCGAGATTCGCCTCGGGAGGGCGTTCGGGCACATGGGTGGGCAGACTGCGACCGTCGTGATCGAAGTGCTTGTTTTGCTGGCCCAAGGCCTGCAGTCCGGACATCGCCGCGCCGCCCATGAACGAGGATGCCATGCCCGCCGCCACACCGGCGGCGGGCAGGGTCGTGGTCAGCTCCAGCAGCCGGCGTACGACCTGGGCACCGCCTTGGGTGGCGAAGGTGATGCCGTCACCCATGAGCGTGCCGTTGTAATAATCCTGCTGCGCGTTGATGAAGCCTTTTCGCGCCTGCTCCAGCGGCTGGGACGCGGCCTGCAGTTCGGCATCGTTGAACTCGCGATAGCGCCCGCCCTCGGTCGTGGCGCGGTGTGGGCCGGGAATCACTTCCCGTGGGTCGACCTTGCGCAATTCGTGGGCGCCGACGCTGGCGAGCATTTCCCGGGCTGCCGGCTTGATGAAATTGTCCAGTGTTTCGTGCACCGCGCCTACGGCGGCGCCGCTCGCGGCGGACTGCCTGGCCAGGTCGAACAACGACAGGCGTGGGTCGACATAGGCCCTGGCCAGTACGAATTGCAGGCACGAGGCCAAACCTTGTGGAATGGCCGCGGCGATGAATACCTGGGCGCTGGTGAACAGGCCGCGATTCTGCTCGTCGAGCGTTTGCAGGTGCTGTTCCAGATCCATGCGGTAGAGGCTGTCCTGCAGGGCACTGTCGTGCACGGAAGCGAACGCATCCTGAAAGTGCGCCTGCACCTGCCGCCATTGTTCGACCTGCGCCTTGGCGTGCGCGGTTTGCGTGTCACGCTCGGCCTTGTCCGGCATCTTGCGGGCGCGGCGCAGATCTCGTTCAGCGGCTTGCAGACTGGCGTCTGCCAATGCCTGGCAGGTCGCCAGGATGCGTTCCTTGATGTCCGCCGACCAGCGCTGGGCCAAGGCCTGGAAGGCTTCACGGCCCGCGATCACCTGACGGCGCTCCTCGGCGTTGAGCGAGCAATGCTCCAGCACTTCGTTGTACAGCGCGGCCTGCCCATCCAGATGCCTGGCGATGCGTGGGAGCGCGATGTCCAGAAGCGCCTGCAAGCCTTCGCCGCAGACCGCCTGACCGGCGGGCATGGGCTGGCTGTAGTGCCGATCGATTTCGCCGAGCAGGTGCTCCACGCTGTCTCCATAGGGAATGCCGGTGGTGAGTTGGCCCGGCTGGTCGGCATGCAGCAACGTACTCATGCGTTCGAAATCGAGCTGTGGATCGAGCAGCAGTACACGGCCTTCCAGAATCATGCGCTGGCGGTTCAACTGCAGCGGATCCTGGGCAATCCGCTGTGCGTCGCGAGCCTGGGGCGTGATCGGCCGGGAGAAATTCAGCGGCCGCTGGCCCTGGACCAACCGGGCAAACTCGGCGCGCAGCGACCGCAACTCGGGGTGCAGGGTCTCGAACAACTGGGCCTGGCTACGGGGCGGCGGTTGTTGAGCTTGCAGCCGTTGTTGGGTGGTAAGAGGCGGCTGGTTCGAGGGCTTCGCTCGCGCAGGGCGCGCGTCGGGGCGCTGGAGCTGCTCCCGTGTCGTGGCGCTGAGCGCTGTGGTGGTTTGCGGGCCGGTGCTGGAGCGGATGATTTCCATCACAGTGGCCTCAGGAGCTACGCAGCGCAGAGCGCGTCAAATCCGCCATGGGGCGCTCGCTGGGCGGCCGCTCCAGAAAGCAGTCACGACGCCATGCCCTGGCCAGGTCGGCCAGCTCCGCGAGCAACTCCACCAGTCGTTCCGCATGCAGCCCCGGCAGGGGCAGGTTGACCCCAAGGGTGACGCGCCGGCTTTGCGGGTTGAGCGTGAAAACCGGCCCGGCGTGGCCGTCGAACAGATGGAAGTTCATCTCCAGCAGCCGCTGGGCCGCCGCTGCCGTTGCCAGGTCCCCGGCAGGCAGGTTCCCCAGGTCGCCGTGCAGCAGTATCCGGCCGCCACTGGGGGTGTCCTGATGCAACAGGGTGAAATCGATACCGTTGAACTCTACGGCGGTGTGTTCGTAAAGGCTGTGAGGGTTGCTCAGTCGCGTCAGGCTGCAAAAGCTGTCGATCAGGGAACGATAGGCGGGCGTACTCATAAGCACCTTCAAGTCAGGGTGAAGATGCGCCATGGGTGGGGCGACGGCGTCGGCTGGTTCCTTGGTTTTTTTGGAAAAATCCAATTAAATCAATTATTAAGAATTTATTTAAAATCTGTGAATGCTTGATGAATTTATCGCCGGGCCACCGCTGGTGGCGCACCGATACTTACGCGATCAGCCTGTCAGGCGCGCTGTCGGAAAATCGCCGGGCACTAGGTTGCCATCCTGTTGACCAATACCTAACCTCGCCCATTCATGCCGGCCATCGCCTGGCATTGGCGGCAAGCATCCAACCGGAGGATCAATATGGCTCACGAGCAAATCGTCATCACCACGCCGGACGGCCAGTGCCCGGCCCACGTGTTCACCCCCGCCAGCGGGCAGGGCGGCCCGGCGGTCATCTTCTACATGGATGCTGTCGGCATCCGTCCGGGTGTGCTGGGCATGGCCGAGCGCCTGGCCAACGCCGGCTACGTGGTGCTGCTGCCGGATATGTATTACCGCTATGGCGCCTACGGGCCGTTCGATCCCAAGGAAGTGTTCAAGGGAGACTTCCGTACCGTCGTCGGGCCTCTGATGGCCACCACCGGCAACGCCAAGGCTGCGGCCGACATCGATGCCTACATCGGCTACCTCGATAGTCGTGGCGATGTGCAGGGCAAGCGCATCGGCGCGGTGGGTTTCTGCATGGGCGGCGGCATGGCCATCGCCGCGGCGGGTGCACGCTCCGAGCGTTTCGCGGCCATCGCCAGCTACCACGGCGGCAACCTGGCCACCGACGCCGCCGACAGTCCGCACCGCGCGGCGCCGGTATTGCAGGCCGAGGTGTATATCGCCGCGGCCGAGAACGACGGCAGCTACCCGCCGGAAATGGCCGAACGTTTCGAGAAAGCGCTGGGTGATGCCGGCGTGCCCTTCAGCTCGGAAACCTACCCGGCCAAGCACGGCTGGATGAAGCCGGACTTTCCGGTTTACGACGAACAAGCCGCCGAGCACGGCTGGAAGCAGATGCTGGCGTTCTTCGGCCGTACCCTGGGCGACAAGAACGCCTGACCTGCTGCACTCACGTTCACTATCGCCTTCGCGGCGGTGGTGAACGCCTGCCTTCGGCACCGATCGGCGCCGCGTCCATTTTTTCTGATTTCGCTTGCTGGCAATCACTCGTTTACAAGTAGATCAGCTTTTTAAATCACATTTAAATCACAGATTTGGTTATTCGCTTGCAAAGCGCCATGGCATGAAGTTCACTGGGTTGATCAGTTTTAAAGGCTATCTCAGCCAAATCACAGAGCCAGGAAATAACCATGACCACACAATCTGTCCCCGTCGTGCTGGTAACCGGTGCTTCACGCGGCATTGGCCGGGCCATTGCCGAACTGCTGCTGCGCGATGGCTACGATCTGCACGCCACCTACGCCAGTGATGCAAAAGCTGCAGAGGGCCTGCTCGGTTTTGCCGAACAGCTCGGCCGCCGCGTGACCCTGCACCGCTACGATGCCGGCTCGCGTGACGATCAGACGCGGCTGGCCGAGGAGCTGCAGGGCGTTCGTCTGCACGGCATCGTGCACAACGCCGGGATGATCGAGTTTGAGAACTTCGCCGCTTACGAGATGACCACCTGGGATCGCACCCTAGAAGTCAACGTCACCTCGACCCTGCGCCTGACCCTGGCCCTGCAATCGCAGATTGAGTCTGGCGGCTCCATTGTGCTGATCTCCTCGACCGACGCCTTCTCCGGCGCCTACGCGAGCATGGCTTACGCGGCCTCCAAGGCGGCGATGGTCAACCTGGCCAAGAGCCTGGCGTGCAACTTCGGCCCGCGTAACATCCGCGCCAACGCCGTGGCGCCGGGCTGGATCCAGACCGACATGACCACCGGCGCGTCGTCCGGCTCGGCGGCAGTCACGCCCCTGGGGCGCGATGGCAAGCCTGAGGAAGTAGCCGGCGTGGTCGCCTTCCTGTTGTCGGACCGCGCCAGTTTCGTGTCCGGCACCAGCATCGCGGTGGACGGCGCCTACACCGCCTCCGACGCCATCATGCTCAACGAAGCCCGAGAACTGGGCTGAGGCTTTTCTACAGGCAATAAAAAAGCCGGCTTGTGGCCGGCTTTCCTTAGGCAGGTTGTGCTTACTTTTGATAAGCAGCAGCCGCCTTGGTGATCTCGGCGCGGGCCGCGTCAGCGTTGCCCCAGCCTTCGACCTTGACCCACTTGCCCTTCTCGAGATCCTTGTAGTTCTCGAAGAAGTGCTTGATCTGCTCGATCAGCAGCGGGGGCAGGTCGGTGTATTCCTGAACGTCTTTGTAGATGGTGGTCAGCTTGTCGTGCGGTACGGCGATCAGCTTGGCGTCGCCACCGGCTTCGTCGGTCATGTGCAGGATGCCGACCGGACGGGCGCGGATCACCGAGCCTGGGGCGACCGGGTACGGAGTCACGACCAGCACGTCGAGGGGGTCACCGTCGTCGGCCAGGGTGTGCGGGATGAAACCGTAGTTGGCCGGGTAGAACATCGGGGTGGCCATGAAACGGTCGACGAACAGGCAGTCGGTGTCGTGATCGATTTCGTATTTGATCGGCGCGTGGTTGGCCGGGATTTCGATAGCGACGTAGATGTCGTTCGGCAGGTCTTTACCAGCCGGAACCTTGCTGTAGCTCATGGGTGACTCCCTGATGTGCGCCAAAAAAAGTGGCGCGATTATAGGTGGATTCCCGCGTCGTTGCCATTACAGCCATCTGGCGTATCGGCGGGTGCGGGCGTGGCTTGCTGATAGTCCGGGTGTTCGACCTGCAGGCGGCGCAAACGTGCCAATGGGTCTTGCCGATAGAACAGGCGCAGTTGCTCGTAGACGGCCGGGAAGGCCTCGTCGAGCAGGTCGGGGGCGTTGAAGAAGTATTCGCTGGTGACCGCGAAGAACTCCGCCGGGTTTTCCGCGGCGTAGGGGTCGATGGCGGTTTGCGCCTGCTCGTCGGCATCCAGCTCGGCATTCAGGCTGTCGAAGGCCTTTTGCATGGCGTTGGCCCACTGCTTCACGTCCATGTTGCTGTGCAGCGGCGGCAGGCCGTTGGCATCGCCGCCGAGCATGTCCAGTTTGTGGGCCAGCTCGTGGATCACCAGGTTGTAGCCTTCCCAGCCGCCACTGGCCTGCACGCCCGGCCAGGCGAGAATCACCGGGCCCTGCTGCCAGGCTTCACCGCTGTGTTCGCCGTCCCATTCGTGTTCGATCCCACCGGAGTCGCGGTGGCGCTGCGGGCTGACGAAGTCATCCGGGTAGAGGATCACCTCGTGGAAGCCCTGGTACCAGTTCAGGTCGGCCAGGCCCAGCAGCGGCAGTTCGGCGAGCGTCGCCAGGGCCAGGCGGTCTTCGGCGTCCAGCTTGAGGCCGGGCAGGGTGGTCAGGTGCTTGGCGTGCAGAAACAGCACGGCGCGCTCGCGCAGCAGCTGCTCTTCTTCTGCACTGAGGCCGTCGAGTATCGGCAGGCGCTGGCGCACCGTGGCCCAGCTGCTGGCGCTGACGGGGTAACGGGAGAGAATGCGACGACGGCGCCAGGCGCTAAACGACCACATGGAAACGGCTCGGTGGGAGAGTGGCCGTCACCATAACAGGCCGCCCGCCGACCGCAAGCAGCGGACGTTACTCGCTGTTGATGGGCAACACGTAGTTCTTGAACTGCTCGTCCTCGACGAAGCCGATCGACTCATAGACCTTCTGCGCCACCTCGTTATCGCGGCTGGTGGCCACGCGCATGCGCACTGCCTGGGTCTGCTTGGCCATCTTCTTGGCGGTCTGCAGCAGGCGATCGGCGACCAGTTGGCGGCGCGCGTCCTCGGCGACGAAGATGTCGTTGAGGATCCACACGCGCTTGAGCGACAGCGACGAATAGCTCGGGTACAGCTGGCAGAAGCCCAGCAGCTTGTCATCGTCGTCGGCCAGGGCCAGGTAGATCACCGATTCGTCGCGCTTGAGGCGGGTTTCCAGAAACTTGCGCGAGGAGTCGGGGAACGGCCTTTCGCCATAGAACTCGCGGTAGCGAACGAACAACGGGGTGAGTAGATCCAAGTGCTCCAGGGTGGCTTGCACGATGCGCATGGGCGAGGGCCTCGTTTGGCTGTCGGGTGGAGACGGCAGGCGTTTCGATTAAAGTGCAGTTTTCGCCCTAAAGCCAGCGGGGCAGAGCCTTTACCGTGCGGCGGTGTGCCATCCGCGGCGCTCGTTTCGCCCTACCGGGCAGGCACGGCGAAAGGCGCCGCTGTGCTAATCTGCGGCCATGTTTTCACGCGGCTCGCCGCCTCCAGGCGCGCCTGTTCTCGAGGTTTTCATGCATATCCACATTCTCGGCATCTGCGGCACCTTCATGGGCTCGCTCGCGGTGCTGGCCAAGGAGCTTGGCCATCGCGTCACCGGCTCCGATGCCAACGTCTACCCGCCGATGAGCACCCAGCTCGAAGCCCAGGGTATCGAGCTGATGCAGGGCTACGACCCGGCGCACCTGCAGCCGGCGCCCGATCTGGTGGTGGTCGGCAACGCCATGAGCCGTGGCAATCCGGCGGTGGAATACGTGCTCAACAAGGGCCTGCCCTATGTGTCCGGCCCGCAGTGGCTGGCCGACCACGTGCTGCAGGGCCGCTGGGTGATGGCGGTGGCCGGCACCCATGGCAAGACCAGCAGCTCGAGCATGCTGGCCTGGGTGCTTGAGCACGCCGGCATGGCGCCAGGCTTCCTGATCGGTGGCGTACCGCAGAACTTCGGGATTTCCGCACGCCTGGGCGACACGCCGTTCTTCGTGGTCGAGGCCGACGAGTACGACAGCGCCTTCTTCGATAAGCGCAGCAAGTTCGTCCACTACCGCCCGCGCACTGCGATCCTCAACAACCTGGAATTCGATCACGCCGATATCTTCCCGGACCTGGCCGCCATCGAACGGCAGTTCCATCACCTGGTGCGGATCATCCCCAGCGAAGGCCTGGTCATCCATCCGGCCAGCGAAACCGCTCTGGCACGGGTGATCCAGATGGGCTGCTGGACGCCCGTGCAGACCACGGGTGAAGGCGGGCAATGGCAGGCGCGCCTGCTCAGCGCCGATGGCTCGCGCTTCGAAGTGAGCTTCGACGGCAAGGTCGAAGGCGTGGTGGACTGGCAACTGACCGGCCAGCACAACGTCGCCAACGCCCTGGCCGTGCTGGCGGCGGCGCGCCATGTCGGCGTGGTGCCGGCGCTGGGCATCGAGGCGCTGGGCAAATTCATCAACGCCAAGCGGCGCATGGAAAAGGTCGCCGAAGTGAATGGCGTGACCGTCTATGACGATTTCGCCCACCACCCGACCGCCATCGCCACCACCCTCGACGGCCTGCGTAAGCGGGTCGGCGACGAACAGGTCATCGCGATCATCGAGCCGCGCTCCAATTCCATGAAGCTCGGCGCACACCGTGATGGCCTGGCCGAGTCAGCCGTGCAGGCCGATGCAGTGTTCTGGTACGCGCCGCCGAACCTGGGCTGGGACCTGGCGGCCACCGTTGCCGGCGCCACCAACCCCACCCAGGTGTGCGACTCCCTGGAAGCGATCATCGATGGCGTGAAGGCGCGGGTACGCCCCGGCACCCAGGTGGTGATCATGAGCAACGGTGGTTTTGGCGGCTTGCACGGCAAGCTGGCCACGGCGCTGGCGGCTGAGCCGAGCTAGTGGACATGAGCGACTTCAATCCCTATCGCCCGCCCAGCAGTTCGACTGTTGCAGAGGCAATGCCCGGGACTCGCGGTCTGCGTTGGTTTTATCAGCTGCCCAATCTGCTCTATACGGGTTTTGTCGTGCTCAGCACGTTCGGCCTTGTGATCATGAAACCGGATATGTTCCTGGAGGCGATCGCGATTCCCGCCTTGCTTATCATTTATGCCCCCATATTGTGTTTCTTGCTGGTGCGCTGGGGCACGCCTCGGTTGGTGCGCTTTTGCTTGTGGCTGCAAGGTGGCGTGGTCTTATGGGTCATCTATCTGCTGATCGACAGCCTGCGTGACCATAGTGAAGACGTACTCGGGGGGAGTATCTACCTGGGCATCAACCTGTTTGCTTTGTTTGGCGGCCTGCTGCAAGCCAGAGCCCGATCCCTTCCCAAGGAGTTTATAGATGAGCGGCCCTGAACGTATCACCCTTGCTATGACCGGCGCCTCGGGCGCCCAGTACGGCCTGCGCCTGCTCGATTGCCTGGTGCGCGAGGATCGGGAAGTGCACTTTCTGATCTCCAAGGCTGCGCAACTGGTGATGGCCACCGAGACGGACGTCAACCTGCCAGCCAAGCCCCAGGCCATGCAGGCCTTTCTGACCGAATACACCGGCGCCACCGACGGGCAGATTCGCGTCTACGGCAAAGAGGACTGGATGGCGCCGGTGGCTTCCGGCTCCGGCGCGCCGTCGGCCATGGTGGTGGTGCCGTGCAGCACCGGCACCCTGTCGGCCATTGCCACCGGTGCCTGCAACAACCTGATCGAGCGCGCCGCCGATGTGGCCCTCAAGGAGCGCCGCCAACTGATTGTGGTGCCGCGCGAGGCGCCCTATTCGAGCATTCATCTGGAGCACATGCTCAAGCTCTCCAACCTGGGCGTGACCATCCTGCCGGCCTCGCCGGGCTTCTATCACCAGCCGCAAACTGTGGATGACCTGGTCGACTTCATCGTCGCGCGCATCCTCAACTGCCTGAATATCCCCCAGGACATGCTGCCGCGCTGGGGCGAGCATCATCTCAACAGTGGCGATGAATAAGTACGCCGGCTGGCTCCTGCTGCTCGCCTGCCTGCAACTCGGCGGCTGCGCCACCGCGCGCACGCTGGATGCCAACAAACCGGGCGCGCCGGTGGTATATGCCGGCACTCGGCTGGACTGGTACGCGCTGCAGGGCGGTTGCTGCCCAGTGGAGCGCTTCGGTGCCGAGGCGCCGCGCTACGCCGGCGTCGATCTGCCGGCCAGCGCCTTGCTCGATACCTTGCTGTTGCCGCTATCCCTGGCCAAGGCGCTGGGGATTGGGTTGCAGGTGAGTGGGGGCGGGTAGGGTGCTTTGATCGGGCGCGGGTGGTTTTTGATGGGTTGCACCTACGCAGCCCTAGCTACCCTACGAGCTGGGCATTTTTAGGTGATGGGTTGCACCCATCCTACGGTCTATTACCCAGTGGGAACCCACATTGTTCAATCGTAGGGTGGGCGATAGCCCACCAATTTTTTAACGGGTGAGGGGATTAGTTCACCCGCCTGCAGCCAATCCATGCCCAGCTTAGATCGGCGTCAGCAACGCCTCTCCCCGAAAATGCCGACCAATATTGTCGAGAAACTGCGACAGCGACTGCTCCAGCGCCTGGGGTGAGTTGCCGCCGACGTGCGGGGTGATGGTCAGGTTATCGAGGTCGAGTAGTTCAGTGGGCGGCAGCGGCTCGCTTTCGTACACGTCCAGCGCCGCGGCGCGGATGCGTTTTTCGCGCAGTGCGGTGCCCAATGCAGCGGTGTCCACCACGCTGCCGCGCGCCACGTTGACCAGATAACCCTGCGACCCCAGCGCATCCAGCACTTCGGCATTCACCAGGTGATGAGTCGCGACGCCGCCGGGGATGGCGACCACCAGACAGTCGCACCACTCGGCCAATTCCCGCACGCTGGCGAAGTAGCGGTGCGGGCTGTCCGCTTTTGGTGAGCGATTGTGGTAGCCCACCGGCATATCGAAGGCCGCCGCGCGGCGGGCGAGCTGTTCGCCGATGGCGCCGAGGCCAAGAATCCCCAGGCGCTTGCCGCTGACGCCGTCGGTCATCGGCAGGGCGTCGCGCCAGATGCCCGCGCGGCAGGCGTTGTCCAGGCGGCGTACGTCGCGGATCGCCGCCAGCAGCAGGGCCATGGCGTGGTCGGCGACGCAGACAGCGTTACTGCCTGCGCCGTTGCTCAGGGCGATGCCGCGAGCGCGGGCGGCTTCGATATCGACCTTTTCATAACCCACACCCAGGGTGCCGACGAAGCGCAGTTTGGGCAGGCGTGCGATTTCCTCGCCAGTCAGGCCGATGGTGCCGATGGTCAGCACTGCTTCGATGCTTGCGCCGTGCTCGACGATGGCCGCCTCGCGGGCCTCGGCATTCGGTGCATGGGTGATCTGATAGTGTTCGGCGATGCGCGCCAGGCTGGCGTCACTGAGCGGGTTGAGAATCAGCAGATGGGGCTTCATGGCGGCTCCATGGCAAGTGGGCGATGGTCACTCGATGATGCGCAGTCTACTGCGCCCGCGGCTGATGTCGGCAAGCAGGCGTTGCAGGCCTTCGATCTGCGCTTGTGGCACGGCCAGGTGCAGTTCGGCGCCTTCGGCATCGAAGTTTTCCTGTTCCAGCACGGCGTCGAATTCGGCCAGGCGTGATTTGAGCAGCGCCAGTTCGGCGAAGCCGCAATGGCAGGTGCAGGCGGTGCGCGGCACCTGCTCCTGGCGCTCGGCGTTCTGCAGGCACTTGTTGGCGCTGCCGCCGTAGGCGCGGGCCAGGCCGCCGGTGCCGAGCTGGATGCCGCCGTACCAGCGTGTCACCACCACGGCCACGCCATCGAAGCCCTGGCCCTCGATGGCGGCGAGAATCGGTCGGCCGGCAGTGCCGCCGGGTTCGCCATCGTCGCTGAAGCGGTATTGCTGACCGAGCTTCCAGGCCCAGCAGTTGTGCGAGGCGGCCGGGTCGCTGACTTCGTCGATGAACGCCTGAGCATCGGCCGCGCTGGTGATGGCGCGGGCCCGTGCGAGAAAGCGGCTCTTGCGGATCTCCTCGCGGTAATCGCAAGGGGCGAGTAGCAGGTAGGGCATCAGACGCTCGGCTTCAGCCCGCAACCCTTGAGGATGATGCGCACCATGTTGTCCGCCGCGGCCTGATAGTCGGGCTTGGTCAGGCGCGAGCGCCCGGTGACCCGGCAGATCTCCGAGGCGAAGTCGGCGTGATACTGAGTGCTGCTCCAGATCATGAAGATCAGGTTGGTGGGGTCGACGGCGTCCATCTTGCCGGCCGCGATCCACTGCTCGAAGATCGCCGCGCGCTCGCGGAACCAGCCCTGCTGATCCGCGCCGAGGTGTTGGGACAGAAAGGCGCCGCCGCTGATCACTTCCATGGCGAACACCCGCGAGGCTTTCGGGTAACGGCGCGAGAATTCCAGTTTGGCGCGGATATAGCGCTCCAGCGCCTCGGCCGGGTCGTCATCGACGCTCATGCTGTCGAAGGCGCTGTCCCACATCTCCAGGATGTTGCTTAGCACGGCCAGGTACAGACCCTGCTTGCTGCTGAAGTAGTAATGCAGGTTGGCCTTGGGCAGGCCTACCGCCTGGGCGATGGTGTTCATGCTGGTGCCCTTGAAGCCGTGGCGGGCAAACTGGTCTACGGCGGCGGCGATGATCGCTTCTTCGTTCTTCTGCCGGATGCGGCCAGTCGGTTTGCCAGTGGTGGCGCGTGGAGCGGTGACGTCGGGGGGCATCAAAGGGCTTCCGTGGTATCGAGGACTCAGCGGGTGAGAAATACTCCACCGTAGCGGGTGTGACAAGCGCCGTGGAAACCCAGTGTATGTCCGCGCAAACCCTGCGGATCAGCTGAACGCCTGGACGATGCGCTCGCGCTGCTCGGCATTGGGCAGGCGACCCTGGCCGGCCTTGAGGTTGTCGACCATGTAGCGCGGGTTGGAGGTGGCCGGAATCACCGCCGTCACGGCCTCGTCGGCGAGGATGAACTTGAGCAGCAACTGCGCCCAGGAGGTCGCGTCGATCTCGTTGGCCCATTCCGGCAGCGGTTTGCCCTTGACCTTGCCGAGCAGCTGCGCGCGCTGGAACGGCCGGTTGATCAGCGTGGCGATGCCGTTGTCGCGGCAGTAGGGCAACAGGCGTTTCTCGGCATTGCGCTCGCCCACCGAATAATTGAGCTGCACGAAGTCGACCTTCTCCTTGGCCAGCACGGCGAGCAGATCGTCATGGGCCGACTCGATGTAATGGGTGATGCCTATGTAGCGCACCTTGCCCTGTGCACGCAGCTCGCGGGCCAGGGCCAACTGGGTGGTGGTGTCCTGCAGGTTGTGCACTTGCAGGAGGTCCATCTTGTCGGTCTGCAGCGCCTTGAGGCTGGCCTCGAACTGCGCCAGACCGCGCTCGCGCCCGGTGCTCGACAGCTTGGAGGCGAGAAACGCCTTGCCCTGGGTTTTGGTGCGCTTGAGCAGCTCGCCGGTCACTGCCTCGGCCCGGCCATAGCTGGGTGCGGTATCGATCAGCGTGCCGCCACCGTTGATAAAGGCGCGCACTACCTCGTCAAGGGGTTTCAGGCCGGCGTTGTCGAGGCTCACGTTGAAGGTCTGCGACGTGCCGAGGCCGATCACCGGCAGGCTCTCGCCGCTGGACGGGATCTTGCGCTGCAGCACCGCGGCAGGGTTGGCGGCGAAGGCGAAACCGGGCAGCAGTTGGCTGCTGGCCGCGAGCGTCATCAGGGCAGCGCTGCCCTGCAGGAAATGGCGACGGCTGGGCATGGCGGGCTCCATACGAAAAGGGGTAGGCAGATGAGACTAGTCGTCCACCTCGACCGACCGGCCCCTAGCCCCGGGTTACTTGTTACCTGGTGTGTCCTCAGAGCGCTGCGCGGCGGCTGGCGTTCCGTCTGTCCGTCAGGGGCAACGGTGTTCGCAGTGCGGCGGTCATCTATCAGGACAGTCATCGAGGACGCCCCATGAGCAGCACCGCGAAGAAGACCGATCCGAAGCTGTGGGACAAGGTGAAAAAACGCGTCACCAACGGCGACAAGGGCGGCAAGCCCGGCCAGTGGTCGGCACGCAAGGCGCAGCTCGCCGTGCAGCTCTACCAGCAAGAGGGCGGCGGTTACGAGGGCGGCAAGGATGCCGACAACCACCTGCACCAGTGGACCGAGCAGGACTGGGACACCAAGTCCGGCAAGCCCTCTGGCGAAACCGGCGAACGCTACCTGCCCAAGAACGCCCGCGATGAACTGAGCAACAAGGACTACGCGCGCAGCACCCGCAAGAAACGTGCGGACAGCCGCGCCGGGCGCCAGCACTCCAAGCAGCCGAAAGATGTCGCCGAGAAGGCCGCCAACCACCGCACGCCAGCGCTGAGCGGGCTGACCAAGGCCGAACTGATGAAGCGCGCCGCGAGCAAGAACATTCGTGGCCGCTCACGGATGAAGAAGGATGAGCTGGTCAAAGCGCTGGAAAAGGAGGGCGGCAAATGAGCGAGTTGAACGAGGCGCAGAAGAA
Organism: Phytopseudomonas straminea; assembly: GCF_900112645.1. Lineage (GTDB taxonomy): Bacteria > Pseudomonadota > Gammaproteobacteria > Pseudomonadales > Pseudomonadaceae > Aquipseudomonas > Aquipseudomonas straminea. Next base: position 137,288 of record NZ_FOMO01000006.1, on the reverse strand, counting down.
AGCCATCCGCAGTGATTTCAAGGCGGCGGTGAACATGCCGCCGTCACGCCTGCGCCGCTGGTTGCAGGCCGCCGACAGCAAGCGCGTGGGCATGACCAAGGGCGGGCGCAAGGTCGAGTCCAGCCGCGACGGCAAGTCGGTCGGCCACCAGATGGGCGAGCGCATTCTGCAGATCAAGGGCAAACGCGTCGCCCAATTGGAGGCGGACGACTACCAGGCGATGCGCAAGGTGATCGGCTACGTGCACCGCCATCTCAAACAGCGCCCGGACGGCGATGTGAAGGACAGCCGCTGGCGCCAGTCGCTGATGAACTGGGGGCACGACCCGCTCAAGGGCTGAAGCACCACTCGGGCCTGAGCGCGCTTCAAGCGCTGGCCGCCAATTCCTGCAGGAAACTCTCCAGCACCAGATGGGGCCGGCGGCCCTTGCGGGTCACCGAAGCCAGGCTTATGTCGTAGAAGCGCGTGCTGGCCTTCAGTGCGCGCAGGCGGCCCTCCTTGATCCATGCCTCGGCATAGTGATCCGGCAGGTAGCCGATATAGCGCCCGGTGAGGATCAGAAACGCCATGCCTTCGCGGTCCGAGGCGCTGGCCGTACAGTTGAGCACGCCGTAATGGTTCTGGATCTCCGGCGGCAGGCGGAAGGTCGGCGCGATGGCGTCCTGGGCGTTGAGGCGCTCGTCCGGCAACTCGCGATCATCGACGTAGAACAGCGGGTGGCCGACCGCGCAATAAAGCAGCGAGCGCTCGTCGTACAGCGGCTGGTAATCCAGGCCGGAAAGCCCGCCAACCACTGGCACCACGCCGACATGCAGGCGCCCGTCGAGCACGCCTTGCTCGACCTCGCTGGGCGGCGTCATGCGGATGTTCACCCGCACGTCCGGCCCCAGCGCCTTGAGGCGGGCGAGGGCGACGGTGATGCGCATGTGCGGCACCGTCACCAGGTTGTCGGTCAGGCCGATGTTCAGCTCGCCGCGCAGGTGCTGGTGGAGGCCATTGACCTCGGTGCGGAAGCTCTCCAGCGCCGCCAGCAATTGCTGGGTCGACTGGTACACCTCGCGGCCTTCCTCGGTCAGCGCGAAGCCGGCGCGTCCACGTTGACACAGGCGCAGGCCGAGGCGCTGTTCCAGGTCGCTCATCTGCTGGCTGATCGCCGAACGGCCAATGCCCAGCACGCTCTCCGCGGCAGAGAAACCGCCGCATTCGACCACGCTGCGAAACAGCTTGAGCAGGCGGATATCGAAGTCGCTGACCTGGGCGAGGGGCTCGGGGCGTCGGGCGCTCATTGTTTAGTCACCATTGAACTGAGGATTCGAAGAGTCAGGTTTGAGTGACTTTATGCCTGTGGCACCTTGGCTGACAACCGACCTATACCTGTGGGAGCGGCTTTAGCCGCGATTGCTGCTGATTCTCGCGGCTAAAGCCGCTCCCACGTTGTCCCTGATCACGCCGCCAATGCCGAGGCCATCGCCATGAACATGCCGCAGACCGCTACGCCGCCCCTGGCCAGCCAGCTGAAGCTGGACGCCCACTGGATGCCGTTTTCCGCCAACCGCAGCTTCCAGCGCGACCCGCGGATCATCGTCGCCGGCGAAGGCGCCTGGCTGACCGACGATTCCGGCCGCAAGGTCTACGACAGCCTGTCTGGCCTGTGGACCTGCGGCGCCGGCCATTGCCGCAAGGAGATCCAGGAAGCGGTCGCCAAGCAGCTCGGCACCCTCGACTATTCGCCGGGCTTCCAGTACGCCCACCCGCTGTCGTTCAAGCTGGCCGAGCAGATGGCCGACCTGATGCCGGGCGAGCTCAACCATGTGTTCTTCACCGGTTCGGGCTCCGAATGCGCCGACACCGCGGTGAAGATGGCCAAGGCCTACTGGCGCCTCAAGGGCCAGGCCAGCAAGACCAAGTTCATCGGCCGCGCCCGTGGCTACCACGGCGTCAACATCGCCGGCACCAGCCTCGGTGGCATCAGTGGCAACCGCAAGATGTACGGCCAGTTGATGGACGTCGACCACCTGCCGCACACCCTGCAGCCGGGCATGGCGTTCACCAAGGGTGCAGCCGAGACCGGCGGCGTCGAGCTGGCCAACGAGCTGCTCAAGCTGATCGAACTGCACGATGCTTCGAACATCGCCGCGGTGATCGTCGAGCCGATGTCTGGCTCGGCTGGCGTCATCGTGCCGCCGGCAGGCTACCTGCAGCGCCTGCGCGAGATCTGCACCCAGCACAACATCCTGCTGATCTTCGACGAAGTGATCACCGCCTTCGGGCGCATGGGCAAGTGGACCGGCGCCGAGTATTTCGGCGTGACGCCGGACATCCTCAACGTCGCCAAGCAGATCACCAACGGCGCCATCCCCCTGGGCGCGGTGATCGCCAGCCGCGAGATCTACCAGACCTTCATGGGCCAGCCGACGCCCGAGCACATGATCGAATTCACCCACGGCTATACCTACTCGGCTCACCCGGTGGCCTGCGCCGCCGGCCTGGCCTCGCTGGAGCTGCTCAAGCGCGAGAACCTGATTCAGCAGGCCGCGGAGCTGGCGCCCAAGTTCGAGAACGCCATCCATGGGCTCAAGGGCGCCAAGCACGTGGTCGACATCCGCAACTGCGGTCTGGCCGGCGCGATCCAGCTGGCGCCCCGTGACGGCGACCCGACCATCCGCCCATACGAGGCCGGCATCGCCCTGTGGAAAGCCGGTTTCTACGTGCGCTTCGGCGGCGACGGCCTGCAGTTCGGGCCGATGTTCAACGCCAAAATCGAAGACCTCGACCGCGTGTTCAGCGCCGTCGGCGACGCCCTGCAGGGTATCGCCTGATGGCTGCCAGGCAGCAGGCCGTGGCCACCGTGCAGGTGGACAACGACGAGGTGATCGTCACCGAGTGGCGCTTCGCACCGGGCGCCGAAACCGGCCGCCACCGCCATGGCTACGACTACGTGGTGGTGCCGATGACCGACGGCACGCTGCTGCTGGAAACCCCGGAAGGCGACAAGCACGCGCCTCTGGTCGCCGGGCAGAGCTACTTCCGCAAGGCGGGCGTCGAGCACAACGTGATCAACGCCAGCGACCACGAAGTGGTCTTCGTCGAAACCGAACTCAAGTGACAACCCCTTTCCCGGCAGCCGCGGCGCGCGTCGCGGCCAGCCAAGCGAGCAGCATTTGGAGGACTCAATGAGCAGCATCCAGCACCTGATTCACGGCCAACTCACCGACGGCCAGGGCGGCCGCAGCGCCGACGTGTTCAACCCGGCCACCGGCGAAGCGGTTCGCCGCGTCGCCCTGGCCGATGTGGCCACCGTGCAGCAGGCCATCGATTCGGCCAAACAGGCCTTCCCGGCTTGGCGCAACACCCCGGCGGCCAAGCGCGCCCAGGTGATGTTCCGCTTCAAGCAACTGCTCGAGCAGCACGAAGACGCCATCGCCAAGCTGATCGCCGAAGAGCACGGCAAGACCCTCGAAGACGCCGCCGGCGAGCTCAAGCGCGGTATCGAGAACGTCGAATACGCCTGCGCTGCGCCGGAAATTCTCAAGGGTGAATACACCCGCAACGTCGGCCCCAACATCGACGCCTGGAGCGACTTCCAGCCGGTCGGCGTGGTCGCCGGCATCACCCCGTTCAACTTCCCGGCCATGGTGCCGCTGTGGATGTACCCGCTGGCCATCGTCTGCGGCAACTGCTTCATCCTCAAGCCATCCGAGCGCGACCCGAGCTCCACCCTGTACATCGCCCAGTTACTCCACGAAGCCGGCCTGCCCAATGGCGTGCTCAACGTGGTGCACGGCGACAAGAGCGCCGTGGACGCGCTGATCCAGGCGCCGGAAGTCAAAGCCCTGAGCTTCGTCGGCTCCACGCCGATTGCCGAATACATCTACGCCGAAGGCACCAAGCGCGGCAAACGCGTGCAGGCCCTGGGCGGCGCCAAGAACCACGCGGTGCTGATGCCCGATGCCGACCTCGACAACGCCGTCAGCGCGCTGATGGGCGCCGCCTATGGCTCCTGCGGCGAGCGCTGCATGGCCATCTCGGTGGCCGTGTGCGTGGGCGACCAGATCGCCGACGCGCTGGTTGAGCGCATCGTCCCGCAGATCAAGGCCCTGAAGATCGGCGCCGGTACCCAGTGCGGCCTCGACATGGGCCCGCTGGTCACTGCGGCGGCGAAGGACAAGGTCACCGGCTATATCGACGCCGGCGTGGCTGCTGGCGCCCAACTGGTGGTCGACGGCCGTGGCCTGAGCGTGGCCGGTAACGAGAGCGGCTTCTTCCTCGGCGGCAGCCTGTTCGACCGGGTTACCGCGGATATGAGCATCTACACCGACGAGATTTTCGGCCCTGTGCTGTGCATCGTCCGCGTCGATAGCCTGGAAACCGCCATGCAACTGATCAACGATCACGAGTACGGCAACGGCACCTGCATCTTCACCCGTGACGGTGAAGCGGCGCGGCTGTTCTGCGACGAGATCGAAGTGGGCATGGTCGGCGTCAACGTGCCGCTGCCCGTGCCGGTGGCCTACCACAGCTTTGGCGGTTGGAAGCGCTCGCTGTTCGGCGACCTGCACGCCTACGGCCCGGATGGCGTGCGCTTCTACACCCGCCGCAAGTCGATCACCCAGCGCTGGCCGCAGCGCAAGACCCATGAGGCGGCGCAGTTTGCGTTTCCCAGCAATAGTTGAGGTGGGCTGAGGGTGTGAAAAGGCCGATCAGATGATCGGCCTTTTTATTGGTGCTCAGGAAGTCGGCGTACGCCCGTCTCTGTGTAGGGTCGCAACCTGTGGGAGCGGGCCATGCCCGCGAATCGATATCGGCAGCGACACATCATTTGAGGTTGGGTAACGCACTCCGGCGCCGCTCATGCATCGTCCGAAAAACCGGTTTCGCCCTTACGGCGACTCACTTTTTTCAAACGCCGGATGACCGGCCCCGCAAAAAAGTAAGCAAAAACGCTGTGCCCCTGCATCCGAAACTAGGCGTCCCCGACTCGCTACACTCGACTTCCCTCACTCCATCATTGCTCCGAGGGCCCGACCTAGGCGGCCCCCCACGAAGGGCCATCCCTGGCCGCCTAGCCTCTCGCGGCATCCATGCCGCTCAAGGCTGCCCGCCCGGCCCTCTACACAACGATTCCGTTCGGCCTTCTGAAGGGGTGATTGGCGTATGCCTGATGTATCGCGTTGAGCCTAATGGTGGACAAGCTTCGCGTTGTCCACCCTACGGACTAAAACTCGCCGATATAGAACGGCTCATCCTGCATATAGGCATTCAGATCAACCCGCTCGCGATTGCTCTGGGCTTGGTCCCACAAGGTTTTCAGTGGTTCCAGCAATGGACCGGCGCTCAGCAATTGGCGCAGTTCGCTGCAATAGGCCGCACGCTCAGGATCGGTTCCCTGCTCGGGGTAGCGTGCCAGCAATACCAGAAAGCAATTCAAGTAGAACTGCAACGCCTCGCTCTGCTGGATTTCACGCATGTAGTCGGCCGTCATGCTACGAAACCAGATAGGCCCCACGTAGTTGTACAGGCAGTAGATATTCGAAGGCGTGGTGCCATCCAGCCAACGACAGGTATCGTCGTAATAGATGTGCCCGAAGTTGAATGCCGGATCGAACAGTTTCTTGCCTTTGTAGAGCAAGTGCTCGCTACCTGGAATCTGGCCATTGAGGAATTGGTAGATACGTTTTTCACTGCCGCCCATAAAACCCATGGGTGGAAGTACATCTGACCCTGCATAAGGCTCGCTACCGTCGTAATGCCGGGCACCAGCCTGCTGCACCAGAATCTTGTAGGAGTCAGCCAGACTTCTTTCGATCTGCCAGCCCCAAGCATGTCCTTTGTTCAACTCTTTCCAGGACCGGCCATCACCGGTGGGCTCGATACTGACCTGGGTCGTCCAGGCTTCGGGCCCGGCCAGGAAACGCTCGGTAAGCGCCACCCAGGCATCGAGGCTCTGATCGTGGGAAAGCCAAAGGCGGTACACCAACGGGATGGGGTCATCCTTCATCGGGTCCAGATTGGGCTCTTTACCTTTCATGAAATAAGCTTCGAAGGTTTTGAAGGCGACCTTCTGTTTCGCGTATTCCAGGCGGAACTTTACATCAGCCCATACGGCTTTGCGTTCTTCGGCTGTTAATGCTGCTGTGTCACCCATATCAATCCAGATCCCCGACTTCTTCCACAACCTTTCTGAACTGGTCAGTAAATTCTTTGGATTTAAGGATATCAACATGATGGCTCGGCTGGTCATCAAAGCGACATTCTGCGAAACCTTACAAGCTGCTTCCAAGGTTGAATTTGTCCATTTGACGTCTCTCAATGTTTTTACCGGTGAGACATCCTTCATGGCTTCGCACAAGTGCTTGCGCGGGTTGAAGCTATTGAACTGTGCAGGCATCGGGCTGGCGCCGCCATCCTTGGATTTGAAAGAATGGAACCACCACGAGGCCTGGACCCTCTGCTCTGGTGCCAGCAGCCCGTATGACGCCATTAGATCGGCATAGAACTCAAGGTGGTAGCCGCTGCCAGTGCCGAAGTTTACTGGGCACGTAGCGAGCATTGTGCAGTAATCTGACCTCGAACCACCTCCAGATCCGTAGGGTGGACAACGCGAAGCTTGTTCACCATTTCATTGTTTAACGGCGGGCTTTCGGTTTCGCACGTACAGCACCTTCCCTCCAGTTGCAGTCACGCCCCGCTCCTGCATCTCAAACTGTCCATTTCGGCCCTTGATCAGATCTGTAAGTTTCTTGAAGCCATACAGGCGCGGGTCGAAGTCGGACTTTAGCTTGCGCAAGTTTTCGCCTAGGGCTGCCATGTGGACCCAACCGTCTTCGTCTGAAATGTCATCAATAACTTTGGTGATCAGCGCTACCGGCACTTTTGGTCGATTGGCCTCTGCGGGCGTCGCTTCAGCTGGTTTGATGGTGCCGTGGGACGGTTTTGGCTCTGGAGTTTCAGGAGATTGTGCGCCAGGGCTTTCAGGTTCATTTACCTCGGCACGCAGCAGCTCGGTATAGATGAATTTGTCGCACGCCTTAACGAATGGTTGCGGTGTTTTCTGCTCCCCGAAACCAATAACTTCCAGCCCCTCTTCACGCAGCCGAGCAGCCAGCCGAGTGAAGTCGCTATCGCTGGATACCAAGCAAAACCCATCGAATCGCCGCGTATAGAGCAGATCCATAGCATCGATTATTAGCGAGCTGTCAGTGGCATTCTTGCCTTTGGTGTAGGCGAACTGCTGGATCGGTTGGATGGAGTGGTCGAGCAGTACTTTCTTCCAGCCGCCGAGGTTGGGCAGCGTCCAGTCGCCGTAGATGCGTTTCACGCTGGCGACGCCGTATTTGGCGATTTCTTCGAAAAGGCCTTCGACAATGGCGGCGGGGGCGTTGTCGGCGTCGATCAGGACGGCGAGGTGCTTTTGGTGGGCGGCAGGCGCGTTCTTGCTGGCCATGGTTCTTCCTTGAGAGGCGATGGCCGACCTTACTGCGAAATACTGGCGGTGCGCCACTAGGTGTGTATGGCTTTTAGTCGCATGGGCGAGGTGGCTGCATGGACTGAGCGGCTATTTGCACCAGAACACGCAACAAACCATTGCGCGTTAGGCTGTATTTCGAACCTATCTGCCTCTCTATGATGGCCCGCACTTTCCCTTGCGAGGCCATGCCATGAACGCTTTACGTCTGTTACGCCCTTTGTTGTTAGGCAGTGCGGTGCTGGCCGTTTCTGGTCAGGTGCTGGCGGGTGAGCCGCTGCAGCTGGAGGTTTATAACCCTGGTGCGAAGTCGATTTTTCCGGTGTCGGCGCAGATCGTGTCCGGGCCGACCGAGGCGGTGTTGATCGATGCGCAGTTCCAGCGTGACGATGCCCAGGCGCTGGTCGAGAAGGTGCGCGCTACCGGCAAGAAGTTGACCACCGTGTATATCAGCCACAGCGACCCGGATTATTACTTCGGGCTGGATGTGATTCACCGCGCCTTCCCGGACGCGAAGATCGTCGCCACCGCCGAAACGGTGGCCGCCATCGAGGCGAGCAAGGACGGCAAGCTGGCGCACTGGGGGCCGATCATGGAGGGCAATGCACCGGCGGCGCTGGTGGTGCCCGAAGCGCTGAAGACGCCGAAGCTGGCCGTGGATGGCCAGGTGCTGGAAATTCGTGGGCCGGATCCGGCGCGTACTTTCGTATGGATTCAGTCGCTGAAGACCGTCGTCGGCGGCATCCCGGTGTCGGCGAATATCCATGTGTGGATGGCTGATACCCAGACCGTGCAATCGCGCCGCGACTGGCTGGCTACCCTGGCGGCCATCGACGCGCTGAAGCCGAGTCGCGTCGTGCCCGGCCATTACCTGCCCAACGCCGATGGCAGCCTGCCGGATTCGCCGCAGACCGTCGCCGCGACCCGCGAGTACCTGCAGGCGTTCGAGCAGGAGGCCGGCAAGGCCAAGGATTCGGCGCAGCTGATCGCCGCCATGCGCAAGCGCTACCCGAACCTGGCCGATGAGTCGTCCCTGGAGCTGAGTGCCCAGGTGATCAAGGGCGAGGTGAAGTGGCCGCAATAAGGCGGTAAGAGGCTTCGTGCTGGCATCGCTGGTGCCAGCACGATGTTGTTACCGGTTACAACGCGACCGGGTCTTCTCTTATAACCACTGGAGCGGACTACCAACCGCTCTGGCATAAGCATCGGCAGGCAAAATCGGCGTTTTTCGCGAGCGCTCTGAGAGCCTGTCCAAGGTTGTGCAGTGTTTCCCACGGTTGCACCAGCATGGACGACGCCTTGCCCGGCTACGGTGCGCAACAGGCGGCGGTTTGTGGTGAACGTGGCGCCTTTTCAATCGAAAGTGACGCATTGCCTCCAGACATGTGAGGTTACATCGACGTCAACCGCGACTTTCGTCTAGAAGTTTCAAGCGGACGTGCGAATGGCATAGCGCTTGCTCCAGCAGGCGGGCCAATCCAAATACTCCTCAGGAGCACGTCCATGCCTCACACGTCTTTCAAGAAAGGTTTCTTGGCGCTCGCGATCACTGGCGCACTAGGTTTTTCCTCGCTGACTCACGCGGATATCACCATCGGTGTCGGTGCGCCGATGACCGGCGGCAACGCGGCGTTCGGTGACCAGCTGTGGCGCGGTGCCGAGCAGGCTGCGGCGGACATCAACGCGGCGGGCGGTATCAACGGCGAGAAGATCAAGCTGGTGAAGGGCGACGATGCCTGCGAGCCGAAGCAGGCGGTATCGGTGGCCAACCGCATGGTCGATGCGGACAAGGTGGTGGCGGTGATCGGGCATTTCTGCTCGTCGTCGACCATGCCGGCGTCCGAGGTGTATGACGAGGCGGGCATTCTGGCGATCACCCCGGCGTCCACCAACCCGCAGGTTACCGAGCGCGGCCTGACCGCGATGTTCCGCATGTGCGGCCGTGACGATCAGCAGGGCATCGTCGCCGGCGATTACATCGTCGACGTGCTCAAGGCCAAGAAGGTCGCCGTGGTGCACGACAAGGACACCTACGGGCAGGGCCTGGCTGACGCCACCCGTGCGCAGCTCAACAAGCGCGGCGTGAAGGAAGTGATGTACGAAGGCCTGACCCGCGGCGAGAAGGACTTCAACGCCCTGGTCACCAAGATCCGCGCCAGCGGCGCCGAGGTGGTGTACTTCGGTGGTCTGCATGCCGAGGCCGGCCCGCTGGTTCGCCAGATGCGCGAGCAGGGCGTGACCGCCAAGTTCATCTCCGGCGACGGCATCGTCACCGACGAGATGGTCGGCACCGCCGGCGGCCCGCAGTACGTCGATGGCGTGCTGATGACCTTTGGCGCCGACCCGCGCCTGATCCCGGACGGCAAGGCGGTGATCGAGAAATTCCGCGCCAATGGCTACGAGCCGGAAGGCTACACCCTGTACTCCTACGCCTCGATGCAGGTGGTGGCTGCCGCGTTCGGCGCCATCAAGGGTACCGACGGTGCCAAGGCTGCTGAGTGGCTGAAGGCGCATCCGGTGGAAACCGTGATGGGCAAGAAGGAGTTCGACGAGAAGGGCGACCTGAAAGTCTCCGACTACGTGATGTATCAGTGGGGCGCTGACGGCAAGTACAAGCAGCTTTAAGAGAAGGGTTCTCTCGAGCGGCAGGGTGGAATCGGAATCGCCGTTCTTGGGATGGGGGCATGTGCCTGATGTCGCGCTGTGCGCGCGAATCGCGGGCATGGCCCGCTCCCACAAATGACCGCGCCATCTCCATTGCCCCGCACCTCGTGAACAAACCTCCAAACCCGGCGGGCCATGACCTGCCGGGGCTGCTGGGGTCGCCTGGCGACCCTGCGCTTCTTTCCGTCACGGACTCAGAGATTTTTCAATGGACGGTATCTTCCTGCAGCAACTGGTCAACGGCCTGACTCTAGGTTCGGTCTACGGCCTGATCGCCATCGGCTACACCATGGTTTACGGCATCATCGGCATGATCAACTTCGCCCACGGCGAGGTGTACATGGTCTCGGCCTACCTCGCCGCCATCGCCATCGCCGTACTGGCCTTCTTCGGCGTGCATTCCTTCCCGCTGGTGATTCTCGGCACGCTGGTGTTCACCATCGTGGTCACCGGGGTGTACGGCTTCGCCATCGAGCGCATCGCCTACAAGCCGCTGCGCAACTCCACGCGCCTGGCGCCGCTGATCAGTGCGATCGGCATGTCGCTGATCCTGCAGAACTACGTGCAGCTCAGCCAGGGTGCGCGGCAGCAGGGCATCCCGACCATGCTCGAAGGCGCGCTGCGCCTGCACGTGGGCGATGGCTACGTGATGATCACCTACACCAAGCTGTTCATCATCGCCGCGGCCATCATCGGCATGCTGGCGCTGACCTTCATCATCCAGAAGACCCGCCTGGGGCGCATGTGCCGCGCCACCCAGCAGGATCGCAAGATGGCGCAGATCCTCGGCATCAATACCGACCGGGTGATCTCCTACGTGTTCGTCATCGGCGCCTCCATGGGCGCGCTGGCCGGGGTGCTGATCACCCTGAACTACGGCACCTTCGATTTCTATGCCGGCTTCATCATCGGCATCAAGGCCTTCACCGCAGCGGTGCTCGGCGGCATCGGTTCGCTGCCCGGCGCGATGCTCGGCGGGCTGATCCTCGGCGTGGCCGAGGCGCAGTTCTCCGGGATGGTCAATTCCGACTACAAGGACGTGTTCAGTTTCTCGCTCCTGGTGCTGATCCTGATCTTCCGTCCACAGGGCCTGCTGGGCCGTCCTCAGGTAACCAAGGTGTGATGCCGTGAGTACGACTTCTATCGATGTGAAAAAGAGCCTGGTAGATGCGCTGATGGCCGGGTTGATCGCCCTGATCGTGTTTGGCCCGGTGGTGGGCGTGGTGCTCAAGGGTTACGACTTCACCCCGCAATTCGACCGCGTGGCCTGGATGGTCGGCGTGGTGATGGTGGGCCGCTTCGTGCTTAGCCTGTTCCTGCAAACCCCGAAAGGCCGTGTGGTGCTGGAGGGCTTCGAGCGCTCCGGTGGCGGCGTTGGCGTGCAGCCGCCGGGCTACGTATCGCGCATGCGCTGGATCATTCCGGGGCTAATCGTGCTGGCGCTGATCTTCCCGTTCTTCGCCAACAAGTACCTGCTGACGGTGATCATCCTCGGCCTGATCTACGTGCTGCTCGGTCTCGGCCTGAACATCGTGGTCGGTTTGGCCGGTTTGCTCGACCTGGGGTTCGTGGGCTTCTACGCCATCGGTGCCTATGGCCTTACCATGGGCTACGAATACCTGGGCCTGGGTTTCTGGAGCCTGCTGCCGCTGGCGGCGGTCATGGCGGCGTTCGCCGGGATGATCCTGGGCTTTCCGGTGCTAAGGATGCACGGCGACTACCTGGCCATCGTCACCCTGGGCTTCGGCGAGATCATCCGCTTGGTGCTGACCAACTGGCTGGAAGTCACCGGCGGCCCGAATGGCATGAGCGCGCCGTCGCCGACCTTCTTCGGCCTGGAGTTCGCCCGCCGTGCCAAGGATGGTGGCGTGCCGTACCACGAGTTCTTCGGCGTGGCCTACAACCCCAACATGAAGTTCCTGTTCATCTATGCGGTGCTGGTGCTGGTCGTGCTGCTGGTGCTGTACGTCAAGCATCGGCTGACCCGCATGCCGGTCGGCCGCGCCTGGGAAGCGCTGCGCGAAGATGAAATCGCCTGCCGCTCCATGGGCCTGAACCACGTGCTGGTCAAGCTCTCGGCCTTCATGCTCGGCGCCTCGACGGCTGGCATCGCCGGGGTGTTCTTCGCCACCTACCAGGGCTTCGTCAACCCGACCTCGTTCACCTTCTTCGAGTCGGCGCTGATCCTCGCCATCGTGGTGCTCGGCGGCATGGGCTCGACCGTGGGCGTGGTGATCGCCGCGTTCGTGCTGACCATCGCCCCGGAGCTGCTGCGCAGCTTCGCCGACTACCGCGTGCTGCTGTTCGGCATGCTGATGGTACTGATGATGATCTGGCGACCACGCGGGCTGATTCGCATCAACCGCATCGGTATCGCCCCGCGTAAAGGAGTCGCGCCATGAGTGACAACATCCTCTCGGTCGACGGCCTGATGATGCACTTCGGCGGCATCAAGGCGCTCAGCGACGTCAATTTCTCGATCAAGCGCCATTCCATCTCCGCGCTGATCGGCCCCAACGGCGCCGGCAAGACCACGGTGTTCAACTGCCTGACCGGCTTCTACTCGGCCACTGGCGGCAAGATCATGCTCAACGCCCAGGGCCGGCAGACCGACGTCATCCAGATTCTCGGCGAGCCGTTCAAGGCCGACGATTTCGTGAAGCCGGCGCAGTTCGGCTCGCGGCTCTGGTACAAAATGTTCGGTGGTACCCACCTGGTTAACCGGGCAGGTCTGGCGCGCACTTTCCAGAACATTCGTCTGTTCAAGGAAATGACCGTGTTGGAAAACCTCCTGGTGGCCCAGCACATGCTCGCCGAGCGCAGCATGATCAAGGGCATTCTCAACACGCCCGGCTACCGGCGCGCCGAGAACAAGCTGTTGGACACCGCCTTCTACTGGCTGGAAGTGGTCGACCTGGTCGAGCAGGCCAACCACCTGGCCGGCGAGCTTTCCTACGGCCAGCAGCGCCGCCTGGAAATCGCCCGCGCCATGTGCACCGGCCCGGAGCTGATCTGCCTGGACGAACCCGCCGCCGGTCTCAACCCGTCGGAAACCCACGCGCTGAGCAAGATCATCCGCCTGCTGCGCGACGAGCACGGCATGACCGTGCTGCTGATCGAGCACGACATGGGCATGGTTATGAGCATCAGCGACCACATCATCGTCCTCGACCACGGGCTGGTCATCGCCCAGGGCGGCCCGGACGCCATCAAAAACGACCCGAAAGTGATCGCTGCCTACCTCGGCGCGGAAGAGGAGGAAGTGGCATGAGCGACGTGAATACGGCACCGCTGCTGGCGTTCAAGGACGTCGACGTGCATTACGGGCAGATTCAGGCGCTGAAGAAGGTCAACCTGCACATCAACCCCGGTGAAACGGTCAGCCTGATCGGCGCCAACGGCGCGGGCAAGTCCACGCTGCTGATGTCGATCTTTGGCCAGCCGCGGGCCAGCGGCGGGCAGATTCTCTACCGTGGCGAGGACATCACCCGCAAGAGCACCCACTTCGTGGCGTCCAACGGCATCGCCCAGTCCCCGGAAGGACGCCGGGTGTTCCCGGACATGAGCGTAGAAGAGAACCTGCTGATGGGCACCATCCCGATCGGCGCCCAACACGCCGACGAGGACATGCAGCGCATGTTCGAGCTGTTCCCGCGGCTCAAGGAGCGGCGCAATCAGCGAGCGATGACCATGTCCGGCGGTGAGCAGCAGATGCTGGCCATCGCCCGGGCGTTGATGAGCCGCCCCAAGCTGCTGCTGCTCGACGAGCCGTCGTTGGGACTGGCGCCCATCGTGGTCAAGCAGATCTTCGCCACCTTGCGTGAGCTGGCGCAGACCGGGATGACCATCTTTCTGGTCGAGCAGAACGCCAACCACGCGCTGCGCCTGAGTGATCGGGCCTACGTGATGGTCACCGGGGAAATCCGCATGACCGGCACCGGCCAGGAGCTGCTGGGCAATCAGGATGTGCGCAACGCCTACCTGGGCGGGCACTAGAAGGCAAACAAAACGGCCGCTGCAGGGCAGTACTCTGCAACGGCCGTTGTGTTTCCGGTCGGCTTAACTGGCGCTGCCGCTGGCAGCCTGTGCGTAAGCGGCGAACCAGTGCTGCAGGCTCTCGATGGCGGTCATGATCGTTCTCCTTGCGATATGGGCTTAGCCTACGCCCCGTCTCCATCATTCGGCTGCTTGCTTGTCTGGATCGTTTCGATAGTTTTTCTGGATGGCCGATGGATGGCTTATCTGGATGGTCGATACGAATCACTGCGGCCCGTTGCCTCAGGTCATGGGAAATGCTCGCCCGATAGGGCACCCTGCAGGCTGTGAACGTTTTCACTGCCAAGGAGACTCCCATGATTCGCAAGTTTGTCGTCGCCTCCGTGCTGGCCCTGGTCAGCGCGCCGTTGTTGGCTGCCGAGTGCTCGGTGGAGGTGCATTCCACCGACCAGATGACCTTCGATACCAAGGAGATCAAGGTCAGCAAGAGCTGCAAGACCTTCACCATCGAACTCAAGCACGTCGGCAACCTGCCTAAGAACGTGATGGGCCACAACCTGGTAGTGGCCAAGACCGCTGACGTGCAGGCGATCAGCGCCGACGGGATCGCGGCTGGAGTCGACAAGGATTACCTGAAGCCCGACGACACCCGGGTGATCGCCCACACCAAATTGATCGGCGGTGGCGAATCAGACTCGGTCACCTTCGATGTGAGCAAGCTGGACGCTGCCGACGCTTACCAGTTCTTCTGCTCCTTCCCCGGCCATGCCGCACTGATGAAGGGTGCGCTGACCCTGGTCGACTGATTCCCGCCTTCATCTCAAGGCCGCTGCCAGTCAGCGGTCTTTTTATTTGTGCATGAAAATCAGCGAGTTGTACGGGTTACCCACAGGGCCTGTTGATAAGCCTGTATCGATCATGTGCAAAAGGCCCTGAAACGCTCTGGCGACGTGGCCTGCCGCGCATAGCGCTATTTTTGATCAGCGCTGATAACGCTCTGCAAACAAGGCGTTAGCTGAGTGAAGAACGCGGTTATCAACTTTTCCCCGGTTGCTGTGTGCAGTGCTGTGGATAAGGTGAGCATGTCCGGCTGCAGGCCTCTGGATGTGAGGCTTACAGAGGGTTGATCGTTATTTGATCAGTCTGTCTGGGTGCGGAAAAACACTGTCGCGTCAACAATTACTTCAACGATTTCAGTGCGTTGAGCGCGACTTGTAGCAAGCTTTTCCACGGAAGGTGTGGAGCACGCTGTGGATAAGGTGCGCGCATTGTCTTCCAGGCCACGAGCCGTGGGCGCTGGCGCGACCTGGTTATTTTCTGCTCAGCGCGGTTCAGCGCTTGTCGCCGGCACTCAGGCCGCGCCAGCGCTTGGCGCCGATCAGGATGAAGCGCAGCTGCTCGATCATCTTGGTTTCCGGCCGGCGGTGGGCGGGCAGGGCAGTGGCCTCTGGGTCGATCAGCTCGGGCAGGGTGGCGAACACGGTTTTCACCACCAGGTCCGCCAGCATGCTGCGCGCCGCCTCGTCGAGGTGCTGCAGCTTGGGCATCAGGCTCAGGTCGCTGGTCAGGTCGGCGGCGATGTCATCGCGAAAGGTTGCCAGGGCCTGGCGCACCGGCAGCGAGCCACCGTACTGCTCGCGAGCGAGAAACAGGAACTGGCCGCGGTGCTGCTCTACTGCACGCAGGAAAATCTGTACCGAAGCATCGATGATGCCGCCCAGCTCGAACTCGTTGCGACGTACCTGGCGCAGGGTGGTGCGGAAGGTTTCGCCGACTTCGGCCACCAGAGCCAGGCCCAGGGTGTCCATGTCCTTGAAGTGACGATAGAAACCGGTGGGCACGATACCGGCGGCCCGCGCCACTTCACGTAGGCTCAGGCTGCTGAAGGCCCGGCCGCTGTCCAGCAGCTCACGTGCGGCGTCCATCAGCGCCTGGCGGGTGGGGTGGTGGGACTGGCGTGCTGGCATGAATCACGTCCTTGTCGGTGTCGATGCCCCATCCTAAAACAAAAAACCCCGCCAAGGGGCGGGGTTCGGGTATCGCAGGCTAACGGCTCAGTAGCGATTTTTCAGGCCGTAGCTCTCGTCGAGCATGCCCGGCACGTCGCCGGTCTTGGGTGCGTAGTCCTTGGGGATTTCCATGTCGCGCGGCGGTGTCAGGCGTTCGCGCTTGTCGCTGCTCGGCTCGGCGTGCAGGGTGGCGAGCAGGCGCTGGCGGGTCACTTCGTCGAGCGCCAGGCGGTCGGCACCATGAGACAGGTGCTCCTGAACGTCGTGATAGCTCTGGGTCAGTTTCTTGACCAGATTGGCGGTGGTGTTGAAGTGGGTGACCACTTCGTTCTGATAGGCCTCGAAACGTTCCTGCATCTCGTCCAGCTGGCGCTGCGTGCGGCCGGGGGCGGCATTGGGCGCTAGACGGGCGATCAGGAAACCGATGGCGATGCCAGCGACCAGGGTAAGTGCCGGTAGCAACCAGGCGGTGAGCGTCTGTTCCACGAGTCCTTCCTCTCTAAACGGCTTTGCTTTACGTTAACGGCTGGAACCTGCGCTGTACACCGCTAAGTGTGTGTAGGCGAAGGTGTTTTAAGGTGTTGACCCGGCAACGCGCAGACGCGGTGCGGGTACATCGTTCGACGAGTCGACCCGATTGAAGGTCACGGAGTTCACTGTTGCTGATCCGCGAAACCCCCACGATGATCGACGGCCCGAGCGGCCAGCTGGAAGCCCTTTGCCTGGAAGTCGCCGACGCGCGCGGCGTCGCGCTGATCTGCCACCCGAACCCGGTACAGGGCGGCACCATGCTCAACAAGGTGGTGTCGACCCTGCAGCGCACCGCCCGCGATGCCGGCTATCACACCCTGCGTTTCAACTACCGCGGCGTAGGCGCCAGTACCGGCAGTCACGACATGGGCACCGGTGAAGTCGACGACGCCGAAGCCGTCGCCAACTGGCTGCGCGAGCGCTACCCGGATCTGCCGATCACCCTGATGGGCTTTTCCTTCGGCGGCTTCGTGGCTGCCGCCCTGGGCGGTCGCCTGGAACAACAGGGCGTCGAGCCGGCGAAGCTGTTCATGATCGCCCCGGCCGTTACCCGCCTGGCCGCCGAAACACCGCCGGCCAAGCGCTGCCCGTTGGTGGTGATTCAGCCGGACGCCGACGAGGTGATCGAGCCGCAGCGCGTCTACGACTGGTCGAGCGACCTCGGGCGTGCCCACGAACTGCTGAAAGTGGCAGAATGCGGCCACTTTTTTCACGGCAAGCTGACCGATCTCAAGGATCTGCTGCTGCCTCGCCTCTGATCTGCCGCGTGCCACTGCGGCACGGCATATCCCCAAGATGGTCCACGTAAAGCGAACCTGAACATGACCACTCGTATTCTCACCGGTATCACCACCACCGGCACGCCGCACCTGGGCAACTATGCCGGCGCGATTCGCCCGGCCATCGTCGCCAGCCGCCGCGCCGATATGGATTCCTTCTACTTCCTGGCCGACTACCACGCGCTGATCAAGTGCGATGACCCGGCACGTATCCAGCGCTCGCGCCTGGAGATCGCCGCCACCTGGCTGGCGCTGGGCCTGGACACCGACAAGGCGACCTTCTACCGCCAGTCCGACATCCCGGAAATCCCCGAGCTGTGCTGGCTGCTGACCTGCGTGGCCGGCAAGGGCCTGCTCAACCGCGCCCACGCCTACAAGGCCTCGGTGGACAAGAACGTGGAAGCCGGTGAAGACCCGGACGCCGGCGTGACCATGGGCCTGTTCAGCTACCCGGTGCTGATGGCAGCGGACATCCTGATGTTCAACGCCCAAAAGGTGCCGGTTGGCCGCGACCAGATCCAGCATGTGGAAATGGCCCGCGACATCGGCCAGCGCTTCAACCACCTGTTCGGTCAGGGCAAGGACCTGTTCGAGCTGCCCGAGGTGGTGATCGAGGAAGACGTTGCCACCTTGCCGGGCCTCGACGGCCGCAAGATGAGCAAGAGCTACGACAACACCATCCCGCTGTTCGGCAGCTCCAAGCAGCTCAAGGACGCCGTGGCGCGCATCGTCACCGACTCCCGCCAGCCGGGCGAGGCGAAGGATCCGGACAACTCGCACCTGTTCACCATCTACCAGGCCTTTGCCGCACCGACCCAGCAGGCGGATTTCCGTGCCGCGCTGCTCGGCGGACTGGCCTGGGGCGAAGCCAAGCAGGCGCTCTATGAATTGCTGGAAGCCGAACTGGGCGAGGCCCGCGAGCGCTACCACGCCCTGATCGCCCGCCCGGCCGATCTGGAAGACATCCTGCTGGCCGGCGCCGCCAAGGCGCGCAAGATCGCCACGCCGTTCCTCGGTGAGCTGCGCGAAGCGGTGGGCCTGCGCTCGTTCCGCGAGCAGGTGCAGGTAGCCGCTGATACCAAGAAGAAGGCTGCCAAGCGCGCCCGCTTCGTCAGCTTCCGCGACGAGGATGGCAGCTTCCGTTTCCGCCTGCTCGATGCCGACGGCGAGCAGCTGCTGCTGTCGCCATCCTTCGCCGACGGCAAGGCAGCCGGGCAGGCGAGCAAGCGCCTGCAAAGCGGCGAGCCGCTGGACATCCGCGTCCAGGGCGAGGCCTTTGGCGTGTGGCTGGACGACCAACTGGTCGGCGAAAGCCCGGCCTTCGCCGACACCGCGGCTCTCGAGGCTGTCATCGCCCGGCTGCGTGACGCCCTGGCGCCGGAAGAAGTCTGAGACCATTTGCGCGCGCCGCGGTCTGAGCCTGCGCGCCGGCGGATGCCGAATCCGCCCGGCGCCTGCGCTGCCCTGGGGGCGAGGCTAAAACCTCGCCTGCCATAGGGCCTATTTGCCAATCCCCGGGGGCGTCGTTAAAGTGTCGCCCCCGCTTCACTTGCCCGGTTTTCGCACTATGACTCCGCTCGAACGCTACCAGGCCGACCTCAAACGTCCGGACTTCTTTCACGATGCTGCCCAGGAAAAGGCCGTGCGCCACCTGCAGCGCCTGTATGACGAGTTGATCGCTGACGAGCGCAACAAGCCCGGCGTGCTCGGCAAGCTGTTCGGCAAGAAATCCGTCACCCCGGTCAAGGGCCTGTATTTCTGGGGCGGCGTCGGCCGCGGCAAGACCTATCTGGTCGACACGTTCTTCGATGCCCTGCCGTTCAAGGAAAAGGAGCGCACGCACTTTCACCGCTTCATGAAGCGTGTGCACGAGGAAATGCGTTCGCTCAAGGACGTCAAGAACCCGCTGACGGTGATCGGCAAGCGCTTCTCCGAGCAGTTCCGGGTGATCTGCTTCGACGAGTTCTTCGTCTCCGACATCACCGACGCGATGATCCTGGCGACCCTGCTCGAAGAGCTGTTCAAGAACGGCGTGACCCTGGTGGCCACCTCCAACATCGTGCCGGACGGCCTCTACAAGGACGGCCTGCAGCGCGCGCGCTTCCTGCCGGCGATCGAGCTCTTGAAGGTGCACACCGAGATCGTCAACGTCGACAGCGGCATCGACTACCGCCTGCGAGCGCTGGAGCAGGCCGAGCTGTTCCACTTTCCGCTTGGCGACGCGGCCGAGCAGAGCCTGGAAAAGAGCTTCAAGAGCCTGCTGCACGAGAACACCGGCGTGCAGGAAAACGAATCGCTGATGATCGAGAACCGCGCCATCGTGGCGCGCAAGGTCGGCGGTGACGTGGGCTGGTTCGATTTCCGCGAGCTGTGCGATGGCCCGCGCAGCCAGAACGACTACATCGAGCTGGGCAAGATCTTCCACTCGGTGATCCTTTCCAACGTCGAGCAGATGAGCGTGGCCAAGGAAGACATGGCGCGGCGCTTCATCAACCTGGTCGACGAGTTCTACGACCGCAACGTCAAGCTGATCATCTCCGCCGAAGTGGAGCTCAAGGATCTGTACACCGGCGGGCGCCTGAGCTTCGAGTTCCAGCGTACCCTGAGCCGCTTGCTGGAAATGCAGTCCCACGAGTTCCTGTCGCGCCCGCACAAGCCCTGACCGGTACGCCGCGACGGCAAAGGCCGCATGCCCGCTTCCACATCGGAAGCACGGTGTGCGGCCTTTTTTGTTTCAGCCGGCGGGCTGCACCTGTTGCTGGAACTGCTGGCGGTAGTGGTTGGGCGACAGCCCCGTGTGCTGGCGGAACAGGCGGGCGAAGAAGCTGGCGTCGTCATAGCCGATTTCATAGCTGACCGCCTTGATGCTTTTCGCCGATGACGACAGCAGGCCCTTTGCGGTTTCGATGCGCAGGCGCTGCAGGTAGTACAGCGGCTTGTCGCCGGTGGCGGCGTGGAAGCGACGCATGAAGTTGCGGATGCTCATGCCGTGGTCGCGGGCCACGTCCTCGAAGCGGAAGCGCTCGGCGAAGTGCTCCTCGAGCCACTGCTGGATCTGCAGGATCTTGGTGTCCTGATGCTGCTTCTGGCCGCCGAAACCGATACGCCCTGGCGTGTAGCTGCGGCGCACTTCGTAGAGGATGTCGCGGGCCACGCTCTGCGCCACGCTGGTGCCGCAGAAGCGTTCGATCAGGTAGATGTAGAGGTCGCACGCCGAGGTCGGGCCGGCCACGCAGTAGAGGTTGTCGGCGTCGGTCAGATGCTTGTCCTGATTCAGCGCCACCTGCGGGAAGCGTTTGGCGAATTCGCTGAAGAAACGCCAGCAGGTGGTCGCCTCCTTGCCTTCCAGCAGGCCGGCGGCAGCCATCCAGTACACGCCGTTGGCCTCGCCGCACAGGCTGGCACCGGCGGCGTGGCGGGCACGCAGCCAGTCGAACACCTGGGGGTAACGGCTGCACAGCGCGTCGTAGTCGTCCCAGAAGGCCGGCAGGATGATCAGTTGGGCTTCGTCATCGAGCGGGCCGTCGACCGGCAGTTGCACGCCGCTGAAGCTGGTGACCGGCAGGCCGTCCGGGCTGACCAGGCGCACCTCGAAGGTCGGCACCAGGCCGAGGCCCTGATGCTTGCCGTGGCGCAGGCCGGCCATATGGAAGAAATCTCTGGCCTGCATGAGGGTCGAAGCGAATACGCCGGGCGTGGCGAGGATGCTCACGCGCGTGAGGGGGGACGAGCTGGGCATGGCTGTTGTTCTTGTTCGAGTTATAGGGTCGGCCTAGGGTCTGTTCCCGTTTCAGCGCAAGCCGCGTTGCCGCGAGAAATGGCCCCCGGTTAGGCGCAGGACGCAGGGAATGGTTGCCCCCTTGCCAAGTCCTGTAACGACAGCGGAGGCCATTTCCCGCGCAACCCGAAGGGCCGGGCCAGTTTTTGTGCGATGCGGCGTTACTCGATGGCTCATTTGGCCAGCCAAACTTCGCATCTCGTGCCTTGCCTCGCGCAAAAACTGGCTCCGGCGCGGCCGTGCGTGAAACGGGAACAGACCCTGTGGTAAAGCCGTCAGGTTCCGGCTGAATCGTCTTCTTTTATCCGGGCTGAGTCCAGTCCGGCCTTGCAATGCCGTGATGGGGGATAGGTTGTCATGCTGAGTTTTGCCGAGTTGGCCGCATCGCCATTCGCCGAGTGGGACGGCACACCCGCCGCCGCGAGAGTCCTGCAGAAGGATCTGGCCGAACAAGTGCGCCTGGAGGACGATTTCCCACCGTTGCGTCTGTTGGCCGGCGTGGACGTGGGCTTCGAGGAGGGCGGCGAGATCACCCGCGCCGCCGCCATCCTGCTGGATGCCGAAACCCTGCAGCCGGTCGCCGAATGCGTGGCACGCATTCCCACCAGCATGCCCTACGTGCCGGGACTGCTTTCGTTTCGCGAACTGCCAGCCCTGTTGTCGGCACTGGCCGGTTTGCCCCAGGAGCCGGACCTGATCGTCGTCGACGGCCATGGCATCGCCCATCCCCGTGGGCTGGGCATTGCCGCGCACTTGGGCGTGGTCACCGGCCGGCCGACCATCGGCGTGGCGAAGAAGATCCTCACCGGCCACCACTGCGAGCTGGGTGAGGAGCGCGGGGACAAGGTGGAGTTGCTCGACCGCCAGAACCGGCAGATCGGCTGGGTGCTGCGCAGCAAGCGCAAGGTACGGCCGCTGATCGTCTCGCCGGGCAACCGCGTGAGCATGCACAAGGCGGTGGAGTTGGTGCTGAGTTGGGATCGGGGCTATCGGCTGCCGGAGCCGACTCGGCTGGCGGATCGTTTGGCTTCGCGGCGCGATGCCAAAGGGCCGAAGTTGCTTTAGGTAGGAGGAGGGCGTGGCGAGGTGATGGGTTGTCACCTACGCGGCACGACCCATCCTACGGTCTGCTCTTGTGGGAGCGGGCCATGCCCGCGATTCGCGCGCATGGCCCGCTCCCTCAGGGAGATGTGATGGGTTATCACCTACGCGGCCCGACCCATCCTACAGTCGGCATCCCGTAGGGTGGGTGCGAACCCACCACCATCCCTAATCCTGAAAGATCAGGGCGCCGGGTTGGGCTGCGCCTTGTGGATCGCCTCGATGCCTTTGAGCACGTCATCGCTGAGGGTCAGCTCGCTGCTGGTCAGGTTGGCCTCCAGTTGCTCCAGCGAGGTGGCGCCGATGATGTTGCTGGTCACGAACGGACGGCTGGTCACGAAGGCCAGGGCCATTTGCGCCGGGTCCAGGCCATGTTCGCGGGCCAGGGCCACGTAGCGGGAGCAGGCGGCCACGGTTTCCGGGGCGTTGTAACGCTGGAAGCGCTCGAACAGGCTCAGGCGCGCGTTCGCCGGGCGGGCGCCGTTCTCGTACTTGCCCGAGAGCATGCCGAAGGCCATGGGCGAGTAGGCCAGCAGGCCGCATTGCTCACGGATCGAGACTTCGGCCATGCCCACTTCGTAGCTGCGGTTGAGCAGGTTGTAGGGGTTCTGCACCGACACCACGCGGGACATGCCGCGGGCTTCGGCCAGTTGGAGGAATTTCATGGTGCCCCACGGCGTTTCGTTGGAGAGGCCGATGTGGCGGATCTTGCCGGCCTTGACCTGCTCGTCCAGCGCGTCGAGGATTTCCTCGATGGGCGTGGAGTCGCTTTCCTGATGCTGGTAGCCGAGCTGGCCGAAGAAGTTGGTCGGGCGCTCCGGCCAGTGCAGCTGGTAGAGGTCGATCCAGTCGGTTTGCAGGCGTTTGAGGCTGGCATCCAGGGCGGCGACGATGTGCTGACGGTTGTGCTTGAGCTGGCCGTCGCGGATGTGGGTGATGCCGTTGCCGGGGCCGGCGACCTTGCTGGCCAGGATCCAGTCGGCGCGGTCGCCGCGCTGCTTGAAGTATTCGCCGATGATCTGTTCGGTCTTACTGTAGGTCTCGGCGCGCGGCGGCACCGGGTACATTTCGGCGGTGTCCATGAAGTTGATGCCGTAGGCCTTGGCGCGGTCGATCTGCGCAAAGGCTTCGGCGGCAGTGTTCTGCTCACCCCAAGTCATGGTGCCCAGGCACAGGGCGCTGACATTGAGATCGGTGCGGCCGAGCTGGCGGTATTGCATGGGAGCCTCCTCTGACAAAAGGCCCATACAAGCAGGTTGAAATTTTTTTCGCAATCAGGATAATCCGCGTCCTCTTTCTGCGGTGGAAGTGATGCGCCGCCTGCCGAAGAATCTTGCCGTACGCGGACGCGCTGACCCGAGCCCCCGATAGCGCCCGCATCCGGCTGCCTTTGACTTGTCAAAGTACGCACTATTCAGTAAGATCCGCCGTCTATTTTTGCTGGGCGGCCCCTGAGGCTATAAAGAATGAAAACTTTTACCGCTAAACCGGAAACAGTAAAACGCGACTGGTTCGTCGTTGACGCTGCTGGTCAGACCCTGGGTCGTCTGGCTACAGAAATCGCGAGCCGTCTGCGTGGCAAGCACAAGCCTGAGTACACCCCTCACGTTGACACCGGCGACTACATCGTTGTCATCAACGCCGAGCAGGTACGTGTAACTGGCGCTAAAACCAGCGACAAAATGTACTACTCCCACTCCGGTTTCCCGGGCGGCATCAAGTCGATCAACTTCGAGAAGCTGATCGCCAAGGCCCCTGAGCGCGTGATCGAGACCGCGGTTAAAGGCATGCTGCCGAAGAACCCGCTGGGCCGCGACATGTACCGTAAGCTGAAAGTGTATGCGGGCGCTGCTCACCCTCACACTGCTCAGCAGCCTCAAGAACTGAAGATTTAACGGAATAGTTCATTATGTCGGCGACTCAAAATTACGGCACTGGCCGTCGCAAGACTGCAACCGCACGCGTTTTCCTGCGTCCGGGCACTGGCAGGATTTCCATCAACAACCGCACTCTGGACACCTTCTTCGGTCGTGAAACTGCCCGCATGGTAGTTCGCCAGCCGCTGGAGCTGACCGAGACTGTCGAGAAATTCGACATCTACGTTACCGTCATCGGCGGTGGTGTGAGCGGTCAGGCTGGTGCGATCCGCCACGGCATCACCCGCGCTCTGATGGACTACGACGAGACTCTGCGTCCGGCTCTGCGTAAAGCAGGCTACGTGACCCGCGATGCTCGTGAAGTCGAGCGTAAGAAAGTCGGTCTGCGTAAAGCGCGTAAGCGTCCTCAGTACTCCAAGCGTTAATTCGCTGCTGTACTCGAAAACGCCCAGTTTCCTCACGGAGCTGGGCGTTTTTTATGGCCGGTCATTTTTGCTGGCCAGCCTCTGGGCATTCGCCTGTGATGTTTTTCATTGCGGCTCCAGGCTACATCGTTACCTGTCTGCTCTGCCCGAGCGCTGACGTGCGCCGGCTACCCACCGCTTCGTTGATGCGCGTCATGAGTCGCCCGGCTGGCCTGTGCGAATCTCGCGCCGGATTGCAGTAGCGCCGCTTTTAGACGCACGGCCACGACCTTCTTCCTGTGCATGCCGCCGATCAAACGGCTGGGCCGTATGGCCGGGGCAATGGATTAAAGTCGCCGATGAACGTCGAATGGATGCGCCTCCGGCCGAACGAGCAGGGTAGGCGCCGCGCCTGCGCCGGCCGCTGCTGCGCGCTGACCAACACGTACTAATTAGAGGCCTGCACAACAGGCCGGAAAGCCGATGGGAGACGACTGAATGAGCAATGACGGCGTGAATGCGGGCCGGCGTCGCTTTCTGGTGGCAGCCACTTCGGTGGTTGGGGCCGCCGGGGCGGTGGGGGCTGCAGTTCCGTTTGTAGGGTCGTGGTACCCGAGTGCCAAGGCCAAGGCCGCCGGCGCGCCGGTCAAGGTGAACGTCGCCAAGATCGAGCCGGGCCAGCAGATGGTGGCCGAATGGCGGGGCCAGCCAGTGTTCATCATGCGGCGTACCGAAACGATCCTCGCGAACCTCACGAAGATCGAAGGGCAGCTGGCTGATGCCGACTCCCAGCACTCGGTGCAGCCGGGTTACGTCGACCCGAAAACGCGCTCGATCAAGCCGGAAATCCTCCTCCTGGTCGGGCTGTGCACGCACCTGGGTTGCTCGCCGTCGTTCCGCCCCGAGGTGGCTCCGACGGATCTTGGCGAGAACTGGGTAGGCGGCTACTTCTGCCCCTGCCACGGCTCGCGCTACGACCTTGCCGGGCGCGTGTACAAGTCGCAGCCGGCGCCGCTGAATCTGCCGGTGCCGCCGCACCGCTACGAGTCGGCTGAGGTGATCATCATCGGCGTGGATCAGGAGCAAGCATGATGAGCAAATTCATGGACTGGGTGGACGCGCGCTTTCCCGCCACCAAGATGTGGAACGACCACCTCGCCAAGTACTACGCGCCGAAGAACTTCAACTTCCTGTACTTCTTCGGCTCCCTGGCCCTGCTGGTGCTGGTCAACCAGCTGCTCACCGGCGTGTGGCTGACCATGAGCTACAACCCGACTGCCGAAGGTGCCTTCGCCTCGGTCGAAGGGCTGATGCGCGATGTGCGCACCGGCGATACGCCCCACGGCGCGATCCTGCGCTACATGCACTCGACCGGCGCTTCGGCGTTCTTCATCGTCGTCTACCTGCACATGTTCCGCGGCCTGCTCTATGGCTCGTACCAGAAGCCCCGCGAGCTGGTGTGGATCTTCGGCATGCTGATCTACCTGATGCTGATGGCCGAAGCCTTCATGGGCTATCTGTTGCCGTGGGGACAGATGTCCTATTGGGGCGCCCAGGTGATCATCTCGCTGTTCGGCGCCATTCCCTATATCGGCGATGCGCTGACCGAGTGGATTCGCGGCGACTACCTGATCTCCGGCATCACCCTCAACCGCTTCTTCGCCTTGCACGTGGTGGCGCTGCCGATCGTCATCCTCGGCCTAGTGGTGCTGCACATCCTGGCGCTGCACGAGGTCGGCTCGAACAACCCGGACGGCATCGACATCAAGAAGTACAAGGACGAGAACGGCATTCCCCTCGACGGCATTCCCTTCCACCCTTACTACACGGTCAAGGATATCGTCGGCGTAGTGGTGTTCCTGTTCGTGTTCTGCTTCGTGGTGTTCTTCTTCCCGGAGATGGGCGGCTACTTCCTCGAGAAGCCCAACTTCGAGCAGGCCAACCCGTTCAAGACCCCCGAGCACATCGCACCGGTATGGTACTTCACGCCGTTCTACGCGATCTTGCGCGCCATCCCCGACAAGCTGATGGGCGTGATCGCCATGGGCGCCGCCATCGCCGTGCTGTTCGTGCTGCCTTGGCTGGACCGCAGCCCGGTGCGCTCGATGCGCTACAAAGGCTGGCTGAGCAAGCTGTGGCTGCTGGTGTTCTGCGTGTCCTTCGTCATCCTCGGCGTGCTCGGCGTACTGCCGCCCACTCCGGGCCGTACGCTGCTGTCGCAACTGTGCACGGCGCTGTATTTCGCGTACTTCATCCTGATGCCTTTCTACACCAGGATGGAAAAGACCAAACCCGTTCCTGAAAGGGTGACAGGCTGATGAGAAAGCTATTCGCTGCATGTGTGGTCGCGCTGTTGCCTGCCTTCGCCCTGGCCGCCGGTGGCCACGGCGTTGCCCTGGACAAGGCCGATATCGACCTGACCGACAAGGCCGCGCTGCAGGACGGCGCGCGCACCTTCGCCAACTACTGCATGGGCTGCCACAGCGCCAAGTTCCAGCGCTATGAGCGCGTCGCCGCGGACATCGGCGTATCCGAGGAACAGATGATGGCGAACCTGGTGTTCACCGACGCCAAGATCGGCGATCACATGAACATCGGCATGAAGCCCGAGGACGCCAAGCGCTGGTTCGGCGCCGCGCCACCGGACCTGACCCTGGTCGCCCGGGTGCGTGGCAACGACTGGCTGTACACCTACCTGCGCACTTTCTACGACGACCCGGCGCGGCCCCTGGGCGCCAACAACCTGGTGTTCCCCAACGTCGGCATGCCCAACGTGCTGGGCCGCCTGCAGGGTCGTCAGTACATGGGTTGCAAGCAGGTGCAGGTGGTCGATGGCGGCAAGAAGCAGTACGACCCGCTGACCGGTACGCCGCTGACCCACGAAGCTTGCGACCAGCTGGTGCTCGAGCCCAACAGCGGCCAGCTCAGCCCACAGGCGTTCGATGACAAGGTGCGCAACCTGGTGACCTTCCTGGCCTACTCGGCGGACCCGAACAAGCTGCACATGCAGCGCATCGGTACCTACGTGCTGATCTACCTGGCGTTCTTCTTCGTCTTTGCGTACCTGCTCAAGCGCGAATACTGGAAGGATGTGCATTAAAAACTACCTGCGTTGCCATCGCAGCGTTAAAAACAGGCGAAAAATGCTCATGTACTACTCGTACACTCCGCTTTTTCGCCTGTTTTTGCCTCGCGCTGGCTGCCTCGCCTACGTTTTTAAACTGTTCGTCCGGTATCATGCTCAGCCCGCGTATCCCGCGGGCTTTTTTATGCCCTGAACACTCATCTCAGGGACTGCCGGGAACCGTCGCTAACAATAGCGCTTCCCGGTGCGTTCACGTTTCACGAATCTGGAGGATCGCCTTGGCTGCGACCAACCGGTTGGCCTGTTATTCCGACGCTGCCGACCACTACTCTCACCGCGTCCGCATCGTGCTCGCCGAAAAGAGCGTCGTTGTGGAAATCATCGATGTGGAGCAGGGCCGCTTCCCCAACAAGCTGCTGGAAGCCAACCCCTACGGCACCTTGCCGACCCTGGTCGACCGTGACCTGGCGCTCTACGAGCCAACGGTGATCATGGAGTACCTGGAGGAGCGCTACCCCCATCCGCCTCTGATGCCGGTGTATCCGGTAGCGCGCGGCAACACCCGCCTGCTGATGCACCGCATCCAGCGCGACTGGTGCTCGCTGGTCGACCTGATTCTCGACCCGCGCAGCAAGGAGCCGGCCCGGGTGCAGGCGCGCAAGGAATTGCGCGAAAGCCTCACGGGGGTGTCGCCGCTGTTTGCTGAGAAACCATTTTTTCTCAGCGACGAGCTGAGCTTGGTAGACTGCTGCCTGTTGCCGATCCTCTGGCGCCTGCCGCTGCTGGGGATCGAACTGCCAAGGCCGGCCAAACCGCTGCTCGATTACATGGACCGGCAGTTCGCGCGCGAAAGTTTTCGCCAGAGCCTGTCGTCCGTCGAACGAGCCATGCGCTGATCCATTTTTCCGGTGCGCCGCCGTTGCGCGCCACGTTCAGGAGGTTTGATGAACTCCAGTCGTCCTTATCTGATTCGCGCGCTGTACCAGTGGATCGTCGACAACGATTGCACACCCCATCTGCTGGTAAACGCCGAATATCCTGGCGTTCAAGTGCCGAGCAAGTTCGTCAGCGATGGGCAGATCGTGCTCAACGTATCGCCCACTGCGGTGCGTGAATTGTCCCTCGATAACGATGCGGTCAGTTTCGAAGGCCGCTTTGGCGGCGTCGCCCACAGCCTGTTCGTACCGTCGCCCGCTGTACTGGCGATCTATGCCCGGGAAAATGGCCAGGGCATGGTGTTCGATCATGAGCCGCCCCCCGTGCAGAACGACGTCGAAGAGGTCGAGAATGAGCAGACGCCGCCCGACGACGAACCGCCGCGGCCGAGTGGGCGCCCCAGCCTGAAGGTCGTCAAATAGGCGGCCGGTTCGCCAGTGGCCCCGAAATGCCGGTCTCGTGACCGGCATTTTTCGTTTCTAGAGTTTGGATGCGCTGCTTGCATGATGGCATTAAGTCACTTCGTGCAATCTGCCTGAGCCGTTACGCTTGAACTTGCAGTTTGCACGGCAATCATTATCTTTTTATCTGTATAAGTTGTTGTTTTTTAAGGATTATTTATCATTCCAAAACCTGGCACAGCGCTTGCGATATTCAAGGGGAAGCCACAGCCCTGAAGTTGGATGTGGCGAACTTGAATGAAACAGGAGTGTTGCCCATGAAACAGCCAATCAATAAGTTCGCTTTTGCCGCTATCACTGCGACCGCCCTGAGCTTGTCCGTGGCGGGTACCGCTTTCGCCGATACCTACAACAGCACCCAGCCGACCATGCTGGCTGCCAACACCATGGACAAGGCTGAAGAAGCCGTTTCCGACACCTGGATCACCAGCAAGGTCAAATCGTCCTTCCTGGCTGACGACGGCCTCAGCGCTCTGGACATCAAGGTCGAGACCAACAAAGGCGTGGTTTCCCTGTCCGGCGTAGTGAAAACCGAAGCCGAGCGTGACCTGGCTGTTGCCAAAGCCAAGGAAATCAAAGGCGTTCAAGCGGTTTCCGCTGACGGCCTGAAAGCTGCCGACTGATCATGGGCCAGGGCAGGCCACCGCGGCCTGCCTCCTTCCTTGGAGAATGCATCATGAATTCCGACATCATCAAAGGTAAGTGGAAGCAACTCAGTGGCGATATGAAGGCGCGCTGGGGCAAGCTCACCAACGACGACGTGGATGTCGCCGAGGGCCATAGTGAATACCTGGCGGGTAAACTGCAGGAGCGCTATGGCTGGACCAAGGAAAAGGCCGAGGAAGAACTGCGCGATTTTCGTAGCAAGTACTGACCTCGCTGCTGGTAGCTACCAGCGTGATACGCGAAGCCCCGGCCCATGCCGGGGCTTCGTGCTTTCTGCCTGCCGCTCGGCAGCAGGGCTTCAAGATGTCGTCTGGCGAGCCGATACTCTGTGCACATTCGCCAGGCACAGGACGTAGCATGTCGGCCATCACCCCCTCGGGCGCAAGCTCCGCGCCACCGGTTAGAACCACAGCTGCAACCACTGCGAAGCCAGGCAAAGGCGAAGCCGGGAAGGCGGCCAGCGAGCCGGAGCAGCAGCCCTCGGTAACCGTCACCCTCAGCGAATACGCCCAGAAGCGTGCGAAGAGCATGCGCGATGCCTTTGGCAAGCTGCGCGAGATGCAGGCCAGGCAGGACGAGTCTCGCAAGGATGCCGCGCGCCAGCGCCTGGAAGACATCAAGCGCCGTATTGAAATGCTCAAGCAGCTGGTCGTGGCGCTCGGGCCCTCTGCTGCCAAAGGCGCGCTGCGGCAGATCAAGCAACTGGCACAGGAACTGGGGCAGGCTGCAGCGGTGCTCAAGGAACCCTCTGGTGGCACAGCCTCATCGGTCGGTATGGGCGCCAAGGCCGGCGAGGGCGAAAGTACGGCGGCGCAGGAGACGGTCACGGCCGAGGCGGTGAGCGAGGCAGAGCCGACTGCCGAGGTGGTGGTCGAGCCTGAGGCAGTAGCTGAAAGCTCCGAGGTGAATGCCGAGACGGCCGAATTGGCGGCCGGTGAAGAGGCCGAGCAGGAAGACGAACCGGAGCAGGATGCCGAAGAGCAGGCCCAGGCCGCGATCAGCCAAGCCCGCCAGGAGCGCAACGAGCGTCAGCGCCGTGCCGACGCCGAAGAACTGAAGAAGGTCGCCGCCCAGCTCAAGCAGCTGCTGGCCATGGTGCGCTCGCAGATCAGCGGCAAGCCGGACGAAGAGAACAAGAAACTCATCGACGGCATCGACAAGCAGCTCGCCGAGGTCGAGAAAGCCGCAGGCGAAATGGCTGGCGGCGGTTTGTCCCTGTCCGTTTCGGTCGGCGCGACGCTGTCGATCAGCGTTTAGCCGGCTCGGGCCCTCAGGCGAGGATCGCCGCCAGCGCCGCGCGGTCGACGTTGGCGCCGCTTAGCACCACGGCGGCGCGCTCGCCACGGTTTATCTCTCGCTCCTGAATCAATGCCGCCAGGGCTGCCGCGCCGGCGCCTTCGGCCAGGTTGTGGGTGTCTTCGTGGTAGATGCGCATGGCCTGGCGGATCTCGTCGTCGTCGACCCGCACGATGCGCGCCGCGCCGGCGCGAATGATCTCCAGCGCTGCGGGCTGCGGCATGCGGCAGGCCATGCCGTCGGCGATGGTGTCGGCGCTGTCGGTGCAGATGATCCGCCCGGCGGCGAAGCTCTGCGCATAACCATCGGCGGCGGCGCTGACCACACCGATCACCTCGGTATCCAGGCCGAGCAGGTCGCGGGTACGGATTACCCCGCAGATGCCTGAGCCCAGGCCGATGGGCACATAGATGCGCTTGAGCGGCGGCGCGGCCTCGAACAGCTCCAGCGCATAGGTGGCCACGCCGCGGATCAGATCCGGATGCAGTGAGGGCACGAAGTGCAGGCCACGTTGCACTGCCAGCTCGGCCGCCCTGGCGCGGGCAGCGTCGAAGTCGCAACCGTGCTCGA
Source organism: Phytopseudomonas straminea (assembly GCF_900112645.1). GTDB lineage: Bacteria > Pseudomonadota > Gammaproteobacteria > Pseudomonadales > Pseudomonadaceae > Aquipseudomonas > Aquipseudomonas straminea. Next base: position 105,670 of record NZ_FOMO01000006.1, on the reverse strand, counting down.
TCACTTCGGCACCCAGAGCCGCCATGGCGGCGTTCTTTTCCCGGGCATTGCCCTTCGGTACCACGATGACGATCGGCAACCCGGCCTTGCGGGCGGCCAGCGCCATGCTTTGCCCGTGATTGCCGCGGGTCGCTGAGATCAGCCCACTGATGCCCGGCTCGCGGCGCAACAGCTGGTCCACATAGACCAGCCCGCCGCGCACCTTGAAGGCGCCGGTCGGCGTATGGTTCTCGTGCTTGACCCACACTTCGCAACCCAGGCGCTCGGCCAGCAGCGGCCAGGCGAACTGCGGCGTCGCCGGAATGCTTGGACGGATCAGGGTAACGGCTTGGCGCAGGGCGGCGAGGTCGAACATCGGGTAGTGCTCCGGGCGGGCTTTGACCAGATGCTACGGCTCGGGCATTGTATGGGTAAATCTTTATATTGCATGGCAAGCAATGTGGTTACCTGACCTTCAGGGCAGCACGCTGCCCACTTACCTGGCGCTGGTCGAAGCGATCTCCGTGGCCATCGGCAAGGGTGAACTCAAGCCCGGCGAACGGCTGCCGCCCCAGCGGCGACTGGCCTGGACGCTGGGCATCAACCCGAGCACGGTGATGCAGGCGTACCGCGAGGCGGCGCGTCGTCATCTGGTGTCCGGGGAGGTCGGCCGCGGTACCTACGTGTTGGCCGATAGCCACGAAGCCAGCCTGTTTCACCTCAAGCAGCCACGGCTGCCGGTCGATGGCATTGACCTGTCGACCAACGTGCCGGTACACGATGGCGGCAGCGATGACCTGTCGCATACCCTGCAGCGGATGATCGCCGAAGGGCGCCTGGATGCCCTGCAGGCCTACGCGCCGGCCGAGCTCGAGCAGCGCGGGCGGGTGGCCGTCAGCCTGTGGCTGCAGCAGCGCGGCGTGCATACACCGCCGTCTCAGGTGGCGCTGTGCGCGGGTGCCCAGCAGGGCGTGTCGGCGGCGCTGCTGGCGCTGTGTGAGGCGGGTGACCCGGTGCTCGCCGAAGCCTTCACCGCGCCTGGCATCAAGGCCGCTGCCCGCCAGTTGCGGCTGCCGCTGCACGGCGTGGCCATGGACGAGCGCGGCATTCTTCCTCAGGACCTCGACCGTCAGATACGCGCCACCGGCGCGCGGGTGCTGGTGCTCACGCCGTGTCTGCAGAACCCTACCGGCAGCAGCATGGATGGCGAGCGGCGCCAGCGCATCGCCGAGCTGGTGGAGCGCCATGGCCTGTGGCTGATCGAGGATGACATCTATGGCGCCCTTGGCAGCCAGGCGCCATTGGCCGCGGCGGTGCCAGCGCGCAGTCTGCTGGTCAGCAGCCTGTCGAAGACCGTGGCGCCGGGCCTGCGCCTGGGCTTCATGCACGGGTCCCAGGCGCTGCTCAAACGCATCGACCCGCAAGGCCACGCGACCAGCTGGGCGGTGTCGCCGTTGTGTCTGGCACTGGCCTGCGAATGGATCGAGAGTGGCACCGCCGCCCGCAAACTGGCCTGGCAACGCGAAGAACTGCAGCAGCGCTGGCGCCTGGCGAGCCGCGTATTGGGCTCGCGTATGCCGCCGGGACGTGAGGTGGCGCCGCACCTGTGGCTGCAGTCGCCGGACAGCGGCGCGCTGGTGGCGGCCTGCCGGGCTGCAGGCGTGGAAGTGGTGCCGGCGGACGTGTTCGCCGTCGGCCCGGCCCAGGCCAGCGCGATTCGTATCAGCCTGGCCGCCGCGCGCAGCCGCGCCGAACTCAAGCACGCGCTGGAACGCATTGCCGAAGCCTGGTCGTTATGAGCGCGCCCCTTGCACCCTGACGGTAATACGTGTCAGCTATGATCCGTGCAATTCACGATAAGGAACCGTGCATGTCCCTTCCTACAGACGGCGCTTTTATCGTCGTCAACACTGCCGAAGAAGCCGTTGACCGCCTGGCCGCGCTGCACCAGCGCGCCACCGAAGGCCTGAGCCAGGCACTCAAGCGCTACCTCAAGGATCGCGTGCGGCCCGATGCCGACGAGCAGGAGCTGTTCCGCTATCCCGAGCTGCGCCTGACTTACGATTGCCAGGGCGAAGTGCCGACCACCGTGCGCGCCTACGCCAAGGTACAGGTGCCCGGCACCTACAGCGTGACCATCACCCATCCGGCGGCGTTTCGTAAGTACCTGCTCGAGCAGCTGCAGCCGCTGATGGCCGACTTCACCCTGACCGTAGAAGTCGGGGTCAGCGAGCAATACATTCCTTACCCTTACGTGGTCGAGGGCGGTGACGAGTTGGCCGGCAGTGGCGTGACCGCCGCCGAGCTGGCGCGAGTGTTCCCCAGCACCGACCTCTCCGCCGCCACCGATGGCACCGCCGACGGCCTATACGACTGGGAGAACATCGACCCGCTGCCCCTGGCGCTGTTCGACGCGGCGCGCACCGACTTCTCGCTCAAGCGCATCCAGCACTACACCGGCAGTGACTGGCGCCATGTGCAGCCATGGATCCTGCTGACCAACTACCACCGCTACGTCGATCAGTTCATCCGCCATGGCCTGGACATGCTGCAGTGCGACTCGCGCTTCACCCGCATGGTGCTGCCGGGCAACGTGGTGGTCGAACGCGGCATGGCCGAAGGCGAGATGCAGGCAATTATCGAGAGCGTGGTCTGGCACCGTTACCAGATGCCGGCTTACCACCTGCAGGCCACCGATGGCGACGGCATCACCCTGGTCAACATCGGCGTCGGCCCGTCCAACGCCAAGAACATCACCGACCACCTGGCCGTGCTGCGCCCGCACTGCTGGCTGATGATCGGCCACTGCGGCGGCCTGCGGCAGTCGCAAACCATCGGCGACTACGTGCTGGCGCACGCCTACATGCGCCGCGACGGCATTCTTGATCGCGTGCTACCGCCGCACATTCCGCTGCCGGCCCTGGCCGAGGTGCAGCAGGCGCTGCAGGATGCCGCCGCCCAGGTCACCGGCGAGCGTGGGGATGATCTAAAACGTCGCCTGCGTACCGGCACCGTGCTGACCTACGACGACCGCAACTGGGAGCTGCGTTGGGCCCAGGAACGGCCGCTGATCAACCTGTCGCGGGCCGTGGCGGTGGATATGGAAAGCGGCACCATCGCCGCCCAAGGCTATCGCCTGCGCGTGCCGTACGGCACCTTGCTGTGCGTGTCTGACAAACCGCTGCACAGCGAGATCAAGCTGCCGGGCGCGGCCGGTGCGTTCTACGAGCGGGCGGTGACTCAGCACTTGCATATCGGCATTGCCGCGCTGGATCTTTTGCGCGGCCAGCTCAACTCGCTGCACTCGCGCAAGCTGCGCAGCTTCGACGAGCCGCCGTTCCGCTGAGGTCATTGCGCTAAGAACCTGCTCATGATGTTTCAGCCAGGTTCGTCGATTTTGGTAGCTAAGTGGTGGGAGCGGCCTTTCGCTATCTGGTGGGAGGGGCTTTAGCCCCGAGCTTTTTGCAGCCTAGTAAAGCTCGGGGCTAAAGCCCCTCCTACATGCTCACCGACCGCTTCTGCTTTGTAGCTGCAGCTGCCGTTTCATGCGCACAAAGATCGTGAACAGGCTCGAAGAGAGAGCCGCGCCGGGCAATCCGGCGCGACGTTTATTTGCCGTTCTTACCTGTCATCATTTTCCAGCGGTTGCGGTTGAGCAGTACGTAGCCGGTCAACTGCATGCCGGCAGCGATCACCAGGCTGCGGGTCAGGTCCGGGTTGGCCGGGCGCGGGCCGGTGTATATCTGGTACAGGGCGTACACGACGCCGATCAGACCGAGGATGAAAAACACCAGGCCGAGGATGGTCAGGCGGTGAAGCTTGCGTGGCAGCATGGCAGCACATCGTCCGGGAAAAGGGGCGTCAAACTAACCCGTAATTGGTGACGGCGCCAGCCACCTTATCGCCTTGAAACGCGCTAGATTAGTGAGCAGGCATCAACGCGTTCGCTGAGTTCTATCGAGGCGCCCATGCTGAAAAAAATCCCCACCCAGGCCGTGCGTATCGGCATGTTCATCCAGGGCTTCGATGGCAACTGGCTGTCGCATCCATTCTGGAAAAGTCGTTTCGTCATCGAGGATGCCGAAGACCTGGCCCGAGTGCGCCAGAGCGGTGTGCTCGGTGTGTGGATCGACACCAGCAAGGGGCTGGATGTCGCCGTCCAGGCCGCTCAGGCGCCTGCGCCTTCGGCCGCTCAAATTGTCGTACCCGCCGAGATCATCGCCCCAGCTGTCTCGCCACCTGCGACCGTGCCCAGCTGCAGTGTGCGTGACGAACTGCAACGCGCCGCCAAGCTGATCAATCGTTCCAAGAAAGCCGTCACCGAGCTGTTCCAGGAGGCGCGCCTGGGCAATGCCATCAATGTCGAAAGCTGCCTGCCGCTGGTCGCTGATATCGGCGAGTCGCTGGCGCGCAACAGTTCGGCGTTGCTCGGCCTGGCGCGCCTGAAGAGCAAGGATGAATACACTTACATGCACTCGGTGGCCGTGTGTGCGCTGATGCTGTCGCTGGCCCGGCAACTGGGTCTGGACGAGGCGCGTGCCCGGGAAGCCGGTCTCGCCGGACTGCTGCACGATGTCGGCAAGATGGCCATGCCGCTGGAAGTACTCAACAAGCCCGGCAGCCTGACGGAGGTCGAGTTCGCCATCATGCGCAGCCATCCGGAGCGCGGCCACGCCATGCTGCAGGCGGCCGGTTCGCTGCCCGAGTCGGCGCTGGACGTTTGCCTGCGGCACCACGAGAAATATGACGGCAGCGGTTATCCCGGCCGTCTGGCTGGTGAGGCGATCAGCCTGCTGGCGCGCATGGGCGCGGTCTGCGATGTGTACGACGCCATTACCTCCAACCGGCCTTACAAGCACGCCTGGAACCCGGCCGAGTCGCTGGCTCGGATGGCACAGTGGACCGGTCATTTCGATACCCATGTGTTCCATGCTCTGGTGCGCACGGTCGGCATCTATCCGCTGGGCTCGCTGGTGCGCCTGGAGTCCGGGCGACTTGGTGTGGTGGTCGACTTGCTGCCCGGCAAGCTGACCACGCCTGTTGTGCGGGTGTTCTTCTCGGCGAAGAGCAAGGTGGCGATTACCCAGCAGGAGGTCGATCTGTCGAGGTCTGGCGCCAACGACCGCATCGTCAGCCGTGAAGATCCAGCCGAGTGGGGATTCAGCAATCTCGACGACTTCTGGCGTTAGCGCTCGTGAGCTAACGGCAATTGCACGACAAACCGCGTTCCGCCTCCCGCCCGTTCGCAGCGCGCCTGTCCACCATGGGCCTGAGCGATAGCCCGGACCACCGCCAGGCCCAGGCCGCTGCCGCCGCTGTTTCGCGAACGCGACGGATCGCCACGGCGAAACGCCTCGAACACTTGGCTGGCCAGTTCGGTGTCGATGCCCGGGCCGCTGTCCGTGATGCTCAGCTGGTAGCTGTCATTCACCACACCGGCTTCGATTCGCAATGGGCCTGCGTCGGCATGGGCCAGGGTATTTTCCAGCAGGGCGATCAGCGCCTGACGCAGGCGAAATTCGTCGCAGACCACACACGTCTGCTCATCGAGCTGCAACTGCAGCTCGAAGCCGCGGGCCTGTAAACGACCAGCGAAAGCCTGCACGGTGGCCGCGATACCTTCGGCGGGGCAGGTGTTGGCCTGGTCCAGTTGCAGGTGGTCGCTGTCGCCCAGGCTCAGCACGCGCAGGTCTTCGATCAGCCGGCCAAGCCCTTCGACCTGGCGCAGCAGCCCTTCGAAAGTTTCCGTGCTGGGCGTGAATACGCCTTCGGCGAGGCCTTGCAGGCGCCCGCGCAGGATGGTTACCGGGGTGCGCAATTCGTGGGCCACCGCGGCGTTCCAGAACTGCTGTTCGCGGGTCACGCTCTGCAGGCGCTCGGCCATGGCGTTGAAGTCGCGCACCAGTTGCCCGGCTTCGCCCAGCGCCCGGTCATCCGGTGCGGCGCGGGCCTGCAGGTTGCCCTGAGCGATCTCCCGCAGGCTGTGGGCCACCGAGTTGAGCGGGGTAAGAATGCGCCGGGACAGGCGCACGCCTACGTAGCCGGCGATGCACAGCGCCACCAGTATGGTGCCGGCCATCCACAGCATTTCGATGCCCGAGGGCACCCAGGTTTCCGAGATGCTGCCGGGCGCCAGGGTCGAAGCGATGGCGTAGAACGCGTAGCTGCCGACGATGGACAGCAGGATCACGCCCAACGCCATGATGCTCAGTGACAGCAGGATCTGCCGGCGCAGACTCACCGCGCCGCTCATGTGCCACTCCCGAAGCGGTAGCCGACGCCACGCACGCTCACCGGCGTGCCTTGGATACCGAGGTTTTCCAGTTTGCGGCGCAGCTTGCTGATGTGGCTGTCCACGGTGCGTTCCTGGGTGTCGCCTTCGGGGAGGCAGCCGACCAGCAGTTCGGCGCGGCTGAATACCCGCTTGGGCGTGCGCATCAGGGTGACCAAGATCTTGAATTCGGTAAGGGTCAGGTCGAGGGCGTGTTGTCGGTCGTCGCAGTTGACCGTGGCCTCGTGGTTATCCAGGTCGACCTGGAACTGGCCGACGCGCAGCAGTCGGCTGCCGGCCGCACCACCGGTCTTGGCGCGACGCAGTACGGCGCTGACCCGGGCCACCACCTCGGCCGGGTTGAAGGGTTTGACCACGTAGTCGTCGGCGCCGATGCGCAGGCCCATCAGCTTGTCGATGTCCTGATCCAGCGCGGTGAGCATGATCACCGGCGTGTCGCCACGGTGACGGATCTCGGCCAGCACCTGCCAGCCATCCAGACGCGGCATCTGTACATCGAGCAGTACCAGGTCGGGCTTGAGCGTCTGGTGATGGAGCAGTGCCTCCTGGCCGTCGCGGGCGTGCACGGTGCGCAAACCACCGCGCTGCAGGTAGGCGGCGAGGATCTCGGCGATCTCGCTCTCGTCCTCGGCAATCAGGATCAGCGCATCCTGGCTGGATGTGGGCGGCAATGTCATGAATTTCACCTTTTCGTCTGCCTCCACATTATCTCCACAAAAGCTCGAATCAATCCCGATTGTTTGCACCGACACTCGCCTCCTGATGCTGCGCCAGGTGCGCAGGCAACGAAACATCTGCGAGGTTGGTGAGGTTATGGGAAGTCGAAGAGGGCGGTACGCCATGGGCCTTTGCCTGTGCGCCCTGATGCTGAGTGGTTGCGATTCGCCGCAGCAGGAGGCACAGCCGGAACCCGTGCAGGTGTCGGTCATGACGCTGACACCGCAGACCCTGGACGTCAGCGAGGATTTGCCTGCTCGTGTCGCGGCGTTCAGAACCGCCGAGATTCGTCCGCAGGTCGGCGGTATAGTGCAGCGCCGGCTGTTCGAGCAAGGTGCCGACATCCAGGCTGGCGCTGCGCTGTTCGAGATCGATGCCGCGCCGTTCAAGGCCGAGGTGCAAAACGCGACGGCCGCCCTCAAGCGTGCCCAGGCCGTGCTGGCCCGCGCGCGCATCCAGGTCGAGCGCCTGCAACCGCTGGTGAGCGCCGAAGCGGTCAGCCAACAGACTTTTGATGACGCCGCCTCCCAGCGCGAGCAGGCCGCCGCCGACGTCGCCCAGGCCGAGGCGACGCTGGCGCGCAAGCGTCTGGATCTGAAGTACGCCACCGTCAGCGCACCGATTTCCGGTCGTGTCGACCAGGCGCAGGTCTCCGAAGGTGCCCTGGTCTCGACCACCGACACCACGCCCATGGCCACCGTGCAGCAGATCGATCAGGTGTATGTCGACGTGCGCGAGTCGGCCACCAGTCTGGAACGCTGGCGCCATGCTCTGGGCAACCGGCTGGCCCCTGGCGCCGACGGCGTGCCCGTGCAGATCCTCGACAGCAGCGGCAAGGCCTATGGGCTGAGCGGCAGGATCCTGTTTTCTGGCATCAGCGTGGATGCCGGCACGGGCAACGTGTTGCTGCGTGTACAGGTCGACAACCCCAACCGCCAGCTGCTACCCGGCATGTACGTGCTGGCGCGGGTGCCGCGGGCGCACCACACCGATGCCCTGAGTGTGCCGCAACAGGCGGTGTTGCGCCGTGACGGCCAGGCCAGCGTGTGGGTGCTGGGCGAGGATGAGCAGGTGCAGCGCGTGCCGGTCGAGCTTGGTGAGCTGGTTGGGCGTCGTTATCGCATCGTCAACGGCCTCAGCGCCGGCCAGCGGGTAGTGATCGAAGGCCTCGATCGCCTGGCTGAGGGCGCGCCGGTCAAGGCGCGGCTGTGGCAAGCCGGCACCGCGAGCGAGCTGGCCAGCTCGTCCGCGCGCTGATCGGGAGAAAACTCAAATGCCACAGTTCTTCATCAACCGTCCGGTGTTCGCCTGGGTGATCGCCCTGTTCATCGTGCTGTTCGGCTCAATCGCCATTCCGCAACTGCCGATTGCCCGCTACCCCTCGGTGGCGCCGCCGTCGGTAGCGCTGTACGCCACCTACCCAGGCGCCACGCCCAAGACCCTCAACGATTCGGTGGTCAGCCTGGTCGAACGCGAGCTGTCCGGGGTCAAGAACCTGCTGTACTTCGAGTCCTCGGTGGACACCTCGGGTAGCGCGCAGATCACCGCCACCTTCAAGCCGGGCACCGATCCCGAACTGGCCCAGGTGGACGTGCAGAACCGCATCAAGGCGGTCGAGTCGCGCTTGCCCCAGGTGGTGCGCCAGAGCGGCCTGCAGGTGGAATCCGCCGCCTCGGGCTTTCTGATGATGATCGGCATGACTTCGCCGGACGGCCAGTTCGACGAGGTCATGCTGGGCGACTACCTGGCGCGCAATATCGTGCCGGAGCTGCGCCGCATCGAGGGCGTCGGCCGCGTGCAGCTGTTCGGCGCCGAGCAGGCGCTACGCATCTGGGTCGACCCCAGCAAGCTGAACGCCTTCGGCCTGACCATGGGGGATCTGTCCCAGGCCATCGAGCAGCAGAACGCGCAGATTGCCCCCGGTCGGCTCGGTGATGAGCCGGCATTGCCGGGGCAGCGACTGGCCGTGCCGCTGACCGTCGAAGGCCAGCTGGAAACGCCCGAGCAATTCGCCGCTGTGGTGTTGCGCGCCAGCGCCGACGGCTCGCGGGTGACCATCGGCGACGTGGCGCGGGTCGAGCTGGGCGCGCAGTCCTACGGATTTTCCAACCGCGAGAACGGTGTGTCGGCGACCAGCGCGGCGATCCAGCTGTCGCCGGGTGCCAACGCCGTGCGCACGGCTCAGGCTGTGCGCGATCGGCTCGCTGAGCTGGCGCCGAGCATGCCCACCGGCATGAGCTATTCGGTGCCGTTCGACACTGCGCCGTTCGTCAGGGTCTCCATCGAGAAGGTGATCTACACCCTGCTCGAGGCCATGGTGCTGGTGTTTCTGGTGATGTTCCTGTTCCTGCAGAACATGCGTTACACGCTGATCCCGGCCATCGTCGCGCCCATCGCGTTGCTCGGCACCTTCGCGGTGATGCTGCTGGCCGGCTTCTCGATCAACTCGCTGACCATGTTCGGCATGGTGCTGGCCATCGGCATCATCGTCGACGATGCCATCGTGGTGGTGGAGAACGTCGAGCGCCTGATGGTCACCCGCGGTCTGTCGCCGCGTGAGGCGACGCTGCAGGCGATGAAGGAAATCACCGGCGCGGTGATCGGCATCACCCTGGTGCTCACCGCGGTGTTCATTCCCATGGCCTTCGCCAGCGGCTCGGTGGGGGTGATCTACCAGCAGTTCACCCTGTCGATGGCGGTGTCGATTCTGTTCTCGGCGTTCCTGGCCCTGACCCTGACGCCGGCGCTGTGCGCCACGCTGTTGCGCCCGGTGAGTGCCGATCACCATGAGAAACGCGGTTTCTTCGGCGCCTTCAACCGCGGCTTCGAGCGGCTGACCGAGCGCTACACCGGACGCGTCAGCCGGCTGGTCGGGCGCAGCGGAAGGATGATGGTGGTGTTCATGCTGCTCTGCGGCGTGCTGGCCGTCGCCGGTCAGCAGTTGCCATCGTCGTTCCTGCCGGAAGAAGATCAGGGCTATTTCATGACCTCCATCCAGTTGCCGACCGGCGCCACCAGCGAACGCACCCTGGATGTGGTCAAACGCTTCGAGGCCCACGTGGCCACACGTCCGGCGCTGGACACCAACCTGGTGGTGCAGGGCTTCAGCTTCTCGGGTTCCGGCACCAACGCAGCCATGGCCTTCACCATGCTCAAGGACTGGGATCAGCGCCACGGCGCCACTGCCGCCGAGGAGGCGACGCTGGCCCAGGAGGCCATGGCCGATAACGTGGAAGGCACGGTGATGAGCCTGATGCCGCCGGCCATCGACGAGCTAGGTACCTCGTCGGGCTTCACGCTATTTCTGCAGGATCGTGGCAACCGTGGCGAAGCCGAGTTGCTCAAGGCCCAGGCGCAGCTGCTGGAGCTGGCCGGACAGAGCAAGGTGGTCAGCGACGTTTATCCCGATGGTCTGCCGCCGGGCGAGAGCATTCGCCTGAACATCGACCGCCAGAAGGCCGAGGCCATGGGCCTGTCGTTCGCGGCGGTGAGCAGCACGCTGTCAGCGGCCATGGGCTCGCAGTACGTCAACGACTTCCCCAACGCCGGGCGCATGCAGCAGGTGATTCTGCAGGCCGACGCCCCGGCGCGCATGCAGCTCGACGATGTGCTCAATCTGCGCGTGCGCAACACCAGCGGCGGCATGGTGCCGCTGCGCGAAGTGGTGACGCCGGTGTGGAGCGAGTCGCCGCAGCAGATGATGCGCTTCCAGGGCTTCCCGGCGGTGCGTATTGCCGGCGGCGCGGCGCCTGGCGTTTCCAGCGGCGCGGCAATGGCCGAGATGGAGCGCCTGGTCGCCCAGTTGCCTCAGGGCTATGCGGTGGCCTGGACGGGCCAATCACTGCAGGAGCGCCAGTCGGCGGCCCAGGCACCGATGCTCATGGCGCTCTCGGCGCTGGTGGTGTTCCTGGTGCTGGCGGCGTTGTACGAGAGCTGGTCGATTCCTTTGTCGGTGATGCTGGTGGTGCCCCTCGGTCTGCTCGGCGCGGTAGCGGCGGTGATGCTGCGCGGGCTGCCCAACGACGTGTTCTTCAAGGTGGGGATGATCACCATCATCGGCCTGTCGGCGAAGAACGCCATTCTGATCGTCGAGTTCGCCCGCCAGCTGCACGGCGAAGGTCGCTCGCTGGTGGACGCCGCGGTGACCGCCGCACGCCTGCGCCTGCGGCCGATCCTGATGACTTCGCTGGCCTTCACCCTGGGCGTGGTGCCGTTGATGCTCGCCGCCGGCGCCAGCGCCGAGACCCAGCACGCCATCGGCACCGGCGTGTTCGGCGGCATGCTCAGCGGCACCCTGCTGGCGGTGTTCTTCGTGCCGTCGTTCTTCGTGTTCGTGATGGGGCTGCAGGAACGCTTTCAGGCTTGGCGCGCACAGCGCACCGCCGCAGTGCCGCAGCCTGGTGAGGAGCAATGATCATGCGTTGTTTTCTGGTAGTCGCCCTGGTCACCGGTTTGTCGGCCTGTTCCATGACGCCCGAACTGGAGCGCCCGGCGCCACCGGTGCCGGTCAGCTTTCCAGAGGCTGCTGCGCTGCAGGGCGCCGCCGTGCCAGCCAGCGAAATGGGCTGGCGCACGATGTTCGCCGACCCGCAGTTGCAGCGCCTGATCGAGCTGGCCCTGGCGCACAACCGCGATCTGCGTCTGGCGGCATTGAACGTCGACGCTGCGCGCGCGATGTTCAACATCCAGCAGTCCACCCGTCTGCCGTCGGTGTCCCTGGATGCCAGCCGCACCCGCGAGCGCGCCCTGGCGCAGGGCAACAGCGGTGAGTCGCGACGCGAGGTGAGCAACCAAGTCGCCGTGAATGTCGGCGTCAGCGCCTTCGAGCTGGATTTGTTCGGTCGCGTGCGCTCGCTGTCAGATGCGGCGCTGGCCCGTTACCTGGCCAGTGAGCAGGGCCGCGATGCCGCGCAGATCAGCCTGATCGGGGCGGTGGCCGACGCCTACTTCGCTCGCCAACTGGCCGACGAGCAGCGTCAGCTGGCGCAGCGCACCCTCAAGGACTGGCAGCAGTCTCTGAAGCTCGCGCGCCTGCTGCAGGACGCCAAGCAGAACAGCGGCCTGGATGTCGCCCAGGCCGAAGGTCAGGTGGCCAGTGCCGAGGCCGATCTGCAGGCGCGCCAGCGGGCCTATGTCCAGGCCGGCAATGCCCTGCAGTTGCTGGTCGGTGAAGCGCTGCCGGCTGACCTGCCCGCGGCGCGGGAACTCGCCCGGCAACCGCTGGTGGCGCGGCTGCCGGCCGGTCTGCAGTCGGACATGCTGCTGGTGCGCCCGGACATTCGTCAGGCCGAACAGACCCTCAGCGCGGCCAATGCCGATATCGGCGCGGCGCGGGCGGCGTTCTTCCCGCAAGTATCGCTGACCGCCTCGTTCGGCTATGCCAGCACTTCGCTGGGCAGCCTGTTCGACCCGAGCCGTCAGGTCTGGCGCTTCACGCCGCAGCTATCCCAGCCGCTGTTCCAGGCCGGGCGGCTGCGCGCTGAACTGCGCCTGGCCAAGGTACGCAAGTCCGAGGCGGTGGCTCAGTATGAGCGCGCCATCCAGACCGCCTTCCGCGAAGTGGCCGATGCCCTGGCCGGCGCGGCCACATTGGACAGCCAGATCGAGGCGCAAACCCGTGTGGTGGCCAGTGCCCAGCGCCGGGTGGCGCTGTCCGGCTTGCGCTATCAGGCCGGCGTCGATGGTCGCCTGGAGCTGCTCGACGCCCAGCGTGGGTTGTACGCCGCCCAGCATAGCCTGCTGGAGCTGCGCTGCGACGCAGCGGTCAATAGCGTGGCCTTGTACAAGGCGCTGGGCGGCGGCCTGCGTGAACGTACTATCATCACCGCCGCGAACGACCCCGCGGCCAACGCCGATCACCGAGAGCAGTAGTCATGTTGCGTGCCGTACCCAAACGCTGGTTGATTCTCGTCGCCGTGATGCTGGCCTTCATGCCCATCGTCATCGACATGACCATCCTGCATATCGCCGTGCCGTCGCTGACCCAGGCGCTCGGCGCCACGAGCACGGAGATCCTGTGGATCATCGACATCTACCCGCTGCTGATGGCCGGCCTGTTGGTGCCCATGGGCACACTGGCCGACCGGGTGGGCAACCGGCGCATTCTGCTCGCCGGGCTCGGCGTGTTCGGCGTGGCGTCGACGCTGGCAGCCTTCGCGCCCACACCGACTCTGCTGATCGCCGCACGAATACTGCTAGCCCTCGGCGGATCGATGATCATGCCCTGCGTGCTGGGCATCATCCGCCGTACCTTCGAGGATGAGCGCGAACGGGCCATGGCGCTCGGCCTGTGGGGCACCGTCGGCGCGGCGGGCGCGGCGGTCGGCCCGCTGATCGGTGGTGCGCTGCTCGAGCATTTCTGGTGGGGCTCGGTGTTCCTGATCAACGTGCCGGTGATGGCGGTAGTGATTCCGGTGGCCTTCGCACTGCTGCCCCGCGTCGAGGAGACCACGCCGGGCAAATGGGCCATCGGCCAGGCGCTGATCCTGATCGCCGGCATCATCAGCGTGGTCTACGCCCTCAAGGCCGGCGTCGGCGGTACCCAGCCGCTGCCGGTGGCCCTGCTGGTGCTGCTCGTCGGCCTGGCGTTGCTGACCCTGTTTACCCGCCAGCAGTTGCGCTCGGCCGAGCCGATGCTCGATCTGTCGCTGTTCGGCCGCCCGGTGCTGCTGGCCGGGCTGATCATGGCGGTGGTCGCGATCGGTGCCCTGGCCGGTGTGGAGCTGACCCTGGCGATGGAGCTGCAGTACGTGCTCGACAAGTCGCCGCTTGAGGCCGGCATCTTCATGATTCCGATCATGGCCGCGGCGGCGGTCGGCGGGCCGCTGGCCGGCTACCTATCCAACCGCTTCGGCCTGCGCGGCGTGGCCAGCCTGTCGCTGCTGGTTTCCGCTGGCGCGCTGGGTTTCGTGGCATTCGCCGATCTGCATGAGCCGGGCGTCAGCGTGCCGGTGGTGCTCGCCGTGCTGGGGCTGGCGCTGAGCATCGGCCTGACCGCTTCATCCATCGCCATCATGGGCGCGGTGGAGGCCAGCAAGGGTGGTGCGGCGGGCGCTTTGGAGGCGACCGCCTACGAGTTGGGCACCGGGCTGGGAATTACTTTCTTTGGCGTATTCATGTCCAGCGTGTACGGCCACACCATCGCTTTGCCCGCAGAGCTGGCGGCAGCATTGGCACAGCGAGCTGCGCGTTCGATTGGCGACAGTTACCTGGTGGCCGCCGAGTTGCCGGCCGAGCAGGGCAGTGCGGTGATCGCGGCGGCCAAGGCGGCGTTCTCCAGTACCCACTCGATCTTGCTGTGCACCGCGGCCGTGGTGGTCGGCGTGCTGGCCGTCGTGGTGTTCAGGTTGTTCAAGGGGCAGCGCGCGCGGGCAAAGCGCTCACTAGGCACTTTATGAACAGGACCTGCGCTCCGAGTTGTTTCAGTCAGACCTGAGAGGCTGCTACGGTCTACCACTACTTCGCCGTCAAAGCCCTAAATTCGAGCCGACAGCTCGTGGACCGATTCTAAAAAAACGGGCCGCCATTGCGGCGGCCCGGGTATTTCAGAAAACGGCGTCACCACACTGCGATATGGGAGTCCGCGCGTGGCTCGGTGCCGCCGCACAGCACGCCGGTTTGCGGATCACGCACGATGATCTGCCCGCGGCCGTAGTCGGTGGAGTCGCATTCCACGTTGACCTGGTGGCCCATGCGCGCCAGGGCCACAGCCACGTCACGCGGGGCCGCCTGTTCGATGCCGACCTTCTTGTCGCCCTGCCACTGCCAGCGCGGTGCATCGAGTGCGGCTTGCGGGTTGAGGCCGAAGTCGACCAGGTTCATGACCATCTGCACATGGCCCTGGGGCTGCATGTAGCCGCCCATCACGCCGAACGGCGCGACCGCTTCGCCGTCCTTGGTCAGGAAGCCGGGGATGATGGTGTGGAAGGTTTTCTTGCCGGCAACCAGGGCGTTGGCGTGATTGGCGTCCAGGCTGAATTCCTGGCCGCGGTTCTGCAGGGAGATGCCGGTGTCCGGCACCACTACGCCGGAGCCGAAGCCGTGGTAGTTGCTCTGGATAAACGAGATCATGTTGCCTTCGCCATCGGCGGCAGCCAGGTAAACGGTACCGCTGGCGTGCGGGTCGCCGGCTTCCGGCTTGATCGCGCGCTCGCCGATCAGTTTACGGCGGCGCTCGGTGTAGCCCGGGCTGAGCAGGTCAGCTACGGCGACGCGCATGTGCTCGGGGTCGGTAATGTGATGCAGGCCGTCGGCGTAGGCCAGCTTCAGCGCCTCGATCTGGCGGTGCCAGGTTTGCAGACTGTCACGATGGTCGAACTCGAAGCCCTGAAGAATCTGCAGGGTCATCAGGGCGACCAGGCCCTGGCCGCTCGGCGGGATTTCCCACACGTCATAGCCGCGGTAGTTGACGCTGATCGGGTCGACCCAGCGCGGCTTGTAGCGTTGCAGATCTTCCTTGCGCAGGTAGCCGCCGGCGGCGCGCGAGGCCTGGTCGATGGTCTCGGCGAGCTCGCCGCGGTAGAAGCTCTCGCACTGGCTGTCAGCCAGCGCCTGCAGGGTGCGCGCCTGGGCCGGGTTACGGAACAGCTCGCCGGCCTTTGGCGCGCGGCCATCGATCAGAAAGGTGTCGAACCAGGCCTGCATGGCCGGCTCGCGGCGCGCGGTGTATTCGTCCAGCGTCACCTGCCACTGGTGGGCGACCACTGGCGACAGCGGGAATCCATCTGCAGCCAGGCTGATTGCAGGTGCCAGCAGGTCGGCGAACGGCAGGCGACCGAAGCGGCGTGACAGTTCGGCCCAGGCCGATGGGCAGCCCGGCACGGTGACTGGCGTCCAGCCGTACAACGGCATCTCCTTGTGGCCGGCGGCCTTGACCGCCTCGATGTTCAGGGCCGCTGGCGCGTGGCCGCTGGCGTCCAGGCCGTGCAGCTGGCCCTTGACCCAGACCAGCGCGAAGGCGTCACCGCCGATGCCGCAGCCGGTGGGTTCGACCACCGTCAGTGCGGCAGCCGTGGCAATGGCGGCGTCGATGGCGTTGCCACCGCGGCGCATGATGTCGATACCGGCCTCGGCGGCCAGGGGTTGCGAAGCCGCCACCATGCCGCGCCGGGCGAATACGCTCTGGCGCTGCGAAGCATAGGGATAGCGGTGGGCGGAAAAACTCAGCATGCGGTTACCTCCGGCAGTACGCGACTCAGGAACGCCCGCGTACGCGGATGGCTGGGTGCGCTGAAAATTTGTTCGGGCGGGCCTTGTTCGATCAGTTCGCCCTGGTCGAGCACCACGACGCGGTCGGCCACTTCCCGGGCGAAGCCCATTTCATGGGTGACCACCACCATGGTCATGCCCTGTTCGGCGAGCTGCTTCATCACCTGCAGCACTTCACCGACGGTTTCCGGGTCCAGGGCGCTGGTCGGCTCGTCGAACAGCATGGCTTGCGGCTTCATCGCCAGGGCGCGGGCGATGGCCACGCGCTGCTGCTGGCCGCCGGAAAGCATCGACGGGTAGTGGTCGGCCTTGTCGGCCAGGCCTACCTGCTTGAGCAATTGGTGGGCGTGCTCCAGGGCCTGGGCCTTGCTGACACCGAGCACCTGGGTCGGCGCCTCGATGATGTTTTCCAACGCGGTCATGTGCGGGAACAGGTTGAAGCGCTGGAACACCATGCCGATGTCGCGGCGCTGGCGGGCGATATTGCGCTCGCTGTCGCGCACCAGCTTGCCGCCCGGACGTTCGCGATAGCCCATGGGTTGGCCGTTGACGCGGATACGCCCGCTCTGAATTTCTTCCAGCAGGTTGATGCAGCGGATGAAGGTGGTCTTGCCTGAACCCGAGGCACCGATCAGCACCACCACTTCGCCGCGTTTGACCTGCAGCGACACGCCCTTGAGGATCTCCAGGTCGCCGTAGGCCTTATGGATATCCAGCGCTTCGATGACCAGATCCTGATTACTGCTCTGCATCTCAACGTCCCCTCAAGAGTTTTGCCGTGTAGCTGCCGAACATGCGCTTGGAGGCCGTGGCCGGGCGCCGGTCGGATTGCCCGAAGCGGCGCTCCAGCCAGGTCTGGAAGAAGCCCCACAGGGTGGTCAGCGCCAGGAAGTAAATGGCCACCACCAGGTACAGCTCGAACACCCGGAAGGTCGCCGAGGTGATCATCTGCGTGCTGAGCAGAAGCTCCTGCACGCCGATCACGCTGACCAGGGTGGTGTTCTTGAGCATCAGGTTGAACTCGTTACCCAGCGGCGGAACGATGATCCGGAACGCCTGGGGCAGCACAATGCGGCGCATCAGCTTGCCGAAGGTCATGCCCAGAGAGCGGCCGGCCTCGTACTGGCCCTTGTCCACGGCGCCTATACCGGCACGCATGATCTCCGCCATGTAGGCGCCCTCGTTGAGGCCCAGGGCGATGATCGCCGCCTGCAGGTTGCCCGGTATCACCACCCAGCCCAGGTCCAGGTCCTCGAAGCGGAAGATGCCGCCCGCCGCCAGCGCCGTGTACAGGAAAACGATCTGCACCAGCAGCGGCGTGCCGCGCATCAGCCACACGTAGAAGCGTGCCGGTGCCTGGATGAGCGGGTTGCTCGACAGGCGCATCAGCGCCGTCAGCAACCCGATCACGCAGCCCAGCGCCATCGCCAGTACGGCGATGACGCAGGTCATCCACAAGGCACGCAGGTACACATCACTGGGTTGCAGCAGGTATTGCCAGAAGATGTCCCAGTTGAAATTCATCGTGCCGCCCTCAATCCAGCGTGTCGCCAGGGATGTGCCATTTGGTCAGCAGCGCCATGTAGCTGCCGTCGGCGCGCATGTCATCGATGATCTGCTGCACGGCGGCAGACATCTGCTGGTCGTCCTTGCGCACACCAATGCCGGTGAGGATGCGGCCGAACGCCGGCACGGCTTCCTCGAACATGTCCGGCGCCATCGCCGCGTAGTAGCCCGAGGTTTCCACGGTGGTGCCGTAGGCATCGACCTGGTTGATGCGCAGCGCCTGGAAGGCGTCGGTGTCACTGTTGTAAACCGCCAGTTTCATCGGCGCTTTACCGTTCTTGGTCAGTTTGTCGTTCTCGGCTTCGAGCAAGGTCTTGATGGTCGAGCCGTTGAGCACCGCGACCTTCTTGCCGGACAGGTCGCCCATCGCCTTGACGCCCTTGGGGTTGCCCTTGGGCACCACTACCGACTGGCTGGAGTACATGTAGTTGACGATGTCGATCACCTGGCGGCGCTCGGGCTTATCGAAAAGCTGGTCGACGATCAGATCGCACTGGCCGGCCAGCAGCGCTGGGATGATTCCGGAGAAGGGCGTGACGCGCCACGACACTTCCTTGTTGCCCAGGCGCTTGGCGATCTCCTCGCCCAGCTCGATGATCATCCCGGTTGGCTTCTGCGCCGCGTCGAAGGAAGCCAGCGGTGGAGAATCCATGCCCGAACAATACGTCAGCTTATTAACGTCCTTGAGGCGATCTGGAATGACCGGTGCAGCAGAGGCCAGCGAGGCGGCCAGGCTGAGGGAAATTGCGGCGGCGAGAGAGCATGTTAGGCGCATGGTGGTACTCCGTTTGCTGTGATCGAAAGGGCAGCAGTGAAGTGGGATGAGAGGCAGTCGTTGGCGACCGTCCGTTGTTATTGTTCGGTTTGCAGGAACTGGGTCAGGGCCGGCAAGGTGCCCTCGATGTGCTCGCGGATCACCTGTTCGGCCAGGTCGGCATCGCGGGTGCGCAGGGCGTCGAGCAGCTTGTCGTGTTCTTCGCGGTCGCTGAGCGGCTTCTCGCCGTGTTCGATCCACAGGCGCATCGGTGCCTCGGTCAGCGAGTAGAGCGCGATGATCTGCTTCATCAGCCGCGGGCGCTCGGCGATGCTGCACAGGTATTCGTGAAAGATGCGGTGGCGCGCGACCCATTGGGCAGCGTCGTCGCGGCAGTCGTCCATGTCGTCGAGCAGGCGCTCGAGCAGGGTCAGGTGGCGCTCGGTTACCTTGCTGACCGCCACGCGGATCGCCAGGCCTTCAAGGGCGCTGCGCATCTCGAAGACTTCGCTCATTTCCTCGATATCCAAACCACTGACCACCGCACCGCGGTTGGGGCGTAGTGTGACAAGGCCCTGGGCATCCAGGCGGCGAAAGGCTTCGCGCACCGGCATGCGGCTGGTGCCTATCTCTGCAGCGATGTCCTCGGCCACCAGCCGATCACCCTTGCGGTAACGTCCCGCACAGATCGCGCCGAGCAAGAAGTTGTAAGCCTCCTCCTCGGCTGTGACGGGTTGACGCTGGGCGTAGAGCGGAACGGTGAGCATGGCGGCATTCCTGAATAAATGTATCCAATTATCCGTTTAGCCAATAAGGCAAGAGTCGGGCCATGTTTGGTTGGTCAAAGAATTCGTGATAAATAACAGAGAGTTAGGCGAAGAACGCGGGTTTTCGCGGGGCAAGCGCTGTAACAGGCGTGTCACCAAATGACGCACGGTGGGTGCCGGCTGCTCATTTATTGGGCGTTTTGGTGGCAGAGCGGAGCGGGAAATGTAGATGTATCGATGGGCTAGGTGTTGCGGGTATCGCCTTGCGGTCGATACCCGCAGTACCCCTCAGCGGCGCTGGGCGCTTACGGGGGGCACGCGGCCGGCCCAGGGTTGGGCCTGTTCCAGTTGCGCCGCGAGGGCGAGCAGGGTGCCTTCTTCACCGAAGCGGGCGGCGAAGTGCGAGCCCAGGGGCAGGCCGCCGGCGGTCCAGTACAGCGGCACCGACATGGCCGGTTGGCCGCTGGCGTTGAACAGCGCGGTGAACGGCGAATAGCTGTGGAAGCGGTCGATCAGGGTGGCCAGGCTCAGGCTCTCATCGAACGGGTCCAGGGTGCCGATCAGCGGCGGTTCGCGGGTCAGCGTCGGGGTGAGGATCAGGTCGTATTCGGTGAGAAAGGCGGCCAGGCGCCGGCCCAGCATGTGAATGCTGGCGACCGCATCGGCGTAGCGAGCACCGCTGGCGTTGCCCTTCTCGCGCAGGATGATGCGCGTGCGCGGCTCCAGCTCTTCGAGGCTGACCGGCGCGCCGCGCATCTCGCCGACCAGGGTGACGTAGCTGCTGGTGCTGGCGCCGATGATGTCGAACACCTGATCGAGAAAGGCCAGGGCATCGACCGGCAGGCTGGCGTGCTGCACATGGTGGCCGAGGGATTCACACAGCTGGGCGGTGTGGCGCACCGCAGCCAGCGCCTCCGGGCCGGTGGTCCAGGGCGTCAGGTGCTCGACCAGGGCGATGCGTAGCGGGCGCGGCGGGCGGCGCAGGCTGTCCACGAAGGGCTCGTGCTGCCACGGCGCAGCGTAGGGCGCACCGAGGTCTGCACCGGCAGTGATATCCAGTAGTGCAGCGCTGTCGCGCACCGACATCGTGATCGCGTGGGCGGTACTCATGCCCGCCCAGCCTTCGCCGGTCAGCGGGCCGCTGGGCATGCGCCCGCGGCTGGGTTTGAGGCCGAACACGCCGCAGCAGGAGGCCGGCACGCGCAACGAGCCACCGCCGTCATTGCCATGGGCGAAGGGCACCACCCGGGCAGCGACCAGTGCCGCCGCGCCGCCGCTGGAGCCACCAACGCTGCGCGCGGTGTCCCACGGATTGCGGGTGGCGCCGAAGCGGGTCGACTCGGTGGTGTAGGAGGTGCCGAATTCCGGCGCCGTGGTGGTGCCGATGAACTGGCAGCCAGCCTCGCGCAGGCGGCTGACCAGGGTGTCGTCCAGCCCCATGCGTGCTTCGCCGAGTGCGAGCGAGCCGTTACTCATCCGCGCGCCGTCCAGCGGTGCGAACAGATCCTTGATCAGCGTCGGCACGCCGCGAAACGGGCCATTGCCGAGCTTGGCCTGGCGGGCGCTGTCGTAGAGTTTTTCGGCTACTGCGTTGAGCTGCGGCTCGACCTGTTCCAGGCGCGCGATGCCCGCTTCCAGCAGCTCGCCGGGGCTGACCTCGCCTTTGTCGACCAGGCCGGCCAGGCCGGTGGCGTCGTAGTGATCCATCAGGGTGTGAATGTCGCTCATGGCAAACCTCGGCTAGTGAGTAACGCCCGCTGGCACGCCAGCGGGGCAAAGGGAAATTCAGGGATGGGAGACGACGGGCGCGGCGCGTGGGCCGACCAGTGCGGCGACCAGCCAGATGGCCGCGTAGGCCAGGCTGGCGGCGGCCAGCCAGCCGATGGCGTCGCGCAGGTCGTAACCCAGTGCCGTCAGCGTGGCGACCGCCAGCGGGCTGGCGAACTGGCCGATGTACAGGCAGGCGGTAAAGCCGCCCAGGCCGCGGCCGCGGGTGGTGGCGCTCAGGGCGTTCATTACCGGCGCCATGGCGTTGGGCACCAGGAGGCCGACGCCAAGGCCATGGACGACCACCGCGATCAGCATGTCCTGATAGCTGCCAGCGTGGATCAGCAGCCACAGACCGGTGGCCATCAGCCCCAGCAGCAAGGCATTGCAACCGGGAATGCCAAGGGCGCGGCGCAGCAGCGGCCAGGCTATCGAACCACCGAGGCTGGACAGCAGGCCCAGGCCGGCGCAGGCGCCGATCATCGTGCTGGAGGTGATGCCCATGCCCGCCAGCAGCAGCGGCGACTGCACCGGCACCACCACGGCCAGCACCATGCCGCCGAGAATCAGCAGGTAGCCGACCACCAGACGCGGGATGGACACCGGTGTGTCGTCCGCCTCGAGGCTGCTCGCCACCCGCACCGGCGGTTCCCAGAGCACCCGCAGCATCGCGGGAATCAGCAGCAGCGGCAGCAGGTACAGGTAGAACGGCAGCCGCCAGGACTGCTCGCCCAGCGCGCCGCCGATCACGAAGCACAGCGAGCCGACCAGGCCGATGGCGACCACCTGCAGGTTGACCAGACGCATGCGGTCCTCGCCCTGCCAGTAGTCGGCGATCAACGCGGCGCAGCAGGTCATGATCGCCGCCTCGGCGCAGCCGAACAGCAGTCGCGCCCCGACGATATGGCTGAGGTCATCGAGCAGTGCCGGCAGCACGCCGAGCAGCGCGTACATCAGCGTGGCGATGACCAGCAGCGCCTTGCGACCCACGCGGTCGGCGATCCAGCCGGCCAGCGGGGCGAACAGCGCGATGGCCAGGGCCGGCCCGGTGATGGCCAACGGCACCAGCACATCGGCGCGCGGCTCCAGCGGGCCGAATTCGGCGCCGAGCTTGGGCAGGATGGGCGCGACCATCACCGAGCCCATGATGGTCAGGCTGCTGCCCAGTATCAGCACCAGCCCTTCACGGCGGGTCACGGCCTGGCGTGCGCTGCCCTGGGATGACACGGAAGATTCGATCGTCATGGCGGCCACCTCAGAAGCTGTACGCGACGCGCAGCGCGACGTTGTAGCCTTCGCTGCGGTTCTCGGCACTGAACTCCTTGTAGGCATGCAGCCATACTGGCGGCAGGCCGGGTTTGAAGAAGCTCACGGCCGGGCCGACGGCGATGACCCGGGCGCGGTTGCCGGTCTGCAGGTTGGGCGCGTCGTCATCGCTGATCTGCTGGTAGTAGTAACCGCCCAGGCCGACGGTCCAGGGGCCGACGTGCTGGCCCACGGCGAGCTCGTGGCGGTACTCGGTGCCGCTGCGGTAGTCGGTGGCGTGGTTGCGGCTGTTGATGTCCAGCTGCTGGCTGGACGACACCTCGAAGCCGCCGTCGCTGATCCAGGTGGCGTTGAGCACCGGCGAGACGGTCCAGTGATTGAGGCCGGGGGAGATCAGCCGGTCCTTGTCGTAATCGCCGGTTGGCGCCTGAATCTGCAGGCTGGTATTGACGAACAGGTTGCGCGAAACGTCCCACTGCAGGATCAACGGGGTGATCTGGGTGTCGGCCTGGCGGAACACTTCCTTCTCGAAGCGCAGGGGGCCGAACGGGGTATCGACCTTCAGTCGGGCGTCCATTTGGAAGAACGGCTGGACGATGGCGAAGCCGTAGCGGGCGCCGAACAGCTGCTGGTCGGTCATGCGGATGTAGGCCACGCCAAGCGACAGCACGTCCAGTGAGAAGGCGTTATTGACCTTCCTGCCGTCGCCATCCTTCAACTGGTTGGTGGAGTAGTAGGCCGCGCGCACGCCCAGGGTGCCGAACGGCGTGGGCGGCGGCGTCATGCCGGCACCGAAGTCGTTGAGCCCAGCGGGCGTGGTAGGTGCCCCGTTTTCCGTGGCCTGGGCCTGGCTGCCGAGCAGCAGGGTGGCGCCGAGAAGGGCGGAGAGATGAACGAGTGACGCACGGCGAACCGTCATGGCTGACCCCTTTTATTATTGTGTGGGAGGTCAGCCTAGGGCGGCTTCAGCGCCTGCCGTTATCCGTTTTCAGCACAGTATTGGCGAGCCTGACGCAAGGTCTCCGACGGCTTGCAGCCGAACAGCTGGCGGTAGTCGCTGGCGAAGCGGCTCAGGTGCCAGAAGCCCCAGTTGGCGGCGATACTCTGTACCGAATCGGCCTCGCTGGCGTGGCGCAACTGGCGGTGCACGGCGTTTAGGCGGATGGTGCGCAGGTAGGCGATCGGGTTGATGCCCAGCGCTTCCTGAAAGCAGTACTGCAGCTTGCGGCGGCTGGCGCCGATCTGGTTGCACAGCTCGAGAATGTTGATCGGCCGCTCCGGATGAGCCAGGGCGTAATCCCGGGCGCGGTCGACCATGCGACGGCGCGCGCTGGGCGACAGCGAGTGGTCGTCTTCGCTGTCGATCAGCTCCAGCAGATGCATGATCACCGCATCGCGGATGGCGCCGCGGATGGTGCCGTGGTCGAGTAGCGCGGCGCCGGGCGCCTGCTGGTCGAGCACGCTGCTGAACAGGCTGATCAGCTGCTGCTGGTCGGCCTGGCCGAGCAGTTGGTAACAGCGCGACAGACGCGTCAGGTCGAGTTCGCGCTGTTGCTGGTGCAGGGTGCGCTGCAACGATTGCTCGTCGATGGCGATGCACACTGCATCCAGATCGCCATGCACACGCAGTTCCGGCAGCTGGGCGCCGCGGCCGATTAGCAGGCTTGGTGCGTGAATCGAATGGCCCCCGCAATGCAGGTGCGGGTCGGCGCAGCGCATCGGCATGGCGAAAACAATCGCGCCGGGCCAGGTGGCCGCCTGTTTGAGCATTGCCTGGTTGGCGCGATCGCGGATCAGCTGCATGCCGTCGAGCTGCACCTCGAGTATCTCGCCACTGAAGCGGCCGGCGCTGAGCTGGTCGTAACGCAGTTGCCAGCCTGAAAGCTGAGCATGTTCCTCGATATCCTGAGAGCGCCGGTAGCGGATTGCCGAAGGCGGCGCGAATTGAGGCGAATCGGACATGGTGACCAGAGAACTGTGCATTTTCGAAACCTCTACTGCGGTTCGATGCGGTTGCTCTCACAATAAGGCAATTTCCGTTCCGTAAAATCGATTAATGATTAACAATGTTAACTTGTGCCGAAATGGGATAGCCGACTGCGGCGAGCCGGAAGGCTGAGCATGCGTGAAGTAGGCGTCTAGATCGCACCATTGCCGTTGGGCATGAGCGGTATGCACCGCGTTCATTTGACCCTCGCGGCTTGAATGCATAGGGTGGCGACCCGTTTTTTCCAGACTCAAGGTCGCCCATGTCCGCTCGTCCCAAACTGCCGTTCACCATCTACCTGCTGGGTGCGACGATCTTCTCGCTGGTCACGGCCGAATTCATGGTTGCCGGCATGATGCCCGCCCTGGCCGAGGCGTTTTCGGTGAGCCTGGGCGAGGTCGGCAACCTGATCGCCTTCTACGCCCTGGGCATGGCGCTCGGCGGCCCGCCGGTGACCGTGCTGCTGCTGTCGCGCGGCATTGGTAGCAAGCCGGCGCTGGTCGGCTTGCTGGCCGTGTACGTATTGGCCGGCGCGCTGGCCGCGGCGGCCACCAGCTACCCGGTGTTGGCCTTGGCGCGGATCATCATGGGCGTGTCCAGTGCGGCCTGCATCGGTCTGTGCATGACCCTGTGTGCGGCGATGGTCTCCAATCAGGAACGCGGTCGCGCGGTATCGGTGGTGCTCGCCGGCCTGATGCTCTCGCCGGTGGCCGGCGTGCCGCTGACCGCCTGGATCGAGCAGCATCACGGCTGGCGCGCCAGCGCCTGGGCGGTGGTCGGCCTGGCGCTGGTCTGTACGCTGCTGGCTGCCATGCGCCTGCCTAAAGGCGAGGCTGGCGGCGAAGCTCGCCTTGGCGAACAGATCAAATCCCTGCGCACCCGCCGCCTGTGGGGCGCGTACCTGACCAGCGGGCTGATCATTGGCGCGACTTTCGCCGCCTTCAGCTACTGCACGCCGATCCTTATCCAAGAGGTTGGCCTGGCGCCCGGCCAGGTCGCGCCGATGCTGGCGCTCTACGGTGTGGCCAATCTGATCGGTAACATGGTGGTCGGCCGTTTCGCCGACAGCCATACCTTCACCGCGCTAGGCCTTGGGCTGGTAGTGCTGGTGCTGGCCATGAGCGGCTTCGCCGTGGCCGGAGACAACCTTTGGCTCAACCTGACCTGCTTTATCGCCATCGGCCTGACCGGCGTGGCGCTCAACCCGGCGATGGTCGCGCGGGTGATGAAGGCCGCCGAGCCCGGCGCCCTGGTCAACACCCTGCACACGTCGGTGATCACCGCCGGGCTGGCGTTCGGCAGCTGGGCCGGTGGCGCGGCCATCGAGGCCGGCTACGGCCTGCGCGCGCCGCTGTGGGTCGGCGCCGGCATCGCGCTGCTGGGGCTGCTCAGCGTGATTCGCCCGCTGGCCAGCCGCCGTGTAGGCGCCAGCCCTTGCGCCTGATTGTCGCGCTCGCTTAAGCCGGAGCCAGCGGCAGCTGCACCCTGAATATGGCGCCGCCGCCGGTGGCGTCCTCGACCGTGATACGCCCACCGTGGGCCCGCACGATTTCCTGTACCAGATGCAGGCCGAGGCCGTGGCCCGGCTGTTCGGTCTTGCCGCGATAGAACGGCTGGAAGATCTGCTCGCGATCTTCCAGCGCTACGCCTGGGCCCTGGTCCGCCACTGCCATGCTGCCGTTCGCGCCGACCTGCAAGCTGATGCTGCCCACGCCGGCGCCGTGCACCAGAGCGTTCTGCAGCAGGTTGGTGATCACCCGGCTCAGGGCGCTGGGTTGGCCCATCACCCACACCGGATGTTCGGGTGCCTCCAGCACCAGGTCGTCACAGCGGGTCAGGGCCACGGGGGCGATATCGGAAATCACTTCGCGGCTCAGCGCGACCAGATCCACTACCTCGAACTCCACCTTTGGCGACTGCAGCCGTTGCAGGTCGAGCAACTGCTCGGCCACGGTGGCCAGGCGTGCCAGGTCGATCTGCAACATGGGTTTGATGGGGTGTGCCGGCATGCCGTCCAGGCGTGCCATCAACACGGCGATCGGCATGCGAAGCTCATGGGCGGCGTCACGCAGGAAACGGTCACGGGCGTGATAGGCCTTGCTGGATCGCTCCATGGCCGCGTTGAAGGCACTGACCAGCGGGCGGATTTCCCGCGGCACCGAATCCTCGGGCAGGTGCGCATCGGGCTGGGATATATCCAGCGCCGCAGCGCGGCTGGCCAGCCGGCGCACGCCACGCATGGCGCGCAGCACCACGATGGGCGTGGCCAGCAGGGTGAAGAGCAGCAGCGGCGTCAGGAAGTAGGGGCTGAGCAGCCCGGTGGCCTGGACGATCAGGCTGGTGAAGCTCAGGTCCGCCACACCGCCGACCATGATGTGCACCCGTTGCCCCTGGATCTCCTTGACCTCGATGCGCATGGTCAGATGACGGTGCTCCGGCAGCGCGCGTATCTGTGAGATGCCGAGCACTGAAACGTAATTCGCCAGTTCGCGGTATTCGCCCGGCACACTGCCAAGTTCTTCACGGCGCCCGTTACCGTCGCCGATTACCACCCATAGACCAGGGTTAGTGGCTTGCAACTCGCGCAACGGCTCGTTGGGCTCGAATACCAGGCCCTGGGGCGTGATGGCGATGGAGTCTTCCAGGACGTCGATCACCGCGTCGTCCATGAAGGTGAACTGGTCGTCGATGATGTGATAGAGGGTGCCGGCGATCGCCGCCACCAGCACCACCACCTGCATGATGCACAGCGACCACAGCAGGCGACCGATCAGCGATGGATTGTGGACGGCTTTCATCGGCTTTCCTTGAGCAGGTAGCCGACGCCGCGGATCACCGCGATCTCCACGCCGGTCTCGGCGTCCTTGAGCGCCCGGCGCAGCCGCGACACGTGGGCGTCCAGGGCGTTGGACTGGATCTCGTCCGCCAGACCATACACCGCCTCGTGAAGGTTCTCGCGCAGTACGGTGCGACCCTGGCGGTAGATCAGCGCCTCGAGAATCAACAGCTGGCGCCGTGGCAACGGCAGCGCCTGGCCATCGACGATGGCCTCGCGGGCGCTGAAATCGAACGACAGCGCGCCAAGGGTCGCGGTAGGCAGAACCATGGTGGCCGGGCGCCGGGCAATCGCCCGTACCCGGGCCAGCAACTCGTCGACCGCCACCGGCTTGACCAAGTAATCGTCGGCGCCACCATCGAGGCCGTCGACCCGCTCGGCGATCTCGCCGCGGGCGGTGAGCAGCACGATGGGCAGCGCCGGGCAGAGCCGCCTGGCGGTAGCGATGAAACCCACGCCATCGCCATCGGGCAGGCCACGGTCGAGAATCAACAGGTCATGCACGTTCAGCCGCAGGGTCGCGCCTGCCGCTGCCAGCGAGTGCACGCAATCCACCAGCAAACCGTGCCGGCCCAGCGCCTGTTGCAGGGCCTGGGCCATGGGCAGGTCATCTTCGACGAGGAGGATTCGCAAGGTGCGTTACCGCGCGGTTTATCGGAGCTGCACATAGTAGCGGAGCCGGCAAAAACGCGGCGCAATGTTCAGGCAATGTTGCCGGGTGACCATCGCCCGCAACGGCCAACCGGCCGCCGAGGCAAGGTGGCCGCCGCCCACAAGGCGATGCCGGCGTGCTGCGCCTGTGCACAACTCTTGGGTGGGGTGAGGCATGAGTCGCACGTTCGTGGTTTTTGGGGCTCACAACAGCGTGGGTGCGCTGGCCGCCCGACAGTATGGCAACCAGGGCTATGACGTGGTGCTGGTGGCCGACCATGGGCATTGCGTGAAGGCATTGACCAGCGTGCTGGAAAGCGAGGATATCGCCACCCGCACCTTTACCGGTGACCTGTCGCACCCGGAGCAGGCCCGCGCGATGATCCGCTCCATTCGCAGCAGCGTCGGGCCCATCGACGCCATGTATTACGGCCTGGATTCCAGCAATGGGCCGGATCACGTCGCCGAGGCTAGCGAACTGAGTCTGGCCGCAGTGGTTAGCGAGCTGCTGCCGGACATGCGCTCGCGCAAGGCCGGCGCCATCCTGCTCGATGCGGACGCCACGAACCTGTTATGTGTCCACGGCGTCGATGCGCAGTACTGCCTGCAATGCCTGGAGGAGGCGCGCACCTGTGAAGGTGTGCAGGTGGGCACGCTCAGTGTGAGCGCACTGATCGGCGGCCAGCGCGCCTGCTGAGTACGCCACGGCAGTGCCATTGGCAGTTGCCTCGCCGGCCGTTGGCCGACAGAATCGCCGGCCGCGCGGCCAAGCCTTGGTTACGCGCGCTGACCACGAGGCCGCCGTTGAACCCACGCCAACTCTCCGCACGCCTTGAGCGCGTCGCCGCCCAGGTGCCCACCGGGGCCCGGCTTGCCGATATCGGCACCGATCACGGCTACCTGCTCGTCGCCCTGATGCAGCGCGGGGTGATCAGCGCGGCGGTGGCCGGCGAGGTAGCGCTCACACCATTGCGCGCGGTCGCGCGCAGCGTGCGCGAACACGAGCTGGGTGATCGCATCGCCGTACGCCTGGCCGATGGTCTGGCGGCCATCGAGCCTGGCGACCACATCACCGCCATCAGCTTCTGCGGCATGGGCGGCGAGACCATTCGCGACATCCTCGCGCGGGACAGGACGCGGCTCGCCGGAAACGAGCTATTGATCCTGCAACCCAATGGCGGCGAACAGCCGCTGCGTCAGTGGCTGATGGATAACGGCTACCGCATCCGCCATGAAGAGCTGCTGCAGGAGAATCGCTTCTTCTACGAAATCATCGTTGCCGCGCCCAGCGAGCCGACGTGCTACAGCGAACGGGAGCTGTACTTCGGCCCGCTGTTGCTGCAAGACCGCAGCCCGGCTTTTCTCGCCAAGTGGCAGCGTCTGCTGCGCCTCAAGCAAAAGACCCTGGCCGGCCTGACCCGTGCTCAGCAGGGCCAGACGGATGAAAAGCTGGAGCGTCAGGTGCGCTGGATCGACGAGATGCTGGCTGCGGACGGCGGTTCAGCCAAGAGCTGAATCCGCCGTACCCATTCAGCTGCCCAGGCGAATACGCTGATCCGCTACCGCCTCGATCAGCGCCTCGTCGTGGCTGACCAGCAAGACCGCAGTGCGGCGTTCCCGGGCGGTTTCCACCAGCAGTTCGATCATCTCCTGCTGGGTGATCAGGTCGAGGCGCGAGCTGGGTTCGTCGGCGAAGATGAACACCGGGTCGAGCAGCAGCACGCGCAGCAGGGAAAAACGCTGCAGCTCGCCGCCGGAGACGTTGCCGGGCAGGCGGTCGAGCAGGCCGCGGTCGAGGCGCAGGCGGTGCAGCAGCCCGTCGATACGGCTGGCATCGAGGCGATGCAGCTTGACCAGATCGGTCAGGCAGCGGCCCAGGGTGACCGTTGGCGCGAAGGCCGCCACCGGGTCCTGGTAGAGCTTCTGGAAGGCCACGCGCGGCGCCTCGCGGTGCTTGGTCACGCTGCCGCTGCGCGCCTGCATCAGGCCGAGAATGACGTCGCCCAGGGTCGACTTGCCGCAGCCCGAGGGGCCGGTCACGCCGACCACTTCGCCCGGGCGCGCGTCGAACGACAAGCCCTCGAACAGCACCCGTTCGCCACGCTCCACGGCCAGGTCGCGCACCTGCACCACCGGCTCGCCGCTCAGCGTTGACGGCATTTCGCGCGGCCAGCGCGCCGGATCGGCGTTCAGCAGGCGGCGGGTGTATTCGTGGCTCGGTGCGTCGAGGACCTGCTCGGCGCTGCCGCTCTCGATGACGCGGCCCTTGAGCATGATCATCACCTCGCCACCGAGCCGGCGCGCCACCTCGATGTCGTGGGTGATGATCAGCAGCGCGCCGCCCTCGGCGATACCCGCCTGCAGCAGGCCGATCACCTCGCCGATACGCGCGCTGTCGAGGCCCTTGGTGGGTTCGTCGGCGATCATCACCTTGGCGCCACCGGCGTGGGTGGCGGCGAAGGCCAGGCGTTGGGCCATGCCGCCGGAGAGCTGGAAGGGAAACTTCGCCTCGGCCTGTTCGATGCCCAACTGCGCAAGGTCCTGACGGCTCTGCTGACGGGATTCCTGAGCACTCTTGCCGACCACGTAGCGGTAGGTTTCCGCCACCTGATCGAGGGCACGCATGGTCGGGTCCAGGCTCAGCCAGGGTTCCTGGGGCAGTACGGCGAGTTCGCGACCCCAGGTGGCGCGGCGACCGTTGGCCTGACCGGGTTCGCGCAGGCCGCCGGCGAGTTCGATCTCGCCGTGGGCGGCGAGGCCCGGTGGCAGGTTGCCGACGATGCCCTGGGCGAACAGGCTCTTGCCCGAGCCGGTTTCGCCGATGATGGTCAGCACCTTGCCTGGCCACAGGTCGATGGACAGCGGCTCGACCAGTTGCGCGCTGGCGGTACGGATTTCCAGGGCGCGGGTGCTCAGCAGTGGTTTCATGGCTTGCGCCCCCCGGCAATCAGCAGCAATGACAGAACGATGAGAAAGATCACGGTGATCGGCAGGGCGATCACCGACGGCGCTTCGGCGAAGTACGGCAGCAGCTCGGTGATCATCAGTCCCAGCTCGGCGGTCGGCGGCTTGACGCCGACGCTGACGAAGCCCAGGGCGGCGATGGCCATGATCGCCGCGGCCGCGCCAAAGGCGGCGATGGTCATCAGCAGCGGAGCCAGTTCCGGCAACAGGTGGCGACGAACGATGTACAGCGGACCGAAGCCGAGCAGTTGCGAGGCGGCCACCGCTGGCGAGGCCAGCACGGTGCGCGCCAGGGCGCGGGTCATGCGGAAATATTCGATCCACAGCACCAGCGCCACCGCGCCATACAGGGCGAGAAACGAGCCGGGGTAGATGGCCACGATCAGCAGTACCAACAGCAGGCCGGGCAGGGCCAGGAACATCTCGGCCAGCAGCCCAAGACCCTTGTCGACCCAACCACCTTTCCAGGCCGCCAGGATACCCAGCAGCACGCCGGGGATGGCCGCGGTGGCGACGCTGACTAGCGCCAGGCCCAGCGACAGACGCACTGCAGCGGCCAGGCGCGCGAGCATGTCGCGGCCCAGGTGATCGGTGCCCATCGGATGGGCGCTGCTCTGGCCTGCGAGAATCGCGCTGTAGTCCTGCTTGGCGATGTCCACGCCCCAGAACAGTGGTACGCAGACGGCGAAGGCGACCAGTGCCGCGAGCAGGGCGAGGCCGATGTAAAGGACGGTCGCGCGCGGTGCGGGCGCCGCCTCGGCGATGGCGATTTCCAGGCTCATGCGGTTCTCCGGCGCGGGTCGATCAGGTGGTTGAGCAGGTCCACGGCGGTATTGAGCAGCACGAACATCAGCCCCATGGCCAACGCGGTGCCCTGCACCATGGGCACGTCGCGCTGGACGATGGCGTGCACCAGGCCATGGCCGATGCCCGGCCAGGCGAACAGGGTCTCGACCACCACCACGCCTTCGATCAGGTACACCAGCTGTACGCCGAGGTAGGTCACCACCGGCACGCCGATATTGCGCAGGCCGTGGCGCAGGAATACCTGGGTGCCGCTCAGACCTTTGAGGTGCCCGAAAGCGAAGTAGGCGGACGACGCCACCGCCACGGTGGCGTCCCTTGCGACCCGGGAGGAGACCGCCGCGAGCCCCAGCGCCAGGGTCAGCGTCGGCAGGATGGTGTGGGTGAAGCTGCCGTGGCCGGCGGACGGCAGCACCATCAGCCACACCGAGAAGATCATCACCAGAATCACCCCGAGCACGAAGTGCGGGATGGCGCGAGTGACCGTGCTGAGCAGCAGCAGGCCGCGATCCAGCACGCCACCCGGGCGCAAGCCGGCGATCACTCCGATCGGCGGGCCAATCAGAAAGGACAGCAGCACGGCACCGACCGCCAGGCGCACGGAGCTGCCCAGTTCGTGGGCGACCATGTCCATCACCGGCCGGCCGGTAACCAGCGAGTTGCCCAGATCGAGGGTCAGCAAGTCGCCGATCCACGCGGTGAAGCGCCACAGTACCGGTTGGTCCAGGCCCAGTTCGGCGCGCACCGCTTCAGCGGCGGCGCTGTTGACCATGTCGTAGCCATAGCGCCCGGCGGCGATGCGGTAGGCGGCATCACCGGGCAGCAGGCTCATCAGCAGAAAGGTCAGCGCGCCGATCAGCACGGCGACCATTACCGCCTGCAGCAGGCGAAAGCCCAGCAGCCGGATCATGGGCGCCACCGCATGGTGCTCAGGCCGAAGGTGCGCTCGAATGGGTCAATAGCGGCGCCTTCGATCTGCTTGGACACGGCAATGGACTGGCGATACCAGGCGATCGGAATCAGTGGCAGATCGGTCTGCACCAGCGCCATCAGTTTGTTGCGCAGCTGCTGTTGCTCGGCCGGGTCATTGCTGGCCAGCAGGGCGGTCAGGGTTTGGTCGAACTGCGGGTTGTTCCAGCCCAGCGGGCCCCACTCGGCGCCACCGTTGCCGAAGTCGGCCATCAGGGTCAGCAGCGGGTCGGGCACCAGGGCGTAGTTGCGCCCGTACAGGGCCAGTTGCAAGGTGCCGTCGTTATGGGCGGCGGGAACCGCGCTGGCGTTACCCACGGCAACCTCCACATCCACGCCCACCTCGCGTAGTTGCGCCTGCAGGGCGGTGGCGATCAGCGGCAGTTCCGGGCGGTCGGAGTAGGTGAGCAGCTTGAGCTGCAGGCGCTGCCCGTCCTTTTCCAGAATGCCGTCGGCGCCTGGCGCCCAGCCCTGGGCCTTGAGCAGGTCACGAGCCGCCTGCGGGTCGTACTTCAGTGGCGGCAGGCTGGCGTCATGCCAGGCCGGCACGCTGTCGGCGAACATCTGCGTCGCACCAGTACCCGGGGCGCGCAGCACGGCGGCGGTGATGCCTTCGCGGTTGATCGCCAGGCTCAGGGCACGGCGCACCTCGACCGGCGCCGTGGCGCCGTTGCCGGCATTCGCCGCCAGCACTAGCACGCGCGGCACCGGGCCCATCAGCACCTGCACGTTGGGGTTGCGCTGCAGGCGCGCGATGCTCGGCGGATCGAGCTGGAACACCAGTTCAGCACCACCGCTCTCGGCCATCAGAGCGCGGGTTTCGCCGCGACCGGCGCCGAGGTAGGTGGCCTTCTCGATACTCGGTTTGGTTCCCCAGTAACCGTCGAAGCGCTCGGCGGCGAGGCGCTGCGGCGGCTCCAGCAGGGTCAGCCGATAGGGCCCGGTGGCGATGATCTGCTTGACGTTGTCGTCGGCGTCATAGGCTGCGCTGGCCAGAATGTTGGTGGACGAGTGCGCCAGCAGCGCCGCCAGCGGTTTGAAGGGCTTGCTCAGGGCGATCACCACGTCATTGCCATTGGCACTGATCGCGGTGATCGGCGCGTCACGCAGCATGCCGGGCTTCTTGCGCGCCGCCTCCAGAGCATGAGCGGCGACGGCTGCGGTGAGGTCGCTGCCATCATGAAACTTCACGCCCTGGCGGATCGACAGGGTCCACTGCCTACCGTCGCCCGAAACGCTCCAGCGCTCGGCCAGTGCCGGTAGTGGCTGACCCTTGGCATCGGCCTCGAGCAGGGTTTCGGTGATCTGCATGCGCTGGAAAATGAAACCGGAAATCGCCGGATCCAGCCCGCCGATCTCGAACGGCGCGACCACGTCGAACACGCGATCTTCGGCGCCGACGTGGCCGGATGTCAGTGTCAGCCAGGCGGCGAGGGCGCCAGCGAGCAGTGAAAGGTGAGGGCGGGTTCTGAGAGGCATGGGCAGATCCTTGGCAAGTCCGATTGACGAGCAGGAGCTAGCGCCACACTGCCCGATAAGAAAAACGGGCGGGCAATATAGTAATGTTATGTTGTATCGTCTAGAAAATGATCCGCAACGTTTTGTTACTCGCGTTCAGATCTATGAGGCGAGCGCCGCCGCGTCGAGCAGCGCGTCGATGAAGATCTCCATGGACGCGCTGCGGGCGCTGCCCTGGCGGGTGATGCAGTGGCAGGTCGCGTGGTAGGCGAAGCGCGCTGGCCATATCGGTCGCAGCACGCCGCGCGCCACCAGCACGTCGGCATAGTGGGTAGGCAGATAGCCGATGAAGTGGCCGGAGGCGACCAGCGAGGCGACGGCTTCGGTCGACGCGGCGCTGGATACGCTGTTGAACGGAAAGGTGAACGGCTTGCGGTTCTCCACCACCAGGCCGCGGTCGACGTACTGGGCGGTGAAGATATCGGCATCGCCAAGCGTGCTGTCGGCGCGTTCGAACACCGGGTGGCCCCGGCCGCAATAGAGGTTCTGTTCCTCGCCGAACAACTCCAGGTAATGCAGCCCCGAGAGCTGGTGATCGAACACGCCGATGGCGAGATCCAGGTCGCCATTGATCACCGCCTGTTCCAGCCCTTCGGCGGTGAGCACCTGTAGCACCAGGCGAGTGTCCGGGATAGCTTCGCGCAGCTTGCTCAGAGCGTAGGGCAGGGGCGCCGGCTCCAGGGTGATCAGGTTGTCCAGGCTGCCGACGCGCAGCGTTTCCGGATGGTGAGCATTGAGCAGCACCAGGCGCTGGCGGAAGCGCTCCATGTCTGCATACAGCTCCTGGGCGGCGGCGTATACCTGGGCGCCTTGCTCGGTCAGCTGGAAGCCGCCCTTGCCGCGCCGGCACAGGGTGTAACCCAGGCGCGTCTCCAGATCCCGCACCGTAACGCTCAGGCGCGGCAGGCTGGTGTTCAGCGGCACCTGGGCGGCGGTAAAGCCGCCCGCCTCGACGATCGAACAAAAGATGCGCAGCATTTTCAGGTCGATATCCGAGAGGTTGGCCAGCATGGTGTCGTCCGCTCATTGGGGCTGTGTTAAAGGCCCGCCGAGTATGGCAGCTCTCCGTTCGCCGCTGTGCTCAGAAATGGGTGCTGATGAAATGCCCTGCCGCCAGCACCAACCCCAGACTCAATGAGGTGAACGACACCAGCGATACCAGGCGAAACGCCTGCGTCGTGTCCACGGTCTTCGAGAAGGCCATGGGCACGAAGGTCAGCGGATTGACCACGCCGCCGAACATCACCAGCGCGTAGATCCAGCCCGGCATGTCGGGCACGGCGAGGGCGGTGGAGACCATCACGGTGCCCATCACTATCCAGTCGATATGCGCCTGGCGAATGCGCATCGGATTGATCACGCCCAGTGCGCGGGCCTTTTCCGGGTAGTCGACACAGGTGAGCACGGCGAAGCCGGAGAGGGCGCCAAGGGCGAGGGACAGCAGGGCAGTGGCAAGCAGTACGTCGTTCATGATGAGTTATTCGAAGAGATAAATAAGATGGCGCTGGCGAGGGTTCGTCAGCGCCAGCGAGGGCAATCAGCTGTCGCGCAGCGCGATGCCGGTGCGCGGGCGGCGGTCGACGTGCAGCTCGAACACATCCGGGCGAAGGTAATGCCCGGCCACATCAAGGTCGTGGCGCTGGGCATCGACGCAATCCAAATCGAGAGTCGCCATCACGATGCCAGCCTCGCCCACCAGCGGCGGCGCCAGCCACATGCCATCCGGGCCGACCACTCCGGAGCCACCAGCGAACAGCACGCCATCGACCGATTGTTCAGCGCCGGCGCCCTGGCGATAGGCATCGAGCAGGTCAAAGGGCAGATCAGCGGTGGTCAGGTATTGCCCGGCGCACAGCACGAAGCAGCGCCCCTCGAAGGCGTAGGAGCGGGCGGCGATATGGTGCATCTCAGGCATGTCCGGCCAGACGGCGACGTGGATCTGCTCGTCCTGGGCATGCAGCGCCTGGCGGGCTAGCGGGTGCCAGTGCTCCCAGCAGATCAGCCCACCAACGCGGCCGACCGGTGTGTCCACCACGCGCAGGCCGGCGGCGTCACCATTGGCCCACACGTTGCGCTCGGTGTGCGTCGGGGTGAGCTTGCGGTGCACGTTTAGCAGGCAGCCGTCAGCGCCGATGGTCACCAGCGAGTTGAACAGCGAGCCACTCTGCGCCCGTGCCCGTTCGTTGATGCCCACCACCACGCTCACCTGGTGCTCGCGGGCGGCGGCGCGTATCGGTGCCAGGCCATCATGCATATCGTCGTGGGCGCCGAGCACCGGGCTGTCGGCCAGCAGCCGCTGATACCAGCGCTTGGCATGGGCGTCGTCCCAGCCGGCCATACCGAACACCCAGGCTGGGTAGCCACTCACCCAGGTTTCCGGAAACACGATCAACTGTGCACCACGGGCCGCGGCCTCGGCGATATGCGCGACGGCGCGTTCCAGCGTTTGCGCGGTGTCGAGCACTGCTGGTGGCTGTTGGATAAGGGCGATGGTTTTCTCGTTCATGGGCATGCACCTGAAAAGCGGGTGAGCGAGGGCGGCCCGGCCGCCCTCAGAGGTAGGTTTGCAGAAACAAGGAAGTGGTTAGAGCTGATTCGGTGCAGCGCTTGGGCGCTCGTTGCCGGTCAGGGCCAGCAGGTAATAGAGGCCGCCACCCACCAGCAGGCCGGGGATGAAGGCCACGTCTGCACCGCCCAGCGCCTCGGTGACCGGGCCGACATAGAAGGGCAGCGAGAAGAACGGAATCATGCTGAGGAACGCCGCGGCGTAGGACGCAATGCCCTGCCAGGCCCAGCGCCCATAGATGCCCTGTGGGTTGAAGATTTCGCTGATCGAATACTGGCCCTTGCGCACCGCATAGAAGTCGACCAGGTTCACCGCCGTCCACGGGATCAGGAAGTACAGCATCAGCAGCACGAAGCCATTGAAGCTGGTCATGTACGCCTCGGGCAGCGAAAGCGAAACGATGATCGATGCCACGCCCACCAGCGTCAGCCCAACCACGCGCAGGCCGAGGGTCGGGCGTACCGGGCGGAAGCCGTCCACCGCGCTGAGGCCGGTGAGCATCGCGCCGTAGCAGTTCACCCCGGTCACCGACAGCTGCGCGGCGGCGCCGACCAGCACCACGAACACGCCAAAACCTGCGAAGAAGTAGTTGCCGGTGGTTACCAGCGCGACGATGCCATCGGCGCCCGGCAGGTAGGTGGCCAGCACCGCGCCCAGCGACATCAGCCACACCGCCGAGCCGGCCGCGCCCAGGTACGTCCAGAAGATCAGCTTGCCGCTCGGCGCATCCTCGGGCAGGTAGCGCGAGTAGTCGGACACGTACACCGAATAGCTGATGTTGTAGCCGGCGGCGAGAGACAGCTGCACCAGAAACGCGGTGGTGTCCCAGTGCGGCGTGGCGGCTACCGTCACGGTCGAGGCCTGGGGCAGGGCGGTGACGGCCATCACCGTAACCACGGCGAAGGTGGCAATCAGCACATAGGTCAGCCAGCGCTGCACGAAGTGCAGCAGGTCATAACCCACCACCGCCAGGATGATCGACAGCACCACCAGCGCCGGGTACCAGAACGCCTTGGAGCCCGGCAGCACGAGTTGCAGCGCCTGGGTGACCAGAATCACCCCGAACACGATAAAACCGATGTACACGAACACCGTCGCGGCGAACGGCACGATGGCGCCGCGGCTGCCGAACTGCGCGCGGGACTGGATCATCTGCGGCAAGCCCATCTTCGGGCCCTGGTTGGCGTGCAGCGCCATAAAAATGGTGCCGAAGCAGGCGCCGAGCGCCACCGCAAGGATGCTCCACAGCAAGCCGAGCCCCATGCTCGGGCCCGTGAAGCCGACCATCATGGTCAGGAAGACGAAATTGCCGGTGAACCAGAACGGTCCCTGGTGCCAGATCTTTCCATGGCGTTCTTCACGCGGCACGTAATCGATCGAGCGGACTTCGAGCTTGGGCAGCTCACGTCCGGCATTGCTCGGCGTGTTCATAGGGCGCCTCTTGTTGTTATGCGCTTATCTGGAAGCCTTTGCACTGCGGGCTGAGCCCATGCCTGCGCAGGCGACCTCAGTATTGGGGGCGCTCTGGAAGGCTGTAAATTCCGGGTTTCTCAAGCTGACTTTCGCGAAAGTGAAAGCATTCGAGCGTGCACAGGCAGGCGTTTTTTGAGGGCGCGTGACGAGGACGAAGGTGAAAGCTAAATACGTTGCTTATGCGGATGGCATATCGGCCAAGATCACTGGATAGCTTGGGCGTCCAAATTTTGGCGACAAAATAAAGTTTCTTGCAGGTAAGTCGATATGAACGTGCAGAGCATGCTCTTGATGCACTGATTAAACCGCAGCCTGGCACTGAAAGATTGCCCTTGGAGAATCCTGCTTGACCGCTCTAGATAGCTACTTTCAGGTACGCCTCAGCCACGTTCTGCTGCTAACCTGTTAAGCCTTGTAACAAAGTTCCGCTGTTTAGCAGCGGCACGCCTTGCCGCCGCTCCTGCCTCGCTCCCCGACCTTCTTAAGGATGAGATCCGCCATGAACCTTCGATCCATGCCCATCGCCCGCCGGAGTCTGTTGTGTTTTGGCACCATTGCCATTCTGGTAGTGATGCTGGGACTGTTCAGCCTTTACCAGATGAGCAATATCCGCAGCGAGAGCGAAGTGATCGAGCAGAACTCGATTCCGGCTATCGTGTCGAGCAGCAAGCTGGCATTGGCGCTGGCACGCCTGCGCCTGGAGACCCTGCGTCTGGCCGCCGACCCCGCCAAGGTCGATGCCACCTACGTGAAGATCCAGGACATCGGCGTGCTGATCGAAGCCGAACTGGCGCGCTACAAAACCATGATCGTGTCGCCCGAGGAGCAGGAGCACTTCGGCAAACTGACCGACATCTTCCATGAGTACCTGCAGCATGACGCGACCCTGGTCACCCTGATCAAACAGGACCGCATGGATGATGTGCGCGACCTGCTAGCGAAACGGCTGAACGATCTGGGCATCGCCATGAATGCGTCCTCGGGCAAGTTGCAGAGCATCAACCTCGACGAGGCCAACCATCACACCGAAGTGGCAGTGGCGCTGTTCGCCAACTCGCAGAAAGTCACCGTGCTGGCCATCATTGTCGCCGTGGCGCTAACCCTGCTGCTGTCCTGGCGGATGACCCACAGCCTGACGGCGCCGTTGGGCAGTGCTGTTGCCGCCGCCCAGACCATCGCCTCGGGCGACCTCACCCGCCAGCTTGATCTCTCCGGCAAGGACGAAGCGGCCCAGCTGCTGCAGGCCATGCACTCCATGCAGACCACCCTGCGCAGCACCCTGGAGCACATTGGCAAGTCCGCCGAGCAACTGGCTGCCTCCACCGAAGAGATGAGTGCGGTGATGAGCGAGAGCGCCCAGGGTTTGCAGCAGCAGAACAACGAGATCGAGATGGCCGCCACCGCCGTGACCGAGATGAGCCACGCTGTGGAAGAAGTGGCGTCCAACGCCGTAACCACCTCGGCCGATTCCAAAGCCGCCGCCGAAACCGCGCGCTTCGGCCAGGTGCAGCTCACCGATACCCTGAGCGCCATCGGCTCTCTGACCGGCAACGTGCTGAGCGCCTCGGATCAGGCTCGTAATCTGGCCGAGCAGACCCAGAGCATCAGCAAGGTGCTGGACGTGATCCGCGCTGTGGCCGAGCAGACCAACCTGCTGGCCCTCAACGCTGCCATCGAGGCCGCGCGTGCTGGCGAGGCTGGGCGCGGTTTCGCCGTGGTAGCCGACGAAGTGCGCTCGCTGGCCCATCGCACCGGCGAGTCGACCCGAGAAATCGAACAAATGATCGGCGGCATCCAGCAGGGCACCAACCAGACCGTCTCGGCCCTGATGACCAGCGCCGACCAGGCCCGCCAGACACAGGAGCAGGCCAGCGCCGCCAATCAGGCCCTGAGCACCATCACCCAGGCGGTCAGCGGCATCGACGAACGCAACCTGGTAATCGCCAGCGCTGCCGAAGAACAGGCCCAGGTCGCCCGCGAAGTGGACCGCAACCTGGTGCGCATCCGCGACCTGTCGATCCAGACCTCCGCCGGCGCCGAACAAACCCAGACCGCCAGCCAGGAACTGTCGCGCCTGGCCGGCGACC
Organism: Phytopseudomonas straminea; assembly: GCF_900112645.1. Taxonomy (GTDB): domain Bacteria; phylum Pseudomonadota; class Gammaproteobacteria; order Pseudomonadales; family Pseudomonadaceae; genus Aquipseudomonas; species Aquipseudomonas straminea. The sequence goes on along the minus strand of NZ_FOMO01000006.1, from coordinate 65,500 downwards.
TGAGTGGGCTGGTGCGTCGTTTCAAGGTTTGATGGCTGTTGTTTACTTTAGCTGGGGCGGCAAGCCCTGGTTGGCAGACGAATTGTCATGGGTGCGATAGGCGTCATGCTGATGGGGAAGTCTGCCACACCTCAAAAGGTGGCCGGTCTGATGCTCCTTATCGCCTCCCTGCGATCCGCCTCTAGATCCGAGTGCCGTATCGACTTTGGCACTCTCTCGACGCTTTCATCGGTACAGGTTGTTGTCTCAATCGGCCCATGCTTCAGGACTGCCCGCTTTTAGTGCCTCACCGCTGAACTAGTCGAAGCCCATCGCGCTCAGATGATCGATTCGTCGGCATCCGTTCCCATCTTCGGGGAAACGCTGTCTCGCTTAGCTAGTACAGAGGACTCAGCATGACCAAGACCACGCCCGAGAAGGATCTGCGAATTGAGACGATTCGCGGACTGGCGCTGTTTCTGATGGTAGCGGGCCATGTCATCGGCAGTTCGCCCGACCTGGGCATGAAGGTGCCGGACGACTCGGCGTTGCGCTACCTCTACGATTCCCTCGTTTACATCCGCATGCCGCTGTTCACCGCCATCTCGGGCTATGTCTACGCGCTGCGGCCGGTGAACGCCGACTGTGAGTTGTCGCGCTTCTACCAGGGCAAGTTTAAACGCGTCGGCATACCGCTACTGACGGTCTCGACGCTGTTCTTCGTCATGCAGATGATCGTGCCCAACACCAACGACAAGCCGCAGCTGGGCGATATTTTCAGCATCTACTTCTTCAGCTACGCGCACTTCTGGTTCCTGCAGGCGATCTTCTGCATCTTCGTGGTGATTTCGCTGCTGGAGAAGGCTGGCCTGCTGCTGACGTTACGCAACTATGGGCTGGTGTTCGCCGCGGCCCTGGCGGCGTCCTTCGCGTCGGAGAGCTTCCCGAACCTGTTCAGCCTCGACCGGGCGGTGGAACTGTTGCCGTTCTTCCTGCTGGGCCTGGGGCTCTACCGCTTCAGCGCGCAACTGATCACCCGCAGTAGCGTCATCACCATGGCCGCGGCGCTGGTGATTCTGGTGGGTATCGACCAGGCCTATCTGTTCGCGCTGCTTGACCTCGACGATGCCAACCTGGCCTTGGTCGGAACGGCGCTGGGCCTGGCCGCCATCAGCCTGCTGATCGCCCGGCGCTTCTACTTCATGCCGCTGGCCTGGCTGGGTTATTTCTCCTTCGAGATTTACCTGTTCCACGTCTTCGGTACGGCGGGGGCGCGCATCGTACTGAATAAGCTGCAGGTGCAGGAGGACTTGCTGGTCTTCGTCGTCAGCATGGCGATGGGGCTGCTGCTGCCGGTGGCATTCAAACTGGTGCTGGAGCGCATCGGCCCGCTGCATGTTCTCAGCGTGGCCTTCTTCGGCGCCAAGACGCGGGTCAACCGCGCCACCGCGCCGCTACAGAAAAGGGCGACGGCCTGATGCGAACGGCTATAAAAAACCACGCCTGGCGTGGTTTTTTATTTTCGGGGGGCTGCAGCGTGGGGTTTCAGCAGACTAAAAGGCATCCAGTGCATTGCAGAGACCAGCCTTTTCAACAGGCTCGTTCTCGGCTTTGCCCTCGGAGTTCAAGTGTTGCAGGCCGACCACGCACATTCCGCTATCCAGCAGGATCAGCTCATAGTCCTGGCCCGCCTGCGGTGTGAAGCGAAAGGTCTGCTGGCAGCTGTAGGAATAGCCACCCGAGATGTAGCCGGTGCTCTGGAAGTTCATGGCAAAAGGCTTGCCGGCCGGTACTTTCATCTCGCTGCGCGCCAGGTGGCCGCGTACTTCGCGGCCACCTGGGGGCATCCCCAGGCTGCGGCCGTTGTTCTGGTCGGCAAAGCCGGATTGGGCCACGGCCATTATCCCGGCGCCGGGCACGCGCCAGTCGATGCAATCGCTGCCCGGCACGCCACGGGCCATACCGTTAGTGATGACGCGCAACCGTGCCGTATCACCCGAGGCTGGCTCCATATAGGCCTTGGAGTAAGCACGCATATTGGCAATGTTGCCGCAGGCACTGACGGCCAAAGCCAGGCCCGCTATCAGAAACGCTCTCATGGAAATCCCTTTTCGAGTGTCGATGGTTAGAGGCGAGGGCGCCAGCTGCGCCGCTCCTCTGCCTCCCCGACCTAGCACTACCACCGTATTTAAACCGTGTGGTCCTACCGAACTTAGGTAGCAAGCTTTTATAGAGAAGTCTGCCCAAAGAAAAAAACCTGACTTTCTCTAGGAAAATCAGGGGTTTGTTTGGTGGAGCCGGGGGAATGGTCAACCGTGAATCTACGTCCCCTCTACAAGCCGCTAAATCCCTGCGCTTGAGGCCCAGCACCAGCTCTGCAGTGTCACACCCTGATGGGGCTGGTTGATGGTTCACCGAGAATCTACGTTGCTGTCGCCCCGGGTGGCAATGGGGATTTGAACCGGCGCCCGCACTTGGGGCTTGGGCTTATCCAGCAAGGCTCACCGGCTCCCTGTTCGGGTCAGGAGAATGGCCGGCTCTACGCCCAGCGCCAGCGCAATCCGTTCGATGTTGTAGATCGTCACGTTCTTTTCGCTCCGTTCAAGCATGCCCACGTATGTACGGTGTACGCCTGCACGCTCGGCTAGCTCTTCTTGCGAGAGTCCGAGTTCTTGGCGTGTACGCCGCACATTCTCAGCAAATATGCTGACAAGGACGGATTGATGAGGCTTGATGGGCATGCCTTTTCACTACACCAAATTTGATCTCTGGGAGCACTACAGGGGGATTAGCATCAATTGGCCGGGCGTTGCTGTTTGTGCAGCTTTCGTTCGTGCATCATTAGTTGTGAATGGCATTGGTGCTTGGAGGGGTTATGAGGGATTTGGGGCGCTTGGGAGAGAGCATATTTAGTGCTTGGTGTGCAGATGCAGGGCTTATTCCAAATGACTCTTCAGCTGCCGATGTCACTGGGTGGGATTTTTATGTGGAATTTCCGTTCTCCTCATCTGGTGGGCCCATGGATTTGCACAGGGGGCCGTGTGAATGCAAAGTTCAAGTGAAATCTACTGATAAGAGAAAGCGGAGCTTGGCAATAAAGCTGTCAAACCTGCGGCGGCTGGTTACGGCTCCAATGCCAGCCTTCTTTTTGTTTCTAGAGTTTGATGGCGGTAGTGGTGTTGAACGGGCGTATTTAGTGCATGTGGGTGAGGATATAATTTCCAGGGTTTTAAAAAGAATTAGAGAGCTAGGTGAAAGAGTTGCACTTAATAAGAAAACAATGACCATAAGTTATGGTGAGGCAGAGCAGCTGCCTGTTGCTAGTGGTAATGCTTTAAGGGAGAAGATAGTTGAGTATGTGGGGGAAGATCTTGCGAAATATGTTTCGGATAAGTCCGATCTTTTGAGTTCGGCGGGGTTTGAAGATGGTTGTGCGCAAATGCGCTTTACAACTGAGGGTGCTCAAAATCTGCAGGATTTGATTGATGTTTCTATAGGTGCCAAGGAGTCTGTCCCTGTATCTAGCGTTAAAGGTTTTTATAGACGATTTGGGATAGAGGATGAAAATCCATTTCTTAGTTTGAAAGATGGGCGAATGGAAATGCCAAGTCTAAGTCCCACAGCTGTCGGGGTTATTAGATTTAAAGAGGATGTTTTTTCTGTTGGTGCTGATTTTCCTGCGCGCCTATATGTATCTCCATTTAACTCTTCTGTGCCGCGAGAAATGGCGAGGATGAGGGTTGAGAGTGACTTCTTTGATATATGCCTAAATCCGTACACCAGCGCGGCTGTGTACAATTTCTCATTTGGTGCTGGAGCAAGTGCAGGGCTGAAACAATTCAGGGATTTGCTTATTTTTGTTGGCTTGATTGCTAGCGCAAGGAAGAAGTTGAATTGTGAGTTGGAGTTCGAGGGGTATCCACTGCTTGAGTTTACTTTAAAGGGCAGTAAGGGAGAGTTTGTATATGAGAAGGAGTTGGAGGCACTAGAGTGTGCAATGAGGTTGGCTTCATTCTTTGATCTTGGTAGTGATGTAAAAATATCCTTGGAAGAGTTGGTTAAATATGCGGATGTACTTCATTACATGGATCGTGCTCTTAACTTAAAGGGGGCTTTTCGAGTTGAATTTGGTGTTGAAGGGGACGATTTTGATTCAAGTATGCCTGTGGCGTGTGTTGTGATGATTTCTGTCCCCCTTGGGGGTAATGTTCTTGGTGCAATAATTTCTGTTAAAGGTAATGTTTTAGAGTCTGAGGGTGGGCGATATACGCTGTTGAGTACGGATGTCGAGGTGGAGAAAAAGCTGGTAACTCCAACGGGGCGAGATATACAAAAGGATGCGCTCAGAGGGGTGCTTGATTCAGTGGCGGAAAAATATAGCTCCACCTTTTCAGTGGTTATGATGGAGGCGTAGCTTCTTCTGGTTTTTTTCGGACATTAAAAACCCCGCTTGCTTGGCGGGGCTTTGATTGGGCTATATGAGTCGCGGGCGCCTGCGGCGGTGGCTGTTTATGCTCTTGGTAAGCCTTTCGCCAAAGCGTTCAACAAAATCCACATGATAGCTAGTTAATCGCAGAATTGCTTCTGGTATGGGGAGTAATTTTAGTGCTTCCAGTTTATGCCTGATTGCGGCGCCTTCATCATAATGTAACCCGCCCATGTCCCTGGCCGCTCTCCCGGATATTGCATCTGTTACGGTTTTGTCTATAAAAGTATTTTGCTGTTCTTCTGTGGCATGCCCTGTAATTGAGTCAATTAAGTGCTGCTCTGCATTCTGTTTCCCATCGCGTCGAACGTTCCGCAAGTTGGTCTCAAGAGTATGTCTAAATGAATACAGGCTTTTGCCATCATGCGCTTTATGTACGCCTATCTCGACGAGATAGCCTTTAGGTGCTTCGTTAAAAAATTTGCTAGCGCTCTTGGCCCACCCTTCTTTGTTGTGGTCTAGATCTTCATTTCGAGGAGGCAGGTAAGCAAGGCCGTCCCCAAAGAGCTTTTTCTGTTTGGCTCTTCGCTGGCTCTCGACGTAGTCAAGAAAGCCTAATTCAATAAGTCGTGGATGAATAGGAACCTGCCGCGCTTCCTCTGTTTTAACTCGCTTTGCTTCAAAGGCCCCTGGGGCATCGGGGCAAAAGTCGAAGCACGGATAGCCGTCAATCTCTCGAATGTCCGCAGTATCCAATTGTGCGATTTCATTCGTGCGGGCGCCGGTGAAGTAGCCTACAAGCGGAAGCCAGAACCAGAACGGATACGCTTTGGTTCTGTTAGCTGGAAGTTCTCCGCGATAAATGTAGCCGGAAAAAATTGCTTCAATATCCGCGTTCGTGAAGGCCTTACCGCCTCGCGTGCGAGCTGTTTTCCTTTCCTGAACAGGTTTAATGACTAATTCATCTGGGGTGATAGTCGTTAGATCGAGGATGCTAGCGGCGTGCTTTTGAATGTCTTTCATGGCGCCGATAAGGGCTCTTGTCGCCTCGTGCCCAAGCATCTGCTCTGGCGTGTCAGTTGTCAGGTCATCTATAGGGGTTGGGGGGTTAAGGGATGCAACAGCGTGGACTTTTACCTTGCGCGCAGCGTCGTAAGCAGCCTGCCAGTCTCGTTTAGTCAACTGGGATACGGCCTTGTGCTGAGTAAGTACGGTCATCACACGAGCCCGGCGCTCGCTCTCTTCGTAGGTGCCTCCGTGGTTTGCTTGCCCGCCCTTCTCTGAGGTATCGGCTTTGTCCCGTTCAAGCTGGTGTTTCCATACGTCGTAGAGAGTCCATTTTGCTATTGCAAGATCAAAGTCAGGCCTCTGTGTAATCAAGGCTGGAGCTGTCGAGGCAAGACCGCTTAGCGCCAGCTGATCTCGGAGCTTTGGCAGGATTGCTCGTAGCTCTGTCGATTGGTAGGTGCGGGAAAGCTCTAGCAGTCGTTGCGCCACCTGCTCTAATTCGGCTGGTATTGGGCGGCCATAGGCTCCAGTTAGTAGGCGCTCTACTTCCCTGCGGCGCTGGCGAGCCTCGATTTCCTTCTCGGAGAGAATGGGCTCGGCTGATTGGTTTTCGTCCTGCGGACTGGAGAAATCCGGCGTCGGCTTTGTATCAGGGAGGAGTTCCATCAGCTCCTTGTAATCGGCCTCGGTCAGGCCGAGTTCATCACGCTCAACCATGTTCACTACCTTGTCAAAGATGGCTTCGTAGCGTGCGACGTATTGCCGGGCACGCTTACGCGCCAGCCTTTCGCTGTCTGTCTTCAGGGTACGCCTGACTTCTCGCTGGCCATGGAGCAAGGCTCGCAATGGTCGTGGAATCACGATGCGGAAGTAGAAGGTTCCGTGTCGGTTGCGTGTGAGGTAGGAGGGGGAGGGTTTCATGGTGGGCACCGAAGCGATGCCCCACATGAGTGTCACACCTCAGTGTCACACCGGCCAGGAACGGCCGGTAGACTGAGCACAAAAGCCTGTGAAATCAAGCTCTTGTGTGGTTGATGGTGGAGCCGGGGGGATTTGAATCCTTTTTTTCTAGTGCCTGTTGTTGCCTATCCTTGACCAACGCCAGCAAAATCAATGCTTTCGTCTCATGCCTTCTGCCTGTTGGGGCACTCTATCGCCCGTTGATTTCGACACTTTTCGACACGCAGCTAGACAGCATTCCGGTGGCCGGGTAGCGTCTAGCCATCAGGTCACCTTAGATCGCCTGAAATCTGGATATTTTGCGTGTCTCCTAATGACGTACTAGATAAGGTTGCCGGACACCAGCGGGTATTTTATACGGCAGCACTGTCGCGTAGTTAACAGTTAGGCAAAAGTAGGCCGCATGAGTAGAAAAACCAAGTCCCCGGAAGCTGGCTACATATATGTATTCAGAGACCCCTTGAACAATAATTTAATTAAGGTTGGGCTCAGTAAGAATCCCGCGGCAAGACGAATGCAACTCCACACCACTGGTACGGCTTTGCCAATGAATATATACCATGTGTGGCGCGTAAGTGATAAGTGGCTTGCCGAAAGAGCAGCTCACGCTATTTTGGACGATCATCGAATTAACGGGCGACGTGAGTTTTTTGAAATAGCACCACTGCCTTATTTCAATGATTTTGAACGGAGGAATTATGACGTTGCCAGCATATTCCTTGATGTTCTGATTGATCGGGTGGAAGATGGTTTTGATTATTGGGATATAGCTTATCGAGTGGCTAGCATAGAAGAGATATTTAATTCCTAATTCCGTAATTCTGGTAGGACTTAGGCCAGTCTGTAAATGGTTAAGACGCTAGTTTTGCTCGCCGCAACCTACTAAGCTCGTTCCTTAAGTAAACGGTAGCTGTAATAATTATGTATAGACCTCCGAGCGTGAGAAACTTCAAGCTGTTCATTGGTGAGCTTACTTCTCAGGCTGCCGCTGTTCATGTTTCTCTATTCGAATCTCAAAAGCTCGAACATGCAGATGACAATTACTGGACTCAGAAAGCTGCAGAAGCAGGAATAAAGCTTGAGGGTATCGCTTCCAAGAAAATATTAAATAGCCAGAGCAGGCTTTCAATCGTATCGATTTATAGTGGCTTTGACTTGTTTTTGGAAGAGATTGAGTCCGAGTGTAAGTTTTTTGGATTTGAGTGGGTGAAACCTGAAAAGGTGTCTCCATTAGAAGTTCTTGAAAAAAACTTCACAAAGTTGCCAGATAATAAAACGCATTTTAGATACGAAACTGATTCTATAAATTATTTTAGGATTCTACGAAACTCGATAGCGCATCCAAGTGAAGAGAATAAAGTTAAAGCAGTTGAGTTCTTTAAATCAAAAAAGGAATCTATTGATTTCATTAGGGCCAGGTATCAAATGGTCTCGGCTCCAAATGAGCCAAATAGTGTTTCCTTCCATGATATAAAATTTTGGTGTCAGTTCCTTTTGGATTATACGGAGAAAATCGCTAGTTTACTTGAACCGGCGCAGGATATGGTCTATTCTAAGGTTCCTTTTGAACAGTGGAGAAAGTATGGGGAAGATCACGAAAAACTAAAAAGGTCAGCTAGAAATTATATTCGCTCTCAGTATTGCTATAGCTTAGATAAAGCTGCAGAGATTGTAGATAAGTTTTATGGCCCACTCGCTTAATTGGTAAAGCAACTCCCTTCATAAGCACCTTGTTTCAGGGTGTTTATGAAGGAGTAGCTCTGAGTTCGAGTCTCAGGTGTGCCACAGCTAACGATGCCAAATACAGCGACAGCTTTTAAGTTGCGGCTTCGCCGTAATTAAAAGGTCTCCCATACTGGGTTGCAGGGGCTCAAATATGTCTGAAGGCGTATGGGAAGTTATAATCGCAGCCGTGATTTCTAATTCTATAGTCCTTGGCGCTCTTGGATTTCTTTTCAAATCGCTTGTTCATCACTTCCTAGATAAGGATTTAAGCTCATATAAAGCAAGATTAGAAGCAACAAATCTGAGAATGAATATTTCGTTCGGAGGTATATACGCAGAGCAAGCAAAAGCTCTAGCCAGTCTTTACAGTATTATGCTAGAGCTCGAGCTATATGCTGAGTTTATACGCAATCCGAGTGAGTGGAACGAATACCGAGACAAAATCAGAGCTGCTGCGAATCACTATCACAAAGTCAGGATATACATCCCCGAGTCGATGGATTGCTTGGTTTTAAATGCAATCACAGCGGCACATAATGTTCTCACCCAGTCACTTGACGGTCACACTCCCGCTGAGTTCGTAATAAAATTTCGCGAAGCGAAGAATTCTGCGTTAGCGGAAATGAGGCGAATGATGTCGGTAGATGCGCACTCATCCTAGCGTTTTTAATAATACGCTCAAATATTTCATATGGATGAACAGGCCCAACTCTTATCGCTCTGTATTTCTGTTGTTCAACTGGTAACGTGATTTGCAGTCACGCTGTTTTATGCTTCCTTCCTTTCCTTGGTATGAGCAAATCCAGTCTTTTGTCGTGTTTTCTTGGCCGATCACCAGAATCTTTTGCTCTTTTTGGTGCTTTCGAGTTTCTTCGTATGGTTCGGCAGAGCCCCATTCTCTGGCGTTGATCAGGTTTATCGCATCCTTACGCGTGTAGTTCTTATCGTCGAAAACGGTTTGTTTGACGGCGTCGCTATCTAAGCCAGTGGGCTGTTCATATCGTTGCTCAGACATTGCGTCTCGTCGCGCCTGCTCTTCCACTATCCTGTCCCAGTCTTTCTCTGCAGGCGCCGCTCTAGTGATTTCTGCAACGGGAGCTGGCTTTGGCTTAGGTGTGTTCGCTCGCCGATCAACTTTGTCCTGCATATAAAGCGAGCTCAGTGTGTATAGCAGACCGACTGTGAAGGCGCTGCCCAGGAATGAAGCAACAACCCATGTTGTCATGTTGCTTCTGCGGGCGCTCGGTCTGACGTAGGTAGGTGCGTCATCCTTGTCAGCTTTCATATGTTCATCCTTGTGTGCGTCTAGCTAATCACCACGTTTTCTCTCGATAGCCCTGTACGCACTCTTGTACGTCGTCATCGATTACGTTGCCCGGTTTCATGCAGTCTTTAACCGACCGGCGCACGCCACGATTCGCTTCTTTCTCGGCGAGTTCTTGTTGCTTGAGGTTAGCTCTGGCGCCCTTGGCCATCGGGCCATTCCCTTCGGCTAGGGAACGCTGCACCCGCTTATTGAGGGAGTCGGCCATAGGCTTCATAACGTAGTCGCCGATGCCCTTGGCTGCATCGTCGAACAAGTCCGCATTTGCGGACATGCAGATGGCTAAGCTCGCTGTCGCAATAATCCGTTTCATCCCTATCTCGATTCCCTTCGGGCGTACCAGCGCCTAGCTACTTCCTGAGTGATCGCTATCCCGCGTTTTGACCGGTCAAGGTTCGGTTGGCCTCGTCGTAATCGGGGCTTGTCTGGCCACTCTCGGGTGCGATCTGGCCGCTAACCAGCCATAGGGCGTATTCGGGGGCGATATCAACGATAACTTTGATGTCATCCTCGTTGACCCTTCGGCCGCCTTTCCTGAGCGCATACCACTTCTCGCGATCAATCCCGCTGAGCTCTTCGAGCCGCTTCGCTGTGAGCTTCTTATGCTCAAGGATAGCGATTATGCGTTCTCTCATATTCTGATTTCGTCTAAATAACCGGCAAATATTGCTAGGCATAGTTTTACGCATGCCTATAATCGTCAATATGAAACCGGCAAATATTGCCGGTTCATTTTTCCCAACATAGACCTTCATAGTGCAACAAAGGGCAAGATTGTGGAAGGAACCGACCTGACTTTAAGCCGTGTGATTGGAGCCCCGCCCGTGATGCCATGGCGCGAGTTCGCCAACTGGATTCGCATGGAGAACGAGCACGACACCGTCCGGGGCTGGATTCGCAACGGCTACCTGCCATCCAAGAAGATCGGCAAATACGTGCTGGTGAACGTTGCACTGCTGACCAAGCAGCTCATGGAAGAGGAGTGGGAGTGATGAAAGCACCTGCCCTGTTCTCTGTTCAGCAATTCAAAGACCTATGCGTCTGGCTGTTCTGGCTCTCGGCTTACGTCGCCTTCTGCGTGCTGTTTAGCCACCTGTTCAAAAGTCTTTGGGCACTGGTCGTCGATGTGCCTGTACAGGCCATCGCTGCAATCGTTGCCGCTTCTATCGGTGCAATCGCTATCGGTTTCCGCGTAGCCATGGGGGAGGGCAGATGATCGATGCAAAAGTACCTGCACCAGCCCCACAGGTCGGACTGCGACTGCTCTGTCTGCTATGTCAAAAGACTGGGGCCTATCAGCCTGTCGCCACGCTGCACCCAATGCCTCCCCTCTCGCTGTTTTCCGGTCGTTGGCCAAATGCGGCTGGTGAACGGGCACTGGCTGCACGTGAGCAGTACGTACCGCTGGGTCTCGGGCTTTACCTGTCCCCAGCACTCGCCAACACCGCGCCCGCCTCGGTACTGGTACATGGTGGAAAACATCGGCAAGCCAACGCCCTACGTCCCGCGCTGGGATCTGTTCGAGTTGGAGAGCTGAGCCATGGCTGATCAAGCGTTCTGGCCTGTATTGCTCGGTTTCGTGATGGGCGCCTCTCTGGTCGCCATCCTCTCTATTCTCAGCATGCAAAGCCTTGAGCAGGTCGCCTCGGAAGCTGTGCTGCAGGCCGTATCTGCCTGCAAGGAAACCGATTGATGCCCGGCATCGTCCTGACTGTCGCCCAAGCTGCTGAGCTGCTGCCTTTGGCCAGCCAGCAGTTGGGCCGCATCCAGCACCAACAGGACGCTGCCAACGAAAAAGGCATCCCGGAAAACTGGGGTGTGGATGAATGGCAGGAAATCGTAGAAGCCCTACAAGGCCCAATCGTTCACGGGGTGGTGTATGTCGCCTGAGCTGTTTGTGGTTATCACGTACTGCCTTCTGGTCATCTGCTTCGTGACCCTCGGCCTTTTGTTCGCCTTCCTGCTGCTGCGCCGTGAGTTCTGCCCGCGCCGTAGTGGGCAGCCGAATCAGTCGCCTCCGGCGTCCGTGACTGGCCAACTCGATCACCCGGCCAGTTCACCGCGCGCACCGCCAGTCGCGGGCGACGGTGGCGAAATGGGATGACAAGGGCAAGGCCCTTGGTGTGAACAAACGATCAGGCACCGCCTGACCCGGCTTTAACCCCCGGTAGACCGATAAGCACCTGCAGGTTTTGAACGTTGAAGTTCACCTGCACGGACTCGCTCGGCCTGCTGAAAGGCAAAACCGCGCAATTACGCGCAACTGAAAAGAGGAAACACCCAATGGCACGTTCGACTATGGAAGTTGCATTCCTGGGCACTCAGATGACCCAAGTTGATGACACCAAATACGCCAAGGTCTTCTACGGCGACGAACCGGACGGCAAGACCGAACACGGCCTGTCGATCATCGGCATGGCGATCGCTGAAGACGCTGCCGACGAAGTGTTCATGGCCGGCGCCCAGTTCGAGCCCCTGCAACTGGTGCGCATCACCTTCGACGTGGCCCGCGGCGGCCAGAACAAGGGCAAGAACCTCGCCCTGCATATCGAAGCCGTGGACAACAAAGCCCGCACCACGGCGAGCCCCGCGCCTGCTGCCAGCACCGGCAAGCCTGCCGATCCGGCCAAAGCCTAACCCTTACCGCCTGGAGCTCACCGCATGGGAATCGACGCCTATCTGGCCAACGTCACCCTCGGTGATCTCTGGGCCCTGCAGTTCATTCAAGGCGTGGTGACCATCGCCGCCCTTGGCCTAATCCACGGGCACCAGAGGTAACGGTTTATGGCTTTCACCTGGGGGCAGTACCTCGTTATCGCTGGGCTCTTTGTGGGTGCTCTCGGGATTGGCGTGTCCTGGGGGGCCTTCCGGCTGGGCTGGAAGGAAATCGTCGACGCTTCAACCAACTGAGGAAACAACTCATGTACCAAAGCAAAAAAGAAGCTGCCATTCGTGGCAGCCAGCTCGTACAGAACGAGGCCAGTGTCGGTAAAGCACTGGGCGGCAAATCGCTCGCTCTGATCACTGCCGGTGCAGCCTCGCTGACTGCCGGTTCCGCCAATGCTGCAATCACCGTCCCGCCTGAGCTGCTCGAAGTCTTCACCGATCTGGCACTCGCGTTCGGCACCCTGATGGCTGCCGGTGCCGTGCTGTTCGGCGTCATCCGTGGTGGTGTGGCCCTGTTCAAGATCGCCGGTCGCGTGTTCAGCGCTGCGGGCGCCTAAACAGGGTTGGGGGTCGACTGATGCGCACGGCTTTCGGCCTCCGCCTGCTACTTGCTCTCACCCTTATGGGGTGGGGGCAGTTTGTTTTTGCTGAGGATTATTATTGGCAATCCCACTACAACAGCGCGTTAAGCCCTCGTTTTGCTTCCCCGTCTGCCGCCTGTAGCTGGGTTAAAAACCAAGTGAAATCCATTACCTCGATATCTGCCTCTGTAAGAACGTCGACTACTGGCGTATGTGTTTATTACTTCAATGCCGGCTCAGCTGATCAGCCAGATATCAAAGGACCAGTCGAAGATATCTTGATCAGTCGTGGTGGCACCGGATGCCCCACGGGTCAGACCTTCAACCCTGCTAACGGTCAATGCGAAGAACCACCCAAAAACTGTGAGCCGCTTACCGGTCAACGCTTCAGCTTCTTTGCCAACGTGCCTAACGGTGGCTCCAGTCTGCCCGGTGAATACATTTGCCAGGAGGGCTGCCGCGCTGCATGGTCTGGCGAGTGCGGCACCAATGATCAAGGCATCTCTGCTTGCTGGGGCCTCGCTACCTACAACGGCCAGGTTTGCCAGAGCGGCGACACGCCGTCCGGTCTCGGCAACCCGCCGACTGACCCAACTGACCCGACTACGCCACCAACCGACCCCACTGACCCGACCGAGCCGCCAGATCCCAGCGATCCGCCTCCGGTCTGCGGCCCTGGTTACAGCTGGTCAGGCACTACCTGCGTAAAAGATCCACCCAAGGAATGCGACCCATCTACCGGCGAAGTCTGCCCGCCAACCGATCCCACTGATCCAACAGACCCCACCGATCCAACCGACCCTAACAATCCAGGCGATGACGGTAACGGCCCTGGTGATGGCGACGGAGAACCCGGCACGCCCGGTGGTGATGGTGACGGCGACAAAGAAAAACTCGGCCCCAAGATCGACAAGACCAACAGCCTGCTCGATGGCATCAGCAAGGCCTTGGGCAACCTGGGCGATGCCTTCAAAGAGTTTGCAGAGGATGCCCTGGGCGAGAAGTACGACGGGGAAGGTGACGGCGACGATCAGAGCATTGGCGAAGCTGCTGCAGGACTTGCCGGCAATTTTGCCGGTGTCTTCGGCCAGGGCATGACCGACACGCTAGCCGCTCAAGAAGCCTCGGATATCGCCACCCTGGCGGACATCTCCAACATCGTTAACAACGAGTGGTTTGGCCCCGGCACCGCTGCCTATAAGGCCATTTACATCATCGACGGCGTATTACCCCGTAGCACGTCGTGTTCGCCCTTCGACGTGAAGATTGATGCCGGCAAGTTGCACACCAATTTGCGGCTGGACGCCTGCGAGCTGAGCCGTATCAAGCCATTGCTCGAGTGGATCATCTGGATGCTCACCCTTATCGGGGTGTGGCGCATCGCCTATGCCGGTCTGCGGCTGGAAAACGCTAAAGCTGAGAAAGGAGGCTTCTGATGTTTGGGCTTCGCTGGATTACCGGTTGGCTGGGCAAGTTCTTCCCCAACCTGTTCAAGCGCCTCAATGGCTGGTTGCTGGCCTTTATCACGCCGCTGATCGCGCCGTTTTTCGAGTTCATCACCAAGTTCTTTCGCAAGGTCGTCTTGTTCCTCGCGATTATCGCCGCCATCGGCGTTCTTCTGATGGCCTTCGCCGCCGCAATCAACGGCATTGCCGGTGGTCTGGTAAACGCCATGGCGCCCGACCTGATCAGTTTCGGCCGCATGTTTCTGCCGTCCAACCTCAGCGCGGGTATCACCATTTTGCTGTTCGCCCGGCTGCAATCGCTGATCTTCATGTGGGCACACCGCCTCACCGAAAAGTTTATCCACACCTGAGGATCGCCCGTGGCCGTCTATATCGTTACCGGCAAGCTGGGTGCTGGCAAAACCCTGCTTTGCATTCTCAAGATTCTTGAGTACCTCAAAGCCCGTCGCCGCGTTGCGGTCAACGTCGATGTGAAAATGGACAAGCTGTGCCGGGCCGATAACAAGTACTCGCGCCTTGTCCGCCTGCCGGATCTGCCATCCGCTGAGGATTTGATCGGCCTGGGCTTCGGCCATGAAACCTACGACGAGGAAAAATTCGGTGGGATCTTTCTCGACGAAGCCGGCGTGTGGCTCAACTCCCGCGACTGGAACTCGGGTGGACGTACCGACCTGCTGAAGTTCTTCCTGTTCCTGCGCAAACGCCGCTGGGATCTGTGGCTGTGCGTGCAAAACGTCAACGTCATCGACAAGCAGATCCGCGAATCCATCGCTGAACACGTGGTGTACATCAACCGCTGGGACAAGCTGAAGATTCCCTTCGTGTTCCGCCTGCCGCTGCGCGTGCTGAGCCTGGGCATGTGGAAAGGCAATCTGCCAAAGCTGCATCAGGCCATCGTGAAATACGGCGCCAAGTTCAACTCGCCCAAGGTGGAGGACTGGTTCTATCAGGGCAAAGAGTTCTACAGCTATTACGACACCACCCAGGAATACAACAAGGACTACGACAAAGGCTCGTATTCCATGCTCCCGCCCGGCTACTGGCATCGCCGCCTTCCTGCATCACCTCGCGACCTGGGGTTTCTCATGCGCACCACCAAAATCTTTTTCCGCCGCACTCGGGTGGTGAACGCCTTTTTCCTGGGCGGCCTGATCACCTTGTTTGTCTCGCTGCCGGTGTTCTCGGCCATCGCTTGGATTCGTACACCGGGCGTTGCCGTACAGGAAAAACCAGCCGCTGTAGAGGAAGAGAAAAAAGCCACCTTGGCTGAAGAGTTCGAGGGCTACCGCATCGCCTCTTATGGGCTCCTGTCCGGGCAGGCCCGCTATGTGTTCGTTGATCCCGACGGCAAGCGCATTCGCTCCGAGGATCTGTTGTCCCGCGCCATCACCATCGATCCACGGGGGCCGCGAGAAGTGCGGTTGCTGCGTGGCACTGACTCTCTCACCGTCTACAGGTAATCGGCCATGAAACGTTGCTGGCTCTCCCTGGCACTGCTGCCGCTCGCACTCACTTCAACCCTGGCCCGCGCTGCCGTGGAGAAGATCGAACTCTACGACTCCACCCTGCAGGACTTCGTAGAGTGGGCCGCTGTGATGCTCAATAAATCGGTGGTGGTCGGCTCCGATATCCGCTCCGCGCCGATCTCCATCTTCGCCACCTTCGATGGCCCTCAGGAACTCGAACAGCTCTTGGAAAACGCCGTCCTGTCGTCCGGCTTTCACTACTCCAAAAGCCCCAACGCGATCCGCATCAGCGCGCAACCGATTCAGGAATCACCCGTCCTGGTCACTGAGGTGATTCAGCTCCAACACCTTCAGTCCGACTTTGCCGAACAGTCCGTGCGCGATGTGCTGGCCTCCCGCGCTGACCGCAACACTGAGAACAACACCACTGGCCAGGTACTCGTCACACCGTCGCCCACTTCGAACGCCCTGATCGTTACCGCCACACGCCCCCAGCTCGACGCCATCAAAGAGGTGGTTACGGAAATCGACCGACCGCGGCGGCAAGTGCAAATCACCGCGGTGGTGGCTGAGCTCTCCGATAACGACTTCGAAGCACTCGGCCTCAATGCGGCTGCAACAGCCAATCGCCTCAACCTCTCGGGGCGCAGTATCCGGTCGGCTGATCGCTCCGATCTTGGCTTCAGCCTCACGTTCTCCGGCCCGTCCATATCGGCCTTCCTGCAGGCGGTGCGCTCCAGCTCCAGCAGCAACCTGTTATCCACGCCCCAGTTGCTGACTCTCAACCGTGAGCCCGCCTCCATCGTCGTCGGCCAGAACGTTCCCTTTATCACCGGCAAGACCACCAGCGGCTCCACGCCGGCATCAGATCCGTTTCAAACCATCGTGCGCCAGGATGTGGGCGTAACCCTGCAGGTCACTCCCTTCATCACGCCGGCCGATGCGATAGAGCTGCAGGTCAGCCAGTCGGCTTCAAGTGTGGCCGACGAGACCAGAGCCTCCGACATCATCACCAATACCCGCCGCATCCTCACGAAGGTGCAGCTCAAGGATGGCCAAGGGGTAATGCTCGGCGGGCTGCGATCCACACAGACCGATCGCTCTGTCAGCTCCGTGCCCATCCTCGGCGATATCCCCTACCTGGGGCGCGCGTTTCGCTACGAATCCAACCGCGTACGTACCACCAACCTAGTGGTGCTCATAACTGCCCGCATACAAGCCCTGAACCACAACGAGCTGATGCCGGCTGATGCGGGGCCGTGGATGGATCTTTCGTTCGGCGCGTTGCCCGGCGGTGGTTTGGGCGCAGCCCGTGACACCGCCGGGCGCGCGACGGGCGCCCGGTGACGTCCCTGTAACACGTCAGATAAATCAGCTTGAAAGTGGCCATTACTGGCCAATAGAGGAAAAACACATGAGCGTTAAAGATCAGCGACGGATTGACCGAGCAACCGGCCTTGAGAGCAAGACGGGTCGTCTTTTCATGGATGCGGCATCAGCGGCACTGACCGATCTGACTAACGTCCGCTTGCTCCGCTGTGGGGTGGATACCGTGCGCCAGTTGTACCGGGGCCTGATCCGCCCTGAGATTATGTGCCTGTTTGAGAAGCCCGGCGCCATGGTCGAATTCGCTGGCCAGATCTGGCACTCAGGTCGTGTCAGCAAAGACTCTGGCTATCAGTACAAGCTGCAGAACGCTGACCTGGGCATCATCCTCTTGGTGAAGAACTTCAACGCCAAGATCGACGCCATCGGCGCCCACCTGAAAATCGAAGTCTCGCCCCATGCTATCGACGCCCTGTCGCCTGAGCGCCTGCAAGATCGTATGGACTATTACGCCTCGGCTGTTCTGACCCATCGTGAAATCAACCAATGCGCCGTCCACCTCGCCCTGGATCTGCAGGGCTGGAAACCGCCAGTGGATCTAGTCGCCCGCATGCACTGTCGTGCACGTACCCAACGTGATATTTCCGGCATCAACGAAATCAACTGGACCACCAAGTCCAGCACCTACGGTCGTGGTGAAACCTTCATGTTCGGCTCGGCCAGCGGCGTGCAACTAGCCATCTACAACAAGACCGAGCAAGCCCGGGCAACCGACAAGCTGGACTACTGGGAAAGCGTGTGGAAGCGCCGCGACAGCTTCGACCCGCAAGATCCGGACAACTACGATCCTGACGCTGACGTGTGGCGCGTAGAGCTGCGCTATCACCACTCGGTCATCCAGCAATTCGCCAGCGGCTCTTTCGATCTGAAAACCCATGCAGTGATCGACACCAGCTCCTTTGCCGCCTTCGCGGGGCATCTGGACGGTCTTTGGCGCTATGGCCTGCGTCAATTCAAGCTGCTCTGCCGCCCTGGCTATTTTGAGCCCATCTGGACGCTGATCCGTGAAGACGTGCGCGTCGATCTGCCGGTGGACTCTCTGCTCGATGACACCGAATACAAACGCTACTACAAGACCTCGCGTGGCTTCTCAGGCAAGAACGTGGAGCTGTTCCTGGGAAACTTCGTCAGCCTGCTGGCAAGGGAAAAGGTGGGCGCAAAAAAGGCGTTTAAGACCCTGCAGCAATGGGACTGCTGGCCGGTCATCCGCGATCACTACGCCGCCAAGGAAATGACCCAGGACGATCTCTACAAACACATCAAGCATCTGCTGCAGGAACGCCATGTGCGGTGGGGTAGGGCGGTCTGATGGCAATAACGCAACAGCCTGACGGTCGCTGGAAAGTCGATGTTGAGCCCATCAAGGGCAAGCGCTTCCGCAAGACGTTTAAGACCAAGGGTGAAGCCCAGCGCTTCGAAGCCTCGTGCCGTGCCAAGCTCGTAGAAGACAAGCATTGGTCACCCAAGCCCAAGGACAAACGACGGCTCTCTGACCTCATGCAGCTCTGGTACGACCTGCACGGCCACTCCCTGCGATATGCAGCCGGTCGCCTGCGCAAGCTGCTCTATTTGGCTGATCGCCTGCGCGATCCTGTGGCTATCCGACTCGACCCACACGTCTATGCGAATGACCGGCGTTTGAGGATGGAAGCTGGCACCTCACCTAAGACGCTGAATAACGAGCTGGGCTACCTGCGCGCCGTATACAACGAGCTTCGCGGCCTGGGCGTCATCGACTACCCGAACCCGTTGGAGCTGGTGAAGCCGTTGCGTGTCCAGGAACGTGAGTTGTCCTGGCTGACCAATGAGCAGATAGCCGAACTCCTGCAGGCGATCCGGTCGGGCTGCGATAACCCGCACGTCGAAATCATCGTATTGATCTGCTTGGCTACTGGTGCTCGATGGTCTGAGGCCGAAAAGCTCAAGCCGCATTCGGTGCGTAACCGTGTGATCACCTTCAGCGGCACCAAAAGCGGCAAGGTGCGATCG
Source organism: Phytopseudomonas straminea (assembly GCF_900112645.1). Lineage (GTDB taxonomy): Bacteria > Pseudomonadota > Gammaproteobacteria > Pseudomonadales > Pseudomonadaceae > Aquipseudomonas > Aquipseudomonas straminea. The sequence continues at coordinate 46,523 of NZ_FOMO01000006.1, read as the reverse complement.
GTGCCGATCTCTGTCGAGCTTGAAGCCAGGATCGTTCGTCACTGGCGTGAGCATGGCCAGCCAAACTCCGCCATTACCGCGTTCCGCCGTGCCTTGGCCCGTACGACCATCAAGCTTCCGAAGGGGCAGGCAGCGCACGCTCTGCGCCATACCTTCGCTAGCCATTTCATCCAGAACGGCGGAAACATCGTCACGTTGCAGCGCATCCTGGGGCATTCGAGTTTGGCAATGACCATGCGATATGCGCATTTGGCTCCAGACCACCTTGTTGATGCAATTAACTTTGGTCCCGGGTTGCCGATTTCTTATCCCTTTCAGCAGACTTGATTACTGAAATCACATCACCGGTTGGTATGCTTACGTCTATCAGTTTCTCACTTATCGAGATTCTTATTCTGTATGTATCTCCGAGGCTCCATATTATTTTTGTATTCTCTAACGTGCATAATCCATTTTCGCCTTGTTTCCAAGGTATTGTTTTGATTTCGCAAGGGTTGCCGCTCACGTGAATTTCCTGTGCGATATAATTTCCGACGCCAAGTATCCTCGCTATACCTTCTGGTAATATTCCCCATAGGTTGTTTCCGAGCGACAAGAGTAGTGAAAATAATGTGCTGAAAAATATTGTTTGACTGTTTTTTAGGTTTTGGAGTGAGATTGCGCAGGTTGCAAATACAATATTCATTGTAAGTGCTATTAGGATCAGCAACATAATCTGAGAGAAGTCGGAGCCCTCAGGTAAATGGGTTTCTACGCTGAAGATGCCCACCGCTAGGCTTATGATGGTTGCGAGCGTGTATGCCATCGTGCTTGCGAGTATGAATTTTACTAAACTTGTACCCGATAGCTTGTATCGGGAACTTAATTCTAATGCCAAAACTAAACATGCTAGTAGAGGCAGTGCAATGAAGTAGCTAGCATAGTCATTGTCGCTAAATAGGACGTAAATAATAGTGCATGAGCATAACGTTGTCGGCCAAAGAAAATAAGACCGAATGAATGTTGTATTTGCTAGCCGCTCATTCTTTTCGTCTTTTGGTAGGAAGTAGCCAAGCTCATCTCTAACTTCCTTGTCTTTGAAGAAAACATCAGCCCACAGTAACCCAGGTATGCAGGTTCCTAGTGTTATGGCTAAGAACACTGCGAGTCCTAATACAGATGCAGAAACTAATAATGATCCTAGTGAGAAAAGGTCAAAGCTTGGGAAGAACTGATATTCGCAAAAATAAATCAGGAAGAGGGAAAAACCAATGGTTATTGGTGCCACTTTTATGATGGATTTTAAATTTGCTCTTATTAGCTGGATAAAGTTATCTAGGCTGTCGCTTTGCTCTGTTGCCAGCTTTTTCTTATCTTCCATGAATCCATCTATCCCGATTGGACTGCGTTAAGGTTTCGACACTTTGTCGACACTCAAAGAAAAACCCCTGACTTTCGCTAGGAAAATCAGGGGTTTATTTGGTGGAGCCGGGGGGATTTGAACCCCCGTCCGCCAGTTCTCCACTGTCGGTACTACATGCTTAGCCGTGTCTATTGAGTTAACCCTCAGCCGCCCGACGGGCAGGGTGCTTTGGGCGAGTTGTGTAAGTTTTAGCCACTTCGTCCACAACGTACTACGCGGCGATCCTGTTCTGCATGACAATCACTTCGGGTTTACAGGCATCCCCTAGTGATCGCTGGAGCCGAAGCTACCAGAAGGACTAGTCGCGCCGCTTACGCAGCGAGAGCGTAGCCCTCGTAGTTTTCGTCATTGGCAACTATAGAAAGTTGCAACAGTGGATTTACGACTTCTGTTACCAAGTCGGCATGCACCTCGAGCTTCGCCACCGGCGTCGAATCCTAATCGGCCCCGAAACTTGCGAGATGCGCAGTGTACGCCAAAAGGGTTCGTGGCGTCGACCCGGGCGACACGGCGCGCTCGCAAACAGGCCGGTCTGGAACCGGCCTGTGTCATGGTCAGCTATCAGCGCTGTTGCCGTCTTCACTCGGCGCGTTGAGCAGCTGCAGGGCACGCTGAGCGTGGGTGCCGCAGGTCTTCAGGTCGCCGGCTGCCTGAGCATCGGTGGCTTGTTTCTTGGCTTCCTCGACCTGCTGCTTGAGGGGCTCGGCCACCACCGGTTTGGTGGTCATGGCGTTGTCGAGTTTCTGCAGGTTGACGGTGCACAGGTCATCAGCTGCGAAGGCCGGTGCGGCCAGTACGGCGGCAATGACGAACATGGATACGCGCTTCATGTGGTAATCCTCTCATCACGAATAGATTCCCGGTGCCGCCCTGGTTGAGGGTGAGGAGAGCCGGGAGCGTCCCGCCCAAATCGTTTGGGCTTAGTGAAGCTGACTGGCCTTTCGCAATGACGGTTCAGTGTTTTTCTGGTAGCGCATCGCCTGCCACAAAACGGTGCGGTTAGGCCGGGTCGGCATGCACCAGCACTTCGGCCTGAGCGAATTCACCGCGGATGGCATCTTCCACCTGCTCGCACAGTGCGTGGGCTTCGGTGAGGGTGAGGTTGCCGGGCAGGTCGACGTGCAGTTGCACGAACCAGCGGGTACCGGAGAGGCGTGTACGCAGGTCGTGGATGCCGATGACGCCAGGTACGGCGCAGGCCAGCTCGCTCATGCGGGTGCTGACGTCGGGGGCCAGTTCCTGGTCCATCAGCACACTGACCGACTGGCGGGCAATGCTCACCGCGCTCCATAGAATGTAGGCGGCGATGCCGATGGCGAACAGCGCATCGCCCTGTTGCCAGCCCAGATAGGCGAGCAGCAGGGCGAGGAGGATGCCGCCGTTGAGCAGCAGGTCGGAGCGGTAGTGCAGCGAGTCAGCGTGGATCGCGGTGGAGCCGGTCTTGCGCACCACGTGATGCTGGAACATCAGCAGGGCGACGGTCAGCACCATGGACAGCAGCATAACTGCGATGCCGAGCGCCTGGGCGGTCAATGGCTCGGGCTGGCGCAAGCGCTCGAAACCCTGCACGGCAACCAGGATGGCACTGGCACCGATGAACAGCGCTTGGCCCAAACCAGCAAGAGCTTCGGCCTTGCCATGGCCGTAACGGTGATCATCGTCGGCAGGGCGCAGGGCGATGTTCACGGCGATCAGGTTGAGCAGCGAGGCGGCGCTGTCGAGCAGCGAGTCGGTCAGGCCGGCGAGCAGGCTGACCGAGCCGCTGGCCCACCAGGCGATGGCCTTGCAGAGCACCAGGGTCAGTGCCACGCAGAGCGCTGCAGCGGTGGCCTGGCGCATCAGGCGGGCGTGCTGGCGGTCGAGGGTCATGGGCGATCCATGGGGTTAAGCTGAGCCCGTCATTGCTGACGGGCCGGGGGGCGTTAGGCGGAAGGGCGCAGACCGTAAGCCGCCAGCTGTTCAGCGCTACCGCTGTGCTGGATCAGGCGCGGGTCGTCGAGCGGCAGGTTGTGGCCAGTCTGGGTTTCGATCAGCGCCTTGAGCTTGGCATTGTCGACCTTGCCGTCGGCGTCCACCACGTCCTTGAGCGACTGGGTGTCCACCTGCGCGGTAGTGCCGCCTGGCAGGTAGATGGCGCCGGTGGCGAAGTCGATACCAAAGGCAATCAGGCCGGGAATCACGTAAAAGAGAATGCCGATGGCGTCCAGACCGACGACCAGGGGGTCGACGCGGCCTTCGATCTGGCCGCGGCGGTCCGGAAAGAAGATGGTGCCGCAGGCAGACAGTTGAGTGACCAATGTAACGGCGAGAACGCCGCCGATAACGCGGGATTTCGTGCGCATCGAGCACCTCCAGAAAAAGTGGACGCCACTATAGCAAGGCGAGCATGGCAAAGCTGCTGTGGCGCAGCAATTCGCAGCTTTCGACGGTATAAGACAGGGCAAGCAGGGCGGCGGTTCGCCGTTATAATCGCCAGCCTGAAATGGAGTCCCGATGAACACCCTGCCGATCGATTCCCTGCTGCCTGACCTGTGCCGCGCCCTAGCCGACCGCGATGAAGTGGTGCTCGAGGCGCCGCCCGGTGCCGGCAAAACCACCCGCGTGCCGCTGGCCGTGCTCGATCAGCCGTGGCTGGCCGGGCAACGGATCATCATGCTCGAACCGCGGCGCCTGGCCGCCCGCGCCGCTGCCGAGCGGCTGGCCAGCGAGCTGGGTGAGAAGGTCGGCGAGACGGTGGGCTATCGCATCCGCCTGGACAGCAAGGTCGGCCCCAGCACGCGCATCGAGGTGGTCACCGAGGGCATTCTCGCTCGGCGCCTGCAGGACGACCCGGCGCTGGAAGGCGTGGGCCTGGTGATCTTCGACGAATTCCACGAACGCAGCCTGGATGCCGATCTGGCCCTGGCGCTGACCCTAAATGGCCGGGCGATGTTTCGCGGCGCTGACAGTGGCGAGGCGCCGCTCAAGGTGTTGCTGATGTCCGCGACCCTGGAAGGCGAGCGCCTGGCTGGTTTGCTCGATGACGCGCCGGTGCTGCGCAGCGAAGGGCGCACGTACCCGGTGGACATTCGCTGGGACGCGCCCTGGCAGGCCGGCGAGTGGCTCGAGCCGAGGGTGCTGCAAACCGTTTTGCAGGCGCTGGACGACGAGCCCGGCAGCCTGCTGGTGTTCCTGCCCGGCCAGGCGGAGATTCGCCGCGTGGCCGAACAACTGGACGAAACGCTGGCCGGGCGCAGCGACGTGCGCGTCTGCCCGCTGCATGGCGAGCTGGAACTGTCGGCCCAGCGCGCGGCCATCGAGCCGGCGCCGGCCGGGCTGCGCAAGGTGGTGCTGGCCACCAACATCGCCGAGACCAGCCTGACCATCGATGGCGTGCGCGTAGTGGTCGACGCCGGCCTGGCGCGCGTGCCGCGTTTCGACCCGGGCAGCGGCATGACGCGCCTGGATACCGCGCGTATTTCCCGCGCCTCGGCCACTCAGCGGGCTGGCCGTGCGGGGCGTCTGCAACCCGGGGCGTGTTACCGGCTGTGGTCCCAGGCACAGCACGAACAATTGCCAGCGTATTCCGCGGCGGAAATTCTGCAGGCCGACCTGGCCGGCCTGGCGCTGCAGTTGGCCCGATGGGGCGTCGAGGTGGACGAGCTGGTCTGGCTCGACCCGCCGCCCTCTGCCGCCTACGCCCAGGCGCGTGACCTGTTGCAGCGCCTCGGCGCCCTCGACGAACGTGGCGTGTTGACTGCTCACGGCCAGGCCATGGCCGAGCTGCCGGCCCATCCGCGTATCGCTCATCTGTTATTACGTGGCCAGGCCTTGGGCCTCGGCGAGTTGGCCAGTGACCTGGCGGCACTGTTGGGCGAACGCGACATCTTGCGTGGCGCCGGTGCCGACCTGCATAGCCGCCTAGCGCTGCTGTCGGGTGAGAGCTGGGCTGCGCGCGGTGCTCAGGGTGGCGTGCAACGGGCTCGGCAATTGGCCAAACAGTTTCAGGGGTATCTGCGCCGGGTGCCGGTCAGCGAGCCGGTGGGCGATCCCGAACACGGCCGCTGGTTGGGCGCGTTGCTGGCATTCGCCTACCCGGACCGCATCGCCCGCCAGCGCCGCGAGGGCGGCGCCGAATATCGCCTGGCCAACGGGCGTGCCGCGCAGTTTGGCGAAGCCGATGCTCTGATGAAGCACAGCTGGCTGGTGGTTGCCGACCTGGGCAGCCGCCACGGCCAGCGCGAGGAGCGCATCTACCTGGCCGCGGAGCTGGAGCCGGCGCTGTTCGAGTCGGTGCTGGTCGAGCAGGTGAGCAGCCTGGATCTGCTCGAATGGGACGAGCGCGAAGGCGTGCTGCGCGCCGAGCGACAGCACAAGGTCGGTGATCTTGTGCTCAGCAGCGAGGCGCTCCCAGGGCTGGATGCCGAGGCGCGCACTACGGCGCTGCTCGGTCTGGTGCGGCGCAAGGGCCTGGCGCTGCTGCCGTGGACGCCAGAGCTGCGCCAGTGGCAGGCGCGGGTGATGCTGCTGCGCGGGCTCGATCTGCAAACCCAGGCCGGCAGCGAATGGCCGGATGTATCGGATGCGGCGCTGCTGGCCACGCTGGAAACCTGGCTGGCGCCTTACCTGGGCAAGGTCACCCGGCTCAGTCACTTCGCCAATCTCGACCTGCACGCCATGCTGCAAACCCTGCTGCCCTGGCCGCTGCCCCAGCGCCTGGACGAGTGGGCGCCGCGCAGCATCGGCGTGCCGTCCGGCTCGCGTATTGGTGTGGATTACAGCGAACATCCGCCGGTGCTGGCGGTGCGCTTGCAGGAACTGTTCGGCCTGGCCGAAACGCCGCGCATCGCCAATGGTCGTCAGCAGGTGCTGCTGCACTTGTTGTCCCCGGCGCGGCGGCCAGTGCAGGTTACCCAGGATCTAGCCAACTTCTGGCGCACCACCTACGCCGAGGTGAAGAAGGACTTGAAGGGCCGCTACCCGAAACACTACTGGCCCGACGATCCGTTGATCGCCGAGCCGACGGCGCGGGCGAAGCCGCGCAAGTAGCGACCGGTGCTGTGCTTTTACGGCGCGAACGGTGGCGCCTCGGCGATTTCGATCAGCAGTGGCCGGTCGCTTGGTGCCTCACGCAGCAGGCTTTGCAGGTGTGCGTGGTCGCGGGCGCGTTCGGCCAGGCAGCCGAAGCCGCGGGCGATGGTCAAAAAGTCTGGGGTGTAGATGTCGACGCCCAGTGGGGTGATGTCGCGGCGCTCCATGTAGCGCTTTATCTCGCCATAGCCCTGATTGTTCCACAGCAGCACGATGATGCCGACCCGCGCTTCCACGGCGCTGGCCAGCTCCGGCAGGGTGAACTGGATGCCGCCGTCGCCCATCAGGCTGATCACCGGGCGGGTCGGTTCGGCCAGCCGAGCGCCTATGGCCGCCGGCAGGCCATAGCCCAAAGTGCCGTAGCCGGTGGAGGCGTTGAACCAGCGACGCGGGCCGTCCAGTTCGACCACATGGTTGCCGCTGTACACGGTTTGCGTCGAGTCACCGACGAAGCGCGCTTCTGGCAGTACTTCGAGGATGCAGTCGAACAGGCGACGGTAGTGCGCCCAGCCAGTGAATTCGTCAGCCAGCTGCTGGCGAACTGCGCATGCGCGCTTGGCGCCGCTGCTGTGTTCGTCGCGCTCGCGTTGCGGCAATTGCTTCAGAAGCGCTTCGATGGCCAGGCCGGCGTCACTGTTGATCGCCAATGCCGGCGCGTGATTGCGCTGCAACTGCTCGGCGTCGATATCGACACGGATTAGTTCGCCGCTGATCCTGAAGTTGCCGTCGAATACCACGTCGTAATCGGTTTCGCCCAGTTCGGTACCAATAGCCAGCACCACATCGGCGTCCTGCGCCAGTTGGCGTACCGGCGGCAGCGACTGGTTGCTGCCAATCAGCAGCGGATGCGCTGTCGGCAGCAGGCCCTTGGCGTTGATGGTCAGCGCGGTCGGTGCATCCAGCGCCTCGGCCAGGCGGCGCACCGCATCGGGCTCGTTCACGCAGCCGCCGCCGATCAGCAGCAGCCGGCGCTGGGCCTGACTCAGGTGCTGCGCCGCCTGCCGGATCAAATCGGCCTGCGGTGCGGGGCGCGGAGCTGTAACGCGCGGCTGCACGCTCAGGTGGTCGGCGGATGCGGTGATCACGTCCAGCGGCAGTTCGATATGCACCGGCCGTGGCCGCCCGCCATCGAATACCGCGAAGGCGCGGGCCAGCACGTCGGGCAATTCGTCGACGCTCATCAGCGTATGGCTGAAGGCGGCGACGCCGGCCACCAAAGCACGCTGATCCGGCAACTCGTGCAGGTAGCCGTTGCCACGGCCCAGGCGCTCGCGTTCGTTGACGCTGGAGATTACCAGCATCGGGATCGAATCGGCATAGGCCTGACCCATGGCCGTGGCGATATTGGTCATGCCCGGCCCGGTGATGATGAAGCACACACCGGGCTTGCCGGAAACGCGCGCATAGCCGTCGGCCATGAAGCCCGCGCCCTGCTCGTGGCGCGGGGTGATGTGGCGGATGCCGCTGCCCGGCAGGCCGCGGTACAGCTCGATGGTGTGCACGCCGGGAATGCCGAACACGGTGTCGACGTCCCAGGCCTGGAGTTGCTTGACGAGAAATTCACCACAGGTGGTCATGCTGGCTCCTTGCTGATGGATTTGCAGGTGCCGGTAGCAGCGCCGGCACCTGTAACGGGGTCAGGCGAGGCTGGCAGCTCGCGCCTGTGGGCGGGTCAGCAGGCTGCCGATCACGAAGGCCAGCAGGCCGACTGCCAGGCTGTAGTAGATCGGCGTATTGGCTTCCAGGCCATCCTTGAACATGAACACTAGGGCGGTGGCGCAACCCAGGGCCATGCTGGCGATGGCGCCGGTGGTGGTGGCGCGCTTCCAGTAGATGGCGCCGAGGATCGGAATCAGGATGCCGCCCACCAGCAGGTTGTAGGCCAGGGTCAGAGCGCCGATCACGTCGCTGACCACCAGGGAGATCGCCAGCACCAGCAGGCCGGTGAGCAGGGTGAACAGGCGGGCGACGCCCAGGCTCGAAGGGCGACCGCCGCGCAGTTTCGGCAGCAGGTCTTCGGTCACCGTGGTGGACGCGGCGAGCAGACCGGCGCTGGCGGTGGACATCATCGCGGCCAGGGCAGCAGCGATCACCAGGCCGCGAATGCCGTCGGGCAGCGCGCTCTGTACGATGGAGGCGAAGGCGTTGTTGGCGTTGGCCAGGTCCGGCAGCAGTACCTTGGCGCACATGCCGATCAGCGCGCCGACCAGCCCGTAGATCACGCAGTACACGCCGGCCAGGCTGCCGGCTACGCGGGCGACGTTCTCGTTGCGGGCAGTGAACACGCGCTGCCAGATGTCCTGGCCGATGAGGATGCCGAAAAAGTAGATCAGGAAGTAGGTGAGGATGGTGTCGTAGCCGATGGTGGTCAGGCTGAAGGCGGTGTCCGGCAGCTTGGCCGCCAGCGCGTCCCAGCCGCCGACGCGGTACAGGCAGATGGGCAGCAGCACGAACATCAGGCCGACCGTCTTGATCGCGAACTGCACGATGTCGGTGAGGGTCAGCGACCACATGCCGCCGATGCTCGAATACACCACCACCACGCCGCCAGCCAGCAGGATGGCCGCCCAGAAGGGCAGGTCGAACAGCACCTGCAGCACCGTGCCGCTGGCCAGCACCGAGACCACCGAGATCATCAGTGCGTAGGCGAACATCACCACCGCACTGGCCTGGCGCGCCGCCGGTGTGTAGCGGCGTTCGAGAATCTGGGTGACGGTGAAGATGCGCAGCTTGAGCAGCGGTTTGGCCAGGAACAGGTTGAGTACGATGATGCCGGCCCCAAGTGCGGCGCACAGCCAAAAACCGGAAATGCCGTGCACGTAACCCAGGCGCACGGTGCCGACGGTCGCGGCGCCGCCGAGTACCGTCGCGGCCATTGTGCCCATGTAGAAGGCCGGGCCGAGGTTGCGGCCGGCCACCAGGTAATCTTCCTGGCTGCGCGCGCGGCGCATGCCATACCAGCCGAGCAGCAACATGCCGGCGGCGTAAAGGATGACGACGGATATATCCAGAATCATGGTGTTGTTCTCGTTTTCTGGTGAAGATCCGGGCGCAGCGCGCCCGGTGCGAAGCTGTCAGGCGAGCCCGGCACCGTTCACCGGGGCGCTGGTGTCAGGTTTCAGGCGCACCCAGCGCGGGCCAACGGGGCCGTAGACGCTCGCTGGCTCGGGGAACAGATTGAGCAGGGTCAGGTAGAGCACTGCGGCCATGCCCAGGGTGATCGGCAGGCTGATGTCGATGCCGCCGGCCAGCTCACCCAGCGGGCCGACGAACTGGCCCGGCAGGTTGACGAAGCACAGGCCCACTGCCGCGCTGGGAATCCACGCGCCGAGGCCGCGCCAGTTCCAGCCGTTGTGGAACCAGTAGCGGCCACCGCGCTCGCCGCGGGTGAATACCTGCAGGTCATCGGCGTGGTAGAAGCCGCGGCGCACGATCAGGCCGAGGATCATGATCACCATCCACGGGCTGGTGCAGGTGACGATCAGCACCGCGAAGGTCGACACGCTCTGCACCAGGTTGAAGGCGAAGCGGCCGATGAAGATGAAGGCGATGGCCGCCACGCCGATCAGCAGCGTGGCGCCAGCGCGGCTCATCAGCCGCGGGAACAGGCTCGACATGTCCAGCCCGGTGCCGTACAGCGCGGTGGTGCCGGTGGACATGCCGCCGATCACCGCGATCAGGCACACCGGCAGGAAGAACCAGGCCGGCGAGATGGCCAGCAGGCCACCCACATAATTGTTGGCGGCGATGTAATCCGGCGCCTGAGTGGCCACCAGCGTGGCGGTGCACAGGCCGAACAGGAAGGGAATCAGCGTGCCGGCCTGGGCGGCGAGCACCGCCAGCATGATGCGGCGCTTGGGCGTGTGCTTGGGGATGTAGCGCGACCAGTCGCCAAGAAAGGCGCCGAACGACACCGGGTTGCTCATCGCCAGTAGCGCCGCGCCGATGAAGGCCGCCCAGAAGCCCGGTTGCTCCAGGCTGACGGTGCCGGCGTAATTGGCATCGAAGGGCCCGGCGAACGCCAGGATGCCGAGCAGAAACAGCAGGCTGGAGGCCCACACGGCGATCTTGTTGACCCACAGCATGAAGCGAAAGCCATAGATGCACACCACCAGCACCAGCACCGCGAACAGACCGTAGGCCAGGCCCAGGGTCAGGTCGTTCTCGGGCAGGCCGATCAGCCGCTTGGCGCCGCCGATCAGCGCATCACCGGAGCTCCATACCGACAGCGAGAAGAACGCCACGGCGGTGAGCAGCGACAGGAACGAGCCAACGATACGCCCGTGCACGCCGAAGTGGGCACCGGAGGACACGGCGTTGTTGGTGCCATTGAGCGCGCCGAACAGACCCATCGGCGCGAGGATCAGCGCACCGACCGCGACGCCGAGCACGATCGCCCACATGCCGGCCTGGAAAGACAGGCCGAACAGCACCGGGAAGCTGCCCAGTACGGCGGTGGAGAACGTATTGGCGCCGCCGAAGATCAGGCGGAACAGATCGGTGGGTGTGGCACTGCGTTGGTTGTCGGGGATCTGCTCGACACCGAAGGTCTCGATACGCGTCGCGTTACTCATGGTGTTCTCCAGCGCCTTTTCACGATTTTTATAGGGGCAGCGCAGGCACGCTGATCCTGTTATGCACCCCCGACAGTCATCGGGTGGTGGTGTTCTGGCAGTGCGGCAAGGCCGCGGGAAACCCAACGGGTTCCAAGTCGCAAGGTGTATCCGGCGCGGCGAACTTCAGGCGGTTCACTCACGCCAAGGGGCTTCTTTACTTCTAAGCCGACAGGTGCTCGTGGCAGGCCAGCCAGCGGCCGTCCTGGTGACGAAACACGATGGTTTCCCGTTCGTTGAGGTGTTGTTCCTCGCCGGCTACGCGCAAATGTGTGGCGACGTCGTGAATGAAGATCGCCACGTCGCCCTGCAGGCTGACGTGGCCATTGCTGGAACGGCAGTCGAGCACTGCGAAGCCTTCGGCTTGCCATTGCTGCCACACCGCCTGGTAGGCAGCGCGCGAAAGCAGCGGCTGCGCCAGGGTGTGGAACACGAAGGTGGCGTCCTCGCTGAAGCAGGCGAAGTAACGCGGCGTATCGTTATGGGCGAAGGCGTCCACCAGCCCGGCAGCCGCCTTCAGCACTTCGGCTTTGCGGCTCATCGACGCACCACACCCGGCAGCACGCAGAGCATTTCGTAGAGCAGATTGGCACCCAGCAGCGAGGTGTTGCCGGTAGTGTCGTAGGGCGGGGAGACCTCGACCAGGTCGCCGCCGATCAGGTTCAGGCCCTGGCAGCCGCGGATGATTTCCAGCGCCTGGATGGTGGTCAGGCCGCCGACTTCCGGAGTGCCGGTGCCGGGCGCCCAGGCCGGGTCGATGCCGTCGATGTCGAAGGACAGGTATACCGGGCCGCCGTCGACCTTGGCGCGCACTTCTTCCATCAGCGGGGCCAGGGATTTGTGCCAGCACTCTTCGGCCTGCACCACACGGAAGCCCTGGTTGCGGCTCCAGTTGAAATCGTCGGCGGTGTAGCCCTGGGCGCGCAGGCCGATCTGCACCACGCGCTGGCTGTCGAGCAGGCCTTCTTCCTGGGCGCGGCGGAAGGTGGTGCCGTGGGCGATCTTCTCGCCAAACATGTGATCGTTGACGTCGGCGTGGGCGTCGATGTGCACCAGGCCGACCTTGCCGTACTTCTTGTGCATGGCGCGCAGGATCGGCAGGGTCAGGGTGTGGTCGCCGCCCAGGGTCAGCGGAATGATGTCGTGGGCCAGCACGCGATCGTAGTGCTCTTCGATGATGCGCACGGCGTCGAGCAGGTTGAAGGTGTTGATCGCCACGTCGCCGATGTCGGCCACGTTCAGGGAATCGAAGGGTGCGGCGCCGGTGGCCATGTTGTAGGGGCGGATCATCACCGACTCGGCGCGGATCTGCCGTGGCCCGAAGCGGGTGCCGGAGCGCAGGGAGGTGCCGATATCCAGGGGGATGCCGATAAAGGCAGCGTCGAGCTTGTCCAGCTCTTCGGGTGCCTGCACGTGGGGCAGGCGCAGCATGGTGGCGATCCCGCCGAAACGGGGCATTTCGTTGCCGCCCAGGGGCTGGTGGAGGGAATTATCCACGGGGGCCTCGCAGTTATTGTGGTTGTCGTGGTCCGATTCTGGTCAGGGTTGGCGGCGTGAAGAATCGGGCAGCGCAAATAATCAGTTCAGAAATTCCTAAACTAACGAGCAGGCTTTAGCATGGGCCCGGTTCTTTTCACCGTCATGGTTCGCCAATGCCTGATCTCAAGCTGCTGCGCCTGTTCGTCTGTGTCGTGCGCCACCAGGGTTTCGCTGCGGCGCAGCAGGAGCTGAATCTTTCTACTTCGGCGATCAGCACCTATATGAGCCAGCTCGAAGCGCAGCTCGGCTTCGTGCTCTGCCATCGCGGGCGTGGCGGCTTCAGCCTGACCAGCAAGGGCGAGCTGTTCCATCAGGAGGCACTGCGGCTGCTGGCCGAGCTGGAGGGGTTCGAGCGCTATTCGGCGGCGCTCAAGGGTGAGCTGCGGGGCACTCTGAATCTGGGCGTACTGGATTCGACGGTGAGCGATCCGTCCCTGCCGTTGGCCGAGGTGATCGGCGCCTACAGCCAGGAACACCCGGCGGTGCACCTGCACCTGGCGGTGCTCAGTCCGGCGGAGTTGCAACTGGGGGTTTTGGAGAACCGGCTGGATCTGGCCATCGGCGCCTTTTCGGTGCGCACCAACGGGCTGATCTACCAGGCGCTGTACCGCGAGCAGCACTGGCTTTACTGCAGCGATAGGCACCCGCTGTATACCCAGCGGCAGATTCCGGCGGAAGTGATCACCCAGCAGCGTATGGTCGGCCGTGGCTACTGGAGCCAGGCCGAGCTGGCGCGCCATGGTTTCAAGCACAGTGCAGCGACGGTGGAGTCGATGGAGGCGCAGCTGATTCTGGTGCTTTCCGGCGCCTACATCGGTTATTTGCCCGAGCATTACGCCCAGCAGTGGGCCGATCAGAAACGTCTGAAAGTGCTGCTGCCCACCACCTTCGGCTACCAGGCGCCTTTCACCCTGGCGCTGCGCCGTGGTCGATCACGGGAACCGCTGATCCAGAGCTTTCGTGATCGGCTCAAGGCGCAGTTGAATCACGGTTAGGTCAACCACTGTAGCCAGATCAGCGTCGGGCCGTGGGAGTGGGCGGGGCTGCCTAGCTCATACTCGCGATTCGGGCGCATGGCGCCCTCACACAGTTTTGCAGGGTGAGCGCTAGCCCACCAATTGACTAAACGTGCTCAGCGCACCAGGCAGGGCTTCTTGTTATCGAAAGTCCAGCCGCTGATCAGATACTGCATGGCCACCGCATCGTTGCGCGCGCCCAGGCCCATGCCCTTGTAGCACTCGTGGGCTTTGGCTACGGCGTCCATGTCCAGCTCCACGCCGAGGCCGGGCTTCTTCGGCACCTGCACGAGACCGCCTTCGATACGCAGCGGCTCCTTGGTCAGGTGCTGGCCGTCCTGCCAGATCCAGTGGGTGTCGATGGCGGTGATCTTGCCCGGCGCGGCCGCTGCCACATGGGTGAACATGGCCAGGGACACGTCGAAGTGGTTGTTGGAGTGCGAGCCCCAGGTCAGGCCCCAGTCGTTGCACATCTGCGCTACGCGCACCGAACCCTGCATGGTCCAGAAGTGCGGGTCGGCCAGGGGGATGTCCACCGATTGCAGCTGGATCGCATGGCCCATCTGCCGCCAGTCGGTGGCGATCATGTTGGTGGCGGTCGGCAGGCCGGTGGCGCGGCGGAATTCGGCCATTACCTCACGGCCGGAATAGCCGTTCTCGGCGCCGCAGGGGTCTTCGGCGTAGGCGAGCACATGGTGTTGGTCCCGGCACAGGCGAATGGCGTCGGCCAGGGACCAGGCACCGTTCGGGTCCAGGGTGATGCGCGCTTCCGGGAAGCGCTCGGCCAGGGCGGTCACCGCTTCGATTTCCTCGTCGCCGCGCAGCACGCCGCCCTTGAGTTTGAAGTCCTTGAAGCCATAACGCTCGTAGGCGGCTTCGGCGAGGCGCACCACGCCCTGTGCGTCCAGCGCTTCTTCGTTGCGCACGCGGAACCAGGCGTTGTCGGCATCGGCTTCCTGACGATAGGGCAGGTCGGTCTTCTTGCGATCGCCGACGTAGAACAGATAGCCGAGCATTTCCACGGCATCGCGTTGCTGGCCTTCGCCGAGCAGGGCGGCGACCGGGACGTCCAGGTACTGGCCGAGCAGGTCGAGCAGGGCAGCCTCGACGGCGGTGACCGCATGGATGGTGATGCGCAGGTCGAAGGTCTGCAGACCACGGCCGCCGGAGTCACGGTCGGCGAAGGTCTGGCGCACCTGGCCGAGCAGTTTCTGGTACTGACCGATGGGTTGGCCGAGCAGCAGTTGTCGGGCGTCTTCCAGGGTCTGGCGAATGGCTTCGCCGCCCGGCACTTCACCGACGCCGACGTGGCCGGCGTTGTCGCGCAGGATCAGCAGGTTGCGGGTAAAGAAGGGCGCGTGGCCACCGCTGAGGTTGAGCAGAAAACTGTCGTGCCCGGCGACCGGGATGACTTCCAGAGCGGTGATAACCGGGGTACCTGCATGAGTGTTGTTATTGTTCATCGCGTGGTTCCTGTGCCGTTACTGACGTTAGGGAGTGTCTGGCTGCGTATCGGGCAGCGCTTAAGATAACGTTATCATCATAGCCAGATAACGTTATCATTCAAGCGAAAATTTACGGCTCGGTGGACGCGCATGTGGTCCTGAAAGGTAGGACGTAGGGTGGGGCGGGCCGCGTAGGTGCAACCCGTCAATGGATTATTGGGGCACAAGTCATTCGCGGGCATGGCCCGCTCCCACAGTTCGTAGCCCGGGCGAGCGTAGCGGCACCCGGGGCATCGCGGCGCGAACATCGCAAACCTGGATATCGCTGTGCTCTACCGCAGGCTACGAGAGGTGGTTTTGCCTTGGGCGGTGCTGGTCCACTCGATGATGGCTAAGCGGGTATCGACACGGTGCTCGGCCGGTTGGCCAGTTTGTGGATAGGGCGGGCCGCGTAGGTGAAACCCATCAATTGCCTACGAATCTAGGTTCGAGCCGTGCTGCCGCGCTCAACGATCGTGAAGCCTGTATCCACTCTCGGCTCTGCGCTCTGGCCATCGAAACGACGCAGCAGGGCTTCGGCGACCTGGTGGCCCATCTCGGTGGCATTGACGCTTACGGTGGACAGCGCCGGGTCGGCGAATTGGCCATTGAGGGTGTCGCCGAATCCCAGTACGGCGAGGTCGCCTGGCACGTTCAGCCCGCGGGTAGAGGCTTCGGCCAGTACGCCGAGGGCGACGGTGTCCGAGCTGCAGAAGATGAAGTCCGGCTTCTCGCCTGCATCGAGCAGGTTGGCCAGGCCCTTGCGGCCGACCTCCCAGGTGGCGGGCAGCGGTAGCGTCTGCACCGCCACGTTATTCACACCCAGTTCGGCGAGTCGGCCGATCACCGCCTTGCAGCGGCGCAGCGCCCGCGGGTCGTTGACGCCGATCACCGCCCAGCGGCGGTATCCCTTGGCGAAGAAGTGCTCGGCCACAGTGGCGCCGACCTGTTCGTGGGAAAAGCCCACCTGCATGTCCAGGCCGTTATCGCTCAGGTCCCAGGCCTCGACCACCGGAATACCGGCGGACGCCAATCGCTCACGGCTGGCCTGGGTGTGGAAGGTGCCGGTCAGCACGATACCGTCCGGGCGCCGGCCGAGAATGGCGGCCAGCAGGGCTTCCTCCTGCTCCGGTATATAGCCGCTGGGCCCGACCAGGGTGTGGTAGCCCGCCTCGGCGAGACGATCCATGATCGCCTGCACCACGCTGGCGTAGATCGAGTTGGCGATGGTCGGCAGCACAATGGCCACCAGGCGACTCTTGCTGGTGGCCAGGCCGCCGGCCATCAGGTTGGGCACGTAGCCCATGGCGCGCACCACTTCCAGAACATGGGCGCGGGTGGCGTCGCTCACCAGCTCCGGCCGCTGGATCGCCCGCGACACGGTGATCGGCGATACGCCGGCCCTGAGGGCGACGTCCTTGACCGTTACCGGCAGATCGCCGAGGTCGCCGCGGTCTTTGGCCAGTTCTCTACGCGATTTTCTTGCCACGGGCTGGTCTCGATGGGATGCAGTTGTGCGGAGAAGGTTACGGCAGGCGCGCCGTATTGTCGCCCGCACGCAGCATATACAGGCGGAACACCACCACCGTGGTGAACAGCTGGCAGAGGCCGAACAGCATATCCAGCAGCAGGCGCGCGGCGGGCTCGCTGGCGATATCGCCGGCCCAGAAGCTGGCGACCCATGGCGGCACCATCACCAGCATCACGCAGGTGAAGATCGGCCAGAAGTGTCCGTCGGTCAGCTGCAGGCTGGCATGCAGCGCCTGCAATGGCGTGAGGCCGCGCAGCACCAGCAGGTAATCGGCGAACACCAGCCGCACCATCAGCCACAGCCCGGGCAGGATGAACAGCGAGATGCCGAGCATGATCGCCAGGGTGCCAATGCCGGCCAGCAGCACGAAGCGCGGCCACAGGCTCAGGCTCATGGCCACCAGCGCGCCCTTGCCCGGCGCTTCGCCGCGGCTGCGCGCGTCGATGAACAGGATCAGCGCGGCGCTGTACAGCGGATAGAAGAACAGCCCGAGCAGCACTTCATAGAGCGGCACCTTGGCGGCGCTGACCAGCTCTTCGAGGTGCAGGCTCAGGAAGGCTTCGAGGAGCAGGAAGGGCAGGCACAGCACGAGGATGTGCAAGAGGTTTTGCCGGAAGAAGAACCAGGCGTCACGCAGGGCGTCGAGGGGATTCATGAATGGTCGTAGCCAGAAAAACAGGCCGCCATGATACGAGCGTGGCCGGCCTGCCACCAGTGATGACGTTCGTCGCCGCCGTGGCGCTGCCTTCGACCTCTAGGGGCCAGGGCTGGCATACTGGCCGCCGTGCAACCCGCGCGAGCCCTTGTGAGGATGTCCGGTGAAGAAAATTGCCGTGTTCGCCGACGTACAGAATCTCTACTACACCGTGCGCCAGGCCTATGGCTGCCACTTCAACTACACGGCGTTGTGGAACGAGCTGGCCGCGGGCGGCGAGATCGTCGCGGCCTACGCTTACGCCATCGACCGCGGTGACCCCAAGCAGCAGCAGTTCCAGCAGATCCTGCGTAACCTGGGCTTCACCGTGAAGCTCAAACCCTACATCCAGCGTAGCGACGGCTCGGCCAAGGGCGACTGGGACGTGGGCATCACCATCGACGTGATGGACGCCGCGGCGAATGTCGACAGCGTGGTGCTGGCCTCCGGCGACGGTGATTTCGACCTGCTGCTCGAGCGCATTCGCCAGCGTCATGGCGTCGAAGCCGTGGCTTACGGCGTGCCCGGGCTTACCGCGCAGTCGCTGGTGCGCGCAGCCAGCCGTTACGTGCCCATCGAGGGCCATCTGTTGCTCAAACACTGAGGTTCCTGTGAAACCCATCGCTGTCATCGACTTCGAAACCACCGGCATGTCGCCGGCCCAACAGGCGCGCGCCACCGAAATCGGTGTGGTGATCATCGAAGGCGGTCAGATCACCGCCCGCTACCAGAGCCTGATGAACGCCGGCGCCTGGGTGCCGCCCTTCATCGAGCAACTGACCGGCATCAGCAACGCCATGGTGCGCAGCGCGCCGCCAGCCGCCGAGGTGATGCATGAGGTCGCCGAATTCGTCGGCGACATCCCGATGCTGGCGCACAACGCCGCGTTCGACCAGAAGTTCTGGGACGCCGAGCTGGGCCTGATCGGCCGTACCCGCGTGCAGCATTTCGCCTGTTCGCTGCTGTTGTCGCGGCGTCTGTTGCCGGGTGCGCCGAGCCACAAGCTCGGCAACCTCAACCGCTGGGCGCGGCTGCCCGATACCGGCAAGGCGCACCGGGCGCTGGCTGATGCGGAAATGGCCGCCAACCTGACCCTGCACCTGTGCAAGGTGCTGCGCGAGCAGCATGGCCGCCGCGCTGTCGATCACGACTTCCTGCGTCAGCTGCAGGGCATGTCCGCCGCCAAGGTACGCGCGCTGCTCGCTGCCGCGTAGCCTGGGGTGAGCGCAGCGATACCCAGGTTTTTCTTTGCCGGGTGTCGCTGCGCTCGAAGGCTACGTCCCTCGGGTGGCAACGGCCGAGCGATAGCCACCCGGACGCGCTAAACTGCGCGCCATTTCCTTAGCTCACCATGTGCCCGCCATGACCTTCGCTTCCCTCGGCCTGATCGAACCCCTGCTGCGCTGTCTCGACGGCCTCGACTACAAGACCCCGACGCCCGTTCAGGCCCAGGCCATCGGCCCGATCATCAAGGGCCGCGATATCATGGCGGCGGCGCAGACCGGCACTGGCAAGACCGCCGCCTTCACGTTGCCGATCCTGCAGCGCCTGATGATGGAAGGCCCAGTGGTTGCCAGCAATTCGGTGCGCGCCCTGGTGCTGGTGCCGACCCGCGAGCTGGCCGAGCAGGTGCAGCAGAGCGTGCAGACCTACTCGCAGTTCCTGCCCCTGCGCAGTTATGCGGTGTACGGCGGGGTCAGCATCAACCCGCAGATGATGAAGCTGCGCAAGGGCCTTGATGTGCTGGTCGCCACGCCGGGCCGTTTGCTCGACCTGTACCGTCAGAACGCGGTGAAGTTTTCCCAGCTGCAGGTGCTGGTGCTCGACGAAGCCGACCGCATGCTCGACCTGGGCTTTGCCCGCGAGCTGGATGATCTGTTCGCCGCCCTGCCGAAGAAACGCCAGACCCTGCTGTTCTCCGCGACCTTTTCCGACGCCATCCGCGGTTTGGCCAAGGACATGCTGCGCGAGCCGCTGAGCATCGAAGTCAGCCCGCGCAACGCCGCCGCCAAGTCGGTCAAGCAGTGGCTGATTCCGGTGGACAAGAAGCGCAAGGCCGAGCTGTTCCTGCACCTGTATCGCAGCAAGAAATGGTCGCAAGTGCTGGTGTTCGCCAAGACCCGCAAGGGCGTCGACGAGCTCGAGCAGGCGCTGCTGGCCGAAGGTATCCGAGCCGACTCGATCCACGGTGACAAGCCGCAGCCGACGCGCCTGCGTGCCCTTCAGCGCTTCAAGGCTGGCGAAGTCGACGTGCTGGTGGCCACCGACGTGGCCGCCCGTGGCCTGGATATCGACGACCTGCCGCTGGTGGTCAACTTCGACCTGCCCATCGTCGCCGAAGACTACGTGCACCGCATCGGCCGCACTGGCCGTGCGGGCGCCACTGGCCAGGCGGTATCGCTGGTCTGCGCCGACGAGGTGCAACTGCTGTCGGCCATCGAGGCGCTGATCCAGCAGATCCTGCAGCGCGTCGACGAACCGGACTTCATCCCCGACCACCGCGTGCCGCAGACGGTCGCTGGTGGCCTGGTGGTGAAAAAGCCCAAGAAACCGAAAAAGCCCAAGGTGGTGGGCGGCGGTAAAGCCGGTGGTCTGGGCCGCTGGATGGAAAGCGACGAGCCGGCCGAACCGCCGGTCAAGGCTATCCGCAAGGTGCCGAGTTTCGGTGGTAAGCCGAAGGGGAAGCGTTAGCAATGGCGACGGAAGCGGCCGGGCTCAGATTTCCTGGCCGATCTTCCACAGCACGCCGCTGGGGTCGAAGACGATAAATTCGCGAATGCCCCAGGGCTGATCCTCTGGGGCGAAGGTGCGCACGCCGAAGCGCTCGCCGATGTTCTCCCCTTGCACATGGCCCCACCAGGCCTGCACGTCATCGACCATCAGGTGCATGACGAAATTCTCCGCCTGCTCCTTCACGTAGAAGTTCTGCAGCAGAAAGGCGCAGTGCTCGCCGTGGCTGAAGTAGCTCATCTCGTCCGTTTGCCACGCCGCCTTGAAGCCCAGGGCGGTGTAGAAGGCCTGGCTGAGGGGGTAGTCCCTGGCCGGAACGAAGGTTTTGAGTTGCAGGCTCGTGAGCATGGATTTTCCTCTTCCCTGGATTATCGAGCGCGGGCCTTGAGCCAGCGCAGCATGCCCTGGCCGGCCACGCGGCCGCTGGCGAAGCAGGCGGTGAGCAGGTAGCCACCGGTGGGTGCTTCCCAGTCGAGCATTTCACCGGCGCAGAAGGTGCCGGGCAGTTGCGTCAGCATCAGATTGTCGTCGAGGGCTTCGAAAGGTACACCGCCGGCGCTGCTGATCGCTTCTTCGATCGGGCGCGCCTGGCGCAGGGTGATCGGCAGCGCCTTGATGGCTGCGGCCAGGCGCTGGGGATCGTTGAAAAGCTCAGCGGGCGTCACCTCGCGCAGCAGCGCCGCCTTCACGCCATCCAGGCCAGCCTGGCGATGCAGGTGCTTGGCCATAGAGTTCGAGCCGCGGGGTTTGCTCAGGGCGTTGCCAAGGGCCGCTTCGCTGCGCTGTGGCAGCAGGTCGAGGTAGACGCTACAGCTGCCGTCGCGAGTGATGCGCTGGCGAATGCCAGCGGACAACGCATACACCAGGCTGCCTTCGATGCCAGTGGCGGTCAGCACGAATTCGCCTGGGCGCGGCGCTTCGTCTGGCAAACCCAGCGCCACGTTCTTCAGCGGCGCACCGGCGAACTTTTCGCGCAGCAGCGGGCTCCAGGCCGCCACGTCGAACCCGCAGTTGCTTGGTTGTAGCGGCACGACGGGCACGCCAGCCTGTTGCAAACGTGCCACCCAGCTGCCGTCCGAACCGAGCCGCGGCCAGCTGCCACCGCCCAGGGCCAGCAGCACCGCATCGGCGCGGTGCTGCTTTTCACCTTCGGGGCCCTCCACACGCAGGCTGCCGTCGGCATTCCAGCCCAGCCAGCGGTGCCGGGTGTGCAACTGCACACCGGCCTCGCGCAGGCGCTTGAGCCAGGCGCGCAGCAGAGGCGCGGCCTTCATGTCGGTAGGAAATACGCGGCCCGAGGTGCCGACGAAGGTGTCGATGCCCAGGCCATGGATCCATTCGCGCAGTGCATCGGCATCGAAGCCTTGCAGCAGGGCGTGGATTTCCCGCTCGCGCTCGCCGTAGCGGCCGACGAAGGCTGGATAGGCTTCGGAGTGGGTGATGTTCATGCCGCCGACGCCAGCGAGCAGAAACTTGCGGCCTACCGAGGGCATGGCGTCGTAGAGGCCGACCCGCACGCCAGCGAGTGCCAGGGTTTCGGCGGCCATCAGGCCGGCAGGGCCGCCGCCGATGATGGCGACGGACAGGGAGTTCTGGGTCATAAGGCTTGGCGAAGTTGGGCTGGCGCGCATTCTAACGCAGGCTTCGCCATCGGGCATGAGCGCCGCACAGAGCGGCGCCCGTACTGCTTACTACTGCTGACGCGCTTGCGACTCGGTCTGCTGTTGCATGCTGGCCTGGGCGGCTTTGGCCCTCTCTACATATTGCTGGTATGCGGGGATCGCGGTGGCAGCGAGAAAACCGATCATTACCAGCATGGCAAAGCCACCGGCCAGGCCGATCAACCAGGCACTGCCTTTGGTCCGGCCATATTTGGCATTCCATTTCTGCTCACTGGTGCAGAAGAACACGATGGCCTCAATCAGCGAAATCAGGCTTGGAATGCCAGTGCCCCAGAACAGCAGATAGAACAGTCCCCACCACTGGCCCAGATAGAAACGATGGAAGCCTAGACCGCCGAGGAACAGCGCGAGCAGGCCCGCGGTGATTTTGCTGCGAGGGTTGAGATTCTGGTTGGCATTGCAGTTCGAACAGGTCTGCGCGGTAGCTGTAATGCGCGAGCCGCATTGACGGC
The DNA here is from genome assembly GCF_900112645.1 of Phytopseudomonas straminea. GTDB lineage: Bacteria > Pseudomonadota > Gammaproteobacteria > Pseudomonadales > Pseudomonadaceae > Aquipseudomonas > Aquipseudomonas straminea. Next base: position 24,310 of record NZ_FOMO01000006.1, on the reverse strand, counting down.
AGTACACGCTTTCTACTTCGAGGTTGGCGCTGGGCGCCTGGTAGGCATTGGCTTGCATGGAAACATCCTTGTGTGTGAGGCGGCGACTCTAGCAGCGGGCAGAGGTGACTGCTAGCAGTCAGCCATTATTCTGCGAGCACATGTTTGTTGAGGGAAGGTCTGCTCGCAGCGGTGCTACCCGAGCCCTCGCTGCTGCCATACCCGCGCGGCGCTGTGGTGGAGGATGCCGTGGCGGCGGGCGAGGGCGTGGCGGTCCTTGCTGTAGCCGCCGCCGATCACGCAGGCCACGGGAATGTCGCGGCCCAGGCAGTGGTTGAGCACGGCCTCGTCGCGGGCGGCGACGCCGGCGTCGGTGAGTTGCAGGTAGCCTAGTGCGTCGTCCTTGTGCACATCGACGCCGGCGTCGTAGAGCACGATGTCCGGCTGGTACAGGGCCAGCAGATAAGCCAGGGTGTCGTCGATCACCTTGAGGTAATCGGCGTCGCTCATGCCGCGCGGCAGCGGGATGTCCCAGTCGCTGCTGGCCTTGCGCGCCGGGTAGTTCTGCTCGCAGTGCAGGGACACGGTGATCGCGTCGGGCTCGTGCTCGAGCAGGCGCGCGGTGCCGTCGCCCTGGTGCACGTCGCAGTCGAAGATCAGCACGCGCCCGGCCTTGCCGCTTTCCAGCAGGTAGCGGGCGATCACCGCCAGGTCGTTGAAGATGCAGAAGCCCGCCGGGTAATCGTAGTGGGCGTGGTGGGTGCCGCCGGCCAGGTGGCAGGCCAGGCCGTGCTGCAGGGCCTGCTCGGTGGCCAGCAGCGAGCCGCCGACGGCCCGCACGGTGCGCCGCGCCAGTTCCGGGCTCCAGGGCAGGCCGAGGCGGCGCTGGTCTTCGTGGCTCAGCTCGCCGCTCAGGTAGCGCTCTATATAGGCGGGGCAGTGGCAGAGGGCGAGGATATCGGCCGGGCAGATTTCCGGGCGCAGCAGTTCTTCATCTCGAGTCAGGCCGCTGGCCACCAGGTAATCGCGCAGCAGGCGGAATTTCTCCATCGGGAAGCGATGGCCGTCGGGGAACGGCGGGCTGTAGTCGTCGTGGTAGATCAGCGGCAGGGGCATACAATGGCGGTCATCGGGTGAACCTGAGGCAGTATGCATGAGAAGCGAAGTGGAAGGGACCGAGCTGCAGACGCCGCGCCTGCTGATGCGCGCCTGGCGTGACGAGGACCTGGACGAGCTGGCGACGCTGTGCGTGGACCCGGCGGTGATGCGCCATTTCCCGGCGACCTTGAACCGCGAGCAGAGCCAGGCGCTGCTCATTCGTTTGCAGCAGCACTTCGCGGAGCATGGCTTTACCTTCTGGTCGCTGTGGAGCCGCGAGGACGAGCGCTTCGTCGGGATGACCGGATTGGCCCATGTCGGCTTCGAGGCGAGTTTCACGCCGGCGGTGGAGATTGGCTGGCGCCTATCGCCAGCATTCTGGGGCCAGGGCCTGGCCCAGGAAGCGGCACGGGCCTCGCTGGATTTTGCCTTCACGCAGCTGGCGGTTGATCGCGTGGTGGCATTCACCACGCTTTCCAACACGCCATCGCAGCGGGTGATGCAGGGGCTCGGCATGCAGGCCGCCGGCGAATTCGAGCACCCGTCGCTGGCGCCCGGGCACCCGCTGCGCCGCCACGTGCTGTATGAAATGCCCCGCAGCGAATGGCCGAAGCGGAGCTGAGCCTGTCGTCCATGACACCACGGCGCGATTCCTGAGCGGCGGCAAAGGCATTACCATTCAGCATCCGCGCAGCCCGCGCGTGTCGCAGCATTGCCCTGGATAGGGCCCGTGGAGATCGCTTATGAGTCAAGTCCTGAATGAGTTGGTGGCACTGCTGAGCCTGGAAGCCATCGAGGAAAACCTGTTCCGCGGCGTGAGCCAGGATCTGGGCTTTCGCCAGCTCTTCGGTGGTCAGGTACTTGGCCAGTGCGTGTCGGCGGCCACCCAGACGGTCGAGGCCGACCGCCATGTGCATTCGCTGCACGGCTACTTTCTGCGCCCGGGCGATGCCACGCTGCCGGTTGTCTACCAGGTCGACCGTGTGCGTGACGGTGGCAGCTTCAGCACGCGCCGGGTAACGGCGGTGCAGAAGGGCAAGGCGATCTTCACCTGCAGCGCCTCGTTCCAGTACCAGGAAGACGGCTTCCACCACCAGGCGCAGATGCCCGACGTGCCAGGGCCTGAGGGCCTGCGCTCGGAGACCGAACTGGCCAGCCAGGTCGCCGACATGCTGCCGCCGCGGGTGCGCGAGCGCGTGCTGTTCGACAAGCCCATCGAGATCCGCCCGGTCACCGTCGACAACCCGTTCGCCCCCCAGGTCAGCGAACCGGTTAAGTACGTGTGGTTCCGCGCCGACGGCGAGCTGCCGGACATTCCGGCCATCCATAAGTACCTGCTGGGCTACGCCTCGGACTTCAACCTGCTGACCACCTCGATGCTGCCCCACGGCGTTTCGGTGTGGCAGAAGTTCATGCAGGTGGCCAGCCTCGACCACTCCATCTGGTTCCATGGCAACCTGCGCATGGATGATTGGCTGCTCTACGCCATGGACAGCCCCTGGGCCGGCAACGCCCGCGGCTTCTCGCGTGGCAGCGTATTCAACCGCCAGGGCCAGCTGGTCGCCTCGGTCGCCCAGGAAGGTTTGATCCGCCTGCGTGAAGACTGGCGCTGAGGTGTAGGTGTGATCAACCGCTAGCGAGCAGGTATGCTGCGGCCTCGATTCCACGCTTGCCGGAGGGGCGATGAGCCTGCAGCGCTATACCCATTGGGTGTTCGACATGGACGGCACCCTGACCATTGCCGTGCACGATTTCGCCGCCATCCGCGTGGCGCTGGACATCCCGCCCGAAGACGACATCCTCCATCACCTGGCCGCCTTGCCGCTTGAGGTGTCGAAGGCCAAGCACGCCTGGTTGCTGGAGCACGAACGTGAACTGGCCATCGCCTCACGCCCGGCTGCTGGCGCGGTAGCCCTGGTGCGTGGCCTGCATGCCCGCGGCCTGCGCCTGGGCATTCTCACCCGTAACGCCCGTGAGCTGGCACTGCTGACCTTGCAGGCCATCGGCGTGGACGACTGCTTCACGCCGGCCGACATCCTCGGCCGGGATGAGGCGCCGCCCAAGCCCGACCCAGGCGGCCTGCTGCACCTGGCCGACCGCTGGCAGGTCACCCCCCAGGACATGGTGATGGTCGGCGATCACCGCCATGACCTGGCCAGCGGCCGTGCCGCCGGCACTGCTACTGTGCTGGTCAACCTGCCGAGCAATCCCTGGCCGGAGCTGACCGATCATTTCGTCGCCGATTGCGCGGCGCTTCAGCGTCTGGCGCTGGGCGCCGCAGCAGCAGGCTGACAGCAGCTGCTGCCTGCCTGCAGGTCTTCGAGGATCGGGCAGTCGGGGCGATTGTCGCCCTGGCAGTGATCGACCAGGGTTTGCAGGGTGTCACGCAGCGCTTCGAGTTCGGCGATCTTGCCGTTGAGTGCCTCGATATGTTCCACCGCCAGAGCCTTCACATCGGCGCTGGCCCGCTCGCGGTCGTGCCACAGGGCCAGCAGCCTGCCGGACTCGGCAAGCGAGAAGCCTAGGTCACGGGCGCGGCGGATGAAGCGCAGGCGCTGCAGGTCATCCTCGCCGTACTGGCGATAGCCGCTCTCGCTGCGCCCGGCGCTGGGCAGCAGGCCGATGGCTTCGTAGTAGCGGATCATCTTGGCGCTGAGCCCGGTGTGCTTGGCGGCCTGACCGATATTCATCGCGTTAATCCTCGAAATGGGGGCGCCAGGTTTTCAAGAGCAGGGCATTGCTCACCACGCTGACGCTCGACAACGCCATGACCGCGCCGGCGAGCATCGGGTCGAGCAGCCCGAAAGCCGCCAGGGGAATACCCACCAGGTTGTAGATGAATGCCCAGAACAGATTCTGGCGGATCTTCGCATAGGTGCGCCGGGCGATATCCAGGGCGGCAGGTACCAGGCGCGGGTCGCCGCGCATCAGGGTGATGCCGGCTGCCTGCATGGCCACGTCGGTGCCGCCGCCCATGGCGATGCCGACGTGTGCCGCTGCCAGGGCCGGGGCATCGTTGATGCCGTCGCCGACCATGGCCACAACGCCATTGGCCTTCAGCTCGCGGACGATACGCGCCTTGTCCGCTGGTAGCACCTGAGCATGCACCGACTCGATACCCAGCTGGCGGGCAACCGCCCCGGCGCTGCCCGTGTTGTCGCCGCTGATCAGGTGGCTGTCGATATGCCGGACCTTGAGGGAGGCGATAGCGTCCTGGGCACCGTCCTTGAGGGTATCGCCGAAGGCGAACAAGGCCCGCACCCGTGGAGCGTAGCCTTGTTCGACCAGCCATGAGAGCGTGCGTCCTTCTGCCTCCCAACGCCGTGCGGATTCTGCCAGTTCAGTTGGCTCGGCGGCGCCACTTTCCTCCAGTAGACGGCGGTTACCGAGCAGCAGCTTGCGACCTTCCATTTCTCCAGCAATGCCGCGGCCGGCCAGAGCCTGGCTGTTGCCGAGCGTGGTCAGTGCCAGGCCAGCCTCCTGGCAACTCAGCAGTACGGCCTTGGCCAGTGGGTGTTCACTGCCTTGTTGCAGCGTGCCAGCCAAGCGCAGCGCTTGTTGGTCATCGATCCCGGCGGCGTGCAGGTGCGCGATCCGCGGTGTTCCGGAGGTCAGGGTGCCGGTCTTGTCGAAGGCCACCACGGTCACGCCATGGGCGACTTCCAGGGCTTCGGCGTCCTTGATCAGAATTCCGTGGCGGGCCGCCACGCCGGTGCCTGCCATGATCGCCGTGGGCGTCGCCAGGCCCAGGGCGCAAGGGCAGGCGATCACCAGTACGGCGACGGCGTTAAGCAGCGCCTGCTCGATGCCTGCCCCGATGGCCAGCCAGGTGATCAGGGTGAGTAGGGCGATCAGCAGGACCACCGGCACGAATACCCGGCTGACCCGATCCACCAGTTTCTGGATCGGCGCCTTGGCGGCCTGGGCGTCTTCGACCAGGCGGATGATGCGCGCCAGCACGGTTTCCGCACCGAGGGCGGTGGTCTCGATCAGCAGGCGGCCTTCGCCATTGATCGCGCCGGCGGTCACCTGATCGCCCGGCGCCTTGGCTTGGGGCAGGCTTTCGCCGCTGATCAGTGCCTCGTCGGCGTGGCTGTGGCCTTCCAACACCTTGCCGTCGACTGCGAAGCGCTCGCCGGGCCGGACTACGATCTGGTCGCCGATGCTCAGCGCACTGACCGCGATCCGCTGTTCGACACCGCCTTGCAGGCGAGTTGCCTCGTCCGGGCGCAGCGCCTGCAGGGCGCGAATGGCACCCGTGGTCTGGCGCTTGGCGCGGCTCTCCAGGTATTTGCCGAGCAGGATCAGCGCGATGATCACCGCCGAGGCTTCGAAGTACAGGTGCGGCATCTGCCCGGGCGGGGTGATCGTCCATTGATAGAGGCTCAGGCCATACCCGGCACTGGTGCCGAGGGCGACCAGCTGATCCATATTGCCGGCGCCGCTGCGTAACGCGTGCCAGGCGGCGCGATAAAACCGGGCTCCGAGGATGAACTGCACTGGCGTGGCCAGCATGAACTGCGCCCAGGCCGGCAGCATCAGGTGCACGCCAAGAGGCGTGAGCAGCATGGGTAGCACCAGCGGCGCGGCCAGCAGCAGGGCCAGTGCCAGCCGCCAGCGTTCGTTGCGTAACTGGCGCTCGGCGCTGTCGTCTTTGTCGGTGTTCATTTCCTGCGTACTGGCCGAATAGCCCGCGGCATCCACTGCCTTCAGCAACGCCTGGGTATCGGTGCCCGGCAGCACTTGCAGTCGCGCTCGTTCGGTAGCCAGGTTGACGCTCGCCGAGAGCACGCCGGGCTGCCTGCTCAGTGCCCGCTCGACGCGCCCTACGCAGCTGGCGCAGGTCATGCCGGTGATGGCCAGATCCAGTGTCTGTCCTGGTACTTCGTAGCCAGCCTTTTCCACCGCAGCCACCAGCGCCGGCAGTTGCTCTGCCGGTGCTTGTACCCGTGCCCGCTCGCTGGCCAGGTTGACGCTGGCGTCGCTGACCTGGGCCACGCCGCGCAGGGCGCGTTCGACCCGGCCGGCACAGCTGGCGCAGGTCATGCCGCGAATCGGCAGATCGAAGCTGGACATGGTGGCCTCCGTGATGCCTGACAGATGCCTACAGGATCAACCTTGCCATATGGGCAAGGTCAAGCCCTGCTGCGACCGTCCGAAATCACTGGCTGGAAGGCGCGGGCGTCAGGTAGGGGCCAGAAGGGTTCAGTGCGATGCGGTAGCGGCGGATTTCACCGGCCTGCAGCACCATGCGTTGGCTGTCCAGGGGCGTGATGCCGGCCTGGCAGCTTTCCGTGCCGATCATGCCCAAGCGCACCGAGACATCGCCGGGCGGCAGGTTGAACGATACCGACTGGCCTTGGAACAGCCGCGCGGCGAGCTGATCCTGCAGGTACACGCCGAATTCGCACGGCGAGGCCACTTCCAGGCGCTCGCGGGAAATGATCAGCACGGCGTAACCGTCGCCCATGGTGGTGTGCGACGGCAGTACCTGGGCGAGTGCCGGCAGGGGTAGGGCGAGAAATAGTGAGAACAGAAGGTGGCGCATGGTCAGACCATAGGATGGTTGAGTGATCTGAGCTTGGCTGAGGTTGGCGGGTTCAACAAGCCGCGTGTTGACCTTGCCACGAGGGCAAGCCCGATACTCGCCGGCACCCCAATCAGCGCCTACGGGCTGAGGAGAAGACGATGCAAATATTCAAGGTTGAAGGCATGACGTGCGCGCACTGCGAGCGGGCGATCACCGGCGCCGTCCAGGCAGTCGATGGTGCGGCGCAGGTGCAGGTGGACCTGGCTGCCGGCGAGGTGCGCGTGCATACCACGCACCCGGTCGATCAGGTACTCGAGGCAATCATTAACGAAGGCTACAAGGCCGAAGCGGTACCAGCGGCTAAGACCAGTCACTGATCAGGCCGCGGAACAGCCCGTCGAACATCACCGGGCCGTCCTGCACCGGATCGAACAGCTTGTCGTCGCGCAGCCAGTCGCTGAGCATGCCGACGATCAGCGCGTGCAGGGTGCGGGCTGCCAGTCGCGGCGTCATGCCAGGGCGCAGCCTCTTCATGGTGGCGGGCTGCGCGAAGATGCCTTCACACAGGGCGATGAACTGATTGACGAAGGCATCGTGCCGCTCTTCGGCTTCGCGCAGTTCTTCGGTGAATTCGCAGCGATGCAGCAGGATGGTGAAGATGCGCCGCTTCTGCTCATCTTTAGCGATGCCGGCGATACCTTCGACGCATAGCGCATGCAGGGATTGCAGGCCATTGGCCTGGTCTTCCTGCAGGCGGCCGGCCAGTTGTTCAGGTGGCAGGCGGACCTGACTGAGCATGTCGTGGAACAGGTGGGCCTTGTTCTGGAAATGCCAGTACACCGCGCCGCGGGTGACACCGGCGTGCTTGGCGATGTGTTCGAGGCTGGTATGAGCGACGCCTTTCTCCAGAAACAGCACTTCGGCGGAGGCCAGGATGGAGGTGCGGGTCTGCTCGGCTTGCTCTTTGGTTCGGCGCATACGACAGGGATCAATCGGTTCAGGAAGCTGCGAGTGTAATTATTTTTTGCAGCCGATGTTTGTTTTACAGACGAACTTGTATGTAATTGCGCACGTCTCACCTGCTTTCGACGCGCGCCGCGTTCGCTTTCCATTCATCCCGAGGTGGGACACCTGTCGAGTACCTTGCCAATGCCGCTTCGCCTGTTACTGATTCTTGGCGCGCTCAGCGCCTTCGGCCCACTGGCCATCGATTTCTACCTGCCCAGCTTCCCCACGCTGGCGCAAGCGTTTGCCACTGACACCGAACATGTACAGCTCTCGCTAGCCTCCTATTTCGCCGGCCTTGCCATCGGGCAATTGGTCTACGGGCCGCTGGCCGACCGTTTTGGCCGGCGCACGCCGCTTCTGGTCGGCGTGTCGCTGTTCACCCTGGCGTCACTGGCCTGCGCCCTGGCACCGAGCCTTGAATGGCTGATCGCTGCACGTTTCGTCCAGGCCCTGGGCGGTTGCGCGGGGATGGTGATTTCCCGCGCAGTGGTGCGCGACCTGTGCGACCCGATCAGCTCCGCCAAGGTGTTCTCGCAACTGATGCTGGTGATGGGCCTGGCACCGATCCTCGCGCCGGTAGCCGGTGGGCTGTTGCTGAACCTGTTCGGCTGGCCGTCGATCTTCATCTGCCTGACATTGTTCAGCGCCGCCTGCCTGTTCGCCCTCGGCCGTTGGCTACCGGAAACCCTCAGCCCGAGCATTCAGCCGCCGCCGCTGAGCGGCGCGCTGCGCGAGTATCGGCGGCTATTCGGCGACCTGCCCTTTATCGGCCATGCACTGACCGGCGGCTTGGCGATTGCCGGTATGTTCGCCTATATCGCCGGCTCGCCCTTCGTGTTCATCCAGCTTTATGGCGTACCGGCCGAGCATTACGGCTGGCTGTTCGGCACCAACGCCGCAGGTTTCATTCTCGCCGCCCAGGTGAATGCCTGGCTGGTGGCGCGGCACGGGCCGGCCTACTGGGCGCGGCGGATCGTCTGGTTCTACCTGGCCTGCGGCGCCACTTTGCTGGTGTTGGCGTGGATCGGGCCAAAGGCGCTGTGGCCATTGATGATCCCGCTGTTCGGCTGCATCGCTTCGCTGGGTATTCTGCTGCCCAATACCTCGGCCTGCGCCATGGCCGGCCAGGGCCGCCATGCTGGCAGTGCGTCGGCGCTGATGGGTAGCCTGCAGTTCACCATCGCGGCGAGCGCGGCCTCGCTGGTCGGTGCGCTGCATGACGGCAGTGCTGTGCCGATGGCGCTGGTCATTTCCGGCTGCGGCGTGCTGGCCGTCAGCGCTTCGCTGTTCACCCGTTGGGCGGAGCGACGCGCCGGCCACCCGAACGCTTGAGGTTTAGCCCGCCAGCGGATGCGGCGCCGCCCGACGAGGTGACGGATTACTGGCAACAGCTCTCCGGGAAAACACCAGGCAAAAAAAGACCCGGCAAAGTGCCGGGTCAATAACCGTGATTAGCCTGATGAGGAGATAACCTGAAGAGTCCGACCTAAGGTCTCTTTAGCTTATCTGCCGATCTCGCGATCAGCTGATGAAAATAATAGCAATTCTCATTACATAGTCAATCGTTGATTGGAAATTATTTTCGGCGATCACCGCCATAGCGTTTCCGGCGCTCCAAAAGACAGAACCCGGCGCATGGCCGGGTTCTCGATAAACGCATTGATTGTCAGCTCGGCTGGCGTAGCCCGGTGATTTCCTTGTTCAGCAGGTCGATGCGCCGCGCCATGCTTTCCACCAGGCTGTGGGCGATGCGCGGGTTGCTTTCCATGAGGCTGAGGAACTGATCCTTGGGAATTACCATCACGGTGCAGGGCTGGCTGGCCAGCACGGTGGCGCTGCGTTTCTCGTTGGTGAACACCGCCATGGCGCCGAAGATCTCGTCCTTCTGTACATCACCGACCTTCACATCGTCGACGAAAGCCTCGGCATGGCCCTCGATGATGATGAATACGTGGTCGGCTTCGTCGCCCTGATTGATTAGCGCGTCGCCCTGGGCGAAATGCTTGAAGCCGGTGGCCGGACGGATCTCGGGCTGCTTGATGCGCGCCAGGGCATCGGAAAGCAGCGCGGTATGCCCGACCAGGTACTGGATGAACAGCTCCTGGCGCGCTTCTTCGGCATAGATGTGCTTGAACACGTCACTGCGCGAGTAGGGGATCAAGGTCAGCGGCTCGTCGCTGGTATAGCGGCAACTCGGCAGGTCGATGCCCTGACGCAGCCCGACCAGATCACCCTCCTGGAGGTAGAACAGCGGGCGCTCGTCAACCAGTGCATGCAGGAGGCCGTTGTCGATGATGAACAGTTGATTGCTAGGCAGGTCCGCCGCCAGGTTCTCGCTGCGCTCGATCTGCAGCGGCTCACCGCATGGGGTGAGCCCGTCGAGGAGTTTTGCGGGGATGCTTTGCAAGCGGCTGATCAGTTGGTCGGCGTAGGCCGGTTGTTCCCCGAGTAGATACATGATGGTTCCTTGGGCGGCTCATGCTGGATGCGCACGAAAATCCCTGAAACGATAATACCCGCCGCGTTCCAGGTAAATCGGTCTCGCTGGGGCTTGTGAACCAGCGCCTGTTCCAGCGCAGGTTGACCCTGCGAAGTCGATTGATTCAATCATCGCTGGCGATAGCTTGCAGTTGCAAATTGAGGCTTTCCTTGCGGGTGATCGGCAGCTCGCTCCAGTGAATGTCGAGCAGCGCGCCCTCGATGGAATACAGCAGCACCTTGGAAGCCCGAAAACCGCGGGCGCGCACCGCCCGATAGGCCTCGACCGCACCGTGGCGGCGCAGGTCGCTGGCATTGTGGATGCCCACCGCGTGCAGCCATTGCGAGGAAGTCTTGCCGAGGTTCTTGAGGGTCTGCAATTCGTCGTTCACACCGCCTCCTCGGCGGCCTGTCGCTGGCCGCTCCCGCAAAGTGTAGTGCTATCTGACCGTGCTGCCGCAGGCAGCGCGTTACAGGCTGCTACTGATGGTTGGGGTGGGTGCGGTAGCGCAGCCGGGTGCCGAAATTCATCGACATGAGGATTTCGTCCGCACTGAGTTCGATCGGGAAATAGGCCCCCGAGATCTGCGCATGGGCGATGCTGGCGCCTTCGAGCTGCGCGTTGCGAAAGTCCACGCCGCGCAGGTCGGCGCCGCGGAAATAGGCGTCGGTGAAGTCGATGCCCGTGGCGTCGAGGGTGCGCAGGTCGAGGCCCCGGAAGTCGCCGCCGCGCAGGTCGATGGGCTCGCCCTGGGGGCGTTGCTGGTTGAAGGCGGCGACGTCGTCGTTGTGCAGAAGGCGGTAGAGCGGGGTGTCCAGCTGGTGCGGTTGGCTCATGGTGGCAGTCATCCGAGGGAGGCTTACTGCCAGTATAGAAGAGCTTTACCGCGCCGCTGGCCGGCCGTCAGAGGCTCGGAAAGCGCTGGCGCACCGCGCTGACCAGCTCCGCCAGACTGGCGGCATCCGGTGTGTCGACGCGCTTGCAGTAGGGGAGTTCGGCGTCTTCCAGTGGATCCTGACTAGCACGTTGCGCCTCGATCACCGCCAGGGTGGCATCCGACGGATCGCTGCCTTCCTCCTGACGCTGCTGCAGCCAGCTGGCGAGCACAGCATCCGGCGCCTGGCAGTCGACGATCAGGAAAGGCACGCCGGTTTCGTCTGCAATGCGCTGCGCCGCCTGGCGCTGTGAGCGCTTCAGGAAAGTGGCGTCGAGCACAACCGGATAGCCGGCGTGCAGGGTCAGTTCGGCCAAGTCGTTAAGGCGCTGATATACCGCCTCGCTGGCGTCCTGGCTGTAGATGCCGCCATTGAGCTCGTTGCCGATTTGCTGACCGAGCATGCGCTTGCGCTCGACATCGGAGCGGATGCGAATTGCACCCAGAGCCTCAACCAAACGCAGCGCCACCTGGCTCTTGCCGACAGCCGAGACGCCGCGGGTGATCGCCAGCAGGCGCGACGGGATGGCGCTGTAGCTTTCGGCGAGGCTGGCGTAGGCGCGGTACTGGCGCAGGATCACCGCGCGCTGCACGGCGTCCTGCTCCTGGCCGAGGCGGAACAGCGCGACCTTGGCACGCACCAGGGCGCGGTGGGTCTTGTAGAGGTTGAATAGCTTGAGCGAACCGTAATCGCCGGTGTGCTCCAGCCAGCCATTGAGCAGGCGGCGGGCCAGGCATTTGAGGCCGCGGTCTTCAAGGTCCATGACCAAGAAGGCAGTGTCCAGAGCGATGTCGGTGAAGCGGAAGGGCTCGTTGAACTCGATGCAGTCGAACAGCGTGGCGCGGCCGTCCAGCAGGGTTGCGTTACCCAGGTGGATGTCGCCGTGGCACTCGCGGATGAAGCCGTCGCGCGCCCGCGCTTCCAGCTCGGGCCACAGGCGCTCCAGGCTGCTCTCGGTCCAGGCTTCCAGGGCATCGAGCTGCTGCAGGTCGGTTTTGTCGCTGAGCATCGGGCGGATCTGCTCGAAGTTCTGGCGCAGCGGGGCGACGATGGCGGTGGCGTTGCATAACTCGTGGTCGGCCGCGACCACGGGGGTGTCAGCGTGAAAGGCGGCGATCTGCTTGGCCAGTGCGTCGATATGCGACTCATTGAGCTCGCCGCGCGCCTGTACCTGGGCCAGTAATTGTTCCTGAGGGAACTGGCGCATCTTCAGGGCGTATTCGAATGCTGGGCCGTCGCCGCCGATCAGCGGGGCCTCGGCGCTACCGCTGATCGGCAAAACCTCCAGATACAGGTCCTGAGTCAAACGCTGATTGAGGCGCAGCTCCTCCTCGCAGAAGTGTTTGCGTGCTTCGAGTGAGGTGAAGTCGAGAAAGCCGAAATTCACCGGCTTCTTGATCTTGTAGGCGAAGGGACCGGTCAGCACGACCCAGGAAATATGGGTCTCGATGACACTGAAACCGCTCACCGGATGCGGATAAAGGGCCGGGTTCTGCAAGGCGGTAATCAGGGCTTGGCTCACGGGCGATCCTTGGCTTCTAGAAGTGGGAACAGGCGCGCATTATGGGCCCTGGCTTGCGTACTGCAAACCGCTGGCGGTCGCTGCCGGCGCTTCGCAAAGTGCGTATAATGCCGCGCCATGACTCGTACCCGATCTTCCCGCTCCCGTTCCAAACGCCGCCCCCGTGGCATGCGCCCCTTGCTGGGCTGGGCTGTAAAGCTCGGCCTGGTTGGCCTGGTGCTGTTCGCCGGTTTTGCGGTTTACCTCGATGCCATCGTCCAGGAGAAATTCTCCGGCAAACGCTGGACCGTTCCGGCCAAGGTCTACGCCCGGCCACTTGAGCTGTTCGTCGGCCAGAAGCTGGCCAAGGACGACTTGCTCAAGGAAGTCGACGCCTTGGGCTATCGCCGTGAAAGTGCCGTGGATGGTCCTGGCGGCGTGGCCGTTTCCGGCAATAACGTGTCGCTTTATTCGCGCGGCTTCCAGTTCTACGAGAGTGCCGAGCCGGCCCAGCAGGTCAACGTGCGCTTCTCCGGTGACTACGTCGCCTCGCTGACCAAATCCGACGGCAAGGACCTGGCCGTGGCACGCCTGGAACCCATGCTGATTGGCGGCCTGTATCCGGCGCATCAGGAAGACCGCGTGCTGATCAAGCTCGATCAGGTGCCGGCCTATCTGGTGGAAACCCTGGTGGCGGTCGAGGACCGCGACTTCTTCGACCACTTCGGCGTATCGCCCAAGGGCATCGCCCGCGCCATCTGGATCAACGCATCCGCTGGCCAGTTACGCCAGGGCGGTAGCACCCTGACCCAGCAGTTGGTGAAGAACTTCTACCTGACCAACGAGCGCAGCCTGACCCGCAAGATCACCGAAGCGATGATGGCAGTGCTACTGGAGCTGCACTACGACAAGCGTGAAATTCTCGAGGCTTACCTCAACGAGGTGTTCCTCGGTCAGGACGGCCAGCGCGCGGTGCACGGCTTTGGTCTGGCCAGCCAGTACTTCTTCAGCCAGCCGCTGTCCGAGCTCAAACTCGATCAGGTGGCGCTGCTTGTCGGCATGGTCAAGGGGCCGACCTACTACAACCCGCGCCGCAACCCGGAGCGGGCGCTGAATCGCCGTAACATGATCCTCGACCTGCTGGCCGAGCAGGGTGTGGTATCGCCCGAAGAGGCGGCCGCCGCCAAGGCGCGTCCATTGGGCGTGACCCAACGCGGCAGCATGGCCAATGGCTCGTTCCCGGCGTTCCTGGATCTGGTCAAACGCCAGTTGCGCCAGGACTACCGTGACGAAGACTTGACCGAGGAAGGCCTGCGCATCTTCACCAGTTTCGATCCGATCCTGCAGATCAAAGCTGAAGAGGCCCTGGCCGATACCTTCAAGCGTCAGGCCGGCCGCAAGGGCGCCGACGAGGTGGAAGCCGGCATGGTGGTGACCAATCCGGAAACCGGCGAGATCCAAGCGCTGATCGGCAGCCGTCAGGCACGCTTCGCCGGCTTCAACCGCGCTTTGGACGCTGTTCGTCCGATTGGCTCGCTGATCAAACCGGCCATCTACCTGACGGCCCTGGAGCGTCCGAGCCAGTACACCCTGACCACTCGCGTGCAGGATGAACCCTTCTCGGTGAAGGGCCAGGACGGCCAGGTATGGAAGCCGCAGAACTACGATCGCAAGGCCCACGGCAGCATTTACCTGTATCAGGGCCTGGCGCATTCCTACAACCTTTCCACCGCCAAACTCGGCCTGGAACTGGGCGTGCCAAATGTGCTCAAAACCCTCGAGCGCCTGGGCGTGTCTCGCCAGTGGCCGGCTTATCCGTCGATGTTGCTGGGTGCTGGTGCGCTGACCCCGATGGAAGTCACGGGTATGTACCAGACCATCGCCAGTGGCGGCTTCAATACGCCGCTGCGCGGTATCCGCAGCGTGCTGACCGCCGAGGGCGAACCGCTCAAGCGTTATCCGTATCAGATTCAACAGCGTTTCGACGCTGGTGCCATCTACCTGCTGCAGAACGCCATGCAGCGCACCATGCGCGAAGGCACCGGCCGCTCGGTCTACAGCCAATTGCCGAGTTCGCTGACACTGGCAGGCAAGACTGGTACCAGTAACGACTCGCGTGACAGCTGGTTCGCTGGCTTCAGCCAGGATCTGCTGGCCGTGGTGTGGATGGGCCGTGACGACAACGGCCCGACGCCGTTCACCGGCGCGACCGGCGCGCTGCAGGCCTGGACCGGTTTCATGCGGCGCGCTGACCCGCTGCCGCTGGACATGCCGGTGCCGGATAACGTGGTGATGGCCTGGGTGGATGCAGCGACCGGGCAGGGCTCGGCGCAGAATTGTCCGGGTGCCGTACAGATGCCGTATATTCGCGGCAGCGAACCGGCACCGGGCACAGGTTGTGGTATTCAGGCGCCCGTCGACTCGGTGATGGACTGGGTGAAAGGCTGGTTGGAATAAGAGAGGTTTGCCGTGAGCAAGTGGTTGATTCCCGTTTTGACCGCCTCGGTGGTTCTGGGTGGCTGTGCCAGCGTTCCGCGTGGTTCCATCCCGGTTGTGGATTCCGGTAGTTCGGCTTACGAGCAGGACGACCGCCCAGGCGGTGGTTACAACAATGCGCCGCAGCAACAGCAGCAGGCGCAGTCCATGCCTGAGGATTCCGGCGTGGTGGTGATGGTGCCGGGCGGCGGCGCGCCTTCGTCGGCGCCGATCGACACCTACTCGGCCCCGGCCGGTGCGCCTGCCAACAGCGGTGGCCTGACCTTCGACGAGCCACCGCTGAGCAGCGAGCCGCTGGGTTCGCCCAATTACGGCAACTCGGCACCATCCCAGTCATCGACGCCAAGCGGCATTCCCAGCGGTAACGCTGGTGGCGGTCTGGCGGCCGACGAGCAGCTCGATGGCCCTGTGCTGGCGCTGCTGACCAGCGCCCAGCAGCAACAGACCGGTGGTGACCTCAATGGCGCCGCGTCCAGTCTGGAGCGCGCCCAGCGTATCGCCCCACGTGAGCCGCAGGTTCTGTATCGGTTGGCTGAAGTGCGTCTGGCCCAGGGTGACGCTGCCCAGGCCGAGCAGTTCGCCCGTCGTGGCCTGAGCTACGCCAATGGCCGCCCGGCGCTGCAAGCCAGCCTGTGGCAGCTGATCGCCAAGTCCCGTGAGCAGCAAGGCGACGCCGCTGGTGCTTCCCAGGCTCGCGAGCGGGCTCGGGTCAATCTGTGAGTGCTGCGTCGTCTGCCCTGGTTGCCGATCAGCTGTTGCTGATCGAGCGGGCGCTGCGAGTTCAGGGTTTGTGGGAAGCTTGCGCGCCGAGCGTGGAAGCGCTGTCCAGCGAGCAGCCGTTCTGCGTCGACACCCTGGATTTTTCCCAGTGGCTGCAGTGGATATTCCTGCCCCGCATGAAGGTCATCATCGAAGCGGGCGCTGACCTGCCGGCCGTGTCGGGCATCCTGCCCATGGCCGAACAGGTCTATGGTGCCGACAATTACGAGGCCGCCGCGCTGCTCAAGGCGCTGGGCGACTTCGATCGCCTGATCAGCGCGGGCCGTTAGGGCCCGCTACTGTTTACTGGCAATTATCCTTGATCGCCTGCTTGGCGTCGGCGATGCGCTTCTGGCGCTCGTCCTCGCCCAGGCGGCGCATTTCCCCGCCGTCTTCCACCCGCACTCGTGGGTTATTCTCCAGCTGCGCCAGGTTGTTGCGCTGGGTCTCGCAGTACTTCTTGCGCTGGGCTTCCTGAGCCGCCACTTCCTGCTTCACCTTGGCATCGGCCGCGGCCTGCTCGGGGTCGGCGATGGCGTCGAAGGTCGGCGCCGGTTTCGCTTCTGGCGTGGTGGAGGAAGGTGGCGCTGCCGACGGATTGACCGTGGTCGATTGCTGACCCTGTGGCGGCTGCTCGCCAAAGTGGGTAACGCCCTGAGCGTCGACCCATTTGTAGATCGGTGCTGCCATGGCGCTCGCACTCAGGGCGAGCAGCAGACTGCTGGTGAGAATCATGCGGCGCATGGCGTTTCCTTATCCAGGGTCCATCGACTGATTGAAGTGTGGGGAGCGTGAAGTTGCAACGCAGGCCACCACTATACCCAATCGGCGTTCGGCACAGTCTGGTCTGTTTCACATCGGCGCCGCTTTCGCATCGGCTTGCACGCGGGCGGCGTTGTTGCCGGATATTGCATATTCCGTCACGCATCGCTTGACTTGCCGCTGGCGAATATCAACAATCGGCTGCTCGCTGTAGTGGGGCCAGCCGCAAGCTGGCTTCAGCTCAGTAGACATGAGGCGCTACCCGCGCCGACCTTTCGTTACACCCGCAACGCGTTACCTCGCGCTGGGTGGGAAAGCCCCGCAACAGATCTGGGGCAGTCCCAATACTTGCTCAGTTGTAGCTGACGTAGTCGGCGACCACAGTCGCTCATGCTCTGCTGGCAGTAAACCTACTCGGGCCGACCCTGCAAAAGGGCGGTTTTCTGGCGTAATAGAGGTGAACAACGTGGAGCTTTTATCCGGCGCTGAAATGGTCGTCCGCTCATTGCGTGACGAAGGCGTTAAGTACATCTATGGGTACCCGGGCGGTGCCCTCCTGCACATCTATGATGCCTTGTTCAAAGAGCCGGAGGTGACCCACATCCTGGTTCGTCACGAGCAGGCAGCGACCCATATGGCGGACGGCTATGCCCGTGCCACCGGCAAGGCCGGCGTGGTACTGGTGACCTCCGGCCCGGGTGCGACCAACGCCGTGACCGGTATCGCCACCGCCTACATGGATTCGATCCCGATGGTGATCATCTCCGGTCAGGTGGCCAGCACCGTGGTCGGCACCGACGCCTTCCAGGAAGTCGACATGGTTGGCATCTCCCGACCGATCGTGAAGCACAGCTTCATCATCAAGCATCCTTCGGAAATCCCCGAAGTGATCAAGAAGGCCTTCTACCTGGCCGAGTCCGGCCGTCCGGGCCCGGTGGTCGTCGATATCCCCAAGGACATGGGCGATCCGACCCAGAAGTTCGAATACAGCTACCCGAAGAAGGTCAAGCTGCGCTCCTACAGCCCGGCTGCCCGTGGCCACTCTGGCCAGATTCGCAAGGCGGCGGAAATGCTCGTCGCGGCCAAGCGCCCGATCATCTATTCCGGCGGTGGCGTGATCCTCGGCGGCGCTTCGACGCAACTCACCGAGCTGGCTCGTGCCCTCAACGTGCCGGTCACCAACACTCTGATGGGCCTTGGCGCCTATCCGGGCGATGACCGTCAGTTTGTCGGCATGCTCGGCATGCACGGCAGCTACACCGCCAACCTGGCCATGCACCACGCCGATGTGATCCTGGCCGTCGGCGCGCGCTTCGATGACCGCGTCATCAACGGCGAGACCGCTGCCAAGTTCTGCCCGAACGCGAAGATCATCCATATCGACATCGACCCGGCGTCGATCTCCAAGACCGTCAAGGCCGACATCCCGATCGTTGGCCCGGTGGACAGCGTGTTGGCCGAAATGGTCGCCGCACTCAAGGAAATCGAACAGGCACCTGACAAGGAATCCCAGGCCATTTGGTGGAAGCAGATCGACGAGTGGCGCGGTGGCGGCCGTCTGTTCCCTTATAACGAGGGCGACGGCAGCATCATCAAGCCGCAGACCGTGATCGAGACGCTGTGCGAAGTCACCAAGGGCGAGGCGTACGTCAGCTCCGACGTGGGCCAGCACCAGATGTTCGCGGCCCAGTACTATCGCTTCAACAAACCGAATCGCTGGATCAACTCCGGTGGTCTGGGCACCATGGGCTTCGGCTTCCCGGCCGCCATGGGCGTCAAGCTGAACTTCCCGGATGCCGATGTCGCCTGCGTGACCGGCGAGGGCAGTATCCAGATGAACATTCAGGAGCTGTCGACCTGCCTGCAGTACGACCTGCCGGTGAAGATCATCAACCTGAACAATGGCGCGCTGGGCATGGTTCGCCAGTGGCAGGACATGCAGTACAGCAGCCGTTACTCGCACTCCTACATGGAATCGCTGCCTGACTTCGTCAAACTGGCCGAGTCCTATGGCCACGTGGGCATGCGCATCACCGACCTCAAGGATCTCAAGTCGAAGATGGAAGAGGCGTTCGCGATCAAGGATCGCCTGGTGTTCCTCGACATCGCCGTGGATACCAGTGAGCACGTCTACCCGATGCAGATTCGTGGTGGCGCGATGCGCGACATGTGGCTGAGCAAGACGGAGCGTACCTGACATGCGTCATATCATTTCCCTGCTGCTGGAAAACGAACCGGGAGCCCTGTCGCGTGTGGTCGGCCTGTTCTCCCAACGCAACTACAACATCGAAAGCCTGACCGTGGCGCCAACCGAGGACCCGACCCTGTCGCGTCTGACGCTGACCACCATCGGTCATGACGACACCATCGAGCAGATCACCAAGAACCTCAACAAGCTGATCGAGGTGGTCAAACTGGTGGACCTGTCGGAAAACGCCCACATCGAGCGCGAGCTGATGCTGGTCAAGGTCAAGGCCACCGGCGCCCAGCGCGCCGAGGTCAAGCGCACCACCGACATCTTCCGTGGGCAGATCGTCGACGTGACGCCGAGCGTGTATACCATCCAGCTGGCCGGTACCAGTGACAAGCTGGACAGCTTCATCCAGGCCATCGGCACCGCGCTGATCCTGGAAACTGTACGCAGCGGTGTCACCGGTATCGCCCGCGGCGACAAGGTGCTGAGCATCTGATCGCGAAAAGGAAATGAAGAACCCCGCCATGTGCGGGGTTTTTTATGGGCGCGATTCGCTGCTGCGGTTCCAGAAGGCAGCGATCAGCGGATCCTTGAGGCGCTTTTGCAGGGCGAACAGACCGATGTCGTATTCGGTCAGCGGCGGCTGGATGTCGTAGAGCCGGATCCGTGCGGCCAGTGGACTGTTGTCCAACACGATTTGCGGCACCACGCCGATGCCGAAGCCCAGGCTGACCATGCTGACGATGGCTTCGTTGCCGCTGACCTGAGCGTAGATACGCGGCTTGATGTTGTGGTGTTTGAGCCAGCGATCGGTGCGGGTTCGCGCCAGGCCCTCCTCGGAGAGAATCAGCGGCACGTCCTGCCAGCTCTCTGCTCCTGGGTTCTTCAGTTGTTCGTCGCTGAGCAGCTGCGGGGATTGCGGGCCGATGAAGCGCAACGCCGAGCGGGTGATCGACTGGAATTCAACGCCGGCAGGCAAATTGTCCGGACGGGCGCCGATGGCCAAGTCTTCCAGGCCTTGCTGCACTCGCTCGACGGCCTTGGCCGGGTCGCCGGTGTGCAGCTTCATTTCGATGCGCGGGTAGTCCTGTCGGAAACTGCTGAGAATTTCATAAAGGAAGCTGTAACTCGCCGTCACCGAGCAGTACAGCGACAGCTCACCGTGCAGCACCAGCTGATCCTGCTTGAAGGTCTGGCGGATGGCCTGCCAGCCATTCATGACGTTGCTGGCGTATTCGCGAAATTGCTGGCCTTCGCGGGTCAAGCGCACCGAGCGGTTGTCGCGCACGAACAGCGGTGCTCCGACTTCATCCTCGAGCTGTTTGATGCTGCGGCTCAGAGCAGAAGGGCTGACATGCTGCTCGCGGCTGGTCTTGCCGAAGTGCAGGTTGTCGGCGAGTGAGAGAAAAAGGCTGAGTGCGTGAGTATCCATTTGTGTTTCATATATCGGCATGCAGTGTTGCGAATATATCATTTTACGCAATGGGGCGAATCACTTAAGGTGGCTCTGTCGCGGTGCTCTGGCACCCCATCCCTTTCGATACACAAGAGCCAAGAACATGAAAGTTTATTACGACAAAGACTGTGACCTCTCGATCATCCAAGGCAAGAAAGTTGCCATCATCGGTTACGGCTCCCAGGGCCACGCTCAGGCGTGCAACCTGAAGGACTCCGGTGTCGACGTCACCGTCGGTCTGCGTAAAGGCTCTGCTACCGTTGCCAAGGCTGAAGCTCACGGCCTGAAAGTTGCCGACGTGGCTTCCGCCGTCGCCGCTGCCGACCTGGTAATGATCCTGACCCCGGACGAATTCCAGGGCGCCCTGTACAAGAACGAAATCGAGCCGAACATCAAGAAGGGCGCCACCCTGGCGTTCTCCCACGGCTTCTCGATCCACTACAACCAGGTCGTTCCGCGTGCCGACCTAGACGTCATCATGATCGCACCTAAGGCCCCGGGCCACACCGTGCGCACCGAGTTCGTCAAAGGCGGCGGCATCCCTGATCTGATCGCCGTTTACCAGGACGCTTCGGGCAATGCCAAGAACGTCGCGCTGTCCTACGCTTCGGGCGTTGGCGGCGGCCGTACCGGCATCATCGAAACCACCTTCAAGGACGAGACAGAAACCGACCTGTTCGGCGAGCAGGCCGTTCTGTGCGGCGGTACCGTCGAACTGGTCAAGGCCGGTTTCGAAACCCTGGTCGAAGCGGGCTACGCGCCGGAAATGGCCTACTTCGAGTGCCTGCACGAGCTGAAGCTGATCGTCGACCTCATGTACGAAGGCGGTATCGCCAACATGAACTACTCGATCTCCAACAACGCCGAGTACGGCGAGTACGTGACCGGCCCGGAAGTCATCAACGCCGAATCCCGTCAGGCCATGCGCAATGCACTCAAGCGCATCCAGGACGGCGAGTACGCCAAGATGTTCATCAGCGAAGGTGCTACCGGCTACCCGTCGATGACCGCCAAGCGTCGTAACAACGCAGCTCACGGTATCGAAGTGATCGGTGAGCAACTGCGTTCCATGATGCCGTGGATTGCAGCCAACAAGATCGTCGACAAAGCCAAGAACTGAGTCGAATCGATCCAAGAAGAACGCGGCCCCGGCCGCGTTTTTTCGTTCTAGGACGGGCTTCTGGTATAAAGCCTGGGTATCCAGGCCGATTAGGGCGAACGCTTGTCCGGTGGCTCGGTCGAAAATTCAAATCCGATGCAAGGTGTTGTTCATGAGCGAGCGTCCGCAAGAGCCCAAGTCGTCCCGAGACGACGACAGCTTACTGCCCATCGACGAGCATATTGAGGAGGGGCATGACGACGAGGGGCGCAAGGTTCGCCATCGCGGCATCTACCTGCTGCCCAATCTGTTCACGACCGCGAACCTGTTCGCTGGCTTCTATTCCATCATCAACGCCATGAACGGTAACTTCTACGTGGCCGCTGCCACGGTGTTCGTGGCCATGGTGCTCGATGGTCTGGACGGCCGGGTTGCCCGCCTGACCAATACCCAAAGCGCCTTTGGCGCCGAATACGATTCGCTGTCCGACATGGTGGCCTTCGGTGTCGCACCGGCGCTGTTGGCCTTCGAGTGGGCGCTGGGCAGCATGGGCAAGGTCGGCTGGATGGTCGCCTTCATCTATGTGGCCGGTGCTGCACTGCGCCTGGCGCGTTTCAATACGCAGATCGGCAGCGTCGACAAGCGCTACTTCATCGGCTTGGCCAGCCCGGCCGCTGCTGGCGTGGTGGCCGGTACCGTGTGGGCGTTCAGTGACTTCGGTATTCAGGGCTCGAACATGTCATTCGTGGTCGCCATCCTCGTCGCTGCCGCCGGCATGCTGATGGTCAGCAACATCAAGTACAACAGCTTCAAGAATCTGGATCTGAAAGGCCGTGTGCCGTTCGTGGCGATTCTGGCTGTGGTGCTGGTGTTCGCCGTGGTATTCAGCGATCCACCGCGCATCCTGTTGCTGATCTTCCTGGCCTATGCCGCTTCTGGTCCGATCCAGTATCTGCTGCGTTTGCGTCGCCGCAAGCCAGTGGAGTGATGTAATTTCCTGCAGACTCCGTAGTCTATTGGGCAGGCCTGTCCCGATACTGCGGAGTCACCATGCTGATCAAGCTGCGTCAGTCATCCGAATGCAATGAATCGGATGTCACCCCCGAATCGATCTATCTCTCCCGTCGCACCTTTATGGGCGCTGCTGCAGCCGGGATGGCGCTGAGCAGCCTGCCTGCCTGGGCGCAATCTACCGGCGAGCGTTATGCCGACGTTGCGGCCAGCAGCGCGCCGGACTGGTTGGCCAAGCGCATTGCTGCGACCAAGTGGGATGCGGTCACCGTCAAGGATGAGGCGATCACCCCATTCCAGGATGCGACCCACTACAACAACTTCTACGAGTTCGGCGCCGACAAGTCCGATCCGGCGGCGAACGCCGGCAGCTTGAAAACCGAGCCCTGGTCCGTGGTGATCGATGGCGAGGTTGGCAAGCCGGGGCGCTATGCGCTGGAGGATTTCCTCAAACCGTATCAGCTCGAGGAGCGCATCTACCGACTGCGTTGCGTCGAGGCCTGGTCGATGGTGATCCCATGGATCGGCTTTCCCATCTCTGCGCTGCTTGATAAGGTCGAGCCGACCTCGGCCGCCAAGTACATCCGTTTCGAAACCCTGAAGGATCCCGAGAGCATGCCGGGGCAGCGCTCGAACTTCGCGTTGATCGACTGGCCATATGTGGAAGGGCTGCGTCTGGATGAGGCCATGCATCCGCTGGCAATCCTCGCCGTTGGTATGTACGGTCGCGAACTGCCCAATCAGAACGGTGCGCCGCTGCGGCTAGTGGTGCCATGGAAGTATGGCTTCAAGAGCATCAAGTCGATCGTACGCATCAGCTTGGTCAGCGAGCAGCCGAAGACCACCTGGCAAAGCATTGCGGCCCAGGAGTACGGCTTCTATGCCAACGTAAACCCCTCCGTCGACCATCCGCGCTGGAGCCAGGCTCGCGAGCGCCGTCTGCCTAGCGGGCTGTTCAGCCCCAATGTACGCGAGACCCAGATGTTCAACGGCTACGCCGATGAGGTCGCTAGCCTTTATAGCAATCTCGATCTGCGGAAGAACTATTGATGCGGCATCCGTTCTGGCGTCTTTTCGTTTTCCTGCTGGTCGCCGTATGGCCGCTGTATTGGCTGTATCAGGCCTGGTCGTTCGCCCTGGGGCCCGATCCAGGCAAGGTGTTGGTCGAGCGCCTCGGGTTGGGCGCGCTCATCCTTCTATTGATCACCCTGGGCATGACGCCTTTGCAGAAACTCAGTGGCTGGTCGGGTTGGATGGCGGTGCGCCGTCAGCTTGGCCTGTGGTGTTTCGCCTATGGGATTCTGCACCTGGCGGCGTATGCGGTATTCATCCTGGGGTTGGATTGGTCACAGTTGGCCGTGGAGCTGCGCAAGCGGCCTTACATTATTGTTGGGGCTATCGCGCTGTTCGGCTTGCTGCTCCTTGCTCTGACTTCAAACCGTTATAGCCAGCGGCGCCTGGGTAAGTCCTGGAAGAAGCTGCACCGCCTCGTTTACCTGATTTTGCCGCTCGCTCTGCTGCATATGTTGTGGATTGTCCGCGCAGATCTTGAAGAGTGGACGGTTTACGCTGTCATTGGTGCGCTGTTGCTGCTACTACGGATTCCCGCTTTGATGCGCAGAATCCCGCGCTTCGGCAGGGCAGGGCAGAAAGTTCAGGGAAAATGAAATAAGTCCTTGACCTGAGTTTCGAGGGGCCTATAATGCGCACCACTTCCGGTGCAGTCTGATCTGAAAACTCTTTGTAGATCAACGAGTTAGACGAAGATAAAGGTTGCACGGACGGCGAATTCGAGTAGAATGCGCCGGCATCGACAGGGCGGTTTGAGTGGTTCTGTGGATGGTTCGGTCAGGTTGATCGAAGGCGGTAAATGAGGGTGTTGACAGCGGTTTGTAACGCTGTAGAATGCGCCTCCCGCTGGAGAGAAGATGGTCTGGTCGGGCGCTGCAAGGTGTTGAGAAGAAAGAAAAAATTCTTCAAAAACAGCTTGACAGCAAATGAGG
>NZ_FOMO01000010.1 GCF_900112645.1 Phytopseudomonas straminea | reverse complement strand
GAAGAATTTTTTCTTTCTTCTCAACACCTTGCAGCGCCCGACCAGACCATCTTCTCTCCAGCGGGAGGCGCATTCTACAGCGTTACAAACCGCTGTCAACACCCTCATTTACCGCCTTCGATCAACCTGACCGAACCATCCACAGAACCACTCAAACCGCCCTGTCGATGCCGGCGCATTCTACTCGAATTCGCCGTCCGTGCAACCTTTATCTTCGTCTAACTCGTTGATCTACAAAGAGTTTTCAGATCAGACTGCGCCGGAAGTGGTGCGCATTATAGGCCCCTCGAAACTCAGGTCAAGGGGTTATTTCATCTAATTGAAATAAAGCTGCCAGACGGGCTCCTTCTATATAAGCAGCAACCCGAACGGGCCTATTTCAGGTCCAGCCGCCGGGCCAACCGCTGCAGGTTGGCCCGATCCACTGCCAGCTCGCGCGCCACCTCCGCCCAGCGCCCGGCATGACGATCGAGGGCTGCTTGTATAAGACGCCGCTGGTAGTCATCCACCGCGTCGCGAAGCGACTGCCCCGCCGGCGGTACCTCTGCCTCGCTCGTCCCGCTCACCTCTTCTTCTATATAGCTACGATGCGCGGGATGCAGGTCCAGCGCGCGGCTGTCGATGGTCAGTATCTGCGGACGCTCGGCACAGGCCGACAGCGCCTTGATCGCTGCGCGGCCGATCAGGTGCTCCAACTCTCTAACATTGCCCGGCCAGTCATGCTGCAAGAGCGTCTTCTGCACATCCGGCGCAAGACGCAGGCTGCGCAGCCCCAGGCGCGCACGATTGTCTTCGAGAAAGTACCCCGCCAGCAGCAACACGTCGCGCCCCCGCTCACGCAGAGCCGGCACCTTGAGCGGGTAGACGCTCAGGCGATGATAGAGGTCGGCACGAAAGCGCCCGGCACGCACCTCTTCGGCCAGGTCGCGGTTGGTAGCCGCCAGCACGCGGACGTCTACCCGGTGCTCGCGATCCGACCCTACACGCTGCAGCTGCCCGCTCTGCAATACCCGCAGCAGCTTTGATTGCACTGCCAGGGGCAGCTCGCCTACCTCGTCGAGAAACAGGGTGGCACCGTCAGCCAGTTCGAACTTGCCACGCCGCTCGCTGACCGCTCCCGAAAATGCGCCCCGGACGTGACCGAACAACTCGCTCTCCACCAAGGTATCCGGCAGCGCCGCACAGTTGATGCTGACCATGGGTCGTGAGGCCCGGGCCGACGCTCCATGCAGCGCCTCGGCCACCAGCTCCTTGCCCACGCCCGTCTCGCCACTGATCAGCACCGTCAGGTCACTGCTGCCGACCAGCTCGATCTCCTGCAGCAGCGCCTTGTGCCTGGGGCTCTGACCGATCATCTCCCTCGGCCGTACGGCGGCAGCTGCTTGCTTATAAAGGTCGGCGCGGCGTTGCTCATCTTCCACACGCCCCATAAGCAGGGAAATGCGCTCACTGGCCGCCACGGTCGCCGCCGCGAGACTGGCGAAAGCTTCCAGCATGCCCAGGTCGACACGGCCGAAGCTGCTCGACTGCAGCGAGTCCAGGGTCAGCAGCCCCCAGAGCTGCTCTTTCACATACAGCGGGCAACCCAGGCAGTCATGCACTTCCAGGTGCCCATGCTGCCCTTCCAGCAAGCCATCGTAGGGATCGGGCAACTCGCAGTCGGCGGCAAAGCGGGTGGGCCCGCGATGCTGCAACAGCTCATGCAGGCGCGGATGCTCGCTCACCTTGAAGCGTCGGCCCATGGTGTCGGCGCTCAGCCCCTCCACGGACAGCGGCACCAGCACCTCGCCGTCGAGCCTGAGCAGCGCCACGGCGTCACAGGGAAACAGCTGCCGCAAGGCAGCGAGCAGCCGTCGATAGCGCTCACGCTCGGGGAGTTCGCGGGACAGGTCGTCCACCAGCGGAAGCAGGGCGCCCAGCAACGGATTCGAAGTCATAAAGACACCAATAGAGTCATAAAGACACAAAAGCACCTAAGTCAAAAAGACTCATAGCATGCCCAACCCCAGTAATCCAGCGGCCTCGCAAGTTGGCACGGGATCTGTAATGAGCCAGGTAGAGAAAACATCCATGCCTTGCGACAGGAACGATCACCATGCTGAGCAACCAACAACGCGCCATCATCAAAGCCACCGTGCCCCTGCTGGAAACCGGCGGCGAAGCCCTGACCCGACACTTCTACGCGATGATGCTGAAGGAGTATCCGCAGGTGCGCCCGCTGTTCAATCAGGCTCACCAGGCCAGCGGCGCCCAGCAGCGCGCACTGGCCAGTGCGGTGCTGATGTATGCCCGGCACATCGACCGCCTGGAGGCGCTCGGCCCGCTGGTAGGCCAGATCGTCAACAAGCACGTGGCGCTGCAGATCCTACCGGAACATTACCCGATCGTGGGCAGTTGCCTGTTGCGGGCCATTCGCGAAGTGCTGGGTGAGGAAATCGCTACGGATGAGGTGATCCAGGCTTGGGGCGTGGCCTACGGGCAACTGGCGGACATCCTGATCGGCGCCGAAGAGCAGGCGTACAAGGAGCACGAACAGGCACCGGGCGGGTGGCGCGGGTCGCGCGACTTCAAGGTGGTGAGCAAGAACGTCGAGAGCGAGGAGATCACTTCTTTCCTCCTGGCGCCGGTGGACGGCGGTGCCGTGCTACGCCAGCAGCCGGGACAGTACATCGGCCTGCGCATGGTCATCGATGGCCAGGAACAGCGCCGCAACTACTCGCTTTCCGCTCAGGGCAACGGCCGCGACTATCGCATCAGCGTAAAGCGCGAAAACGAGGGCAAGGTATCCAACTACCTGCATGACCATGTCCAGGAAGGCGACACCCTGGAGCTGTTTCCACCAGCGGGTGACTTCGTGCTGCGCCCTTCGAGCAAGCCCCTGGCATTGATCACCGCGGGCGTAGGCATCACGCCGGCGTTGACCATGCTGGAAGCGGCCCGCGAGAGCGGCCGGCCGATTCATTTCATTCACTATGCGCGCCACGGCGGGGTGCATGCCTTCAAACGGTGGATTGAAGAACAGAGCCGTGATTACCCACAGATCAGTTACCGCTTCTGCTACAGCGCCCCGCGTGACGGTGACCAGCCCCATGCCCAGGGCGTGGTCAGCCGCGAACAACTGGCCGACTGGCTGCCGGAAGACCGCGACCTGGACGCTTACTTCCTCGGGCCGAAGCCCTTCATGGCGCAGGTCAAGCGGCACCTGAGCGACCTCGGGGTTCCCGGCGAACAGTGCCACTACGAGTTCTTCGGCCCGGCCTCCCAACTGGACGCCTGAGTACACTCCTCGTCTTTGACTCGGCGGCTCACGCCGGGTCAGATCACGCCCTGATCCCGTAGCGCCTGAATCTGCTCGGCGTCCAGCCCCAGCACCTCGCCGAGCACCCGCTCGGTGTGCTCCCCCAACAGCGGCGGCGCCTGGCGATATTCGACGGGGCTGGCCGACAGCCGCAGCGGGCTGGCCACCTGAGGCGTGTTGCCCGCCAGCGGATGGGGCAGGTCAAGACGCAGCCCCCGGGCGATAACCTGCGGATCGGCGAACACCTGCTGCAGATCGTTGACCGGCCCGCATGGCACGCCTGCCGCTTCGAGCAGGCCGACCCATTGCGCGGTGGTACGGAACACCGTGGCCTGGCGGATCAGCGGGATCAGCTCGGCGCGGTGGGCGACACGCTGGCCGTTGCTGGCGAAGCGCGGGTCCGCGCCCCATTCGGGATGGCCGGCCACTTCGCAGAACTTGAGGAACTGGCTGTCATTACCCACCGTGAGGATCAGGTCGCCATCGGCGGTCGGGAAGGCCTGGTAAGGCACGATGTTGGGGTGGGCATTGCCCAGGCGCTTCGGCGAAACACCGGTGGTCAGGTAGTTCATCGCCTGGTTGGCCAGGCACGCCACCTGCACGTCGAGCAGGGCCATGTCGATGTGCTGGCCCTCGCCGGTCTTGTCGCGGTGCGCCAGCGCCGCCAGCACGGCGACCGTGGCGTACAGCCCGGTGAGGATGTCGGTCAGCGCGACGCCGACCTTGACCGGGCCGCCGCCCTCGCCGCCCTCGCCGCTATCGGGCTGGCCGGTCAGGCTCATCAGGCCGCCCAGGCCCTGGATCATGAAATCATAACCGGCACGCTTGGCGTAAGGGCCGCTCTGGCCAAAGCCGGTGATCGAGCAATAGATCAGCCGCGGGTTGATCGCCTTGAGGCTGGCGTAATCCAGCCCGTAGGCCGCCAGGCCGCCGACCTTGAAATTCTCGATGAGGATGTCCGATTTGGCCGCCAGCTCGCGCACCAGGCGCTGGCCTTCGGCCTGGGTGAAATCCAGGGTCAGCGACTGCTTGTTGCGGTTGGCGGCGAGGAAATAGGCCGCCTCGCTGGTGTCGCGCCCGTCGCCATCACGCAGGTAGGGCGGCCCCCACTGGCGGGTGTCATCGCCGACCTTGGGCCGTTCGACCTTGATGACATCGGCGCCGAGGTCGGCCAGGTTCTGCCCGCACCAGGGCCCGGCGAGCACGCGGGACAGGTCGAGCACGCGCAGATGAGACAGAGCACCGGACATCGCAGAGGCCTCGTACGGAGATGACGCAGGCGCTCCCACGCCAGGCGCGGGAACGATCGACAAGCTGGAGCGGCTTAGAAGAAGGCCTGGATGCCCGTCTGCGCCCGCCCCAGAATCAGCGCGTGCACATCGTGGGTACCCTCATAGGTGTTGACCACCTCGAGGTTGACCAGATGGCGGGCCACGCCGAATTCGTCGCTGATGCCGTTGCCGCCCAGCATGTCACGGGCCATCCGAGCGATATCCAGCGCCTTGCCGCAGCTGTTGCGCTTCATGATCGACGTGATTTCCACCGCCGCGGTGCCTTCGTCCTTCATCCGCCCCAGGCGCAGGCAGCCCTGCAGGGCCAGGGTGATTTCGGTCTGCATGTCGGCAAGCTTCTTCTGGATCAGCTGGTTGGCGGCCAATGGGCGGCCGAACTGCTGACGATCCAGGGTGTACTGGCGCGCCGTGTGCCAGCAGGCTTCGGCAGCACCCAGCGCGCCCCAGCTGATGCCGTAGCGAGCCGAGTTCAGGCAGGTGAACGGGCCGCGCAGGCCGCGCACATCGGGGAACGCGTTCTCTTCGGGGCAGAACACGTTGTCCATGACGACTTCGCCGGTGATCGACGCACGCAGGCCGACCTTGCCGTGAATCGCCGGCGCCGACAGGCCTTCCCAGCCCTTTTCCAGCACGAAACCGCGGATCTCGCCGGCATCGTCCCTGGCCCAGACCACGAAGACATCGGCAATCGGGCTATTGGTGATCCACATCTTGTTGCCGGTCAGGCGGTAACCGCCGTCGACCTTCTTGGCGCGGGTGATCATCGAGCCCGGATCGGAGCCATAATTCGGCTCGGTGAGGCCGAAGCAGCCAATGTACTCGCCAGTGGCCAGCTTGGGCAGGTACTTCTGCTTGGTCGCTTCGCTGCCGAATTCATTGATCGGCACCATCACCAGCGACGACTGCACGCTCATCATCGATCGGTAACCGGAGTCGATACGCTCCACTTCGCGGGCGATCAGCCCGTAGCACACGTAGTTGAGGCCGCTGCCGCCGTAGGCTTCAGGAATGGTCGCACCAAGCAGGCCGGTTTCGCCCATCTCGCGGAAGATCGCCGGGTCGGTCTTTTCATGACGGAAGGCCTCGAGCACCCG
This sequence comes from Phytopseudomonas straminea, assembly GCF_900112645.1. Taxonomy (GTDB): domain Bacteria; phylum Pseudomonadota; class Gammaproteobacteria; order Pseudomonadales; family Pseudomonadaceae; genus Aquipseudomonas; species Aquipseudomonas straminea. The sequence continues at coordinate 153,265 of NZ_FOMO01000010.1, read as the reverse complement.
CGGCGCCAACTTGTCGGCGGCAAATTGCTCAGCGCTGTCACGCACCATGCGCTCTTCTTCGGTGAGCTGCTGGTCGAGCAGCAGCGGGTCGATCCAGTTGAAGCTTGCCTTGCCGGCCATCGTGAAATCCTCGGGCAGTAACGTGTGGGCTGAGCCTAAAAGCCTAGCCGGCTGCCCGCAAACGACTAATCCGCATGCCACTGTGCAAAAAACTCACTCCGAGATAGCCTTAGGATCAATAAAACGCGCTATCCAGTGAGGTACTTGCACAGATGCGTCGCAAGATCCCCAGCACCGCAGCGCTGGTCGCCTTCGAGGCCTCCGCCCGCCACCAGAGCTTCACCCGGGCAGCCGATGAACTGGCGCTGACCCAGGGCGCGGTTTGCCGGCAGATCGCCGGGCTCGAAGCTTTTCTTGGCGTTGAGCTGTTTCGCCGCTCGCGCCGCGGCGTATTGCTGACCGAAGCAGGCACCGCCTATGCGGCCAAGGTAGCCGCGCAGCTCGATGCCGTGGAGCGCGACACCCTGGCGCTGATGGGTGCCCAGGGCGCCATGGGCCTGGAGCTCGCCGTGGTACCGACCTTCGCGACGCAATGGCTGCTGCCGCGACTCAAGGACTTCCAGCGATTGCACCCGGAGGTCACCGTGCACCTGACCAACCGCACACGGCCGTTCCTGTTCGCCGACACCGGCTTCGACGCGGCGATCTATTTCGGCGATGGCGACTGGTCGGGTACCGAGGCGCATTTTCTGATGCACGAACACCTGACGCCGGTGTGCAGCCCCATGCTGCTCGGCGGCCAGCCAGCCACCGTCGAGCGCATCGCCGAGCTGCCGCTGCTGCAGCAGAGCACCCGCCCCTACGCCTGGCGCCAGTGGTTCGCGGCGCAGGGGCTGAACGTCAGTCGCGACATGACCGGCCCGCGCCTGGAACTGTTCTCGATGCTCGCCCAGGCGGCCCGTCATGAGATGGGGGTGGCGTTGATCCCGCCGTTTCTTATCCAGCGCGAGCTGGCCGACGGCAGCCTGGTGGTCGCCCTCGATCGACCGGTACCGGACGGCGGCCGCGCCTATTACCTGACCGTGCCGGAGCGCAAGGTGGAGTCGGCGGCGTTGCAGGCGTTTCGGGATTGGTTGTTGGGGGAGGCGCAGCAGTATCGAGTTATGAGCTGATTGGTCTCACAGGCAGCAGGACCGCGTAGCAATCTATAAGACGAGTTATGTTCATGATTTCGCGCGCATGGCGCGCTCCCACAAGTCCTGTAGCACCTCGCCTAGAGGGCTCCCATCGCCGCACTTCAGACGAACTGCGCCTGATCGGCGGAAGCCGCAAATTAGGGCAAATGCAGTATCCTGCGAATCGTTCTAGATGACTGCCAGAACTGCCTTGTCTCTACTCGATTCCAGCAAAAGCCTCATATTCCGGATCATCGCGCTGATGCAGCGGCATCCGGGCGCCATCGCCATTTTCGGTTTTTTCTCCGGTGTCGCCAGCTTCGTGCTGGTCGACCGTCAAGCCGGACTGGCCAAGGTGCTGGCTCTGGTGCTGCTGGTCAGCTGGCTATGGCTGATTCTCGAAAACGTGCTGCGCGAACGCATCGCCGCGCGCTTCGGTTTCGAGCTGCCGCGGCCGTTGCTGCGTTACGCCACGCAGATGATCCACCAGGAAAGTCTGTTCTTCGTTCTGCCGTTCTTCTTCATCACCACCACCTGGAACAGCAGTCAGGCGCTGTTCAGCGGCTTGCTGGCCGCCGCGGCGCTGGTGTCGATCACCGATCCGCTGTACTACAAGTGGCTGGCGCCGCGGCGCTGGATCTTTCTCGCCTATCACACCCTGGCGCTGTTCGCGGTGATGCTCACGGCGCTGCCGATCATCTTCAAGCTCAACACCACGCAAAGCTATCAGTACTCCCTCGCCGCGGCGGTGGTGCTGTCGTTTCCCAGCCTGTTCACCATCATCACCGTGCGCAAATGGTGGCGCGGCCTGCTATTGGTTGGCCTGACCCTGGCCATCGGCGCGTTCGGCTGGGTGACCCGCACCTGGGTGCCGCCGGCCACGTTGTGGCTGACCGAGGTGGCGATCACCACCGAGTTCGACAACCAGAACCGTTCACCGGGCGAAGGTATCGATCAGCTGACCGTCAGCCAGCTGCGCGCCAACGGCCTGTACGCCTACACGGCGATCAACGCACCGCGCGGTCTGGACGAGCGCATCTATCACGTCTGGGAACACAACGGTAAGGAGCTGGAGCGCATCGCCCTGGACATCCACGGCGGCCGCGAGAAAGGCTACCGCGCCTGGACCCACAAGAAGAATTTCCCCCAGGACGTGGAAGGCGACTGGGAGATTCAGGTGCTGACCGATGCCGGGCAGATGATCGGCGTACTGCGCTTCGAGGTCACCGCCGATGGCAGCATGCCGGCGAGTTCGCCGAGCATCAAAGACAAGCCGGCCGCCGAATCCGAGGAGCCGGCTGAGGCGCCACAGGATGAACCTGAAACGCCGGCCGAACCGGCGCCTGAGTCGACCGAGCCGCCCGCCGAGCCCGAACCCAAAGGCCAACCCGAAGCCGAGCAGCCCTCAGCTGCGCCGGCTGATGACTCGGCCGATCAGCCGAAGAACCAGTAGCACACGCCAATCGCAGCTACTACGCCGGCGAACTCGGCGAGCAAAGCGCAGCCCACCGCATGCCGGGCGCGCTGGATACCGACCGCGCCGAAGTACACGGCCAGCACGTAAAAGGTGGTCTCCGTACTGCCCTGGATGATCGCTGCCGCTAATGCCGGGAAGCTGTCCACGCCCTGGCTCTGCATGGTTTCGATCAGCATGGCCCGGGCGGCGCTGCCGGAGAACGGCTTGACCATTGCAGTGGGTAGCGCGTCGACGAAGCGGGTGTCCCAGCCGCCCCAGGCGACGATCCAGCGGATACCGTCCAGCGCTGCCTCCAGAGCACCGGAGGCGCGCAGCACGCCAATCGCGCAGAGCATCGCCACCAGGTAGGGCAGCAGGCTCTTGGCGACGTCGAAACCCTCCTTGGCGCCCTCGATGAACTGCTCGTAAACCTGCACCTTGCGCAGCGCGCCGATCACCACGAAGGCGACGACTATCCCGAACAGGGTGAGGTTGCCCATCAGCGACGACAGTGCCGCCAACGCAGTGGCGGACATGCCGGCGAGCATGGCCATGAAACTGCCGAGCAGGAGGGCGCCGGGAATCAGGTAGGCCAGCACCACCGGGTCCCACAGGCGCAGACGCTGCATGATGGCCACGGAGAACAGGCCGACCAGGGTCGACACGCTGGTCGCCAACAGGATGGGCAGGAACACCAGGGTCGGGTCGGGCGCGCCTTGCTGGGCGCGGTACATGAAGATGCTTACCGGCAGCAGCGTCAGCGATGAGGCGTTGAGCACCAGAAACAGAATCTGCGCGTTGCTCGCCGTGGTGCTACTGGGGTTGAGCTCCTGTAGCGAGCGCATGGCCTTGAGGCCGATGGGCGTGGCAGCGTTATCCAGGCCCAGGCCGTTGGCGGCGAAGTTCATGGTGATCAGGCCGAGTGCCGGATGGCCGCGGGGCACTTCGGGCATCAACCGGGCGAATAGCGGACCGAGCACCCGCGCCAGGGCATCCACCAGGCCGGCCTTCTCGGCGATGCGCAGCAGGCCAAGCCACAGGGTCAGGGTGCCGAATAGCAGCACCATCACTTCGACGGACAGCTTGGCCATGGCAAACAGACTTTCCACCATCGCGCCGAATACCGCCGGGTCGTCCGCCAGCAGCCAGCGACTGAGAGCGGCCACTGCCGCCACCACGAAAAAGCTCAGCCATAGGCCGTTGAGCATAGGTCACCCCCTGAAACGTAGCGGCTGATGATAGCGCGGCCGGGGGCTGGAAGTGGAAGCGTAAATGCGCTGCGGGGGAATAGCGGAGTGCGGATAGAGCAACGGCGCCAGAAGGCGCCGTTTGGTTGCATCAGTACCAGTTGGGGTCTTTCTTCAACTGCTCCTGGAGCAGCTGTTTGATGCCGTCGTCCGGCTCACCGAGCCAGCGCAGATCAGCGTGCTTGCTGGGTGTCTTGTCCTTGGGCAGTCCGGCAGGTACCTGCACCCACAGGGCGTAGGCATCGTCCCCGTCCTGGGAAAAGGCAACGTAGAGGCGCTGATTGAAACAGTCCGAGGTTTCGCACAATTGCCCGACCAGATAGGAGTCACCGTCTTCCTCCAGGGTCTTCATCGGCGTGGCGATGCCACTGAGGTTGATCACCCATTCGGGCAGACGCTCCTCATCGCGAATCAGATCCTGCCAGGCTTCACGATACTCAGTGTTGCTGGTCAGCAACTCGTTGAGGCGAAACTCGCCATCGGTATTGGCGGCCAAGGCCGCCGCACTACCGCCCAGCAAGAGAGCGGCAGCGAGCGTCTTGAATCGATTCATCAGCATGCCTCGCCTAGCCCCGTGGGCGACGACCCATGATGAACGAAACGATGAACATCACCAGGAACACCACGAAAAGGATTTTCGCGATACCTGTGGCAGTGCCTGCGATACCACCGAAACCCAGTACGGCAGCAACGATGGCGATGATCAGAAAGGTAATGGCCCAACTCAGCATGGCGTTTCTCCTTGGTATTTTTGAGGTCTTACGGGTGCATCACTTGTGAATTCGTTAAGTCGTCTCAGAACACCCAGCGGGTCTGCTTGGCCGGGGCCTGAACGGAGTCGGCACGTACCCAGTCGTCCTCGCTATGCGCCGTCGAGGCGCTGACAGTGTGCAAAGAAGCGGGTACGGCCCGTAGCGCAGCCGGGCTTGCTTTGGCTGGAGACTGTTCGATGGGGGTACTGATAGAGGTGGAAACCTGCGGCACTGCGACCTTTTGCTCCGGCGCATTGGCGATGCTGACCAGCAGAACCATCACGGCGGCGACGGCAAGAATCAGAATCTCGGTATGGGCGCGGTGCAGGTTCATGGTGGTTCCTCATATTCGCTGTCGAACGGCTCGGCGTTCTTCTCATGAGGGGATAATTGCAGCCTGCGTGCCAGCTTTTTAAAAAAATAAATTCCTTTTAAAACATATACTTATAGACAGTAAATAAAATGCCACCATTGGCATCCTGCACGATGGCCGCCTGCGGCTCGGGCGTTCTGCACGACACCGCAGGCGCCTGCCTCACTGCATCTTCTTGCTTAGTGCGCTCATACGCTGATGACACTCACGTACCTTGGGCATCTCCACGGCCAGCAGGGCCTGCACGTCAGGCTGAGCGCTCTCCAAAGCATCCTCGAAGGCTTCGAGAATGCGGTCTTCGGCTTCTTCGAGCTGCGCCACATAGGTGGCCTCTTCGTCACTCGACAAGGTAGCGCGGGCATCGGCATAGGCTTGGCGCATCTTGCCTACGAGGGTTCCGCTACTGGCAGGCGCCTCGTGGTTGGCAGCGACCTTGACTGCCAGCGCTTGGATAATCTGGTGCTTGGCCTCGGCCATTTCACGCAGCAGCGCCTTGAGTTGTTCATTGTCGATCTCGTCGTGGGCGTGTTCATAAAAGCGCTGACCATCGCGAATAATGGCGATCAGCTCGTTAAGTTGCTCGGTCTTCTGGCTCATGGTGGCTCTCCTGAGAAGGGTCTGTAGCGGATGAAACGGTGGGCGGGCCCGAATGGCCCGTCCTGAGGGTGATTAGCCGGATATACGCAGTGCGTCGGCATCGACGCCACGTACACCGCGGATGGTGCGCGCTGTTTCCACGGCCAGACGTTTTTCGGCGTTGCTGAGTACGGTGCCGCTGAGTCGCACGAAGCCTTCGCGGGTTTCGACCTTGATGTTCAGGGCATCGAGGTTGCGGCTATAGAGGTAGCTGGCCTTGATCTTGTTGGTGATCCACGCATCGCTGATCGAGGCTGCGGCATCGCTGGCGGCGTTCTGCGCTTCGGCCGAGGTGCTGTCGGCGGTGTTGATGCTCAAGTGGTTGTGCACTTCGCGCACGCCTTCAGTATTGGTGACTAGCTCACCGGCCAGTTCCTTGGCAGCCGGGGTACCGGCATTGCCGCTGAGGCTGACCACGCCATTCTCGGCACGCACCTGAATGTCCAGGCCCTCGGTATTGGTGTTCCATAGCAGGCGGGACCTGACTGTGGCAGCCAGGGTAGCGTCATCAAAACGCTGGGCCAGGGTCTTGTCGGTGACGATCCGCGCCTGGTCTTCGAGCACCGGTGGCGACAGATCGGCGTCGATCTGCAACTGGTTATCCACCTGACGAACACCTTCGATGCTGCTCGCCAGTTCGCTGGCAAGCTCACGCTCGGCAGGGTTCTCCACCGCGCCTTTGAGCGTGACGACGCCATCTTCCACGCTCACCTCGATATCGAAGGGGTCGAGGTGACGATTGAGTGCGAATGCGGTGTCGATGGCTCCCTGCTGGCGGGCATCGCTCAATTGCCGGGCCAGATCGCCTTCGGCCGCCTGCGCGAGCGGAGCCAGAGTAATCAGACCGGCAATAGCCATGGCCAACGTGGATTGTCTCAACAGCATGTAACGCCTCCTTTTTAGCCAAAAAAGCCGCTCGCAAGCGGACCGGGTAGGGTCGCAAGCGGTATGCCAGGCAGCTTGAAAAATAAAAACCAACTAAAATCAGCCGGTTAAATCCAATGCCTGGCTATGGGCCGCTTGCACGATGCAAGATCGCGCCATACTAGCCGTGCAACTTGCACGAAGATTTCCAGATAATCTCTGCCATTCACCCCATGGAGCACGTAAATGGAAGCAACAGGTCAGAGCGGGCGCATCCTATTGGTCGACGACGAAGCGGCTATCCTGCGTACCTTCCGCTATTGCCTGGAGGACGAGGGCTACCAGGTCACGACCGCCAACAGCGCCGCGCAAACCGAATCGCTGCTGCAGCGCCAGGTATTCGACATGTGCTTTCTCGATTTGCGCCTGGGGGATGAAAATGGCCTGGACGTGCTCGCCCAGATGCGAGTCCAGGCGCCGTGGATGCGCGTGGTAATCGTCACCGCCCACTCAGCCATCGACAGCGCCGTGGACGCCATGCAGGCCGGCGCCGCCGATTATCTGGTCAAGCCATGCAGCCCCGATCAACTGCGCCTGGCTGCCGCCAAGCAGCTGGAAGTGCGCCAGTTGTCTGCCCGCCTCGAAGCCCTGGAAGGTGAAGTGCGCAAGCCCAGCGACGGCATCGACTCGCACAGCCCGGCGATGATGGCGATTCTGGAAACCGCCCGGCAGGTGGCCACCACCGATGCCAACATTCTGATTCTCGGCGAGTCCGGTACCGGCAAGGGCGAGTTGGCACGGGCCATTCACGGCTGGAGCCGACGCGCGAAGAAATCCTGCGTGACCATCAACTGCCCGTCGCTGACCGCCGAGCTGATGGAAAGCGAGCTGTTCGGCCACAGCCGCGGCGCTTTCACCGGCGCCAGCGAAAGTACCCTGGGGCGGGTCAACCAGGCGGATGGCGGTACCCTGTTCCTCGACGAAATCGGCGACTTCCCGCTGACCCTGCAACCCAAGCTGCTGCGTTTCATCCAGGACAAGGAATACGAGCGCGTTGGCGACCCGGTCACCCGCCATGCTGACGTGCGCATCCTCGCCGCCACCAACCGCGACCTCAACGAGATGGTCCGCGAAGGTCACTTCCGAGAAGACTTGCTGTATCGCCTGAACGTCATCACCCTGACGCTGCCGCCACTGCGCGAACGCGCCGACGACATCCTCACCCTGGCCAATCGCTTCCTGGCCCGCTTCGTCAAGGACTATGCCCGCCCGGCCCGTGGCTTCAACGATGACGCCACCAAGGCGCTGCTCGCCTACCAATGGCCCGGTAATATCCGCGAGCTGCGCAACGTCATCGAACGCGCCAGCATCATCTGCCCGGGCGAATGGGTGGACGTGGCCCACCTGGGCATGAGCGCTCCGGCGGCCAACAGCGCGCCGCGGGTAGGCGCCGACCTGAGCCTCGAGGAGCTGGAAAAGGCGCACATCGCCGCTGTGCTGGCCAACAGCGACACCCTCGACCAGGCCGCCAAGACCCTGGGCATCGACGCCTCGACCCTGTATCGCAAACGCAAGCAGCTTGGCCTATGAAACTACGCAGCAAGCTGTTTCTCAGCACCAGCGCGCTGCTGACCGTAGCCTTGCTGGGGTTGAGCCTGGGCATCTTCAGCGTCCTGCAGTTGACCCAGTCGCAGAGTCGTTCCCTGGCGCACAACCTGGAAATCATCAGCACCAGCCTGGATCTGCGCCAGGAACTAGGCCGGCAATTGTTCCTGATGCTTGGCGAAGACTTCGACGACAGCACGGTACAACGCCTGCAGGAATCCGATCAGCGCATCCGCGGCTGGCTCGACGACAGTCTTAAAAGCAGCGTGACCGAGGCTGATCGCCAGGCGATCCAGCAGATCCAGGACGCCTACCAGACGTTCAGCACCATGCTAGAAGACCCCCTGACGGTGCGTGATGAGCTGCTGACCAACGACGATTTCGCCAAGACCATCGAAACCGTTCGCGACCGCCTCAACACCCTGCAGGTCCAGTACGTAGCCGCCGTCAAGGACGCCGAGGTGCAGGCCCAGGAACGCGCCTGGCTGATCGCTGGGCTGCTGGGCCTGGTCGGACTGGCGGTGCTGGTGATCGGCTTCATTACCGCCCACACCATCGCCCGCCGCGTCGGCCAGCCGATCGATGCTCTCGCCCGCGCGGCCGACCAGATCGGCCGCGGCGACTTCCAGGTCACCCTGCCGATCACCCCGGTGGCCGAGCTGTCGGCGCTCAGTCGCCGCTTCGGCCTGATGGCCGAGAGCTTGCGCCAGCTCAAGAGCAGCAACGTCGAAGCACTGATGTCCGAGCAGCGGCGCCTGCAAGCGGTGCTCGACAGCATCGACGACGGCCTGCTGATCTTTGGCCGCGACGGCCTGCTCGAACACTTCAACCCGGTGGCCCAGCGCCAGCTCGGCTGGGACGACCAACCCCTCGGCCAGCGCCCTAGCCAGGCGCTCGGCCGCCCGGAACTGGACGAACAGCTGCAGCACGTGCTGCAAGGCCACAACCTGGAGCAGCGCCTGGCCGACCTGCAGGTGGAGGCCAATGGCGAGACGCGCCTGCTCAACTACAGCCTGACGCCGGTCAGCCACAGCCAGGGGCATATCCTCGGCGCGGTGATGGTGCTGCACGACGTGACCGAGCAGCGCGCCTTCGAGCGCGCGCGCAACGAATTCGTGCTGCGCGCCTCCCACGAACTGCGCACCCCGGTGACCGGCATGCACATGGCGTTCGGCCTGCTACGTGAGCGCAGCAAGTTCGCGGCAGAATCCCGTGAAGCCGATCTGGTGAATATCGTCGACGAGGAGATGGAGCGGCTGGTGCACCTGATCGAGGACCTGCTGAATTTCTCGCGCTACCAGAGCGGTGTGCAGAAGCTCGAGTTGGCGCCCTGCGACATTCCCGAGCTGCTCGACAACGCCGTGCGGCGCCACCTGGGCAAAGCCCAGACCCGACAGATCGACATACAGCTGGAGATGGGCGATGCCCTGCCGCGCACTCACTTGGATCGCGCGCAGATCGAGCGCGTGCTCGACCACCTGATCGACAACGCCCTACGGCACAGCCCGGAGGGCGGCACCCTGCGCCTGTGCGCCCAGCGCCAGGAAGAGCGCCTGCTGATCAGCGTCGAGGATGAAGGCGAAGGGATTGCCTACGGCCAGCAGGCCAGGCTGTTCGAGCCGTTCGTACAGATCGGCCACAAGAAGGGTGGCGCTGGCCTTGGTCTGGCGCTGTGCAAGGAGATCGTCCAGCTGCACGGCGGACGCATCGGCGCCGAATCCCAGCCGGGGCAAGGTGCACGCTTTCACCTCGCCCTGCCTCTTTAATCGCCTCAGCCCTTGGCGAGGCGATTGACCTCCAGCAGCAGGGCTGCAGTTTCCGCGTCCGGCTGCCCGTCGTAGAGCGCCTGCCGGTACTTCATCTGGAAGGCGCGAATCACGTTGCGGGTTTCCTCATCCAGCACGCCAGTGCTCGGCACCGTGTAGCCCTGCTCGGCCAGCTGTTGCTGGAACCAGGCGACGCTCGGCAGGCTGGTGCTGAACACCGCCTGCTGGCGGGCCACTACCTCGGCGTTCGGCCAGGGCATCAGTCCGGCATCGGCCAGTTGCTTCCAGGGAAACATCGGCCCCGGATCGACCTTGCGCTGTGGCGCGATATCGCTGTGGCCAATGATGCTGCCCGGCGGTAGGTGATGGCGCTGCATGATGTCCTTGAGCAGCACGATCAGCGCATCGATCTGCGGCTGGGCGTAAGGCTGCCAGTAACGGCCATTGGGCGTGTCGAAATAGCCCTGGTTGACCATCTCGATGCCGATGGTGGTGCCGTTTAACCAGGTGCGGCCCTGCCACTCGCTGACCCCGGCATGCCAGGCGCGGCGGTTCTCGTCGACCAACTGGTAGATGGTCGGCGGCACGGCGTTGATCAGGTAGTGAGCGCTGACCTCTTCTTTGGTCAGCAGCTCCAGCGAGTGTGGCAGATCGGTCGAGGTGTAATGCAGCACGATGTACTGCACGCGGCTGTTCTGGCCGACGGCGGTATAGCTGTGGTCGATGCGCGGGCCGCTGCTGCAGCCGGCGAGTACGAGGACGAACAGGACAAGACTGAGAAATTTCATGGCTGGATGTGCAATACGCTCTGAATGTTGTCCAGCAGCATGTCGACGCTGAGCATGATCAACAGCATGCCCATCAGTCGCTCCACTGCGGTCAGCCCACGAGGGCCAAGGAAGCGCTGCAGGAAAGACGCCTGCAGCAGGATGAAAGCGGTCGCCGCCCAAGCCATGATTAACGCCAGGTAAAGCTCCCACAGCGCGCCCTCATGGGTGTTTCGCAAGGTCATCAATACCGCCAGCGCCGAAGGACCTGCCACCGCCGGCGTGGCCAGCGGCACCAGCATCGGCTCGCCGTCGGGCACGTCGCCCAGTACGCCTTGCGGGCTGGGAAAGATCAAGCGCATGGCGATGACGAACAGGATGATACCGCCGGCAATCGCCGTTGCCTCCCGAGACAGGCCCAATGCGCTGAGCACTTTGTCACCAAAGGTGAGAAACAGCAGCAACAACCCCAGGGCGAACAGCAGTTCGCGCGCGGCCACCCACATGCGCCGCTCCGGGCGGACATTCTTCAAAGCCGCGATAAAGATGGCGATGTTGCCGAACGGGTCGGTGACCAGAAACAGCAATACGGCGATGCTGAAGATATCCATTGAAAGGGCTCCTTGAAAACAGCCGCGCAGTTTAGTGGCTAAGAGCCTTCAAGTCAGTGGCCACGACCTTTGATCGCCGCCGGACGGTGCTGAACTTGTCATACCTCTGCACGATCAACATGCAGTCGACTATGAGGGAACATGCCATGCGCGCGCTGCTCTGGTTCAAACAGGATCTTCGCCTCGATGATCACCCCGCCCTGCAGGCCGCACTCGCGTCCAACTGCCTGCTACCGCTCTACGTACTCGACCCGGCGCTGCTGCAGTTCGACGAATTCGGCAGCCGACGTATCGGTGTACACCGCGCACGCTTCCTGCTGGAAAGCCTAACTGCTCTGGACAGCGCGCTGCGCCAGCGCGGCTCCAAGCTGCTGGTGGTCAGCGGCAAGCCCGAAGAGGTGATCGCGCAGTTGGTCGGCCAGTTCGATATGCGCCAGGTCATCACCCTCGACGAGATCGCCCCCCAGGAGCGCGCTGTGCTCGCCCGGGTACGCGAAGCCCTTGGGCCGGTGCCGCTGCGCACCGCCCAAAACAATGGGCTGTTCAGCGAAGCCGAGCTGCCCTGCCCGCTCGATCAGTTGCCAACGGTGTACAGCCAGTTCCGCACCCTGATCGACGCGCGCCAGTACGTGTTTCAGCCGCAGTCGGCGCCCGAACAGCTCCCACCGCTGCCCGAAAGCCTGGACATTAGCGCCTACGGCCTGCCGACTCAATCGCAACTGGGCCTCGGCGATGCCCTGAGCCTGGTGCCCAGCGCGTTCCCGTTCTCCGGTGGCGAGACCGCCGCCCTGGCGCGCCTGCGCGACTACCTGTGGGACAGCCAGAACGTGCGTACCTATAAGGAAACCCGCAACGGCATGATCGGCAGCGAGTACTCGTCCAAGTTCTCGCCCTGGCTGGCCAATGGCTCTCTGTCGCCACGCCGTACCGCCGCCGAACTGCGTCGCCACGAGTCGCTATACGGCGCGAACGAGTCGACCTACTGGCTGTGGGCAGAATTGCTGTGGCGCGAATTCTTCCGCTGCACCCTGCAGCGTTATGGCCAGGCGCTGTTCGAGCCCGGTGGCCTGAGAGCCACCGAGCGAGCACCGCAACAGATTGACGAGCGTTTCGAGCAGTGGGCCCACGGGCGCACCGGCATGCCCCTGGTGGACGCCAACATGCGCGAGCTCGCCGCCACCGGCTACATGTCCAACCGCGGCCGCCAAGTGGTGGCCAGCTACCTGGTCAGCGACCTGCAGCAAGACTGGCGCCACGGTGCGGCCTGGTTCGAGGAGCACCTGATCGACTACGACCCGGCGAGCAACTGGGGCAACTGGGCGTATTTGGCCGGCGTTGGCAGCGACCCGCGTCTGAAGCGCACCTTCAACGCCCTCAAGCAGGCGCGCCAGTACGACCCGCAGGGTGAGTACGTGAGCCTGTGGATACCGGAGCTGCGTAATCTGCCGGAAAACCTGCGTCACACGCCGTTTCTACTGCAGGCGCAGCAGCTTGATGCCATCAACTATCCACGGCTGGAGCGGATTCCGGATTCCTGGCAGCGCCACCTCAACGAAGTGGCCTAGACGAGAACCGAGCATGCCGCACGGCAGCTCGGTGTCTGGCGGGGCCTGATCAGGCTCCGGGCGTGAAGTGCTTCTGGGTGGTGCCGCGAGCGATCAGGCGGGACAGATAGTCCAGCTTCTGCGGATCGCGATCGACGAAGCGGAACACCACCTGCAGCCATTCGCTGTCGGGCTTCGGCTCGAACGCTGCCACACTGTGCAGGTAGCCGTTCAGACGCGCCACTTCCGAGGCTTCGCCCTGCTCGAGGTCGAGCACCGCGCTCTCCAGCACCTGGGGCAGCAGTTCGCCGCGTTTGACCACCAGCAATGCTTCCTTGAGGCTCAGTGCCTTGACCACGCAGGCCATCATGCCGCCGGGCAGGCGCAGCTGGCCCTGACTGCGGCCCGCCGGTGCCGGGGTGGCGGCCTTGGCCGGCGCAGGCGCCGCGGCTGGAGCGGTAGCTGCCTGGGTAGGCGCCGTCGGGCGGACGGTCTCGGCCTTGCCACCGGTCAGGGCGGCCAGGGAATCGTTGGCGAAGGCGCCAGTGCTGAGCATTTTCGGCGGTGCGGCGGACATCAGGGCAGCCAGCTTGCCGGCGCGCTGCAGGGCTTTCTTGACCTTGGTGATCAGTTGCTCGTTGGAAAACGGCTTGCCGATGAAATCCGATACGCCGGCCTGAATGGCCTGCACCACGTTTTCCTTGTCGCCACGGCTGGTGACCATGATGAACGGCACGCCCTTGAGCGACTCCTGCTCACGGCACCATTGCAACAGCTCGAGGCCGGACATCTCCGGCATTTCCCAGTCACAGAGAATCAGATCGATCGGGTTGCGGCCTAGGATCTGTTGGGCCTTGCGGCCGTTGACTGCTTCTTCGATCTGGATACCGGGAAGGTGGTCACGCAGCCCCTTCTTTACCAGATCACGGATAAAGGTGGCGTCGTCCACCACCAGTACACTGACTTTGCTCATCGACCACTCCCTCGAATGGCCCTTAGCATAGACGTGTGCACTGGCTTATTGCCAACATTAAAGCGCAACCCTGAGGCCCCGCGCACAGGCCCAACCTTGGCCCTTTGGGGGCAGGCATCACTCCTTGGCGCCGCTCTGCACTTCTTCGCGCATGCGGGTCAGGCCCATGTGCTTGACGTCGGTGCCGCGGACCAGATAGATCACCAGTTCGGCGATATTGCGCGCGTGGTCGCCGATACGCTCCAGCGAGCGCAGCGCCCAGATCACGTTGAGCACGCGGGAGATCGAGCGCGGGTCTTCCATCATGTAGGTAACCAGCTCGCGCAGTGCAGTTTTGTATTCGCGGTCGACGGTCTTGTCGTACTGGGCGACCGACAGCGCCAGGTCGGCGTCGAAACGGGCGAAGGCGTCCAGCGCTTCCTGGACCATCTTGCGCACCTGGTCGCCGATATGGCGCACCTCGACGTAACCGCGTGGCGACTCGCCTTCCTCGGTCAGCAGGATGGCACGCTTGGCGATCTTGGTGGCTTCGTCGCCGATGCGCTCCAGATCGATCACCGACTTGGAGATGCTGATGATCAGGCGCAGGTCGGAAGCGGCCGGCTGACGGCGAGCGAGGATGCGCACGCATTCCTCGTCGATATTGCGCTCCATCTGGTTGATCTGGTCATCGACCTCGCGCACCTGCTGGGCCAGGCCGGAGTCGGCCTCGATCAGCGAAGTGACCGCGTCGTTGACCTGTTTCTCGACCAGGCCGCCCATGGCAAGGAGGTGGCTGCGCACTTCCTCCAGCTCGGCATTGAATTGCTGGGAAATGTGGTGGTTCAGGCTGTCTTTATTGATCATCTGGTTTCGCTCCGCGAAAGCTTCGCTTGAGTGGCCATGGTGCGCACGCTGCACCTTCCACGTTTATCTCAGCACAGAGGCCTTTGGAAAATGCTCCTTGGTGCGAAGGGCGTGCGCTGACAGTACGAGTAGTACGGCGAGCGTGCCCGACAAAGCCAGGGAATATTGGCCATGGCATCAGCCGTAGCGGCCGGTGATGTAGTCTTCGGTCTGCTTCTTGGCCGGGTTGGTAAACAGCGTGTCGGTGTCACCGAATTCGATCAGTTTGCCCATGTACATGAACGCCGTGTAGTCGGATACCCGAGCGGCCTGTTGCATGTTGTGGGTTACGATGACGATGGTGTACTTGGATTTCAGCTCGTAGATCAGCTCTTCGACCTTCAGGGTGGAGATCGGGTCGAGCGCCGAGCACGGCTCGTCGAGCAACAGCACTTCGGGCTGCACCGCCACGGTACGGGCGATCACCAGACGCTGCTGCTGGCCGCCAGACAGACCCAGGGCCGAGTCGTGCAGGCGGTCCTTCACTTCATCCCACAGCGCGGCGCTCTTCAGGCCCCACTCGACGGCTTCGTCGAGGATGCGCTTCTGGTTAATGCCCTGGATGCGCAGACCGTAGACCACGTTCTCGTAGATGCTCTTGGGGAACGGGTTGGGCTTCTGGAACACCATGCCGACGCGGCGCCGCAGCTCGGCGACATCCTCGCCCTTGCGGTAGATGTTGCGCCCGTCGATGTTGATCTCGCCCTCCACGCGGCACCCGTCGACCAGATCGTTCATGCGGTTGAAGGTGCGCAGCAGGGTCGACTTGCCGCAGCCGCTTGGGCCAATGAAGGCGGTCACGCGCTGCTTGGGGATGTTCATCTTGACGTCGTACAGCGCCTGCTTGTCGCCATAGAACAGGTTCAGGCCCGGCACTTCGATGGCCACGGTTTCGTTGGCCAGGTTCAGGCTCTGCTTGTCACGGCCCAGGGCCGAAATGTCGATGCCGTGGGTTGCGGTTTCGTGTTGCATCAATAGTCTCCTTCGGGGCTACAGGCTTCAAGCTGCAGCGCTGGCCGGCTCACTGGGCCCGCGCGCTGCGGCCTGCAGCCACCTTAATGATCCAGGGCCTTGTACTTCTCGCGCAGGCGGTTGCGCAGGTAGACGGCCGTCAGGTTGAGAATCGCGATGACCATGACCAGCAGCAGCGCAGTGGCGTAAACCAGCGGGCGGGCGGCCTCGACGTTGGGGCTCTGGAAGCCGACGTCATAGATGTGGAAGCCCAGGTGCATGATCTTCTGATCCAGGTGCAGGTAAGGATAGTTGCCATCCACCGGCAGGCTCGGCGCCAGCTTGACCACGCCGACCAACATCAGCGGCGCCACTTCACCGGCGGCGCGGGCCACGGCGAGAATCAGGCCGGTCATCATCGCCGGGCTGGCCATTGGCAGCACCACGCGCCACAGGGTTTCCACCTTGGTGGCACCGAGGGCCAGCGAGCCCTCACGCAGCGAGCGGGGAATGCGCGCCAAGCCTTCCTCGGTGGCGACGATCACCACCGGCACGGCGAGCAGCGCCAGGGTCAGCGACGCCCACAGTAGGCCCGGCGTGCCGAAGGTCGGCGCCGGCGCGGCTTCCGGGAAGAACAGCCGGTCGATCGAGCCGCCCAGCACATAGACGAAGAAGCCCAGACCGAACACGCCGTAGACGATGGCCGGAACGCCGGCCAGGTTGTTCACCGCGATGCGGATCACCCGGGTCAGTGGTCCCTGCTTGGCGTACTCACGCAGGTAGATGGCGGCGATCACCCCGAACGGGGTGACGATCACCGCCATGATCAGGGTCATCATGATGGTGCCGAAGATCGCCGGAAAGATGCCGCCTTCGGTGTTCGCCTCACGTGGGTCATCGCTGACGAACTCCCACAGCTTGCTGCCGTAGAAGCCGATCTTTTCCAGGGTCGACATGGCGTTCGGGCGGTAGGCGCGCACCACCTTGCCGAGGCTGATCTCCTGCTCGCGGCCATCGGCCGAGCGCACGGTCATGCTGTCGCGGTTGAACTGCTGGTAGCGGGCGTTGAGTTCGGCCTCCAGCTGCTTGTATTCAGCGTCCCAACGGGAACGCTCGGCGGCCAGATCTGCCTGGGCAGCCTCGGTCAGCGCGTTATCGAGCTCCAGCTTGCGGGTCTGCAGCCTTACGCGCTCGAGGCCTGCGTTGATGCGGCCGATGTCGCGCTTCTCCAGCTTGACGATCTCGCTGTGCAGCTCACCGACGCGTTGCAGACGCTTCTGCAACTCGCCCCAGGCGGCATCGCCCTCGGCGACCAGACGGCCCTCTTCCTTGACGTTGACTAGGTAGCCATAGAAGTTGCCCCACTCGCGGCGCTCGAAGGCGGTCAGGCCGGCGGGACGACGCTGCTCACCGAGCCATTCGCCGACCACCCAGGAGAAGTCCGCACCGTACAGATCACGGTTGCCGACCTTGAGCAGTTCGCGGGTCATGAATTCACCGCCCTCGGCATTCACCGGCAGGCCGGCCGCCGCCAGACGGGCGCGTGGAATCTCTTCCTTCTGCACCACTTCGCCGGCCATCTGCTTGGCCTGCTCACCAGGGACCTGGTAGCTGGCTTCGATGATATCGGCCGGCCAGAAGTGGCCCAGGCCGCGCACGGCGATAACCGCCAGCAGGCCCACGGTCATGATGATGGCGATGGACACCGCACCGGCGTTCATCCAGATCCACGGCGAGCCGCTCTTGAACCAGGATTTCAGATTGTGCTGTTTCACGGACATGGTCTTGCAGTCCTCAGAGCGAAGCGTACTTGACGCGCAGGCGCTGACGCACCAGCTCGGCCAAGGTGTTCATGACGAAGGTGAATGACAGTAGCACCAGCGCAGAAAGGAACAGCACTCGGTAATGGGTCCCGCCGACTTCCGACTCGGGCATTTCCACCGCCACGTTGGCGGCCAGGGTGCGCAGGCCTTCGAAGATGTTCATGTCCATGATCGGCGTGTTGCCGGTGGCCATCAGCACGATCATGGTCTCGCCGACGGCGCGGCCCATGCCGATCATCACCGCCGAGAAGATGCCCGGACTGGCGGTCAGGATCACCACGCGGGTCAGGGTCTGCCAGGGCGTGGCACCGAGCGCCAGGGAGCCGAAGGTCAGGCTCTTGGGCACGCTGAACACGGCGTCTTCGGCGATCGAGTAGATGTTCGGGATCACCGCGAAGCCCATCGCCAGGCCGACCACCAGGGCGTTGCGCTGGTCGAACGGAATACCCAGGTCATTGGTCAGCCAGCCGCGCATGTTGCCGTCAAACAGCCAGTTTTCCAGATGGCCGCTCATGCTAAGCGAGACGATGCCGACCAGCAGGATCACCGGAATCAGCAGCGCCGCTTCCCAACCATCCGGCACGCGCAGGCGAATCGACTCCGGCAGGCGGCTCCAGATGAAGCCCGCCAGCAGGATGCCGATGGGCGTGAAGATCAGCAGGCTGAAGATGCCAGGTAGATGCCCCTCTACATAGGGCGCCAGGAACAGGCCGGCGAAGAAGCCGAGGATCACCGTGGGCAGCGCTTCCATCAGTTCGATCACCGGCTTGACCTTGCCGCGCATGGCCGGAGCCATGAAGTAGGCGGTGTAGATCGCCGCGGCAATAGCCAGCGGGGCGGCCAGCAGCATGGCGTAGAAGGCAGCCTTGAGCGTACCGAAGGCCAACGGTGCCAGGCTCAGCTTGGGTTCGGCGTCGGTGCTGGCGGAGGTCGACTGCCAGACGTAGGCCGGCTTGTCGTAGTTCTCGTACCAGACCTTGCCCCACAGCGAGCTCCAGGAAATTTCCGGGTGCGGGTTGTCGATCAGCAGGCGTTCGATCTTGCCGTCAGCCTCGACCAGCGCACGGTTGGCACGCGGCGACAGCGCGGCGATGGTGAAGCCGTCAGCCACCGGCTCGACCAGCAGGGTGCGATGCGCGGTGCTGTGGAAGATGCCCAGGTTGCCCTTGGCGTCCAGAGCGATGAAGCCCTTGCGGCGCTCTTCGGAGAGGATCTGGCTGATCGGGCTGTCGGCCAGCTTGAATTCACGCACCTGCTTGAGCGAGGACTTGCCATCCTCGTCGCGGACCATGAACCACTGGGCGATGCCGCCGCTACTGTCACCGGTGAGCAGCGAGATGCCGCCCAGCAGCGAGGCGGCGTGGGTGATTTCCCGGGCACCATCGTTGAGCAGCTTGTAGCGGCCGTTGAGGGCCTTGGCGCGCAGGTCGAAAACGTCGGCGGTGGCGCGGCCGTTGATCACGAACAGCCACTGCTGGCGCGGCTCGATGATCAACTCCTTGATCGGCTCGGCGATCTGCGGCAGCGCCAGGCGCTCCTCGCTGACCTCCACTTCGCCGGTCATCATGTTCTCTTCGCGGCTCAGGCTCAGCACCTGCAGCTCACTGCCCACGGAGCCGGCGATCAGCAGCGTGCCGCTGTTGACACTGATGCCCATGTGCTCCAGCGGCCGGCCTTGCGGATCGAGGTTCAGCGGGGTTTCACCGAACGGGTAGACGATCGCCGGGGTAATGGTCTTCACGTCGTTCGGGTAGGTGATGCGATAGGTGTGTTCGAACACCAGCGCCTGGCCGTTGGACAGGCCCAGGGCGATACGGTGGCTGCCCGGCTGGTCTTCACCGACCGAGACCACTTCGCTGCCGGCCGGCAGCGGCAGATCGATGCTGGTCAGCGCCTGCATGGTCTTGGCATCGAAGAACTGGATCTTGCCGTTGCGGGCCAGACGCATGCCGACCTGGTTCTGCTCCTCGAGGGTCATCAAAAGCGGCTTGCCGGCATCGGCCAGCCAGGTGGGCTGGATGGCGTCGCGCTTTTCCAGGTCGGCGCCCTGGAACATCGGCAGCACGACATAGGCAAGGTAGAAGAAGATCAGGGTGATGGCGCCAAGCACGGCCAGGCCGCCGATGGATACGCACCAGCGTGCCAGGCGATCCTTGAACGCGCGTATACGGCGCTTGCGCTGCAGGGCCGGGGTGTTGAAGTCCAGCCCGAGGGAATTGGAGGAGGCGGTCATGGGGTCACTTGGCAAGTCATTCATAGGAGAGAGCATCTCTGCGCGGCCATGAGCGCGCCGTATTTTTCGTCTATATCGCGAGCGTGGCCAATCTAACGCGACTGTATGACAGAAAAGTTACAGTGCGGTGACGCAGCAAAGCCCGCCTCTCGATAAGAGGCGGGCTTCAGCAAGACTTACTGCGGTCGGTTTACAGACCCAGTTCCTTGCGGGTCTTCTCGATGACCTTGAGCGGCAGCGGAATGTAGCCGTCCTTGACCACCACGTCCTGGCCCTGCTTGGACAGGATCATCTTGAGGAACTCGGCGTCCAGCGGGCTCAGCGGCTTGTTCGGCGCCTTGTTCACGTAAATGTAGAAGAAGCGAGCCAGCGGGTACTTGCCCGACAGTGCGTTGGTTTCGTTGGCTTCTTCGACTTCACCCTTCTTGTTGACCAGGGGAACGGCGCGCACGCTGGCGGTGCGGTAGCCGATGCCCGAGTAACCGATGGCGTTGACGGTGCTGGAGATCGACTGCACCACGGAAGCCGAACCCGGCTGCTCATTCACGTTGGGCTTGAAGTCGCCTTTGCACAGGGCTTCTTCCTTGAAGTAGCCGTAAGTGCCGGATACCGAGTTACGACCGAACAGCTGCACCGGCTTGCTAGCCCACTCGCCGGTCAGGCCGATATCGCCCCAGGTCTTCAGATCCTTGGCTTCACCGCACAGACGGGTGCTGGAGAAGATCGCGTCGACCTGCTGCATGGTCAGCTGCTTGATCGGGTTGTCCTTATGCACGAACACCGCCAGGGCGTCGATGGCCACCGGAACGGCGGTCGGCTTGTAGCCGTACTTCTGCTCGAAGGCCTGGATTTCGCTGTCCTTCATGGCGCGCGACATCGGGCCGAGGTTGGCGGTGCCTTCGGTCAACGCGGGTGGCGCGGTGGAGGAGCCGGCAGCCTGAATCTGGATGTTCACATTCGGGTAGGACTGCTTGTAGCTCTCAGCCCACAGGGTCATCAGGTTGGCCAGGGAGTCGGAACCGACGCTGGACAGGTTGCCCGATACACCCGAGGTCTTCTCGTAGGCCGGAATAGCCGGATCGACAGCGGCAACCGCGTTGGCGGTAGCGACGCCAGCAGCGACAAACGTCATGGCCGCCATCAAACGCTTCAGTTTCATGCCTTGCTCCTAGCAGAGTGGTAATCATCGAGAGGCTGGCTGCCGTGGTCGTAGCGCCCGGCTTACCGCTTTCTCACGATCAGGGTCGTGTTGGTTGGGACGGGGCTCAGTATCATCAGCCAATGTGACCACTCTATGTAATCAATGTGACAGTTGGATGACGGCGCAAACAGGTACGCAGAGTTCGGCAGAGGACTGTGCGCCAATGCCTGCAACGCGCTAAGGTCGCGGTGTAGACACCCAGCCGGTATACTTTGCGTCCCTGCCCCGCAGGGCCCACCACTGCGCCGCGAGCCGTGAACAGATGAAAGACTTCGAACAAGAAGACCCGATACCGCAAGGCGACCTGGCATTGCAGATCACTGCACTGCCGCGCGAAACCAATGGCTTCGGCGACATTTACGGTGGCTGGCTGGTTTCGCAGATGGACCTGGCGGGCACCGCCATGGCCAGCAAGGTAGCGGCCGGCCGTGTGGCGACCGTGGCGATCGATCGCATGGCCTTCCTGGTGCCGGTGCCGGTCGGCGCGCAATTGTCGTTCTACACCCAGGCGCTGGAAGTCGGCCGCAGCTCGATCCAGATGCTGGTGGAGGTATGGAGTGACGACCCGCTGTCCAGCGAGTGGCGCAAGGTCACCGAAGCGGTGTTCGTTTTCGTCGCTATCGACGCTAGCGGCCGCACTCGCGCAGTACCGCGCCGCTAAGCGAAGGCCGCGCCTGGCGCGCGGCTAGTTACCCTGGCCGAGCAGCTCGCTGACTCGCGTCCGATCCGCGGTGAAGGCGCTCTGCGCCTGGGCACGCGCCGCCTGATAGCGTTCGATATCCTTTTTAAGCCGCACCTGCTCGTCTCGCTGACTGCTGATCTGATCGAGCAGCTGCTTGGGCACTTCACGCCCTGTCCGCTCCTGATCCGCCGCCTGCTTCTGCAGGTTGGCCTGCTGCTGACGCACAGATTGCAGATTACCCTTGGCCACGCCGATCAGGCCGTCGAGTTCGGCCAGCTTGCGCGCCTGGGCACGGTCGACATCCTCGAGGCTGCTGTACAGACGCAGCAACTGGGCATCGGATTTGGCCCGTTCGCGATCGGCGAGAATCTTCTGCATTTCTTCCGCGGTGGGCGCAGGCGGCACCACGCGGATCACCCGCCCCTGCTCGTTGAGCACCTCATAGCCCTTGGCGATGAACTCGCTGGGTACGCCCTGGCGGTCGATCACCGTAATGCCCTGGGCATTGGTATAGCGATACATCTCCGCCGCATTCGCCCATAACGGCAGCAGCAGGCCAAGCCAGAGGGTACTGCGCAGCAAGGGCGAGGTGGACATGGGCACGTTCTCTTGGCGAGCCGGGGTCAGATGCCGAATTCGGCGCGGTAGGCTTCAACGGCGGGCAGGTGTTGTTTCAGTTCAGCATCATCGGCCAGATATTCCAGCACCTGCTGCAGAGAAACGATGCTGACCACCGGAATGCCGAAGTCGCGCTCGACTTCCTGGATCGCCGACAGCTCACCGCGGCCGCGCTCCTGGCGGTCCAAAGCGATCAGTACGCCGGCTGCCTGGGCGCCCTGAGCCTGGATGATCTGCATCACTTCGCGGATTGCCGTGCCGGCGGTGATCACGTCATCGATGATCAGCACCCGGCCATTAAGCGGCGCACCAACCAGGGTGCCGCCCTCGCCGTGGTCCTTGGCTTCCTTGCGGTTGAAGCACCAGGGCGTATCCACATCGTGGTGCTCGGCCAGTGCCACGCCTGTACTCGCCGCCAGCGGAATACCCTTGTAGGCCGGGCCGAACAGCACGTCGAAGGAAATGCCGCTGTCTACCACCGCTGCCGCGTAGAAACGCCCCAGCTTGGCCAGCGCGAGGCCACTGTCGAATAACCCGGCATTGAAGAAATACGGACTGACGCGACCGGACTTGAGGGTGAACTGACCGAAGCGCAGAACGCCTCGCTCGATGGCAAATCGAATGAAATCGCGCTGATACGTTTGCATGAATGACCTTGAGGCGGCACAGGATGTGGCTTTGAATTACTAAACGGCGTCTAGCTCAGGTATCATACACGCACGTGTTTTTGGGGGCCATTTATGCGGATCATCAGTGTGAACGTGAATGGTATTCATGCTGCAGTCGAGCGCGGTTTGCTCAGTTGGCTGCAAGCACAGAATGCCGACGTGATCTGCCTGCAAGATACCCGTGCCTCCGCCTTTGAAATGGACGACCAAGCCCTCCAGCTGGATGGCTATTTCCTCTATGCCTGCGATGCAGAAGTACCAAGCCAGGGTGGCGTGGCACTGTATTCGCGGTTGCAACCCAAGGCGGTGATCAGCGGGCTCGGTTTTGAAACGGCCGATCGCTACGGGCGCTACCTGCAGGCCGATTTCGATAAAGTGAGTATCGCTTCGCTGCTGCTGCCATCTGGCATGGGCGGCGATGAGAGCTTGAATCAGAAATTCAAGTTCATGGACGATTTCTCCAAGTACCTGGACAAGCAACGCCGCAAGCGTCGCGACTACATCTATTGCGGTTCGCTGTACGTCGCTCATCAGAAGCTGGATGTAAAGAACTGGCGCGACTGCCAGCAATCGCCCGGTTTCATGGCGCCCGAGCGCGCCTGGATGGACGAAGTGACTGGCACCATGGGTTACGTCGATGCCGTACGCGAGGTCAATCGCGAGGCCGATCAGTTCAGCTGGTGGCCGGACAACGAGCAGGCGGAGATGCTCAACCTGGGCTATCGCTTCGACTACCAGCTGCTCACGCCGGGCATGCGCCGCAGCGTGCGCAGTGCCCGCCTGCCCCGCCAGCCGCGTTTCTCGCAGCACGCGCCGCTGATCGTCGACTACGACTGGACGCTGACCGTCTGACTGCATCGTCGATACTGAAACGCCCCGACCTGCTCGGGGCGTTTTCATTTCTGTATGGGGAAAAAGACCGCTAACTGTGGCGTTTCAGACTCGCCCATCCGCGCTAGCCTGCGCCTCCGCATACCACCACACGAGGCCGCGCCCATGACACCCAAGGACATTCTGCTGGCCGCCGTGGTGATCGTCGCCTGGGGTGTGAACTTCGTGGTCATCAAAGTCGGCCTGGACGGCGTGCCGCCGATGCTGCTCGGCGCCCTGCGCTTCATGCTCGCCGCCTTTCCGGCGATCCTCTTCATCCGCCGCCCGGACATGCCGCTGCGCTGGCTGCTGGCCTACGGCCTGACCATTTCCCTGGGGCAGTTCGCCTTTCTGTTCTCGGCCATGTATGCCGGCATGCCCGCCGGCCTGGCATCGCTGGTGCTGCAGGCCCAGGCATTCTTTACCCTGGGCTTCGCCGCGTTGTTCATCGGTGAGTCGGTAAAGCGCAGTAGCCTGATCGGCCTGGTGGTGGCAGCAGCGGGCCTGCTGCTGATCGGCAGCGAGAGCGGGCGCGCCTTCACCCTGGCCGGCTTCGTGCTGACGCTCTGCGCAGCGGCGATGTGGGGGCTGGGCAACGTGGTCACCAAGCGCATCGGCAAGGTCAATCTGGTCAGCCTGGTGGTCTGGGGCAGCCTGATTCCGCCGCTGCCGTTCCTGGCCCTGTCGCTGCTGCTCGAAGGCCCGGCGCAGATCGAGACGGGGCTGCGCAGCATTTCCTTGAATTCGATACTGGCTATCGCCTACCTGGCCTTTGTCGCCACCCTGCTCGGCTACGGCCTGTGGAGCCGCCTGCTGTCGCGCTACCCGGCCAGCCAGGTGGCGCCGTTCTCGCTACTCGTCCCCGTGGTCGGCCTCAGCTCGGCCTGGCTGTTTCTCGGCGAGGCGTTGAGCGCCGTGCAATGGGTCGGCGCCGCCATCGTCATGCTCGGCCTGCTGATCAACGTGTTCGGCGCACGCCTGCTGCAGCAATTGCGTGGTGTTACTGCCTGATCAACGCTGGCGCGAGATCCACCAACTGAACCCGCCGAGCCCCGCGAAAAACAGCGCGACGACGCCGTGCCACAACAGGGTGAGCCAGTAGCCCAGTGGATCGCTGGCCAGCGGATAAAGGGTCGAGGGGCCGATGCGCGACAGCGAAATGGCCACACCGCTGTAAAGCGCCTGCCCGACCGTGAAGAGAATCGCCGCGGCGCTGATGAACATGACCATTGCGGTCAATGGCAACAACAGGCGCGCGGCCCAGGCCGCACGCCTGCTGGGCTGAGGCATCTGCCACTGCGCACGGTTGCGCGCATGGGCGGCGCGGCGGGCCTGGCGTTTCGACAGGCGAGTCATCGGCTCAGTCGATGCGCTCGAACTTCAGATCCCAGACGCCATGGCCGAGGCGCTCGCCACGACGCTCGAACTTGGTCACCGGGCGTTCCGCCGGACGCTCGACACAGCGACCATCGGCAGCCAGGTTGCGATAGCCCGGCGCCACGTTCATCACTTCCAACATGTGCTCGGCGTAGGGTTCCCAATCGGTAGCCATGTGCAGCACGCCGCCGACCTTGAGCTTTTGGCGCACCAGCTCGGCAAATACCGGCTGCACGATACGACGTTTGTTATGGCGCGCCTTGTGCCAGGGGTCGGGGAAGAACAGCAGCACGCGATCCAGACTGGCATCTGGCACGCACTGACGCAGCACTTCCATGGCATCGCAGCTGTAAACGCGCAGGTTGGTCAGGTTCTGGGTCATTACCCCGTTGAGCAATGCACCGACGCCCGGCCGGTGCACTTCAACACCGATGAAATCCTGCTCGGGCGCCGCGGCGGCCATTTCCAGCGTGGAGTGGCCCATGCCGAAGCCGATTTCGAAAGTGCGCGGCGCCTTGCGCCCGAATACCGCATCGAAATCCTGCATGCCATCGCTCAACTCCAGGCCGAATTTCGGCAAGCCCAGGTCGAAGCCGCGTTGCTGCCCTTCGGTCATGCGGCCGGCACGCATCACGAAACTCTTGATGGCGCGCATGTGCCGCGGGTTTTCTTCGGCTGGGGTTTGCTCGATATCGCTCATGGGGTACTCGGGACACTAGGTGGAATGAGAAACGGGGACCCATGTCCCCGTCAGGCGCCTATGCAAAGGCGACTCAGCGGATCAGCCCCTCCAATGGGGAGGACGCGCTGGCATAAAGTTTCTTCGGCATCCGCCCGGCCAGGTAGGCCAGGCGACCGGCCTCGATGGCGTACTTCATGGCCTGGGCCATCAGCACCGGGTGCTGGGCATGGGCAATGGCGCTGTTCATCAGCACCGCCTCGCAACCCAGCTCCATGGCGATGGTGGCATCCGACGCGGTGCCCACACCGGCATCCACCAGCACCGGCACGGTGGCTTCTTCGAGGATGATGCGCAGATTGTAGGGGTTGCAGATACCCAGCCCGGTGCCGATCAGGCCGGCCAATGGCATCACCGCGATGCAGCCCATCTCGGCCAGCTGGCGGGCGATGATCGGGTCGTCGCTGGTGTACACCATCACGTCGAAGCCTTCCTTGACCAGCACTTCGGCGGCCTTGAGGGTTTCGATCACGTTGGGAAACAGGGTCTTCTGGTCGGCCAGCACTTCCAGCTTGACCAGCTTGTGGCCGTCGAGCAGCTCACGGGCCAGGCGGCAGGTACGCACGGCCTCGACGGCGTCGTAGCAGCCAGCGGTGTTCGGCAGGATGGTGTAGCGATCCGGCGAAATCACATCGAGCAGATTCGGCTCGCCCGGGTTCTGACCGATGTTGGTACGGCGCACCGCCACGGTCACGATCTCCGCGCCCGAGGCCTCGATGGCGTCGCGGGTCTCGTCGAGATCCTTGTATTTACCGGTGCCGACCAGCAGGCGCGACTGATAGGTGCGGCCAGCCAGGGTAAAAGGCTTGTCGTTGACTGCGTGGCTCATGGTGATTCCTCTGCAGAAAGTTGGAAGGGCGCGGCGCCGAGTTCAACCGCCGCCGATTGCATGGACCACTTCGAGGCGGTCGCCGTCGGCCAGCGCTGTGCTGGCGTACTGGCTGCGCGGGACGATATCGAGGTTAAGTTCGACCGCCACACGGCGCCCGGTCAGTTCCAGACGTTCGATCAGATCGGCAACGCTGGCGCCCTCGGGCAGCTCGAGGGTTTCACCGTTCAACTGGATATGCATGGCGACCCGTCATGACAGGAGAAAGGGCCGGCATTCTAGCCCGATCCCCGGCGATGACCAAGGCGCAGGCCCGCCGTTGGTCTCAGGCCATGCGCCAGGCAAGCAGCCCCAGGCAGGCCCAGCCGGCCAGAAAGGCCAGGCCGCCGAACGGCGTGATGATGCCCAGCTTGGCGATGCCGCTGAGGGTCAGCGCGTACAGGCTGCCCGAAAACAGCAGGATGCCGATGGCGAAGCAGGCACCGGCCAGGTTGACCAGACGCCCCGGCGCGACCAGCGCCAGAATGGCCACGCCCAGCAGGGCCAATGCGTGGATCAGCTGGTAATGGGTGCCGGTCTGAAACACGGCCAGGTACTCGGCGCTCAGCCGGCTCTTCAAACCATGGGCCGCGAACGCGCCCAACGCGACCCCGGAAAAGCCGGCGAAAGCCGACAGCAACAACCACAAGCGAACCATAGCGCTCTCACCGATTACCAATACAAAGACGCAGTTTACGCCGCCACACGCCTCGGCGCGCCTCCCCGATTGCCGCAGCGGGCCGCTGCATTGCCCGCAACGGCGCCAGGCACCTTATACTAAGCGGCCAATCAAGCCCGGCTCCCTGCCCATGCTCCGATCCCTTCGCCGCCTCCTGCTGAAGTCGCTGCTCTGGTTTATCGCCGGCTCCTTCCTGCTGGTGCTCGCCCTGCGCTGGGTGCCACCACCGGGCACGGCGCTGATGGTCGAGCGCAAGATCGAGTCCTGGGTCGACGGCAAGCCTATCGACCTGCAGCGCACCTGGCGCTCTTGGGACCAGTTGCCGGATGACCTGAAGATCGCGGTCATCGCCAGCGAAGACCAGAAGTTCGCCTATCACTGGGGCTTCGATGTGGAGGCGATCAAGGCGGCGCTGTCGCACAACCAACAGGGCGGCTCGGTGCGCGGCGCCAGCACGTTGAGCCAGCAGGTAGCCAAGAACCTGTTCCTGTGGTCCGGCCGCAGCTGGCTGCGCAAGGGCATCGAAGTGTGGTTTACCGGACTGATCGAACTGCTGTGGCCCAAGGAGCGCATCCTTGAGGTTTACCTCAACAGCGCGGAATGGGCAGACGGCGTGTTCGGCGCGGAAGCCGCCGCCCGGCACCACTTCAATATCGGTGCGTCCTACCTGTCGGCCCGCCAGGCGAGTCTGCTCGCCGCAGTGCTGCCCAATCCGCGACAATTCGATGCCGGCCGCCCGAGCGGCTACGTCAACCAGCGCGCCAACTGGATTCGTCGCCAGATGCGTCAGCTGGGCGGTAGCCATTACCTCGACCAGCTGCAGGCGCCTCGGCCAGCTTGGTGGGCGAAGTAGGCAGCTTGAAAAGCTAAAGAAGCCAGCGCTCTGCCGTCTGTGGGTGCGGAACATGCCCGCGAACTTCACCTGCTGGCAAACCCTTTTCGCGGGCATGAACTAGGCGCCCCCCGCCCACTCCCACAATCCTCACAATAGTTAAAGTCCGCAGTAGATCTGAATCGCCCAAACAAAAACGCCCCGAACAAGTCGGGGCGTTTTGGGTATTGCTGACCGGATCAGGCGGCGATGGAGCCCTTGAGCTTGTTCATCGCATTCTTCTCCAGCTGACGGATACGCTCCGCGGAGACGTTGTACTTGGCTGCCAGCTCATGCAGCGTGGCCTTCTCTTCGGCCAACCAGCGCTGCTGCAGAATATCGCGGCTACGCTCGTCGAGCGCCTCGAGGGCTTCGTGCAGGTTGGCGCTGGAGGTATCGCTCCAGTCCTCGTCTTCCATCTGCCGGGCCGGATCGTAGCGATGATCTTCCAGGTACTGAGCGGGCGACTGGAACGCGCTGTCGTCATCAGCATCGGCGGCCGGGTCGAAGGCCATGTCCTGACCGGTCAGACGGCTTTCCATCTCGCGCACTTCGCGGGCTTCGACACCCAGGCTTTCGGCCACGGCGTTGACTTCATCGTTGCTCAACCAGGCCAGACGCTTCTTCTGGCTGCGCAGGTTGAAGAAAAGCTTGCGCTGGGCCTTGGTGGTCGCGACCTTGACGATGCGCCAGTTCTTGAGAATGAACTCGTGGATTTCGGCACGGATCCAGTGCACGGCGAAGGACACCAGGCGCACACCCATTTCCGGGTTGAAACGCTTGACCGCCTTCATCAGGCCAACGTTGCCTTCCTGGATCAGATCGGCCTGAGCCAGACCGTAGCCGGAATAACTGCGCGCGATGTGCACGACGAAACGCAGGTGGGCAAGAACCATCTGGCGGGCCGCTTCGAGGTCTTGCTTGTAGAAGAGATTACCGGCCAGTTCACGCTCCTGCTCGGGCGTCAGCAGCGGGATGCTGTTGACGGCATGCACGTAAGCTTCCAGGTTGGCGCCTGGAACCAGAGCATGAACAGGTTGCAAAGAAGTGGACATTTGAATCCTCCGATTCACGAAACGTACGCAGTGTAGCACTGCGCAATATGACCGGAAGCCACCATCCTGGTTCCCCGGTCAATAGTCAATATCAACCAAATCAATGTGTTAGCGAAGCGTCAAACTAGCGCCTCAGCGGGGCGCCAATTCACGGAGATGTCGCGCCACCGCCAGCCACGCACCGATATACCCCAACAGCACCGCTCCCAGCAATAGGGAGAAGCCGTCGCCAGCGGGCACGCCGGCCAGGGCGAAATCACTGCCATACAATCCCGACAGGCGCACCACGGCATCGTTCAACCAGTTCAGCCCAAAGGCCAGCACCAGCCAGGACAGCACACCTGCGCCCAGCCCATAGAGCGCGCCCATATAAAGGAACGGACGGCGCACGTAGCTATCGGTGCCACCGACCAGCTTGATCACCTCGATCTCGGTGCGGCGATTCTCGATATGCAGGCGAATGGTGTTACCGATCACCAGCAGCAGCGCCATGACCAGCAGCACGGTCAAGCCGAATACGAATCGGTCGCCCAGAGACAGGATGGCACTCAGGCGCTCGACCCATAACAGATCGAGCTGCGCCTGCTGCACGTGGGGCAACTCGGCCAGGCGCTGACGCAGTGCCTCCAGCGTAGCCTTGTCGACTTCCTTCGGTGTCACCAGCACCGCGCCCGGCAACGGGTTGTCCGGCAGCTCCTTGAGCGCCTGACCGAGGCCGGATTGCTGCTGGAATTCCTCCAGCGCCTGTTCACGACTGACCCATTCGGCCTCGGCGACGTCGTCCATGCCCGCAATTTCTTCGCGCAGGGCCTGGCCCTGGCTATCGCTGGTATCGATCTTGAGGAACACCGAGATCTGCGCAGCACGCTCCCAGGTACCGCCAAGACGCTCGACGTTGTTGAGCAGCAGCGAAAGGCCCATGGGCAGGCTCAGGGCCACGGCCATCACCAGGCAGGTGAAGAAGCTGCCGATCGGCTGCTTGCCGAGACGACGCAGGCTATCGACCAGACTGGCGCGGTGGCTTTCCAGCCAGGCGCGGGTCAGGGTGCGAAAATCCGGTTCGTTGTCCGGGCCCTGAGGCTCGGCGTTTTTGGGTGCTGCGCCGACGCGTTGGGACGGCTGCGGTGGCGGGATGCGGGAAGCGCTCATTCGCCCGCCTCCCCGTCGCCGATCAGGCGGCCACGTTGCAGGGTGAGCATGCGGTGGCG
Organism: Phytopseudomonas straminea; assembly: GCF_900112645.1. Lineage (GTDB taxonomy): Bacteria > Pseudomonadota > Gammaproteobacteria > Pseudomonadales > Pseudomonadaceae > Aquipseudomonas > Aquipseudomonas straminea. The sequence goes on along the minus strand of NZ_FOMO01000010.1, from coordinate 122,768 downwards.
CATGCGCGCGATCAACGCCAGGTCGTGACTGGCGATCAGCACGCTAGTGCCGAGGCGGTTGATGTCTTCGAATACGCCCATGATTTCCGCCGCCAGACGCGGGTCGAGGTTACCGGTGGGTTCATCGGCCAGCAGCAGGGCCGGACGATGGACGATGGCGCGGGCGATGCCGACGCGCTGTTGCTGGCCGGTGGACAGGTCCCCGGGGTACAGCTCGGCCTTGTCGCTCAGGGAAACCCGTTCCAGCGCCGAACCGACGCGGCGGCCGATATCGCTCTTGGACAGACCGAGGATCTGCAGCGGCAGGGCCACGTTGTCATACACGCTACGGTCGAACAGCAGTTGGTGGTTCTGGAACACCACGCCGATCTGCCGGCGCAGGAAGGGAATCTGCGCGTTGCTGATCTGCCCCAGGTCCTGCCCGGCCAGCAGCAGCTTGCCCGAGGTCGGGCGCTCCATGGCCAGTAGCAGGCGCAGCAGGGTGCTCTTGCCGGCGCCGGAGTGGCCGGTGACGAACAGGAACTCGCCGCGCCGCACGCGGAAACTCAACTCATGCAACCCGACATGACCGTTGGGGTAACGCTTGCCGACCTGCTCGAATCGGATCATCACTGCTCCCGCTGCTGGAAAAGCGCCTGAACGAAGGGTTCGGCCTCGAAGGTGCGCAAATCATCGATCCCCTCACCCACGCCGATATAGCGAATCGGCAGGCCGAACTGCTTGGCCAGGGCGAAGATCACGCCGCCCTTGGCCGTACCATCCAGCTTGGTCAGGGCCAGGCCGGTCAAGTTCACCGTCTGGTTGAATTGTTTGGCCTGGTTGATGGCGTTCTGGCCGGTGCCGGCATCCAGCACCAGCAGCACTTCGTGAGGCGCGCTGTCGTCGAGCTTGCCGATCACCCGGCGAACCTTCTTGAGCTCCTCCATCAGGTTGTCCTTGGTGTGCAGGCGGCCGGCGGTATCGGCGATCAGTACGTCCATGCCACGGGCCTTGGCGGCCTGCACGGCATCAAAGATCACCGAGGCCGAATCGGCGCCGGTGTGCTGGGCGATCACCGGGATCTTGTTGCGCTCACCCCACACCTGCAGCTGTTCAACGGCGGCGGCGCGGAAGGTGTCGCCAGCGGCGAGCATGACCTTCTTGCCCTCGCCCTGCAGCTTCTTGGCCAGCTTGCCGATGGTGGTGGTCTTGCCGGCACCATTCACGCCGACCACCAGAATCACGTAGGGGCGCTTGGCGCTGTCGATCTTCAGCGGCTGCTCGACCGGGCGCAGCATGGCGGCCAGCTCTTCCTGCAGCGCCTTGAACAGCGCGTCGCTGTCGGTCAGCTGCTTGCGCGCGACCTTCTGGGTCAGGCTGCCGATGATCACCGTGGTGGCTTCAACGCCCACGTCGGCAGTGAGCAGACGGGTCTCGATCTCGTCGAGCAGGTCGTCGTCGATGGTCTTCTTGCCAAGGAACAGGCTGGCCATGCCTTCGCCGATACTGGCGCTGGTCTTGGACAGGCCCTGGCGTAGGCGGGCGAACCAGCCACCCTTGTTGTCAGACGGTTTGTTCTGCTCGACCACTGGCTCGGCGACCACTTCGGCCGGGGCGGTCAGCACCGCGGCTGGCGTGGCAGGCACGGCATGCTGCACGTCGCTGCCGGAGGCCAGCTCAGGCGAATGCTCAGGCTGCGCCGCCGGCTGTTCGGCAACCGGCTCAGGCAAGGCTTCAGGGCCATGGCGGGTGGCGTCGTCCACCACGGGCTCGGCGGTGACGGCCGGTTCGCTGAGCGCAGGCGCCTCGACCGGGTCACGGCTGACCGGGTCGCCATCGACGGTAGCGCTCTGCAAAACCTGAGGGGTCTCAGCCGGCTGCGCTTGTGGTGACAGCTCTGGCTGGCTCTGCGCCGCTACCTCAGGCGCATCGGCCTGGGGCTCCGGAACGGCGGGAGTGGGCTCGGCTGGCTTCTTACGCAGCCAGCCGAACAGGCCACGCTTCTCGGCTTTCTCGGCGCCCTGTTCGGGGGCCGGAGTCTTGTTGTCGTCTTTTGAACCAAACATGGAGGACGGCTATCTCACTGGGGCGAACGCCATGGCGCCTGGGCACGAGGGGCTGAGGGCTTGCAGTTGGGCAGCTGATTAATTGCAAACTGCCATTGCCAGACGTGGTCGCCGTTAAAACGGATGCGTATCCTAGCACCTCCGCAGCCACCACGGCTAAGCCACGCGACCGCTCTGACGGCCTGCCTCGGCGACGCTGCACCGCGCTCACACCCGACCGCAATCCCACGCCCGGCGTGGTTCAACGAGGAGAGAGGTTTGTCCACTTCACTTGCCCGCCATCTCGCCGGCCTGCTACTGGCCGTCTGCGCCCTGCCATTCGGCGCGCACGCCGCGGCACTGCAACCGACCCATGAATTCACCCTCGACAACGGCCTCAAGGTCATCGTCCGCGAAGACCACCGTGCCCCCGTGGTGGTCTCGCAGATCTGGTACAAGGTCGGCTCCAGCTACGAGACCGCCGGCCAGACCGGCCTGTCCCACGCCCTGGAACACATGATGTTCAAGGGCAGCCGCAAGCTCGGCCCCGGCGAAGCCTCGCGGGTGCTGCGTGACCTGGGCGCTGAAGAGAACGCGTTCACCAGCGACGACTACACCGCCTATTACCAGGTGCTGGCCGCCGACCGCTTGGGCGTGGCCTTCGAGCTGGAGGCCGACCGCCTGGCCAGCCTGCGCCTGCCGCCGGAAGAGTTCGCCCGGGAGATCGAGGTGATCAAGGAAGAGCGCCGCCTACGCACCGACGACAAACCTTCGGGCTTGGCTTACGAGCGCTTCAAGGCCATGGCCTACCCGGCCAGCGGCTACAGCATCCCGACCATCGGCTGGATGGCCGACCTGGACCGCATGAGCGTGCAGGAGCTGCGTCACTGGTACGAAACCTGGTACGTGCCCAACAACGCCACCCTGGTGGTGGTCGGCGACGTAACCGCCGATGGCGTCAAAGCCCTGGCCCAGCGCTACTTCGGCACGATCCCCAAGCGTGAAGTGCCGGCCGCGAAGATTCCCCTGGAGCTGGCCGAGCCCGGCGAGCGGCAGATCACCCTGCATCTGAAGACCCAGCTGCCCACCCTGATGATGGGCTTCAACGTGCCGGGCCTGGCCACCGCCAGGAACCCGCGTGATGTGCACGCCCTGCGCCTGATCGCCGCCCTGCTCGACGGCGGCTACAGCGCGCGCCTGGCCAGCCGCCTGGAGCGCGGCGAGGAATTGGTGTCCGGCGCCAGCGCCTGGTATAACGGCTACACACGCGGCGACAGCCTGTTCACGATCTCCGCGACGCCCAACGTGCAGACCGGCAAGACTCTGGAGCAAACCGAGGCCGGCATCTGGCGCGAGCTTGAGGACCTGCAGCACAAAGCGCCGTCGGCCGAGGAACTGGCCCGCGTACGCGCCCAGCTGATCGCCGAACTGGTTTACGACCGCGATTCGATCAGCAGCCAGGCCACCGCCATCGGCCAGCTGGAGACCGTCGGCCTGTCCTGGAAGCTGATCGACCAGGAACTCGCCGAGCTGGAGGCCGTGACCCCGGCCGACATCCAGAACGCCGCCAAGACCTACTTCACCCGCGATCGCCTCAGCGTCGCCCACGTTCTGCCCGAGGAGAAGCGCGATGAGTAAGCGCAACGGCCCGCGCTACGCCCTGCTGGGGCTGTTCCTGATCGCCCTGCTGGCGGCCCTGGCCTTCACCGTCAAACGCGCACCGGACGCTGCCGAGCCCACTGCCCAGTCCGCACAAGCCGCACAAGCCGCACAAGCCGACGACAGCAAACTGCAGTCACTGGCCGAGCTGGACGGCAAGGAGCCCGAGCGCCGCAAACTGGATATCCAGAGCTGGAAGACCGCCGAAGGCGCCAAGGTGCTGTTCGTCGAAGCCCGCGAGTTGCCGATGTTCGACCTGCGCCTGACCTACGCCGGCGGCAGCAGCCAGGACGGCGACGTGCCCGGCCTGGCGCTGCTGACCAACGCCATGCTCAACGAAGGCGTGCCCGGCAAGGACGTCGGCGCCATCGCCGCCGGCTTCGAGAGCCTGGGCGCCGAGTTCGGCAATGGTGCCTACCGCGACATGGCGGTCACCAGCCTGCGCAGCCTCAGCACCGCCGAGCAGCGCGAGCCGGCCCTGAAGCTGTTCGAGCAGGTGATCGGCAAACCGACCTTCCCGGCCGACTCGCTGGCGCGCATCAAGAACCAGATTCTCGCCGGCTTCGAATTCCAGAAGCAGAACCCCGGTAAGCTGGCCAGCCTGGAGCTGTTCGAGCGCCTGTATGGCAAGCATCCGTACGGACACCCGAGCGAAGGCACAGCGCAGTCGGTGCCCGACATCAGCCGCGCACAGCTGCAGGCCTTCCACGCCAAGGCCTATGCCGCCGGCAACGCGGTGATTGCCCTGGTCGGTGACCTGTCTCGCGAGGAAGCCGAAGCCATCGCAGCCGAGGTTTCCGCATCGCTGCCCAAAGGCCCGGCCCTGACCAAGACCGTGGAGCCCGAGGCGCCCAAGCCAGGCCTGACCCATATCGACTTCCCTTCCAACCAGACTCACCTGCTGATCGCCCAGCTGGGTATCACCCGTGAGGACCCTGACTATGCTGCCCTTTACCTGGGCAACCAGGTGTTCGGCGGCGGCGGTTTCGGTACCCGGCTGATGACCGAAGTGCGCGAGAAGCGCGGCCTGACCTACGGCGTGTACTCCGGCTTCACCGCCATGCAGGCCCGCGGCCCGTTCATGATCACCCTGCAGACACGCGCCGAGCTCAGCGACGGCACCCTGCAGCTGGTCAAGGATCTGCTGCGCGACTTCATCGCGGCCGGCCCGACCCAGGAAGAACTGGACGCCGCCAAGCGCGAGATGGCCGGCAGCTTCCCGCTGTCCACCGCCAGCAACGCGGCCATCGTCGGCCAGCTCGGTGCCATCGGTTTCTACGACCTGCCGCTCACCTACCTGGAAGATTTCATGGCCCAGGTGCAGGCGCTCAGCGTCGAGCAGGTGAAGACCGCCATGGCCAAGCATCTCGACCCCGAAGCACTGGTGATCGTCACCGCCGGACCGAAGGTCGAGCAGAAAGAGCTGCCGCCGCCCACCGACAAGCCGGCAGAGATGCCCGCTGCCGTACCGGAGCACTGATGGCCAGACGACCGACCACCGGCAAAGCACCCGTCGCCCACGGTGGCGACGGGCAACTGCGCATCATTGCCGGGCAATGGCGCAGCCGCCAGTTCGCTTTCCCCATGGCTCACGGCCTGCGCCCCACGCCCAACCGCGTGCGCGAGACCCTGTTCAACTGGCTGGCGCCCTACGTGGAAGCTGCCCGGGTGCTCGACCCGTTCGCCGGCAGCGGCGCGCTGTTTCTCGAAGCGCTGTCACGCGGTGCCGGCAGCGCCCTGGCGTTGGACCTCAACCCGGCGGCAGTGACCAGCCTGCGCGGCCACCTGGCCACCCTGCGCTGCGACAACGGCCAGGTGCTGCAGAGCGATGCCCTCGCCTACCTGCAGAGCCAGCCGGCCACACCGTTCGACCTGGTGTTCCTCGACCCGCCCTTCAGCCAGGATCTGCTGCTGCCCGCCTGCACGCTGCTGGAAGAACGGGGTTGGCTGGCCGACGATGCCTGGGTCTACACCGAGAGCGAGCAGGTGCCATCGAGCCTCGGCATGCCCGGAAACTGGCGCCTGCACCGTGAGCAGAAGGCTGGCCAGGTGCATTACGCACTATGGGAGCGCCGTTCGGCGTAAGTGCCGACGGCGGCCTGAAGATGGGCGAGCGCATGCCGATGACGAGCAGCTTCCAGCCCGCCTGGTGGCTGCCCGGGCCGCACCTGCAAACCCTGTGGGGCTCGCTGTGCCGCCGCCCGCCGGAACTGGAACGCCAACGTGAACGCCTGTGGCTGGAAGACGGCGACTTTCTCGACCTCGACTGGCACGGCCCCCATGAAGCCCACGCGCCTCTGGTGCTGGTGCTGCACGGCCTGACCGGCTCCTCCGGCTCCCACTACGTGCTCGGCCTGCAACGCCAACTGGCGACCCAGGGCTGGGCCAGCGTGGCGCTCAACTGGCGCGGCTGCTCGGGCGAGCCCAACCTGCTGCCACGCGGCTATCACTCCGGCGCCAGCGAAGACCTGGCCGAAACCATCCGCCATCTGCAGGCCAAGCATCCCCTGGCGCCGCTGTATGCCGTGGGCTATTCGCTGGGCGGCAACGTGCTGCTCAAGTACCTGGGGGAAACTGGCGCCGCCAGCGGCCTGCAAGGCGCAGCCGCGGTGTCGGTGCCGTTTCGCCTGGACCAGTGCGCCGACCGTATCGGCGTTGGCTTTTCGCGGGTCTACCAGGCGCATTTCATGCGCGCCATGGTCGCCTACGTGAAGGATAAGCAGCGCCTGTTCGCCCACCAGGGCCAGGCCGATCGGCTGTCGATCCTGGAAAAGCTCGGCCCGCTGGACGGCATGCGTACCTTCTGGGATTTCGACGGCCGCATCACCGCGCCGCTGCACGGCTTCGAGAATGCCGACGACTATTACCGACGCGCCTCGAGCCGCTATTTCCTGGGCCGTATCCAGACGCCGACGCTGATGATCCAGTCCAGCGACGACCCGTTCGTCTATCCGCACAGCCTGCCCGAAGCCAATGAGCTGGCCGATTGCATCCGTTTCGAGCTGCACGCCAAGGGCGGCCATGTCGGCTTCGTCGACGGCTCTCCGAGCCGGCCCGGCTATTACCTGGAAAGACGTATCCCGGCGTGGCTGGCAAGCCTGAAGACCTGAGCCCAACCCATCTGCGGCATGCCTGATCGGCGGTAATCACAAGCGGCTGCGTCGTAGCCTGTTGACGCATTGCGATGCTTATCCTAGAACTCCAGCTGCGCCATTCTCGTGCTGCCCGCTGGAGCTTGAGGAAGACCCCGATGATTATCGAATCCCGCCGGGCCGAATCGCCTGGAGCCTTAGTGGAGCATTGGAGATGAGCAAGCTGATCGGTTTTCTGCTGCTGGTCGTTGGCATCATCCACCTGCTCCCGCTAGCCGGAGTACTCGGTGGTGAGCGACTGAACGCACTCTACGGTCTGAATTTCGACGAACCCAACCTACATATCCTCATGCGTCATCGCGCCGTGCTCTTCGGCCTGCTCGGCGCATTACTGGTGGCCGCGGCCTTCCTGCCCGGCCTGCGCAGCATTGCTCTGATCGGTGGCCTGGGCAGCGTGTTGTCCTTTCTCCTGTTGGCCTGGAGCGAGCCCGCTTACAACGAGGCTTTGCGGCGCGTGGTGATTGCCGACTGGATCGCCCTGGCGTGTCTGCTGGCCGCGCTCATCCTGCATCTACGTATAGGGACTGCCACGGCCTGAGCGGATCTACCACTTCGAACAGCGGCTACCACTTGGAACGCCGCGTGCCCAATGGCTACAGGCCATCGAACGTGGTACACAGCAGCTCCAGTGAGTGGAAAAGGACACCGGCATGGTCACCCTTTCCGGCCCGGTCGAGCAGGCTATTGCCGAGTTGCAGCAGTGTTTCCAGGCCCAACGCGAGGCCTTCATGGCCAACCCCATGCCGTCGGCCGACCAGCGCATCGCCTGGCTCGACAGCCTCAAGGCACGCCTGCTCGCCGATCAGGACGCGCTGATCCGCTGCATCAGCGAGGACTTCGGCAATCGCAGCGCCGATGAAACCCTGCTCGCCGAGATGCTGCCCACCGTGCAGGGCATCCGCTATACGCGCAAACGCCTGCGCCGCTGGATGAAAGCATCGCGGCGCCATGTGGGCCTGGCATTCATGCCCGCCTCGGCACAAGTGATTTATCAGCCGCTGGGCGTGGTCGGCATCATCGTGCCGTGGAACTACCCACTGTTCCTCGCCATCGCCCCGCTGGTCGGCGCACTGGCCGCCGGCAACCGGGTGATGCTCAAACTCAGCGAAGCCACGCCACAGACCTCGCAACACCTCAAGGAACTGCTGGCCAGCATCTTCCCCGAGGACCTGGTGAGCGTAGCGCTGGGCAAGGCCGAGATCGGCATGGCCTTCGCCAAGCTGCCGTTCGATCACCTGTTGTTCACCGGCGCCACCAGCATCGGCCGCCATGTGATGCGTGCCGCGGCCGACAACCTGACACCGGTGACCCTGGAGCTTGGCGGAAAATCCCCGGCCATCATCTCGGCGGACGTGCCGCTGGAACACGCCGCCGAACGTATCGCCTTTGGCAAGACCCTGAACGCCGGTCAGACCTGTGTAGCCCCGGACTACGTGCTGGTACCGCGCCAGCGGGTCAACGGCTTCGTCGATGCCTACCACCGTGTGATGCAGCGCTTTTATCCACAGATCGAGGGCAATCCGGACTACACCAGCATCATCAACACGCGCCAGCAGCAGCGCCTTCAAGGCTATCTGGACGACGCCCGCCACAAGGGTGCCGAGGTGATCGCTCTTACCGCTGAAGCAACGGAGCGGCGCATGCCGCAGACCCTGCTGCTGAACGTCGACGACAGCATGCTGGTGATGCAGGACGAAATCTTCGGACCGCTGCTGCCCGTGGTGCCTTATGACCGCCTCGACGACGCCCTGGCCTATATCGCTGCGCGCCCGCGTCCGCTGGCTATCTACTATTTTGGCTACGACCGCGGCGAACAGCAGCACGTGCTGCACCACAGCCACTCCGGCGGTGTGTGCCTGAACGACACCCTGATGCACGTGGCACAGGACGACATGCCCTTCGGCGGCATCGGTGCTTCGGGCATGGGCCATTATCACGGCCACGAGGGTTTTCTGACCTTCAGCAAGGCCAAGGGCGTGCTGATCAAGCAGCGCCTCAACCTCGCGCGGCTGATCTATCCGCCCTACGGCAAAGCCTTGCAGAAGCTGGTCTACAAGCTGTTCATCCGCTGAGCGGCAGCGCGATTAACGCCCACAACCGCCACCGCTCGCCGGGCCGCGACTTGGCCCGTGCCGGTTTGCTGCGCTACCATCCGACTCCCTAACGCGCCTGCCAGGACGTCACGATGAATCGAGTGTTATACCCAGGCACCTTCGACCCCATTACCAAGGGGCATGGCGATCTGGTCGAGCGCGCCGCGCGCCTGTTCGACAGCGTGGTCATCGCGGTCGCTGCCAGCCCAAAGAAGAACCCGCTGTTCTCCCTTGAGCAGCGTGTAGAGCTGGCCCGGGAAGTCACCAAGCACCTGCCCAACGTCGAAGTGATCGGCTTTTCCACGCTGCTCGCCTCGTTCGCCAAGGAACAGGGCGCCAACGTGCTACTGCGCGGCCTGCGCGCGGTGTCGGATTTCGAGTACGAATTCCAGCTGGCCAACATGAACCGCCAACTGGCGCCGGACCTGGAAAGCCTGTTCCTCACGCCGTCGGAAAAGTATTCCTTCATTTCTTCCACCCTGGTGCGCGAGATCGCCAACCTGGGCGGCGATATCAGCAAGTTCGTGCACCCCGCCGTCGCCGAAGCCCTGACCGAACGCTTCAAGAACCGCTGATCCGCAACACTGGCATGTCTGCGCGCCATATGGCGCACGGGCGTGCGCTGGCGGCCACAATGCGGCACAATCGCGGCCATCCGTTTGAATGTGTCGCGGCCCTTGGCCCGGCGGGAGCTTGCCTTTCATGTCCCTGATCATTACCGACGATTGCATCAACTGCGACGTCTGCGAACCTGAGTGCCCGAACGCGGCGATTTCCCAGGGCGAGGAGATCTACGTGATCGATCCCAACCTGTGCACCGAATGCGTCGGCCACTACGACGAGCCGCAGTGCCAGCAGGTCTGCCCGGTAGACTGCATTCCCCTCGACGAGAACAACGTCGAGAGCAAGGAGCAGTTGATGGCCAAGTACAAAGCCCTTACCGGCAAGGCCTGAGGGTGCGCCGCTCCCTTCGCGGCTTCCATTCCCTGCGCGCCCTGTCCGGCGCGCTGCTCCTGCTGCTCAGCCTCGGCCTGCAGGCCGCCGAGCGCCCTGGCAGCAGTGCCATCGCCACCGCCCACCCCGCCGCCACAGTCGCTGGCAAGGAAACCCTGGCCCTCGGCGGCAATGCCTTCGACGCGGCGGTGGCCATCAGCGCGGCCCTGGCCGTAGTGGAGCCCTACGGTTCGGGCCTGGGCGGCGGTGGTTTCTTCCTGCTGCGCAGCGCCGATGCTCGCTACGACTTTCTCGATGCCCGCGAACGAGCACCTGGTGCTGCCCACGCCGATCTCTATCGCCGCGATGGCCAGGTACAGGCGGCGCTGTCCCGCGATGGTGCGCTGGCCGCCGCCATTCCTGGCCTACCCGCCGCGCTGGTCGAGTTGGCCGAGCATCACGGCAAACTGCCCTTGAGCGACAGCCTGGCGCCGGCCATCCGCCTGGCCCGCGAAGGTTTCCCGGTCGACCGCGTGTACCGCGACCGCGCCACCATGCGCCTAGCCGCGATGCGTGACGATGCGGAGACCGCGCGGCTGTTCCTGAGCGGTGGCGAGGTGCCCGCTGAAGGCGCGCTGCTGCGCCAGCCGGAGTTGGCCGACACCCTGTTGAAGCTGGCCAATCACGGCCGCGACGGCTTCTACTCCGGCCCCGTGGCCGAGCGTCTGGTCGCCGGGGTGCGCGCTGCGGGCGGTATCTGGACGCTGCAGGATCTGGCCGACTATCGCACCGTGAATCGCCAGCCGATTCGCGTACCGCTGGCCGAAGGCCGCGAGTTGATCAGCGCGCCGCCACCCTCGGCCGGCGGTGTGGCACTGGCGCAAAGCCTGCTGATGCTGCAGCAGCTGCCCTGGCGCGAGGCCGAGCCGGTGCAGCGCACCCATCTGGTGGTGGAAACCCTGCGCCGCGCCTACCGCGACCGCGGCCAACTGGGCGACCCGGCCTTCGTCGACAATCCCGCAGCCGCCCTGCTCAACCCGGACTACCTGAAAAGCCTGAGTGCCAGCATCGATCTGCAGCACGCTACGCCGAGCAGCGAGCTGCCGCCAGCCAAGCCCTGGAAGGAAGGCGACCACACCACTCACTTCACCGTGCTGGACGCCGATGGCAACGCGGTGAGTGCCACCCTGTCGATCAATCTACCGTTCGGTGCGGCCTTCACGGTGCCGGGCACGGGCGTGGTACTCAATGACGAGATGGACGATTTTGCCGCCGACCTTGCCGGCGCCAACGCCTATGGCCTCGCCGGCAGCCAGGCCAATGCCATCGCCGCCGGCAAACGCCCGCTGTCGAGCATGAGCCCGACCTTCATCGACAGCCCGAGCGACTTCACCAGTTTCGGCACACCGGGCGGCAGCCGCATTCCCAGCATGGTGCTGCTGTCGATCCTGCAGTACTTGGACGGTCAGCCCATCGCCAGTTGGCCAGCCGTGCCGCGCTACCACCATCAGTACCTGCCGGACGTCATCGAGCACGAGCCACAGGCCTTCAGCGCTGCCCAGGCCGCCGAGCTGCAGGCACGTGGCTATCAGCTCAAGAATGTCGAGCGCGAGTACGGCAACGGGCAGGTGCTGCGCTGGAACAAGGCCAGCGGCCAGGTCGAAGCCGCCAGCGATCCGCGCGGTATCGGCAGCAGCGCGGTGCAGACCATGCGCTGAAAGATGTCAGGCAATAAAAAGCCCCTCTATGAGGGGCTTTTTATTGCAAGAAATCCGCGATCACTGGCGCTGGTTGTAACCGTCACCGGTGCAACCCAGGCAGCGTACGAAAGCCGCCTTGCCCGGCTCGACCACCAGCGCACGGCCAGTAGCACCGATGCCACCGCCCATGGCCGAGAACGGCAAGGCGACGACGAAAGCGGCCGCGCCGATGGCAGTGGCGCCGATCAGCAGCGGGCGAGCGATCAGCAGGTCGCCGATCATGGCGAAACCATCCGGGGCATTGACGGTGTAGAGCGGGTCACCGCTGGCGTTCTGCTGCACTTCTTGCGCATGGGCGGTGTGCGCCAGCGAGGCAGCAGTCAGCGCCAGAACAGCAGCGCAAGAGCGAAACAGTTTCATGGGGCGATCCTTCAAAAGTATACGGGACGATGCCGGTAACTATAACAGCGCGCCGGCAATTGTCGCGTGATGGCCGTCAATCGCTGAACAAGTGGTCACGTTATCGGACAAAGCGACTCAACGCTGGCACTTCGGGCAATAAACGCTGGCCCGCTGGCCCAGCTTCACCTCGCGCAGGGTATTGCCGCACACCTTGCAGAATTCACCGCCGCGACCGTAGGCGTACAACTCCTGCTGGAAGTAACCGGGCTGGCCGTCGCCGCCGATGAAATCGCGCAGGGTGGTGCCACCGCGCTCGATGGCGTGGGCCAGCACGCGCTTGATCTCCTGAGCCAGGCGCACGTAGCGCGCCCGCGACACCGTACCAGCCGCGCGGCGCGGGTCGATGCCAGCGGCGAACAGCGCCTCGGTGGCGTAGATGTTGCCCACGCCGACTACCACCGCGTTGTCCATGATGAACGGTTTGACCGCCACCGCCTTGCCGCGCGACAGCTGATACAGACGCTCGCCATCGAACAGCTCGGTCAGCGGTTCAGGCCCCAGGCGCACCAGCAGCTCGTGTTCCAGCGGCAGCTCGCTCCACAGCAGCGCGCCGAAGCGGCGCGGGTCGGTGTAGCGCAGCGCCAGGCCGGATTCCAGCTCGATATCCACATGTTCGTGCTTGGCCGCCGGCAGCCCGGCCTCGACCAGGCGCAGGTTACCCGACATGCCCAGATGACTGATCAACGTGCCGACCTCGGCCTTGATCAGCAGGTACTTGGCACGTCGATCCACGGTTTCGATGCGCTGACCGGAAAGGCGCACGTCGAGGTCTTCGGGGATCGGCCAGCGCAGGCGCCGTTCACGAACAATAACCCGGCTGACGCGCTGGCCGATCAGATGGGGGGCGATACCACGGCGCGTGGTTTCGACTTCAGGCAATTCAGGCATGACGGCCTCGAAACGGATTCAGGGACGGCGCCTCAGGCAGCGCCCAGGTCGCGGATGCTCTCACGCAGGTTCTCGAAGTCATAGCCAGAGAGCCCCACGTAATCGAGGATCAGCGCCTCGATGCTCTGCCACTCGTGATCCTCATCCTGGTTACCCAGCACCTGATAGCTGCGGCAGATGTGCTCGGCCATCTTGAGGATCGCCAGCAGGTTCTTGAGTTGGGCATCGTTGTCGTTGTCTTCGGCGAAGATGGCCAGCACGTTGTGGTGGTTGGCGATGGCCTGGCACAGGTGCAGCGGCAGGTTCCACGACTTGGCGGTGTAGTAGCCGACCACCGCGTGGTTGGTATTGAGCAGGCGGTTCTCGGTGTCGACCACGCGCCGCTCGGCACTGGCGCTGGCGTAGGACTCCTCGAGCACGCTCATGTAATCCGGAAAGCGCTTGAGCATCAGCGGAATACCGCAGTTGTGGAACAGGCCGAGGGTGTAGGCCTCGTCCACGGACTCGTAACCGATACGTTTGGCCAGGGTCAGGCTGGTCATGGCCACGTCCTGGGCGGTATCCCAGAAGCGGTTGAGGGTGACGATGGTCTCATCGGTCATCTCGCCACGGATCGACAGGGCGTTGACCATGTTGATGACCGAGCGGCTACCCAGCAGATTGACCGCATGCTGAATGGAACCGATGCGGTTGGCCAAGCCGAAATACGGCGAGTTGACGATTTTCAGCAAGGCGCCGGACAGCCCCGGATCCTGGCTGATCAGCCGCGCAATGGCCTTCAGGTCCGGGTTGGGCATGTACTGCTCGAACTGCAGATCGACCATGATCTGCGGTTGTGGCGGCACGCTGATGCCTTGCAGAAACGCTTGTATCTGCTCGGCCGAAAGTTCTTTGTCCATGGAGGCGGCGAAGTGAAGATGATGGAGTACTCAGTCTACCCTGAGCGTGGCGACTTTTGCGTCAGCGGTTACAGAACAAAACTGCAGGTCGTCGCCTGACCTGAACTAAGCAGCCCGACACATCCCCGAATATTGCTCACTCAGCACATTTCAGAGAGGTGTTTTCGATGAGCAAGTCCCTGACAGGCAAACGTATCGCTCTGCTGGTTACCGACGGTTTCGAGCAGGTCGAACTGACCGGCCCCAAACAGGCACTCGAAGAACTTGGTGCCACCGCTGAGATCCTGTCCAGCAAATCCGGCAAGGTCACTGGCTGGAACCACACCACGCCAGCCGATGCGTTCACCGTCGACAAGACCTTCGATACCGCGAAGATCGACGATTACGATGCCATCGTGCTGCCCGGCGGCGTAGTCAACGCCGACACCATCCGCCTCGACGAGATGGCAGTGGAATTGGTCAAGGACGCCGCCAAGGCTAACAAGCCGATCGCGGTGATCTGCCATGGCGCCTGGATTCTCGCCAGTGCCGATCTGCTCAAGGGCAAGACCCTGACCAGCTACCCTTCGCTGACCGACGACCTGAAGAACGCTGGGGCCAATTGGGTGGACAAGGAAGTGGTGGTCGACGGCAAGCTGATCAGCAGTCGCACGCCGGACGACCTGCCTGCCTTCAACGAGAAGCTGATCGCCGCGCTCGCCGCCTGAGCCGCGGCCGTGAACGCCGCGGTGATGCAGCCGCGCGTCCACGCGTTGCAACTGCGGCAAGCAGCTACCGGGCTCCTCGTTTAGAATGCGCGTTTTTTGCGACGGAGCCCACCATGTCCCTGCCTAGCCTGCGCCTGAAAGCCAATGCCGACCGACGCCTGCGCGCCGGCCACCTGTGGGTCTACAGCAACGAGATCGACGTTGCCGTCACGCCGCTCAATGCCTTCGAAGCCGGTGACCAGGCGATCCTCGAAGCTGCCGGCGGCAAACCCCTGGGCATCGTTGCCCTGAGCCCCAACAACCTGATCTGCGCGCGCCTGCTGTCGCGTGACGTCAAGCATGTGCTCGACAAGTCCCTGCTGGTACACCGTCTCAACGTCGCCCTGAGCCTGCGCGAGCGGCTGTTCGACCAGCCCTGCTACCGCCTGGTGTACGGCGATTCCGACCTGCTGCCGGGCCTGGTGGTCGACCGTTTCTTCGACATTCTGGTCGTGCAATTGGCCTCGGCCACCATGGAGCGCAACAAGGACGACGTGCTCGCTGCCCTGATCCAGGTGCTCAAGCCCAGCGGCATCCTGCTCAAGAACGATTCCGCCGCCCGTGATGCCGAAGGTCTGGAGCGCTATGTCGATACCGCCTTCGGCATGGTGCCGGAGTGGGTCGCCCTGGAAGAGAACGGCGTGAAGTTCGAGGCGCCGGTGATCGAAGGCCAGAAGACCGGCTGGTTCTATGACCACCGCATGAACCGCGCGCGCCTGGCGCCCTACGTCAAGGGCAAGCGCGTGCTCGACCTGTTCAGCTACATCGGCGGCTGGGGCGTGCAGGCTGCGGCCTTCGGCGCCAGCGAAGTGTTCTGCGTGGATGCCTCGGCCTTTGCCCTTGACGGCGTGGAGCGCAACGCCACGCTCAACGGTTTCGCCGAGAAGGTCACCTGCGTGGAAGGCGACGTATTCGCCGCCCTGCGTGAACTGAAGGCGGCCGAAGAGCGCTTCGACGTGGTGATCGCCGACCCACCCGCCTTCATCAAGCGCAAGAAGGACATCAAGAACGGCGAGGCCGCCTATCGCCGCCTCAACGAAACCGCCATGCGCCTGCTCAACAAGGACGGCATTCTGGTCAGCGCCAGCTGCTCCATGCATCTGGACGAGGACAACCTGCAGAACATCCTGCTGACCAGCGCACGCCACTTGGACCGCAACATCCAGCTGCTCGAGCGCGGCGCCCAGGGCCCGGATCACCCGGTGCACCCAGCCATCGCCGAAACCCGTTACATCAAGAGCCTGACCTGCCGCCTGCTGCCCAATAGCTGACGGCGGCGCCTGCCACGCCTCGCGGCAGGCCCACTCCAGCAGAGCGGTACCTGGTGACCCCAGGCCCGCTCAGCTGATGCGCCCCTAGGCGCAGTGTCGTGATCCCGCACCTCGCCGCTACCGATCGCCCGAACAATGGGTCGATTCCCCTGCCTCGAAAAATCCCACTCGCGCGTATTGCAGTTCTGACATCAGCTGCCGACATATAGGCATGACGCTTGCTGTCTGTTTCAGCGGCGTCAACGCAGTCGCGTCAGGCGTCACTGGTTGCAGGGTCTACGCTTAAGAAAGCGGCAGATTCTGCGCAGGCCCAGAGCACGCCGTTCAACCGCCGCATAGGAAGCGAGAAGAGTTCAGGTGAAACACGCGACGACACTCTCCCACCTGCGCCATCCGAAACCCGCGTCAGATAACGCGGCAGCGGACATCCTGCGCCACCGCAGGCGCAGCGCAAAAAACCACACGACAGTCCGCGACCGGCAGCGCAAGCGTACCTCTTGCTTGCGTTTCAAAAGCTTGATGGCTTCGCAGTTCGGCAGCCCTGTCAGCCGTGCGCAAGGCGGCCTGAAAACAACCTCGCTTCGCCTGTTCGACGACTTACAACGAATCAGCGCGCTCCCCCGTGACATTCATCTGCCGCCGCAACCGACAAGCCCGCGCACCACCAGCGACGCGGCGAGCCGACAAGACTTTTCAGCCCCATGCGCTACACAGCGTTTTTAAGGATTTTCTGATGATCAAGCTGCTGATCGCCGACGACCATGCGCTGATGCGCGCCGGCCTCAAGCGTCTGTTCGAATTCTACGATGACATCCGCGTCGTCGCGGAGGCTGCCGATGGCGCCCAGGCGCTGGAAAAGCTGCGCAGTACCCTGGCAGATCTGCTCCTGCTCGACTTCAGCATGCCGGGCCTCAGCGGCGAAGCACTGATCACCCGCATCAGCCATCAATACCCCAAGACTCCCATACTGGTGTTGAGCATGCACCACGATCCCCAACTGGCCCTGCGCGCGCTGCGCAGCGGCGCGGCGGGCTATCTCACCAAAGGCCAGTCTCCGGAAGTGTTGGTGGATGCAGTCAGAAAAGTGAGTACCGGCAATCGTTTCATCGATCCAGAACTGGTCGAGCCGATTGCCTTGAGCAGCTTGAAGCCTGCCAACAGGAGCGGACTGGACAGTTTGACCAACCGAGAGTTCCAGATCATGCGCCTACTGGCGGCCGGCTTGAGCGTTAATCACATAGCCAAACAATTGACGATCAGTAACAAGACAGTCAGCACCCATAAGATAAATCTGATGGAAAAGATGCGCTTTGCAACGAATGCAGACCTGATTCGTTTTGCTTCTAACCAAATGAATTCCGATACAGCCTAAGGAAATCCCTAGGTCTTTACGGCGCCTAAACCCAGATAAATATCAGTCAACACCGATGCACCCCAAGAAGATGCTTGATGCATGCTGCCGATATCCAAAGGAATGCTTGGTCACTGCGCTGGAGCCCAGCCCACCCCTTGCCGGTTCCGTGGAGTCTGCGCCCAGTCCGCCACGGAGCCTCACATGCGTGACCTTTCCACCCCTCTGCTAGCCCCCCTATTGATCGTCATTGCAGGCACCGCCGCTGTGATTCTGGTTGGCCAACACGTGCTCGGCACCTTGCCGGCCCTGGCCATTCTGCTGGTCGCCAGCGCCGTCGTCGTTTTTGCCCTGCGCCGCCGCAGCGCTGGTTCGATATCCTCGGAGCAGCTGCACAGCCACGAGCCACAGCCTAATCAGGACGAAAGCGTCGAACAGCTGTGCGAGCAGGTGCTGCCGCTGTGGTCGCAACAAATCGAGAACGCCCGCAGCCATACCGAAGAATCCATCAGCTCCCTGAGCGAGCGCTTCGCCCAATTGGCCACGCGGATCCAGAGCAGCCTGGGTGGCAGCACCGAGCGCGACGCCGGCAAGCGTCTGGTGGCGCTGCTGTCGAGCAGCGAATACGAGCTGGACATGATCATCGTCGCCCTGCGCGACGCCCTGGCCAGCAAGGAGTCGCTGCTCAAGGAGATCACCCAACTCTCCAGCTTCACCGACCAGCTGCAGGACATGGCCCAGGATGTGGCCAACATCGCCAAGCAGACCAACCTGCTGGCCCTCAATGCCGCCATCGAAGCCGCCCGCGCTGGCGAGAGTGGCCGCGGCTTCGCGGTGGTCGCAGATGAAGTGCGCAAGCTGTCCTCGATGTCCGGAGATACCGGCCAGCGCATCGGCGAGACCGTGGTGATCGTCAACGATGCGATCCACAAGACCCTGGACATTTCCCAGGAGTACACCAAGACCGACACCGCCACCCTGAACAAGGCCAGCGAAGTAATCGCCGGGGTGATCAGTCGCTTCAAGCAAAACGCCAGCGACATCGTTCAACACAACGAAACCATGCGCACGCAGAGCGAATCGGTCGCCCAGGACATCTCCGAAGTGCTGGTCTCGCTGCAGTTCCAGGACCGCATCAGCCAGACACTCGGCCATATCGCCGCCGACCAGGACAAGCTGCACGCCCACATCCAGAACCGCAGCGCGCAGCGCCAGCAGAATCTCGCGCCTCCCGCGCTGGACGCCGACCGCTGGCTAGCCGAGCTGTCTCAGACCTACACCACCCCCGAGCAGCACCAGATTCATCGGGGTGAAAAAAGCAGCGCCAAAAGCAACGACTCCGACATCACGTTTTTTTGAGGTTTCCCATGAGCAAGACCGTACTCATCGTCGACGACTCCGCCTCCATCCGCCAGGTCGTCAGCATTACGCTCAAGGGGGCCGGTTATCAGGTCATCGAAGGCTGCGACGGCAAGGATGCGCTGAGCAAACTCGACGGCCGCAAGGTGCACCTGATCATCAGTGACGTGAACATGCCCAATATGGACGGCATCACCTTCGTCAAGAACGTCAAGCAGATGCCCGCCTACAAGTTCACCCCGGTGATCATGCTGACCACCGAAGCCGGCGAAGCCAAGAAAGAAGAAGGCCGCGCTGCGGGCGCCAAGGCCTGGGTGGTCAAACCCTTCCAGCCGGCGCAGATGCTCACCGCCGTTTCCAAGCTGATCCTGCCATGACCGACGCGCCGGCGGAGAATCTCTACCGCATCCTGCCACTGGAAGGCGGCCTGACCATTTACAGCGCCACCGAGCACATGCAGCTGCTGACGCAGGCGCTGGCCAGCGATGTGGAAGTGGAGCTCGACCTCGGCGCCGTCGACGAGCTGGACTGCGCCGGCCTTCAACTGCTGATCCTGGCCAAGCAGGAAGCGGCGCGCATGAACTGCGACCTGCGCCTGACCAACCACAGCCCGGCGGTGATCGAGGCGTTCGAGTTGAGCGGGCTGGGCACCTTCTTCGGCGATCCCATCCTGATCAAGCCGGCGAGCGAGTAATCACCATGAACATGGACGAAGTGCTGCAGGTCTTCATCGCCGAAAGTCAGGAACTGCTGCAGCAGATGGAAGAAGCCCTGCTGCAGCTGGAAAACGATCCCGACGACGCCGACACCATCAATGCGGTTTTCCGCGCCGCCCACACCATCAAGGGCTCGGCCGGCCTGTTCGGTCTCGACGTGATCGTCGCTTTCACCCATATCGCCGAAAGCGTGCTGGACCGCGTGCGCAACGGCGAGCTGCGCTTCGACAAGGACATGACCGCGCTGTTTCTGCAGGTCGGCGACCACCTGGCGCGCCTGGTAGCCCTGGTCGACAGCGGCGCCGATCTGGAGACGCTCGAAGAGGACACGCAGATTGTCCACCAGCAGCTGGCCGAACAGCTGTCCGGTTATCTGGATCCCGCACCGGCCGCCGAGCCGATGCCGGCCACCGCTACCCGTATCGAGCGCGGCCATGGTGAGGGTGTCGGCGCTGATCACTGGCACCTGTCCCTGCGTTTCGGCCCAGACACCTTGCGTAATGGCATGGACCCGCTGGGCCTGTTCCGCTACCTGAGCACCTTCGGCAAGATCGTCAGCATCGTGCCGCTGCTCGACCGCATTCCGGTCGCCGCCGAAATGGACCCGGAAACCTGCTACCTGGGTTTTGAAATGGCCTTCGTCAGCGACGCCGACAAGGCCACCATCGAAGGCGCCTTCGAATTCGTGCGCGAAGATAGCCTGATCCGCATCCTACCGCCCAACAGCAAGTCCGAGCAGTACCTGGAACTGATCCGCGCGCTGCCGGAAGAAGACATGCGCCTGGGCGAGATCCTCATGCGCTGCGGCACCCTGACCGCCAACGAGCTGCAGGAAGTGCTGCACACCCAGGTGCAGGGTCAGGAGCGCGACGAGCCACGCCCGATCGGCCGTGTGCTGGTCGAGGAAAGCCTGGTACAACCGCCCGTAGTGGCCGCCGCGCTGCAGAAGCAGCAACAGATCAAGGAAAACCGCAGCAACGAGAACAGCCTGATCCGCGTCGATGCCGGCAAGCTGGACAAGCTCATCGACCTGGTCGGCGAGCTGATTATCGCCGGTGCCGGGGCGCGAATGACCGCCCAGAACTGCGGCCACCCGGAAATGCTCGAAGCCACCGAGCTGCTCTCGCGGCTGGTCGAGGAAGTCCGCGACTCGGCCCTGCCGTTGCGCATGGTGCAGATCGGCAGCACCTTCAACCGCTTTCAGCGGGTGGTACGTGACGTAGCAGGCGAGATCGGCAAGGACATCGCCCTGTCCATCAGCGGCGGCGAAACCGAGCTCGACAAGACCGTGGTCGAGCGGATCACCGACCCACTCACGCACTTGGTACGCAACGCCATGGACCATGGCATCGAGTCGGTAGAAACCCGCCTGGCGCGCGGCAAGCCGGCCCAGGGCAAGGTATCGCTAAATGCCTACCACGACGCCGGCAGCATCGTGCTGGAAGTCAGTGACGACGGCGGCGGTCTGGATGCTCAGCGAATTATCGCCAAGGCCCGCGAGCGCGGCCTGATCGGCGAAGGCCAGACGCTATCGGAAAAGGAAACTTTCGCACTGATTTTCGAGCCAGGTTTCTCCACCGCCGAGCAGGTGAGCAACCTGTCCGGCCGCGGCGTCGGCATGGACGTGGTCAAGCGCAACATCGCCGCTCTGCGAGGCACCATCGACCTGGACAGCACCCTCGGCCAGGGCACGCGCATTCGCATCCGCCTGCCACTGACCCTGGCGATCATCGACGGGTTCCTGGTCAGTGTCGGCCAGGCCGGCTACGTGATTCCCCTGGAACTGGTAGAAGAATGCATCGAGCTGCCCGCCGACACCTCGTTCAAGCGCGGCCACTTGGAGCTGCGCGGGCAGATGCTGCCCATCGTGCGCCTGCGTGACCTGTTCGAGGACGAAAGCCAGCCGCCGCGCCGAGAAAGTGTGGTGGTGGTGCGCCAGGCAGGGCTGCGCGCAGGCCTGGTGGTCGACCAGCTAGCCGGCGAGTTCCAGACGGTGATCAAGCCCCTGGGCAAGATCTTCGCCGGCTGCAGCGAACTTGGCGGTTTCACCATTCTCGGTGATGGCACCGTCGCACTGATTCTCGACATACCCCGACTGCTCAACCAGTTGGCCGCGCCGCGCAGCGTCGCGCATCACGAATCCGCCCAGGTCTACGCCCATGAGTGAACTCACTGTGACCACTGCCAGCAACCCGCAAGGCGCCGCGGGCGAAGAGCTGGTGCACCAGTACCTGAGCTTCATCCTGCACGACCGGCGCTACGCCCTGGACGGGCTGTGCGTGCGGGAAATCATCGAGTACCAGCGCACCACCAAGGTGCCGATGGCCAACCGCTGCGTACATGGCGTGATCAACCTGCGCGGCGCCGTGGTGCCGGTCATCGACCTGAGCCTGCGCTTCAACCACGCCAAGACGCAGATCGACCGCCGCACCTGCATCATCATCGTCGAAGTCCCCCAGCCCGACGCCCCGCAGATACTCGGCATCCTCGTCGATGCCGTCAGCGAGGTATTGGAGGTCGCCCCGGCGGAAATGAATCCGGTACCGGCCTTCGGCAACGCGATTCGCAGCGACTTCATTCAGGCGATGGTTCACCGCGAGGATGATTTCATCATCCTGCTGGCCATCGAGAACGCCCTTGCGGTTGCCGAGATTGCGGCTCTGCCAGACGGCAACAACGCATTGTCCGCCTGATCGGGCAGCCAAGCATCACAGAGGGAAGCAACCATGTTCAAAGACCTACGTGTGTCCACAAAGCTCGGCCTCGGTTTCGGCACGGTCATCGTGCTGCTGCTGATCGCCTTGGTGCTGGGCCTGACGCGCATGAGCGCGATCAACGACTCCAATGACATGATCATCAAGGATCGCTACGTAAAGATCCGCGAAGCCAACGTTATCAAGGAAGAGACCCTGAATCAGGGGCGCTACATTCGCGACATCATTCTGCTCGACGATGACGACGCTGATCGCAAGAACCTCGGCCTTTTGGAAGCCAGCCGTGAGCGTCGCAAAGCGGCGACCGAAGAACTGGATCGCACCGTCACCTCGCCCCAGGGCAAAGAGTTTCTGGCACGCGTCAACGCTGCCCGCGCCGAGGTAGGCAAACGCTATGACGAGATGTTCAAGCTGTTGAACGATCCAGAGCGTGCAGAAGCCTACCTGTACAGCGACATCATTCCAGCCAACAACGAGTTGCTCACGGCAGCTAGCGCGCTCGTCAAGTATCAAAGCGAGCTGATGGACCAGGATGCCGAAGGCGCTGCCCAGCTCTATCAAGAATCGCGTCTGCAGCTCTCGCTGATCGGCGGTGTCGCCATTTTCATCTCCATCCTGCTCGGCTGGCTGATCACCCGCAGCCTGCTCAAGCAACTGGGCGGCGAGCCGGCCTATGCCGCCGAAGTGGTGACCCGCATCGCCGAGGGCGACCTGCGCACCCAGGTGGTGGTCAAGCCCAACGACACCACCAGCATGCTGGCCTCGATCAGCAACATGTCCGCCCGCCTGACGCAGATCATCGCCGAAGTGCGCAGCTCCGCCGACTCACTGTCCAGCGCTTCGGAAGAGATCTCTTCCACTGCCCAGAGCATGAGCCAGGCAGCCTCCGAGCAGGCTGCCTCGGTGGAAGAAACCAGCGCGTCGATGGAACAGATGTCGGCGTCCATTGCGCAGAACACCGAGAATGCCCGGGTTACCGACGGCATGGCCAGCAAGGCCGCCAATGAAGCCGGCGAAGGTGGCCAGGCGGTGAAGGATACCGTGCGAGCCATGAAGACCATCGCCGACAAGATCGGCATCGTCGACGACATCGCCTACCAGACCAACCTGCTGGCTCTGAACGCCGCCATCGAAGCGGCCCGCGCCGGCGAGCACGGCAAGGGCTTCGCGGTGGTCGCCGCTGAAGTACGCAAGCTGGCCGAACGCAGCCAGGTGGCCGCTCAGGAAATCGGCGAAGTGGCGAAGAACAGCGTGGCCCTGGCCGAACGCGCCGGCACCCTGCTCGACGAGATCGTGCCATCCATCGCCAAGACTTCCGATCTGGTGCAGGAAATCGCGGCGGCCTCCGACGAGCAGAGCAGCGGCGTCGGCCAGATCAGCACGGCGATGAACCAGCTCAGCGAGCTGACCCAGCAGAACGCATCGGCCTCCGAAGAGCTGGCGGCCACCGCCGAGGAAATGAGCGGTCAGGCCGAGCAGCTGCAACAGCTGATGGACTTCTTCCGCCTCAACGGCACCGGCGAGCGCATCACCGTCGCCAACCCGCCGCGCAACCGTCAGCAACCGGCCCGCGGCAACGGCCCGACGCGCCAGCCGCGTGACGACGACGGCCACAGCGGCGGTCTGCCGGCCGGCTACGTGCGCTTTCAGGAGTAAGCCATGAGTTCCGAGCCACGGCTGCTCGACAACGCCACGGCGGGGTCGGGCCAGTACCTGACCTTCACATTGGCGCAGGAGCTGTTCGCCGTCGAGATCCGCGCGGTGCGCGAGATCATCGGCTACGGCCGGCTGACCACGGTGCCGATGATGCCGCCAAGCATCCTCGGCGTGATCAACCTGCGCGGCGCCGTGGTGCCGGTGGTGGACCTTGGCCAGCGCTTTGGCGGCCAACCTACCCGCATCGGCCCGCGCACCTGCATCGTGATTCTGGAAATCGCCGGCCCTGAACACACCCAGGTGATCGGCATCGTGGTCGATGCGGTCAACGAAGTGCGCGAGCTGGGCGCCGAGCACATCGAGCCGACACCGGCCTTCGGAGGCAGTATCCGCGCCGACTTCATCCGCGGCATGGGCAAACTCGATGATCGCCTGGTGGTGATGCTCGACATCGGCCGGGTGATCTCGGCCGAGGAGTACGTCGCGCTGAGCCAGGCACAGCAACAGGGTGCCGGCAACTGATGCGCGACTCGAGCCAGGCCACCCTCTCCGATATCGAGTTCCACCAGTTCCGCCAGCTGATCCACGACATCGCCGGCATTCACCTGTCCGACGCCAAGAAGCCGCTGGTGGCCGGGCGCCTGAACAAGCGCCTGCGCTCCCTTGGCATGGCTACCTATGGCGAGTACTTTCGTCTGGTCGGCAAGGACAAGACGGAACTGCAGACCTGCGTGGATCTGCTGACCACCAACGAAACCTACTTCTTCCGCGAGCCCAAGCACTTCGACTTCCTGCGCGAGCTGTTGCAAAAGCCCGGTGCGATTCCCAGCGGTCGTCCGCTGCGGATCTGGAGCGGCGCCTGCTCCAGTGGCGAGGAACCCTACACCCTGGCCCTGCTGCTGGCCGAACGTCTCGGTGAAAGGCCGTGGGAGATCCTCGCCTCGGACATCAGCCAGCGCATTCTCGACCAGGCGCGCAGTGGCGTGTACGAGCTCGCCGACAGCGAAAATATCCCCCGCCATTTGCTGGTCAAACACTGTCTACGCGGCGTCGACGAGAACCAGGGGCGGATGATGATCACGCCATCGCTGCGCCAGCGCGTGCGCTTCACCCAGATCAACCTCAACAATACGCTGCCGGACGTGGGCCTGTTCGACGTGATCTTCCTGCGCAACGTGATGATCTACTTCAACGCCGAGACCAAGCGTCAGGTGGTAGATCGTCTGATAAAACATCTGCGCCCAGGCGGGCACTTCATCATCAGCCATTCGGAAAGCCTGAACGGCGTCAACGATACGCTCAAGGTCGTCAAACCCTCGATCTATCGCAAGCCAGATGCCTAATCGCCCCTCCATCGCCGAGGTCTATCTCAACCCCGGCGACTATCACTTCGGCGGACCTTACACCCGCGTGCGCACGCTGCTGGGCTCCTGCGTGTCGATCGTGCTCTGGCACCCCCATGCGCGCCTGGGCGGCATGTGCCATTTCATGCTGCCCACCCGCGGCCGCCCGGCCAAGCAGCGCGATGGCCGCTATGCCGACGAGGTGATGAGCCTGCTGTGCGAAGCCATCGCCCAGAGCGGTACCAAGCTGACCGAGTACCAGGCGCGTATATTGGGCGGCGGCCACATGTTCCCAGGGCTCGCGAAAGCCCGTCGCAATCATGTCGGCCAGCAGAACATCGATGCCGCACGCCGCCTGCTCGCCGAAAAGAAAATCGGCTGCCACGGCGAACATGTCGGCGGCTTCGGCCACCGCAATCTAATCTTCGATATCTGGAGCGGCCAGATCGCGCTGAAGCAGACTCAGCCCCTCGCCGCCCAAGAACCTCCTGCCGGAAAGCGACCGCAATGAAAAGCATCAAAGTGATGATCGTCGACGACTCCGCCGTGGTGCGCCAGGTGCTCTCCCAGGTGCTGGCAGCCGACCCGGCGATCGAGGTCATCGGCACCGCCGCAGACCCGCTGTTCGCCCTCGACAAGATGCAGCGCCAGTGGCCGGACGTGATCGTGCTGGACGTCGAGATGCCACGCATGGACGGCATCACCTTCCTGCGCAAGCTGATGGCCGAACACCCGACGCCGGTGGTGATCTGCTCGACACTGACCGAAAAGGGCGCCACCACTACCATGCAGGCGCTGTCGGCCGGTGCGGTTAGCATCGTCACCAAGCCCCAGGCCAGCCTGAGCAAATTCCTGGTCAACGCCAGCGATGACCTGGTCAACGCGGTCAAGGCCGCCGCCCGTGCCAACGTCAAACGGCTGAGCAACAAGGCGGCTGCACCCGCGCCCCAGGCCAAACTCAGCGCCGACGCCATCCTGCCACCTGCCAGCAGTGCCATGGCGCGCACTACCGAGCGCATCGTCGCCATCGGCACCTCCACCGGAGGTACCCAGGCGCTGGAATACATCCTCACCCGCCTACCAAGAGTCTGCCCGGCGATCGTCATCGTCCAGCACATGCCCGAGCGCTTCACAGCCGCCTTTGCCGAGCGCCTCAACGCGCTGTGCGAACTGGAGATTCTGGAAGCCCGCAATGGCGACCGCGTGGTGCCCGGCCGCGCACTGATCGCCCCGGGTGGCCGCCACCTGCTGCTCAAACGCAGCGGCGCCCAATATGTGGTCGACGTAGTCGACGGCCCACCGGTCAGCCGCCACAAGCCCTCGGTGGACGTACTGTTCCGCTCCACAGCCCGCGCTGCCGGCGCCAACGCCATGGGCATCATCATGACCGGCATGGGCGACGACGGCGCCCGCGGCCTGCGCGAGATGTACGACGCCGGCGCCCTGACCCTCGGCCAGGACGAAGCCAGCTGCGTGGTCTACGGCATGCCCAAGGAAGCCATGAAGCTCGGTGCGGTCAGCAAGGAAATTCCCCTGGAGCAGATCCCGGCAGCCATCCTGCGCGGTTAGCGCCGGGCCTCGCGAGACCCCTCGAAACGCCGGACATCCAGATGACGTTTCCCACGGGAATCGGCACAATCGCGCAGCGTTCGCCGACCTCGCACAGGAACTGCACCGTCCATGGAACCCCTCAAGCGCTGGCGCCTCCCCTGGCTGACCCTGAGTCTGATCCTCGTCACTATCGCCGCGTACCTCTGGCAGGCGCGCCAGCTCGGCGGCTATGGGCCGTTCGGGGAAGACCAGTTGATGTCTCTGGGCTCCAACATCGCCATCCTGACGTTAACGGGCGAATACGGGCGCCTGCTGAGCAACCTGTTCCTGCACGCCTCGCTGGCGCACCTGGGGCAGAACATGCTCGCCCTGCTGCTGATCGGCGTCACCCTGGAAAGCCTGCTGGCGCGCTGGCAATGGCTGCTGCTGTACCTGCTCGGCGGCGTATTCGCCAGCCTGGCCTCGGCGGCAGTGCACGTCGACCAGCAGCAGGTCTCGTTCTTCGGCCAGGTCACCCAGGTGATCTTCGTCAGCGTCGGCGCCTCTGGGGCGATCATGAGCCTGGCCGGCGCCGAGCTGGCCATCGCCCTGAGCGTCAAGCTGCGCGGCACCGGCGAGGCGGGCGACAGCCTGCTGCGTAACGCCCTGCTGGTGCCGCTGCTGGCACTGGTTTACGGCCTGATAGATCAGGGCACCGACAACGCCGCCCACCTTGGCGGTTTCCTGTTCGGCCTGCTGGCCACCCTGCCGCTGTGCCTGGGCACCAGCCTGCCGGCGCGCCTCGGTATTGCCGTTGGCGCCCTGCTGGCACTGGCGCTGGGTACCTTTAACCTGCTCAACCCGGTGTTCGACAACCCGCGCGTGGACGAACTGCGTCAGATGGCGCTGCATGAAGTTCAGGAAACCCGGCGCATCGACACCCTCAAGGCACACATCGAAGCGGAGCGTCAGGCACCCCGCACCTGGGTCGATGGCGAACAGGCCCAGGGGTTCGCCATCGACCTGCCAGTGGTCGCGCGGATCGTGCCGAGCAGCGATCCCTCGCGGGTCTACCTGCTGAAGAACGACGCTGATATGCAAATCATCGAGTACGACCTGACGACCCAGCAGCCCCTGCGTACCCTGCTGACCCAACCTTACGCACGCGGCCAGCTGTGGGGCTGCCCGGGCCCGGAGTGCGTGGGTGTAGGGGTGACCGATATGGCCCTCGACGAGCCGGCCGGCAAGGCTTACGTGCTTGGCCTGAGCAAAGGCGCCGTGAGCCGTATCGACCTGGCCAGTGGTGCGATCGAATACAGCGTGCCGGTCAGCGACGAGCCCGCACGGTTTCCCAGTCGTGTGCTGCTGCACGAGGGGCGTCTGTACGTGATGGATCGCGCCGACAACAGCCTGACGATTCTCGAGGCGGCCAGCGGCAAGCGCCTCGAACGCCTGCAACTGCCCGCAGCGGGCTACGAGAACACCTACATACCGACAGGCGAAACCCTGCTGCTGTCCAGCCAGGGCGATGCCCTCTACCTGCTGCCGAGCTCGTCGCAGCCGATGCGCCTGGACCTGGACAGCCAGCAACTCAGCGAGATCGGTGAGGACGGCGCGCAGCAGATGGGCCGCGATGCCCAGGGGCGTATCTGGCTGCTCTACGAGGACGGCGTGCTCTACCCGCAGGAACAGGGGCAGCGCGAGCGCGTCCCGTTCCACCTGCCCGCGGCCGGGATGCCAGGCTGGATGGCCCTCATCGACCCTGACGGCCATAGCCCGCTGATCCTGCACCTGAGCGAGGGGTTCATCCTCGCCAGTTCGGCGCAGACCGGCCAGGTGCTGCGTGCCTATCCGCTGAACGTGCCGCCGAGTGACATCTTTGCGCTGCAATACCTGGCCGGTGGCCGCTTCTACCTGAGCACTCGCCAGGGTCTGCAGATCTTCGACGTAGACCAAGCCCTGGATGGCCGGGAAGTGGCCGCCGAGTACCAGCAGCTCCTTGAAGAAAGCACCGCGTGGCAGTTGCGCCTGGAGCGCCAGCCGCTCGAACAGCCGGCCAACGACTGGTAACCGCCGGGGCTCCGCTTGGCGGAGCCCCGGGCTTTGGGCCGGCGCCAGCCTTTCCCTTGGCGACTGGGGCGGCGTAGAATCAGGGCATTTCCCGCCAGCCACCCTTCGGCGGGCTGTGAGCCCGGGCAGGCAGACGGAGATCCCGTCGTGCGCCATGCCACCTTGCTTCGCGGTCACCTGCCGCTGATCCGCTCACCCACCTATCAATGCCTACCTGATTAGCCGCAGGAATCCGTCATGCCTGATTACCGCTCGAAGACCTCCACCCACGGCCGCAACATGGCCGGCGCCCGCGCCCTGTGGCGCGCCACCGGGATGAAGGACGAAGACTTCAAGAAACCGATCATCGCCATCGCCAACTCCTTCACCCAGTTCGTGCCCGGCCACGTGCACTTGAAGGACCTGGGCCAGCTGGTCGCCCGCGAGATCGAGAAAGCCGGCGGCGTGGCCAAGGAATTCAACACCATCGCCGTCGACGACGGCATCGCCATGGGCCACGACGGCATGCTTTATTCGCTGCCGAGCCGCGAGATCATCGCCGACTCCGTGGAGTACATGGTCAACGCCCACTGCGCCGACGCCATCGTCTGCATCTCCAACTGCGACAAGATCACCCCCGGCATGCTGATGGCCGCCCTGCGCCTGAACATCCCGGTGATCTTCGTCTCCGGCGGTCCGATGGAAGCCGGCAAGACCAAGCTGGCCAGCCACGGCCTGGACCTGGTCGACGCCATGGTGATCGCTGCCGACAGCACCGCCTCGGACGAGAAAGTCGCCGAATACGAGCGCAGCGCCTGTCCGACCTGCGGTTCGTGCTCCGGCATGTTCACCGCCAACTCGATGAACTGCCTGACCGAAGCGCTGGGCCTGGCCCTGCCGGGCAACGGCTCGACCCTGGCCACCCACAGCGACCGTGAGCAGCTGTTCCTGCAGGCTGGCCGCACCATCGTCGAGCTGTGCAAACGTTACTACGGCGAAGGCGACGACTCGGTGCTGCCGCGCAACATCGCCAACTTCAAGGCGTTCGAAAACGCCATGATGCTCGACATCGCCATGGGCGGTTCGACCAACACCATCCTGCACCTGCTGGCCGCGGCCCAGGAAGCCGAGGTGGACTTCGACCTGCGCGATATCGATCGTCTGTCGCGTCTGGTGCCGCAGCTGTGCAAGGTGGCGCCGAACATCCAGAAGTACCACATGGAAGACGTGCACCGCGCCGGCGGCATCTTCTCCATCCTCGGTTCGCTGGCCCGTGGCGGCCTGCTGCACACGGATCTGCCGACCGTGCACAGCAAATCCATGGCCGAAGCCATCGCCCAGTGGGACATCACCCAGACCGATGACGAAGCCGTGCACCACTTCTTCAAGGCCGGTCCGGCGGGCATCCCGACCCAGACCGCGTTCAGCCAGTCGACCCGCTGGGAAACCCTCGACGACGACCGCGAGAACGGCTGCATCCGCAGCTTCGAGCATGCCTACTCGAAAGAAGGCGGCCTGGCCGTGCTGTACGGCAACATCGCCCTGGACGGCTGCGTGGTGAAGACCGCCGGCGTCGACGAGTCGATCCACGTGTTCGAGGGCAACGCCAAGATCTTCGAAAGCCAGGACAGCGCTGTGCGCGGCATCCTCAATGACGAAGTGAAGGAAGGCGACATCGTCATCATCCGCTACGAAGGCCCGAAAGGCGGCCCGGGCATGCAGGAAATGCTCTACCCGACCTCGTACCTGAAATCCAAGGGCCTGGGCAAAGCTTGCGCCCTGCTCACCGACGGCCGTTTCTCGGGCGGCACTTCGGGTCTGTCCATCGGCCACGCCTCGCCGGAAGCGGCTGCCGGCGGCGCCATCGGCTTGGTGAAGGATGGCGACAAGGTGCTGATCGACATCCCCAACCGCTCGATCAACCTGCTGGTCAGCGACGAGGAAATCGCCCATCGCCGTCACGAGCAGGACAAGAAGGGCTGGAAGCCGGCCGAGCAGCGTCCGCGCAAGGTAACCACCGCCCTGAAAGCCTACGCCCTGCTCGCCACCAGCGCCGACAAGGGCGCGGTACGCAACAAGGCGATGCTGGAAGACTGATCCCTGTCGCGCTGTAAATGAAAACCCGGCCTTGTGCCGGGTTTTCTGTTTCTGGGGCAGAGCCCCGGGTGTCGCTTCGCTCGACCCGGGCTACGGTTTACGGAACGCATCGCGGGCGGGGCTGCTCCTAGAAAGACCATGCAGGAGAACCCATGAAGATTGGCCTGATCGCCGACACCCACGGCCTGTTGCGGCCCCAGGCGCTGGCGGCGCTTGAGGGCGTCGACCACCTGATTCACGCCGGCGATATCGGCGGGCCGCAGATCCTTGCCGAGCTCGAACGCATCGCGCCGCTGTCGGTTGTACGCGGCAATAACGATGGTGACGCCTGGGCCGACGGCATTCCCGAGCACCTGACACTGCGCTTTGGCGCGATCAGTCTGTATGTACTGCACGACCTCAAGCAGCTGGCCATCGACCCCAAGGCCGAAGGTATCGATGTGGTGATCGCCGGGCATTCGCACAAGCCGTTGCATGACGTGCGCGATGGTGTGCTCTACCTCAACCCCGGCAGCGCCGGCCCACAGCGGTTCAAGTTGCCGATTGGGGTGGCCCTGCTGCATATCGATGAGGACGGGGTGCGGGCTGAACTGATTACTTTGGAGGTTTGATGCAGTACCTGTGGGAGCGGGCCATGCCCGCGAAAGGAATCGCGGGCATGGCCCGCTCCCACAAGGTAATCCAAACAGTTGCTCTAGCCACCACCTTGAAAAACACACCTCACGAGGCCATCTACTGACCTCATGACTTTTTGAATTGTCCACTCACCTGATGGAGACGCCCATGACCCTCGACGAACTCAACAAACTGCCCGGCGTGACCGGCAAGCCCGACGTCGCCACCGCGGACTTCGTCTACAACCACACCATGATCCGCGTGAAGGATCTCGAGAAGTCCCTGGACTTCTACACCCGCGTGCTGGGCTTCACGCTGCTGGAGAAGAGCGATTTCCCGGATGCCGAATTCAGCCTCTACTTTCTGGCACTGATTGCCGACAAGTCGCAGATCCCGGCCGACCCGAAAGCCCGTCACGAGTGGCGCAAATCCATTCCCGGCGTGCTGGAGCTGACCTACAACTACGGCACCGAGAAGGATCCGGAGTTTTCCTACCACAGCGGCAACAGCGACCCGCGCGGCTTTGGTCACCTGTGCGTGGCGGTGCCGGATATCAAGGCTGCCTGCCAGCGCTTCGAAGACCTCGGTGTGGACTTCCAGAAGCGCCTCACCGACGGCCGCATGCGCAACATCGCCTTTATCAAGGACCCGGACGGCTACTGGGTGGAAATCATCCAGTTCACCGACGTGGAGTAAATACCGCGGCGCCCCTCTCCGGGGCGCCCGTTTCTATTGGCGCTCGACCTTGTTGTCGGCGCCCGATAGCTGCACCTGCGGCTCATCGCTACTCCAGCGCACCTGCTGTTCGATCCCACTGACGTCCAGTCTGGTCTCGCCCTCGAGGCGCAGATCCAGCTTTTGCCCAGTACCCGCAACCGTTATCGGTGTCGACTGCTCACCCGCGACGACCGCGGTACGCACCTGATTGTTAAGGGTATCGACACTCAGCGCATTGACGCGCTCGGCCACCACTTCATGCTCGGCACCAGAAACGCTGAGGGACTTGGCCGTGCCCAGCGTCACTTTGTGTTCCGAGCCGGAAACCTCCACCGCGCCGCAATCGCCCTTGAGGTGAATTACGTTGGCGTTGCCGGAGATGTTCACGTCCTGGCCTTTGCAGGAGATATCGCGCGACAGGCCAATTCCCTCGATATTCAGTGGCTCGGCCTGCGCCAGCGCGGTTAACGCCATACCGGCCAGCAGGCCGCCCAGCTTTTGCATACGGTTCATCGACAAATCCCTCTCTCGGTCATGGCCCGAAGCAGATCGCGGGGCCGACGTTATGACCGATGCCGATCAGCGAAGGTTCTCGCCAGCCTGAGGCTCACTGCGCGATTTGCAACTCACTTCGCAACCAGTCGGCCAGCCGCTCGGCGCGCCCGCCGCTACGTCGCTCGGGCACCCATAGCGCCAGGCGCGCGTCAGTCTCGACGAAGCCCCAGGGTGCCACCAGCCGCCGCGCCTTGAGGTCATCGGCCACCAGCTGCAGCGGCGCGATGGCCACGCCGAGGCCGGCGCTCGCCGCTTCGAGCAGATAGTAGAGGTGCTCGAAGCCCTGGCCGAGGCGCATCGCCGCTGGGTCGAGGTGCATCGCGGCCAGCCACTGCGGCCAGGCCTGGGGCCGCGAGGTGGTATGCAACAGGGCTTCATTCAGCAAGGCGCCCGGCGCTGCCGCGCTCAGCTCGGTAAAGCGCGGGTGTTGCGGGCTGAGCACCGGGCCGATGGACTCGCGCGCCAGCTCGAACACTTGCATGTCCGCCGGCCAGGGCGGCTCTGCGTACAGCAGCGTGGCGTCGACCTGAGGGCTGCGCGGGTCCAGCTCGCCCTGGCTGGTGGACAGCTGCAAATGCAGATCCGGCAGCGCGCTGTTGAGGCGGTCCAGGCGCGGAATGAACCAGCGCGCCAGCAGGCTGCCCGGGCAACCGAGCACGAAGGGCATGTCCGCCTCGCGCTGGCGCAGCTCGCCGCAGACCTGGCGCAGCCGGGCGAAGGTCTCGCCGCTCACGTCCCGCAGGCGCAAGCCCGCCTCGGTCAGCTTCAGCCCGCGCCCGTCCTTGGCGAAAAGCGACACGCCAAGCTGCTCCTCCAGGGTGCGGATCTGCCGGCTTACCGCGCCGTGGGTGACGTGCAGTTCGAGCGCCGCACGGCTGACGCTGCCCAGCCGCGCCGCTGCCTCGAAGGCGTGCAGGGCATTGAGTGACGGCAGGTCCTGGGCCACGTCAGTCCGCCAACTCGGGCAGAAAACGCGTGTCCATGCTGTAGCGCTTGGGGTTTTGCGGATCGATCATCACCGTGACCAGCGACTCGCTGATATAGGGGCCCGGATCGAACCACAGGTTTTCACTGCGAAACACATGCAGCTTGTTGGTCTGCGGGTTCAGCCACTGGGCGACGATGCGGTACGGGTTACGGCCATTGATGCTCAGTCCGCCATTGAGTTCGACATCCACCACCTCGGCCTGAACCGGTGTACCGGTGACCAGCAATTCGGCAGCGCGGCGCTTGCCAAGCAGCGGCGGCAACACGAACAGCAGGCCAAGCGGCAGAAATACCGCGCCGATACCGCCGAGGATCAGGCTGCCAATCCAGTTCTGCTCGAAGCTGTCGATCCGCGCCCGCTCGAGGTTCTGCGGGTCGTAATACACCGTCACCCGCTCGCCGATATCGAACGACGGCGGCGTGCTGCAAGTGCCACTGTGGTACTCGCCCAGGGTGCCATCGAGGCTGGTGAACGACACCGTCGGGCAACCGCCCTCGATATCCACCACCGAACCCTCGGCGCGCGTCATCTGTGCCTGATCGCTGAAGCGCGCCACCTGAATGCCGACCGCCCCGGCCAGCATCAGCGCGCCGATCCCGGGAAATATCCACAACCAAGCTGTTTTCATGGGCGTTCCCTACCTGTGCGTAAAAATCATGATTGAGGGATTATCGGCCAACCCGCTGACAACGCCAATGGCCAGGCCTTATAGCCTCGATAATTGCGACACCCCGCACAGCTGATCATCAACAACAGAACCATAGATATGTGATATTTACTCACCCATCCGTTAAAACTAATCGCTTTTCCGAGCAACGCGGCAGCGTTAGTCTGGCCACCATCGACGCCAAGCCATCTGGCTGGCAGGCCGACCACGGCCGCTGAATTCACAGGAGACTCCCATGACTTCACTTCGCAACGGCCCCGACGCCACCGGCCTGTTCGGCGCGTTTGGCGGTCAGTACGTCGCCGAGACGCTGATGCCGCTGATCCACGACCTGGCCGCCGAGTACGAAAAGGCCAAGGCCGATCCCGAGTTCGCCAAGGAGCTGGCCTACTTCCAGCGCGACTACGTGGGCCGCCCAAGCCCGCTGTACTTCGCCGAGCGGCTGACCGAGTTCTGCGGCGGCGCGAAGATCTACCTGAAGCGTGAGGAGCTCAATCACACCGGCGCGCACAAGATCAACAACTGCATCGGCCAGATCCTGCTGGCCAAGCGCATGGGCAAGCAGCGCATCATCGCCGAGACCGGCGCCGGCATGCATGGCGTGGCCACCGCCACCGTCGCCGCGCGCTTCGGCCTGCAGTGCGTGATCTACATGGGCACCACCGATATCGATCGCCAGCAGGCCAACGTCTTCCGCATGAAGCTGCTCGGCGCCGAGGTGATTCCGGTCACCGCCGGCACCGGCACCCTGAAGGACGCGATGAACGAAGCCCTGCGCGACTGGGTGACCAACGTCGACAGCACCTTCTACATCATCGGCACCGTGGCCGGCCCGCACCCGTATCCAGCGATGGTGCGCGACTTCCAGGCTGTGATCGGCAAGGAAACCCGCGACCAGTTGCAGGAGCAGGAAGGCCGCCTGCCGGATTCGCTGGTCGCCTGTATCGGTGGTGGTTCCAATGCCATGGGCCTGTTCCACCCGTTCCTCGACGACAAGTCGGTGCAGATCATCGGCGTCGAGGCGGCCGGCCACGGCGTGGAAACCGGCAAGCATGCCGCCAGCCTGAACGGCGGGGTACCGGGCGTGCTGCACGGCAACCGCACCTTCCTGCTACAGGACGACGACGGCCAGATCATCGACGCCCACTCGATTTCCGCCGGCCTCGACTATCCCGGCATTGGTCCTGAGCACGCCTGGTTGTTCGACATCGGCCGCGTCGAGTACACCTCGATCACCGACAAGGAGGCGCTCGCCGCCTTCCACCAGTGCTGCCGCCTGGAAGGCATCATCCCGGCGCTGGAGTCGTCCCACGCCCTGGCTGAAGTCTTCAAGCGCGCCCCGACCCTGCCCAAGGATCACCTGATGGTGCTCAACCTCTCGGGCCGCGGCGACAAGGACATGCAGACCGTCATGCACCACTTCGACGAACAGGAAGAACACATATGAGCCGCCTGCAGACGCGCTTCGCCGAGCTGAAAGAACAGAACCGCGCCGCCCTGGTGACCTTCGTCACTGCTGGCGACCCGAACTACGACGCCTCGCTGAAGATCCTCAAGGGTCTGCCGAAAGCCGGCGCTGATGTGATTGAGCTGGGCATGCCGTTCACCGACCCGATGGCCGATGGCCCGGCGATCCAGCTGGCCAATATCCGCGCGCTTGCCGCCAAGCAGAACCTGGCCAAGACGCTGCAGATGGTCCGTGAGTTCCGCCAGGACGACAGCACCACGCCGTTGGTGCTGATGGGTTACTTCAACCCGATCCACAAGTACGGCGTCGAGGGCTTCATCGCCGATGCCCAGGAGGCCGGCGTCGACGGCCTGATCGTGGTCGACCTGCCGCCGGAGCATAACCGTGACCTGTGCGACCCGGCCCAGGCCGCGGGTATCGACTTCATCCGCCTGACCACCCCGACCACCGACGACAAGCGCCTGCCGACCGTACTCGCCGGCAGCTCGGGCTTCGTCTACTACGTGTCGGTGGCGGGTGTTACCGGCGCAGGTTCGGCAACCGTGGAACACGTGCAGGAAGCGGTCACCCGTCTGCGCCGCCACACCGACCTGCCGATCAGCATCGGCTTCGGCATCCGCACCCCGGAACACGCGGCGACCATCGCCCGCCTGGCCGACGGTGTGGTGGTCGGCTCGGCGCTGATCGACCAGATCGCCAAGGCGGCCGGCAATGATCAGCAGGCCATCGACGGCGTGCTCGAGCTGTGCAGCCAACTGGCCGAAGGTGTGCGCAGCGCCCGCCGCTAAGCACCCTGCGCCAAAACAAAAAACCGCTGCCCCGAGTCGGGTGCAGCGGTTTTTTATTATCTGCACGTAAGGTGGACCGGCGGTCCCGCCCAAGCAACGGTTCTAAACCTGCCTCTCCTGACGTATGTTCGATGGTCGTGGCGTTAAGTGCCGGTCATTTCACCAACACCAAGGAATGGTCTATGCCCATACGAAAGATCGAACGCGATGATCTGGAGTTCGTCAGTGCGATTTGCCTCAGAGCATTCAGTGAAGCGGTCGCGCCCGGGTTATCAGAGCAAGGCGTAGAGACCTTCACCAACGTTGCTGCAGCGGACAGCTTCGCCAGCCGTATGCATGGCGACAATCTGATGCTGGTATTTACCGACGCAGCCGCGATACAGGGCGTAATCGAACTCAAGGAAGGCCGCCATGTTGCCATGCTGTTCATCGAACCCGCCTGCCAGCGGCGTGGTATTGGCAGGCAATTACTGAGCACAGCGCTTGAATATGCAAGAAGCGATGTTATTACGGTCAGGGCATCGCTTTCTTCGGTAACGGCTTATGAACGCTTTGGTTTCATATGCAGTGGCGCGGTAGGCGAATTCGCGGGGCTGGTTTACCAGCCAATGGAGAAGCACCTGAATAGCTCAGGTTGAGGTAAACGCGCGGCTTGGTCCAAGCCGCGCATTGACGACAATTGGCCTTCAATAACCGACGGTAAAGCGCTTGCGCGAATGCTTGGCCTGTTCCAGCTCATCGACCAGGGCGATGGCGTAATCCTCCATGGAGATCGCGCTGTTGCCGTCGGCATCGACCAGCAGGCTGTCGCTGCCGAGGCGGAAACGCCCGGTGCGCTGGCCCGGCTCGAACAGTGCCGAGGGCGACAGGAAGGTCCAGTCCAGCGCCTGCTCGCCACGCAGCACGTTGAGGAAATCCCGCCCCGCGCTCGCTTCCTCCTTGTAGGCCGCCGGAAATTGCGGCGTGTCGATCAGCGCGACACCAGGCGCCACTTCCAAGCTGCCCGCGCCGCCAACCACCAGCAGACGCGGTACGCCAGCGGCCTTCACCGCAGCGATCAGGCTCGAGGCATCGCTGCCAACGAAGCGTGTGGTACTGACCACCGCATCGTGCCCCTTGAGTAACGGCACCAGGCGCTCGACATCGGCCACATCGGCGCTGGCCAGGGTAAGACCGGATTGGGCCGGCACGTTGCTTACGTCGCGGGCGATCCCGATAACCTGATGACCACGCTGCAGCAGTTCATGACTCAGCCGCGAGCCGACGCGACCACTGATACCCAGAATGACGACTTTCATGTGAGGCTCCACTGTGACGGGCAAGGAGGCATCGGCAGGCACTGCAGCGCACCGATGGACGAGGCATGAGCTTACCCGCGTGCAACGCCTCAAAAAGCCGCATAATCGCCGCTACACCGTTGCATGAAACGAGCAAATCATGGACAGACTCACGGCAACCCGCGTCTTCGTCGAGGTGGTGGATCGCGGCAGCCAGACGGCCGCTGCCGAGCATCTGGACCTGTCGCGGGCGATGGTCTCGCGCTACCTGGCCGAATTGGAAGGCTGGGTCGGCGCACGCCTTTTGCACCGCACCACGCGCAAGCTGAGCCTCACCCAAGTCGGTCACGAGCTGCTGCCGCACTGCCGGGAAATGCTGCATACCGCCGAGATGATGCAGGCCACCGGCCTCAAGGCTAGCGACGGGCCAAGCGGCAACTTGCGCATCGCCACCAGCCAGTCGTTTGCGCAAACCTGGCTGAGCCCGGTGCTGGTGGATTATCTGGCGCGCTACCCGAAGACCTCGGTGGATGTGCTGATCGGCAGCCAGGCGGTGAACCTGGTCGAGGAACGCATCGACCTGGCGCTGCGCATCACCAATCAGCTGGAACCCAACCAGATCGCCCGTCATCTGGGCGACTGCCATTCGGTGGTGTGCGCGGCGCCGAGCTACCTTGCGCGTGCCGGTACACCGCGCCAGCCGGAAGAACTGACCGCGCACAATTGCCTGACCTACAGCTATTTCGGTCGCAACCTGTGGCACTTCACGGGTGAGCAAGGGGAAATGCAGGTGCCGGTGACGGGCAACCTGAGTAGCAACGACACGGCGGTGCTGCTGGAGGCGGCGGTAAGCGGCGGCGGCATCTGCATGCAGCCACTGTATGCCGCGGCGCCGCTACTGGAAGCAGGGCGATTGCTGCGTGTGCTGCCAGGCTGGCAGCCGCAGTCCCTGGGTATTCACGCCATCTACGCATCGCGCCGGCAAATGCTGCCGGCGCTGCGTACGCTGCTGGATTTCATCGCCGAGCGGCTGGCAGCCGATCCGCTTTGGCAGGCGCGTTAGCGCTTACTGCGACGCCTGCAGCTGGCGCTGCGAAGCGCGTTGCTGTTTGTAGGCCAGGGCGGCGGGCGCCACTGGAGTAACCTTGCCGGTTTCCACCCATTTGCGCAGGCGGCTGGCGTCGGCCATGTGGGTGTACTTACCGAAGGCGTCGAGCACCACGAAGGCCACCGGCTTGCCGGCCATGGTGGTGCGCATCACCAGGCAGTGACCGGCGCTGTTGGTGAAGCCGGTCTTGGTCAGCTGCACGTCCCAGCCTTGCTTGCGGGTCAGCCCGTTGGTGTTGCGGAAACCCAGGGTGTAGTTGGGTTTATGGAAGGCCACGGTCTTTTCCGGGGTGGAGCTGAGCTCGCCGATCAGCGGGTAACTACGGGTTGCCTTGAGCAGCTTCACCAGATCGTTGGCGGTGGACACGTTGTGCTCGGACAGGCCGGTCGGTTCCACGTAGCGGGTGTGGGTCATGCCCAGGGCGCGGGCCTTGGCGTTCATGGCCGCGACGAAGGCAGTGACGCCGCCCGGGTAGTGATGGGCCAGGCTGGAGGCCGCGCGATTCTCGGACGACATCAGGGTCAGCAGGAGCATTTCGCGGCGGCTGATCTCGCTGCCGATGCGCACGCGCGAATACACGCCGCGCATCTCGTGCACGTCACGGATGATCACCGGCAGCTCCTCGTTGAGCGGCAGCTTGGCATCCAGGGTGACCATGGCGGTCATCAGCTTGGTCACCGAGGCGATCGGCACCATCATGTCCGGGTTGCTGGAGTACAAGACCTTGTTGGTATTCAGGTCGACCAGCAGGGCACTGCCGGAGGCGAGTTCCTGCTTGGCAGGCGCGGTGGCGGCGGAGGCCACCAGCGGAGAAACGATGAACAGGCAGGCCAGGGCAAGGCTGGCGAAGGGGCGTCGAATATTCACGATGGATTCACTGGGCAAGAGATGGCTGAAAAGGCGCTCCGTGCCGGTGAAGGAACTTCGTCCATGACCCTTGAGCCTCGATAAAAGCGCCGCGCAGATCTTCTCTCGGCAACGCTCATATGAGCCCCAGAAATAGGGTTTGAAAAACAGCTAATTGCATCGGCAATTGAAGGTGCGATGTTAGCACCCGTCAAGGCCGGTTCCTATCGTCCGATAAATGGATCAGGCGGTCGCCAGGCGCCGCCTGCCAAGGCGGTTGAGCCACAGCGAGGCGAGGATGATCGCACCGCCCAGAGCCAGGCGCGGCAGGTCGGCGTCGCGGTTCCAGATCAGCAGGTTCACCACCAGGCCGGCCGGCACGTGCAGTTCGTTCATCACCGCCAGGGTGCCGGCATCCACCTTGACGCTGCCCTTGACCCACCAGAACAGCCCCAGTGCCGTGGCGAACAGCCCCATCCACAGCAGGATGCCCCACTGCAGCGCGGTGCTTGGCAGTTTGTCCGGGTTGCCGAACAGCAGGAACGACGGCACCACCAGCACCAGCGCACCGAGGAAGAAATGCCCGAAGAAGCGGTGCAACGGCTGCTCGGTCGGGTAGCGCAGGAGCAACTGACGGCACAGCACCTGGCCCGCGGCGAAGGTCAGGTTGGCGAGTTGCAGCAGCAGGAAGCCGATCAGGTACTCGCCTTCCAGGCGCTCGAAGCGGATCACCACGCCGCCGCCGACCGCCACCAGCGCGGCCACCAGTGCCCAGGGGCTGAAGCGCCGCGCCAGGGCATCGTCGAGCAGGGTCACGTAGATCGGCGTTAGCACGGTGAACAGCAGTACCTCGGGCACCGTCAGCACCTGGAAGCTGCGGTACAGGCACAGGTAGGTGACACCGAATTGCAGCGCTCCGGCCAGCCAGAAGCCGCCCAGCAAACGCCGCGGCAAACCGCGCCACAGGGTGAACGGCAGAAACACCAGCGCCGCCACCGCCACCCGCGCCAGCACGGCGAAGTCGCTGTCCACCCGGCCAGCCAGGTATTCGCCGATCAGGCTGAAGGAAAACGCCCAGAGGACGGTGACGGCGAGCAGGTAAGGCATGGCGCGGGCTCTCGGAAAATCAGCCGCGGATCATACCTTGCCTTGCTTTGCGCGTCAGAGCTCGAAGGTCAACGGCCCACCCGACAAGGTCGACAGATCCAGTGGCTGAGGGGCCCCCAGCCAGAAGGCATGGTCGCGGTGGTCGACCAGATCGTTGCCGGTAATCGGGTGAACCAGCACCACCAGCGCGCCGCGGTGGAGCATCAGCCAGGGAATCACCTCGCCGAACAGCTCGGCGCGCATCGCCAGTTGGCAACTCCACTGCGGGTGCGGGCCGACGCGTTTTTCGTGCATGCGCCCCATCTTCAGCGCGAAACGTGCGGCCGCCGCTTCGCACAGCACCCGAGCCTGCGCGATGCTGCTGGCGTCGAAATACACATGGGCGTGGTAGCCGCGAATTCTGGTTTCGCTCATAGGGCAAGTCCTTTGGGGTCGATACCACCCGGCCGAGCCGGCAGGGGTTCGCGTTGCAGCTCATCCTGCAGCCAGGCGACGAAATGTTCCACCAGGCGAATGCGCCGTTTGCGCGCGGGCAGCACCACGTAATAGCCGAAGCGCGAGGCGGCCGAGCGCGAGTCGAGCCGCACCAACAGCCCCTGGCCGATCAGCTCGTCGACCAGATGCCGCCAGCCGATGGCCACGCCGCGCCCGGCGATGGCCGCCTGGATCAGCAGCGTGTAATTGTCGAAACGCAGGCTGCCGGGGCTGGGCATCTCGGCGATGCCCAGGGCGCGGAACAGGCCGCTCCAGTCGAACCAGCGCGAGCGGCTTTCCGGGCGCAGGTGCAGCAAGGGCAGGCGCGCCAGCAGATCACCCGCAGAGGGCTCGATATCCTTGAGCAGCAGCGGGCTGCAGACGGCGAATACCTCCTCGCTGAACAGCAGGTGCTGCTCGCCGTGCTTGAAGCGCCCGTCACCAAAGGAGATGGCCACGTCGATCTCCGCCGGCAGGCTGGCCAGGTCGCGCTCGCTGGTGATCAGGCTGACGTCCACGTCCGGATAACGCTGGTGAAAACGCTGCAGGCGCGGCATCAGCCAGTAGGCGGCAAAGGCGAAGTCGGTCGCGACCTGCAGCACCTCGTGCTGCTGACGGCCGGCGACCGTCGCCAGCCCGGCGTCCATGGCCGCCAGCCCCTCCTGCACCGGCGCCAGCAACGCTTCGCCGGCATCGGTCAGCACGATGCCGCGATATACGCGGTCGAACAGGCGGGTCGCCAATTGCGCCTCCAGCCGTTTGATCTGCTGGCTGATTGCCGGCTGGGTGCTGCCGAGCTCCGCTGCAGCGGCGGTAAAACTCAGGTGGCGCGCCGCCGATTCGAACACCCGCAGCGTATCGAGCGATATGCCTTCGAGCGCCTCAAACATAAGCGCTGCTTATCCGAGCCATGTGCTGCATCCGGGTTTACCCCTGTTCATCGAGCCTTGATCATCGGCTGATCAATTTCGCATAAAACAACGATATGGAATACGCCGCCATGAAACGCCCCAACATTCTCTTCATCATGGCCGACCAGATGGCCGCGCCGCTGCTGCCGCTGCACGACGCCAATTCACCGATCAAGGTGCCGAACCTGCAGCGCCTGGCCGCCGAGGGCGTGTTGTTCGACTCCGCCTACTGCAACAGCCCGCTGTGCGCGCCGTCGCGCTTCACCCTGGTCAGCGGCCAACTGCCCAGCCAGATCGGCGCCTACGACAACGCCGCCGACTTCCCCGCCGACGTGCCGACCTACGCCCATTACCTGCGTCGCCTCGGCTACCGCACGGCGCTGTCCGGCAAGATGCACTTCTGCGGCCCGGACCAGTTGCACGGCTACGAGGAACGCCTGACCAGCGACATCTATCCCGCCGACTACGGCTGGGCGGTGAACTGGGACGAGCCCGAGGTGCGTGCCAGCTGGTACCACAACATGTCCTCGGTGCTGCAGGCCGGCCCCTGCGTGCGCACCAACCAGCTCGACTTCGACGAAGAGGTGGTGTTCAAGGCCCAGCAGTACCTTTACGACCACGTGCGGGTGACGCC
This sequence comes from Phytopseudomonas straminea, assembly GCF_900112645.1. GTDB lineage: Bacteria > Pseudomonadota > Gammaproteobacteria > Pseudomonadales > Pseudomonadaceae > Aquipseudomonas > Aquipseudomonas straminea. The sequence continues at coordinate 79,971 of NZ_FOMO01000010.1, read as the reverse complement.
CGACCAGCCGTTCTGCCTGACCGTGTCGATGACCCACCCGCACGACCCCTACACCATCCCCGAGGAATACTGGGATCGCTACAGCGAAGAAGACATTCCGCTGCCCCAGCAGGTGATCGACCAGGCCGAGCAGGACCCGCACTCGCAGCGCCTGCTCAAGGTCATCGACCTGTGGGACAAGCCGCTGCCCGAACACAAGATCCGCGACGCGCGGCGCGCCTACTTCGGCGCCTGCAGCTACATCGACGACAACATCGGCAAGCTGCTCAAGACGCTGAAGGACTGCAAGCTGGCCGACGACACCATCATCGTGTTCTCCGGCGACCACGGCGACATGCTTGGCGAGCGCGGCCTCTGGTACAAGATGCACTGGTTCGAGATGGCCGCCCGGGTGCCGCTGCTGGTTCATGCGCCGGCGCGTTTCGCGGCGCATCGGGTGAGGCAGTCGGTATCCACCGTCGACCTACTGCCGACCCTGGTGGAGCTGGCCGGCGGCCAGGTCGAGCCGGGCCTGGCGCTCGATGGCCGCTCACTGCTGCCGCATCTGCAGGGCAACGGCGGCCACGATGAAGTGCTCGGCGAATACATGGCCGAAGGCACCACCAGCCCGCTGATGATGATTCGCCGTGGCGAGTGGAAATTCGTCTACAGCGAGGAAGACCCGCTGCTGCTGTTCAATGTCGCCAACGATCCCCAGGAACGCGAGAACCTCGCCACCTCAACGGGTCATCGCGAGCAGCTCCAGGCGTTTCTCGCCGAGGCGCGCAGCCGGTGGAACATGGCAGCCATCCACGGCGCCACCCTGGCCAGCCAGCGCCGTCGCCGCCTGGTCGCCGAGGCGCTGACCAGAGGCCGCCTGAAGAGCTGGGACCACCAGCCGATGGTCGATGCCAGCGAGCAATACATGCGCAATCACATCGACCTCGACGACCTGGAGCGCCGCACCCGCTTTCCCCAACCGTGACGTCGCGCGCCGGGGCCAAAAAGCGGGAACCTGGCGCGCTCGCTTGCGTCGCATAGCCTGCCCAACAGAAAACCAACGTAAGGACAGAGGCATGAAAACGTTCAAGAAAGCCGTCGCGGGCAGCCTGCTCCTGGCCGTCACCCTGGCCAGCCAGGCCCACGCCGAAGACGCCAGTTGCGCCACGGTGACGCTTGGCGATCCGGGCTGGAGCGACATCGCCGTGACCAACGGCATCGCCAGCCTGGTGCTCGACGGTCTGGGCTATGAAGTGAAGACCCAGACCCTGGGCGTACCGATCATTTTCGCCGGCCTGCAAAAGGGCCAGGTGGACGTGTTCCTCGGCAACTGGATGCCGGCGCAGCAGGCCAACTACGACAAGTTCGTCGCCAATGGGGCTGTGGATAAGGTCGCCGAGAACCTCAGCGGCACCGAGTACACCCTGGCGGTGCCGACCTACGCCTATGACGCCGGCGTGAAGACCTTCGCGGACCTGGAAAAACACGCCGACAAGTTCGGCCGCAAGATCTACGGCATCGCCTCCGGCGCGCCGGCCAACGAGTCGATCAAGGAGATCATCGCCGCCAACGAATTCGGCCTGAAGGATTGGAAACTGGTCGAGTCCAGCGAGCAGGCCATGCTGGTGCAGGTTGGCCGCGCGGTGAAGCGCGACGAGTTCGTGGTGTTCCTCGGCTGGACCCCGCACCCGATGAACGTGCAGTACGACATGAAGTACCTCAAGGGCGGCGAGAAGTACTTTGGCGACAGCGGCAGCGTCAACACCCTGGCCCGCAAGGGCTATGCGGCGCAGTGCCCGAACGTCGGCAAGCTGCTGAGCAACCTGAAGTTCACCCAGGACATGGAGAACGCCATCATGGACAAGGTGCTGAGCAAACAGGCCAGCAACGATCAGGCCGTGAAAGACTGGCTAAAGGCCAACCCCGAGGTGATCGACGGCTGGCTCAAGGGCGTCACCACCCGTGAAGGCGGCGATGCGCTGGCGGCGGTGAAGGCCAAGCTGTAGGGCCTGTTAGGGGTCGATAGCTTGTAGGATGGGTGAAACCCATCGGCCATTGATGGGTTTCACCCATCCTACGAACTACAAATTGATCGCCCTGTAGGGTGGATGGCGCTTTTTTCATCCACCGTTGCGATTGCAGAGCGGTGGACGCCGGCCGCGTAGGTGCTGGTCGCGATCTCGTGGGAGTGGCTTTAGCCGCGATTGTGCCTGTCTAGGTGTAAAGAGCTCGCGGCTAAAGCGGATCGCCGCCCGGCCCCTTCCACAAGTTATGCAACTGCCAGTTCCTGACTTTCTCAAGCCGCAGACGTGATGACCAACACCTCTGCTACCCTGCCCACCAGCCGACCCACTCAACGAAAACCGCATGCGCCTACCCAGCCGTTACAGCCTGTTCCCCTTCCTGCTCTGGTGGCCGACCGTCACCCGGCGCAGCCTGGGCACGGATCTGCTGGTCGGACTGAGCGGCGCCATCCTCGCCTTGCCGCAATCGATCGCCTACGCGCTGATCGCCGGCCTGCCGGCCGAGTACGGGCTCTATGCGGCCATCGTGCCGGTGATCATCGCCTGCCTGTGGGGCTCGTCGTGGCACCTGATCGGCGGGCCGACGGCGGCGATTTCCATCGTGCTGTTCACCAGCGTCAGCCCCATGGCCCGGCCGGGCAGCGAGGAATTCGTCGCCCTGGTGCTGGTGCTGACCTTCCTCGCCGGGCTGTTCCAGTGGTTGCTCGGGCTGCTGCGCTTCGGCAACCTGGTCAACTTCGTCTCACCATCGGTGATCCTCGGCTTCACCCTGGGCGCCGCGCTGGTGATCGCCCTCGGCCAGTTGCCCAACCTGCTGGGCCTGGAACTGGAAAGCCAGCGCACCGCCGTGGCGACTCTGCTCGACCTCGGCCAGCATCTGGGCCAGGCCGACTGGCACGCCATGCTGGTCGCGGCCTCCACCCTGGCGGTCAGCCTGGTCTGCCGGCGCCTGTGGCCGCGCCTGCCAGCGCTGCTGATCGGTGTGGTCGCCGGCAGCCTGCTGGTTGCCGCCCTGCCCGGCTTCTTCGCCGGCATCCGCCTGGTCGATGCCTTCGAGGGTTCGCTGCCGCCACTCACCCTGCTGCACTTCGAGGTCAATAGCCTGCTTGGCCTGCTGCCCGCCGCCATCGCCTGCGGCATGCTCGGGCTGGTCACCAGCCTGTCCATCGCCCGCTCGCTGGCAGCGAAATCCCAGCAGTTGCTGGACGCCAATCAGGAAGTGCGCGCCCAGGGCCTTTCCAACATGATCGGCCCATGGTTCTCCGGTTCGCTGTCGGCCGGCTCCTTCACCCGCTCGGCGCTGAACCTGCAGAGCGGCGCCACCTCGCCAATGGCCGGGGTGTTCTCGGCACTGCTGGTGGCGGCCTTCGCGCTGTTCTGCGCGCCTTTGATCGCCCATATCGCCCTGCCCAGCATGGGCGCGGCGATCCTACTGATCTGCTGGGGCCTGGTGGATATCGAAGGCGTGCGCGCGTTGTTGCGGGTCAGCCGCGCGGAGTTCGTGGTGATGCTGCTGACCCTGCTCGCCACCCTGGTGCTGGAGTTGCAAACAGCGATCTACGCCGGCGTGCTGGCTTCGCTGTTCTTCTACCTCAAGCGCACCTCGCAGCCGCGCTTCAAATACACCCGCGACGGCGACGACGAACTGCTGCGCCTGGAAGGCTCGATCTTCTTTGGTGCCTGCCACTACGTGCAGCAGATCCTGCAACTGAGTCACGGCGAACGGGTGGTGGTCGACGCCCGGCACATCAACTTCATCGATTACGCCGGCGTAGAGATGCTTCATCTGGAGGCGCGCCGCCTGATGGCGCAGAACCGCCAGCTGGTGTTGCGCCACGCCCGCCCCCATGTGATCGAGGAAATCCAGAAACTCGAAGGCGCCACCTGCCCGGTGCTGTTCGAGGACTGAGCCAGTAGCCTGGCGTTGAGCGCAGCGATACCTAGGAATCCCCGGGTGTCGCTACGCTCGACCCGGACCACGAACGATCCGCAGGCTACCGCCAGCCGTGCCGACGAAAGTAGCGAGCCACCAGCAGCAATGCCGCCAGCCCGAGTACCCCGGCACAGACGAACAACCTGTCATAGCCCAGCGCCTTGGCCAGCACACCGCTGGCCGCACCGACGAAGCCGCCGAGCAGAATCTGCGTGGAAGCCTGCAGGGTGAAGTCCGCCCCTTCGTGACCCGGCCGGCACTGGCGCATCATCGCGGCGAACAGCGCGACAGTGGATAAGCCGTCGGCGGCCTGCTCACTCAGGGTCAGCGCGTAGACAAGAATCGTATCGCCGCCACGACTGACCAGCAGCGCCAACGCGGCCAGGCTCAGCGCCTGCAAGGTGCCAAAGATCAGCAGCGCGCGCAGCACACCCAGGCGCGCATACAACAGGCCGCCCAGCAACGCCCCGCCGATACCGACCAGGCTGCTGATCAACGTCAGCTGGCCCAGCTCGGCGTTGCTCCAGCCCTGGTCGACCAGCATCGGCTTGATCATCGGCGAGCCGAGGGCGTCGCCGAGCTTGAAGGTCAGCACCACCGCCAGCCAGAGCCCCATGCCCGGCAGCGCCAGCAGGCCGCGGTAGTGGCGCCATAGCAGGCCAACGCCCATTGGCTCGGCCGGCGCGCTGGCTGGCGGCAATTGCTGCGTTTCGGCAAAGCGCCAGACCGGCAGCAGCATCAGAGCCACCAGCAGGGTCAGCGCCAGCAGCGACAGGTTCCAGCCGAAACGGTCGATCACCAGCAACAGGCCGCTACCACTGACGATCATCCCGACCTTGTAGCCGCCGACCTGCAGGCTGTTGCCCAGCCCGCGCCAGCGCTCGGGCAACAGGCGCACGGTCAGGCCGTCGGTGGCGATGTCCTGGGTCGCCGCCGCCAGGTTGACCAGCACCAGCAGGCCAAGCAACAGCGGCAGATGGGTGCCGAACAGCGCATCCGGCGAGAGCAGCGCCAGGATCAGCAGGATCACCACTACCGCGCCCTGCAGCGGCAGAATCCAGCCGCGGTGATGGCCGAAGCGACGCGATGACAGGCGATCCACCCACGGCGCCCACAGCACTTTGAGCAGCCAGGGCAGCGCCAGCAGCTTGAGCAGCCCGATCACCGCCAGGTCCACGCCATGCTGGCGCAGCAGCACCGGCAACGCATGGGCGATCAGCCCGGACGGCAAACCCTGGGCGCAATACAGCGAGGCCAGCAGCACCAGGGTGGCGCCGGCCGGGCGGCGCAAATCGGCGGGAGTGAGCGACATGGCAATGTCCGCGAAAATACAGCGGCGCAGCATAGCGCAGGCTTGAAAGCGCCAGCATGCGGCGGTTACAACTCGATACCCGAAAGCACCAGCGCAGACGAACGCAGCCGCAGCGTTTCGGTCTATTCGCCTATCACCTCCCACGCCCCTGCGCCGCCCTTGAGCGAAGCGCGGCGCGCGTTACGTTTGCAACCTCCGTGGAGAACCATGGCCACCACACTTATCCACACCCTGCGCCGTCGCTGGCTGAGCATCGGCTTGCTCGCACTCCTGGCCGTCGGCCTGCCGGTCGGCTGCGCCCAGCTCGAGCAAAAGGAACGCGAACTGGTGTTTCGCATCGAGCCGGGCACCGCCAGCTGGTTCCACGGCCTGCCGGCCGGCGTGAAAGACATGACCCTCAGCGTGCCGGAGTTCGGCGACAGTCAGAGCATCCATGCCTGGTGGTGGCCGGCCCGCAAGGCGAACGCACCGACCCTCCTGTACCTGCACGGCTCGCGTTGGAACCTCACCGGCCAGCTGTTTCGCATCGAGCAACTGCACGCCATGGGCTTCGCGGTACTGGCCATCGACTACCGCGGCTTCGGCGAGAGCCGCGGCGACCTGCCTTCCGAACGCACCCTCTACGAAGACGCCGAAATCGCCTGGCAACGCCTGACCGAGCTGCAGCCGGATCCTGCCAAACGCTTTATCTACGGGCATTCCCTTGGCGGCGCGGTGGCGGTCAACCTCGCCGACTCCCTGGGCCGTGATCGCCATACGCCGCCGCTGGCCGGGCTGATCATCGAATCGACCTTCACCAACCTGGCTGATGCCGCCACCGCCGTGGCCGCCGAATACACCTCGCTGCCGGTGCGCTGGCTGCTGTCGCAGAAATTCGATTCACTGAGCAAGATCGGCGACATCAAGGTGCCGGTGCTGATCGCCCACGGCACCGGCGACCGCTACGTGCCGGCGCGCTTCAGCGAAAGCCTTTACCAGGCGGCCAACCAGCCCAAACGCCTGCTGCTGATCGACGGCGGCAACCACAACAACAGCATGCGCACCGGCAGCCGCGAATACCGCGAGGCGATCCGCACGCTGTTTTCCCAGCAGACGATCGGCAAGGGCTGACGGGCCATGAAAGTCATCGACCACCAACCCCACGCCTGGCTCCTGCTCGAAGACGACAGCGGCCTGCTGCTCGACGTGGAGTGCCACCACGGCGCCGTGAGCTGCAGCGTGCTGATCCGCCTGAATGACGAGGAGCTGGCCGAGTATCGAGAAAACGGCTACGCCTATCTGAATCGCCTGGCCGAAGCCATCCACTACAGCGCACCGATCCTGGCAATCAGCGACTCACCGTACAAGGCGCGCAAACTGCACGGCTATCAGGATCAGGTGTTAGAAGCGATCCGCCAGTGGCAGGCGCAGCCCTAGCCCGGCGGGACGGCCCCTAGACAGGACTTAATATCGGCCAGCTGCGTGGCCGATAAGCAACGCTTGGGGATCAGCCGATACAGGCGGTCGGACTCATAGAGCAGAATCACCCGCTGATCCTCGCGCGCCTTGCGAAGGTCCGCCCAGGGTATGCGAGCATCGCCATACGCGCTCTGCATCACCACTCCCTGCTCGTTCCAGGTCAACTTGGCAGGTTTATGTAAGGTTTTTTGCTGCCTGAAGGTTCGGCGTGCCGCGACCCCGCCCAGCAGATGGGTGATCAGGTACGGAAAGGCCAGCACCGCGACCGGCGCGATGAGGGCGAAGATCACAACCGGCATCACGGCCTTGTCTCCCATCAGCCGCAACAGGCCGGCAAAGACCGCTGTGGCCACAACCCAGACAATAGCCAAGCGAATCAGCCCGCCACGGCTGCGCACGTGCTGCCAGAAGTGCAGGCGCTGGGCCAGGGCCAGATCCTCGGGCTGCAGCTGGATTACCACCGTCCGTGGCCCGGTTTCCAATGCACTGTCGCTCATGACTCAATCTTCTCCCTGTCTGCAGCAATGCCAGTCTCAGCGCCTGACATGATTTCCCCTTAGTGCCGCGCTCGGCGGGTTAGTTCGCGCTGAACCAGCTATCTGATCGGCCATGCCGGGACGAACGGACTAGCTGGTTGTCAGATAACAGCTAACCTGTTTTTCGTATCAAAATTATTCCGGCTTGCCTCTCAGCGAAGGCCGCTTGCGTTAGAACGATTCCCACAACAATAAAAGGAAGTTCGACCATGACCCAACCTCATCACCTGCTGTCCGGCCTGGCCCTCTCCCTGGCGATCGCCAGCACCGGCGCCAACGCGGCAGGGCTGACCAGTGAACACAAGCCATTCGGCAAGACCCGCGATGGCACGCCCGTCGAGCAGTACCAGTTGCGCAACAGCCATGGCATGCAGGCCACCATCATCACCTACGGGGGCGTGCTGCAGGCCCTGGAAGTGCCGGACAAGAACGGCAAGGTCGAAGACGTGGTGCTGGGTTTCGATGACGTGCAGGGCTACGAAGGCGGCACTGCATTCTTCGGCGCCACCATCGGCCGTTTCGGCAATCGCCTGGCCGGCGGCGCCTTCGAGCTCGATGGCAAGCGCTTCCAGGTTCCGCTCAACGACGGGCCGAACGCCCTGCATGGCGGTGCCGAGGGCTTCGACAAGAAGGTCTGGGAAGCCAAGCCGGTGAAGGACAAGGATTCGGTCGGCGTGACCCTCACCTACCTGTCCAAGGACGGCGAGATGGGCTTTCCCGGCGACCTGAAAACCGAAGTCACCTACCGCCTCACCGACAACAACGAACTGCACATCGACTACAAGGCCACCACCGACAAGCCCACCGTGGTCAACCTCACCAACCACAGCTACTTCAACCTCGCCGGTGCCGGCAACGGCGACATCCTCAAGCAGGTCGCCACCCTGCACGCCAGCCACTACACGCCGGTCAACAAGACGCTGATCCCCACCGGCGACTTGGCCCCGGTCAAAGGCACGCCGATGGACTTCAGCAAACCGACGCCCATCGGCCAGCACATCAAGGCTGACCACGAGCAGCTCAAATTCGCCGAGGCCAAACAGGGCGGCTTCGACTTCAACTGGGCACTGGATACCAAAGGCGACATCAAGCAACTCGCCGCGGAAGTCCACGACCCCGCCTCCGGCCGCTTCTTACAGCTCTACACTACCGAGCCAGGCGTGCAGTTCTACACCAGCAACTTCCTGGACGGCTCGGTAAAAGGCAAAGCCGGCAAGACCTACGCCCACTGGAGCGCCTTCACCCTGGAAACCCAACACTTCCCGGATGCACCGAACCAGCCGAAGTTCGCCTCAACACGGCTGGATCCGGGGCAGACTTATACGCAGAACACGGTGTTCAAGTTTTCGGTGAAGTGAGGGCAGGCTTTTATGACAAGAAAGAGGCAGATCTAAATCTGCCCCTTTTCTTTTCTGATCGGCGCCGGCGCCCCGGCAAAAGCCGAGGCGCCAGATATCCAGTATCTGCCAAATCAATACCGAATCATCACCGACTTCAGCTCGGTGTAGTCCTCGATGAACGCCGAGCCGAACTCGCGGCCCAGGCCGGAGGCCTTGGTGCCGCCGAAAGGCACGGCCGGGTCGAGGAAGGTGTGCATGTTGACCCACACGGTGCCGAATTCCAGCTTGGGAATCAGGCTCAGTGCCTTGGACAGGTTGTTGGTCCAGATGCTGGCGCCGAGGCCGTAGGGGCTGTCGTTCATCAGTTCGACCAGGTGCTGTTCGTCGTCGAACGGCAGGATGCAGATGATCGGCCCGAAGGTTTCCTCGTGCAGGAAATGGTCGTCCGCACCATTGGCGAGAATCACCGTCGGCTCGACGAAGTAGCCCTTGTCGCCATGGGCCCTGGCGCCGCAGATAACGGTGTTGGAGGCCTGGGCGCGGGCGAAGAAGGCCAGCATCTTGTCGTAATGCGGTTTGTTGGCAAGCGGGCCGAAGTGCACGGTTTCATCCATTGGCGAGCCGATCTTCAGGGTCTGCAGCGCCTGGCCGAGCGCCCTGGCGAAGTCATCGGCGATCGAGCGGTGTACGTACAGTCGCTCGGGTGAGGCGCAAATCTGCCCCTGGTGGGAGAACGCGGCCATGACGATGCCCTGCACGGCACTCTGGATGTCCACGTCGGCGAGCATCGCCGCGGGGTTCTTGCCGCCCAGTTCCAGGGTGGCGCGGGTCAGCTTGGCTTCCATGGCCGCCTTGCCGACAGCGATACCGGTCGGCACCGAGCCGGTGAACGACACCTTGCTGATGCGCGGGTGACCGATCAGTTGCTGGCCGACCGAGCCAAGGCCGTTGATCACATTGATCACGCCTGCCGGAATGCCGGCTTCGATAGCCAGCTCGGCGACGCGCAGCAGGGTCAGCGGGGTGAATTCGCTGGGTTTGACGACCACGGTGCAGCCGGTGGTGAGCGCCGAGGCGATCTTCCAAATGCCGATCATGATCGGGAAATTCCACGGCACGATGCCGGCCACCACGCCAATCGGCTCGCGGCGGGTGAAGGCCATGTACTGCTCGCCGGCCATGGAGGGCAGCGACGGGGTCATGGTTTCGCCGTTGATCTTGGTCGCCCAACCGGCGAAGTAGCGCAGGAACACCGCGCTCTGCGCCACCTCCAGGCCGCGCGCCAGGTTGATCGCCTTGCCGGAGCACAGGCTCTCGAGCTGCGCCAGTTCCTCGCCGTGCTGTTCGATCAGGTCGGCCAGGCGGTTGAGCAGCACGCCACGCTGGTACGGCGAGGTCTGCGCCCAGCTGCCTTCGAATGCCGCACGAGCGGATGCCACCGCCTCCTCGACCTGCGCCGCACTGGCACCGGTGACGGCGGCAATCGCCTCACCGGTTGCCGGGTTGATGACCTCGATGACGGCGCCGCTTTCGTCGTGCACCGCGCGGCCGGCGATGAATGAGCCGTGCCGGCGCTGCAGAAATTGCTGAACGGCCGGCGTGATCGAAACGTTGGTCATGGCAGTACCCTCGGATGTAGGCATTGGAAAGGAGCGCGCTTGGGGCAGCGCTCGGCATGTCGTTATGCGTCCATCCTAGCCAGGCCGCGCGGCAAAGCTTGTCGATGCCGGCCATCCCTCTGTTCGAGCGTGCCGTCTTGACCGGCGGTGCTCAGTACAGCGGCGAGAAGCTGGCCGGCAGGTATACGGTGGAGTTCATTTTCTGCAATTGCGGGCCGGAGTTTTCCGGCGGCCATACACCATCGGCCACGGCGCGGGTGCGTACATCGAGGCGCTGTTCGAGGCTCACGTAGGGCCAGATATGCAGGTAGCGCGGTAGCTGCCCGGAGGTGGCGTAGAACGCCGCATAAACCGCCGAATACTGCGGTCCGGTGCGCGGCCCGACGGCCTTCTCCCAACCCGCCAGAGTCGGCGCCAGGCCAGAGGGAATCAGGTTGTATTCGCGCAGTTCGTAGAACGGCCCGTGGGCGCCGGGCGCCAGCGGCTCGAGAAACGGGAACAAGCTGTAATCGGCCACCTGCATTTCCAGCAGCAGGTCGGCGATGCCGAAGGCGTCCGCCGCCTGCAGGTAGCGGGTGCGCTCCTGCACACGGGTCTCGGCGTCGGGGAAGCCGCGCAGCACGGCGATCTGGTTCTGCGGGCCGATTTCCGACACCCAGCAGCCGGCCAGCACCACGCCCGGTTCGTGAATCTGCAAGCTCGCCTGCAAGCGGCGCATGGCATCGGCCGGAGTGCGTACGCGCACGGTGAAGGTGATCAGTTCATACAAGGTCATGTCTGCTCCCGGTGAGTCGGGCGATAAAAAGTCGGGCGATAAAAAAGCCCGCGCAAGCACGGGCAAGAGGGTTTCGAGAAAGAAGGCGTCAAGGCGTGCCGGTGCGGTACGGCGCCTGGCGGATGGTCAGCAACGTGACGGTGGTGACGAGGCCGAACAGCGCCAGCATTACCGAAACCGGCCAGGCCGACTGGAAGTGGGCGAACAGCGCGGTGGCGATCAACGGCGCGAAGCCACCGGCGAAGATCGAGGCGATCTCGTGCCCCATGGCCAGCCCGGTGTAGCGCACGTGGGTGGGAAACAGCTCGCCCATCAGCGCCGGCTGGGTGCCGATCATCGCCGCATGGCTGAGCGGCAGGCCAAGAATCAGCGCCAGGTAGACCAGCAGCGTGTCGTGGGTGTCGAACAGCCAGAAGAACGGGAAGGCGAAGACCACCAGCCCCACCGAACCGATGGCGTACACCGTGCGCCGGCCGATGACGTCCGACAGCCAACCCCAGAACAGGATCATGAACGCCTCCAGGGTCATGGCGATCATCACCCCGATCAGCACGGTCTGGGTCGCCAGGCCGGTGAACTTGGCATAGGCCATGGCGAAGGACAGGAAGATGTACGCCCCGCCGTTCTCCGCCAGGCGCAGGCCCATGGCCTGCAGCACCGCCTTGGGATGTTCGCGCAGCACCTGCATTGCCGGCAGGTGCTTGGCCGCTGCCTTGGCTTCGACATCCTGCTGGAAGTCGCGGCTTTCCGGCAGGCTGCGGCGGATGTACAGGCCGACGCCGAAAATCACGATGCTGGCCACGAACGGAATGCGCCAGCCCCAGCTCATGAAGTCGTCGTCTGGCAGCAGCTGCACCAGATAGAACGCCCCGGCAGACAGCAGAAAGCCGCCGGTCACGCCCAGCTGGCTCCACGAGGAATAGAAACCGGTGCGGCTCGACGGCGCGTTTTCGCTGAGCATCAGCACGCCGCCGCCCCACTCGCCGCCCGAGGCGATGCCCTGCACGATGCGCAGGATCACCAGGCTGATCGGCGCCAGATAGCCGGCCTGCTCGAAGGTCGGCAGCAGACCCATCAGAAAGGTCGCGAAACCCATCAACGAAAGAGTTATAACCAGCGCCAGCTTGCGCCCGTGGCGGTCGCCGATATGGCCGAAGACGATACCGCCCAAAGGCCGGGCGACGAAGCCCACGGCAAAACCGGCGAAGGCGCCGAGGGTGCCGACTACCGGGTCGGTGCCAGCCGGAAAGAACAGCGGGCCGAACACCAGCGCAGCGGCGGTGCCGTACAGAAAGAAGTCATACCATTCCAGCGCGTTGCCGATCACCGATGCGGCGACGATGCGCCTGAGGCCGCCCTTTTGCGTCGTACTGGACATACACACTCCTGTCGCCCCGCTACAGCGGGGCTCAATCGTTACCTGCGCGGCGCCCAGGCGGGCGCCGCGCCGTGGGGCCTCAGAAAACGTTCCAGGTGTAGGTCACGTACAGGCGGTTCTCGTTGAAGTCGTTACCGAAGTCGTGCTGCTGCACCAGGTAGTTCTTCCACTCGATGCCCACGCCCTTGAGCGCGCCGCTCTGCACCACGTACTTGAGGGCCAGGTCGCGCTCGTTCTCGGCGCCCTTCACGCCACGACCCAGGTCGATGTCGCTGCCCTTGATGAAGCGGCTGCTGAAGGTCAGGCCCGGCAGGCCCAGCTCGGCGAAGTTGTAGCCATAGCCGATGCCCCAGGAACGCTCCTGCGGGCGCATGAACGGCTGGTTGGCCCAGTTCAGCAGGTAGAACTGCGGGATGTAGCCGTTGAGGGTCGGGAACATGCTGTCGCCGAACATGCGCTGGTAGACGATGCTCGCCTTGTGGCCGCCCTTGGTCAGGGTGAAGCCGCCGGAGAAGGCGCGGTTGTCGATCTCGCCGTTCAGGGCGTCGCCGTTTTCCTTGTTGTCGAAGTAGCGTGCGTCGGTGCGCAGGCCGAAGCCGCCGCCCAGGTCGGCGGTGTGGGCGAAGCCGACGTAGTGCTGGCGGTAGATGTCGTGCACCACAGCGTGGAAGTAGCTGGCCTGGAAGTTCTTGGTGATGTCCCAGGTGGCACCACCGAAATCCATGCCGCGGTCGCTGTCGAGGTTGTCGGTGGAGCCGAACTTGTAGAATTTCTCGTGGTTGGACGACTCGCGGGTAACCGCCGACCAGAAGCGCCCGCCGGTCAGGGTCAGCCCGCTGATTTCCTTGGATTCCAGCACGGCGCCCTGGTAGATGGTGTCCAGCTGGCGGCTCGGGTCGTGCCAGGCCACCGGCAGCTCGGGGCGCATGTCGCCGACCTTCAGCTCGGTCTTGGAATACTTCATCTTCAGCGTGGCGCCGGCGCGGCTGTAGTCCCTGGCGGTGCGCCCGCTGCTCGAATCCATCGGCAGGGTGCCGTCATCGCCGTGTGAGCCCAGGCGGATGGCGTACTGGGCATTGACGTCGACACCGAACTGGATCGGCGTGTCGGTGTAGCCGGAGGCGAACTGCAGGTCGAAACCCTGAGACCAGCTGCCGACCTTGGAGGCCGGCGCGTCGCTGTTGGTGAAGTCGCGGTTGAGGTAGAAATTTCGCATGTCCACCTTGAGGTGGCTGTCGTCGACCAGATCCGCCTGGGCGGTTATCGGGGCGAGAACGGCGCCCATCAGGCCGACTTTTTTCAGTGCGCGCGCAAGCGGGGAAGTGCTGGGGTGCATGTGATGCTCCTTTGTTTCCGGCGAGCCGGGGTCTTGTAGGTATGAGCAGATCAACAGTGGCAGTGAATTTGCGGGCGCTCTGAACGGCGCGGTTATCCGCAAAACGGGCGTGAGAAGGCCCGTGCCCGGCGCCGCAGCGCCAGGCTTTTTGTAGGCTTGAAACGGTTTAGAACGCGGCTTTGGAAGACTCGCAGAGGCGGTGGTAGGCGCGGTTGAAGTACATCAGGCCTTCTTCGGCGTCGCCCTGTTTGATGTGCAGCACCTCGCAATAGAAGATGCTGTGCGAACCGACTTCATGGACCTGGGCGATACGGCAATCGAAGTTGACCAGCGCCTCTTCCAGCACCGGCGAGCCGCTTTCCAGGGTCGTCCACGAGGTGGCGGCGAAGCGCTGCTCGGAGTTCATCTCGCGGTTGGAGAACACCCCGGAAATATCCTGCAGCGCGGCGCTGAGCACGTTCACGCAAAGCACGCCGTTGTTCTTGAAGTGCGCGTTGGAAGTGGACGCGCGATTCATGCACACCAGCAGGGTGGGTGGTGAATCGGTGACGCTGCACACCGCCGAGGCGGTGAAGCCGAAGCGCCCGTGCGGGCCGTCGGTGGTGATGACAGAAACGGCGCCGCCGAGACGGGCCATGGCATTGCGGAATCCGGTTACGTCGACCATGTCCGTTCTCCTAGATGTCCAGAACCAGTTTTGGGGATTTGGCGCGCGAGCAGCAGACCAGGATCTGATCGTTGGCCGCTTTCTCGTCGTCGGTGAGGTACACGTCGCGGTGGTCCGGCTCGCCTTCGAGCACGTCGCACAGGCAGGTGCCGCAGATGCCCTGCTCGCAGGAAATCTCGATCTTGATGCCGACATCCGCCAGGGCGTCGAGAATGCTTTGCCCTTCAGCGACCTGCACGCTCTTGCCGCTGCGCGCGGCGACCACTTCGAAGCTGGCGCCACTGTTGTCGACCTCCACCTGGAAGTATTCGCGGTGAATGTGATCGTCCGCGTAACCACGCTTGAGCGCGTCGCCGATCACCCACTCCATGAACCCGGTCGGCCCGCAGGTGTAGATGTGCACACCGCTTTCGGCCTGGCCGAGCACAGCGTCCATGTCGAGCTTCTGCTCGGGCGCTTCGTCATCGAAATGAGTGAAGACGCGGTCGGCGAAGGCGACGCTCTGCAGCTGCTCGAGGAAGGCGCTGCGGCTGCGCGAACGGCCGCAGTAGTGCAGCTCGAAATCCTCGCCCCTGGCGTGCAGGGCGTAGGCCATGGCGATCATCGGGGTGATGCCGATGCCGCCGCCGAGCAGGATCGAACGCCTGGCGGCCTTGGCCAGTGGGAACAGGTTGCGCGGCGCGCTGATCTGCACCTCGGAGCCTTCGAGCAAGGTGTCGTGCACGCCTACCGAGCCACCGCGCGAAGCGGGGTCCTTGAGTACCCCGAGACGGTAGACGGCGTGGTCGGCCGGGTCGCTGCACAGCGAATACTGGCGCACCAGGCCAGGGGCGATGTGGATATCCACATGGGCACCGGCGTCGAACGCCGGCAGCGTGGCGCCGCCCACCGGAATCAGGTCGAGGACGACGACGCCGTCGCCCTGCAGCTGGCGCTTGTGCACTTGCACCGTCAGGAGTTGTTCAGTCATCTCGGGTTCACCCGCATTGCACGTCAAGGTAAAGGCGGTCGTTGTTTCGGCCGTCGTATGGGTTGGTCCAGCGCTTAGCGCATAAACAAGCCGCCGTTCACATCCCAGGTCGCCCCGGTGGTGAAATAGGCTTCCGGACGTGCCAGCTGCACGATCAGGTCGCCGAGAAAATCCGCATCGCCCAGACGCCCTACCGGGATGTTGGCGAGCATGCCCGGCATGCGTTCGGCCGATACCACCGAGTGCACCATGGGCGAGTCGATCGGCCCCGGCGCGATGGCATTGACGGTCACGCCGCCGGCGGCCAGTTCCTTGGCGAAGATCTTGGTCAGGGTGACGATGGCGCCCTTCGACGCGGCGTAATGCGCGCCGGTGGCGGTGCCACCGTTCTGCCCTGCCAGCGAGGCCATGTTGACGATGCGCCCGTAGCCGGCCTTGGCCATGTGCGCGCCGAACACCTGGCAGCCGACGAATACGCTGCGGGTGTTGAGGCTCATGACGCGATCGAACTCGTCCGGGCTGATCTGCATGACCGGCGTGGCCATGGTCATCGCGGCGTTGTTGACCACCACGTGCAGGGCGCCGAAGCGAGCCAGGGTGGCGGCCAGCGCGGCCTCGAAATCAGCCTTGCTGCCAACGTCGAGCTTGAGTGCCAGCACCCGCTCGCCACTGGCGTCCAGGCCCTGGGCTGCCGCCTGGGCGCGCTCGGGCGACAGGTCGGTGATCACCACCGCATAGCCGGCGGCGAACAGCCGGCTGGCGATGGCCAGACCCAAGCCCTGAGCGGCGCCGGTGACCAGTGCGATCTGCGTCATGGTCAGGCCCTCAGAGGATGTAGCCGATGCCCGCGAGGGTATCGTCGGAGTTGATCAGGCGGATCAGCTTGCGCTGGATCTTGAAGCTGTCGCCGCTGCGCACCAGGTCATAGGTCAGGTCGGCGCTGTAGTGCTTGAGCGAGTCCTTGCGGAAATCGCGCAGGTGCTGGGAGCACCGCACCCGCACCTGGTCGCCTTCCTCGGAAAGCACCCGGAAGTTCGACGCCGAACGCACGGTGCGTGGCTGCGGGCTGGTGGAAATCGACTCGCCACCGATCAACCGCTGCACCCGCAACTGGCGCATATGGGCGTCGTCGTAGGCGTAGTTGAGGGTGTTCTCGAAGTCTTCTTCCTTGGGGTCGATGGGGATGATGTAGGTGCCCTTGTCGGCCCACAGCGCCAGCCAGGTGTCGTACTCGTTGTGGTCGAGCATGTCGCCTTCGGCCCAGATGAAAGCGGTGACTTCTTGCAGCAATTGCAGATTCATTTTCGGTTCTCCGTCGCTCAGGCCGACATCATCTTTTTCCACTGCTGGTAGGCAGCGCGCATGCCGGTTTCAGCGGATACGTCGCTGACCAGGCCGTCTTCACTGGGTTTCTCGCCGGGCAGGCCGCGGTTGAGCATGATCCACAGGTCTTCGCCGGCGCTGGCGCCCTTCTGCACGCGCTCCCAAGCCTCGGAATCATCCGGAGTACCGAAGCCCATCGGGCCCTGGAAGTGTTCGTGCAGGCGCAGGCGGTAGCGGTTGGCCACGGCAGGGCCGCCGTCCATGGTGATCACCGAGTGATGGATTTCCGTTTCGTTGACCGAGATCGGCTGCAGCACCCGGAAGAACGCCATCGAACAGGCGACGTTGGGGAACAGGTTGAGGTTGAAACCCGAGCCGCCGACCGCACGCACGATGCGGCGCACCTGCTGCTCCTCGATACCTTCGTCACGCAGCTCCTGCGCCAGGCTCTCGAAGCGGGTGGGGATCGGTGCGTCGAGGTTGGCTTCCAGGTCGATCAGATCGGGGATCATCACCATCACGCTGTGGCCATTGCCCAGGTCTTCGACGTAGCCGGAACCGTCGACGAAGTCGAGCATGTCCATGGTCTGCTGGTCGACCGAGTGCAGGAACGACTTGTGCACCAGCGGGAAGTGGTAGGCGTCGGTAGTGTTTTCCAGCTGGATCTTCCAGTTGCCCGGGAAGCGGAAGCGGTGTTCGCCCGGCACCTTGATGCCGTAGCCGGCGCCCTGCTTCATGAACAGGTCCATCCACTTCTTGGCCGGGCCGAGGAAGTCGACCAGCGGCTCGATGTCGTCCTTGAAGGTGGCGAAGATCATCCCGGCGTAGCTTTCGGTACGCAGGCTGACCAGCGGCAGCTCGCTCTTGTCCAGGCACTCGCCGTAGCTGTCCGGGTGCGGAATGCCGCGCAGCGAACCGTCCAGGGCGTAGCCCCAGCCGTGGTACGGGCAGACGAAGCTGTTGGTCTTGCCCTTCTTGTGTTCGCACACGGTGGCGCCACGGTGGCGGCAGCGGTTGAGCAGCACGTGAACCTGCTTCTTGCGGTCACGCACGGCGATCACCGGCTGCTTGCCGATGAAGGTGCTCTTGTAGCTGCCGGCGTCCGGGATCTCGCTCTCATGGGCGACCCACACCCAGGTGCTGTAGAAGATCTTTTCCATCTCGGCGTCGAACAGCTTGGCGTCGGTGTACAGCGAGGTGTGCACGCGGTCGGCCTTGACCAGTTCGGCGGGGTCGCATTGCAGATTCACGACATCGATCATGTTATTCACGGTTGGCTCCTGGTCGGCTTATCTGGCCGACTGCAAAAAAGTCTCGGGTCATTCGGCCGCCTTGTTCGGCACCGGCAGCTGCGCCTCGCTGTTCCAGGCGCTGACAGGGCGACTGAACAGGTTCTCGGTCTGGAAATGCGCCATGCGCCACTGCCCCTCTTCCTCGGCGAAGCGGACGGTCAGGCGCGCCGCATTCAGGTGCGAAGCGCCACTGGCGAAGGTCGAGGTCTGCAACATCACCCAGCTGCCGGTCGCGCCCTCGCCCTGCACCTCGATCAGCTCGCTGGTCAGGAAGTGCACGTTGAGGGCGAAGTGCGTCGGAGTTTTCATGTAGGTGGCGAACATCGCGCGAATCGCTTCACGGCCGCGGTAGCCGCCGAAGCTCGCGGCGTACTTGGCGCCCTTGCCTTCCCACACGGCCTCACGCGTGAACAGGCCGGCCAGTTCGTCCAGCGGCGTGCTGGCATCCAGGGCGTCGCACAGCACCATGTAGCGGTTCATGCAGGCGCGCACGGCATGCTCGGTTTCGAAGCGAGCGAGGCGGGCGTGAAGTTCGGCGATGGTCGACATGGCATTCACGCGCGCTGGATGATCAGTTCGCGGCCGGTACGGGCCTCGATCTTCACGTAGCGCCACAGCTTGTAAGGGCCGCTGCCCACGGCGGTGGTGCGCAACAGGTTGCAGGCGGCGTGCACGGTTTCCAGGTCCGGCACGTCGGCCAGCAGGTAGGTGGTCCAGGGGTAGCCGCTGCTCGGGCCGACCATGCTCTGGTCGTCGTCCATGTTGCCGAACACGGTCACGCCCGGCAGGTCGTGGATGCCGTTCCACATGGCGCTGAATGCGGCCCAGACTTCCAGCTGCTCGTCACGGGCGGCGTCGAAGAAGTTCTGGTTGATGCCCATGCAGAACAGCACGCGCAGTGGTTTTTTCTCGCTCATGATTTGGCTCCGGGAAAGGTCAGAGGTAGCCCGGCAAGGGTTGCTTGCCGAAGAAGATGGCGCCGGCGTTCTGGTAGGTGACGTCGCCCATGAAGGCATGCTGGGTCACCACCTGGGCGTCGTTGACGAAACGCGCCAGCGGGCTGCTGTTGTAGACGCCGGTCATGCCCGAGAGCATCTGCGCGGTGCGTGCCACTTCAGCGGCAACGCGTACGGCGTGAGTCGAGGACAGGCGCAGCAGGTTGATCTTTTCCGCCGGCAGCGGCTCGCCGGCGAGCACCAGCTGCCAGACATCGTCGATGGCTTCGTAGAAGAAGCAGCGGGCGGCGCGCAGGGCGGCCTCGGCCTTGGCGATCTCGACCTGGGCCAGCGGACGGTCGGCTACTGCCGGTGCGCCGGTCACCGAGATGCGCCCGGCGGCCATGTCACGCAGCTCGTCCAGCGCGGCGCGAGCCACGCCCAGGCCGACCACGGACAAAACCTGGGTGGCGAACGACAGCGACGGGTAGCGGAAGAACGGCTCGTCGAGGTTGGCCGGGCCGCCGCGCACGAAGGTCCAGGCCTCGGGCACCACCACGTCCTCGACCACCAGGTCGTGGCTGCCGGTACCCAGCAGGCCGACGGTGTCCCAGGTCTGGTCGATGCGCACCTTGCTCTGCGGCATCACCGCGAAGCGCGGCAGGTCGAGCTTGTCGCCGTTCTTCGGGGCGATACCGACCAGCGAGGCGCCCATGCAGCCGCTGGAATACTTCCAGCGGCCGTTGACCTTGAAGCCGCCTTCCACCGGGTCAGCCGGCTGTGGCGGGAAGATACCGCCGGCGAACACCACGTCCGGGCCATCGGCATACACCTGCTCGATGGTTTCCAGCGGCAGCGAGGCCAGGTAGACCGGGCTCATGCCGAAGCTGGCGACCCAGCCGGCGGAGCCGTCGGCCTTGGCGATCTCCTCGATCATGGCGCAGAACTCGCCAGGCGAACGTTCGTCGCCACCGAAGCGACGCGGCACCAGGGCGCGGTACACGCCAACGGCCTTGAACGACTCGATCACGTCCGGTGCGATATGGCCCAGGCGGTCGAACTCGCCGGCACGGCCACGCTGCTTGATATCGGCCAGCAGGTCCTTGAAGGCCTGGCTGTCGGTAATGGGAGCGGCGGGCGGCTTGCCGGCCAGATTGAGCGAATTCATGACAGGCTCCGGGATCACAGGAGGTTGGAATCGAGACGCCGCAGCAGCTCGCCAGCGACTGCCAGCAGCAGTTCGTCGGCGCCCTTGGCGGCGATCAGTTGCAGCCCCACCGGCAGCCCGGCCTGCCCTTCGAAGGGAATGCTCAGGGCCGGGTGGCCAGACAGGTTGAAGGGACGTACGAAAGCGGTCATGCCGAGCACCGCGCGGGTGTCGGCGGCCTCTTCGAGGCGCAGCGGGTAATCGGGCATGGTCGGCAGCGCCAGCACGGTGAAGCGCTCCAGCGCAGCGTCCACTTCGGCGGTGAAGCGCTCGCGCACCTGTTCGGCAGTCGCCAGGGCGGCGTCGCTGGTCTGCCCGGCTGCTTCCAGACGGCCGGCGATATCGGCGCCGACCAGGCCGGTGGCGAGCAAATGCCCGCAGGCGTTCCAGGTTTCCCGGTTGATCACCACCATGCCGGCGTCATAGGCGCCCTGCAGGCCGGGCAGCTCGACGCGGCCCAGGGGCAGGTCGCTGGCGTCGAGCAGCGCATCGAGGGTGTCCTGAATGTCGCTGGCAGCTTGTACGGAAATTACGCCGATAGTGATGTCGCCCAGCTCGGGCGCCGGCCCGAATGTCGGGTCGATCACAGCCATGGCTTGGCTCAGCGTCGACAGATTGCGGGCGAACGGCCCGATGCAGTCGAGGCTGGTCTGGGCGGGCATGGTGCCGCGGCGGTCGATACGGCCGAAGGTCGGCTTGAAACCGAACACGCCACAGCAGCAGGCGGGAATGCGTACCGAACCACCGGTGTCGGTGCCCAGGGAGAAATCACACAGGCCAGCAGCTAAGGCGGCGGCCGAACCACTGGATGAGCCCCCGGGAATGCGCCCGGGGTAGCGCGGGTTTTCCGCGGTGCCGGCGTAGGCATTGATGCCGGTGGTGCCGTAGGCCAGTTCATGCAACACGGTCTTGCCGAGGATCTGGCAGTCGCCAGCCAGCAGGCGCTCGACCACCGCCGCATGCTGCTCGGCCGGCGCGGCATCGTGCAGGGCACGGCTGGAGGCGCGGGTCGGGTAGCCGGCGATATCGATGGTGTCCTTGACCATTACCGTCAGTCCGGCGCCGCCCAGCTTCATGTGCTCGATGACCATCTGCATGTCACTCACCTACTTGAACGTTGCGTCGGGCAGCCAGCGCTGCCGATTCGCGTAAATCTAAAATCGTCAGAATTACGTGAATTGTCAATTGAATATTCAAAATTAATTGATGAGTAATTTGGTGCACTTTTCCACTAAAAAGCACCAAGTGCGTGCATTTTGGTAACGCTTCGAAAACCAACATTTTTCTGAAAAATATGAAAAATACCCTTTAAAAACAGAAATTTATTTTATAAAACGAGCAAGATCAGCAACACCAACGGTGTTACCTGCCTATTTTTTGATCAAAAATAAAAATCATAAAATCGGCACTGATAGAAAAAATTTGCGCCCCTAAAAACACAGAATAAATCTCATTTTTTCAATGTAAAAAAGACCCGAAAAATGGATGCTCAAGCCCCCGGCTTTGCTGCGTTCGGTTAGGTTTTCCGGCTACGCCAAATCCTCCTTCTGCAGGCCGCCCTGGCTGTAGGCCAAACGCCCCCGCGCCAACCCCACCCGAAAATTTCTGGCATGCAACCTGCAATTTCGCCCTCAGCTGCACCGCCGGCTGTTCACTGGTTGCGCTATGCCGGTGAGACCACCGAGCCCATTACGAGAAGGCGATACCCCTACCCCCGCGGTACGGCTGTTGAGCCCGTTATTAGCCCTGCACCCCGGAGTACGACATGCTGTTCAAGAAAGCTGTGTCCACCCTGCTACTGGGCGCGCTCTGCGCGTCGATGACGGCTCAGGCCGACGTGAAGATCGGCGTTATCAGCTCCTCGACCGGGCCCATCGCGCTGGTCGGGATTCCACAGAAGAACAGCATCGCGCTGATGCCGAGCGAAGCCGGCGGCGAAGCCATCCGCTACGTCGCGCTCGATGACGGCAGCGACCCGACCGCCACGGTAAAGGCCTTCAAGAAGCTGCTCGACGAGGAGAAGGTCGACGCCATCATCGGCCCGAGCGGCTCGCCCAACGCCATGGGCGTCATCCAGTTCGCCGCCGAGTCGGGCACGCCGCTGCTCGCCCCGGTGGGCACCGCCGCCGTGGTGCTGCCGATGAACGAGCAGAAGAAGTGGGTGTTCAAGACCACCCAGAACGATGAGCTGATCGCCGAGGCGCTGACCGAACACATGGTCAAGAATGGCGTGAAGACGCTGGGGATGATCGGCACCGCCGACCCCTACGGCGAAAACTGGGGCAAGGTGATGAGCGCCCTGGCCGCCAAGAACGGCATCAAGATCGTCGCCAACGAGCGCTTCCAGCGCCAGGACACCTCGGTGACCGGGCAGAGCCTGAAAGTGCTTTCCCAGCGCCCGGACGCCGTGCTGATCGCCGCACCCGGCGGCTCGGCGGTGATGCCGCAAACCACCTTGGTCGATCAGGGTTACAAGGGCCAGGTCTACCAGACTCACGGCGCGGCGCTGCCGGCCTTCCTGCAGCTCGGCGGGCGCAAAGTCGAGGGCACCATCCTCGCTGCCAGCCTGATGCTGGTGATCGACGAAGTGCCGGACGATCACCCGTCCAAGGCCGTGGCCCGCAAGTACATCGACGACTACACCAAGCTCAACGGCAGCGCGCCGGCGACCTTCGGCGCCAACGTCTATGACGCTGGCCTGCTGCTGGAAAACGCCATTCCCAGCGCGTTGAAGAAAGGCCAGCCGGGCACCCCGGAGTTTCGCGCCGCCCTGCGCGATGCACTGGAAAGCACCCACGAACTGGCCGGTACCCAGGGCGTGTACAACATGAGCGCGGAGGATCACAGCGGCTTCGACGTGCGCGGCCGTGAGCTGATCACCGTGAAAGGCGGCAAGTGGGTACTGCTCAAGTAACCCCGACCGGTGCCCGGCACCGGTAACACGCTCGCCGTCAGATGCGCCCCGGCCTGCGGGTCGGGGCTCATCGCGCGCGCGCCCAGCCCTGCATGCGAAGGATGTTGCCCCCATGAATTTTCAGATAGCCCTGCTGCTCGGCCAGGATGGCGTGACCAATGGCGCGATCTACGCGCTGCTGGCGCTCTCCATTCTTCTGGTGTTCACCGTGACCCGGATTCTGCTGATCCCCCAGGGTGAATACGTGACCTACGGCGCGCTGACCATGGCCGCCCTGCAGGCCGGCCAGCCGACCGCGCTGGTGTGGCTGCTGCTCGGTCTGACCCTGATCGACTGCAGCCTCGACCTGATCGGTGCGCTGCGCAGCAGCCACGCCTTCCGCCTGCCGCGCTGGGTGCCGGTGAAGCTCCTGTACGCCGTGGCCATGGTGCTGCTGGTGCGCAATCTGCCACTGGCCGAGCTGCCGATGGCCCTGCAGGCGCTGCTGACCCTGGCCCTGGTGGTGCCGCTGGGCCCACAGATCTACCGCTTGTTCTTCCAGCCAGTGGCCGGCGCCCATCCGCTGGTGCTGCTGATCGTCTCCATCGCCGTGCACGTGGCCATGGTCGGCGTCGGCCTGCTGCTGTTCGGCCCGGAGGGCGCGCGGACTCAGCCGTTCTCCGAAGCCGGCCTGGAGCTTGGCCCGGTGACCCTCAACAGCCAGACGCTGTGGGTGATCGCCGTGTCCCTGGCGCTGATCATCGGCCTGTTCCTGTTCTTCGAGCGCAGCATTTACGGCAAGGCGCTGCGGGCCACTGCGGTGAACCGCATGGGCGCACGGCTGATGGGCATCTCGCCGACGTTGGCGGGCAAGGCGACTTTCGCCATGGCGACCTTCATCGGCGCGCTGTCGGGGATTCTCATCGCGCCGATCACCACCCTGTATTTCGACTCCGGCTTCGTGATCAGCCTCAAGGGCTTCGTTGGCGCCATCATCGGCGGGCTGGTCAGCTACCCGGTGGCCGCCCTCGGCGCCCTGGCGGTCGGCCTGATCGAAGCCTTCTCGATGTTCTGGGCCAGTACCTATAAAGAGATGATCGTGTTCACCCTGATCATTCCGTTCCTGCTCTGGCGCTCGCTCACCAGCCGTCACGTGGAGGAAGAAGAATGAACCTGCGCGCCCTGCTGTTCGCCTTCGTCCTGCTGCTCGGCATCGCGCCTCTGGCGCTGCCGACCTTCCAGATCACCCTGCTCAATTACATCGGCCTGTACACCCTGGTTGTGCTCGGCCTGGTGCTGCTCACCGGCGTCGGCGGCATGACCAGCTTCGGCCAGGCGGCGTTCGTCGGCCTCGGTGCCTACACCAGCGCCTACCTGACCGCCACCGAGCAACTACCCGCCTGGCTGGCCTGGGCCGGTGGCTCGCCGTGGCTGGCGGCATCACCCTGACCGCCACGGTGGCGCTGCTGCTCGGCGCCCTGACCCTGAAGCTCTCCGGTCATTACCTGCCGCTGGGCACCATCGCCTGGGGCATCTCCCTCTATTACCTGTTCGGCACCCTGGACGGCCTTGGCGGCCACACCGGCATGAGCGGCCTGCCGCCCATCTCACTGTTCGGCCTGGTGCTGGATAAGGGCTGGAAGATGTTCTACCTGATCTGGGTGATCCTGCTGCTGGCCATGCTGCTGGTGCAGAACCTGCTCAACTCCCGTGAAGGCCGGGCGATCCGCGCGCTCAAGGGCGGCCAGGTGATGGCCGAGTCGATGGGCGTGAATACCTTCCGCGCCAAGATGGTGATCTTCGTCATCTCGGCGCTGCTGGCCGCCCTTTCCGGCTGGCTGTACGCCCACAACCAGCGCTTCGTGAACCCCACGCCGTTCGGCCTGCACATGGGCATCGAGTACCTGTTCATGGCGCTGATCGGCGGCGTGGGCAGCGTGTGGGGCGCCATGCTCGGCGCCGGCATCCTGACCCTGCTCAAGCAGTGGCTGCAGGACTGGTTGCCGATGCTTTTGGGCAGCCAGGGCAACTACGAAACCATCGTCTTCGGCCTGCTGATCGTGCTGCTCATGCAGCGCGCGCCGGGTGGCCTGTGGCCGTTGCTGGTACGCCTGACTCCAGCCCGCTGGCGCCAGGGCGGCGGTGCCCCCAAGGCCGATGAACAGCCGCCAGAGTTGCCGCGGCGGCAGTTACCAGCGAGCGGCGAGCTGATTCTCGAAGCCCGCGAGGTAACCAAGCGTTTCGGCGGCCTGGTGGCCAACGACCGCATGAACCTGAGCATCCACGCTGGCGAAATCCTCGCCCTGATCGGCCCCAACGGCGCCGGCAAGAGCACGCTGTTCAACCAGATCTCCGGAGTGGACTACCCCACCGAAGGCGACGTGCTGTTCCTCGGCCAGCGCATCAACGGCATCGCCTCGCGGCGCATCGCCCGCCTCGGCATGAGCCGCACCTTCCAGCACGTGAAACTGCTGCCAACCATGAGCGTGCTGGAGAACGTCGCCATCGGCGCCCACCTGCGCGGCGACAAGGGCATCGTGCCGGCACTGCTGCACAGCGAGCGCGGCGAGGAAGCCGAACTGCTGCGTGAAGCGCGCCGTCAGCTGGAGCGCGTCGGCCTCGGCGACTACCTCTACGAAGAAGCCGGCAGCCTGGCGCTGGGCCAGCAACGCATCCTGGAAATCGCCCGCGCGCTGTGCGCCGACCCGTGCCTGCTGCTGCTCGACGAGCCCGCCGCCGGCTTGCGCCACAAGGAGAAACAGGCGCTCGCCGACCTGCTGCGCAAGCTGCGCGGCGAAGGCATGGCGATCCTCCTGGTAGAGCACGACATGGACTTCGTGATGGGCCTGGTCGATCGCGTGGTGGTGATGGAATTCGGCCAGAAGATCGCCGAAGGCCTGCCGGACGAAGTGCAGAAAAACCCGGCGGTACTGGAAGCCTACCTGGGCGGAGCGGAGTGAAGACGATGAGCAACCAACCCGGTAACACCCTGCTCGAGGTGAAGGACCTGTGCGTGGCCTACGGCAAGGTCGAGGCGCTGAGCAATGCCAGCCTGAGCGTCGGCGAAGGCCAGATCGTCACGGTGATCGGCCCCAACGGCGCCGGCAAGACCACCCTGCTGTCGGCGATCATGGGCGTGCTCGGCTCCCGCGGACAGGTGAACTTCGATGGCACGCTGGAGGCCGTTCCGGAAGTCGAGGTGCTGGTCGGCCGTGGCCTGGGCCTGGTGCCGGAAAAGCGCGAGCTGTTCAACAGCATGAGCGTGGAGGACAACCTGCAGCTCGGCGCCTTCCAGCGCGTACGCCAGGGCGACCGTGACTGGCGCAAGACCTTGAGCGAGGTCTATGGCCTGTTCCCGCGCCTGCACGAGCGCCGCGGACAACTGGCCGCCACCCTGTCCGGTGGCGAACGGCAAATGCTCGCCGTGGGCCGTGCGCTGATGGCCAAACCCAAGCTGCTGATGCTCGACGAACCGAGCCTGGGCCTGGCGCCGCTGATCACCCGGGAGATCTTCCGGATCATCGCCGACCTGCGTCGCCAGGGCGTGTCGATCCTCCTGGTGGAGCAGAACGCCCGCGCCGCCCTGCGCGTGGCCGACTACGCCTACGTGCTGGAAACCGGACAGATCGCCATGCAGGGCCCGGCCGCCGAACTGGCCGACGACCCGAGGGTGATCGAGGCCTACCTGGGGCTGGCGAGCAAGCATCAGGAAATGCTCGCCGGCTAGGCTCTGTACGAAAAGTACCTGCGCTCGGTGATGCTTCGTTAAAAATCGGTTCGGACTGCTCATTTACAGCTCGTAAACTCCGCGTCCTCACCGATTTTTGCCTCGCCTGACCTTCGCTCGGAGACTTTTCGTACAGACCCTCGGCGCCACTCACTTCAACACACTGGCCAAAGGGAATCGCCATGTCATCACCCACCAACCGCCGCGTATGTATCGTCGGCGCCGGCGCCATCGGCTGCACCCTGGCTGCACGGCTCGGTGCCAGCGGCCAGCCAGTCAATGTGCTGGCCCGCGGGCAAACCCTGGCGGCGCTGCGTGACAACGGCGTGCGCCTGACTGACCTCGACGGCAGCCACCACAGCCCTGTGAACACCAGCCACAGCACCGCCGAACTGGGCGAGCAGGACCTGATCTTCATCTGCACCAAAGCGCCAGCGCTGGCCGGCCTGCTGCCCACGCTCGGGCCACTGATCGGCCCTGAAACCGTGGTGGTGCCGGTGGTCAACGGCGTGCCCTGGTGGTACTTCCATGGCCTGCCCGGGCGTTTCGCCGGGCGCCAGGTGCAGGCCGTCGATCCGGACGGCGCGCTCAGTGCGGCACTCGATCTGCAGCGGATCCTTGGCTGTGTGGTGTTCATCACCGCCGAGAGCGAGGCGCCCGGCGTGGCTCGTTCGGACAACCCGCACCTGATGATTCTCGGCGAGCCGGATGGGCGCCTCAGCGAGCGCCTGCACTGGGTTCGCGCCCTGGTCGAGCAGGCCGGTATCGAAGCCCGCGCCAGCGAGCATATCCGTGATCCGCTGTGGACCAAGATCATCGCCAACCTCAGTTCCAACCCACTGTCGGTGATCACCGGCGCGACCCTGGAGCAGCTGTATGGCCGCGCCGACCTGCGCGGCGTGGTCGCCAAGATCATCCAGGAAACCCTGCTGATCGCCGCCGCCTACGGCGCGCGCATCGCCTTCGACCCAGAGACCTTCATGAAGCTGGGCGCCGACATGGGCGCGGTGCGCACCTCGATGCTCCAGGACTACGGGCACGGTCGCCCACTGGAGCTGGCCGCCATTGGCGATGCGGTAATCGAGCTCGCCGGCTACCAGGGGCTCGGCATGCCGGTCACCCAGGACATTCTCACACTGGCGCGCTTTCGCGGCGAACAGCCAACCGCTCACTGACTCAGGAGGCCACTCCATGAACACCACTCACACTACCGGCAAGCCCGCCCACTGCAACGAAGAAGAATGGGCGCTGCGCGTCAAGCTCGCCCACTGCTACCACCTGGTGGATTACTTCGGCTGGACCGAGACCATCTTCAACCACATTTCCGCGCGCCTGCCCGGCCCGGCGCACCACTACCTGGTCAATCCATTCGGCCTCAACTACAGCGAAATCACCCCGTCCAACCTGCTCAAGGTCGACCTGCACGGTAACAAGCTGGAGCCCTCGGACTACCATGGCAACCCGGCCGGCTTCGCCCTGCACAG
The DNA here is from genome assembly GCF_900112645.1 of Phytopseudomonas straminea. Lineage (GTDB taxonomy): Bacteria > Pseudomonadota > Gammaproteobacteria > Pseudomonadales > Pseudomonadaceae > Aquipseudomonas > Aquipseudomonas straminea. Next base: position 51,783 of record NZ_FOMO01000010.1, on the reverse strand, counting down.
CGCCGTGCACGGCGCCCGCGATGACATCCAATGCGTAATCCACACCCACACCACGCCGATCTCCGCCGTGGTGCAGAAAAAGCGCGGCTTTACCCATGATGACTTCTACGGCGCCCAGCTCTACGGCCGCATCGGCTACCACACCTTCGAAGGCATCACCCTGTTCGATGACGAGAAGACGCGGATGATCGACAGCCTCGGCGACAAGCACATTCTGGTGCTGCGCAACCACGGCATCGCAGTGGGCGAGAGCAGCATCGAGAAGACCTTCTTCCTGCTCTGGACCGTGCAGCGCGCCGCCGAGAACCAGTGCGCCGCCGGCGCCCTGGGTGGCGAGGACCACCCGCTGGAAGAAGGCGTCGCCGAGAAATGCGCAGATCTCACCGCCATGCTGATCCGCGACAGCGGCTTCGCCGACACCTTCTTCGCCGCCATGGTGCGCAAGCTGCGCGCCGAGCGCGCGCTACCCTGGTGAACCCTTACACCCGCGGCGGGTTTCGGTTGGCAAGCAGGTGCAAAAAACTGACTGCGAGGAACAATTTTTACTTGGCCGTAGCAGTTTGAATGATCTGCATAACCCGCTGAGCGGGCCAGCAGAGAGAGATTCGCCCATGAAGGAATATGACTACATCGTGATCGGTGCAGGCTCGGCAGGCTGCGTAGTGGCCGCCCGGCTGATCCAGGAAAGCGCCGGCAGCGTGTTGCTGCTGGAGGCAGGCGGCAAGGACAGCAGCCCCTTCCACACCATGCCGGCCACCGTGGTGCAGGTGTTCCAGCAAAAATCCTGGCCGTACATGACGGTGCCGCAAAAGCACTGCAACAACCGCGAGATGATCATCGCCCAGGGCAAGGTGCTCGGCGGCGGCAGCTCGGTGAACGGGATGATCTACATCCGCGGTCAGCAGCAGGATTACGACGACTGGGTGAGCGACTGGAATTGCCCGGGCTGGGGCTACCGCGACGTACTGCCCTACTTCAAGCGGGCCGAGGCCAACGAGAGCCTGGGCAGCGAATACCACGGCCAGGATGGCCCGCTGCCGGTCAGCGAGAACCGCTATCGCCACCCGATGACGATGGCATTCGTGCGTGCCGGCCAGGAAATGGGCCTGCCTTACGTCAACGACTTCAACGGCGCGTCTCAGGAAGGCGTCGGCTTCTACCAGACCACCACCCGCAACGGCGCCCGCGCCAGCACCGCGCGCACCTACCTGAAGTCGGTGCGCGACAGCGGCAGGCTGCGCGTGGTGACCGACGCCCTGGTGCACAAGGTGGTGATCGAACGCGGCCGCGCCACCGGTGTGATCTTCAGCGAGAAAGGCGGCGCACCCACTACCGTCAATGCCCGTGAGGAAGTGATCCTCAGCGCCGGTGCCTTCGGCAGCCCGAAGATTCTCATGCTCTCCGGTGTCGGCCCCAAGGAGCATCTCGCCGAGCACGGTATCGAGACGCTCGTCGACCTGCCGGTTGGCAAGAACTTCCACGATCACCTGCACCTGTCGCTCAACGCCGCCACCCACGAGCCCAACAGCATCCTCGGCGAAGACAAGGGTTTGCGCGGCATCAAGCACATGGCGCAGTGGCTGGCGTTTCGCAGTGGCCTGCTGACCAGCAACATTCTCGAAGGCGGCGGCTTCATCGACACTCAGGGTGTTGGCCGCCCGGACATCCAGTTCATGTTTCTGCCGGTGATGGACAACTTCGACAACACACCGGGCGAAGTCGCCCCGGCCGCCGAGCACGGCTTTACCGTCAAGGTCGGCCACCTGCGCCCGAAGGCCCGTGGCGAGGTGCGCCTGCGCAGCACCGACCCCGCCGATTTGCCCTTGATCGACCCCAATTACCTGGGCGACACGGAGGATCTGCAAGGCCAGATTCGTGCCGTGCAGGCAGGCCTCAGGCTCATGCAGCAGCCGGCGCTGCGCAACCTGATCAAGAAGATCACCGCACCCGAAAACATCGACTGGCGCGACACCGCCGGTATCGAAGCCTTCGTGCGCAAGTCCATCAAGACCGTCTACCACCCAGGCGGCACCTGCCGTTTGGGCATCGAGCCAAGCGACTCGGTGGTCGACCTGCAGATGCGCGTGCACGGCGTGCCCAACCTGCGGGTGGTCGACCTCTCGGTGTGCCCACAGATCGCCAGCGGCAACACCAATGCGCCGGCCATTATGCTGGGTGAGCGCGGCGCCGACTTCATTCTCGGCAAGGCGCCCCTGGCACTCGATGCGCCAGCTGCGCAGACGCTCGATCTCACTCAGCTGCTCGGCGCCCACAGCGCTTCGCTAGTCGAACCCAGCCGCTCCTGACTGCCCCCATCAGCTTTGGTGCCAACCGTGCGCCAAGGCTGACGCTCGCCTGAACATCAGCTCGAGGAACTCCTTTTCATGCGCATTCTCTCCAAACAGCACCTGATCGTTCCCGGCCTCTTTAGCCTGCTCGCCCTCGGCCAAAACGCCCTGGCCACCGAAGGTGGAGGTGGCGCCTACGCCAATGGCAGCGAGGGCTTCATGACCGGCGCACTGCCGCCGCCCGGCACCTATCTGGTCAGCTACAACACTTATTACAGCGCCGATAAATTCGCCAATGACAACCCGGCATTCGACGACTTCAAGGTCAGCACCGCCGCCACCATCCTTCGCGCGATCCACGTCACCGACAAACAGATCCTCGGTGGCAACTGGGCGATGCATGCGTTTCTGGTCGCCGCCGACGTGGACGTCAACCTGGGTGCTGGTGGCCGGCAAAGCCGCGCCGGCATGGGCGACTTCATCTTCGACCCGCTCGCCATCGGCTGGCACAGCGGCAACTGGCACTGGATCGTCGGCATGGACATCTACCTGCCCACCGGCCGTTACGACAAGAACGAACTGGCCAATATCGGCCGCAACTACGTCACCCTCGAACCGCTGTTCGCCTTCACCTACCGCAACGCGGCCGGCTACGAGTTCTCGATGAAAACCATGTTCGACCACAACTACGAGAACCGTGACACCGACTACCGCTCCGGCAATGAGCTGCATGCCGATTTCGTCGTCGCCAAGCATTTTGGCAACTGGGGCGTGGGCCTGGGTGGCTATGCCTACAAACAGATCAGCGGTGACAGCGGCGAGGGCGCGGTATTCGGCGACTTCAAGGGCCGCGCCATCGGCCTGGGCCCGCAGCTGACCTACACCGCGGCGAACGGCGTGAATATCCAGAGCCACTATCAACACGAGTTCGATGTGCAGAACCGCCCCGAAGGTGACAAGTTCTGGTTGAACATCGCCATTCCACTCTGAGGATCTGGCTCCAGGCGCCGGCAGCGGACAAATAGCTGTCCGGCGAGGCTGGAGGTTTGCTGGGGACTGAGGCACTGCACGCACGCTTCTCATTCATCCAGCAACCTCGAAGCGAATCTAGCGGGAGAACCGCTGAATAGACTGGCCGGGACAATCTCCGGCCTTGCCTAGCTGATTGCACCCGGCACGAAAGGCGCCTCGCTCAACGCCTCCACTCACCATGCGCGCGTACTCTGCCGCGCACTCCAGCCGCAACCACGGTGGCATCAGTCACGATTTCTGGCCCGAGAAATGCTTGAATATTCTCGTGATTAGTAATGTGTGCAGTTTCTGCACAATTACGCACTATAACGATTAGAAGAAGCCCTCGAGGTGCACCTTGAACGTGCAGAAAACCCACGATTTCGATTACTGGAACCAGGCCGTCAGCGCCGTGTGTGGCCGTTTCGTTACCCAGCGTGCGCACAGCGAATTCATCGGCGATATCAGCCATCGCGACCTGGGCGGCCTGAGCGTTGCCGACATCCACGTCAACGCCCGGTCGATCTGCCGCGAACACGCCAATCAGGATCGCGGCGAAGATCAGTTCTACTTTCTGGTGATGCAGCGCGAGGGCGTCATGGCGATCAACCATGACCAGCAGCAGTTCGTGTTGCAGCCCGGCGATATCGCCCTGCTGGACTCGGCAAAAACCTTCGAAATGTGCCCCCAGGGCCTGGTGCATCAGCTGTCTGTACACCTGTGCCGACGCACCCTGGACCGCGTACTGCCGGCCCGCGCCAAACGCTTTGGCAAGGTGCAGCACGGCAACCTCAGTGGTCGCGTGCTGGCCAGCATGCTGACGCAGATCGCTGCGCCTCAGGACGAATACAAGCACGATGCCCAAGATGGCGCCGCCGTGCAGAATGCGCTGATCAGCCTGCTGCAGCCCTGCCTACAGGACCAGACCGATACCCCGCGCGGCCGCCCGTTGCGGCGCATGGCCGAGCAGTTGATTCAGGAGTCGCTGCCCCACGCGCCCTCGCCCACCGAGCTGGCCGCGCGCCTGAACATCTCGGTACGTCAGTTGTACCGGCAGTTCGAAATCGACGGCGACAGCATCTGCCGCTATGTGCAGCGCCAGCGCCTGGAATACAGCGCCCGCGACCTGCTCGACGACAGCCTGCGCATCACCACCATCGCCTACAAATGGGGCTTTACCGACTCGGCGCATTTCTCCCGGGCATTCAAGCGCCAGTACGGCGTCTCGCCGCGCGACTACCGGGTGCAGACCCAGCAAAGCTGAGCCGCTGCGTTGCTACAGCGGCTGGTAGAGCACAGTTTCTGGCAGGCAATGACAAGCCTGAATCATTCGTCCGGCCGCACACTGCAGCCGCCCGGCACAAAAAGCGCGGAAGGTTGCAAGGCTGCAAAAATGCGTCACCCTGACGCGCAGCCCGGCGGGTGCCGGATTTAGTAGAAATGTCTATGATTGCCCGTCGACTTTCATAAAGCAGCCCATTCATGTCCAGCGCCAAGAAACGCCGCAGCCGTTACAACCCCGCCAGCGAAGATTTCCACAAGGAAGAATTTCCCTTCTACTGGCTGGCGCGCGTGTACGGCCGCTACTCCCTGGCCATGGAAAAACTGCTCAAGCGCATCGACCTCGACATTCCGCGCTGGCGCGTGCTCAACATCCTGTTCGAAAACGACAATTCGAGCATTTCGGAAATTTCCGAACACGCCGTGGCCAAGCTGTCGACTATCACCAAGATCGTCTACCGCATGAAGGACGACGGTCTGGTGGAAACCAGCCAGAGCGCTCAGGACGGCCGCGTTACCCAGGTCGCCCTCACGGAAGCCGGGCGCAAGGCCTTCTTCGCCATGCACGAGCTCACCGACGAGCTGTTCCACAAGAGCTTTGAAGGCCTGACCGAAGCGCAATTGCGCAAGCTCAATCAGGTGCTGGCGAGCATCTTCGCCAACCTGCCGGAGCACTGAACAGCGTCGCCGCTCACAAGTGCCCACTAGCGGCGTAGTCGATCGACTAGCAGGCGCTCCAGATCCTCGATCCAGTCATCCAGGTTCATACCGTCGCTATCGGGCGGGCCATCCAGCAGGCACAGCGTCTGACGGGCCACCGCGGCCACGCGGCGACTCTCGCCGCGCCCCGCCAGACGCGCCTTCAGCAGCCGTTCGAGCAGCGCTGCGTAGTCGACTTTAAGCGCCTGCAACTCGTGCTGGGCCTCGCCGTTGAGGTGGCGGCTCTCGAGGGATGCGAGCACATACCAATCCGAGTTTTCGAACTTGAAGGTCAGATGATGGCGAAGGAAAGCCGCCAGCGCCTTACCCGGCTCGACGCGCCGCAAGCGAAGCTGCGCGCTGTCGATCAGCTGCTCGTAACCCTCTTCGATCAGTTCTTCCAGCAGCGCTTCCTTGCTGTGGATATGGCTGTACAGCGACCCCGCCTGCAGCCCCACCGCCTGCGCGAGTTCGCGCAGGCTGACCGCATGAAAGCCCCTGGCGGCGAACAGCTGGCGGGCCATATCGAGCAGGTGCTGGCGGGCCTGGGTATTGGCTGAAAGCGAAGCAGGCATGGTCGAGTCTCCAGCGCTCAGGCGAGATTTTCCAGAATACGCTCGGCGCGCAGGATCACCGGCAGGTCGATCAACTTGCCGTTCAGGCTGATGGCGCCGACGCCACTGTGGTTTGCCACCGTGTCCAGCACCTGGCGCGCCCACTGCACCTCATGCTCGGCAGGCCGGAAGCCTTCATTGATCGGCGCAACCTGTTTGGGATGCACGCAGAGCTTGCCGGCAAAACCTTGCAGGCGGGCGCGCTGCACGTCACGGGCGAGCAAGTCGAGATTCGCCAGATCCAGTGTCACGCCATCTACCGGCGCACCGATGCGTGCCAAAGCCGAGGCAATCACCAGGCGCGAGCGGGCGAACAGCAGTTCTTCGCCGTCGCCGAGAATGCCGGTGTCGACCTGGAAATCCACAGAGCCAAAGGCCAGGCACTGCACCTTGGGCGCGGCGGCGATTTGCTCGGCGTTCCACACGCCACGGGCGCTCTCGACGATCGGCAGAATCCGCAACGGCTCGGGCAGGCGTTCGGCTAGCGCGGCGAGCTGGTCAGCGCTTTCCGCCTTGGGCAGCGATACACCGAGCAAACCAGGCATCTCCAGCAGCGCACAGTCATCAAGGTGCCACTCGGTATCACTGCCATTGACGCGCACCCAGGCGCGGCCGCCGGCCTGTAGCCAGCTGCCAATGGCCTCGCGCGCCTCGGCCTTGCGGTCGGGCGTGACGGCATCCTCAAGGTCGAGAATCACCACGTCGGCGCCAGCGGCGCAGGCTTTGTCAAAGCGTTCCGGACGGTCGCCGGGGACGAACAGGTACGAGCGGGCTGCCATGGCAGGTCTCCACGTAATTGAGTTGATGGGCGGATGAGTGGTGAAGGGGAAGCGTCAGCCTGTGTCGCAGCGCGGCGCAGGGGCGCCGGCGAAGCGCCAGAGCAGCAGGGCGATCGCCAGCATCAGCCCGCCGAATAGCAGGTAGCCGCTGGCCAGGGAATGGCTGAAGTGAGTCACCCCGGCGAACAGTGGCGGGCCAGCGACCACACCGAAATAGGTGAAAAACAAGGTGCCGCCAGTGTATTGCCCGGCCGTCCCGGTAGGCGCCAGGCGCGCCACTTCGGCCAGATACACGCCGTTCCAGCCAATGGCGGTGGCGCCGAACAGCATGCTCACCGCGGCCACCAGAGACAGCGGCCAACTCTGGGTGAAGGCAGCGGTCAGCAACGAGGAAATCGCCATCAGCAGGGCCAGCAACGGCAGCAGCCGGCGCGGCTCCAGCCAATGGTCGGCCACCCAGCCCCACAGCAGCCGGCCAACCACACCGGCGCCTTGAGTGAGGGCTAGAATCACCCCGGCGGTGACCAGCGCCAGTCCGTAATCTTCGGTCAGGTAGCTGACCAGATAAGTGGTCAGGCATAGCTGCATGGCCCCGAACAGCAACGAGCACAGCGCCAGATTGCGCATGCGCGGCATGGCGAAGATCAGCCGCAGCGGCTTGAACGGATCACGCCGCGGCGCCGGGCTCTGGCTACGGTCATCGTCGAGCGCCTCGCGCACGCACTGGGCGACCAGCGCCATCATCGCGCAGGCCAGTGCCACCGCCAGCAGTGCGCCGTGCCAGCCAGCCAAGCCCACCAGGCTGGGCACCAGCATGCCGGCGAGCACCCCACCAATCGGCACGCCGGTCTGCTTCAGGGAAAACATGAAACCCATCAGGTGGCGCGGTGTGGTGCGCGCCAGGATGTGCGAACTGGCCGGCGTCACCGGGCCGTAACCGGCACCAAGCGCCAGTGCGCTGATCACCAGGCACCACAGTTGGCCACCGGCGGCGATGGCCAGACCAGCACCGCACAGCAGCAAGCAGACCTGGCTGACGCGAATGGCACCGAAGCGCAGAATCCAGCTGCCGCTGAGCAGGCTGGAGATCATCGCGCCCAGGTAGATCAGCGCCACGAACAAACCAACCAGGGCGAGGCTACCACCCAGATCCGGCAGCGCCACAGGCGCCAATACCGGCACGGTGAACGAAGCCATGGACACCAGGGCCTGAATCGCCAGGGTGACCGCCAACGCCGCGTAACTGTTATTCACCGGAGCTGCCCTGCCAGATCAGCCGCTGGGTGATGGAGTAGCTGAAGCGTTCACCCGGGTGCACGTTGACCGCCACCTCGAGTAATTCATCGTTGCCGCCGTAGTACTTGCGCACGATATGCAGGCCCGGCGAGCCGGGCTCAACGTGCAGAGCACGCGCTGACTCGGGTTCCAGGCTCACCGCACTGATGGTCTGGCGTACCTCCGCCATCTGCAATCCAAAACGCCGCTGCAGGAGTTCGTAGATCGGCGTCTTGCCATCCCCGAATCCCTCCAGCGCTGCGCCGTAGGCACGCGGCACGTATACCAGGGTACGCGCCAGTGGCGCGCTATCACCCTCACGATGACGCACGCCAATCGCCCGCACCCAGACCTGCCCAGGTTTGCACTCGAGCAACTCGGCCAGCTCCTCGTCGGCGCTGATCTCCTCGGTACCGCTGAGCTCCATGCGCACATCACGCACGTATTGATGCAGGTCGGAAATCCCTTCGCTCGCCTGTATGTAGCGTGACGCCGGCTGGGTCGCCTTGACCCGGGTGCCGACGCCCTGCTGCTTGCTGATCAGGCCAAGCTCATTGAGCCGACGAATTGCCTCGCGCACCGTATGCCGGCTGACATTGAACTGCTTGCACAGCTCATGTTCGGTGGGCAACAGGCTGTTCAGGGGATAACGGCCCGCCTTGATCGCCTCCATCAGCGCTTGCGCCAGGATCAGATAGCGGGGTTGTCCACCGGACAACAGCGAGGGCAATTCCTGGTTCATCTCAGCTCACTCCTGCAGGCTTCGAGTAGTTGGCATCCTTGCCGCGCAAAGCGCCCAGGATCGCCTGGTTGTGCGCACCGAGCCGCGGGGCCGGTCGGTTGGGCAAGGTCTCGCCCGCGCAGCGAATCGGACAGGCGAGCGTCCTGATCGTACCGCGCACCGGGTGCTCCACGCTGAAAATCAAACCCTGCTCATGGGCGAAGGGGTTATCCAGGGCCTGACCGACGTCATTGACCGGTGCTGCCGGTACCTGGCCGCCAAAGTGCGCGAGCCAGTAGGCGGTCGGCTGCTGCATCAGCACCGCATCGAGATCGGCGGTCAGCTGGTCGCGGTTGGCCAGGCGTGCCTTGAAGCTACCGTACTGGTCGCTGCTGGCCCACTCGGGCTTGCCGATCAGATTGGCCAACACCGCCCAGAACTTCTCCTTGTTGCACATGATGAACATCCAGCCATCCTGGGTTTTGTACAGCTGGCTGGGGGTAAGCGACGGGTGCGCCGAACGCGGGGTGCGCTCGGTCTTCACGTCTTCGTTGAGGTACCAGGTGCCCAGGTAGTTGAGGTTGTGCATGGCCACGTCGTAAAGGCTCACGTCGACATCGCGGCCAATGCCCGTGGCACGCGCGCCGACTAATGCCGAGACCAGCGCCAGGGCCGCGGTGGTGCCGGTCATCATGTCGATGATCGACAGGCCGAAGCGCGCCGGCGGCCCACCCGGCTCGCCCGTCAGCGAGCAATAACCGGCCTCGGCCTGCATAAGGTAGTCATAACCCGGCCAGGCCTTGCGTGCACCTTCGCGGCCATAGGCGGACAGGTGACAGCAAACCAGTTTCGGATTGTGCTGGGCGAGCTGCGCGTAGGTCAGACCGAGCTTTTCAGGCAGGTCGCCGCGCAGGTTGTCGTAGAGCGCGTCGGCGCTTTTGAGCAACTCGATCAGCTGAACCTTTTCCTCGGGGTTCTTGAGGTTGAGGGTGACGCTCTTCTTGTTGCGGTTGAAGGATTGATAGAAGTGGCTGTCGCCTTCCTCGAAGTAATAGGGGCCGACATGCCGGCCGATTTCACCGCCATCGGCGGGATTCTCGATCTTGATCACCTCGGCGCCGAGATCGGCCAGGTGCTGGGTACCGAACGGGCCGGCACCGTACTGCTCGACGGCGACGATGCGCACGCCTTCCAGGGGCAGGCTCATACCGGGTTCCTCTCGATCAGTTGCTTGGCAATGATGATGCGCTGCATCTCGTTGGTACCCTCACCAATGGTCAGCAGCGGCGCGTCGCGGTACAGCCGCTCGACGTTGTATTCCTTCGAGTAGCCGTAGCCACCATGGATACGCATGGACTCCAGAGCGTTTTCTACCGCGGCCTCGGTGGCCAGGTACTTGGCCATGCCGGCCTCCATGTCGCAACGCTCACCCCTGTCGTAGGCCTTGGCGGCTGACTCGGTGAGCAGCCGCGCCGCTTCAACGCGCGTAGCCATTTCACCGAGCTTGAGCTGGATCGCCTGGTGCTCGCAGATCGGTTTGCCAAAGGTCTTGCGCACCTGTGAATAACTCACTGCCTCGTTCAGCGCCGCGCGGGCCACGCCGACGCCACGGGCCGCGACATTGATACGCCCCAGCTCCAGGCCGGACAGCACCTGCTTGAGGCCAACGCCCTCGACGCCGCCGATCAGGCAGTCGACCGGCACCTTGAAGTTCTCGAACACCAGCTCGCAGGTGTCGATGCCCTTGTAGCCGAGCTTCTCCAGCTTGCGCGCCACCTTGAACCCCGGCCCTTTCTCGGCGATCAGCCAGCTCATGCCCTTGTGGCGCGGCTCGGCGGTCGGGTCGGTCTTCACCAGCAGGGCCACCACGCCGCCGTGCAGGCTGTTGGTGATCCAGGTCTTGGCGCCATTGACCACGTAGTGGTCGCCTTCGCGCCGTGCGGTGGTGCGGATCGCCTGCAGGTCGGTGCCGGCATCCGGTTCGGTGAAGCCTACCGCGCCACGCAACTCACCACTGGCCATGCGCGGCAGGAAACGATCCTTCTGCGCAGGAGTGCCGTGGCGCTGGATCGCCGAAGCCATGATCAGGTGCGAATTGATGATCCCGGACAGCGACATCCAGGTGCAGGAAATGCGCTCGACGATCTTCGCGTAGGTGGCTGTGGATAACCCGAGGCCGCCGTACTCCGGGTCGATGATGCAGCCGAACAGGCCCATGGCCTTCATCTTCTCGACCATCTCCTCGGGGTAGATGTCGTTTTTCTCCAGCTCATGCACGAACGGCTTGGCTTCGGTTTCCAGGAAGCGATCCAGGGCGTCGAGGATCATGCTTTCCTGCTCGTCATATTCGCTCATCGATGTATCTCCCGATTGTTCTTGTTGGGGGTCAGGCCGCGGCCGCCAGGACGCGCGACAGGGCGCGAGCGCTGCCTCCGTCGAGGTCGAGCACGGCGTCGAGGATGGTCTGGGCGCGCTGCGGCGCCACGGCGGTATGTGCGTTGTCGAGGAACTTGGCGACGATGTCCGCGCTGCTCAGCGGACGATCCGCAGCACCGCGGTTGATCGCCTCGCGGTGCCGCAGCTCGCGCCCGTCCCTGAGGGTCACCAGTACCTCACCGGAGTAATGGCGCGGAAAGCCCGACTGTGGGTCGATGTGGTAGTCGATCCGGTCCATCAGCGCCAACGCTGCCGGGTCGGTGAATGCCTCGGGCTCCAGGTCCGGTAAACCGAAGCGCCCGCGTAGCAGGCCGCTGGCGATGGCGTAATGCACACTGAATTGCGCCTCGTAGCTGTTCGCCGGCTTGCGCTTGGCCGCCTGCGGCTCGCAGACGATGCCGATGGTTTCCTTTGGCACCAGAGCGGTGATGCGCACGATGTCTTCAGCGCGCACACCCTGGCCATGCAGGATCACCGCCGAGTCGGCCACCGCATGGGTGAAGTGGCACGCCGGCACCGGCTTGACCGCCACCTCGCCGACCTCCCAGACCTCGCCGAGGTCGGCTGTGGCCAGGGTGTAATCGCATTCGGCCTCGCGCTCACCCAGGTGGCTCTTGAACAAGCCGAAGCGCCCCTCGTACACCGCCTGCGGGCCGGTGAAACCGTGACGTGCAAGAGTTGCGGCGGTCAGTCCGGCCACCCCGGCCCAGCCAGGGTGCATGCGCTTGGTCCAGGCGCCGTCCTCGAGAAACTCCAGGCTGCCGGAGGCAGTGCTGAGCACGATGCCCTGGGCCATCGCCAACTGGGCGGCTGTCTGCTGCTGCAGCTTGCCGGCGATCAGCGCACAGCCGAATGAACCGATCAGCCCGGTGGGATGAAAACCGACCTGGTGAAATCCGCCCTTGGCTACTGCCGCCACACGAGTCGCCACTTCCATGCCGAGAACGTAGGCCGTCAATAGATCCCGGCCGCTGCTCTGGTACTGCGCCGCGATACCCAGGGCGGCCGGAAAGCAACTGGCCGTGGCGTGAATGACGCCGCGACCGTGGGTATCGTCGAAGTCCAAACCGTGGACGAGCGTGGCATTGAGCAGCATGGCGTCACGCAACGACAGCTTGGCACCCAGGCCGATCACGTCGCTGTCGCCCTCGCCCAGCTCACGGGCGGCAGACAAGGTACGCTGGGCAAACTCGTAGCCGGTCGAGGCCAGGGCGATGCCCACCGCATCGAGGATCAGGTGCTTGGCTCGCTCGCGGGCGGCCTCGGGAATCGCCTCGTAGTGCAGCCCTGCGGCGAACCGTGCAAGGGTGGCGGCGATGTTGTTTTCGGCAGAGGCAGTCATTGCGGTTGTCCTCAGTTGACCAGCGACAGCGAGATCGCCGGGATGAAGGTGATCAGCATCAAGCCCAGCAGTCGCACGCCATAGAACGGCATGACGCCGCGCGCCACCTCATGCACCGGCTGCTTGGAAATGCCGGCCATGACGAACAGATTCAGACCGATAGGCGGTGTGAGGGTGGCGATCTCGACGTTGGCCACCATGATCACGGCGAAGTGGATCGGGTTGATGCCCAGGTGCGTGGCGATCGGGAACAGCAGGGGCGCGGTGAGGACGATCAGCGCGATGCCATCGAGAAACATGCCCAGAATCAGCAGGATGATGTTGGCCATGATCAGGAACTGCCAGGGGCTCAGGTCCATGGCGCTGACCAGTTCCACCAGACTGGCCGATACCCCCATGCGGGCCAGGGCGAAGCCGATCAGGCTGCCGCCCATCACCACCGCGAAGATCATGGTGGTCTGCAGCAAGGATTCACGGGCCACGTCCCAGATGCCGCCCAGGGTCACGCTGCGGTAAACCACCAGGCACAGGAAGGCGGCGTAGGCGGCGGCGAACGCCGAGACCTCGGTGGGTGTCAGGTAACCGGTGTAGATGCTGCCCAGAATCAGCACCGGCATCAGCAGGGCTGCACCGGCGCCGGGCAGCTTGCGGCTGAAGGCGCCCCAGTCGGCCCGCTGGGCCTTGGCGCCGTAACCATTGCGCCGCGAGAAGAACATCACCGCGATCATCAGCAGGCAGGCCTCCATCAACCCTGGCAGCACCCCGGCGATGAACAGCTGGTCCACCGGCAGGCCGACAATCGAGCCGATCAGGATGAAACCCAGCGACGGTGGAATCATCAGCCCCAGGGTGCCGCCCACCGCGACGATGGCCGCGGAAAAGCGCTTCGGGTAGTTCTCCTTGGTCAGCCCACCCACGGTGGACGAACCAATCGCCGCCGCCGAACCGACGCTGGAACCGGACACCGCCGCGAAGAACACGCTGGCGATCATCGCGGTCAACGCCAGGCCGCCCTGGACCGCGCGTACCACGCTGCCGACCAGCTGGATCAGTAACTCGGCAATATTGCCGCGCATCATCAGGTTGCCAGCCAGCACGAACATCGGAATGGCCATCAGCGGGTAACTGTTGATTGACTTGAAGGCCGTCTGGGCGATCACCGTGGTGGGTACCCCGGCCACGAACAGGATCAGGCCGGTGGTAACCAGGCCCAGGGCAACGGCCACATGGGTGCCGATGGCCAGGAACATCAGCATCGTCAGCAAAGCGAGAATGAGCAGCATGGCGATGCCTCCTAGAGTTGCGAGCCGCTGATCTCGCCATTGCCGAACGGGTCACGTCCGCGCAGTGCGATGATCAGGCAGCGCAGGTAATAGGTGAGGAACAGCAGCGCGCCCAGCGGCATCACCGAGAACAGCAGCCACAGCGGCAGGTCGAGGTTGGACTCGGTCACCATTCCCATCGTGTAGTAGCGCTTGACCTGGGGCAGCGCGGCATAGAAAAGCAGACTGCAGAAGCCCACGCCGACCAAACTGGAGAGCACCAGGCAGGTTTTCTTGAGGGCTGGGGGCAAGCGTTCGACGAGCATTTCGGTGCGGATGTGGTTACCCGCATTGCCGGCTGCGCCAAGGGTCAGGAAGAACGCCCAGACCATCAGGTAACGCACGCTTTCCTCGGCCCAGAAGGCGCTGGTACCGACCGTGGCGCGCAGCACGCCCTCGTAGAGCATCACAGCGATTGCCAGCATGAACATGCAGGTGGCAACGTTGAGCAGCACCTTGCGCTCGAACAGCAACCACAGGTTCAACCGCTTGGGCTTGATTAACAGAGAGGCGTCGCCGAGCACCTCCCGCGCCGGTTTCACGCTCGAAGACTGGGCACTCATGATGCGCACCTTTTCTCGATGGCCTGCATGGCAGGCAGTACGTCAGGATGCTCCTTGGCAAAGGTCTGCTTGTTGGCCTCGGAGATCTGCTCCCAGCGCTTGATCTCCTCGGCACCCGCGGTATGGAACTGGGCGCCCTGAGCTGTCATCTTGTCGATCAGTTTCTGGTCCTCGACCACCACCTCTTTCCACTGCTTGGCGACGACCTCGTCCATGCTGGTGGTGATGGCCTGCTGCTGTGCCTGCGGCAGTTCGTCGAACCACATCTTGTCCACCACCACGGCATAGGTGCTGAGCGAGAAGTTGGGCACGTACCAGCCATACTTCCCGGTTTTGCCGATCATCTCCGCCCAACCGCCTGCCGAGGTGAATACACCGTCGATAGCACCCTGGCCCAGGGCACTGCTCATCTCCGAGGCAGGCATGGATACCGGGCTGGCGCCCAGGCTGCGGATGGTATCGAGGAACACCCGGCCACCGATCACCCGCACCTTGGTGCCCTTCACGTCCTCGAGTTTCTGCACGTCATGACGGGCGAAGATGAAGAACAGATCGGCGGCACGCAGCAGCCCGAGAATCTTCAGGCTGCGCGGCTCGACATAGGACGACATCAGCTCGGTCAGGCCCTTGGCATAACACTGATCGTTCATCAATTCGTCAGTCAGGGTGAACGGCAGGTTGATGGCGCCGAGGCGCGGATCGATGGTCTCGATGCGCACCGATACCGGCCAGACCATCTGCACCGCGCCGGTGCCGAGCGCCGCCAGAGCGTCCTGATCGTTGTACAGCTGGGCCGAGGGAAACACCTTGACGTCGATCTCACCGTCGGTGCGCTTGCGTACCAGCTCGGCGAATTGCTTCATGTAGCCGTTTTTCCAATGGCTGGCGGCAACCTCATTGGGCAGTACCAGTTCGGCGGCGAGGCTGGCAGACGATACTGCAGCCAAGGTGCAGATGGCGGCTGAGGCCGCGATAACGCGCTTTAGCATGGACATGGTATTTCCTCGTATTTGTTCTTGTTGAGGAACTGCGTACAGCGTTGGCGATGGGGGCAGCAGCACCGGCGTCAGTAATTGGCGGCCTCGTCGAGCGTGTTGCCCTCTCTCATCTGAATCAGCACGTTGCGCTCGAAGGTCATGAACACCGTGCCGTCGGCCTTGGTACCGATGGTCTTGACGCTGATGATTCCCTGGTTGGGTCGAGACTTGGAGGCACGCTTGTCGAGCACCTCGGAGGCGGCGTAGATGGTGTCGCCTGGAAACACCGGCGCGGTGAGCTTGATGTCCGTCCAGCCCAGATTGGCGATGGCCTTGCCACTGACATCAGGCACCGTCATGCCGAGCACGATGGCGACGGTCAGGCCGCTGTTGACCAGTGGCCGGCCAAACTCGCTCTTCGCCGCATAGGCGGCGTCGCAATGCATGGGATGCAGGTTCATGGTCAGCAGGGAAAACTGGATGTTGTCGGTTTCGGTAATGGTGCGGCCGGGGCGATGCTCGTACACGTCACCTATTTCGAAGTCTTCGAAATAGCGGCCGATCTGCCCGCGGTAGCGCTGTTCGCCAATCTGCTTGACGCTCATGGGGAGCTCCTTCTTGTTGTCTGGCGCTAGAATCGCCTTAGTTATTAGGTTGTCCGGACAACAGGATAGGAGACGAAAAATATTCTTGCCAAGATCAAGGCATGAAATGACAACTTCAACGCTCTTTTTTAGGGGGTCTAACGGAAATCAGGTGTCTCTATTTCAATGCTTTCAAGAGTAATCAACCGTTTGTCGGCAGCAGCGCTGCCGGGCTGAAATTAGCTCATTGCAGCGATGGTTCCCGCCGATTATCGCCTCGCCCTGCGTCCCGCCGGGCTGCCGCCGCCCGGACAGGCGCGCCCTCGCAGATCGATCCAGGCGTACGGCACGGCTCGATTACACTTGAAATGCTGATGCGCCGTACCACTGCACGTAGCCGTTTGCCCAACCTGCGCCCGCCCCCTAGAATGCCGCGATGCAAAATGACCTCGATCAGCGACTCACTTCTCTAAACCCAGCCCAGCACCATGCGGTTACCACGCCGCCCGGTCATCAACTGGTGCTGGCCGGTGCCGGCTCCGGCAAGACCCGCGTGCTGGTGCACCGCATCGCCTTTCTGATCCAGCGCCTGGACGTCTCGCCGCACAGCATCCTGTCGGTGACCTTCACCAACAAGGCAGCGGCCGAGATGCGTCATCGCATCGAGGACGTGCTCGGGCAGAGCCCGGCGGGCATGTGGGTCGGCACCTTCCACGGCCTGGCGCACCGCTTGCTGCGCGCACACTGGCAGGAGGCCGGGCTGGTCGAGAACTTCCAGATTCTGGATTCCGACGACCAGCAACGGCTTATCAAGCGGGTGATCCGCGAGCTGGGCCTGGATGAGCAGCGCTGGCCGGCCAAGCAGGCGCAGTGGTTCATCAACGGCCAGAAGGACGAAGGCATTCGCCCGGCCGGCATCCAGGCCAGTGGCGATCTGTTCCTGGCCACCATGCGCAGCATCTACGAAGCCTACGAGGCGGCCTGTGCCCGTGCCGGGGTGATCGACTTCGCCGAGCTGCTGCTGCGCGCCCTCGATCTGTGGCGCAACAATGCCGGTCTGCTGGCGCATTACCAGAAGCGCTTCCGGCACATCCTGGTCGACGAGTTCCAGGATACCAACGCGGTGCAGTACGCCTGGCTGCGCTTTCTCGCCATGGGCGGCGAAAGCCTGATGGTGGTGGGCGACGACGACCAGTCGATCTACGGCTGGCGCGGCGCGAAGATCGAGAACATCCAGCAGTTCGACAGCGACTTCGCCGACGCCGAGATCATCCGCCTGGAGCAGAATTACCGCTCCACGGCGAACATCCTCAACGCTGCCAACGCGCTGATCGCCAACAACCAGGGGCGCCTGGGCAAGGAGCTGCGTACCGATGTCGGCGATGGCGAGCTGATCAGCCTGTACGCCGCCTTCAACGAACACGACGAAGCGCGCTACGTGGTCGAAACCATCGAGGACGCCCTGCGCAAGGACGGCCTGCGGCGCAGCGACATCGCCATCCTCTACCGCTCCAACGCCCAGTCGCGGGTGCTGGAAGAGGCCCTGCTGCGTGAAAAGATTCCCTACCGCATCTACGGCGGCCAGCGCTTCTTCGAGCGCGCGGAAATCAAGAACGCCATGGCCTACCTGCGCCTGATCCACCAGCGCGGCAACGATGCAGCACTGGAGCGGGTGATCAACGTGCCGGCCCGCGGTATCGGCGAGAAGACGGTGGAAACCCTGCGCCAGTTCGCCCGCGCCAACGACCTGTCGATGTGGGCCGCGCTGCACGAAGCGGTCGGCACCAAGGTGATCGCCGGCCGCGCCGCCAGTGCCTTGAACGGCTTCGTCGAACTGATCGACACCCTGGCCCTGAAGGTCGAGGGCATGCAATTGCACAGCACAGCGCAGTTGGTGATCGAACAATCCGGCCTGCTCGCCTATCACCGTGACGAAAAGGGCGAGAAGGCCCAGGCTCGCGTGGAAAACCTCGAGGAGTTGGTGTCCGCCGCCCGTGCCTTCGACTCCTACGAAGGCGAGGAAGGCGACGACGCGCAAACGCCACTGGCCGCCTTCCTCGATCATGCCTCGCTGGAGGCTGGCGACACCCAGGCCGCCGAACATGAAGACAGCGTGCAGATGATGACCCTGCACAGCGCCAAGGGCCTGGAATTCCCGCGGGTGTTCCTGGTGGGCATGGAAGAAGGCCTGTTCCCCCACAAGATGAGCCTGGAAGAGCCCGGCCGCCTGGAAGAGGAGCGCCGCCTGGCCTACGTGGGCATCACCCGGGCCATGCGCAACCTGGTGATCAGCTACGCGGAAACCCGCCGCCTGTACGGCAACGAAACTTACAACAAGGTCTCGCGCTTCGTGCGTGAAGTACCGCCGCACCTGGTGCAGGAAGTACGCCTGTCCAACAGCGTCAGCCGGCCGTACGGCAGTGGCAGCCGCAGCATGAGCGGCAGCAGCCTGTTCGCCGGCAGCGCCGTGCCGGACACCCCGTTCAACCTCGGCCAGCGCGTGCAACACTCGCTGTTCGGCGAAGGCACCATCCTCAACTTCGAAGGCTCGGGGCCCCAGGCACGGGTGCAGGTGAACTTCGAGAGCGAAGGCAGCAAGTGGCTGATGCTGGCGTATGCCAAGCTTGAAGCCATCTAAAGAGCACACTCACGACCCTGCGGGCATACGTACGGGCAGCCGGTGGCGCGAACATGTAGGAGGGGCTTTAGCCCCGAGCTCTTTGCACGCTCATAAAACTCGGGGCTAAAGCCCCTCCTACGGATTAAGCGAAAGGCCGCTTTCGCCCACTTTGCAGTCAAAATAGATAAGCCCCCGACATGAAGATCGTGAACACGCTCTAAGTCAGCTCGACGATTACAACCATGGCAGCCGCCATTACGGACGGCTGCCAATAACAAAAGCAATCAGGGCAAGCTGCTCGACACTCAAGGGAGAACACCATGAACCGCCGCAATCTGTTCGGCGCCGCGATGGCGCTGCTCGCTGCCATCGGTCTGGCCGGCTGCAAGGAAGAAACACCCGCTGCCGGGCAAGGCGCCACCGCTGCAAAAGCCGAAACCTTCCACTGGAAGATGGTCACCTCCTGGCCGAAGAATTACCCGGGCCTGGGCACAGCCGCCGAGCGCCTGGCCGAGCGTATCAACGCCATGAGCGCCGGGCGCCTGACCGTCAAGGTCTATGCCGCCGGTGAGCTGGTGCCGGCTTTGGAAGTGTTCGATGCGGTATCGCGCGGCACCGCCGAAATGGGCCACGGTACGCCGTATTATTGGAAAGGCAAGGTGCCCGCCGCGCAGTTCTTCTCGTCGGTGCCGTTCGGCTTGTCGACCTTGGAAATGAACGCCTGGCTGAGCAAGGGCGGCGGTCAGGCCCTGTGGGACGAAACCTACGCGCCCTACGGCGTGAAGCCGCTGTCGGCGGGTAACACCACCATGCAGATGGGCGGCTGGTACAACAAGGAAATCAACTCGCTGGACGACATCAAGGGCCTGAAGATCCGCATGCCAGGCCTCGGTGGTGAAGTCTGGACCAAACTTGGCGCCATCACCGTCAACCTGCCTGGCGGCGAGATCTTCACCGCCCTGCAGACCCACGTGATCGATGCCACCGACTGGGTCAGCCCTTACAACGACCTGGCCTTTGGTCTGCATAAAGCAGCCAAGTACTACTACTTCCCGGGCTGGCAGGAGCCGCAGGCGGTGGTCGAGTCGATGGTCAACCAGAAGGCTTTCGATAGCCTGCCGGCGGATCTGCAAGCCATCGTCGTCGAGGCCGCCCGCGCCGCGACTCTGGACATGATGGACGACTACGTCTTCCACAACGCCAAGTCCCTGGCCCAGTTGAAGGAACAGGGCGTGACGATCAAGCGCTTCCCTGACGAGGTACTGGCGGCGATGAAGCGTGAGTCGCAAACCGTACTCGAAGACCTGGCCAGCCAGAACGACCTCAATGGCCGTATCTGGAAATCCATGAAGACCTTCCAGGACGAAGCCACGCCGATGGGCGAGGTGACCGAGAAGGAACTGTACAACTGGCGCTGAGGCGTCAGCGGATGCGCAATGAAACGGAACCAGCGGGTTCCGTTTCATTTCCCACCATCGTGAGCAGGCCTGCTAAAGGCCGTCTCGCTGGGCAAAAGCTCGAAACATTCTGTTGCTGGTCATGCCGATCAGCCCCGGGCAAGATGCCCGTCAGTGTTTCAACAACCAAGAGAAACCGATAATGCAGCGTTTCCTCAGCATCGCCCTGGTAATTTGCCTGGGCCTGTCCTTCAGTTTGACTGCCGACGCCAAGCGTATGGGCGGCGGCAAATCCTTCGGCGCCGCGCCGAGCCACCAGACTCGTCAGGCCACCCCACCTTCCCAGCCTAATTCCACTGCCGCCGCGCCAGGCCGTACGCCGGCTGCCGCAAGCGGTGCTTCGCGCTGGCTCGGCCCGCTGGCCGGCCTGGCCGCTGGCGGCCTGCTGGCGTCGATGTTCATGGGTGACGGCTTCGAAGGCCTGCAGATCATGGACATGCTAATCTTCGGCCTGATCGCCTTTCTGTTGTTCCGCTTCCTGGCAGCCCGTCGCCAGAAGCAGCAGCCGAACGTCGCCGCTGCCGGTGGTGCCCCGTTCCAGCGTGAGGCCCACGGCCAGCCGCAGCCGGCTCAGCCGTCGATCTTCGGTGGCAGCAATGCGGCTGCCATCAAGCCGGTGATCAACGCACCGGCCTGGTTCAACGAGGAAAGCTTCGTCAACGCTGGTCGCGAGCACTTCCTGAACCTGCAGCAGCACTGGGACGCGAACGAGATGGACAAGATCGCCGAGTTCGTGACCCCGCAACTGCTGGAGTTCCTCAAGCGCGAGCGCGCCGATCTGGGTGACGGCTTCCAGTCCACCTACATCGACAACCTCGAGGTGCAGCTGGACGGTGTCGACGACCACGCCGACAAGACCATTGCCACCCTGACCTTCAGCGGTGTCTCGAAGACCTCGCGCTTCGACCAGGGCGAAGCCTTCAGCGAAAGCTGGCGCCTGGAGCGTGTGGTTGGTGAAAACCAGCCCTGGCTGGTCGCCGGTATCCGCCAGAACGGCTGAGCCGCTACTTACAGACAAAACCCGGGCTTGCCCGGGTTTTGTTTTTTCGCACTGCAGTTTTCGGAACCTCCAGGCGCTCATCGCACCCAACGGGATACGAAACCCGTCGCAAGCCGCAACATGGCGTTTTGCCTTTGCACGGCTTGTGCCTATTTTCCATTCAGCGTAAAAAGCTGCGTTATCTAGGAAGCCGCAGAGCAGACGAGGCCAGTCGGGCCTGCGTCGGCTTCGTGCGTTTCAGAATCTGATGAGAGTCGCCGAACTCAGGTGGAGCCGCCGTGGAAGAAGTCATCGAACAACTGCGTGAATTGAACGAGCCGGTGCCGGTGCCGCTGGAACTGCCTGACGAGGAGCTGCTGGTGGAGATTGAGGAGCAGATCCTCATCAACCTGCCGTTCGAGCTGCGCGAATTCCTGCTCAAGGTCAGCGACGTGGTGTACGGCCGCCTGGAGCCGGTCACCGTCACCGATCCGCAATCGCACACCTACCTACCCGAAGTGGCCTCGGTCGCCTGGTCCCTGGGTGTGCCGCGCGAGCTGGTGCCGATCTGCGAAGACCGCGGCAATTACTACTGCGTCGAACAGGACGGCACCGTGCTGCTCTGGGACGGCGAGGAAGAAGACCTCACCGACGACAGCTGGGACTCGGTCTGGCATTGGGTGCGGGAAGTCTGGCTGGAGGAGTGATTCGTCGGCATTAGGCAATCACCGTCCCTGGGTATCGCTGCGCTCAACACCAGACTACGCAAGGCGAACTCTTTCTGTAGCCCGGGTTGAGCGCAGCGATACCTGGGAACAAATTGAGTAACGGAATACAAAAAGGGCGCCTTCTGGCGCCCTTGTCGTTTCAGTGATGCCCCGGTGTTTCCGGCTTGTCGAGGGTCTCGAACAGGGCGATCTGCAGACGCGTGTGCACGCGAATGAACCAGCGCCACAGCACGGCCACCACTCCGGCCGCGACCACGCCGACCAACAGCAGCATATCGTTAGACGGCAGGATGCTCGACGACAGCGCGGTGAGCAGCACCATGATGCCGACCAGAGACAGCAGCGGGATCACCTCGGAAATCACCTTGCGCACCCGCGCCGTGTGGCGGCCGGCCTTCTCCTGGCGCACGCCCATTTCGGCGAGCAGCATGGAGAGTGCCTTGATCTTGCGATAAGCAGCGATCAGGCACGGCAGCGAGAGGATCAGCGCCGCGCCCCAGATCACCGCCTTGCGCAGGTTCTCCTGGTCGATCCACTCGGCCAGCCAGGCACCGATCTGCGCGGCGAAGAAGGCGATACCGAGGAAGATCGCCACCACGAAGGCCAGGTTGACCAGCACCTGCAGAACGATCTTGCGGATCATGCCGGCCAGCACCGCGCCCTGCCCTTGCGGCTGGATGCTGCGCAGCCACTCACCGTACAGCGAAAACACCCGCGATACGCGCTGCGGCATCACGTTGCCGAGGCTCACCGCCAGCGGATCGGCGGCGCGGATCAGGTAGGGGGTGGTCAGGGTGGTGATCACCGAGACGGCGACCGCGACCGGGTAGAGGAAGTCGCTGGTCACCTGCAGGGTCATGCCCAGGGTGGCGATGATGAAGGAGAACTCGCCAATCTGCGACAGGCCCATGCCGACGCGCAGTGAGGTGCGCCCGTCGTTGCCGGCGATAAAGGAGCCGACGCTGCACGACAGCACCTTGCCGACGATCACCGCCACGGTGATTACCGCGATCGGCCAGGCGTATTCGACCAGCACGTTGGGGTCGAGCAGCAGGCCGATGGCGACGAAGAAGATCGCGCTGAACATGTCGCGTACCGGCTCGATCAGGCGCTCGATCTGCAGCAGCTGGCGCGACTCGGCCATGATCGCACCGATCAGGAAGGCGCCCAGCACCATGCTGTATTCCAGCTTGACCACCAGCAGGCAGAAACCGAAGCACATGCCCAGCACCGCCACCAGGAGCATCTCGTTGCTTTCGAACTTGGCCACGTAAGCCAGGATACGTGGCACCAGGATGATGCCGATGACCAGCGCTACGATCATGAACAGCGACAGCTTGCCGACAGTGGCGAACACTTCGCCGGTCTCGACCGTGCCGCTCAGGGCGATACCGGACAACAGCGCGATGATGCCGATGCCGAGGATATCCTCGACGATCAGTACGCCAAAGATCAGTTGGGCGAAGCGCTCGTTCTTCATCTTCAGGTCGCCTAGCGCCTTGATGATGATGGTGGTCGAGGAAATCGCCAGGATCGCACCGAGGAACAGCGAGTCCATGGTGCTCCAGCCGAAATAGCGGCCGATCTCGAAACCGATCCAGATCATCAGGATGATTTCCAGGAATGCGGCGATGAACGCCGTGGCACCGACGTTGAACAGCTTGCGCAGGCTGAACTCCAGCCCCAGGCAGAACATCAGGAAGATCACCCCCAGCTCGGCCAAGGTGCGGATGGTCTCTTCATCGTGGATCAGGCCGAATGGCGGCGTGTGCGGGCCGATCAGGAAACCGGCGAGAATGTAGCCAAGCACCACCGGTTGCTTGAAGCGGTGGAACAGCACGGTAACCACGCCGGCTACCAGCATGATCACCGCTAGATCCTGGATGAAGCTGATGGCATGCATGAGGAAACGGCTCCTTGTTTTGGGCAGGCACGAACGCGCTCGGGCGGTTGCTCGATGGCGCATTGGAGCCTGCTGGAAAGGGGGAAGATCGACCCTTTGCAGGGCCATGCTGATCGCAGGTTAACATCCGCGCCAGACGCGTCGCGGCGTGGAAATATTCGGAAATATTTGCCGCAAACTGCGAGATGGTGCGCGTTACAGTGCCACCGTGAAAAGACGCCGGGCATCTCGTCAGGGTCACTGGCTGGCGGCAACCGACAAGACTTTGCGCGCTATTGCTGAATGGGCGCTCGGGGCGGCTGCGGTTCGGCACTGACCTTCAGGTAGCTACCCGCCACGCTGATGCCAAAGCCGCCATACGCCTGGCAACGCTGGTCGATCACCTCCAGCACCTGGATATCGAGCCCTTCGTGCAGCAGCTCGACGGCGCAGCCATTAGGCAACTCCGGCGAAGCCAACCGGTAATAGGCCTTGTCACCCTGCAAGGCGCCCTGCAACGTACCGATGGCCGCCGGACCATATTCCTCGACCTTGCCGCCGGCCCGTAGTGGCGCAAAGTTCGCTCGATAGCTGCCGTCGGCCTGACGGGTGATGTCCAGGCTGCTCCACACCGCCGCGCCGGCGTAACGCAGATAACGACCCTCGAGGCTGGCCGCCAGTTTCGGGTAGTCCACCGCGGCGGCCACCGAACGCAGGTTGTTGCGGGTGGCGGCGCCCTGCATGCCATCGGCCAGCGCGAGGCTCAACCAGGCGCGCGCCTGGCCTGGCTGGCCCAGGCGCAAGCTGGTCACCACCAGATTGTTCAGCGCCAGTTCACGGGCGGCGCTGCTGTCCTGCTCCTGCTCGGCGCGGCGCAGTTGCCGCTCGAAAGCCTCGGCAGCGTCGCTGTAGCGGCCCGCCTGATAGGCCGCGGTGCCAGCGGCGTTGCACAGGCTGACGCTGTCGCAGGCCTGCGGCGCCGCGTGAGCGAGGCCGGCGAGCAGCGGCAACAAAGCTAAGCAGATAACGGGGCGTGTCATGGGATCGTCCTGATTGAGTGAATAAGCTATGGCTCTAGGAGTGAAATGCCGGTACATACGTTGCAGCAATCGAGTGCATAGACACAATCGACAGGCCAAGGCCGCACAGACGGCTGACAATCACGCCCCAAATCAACCTGATGAGCCAGACGTTATGGAACCCGGAAACGCGCAACTGTCGATGACCGTCCTGATGACCCCGGACATGGCCAATTTTTCCGGCAATGTACACGGCGGCACACTGCTCAAATACATGGACGAGGTCGCCTATGCCTGCGCCAGCCGCTACGCCGGTCGCTACGTGGTCACCCTGTCTGTGGACCAGGTGACCTTCCGCGAACCGGTGCATGTCGGCGAGCTGGTGACCTTTCTGGCCTCGGTCAACTACACCGGCCGCACGTCCATGGAAGTCGGCATCAAGGTGATTACCGAGAACATCCGCGAGCGCTCGGTACGCCATACCAACAGTTGCTTCTTCACCATGGTGGCAGTCGACGAAAACGGCAAATCCACCGAAGTGCCGCCTCGTCAACCGGAGAGCGCGGAGGAGCGCCGACGTTTCGAACAGGGCCGTCAACGCCGAGAGATCCGCCAGGAACTGGAAAACCGTTACCGAGCGCTCAAAGGCGACGCGTGACGCGGCCTACAGCACCGACGAGGCAAGCCGACACATCTTGTATAAAGACCTTTTAGTTATAAGTAATATTTTAATATAAAATATCGGTCTTTATGGTCGGGCAATCCGACCCTGGCCGTTACGCTGTTCTGCGCGGTATCCGCTGCCGCGCAGGCATGCCAGGCCCTCTTCACCAAGGAGACCGCATGCCGCATCACACACCCTTGATTGCGACGATCGCTGCCGGCTTCGTGCTGGCCTACCTGTTCGGCAGCCTGGCCAACCGCCTGCGCCTGTCGCCACTGGTAGGCTACCTGCTGGCTGGCGTGATCGTCGGCCCCTTCACTCCCGGCTTCGTTGCCGATAAGGAGCTGTCCCACGAAATCTCCGAGATCGGCGTGATCCTGCTGATGTTCGGCGTGGGCCTGCACTTCTCGCTCAAAGACCTGATGTCGGTCAAACACATCGCTATCCCCGGTGCCGTGGTGCAGATCGCCGTCGCCACGCTGATGGGCATGGGCCTGTCCTGGGCGATGGGCTGGGGCTGGGGTGCCGGCCTGGTGTTCGGCCTGGCGCTGTCGGTGGCCAGTACCGTGGTGCTGCTGCGCGCCCTCGAAGAGCGCCAGCTGATCGACACCCGCCGCGGCAAGATCGCCGTCGGCTGGCTGATCGTCGAGGACCTGGTGATGGTTCTGGCCCTGGTGCTCCTGCCGGCGCTTTCCGGGGTGCTCGGCGGCATTCCCCAGGGCGACGGTTCCAGCAGCATCGGCATGCAGTTGCTGATCACCCTCGGCAAGGTCAGCGCCTTCGTGGTGCTGATGATCGTGGTCGGCCGCCGAGTCATTCCCTGGCTGCTGGAGCGCAGCGCTGGCACCGGTTCGCGCGAGCTGTTCACCCTCGCCGTGCTGGCCATCGCCATGGGCATCGCCTACGGCTCGGCGCAGCTGTTCGGCGTGTCCTTCGCCCTCGGCGCGTTCTTCGCCGGGATGATCCTCAACGAGTCGGAGTACAGCCACAAGGCTGCCGAAGATTCGCTGCCGCTGCGCGACGCCTTCGCGGTGCTGTTCTTCGTTTCGGTGGGCATGCTGTTCAACCCGGCGATCCTGCTCGAGCAGCCGCTGCTGGTGATTGGCACCTTCCTGGTGATCGTGCTCGGCAAGTCGCTGGCGGCGATGCTGATCGTGCTGGCCTTCCGCAAACCGCTGAGCACCGCGCTGACCATTTCGGTGAGCCTGGCGCAGATCGGCGAATTCTCGTTCATCCTCATCGGCCTGGGCATCGGCCTGAATCTGGTACCGGAAGCGGCGCGTGACCTGGTGCTGGCCGGCGCGATCCTGTCGATCCTCTGCAACCCGCTGCTGTTCCTGGTCATCGACCGCCTGCAGCCGTGGCTGGACCGCCGCGAGAACACCACTCCGGCTGACCTGGCCATCGTGGAGCCGGACGAAGACCACGACCTGCACCCGATTACCGAGACCGGCCACGCCATCATCATCGGCCATGGCCGTGTGGGCAGCCGCATCAGCCGGCGCCTGCGCGAGGAAGGCGTGCCGCTGGTGATCATCGACGACAACCGCACCCGCGCCCAGGAACTGCGCGAGGAAGGCTTCAGCGTGGTGCTCGGCAACGCCGCCAGCACTCACGTGCTGGAGCTGGCCAACGTCACGTCGGCGCGCTGGCTGATGATCGCCATCCCCAACAGCCTGGAAGCCGGGCAGATCGCCATTCACGGCCGCCAGGCCAACGCCGATCTGGACATCATCGCCCGTGCTCACTTCGACGATGAGGTCGACTATCTGCAGACCCACGAAGCCGATCTGGTGGTGATGGGCGAGCGGGAAATCGCCCGGGTGATGTTCGAGCGTCTTGGCCTGCAGGCGCCCGCGCCGGTTACCCCGCTGCCGGTCATCCCGCCCGGCCTGGCGAGCTGACGCCCAGGCAGTCCGACACCCGATTCACGGCGGCAACTGTCACCGTGGATCGGGTAAGCTGGGCGCTCCTCGTCACGAGTTCGCCTGCCATGCTGACCCTCGGCAACCTGTTCATCCTGATGCTGCTCGCTGCCGGCGCTGCCTGGCTGTGGCACGGCCACGGCATTCGCGAGCGCGCGCTGATCCGGGTCAAGCAGCATTGCGCCAAGCTGGATATCGAGCTGCTCGATGGCAACGTGGCCTTCCAGCGCTTCGGCATCGTCCGTGATGGCAGCGGCAATCGCCGCTTCGCGCGGGTCTATGGCTTCGAATTCACGGTAACGGGCGAACAGCGCCATGCCGGGCGCATCGTCATGTTCGGCGCCCACGTGGGCACCATCGAGCTCGATCCCTATCCGTTTCGCGAGCCGTCAGAGGCCTTGCCACCGGTAGTCGAAACGGCGCCAGCACCAGCGCCACGCAAGACCGGCCAGGTGATCGAACTGCAACAATGGCGCCGCGATCACCCCGCTTCGCGCGACTGACTGGCCTGGCCCCTGTGCTATCGTCGGCCGTCCACCTGCCTGGCGAACCTGCTGCAATGTCATCCCGCCCTCTGCGCATCGCGCTGCTGACCGCCCTGTTGCTGGCTGGCCTGTGCCTGAGTGCCTACCTGGCCGAACGCCAGGCCGAGCGCCAGCGCCTGCAGGAGGCAGGGCTACAGGCCCAGGAACAACTGGCTGCCTACGCCGGCACGCTGCAGACGCTGATCGACCGCTATCGTGCCCTGCCCGCCGTGCTCGCGCTCGACCCGGAACTGGTGGAGGCGCTGCAAAGCCCACTGACCCCGGTGCTGCAACATCGCCTGAACATCAAGCTCGAAGCCATCAATGCCGCCGCGCATTCCTCCACGCTGCAGGTGATGAACGCCGACGGCCTGGGCGTCGCGGCCAGCAACTGGCGTCTGCCGACCAGCTACGTCGGCCACGACTACAGCTTTCGCCCCTACTTTAGCGAAGCCCGTGAGCACGACACCGGTCGCTTCTACGCAGTGGGCGTGACCAGCGGGATTCCCGGCTACTTCCTTTCCCACGCGGTACGCGATGCACGCGGAAGGTTCCTCGGCACCGTGGTGGTCAAGCTGGAGTTTCCCGGCATCGAGCAGGCCTGGAGCCAGAGCCCCCACGTGTTGCTGGTCAGTGATCGCCAGGGCATCACCTTCATCGCCAACCGCCCGGCGTGGCGCTACCGCGAGCTGCAGCCGATTGCCGCGCCGGTGCGCGAAACCCTCGCCGCCACCCGTCAGTACGACAAGAAGCCGCTGGCACCATTGAGTTACCAACAGCGCCAGACCCTGGGCAATGACGGTCGCCTGGTGCGCGTCGTCAACCGCGAACTGGCCGGCGACTACCTGTGGGAAACCAGGGACCTGGCCAGCGAAGGCTGGACCCTGCACCTGCTACGCGATACCCGCAGCCTCGTCGGCAGCAGCTACACCGCGGCCCTGGCCGCAGGCGGTACCTGGCTGGCGCTGTTCCTGCTGGGCCTGGTGCTGCACCAGCGCTGGCGCATCGCCCGCCTGCGCCAGCGTACCGCCGATGAGCTGCAGGCTCTGGTCGAACAGCGTACCGCGGCGCTGCGTACCGCCCAGGACGGCCTGGTCCAGGCGGCCAAGCTGGCGGCGCTGGGGCAGATGTCGGCGGCGCTGGCCCATGAGATCAACCAGCCGCTCACCGCCCTGCAGGTGCATCTCGGCACCCTGCGCATGATCCTGGCCGATGGCGAACTGGAAGAAGCGCGCCAATCGCTGGTGCGCCATGAGGAACTGCTGCAGCGTATGGCCGCCCTGGCCGGCCACCTGAAAACCTACGCCCGCAAAAGCCCCGGTGGCCTGCGCGAAACCCTGGAACTGGGCGCCGTGCTCGACAAGGCCCTGCAGTTGCTGGAGCCGCGCCTGCGAGACGTTACGGTGCAAATCCAGCGCACGCCCGAGCAGCCGGCCTGGGTCGCCGGTGATGCCATCCGCCTGGAGCAGGTGCTGGTCAACCTGATCCGTAATGCGCTGGATGCCATGCAGGACTGCCCGGCGCCGCACCTGGGCCTGGAACTCGCGCTCGACGGCGATCACTGGCTGCTGCATGTCGACGACTCCGGCAGCGGTATCACCGCCGAGGCCCTGCCCCAGCTGTTCGATCCTTTCTTTACCACCAAACCGGTGGGCGACGGCCTGGGCCTCGGCCTGGCGGTTTCCTACGCCATCGTCCGTGAACTGGACGGCGACCTGCAGGCCGACAACCGTCCTGAGGGCGGCGCGCGGTTCACCCTGCGCCTGCCCGTCGCCACTGCCCCACAGGAGCTGCCATGAAACCCAGCGTGATATTCGTCGACGACGAGGCACCGATCCGCGACGCCGTGCGCCAGTGGCTGGAGCGTTCAGGCTTCGAGGTACACCTGTGCGCCAGCGGCCGCGAGTGCCTGGAGCGACTGCCCGAGGATTACCCCGGCGTGGTGGTCAGCGACCTGCGTATGCCGGGCATGGACGGCATGGCGCTGCTCGAACAGGTGCAGGCCCGCGACCCCGAATTGCCATTTCTGCTGGTCTCGGCCCACGGCGACGTGCCCCAGGCCGTGGAAGCCATGCGCCTGGGCGCCTATGACTTCATCGAGAAGCCGTTCACCCCGGAACGCCTGCTCGGCAGCCTGCGCCGCGCCCTGGAGAAACGCCAGCTGACCCGCGAGAACCACCAGTTGCGCCAGCAGGTCGAGCACAAGGACGAGCTGGCCGGGCGCCTGCTCGGCTCGTCCGCCACCATGGTACAGCTACGCCGCCAGGTGCTGGAGCTGGCACAAACGCCGGCCAACGTGCTGATGCGCGGTGAGACCGGTAGCGGCAAGGAGCTGGTCGCTCGCTGCCTGCACGACTTCGGCCCGCGCGCCAAGGGCCCCTTCGTGGCGCTTAACTGCGCGGCCATCCCGGAAAACCTGTTCGAAAGCGAGCTGTTCGGCCACGAAAGCGGCGCCTTTACCGGCGCTCAGGGCAAGCGCATCGGCAAGATCGAGCACGCCAACGGCGGCACCCTGTTTCTCGACGAAATCGAAAGCATGCCCCTGGGCCAGCAGGTCAAGTTGCTGCGCGTACTTCAGGAGCGCCAGCTGGAGCGGCTCGGCTCCAATCAGGTGATCAGCCTCGATTTGCGGGTGGTCACCGCCACCAAGCCGGACCTGCACGAGCGCGTGCGCGAGGGCAGCTTTCGCCAGGATCTGCTCTACCGCCTCAACGTCGCCGAGCTGCAACTGCCGGCATTGCGCGAGCATCGTGAGGACGTGCCGCTGCTGTTCGAGTACCACGCCCGGCAGATCGCCGAGCGCTTCGAGCGGCCGCTACCACCGGTCACCCCGGCGCTGCTCGCTCAGTTGCTGGCCCACGACTGGCCGGGCAACGTTCGCGAACTGGTCAACGCCGCCGAGCGGCACGTGCTGGCGCTGCCCGCGTCGGCCAGCCAATCGGCCACTGTGGATACCTCCCTCAGTGCACGCATGGAAGCCTTCGAGGCGCAGTGCCTGCGCGAGGCCCTGGCCAGTTGCCACGGCGACATGAAGCAGGTCACCGAACTGCTGCAGCTGCCGCGCCGTACCCTGAACGAGAAGATGCAGCGCCACGGCCTGCTGCGCACCGACTTTCTCGACAGCGAGCAGCAACCTGCCAGCTGAGCCGCACCTGGCAGTTTTCCGCTAGCACTCGAGCTGCACTGGCGGATTCCCGCTAGCAAAACCTCCGTCGATCTCGCCGAAAGGCCCGTACCACGGGCCTTTCGCACCCTGGCACAGCCCCTGCAATGGGCCCTGCCAGCGCCGTCTCCGGCGTACAAGAATAACGACGAGATCGAGGTTCCCCTGATGGAAAGCACCAACACGCTGTCTGCCTCTGCGCCCGCGCGCACCACGTCCCAACGCGTCAAATCGATTTTCAGCGGTTCGGTCGGCAACCTGGTCGAGTGGTACGACTGGTACGTCTACGCCGCCTTCTCCCTGTACTTCGCCAAGGCCTTCTTCCCGCAAGGCGACCTGACTGCCCAGCTACTCAATACCGCCGCAATCTTCGCCGTGGGCTTCCTGATGCGCCCGATCGGCGGCTGGCTGATGGGCATCTACGCCGACCGCAAGGGCCGCAAGGCTGCGCTGCTGGCCTCGGTGCTGCTGATGTGCTTCGGCTCGCTGATCATCGCCCTGACGCCCAGCTATGAAACCATCGGCGTCGCCGCACCAGTCTTGCTGGTAGTTGCACGGTTGCTGCAGGGCCTGTCGGTTGGTGGCGAATACGGCACCTCGGCCACCTACCTCTCGGAGATGGCCACGAAGGAGCGCCGCGGCTTCTTCTCCAGCTTCCAGTACGTGACGCTGATCTCCGGCCAGCTCATCGCCCTGGCGGTGCTGATCATCCTGCAGCAGACCCTGACCGTCGAACAGCTGGAAACCTGGGGCTGGCGCGTACCGTTCGTGATCGGTGCGCTGTGCGCGGTAGTGGCCATGTACCTGCGTCGCGGCATGGAAGAAACCGACTCGTTCAAGAAGACCGAGGCGCCGAAGGAAAACATCATGCGCACCCTGCTGCGCCATCCCAAGGAGCTGCTCACCGTGGTCGGCCTGACCATGGGCGGCACCCTGGCCTTCTACACCTACACCACCTACATGCAGAAGTACCTGGTCAACACCGTGGGCATGAGCAAGAACGACTCGACCATGATTTCGGCCGCCACGCTGTTCCTGTTCATGCTGCTGCAACCATTGGTCGGTGCGCTTTCCGACAAGATCGGCCGTCGCCCGATCCTGATCGCTTTCGGCGTACTGGGCACGCTGTTCACCTACCCGATCCTGACTACCCTGCACACGGTGCAGAGCTGGTGGGGGGCGTTCTTCCTGATCATGGCGGCGCTGATCATCGTCAGCGGCTACACCTCGATCAACGCGGTGGTAAAGGCCGAGCTGTTCCCCACCGAGATCCGTGCCTTGGGCGTCGGCCTGCCCTATGCGCTGACCGTGTCGATTTTCGGCGGCACCGCCGAGTACGTGGCGCTGTGGTTCAAGAGCGTGGGCATGGAGAGCGGTTTCTACTGGTACGTGACCGGCTGCATCGCCTGCTCGCTGCTGGTGTACATCACCATGAAGGACACCCGCACCCACTCGCGGATCACCACCGACTGATACGCCTGCTCGCGCCGCCCAACGGAGGCGGCGCGGCCTATTCCGGGTGAGGGTGAAAATCGCTTAACGTGACGCGCTGTCGATGCTGCCCAGGCGCTTCACCATGATGAGATACGGCTTCGGCCTGCTGTTGAGCGCCCTGTCGGCGCTGCTGATCACCACCCTCGGCCTGCTGGTGCTGACCGACAGCAGCGCCGCCATGCTCGCCGTACTGGCTGCCGTCTATCTCGCCTTGCCGCTGCTCGGCCTGCTGCTAATCACCTGGACTTACTACCTGTGGCGTGACCGCGCCGCGATGCCCGGCCAGGCCCACGCACTGATGCTGCTGCCCAGCCTGGCCGCCGTGCTGATCGTGCCGCTGGTCTTTACGGCCGGGCAATTGGGCAGCCAGGCGTTTTCCGCACAGCACCCGCCCATCAGCGAAGTGCACATCAACCTGACGGGCCAGGACCTGTGGCTAGACGCCTCGGGCACCAGCACCAGCTCGGGCGGCAGCGCCAACCTGCCGATGGCGGGCAGTGAGCCCGAACGCCTGCTGGTCTGGACCCGCTGGCCGGACGAACAAGCCATCGCCCAGGGCCGCTTTCCCTATGAAGGCACCCGGCTGAAGGCCAACGTCGATAGCATGGCCCGGCAACTGGGCGGCAGCGAGGAAAACACCCTGGCACCCGCGCCGCTGCGCATGACCACACCCGTCCCCGCAGCCGATGAGCTGCCGCTGGTTTATCAGTATTACCACTACCCTGATCGCATCGAAGCCGCCGCCGCCCTGGCCCGCACCTCGAACCTGGAAACCAGCCGCGCGCGCAGCCTGCGCCATGCGCCGGTGCTGATATCGGCGGCCAACCTCAGCGAGCAAACCCTGGTGCGTGTGGAGATCGACGGCCAGGCGCTGGCCATGGATATCTGGGGCCGGGCGCTAACACCGACCCGCGACTGCTATCACGGCTACCCGAACCTGGGGCCGGCCCTGCTGCCGCTCGACGCGCCCTGGCAGGTGCGCTGGCAGGAAGCCGAGGCACCCGGCGTCTGGCACCAGGCCACGGTCAGCCTGCCAGCGCTGGAAATGACCGTCGATCAGCAGAAACAGGCCCGCCTGCCGCGGGTGCTGCTGTACATCACCAAGGACCGACAGGTGCTGGCCGAGCGGTTTCAGGAAATCGAACTGGCCGACGACCGCCTGGGTGTCGCCAATACCGGCGTTCCGCCGGGGCTGCCCGGGGCCGCGCCCTGCGGTTCGGCCCTAGAGCGTTACAACCTGAATAATGTCACGCCGCTGTCGGAGCCCTGGCGAGCATCGCGCCGCGGGTGACGCCCTGAGCTGCCGAATCTAGAGCCGGCAGGCCGCCATGCCGGCCCGCAATGTCGCTTCGTCCTGAGCATTGGTGAAGATCAGCTCCAGCCGCGAATCCTTGCGCCACTCGCTGTTCTGCCAATGCAGCGCCTGGCCTTGCAAGGCATTGGCCGACAGCCAGCCGGCATTGGTGTGCAGCACCAGCTTGGCGCGCCGCCAGGCCAACGTCGCCAGCCATTGCTGGATGGCCAACAGGTCGAAGCGCTGGCTAGAGTGCCAGCGCCAGCCGATGCTCCAGCCTTCGGGCTGATTCTGGATCAGGCAGATCGGCTCATCCGCGCTACGCCAAACCATAGACGGTGGGAGTGCTCCATCGGGCAACGCGCCGCCCGGACCCGCCGCGCGCGTTTCGGCCTGGGGCAGCCGCTCGAACGGTAGGCGGCCCTGGCTGGTCCAGTACGGTACCAGCGGCAGTTCGGCCTCCAGCCGCACACGGCTGGCGTCATCCAGCCCCTCACTCTTGTTCAGTACCAGCAGTCGGGCATGGGCCAATGCCTCACGCTGGCTGCCCGCCAGCGGCTCACCGGCAGCCAGTGCAGCGGCGTCGAGCACCATCACCAAGGGTTGCACGGCCAGCACGCCTTCCCAGGGCACCTGGCCAAGCTGTTCGAGCAGGCTCAGCGGATGACCGAGCCCAGACGGTTCGATGAACAGCCGATCCGGTTTGGCCTTGCGCAGCAGCCGGCCCAGGCCGACCTGGAACGGCACACCGTTGACGCAGCACAGGCAGCCACCGGCCACCTCGCTGAAACTCAGGCCATCTTCGTCACGAGCCAGCAGGGCGGCGTCAAGACCTATCTGCCCGAACTCGTTGATCAGCACCGCCCAGCGCTCATGGGCAGGCCGCTGCGCCAGCAACTGATGGATCAGGCTGGTCTTGCCGGCGCCCAATGAGCCGGCGATCAGGTGGGTAGGGATCTGCTTCATCATGGCGCTATGGTGAAGGCTCCGCGCCCCTGGGGAAAGCCCGGCTTGCGCTGATCGAGCGGCCCACCTAAAGTCGCCGCATCTCTAATGGAGTCGTCACGATGCGCCGTTTGCTGCCCCTGCTGTTGTGTTGTCTGTCCGGTCTGGCCTGGGGCGAAGCCTGCGTGGTGCACAGCCAGGCCGAGCGGCTGGACGTGAAAGTTTGCCAGCAGAATCGCAGTATTCCGCCGAACCTGTTCCGCACCGGTTTCTGTCAGCCGCAGCTCAAGGGCCAGAAGGTCGATGTCAGCTTCGTCGAGCAATGCCCGGTCGGCGCCTTCGGTGTGTGCCGCAACGCCCGGGTGGGCGGCACGCCTTACCAGCAGGACATCCACTACTACGGCGTCGCCGAAGACGCCACCTACCTCAAGCCCTTCTGCGAAAGCCAGAGCAAGGGTGTGTGGATGGCTTACTGAGCCGTCATTCAATCGTCATCTCTATCGGCGTTAATACAGTCTCTCTTGGCTGCCGGACAGGCCCGGTGGCGATGTTGCTGCGCCCAGGCGCAGCATTTTTTTGCACGCGATTAAGCCAGCCAGTCCAGGGTGAGCAGCAGGCGACGCTCACCGGCCGGCAAGGCCGGCGAGCGATGGATCAGCCCGCGCCCTTCGTTGCCCACCCAGCGCTCGCCCTTGACCAGCGCCACGTGGCCACAGCCGATCTGCTCGACCACCGCGCCCTCCCTCGGCAACGCCTGTGTGCCGCCCAGCAGCTGACGCGGCAGCTCGCCTTCGGCCAGCCACTGGCTACCGGGGCCGGCGTAGCTGGTGATCAGCCGTAGCGGCACATGGTCGACGTGAAAGCGCGGGCACATGGCGCCATCCAGCGCGCGCAGGCGCAGGCCGATACGCCGCGCATCGAGCAGGCAGGCATAGGCACGTACCAGCCAGGCCACATCCGCCAGAAATGCCGCCTGGCCGGGTAGATCGCTGTAGCCGCTGAGCATCCCGTGCAGCGCCGGCTCGGCTTCCGGGTCGGCCAACTCGATGCTCAGCGATTCAGCCAGCGGCTCGCCCTGAGCCAGCAGGCTGCCGGCGAATGCGGTGAGGTGTTCGGGCAGTTGGCGCTGCCAGACCGCCAGGTTGACGTCATCACGCAGGGCCTCGCCCAAGACGTCGATGCGCTCGCTGCTGACCTGCAGTGGCGCCGGTTTGATCTTCAGCGCCAGCATCACGCGGCCTCCTGCCAGGGGCCGAACGGGTCGGGCAACTGCCGCCAGGCCTCGGTGCCGGCGGCCATTTCCGCGTCGGTCAGCAAGCAGGCGTCCAGCTCGGCGTGCAGCTGATCGAAGTCGATGTGCTGGCCGATGAACACCAGCTCCTGGCGGCAATCGCCGCTGGCCTTGTCCCACTGGCGGATGATGCCCTTGAGTTCTTCCTCGTCCTGGGGCCACTGGCTCTTCGGCACGAAGCGCCACCAGCGCCCGGCTAGGCCATGGCGCATCAGGCCGCCGGCCTGGGACCAGCTGCCCGCCTCCTGATATTTGCTGGCCAGCCAGAAGAAGCCCTTGGAGCGCAGCAGCCGGCCATTGGTCCATTCGCGGCTGAGGAAATCGAAGAATCGCTGCGGGTGGAACGGCCGCCGCGCCCGGTAGGCGCTGGATGCGATGCCGTATTCCTCGGTCTCCGGTACGTGCTCGCCACGCAACTCCTTGAGCCAGCCGGGCGACTCGGCAGCGCGCTCGAAGTCGAACAGGCTGGTGTTGAGAATGGCCTCCAGCGGTACCGCGCCCATGCTCATCGGCACGATCCGGGCGCGGGTGTTGAGGCGGCGCAGGATGGCGGTCAGCTCTTCGCGCTCGGCCTGGCTGATCAGGTCGATCTTGCTGATCAGCAGTACGTCGGCGAACTCGATCTGCTCGATCAGCAGGTCGGTGATCGAGCGCTCGTCTTCCTCGCCCAGGGTTTCACCGCGGCTGGCCAGGCTCTGCGCGGCCTGGAAGTCGGGCAGGAAATTCACCCCATCGACCACAGTGACCAAGGTATCCAGCCTTGCCAGGTCGGCCAGGCTCTGGCCCTGCTCGTCGCGAAAGGTAAAGGTCTCGGCCACCGGCAGCGGCTCGGAAATGCCGGTCGACTCGATCAGCAGGTAGTCGAAGCGGCCATCACGGGCCAGCTTGCTGACCTCGTCGAGCAGGTCTTCGCGCAGGGTGCAGCAGATGCAGCCGTTGCTCATCTCGACCAGCTTCTCTTCGGCGCGGTTGAGGCTGACACCCTTCTGCACCTCACTGCCATCGATGTTGATTTCACTCATGTCGTTGACGATCACCGCGACGCGCAGGCCATCGCGGTTCTTCAGCACATGGTTGAGCAGGGTGCTCTTGCCGGCCCCGAGAAAGCCGGAAAGCACGGTAACGGGAAGGCGGTCGGGCATGGCGGGGGTCCTCATCGGCATCAGGGTTCACAGGTCACGTTGGTGGCGTTCGCGCTGTTCTTCGCGCTCTTTCGCTTCGATACACAGGGTGGCGGTAGGCCGCAGCAGCAGGCGCCGCAGGCCGATCGGCTCGCCGGTTTCCCGACACCAGCCGTACTCGCCCCGAGCCAGGCGCTCGAGGGCCTGGTCAATCTTGTCGAGCAGCTTCTTTTCCCGCTCCAGCAGGCGCAGTTGCCATTGGCGCTGTTCTTCGCGGCTGGCGATATCGGCCTCGTCGGCGGGGCGCTCCTGCTCGCGCAGCTCGCCGAACTCGTCGTCGATGCGCTGCTGCAGTTCCTTGCGTTGGTGGGTGAGCAGGTCACGGAAAAACGCCTGCTGAGCGTCGTTCAGGTAGGCCTCGGCGGGCTGGGCCAGCAATTCATCGGCAGTCATGGTGGGTTCGAACTCGATTTAATTGTTATAACATAACATTAAATCAAATATTGTCATGCCGAACATTCAGAGGAAGCCAATGAACAACTCGACCACGCTGCCCGATATCGCCGCACAACGCAGCGCTCACGCCAACGTGCCACTCGATTGGGTAGGTATGGGCGGCATCGCCCTACCGGTGCTGCTGGGCGAGCAACCAATCAATGCCCAGGTGGACGCTGGCGTCAGCCTGGATGACGGCCAGAGCCGTGGCATCCATATGTCGCGCCTGTACCTGGCCCTGGCCGCGCTGCAGGGCGAACCGCTGTCGCCAGCCCTGCTGCGCTATGTGCTGGAAAACTTT
Organism: Phytopseudomonas straminea; assembly: GCF_900112645.1. GTDB lineage: Bacteria > Pseudomonadota > Gammaproteobacteria > Pseudomonadales > Pseudomonadaceae > Aquipseudomonas > Aquipseudomonas straminea. The sequence continues at coordinate 13,989 of NZ_FOMO01000010.1, read as the reverse complement.
CTGGTCAGCCATTACGGCCTGTCGCACTGTGCCTACCTGGAGTTGCGTGGCGACTGGCTGCTCTCGCGCCCGGCGCTGGTCAGCCCGCTGGCCGGTTACAAGGCCTATCCGCTGACCATCAATGCACGCCTCGATCCTGCAGGCTTTCATTTGGAGCTGGGCCTGCGCGTAGCCTATTCATCGACCTGCCCCTGCTCCGCCGCCCTGGCCAGGCAATTGATCCAGCAGCGCTTCGCTGCCGACTTCGCGAACCGGCCGCTGGATTTCGACGGCCTGCACGCCTGGCTGGGCAGCACCGGCATCGCTGCCACGCCCCACAGCCAGCGCAGCGACGCGAACATCCGCGTGCGCTTACCTGACGAGGCCAACGACCTGCCTTTTCTGGCCCTGCTCGATAGTGCCGAAGCCACCCTGGGCACCGCCGTACAAACCGCCGTCAAACGCGCGGACGAACAGGCCTTTGCTCTGGCCAACGGCCAGAATCTGATGTTCTGCGAGGACGCCGCCCGCCGGCTGTACCAAGCGTTGTTAAAGATGCCGGGCATCGACGCGTTCCATATCCAGGTGACCCACGCCGAAAGCCTGCACGCCCATGATGCGGTGGCGCGCGTCAGCCATGGCTTGTGCTGAAGCCCGCCTGGGCTATGCCGATTTCGTCATCGCGCTGGTGCAAATCCCTCAAGCCGCGCGTCTCGTCCGGCGTCACCCTGTAAGCCTTCGAAGGGCATACAGGCGCAGCGTCCATGAAACGCATCGAGGTGATCGACTCTCATACCGGCGGCGAGCCGACTCGGCTGGTAGTCAGCGGCTTTCCCGATCTCGGCACGGGCAGCATGGACGAGCGCAAACAGCTGCTGGCCACCGAGCATGACCACTGGCGTACGGCGGCGGTGCTCGAGCCGCGTGGCAGCGATGTGCTGGTCGGCGCCCTGCTCTGCGAGCCAGTGGATCCCGATGCCTGTGCCGGTGTGATCTTCTTCAACAACTCCGGCTACCTCGGCATGTGCGGGCACGGCACCATCGGCCTGGTGGTATCGCTGGCCCATATGGGCCGCATCGGCGCTGGCGTGTACAAGATCGAAACGCCGGTGGGCACGGTCGAGGCGACCTTGCATGAGGATCGCTCGGTCAGCGTGCGCAACGTGCCGTCCTACCGCTTTCGCCAGGCCGTCGAGCTACAGGTGCCGGGCTACGACCTGGTGCGCGGCGATATCGCCTGGGGCGGCAACTGGTTCTTCCTGATCGCCGACCACGGCCAGCGCATCGCCGGCGACAATGTCGAGGCGCTGACCGCCTACACCTATGCAGTGCAGAAAGCGCTTGAAGATCAGGGCATTCGCGGCGAGGACGGCGGCCTGATTGATCATATCGAGCTGTTTGCGGATGACGATAAGGCGGACAGCCGTAATTTTGTCCTTTGCCCAGGCAAAGCCTACGACCGCTCGCCCTGCGGCACCGGCACAAGCGCCAAGCTGGCCTGCCTGGCTGCCGATGGCAAGCTGCAGCCCGGCGAGACCTGGCGCCAGGCCAGCGTGATCGGCAGCCTGTTCGAGGGCTCGTACCAGTGGCAGGGCGACAAGGTGATTCCAACCATCCGCGGCCGCGCCCATATCAGCGCCGAAGCGACCCTGCTGCTCGATGCGGACGACCCGTTCGCCTGGGGCATCCGTCCGTGACGCCAACGCGGGTCGCCGATGTGATCGTTATCGGCGCCGGCATCATCGGCGCGGCCTGCGCCCGCGAGCTGGCGCGCCGCGGCCAGCAGGTGCTGGTGATCGATGCCGGCCTGCACGGCGCTACCGCCGCCGGCATGGGTCATTTGCTAGTTCTCGATGACAACCAGGCCGAACTCGATATCAGCCGCTACTCGGTGAACCGCTGGCGTGAGCTGGGCCCGCAATTGCCGGACGACTGCGCGTATCGCAACAACGGCACCCTGTGGTTGGCCGCCAACGAAGAAGAGCTGGCGGCGGCAGAAGCCAAGAGCGGCAACCTGCGCGCCGAGGGAATACGCTGCGAGATGGTGCCCGGCCACGCGCTGCAGGCCATGGAGCCGATCCTGCGCGACGGCTTGCACGGCGCCCTGCGCCTGCCCGACGACGGCATTCTCTACGCACCGAACACTGCACGCTGGATGCTCGACAACCCGCGCATCACCCGGCGGCGCGCCAAGGTCACGGTACTGGACGGCAACCGCGTGCGCCTCGAAGACGGCAGTTGGCTAGGCGCCGATGCCGTGGTGCTCGCCAACGGTATTCAAGCCGTGGAGCTCTGCCCGGAGTTGCCCATCGCGCCGAAGAAAGGCCACCTGCTGATCACCGACCGTTACCCGCACCCGGTCACCCACACCATCACCGAGCTGAGCTACCTGACCAGCGTGCACAACAGCAGTGGCGCCTCGGTGGCCTGCAACATCCAGCCACGGCCGACCGGACAGCTGTTCATCGGCACCTCGCGGCAATTCGACACCCTCGACCCCGAGGTCGACGGCTGGTTGCTGGCGCGCATGCTCAAGCACGCCGCGAGCTATGCGCCGGGCCTGGCGCAACTCAATGGCATCCGCGCCTGGGCCGGCTTTCGCGCCGCCACACCGGACGGCATGCCGCTGATCGGCGAACACCCTGCGCAGCCTGGCCTGTGGCTGGCGGTCGGCCATGAGGGGCTGGGTGTTACCGCGGCGCCGGCTACCGCCGACCTGCTCGCAGCGCTGCTGTGGGGCGAGGCCGAGCCCATTCCGGCTGCCGCCTATGCGCCCCGACGTTACCTTGGAGAAACTGCCCATGCCTGACCTGCACCTCGATGGACGCCCGCTCAGCGTCGCGCCGGGTACCACGGTCGCCGCCGCGCTTGCCCTGGGCGGCGACGGCAGCGCACGTACCTCGGTAATCGGACAGCGCCGGGCACCGCTATGCGGCATGGGCATCTGCCAGGAGTGCCGGGTAACCGTCGATGGCATGCGCCGCCTGGCCTGCCAGACCCTGTGCCGCGATGGCATGCAGGTGGAGACACGGCCATGAGCGAACAGGCTGACGTACTGATCATCGGCGCCGGCCCGGCCGGTCTGTCGGCCGCCCTGGCCGCTGCCAACGACGGCGCACGGGTGGTATTGGTCGACGACAACCCGCTGCCCGGCGGGCAGATCTGGCGCGATGGTGCGCAGGCCAGGGTGCCGGCCCAGGCTCGCCAGTTGTGCGACGCTGTGGATAACCACGCCACCATCCAGCGCCATGCTGCGACGCGGGTGGCGGCCAGGGCCGGCAGCACTAGCCTGCTGGTCGAAAATGCCGAGCGCGGCTGGGTGATCGACTATCACCGGCTGATCCTGTGCACCGGGGCACGCGAGTTGTTACTGCCGTTTCCTGGCTGGACGTTGCCCGGAGTAACCGGTGCCGGCGGCCTGCAGGCACTGATCAAGGGCGGCTTGCCGGTGGCCGATGAGCGCACCGTGATTGCCGGCAGCGGCCCGCTACTGCTGGCCAGCGCCAGCACCGCGAAACAGGCCGGCGCTCAGGTGCTACGCATTGCCGAGCAGGCCTCGACAAGCGCAGTCGCAGCCTTCGCCCTGCAACTGCCGCGCTGGCCGCACAAGCTGCTGCAGTCCTTCGGCCTGTTCGATGGCGGTTATCGCCCTGGTACACGCATCGTCGCCGCGCTGGGACAGGATCGCCTGGAAGGCGTGCGCCTGCAGCGCGGCGGCGAAATTGAAGAGCTGGAGTGCGAGCGTCTTGCCTGCGGTTTCGGCCTGATTCCCAACGTGCAGCTGGGGCAGGCGCTCGGCTGTGCCCTGGGCAGCGCCGCCATCAAGGTGGACGCCTGGCAGGCGACCGATATGGCCGGCATCTACGCGGCGGGCGAATGTACCGGTTTCGGCGGCAGCGAACTGGCCCTGGTCGAAGGTCGCATTGCCGGCCACGCCGCTGCCGGCAACCGCGAGGCCGCGCGGCGGATGTGGCCAGCCCGTGCCCGCTGGCAGCACTTTGCCGATGCGCTGAACAAACACTTCGCGCTGGACCCCGCACTCAAACGCCTGGCGCAACCAGACACCCTGCTATGCCGCTGCGAAGACGTTCCCTACGCCGCCGTAGCAGCCCACGACAACTGGCGCGAAGCGAAACTGGCGACCCGCTGCGGCATGGGCGCCTGCCAGGGGCGAATCTGCGGCGGCGCCACGCAATACCTGTTCGATTGGCAGCCTGCCGCGCCGCGCCCGCCATTCACACCAACGCGAATCGACACCCTCACACTGCTGGAAGAATCGGCCCAGAGCAGCTCACCGTGAGCGTGGCGCTTATTTTAATCGCGGGCCAGCCGCACACCTCAAACGGTAACAAAGCGGGTAGCGCGGTAACGCTTTTGTGCTCCACTGCACAGTCAGAAAAATACCGAAAATATTAAGTCATTGATAAATAACGATATTTAAAAATTGGCACAGGTTATGCTCTATCTCCCGCACAACAAAAATAACAAGACACATCTGATAACAAGAACAAGACAACGGCTCTAGCATAAGAAAGACAAAAACGCAGAGACGCAGCTAACTGATTTCTTTGGAGAGGACCGCCCTCGGGCTTGTACCGCAACCGGGTCGAGAACAATAAAACTGCTTTGCAAGGCAGCGACAGACGGGTTGGATCTACGGATCACGGCAACATCAGCGTCCAAACAAATCCGTTCGCTCTTGGCCTCCTTTGGAGGCCTCGGCTAAAACAAGAACAATAGGCCGTTAGCACTAACAAGAACGATGATTCGAACAAGATTTAGGGGAGCCTCGGCTCCCCTTTCTGCTTTCTGGCGCTCTCGCCGGCCGCCTCGCCTTCGCACCACAAATCCTTGCAGACCCACAGGCTCAATTAGCTGCCCGTCTTGCAATAACGCGCTAGGCTCTGCACCTATTCAAACTGTCTGCAGCCAGCCATGCACAGCCTGCTCCCGAACTCGCCTCATCCCGACCTGCCGACATTGATCAGCACCCTCATGCAGATCGAGCCGTTGCTCGATGCCATGCCCGAGGTAGTGTTCTTCATCAAGGACACGCAGACCCGCTACGCCTTGGTCAACCAGACTCTGGCCCAGCGGCTGGGCTTCAAGAGCAAAGACAAGCTGGTGGGGATGACCGCCGAACAGGTGTTCCCTGCCAGCTTCGGGCCCTCCTACACAGCGCAGGATCGGCGCGTGCTGGATGACGGTAGCCAGCTCGACGACCAGCTGGAGCTGCACCTTTATTACGGCAACCAGCCGGTCTGGTGCCTGACCCACAAGCTGGCGCTGCGCAATCGGTGTGGAGACATCATCGGCCTGGCCGGCATCTCCCGGGATGTACAGCTGCCACAATCGGGCCATCCCGCCTACCCGAAGCTGGCTGCGGTGGATGCCTATATCCGCGAGCACTTCGCCCGGCCAATCAGCCTGGCCGAGCTCACCGAGCTGGCCGGATTATCAGTGGCGCAACTGGAGCGTCACTGCAAACGCATCTTCCAACTCACCCCGCGACAGATGATCCACAAGGCCCGCCTTGGCGAGGCAAGTCGCCTGCTGCAGCACGACCTGCCAATCACCGAAATCGCCCTGCGCTGCGGTTACACCGACCACAGCGCCTTCAGCCGCCAGTTCCGTGCGCTTACCGGACTGACGCCTAGCCAGTTCCGCGAATCCCACGCCGGCTGATACCACCGGTGTTCCGAAACAGGGCGACAGCGCCTGGACTTCGCTCCCATCTGTAACACCCGACCTGCGCTCTAGACTGCCCCGTTTACGCTTCATTCCCTCTGGAGCCGCCACAGTGCGCGGCCTGTAGCTCCATGCTGCAGAACAGGCACAACGGTTGCATATTAAATATCGTATACGAAATTTCCTATAACGATTGTCTGCACCGTTTCGAGGCTCCTATGAAAAATCCCGCTTTTGCCGTAGCCCTCAGCGCAGTACTCAGCACCACCCTGATCGGCACCGCTCACGCCGACAAACTCGACTCGATCATCGAGTCCGGCAAACTCCGCTGTGCGGTAACCCTGGACTTCCCACCCATGGGCTCGCGTGACGACAAGAACCAGCCGGTCGGCTTCGACGTCGACTACTGCAACGACCTGGCGAAAGTTCTCGGCGTCGACGCCGAAGTGGTGGAAACACCGTTCCCGGATCGCATACCGGCGCTGGTTTCCGGCCGCGCAGACGTGATCGTCGCCTCCACCTCCGACACCCTGGAGCGTGCCAAGACGGTGGGCCTGACCGTGCCCTACTTCGCCTTCCAGATGGTCGTACTGACGCGGGACGATACCGGCATCAACAAATACGAAGACCTCAAGGGCAAGGCCGTGGGTAACACCAGTGGTACCTACGAGGCCATCGCCCTGGAGAAGGACGTGAAAGCCTGGGGCGACGGCAGCTTCCGCGCCTATCAATCGCAGAACGACACCATCCTGGCTGTCGCTCAGGGCCACATCGCCGCCACCGTGGTCACCAACACCGTGGCCGCGGCCACCCTCAAGTCCGGCAAGTACAAGGGCCTGAAAGTGGTCGGTGACGCGCCTTACGTCGTCGATTACGTGTCCCTGGCGGCCAAGCGCGACGAGTACGGCCTGATCAACTACCTCAACCTGTTCGTCAACCAGCAGGTGCGCAGCGGCCGCTATGACGAGCTGTGGAAGAAGTGGGTCGGCGACGAAATCAAACCGGCCAATCTGACCGTGCCAGGCGTGTACTACTGATCAATGCACCACTGCGCCGCCAGTGGCGGCGCATTCCACCCATTTTTCGCTCGCGTGCCCCGGTGGCGCCGAGCTTTTGCCTAAGGCGGAGCCCTTGATGACAGCAGTCGCGGATCACACCTCGCCCGCCCCCGAAGCGGGCGCGCTCCAGGGCCGCAGCCTGGTCGCCGGGCGCGCCGAGGGTGAGTTGCTGTTCGCCGAGATGGGCCTGAGTTTCTGGGGCGGCGTCGACCCGTTCACGGGCGAGGTGATCGATCGTCATCACCCGCTCAGTGGCCAGAACCTGGCGGGCCGTGTGCTGGCGATTCCCAGCGGCCGCGGCTCCTGCACCGGCAGCAGCGTGATGATGGAGCTGCTCAGCGGCAAGCACGCGCCTAGCGCCGTGGTGCTCGCCGAGGCAGACGAGATCCTCACGCTGGGCGTGCTGGTAGCTGAACTACTGTTCCAGCGCTCCATTGCCGTACTGTGCATCGGCCATGAAGCCTTCACCCGCTTACGCGGCCAGGCTTACGCCCGCCTCGACGGTGAGCGACTGCAGCTTTATCCACAGCGCCCTGCCGATGCCCGGCCAACAGGTGTGGCTTCAATACATCAGCAGCCGCCTTTCGCCAGCGCCCTGCAACTGAGCGAAAGCGACCGTGGCCTGCTCGACGGCAGCCACGGCAAGGCCGCACAGGTGGCCATGCAACTGGTACTGCGCATGGCCGAACTGCAGGGTGCCAGCGAACTGCTGGATGTCACCCAGGCGCATATCGACGGTTGCATCTACACCGGTCCGGCCAGCCTACGCTTCGCCGAGCAACTGGTGGCCTGGGGCGCCAAGGTACGGGTACCGACTACCCTCAACTCGATTTCCGTGGATCAGCGCCGCTGGCGTGCTCTGGGCATAGACGCCGCCTTCGGCGAACCGGCCAGTGCACTCGGCGATGCCTACATGGCCATGGGTGCCCAGCTCAGCTTCACCTGTGCGCCTTACCTGCTGGACAGCGTGCCCGCCGAGGGCGAGCAGATCGTCTGGGCCGAGTCCAATGCGGTGGTCTACGCCAACAGCGTGCTCGGGGCACGCACCCTCAAATACCCCGATTATCTGGATATCTGCATCGCCCTCACCGGCCGTGCTCCCAAGGTCGGCTGCCACCTCGACGAGCAGCGCATGGCCAGCCTGCAGATCGAGTTGCCCGCGCTCGCCGAACTGGACGACGCCTTCTACCCGCTGCTCGGCTACCACGTCGGCCTGCTCTGCGGCAGCCATATTCCGCTGCTACGCGGCCTGGAAAACGCCGGGCCGAGCCTGGACGATCTCAAGGCCTTTGGCGCTGCCTTCGCCACCAGCTCGGCAGCGCCGCTGTTCCATATCGCCGGGGTTACCCCGGAAGCCCGCGACCTACAGCAGGTTATCCACAACCACAGAGAACTTCCGACCGAACGGGTCAGCCTCGCCGATCTGCGCCGCAGCTGGGATGAGCTGAACAGCGCTGATGAAGCCGAGGTGGGCCTGATCGCCCTCGGCAATCCGCATTTCTCGCTCAGCGAATTCGCCCGCCTCGCCGAACTCAGCGCAGGCCGCAGCAAGCACGCTCAGGTGAGCCTGGTGATCACCTGCGGCCGGGCGATTCACGAGCAGGCCCGCGCGTCCGGTTACCTCGCCGTGCTGGAGGCCTTTGGAGCAACGCTGGTCACCGACACTTGCTGGTGCATGCTCGGCGAGCCGGTGGTGCCGACTACCTGCCGCACCCTGATGACCAATTCGGGCAAATACGCCCATTACGCGCCAGGGCTGGTCGGCCGCTCGGTGCACTTCGCCAGCTTGGCCGAGTGCGTCGACGCCGCCTGTTCGGGCCAGGCCAGCGGCCGTCTGCCGCGCTGGCTGCAATCGGCTTCCCCTGTGGAGAACCCCACGCATGTTTGATTACACCTTCCATTGGCGCCAGGCCTTCAAGGCGCTGCCCGACATGCTCGCCGGCGCCTGGGTGACCTTCGAGACGGCCGCCCTGTCGATGATCTTCGGGGTGCTCATCGCCCTCGCCCTGACGGTGATGCGTGAGCTGAAAAACCCCGTGGCCCGCGGCTTCGCCAACACCTGGGTATCCATCGCGCGTAACACGCCATCGTTATTCCAGATTTACATCCTGTACTTCGGCCTGGGCTCGATGGGCTGGCACGTCAGCTCCTGGGTCGCCCTGCTGGCCGGCATCACCTTCAACAATGCCGGCTACCTGGCAGAAAACTTCCGTGGCGGCCTCAAGGCCGTGCCCGGCACCCAGGTGCGTGCCGCCCGCTCGCTGGGCATGAGCGCCTTTCAGGCCTACCGCATGATCGTCGTGCCGCAGCTGCTGCGCATCGTCTTCTACCCGCTGACCAACCAGATGGTCTGGGCCGTGCTGATGACCTCGCTGGGGGTGATCGTCGGCCTCAACAACGACCTCACCGGCGTTACCCAGGACTACAACGTCAAGACCTTCCGCACCTTCGAGTTCTTCGCCATCGCGGCGGTGCTGTATTACCTGATCGCCAAGGCGATCGTAGCGGTTGCCCGGCTGCTGGCCTGGCGCCTGTTCCGTTACTGAGGATCGCTCATGTTCGATACCAGCTTCACGTGGAACGATTTCCTCTACCTGCTCGACGGCGCCTGGGTCACTCTGCAACTGACCTTCTGGGCCATCCTGCTGGGGTCCTTCGCCGGTCTGCTGTTCGGCCTGCTGCGTGCCCTGCTGCCGCGGGCCACCCTGCCGCTGGCCTGGGTGCTCGATGTCTTTCGCAGCGTGCCACTGCTTATCCAGTTCGTGCTGTTCAACTCGTTCAAGAGCATCGTCGGCATCGACATCAACGCCTTCGCGGTGGGCTGCATCGTGCTGGGCATCTATGCCGCCGCCTACTTCACCGAGATCGTGCGCAGCGGCGTGCTCTCGGTGCCATTCACCTTGCGGCGCGCCAGCCGTTCCCTGGGCCTGAGCTATGTGCAGGACCTGCGCTACATCGTGCTGCCGATGGCCACGCGGGTGGCCTTCCCCGGCTGGCTGAACCTGGTGCTCAGCGTGATGAAGGACACCGCGCTGGTGATGTGGATCGGCATTGTCGAGCTACTGCGCGCCTCGCAAACCATCGTCACGCGCATTCAAGAGCCGTTGCTGGTGCTGTGCATCGCCGGCCTCATCTACTACGTCATGAGCCTGGTAGTCGCCCAACTGGGCGCACGGCTGGAAAAAAGGTGGCAGGAAAATGATTGAGATCGACAATGTACACAAATCCTTCGGCAGCCTGGATGTGATCAAGGGCGTCAGCCTGACCGTCAACAAGGGCGAGGTGGTGTCGATCATCGGCGGCTCCGGCTCCGGCAAGTCGACCCTGCTGATGTGCATCAACGGCCTGGAGTCGATCAAGAGCGGCAGCATCCGCGTCGACGGTACCGAAGTTCACGCGCCGGGCACCGACATCAACAAGCTGCGGCAGAAGATCGGCATCGTGTTCCAGCAGTGGAACGCCTTCCCGCACCTGACGGTGCTGGAAAACGTCATGCTGGCGCCGCGCAAGGTGCTTGGCCTGAGCAAGCAGGAAGCCGAGGCCATCGCCGTGCAGCAGCTTACCCACGTGGGCCTGGCCGACAAGCTCAAGGTGTTTCCCGGCAAGCTCTCCGGCGGCCAGCAGCAGCGCATGGCGATTGCCCGCGCCCTGGCCATGAGCCCCGATTACATGCTGTTCGACGAGGCCACCAGCGCCCTCGACCCGCAACTGGTCGGCGAGGTGCTCGACACCATGCGCATGCTCGCCGAAGACGGCATGACCATGGTGCTGGTGACCCACGAGATTCGCTTTGCCCGTGATGTGTCCGACCGTGTGGCGTTCTTTCGCAACGGCCTGGTGCACGAGATCGGCGCGCCCGAGCAGGTGCTCGGCAACCCGCAACGACCGGAAACCGCCGACTTCCTCAAGTCGGTTCACTAAAGAGGACGGCCCCGTGCGCTCCAGCAAAGTCATTCATGTGGTCAGCTGCCATGCCGAAGGCGAGGTTGGCGACGTCATCGTCGGCGGCGTCGCGCCACCGCCTGGCGAGACCCTGTGGCAACAGTCGCGCTGGATCGAGCAGGACGACTTCCTGCGCAATTTCGTGCTCAACGAACCGCGCGGTGGCGTATTCCGTCACGTCAACCTGCTGGTGCCGGCGAAGAATCCCAAGGCGCAGATGGGCTGGATCATCATGGAGCCGGCCGATGTGCCGCCGATGTCCGGTTCCAATTCGCTGTGCGTGGCCACCGTGCTACTCGACAGCGGCATCCTGCCGATGACCGAACCGCAGACCTTCCTGACCCTGGAAGCGCCCGGTGGCCTGGTGGAAGTGATCGCCGACTGCAAGGGCGGCAAGGCCGAGCGCGTCGAGGTGAAGAACGTGCCCTCGTTCGCCGACAAGCTCGACGCCTGGATCGAGGTCGAAGGCCTGGGTTCGCTGCAGGTCGATACCGCCTACGGTGGCGACAGTTTCGTGATCGCCGATGCACACCACCTGGGCTTCGCCATACAGGCCGATGAAGCGGCCGATCTGGTCGCTGTGGGCCTGCGCATCACTCAGGCCGCCAATGACCAGCTCGGTTTCCAGCATCCGCTCAATCCGGACTGGAGCCATATATCCTTCTGCCAGATCGCCGCGCCGGTGGTGCACGAGAACGGCGTCGCCACGGGCGCCAACGCGGTGATCATTCGCCCCGGCAAGATCGACCGCTCGCCCTGCGGCACCGGCTGCTCGGCGCGCATGGCGGTGCTGCATGCCAAAGGCCAGCTGGCGGTCGGCGAACGCTTTATCGGCCGTTCGATCATCGGCTCCGAATTTCACTGCCGCATCGACTCGCTGACCGACGTGGCCGGTCGCCCGGCGATCTACCCCTGCCTATCCGGCCGCGCGTGGATCACCGGAACTCACCAGCACCTGCTCGACCCGAGCGACCCCTGGCCAACGGGCTATCGCCTGTCGGATACCTGGCCGGTGGAGCTGAAGCTGTAAGACTTGCTGAAGATTTGAAACTGCCGGTTCGCCGGCGCAACAAACGGGCATAACGCCTACCAACTACGACATTTTTCTTTCGTATACGAAATACTTTGAATGCGCCCAGGAGGCAACACCATGAATAGCAGCATCTTCACCGGCACCATTCCCGCGCTAATGACCCCCTGCACCGCCGAGCGCACGCCGGACTTCGACGCCTTGGTGCGCAAGGGCAAAGAGCTGATCGAGGCCGGCATGAGCGCGGTGGTCTACTGCGGTTCCATGGGCGACTGGCCGTTACTCACCGAAGCCCAACGCCAGGAAGGGGTGGCGCGCCTGGTCGCTGCCGGCATTCCGACCATCGTCGGCACCGGTGCGGTGAACAGCCGCGAAGCAGTTTCCCATGCTGCCCACGCCGCCAAGGTTGGCGCCCATGGCCTGATGGTCATCCCGCGCGTGTTGTCCCGAGGTGCTTCGCCAGCCGCTCAGGAAGCCCACTTCGCTGCAATTCTCGAAGCAGCTCCGAAACTGCCGGCAGTGATCTATAACAGCCCGTACTACGGCTTCGCCACCCGCGCCGAGCTGTTCTTCAAGCTGCGCCGCAAGTATCCCAACCTGATCGGCTTCAAGGAATTCGGTGGCGCCGCCGACATGCGTTACGCCGCCGAGCACATCACCTCCCAGGATGAGAACGTGATTCTCATGGCCGGCGTCGACACCCAGGTGGTGCATGGCTTCGTCAATTGCGGCGCGACTGGTGCCATCACCGGGATTGGTAACGCTCTGCCGCGCGAAGTGCTGCAACTGGTCGAGCTGAGCAAGCAGGCCGCCAAAGGCGACGCCGTCGCCCGCCGCCGCGCCCTGGAGTTGTCCGAGGCGCTGAACGTACTGTCTTCCTTCGACGAAGGCACCGACCTGGTTCTCTACTACAAGCACCTCATGGTGCTGGGCGGCGACCAGGAATACGCCCTGCACTTCTATGAAACCGATGCCCTCAGCGACGCCCAGCGCAACTACGCCGAGACCCAGTACACCCTGTTCCGCCAGTGGTACGCCAACTGGTCAGTCGAAAACAACATCGCCTGATCGCTGTACGTCGGCCGGATGCGTCCAGCGCATCCGGCCGAGCGGGCTCGCAGTGGTCGGCAACCTGCGAAGTTCAGCGGGTAGATCACCTTGCCTGCCCACATCTGCCGAGATGATCATCCAGATACTCATATCGGCCGCTGATCAAGCCTGGCGCTGCGCCTTTCCGCTCGGCCTACCCAAGCCCTGCTCATTGGAATATGGCGGCTAAAGCGTTCAGTACGCCGCAAGAAAAATAGCAGACTTGCGCAACTGATCAGACATCGTACAATCAAAGCCTTTTCGTACGTGTTCATTCGTCCCCAACAGGAGCTAACAATGCCCGCTACCATCGGCCACAACATCATCGGCGGCGCGTACAGCGCAGCCGGCTCCGTAGTCCACAAGAGTCACGACGCCACTACTGGCGAAGCCCTTTCCTACGATTTCATCCAGGCCACCCCTGAAGAAGTCGATGCTGCTGCCAAAGCTGCTGCTGCTGCCTATCCCGCTTACCGCAGCCTGTCGGCCGAGAAGCGCGCCGTGTTCCTCGACGCCATCGCCGACGAGCTGGATGCCCTGGGCGACGACTTCGTCGCCACCGTAACCCGCGAAACCGCCCTGCCGACCGCCCGTATCCAGGGTGAGCGCGGCCGCACCAGCGGCCAGATGCGCCTGTTCGCCAAGGTGCTGCGCCGCGGCGACTTCTACGGTGCGCGTATCGACCGTGCCCTGCCGGATCGCCAGCCGCTGCCGCGCCCGGATCTGCGCCAGTACCGCATCGGCCTGGGCCCAGTTGCCGTGTTCGGTGCCAGCAACTTCCCGCTGGCCTTCTCCACCGCCGGCGGTGACACCGCCGCCGCGCTGGCCGCCGGTTGCCCGGTAGTGTTCAAAGCCCACAGCGGCCACATGACCACTGCTGCCCACGTGGGTGAAGCCATCCTGCGCGCCGCCGAGAAAACCGGCATGCCCAAAGGTGTGTTCAACATGATCTACGGTTCGGGCGTTGGCGAGGCGCTGGTCAAGCACCCGGCCATCCAGGCCGTCGGCTTCACCGGCTCGCTCAAAGGCGGTCGCGCCCTGTGCGACATGGCCGCGGCACGCCCGCAGCCGATCCCGGTGTTCGCCGAGATGAGCAGCATCAACCCGGTCATCCTCCTGCCGGAAGCCGCCAAGGCGCGTGGCGAGAAGATCGCTGGCGAGTTGGCCGGTTCGGTGGTCATGGGCTGTGGTCAGTTCTGCACC
>NZ_FOMO01000009.1 GCF_900112645.1 Phytopseudomonas straminea | reverse complement strand
GCCCTGCAGAAGGCCGTGGCCATCGTCGCGCTGCTCATCTGCCTCGGTTACTGCGCGCTGATGGCCTACTCCAGCGAGCAGTGGGTCGCGCTGCTGTTCACGCTCGGCACCGGTGCCGAGGATCTGGATCGCTTTGGCGTGCAGCAGTGGCACATCGTGATGATCGTGCCCATCGGCTTCACCCTGATGTTCCTGCGTTTCGCCCAGGTGCTGGTCCGGGTGATCCAGGACAAGCAGATTGGTTTTGGTGGTCACGGCGAAGTGGAAGACGCCATCAAACTCGCCGAAGAAACGGAGGCTAAACGATGACCATCGCATTTCTGTTCATCGCCCTGTTCGCGCTGATGTTCATCGGCATTCCGGTGGCGATTTCCCTGGGCTTGTCCGGGGCCATGACCATCCTGTTCTTCAGCAACGACTCGGTGCGTTCGCTGGCGATCAAGCTGTTCGAGACCAGCGAGCACTACACGCTGCTGGCCATCCCGTTCTTCCTCTTGTCCGGCGCATTCATGACCAGCGGCGGCGTGGCCCGTCGGTTGATCGATTTCGCCAACGCCTGCGTCGGCCACATCAAGGGTGGCCTGGCCATCGCCGCGATCCTGGCGTGCATGCTGTTCGCCGCGCTGAGCGGCTCGTCGCCGGCCACCGTGGCAGCGGTCGGCTCCATCGTCATCGCCGGCATGGTGCGCTCGGGCTACAAGAAGGAGTTCGCCGCCGGCATCGTCTGTAACGCCGGTACCCTGGGCATCCTGATTCCGCCGTCGATCGTCATGGTGGTCTACGCCACTGCGACCGAAACCTCGGTGGGCAAGCTGTTCATGGCCGGTGTGGTGCCGGGGCTGCTCTTGGGCGTGTTCCTGATGGTCACCATCTACATCATCGCCCGGGTCAAGAACATGCCGTCGCTGCCACGCGCCTCGATGGCCGAGATCCTCACGGCTGGGCGCAAGGCCGGCTGGGGCCTGGCGCTGATCGTGATCATCCTCGGCGGCATCTACTCGGGCATGTTCACGCCGACCGAAGCCGCCGCGGTGGCCGCGGTGTACGCTGCTTTCGTGGCGATCTTCATCTACAAGGACATGACCGTTCGCGAATGCCCGAAGGTGTTCATCGAGGCCGGCAAGCTCAGCGTGGTGCTGATGTTCATCATCGCCAACGCCATGCTGTTCGCCCATGTGCTGACCACCGAGCAGATCCCGCAGTCGATCACCGCCTGGGTAGTGGATCAGGGCTTCAGCCCGATCGAGTTCCTGATCGTGGTGAACATCGTGCTGCTGATCGCCGGCACCTTCATGGAGCCGTCGGCGATCATCCTGATCCTGGCGCCGATCCTGTTCCCGATCGCCATGCAGCTGGGTATCGACCCGATCCACCTGGGCATCATCATGGTGGTGAACATGGAAATCGGTCTGATCACGCCGCCGACCGGGCTCAACCTGTTCGTCACCTCGGCGGTCACCGGCATGCCGCTGACCCGCACGGTGCGCGCCGTATCGCCGTGGCTGCTGGTGATGCTGGCATTCCTGATCCTGGTGACGTACGTGCCGTTCATTTCCCTGGCGCTGCCGAACTGGCTGGGTATGAACTGATGGTTGCTGCGCCCTGCGGCATTGAAGCAGGGCTCTAGCTCGTAAGCCGTTGTACAGGCTGTTCCACGCGATAGAAAAGGAAGCCCGGCCTAGCGTCGGGCTTCTTCGTTGAGGACCGCGTACATGTGGGTCGTGCCGCCGCCCGCGATAACGGGTAACCTTGTATCCAGTCGTGACTTGCGGGTCATGAATCGCGTCAGCATAGGCACCTGAAAAGTCATCATGGCGCCTTCTTCTTGATAAGAAAGCGCGCCGCGCTCGACCCGCTGACCCGGTACGCGCCTGTCTTGCGTGCCGATCTGAATAGTTTAAGGAGTGTCCGCGTGAAGTCTCGTTTGCCTGTGATCGTCGGTTTCGGTGGCTATAACGCCGCTGGCCGCAGCTCCTTCCACCACGGTTTCCGCCGTACGGTGATCGAATCGCTGGACGAACAGGCACGTCAGGAAACCCTTACTGGCCTCGCGGTAATGACCAAGCTGGTGCGCGTGGTGGATGGCCGTTACCAGAGCCAGGACGGCGAAGCCCTGTCGCCCGCCGACATCGAGCGCCGCTACGGCACGCAGATTCTTGCCTCGACCCTGGTGCGCCGCATCGAAAAGCAGCACCTGGATCCCGATGCCGCCCACTGGCACAAGAGCATCGCGGTGGGTGGCGAAGCCGGCAGCCTGACCTTCGTCAGCAGCCGCAAGCAGCTGCCCGAGCCGCTGCCGGCCAATTGGTCGGTCGAAGAACTGGGCGGCAATGACGTGCGCGTCACTCTGCATGACAGCTGCGAATTCAAGGTCGACAGCTACCGCGCCCTGCCGGTGAAATCCGCCGGCCAGTTGCCCACCGGCTTCGAGCCTGGCGAGCTGTACAACTCGCGCTTCCACCCCCGTGGCCTGCAGATGGCCGTGGTCGGCGTGACCGACGCCCTGCGTGCCACCGGCGTGCCATGGCAGACCATCGTCGACCACGTGGCGCCTGACGAGATCGCCGTGTTCGCCGGCAGTATCATGAGCCAGCTCGACGAGAACGGTTTCGGCGGCCTCATGCAGTCGCGCCTCAAGGGCCACCGCGTCAGCTCCAAGCAGCTGGCCCTGGGCCTGAACACCATGCCGGCCGACTTCATCAACGCCTACGTGCTGGGCAGCGTCGGCACCACCGGCAGCGTAACCGGTGCTTGCGCGACCTTCCTGTACAACCTGCAGAAGGGCATCGAGCAGATCAACGCCGGCAAAGCCCGCGTGGTGATCGTCGGCAACAGTGAAGCACCGATCAACGCCGAGTGTATCGAGGGCTACGGCGCCATGGGCGCCCTGGCCACCGAAGATGGCCTGCGCCTTATCGAAGGCAAGGACGACGTCGACTTCCGCCGCGCCAGCCGGCCGTTCGGCGAGAACTGTGGCTTCACCCTGTCCGAGGCCTGTCAGTTCGTGGTGCTGATGGACGATGAGTTGGCCCTGCAGCTGGGCGCCGATATCCATGGCGCCGCCACCGACGTGTTCATCAACGCCGACGGCTTCAAGAAATCCATTTCCGCGCCAGGCCCGGGCAATTACCTGACCGTCGCCAAGGCAGTCGCCGCTGCCACTCAGCTGGTCGGTATCGACGCCGTGCGCCAGCGCAGCTTCGTGCATGCCCACGGCTCCAGCACCCCGGCCAACCGGGTCACCGAATCCGAACTGCTGGACCGCGTTGCCGCCGCCTTCGCCATCGACAGCTGGCCGGTCGCGGCGGTAAAAGCCTTCGTCGGCCACTCCCTGGCCACCGCCAGTGGCGACCAGGTGATCTCCGCCCTGGGCACCTTCAAGTACGGCATCATCCCCGGCATCAAGACCATAGATGAAGTGGCCAGCGACGTACACCAGCAGCATCTGAGCATCAGCAACGTCGACCGCCATGACCAGCGCATGGACGTGTGCTTCATCAACTCCAAGGGCTTTGGCGGCAACAATGCCAGCGCCGTGGTGCTGGCCCCCCATGTGGTCGAGCGCATGCTGCGCAAGCGCCACGGCGAGTCGGCGTTCAGCGCCTACCAGCAGCGCCGCGAGCAGACCCGCGCCAACGCCCAGGCCTACGACGAGCAGGCGACCAAGGGCCAGCTGGAGGTCATCTACAACTTCGGCAACGACCTGATCGACGACACCGAAATCGCCATCGATGACGCGCAGATCAAGGTGCCGGGCTTCGCCCAGCCGCTGGTGTATAAAAAGGATGATCGCTACAGCGACATGCTGGACTGACAGTCGAAGCCAAACTTGTGGGAGCGGGCCATGCCCGCGAACGCTCGCAAAGGCGAGCCCAGCAAAAGCCGGATCATCTGGTTAACGATCTGTCGCTAACCCAGCGCCTTTGCCTCTTCCACGATCAGCCCACGCCACTCGGCATCCGCCGGCAACGCCAGGAAGAACGGGTTGAGCAACGACTCGCGGGCTTCGTAGCGCAGCGGCCCGCCCTGCAGCGTCAGCACCACGCCGCCTGCGCCTTCCAGCACGCCCTGCGCCGCAGCGGTGTCCCACTGCGAGGTGGGTGCCAGGCGTGGGTAGAAGTCGGCGCTGCCCTCGGCCAGTTGGCAGAACTTCAGTGAACTGCCGACGCTGACCCGCTCGATCTCGCCGAAACGAGCCAACAGCGCGGCCAGCAGCTGTTCCTGGAGGGCGCTGCCATGGCGGCGGCTGGCGACCACGGTCAGGCCAGTGACTGGCGCCTCACGCATGGTGATCGCCTGGGGCTGCTTGCCCGGCTCGATCCGCCAGGCGCCGAACGCGCGGCCGCCGTGATAGATCACGCCCGTGGCGGGAATGCCGACCACGCCGAAGACCACTTCACCTTGCTCGATCAACGCCACGTTGACGGTGAATTCCTCGCTGTCGGCGATAAATTCCTTGGTGCCGTCCAGCGGGTCGACCAACCACCAACGCGACCAGCCGGCCCGCTCGCCCAGGGCGATATCGGCATCTTCCTCGGACAACACGGGAATGCTCGGTTCCAGCGCCAGCAGGCCCTCGGCCAGGATGCCGTGGGCGGCCAGGTCGGCGGCGGTGACCGGCGAGGCATCGGCTTTCTCGATCACATCCACGCCCTGACGCCAGAACGGCAGGATGGCCTCACCGGCGCGCTGCACCAGATCCAGCACACCGGGCAATAACGGATGATTCATCGGCTCAGTTCCCCACGTTGCTCCAGGAGGTCGCGCACCAGGTACAGGGCCGCCAGGGCGCGACCCTCGCTGAACTGTGGATGCTGAATCAGCGCGGACAGTTCGCGCAGGCTGACCTTGTCGACCCGCAGCGGCTCGGGCTCGTCGCCGGGCAGGCTCTGTGGATAAAGATCACGGGCCAGCACCACCTGGATCTTCTGGCTCATGTAGCCCGGCGACAGACTCAGCTCGGTCAGGTGCTCGAGGCGGCGGGCGCCGAAGCCGGCCTCTTCCTGCAATTCGCGATTGGCGGCATCGAGCACGTCTTCGTCCGGTTCGATCAGGCCCTTGGGCAGCGACAGCTCGTACTCGCCGGTGCCGCCGCAGTATTCCTCGACCAACAGCACGTGCTCGTCATCGGCCATCGCCACGATCATCACCGCGCCATGGCCGGTGCCGCGCCCGACCAGCCGCTCATAGGTGCGCTCGGCGCCGTTGCTGAAGCGCAACTGGATCTCCTCGACACGGAACAGGCGGCTGCTGGCGACGATCTCGCGGGCGATGACGGTGGGCTTCTGACGCATGGGTGAGTCCTGCTGTTGGGCTGACCGGAACGGTTATCATACCGTGCCTGCCCTGATTGTCTGCGTCCTCGCCGTAGCATTTGACGACCTGCAGGCAGCGTACCGCCATTTACCACCTGGAGAGTTGCCTCGCCATGAACCTGCCCTGGTCCGACATCGACACCGTCCTGCTGGACATGGACGGCACCCTGCTGGACCTGCACTTCGACAACCACTTCTGGCTCGAGCACCTGCCGCAGCGCTACGCCGAGCACCACGGCATCAGCCGCGCCCTGGCCGATGCCGAATTGCAGCCGCTGTTCACCGAGCACGCCGGCCAGCTGAACTGGTACTGCACGGACTTCTGGAGCCGCGAGCTGAAGCTGTCGATCAAGGACCTCAAGCGCGAGGTCGCCGACCTGATCGCCCTGCGCCCGGACGCCGACACCTTTCTCGCCGCCATCCGCCAGGCCGGCAAACAGGTGGTGATGATCACCAACGCCCACCGCGACTCCCTGTCCCTGAAGATGGAACGCATCGAACTGGCGCCCTACTTCGACCGCATGATCAGCTCCCACGACTATGGCTTTCCCAAGGAAGACCAGCAGTTCTGGGCGGCCCTGCAGCAGGACCTGACGTTCGAGCCGGCGCGCAGCCTGTTTATCGACGACAACCTGCCGATCCTGCGCAGCGCCGGGCGCTTCGGCGTGAAACACCTGCTGGCAGTGTACGAACCCGATAGCCGCAAGGGCGTGAAGGACACCGAGGAGTTCGCCGCGGTGGGCGATTACCGGGAGTTGTTGCAGGGGTTATAAGTCAGCACTGAGGTTGGCTGGTACAAAAACATTGTGGGAGCGGGCGGGGACGCCTAGTCCATGCCCGCGAAGCGATCGCGGACATTCCATTGCTATCGCTGATCGCCTCTCGATTTTCGCGGGCATGGCCCGCTCCTACAGATTCTGGACTTTCTCAAAGCCTGCGTAGCTGCCTCCAACGAACGTCGCACCAAAAGGCTCCACCAAGCTCCGACAAGGTGCAGAAACAGCTTAAAAAACAGCCTGATAAAAATAAAATCCATATAAATCAGTTCGTTAAAAACTGGCACCGCTATTGCTCTAGAGATTTCAACTTGGATACAAGATGGAATCTCAGTGCATGTCCCACGCCTCTTTCGCCTTCACCCTTGCCGACTGGCAACAGGCTTACCGTGACGCCGCCCAACCCGCCGAGTTGCTGCACGGTCTGCTGGCGGCCCTCGATACGGCCGACAACGCCTGGATCAGCCTCGCCACCGTAGCGCAGCTCGATGCCCAGCTGAGCCAGCTGCAGGCGCTGCTCGACCAGGCCGAAGGCCAGCAGAGCAAGCTGCCACTGTACGGCGTGCCCTTCGCCATCAAGGACAACATCGACGCTGCAGGCTGGGCTACCACTGCCGCCTGCCCGGAGTTCGCCTACCAGGCTGAAGCCGACGCCACGGTGGTTGGCCGCCTGCGCGCTGCCGGCGCCATCCTGATCGGCAAGACCAACCTCGACCAGTTCGCCACCGGCCTGGTCGGCACCCGCTCGCCCCATGGCGCCGTGGTCAACAGCTTCAATGCCGATTACGTCAGCGGCGGCTCCAGTTCCGGTTCGGCCAGCGTGGTCGCACGCGGCCTGGTGCCGTTCTCTCTGGGCACCGATACCGCTGGCTCGGGCCGTGTGCCGGCGGGCTTCAACAATATCGTCGGGCTCAAGCCGACCAAGGGCTGGCTGCCCAACACCGGCCTGGTGCCGGCGTGCCGCACCGTCGACTGCATCTCGATCTTCGCCCTCACGGTGGGCGATGCCGAAACCGTGGCGGGCATCGCTGGTGGCTACGACAGTGCCGACGCCTACTCACGGCAAAACCCCAACAGCGCACCGGTCGGCATGCAGGCCGCACCGACCTTCGCCGTACCGGACAGCCTGGAATTCTTTGGCGATACCCAGACCCAGGCGGTTTTCGAGCAGGCGCTGGAGCAGCTGAAAAGCCTTGGCGTGACGCTCAAGACCATCGACTTCGGCCCGTTCCGCCAGTTGGCCGAGCAGCTCTATTACGGCCCCTGGGTCGCCGAGCGCACGGTTGCCGTGGAAGGCGTCGACCCGGCGCATATCGACCCGGTGGTGCGCGGCATCGTCGAAAACGGCCACCAGTACAGCGCCTGCGACGCCTACAAGGCCGAGTACCTGCGCGCCGAACTGAGCCGCGCCATCAACGACGCGCTGGCCGGCTTCGATGCCCTGGTGGTGCCGACCTCGCCGACCATTCGCAGCCTCGCCGAAATGCAGCAGGAGCCGGTGCTGTTCAACAGCCAGTTCGGCACCTACACCAACTTCACCAACCTCGCCGACCTGTCCGCTCTGGCGCTGCCGGCCGGCCTGCGCGACGACGGCCTGCCCGCCGGCATCACCCTGCTCGCCCCGGCCTGGCATGACCGCGCCCTGGCGGCCTTCGGCAAACGCTGGCAGGCCAGCCTGGAGCTGCCACTGGGCGCCACCGGCCGTGCCCTGCCGCCGCAAACCGCTGCCACGGCGATACCGGCTGGCAGCGTACGGGTCGCGGTGGTCGGTGCGCACCTGACCGGCATGCCGCTGAACTTCCAACTGGCCACCCGCGACGCGGTGCTGGTCGAGCAGACCCTTACCTCGCCCGACTACCGCCTCTACGCCCTGGCCGGCACCGTGCCGCCGAAGCCGGGCCTGGCGCGCAGCACCGATGGCAGCTCGATCATCGTCGAGCTGTGGGACATCCCCCTAGCGCGCTTTGGCGAGTTCGTCGCCGAGATTCCCGCGCCGCTGGGCATCGGCAACCTGACCCTGGCCGACGGGCGCAGCGTGAAGGGCTTCATCTGCGAGCCCTGGGCGCTCGGTGATGCCCGCGACATCACCAGCTTCGGCGGTTGGCGCGCCTTTATCGCCAGCCAGCAAGCCACCAAGAACTGAACCCGCAGAGTGGATGGCCGAAGCCATCCACCCACGAACAGCTGGTGGAAAACGCTTCGCGGTTTCCCACCCTACGTCGAGGACACGAACATGTTCCATACCGTACTGATCGCCCACCGCGGGGACCAGCTGCGCAGCAGCGCAGCGACGAAGTCAAAGTGCCGGGCGGGCATAGCCCGTCGCGGCGATCTCGCCACGGAGAACCACTATGTTTGAAACAGTTCTGATCGCCAACCGTGGCGAGATCGCCGTCCGCGCCATCCGCACCCTGAAGCGCCTGGGCGTGAAGAGCGTGGCGGTGTATTCCGATGCCGACCGCAATGCCCAGCACGTACGTGATGCCGACGTGGCCGTGGCCCTTGGCGGCGACAAGGCTGCCGACAGCTACCTGCGCATCGACAAGATCCTTGCCGCCGCCAGGGAAACCGGCGCCCAGGCGATCTATCCCGGTTACGGCTTCCTCTCCGAGAGCGCCGAGTTCGCCGAGGCCTGCGAGAACGCCGGCATCGCCTTCGTCGGCCCGACGCCCGCTCAGATTCGCGAGTTCGGCCTCAAGCACCGCGCCCGTGAACTGGCCGCCGACGCAAAGGTGCCGATGGCGCCCGGCACCGCGCTTTTGCAGAGCCTGGACGAAGCCCTGGGCGCGGCGGAAACCATCGGCTACCCGATCATGCTCAAGACCACCGCCGGCGGCGGCGGCATCGGCCTGACCCGCTGCGCCGATGCCGTGGCCCTGGCCAGTGCCTACGACAGCGTCAAGCGCATGGGCGAGCAGTTCTTCAGTGACGCCGGCGTTTTCATCGAGCGTTTCGTCGACCAGGCGCGACACGTCGAAGTGCAGATCTTCGGTGATGGCAAAGGCCGCGTGGCCGCCCTCGGCGAGCGCGACTGTTCGCTGCAGCGGCGCAACCAGAAGGTGGTCGAGGAAACCCCTGCGCCGAACCTGCCACAAGCGACCCGTGAGCGCCTGCACGCGGCGGCCATCCAGCTCGGCGAGTCGGTGAGCTACCGCAGCGCCGGCACAGTGGAGTTCATCTACGACGCCGCGCGCGACGATTTCTACTTTCTCGAAGTGAACACTCGCCTGCAGGTCGAGCACCCGGTCACCGAGATGGTCACCGGCCTCGATCTGATCGAATGCATGCTGCGCGTGGCCGCCGGCGCCGAGCTGGATTGGGCCGCCCTGAGCCGCGCCCCACAAGGCGCCGCAATCGAAGTGCGCATCTATGCCGAAGACCCGCTGAAGAACTTCCAACCCAGCCCGGGCGTGCTCACCGACGTGCATTTCCCGGACGACGTGCGCGTAGACGGCTGGGTCAGTACCGGCAGCGAGGTGTCGGCGTTCTATGACCCGATGATCGCCAAGCTGATCGTCCACGCGCCAAGCCGCGATGAGGCCATCGCCAAGTTGCGCAAAGCCCTGGGCGAAACCCGCCTGCACGGCATCGCCAGCAACCTCGACTACCTGCGCCAGGTGGTGGCCGAACCGCGCTTCCACAGTGCGCAGATCTGGACGCGTCTGCTCGACACCTTCAGCTACGCGGCCCAGGTGGTGGAAGTGCTGGAACCCGGCACCTACAGCAGCGTGCAGGATTTTCCGGGCCGCCTCGGCTACTGGGACATCGGCGTGCCGCCGTCCGGGCCGATGGACGATTACGCCTTCCGCCTGGCCAACCGCATCGTCGGCAATCACGAGAGTGCTGCCGGCCTGGAATTCACCCTGCAGGGCCCGAGCCTGCGCTTTCACAGCGACGCGCTGATCGCCCTCGCCGGTGCCGACTGCCCGGCCGAACTGGATGGTGAAGCCGTGCCCTACTGGGCGCCAATCGCCGTCAAAGCCGGCCAGGTGCTCAAGCTCGGCCGTGCACAGAGCGGCTGCCGCACCTACCTCGCGGTGCGCGGCGGCTTCGACGTGCCGCTGTACCTGGGCAGCCGCTCGACCTTCGCCCTCGGCCAGTTCGGCGGCCATGCAGGGCGCACGCTGCGCGCCGCCGACATGCTGGCCATCTCCCAACCGGGGTTGCCAGCCTGCACCACGCCGGCGCCGGTCAGCGAACCCCAGGCGCTGGCCGACAGCCTGATTCCCGCCTACGGCACCACTTGGAACATCGGCGTGCTCTACGGGCCCCATGGTGCCCCGGACTTCTTCACACCCGAGGCCATCGAACAGTTCTTCGCCGCCGACTGGCAGGTGCACTACAACTCCAATCGCCTGGGTGTGCGCCTGTCTGGGCCGAAGCCGAGCTGGACCCGCGCCGACGGCGGCGAGGCCGGCCTGCACCCGTCCAACGTGCATGATTGCGAGTACGCCATCGGCGCCATCAACTTCACTGGTGACTTCCCGGTGATCCTCACCAAGGACGGCCCCAGCCTCGGCGGTTTCGTCTGCCCGGTGACCATCGCCAAGGCCGAGCTGTGGAAGGTCGGCCAGGTCAAGCCGGGCGATACCCTGCGTTTTCACCCGATCAGCTTCGAGCAGGCCCAGGCGCTGGAGCAGGCGCAACTGGCCAGCCTGCAGAGCCTGAGCGCGGTCAGTGCCGCGCAACTGCCGGCGCCGAGCCTGCAACCGGGCGACACGGTTTCCGCAACCGTACTGGCCGAGCTGCCCGCCGATGGCAACCGCCCGCGCACGGTCTATCGGCAAGCGGGCGATGCCTACATCCTGCTCGAATACGGCGACAACGTGCTCGACCTGGCGCTGCGCCTGCGCGTGCATCTGTTGATGGAAGCGCTCAAGGCCCAGCCGCTCGCCGGCCTGGAAGAACTGGCGCCAGGCGTGCGCTCCCTGCAACTGCGCTATGACAGCCGCGTGCTGCACCAGCAGGCGCTGCTCGATCATCTGCTGCGCCTGGAAGCCAGCCTGGGCGATGTGGCAGGCCTCAAGGTGCCGACCCGTATCGTCCACCTGCCCATGGCCTTCGAGGACAGCGCCACCCTGGCTGCCGTTACCCGCTACAGCGAGACGGTGCGCAGCCAGGCGCCGTGGTTGCCGAACAACGTCGACTTCATCCAGCGCGCCAATGGCCTGGCCACCCGCGAGGACGTACGCGACATCCTGTTCGACGCCAGCTACCTGATTCTCGGCCTCGGCGACGTCTACCTCGACGCGCCCTGCGCCGTGCCGCTCGACCCGCGTCACCGGCTGCTCAGTTCCAAGTACAACCCGGCGCGTACCTACACCGCCGAAGGCACCGTGGGCATCGGCGGCATGTACATGTGCATCTACGGCATGGACTCGCCCGGCGGTTACCAACTGGTCGGCCGCACCCTGCCGATCTGGAACAAGTTCGTGAAGAACGCCCAGTTCGAGGGCGGCCAGCCTTGGCTGCTGCACTTCTTCGACCAGGTGCGTTTCTACCCGGTCAGCGAGGCCGAGCTGGACGACTTCCGCGAGGCCTTCCGTGAAGGCCGCGCGCAGATAAAGATCGAGCAGAGCACCTTCGACTTCGCCGAGTACCAGGCCTTCCTGGCCGACAACGCGCAGAGCATCAGCGACTTCCAGCACCGGCAAAAACAGGCCTTCGACGCCGAAGTGCTGCTGTGGCGTGACGACGATGCCGACAGCCATGCTGCGCCAGCTGCCAGCCTGGAGGAGGACGAAGCCGTCGACGGCCACCTGGTCAGCGCCGATATGTGCGGCAGCGTCTGGAAGGTGCTGGTCGAGCCCGGCCAGTACGTCGAGGCCGGCGCCACGCTGCTGGTGGTCGAGGCGATGAAGATGGAGTTGGCGGTCACCGCACCGCTGGCCGGGACGGTCAAGGCCGTGCGCTGCCAGCCAGGCAAGGCGGTCACCCCGGGTGACGCGCTGCTGGTGCTCGAACCGGGCGAGGCGGCCTGAGATGCAACTCGTCGACCCGATCAGGCGCGGCAAGGAGCGCCCGGAGAATCTCGCCGAGCGCATCTACGGACAGCTCAAGGACGACATCTTCGAGTTTCGCCTGCTGCCCGGCGACCGCTTCAGCGAAGGCGAAGTCGCCGAGCGTATGGCGGCCAGCCGTACACCGGTGCGCCAGGCCCTGTACCGGCTGGAGCGTGAGGGTTACTTGGAGGTGTATTTCCGCAGCGGCTGGCAGGTCAAGCCGTTCGACTTCGCCCACTTCGAGGAGCTTTACGACGTGCGTATCGTTCTCGAGCAGGCGGCGGTCAAGCGCCTGTGCGACCGCGAGGCGGAGCAAACCCCCGCCCTGCTGAGCGAACTGAAACGCATCTGGATGGTGGCGCCCGAGCAGCGTCTGGAAGACGGCCGCGAAGTGTCACGCCTCGACGAGCGCTTTCACTGCCAACTGGTGGAAGCCACCGGCAACCGCGAGATGGCCCGCCTGCACGGCGAGGTCAGCGAAAAGATCCGCATCATCCGCCGTCTGGATTTCACCCAGACGCCACGGGTAGAAGCCACCTACGACGAACATGCACGCATTCTCGGCGCGATCCTGTCGCGCCGCTGCGAAGAGGCACAGCTGTTGCTCAAGGCCCACATAGAGGTCAGCAAGGCGGAAGTGCGCAAGATCACCCTGCACATGCTGCACAGCGCTCGCGAGCGCGCCGTGCAGGCGCAGGGTTGACGTGATGTCCCTTGATCCACTGCCAACAACACATAACTCGTTTGTGAATGGAGATCGAACTATGCAACGTCGCAGCCTGATCAAGGCCTTCACCCTTTCCGCGTCCATCGCTGCCATGGGCCTGACCTGGACAGTGCAGGCCGCCGAGACCATCAAGGTCGGCATCCTGCACTCGCTGTCCGGCACCATGGCCATTTCGGAAACGTCACTGAAAGACATGGCGCTGATGACCATCGACGAGATCAACGCCAAGGGCGGCGTGCTCGGCAAGAAGCTCGAGCCGGTGGTGGTAGACCCGGCGTCCAACTGGCCGCTGTTCGCCGAACGTGGCCGCCAGCTGCTGACCCAGGACAAGGTCGCGGTGACCTTCGGCTGCTGGACCAGCGTGTCGCGTAAATCGGTACTGCCGGTCTACGAGGAACTCAACGGCCTACTGTTCTACCCCGTGCAGTACGAAGGCGAAGAGATGTCGCCGAACGTGTTCTACACCGGCGCCGCGCCGAACCAGCAGGCGATCCCGGCAGTGGAATACCTGCTCAGCGAAGACGGCGGCGGCGCCAAGCGTTTCTTCCTGCTCGGCACCGACTACGTCTACCCGCGCACCACCAACAAGATCCTGCGCGCCTTCCTGCACAGCAAGGGCATTGCCGACAAGGACATCGAAGAGGTCTACACGCCGTTCGGTCACAGCGACTATCAAACCATCGTCGCCAACATCAAGAAGTTCTCCGCCGGCGGCAAGACCGCGGTGGTGTCCACCGTAAACGGTGACTCCAACGTGCCGTTCTACAAGGAACTGGCCAACCAGGGCATCGAAGCCACCGACGTGCCGGTGGTGGCGTTCTCGGTCGGCGAGGAAGAACTGCGCGGCATCGACACCAAGCCGCTGGTCGGCCACCTGGCGGCCTGGAACTATTTCCAGTCCGTGGAGAACCCGGTCAACGAGAAATTCGTCGCCGACTGGAAGGCCTACGCCAAGGCCAAGAAGCTGCCGAACGCCGACACCGTGGTCACCAACGACCCGATGGAAGCCACCTACGTGGGCATCCACATGTGGGCCCAGGCCGTCGAGAAGGCTGGCACCACGGACGTCGACAAGGTGCGCGCAGCCATGGCCGGCCAGGAATTCGCCGCACCGAGCGGCTTCACCCTGAAGATGGACGAGAAGAACCATCACCTGCACAAGCCGGTGATGATCGGCGAGGTCCAGGAAGACGGCCAGTTCTCGGTGGTCTGGGAAACCGAAGGGCCGATCCGCGCCCAGCCGTGGAGCCCGTACATCGAGGGTAACGACAAGAAAGGCGACACCCCGGTGAAGTCGAACTGATCCGCACCGTGGCACAGGCGCCGAGTCGTTCTCCGGCGCCTGTGCCACGGGACACCAAGGACACGCCCATGCCTTATGCCTTTGCCCGAATTCTCTTCAGCCTGCTGCTCCTGCTGCCATTGGCCGCACAAGCCGGCGAAGCCGACGATTTCGTCGCCGCAAGCGCCACGCAGCAAGCCAGGCAGCTGGAAAGCTGGGCCGCCATGCCCGACCCGGCACGCCAGCCGCTACTCGATGCGCTGCAACAGGGCCGTGTGGCCGCTGACGGCGACAAACGCGCCTTCATCGAAACCGACGCTGGCTACCGCGCCGCCGAAGGCGATGCCGAGCCGCAAGGCACCCTGCGCAAACTACGCCTGAACAATCGCCTGCGCGGGCTGATCGCCAACGCCCAGGCCAGCCATCAGTTGCTCGCCAGTGAGGCAAGCGTGCGCCTGAGCGCCGCCCAG
This sequence comes from Phytopseudomonas straminea, assembly GCF_900112645.1. Taxonomy (GTDB): domain Bacteria; phylum Pseudomonadota; class Gammaproteobacteria; order Pseudomonadales; family Pseudomonadaceae; genus Aquipseudomonas; species Aquipseudomonas straminea. The sequence goes on along the minus strand of NZ_FOMO01000009.1, from coordinate 159,127 downwards.
CAATTGCAGAAGAGCGCCCAGCCGGCGCAACTGCCGCTGCTCGCCCAGGCGCAAGCCGAGGAAGACGACGACGCCGTGCGCGATGCCCTCACCCTCGCCCTGGCCAACCTGCAACTGGTCGACGCCAACCCGGCGGTGCGCCTGGCTGCCGTGCGCCTGCTCGGCGAAACCGGCGAGCCGCTGGCCCGTACCCGCCTGGAAAACCTGCTGGAGCCCGGCGTGGAAAGCGACGCAGCCGTGCGCACCGCCGCAGAAACCAGTCTCGCCCAGGTCAAGCGCAAGCTGCTGATCGGCGAATTGCTCGGCCAGGCATTCAGCGGCATGAGCCTGGGCTCGATCCTGCTGCTCGCCGCCCTCGGCCTGGCCATCACCTTCGGCCTGCTCGGGGTGATCAACATGGCCCACGGCGAAATGCTGATGCTCGGCGCCTACTCCACCTACATGGTGCAGATTCTCTTCCAGCGCTTCGCCCCCGACGCCCTGGCGCTGTACCCGCTGGTCGCCCTGCCGGTGGCCTTCTGCGTGACCGCGGTGATCGGCATGGCCCTGGAGCGCACGGTGATCCGTCATCTCTACGGCCGCCCGCTGGAAACCCTGCTGGCCACCTGGGGCATCAGCCTGATCCTGATCCAGCTGGTGCGCGTGCTGTTCGGCGCGCAGAACGTCGAAGTGGCCAACCCCTACTGGCTGTCCGGCGGCATTCAGGTGCTGCCCAACCTGGTGCTGCCGTACAACCGCATCGTGATCATCGGCTTCGCCCTGGCGGTGGTGGTGCTGACCTGGCTGCTGCTCAACAAGACCCGCCTGGGGCTCAACGTGCGCGCCGTCACCCAAAACCGCAACATGGCCGCCTGCTGCGGCGTGCCCACCGGCCGCGTGGACATGCTGGCCTTCGGCCTCGGCTCAGGGATAGCTGGCCTCGGCGGCGTGGCGCTGAGCCAAATCGGCAACGTCGGCCCCGACCTCGGCCAGAGCTACATCATCGACTCGTTCCTGGTGGTGGTGCTCGGCGGCGTCGGCCAACTGGCCGGCAGCGTCATGGCGGCCTTCGGCTTAGGCATCGCCAACAAGATCCTGGAGCCGCAGATCGGCGCCGTACTCGGCAAGATCCTCATCCTCGCGCTGATCATTCTGTTCATCCAGAAGCGTCCGCAGGGCCTGTTCGCCTTGAAAGGGAGGGTGATCGATTGAACCGCACGCTTAATCTCGATGCTGTGGGAGCGGGCCATGCCCGCGATTGCATCACCGCCGTCGTTGGCGCGCATGGCGCACTCCCACAGATCGGCCTACAGGGGATTCACCAATGAACGCCGCCAACCAAACCCTATTGGCTCGCGCCAGCCACAGGCTCGGCCCACAGGTGTCACTGGCCATCGGCCTGCTGATGCTCGCCATGTTGGTCGCCATGCCCGTTCTGCACCTGCTGCCGGCCGAGCATGCGCTGCACGTTTCCGCCTACAGCCTGACCCTGGTCGGCAAGATCCTCTGCTACTGCATCGTCGCCCTGGCGCTGGATCTGGTCTGGGGCTACGCCGGCCTGCTATCCCTCGGCCATGGGCTGTTCTTCGCCCTCGGCGGCTACGCCATGGGCATGTACCTGATGCGCGAAGCCGCCGGCGACGGCCTGCCGGCGTTCATGGGCTTTCTCGCCTGGACGGAGCTGCCTTGGTACTGGTACGGCACCGACAACTTCCTATGGGCCCTGTGCCTGGTGGTGCTGGCGCCCGGCTTGCTGGCGCTGGTGTTCGGTTTCTTCGCCTTCCGCTCGCGGATCAAGGGCGTGTACTTCTCGATCATGACCCAGGCGCTGACCTTCGCCGGCATGCTGCTGTTCTTTCGCAACGAGACCGGTTTCGGCGGCAACAACGGCTTCACCAACTTTCGCAGCATCCTCGGCTTCGAGATCACCGCCGCCGGCACCCGCGCCACGCTGTTCGCGCTCACCGTGCTGCTGTTGGTCGGCAGCCTGTACCTGGGCTGGCGCCTGGCGCGCAGCAAGTTCGGCCGGGTGCTAACCGCCCTGCGCGACGCCGAGAACCGCCTGATGTTCTGCGGCTACGACCCACGCGGCTACAAGCTGTTCATCTGGGTGCTGTCCGCCGTGCTGTGCGGCCTGGCCGGAGCGCTGTACGTGCCCCAGGTGGGCATCATCAACCCCAGCGAAATGGCCCCGACGCAATCCATCGAAGCCGCCGTGTGGGTGGCCCTCGGCGGGCGCGGCACGCTGATCGGCCCGCTGCTCGGCGCCGGCCTGGTCAATGGCATGAAGAGCTGGTTCACCGTGGCCTTTCCCGAGTACTGGCTGTTCGCCCTCGGCGCGCTGTTCATCGTGGTCACCCTGTTCCTGCCCAAGGGCGTCATCGGCCTGCTCAAACGAGGGGACAAGTCATGAGAAGCGCACCGATTCCGGAAATGCTGATCGACCCGGCTGGCAGCAGCCGCGATGCCATCGGCCTGGGCCAAAGTGCAGGCAGTGGTCTGAACGTACGCCACGGCACCATCCTGACACTGGAAGACATCAACGTCGCCTTCGACGGCTTCAAGGCGCTGACCGACCTGACGCTCTACATCGGCGTCGGCGAGCTGCGCTGCATCATCGGCCCCAATGGCGCCGGCAAGACCACCCTGATGGACGTAATCACCGGCAAGACCCGGCCCAATAGCGGCACCGCGTTCTTCGGTGAAACCTTCGACCTGACGCAGATGAGCGAGGTCGAGATCGCCCAGGCCGGCATTGGCCGCAAGTTCCAGAAACCGACGGTGTTCGAGGCGCTGAGCGTGTTCGAGAACCTCGAACTGGCGCAGAAGACCGACAAGTCGGTATGGGCCAGCCTGCGCGCCAGGCTCAGCGGTGAGCAGCGCGACCGCATCGACGAGGTGCTGGCCACCATTCGCCTGGACGGCTCGCGCCAGCGCCCGGCCGGCCTGCTGTCCCACGGCCAGAAGCAGTTCCTGGAAATCGGCATGCTGCTGGTGCAGGACCCGCAACTGTTGTTGCTCGACGAGCCGGTGGCGGGCATGACCGACGCGGAAACCGAATTCACCGCCGAGCTGTTCAAGTCCCTGGCGCGCAAACACTCGCTGATGGTGGTCGAGCACGACATGGGCTTCGTCGGCACCATCGCCGACCATGTCACCGTGCTGCACCAGGGCCGCGTGCTGGCCGAAGGCTCGCTCGACGCCGTGCAGGCCAACGAGAAGGTGATCGAGGTTTATCTCGGCCGGTAAAGGATTCGTAGGGTGGATGACGCTTTTTTCATCCACCAAGGCATCACACGGTGGATCGATAGAGCGTGAGCTACGCACCCCGACCACCTACGCAAAGGACATCGACATGCTGCAAGTCCAACAGCTTCACCAGTACTACGGCGGCAGCCACATCCTGCGCGGCCTGTCGTTCGACGTGAAGGTCGGCGAAGTCACCTGCCTGCTCGGCCGCAACGGCGTCGGCAAGACCACCCTGCTCAAATGCCTGATGGGCCTGCTGCCCGCCAAGGAAGGCAGCGTTCAGTGGGAAGGCAAGGCCATCACCGGCTACAAACCGCACCATCGGGTGCACGCCGGCATCGCCTACGTGCCCCAGGGCCGCGAGATATTCGGACGCCTGACGGTGGAGGAAAACCTGCTGATGGGGCTCTCTCGTTTCAGCGCGAAGCAAGCCAAGGAGGTGCCGGCGTTCATCTACGAGCTGTTCCCGGTGCTGCTGGAAATGAAGCACCGCCGCGGCGGCGACCTGTCCGGCGGCCAGCAGCAACAGCTGGCCATCGGCCGCGCGCTGGCCAGCCAGCCACGCCTGCTGATCCTCGACGAACCCACCGAAGGCATCCAGCCCTCGGTGATCAAGGAAATCGGCGCAGTGATCAAAAAACTCGCCGCCCGCGGCGACATGGCCATCCTGCTGGTCGAGCAGTTCTACGACTTCGCCGCCGAACTGGCCGACCAGTACCTGGTGATGAGCCGCGGCGAGATCGTCCAGCAGGGCCGCGGCGAAACCATGGAAGCGGACGGCGTGCGCGGGTTGGTGGCGATCTGATCACCTGTTCATAATCTCTCAGCCCAGGTTCGCCGATTTTGGCAGCTAATTAGCGAGAACGGCCGACCGCGAACTCGTGGGAGGGGCTTTAGCCCCGAGCTCTTAGCCCCCTAAAAGCTCGAGGCTAAAGCTCCTCCTACAAAAGCGGCGCCGCCCGATGTCCGCTTCTACCTTGTAGGCTCCGCTTCAGACGCATAAAAATCGTGAACAGGCTCTGAGCGGTAAAAGCCCGCCACTGTACCTACGCGGTAGCTGCCCAAGCCGGTTATTCTTGCCGTCCGCCCATCCCACTTTCACCTGCCGGCCAACCCGCAGGCGCCAAGGGTGGCGAGGATCCGCGTCGACGAGCCCACTCCGGCAGTCGATCAGCACGAATCGCCCAGGCCACTGGCCGGGCGGTGTTCACTGACGACAGACAAGAGGCAGAACATGACCCAGGTAGTTTTCATCACCGGTGCCACTTCCGGCTTTGGCCGCGCCACCGCTCGCCGCTTCGCCGAGGCCGGCTGGGCGCTGGTGCTTTCGGGCCGCCGCCAGGAGCGCCTGGAGGAACTCAAGGCCGAGCTGGAGAGCAAGGTGCCGGTACATATCGCCACCCTCGACGTGCGCGATGCCACCGCCGTGCAGGCCCTGGTCGACAGCCTGCCGGCGCCGTTCGACAAGATCCACGCGCTGATCAACAACGCCGGCCTGGCCCTGGCGCCGGAAGCAGCGCAGAAGGTGGCCTTGCAGGATTGGCACACCATGATCGACACCAACATCACCGGCCTGGTCAACGTCACCCACGCGGTGCTGCCCAAGCTGCTGGAAACCGGCAAGGGCGCCAGCATCATCAACATCGGTTCGGTAGCCGGCGAATGGCCGTACCCGGGCGGCCACGTGTACGGCGCCAGCAAGGCGTTCGTCAAACAGTTCAGCTTCAACCTGCGCTGCGACCTGGTGTCCACTGGTGTGCGCGTCACCGACATCGCCCCGGGCATGGCGGAAACCGAATTCACCCTGGTGCGTACCAAAGGCAACCAGGCGGCCTCCGATGCGCTGTACAGCACTACCACGCCACTGAGCGCGGAAGATATCGCCGAGCAGATCTTCTACGTCGCCACCCTGCCTGCCCATATCAACATCAACCGCCTGGAAATCATGCCCAGCCGCCAGGCCTGGGGCCCGTTCGCGGTCGACCGCGACAAGTAATCGATTGACGGGCTCGCCTGCCCGTCACTTGGCCCCCTGACTCATCCGCGCGAGCCGCTGGGACAGCTCCTCAATGGCCCGGCCCAGCTCGCGCAAGGTTCCGGAATCGCGCGCGCCCTCTTCGCTGGCGCCGTGAATACGCACGGCCAGCTCGCTGATTTCCTGGGTCACGTGGCTCTGCTCCTGGGCCGCGACGGCGATCTGCTGGGCGCGCTGCACGATATCCTCGAAGCCATTGACCGTGCCCTCCAGGGTGACCGCGACGCCATTGGCCTGCTCGACCGCTTCGTGGGTACGTCGCACGCCAGCCTGCATGGTGGCGACGGTCTGGCCCGACGCATCGCGCAGTTGGCCGATCATCACCTGAATCTCGTTGGCCGACGCCTGGGTACGGCCGGCAAGCGTACGCACCTCATCCGCCACCACGGCGAAACCGCGGCCCTGCTCCCCGGCGCGCGCCGCCTCGATTGCGGCGTTGAGCGCCAGCAGGTTGGTCTGCTGGGAGATCGAGGTGATCACCTCGAGCACGCTGCCGACCCGCTCGATATCGCTACCCAGGCGACCGATTGCCGCCTCGGCCTGACCGATCTCCTCGGACAGCGCCTGGATCGACGCGCTGTTGCTACGCACGTTCACCTGGCCTGCGCGCGCCGATAGCAACGAACGCTCCGCGGTATCCGAACAATCGGTGGTATTGCCGGCCACTTCCTGGGCACTGGCCGACATCTCGGTGATGGCGGTGGCCAACAAGGCATTGTCTTCACGCTGGGTTTCGGCCCGCTCGGCGATGGCCTGCGACAGGCTTGCCAGCTCGGCAGCCTGGCGCTCAAGCACGCGAGATTGTTCCGATATATCGAGCAGCATGTTGCGCAGCGAGCCGGCATAGCGATTCACCGCCGAGCGCAACGCACCAATTTCGTCACTTCGACCGACGGGCAACTCGCTTCCACCACCCTCACCGAGCTGCTCGATCTGCGCGGTGGTTTCTTCGATCTGCGCCAGCAAACGACGCCCGGCGAACCACGCCAGGCCGAGCAACACGGCCAGCAAGGGCAGCAGGAAGAGCAGAAGTTCTCCGGTCAGGCGATGACTCAGCCCGGCGACCTGGCCCTCGGGCGTGACGAGCCCGAGCTGCCAACCGGTATCCCCCAGGGGCGCGAAGCTGACATAGGCGCGGCCCTGCAGGCGCACGTCGTAGTCGAGCATGCTGGTCGGTGTGCCGGCGCGCGCGGCCTGCAAGGCAGCCTGCAACGGTGCGACCGCAGGATCACGCTCCACCAGCCCGGCCATGGTAGGCAGCCCACCGGTGGCCTTGGCATCCGGGAAGAACAACAGGTTACCGGCCCGATCGACCACGAAGGCATAGCCGCCGGTGACGTTGCCGCGCTCGCTCAGGAACGTGGCCAGGCCGTCGAGGCGCAGATCCACCGTCGCCACGCCGGCAAACTTCCCGCTCAGTTGATAGGGCACGCTGCAGGTGGTCATCGCCACGCTGGTCACCGGATCGAGATAACCGTCGGACCACACGCAACGACCAGGTGCGGACGAGCGCGCCGCGCTGTACCAGGATTCCTGCTGATAGGGCGGCGCGGAGGCGGCGTTGTAATCGCCACTGTACTCGAGACCGCCGCTCGCACTACGCGCCCAGAAGAAGCTGCGCAGCGCCACGCCGCTCTCGAAGGCACCCGGCTCGGGCCACAGGCCGCCACCGGCGATGGCGGCATTACCCTGGCTGTCGATCACCCCCGGCAGCACGTTGCGCACCAACTCGGCGTCCCGCGGCAAGGCCTCGGCCAAGTGCGCCAGGCCCGCCGTGGTGCCCTGGATTTCGCTGAGTTGCAGGGCCAGCTGGCGCGCCAGCGCAGCGGCAGCCTGCTCGGCGGATGTCACCCCGACCGCCATCAGTTGTGGTTTGCCACGCAGCGCCATGACCGAATAGACCGCCAGGGCGGTCAGGCTTAGCAACAGCAGTACGCCTACGGTCATCCGCTTGGCCACAGTCACCGGAAACAATGCCATGTCGTTTCTCCGCTGTTATCAGGGCTTCTCAACCGAACTGCACGACTATTGATACTAGGGCTATCTGCCATTACAGCAAGCGTTTCTCTGCGATAAACCGCTCAAGCTCGGGCAATCCACGATTGCCTCCGACGAGCGCCCAGACCGATACTGACCGCCGCGACTTATACCTCCATCTGCACCCGAGTTTGCCCATGTCCATTGCCATACGTAACGCCGCTGCAGACGACCTGCCCGCCCTGCTCGCCATCTACAACGATGCCGTGCTCAACACCACGGCCATCTGGAACGAGCGCCCCGTGGACCTCGCCAATCGCCAGGCCTGGTTCGAGGCGCGCGGCGCCCAGGGCTATCCGATCCTAGTGGCGGTCGATGAGGCGCAACAGGTGCTGGGCTATGCCTCGTTCGGCGACTGGCGGCCCTTCGAAGGCTTTTGCAATACCGTCGAGCATTCCGTGTACGTGCGCCACGACACCCGCGGCCGGGGTCTTGGCCCGCTGCTGATGCAGACGCTGATCGAGCGGGCACGAGAGGTCGGCAAGCACGTGATGGTCGCCGCCATCGAAAGTGGCAACGTCGCCTCGGTGCGCCTGCACGAGCGGCTGGGTTTCAGCGTCACCGGGCAGATGCCACAGGTCGGCTGCAAGTTCGGCCGCTGGCTGGACCTGACCTTCATGCAGCTGATCCTCACGCCGCAGCGCAGCACGCCATGATCCTGCAGATCCGCCAGCTCGACGAAGCCGGTTTCGACGCCTGTCGGCAAGGGCTAATCGCCTTGTTGATCGATGCGGTGGCCAACGGTGCCTCCGTCGGTTTCCTGGCCGATATCGACACCCGGCAGGCGGACGCCTACTTCGACGATGTGCGCCGTGCGCCGTGCGCTTTGCAGCGGCGCGCTGGCGATCTGGATCGCTGAAGAGCATGAAAAAGTGCTGGGTTCGGTGCAGCTCAACCTGTGCCAGAAACCCAATGGGTTGAATCGCGGCGAAGTGCAGAAATTGCTGGTGCTGAGCAACGCGCGTCGCCGTGGTATTACCCGGCTGCTGATGCAGCAACTTGAGACCCGTGCCAGGCAACTGAAGCGAGGTCTACTGTATCTGGACACCGAGGCCGCTAGCGAAGCCGAACACCTTTATCGCGCGCTGGGCTACACCACGATCGGCGGCCTGCCCGATTACGCCTGCGGGCCGGACGGCCAGTACCGAGCCAACGCCATCTACTACAAGACTCTCTTTCGGCCCAGCTGACTACCGCAGTTGGCTGTCCTTGCTGCCGCGACGGTTGAAACCTCCGGCCTTTGCCTGTTCCTGGTCAGCATGGGCCTGGCAGTTCACGCACAGGCGCACGCCGGGAACGGCCTGGCGTCGCGCTTCGGGAATCGGCGCATCGCATTCTTCGCAATGGGTCAGGCTCTCGCCTTTGGGCAGTTGACTGCGCGCGCGCTGCACGGCGTCTTCGATGGTGCTGTCGATCTGCTCCTGCACGGCGCCGTCTTGCGCCCAACCGGTGGCCATAGCGTTCTCCCAATGAGCGGGCTGATGAAATCCCAGGCAATGCCACGAAAACAGACGAAGCGCCTGGTTCACGTGGTGCAAGGGCCTATTGCTTGGACTCGTGTACGAGCCGTTCAACGCAGCAGTATTTCAACAAGCTGATGGTGGTGCTGGCTCGAAGATAGGAGCGTGAGGCAGGGCTTGGCAAGGGCGGCCGACGGCGGACGAATCGGCTCGCGTTGCGCGGCCGCTGTCCGGCGTGGCAGGTGAAGCGGGGTTATTCCTTGACGTTCATGAACTCGTCGGCCCAGGCCACGTAGTCCTCTGGCTGGGTGTACTTGTGCGCGAGCTCCGAGGCGCTCAGGTCACTGGCGACGGCGTTGCGCTGCTCGCGCAGGCAGTCGTAAGTGGCCTTGATGGCCGCGAAGTAAGCCGCATGGCCGTTGACCACGATGCGCACGCCCAGCTTGGCGAGACGCTCGTTATCGCGCAGCTTGGGGTTGCCGTAGGTCACCAGCATCAGCGGCACGCTGAGGTGCTCGGCGATCTTTTCCAGATGCTCGAAATCCTCGACACCGACCATGCAGATGGCATCGGCACCGGCCTTTTGATAGGCCACGGTACGTTTGACCACTTCATCGACGCTGAGCACGCCGGCGTTGGTACGGGCGATGATCGCCAGGTCCGGGTCTACACGCGCTTCAAGGGCCGCACGCACTTTGCCGACGCCTTCGGCGACGCTGATCAGATCGGTCGACTTGCGGTTGAATTGGGCGGGCAGCAGGGTGTCTTCGATGGTCAGCGCGGAGATGCCGGCGCGTTCCAGCTCGACCACGGTGCGCATCACGTTCAGGGCGTTGCCGTAGCCGTGGTCGGCATCGGCGATCACCGGCAGGCGGGAAACCCGGTGGATGCGGGTGGCCTGCTCGACGAACTCGCTCAGGGTGATCAGCGCGAAATCCGGCGCGGCGAGTACCTGCAGGGAGGCCACCGAGCCACCGAGAATGCCGACTTCGAAACCGAGGTCGCCGGCGATGCGCGCGGACATCGGGTCGAAAACCGAGGCGGTGTGGTAACAGGCGCCCGAAGCCAGCAGGGTGCGGAAGGCGCGCCGCAGTTCATGATGGGAAGCACGTTGCATATTGGTCATAGGCATTGTCCAAACGTCGAATGAATCGGGTGCCCGACGGCCTTGTCCCCTGCCGTCTGAAGCGAATTCTTGTGCTGTGCCGCGAGCGATGGCCGGCTGTTGTCGGCTGCTGCTCGCCTCGCAGCAATTTTCCCGCCAACTCAGCGCAGTGCGGCGGGAAGCTCTACATGGGGGAGCCACTGGCGGAAAATCGCCGAGAATCCCCCATCACGGCGCATTTCCGCCAATTTTGCCTGCCAGTCAGCAACCACTGCCGGATCGGTGTCCAGCGAGAAGGCGATGTAATACGAAGACTCCATGAACACCATCTGCGGCTGCACATCCGCCGGTTCAAGGCCTGCCGGGGCGAGCATGTCGCGTAGCAGGAGGTCTTCCAGCAGGATCAGGTTGCCGCGGCCATGTGCGAATAGCGTGACCATGGTCTGTGGCGTCGGCACGCCATACAGATTCGGCAGCCCCTTGGCCTGCAGCGCCTCGTAGCTGTACCACTGTTTGGGTACCGCCAACGGCCCGCTGGCCGCCACATCATCGAGGCTGTTCACCTGCATGCCCCGCGACTTCAGCGAATAGAAGCGTACTTTGCCATGCAATATAGGCCCCACCCATTGAAAACGCTTTTCACGCTCAGGCGTACGCACCATGGCGAACAGCGCAATATCCGGCTCACGCTGGGCAATCGTGTAGGCGCGGGTCCAGGGCATCATCTCGATCTGCGCGTGGGCGCCGGTTCGCTCGATCAGCTCACGCACCACATCGACGCCAAAACCGCGTAGCTGCCCATCCTGCATGAACGCCGTGGGTGGCCCCGGCTCAGTGAGAATGCGCAGCTCGGCGTGGGCGCGAGTGCACAGCAGCAACGCGACGATCAACACACCGTAGCAACGCAGCGGGCCCATCAGGCCGTACCCCCTGAACGCGAAAACGCAGTCGGCTGCCAGGCGGCGAATTGCACTGTCGATGCACGCCTTGCAGCTAAAGCCGGCAATTTTACCCCAGTAACCGGCCAATTTCAGCAAGCAGGCGAACGCAGGCATTAGAGGCCGACAGCTTATCCGATTGCGCCCAATACAAATGGCCGAAGGACTTTGTGGCCATTGCAACGACAATCGGGCTGGCGCCAGCGCTTCAGGCAGGCGATCATCGGCGCTCGCCCATCAACGCGCACCGACATGACCGACACCACGCAAATGCCCGCCCCGTCGCACAAACCCCGCCCGTTCATCGACCTGCTGATCAGCATCGTGATCCCCTCGCTGATTCTCATGAAGCTCAGCGGCGAAGCCCGCCTGGGCCCGGATGGCGCACTGGTGCTGGCTCTGGCATTCCCGCTCGGTTGGGGCGCGTTCGAGCTGATCAAGTACCGTAAATTCAACTTCGTCGCCCTGCTCGGTCTGGTCAGTGTGATCCTCACCGGTGGCATCGGCCTGCTGCACCTGGACAACCAGTGGCTGGCGATCAAGGAAGCGGCGATTCCCGGGCTGATCGGCATTGCCGTACTGGTCTCCACGCGCACTCGCTACCCGCTAATCCGCACGCTGCTGTTCAACAAAACGGTACTCAACGTCGACAAGATCCATGAGCGCCTGGAGCAGGGCGGGCACACACCGCGCTTCGAAACCCGACTGATGCGCGCCACCTACCTGCTCAGCGGCACTTTTTTCTTCTCCTCGGTAATGAACTACGTGCTGGCCAAGTGGATCGTTACCAGCCCGGCTGGCAGCGAGGCGTTCAACGACGAACTGGGTCGCATGACCCTGCTCAGCTACCCGATGATCGCCATCCCGTCGATGATCATGCTGATGGCCATCTTCTATTACCTATGGCGCACCATCCATGACCTCACCGGCCTCAAGCTGGAAGAGATCATGGCCAATAGCGAAACTGACAAGCAGCCCTGACAGCTCAGCGCTTTGCCGGATTTCTACGCCTATTTCGGGCTGTTCGCCGCCGCATTCGGCGCAGCGACGCTGCTGCCCCTGCAATCCGAGGCGCTGCTCGTCGGCCTGCTGCTCGGCAGCGCGCAGCCGGCCTGGGCTCTGGTACTGTTCGCCAGCGTAGGCAACGTGCTGGGCTCGCTGGTCAACTGGTGGTTGGGGCTTTATCTGGAGCGTTTCCGCGACCGCCGCTGGTTCCCGGTCAACGAACGGCGCCTGCAACAAGCGCAGCATTGGTACGGCCGTTATGGTCGTTGGTCGCTGCTGCTGAGCTGGCTGCCAGTGATCGGCGATCCGCTGACCCTGGTCGCCGGCATCATGCGTGAGCCGCTGTGGCGTTTCACGCTGATCGTCGCCTTCGCGAAAACCCTGCGTTATGCCGTGCTGGCCGCAGCCACACTGGGTTTGAGCCTGTAAAAAGACACACTCGGTAACGGCCTGCAAACCGGTGCCAGTTGAGCAAGCGGCCCGCCTCCGGGATACTGCGCACCCTGTACACCCACATCCCGCCGGGACATACCCCGGGAAAGGGCCTGAACGATGGGTACGACAGCCCATCGAATGCAGAGTCGACTGTCCGCAAAGACGTGAAACAGGGGATCGCCGTTGCAAGGTACCAAGCCCACGATGAAACGCAGTGACCTGATCTGGACGCTGATCGGGTTGTGCGCCGTGGTCGCGTCCTGCTTCCTGCTCTACCGCGAAGTGCGCAATATCTCCCTCGACGAGATCGCCGGCAGCCTCAAGGCCATCCCGCACCTGAACTGGATTCTCGCCGCCATCGCCACCCTTGGCGCCTACTCGGCACTGGCCTGGTACGACCGCATCGCCGTCGCTCACCTGGGCAAGAAGATCTCCTGGCGCTTCATCACCCTGTGCTCCTTCACCACCTACGCCCTGGCCCACAATATCGGTGCTTCGGTGTTCTCTGGCGCCGTGGTGCGCTATCGCGCCTACCGCACCAAGGGCCTGACGCCCCATGAAATCGGCATCCTGATCGTCTTCTGCTCCTTCACCTTCGCCCTCGGCACGCTGCTGGCCAGCGGCTGCGTACTGGTGCTGCAGCCGGATCTGATCCACCGCGTACTGAACGTCACCCCACTGGTTTCGGTGGCCATTGGCGGTCTGCTGTTGCTGCTGGTCGCCCTCTACGTGCTGGGTTCCTGGCTGCAGTTCAAACCCTGGAAGTTCGGCAAACTGCATGTCGAATACCCACGCCTACGCATCGTCGGTCGCCAATTGCTGGCCGGCCCATTGGAGCTGGCCTGCGCCGCGGCGATCATCTACTTCGCCCTGCCCGAAGCCTACAACCCGGGCTACATGGTGGTGCTCGGCGTATTCCTGGCGTCCTTCTCCCTGGCCCTGCTGTCCCATGCGCCGGGCGGCCTGGGCGTGCTAGAAGTGAGCTTCCTGGCGGCCCTGCCGGAGATTCCGGCGCCGGACGTACTGGCCGCACTCATCGTATTCCGTGGCTTTTACCTGCTGCTGCCGTTCGCCCTCTCGCTGCTCGTGGTGCTCGGCTTCGAGTGGGGCCAATGGCGCGAACGCCGCGGCGAAGTGCAAAATCCTCCACTGCCCTGACGAAGCGGCAGCACTGCCCGATCATTTCGCCTAGAATGCGCGGCCGTTTTTTCAGGAGCCGCGCGACATGCCTCTTTCCACCCCTGCCCGCGCCTGCGGTATCGACTTCGGCACCTCCAACTCCACCGTAGGCTGGTTGCGCCCGGGCGGCGAAACGCTGATCCCGTTGGAAGACGGCAAAATCACCCTGCCCTCCGTGGTGTTCTTCAATCTCGAGGAGCGCAGGCCGGTCTATGGTCGCCTGGCCCTGCACGAGTACCTGGAAGGCTACGAAGGCCGTCTGATGCGCTCGCTCAAGAGCCTGCTGGGTAGCAAGCTGCTAAAAAGCGAAACCGCGGTGATGGGCAGCGCCCTGCCGTTCAAGGACCTGCTGGGCTTCTTTATCGGCGAACTGAAGAAACGCGCCGAAGCGGTGGCCGAACGCCCCTTCGAAGCCGTGGTGCTGGGCCGCCCGGTGTTCTTCGTGGATGACGATCCGGCCGCCGATCAGGAAGCCGAAAACACCCTGATCGCCGTGGCGCAGAAGCTCGGTTTCAAGGACGTGTCCTTCCAGTACGAACCAATCGCCGCGGCCTTCGACTACGAGTCCAGCATTGAGCGCGAAGAGCTGGTGCTGATCGTCGATATCGGCGGCGGCACCTCGGACTTCTCCCTGGTGCGCCTGGCACCGGAGCGCCGCCAGCTGGCCGAACGCCAGGGCGATATCCTGGCCACGGGCGGCGTGCATATCGGCGGTACCGACTTCGACAAGCAGTTGTCGCTGGCCGGCGTGATGCCGCTGTTCGGCTATGGCAGCCGGATGAAGAGCGACGCGCTGATGCCCACCAGCTTTCACCTCAACCTGGCGACTTGGCACACCATCAACATGGTCTACTCGGCCGCCTCGCAGCGGGCGTTGCAGAACATGCGCTACGACATCGTCGACCCGACCGGCATCGACCGCCTGTTCAAGCTGATCGAGCAGCGCGCCGGCCACTGGCTGGCGATGCAGATCGAAGACAGCAAGATCGCCCTGACCGAGCACCAGCAGCACCCCATCGACCTGCAACGCATCGAAGATGGCCTGCGCGCCGAGCTGACCCGCGGGCTGTTCGAGGACAGCATCGCGGCGCTGCTCGAACGCATTCGCAGCAGCGTGGCCACGCTGCTCAGCGATGCTGGCGTGGCCCTGGAGCAAGTCGATACGGTGTTCTTCACCGGCGGCTCCAGCGGCGTGCCGGCCCTGCGCCAGAGCGTGGCGGCGCTGCTGCCCAACGCCCGGCATGTAGAAGGCAACACCTTCGGCAGCATCGGCAGCGGCCTGGCCATCGAAGCGAAGAAGCGTTACGGCTGACAGCTGGGAAGGGGCGGCGATAAGTTTGTGGGAGCGCGCCATGCGCGCGACTCGCGGGCATGGGCTAGACGCCTCCGCCCGCTCCCACCGGATAGCTGACTACCTGCCTTAGCGCGGCGCTACCGGACGCGGCTTCTTCTTGCCGCTAGCCCCTTTCCCGCCGCCCTTGCGCTGCTCCTGCAGCCGGGCTTCGGCCGCTGCTTTGGCCTGCTCGCGCTTGTCCCAGGGCTTGCTGCCGTCGCTGCCGCGCGGCGGCAGGCCGGTGTGCTGGGTGAGGATACGCCCGCCAGCAGGCTTGGCTGCCTGACCGACCTTCTTGCTACCTGCCGGCGTCGAGTTCTTGCGGCGCGCGCTCTGATACTCGTCGGTCTTGGGCTGGTAGGTCGGAATCAGCTGGTGCTTGCCGTTGCCGATCAGGTCGGCGCGGCCCATACGCTCCAGCGCCTCACGCAGCAGCGGCCAGCCCTTCGGGTCGTGGTAACGCAGGAAGGCCTTGTGCAGACGGCGCTGCTGCTCGTTCTTGACGATCTCCACGCCATCGCTCTTGTAGGTGACCTTGCGCAGCGGATTCTTGCCCGAGTGGTACATGGCCGTGGCGGTAGCCATCGGCGACGGGTAGAAGGCCTGTACCTGGTCGGCACGGAAACCGTTGCGTTTGAGCCACAGCGCGAGGTTCATCATGTCCTCGTCGGTGGTACCGGGGTGCGCGGCGATGAAGTACGGGATCAGGTACTGTTCCTTGCCCGCCTCCTTCGAGAACTTCTCGAACATGTGCTTGAAGGTGTCGTAGCTGCCGATGCCCGGCTTCATCATCTTGTCCAGCGGGCCGCGCTCGGTGTGCTCCGGGGCGATCTTCAGGTAACCACCAACGTGGTGGGTGACCAGCTCCTTGACGTACTCCGGCGACTCGACGGCCAGGTCGTAGCGCAGCCCCGAGGCGATCAGGATCTTCTTCACGCCCGGCAGCGCGCGGGCCTTGCGGTACAGCTCGATCAGCGACGAATGGTCGGTATTGAGGTTCTCGCAGATACCGGGGAACACGCACGACGGCTTGCGGCAGTGCTTTTCGATCTCCGGGTCTTTGCAGGCGATGCGGTACATGTTGGCGGTCGGCCCGCCGAGGTCGGAGACCACGCCGGTGAAGCCCGGCACCTTGTCACGCATCTCCTCGATCTCGCGGATGATCGACTCGTGGGAGCGGTTCTGGATGATGCGGCCTTCGTGCTCGGTGATCGAGCAGAAGGTGCAGCCGCCGAAGCAGCCACGCATGATGTTCACCGAGAAACGGATCATGTCGTAGGCCGGAATCTTCTCCTTGCCATACGCCGGATGTGGCACGCGCGCATAGGGCATGCCGAACACGTAGTCCATTTCCTCGGTGGTCATGGGAATGGGTGGCGGGTTGAACCACACGTCCACTTCGCCATGCTTCTGCACCAGCGCGCGGGCGTTGCCCGGGTTGGTTTCCAGGTGCAGCACGCGGTTGGCGTGGGCGTAAAGCACCGGGTCGTTGCGCACCTTCTCGAAGGACGGCAGGCGAATCACCGTCTTTTCACGCTCCAGGCGCGGGTGCGAAAGCAGCTGCACCACCTTGGCTTCGTTGGGATCCTCGACTGGGCCTTTTTCCTGCTCGATGGCGCAGGCTTCGGTGTCCTGGGTGTTCACGTAGGGGTTGATGATCTTGTCGACGCGACCCGGACGGTCGATACGCGTCGAATCCAGCTCGAACCAGCCCGCGGGCGTATCACGGCGGATAAAGGCGGTACCGCGAATGTCGGTGATGGTATCAATGGACTCGCCACGGGACAGGCGCTGGGCCACTTCGACCACCGCACGCTCGGCGTTGCCGTAAAGCAGGATGTCGGCAGTGGCATCCATCAGGATGGAGCGGCGCACCTTGTCCTGCCAGTAGTCGTAGTGAGCGATGCGGCGCAATGAAGCCTCGATGCCGCCGAGCACCACCGGCACATGGCTGTAGGCTTCCTTGCAGCGTTGGCTGTACACCAGGCTGGCGCGATCCGGGCGCTTGCCTGCCAGGCCGCCGGGCGTGTAGGCGTCGTCGGAGCGGATCTTCTTGTCTGCGGTGTAGCGGTTGATCATCGAGTCCATGTTGCCGGCCGCCACACCGAAGAACAGGTTCGGCTCGCCGAGCTTCATGAAGTCGTCTTTGGACTGCCAGTTCGGCTGGGCGATGATGCCCACGCGAAAGCCCTGGGCCTCCAGCAGACGACCAATGATCGCCATGCCGAACGACGGATGATCGACGTAGGCGTCACCGGTAACGATGATGATGTCGCACGAATCCCAGCCGAGCTGATCCATTTCCTCCCTGCTCATTGGCAGGAACGGCGCCGGGCCGAAACACTCGGCCCAGTATTTGGGATAGTCGAACAGCGGCTTGGCGGCTTGCATGGCGGTAACCGTTTTTGATCAGGAATTTCACGGGGCGCGGAATATAGCACAAATTTTAACCAAACCCGACTGCTGCGCTAGGTTGTACCGGACATCCGATAGCAGGCAGTCCGCTTCGCTCTGGTCATCAAAAACCCCAGCTTTGGGTGTAGGCTTAGGCTTACAAAACAATGCCTGCCTGCCCCAGGAGCCCCGCGTGCAGCGCCTAGCCAAATTCCTGACGCAGATTTTGTTGCTGACTTCCTTGAGCCTAGTCGCCTACGCCAACAGCATCACGCTGACGCCGGCCAGCAGCGGGCAAAGCCTTAACGAGCAGGTCGAGCTGCTCGAAGATAAGGGCGCAAAGCTAAGCATCGCGGATATGAGCGCTCCCGCTGTGCAGCAGCGTTTCATGCCGGCCCATGGCAAGGCCAGCGTCGGCCAGAGCCCTAATCCCTGGTGGATCAAGGTCACCCTGAGCGCCACAGCGGATGCGCCAAAGCAATGGTGGCTGGAAATCGCCTCGGTGACCCTCCTCGATCTGCAGCTCTATCTGCCCGATGACCAGGGTGGCTGGCAAATCCGTCAATCCGGCGAACGGGTGAGTTTCGCCGAAGGCCGCGATTATCCACACCGGCGTATGCTGCTGCGCCTGCCGGAACTGGGCGAACAGCCGCTCACCTTCTACCTGCGAAGCTATGACCCGGCCGGCAACTCCTTCCCGCTGAAAGTGTGGCAACTGGGCGATCTGAAGAGCCAGGTGAGCGGAGAAAACCTGCTACTGGGCCTTATTTACGGTGTGATCATCGCCCTTCTGCTCTACAACCTGTTTATCTTTCTGGCACTGCGTGACAGCGCCTACTTCTGGTATGTAGTGACCACCACCGGCGCTCTGCTGATGATCCTGAGCATGACCGGCCACGGTTTTCAGTACCTGTGGCCAGGCTCGGCGGTGCCCTTCTGGCTGGACCGCATCAGCATTCCAGCGCTCTGGGGCTTTGGTGCCTGTCGTTTCACTCAGAAGTTGCTGCAGACGCGTCGCTACGTACCCTGGGCTCACCACCTGTTAAACGTCAGCTTAGGCCTCTATCTGGTAGCAGTGACGGCTGATGCCTTCGGCTTGCGCGCCGTTGGCGCCTGGATATTCGTACTACTGGCGATCGCCACGATTCCCACCGCCCTTTGGGCTTCGTTAAAGCGCTGGAGGCAAGGCTACTTCCCGGCGTGTCTGTACTTCTGTGGCTATGGCACGATCCTGGCCAGCGTCAACCTGCTATTGCTGCGTGCCATGGGCATCATCCAGCCTGCTCCGTGGAGCAGCTACGTGTTTCCGGTCGCCGTTGCGCTGGAGTCCATCCTGTTCTCGTTCGCTCTCGCCTACCGCATTCAGCTGCTGAAGAACGAGCGAGCCGAAGCATTGCTGCGGGCTGACGAGGAGAAAGGTGCGCGCCTAGCGCAGGTGCAGGCCAGCGCCGATGAGCTGCAAGTGGCCGTCGACCGGCGCACCGCCGAACTGAAAAGCGCCAACCTGCAGCTCTCCCAGCAGGAACTGGAATTGCGACATGCCGCCTTCCACGATGCCCTGACTGACTTGCCCAACCGCCGCTACCTGATCGAGCAGTGCGAGAGCGCCATGCGTGGCGCACGGCAGAGCGATGAAAACCTGGCCTTGCTGCTGATCGATCTGGACCACTTCAAACCGATCAATGACCGCCATGGCCACGATGCCGGCGACCTACTGCTGCAGCACATCGGCCGAAGGCTGCGTGAGCAGGTACGCGGCAGCGATACTGTGGCGCGTCTGGGCGGGGATGAGTTCGCGGTATTGATCGGCGGTGCCGATGCCCAGCATTACGCCGAGGATGTCGCTGAACGCCTGCTCGCCGAACTGGCCCGGCCGGTGGAATATGCCGGCCACACCCTGAACGTCAGCATCAGCATTGGCGCAGCGTTCTACCCCCTGCACGCCGAGCAGTTCGCCGGCCTCTACAAGTCAGCCGACCAGGCGCTCTATCAGGCCAAGGCAGCCGGCCGCTCAGGTTACGCGGTGTTCCAGCCGGCCGACTGAGGCATCACTCGTCGTCGAACTGGTAGCTACCGGGCGCCAAATTCTCGAAGCGCGAGTATTTGCCGAGAAACGCCAGGCGCGCAGTACCCAGGGGGCCGTTACGCTGCTTGCCGATGATGATTTCGGCGACGCCCTTGTACTCGGTTTCCGGGTGGTAGACCTCGTCGCGGTAGACGAAAAGGATGATGTCGGCGTCCTGCTCGATCGCCCCGGACTCACGCAAGTCGGAGTTGATCGGGCGCTTGTTGGGCCGCTGCTCCAGGCCCCGGTTGAGCTGCGAGAGGGCAATGACCGGGCAGTTGAACTCCTTGGCCAGCGCCTTGAGCGAGCGCGAGATCTCGGAAATTTCGTTGACCCGGCTATCACCGCTGGAGCCGGGAATCTGCATCAGCTGCAGGTAGTCGACCATGATCAGGCCGATCTCGCCGTGCTCGCGGGCCAGGCGCCGGGTGCGTGCGCGCATCTCGCTGGGCGAGATACCGGCAGTGTCATCGATGAACAGTTTGCGGTCATTGAGCAGGTTGACCGCCGAAGTCAGCCGCGGCCAGTCGTCATCGTCCAGGCGGCCGGCACGCACTTTGGTCTGGTCGATGCGGCCGAGGGACGCCAGCATACGAATCACGATGGATTCGGAAGGCATCTCCAGGGAATACACCAGGATCGACTTGTCGCTGCGCATCAGCGCGTTTTCCACCAGGTTCATGGCGAAGGTGGTCTTACCCATCGATGGACGACCGGCGACGATGATCATGTCGGCCGGCTGCAGGCCGCTGGTCAGGTTGTCCAGGTCGGTAAAGCCGGTGGACAGGCCGGTGATCGCGTCACCGTTGTTGAACAGCTCATCGATGCGGTCGATGGCCTTGACCAGGATGTCGTTGATGCCCACCGGGCCACCGGTCTTCGGCCGCGCCTCGGCGATCTGGAAGATCAGCCGCTCGGCCTCGTCGAGAATTTCCTCGCCGGTACGGCCTTCGGGTGCGTAGGCACTGTCGGCGATCTCGTTGCTGATACCGATCAGTTTGCGCAGAGTGGCGCGCTCGCGAATGATCCCTGCGTAGGCCTTGATGTTGGCCACCGACGGCGTGTTCTTGGCCAGCTCGCCCAGGTACGCCAGGCCGCCGACCTGCGACAGCTGTCCTTCCTTGTCGAGCTGCTCGGACAGGGTGACCACGTCGAACGGCTGGTTACGTTCGGCGAGCTTGAAGATGGCGCGAAAGACCAGGCGATGGTCATGGCGATAGAAGTCGCCATCGGACACCTGATCCAGTACGCGCTCCCAGGCGTTGTTGTCGAGCATCAAACCACCGAGCACCGCCTGCTCGGCCTCGATTGAGTGCGGAGGCACTTTCAGGGCAGCGGTCTGCAGGTCGTACTGTTCGGTGATGCTGATGTCGTTCATGGGCGCCTGGAAAGAATGCTTGCGGTGAAAAACAAAGGGCACGGTACCGCTTTCGCAATACCGTGCCCGATGTTAGCGGGAAGGCACCTGAGTGCAAGCCCGCTAAGCAGTTCGCTGAGACTTAGGCAGCGACTACGACAACCTTGACGGTTGCTTCGACATCGCTGTGCAGGTGCACGGCCACGTCGTACTCGCCAACCTGGCGAATGGTGCCGTTCGGCAGACGAACTTCGGCTTTGGCCACTTCAACGCCGGAGGCGGTCAGGGCGTCAGCGATGTCGTGGGTGCCGATGGAACCGAACAGCTTGCCTTCATCGCCAGCGGTGGCGGTGATGGTGACTTCCAGCTCAGCTAGCTGAGCGGCGCGAGCTTCGGCGGAAGCTTTCTTCTCGGCAGCGGCTTTTTCCAGTTCGGCGCGACGTGCTTCGAAAGCAGCGACGTTGGCTTCGGTGGCAGCGGTAGCTTTGCCTTGCGGCAGCAGGAAGTTACGGCCGTAACCGGCTTTAACGTTCACTTTATCGCCCAGGTTGCCCAGGTTGGCGATTTTTTCCAGCAGGATGACTTCCATTTGGGTGTTACCTCTTAACTTTTAACCTTCACCGTTGGCGGGACCCGAACCGGGCTTGTCCGCCAGACGACCACGAAAATCAAACAGACTGTCGACGATGGCTAACACCACCAGCAAGGGATAGATCAGCTGCATGAACAGCAGCAGCGTAATGTACAGCCCGACCAGCCAGAACTTCGACAGTCGGCCCTTGGCCACCAGCCCGTGCAACAGAGCGATGGCAGCAAACACCAGCGGAACACTGCACAACGGCGTGAGCATGGCCATCTCGACACCCAGATTGGGCCCGAGCAGCATGCCGACCAGCAGCAACATCGCCAGCATCGGCGGAAATCTCAGCTCACGAAACTCGGAGCCGAAACCTCCAGGGTTGTACAACGCCGCCTGCCAGAAACGCCCAAGCATCAGGCTCAGCAAGCTGACCACCTGCAGCAGCGCTGCCAGCAATCCGGTCAGGATGGGTGCAATGAGACTCTGGAGACGCGCCTGATCATCCACCGACATCTGTTGGTGAACCCCATCGAGCATCTGCGGCAACAGCTTGGTCAGCTCCTGCGCCATGGCTTCGATGGGCTCGCGGAACGTCGCCCCCAATACCAGTCCATACACCAGGCCCAGCGCGATGCTGAACAACAGCACCCGCCTCCAGGACGGATTGGCGCGCAATACACACGCCAGCCCCAGCGCGCCCAGCAGCACCAGCAAGGTGCGCGGTTCGCCGAAGTACCACCAGCCAATGGCCGGCAGTAACGCCCAGGCGAGGATGCCGACGGCATCACTCAAGCCGCGCCGCAGAAGCACCAGGCTTCCCGCGGCAGCACTCAACCAGAACAGCAGCGGCAAAGCTGCAGATCCGACCACCACGAGGGTGGCCTGCATACGGCCGCGCATGATGAATTCTGCCAAGGCGCGCATGCGATAAATCCCTTACTACTTGTCGAACGTCAGATCTTAACGGCCGTGGCTGTCGGTGTAGGGCAGCAGGGCCAGGAAGCGGGCGCGCTTGATAGCGGTAGCCAGCTGACGCTGATAACGAGCCTTGGTACCGGTGATACGGCTAGGAACGATTTTGCCGGTTTCCGAGATGTAGGCTTTCAGGGTGTTGAGATCTTTGAAATCGATCTCTTTCACGCCTTCAGCGGTGAAACGGCAGAATTTACGACGACGGAAGAAACGTGCCATGGGATTGGCTCCTCAATAGATCCGGTGATTACTCGTCAGCGTTGTCGCTGTCGTTGTTGTCGCTGTCATCGCCGTCGTTGGACTCGGCGTTTTCAGGACGTTCACGACGCTCACGGCGCTCACTGCGGTTTTCTTCGGCCTTGAGCATCTCGGACTGACCGGTAACGGCTTCGTCGCGACGGATGACCAGGTTACGGATCACGGCATCGTTGTAGCGGAAGTTGTCTTCCAGCTCGGCCAGGGCCTTGCCGCTGCACTCAACGTTCAGCATCACGTAGTGAGCCTTGTGAACGTTGTTGATGGCGTAGGCCAGTTGACGACGGCCCCAATCTTCCAGACGGTGGATCTTGCCGCCGTCTTCTTCGATCAGCTTGGTGTAACGCTCGACCATGCCGCCGACTTGCTCGCTCTGGTCCGGGTGAACCAGAAAGATGATTTCGTAATGACGCATGAATGCTCCTTACGGGTTGTAGCCTGCCGCGAAATGCGGTCAGGCAAGGAGTGAATGACACTGTTGACTTGCTGAAACGGAGAGGCGCGCAAACACCTGCCATGACGGCAAGGGGCGACATTCTAGAGAAGCCCCCAGGCGCACGCAAGGCGATTTGGCGATTTTTTGAACAGCCAATCGCCGGCGCTGTACCGGCGATTGGTTCAGGCTTTGAGCGCGCGACGCTGACGCAGCGCCTCGAACAGGCAGATGCCGGTGGCGACCGACACGTTGAGACTGCTGACGCTGCCAGCCATGGGCAGCTTGACCAGGTAATCGCAGTGCTCGCGGGTCAGGCGGCGCATGCCTTTGCCTTCAGCGCCCATGATCAGCACTGTCGGGCCAGTCAGGTCCTGCTGGAACAACTCCTGCTCGGCTTCACCAGCCGTACCGACGACCCACAAGCCGCGCTGCTGGAGCTTTTCCAGGCTGCGCGCCAGGTTGGTCACGGCGACCAGCGGGATCACCTCGGCGGCCCCACAGGCGACCTTGCGCACCACCGGCGTGAGCGTGGCCGATTTGTCCTTCGGCACGATCACCGCCAGCGCACCCGCCGCATCGGCGGTGCGCAGGCAGGCGCCGAGGTTGTGCGGATCGGTCACCCCGTCGAGTACCAGCAGCAGCGGTGGGCCTTCACAACGGTCGAGCAACTCCTCGAGCATCGCCTCGCCCCATACCTGACTTGGGCTGACTTCCGCGACCACACCCTGGTGCACGCCTTCGACCCAGGCGTCCATCTCACGGCGCTCGCACTGGCCGACAGCTACACGCGCCTGACCGGCCAGCTCGAGCAGCGGCTGCACGCGCGGATCACTGCGACCATCAGCCAGCCAGATCTGCTTCACACGCTTGGGGTGATGACGCAGCAGCGCCTCGACGGCATGCACGCCGTAGATCTTTTCCAGCTGACTCATGACTTGGCCTTGCCTTTCGACGGGCCCTTGCGATGGCGACTCGGCTTGCCACCCTTGTCCGTCGGCTTGCCGCCTTTCTTGCCGGAAGTCTTGGACTCGGCGAGCAGCGCCTTCTTAACATCACGGCTTTTCTGGACGTCGGTATTACCAGCAGGCGTGTTGCGCGCCCCGCGGCCACTGCGGCTATCGCCGCCAGACTCACGACGCTTGCCGCGCGCCGCCGGCGCCTGCTCTGTACCTTCGGCCATCTCGAAATCGATCTTGCGCTCATCCAGATCGACACGCATGACCTTCACCGACACGCTATCGCCAAGGCGGAAGCTGCGGCCACTGCGCTCACCCGCCAGACGGTGATGCACGGGATCGAAGTGGTAGTAATCGCCAGGCAACGCGGTGACGTGCACCAGGCCTTCGACGTAGATGTCCTTGAGCTCGACGAACAGGCCGAAACCGGTCACGGCAGTGATCACGCCCGGGAAGGTTTCACCGACGCGATCCTTCATGAACTCGCACTTGAGCCAGTTGACCACGTCACGAGTGGCTTCATCGGCACGTCGCTCGGACATCGAGCACTGCTCACCGAGCTGCTCGAGCATTGGTTCGTCGTACGGATAGATGCGCGCCTTGGGCATGCTAACGGCACCGGCACGCTCGACGTGCGGGGTGTCCTGCTTGGAGCGGATCACGCTGCGGATCGCGCGATGGATCAGCAGATCCGGGTAGCGGCGAATCGGCGAGGTGAAGTGCGCGTAGGCGTCGTAATTGAGGCCGAAGTGCCCCTGATTGTCAGCGCTGTATACCGCCTGGCTGAGCGAGCGCAGCATCACCGTCTGGATCAGGTGGTAATCCTCGCGACCGCGGATGCTTTCCAGCAGTGCCTGGTAGTCCTTGGGCGACGGACCGTCCTTGGACTTGCCACGGTGCAGGGAAAGCCCCAGCTCGCCGAGAAACGCCTTGAGCTTTTCCAGGCGCTCCGGTGGCGGACCATCGTGCACGCGGTACAGCGCCGGAATGCCGTGCTTCTGCATGAACGCGGCGGTGGCCACGTTGGCGGCCAGCATGCATTCCTCGATCAGCTTGTGGGCATCGTTGCGCTGGGTCGGGCGGATCTCCGCGATCTTGCGGCCCGAGCCGAAGATGATGCGGGTCTCCTGGGTTTCGAAGTCGATGGCGCCGCGCTCGTGGCGAGCGGTGAGCAGCACCTGATAGAGCGAATACAGTTGCTTGAGGTGCGGCAGCACGTCCTTGTACTCGCTGCGCAGGGCCTTGCCTTCGCTGCTCTTGGGCTGCTCGAGCATGGCACTGACCTTGTTGTAGGTCAGGCGCGCATGGGAGTGGATCACCGCCTCATAGAACTTGTAGTCGGTCATCTTGCCGGTCTTGGAGATCGAGATCTCGCAGACCATGGCCAGGCGATCGACCTTGGGGTTCAGCGAGCACAGGCCGTTGGACAGCTCTTCCGGCAGCATCGGAATGACCCGCTCCGGGAAGTACACCGAGTTGCCGCGTACCTGGGCCTCGGCGTCCAGCGCCGAGCCGACCTTCACGTAATGGGAAACGTCGGCGATGGCCACGTAAAGCTTCCAGCCGCCGGAGAACAGGCGCCAGTTGCTGCCGCTCTTCTCGCAGTACACCGCATCGTCGAAATCGCGGGCATCCTCGCCGTCGATGGTGACGAACGGGATATGCCGCATGTCGACGCGGTTTTCCTTGTCCTTCTCCTCGACCTCGGGCTTGAGCTTGCGGGCTTCCTTGAGCACCGCCTCTGGCCAGACATGAGGAATGTCGTAGCTGCGCAGGGCCACGTCGATTTCCATGCCCGGTGCCATGTAGTTACCGACCACTTCGGTCACGTCGCCCTGGGGCTGGAAGCGCGGGGTCGGCCAGTGGGTGATCGTCACTTCGACGAACTGGCCCTGCTTGGCGCCGCCGTTACGGCCGGCAGTGACCAGCACTTCCTGCTGGATCTTCGGATTGTCGGGAATCACGAAGCCGATACCGCTCTCTTCGTAATAACGACCGACAATGGTCTGATGGCCACGGGAAATCACTTCGACGATAGCGCCTTCGCGGCGACCTCGACGGTCGAGGCCCGAAACCCGCGCCAGTGCGCGGTCGCCATCGAATACCAGACGCATCTGCGCGGGGCTCAGGAACAGGTCATCGCTGCCGTCATCGGGCACCAGAAAGCCGAAGCCGTCGCGGTGGCCACTGACGCGACCAAGGATCAGGTCCAGCTTGTCCACCGGCGCATAGGTGCCGCGGCGGGTGTAGATCAGTTGACCGTCGCGCTCCATGGCGCGCAGTCGGCGGCGCAGGGCTTCTATCTGCTCGTCGGTGGTCAGCCCGAACTCTTCGAGCAGCTCCTCACGACTGGCGGGCGAGCCGCGATCAGCCAGTTGCTGAAGAATCAGCTCGCGGCTGGGAATGGGGTTGTCATACTTTTCCGCTTCTCGGGCGGCCTCGGGATCGAGGGATTGCCAATCGGCCATTAGAAACTGTTCACCTTATCTATAGAGTCGTTTTTTGCCATGTATCTATTGAAGCGCGAAAGCGCCCTCCGGGTCAGCTCTCAGCACAAATAATTTTTCGACGTCAGGGGTTTACAAGGTAAAAGCGCGACCGTATAGTTCGCGCCCACAGCGTCGAGCAGACGTTGTAACACGAAGCAGATGAGCAATCATCAGTTTCAGTGCCCAGGTGGCGGAATTGGTAGACGCGCTGGTTTCAGGTATCAGTGATCGCAAGATCGTGGAAGTTCGAGTCTTCTCCTGGGCACCAAATTTCGTGAAGCAGCTTGATAACCTGCTTTGCAAATAACGGATGTAATGATCCGTACCGGCAACGGTGAACATTACTGCAGTGCCCAGGTGGCGGAATTGGTAGACGCGCTGGTTTCAGGTATCAGTGATCGCAAGATCGTGGAAGTTCGAGTCTTCTCCTGGGCACCAAAATTCAAAAAACCGAGCCAATGGCTCGGTTTTTTATTGCCTGAGCAAAAGTGACCCGCAAGGCCTGGCAATCACCAGGCCCGCGCTGCCCTCCTCACACCTTGAACTGACCCAGGCTGTCCTTGAGCTGCCCCGCCAGGCCATCGAGTACACGACCGCTATTGGCCGTCGCCGCCACCGCCTCGGCCGCACGCTGGGCCTCGGCGTGGATTACCTCGACACGACCGCGCACCGCATCGGCCCCTTCGGCCTGATGCGCTGCAGCCTGAGTGGCGGCATTGATGGCGCCGTGTACGTCCTCAACCGAGCGCTGTACCGCCTGCTGGATACGCGCGCTTTCACGAAGCGCCGCCAAGCCTTGGTCCGCCTGCTGCCCAGCCTGACCGATTGCCCCGACCGCTTCACGGGCGCCCTGCTGCAGGGCGACGATATGCGACTGGATATCGCCGGTCGATTGCTGGGTCTTGCTGGCCAGAGCACGCACCTCATCGGCCACCACGGCAAAGCCACGGCCGCTCTCGCCGGCCCGCGCCGCCTCGATGGCCGCGTTGAGGGCCAGCAGGTTGGTCTGCTCGGCGATCGAGCGAATCACCGTGAGCACCACCTCGATCTGCTCACTCTGCTTGGCCAGACGCTCGATGACCGCCGAACCGGCGTCGACCCGCTGCACCAGCTCTTCGATGGAGCCGCCGACCCGGTTGGCGATGGCGGTGTTTTCCTGGGTCGACTGGCGAATCGCCTCGACCCGCTGCAAAGCCTCCTGCATGGCCCGACTTTCGGCCTGAGCCTCGTCAGCCATTACTGCCAGCGCCTGCAGGCTGGCTGCCACTTCGTCACGCTGGCGTTCGGCAGCCTGCTCCGCGGCAACGCTGCGAGCGCTCAGCGCGGTAATTTCCTGTCCGGTGCGCACCGCCACGTCACCGGCCTCACGCACGATGGGCTGCAGTTTGGCGACGAAACGGTTAACGGCAGAGGCCATTTCACCCACCTCGTCACGACTGTCGATTTCGATTCGCCGGGTCAGATCGCCCTCGCCAGCGGCCAAGTCGTCGAGCGCCGCGATCAAGGTGCGCAGGCGCACCACCACGCGACGCCCCAGCACGATCGCCAGCGCCAGCAATACGCCGAAGCCAACCACCGCCAGGCCCATGCCGATGCGCCAGCGCAGGTTGGAGGCGGCCGCGTCGACCGCTGCACCGGTATTGGTCGCCATGCCCTGGGCCGCCTGCTGCGCCGAGGCCAGCCGCTCCGAAAGCGCCTTGGCGCTATCCGTTGAGGCGCCGGCCAGACTATCGGCCACCAGCTGACCACCGCTAGCAAGCAAGGCCTCGAAACGCTTGTCGACCGCCTGCAGCTCGGCCTCGATGGCGGACGTGGAAACCCCCATCAGCACCTTGCCGATTTCCACATCATTGGGGCTGATGCTGGCTTCGACGAAATACACGCCCGGGTCGGTCTTGGCTGCATTGATTACCTTGTCCAGCGCACGCTCACCCGCCCCGGTATCGAGCATGTGCTGAATCTGCTCGTTCTGACGGTTGAGGTAACGGGTCAGATGGTTACCCTCGGCATCGTCGTAGATTACGAACAGCACGTTGGGGTTACGCTGCGCACGGCGGGCGAATTCCGACAGCGCAGGGATATCGGAATCCCACATGGCACGCGGCGCCACGGCAGCGAGCAGCTGCGCCAGATCATTGGCGGAATCGCGCAGACTGCGCTCGAGACTGGCACGAATCTGCACACGTTCATCACTGAGGCGACTCGACAGCCCGGCCGACAGACTCTCACGGGTACGCACCGAAAGCCCGCCCAGGCTAGCCGACACGTCCTTGTTGGCCTGCTCCAACTCGCTCGCCAGACGCTGGGAATCGCTGCCCAGCTGGCGCTCAAGATCGGTCACCAGACCATCCACGGTGCTGCGCGTCAGTGCCAGCACCAGCACCACCTGAACGAACAGCGCCACGCCCAGCGCGATGAACACGGGCAGTAACAGGCGACTACGCAGCAGCGAAAAGACAGCGATCACGGGCAAATCCTCCGACCGCCAGAGGAGCGGCAACTTCAGGGTAGGAGCAAGTCAAAGCAAGGCGCGTGCCGAATAGCGGCACATCGCCAGATTGCACCCAGACCTCGCGCCTCGTCAAACGAAAACGGGCCGCCCAAGGGCGACCCGTTTCGTTTACCGACCTGCGGCTGCCACAGCAGCCGTTACCACTCAGGCGAAAGGATGGCGCAGCACGATGGTCTCGTTGCGATCCGGGCCGGTGGAGATGATGTCGATCGGCGCACCGACCAGCTCTTCCAGGCGCGAGATGTAGGCACGGGCGTTGGCCGGCAGTTCTTCCAGGGTCTTGGCACCCAGGGTCGACTCGCTCCAGCCCGGCATCTCCTCGTACACCGGCTCCAGGCCAATGTAGCTGTCGGCATCGGTCGGGGCGTCGATGACAGCGCCGTTCTCGTTCTTATAGCCCACGCAGATACGGATGGTTTCCAGGCCGTCGAGCACGTCCAGCTTGGTCAGGCACAGGCCCGAAATGCTGTTGACGTCGATGGCGCGACGCAGGATCACCGCGTCGAACCAGCCGCAACGACGGGCACGACCGGTGGTAGCACCGAACTCGTGGCCACGCTTGGCCAGGAAGGCGCCGACATCATCGAACAGCTCGGTCGGGAACGGGCCGGAACCGACACGGGTGGTGTAGGCCTTGGTGATGCCGAGGATGTAGTCGATGTACATCGGGCCAACGCCAGAACCGGTGGCGATACCGCCGGCAGTGGTGTTGGAGCTGGTGACGTACGGGTAGGTGCCGTGGTCGATGTCCAGCAGCGAGCCCTGGGCGCCTTCGAACATGATGTCCTTGCCGGCGCGACGCAGGTTGTGCAGCTCGGCAGTGACGTCGAGCATCATCGGCTTGAGCTGCTCGGCGTATTCCATGCACTGATCCAGGGTTTCCTGGAAGTCGATGGCCGGCTCTTTGTAGTAATTCACCAACTGGAAGTTGTGGTAATCCAGCAGCTCGCCGAGCTTGGCGGCGAAACGCTCGCGGTGGAACAGGTCACCGATGCGCAGGCCGCGACGGGCGACCTTGTCTTCGTAGGCCGGGCCGATACCGCGACCGGTGGTACCGATCTTCAGCTCGCCACGGGCCTTCTCGCGCGCCTGGTCCAGGGCCACGTGGTAGGACAGAATCAGCGGGCAGGACGGGCTGATGCGCAGGCGCTCACGCACCGGTACGCCCTTCTCTTCCAGCTTAGTGATTTCACGCAGAAGAGCGTCGGGAGCGACCACCACGCCATTGCCGATCAGGCACTGCACGCCTTCACGCAGCACGCCCGACGGAATCAGGTGCAGTACGGTTTTCTCACCGTCGATCACCAGCGTGTGGCCGGCATTGTGACCGCCCTGGTAACGCACGACGGCGGCGGCGTGTTCGGTCAGCAGATCGACGATCTTGCCCTTGCCCTCATCACCCCACTGGGTGCCCAGGACGACGACATTCTTACCCATGATACTTGTCCTCTTCGCGCAAGCTTGAGCCGGTCGCGGCCGGCGAAAATAAATCAGAATAGACGAGCCAGCAGGCCGCTCAGTCCAGCGCCAGCACCTGCCAGCGACCCTCATGCAATACCAGTTGGCGATCACAGTGCGCCTGCACCGCCTCGCTCAATTCCTGCCCCGGCAGCGCCTGTACCACGCGCTCACCATCGGCGCGCAAGCGGCGGACCGCCTGCCACAGATAAACATCATGACTGTCCGGCGCCCAGATGCCTGCAGGCTCTTCGCCCAGCGGCATACGGCCGAGCGTCACCAGCGTCTTCAGGTCGGTGGAGAAGCCGGTAGCCGGACGGGCACGACCGAAGTCGGCTCCGATGTCGTCGTAACGACCGCCCTGGGCGATGGCCTGCCCCACGGACGGTACGAACGCGGCGAACACCACGCCAGTGTGGTAGTGATAACCACGCAGCTCACCGAGATCGAAATACAACGGCAGCTCCGGATAGCGCAGCTCCAGCGCATCGGCGATGGCCACCAGCTCGTCGAGAGCGGCATGCACGTCATCCGGCGCATCGACCAGACAGGCCAGGGCCAGATCCAGCACTTCGCGACTTCCGCACAGCTCGGCCAGGGCCCGCAGCATGCGACGCAGCGAGTCCGGCAGCGCCTCGGTAAGCGCATCGATCTCGTCCATGGCCTTGCGCTGCAGGGCATCGAACAGCTGCTGCTCGGCCTCACCAGAGAGTTCAGCAGCACGCACCAGGCCGCGGTAGATACCGACGTGCCCCAGGTCCATGTGCACGTCCGGCACTTCGGCCAGCTCCAAGGTGTCGACCAGCAGGCTGATCACTTCTACATCGCTGGCCGGACTGGCGTCGCCGTAAAGTTCGGCGCCCAGCTGAATCGGGCTGCGCGAGGTGGTCAGCGCCCGCGGCTGCGCATGCAGTACGCTGCCGGCGTAGCACAGGCGGCTCGGCCCTTCACGGCGCAGGGTATGCGCATCGATGCGCGCGACCTGCGGGGTGATGTCGGCACGGAAACCCATCTGCCGGCCAGACAGAGGATCAGTCACCTTGAAGGTACGCAGATCCAGATCCTGGCCCGCGCCGGTGAGCAGCGACTCCAGGTACTCGATGTGGGGAGTGACCACGAATTCATAGCCCCAGCGCTGGAACAGATCCAGTACCTGACGACGCGCGATTTCGATGCGCGCCGCTTCCGGGGGCAATACTTCTTCGATCCCATCTGGCAGCAGCCAGCGGTCTACCGTTGCCATTTCGCCATTTCCCTC
This sequence comes from Phytopseudomonas straminea, assembly GCF_900112645.1. Classification (GTDB taxonomy): domain Bacteria; phylum Pseudomonadota; class Gammaproteobacteria; order Pseudomonadales; family Pseudomonadaceae; genus Aquipseudomonas; species Aquipseudomonas straminea. The sequence goes on along the minus strand of NZ_FOMO01000009.1, from coordinate 127,640 downwards.
TTGATTCGGGCGGCACAAGCCTTCAGTGAAGCGGATGGGAAGCCGAGCACGGCAACAGGCCGGCCGACTCCAGGAACGGGCATCGAGACGATCAGAGATTTGATTGCACGAAGCCCCCACGCCAGCGGCGCGGAAAGGGACAAGGTCAGGGACCTTGAAAGACAGAACGTAACGCTCAGTTCGTGCCGCATGATTCCCACAGGCGTAAAAAAGCCGGGATTTTCCCGGCTGCTGCATCATACCACGTCGAAAGCCTCAAGCCGCAAGCTTCACACGACAAGCGAGCACGGGGCTTCGGCTTGCGGTGTTTGGCTTGCGGCTCGGAGCCTCGTTACGGCTTGGACTTTTCCAGGTAACGGAAGAAGTCGCTGCTCGGATCCAGTACCAGCACGTCACGCTTGTCGGAGAAGCTCTCGCGATAGGCGTTAAGGCTGCGATAGAAGGCGTAGAACTCCTGATCCTGGCCATAGGCCTTGGAGTAGATGGCCGCGGCCTGGGCATCACCCTCACCGCGCAGTTCCTCGGCCTGGCGATAAGCCTCGGCGAGAATCACGCGTTGCTGACGATCGGCGTCAGCGCGAATACCCTCTGCCAACTCCTTACCCTTGGCACGGTGCTCACGCGCCTCGCGCTCACGCTCCGAGCTCATGCGGTCGAAGACGCTGCGGTTGACTTCCTTGGGCAGGTCAATGGCCTTGACGCGAACGTCCACCACTTCGATACCCAGCTCACGCTGCGCCGCGCGGTTAAGCGAGGCGGTGACGTCAGCCATCAGTGCATCACGCTCGCCGGATACCGACTCGTGCAGGGTGCGCTTACCGAACTGGTCACGCAGCGAGGCTTCGAGACGACGCGACAGACGCTCGTCGGCGATCTGCTTCACACCCGAGGTCGCGGTGTAGTAACGCTCGGCATCCTGCACGCGCCATTTGGCGTAGGCATCGACCATCAACGCTTTCTTCTCGAGGGTCAGGAAGCGCGAATTGACGGTATCCAAAGTCAGCAGACGGGCATCGAATTTGCGCACCTGGTTGACGTACGGAATCTTCATGTGAAGACCCGGCTGCACGTCCGCCTCTACGATACGACCGAACTGCAGCAGTACCGCCCGCTCGGTCTGCGCCACGATGTAGAAGCTGCTCCAGGCCACCAGGGCCAGCACTACGCCCGCGATCAGGGTCACCAGTGATTTATTGCTCATCAGCGGCTCTCCCTTGTACGCACGTCTGGCTGCCCAACATTGTTACCCACACGCGCGCCGAGATCGGCAGCGCCGGCACCAACCGCGCCGGACGACGAATTGCTGCTGCCGCCACGGCTGTCGATCATCTTGTCCAGCGGCAGATAGAGCAGATTGTTCTGCCCCTTGTCACCGGTGACCAGCACCTTGCTGGTGTTGGTCATCATCTGCTGCATGGTGTCCAGATACAGACGCTCGCGAGTGATTTCCGGGGCCTTGCGGTACTCGGCGACCAGCGCGGTGAAACGATCCGCCTCGCCCTGGGCGCGGGAGATCACTTCGTCGCGGTAACCGCTGGCATCCTCGATCAGACGCTGGGCCTGACCACGGGCTTCCGGCACCACACCGTTGGCGTAGGTTTCCGCCAGGTTCTTCTCGCGCTGCTCGTCTTCACGGGCACGAATCACGTCATCGAAAGCCTCTTGCACTTCACGCGGTGCCGCAGCGCTCTGCAGGTTCACCTGGGTAACGGTGATACCGGTGCGATAGGTGTCGAGGAAACGCTGCAGACGCTCGCGAACATCGCCGGCCATCTGCTCACGGCCTTCGGTCAGCACCTGATCCATCTCGGTGGAACCCACCACGTGGCGCACGGCGCTGTCAGTGGCGTGCTGCAGGCTGGTTTCCGGCATGTCGACGTTGAGCACGTAATCCTTGAGGCTGCTGATCTTGTATTGAACGGTCAGCGGCACTTCGATGATGTTCTCGTCTTCGGTCAGCATCTGCCCCTGCTTGCTGTAGGCACGCTCGCGGGTGACGTTTTCCTGAAACTTGCGATCAATCGGTGGGAAGTAGATGTTCAGACCCGGGCCGACCGTCTCGTAGTACTTGCCGAAGCGCAGCACCACGGCCTGCTCCTGCTCGTCGACCACGTAGATGGCGTTATACAGCCAGAAGACGCCGACCACGGCCAGCGCAACGAACAGCAGGCCGAAACCGCCGCTCTTGCCGCTATCGGAGCCGCTACCATCACTGCCGCGTTTCTTGCGACCACCGAACAACCCATTGAGGTTGTCCTGCAGCTTGCGGAAGGCTTCGTCAAGATCCGGTGGTCCCTTGCGATCGCCGCCACCGCCGCCTTTACCGCCACGGCCGCCGCCACCCCAGGGATCCTGATTATTCGAGTTGCCACCCGGCTCATTCCAAGCCATAGCGCTCTCCATACTGATAAAGCAAAGACGCGCCCAACGGCGCGCCCACCAATGCTACAGAATGCCTGCTTCCAGCGGCAAAATCACCGCCGCGGGCTTTATTGCAAAGTGTGTTGCTCAATGAACTCCAGCGGCTGCAGGCCCTCGCGGCTGACCAGACGATTGAGCTCGACCCGCGGGATGCGCACCTGTAAGAGGCTGCTGCCGTCTTCGGCATAGGACTCCTGCAGCACCGCGCCCAGCTCAAAGAATTGCGCCCGCAGGCGCGCCAGGCGCTGCGGCAGCTGCAGGGTGGCGACGAACAGATCGTCACCGAGCAGCTCGGCCACCGCCTGCTTGAGCAGCGGCAAACCGCGACCATCACGCGCCGACAACCACACCCGCTCGGGGCGCCCGTCGGCATTGCGCTGGATCTGCGGCTCAACACCCTCGAGCAGGTCGAGCTTGTTGTAGACCTCAAGTACCGGCAGATCCTGGGCGCCGATTTCGCCCAGCACCTCGAGCACCTGCTCGATCTGCGCATCGCGCTCCGGCTCGTGCGAATCGATCACGTGCAGCAGCAGATCGGAGTTGCTCGATTCCTCAAGCGTCGCGCGAAACGCCTCGACCAGCTTGTGCGGCAGGTGACGAATAAAGCCCACGGTATCGGCCAGCACCACGGGGCCCAGGTCGTCGAGCTGGAGACGACGCAGGGTCGGGTCAAGGGTGGCGAACAGTTGATCAGCCGCGTAGACCTCGGATTCGGTCAGGGCGTTGAACAATGTGGACTTGCCGGCGTTGGTGTAGCCGACTAGCGACACGGAAGGAATATCGGCCCGTTTGCGGCCGCGGCGCGCCTGCTCCCGCTGACTGCGCACCTTCTCCAGCTTCTGCTTGATCTGGCGGATACGCACGCGCAACAGGCGGCGGTCGGTTTCCAGCTGGGTTTCACCCGGGCCGCGCAGACCGATCCCGCCTTTCTGTCGTTCGAGGTGAGTCCAGCCACGCACCAGGCGCGTGCTCATGTGATCGAGCTGAGCCAGCTCGACCTGCAGCTTGCCTTCGTGGGTACGTGCGCGCTGGGCGAAGATATCGAGAATCAGCCCGGTGCGATCCAGCACGCGACACTCGAACATGCGCTCGAGGTTACGCTCCTGACTAGGCGTGAGGACATGATTGAAAATGACCAGGTCGGCCTCGTGGGCCTTGACCTGGTCACGCAGCTCTTCCACCTTGCCGCTACCGATAAGGAACTTCGCGGTGGGCCGGCTATTGGGCACACTGAAGAACGCCACGGTATCGGCACCGGCAGAAAGCGCCAATTCCTGAAACTCCTGGGGATCCTCGCTCGCCTCGGTGCTCTGACTATCCAGATGAACCAGGATGGCCCGTTCACCCCCTTCATGGCGCTCGAAGAACAATGCGACCCCCTGGCTTAGACGTTACCTGGCTCGGACTCGGCCTGATCGGACTCCGACGCGCTTGGCAGACGAACCGGACGGCTCGGCACCACGGTGGAGATCGCGTGCTTGTAGACCATCTGGCTGACGGTGTTCTTCAGCAGAATGACGAACTGGTCAAAGGATTCAATCTGGCCTTGCAGCTTGATGCCGTTGACCAGGTAGATGGAAACCGGAACGCGCTCCTTCCGCAGGGTATTGAGGTAAGGGTCTTGTAGCGAATGCCCTTTTGACATGTGCCGCACTCCTAAATGAATCGATAAATGAATAGTGTTTGAACGGGTTGCTTGGCCTACAAACGGCTTTGGCACGTCTTCCCCCAAGGATAGACGGCCCGCGGCAAGGTCTCAGCTCAATATGGAGACCGTTGCCATGTATTTCAAGGCACGTGGCAGATTGTCGCAATCGAGACTGTCCAGCCAGTGCACATTTTGCCAACTGCGTAACCAGGTGAATTGCCGTTTGGCCAGCTGGCGGGTGGCGATGATGCCGCGCTCGCGCATCTGCGCTGCACTGAGTCGCCCTTCCAGATGATCCCACACCTGTCGGTAACCTACCGCTCTAATAGACGGCATTTCACCGTGCAAGTCACCTCGCCGATGCAGGCGTTCGACCTCGGCGACGAAGCCCTGTTCCAGCATCAGATCAAATCGTTTGGCGATTCGTTCGTGGAGAATCTGCCGCTGCGCAGGCGCTATCGCCAACTGCGCGACAGTATAGGGCAAGCCGCCGCCCTCAGTCGCTGCTTCGCTCTGCTGCTCACGCAGTTGCGTCATGGTCATGCCGCTGACCCGGAACACCTCCAGGGCGCGGACCAGACGCTGCGGATCGTTCGGATGAATGCGCGCCGCCGATTGCGGATCCACTGCCTGCAGCTCGGCATGCAGCGCCGCCAGGCCCTCCTGTTCGGCCCGTGCCTCCAGCTCGGCGCGCACCTCGACGTCAGCGCCCGGCATATCGGCCAGGCCCTCGAGCAGCGCCTTGTAGTAGAGCATGGTGCCGCCAACCAGTAGCGGAATACGCCCGCGCGCGGTGATGTCAGCCATAGAGGCCAGGGCATCACGTCGGAAATCGGCCGCCGAATAGGCTTCGGACGGATCGCGAATATCCACCAGATGATGGGGAAAGGCCTCGAGAGTGGCGCGATCCGGCTTGGCGGTGCCGATGTCCATGCCGCGATAAACCAACGCCGAGTCCACACTGATCAGCTCGCAGGGCAACACGCGCGCCAGGGCCAGGGCCAGATCGGTCTTTCCGGACGCGGTCGGGCCCATCAGAAAGATGGCGGGAGGCAAAGAAAACATCAACACGACTCGAATCAACGGCGGCCCATTTTCCGGGCCTGAGCCGCCGACCGCAAGCGCGGCACCGAAGGCACCAGGCCGTTGAAAAACGTAGGCGAGGCAGGTAAGACAAGGCAAAAACGGCCGAAAAAGCGCAGTTTACGTGTTGTAAACGAGTATTTTGAGACCGTTTTTAACGCAGTATTGCCAACGCAGGTAGTTTTTCAGCGGCCTGTTACTGGCCGCGCAGGAACAGCTTGTCGAGCTGGTCGAGACTCATCTGCGTCCAGGTCGGCCGGCCATGGTTGCACTGGCCACTACGCTCGGTCTGTTCCATATCACGCAGCAGGCCATTCATCTCCGGCAGGGTCAGGCGGCGATTGGCGCGCACCGCGCCATGGCAGGCCATGGTCGCCAGCAGCTCGTTGAGATGCGCCTGAATGCGGTCACTGGTGCCGTACTCGAGCAGGTCGGACAAGACGTCGCCCACCAGGCGCGTCGCCTCGGCCTGCTTGAGCAGCGCCGGAATCTGGCGAATCGCCAGGGTTTCCGGCCCCAGGCGCTGCAACTCGAAGCCGAGTTTCTGGAACCACTGGCCATGCTCTTCGGCGCAGTCCGCTTCACGCTGGCTGACGGCGATGGACTCGGGCACCAGCAGCGGCTGGCCGCGCAGGCCTTCACTGGCCATTGCCACCTTGAGACGCTCGTAAGTGATGCGCTCATGGGCCGCGTGCATGTCCACGACCACCAGGCCGTGGGCATTTTCGGCCAGGATATAGATGCCTTTGAGCTGAGCGATGGCGTAACCCAGCGGCGGGATATCACCTTGAACCTCCGGCAAGGCAGCCGGCGCGCTGCTGGTGGCCAGCGGCGCGTAGAACTCGCGATAGACGCCCTGCGCCTCGGCGGCCGGCAGCGTGGCTTCGCTGCGCTGGCCCTGATAACCGGCACCGGGGGAACGCCAGACCGAATCGGTCGGGCGCTCGAGCACGCTGGCGGAAAGCCCCATTTCACCTTGCGGGCCGAACTCACCGGCAGCCAGGCCGCTAGGTCGCAGCACCGTCTCGGCGGCGGCCGGCGTGGCCAAATGGTCTTCCGGACGCACCTCGCCAAGCGCTCGGTGCAGGGTGCCGTAGAGGAAGTCGTGAACCATGCGCCCTTCGCGGAAGCGCACTTCGTGCTTGGTGGGGTGCACGTTGACGTCGACGGCGGTGGGGTCGATTTCCAGAAACAGCACGAAGGTCGGATGGCGGCCATTGAACAGCACGTCGCGGTACGCCTGGCGCACCGCGTGGGCGACCAATTTGTCACGCACCATGCGGCCGTTCACGTAGAAATACTGCAGGTCCGCCTGGCTGCGGGAGAAGGTCGGCAACCCGACCCAACCCCACAGGTGCAGGCCATTGCGCTCGATATCGATGGGCAGCGCCTGCTCCAGAAAGCCTGCGCTGCACACCGAGGCGACACGCCGGGCACGGCTCACGTCGTCATTGGCTTCATGCAGCGACAACACGCTCTTGCCGTTATGACGCAGGTGGAAGGCTACATCGAAACGCGCCAGCGCGAGGCGTTTGATGACCTCCTGCAGGTGATCGAACTCGGTCTTCTCGGCCTTGAGGAATTTGCGCCGCGCCGGGGTATTGAAGAACAGGTCGCGCACCTCCACCGAGGTGCCGACCGGATGGGCCGCCGGCTGCACGCGCGGTTGCATCTCGCGGCCTTCGGTCTCCACCTGCCAGGCCTGTTCGGCGTCAGCGGTACGGGAAGTGAGCGTCAGCCTGGCGACCGAGCTGATGGACGCCAGGGCTTCACCACGAAAGCCCATGCTCAAGACCTGTTCGAGGTCTTCGAGCTCGCGAATCTTGCTGGTGGCATGGCGGGCAAGCGCCAGCGGCAGATCATCGGCGGCGATGCCGCGACCATCGTCGCGCACGCGCAGCAGCTTGACACCGCCCTGCTCGACATCTACTTCGATGCGCTTGGCCCCTGAATCCAGGCTGTTTTCCAGTAGTTCCTTGGCCACCGACGCCGGGCGTTCGACCACCTCACCGGCGGCGATCTGGTTCGCCAGCCGCGGGCTGAGCAGCTGGATGCGTGCCACGTCACTCATGGCTGGACGGCCAGGGCGGTCGCGGGAATCTGCAGCGTCTGGCCGACTTTGATCACGTCGGACTTCAGCGAATTGGCACTGCGCAGGCTCGCCAGGCTGACCTGATAGCGCTGGGCGATCAGCGCCAGGCTTTCCCCGGAGGAGACCCGGTGCTCACGCGGCCCCTGGGCAACTTTGCCGTTGTCGCGCAGCCAGGCGATGTAGGTGCCGGGCGGCGGGTTCTGTTCGAAGAACTGCTTCACACCGGTGACGATGGAGCGCGCCAGGCTCTGCTGGTGACCAGCCGAGTGCAGCTTGCGCGCCTCGCTGGGGTTGGAGATGAAGCCGGTTTCGACCAGGATCGACGGAATGTCCGGCGACTTCAATACCATGAAGCCGGCCTGCTCGACGCGGCGCTTGTGCAGCGGCGTGACCTGGCCCATCTGACCAAGCACTTTCTGCCCGACATTGAGGCTGGACGACAGCGACGCGGTCATCGACAGATCGAGCAGCACGCCGGCAAGCATGCGGTCCTTGTCTTCGAGACTGACGTTGCCGGCACCGCCGATCAGGTCGGACTGGTTCTCGGCGTCCGCCAGCCAGCGCGCGGTTTCCGAGGTGGCGCCGCGGTCGGACAACGCATAAACCGAAGCGCCGAAAGCGGCCGCACGGGGCGCCGCATCGGCGTGAATGGACACGAACAGATCGGCGCCCTTTTTGCGGGCGATCTCGGTACGCTTGCGCAACGGAATGAAATAGTCGCCGGTACGCACCAACTCGCCGCGGAAACCCTTCTGAGCATTGACCTGGCGCTGCAGCTCCTTGGCGATGGCCAGGGTCACGTTCTTCTCGAACTGGCCCCTGGTCGGGCCCAGTGCACCAGGGTCTTCGCCACCATGACCGGCGTCGATGGCGATCACGATATCGCGTTTGCCACCCGGCACGGGGGCCACCTTGGGCGGTGCCTGGGTCGGCGTGACGGGAACCGGGGGCTCACTGGCGGTGGTGGTGGATGGCAGACTCGGCGCGGCATCCGACGGCTGATCGAACAGGTCGACGACCAGGCGATTGCCGTACTGCTGATTGGGCGCCAGGGTGAAACTCTTCGGGGTGACCTGGGCCGAGACGTCGATGACCACGCGCAAGTCGTCCGGTGTACGCTGCGCCGAGCGCACCGCGGTTATGGGCGTGTTGCTCAGGGCCAGCTTGTCCAGCGGGGTGACCAGCTTGGCGCCGCTGATATCGATCACGATACGATCCGGCGCGGTCAGGGTGAACACGCTGTGCTGCACCGGGCCGGACAGGTCGAAGACCAGGCGCGTGTTGTCCGGTGCGCGCCACAGGCGAACACTGCGCACATCCGACGCGGCCCACACGTCGGCAGCCATGACCGCCAACATCAGCCCGACCGCGATCATTCGCGCGCCTATGCGCATACCCGCCCCCACTCTCTTGTTCATGCTCCGGGTGCCAGAACGGCACACCAGCTTTCACCCTTCGCACCATGACTGCGAAGCAGCAGCGACCGGCCACCCGATCGCGGGCTAATGGTAATGTCCAGGTCGGCCTTTGGCAAAACGCCGGCACCCCGCTGGGGCCACTCGATCAGGCACAGGGCGTCGCCCTCGAAGTAATCGCGAATGCCGAGAAACTCCAGCTCCTCGGGATCGACAAGGCGATAGAGGTCGAAATGAAAGGCACGGACTTCGCCGATCTCGTAGGGCTCGACCAGGGTGAAGGTCGGGCTTTTCACCGCGCCACGGTGACCAAGGCCCTGCAGGATGCCGCGCGACAGCGTGGTCTTGCCGGCACCCAGATCACCTTCCAGGTAAATCACGCCACGCCCTCCAGTGGCCGCAGCGATACGCGCGCCGAGCGCCAGCATGGCGTCCTCATCGGCGGCGAACAGTTCTAATTCCGACAAGCGGCTCGCTCCTGTAACAAATGACGGATAGCGTCGCACAGATCGCTGGCCGCCAGACCATTTCCTTTATGGGCCAGTGACTCACCGGCGCAGGCATGCACCCACACGCCTAGGGCCGCTGCCTGCCACGTACTGCAGCCCTGGGCAATCAGCGCGCCGATCAGACCGGCCAGCACATCGCCCAGCCCGGCGCCAGCCATCACCGGATCGCCGCGATCACACACCAGCAGGCGACCAGCCGGATCGGCAACCAGCGTGCCGGCCCCCTTGAGCACACAAACTACGTCGTAACGCCGGGCCAACGCCCTGGCCGCAGCCGGGCGATCGGCCTGCAGCTCAGCCGTGGAGATACCCAACAGGCGCGCCGCCTCGCCGGGGTGCGGAGTGATCACGCTGCCGGGGACGATGCGCACATTATCTGTGGCCAGCAGGTTGAGCGCGTCGGCATCCCATACCTGAACGCCACTAGCGGCAGCGGCTGCCGACAGCAGACTGCGGCCCCAGGCGCCCTGCCCGAGCCCAGGCCCGACCACCCACACGGTGATCTTGCCTGCCAACACGTTTAATTGATTGGCCGAAGCGACCGCCAGACTCATCACCTCGGGCAGGCGCGTTTGCGCGGCGCCGATATGCTCCGCGCGAGTGGCCAGGGACACCATGCCGGCACCGCCGCGCAGCGCGCTCTGCGCCGACAGCAGCGCCGCACCGCCGGTGCCTTGATCACCGCCAACCACCAGCAAGTGGCCCAGCTGGCCTTTATGGGTGGTCGGCTGACGAGGGGCAACCCTTGGCAACATCTCGCCAGCCAGGCGATGCGCTACGGATGGCTGACCGGCCACGATCTCGGCGTCAGCCTGCAGATCATCGAATACCAGGCGGCCGACATGATCGAGCACCTGGCCGACGAACAGGCCGATCTTCAAGCCAATCAGGGTGACGGTCAGGTGCGCCGTGACCGCCTGCCCAAGCACCTGGCCGCTGTCCGCACAGATGCCGGATGGAATATCCACTGCCAGCACCGGCTGGCCACTGCGGTTGATCCAGTCGACAGCCAATGAATAAGGTTCGCGCACCTCGCCCGCCAAACCAGTGCCGAGCAGCGCATCGACCAGCACACCCCGAGGCTCGGAATCCGCCTGCCAATTCAGTATCTCGACACCGGCAGCGCAGGCCTCGTCACGGGCCAGCGCGGCATCGCCCTGCAAACGCTGCGGCTCGCTGACGGCCAGCACCCGCACCTGCCACCCGGCACGCCGGGCCAGGGCCGCGACCAGGTAGCCGTCGCCCGCATTGTTGCCGTGACCGGTCAGAATGGTTACCGCGCCGACCTCCGGCCACTCACGGCGCAGCGCCCGCCAGATGATGTGGGCCGCGCGCTGCATCAACTCGAAACCTGGCGTGCCGGCAGCGATCAACGCCGCATCCAGCGCCCGCACCTGGGCGGCGCTATAGAGCGCGAGGGGAAGATCGTCTGATGAATGCCGCATGCCTGAGCTCCGATGTCTGGCAGAATTATACGCCGCCTACTGCAGATTCCCGCCCAGCATGACCGACGCCGCCCCCGACCTCGCCAGCCTCGCCCAGTCCATCAAGGACTGGGGCCGTGAACTGGGCTTCCAGCAGGTGGGCATCAGCGGCCTGGAGTTGGGCGAGCACGAGGCCCACCTGCAGCGCTGGCTGGATGCCGGCTACCAGGGCGAGATGGACTATATGGCCGCGCATGGCCGCAAACGTTCACATCCCGACGAGCTGGTGCCCGGCACCCTGCGCGTGGTGTCGCTGCGTATGGACTACCTGCCCGGCGATACGCAGATGGCCCAGCGCCTGCAGGAGCCGGAAAAAGCCTACGTGTCGCGCTACGCTCTGGGCCGCGATTACCACAAGCTGATCCGCAAACGTCTGCAGCAGCTGGCCGAGCGTATCCAGCAGGCCATCGGGCCGTTCGGTTACCGCGCCTTCGTCGACAGCGCGCCAGTGCTGGAGAAGGCCATCGCCGAACAATCCGGCCTGGGCTGGATCGGCAAGAACACCCTGGTGCTCAATCGCAAGGCTGGCAGTTACTTCTTTCTCGGCGAGCTGTTCGTCGACATCCCGCTGCCCGAGGATGCGCCCCACGGCAGCGAACACTGCGGGCGCTGCAGCGCCTGCCTGGACATCTGCCCGACCGCCGCCTTCGTCGGCCCCTACGTGCTCGATGCCCGGCGCTGCATTTCCTACCTGACCATCGAGCTCAAGGGGCCGATCCCGGAAGAGCTGCGCGCGCCCATCGGCAATCGCGTGTTCGGCTGCGACGACTGCCAGATGGTCTGCCCCTGGAACCGCTTCGCCAAACCTACCGAGCAGAGTGATTTCCAGCCGCGGCACAGCCTCGACAATGCCGAGCTGGCCGAGCTGTTTCGCTGGAGCGAGGAGGAGTTTCTTAGCCGTACCGAAGGCTCACCCCTGCGCCGCGCCGGTTACGAGCGCTGGCTGCGTAACCTGGCCGTCGGCCTGGGCAACGCGCCGTCGAGCATCCCGGTACTGGAAGCACTGGAGGCCCGCCGCGAGTATCCGTCGGAGCTGGTGCGCGAGCATGTGCGCTGGGCACTGGAGCAGCACGCCCAGCGCCAGAGCTGATCCAATACCGTAGCCTGGATCGAGCGCAGCGAAACCCAGGAATCTCCCCGGGTTACGCCTATGGCTAACCCGGGCTACGGAATTGCAGCCTTCACACCCTGAGCAGGTGCTGGCGGTAGTACTTGAGCTCGGCGATGGACTCGCGGATGTCGTCCAGCGCCTGGTGCGTGCCGGTTTTCACAAAGCCTTCCTTGACGCCGGGCGCCCAGCGCTCGGCAAGAATCTTGAGGGTCGACACATCCAGGTAGCGGTAGTGGAAGTAGGCTTCCAGCGCCGGCATGTACTTGTAGAGAAAGCGACGATCCTGGCCAATGCTGTTGCCGCAGATCGGCGACTTGCCTTTCGGCACCCACTTTTCCAGGAAGGCGATGGTCTGCGCCTCGGCCTCGGCCTGGCTGACCTTGCTGTCGCGCACGCGCTGGGTCAGCCCGCTCTCGCCGTGGGTGCGCGTGTTCCACTCGTCCATCGCCGCGAGGCGCTCGTCGCTCTGGTGCACGGCGATCACCGGGCCTTCGGCCAGCACGTTGAGTTCGGTATCGGTGACGATGGTCGCCATCTCGATGATGACGTCCGTTTCGGGATCGAGACCGGTCATTTCCAGGTCGATCCAGATCAGATTCTGTGGGTTCTGCATGCTGCGCTCCTCTTTGGGTTCGTCATTCTAGCCAATCTCCCAGAGCAGCAGGCGTGAATCGCGCCAGTCCTTGAGCTCGACCACGCGCTGCGGCGCCACGCCGGGAATCTCGAAGGTATTGCTGATCAGCCAGGCACCTTTCGGCAACTCGGTGTGGGCCTTGTCCCAAAGCGCAGGCATCGGCGCAGGTGAGAGAAAGCAGTAGGCGACGTCGATGGCGCTCAACTCGGTGCGCCACAGGTTCTGATAACGAATCCGGCAGTTGCGCCGGCCGAGGCAGCGCAACCAGGCAATTGCAAAGGACAGCGGCGCAGTTTCCACGCCGGTGAACTGTGCCTGGGGAAAACGCCGCGCCAGCCACAGCAAGGTGCCGGCCGGGCCGCAGCCCAGATCGACGAAGCTGAAACGCTGGCCGCGGGCTTCGAGCAGGCGAGCCAGTTCATGCCGGGTACCGGCGCCGGTCAGGTAAAGCGGCACGCGCTCGCCGAAGCTGTTCCAGTTGAGCATCAGTAATAACAGAAAGCCGAGCAGAAACAGCCAGGACGGCAGCGGCGCACCACTGGCCAGCAGCAAACTCGGCACGAACAGCAGATTCAGCCACCACCACCAGCGCGACAGGCCCAGCCAGCGAGCCAGGCAGGCGCAAAGCAGGCCGTGCAGCAAACCGGCGACCAAGGGGCTCGCGCGCCAGTCGAACAGCCGGGCCGCAGCAATGATCGCCACGCCCATGACTAGGGTGACCACCAACTGGATCAACAGGGCCAGGAGGGCCGGATAACGTTCACCCAGGCGATGCAGCGCGCGGTAGGAAGCAGCCATGCCGTTGAGGCTCGTAGAAAGACGGGTGGCCAGTCTAGCGCCGGCCTCGACAAATTGTCGCGCCATCAGGCGTGCTAGAATCCGAGCCATTTCAAGCGCAGCACAACTCGGAAGCCCCATGGCCAAACGCCAACTCAACCGCCGGCAAAACTGGCGCATCGAAAAGATCCAGGGCGAGCGCGCCGCACGCGCCGCCAAGCGCGAATCCCGCGTGGTGGAAACCCTGGAAGGCGGCGATCTGGGCCCGGAGCAGACCGGCCTGGTGATCGCCCACTTCGGCGTGCAGGTGGAAGTCGAAGCCACCGACGGCGAGCTGAGCGGCCAGGTGTTCCGCTGCCACTTGCGCGCCAACCTGCCGACGCTGGTCACTGGCGACCGTGTGGTGTGGCGCCCGGGCAACCAGGGCATCGGCGTGATCGTCGCCCAGCTGCCGCGCGACACCGAGCTGTGCCGACCGGACACCCGTGGCCAGTTGAAGCCGGTCGCGGCCAACGTCGACCTGATCGTCATCGTTTTTGCGCCGCTGCCCGAGCCCCACGCCAACCTGATCGACCGCTATCTGGTGGCCGCCGAACATGCCGGCATTCGCCCGCTGCTGCTGCTCAACAAGGCGGACCTGATCGATGCACAAAACGAAACCGCGCTGAACGCACTGCTCGGCGTCTATCGCCAGCTGGGTTATCCGCTGCTGGAAGTCTCGGCGCTGGAAGGCGATGGCATGGAGCAGCTCAAGAAGCAGCTCGACGGCAACATCAGCGTCTTCGTGGGCCAGTCGGGCGTCGGCAAGTCGTCGCTGGTCAACAGCCTGCTGCCGGGCGTCGACACCCGCGTCGGCGCGCTGTCGGAGCTGACCGGCAAGGGCACCCACACCACTACGACCGCGCGCCTGTTCCACTTCCCCGGCGGCGGCCAGCTGATCGACTCACCGGGTATTCGTGAGTTCGGCCTCGGCCATGTCAGCCGTGACGATGTGGAGGCGGGCTTTATCGAGTTCGCCGACCTGCTCGGCCATTGCCGCTTCCGCGACTGCAAGCATGACCGCGAGCCCGGCTGCGCCCTGCTCAAGGCGCTGGAAGATGGGCGGATTCAGCCGCAGCGGATGAACAGCTACCGGCACATTCTGGCCAGTTTGCCGGAACCCGAGTATTGATCCGCTCCGCACACGTTGGTGTGCGAGCCGATCACTCCTTGGGCTGATCCATCTTCAACGTGCCATCTTCGAATATGTTCAGCTTCTCGCGCACCTGATCACTGGAAAGCGGCTCGGCTGCAGGCGCCGCGCTTGAGCCCGCACCCGCATCGCCGAAAGGCGAACCCGACGCGGGATCCGGCGCAAGCGCGCCACCGCCCTGCTCGCCTTCGATGTTGCGCTGTGCCTTCTTGGTCAGCACCACGATATCGATGCGCCGGTTCACCGGGTTGAACGGATCGTTGCGGTCGAACAGCGCCGACGAGGCATAGCCGACCACGCGCGCCACCTGGGCATCGTCGTAGCCCGCCGCGATCAACACGCGCCGCGCCGCATTGGCGCGGTTGGCCGACAGCTCCCAGTTGCCGAAGCCGCCAGCGCCGGCAAACGGCTTGGCGTCAGTATGGCCGCTGATGCTGATCTTGTTGGGCACCGTCTTTATGGTGTCTGTGAGGGCGAACAGGATGTCCTCGAAGTACGGCTGCAGCTGCGCGCTGCCGAGGGCGAACATTGGCCGATTCTCGGCATCGACGATCTGGATGCGCAGGCCGTCCTGGGTGATCTCGAACAGGATCTGATCCTTGAAACGCTGCAGCTGCGGGTCCTGCTCGACCTTGGTCTGCAGCTCCTGCAGCAGCAGCTCCAGGCGCTCGCGCTCGACTTCCTCGGCCTTGGCTTCGGCCTGCTCGGCGTCCAGCTCGGCGGGATCCTTGGGATCGGCCTTCGCTTCGTCCCCCGGGGCCTCCTGGGGTTGTTCGTTGAGGGTGCGGTCCGGCGACGGGGTCGGCGAGCCGCCGAGGTCGATCACATAGGGGCTGGCGCTCTCGGAGAAACCGATGGGGTCCTTGAAGTAACCGGAGATCAGTTTCTTCTGCTCGGGGGTGGCCGAGGACATCAGCCACATCACCATGAAGAAAGCCATCATCGCCGTGGCGAAGTCGGCAAAGGCGATCTTCCAGGCGCCACCATGGTGGCCGCCGGCAACCTTCTTGACCCGCTTGACGATGATCGGCTGGTTGTTTTCCATGGTGCTTAGTTCCCGCGCATGGCCTGCTCAAGCTCACTGAAGCTCGGGCGGTGCGCCGGATACAGGGTCTTGCGCGAGAACTCGACGGCCAGCGACGGCGGCATGCCGGACGCCGAGGCGACCAGGCCGGCCTTGATGGCCTCGTAGACGTTCAGCTCTTCCTTGGCGTCGTGCTCGAGCGCCGCGGAGAGCGGGCCGAAGAAGCCGTAGGAGGCGAGAATACCGAGGAAGGTACCGACCAGCGCGGTACCGACCTTCTCACCGATCTGCGCGTTGTCCGCCTCGGCGAGAATCGACATGGTGATCACGATACCCAGTACCGCGGCGACGATACCCATCGCCGGCATGCCGTCGGCGATCTTCGCCACCGCGTGGGCCGGGTGCTCGAGTTCCTCCTTGAGGCCGACCAGTTCCATGTCGAACAGGCCTTCGAGCTCGTGGGGCGCCATGTTGCCCGAGGACATGATGCGCAGGTAATCGCAGATGAACGCGACCATGCGCTCATCGCCCAGCACCGCCGGGTACTTGCTGAAGATCGGGCTCGCCGCCGGGTCTTCGAGGTCGGCTTCGATAGCCATCATCCCCTCGCGGCGCGCCTTGTTGAGAATTTCATAGAGCAGGCGCAGCACTTCCAGGTAGTAATCGTGGGTGAAGCGCGACTTGAACATCTTCAACGACTTCTTGAAGACAGTCATGAACATGCTGCCCGGGTTGGCCTGCAGGAAGGCGCCCAGCGCCGCACCGCCGATGATCAGCACTTCGAAAGGGTGCACCAGGGCCATGAGATGACCGCCCGACGCGACGAAGCCGCCGAACACGCAAGCGAATACAACGATGATGCCGATGATTTTGGCCATAGAAAAAACTTGATCAGGTGAATAAGAAAGGGCGACCGCGCGAATCCCCTTCTATTTATCGGAAGAGATGCGCCAGACTATAGTCAGTTAAGTCTAAAAAAAGCCATTTTGGCACACCCCCATGGTCGCAAGCACGCCGTTACCGCGCACCCTCGATGCCTGGCTCAAGCAGCTGGACGGTCAGCTGCTGCCCATCGCGGCCGATCATCACCTGCAGGTACGCCGCGCATTGGCCGACAGCCGCCGCTCGCTGCGTGAGATCGCCGACCTGATGCAGGACAGCCCGGCACTGGTGCTCAGCGTGCTGCGCGAGGCCAACAGCAAGGGCAGCGCCCTGGGTGAGGCAGCGGAAAGCCTGGAGACTGCCCTGACCCGCCTGGGCTTGAAGCGCGCCGAAGAGCTTCTGGCCCGCTTGCCCGCCCGGCCGCTTGCCGATATTCCAGCTCCACTACGGCAGATCCAGCTAATCAGCCAGCACGCCGCTTTCCAGGCCAATGGCCTGTTCGCCGCGCGCCTGGCGCGTCTGTGGCAGGAAATTCACTGGGGCAGCCTGCTATTCCTATCGCCAGTCTGGGTCTTGCTGGCCGCTCACCCCCACCTGTTCGAGGCCTGGGAACGGCGTGTACTGATAGACGGCGAGCAGCCCGTAAAGGTCGAACGCGACATGCTCGGCATACCGTTGTTCGCGCTGTGCCTGGCGCTGGCCGAGCGCTGGCGCCTGCCGGCGTGGATCTCTCAGGGCTATCGCTTGCTGATTGATGATCGCCGCCTACTGGGCAGAGCCCTGCACATTGCCCGACGCAACGATGAGCCGCTGCGCCAGCAGCAGGCACTGGACGCCAACCCAACGCTGCAGCGCTGGCTCACCCAGCCGGCCAACAGCATTCTGCTAGCCAATGTGATCGCGGTGTCGGCACACAACGCCTGGAACGGCCCCCACACCCGACGCTGGCACGGACTCAATTGCCTGTACCTGCAGCTACCACTGACCGAGCTGCAGCAGCAGATCCACCAGAACGCCGCGCACAGCGCCCGGCAACTGGATACCGTCGGCCTCTGGCACCCCGCCGAGGCGCTGCTGTGGCCCTGGGATGCACGCCACTTCCAGCCAAAGCCAGTGCCGGCGCCTGCCCCGTCACCTCAAGCGATCGATTGGCGGCAGCTGTGCAGCCAACTGCTGGCCCAGCCTTCAGCCTTCAGCAACGTCCAGCAGCTCACCACCTGCGCTCGCCAGGCGCTGCAGGCCACTGGGTTGTCGCGGGTGGTGATGCTGCTGGCCGACCGCAACCACAGCCGTCTGCAGGTGCAGCAGCACGCTGGGGTGACGGCCAGCGCTGGCGGCCTGACCCTCCATCCGGCGCAGAGCCAGGTGCTGCGTCGGCTGCTGGAAAAGCCCGCACAACTGCGCCTGACGCCAGCCAACATGGCGCAATTCTCTGCCCTGCTGCCAGGCGACCTGAAAGCCTTGCTGCCTAGCGAACACCTGCTGATCCGCTCGCTGGCCAGCAACGAGCGGGTGGTGATGCTGCTGTTTGCCGACCAGGGCGGCCAGCCGATCAGTGACACCAGCGTGCAGGCCTTCACCAAGACCGCGCAGTGCATCGAGCGCGCGCTGGACACCTTCAGCAAACGTAAGCGCTGAGCGCCGCCGCTTCGCGGTATTCTTCTGCGCTACAATCGCCCGCTTAACTCAGCCAACGAGGCCTGTATGACAGCCTTCGACAATTTGCCGCTGGTCATCGAGCCGGTAGACCTCGCCGCACACCTGGATGCCCCCGAGCTGATTCTGGTCGACCTGAGCAACCAGCAACGCTACCTAACCGGGCATATCCCGGGCGCCCGCTTCGTCGACGGCAAACGCACCCAGGCCAGCCCTCCATCGGCTCCCGGCCTGCTACCGGAAAAGGCGCAGCTCGAGCAGCTGTTCAGCGAACTCGGCCATCACCCACAGGCCACCTATGTGGTGTATGACGACGAGGGTGGCGGCTGGGCCGGCCGTTTCATCTGGCTGCTGGATGTGATCGGCCACTCGCGCTACCACTTCCTCAATGGCGGCCTGACGGCCTGGCAAGCCGAAGGCCTGCCGCTGAGCCAGGATGTGCCTGCGCCAAAGCACACGCCGGTGTCGCTGACCCTCAGCGATGCGCCTACTGCCAGCGCGGATTACCTGAAATCCCGCCTGGGCGCCGACGACCTGGCCATCTGGGATGCACGCTCGGCCGAAGAATACCGCGGCGAGAAAGTGCAGGCCGCTCGCGGCGGGCATATTCCCGGCGCCATCCACTTCGAGTGGACGGCGGGCATGGATCCGGCCCGTGCCCTGCGCATCCGCCAGGACATCGCCGAACAGCTCGAGCAGCGCGGGCTGAGCGCCGACAAGGAAATCATCACCCACTGCCAGAGCCATCGCCGCTCCGGCTTCACCTACCTGGTCGCCAAGGCGCTGGGCTACCCGCGGGTCAAGGCTTATGCCGGCTCCTGGGGCGAGTGGGGCAACCTGACCGATACACCAGTCGAACGTTGAAGCCGATCTGACTGTCCACTTACCGTGCCCGGCCTGCACAGCCGAGCAGCCAAGGAATAAAGATGAAAGAACGCCTGTTTATCCTAAGCCAGCACCTGATACCGCACCACCTGCTGTCGCGCCTGATCGGCTGCGCCGCGCAGTGCCGCGCTGCCTGGTTCAAGAACCGTCTGATCGGCTGGTTCGCCAAGCAGTACCAGGTCGACATGAGCGAAGCGCAGGTCGAAGACCTCAACGCCTACGAACACTTCAACGCCTTCTTCACCCGCGCACTGAAGGAAGGCGCCCGGCCGCTGGATAATACCCCCGGCGCGGTGCTGTGCCCGGCCGACGGGGCGATCAGCCAGCTGGGCCGCATCGAGCATGGCCGGGTATTCCAGGCCAAGGGCCACAGCTACAGCGTGACCGAACTGCTGGGTGGTGACAGCGAGCGCGCCGCGCCCTTCATGGGCGGCGACTTCGCCACCGTGTACCTGTCGCCCAAGGACTACCACCGCGTGCACATGCCGCTGGCCGGCACCCTGCGCGAGATGATCTACGTGCCGGGCCGGCTGTTCTCGGTGAACCAGACCACCGCGGAAAACGTGCCCGAGCTGTTCGCCCGCAACGAGCGTGTGGTGTGCCTGTTCGATACCGAGCGCGGGCCGATGGCCGTGGTGCTGGTCGGCGCAATGATCGTCGCCTCTATCGAAACCGTATGGGCCGGACTGATCACCCCACCCAAGCGTGAGCTGAAAACCGTGCGCTACGATGAGGCAGCCCGCGGGCCGGTCAACCTGGAGAAAGGCGCTGAGCTGGGCCGCTTCAAACTGGGCTCCACGGCTATCGTGCTGTTTGGCCCCGAGCAGGTCAAATGGGCTGACGAACTGGGCGCCAACAGCCCGGTACGCATGGGCCAACTGCTCGGCCAATGACCAGATGGCACGCCGCGCAGGCCTGGCCCGCGGCGCCGCAAAGGCTGCGACGATGGCAAGATGCTGCTAGAGTCGCTAAACCTGACCAATCAGTCGATCGAATGCTGGCGCTGGAGTAACGAAGCTAGATGGATAAACAGAGCCCCCACCTTTTGCTCCGCGTCCCGACGCCGACCAAGCAGGGCCTGACTTTCTGCGACGCCACGCCACGCGACCTGAAACGCTGGATCGCCGGCCTGCCCAAGGCCAACATCGGCGAAACGGCCCGCCAGCTCTACCAGGCGCTGATCGAGCTCAACCAACTGCTGACACCTTCTGACAACCGCCTGCAATTGCTCGAGCTGCTACGCCCGGAAGTGTATTTCGTCTGCCAGCATCTGGAACGCCACTTCCTCAACCAGGCCATCGTCCTCGACGAGCGCCCGCGCAAGGTCGCCAACCTCTGCCAGGCGCTGCAAAACCACCTGGCCATCGGTTACAAACTGATCATTTCGCGCCTGGCTGCGCAGCCCAACCGTGAGCGCAACGCGCTGCTCGGTACGGCGCTGCAGCGGGCGGTGCATAGCCTCAACGGCCCGCTGATTCGCACCAGCCAACTGTACTGCCCGGTGCCTGAGGGCCTGTGGCTGGAGCTGCATCAGATCTACCTGATCGCCCGTCGCCACGAGCTGCACAAGGTGGTGATCCGCGACCCACTGGCACGCCACACCCAGGGGCTGAGCGTCGAGCAGGGCTATATAGTCGCCTTGCTGATTGGCTGCTCGCGTTGCAACCAGATGCGCCAGAGCGCCATTGCCCGCCTCGCCGAAGCACTGGAGGCCTGGAGCCCGCTGGTCAATTTGCAGGCTGGCAGCCAGCCGAGCAGCATCTTCGCCGTGGCGCCACAGCTGGACGGCCCGCCGCGCTACACCTCGCTGTTCCAGCCAAGCGAATTGCAGGGCGCGCTGGGGATCGACCCGACGCCACTGGTCGATGCGATCAAGGATCATCTGGAACTGCTGCCCGAGGATCGCGCGCGCTCTCGCCTGACGGTACCCGATGGTTTCACCATCGACATGCTGCAACATGCAGCAGCGGCCTGGGGCGACATCTCCGAGCGAACCTTCCAACGCACCCAGGGTACCGGCAGCATGACCCTCTGCATCGGCATGAGTGCACTGAACTATTACCTGGCCAATGGCCGCGTGTTCAGCGAGATACTCAAGCAGCAGGTCGACACCGCCGCCTCGTTCAAGCCGCGTAGCGGAGAGCCCGATGTGTGGGCCAACGCCCCGGATGCACGGCGTAACGAATGGGAAAACGGCCTTTCCTTCGAGGAAATCGAATATCCCAAACCTGCCCAGGAGCTGGAAACCCAGGCTGATGGCGGCGAAAGCTTCCCAACCTTCCTGTTGGCTATCGTCAACCATAGCCCTGGTGGCTATTGCCTGTCGTGGCCCAAGGAAGTGCCGACCCAACTGCAGGCTGGCGAGATCCTTGGTATCCGCGATAACCCGCAGCAGGGCTGGAGCGTTGCCGTGGTGCGCTGGATCCGCCAGGTGCGCGGCGGCGGCACGCAGATGGGCATCGAGCTGATCGCGCCCCACGCACAGTCCTGTGGTCTGCAGCTGGTACGCAAGGCCGAGCAGAACAGCCAATACCTGCGCGCGCTGCTGCTTCCGGAAATCGCCGCCATCTCCCGCCCGGCTACGCTGATCACTCCACGCCTGCCGTTCCAGGAAGGCAGCAAGGTGCTGATCAATATCAACGGCAAGGAACGCCGTGCCGTGCTCAGCCAGAAACAGCTCAGCACAGGCAGTTTCAGCCAGTTCGAGTACCACGATCTGGAGCAAAAAGCGGCGGATCACGCGACCTCCGTCACAGCCTCCAGCACCCAGCGCCCAGCCGGGGAGGAAGACTTTGACTCACTCTGGAAGTCGCTGTAGATTGCCGGAAACCCCTTAATTCCCGCTCTTTTTCTGCTGTCTTATCGCAGATTCGACTTCGCTAATGGCCATCGAAAAGAAAACCATCCGCCTGCTGATTCTCGAAGACTCGCAGAACGAGGCCGAGCGTCTCGTCAGTCTGTTCCGCAATGCTGGTAATGCCACCCGCGTCCATCGTCTGACCTCCAGCGAAGACCTGCTCGATGCCCTCAAGCAAAACTGGGATTTGCTGATCTGCTCGCCGAACAGTGACAACCTCGACCCGCACGAAGCGCTGTCCAGCATTCGTCATCAGGGTAAGGACATTCCGGTCATTCTGCTGCTGGCCGACAACGAGCCGGACAGCGTCACCGAAGCGCTGATGCTCGGCGCCCAGGACGCCCTGCCACAAGGCGAGGACGAGCGCCTGGTGCTGGTGGCCCGCCGCGAACTGGTAAACCTCGAGGAACGCCGCGCCCGCCGCGCCGCAGAAGTGGCCCTGCGCGAGGCCGAGAAACGCTGCCAGTTACTGCTCGACAGCTCGGTCGACGCCATCGCCTACGTTCACGACGGCATGCACATCTACGCCAACCGTGCCTATCTGGAACTGTTCGGCTTCGATGACGCCGAGGAGCTCGAAGGCCTGCCGATGATCGACCTGATCGGTGCCAGCGACCAAGGCGCGTTCAAGGATTTCCTGAAGAACCACCAGCAGGTGGACGGCCAGGAACTGGCCTGCGCTGGCGTGCGCACCAACGACAGCAGCTTCCCGGCGCGCATCAGCCTGTCGCCAGCGGCCTACGATGGCGAGCCGTGCATCCAGGTAGTAATCCGCGCCGAGACCGCCAACGCCGAGCTGGAAGAGAAGCTACGCGAAATCAGCAGCCTGGACCTAGTCACTGGCCTATACAACCGCAGCCACTTCCTCGAGCTGATGGATCAGGCCGCGCACCGCGCCGTCCACAACGAACAGCCGGCCAGCCTGGCGTACATTCGTGTCGACCGCTATGCAACCCTGCTCGCCGAAATGGGCTTGGGCGCCATCGACCTGCTGCTCACCGACCTGGCCACCCTGCTGCGCACCCATTTCCCCAAGGATGCCCAGCTGGCGCGCTTTGGTGACGATGTGTTCGCCGTGCTGCAGACCGGCCTGTCGCCGCAGCAACAGCGTCCGCAGCTCGAGGTACTGCTTAAGAAAGCCGAAACCCACCTGTTCGATATCAACGGCCGTACCGCGCAGACCACGCTGTCCATCGGCGTCGCCGGCCTCAACGACACCACGCCCAAGGCGGGTGAGGTCATCGACCGTGCCCAGCGCTGCGCAGACCAGTTGAATGAGCCAGGCACCCTCAAGCTGTTCGACCCGGCCGAGGAACTGGCGGCTGCCGCCAGCCGCGGCAGCGTGGTGGCCATGGTCCAGCAGGCACTGGAGCAGAACAGCTTCCGCCTGCTGTTCCAGCCGGTGATCAGCTTGCGTGGCGACGAGCACGAGCACTACGAGGTACTGCTGCGCCTGCTCAGTCCGTCCGGGCAGGAAGTGCCGCCCCATGAATTCCTGGCCGTGGCCAGGGAGTCGGGTATGGGCGAGAAGATCGACCGCTGGGTGATTCTCAGCTCGATCAAGCTGCTTGCCGATCACCGTTCCAAGGGCCACGCCACGCGCCTGTTCGTGCACCTGTCCAGCGCCAGCCTGCAGGACCCGACCCTGCTGCCGTGGCTCAGCGTGGCGCTGAAGGCCGCCCGCCTGCCTTCCGATGCGCTGGTGTTCCAGTTCAGCGAACCGGATGCGGTCACCTACCTCAAGCAGGCCAAGGCCCTGGCCCAAGGGCTCAAGGACCTGCATTGTCATATCGCGCTCAGCCAGTTCGGCTGCGCCCTGAACCCGTTCAACACCCTGCGCCACCTACCGGTGGACTTCGTCAAGGTGGACGGTTCCTTCACCAAGGAGCTGACCGACCCGGCCAATCAGGAAGCGCTGAAAACCATGCTGGCCAACCTGCACAGCCAGGCCAAGCTGACCATCGTGCCGTTCGTGGAGTCGGCCAGCGTGCTGGCTACGCTGTGGCAGGCGGGCACCAACTATATTCAGGGCTACTACCTGCAGGGCCCGAGTCAGTCGATGGACTACAACTTCTCGTCGGACGATTGATCGGCGGAGCAGCACGGCTGCCCCGCGCCTGGTGATTACCTGTGGGAGCGGGCCATGCCCGCGAAAAAATCACGGGGGTCGTCCCCGCCCGCTCCCAGAATGAGTCCGCCAGCATTACCGTATTGCCTGTAAGCTCGGCTCCGCTCTGACGAGCGGGTTTCTTTTGGCATTGCCCGGATGGCCGGCCCCGCCAAAAGTAACCAAAAGGTCTAGCCCCGACATCCGGTCCCAGCTTCGCTGGGGTTCCCTCATTTCATCGTCGTTCCGGGGCCGGCCTGGAAGGGCCATCCATGCCCATCAGGCCTCTCGCCGCATCCATGCGGCTCGTCCCCAGCACAACGATTCCATTCGGCCTCCTGAAGGGGCGATTGGTGTCGCCTGTTATTGCCGTGCAGGAAAAACATTAAAGAGCCAAAGTGGCGAGCGGCTGCTCTGGCCTTGTAGTTGCCGCTTTATTCGCACAAAGATCGTGAAAGGTTCTTAGCGCTGCAGATCGCGCTCGTGCACACCCAGCAGATACAAAACGCCATCCAACCCAAGGGTCGAGATCGCCTGCTTGGCCGATTGCTTGACCAGCGGTTTGGCGCGGAAGGCCACACCCAGGCCAGCGATGGCCAGCATCGGCAGGTCGTTGGCACCATCGCCCACGGCGATGGTCTGCTCCAGCTGCAGGCCTTCCTTCTGCGCCAGCTCACGGAGCAGATCAGCCTTGCGCTGGGCGTCAACGATCGGCTCGACGGCGACGCCGGTGACCTTACCGTCGACCACCGCCAGCTCATTGGCGAATACGTAGTCGATACCCAGCTTGGCCTGCAGCTGCTTGGCGAAGTAGGTGAAGCCGCCGGACAGGATGGCGGTCTTGTAGCCCAGGCGCTTGAGCTCAGCGAACAGCCGCTCGGCGCCCTCGGTCAGGCGCAGCGAGGCACCGATCTCGTCCAGCACGCCGACATCCAGGCCCTTGAGCAGCGCCAGGCGCTCCTTGAAGCTGGCGCGGAAATCCAGCTCGCCGCGCATGGCCCGCTCGGTGATGGCCGAGACCTTGTCGCCGATGCCGGCGGCCTTGGCCAGCTCGTCGATCACCTCGGCCTCGATCAGCGTCGAGTCCATGTCGAACACCGCCAGGCGGCGGTGACGGCGCTGCAGCGAATCGGCCTGGAAGGCGATGTCCATGTTCAGTTCGTCAGCCGCGCGCAGGAACTCGGTACGCAGTGCCGCGGCATCACTCGGCTCGCCACACAGGGAGAACTCGATGCAGGCGTTGCCCGGCTGGGCGCCCGGTACTACTGGCAGGGACAGGCGCTCGATACGCTCGATACGCAGGCCCTGCTCGGCGCTCAGCGCGGTGACGCGCTGCAGCTGCGCGGCGCTGACCTGACGGCTCAGCAGGGTGACGATATGGCGCTGGCTGCCCTGCCCCTCGACCCAACGCCGATAGTCGGCGGCATCGAGCTCCGTGAAATGCACCTGCTGACCCAGCGTCTGGGCCGCGGCCAGCACGGCCTCGTTCAGCGCCGCAGCATCAGCCACTTCCACCAGGATGCTCAGCGACGAGACACCGTGCACGGCGGACTGGGCGATATCGATAACGGTAACGCCAGCCTGGGCCAGCACGCCGGTAACAGCAGCCGTGAGGTCGGGCCGATCTTCACCGGTAACGTTGATCAGGACGATTGGGCGCAAGGCGTACTCCGGGGCTCGCAGGACTATGAACGGTCTGCCGAACGGCAATGTGCAGCAGGGCCGGTGAAAAAACGCACATTCTAACCATTTCAGGCCTCTGCCGGCACGCGCGGCGCTTTGCCCTGTGCGGGCCGCTCGCTATACTGCGCGCCACTTCCAGTCAACGAGAGCCGAGCTCTGTGAACCGGCCCGCCCCCGTAAAGCCCGACAACTTCTTCCTCCTGCTCTTCCGTGCACTGCGCCAACGTCGCGTGCCGCTGGCATTGCGCATCGTCAGCCACAGCCTGCTGCTGGTGGCCATGGCGCTGGTGATCTATGCCTGGGTGATCGGCATGCAGTTCAAGCAGGCCATGCAGCAGCAGGCCGAAGCGCTGGGCAGCAGCCTGACCACCCAGACGGCCGCTTCGGCCACCGAGCTGCTGGTGTCCAACGACATCCTCAGCCTCAACGTGCTGCTCAATAACCTGGTGAAGAACCCGCTGGTGGCCCACGCAGCCATCTACAGCGTGGACAACCGCATCCTCGCCGAAGCCGGCACCCGGCCGAGCAAGAACATGCTGGGTGAAACCGAAGGCCTGTATTCGACGCCGATCACCTTCCAGGAGGTAATGGCCGGACAGCTGCGCATCAGCCTGGACATGCAGCAGTTCGAGCAGCCGATGACCATCAGCCTGCAGAGCATGGGCATTCTTAGCCTGATTTTGCTGGCCTTGACCCTGTCGCTTAGCCTGCGTCTGGGCCGGCAGATTTCCACACCATTGATGCAGATGCGCGTGTGGCTACGTGACCCGGACGACTATGCCCCAGGTGGCAACCGCCAGGACGAGATCGGCGACCTGGCGCGCCAGCTACAGGCGCGCCTGGCGCCGGAGAAGCCGGAACCTGAGCCCGAGCCGGAATTCGACGACCTGGATGAGCTGGGCGAGGACTTCCTCGACGACGAGCACGAGGACGACCGCAATCAGCGTGACGAGCGCCCTGCCCCGAGCTTCGCGATGCGTGACCTGCGCGACAGCCGCTTTGACAGCGATGACGACTACGACCCGCCAAGCCGCCGCCGTGACGAGCACGACGACGATGCCTTCGCCGACCTCTATGACGACGAAGACAGCCCGGCCGTGAGTGCGCCGAAGGCACCGCGAAAAAGCGCTGTGCTGGCCGTGCAACTGGGCGCCCAAGAGCAGCTGCGTCGCCTGCCGCGTTCGCGCCTGATGGAACTGCTGGAAAGCTATCGCGGCTGCCTGGATAAGGTGGCGACGCTCTACAAGGCCGAGCTGCACACCCTCAACGATGGCAGCAGCCTGATGCTGTTCCATCACGAGGCCAACGGGAACGATTACCTGACCCATGCCATTTGCTGCGGCGAACTGCTGCGCGCCCTTGGCCACGCCCTGCAGATCGAGGTGGCCGACAGCGGCATCACCCTGCACCTGCAACTGGGCCTGACCCTGGGCGAAGGCCTGCAGGGCCTGAGTCAGGGCGACCTGCTGCTCAGCGAAACCGCCCAAGATGCCCTGGCGCTGTCGCAGCACAGCCGCAACCTGCTGCTGGTCGAGCGCCGCGTCGGCGAAGACGCCACCCTGCGCCAGCGCGCACGCATCCGCGCCATCGCCAGCCCCGAAGGCGCCAGCTGCGTCGAGCGCCTGCTCGATCCGTATCCGGCACTGCTGGAACGACAGATGGCCAAGCTGCGCGAAGAGCGGTAGGGATTCGGCAGTAGAGATGAGGAAGGCCGGCATTTATGCCGGCCTTTTTAATGCGCGGTCCATTCGCAGTCAGCTTGTGGAAGCGCGGAGTGGGCAGGATTTTTCGCGGGCATGGCCCGCTCCCACAAATCGTTTCGTAAGGCGCGTCAGCAATCAGAGCTTGGCGATCGACACTTCGGTGGACTTCACGAAGGCGATCACTTCGCTGCCCACCCCCAGTTCCAGCTCGCGCACGGAACGGGTGGTGATCACCGAGGTGACGATGCCGGCGGCGGTCTGCACGTCGATTTCCGACAGCACGTCGCCTTCGACGATTTCCTTGATGGTGCCTTTGAACTGGTTGCGAACGTTGATGGCTTTGATGGTCATGGCTGAATCTCCAGGGGTCGTGAAGTGCCCACAACGGGCTTCAAGTCAGGGTTAGAGCGCCCAGCGCAGCTGGGTCGGCAGGGGTGAAACCGGGTCGGGTTCGGCAGGCAGCGCCGGTATCTGCAGCACGCGGTTGAGCACGTCGGCTTCCAGGGCCGCCAAGTGAGCGGAGCCGCGGTTGCGTGGGCGTGGCAGATTCACTTCGATGTCGAGGCCGATCTCGCCGTCCTCGATGAGGATCACCCGGTCCGCGGTGGCTACCGCCTCGCTGACATCGTGGGTGACCAGCAACACGGTGAAGCCGTGCTGCTGCCACAGGCTTTCGATCAGTTGCTGCATCTCGATACGGGTCAGCGCATCCAGGGCGCCGAGAGGTTCATCGAGCAACAGCAGGCGCGGCTCGTGGATCAGCGCGCGGGCCAGGGCGACACGTTGTTTCTGGCCACCGGACAGGGACGCCGGCCACTCGTTGGCACGATCGGCCAGGCCCACTGCTTCGAGCACCTGCTGAGCCTTGGGCCGCCAGTCACCCGTGAGACCGAGGCCGACGTTGTCGATCACCCGCTTCCAGGGCAGCAGCCGCGCCTCCTGGAACATCAGTCGGGTATCATCGCGGGTCGCTGCCAACGGCCCGTTGCCGGCCAGCAGTTCACCGCCCGTGGGCGCGTCGAGCCCGGCGAGCAGACGCAGCAAGGTACTCTTGCCGCAACCACTGCGACCGACCACGGCGACGAACTGACCGGATGGGATACGCAAGTCGATATCCCTGAGCACCTGGCGCTCACCGAAGGATTTCTGGATGCCGCGAATGGTCAGCGGCGTGCCTCGCTTGAGGTTGTGTAAAGCATTCAGTGGCGCATTCATTTCGCAGCCGCTCCCTGATAAGCCGGGTGCCAGCGCAACCAGGCACGTTCGAGGCCGCGTGCAGCGACGTCGGCCAGCTTGCCGAGCACGGCGTAGAGCAGAATGGCCAGCACCACCACGTCGGTCTGCAGGAATTCGCGGGCGTTCATCGCCAGGTAACCGATACCGCTGCTGGCGGAAATGGTCTCAGCGACGATCAGGGTCAGCCACATCAGGCCGAGAGCGAAACGCACACCGACCAGAATCGACGGCAGCGCGCCGGGCAGGATCACCTGACGGAACAGCGCGAAGCCGGACAGGCCATAGCTGCGCGCCATTTCCACCAGCGCTGGGTCGACGTTGCGGATGCCGTGGTAGGTGTTCAGGTAAATCGGGAACAGGGTGCCGAGGGCGACCAGGAAAATCTTCGCGCTCTCGTCGATGCCGAACCACAGGATCACCAGAGGAATCAGCGCCAGGTGCGGCACGTTGCGGATCATCTGCACCGAGCTGTCGATCAGCCGTTCGCCCCAGGTCGACAGGCCGGTGATGAAACCCAGCGCCAGGCCGATGCCGCCGCCAATGGCGAAACCGACACCGGCGCGCCAGCCGCTGATCGCCAGGTGGGTCCAGATTTCGCCGCTGGACAACAGCTGCCAGCCGGCTTCGAACACCGCGCTCGGCGCCGGCAAAATGCGTGTGGATAACAGCCCCAGGGCCACCGAGCCCTGCCAGGCGACCAGCAGCGCCACCGGTAGTGCCCAGGGCGCCAGGCGCAGGGCCAAGCTGCTAGAAGATGTTTTGCTCATTGCGTACCTCGAAATCATCGCGGGGCCGGGCATCCGGCCCGGCCGTGTCTCAACTGGCCGAAGCCGCCTTGGGCAGAATGTCGTTGGCGACCATTTCACCGAACGGGCTCACGTAGTTGGCGCCTTCCGGCAGCGCCGGGCGGTTCACCTCCAGATGGGGGAACAGCAACTCGGCAACGCGATAGGATTCTTCGAGGTGTGGATAACCGGAGAAGATGAAGGTATCGATGCCCAGCGCGGCGTATTCCTTGACCCGTTCGGCGACCGTCGGGCCGTCACCGACCAGTGCGGTACCGGCACCGCCACGCACCAGACCAACGCCGGCCCAGAGGTTTGGCGACACTTCCAAGTTGTCCTTGCTTCCACCGTGCAGGGCGGCCATGCGCTGCTGGCCGACCGAGTCGAAGCGCGCCAGGGAGGCCTGGGCGCGGGCGATGGTGTCGTCGTCGACATGGGCGATCAGCTTGTCGGCAGCCTTCCAGGCCTCTTCGTTGGTTTCCCGCACGATCACGTGAAGGCGAATGCCAAAGCGCACTTCGCGCCCCTGGGCCGCAGCCTTTTTGCGTACCGCAGCGATCTTCTCGGCCACCGCGGCTGGCGGTTCGCCCCAGGTCAGGTACAGCTCGACCTGCTCGGCAGCGAGATCCTGCGCAGCCTCCGAGGAGCCGCCGAAATACAGCGGCGGGCGCGGTTGCTGGACGGGTGGATAGAGCAACTTGGCGCCCTTCACCTGAATGTGTTTGCCGTCGTAATCGACCACTTCGCCTTCCAGCACGCGGCGCCAGATGCGGGTGAATTCGACGGAGGCCTCGTAACGTTCGGCGTGGGACAAGTTGAGGCCGTCGCCAGCCAGCTCATCCGGGTCACCACCGGTCACCAGGTTGAACAGCGCGCGGCCGCCGGACAGACGATCCAGCGTGGCCGCCTGGCGCGCGGCCACGGTTGGCGAAATGATGCCCGGGCGCAGGGCAACGAGGAATTTAAGCCGCTGAGTCACCGGAATCAGCGACGCCGCAACCAGCCAGGAATCCTCGCAGGAACGCCCGGTGGGAATCAGCACGCCGCCGAAACCGAGGCGATCCGCCGCCTGGGCGATCTGCTGCAGGTAGCCGTGGTCAACGGCGCGGGCCCCTTGCGAGGTACCGAGGTAGTGGCCATCGCCGTGGGTGGGCAGGAACCAGAAGATGTTGAGGCTCATGGAGTGGTCTCCTTGGAAATCGCGATGCCCCCGCCCAATCGGCGGGGGCGAGAATTTATTGCTTGGCGACCTTGGTGGCCGGCGCATGCCAGATCACGTCGCTGATGTTCAGCTTCTTGGGGATCAGCTTGAGCGCCGTGAAGGTGTCGGCGATCTTCTGCTGGGCCTCGACCACCTGCGGGGTGATCAGCTGCGCGCCGTAGCTTTGCCGCTGCACCGCCAGGCGGGTGATGTCCGCAGACAGACCGAGCAGCGGCGCGACCTGGGCTGTAGCCGCGTCGTTATTGGCCTTGACCCACTCGCCGATGGCGCGGATTTCCTCGACCAGCACTTCGATCACTTCCGGGTGCTGCTCGGCATAAGGGCGGGTCGCCAGATAGAACTGGTGGTTGCTCACCAGGCCCTTGCCGTCGATCAGGGTGCGTGCCTGCAGTTGCTGCTCGGCAGCGGCCTGGAAGGGATCCCAGATGACCCAGGCATCGACGCTGCCACGCTCGAACGCGGCGCGGGCATCGGCAGGCGGCAGGTACACCGGCTGAATGTCGCTGTATTTCAGGCCGGCGTCTTCCAGTGCGCGCACCAGCAGGTAGTGCACGTTGGAACCCTTGTTGAGCACGACCTTCTTGCCCTTGAGGTCGGCGACCGATTTGATCGGCGAATCTTTCGGCACCAGGATGGCTTCGCTGGTCGGCGCTGGCGGCTCGAAGGCCACGTAGAGCAGATCGGCGCCGGCGGCCTGGGCGAATACCGGTGGCGTTTCGCCGGTAGTGCCGAAGTCCACCGAGCCGACGTTCAGGCCTTCGAGCAGTTGCGGGCCGCCGGGGAACTCGGTCCATTTGACGTCAATGCCCTTGGCCGCCAGGCGCTTTTCCAGCGCGCCGTTGGCCTTGAGCAACACCAGCGTGCCGTACTTCTGATAACCGATACGCAGTGTCTCGGCCTGGGCTTGGGTGATGGCGCCGAAGTAAATGGCCGCGGCAAACAAGGCGACCAGACTCCGACGCAGGGTGACAGTGCGCATGGCGCTCTCCTCTGCATTGAGTGTGTGGCCACCTGCTGCCTCGTTGACGGGCTAGTAAGGTGGGGCGGCAGCGAACTGCCTGGGATTTGTAGGTTGACTCGCGTCAGGCGCTCCAGCGCCCACTGAGCAGCCGCTCGTTCAACAGGCCCGGCTCGATGGGCTGGGGCCGGCGATTGAGCGCCTGAATCAGGTGTTGCAAGGCGTCGTCCAGACGCTGCTCCAGGGCCGGCGCCAAGTCGCCACCGTCCTCGGTGTAACTGATCTGGCTGTCATCGGCGAATACGCCGTGCAGCACTTCCTGGGCCTTGAGCGCGGACAGCACCGGCTTCAGGGCGTAATCCACCGCCAGCATGTGCGCATTGCTGCCGCCGGTAGCCACCGGCAGCACCACCTTGTGATGCAACGCGCGTTCGGGCAGTACATCGAGCAGGGTTTTCAGGGCCCCGGAGAACGACGCCTTGTATACCGGCGTCGCCACCACCAGCCCGTCAGCCGCTGCCACATGGGCTTGCAAGCCTTGAATAAGCGGGCTATCGAAGCGGGCAAACAGCAGGTCCTCGGCCTCGAAGTCGCGCACCTGATAGGTCACCACCTCGACACCATGGGCCTGCAGCCACTGCCTGGCCTTGCCCAGCAACACATTGGAACGCGACCGCAGGCTCGGGCTGCCGCCCAGAAAAACCACCAGCATGAGACGTCCTTACTTGTTGGGCTGCGGGGTGAGGCGCAGGTAAGGCTTCACGGCGCGATAGCCTTTGGGGAAGCGCTGCTTGATCTCGTTCTCGTCCTTGAGCGACGGCACGATTACCACCTCGTCACCGTCCTGCCAGTTGGCGGGCGTGGCTACCTTGTGGCTGTCGGTGAGCTGCAGCGAATCGATCACCCGCAGGATTTCATGGAAGTTGCGCCCGGTGCTCGCCGGGTAGGTGATGGTCAGGCGCACCTTCTTGTTCGGGTCGATGACGAACAGCGAGCGCACCGTCAGGGTGTCGTTGGCATTGGGGTGGATCAGGTCGTAGAGCTCGGACACCTTACGGTCGGCATCGGCGAGGATCGGGAAGTTGACCGCGGTATTCTGGGTCTCGTTGATGTCGTCGATCCATTTGAGGTGCGAATCGACCGGATCGACGGACAGGGCGATGGCCTTGACGTTGCGCTTGGCGAACTCGTCCTTCAGCTTGGCGGTGAAGCCCAGCTCGGTGGTGCACACCGGGGTGAAGTCGGCCGGGTGGGAGAACAGAATGCCCCACTGATTGCCCAGCCACTCGTGAAAACGAATGGGGCCTTCACTGGAATCCTGCTCGAAGTCGGGGGCGATATCGCCCAGACGGATGCTCATGGCTGTGCTCCTCAGGTGAGTCGTTGCGTGGTGCTCACTATGCTGAGGAACAGAAAATATTAAAAAGAATAAATAATGATTTATTTATAACCAAATCAAAAAATCGTTATGACCCGCGACCCCGTCGTTCATCCGCTCAATCCAGCACCCGCGCCGGATTCCCCGCCACCTTGGCGCCAGCCGGAACATCGCGGGTCACCACGCTGCCCGCACCGATCAGCGCATCGTCGCCCACCGTCACGCCTGGCAGGATCAGCGCCCCGGCGCCAATCCACACGTTGCGACCGATGTTCACCGGCCGCCCGAATTCCAGGCCGGACTCACGTTCACCCGGATCGCGCGGATGGTCGGCGGTGAGGATCTGCACGCCCGGGCCAATCTGCGTCTTGTCACCGATGCTCACCGCCACCACGTCGAGAATCACACAGTTGAAGTTGATGAACACGCCGTCACCCAGGCTGATGTTGAAGCCGTAGTCGCAATGAAACGGCGAGCGCACCACCACTCCCCTGCCGACCGCCGCCAGACGCTCGCCCAGCACCTGATTGCGCTCGGCCTGGGACAACCCCAGTTTGGCGTTGTAGCGCGCCAGCCAGGCCATGGTCGCGGCGCTGTCGGCCTGCAGCTCCGGGTCACTGGCCAGGTAGAGTTCGCCGGTGAGCATCTTGTGTTTTTCACTGAGCGCCATGGCGGGTCGCCTCCTTACGAATGTTCAGTAAGGAACCCAGTGGGGTGGGGAGGTTCCGGCTAATTGGCCGGCGGTCGCTCGGTGTCGATGATCAGGAAGTGATGCAGCGCACGAATCGGCAGGTCGGCGATCAACGCATCGAAGCCATCGTCCAACTCGTCGATGCGGGCGTTCTCCGCCTCGTCGAGCCAACTGCAGATGCTCCACAGCTCGATCTCCTCGGGTTCATCCTCCAGGCGAGCGAATACCGCATACAGATCACGCAGTGCCTGGCAGGCAGCCGGCAAGCCGATCAGGGTAAGCACCTGCTGTGCCAACTCGAAGGTCGGCATGCCCCAGTTGGCGAAGAACTGCATCAGGCCGCCGTTGTAATAGTCGGCCTGCAAGCGCCACAGCACCACCAACTGCCGATCGCGCTGGCTGATGGTTTGCAGGTCCCAGCCGGCTGCGTGCAGGCGCTTCAGGGCCTGATCCTGCAGCTCATCCCAGGCTAGGTCGATGCTGTCGCACAGCCCCGCGTCATGATGCCGCCAACTGGCGACGAAACCACCGCCCTCCAGCCGCACGTCGTCACGCTGCGCGGCCGAAAGGCGGTCGAGGCGCAGATAACCGTCGAGCTTGAGGGCAAACTGCTGGCCATCGCGCAGACGGATATGCGCGGCCTGGCTATCGACAACGACGCGTTCGATCTGCAGGCAGCCGAGCTCGGCATGCAGGGGATGGATCATCGGAGCTCCGGTCGATGGTGAAATCAGCCTCGACGATGCCAGAGCCCCGGCGCGAGAGCCAGACGCAAGGCTGTGCAAACTCAAAACAGCTCCAGCTGCCCGCCGATCAGTGCACTGAAGTCATCGTCCACGAACGGCAGGATGGCATCAGCCACCGGCTGCAGCTGCTTAGTCAGGTAGTGGCCGTAATCGATGGGCGCGCGGCGCAGCTCCAGGGGTTCTGGGCCGGCGACGCTGATCACGTAGCTGATCCAGCCGCCGCTCTGGTACTGGCGCGGGCGGCCCATGGCGTCGTTGTGTTCGTCGGCCAGGCGCGCGGCGCGCACGTGGGGCGGCACGTTACGCTGGTAGTCGTCGAGGCGTCGGCGCAGGCGTTTGCGGTACACCAGACGCTCCTCGAACTCGCCAGCCAGGGTGCGTTGCACGTAGTCGCGCACGTAGTCCTGGTAGGGCTGGCCCTTGAAGATGCGCAGATACAGCTCCTGCTGGAATTGCTGGGCCAGCGGCGACCAGTCGCTGCGCACGGTTTCCAGGCCCTTGAAGACCATGTCCTCGCGGCCATCGGCGCGGCGGATCAACCCGGCATAGCGCTTCTTGCTGCCCTCCTCCATGCCGCGGATGGTGGGCATCAGAAAGCGGCTGAAGTGGGTTTCGAACTGCAACTCCAGGGCGCTCTGCAAACCGAACTCGGCCGCCAGGTGTTCACGCCACCAGGCGTTGACGCCCTGCACCAGGCCACGCCCGATACGCTCGGCGTCTGCCTCCGAATGAGCGCGGCGCAGCCAGACGAATGTGGAGTCGGTGTCACCGTAGATCACCGTGTGGCCTTCGGCCTCGATCAGCTCGCGGGTACGGCGCATCACTTCGTGACCGCGCAGGGTGATGGACGACGCCAGGCGGGTATCGAAGAAGCGGCAGCCGCTGGAGCCGAGCACGCCATAGAAGGCGTTCATGATGATCTTCAGCGCCTGGGACAGCGGCGCGTTACCGGCGCGCTTGGCCGCCTCGCGGCCCTGCCACACGCGCTCGACGATGGCCGGCAGGCAATGCCTGGTGCGCGAGAAGCGCGCGCCACGAAAACCGGGAATCGAATGTTCGTCGTCGGGCTGGCGCAGGCCCTCGATCAACCCCACCGGGTCGATCAGGAAGGTGCGGATCAGCGACGGATACAGGCTCTTGTAATCGAGCACCAGCACCGACTCGTAAAGCCCCGGCCGCGAATCCATCACGAAACCGCCGGGGCTGGCTTCGGGTGGGCGCTCGCCCTGATTGGGCGCGACGAAGCCCTGGCGGTGCATGAGCGGCATGTACAGGTGGCTGAACGCCGCCACCGAGCCGCCGCTGCGATCCACCGGCAGCCCGGTGACCGTGGCCCGTTCGAGCAGGAAGGTGAGCAGCTCGGTCTTGGCGAAGATGCGCGTGACCAGCTCGCAGTCCTTGAGGTTGTATCGGGCCAGGGCCGGCTTGTCCTCGGCGAACATACGGTTGATCTCGTCCATGCGCTGGTACGGGTTGTCGATCGCCTTGCCCTCGCCGAGCAGTTGCTGGGCGACGCTTTCCAGGCTGAAGGACTGGAAGCTCCAGGTCGCCGAACGCAGCGCCTCGATGCCATCGATGATCAGCCGACCCGGCGCGCTGGCGAAGAAATGCTGCTTGGAACCATGTTCGCGCCAGCTCAGCAATTCGCCGCCACGGCCCAGGCGCAACGGCACCTGCAGGCGC
This sequence comes from Phytopseudomonas straminea, assembly GCF_900112645.1. GTDB lineage: Bacteria > Pseudomonadota > Gammaproteobacteria > Pseudomonadales > Pseudomonadaceae > Aquipseudomonas > Aquipseudomonas straminea. Next base: position 91,778 of record NZ_FOMO01000009.1, on the reverse strand, counting down.
TGGGCATGTTCGTGCAGCACGCGCAGGTCGAACTGCACCAGATTCCAGCCGATGATGGCATCCGGATCAAAGCGCTCCAGCCAGCCGTTGAGCGCGTCCAGCAGCGCAGCGCGGCTATCCAGATAGTCGAGATCGAAATCGACTTCAGCGTGACCATTCGGCGGCCCGAGCATGTACACCTGGCGCTGGCCGCAGCCTTCCAGGGCGATGGAATACAGCTCGCCCCTGGCGGTGGTCTCGATATCCAGGGACACCAATTTGAGCTGCGGGCGGTAGTCCGGTGCCGGCTTGAGCTGGGCGTCGACCAGCACGCCGTCTGCCGTCTCGGTACCGCTGAACAGCACCGGTGCAGTGATGAAACGCTCCATCAGGTAGCGCTCGGGCGGGCGGATATCGGCCTCGTAAACGGCCACTCCGCCCTGGCGCAGGGTCTGTTCGAGCTGGAGCAGCGGACGTTGCTGCCGGCAGTACAGCCCCAGCACCGGCCGTTGGTGGAAATCGCGCAGCTGCAACGGGCGCAGCTCGAATTGTTTGTCGCCAGCGATCAGGGCCTCGGCGCGGGCACGCTGCTCGGCGGGAATGAAGGCCACCGAGGTTTGCGGCGGCAGGCGCACCAGGCGCGGGCCGGCGTCGGTCGACAGCCAGAATTCCACCTGGGTACCGGCCGGCGTATCGCGCCAGTGCCGGGTCAGGACGAAGCCCTGCTGTAGATCCACCCTGCCACCTCGAATGCTGTTCAGGGTGCGATGGTAACCCGGCGGCGCAACGCCTGCAGAATGGGGTTAAATGGCCGCCAGGTTTTGTACGGAGGCTCGCCATGCCCCTCGATCATCAACAGCTGCAACAGATCACCACCCGCACGCTGGCCCATTACCAGGCCGGCGCCGAAGACTTTCGCGAGGGCACCCGCGACCACGACGTCAGCCAGAACATCGCGGCGCTGCTGCGTCATGTGCACGGCAGCGCGCCGTTGAGCATCCTCGACTTCGGCTGCGGCCCGGGTCGGGATCTGCGCGCCTTCAAGGCCCTGGGCCACCAGCCTGTCGGCCTCGACGGTTGCCCCGAATTCGTCGCCATGGCCCGCGCCGATAGCGGCTGCGAAGTCTGGCAGCAGGACTTTCTCGCCCTGGATCTGCCGGCCGAACGCTTCGACGGCATCTTCGCCAATGCCGTGCTGTTCCATATTCCAAGCCAGGAACTGCCGCGCGTACTAGGCGAACTGCGCAGCAGCCTGAAGCCCGGCGGCGTGCTGTTCAGCTCCAACCCGCGCGGCGACAACCAGGAAGGCTGGAGCGGCGAACGCTACGGCGCGTGGCACGACCTGGAAAGCTGGCGCCGTCTGCTCGACGCCGCCGGTTTCGAGGAACTGGAACATTACTATCGCCCCACCGGCCTGCCGCGGGAGCAGCAGCCGTGGCTGGCGAGTGTTTGGCGCAAGCGGGAGAAGGTTTGAATCGAGGGGCGATGGTTCTGGCCATACGGAGCCCCATGTGCCGTTCGCACGATTTTCGCGGGCATGGACTGGGCGTCCCCGCCCGCTCCCACGGAGATGGTGATAACTCTCGGCTCCGTGTGAAGGCACTCGAGGCATTACCGACCAAGCGCTTTAAGCTGTGATGCCACGCTTCTTTAGAAGTCGGCCATGCCCGCGATTTAAATGATGGCTCCCACGCTCCAGCGTGGGAGTCAGGCCAAGGCGCTCCGCGCCTGCTTTGGTGGTGGGCTGCATTCAAAATCGGACGCGGAGCGTCCACGGATGCATTCCCGCGCAGAGTGTGAGGAACGATCAATTAGGCGGTGGACGGATGAGGCGTCCTTCTCCCCTACGAGTTCGAAAGTTCCACGCTCCACAGGCATAGCATTGCTGGCGGCTTCAGCTCTGCGGCAACCTAAATCTCCACCTGCGTCCCCAACTCGATCACCCTATTCACCGGCAGGCGGAAGAAGCCCAACGAACTGCCGGCATTCTTCTGCAGCACGGCGAACAGCCGTTCGCGCCACATGGCCATGCCGATGCGCTCGGAGGGGATCACCGTTTCCCGGCTGAGGAAATAGGTGGTCTGCATCGGCGGGCAGTCGATGCCCTTTTCGCTCAATTGTGCCAAGGCCCGGGGAATGTCCGGTGCCTCGAGGAAGCCGAAGCGCAGGCGCACGCGGTAGAAGCCCTGGTCATAGGCCTCCAGATCGAAGCGTTCGGCCAGCGGCACCCGCGGGCGATCCTCGTAAAGCACGGTGAGCAGCATCACCCGCTCGTGCAGCACCTGGTTGTGCAGCAGATTGTGCAACAGCGCGTGGGGCACCACCTCGACCCGACTGGTCAGGAACACTGCCGTACCGGTCACCCGATGGGGCGGCTGCAGGGCGATGCTGGCGATGAAGTCACGCAGCACCAGGGAGTGTTCGTCGAGACGCTCGAGCACCAGTTGGCGACCACGCTTCCAGGTTGTCATCAGGCCGAACAGCAGCAGGCCGACGACCATCGGCACCGCACCGCCGCCGATGATCTTCGGCACGTTGGCAGCGAAGAAGATGCCGTCGACCAGCAGGAACACCGCCAGCAGCGGCACGGCCAGCACCTTCGGCCAGCGCCACAGCAGCAGGATCACCGACGACACCAGCAGCGTGGTGCACAGCATGGTGCCGGTCACCGCCACGCCGTAGGCGCCAGCCAGGCCGCTGGACGACTGGAAGCCGAGCACCAGCAGCACCACACCGACCAGCAGCATGCTGTTGATCAACGGAATGTAGATCTGCCCCTGCTCGGCGCTGGAGGTGTGCAGGATCTGCATGCGCGGCACGTAGCCGAGCTGGATGGCCTGGCGAGTCACCGAGAAGGCGCCGGTGATCACCGCCTGGGAGGCGATGATGGTGGCCAGCGTCGACAGGCCGATCAGCGGAATCAGCGCCCAGCCCGGCGCCAGCAGATAAAACGGGTTGCGCACCGCCTCGGGGTCGCCGAGCAGCAGCGCACCCTGGCCGAAGTAGTTGAGGATCAGGCACGGGAACGCCAGGAACAGCCAGGCATGCACGATAGGCTTGCGGCCAAAATGGCCGAGGTCGGCGTACAGGGCTTCCGCGCCGGTGATGGTCAGCACCACGGCGCCCATCACAGTCAGGCCGAGCAACGGGTTGGCGATGAAGAACTGCAGCGCCCAGTAGGGGTTGAGCGATAGCAACACTTCCGGGCGCTGCACGATGCCATGCACGCCCAGGGCGCCGAGCACCAGAAACCACACCACCATCACCGGGCCGAACAGGTAACCGATGCGCGCGGTGCCATGGCGCTGCAGCAGGAACAGCGGAATCAGGATCAACAGCGCCAGCGGCACCACCCAATGGTCGATGCCGTCGACCACCAGGCCGACGCCTTCGACCGCGGAAAGCACCGAGACCGCCGGCGTGAGCATGCTGTCGCCGTAGAATAGCGCGGCGCCGAACAGGCCGAGCATGATCAGCACGGTGCGCAGCCGCGGATAATCGGCGGCCGCCCGTTGCGCCAGGGCGGTGAGCGCCATGATGCCGCCCTCGCCGCCGTTGTCGGCGCGCAGGATGAACATCACGTACTTGACCGTGACCACCAGGGTCAGCGACCAGAAAATCAGCGACAGGATGCCCAGCACGCTGGCCTGGGACAGGCCGACGCCGTAATGCGGCGAAAAGATTTCCTTGAGGCTGTACAGCGGACTGGTACCGATGTCGCCATAGACGATGCCGACGGCGCCGACCAGCAGGGCGATGGGCGAGGTACGGGAAGGGGTGCTCACGTTGCAGGGTATCCGTGATGAACTCGATTACCCTTAGGTATACGCCGGCTTTACGCGCGCAGCAGCTTGATGCCGCGCAGTTTTACGGCTTTTTTACGCGCAGGCGCGCTTCTTTACGCCAACCTTGCACGACGCCATGATCTGCCCACGCCCCGCACCGGAATTGCGCATGACCACCGCCGCCGATCGCCCTGCACGCCGCACGCCCGCCCCGCCACGCGATTACCTGCTCGCTACCCTCGCTGCCGGGCTCGGCTGCCTGTTGGCGTTGGCCGTCTCGCGCTGGCTGGACTTGCCAAACATCTCCCTGGTGTTTCTCGCCGTGGTACTGGTGGTGGCGGTGCGCAGCAGTGTCGGCCCGGCCCTGCTGTGCGCCCTATTGTCGTTCGTCGCCTACGGGTTCTGCTTTCTGCCACCGACTTGGTCGGTGGTGGTGCACCGCGAGCAGGACGTGCTGACCCTGCTGTTCTTCCTGCTCATCGCCCTGCTCACCGGCAACCTCGCCGCCCGCCAGCGCCAGCAATTCCGAGACCTGCAGGTGGCCCAGCGGCAGACCGAAAGCCTGTTGGGCTTCGCCGGCAGACTGTCCAGCGCCCAGGACCAGCGCGACCTGCTGGCCGCCATGCTCAGCCAGTTGGACCTGCCGGCCGAGCGCCTGTGCCTGCTCAGCCGCGACGCCCAGGGCAACTGGTACCAGGCCGACGGCAGCCGGCTGGCGCTTAGCGAGCTGGAGCGCATCAGCGCCGAACACGCCTGGCAGAGCCGTCATCCGCGTGGTTACGACAGCCACAGCCTGACCCATCCGCACTGGTGGTGGTGGCCATTGATGGACAACGATCAGCCGCTGGCGCTGCTGGGCATGCGCACCGCCCAAGGCGACCCGCCAGCGGGTGAGCAGCGCCAACTGATCGACGTGCTGTTGCCGCTGCTGGCCCACGCCCTGGCCCGTGTACAACTGGTCGAGACGCTCGGCCATACGCGCCTGCAACATGAAACCGAGCGCCTGCGCAGCGCCCTGCTCGCTTCGGTGTCCCACGACCTGCGCACGCCGCTGACCGCCATGCGCGGCAATATCGAAACCCTGCAGTTGTTCATCGACAGCCTGGACGCAGCGACCCGCGACGACCTGCTGCAAAGCACCGCCAGCGAAGCCTCGCGCCTGGACCGTTACATCCAGAACCTGCTGGACATGACCCGCCTGGGCCACGGCGGCCTGCACCTGGAGCGCGACTGGGTGGCCGCCAGCGACCTGCTCGCTGCCGCTCTGCAGCGCCTGCAACCGGTGCTGCAGCACCTGCAGGTGCGTATGGATGTACCCGCCGACCTGCCGCTGCTGTGGGTGCAGGGCGCACTGATCGAACAGGCGCTGGTCAACGTGCTGGACAATGCCGCGCGCTTCTCGCCGCCCGGCGGCGTCATCGACATCCGCCTGAGCCACGACGGCGAAACGTTCAGCTTCGCCATCAGCGACCAGGGCCCGGGCATTCCCGCTGACGAACAGACGCAGATCTTCGATCTGTTCTACACCGCCGCCCGGGGCGACCGTGGCGGCCAGGGCACCGGCCTGGGCCTGGCGATCTGCCTGGGCATGCTCAACGCCCACGGCGGCACGGCGCGGGTCGAATCGACGCCCGGCCAGGGCACTACCCTGATCCTGCAACTGCCCCTGCAAGCCCCTGACGAGAACCCGGCATGACTGAAGCGCGCATCCTCCTGGTCGACGACGAAGCGGCGATCCGCAAGTTCCTGCGCATCGGCCTGCAGGCCCAGGGCTACCAGGTACTGGAGGCCGACTGCGGCGAGGCGGCCCTGCGCCTGGCGGCCCTGGAACAACCCGACCTGGTGGTGCTCGACCTAGGCCTGCCCGACCTGGACGGCCAGGAGGTACTGACCCGCCTGCGCGAATGGTCCGCCGTGCCGGTGCTGGTGCTGTCGGTGCGCGCCGGCGAAAAGGACAAGGTGCAGGCCTTGGACAACGGCGCCAACGACTACGTCAGCAAGCCCTTTGGCGTGCAGGAATTTCTCGCCCGGGTGCGCGCCCTGCTGCGCAGCCGGCCAGCGGGCGAAAAGCCCGCCGCGTCGCTGGCCAGCGGCCCGCTGCGGGTCGACTTCGCCTTTCGCCGCGTCACCCTGGATGACCAGGAAATCAGCCTGACGCGCAAGGAATACGCGGTACTCGAAGCCCTCGCCCGTCACCCCGGCATGGTCGTTACCCAGCAGCAACTGCTGCGCGACATCTGGGGCCCGACCCACATCGAGCACAGCCACTACCTGCGTATCGTCATCGCTCATCTGCGCCAGAAGCTCGGTGATGACCCGGCGGCGCCGCGGCTGATCATTACCGAAGCAGGTGTCGGGTACCGGCTGATCGCCTGAGCGCCTGTTCATGATCTTTCAGCTCAGATTCGTCGATTTTGGCAGCTGAGTGGCGGGAATGGACGTTCGACCCGTAGGGTGGATGGCGCTTTTTTCATCCACCATTGCGATCGCATAGCGGTGGACAGATCGGGCCGCATAAGTGAAACGTCATCTACGCACCCCGGTCCATCCTACGAATTATCCCGTGTGAACGAGCCATGTCCGTGATTTTTCGCGGGCATGGCCCGCTCCCACAATGGATCAATGTCGGATGCTTTTTCCTTTAAAGTTGCCGCTTCATGCGCATAGAGATCGTGAGCAGGCTCCGAGAAACCTGAGCACGCCGACAACTCCCCGCGCTCTGTTAGACTCCCGCAAAACCCTTCGCCGGAGAACACGATGCCCAAGGTCGGAATGCAGCCGATCCGCCGCTCCCAGCTGATTGCGGCAACCCTGGAAGCCGTCGACCAAGTTGGCATGAGCGATGCCAGCATCGCCTACATCGCGCGGATTGCCGGCGTATCGAACGGTATCATCAGCCATTATTTCCAGGACAAGAACGGCCTGCTCGAAGCGACCATGCGCCACCTCATGCAGGCGCTACGCGAGGCGGTGCATGCACGCTACCGGCTGCTGCGCGAGGACACGCCGCGAGCGCGACTGCGCGCCATCATCGACGGCAACTTCGACGAAACCCAGGTCAGCGGCCCGGCGATGAAAACCTGGCTGGCGTTCTGGGCCAGCAGCATGCACCAACCGGCCCTGCGCCGCCTGCAGCGGGTCAACGACCAGCGACTGTATTCCAACCTGTGCGGCCAGTTCCGCCGCGCCCTGCCGCAAGCACAAGCCCGCGCCGCCGCCCGCGGCCTGGCAGCGCTGATCGACGGCCTGTGGCTGCGCGGCGCCCTGACCGGCGAGAACTTCGACACCCGCCAGGCCGCGCAGATCGCTTACGACTATCTTGATCTGCAGCTCGCCAAAGCCGAGTAAAACCAGCCGCCTTTCCTTAGGATGGCTCGGGCAGCTTAGGTGCAACCCATGCCCCCGATGGGTTGCACCCAGCCTACAAATCCGAGGCGTATGTGGGAGCGCGCCATGCGCGCGAATCGCGGGCACGGCCCGCTCCCACAATATTGATGACATCCTTCGACACTTGATCGATTCACCTAAGCTGCTCGATCCATCCCACAAATCTTCCCCAGTCCTTCCGTAGGATGGGTGAAACCCATCACACCTTGATGGGTTTCACCTATGCAGCCCGATCCGTCTATATTTTGATTCGCATGTGGAAGCGTAATTGCAAGCCTGGTCCGCTCCTTCAGCAATCATTCGCCTGCCCCCTGGAAACACCTGAAGCCCTGCACTCATGCCGCTCCTGGCACGTTTTCGGTCGTCTTCAGGTTTTTTATTGATTGATCAATCAATAAAAATAAAGTAGGCTGTTTTTTAACCAAATCGGCTGACATCCCTTTTCATCTCGTTCAGTCGATCCATTCGCCAAGGCGCTGAGCGCGTCTTGCCCCGATCAGGAGACGCCCCATGGCCCGATTCGCAGATCAGCAGCTCTACATTGGCGGCCAGTACGTCGACGCCAGCAGCGGTACCACCTTTCAAAGCATCAACCCGGCCAACGGCGAGGTGCTGGCCAACGTGCAGCGCGCCAGCCAGGACGACGTCGAACGCGCCGTGGCCAGTGCCGAACGAGGCCAGAAGGTGTGGGCGGCGATGACCGCCATGCAGCGCTCGCGCATCCTGCGCCGTGCTGTGGACATCCTGCGCGAACGCAACGATGAGCTGGCCGAGCTGGAAACGCTCGATACTGGCAAGCCGCTGTCGGAAACCCGCTATGTGGATATCGTCACCGGCGCCGACGTGCTGGAGTACTACGCCGGCCTGATTCCTGCCATCGAGGGTGAGCAGATCCCGCTGCGCGACACCAGCTTCGTTTACACCCGCCGCGAGCCGCTGGGCGTGGTCGCCGGCATCGGTGCCTGGAACTACCCGATCCAGATCGCCCTGTGGAAATCCGCGCCGGCCCTGGCTGCCGGCAACGCGATGATCTTCAAGCCCAGCGAAGTCACCTCGCTGACCGCCCTGAAGCTCGCCGAGATTTACACCGAGGCCGGCGTGCCGGACGGCGTGTTCAACGTGCTGACCGGCCTGGGCGCCGAGGTCGGGCAGTGGCTGACCGAGCATCCGCGCATCGAGAAAATTTCCTTCACCGGCGGCACCGTGACCGGCAAGAAGGTCATGGCCAGCGCGTCCAGCTCGTCGCTCAAGGAAGTGACCATGGAGCTGGGCGGCAAGTCGCCGCTGATCATCTGCGAAGACGCCGATCTCGACCGCGCCGCGGACATCGCCATGATGGCCAACTTCTACAGCACCGGTCAGGTGTGCACCAACGGCACACGGGTGTTCGTGCCCCGTGCCCTGCAGGCGCGCTTCGAGAGCAAGATCGTCGAGCGGGTCAAACGTATCCGCCTGGGCAATCCCCAGGACGACAACACCAATTTCGGCCCACTGGTCAGCTTCGCCCATATGGAGCGCGTGCTGGGCTACATCGAGCAAGGCCGCCAGCAGGGCGCGCGTCTGCTGATCGGTGGCGAGCGCGTCACCGACGGCGACTACGCCAACGGCGCCTACGTGGCACCCACGGTGTTCACCGACTGCCGTGACGACATGACCATCACCCGCGAGGAAATCTTCGGCCCGGTGATGAGCATCCTCGTCTACGACAGCGAAGACGAAGTGATCCGCCGCGCCAACGACACCACCTACGGCCTGGCCGCCGGCATCGTGACCCGCGACCTGAACCGCGCGCACCGGGTTATCCACAAGCTGGAAGCGGGCATCTGCTGGATCAACACCTGGGGCGAGTCGGCGGCCGAGATGCCGGTCGGCGGCTACAAGCAATCCGGCGTGGGCCGCGAGAACGGCCTGACCACCCTGGCCCATTACACCCGCATCAAGTCCGTGCAGGTCGAGTTGGGCGATTACGCCTCGGTGTTCTGACCGCCAGCACAGCGTGGGAGCGAGCGGGCAGCGCATCGCTTCAGCCGAAAAAGCATCGCGGATGAATCCGCTCCCACAAGAAAGTCGCAGCCCCCTAGCCCGGATGCCATCCGGCAACAGTCACCGTGTTCTCCCGGACCACAGCCGGGTAACAGGAGGAGCCATGACCCAGGAATTCGATTACATCATCATTGGCGCCGGCTCGGCCGGTAACGTGCTGGCGACCCGCCTGAGCGAAGATGCGGATGTCAGCGTACTGCTGCTCGAAGCCGGTGGCCCCGACTACCGCCTCGACTTCCGCACCCAGATGCCCGCTGCCCTGGCCTTTCCGCTGCAGGGCCGCCGCTACAATTGGGCCTATGAAACCGACCCGGAGCCGCACATGGGCAATCGCCGCATGGAGTGCGGGCGCGGCAAGGGCCTGGGCGGCTCGTCGCTGATCAACGGCATGTGCTACATCCGCGGTAACGCCATGGACTTCGACAACTGGGCCAAGCAGCCGGGTCTTGAAGACTGGAGCTACCTGGATTGCCTGCCGTATTTCCGCAAGGCGGAAACCCGTGACATAGGCGCCAACGACTACCACGGCGACAGCGGCCCGGTCAGCGTGACCACGCCCAAGGCCGACAACAACCCGCTGTTCCACGCCATGGTCGAGGCCGGCGTGCAGGCCGGCTACCCGCGTACCGATGACCTCAACGGCTATCAACAGGAAGGCTTCGGCCCGATGGACCGCACCGTGACGCCCGAAGGCCGTCGCGCCAGCACCGCCCGCGGTTATCTGGACCAGGCCCGCGAGCGACCGAACCTGACCATCGTCACCCACGCCACTACCGACCGCATCCTGTTCGAAGGCAAGCGCGCCAACGGTGTCGCTTACCTGATCGGCAATGCGAACGAGGCGACCATCGCCCATGCACGCCGCGAGGTGCTGCTGTGCGCCGGCGCCATCGCCTCGCCGCAGATTCTGCAGCGTTCCGGTGTTGGCCCGGGTGAGCTGCTGCGTGGTCTGGATATCGACGTGGTGCACGAGCTGCCGGGCGTCGGCCAGAACCTGCAGGACCACCTCGAGGTTTACGTGCAGTACGCCTGCACCCAGCCGGTGTCGCTGTACCCTGCGCTGAAGATGCTCAATCAGCCCGGCATCGGCGCAAAATGGCTATTCGCCGGCGAAGGTGTTGGCGCCAGCAACCAGTTCGAGGCCGGCGGTTTCATTCGCTCGCGCCCGGAATTCGAGTGGCCGAACCTGCAGTATCACTTTCTGCCGGTGGCGATCAATTACAACGGCAGCAACGCGGTGAAGGAACATGGCTTCCAGGCTCATGTTGGCTCCATGCGCTCGCCGAGCCGTGGCCGCGTGCACTTGAAATCCAAGGACCCGCGCCAGCACCCGAGCATCCTGTTCAACTACATGAGCAGTGAGCAAGACTGGCAGGAGTTTCGCGACGCCGTTCGTATCACTCGCGAGATCATGGCGCAGCCTGCCCTCGACCCCTATCGAGGCCGCGAGATCAGCCCGGGTGCTGATGTGCAAACCGATGAGCAGCTGGATGCCTTTATCCGCGAGCATGCGGAAACCGCGTTCCATCCGTCCTGCTCTTGCAAGATGGGCACCGACGACATGGCAGTGGTCGACGGCCAGGGCCGCGTGCACGGCATCCAAGGGTTGCGCGTGGTGGATGCGTCGATCATGCCGGAGATCATCACCGGCAATCTCAACGCTACCACCATCATGATCGCCGAGAAGATCGTCGACCGTATCCGTGGCTGTGAGGCGCTGCCACGCAGCACCGCGCCTTACTACGTGGCCAATGGCGCGCCGGTACGCGGCACGCCACAGCGACTGGTCGAGGAGATGCGTTCGGCCTCGTGAGGCGACTCGCACACCTGTGCCTGATCGGGGCACGGGTGTGTCTGTTTGTTGCGACATTCGCCGCCAAGTTGGGTCACACTGTTCCAACCACCGCAGATCGCCGATCGCCATGACTTTGCTCGACGCCCGCACTGCCCGCCTGCTGCCCTGGATCGTCGCCATCGCCTTTTTCATGCAGACGCTGGACGGCACCATCCTCAACACCGCCCTGCCGAGCATGGCGGCGGATCTGTCCGAAGATCCGCTGCGCATGCAGTCGGTGATCATCGCCTACATGCTCACCGTGGCGCTGCTGATTCCCGCCTCCGGCTGGCTGGCCGATCGTTTCGGTACGCGGCACATCTTCTTTGGCGCCATCGCCCTGTTCAGCCTCGGCTCGCTGCTGTGCGCGGTCTCGCAGTCGCTGACCATGCTGGTGATCGCGCGCATCATCCAGGGCCTGGGCGGTGCGCTGATGATGCCGGTGGGGCGCCTGGTGGTGCTGCGCGCCTACCCGCGTACCGAGCTGGTACGCATCATGAGTTTCATCACCCTGCCCGGCCTGCTAGGCCCACTGATCGGCCCGACCCTGGGTGGCTGGCTGGTGGAATACGCTAGCTGGCACTGGATCTTCCTGCTCAATCTGCCGGTAGGCGCCCTGGGTTGCTGGGCTGCCTACCGTTTCATGCCGGAGCTGCGCGGCAGCGAGCGTACCCGTTTCGATCTGATCGGCTTCCTGCTGTTCGGCGCCAGCATGCTGTTGATCACCATGGCACTGGAAGGCCTGGGCGAGCTGCACCTGCCGCACATGCGCGTGGTGCTTCTGCTGCTCGGCGGTCTGGCGTGCCTGGCGGCCTACTGGCTGCGCGCCGCGCGCACGCCCAACGCACTGTTCCCGCCGCGGCTGTTCAATACCCGCAGCTTCGCGGTGGGCATCTTCGGCAATATCTTCGCGCGCCTGGGTACCGGCGCCCTGCCGTTCCTCACTCCGCTGCTGTTGCAGCTGGGCATGGGCTACTCGCCGGCCCAGGCGGGCATGAGCATGATTCCCCTGGCGCTGGCCGCCATGGCGATGAAGCCGTTGGCCAAGCCGTTGATCGACCGCCTCGGCTACCGACGCATCCTGACCTTCAACACCGTACTGCTGGGCCTGCTGATCACCAGCATGGCGCTGGTCGACGGCGAGACTTCGCATGTGCAACTGGCCATCCAGCTGAGCCTGATCGGCGCCTTCAACTCGCTGCAGTTCACCGCCATGAACACCGTGACCCTGATCGATGTGCCCGATAGCGAGGCCAGCAGCGGTAACGGCCTGCTGTCGGTGGTGGTACAGCTGTCGATCAGCATGGGTATCGCCACCGGCGCCGCGCTGCTCAGCGGCTTCAGCCTGGACAACCCGGATGCGGCCGGCGGCGTGCTCAGCGCCTTCAAGTCGACCTACCTGTGCATCGGCCTGTTGACCATCCTGGCGGCCGGCATCTTCCTGCAGCTGGCACCAGAAGGCGGGCGCAGCGCCAGACGGGTGAAGGTAGACGTCGACGAATGACGAGCAGTCGGCAGGCCATGGCGTGGCGCCTGTTACACTAGCGCTCTTTTCGAACGCTCTTCAGGCCCGTACCGTGACCGCCACCGCTTTCTCCTCGCTTGCCCTGTCGCCCGCCATGCTGGCGAACCTCGAGTCCCTCGGTTACGCGCAGATGACGCCCATCCAGGCGCAGAGCCTGCCAGTGATGCTCAAGGGCATGGACCTGATCGCCCAGGCCAAGACCGGTAGCGGCAAGACCGCGGCCTTCGGCATCGGCCTGCTGGCGCCGCTCAATCCGCGCTACTTCGGCTGCCAGGCGCTGGTGCTGTGCCCGACCCGAGAGCTGGCCGACCAGGTCGCCAAGGAATTGCGCCGCCTGGCGCGCAGCGAGGACAACATCAAGATTCTCACCCTGTGTGGTGGTGTGCCCATGGGCCCACAAATCGGCTCCCTGGAGCATGGCGCGCAGATCATCGTCGGCACCCCGGGTCGTGTGCAGCAACACCTGGCCAAAGGTACTCTGACGCTGGATGGCCTCAACACCCTGGTGCTCGACGAAGCCGACCGCATGCTCGACATGGGCTTCTACGACAGCATCGCCGAGATCATCGGCCAGACCCCTGAGCGCCGCCAGACGCTGCTGTTCTCGGCCACCTACCCAGCCGGTATCAAGCAGCTGTCGGCGACCTTCATGCGCAATCCGCAGCAGGTCAAGGTCGAGGCGCTGCACGACGACAGCCAGATCGAACAGCGCTTCTACGAAATCGCCCCGGAAGACCGCCTGGACGCCGTGGTCAAGCTGCTCAACTGCTTCCGCCCGACCTCCTGCGTGGCCTTCTGCTTCACCAAACAGCAGTGCCAGGAGGTGGTCGACCATCTCACCGCCAAGCGCATCTCCGCCGCCGCCCTGCATGGCGACCTGGAGCAACGTGACCGCGACCAGGTGCTGGCGATGTTCGCCAACCGCAGCCTGTCGGTACTGGTCGCCACCGACGTGGCCGCCCGCGGCCTGGATATCGACGCCCTGGACATGGTGATCAACGTCGAACTGGCGCGCGATTCGGAAATTCATATCCACCGCGTAGGTCGTACTGGCCGTGCCGGCGAGAAAGGCCTGGCGGTGAGCCTGGTCGCCCCGGCCGAAGGTCATCGCGCCCAAGCCATCGAGAACCTGCAGAAATCGCCGCTGAACTGGCACCCGCTGAGCAGCCTGAAACACCAGGGCGGCGCGCCATTGCAGCCGCTGATGATGACGCTGTGCATCGGCGCCGGGCGCAAGGACAAGCTGCGCCCCGGCGATATTCTCGGTGCCCTGACCGGCGAAGGTGGCATCCCTGGCGCGAAGGTCGGCAAGATCGCCATCTTCGACTTCCAGGCCTATGTCGCCGTTGAACGCAGCCTGGCCGTGCAAGCGCTCAAATGTCTCAGCGAAGGCAAGATAAAAGGTCGCTCGCTACGCGTGCGCACGCTCTAGACTCAAGCTATCGGCAGAGCGGGTATAGGGGGCTCCGTGCGCAATATTCTGGTCATCGAAGACAGCCCGCTGGTGCTCAAGATCCTCGAGCACCTGTTTCGCCACGAGCCGAACCTGCAACCAGTGTTCTGCGCCTCCCTCGCTGAAGCCGAGATGATGCTCGAAGCCTCGGCCGAACTGTTCTTCGCCGCCATCGTCGACCTGCACCTGCCCGATGCACCGGATGGCGAAAGCGTCGACCTGGTGATGCGCTACGGTTTGCCCTGCATCGTGCTCAGCGGCTCGTACAACGAGAAGCGCCGCGACGAGCTCCTGCTCAAGGGCGTGGTCGACTACGTGCTCAAGGAAAGCCAGCACTCCTACGAGTATGCGTTCCGGCTACTGCATCGCCTGGAGAGCAACAGCCACGTGAAAATCCTGGTCGCCGAGGACTCCGAGGCCACCCGCAACTTCATCCGCCACGTGCTGGTGCCGCACCGCTACCAGATCATCGACGCCCACGACGGCGATGAAGCCCTGCGCATTCTCAAGGAGCAGCCGGATGTCGACATGCTGGTGGTCGACCACAGCATGCCGGGCATCAGCGGCTTCGAGCTGGTCAAGCTGCTGCGCCAGAAGATGAAGCGCAACGACCTGGTGATCCTCGGCCTGTCCGCCGACACCAAGGGCTCGCTGAGCGCCATGTTCATCAAGCACGGCGCCGATGACTTCCTGCGCAAGCCGTTCTGCCCCGAAGAGCTGACCTGCCGGGTGATGTTCACCCTGGAGCGCCGCGACATGCTGCGCGCCCTGAAAAAGGCCGCGCAGTACGACGCCCTGACCGGTCTGAACAACCGCCGCGCCTTCTACGAGCAAGGCATCCAGCAGTTCCAGCAGGCGCAGCGCAGCGGCCACAACCTGAGCGTGGCGATGCTGGACATGGACCTGTTCAAGCAGATCAACGATGAATACGGCCACGCGGCCGGCGATGCCGCGCTGATCGGCTTCAGTCGGGCGTTTCGGGCGGCCTTTCCGGACACGCTGCTCGGCCGCCTGGGCGGCGAAGAGTTCGCCATGGTCAGTCCGCAGGATGGCGAGTCATTGCGCCTGGCGCTCGATGAACTGCGCGAACAATGCCGGCAGGTGAAATACGCCGCCAGCGCGCCGCCGCTGTCATTCAGCGCCGGCATCTACCATGGCGCACCCGAAGACTTGGAAAGCCTGCTGCACCTGGCGGACCAGCAGCTCTACCAGGCCAAGCGCCAGGGCCGCGGGCGCACCGTCTGGCAATGACCGCTCACTGCAAGCCGTAGCGCGCCATGATCGCCGCATAGCTGCCGTCCGCCTGCATGGCGGCGATGGCGGCATCGAAACGGCGAGCGATCTCGGCATGCTCGCCGTGAGTCAGGCGAATGAGAATGTGCAGGCCGTTCTCGCTCAGCGGCATCGGCAGAAACTCGAGGTCGTCGGCTATGTCGCGCAGCGCGTTGTTGTACAGAAAGCGCGCCACGTACTCATCCTCCAGCGCCAGCTCCACCCGGCCGTGGTGCACCATCTGCGCGGCACTCTCGAAGCTGCTGACCTCGACCGTCTGCAACTGGTCGTCGGCCATGAACGCCGGCGAGTAGGCATAGCCGCGGCGCACGGCAATCTCGTGGGCATGCAGGTCGGCGAGCTGATTGAAGATGACGCCGCCGCCCTTGCGCTGTACCACACGAATACGGTTGACCAGATAAGGCGCCGAGAAATGACCGAAGCCCTCGCGCTCCCGGCTGTACCAGGCGGTGATCAGCACATCGTAGTCGCCACGTTGCAGGCCCAGCACGGCACGCTGCCAGGGCACTTCACGGTAGTCGCTGGCGTAGCCGGCACGCGTGAGTGCGGTGCTTACCAGCTCCACCGCCAAACCGCCGCCGGGTAGGCGCTGATCGGTGAACGGCGGCCAACTGTCGGCGACCAGACGCAGAGGCTGCGCATTGGCAACCCACGGCAACAACACCAGCGACAGCAACCAGACACGCCCGATTTTCAATTGGTGGCAAGCCCTGCAGGGTGGACGGGAAGGAAGCCGCGAAAGAACACGGCAATAAGGCTGATAGACAAGATAGCGGCAAATCGCCAGCCCAGCTCGCGATTGACGCTTATCTGCTAGACCTGAATCGCGCAGCCACGGTTCGAAGAATCCTGCCAGCCGGACGCGCGGCCAGGCTGGCCTCCACAGCGTCCGCATGCCTTCAGGTAAACTGCGCCGTTTCGCGCCGGCCCAGCCACGCCGGCGCCCCAGCGTATGAGGAACATGCCGTGCTTTCACCCCAGGTTGTCATCATCGGTGCCGGCGCCGCCGGACTGATGTGCGCGATGACCGCCGCAGCTCGCGGGCGGCGCGTGCTGCTGCTCGACCACGCCAACAAGGCCGGCAAGAAGATCCTGATGTCCGGCGGCGGGCGCTGCAACTTCACCAATATGTACTGCGAGCCCGGCAACTTTCTGTCGCACAACCCGCATTTCTGCAAATCCGCCCTGGCGCGCTTCACCCAGTGGGATTTCATCGCTCTGGTCGCCAAGCACGGCGTGCCCTACCACGAGAAGAAGCTCGGCCAGCTGTTCTGCGATAACAAATCCAGCGACATCCTCGCCATGCTGCTCGATGAATGCGCGCAGACCGGCGTCGACCTGCGTCTGGACACGTCGGTGACCGCCATCGAGCGCGCCGAAAATGGCTACCGGCTAACCACCAGCCTCGGCGCGGTCGCCTGCCAATCCCTGGTGATCGCCACTGGCGGGCTGTCGATCCCGACCCTGGGCGCCACTGGCTTCGGTTACCAGATTGCTCGCCAGTTCGGCCACGAACTGCTACCGACCCGCGCCGGCCTGGTGCCGTTCACGCTCACAGACCCGCAACTGAAAACCCTGTGCACGGAGCTCTCAGGCACTTCAGTGGAAGATTGCCGGGTCAGCTGCAACGGCCAGAGCTTCGTGGAGAACATACTGTTCACCCACCGCGGCCTCAGCGGCCCGGCGATTCTGCAGATTTCCTCCTACTGGCAGCCCGGCGATACGGTCAGCATCGACCTGCTGCCGCATATCGACCTGCCCGAGTGGCTACAGACCCAGCAGCGCGAACGGCCCAACAGCGAACTGAAAACCCTGCTGGGCGAGCTGTTCACCAAGAAGATGGCCGGCCTCTTGGCCGAACACTGGTTCGCCTCCAAGCCGATGAAGCAATACACCCCGGCGGAGCTGAAGGCGATCGCCGAACGTCTCTCGGACTGGCAGCTGGTGCCGGCCGGCACCGAGGGCTACCGCACGGCGGAAGTCACCCTGGGCGGCGTCGACACCCGCGAGGTGTCGTCCAAGACCATGGAGTCGCTGAAATCACCGGGACTCTACTTCGTCGGCGAGGTGCTGGACGTCACCGGCCATCTGGGCGGCTTCAACTTCCAGTGGGCCTGGGCCTCGGGCTACGCCGCCGCACAATACGTATAGCCGGCAGTCGCTCATAAAAAACGCGCCCAAGGGCGCGTTTTTTCTTAGCAGAGCAGGTCAGGCATCGACCTGACCGGCCTGCGCCTCCCCCGCATAGGACACCGCCGCAGTGAACACCACGTCGGTGTGGGAGTTGAGCGCCGTTTCGAAGGAATCCTGCACCACGCCGATGACGAAGCCGATGGCGACTACCTGCATGGCGATTTCGGTGTCGATGCCGAACAGACTGGTGGCCATCGGGATCAGCAGCAACGACCCACCGGCCACACCGGATACGCCCGCCGCCGCCAGGGACGACACCACGCACAGCAGCAGCGCGGTCGGCAGGTCGACGTTGATGCCCAGAGTGTGAGTAGTCGCCAGGGCCATCACGGAGATGGTGATCGCCGCGCCGGCCATGTTGATGGTCGCGCCCAGCGGGATGGTGATCGAGTAGGTGTCCTTGTCCAGCTTGAGCTTCTCGCACAGGCGCAGGTTGACCGGAATGTTGGCCGCCGAGCTGCGAGTGAAGAAGGCCGTCACCGCGCTTTCGCGCAACACGGTGAACAGCAGCGGGTATGGGTTGCGGCGCATCTTCAGGTAGGCCAGCAGCGGGTTGATGACCAGGGTCACGACCAGCATGCAGCCGATCATCACCATCAGCAGTCGCGCGTAGCCGTAAAGCGCATCGAAACCGGACTGGGCCAGGGTGCTGGACACCAGGCCGAAGATGCCGATCGGGGCCTGGTTGATGACGAAGCGCACCACCTGGGTAAAGGCGCCCGACAGGTCATGCAGCATGGTGCGGGTGCTTGGCGCAGCATTACGCAGGAACAGACCCAGTGCGATCGCCCAGGCGAGGATGGCGATGTAGTTGGAGGTGTTGAGCGCCTGGATCGGGCCGACGAAGATGCTGGTCAGCAGATTGTGCAGCACGTCGATGATGCTGCCCGGCGGGTTGCCTTCGGCCGCTCCGACATCCAGCGACAGCATGGTGGGAAACAGGAAGCTGGCGCACACTGCCAGGGCCGCGGCGCTGAAGGTGCTGATCAGGTACATCAGCAGCACCGGGCGAATGTGGGTCGGCTGGCCGCTCTGATGGGCCGCCAGGGAGGAAGTCACCAGCACCAGCACCAACACCGGTGCAACGGCCTTCAGGGCCAGGACGAACAGCTCGCCGAGCAGGCCGACCTTGAGGGCCGCATCAGGGGCGAAGTAGGCGAGCAGAATGCCGAGCACCAGGCCGATGAAGATGCGTAGCACCAGGCTGGTGTTCGAGTAGGCGGAAGCAATGCGTTTTAAGGTATTCATGTTGTAGACGCTGTCCAGAATTCGAGGCTTGGTTGCATTGGGGACAGGTCAGCAAGGGCATGGGCCGCGCCAACCGGGCAGGTCACTCCAAAACAACCGGCGATTATATGAGCCTGCTAACGATCTAGCGAGCTAGAGCGACAGAAGACAAGAACGAATGCAGGCCGAACGCAGCGCGCTCGGCTTCACGAGCTGCGGATAGGGCAGCCCGGGTTCGTTGTTGACGTGGCAGAGCCGAGGCGAGCGGGCTCAAGGAGAGGGACTGGAATCAGCGCCATCAGGATGGCTTGAATGGTCATGCAGGTGGATCTCACTTGTTATTGTTGTGGAACGGGTGAAGCAGGATGCGCGACCTTCAGGCCGCGCATCCGGTAGCTTGCGCAGGCGCTCGGTTCAGCACTCGACGATATTCACCGCCAGGCCGCCACGGGCGGTTTCCTTGTACTTGGTCAGCATGTCGGCGCCGGTTTCGCGCATGGTCTTGATCACCTTGTCCAGACTCACGTAGTGCGAACCATCGCCATACAGCGCCATGCGTGCGGCGTTGATGGCCTTTACCGAAGCGATGGCGTTACGCTCGATGCAGGGGATCTGTACCAGGCCGCCGACCGGGTCGCAGGTCAGGCCCAGGTGGTGCTCCATGCCGATTTCCGCGGCGTTCTCGACCTGCTCCGGAGTGCCGCCAAGCACCGCGCACAGCGCACCGGCAGCCATCGAACAGGCCACGCCGACCTCGCCCTGGCAACCCACTTCGGCACCGCTGATCGAAGCGTTTTCCTTGTAAAGAATGCCGATGGCGCCAGCGGTGAGCAGAAAATCGATGACGCCGCGCTCGTTGGCACCGGAAATCGCGTTGGCGTAGTAATGCAGCACGGCGGGGATGATGCCGGCGGCGCCGTTGGTGGGCGCGGTCACCACGCGGCCACCCGCTGCGTTTTCTTCGTTCACCGCCAGGGCCCAGAGGTTGACCCAGTCGAGCATGCGCAGCGGATCTTCGGTGTAGCTGCGCTGGAAGCCGCCCAGCTTGCGCGCCAGGATCGCCGCCCGGCGACGCACCTTGAAGCCGCCGGGCAGAATGCCTTCGGTACGGCAGCCGCGCTCGACGCAGCCCTGCATCACCTTCCAGATCCCCAGCAGACCGTTATCGATTTCTTCATCGGTGCGCCAGTGGCGCTCGTTGCGGCGCATGATCTCGGCGATGCCCACGCCATGCTCGCGGCTCAGACGCAGCAGGTCGGCACCAGTGCGAAACGGCAGCGGCAGCGTAGTGGCGTCCGGCGCGATGACCTTGTGCTTGGAGCCGTCGGCGAGCACCGCCTCGCTGACCACGAAACCGCCGCCTACCGAGTAATAGGTGGCCTCGTGCACCTGCAGCCCGGCCTCATCGAAGGCGGCGAAGCGCAGGCCGTTGGCGTGCAGCGGCAGCGCCTTGCGGATCATCTTGAGGTCGGTCTTCTCGTTGAAAGCGACCGAATGACCACCAGGCAAGGTGATGCGCTTATCGGTGCGAATGGCATCGATATAGCCAGGAACCTGCTCGACATCCACGGTATCCGGCTCATAGCCGCTAAGGCCGAGCAGTACCGCCTTGTCACTGCCATGGCCCTTGCCAGTGGCGCCCAGCGAACCGTACAGCTCGGCGACCACACGCACCACATTGGGCATGTGGCCCTGGTTTTCCAATGCATGGGTGAACAGGGCGGCCGCACGCATCGGGCCAACGGTGTGTGAGCTCGATGGGCCGATGCCCACTTTGAACAGGTCGAATACGCTGACGGCCATGGCTGTATTTTTCTTCTGTGAGTTGAGACGGATACCCGGTTACGTACCGTCGACAGGAAAAATCTAAGACTGCCATTCCATTATGTATACTGATTTATTCTTACTATATTGATTAGTAATTCTTACCTTTCAGGTATCACCCATGGATCTGATCCGCCTGCGCACCCTTCGCGAACTGGCCCGTTGCGGCACCATGGCGGCGACCGCCGAGTTTCTGCACCTGACGCCCTCGGCGGTGTCCCAGCAGGTCGCCCAGCTGGAACGTGAGGCGGATGTGGCGTTAATCGAGCGGCGTGGCCGCGGCGTGGCGCTCACGCCCGCCGGTACCCGGCTGGTGGCCCACGTGGAGCGGATTCTGGTGATTCTCGACGAGGCGCGCTCGGAACTGGCGCAGCTGCGCAGCGAGATCGCCGGTGAGCTGCGCGTTGCCGCCTTCCCGTCCATCGCCGTGGCGCTGGTCGCGCCCATCGTGCACAACCTGCGCCAGGCCTACCCGCGCCTGGAAGTGGTGGTCGCCGACCTGGAGCCTCAGGAAAGCCTCAGCGCCCTGAGCGCCTGGCAGATCGACGTGGCGGTGGTCGATGACCTGGCCGGCGCCAGCAAGGCGCGCCAGGAACATTACGAACTGATTCCGCTGACCGAGGACCGCCTGCATGTGCTGCTGCCGACCAACCACCCGCTGGCTTCGCGCACCACGCTGACCATTGCCGACCTGCAAGATGAAGCCTGGGCGCTGGACTCCACCAACAGCTCGTTCGGCGAATTCATCGCCAACCTGTGCCGCCGCTCGGGCTTCACGCCGCGCATCAACGCCCACTGTGCGGGCTTCGAAATGGTCGCGGCGATGGTCGCCTCGGGCAATTCGATTTCGGTGGTTTCCGGCCTGCGCCTGCTCAGGCCGGTGGAAGGCGTCACAGCCGTGCGCCTGGCACCGGCGATCCAGCGCAAGATCTTTCTGGCCTACCGCAAGGGCGCGCGCGCGCATCCGGCTGTGACCGTATTTCTCGACGAGGCGATAAGCACGGCGGGCGTGCTGGAAGGTTACCAGCGTGAGGAAGGCGAAAACGGGTCAGGCCAAGCCTGACCCGTCAGCCTCAAAAGCGAAACACTTCGGCGTCGATACGAATCGGCTCGGCCACCGGCATCTTCGGTGGTTCCTGCCGTGCAGCCGGCACCGGCGCCTTGCGACGCGGTTCTTCGGCGGCAATCGGATTGCTGCCGCTGTTCTTCACCGCAGTGGCCAACTGGTCGACCAGTTGCTGCACTACAGCGCTTTGGGCACGCACCTGATCGGCGATCGGACCCTTGTGCTTCTCTTCCAGGTGCACCAGGCGGGTGTCGAGCAACTGCCCGTCACGGCCGACCAGGCGCCATTGACCTTCGAGCACCGCCGGTTGGCGCGGGCCGGAATCCAGGCGGGTAATGGACAGCAGCACCTGCACCTGGGCCTTGTAGTTGGGGTTGTCCGAGGCCAGCACCAGGCGCTGGCTGTTGATGCGGTTGGACAGCTGGCGCAGCACCTGACGATCCAGGTCCGTGGCCAGACTGCCGGCCCAGCGCGAGGTCATCGCGGGGCTCAGGCTGCCGTCATCCTGGCGTTGCAGCAGAGCTTCACGCTGCAGGTAATCGGCCACGGTAATCGGGCCCAGCAATACGCTCATGCCATCCTTGTCCGCCGTCTTGGTGGCCGCCGGGCCGCCGTCGAGCTGATAGAGGGATACGGGCATCAGGTGCGAACAGCCGGTCAGCATCAGCAGACCGGTGAGAAGCAGGGTGAGAGGAAGCCGCTTAGCAATCATCAATGTCTTCCAGCTGGCAGCGGGGCCAGCGATCGTGGCAGGTGAACATGCCAATACAAAAATAGGTGAATCACCACGCCGGCTTACGCCTGCGCGGTGCAAATAATCCCTGTACACATGCAATGCGCCTGCCACCCGACGACTTGAATAAAGGATGGCAGATGGCCCACCGTCCGGCGGGCATGCGAGGGGCGGTATCATCCGATAAACCGCCCGCGAACTCCAGCCCCAGGCCATTGGCCAGCAGGGTTACTCGACCAACAGGCCGTCCACACGCTGGAAACCACGCGGCAATTTGTTGCCGCGCCGGCCGCGCTCGCCCTTGTAGTGCTCGAGGTCATCGGCCTTCAAGGACAGCGTACGCTTGCCAGCTTGCAATACAAGAGTGGCGCCCGCCGGCAGCACCGCCAGGTCGGTGAGGTACTCCTCGCGGCTGGCCACGCGGTCACCGGGAATGCCGATGATCTTGTTGCCCTTGCCCTTGCCCAGTTGCGGCAGGTCGGCGACCTTGAACAGCAACAGGCGGCCTTCGGTGGTCACCGCCGCCAGCCAGTCTTCCTCGCGGTTATTCAGCGGCCGTGGCGGCACCACGCGCGCACCATTGGGCAAACTGAGCAGCGCCTTGCCGGCCTTGTTCTTGGCCTGCAGGTCCTCGCCCTTGACCACGAAACCGTAGCCGGCATCGGAGGCGATCACGTACAGCGCCTCATCATCGGGCAGCAGCACGCACTCAAAGGAGGCGCCCGGCGGCGGTGTCAGACGGCCGGTCAGCGGCTCGCCCTGGCCACGGGCCGACGGCAGCGAATGGGCGGCCAGCGAGTAACTGCGCCCGGTGGAATCGATGAACACCGCGTACTGGTTCGAGCGCCCGGGCGCCGCGGCCTTGAAGCCGTCGCCAGCCTTGTAGGACAGGCCGGTGGCGTCGATATCATGGCCCTTGGCGCAGCGCACCCAGCCCTTTTCGGAAATCACCACGGTGACCGGCTCGGTCGGCATCAGCTCGGTTTCCGACAGGGCGCGGGCTTCGGCGCGGGCGACGATCGGCGAACGGCGGTCGTCGCCGTACTTCTCGGCGTCCTCGAGAATTTCCTTGCGTACCAGCTTCTTCAGCTTGGCTTCGCTGCCCAGCAAGGCCAGCAGCTTGTCGCGCTCCTTCAGCAGCTCGTCCTGCTCGCTGCGCAGCTTCATCTCTTCCAAACGCGCCAGCTGACGCAGACGGGTGTCGAGGATGTAGTCGGCCTGGATCTCGCTCAGTTCGAAACGCTCGATCAGGCGCGCCTTGGGATGCTCCTCGGTACGGATGATGTGGATCACTTCGTCGAGATTGAGGAAGGCGACCAGCAAGCCTTCCAACAGGTGCAGGCGCTTCTCGACCTTGTCCAGACGGAACTGCAGGCGGCGGCGCACGGTGCCCAGGCGGTACTGCAACCATTCGACGAGCATCTGCCGCAGGTTCTTGACCTGAGGCTTGCCATCCAGGCCGATGACGTTGGTGTTGACCCGGTAGCTGGATTCCAGATCGGTAGTGGCGAACAGGTGAGTCATCAGCTCGTCGGCATCGACGCGATTGGAACGCGGGATGATAACGATGCGGCACGGGTTCTCGTGGTCCGACTCGTCGCGCAGGTCGGCGACCATCGGCAGTTTCTTGGCCTGCATCTGGCTGGCGATCTGCTCCAGCACCTTGGAACCGGAGACCTGATGCGGCAGCGCGGTGACCACGATGTCGCCGTCTTCGACGCTGTACACGGCGCGCATGCGCACCGAGCCGCGGCCGGTTTCGTAGATCTTCAGCAGGTCGGCACGCGGCGTGATGACTTCCGCCTCGGTCGGGTAATCCGGACCCTGTACGTGTTCGCACAGCTGTTCGACCGTGGCGTTGGGCTCGTCGATCAGGCGCACGCAAGCGGCGGCCACTTCGCGCAGGTTGTGCGGCGGTACGTCGGTGGCCATGCCCACGGCGATGCCGGTGGTGCCGTTGAGCAGCAGGTTGGGAAGCCGTGCCGGCAGGGTCGCCGGCTCGTTCAGGGTGCCGTCGAAGTTCGGCACCCAGTCCACGGTGCCCTGGCCCAGCTCGCTGAGCAGCACCTCGGAATAGCGCGACAGGCGCGCCTCGGTGTAGCGCATGGCGGCGAAGGACTTGGGATCGTCCGGCGCACCCCAGTTGCCCTGACCGTCGACCAGCGTATAGCGGTAGCTGAACGGCTGCGCCATCAGCACCATGGCTTCGTAGCAGGCGCTGTCGCCGTGGGGGTGGAACTTGCCGAGCACGTCGCCGACGGTACGCGCCGACTTCTTGTGCTTGGCGTCGGCGTCCAGGCCCAGTTCGCTCATGGCATAGACGATACGGCGCTGCACGGGCTTCAGACCGTCGCCGATATGCGGCAGCGCGCGATCCATGATCACGTACATGGAGTAATTGAGATAAGCCTGCTCGGTGAAGTCGGCAAGGGAACGGCGTTCGACGCCGTCCAGGCTCAGATCGAGGGTTTCGCTCATGCGTGCCTCATTGCAAGGTTGATTGGCGCAGCACCAGGCTGCCGCCCTTCTGACTGAATTCGAGTTGTTTCAAGGCGCTCATGCCCAGCAGGATCTCATCGCCATCCATGCCCGGGGCGATCAACGCCGACACGTCGTGCAGCACGATATCGCCGAGTTGCAGACGCTCCAGGCGCGTGCGATGCGCCGTGGCGATGCCGTTGGCGGTACGGATCTGCACCGGCGCGCCGGCTTGCAAGCCAAGATCGCTGGCGACCTGGCTGGGAATCGCCACCTGGGTGGCGCCGGTGTCGAGCAGAAAGCTCGCCGCCTCGCCGTTGATCTGCCCGTCGACCCGGTAATGGCCGCCGGGGCTGCTGGCCAGGCGCACTTCGACGTAGCCGCTGCCGTGCACCGATTCCGGCTGGCGATTGGGATGGCTCTTGTCCTCTTCCCACTTGCCGAAGAAATGCGTGGCCAACAGCAGGCCGGCGCCCCAGGCGAGCACCAGCATCACCCGGCCGGCTCGACGCCCGACGGTCTGCTCGCTCACTGCACGGCACCCCAGCCACCGGCCGGTGCGGCGAAGCGCCAGACGATCGGGCGCTTCTCGCCATCGCTGCGGGTTTGGCTACCGTTGTCGACGCCGATCCAGGCGCCCTGCGCGTCAACGGACAACGCCTCGGCCATGCCGTAATGCACGGGATAGCGGCGCGCGTCGGTCAGCGCTTCGGCGACGAACGACCAGCAGCGCTCGACCTCGCCATTGGCCGGCGTGCGCCGGCAGATGCGATGGGCCTGGCGCTCCAGGGTGTAGAGTTTCTCCTCGAAGAAGGCCACATCGGAGAAGTCCACCGGCGCGGACCGGCCGCCCAGCGCTTCGGGCGAGATTTCTTCACCGCCCTCGTTGAGCAGCACGCAACCACCCTCGCAGCGCCAGGCGTTGTTGCGGTTATGCACAATCACCAGGCCACGACGCTCCTTTTCCGCCGCCAGCCACAGGCGCTCGCCGGCCGGGTCGATGGCGATGCCTTCGAACAGCGCGTTGAAGTTCAGCAGCATGCCGCTGGCCCGGGCCTGGCGCACCATGCCTTCAGGCAGGTTCAGCCACTGCGCGTCGGCGGCTGGCG
The DNA here is from genome assembly GCF_900112645.1 of Phytopseudomonas straminea. Lineage (GTDB taxonomy): Bacteria > Pseudomonadota > Gammaproteobacteria > Pseudomonadales > Pseudomonadaceae > Aquipseudomonas > Aquipseudomonas straminea. Next base: position 65,849 of record NZ_FOMO01000009.1, on the reverse strand, counting down.
GCACCTGCAGCACCGCCGCGCGGGCTTCGCTGACCAGGTAGCGATCGCCCCTGGCGTCACAGGCAATGCCTTCGAAGTCAAGATGCCCGCCGCGCACCAGCCCGGCCATCCAGGTGCGCATGCGCAGGCCCCAGGGCAACGGCATCGACGGCGCGGGCGGCGCCACGAAACGCTCGGCTTCGGCCTGCCAGACGGTGGCCGAGGAATCCAGGCGGTACAGGCGATCATCTTCACGGTCGGACACCGCCCACAGCGCATCGCCGCACCAGGCCAGGCCCGACAGGTTGCCAGCATCCATACCGTCTACCGGGTGCTCGCTGACCAGCTTGAGCTCTTCCAGCGGCGGCATGTCGGCCAGTACCGGCGTCATGGCAGCGAGCAGCAGGGCGCCGGCCAGTCGGCGCATCAGAGCAACACCTCAGCCAGGTTGCCCTTGGACTCCAGCCAGGATTTGCGGTCGCCGGCGCGCTTCTTGGCCAGCAGCATGTCCATCACTTCGCGGGTGCCCTCGAAGTCTTCGAGGGTCAGCTGCACCAGGCGGCGGGTGTTGGGGTCCATGGTGGTTTCGCGCAGCTGCGGCGGGTTCATCTCGCCCAGACCCTTGAAGCGGGTGACCTGGGGCTTGCCACGCTTCTTCTCGGCCACCAGGCGATCGAGAATGCCGTCGCGCTCGGCCTCGTCGAGGGCGTAGTAGATGTCCTTGCCCAGATCGATGCGGTACAGCGGCGGCATGGCCACGTAGACATGACCGGCGTCGACCAGCGGTCGGAAGTGGCGCACGAACAGCGCGCAGAGCAGCGTGGCGATGTGCAGGCCGTCGGAGTCGGCGTCGGCGAGGATGCAAATCTTGCCGTAGCGCAGCCCGGAGAGATCGTTGGAGCCGGGGTCGATACCTATGGCCACGGCGATGTCATGCACCTCCTGGCTGGCCAGCACCTCGCCGCCGTCCACTTCCCAGGTGTTCAGGATCTTGCCGCGCAGCGGCATGATCGCCTGAAACTCCTTGTCCCGCGCCTGTTTGGCGCTGCCGCCGGCCGAATCCCCCTCGACCAGGAACAGCTCGCAGCGCAGCGGGTTCTGGCCAGCACAATCGGCCAGCTTGCCGGGCAGCGCCGGGCCCTGGGTGATCTTCTTGCGCTCGACCTTCTTGCCCGCCTTGAGGCGGCGGCTGGCATTGCTGATAGCCAGTTCGGCGAGCTGCTGGCCGAATTCCGGGTGGGCGTTGAGCCACAGACTGAAGGCGTCCTTGACCACACCGGAAACGAACGCCGAGGCCTCGCGAGACGACAGGCGCTCCTTGGTCTGTCCGGAGAACTGGGCATCCTGCATCTTCATCGACAGGACGAAGGCGATGCGCTCCCAGACGTCTTCAGGCGCCAGTTTGACGCCACGCGGCAAGAGGTTGCGGAACTCGCAGAACTCGCGCATGGCGTCCAGCAGGCCCTGACGCAGGCCGTTGACGTGGGTGCCGCCCTGGGCCGTGGGGATCAGGTTGACGTAGCTTTCCTGCACCGCGTCGCCGCCTTCGGGCAGCCACAGCAGCGCCCAGTCCACGGCTTCCTTGTTGCCGGCCAGGCTGCCGCAGAAGGGCTCGTTGGGCAGGCGCTCGAATTCGCTGACCGCATCGACCAGGTACGAGCGCAGGCCGTCTTCGTACAGCCACTCGACTTTTTCGTTACTGGCCTTGTCGTGGAAGCTCACCGCCAGGCCGGGGCACAGCACGGCCTTGGCCTTGAGCACGTGCTTGAGGCGGCTGACCGAGAACTTGTGGGAATCGAAATACTTGGCGTCCGGCCAGAAGTGCACGCTGGTGCCGGTGTTGCGCTTGCCGACGCTGCCGATCACTTCCAAGTCGCTGGCCTTGAAACCGTCGGCGAAGGCCATGGAGTACTCGCTGCCGTCGCGCTTGACGCGCACCTCCACGCGGGTCGACAAGGCGTTGACCACCGAGATGCCGACACCGTGCAGGCCGCCGGAGAACTGGTAGTTCTTGTTGCTGAACTTGCCGCCGGCGTGCAGCTTGGTAAGGATCAGCTCGACACCGGGCACGCCTTCTTCAGGGTGGATGTCCACCGGCATGCCACGGCCGTCGTCGATCACTTCCAGGGAGTTGTCCTCGTGGAGGATCACCTGAATGGACTTGGCGTGGCCGGCCAGGGCTTCGTCGACACTGTTGTCGATGACTTCCTGGGCCAGGTGGTTGGGGCGAGTGGTGTCGGTGTACATCCCCGGGCGCTTGCGCACCGGGTCGAGGCCGGAAAGCACTTCGATGGCATCGGCGTTGTAGGCGTTTTGCTGGGCCATGGGTCTCTGCAATGCTCTGATTGATCGGGGATTGGCAGCGCCCGCTCAGCTGGCGGGCGCAATGCCGGCAAAGGCGAACAACATCGGCAGGCGCTCGGCGAAACCCTGGAAACCGTGGTCGCCACCCGCTTCGATGCGCAGGGCGCAGTGCCGGTAATAGGCCTGGGCGCGCCGGTAGTCGAGGGTTTCGTCGCCGGTCTGCAGCCACACCTGATAACGCGCCGGGTCCGCAGGCGGCTCGACGGCCAGTTCAGCCAGGGCCGCCACGTGGTCCTCGGTCAGTTCCCAGGTTTCGCCGCTGTAATGGTTGGTCTGCGTGCCCAGGTAGCCGTCGAACAACTCGTGGGGCCGCACCGCCGGGTTGATCAGCAGCGCCTTGAGCCCGTGCCGCTCGGCCAGGTGGGTCGCATAGTAGCCGCCCAGGGAGCTGCCGACCAGCGTGGGGCGTCCCAGCTCGGCGATCAGGGCTTCGAGCTGGGCGATGGCCTGGCGAGGATGGTGATGCAGGGCCGGAACCCGCAACTGGTTCTGCAGGCCGCGGTCGGTCATGGCGGCGATCAACTGGCTGGCCTTGGTGGAAACCGGCGAACTGTTGAGGCCGTGGATATAAAGAATGGTATTGGTCATAACGGGAGGCTACTAGTGCCAGCCAGCAGGCTGCAAGCGCTGCTGTTGCCGCCCGCGCGTCTCAGTAGCCGCCAACGTTGTAGTCGGGCTCGAAGACGAAGCCTTCGACCCGCGATACGCCGGTATCAAGGCGCCCGTCGTCGTGCAGACGCAGCCAGCGATAACCTGGCGCCGCACTGTCGGCCTGGAAGTCTTCACTACCCGGGGTGAACTGCACGCAGGTCGACGGCGACGCCAGCAGGCGCAGGTCGCCACGGCGGGTGTCGATGGTCTGGTGCACGTGGCCCCAGAGCACGGCGCGCGCCTGGGGAAAGCGTTGCAGCAGCGAGAACAACGCATCCGGATTACGCAGGCCGATCGGCGCCATCCACTGGCAGCCGATATCCACCGGGTGGTGGTGCAGGCAGATCAGGTGATGACGATCCGGCGCCTCGCTCAGCGCACGTTCCAGCAGCACCAGCTGGGATTCCTGCAGGTAACCCGGCACAGCGCCCGGGATCGACGAGTCGAGCAGCGTGACCCGCCAGTTACCCAGATCGACGATCGGCTCGAGCAGATCGGTGCCCACGCAGGCGGCCTGCATGGTGTGAATGTCGTCATGGTTGCCAGGAATCCAGCGGGCCGGGGCGTCGATGGAGTGGCTCAACTCGACGAAGCGTGCGTAGGAAGCCGCCGTACCGTCCTGGGACAGGTCACCGGTGGCCAGGATCATGTCGATGGCCGGTTGCTCCTTGAGCACCTGCTCGACCACCCGGCGCAGACTTTCCGCGGTGTCCATGCCCAGCAGCCGGCCGCTGTCATCGGCGAACAGATGGCTGTCGGTGAGCTGCACCAGCAGCACCGAGGAATCGACAGAGGGGGGAACGGCCGCACGCGCCAAGGTACGTCTCCTTGAATGAGTGCGAATTATGGAAGCGTCAAACGAGGTGGTAAACCCGCAAACAAGCACTGGTTCACAGAAAGCCGATGCATTTTCATGGCCATAGGCCATCAATCAAATCAATGACTCGGTTTCGTGCCCGCATGCCAGGCAGTGGCTCAACCATTCGCCGAGAAACACGTTGAGCTGAGTTTTCTCGTCCGGCTGATGCATGGCGGCGTTGGGATAGGGATAGATGCCGCGAAAGCGCCGTGCGCTCTGGGCGCCGGTGACTTCGGCCATGCGCGCGTCATGGTAGACGCGCACTTCCAACTGCGGCACCGGCAGCCACGGCAGGCTGTGCTCCTGACGCACCTGCACCGTGGAGGTATAGGGGCAGCTCTCGACCACCTCCAGAGCCAGCACGCCCAGCTGCCGCTCGCCCTGACTGAGAGCCACGCGCCGCGCACCCTGGGCCTCACGCATGCCAGGCAAGAGGCGCATCAGCCGCGCATAGTTGGCTTCGCAAGCCGCTTGCAGCTCGATCAAGTCGACCCGGTAGCGCTCGCGCAGCAGATTCAACCCCATAGACCCCGGACCTCGGCACGGTTGAGCGCCAGCCACTGCAGGGCAATGATACTCGCCGCGTTGTTGATCTTGCCGTCCTTGACCGCCTGCAGGGCATCCTCGAAGGGCCATACCTGCACGCGAATGTCTTCGCCTTCTTCCTCCAGGCCGTGGATGCCGCCTACGCCAGTGCTGTCGCAGCGGCCGAGGAACAGATGCACGAATTCATCCGAGCCGCCGGGCGACGGGAAGTAGCGTGTCATCGGCCACAGCGAGGTCAGCGTCAGGCCGGCCTCCTCCTCGGCTTCGCGCAGGGCGACTTCGTCCGGCTCTTCGTTCTTGTCGATCAGCCCGGCGACCAGTTCGACCAGCCAGGGATTGGTGGCCTTGTGCATGGCGCCGACCCGGAACTGCTCGATCAGCACCACGCTGTCGGTTACCGCGTCGTAGGGCAGCACACACACCGCGTCGTGGCGGATGAACAGTTCGCGACGCAGCACCGGACCCATTTCGCCGGAGAACTGCCGATGACGCAGGTGGAAACGATCCAGGCGATAGAACCCGCGAAAGCATTCCTCACGCTCGATGATTTCCACCGCGTCCGGGCCGGGGGTAAAGGTTTCGGTCATCTGCTGGTCTCTCGTTGAGCTGTACACAATGGGGCCATCCTAGGGGCTGTTAAGGCTCCCCGGCAAGCGATGCGGCGAAAGCCTGGCCGATCCGCCTGCATTGACGAATAATCGCGAACTACCCTGCCGTCAGGCAGTCGAACGCCCGTCCTCTGCCAATGGCTTTTTCCTGCATGAACATGTCCCGCATTGCCCGTCTCGGCGCCCTCCTCGGCCTCGCCCTGCTGCTTGGCGCCTGCCAGAGCCTGTCCCGCTCCGAACAGCCTGAAGGCATCGCCACCACCCACGAGAAATGGGAACACAAGCCGGCCGACTGCAGCGGCCAGGATTGCCCGCTGGTCAATGTGGAACTGCAGCCAATAACCGGCCAGCCCGCGCTCAATGCGCGCATCGAAGCCACCCTGCTCGACCTGGTCAAAGCAGCCACCGGCAACCGCCCGGCGTCGCTGGCCGAACACGAGCGCGAGTTTCTGGCCAATGGCAAACCGGGCTGGGTCAGCTACCTGCAGGCCAAGGTACTCAGCCAGCATGACCAACTGGTGGTGATCGAGCTGTCCAGCTATCACTTCATCGGCGGCGCCCACGGTGTACCCGGGCGCACCTACCTGAACTACGACCGAACGCAGAACAAGGTGCTGAGCCTGCAGGACATGCTGGTGCCGGGCGAGGAAGCGGCGTTCTGGCAGATCGCCGCGCGCGCCCACCAGGCCTGGCTGATCGCCCAGGGCCACGGCAACGATACGGAGTACCGCAAGACCTGGCCGTTCGAGCGCACCGCCAACATCGCTCTGAACCCCGATGCGGTGATGCTCAAGTACGACGTGGCACGCCTGGCGCCTTACGCCGACGGCCACCCGGAAATTCTGATTCCTTACAGCCAGCTGCAGGGCATCCTGCGCCCGGCATATATGCCCGGCGCAGCACGTTAAAGAGGGATAGTCAGCTGCAAGCGTGATGCTCATTGCGCTTGCGGCTGCAGTTTTACACCTGCCGGTAAATCACCGAGCCCTCCTCCTTGAAACGCTCGGCCTGCTCCTTGAAGCCCGCCTCCACCGCCTTGCTCTCGTCAGACAGGCCGTTCTCCCGGGCGTACTCGCGTACTTCCTGCGTGATCTTCATCGAACAGAACTTCGGCCCGCACATGGAGCAAAAGTGGGCAACCTTGGCCGACTCCTTGGGCAGCGTCTCGTCGTGATAGGCGCGTGCGGTGTCCGGGTCGAGGCCGAGGTTGAACTGGTCTTCCCAGCGGAACTCGAAACGCGCCTTGCTCAGCGCGTTGTCGCGGATCTGCGCGCCCGGATGACCTTTGGCCAGGTCGGCAGCATGGGCGGCGATCTTGTAGGTGATGATGCCGGTCTTGACGTCATCCTTGTTCGGCAGGCCCAGGTGTTCCTTCGGGGTCACGTAGCAGAGCATAGCGCAGCCGAACCAGCCGATCATCGCCGCACCGATGCCCGAGGTGATGTGGTCGTAGCCCGGCGCAATGTCGGTGGTCAGCGGGCCGAGGGTGTAGAACGGCGCCTCGTCGCAGCACTCGAGCTGCTTGTCCATGTTCTCCTTGATCAGTTGCATCGGCACGTGGCCGGGGCCTTCGATCATGCACTGCACGTCGTGCTTCCAGGCGATCTTGGTCAGTTCGCCCAAGGTTTCCAGCTCACCGAACTGGGCAGCGTCGTTGGCGTCGGCAATCGAGCCGGGGCGCAGGCCGTCGCCCAGCGAGAAGCTGACGTCGTAGGCCTTCATGATTTCGCAAATTTCCTCGAAGTGGGTGTAGAGGAAATTCTCCTTGTGGTGCGCCAGGCACCACTTGGCCATGATCGAGCCGCCGCGGCTGACGATGCCGGTGACCCGCTTGGCGGTCAGCGGCACATAGCGCAGTAGCACGCCGGCATGAATGGTGAAGTAATCCACACCCTGCTCGGCCTGCTCGATCAGCGTGTCGCGGAACAACTCCCAGGTCAGGTCTTCGGCCACACCGTTCACCTTTTCCAATGCCTGGTAGATCGGTACCGTGCCGATCGGTACCGGCGAGTTGCGGATGATCCACTCGCGGGTTTCGTGGATATGCTTGCCGGTGGACAGGTCCATTACCGTGTCCGAGCCCCAGCGGATGCCCCAGGTCAGCTTGGCGACTTCTTCTTCAATGGAAGAGCCCAGCGCCGAGTTGCCGATGTTGCCGTTGATCTTCACCAGGAAATTGCGGCCGATGATCATCGGCTCCAGCTCGGTGTGGTTGATGTTGGCCGGGATGATGGCACGGCCACGGGCCACTTCATCACGCACAAACTCGGGGGTGATTTCCTTGGGGATGCTGGCGCCAAAGCTGTTGCCGCCATGCTGCTCGTTCAGCAAACCGGCTGCGCGGTGCTCGGCGAGCTTCATGTTCTCGCGGATGGCGACGTATTCCATCTCCGGCGTGATGATGCCCTGACGTGCGTAGTGCATCTGGCTGACGTTCTTGCCAGCCTTGGCCCGGCGCGGGTTGCGCACGTGGGCGAAGCGCATCTTGGTCAGCTCTTCATCGGCCAGGCGGCGCTGACCGAATTCGGAGGACAGGCCATCCAGGCGCTCGGTGTCGCCACGATCCTCAATCCAGGCGCTGCGCACATCGACCAGGCCCTTGCGCACGTCGATGGTCACGCTGGGGTCGGTGTAGGGGCCGGAAGTGTCGTAGACGGTGACCGGGGCGTTGATCTCGCCACCGAAGTCGGTCGGCGTGACGTCCAGGCTGATTTCGCGCATCGGTACGCGAATATCCGGGCGACTGCCCTGCACGTAGATCTTCTGGGAACGGGGGAAAGGCTGAATCGACTGCTGGTCGACCTTGGCCGACTCACTGAGGTTCTGCTGTTGTTGTTTGACGCTCATCGGTTGGCTCCTCGGCTGGATGTCGGGGAGAACCTGACGGGCACGCGCGATGAGCCAACGCCGGGCCCGAGCTGCTTGAACATGCGGAGATCGTGACGAGCGCCGGCATGATCAAACAGCCAGGGCGCGGGCACACCACGAGTGCGGTGTGGGGGAATCCATCCAGCGGGTGCCGGAGCGGATACCTCTTGTTCCCTACGCAGGCCTTAACCTGATCAGGTTCAACGGGATCCGGAACTCTCCGATCTCAGCCTCCGATTCGAGGCACCCCGACAAGAACCCGGCCAGTCTACTGACAGCCGCGGGTGGCGGCAATCGCCAGCAGACCCGCCGGTCGCATTGCGGCCACTGGCGCCGCGCCTTGACCACCCCGGTGGCCGGGCTTAGTCTCGCCTGCTACTGCCCCTCTAGGATCCACCGACATGCTGCGCAGACTCTCCCTGGCCGTTGCCGTGACCGCCACATCAACCGCCACGGCCTGGGCAGACCCCGCGCCGCCCTCGGTGCGTACCGACCTGATGTCGGTGTATCAGGAAGCCGCCGCCAACAACACCGACCTGGCCGCCGCTCGCGCCGATTACCTGGCGCGCCGCGAAGGCGTGCCCCAGGCCCGTGCCGGTCTGCTGCCCAACCTCAGCGCCGGCGCCCAGGTCAGCGATACCCGCACGGCCCTGGAACAACCTGCCGCCACCCAGTCGCGCAGCGCCACGGTGTACCAGGCCAACCTCAGCCAGCCGCTGTTCCGTGCCGATCGCTGGTTCCAGCTGCAGGCTGCTGAGGCAGTCAGCGAACAGGCGGCGCTGGAGCTTTCGGCCAATGAGCAGAACCTGATTCTGCAGAGCGCCGAAGCCTATTTCTCGGTGCTGCGCGCCCAGGACAACCTGGCCTCGACCAAGGCCGAAGAAGCCGCCTTCAACCGCCAGCTCGACCAGGCCAACGAGCGCTTCGATGTCGGCCTCTCGGACAAGACCGACGTGCTTCAGGCCCAGGCCGGCTTCGACAGCGCGCGGGCCAACCGCATCGCCGCCCAGCGCCAGGTCGAGGACGCCCTCCAGGCGCTGGTCACCCTGACCAACCGCGAATATCGCAGCATCGAAGGCATTCAGCACAGCCTGCCGATCCTCACCCCGATGCCCAATGACGCCACCGCCTGGGTCAATACAGCGGCGGCGCAGAACCTCAATCTGCAGGCCAGCAACTTCGCGGTGGATGCCGCCGAACAGAGCCTGCGCCAGCGCAAGGCCGGCCACGCGCCGACCCTGGATGCGGTGGCCAGCTACAAGCGCGGAGACAACGATGGTTTCGGCCTGAGCAACCCCAACTACACCGGGCAAAACTACGGCAGCGACGTATCGCAGCGCACCATCGGCCTGGAGCTGAACATCCCGCTGTACAGCGGCGGCCTGACCAGTTCCCAGGCGCGCGAGGCCTACCAGCGTCTGAGCCAGTCCGAGCAGCGCCGCGAAGGCATGCGCCGCGAGGTGGTGCAGAACACCCGCAATCTTTTTCGCGCCGTGAGCACCGACGTGGAAACCGTGCAGGCGCGCCGCCAGTCGATCATCTCCAACCAGAGCGCGTTGGAAGCCACGGAAATCGGCTATCAGGTCGGCACCCGCAACATCGTCGATGTGCTCGATGCCCAGCGCCAGCTGTACAGTGCGGTGCGCAATTACAACGACGCGCGCTACGACTACATCCTCAACAACCTGCGCCTCAAGCAGGCCGCCGGCACCCTCAGCCCCGCCGACCTGCAAGCGTTGGGCGCCTACTTGAAACCGGATTACAACCCGGACCGCGACTTCCTGCCCTCGGATCTGGCCAAGGCAGGGGAAGCGCAGCTGCAGGGCGAGTAAGCACGCGGGCAGTCAGGACGAGAAATACAAAGGCAGTTGTTAAGCAGCCAATCGTGGGAGCGCGCCATGCGCGCGAAATCGCGGGCGTGGACTAGGCGCCCCCGCCCGCTCACACAATGAATCGCTGCTGTGCGCAGCGTTGCAGCCGCATCCAGGCCAATTGAGCAGGCCTTAAACGAGCAGCCTCCCCAACCCATCCAGCAGACGCTTTAGCGCCCCCTGATTGGCCTTGAGTACCGCAAGCCCTGCCTCGCGCATGGCGGCTGCACGCATGAAATTAGCCAGCAGCACTGCGACCTGATCGCCAAGCGCGTCGGCATCCGCCACTTCGCAGAGCGCGCCGTGCTCCAGCAGCTGGGCGGTGATTTCCAGGAAGTTGAAGCGATGTGGCCCCATGATCACCGGCAAGCCCAGCGCTGCCGGCTCCAGCGGGTTGTGGCCGCCGGTCTCGACCAGGCTGCCGCCGACAAAGGCGATATCGGCCAGGGCGTAGAGAAACATCAGCTCGCCCATGCTGTCGCCAAGCAGCACCTGCACCTCGGGACCGACCGCTTCGCCCGAAGAGCGACGCACAAAGGTCAGCCCCGCTTCACGCAGTTGCGTCGCGGCCGTATCGAAACGCTCCAGATGGCGCGGCACCAGAATCAGCAAGGCATCCGGCTGGCTGGCGAGCAATCGCCGGTGCGCCTGAATCACCAGCGCATCCTCGCCCTCGCGGGTGCTCGCAGCGATCCACACCGGCCGCTGACGCGCCTGCCATTGCTCGCGCAGCGCGCTGGCACGGGCGCTCACCTCGGCGTCCACCTGTTGGTCGAACTTGATGGACCCGGTCACCTCGACGGCTTCGGGTCGCGCACCAAGGGCGATAAAGCGCTCGGCTTCGACCTGGGTCTGCACTGCGAGCAGGTTCAGCTCGGCGAGCATCGGCGCAGTGAGTTTGGCGAAACGCCCGTAGCCCCTGGCCGAGCGCGCGGACAAGCGACCATTGGCCAGCGCCACCGGAATGCCACGGCACGCGCACTGGTGGATGTAGTTGGGCCACAGTTCGGTCTCCATGATCACTGCGAGCTTCGGTCGCGCCTGCTTGAGAAAGCGCGCCGCAGCCCAGGGCAGGTCGTAGGGCAGGTAGCAGTGCTGCACGCGGCCGGCGAACTGCGCCTCGGGAAACAGCGCACGGATGCGCTCGGAGCCGGTGGGCGTCATGCAGGTCAGGGTGATCGGCAGATCCGGGTAGCGCGCCAGCAGCTCGCGCACCAGCGGCGCCGCGGCGATGCTCTCGCCCACCGACACGGCATGCACCCAGATGCCACCGGGCCGCAGTGGCGGCAGCAGGGCGAAGCGTTCGCCGATACGCCTGGCATAGGCCGGCGCCCGCCAGGCCCGCCAGGCCAGCCGCAGGCCGATCAGCGGCAGACAGAAGTGAAACAGCAGGCTATAGAGATGTCGGTTCATGGCGGCGAAGCTTAGGGATGCGGGCGGGGCAGCACAAGTCGCGCCACGGGCTCATGCCTTGAGGACCCGCAAACGCTCGGTCAGCGCCGTGGCCAGCCACTGGGCAGCCGGCCCTAGCGCCTCGTCACGACGAAAGACCATTTCCAGCGGCAGCGGCGGCGCAATCCAGTCGCTGCTCAGCTCTACCAAGTGGTCCCGATAGGTCGGGTACTGGGCCACATGTCGCGGCAGACAGGCCCAGCCCAGGTTGCGCATCAGCAGCTCGGCCATCGAATAGAAGCTGTCCGCATGCCAGGCTGATGGGCTGATCCGTTCGTTGCCAGGGTATTGGGTGTCTTGCAGGGTGATCAACAGCTGGCGGTGGCGCGCCAGCTCCCGCCGCCCGACCGCACCGGCCTGCGCCAGCGAATGACCGGCGCCGCAGACCATGACCATTTCCACCATGCCCAAGCGCCGGCGCTCCAGCTCTGCCGGCATGCCTTCGTGGTGGAACAGCAGGCCAAGATCGGCACGCCGCTCGATTAGCCGGCGCGCCACCACGCCCTGCCCGCCACTGGTCATCTGCACTTCTACACCGGGAAAAGCCCGCGCCAGGCCCTCCAGGCTATCGAGTACGGGCGGCAGCGGCAGGGCTTCATCCTGGGCGAGTCGCAGGCAGGCCTCTTCGCCCTGGGCCAGGCCGAGCGCCCGCCCCTCCAGCCGCTCGCACTGGCGCAGCAACTCGCGGGCTTCCTCGAGCAGCGCCTGCCCCGCGTCCGTTAGGCGGGGCTGACGGCCGCTGCTGCGCTCGAACAGGCGCACACCGAGATCGTCTTCCAGCGTCGCCACCGCTGTGCTAACCGCAGACTGCACACGGCCCATCCGGCGCGCCACCGCCGAAAACGAATGCCCTTCGGCAACGGCAACGAAAACTTCCAGCTGCTCAAGACTCCAGCGCACAACCTATCTCCTATATAGATAGGTAATGAGTTTACCTAACAGCATGCAGCGGTAAAATCGACAGCCTGTTAAGAGGAGTGCTGCCGATGAATGGTTATCTCTATCTCGCTCTGGCGATTGCCGCCGAAGTCGTCGCCACCACCTCCATGAAGGCCGTGGATGGTCTCAACAAGCCCCTGCCGCTGCTGCTTGTGATCGCCGGTTACAGCATCGCCTTCTGGATGCTGATCTTGGTGGTCCGCACCATTCCGGTGGGCATCGCCTACGCCATCTGGGCCGGCCTGGGGATCGTGCTGGTCAGCATCGCGGCGATGTTCGTCTACGACCAGAAACCGGATCTTCCGGCCGTGCTGGGCATGGGCCTGATCGTCAGCGGCGTGGTGGTGATCCAGCTGTTCTCCCGCGTCACCGGCCACTGAGCGTTATACTGGGCGCCGGTTTTTCTGAGAGGCGCACGCATGTCCCAAACTCTGAGCACAGACGTCCTGATCGTCGGCGGCGGCGTCGCCGGCCTGTGGCTGAACGCGCGGCTGCGCGCCAAGGGCTACGCCACCTTGCTGGTGGAGCGCGAAAGCCTGGGCGGCGGTCAGAGCGTCAAGTCCCAGGGCATCATCCATGGCGGCGCCAAGTACGCCCTGCACGGTGCTTTGACGGGTGCCTCCGAGGCCATCGCGGATATGCCGCGGCGCTGGCGCGAGGCGCTGGACGGCGCCGGCGAACTGGACCTTTCCGGCGTGCGCCTGCTCTCCGATGCCCATTACCTGTGGTCGCCGGGTACCCTGGCCGGCAACCTGACCAGTTTCTTCGCCAGCAAGGCGGTGCGCGGCCGCGTCGACCAGGTCAAGGGCGAGCAGCTGCCGCCGGCGCTGCAGCATCCGAAATTCAAGGGCAAGGTCTATCGCCTGGCCGAGCTGGTGGTCGACGTACCGAGCCTGATCGCCCGTCTGGCCGAACTGGCCGGCGATAGCCTGCTGGCCGCCGATGCCATCGAGCCGCTACACGAGAATGGCCGATTGGTCGGCCTGCGTGTTGACGGTCGCGAGATCCGTGCCCAGCGCATCGTGCTCAGCGCCGGCCGTGGCAATGCCGATCTGCTGGCCAGCCTCGACGTTCCTCAGCCAGCCCAGCAGCTACGCCCGCTGCACATGGTGATGGTCAAGGGCTCGAGCCTCAAACCGCTGTACGCCCACTGCCTGGGCGGCGGGCCGAAGCCGCGTGTCACCGTAACCAGCCACCCGAGCGCCGATGGCGAGTGGGTCTGGTATCTGGGTGGCGACCTCGCCGAAGCCGACGGCGTGGCCCGCGACGAAGCCGCGCAGATCGAAGCGGCGCGCAAGGAGCTCAGTCAGTTGCTGCCCTGGATCGACTTGTCCACAGCGCAGTGGGCGACCCTGCGCGTCGAGCGCGCCGAGCCGGCGCAAAGCGGCCTGGTGCGCCCCGACAATGCCTTCTTGAGTGATCAGGGCGCGCTGCTGGTCGGCTGGCCGACCAAGCTGGCCCTGGCACCGGACTTCGCCGATCGCGTGCTGAGCCATCTCGAACGCGACGGCATTCGCCCGGCTGCTCACCCTGCCCTGCCCGAACTGCCGCGCCCGGTGATCGGTCGCACCGCGTGGGAGGCGGCGTTCTGATGCGCGACCTGCACAGCCTCCACCGCCCGCTGGGCTCCACCGGCCTGAACGTTTCCCCCCTTGGCCTGGGCACCGTCAAGCTGGGCCGCGACCAAGGCGTCAAATACCCCAACGGCTTCACCATTCCCGATGACCAGCAGGCCCTTCAGCTGCTCGGCCTGGCCCGCGAGCTGGGCATCAACCTGCTCGATACCGCGCCAGCCTATGGCACCAGCGAACAGCGCCTCGGCCCACTGCTGCGTGGCCAGCGCCATGACTGGGTGATCGTCAGCAAGGTCGGCGAGGAGTTCGACAACGGTCTGTCGCATTTCGATTTTTCCGCCGCCCACACTCGGCGCTCGGTGGAACGCAGCCTGAAACGTCTGGAAACGGACTATGTCGACCTGGTGCTGGTGCACTCCAACGGTGACGACCTGGCGATCCTGCAGCGCGAAGCGGTCTACGACACCCTGGCCGAACTCAAGCAGGCCGGGCTGATTCGCGGCTTCGGTTTCTCCGGCAAGACGGTCGAGGGCGGCCTGCTGGCCCTGGAGCGCGGCGACTGCGCCATGGTCACCTACAACCTCGGCGAGCAGCAGGAGCGCCCGGTATTGGACTATGCTGCCAGTCACGCCAAAGGCGTGCTGATCAAGAAAGCCCTGGCCAGCGGCCATGTCTGCCTGGACAGCGGCGTCGACCCGGTACGCGCCAGCTTCGAGCTGATCTTCGGACACCCCGGGGTCGCTAGCGCCATCGTCGGCACCATCAACCCGCTGCACCTGGCCCACAACGTGGCCGTGGCAGCCGAGGTTATTGTCGGCACTAAAAGTGGTAACAGAGGATCAGCAGAGTGATGGACAGGCGTTCCGATTACGCCTTTTGACGCCGCCCAGGCGGCCGACCCCGACGCAAGAAGGAGCCGACATGCCGCGCATCATTTCCCGCAAGGACCCCGCCACCTTCAAGACCCTGCCGTTGTACGTCGAGGCCACGCCCGACGGCATCGCCTACCAGAGCCTCGGCCGCCCGCTGAACTTCAGCGAAATGCTCGAACGCCGCAAACCGGTCGAACTGCCCGACAGCCAGCGCTTCGCGGTGGAGCTGGCCAACCTGGGCGTCTCGGTACGCCTGACCCTGCACTGGCAAGGCCGCGACTACTGGCTGCTGGTGCGCCAGCGCCGCCATGACCGCGGCGATGTGGTGCTCAAGCTGATCTCCGGTTACGTGCCCGCCCACGAACTCAACCTGCCGCTGTTGACTGCCCTGCAGGAAGTGGCCGAAGAGTGCCTGCTGGAAACCAGCGAAGGCTGGCTCTACGGCCGCTTCGGCGACACCTGGCTGCCGGCGCCCTACGAGGGCGCACTCAAGTACCGGGAGAACGTCCATTTTCGGCTCAGCCCACTGTCCGGCGCCACTCGCCCGGTGCAATGCGGCAACCTGACCTTGCTGGAACGCCCCCGTGCCTACGTGCATGTACCCACCGCCTCGCTGCAGCTGGTTTACGACCTGCGCCTGGACCTGCCCAAAGAGGCCAGGCAACCCAGTCTGCTGCACGTCGATGAGCACCTGGAGAATGGCAAACTGATTGCCCGACTGGATCACGCCCGCCCGGATCTGTATCTGATTCCGCTGGAAGGCGGCCGCCCTACAGCCGAACTGCTGACCTTGCGCCAGGGCCAGCTAATCCCGGCCAATACCCGCGGCCTGTGGCTGGCGGAAAGCTTCGCTGCCCAGGACGGCTGGCTGGTGCGCGACGAGCGGATTCGCTGGAAGGATTGGTTGGCGCTGCACAACCTGACGCCCAAACCCAGTAAGCCAGAATTGTTCAACTCCCACACCGACGCTTCTCCAAGCGTTCGTCTGGATACCGCCGCGGCGGTCTGATCGCCAAGCGCTACAAAACAAAACCCCGCCAGTTGGCGGGGTTTTGTTTGCGCAATCAGCGACTGCGGATCTTCTCGACGATGGCCGTGGTCGAGCTGTTCTCGACCAGCCCCAGCACCCGCACTTCGCCGCCGTAGGCCAGCACGATATCGGAACCGACCACCTGATCGATGCCGTAGTCGCCGCCCTTGACCAGCACATCGGGCTGCACCTGCTTGAGCAGGCGCTCGGGCGTGTCTTCGCTGAAGCTCACCACCCAGTCCACGGCGCCAAGCCCAGCCAGTACCGCCATGCGGCGATCCACGGCATTGATCGGTCGGCCCGGGCCTTTGAGACGGCTCACCGAAGCATCGTCATTGATCGCCACGATCAGACGGTCGCCCTGCGCCCGCGCCTGCTCGAGGTAGGTCACGTGACCGGCATGCAGGATATCGAAGCAGCCGTTGGTAAAGACGATCTTCTCGCCGTGGGCACGCGCATCCTCGGTGGCCAGCAGCAGCTGCTCGAGGCTCAGCACGCCACGCTCGGAGCCCTCTTCACGCTGCACGGCACGACGCAGCTCAGGGGTGCTGATAGCCGCGGTGCCCAGCTTACCCACCACGATACCGGCGGCCAGGTTGGCCAGGGCCACGGCCTGGGGTAGTTCCTCGCCCGCTGCGATGGACGCGGCCAGGGTGGAGATCACCGTATCGCCTGCACCGGTCACATCGAACACCTCGCGCGCCCGCGCCGGCAGGTGCAGCGGCGCATGATCGGGGCGCAGCAGCGTCATGCCATGTTCACCACGGGTAACCAGCAAGGCGCCTAGGTCGAGTTCACGCATCAGGCGCGCGCCACGGCTGACCAACTCGGCTTCATCTTCACAACGCCCGACGATCAACTCGAACTCACTGAGGTTCGGGGTGATCAGACTGGCGCCGCGATAGATGGAGAAATCCTTGCCTTTCGGATCGGCCAGCACCGGAATGCCACGCTCGCGCGCCGCCTTGATCAAGGCCTGATGATTCTGCAGCGCACCCTTGCCGTAATCGGACAGCACCAGCACCTTGACCTGATCGAGCAACTGCTCGACCTGCCGCGTCAACGCCTCGGCATCGGTCTGGAACGGCTCTTCGAAATCCATGCGCAACAGCTGCTGATGACGGCTCATGACCCGCAGCTTGACGATGGTCGGCTGATTTTCGATGCGCTGGAAGTGGGTCGCAACGCCGGCACCACGCAAGCTGTCGGCCAGGCTCTCGGCAGCCTCATCCTCGCCCGTTACGCCGACCAGAACCGCCTTGGCTCCCAAGGCAGCGATATTCAGTGCGACGTTCGCGGCGCCACCCGGGCGGTCCTCGATCTGGTCGACACGCACCACTGGGACCGGCGCTTCCGGCGAAATTCGCGATGTACCACCATGCCAGTAGCGATCGAGCATCACGTCGCCCACCACCAGAACGGCGGCTTTGTCATAGTGGGGCATGGTTAGTTTCATGGCAGCTCCAGAGGGGAGAGAAAAACAGAGAAAATCATAGCATGGCAAATTTGACGGTCAGACAGCGCTCAGCGCTCTCGAACCCAGAACAACTCGTGCCGACGCACCGCTTTGCGGAAGAACTCGTCCTCGCCGCTGGTCGGCCAGCGGCGCCCAGCCAGCACACGCTGCATGAGCCGGCGCAACCGCCTCTTGAGCGGCAGACGCCCCTGCAGGTCGTGCTGCAGAGCAAGCGCCATGGCCTTGTCCAGCTGCTGCTGGGCATCCAGCGTTGGGCTCCACAGCCGGTCAGCCGGTAGCGCCGTAATGGCCGGCGGCAAGGCAATGCCGTTGCCAGCCGGCCCCATTGGCCAACGGTCGTTGTCATGTAGGTGGTTGGCATACAGCAGCAAGGTTTGCGGTTGCCAGGTGCTTAGGGCAAAAGCCTCAAGCAACGCCCTGGTGCTTGCCACATGGTCATGGTGCGGATCCAGCTCCGGATGGGGCGTCAGCACCACCTCCGGCCGATAGTGATCAACGAGCGCAGCCAGATCCGCGACCAGATTGCGCCAAGTCGGCAGACCATCCTCATCAGCGGGCAGGTGCAACGAGTTGTATTGGCGGGCCGCACGAATATCGGCCTCTCCGGATTCACGAGAGCCAAAGGGCGTTTCTGGCTGCTCAGCCATAGCTGGCAACTGCAGGCAGTAATAACCCAGCTGCACGCATTGTTCCTGTCGCACGCCACCCCATAACGGCGCCGCAATGCTGTCCCAGGTACGCAACCGTCCTTTCAGACGTGCAGCCGCCGCTTTGTCCAACCCGAGTCGCTCATAGGCTTCGGCTTCGATTTCGCCTTGAGT
Organism: Phytopseudomonas straminea; assembly: GCF_900112645.1. GTDB lineage: Bacteria > Pseudomonadota > Gammaproteobacteria > Pseudomonadales > Pseudomonadaceae > Aquipseudomonas > Aquipseudomonas straminea. The sequence goes on along the minus strand of NZ_FOMO01000009.1, from coordinate 47,938 downwards.
CAGGGTGACGATGGCAACATCAGCGGCCCGGCTGTAGAGGTCAAAGGCCGCCAGTTCGGCATCGTCGGCATGGGGGGCGACGATCATCAGGCGCTGCCTGGCGAAGTCTGGACTGCGCATGGCGTGCAGGCGCAGCTCACCGACCACGCGGCACCAGCGACTGGCGATGCTCAGCCCATTGGCTTGCTGCCCAGACAGGTTGAGGTAGCGTCGCCCGGATACTCCACGCTCGAAGTCCTGGCGATCACTGCCCAGCAGCACATAAGGATCGAGCCAGCGCCCCAGCCAGGTCGCCTTTAGCTGCAGCTCGAGGATCAGCGTATCGTAGCTGTCGAGACTCTCATCGACGCGCAGCACGCCCTGCTCGAGCCTGGCCCGGAAACTCAGACAATCCGCTGGAAACTCATGCTGATAGTCATCGCGGGGTGAATAGAAAAGATGGTCCGCGAACCAGGCTTCATGGGCAATCCATCCCCCGACCAGCAGGGTCAGTGGCACCCACCATGCCAGCAACACGCCAGCGACCAGCAGCACCACTAGCGCAACGGCAAGTGCTACCCGCTTGTTGCGCCGATGGCGCTTGAGCAATTGCTGCTTGCGTCCTGTCATTGATTCAAACCTGATAGACCGGCACGCGGTTGCACCAGCGATCTTTGTACTCGCGATCAGCGCGGCCGAACGAATAGCGCAGCGGCTTGCCATGGGCGCGGGCCTGCTCCCACTCACTTTGCGTGTTGACGAAGCTCAACACGCTACCTGGGCTGAAGTCGCGCTGTTGTGGATCGACACCACCATTGATGTACTCGAGGCTGACCCATTGCGGCGCCTGGACTCGATAGAGAATCTGGATGGCCACCGGCTGGTCATCCAGATAGATCAGCGAACCGGTCATGAACTCGCGCATCAACTCGAATACTTCAGCCAGATGCTCCTTGCCAGTAGCCTCGAAGCCCCAGCGTCGCTGGAACAGATCCGCGTATATACGCGCCTGCTCTGCCGCTGTGAGCTCCAGCATGGGGCGAATCACGCCACCGGCTTCTTCGAGAAGGCGCAGCTCACGACGCTGGTTGTAGCGAAACTTCTTACTGTACTGCTCCGGCTCCCTGGCCAGCGCCAGGCCCTCGGGCTGCTCACGCAAACCGACGAGCTGCCCGGCATTACATTCGGATACGTAGCGCAGCTGGTGCCGCACCTGGACACGAACCGCCGGGGCAATCGGCAGAATCACCTCGGCATTGCCAAGGTCGAACAAGCCGCGCTTGCCCTGCTGCTTCAATACATCCTTACTCAAGGCAAGATGCCGGCCCCACGTCGGCATTGCTGCCCGCACCTCACCCTCGACGAAATGCCCAAGGTAACGCACAGGAATACCCGCCAACACGGCCAGCCGTGCCACCACCTCGGGATGAGTGGCGACACTGCCCCCAAAGGTATTCCAGGCAGCTGCGTAGTCATCCGCCGAGATAGGCCCCCAACCCCGTTCACGCCAGAAACGCACACGACTGAGCATCAGGCGTCCTGCTTGGAAGCAGCGGAGTCGTCATCGTCCTCGAACTGCTTGGCATGCAGTCGAGAGTAATAGCCGTTTTGCGCGAGCAGCTCAGCGTGGGAGCCACGCTCCACGATCTGCCCCTGATCCATCACCAGGATCAGATCGGCCTTCTCGATGGTGCTCAGACGATGGGCGATCACCAGTGTCGTACGCCCTTGCATGACCTGATCCAGCGCAGCCTGAATATGCCGCTCGGATTCGGTATCCAGCGCTGACGTGGCCTCATCGAGAATCAGCACCGGCGCATCCTTGAGCAGCGCGCGGGCAATCGCCAGGCGCTGGCGCTGACCACCGGAGAGCAACACGCCGTTCTCACCGACCAGGGTATCGTAGCCCTGAGGCATCTTCTCGATGAACTCCGCGGCATACGCATCGCTTGCCGCTTGTTGCACGGCCTCCAGTGGCGCCCCGGCAAGATCGCCATAGGCAATGTTGTTGCGCACCGTATCGTTGAACAGAGTGACGTGCTGGGTTACCAGCGCGATATGACGGCGCAGGTTGCGCAGTGTGTAGTCCTCTACATCCAGGCCATCGAGCAGGATCTGTCCTGTCTCATGGTGGTAGAAGCGCGGAATAAGATTGGCAAGAGTTGACTTCCCGCTTCCCGAGCGGCCGACCAGAGCGACCATCTGCCCAGGCTCGGCGACAAAGGAAATATGGTTCAGTACCGGCTTTTCAGAACCGGGATAAGTAAAGCTCAGATCTCGCACTTCAAGACGACCGCTGACGCGTTCGCGCTCCTGAGTACCGTTATCTACTTCAGGCTCTTCATCAAGTTGCTCGAATATGGTCTCGGCGCCGGCCAACCCTTTCTGGATGGTCGAACTGACCTCGGACAACTGGCGAATCGGTTTGGGCAGCAAACCAGCTAGGGTGATATAGGCCACCAGATCCCCAGCCGACGAATCACCGCGTAACCAGAGGACAAGAAACATCAACACGGCCATGGCACTGTAAATCACCAGTTGCAACGAAGGTGTATACACAGCACCGGTGCGCACCATTTTCAGCTGCTTGTTCTTGTTCTCCTCGCTGGCCTTGAAAAAACGCTCCTTCTCGTAATCCTCGCCGCCGAAGCTACGCACCACACGATAACCATGGATGCTCTCGGACGTGACATGGGTGACGTCCCCCATACTGGTCTGAATCTTCCGGCTTTGCTTGCGGAATTTCTTGCTGGTGCTACTCACCATAAGGCCGATGATTGGCAGAATGGCCAACATCACCAAGGTCAACTTCCAGTTCATCCACAGCAGGGTGATAAACAGAAAAATTACCGTCATGCCTTCACGTACCACCACCTTGATCGAGTCGGTGGCAGCGCCGGTAACCATCGTTACGTTGTACGTGATGCGCGAAATCAGGTGGCCAGAGTTGTGGTTGTCGAAATAGCGGTTGGGCAACATCAACAGGTTGTTGAAAAGTGCAATACGCAGATCCTGCACCAACCCCATGGAAACCTTAGCTATGTAGTAATTGCCAAGGAAGGAGCCAAGCCCCTGCCACAAGGCGATCAGTATGATCAGCAGCGGTACGGCCTGCAGCAGCTTGAGGTGGGCCAGCCACGGCGCATGCTCCAAAAGCCAGGGAACACCTGCGAATAAACTGGCGTCAGGGTTCGACAGGCCATCGACAAAATACTTGAGGATGTAGCCTAGCATTGGCTGGGTGGAGGCAAAGATAAGGAAGCCAAAGAGGCTGATGGCAAAAAGCCCCCAGTAGGGGACCACGTAACGCAGCAGACGCAGATACACCTTCAGGCTGGATTGCTGGGTAGAATTGGCCATTCGGCATGTCCCACAACTGGCTAGAGAAAACGATGCGGATTGTAACAGCGAACGAGCTACAGCACTGGCTTAACACAGGGCAGATCGTGGAGAAGGACTCCCGCGGCCCGAAAGTCGTTTGCCTTCAAGATGGGCGGTTTCTTAAGATCTTTCGTAGCAAAAGACCGTGGCTAGCACGCTGGCGCCCCGAAGCAAAGCGATTTGCCCACAACGCCCAAGCGCTGGGAAGCTTGGGCATCGCCACTCCCGAAAAGATTGAAAGCGTTTGGCTTGAACCAGACAAAGGGGTTAGCGCCTGCTTGTATTATCCTCTGAACGGCACTCCACTGGAGAGCTTGTTCAAGCAACAACGACCACTCTTCGACGCGCTTCTAGCGGATTTCTCTGCCTACATATACCACCTGCATCAGAACGGCATATATTTTCGGTCACTGCATTTGGGCAATGTATTACTGCTGCCTGCAGGAGGCTTTGGGCTCATCGACTTTCTAGACCTGCGCATTAAGCGAAGTCCACTAAGTCAGAGCCTGGTACGACGTAATTTTGCTCACCTGCAAGGCTATTTGAAAAGGCGAAACGTAGAGGGTTTTCCCTGGGAAGAACTCATACGCGATTACGAATTAACCAATAAGCCGTCCAACTGATCGATACCTATTTTAGGAATCAAATCGGCAGGCAGTCGGCTATTGGGCGACAGATTGTAGACAGCGAAGTGCTCTCCCACTACACGTCTTGCCATCAGCTGGAAACACGGCAGGATGTAGTCAAAATAGTCACCATCCAAACGGCTGGGCACCGCGTCGGCACCCTGCTCATAAAAACGACCAAGACTCGAATCAAGATCGACGCCTACCAAGAACACCCGACTGAACCCCAAGTGGTACGCCAGCTGGATGCCTGCATAAGGAATTGTTCGACCACTGAAGTATCCCTTGGCAAGATTACGGCAGAAACCAATGCGATTGGGTTTCTGCCGTAGCAGGGAGAAATGACATTCCATGTCCGAATCTTGACGCGCGCGCCAAGCAAAGCATCTATCACTCAAAGCGGGCTTATTTTCCCCGGGGCGATTCACACGCTCAAATCGGTAGATGCCCACGTCATCAAGCGCACGCTCTTGCAGCCTCAACAGGTTATCGATGACCCCAGGGCTCAGTGCTAAGTTCTGAGAAATCTCGACAGCCCGTAACAGCAACGGCAATCGATTACGTACGAAGCTGCCATCATCACACATATAAAAGAAAGGCGAGATACCCGCCTCATCAAACAAACGGACAGATCCATTCAAAGCCAGCATAGGAATATGCGAATACTGCATCAACGGAAACTCGCGAGCAGAGGGCCCGCTTGCAATAATAAAAACATCCCCTCTTTGGGAATTTTGCACATTCGCGATATCTAAAGAATTCAAACAACCTCCTTATCAAGAACCGTCAACCCGCCAAGACAAAAGCAATCAACCACTGTACCCATGATTGCGCATCAGTGTCTCTAGCATGTGCTCAGGTGAATACTCATAGATCAACGATGATGCAACAGGCTCAACCGTCGACGCGAGAAAGCGCTTGAGCTCTTCCACATCAGGTAAATGACAGTCATCAAGGATATAAAAATTACATGGATTATAAAAAGACAGCTCACGCACCGAGCTATTAGTCGTTATCAGTTTCTTTCCAAAGTAGGCTGCCTCCAGCGCACGCAGGGTAACGCCTGCCTGCCCTGACTGATTAACCTCAACAATGACGTCGGCACCAGCGCTAGCCAAAACGTAATCCCGGTAATCGACCAACTCCGTAACATGGTACTTTGTCTTACCAGAAAACTGCTTATCAACCAGAATTCTAAAATCCACCTCACAGCCGCACTCCACCAACGTCTCAGCCAAACGTATTAACGCTTGGCCTCTTCCCTTATCCCTCCCTATGAACAATGCTTTTGTAGTGGTCCATTCATATGAGGACGCAACAGCTTTGGCATGGGCAAACCCCATAGGAAAGAATTGATGAAGGTACTTTATGCCAAGGACTTCACACTGCTTACGATCAAAGCTGTACACCGCATCAAAAAGACCGGCCCACCTTATAATAAAATCAGAGTCAACCAAATCCCTTATCAGTAATAGCTTCACACCGGGAAACGCTCCGACTATAGGCGCGTTGAACTTTCGATGTATCTCTCCCTCGTTGCATATCAACAGATCATTCGCAGAAAATCCCGACCGCCATACATAAAACAACGCGAGTCGTGACTGCCATCGCCCCCCCAGAAAACGGCCAACCAACCTGTTGAGACGGTTCCAAAACTTGGACTGCTCGAGATAAACGACATCATAGCTCTCTGCAAGGTGATCAATAAAAAGCTTTTCGTATTGGGCCTTCCAGCCGAGAAAGTAAACCGTCATAGGCAGCTCAGCATCAACTGAAAAGCAAAAATCATCAAATCAGCGAACATGATCTAATCCTGCCTTCACGCTCTCTGTGGCAATAGCCTCGGACGCATCCTCTTTTACCGCAAGCACCAAACCTATCGCTACAGGTAACCAAGTAACCATCCAGTCTGCATTCGGCTTAAACCATAAGCCGATACCATCGGTGAGCAATGACACGCTCGAAAACGTCCATAGCCCAAGCAAGGCAAGCCCTAAGTCGACTCGACGGTTATGCCACGCCCGCCACCCTACACTCGCCCACAACATGAAAAATAGAGCAAGCCCAACCGCCCCCCAGCGAATCCCCGTATCCAGATAAAGATTGTGGGGATGTTTAAAGGTTCGTCCTAGCGCATCCACTGTGATTCCGTACTCACCAAAACCGACTCCCAGCATCCAGCTCTCTGTAAAAATCGCCAGCCCCTTTTGGAACAGTTCGGGGCGATACGACAGGCCGCGCTGAGCCAGGAACTCGGGAAAGAACAGAGCCACTATGGCAATTCCTAACCCTCCTAAACATAGAGTAAACACGCCCAGCCGCGTAGGTCTTGCTAACACAATTACTATAAATGCGGCGACCAGAGCGATCCAAACACCGCGCGTTTGACTCAGTAGAACGAAGAGGCCCATCGCGCCAATAGCTAAAAGGATTAGGAACTTCGACCAACCAGATCGATATCTAACGCTCAGCAAAACACCTAGAACCAGAAGCGCACCTACCGCATGAGCGGCCATGATGACTGTGTCCCACAGCCCAAGGGCTATAACTCGATGTCCAAGGTCGTTACCTGCTAAGTAATAAACCTTAACAACAGACAATAGTGCAAAAGGCCCGGCTACAAGCGCAGCGGCGCACAGCTGGCTCTCGATGGAATATTTCCTTTGCTGTGCCGCAAGCACCACGCCAAGCAAAGATAGCAGCACATAGAACGGTAACTTGAGACTACTGAGCACGTCCGCTCCGCTATGGATGAGCGTTACGATTAGCGTCCACACCCCCAGCAAAACAAAGAGCACAAACTCAGGCTTCAGCAAATGCTTACGAAACTCGACATGTTTTAGCGCGAACAACCCTGGCAACCAGAGGAGAACAATCAAGAACTGGTGATAAAGCTTGTTACTAGGCATCACCCAAGGAGCACAAAGCAGCGTAAGAAAACCTAATAGCGCCCAAGTTGCCAGAAGATCAAGTCGTGGATAAATCGCTCTCATATCAGACTCTGTTATCCAGCATTCGATTCGCCACACGCTGTAACTGGGCCCCATCGGCTTCCCGCCACCCACCTTGGATACAGTATTCCGCAGCCAAGTAACGCAAAAAGCTCTGCCGCAGCTGATCATCCAGCCCCCACCGCGGAAAGTTCGCAGCCAACTCAAGCAGCTCGCTGGCCGAGTCAGCATGCGCAACAATCCCGGGGATATTGAAAAAAGCCTGCCCGAGGGTCATCACTGGTTTCCCCAGCAGCAAACTTTCAAGTCCGACTGTGGAATTGAGCGTCACGACAAACTCACAGTTCTGGATCAACTCTTGAGTTGGATTGCCATTAGCGAAAAGTAGCCTTTCATGCACCTGTGCATGAAGGTCGGGATAGGTCTCCCTGCTAGAGGGATGCTCCTTGAAAACTACGGTAAGGCCACACTCGTCAGCCAAACGCTTACCAAGAGCAAACAGCTGACGCATATCGCCCACCCAAGGTGAAAACAGTCGCACCTGAGTATCACGGTCATCTTGGAAAGGCATAAATACATAGCGATGTGGCAAGCGGATGGGCTCAAGACCTTTATTGCGTGACGGACGTGGGATTAGCTGTAGACGGGCCTCAACCGCGCCTTCTGGCGCAATGTAGCGTCGATAGAACTCGGCGTTGCGAGGAACCGAATTGCGATAATTTACACCTTTTGAATCAAGTGTCGTCGTGTCCGGAAGCAATCCATTCTCAAAGAAGAAAGTGCCGCAGCCTTCAGGACGTAGAGCTAGCAGCAGCTGGCAGTAACGATGCGAACCATTCCACATAGCAACATTTTCTGGCTTCTCGCGATGCAATAGCGCTTCTACTCGCAGCGCCATCCAGGCCAATTCCAGCCTTAGCAGCAAACGGTAGAAAAACCCTTCATATTTACGCTTTACTCGCCTCTCTTGGCACTTCTCCTCGATGAGCCCTGCCCAGTCGAGCCGACCTGCGATGGCTGACAACCGCCATGGCCGCGGTAAGGGTAACTGGCTGGGCTGAAAAACCTTGCCCTGCAATTCCGTTTCATCAAGCAGCCGTTTGAAGTAAATAAGCTGATGTTTGGCCAGCGCCAGAAATAGAAACTGAGTCATTCGTTAATCCGGTGAAGAGCGTCAAACCTAACGCAAGATTGTTTGACGGGAAACTCGCTTAAAATAGCGATCCGATTCATGAGGAGTACACCAACCTCTTCATACAAGAATCAATACATGTATTGATGGGGTCTGACAGACAACATTGCTATCAACATTGAGCTAACTCGACTGTCGAGTGGATCACCTGCAGATCGCCAGGAGGGGTTCGACGCTCAAGCAACGTAGCCAGCGCGTCGAGGGTGCTGGACAAACCTGCGCAACCATTCGCCAAGTGGTATTCAGCGAAATCTGAGCTTTGCTCGACGGCTGCTCTATAGCCGCGCTCTGCAGCAGATACCTGCGCCTGCAAAGCGTCCACCGATGCAACACCGGGCCCGAAGAAACGCTGGAGAGCGAAGATGTCCCGCTCGCCACTGACACTTATGCTTATTACCGGGCGCCGAGCCAGAGCGGCCTCAATAACAGCATTGGACATTATGTTGATTACCATCGAAGCGCGTTGCAACGCGTCTGCCAGATGGCAATCGCGTGACAGAACCGTAAGCTGTGGTATCTCGCTAGCAACCTGCCGCCAGAATGCCGCTTGACTACGCGGATGAGCCCTGAACAGAACTTTGTACTCGGAGTGCTCCCGCGCCCAGTCTCGCAGCAACTCATACGCAGCCTTATACCCCGCCTCCTTCTCCTTATCCGGACCAACGCCCAAGATAAGAATTGTGCGCAACTCCGGATCTGCCGGCGCCAAGTCATAGGTGTTGTCAATCATATGGGAGCCGGCAAGGACGGCCGTTGAATTGCCAAAGCGCAACGTTCGCTTCTGCAGCGCCTCCAATGAACTACGTCCGAACAGAAAGTAATAGTCGTAATCGTTCATTCCCAGCCGACGTGAACTTTCGACTGTAGTGGCGTGAGCCAGATGCACCAATAGGTTTTGCCGGGCGTTCAGGGCAAGCCGCAGAAATGGCGCATATAAGCTGCCATTACGATCATTGAGCAAGACGCGCGGATGGTAACGCTCGACTAGCCACTGTGCATGGGCTGCGTAACCGAAATAGCGAACGGGAATCGGGAATGGCGGCTTGCAGAGCATACGTTGACGGAGCATCTCACCAGGCTCAGGCAACGCAGTTTCCACCAAGCTATAGCCGCGGGCTACCAGCGCATCCTTTAACAAGCGTTTACGTTGCAGGGGAATGACTTTCGTCATCGACTGCAGCAACAGGAAATCGCAGCTCTGCGTTTGCGGATTCGCCACCAAACGCGTCATGGCACGAACACCTAAAATCCAGTCCCGGCTCGCATCGCGCACAAAGCGCAAGACGCTACCCAATAGACCATGACGCTCACGCAAGAGCAGCCAGCGATATCGGTCCAGCATTCGGCACTTGTCCAGCCAGGGATTGCTCATATGCGTTATGCCCAGCTTGACGGTATCAACAGCGTCCGAAAACGCTCAGCAGCAGCCTGATCCGAAAATAATCGTTGCAGGCGGACCAGCATCGCTTCACTTGAGGCCTGCACAGTAGGCACTCGGAGCAACTCGCTGGCTAACCCTTGCACATCGCCCAGCGTGAAAACCTGTCCAACGCCGCCCACAACCTCTGGCGCTCCGCCACAATCGCTGCAGACCACCGGAACACCTCCAGCCATCGCCTCCAGCAACACCATGCCGAAGGGCTCATGATCAGAGGTCAGTGCGAATACATCGAAGGCCTTGAAGTAGCGACGCCCATTCGGTATCTGCCCAAGAAAACGCACTGACTCACTCACCCCTAACTCCATAGCGAGGGCCTTGAGTGAGGACTCCAGACGGCCACAGCCCATAATGGCCAATAGGCTAGACACCGGCAACTGGGGTAGAGCTTCGGCAAAACCACGAATCAGCGTGGCCTGGTCCTTGTCGGGGTGCAGACGGCCTACATTACCGACCACCCAAGCATCCTGAGGTAATCCCAGATGCTCACGCGCAGCCTCACGAGGTAACTGCTCTGCCCGCACGGCATCGATATCGATACGGTTATAGAGAGTTTCGATGCGCCCGGTTGGCCAATCAGGAAGGCAGGCGCGCATGTCGTCACGTACGGCGTTGGAAACGCCGATCAACATCAGGCGCTTGCTGAAGAAATTGGCGAACAGTTGCCTCGAGCGGCGCTTATAGTCGCCAAAAGCGTGATGTACGCCAATCACCGGCAGGTTGCTGCCCAGCAGAGCCACATAGATCGGTTTGAAGCGGTGCGCGATGCACAGGGCGAAATCGCGTGAGGCAGCAATCCGACGAAAATCCCGGACAGCCCCCAATTTCAGCGCGCGCACCTGGGCGCTGGAATAGTCGAGGAAGATCACCTCGTCGGAAACCGAGCCGCGCTCGACCTCCGCCGATGGCTTGCCGGTCAGATAGACAGTGCAAACCTTGTAGGGCGTGTCTTTGAACAGCACCGCGTATTGCCGCGCGCAGTCCAGAAAGGGGCCGTCATAGCCATGGCAGAACTGCAGAACCCAGCGCTGCGTTTGGCCGTCTGCCTGTTCAGACGCCGTCATACCAATCCTTGCCATCCTTGACCACGAGCACATCTTCCATGATGAGGTACTGCAGATCCGAGCCGTAGAACATGTTCAGCGCGTCGGTCGGCGAGCAGATCATCGGCTCGCCACGACGGTTGAGCGAGGTGTTCAGCGACACGCCATTGCCGGTCAGCTTCTCCAACTCCAGCATCAGGTCATACCAGCGCGGATTGAAGCGGCGCTCCAGCACCTGAGCGCGCGAGGTGCCGTCTTCATGCACCACTTCACTGACGCGCTCCTTCCACTCCTCGTTTACCTCGAAGGTGAAGGTCATGAAGGGGCTCGGGTGATCGACCTTGAGCATCTTCGCTGCCACGGTGTCGAGCATGGACGGGCAGAAGGGTCTCCAGCGCTCGCGGAACTTGATCTGCTCGTTGATGCGGTCGGCCACGCCCGGAATACTCGGGCAACCGATGATCGAGCGGCCACCCAAGGCGCGCGGCCCGAACTCCATGCGGCCCTGGAACCAGGCTACCGGGTTGCCGTCGACCATGATTTTTGCGATGCGCTCAGCCGTGTTGTCGATGCGTTTGAAAACCGGCTGGTTCGGGTGCTTGGCGCAGGCAGCGATGACGTCTTCGTTGCTGTACGAAGGGCCGAGGTAGACGTGCTCCATCTTCTCCACCGGCACGCCACGCTGGTGCGAGACGTAGGCGGCGGCGCCGACAGCCGTGCCCGCGTCGCCAGAGGCCGGTTGCACGAAAAGCTCCTTGACGTCATCGCGGGCGATGATCTTCTGGTTCAGTTTGACGTTCAGCGCGCAACCGCCAGCGAAGGCGATCTTGCCGGTTTCCTTGAGGATGTCGCCGAGGTAGTACTCCATCATCTGCAGCGCCAGCTTCTCGAACAGCGCCTGCATGCTGGCCGCGTAGTGGATGTACGGGTCGTCGGCGATATCGCCCTCACGCTTCGGCCCCAGCCACTCGATCAGCTTGGGCGAGAAGTAGTAGCCCTTGCCGTTTTCCTTGTAGCGACGGAAACCGATGACGTTGGCGTAATGGGTGTTGATGATCAGCTCGCCATTCTCGAACTTGGCCAAACGCGAGAAATCGTACTTGGCGGCATCGCCATAGGGCGCCATGCCCATGACCTTGAACTCGCCATCAAGCATCTCGAAGCCCAAGTATTCGGTGATCGCACCATACAGGCCGCCGAGCGAATCCGGATCGAAGAATTCCTTGATCTTGTGGATTTTGCCGTTCTCGCCGTAGCCGAAGAAGGTGGTGGCGTACTCGCCCTTGCCGTCGATACCGAGGATGGCAGTCTTTTCCTTGAAGCCCGAGCAGTGATAAGCACTGGAGGCGTGCGCCAAGTGATGCTCGACAGGCTCGATCTTGATCTTCTTGGTGTCGAAGCCCAGTTGCTCGAGGCACCAAACGATCTTCTTGCGATAGCGCTTGTAGCGGCGGTTGCCGAAAAGAATCGCATCGAGGGCACGATCGGGCGCGTAGGCGTAACGCTTGGCGTACTGCCAACGGGCTTTCTCGAAGATACTGATGGGCGCGAAGGGAATCGCCACCACATCGACGTCAGCCGGTTTGATCCCGGCTTGCTCCAGGCAGAACTTGGCCGATTCGTAGGGCATGCGGTTCTTCGCGTGCTTGTCGCGCACGAAGCGCTCCTCTTCCACTGCCGCGATCAGCTTGCCGTCGATGTACAGTGCGGCGGACGGATCGTGACTGAGGGCGCCGGACAGGCCGAGAATGGTCAATGCCACAGGTTTGAGCCTCTAATTCGGGCAGGTGCCGGGCACCTGCGGTAAACGTTGGTCGAGCAACTGGTGCAGGGCGGAACCCGCCGGCCAATTGCGCAGAAAACGGGCGCGGTCACGGGCATAGGCCCGAGCGAAACTGCGCATACTGCGATGCTGCCGCATGGCGTCCAGGTCGATCAACGACCAGGCGCCCTGCGCATCATCCCAGAACAGATTGTGCCCCTTGAAATCACCGTGGCTGATGCGTTCACGCAGCAACGCAGCGAATAGACGATCCAGCGCCAGCAGTTCGTTTTCCGGGGGCGTCGCCTTCTGATGTGCCTCGAAATGCGCGATTATATCCTGCCCGCCGCAATAGTCGGTAATCAGGTACGCCCTACCGCGCAGCCAGCACCAGCGTCGCTCGATCACCGCCAAAGGCGTCGGCGTGGCGATGCCCAGCAGCTGCAGGCGGTTGCCTTCAACCCAGCTATGCCAGGCGCGACTGGGCCGCCAGAAGCGTTTGAGCCAGTGCAGCCAGTTCTTGACGTTGTAACGTTTGACGACCAGAGGCCGAGCGCCAACCTCGACACGTGCCACGGTGGCGGCGCCGCCAGTCTTGTAGATGTGCCCGGCCTCGATGCGTGCGTCCAGATCGGCCAGCAGCGGCTGCAGCGCCGGCTCTGCCTCACGGCGCACCACACGCAGGCCAAAAGCGCCAATGCGCGCGGCGAACAGGCTGCAATCCCGTGCGGTTTTCTTCAGGTAATCGCGCAGACGCCAACGCCGCACCTTGGCGATCTCGGCCTGGAGCATTTCCAGCGGCAGCGCGTGCTCGCCGTTGGCCAGCAAATAGTGGATCAGCAGCTCTTCGAGAACAGCATCCAACTCGGCCGGTAGCTGGGCGAAGAACACGCCGAGGTTTTCCAGCACGCGCGCACGCGACAGCGGCTGCCCTGGCGTTTCGCAGCGCACGCCGCCGCCGTCGATCAGATACAGGCGGCCTTCATGCCGCAGCAGGTTGTCCAGATGCAGGTCGGCCTGCCACAGGCCTTGAGCATGCATCAGCCCAATCGTCCCCAGCGCCTCGGCCAGCACCGCCTGTTGGGCATCGCTCAGCAGCGGCTCGCGTGCTGCCTGACGCCAAGCCTCCCAGAGGCTCCGCGCGCCTTCCAGGTAATCGAACAGCAGCCAACCGCCCTGCCCCTCGACGAAGCCCTGTACCAACAGCTCGGGGGTGACCAGTCCTTGTCCAGCCAACAGCTCAGCACCCTCCAGCTCGCGCTGAAAGTGGCGCTGCGCCTTGCTGCCGACCAACAACTTGGCCAACACCTGGCGCCCCTGCCAGCAGGCCACAGCGACGTAACGCTGCCCCGGCAACACGCGCAGCAGGCGCTCGAACACCAGTGTCTCGCCAGCGATATCCAGCGACAGCGGCAGCTCAGGTGCGCGACCAGCGTGGTTCAGCTCGCTCAGAAGCATCACCGCGCCTCCTTCTTGCGCTGTCGTGCAGCGACCAAACGCCACCAATGCTCAACATCTACCACATCGCCCAGATATGCATTCAGCAGCTCGCGAACTTCGGCTTCGTTCCAGATGGGGGCTCGGCGTAACAGTGGCTCAAGATCCTTGATCCGGTCACGTCGCCCCAGCAGCAATGGTCGAGTTTTCTCCAGATCGATCAGTTGCGCCTCGAATGAGGCGCCACGTTCCTGCAAAAAAATATGCTTGGGATAGAAGCAGCCATGCATTTGCCCAGCCTGATGCAGACAGCGCGCTAACTCACCGCAGGCACGCAGAATCGCGCTTCGCTTTGCCCACTCAAGGCTCGGCCAATGTTCGAGCCAATGCGCAAGATCATTCCAACCATCCAGCGCGCGGGTCAGCAGCACAGCTCGGCGCTCGCCCGGCAAATTACGTTGGCCGAAGAAAGTTGCCTGCAGCGCAGGAATACCTCGCCCTGCGTAGCGGCGGATATTGCGAAACTCGCGGGCAAACGTTGGCTCGCCGAATGGATGCAACAGGCTACGCGTCAGGTGATTGCTCTGCCGCTTGAGATAGAAGGCGCGCTCACCAAGATCCAGGCGATACACCGAACTCCAGCCGCCACGCTCGGTGTTGGGCTCGTCCACGGCCTCCAATTTCAGTGACCAGAGGGCGTCAAAGCTCGACAGGCCGTGGCGCTCGAGCAGGGCACGATCTTGCGCGGCGATGAAGTCACTCATTCACGTCCCTCGAAGAATTTCAGCACTTGCCGCACGCGTTTCTTATCCTCGTCATTGAGATGGCTGCAACCCTGATATTGCAGATAAAAACGCAAGCGCTGCGTACGCGACAACACTCGCTTGGCGACCTTGTCGAGACAGGCCAGATCCTTGACGATGCGATAACGCAATAACGAGCCCCGCCAGAAACTGCCAGTAGGACAGTCGATGAAAAACAGCTCGGTCTTTTCGTTGACCAACAGGTTGCGCCACTTCAGATCATTGTGGGTGAAACGATGGTCGTGCATGAGCCGGGTTGCACGAGCCAGCTGAAGACTCACGCAGTCGACCCATGCAGCGTCATGCAAACGGGGGTCATTCTGACGAGCCATGCAGGCCAGATCCAGAGTCCCCTTCAACTCTCGGGTAATCAGCGCCCCGCGCAGAAAAGTCCCTGCCTTGCGCTCCAGGCCGTGGGCGACGATGGGCGCGGTTGGAATGCCCCACTTGGCAAATAGCTGCAGGTTCTGCCATTCCGCCTTAACGCGCGGTCGCCCCAGAAACCGACGCATGCCCTTGCCAGCTCCCCAGTAGCGCTTGACGTAGTAACGCGCACCTTCGATCTCAACCCGAATGACCTCGGATAGAGGGTCGGATGTCAGACGCTCACCCTCTAGCCGAAAAACAGCTTCCAGGCTATTGAAATGGCCTGACGAGGGGTCAGTTGCATCATGCTTCCAGACAGACATGCTTATTGCGCTACCACTTAGGGAGCTCCCGGATGAGACGACGGTGAGAAATGAACGGGCGCCAGATTGGCCGTCCCAACCATTTGAAAGTAATGCTGGGATTGATGACTCGGTTAAGGGAGTTGAATCCGGGCCGCCAGGTAAAGTCTTCACGCCTGCGCGTTATCGTGAACGTATGAAGCCCCAGAAGAGATGCGATGTGACCGCCTCCTGAGTCGTTACTGATCACTACCGAACAGCTACGCAGATAATCAACTAGCCCCTTCAGATCACTAAATGCGTGAACGATATAATTCGGGTAAAGCGACTGTAGTGCCACCTGTTCCGGGACGGTGCCCACAAACTCGACCACCCACCCCTTGGCGGCCAACTTATCGGCAAGACGCTTGAACCCAAGCGCTGAATAATTCTTGTTGATATCTGGGCTGGTAGGGAAAATGGCGATGCGCCGTTTCGCATCCTCACTGACCGCTGGCAGCAACTGGAAGCCAGCCGGAGCAGCAGCTACGTCCAAGCCAAGAATCTCGCTAGCATACAAATCGATCCACTGGGTCATGGTTTTACCAGCCCGAGAGTCTCGACAAATCACATTGTTGCCGCCTGGCAGGATATTGCCTCGTATCAACACTTCACGCCGCGCCAGCGGATGGTCTGAAGAAAATTTTTTGCTTGCCAAATAAGCGACATTGCTGGGTTCAGAATCGCTCAACTCATCAAAACGTTTCAGCGCGCATATCACCAAGTCATTGGAACGCGCCAGACTCGGTAGATCATAATGACCATCAAGGATCGTCAAGCCAGGTAAATAATGACTTAAAGACAACAATCCTTTAGAGCACAGTGACACTTCTGCTCCAGCAGCCTGTAAGCGCCAAGCCAGCCACAAAAACAGCGTGGTATCGCCCAAGGCCGGGCATGGCACAAGTGCTACTTTCATCCCTGGCCGTATCAAAGAATCGTTCTCCAACATTTACAGCAGCTCTCCATATCGCTGTTTTCTTTCATACAGTTTCGCCGCTTTACGCTCTAACCAGGCAAGCACGACGGTCTCCTCGCGCAGTAGTTGTCGCAAGGGAAGCTGGAAATAGTCACGTAGAAAACGCAGTTTGTCGCGCTGCGTCAGACCAACATCCAAAGCTGAAAAATACAGGGCAGCCAGATCCTTGTTGCGCCAGCGCAGGGGCGTTGCGCGGCGCACCTGCGCGCGGTGCAGGTCGATGATCGACAGGCGCAAGTTGCTTGCCTCGATCGGCCGGTCGGTATGCAGCAGGAAATGGCAGATGTAGCAGTCGCGGTGATTGACACCCGCACGGTGCATCGTGCCTGTCATTGCGGCGACTTCGCGGATCAGTGCCCATTTGAGCACTGGAGCCGGCGGCTGCTGGGGCCAGTCGAGGCTTAGCTGCTCCAGGTCGACCGTGGGCGCGAGCTCCTCGGTAACGATGAAGGAGTGCTGCTTCGCCGGGTTGACGCCCCGCTCGCCGAAGGCGACGGCGGTCATGGTCGGCACACCCGCGTCGGTCAGCCGCTGAATCGCTTGCCACTCCTGAGCGGCTCCCAGCACCGGAAGCTTGGCAGTAAGTAGGTTTTTGGCAATCTCGCCCCAACCGATTCCGCGGTGAATCTTGACGAAATAGCCGCGGCCATCCACCTCGGTGCGCAGGGTACGGCGCCCTTCCAGCTCACGGTAGACCTGCCCCTGCAAGGCCTCGACGGCCTCGAACGGGTTGGCACCAGCCCACAGGCGCTTAAAGGGCTCGGCCAACATGAGTTTCACCGGCGGCTCCTCAGAATCAAATCCGCAGCCCGCTGCGGCATGCTGTAAAGATCAGCTGTATCGGCATAAGCCAGGCCATTTTCTTTCCACTGCGCACTCGCAGCGTCGTCGGCCAGCATCTCGGCCAGCAGGCGGTTCAGCGTGGACTGTTCGAACGGACTAGGCACTACGCGGCCGGCGTCGGCATCCTCGATGTAATGGGCATAGCCGCAGACATCGGTGACCAGCACCGGCAGCCCGGCGACCAGCGCCTCAAGCAGCACGGTGCCGGTGTTTTCGTTGTAGGCCGGGTGGATCAATAGGTCGGCGCCGAGCAGGAAGCGCGGAATATCGCTGCGCCCTTTGAGAATCTGCACCTGATCGCTCAGGCCGAGGGCTTTTACCTGCAGCAGGAACGGCTTAGGGTCGTCCTGGCCGATGACCATCAACCGGGTACGCCTCTTCAATGCTTCCGGCAAGGCGGCCAGGGCCTTGAGGCTGCGATCCAGCCCCTTGGTCTTGAACCCCGAGCCGATCTGCACCAGCAAGAGATCGTTATCGCCCAACGAGAATTCGCGGCGAAACTCGGCACGAATCTCGGCGGCATTGGCCGGCGCGCGGCGATCTAGGGCGATGCCCGGCGGCAGCAGGTGAAAGCGCTCGGCAGGCGTGCCGTAATGTTTGACGAACAGCGGCTGCTGCACCTCGGAGATCATCAGGATCTCGGTGTTCGACTCGGGCGCGAAAACCGCTCGCTCGTACTCGGCGAAATGCTTGTAGCGGCCCCAGCGGCGATACAGCGGGTTGCGCAGGGTCTGCGCCTTGTCCTCGAAGCAGCCGTCGGCAGCGTAGTAGACGTCCAGCCCCGGCATCTTGTTGAAGCCGACCACCCGGTCGACCGGGCGCTCGCGCAGATCGGCCTGCACCCAGGCGGTGAGCTTCTCGTTGCGGTGATGGTTGAACAGCGCCTTGACCGGCACCACCACAACCTCGAAACCCTCCGGTACCTCGCCTTCCCAGATCGGCGTGTAGACGCGGATGCTGTGGCCGCGCTGCTGGCACTCCAGGGCGATACGCATGAAGTCGCGCTGCAATCCGCCGTAGGGGAAGTACTTGTAGAGGATAAAAGCCAGGCGCATCGGCCCTCCGCTCGCTTGCATCAGTCCAGCCCCAGATCCAGCAGCAGGGCATGTAATTCGGTGAACACCCGCTGTGGTTTCAAATCATCGAAACAGGGCTTTTCGCGGTCACCCTTGCCGGCATCCGGGCCGCTGGCGCACAGGTGCACCTGGGAGCGCCCGTAGGCACCGACCCGGCCCGGCAGGGTCGGGCCGTACAGCGACACGGTGGGCACATCCAGCGCTGCCGCCAGGTGGCCCAGGCCGGTATCGACGGCCACACAGGCCTGAGCACCGGCGAGTACCTTGGCCACACCGGCCAGATTGAGCTTCGGCAGCACGGCGGCGTTTTCGATGCCCTCGGCGATTCGCTCCGCGCGCGCCTTCTCGGCTTCGTTGCCCCACGGCAGGCGGATCGCCCAGCCCTGCTCGGCGACCTGCTCGGCCAGCTCGCGCCAGTAGGCTTCGGGCCAGTGCTTGCTGGCCCAGGTGGTGCCATGCAGGAACACTAGATAAGGGCTTGCGGCCGGATCTGCAAGCTGGCCGCGGTTCAACCCGTAGTCGCCCAGACCAGCGGGCACGCTGTAGCCCAGTGCCAGACCGAACAACTGGCGGGTACGCTCCAGCGCATGCTGGGCCTGCGGCACGCTGTAGCGACGGTCATAAAAACGCGCAGCGACAGGCTCGCGCGCGGATTTGCCGTCGAGGCCAGCCACCGGCGCCTTGACGTAACGGGTCAGCCAGGCGCTCTTGAACAACCCCTGAGCATCGATCACCAGGTCGTAATGACTCTCGCGCAGGCGCTGCTTGAACCGCGCCCACTCGCCACTGCGCAGGGTTTTCAGCGGGTGCTTGCGCCAGCGGCGGATGGCCACCGGAATCACCTGGGAGACGGCCGGATGCCAGGCTGGAATCTCGGCGAAGCCTTCTTCCACCACCCAGTCGAACCGGATGCCAGGGATCGCCCGGGCCGCGTCGGTCAGGGCCGGCAGGGTATGAATCACGTCGCCCAGCGATGAGGTCTTGATCACCAGCACACGCATTCAGGGCATGACCTCGACGGGCTCGCCGGCCAGGCGCTGCAGCGCGTCGACCGCAACCCGTGGCTCGAGCTGCACCAGGCAGTTGTAATGACCGAAGCGGCAGGTGCGCTCGAAACAGGGGCTGCACTCGATGCCCAGACGGATGATTTCCACCTGTTCGGCCAGCGGCGGCGTGAATTGCGGCGAAGTCGAGCCGTACACCGCCACCAGCGGGCGATTGAGCGCCGCGGCCACGTGCATCAGCCCGGAGTCGTTGGACACCACCGAAGCGGCACAGGACAACAGGTCGATGACCTGGGCCAGGCTGGTCTCGCCGGACAGGTTGACGGCCTCCTCACGCAGACCGGGAATCAACCGTGAACGGATGTCCTCGCCCACCGGGTGATCCTTTTTCGAGCCGAATAGCCAGACCTGCCAGCCCTCACGGATCTTCGCCTCGGCGACCTTGGCGTAATGCTCGCTGGGCCAGCGCTTGGCCTCGCCGAACTCGGCGCCGGGGCACAGGGCCAGTACCGGGCGGTCCAGGGAAAGGCCGAAATGCGCCAGAGCCGCATCGCGGGTAGCGGGATCGATCTGCAGAGACGGGCGCGGATAGGGCTGCGGCAACTCGGCGCCGGCCGGATAGGCCAGGGCCATGAAGCGCTCGATCATCAGCGGGTAGCGAGCCTTGTCCAGCTTGCGTACGTCATTGAGCAGGCCATAACGCATTTCGCCCTTCCAGCCGGTGCGCAGCGGGATGCCGGCGAAGAACGGCACCAGCGCCGACTTCATGGAATTGGGCAGAAGGATCGCCTGATCGTAACGGCCGGCCAGGGACTTGCCGATGCGTCGCCGCGTGGCCAACTCCAGCACGCCATGGCCAAGTGGAAAGCTCAGGGCCTGACGTACCTCGGGCATACGCTCGAGGATCGGCCGGCTCCAGTCCGGGGCCAGCACGTCGATGGCGCAATCAGGGTGACGCTGCCTCAGACACTGGAACAATGTCTGCGCCATCACCATGTCGCCTACCCACGAAGGGCCGATGATCAGAATATTCATACACTCAGTTCGCTAGAGAAGCCCGATGGCGGCGGCGGCCATTAACTCAGGCCCAGTTCACGCCAGATGCGCATCACGTTGCGCCGGTGCTCGTGAAACTGGTCGCCACCCACTACCCCGGGCTGCTTCTGCAGGGCCTGCCGATGGGCTGCCGAGCGGTAGGCCTTGTAGGCGTCCTGCAGCAGGGTCGCCTCGCCATCGCGGAGCAGACCGAGCCGGTCCAGGCCTTCCAGAATGCGGATGTTATCGGTGAATTCGAGCAGCGCCGGATGCTGCTTCGACCACGCCAGGGCCGCGTATTGCACCATAAATTCGATATCGACGATACCTCCGGCGTCCTGCTTGAGGTCGAAGGGCGAGGCCGCGTCGAAGGCATTCTCCGCCGTGCCGGCGGCGGTGGAACGGCTGCCGAGGTTGTCGCGCATCTTGGCGCGCATCTCGCTGACCTCGGCCTGCAACTTGGCCTGATCGCGCTCGCGGCCAAGCACGGCGCTACGTACTTCATCGAAGGCGGCGCCCACGCGCTCGCAGCCAACCAGCACCCGGGCGCGGACCAGCGCCTGATGCTCCCAGGTCCAGGCCTCGCCCTCCTGGTAGCGGCGGAAGGCGCCCAGTGAACTGACCAGCAACCCCGCCGCGCCGGAGGGACGCAGGCGCATGTCGACGTCATAGAGCTGGCCGGAGTTAGTCTGTGCGGTCAGCAGGTGAATGATGCGCTGGCCCAGACGGGTGAAGAACTGTGCGCCGTCGATGGGCTTGGCGCCATCGGTCTCGGCCTGGGGGTCGCCGTCGTGGATGAACACCAGGTCCAGGTCCGAGCCGTGGCCCAGTTCGATGCCGCCAACCTTGCCGTAGCCGACGATGATGAAATCCGGCGAGCACGGGCTGCCATCGGCGCGCAGCGGCGTGCCGTGGCGGCTGACCATCTGCCGCCAGGCCAGGGCCAGCACCTGATCGAGAATGGCCTCGGCCAGCCAGGTCAGGTAATCGCTGACCTTCATCAGCGGCAGGCTGCCGGCGATTTCCGAAGCCGCCACGCGCAGGCCGTGGGCCAGCTTGAAGTGACGCAGCGCTTCCATCTGCTGCTCCAGATCGTCCTCGGGAATACGCGTCAGCCGCTCGCGCAGCTCGGCGGCCAGCTCCGGCGCATGGGGCGGACTAAATAGCCGGCCTTCGTTGAGCAGCTCGTCGAGCAGCAGCGGGAAGCGGCTGATCTGCTCGGCGATCCACGGGCTGGCGGCGCACAACGTGAGCAGGCGCTGCAAGGCGCCGGGGTTTTCCGTGAGCAGCACCAGATAGGCCGAACGACGCGCCACTGCCTCGATCAGCGGCAGCACTCGCTCCAGCACCAGATCCGGCTTGTCGTGCTCCACCGTGGCAGCCAACAGACGCGGGATGAAGGCATCCAGGCGCTCGCGACCGATACGCTGCATGGCACGCACCTGATTGCCGTTACGCAGCCCCACCAGCCGCTGCCAGGCAGCCTGAGCCTCGACGAAACCGGCCTCAGTGAGTTGCCGGCAGGCCGCCTCTTCATCCTGATCATCGTTCCACAGAGGTAGCCAGTCAGCGCCGACCATAGGTTCCTCGCCACCCTCCTGATCCTCGTCGGGGTCGGCGATGACCTGGCGAAAATGCCAGTCGACCCGGCCACGCCAGTGCATCAGCTGCCCATGGAAGGCCTCCCAGCTGTCGAAGCCGAGCATGAAGGCCACGCGCGCGCGGTCCTGATCGCTGTCCGGCAGCATCTGCGTCTGCCGGTCGTCGATGGCCTGCAGCGCATGTTCGGTGTAGCGCAGGAAGGCGTAGCCGGCGAGAAGCTCATCGACCGCCTGACCAGGCAGGTAGCCCTGGTCCTTGAGGGTTTGCAGCACCTTGAGCAAGGACCGCTGCTGCAGGCTGAGGTCACGCCCGCCATGGATCAGTTGAAACGCCTGGGCGATGAACTCCACCTCGCGAATGCCGCCGGCGCCAAGCTTGATGTTCTCGGCCATGCCCTTGCGACGCACTTCCTGCTGGATCAGCTGCTTCATGGTGCGCAGCGCATCGATGGCGGAAAAGTCCAGGTAACGGCGGTAGACGAACGGGCGCAGCATCTCCAGCAGGTGCGCACCGGCCTGCTGATCACCGCCGACCACCCGCGCCTTGATCATCGCGTAGCGCTCCCAGTCGCGCCCCTGGTCCTGGTAGTACTGCTCCAGCGCATTGAAGCTGAACACCAGCGCGCCGCTCGAGCCGTAAGGGCGCAGGCGCATGTCGGTACGGAACACGAAGCCGTCGACGGTGATGGCGTCCAGTGCCTTGATCAGCTTCTGGCCCAGGCGAATGAAGAACTCCTGGTTATCCAGCGGACGCTTCACGCCCTGGGTCTCGCCGCCTTCTGGATAACCAAAGATCAGGTCTATGTCCGACGACAGGTTCAACTCGAAGGCGCCGAGCTTGCCCATGCCGAGGATGACCATATGCTGCGGCTCACCAGTGCGGCGCCCGACCGGCGTGCCGAATTGCTCGCAATGCCGCGGGTAGAGCCAGTGATAGGCCAGATCGATGCAGGCATCGGCCAGATCGGAGAGATCGCGGCAGGTCTCTACCAGATCCGCCTGACGGCTGATATCGCGCCAGATGATGCGCAGCTGCTGGCGGTTGCGAAATTTTCGCAGGCTGCGTGCCAGGGCATTTTCATCGACACATTCAGCCAGTTGCTCGGCCAACTGATTACGTAACTCACCGCCCGCCAGGCGCCGCTCCAGCTCGCCACTGGCGGCCAGGTCAAGCAGCATCTGCGGGTCGCGCAGGCTCTGCTGGGTGACGAAGTCACTGGCGGCCGTGACCCGTTGCAGGTGCTCCTTGCGCTGCGTCGGCCAGGCAGCAAAATCGGCGGCAGCTTCACTGGATAAGACGGCGAAGGCCTGAGTGAGCGTCTGCTCGGCACGCAGGGCGATGGATTGCAGGGCGGCAGGCAAAGGGACGAGCGCGGGCAAGCTCATGGTCTATCCTTTTCGGCGGGCTGGGGGCCTGTTGGAAAACCGGCGCAGCCCCTGCGAAGGCTCGCCGTTTCTGGCTCTCGCCTGATTTGATTGTAGTTTTGCCACGACTGGATTGATCGATAGAGCTGAAATCGTCAACGAAATGTAGTAAAACTACACGAAGCCGGATCTACCCAACCGGTACATCCAAGAATTTATGTGCCCGCTCAAAAAGCCGGCCACGCATCTGGTTTCCGATTCTGGAAGCCTTTCCGCTCTGGAGCAAGCCATGCAAGACCTCGATCCAATCGAAACCCAGGAATGGCTGGACGCACTGGAATCCGTCCTCGACAAGGAAGGCGAAGACCGTGCCCACTATCTAATGACGCGTCTGGGTGAGTTGGCCACTCGTAGCGGCACACAGCTGCCCTATTCGATCACCACTCCCTACCGCAACACCATTCCGGTCACGCGTGAAGCACGCATGCCGGGCGACCTGTTCATGGAACGCCGCATCCGCTCGATCGTTCGCTGGAACGCTCTGGCCATGGTCATGCGCGCCAACATGCAGGACCCGGATCTGGGTGGTCACATCTCCACCTTCGCCTCCAGCGCGACCCTCTACGACATCGGCTTCAACTATTTCTTCAAGGCGCCGACCGAAGAACACGGCGGCGACCTGATCTACTATCAGGGCCACGCATCGCCCGGCATCTACGCTCGCGCCTTCCTGGAAGGCCGCCTGAGCGAAGAGCAAATGCTCAAGTTCCGCCAGGAAGTAGACGGTGATGGCCTGTCGTCGTACCCGCACCCGCACCTGATGCCGGACTTCTGGCAGTTCCCGACCGTGTCCATGGGCCTGGGCCCGATCACCGCGATCTACCAGGCGCGTTTCATGAAGTACCTGGAAAACCGCGGCTTCATCCCGGCCGGCAAGCAGAAGGTTTGGTGCTTCATCGGCGACGGCGAGACTGACGAGCCAGAAACCCTGGGCGCCATCTCCCTGGCCGGCCGCGAGAACCTCGACAACCTGATCTTCGTCATCAACTGCAACCTGCAGCGCCTCGACGGCCCGGTTCGCGGCAACAGCAAGATCATTCAGGAACTCGAAGGCGTGTTCCGCGGCGCCAACTGGAACGTCAACAAGGTCATCTGGGGCCGCATGTGGGATCCGCTGTTCGCCCAAGACGAAGACGGTCGCATGCAGCGTCGCATGGACGCCGCCATCGACGGCGAATACCAGAACTACAAGGCCAAAGACGGCGCCTACGTGCGCAAGCATTTCTTCGGTGCCGATCCGGAACTGCTCAAGCGCGTCGAGAAGCTGTCGGACGAGGAAATTTTCAACCTCAACCGCGGCGGCCACGACCCGTATAAGGTCTATGCGGCCTACCACCAGGCGGTCAACCACAAAGGCCAGCCGACCGTCATCCTGGCCAAGACCATCAAGGGTTATGGCACCGGTGCCGGCGAAGCGAAGAACACCGCGCACAACACCAAGAAAGTCGATATCGAGTCGCTGAAGAAATTCCGCGATCGCTTCGACATTCCGCTGAACGACTCGCAGCTCGAAGAACTGCCGTTCTACCGTCCGGCCGAAGACAGCGCCGAGATGAAGTACCTGCGCAAGTGCCGCGAGAAGCTCGGTGGCCACCTGCCGCAACGCAACCGCGGCAGCATCAGCATCCCGACGCCGCCGCTGGAAACCCTCAAGGCCGTTCTGGATGGCTCGGGCGACCGCGAAATATCCACCACCATGGCGTTTGGGCGCATCCTCGCCTCGATGGTCAAGGATAAGGAGCTGGGCAAGCGCATCGTGCCGATCCTCGCTGACGAGGCCCGTACCTTCGGTATGGAAGGCATGTTCCGCCAGCTGGGTATCTACTCCCCTGTCGGCCAGCTGTACGAGCCGGTCGACCGTGACCAGGTGATGTACTACCGCGAAGAGAAGGACGGCCAGATCCTCCAGGAAGGTCTCAACGAGGCCGGTGCGTTCTCCTCCTTCATCGCTGCCGGTACCGCCTACAGCAACTACAACACGCCGATGCTGCCGGTCTATATCTTCTATTCGATGTTCGGCTTCCAGCGTATCGGTGACCTGGCCTGGGCCGCTGGCGACGGCCAGACCCGCGGCTTCCTGCTGGGCGGCACCTCGGGCCGTACCACGCTGAACGGCGAAGGTCTGCAGCACGAAGACGGCCACAGCCACATTCTCGCCAGCACCATCCCCAACGTGCGCAGCTATGACCCCACCTACGCTTACGAGCTGGCGGTGATCATGCGCGAAGGCACGCACCGGATGATGACTCTGCAGGAAAACGTTTATTACTACATCACCGTGATGAACGAGAACTACCAGCAGCCGGCCATGCCCGAAGGTGTCGAAGACGGCATCATCAAAGGCATGTACCTGCTCGAAGAGGACAAGAAGGAAGCCGCCCACCACGTGCAACTCATGGGTTGCGGCACCATCCTCAACGAAGTTCGCGAAGCGGCGAAGATCCTGCGCAACGACTACAACATCGGTGCCGATGTGTGGAGCGTCACCAGCTTCAACGAACTGCGTCGCAACGGCCTGGCCGTAGAGCGCAGCAACCGTCTGCACCCGGGCGACGAGCCCAAGCAGAGCTATGTCGAGCAGTGCCTGAGCGGTCGTAAAGGTCCGGTCGTGGCCAGCACCGACTACATGAAGCTGTTCGCCGAACAGATTCGTCAGTGGGTACCGGTCAAGGAATACAAGGTTCTGGGCACCGACGGATATGGCCGCAGCGACAGCCGTCGCAAGCTGCGCGACTTCTTCGAAGTGGACCGTCGCTGGGTTGTTCTGGCTGCGCTCGAAGCGCTGGCCGATCGCGGTGAAATCGAACGCAAGGTGGTGGCCGAGGCCATCGTCAAGTTCGGTATCGACCCTGAAAAACGCAACCCACTGGACTGCTGAGGAGACGCATTGTGAGTGAATTGATTCGCGTACCCGATATTGGCGGCGGTGAAGGTGAAATCATCGAGCTGTTCGTTAAGGTCGGCGACCGCATCGAAGCCGACCAGAGCCTGCTGACCCTCGAGTCGGACAAGGCCAGCATGGAAATCCCGGCCCCCAAGGCCGGCGTCGTGAAGAGCCTAAAGGTCAAGCTAGGCGACACCCTGAAAGAAGGTGACGAGCTGCTCGAGCTGGACGTGGAAGGCGATGCCGAAGCCGCTCCGGCAGAGCAGAAGCAGGAGCAGGCTTCAGAACAGGCAGCACCGGCTGCTGCCGAGGAGCCGGCTGCCGAGCCGCAAGCTCAGTCGGCAGGCAACGCCGAGCCTCAGGAAGTCAAGGTGCCGGACATCGGTTCCAGCGCCAAGGCGAGCATCATCGAAGTGGCGGTCAAGCCGGGCGACACCATCGAGGTCGATCAATCGCTGATCACCCTCGAGTCCGACAAGGCCAGCATGGAAATCCCCTCGCCGGCTGCCGGCGTAGTGGAAAGCGTATCGGTCAAGGTCGGTGACGAAGTCGGCACCGGCGACCTGATTCTGGTGCTCAAGGGCGCCGGCGGCGCTCAGAAGCAGGCCGCCATCGCGCCAGCGCCTACGGCCGCTCCGGCCCAGGCCGAAGCACCAGCGACTGCCGCTGCCGAAGAGCCGGCCGGTGAGAGCACTGAAGAAGTGCGTATCCCGGACATCGGCGCCGACGCTGCCGGCGTCATCGAGATGCTGGTCAAGGTAGGCGACAGCGTGGAAGCCGAGCAATCGCTGATCACCCTGGAGTCGGCCAAGGCGAGCATGGAGATCCCGGCTCCCAAAGCTGGCGTGATCGAAAGTATCGCCATCAAGGTCGGTGACCAGGCCAAGACCGGCGACCTGATCCTGACCCTCAAGGTCCAGGGCAAGGCTGCCGCCAAGCCGGCTGCAGCCCAGGCGCCAGCCGCTGCACCCGAGCAGGCCAAGCCGGCCAACGTGCAGGGCAGCGCACCGGCCAAGGCTACGCCGCAGGCCGCCCCTGCGGCCGCGCCAAGCCGCGACGGCAGCAAGGTGCACGCCGGCCCGGCGGTGCGTCAGCTGGCCCGCGAGTTTGGCGTCGAGCTGAGTTCGGTACCTGGCAGTGGCCCGAAAGGTCGCATCCTCAAGGAAGACGTGCAGGCCTACGTCAAATCCGAGCTGCAGAAAGCCAAGTCGGCTCCTGCCGCAGCTGCCGGTGCAACCGGTGGCGCCGGCATTCCGCCGATCCCGACTGTCGATTTCAGCAAGTTCGGTGAAGTCGAAGAAGTGCCGATGACCCGCCTGATGCAGGTCGGCGCGGCCAACCTGCACCGCAGCTGGCTGAACGTGCCGCACGTGACCCAGTTCGATTCGGCCGACATCACTGAGCTGGAAGCCTTCCGCGTTGCCCAGAAAGCTGTCGCCGAGAAAGCGGGCGTCAAGCTGACCGTGCTGCCACTGCTGCTCAAGGCCTGCGCCTACCTGCTCAAGGAACTGCCGGACTTCAACAGTTCGCTGGCGCCAAGCGGCAAGGCCGTGATCCGCAAGAAGTACGTGCACATCGGCTTCGCCGTCGATACCCCGGATGGCCTGCTGGTGCCGGTAATCAAGAACGTCGACCAGAAAAGTCTGCTGCAACTGGCTGCCGAAGCCGCTGCCTTGGCCGAGAAAGCGCGCAACAAGAAGCTGTCGGCTGACGACATGCAGGGTGCCTGCTTCACCATCTCCAGCCTCGGCCACATTGGCGGCACCGGCTTCACGCCGATCGTCAACGCGCCGGAAGTGGCGATCCTCGGTGTCAGCAAGGCGACCATCCAGCCGGTATGGGATGGCAAAGCCTTCCAGCCCAAGCTGATGCTACCGCTGTCGCTGTCCTACGATCACCGCGTGATCAACGGCGCAGCAGCTGCCCGCTTCACCAAGCGCCTGGGTGATGTGCTGAACGACATCCGCACCATGCTGCTGTAAACGACACCTTTCGAGCGCCACGCTCGTATCCTCAACCCCGCCCAATCAGGCGGGGTTTTTTTTGACCGATCATCGGCTTAATCACCTCGGATTACAGGTTTTTCTTTCTGCAATATCTCTTTCAAATCAGCAAGTTAAAATAAAGACGTCACAATGCCATTAGATTCCTTGTCAGCCGCTACTGCCATGGTGCAACCTAGGCCGGCTATCGCCTGTGCGGAGCTGCAACCAATACTGTATTCAACCCTGTTAGCGCTATAGTGGTAGGGCCGGGCAATAGCCTGTGCCAGCCGATGGATAACGCCATTCGATGAAAAGTCATCCCGATGCCACAGGCCGTGCCATGGCCGAGGTCGTCACGCAATTGCCCGTGCCCTCTCGGCTCGGCATGATGCGTTTCGAGCGGATGAATGAGCCGAACTGGCTCCTGCTGTTCATCGATGCGAGCTGCGAAAAGCAGTTCGGCATTCCTCCCAGTGATCTATGCAACCTGGTGGAAACGCCTTATGCCAGTCTGATGGAGCCTGAGGAACGCTACCGTCTGCACGACTCCATTCAGCAACAGCTCGTCGATAATTCGCATTATCTGGTGCGCTACACCCTGCACACGCCCCAAGGTCCTCTGAAGTTGATGGAGCTGGGCGAGCCCTTCAAGCAGCGCGGACGCGCCCTTCTACGCGGCTACCTGCTGGTAATCAGCGAAGAGCCGGGCGACTTGACCCCCACCATGCAGCCGTCAGCAGCGCTGGAGGACCTGCAGCGCAGCCAAGCCGAATTGCTGCAACACCAGTCACGTGCCCTAGCCCAGCAGCAGCTCATCGTGCGCCTGGCCAGCCAACGCTACCAGGGCACCGACCCATGCCGGGAAGCCGCTGAACTGATCACCCGCAGCGCTTGCGAGATATACGATGTGGCACGGGCCGGCATCTGGCACATCAACGGCGACACCCTCGAGCCGGTAGCACTCTATGTGCAGGAACAGGGGCATCACGAGATGCCGCCGCCGATAGACGGTCGCCGTTATCCCAGTTACCTGCGCGCGCTCAAGGAAGGCCGGGCGCTCGACGCCCACGACGCAGAGAACGACCCGCGCACTCGCGAGCTGTTCGACGACTACCTGCGGCCCAAATCGGTGACCGCGATCCTCGACGCCAGCATCCGCGTCGGCGGCGAACTGGTGGCCGTGCTCTGCCTGGAACACACCGGTGGCCCACGTACCTGGCAGGCGGACGAAGTGGCCTTCGCCGGCGAGCTGGCCGACCAGTACGCCAACGTGCTCAGCAATCAGGAACGACGCAACGCCACCAGTGCCCTGTACCTGTTCCAGCGCGCCGTCGAGCAGAGCGCCAGCGCCTTTATCCTGCTCAACCGCGACGGCATGGTGGAGTACGTGAACCCCAGCTTCACGGCCATCACCCAGTACAGCGCCGATGAAGTGCAAGGCCGCCAGCTCGCCGAGCTGCCGGCCCTGGAAAACCTCAGTGACCTGCTGTTCAACACCGACTCGGGCCTTGCCGAACAGAACAGCTGGCAGGGCGAGTTCAAGAGCCGGCGCAAGAACCTGGAGCCATACTGGAGCCAGTTCTCGATCTCCAAGGTACATGCCGACGACGGCAGCCTGACCCATTACATCGGCATCTATGAAGACATCACCGAGACCAAGCAGTCTCAGCAGCGCATCGAGCGCCTGGCCTATAGCGATAACCTCACCGGCCTCGGCAACCGCTACGCCTTCATCCGTGCGCTGGAGCAGCGCTTCAGCAGTGACACCGCGCCGGTCAGCCTGCTGCTGGTGGATATCGATAACTTCAAGCGCATTAACGACACATTAGGCCACCAGACCGGCGACAAACTGCTGGTCAGCCTTGCCAAACGCCTGCGCAACAGTTTCAGCGGCGAAGGCACCCTGGCGCGCTTTGCCAGCAACGAATTCGCCATCCTGCTCGATAATTGCGAGAGCCAGCGCGGACAGGAAATTGCCCAGCAGGTGCTGGAAACCCTCGACAAGCCGCTGTTCGTCGACAATCAACTGATCATCATCAGCGGCTCCGTGGGCCTGGCCAGCTCGCCCGAGCATGGCGCCGACCCGCAGACGCTGATGAAACATGCCGGCCTGGCGCTGCACAAGGCCAAGGCCAACGGCAAACACCAGATGCAAGTGTTCACCGATGCCCTGAATGCCGAGGCCAACTACAAGCTGTTCGTCGAGAACAACCTGCGACGCGCCCTGACTCAAAACGAACTGGAAGTGTTCTACCAGCCCAAGCTGTGCCTCAAGACTGGCCAGCTGCTGGGTATGGAGGCGCTGCTGCGCTGGCAGCATCCGGAAAAGGGCATGATCCGCCCGGATCAGTTCATCAGCGTGGCCGAGGAAACCGGCCTCATCGTGCCGATCGGCAAGTGGGTGGTGCGCCAGGCCTGCCGCATGAGCAAGCAACTTACCGCGGTCGGGCTAGGTAACCTGCAGGTGGCCATCAACCTGTCGCCCAAGCAGTTCAGCGACCCGGACCTGGTTGGCTCCATCGCCACCATTCTTCAAGAGGAGCAGTTGGCGCCAGAACTGCTCGAACTGGAGCTCACCGAAGGCTTGCTGCTGGAAGCCACCGACAGCACACGCAGCCAGCTCAACGAACTCAAGCAGTTGGGCCTAACCCTGGCCATGGACGACTTCGGCACCGGCTATTCGTCGCTCAGCTACCTGAAAAAATTCCCCATCGACGTGATCAAGATCGATCGCAGCTTCATCAAGGACATTCCTGAAAACGAGGACGACATGGAAATCACCTCTGCCGTGATCGCCATGGCCCACAATCTCAAGCTCAAGGTCGTCGCCGAGGGCGTCGAGACGCCGGCACAGCTGACCTTCCTGCGTCGTCAGAACTGCGATATCGGCCAGGGCTATCTATTCGATCGCCCCATTGCGGGCCGTGATCTGGTAGAAAGTCTCAAGCGCTACTCGCGACGCCCGACCGCCAGACGGTAATCAACCTCCGTCAGCCGCCGCGGTCTACCCAGAACATCGATTTGGAGAACCTCCACCATGGCTCTACGCTCGGAAATCCTCACCAAAAAGCTCGAACTGCCCAGCGCCGAGCAGGCCTTGCCGGGCCGTGAAACGCCGATCTCGGTTCCCGAGGCGCACTTCGTCAACGGCAACCCGCTCAAGGGCCCATTCCCTGCAGGCCTACAGACCGCCATTTTCGGGCTGGGCTGCTTCTGGGGCGCCGAGCGCCGTTTCTGGCAGCAATCTGGCGTATGGACCACCGCGGTTGGTTACGCCGGCGGCTACACGCCAAACCCAACCTACGAGGAAACCTGCTCGGGCCTGACCGGCCATGCCGAGGTTGTGCTGGTGGTGTTCGATCCCAAGCTGACCAGCTACGAAAATCTGCTCAAGGTATTCTGGGAAGTGCACAACCCGACCCAGGGCATGCGCCAGGGCAACGACATCGGCAGCCAGTATCGCTCGGCCATCTACTGCGTCGATGAGCAGCAACTCGCTGCCGCCAAGCACAGCCAGGAGCAGTTCCAGGCAGAGCTGCGCAAGGCCGGCCTGGGCGACATCACCACCGAGATCGCCTCCGCGCCGACCTTCTACTACGCTGAGGCTTATCACCAGCAGTACCTGGCCAAGAACCCGGAAGGTTACTGCGGCCTGGGCGGCACGGGTGTGTGCCTGCCACCTCAGTAACAGGAGCAGACGGACGTGGAGTTGAGCAGCATTGCCAGTCAGGTATCGAGTCAGGCATCGGCGCAGTTCTCCGCGCAGATGTCGCTCCTGCTGCTGCGCAAGACGCTTGAGCTGCAGGCCGCCAGCGTCGGCGGCCTGGTGCAGGCCGCTTCGCCTGCCAGTAGCCCCGTCAATCCGCCAAACCTGGGCAACAGCATCGACGTGATGGCCTGACGAACTACTGCCATCCCATCGTCAGCCCGACTAAA
This sequence comes from Phytopseudomonas straminea, assembly GCF_900112645.1. Taxonomy (GTDB): domain Bacteria; phylum Pseudomonadota; class Gammaproteobacteria; order Pseudomonadales; family Pseudomonadaceae; genus Aquipseudomonas; species Aquipseudomonas straminea. Next base: position 15,851 of record NZ_FOMO01000009.1, on the reverse strand, counting down.
CTTGTGGGCAATTAGCCAGTAATCGACGAGCACCGGATGCCCGCCAACCTGCCCTACATTTCGCCCGAGCAGCTCTGCGTCGGGCTGTACATCCAGCTCGACCTGAGCTGGTGGGAACATTCGTTCGCGTTCAGCAATTTCAAGATCAAGGACGAAAGCCAGCTCAAGCAGCTGCGCGCCCTGGGCCTCAAGCGCCTGCGCTACGATCCGGCGCGTAGTGATTGCGACCCGCTACCGCTGGCCGAAGCGCCAGTCGAACAGCCTGCTGCACCGCCTCCACCGCCAGATCCCCAAGAGCAGGCACGCCAGGCGCGGGTCAAGCAGCTCAGCGTGCTGCGCAAACGCCTGTCGGAGGTCGACCGCGCTTTCGTCCAGGCCAGCCAGCGGGTCAAGGCCCTCAACCAGAGCCTGCGCAACCAGCCGGAGGAATCGGTCAAGCAGGCTGGTGCGCTGGTCAACGAGCTGGTTACCACCATGCTCGGCGAAGACGGCGTTGCCCTACATAGCATCAACGGCAAGGCTGCTGAAGACGCTTACCTGCATTCCCTGAACGTCACCGTGCTATCGATGATGCTCGGTCGTCAGTTGGGCCTGGATGCTGAGGCCAGCCACATGCTCGGCATGGGCGCCCTGCTACATGACATCGGCAAGCTGGAGCTGCCCAGCAAGGTGCTGCTCAAACCGCCACCGCTGACCCGCGCCGAGCAACAGCTGCTGGAAATGCACACGCTGTACGGCAAGCGCATGGGCGAGAAGTTGATGCTCGACGACGATGTGCTGCGCATCATCCATGAGCACCACGAACACTGTGACGGCAGCGGTTATCCACAGCAGTTGCGCGAGGCCTCCATCGGCCGGCTGAGCCGAATCGTGTGCATCGCCAACCACTTCGACAACCTGTGCAACCCGGTCGACCCGCGCACGGCGCTGAGCCCCCACGAGGCGCTGGCGCGGATGTTCCTGCCACAGTATCGGGTGCGTTTCGACGATGTCGCCCTGAAAGCTTTCATTCGCTGTATGGGCGTCTACCCGCCGGGCAGCCTGGTTCAGCTTGAAGACGAACGCTACGCGCTGGTGCTGGGCATGCATCCGACCCTGCCGATGAAGCCGACCCTGATCATCTACGATCCGGCAGTGCCCAAGGAGGAAGCGCTGATCGTCAACCTGGAGGCCGAGCCGAAACTGGCCATCGCCGCCAGCATCCGCCCTTCGCAACTACCGTCTGAAGCGCTGGAATACCTCAACCCGCGCCAGCAGCTGACCTACTACGTCGATCCGCGACGCCGCTAGACAGCGGCGGGTGAGAACGTAGGAGGGGCTTTAGCCCCGAGCTTTATGAGGGCGTAAAGAGCTCGGGGCTAAAGCCCTCCTACAAAAAGCACGCATTCACCATCCGCTTCTGCCACTCAGCTGCCAAAAGGCTGAAAGATCGCGAACAGGCTCCTAGGGCTGCTGCTCGGCGATCAGCCAGTCCAGCCGCCAGCTGCCCTGGCTTTGCGCCAGGCGCTCGGCCAGCCATGGCAGCAGCGCACGCAGTTCCTCCTCCAAACCCCACGGCGGATTGCTGATCAGCAGGCCCGAGCCGTTGAGGCGCCCGGCCTCGTCGGCCGGATGGACGAACAGCTCGGCGCGCAGCAGTTTCGGCGCGGCGCTCTTTTCCATGTCCCGGTAGAAACGCTTGAGCTGGCGCTCGTCCTTGATCGGGTACCAGATCGCCACGATGGTCTGGCGCATGCGCCCGATCGCCTCGTTGAGGGCGGTGACGCAGCGCTCCAGCTCATCGGCCTTTTCGAACGGCGGGTCGATCAGCATCACCGCGCGCTTCTCGCGAGTCGGCAGCAAGGCCCGCGGCAGATGCCAGCCTTCGCCCAGATGCACGGCAACGCGACGGTCACCGGCCATGTTTTCCTTGAGCGCCTGGCCGTCGTCCGGGTGTTTTTCGTTGAGGTGCAGGCGGTCCTGCTCGCGGGTCTGCAGGCGGGCCAGCTCGGGCGAGCCTGGGTAATGGCGCAGCACGCCATCGGGGTTCATCGCGCGAATCACTTCCAGGTAATCGAGCAACGGCTCGGGCGCGTCCGTAGCCTCCCAGAGCCGGCCGATGCCTTCGCGCCATTCACCGGTGCGGCTGGCCTGATCGCCCTGCAGGTCGTACAGGCCGACGCCGGCGTGGCTGTCCAGGTAGGCATAGGGCGCGTCCTTGCGCGCCAGCAGCGCGAACAGACGGCAGAGCACCAGGTGTTTGAGCACATCGGCGTGGTTGCCGGCATGGAAGGCGTGGCGGTAATTCATCGTCGGCTCCTGAGCAGGGGACGAATTGTAGCCGGCCTGGGCGCCTGACGCAGCGCCCGCCCGACGCCGCTCGACTTCTCCCCGGATATCACCGGTTTCGATGATGCTGGCGAGGCGTGGTAAGGCCCCTAGACTGGCCTCATTCCAGCGGAGAACCACCATGTCCGATACCCTGCTCAGCGCCCGCAACCTGGCGTTCGAACTCTACGAAGTGCTTAATGCCGAAGCCCTCAGCCAGCGCCCGCGCTTTAGCGAGCACAACCGGGAAACCTTTGACGCCGCCCTGGGCACCGCGCGCAGCATCGCCGAAAACCTGTTCGCCCCGCACAACCGCAAGAACGACGAGCACGAGCCGCAGTACGTCGACGGCGGCGCCAAACTGATCGCCGAGGTAAAACCGGCGTTGCAGGCCTTCAACGAGGCGGGCTTCCTTAACGCCACACGGGATTTCGAGCTCGGCGGCATGCAGTTGCCCAATCTGCTGTCCCAGGCGTGCTTCGCGCACTTTCAGGCGGCCAACATCGCCACAGCGTCCTACCCCCTGCTGAGCATGGCCGCCGCCAATCTGATCGAAGCCTTTGGTGATGACATACAGAAGCGCCGCTTCCTGCAGCCGATCATCGAGGGGCGCTTCTTCGGCACCATGGCGCTGACCGAGCCCCACGCCGGCTCTTCCCTGGCCGACATCCGCACCCGCGCCGAGCCAGCGAGCGACGGCAGCTACCGTCTCAAGGGCAACAAGATCTTCATTTCCGGCGGCGACCACGACCTCAGCGAGAACATCGTTCACCTGGTGCTGGCTCGCCTGCCTGACGCGCCGGCCGGTGTGAAGGGTATTTCGCTGTTCATCGTGCCGAAGTTTCTGGTCAATGACGATGGCAGCCTCGGCGCTCGCAACGACGTCACCCTGGCCGGCTTGTTCCACAAGATGGGCTGGCGCGGCACCACGTCCACGGCGCTGAATTTCGGCGATCATGGCAATTGCATAGGCTATCTGGTCGGCAAGCCCCACGCCGGGCTCGTCTATATGTTCCAGATGATGAACGAGGCGCGCATCGGCGTCGGCATGGGCGCGGTGATGCTCGGCTATGCCGGCTACCTGTATTCGCTCGACTACGCCCGCCAGCGCCCCCAGGGGCGCCTGCCCGACGCCAAGCAGGCCGACGGCCAGGTGGCGATCATCGAGCACGCCGACGTGCGCCGCATGCTGTTGGCGCAGAAAGCCTACGTGGAGGGTGGTTTCGACCTGGTGCTGTACTGCGCGCGCCTGGTCGACGACAGCCAGACCCTCGAAGACGCCGCCCAGCGTGAACAGGCCGCCCAATTGCTCGACCTGCTCACGCCGATCGCCAAATCCTGGCCGTCCGAATACTGCCTGCAGGCCAATGCCCTGGCGATCCAGATTCTCGGCGGCCACGGCTACACCCGCGACCACCCGGTGGAGCAGTACTACCGCGACAACCGCCTCAACCCGATCCATGAGGGCACCCACGGTATCCAGTCCCTCGACCTGCTCGGCCGCAAGGTTGGCCAGCATGGCGGCGCTGGCCTGCAGGCGTTGCGCCAGCGGATTCTCGATACCTGCCAGCGTGCCGAGCCATTCAGCGAACTGAACGCCCTGCGCCAGGCCTTGCAGGCGTTGCTGGAGCGCCTGTCGGAAATCACCCTAGGCCTACTTGGCGACTTGCAGCAGGGCCACATCAATACGGCGCTGGCCGACTCGGCGCTGTACCTCAAAGCCTTCGGCCATCTGGTGCTCGGCTGGCGCTGGCTGGAGCAGGCGGTACGCGCCGAACAGGGCCGCCTGGCCGGTAAAGGAGGGGACGCTGACTTCTACGACGGCAAGCTGCAGGCCGCGCGCTACTTTCTGCTGCGCGAAGTGCCAGGCTGCCACCACGACCTGGATATTCTGGCGCGCCGCGACGATACCTGCCTGGCGATGCAGGACGCCTGGTTCTGAATTAGCCAAAATAAAAAAAAACGGGCCCAGAGGGCCCGTTTTCTTATCCAGCTGATCAGCGCGCGGTGATCACCGGTGCGCTGAGCTTCTCCAGCAGGCTGGCTTGCGCGCTGCGCGAGTTCTGGTTGCCGGTTGGCGACAGCCGCACGTAGCGGCCATCGGGCTGCAGCACCCAGGCGTGGGTGTTGTCGGTGAGGTACGCCTCCAGTTCCTTCTTGACCCGCGTGATGAGCTTCTTGCCCTCCACCGGGAAACAGGTCTCCACCCGCTTGTCGAGGTTGCGCTCCATCCAGTCGGCGCTGGAGAGGTAGATCAGCTCGTCACCGCCATTGAGGAAGTAGTAGACGCGGGTGTGCTCCAGGAAACGGCCGATGATCGAACGCACCTGAATGTTGTGCGACACGCCGGGAATGCCCGGACGCAGGCAGCACATGCCGCGCACCACCAGATCGATCTTCACGCCGGTCTGGCTGGCCTTGTACAGCGCGCGGATGATCTTGGCGTCGGTCAGCGAGTTGAACTTGGCGATGATGTGCGCCGGCTTACCCTCGGCTGCGGCCGCCGTCTCCTTGGCGATCAGGTCGAGCAGCGTCTTCTTCAGGGTGAAAGGCGCGTGCAGCAGCTTCTTCATGCGCAGGGTCTTGCCCATGCCGATCAACTGGCTGAACAGCTTGGAGACGTCCTCACCCAGCGCCACGTCGGCGGTCAGCAGGCTGTAGTCGGTGTACAGCCGCGCGTTACCAGCGTGGTAGTTACCGGTACCCAGGTGCGCGTAACGACGGATCTCGCCGTTCTCGCGGCGCAGGATCAGCATCATCTTCGAGTGGGTCTTGAAGCCGACCACGCCGTAGATCACCACCGCACCAGCTGCCTGCAGGCGGCTGGCCAGGGCCAGGTTGGACTCCTCGTCGAAGCGCGCGCGCAGTTCGATCACCGCGGTGACTTCCTTGCCGTTGCGCGCGGCTTCCACCAGCGCGTCGACGATCTCCGAGTTGGCGCCCGAGCGGTAAAGGGTCTGCTTGATCGCCAACACGTGCGGGTCTTTCGCGGCCTGACGCAGCAGGTCGACGACCGGCGTGAAAGACTCGAAGGGGTGCAGCAGCAGAATGTCCTGCTTGCTGACCACGTTGAAGATGTTCTCGCTGTTCTGCAGCAGCTTGGGGATCACCGGGGTAAACGGCGCGTGCTGCAGCTCTGGGTGGCTGTCCAGGCCGGTGATGCTGAACAGGCGAGTCAGGTTGACCGGACCATTGACCTGATACAGCTCATGCTCCGACAGGCCGAACTGCTTGAGCAGCTGGTCGGTGAGGTGTTTCGGGCAGGTATCGACCACTTCCAGGCGCACGGCATCGCCGTAACGGCGGCTGAACAGCTCGCCACGCAGAGCGCGGGCCAGGTCTTCGACGTCCTCGGTATCCACCGACAGGTCGGCGTTACGGGTCAGGCGGAACTGGTAGCAGCCCTTGACCTTCATGCCTGGGAACAAGTCGTCGGCGTGGGCGTGGATCATCGACGACAGGAACACGTAGTTCGCACCTGGGCCACCCACCTCTTCCGGCACCTTGATGATGCGCGGCAGCAGACGTGGAGCCGGTATAACAGCGAGACCGGAGTCGCGGCCGAAGGCGTCGACGCCTTCCAGCTCGACGATGAAGTTCAGGCTCTTGTTGACCAGCAGCGGGAACGGGTGCGTCGGGTCAAGGCCGATCGGGGTGATGATCGGCGCGATCTCGTCACGGAAATAGCGGCGCACCCAGGCCTTGTGCTTGGTGGTCCAGTAACGCCGGCGGATGAAGTTGATGCCGTGCTTGGCCAGTTCGGGGAACAGCACATCGTTGAGGATGGCGTACTGGCGGCCGACCTGCTCGTGCACCAGTTCGGCAATGCGCGAGAGCGCCTGGTGCGGCTGCAAGCCGTCGGCACCGGCCTGCTCACGGGCGAAGTTGATCTGCTTCTTCAAACCGGCAACACGAATCTCGAAGAACTCGTCCAGGTTGCTGGAGAAGATCAGCAGAAACTTCAGGCGTTCCAGCAACGGGTAGGACTCGTCCAGCGCCTGTTCCAGCACGCGGATGTTGAACTGCAGCTGCGACAGCTCGCGGTGGATGTACAGGCTACTGTCATCCAGGCTCGGCACCACCACGGGCGTTGCCGCGGCTTCGACTACAGGTGTTTCCACGACTGTTTCCACCGGTGCTTCGTCGACCACCGGCAGGCTGACTGCCGCTACGTCGAGCTGTTCGTTCTCACTGAGTCCTTCGTTGCTCATTGAATTACCCTGGAGGGCTTATTGCCCCTGTCGTAAGAGTTCGGCCGCACGCACGGCGAAGTAGGTGAGGATGCCATCGGCACCCGCTCGTTTGCAGGCGGTCAGCGATTCGAGAATCACCGCCTCGCTCAGCCAGCCATTCTGGATGGCGGCCATATGCATCGCGTATTCGCCGCTGACCTGGTAGACAAAGGTCGGCACCTTGAATTCGCTTTTGACCCGGGAAACGATATCCAGATAGGGCATGCCCGGCTTGACCATGACCATGTCGGCGCCTTCGGCCAGGTCGCTGGCCACCTCGTGCAGGGCCTCGTCGCTGTTGGCCGGGTCCATCTGGTAGGAAGCCTTGTTGGCCTTGCCCAGGTTCAGCGACGAACCCACCGCATCGCGGAACGGGCCGTAGTAGGCGCTGGCGTACTTGGCAGAGTAGGCCATGATCCGCACGTTGACGTGATCGGCCAGTTCCAGTGCTTCGCGGATCGCCTGGACGCGCCCGTCCATCATGTCCGACGGCGCGACGACCTGAGCGCCGGCTTCGGCATGGGACAGCGCCTGCTTGACCAGCGCATCGACGGTGATGTCGTTCTGTACGTAACCGTCTTCGTCGAGAATGCCGTCCTGGCCATGGGTGGTGAACGGGTCCAGCGCCACGTCGGTGATCACCCCCAGTTCCGGGAAGCGCTCACGCAGCGCACGGGTGGCGCGCTGGGCGATGCCGTCCGGGTTCCAGGCTTCACGACCGTCGAGAGTTTTCTTTTCCGCCGGGGTGACCGGGAACAGCGCCAACGCCGGAATGCCCAGCGCCACCCACTTTTCCGCTTCCTGCAGCAGCAAGTCGATTGACAGCCGCTCGACGCCCGGCATGGACGTCACCGCCTCACGCTGATTCTCACCATCGAGCACGAATACCGGCAGGATCAGATCGTTGGTGGTCAGCACGTTCTCGCGCACCAGACGCCGGGAGAAGTCGTCGCGACGATTGCGACGCAGGCGGGTGGCAGGGAACAGGCGGTTGGCGGGGGTAAAGCTCACGGCAGACTCCTGGGCCCGCTCGAACGGGCGAAGTGTGACAGTTATAAGCCGCCATTATGACTAAATGATGACGAGCACAACGAATACTGCGACGGTGCGTCGCAGCCAGTAAGGCACATCCCGGCGCGCAAAAGCTCGCAAAATCCGCCGCGGGCTCCGGCGCTCGGGATATTTCACGGGTTTTCGACAAATGCTGTTTTAGAGTGTCGAACGGCGTAGCCTTGCCAACCCATTTGCGACGGTCATCTCTACATGCTGGAAAATCTGCTGCAGCACTTCGGTTACCCGGCCCTCGCGTTGGGCACCTTTCTCGAAGGCGAAATGTCGCTGTTGCTGGCGGCCTACCTGGCGCTGCGCGGCATCCTGCAGATCGAGCTGGTGATGCTGTTCGCCTTCATCGGTACCTACGCCAGCGACCAGCTGTGGTTCCACCTGGGCCGCCGTCACGGCCGCCGCATTCTCGAACGCAAGCCCAAGTGGCAGGCGCTGAGCGACAAGGCCCTGGTGTACCTGCGCCGCCACCCTGACCTGTGGGTGCTGGGCTTTCGCTTCTTCTATGGCATGCGCACGGTGATGCCACTGGCCATTGGCATTTCCGGCTATCCGCGACGCCGCTACGTGATTCTCGACGCCATCGGCGCCGCCATCTGGGCCATCGCGCTCGGCACCCTGGCCTACAAGCTCGGCCGCGCCCTGGAAGGCCTGCTCGGCGAACTGCACGAGATCCAAGCCTACCTGTTCGGCGCCCTGCTGGTGTTCGGCCTGGGCGTCTGGCTGTACCGGCGCAGACAGCGCGAGAACTAATCAGCGTTGGCTTGACGAACGCGGCGCAGGCGTTCAAAAGGCTGTAACAATCCCACGACTGGCCAGTCATACTTTCAGGCAGGTTTTTCTCAAGCGAGCGCCGCATTCGACGCAGCGCTGGCCCTTCATCAGGAGTTGGTCGATGAACAAGAAAGTTGCAGTGATCCTTTCCGGTTGCGGCGTCTACGACGGCGCGGAGATCCACGAAAGCGTCATCACCCTGCTGCGCCTCGATCAGCGTGGTGCCCAGGTGCAGTGCTTCGCGCCCGATATCGATCAGGCTCACGTGATCAACCACCTCAAGGGCGAGGAAATGCAGCCGGCCCGCAACGTACTGGTGGAATCGGCGCGCATCGCCCGCGGCAACGTCAAGGACGTACGCGAACTGCGTGCCGACAATTTCGATGCGCTGATCATCCCGGGCGGCTTCGGCGCCGCCAAGAACCTCAGCGACTTCGCAAGCAAGGGCGCCGACTGCACCGTGCAGCTTGATGTACTGGCAGCGGCGCAATCCTTCGTCAGCGCCGCCAAACCCATCGGCCTGATGTGCATCGCCCCGGCCATGGCCGCGCGCATCTTTGGCACCGGCGTGACCTGCACCATCGGCAACGACGCCGATACCGCCGCCGCCCTCGGCAAGATGGGCGCCGAGCACGTCGACTGTCACGTCGAGGACATCGTCGAAGACCCCGAACGCAAGCTGGTCACCACCCCGGCCTACATGCTCGCCAACTCCATCGCCGAAGCGGCCTCGGGCATCAATAAGCTGGTCGACCGGGTGCTGGAGCTGACTCACGAGTGACAGACCGCTCCATCCTGGGGACTGATTCGCTTCGGCTAATCGCATAAGGCGCGCGATCTCAAGTCGATGTGGGAGCGCGCCATGCGCGCGACTTTACGGGCATGGACTGGGACGTCCCGCCCGTTCCTACATCGGTCGATCAGATCCGTAGGATGGGCGCAGCCCATCAACGAGCACATCGCTCAATAGCCTGCTTCGCCCGGGTATCGCTTCGCTCCACCCAGGCTACGACTTCAGACTCAACCCCGCGCCAAACGCGTCAACAACCGATCCAGCGAGTTGGCGAACGCCTGACGATCCTTGTCGCCATAAGCCGCCTGGCCACCACCGACCTGCCCCTGCTCACGCAGGTCAGTGAACAGGTTACGCACCGCCAGACGCTCGCCCATATTGCGCTCGTCGAACTCGCGGCCGCGGGGATCCAGCGCTAACACGCCCTTCTTGACCAGGCGGTCGGCCAGCGGCACGTCGCTGCAGATCACCAGTTCGCCTGGCACGGCGTGCTCCACCAGATAATCGTCCGCCGCATCGGGGCCGCTGGGCACCACGATCAGCTTTACACAGGCGAAGTTTGGCCGCGCCACGGCCTGGCCAGCCACCAGCACCACCTCGAAATTACGCTTGAGGGCGAACTTGACCACCTGATCGCGGGCCAGCCGCGGGCAGGCGTCGGCGTCGATCCAGACACGCATGCTTAGAGCGGTGCGCGGCGAACGGTGGCGAGCAGCGCTGCCGCACCCACAAACAGGGCACCAAAACTGCGGTTCATGATGCGCTGCTGGCGCGGCGTACGCAGCAGACGCAGCACCCGCACGGCCAGGCCGGTGTAGCCAGCCATGACGATCAGGTCGACGGTGACCATGGTCACGCCGATGATCAGGTACTGCTCGGTCAGCGGCGCATGGGGGTTGATGAACTGCGGCAGCACCGCGAGCATGAACACGATGGCCTTGGGGTTACCGAAGTTGACCAGAAAGCCACGCAGCACCAGGCTCAGCGGCCGACCGATGGGGCGCTCGCCCGCGACGTTCATGTCCGCCGGCTCGGCGCTCCATTGACGCCAGCCCAGATAGACCAGATAGGCCACACCGAACCATTTGATCAGGCTGAAGGCCAGGGCCGAGGTGGCCAGCACCGCGCCGACGCCCGCCGCGACGATGGCGATCTGCAGCGCCAGGCCCAGTTGCAGGCCCAGGGCATTCCAGTAGCCGCGCCAGAAGCCGTATTGCAGCCCCGCCGACATCGAGGCGATGGCACCGGCACCCGGCGACAGACTGATCAGCCAACAGGCGACGAAGAAAGCGAGCCAGGTTTCCAGAGCCATGATGGCGACCTCGGTGAGGGATTAGCGAGACGTCGAAATTACCTGAATTGCTGCAACAGCGGCAGGGGCTGCAGACGCTATTTCACAGGCGGCGCACACGGCCCCAAATGAGCGCCGCACCGCCTCTGATCAAGGCTCGATCTTGCGCGCCGTCGGCAGCTCGCCGTTGCGCCAGCGGCGTACCGCCTTCTGGAAGAACAGGCTGTTGGGAATCTGCAGCCAGGTGCCCGGCGCATCGCCGGTCAGGTCTTCCAGGGTGGTGTAGAACAGGTTGATGGCCAGCACCCGTCCGCGCACGCCGGGCTTGTCGGCGCTTTCCAGCACCTCCACGCAGTCGCCGATACGAAACGGCCCGAGGGCGAAGATCAGCAGCGTGCAGAACATGTTGGAGAGCACGCTCCAGATCGCGAAGAAGGCGATCGCCGCCACCGCCACGAAACCGGTCAGCGCGCCCCACAGCACCTGGGCGGACACGCCAAGGCGCTCGAGCACCAGCATGATGGCGCTGCCCAGAATCAGCCAGCGGGTCAGGCCGCGCAGCGGCATCAGCAGCTCCGGCGGCAACTGCGGGTAACGCTGGCCCAGGCGGGTGATGCCGCGGGTGAGGATGCGCTGGGCAATCCATGCCAGGATGAGGATCAGCAGCACCTGACCGGCGCGCATCAGCGGCTGGCTCCAGGACACCAGCCAGGCCCAATCGATCAGCTCCAGGTTCAAACCACTGCCTCCAGTTCGCGTTGCAATGCTTCGAGGGTTTCCAGGGCTTCGAGCCAGCCCTCCTCCAGTTCAGCCTCGCGAGTCTTGAGCTGCGCCTGTTCGGCCAGGGCCTGGCGCAACTCGTCCTTGCGGGCGGCTTCGTACATTGCGCTATCGCCCAGACGTTCTTCCAGCGCCGCGAGCTTGGCCTGCACCTGGCCGAGCTCGGCTTCGAGCTTGTCGGCGGCCTTCTTGTGCGGCGCCAGTTGCTGACGCAGCGCGGCGGCGGCCTGGCGCTGGCCACGCTTGTCGTTGCCGGCACCAGCAGCCGGTGCTGCAGAGACCGGCGCAGCCTGACGCTGGCGATAGTCGACCAGCCAGCGGGCGTAATCCTCCAGATCACCGTCGAACGGCGCCACGCGGCCATCGGCCACCAGCAGGAATTCGTCCGTGGTGCTCTTGAGCAGGTGACGGTCGTGGGAGACCACCACCACGGCGCCGGCGAACTCCTGCAATGCCATGGTCAATGCCAGGCGCATTTCCAGGTCGAGGTGGTTGGTCGGCTCATCGAGCAGCAGCAGGTTGGGCTTGCCCCAGGCGATCAGCGCCAGGGCCAGGCGGGCCTTCTCGCCACCGGAGAAATTCACCACCGGCTCGTCGCAACGCGCACCGCGGAAATCGAAGCCACCGAGAAAGTCGCGCAGCGTCTGCTCACGCTCGGCCGGTGCGATGCGCTGCAGGTGCAAAAGCGGGCTGGCCTTGTCGTCCAGGGCATCGAGCTGATGCTGGGCGAAATAGCCGATCACCAGGTTTTCGCCGCGGGTCAGGCTGCCACTGAGCGGCTGCAGCTCGGCGGAGAGGTTCTTGATCAGCGTCGACTTACCCGCACCGTTGGGGCCAAGCAAGCCGATGCGCGCGCCCGGCACCAGGCTCAGCTTGACCTGCTGCAGGATGGTCTTGTCGCCATAACCCAGGCGGCCTTCGCTGAGGCTGAGCAGCGGTGTGGAGATCTTGTCGGCCTCGCGGAACACGAAATCGAAGGGCGAGTCGACGTGCGCCGCGCTCAGCTCTTCCATGCGCTCCAATGCCTTAATGCGGCTCTGCGCCTGGCGGGCTTTGGTGGCCTGGGCCTTGAAGCGGGCGATGTACTTTTCCATGTGCGCGCGCTGCGCCTGCTGCTTCTCGTACGCCTGCTGCTGTTGGGCCAGGCGCTCGGCGCGGGTGCGCTCGAAGGCCGAGTAGCCGCCGCGGTACAGGGTCAGCTTGCGCTGCTCGACATGGGCGACGTGGTCGACTACGGCATCGAGGAAATCCCGGTCGTGGGAGATCAGCAGCAAGGTGCCGGGATAGCTTTGCAGCCAGCCTTCGAGCCAGAGAATCGCATCCAGATCCAGGTGGTTGGTCGGCTCGTCGAGCAGCAGCAGGTCGGACGGGCACATCAGCGCCTGGGCCAGGTTCAGGCGCATGCGCCAGCCACCGGAGAAGTCGCCGACGCGGCGATCCATCTGCGCGTTGTCGAAGCCCAGGCCGGCCAGCAGCTTGCGCGCCCGGGCGTCAGCCGTGTAGCCGTCGGCGCTGTCCAGCTCGCTGTGCAGGCGGGCGATGGCGGCGCCGTCATGGCCCTGCTCGGCCGCGGCCAGCTCACGCTGCACGCGGCGCAGGTTGTGGTCGCCATCGAGCACGTAGTCCACGGCCAGGCGGTCGAGGGTGTCGACCTCCTGGCGCATATGGGCGATGCGCCAGTCGCCGGGCAGCAGGCAATCGCCGGAATCGGGCGTCAACTCGCCGCGCAGCAACGCGAACAGGCTGGACTTGCCGGCGCCATTGGCACCGATCAGGCCGGCCTTGTGGCCGGCGTGCAGGGTCAGCTCGGCGTTCTCGAGCAAACGCTGAGGGCCACGCTGTAGGGTAAGATTCTGGAGTCGGATCATAATGGCGGCGGATTCTACCAGAGTCCCCCGCCGCATACTCGGAGCACGCATGAGCCCTGACCTGTGGACCTTCGCCACCACCCTCTACGCCCGCCCAGGCGTCGAGGCCGCCTGCCTGGAACTGCAGGCCGCCGGCGCAGACGTCTGCCTGCTGCTCTGCGGCCTGTGGCTGGACAGCCGAGGCGTGGCCCATGACGCGGAGCGCGAAGCGCAGCTGCGGCGCATCGCCGAGCCGTGGCAGCAAGAGGTGGTGAAGCCGCTGCGAGCTCTACGTCAGAGGTGGCGCGAAGCGGCCGCCCATGATTCGGCGCTGAGCGGTCTGCGCGAGCGGGTTAAGCAGTTGGAACTGGAGGCTGAGCGGGAGCAGTTGGGGCGGTTGCAGAGACTGAGCGCAGGGTGGTCAGCTCCAGCCGGAAGTCACCAACTAGCCTGGCTGAGCAGCCTAACTGACGACTCACCAGCAACTCACGCAGCGCTGCAATACTTGTACAGCATGAGCAGTGCACTACAGGCAGAGCTGTAGCTGCTTGAGCGAACTATGTGATCTCAAGGCGCGTCGGCAGCTGCCGGAGCAGGCGCCTGCTTTGCGGCATTCCCACAGCGAGCAGTTTCGGTCAACAGCACTGCTGACGCATTGATTTGCTGACCGTTGTAGTAAGACACAACCGGCTCGGTACTCAGTGCACCCTCACCAGCCAGGGCATAACCGCGCTCACCACAGAGTTTGCTCGCTTTCTTTTCGATGGATTTCAACAAGGTTTCTTTCGACTGGAAAATGTTGCCGTGAGCAGTAAGGCGATATTCACCGGGTGCCACCTCTTGATAATTGGTGATGGCGCAGCCAGCTAGGCAGAGCAGTGGCGTGAGCAGCAGTAAACGCATGATGGCCTCCTTGGCCCTATCCAAAATCCAGCGAACGTAGAGTATCTAATGGTCGTATCCGATCAATGCTTTGATTCGTCTACTTCTAGATCAGTTTGAGCACAAAAATTTTCCAGCTTGCGCCAAAAATTCTCATCGTAGTGATAGTCCTGATCCAGACCTAGTGCTAGGCCGATACACAGAACCTCCGAGCGGTGCTCACAGAGGCACGAATCACTCTCCATCAATTCCAGCAACAGGTACTCATAAGCCATCGCATACTCTGTGTGCTCTACATAGTGATTAATATCAAGAAAAGCTTCTTGCCTGATAACATTCTTGCGACTACCTAAAACTGCCAGTATCCAGTCACGAATTTCATATGAATCCATAGGCACCTTAAATTAGCCTCAGCCATCTCAACAATATCTATAGCCCTTAGATTCGCTCGCGATAGATAAAATAGGCTTCTCCCACCTCATTAAAGCCATACCAATTACGAAGACTCCCTATATCGAGGATCAGCCTGCATAATTTTTAAAAGCTCAGACCACCCAAACAAGACACCAGGAACCCTAGCCTCTGCAATAAGTGCAGCCCTCTGCGAAAACGGAAACTCATCCATTGCCATCTTGCAATATGCATAAAACAGATTAAAACAAACTTCATCTACATAATCCAAAACAATGAAGCTTTGCCCCTGCTCATCAAGCGGCGCATATATCGATTCAAGACAACATTGCTCATCTTCTTTGAACAGCCCTCTCGTCGCCTCAACAATACAATCAAAAACCCCACCAGATGCTGACCAGCCAGTACCCTCACCAATAGAAACATACATCCCCATGAATGACCTCAGCATGAGAATCTTACTCTGCCGTTTAAAAACGAGATTCTTTATCTACGAACTCTATGCCCTTGAAGCAGGGGGATTGCTTCGACTCTTGAAAGCGGGATCAGCTAAGCAATGCTCTCGTCGGGCGCTAGCAGCAGATGAACATGATTCGTCATCAGGCAATAAGCGTAGCCCTTGACCCCGAACGCATCTTTCAACTCGTGTAGATCTGCTATGTAGCGCTGATAGTCCTGCTCAGCGGCAAACACTACCTGCCGGTTATGCCCTCGCTGCACCACATGACGTGGGTAGTTCGGCAATACAATGCGCTCAACCCTTGGCATGACAATCTCCTTCCATTGAGATCTTCAACTTAGCCAATCAGGAGAAAATAAATCTACCCCCTTTTCCCTATTGCCACTTTCCCCTATAGATTAAAAATAAATCCACCTCCTTTTTTCCTGTCTAGACCACATAACCAGCGGACCTCATCAATAGCAATAGTGTTTCATCAAGCGCTTCATCAGTCATCCCTCTACTTGACCTAATACTTTTCCATTTCCATATCACAGGAAGCACCCTACTGTCCAAGCGCTCAAATTCCTCCAAAAACAAATCAGCTAAATCATATTTATTTGAATCATGAGACGCCTCCAGTATCATATTCAGAACAGCACTAGGAGGAACCCCATCCAAGATCTTTTTTAGCAGATGCTTATTTTCCAAAAGTGACATAAGTAATATGCCCAACAACTTCTATCTTCTCGACTTTATCATATCCATACTTTTGCGCAATCCGGCCCGTCCAAGTATTCAAAGCAGCAGCCTCCCTTGACATACCCTCACTTATATTTTGCATATACTGGGCAGTGTTAGTACTACCAGCGCCAGCCTCCCAAGCCCCGCGAATCTTGCTCACCTGGACGCCCTCGCTATTTAGTCTCTGCATTGCGCTAGGTTCTGTACGAAAAGTACTGCCTTAAGCATCGCAGCGCGCAAGCCAGCGTGACCATCGCGCCAAAACTTCTGGCGAGCTTGTCGTAGCGGG
>NZ_FOMO01000007.1 GCF_900112645.1 Phytopseudomonas straminea | reverse complement strand
GAGAAGGCGGCCGAAGGCCTGGTGCTGGCCTTCTTCAACCAGGGAGAGGTGTGCACCTGCCCGTCGCGGGCGCTGGTGCAGGAGTCGATCTTCGAGCCGTTCATGAACGAGGTGATGAAGAAGATCAAATCGATCAAGCGCGGCAACCCGCTGGACACCGACACCATGGTCGGCGCCCAGGCCTCGCAGCAGCAGTACGACAAGATCCTCAGCTACCTGGAGATCGCCCAGCAGGAAGGCGCCGAGCTGCTCGCCGGCGGCGCCACCGAGAAGCTGGAGGGCGACCTGGCAGGCGGTTATTACATCCAGCCGACCCTGCTCAAGGGCACCAACAAAATGCGCGTATTCCAGGAAGAAATCTTCGGCCCGGTGGTGGGCGTGACCACCTTCAAGGACGAAGCCGAAGCCCTGGCCATCGCCAACGACACCGAGTTCGGCCTGGGCGCCGGCGTGTGGACGCGCGACATCAACCGCGCCTACCGTATGGGCCGCGGCATCAAGGCCGGGCGCGTGTGGACCAACTGCTACCACCTGTACCCGGCGCACGCTGCCTTTGGCGGCTATAAAAAGTCCGGGGTCGGGCGCGAAACCCACAAGATGATGCTCGACCACTACCAGCAGACCAAGAACCTGCTGATCAGCTACGACATCAACCCGCTGGGCTTCTTCTGAAACTGCCAATTTGCCAATTGAACGCAGCCAACTAAAACGACGCCCCGCCGCCTGCGGCGGGGCGTGAAGGAGTCCCAACATGTCCAAAGAGACAATCGCCACACCCTCGCACGGCGGTGTGGAAACCGAAGCGGTCAGCGCCGACTACTTCGCCAACCGGCAACTGAAACAGGGCGCCGCCGGCTGGATCCTGTTGATCGGCCTGGGCGTGGCCTACGTGATCTCCGGTGACTACGCCGGCTGGAACTTCGGCCTAGCCCAGGGCGGCTGGGGCGGCATGTTCATCGCCACGCTGCTGATGGCGACCATGTACCTGTGCATGTGTTTCTCGCTGGCCGAACTGTCGTCGATGATCCCCACCGCCGGCGGTGGCTACGGTTTCACCCGCACCGCCTTCGGACCCTGGGGCGGCTTTTTGACCGGTACGGCGATCCTCATCGAGTACGCCATCGCGCCGGCGGCCATCGCCTGTTTTATCGGTGCCTACTGCGAGTCGCTGTTCGGCGTCGGCGGCTGGATCATCTACCTGGTGTTCTACGTGGTGTTCATCGGCATCCACATCCTCGGTGCCGGCGAGGCGCTGAAGCTGATGTTCGCCATCACCGCCGTCGCCGCCATCGCCCTGGGCGTGTACATCGTCGCCATGGCGCCGCACTTCCAGGTCGCCAACCTGTTCGACATTCCCGCCACCGACGCCAAGGGCGCCAGCAGCTTCCTGCCCTTCGGCTACCTGGGCATCTGGGCCGCCCTGCCCTACGGCATCTGGTTCTTCCTGGCGGTCGAAGGCGTGCCGCTGGCTGCCGAGGAAACCAAGGATCCCAAGCGCGACCTGCCACGCGGCCTGATCGGCGCGGTGCTGGTGCTGCTGGTGTTCGCCGGGCTGATTCTGCTGGTCGGCCCAGGCGCCGCCGGTGCCCAGTCGCTGGTGGCCTCGGGTAACCCGCTGGTGGAATCGCTGGTCAAGGTCTACGGCGGCTCCACCTGGATGAGCCAGTTCGTCAATCTGGTTGGCCTGGCCGGTCTGATCGCCAGCTTCTTCTCGATCATCTACGCCTACTCGCGGCAGATCTTCGCCCTGTCGCGCGCCGGCTACCTGCCACGCAGTCTGTCGCTGACCAACCGCAACAAGGCGCCGGTCATGGCCCTGATCGTCCCGGGCATCATCGGCTTCGGCCTGTCGCTGACCGGCCAGGGTGACCTGCTGATTCTGGTCGCGGTATTCGGCGCCACGCTGTCCTACGTACTGATGATGGCGGCGCACATCACCCTGCGCAGCCGTCGTCCCGACATGCCGCGCCCCTATCGCACTCCCGGTGGCGTGCTGACCTCGTCGGTGGCTCTGGTGCTGGCAGCGGTAGCGCTGGTGGCCTGCTTCCTAGTCGACCTGCGGGTCGTGATCGGCGCGGCAGTCATCTACGCTCTGTTCATTGCCTACTTCGCGCTGTACAGCCGCCACCACCTGGTGTCCGGCACGCCGGAGGAAGAGTTCGCGGCAATTCAGGCTGCCGAGCAGTCACTGCGTTAACCCCTTGCAGCGGCCGCTGAAAAGCGGCCGCGACAGGAGACATGATTCATGGCTGGATTCACTCACACCATCGCCCACATGACCTGGCGCTTCGACAGCCTGCGCGAGCTGATGGCCAAGGCCAGCCCGGCCCGCTCCGGTGATTACCTGGCCGAGGTCGCCGCGCAGAGCGACGCCGAGCGTGCCGCGGCGCAGATGGCCCTGGCTGACGTGCCGCTGGAGCACTTCCTGCAGGAAGCGGTGATTCCCTATGAACAGGACGAAGTCACCCGGCTGATCGTCGACACCCATGATGCCGACGCCTTCGCCCCGGTCAGCCACCTGACGGTGGGCGGGCTGCGCGACTGGCTGCTCAGCGATGCCGCCGACGAAACCAGCCTGACCGCCCTGGCACCGGGGCTGACCCCGGAAATGGCCGCGGCGGTATCGAAGATCATGCGCGTGCAAGATCTGGTGCTGGTTGCCCAGAAGACCCGAGTGGTCACCAAATTCCGCAACACCATGGGCCTGCGCGGGCGGATGTCCACGCGCCTGCAGCCCAACCACCCGACCGACGATCCGGCGGGCATCGCCGCCAGCATCCTCGACGGCCTGCTCTACGGTAACGGCGATGCGATGATCGGCATCAACCCGGCCACCGATAGCGCCAGCTCGATCCGCGCGCTGGTGGACATGCTCGACGCGATCATCCAGCGCTACGAGATCCCCACCCAATCCTGCGTGCTGACCCACGTCACCAGCTCCATCGCCGCCATCGAGCGCGGTGCTCCGCTGGACCTGGTGTTCCAGTCGATCGCCGGCACCGAGGCGGCCAACGCCAGCTTCGGCGTGACCCTCAAGGTGCTGCAGGAAGGCTACGAAGCCGGCCTGAGCCTCAAGCGCGGCACCCTGGGCAACAACCTCATGTATTTCGAGACCGGCCAGGGCAGCGCGCTGTCGGCCAACGCCAACCATGGCGTCGACCAGCAGACCTGCGAAACCCGCGCCTACGCCGTGGCCCGGCACTTCAACCCGTTTCTGGTCAACACCGTGGTCGGCTTCATCGGCCCGGAATACCTCTACAACGGCAAGCAGATCATCCGCGCCGGCCTGGAAGATCACTTCTGCGGCAAGCTGCTCGGCGTGCCCATGGGCTGCGACATCTGCTACACCAACCACGCCGAGGCCGATCAGGACGACATGGACACCCTGCTGACCCTGCTCGGCACGGCCGGCATCAACTTCATCATGGGCATCCCCGGCTCGGATGACGTGATGCTCAACTACCAGACCACGTCGTTCCACGACGCCCTGTACGCGCGCAAGGTGCTCGGCCTGCATGCGGCGCCGGAGTTCGAAGCCTGGCTGGCGCGCATGGGCATCTTCCAGCAACAGGGCGGCCGCCTGCATATGGGTAACGAGCTGCCGCCGGCATTTCGCCAGGCCCTGGCGCAACTGGCTTGAGAGGTCGCCATGTCCGATAAATCCCCCGCTACGCCCAACCCCTGGCAGCATCTGCGCCAGCTGACCCCGGCGCGTATCGCCCTGGGCCGCGCCGGCACCAGCCTGCCTACCGCCGCGCAACTGGATTTCCAGTTCGCCCACGCCCAGGCCCGCGATGCCGTGCACCTGCCCTTCGACCATGAAGGCCTGTGTGAAGAACTGCAGGGCCGCGGCCTGGATACCCTGCTACTGCACAGCGCCGCGGCGGACCGGCACACCTACCTGCAGCGCCCGGACCTTGGCCGGCGCCTGGACGAAGAATCCGCCAACGCCCTGGACGACTACGCCAAGGAAAACGGCCGCGGCTATGACCTGGCCATCGTCATCGCCGATGGCCTGTCTTCCCTGGCCGTGCGCCGTCACAGCCTGCCATTTCTGGAAAAGCTGCTGGAGCAAATCACCGAGGAAGGTTGGAAACTGGCGCCTATCAGCCTGGTACAACAGGGCCGGGTCGCCGTCGCCGACGAGGTGGGCGAACGGCTGGGCGCCAAGATGACGGTGATCCTGATCGGCGAACGCCCAGGGCTCAGCTCACCGGACAGCCTGGGCCTGTACTTCACCTATGCACCGCGGGTCGGCCTCAATGACGCCTACCGCAACTGCATCTCCAACGTGCGGCTGGAAGGCCTGAGCTACGGCATGGCGACCTTCCGATTGCTGTACCTGATGCGCGAGGCCTGCCGCCGCCAGCTGTCGGGCGTGGATCTGAAGGACGAAGCCGAAGTGCCGACTCTGGAAGACGCAGGGCCGGGGAATTTTTTGTTGCCGGATCAGCGATGAAGCAATAGGTCGTAGCCGTAGGATGGGTCGGGCCGCGTAGGTGAAACCCATCGGCGATTGATGGGTTTCACCCATCCTACGCGGCCCGCCCCATCCTACGGCCTGTCCCCAAACCTCTCGCGGCTAAAGCCGCTCCCACGCCTGGTGCCTTTGTGGGAGCGGCTTTAGCCGCGATCTTTATCGAACTCAATGTGCCTCGATACGAAAGCCCAGCCTCGGAAAGTGCACATGCACGACGCCGGCGCGATCATCTTCGCGGCGCAGGATCAGCTCCTCGGCGCCGGCGAATAGCAGCTCACCCTCGACTGCCTCTAGGCCATAATCGATAGCCGAAACGGCCACCCGCTGTCCGGCCTTGAAACCGTTCGGATCGGCGAACGCTTCTTCGGGCAGCGCCGCAGGTGTGGCGGCGCGCGCGACCTCGACGGCTGCTTCACTGCTCAGGTCCTGCGGGTTGCCGTGCCCGAACGAGAGCACGCGCTCCAGCCAGGCGACTACCGCCGGGTAGCCATCGACCAGCGGTGATGTCACCGGGGTGGCGCGCAGGAACCATAGTGGATGCGCCATGGCGATATCGGCCAGGCTCGCCTCGCCAAACAGGAAATCACCGCCGCTGGCCTCCAGTTGCGCCTGCAGGCGGGTCATGAAGCCAGGCCACTGGTGCTTGGCCTGCTCGGCCGGCAGGCGGGTAGCCTGGCCGCCCGAGAACAGCTTGCTGCGGTCGGCGATGAAGGTCTGCAAGAATTCCGGCGGCGCCTTGGCGAACCGCACAGCGATGGATTCGGGCTGGAACACCAGGCTGACCGCATGCTGGAACACCACCGAGTCGGCCCACTGGGCGAAGGCGGCGACGGCGAAGGCCTGCTTGCCGGGCAGCAATGCCGGCTGCGGCTGGTGCGCCTCGAGGCGGCGGGCGATCAGGGCGGTATCGCAGTAGATATCGGCGCCGATCTGCAGCACCGGTGTCTTGCGGTAGCCGCCAGTGAGGGCGGTGAGGTCCGGCTTGGGCATCACCGGCGGAATCTGCACCGAGCGCCAGGCCAGGTTCTTGAAGCCCATCAGCAGACGCGCCTTCTCGGCGAAGGGCGATGTGGGGTAATGGTGCAGGATCAGATCAGACATGGAAGCCTCCGGGAACGGATGAGCGCCCAGCTTAACTCAGCTCCCCACAGCGTTAGATAGATTCCAGCGGGGCTGATGGCAGCTCATCAAGCACATGCATCAGGCTGCCGGTGGCCACCAGGGCCTCCTTGGCGCCCTTGCCGAGACGCTTGATCGCCCGTTCGCGGCGCAGGGCGTCGCCCTTGCCCGGGCAGCTTTCGCTGTAGACCAGGGCCACCGCCGGGCTGGAGAAGAAGAACCGCGCGCCCTTGCCGCTCTGATGCTGGGCGAAGCGCCGCTGTGGATCATCACTGATGCCGCAGTAGAGCGCGCCATTGGCGGCGCGCACGAGGTAGACGAACCAGGGTTTATCGGCGCTGACGCTCATCACGCGGTCAGGCGAACCACTCGCGGGCCGAACGCCACACGCACATGCCCACGAAGTAGGCCGAGGACAGGCCCCACAGCACCAGCAGCCACACCGGCTGAGCGGGGAACTGCATGATCAGGCCAGCGCAGGCGAACATCCACACCATGGTCACGGCGATGTTGATGGGCATGAACTGCTTGACCCGGAACGGGTGCAGGAACTTCATGCGGGTCAGGGTCAGGCCGGCCAGCACCATGATCACCGCAAAGGTGACCCAGGGCTCGAAGTCCAGCAGGTAGAGATACACCACCACCACGTTCCAGGCGGCAGGGAAGCCGACGAAGTAGTTGTCCTTGCTCTTCATGTTGACGTTACAGAAGCAGAACAGCGACGACAGCAGGATCACGCCCACCGACAGCAGCAGCGTGTACTCGGGCAGCGGAATAAAGCGATAGACGAAGATCGCCGGGATGAATACGTAGGTGAGGTAGTCGATCACCAGGTCGAGGGTGGAACCATCGAAATGCGGCAGCACCACCTTCACGTCGTACTTGCGCGCCAGGGTGCCGTCCAGGCCGTCGACCAGCAGCGCCAGCCCCAGCCACAGCAGGCAGCTTTCCGCCCGCCCCTCGATCAGCGCGAGCAGCGCCAGCATACCGAGGATGACTCCGCTCGCGGTTACCGCGTGCACGCTCCAGGCCTTGGCTTTACGGGGGGATACGGACATAACACTCATGATCGAAATACTCTGGCGGACGGGCTTTCACACGATGAATCAGGCCTTTACATGCACCTTGCCATTCATCGCTGAAGTTCTGACCGGAGAGCGTACCACTCCGTTCAGCCGCGCGCTGCTCCGCCGTGCTGCCCGTCGGACGCACGGGCGGCCTGGAACTGCCGCAAGCCGCCTCGCGCCTGCTTGCGCACGGTGTTCTTGAGCAGCGGCGTCCAGCCAATCAGCATGCCCTGAAAGCCCAGCGCCTGAGCGGCCCAGCGCCACATGTCGAAGCGGTCGCGGTGCTCGACGATAAGCCCATCGCGAATCACGAACGATGCGTCGATGCGATTGACCACGGTGCGCCCAGTCTGGGTGAACAGGTAGGTGGCCACCCATTTGGCGCTGCCGCCAGTGGCGTCGCCCTGCACGTCGCTGAAGGTCAGGGAGAATTTCTTGGCCCGTGAGGTGAGCATGCGCCACATGTCGCGGGCATCCTCGCCGTTCAGCTCGCCAAAAGCCGGATCGCTGAAACGTACGTCCGGCGCGTAGCAACGCGCCATCTCCTCGGCATCGAGGCGCTGGAACGCCTGGTAGAAACGGGTGATCAGTTGGGCATTTTCTGTGGACATGGCATGGCCTCCTGGCAGTGGGCGCAAGTATCGCCCGAGCCGCACGTGACTGCCATGGGCAAATGAGTCACACAAACACCATCTCGCCAGCATCACCAAGCAGAAACGCGCGGTTGCGCTCGGCGCAGGCACGCAGGTAATCGGCCACCAGGGTGATGCGTTTGAGCTTGCGCAGGTCCTCCCGGTAGTACAGCCAGAACTGGCGGATCACCTTCACCTCATCCGGCAGCACCTCGACCAGCCGTGCATCCGGGCCTGCCAGAAAGCACGGCAGAATCGCCAGCGCCCGCCCCTGCAAGGCGGCCTGATACTGGGCCACGACACTGGTGCTGCGCAGCGTGCTGCTGGCATTGGGCACGATGCCTTCCAGGTAGAGCAGCTCCGGACTGAATGCCAGGTCATCGACGTAGGTGATGAACGAATGCTGGCCCAGATCCTCCACCTGTCGGATCGGCGGGAGGCGCTGCAGGTATTCGGGCGTTGCGTAGAGCTTCAGGGCGTAGTCGCACAGCCGGGAGCAGACGTAGGGCCCGCGTTCGGGGCGCTCCAGGGTGATGGCGATGTCCGCCTCACGGCGCGACAGGCTGATGAAATGCGGCACCGGCAACAGGTCGATGGCGATGTTCGGATAGATGTCCTGAAAGCCGCCAAGCTGCGGCGCCACGAAATAGCTGCCGAAGCCCTCGGTCGAGCCGATGCGCACGTGGCCCGAGAGCGCCAGGCTGGCGCCCGACACCTGTTCGCAGGCCGTCTGCAGGGTGCTTTCCAGGGTCTCGGCATAGCCCAGCAAGTGCTGCCCCTCCGTAGTCAGCACGAAACCACTGGCACGCGAGCGCTCGAACAACAGGGTGCCGAGGGCCTTTTCCAGCGCGCCGATACGCCTCGACACCGTGGTGTAGTCCACGCCCAGGCGCCGTGCGGCGCTGCTGGCGGTTCGGGTACGGGCGACTTCGAGAAAGAACTTGAGGTCGTCCCAGTTCATCTGGCCGGCCGACATCATGCTTTTTTGCATAACGAACCTGTCTTTTTAGGTGCTGAAACAGAAAGTTTGCATACCTATACTCCAGACACGCAGCGCCCACCAGCTGCTCACAGTTCCAAGTTCCTACGACAAAAACAAAAGCAGGCAACTCATGAACGACTCACATGCTCAAGGGCCGGCTGCCGGCCGCAAGCACTACCGTATCGCTGGTCTGGCCAGCATGGCGGGTACCACCATCGAGTGGTACGACTTCTTTCTCTACGGCACCGCCGCCGCGCTGGTCTTCAACAAGCTGTTCTTCCCCACCCTCGACCCGATCACCGGCGTACTGGCGGCCTTCGCCACCTATGCCGTCGGTTTCATCGGTCGGCCCCTGGGCGGCATTCTGTTCGGCCACTTCGGTGACCGCATCGGCCGCAAGTCGATGCTCATGCTCACCCTGATGATGATGGGCATCCCGACCATCGCCATCGGCCTCTTGCCCACTTACGAGCAGATCGGCTACTGGGCCGCGGCGCTGCTGGTGGTCATGCGCTTTCTGCAGGGCATGGCCGTGGGTGGCGAATGGGGCGGCGCGGTGCTGATGGCCGTCGAGCATGCGCCAGAAGGCAAGAAGGGCTTCTACGGCAGCCTGCCACAGACCGGCGTCGGCGCCGGCCTGGTGCTCTCCACCCTGGCCATGGGCGCGGTCGCCACGCTGCCCGAAGAGCAGATGCTCGCCTGGGGCTGGCGCCTGCCGTTCCTGGCCAGCGTGTTGCTGCTGGCGCTGGGCTGGCTGATTCGCGTCAAGGTCGCCGAGTCGCCGGACTTCGAGAAGCTCAAGCAGCAGGACCGCCGCGTACGTCTGCCGCTGCTGGAAGTGGTGCGCAATCACCCGCGTGCCACCCTGACCATCATCGGCGCGCGCACGGCCGAGAACGCCTGGTTCTACATGGCGGTCACCTTCGCCCTCGCCTACGCCGCCAACCAGTTGCAGATTCCCCGGGCCGACGTGCTGCATGCCATTACCGCCGGCGCCGCGCTGTCACTGGCGACCATGCCGTTCTGCGGCTGGCTGTCCGATCGCGTCGGCCAGAAGCGCCTGTACTTCACCGGGCTCTTGTTGCTGTGCGCCTTCGTCTACCCGTTCTTCGCCATGCTCGGTACCCGTGAGCCGCTGCTGGTGTGGTGGGCGATGGTGCTGGCGGTGGGCGTGGTGTTCCCGATCCTCTACGCACCGGAATCCCTATTGTTCGCTCGCCAGTTCCCGGCGGAAATCCGCTACAGCGGCATCTCGCTGTCGGTGCAGTTGGCCGGCGTGCTCGGCGGGGGCTTCGCGCCGATGATCGCCACCAGCCTGCTGGCCGCTGCCGATGGCAGCCCGCGCTACGTGATCGCCTACCTGATCGGCATGGGCCTGGTCGCACTGGGCTGCACCGCCCTGATGCGCAGCGACCCGCCCCGCCAACCTATCGCCAGCGCCGCGCTGGATACCGCACGTCCCGCGCCTTTGCGCGCCCGTTGATTGAAGAAAGGACTGAACCATGACCGATACCGTGAAACTGCTCATCAACGGCGAATTCGTCGAGTCACGCACCCAGCAGTGGCGCGACGTCATCAACCCGGCCACCCAGGAAGTGCTGGCTCGGGTGCCCCTGGCCACCGCCGAGGAGATCGACGCCGCGGTGGCCAGCGCCAGCCAGGCCTTCAAGACCTGGCGCAAGACGCCGGTCGGCGCCCGCGCGCGGATCTTCCTCAAGTACCAGCAACTGATCCGCGAAAACATGAAAGAGCTGGCGGCCATTCTCACCGCAGAACAGGGCAAGACCCTCGCCGACGCCGAGGGCGACGTGTTCCGCGGCCTGGAAGTGGTCGAACACGCCGCTGGCATCGGTAACCTGCAACTCGGCGAGCTGGCCAACAACGTGGCCGGCGGCGTCGATACCTACACCCTGCTGCAGCCGTTGGGCGTGTGCGCCGGCATCACCCCGTTCAACTTCCCGGCGATGATCCCGCTGTGGATGTTCCCGATGGCCATCGCCACCGGTAACACCTTCGTGCTCAAGCCCTCCGAGCAGGACCCGATGGTGACCATGCGCCTGTGCGAACTGGCCCTGGAAGCCGGGGTGCCGCCGGGCGTGCTCAACGTGGTGCACGGCGCCGAGGACGCAGTGAACGCGATCTGCGATCACCCGGACATCAAGGCGGTGTCCTTCGTCGGCTCGACCCGCGTCGGCACCCACGTCTACAACCGCGCCAGCCAGGCCGGCAAGCGCGTGCAGTGCATGATGGGCGCCAAGAACCACGCCATCGTGCTGCCCGATGCGCACAAGGAACAGACCCTCAACAACCTCGCCGGCGCCGCATTCGGCGCCGCCGGGCAACGCTGCATGGCCCTGTCGGTGGTGATTCTGGTCGGTGAAGCCCAGGGCTGGCTGCCGGACCTGGTGGCCAAGGCCGAATCGCTCAAGGTCGGCAGCGGTGTGGAAAACGGCACCGATGTCGGCCCGCTGATTTCCTGCGCGGCGCTGGACCGGGTCAGCAGCCTGATCGAACGCGGCGCCAGCGAAGGCGCGCGCCTGGTGCTCGACGGCCGTAACCCGGCAGTGACGGGCTTCGAGCGCGGCAACTTCGTCGGCCCGACCATCTTCGACGCGGTAACGCCGCAGATGAGCATCTACCGAGAGGAAATCTTCGGCCCGGTGCTGTGCGTGATGCACGCCGCAACCCTGGATGAGGCCATCGCGCTGATCAATGCCAACCCCAATGGCAACGGCACGGCGATCTTCACCCGCTCCGGCGCCGCCGCCCGGCACTTCCAGGAGGAGATCGACGTTGGCCAGGTAGGCATCAACGTGCCGATTCCAGTGCCGGTGCCGATGTTTTCCTTCACCGGTTCGCGGGCGTCCAAGCTCGGCGACTTGGGCCCGTACGGCAAGCAGGTGGTGCAGTTCTATACCCAGACCAAAACCGTGACCCAGCGCTGGTTCGACGAGAGCGATGTCGGCGGCGCAGTAAACACCACCATCACCCTGAAGTGAGGCGACGACCATGAATATCGGATTCATCGGCCTGGGCAACATGGGCGCACCCATGGCCCACAACCTGCTCAAGGCAGGCCATGCGTTGCGCGTCTTCGACCTGTCTACCGGCGCCGTCGCGGCCCTGGTGGACGCAGGTGCCAAGGGTGCCGACAGCGCCAGCGGCGTGCTGCAGGATGCCGAGATCGTCATCACCATGCTGCCGGCCTCGGCCCATGTGAAAGCGGTCTACCTCGGCGATGACGGCCTGCTGGCCAACGTGAAGCCCGGGGTGCTGCTGATCGACTCCTCGACCATCGACCCGCTGTCTGCACGGGAGGTCGCCGAGGCAGCGGTTGCCCACGGTAACCCGATGCTCGATGCGCCGGTGTCTGGCGGCACGGGTGGCGCGGCTGCCGGCACCCTGACCTTCATGGTCGGCGGCGCCGAGACGGACTTCGCCAAGGCCCAGCCGATCCTCGCAGCCATGGGCCGCAACATCGTGCACTGTGGCGGCAGCAGTAACGGACAGGTGGCCAAGGTGGCCAACAACATGCTCCTCGGCATTTCCATGATCGGCGTCGCCGAAGCGATGGCGCTGGGGGTGTCACTGGGCATCGACGCCAAGGTACTGGCGAACATCATCAATACCTCCAGCGGGCGCTGCTGGAGCTCGGACACCAACAACCCCTACCCCGGCGTGCTCGACAACGTGCCGGCCTCGCGGGGTTACAGCGGCGGCTTCGGCACCGACCTGATGCTCAAGGACCTGGGCCTGGCCACCGAGGCGGCGCGGCAGATCAAACAGCCGGTGATACTCGGCGCCCTCGCTCAACAGCTCTATCAACGCTTCAGTAGCGACGGGCACGGCGGGCTGGATTTCTCGGCGATCATCACCAGCTATCTGAAGCCCCAGGACAAATCGTGAGGCTCAGGAGCCAACAAGCAAAACCTGCTTCTCACCCATAAAAAAACGCCGGGGCTGATGCCCCGGCGTTCTTTCATCGGCGTTTCGGTCATTGCGCAGACAAATGCCCGCGCCCTGCCCGCCCGTTCTCAGTGCAGGATCTGCCCCAGGAACAGCTTGGTACGCTCGTTCTGCGGGTTGTCGAAGAAGGCGTTCGGCTCGGCCTGTTCGACGATCTCACCCTTGTCCATGAAAATCACGCGGTCGGCCACGGTGCGGGCGAAGCCCATTTCGTGGGTTACGCAGAGCATGGTCATGCCGTCCTGAGCCAGACCGATCATGGTGTCGAGTACTTCCTTGACCATTTCCGGGTCGAGTGCCGACGTCGGCTCGTCAAACAGCATGATCTTGGGCTTCATGCACAGGGCGCGGGCGATGGCCACACGCTGCTGCTGACCACCGGACAGCTGACCCGGGTACTTGTGGGCCTGCTCTGGAATGCGTACGCGCTCCAGGTAGTGCATGGCGATTTCCTCGGCCTTGCGCTTGGGCATCTTGCGAACCCACATCGGCGCCAGGATGCAGTTCTGCAGCACGGTCAGGTGCGGGAACAGGTTGAAGTGCTGGAACACCATGCCCACTTCGCGGCGCACGGTCTCGATGTCCTTCAGATCACGGGTCAGCTCGGTGCCATCGACCACGATGCGACCGGCCTGGTGTTCTTCCAGGCGGTTGATGCAGCGGATGGTGGTCGACTTGCCCGAACCCGACGGGCCGCACAGCACGATACGCTCGCCCTGACGCACATCCAGGTTGATGTCCTTGAGAACGTGGAACTGGCCGTACCACTTGTTCACGCCCTGCAGCTGAATAATCGGCTCAGCGCTGGGTTGCTTGTTTGCTTCGCTCATCTAAGTGACTCCTAACGCTTGTGGCCAGTGTCCAGCTTCCGCTCCAGATGGAGGGAATAGCGGGACATACCGAAACAGAAAATCCAGAAAATCAGGGCGGCGAACACATAGCCCTCGGTCGCCATACCCAGCCACGCCGGGTCGGCAGCCGCCTGTTTGACGCTGTTGAGCAGGTCGAACAGGCCGATGATGATCACCAGGCTAGTGTCCTTGAACAGGGCGATGAAGGTGTTGACGATACCCGGGATCACAAGCTTGAGCGCTTGCGGCAGGATCACCAGACCCATCATCCGCCAGTAGCCCAGGCCCATGGCGCCGGCCGCTTCGTATTGCCCCTTGGGAATCGCCTGCAGGCCACCGCGTACCACTTCGGCGATATAGGCCGACTGGAACAGGATGACGCCGATCAGCGCACGCATCAGCTTGTCGAAGCTCATGCCTTCGGGCAGGAACAGCGGCAGCATCACCGAGGACATGAACAGCACGGTGATCAGCGGCACACCACGCCAGAACTCGATGAAGGTCACGCAGACCACCTTCACCGCCGGCAGGTTGGAACGACGCCCCAGCGCCAGCAGGATACCCAGCGGCAACGCACCGGCGATGCCGACGGCAGCGATCACCAGGGTCAGCATCAGGCCGCCCCAACGGCTTGTCGGCACGGTATCCAGGCCGAACACACCACCGTGCAGCAGGCACCAGGCAACGATCGGGTAGATAACCAGGAAGGCGATGCCGTAGACAGCCTTGCGCGGGAACTTGGAGATGAACAGCGGCGCGGCGCCAACGATAGCCAGCACGGCGGTCAGGTCCACGCGCCAGCGCAGTTCGCTGGGGTAGAAGCCGTACATGAACTGGCTGAAGCGCGACTGGATAAACACCCAGCAGGCGCCCTCCTTAGTGCAGTCGGCTCGGGTGGTGCCGACCCAGTTGGCGTCGAAGATCGCCCACTTGAGCAGCGGCGGCACCATCAGCCAGACGAGGTAGATCGCGAACAGGGTCAGCAGCGTGTTGAGCCAGCTGGAGAACAGATTGCTGCGCATCCAGGCGACCGCGCCAACGCTGGCGCTGGGTGGCGGCAGATCCGGTTTGAAAGTATGAGTGCTCATTGCGCTAGGTCCTCACCGCTCGATCAGCGCGATGCGCTTGTTGTACCAGTTCATCAGCAGGGAAATGCTGATACTGATCGCCAGGTAGACGCTCATGGTGATGGCGATCACCTCGATGGCCTGGCCTGTCTGGTTGAGTACGGTACCGGCAAACAGCGACACCATGTCCGGGTAGCCGATACCTGCGGCCAGGGACGAGTTCTTCGCCAGGTTCAGGTACTGGCTAGTCAGCGGCGGAATGATCACGCGCATGGCTTGCGGGATGATCACTTTGCGCAGCGTCGGGCCTGGGCGCAGGCCCAGGGAGCGGGCAGCTTCGGTCTGGCCGTGGCTGACCGAGTTGATCCCGGAACGCACGTTTTCGGCGATGAAGGCGGCAGTGTAGACAGTCAGCGCCAGCAGTTCGGGAATCATCACCCAGCCGCCGACGAAGTTGAAGCCTTTGAGCTCCGGCACCGTCCAGTGCAGCGGGCTGCCGAAGATCAGCGCAACCAGGGTGGGGATGACGATAGCCATGCCCAGGCCGACCCAGAACTTGTGGAACGGCTGGCCGGTGGCTTCGAAGCGCTTGTTGGCCCAGCGGGTCATCATCACGATGGCCACGATGGTAACGACCACGCCGACCACGAATGGCCAGAATGCACCGGTCGCCTCGGCTGCCGGCATGTTCAGACCGCGGTTGCTGAGGAAGAAGCTGTCGCCCAGGTTGATGCTGGCACGCGGGCCGGGCAGCGGCAGCAGCACGGCGAAGTACCAGAAGAGAATCTGCAGCAACGGTGGAATGTTGCGGAAGACTTCGATGTAGACGGTCGCCAGCTTGTTGATCATCCAGTTCGGCGACAGGCGCGCGACACCGATGATGAAGCCGAGGATGGTGGCCAGCACGATGCCGATGAACGAAACCAGCAGGGTGTTGAGCAGGCCGATGACGAAGACGCGGGCATAGCTGTCCGCTTCGGTGTAGCTGATCAGGTGTTGGGCGATGCCGAAGCCGGCACTGCGCTCGAGGAAGTCGAAACCCGAGGTGATACCCCGGTGTTGCAGGTTGGTCTGTGTATTGCTGAACAAGAACCAGCCCATTGCGACCACGGCCACAACGGTAATGATCTGGAATAGCCAGGCACGCACACGTGGATCGCTAAGGGAGAACCCCTGCGGTGCGCCAATGTTTTTCTGCATGGGAATGCCCCAGGTATAACGGAACGAAAATCGCCCGGCAGTGCACTGCCGGGCGACAGGTCAATCAACGCACTGGAGGAGCGTAGTGCAGACCGCCTTTGTTCCACAGAGCGTTGAGGCCACGCTCGATTTTCAGCTCGCTGCCCTTGCCGATGTTGCGCTCGAACACTTCGCCGTAGTTACCGACCTGCTTGACGATCTGGACGACCCAGTCTTTCGGCAGCTTCAGGTCTTTACCGTACTCACCGTCGGCACCCAGCATACGGGCAACGTCAGGGTTCTTGGTTTCCTTGGCCAGGGCTTCGACGTTCTTGGAGTCGACACCCAGCTCTTCGGCGTTGAGCATGGCGAACAGGGTCCACTTGACGATAGCCATCCAGTCTTCGTCGCCACGACGAACCAGCGGGCCCAGCGGCTCCTTGGAGATCACTTCCGGCAATACAACCCAGTCATCCGGGGAGCCCAGCTTGATGCGCTGTGCGTACAGCTGCGACTGGTCGGAGGTCAGCACGTCGCAACGGCCGGCTTCCAGCGACTTGGCGCTCTCGTCGGAGGTGTCGAAGGTGATCGGGGTGTATTTCAGGCCGTTCGAACGGAAGTAGTCGGAGACGTTCAGCTCGGTGGTGGTGCCTGCCTGGATACAGATGGTCGCGCCATCCAGTTCCTTGGCGCTGGCAACGCCCAGCTTCTTGTTCACCAGGAAGCCGATGCCGTCGTAGTAGGTCACGCCGGTGAACACCAGGCCCATGCCGCCGTCGCGGGAGCTGGTCCAGGTGGTGTTGCGCGACAGGACGTCGACTTCGCCGGACTGAATGGCGGTGAAACGCTCTTTGGCGGTCAGCGGGCTGTATTTGACCTTGCTGGCGTCGCCCAGAACTGCTGCGGCCACACCGCGGCAGATGTCGACGTCGATGCCCTGGTAGTTACCCTTTGCATCCGGCACCGAGAAACCCGGCAGGCCGTCACTGACGCCACACTGTACAAAGCCCTTCTTTTTCACTGCGTCCAGGGTAGCACCGGCGTGAGCCATGCCTGCTGCGCCCAGAACGGCGGCGGCGGTCAACATCGCCAGGGTGGTTTTAACCATCTTCATTGAACATTCTCCGGTTCTTGTGTTGTGTTGGAGTCTCAGCCTGATCGCCGTACCCTTTTGGGGCATGTCGTCACTATTGGCAGCAACAGTGTAGACCGGTGGTCAGACCTGGGCGCCAGTACCGTGACCCATTCGAGAGCAGGTCAACGATGCTTGCACCAGTCCGTTGGTGAACGGGCCCGAGACGGATCGCAAATTTGCATATCGACGAGCATGCAGCGCCCGACGAACCTTTTGGAAACCCCATCAAATTGGCTTTCCCCGTCTGCTCCGCGGCCCAGCGCGGTGTTACCACACTGGCCCGACGACATCAGTCCAATGCTCTATAGCAAAGGCCATACCAGCCACCGTTTTTCGCCGCGAGTTAGGCAGGTCAAGGGGGCAAAGTTGTAATCTTGCGACATCTAGTTCATGGATCAGTACAGTGACAAAAAACAGTCACGCACCAAAGTAACGCACTAGCCCCAAATTGGAGCACCACATGGATACCACATTGATACTGCAGCCCCCACTTCCCGCCGACGCCTGTGTCATATGGCTGCACGGTCTGGGTGCAGACCGTTTCGACTTCCAGCCGGTCGCCGAGGCTCTGCAACGCTCGCTGCGCACCACCCGCTTCGTGCTCCCCCAGGCCCCCACCCGCCCGGTAACCATCAACGGTGGCTGGGAGATGCCCAGCTGGTACGACATTCTGGCCATGAGCCCTGCAAGGGCCATCGACCGCGAGCAGCTCGAGCAGTCGGCCCAGCAGGTCATCGATCTGATCGAGGCACAGCGCGGTGACGGCATCGACCCGGCGCGCATCTTTCTGGCTGGTTTTTCCCAGGGCGGCGCCGTGGTGCTGCACACCGCCTTCCTACGCTGGCAAGGTCCGCTGGGCGGCGTGCTAGCGCTTTCGACCTATTCGCCGACCTTCTCAGACGAGGTGCAATTGAGTGAAATCCAGCGCGACATTCCAGTCTATTGTCTGCACGGCAATCAGGACGGCGTGGTACTGCCGAGTATGGGTCGTGCAGCCCACGACTGGCTGCGAAGCCAAGGTGTCAGAGTGGCCTGGCAGGAATACCCCATGGCCCATGAAGTGTTACCGCAAGAGGTGCGGGATATCGGCGCCTGGCTCGCCGAGCGTCTATAAAGAGGGTTCTGGCGGCGCGGCTGTGATGCCCTTCACAGTCCCCGCGCCGCCGGTCGTCGGCACGACGCAAGACGATTGTCAGCCTGCCTGGCGGCGGATACTGTCTGGGAAATGAGGCTCGTTCGTCGATCACGAACGCGGTCATCGACCCATGGGAGCGTTGGCGATGTCGATCGTTAAGCGTTTCACGCAAGGATGCTGATGCCATGAAGGCGGCACACTGGCAAACCGACCTGCAGCAGCTTCGCCAGCTGCGCCTGTTCGACAATGTCGCACTGGGCAGCCTCAATCGCTTGCTTGATGCCTTCCGCCCGTGCGAGCTGGAGGCGGCCGAAGTGCTGCTCTCGCCGTTCGACCGCAACCAGTACCTTTATATAGTCGTCACTGGCAGCCTCAAGGTGTACCTGGGTTCGCTCGACAACCAACCGGTCACCACCCTGGGGCCGGGCGACTGCGCCGGCGAGATCAGCTTTCTCGACAACGAACACCCCAGCGCCTACGTGGTGGCCAACGAGCCCAGCAGCGTACTGCGCCTGCACCGCGACGCGGTCACCTCGCTCTTCCAGCAATCGCCACAGATGATGCACAACCTGCTCAAGGTGCTCTGCGACCGCGTGCGCCAGGGCAACCGGCAGCTGATCAACAGTGAACAGAACGCCAATGTCGACAAACTCACCGGCGCCTTCAACCGCCGCTGGCTGGAGCACGTGTTCGAGCGCGAGCGTGCCCGCTGCCTGATCGACAAGCAGCCGCTTTGCCTGCTGATGCTCGATGTCGACCACTTCAAGGACTACAACGACCAGCACGGCCATCTGGCCGGTGACTACGCGCTGTGCCTGGTCGCCCACACCCTGCGCCGCCAGCTACGGGCCCGCGACAGCCTGGTGCGTTATGGCGGCGAGGAGTTCGTGGTGCTGCTGCCCGAGCTGGCGCTGCAGCAGGCCGCCGATGTGGCCGAGCGCCTGCGTGAGAGCCTGGAGCGTATCGGCTCCTTCTATTCACCGCTGGGCGCCCAGCCGGGTGTGACCATTTCCCTGGGCCTGGCGCAGATGAATGCCCGCGATGGCCTGGCCGGCCTGATCGCCCGGGCCGACAAGGCCCTGTACAAGGCCAAGAACAGTGGCCGTAACCGGCTCTGTCATTGAACTGCCGTGAGCGCGTGACAAGCTGACGGTAACGTTTTTTTCTGGAAAGCACCTATGCGCAAGCGCCTGCTTATCGTCCCGATTGTTCTGGGCCTTGTCGCCGCGGTGTTCTTCACCCTGCCCAGGGTGCTCGACCGGCGCATGAACAGCGTCGAATCCCCGGCCCCTTATCCGGCCGGTGAAGCAGCCACGCGCCTGCACCACACACTGTTCATCGCCGACCTGCACGATGATGCCCTGCTCTGGGAACGCGACCTACTCAAGCGCTACAGCTACGGCCACTCGGACCTGCCGCGCATGCTCGACGGGCGCGTCGGGTTGCAGGTGTTTTCCACCGTCACCAAATCGCCCCGCGGGCTGAACTACGAAAGCAACGGCGCCGACAGCGACACCATCACCCTGCTCGCCATGGCCCAGCGCTGGCCACGGGCGACCTGGAACAGCCTGCTCGAGCGCGCGTTGTACCAGGCTGAAAAACTTCACGAGGCGGCTGCCGGCAGCGACGGCCGGATGCTACAGATCCGCACGCGCAAGGATCTGAGGAATTTTCTGCAGGCCTGGAAGCAGGACCCGCAGCGCGTCGCCACGTTGCTTGCTACCGAAGGCCTGCACCCGCTGGAAGGCAAGCTGGAAAACCTGGATCGCCTCTACGATGCCGGCTTTCGCATGGCTGGCCTGACCCACTTCTTCGACAACGAGGTCGGCGGCTCGGCCCATGGCCTGAGCAAGGGCGGGCTGACGCCGTTCGGCCGTCAGGTCATCGCGCGTCTGGAAGAGAAGTCCATGCTGATCGACCTGGCCCACGCCTCGCGCCCGCTGATGGACGACGTGCTGGCCATGGCCACTCGCCCAGTGCTGGTGTCCCACGGCGGCGTCGAAGGCACCTGCCCGGGCACCCGCAACCTCAGCGACCGGCATATACGCGCTATTGCCACCACCGGCGGGGTGATCGGCATCGGTTACTGGGACACGGCGGTGTGCGCCACCTCGGTGGCGGCCATCGTCAAGGCGATCCGCTACACGGCCGACCTGGTGGGCGTCGAGCACGTGGCCCTGGGGTCGGACTTCAACGGCACTATTCATGCGCCCTTCGACGTCACCGGCCTGGCCCAGCTGACCGAAGGCCTGCTCGGCGCCGGTTTCAGCCGCGCCGACATCGCCGCGATCATGGGCGGCAACGTCCAGCGCCTGCTGCTCGCCAGCCTGCCCGCGAACTGATCGACAGCCGCGCATGACGCCAGTGGCAGAGTACTTCGCCCTGCCCGCGTCTTGCTTTACACTGGCTGGCGTTCATTCCTTAATCAATCGACGAGATGACCGTGCTCAAAGCACTCAAAAAAATATTCGGTAAAGCCGAAAATGAGCCACACAGCTCAGTCTCCCCGAGCCTCGAGGCCACTGCGCCTCCCGCCGCCGCTCCCCGCGAGGAGCGCCAGCCGCGCCCGCCGCAAGAAGCCGCCAGCGCCGAGCAGAAGCCCCAGAGCAAACCCGCCAAGCCGCGCCGTGAACGTGCGCCCAAGCCGGTCGATACCTGGAAGCTCGAGGATTTCCATGTCGAACCGGCGCCCGGCAAGACCCGCTTCCACGATTTCAAGCTGTCTCCGGAACTGATGCACGCCATCCACGACCTGGGCTTTCCGTACTGCACGCCGATCCAGGCCGGTGTACTGGGCTATACGCTCAAGGGCCAGGACGCCATTGGCCGCGCCCAGACCGGCACCGGCAAGACCGCCGCCTTCCTGATATCGATCATCACTCAGCTGCAGCAGACCCCGCCGCCCAAGGATCGCTACATGGGCGAGCCGCGCGCGCTGATCATCGCGCCGACCCGCGAGCTGGTGGTGCAGATCGCCAACGACGCCAAGGAGCTGACCAAGTACAGCGGCCTCAACGTGATGAGCTTCGTCGGCGGCATGGACTTCGACAAGCAGCTCAAGCAGCTGGAATCGCGCTTCTGCGACATCCTGGTAGCCACACCAGGCCGCCTGCTGGACTTCAACCAGCGCGGTGAAGTGCACTTGGACATGGTCGAGGTGATGGTGCTCGACGAAGCCGACCGCATGCTCGACATGGGCTTCATCCCCCAGGTTCGCCAGATCATCCGCCAGACCCCGATGAAGGGCGAGCGCCAGACCCTGCTGTTCTCCGCCACCTTCACCGAAGACGTGATGAACCTGGCCAAGCAGTGGACCACCAACCCGGCCATCGTCGAGATCGAGCCGGAAAACGTCGCCAGCGACACCGTCGAACAGCACGTTTACGCCGTCGCCTCGGCGGACAAGTACAAGCTGCTCTACAACCTGATCGCCCAGAACGACTGGACTCGCGTGATGGTGTTCGCCAACCGCAAGGACGAGGTGCGCCGTATCGAAGAACGCCTGACCCGTGACGGCATCAGCGCGGTGCAGATGTCCGGCGACATTCCCCAACACAAGCGTATTCGCGCCCTGGAAGGTTTTCGCGAAGGCAAGATCCGCGTCATGGTCGCCACCGACGTGGCCGGCCGCGGCATCCATGTCGACGGTATCAGCCACGTGATCAACTTCACCCTGCCGGAAGACCCGGACGACTACGTGCACCGCATCGGCCGTACCGGCCGCGCCGGCACCAGTGGCACCTCGATCAGTTTTGCCGGCGAGGACGACGCCTTCGCCCTGCCACCGATCGAAGAGCTGATCGGCCGCAAGATCCAGTGCGAGATGCCACCGGACGAGCTGCTCAAGGCCGTACCGCGCAAGCATTGATCGACTACGCCCAGGCGCAACGCCTGGGCGCGCCGCTGCGACTTCAAGCAGCGGCACCAAGACAGGACGTCCACCCCATGAAGCTGACCATAGATTCCAATGACCTCAGCCGCGCCGTACAAGCCGGCGTCCTGCAACCCGGCCAGGATCAGGCCCTGCTGGCCTTTCTGCAGCAGACGCCCACTGAGCGCCCCAACTTCCAGCTCTCCCATATCGCCTATTACTTCGGCGCCCTGCTGATCATGGGCGCCATGGGCTGGCTGCTCACAGAAGCCTGGATGAACATCGGGGACCTGGCGCTGCTGGTGATCAGCACGGCTTACCTGCTGCTGTTCCTGCTCTGCGGGCGCAGCCTATGGCGCCGCGGCCAGCCGATTCCCGGCGGCCTGCTCGGTGCCGTGGCAGTGAGCCTCACGCCACTGGTGGTGTTCGCCGGGCAACGGCTGTTCAGCATCTGGCCCCTGGACGACACACAGTCGGACTACGTCGACTACTACCGCTACGTGCAGGGCGGCTGGCTGGTCATGGAAGTGGCGACGGTGCTGGTCGGTCTGCTGGTACTGCGCCTGCTGCCCTTCCCGTTCATCGTCATGCCGATTGCCGTGGCGCTGTGGTTCATGTCCATGGACCTGAGCGAGCTGCTGCATGGCGAATACTTCAGCTGGGAGCAGCGCCGCGAGGTGTCGCTGTGGTTCGGCCTGGTGATTCTGCTCGCCAGCCTGCTGGTGGACGGCCGCAGCAAGCGTGATTACGCCTTCTGGGGTTACCTGGCCGGGCTGACAGCGTTCTGGGGCGGCCTGAGCCTGATGGACAGCGGCAGCGAACTGGGCAAGGCGCTGTACTGCCTGATCAACCTGGGCCTGATCGGTCTGTCGATATTGCTGCGACGCCCGCTGTTCATGGTCTTCGGCGCGCTGGGCGTGGCCGGCTATCTGGGCTACCTGGCCCACGACGTGTTCGAGGATTCGCTGCTGTTCCCGGTGGTGGTCAGCCTGATCGGCCTTGGCGTAATGGGCCTCGGCCTGCTCTACCAGAAGCGCCGAGAGGCGATGAGCGAGGCGTTGCGCCGGCAGCTACCAGCGAGTCTCCTGGCATTTCTGCCGGCGCTGCGGCGCTAGGGTCTGTTACCGTTTCAGCGCGAGCCGCGTTGCCGCGAGAAATGGCCTCCGGTTAGGCGCAGGACGCAGGGAATGGTTGCTCCCTTGCCAAGTCCTGCAACGACAGCGGAGGCCATTTCCCGCGCAACCTAGGCGGCCCCACCCGAAGGGCCGGGCCAGTTTTGTGCGATGCGGCGTTACTCGATGGCTCATTTGGCCCGCCAAACTTCGCATCTCGTGCCTTGCCTCGCACAAAAACTGGCTCCGGCGCGGCCGTGCGTGAAACGGGAACAGACCCTAGGCCGTCAATTCGGTCGGTAGCGCGCCCAAAGCATCTCGAACTCGCGGCGGTACTCGGCGACCAGATGCGGATCGTCGGTCACCAGCAGGTTCTCCTCGTTGCTGGTACTGGCGCTGCGCGTCCAGTTGAAGCTGCCATTGAGCAGCAGGCGACCGTCGAACAGCGCGAACTTGTGGTGCATGTGAAACGGGCTGTTGTCGATACGCAGCGGCACGCCGGCATCGATCAGTTGCTGGATGTCGCTACCGACGTCGAAGCGCTTTTCGCTGTCGCTGATGATGCGCACGGCCAGCCCGCGGCGGTGCACGGCGATCAGCTCGTCGCTGAGCTGGTCGTCGGAGATGGTGAATACGCATACATCCACCGACTCCCGGGCGTTGCGGCACAGGTCGCGGATGCGCTGGCGGCAGCTTTCGCCGGGACTGAAATGCGCACTGCTCTGGCCACGCATCGGTGAGCAGCGCACCTCCAACGTCTTGATCACCTGCTCCAGCCATTTCAGGGCCGACACGGCGTTGTCCGGGTCGGTGATCAGTTCGCGCACCAGATCGAAGGCGCGGTTGCGCATGTAGCGCACCTGGTCGGGCGTCAGGTCGTTGCCCAGTTCGCGCAGTTCGTCGCGCTCCTCATTGCTGAGCCTGAGGTCGACGAGGCTGTCACGCAGGTGCTGGTCGAGGCGATTGAAATCCATTTTTAACCCTGTCGAGTCCGTTTTCGAGTGCGACGTTTCTGGCCGCCGCGTTGCCATGAGGCGTACAGGCCGCCGCACAGTGCGCCGGCCAGGTGGTATTCGAACGAAACGCCCTGCTGGGGCAGCAGACCGTAGAAAAAACCGCCGTACAGCAGCAGAGCCAGGGCCGCCAGCAGCAGGTCAGCGAAGCTGCGGCGAAACCAGGCGCGGCCCAGCAACAGCCCCCACAAACCGAACAGCCAGCCGCTGGAGCCGACATGGATGCCGGTGCGCCCGAACAGCCAGACCAGCACGCCACTGACGACGATGATGAACAGGCTGGCGCGGATGAATTCGGCCCGCGACTCCAGCAGCGCCAAGGCGCCGAGCACCATGAAGCCGCTGAGGTTGCCGAACAGGTGCAGCCAGCTGCCGTGCAACCAGGGCGCCAGGGCGATGCCCGGCAGGGCCTGCACTTCGCGCGGAATCAGCCCGAAGCGGTTGAGGCTGTAGCCGTCCAGGCTGTTGATCAATTGCAGCACGACCATCACCGCAGCGATGCCGAACAGCAGCTTCAGGCGCGGCAACAGCCAGAGCGTCACGGCGCCTCGCCGCTCTGCCCCATCATCCGGGCGATCTCACGCAGTTGCTGGGCCATGTCGCCCATGCGCTTGTGCGTCCCCAGGTCGATGTCGATCTTCTTGTCCATGGCGTTGATCAGCGGCAGCACGCCGTCCTGCAGGCCATCGGCCAGGCGTTCCAGCAGTGCCTGGATGCCAGGCTGCGGCGCGGCCTGGACGGCCACCTCGACCCTGGGCGGCACTTCGCGCAGCCGTTCCAGGCCGGCCAGCAGCTCCTGCCAGGGCACGGCGGCAACCGCTGGCGCCGTCGGCTCGCTGCGGGCCAGGCCGCGCACGCCCTCGACCAGGTCGTTGAGCTGCGCCACCACACGGGCGCCGACGTCCGAGTCGCTGCCGCCCATGGCCTTGTTGCGCATGAAGTCGCGCTTGATCTGCGTCCACCGCTCCAGTTGCTCGGGCGTCTGGTTGCCACGCAGCTCGGCGAGCTTGAGCAGGTTTTCCTCGGCCCCGGTGGTGAGCAGCTGAGACTCGCCCTGATAGTGGTCGGCAATCAATTGCAGCAACTCGGCGTCGTTCATCACCGCGCTGATCTTCTCGGCCATCTTGTTCATGTTGCGGTAGCTGCCCTGCAGCTTGAACGGCGGCTCGGTGCGGTAGTTGTCGGCCTGGGCGGCGCTGACGATGTACTGCTGGTTGACCCGGCCGACCACGTCACGCACCTGCATCAGGCGCTGCAGGGTGGCGACGATCTCGTTGATCTCGGCACCGCTGTAGCTGTGCGACAGCTCGTTGGCGGAGAACGGCTTGCCCTCGGCCTTGGCGACGAAGCGGTAGACGTCGGCCATGTCGCGGGTGGCCAGGGGCGCCAGCACCGGGTTGGAGGTCAGGCCGTTCTCGATGTAGGAGAGCGCGAAGGCTTCCTGCATGCCGCCCAGGGTATCGCCCAGGTTGTAGATGTCGGCGCGGTTGGCGAGCATGTCGGGGATCTTGAACACGTCGCCGGACTCGGTGTACGGGTTGCCGCTCATCACCACGCAGAACTTCTTGCCGCGCATGTCGTAGGTCTTGGTCTTGCCCTTCCACACGCCTTCGATACGCCGCGTGCCGTCGCACAGGGAGATGAATTTCTGCAGGAATTCGGGGTGGGTGTGCTGGATGTCATCGACATAGAGCATCACGTTGTTACCCATTTCCAGCGCCAGGTTGAGCTTTTCCAGCTCCTGGCGCGAGGTGGCGTCCGGCGCTTGGGCAGGGTCGATGGAGCGCACCTCGTGGCCGAGGGCCGGGCCGTTGATCTTCATGAAGATCAGCCCCAGGCGGTGAGCCACGTACTCCATCAGCGTGGTCTTGCCGTAGCCAGGCGGCGAGATGAGCATCAGCAGGCCCATCAGGTCGGTGCGCTTGTTCTCCCCGGCGGTGCCCATCTGCTTGGCCAGGTTGTCGCCGATGAAGCCCAGGTACACGTCGTTGATCAGCTTGTTACGCACGAACGATGACAGCGGCCGCGGCTTGAACTCGCTCAGGCGCAGCGCCGTGCGCTCACGGTTGACCACCTCCTGGCGCAGGTTCTGGTAACGCTGCAACTCGGGCAGGAAGGCCTCGCGGTGATGGCGCAGGCGCTGGAAGAAATCGTGCAGGGCGAAACTCAGGGTGCCGTCCTGGATGCGTGGGTGGTCGCCCAGCAGCCCCTCGACGCGCACTTGCAGATCGGCCTCGGTGACGCGCTGCGGCAGGTCGCTGTCGATCAGGCCCAGGGCCACAGCCTCCGGCACGTAGGCCATAAGGTGCTCCTGGCCCTGCTGCGCGCAGTAGGCCTGCAGCCAGTTCTCGGCCAGCGCCCAACGCTGATCCGGACGCCCGCGCAGGCGTTCCTGGGCCTGCACGTAGCCCTGCCACATATGGGCGGCCTCCAGGTGCCGGCGCAGGCCATCGAACAGGTCGCGGGCGTACTTGCTGACCACGAACTCGATGCGTGGCGCGGCCAGCTCCTCGACCAGGTATTCGGCCGCCTCGCGCTGCAGCGCAGCGTCGAACGGCATCGGGTGGCGGACGAGAAAACCGTGCAGCGCCTTGAGCACTTCCTCGCGTAGCTGGCGGATGCCGTCGTCGCGGCCGAACAGTTGGCGGATGTTGGCGCAGGTGCGCGCCCGCTCCGGCCAGTGGGCGGCCTCCACGTCTTCGCGCCAGCGGTTCCAGAAGAACAGCGACAGGCCGCGGGCCCGTGGCGAATAGGTCAGCAGGCCAGCCGCCTCGCGCAGCGCCAGCAGACGCAGCAGGATGGCCATGGCGTCCTGGTCGTGGATGCCCTTCTGGTAACCCTCCTTGTAACGTGGCGCAGCGAATTCACGGATGCGCTTGATCAGCTCGTCGGGCTGGCTCATGTGCGCCTTGAGCTGATCCAGGCTAAGGCCGTCGGTATTGTTCACCGCCGCGTCGAGCACCAGGCCCGCCAGGTACTCGCCGCGGTACAGCGCGGCCGACTCGGACTCCAGGCTGACCTGCCAGTAATCACGCAGGCCATAGAGTTCGCCATCGTGCAGCGGCTCGAGAAAGTCGGTGCCGGTCAGGTGCAGGAACAGCCCGTCGCCACGCGGCAGCAGGGTCAGGTCGAGCTCCTGGGTGTTGACCGCGAAACGGTGGCGCGGCCCCAGCTTGATGACGTCGCCGCCGGCCTCGAACAGCTCGCTCTTGTCGCGCAGCGCGCGCACGGCCTGGTCGCGAGCGGCCTTGAGGCGCGCCTCGACGTCATCGGCCTTGACGCTGTCCTTGAGCTCACGCAGGCGCTCGGCCAGTTCGCGCAGCTTGAGGATCAGCGGGTCGGCGGCGAAGAAGGCGTTGAGTTCCTGGGCCTCGGTGAACTTGGCGGTACGCCGGCCGAGGCTGTCGAGGATCCGCCGCGCAGCGTCGAGCAGGCCCTGGGCCTTGCGTTGACGCTCGTCGAGCAGGCTCTGCTTGTGCGCCTCGAAGGTTTCCAGCAGCTCCTCGCGCTTGGCAAGGATGTCACCGAGAAACTGTTCGTGATCGCCGAACTGGCTTTCCAGCTCCTCGAGCTGCACCAACAGGCGCGACAGCTGCTCGTCGCATTTTTCCGGGTCCTGGGCCAGCGCCAGGGCGTTGGTGATGCTCTGGCTGAACAGTTTGAACTGGGCACCGAACTGCGCCACCGTCTCGGCCGACCCCAGGCCCTTGCGGCGCTGCTCGGCGCGCGCCTTGGCCTGATTGAGCTTGGCGTATACCTCGGAAATGGCATCGACGATGCGCGTGCGCTCGGTGGCGTCGTCGATCTGCAACGAGGCCATCAATCCGGAGAGCATGTCCAGGTTACCGGCCATCTCGTTGAGGCCGGCCAGCGGCTCGGCCAGTTGCGCGACGCTCTCGGCCTTCTGCGCCTGCTCGTCGAACACCTGCAGATCGTGGTGATAGGGCTGCAGCGCAGCATCACCGGCGAGAAAGCGCGAGGTGGCTGCGGCAGTCTGGTCGCGGGTTTCGAGCAACGCGGTTTCCATGGCATCGATGCGCGCCACGTCGATGTAGCGGTAGTCACGGATAGTCAGCAGTTGGCCACGCTGGGCGGTGATCGCGTTGAGGGCGTCGACGTATTGCTCGACCTTGTCCCAGGTGTCCGACCTCACGCTCTCGAGCAGCGACTTCTGGCGGCTTTCGGCGTCGGCCATGGCCGCGGCGGACTGCTGGCGAATGCTCTCGACCTTCTCGAATTCGTCGAGCACCAGCTCGCCGGTGGCGGCGATCTCGCGCAGCAGCGGCGCCAGCTCGGCGCACTGCGGGTCGCTCAGCCAATGATAGATGTCGAACAGCCGGCGGGTGTTCTGGCACAGCAGGCTATAGCGCGCCACCGACACTTTGCGGCTGTCGATTTCGCGGCTGAGGTTGAACAGGTCGGACACCCCGCGCACCAGTTCGGCATTGCCGATGCGCCCGAAGAAGCCGCTGCGCGCCGGCTGGCGGGCGGCGAATTCCTCGCTCTCGAACGGCGTCTGCCAGACCTGCATGGGGTGAATCCGCGTGGGCTCGTCACCTTCGGCGGAGAAGATCACCATGCGCCCATCTTCCAGGCGCGCGTAACCGTGGCCGAAGATCGGGTTCTGCAACTGGCGGGTGACCATGTTGTAGGTCAGCAGCACCGCCCGGCCTTCGCCGGGGTGGTAGAAGATGTATTGCACGTCTTCGCCGTTGGGCGAGCGCACCGAGCGTTTGAAGCGCATGCCGGCCATCGACTGCTCGAAGGTCTTGTGCTCGCCGTTCTGCAGGTAGTAGCCGCCGGGAAAGATGATGCCGTGGTCTTCGGGCAGCTGCACGCAGGCCAGGCCGATGGCGTCGATACGCTCGACCTTGCGGGTCAGGCGGTTGAACACCAAGTAGCGCCACTGCTCCTCGCGGTACGGCAGCACCTTGAGCAGGATCAGGC
Organism: Phytopseudomonas straminea; assembly: GCF_900112645.1. Classification (GTDB taxonomy): domain Bacteria; phylum Pseudomonadota; class Gammaproteobacteria; order Pseudomonadales; family Pseudomonadaceae; genus Aquipseudomonas; species Aquipseudomonas straminea. The sequence continues at coordinate 188,501 of NZ_FOMO01000007.1, read as the reverse complement.
TGCCCAGGGCGGCGTATTCGATCTGCGCATCGTCCAGCGACTGGGTCTTGTCCATCACCTCTTCGCGGTAGATGCCCTGGCCGCTTTCGGTGTTGTTCTCGACCTTGATGGTCAGGTCGCCGCCGACCGTCTCGACGAATACCGTGTCGAGGATGTTCAGGTGCGGATGGCGGCCGTTGACCGTCATCTCGCGGGTGGTTTTCTGCCACTCGAAATCGAACGGCGCCGGCAGCGCGATATCGCGCTCGCCGCGGTTGTCGATGTAGCGCACGTCCTTGCCGTCGAGCGACAGCGACCAGCGGAACACGCGGATGTCGGTGATCCGCTCGCCGATCTGGAAGCTGGCCAGCAGCTTGCCGTCGCGAATCGCCAGCTGCAGCAGCCGGGTGTTCTTGTAGTAGGTGTACAGCTCGTTGAAGTCGTTGACGAAGCCGCTCTGGCTCAGGAAGGTGCCGTCCAGGGCGACCGCTCCGGCTTCATAGCCCTCGCTGCCCTCGACCAGGCGATAGAGGGAGAACACGTCGGCGACCGAGGTTTCCTTCTTCAGGCCCATGAACACGTTGTAGCCGAACAGCAGCCAGTCGCCGACCTGCACGATGTCGCGGGCGATGCAGTTGTTCTCGGTACGGATACGCACCCGCCCGATCACTTCCATCTGGCTGCTGCCGAACTCCTGCAGGCGCTGCTCGTTGAGCGCTTCGGTGCTCTGGCGCAGGCGCAGGCCTTGCTCCTGCAGGCGTTTGTGCAGCACCTCGTAGGCGCCGCCTTCGGCCACGGCCTTGTCGAGAATGTCCTGCTGGGTGTTTTCGGCTTGGGCGTCCGACATCATGGTCTTCCTGAATCTGCGCGGTCTGCAAGCAAGGCCCCGTCATGGGCGGGGCCGAAAAAAATGAGGCGGTGCTCAGGCACCGATCTTGCGGGCGATCTCGGCGAGCTTCTCGCGCATCGCGGCGTCGAGCTCCTCGGGTTTGATACGGGCGATGATGCGCGTCAGTACGCGGATCTCGTCGTCATCGATCACGCCGTCACGCTCGGCGATTTCCAGCAGCGAGCCCAGTTCGGCGGCGTCCAGGCGGCCGTCATCGGCAAAGCACTGGATGCTGCGAAAGGTCATTTCCAGGTGATCTCTAGATTGCGACATGCCACTTTCCTTGTCATTGAGGCAGGCCATGACGGCCTGAATGCGCGCAGCTGTTGCGCGCCTGATCCGTGACCGGCGCCAGCCCGCACAGGCTGGCACCGGCATTCAGACTTACACCGCGTCCGCGTCGCCTACCGCTGCCGGCTTGGCTTCAGTGGCGCGGCCCTGCAGCAGACGCGCAAGCACGTCCTGCACCACCGGGCTCTTGCCGACCACGCCCTCGATGGCCTTGCCGACCGACAGGGACTTGGCGAACGAGTTGAAGAAGTCGCCTTCGCCGCCGACGATCTCGATCTTCGCCTTGGCCAGCGCGGTGGCCAGTACCTCGGCCTGGTCCTTGGCGATTTCCTTGTTGGCAGCAATCGCGGCCATGGCCTCCTCGAAGCTCTTCTCCAACTGCATGCGGAACTCTTCGTGCTGGCGAGCATTGTCGCTGAGCGCGTCGAGAGCACCGAACTTCTTGCCCAGACCTTCTGCCTCGGCGTTCAGACGCTCCAGCAGCACCTGCGCTTCGGCCATGCCCAGATCCTGGGTCGCCTTGGCCTTGGCAGTACCGAGCTGCTCTTCGCCACGTGCCTGGGCGCCGAGCTTCTCTTCCAACACCTTGGCGTCGGCCAGACCGTCTTTTTCCTTGGCGGCCGCCTGCGCTTCGACCACGCGGGCCTGGGCCAGACCTTTCTCCTGCTCGCCCTTGGCTTCCGCGATCAGACGCTCGGCCTGCACGCGAGCCTCGGCCAGACCTTCCTTCTCTTTCGCCGCAGCGGTGACTTCACGCACACGCGCATCGGCCAGGCCAGGCGCAGCGCGCTCGGCTTCGATGCCTTCGGCCAGTTTCTTCTTGGCCTCGGCACTCTTGGCCGCGGCTTCCAGCTCGGCCTGGGCGAGGTTGTTGATTTCTACCGCCTTGTGCTTGGAACGGGTTTCGTCGGCTTCGGCCTGTTTGACCTGGCGCACCAGCTCCTGCTCGGCTTCGGCCTGAGCGTTGAGCACGGTGACCTGCTTCAGGCGCTCGGCTTCGGAGACTTCGCGTACTTCCTTGATGCGCTCTTCTTCCTGGGCGACGGTCTTTTCCACCGCCACGCGCTCGCGCACCACGCTGGCGATGTTCTTGCGTTCTTCTTCGAGCGCCTTTTCCTTCTCGATGCGCTGCAGCTCGACCTCGCGCTCGCGGGCTACCACTTCCAGATCCTTGGCGCGGGTGACCTTCTCGACCTCGATGACCACCGCGCGCTGGCGGTTCTGCTGGGCCACTTCCACTTCACGCTGGTGATTCTCGGCGCGGATGTCCAGCTCCTGCTGGGTCTGGATACGCGCCTGCTCGGCCTTCAGGCGCTCTTCTTCGCGCACCTTGAGGGTTTCCGCTTCCTCGCGGGCGCGAATGGTCTCCACCTCGCGCTTCTGGCGCGCTTCGGCATCGGCCTGCTGACGCTCCAGGGCCAGGGTCGCCTCACGGGTTTCGACGTTCTTCTTCTTGATCGCCAGCTCTTCGTTGCGCTCCAGGTCATTGGTGATGACGTTCTGCGCGGCGGTCAGCTCGGTGATCTTGCGGATACCTTCGGCATCGAGAATGTTGCTTGGGTCCAGCGAGGCCTTGGAGGTCTGCTCCAGGTAGTCGATGGCCACGTCTTCGAGTACGTAACCGTTGAGGTCGTTGCCGATCACCTCGACAATGCGGTCGCGGAAATCCTGGCGGTTCTCGAACAGCTGCACAAAGTCGAACTGCTTGCCGACGGTCTTCAGGGCTTCGGAGAACTTGGCGTTGAACAGCTCGTTGACCGCCGCACGGTCAGAGGCGCGTTCCACGCCGATGGCCTTGGCAACCTTGAGCACGTCTTCTTGGGTCTCGTTGACGCGCAGGTAGAAGGCCACGGTGATGTCGGCGCGCATGTTGTCGCGGCAGATCAGCCCGTCCTTGGCGCGGCGGTCGACTTCCAGGGTGATCAGGGAGATCTTCATGAACTCCTTGAGGTGGATGACCGGGTACACCAGCGCACCGGTGAAATGCACCTTGGGCGTCGACGACATGTCGTTGACGATCAGTGCCGTACCCTGGGGAACCTTGATGTAGAAGGCCTTGAACAGCGCCAGCAGGCCGACGATCAGCAGGGCGACCAGGCCAACCCCGACCAGCACGGGGATCAACGACGGGGGAAGGTTGTACATTGCACTCAATCTCCTTTGAGACAGACGGAACCGCCGGTTCAGATGCCGCGGAACTCATCCTCGGTTATCACCCGGTAGGCGTGCTGCGCCTCCAGGTATTCCAGTAAAACGACACGATCGCCACGCTTGAAACCCAGTTGCTCGTCGGCGCGCACACGCAGGATCAGCCCGGCGCCACCGTCTTCCAGCACTGCTTCGCCATGGCTGGCGGTCACCCGCCCGCTGCGCACCACGGCGGTCTGGCCGAGCACGCTCTTGCTGCTGGTCACTTCCAGCTTGAGAAACAACGGGCGCAGCGGCGCGCACAACAGCCGGGTAGGTGCCACGGCGAGCAGCAGCGCCAGCACCGCGACCGCCAGGCCCAGCGGGTAACGCAGCCACTCGAGCGGCAAAAGGCCGAGCAGCCAGAGGTCGGCGAAATAGCTGATGAACCAGGCGAAGAAAGACAACAGCGTCAGCACCAGGGTCAGCGGTACTTCACGCAGTTTGAGCTTGGACAGGAGCGCTGCCGCCGGGCCTTCCAGGGCGGAATCGGCCTCGATGTCGAGCACGTCGATCTCGATCAGGCCGAACGCGACGATGAGCCAGTACACCACCGCTAGGCACAGCAGAAAGGTGAAGATGACCGTCGGGAACGCCAACGAGACCTGCAGGAAGATTTCCATGGTTTCCTATCCCTGAAAACATGGCGGAGCCTGTTGGCTCCACCATCGATGACGCTACGGGCCAGCCTGTGATCAGGGCTTGGCTTTGTCCTTCAGACGCGCCAGCACGCTGTCGGCACTACTCTTGTCGGCGACGATACCGGCAGCGCGCAGCTTGGCGTCCAGCGACTCGTCGAGGTTGGAGGCTTCGGCCAGCTCGGCAGCCGCCTCCATCTTCGCTGCACGCTCGGCCTGCTGCTGCTTGATGCGCTCCAGCGACTCGACCGCAGTGTGCAACTTGGCCTGGGAGCCGCCGTAACGCTGGGCCACGGCCATCTGAGCCTTCTGCACGCTTTCGGTGGCCTTGACGGTATCGACCTGTTGTTTCAGGCGTTTGATGTTGGCTTCCGCCTGGCTCACTGCGGCGCGTAGCTGCGCCACGCTGGCGGCATAGGCATCGGCCTGCTCGCGCTCGCTGCCCAGTTCGATTTCCAGGTTGGCGATCTTGCCGGCCACTTCGGCAGCCAGGTCTTCCTTGCCACCTTCCAGGGCCTTGACCGCGTACTGCTCATACTCGGCGATCTTGGCGGCAGACTTGCTGGCGCGCTCGGCGGCCAGCTTCTGCTTGGCCATAATCTCGGCCAACGCCTCCTTGGATTTGCGCAGCTCGACGTCAGCGTCGCGGATTTCCTGATCGAGAATGCGCAGCGCCTGGCCATCGACCAGCGCTTCACCCATTTCATTGGCACCGCCGCGCAGCGCCGTCAGCAATTTGCTCCAGACGTTCATGGGCATGTCTCCTTATGCACTGGCCTTGAGGAAGTCTTCGTAGGCTTCGGTCGCTTTGATGACGTTGTCCGCCAGCGTTTCGATCTCCAGTACCACGTTGGGCAGGATCGACGAGGCGCTGAGCGCACCGAACATGGTGTAGCAGGCCTGACCGTCCGGCAGGGTTTCCAGCCCGACGCAGGACAGCGGGAACAGCTTGTGGCTGCGCAGCACTTCTTCGTTGAAGGCGGCGGCATCGCGCACGTCGCTGGCCGGCCAGAGCAGCGCCTCGACCACGATCTGGTCGCCGAACACAGCGATGAACAGCGGCAGATCGCCGTATTCCTTCATGGTCACGTGCAGACTGGCGTCGGCACCCTGGATCAGCTCGACGGCCGCGCGGCCATCGGCAAACGGCTCTGTCGCCGACAGCGCATCGAACAACGTTTGTGCAGTCCAAACCTGAGGCATGCTCACCCCCTCCTCCATTGAAGCCAGCTCCGGCTGGGGCTGGCGCAGTTTCCTTTCGACCGCCGAGAGCCTCTGGGCATGCTCGGGTAGAATCCAGACCTCCTTCTTCACCAACCCCTGCTCGCGCAGACGCTGACGGAAAAGACGCTGGTAGTGCGCAGATGATTTGTTTTCCATGTGGCGCAGCCTAGAACATCACATGTGATAACTCAATACATCACATGTAATTTATTCGAGAGCTGTGATCGGGGTCTTGCGGGCCCAGGCACCGATGGCCTGAAAGAGGGAGTCAGCCGCAGAACTTTAGCCGAGAAAATGGGACAAATTCGCCGACTGCGTCGCATAGCGAAGGGATTGAATCCTAGATAGACGCCATCAATGGGCCAGCCTTGGCAAACCACAATGAGCCGGTATGATGCGGCACTTTTTAGGAAAGCCGCATGTCGTTTCGCAGCCTTCTCACCCTGCTGTGCCTCACCCTCTGCACCTCACTGCAAGCCGCCCCGCCGCAAAATTTCACTCAAGCCAAGAAGATCGGCTGGACGCTCTATGAGCGCCAGTCGGTGGAGTTCTATTGCGGCTGCAGCTTCAAAGGCAACCGCGTGGATCTGAAAAGCTGCGGCTACACACCACGCAAGAATGCCAACCGCGCGGCACGCATCGAATGGGAACATATCGTCCCGGCCTGGCAGATCGGCCATCAGCGCCAATGCTGGCAGCACGGCGGGCGCAAGAACTGCAGCAAGAACGACAGTGTCTACCGCCGCGCCGAAGCCGACCTGCACAACCTGGTGCCGGCGATTGGTGAGGTCAATGGCGACCGCAGCAACTATGACTTCGGCTGGCTGCCGCAAAAGCCCAACCAGTACGGCGCCTGCCCCACGGTAGTCGACTTCAAGGCGCGCAAGGTGATGCCGCGCCAGCAGGTACGCGGCATGATCGCCCGCACCTATCTGTACATGAGCGACCGCTACCAGTTGCGTCTATCCAAGCAGAACCGCCAGCTGTTCAACGCCTGGAACAAGACCTATCCCGCCGAGCAGTGGGAGCGCCAACGCAACCAACTGGTCGGCTGCGTGATGGGCTGGGGCAACCCCTATGTCGGGCAATTGGATAAACGACTTTGCCAGCAGGCGCGAATTGCGGCGGTCAATCGGCGGTAGCGCCTGGAGGCAGACGCGCTCTGGTGGATTGGTGGGCTAAAGCCCACTCTACTTCCCGATAGCTACAGACCAGCCTTTGTGGGAGCGCGCCATGCGCGCGAATCGCGGGCATGAACCAGGCGCCCCCGACCACTTCCCCAAACACAAAAGGCCGGCACCTCTCGGTGACAGGCCTTTCGCTTCGCAGCGCCTTCGCTTACAGCGGCTTGCCGCGATTACCATGTGCCGCCACGAATTGCTGCACGGTTGGCAAGTCGTTAGCAAGCACGGTGCAACGCTCTTCGCGCTCGAACAGATCGGCCAGGTGCGCCGGCAAGGCTGGCGACAGATCCACGGCGGACTTCTCGATGGCCTCCGGGAACTTCACCGGATGGGCCGTGCCCAGCACCACCATCGGCACCGACAGGCTGCGACGGCACTCGCGAGCAGCACGCACACCGATGGCGGTGTGCGGGTCGAGCAGCTCACCGGTGGCGGCGTATACCTCAGCAATAGTCTGGCAGGTCTGCTCATCGCTCACGGCGAGGGAATCGAACAGCTTGCGCGCCTCGGTCCAGCGGTCGTCTTCGACGGTGAACCCGCCGGTCTGGCGGAATTCGGTCATCAGCGCGGCGATCGACGGGCCGTTGCGACCGTGCAGGTCGAACAGCAGACGCTCGAAGTTCGACGAGACCATGATGTCCATCGACGGCGACAGGGTCGGGTACAGCTCGCCCTTGGCGTACTGATTGCCGCTCATGAAGCGGTGCAGGATGTCGTTGCGGTTGGTGGCGACGATCAGCTGGCTGACCGGCAGGCCCATGTTGCGGGCGAGATAGCCGGCAAAGATGTCGCCGAAGTTGCCGGTCGGCACCGAGAAGGCCACCGAACGCGCCGGACCGCCGAGCTGCAGGGCCGCGTGGAAGTAGTAGACGATCTGGGCCATGATCCGCGCCCAGTTGATCGAGTTGACCGCCACCAGGCGCGTACCCTTGAGGAAACCCTGGTCGGCGAAGCTGGCCTTGACCATCTCCTGACAGTCGTCGAAGTTGCCCTCGATGGCGATGTTGTGGATGTTGTCGCCGAGAATGGTGGTCATCTGCCGGCGCTGCACTTCGGACACCCGGTTGTGCGGGTGCATGATGAAGATGTCCACGTTCTCGCAAGCCTTGCAGCCTTCGATGGCAGCCGAGCCGGTGTCACCACTGGTGGCACCCATGATCACCACGCGCTCGTTGCGCTTGGCCAGCACGTAGTCGAGCAGGCGACCGAGCAGCTGCAGAGCGAAATCCTTGAACGCCAGTGTCGGGCCATGGAACAGCTCGAGCACCCACTCGTTGCCACCCAGCTGACGCAGCGGCGCCACGGCCGAGTGCTCGAACACGCCGTAGGTGTCTTCGAGGATCTTCTTGAAGTCGGCATCCGGAATGCTGCCGGTCACGAACGGGCGCATCACCCGGAAGGCCAGCTCGTGATAAGGCAGGCCCGCCCAGGAGGCGATCTCTTCCTGACTGAAGCGTGGCAGGTTTTCCGGCACGTACAGGCCGCCATCAGTGGCCAGGCCGGCCAGCAGGACGTCTTCGAAATTCAGGGCCGGTGCCTGGCCGCGAGTGCTGATATAGCGCATGGTCTGCAAACCTTCGGTTTGGGGCGTCGCGCCGCGAGCAGGTCGCGGCGCGCGACGAAATTAGCTGAGTTGTTCGACGCGGATGCGCACCACGTTGCCGACGACGTCGGCCAGCGCTTCCAGGGCAGAAATGGCGTCGTTCATGCGCTGCTCGGCAACGCGATGAGTGACCAGGATCATCGGCACCAGGCCGTCTTGCTCCTCGACTTCCTTCTGCATGATCGATTCGATGTTGATGCCGCGCTCCGACAGGATACTCGCCACCTGGGCCAGCACACCCGGGCGATCCTTGGCCTGGATGCGCAGGTAGTAGGCGCTCTCGCAGGCGGTGATCGACAGGATCGGGTGGTCGGACAACGAATCCGGCTGGAAGGCCAGGTGCGGCACGCGGTTGGTCGGGTCGGTGGTCAGTGCACGCACCACGTCGACCAGATCGGCCACCACGGCCGAAGCGGTCGCTTCCATGCCAGCACCCGCGCCGTAGAACAGGGTGCTGCCAGCAGCGTCACCATTGACCATCACCGCGTTCATCACGCCATTGACGTTGGCGATCAGACGGTCGGCCGGGATCAGCGTCGGGTGCACGCGCAGCTCGATGCCGGCGTCGGTACGGCGCGCCACACCCAGGTGCTTGATGCGATAGCCCAGCGCCTCGGCGTAGTTCACGTCGGCAGTGGTCAGCTTGGTGATGCCTTCGGTGTAGGCCTTGTCGAACTGCAGCGGAATGCCGAACGCGATGGACGCCAGGATGGTCAATTTGTGGGCCGCGTCGATGCCTTCGACGTCGAAGGTCGGATCGGCTTCGGCGTAACCCAGGGCCTGGGCTTCGGCCAGCACGTCTTCGAAGGTACGCCCCTTCTCGCGCATCTCGCTGAGGATGAAGTTGCCGGTGCCGTTGATGATACCGGCCAGCCAGTTGATACGGTTGGCCGACAGGCCTTCGCGGATCGCCTTGATCACGGGGATGCCACCAGCCACCGCCGCCTCGAACGCGACGATCACGCCCTTCTCGCGGGCGCGAGCGAAGATCTCGTTGCCATGCACGGCGATCAGCGCCTTGTTGGCGGTGACCACGTGCTTGCCATTCTCGATGGCCTTGAGGACCAGCTCACGGGCAACGCTGTAGCCGCCGATGAGCTCCACGACGATATCGATCTCGGGGTTGCTGGCCACCGCGAAGACATCGTCGGTCATGGTAATACCGGTCGACTGGTACTGGGGCTTGGGTGTGCGGGTGGCAATCTGCGCCACCTCGATGCCACGCCCGGCACGACGCGCGATTTCCTCGGCGTTGCGCTTGAGCACATTCACGGTACCGCCACCGACGGTACCCAGCCCACAGATGCCTACTTTGACCGGATTCACACTAGACTCCCCAACTGCACTGCGTAAAACGGCCGACGCGGGCGCCAGCCGTGGAAAAAGAGCCGCACATTACGAAGCGGCCAAGGGATAGTCAATCGACTACCCCAGTTCGAATCACTTGGCTTCCAGGGCCAGCTTCGCCAGCTGCGCGGCGGGCTGGTAACCGGGGATCATCTTGCCGTTCTCAAGAATGATCGCCGGCGTGCCGTTGACGCCGATCGCCTGCCCTAGCTGGTACTCCTGCGCTACCGGATTGTCGCAGCTGACCTGGGGAATCGACTCACGCGCCTTGGCCTTGTTCATCGCGGCCTGGCGGTCCTTGGAACACCACACACTAGCCAGATCCTTGGCACCCTTGCTGCCCATCCCCTGACGCGGGAAGGCCAGGTAACGCACCTCGACGCCAAGCTTGTTCAGCTCGCCAACTTCGCTGTGCAGCTTCTGGCAATAGGCGCAGTCGGTGTCGGTAAATACGGTGATATGGGTTTTCGGCTCTTTCGGCGCGAACACCACCATGTCCTTGGCCGGAATGGCGTTGATCTGCTTGGCGATGGCCTTGCTTTCCTCTGCTTCGGTCAGGTTGATGGCCTGGCCATCCTTGAACTGAAACAGGTAGCCCTGCATCACGAACTGCCCATCGGCACTGGCGTAAAGCTGGCGACCACCCTTGAGCTGAACCTGATAAACGCCGGGCATCGGGCTCTCGGCAATGGTTTCGATCGGCAGATCGGGCTGGATGGAAAGCAGGTTCTTGCGGATCGCCTGATCCGGGTCGGCTGCATGGCCGAGGGTGCTGACCAGGCCGAGAGCCATGGCCGCGACGATGCGGGTCACACGCATGAAAACTCCTATCGAGCGACGGGGTGACAGGGAAAGCACAGAGACTACCATAACCGGCGCCCCAGGCTGCGCCCGGCAGACGCAAAGCGCCAACTGGCGCCAGCCGATTCAGCCACGCGGATGGTGCTGAGCATGCAACGCCTGCAAGCGCGCGCGGGCGATGTGGGTGTAGATCTGCGTGGTGGACAGATCACTGTGACCCAGCAGCATCTGCACCACGCGCAGGTCAGCGCCGTGGTTGAGCAGATGAGTCGCGAAGGCATGACGCAAAGTGTGCGGCGACAGCGACTTGGCGATCCCCGCCACCTGGGCGTGATGCTTGATGCGGTGCCAGAAGGTTTGCCGGGTCATCTGCTCGCCACGCAGGCTCGGGAATAGCACGTCCGCGGGCCGACCAGCCAGCAGCGCAGGCCGTGCCTCACGACAATAGCGCTCGACCCAGCCGATGGCTTCCTCCCCCATGGGCACCAGGCGCTCCTTGCTGCCCTTGCCGAACACCCGTAGCACGCCCTGGCGAAGATTGACCTGCTCGAGCGTCAGCCCGACCAGCTCGCTGACCCGCAGACCACAGGCATACAGCACCTCGAGCATGGCGCGATCACGCAGGCCGATGGGATCATCCAGATCCGGCGCGGCCAGCAGCGCCTCGACATCCGCCTCGGACAGCGACTTGGGCAGCGGCCGGCCAAGCTGCGGCATGTCGACCTGCAGCGTGGGATCGGTGTCGATGATGCCCTCGCGCAGCAGGAAGCGGTAGAAGCCGCGCATGCCGGAAATCAGCCGCGCCGTGGAGCGCGCCTTGTAGCCTTCATTCATGCGCCAGGCCAGATGATCGAGCAGCACCTCGCGGCCCACCGCCTGCAGCTCGACATCGCGGGCCTGCAGCCAGCCGTTGAGCAGCGCCAAATCACTGCGATAGGCCGACTGAGTATGGGCGGACAGGCCCTTCTCCAGCCACAAAGCCTCGATGAAACGCTCGATCAATGGATGGCCGACAGCGGACATGGGGTCAGATCTGCACTACGCAAAGAATTCATTATCAACACAATCAAAAGCAGATACTGCACTGCTTTTGTGGGAGCGGGCTTGCGAAACGGCTGCCAGCCCACCAAACGCCAGAAACGAAAAAAGCAGCCGAGGCTGCTTTTTTCGAGGGGGAAAGCTGGATTAAACCAGTTTTTCCTTGATGCGCGCTGCCTTGCCGGACAGGTCGCGCAGATAGTACAGCTTGGCTTTGCGAACATCACCGCGACGCTTGACGGCCAGGCTGTCGACCAGCGGGCTGTAGGTCTGGAAAGTACGCTCAACGCCAACGCCGCTGGAGATCTTGCGCACGGTGAAGGCGCTGTTCAGACCACGGTTACGCTTGGCGATTACCACACCCTCGAACGCCTGCAGACGCTGGCGGTCACCTTCCTTTACTTTCACCTGAACGACTACGGTGTCGCCCGGGGCAAAGGTCGGGATCTCTTTGCTCATCTGCTCAGCTTCGAGTTGCTGAATGATTTTGTTGGTCATGCTGCGCTCCTAAGACGGGCCGTCAGGCCGGCCATCGATATTAGTTATCGTCCCGCTGGCGGATGTATTCCTCCAGCAGCTTCTTCTCTTCTCCAGAAAGCGAGCGGCTATCCAGAAGATCGACACGGCGTTCCCAGGTGCGCCCCAGGGACTGCTGCAAACGCCAGCGCCGGATGTGTTCGTGGTTGCCGCCAAGCAGCACCTGCGGAACACGTTTATCCGCATACACCTCCGGACGGGTGTAGTGCGGGCAGTCGAGCAAGCCATCCGTGAAGGAGTCTTCCTCGGCCGAATCTGCATGACCTAATGCACCAGGCAATAGGCGCGTTACCGCATCGATCAGCACCATGGCCGGCAGCTCACCGCCGGACAGGACGTAGTCGCCGATCGACCATTCCTCATCGACGTGGGTTTCGATGAAACGTTCGTCGATGCCTTCGTAGCGGCCAGCAATGAGAATCAAACGCTCCTCTTTCGCCAGCTCGCGTACCGCCGCCTGCGTCAGCTTGCGGCCCTGCGGCGAGAGATAAATCACCTTCGCCGGTACGTCGCTGGCCTGCCTGGCATCAACCAGAGCATCTTCCAGCGGCTTGATCTTCATCACCATGCCGGGACCACCACCGAAGGGGCGGTCGTCAACGGTGTGATGACGATCCGTGGTATAGCTGCGCGGATTCCAGCAGGTCAGCTGCAACAGCTCCTGCTTTACCGCACGACTGGTGATGCCGTAATCGCTGATGGCGGCGAACATTTCCGGGAACAGCGTAATCACATCGACGCGCAAGCTCGGCATGGCGTCAGAAATCCGCGTCCCACTCGACCTGCATCTCGCCAGCTTCGAGATTGATCGACAACACGCACTGCTGCGTATACGGCAGCAAACGCTCACGATCATCGAGACTGTCAGCGCAGGGCTTGACCACCATCACGTCATTGGCACCGGTCTCGAACAGATGATCGACCTTGCCGAGCAGTTGCCCCGCCTGATCGATGACCTTCAGACCTTCCAGCTGATACCAGTAGAACTCGCCGTCATCGAGCTCCGGCAGCTGGCTCCTGGGTACGCAGATCTCGAAGCCCGCGTAGGTACGCGCCACTTCACGATCCTCGAGCCCTTTGAGCCTGGCGACCAGAACCTTGCCCTGCAAGCGTCCACCAGCCAGTTCAACCTGTTTCACCTCGCCATCGCGCCGCAGCGTCCAGCGAGGGTAATCGAGCACGTTATCCAGGGGATCGGTAAAGGAATACACCTTTATCTCACCCTTGACGCCATGCACCGAGACTATCTTGCCAAGAACCAGAAGATCCTCGGCGGGGGCCGGCGTCGTGCTCATAAGAAGTGCTTAGGCAGCAGCCTTGGCAGCTTCTTTCAGCAGCTGAGCAACGCGCTCAGACGGCTGGGCGCCCTGGCTCAGCCAGTAAGTAGCGCGCTCTTGATTCACGGACAGCTTGACTTCAGCACCCGAGGCGATCGGATTGAAGAAACCGATACGCTCTACGAAGCGACCGTCGCGCGCATTGCGGCTGTTGGTCACGGTGAGGTGGTAGAAGGGGCGCTTTTTGGAGCCGCCGCGAGCGAGACGAATAGTTACCATGTGAACATCGTTCCTGTAGTCGGTGCTAACTTGAGGCACACATCAAAAATGGGCCTAGGCCCGAAAGGCCGCATATTCTAAGGATTATGCGGCTGTTTGCAAATCTCTTTTTCCACAGGCCGCCAGGCGGCCTGCCAGAGCCATCAGAACTTCGGCATGCCGCCGCCAGGCATCATGCTGCCCATGCCGCGCATCATCTTGGCCATGCCGCCTTTGGCACTGAATTTCTTCATCATCTTCTGCATCTGCTTGTGCTGCTTGATCAGCCGACCGATGTCCTGCACCTGAGTGCCAGAACCCATGGCGATGCGGCGCTTGCGCGAGCCGCTGATGATGTCGGGGTCGCGGCGCTCGGCAGGCGTCATCGAGTTGATGATCGCCTCCATCTGCTTGAACTGCTTTTCTGCCGCGCCCTGGGCATTGCCCATCTGCGCCAGGTTGACGCCACCCATCTGCGGCAGCTTGTCCATCAGGCCGCCGAGGCCGCCCATACTTTTCATCTGCACGAGCTGGTCGCGGAAGTCCTCGAGGTCGAAACCCTTGCCCTTCTTGAGCTTCTTGGTGAGCTTCTCGGCCTTCTCGCGGTCGAGGGTCTGCTCGGCCTGTTCGATCAGGCTGAGCACATCGCCCATGCCGAGGATGCGCGAGGCGATTCGCTCGGGGTGAAACGGCTCGAGCGCTTCACTCTTCTCGCCCATACCGATGAACTTGATCGGCTTGCCAGTGATGGCGCGCACCGATAGCGCGGCACCGCCACGGGCGTCACCGTCGACCTTGGTGAGCACCACGCCGGTAAGCGGCAGCGCATCGTTGAAGGCCTTGGCGGTGTTGGCGGCGTCCTGACCGGTCATGGCGTCGACCACGAACAGGGTCTCCACCGGATTGACCGCGGCATGCAGCGCCTGGATCTCGGCCATCATCTCGGCATCGACGGCCAGACGACCGGCGGTGTCGACCAGCACCACGTCGATGTACTTGAGCTTGGCCTCACGGATCGCCGCTTCGGCGATGGCCACCGGCTTCTGGGTAATGTCGGAAGGGAAGAAGGTCACGCCCAGGTCATTGGCCAGGGTTTCCAGCTGCTTGATGGCCGCCGGACGGTAGACGTCCGCCGACACCACCATCACGCTCTTCTTCTTGCGCTCCTTGAGCAGGCGCGCCAGCTTGCCCACGGTGGTGGTCTTACCAGCACCTTGCAGACCGGCCATCAGCACCACCGCCGGCGGCGTGGTGCTCAGGTCGAGGTCTTCGTTGGCGGCGCCCATGAGGCTTTCCAGCTCCAGGCGCACGATCTTCACGAACGCCTGGCCCGGAGTCAGGCTCTTGGACACCTCGGTGCCGACCGCGCGCTCCTTGACGCGAGCAACGAAATCCTTGACCACGGGCAGCGCCACGTCGGCCTCGAGCAACGCCATGCGCACTTCGCGCAGGGTGTCCTTGATGTTGTCCTCGGTCAGCTTGGCCTTGCCAGTGACGCTGCGCAGAGTCTGCGAGAGGCGATCGGTTAAATTTTCGAACATGCGCGTTCCTTTCGGGCCGTCTGGCCGGGATGGGCTGGCAGCAAACGGCGGATTATAACGAAGACCGCGACGCTTTCGAGGCTTGTTTGTCGGTGCGCCTGCGACATATGAGAGCGGATACCGCTTGCAGTCTTTTTGCGACAACGGTTGTGTGCCACACTCAGCGCCTTTCCGGCCCTGTCATCGCCTATCTATGCACCCTCTGTTACCCAGCCTCGCCGCCGCCGTTCTCTACTTTGGCGCTGCCTGCTATCAAGGCCTGCATCTGGCCCGCCGCAGCCAGCCCAGCCAACCCGTGTTGCTGCTGGTGGGCGTGATCGCCCTGCTGTTTCACGGTGGCAGCCTGTACATGCAGATGCACGATGTCGCCGGCCTGAACCTGGACTTCTTCAATTCCTCCAGTCTGATCGCCTTTACGGTGATTGCGCTGATCCTGCTGGCCTGCCAGCGCATGCCGGTGCACAACCTGCTGCTGTTCCTGTTTCCGCTCGGCGGGCTGACGGTGCTGTGCGCGCAGTTCATGCCCAGCGGCACCAGCCAGCCGATCGAGGAAGGCCCTGGCATACTCGCCCACATTCTGCTGTCCATCGTGGCCTACGGCCTGTTGACCATCGCCATGTTCCAGTCGCTATTGCTACTGGTGCAGGACCGGCAGCTCAAGAACAAGCATCCCTCCGGGCTGATCCGCAACTTCCCACCCCTGCAGACCATGGAAAGCCTGCTGTTCGGCTTCCTGTGGAGCGGCTGGGCGCTGCTGTCACTGTCGCTGCTCTCCGGCGCGGTGTTCATCGACAACCTGTTCACTCAGCACCTGGTGCACAAGACCATCCTGTCGTGCTTCGCCTGGGTAGTGTTCGCTGTACTGCTTTGGGGCCGCCACCAGCTCGGCTGGCGCGGCCACAAGGCGATCCGCTGGACGCTGGCCGGTTTCTGTCTGCTGATGCTGGCCTTCTTCGGCAGCAAGCTGGTTCGTGAATTCATCCTGCACATCTGAGCCGTGAACACACCCTCACCGCTTTTCCAGCTCGCCCTGCTGCTCACCCTGCTGGCCTGCGCGACCTTTTTCATCTGCGCACGTACCGTGCTATTCGGTCTCAACCGCTATCGGCTGCGCTACCGGGCGCGCCAGGGCCATCGCGCCGCTGCCCGGCTGATCGCCCTGCTCGACCAGCCACAACGGCTGTCGGCGACCCTGCGCATCGGCACCATTTGCAGCACCATGGCCGCCTCGGTCGCTGCCACCTTGCTGGCCTTGCGCCACGGTGCGCCCGGTAATCTGGCGCCATCGCCGTTCGTTCTGACGCTGGCCGTGCTGATGCTGGCCCATCCGTTCGGTCGCCTGCTGGCCATCCTGCCGCCGCCGCTGTTCGCCTACCCAGCAAGCTATCCGCTGACCCTGGTCAGCCTGGCGCTGTCCCCGTTCACCCACCTGCTGATGACCATCGGCCAGGGTCTGCGCCGGCGAATAGGCAAGGCAGATCAGAGCGCCGCACCCGATGATGCACCGAGCCTCACCGAGCTGCGCGACGCGCTGCAGGCCGACGACCTGCCGCTGCCCGCCGAGCGACGCGCCATGCTGCTGGGCGTGCTGGAGCTGGACAAGGTCAGCGTCGAGGACGTGATGATTCCGCGCCACGAGGTCACCGGCATCGATCTGCAGGGCAGCACGCCGCTGCTCGAGCAGATTCGCAGCGCCTCGCACACTCGTCTGCCGGTGTACCGCAACGGCCTCAACCAGACCGAAGGCATCTTGCACATGCGCCGCCTGGCCGGGTGTAGCGAGCTGGATGAAGCGGCCTTGCTGCAGGCCTGCGACGCCGCGTACTTCGTGCCCGAAGGCACCACGCTGGCGAACCAGCTGGTCAACTTCCAGCAGCACAAGTACCGCACTGCCGTAGTGGTCGACGAATACGGCGAGGCCATGGGCATCGTCACCGTCGAAGACATTCTCGAAGAGATCGTCGGCGACCTGAGTTCGGTGGAAACCGCACACCCACGCGAATTTTATCCGCTGGGCGACGGCACCTGGTCGATCCAGGGCAGCGCCTATCTGCGTGAAGTGAACCGGGCACTAGGCTGGCACCTACCGGTCGATGGACCGAAGACGGTCAACGGCCTGGTGACCGAAGTGCTGGAAAACATTCCTGACTGCGCGGTTTGTATGCAGGTGAGTCGCTACCGGCTGGAGATCGTCCAGTCCAGCGGCAGCCGCGTGCTGGAAGTGCGGGCCTGGGAGGCCCAACAGCACTGAGGCATGGCAAGCGGCACAACGCCGCTGGTACTTATAAAGCCGCTCACGATCTTTCGTATCCGAGAATTCGTATTCCCATTGATCGACGACAACGAATGAAACGCGAGCGTTAGCGTACTACCTGTGGGAACGGGCGGGGACGCCCAGTCCATGCCCGTGACTTTTCGCGGGCATGGCCCGCTCCCACAGTTAGTGCAGCATGCCCACGTCAGCTGCGGGCATCGTTCCAAAAAGGTTACAGCTCCACCTTGACCGCCTGCGCCGACCGCAGCGCCTTGGCGCGGGCTGCGTCCAGAGACTCGTCGCGCGCCAGTGCAACGCCCATGCGGCGCTGGCCGCTGACTTCCGGCTTGCCGAACAGACGCAGGGCGGTGTCCGGCTCGGTGAGCGCGGCGCCGAGGCTGCCGAAGCTGACCTGCTTGGACTCGCCTTCGACCAGAATCACTGCCGAGGCGGACGGGCCGAACTGGCGGATCGCTGGGATCGGCAGGCCAAGAATAGCGCGGGCATGCAGGGCGAATTCGGACAAATCCTGAGAGATCAGGGTGACCAGGCCGGTGTCGTGCGGGCGCGGCGATATCTCGCAGAACCACACCTGATCGCCCTTGACGAACAGCTCGACGCCAAACAGGCCGCGACCACCCAGCGAGCCAGTAACGGCCAGAGCGATACGCTCGGCCTCGGCACGGGCGGCCTCGCTCATCGCCTGAGGCTGCCAGGACTCTTGGTAATCGCCCTTTTCCTGACGATGGCCGACAGGCGCGCAAAAGGTGGTGCCGCCGACGTGGCGCACGGTCAGCAGGGTGATTTCGTAGTCGAAGTCGATGAAACCTTCGACGATCACCCGGCCCTTGCCGGCACGGCCACCGGCCTGGGCGTAGTCCCAGGCTTTCTGTACGTCATCGGCGCCCTTGAGCACCGACTGGCCCTTGCCGGACGAGCTCATGATCGGCTTGACCACGCACGGGAAGCCAATGGCGCTCACCGCTGCCTGGAACTCCTCGAAGGAGTCCGCGAACTTATAGGGCGAGGTCGGCAGGCCGAGTTCTTCGGCGGCCAGGCGACGGATGCCTTCCCGGTTCATGGTCAGCTGCGCGGCGCGGGCGCTGGGGATCACGGTGTAGCCTTCGTTTTCCAGCTCGACCAGCGTGGCGGTGGCGATCGCCTCGATCTCCGGCACGATGTAGTGCGGCTTCTCCTGCTCGATCACTGCACGCAGCGCGGCGCCGTCGAGCATGTTGATCACGTGGCTGCGATGCGCCACCTGCATGGCCGGCGCGTTGGCGTAGCGATCGACGGCGATCACTTCCACGCCTAGGCGTTGCAGCTCGATGACCACTTCCTTGCCGAGCTCGCCCGAGCCACACAGCAACACGCGGGTCGCGCTGGGCGACAGGGGGGTTCCGATACGGGGCATAACAGGATCCTTGGGTAGCAGGAGAATTCAGTCGGCGATTTTAATCACGCCCGGCCGCGACGGCGACCAAAATCGGCGAACGTGATTTTTATCGCGGCCAGGCTGCGCATTATTGATGCCACGAATTGCCCTGAATCAGCCCCACCACACGCGCCCTCGACTACGCTGGATATGTAGGCCGCCGCACGGCAGCGGCGCAGCTCATGGCACGCGACACTTGCGAGGAGGCTTCGCCATGGACGCTTTTCACATCATGATCGTCCTGCTGATCAGCGGCTTTCTGCTGCTGGGTATCGGCTTCAATAACCGCGAACAGGAATGGGGCATCTGGCTGACCGGGCTGGGCGCGCTGTCGATGTTCGCGCCACTGTACTTCAAGGTCTTTATCGAGTTCGGCTGAGCCGCTTTCAGCTTTCGGCCTGCCAACGCCGGGCGGATGCCTGGTCGCTCTCGCGGCCCTCGACCCAGCGCGGGCCGCTGGGGGTGTCCTCCTTTTTCCAGAACGGCGCACGGGTTTTCAGGTAATCCATGATGAACTCGCAGGCCTGAAAGGCCGCCTGGCGGTGAGCGCTGGCCACGCCGACGAAAACGATTGGCTCGCCCGGCTCCAGCCGCCCGACGCGGTGGATCACCTCGACGCCCAGCAATGGCCAGCGCTCGCGGGCCTGGCTCTCGATGCCAGCCAGGGCCTTTTCGGTCATACCGGGGAAATGCTCGAGAAACATGCCGGCCACGTCCTGGCCGTCATTGAAATCACGCACGTAGCCGACGAAGCACGCCACGGCGCCGACGCCGGCGTTGGCGGCATGCACGGCGTTGGTTTCCAAGCCGGGATCGAAAACGGCCTGCTGGACGCGAACTGCCATCTCAGCCTCCGGTGACCGTGGGGAAGAACGCCACTGCATCCCCGTCGACCAGCGCCTCACTCAACGCGCAGAGTTCTTCGTTGCGGGCGCACATCAGGCCGCGCTCGGCGAGCACCTCCCAGGCGCCGCCGCGGGCCAGCAGGTGCAGGCGCAATTCATCGAGGGTCGCGAAATCGCCCGGTAGCTCCTCGGCATCCAGCCCCAGGGTTTCGCGATAACGGGCGAAATACTGCACGTGGATCATCGCTCGCCCTCGCCTGCCAGGAAGTGGCCGCTCTTGCCACCGAGTTTTTCCAGCAGGCGCACCTGCTCGATGATCATGCCGCGATCCACCGCCTTGCACATGTCATAGATGGTCAGCGCCGCGACACTGGCGGCGGTCAGCGCTTCCATCTCCACGCCGGTCTGGCCGGTGAGTTTGCAGCGCGCGCGGATCAGTACGGCGTCGTCGCCATCGGCCCGCAGCTCGACCTTGACGCTGGTGAGCATCAGCGGATGACACAACGGAATCAGATCGGACGTCTTTTTCGCGGCCTGGATGCCGGCGATACGCGCCACGGCGAAGACATCGCCCTTGGGGTGCTCACCGTCGACGATCATCTGCAGCGTGGTGGGCAGCATGCGCACCCGGGCCTCGGCCACGGCCTCACGCACGGTCTGCGCCTTGTCGCTGACGTCGACCATATTGGCGCGCCCCTGGGAGTCGAGATGGGTCAGCACGGACAATCTCCAAGTAGAAAACCTGGCGATTGTAGGCCCCGCACCGGCCCCTGCAAACCATGCGCGCCGCAATGAATGCCCGGAGCCGCCAGGCGGCTCCGGGGCGAGGGGTTACATGTGGCTTTCGGCGTACTCGGCGAGGATCGAGCGCGGCACGCCCTGCAGGGTGATGTGCACACCGTGCTCGAAGCCCTTGAAGCGCTCGGTGAGGTAGGTCAGCCCCGAGCTGGGCGCCGAAAGGTACGGCGTATCGATCTGCGCCAGGTTGCCCAGGCAGATCACCTTGGAGCCATTGCCGGCACGGGTGATGATGGTCTTCATCTGGTGCGGGGTGAGGTTCTGGCATTCGTCGATCAGGATCAGGCTCTGCTGGAAGCTGCGCCCGCGAATGTAGTTCAGGGATTTGAACTGCAGGGGCACCTTTTGCAGGATGTAGTCGACGCTGCCATGGGTGTTCTCGTCATCCATGTGCAGGGCTTCGAGGTTGTCGGTGATGGCGCCCAGCCAGGGCTCCATCTTCTCGGCCTCGGTGCCGGGCAGAAAGCCGATTTCCTGGTCCAGGCCCTGTACCGAACGGGTGGCGATGATGCGCCGGTAGCGCTTGCTGACCATGGTCTGTTCGATGGCCGCCGCCAGCGCCAGGATGGTCTTGCCCGAGCCGGCGGCGCCGGTCAGGTTGACCAGGTGAATGTCCGGGTCGAGCAGCGCGTAGAGCGCCAGCGCCTGGTGGATGTCCCTCGGTTTGAGCCCCCAGGCCTCCTGATGCAGCAGCGGCTCCTGGTGCAGATCGAGAATCAGCAGCTCGTTGCCCTCGACCTCCTTGACCCAGCCGACGAAGCCCTGCTCGTCGATGATGAATTCATTGACGTTGACCGCCGGCAAGTCTTCGCTGAGCTGCACGCGGTGCCAGGTACGCCCATGACCCTGGCGGGTATCGACCTTGGCGACGCGATCCCAGAAGGCACCCTCGACGTCGTGGTAACCCTTGGACAGCAGCGAGATGTCGTCGACCAGTTGGTCGGTGTGGTAATCCTCGGAATCCAGCCCGCAGCCACGCGCCTTCAGGCGCATGTTGATGTCCTTGGTCACCAGCACCACGGACATGCCCGGGCGCCGTGACTTTAGCTCCACCAGCTGGTTGATGATCTTGTTGTCGTTGAGGTCTTCCGGCAGCCAGGTGACCGGCGCCGCACTCTTGCTCATAAGAATCGACAGAAAACCGCAGGGGCCGCTCTTGTCGCGCTGGATCGGCACCCCGTGCTCGACCTCCTCGGGGGTGGCTCCATCGAGAATCTTGTCAATCAGGCGGATGGCTTGCCGGCATTCAGCGGCGACGCCCTGTTTGCCGGTTTTCAGCTTGTCGAGTTCCTCCAGCACCGTCATCGGGATGGCGACGTGGTGTTCCTGGAAATTGAGCAGCGCGTTGGGATCGTGAATCAGGACATTGGTGTCGAGGGCGTACAAGGTTGGGGCGGTGGGCTTGATGCGTCCGTGGTCATCCATACTCGTCACCTCTTGTCGGATCCAGCGACGGAATGCCAGGACGGCGCTCCGCCACACAGGACCACCGACTCCCGATCAGGAGCGCCGCAAACGGATGAGGGCCGAGGGCCGCCACCTGTCTGCAGGGTTCGGCGGTCTTTCAAGGCGTGGTCTGCACGGGCCGGCCTTCATGCCCGGTTCGTCGCAAACCACAGTTCGTTGATACTCCAAAAAATGTGACAGGCAAATGATCTTTTCAGTTTTTTTATTTTTATTTGTCGGTTGGACGAATGACCTTGGCAGCGGCACTTATCGCCCACTAGAGTCATGAGTCCAGCCTGCTGCCTTGCTCCACGCGGGCCCTGCCGAATCGGCTAGAATCGCCGCTCCGCCGAAGGAGACGACTCATGCTGATGGTGATTTCCCCCGCCAAGACCCTGGACTACGAAAGCGCACCGGTCACTTCGCGCTTTACCCAGCCCGAATTTCTCGACCATTCCCAGGAACTGGTCACCCAGCTGCGCGACTTCACGCCGGCGCAGATCGCCGAGTTGATGCACCTCTCCGACAAACTGGCCGGCCTCAACGCAGCGCGCTTCGGCAGCTGGACGCCGGACTTCACGCCAGAGAACGCCAAGCAGGCGCTGCTGGCCTTCAAGGGCGACGTGTACACCGGGCTGGACGCGGAAAGCTTCAGCGAGGCCGACTTCGATTTCGCCCAGCAGCACTTGCGCATGCTCTCCGGCCTGTACGGGCTGCTGCGCCCGCTGGACCTGATGATGCCCTACCGCCTGGAAATGGGTACCAAGCTGGCCAACGCCCGCGGCAAGGACCTCTACGCGTTTTGGGGCGAGCCCATCAGCGAATGGCTGAATCAGGCGCTGGCCGCCCAGGGCGACGACGTGCTGCTCAACCTGGCATCCAATGAATACTTCGGGGCGGTCAAGCGCAAGGTGCTGAAAGCGCGAATCCTCGACACCGAATTCAAGGACCTGAAGAACGGTCAGTACAAGATCATCAGCTTCTACGCCAAGAAAGCCCGCGGTCTGATGGCCCGCCACGTGATCAAGGAACGCGTGACCGATCCAAAGCACCTCAAGGATTTCAACGACCAGGGCTACCGCTTCTCGGCAAAGGATTCGAGCGCCGACAAGCTGGTGTTCCTGCGCGACCACGCGCCGGAGTGAAGGCCCAGGCGCTTCAGCATGAGTTGCATGGCGGCGAGAAACAGCCCCTGGCGAAACATCCACCAACCCCTGGGCGGGTGCCGAGCCCATCGGCCTTGTGTAGGATTGGCAGACACTCGACATTCAAGGTCCAGCCATGATTTTCGGCGCGATTCTGGTTCTCAGCTGGTTCATTCTGCTGATCCGCTACCCGGCCAAGGCCCTGCCTATTTCACTGGCGGCGCTGGCCGGGCTGGGCATGGTGGCGAGCTGGGTGCTGTGGCAGGAAAACCGTGAGAATCGCAACCTGGCTCACCTGGAATTGCGCCTGAGCTACGCCCCCGAACGCTGCCCCGCTGACCGCCCACTGGAGCTGTACCTGCACAACGGCAGCGACGCCGCACTGCAGGAACTGCATTGGCAGGTCAGCGCCTACCGGCCAGGTGACAGTGTCAACCTGGCGCAGCGCCTGTACGAGACGCCGCGCTACAGCGGCCCCGGCGAGCTGCTACCCGGTGCCGACTGGCAAAGCTGCCTGCCGCTGCCTACGCTGCGCAGCGGCTACCGCGCCAGTACCCTGGAATTCCGCGCCGAGCAGTTGCAGGGCACCTTCAGTCGTTAGCCGCCCTTTCACGATCCACACAACAACAATCACAAGGATTACCCATGAGTCACCCTAGGGTTCTGATCACTGGCTGCTCCAGCGGCATTGGCCGGGCACTGGCCGACACCTTCGCGCAACAGGGGTATGAGGTCTGGGCAAGCGCCCGCAAGCGCGAAGACGTGGCGCGCCTGAGCGAAGCAGGGTTCAACGCCGTGCAGCTGGACGTCAACGATGCAGCCGCGGTCGAGCAGCTGGCCGCCACGCTCAAGGAACGCATCGGCGGGCTCGACGTGCTGATCAACAATGCCGGCTACGGCGCCATGGGCCCACTGCTCGACGGCGGCGCTGCCGCCATGCGCGCGCAGTTCGAAACCAACGTGTTCTCCCTGGTCAACGTGACCCGCGCGCTGTTTCCGCTACTGCGCCAGAACAAGGGTTTGGTGATCAATATCGGCAGTGTTTCCGCCGTACTGGTGACACCGTTCGCCGGCGCTTATTGCGCCTCAAAGGCTGCGGTGCATGCTTTGAGCGACGCACTGCGGCTGGAGCTGGCGCCATTTGGCGTCGGTGTGATGGAAGTGCAGCCGGGTGCGATCGAATCCAGCTTCGGCACCCACGCCAGTCGCCAGGCCGAACAACTGATCGGCGAGCAGTCGCCATGGTGGCCGATGCGTGACGGCATTCGCGCCCGCGCCATCGCCTCGCAAGACAATCCGACACCGGCCAGCCACGTGGCGCGCAACGTATACGCTGCCGTGGCCAGTGCCAAGCGTCCAAGGGTATTGCGCCTGGGCAATGGCAGCCGCGCCCTGCCGCTGCTCTCGGCGCTGCTGCCAGGCGCCCTGCTCGACCGCGTGCTGAGCCGCCGCTTCGGCCTGGATCGCCGCTTGTAGAACCTGAATTCACAGGCGAGACTCCAAGCATCATCGCCACCGCCGAGCCCTGTCGCCATGCCGCCTTCCCAACAGCCCGTCGCCATGCTGCGTTACGCCCTCATCGGTGTGGCGGCGGCCGTGGTGCTCAATGTGCTGCTGCGCAGCTTCGTCAAACTTGGTGGCGTGCTGGCGACCCTGGTGATCGCCGCCAGCATCGCAGCACTGATGGCACTTGTATTCGCCTGGCGCCAACGCCGCCCGCCAACCCGCGGGGAACGGCGGCGCCTGGTGTGGCTGTACGGTGGCATCCTCGCCCTGCTGTATGCCTTACTGCTGACCATGATGAGCCTACAGGACGAGCCCAGCCCCATGGGCGTACTGCTCTTCATCCTGCATTACCTGGCCTATCCGTTGCTCGCGCAAATGTTGTTCTCGGAGCGCATCTTCAAACGGACTTCCTGACCAGCTGACTCCTGTCGGCCAATCGCTGCTCTACACTCGATAACAACCATAGGGAATGGAACGTCGATGAGAAGCAGCCGGCACATCAAGACTCAGGAACGACGCATCATCGTGGTACTGCTCGTGGCGTTGCTGAGCGTGCAGGTGGTCATCTACCTGGTGAGCGCTCGCACCAACCGCAGCATCGTCGAAGAAACCATCAGCAAAAGCCTGCAGACCACCACCCAGGTGGTCGACGAGTTATTGGAACTGCGCCAGCGCCAACTGACTCAGGGCGCTGCTGTGCTGGCCGCTGACTATGGCCTCAAGGAAGCCATCGCCACCGCTGAGCGCTCGACCATCGAATCCATGCTGAGCAACCACAGCAAGCGCCTGAAGGCCGACATCGCTCTGCTCAATACGCTCGACCGCCAGCTGATTGCCAGTGTGCCCAAGGAACTGCAACAGGCCGACATTGCCCCGCTACTCAAGGCCGCTGCACAGGCGGGCAGCCCGGGCGCGCAACCGGTGAGCCTGCTGCGCAGTCAAAGCGGTGTGCTTTACCAGCTGATCCACCGCGTGGTGAACATGCCTACGCCCCAGGCTGAACTGACTCTGGGTTTCGCCATTAACACCGAGTTGGCTGAAGCGCTCAAGCAGACCACCGATACCGAGTTCGTATTCCTGTCACGCGGCCAGGACGGCGCCTGGCAACTGCACGGCAATACCCTTGAAAGCAGCTTCGAGCGCTTGCTGAGCAACCCCGCGGCGCTGGTCGACGGGGCCGAGTGGACACTGCAGGACGAGAACGACGAGTACCTGATGCGCTCGGTGGCGCTGCACAATTTCAATGCCCAGAAGGCCAGCGAAGTACTGCTGATCGCAGGCAAATCACTGAACCAGCACATGGCTGCCTACGAGCGTATCGAACGTTTCCAGCGCTATCTGCTGCTAGCCAGCCTGGCGCTGTCTGCCCTGGTAGTGGCGCTGATCGGCCGGCACCTGCTGCGGCCGCTTGACACCCTGGCCCATCAGGACCCGCTAACCGAGTTGCCGAATCGCCGGGTATTCGACCTGAGCGTCACCAATGCGTTGACCAAGGGGCGCTCGGCGTCCTTCGCGCTGATGATGATCGACCTGGATCACTTCAAGCAGATCAACGACCGCTTTGGCCACGCTGCGGGCGACGAGGTACTCAAAGTCAGCGCCCGCCGGCTACGCGGCCTGCTACGCAGCATCGACGTACCGGCACGTCTTGGCGGTGACGAGTTCGCCGTGCTGCTGCCCGGTCTGGATAGGGCAGCAGCCATTCGCCTGGGCCAGCGCATAGAAGAAGAACTGAGCGATCCCATCGTATTCAATGGCCAAAATCTACAGGTGGGTGTCAGCCTCGGTATCGCCATCGCACCGACGGACGGCACTACGGCCAGCGAACTGCTGCGCATGGCCGACGCCGAAATGTACGCTGACAAGGCACAGCGCGAGAGCAATCCGATCTGAAAGGTCGAACGTCCGCGTCCGGGCAAGGGTCGCTACTGAGTACTCTCAGTTTGCGGATGCCTTATGGAATACCTCGACTGGCTGCAATGGCCGGCCATGCTGATCACCGTCATCGCTGCCTGGCTGGTCGCCTCCAAGCAGCGCCACCGCCGTAATCTGGGCTTCTGGGTGTTCATGGCCAGCAACCTCTTGTGGATCATCTGGGGGCTCTACAGCCACGCCTACGCATTGATTGTGCTGCAGTTGTGCCTGGGCGCGATGAACATTCGTGGCGCTCTCAAGACCGAGACGCCTGCCGAACGCGCCTGAGCCAGCTAGGGTCTGCCATTGCCCGACAAGCTGTGAGACCATCGGCGGCTTGCCATCGTTTTCACAGTGCCATGCCGAACCTAGTCTTGTCCCCAGAGAGCTCGTCTGATGCCTGACATCCTGCACCTGCAGCAGGCCGACTGGCGCGGCGATTTCGATGAAGGCGCGCTGCGCCGTGGCCAGGATTACGCCACACGCGGCCTGAGTCGTCTGCTCAGCCTCAAGGATCACAGCCTGCTCGCAAGTTGCCTGGGCAGCGGCGAGCGCCCCTACCAGCAGCGCATCACCCTGCACGCCTACGGCAAGGGCTGGGGTGTGACCGGCCATTGCAGCTGCCCGGTGGGCTTCAACTGCAAGCACGTGGCGGCTGCTCTGCTCACCCTGGAAGCACGGCAGCGCTCAGGCGATGATCTCGGCACCCTGATCGTCACCGAAAAGCCGGTGGATGAAACCGTGCTGGACCACGTGCAGCCGCAGCCGGTCCTGACCCTGGGTAGCCACGTGCGCGTGCATTTCGATGCGCGCAAGGGCCGCATGCTGGAGCAGACCCAGCACCGCGCCGCCCTGGCCTTCGACTACCAGGGCAACAGCGCGGTCGGTAAAACGGCCAAGGATCTGCTGGTACGCCTTGGGCCCAATCGCCAGCTGCGCATCACCCGCGACACGGCTCGGGAAACCGAGCTACGGCGCCGCCTGGAGGCTGCCGGTCTGCGTATCGCCCTGCGGCAGAGCGAAGCCCTGGCCCAGCACCCAGGCGAGCATTTCGAATTGCAGGGTGACGCCGCCTGGCTGACCTTCATGCAGCAGCAGGTACCGGCGCTACGCGACGAAGGTTGGCGCGTCGAGATCCAGCCGGATTTTCAGTACAACCTGGCCGAGATCGACGACTGGTACGCCGATGTCGACGAGATGCCCGAACAGGGCTGGTTCGACCTGGAGCTGGGCATCGAGGTGGAAGGCCAGCGCATCAGCCTGCTGCCCGTGTTGCTGCAGGCCATCCGCCGCTCGCCCTGGCTGCTTTCCGGTGATGCCCTGGCCCAACGCAATGATGAGGAACTGCTGCTGGTCAGCCTGCCCCACAGCCAGCGCCGCGTGGCCCTGCCCTACGCACGCCTGAAACCCTTGCTGGCCGCACTGGGTGAGCTGTTCATTGGCGATGCCGACGAGATTGGCACCCGCGTGCGCCTGGCGCGGGCCGATGCCGCGCGCCTCAATACCCTGCAACAGGGCCCCACCCTGAACTGGCAGGGCGGTATCGAGCTGCGCGAGTTCGCCCGGCGCCTGCAGCACACCACCCAACAGCAAGTGAGCGCACCCGCCGACCTCGCCGCGCAGCTGCGCCCCTATCAATTACAGGGCCTGGGCTGGATGCAGGCGCTGGGCGAGCTGGAAGTCGGCGGCGTGCTGGCCGACGACATGGGTCTGGGCAAAACCCTGCAGACCCTGGCGCACATTCTCCTGGAGAAGCAGAACGGTCGCCTCAAGCAGCCGGCGCTGATCGTCATGCCCACCAGCCTGATCCCCAACTGGCAGGACGAGGCCGCGCGTTTCGCGCCGACCCTCAAGGTGCTGGCCCTGCACGGTGCAAAGCGGCGTAGCCAGTTCAAGCTGATCGGCGAGCACGATGTGGTGCTCACTACCTATGCCCTGCTGCCCCGCGATCTCAAGACGTTGTCCGCACAGCGCTTCCACCTGCTGATTCTCGACGAAGCCCAGAGCATCAAGAACCCGCGCAGCAAGGCCGCCCTCGCTGCCGGCCAGATCAACGCCCGCCAGCGCCTGTGCCTGAGCGGCACGCCACTGGAAAACAACCTGGGCGAGCTGTGGTCGCTGTTCAACTTCCTGATGCCGGGTTGGCTCGGCGACGCCAAGCGCTTTACCCGCGATTACCGCACGCCCATCGAAAAGCACGGCAGCGAGCAGCGCCTGGCGCACCTGCGTGGGCGCATCAAGCCGTTCGTGCTACGCCGCAAGAAGGAACAGGTCGCCCGCGAACTGCCACCTAAAACCGAAATCATCCAGTGGGTGGAGCTGACGCCGGCCCAGCGTGACCGCTACGAGATCCTGCGCCTGGCCATGGACCGCAAGGTACGCGAGGAGATCATCCGCCAGGGCCTGGCGCGCAGCCAGATCGTCATACTCGAAGCGCTGTTGCGTCTGCGCCAGGTCTGTTGCGACCTGCGCCTGCTCGACGAGACACCAGCCGAACTGACCAGCAGCGACTCCGGCAAGCTCAGCAGCCTGCTGGACATGCTCGAAGCACTGATCGGCGAAGGCCGCCGCGTGCTGCTGTTCTCCCAGTTCACCTCGATGCTGGCGCTGATCGAAAGCGAGCTGCAGGCGCGCAACATCGGCTATGCCAAACTGACCGGCAGCACCCGGGACCGGCGCACACCCGTAGAGCAGTTCCAGGCTGGGCAATTCCCGGTCTTCCTGATCAGCCTCAAGGCCGGCGGCGCAGGCCTGAACCTGACTGCTGCCGACACCGTGATCCACTTCGATCCCTGGTGGAACCCGGCGGCCGAAGCCCAGGCCAGCGACCGCGCCTACCGCATCGGCCAGGACAAACCGGTGTTCGTCTACAAGCTGATCGCCCGCGGCAGCGTGGAAGAAAAGATCCAGCAGTTACAGCAGGCCAAGGCGAGCCTGGCCCACGGCCTGCTTGAAGAAGGCGGCAGCCAGAGCAGCTGGCAGCTCAATGAAGACGACTTGCAGGCGCTGTTCGCGCCCCTGGCCGACTGAGCGCCATCAGCGCTCGGAGTAGTTGTCGCCCACCACTTCGCCGGTCGAGTCGATGGCCTTGCTGGACGGAAACTTGTAGGACGCGAAACGCACCGCCAGCACCGACAGTGCCAGGAAGAAGATGCCGCCGCACAGGTACAGCAGGCCAATGTCCGGCGCCTTGTGATGGGATACGTCGCCGATCAGGTAACGGGTCAGCGCGGTGATGGCGATGTACAGCAGAAAGCGGATCGGCAAATGGTTGGTCTTGAAATAGATGCCGACCATCGCCCCCAGCTCCAGATAGATGAACAGCAGCAGGATGTCGTCCACGCTGGCACTGCCCTTTTCCACCATGCCTAGAAATGCGCCGACCGAGGCCCAGGCGGTCGCCGCTCCGATGGCGAACAGCCCCAGGTAATGAAAGCCCTCGACGAATAGATTACCGATCGAATTCGCGCCCTTGTGCATCCGCTTGCGGCTATCGTCGACCCACTTCATGGCATTCCCCTTTCAGATTGATACAGCCTGGCGCCGATGATGGCGCGCCCGCGTGACATTCCCATGCAGGAACAAGACCAGCGAGGCGGCTGCGCTGGCAAACAGAAGCGCCAGAACATGGGAAAGGCACATGGGATGGCGAATCTCGCGGCCAGGTTTACGCTGTTCAAACGCAGCGCAGTCGAGTAAGCTCGCCACAACTGTATGCATGAACAGTATTTTTAATTATCAGCGAAGGCGTAGAGGTGATGAATGGCCGTCGAAGTGGTGTACCGCAGCAGTCGCGACCCGGAGCGTTTGTTTATGGATAAGGCCGAAGCAGATCGTCACGACAAGATGCTGGAGCTGGCCGAGCTGCTCAGCGATGTACTGCAGAAGGCGGTGCCGTCGCTCAGCGAAGACCAAGGCGAGGAGCTGGGGATCTACATGGCCAGAAATCGCGACGTGTTCGCCAAGGCGTTCAAGAATCAGCCCGATGCCCTCGGCGAACTGGGCAGCCTGCCGGAAACAGAGTGACCGCCAGGCTGCGCCGTTAACATCTCTTCGCTTTTCCGGGCTGGACGGCCGGCGCGCGCACAGCTAAAACAGGCACATCCCCCGGGAGGTGTCCATGAGCGCGCGCGATCACTGCCTTGCCTGTCTGAACGCCGAACAGCCGGCGTTTTTCGAAGCCGCACTCTGGGTCGCTGCCGAGCACGATCCGGCGGTGGAGCCCCAGCAGCTCCTGCGCGAGCTCGAGCACCTCAAGCATCAGGTCGACTCCGGCCTGCCCAACTTCCCGCCCCAGGAACTGGCGCAGCCCTTGTTGCGCCGCCTCAGTGACCTGCATTTCTATGACGATGACGACAGCCCGGTACGCCCACAAGCCGCCTTGCTGCACAAGGTGCTGCAACGACGCCGCGGCCAGCCGCTGAGCATCGCGCTGATCGCCCTGGAACTGGCGCGTCGGCTGAATATCCCGCTGCAGGGCGTCGGGTTTCCCGGCTACTTTCTGCTGCGTGTGCCTGGCGCCGACCACCTGCTCGACCCCTGCGGCGGGCGACGACTGTACACCCGCGACTGCCGCGAGTTACTGCTGCGCTACCTCGGCCCCCATGCCCAGCTGAGCGCCGAACATATGGCGAGCTGCGACGCCCGCGGCATGATCCTGCGCCTGTCGCGCAACTTGCGCCATTTGCACGCCCAGGCAGAGGACTACATCAGTGCTTTGAAGGATGCCGAGCGGGTGCTGCAACTGGCCGCGCCAAACGTTAACGACCACCTGGCCAGGGCCGAGCTTTATCGCCACCTAGATTGCTCCCAAGCTGAACGCTTCGATGTGCAGCGGGCCCTGCTGCTGTGCGAAGACCCCGCCCAACGGCTGAAACTCGGGGATCGGCTGCGCCAATCCAGTGCGCAACCCGCGCTGCACTGAGCCCGACACATCACCGAGAGCGGCCATCGGCCAACAAGTGTATTGATTTAAATACACCGTATTCAATACGACACAGGCATAACCAACCACGACATTCCCAAGCCCGTAGCGGGCTTAAGGATATGGCGTGGCGCTTCTGTATTGAATTCAATACAAATTACCTGATCAGACAATGCAAAAATATATAAGTAATTGATTTGTAACGATTATTTTATATGGCACCGACCTTGCTAATCAGCTTCCAATCACCGCGCCCACGCAGATGGGCACAGAGTCCAACAAGGGAGTCCCCATGAGCGAATTGCGTTTCACCGTCGAGCACGAATGGCTGCGTCAGGAGGCCGATGGCCTGGTCACAGTAGGGATCACCGCCTACGCTCAAGACGCACTGGGCGACGTGGTATTCGTGCAGTTGCCCGAGCTGCAGGCCTATGCCGCCGGCGACGAGGTGGCGGTGCTGGAGTCCGTGAAGGCTGCCAGCAACATCGGCATGCCGCTGGACGGCGAAGTGGTCGAAGTGAACCCGGATCTCGAGGCCAGCCCCGAACTGGTCAATGCCGAGCCTTTGGGCCAGGGCTGGTTCTTCCGCTTCCGCCCAGCTGATGCCGGCGCCCTGGCCGGCCTGCTCGATCAGGATGCCTACGAGCGCCTGCTCAACGCCAAAGCCGACGCGTGAGATAAAGCCATGACTGATTTGACCACCCGCAACGAATTCATCGCCCGCCACATCGGTCCGCGCGATCAAGACACCGCCGCCATGCTGGAAACCCTGGGTTACAGCGACCTGGAAGCGCTGACCGCCAGCGTCATCCCGGGCAGCATCAAGGGCACCAGCGTGCTGCCGGCCGGCGACGGCCAGAGCGAAGCCGATGCCCTGGCCGCCATCAAGGCCATCGCTAGCAAGAACAAGCTGTTTCGCAACTATATCGGCCAGGGTTACTACGGCACCCATACGCCGTCGCCCATCCTGCGCAACCTGCTGGAAAACCCGGCTTGGTACACCGCCTACACCCCCTACCAGCCAGAAATTTCCCAGGGCCGCCTGGAGTCGCTGCTGAACTTCCAGACCCTGATCAGCGACCTCACCGGCCTGGCGATCGCCAACGCCTCGCTGCTTGACGAGGGCACCGCTGCCGCCGAGGCCATGACCTTCTGCAAGCGCCTGTCGAAGAACAAGGCCGCCAACGCCTTCTTCGCCTCCCGGCATTGCCACCCGCAGACCCTCGACGTGCTGCGCACCCGCGCCGAACCCCTGGGCATCGAAGTGGTGGTGGGTGACGAAGCCGCCATCAGTGACGCCAGTGCCTTCTTCGGCGCCCTGCTGCAATACCCGGCGAGCAATGGCGACATCTTCGACTACCGCGAAGTGGTCGAGCGCTTCCACGCTGCCAATGCCCTGGTCGCCGTTGCCGCCGACCTGCTGGCCCTGACCCTGCTGCAGGCGCCTGGCGAATTCGGCGCCGACGTTGCCCTGGGCAGTGCTCAACGCTTCGGCGTGCCACTGGGCTTCGGCGGCCCGCACGCGGCTTACTTCGCCACCCGTGACGCGTTCAAGCGCGACATGCCGGGGCGCCTGGTTGGCATGTCGGTAGACCGCTTCGGTAACCCGGCCCTGCGCCTGGCCATGCAGACCCGCGAACAGCACATCCGCCGCGAGAAGGCCACCAGCAACATCTGCACCGCCCAGGTGCTGCTCGCCAACATCGCCGCCATGTACGCCGTGTACCACGGCCCACAGGGGCTGACGCGAATTGCCCAGCGCGTCCACCAGTTGACCGTGATTTTCGCCCGCGGCGTGCAGAGCCTTGGCCTTGCTGTCGAGCAGCAGGCGTTCTTCGATACCGTCACTCTGCGTACCGGCGCGCAGACCGCAGCACTGCACAGCAAAGCTCGCGCCGCCAGCATCAACCTGCGTGAAGTGGATGCCGAGCGTCTCGGCCTGTCGTTCGATGAAACCACTACCCAGGCGGATATCGAGCAACTCTGGTCGCTGCTGGCAGACGGCAAGCCAACGCCGGATTTCGCTGCGCTGGCCACCCAGGGCGACAGCAGCCTGCCCGCCGGACAATTGCGCCAATCGGCGATTCTCGAACACCCGGTGTTCAATCGCTACCACTCGGAAACCGAGCTGATGCGCTACCTGCGCAAGCTCGCCGACAAGGACTTGGCGCTGGATCGCAGCATGATCCCGCTGGGCTCCTGCACCATGAAGCTCAACGCGGCCAGCGAGATGATCCCCGTCACTTGGGCCGAGTTCGGCAACCTGCATCCTTTCGCGCCTGCCGAACAGAGCGCCGGTTACCAGCAACTGACCGACGAACTGGAAGCCATGCTCTGCGCCGCCACCGGTTACGACGCCGTGTCGCTGCAACCCAACGCCGGCTCCCAGGGTGAATACGCCGGCCTGCTGGCGATTCGCGCTTATCACCACAGCCGCGGCGACGACAAACGCGACATCTGCCTGATCCCGCAATCGGCCCACGGCACCAACCCGGCCACCGCACACATGGCCGGCATGCGCGTGGTGGTGACCGCCTGCGACGCCCGCGGCAACGTCGACATCGATGACCTGCGCGCCAAGGCCGAGCAGCATCGTGACCAGCTAGCCGCAATCATGATCACCTACCCGTCGACCCACGGCGTGTTCGAGGAAGGCATTCGCGAGATCTGCGCCATCGTCCATGACAACGGCGGCCAGGTGTATATCGACGGCGCCAACATGAACGCCATGGTTGGCCTCTGCGCCCCGGGCAAGTTCGGCGGCGACGTCTCGCACCTGAACCTGCACAAGACCTTCTGCATTCCCCACGGCGGCGGCGGCCCGGGCGTCGGCCCGATTGGCGTGAAGGCCCACCTGGCGCCGTTCCTGCCCGGCCATGGCCACATGGCCCGCAAGGAAGGTGCCGTCAGTGCCGCGCCGTTCGGCAGCGCCAGCATACTGCCGATCACCTGGATGTACATCCGCATGATGGGTGGCACCGGCCTGCGCCTGGCGTCGCAGATGGCGATCCTCAACGCCAACTACATCGCCCGCCGTCTTGAGGAGCACTACCCGGTGCTGTACAGCGGTGAAGGCGGCCTGGTGGCCCACGAATGCATCCTCGACCTGCGCCCGCTGAAAGACAGCAGCGGTATTAGCGTCGACGACGTGGCCAAGCGCCTGATCGACTTCGGCTTCCACGCCCCGACCATGTCCTTCCCGGTGGCCGGCACGCTGATGATCGAGCCGACCGAGAGCGAGTCCAAAGAAGAGCTGGATCGTTTCTGCGACGCCATGATCGCCATTCGCGAAGAAATTCGCGCAGTCGAGCGCGGCCAGTTGAATGCCGACGACAACCCGCTGAAAAACGCCCCACACACCGCCGCCGAACTGGTGGGTGAATGGACGCACCCGTACAGCCGCGAACAGGCGGTCTACCCGACCCGCAGCCTGGTCGACGGCAAGTACTGGCCGCCCGTGGGCCGCGTCGACAACGTGTTCGGCGACCGCAACCTGGTCTGCGCCTGCCCGCCCATCGAGGCCTATCAGGACGCCTGATCCCGCCCCGGCTGCCGACTCGCTCGGCAGCCGCCTCCTCTTCCACGATGCCCGCGCGCTGTCGCGGGCCGCTCACAGCCTCTTACAGGAGAGCGCCATGACCACTGAAATCCTGGCGAAAACCCCACTCCATGCTCTGCACCTGGAACTCGGCGCACGCATGGTGCCGTTCGCCGGCTATGACATGCCGGTGCAGTACCCGCTCGGCGTGATGAAGGAACACCTGCATACCCGTGAAGCCGCCGGCCTGTTCGACGTTTCGCACATGGGGCAGATCATCCTGCGTGGCGCCGGTGCAGCCAAAGCGCTGGAGAGCCTGGTGCCGGTGGATATCATCGACCTGCCGGTCGGCATGCAACGCTATGCCATGTTCACGGATGAAAACGGCGGCATCCTCGACGACCTGATGGTCGCCAACCTGGGCGATGACACCTTGTTCCTGGTGGTCAACGCCGCCTGCAAGCATCAGGATCTGATGCACCTGCAACAGCGCATCGCCAACCAGTGCCAGGTCGAGTCGCGCTTCGAGCGTGCCCTGCTCGCCCTGCAAGGCCCCAAGGCAGTCGAGGTGCTGACCCGCCTGGCGCCGGAAGTCGCCAAAATGACCTTCATGCAGTTCAAGCCCGTGCGCCTGCTCGGCGTCGATTGCTATGTGAGCCGCTCCGGCTACACCGGCGAGGATGGTTTCGAGATTTCCGTACCTGCCAGTCACGCCGAAGCACTGGCGCGCAGCCTGCTGGCCGAGCCGGAGGTGCTGCCCATCGGCCTTGGCGCTCGAGACTCCCTGCGCCTGGAAGCCGGCCTGTGCCTCTACGGCCACGACATGAGCGCCGACACCACGCCCATCGAAGCCAGCCTGCTGTGGGCGATATCCAAGGCACGCCGTACCGACGGCGCGCGCCCCGGCGGCTTTCCGGGCGCGGAGCGGATCTTCGCCCAGCAGCGCGATGGCGTCGCTCGCAAGCGCGTCGGCCTGCTACCCCAGGAGCGTACGCCAGTACGCGAAGGTGCCGAGCTGGTGAATGCCGAGGGCGAAGTCATCGGCCAGGTATGCAGTGGCGGCTTCGGCCCGAGCCTGGGCGCTCCACTGGCCATGGGTTACGTGCCGAGCAGCCATGTCGCCGTGGATAGCGAGGTATGGGCACTGGTGCGCGGCAAGCGCGTCGCCATGAAGGTCGCCAAAACGCCGTTCGTGGTCCAGCGTTACTACCGCGGTTAAGGCTTCGAGGGCGGCGCGCTGCCGCCCTTTTCTCAGTCGGCCTCCAGGCAACTGCGTCGATTGCTGAACACCTCGCGGCGTATATCACGCACATCCACCGACAGGCTCTGAACATCCGGCAGACACTCCAGCAGCGCACGCACGATGGCCATCGACAGCGCTTTCTTCTGCTCGTCCGTACGACCGGCGAGCAGATAGAAGATCACGTGCAGGAAATCCTCCTCGCTGCCGCCGACCGTGAAGTGATCGTAAAGGCTTAGCCGCACCTTCACCTCGCCTTCCTTGAACAAACCGCTGCCCATGGCGGCCGCGTGAACCCTCGTTACCAGTTCTATACCGTCCACGGCTTGCAGCAGGGAGCGGGAACCTTCGATCAGGCAATGTGGCATGGCATTTCTCTTGTTTTGATATTGTCATCCGTTATCGCACAACACAGACGAGCTGGCGAGGCCACGCCCCCACTGCTCCTAAAACATTGCGAACGGGCCTTGCAGAGTACCCTGCCATAACCTGAAAGCCTCTATTCACTAGGCATTGGCTATAGGTGCAGGGTAACGAAACAGCGCACGCGGAAATATCAGGTGATCTTTTCATCAGCTTGCGTTGACAAGCAGATTGGGAGCTGTCGATAATCGCCGCCAATGTTGTATGACAACAAGCCTTATAAAAACAAAAAAGGTCGCACCATGAAGCCAGTCTTCACGTCACCTGCATATCCTCTTCCGGGCAACCGCGCCCGACCCGTCGCATTCATCTCGTTACCTGCGCGCTACCTATTCGCCGATGGCTAGGGCCTGAGGCAGAGCCCTGCGTGATCGCGCAGGGCTGCGCCCTGTAAAGGGCATTTCATACCGACCTCACGGCATGTCGATCAACGACTGGCAGAGGACGGCTGTTAAAAAACCGGGAGCACAACAATAATGACCGCACGCAAACTCATCTCGCTGGGCCTGATCGGGGCCGGAACCATGGCCCTGGCCGTGCCGTTCGCCGCCCATGCCGAAGGCTTCGTAGACGATGCCAAGGTGTCGCTGAACCTGCGCAACTACTACTTCAACCGTAACTACCTCAACGGTACCGACCCGGTCATCAATGGCGAGCGCCAAGGTCAGGCAGAGGGCTGGACGCAGAGCTTCATTCTCGATGCTCGCTCCGGCTACACCGCTGGCACCGTAGGCTTCGGCATCGACGTGCTGGGCCTCTACTCGGTCAAGCTGGACGGCAATGCCAATACCAGCAACAGCGGCCTGCTGCCAGAGCATGGCCCAGCTGGCAATCGCAACGTCCCTGACGACTTTGGGCGTACCGCTGTAGCCGCAAAGGCCAAGATATCCAAAACCGAACTCAAGGTCGGCGAGTGGTTCGCAGTGCTGCCGATCCTGCGCGCCGACGATGGCCGCTCGCTACCGCAAACCTTTAAAGGCGCTCAGATCACCTCCAATGAGATCGATGGCCTGACCCTGTATGGCGGTCGTTTCAACGGTAACAGCCAGCGTAATGACGCCAGCATGGAGCGTATGTCCTTCACCAATGGAACCCGCTTCGACAGCAGCGCGTTCAACTTCGGCGGTGGCGAATACAAATTCAACGGCAACAACACACTGGTCGGCCTGTGGCACGCACGCCTGGAAGACGTGTACCAACAGAGCTATGTGCAGCTCACTCACAGCCAGCCAGTCGGTGACTGGGTGCTCGGTGCCAACCTCGGCTATGTGACAGGCAAGGAAGAAGGCTCGGCCAAAGCCGGCGATCTGGATAACAAGGTCTATCAGGGCGCCCTGTCGGCCAAGCGCGGCAACAACACCTTCCTCGTGGGTTATCAGCGCCTCAGCGGTGACACCAAGTTCATGCGTGTAGACGGCGCCAGCGGCGGTACGCTGGTCAACGACGGCTTCACCACCAGCTTCGACAGCCCTGAAGAGCGCTCCTGGCAGGTTCGTCACGATTACAACTTCGCTGGTCTGGGCATCCCTGGCCTGGTGCTGATGAACCGTTACATGAGTGGCTCGAACATTCACACCTCTGGTCGCAGCGATGCTGAAGAGTGGGCACGCGAATCCGAACTGGCTTACACCGTGCAGGATGGCACCTTCAAGAACCTGAGCATCCGCTGGCGTAACTCCAGCGTCCGCCGCGATGTCGGCCAGGACGCCAGTGAGAACCGCCTGATCTTCAACTACCCGTTGTCGATCCTGTAACACGCATATCGCATCGCTGAACTCCAGTGGCATATCTTGCCCGTCCTAGTGACGGGCTTTTTTATGCCCCGCGAAACGCCCTTGCTCATAAGCTGCAGACGTCTTTGGTTTACACTGCCGCGCCGCGCCTGCCGATAGCTCCACGCCCATGAATGCCACCCAAATCACTCTGCTACGCCAACACCTGACTAACACTCTGATCACCCCACCAAGTGAAACACGCCGCCTGTTTCACGGTCGTGGCCGTTGCTGGGAGGGGCTCGAACACATCACGGTCGACTGGCTGCAAGGCATCGTGCTGGTGTGCCTGTTTCGCGAGCCGCCGGATGATCAGCTAAAAGCCCTGCAGGCCATGCTGCAGCAACTGATCGAGTCGGATGAGTGGCAAGGCAGCGGCGCCCACAGCCTCTTCCTGCAACAGCGCTACCTGCCCGACAGCCCGATACAGTGTCTGGTTGGCGAGCTGCCCGAAGAGTGGATTATCGAAGAAGACGGCCTGCGCTACCTGCTCGACCTGGGCCGCAAGCAGAACACTGGCCTGTTTCTCGATATGCGCCTGGGACGGCGTTGGGTGCGGGATAACGCTAAGGACCAACGGGTGCTCAACCTGTTCGCCTACACCTGCGGCTTTTCGATCGCTGCGCTGGCTGGCGATGCCGAGCATGTGGTCAACCTGGACATGGCCAAGGCGGCCCTGGCCCGCGGCCGTGAAAACCACCGCCTCAACGAGCATGACCTGAGCAAGGTGAGCTTTCTCGGCCACGAGCTGTTCAAGTCGTGGGGCAAGGTGAAGCGCCATGGCCCGTACGACCTGATCATCATCGACCCGCCCTCCTTCCAGAAAGGCAGCTTCGCCCTGACCCGCGACTACCAGAAGATCCTGCGCCGGCTGCCCGAACTGCTCAGCCCTGAAGGCTCGGTACTGGCCTGCGTCAACGACCCGGATATCGACAGCGACTTCCTGATCAAGGGCATGGCCAGCGAAGCGCCTGAGTTGCACTTCGAGCGCCGCCTGGACAACCCGCCGGAATTTCCCGACGTGAGCCCTGAAGGCGGGCTCAAGGTGTTGCTGTTCAGGCGCGGTTGAACCAGTCCCAAAGCCCCAGGGAGAAGTTGGAAAACAGGTTGATGCCTAGTGCGGACTTGATCAGGTAGAGGAACAGCAGGCCAATCGCCAGGGAGACCATCAGGAACAGGCTCATGCCCAGCGCCTTGGCGGTCAGCGATAGCTCCTGCTGAGCGCGCGTCAGGTCACGGCGGTTGCGACCGGCCAGAAACACGAAGTAGTAGCGCCAGCGCCATATCCTCAATGTCCCGCGCAGGTCGACGGGGTGGCTGCCCCACTGCCGTGCACCGAAGGCCACTTTGAGCGCGGCGAGCTGCTCAGCGCTGAAGGAGTCGCGCAGGTCTTCAGGCAAGCGCTCCTTGAGGCCGATGATGAAAGCGTCTTTATCGTTCACGGTCATGTTTTCCACTCTCAGAATTCGGCGTACATAGATTATCAGCGCCTAACGAAAACGGGCCCCGTCACCAGTGATGACGGGGCCCGCCTGATTCGCTCGTCAAGGCTCAGCGCGAGGCAAATGCCGCACAGAAACCACTGACGTTGTCGACGCCGCAGATGTGATTGACCGAGGTCATCAGCATCTGGCTCGGCGTGGCCTGGAAGTCCACCGACATCATCACGCTCAGAGCGGTGATGGTGACGATGGAGAACACGAACAGCTTGCGTGCCCAGACCTTGTCATCGACGGCCTTGTAACCCGACACCCCCATCCACAACCAGTAGGCACCGCTGACTGCCGCTACCACGAAGTAGCTGTAGCCGGCATAACCACTGATGGTCAGCATCAGGGTGGCGACCAGGAACGCGGCGATGTACAGGACGATGCTGCGCTTGGCAGCAGGAACGCCCTTGATCACGGGCAACACCGGAATGTTGGCGGCCTGGTAGTCGTTGAAACGAAAGATGGCGATAGCGTACGAGTGGGGCATCTGCCAGAGGCTGAAGATCAGCAGCAGAATGGCTGCCCCCATGTCGAACTCGTTGCTTACAGCGCAATAGCCCACAACAGGCGGAGCGGCGCCCGACAGACTGCCAACCAGGGTTCCATAAACCGAATTGCGCTTGAGGTACAGGCTGTACAGCCCGACGTAGACGACGAAGCCCATGAGGACCAAGGCGACTGCAAGCAGATTCGTGGCTTTATAGAGCAAGGCAACGCCTGCAATCCCGAGGATGCAGGCGTAAACGATGGCATGAGTCGGCGGAACCAGGCCTTTTACCAGCACCCTGTTCTTGGTCCGCTCCATCTTTTCATCGATGTCCATATCGATGTAGTTGTTGAACACGCAACCGGAAGCAATCACCAGAGCGACGCCGAATGCTGTTGCCAGGAACAGCATCAGGTCGATATCCCCCTTCGAAGCCAGGAAGAAACCACCGGCCACGGAAATCATGTTCCCGAAGACGATGCCCGGCTTGGTCAGGAGCAGGTATTGCTTGAACATCAGGCTGCTCTCTTTTAATTGGCCATCATGTAGTAGTGCATGCTCCAGATGATCCAGATGGAGAGCGCTACGACGATGATGGTGATCAGGATGGTGAACACGAAAGCAACCGTGTTCCAACGCTGAGCGGACGAAGTGTTCATGTGCAGGAAGTACACCAAGTGCACATAGATCTGCACGACCGCGAACGCGACGATGGTGAACAGCGTGGCCGCTTTCGACATGACGGGGTTCATCACGATCGCGAACGGGATCACGGTGAGGATCACCGACAGCACGAAGCCGACGACGTAATCCTTGGTGCTGCCATGGC
Source organism: Phytopseudomonas straminea (assembly GCF_900112645.1). Classification (GTDB taxonomy): domain Bacteria; phylum Pseudomonadota; class Gammaproteobacteria; order Pseudomonadales; family Pseudomonadaceae; genus Aquipseudomonas; species Aquipseudomonas straminea. Next base: position 147,661 of record NZ_FOMO01000007.1, on the reverse strand, counting down.
TTGCGCCAGCGGCAGAGTGGTGATCATGAGCCATTACAGAGCCCCCATCAGGTAAACAACGGTAAACACGCAGATCCAGACCACATCGAGGAAGTGCCAGAACAGGCTCAGGCAGCTCAGGCGCGTCTGGGTGACCGGAGTCAGGCCACGGCTGGCGACCTGGTGCATCATCACGGCCATCCACAACAGGCCGGCACTGACGTGCAGACCATGGGTGCCGACCAGCGTGAAGAATGCCGACCAGTAGGCGCTGACCTGTGGCGCGGCGCCTTCATGGATCAGGTGGTGGAACTCGTACAGCTCGATCGAGATGAACACCAGGCCGAACAGGAAGGTCGCGGCGAGCCAGGACAACACTTTGCCCTTGTCGCCACGGTACATGGCCAGCATGGCCATGCCGTAGGTGATACTGGAGAACAACAGGGCGAAGGTTTCGACCAGAACCAGCTTCAGGTCGATCAGATCCTTCGGAGTAGGCCCGCCGGCGTACGCGGTGCTGAGCACCGCGAAGCCTGCAAAGATACTCGCGAACAGGATGCAGTCGGTCATCAGGTAAATCCAGAACCCGAAGACCTTCATTTCACCCGCGTCGTGGTGATGCTCGTGCTCATGATCATCGTCATGAGCGGCGTGGTTGCTCAAAACTTCACTGGACATGGTTTACGCCTGCTTAGCCTTTGCTTGAATGTGTGCATTCTCGATGCGCTCGATCTCATCGGGCTGCACGTAGTAATCGACGTCTGTGTTGTAGCTGTTGCGAATCAGAACGGCGAAAGTACCTACGAAGCTCAATGCAGCCAGCCACCAGATATGCCAGATCAGGGCGAAGCCGAAGGCCAGCGCGCCAATGGACATGATCAAGCCAACGCCGGTGTTCTTCGGCATGTGGATCGGAGAGTACTTGCTAGGCGCAGGCTTGAGGCCGTCACGCTTCTGCTCGTGGAACTCGTCGATACGGTCAGCATGCGGAGTAACGGCGAAGTTGTAGAACGGAGGTGGCGAGGAAGTCGACCACTCCAGGGTACGGGCGTCCCACGGGTCGCCAGTCACGTCGGCCAGTTCCTTGCGCTTGATGATCGACACAGCGAACTGGATCAGGGTGCACAGGATACCGATACCGATCAGCACGGCGCCGAAAACGGCCACGTACAGCCACGGTTCCCACTCAGGGTTGGTGGTGCTGTTCAGGCGACGGGTCATGCCCATGAAGCCCAGTACGTACAGCGGCATGAAGGCGAAGTAGAAGCCGACGATCCAGAACCAGAAGGACGCCTTGCCCCAGCCTTCGTGCAGTTTGAAGCCGAACGCTTTCGGGAACCAGAAGGTGATACCGGCCATATAGCCGAATACCGCACCGCCGATGATCACGTTGTGGAAGTGGGCGATCAGGAACAGGCTGTTGTGCAGCAGGAAGTCAGCACCCGGAACGGCCAGCAGTACGCCGGTCATACCACCGATGGAGAAGGTGATGATGAAGCCCAGGGTCCAGAGGATCGGCGAAGTGAACTCCAGACGACCGCGGTACATGGTGAACAGCCAGGTGAAGATCTTCACACCGGTCGGAATGGCGATAATCATCGTCGCGATACCGAAGAAGGCGTTGACGCTGGCGCCAGAACCCATGGTGAAGAAGTGGTGCAGCCATACCACGAACGACAGTACGGTGATCGCCACGGTAGCCCAGACCATCGAGGCGTAACCGAACAGACGCTTGCGTGCGAACACTGCAGTGACTTCGGAGAACACACCGAAAGCCGGCAGGATCAGGATGTACACCTCAGGGTGGCCCCAGGCCCACAGGAGGTTGACGTACATCATCGGGTTGCCACCTGCTTCGTTGGTGAAGAAGTGGAAATCCAGGTAACGGTCCAGAGTCAGCATGCCGAGTACGGCTGTCAGGATCGGGAACGCGCCGCAGATGATCACGCTGGTGCACAGGATGGTCCAGGTGAAGATCGGCATTTTCATCAGGGTCATGCCAGGGGCACGCATCTTGATGATGGTCACGAAGAAGTTGACACCGGTGAGCAGCGTACCGATACCAGATATCTGCAGCGCCCATATGTAGTAGTCGACCCCGACCCCCGGACTGTACTCGATCCCCGACAATGGCGGATATGCGACCCAGCCGGTCATGGCGAACTCACCCACGAACAGGGAGATGTTGGTCAGCAGCACGCCAACCACGAACAGCCAGAAGCTCAGCGAGTTCAGGAACGGGAAGGCAACGTCGCGCGCACCGATCTGCAGCGGCGTGACGATGTTCATCAGACCGACCACCAGTGGCATGGCCACGAAGAAGATCATGATCGTACCGTGAGCGGTGAAGATCTGATCATAGTGGTGCGGTGGCAGATAGCCTTCGGAGCCACCCGTGGCGATCGCCAGCTGGGTACGCATCATGATTGCGTCAGCGAAGCCACGCAGCAGCATGACCAGGGCGACGAGAATGTACATCACGCCGATTTTCTTGTGGTCGACCGAGGTCAGCCACTCGTGCCACAGGTAGCCCCACTTCTTGAAGTAGGTCAGGGCACCGACCAGCCCGAGACCACCCAGAACCACCGCAATCATGGTGACTACAAGGATGGGCTCGTGCAGGGGTATTGCATCTAGTGTCAGCTTTCCGAACATCGTTTATTCCTCCGCACCTGAAGCGTGCGCGGCTTCGCTCACAGGGTTGCTCTTGTAATCGATGTACTGGCCGAGGATCTGCCGGAACAGACCTGGCTGAGCATTGAAGTACTCGACTGGGTTGTTTTCACTCGGTTTGGCGAGCATCTGATAGCTGCCGTTGAAGTCCAGAGTGTTGGGCGACTGCTTGGCCTTGGCGACCCACTGGTCGAACTCTTCCTGGCTGGTCGCATGGGTCTGGAACTTCATGCCGGAGAAACCGTGACCGCTGTAGTTACCGGACAGGCCGAAGAACTCACCCTCTTCGTTGGCGATCAGGTGCAGTTGGGTGCGCATACCGCCCATGGCGTAGACCATGCCGCCGAGCTGCGGGATGAAGAAGGTGTTCATCACGGTCTGCGAAGTGATCTGGAAGCTGATCGGCGTGTTGGCCGGGATGTACAGCTCATTGACCGAAGCGACACCTTGCTCCGGGTAGATGAATAGCCATTTCCAGTCCAGCGAAACCACTTCAACGGTCAGCGGCTTGTTCTCGTGCTCAAGGGGCTTGTAGGGGTCGAGCGAGTGGGTGGTCTTCCAGGTGATCACCGCCAGCACGATGATGATCACGCAAGGGACGCCCCAGACGATGGCCTCGATCTTGTGCGAGTGAGCCCACTCAGGCGCGTAGGTCGCGTCCTTGTTCGAGGAGCGATAGCGCCAGGCGAACAGAATGGTCATGAAAATGACGGGTACCACCACGATCAGCATCAGCAGAGTGGCGGTAATGATCAGGTTGCGCTGCTCAATGCCGATTTGGCCTTTCGAATCGAAAAGAACCCAGTCGCAGCCACTCAGGGAGACGGCCACGACAATCGTCAGAAGCGTGCGGAACAAGCGGTGGTACTTCTCTTCTCTCATTTCACGACCTTCAGCAAAGTGATATCCCACATAGCGTTCTGTTCAGCCTGACGACGCCCAATACAGCAGGGCATGCCAGGAAAACGATGCGCCGAGGCACCGAAATCGTTTCAGCTTCGAAACTACTAAACGGAGGGGGCGACATTTTCGGTTACGCGGCCGAAAAAACCAACCGCATAACGACGATGGGCCTACAAATAGTCGGGGTGTACTAGCCGCCCCGCCCTGCCCCGACCCTGCCAAACCAGCCGCAATCCAGCAGCTGGCAACAGCTCGCTCAACTCGCAAAGCCCCACATGATCACCGCTACAGCCAGAGAGCGAGAGATCGCCTAGAGGCCGAGCGCGAATTACCGGAAGCGTTGCGATATATAATAGTGGCTCATATCGGCGCATTTGCGCGTCAATATGTCGCACAGCAGTAACCCCAAAAAAACTATGGATTACTGCGATGAATCAAGAATCCTCTTTCGCCTGCCAGTCGCAGTAGCACCCCACCGCCATGGTGTTGGCCGCCGAGACGCTGCGGTTGGCCGACAGCGCGTCGAGAATCGGCTCGACGAAACTGTTCGATGAGTTGCACACCAGCCCCTCGCTGTACGGGCCAGCATAGGCCAGGTTGCCCTTCTGATCCCAGATGGCGATGGCCGGGCTGGCCGGAATCGATTCCATGCCTTCGATGGATTCCAGAGGCGTCAGCTTGCCGCGCAGAAACGGCAGCATCTCGCCTTTGCTGCCCGGCTTCTGCACGCTGTAGAACTCGACGCCGGAAAACCGGTACAGGCCGATCAGGTAATTGAGGTGAGCGTCGGTTTCCTTGTGGCAGGGGCATTGCGGGTCCCAGAAGTGCACCACACGAATCTTGCCCGGCCCAGCCAGCTCAGCGGGCAGCTTGAGGCCGCCGCCCTGGAAGAACACCGCCTGCTGCTCCTGATCACCAAAAGGCCGCAGGTACGATACCCCGAAGCGGCTCCACGCCCAGGCCGCCATGGCTACGACGATGACCAGCGCCACCAGACACAGGCTCAACAAGAAGCGCTTGGACGGTGCGGCCTGCTCCTGACTCATCGCTCGGAATCCTGCCCGTACTTGATGCGGAACTGCTTTTCCATTTCCTTGCAGCTGTCGGTGGCAAAAGCACGGGAGGTGGGCGTGGCCGACGGGTCGTTGGCCTTGACCCAGCAGGCCTGAATGGCGCGCTGTTCGTTGGCCTGCACGTCAGCCGTCTGCTCACGGGTGATGGCATAGATGATGATGCCGAACACCAGCACGATAAAACCCAGGCCCAGCAGGGTCAGCCACAGACAACCACCGCGCTTGCCGCTGTCCAACTGCTCGGGGGATCGATTAAGTGCCTTGTCGTCGCTCATGTTCTAGCCCTGCCTGAGAGGGTGCGCAACATAGCATTTTTGCCCATCCCGAGGCAGAGGCCAAAAAGCACATATAAAAAATACGGGAATAGCCCTCCCCTGCCTTTTCAGCCCGCCAGACCGGCGGATGCAGGTTTTCTGGCGCTAGTGGCAGGCCGGCTTTAGTCGAGTCTCGACATACCCCGTTACGAGGCGTTGCCGCTTGTCCGTGAGCACCGCTGTGCGCCTCCAGCCGGGGCATGGGACCGCAACATGGCGTTCCATGAACAGGCGGCATACATGGAGGCGGCGAATTTCTGGTCAAACCTATTGCGGTGATCTTCACTCATACCTGTGAGGGCTGAATTGAATGGCAATTGCCGCACAATCCAGGCTGATCAGCTCTCGGATATCTCATGCCGGCGCGATGCTGGAGCCAGAGGAGAAGAGTCATGATCAATCACATTTGGGGGTTGCTGTCCAATCCGGGCCGCGAGTGGCGCAACATCGACCGGGAAAGGGAAAGCATCACCAACCTTTATGCACGACACGTTCTGCTGATGGCACTCATCCCCGTCGTCAGCGCTTTCATCGGTACCACCCAGATCGGCTGGCAACTGGGCGGTGATGCGTACCAGGTGGCGGTACCGACCGCGGCAGTGCTGGGCATCGTGTTCTACATCCTGATGCTGATCGGCGTGGCGATCATGGGTAACGTCATCCACTGGATGTCCGACTCCTTCGCCAGCCGCCCGAGCCGCAGCCGCTGCATCATCTTCGCCGGCTATGTGGCCACGCCACTGTTCATCGCCGGCATCGCGCTGCTCTATCCGAAAGCCTGGCTACTGCTGATTGTTGGCATCATCGCCCTGGCGTACAGCGCACGCCTGCTCTACGTGGGCATGCCGGCGTTCCTGCGCATCCCGGTCAACGAGGGGCTGACCATCTCCGGCGGCACCCTGGCCATCGGCGTGCTGGTACTGGAACTGTTGCTGGCCCTGACCGTGGCGCTGTGGGGCCTGGGCTTCAATGACTATGCGGTGAGCTGGTCACTGTTCCGCTAACCCACTGCTCCATAGAAAAACCCGCCATTGGCGGGTTTTTCTATTTATGCACGTACATCATAGGAACCAGCGGTACTCGCGGGCATTGATATGCTCCATGAACGCCAGATGATCCTGGCGCTTGTTCTCGCAGTAGACCATCACGAACTCCTCGCCCAGCCCGGCATTTACTGCTGGGTGATGACGCATCTGCGCCACCGCGCCAAGCATGTCCATGGGAAAGTCGATACCGCTCTGACGATTCTTGTTCAGCGGCTCGATGGGCTCGGCGCGCTGTTCCAGGCCATGCTCCATGGCCGAAAGGATGGCCGCCAGCACCAGGTATGGGTTGGCATCGGCTCCGGCCAGGCGATGCTCGATGCGCAGGTTGCGGGCGTCGGAGTCGGGAATTCGCACGCAGGCATCGCGATCCTCGTAACCCCAGCTGGCACGGCTGGCGGCGTTCACCCGCGAGCCGTAGCGGCGATAGGCGTTGTGGTGCGGCGCGAAAATCGGCATGCAGTGCGGCAGCCAGTCCAGGCAACCGGCCACGGCGTGGCGCAGCGGCTGGCCATCATCCGGCGCCAGCAGGTTATCGCCTTGCCCGTCATATAGACTCACGTGCACGTGCATGCCGCTACCCGGCGCATCCAGGTAAGGCTTACTCATGAAGCTCGCCCGATGACCATGCTTGAGCGCCACGCCGCGGGTCAGACGGGTGAACAATGCCGCCCAGTCGGCCGCCTGCAGGCCATCCTCGCAATGGCCGAAATTGATCTCGAACTGCCCGGGGCCGATCTCTGCGGTGATTACGTTGGCGTCGATGCCCTGCTCATTGGCCACCTCGACGATCTCGTGCAGCACCGGGGAGAACCGCGACAGACGCTCGATATGCAGGTTGGGCTGGTCGTCCTCGTCGCCGCACAACGGGTCGCGGGGGAATTGCGGCAAACCGTCCTTCAGCGCCCGGTCGAACAGATAGAACTCCAGCTCGAAAGCCACCACCGGATGAATGCCCTTGGCCGCCAGGCGCGCCAGCACGCGGGCCAGCACTTCCCGGGGCTCGAACTCGATGGGCGATTCGGTGCCGTCCGAGCTGATCAGCATCTGCCCCAGAGGCTGCTGCTCCCACCGCACGGGTTTCAGCGTGCCGGGAATCAGCCGCCGCGTGGCATCCGGGTCACCGTCATTGAAGCAATAGTCGCCGATCTCGTGCAGGCCGCCCTGGGCACCCAGCAGTACGCAGTTCTGCGGCAGCTTGAGCAGGCTGCCAGCGGCGACCTTCTCGAGCATGTCGATGGGGTAGCGCTTGCCGTAGAAATGCCCGGGGATGTCCAGACAGATCAGATCGACATAACGCACGTCGGGGTATGCGGCGCGAAAGGCGCGGACTTCGTCGGACAGGCTGGTGAAGGTCATGTGTGATTTCCCGTGTCCGCCTAGCGGAACACCCAGAGTACCCGTGCGGGCTGGTCGGTAAGGTTGGCGTAGCGAAACTGGCTGTGCGGCGGTAGCTGAAAGCTATCATTGGGGCCGAGGGTCACCGGCTCAGGCTGATCGTCCAGCCAGATGCTCAGCTGGCCTTCGAGCACGAAGCCGCCCTGCTCCGAGCTGTCGGTCAGGTGACCCTCGCCGCTGGTGGCGCCAGGCGCCAGGTGGCTTTCCAGCATGGAGAAGCCGGCTGACATGTTTGGCGAGGCCAGCACGTCGGTGATGCCGCCGGCGTAATAAAGGGTGCGACGCTCGCCCGGGCGGGTAACCCAGGGCAACTCACGCGGTTTTTCCAGGCTGTAGAAATAGGTGGTCGACACGCCCAGGGTTTCGCTGATGGCGGTCAGGTCCGCCACGGTCGGCTTGGACAGGCCGCGCTCGACCTGGGACAGGAAGCCCACCGAGCGCCCGATGCGCGCGGCCAGCTCGCCGAGCGTGAGGTTCTTGTGCTTGCGCAGGTCGCGGATCAGGATCGCGAGGCCTTCGATTTCTTCCTGCATGTCCATGCCGGTCGAGCCCTTCATAAAAAGTCACGCAGCCGATACCAGGCCTTGCCTGCGGCCTCCAGCGGCGCCGCCAGCCAGGTGCCGCCGGGAAAACGCGGGTTGCCGATGCGCTGGTAGAGCGCCAGCAACTGGTCATCGCCGGCAATCGAATCGGTCACCGCCCGTGCCGCAGCCAGGGTCGGCAGCACGCCGTGGCCGGAGAACCCCTGCAGCCAGTAGCGCTGGCCGCTGCGCCCGACATCCGGGGTGCGCTTCATGGTGACGTCGATATGCCCGCCCCAGCCGTATTCGATGGCCACGCCCTTGAGCTGGGGAAATACGCGCTCCAGATACGGGCGGGTCGCCGCGGGCACGTCTTTCGGCAAGCCGCCGAGATAGGTGCAGCCACCGCCGAACAACAGGCGGTTGTCCGGGGTCAGGCGCAAGTAATCGGGAACGAACTGGTTGTCGATCACGCAGCTGTTCTGCGGCAGCAGCGAACGCGCCAATTGTGGGTCGAGCGCTTGGGTGGCCACCTGATAGGAGCCGACCGGCAGCACGCGCCGGGATAGCGACTCGTCCAGCGTGTCGAGGTAGGCATTGCAGGCCAGAACCAATACATCAGCGCGCACCTCGCCATGCGCGGTGCGCACGCGGTAGCCTCCCGGCAGCGATTCGTAGGCCAGGGCTCTGGTCTGCTCGTAGATACGGCTGCCGGCCTTCTCGATAGCCGCCGCCAACCCCTGGGCCAGCTTGAGCGGGTCGAGGTGGGCGCCCCTGGCGTCATGCAGCGCCGCCACGTAACGCGGGCTGTCGATCCATTCGCGCAGCTCCGCGCCTTCGATCAGCCGCAGGTCGTGGTAGCCCCATTTGTGCAGCGCCTCATGCTGCGCCTCACGAAGCTGCCCGACCCGGCGCGGCAGTACCGCCGTCCACAGGCTGCCAACACGGTAATCCACCTCGAAACCATGGCGCGCTGGCAACTCGCGAAGCTCATCGGCGGCCCAGCACATGCTGTCCCACAGCTGGCGGGCAGCGTCGAGGCCAAGGGCCTTTTCCAACGGCGGCATATCGCACGACCAACCCAGCAGCGCCTGCCCACCGTTGCGCCCCGAGGCCGCCCAGGCGACGCGGCTGGCCTCCAGCACGATCACCCGTTTGCCGGCCTCCGCCAGGCGCAGGGCACAATGCAAACCGCTGAAGCCGCCTCCGACGACCACCACGTCGCAGTCCAGGTCCTCTTCGAGGCGAGCACGCTCGGGGATAGGGCCGGGATAACAGCCTGCATAGTAGGTGGCGAGATGGCGAGGGGACTGCCGGAACATGGAGTGAAATTATCGAGCGATTATTTCATGAAAAAATACACGATTAATTTCACACAACCAAGCAGCATCGTTCACCGGCAGGCGAACGGTTTGCCGACCAGCAGGTCGAACCTCGACAATAATCGCAGCACCGACGGCTCTCGACATGAGACGCAAGCCGTCCTTCCCGGAGCCCAAGCATGACCCGACTGTCCGTATTCACCACGCCGTTGCTGCTCGCCAGCGTTCTCGCCCTGCTCGCCGGTTGCGTCAACCGCCACCAGCCCCAGGCGCCTGCGCACCAGAACCCAACAGGCGCGGCGTCCCCCGAGCAGCAGGCCGCCGAAGGTGACTTCCAGCGCCTGACCGCCCTGGCACAACGTGGCGACCTGGACAGCCAGTTCAAACTGGGCAGTTTCTATTTCGTCGGCAAGCCGCAGAAGGATCTCAAGCAGGCCGAGTACTGGTGGAAACAGGCAGCCGACCGCGGCCACGCCGAGGCCGCCGTCAGCCTGGCTTACCTCTACACTGGCCGGGACAACCCGGAATTTCGCAACCCGCCCGCCATGCTCAAGTATCTGAACCAATCCGCCAGCAGCGGCAACCCCATGGCGCAGCATATTCTCGGCAACCTTTACATGCGCGGCATCGACGGCGTTCAGCGCGACCCAGACCAGGCCCGCCGCCTGTTTCAGAGTGCCTGCAAACAGAACTATGCGGCCAGTTGCAAGGCCTTGGATAGCAAACCCGGCGCCTGAGCCCCGTTTTATGACATGGACGTAATTAAAAGATGAGCCGCGACGAAACCAGCAAATTCCTCAGCTACGTGCTGCGTCATGAGCCCCAAGCCATAGGTCTGCAGCTCGATAGCGAAGGCTGGGCCGACATCGACGCACTGATCGAGGGTGCCGCCCGCAGCGGTCGCGCGCTGGATATCGAAACCATCGAAGACGTGGTTGCCAGCAGCGACAAGAAGCGCTTCAGCCTGTCCGCTGACGGCTGCAGGATCCGCGCTGCGCAAGGTCATTCGACCGCTCAGGTGCAGCTCCAGCACGTACGGAAACAGCCACCCGAGCGCCTCTACCACGGCACCGCCAGTCGCTTTCTGGAGTCCATCGAAGGCCAGGGCCTGATCGCCGGAGCGCGCCATCATGTGCACCTGTCTCGGGATATGGAAACTGCCCTGCAGGTCGGTCAACGCTACGGTAGCCCGGTGATTCTCGAAGTCGACGCGCTGCGCATGCACGCGCAGGGCTTCATGTTCTTCCAGGCCGACAACGGCGTCTGGCTGACCGAGGCGGTGCCCGCCGAATTCCTTCGGCGGGCCTGAGCGGCTCACACCAAGGTCTGCAAGGCCTCATCCAATGCATCGATCAACAGATCCGCATGCGTCTGCTCGAATGCCAGCAAAGGCCGAATCTTCAGGATGTTCTCCAGCGGCCCGGCTGCGCTGATCAGCACGCCGCCCTCGCGCATGCCGTTGACCACCCGCTTGGCCTGCTCGGCCGCCGGCGCCTTGCTGGCCCGATCACTGACCAGTTCGACGCCGATGAACATCCCCGCTCCGCGCACATCGCCAATCAGTTCGTGGCACCCGGCCAGACGGCTTATGCCGGCCAGCAGGTAGTCGCCGATCCGTGCCGAGCGCTGCAACAGGCCCTCGTCGCGGATCACGTCGAGCACGGCCTGGCCGGCGGCGCAGGACACCGGGTTACCGCCAAAAGTGTTGAAGTAGCGCATGCTGCGACCAAAGGGCTCGAGCACCTCGGGGCGCACCACCACGCCGGCGATGGGCTGGCCGTTGCCCATCGGTTTGCCGAGGCTGACCAGATCCGGCTGCACGCCGTGGCGCTGGAAGCCCCACATATGCGAGCCGGTGCGAGCGAAGCCACTCTGCACTTCATCGGCGATGTACAGCAGCCCCTCTGCCTGGGCGACCGCGACCGCTTCGGCGATACAGCCTTCGGGCCCTGCGAAGATGCCATCGCTGGCGAAGATGCCGTCGACCAGCAGCGCCGCCGGCTTGATGCCGTGGGCGCGCAGATCGGCGATGGCGGCACGCACGTCTTGGGCGAACAGCTTGCCCGCCTCGGGCCCGAGGCGATAGACATCCGGAGCGCGCACGGTACGGGCATGGGCAGGAAGCTGGATACTGGCGCCTAGCGATGGCGACAGCGCGGAAATATCGCCGGTCACCCCGTGGTAGGCGAAACGGGTGATGATCACTCCGGTGCCGCCGGTGTAATGGCGGGCGATGCGCAACGCCAGGTCATTGGCCTCGCTGCCCGTGCAGGTGAACATCACCTGCTCGAGCCCGGCCGGGAAGGTCGCCAGCAATTGCTCGGCATAATCGAGAATGCCTTCCTGCAGGTATCGGGTGTGGGTATTGAGCACCGCGGCCTGCTCGGCAATCGCCTGCACCACCCGCGGGTGACAATGGCCGATGGAAGCCACGTTGTTGTAGGCGTCCAGGTAGCGACGGCCCGCCGCGTCGAAAAGCCATACGCCCTCGCCGCGCACTGTGTGCAGCGGACGCTCGTAGAACAATCGGTAGGCCGGGCCGAGCAGCCGCTTGCGGCGCTCGATGAGGCTGCGCTCCTTTTCAGTCAGCCGTTCGGCATCCGCCGCGCTGAACCCGTTGATCATGTTCATGGCTGCAAGGCTCCCCGGCAGGCTTGATGGATTCGTTGGCGCACCCGCGCCGGTTCGATGGCCGCCAGCCCGCGCAGGCTGGCGCTGGCCTGAGGCACGTTGCGCAGGATGTAGTCGCGATTTTCCGGGTGCAGGCTGGCTCGCCAGGCGGTGATGGCGATGGTCATCACCAGCCGCGTGGCGATCAACTCGCCGAGAATATCCAGCTCGTCTTCCTGCAATGGGTTGCCACGATGATAGGCGGCCACGAAGTCCAGCGCTGGCGCCAGCACGTCCCCCCCGCGGCCCAGTTGATAGGCCGCCGCCACGCCGACCTCGTTGATCAACGGCGCCTCGACCATATCGCCGAAATCGAGAATGTTCAGCACACGCTCCGGCTGCTGCCGGTCGACGATGACATTGTGAGGGTTGAGATCGTTGTGGATCACCTGACGGCGCAACGTCGGATAACGCGGCAACGCCCGCGTTTCGAAGGCATCCAGCGCCTCGCCCACCAGCGCGCGCAACGGCTGGTCATCGATATGCGCCAGCAGTGGCCGCAGCCGGGCGGCTTGCTGCATGTCCCAAAGCAGCTCGTGCCCCCCTGCCGGATGTCGGAAGTCGGCCAGCGCCCTGTCGAGCCGCGCCATGGCGTCGCCCAGGTTCTGGCGCAGTAAGACGCTGCACGCGCTGACCTGATGCAGAGGCAGGCCTTCGACGAACGACAGCAGACGCACCAGCATGGTCTGGCCATCGATATCGACGGCGGCCTGGTAGCGACCGTCACGCGCGGCATACACACGCTGCACCGGCAGCTCGGGATCGGCGCGCTGGATCTGCAGCAGCGCCTGGTTCTGGAAATCCACCACCTGCGGATTTTCCAGCGGATGGGAAATCTTCAGCAGATAGGACGTATCGTCCGCACAGGCGAGCTGGAAATTCAGGTCGCGTTCACCGGCCAACGGGCGAACGCTGCCCAGCACACCAAAGCTTTCGCTGGCGATGATACCGGCGCGCACCGCGCTGACCTGCGCCGGCTGCGCCTGCAGTAAGGGATCATGCACAACCTGGGTATTCAGCGACACATCGATACACTCCGCCAGGATCTGGCCATCGTTAAATTCATGTACTGCCTGTTGTCACAAGGGCAGCCCCAGGGAGCGAACCGGCCATGCCGTAATCAGCGGGCATGGCCCGCTGCCACTCCTGGGGCCTGTTACCTCTTTTATTTGCTGGCCCAGGCGTTGAAACGCTGCTCCAGGTCTTCGCCATGGTCGATCCAGAACTCGATATCCATTGCGCGGGCGTGCTTGAGGTTCTGCGGCGCCGTCGGCAGGCTGCCCTGTATGGCCGGGTCGATCAGCACCATGGTGTGGGTATTGGTCGGGCCATAGGGAATGCCCTCGGCATAGACCTTCTGCAACTCGGGCGTACTGGCCATGGCGATGAACTTCTCGGCCAGTCCCTTGTTCTTGCTGCCCTTGACGATGGCCCAGTGATCGAGGTCGTAAAGGCTGCCATTCCATTGCATGACGAAGTCGCGGCCCTCCTTCTGTGCGGTGGTCACGCGGCCGTTGTAGGCCGAGGTCATCACCACGTCACCGGCGGCCAGCCATTGCAGCGGCTGCGCGCCGGCTTCCCACCACTGGATGTTGGGCTTGAGCTGATCGAGCTTGCGGAACGCCCGCTCGACGCCTTCTTCGGTGCCCAGCACCTTGTACAGATCGGCCTGCGCCACGCCGTCGGCAAGCAGGGCGAACTCCAGAGTGAACTTGGCGCCGCGGCGCAGGCCGCGCTTGCCCGGGAATTTCTGCACATCCCAGAAATCCGCCCAGCCCGTGGGGGCGCCCTTGAGCTTGCTGCTGTCGTAGGTCAGCACCGTCGACCAGATGAAGATCCCGGCGCCGCAATCGCTCACCGCTTCGGGAATGAAATCCTCACGCTTGCCGATCTTCGCCCAGTCCAGCGGCTCGAACAGCCCTTCACTGCAACCACGGATCAGTTCCGGGGTCTCCACTTCAACGACGTCCCAGGAAACCTGCCCGGTGTCGGCCATGACCTTGATCTTGGCCATCTCGCCGTTGTACGCGGACGCTTCGATGCGCACCTTCTCGCGCGCCTCGAAGGGTTTGTAGAACGCGGTTTCCTGAACCACCTTGTTGTCACCGCCAAAGGAAACCACGGCGAGTTTGTCAGCCGCTTGCAACGTGGCGGCGCTGCAGGTGAAGGCGATCAGTAGTGCGGTTTTCTTGAACATTGAGGGTTGCTCCTGGCAGAGCCGGGGCTCTGGTTGGGTAAGGGCAGCTTCAAGGAAGAAACACCGGTGCTTTACCGACAAGAACCACTGGCACGGCGCTGAAGAGCTGAGCAGATCCACCAGGCCATCTATTTGTTGTTATTGGCGTACACGGCAACATCATTAAAGCACTCAGAAAAATATGATGCATCATATTTTTCATTGAGCGATGATTTGCCCAGCTACAGTGCTTGCGCAAGCCCACTCCTGCGGAGATATGCCATGAGCGATCAGAAAACCCTGCTGCTGACCGGCGCCAGCCGCGGCATCGGCCATGCGACGGTCAAACACTTCAACGCGGCGGGCTGGCGCATCTTCACCGCCTCGCGTCATGACTGGGTCAGCGAATGCCCCTGGGCCGAGGGCAAGCTCAACCATATTCACCTGGACCTCGAGGACATCGAGCACTTGCAGGAGAGCCTGCCGCTGATCCGCGAGAAGCTCGGCGGGCGGCTGGATGCACTGGTCAACAACGCCGGCGTGTCGCCCAAAGGCAGCAAGGGCGAGCGCCTGGGCGTGCTGGGCAGTGACTACGCCATCTGGACCCAGGTGTTCAACGTCAACCTGTTTTCCACCGCCCTGCTCGCCCGCGGGCTGTTCGAGGAACTGAAGGCGGCCCAGGGCAGCATCATCAACGTCACCTCCATCGCCGGGTCACGGGTGCATCCTTTCGCCGGTTCCGCCTACGCCGCCTCCAAGGCGGGGCTGGCGGCACTGACCCGCGAGATGGCCCACGAATTCGGCTGCCACGGGGTGCGCGTCAACGCCATCGCGCCGGGCGAAATCGATACCTCGATCCTTTCGTCAGGTACCGAGCAGATCGTCGAGCGCGACATTCCCATGCATCGCCTGGGCAAACCCGAGGAAGTCGCCTCGCTGGTGTATTTTCTCTGCACGTCCGGGGCGACTTACGTCAATGGCGCAGAAATTCACGTCAACGGTGGCCAGCACGTGTGAGGCGCCGCACGGTAGAATCACCTGGCCTGCGCCCTGGAAGTCACCACCATGAAATACCCCATCGACGGTCTCAGCCACACCTACCTGGGTAGTGGCGTTTATGCCTTGCTGCGCGAGGCCTTGATCACCGGCCGTTTCCAGCCGGACGACCGCCTACGCATCCGCGACCTGGCCGAGCAGTTGGGTACCAGCGTCACGCCGGTACGCGATGCGATCCTGCAGTTGGCGAAGGAAAAGGCGCTGATCCTGAAGACCCCGCGCGACATCCGCGTGCCGGTACTGAGCCAGGCGCAATACGCAGAAATCCGCAACATCCGCCTGGCGCTCGAAGGCCTGGCCGCCGAAACCGCAGCCGCCAAGGTGAGCGCTGAACAGTTGCAGATGCTCGAGCGCAATATCCGCGACAACCTGAAAGCCGTGCACGACGGCGACCTGATCGCGGCACTGAAGCTCAATCAGGCGTTCCACTTCGCCCTGGCCGAAATCGCCGATATGCCACTGCTGCGCGATGTGCTCGACAGCCTGTGGATGCGCACCGGCCCGTTGATCGCCCTGGCCTATGGCGACTTCAACGAGCGCATGGCGATCGAGCATCACTGGGAGGTTTTCCATGCCCTGCAGAAGGGTGATGGCGAGGCGGCACGCCAGGCTATCTGCACCGACATTCTCGATGGCAATCAGCTGATGACGGCGTTCATTGCAAAGCGTGAGGCCACGGTGGCTTAGAGAACCGGTGCGCTTGTGGCGCACCGGGTGTTGCTCGAGGGTAGAAACCGCGTTCGGGCTTGTGGCCCGGCGCGTATAAGCGAAAGTCGCCTGCGCGGCTCGCCTATTCGGTCAGAGCGGGGTGATTAGCTCACCGCGCTCAATAAAGGCATCGAGATTATCGAATACCAGGTTCTCCATGGCCAGACGGGTTTCCTCGGTGGCGCTGCCCACGTGGGGCAACAGCACCACATTAGGCATGGCGAACAGCGCCTCGGGCACCCGCGGCTCGTCCTCGAAGACGTCCAGCCCTGCGCCGCCGAGCGTGCCGGCCTGCAGTGCGGCGACCAGCGCCTGCTCGTCCACCACACTACCGCGGGAGATGTTGACCAGAATGCCTTCAGCACCCAGGGCGGCGAGCACCTCGGCGTCGATCAGGTGATGGGTGGACGCACCGCCCGGGCAGGCCAGCACCAGAAAGTCGGCCCAGCTTGCCAGTGCCTTGAGGTCGGCCTCGTAACCGTAATCGGTGCTCGGGTCAGGCCGGCGGTTGTGGTAGCGGATGTCCAGGTCGAACCCCGCGGCGCGCTTGGCGATTTCCTTGCCGATCCGCCCGAAGCCGACGATGCCCAGCTTCTTGCCACTGACCTTGCGGGTCAGCGGGTACTGGCCCTTGAACCATTTACCCTGGCGCACGTGCTGGTCGGAGGCGGCGAACTGCCGAGCGGTGTCGATCACCAGGCCAATGGCCGTGTCGGCGACGCATTCGTTTAGCACGTCCGGCGTGGTGCTGATGACGATGCCACGGGCCTTGGCCTTATCAACGGCAATCGAATCATGGCCAACGCCGAAACTGCAGATGGCCTTGAGGTTGGGCATCTGCGCCAGTTGCTCGGCCGAGCAGCCGTAGCGCGCCGAGGTCACGACGATATCGATCTCGGCGCCGCGTTCGGCGATGAAATCCTTCTGCTCCCACAGGCGGATCAGTTGATAGTCACGCTGCAGGCGCTCATTGAAACGCGGCGGGAAACGGCCAACCTGAAGCACGGTGGGGCGACTCATGCTGCTCTCCTGTGATGGGTTCGAAGCGCGGATGATACCTGCCACGAAGCATACAAGCGCGCCGCGGCAGACATCTGTGTCCGGTTATCGGTTACGTGACCGGAGCGGGATTGAACAGCACCAGATCGTTATGCAGGCGATGCTTCTCGGCCCAGGTCTGCTGCTTGCCGCTGGCGATGTCCAGGTAGAGCTGGAAGATGTGCCAGCCCATTTCCTCGAGGCTCATGCGCCCCGAGGTGATCTGCCCGGCGTCGACGTCGATCAGGTCCGGCCAGCGTTCGGCCAGCTGGGTGCGGGTAGCCACCTTGATCACCGGCACCATGGACAAGCCGTAGGGCGTGCCGCGGCCGGTGGTGAAGATATGCAGGTTCATGCCGGCGGCCAGTTGCAGGGTGCCGCAGATGAAATCGCTGGCCGGGGTGGCGCAGAACCAAAGGCCCTTGCCGCGAATCCGCTCGCCGGGCGAGACCACGCCGACGATCGGGCTGTTGCCGGACTTGGCGATTGAGCCCATTGCCTTCTCGACGATGTTGTTGAGGCCGCCCTTCTTGTTGCCCGGCGTGGTGTTGGCGCTGCGATCGGCCATGCCACGCTCCAGATAACGGTCGTACCAGTCCATCTCGCGGATCAGCGCATCGGCGACTTCGACGCTGGCGGCGCGCGGGGTCAGCAGATGAATGCCGTCACGCACCTCGGTGTTCTCGGAGAACATCACGGTGGCGCCGGCCCGTACCAGCAGGTCGGCCGCCACGCCCAGCGCCGGGTTGGCGGTAATGCCGGAGAAGGCGTCGCTGCCGCCGCACTGCATGCCGACCACCAGCTCGGACGCCGGCACGGTTTCACGGCGACGCTGGTCGAGCACCTTCAGGCGGTCCTCGATCATGCCCATGATCTGTTCGATCATGCCGGCGAAACCGGTGCCCGAATCCTGCAGACGGAACAGCCATTCTTCCTCGTCCTGACCACAGGTCAGGGCGTCGCCGTCCATCAACTGGTTAGCTTGCAGCTTCTCGCAACCGAGGCTGATCACCAGCGCCTGGCCACCCAGGTTGGGGTTGCGGCTGATGTTGTAGAGGGTGCGGATCGGCACCACGGCGTCCGGTGCGTTGATCGCCACGCCGCAGCCGTAGCTGTGCGACAGCGGCACCACGTCGTCGACGTTCGGGTACTTGGGCAGGATTTCCTTGCGCACGCGCTCGACGCAATGGTCGAGCACACCGACCACGCACTGCACCGTGGTGGTCACGCCAAGGATGTTGCGCGTGCCGACGGTGCCGTCGGCATTGCGGAAACCTTCGAAGGTGTAGCCCTCTAGCGGCTCAGGCGCTGGTGCCTTGATGGTCGCCTTGGGCAGGTTGTCCAGCACCGGTGGCTCGGGCATGCGCAGCACCTGCTCGGTCACCCAGCTACCAGCGTCGATGGGCTTGAGCGCATAGCCGATCACCTCGCCATAACGCACCACGGTGCCGCCTTCGGGGATCGCCACCAGCGATACCTTATGGCTCTGCGGAATGCCTTCCAGCGCCTGCAGGCCATCGGCAAACTGACCGCCCGCGGCGACGCCCTGCTCGTTGACCACCACCCCGACGTTGTCGTCGGGGTGCAGGCGGATATAACGCGGAGAGTTCTGATGTTGAATGAGGTCCATGGAGGCTAATCCTTTTTATAGTTCTCTAGCTGATGCAGCCGGCCTGCCGGGCAGGCACGGCTGCACGAGATTCAGGTGGCCGCGGCCGGCGCAGGTTGCTCACCAATCGCCTGACCGTGTTCGTCCTTGAGCACCACGCGCTGGATGCGCCCGACGATGAACACGTAACTGAACACCGCGACCAGGGCGTTGGCGCCAACGTAAACCAGTGCCCACTTGAACGAGCCGGTGGCGCTGATGATGTAGCCGATGACGATGGGCGTGGTGATCGAGGCGATGTTGCCGAAGGTGTTGAACAGGCCGCCGGACAGGCCCGCGATCTGCTTGGGCGAGGTGTCCGAGACCACCGCCCAGCCGAGGGCGCCAAGACCTTTGCCGAAGAAGGCCAAGGTCATGAAACCGACCACCATCCATTCGGCCGATACGTAGTTGCACAGCACCATGCTGGTCGACAGCATCAGGCCGCAGACGATGGGCAGCTTGCGCGCCAGAGTCAGGCTATTGCCACGGCGCAGCAGCCAGTCGGAGATCACCCCGCCGAGCACGCCGCCGACGAAACCCATGATCGCCGGCAAGGAGGCGATGAAGCCGGCCTTGAGGATGGTCATGCCACGCTCCTGCACCAGGTAAACCGGGAACCAGGTGAGGAAGAAGTAGGTGATGGCGTTGATGCAGTACTGGCCCAGGTACACGCCGACCATCATGCGGTTGGTCAGCAATTGGGTGATGTAGTGCCACTTCGGCCCGCCGCTGCCCTTGGCCTGATCCATGTCGACCAGGCCGCCATTGCTGGCGATGTGTTCGACCTCTGCAGCGCTGATGCGCGGGTGTTCCTTGGGGTTGTAGATGGTCTTCATCCAGATACCGGCAAAGACAATGCCCAGCACGCCCATGACCACGAACACGTGCTCCCAGCCGAACGAATAGACGATCCAGCCCATCAGCGGCGCGAACAGCGCGGTGGCGAAGTACTGCGCCGAGTTGAAGATCGCCGATGCGGTGCCGCGCTCGGCCGTCGGGAACCAGGCCGCGACGATACGGGCGTTACCCGGGAACGATGGCGCTTCGGCGAAGCCGACCATGAAACGCAGCACGAACAGGGTCACCACCGCCCAGGCCACCGGCATCATGCCGACGAAGCCCTGCAGCAGGGTGAACAGCGACCAGATGAAGATGCCAGCGGCATATACGCGCTTGGAGCCGAAGCGGTCGAGCAGCCAGCCACCCGGAATCTGCCCGATCACGTAGGCCCAACCGAAGGCGGAGAAGATGTAACCGAGGGTCACCGCATCGATACCCAGATCCTTCTGCATGCTGGAGCCGGCGATAGAAATGGTGGCGCGGTCGGCGTAGTTGATGGTGGTGACCAGAAACAGCATCAGCAGTATCAGGTAACGGACGTGGGTTTTCTTTGTGTCTCCCATGGAGATCTCACCTCAATGTTATTTTTATTGCTGACAGGCGCGTGCGAACACGCCAGCCGCCCAAGGGCGGGGTCATGAAGTTTGAAAACGGAGTTGTATCTGGCCGGCTAGCCCGTGGCAGGAGCCGTCGCGACACCTGGGTAAGGTCTCGGGACATTGGTTGCGGGCAAGGACAGGCTGCCCTGGTAAGGGCATGGAAGGGACGTGCGGATACTGTTGTTCACGCTTTATTATCCTTATCGCTGAAGGTGCCCTACCCGCCGAACCGCAATCGATGATTGCGCAATCAATCCAGCAAAGAGCGAGGCACGAACCAGTTCGCTACAAGCGATGACTTTACTATGATTGCGCAATCATTCAAGCCATTTCACGACCAGTCGTCAGTTGTCCGATAAGAATCAGGTGGTTTGCCGCTCGACCAGGGTGAAACCCGTATCCAGACGCACAGGTGTCGATTCACCTTCGTCACGAAACCGCTGTAGCAGGGCCTTGGCCACTTCCTTGCCCATGCGCCCACCATCGACGCTGACGGTCGACAGAGCCGGGTGGAGATGCGCCGCGCTGGACAGATCCCCGAACCCCATCACTGCCAGTTGCCCTGGCACCTCGATACCGCGACTCGCCGCCTCGGCGAGGATGCCTTGAGCCACGGTGTCGGAACTGCAGACGATCACCTGCGGCGCATGCCCCTCGGCGAGCAACTGGCTCAGCCCTTGACGGCCGCTGTGCAAGGTGGCCGGTGCGGCAAGCACCGCCATGGGCACCTCGTAGATGCCCAGGGATTTGAGCTGATCGACCACGCTGGCGCTGCGCTTGAGCGCCCGGGAATCGTCGACCGAAACGATGGCGAAACGGCGGTAGCCCTTGCCGTGCAGGTGATCGGCAATCGCCTGGCCGACCTGGGTGTGAGAAAAGCCCACCTGCATGTCGATGGGCGATGCGCCCAGGTCCCACGCCTCGACCACCGGAATGCCCGCTGCCTGCAGACGCAGCCGGCTCTCTTCGGTGTGCAGGGTGCCGGTCAGCACGATACCGTCCGGTCGCCGGCCGAGCACGGCACCGAGCAGGCGCTCCTCCTGCTCGGCGGAATAGCCGGTGAGGCCGATCATGGTCTGGTAGCCGGCGGCTGTCAGATGATCCATCAGCGACTGCACCGTTTCGGCGAAGATCGAGTGGGCGATGGTCGGCACGAAGATCGCCACCAGCCGGCTCTTGTTCGAGGCCAGGCCGCCGGCCAGCATGTTCGGCACGTAACCGGTGACCCGCACAGCTTCGAGGACTTTCTTGCGGGCATCCTCGCTGACCACCTCGGGGCGGTTCAGCGCACGCGACACGGTGATCGGCGACACGCCGGCCACCTTGGCTACGTCGACCAGCGTCACGCTCGAACCCTTGCTCAGTGGCGTGGAAGATGAAACGCGAGAGGATTTCTTTGCCATGACGGGCCGCAGCTGCGTGGATGATCCCCCATCTTAACCAGCCGCTCAGACGGCAACCAGAGAGCGGCGGTAATAGGGTGTGTAGGGTGCGTCCCATCAGCCCATCGCGGGTATGGCCCGCTCCCACAAGCGCTCAGCTTTTCGCCCCGGGTGATAAACCAGAGTCCGCCCTACCCCACAATGCAAAAAGGCCACCGTAAACAGTGGCCTTTTGGGCAACGAGCGCCGGAGCTTACTGAGCGCCCTGGGCGTCGATCAGTGCCGCCAGTTTCTCGTACTCCTCCGGCAGCAGCTCGGTCAGCGGTGCGCGAACCGGGCCGGCGTCGTAACCGGCGATCTTGGCGCCGGCCTTGACGATGCTCACCGCGTAACCGGATTTGCGGTTACGGATGTCCAAGTACGGCAGGAAGAAGTCGTCGATGATCTTGCCGACGGTGGCGTGATCTTCGCGGGCGATGGCATGGTAGAAGTCCATCGCGGTTTTCGGGATGAAGTTGAACACCGCCGAGGAATAAACCGGCACGCCCAGGGCCTTGTAAGCCGCAGCGTAGACTTCGGCGGTCGGCAGGCCGCCCAGGTAGGTCAGACGCTCGCCCAGACGGCGACGGATGGAAACCATCAGCTCGATATCGCCCAGGCCGTCCTTGTAGCCAATCAGGTTCGGGCAACGCTCGGCCAGTTGCTCGAGCAGATCGGCGTTCAAACGGCAGACGTTACGGTTGTAGACCACCACACCGATCTTCACCGATTTGCATACCTGCTCGACGTGAGCCGCGACGCCTTCCTGGGACGCTTCGGTCAGATAGTGCGGCAGCAGCAGCAGCCCCTTGGCGCCCAGGCGCTCGGCTTCCTGAGCGTACTGGATGGCCTGGCGGGTCGAGCCACCAACGCCGGCGAGGATAGGCACGCTCTTGGCGCAGGTGTCGACGGCAGTCTTGATGACGGACGAATACTCATCAGCCGCCAAAGAGAAGAACTCACCAGTACCGCCGGCAGCGAACAGCGCGGAAGCACCATAGGGCGCCAGCCACTCCAGACGACGGACATAGCCGGCCGGATTGAATTCGCCGGCGGCGTCGAAGTCGGTCAGCGGGAACGACAGCAGGCCGGAGGAGAGGACGGTTTTTAGTTCTTGTGGAGTCATTCTTCTTACACCCTTGGAGAAAACGTTGGGGGTCGTTAGCGACCAGATGAAGTCATACGTTATCGTACAACTATAAAAAAGCCAAGACTATCGATACCGGTTTTTACAATTGCACGGATTATTGGAATGCGCTGAAGGATTGGTAGGCCGCAGAATTCCAAGTTCTTATGGGAGCGCGTCGTGCGCGCTCGCTCTCAAGCAAACCTGCAGCTGCCAATCATGGAAATCGAGTTGTGCCAAGGAATGTAACCACCCATCGAATCGCGTCGCAGGCATGACCAACTCCCACAACGGTGAACAGCCTATCGGTTGGTAGGTGGGGCGAGTCGTGGAATGAGACGTCTCGCCTTTTATGAGCTGGCTGTCCCATTCGCAGCTCCCCTACCCCACAATGCAAAAAGGCCGCTGTAAAAGCGGCCTTTTCGAGAGACAGGGTCAGACGCTTATTGCGCGCCTTGCTTCTTGATCAGTGCAGCCAGCTTCTCGTACTCGTCCGGCAGCAGGTCGGTCAGCGGGGCACGAACCGGGCCTGCGTCGTAACCGGAGATTTTGGCGCCGGCCTTGACGATGCTCACTGCATAGCCAGCCTTGCGATTACGGATGTCCAGGTACGGCAGGAAGAAGTCATCGATGATTTTGGCGACGGTGGCGTGATCGTCCTTGGCGATGGCGTGGTAGAAATCCATCGCGGTTTTCGGGATGAAGTTGAACACCGCCGACGAGTACACCGGCACGCCCAGGGCCTTGTAGGCCGCAGCGTAGACTTCAGCGGTCGGCAGGCCGCCCAGGTAGCTGAAGCGGTCGCCCAGGCGACGACGAATCGACACCATCAGCTCGATATCGCCCAGACCATCCTTGTAACCGATCAGGTTCGGGCAACGCTCGGCCAACTGCTCGAGCAGAGTGGCGTTAAGGCGGCAGACGTTGCGGTTGTAGACAACCACACCGATCTTTACCGACTTACAGACTTGCTCGACGTGAGCGGCAACACCTTCCTGGGACGCCTCGGTCAGGTAGTGCGGCAGCAGCAGCAGGCCCTTGGCGCCCAGGCGCTCGGCTTCCTGCGCATACTGGATAGCCTGGCGGGTCGAACCGCCGACGCCGGCGAGGATTGGTACGCTGGTCGCGCAGGTATCGACGGCCGTCTTGATGATCGACGAGTACTCGTCAGCGGCCAGGGAGAAGAACTCGCCAGTGCCGCCAGCAGCAAACAGCGCGGTGGCGCCGTACGGAGCCAGCCACTCAAGGCGGCGCACGTAGCCTTGCGGATTGAATTCGCCTTGGGCATCGAAATCGGTCAGTGGGAAAGACAGCAGACCGGAGGAGAGGACGGATTTTAATTCTTGTGGGGTCATTTCTTCGAATACCTGTAGCGCATGGAGAAAAAGAGGCAGCCGCTGGCTGTAGAGATACGTTATCGTACGACAAATACTAAAACCATCCCCTTTTTGATCTTTTGCGCGTGGTTGTCGCCTGAATGAAAGCAACTGGCAACAGAGGTGCGGCCTCAATGCAGCATGACCCGGCAGTCAAAAACTGGCTACAGCCTGCTCGGCAAACCAATCACAACCGCGCAACAGATGGCGCCTTTGCACTGCCGGACGGATTGCAGAGGTTTTTTGATGTGTCGCGTTGACAGCACAATCGGAGGCTGTTGATAATCCTCTCACGTCATACGACAACCGATAACAAGCTCTCCATAAAAACAAACTCGAGACCGCTTTGATGACTACCACCTCCAACGCGCAACCGCCCTTCCATCGCCTGCTGCTCACCGGTGCAGCAGGCGGACTGGGCAAGGTACTGCGCGAGCGCCTGCAGCCCCTGACTAAGATTTTGCGCCTTTCCGACATCGCCGAAATGGCGCCGGCAGAAGGCCCGCACATCGAAGTACAGGTCTGCGACCTGGCCGACAAGCAGGCCGTCCATCAGTTGGTCGAAGGCGTTGACGCCATCCTGCACTTCGGTGGCGTATCGGTAGAGCGTCCGTTCGAGGAAATTCTCGGCCCGAACATCGCCGGCGTATTCCATATCTACGAAGCTGCGCGTCGCCACGGCGTCAAACGCGTCATCTTCGCCAGTTCCAACCATGTCATCGGCTTCCACAAGCAGACCGAGACCTTGGACGCCAACTGCCCTCGCCGCCCGGACGGCTACTACGGCCTATCCAAGTCCTACGGCGAAGACATGGCCAGCTTCTACTTCGATCGCTACGGCATCGAGACTGTAAGCATCCGCATCGGCTCCTCGTTCACCGAGCCGCTGAACCGCCGCATGATGAGT
The DNA here is from genome assembly GCF_900112645.1 of Phytopseudomonas straminea. Lineage (GTDB taxonomy): Bacteria > Pseudomonadota > Gammaproteobacteria > Pseudomonadales > Pseudomonadaceae > Aquipseudomonas > Aquipseudomonas straminea. The sequence continues at coordinate 122,867 of NZ_FOMO01000007.1, read as the reverse complement.
ACTTGGCTCAGCTACGACGACCTGGTCCAGCTGATCGAGCGTAGCCTCATCACCCCGAACGTCGGCCATACCGTGGTCTACGGAGCCTCCGCGAACAAGAATGTGTGGTGGGACAACCGCTATGCCGCACACCTGGGTTTCGAGCCCAAGGACACTTCCGAAGTGTTTCGCGACAAGGTCGAGGCCCAGCCGCCGATGGCCACCAATGATCCGAACGCCATTTACCAAGGTGGTGCCTTCACCGCAGCAGGCCCATTCGGCGACGACTGAGCCAAAAGGCTTACGTCGATAACAATAACAAGAGGTCGGACATGCCCATGCAAGCCGAACTGATTCTCGATGCGCGCAACTCCGTAGGCGAAAGCCCGGTATGGAGTGCGCGTGACCAGGCCCTTTACTGGGCCGACATCCCCAACAAACGCCTGTATCGCTGGAATCTGGCAGACGCCGCCACGCAAAGTTGGGAAGCCGACGAGATGCTCGCCTGTATCGCCCAGCGCGCCGATGGCAAGTGGGTGGCCGGAATGGAAAGCGGCATCTTCCAGCTCAGCGCCGATGACGACGGCCGCCTGCGTGGCGAACGCCTGATCGGTGTCAGCCATGCCCGCGACAACATGCGCTTCAACGACGGTCGCTGCGACCGCCAGGGGCGCTTCTGGACCGGCACCATGTTGATGGATATGGCTGCAGGCGCCCGCGTCGGCGCCCTGTATCGCTACGACGGCGCCGGGCAAAGCACCCTGCCCGTGCTGCTCGACGACCTGATCGTGCCCAACGGGCTGGGCTTCAGCCCGGACGGGCGCACCATGTACCTCTCCGACTCGCACCCTTCAGTGCAGGCTATCTGGGCCTTCGATTACGACATCGACAGCGGCACGCCACATAACCGCCGCCTGTTCGTCGACATGAACGACTACCCCGGCCGCCCCGACGGCGCCGCGGTGGATGCCGATGGCTGCTACTGGATCTGCGGCAACGATGCCGGCCTGATTCACCGCTTCACCCCGGCCGGTCGCCTCGACCGTTCGCTGGAAGTACCGGTGAAGAAGCCGACCATGTGCGCCTTTGGCGGCGCCAACCTGGATACCCTGTTCGTCACCTCGATCCGCCCCGGCGGCGACTTGGACGATCAGCCACTGGCCGGCGGCGTATTCGCCCTGCAACCCGGCGTACGCGGCCTGGCGGAGACCCCATTCGGCAACTGAATACCCCGCGCTCGTGTCACTGACGTGCGCGCAAACGCGACACAACGCTTCACACCAACAACAACAACACGGAGCTTCACATGAACTTCAAGCGCAAGTTACTGATCGCCGCACTCCCTCTGGCCATGGGTCTGTCCACCCTGGTTCAGGCCGACATGACCCTGAAGATCGCCGAAATCCACCCAGCCGGTTACCCGACCGTGGTGGCCATGGAAAACCTCGGCAAGAAACTCGATACCGCCACCAATGGCGAGATCAAGTCGCGCATGTTCGCCGGCGGCGTACTGGGTTCCGAGAAGGAAGTGATCGAACAGACCCAGATCGGCGCCGTACAGCTGACCCGCGTCAGCCTGGGCTCGGTCGGCTCGGTGGTTCCGGCCACCAACGTCTTCAACATGCCGTTCGTGTTCCGCGACATCGACCACATGCGCAAAGTCGTGGACGGTGAAATCGGCCAGGAAATCCTCGACTCCATCACCAACTCCGACTTCAACATGGTCGGCCTGGCGTGGATGGAAGCCGGCAGCCGCAGCCTCTACACCAAGAAGCCGGTGCGCAAGATCGAAGACCTCAAGGGCATGAAGATCCGTGTGATCGGCAACCCGCTGTTCATCGACACCCTCAACGCCATGGGCGGCAACGGCATCGCCATGGACACCGGTGAAATCTTCAGCGCCCTGCAGAGCGGTGTGATCGACGGCGCCGAGAACAACTCGCCGACCCTGCTCGAGCACAACCACTTCCGCGTGGCCAAGTACTACACCCAGACCCACCACCTGATCCTGCCTGAGCCGCTGCTGATGTCCAAGACCACCTGGGAAAAGCTGACCCCCGAGCAGCAGACCCTGGTCAAGAAACTGGCCAAGGAAGCCCAGCTGGAAGAGCGTGATCTGTGGGTCGCCAAGGAAAACGCCTCCAACGAGAAGCTCAAGGCCGAAGGCGTCGAGTTCATCGAAGTCGACACCAAGCCTTTCTACGACGCGACCGCTCCGGTACGTGAGAAGTACGGTGCTCAGTTCGCCGACCTGATCAAGCGCATCGAAGCCGTCAAGTAATCCCTCGCGCACGCGTAACGCGTAAGGAGTCGGCGTTCTGCCGGCTCCACACCTTCCGGTGAAGTCACATGAAAAATCTGGTTCTGGGCGTCAATGACGCCATTTATCGTGCCTGCATCATCGTCACCAGCCTGGCGATCGTGATCATGGCCACGATCATCCCCTGGGGCGTCTTCAGCCGTTACGTGCTGGGGCAAGGATTGGGCTGGCCCGAGCCCATCTCCGTCATGCTGATGGTGGTGTTCACTTTTATCGGTGCCGCTGCCAGCTACCGCGCCGGGGCTCACATGGCTGTGACCTCACTGACCGATCGCCTGCCGACCCTCGTGCAGCCGCTGATCACTCTTTTCGTGCGCCTGGCCATGGGGGCCATCGCACTGTTCATGCTGATCTGGGGCTACAAGCTGTGCATGGCCACCTGGAACCAATTCCTCAGCACCCTGCCTTCGGTGCGCGTCGGCATCAGCTACATGCCGATTCCCGTAGGCGGTTTCATCACCCTGCTGTTCGTGATCGAGCAGTTGCTCTATGGCGACCAGCACAAACGCCGCGTCGTCAACTTCGAAGCCGCTGAAGAAGCCAAGGAGGCCGTGTAATGGACGCCGCCATTCTCGTAGGCAGTTTCCTTGCCCTGATCCTTTTGCGCGTTCCGGTCGCCTATGCGCTCGGCATGTCCGCCCTGATCGGTGCCTGGTACATCGACATCCCGCTCCAGGCGATCATGATCCAGATCGCTGGTGGGGTGAACAAGTTCTCCCTGCTGGCCATTCCGTTCTTCGTGCTGGCCGGTGCGATCATGGCCGAAGGCGGCATGGCGCGTCGCCTGGTGGCGTTCGCTGGCGTGCTGGTCGGTTTCGTGCGCGGCGGCCTGTCGCTGGTGAACATCACCGCTTCGACCTTCTTCGGCGCCATCTCCGGCTCCTCCCTGGCCGACACCGCCTCGGTAGGTTCGGTGCTGATCCCGGAAATGGAAAAGAAAGGCTACCCGCGTGAATTCGCCACCGCCGTGACCGTTTCCGGTTCGGTGCAGGCGCTGCTCACCCCGCCCAGCCACAACTCGGTGATCTACTCCCTGGCCGCTGGCGGCACGGTGTCCATCGCCGCGCTGTTCATGGCCGGTATAGGCCCGGGCCTGCTGATGAGCGCCACCATGGCCGCCCTGTGCCTGTGGTTCGCCAAGAAGCGTAACTACCCGAAAGGCGAAGTGATCCCGCTGCGTCAGGCGATCAAGATCTGCGTCGAAGCCCTGTGGGGCATGATGACCATGTTCATCATCCTGGGCGGCATCCTCTCCGGCGTGTTTACTGCCACCGAATCGGCTGCCGTGGCGGTGATCTGGGCATTCTTCGTGACCATGTTCATCTACCGCGACTACAAGTGGCGTGAACTGCCGAAGATGCTGCACCGCACCGTACGCACGCTGTCGATCGTGATGATCCTCATCTCCTTCGCGGCCGCGTTCGGCTACATCATGACCCTGATGCAGATCCCGACCAAAATCACCACCGCGTTCCTGACCCTGTCGGATAACCGCTACGTGATCCTGATGTGCGTGAACATCATGCTGCTGGCCCTGGGCACGCTGATGGACATGGCGCCGCTGATCCTGATCCTGACCCCGATCCTGCTGCCGGTGGTCACCTCCTTCGGCGTCGATCCGGTGCACTTCGGCATGATCATGCTGGTCAACCTGGGTATCGGCCTGATCACCCCGCCGGTTGGCGCGGTGCTGTTCGTCGGCGCGGCCATTGGCAAGGTGACCATCGAGAACACCGTGAAGGCGTTGCTGCCATTCTACCTGGCCCTGTTCATGGTGCTGATGGCAGTGACCTACGTGCCGGCCATCTCGCTGTGGCTGCCTAGCGTCGTACTCTGATACCGCTCCACCCGCGGCGGGTCGCGTGCACAACGCGATCCGCCGTTTTTTTTAGCGCAGCGAGAACGGTACAAACCGTCAGGCGCTCAAGGCTTAACTGGATACGGAAATTGTATTTATGACTGCCCCTGCCCTGTTTCCCCGCCACATCGCCGTGATGATCCTGGCGTTGCTGGCCTGCTCCTTCGCCGGCAACCACATTGCCGCGCGTATCGCCTTCGACAACCAGACCGGCCTGCTGTTGGCGATTCTCTGCCGCTCCGGCGTGACCATGCTGGTGCTGCTCGGCATCGTGCTGTGGCAACGCCAGGCCCTGCAGATGCCGCCTGGTGCCTGGCGCTGGCAGCTGCTGCTAGGCCTGTTGATCGCCACCCAGAGTATCTGCCTGTATACCGCCGTGGCACGTATTCCGGTGGCCCTGGCGCTGCTGATCGGCAACACCTTCCCGATCCTGCTCGCCCTGCTCACCTGGGCACTGGGCGGCTCGGCGCCCACCCGCCGCACGGTGATGCTGATGGGACTGATCCTCACCGGTCTGGTCTTCGCCCTGGACCTACCGGCGCGCCTGAACGCCAGCGAGCAGGCAGGCCCAGAGTGGCTCCTCGGCGTGAGCGCTTCGTTCCTGGCCGCCTGCGTGTTCGCCTGCGCGCTGTGGATCACCGATCACAAGCTCTCCAGCCTGCGCGGCTCGGTGCGCAGCATGCTCACCCTGATGATCGTATTCAGCAGCATGGTGGTGGCCGGCAGCGCCGATCTGATCCCCGGCGGCATGAACCTGCCCACCAACGGCACCGGCTGGACTGCCCTCGGCGCCCTGGTGCTGCTTTACGGCATCGCCTTCTGCATGCTGTTCGTCACCGTGCCGCGCCTGAACATGGCCAAGAACGCCCCGGTGATGAACATGGAGCCCATCGCCACGCTGCTGTTCGGCTGGCTGCTGCTGGATCAGGTATTGAGCGGTATGCAGATGATCGGCGGCGCAATCGTGCTGACGGGCATCGTGCTGCTGACTTATCGCAAGGATGCTTAAGCAGTCTCTCACGACAGGCTGCGCGTCGATCCTGCAGAAATGAAAAAGGGCCTGGGTGCTGGTCTACGGAAGTAGACTCAGCGCCCAGGCCCTTTGCCGGCCTCGTGGTTTCAGGCCTGCTTGGCGGCCACTTCGGCCGACTCGTGGGCCTGACGCAGGCGCTCTCGGCTGTTGGTCAGGTGCAGGCGCATGGCTGCACGGGCGGCATCGGAATCCTGGCGGGCGATGGCTTCGAAGATCTGCTCGTGCTCACGCTCCAGGCGCGCCATGTAGTGGGCATGGTCGTCGTGGGCGATACCGGCGGAATTGAGGCGCGTGCGCGGAATGATGCTGGTGCCCAGGTGGCTCATGATATCGGTGAAGTAGCGATTGCCCGTGGCATGGGCGATCTGCAGGTGAAACTGGAAATCCGAAGACACCGCATCGCTTTCATGGGCCGCGCCCTCGTTCAGCGCATCCAACGCCTGGCGCATGGCGGCCAGTTGCTCGGGAGTACGGCGTTGTGCAGCCAGGCCCGCCGACTCGACTTCCAGGCTGATACGCAGTTCGAGCACGGCCAGCACTTCGCGCAGGGTGACGATGGTCGCCGGATCGATGCGGAAAACGCCGGGGCTGGGCGTGTCCAGCACGAAGGTGCCGATACCGTGGCGGGTTTCCACCAGGCCGGACGCCTGCAGACGCGACAGCGCTTCACGCACCACGGTGCGGCTCACGCCCTGCTCTTCCATGATCGCCGACTCGGTCGGCAACTTTTCACCACGCTTGATCACCCCGTCGCGAATGCGCTGGGACAGCTCTGCGACCAGCTCCTGTGCCAGGCTTCGATGCTTGCGCCGCGCACGTGGCTGCGTGTTCTGAGTTTCCATAAGGATGTCGTTATCGTCTGGGTGGCCAGAGCGCATCATATATCAGAGAGTTGTATGATGACACGTTCTTCGTTTATCTCCGCCTAACGGCGCGTTAACTGCACAGGTACTGCCCATGTCGCTCGACACTCTGCACCTGCAAGACGGTATCACCCAGCTGACCCTGACGCCTAGCATCGGTGGCGCAATTGCCAACTGGTCGGTCATCGCCACCGCCCAGCCGCTGCTGCGCCACGCCGACGAACAGGCGCTCGCCGCCGGCACTCCACGTCTGCTCGGCTGCTACCCGCTCGCGCCCTGGTCCAACCGCATCACCGAAGGCGGTTTCGACAACCCCGAAGGCTGGCTGGCCCTCGCTGCCAATGCCGACAACTCGCCCCTGCCGATCCATGGCAGCGCCTGGCAGCAGCCCTGGCAAGTCATCGAGCACAGTGAGCGTGCAGCGCTGCTGCGCCTGGACAGCCAGACTCCATTTGCCTTTACCGCCGAGCAGCGCTTCGAGCTCAACGATGGTCGTCTGACGATTCACCTGCAGGTTACCCATCGCGGCGAAGCACCAATCTGGCACGGTCTGGGCCTGCACCCGTACTTCCCGCGTACGCCCCACACGCGCCTGCAGGCCGCGGCCGCGCAAGTCTGGCACTGCGACGCCAACAGTCTGCCCACAGGTCTGGACGATCTGCCGCATCACTGGGATTTCACCGCGGAGCGCGAATTGCCGGCCGTGCATACCGACAATGCCTTTATCGGCTGGAACGGCCAGGCGCGGATCATCGAACCGCAAGCCGGCTACAGCCTGGAGATCGGCAGCGATCAGGGCATCTATCTGCTTTTCTGCCCGGAAGGTAAACCCTTTTTCTGCTTCGAACCGGTCAGCCACCCTGTCAACGCCCATCACCTGCCCGGCAAACCGGGCCTGGTGCTGCTGAACCAGAATCAGCGCATTGGCCTGACCTTTACCTTGCAGTACCGGCCCCTGAACTGAGCCGGGCAGTTCACGTCGTGGGGCCGCCGTGCTGGACTTTCCGCGCGGGTTGATGATAATCACCCGCCTGCCCTGGGTTCGGTCGCATCTGCGAATAACCTGAACTATCGAAAGGGTATAGGCTTCATAAAGATGTGGCGACCGTACCAGTGAGACCGCTCGGTCTTACGTTGTTGCCCATCTCTCTATTGGAAACCATGGGTACTATCGTGACGAAAGACGAACTGCGCGCCGAACTCGAGCGCCAGGCGCAGCGTTACAAGGATGTATACGGCGGTGAAGTGATCACCTACGCCGCCCAACCGGATCCGGAACGCAAGCCGTGGCGCAAGAAGGCCAGCCTGCTCGACCAGGCCTTCGACAAAGAAATCGAAAAGATCGAAAAAGATCTGTCCAGCAAAGCCGAGGCCAGAGCCGAAAGCGCCTGAGACTGAAGAGCGCCGGCGACTGTGCACAAGCGCACGCCGGCGTGGCACTTTCTAACGCCGCTTGGACTTGCCGCCAAGCAATGACCCCATCAAGCCCCTGACCAGTTGCCGCCCGAGCTGAGTGGCTGCCTGACGCATGGCGCTCTTCAACGCCTGGCTCGCCAGACCGCCCAGGTATTCGCCAGCGCTGCCGACCGTGGATGAATCCTGTTTGGCCGGCGGTGCAGCGTTCTGGCTGGCCTGGGCTGCACGCGCGGTTAGAATCTCGTAGGCCGACTCCCGATCAAAAGGTCTGTCATAACGCCCGGCCAATGGCGATTGGCGAATCAACGCAGCGCGTTCACCTTCGGACAGCGGGCCGATACGTGATTGCGGCGGCGCGATGGCCACACGCTGCACCATGGCTGGCGTGCCCTTGTCTTCCAGGGTACCCACCAGCGCTTCGCCGATACCCAGCTCGGTGAGCACAGACAGGCAATCGAACGCCGGATTGGCTCGGAAACCATCGGCCACGGCGCGCAGCGCCTTCTGCTCACGTGTGGTGAACGCCCGCAACCCATGCTGGATGCGCAGGCCGAGCTGGGCCAACACATCGTCGGGCAGATCGCCCGGCGACTGGGTGACGAAGTAAACGCCCACGCCCTTGGAACGAATCAGCCGTACCACTTGTTCCAGGCGCACCTGCAGCGCCTTCGGGGTATCGGCGAACAGCAGATGCGCCTCATCGAAGAACAGCGCCAGCACCGGCTTGTCGGCATCGCCCCGCTCGGGCAGTTGCTCGAATAACTCGGCCAGCAACCAGAGCAGGAAAGTCGCGTAGACCTTGGGCGCCTCGTGCACCAGGCGACTGGCGTCGAGCAGATGGATGCGCCCGCGACCCTCACGATCCGGCTGCAGAATGTCTTCGAGTTGCAGGGCCGGCTCACCGAACAGCGCCTCGCCGCCCTGCTGTTCAAGGCTGGCCAAGCGTCGCAACAGCGCCTGGGCCGAGCCGCTGGTGAACAACGCGCTGTCGGCGCCCAGCACCTCGGGCTGCTCCTTGAGATGATTGAGCAGCGCCTTGAGATCCTTCAGGTCGAGTAGCAGCAGGCCTTCGCGATCCGCCACCTTGAACGCCGCATACAGCGCCGCCTGCTGGCTGTCGGTCAGTTCCAGCAATGCGCCAAGCAGCAGCGGCCCCATTTCGCTCAGCGTGGTGCGCAGTGGGTGACCGCTCTGCCCGTGCACATCCCAGAGGCTGACCGGGTAGGCCGTCGGGCTGTGCGCCAGCCACGGCATGCTGGCGATGCGCTCGGCCACCTTGCCCCGGGGCGCATCGGCGGCGCCCAGGCCACACAGATCACCTTTCACGTCTGCCGCGAACACCGCCACGCCGGCATCGCTGAAATTCTCGATCAGGCGCTGCAGAGTGACCGTCTTACCGGTGCCCGTGGCGCCGGCGATCAAGCCGTGCCGGTTGGTCAGGCGCAGTGACTGGCCTACCGCTTCGCCATCAATGCCCGCGCCCAGAACGAATTGCTGATTCAAAGCCATACCACCGTCCTCTGGATTAAAGCTTTAGCGACCTGCTGCCGACATAACCGCCAGGCCATGACCGATTCAGCCCAACTTCGGCCGCCTGCCCACTCGCCACTTGGCGACGCCCTACCAGACTGGTTCCAGTGATCACCGGACGCAAGATGCCATGACGAGAAACCTGCAGTTCAGCCACAAGATCCTGCTGGCCGCCACCCTGGTGGTCACGGTCGCCTTCGCTCTGTTCAGCCTCTATAACGACAGCCGCCAGCGTAGCAGCATCCAGGCCTCGCTCCAGAGCAACCTCAGCCAGGCCAGTAACGCCGCGGCCGGCAATATCGAAAGCTGGCTGTCCGGGCGCATCCTTTTGGTCGAGAGCCTGGCCCAGAATCTGGAGCTGGCCATCGCCGCGGGCAACCTGCAGGAGGTGATTTCCCGCCCGGTCTACAAGGAGGCTTTCCTGTCCACTTATGTCGGTGTGCAGAGCGACGGCCGCTTCCTGTCCAGCCCACCGACCGAGATGCCGGCCGGCTACGATCCACGCACCCGCCCCTGGTACAAGGACACCGCTCAGGCCAACCGCACCCTGCTCACCGCGCCCTATGTCGACCAGATCACCAACACCCTGGTGATCTCACCCATCGCCCCGGTACATGGTGCGGACGGCAAGCCATTCGGCATGGCCGGCGGCGACGTCAGCCTGGATACCCTGGTGAAGATCATCAACTCCATTGACCTGGGCGACCTGGGTTATGCGTTTCTGGTCAGCAAGGATGGCACCGTGCTGGTTCACCCTCAGGGCGACCTGGTGATGAAGAACCTGCGCGACCTCTACCCCAACGCCACCATCGGCCTGGACAGCAAGCTCACCGAAGTCACCCAGGACGGCCAGGAGCGCCTGCTGACCTTCTCGCCGGTAAAAGGCCTGCCGGACGTGCAGTGGTACGTGGGCCTGTCCATCGACAAGAACCTGGCCTACGCGGCGCTGGATGAATTTCGCCTGTCGGCCGCCATCGCCACGCTGATCGCCGTGGCGCTGATCATCGCCTTGCTCGGTGTGCTGATCCGCGTGCTGATGCAACCGCTGACCACCATGGGCAAGGCCATGGAAGATATCGCCCGCGGTGAAGGCGACCTGACCAAGCGCCTGGCCATCCAGTCCCACGACGAATTCGGCGCGCTGGCCAGCTCGTTCAACCGCTTTGTCGAGCGCATCCACGCCTCGATCCGTGAAGTGTCCTCGGCCACCGCCCAGGTCAACGAAGTCGCCAAGCTGGTGGTCAACGCTTCCAACTCCTCGATCGTCAACTCCGACGAACAGGCCAGCCGTACCAACAGCGTGGCCGCGGCGATCAACGAACTGGGCGCCGCCGCCCAGGAAATCGCCCGTAACGCCGCAGACGCTTCCAATCAGGCCTCCGACGCCCGCCATCAGGCCGAAGACGGTGGCAAGGTTGTGCAGCAGGCGATCAATGCCATGACCGACCTTTCCGCCAAGGTGGTCGATGCGCGCAGCAAGATCGAGATGCTCGCTGGCAAGACCACGGACATCGGGCAGATTCTCGAGGTGATCAAGAGCATCTCCCAGCAGACCAACCTGCTGGCCCTCAACGCCGCCATCGAAGCCGCCCGCGCTGGCGAGGCGGGCCGCGGTTTCGCGGTGGTCGCCGATGAAGTGCGCAACCTGGCTCATCGCACCCAGGAATCGGCCCAGGAAATCGAGAAGATGATCGAGGAGCTGCAGGTCGGCTCCCGCGAGTCGGTCACCACCATGACCGAGAGCCAGCACTACAGCGAGCAGAGCGTGGAGGTCGCCAACCAGGCGGGCGAGCGCCTGGGCAGTGTGACCCTGCGCATCGGCGAGATCGACGGCATGAACCAGTCGGTGGCCACTGCCACCGAGGAGCAGACCTCGGTGATCGAGGCACTGAACATGGACATTACCGAGATCAACACCCTCAATCAGGAAGGCGTGGAAAACCTGCAGGCCACCCTGCGCGCCTGCGCCGATCTGGAGCAGCAGGCCGCGCGCCTGAAGCACCTGGTCGACAGCTTCCGGATTTGAAGCCGGAGCAATGAAAAAGGGCGCCAGTGGCGCCCTTTTTCATTTATCGCAGCTCTGCTGCTCGCGCTGCATGCGTTGCCACAAGGCTTCGGCCCCTTCGAACTCGGTGCCGTCCTCATCGCTCAGCGCCTCGGGGTCGAAGCGCTGCACGCAGCCCTGGCCGACTACCGGTGGCGGCGTCGCTGTGCCCGGCACATCGGGTTTGTCGTCAGCCATGGCGATCAGCCCCTCGCCCGGCCTTGTTCATGCTGGGCGAACTCCTTTACCGCCAGTAGCACGTCGTGACGGCTGATCTGGCCGACCAGTTTGCCGCCCTCGACCACCGGAAAGCGGCGGCGGCGACCTTTGAGAAAGCGCTCGGCCACCTCGATGATGTCCGCCTCAGGCGAGGTGGTTTCCACAGTGCTGGTCATGTACGAGGCGATGGTGCCGCCGGTGGCCTCGTAATAGGCGCCCTGCAGAATACCCCGCAGGCAATCGCCCTCGGACAGCAGACCCATCAGACGCCCCTGGCCGTCGACCACGGGCGCACCGGAAATACGATGCTCGAGCAAGCGGTTGATGGCGGTGAACAGATCGGTATCGGCATGAAAGGTCACCAGGTGACGAGTCATGTAATCACGCACTTTGACGGACTTGAGCATGAACGCGAACTCCTTGTTCGAGCATCGGGCCAGACGGCTTAGTCGAATACCACCGTCTTGTTGTTGTGCACCAGCACTCGGTCTTCCAAGTGATAGCGCAGACCGCGGGAAAGCACCATTTTTTCCACGTCCTTGCCCAGGCGCACCATCTCCTCGATGGTCTCGCGATGGCTGACGCGCACCACGTCCTGCTCGATGATCGGGCCGGCGTCCAGCTCCTCGGTCACATAGTGAGAGGTAGCGCCGATCAGCTTCACACCGCGTAGCGAGGCCTGGTGATAGGGCTTGGCGCCGACGAAGGACGGTAGGAAGCTGTGGTGGATGTTGATCACGCGCTGCGCATAGTCCTGACACAATTTGGGCGGCAGGATCTGCATGTAGCGCGCCAGCACGATCACATCAGCGCGGTGCTCTTCGACCAGGCGCGCGACCTCATCGAATGCTGGCTGCTTGTTCTGCGGGTCCACCGGCACATGGATGAACGGGATGCCATGCCACTCGACCATGCTGCGCAGGTCGTCATGGTTGGAAATCACGCAGGGAATGTCGCAATCCAGCTCGTTGCTGTGCCAGCGGTGCAGCAGGTCGGCCAGACAGTGAGACTCGCGGCTGGCCATCAGCACCACACGCTTCTTTTGCGCCGAGTCGGTGATGCGCCATTCCATCGAAAACTCACGGGCGATGGGCGCGAAGGCCTGATTGAAGCCGTCCAGGTCGAAGGGCAGCGAATCGGCACGGATTTCGTGGCGCATGAAAAACCAGCCGCTCTGCGTGTCCGAATGGTGGCTCGCTTCGGTGATCCAGCCGTTGTAGGTCGCCAGGAAGTTACTGACCTTGGCCACGATGCCGGTACGATCAGGGCAGGCGATTACCAGCCGAAAAGTGCGCATGAACAACTCCAGAGAATTAGCGAAGGCGCGCATTTTAGCCACACCCACAAAAAACTGCAGTAGCTGTACCAGGCGCCCGTCGTGCCGGGCATGGACGATGCGGCCAGGTCCGCAAGAAGTCACCGACACTTGCAGTTATACCTTCACTGTTTAGCTGTGCCGACGATTAGTGTTGAAGCTAATTTAAGCGCTAATTAAATAGTCACCCAGCCGTGCAACTTCTTTTCTTGGGGCACGTCTGTTTAATACAAAGCGGTTTACTTAAAACCGGCCCCTGTCTACTATAAGCAACACTTAGCCCCTCCCTTGCATTGCATTAAAGGTACGCACATGTCGCTGATCACTGAATACCGCAGCCTCGAAGAAAACATCAAAGAACTGCAAGAGCGTCTGAAAAGCCTGTCGCAAGACGACAAGCTGAAAAAGGAACTGGAGTTCGAAGGCAAGCTGCGCACCCTGATGGGCGAATATCAGAAATCGCTGCGCGACATCATTGCGCTGCTCGATCCAGAAGCCAAAGTTGGCAAAGCGCCGCGCGCAGCAGGTAAAGCAGCCGCCACCGGCAGCAAGCGTGCTCGCAAAGTTAAGCAGTACAAAAACCCGAACACCGGTGAAGTCATCGAAACCAAAGGTGGCAACCACAAGACCCTGAAAGAGTGGAAAGCCAAGTGGGGCGCCGACGTCGTCGAAGGCTGGGCCACCCTGCTGGGCTGATGCCAGACCGGGGCGGTGAGTCCATGAAGAACGCCAGCATTGCTGGCGTTTTTTATGGGCGTCTATTCAATCAACTCAATAGAAAGATTCGATTGACCACCTGATGATTTAACACTGGCAACCAGTTTTATTTCCCTTCGTTTTGTAGACCATATCGCTGACGCAATTGTTGCGCGTGCGCAAGCCAGGCGTGCAGTGCTGCCTGCTGACTTTCGTTTGCCTCAGTCAGATAGCGCGCCATCTCCGTCTCGAAACTCACCAGCGTATTGGGCGCACCAAACTCAGGCTGGCTAAGACGCTGCCGGCAGAACGTATGCCAGCGCAATTGTTCTTCACTGCTCAGGGTCGTCGCGAAGTTACGGGCCCGGTAGCGAAACAGTAACTCGGGCAACCGTGCATCATCGAATGGCCAGGACTGCGCAGCCAATTGGGCCGGATCACAATTACGCACCTGCTCGCAAAGTCGGCGGTCGCGGTCACCAATAAAACCATCGTACAACTGCTGCTCGGGATCCATCACCGAAGCGAAACTTTCTTCCGTATACACCTGCGGCAATTTGTCTCGCCACTGTTCCTGGGTATCAGCCAATCGCTTGGCGCGCGCTTGCAACTCGGTCTTGTCCAACTGCAGGCGCTGGCAATCTTCGTCGCGCAATACGCCTAGGGGTGCGATCACCGGGCAGCGATTGATATGTATGAGCTTGAGCGGTACCGGCAGTTCGCCGCCCAGGTCATCGCGCCGCGTATAAAGGCGTTGCTTTAGGGTGTCGGCGCTTTCACTCAGCAACGGCGCCGCATCCAGGTGCAGGTCGCAAACGATCAGCGCATTGCGGTTGCGCGGATGCCAGGCCAGCGGCAGCACGACTGCCAGGTAATGCCGCGCTCCGGAAAAGCGCCCGGACACATGCACCAGGGGTTGCAGCAGGCGAATCTGATCGAGCACTTGGTGCTTGCTGCGCAGCCCGTATAGGTAGTCATAGAGCTTGGGCTGGCGCTCGCGGATCAGCCGCGCCAGGGCGATGGTAGCGCGCACGTCCGACAGCGCATCGTGAGCCTGACCGTGATCGATACCGTTGGCGGCGGTCAGGCGCTCGAGCTTGAGGCTAACGCCGTGCTCGTCCTGTGGCCATTCGATGCCTTCGGGGCGCAGCGCATATGCGGTGCGCACCATGTCGATCAGATCCCAACGGCTGTTGCCGCCCTGCCACTCGCGGGCATAGGGGTCGAAGAAGTTGCGGTACAGGCTGTAACGCGTCACCTCATCATCGAAACGCAGGCTGTTGTAGCCCACGCCACAGGTGCCGGGGCGCGCCAGCTCGGCATGTACGCGGGTCATGAATTCGGCTTCACTCAAACCTTCACGCGCCAGCCGGTCCGGGCCGATGCCGGTAATCATGCAGGCCGCGGGGTGCGGCAGGATATCGTTGCTTGGCTGGCAGTACAGATTGATCGGCGCGTCGATTTCGTTGAGCTGCTCGTCGGTGCGGATGCCGGCGACCTGCAGCGGTCGATCACGGCGCGGGTCGATACCGGTGGTTTCGTAGTCGTACCAGAACAGACTGGAAGGCACGGCGGACTCCTGTGACGAATGAGCGTCGCAGTCTAGGTTTGTTGCCGCTCGTTCACAAACCACGACAGCCTGGCAAAAACTTGATGGCCTTCACGACCTTGGCAACGAGGCAGCGAGTGCCCCCTTGTTAGCGATCTAATCCACTATTAACATCAGGAAACAATCTCATTGCCGCTCGCCAAGGATGAATCATGAGTGACACCACGACCAATCCGTATGCCGTTCCCACCAGCCAGCTGCAAGACGCGCCCACCGGCGCCCAAGCACTGAGCGTCGAACAGGCCCTGAGCCGGGGCTACGACTTCACCATTGGCGGCCTGCTCAGCGAAGCCTGGCAGCTGACCAAAGGCACCAAAGGCATCATCATCGGCGGTTTCCTGATCTTCTACGTGGCGATTCTGGTCGCCTCGTTCGTGGTCGGTGGCGTGCTGGGCATCTTCAGCATGTTCAGCGACAGCCTGGCGCTGATCATCATCGGTCAGCTGCTGACCACCATCATCGCCTCGGCGGTGAGCTACCCGTTCTTCGCCGGCCTGACCATGGTCGGCATTCGCCGCGCAGCGGGCCAGCCGATCAGCTTCAACGAAATTTTCGGCCACTTCGGCAGCCTCGTACCGCTGCTGATCGCTGCCGTGCTGATGATGCTGCTGATCTACCTGGGCATGATCCTGCTGCTGATCCCCGGCATCTACCTGGCCGTGGCCTACATGCTGGCCATCCCGCTGATCGTCGAGCGTGGCCTGTCGCCGTGGCAGGCCATGGAAGCCTCGCGCAAGGCCATCACCCAGCACTGGTTCAAGGTCTTCGGCCTGTTCCTGCTGCTCGGCCTGATCGTGTCTATCAGCGCCATCCCGCTGGGCATCGGCCTGATCTGGACCATCCCGCTGTTCGTCATGGTCATGGGCGTGCTGTACCGCACCATCTTCGGCGTCCTGCCCGTCGCACGTTAAGCATGTGCAGCCCAGGCCGCGTTCGCGCGGCCTGGTTGCTTCCCGCTCCGCTGCTGGCTAGCATCGGGCTTTGCTCCCTACGACGTGACGATGCCACCTTCCTCAGCCATCCCTTCTTCTCGACCCCAGCAGGCCATGCTGGACACGCGCTATCAGGTGGAAACCCCGGAAGGGATCGACCTCGCGCTGCGTCCTGCCGGGCTGGTGCCGCGTGCCCTGGCCTTTACCATCGACCTGCTGATCCGCGGTGCCATCCTCGCCGTCGTCTATCTGGTACTGGGCCTGTTCGGCCAGCTGGGCATGGGCCTGGCGACCATCGTTCTGTTTCTGGTGACCTGGTGGTACATGGTGCTGTTCGAGGTACTCAACCAGGGCCGATCGCCAGGCAAACAGTTGCTCGGCCTGCGCGTAGTGCATGACGATGGCACGCCGATCAGCTGGCCGGCCTCGCTGACCCGCAACCTGCTGCGTTTCGTCGACCTGCTGCCGTTCGCCTACACCCTGGGCATCATCAGTTGCCTGAGCACCCGCGCCTTCAAACGCCTCGGCGATATCGCCGCCGGCACCCTGGTGGTTTACCGCGAGCAGGCCATCGAGCGGCCGAATCTGCCCGAGGCCGAGGCGCTGCCGGCGCCTTTCGCGCTGGATTTTGCCGAGCAGCGCGCCGTGCTGGCTTTCGCAGAACGGGGTGAAGGCCTGTCGACCGCGCGCCGCGCCGAGCTGGCAGGCATTCTCGCCGAGCCGCTGCAGGTCGATGCCAACCAGGCCGAAGGCCGCATCAACGGCATCGCCCGCGGCTTGTTGGGCCCGATATGAAGCAGAGCCTTTTCGAAACCCGTCACCAGCCCCAGTGGCAGGCCTTCGCCGAACAGCTCACGCGTCTGGAAAGCGGTGACCGCGATGCGGACAAGAGCCGCACCTTCGCCGCCGAGTACCGCCGCCTCTGCCAGCACCTGGCATTGGCCCGGGCCCGCGGCTACAGCAACCATCTGATCGAGGAACTGCAGCACCTGGCCCTGCGTGGCCACCAGCAGTTCTACCGCCATCGCAGCGCCATCGGCCCGCAGCTGATCGGCTTCGTGCTGGCTGGCTTTCCGCGTCTGGTGCGCGAGGAGTGGCGCCTGGTGAGCATCGCCAGCCTGCTGTTCTTCGGTAGCCTGGCGCTGATGGGCACTCTCGTTTACCTGTTTCCAGATCTGGTCTACAGCGTCATGGATCCAGCCCGCGTCAGCGAGATGGAGAGCATGTACGACCCGGACACCACGCGCCTGGGCCGCTTCGGCGAGCGTGATGCGGGCGATGACTGGATGATGTTCGGCTTCTACATCATGAACAACATCGGCATCGCCTTCCAAACCTTCGCCAGTGGTCTGCTGTTCGGCGTCGGCAGCCTGTTCTTCCTGCTGTTCAATGGCCTGATGATCGGCGCGGTGGCCGGCTACCTGACGCAGTTGGGCTACAGCGAAACCTTCTGGTCGTTCGTGATCGGCCACGGTGCGTTCGAACTGACCGCCATCGCCCTGGCCGGCGCTGCCGGTCTCAAGCTCGGCTGGGCGCTGCTGGCACCCGGTCGCCTGCCCCGTGGCGAAGCACTGCGACTGGCGGCGATCCGCGCCATCCGACTGCTCGGCGGCGCTGCGCTGTTTCTGCTGATCGCCGCCTTTATCGAGGCTTACTGGTCGTCCATGACCTTCTCCACACCCACGGTGAAATACTGGGTGGGCGCAGGCCTGTGGACGCTGGTGCTGGCTTATCTGGGCCTAGCAGGCCGGAGGCAGCATGCGCCTGACTGATGCCAGCGTGGCGATCCGCCCGCGCACGCCCTGGGAAGCCATCGACCTCGGCGTACTGATGGCCCGCCAGCATCGCCGCCTACTGATGACCAGCTGGGCTGCAGTGACCCTGCCGATCTTCGCCGTGCTCTGCGCGCTACTGTGGCAGTACCCGTCCTGGGCGATGTTCGTGTTCTGGTGGCTGAAGCCGGCTTACGAGCGGCTGCCGCTGTACATCCTCTCGCGCTCGCTGTTCGGCAATACGCCGACACTCAAGCAGGCACTCAAGGCCTTCCCTGCCCTGCTGAAACCACAGCTGCTGGCCAGCCTGACCTGGCGCCGCCTTAGCCCGACGCGCAGCTTCGACCTGCCGGTGCTGCAGCTCGAAGGCCTCAAGGGCAAGGCGCGTACCCAACGCCTCAACGTACTGGCGCAGCGCAACTCAGGCGCGGCTACCTGGCTGACTCTGGTCGGCGTGCACCTGGAAACCGCCCTGTGGATCGGCCTCGGCAGTCTGGTCTACCTGCTGATCCCCACCCAGGTTTCTACCGAATGGGACTGGCAGAGCCTGATCAACGGCGACACCAGCGAGTGGCTGTGGCTGGAGCACCTGTCCAACCTGGCCTATGCGCTGCTGCTGGTTCTCTGGGGGCCGATCTACGTCGCTGGCGGCTTCATCCTGTACCTCAACCGCCGCACGGCCCTGGAAGGCTGGGATATCGAGCTGACCTTCCGCCGCCTGCGCCAGCGCCTGACCGGCGTGGCCTACGCCTTGCTGCTCGGCATCGGCGTGCTGGCATTGCAGGCGCCGACGCCGGCCTTAGCCGATACGCTCGCCAGTTGCCCGCTACCCAGCGAAGACCCCAACGGCCCGGAAGCGCCGCGCATGCTGGCCCAGCCGCTGACCAGCCAGGCCTCCCGGGAAGCGGCGCTGCAGATTCTCGACTCGCCGCCCTTCGAGAACCGTGAAACCGTGACCCGCTGGCGCTTCGGCGACGAGGCCAAAGAGGACAAGGCAGAGCCCGGGTCCAGCGAGAAGCTGGAGAAGTTCTTCGACATGCTCGAAGGCTGGGAAGCGCTGAAAGGTCTGGCCCGGTTCTTCGAGGCCGCCCTGTGGGCGCTGGTGATCGGCCTGATCGCCCTGGTGCTGTGGCGCTACCGCGAGTGGCTCGGCACCTTCGTCGGCCGCACACGGGTAAAACGTACGAAGAAAGTCGAATCGCCGGACCAGCTATTCGGCCTGGACGTAGTGCCGGAAAGCCTGCCGGACGATGTGGCCAGCAGCGCCGAGCGGCTCTGGGCTGAAGACCCGCGCGCTGCTCTGGGCCTGCTTTACCGTGCCCTGCTCAGCTGTCTGATCCACGATCACAAGTTGCCGCTCAAGAGCTCCCACACCGAAGCCGAAGTGCTGCCGCTGGTCGATGGTCTCGACGACCCGGAACTGAGCAACTTCAGCCACACCCTGACGCGCCACTGGCAGAACCTCGCTTACGGCCATCGCCTGCCGCCAACCGCGCTGTGCCCGGTGCTGTGCAATGACTGGCGCCGCCTGGTCGAACAGCGAGGTCGCCCATGAGCCGCTCCCTGCGTATCGGCCTGCTCGTTCTGCTGGTGCTGATTCTTGGCCTGCTCGGCAATTTCCTGCTGCAACGCGCCGAATCCTACGAGGAAGTGGTCACCCACGGCCCGTCACCCGAGGCCCGCGCCAATCCCTATCTGGCCGCCGAACAGTTCCTGCGCAAGCAGGGCATCGAGGTTGCCCGCGCCGACAACCTGGCCGGCCTCGACACCTTGCCGAGTCGCGGCCACACCCTGCTGCTGCTCGCCAACCGCAGCAACCTGACGCCACGCCAGAACGAGCGCCTGCTGGAATGGACGGCCCGCGGCGGCCACTTGCTGTTCGTTGCCGAGCGCATGTGGGACGAGGAACAGGGCAAGAGCGGCGACTTGCTCCTCGACAAGCTGAACGTGCAGCAATACCCGGTCGAGAAACTCGACGAGGAAGAAGCCGAGCAAGCAAGCGGCGAGGCCACCGACGATCAGGAGCCGGCGAGCGAAGACGGTGAAGAACAGCCGAAGGACGCCTACCCCTATCTGACCAAGCTGTACCTGGAAAACGAGCAGGCACCGGCCTACATCGACTTCGATACCGACTTTCACCTCTACGATGCCAATAACCTGGCCCACGTCTGGGCCAACAGCGGCGAAGCCACGCATCTGCTGCAGATCTATCACGGCGACGGGCTGATCAGCATCGTCAGCGATGCCTGGGTCTGGCAGAACGAGAACCTCAGCAACTACGACAACGCCTGGCTGCTCTGGTACCTCAGCCAGGATAGCGCCGTGACCCTGGTCTACAACGCCGACCGCGACAGCCTGCTGGCCCTGCTGCAACGCCATTTCGCCCCGGCCCTGCTGGCCCTGGTGCTGCTGCTGGTGCTGACCCTGTGGCACGTCGGCCAGCGCCGCGGGCCGCTGCTGCAACCGCAACCGGTCAGCCGCCGGCAGCTGCAGGAACACCTGCGCGCCGCCGCCGATTTCCTGCTGCGCCAGAGCGGCCAGCAACGTCTGCTCGGCAACCTGCAGCAGGACATCCTGCGTCGCGCCCGCCGTCGCCACCCCGGTTTCGAGCGCCTGGCCGTGGCCGACCAGTGGCAGATTCTTGGCCGCCTCAGCCGTCAGCCTTCCACCATCATCAGCCAGGCCATGCGCCCCCTGGGCGAGAAACGCCTGTCCGCCAGCTACTTCACCCGCCAGGTCGCCCACCTGCAAACACTCAGGAATGCCCTATGAGCGAAAATACGCCTGACCAGCCGAGCAGCCCGATCGGCGAATCCACCGCGGCGCCGGCCGCCGCGCCCTCGGCCGGCAACATCGCCCAGCAGCGCCAGCGCGCCAGCCAACTGGCTCAGGGCCTGCGCCAGGAACTGCAGAAGGCGGTGATCGGCCAGACGGCGGTGATCGACGACGTGCTCACCGCGCTGATCGCTGGCGGCCACGTGCTGCTCGAAGGTGTGCCCGGCCTCGGCAAGACTCTACTGGTGCGCGCCCTGGCGCGCTGCTTCGGCGGCGAGTTCGCGCGCATCCAGTTCACCCCGGACCTGATGCCCAGCGACATCACCGGCCACGCGGTGTACGACCTGCAGAGCGAGCAGTTCAAGCTGCGCAAGGGGCCGATCTTCACCAACCTGCTGCTCGCCGACGAGATCAACCGCGCGCCGGCCAAGACCCAGGCCGCGCTGCTGGAAGTCATGCAGGAGCGCCAGGTGACCCTGGAAGGTCGCCCGCTGGCGGTGCCGCTGCCGTTCATGGTGCTGGCCACCCAGAACCCCATCGAGCAGGAAGGCACCTACCCGCTGCCCGAAGCCGAGCTCGACCGTTTCATGCTCAAGCTGCACATGGATTACCCCGAGCAGGACGAAGAGCTGAACATGGTGCGCCAGGTCACCCGCTCGGCGAAGGCCGACATGCTCGAGGTCACGCCGCTGCGCACCCTGTTGCAGGCCAAGGACGTGCTGATCATGCAGAAGATCGCCAGCGACCTGCCCCTCGACGACCATGTGCTCGACTATGCCGTGCGCCTGGCCCGCGCCACGCGCAGCTGGCCGGGCCTGGCCATCGGCGCCGGCCCGCGGGCATCCATCGCCCTGGTGCGCGGCGCCCGTGCCCGCGCTCTCCTGCGCGGCGGCGATTTCGTGCTGCCCGACGACATCAAGGGCTGCGCCCTGGCGGTGCTGCGTCACCGTGTGCGCCTGTCGCCGGAGCTGGGCATCGAAGGGCTGTCGGTCGATCAGGTTCTGCTGCAGCTGCTCGACCAGGTGCCTGCGCCCCGTCTATGACAGACTCGAACCGGGATAAAGCGGCATGAAGCCCTCCTCCACCCTGCTGCGCCTGCTGGCCGGGCTGCTCGTGGTCGCCATCGTGCTCGGCGCCCTGGACGCGCTGTCGGTGGCCGTGCCCGAGCGACTCACCACCCTGTGGTGGGGCGCATTGCTGCTGCTCGCCGGCGTGGCGCTGGTCGACGCCCTGCGTCTGTCCCGCCTGCCCTCGCCGCGCCTGTCCCGCCAGTTGCCGGGCAATCTGCCGCTGGGCCGCTGGAGCGACGTGCGCCTGAGCGCCGAGCATAGTTACAGCAGCGGCCTGTACATCGAGATATTCGATCACACGCCCCAGGACATGGCCGTCGAGCACATGCCCCAGCAGGTCGAGCTGCGCCCTGGCGAACGCACCAGCTTCAGCTACCGCGTGCGCCCGCTGGTGCGCGGCCACTTCGTGCTGCCGCGCTGCGAAGTCAGCCTGCCGAGCCCGTTGCGCCTGTGGCAGTCGCGCCGCAACCTAGAGATGCGCGACGAAACCCGCGTCTATCCGGACTTCGCCCGCCTGTACGGCGCTCAGCTGATGGCCGTGGACGACTGGATCAGCCAGTTGGGCGTGCGCCAGCGCCAGCGTCGCGGCCTGGGTCAAGAATTTCACCAGCTGCGTGAATTTTGTGAAGGCGACACGCTGCGGCAGATCGACTGGAAGGCTACCGCCCGCAAACGCACACCCATTGCCCGCGAATACCAGGATGAGCGTGACCAACAGATTGTTTTCCTGCTCGACTGCGGCCGGCGCATGCGCAGCCAGGACGACGAGCTATCGCACTTCGACCACGCCCTCAACGCCAGCCTGCTGCTCAGCTACGTGGCCCTGCGCCAAGGCGACGCCGTAGGGCTGATGACCTTCGCCAGCGAGCACCGCCGCTACCTGCCGCCGGTCAAGGGCCAGGCCCAGGTCAATGTGCTGCTCAACGCCGTGTACGACCTGCAGAGCACCCAGCGCCCAGCCGACTACAGCGACGCGGTGGACGCCCTGCTCAAACGCCAGAGCCGCCGCGCCCTAGTGGTGCTGATCACTAACCTGCGTGACGAGGACGACGAAGACCTGCTGGCCGCCGTCAAGCGCCTCGAGCGTCGCCATCGCGTACTGATCGCCAGCCTGCGCGAGGACGTGCTCGACACCCTGCGCCACACCCAGGTGCAGGACTACGAATCGGCGCTGAACTACTGCGGCGCGGTGGATTACCTCAACGCCCGCAACACCCTGCACGAGCGCCTGGCAGCTCATAACGTGCCAGTGCTCGACGCGCGTCCTGGCGAGCTGGGGCCGGAACTGGTCAACCGTTATCTGGCCTGGAAAAAGGCTGGCGTTCTCTAGAACCTGCTCAGGGTCTTTTTAAGCGACACAAAGCGGCTGCAAAAAAGCAAAAGCGTACGGCAGGCACGGATCTTTGTGGGAGAGGCTTTAGCCTCGAGTCTTTTATCAGGGCAAACAAAGAGCTCGGGGCTAAAGCCCCTCCCACAAGTTCGTGAAATGCTGCTCTCGCCACATTGCAGCCAACATCCCGAAGTCGAGCCGAAGGATCGTGAACAGGTCTTTAGGCCGAGCGCGCCGTTCGTCCCGCTGCCGCTACTTTGTTACCGACGGCTGCCCAGGCAGACGCCATTCCTTATACTGCGCCCCAACGTTTTCGCCTGTGGAGCCTGCCCGTGAACTTTTCGTCCTGGACACCCAAGGAGCGCCTGATTTCTGCGGCCTTTTTCGCCGTGGCCATTGGTTGCCTGCTGTACGGTTTCGCCTCGGGCGTGCCGCCGATGAGCAGCGAGTTCTTTTCGATGTTCGCCGTGGTCTCGCTGGTGATCGGCCTGGCCCTGACCCCGAGTTTCATGCTCAAGCCACTTCGCGACAGCCTCGGCGCCAACCTGTCCACCCCGCTGCGCATCGCCTTGGGCTTCTTCTGCGCCTTCCAGCTGGTCGCCGTGCTCCGCGTGATCGCGGCCTGAACCCCGCCCTACAGCGGCGTGACCGTGACCTGAACGACTGGATCATGATGGCCACCGCCGAGAATCACCCCGCGCAGGGGTGATACATCGCCGAAATCGCGGCCCCAGGCCAGGGTGATGTGCTCCAGCGCCGGCAACAGGTTGTTGGTGGGGTCGAAGTCCACCCAACCGTTGTGCGGGCAATACACCGATACCCAGGCGTGGGACGCATCGGCGCCGATCAGCCGCGCCTGCCCGGGTGGCGGCTGGGTCAGCAGGTAGCCGCTGACGTAGCGGGCGGCAAGCCCACGCGAGCGCAGGCAGGCGAGCATCAGGTGAGCGAAGTCCTGACAGACCCCGCGCCGCTGCTCGAGTACCGCCAGCAGCGGCGTCGCCACCAAGGTGGCGCTGGCGTCGAAGGCGAACTCGCCATGGATCTTGTGCATTAGCGCCTGTACGGCTTCGAGCAGCGGGCGCTCGGGCGCGAAGCAGTCGGCCGCGAAGGCGTTGAAGGCCACATCCAGCCCCACATAGGGCGAGGCGAATCGATAGCGCACCGCGTCCAGCATCTCGGTGGACAGGGCGTGGCGCTGGTAGCGCAGCGCCTGGCGCACAGCGCTCCAGGACGGCGAACCCTGCAGGTCGACCGGGCTGCGCGGCAGCACCTCGACGCTCAGTTGTGCGCGCACGTGCAACGCATCGTGGGGCCGCTCGAAGGCCAGACGGGTCAGCGGATTGCCGAATACGTCGACGCCATCGCGGCGCTGGCAGGGCTCGGGGCTGACCAGCAGCTGCCGCGCATCGCAGCGCTGCCAGGCGCATTCCCGCGGCCAAAGATGCGCGA
Organism: Phytopseudomonas straminea; assembly: GCF_900112645.1. Taxonomy (GTDB): domain Bacteria; phylum Pseudomonadota; class Gammaproteobacteria; order Pseudomonadales; family Pseudomonadaceae; genus Aquipseudomonas; species Aquipseudomonas straminea. The sequence goes on along the minus strand of NZ_FOMO01000007.1, from coordinate 98,657 downwards.
GTTGCTGGGCCAGAGAAACCGGCGCCGCGTAGCGGTAATGGGTGTCGTGCAGCACCTGGTAACGGCGGCTCATGAAGACTGGGTTCCCTGGCTGGCCGCCACGTGGGCAAAAAACCGCAGGCTCAGTTGCTCGGAGACCGCGCCAGCGCCCTGACCGATATCCGCGAGCAACCCGGCCAGGCCGTCGAGCACCGCGCGAACGCCGCCGGCGCCGAACAGCGGATCTTCCAGGCTGTGCAGGTCGAAGGCGCTCAAACGGCGTTCGAGCTGTGCCAGATCAGGATTGGCTTCCATCTCGAAGCGCTCGGCCAGGCGTTTTAGGGCACGCAGCAGCAGGCGCAGCTGATACAGAACGGCATGGGGGTTGCGCTCATCGAGCAGCAGCAGGTCGAGCACCGGAATCAGCTGGGCGCTGGCCATATAGCGAGTGCGATAGGTGATCGAGCTGTTGCCCAGCTCCAGCAGCCAGTCCAGCGCCGCAGCGTCGTCACTGGTACCGATGCGCAGGAAGCCGCCGATGCTGTCGCAGAGAAACTGTAGGCGCTCGATACAGCGACCGATCATCAGAAAGCGCCAGCCCTCATCGCGAGTCATGTCGTCAAGGGCGAAACCGGATAACGCAGCCAGGGAAATCATCAGCCGGTTGAGCACATCCAGCAGCTGGCCAAGGTCGCCATCACGGCCTTCCAGCTGCTGCAGATCGCGCTGCAGCTCGACCATGGCCTGCCAGTTGGCCTGGGACAGCTTGCCGCGCACGCTGCCGGCCGTCCATTGCAGGCGCTGCAGGTTGACGCGCACGCTGCCCGGCCACTCGCTACCGAGCAGTGCTTCGCGCAAACGCGCCTCCAGGCTGCCATGGGCCTCATCGGGCAAGGTGCCGAGCGTCTCGGCGAGTGCGAACATGGCCTGCAGTGCCCGCGGGTCATCATCGTCTTCGACGTAACGCGCCAACATGATGCGCAACAGCCGCGCGTTGTCCTCGCAGCGCTCGCTGTAGCGCCCGAACCAGAACAGGTTTTCCACCACCCGAGAGGGCAGGTAGGGGTCGCTGCGCACCAGATCGGCAGCGCCCAGAGCCCGCGTGCCCTGCCATTGCTCACCCGGCGCCTGGCGCTCGCCGAGCACCCAGGTGTCCTTGCTGACGCCGCCACTTTGCATGGACATCACGTCGGTTGCGCCTGCCACGGCCGCACGGGTCAGGCCGCCTGGCATCACCCGGTAGCCGTCGCCACTGGCCACGGCGAACACGCGCATGCCGATGACACGTGGCTGCACACCGGCCTCACCGAACCACACCGGTGCCCGGGACAGCTGCACGGAAGCCTGGGCAACGTAGGCCTCCGGTTGCTGGCGCAGGTGCTCGGCATCGGGATTGCGGCCCTGCGCCAAGCGCTGGGCTGCTGAATAGGGCCGGATCAACCAATTCGGCAAGTCTTCCAGCACCTTGGCCAGCACCGGCGGCTCGCCGCACCAGGCACTGTCGATGCCAGGCAACAGCAGCGGCTCGCCGAGCAAACGCTCGCTGACCGCCGGCAGAAAGCCGCTCAACCCGGGCGACTCCAGCAGGCCGGAGCCCAGGGCATTGGCCACCAGCACGCGCCCCTGGCGTACCACTTCCAGCAGCCCGGGCACGCCGAGCGCCGAATCGCTGCGCAGCTCCAGGGGATCGCAGAAATCATCATCCAGCCGACGCAACATCGCATGCACGCGTTGCAAGCCGGCAAGGGTCTTGAGGTAGAGCGTGGCGTCGCGCACGGTCAGGTCGCTGCCTTCCACCAGTGGGTAGCCGAGCTGGCGCGCCAGGTACAGGTGCTCGAAGTAGCTTTCGTTGAAACGCCCGGCGGTCAGCACCACCACCAGCGGCGTGTCGTTACCGGCCGGCGCCTGGCTGGTCAGAGTATCCTGCAGAGTGCGGAAGAAACCGGCCAGGTGCTGCACGCCAAGATCGCGGTACAGCTCGGGAAAGGCCCGCGAAATGATCTGCCGGTTCTCCAAGGCGAAGCCGGCACCGGCCGGCGCCTGGGTGCGATCGGCGACCACCTGCCAGCGACCGTCTGCCGAACGGGCCAGGTCCACCGCATACAGATGCAGAAAAGTGCTTCCAGGCGGCTGCACGCCCTGGCACGGCCACAGAAAACTCTCGTGCCCGAACACCAGTTCCGGCGGCAGCAGCCCTTCAGCCAGCAAATGCTGGGGGCCGTAGAGATCAGCCAGCACCTTGTTGAGTAGGCCCGCGCGCTGTGCCACGCCGGCGGCGATGGTCTGCCATTCGGCCGCCGGTATCAGGTTTGGCAACAGGTCCAGTTCCCAGGGGCGGTCGGCGCCATCGGGATCGGCATAAACGTTGTAGGTAACACCGTTGGCCTGGATCTGCCGGGTCACCATTGCCTGGCGCTGCTGCAACTGCGCGGGCGTGTTGCGGCGCAGCTGGCTCAGCACCGGCCGCCAGTGCGGGCGCACCTGCCCCTGGCGGTCGAGCAGTTCGTCGTAGGCCGCCCCGTCAGGCAGGTATCCGGCAAGCAGATCAGGCATGAAGATTCCAATGCAGTGCGTAGATGGCGCGGCAACGCCACGCGCGGTAAAAGCGTAGCCGCTATGGGCATTGATCAGCCAGCAAGATATGCGCCAGCGCTGCGCCACGCGCCAGCCGAACGATGCCCCTTCGCCAGCGCCCCGCGCTTCCGTTACCATCGCCACACTCAGTAGCGAGACGCGGCATGTATATCTATCGATTGGTTCTGATTCTGGTAGTCGGCATCTACCTGTTCTCGCCTGCCATCATGGACTGGTGGATCGACCCCAACGGTGCCTGGTACCGCCCCTACATGCTGTGGCTGATCCTCATCGTGGTGACCTTCGTCCTGCAGAGCCAGCGCGATGCTGACGAGCTCTGAGCCCATGCGCCAACCCGCCGCCTCCCCTGACGCGCCAAGCCGAGAATGCCGATGAGCTTTAGCCTCAGCGGGCTGATGCTGATCAGCGCCGCCTACCTGCTGGTCCTCTTCGCGGTCGCCTGGTGCGCCGACCGTGGGCTGATCCCGCGTCGTTTCATCCGTCACCCGCTGACCTACACCCTGTCGCTGGGCGTGTACGCCAGCGCCTGGGCCTTCTATGGCAGCGTCGGTCTGGCCTATCAGTACGGTTATGGCTTTCTGGCCAGCTACCTGGGCGTGACCGGCGCCTTTCTGCTCGCCCCGGTCCTGCTCTACCCGATCCTGCGCATTACCCGCACCTATCAGCTGTCGTCGCTGGCCGACCTGTTCGCCTTCCGCTTTCGCAGCACCTGGGCCGGTGCGCTGAGCACCCTGTGCATGCTGGTCGCCGTGCTGCCGCTGCTGGCCCTGCAAATCCAGGCGGTGACCGACGCCATCGGCATCCTCACCCGTGAGACGGTGCAGCCACAGATCGCCCTGGCGTTCTGCGGGCTGTTCATCCTGGTGACCATTCTGTTCGGCGCGCGCCATCTGGCCACTCGGGAGAAGCACGAAGGCCTAGTGTTCGCCATCGCCTTCGAGTCGGTGGTCAAGCTGGTGGCTATGGGCGCCATCGGCCTGTACGCGCTGTATGCCGTGTTCGACGGCCCGCGCGATCTGGAGCAATGGCTGGTGCTCAACCAGACCGCGCTCTCCAGCCTGCATACGCCGCTGCAGGAAGGCCCGTGGCGTACCCTGCTGCTGGTGTTCTTCGCTTCGGCCATCGTCATGCCGCACATGTACCACATGACCTTTACCGAGAACCTCAACCCGCGCGCGCTGGTCAGCGCCAGCTGGGGCCTGCCACTGTTCCTGCTGCTGATGAGCCTGGCCGTGCCGCTGGTGCTGTGGGCCGGGCTGCGCCTGGGCTCGACCACCAGCCCGGAGTATTTCACCCTGGGCCTGGGCTTGGCAGTGGAGAGCCCGGCGCTGGTGCTGATCGCCTACATCGGCGGTCTGTCGGCCTCCAGCGGGCTGATCATCGTCACCACCCTGGCGCTGTCCGGCATGCTGCTCAACCACGTGGTGCTGCCGCTCTACCAGCCGCCGGCCGAAGGCAACATCTACCGTTGGCTGAAGTGGACGCGCCGCGCGCTGATCGTCGCCATCATCCTGGCCAGCTACGCCTTCTACACCCTGCTCGACGCCCAGCAGGACATGGCCAACCTGGGCATAGTCTCCTTCGTCGCCACCCTGCAGTTCCTGCCCGGCGTGCTCTCGGTGCTGTACTGGCCGACCGCCAACCGCCGCGGTTTTATCGCCGGCTTGCTGGCTGGCATCGCGGTGTGGTCGGTGAGCATGCTGCTGCCGCTGATCGGCACCCTGCCCGGCCTGTACGTGCCGGTGCTGGATCTGGTCTACGTGCTCGACGACAGCAGCTGGCACATGGCAGCCATCGCCTCGCTGGCCATCAACGTGCTGGTGTTCACTCTGGTTTCGGTGTTCACCGACTCCAGCCCCGAGGAAGACAGCGCCGCCGAAGCCTGCGCGGTAGACAACGTGCGCCGCCCGCAACGCCGCGAGCTGCTGGCCCTGTCGCCCCAGGAATTCGCCGCCCAGCTGGCCAAGCCGCTCGGCGCCAAGACCGCCCAGCGCGAGGTCGAACAGGCCCTGCGCGACCTGCACCTGCCCTTCGACGAAAGCCGCCCCTACGCCCTACGCCGTCTGCGCGACCGCCTGGAGGCCAACCTGTCCGGGCTGATGGGCCCCAGCGTCGCCCAGGACATCATCGAATCCTTCCTGCCCTACAAGTCCGGCAGCGAAGGCTACGTGACCGAGGACATCCACTTCATCGAGAGCCGCCTGGAGGATTACCACTCGCGCCTCACAGGCCTGGCCGCCGAGCTCGATGCCCTGCGCCGCTACCACCGCCAGACCCTGCAGGAACTGCCCATGGGCGTCTGCTCGCTGGCCAAGGATCACGAAATCCTGATGTGGAACAAGGCCATGGAGGAACTCACCGAGATTCCCGCCCAGCGCATCGTCGGCTCGCGGCTGTCAACCCTCGCCGAGCCCTGGCGCGAACTGCTGCAAAGCTTCATCGAAAATCCGGACGAACACCTGCACAAACAGCGCCTGGCCCTCGATGGCCAGACCCGCTGGCTGAACCTGCACAAGGCGGCCATCGACGAGCCCCTGGCACCCGGTAACAGCGGCCTGGTGCTGCTGGTCGAGGACCTGACCGACACGCAGATGCTCGAAGACAAGCTGGTGCATTCAGAGCGCCTGGCCAGCATCGGCCGCCTGGCCGCCGGGGTGGCCCACGAGATAGGCAACCCGATCACCGGCATCGCCTGCCTGGCGCAGAACCTGCGCGAGGAACGGGAAAGCGATCCGGAACTGACCGAAATCAGCGGGCAGATTCTCGAGCAGACCAAGCGGGTCACACGTATCGTTCACTCGCTGATGAACTTCGCCCACTCCGGCAACCACCAGCAGGCCGACGAGCCGGTGTGCCTGGCCGAAGTCGCTCAGGAAGCCATCGGTCTTCTGGCGCTCAATCGGCGCAGCGTCGACGTGCAGTTCTTCAACCTGTGCGACCCCGCGCACCGCGCCGGAGGCGACCCACAGCGCCTGGCCCAGGTGCTGATCAACCTGCTCAGCAACGCTCGCGACGCCTCGCCTGCTGGCGGCGCGATCCGCGTGCGCAGCGAGGCTTCGGAACACACTGTCGACCTGATCGTCGAGGACGAAGGCAGCGGAATTCCAAAGGGCGTGATGGACCGGCTGTTCGAGCCATTCTTCACTACCAAGGACCCCGGAAAAGGAACCGGACTCGGCCTCGCGCTGGTCTATTCCATCGTGGAAGAGCATTATGGCCAGATAACAATCGACAGCCCGATCGACCCCGAGCAGCAACGTGGCACCCGCATCCGGGTGACGCTGCCGCGGCACATCGAGGCCATGCCACTGGCGAACTAAATTCCGAAGAACCGCATTCCTGGGATGCGCGCGGCCCAGTTTGGCTGTAGCCCCAGGAAGCAGGTTCGGAGACCGTCGAGAGAATTCGTTTACATGCCTCATATCCTGATCGTCGAAGACGAAACCATTATCCGCTCCGCCCTGCGTCGACTGCTCGAACGCAACCAGTACCAGGTCAGCGAGGCCGGTTCGGTACAGGAAGCCCAGGAACGTTTCGACATTCCCGGCTTCGATCTGGTGGTCAGCGATCTGCGTCTACCAGGCGCTCCCGGCACCGAGCTGATCAAGCTGGCCCAGGGTGCCCCGGTGCTGATCATGACCAGCTATGCGAGTCTGCGCTCGGCGGTCGACTCGATGAAAATGGGCGCCGTCGACTACATCGCCAAACCCTTCGACCACGACGAAATGCTCCAGGCCGTGGCGCGCATCCTGCGTGACCGCGAGGCGCGCAATCAGGCTGCCGGCACGCCGGCCACGGCACGCAGCGCCGAGAAAGCCGATAAGGCCGCCACCGGCGAGATCGGCATCATCGGCTCCAGCCCGGCCATGCTGGAGCTGTACAGCAAGATCCGCAAAGTCGCGCCCACCGACTCCAACGTGCTGGTGCAGGGCGAGTCCGGCACCGGCAAGGAACTGGTCGCCCGTGCCCTGCACAACCTCTCCAAGCGCGCCAAGGCGCCGCTGATTTCGGTCAACTGCGCAGCGATTCCGGAAACCCTGATCGAGTCCGAGCTGTTCGGCCACGAGAAAGGCGCCTTCACCGGGGCCAGCGCCAGCCGCGCCGGCCTGGTGGAAGCGGCCGACGGCGGCACGCTGTTTCTCGACGAGATCGGCGAACTGCCCCTGGAAGCCCAGGCGCGCCTGCTGCGCGTGTTGCAGGAGGGCGAGATCCGCCGGGTCGGCTCGGTGCAATCGCAAAAGGTCGATGTGCGCCTGATCGCCGCGACCCACCGCGACCTGAAAACCCTGTCGAAAACCGGCCAGTTCCGGGAAGACCTTTATTACCGCCTGCACGTCATCGCCCTGAAGCTGCCGCCGTTGCGCGAACGCGGCGCCGACGTACTGGAAATCGCCCGCGCCTTCCTGGCCCGCCAGTCGGCGCGCATGGGCCGCAGCGACCTGCACTTCGGCCCGGATGCCGAGCAGGCCATCCACCATTACAGCTGGCCAGGCAACGTGCGTGAGCTGGAGAACGCCATCGAGCGTTCGGTGATCCTCTGCGACGGCAGCACCATCAACGCCGACCTGCTGGGCATCGACATCGAGCTGGAGGATCTGGACGAGGACGTGTTCATGGGCCTGGCGACGCAAAGCGCCGCGGTGAATGCAACCAGCCAGGATCCCAACGAAGACCTGTCACTGGAAGACTACTTCCAGCACTTCGTCCTCGAGCATCAGGACCACATGACCGAGACCGAGCTGGCCCGCAAACTGGGCATCAGCCGCAAGTGCCTGTGGGAGCGCCGTCAGCGCCTGGGCATCCCACGTCGCAAGTCGGGCGCGGCCAGCGAGTAGAGTGCCGTGCACGCTCTAGGGCGGGTGTTACCGCCGATCATGACAACACGTAACAAAGCCGGGGTTTACGGTAACGGAATCCCGGCTTTTTTTTGCCCGGCAAACAGTCGAAAATCTCAAGCCATTGTTTTTAAAGGAAAAAATAAAAACTGGCACGCCGAATGCTTTATCTCTGGCACAACAACAATAACAAGTATGACCCACGATAATAAAAATAAGACGTAACGGCTTCAGCACAATAAGAACAAGATCGCAGAAGGCGCAGCTAACTGATTATTTTGGAGAGGATCGCCTCTCGGCACCACAGCCAGACAGACAACAACAATAAATGTCGACGGTCAGCACCCACGGGTGAGGATCAGGGCCTGAGGTAGCGTCAGCATCCAAAATAATCCGTTCGCTCTTGCTCCCACTCGGGAGGTACTCCGGACCTGATCCGGAACAGGCACCCCAACAAGAACAACAGCCTGCATAACAAGAACGACGTAACGCACTACTTAAGGGGAGCTTCGGCTCCCCTTGTCGTTTCCCGCCCCGGCCTGCCCGCCACCCCGCTTACGCCCCTAAGTCACCTGATGCTAGAATCCGCGCTATTTCTGCGCCTTTACATTATTCTGGCCGCTCAATTCGCCATACAGTGCCCTCCATGCTGAAAAAGCTGTTCAAGTCCTTCCGCTCGCCGCTGCGCCGTGCGCACCAGCCTCACAGCACGCCGCACGTGCTGAACAACAACCAGCACCCGATCCAGCGCGGGCAGATCAGCCGCCACGCCATCAGCGTGGTCGAGCGTCTGCAGAACGCCGGCTACGAGGCTTATCTGGTTGGTGGCTGCGTGCGCGACCTGCTGCTGGGCATCGAGCCCAAGGATTTCGACGTCGCCACTAGCGCCACGCCGGAGCAGGTGCGGGCCGAGTTCCGCAATGCGCGGGTAATCGGTCGCCGCTTCAAGCTGGTGCACGTGCACTTCGGCCGCGAGATCATCGAAACCGCGACCTTCCGTGCCAATCACCCGGAAGGCGACGAGGAAGAGAACAGCAACCAGTCTTCGCGCAACGAGAGCGGCCGAATCCTGCGCGACAACGTGTACGGCACCCTGGAAGACGACGCCCAGCGCCGTGACTTCACCATCAACGCGCTTTACTACGACCCGGTTTCCGAGCGGATTCTCGACTACGCCAACGGCATGCACGACATCCGCAACAACCTGGTACGGCTGATCGGCAACCCGACTCAGCGTTACCAGGAAGACCCGGTGCGCATGCTGCGCGCCGTGCGTTTCGCCGCCAAACTGGACTTCGACATCGAGAAGCACAGCGCCGACCCGATCCACGACCTGGCGCACCTGCTGGGCGGTATCCCGGCCGCGCGCCTGTTCGATGAAGTGCTCAAGCTGTTCCTCAGCGGCTACGCCATCTACACCTACGATCTGCTAGTCGACTATGGCCTGTTCGGCCAGCTGTTCCCGGCCAGCGCCGCGGCGCTGCGGCAGAACCCCGAATACACCGACACCCTGATCCGCAACGCGCTGGACAACACCGACCTGCGCATCCATCAGGGCAAACCAGTCACCCCTGCCTTCCTGTTCGCCGCTCTGCTCTGGCCCGCTTTGCCGGCCCGGGTGATTCGCCTGCAGGAGCGCGGCATGCCGGCCATTCCTGCCATGCAGGAAGCCGCCCACGAACTGATCGCCGAGCAGTGCCAGCGCATCGCCGTTCCCAAGCGCTTCACCATGCCGATCCGCGAAATCTGGGACATGCAGGAACGTCTGCCCCGCCGCAGCGGCAAGCGCGCCGATCTGTTGCTGGAGAACCCCCGCTTCCGCGCCGGTTACGACTTCCTGCTGCTGCGCGAGAGCGCCGGCGAGGAAACCGGCGGCCTGGGCGACTGGTGGACCGAGTATCAGGACGCCAGCGACAGTGATCGCCGGGTGATGATCCGCAATCTGTCCAGCAAGGACGAGCCTGGCAGCGCGCCGCGCAAGCGTCGCCGCAGCGGTGGCGGCAAGCGCAAGCGCGCGCCGCAGAACGGCGGCGCCGGCGAGTAAGTGATGGAACGCGTCTATATCGGCCTGGGTAGCAACCTGGCCGAGCCCGCCGAACAGCTGCGCCAGGCCCTGGTGGCCCTGGAGCAATTGCCAGACACTCGTCTGGCTGCGGTCTCCTCCTTCTATGTCAGCGATTCGCTGCTGCCTGGCCAGCCCCGCTATACCAACGCCGTCGCTGCACTGGAGACAGGGCTAGAGCCACTGCAGCTGCTCGACGCCCTGCAGGCCATCGAGCTGGACCAGGGCCGCGAACGCCATGAGCGCTGGGGACCACGCACCCTGGATCTGGACATCCTGCTGTTCGGCCAACGGCTGATCGACGAGCCGCGCCTGCGCGTGCCGCACTATCACATGCACGCCCGTGCCTTCGTGCTGTACCCGCTGGCGGAACTTGCCGACGGGCTGCAACTGCCCGACGGCCGCCATCTCAGCGAACTGCTGGCGGCCTGCCCGTTCGAAGGTCTGGAGCGTTTACAGCCCTGATACGCTGGGCACACGCCTGCGGTAACGGCGTAACAGCGCGGTAACACATTCGATTGACTTGCGCCCCTGCCATCGGGACTATAGCCACCCATTGCCCCCACCGGGGCCACATTGAAGCAGTATTGCTGCCCCTTCGATGCCAACGTGAACCTGCGCCACGAGAGCCTGCCCAACAGGCCCGCACAGGTTCCGAGTGAGGATACCTTCATGCCTGATGTAACCCTGACCACCCTGCGAGCGCTCAAGCAGAAGGGTGAGAAAATCACCATGCTGACCTGTTACGACGCCACCTTCGCCGACGCCTGCAGCAAGGCCGGCGTCGAAGTGCTGCTGATCGGCGACTCGCTGGGCATGGTGCTGCAGGGGCACGACAGCACCCTGCCGGTGAGCATGGCCGATACCGTCTACCACACCGCCAGCGTCAAACGCGGCAATGCCGGCGCGATGATCGTCGCCGACCTGCCGTTCATGGCCAACGCCACCGTCGAGCAGACCCTGCACAACGCCGGGCTGCTGATGCAGGCCGGCGCTCACATGGTCAAGGTCGAAGGCGCCGCCTGGCTGGCCGAGTCGATCACCAAACTGGCCGAACGTGGCGTGCCGGTGTGCGCGCACATGGGCCTGACGCCCCAGGCGGTGAATATCCTCGGCGGTTACAAGGTGCAGGGCCGCGAACACAACCAGGCGCGCCAGATGGTCGCCGACGCCATCGCTCTGGAGCAGGCCGGCGCGGCCATGCTGCTGCTCGAATGCGTGCCGAGCGACCTCGCTGGCGAGATCAGCCGCGCAGTGAAAGTGCCGGTGATCGGCATCGGCGCAGGCCCGGATACCGACGGCCAGGTACTGGTGCTGCACGACATGCTCGGCCTGTCGCTGAGCGGCCGGGTGGCCAAGTTCGTGAAGAACTTCATGCACGGTCAGCCGAGCATCCAGGATGCCCTCGCCGCCTACGTGAAAGAAGTGAAAGCAGTCAGCTTCCCCGCTGCCGAGCACGGATTCTCCGCATGAACACCGTCAAGACCGTGCGCGAGCTGCGCGCCGCCGTCGCCGAAGCTCGCAAGCAAGGCAAGCAGATCGCCCTGGTGCCGACCATGGGCAACCTGCACGCCGGCCATGCCGCGCTGGTGGAAAAAGCCGCGCAGTGCGCCGACTTGGTGGTCGCCAGCATCTTCGTCAACCCGATGCAGTTCGGCCCCGCCGAAGATCTCGACAAATACCCACGCACTCTGCAGGCCGACCAGCAGCGTCTGACCGAAGCGGGCTGCCATCTGCTGTTCCACCCGGATGTCGAGGAAATGTACCCCGGCGGCATGGGCGAGCAGACGCGCGTCAGCGTGCCCGGTGTGTCCGAGGGCCTGTGTGGCGCCAGCCGCCCGGGGCACTTCGAAGGTGTGGCCACGGTGGTTACCAAGCTGTTCAACATGGTGCAGCCGGATATCGCCGTGTTCGGCCAGAAGGACTTCCAGCAACTGGCGGTGATCCGCACGATGGTGCGCGACCTGAACATGCCGATCCAGATCATCGGCGAGCCGACGGTACGCGCTGAGAGTGGCCTGGCGCTGTCCTCGCGTAATGGCTACCTGAGCGATGCGCAGCGCGAGACCGCCGCCGTGCTCTACCGCTCGCTGCAGCAGATCGCCCAAGCCATCCAGAGCGGTGAACGCGACCTGCCCAAGCTGATCGCTGCGGCACAGCAGGAGCACGTCGCTGCTGGTCTGCGCGCCGATTACCTGGAAGTGCGCGAAGCCCAGAGCCTGCGTGCGGTCAGCCCTGGTGACCGCGAGCTGGTGGTGCTGGTGGCGGCCTACCTGGGTAACACCCGGCTGATCGACAACCTGAGTTTTAGCCTGGATCAGGGCTACTGACCCACCGCATCACCTACACTGAAAGCCCGGAGACTCATCCGGGCTTTTTAGTATGCACAATCACCACTGAAGCCTGCCCCAACCCAAGCCCCAACAAGGAAGCCCCATGGCGTATCACCGTCAGCCGCTCGATGTTCTTGCCCTTCCCACCTGGCAGGCGCTGCAACAGCACCGCCAGGCCATGCAGCGCTTCAGCATGCGCGATGCCTTCGCCGCCAACCCACGGCGCTTCGAGCAGCTTTCCCTGAGCGCTTGCGGGCTGTTTCTCGACTATTCGAAGAACCTGGCCAGCGACGAGACCATCGCTCTGCTGATGGCCCTGGCCCGTGAAGTCGGCCTGGAGCAATCGATCCGCGCCATGTTCGACGGCGAGAAACTCAACGCCTCGGAAGGCCGCCCGGCGCTGCACACCGCCCTGCGCCGGCCGCTGGGCGACAAGGTGCTGGTCGACGGCGTGGACGTGATGCCCCAGGTGCAGCGCGTGCTGCAGCAGATGACCGAACTGGTCGGGCGCATCCACAGCGGCCTTTGGCGCGGCTACACCGAGAAGCCGATCACCGATGTGGTGAACATCGGCATCGGCGGCTCCTTCCTCGGCCCGCAGCTGGTGTCCGAGGCGCTGCTGCCGTTCGCCCAGCGCGGCGTGCGCTGCCATTACCTGGCCAATATCGACGGCAGCGAATTCCACGAGCTGTCGGCCAAGTTGCAGGCGGAAACCACCCTGTTCATCGTTTCGTCGAAATCCTTCGGCACCCTGGAAACCCTGAAGAACGCCCAGGCCGCGCGCGGCTGGTACCTGGCCCAGGGCGGCTCGGAAGCCGAGCTATACCGCCACTTCATCGCCGTATCGAGCAACCGCGAGGCGGCGGTGAGCTTCGGCATCCGTGAGGAAAACATCTTCCCGATGTGGGACTGGGTGGGCGGCCGTTACTCGCTGTGGTCGGCCATCGGCCTTCCGATTGCTTTGTCCATCGGCATGTCCAACTTCAAGGAGCTGCTGGCCGGCGCCTACAGCATGGACATGCACTTCAAGACCGCGCCCTTCGAGCAGAACATGCCGGTGCTGATGGCCCTGCTGGGCATCTGGTACGGCAATTTCTGGGATGCCCAAAGCCAGGCGATCCTGCCGTACGACCACTACCTGCGCAACATCACCAAGCACCTGCAGCAATTGGACATGGAGTCCAACGGCAAGAGCGTGCGCCAGGACGGTAGCCCGGTCAGCGGCGCCACCGGCCCGGTGATCTGGGGCGGCGTGGGCTGTAACGGCCAGCACGCCTATCATCAATTGTTGCACCAAGGCACCCAGCTGATTCCCGCGGACTTCATCGTTCCGGTGGTGAGCTTCAACCCGGTCGCCGATCACCATCAGTGGCTGTACGCCAACTGTCTGTCGCAGAGCCAGGCACTGATGCTCGGCAAATCCCGCGAGGAAGCCGAGGCCGAACTTCGTGCCAAGGGCATGAACGAAGACGACGTGCAGCGCCTGGCGCCGCACAAGGTCATCCCCGGCAACCGGCCGAGCAACACCCTGGTGCTGGAGCGCATCAGCCCTCGCCGCCTCGGCGCACTGGTGGCGCTGTACGAGCACAAGGTGTTCGCCCAGAGCGCCATCTGGGGCATCAACGCTTTCGACCAGTGGGGTGTGGAGCTCGGCAAGGAGCTGGGCAAGGGCGTCTACTCGCGCATGGTCGGTAGCGAGCCGAGCGCCGCGGAAGACGGCTCGACCCAGGGGCTGATCAACTATTTCCGCGGTCGTCATCGCGGGTGATGCCTGCTGCGGGCGCCCATTGCCGGGCGCCCGCAACACTTTGCGTCACTCGGCAACAGCGCCTCAAAACTTGGCTGCTACCCTTGATGTCTATCGCGGACATAACAACAAAGGTACCCGCCATGTCTCTCCCGCATATTTATCCCGTCAGCGACGCCGCTCGCCAGCACACCCACCTCGACGACGCCGCCTACCAACGCCTCTATCGCCAGTCGGTCGACGACCCGCAGGCCTTCTGGGGCGAGCAGGCCAAGGCTTTTCTCGACTGGTTCAAACCCTGGGACGAAGTCTGCAGTGGCAGCCTGAGCAAAGGCGATATCCGCTGGTTTTCCGGCGGCCAGCTGAACATCAGCCACAACTGCATCGACCGCCACCTGGCCAAGCGTGGCGACCAGGTGGCGCTGATCTGGGAAGGCGACGATCCTAAGGATTCGGCCTCCATCACCTACAAGCAGTTGCACGAGCAGGTCTGCCGTCTGGCCAATGTGCTCAAGAAACGCGGCGTGAAGAAAGGCGACCGAGTCTGTATTTACATGCCAATGGTGCCCGAGGCGGCCTACGCCATGCTCGCCTGCACGCGCATCGGCGCCGTGCATTCGGTGGTATTCGGCGGCTTCTCGCCGGACGCGCTGCGCGACCGCATTCTCGACGCCGACTGCCGCACGGTGATCACTGCCGATGAAGCGGTACGCGGCGGCAAGCTGATACCACTCAAGAGCAACGTCGACAAGGCCATGGCGAGCTGCCCCAACGTCTCCACCGTGCTGGTGGTGAAACGCACCGGCAACGCGGTCGGCTGGGATGAGAAGCGCGACCTCTGGTACGCCGAGGCCATACAGCAGGTAGGCGCCGACTGCCCCGCCGAGCCGATGGACGCCGAAGACCCGCTGTTCATCCTCTATACCTCCGGCAGCACCGGCAAACCCAAGGGCGTGCTGCACAGCACCGCCGGCTACCTACTGCAGGCAGCGATGACCCACAAGTACGTGTTCGACTACCACGACGGTGACATCTACTGGTGCACTGCCGATGTCGGCTGGGTCACCGGGCACAGCTACATCGTCTATGGTCCGCTGGCCAACGGCGCCACCAGCCTGATCTTCGAGGGCGTGCCCAACTACCCGGATACCTCGCGTTTCTGGCAGGTGATCGACAAACATCAGGTGAACATCTTCTACACCGCGCCGACCGCCCTGCGCGCGCTGATGCGTGAAGGCGAGGCGCCGGTGAAGAAAGCCTCACGCAGCAGCCTGCGCCTGCTAGGCAGCGTCGGCGAGCCGATCAACCCGGAAGCCTGGGAATGGTACTTCAAGGTGGTCGGCGAGCAGCGCTGCCCCATCGTCGACACCTGGTGGCAGACAGAGACCGGCGCCATCATGATCACCCCGCTGCCCGGCGCCACCGACCTCAAGCCGGGCTCGGCGACGCGGCCGTTCTTCGGCGTGCAGCCGGTATTGCTCGACGAACAGGGCAAGGAGATCGACGGCCCGGGCGCCGGCGTACTGGCGATCAAGGCCAGCTGGCCGAGCCAGATCCGCAGCGTGTACGGCGACCACCAGCGCATGCTGGACACCTACTTCACCGCCTACCCCGGCTACTACTTCAGCGGTGACGGCGCGCGCCGCGACGAGGATGGCTACTGGTGGATAACCGGGCGCATCGATGACGTGATCAACGTCTCCGGCCACCGCATCGGTACCGCCGAGGTGGAAAGCGCCTTGGTGCTGCACGACGCCGTGGCCGAGGCCGCCGTGGTCGGTTACCCCCATGACGTCAAAGGCCAGGGCATCTACGCCTTCGTCACCACCATGAACGGCGTGGAGCCGAGCGATGAACTGAAGAAAGACTTGCTCAGCCTGGTCGGCAAGGAAATCGGCAGCTTCGCCAAGCCGGAGCTGATCCAGTGGGCGCCGGGCCTGCCAAAGACCCGCTCGGGCAAGATCATGCGCCGCATCTTGCGCAAGATCGCCTGTAACGAGCTGGATAGCCTCGGCGATACCTCGACCCTGGCCGACCCGAGCGTGGTCGACAGTCTGATCGAACAGCGTCTCAACAGCTGACGCCCGCTCCATGGCCTGACATTTGTGAGGCCATGGAGTCTCTTGCCTTGGATCGGGCAAGCGCTGAAACTGCGCGTCATGGAAAGCCTACGTCGTCAGATCGAAAAGCAGGTGCACAGCCTTACCGGCGCGTCCTTGGGCGTGCTCGACCTTGATCAGCCGCGCTTCGACGCCGGTTTGTTCGGCCCCGAATCGATGGTCTGGAAGGTCCACGCCGACTTCACCTCGATGATGGTCGGCGGCATCTCCGCCCTGCTGCTACAGATGCTCCACCCGCTGGCCCTGGCCGGCGTGTGGGACCACTCCACCTTCCGCCAGGACATGATCGGCCGCCTGCGTCGCACCAGCCTGTTCGTCGCCGGTACCACCTATGGCGGCCGGCACGACGCCGAGCAGCTGATCGACAAGGTGCGGCGCATCCACCTGCAGGTAGTTGGCCAGGCGCCGGATGGCCGGCCCTATGCCGCGTACGATCCTGAGTTGCTGACCTGGGTGCACGTCTCCGAAGTCAGCCAGTTTCTGGCCGGTTACCTGCGCTATGTGGACCCAGAACTGCCGGTCGCCGAGCAGGATCGCTATTACCGCGAGGTGGCGCTGATCGCCGAACGCCTGGGCGCCCAGAACGTGCCCAAATCCAGCCAGGCCATCGGCGATTATCTGCAGCGCATGCGCCCGCAGCTGCAATGCGATGACCGCACCCGCGAAGTGGTTCGGCTGCTGTATGCCGCGCCAGTGCCGAATATTCTGGCCAAGCCCTTTGGCAGCCTGATGATGCAGGCCGGCGTCGACCTGCTGCCGGACTGGGCCAGCGAGCTGCTGGGCGAACATCAGGTCGCCTGGCGCCGCCCGGTGATCCGCGCCGGCGTCAGACGCACCGCCAAGCTGCTGCGCTGGGCGGTGGTCAACAGCGCAGCGCAGCGAGCCGCCCGGCGCGTGGCACCCTGACCTGAGAACCTGTTCAAAGTCTGCTGCGTGTCGGCACTGCGGCGTTAAAAACAGGCTGGATTGCCAGCCCAGTCGGACTGCTCATTTACAGCTCGTAAACTCCGCATCCTCGCCTGTTTTTTGCGGGGCCGCCTAGGCCTTGCATTGCTCTAGCTCGTGAGACTTTGAACAGGCTCTGAGGCATCGGCCGTGAACCGGCAGCCGGCGCTTTTTTGCTAAACTGCCGGCCCTCCCTTTTCCGAGACGCCGCGCGTGCATTCTCTTGACCAGGCGCTGCGCGCCGCCCTCGCCGCCCGCGAAAACCTTTTCAATGACCTGCACGCCCAGGGCACCGACTGCTATCGCCTGTTCCATGGCAGCCAGGAGGGCGCCGGCGGCCTGACCGTCGACCGCTACGGCCCGCAACTGATGGTGCAGAGCTTTCACCAGACACTCGGCCGCGACGAGCTGCTTGCCCTGCACGGCCAGATCAACGAAAGCCTCGGACTGACCACCCTGCTGGTCTACAACGACCGCTCCAAGGGCAACTCGCGCATTGATCGCAGCGACGCGGTGTACGTCGCCGATGACAGCGCATTGGTCGATCTGGTGGGCCGGGAATGGGGGCTCAACTACAGGGTGCGTGGCCGCCATGCCGGGCAGGACCCGCTGCTGTTTCTCGACCTGCGCAACGCCCGCGGCTGGGTGCAGCGCCACAGCGCCGGCAAAAGCGTGCTCAATCTGTTTGCCTACACCTGCGGCGTGGGCCTGAATGCTGCCGCCGGCGGCGCGAGTGAGGTGGTCAACCTCGACTTCGCCGAAGGCAACCTGACGGTCGGCCGCGAAAATGGTGTGCTCAACCCGGATCTGCCAGCCATGCAGTTCGTGCAATCGGATTACTTCCCGGCGATCCGCCAGTGGGCCGGGCTGCCCATCGCCGCGCGCCGTGGCCAGAAGCTGCCGAGCTACCCGCGCCTGGAAAAGCGCCAGTTCGACCTGGTGTTTCTCGACCCGCCGGCCTGGGCCAAGAGCGCCTTCGGCACCGTCGACCTGCTGCGCGATTACCAGAGCCTGCTCAAGCCGGCGATTCTCGCCACGGCCGAGGACGGCACCCTGGTGTGCTGCAACAACCTGGCGAAAGTGCCCATGGACGAATGGCGCGAGCAGGTGCTGCGTTGCGCCAGCAAGCTCGGCCGCCCGGTGCGCGAATACGAACAGCTGCCACCGGCTGCAGACTTTCCCTCGGCCGATGGCAACCCACCGCTGAAGACCCTGGTGCTGCATTTCTGAACGGGCCACCCTTCCCTCGGAACCTAGGCCCCGTGCCATAATCCAAGGCACTCCCGCCAGGAAGATGAAGCGAAACCATGCCCAAAGGATTGCGCCGCGCCGCCACTGCTCTGTTGATTGCCCTGGGCCTGTACAGCCTGATCGGCTTCCTGATCCTGCCGGGCATTGCCCTGCGTATCGCCAATCAGCAGTTGGAGAACTACGCGACCGAGCCGGCGCGATTGGATCGCCTGCAGCTCAACCCCTTCACCCTGGAATTGAAACTATGGGGCCTGCACCTGGGCGAGCCCGGCAAGGAGCAGGTGGCGTTCGAACACCTGGCGGTCGACCTGGAGCTGGACAGCCTGTGGAGCGGCGCCCTGCACCTGGCGGACGTCACCCTGGTCAAGCCGCACACCGAGGTACGTTTCAGCAAGGACGGCACCCTCAACCTGGCGCAGCTGTTCAAGCTGCCGCCCAGCGAGCCCAAAACCGATGAGCCTGGCGAGCCGTTTCCGCTGCGCATCGACCGTATCGAACTGGCCGGCGGTAACCTGCGTTTTCAGGACCTGCGCCCGCAGGAGCCGATCGACATCCACTACGACGACCTGAACCTCGAGCTGCACAACCTCAGCACCCTGCCCGACGACAACGCCGATATGACCCTGGTGGCCACCGGCCCGGCGGGCGGACGTATCGACTGGAGCGGCGAGCTGAGCCTGAGCCCGTTCAGCTCCAGCGGCACCCTGAAGATCACCGACGAACCCATGCAGGCGTTCTGGCCCTACGTGCGCGACGCTGTGCCGCTGGTGCTCGAACAGGGTGTGGTCAACCTCGCCACCGACTACCGCCTGGACTTGCGCAAGGGCACCGAGCTGAGCCTCAGCAACACGCGCCTCAAGGCGGCGCCGTTCGCCATGAAGGCGCCGGACGGTAAGCCGCTGATCAAGCTGCAATCGCTGGAAGTCAGCGAAACCTCGCTGGACCTGGCCAAGCAGCAAGTAGTGATCGGGAAGGTACGCGGACAGCAGCTCGAAGCCTGGGCGAGCCGTGAAAAGGATGGTGAGCTGGACTGGCAGAAGCTGTTTGCCGGTAAATCCGGACAAGGTGAGAAACCGGCCCCAGCAGCCAAGTCGAACAGCCCCGAGCCCGCCAAACCTGAGACCGCCGAGGCAGAAAACGACGAGCCAGCGAAAAAGCCGGCCAAACCCTGGCAGGTGCAGGTCAAGGACGTGCAACTGCGCGACTACCACGCCCATCTGGTGGACCGCGTGCCAGACGACGAGGTCGCCGTCGAGCTCGGCCCGCTCAATCTGGACATGCAGAACTTCGACAGCCTGGGTACCTCGCCTTTCAACCTCAAGCTGGATACCGGCATCGGCAAACAGGGCAAGCTGCAGGCCGAAGGCCAGGTGCAATTGAGCCCGACTACCGCCAGCCTGAAGGTCGCCACCCGCAACGTCGATATGCGTGTGGCCCAGGCCTACATCAGCCCCTTCGTACATCTGGAGCTGCGCAGCGGGCTGCTGAACAGCGATCTGGATGTCGCCCTGACCGGCACCGAGCCGCTGGCGCTGCGCGTGCAAGGCAAGGCGCAGGTGACCCAGCTGCACACCTTGGACACCATCAAGGACCGTGACCTGCTGCGCTGGAAGCAGCTCGACCTGGGCGGCATCGACTACCGCCACGGCGAGCGCCTGGACATCGAACGGGTGGACCTGGAGCAGCCCTATGCGCGCTTCATCATCAACGAAGACCTGACCACCAACGTCAACGAGCTGATCATCAAGCAACCGGCCGGCAGCGCCTCCCAGGCCAAGTCCGCCGCCAATGCCTCGGCGGATAAGCCCATGGCGATCCGCATCGGCGAGGTCAGCCTCAAGGACGGCTCGGCCAACTTCGCCGACTTCAGCTTGCGGCCCAACTTCGCCACCGCCGTGCAGCAGCTCAATGGCCGCATCGGCACCCTGGACAGCACCAGCAGCAAACCGGCGCCGGTCAACGTCACCGGCAAGGTGGACCGCTACGCGCCGGTCAGCATCAAGGGCAGCCTGACGCCGTTCGATCCGCTACAGAGCCTGGATATCGCCACCCAGTTCAAGCAGGTCGAGCTGACTACCCTGACGCCCTACTCCGGCAAGTTCGCCGGCTACCGCATCCGCAAGGGCCGCCTGAATCTGGACCTGCACTACCGCATCAACGACGGCAAGCTCAACGCCGAGAACAAGGTGCTGGTTGAGCAATTGCAACTGGGCGAGAAGGTCGACAGCCCGGACGCCGTCGACCTGCCGATTCGCCTGGCCGTGGCCCTGCTCAAAGACACCCAGGGGCGCATCTCCCTGGAACTGCCGCTGCAGGGCAACCTCAACGACCCGCAATTCAGCGTCATGCCCATCGTCTGGCAGACCTTGCGCAACCTGGTGCTGCGCACCGCCCAGGCACCGTTCAAGTTCATCGGTGGGCTCGTCAGGGGCGGCAGCGACATGGACCTGAGCACCGTGGCCTTCGCCCCTGGCAGCGCCGAGCTCGACGAGCAGGCGCAAAAGACTCTGGACACCCTGGCTGACGCCCTGCAGGAACGCCCCGCCCTGCGCCTGGAAATCGAAGGCGCAGCTGCCCAGAGTGCCGACGGCCCGCTGCTCGCAGAGCGACGCCTGCAACGCGAATATCAGGATTACCTGTACCGCATCATGCAGCGCCGTGGCGATAAGGTGCCGGGCAGTGCCGAGGAGCTGGTGGTGCCCGAGGACGAGAAAGCCCCACTACTCGAAGGCATCTACCGCGCGCGCCTCAAGCAGCAGCCGCCGGCCGAATGGGCCAAACTGAGCGATGACGAACGCACCGCCAAACTGCATGCGGCGGTCCTGGCATCCTGGAGTGACAGCCGCGGTCTGCAGCGCCAGCTCGCGCAGCAGCGCGCGGCGGCGATCAAGGATTACCTGGTGGACCGCGACAAACTGGCGGACGAGCGCATCTACCTGCTCGACGTCAACCTCGGCCAGGCAGAACCCGATGGCCGTGTGGCCACTCCCCTTCATCTGGGCAGCGAGTGACAAGCATGAAACGACTAGGTCTGCTGCTGGTGTTATGCGCCAGCCCACTGCTGAGTCACGCCGACACGCTACGCTGTGGCAGCAAGCTGGTGAACCTTGGTGATCGTACCTTCGAGGTGATGCAGAAATGCGGTGAGCCCGCGTTCCGTGACCCGGTCGGCTACACGGTCGGCCCCTACAACCGGCGCGAAACCAATATCGAGGAATGGGCCTACGAGCCCAGCAACGGCATGTTTACCATCCTGACCTTCGAGGGCAATCGGCTAACGCGCATCGAGCGCAAACGCCGGCAATGACCATGATCAAGACACTATTTCCCTGCGCCCTGCTGGTGCTGCTGGCCGGCACCGCCAATGCCTCGACCTGGCGCTGCGACAGAGCGATCGCCAGCACCGGCGACACCACGGCCGAAGTACAGGCCAAATGCGGCGAACCGAACAACCGTTCGTTCATCGGCTACAAGGATCAGACCGACCGCTACGGTTTCACCCATGAGGTGCAGATCGAAGAATGGAGCTATGGGCCGCGCAACGGCATGAACTACTTTCTGCGTTTCGAAGGCAATCGCCTGGAACGGATCGACAGCAAGCGCGGCGATTAGCTTGCTGTGCTGATCAGATAGGCGACGACTGGATGTCGCCGCCGGTGAACGCGTGGCTTTAGTAGGAGGGGCTCTAGCCCCTAGCTCTTTGTTTGCGTTAATAAAAACTCGCGACTAAAGCCGCTCCTACGCAATCGCTGAGCTTCTGTTTCTACCTTGTAGCAGCCTCTTTCACGTCGCCTAAAAACTCGTGGACAGGTTTTTAACCGCGAGCAGCTTTGACTGCCGCGACGTAGGCCTCAGCATTGCGCTGATCCTGGATCAAGGCAACGAAGTCATTACCGTCAGCGTCCTTGGCATCCAGGTCGTAACCGGCCTCGACGAAGAAGCCCAGGAAACGTTCGAAGTCGTGGTCACGCAGGCCGCGGTAGGCTTTAACCAGTTTGTGCAGCGAAGGCGGCGTGGCATCGGCCGGTTCCACGGCGAGGAACAGCTTGATCTGCTCATCGCTGATGTCGTCACCAATGACCTGCTTCTTGTCTTTACGCATCGCTCACTCCAGCCAACCAGAACACGGGGCCGGCAGTGTACCCCTGGCGTGACGAGCGCTCAACGCACCGCGCATCCGGCGCTCCTATCACCGCCACAGGCAAGGCGGTACGCGACCTAAGTCAACACCCGGGCGTCCGGCGCCGTTCTATACTGCCGGCATTCCTTTCAGGAAGCGCCGCCATGCCTACCCTGTTCGCCGCCTGCCGCCAGAGCCTGCGTAGTGGCTACTCTTGGGCCAGCCTGCGCGGCGACCTGGCTGCCGGCCTCACGGTGGGCATCATCGCCATTCCACTGGCCATGGCTTTGGCGATCGCCGTCGGTGTAGCGCCGCAACACGGCCTCTACACGGTGCTGGTCGCCGCACCGCTGATTGCCCTGTGTGGCGGTTCGCGCTTCAACATCTCCGGCCCTACGGCGGCCTTCGTGGTGATCCTGTTGCCGATTACCCAGCAGTTCGGCATTGGCGGCCTGCTGCTGTGCACGGTGATGGCCGGGCTTATCCTGATCGCCCTGGGCCTGCTCAAGGCCGGGCGGCTGATCGAGTTCGTGCCCTACCCGGTCACCCTTGGCTTCACCGCGGGCATCGGCATCGTCATCGCCACCCTGCAGCTCAAGGATCTGCTTGGCCTGCAACTGGCCGGGCAGCCGAGCCACTACGTGCAGCAGATACAGATGCTCTGGCAGGCGCTGCCAGGCATCCAGCCCGGGGACACGATGGTTGCGCTGGCGTGCCTCGGCGTATTGTTGGTCTGGCCGCGGCTGGTGCCGCGGGTACCCGGGCACTTGGTAGCGCTGACGGTCGGTGCGCTCTTGGGCCTGGCACTGGAACACGGTGGCTTGCCGGTAGCGACCCTCGGTGAGCGTTTCAGTTACAGCGTCGACGGCGTCAGCTACCCAGGCATTCCACCTTTCCTGCCGAGCTTCGCCTGGCCCTGGCAACTGCCGGGCGCCGATGGTCAGCCGCTGGTGCTGTCGTTCGAACTGATCCGCCAGTTACTGGCGCCGGCCTTCGCCATCGCCATGCTCGGCGCTATCGAGTCGCTGCTCTGCGCGGTGGTGGCCGACGGCATGACCGGCAGCAAGCACGACCCCAATGCCGAACTGCTCGGCCAAGGCATCGGCAATCTGGTCGCACCGCTGTTCGGTGGTATCACCGCCACCGCAGCCATTGCCCGCAGCGCCACTAACGTGCGGGCCGGCGCGCGCTCGCCGCTCGCCGCAATCATTCATGCTGGCGTGGTACTGGCGGCCATCCTGTTTCTCGCCCCGCTGTTCAGCTACCTGCCGATGGCCGCGCTGGCCGCTCTGCTGCTGATCGTGGCGTGGAACATGAGCGAGGCCCATCACGTGGCTCATACCCTGCGCATCGCGCCGCGCAGCGATGTGCTGGTGCTGCTCACCTGCCTCTCGCTGACGGTGCTGTTCGACATGGTATTGGCGGTGGGCGTCGGCCTGCTGCTGGCCGCCGGGCTGTTCATCAAACGGATGAGCGAGCTGACCGATGCCCAGCGCCTGCCGCGCAACGGCCATCAGGCCCTGAGCGACCTGCCCGAACACGTGCTGGCCCTGGCCATCCGCGGGCCGCTGTTCTTCGGCGCGGCGCAGCGCACACTGGAAGCGCTGCGCCGGCTCGATCCGCATATCCGCGTGGTGATTCTGGATGTCAGCGCCGTGCCGATGCTCGACATGACCGCCCTCGCCGCCCTGCACAGCACCGTGCTGGAATACCGCCAGCAGGGCATCGCCCTGATCATCAGCGGCGCGTCGCCATCACTGCGCCTGAAGCTGCGTAGGGCTGGCCTGCAGCGGGCCCACGGGCGCCTCAGTTACGCCCGCGATCTGCCCCAGGCGCGAGCGATCTGCGAGAGCTGGCCAAGCGACGCCTGAATCGCGTGCCAGCCAGCCGAGGGGCTTGGAAGCCATTCACGATCTTCGGGGGTGATTTCAGCGCTTTGCCTGCAAAGTGGCGTTAGCAGCCGGTGAACGGAGTACTTGTAGGAGGGGCTTCAGCCCCGAGCTCTTTGTTTGCCTTGATAAAAAGCTCGGGGCTGAAGCCCCTCCTACGGGTTACGCGAACGGCTGCTATTGCCTTGTAGCCGTCTCTTTCATGTCGCCCAAAAAATCGGGAACAGGCTCTCAGAGCCCCTTCACCGCATAGATGCCCGGCGCATTGCGCCAGTAGCCCTTGTAGTCCATGCCGTAACCGAAGATGTAGCGGTCGATGCACGGCAGGCCCACGTAATCGGCCTTCAGGTCCGGGCGTGCCTTGCGGTCGTGATCCTTGTCGATCAGCACCGCGGTGTGCACGTTGGCGGCACCGGCGTGGTGGCAGAAATCGATGATCGCGCCCAGGGTGTGCCCTTCGTCGAGGATGTCATCGATGATCAGCACGTCGCGGTCGATGAACGACACTTCCGGCTTGGCCTTCCAGAACAGCTCGCCGCCGCTGGTCTGGTTGCGGTAGCGGCTGGCGTGCAGGTAGCTGGCTTCCAGGGGGAAGTCGAGCTGGGTGAGCAGCTTGCCGGAGAAGATCAGCCCGCCGTTCATCACACAGAACACCACCGGGTTGCGCTCGGCCAGATCAGCGTTGATGGCGGCGGCGACGCGGGTGATGGCGGCTTCCACGTCGGCTTCGCTGTACAGGCAGTCGGCTTCGGCCATGACCTGGCGGATGTGGGCGAGATCGGCAGACATAGGGTGTCCTCGTTGGCGGGCGCAGGCGGCTCCGCATGGGTGGCCCCGGCGCGGGATTTTTCACCGGGTCAGAAAAAAGTCGGCCACGTTACGCATCCGCCTGACAAGGCGCAAGCGCCGGCAGCGACACACGACAAATGGCACAGCCGTTGCTCGACGAATGCAAAAAGTTCCATATCGGCAGCGCCAAGTTGCAATGCAATGCTTTAATCTAGCGTGTTTTTTGCCCATTTTTGCCGGAGACCCGCAATGCCCGTCCTCGAGATCCGCCACCCGCTGATTCGCCACAAGATCGGCCTCATGCGCCGCGCGGATATCAGTACCAAGAACTTCCGTGAGCTGGCCCAGGAAGTGGGCGCCCTGCTCACTTATGAGGCGACCAAGGATCTGCGCCTGGAAACCTATGAAATCGAAGGCTGGGCGGGTCCCGTGCAGGTCGAGAAGATCTCCGGCAAGAAGATCACCGTGGTGCCGATTTTGCGCGCAGGCATCGGCATGCTCGACGGCGTGCTCAGCCTGATTCCGGGCGCCAAGGTCAGCGCCGTCGGCGTGGCCCGCAACGAGGAAACCCTGCAGGCGCACACCTACCTGGAAAAGCTGGTGCCGGAAATCAACGAGCGCCTGGCGATGATCATCGACCCGATGCTCGCCACCGGCAGTTCCATGGTCGCCACTATCGACTTGCTGAAAAAGGCTGGCTGCAAGGAAATCCGCGCCATGGTGCTCGTCGCTGCCCCCGAAGGTATCAAGGCGGTGAATGAAGCGCACCCGGATGTGCAGATCTACACCGCCTCCATCGACCAGCGCCTCAACGAACACGGCTACATCATCCCGGGCCTAGGTGATGCCGGCGACAAGATCTTCGGCACCAAGCAGAAGGACGCCTGATCGATGCGCGACGAATTCAACGATCCGCTGTGGCGCCAGGTGCTGTCCGGCGCCCAGATGTTGTTCGTGGCCTTTGGCGCGCTGGTGCTGATGCCGTTGATCACTGGCCTGGATCCCAACGTGGCGCTGTTCACGGCGGGCCTGGGCACCATCCTGTTCCAGATCGTCACCGGTCGCCAGGTACCGGTGTTCCTGGCCTCGAGCTTCGCCTTCATCACCCCGATCATTCTCGCCAAGGGCCAGTTCGGCCTGGCGGAAACCATGGGCGGCGTAGTCGCGGCGGGCTTCGTTTACACCTTTCTCGGCCTGGCCGTGAAGATCAAGGGTACCGGTTTCATCGACCGCCTGCTGCCGCCGGTGGTGATCGGCCCGGTGATCATTTCCATCGGCCTGGCCATGGCGCCGATCGCCGCCAACATGGCCATGGGCAAGGCCGGTGACGGCAGCGTGCTGCTGCCTTACAGCACGGCGATGTGGATCTCCATGCCGACCCTGCTGACCACGCTGGTCGTCGCCGTGTTCGGCCGTGGCATCTTCCGCCTGGTGCCGATCATCTCCGGCGTCGTGGTGGGGTTCGCCCTGTCGCTTTATTTCGGCGCCCTGGATCTGGGCCACGTGGCCGATGCGCCCTGGCTGGCGGTGCCGGCCTTCACCGCACCGGCATTCAACTGGCAGGCAATCCTGTTCATCGTGCCGGTCGCCCTGGCACCGGCCATCGAGCATATCGGCGGCGTAATCGCGGTGGGCGGCGTAACCGGCAAGAACTACCTGAAGAAGCCAGGCCTGCACCGCACCCTCCTCGGCGACGGCCTGGCCACCTCGGCCGCCGGTCTGTTCGGCGGCCCGCCCAACACCACCTACGCCGAAGTCACTGGCGCGGTGATGCTGACCAAGGCCTACAACCCGAAGATCATGACCTGGGCAGCGATCTTCGCCATCGCCCTGGCCTTCATCGGCAAGTTCGGCGCCATCCTGCAGAGCATTCCGGTACCGGTGATGGGCGGCATCCTGTGTCTGCTGTTCGGCTCAATCGCCGCGGTGGGCATGAACACCCTGATCCGCCATAACATCGATCTCAGTGAGGCGCGCAACCTGGTGATCGTTTCGGTGACCCTGGTATTCGGCATCGGCGGCGTACTGATCGGCACCGGCGACGGCCCGGACGACTTCGGCCTCAAGGGCATCGCCCTGTGCGCCATCGTCGCGATCCTGCTGAATCTGATTCTGCCCGGCAACGATGGGTGGAAACGCAAGGCTGCCGACGAGGCGCCTGACATCTGAGAAGCAAAGAAAAATGCCCGGCACTAGCCGGGCATTTTTTTACACGCTCTGCGGGGCTCGCTCGCACAGCCGCTTGAGCGCCTCCACCCAGCTGGGGTGGTCGTTCAGGCAAGGCACCAGCTCCAGGCTTTCACCGCCGGCCTCGACGAACTGCTCGCGGCCGCGGTCGCCGATCTCTTCCAGGGTCTCGATGCAGTCGGCGACGAAGGCCGGGCACATCACCAAAAGTTTCTTCACACCTTGCGCGGCCAGCTCGTCGAGGCGCGCCTCGGTGTAGGGCTCGATCCACTTGTCCCTGCCCAGGCGCGACTGGAACGACACCGACCACTGCTCCGGGCGCAGCCCCATGCGCGTGGCAAAGGCTTCGGCGCTGCGCATGCACTGGGCCCGGTAGCAGGTGGCAAGCACCTGGGGCGATGCCGTGCGGCAGCAGTCCGGCCCGCGCAGACAGTGATTGGTCGCATCGAGCTTGCGCAGGTGGCGCTCCGGCAAACCGTGGAAGCTCAGCAGCAGGTGATCGAAGTCTTTCTCCAGGTACGGACGAGCACTGTCGGCCAAGGCCTCGATGTAATCGGGATCCTGGAAGAACGGCGGCAGGATCGAGAAACGGATCGGCAGCTTGCGCTCGCGCACCACACGCTTGGCTTCCTCGATCACCGTGGTAGTGGTGCTGTCGGCGAACTGCGGGTAAAGCGGCGCCAGGGTGACCTGGGTGATGCCCTGCCCGGCCAGGCGTGCCAGCACGGTTTCCAGCGACGGCTCGCCGTAGCGCATGGCCAGTTCCACCGGGCCGTGGGTCCACTGGTTTTTCATCGCTTCCTGCAGGCGCTTGCTGAGCACCACCAGCGGCGAGCCTTCCGGCCACCAGATCGACGCATAGGCGTGGGCTGACTGGGCCGGGCGGCGGATCAGGATCAGCGAAACCAGCAGTCGGCGCAGCGGCCAGGGCAGGTCGACCACGTAGGGGTCCATCAGGAACTGATTGAGATAACTGCGCACATCGGCGACCTCGGTGGACGCCGGCGAGCCGAGGTTGACCAGCAGTAAGGCGTGATCGGTCATGCAATATCCCTTGAAGGTGTCGCGATCAAGCCCCAGCCGGATCGCGAACAGGTGTTAGTGAAGGCTCAGCAGGTCGACCAGCGCCACGTCCAGGCGGGTGAAGCGAAACTCGAAGCCTGCCTCCTGCGCCCTGGCCGGCAACGCGTGCTGGCCGCCAAGCAACAACAGCGACATCTCGCCAAGGGCCGCGCGCAAGGCGAAGCCCGGCAGCAGCATCAGCGTGGGCCGGTGCACCGCATGACCAAGCTCCTTGACGAACTCGGCATTGCGCACCGGATGTGGCGCGCACGCATTATAGGGACCGCGCGCCTGCTCATGCTGCAAGAGAAAATCAATCAGGGCGATTTGGTCGGCGATATGAATCCAAGGCATCCACTGGCGTCCACTGCCGATGCGCCCACCGAGACCGAAGCGGAACGGCGTGGCCATGCGCTTGAGCATGCCGCCCTCCTTGGCCAGCACCAGACCGGTACGCAGCAGCACTACGCGAATGCCCAGCGCCTCGGCTTGCTGGGCGGTCTCCTCCCAGGCGATGCACAGCTGCGCGGCGAAATCAGCGCCTGGCTTGGCCTGCTCGTCGATGATGTGCTCGCCGGCATCGCCATACCAGCCGACCGCCGAGCCGGATAGCAGCACCGCCGGCTTCTGCTCGCGCCGCTGCAGCCAACTCACCAGGCGTTCGGTAAGCCCGATACGGCTTTCCCACAACAGTTGCTTGCGCGCCTTGCTCCAGGGGCGGTCCGCAATCGGCGCGCCAGCCAGATTGACCACCGCATCGAGGGGCTCGTCGCTGATGTCCTCAAGGCGTGCGACGCCCCGCACGGACGTGCCACACAGCACCGGCACCTGCTCGGGGCGCCGGCTCAACACGGTCAGCTGGTGGCCCTGAGCGGCCCACTGATGGCAGAGCGCCTGGCCAATCAGGCCGGTACCGCCGGTGATCAGGATATGCATGACAGACTCCTCGTTATGCTGTGTCTCAGCGTTCGACACGACGCGTGTAAGCTTGCTCAAGAACAATCCGCGCCCCCGCCTGCCGCCGACGGAAACGGGGGAAACTATTGTCGGGCGCACCTATTCTGAAGAGTAGATGCCCTGGCTGCAGATACTGCCCGACACGAACGCGCTCGTGCATGCCCTGCACATTGTACGAGCGATGTTCGAGGCGTAGCCTGAGGCCCAGCGAGTCGACGACAGGCAGTCGCGGCGACTCGACAGCAGGTGAGGTAACCATGACCAACGCAGCTCCCATCGCCATCATCGGCACCGGCATTGCCGGCCTGTCCGCCGCCGAGGCGCTCCACGCCGCCGGCTACACCGTGCAATTGTTCGACAAGAGTCGCGGCAGCGGCGGCCGTATGGCCAGCAAGCGCAGCGACGCTGGCGCCTTAGACCTCGGCGCCCAGTATTTCACCGCCCGTGATCGCCGCTTCGCCACCACTGTGGCCCAATGGCAGGCCCGCGGCTGGGTCGAACCCTGGACGCCCAACCTCTACCAATACGCAAACGGCTTGCTCAGCCCCTCGGCCGACGAGCAGATGCGCTGGGTCGGCAAACCGCGTATGAGCGCCATTACCCGTGCCATGCTCGGTGCGCTGCCGGTGAAGTTTTCCTGCCGCATCACCGAGGTGTTTCGCGGCGAACAGCACTGGCACTTGCTCGATGCCGACGGCGAGAGTCACGGCCCGTTCGCCCAGGTGATCATTGCCACTCCCGCACCACAGGCCAGCGCCCTGCTGGCGGCCGCACCAAAGTTGGCCAGCACCGTAGCCGGGGTAACCATGGAACCGACCTGGGCGGTAGCCCTGGCCTTTGCCGAGCCGCTACAGACACCGCTGGAGGGCTGCTTCGTGCAGGACGAGGTGCTCGACTGGACCGCACGCAACCGCAGCAAACCGGGGCGCGATGCCATCCCCGACACCTGGGTGCTGCACGCCAGTAGCACCTGGAGCCGCCAACATCTGGATCTGGCTAAAGATCAGGTGATCGAACAGCTGCACGGCGCTTTCGCGGAAATGATCGGCTGCGCCGTGCCCGCGCCGGTGTTCAGCCTGGCCCATCGCTGGCTGTATGCGCGCCCGTCCGGTGCTCATCAACTTGGCGCCCTGGCCGATGCCGACCTGGGCCTGTACGTATGCGGCGACTGGTGCCTGTCTGGCCGTGTCGAGGGCGCCTGGCTGAGCGGCCAGGAAGCAGCCCGCAAACTGATCGCCCATAACCAATGAGCGCCGCCAAACATCGGCTGACGCCACGCAAACTGCTGCTGTCGAAGTGGACGGCAGCAACGCCGCAAAACCGCGAAAAGCATTTTCTGGTCACCGAACTGTTTTGCGACGAAGAAGGCACCGTGCTCGAAGTGGAGCTGCAGGCGGTGCTTAGCAAGCGCGTCCAGCGCCTGGACTGGCGTGACTTGCAGGACGGCGAACGCTGGCTGATGGGATGGCGTTGAACCTGGCTGAATTGACCGGCTCTATGCCTATAACCCTGTACACGAAATTTGACTTGTACAAGATCAGGCTTAAGATGAAATAACCCTGTACAGAAACAAAGCCTTGTACAAGGTCATTTTTGAAGGTGCGCCATGTCCGTCAGCCCGCAGTACCGCAGAAAACCCACACTCGGCGTCAGCGCCTGCCTGCTGGGAGCCGAAGTTCGCTACAACGGCGGCCACAAGGCGTCGAGGCTGTGCCTGGAACAGCTCAGCGAGTACTTCGATTTCATACCCTACTGCCCCGAAGTGGCCATCGGTCTGGGCACGCCCCGCGAGCCCATTCGTCTGGTCGGCGACCCGGCCGCGCCGCGCGTGGTAGGCACCGTGCATCCAGATCAGGATCACACCGATGCGCTAGCCGCCTACGGTGAACAGGTTGCAGCCGAACTGCCGGCGATCAGCGGCTATATCGTCATGCAGCAGTCGCCGTCCTGCGGCCTGGAGCGGGTCAAGGTCTACCAGGATAATGGCCATCCTAGCGAACCCAAAGGCCGCGGCATCTTCACCCGCGTGCTCTGCGAGCGACACCCGAACCTGCCCATCGAGGAAGAAGGCCGCCTCAACGACCCGGTGCTGCGCGAGAACTTCCTGACCCGCGTGTTCACCTACTCGCAGTGGCAGACACTCTGTGAGTCGGGCTTGACCCGCAGCAAGCTGATCGAATTCCACGCCCGCCACAAGTACCTGCTGATGGCCACGGACCCGTTGCGCTACAAGCGCCTGGGCCAGATGCTGAGCGACCTCTCCGCGCAGGATCTGGACGAACTGGCCGGCCGTTACATCGCCGAGCTGATGACCGCCCTCAAGCGCTGCGCCACTCGCGGCACCCACAGCAACGTGTTGCAGCACCTGAGCGGTTACCTCAAGGGCGCCCTCAGCGCCGAGGAAAAGCAGGAAATGCAGCAGCTGATCACCCAGTACCGCAAGGGCATCATCCCGCTGGTGGTGCCGCTGACCCTGCTCAAGCACCATTTCCGTCAGCACCCGGATCGCTACATCGCCCAGCAGGTCTACCTGCAGCCGCACCCGGAAAACCTCAGCCTGCGAAACGCCATATGAGCCGGCCAATTTCCAATCAGCCAGGCACTGCGCAGGACCTGGTAGCCGCCGGTTATCTGCCGATTCGCGACGTGGCCGGCATCACTGGCGTCAACCCGGTGACCCTGCGCGCCTGGGAGCGCCGCTACGGCCTGATCGTCCCGCACCGCACCGCCAAGGGCCACCGCCTGTATTCACCTGAGCAGGTGCAGACCATCCAGACCGTACTCGGCTGGCTTAATCGAGGCGTTTCCGTCGGCCAAGTGAAAAGCCTGCTGCGCGCCGACCAGCCGCTGCCTGCCGAGCAGGCTTCGCAGTGGCAGGAGAAACGTGACCGCCTGTGCGATGCCATCCACGCACTGGACGAGCGCCAGCTGGATGAACGCTTCAACGCCGAGCTCGCGCTCTATCCGGTGCAGATCCTCTGCCAGCATCTGCTGCTGCCATTGCTGGTGACCCTCGAAGCACGCTGGCCACAACTGCCCGGAGCGGCCACCGAACGGCTGTTCCTGCATAGTTGGCTGCGCAGCAAGCTGGGCGCACGGGTGTATCACGACAATCGTCAGCACCAAGGCCAGCCACTGATGCTGATCAACCTTTGCCAGTCGCCGATGTCGCCACAGCTGTGGCTGTGCGCCTGGCTGATCGGCACCGCGGGCTGCCCGGTGGACGCCTTCGATGGGCCGATGCCCCTTGATGAGCTTCCGCTGGCCATCAGCCGCCGTCGCCCTCGCGCACTGCTGCTGTTCTGCGAAGCCGACTCCAACACCGACGCCCAGTCGACCCTGCAGCAGTGGCTGGGCGACCACGGCATACCCTGTCTGCTGATCGGTATCGAAAATCAGCAGGAAGCCGAGCAACTGGTCGCCCGCGCTCCCGACTCAGCGGACGTCACCGTGGTCGCCGATCCGCTGGCGGCGCTGCAAAACCTCGCAGATCGCCATCTGCTCGAATAGGACGCCCCATGCTGCAACTGATGTGGTTTCGAACCGACCTGCGTATCACCGACAACAGCGCCCTTACCGCCGCCATGCAGGCCGGGCCCACGGTCGCAGTGTTTCTGCTCAGCCCGGGCCAGTGGCAGCAGCATGATGATGCGCCGTGCAAGGTGGATTTCTGGCTGCGCAACCTGACCGAGCTGAGCCGCGAGCTGCAACGCCTCAACGTGCCGCTGCTGATTCGCACAGCGGATGACTGGGACACCGCGCCAAAGGTGCTTGGCACCCTCGCCCAGGAACTGCAGGCCAATGCCGTACACGTCAATGAGGAATACGGCGTCAACGAAGGCCGCCGTGATGAAGCCGTGAGCGCGGCGCTAGACGAGCTGGGCGTGAATTTCCACAGCCACCTCGATCGCGTGCTGTTCAAGCCAGGCAGCGTGCTGACCCGTACCGGCACCTACTTCAAGGTTTACAGCCAGTTCCGCGGCGTCTGCTATCAGCGCCTGCATACGGCCCTGCCGAAACTGGTAGCGCTGCCCAAGGCACAAGAAAAATTGAAGATAGCTGGCGACCCGATCCCCGAGCAGGTGTCCGGTTTCGATACACCCAACAAAGCGCTGCGCGATGCCTGGCCCGCCGGTGAAGAAGCGGCCCGTGAACGCCTGCAGCGCTTCGCTGACGAGTGGATCGAGGACTATCACGATAACCGCGATTTCCCGATTCGCCCCGGCACCAGCCAGCTGTCAGCGTATCTGGCGGCCGGCGTGCTGTCGCCGCGCCAGTGCCTGCACGCGGCGCTGAATGCCAACGGCGGTGAGTTCGAAAGCGGCAACCAGGGCGCCGTCACCTGGATCAACGAGCTGATCTGGCGCGAGTTCTACGCCCATATTCTGGTCGGTTACCCGCACGTGTCCATGGCCCGTGCCTTCCGCCCGGAAACCGAAGCGCTGCCCTGGCGTAACGCAGCCAAAGACCTGAAGGCCTGGCAAGAAGGCCGCACCGGCATCCCGATCATCGACGCGGCCATGCGCCAGCTGCTGGAAACCGGCTGGATGCATAACCGTCTGCGCATGGTGGTGGCGATGTTCCTGACCAAGAACCTGCTGATCGACTGGCGCGAGGGCGAGCGCTTCTTCATGCGCCACCTGATCGACGGCGATCTGGCCGCCAACAACGGTGGCTGGCAGTGGAGCGCCTCCACCGGTACCGACTCGGTACCCTACTTCCGTATTTTCAACCCGATCAGCCAATCCCAACGCTTCGATCCTGACGGCCGCTTCATCCGCCAGTGGCTGCCCGAGTTGGCCTCACTCAGCGACAAGGCGATTCACGATCCGCACGCCGGCAGCAAGGGCCAGGCCAGCCTGTTCGGCGTTGGCGTGGACTATCCCAAGCCCATCGTCGACCTGCGCGCCAGCCGCCAACGCGCGCTGGACGCTTTCAAGAACCTGCCTTCGGCCAGCGAGGCGTCATGAGCGCGTTCAGCCGGCGCATCTGGCTGACCGGTGCCAGCAGTGGCATCGGTCATGCGTTAGCCGAGCGCCTGCTGAAAGAAGGCCATCTGCTGGCCCTGAGCGCGCGACGCGAAGAGCCACTGCAGGTGCTGGCAGAGCGCTTTCCTGGTCGGGTGCTGGTGCTGCCAGGCGATCTGGGCGAGCCCGCCGATGTGGACGCCATCGCCGCCAGGCTCGCCGAACAGTGGGGCGCGCTGGACTGCGCGATTCTAAATGCCGGCGTCTATGAACATGTGGACGCCAGCAACTTCGAGGCGGACGCCTTGGCCCGGGTGATGCGCGGCAACCTGTTCTCGGCCAGCCACTGCATCGTCGCTGCCCTACCGCTGCTGCGTCGTGGTCAAGCGCCGCACCTGGTCGGTGTTGCCAGTGCGGTCACCTACCTGCCGCTGCCGGGCGCCGGCGCCTTCGGGGCCGCCAAGGCCGCTGTGCGTTACCTGCTCGAATCCCTGCGCGTGGATCTGGCCCGGGAAGGGATCGCCGTTACCGTGGTCACCCCGGGTTTCGTCGACACGGCGCACTCGGAAAACAGCGGCTACTCCACACCAATGCGCTGGTCAGCCGACAAGGCCGCCCGGCATATCGCCAAGCGCCTACACGCGCGCCCGCTGGAAATCGCCTTTCCCGGCCCGTTCATTGCTGCGCTCGGCCTCCTCGGTCGGCTGCCTGCGCGCCTGCGTTTGGCCCTAAGCCGCCGCCTGCTGCATAGCGAGCGGGACATCTCCTGACACGCCCGAAGCTTGCACCAACATTGCTGGCACAGGCACCATCGGCGCCCTTTATGTTCAGCAACCGGATAGCATCGAGTGTCTAGAAACCTGCTCAACGCCCTGCTGTTTTTAATCGGCTGGCTCGCCTGCCTACTCGGCGGCGGCGACTGGCTATGGGTGGTTGCGGTGGTACTGCTGGTACACCTGATGCGTATCGGCAGTTGGCAACGCGAGGGCAAGTTGCTGGTCAGCGCCTTCCTGTTCGGTAGCGCCGTGGACAGCTTTCTGCTGCAGCTGGGCCTGTTCGATTTCGGTGAGGCGCGCCAGTTGATTCCGCTCTGGCAGGCATTTGTCTGGCTTCTGGTGGGCACCACGCTCTATCACTGCATGGAGTGGACGGCCGCGCCCTGGTGGCGCGCCAGCCTCGTTGGCGCCTGCTTCGCGCTACTCTCCTACGGCGCCAGCACCTGGCTCGGTCTGCTGCGCCTGCCCTTCGGCGAGGCCACTACTCTGGCACTGGTGGCGCTGCTCTGGGCCATCATGCTGCCACTGCTGCATGGTTTCGCCCGGCTCTACGCTGCCCGCCCGATGTAAGGTTTGCGTGGCGCCGTGCAGCCTCGCGTAGACTAGGCCGATGAGCGACGCCCTACAGATTCCCCATACCCAGATCGACGAACAGGTCAGCTGCAGCACCTGCGCGGCCTGCTGCTGCCAACTGGAAGTGATGCTGATCACCGATACCGGTGTGCCTGAGCGTTTCATCGACAGCGACGAATGGGGCGGCGAAGTGATGCGCCGCCTGGACGATCGCTGGTGCGCGGCACTGGATCGCGACACCATGCGCTGCACCATCTACGAAGTGCGCCCGCTGATCTGCCGCGAGTTCGAAATGGGCGCGCCAGAGTGCCTGGAAGAACGCCGCGGTATCGGCAGCATCTATCGCTGACCTGGCGCCTAACCGCGCAAAAAAACCGGGCCTTGGCCCGGTTTTTTTGCATCAGCTACAGATTAGAGCCTGTTCAAAGTCTCGCGAGCTAGAGCAATGCAAGGCGAAAACAGGCGAGGACGCGGAGTTTACGAGCTGTAAATGAGCAGTCCGAGCCTGTTTTTAACGCAGCAGTGCCGACGCGCAGCAGACATTGAACAGGTTCTTAGTAGTTGAAGCGATAGTGCAGCGAATACGCCTCTACACCATCGTTCGGCTGCTTGATGCCGGCGTTGGAATAGTGCATCGCACGGATGCCCACTTCGTGACCACCGGCGAAACGCAGGCCCGCACCGATGCGGTCTTCGAACTGGAACGACGACCCCAGGTCGTTGGACTCCAGACGCGTGCTGGAGAATGCTGCCACCCCGATACCGGCTTCCAGGTAGGGTTTGACGGTCTGCCCGGCGAACTCGTAAACGAATACCGGTGCGAACGAAATGCTGTGGTTGGTGGCGGTATCGTCACCCTGCCAGTAGGTGTAACCGGCATCCCAGTAACCACCCAGATGACCGACGCTGCTTTCGAACCAGCGGCTGTTGAAATCGAACTGCGCACCCAGGCGGTAAACCATGGTGGAGTCGCCCGTCTGGCCGACGGAAACGCTCAGGCCTGCGGCCTGAACTGCTGTAACGGACCCAAGAGACAACGCAACTGCAGCGGCCAAGCCAACCAGCTTCTTCATTGGAGCATCCTTGTATAGGGACTTTTTTAGTCTTTTAAGTGAGGCAGGGTGAAAACTACAGTTACAGACTTTAGACAAGTTCCCTTCGTTCTAAAAATATTTACTGTCCTAACGGCCAATTAATTTCCAGGCAGCACGGCCACCGGCTCGGCGCTCCCCCAAAGCAGTGGCAACACCCGTTGCATGGCCGCCGGCTCGCCGCTGCACCAGAAGCGATCGACGCCACGCGGCCCGTTGGCCAGTAGGTTGCGACTGGCCAGCAACCGTTGTAGTTGCCGGGCCACCGCCGCGCCCGTGTCGATCAGGCTGATCGACGGGTCAAGCCACTGCTCGAGCAGCGGCCGCAGGAAGGGATAGTGGGTACAGCCGAGGATCAGGGTGTCGCAGCCCTCGGCCAGCAGAGGCTCGACGTAACCGCGCAGCAAAGCAAGCAAAGCAGGGTCGTGCAGATCCCCCGCCTCGATCAACTCGACCAAACCCGGACAGGGCTGGGTGACCACCCGCACATCACTGGCGAACTGGTCGAGCAAGGCAGCGAAGCGCGCACTCTTCAGCGTCCCGGTGGTGGCCAGCACGCCAACCACCCCAGAGCGCGTCGCGGCTGCCGCAGGCTTTACCGCTGGCTCCATGGCCACAATCGGCAGCTGCGGATAAAGAGTGCGCAGCTCACCCACACCAGCAACAGTCGCGGTATTGCAGGCCAGCACCAAGGCCTTGGCGCCGCGTTCGAGCAGGAACGAGGCGATAAACCGGCAGCGTTCACGAATGTACTCGGGGCTTTTTTCCCCGTAGGGCACGTGGCCGCTATCGGACACGTAGAACAAGGTTTCCTGCGGCACCAGCGTGCGGATTTCCCGCAATACCGTAAGACCGCCAATGCCGGAGTCGAATACCCCGATCGGCGCGTCACGCATCGGCGCCATTCCCGCATACGGCGCAACCCGGGTCGCGCTTTACCCGCAGTTCGCGGAAGCGCGAACCAAAGGCATCGATCAGCAACAGGCGGCCGACCAGCGGCTCGCCGAAGCCGGCGAGCAGCTTCAGCGCTTCCAGCGCCTGCAGGCTACCGACCAGACCGACCAGCGGCCCGACCACGCCGGCTTCGCTACAGGTCAGCTCTGCCTCGCTGCCATGACCGTACAGGCAGTGGTAACAAGGGCTGTCTTCGCGGCGCGGATCGAACACGGACAACTGCCCTTCCAGGCGGATCGCCGCACCACTGACCAGCGGCCGGCGCGCCGCCACGCAAGCGGCATTGACGGCTTCGCGAGTGGTGAAGTTGTCCGAGCAGTCGAGTACTAGATCTACTGCCGCAACGGCTGCGGCCAGGGAGTCCGCATCCAGGGCCTGGCGATGGGGGCGCAGCGTTACCTGGGGATTGAGCGCGCCGAGCCGCGCCAGTGCCGAGTCGACCTTGCTCCGGCCGATGCTCTTCGTGTCGTGGGCGATCTGCCGCTGCAGGTTGCTCATGTCGACGCTGTCGAAGTCCGCCAGGTGCAGCTCGCCCACACCAGCCGCCGCCAGGTACAGGGCCACGGGCGAGCCGAGGCCGCCAAGGCCGACGATCAGCACGCGGCTGCCCTTGAGACGCAGTTGCCCGTCTACATCGATCTGCGAGAGTAGAATCTGCCGGCTGTAGCGCAGCAGTTCCTCGTCGCTCAGGTGTTCATTCATGTGGCCACCGCCCCAGGCTGATGCGCTCATGATCGGCGAGATCACGGCGGCTGTGAACCTCGACGAAGCCGCGCTGGCTGAATAACTCGCGCACCATCTCTGCCTGATCGAAACCATGTTCGAGCAACAGCCAGCCAGGCGCTGCCAGGTAGGCAGGCGCCTGCTCGATAATCAGGCGGATATCGTCCAGCCCGTCGACGCCCGACACCAGCGCGCTGCTCGGCTCGAAACGCACGTCGCCTTCGCCCAGGTGATGATCATCGCTGGCTATATAGGGCGGGTTGCTGACGATCAGCCCATAGCGCTCGCCTGCCAATGCCGAGAACCAGTGGCTCGGGCGGAACGAAGCATTCGCCAGGCCCAGCCGTGCGCGATTTCCGTCGGCCAGCGCTACGGCTTCATCCACCTGGTCGACGCCGATGACCTGCCAGGCCGGCCGTTCGCTGGCCAATGCCAGGGCGATGGCGCCGGTGCCGGTGCCTAGATCGAGCACCCTGGCCGGGCCACCGGGCAGCAGCGCCAGCGAGGTTTCCACCAGCAGTTCGGTGTCCGGGCGCGGGATCAGGGTGTGGGGCGCGACGTCCAGGTCCAGGCTCCAGAACCCCTGACGACCGAGGATATAGGCGACCGGCTCGCCGTTGCGCCGACGCGTCAGACTGGCGGCGAAGGCTTCAGCGACAGCTGGCTCGACTTCACGATCAGCCCAGGTCCGCAGGTAACTGCGCGGCTTGCCCAATGCATGGGCCAGCAGCAGCTCGGCGTCCAGGCGCGGCGTCGGTGAGTCGGGCAGCGCAATGCTGTTAAGTAGAAATTCGATAGTGGCCATGGCGGGCTTCCTGGGCGGATCGGGGCGCTAGCATCCTGAGTGGATAAAGAAGTCCCCGCTCCCCCCCTGCTTTCGGTTCAGTCGCTTAACGCGGCCAACTGATCGGCCTGGTACTCGGCGAGCAGCGGCTCGATCACCGCATCGACGCCGCCGGCGATCACTTCGCCCAGGGAATACAGGGTCAGGTTGATACGGTGGTCGGTCACTCGGCCTTGCGGGAAGTTGTAGGTGCGAATGCGC
The DNA here is from genome assembly GCF_900112645.1 of Phytopseudomonas straminea. Lineage (GTDB taxonomy): Bacteria > Pseudomonadota > Gammaproteobacteria > Pseudomonadales > Pseudomonadaceae > Aquipseudomonas > Aquipseudomonas straminea. The sequence continues at coordinate 59,657 of NZ_FOMO01000007.1, read as the reverse complement.
TCGGAGCGGTCGCCCGAGCCGACCAGCAGCTTGCGGGTGTCGGAGATTTCCTTGTGAGCTGCCGCGTCCTGCTGGTCCTTGAGCTTTGCCGCCAGCCAGGCCATGGCCTTGGCGCGGTTCTTGTGCTGGGAGCGCTCTTCCTGGCACTCGACCACGGTGCCGGTGGGAATGTGGGTGATGCGAATCGCCGAGTCGGTGGTGTTGACGTGCTGACCGCCGGCGCCGGAGCTGCGGTAGGTGTCGACACGCAGATCGGCTGGATTGATCTCGATGGCCATCTGCTCGTCCGGCTCGGGCAACACCGCAACGGTACACGCCGAAGTGTGGATACGGCCCTGGGACTCGGTTTCCGGCACGCGCTGCACACGGTGTGCGCCGGACTCGAACTTGAGCTTGCCGAACACGTTGTCGCCCTCGACCCGGGCGATCACTTCCTTGAAGCCGCCGTGCTCGCCTTCGTTGGCCGACAGCACCTCGACGCGCCAGCCCTGCTTCTCGGCGTAACGCGAGTACATGCGGAACAGATCGCCAGCGAAGATCGCCGCCTCGTCGCCGCCGGTGCCGGCGCGCACTTCGAGGAACACGTTACGACCGTCGTTGGGGTCCTTGGGCAGCAGCATGCGCTGCAGGCTGTCTTCCAGCTCGGTAAGGCGCGCGCGGGCGGTGTCGACTTCTTCCTCGGCCATTTCGCGCATATCCGGGTCGCTGTCCTTGAGCAGCGCCAGGGCGCCCTCAAGGTCGGCCTGCACCTTGCGAAACTCGCGAAACGCGGCGATCACGGGCTCGATCTCGGCGTATTCCTTGGAATAGGCGCGAAACTGGGTCTGGTTGGTGATCACCTCGGCGTCGCCGAGCAGTGCCGTGACCTCTTCGAAGCGGTCGTGCAGCAGGTCGAGTTTGTTGATCAGCGAAGCTTTCATTGCATGCCTTTTATTTATTGACCAAGCCGGACGACGTGCCTTCTTCCAGAGCGAACAGCTCCTGAGCCACGCCCAGCGCATCGATGCGCCCGGTGGCGGAGAATTTCTTCAGTTGCACGCTGGGCGCGTGCAGCAGCTTATTGGTCAGGCCTCGGGCCAGCTGGGCCAGCACATCTTCGGCGGCAGCGCCATTGGCGAGCATGCGCTGGGCCCGGGCCAGTTCGTCGTCGCGCAAGCGCTCGGCCTGCTGGCGATAAGCGCGGAGCACATCGACGGCGGCCAGCTCGCGCAGGCGCGCCATGAAATCGTCGGTGCCGGCGGCGACCAGTTCCTCGGCGGCCTGGGCCGCGCCCTGGCGACTTTTTAGGTTTTCGGCGATGACTTCATGCAGATCGTCGACGGTATAGAGGTACACGTCATCCAGCTCGCCGACCTGGGGCTCGATGTCACGCGGCACGGCGATGTCGACCATGAAGATCGGCTTGTGCTTGCGCTGCTTGAGGGCGCTTTCCACCGCGCCCTTGCCGAGGATCGGCAGCTGGCTGGCGGTGGAGCTGATGACGATGTCGCTGTGCACCAACTCCTGGGGAATGTCGGAGAGCAGCACAGCGTGGGCGCCGAACTGCTCGGCCAGGCTGCTGGCGCGCTCCAGGGTGCGATTGGCGACCACAATACGCTTGATGCCTTGGTCGTGCAGATGGCGGGCCACCAGGCTGATGGTCTCGCCGGCACCGATCAGCAGCGCCTGGCTGCGATGCAAGTCGGCGAAGATCTGCTTGGCCAGGCTTACGGCGGCAAAGGCCACCGACACCGGGTTCTCGCCGATGGCGGTATCGGTGCGCACGGTCTTGGCGGTACTGAAGGTGGCCTGGAACAGGCGCCCCAGCAGCGGGCCCAGGGTGCCGGCCTCGCGGGCCACGGCAAAGGCGGATTTCATCTGGCCGAGAATCTGCGGCTCACCGAGCACCATGGAATCGAGGCCGGAGGCCACGCGCATCATGTGACGAACAGCCGCATCATCTTCGTGAATATAAGCGCAGGCGCGCAGCTCTTCGACGCTCACATGGTGGTAATCGGCGAGCCAACGCAGCACCGCATCGACGCCCGGGCCGTCCTGTTCGAGGTACAGCTCGCTGCGGTTGCAGGTCGACAGGATCGCCGCCTCACGGCTCGGCGTGTCGCGGCAAAGCAGCTGCAACGCCTCTACGAGCTGCTCGGGAGTAAAAGCCACGCGCTCGCGAACATCCACCGAAGCGGTCTTGTGGTTGATACCGAGGGCGATAAAGGCCATGCACGTCGCTGACAGGGGGTTGGAAGCCGGTAATTGTCCTACTTCGGCCGGTGCAGGACAACCATTGCACCATGCATGGCGCCGATAGCCAGGGCTGATCGACGGCAATGAGAATGACTTCGCCAGCACCACAAGGGTGCACCCGGATTGAATGCAACCCGCCCGGGCTTCGGCAGTCCAACCTCACATCGCCAGGACACGCGGGCTGCCCCATGGGCTTGCCCAACGGCTTGTGTCATGATGGCCAAAACCGCAGGTTAGTCGCATCCCCTCTTATGAATAGACCCATCGCGTTGTTCACCGCCCTGGCCTTGCTGGGTGGCTGTCAGACTTTTGCGCCGTCCGCGCCGGACGGCAACGTACCCGTGGAAGATCCAGGCACCGAGGCCACCGCCAAGGCGCCGGAGAACTACGGCTCGTTCAGCCAGGAAACCCTGCTGGCGCTGCTGACCGCCGAACTGGCCGGTCAGCGCAACCGCTTCGACATTGCTCTGAGCAACTATGTGCAGCAGGCCAACGCGACCCAGGATGCCGGCGTCGCCGAGCGCGGCTTCCGCATCGCCGAATACCTGGGCGCCGACCAGGAAGCGCTGGATACTGCACTGGTCTGGGCCAAAAACGCGCCCGACGATATGGACGCCCAGCGCGCCGCCGCCGTGCAACTGGCCCGCGCCGGCCGCTACGACGAAGCCATGGACTACATGGAGCGCGTACGCCAGCGCCAGGGCAACACGCATTTCGACTTCCTCGCCCTGGCCGCCGCGGAAACCGACCCGGACACCCGCGCAGGTCTTTTGCAGAGCTTCGACCGCCTGCTCAAGAAATACCCGAACGACGGCCAGCTGCTGTTCGGCAAAGCCCTGCTCCTGCAGCAGGACGGCCGTGCCGAAGAAGCCCTGAAGCTGCTGGAAACCAGCGAAGCCAAACAGGATCAGTCCGCCCCCCTGCTGCTGCGCGCACGCCTGCTGCAGAGCCTGGGTCGTGGCGAGGAAGCGCTGCCGCTGCTCAAGAAAGGCATGGAGCGCAACCCGAGCGACAAACGCCTGCGCCTGACCTATGCCCGCCAGTTGGTCGAGCTGGGCCGCATGGATGAAGCCCGTGGCGAATTCTCTTCGCTGCTGCAGCAATTCCCGGAAGACGACGACCTGCGCTTCTCCCTGGCCCTGGTCTGCATGGAGGCCGAAGCCTGGCGCGAGGCCATCGTCTATCTGGAAGAGCTGATCCAGCGCGACGCCCACGTCGACGCGGCGCAATACAACCTCGGCCGTGCCCACGAAGCCCTCGGCGAAGTGGATGAAGCTTTGCTCGCCTACTCGATGGTCGGCACTGGCACCGATTACCTGCCCGCCCAGGCGCGCATGACCGATCTGCTGGTCGCCAACGGCCGCGGCGCAGAAGCGTCCAAGCACCTGGCCGAAGCCCGCGACAGCGATCCGGAGTACGCCCTGCAGTTGTACCTAATCGAAGCCGAGTCGTTGTCCAAGCAGAACAAGCCCGACCAGGCCTGGGACCTGATCCAGAAGGCGCTCAAGCAATACCCGGGCGACATCAACCTGCTCTATACCCGCGCCATGCTCGCCGAGCCGCGTGGCGATCTGAAGCAGCTGGAGCGCGACCTGCGCCTGATCCTGGAGCGCGAACCGGACAACGCCATGGCCCTCAACGCCCTGGGTTACACCCTGGTCGACCGCACCGATCGCCATCAGGAAGGCCTGGAGCTGATCCAGAAAGCTCACGACCTCAACCCGGAAGATCCCGCCATTCTCGACAGCCTGGGCTGGGCCAACTACCGCCTCGGCAACCTGGCCGACGCGGAGAAGTGGCTGCGCCAGGCGTTCGAGCGTTTCCCGGATCACGAAGTCGCCGCCCACCTGGGCGAAGCCTTGTGGGCTCAGGGCAAACAGCGCGAAGCGCGGAAGATCTGGCGCGACGCCCTGAAAGAACAACCCGAGAGTGAAATTCTGCGCAGCACCGTGCAGCGCCTGACCGGATCGGAGACCCCCTGATGTCGCTTCGCCCCCTACTCGTACTCGCCCTGATCACCCTGCTGGCCGGCTGTTCCGGCCTGTCCACGCGCGAGTCAGTGGAACAGGGCCTGGGCGACCCCGCCCGCTGGCAGGCGCACAAGCAACAGATCGGCACCCTCGATGGCTGGCAGATCAACGGTAAGGTCGGCATCCGTGCCCCACGCGACTCGGGCAGCGGCACGCTGTTCTGGCTGCAACGCCAGGACTACGCCGACATCCGCCTGTCCGGCCCGCTGGGCCGCGGCGCGGCGCGTCTGACCGGGCGCCCCGGCAAGATTGAGCTGGAAGTCGCCAACCAGGGCCGCTACCAGGCCGAGTCACCGGAAGAACTGCTGCAACAGCAACTGGGCCTCAACCTGCCCGTCTCGCACCTGCTGTGGTGGATTCGCGGCCTCCCCGCACCGGACAGCAAGAGCCGCATCACCCTGGACGCCGACAGCCGCCTGGCGCAGCTCAGCCAGGATGGCTGGGAAGTGAGCTACACCCGCTACGCCGAACAGGATGGCTACTGGCTGCCCGAGCGCCTGCGCCTCGAAAGCCACGATATTCAGGTGACCCTGGTGATCAAGGACTGGCAACCGCGCCACCTCGGCCAGTAATCGCCCCAGTCCTGCGCGCGATGCCCCTCCGCATCGCGCGTTTTTTATGCTCGTAATTCCCGCGTCGTAGCCCGCGGTTGAGCGCAGCGATACCCAGGATCATCATCCCGGTCGTCGCTGCGCTCGACCCGGGCTACCGGCTGCGCTAGCCTGCGCGACTCACTCATCCCCTCTTACCAGCCATTGCCCAATGACGACCCACGCCATTTCCGCTGACGCCGAACTGATCCTGCCGGCACCGGCCAAGCTCAACCTGATGCTGCACATTCTCGGGCGCCGCGACGACGGCTATCACGAGCTGCAGACCCTGTTTCAGTTTCTCGATCACGGTGACGAACTGGGCTTCAGGAGTCGCGAGGACGGCGTGATCCGCCTGCATACCGAAATCGACGGCGTGCCCCACGACAGCAACCTGATCGTGCGCGCCGCCAGGCAATTGCAACGGCAGAGCGGCACCCGCCTGGGCGCGGACATCTGGCTGAACAAGCGCCTGCCCATGGGCGGCGGCATCGGCGGTGGCAGCTCGGATGCGGCGACCACCCTGCTCGGCCTCGATCACCTATGGCAACTGGCCTGGGGCGAGGATCGCCTGGCGGCCCTGGGCCTCGGCCTGGGCGCCGACGTACCGGTCTTCGTGCGCGGCCGCGCGGCCTTCGCCGAGGGTGTCGGCGAAAAACTCACACCGGTCGAGCTGCCCGAGCCGTGGTTTCTCGTCGCCATACCGCAAGTGCTTGTCAGCACAGCAGAAGTTTTCTCCGACCCTGAGTTGACACGCGATACGCCGCCCATTAAAGTTCGCAGCCTTCTTGAGGGGGGTGGTCGTAACGACTGCCAGCCGGTCGTCGAGAAGCGTTACTCAGCTGTTCGTAACGCGCTGATCTTGCTGAACAAATTTGTTCCGACAAGATTGACCGGCACTGGAGCTTGTGTGTTTGGGAGCTTCCCAAACCGGGACGATGCTGATAAAGTCGCCCGCCAACTTCCAGCCACACTGCCAAGTTTTGTTGCGCAGGGTGCCAACGTTTCGATGTTGCACCGCAAGCTGCAAGAACTGGCCAGGAAGTGAATGCGTAGCATCGGTTATACGTTACAGGGGCGTCGCCAAGCGGTAAGGCACCAGGTTTTGATCCTGGCATGCGTTGGTTCGAATCCAGCCGCCCCTGCCATAACCACCCAAGGGTGGCTCGTACTACCGAATTGAGCAGCATTGCGTCACACACGATACAGGGGCGTCGCCAAGCGGTAAGGCACCAGGTTTTGATCCTGGCATGCGTTGGTTCGAATCCAGCCGCCCCTGCCATTTTTATACTCATCCAGGTTACCCTCAGCCGGCAGGTACTGCGCGTGTCCAAGATGATGGTCTTTACGGGGAACGCTAACCCCGATCTGGCGCGACGTATCGTTCGTCAGCTGCACATTCCCCTCGGTGATGCCTCGGTCGGTAAATTCTCCGACGGCGAAATCATGATCGAAATCAACGAGAACGTCCGCGGTAAGGACGTTTTCCTGATTCAGCCGACGTGCGTGCCAACCAATGACAACCTGATGGAACTGGTGGTGATGGCCGACGCCTTCCGCCGCTCCTCAGCGACTCGAATCACTGCTGTCATCCCCTACTTCGGCTATGCCCGCCAGGATCGCCGCCCGCGCTCCGCTCGCGTGGCAATCAGCGCCAAGGTCGTGGCCGACATGCTCACCGTGGTAGGCATCGACCGGGTTCTCACCGTCGACCTGCACGCGGATCAGATTCAAGGTTTCTTCGATATTCCGGTCGACAACATCTACGGCTCGCCCGTACTGGTCGACGACATCGAAGATCAGCGCTTCGACAATCTCATGATCGTTTCCCCGGACATCGGCGGTGTGGTGCGTGCTCGCGCCGTGGCCAAGAGCCTAGGCGTCGATCTGGCGATCATCGACAAGCGTCGTGAGAAGGCCAACCACTCCGAAGTGATGCACATCATCGGTGACGTGGAAGGTCGTACCTGCATCCTGGTCGACGACATGGTCGACACCGCCGGCACCCTCTGCCACGCGGCCAAGGCTCTGAAGGAACACGGCGCTGCCAAGGTGTACGCCTATGCCACGCACCCGGTGCTGTCGGGTCGTGCCATCGAGAACATCGAGAACTCGGTACTGGACGAACTGGTGGTGACCAACACCATCCCGCTGTCCGCCGCCGCGCAATCCTGTTCGCGTATTCGTCAACTGGACATCGCGCCGGTTGTCGCTGAAGCGGTACGCCGCATCAGCAATGAAGAATCGATCAGTGCGATGTTCCGCTAACCCGGAACGCCCCTGACGAAACATGCCTGGCCACCTGGCCAGGCCTTTCACCGAACCGCCCCGCCGCTGGTCGCAAGCGTAACGGGCGGTTTGGTTATTCTGGAGAAGTGAAATGACTGCTGAATTTACCCTGAATGCCGAAGCGCGTTCCGACCTGGGGAAAGGTGCGAGCCGCCGCCTGCGTCGTAACGCCAGCCTGGTTCCTGCCGTGATCTACGGTGGCGACAAGGCTCCCCTTTCCATCAGCCTGGTTGCCAAGGATTTCGCCAAGCTGCTGGAAAACGAAGCAGCTTTCAGCCACGTGCTGAACCTGACCGTTGACGGCAAGAAAGAAAACGTTCTGATCAAAGCCCTGCAGCGCCACCCGGCCAAAGGCTTCGTTCTGCACGCTGACTTCATCCGCGTGGTTGCCGGCCAGAAACTGACCGCACACGTTCCGCTGCACTTCATCAACGAAGCTACCTCCGTTGGCGTTAAGCAGAAAGGCGGTGAAGTTCTGCACTCGCTGAACGAAGTTGAAGTCTCCTGCCTGCCGAAAGACCTGCCGGAGTTCATCGAAGTCGACTTCGCCAACGTTGATCTGGACCAGACCGTTCACCTGTCCGACATCAAACTGCCGAAAGGCGTTGAGCTGGTTGCTCTGGCCCACGGTAGCGATCTGCCGGTTGCCAGCGTTCACCTGCCGCGCGTTCGTGCAGAAGACGCAGCCGAAGGCGAAGGCGAAAGCACCGCCGAGTAACTCCGGCTCGCTACGCCTGCTTCAAGAAAGGGCTCCTGTATGACTGCCGTACAACTGATCGTTGGCCTGGGTAACCCGGGGCCCGAATACGACCAGACCCGGCACAATGCAGGGGCCCTTTTCGTTGAGCGCCTGGCGGACAGCCAGCGCGTCAATCTCAGCGTTGATCGCAAGTATTTTGGCCTGGTGAGCAAGTTCAATCACCAGGGCCGCGAAGTTCGTCTGCTCATCCCCACCACCTTCATGAACCGCAGCGGCCAGTCCGTAGCGGCGTTGGCGAATTTCTTCAAGCTCAAGCCCGAAGAAATCCTGGTGGCCCACGACGAACTCGACATGCCTCCCGGCGTCGCCAAACTCAAACAGGGTGGCGGGCACGGCGGGCATAACGGGCTGCGCGACATCATTGCCCAGCTCGGCAACCAGAACAATTTCCACCGCCTGCGGCTTGGCATCGGCCACCCCGGACACGCCAGCATGGTCTCCAACTTCGTCCTCGGCCGCGCGCCGCGGGGCGAACAGGAACTGCTGGATACCAGCATCGACTTCGCCTTGGGCGTCCTCCCGGAAATACTCGCCGGTGACTGGACAGTAGCGATGCGCAAGCTGCACAGCCAGAAAGCCACTCTCTAATTTCATCTACCGCCATTGGCGCGAGGGATACACCATGGGATTCAACTGCGGCATCGTCGGCCTGCCCAACGTCGGCAAGTCCACCCTGTTCAATGCCCTCACCAAGTCCGGCATCGCCGCTGAGAACTTCCCGTTCTGCACCATCGAGCCGAACAGCGGCATCGTGCCGATGCCCGACCCGCGCCTCGATGCCCTGGCCGAGATCGTCAAGCCCGAGCGCGTGATCCCCACCACCATGGAGTTCGTCGACATCGCGGGCCTGGTCGCCGGCGCCTCGAAAGGTGAAGGCCTGGGCAACAAGTTCCTCGCCAACATCCGCGAGACCGACGCCATCGCCCACGTGGTGCGTTGCTTCGAAGACGAGAACGTCATCCACGTCGCCAACAGCGTCGACCCCAAGCGCGACATCGAGATCATCGACCTCGAGCTGATCATGGCCGACCTCGACAGCTGCGAGAAGCAGCTGCAACGCGTCGCCCGTACCGCCAAGGGCGGCGACAAGGAAGCCGTGGCGCAGAAGGCGCTGCTGGAAAAGCTCATCCCGCACTTCACCGAAGGCAAGCCGGCGCGCAGCCTGCTCAAGAACCTGGGTGACGACGAGAAGCGCCTGGCCAAGACCTTCCACCTGCTGACCACCAAGCCGGTGATGTACATCGCCAACGTTGCCGAAGACGGCTTCGAGAACAACCCGCACCTGGACGTGGTGAAAGCCATCGCCGAGGAAGAAGGCGCCATCGTCGTGCCGGTGTGTAACAAGATCGAAGCCGAGATCGCCGAACTGGACGATCTGGAAGAGATGCAGATGTTCCTGGAAACCATGGGCATGACCGAGCCCGGCCTGAACCGCGTGATCCGCGCCGGTTACTCGCTGCTCAACCTGCAGACCTACTTCACCGCCGGCGTGAAGGAAGTGCGCGCCTGGACCGTCAAGGTCGGCGCCACCGCCCCGCAGTCCGCTGCCGCCATTCACACCGACTTCGAGAAAGGCTTCATCCGCGCCGAAGTCATCGCCTACGACGACTTCATCCAGTACAAGGGCGAAGCCGGTGCCAAGGAAGCGGGAAAATGGCGCCTGGAAGGCAAGGAATACATCGTCAAGGACGGTGACGTGATGCACTTCCGCTTCAACGTCTGAGCCCTCGCCGTGACCGACAAAGCCGCGTGAAAGACGCGGCTTTGTTGTTTCTGCAGCTCGATAGTTGTACAAGGCGACCTGCGATACGGCTTTTTGCCAGTATTGGCCTATGCTTTGTGCGGCGCAGCAGTATACTGGCCCTGCCCTTCCCTGCAGGCGCTGAACCGTGAAACCCGACCGTGAGTGTTCTGCCCCTGGATTGTCGCCCGCCAGCACTGCGTCAGCGCGCCTAGATGCGCTGCTGCGCCTTGCCAAGCGCTGTTCCGGCTTTAGTCTCTGTGGCGTTGTTACCATCGGCAGCGGTAATGAGCCAATAAAGCTCGACTCTCCGCAGTCCGACAGTATTCAGGATGCCCTGTTACTGCTGATCGCACGCACTCGACTTGGCCAGTCCGCACTGCTGATTCAGGAAACGACGGTCTGCCCCGAGCCCCTGAGCTGCTTTGCTGGGTATCCGTTGCACACTAATACGGGCGAGTGCCTGGGCGTGCTTTACGCGGCTGACACAACGCCACGAAGCATTGATACCGACCTGCACCTGTCACTGCAGGACATCGCAGACAGCGCCGCCCAGATACTCACCCTGGCTCATGCCAAGGCCGAGGAAACGCTGCTGGCATTGGCCATCCAGGGCAGCGGCACCGGGGTATGGGATCGCGACCTGAGCACTGGCAGGATCCACTACTCTGCCGCCTGGAAATCCATGCTTGGCTATACAGCCAGTGAAGTGAGCAACCGTATTGAGGATGCCTACACGCGCGTTCACCCCGACGAACTCGAACAGGTGAAGCAGACGATACAGTCCCACATCAGCGGCCAGACCGAGCAATATCAGGTTGAGCATCGCCTGCGCTGCCGAGATGGCAGTTACAAATGGGTATGCAGCCGCGGCAAGGTGGTCAGCCGGGACGCAAGCGGCAACCCCCTGCGCATGCTTGGTATCACCACCGATATCAGCACACTGCGTTCACTGTCCGAGCGTCTGCAACAGAACGTCGAGCTGATCACCCAACTGACCGACCAAGTGCCAGGTGTGGTCTTTCAGTTCTGTAGCCAGGTGGATGGTAGTGGCCACTTCACTTACCTCAGCGCTGGCGTTCGCGACCTGTTCGAAGTGACCCAGGAACAGATGCTGCAGAACCCGACACTGCTCGATAGCTGCCTGCACCCGGACGACCTGGAGATATTCAATCAATCTCGCGCACAAGCCCTGCGCGAGGTCTGCATCTGGCACATCGAATACCGCGTGCAACTACCCATGCAAGGCCTGCGCTGGCACCTGGGCGAAGCACGACCACAGCGCAGAGCGGATGGCAGCGTCGTTTGGCATGGCATGGTCACCGACATCACCGAGCGCAAACGCTTCGAGCGCGAACTGCACGAGTTCGCCTCCATGGACGCCCTCACCCAGCTCGCCAACCGCCGCGTGTTCATGAACTATCTGGAAACCGAACAAGCACGCATTCAACGCCGCGACATCAGCACCTCGAGCCTGCTGATGTGCGACCTGGACCACTTCAAACTGATCAACGACCGCTGGGGGCACGGCATCGGCGACCGCGCCCTGCGCCATTTCAGCGACATCCTGCGTGCGCAGCTACGAACCAGTGACCTCGCCGGGCGCATCGGCGGTGAGGAGTTCGCCGTACTGCTCAGCGGCGCCGACAGTTTTCCGGCACGCGACTTCGCCTGTCGCGTACAACACGCCATGGCCTGCCAGCCGCTGCGCGTCGACGGTGAGGAAATTCACCTGACCCTCAGCATCGGCCTCACCCAACTGAGCACTCAGGATGCTACCCCGGATAACGCCCTCGGCCGCGCCGACAAGGCGCTCTACCGCGCCAAGCAGAACGGACGCAATCGCGTGGAGATCAATTGAGTGAGCCGCGGCAGGAGAAAAACTAGGCCAGACGCCTAAGCAGTTGAAAGTTCGTAAATTTATTCTACACCAGGGCTTGACACCCCCCCGACAGATAAGGAAAATGCGCGCCACTCGGCTACGTAGCTCAGCTGGTTAGAGCATAGCATTCATAATGCTGGGGTCCGGGGTTCAAGTCCCTGCGTAGCCACCAAAAAAAACAAGGGTTTACCGAAAGGTAAGCCCTTTTTTGTTTGCGCTCGAAAAATGTGCAGTGACTAGAAGTGCTCCCCCCACCCCGCCCCACTCGCAGCCCCTAAGTCGACGCAGCGATCACATTGTTCCCTACTTCGATGACAGGGTTGCCGAGTACGGCGCCATCGGCGCCGATATTGGTAATCACCGGGGTGGTGGGTGGTTTTAGGTAGAAGTGCCAGAAGGCAAAGCCCGATTCCGCTATCACGATCAGTTTTTCACCGCTACATTCCATTGCCGGCATGTGCCGTGTAGCAAACCGTGCAGCCACCTGGTTGGATGGGCGCTATCAGCGCCCACAACGCAAAAAGGCTTATCACCTGATAAGCCTTTTCGTCGTGTATGCGTTGCCGCTAAACCACCAGAAACCCCGCCACGATCAGCGCCGCCAAGGTTACCACGCCGAGGATTAGCAGTATCCGGCGGACGCCTGAGTTTTCAGGGCTATCGAGCAGCGGCTGGCTGGGTAATGGCAGGTAGGCCGGTGTGGTGCTGAGTTTGAGGGGACGCTGGATGCGTAGGACGTTGTTGCCCTTGGGATCGGGCTTGGCGCTGAAGTTGTCCCATGAGGCGTTGTGCCCCTGCTGTCGGCGGCCTTCGCGCCACCACTCTCGGTCTTCCGGTCCCATGCTGCGCCCTCCTGGCTGGTGTGATCTGATCCATCAGAGCTGCATCGGCAGCTGCAAGTTCAGTGTACGCCTGTAAACCGCTTCGCGTGGGGCGATATTGGCACCGTCAATCGGTTGGTATTCGGCGGTGGCGCTGGCACGCCCGCGGGCACGGTTGCACAATCCGCTTTTCCCTATGCGCCCGACTTCTGCCGTGACTGCCCTCGCCTCCCCTTACCTTCGCCGCCAGCCCTTGTGGGTAAGAGGCTGTTGCGCCTGGCTGCTGGCAGGTGTGCTAGGCATGCCGGTACAAGCCGAACCGCTGGCGCAGCGCGAACACCATCGCTGGACCATGGCCGACGATGACGGCCCCAATCAGGTCGGCGCTCTGGCGCAAACCCGCGACGGCTATCTGTGGCTGGGCGCCGACAGCGGCCTGCTGCGCTTCGATGGTTTCGACTTCACGGCTTACCAGCCCAGCGACGGGCAGCCGCTGGGCACGGTCGCCAGCCTGCTGGCAGTGGACGATGGCCTGTGGGTTGGCCTGCGCGCCGGCGGTGCCCGGCTGATTCAGGGGCGCAGCACGCGCAGCTTCGCTCCTGGCCAGGGCATGCCGGGTGGCGCGCTGTATGGGTTGGCGCGGGATCACGACGGCACTATCTGGGCGGCGGCCCATGAAGGGCTGGCCCGCTTCGACGGCGAACGCTGGACCACCGTCAGCGCTGAGCAGGGCTTCAACGCCAGAAGTGCGCGGGCAGTCTTCCTCGACCGCGACGGCACTCTGTGGGCCGCCAGCAACCATCACCTCTATCAGCGCCCTGCCGGCGCCTCGCAATTCAGCGAAGTGGACGGCGGCCTCGACTGGCCCAGCCAGATCGTCCAGGCGCCAGATGGCTCGATCTGGATCGCCGAACGCTACCTCAACCGCCTGCACCGCGTGATGCCTGGCGACCAGTCGCACCTGCAGAGCCAGCCGGTGGATGCGCCAATCAATGGCCTGCTGTTCGATGACGCCGGCGGGCTGTGGACCAGCACGCCGGGCAACGGGTTGCGCCGTTACCAGAAGGCGCAGTTGCCGCTGGACATTGCCCACGCCGAGTGGGTGACCCGCCGCGAAGGCCTGAGCGCCGATTACCTCTGGCCGCTGCTGGAGGATCGCGACGGCACGGTATGGGCCGGTAGCAATGCCGGGCTCGACCGTTTTCGGCTGCGCGAACTGAGCCCCGCGCCGCTGCCGGCCGGCACCCTGAACGCGGCACTGGCGGTGGCCAGCGATGGCGCGCTGTGGGCAGCCAGCGGCAACCGCGGCTTGCTGCGCCTGCACAACGGGGAGCTGCAGCGCTGGCCCATCGCCGAGCCGGTGACCGCCCTGCTCACCGGCACCGACAGCGACGTGTGGGCCGGGGGGCCCCATGGCATCTGGCACGCCACATCAGCCGGTGCCGAGTTGCAGGCCCGGCTGCCCGAGCAAGCGCCGGAGGATGCCTCGGTAAGAGCGATGGTCCAGGCCGACGACGGCAGTCTGTGGGTGTCAATCAACGGGCTTGGGCTGTTCGTGCTGCGCGGCGAGCAATGGCAGGCGGTGGCTGGCGTCAGCGAACAGCAGAGCCAGACGATGCCGGTCAGCGCCGGGCGCGACGAACAGGGGCGACTGTGGTTCGGCTACCGCGACAACCTGCTGGTCAGCCGCCAGGGCGAAGGGCTGCGCCAGTGGGGCGAAGCGGATGGGCTGCGGATCGGCCACGTGACCGCGCAGCTGCACCATCACGGGGTTTCCTGGTTTGGCGGCCAACACGGCCTGGCGCGCTTCGACGGTAAGCGCTTGCAGATGCTGCCACTGCCGGCCAACGGCCAGTTCGACAATATCTATGCGCTGCTGCCCGGCCGCGACGGCGACCTGTGGGTACATGGCAAGGGCGGCATCCTGCAGTTGCCGGCGGCCGAGATAGTACGAGCTCTGGCCGAGCCGGGCTATCGCCTGCGCTACCGCTCGGTGAGCCTGGATGGCAGCCTGGCCAACGACCCCTACCGCGTACTGCCGCTGCCTACCGGTGTGGTAGGCGCCGATGGCCGGCTGTGGTTCTCCACCAGCGCTGGCGTGAGCCTGCTCGACCCGGCGCGCCAGCCGGCGGTCGCTGCACTGCCGCCAGTGATGATCGAGAGCGTGCAGGTCGATGGCGTTCCGCAGCCGCTGCCCGCCCCGCTGCAGCTGCCAGCGGGCAGCCAGCGCCTGGTCATCGACTACGCAGCGCTGAACCTGCGCGCCCCGCAAAGCCTGGCCTTCCGCTATCGGCTGCAGGGCTTTGACAGCGAGTGGATCGAGGCCGGGCGCCAGCGACGCGCCACCTACACCGGGCTGCCGGCGGGCGATTACCGCTTTGAGGTGCAGGTGTTCGACCAGAGCGGTGGCGAGCCGGCGGCCCCGACCGTGCTGACCTTCAGCGTGGCGCCGGCATTCTACCTGCGCCCGCTGTTCTATGTGCCGACGGGCGCGGCGCTGCTGCTGATGCTCTGGTGGCTGCATCACCGTGCACTGCGCCGTGAGCGCCGGCGCCTGCGCCTGCAACTGCACGCCCAGCAGAGTGAGCGTGAACGCATCGCCCGCGAACTGCACGATACCCTGCTGCAAAGCGTGCAGGGTCTGATGCTGCGCTTCCAGGCAGCTGCCGATACGCTGGCAACCGATCACACGGCCCACACGCGGCTGGAGCGTGCCCTGGACCGCGCCGACGAGGTGATGCAGGAAGGCCGCGAGCGGGTGCAGCACCTGCGCCAAGCCGGCACCGGCGGTCTGGGGCTGGCGGCCGAGCTGAGCCGATTCGTGCAGAGCCTGGACGAACCCGGCATCGAGCTCGCCCTGCACGTCAACGGCGACCAGTGCCAGCTGCATGCCGCCGTGCAGGACGCCGCCTATCGCATCGCTGTCGAAGCGATCAGTAACGCAATGCGCCACGCCAAAGCGCGGCAGATCACCGTGATGCTGAATTACGATGCGCGCGGTTTGCGTCTGCGCATTGAGGACGACGGCCAGGGCATCGCCGCCGACTACGCCACAGCCAATGGCAGGCCTGAGCGCTGGGGCGTGCGCGGCATGCATGAGCGTGCGGCGCAGGTCGGTGGCACGCTCGACGTGCAGGCGCTGGCCAGCGGCGGCACCCGGGTGGAACTGCGGATCAAGGCGGCGCTGTCCTATGCCGACCAGACCCGGCAAACGTGGCGCCGCTGGTTCTCGCGCCAGGGCCGCCCACCACAGAGAGAAACGCCCCATGAGTGACACGCCCATTCGCCTGCTGGTGGTCGACGACCATCCGCTGCTTCGCGAAGGCATCGCCGCGGTGCTCGAAGCCCACCCGGAAATCGAGCTGGTCGGTGAAGCCGATAACGGCGAACAGGCCGTGGCGCTGTTCGCCGAACTGCGCCCGGACGTGACGCTGATGGACCTGCAGATGCCCGGCCTCAATGGCACCGAAGCGATCCGCGCGATTCGCGCGCAGTTCGCCGATGCCTGCATCGCCGTGCTCACCACCTACAGCGGCGACGCCCGCGCCTTGCAGGCAGTGCAGGCCGGCGCCCGTGGCTATCTGCTCAAGAGCATGCTGCGCAAGGAGCTGGTCAGCGCCATTCACTGCCTGGCCGCCGGCAAGCGCCACTTCCCGGAGCCGATCGCCAGCGAGCTGCTCGCCACCATCGCCGAGGATGGCCTCACTCGGCGGGAAACCGAAGTGCTCCAGCGCACCGCCCAGGGCCTGGGCAACGGCGATATCGCCACGCAGCTGGCAATCTCCGAGGATACGGTCAAAGGCCATATGCGCAGCATCATGACCAAGCTCAAGGCCCGTAACCGCACCCACGCGGTGAGTATTGCCCTGCAGCGCGGGATCATCGATAACTGGGACTAAATGCCTGCGGGCCAAGGTTAAGCCGACCCTTAACCTTAATTAACATTACGCAACTCGCCCGTAACACCGCCCTCTTCAACAATCCCTACTGCCCCGCGACACGACGTCGCACGGCGCCGCCAAACCGCGGTGCTGCCAGGCGCCAGTTGGGATATCAGCATGAAGGGCATCCAGGGTTCCGCACCGTCGCAGGCATCGGCCGGCAAGCTCGCCGCCTGGCAGGAAGCGATCGCCAAACAGTTGATGCTGGCCAACCTGGATGCCGGCATTTCGGTCGCCGAAATCGCCGAGGCCTGCGCCCTGTCGCGCAGCCACTTCACCCGCAAGTTCAAGGAGAGCACCCTGCTGTCGCCCCACGTGTGGTTGCGCCAGCAGCGGGTCGACAAGGCCATGGAGTTGCTGCGCGACTCGCCGTTGTCGCTGACGCAGATCGCCATGGAGTGCGGCTTCTTCGACCAAGCACATTTCTGCCGGGTGTTTGCCAAAAGCCAGGGCATGAGCCCGCTGGCTTGGAAGCGCCAACAAGCCATGCGGGCCGAGGTTTTACGGAAGCTGGCCTGCTGAGCGCTCAGCCCAGGGCAGGAATCTGCCAGGCGCTGGCGAGAGTGGCCTCCTCGGCCTTGTGCCGGGCGAAGGCGCGGGTGCAGCCGAGCATGTGGTAGTAGACCGCCTCGCCGTCACGGCGCAGACCGATCAGCGACAGCGCCACCAGGCGTGCCACGGCAGCGCAGCGCGCGGTGGCGCTGACCGGCACCTCGGCCAGGGCCTGTTGTGCATCCGCCACCGTGAAGTACGTATCGCAGCGCGCCAGGCCCTGCAGGCAACGGCGCTCCTCGGCGCTGAGCAACCCGTAGCTCCACTCCAGCGACGCCTGGAGGCTGGCATGCCGGGCTGGCGTGCTGCGCCGCCCGAGCAGGCTCAGGTAACTGTGGTTGTCGAGCTGGGCGAGGATGCCGTCCAGGCTCTGGGCGTCGAGCTGCGCGGCGGCCAGTTCGATGGCCAGTGGCAGGCCGTCGAGCCGCCAGCACAGTTCGGCCACCCGCGGCACATCGCTTTCCAGCAGCCGAAAATCCGCCTGGCGGGCTCGCGCCCGGCGCACGAACAGCTTCACCGCCGGGTAACGCAGCGCCGCGGCCAGACGCAGATGACTGCCGAGCGGCGGCGCCTCCAGGGGCGCCAGCGGCTGTACGTATTCCTCGGCGGTGCGCAGCGCCTCGCGGCTGGTGGCGAGTATGCGCAGGCCTGACGCGGCCTGCAGCAACGCTTCGCTGAGCGCGGCGCAGGCATCGACCAGGTGCTCGCAGTTATCCATCAGCACCAGCATCTGCCGGTTGGCCAGAGTCGCCTGCAGGTGAGCCTGGGCGTCGACGCCCTCGGGCACCGCGATGCCCATCTCCGAGGCCAGGGTGGTCGCCAGCTGCGCCGGCTCGGTGAGCGTCGCCAGGTCGGCGAAGCGCACGCCATCGGCGAAATAGCCGAGCTGCTGCTGGGCGACGCGCAGGGCCACGGTGGTCTTGCCCACCCCGCCGGGGCCGATCAGGGTGATATGCCGGCGCGTGTGCAAACGCCGCGAAAGGTCTTCGATCAGCCGGTCGCGGCCCTCGATGCGCACCGGCCGGCTGGGCAGGTCGCAGGCCGCTGCGAGCCCATCCGTTTTGGACTGGCCGACCTGCTCGACATGGGCGACGAAGCTGTAGCCGCGCTGGCGCACGTTGGTGATGTAGTCGCGTGATTGCGGGCACACCCCGAGCACCCGGCGCAGGGCGGAAATGTGCACGCGCAGGTTGATCTCTTCGACGAAGGTCTTCGGCCACACCCGGGCGATGATCGCCTCCTTGCTGACGATCTTGCCGGCGCTTTCCACCAGCACCAGCAGGATATCCAGTGCACGGGCGCCGATGGGCAGCGGGCGATCGCCATCGAGCAGCAAGCGGCGCTGGGGGTGCAACTCGAAGCGGCCGAAACGCAGGACGGTGTCGCTGCCAATGGGTTCGAGATCAGGCATGACCTGTTCAGCATCCCGCCATGCCGGACGTCACCCATCGGGTCTCGGCTGATCGGCGCTTTGCCGCTCCTGTTCTGATAAGAGAATCATTCTCTACCGTTCGTCGCCCCGGCAACATCGCCACGGGGGGACGGATTCGGCCATCACGGTGCGCAATTCGGACAACCAACCAAAGCCTCTAGCGCGGGCATCGTGGCCCTTCGCCAGCGGGTCAGCCGAACTGGTGACGGTACTGCACCGGGGTCAGCCCCAGGCGCTTGTCGAACATCTGGCGCATATGCCGGGTACTGCCGAAGCCGCTGCGAAAGGCCACGGTTTTCAGCGGCAGATCGGTGCTTTCCAAGAGCGAACGGGCGTGGTCGACCCGGGCGTTGAGCACGAATTCCATGGGCGTCATCTGCAGCTCGCGGGTGAACACGCGGGCGAAGTTGCGCACGCTCATCGCCGCGAACTCGGCCAACAGCTCGACGGTGAACGGCTCCTGAATGTTCTCCAGCACGTACTGCTGCACCCGGTCCAGGGGCGTGGCGCCCTGGGCGGTCGGCGGCAGCAGCGGGCTGAACTGCGCCTGGCCGCCCTGACGCTTGATCACCACCAGCAGCACCTTGGCGACATCCAGCGCGAGCTTCTTGCCGTGGTCGTCGGCAAGCATCGACAGCGCCAGGTCGATACCCGCCGTCACGCCGCCGGAGCTGTGCAGATTGCCGTCCTTGGTGAACAGCTGGTCGCTCTCCAGCTGGGCTTTGGGAAAGCGCTTGGCGAAACGATCCAGGTAGTGCCAGTGGGTGGTCACCCGGTGGCCATCGAGCAGCCCCGCCTCGCCAAGAATGAAGGCACCGGTGCATATCGCACCATGGCGGCGCGAGGCCTGGGCGGCGTCACGCAGCCAGCCGTAGAGATGGGGGTGCCTGTCGTTGTAGGCACCGGGGCCGCCGGGCACCAGGAGGGTGTCGTAGGCCACCGGCGCTTCGAGGGCCAGTTGGTCGGCCTGCAGCACGATGCCGTTGGAGGCGCGCACGCTCAGCGAATCCGCGCCCAAGGTGACGATTCGGTAGTGCTCGCTCTCGGGCAGGTAGCGGTTGGCCACCGAGAACACCTCGATCGGCCCCGCCACGTCGAGCATCAGAACATCGGCGAAGAGCACGATCGCCACGGTTTTGCTGGTCATGCACAGTCTCGAACGCAAGGAAAGCAGCCACCCTAACGTGGGGTGGCTGTCAGTTTTGTAAATCCTGGCGTCGATTATCTAGGCATGGCAGCCGCTTAAAAAGCCCCTCCCGGGGCGCTTTCAGGCAGCACTAAAGTGTTGCTGGTCACTGGCTCAGGCGGCCATGAACCTGAGGATCTGCTCACGCAGCCAGCGCTCGGCCGGATCCTGATCCTGGGCGGCGCGCCAGACCATGGTCAGCTGGGCCGGCACGATCTCGAACGGCGGCTCCTCCATCACCAGGCCGCCGCCCTGCACAAGCGCCTCGGCGGCGTAGTCGGGAATGGTGGCGATCATGTCGGAGTTGCGCAGCAGCGCGCCCAGGCCATTGAAATGCGGCACGGCCAGGGCGATCTTGCGGCTGCGCTGCAGGCGCGCCAGGTCCTGGTCGATGTTGCCACACAAGTCGCCGGACATCGACACCAGCGCGTGGGGCCGTGTGCAGTAATCGTCCAGGGTCAGTGGCGGCGTGCCGTCTGCGGCGCGGATCACCATGGCGCGGATGTCGCGCAGGCTGCGGCACTTGGCGTTGGCCGGCAGCTGGGTGGTGTAGCTGATGCCGATGGACACCTCGCCGGTGGCGAGCAGGCCGGGCAGCAGCAGGAAATTGGCGTTACGCACCACCAGTACGCATTCGGGTGCCTGTTGGCGCAGGTGGGCAAGCAACTGGGGCAGCAGGCCGCACTCGACGTCGTCGGACATGCCAATGCGAAACACCGCGGTGCTGCTACTGGGGTCGAAATCCCGCACCTCGCTGATCGCCTGGGAAATGCCATCCAGGGCAGCCGGCAGGCGGCGGAAGATTTCCAGCGCGCGGGGCGTGGGCTCCATCTCGCGGCCATTGCGCACCAGCAGCGGGTCGTTGAAGTAGTCACGCAGGCGGGTCAGCGAGGCGCTGATCGCCGGCTGGCCGAGGTAGAGCTTTTCCGCCGTGCGCGTGAGGTTGCGCTCGTGCATCAGGCTTTCGAATACGACCAGCAGCTGCAGGTCGACTTTGCGCAGATCATTGCGGTTCACGATGGGCTCCCGGAAAAGGCTGCGCCGCACAAAGGGATGGGCCGCGACGGGAAATCCGCCGCGGCCCGCTGAATGGGTGGACTGCTGAGGCGCCAGCCACCCTCGCCTGTCACTTGCCTTCGGTGAGTGCCGAGTAGCTGGTGATCAGGTTGCGGTAGTCCGGGATGTGGTCCGAGCAGATCTTCGCCAGGCCTTCCACGTCGTTGCGCCAGTCGCGGTGCAGCTCGCAGGCCACGGCGAACCAGTTCATCAGTTGGGCGCCGGCGGCGGTCATGCGCTGCCAGGCCGAGTCGCGGCTGATCTGGTTGAAGGTGCCGGAAGCGTCGGTGACCACGAACACGTCGAAGCCTTCTTCGATGGCCGCCAGGGCCGGGAACGCCACGCACACTTCGGTCACCACGCCAGCGATGATCAGCTGCTTCTTGCCGGTGGCCTTGATCGCCTTGACGAAGTCTTCGTTGTCCCAAGCGTTGATCTGGCCTGGGCGGGCGATGTACGGCGCGTCCGGGAACAGCTCTTTCAGCTCGGGCACCAGCGGGCCGTTGGGGCCGGTTTCGAAGCTGGTGGTGAGAATGGTCGGCAGCTTGAAGAACTTGGCGAGGTCGGCCAGGGCCAGCACGTTGTTCTTGAACTTGTCTGGGTCGATATCGCGAACCAGGGACAGCAGTCCGGCCTGATGATCGACCAGCAGAACGGCGGCGTTGTTTTTGTCCAGGCGATTGTAGGGCTTGCTCATGATGAAACTCCGGTTGGGTTGGGAGAACGTGGATCGGGGTTGCGTGGCTCGGGTACGCCGAGCAGGTGACGGATGCGCACGGGTACGCCTTCGCGCTGGTATTGGCGCGCGGCCGCCTCGATGCGCTGTTCGGCCACGGTGACGCGGCCGTGGTGACGCAGGTGTTCGAGCCAGGAGGCATCGAAGAAGAATTCCTGCCAGAGGTGCGGGTTCTCGCTGTCCTGCAGCAAGCCCCAGGACAGCGCGCCGTTGCGCCGGCGCATGGCGCGCACGGCGAGCATCGCGTGGCTGAACGCCTCGGCGTGTTCACGGGGAATGTCGTATTCCAGGGTGACCATCACCGGGCCGCGCTCGCGGTCCAGGTCAGCGCTGAGCACAGGCGCCGGCCAGTGCACGGAAGGCGCCAGATCCTCGGCATCGGTGACCGGCAAACGGAAGCGCCAGGACAGCAGCACGCCGAGCACCAGCATCGCCCCGCCGCCGGCCAGGGCCACGCTCAGCGAGTACTCGCTGGCCAGCGCGCCCCAGACGATGCCGCCCAGGGCGCTGCAACCAAAGAACACTAGGATGTAGACGGCCAGGGCGCGGGCGCGCACCCAACTCGGCACGGATGTTTGCGCGGCGACCTGCAGGCTCGACAGCACGGCGATCCAGGCGGCGCCGCTGACCAGCATCACCGGAATCAGCAGGGTGAAATCGCGAATGAAGGCCAGGCCGAACAGCACCGCGGCATAGGCGAGGCTGGCACCGGCGACGATCAGGTCACTGCGCAGCCGCTCACGCAATTTGGGCAGGAACATCGCCCCGCCGATGGCGCCAGCGCCTACGCAGGCCAGCAGGATGCCGAAGTCCGCCGCCGTACCGTGCAGCTCGCGGCGCACCAAGAGCGGCAGCAGCGACATGCCGGCACTTGCGCCGACGAAGAACGCGAAGGTGCGCACCAGCACGGCCTGCAGCGGTTTGGCACTGCGTGCGTAACGCACGCCGAGGCGCACCGCCCCGAACAGCCGCTCGGCCGGCAGGATGCTCACCGTGGGCGTGCGCTCCCAGGTATACAGCGCAGCGATCACCGCGAAGAACGACACGGCATTGAGGGCGAAGGTCAGCCAGGGGCCGCTGAGGCTGACCAGCACACCGGCCACCGCCGGGCCGATGGCGCGCGCCACGTTCATGCCCAGGCTGGACAGCGCCACGGCAGCCGGCAGCTCGCTCTTGCCGACCAGCTCGGGCGTCAGCGCCGACCAGGCCGGCATCATCAGCGCAGTGCCGATGCCCATGGCCAGGGTCAGCAACAGGAGCAGCGGCACGTTCATCAGCCCGAGCAGCGTCAGGCCGGCGAGCAGCACCGCCACGCTCGCCATCCACAGCTGCACGCTGAGCAGGTAGCGGCGCTTGTCGACGATATCGGCCAGGGCGCCCGCCGGCAGCGCCAGAAAGAACATTGGCAGCGCCCCGGCCACCTGCACCAGCGCCACGGCCAGCGGGCTGGCCGACAGCGAGGTCATCAACCAACCGGCGCCGACCTCGTGCATCCAGGTGCCGATGTTCGAGGCGATGCTGGCCAGCCAAAGCCAGCGGAACACCGATGTGCGCAGTGGGCTCCAGGGGCCGGAGGTGGTTTCTTGGGTGACGCGGGTCATGGGTTCTCTCGTTAAAAAGCAGTCGATGTCGGTAAAAAATGGGCACAGCGGTGCCCGAGGCGGCGGAGAGTCGCCGATAAAAAATGATTCTTCGTTGATGATCGTTCCCACGCTCCGCGTGGTAATGCCGCTCTGGGCGCTCCGCGCCCGCTATAACCTGGGCAGCCCGGACGCGGAGCGTCCTAGCGTGGTGCTCCCACGCAGAGCATGGGAGCGATCAGACGATCACCTGCGGGTTCAGAACGCGAAACACGAACACCCGAACGCGCCCCAGAAGCCGGCGTAGTCGCTCACCGGCACCTTGCTCTGCCGCGCTCGCTCATGGCTGTGGGCGTGTACCGCGCAGGAGCCGACGCACTGGTGCACGGCGGCCTGCAGCGGCGCAGCGGGCTTCCAGTGCCCCGGTACCTTGGCCACCGGCGACCAGTCCGGCAGTACCGGGAGCGGTGGGTTGCCGTGCTTGTCGAACTCGTCGGCGCCGTAGACCACCTTGCCACCCACCACCGTGAGCACCGATTCCAGGTACTTGATGGCCTCTTCGGACACGCTGAAATAGTCCTGGGAAAGCACCGCCACGTCGGCCAGCTGACCTACGCGAATCTGCCCCTTCTTGCCCTGCTCGTTAGAGAACCAGGCGCTGCCCTGGGTGAACAGTTGCAGCGCGACTTCCCGCGACAGCCCTTCGGGGTACAACGCGGTGCCGCCCACGGTCTTGCCGCTGACCAGCCAGTACAGCGAGGTCCAGGGGTTGTAGCTGGCCACACGGGTGGCGTCGGTGCCGGCGCCGACCGGTATACCCTCGGCGAGCATGCGTTTGATCGGCGGGGTACTTTCCGCCGCCTGCTTGCCGTAGCGGTCGACGAAGTATTCCCCCTGGAAGGCCATGCGGTGCTGAATGGCGATACCACCGCCCAGCGCCCTCACCCGCTCGATGTTCTTCGGGGTGATGGTTTCGGCGTGGTCGAAGAACCACGGCAGGCCGTTGAACGGGATGTCGCGGTTGACCTTCTCGAACACGTCGAGCATGCGCGAGATCGATTCGTCGTAGGTGGCGTGCAGGCGGAACGGCCAGCGGTGCTCGACCAGGTGGCGCACCACTGGCTCCAGGTCGGCCTCCATGTTCGGCGGCAGGTCCGGGCGTGGCTCGAGGAAGTCCTCGAAGTCGGCGGCGGAGAACGCCAGCATCTCGCCGGCGCCGTTGTGGCGGAAGTAGTCGGTGCCCTGGCCGTAGGTGACGGTCTTGGTCCATTGCTGGAAGTCGGCCAGTTCTTCCTTGGGCTTCTGGGTGAACAGGTTGTAGGCGATGCGCACGGTCAATTGGTCGTTGTCGGCCAGCTCCTGGATCACCTGGTAGTCGTCCGGATAGTTCTGGTAACCGCCGCCGGCATCGATGGCGCTGGTCAGGCCCAGGCGATTGAGCTCGCGCATGAACTGACGGGTCGAGTTGACCTGGTATTCGAGGGGCAGCTTCGGCCCTTTGGACAGGGTCGAGTAGAGGATCATGGCGTTGGGGCGGGCGATCAACATGCCGGTGGGTTCGCCATTGGCGTCGCGCTGGATTTCGCCACCGGGCGGGTTGGGCGTGTCCTTGGTGTAGCCGACCACCCGCAGGGCGGCGCGGTTGAGCAAGGCGCGGTCATAGAGGTGCAGCAGGAACACCGGGGTATCCGGCGCCGCCTGGTTGATCTCGGCCAGGGTCGGCATACGCTTTTCGGCGAACTGGAATTCGTTCCAACCCCCGACCACGCGCACCCATTGCGGGGTGGGCGTGCGGTCGGCCTGGTCCTTGAGCATGCGCAGGGCATCGGCCAGCGACGGCACGCCTTCCCAGCGCAGCTCGAGGTTGTAGTTCAGGCCGCCGCGGATCAGGTGCAGGTGCGAGTCGTTGAGGCCGGGAATGGCGGTACGCTTGTTGAGGTCGATGACCTTGGTGGCGGCGCCCTTGGTGGCCATGGCCTCGGCGTCGCTACCGACCGCGATGAAGCGGCCATCCTTGATCGCCACGGCGCTCGCATGCGGGCGCTCGGGGTCCACGGTGTGGAATTTGCCGTTGAGCAGGATCAGGTCGGCGTCGTTCATGTTGGCTCCGAATGCATAGCCGGCACCGCCGGCAAAGGGTAAGGCGGACCACAGCGCGCCAGCCGCGCCGAGCAGGCCACCGGCAGCAACGACCTGGCGGCGTTTCGGGTCTTTGGGATCATTGGTCATGGCTGGGCGCTCCGGTCGATCAGCGGGACACGAAGGCCAGCAGGTCTTCGTTCAGACGCTGCTGATGGGTCACGGCGAAGCCATGGGGCGCGCCTTCGTACACCTTCAGTTCGGCGCCCTTGATCATCTGCGCGGCGAGCTTGCCGGTGGTTTCGAACGGCACGATGGCGTCGGCGTCACCGTGGATCACCAGGGTCGGTACATCGACCTTGGCCATGTCGGCGCGGAAATCGGTTTGCGAGAATGCGGTCACGCAGTCGACGGTGCCCTTGAGCGAGGCCAGCAACGCGATGTTGAGGGTCTGGGTGAGCACGCCGTCGGAAATTTTCTGGCCCTTGTCGATGCCGTAGAACGGCGCGGCGAAATCGCTGATGAACTGCGCGCGGTCCTTGAGCAGGCCGTCCTTGATACCGGCGAACACCGAAGCGTCGACGCCTTCAGGGAAATCCGCCGCCTTGCCGAAGATCGGCGTGACCGCACCGAGCAGCGCCAGCTTGCTAATCCGCGAGGTGCCGTGGCGGCCGATATAGCGGCTGACGTCGCCGCCGCCCATGGAAAAGCCCACCAGGGTCACGTCATGCAGGTCGAGGTGTTCGATCAGCTGGGCGATGTCGTCGGCGAAGGTGTCGTAGTCGTAGCCCGTCCACGGCTGGCTGGAGCGCCCGAAACCGCGGCGGTCGAAGGCGATGGTGCGGTAGCCGCGGCTGCTCAGGTACTGCATCTGGTATTCCCACATGTCGGCGTCCAACGGCCAGCCGTGGCTGAATAGCACGGGCTTGCCGCTGCCCCAGTCCTTGAAATAGATCTCGGTGCCGTCGCGGGTGGTGAATGTGCTCATGGCGATAACCTCTCGGATAGGAATGTGGGGAAAATTCAGCGGGCGCTCAGCCAGCCGGCGCACCAGCGGGTGACCGCCGGCATGATCCAGAACACCACCGGCACGACGATGCACAGGGTGATCAGCAGGTTGCTCGGCACCACGCCGCCCAGCGTCGGGTACTGCTGGAACAGCGGCAGCCACAACTGCGGGATGATCATGGTCAGCGGGCAGATGACCAGGTAGGTCAGCACCGCCTGTTTCCACTTCGGCGGCTGGGGTGCCTGGGCATGTTCGGGGGTAAACCAGAATTCGTGGTCGCGGCTGACCTGGATCTGGTCGCCGCCTTCGAGCAGCGGCAGCACTTCGTCGATCAGCAGACGCCGGCGATCCGAGGCGATCCACTCGTCCAGTTGCCAGCCTTCGGCGAAGCGCAGCACGGTGGTGAAGGCATCACCCTGCCCTGGGACGCGGATCACGTTGACGCCCAGGTGGCCCGGCTGCTGTTCGGCGGCGGCCAGGGCGCGCTTGAGCCAGGCTTCATAGGCAGGCAGGCAACCGGGGCGCACCTGGTGCTGGATGACCAGGGTCACCACATCGCTCGGCACAGTGGTTGGCATGGTGGAACGTCCCTGGCAGCGAAATCGACCCGCGAGGCCAACGCCTGCGGCATGACGATCAGCAAGCCTGCGGCTGCACCCCGACCGTGCAGCCACTATGCCGCTGCGTCGAGCGGCGTTATTGGACGTATGTGCTCAGCTGGCAATCGACCAGCGACTGCGGTCAGCAAGCGGGCTCAGTTGAGCAGCAGCTCGACCAGCAGGAAGGCGACAGCGATGGCGCACAGCAGCACGCCCAGCCAGAAGAACGAGGCGCCGCGCTGCACCGGGGTGTCGATCACCGCGCGCTTGGGAAACGCCGGATCGTAGCGCACCGCCACCGGATCGCCTTTGCGGTAGTGGCGCCAGCTACTCATGCTGCTTTCGTGCATGTGCAGGTTGCCGTGCTCGTCGCGCCATTCAAAACGCGGGTAGCGGCTCGGCGTACTCAGCCCCCATTCACTGGCGATGATGCGCCCCTGCGCGCACAGCCAGTCGCGGCTGGCGCGCCGGCGGGAAAGGCCGATGCCCATGAGCACAGCGCCGACGCAGCCGAACACCAGGGCGAGAAAAACGGGAACAGGCATGACTCACTCGATTACTGGGACCTGAATAGATAGTGCCGGGCCAAAGCCTGAAGGTTCATGGAAAAAACCTGCCGTTCGGCGGCGTGTGCATAAGTGTCATCTGCAAAGGCGTATAAGAGGACGACAGGCCGGTTGGGTGGTGAAAATTTAGGTTGAGTGTTCGGCAACCTGCCGTGTCCATCTCTATGGACACGGATTAAGGAGAGTCACATGAAAATCACGCCTAACCTCAGCATCTTGTTCGGCGCCCTGCTGGCCAGCGGCATGGCCCATGCGGCCGACCCAGCCCAACAGGAACCGGCCCGCGAGGCCTACCAAGGTCAGGTGCTCAAGCAGCAGCCCGACCAGGAAGACCCGCAAGCCAAGGACCCGATGCACATCGGTGATCTCAAGGAAGGCACCCCGGCACCGCACAAGTACTGGCGTGACGACTATGCGATCAAGGACCTGAAAAAGCACAACCTGCCGGAGCCCGAAGACAAGGAGCACGAGCATTGGGTGAAGATCGGTACCGATTACGTGTTGCTGAACAACAACACCGGCACCATCCAGCGCATCATCAAGGGTAAGTAACCGCTCTGGCACGCTGTACCGACACGTAAATAAAGCTCAACGGCGCCGCGCAAGTGGCTATCATTCACGCAGGTTCCGCCATGCCTCGTGTCGGTTCTTTCTCTTCTAGGGATGGATGATGAAAGCTTCAGCAAGCAAGCCCAAAAGCCCGCGCAGCGATTTCGCCCGCAGCGCCATCGCCGTGGCGGTCGGCGCCGCGCTGGCTTATGGGGGTATGCAGCTGTTCGCGCGCCTGTATCCGGCGCCGGAGCAGCCCACCACCATAAAGCTGGCGCCTGCGCCGGTATCGGCTCCAGCCTCGGCGAGCTCTCCCGCAACGCCTGCAGCAGCACCCATCGAGCCTGTGGCACCTGGGGAAGATCCCTGGTGGCGTGGTGATGCCGCGTTCTGGCAGGAGCAGGCACGTTTGAACAGCGCCGCCGTGGCACCACAATACCGCGAACTGCAATTCGCTTGGTCCGAACGTATGGCGGCACTCGCCAAGCAGCGCGCCGCACAGGACATCGGCAAACGCGACCCGGCCACGATGCAGGCCAAGGATGCGCAAACCACCGAACTGCACGTCCAACCACGCAGCAAACCCTGACTTCGGCCGAATCGGCCACCCTGCCCGCCTACATTGATCGTCATCACGTTGCCTAACGGAACGCTTGTCACGACGTAGGCTCAAAACCCTGCTCTGGCCTCGCGCCTTTGTACACCGATGCGAGCATAATGCTGCCCCCGCGCAACCCGCCCCGATCCGTGGCGGGCTGCCCAATCGTTGGAGCCTTAGATGGAATTCATTCACCTGGTTATCGATTTCATTCTGCATATCGACCAGCACCTGGCGGCCCTGACCGCCCAGTACGGCACCTGGATCTATGCGATCCTGTTCCTGATCGTGTTCTGCGAAACCGGCCTGGTGGTTACGCCGTTCCTGCCCGGTGATTCGTTGTTGTTCGTGGCCGGCGCCATCGCCGTGCACGGCGAGATGAACGTATACCTGCTGGTGCTGCTGTTGATCACCGCGGCGATTCTGGGCGATGCGGTGAATTACACCATCGGCCGCTTCCTGGGCGAGCGCCTGTTCCGCAACCCGGACTCGAAGATCTTCCGCCGCCGTCACCTGGAAATCACCCAGCAGTTCTACGCCCGCCATGGTGGCAAGACCATCATCCTGGCGCGCTTCGTGCCGATCGTGCGCACCTTCGCGCCCTTCGTCGCCGGCATGGGCCGCATGAGCTACGCACATTTCGCCGCCTACAACGTGGTCGGCGCGATCCTCTGGGTCACCCTGTTCACCTACGGCGGCTATTTCTTCGGCAATCTGCCGGCGGTGCAGAGCAACCTGCACTACCTGATCGTCGGCATCATCATCGTGTCGATCCTACCGGGCGTGATCCAGCTGATCCGCCACAAGATGGGCAGTTCCAGCCGCGTGCAGACGCCGCAATAACCGAACGGCAGACATGAAAAAGCCCGCGTTTTTACGCGGGCTTTTTGTTGGTCGCTTGCTACGGTCAGGATTGCGGTGCCGGCTCGCTGGCCGGCGCAGCCTGGTTACGCTCGTTCCAGCCACCACCGAGCGCCTTGTACAGGTTGATCTCGCTGGTCAGCTGCGACAGGCGCACGCCGATCAGTTGCTGCTCGGCGCTGAACAGCTGGCGCTGGGCATCAAGCAGGGTCAGGTAGCTGTCCACACCGGTACGGAAGCGGCGGTCGGCCAGGTCGTAGTAGTTCTCCGAGGTTTCCACCAGGTTGCGCTGCGCCTGCAGCTGCTCCTCGTAGGTGCCGCGGGCTGCAAGGCCATCGGCGACTTCCTGAAAGGCGGTCTGCACTGCCTTCTCGTAGTTCGCCACCTGAATGTTCTTCTGGATCTCGGCGTAGTCAAGGTTGGCGCGCAGGCGACCGGCCGTGAAGATCGGCAGGTTGATCTGCGGCTGGAACAGCCAGGTGCCCGAACCGCCGTCGAACAGACCCGACAGCTGACGGCTGGCGGTGCCGGCGTTGGCGGTCAGGCTGATGCTCGGGAAGAACGCTGCACGCGCGGCGCCGATGCTGGCGTTGGCGGCGAGCAGTTCACGCTCGGCCTGCAGCACGTCGGGGCGACGCTGCAGCAGGTCGGACGGCAGGCCCGCCGGCACGTCGGCCAGCAGCTGCTTGTCCAGGCCATCGCCTTGCGGCAGGTCGGCCGGCACTGGGCCGCCGAGCAGCACGCCCAGGGCGTTACGATCCTGGGCGACCTGGCGGGTGTACTGCGCCAGGTTGGCCTGGGCGGTCTGCACCGCAGTGCGCGCCTGGCTCAGGGACAGCGCGTCGGTCACGCCGACGTCGAAGCTGCGCTGGGTCAGCTCCAGGCTACGCTGATAGGTGCCTAGGGTATCGCGGGTCAGCTTGAGCAGCGCCTCGTCAGCCTGCAGCGTCAGGTAGGCGTTGGCCACACTGGCGATCAGGCTGATCTGGGTGCTGCGCCGTGCTTCTTCGGTGGCGAAGTACTGCTGCAGGGTCTGCTCGTTGAGGCTGCGCAGACGCCCGAAGAAGTCCACCTCCCAGGCATTAACACCAACGGTCGCGCTGTACTGGCCGCCAACCGTGGAACGGCCGGTCTGCGACAGGTCGGCCGGTGTGCGCTGGCGAGTACCGCTGCCATCGGCCGAGATGTTGGGGAACAGCTCGGAACGCTGGATGCGGTACTGAGCCTGGAAGGCTTCGACATTCAACGCCGCAACGCGCAGGTCGCGGTTGTTGTTCAGCGCGGTTTCCACCAGGCGCTGCAGCGCCGGGTCACGCAGGAACTCGCGCCAGCCCAGATCGACGGCAGCCACCGAACCCTGCACGTTACTGCCCTCGTAGGCTTTGCCCTGAGGCCAGGCGTTGTCGACGGGCGACTGCGGGCGCTGGTAGTCAGGGATCATGGTGCAGCCGCTGAGCACGATGCCCGCGACTGCCAGAGACAACAGGGACTGCCTCATTGGACGGCCTCCTCATCATTGGATTGTTTGACGCTCTTGTCCTTGAACATCGAGCTGACCACCACATAGAACAGCGGAATCCAGAAGATCGCCAGGACCGCGGCAGTAAGCATACCGCCGATCACACCGGTACCGATGGCGTGTTTGCTGCCTGAACCCGCGCCACTGGCGATGGCCAGCGGCACAACGCCGAGGATGAATGCCAAGGAGGTCATGATGATCGGGCGCAGACGCATACGACACGCCTCGACGGCGGCCTCGAGATGGCTCTTGCCCTGTTCGTGCAGCGCCTTGGCGAACTCGACGATAAGGATCGCGTTACGCGCCGACAGGCCGATGGTGGTGATCAGACCCACCTGGAAGAACACGTCGTTGGACAGCCCGCGGCCCAGGGTGAACAGCAGCGCACCGAGAATACCCAGCGGCACTACCAGGATCACCGAGAACGGAATCGACCAGCTCTCGTACAGCGCCGCCAGGCAGAGGAACACCACCAGCAGCGACAGCGCGTAGAGGGCCAGGGTTTGCGAACCGGCCAGGCGCTCCTCGTAGGATTGCCCCGTCCAGTCGTAGCCGATGCCCTGCGGCAGCTCGGCGGCAATGCGCTCCACTTCGGCCATGGCCTCACCAGAACTGTGGCCAGGCGCCGGCGCACCGAGAATCTCGATGGCGCTCACACCGTTGTAGCGCGACAGCTTGGGCGAACCGTAGACCCACTCGCCGGTCGCGAAGGCACTGAACGGCACCATTTGGCCCTGATCGTTACGCACGTGCCACTTGCTCAGGTCCTCGGGGTTCATGCGCGAGTCGCTCTGGCCCTGCAGGTAAACCTTCTTGACCCGCCCCTTGTCGATGAAGTCGTTGACGTAGCTGCCACCCCAGCCGATCTGCAGGGTGGTGTTGACGTCCGACAGCGACACACCGAGCGTACGCACCTTCTCGTCGTCGACGATCAGCTTGTACTGCGGCTCGTCGAGCAGGCCGTTGGCGCGCACACTGCTGAGTACCGGGCTCTGGTTGGCCAGCTGCAGGAATTTGTCACGGGCCTGGTTCAGGGTCGCCTGGCCAACACCTGCGCGATCTTGCAGGAACAGGTTGAAGCCGGTGGCGTTGCCCAGCTCCATGACCGCTGGCGGCGCGAAGGCGAACACCATGGCATCGCGGAACTCGCCACCGAAGAAGCGACCCTGAGCACGCTGCGCCAGCTCGGCAACGCTGGTGCCTGCCGCGGTACGCTCGGACCACGGCTTGAGCATGATGAACGCCATACCCGAGCTCTGGCCGCGACCTGCGAAGTTGAAGCCGGTCACGGTAAACACCGAGTTGACCACGTCCTTCTCGTCTTCGAGCAGGTACTTGCGCATGTCGTCTACGACCGCCTGGGTACGTGCGGCACTGGAGCCCGAAGGCGTCTGCACCTGAGCGAACAGCACGCCCTGGTCTTCCTCAGGCAGGAACGCAGAAGGAATCAGGGTGAACAACCAGCCGGCGATGGCGACGATCACCGCATAAAGGATCAGGAACGGTACCCGGTGCTTGACCACGCCACGCACACCACGCTCGTAACCGTTGACGCTGCGCTCAAAGGTACGGTTGAACCAGCCGAAGAAGCCGCGTTTCTCGTGGTGATCACCTTTGGCAATGGGCTTGAGCAAGGTGGCGCACAGCGCCGGGGTGAAGATCAGCGCCAGGATCACCGAGAGGACCATGGCCGACACGATGGTGATCGAGAACTGCCGGTAGATCACCCCCACCGAACCGCCGAAGAAGGCCATCGGCAGCAGCACCGCCGAGAGCACAACGCCGATACCCACCAGAGCACCCTGGATCTGGCCCATGGATTTGCGCGTCGCCTCACGTGGCGACAAGCCCTCCTCGCGCATCACCCGTTCGACGTTTTCCACCACCACAATGGCGTCGTCCACCAGCAGGCCGATGGCCAGAATCATGGCGAACATGGTCAGGGTGTTGATGCTGTAGCCGAATACCGCCAGCACGCCAAAGGTACCAAGCAATACCACCGGCACCGCCAGAGTGGGGATCAGCGTGGCGCGGAAGTTCTGCAGGAACAGGTACATGACCAGGAAGACCAGCACGAAGGCTTCGGCAAGGGTCTTGACCACGCCGTGGATCGATTCCTGCACCACCGGAGTGGAGTCATACGGCATCACCACTTCCATGCCGGCCGGGAAGAACGGCTTGAGCTGGTCGATGGTGGCACGGATCGCCTTGGCGGTATCCAGGGCGTTGGCACCGGTGGCCAGCTTGATCGCCAGACCGGATGCGGCGTTACCGTTGAACTGTGCACGGATGTTGTAGTTCTCGCCGCCCAGCTCGA
This sequence comes from Phytopseudomonas straminea, assembly GCF_900112645.1. GTDB lineage: Bacteria > Pseudomonadota > Gammaproteobacteria > Pseudomonadales > Pseudomonadaceae > Aquipseudomonas > Aquipseudomonas straminea. Next base: position 26,729 of record NZ_FOMO01000007.1, on the reverse strand, counting down.
CCTTGGCGACATCGCCCAGGCGTACCTGAGAGCCGTCGCGATTGACCTTGAGCAGGATGTTGCGGAACTGCTCCGGCGTCTGCAGGCGAGTCTTGCCAATGATGGTAGCGTTGAGCTGCTGGCCAGGGCCGGCGGGCAGGCCACCGAACTGGCCGGAGGAGATCTGCACGTTCTGCGCCTGAACGGCGGTGCGCACGTCGACGGGGGTCAGCTGGAAGTTGTTGAGCTTGGCCGGATCGAGCCAGATACGCATGGCGTACTGGGCACCGAACACCTGAAAGTCACCGACGCCCGGCGTCCGAGAAATCGGGTCCTGCATGTTGGCGACGATGTAGTTGGATAGATCCTGGTTGGTCATGCTGCCGTCGGTGGATACCACACCGATCACCAGCAGGAAGTTCTTCACCGCCTTGGTGACGCGCAGACCCTGCTGCTGGACTTCCTGAGGCAGCAAGGGAGTGGCCAGCTGCAGCTTGTTCTGTACCTGAACCTGGGCGATGTCCGGGTTGGTGCCCTGGTTGAAGGTAACGATGATCTCCATGCTGCCATCGGAGTTGCTCGCCGAGCTGATGTAACGCAGCCCATCGATGCCGTTCATCTGCTGCTCGATCACCTGCACCACGGTGTCCTGCACGGTCTGCGCGGAAGCCCCCGGGTAGTTGACCTGGATGCTCACCGCCGGCGCGGCGATGCTCGGGTACTGATTGACGGGCAATTTGAGGATGGACAGGCCGCCGGCCAGCATGATCACCAAGGCGATCACCCAGGCGAAAATCGGCCTGTCGATGAAGAAATTCGACATCGTGTAATCGCTCCTTAGCGGCTTTCGGCCTGTTCAGGTTCAGCCTGGTCAGCAGCGGCCTGTTCTGGCGCAGCCACGTTCTTGGCCTCGGTGGTCTTCACCTCGGCACCTGGCTGCACGAACTGCAGGCCTTCGGTGATCAGCTTGTCGCCGGACTTCAGGCCATCGAGCACCACCCAGCGGTTGCCGTCGGTACGCTCGGCCTTGACCTGGCGCAGCTCGACCTTGTTCTCGGCGTTGACCACAAGCGCGGTCGGGTCACCCTTGGCGTTGCGGGTGATGCCCTGCTGGGGTGCGAGAATCGCTTCCTTGTTCACACCAGCCGGCAGACGCGCGTGCACGAACATGCCCGGCAGCAGAGTGTGATCCGGGTTGGGGAATACGGCGCGCAGGGTCACCGAACCAGTGCCTTCGTCCACCGACACCTCAGAGAACTCCAGAGTGCCTTCGTGTTTATAGGTGCTGCCGTCTTCGAGGCGCAGCTGCACCTTGGCGGCGGTGTCGCTGGCCTTCTGCAGTTGACCACTTTCCAGCTCGCGGCGCAGACGCAGCAGGTCCTTGGTTGGCTGGGTCACGTCGACGTAGATCGGGTCGAGCTGCTGGATGGTCGCCATGGCGGTGCTCTGGCCGCTGCTGACCAGCGCACCTTCGGTCACCGCAGAGCGGCCAACGCGACCGGCGATGGGCGCCAACACCTTGGTGTAACGCACGTTGATGCGTGCCTGTTCCAGAGCAGCTTCAGCCTGCAGGCGGGAAGCCTGGGCTTCGTCATAGGCCTGACGGCTCACCGCCTGATCGGATACCAGGCTCTTGTAGCGCTCGGACAGCGACTTGGCCGAGGCCAAGGTCGCTTCGGCACTCTTGGCAGCGGCTTCATAGACGGCGGCATCGATCTGATACAGCTGCTGACCGGCCTTGACCTCGGAGCCTTCCTTGAACAGACGCTTCTGGATGATGCCGTTGACCTGCGGACGCACCTCGGCGATACGGAACGCCGCAGTGCGGCCCGGCAGCTCGGTGGTCAGCGTGTAGGGCTCGGTCTTAAGGGTGACGATACCGACAGTCGGTGCCTGTTTCGGCGGTGGCGCCGCCTCGTCTTTGCAGCCGGCGAGCGTCAGCGTAGCCAGAGCGATAGCGGAAACCATAGCGGCGAAGGCTGGCTTCTTCTGCATCTGAAAGGACCTCATGTCTAAGTGATTCGAGCCGCAGGGCGCGGGTACCTGGCAGATAGCCGAGGTGGATACTGGGAAATAGAGCGCAAATATACTTACGTTCGAGAATGTTTGTAAACGGATCTTTTTGTGTGACACTGAGCCCGCATGTGACTCCCCAGAAGAGTTTTCATCCATTTTTTAACCGTGGAAGCTGTACCCATGGCACGACGCACCAAAGAGGAAGCCGAAGAAACCCGCGCGCACATTCTCGATGCAGCCGAACGGGTGTTCTACGCCAATGGCGTGTCCGGCACCTCGTTGGCCGATATCGCCAGTGCAGCCGGCGTGACCCGCGGCGCCATCTACTGGCACTTTCAGAACAAGGTCGATGTATTCCAGGCCATGCTCGACCGCCGCATGTTGCCCCAGGAAGAGCTAGCCCGCGCCTGCGAGAGCGAGGACGAACCCGATCCACTGGGCAACATGCGCCAGCTTCTGGTGCAGCTTCTGGCGCGCATGCAAGCCGACAACGAATGCCGCCGCGTGGGTGAAATTCTGCAATACAAATGCGAGTACAACGCCGAACTGGGCGACCTGCGCAAGCGCATGCAGGCTTTCCAGCAAGAATGCGACCAACGCATTGCCAGAACATTACGCAACGCCGTCAAACGCGGGCAGCTGCCGGCCGATCTCGACTGCCGGCGCGCAGCGATCTGCCTGCACGCTTACATGGATGGCCTGCAAGCGCACTGGCTTATGAACCCCGATGCCTACGACCTGCAGGCGCACGCCCACGCGATGGTCGATGCCTTGACCGACATGCTCCAGCACAGCAAGGCGCTACGTAACCCTAGCCCGGCTTAGACCTCGGTCCCATGGCTGGCCGCCGCCGGGCATGCTTAGATTCATCTCATGCCTTGCGGACCACGCTCCGCTGCCAGACCTGCACACAAGGATGGCCATGTCAGCACGTACGCTGTTTCTCACCGCCTGCGCCATGCTGGCGTTCGCCGGCAACTCGCTGCTCTGTCGCCTGGCCCTGAAAACTTCCCAGATAGATCCCGCCACCTTCACCAGCCTGCGCCTGCTCGCCGGCGCACTGATGCTGGCCCTGCTGCTACGTCTGCGCCGTGGTAGGACGCCCATGGCCGGCAGTTGGCGTGGCGCAGCTGCATTGTTCATCTACGCTGCGGCATTCTCCTTCGCCTATGTGAGCCTGGATGCCGGCGCTGGCGCCCTGCTGCTGTTCGGTGCGGTGCAGATCAGCATGCTGCTGTGGGGCTGGCACCAGGGCGAGCGGCCCGGGCCGCTGAGCCTGGCCGGCCTGCTGCTGGCCTTCGCCGGCCTGCTGACCCTGCTGCTGCCCGGCGCCAGCGCGCCACCGCTGACCGGTGCACTGCTGATGCTGATCGCCGGCATCGCCTGGGGCGTCTATTCACTGCTGGGGCGCAGCGCCGGCGATGCCCTGGCGGCGACCACCGGCAACTTCGTGCGCAGCGTACCCATGGCCGTACTGCTCAGCTTGGCGCTGCTGCACAGCACGAGCTGGGATATGCACGGCGTGCTCTACGCCCTGACGTCCGGCGCGCTGACTTCGGGGCTGGGTTACGCCATCTGGTACACGGCCATCACCCGGCTGAAAGCCATTCAGGCCGCCACCGTACAGTTGAGTGTGCCGATCATCACCGCACTGGCCGGCGCCCTGCTACCGGGAGAGGCGCTGAGCCTGCGCCTTGGTTTGAGTTCACTGGCGGTATTGGGTGGCATCGCCCTGGTGCTGATGGCCAAGCAGCGCGCCAAGGCTTGAGCCGAACGGGCACGGGCGCGGTCACAACTGCAGGATTCAGCTACCGGAGAATTGCCATGCGCCTGCGCCACCTATGCACCCTGCTGCTGATCGCCACCCTGGCCGGCTGCGCGTCCTGGGCTTCGCGTGACCCGTTGCATATCGATCTAGTGGGGCTGGAACCGCTGCCGTCTGAGGGGCTCGAAGCGCGCTTCGCGGTGAAGCTGCGGGTACAGAACCCGAACGAAAGCGCCATCGACTTCAACGGTATTTCACTTGCCCTGGATATCAACGATCAGCCGCTGGCTCGCGGCGTCAGCGACCAGCGCGGCCAGGTGCCGCGCTTTGGCGAGACGGTGATCAGCGTACCGGTGACCATTTCCGCCTACTCGGTGCTGCGCCAGGCGTGGGGCGCCAGCAGCTATCAGCCCGGGCAGAGCCTGCCCTATCAGTTGCGCGGTAAGCTCGCCGACGGCCTGTTCGGCACCCAGCGTTTCAGCGACAGCGGCCTGCTGAACTGGCCGCCAGAGCAACCCGCGGTCAGGTAGAGGGTTCGTTTTCCGGGAGAATTTCCTTGTCGCCGGGCTCCTTGCCTTCTTGAGAGAAATGCTCGATCACCGCATTGAGCTCGGCGCCAAACAGCAATACAGCGCAAGAAATGTGCAGGTAAAGCAGAAAGATGATGATCGCGCCAATGCTGCCGTAGGTGGCGTTGTAGTTGGCGAAGTTCTGCGCGTAGTAGGCGAAGGCCACTGAGGCGGCGATCCACACCACCACTGCCAGTACCGAGCCGGGGGTGATGAAGCGAAAACGCTGCTCCACATCAGGCGCCACGTAATACACCACCGCCACCACGATCATCAGCAGAAACACCGCTACAGGCAGACGCAACAAATTCCACAGGGTGACCACGACCTGCTCGATACCGAGCTGATGCGCCAGCCAGTTCATCACCTGCGGCCCGAGCACCATCAGCGCCGCAGCGGTCAGCAGCGCCGCGGCGATACCGATGGTGTATAGCAGCGACAGCGGGATGCGCTTCCAGGGCTTGCGCCCTTCCTTGACGCCGTAGGCCTTGTTCATCGCATCCATGGTCGAGCGCACCGCCGAGGACGCTGTCCACAGCGCCACCACGATACCGATGGAAAACAGCCCGGCCTTCTGCGTCTGCAACTGATCGATGACCGGGTTGACCAGCTCCACCGTGGAGAGCGGCAGCAGCAGCTCGGCCTGCTGGCGCAGCCAGTCGAAGAACGGCTGCAGATCCAGGAGGCTGATCAGCGCTACCAGAAACAGCAGGAAGGGAAACAACGAGAAGAACATCTGAAATGCCAGGGCCGAGGCATAGGTGGGCAGCTCGTCGTCGATGAAGTCGATGACGGTTTTCTTCAGCACTGTAAACAGGCTGACACCCGGCAACTGGGGGAAAAACATGGCGCCTCCACTGGCTATGGCGGGCCAAACAGCATGACCCGTTAATCATCGGCAGGTGCAGCGCCCGGACCGGACCGAGTCACCACAGTCTTTTGGAGGCAGCGAAGCCGCCATGAGTTCGGGTTATCCGCACCACAACGCACAAACGGTGCAACAGTCTCGACCTGCCGCCCTGCGGCTGCAACGCTAGACTGCCGGGCCGTTACCGATCAAGGACGCATCGATGCACAGGCACACCCTCAACCCTGATTCGGTCTTCAACACCCTGCAGTATGGTTTCAGCCAGGCGGTGATAAGCCAGGGCGGACAGCGAATTCATCTGTCCGGGCAGGTCGGCGTGGACGAGCACGAACGGCTTGTCGGCACCGATCTGGCCAGCCAGACCCACGCGGCGCTGCACAACGTACGCAGGATTCTCGAGGCCGCCGGCGGCAGCCTGCAGCACGTGCTGATGCTGCGCATCTACATCGTCGCCCAGGCCCGTGACGAGCAGGCATATATCGTCGATGCGCTGCGCAGCTTCTTTCCCGAACAGCCGCCCGCTACCTCCTGGGTGGTGGTCGCCGGCTTGTCGGAGCCCGAATGGCTGATCGAGATCGAGGCCGAAGCCGTTTTACCGGACGCCTGACAGCAATCCCCGGCGGCGTGTAAAACCCTATATAATCTGCGGCCTTTTTCTCCACGGCCTCAGAAGGATTTCCCGTGAGCACGCTGCCACCCTGCCCCGCCTGCAACTCCGAATACACCTACGAAGACGGCACCAATCTGGTCTGCCCGGAATGCGCCCACGAGTGGTCGGCCACCGACAACGAGGCGGCGGGTGATGACACCAAGGTGATCAAGGACTCGGTCGGCAATGTACTGCAGGATGGCGACACCATCACCGTGATCAAGGACCTGAAGGTCAAGGGCTCCTCGCTGGTGGTCAAGGTCGGCACCAAGGTCAAGGGCATCCGCCTGGTCGACGGCGATCACGATATCGACTGCAAGATCGACGGCATCGGCGCGATGAAGCTCAAGTCCGAGTTCGTACGCAAGGTGTAAGAGCCTGTTCACGATCTTTTTGGCCAGCATGAAGAGGCTGTGACAAGGCAGAAGCGGACATCCAGCGATCTCGTAGGAGGGGCTTCAGCCCCGAGCTTTTTATCAAGGCCGACAAAGAGCTCGCGGCTAAAGCGGATCGCCGCCCGGCCCCTCCTACAACATCAGCAGAGATCTACGTCCGCTCTCGCCTTTCTGCATTCAAAGCGCTGTAGTCGAGCCGAAGGCTCGTGAATAGATTCCAAGACTATGGCGCTCGCCAGGGGCGCCTATTGCACCGGCAGGAAATTCAGGAACAGCAGGCTGTGGGCGTAGTTGACGCCGATACGCCGATAGCGCTCGTCGAGCACATCGCTCAGGTAATCCAGACGGGCGACTATCTTGCCGAACTCCACGGCGAAGCTCAGGTTGCGGCCGTTCTCGGACAACTCGTTGGATAACAGCAGCGGGTTACCCTGGACATCACGCCGGGTGCCCAGCAGCCAGGTAGCCTTTTCGATGTTACGTGCCGCGTTGTGCACGAACTGCGCGTCGATGGTGTCGGTGATATAGAACTCGGTGCGCCCGCCGTGGGCGGTGACTACCATGCTGCCGATGGCGTAGATGAAGGCGCCGACTCTATCCCCCTCGAATTCCGGGCCCAGCGCATAGCTGAGGGCGGCGATGTCCTGTCGGCCGGCCAATGCTGGTGGCGGCCTGCCCTTCTCTATGGATTGCCGCACTGCCAGTACCGCCGCTTGGCGGCTAGCCAGACCCGTCTTTTGCCACTCCCGTGGGTTGCGCTGGTAGAGCTTGTCCATCAGCCGGTACAAGCTGTTGAGGTTGTTGCGCATGCCGATGGTGGCCATGCGGTCGGAGTGGGTCTGGAACAACTCGCCTGGGCTGGCCGCGATGCTGTTGCTGGAAAAGGGACCATTGGCCTGATTATGCATGCAGCCGCTGAGCCCGAGCACCAGCGTGGCCAGCACGATGGCGCGCCAGCAGAAACCACAAAGCAACGGATAACGGGCCGTCAGCCTGTGCACGGAGGCAGTTTTTCGGTGGAGAGCGACATGCGAGTAATCCATTAACTCACAATTCATCCTTCTGCAGACGGCATAACACTAGCAACTCAATCGCCTTCATGCCCGTTACGGCATCAGCACAAGTCGCCAACGCCAGCCATCGGCATAGACCCCTGTGGCTGCGCGAAAGTTTTCCGCTCAGGCAAATTAGCCCTATAGCGCCCGTGGTAATTGCTGCCAGCCTACTGCAACACGTGGGATGGCAGCCGCCAATCGGCTCAGGCCGTCGCCCGTTGCAAGCGCTTCGGCAAGGTGGCCAGCAGCAGCCCGGCGAAGATCATCGCCCCGCCGAACCAGTGAAATAGCTGCAACGCTTCGCCGAGCAGAATCCAGCCGAGAATCGCCGTGAACACCGGCATCAGGTAGTTGCCCATGGCTGCGGTCGAGGCGCCCAGCACTTTCACGCCATTGTTCCAGCCCAGATAGGCGACCAGCGAGGCGAACACTGCCGTGTAGGCGATGGCCGAGAGATTGGCCGGCGTGGCCAGCAGCTGCGCGCCGGTGGAAAGCTCGTAGAGGTACAGCGGCAGGATCATCGGCACGCCCAGGAGCATGAAGATGCCCAGCAGCGCCAGCGGCGGAATCGGCGCCAGGTATTTGGACCAGCGTCTGAGCAGCACGGTGTAGAGCGCCCAGTCGAGCACTGCCAGCAACATGATCAGGTCGCCGCGGTTGAAAGCCATGCCCGCCAGTGTCTGCCAGTCGCCGCGACAGATCAGCACCAGCAGCCCGGACACCGCCAGCGCCATGCCCCACCAGGCGCGGCGCGCAGGCCAGTCGCCGAGCAGCAGCCCGGCGAAGATGAAGGTCATCAACGGAATGCAGGTGTTGACCAGGGTGATATTGATCGCCGCGGTGGTCTGCGCCGCGCTGTACAGAAAGGTGTTGTAGCCGGCGATGCCGAAGGCCGCGATCACCACCAGGCGCCAGCCGGCATGGCGCAACGCCGTGCGCTGACGCCACAGCGGCAACGCCACGAACGGCAGAATCAGGACCAGCGCCAGGCTCCAGCGCCAGAACGCCAGGGCAAAGGGTGGAATCTCACCGGCGAAAGCGCGGGCAACCAGGGCATTGCCCGCCCAGCACAGCACCGCCATCAGCACACCGGCAATCGCCAGCTGACGCGAAGGTTTGTTCATGCTCATCCCTGTGGTGGGCGCAGACGGTACTGCTCGGGTAGTTGGTCGGCGCCGCTGACGGTCACATCCAGATCCTTCCAGCGGCCATCCTTGAGACCGTAGATGCAGCCGTGCACCGACAATTGCTGGCCGCGATGCCAGGCGTTCTGAACGATGCTGGTACGGCTGACGTTGCCGACCTGCTTCATCACGTTCAGCTCGCACAGGCGGTCGACCCGCGCCTCCTCATCGGCCAGGGCGGCCAGTTGCGCATGCTGCTCGTAATAGAGGTCGCGGATATTGCGCAGCCAGCCATCGATCAGGCCGAACTGCGCATCGTGCATGGCCGCCCGCACGCCGCCGCAGCCGTAGTGGCCGGTTACCAGGATGTGTTTGACCTTGAGCACGTCGACCGCGTACTGAATCACCGACAGACAGTTGAGGTCGGTGTGCAGCACCACATTGGCTACATTGCGGTGCACGAACAGCTCGCCTGGCAGCAGGCCGACGATGTCGTTGGCCGGCACGCGGGCATCCGAACAGCCGATCCACAGGTACTCGGGCGTCTGCTGGCGGGCCAGGCGGGGAAAGAAGTCCGGGTCGTTCTGGGTGATGTTTTCGGCCCAGCGTTCATTGTTGTCGAACAGGTGCTTGAGATCGCTCACGGCGGCGGCTCCCGAAAAGGTCGATGCGCACCATACGGATGCACCGGCCTTTTTGACAAGGCGATTAGCGCGCCGAATAACCCCGGCAACTGGCGGGATAATGGCCGAAACGCTGAATCTTCCAGCCCTGCGGCCGTCCATTGCCTAGAGCCAATGACTGATCCGGAGTTCGTCATGACCGACAAGCAACCACCTGCCAGCCGCCCAGCGGCCACCAAGCACCCGGCCGAGCCGCCGATTCTGCGCGATGTGGTGGAGCCATTGAAGCCGCGAAAACCCGGCCAGGCCACTGCGCAAAAAAACGCGCGACCGACCGATGAACCGAAACAGACGGACCAGCCCGAAGGCGACGAGCAATCTCAGGAATTCCTGGATAAGTACGACCTGAGCCAGGTCGAGGAAGAACGCCGCGAACGGCGCTGGGCACGCCGCTAACTCATTCGACCAGCGTGCAGGCCATCACCAGCGCGTCTTCACGGCCGCCCGGCGCAGGGTAGTAATCGCGCCTACGGCCGATCTCGTTGAAGCCGTAACGCTCGTACAACCGGTACGCTGCCTGGTTGCTCGAGCGTACTTCCAGAAAGCACTCGCCGGCCTTGAGTTCGGCGGCGCGGGCCATCAGGTGCTCGAGCAGACGCAAACCCAGGCCCCGACCCTGGCTCTCGGGCTTTACGGTGATGTTGAGCAGATGCGCCTCGTCGATGATCACGTTGATCACCCCGTGGCCGACCTGCTGGCTGCCTTCGAACATCAGCCAGACTTCGTAGGATTTCAGGCTGTCGAGAAAGATGCCACGCGTCCACGGATGGCTGAAGGCGGCATATTCGATCTTCAGCACCGCATCGATATCCGCCTCGGTGGCCCGGCGGAAGCTGATCGCGTCACTCATGCCGAGGCCTCCAGCCAGCGCCGCCGTACGCGCTGCATGGCGTGCCAGAGGTCGCGCTTGCGCTGCGGTTCGTCCATCAGCAGTTCCAGGCCCGGCAGCGCCCAGGCGGCGCCGAGTTCCTCGACCAGCAGTTCGCGGTTGTAGGCCTCGGCATCGGCGTCACCGGCGAAACGAATGGCCGGCAGGCCGATCAGCCACAGGCAGGCGCAGGGCTCCTGCTCTTCCAGGCGGGCACCGATGAAGCTCTGCACGAAATCCAGCGCCGCCTGCGGGCCCTGATCCATGTTGCCGCGCACCAGCAGCGGCCAGCGCACTGGCTCGCCGATGATCTGCGGGGCATCCGGCAGGCCGGCGGCGCGCAGCAGGTCCTTGAGCAGCAGGTAAGCCGGATCGCGGCTCTGGAACGGCTCGCCGGTCGGCAGCTCGACCAACAACGCGCAGCTACCGGCACGCAGCAATTGCAGAGCGAAACGCGGCGGTGGCGCTGGCCGCTCGCGCGGTGCCGGTGCAGCGCTGGCTTGTTCGGCGGCAGGCTCGTCGGCCTTGCTCGCGGCGCCAGGCTTGGGCACTTCGATACGCGGGCGTTCGCGGGTGACGACTTCGCTGGCGGCAGGCTGCGCGGCCGGCGCAGTTACCTTGGCCTGTACCGGCGGTTGCTCGACGACGATCTCGGCTTCCGGCTCGAAGGCGACCAGCAGCTCGGGCCGCGACGGCGCCGCGAATGGCAGTTCGACGCGCGGCAGCCAACTGGCCACTTGCATGGCATCCAGATAGGCGCGGCGGCGCAGCTCGGTGTTCAAACGTCAGGTACCCGGCACATCGATTTTCGAGGGCGCTGATTGTCGCGTGAATCGCCTGCTACGGGTAGCCCAAACGTCAGCCGTGGCTAGGGTCTGTTCACGCTTCATCGCAGCCGTGCGTGAAACGGGAACAGACCCTAGAGGCCAATGGCTTCGGCCTGCTGTTTGAGCAGGCTGACGAAGGCCTGGGCCGGCGGGCTCAGGTAGCAGGGCTTGCGCTGCAGCACGCCGATGCCGCGCGCAGGCGCCATCGGTAGCGGGTGCACGGCCAGGCTGCCATCGGCGTTGAAGGTATCCGCCACGCTGGCCGGCAGCAGCGCATAACCCAGGCCGGCCCGCGCCAGGGCGGCAGCGCTGCTCATATAGGCCACTTCGAAGGCGGGCTCGCGCAGCAGCCCCATACGCGCCAGGGTCTCATCGGCCATGGTACGCAGGCTGGTGTCACGGGTGGTGGCCACGTAATCCAGATCCTGCAGAGCCGCGAGCAGCTTCTTGCCGCGCAAGTGGCTCAGGCCGCGAACCAACAGCACCAGGCTGTCGTCGTAGAGCGGCTGGAAATCCAGCACACCCGGCTCATCGGTCACCGAGGTGATGGCGAAGTCCACTTCGGCGTTGCTCACCCACTGACGAATCTCGCCGGCACGGCCATCGCGCAGGCTGATCTCGATGCCCGGATAACGCTGTCGGTAGTCGACCAGCACCCGTGGCAGCGGCTCGATGGCCACCGACGGCAGCACGCCGATGCGCAGCGAACCACTTTGCAGATGCAACTGCTCATGGGCGTCATGCACCGCGTGGTGCATGTCACGCAGCAGGCGCCGGGCCTGCTCGAGAAAGCGCACGCCAGCTTCGGTCAGCTCCACGCTGCGGGTGTTGCGCGCGAACAGCGAGAGGCCCAAGGCCTCTTCCAGCTTGCGCAGGCTGTAGCTCAGCGCCGGCTGGGACAGATGGATCTGTTCGGCGGCGCGGCTAAAGCTGCGCTGCTCGGCGATAAGCACGAAGGCCTGAAGCTGGCGGAAGCTGATATCCATGGCGGGCGCTTTTATAGAATTGTTTTATCAATTGATATCACATTTCGAATTCACAACTAAATCAGGAAGCCGCACCCTGCCAGCAGACCTCGACCTGGATCATAACGATGACAACAGTCCACATCGGTTGCGGGGCAGGCTTCGCCAATGATCGGCCCGATGCCGCCCTGGCGTTGGCCAATGACCTCGCCGCACGCGACGGCCGGCGCTTCCTGTTCTTCGAACTGCTTGCCGAACGCACCCTGGCCGAAGCGCAATTGCGCCGCCTGGCCAACCCCGACAGCGGCTATGCCAGCCGGCTGTTCGACTTCCTCGAACCGGTGCTGGAAACCTGCCTGGCCGCCGGCATCCCGATCATCACCAATGGCGGCGCGGCCAATCCCAGTGCGGCCGCTCGCCGCCTGCGCCAGCAGCTGCAAGGCGGGCGTTTCGCCAAAGCACGTATCGCCTGCGTGCTGGGTGACGACCTCCTCGACTCCCGCGATGCCGTGCAGCGCTGGTTGCCCGACGCGCTCGACGGCGAGATGGTCTCGGTCAACGTCTACACCGGCGCCGACGGCATCGTGCAGGCGCTGGATGAAGGCGCCGAAATCGTGCTCTGCGGCCGCGTCGCCGACCCCAGCCTGGCAGTCGGCCCGCTGCGCCACGCCTTCGGCTGGCAGGCCGAGGACTGGGACCGCATCGCACTGGCCACCGCCGTGGGTCATTTGCTCGAATGCTGCACCCAGGTCAGCGGTGGCTACTTCGCCCATCCGGGCCTCAAGGACGTGCCGGACCTGGCCAATGTCGGCTGCCCGATCGCCAGCATCGAGACCGATGGCCGGGTGACCATCGGCAAGGCTGCCGGCACCGGCGGCTGCGTCACCGAGCGCACGGTCAAGGAACAGCTGCTCTATGAAGTCCACGACCCGGCTGCCTACCTGACGCCGGACGTGACCATGGATCTCAGCCAGGCTCGCGTACGCCAGGTCGGCCCGGACCTGGTCGTGATCCAAGGCATTCGCGGCCATCCGCGCCCGGCCGAACTCAAGGGGTTGATCGGCCTGCGCGGCAACTGGTTCGCCGAGGCGGAAATCTCCTACGCCGGGCCCGGTGCCCTGGCTCGCGCGGCGCTGGCCCGCGATGTGCTGCTGCAGCGCTGCGCGCGCCTGGCACCGCAGCTGACGCCGTGGATCGACCTGATCGGCGTCGCCAGCCTGTTCAACGACGCCCGCGGCCAGTGGCTGCAGCAGCGCCTTGCCGACGCACAGGACCCGCAGGACGTGCGCCTGCGCATCAGCTTCGTCGACCGTGACAAGGCCCTGCTGGAAAACCTGCTGCTCGACGCCGAGTCGCTCTACACCAACGGCCCGGCGGGCGGTGGCGGTGTGCGCCGACACCTCGCCGAATCCCTCGGTACGGCGAGTTTCCTGATCCCCCGCACCGCGGTGCAGCAACAGGTGGAGTGGTTCTGATGAGCGACGTTCTGTTGTGCGACTACGCCCACGCCCGCGCGGGCGACAAGGGCAACATTCTCAGCGTGGCGGTGTTCGCCTACGAGCCGGCGCACTATGCCTGGCTGGCCCGCGAGCTGACCGTCGAACGGGTGGCCGGCTGCCTGGCCCATCGCCGCATCGGCACGGTACGCCGCTTCGAGCTGCCGAACCTGGGCGGCCTCAATTTCGTGCTGGAAAACGCTCTGGAAGGTGGCGTGAATGCCAGCCCCGGCATCGACCGCCACGGCAAGAGCCTGAGCTACGCGCTGCTCGACCTGAGGCTGCCGGCTCCTTCATAACGCCCACGCAGCCATCCCCGCGACTCCAACAATAATAAAACCGGAGAGATCGTCATGATCACCGCCCTCGGCTTCACCCTGATGTTCGCCATCGTCATCCTGATTCTGATGCGCCGCATCACCCCGCTGGTCGCCTTCGTCACCCTGCCGGTCATCGCCTGCCTGATGGCCGGCTTCGGCCTTGGCGAAATCGGCAAATTCATCACCGAAGGCCTGAAGACCGTGGCGCCGACCGCCACGCTGTTCATCTTCGCCATTCTGTATTTCGGCATCATGCGTGACTGCGGGCTGTTCGATCCGCTGGTGCGTTTTCTGCTGAAAAGCACCAAGGGCCGCCCGCTGTCCGTGGCCATCGTCACCGTGGCCGTGACCTCGGTAACCCACCTGGACGGCATCGGCGCCGCCACCTTTCTGCTGGTGATTCCCGCCCTGCTGCCGCTGTACCTGCGCCTGGGCATGAGCCGGCAGATGCTGCTGTGCCTGGTGGTGCTCAGCGCCGGGGTGATGAACATGGTGCCCTGGGGCGGCACCACCGCCCGCGCTTCGGCGGTGACCGGTATCGACGCCTCGCAACTGTGGATCTCGCTGATTCCCATCCAGGCGGTCGGCCTGGTACTGGTCATGAGCCTGGCGGTGTTTCTCGGCCTGCGCGCGCAACGCAGCTTCGCGGCCAACGGCGGTGCAGCCATCGACAGCGCTCCGGCCGACGCGCCGCAGGTCGACACCTCGCAAATGCTGCCCACCAGCAACTGGCGCTATTGGGCCAACCTGGCGCTGACCGCCGGCATTCTGGTCTGCCTGTTCACCGGCGCCTTCCCGCTGTTCGCCTGTTTCATGGTCGGCCTGGGCATCGCCCTGCTGCTCAACTACCCGAGCCTGGACGACCAGAACAAGGCGCTGCGCGCTCATGCTACGGACGCCATGCAGATGGCCCTGGTGATGCTCGCCGCCGGCATCCTGCTCGGCGTGCTGGCCGGCGCCGGCATGTCCGACGGCATGGCGCACTGGATGATCAACATCCTGCCCGAGGGCTCCGCCAACTGGATTCACGTGATCATCGGCGCCTTCGGCGTACCGCTGGGCATGCTGTTCTCGCCGGACGCCTACTACTTCGCCCTGCTGCCGGTAATCCGCGACGTGGCGGTGGCGGCTGGTGTCGATCCGGCGGCCGTGGCCAACGCCATGCTGATCGGCGAGAACACCGGCTTCGGCGTCAGCCCGGTGGTGCCGAGTGTGTACCTGGCCATCGGCCTGGCGGGCGTCGAGCTGTACAAGCACATCCGCTACACCGTGCTGTGGGCCTGGGGCATCAGCCTGATCATGCTGGCCGCCGCGGTGCTGCTCGGCGTGGTGACGGTCTGATAGCACAGGCGGCCTGAAACGAAAAAAGGATCGCCGAGGCGATCCTTTTTTCATGCAGCGACTGCGTAGGCCAGTCTTACAGCGACTGATCCCACGGACGATCACCATGCTCGTCCTTGATACGCGTGGGCAGGCCCATCACGTCCAACGCCTTGAGGAACGGCTCGGCCGGCAGCTCTTCGACGTTGACCATGCGCCCCGCATCCCACTCGCCACGGGCCACCAGCAGCGCGGCGGCTACTGGCGGCACACCGGCGGTGTAGGAGATGCCCTGGCTGTCGGTCTCGGCGAAGGCTTCTTCGTGGTCGGCCACGTTGTAGATGAACACTTCGCGGGCCTTGCCATCCTTGGTGCCCTTGACCAGGTCACCGATGCAGGTCTTGCCGGTGTAGCCCGGTGCCAGGGAAGCTGGATCCGGCAGCACGGCCTTGACCACTTTCAGCGGCACGACTTCCAGACCCTCAGCGGTCTTCACTGGCTGCTCGCTGAGCAGGCCAAGGTTGTTCAGCACGGTGAACACGTTGATGTAGTGCTCGCCGAAGCTCATCCAGAAGCGCACGTTGGGCACGTCCAGGTTCTTGGAGATCGAGTGCACTTCATCGTGGCCGGTCAGATACAGGTTCTGCGAACCTACAACCGGCAGGTCATCGGTACGCTTGACCTCGAACATGCGGTTGCTCGTCCACTGGCTGTTCTGCCAGCTGTAGACGGTGCCGGTGAACTCGCGGAAATTGATTTCCGGGTCGAAATTGGTCGCGAAATACTTGCCGTGGCTGCCGGCATTGACGTCGAGGATGTCGATCGACTCGATCTTGTCGAAATGCTGTTGCTGAGCCAGGGCCGCATAGGCGTTGACCACACCCGGGTCGAAACCGACGCCGAGAATGGCCGTGATGTTCTTCTGCTGGCATTCCTCGAGGTGTTTCCACTCGTAGTTGCCATACCAGGGCGGGGTTTCGCAGATCTTGCCCGGTTCTTCGTGAATGGCGGTGTCCAGATAGGCCACGCCGGTATCGATGCAGGCACGCAGCACCGACATGTTGAGGAAGGCTGAACCGACGTTGATGACGATCTGCGATTCGGTCTCGCGGATCAGCGCCTTGGTCGCCTCGATGTCCAATGCATTGAGCGAGAAGGCCTGGATGTCGGCGGGTACCTTAAGGCTACCTTTGGCCTTGACGCTGTCGATGATGGCCTGGCATTTGGAGATGTTCCGTGACGCGATGGCAATACGACCGAGTTCGTCGTTGTGCTGCGCGCACTTGTGGGCCACCACCTTGGCGACACCTCCTGCACCAATGATAAGGACGTTCTTCTTCAATTGTTTCACCTCCAGGGTACTGCGCTCGTTGAGAAAGGTGCTGCGGTATTACGACAGGCTCGACAGGTAATCGTCGAAGCCGAATTCACGAACCACCTCGACGCTGCCGTCGAGCTGCTTGACCACGATGGCGGGCATCTTCAGGCCGTTGAACCAGTTCTTCTTGACCATGGTGTAACCAGCCGCGTCGACGAACGACAGGCGGTCGCCGATCTGCAGCGGTTTCTCGAACTGGTATTCGCCGAAGATATCGCCGGCCAGGCAGGATTTACCGCACACCATGTAGGTGTGCTCACCCTCGCTGGGTGCCAGCTTGGCGTTGAGGCGGTAGATCAGCAGATCGAGCATGTGCGCCTCGATGGAGCTGTCCACCACGGCTAGGTGCTTGCCGTTATAGAGGGTGTCGAGCACGGTGACTTCCAGCGAGGCGCTGCCGGTGATGGCCGCTTCGCCCGGCTCCAGGTAGACCTGCACACCGTACTTCTCGGAGAAGGCTTTAAGGCGCGCGCAGAAGGCATCCAGCGCATAGCCTTCACCAGTGAAGTGAATGCCGCCACCGAGGCTGACCCACTCGACCTTGTGCAGCAGGTGGCCAAAACGCTCTTCAATGTGGCTGAGCATCTTGTCGAACAGGCCGAAGTCGCCGTTCTCGCAGTTGTTGTGGAACATGAAGCCGGAGATCTGATCGATCACCGCTTCGATCTTGGCCGGGTCCCACTCACCGAGGCGGCTGAACGGGCGCGCCGGGTCGGCCAGCAGGTAATCGGAGCTGCTCACCTGCGGGTTGACGCGCAAGCCGCGCACCTTGCCTTCGGACGCCTCAGTGAAACGCTCGAGCTGGCCGATGGAGTTGAAGATGATCTTGTCGCAGTTCTCCAGCATCTCGGCGATTTCGTCATCGGCCCAGGCCACGCTGTAGGCGTGGGTCTCGCCAGCGAACTTCTGGCGGCCTAGCTTGAGCTCGTACAGCGAGCTGGAGGTGGTGCCGTCCATGTACTGCTGCATCAGGTCGAAGACCGACCAGGTGGCGAAGCACTTGAGGGCCAGCAGCGCCTTGGCACCGGAGTGTTCACGCACGTAGGCGATCTTCTCCATGTTGCCAAGCAGCTTCTGTTTGTCGATGAGGTAGTACGGCGTTTTGATCATTGCGCAGTCCGTAATAAAGGTCGGCCAACAGGAGCCCGCCAGCCCCCTGAAAAAAGCGGACGCGAATTGTGCCGATAACGCGCCAGGATCGAAAGGCCATTGAGCAAATTTTGTCCATTTACGGATATTTCATGGCGTATTGCGCACCATGAGCCGTTGATTCGCCGCCGAGCATGCCGCTCGCCGATGACGCCCGCGTGACAATGCAGGGGTGGCCCGCTTTCCCGTACAATCGGCGTTTTTTCGCAAGCGAGCGACCGTCCCGCGATGATCGACCCCAAACGCGTATTGCGCGCCCTCGCCGAGCACTGGGCCCTGCTCGAACCGCTCGGTGAACGCTTCGATGCCGGCACCCTGAGCCTGGTGGAGCTGCGCAACCAGCTGACTGCCCAGTTACCACCGCAAAGCACGGCGGTGGATGTCACCGCCCTGCTCGACCAGTGGATCCGCCTGGACATCCTGGTGCCGGTGGCCAAGAGCCCCAACCGCTTCGAGCTCAACGCGCAGATCCACGACTTCCTGTCGTACCTGCGCCGTGAGCACCGCCTTGGCCTGTGCCTGGAGATCGAAGCCTACCTGCGTCACCTCGAGCGCCTGGCCGGCTACATCCAGGACGCCTTCGAAGTGCGCGACGGCAACGACCTGGCCCGCCAGCTGCGCCTGCTCGACATGCGCGTGCGCGATGTGTTGAAAAAGCTCAATAACGACGAGCAGGCGCTGATCGGCGTGGCCGAGCGGGCCAAGACCAGCGACCGGCAGATTCCCCTGCGCCAGCGTTACGCCGAAGTGCTCGCCACCTGGGACGAGTACGTCGAGCCGATGATCCAGCTGGTCGCCGCCGATGGCGCCTTCGAGCAAGGTGTACGCCGCGTCGAGCAGGTGCTGCTCAAGCTGCTTGGCGAACAGCAGCGCCTCGGCCAACTGGTCGACGACGATCTGCTGCTGCGCACCCACGCACGCATTCTGGAAATGCAGACCAGCGCCCAGCTGACCCTGCGCAAGGCCCGCGAACTGCTGCTGCCGCTGCGCGAGGAAGCCCGTCGCCACAACGCCGTGACCCGTGGTGCGGCGCTGGCCCTGTCGGTAATCCGCAAGAAAGGCATCGACGCCGTGCCGCAGGCCGCCATGCCGCTGTTCACCCGACCGCAGAGCAACTTCCTGGGCAGCGCATCCCAGGTCGAGGCCTACGTCTATGCCCTGGCGCGCTTCGAGGCCAAGCCCAACCACTTCCCGAAAGCCACCGGCAAGCGCAAGGGGGACAACCCGCGTGCGCCGAAAACCGCCCGGGAGATGATCGACCGTTGCGAGCAGTCGCTGCCACTGCCGGATCTGATGACCTGGCTGCTGGAGCAGGAGCCCGAAGGCGCCACCGACGAGCTGCTGTACTGGTTCTCGCGCCTGTCGCGCGAGTCGCGCTTCCAGCGTGACCGCCTGGAGCGCCAGACCTACCTGACCCGCGAGCACGAAATCAGCATCAGCTCCTATGCCCTGGTGGGCCGTCCCAATGGCTGAGTACCGCGTAGGGTGGACCGGGGCGCGCAGCCAACGCCTTCTTCTGTCCACCATTGGCCGCCCAATCGTTTCAGTTGCAGCCACGGCTGCAACTGCCAAAGAGCATCACCTATGAATATCGACCTGAAAGAAATGACCCAGCTAGCGGCCGCGTTCCGCGACCTGTTCAAGGGTTACCACATCTCGCGCAGCGAGCCCGAGTGCTACGCCCAGCTGTCCAGCATGCAGGATCAGTATCGCGCACTGTTTCGCGCCTTGGGCTTCGAGCTGGTCTGCGACCCGCGTGGCTTCTATTACTTCGTGCCCGAGCAGGCCGCGCCCCAGGTCAACAAGACCGCCCAGCGCCTGGCGCTGTTCACCTTCATCCTGGTCGAGCATTTAGCCGACCAGGGGCGTGACCCACTCTCCGTGCTCGACGGCGGCACCATCGGCCGCGACGAGCTGCCGGCACTGCTCGACAAGTACCGCGACCTGTTCCTGCAGGCCGAAGTCACTACCCATGAAGAGCTCGAAGACAAGGTCATCCGCCGCCTAACCCAGCTTGGCTTCGCCGAAGACAGCAACGGCGTGTACCGCTTCCTGCCGCCGATGCACCGCTTCCTCGACGTATGCCTGGCGGTGCAGCACGACCGCGACCTGGCCGCCAGCCTGCACAGTACCGACCTGCCGCTGCCGGCACCGGTGCTGATAGACGACGACAGTGGTGACCCGATCATCACCCTCGACGACGCTGCAGAAGAATCCGAAGAAGACGCCATGGCCCGCGCCATGGCCGAAGAGCGCGCCGCACAGGAGCAAGACGCATGACCCAGGAACGCTACGGCATCCGCCGCTTCGCCCTGCTCAACACCGCCGGCTACAGCCTCGGCCTGTTCCCGCTGGAGAACCCGCTGTCGGTGTACGGCGCAAACAACCTCGGCAAGTCGGCGTCGATCAACGCGCTGCAGTTCCCGATCCTGGCGCGGATGTCGGATATGAGCTTCGGCAAGTACAGCCTGGAGCAGTCGCGCAAGTTCTACTTCGCCACCGACACCAGTTACATCCTCGTCGAAGTCGCCCTGCCCCACGGCCCCCATGTGATCGGCGTGGCCGGTCGCGGCCCGGGCGGCGGTTTCGGCCACCAGTTCTTCGCCTACCAGGGCGAGCTGGACCTGGATCACTACCAGCACAACGGCACCTGTCTGCGCCAACGCGAGCTGTTCAAGAACCTCGGCCAGGCTGGCATCACCGCCTACGAGCTCAAGCCCGACGAACTGCGTCGCCTGCTGGTCGGCGGCCACACCAGCATCCCGCTGGACCTGACCCTGATCCCGCTGCGCTCGACCAGCGAGCAGAGCCTGAAGACCTTCCGCGCCCTGTTCATCAACCTCCTGCATATGCGCGAGATCACCGCAGCGAAGCTCAAGCAGTTGTTCCTCGATGCCTTCGAGCACAGCCTGCGTTCGGGCAGCGTCGATTACATCGCCGCCACCGAGGAAGCCTTCCGCGACGTGCGCCGCATGGAGCAGGACTACCAGGCCCTGGTCACTGCCGGCCCCTTGATCGAAGCCCTGGCATCCGGCGTCACCCAGCGCGAACAACTGCGCGGCAAGCTGCATCGCCTGTCGCCGCTGCTCGACAACCTGCTGGGCACCTGGCACGACTACGCCGATGCCCGCAAGGAAGAACTGGTCATCCAGGCCGAGCACTACCGCAACGAGCAAGACAGCCTGCAGAACGATCAGCGCGGCGGTACCCAGGAACTTATGCGCATGGAGCGCGAGATCAGCGAGATCCAGCGCTGGCTGGGCGAGCTGGCGGTACTGAAGAACCGCTTTGCCCTGGTCGACGACGTCAAGGTCCTGGAAGCCCAGCTGCTGGCCGCCAAGGACGCCCACGACGAACTGGCTGGCGCCCTGGCGCAGTCCCGTCAGTTCTCCAGCGAAGACCTGGATGAGCGCCTGCGCGACCTGGAAAAACGCCTCAAGTCGGTCAAGCAGCAGCTCGACCACGCCGACAACAACAGCTACTCGCGCCTGCGCGAAGAGTTCTCCCAGGCCGATGTCGATCGCCTGATGCGTCTGTTCAACGGTCAGCTGTTCAGCCTGCCGCTAGGCGAGAAAGGCATCCAGCTCGACGAGGGCGACCTGTGGGTGAAATCCCTGGAAGCCATCCTCGACGGCTTCAAGGGCGAGCGCTTCCAGGTGCCCGGCCTGGATATCGACCTGTCCCATATCGAGCCGCCGGCCCTGCAGGCCCTGGCCGACCGCGCAGCCCTGCGCGACCAGAAGGATCGTCTCGACCGCGAGCTCAAGCAGCTCAAGACCCAGCAATCGGTCGCCGCCGACCGCGCCGCCAGCAAGGCCCAGGCCGAGCAGCTGTACCAGGCGGTACTGGATGCCCAGAAGGCCCTGGAAGACTTCCGCAAGAGCCAGACCCTGGCCGCCGAGGAGGCAGGCAAGCTGGAGAAACTCGCCCAGCTGGAAGCCGCTCAGGACGAGCTCAAGCGCGCCAGTGACGCCTTTACCGAACGTGTGCAGCAACTGTCCGCCAAGCTGCAACTGGTCGGCCGGCAGATCGCCGACCTGGAGGCCAAGGAACGCACCCTCGAAGATGCCCTGCGCCGTCGCCAGCTGCTGCCCGCCGAGCTGCCGTTCGGTACGCCGTACATGGAGCCGGTCGACGACTCCCTGGACAACCTGCTGCCGCTGCTGGGCGACTACCAGGACACCTGGCAGGGCCTGCAGCGCGTAGACGGGCAGATCGAGGCGCTGTACGCCCAGGTGCGCCTGAAGGGCGTCGCCAAGTTCGACAGCGAAGACGACATGGAGCGCCGCCTGCAACTGCTGGTCAACGCCTACGCGCACCGTCAGGACGAAGCCCTGACGCTCGCCAAGGCGCGCCGCGCAGCGGTCACCGACATTGCCCGTACCCTGCGCAACATCCGCAGCGACTACGACAACCTCGAGCACCAATTGGCGCTGTTCAACCGCGAGATCAACAAGCGCCAGGTCTCCAACCTGCAGAGTTTCCGCATCGTGCTGGCACCGAACAAGGAAGCCCTGCGGCATATCGACCAGATCATCCACAGCGCCGGCCAGTACGAGGAAGGCGAAACCCTGTCGGTGTTCGACCTGACCCAGAACGCCGAGCAGGACGCCAAGAACGAAGAAGCCAAGGATTATCTGTCGCGCCTGGTCGCCGCCAACGGCAACCAGCTGGGCCTCAAGGATCTGTTCGAGCTGGCCTTCGAGATCACCAAGGTGCATGGCCAGCCGGTGATTCACACCGACATCGACGGCGCCGCCTCCAACGGCACAACGATGACCATTAAGGCGCTGACCAACATGTACCTGCTGCTGCACCTGATGGACCGCGACCTGGCTGGCCGAGTGCGCCTGCCCTACTACCTTGACGAGGCGGCGGACATCGATGAGCGCAACCAGCAGGCGCTGATCGAAACCAGCCTGCAGCTCGGCTTCGTACCGATCCTCGCCTCGGTGAAACCTCAGGTCTCGGCCACCGTGGCCATCGACCTGGAAGGCGGCAGCGGCCCCAACGGCATCTACATCGACGAAGCGGACTGGAAATACATCAAGCGCCGCGAGCAGGCTGCAACACCTGCCAGCAGTGAACAGGATGCAGCCGAACTGGCGTGATCCTATCCCTGTAACGCAAAAGGCCCGCGGAGTACGCGGGCCTTTTCGTTTCTGCATACAGCTAGCGAGCGCTTTTAACGCCGCTGGGCCGACGCGCAGCTGCCTTCACTTGGGCAAGGCGATTTTCGGCGCCCACTGCAACCACTCCGGCTGCGCCTCATCGAACAATGCGAAGGTCTGGCCTGGTACTGCGGCATTGCCGGTCGGCTCGGGTGTAGCGAAGGCCACGCCGCCAGCGACCAGGGTTTCCACCGACTCGGTGCGCACCTGTACGCCTTTGAACAGGCCGAAGTCCACACCGAACCCGGAGCTGTTCCAGAAGCGCGTGCCGGTGTGCACCAGCGCGGCATAACGAGGCTCGACAAGGATATGGATCAGTACCCGGTCGGCCGTGGCGCCGAGCTCGTAGCCGGTGACCTTGCCGACCTGAATCTCTCGGTAGGTCACCGGCGAGCCCGCTTTCAGAGAGCCGCGGCGCGGCGCACTGAGCACCAGACGCAGGCCCGGTTCTTCGACCACCTGCTCGGGCGCCTGCTTGAGCGCCACGAAGTCGGTCTGCCGGCCGCTGCCCTGGCTGGATGGCTGCACCTCGATGTACTGCCCGCCAATCAGGGTGTCCAGGTTGGCGGCGCCAGTCAGGCCGATCTCGGGCTTGACCACCCAGAAGCGCGAGCCGGGCCGCAGCACCTGCTGTGCTGCGGTGGTGATACGGCCATGCAGCATCACCGCCTGCAAATCACCGGTCAGTTCGACCCGCTCGATCTTGCCAACCTGCAGGCCCTTGTAGCGAATCTCGGTGCCAGGCGAGAGGCCGTCACCGCGTTCCACGCGAATGCTCAGCTCATCGCCGCTCTTGAGCGACGCTTCGCGGTCGGCGTAAAGGTTGAAGCGCTGCACGCGCTTGGCATCGGCGGGCGCCTTGAGGTCATCGGTCTCGAAAGCGATGCCGCCAGACAGCAGCGTCTGCAGCGACTCGCTCTTCACCTCGATACCGGACAAACCACCCTTGAGGGTGATGCCGCTGACGTTCCAGAAGCGCGTGGTACGGTTCACCAACCCGGCATATTCAGGCTCGATGTGCACGCCCAGCACCACCTGCTTGTTATCGCGAGCGAGCTGGAAGCTCTGCACCGAACCGACCTTCATCTGCCGGTAAAGAATCGGGCTGCCGACGTCCACCGAACCGAGCGTGTCGCTGAACAGCACCAGATGCAGGCCTTCGGCACCGAGATCCAGCGGCGGCGCCTTGGCTCGGGCGACGAAATCACGGCGTGGCGGGCCGCCCAGTTCACCGGGGCGAACGGCGATGTAGTTGCCCTTGACCAGCGCCTCCAGCCCGGTGATGCCGGCCAGGGAAATCGACGGTTTGACCACCCAGAACTGGCTGCCTTCGACCAGATAGTCCTCGGCCATCGGGTCCATGGCCAGTTCGGCGGTGGCACTCTTCAGATCCGGATCGACCTTGAGAGTCTTTAGCACACCGGCCTGGATACCCTTGTACATGACCGGCGTACGCCCGGCCTGCAGGCCCTCGAAATCGGTGAGTTTGACCACAGCCTTGATGCCGGCCTGGGCCGCATCGAAGTCTTCATAAAGACGGAAGGGTTTGCTGGGATCGGTTGGCGGACTGTCCTTGCGATGCTCCGGCGTAGCGAAGGCAATGCCGCCAGCCACGAGGCTGGTCAGGGACTCACTACGAACTTTCACCCCCGAGAAATCGGCGTCGACGCTGATCCCGCTGGCATTCCAGAAGCGCGTGTGTTTGCGCACCAGATGGGCATAGGCCGGTTCGATGAATATCTTCACCTCAACCGACGCCTGATCGTCGGCGAGCTTGTAATCCTTCACACGGCCTACCTGGATCTGCTTGAAGAACACCGGGCTGTCGCGGTTCAACGAGCCCAGCCGCTCGGCCTTCAGCGTCAGGTGCAAACCGGGTTGCTCATCGGACAAAGGTGGCGCCTGGGCCAGAGCCTGGAAGTCATAGGCCGGTTCACCAGCGCCCGGGCTGAAGGCAATGTAATTGCCGGAAACCAGGGTCTCCAACCCAGTGATACCGGCCAGGCTAACGCTCGGCTTGACCAGCCAGAAGCGGGTGCCGGTACGCAGCTGAGGCTCGATATCCTTGTTCATCTCCAGCGTGGCGATTACCCCACGCTGCTTGTCACTCTTGTCCAGGGTCAGGCTGGTGACCTTACCGATCGACATACCCTTGTAGACCACCTCGGTCTTGCCAGCCTCAATGCCCTCGCCGCTGGCGAACACCACTTGGATCTCGATGCCCGCTTCGCTATAGGCGCGCCAGGCCAGCCAGCCACCGATCAGCAGCGCGATCAACGGCAGTACCCATATGGCAGACCAGTTGGAGGCCGGACGCGTCCTGGCGGTGGGCAGATCATTCATGGTCGTCATCCGATTCCGTGTTATCCCAAATCAACCGTGGGTCGAAGGTAAGTGCTGCCAACATGGTGAGAATCACCACACTGGCGAAAGCCACCGCTCCCACACCCGGTTCGACGCTGGCCAGACTGCCGAACCGCACCACTGCCACGAGAATGGCGATGACGAAGATATCTAGCATGGACCAGCGTCCGATCCATTCGATGAAGCGGTACATCAAGATGCGTTGGCGAGCCGACATCGGCTGATGTCGTTGCACCGAATACAGTAAAAGGCCGATGCCCACCAGCTTGAAGGTCGGCACCAGAATGCTGGCGACGAACACCACGATGGCGATCGGCAGCATGCCATTGTCGACCAGCGTGATCACCCCGGACATGATGGTGTCGGGCGCCCCTTTGCCGAAGGAATTGACCGTCATGATCGGCAGCACGTTCGCGGGAATATAGAGAATTGCCGCGGTGATCAGCAGCGCCCAGGTGCGGGCCAGGCTATTGGGCCGACGCTCGTGAATGCGCCCACCACACCGGGAGCAGAACTGCCGCTTGAGCTCGGGCTCATGGCGATTGAGCTGGTGGCATTCGTGGCAGATGATCAGGCCGGCATCAATGGCGCGCACGGGCGTCCTCCCCGGCCAGCGCTTCCCAGATCTGGTGGGGCGACATGGTCACCTCCAGCCAGACCTGCACTAAAAGCAGCGCAATGAAGCAGAACAGCCCGAAGCCAACGGACAACTCGGCGATATCCGCTAGCTTGACGATGGAAACCAGAATGCCGATCAGGTAGACCTCGAGCATGCCCCATTCACGCATATGGTGATAAATGCGGTACAGCAGAAACCCGTAACCCCGACCGACCTTCAGGCAGATACTCAGCAGCACCAAGAGTTGGCATAGCAATTTGAGCAGTGGAACTGCCATGCTGCACAGAAACACCACTACGGCGATGCTCTGCATGCCGGCGTCATACAGCCCTAGCACACCGCTCCATACCGTGTCGTGGGAGCTCTGCCCGAGCATGGTCATCTGCATGATGGGCAGGAAGTTGGCCGGTACGTAGAGAAGCAATGCAGCCAAGACCAGCGCCAGGCTCCGGCGTATCACTTTGGGGCGGTGGCTGTAGAGTTCATAGCCACAGCGCGGGCACTCGACGCGCTCACCATCGCTAATCACAGGCCGACGCATCAGCAGATCGCATTCGTGGCAGGCGACCAATTCCGTCAGAGGTACTTCAGCTAATGACTGTTGAGCGGCCGACTCGGGCATAGATGGAGTTCTCGAAAATACCGACCATTCTAAATGAGACCCTGAAAGCAACGCACAGTTATACCGATTATCTGAGCGACAAACATTACCCGAGTGTTACCTCGCTAACCGGCTCTGCCCCGATACCGCTATTTCTTCCGTAGCCTGCGGTAGAGCGAAGCGAAACCCAGGTCAGCGTGCGCTCTGGCCGCCTGGCTGGCGCACTGTGCATTAGCCTTCGAATTTCCCGGCCCGAAAAGACGAAACCCCAGACCTCTGTCGAGATCTGGGGTTTCTTATAGAAGCTTGACGATGACCTACTCTCACATGGAGAAGCTCCACACTACCATCGGCGATGCGTCGTTTCACTACTGAGTTCGGGATGGGATCAGGTGGTTCCAACGCTCTATGGTCGTCAAGCAAACTGGTTGCTGCCTCGGGGTTTAGCCGCTGCAGCGAATTGGGTATGTGATGTCAGTTGGTATTGCGTGTTCTCGCAAATCTTCGGCATTACTGTCGACTTCAACCGTCTAACAGCCAAATTGTTT
>NZ_FOMO01000021.1 GCF_900112645.1 Phytopseudomonas straminea | reverse complement strand
TCGTAGGCCAGGAGCTGGCCACCGACCGTGTAGCGCACGCGCTCGTTGACGTGGGAGTCGGGCTGCGCCTGCACGGGTTGGTCGAACAGGGCGTTGAGCGGCACGTTCAGGGACTTGGCGATGCTCGCCAGGGACGAGATCGACACACCGGTGAGGTTGCGCTCGGCCTGGGACAGGAAGCTGGCGGTCAGGCCGGCGTCGGCGGCCACCTGGTTGAGGGTCTTGCCGGCGGCCCGCCGGTAGCGGCGCAGGCGTTCGCCAATGCGATCTGCGGTCATGGGCAAAGTTCGTTGTTGGAGTGGGCGCAGTATACCCAGCCAGCGTAGGGACTTCAGCCGTCAGATTGCGCACTATTTAAGTGCCACTGAAAAATGCTTTGACCAGAATTTAAGTTGCACTTAAATTTTGCCGCAGTGAATTACCCGGCAGCGATCTCCGCTGCCGTCGCCAGACGAGGATGTGCAGATGACACTGGGAGTGGGCGGTAGCACGCCGGAGCAGGCCTTGGCGCGCTTGCAGGACATGACGGCCGGCGCGCAGCCGATCGGTGAAGCGGAGTACCGGGCACGCATCGCACGGGCCCAGGCGCTGATGCGTGAGCAGAGCATCGAGGCGCTGTTCGTGGCTGCCGGCAGCAACCTGCAGTACTTCACCGGGGTCAAGTGGAACCCCAGCGAGCGCATGGTCGGCGCCATCCTGCCGGCCAGCGGCGAGGTGGAATACCTGGCTCCCGCCTTCGAGGAAGGCACGGTGCGTGATTTTCAGGAGGTGCCGGGCACCATCAACACCTGGGAGGAGCACGAGAGCCCCTACGCGCTGCTGCTGCGCTGCCTGCGTCGCCTTGGCGTAACGCCCAACGATGGTACGCCGCCTCAGGTAGGTCTTTGTTCCTCCTTGCCTTTTTTCATGTTCGAGGGCATTCGCAAGCTGACCAGCGGTTACCGTTTCGTCGACGCCGGGTCGGTTACCGCCCTGTGCCGCCAGCGCAAGTCGGCCGCCGAAATCGCCCTGAT
>NZ_FOMO01000003.1 GCF_900112645.1 Phytopseudomonas straminea | reverse complement strand
TCTCCTACCGTCTGTACTGCTGCGAACAGTCAGAATTGGCTTTGTCGTCCCACCACCCCTTCGAGTATCACCATACAAGGGGCTTTAGCCCCGAGATCTTTGCCCCCTGTAAAGCTCGGGGCTAAAGCCCCTCCTACAAAATAAACGCTGCTCACCGACCGATTTTGCCTTCTTGCAGCCGATTCACGGGAATACAAGCGCCTAGAAACCCAAAGGTCGTGACAGGCTTAAGAAGCCTTCGTTTCGCGCTGCCCGGCCGCCTTGGCGCGCATCTTCTCGCACATCAGGGTCATCTCGTCATACAGCAGTTGCGGGTTCTTCTGCTTCAGCGCCCAGGCCTGGCGGCCCTGCTCGTGGGGCAGGATCATGAACTCGCCAGCGGCGACGGCCTTGAAGATATAGTCGGCGATGAACTCGGCGTTGATCGGTGAACTTTCCAGCAGCTTGCCGACCTGAGCCTTCATGGCTGGCGTCGGTCCGCGGAACGAGTCGAGCAGGTTGGTCTGGAAGAACGACGGACAGACCACGTGGACGCCGACCTGCAGGGGTTTGAGCTCAGCCAGCAGACTTTCCGATAGTGCTACCACACCGGCCTTGGCGACGTTGTAGTTGCTCATGCCCGGCCCCTGCATCAACGCCGCCATGGAGGCGATATTGATGATGCGCCCGTGGCTGCGTTCTAGCAGCGGTAGAAAGGCCTTGCAGCCCTTGACCACGCCCATCAGGTTGATCGCCAGTTGCCAGTCCCAGTCTTCCAGCGACAGTTCGGCGAAGAAGCCGCCCGAGGCCACGCCAGCGTTGTTGATGATGATGTCGATGCCGCCGAACTTCTCTTCGCAGGCCTGCGCCAGGGCGGTCAGCTGGCTGTAATCACGCACGTCGCAGCGCAGGGTGAAACCGTCACCACCGGCCTCGCGCACCAGGCGCAAGGTTTCCGCCAGCCCAGCGTCGTTGACGTCCGACAGGGCCAGCCGCCAGCCCTCGTGTGCCCAGCGCAATGCCAGCTCGCGCCCCAGGCCGGAGCCGGCCCCTGTGATCATCATGCGATTGCTCATGCTCAACCTGCCCTGCTGGCTAATGAAAGACAGTCCGAGTGTAGCGAAGGCGCAGGCGGCGCCCAGCCATCATCAGGTTGTTGAATGGGCGCACCGCGGGGTGGGTATGACGCGGCTCGCGCGACCGGTTATTCCTGGGTATCGCTTCGCTCAACCCCGGCTACGGTTCCGGGATCACTGCCAGGCAGCCCGGGTCGAGCATAGCGACACCCGGGAGTTCAGAGCGCTACTGGAACAGTCGGGTGCTCAGCTCGTGGCTGGCTTCCAGCAGAATGGGCAGGAAGCGGCTCTCTAGCTCCTGGCGCGACACGCGGCCCACATGGGTGCCGACATTGAGTGCCGCCAGCACTTGGCCAGCGGAATCCTTCAACGGCACGGCAATTGAGCGCAGGCTGACTTCCAGCTCCTGATCGATGATCACCCAGCCCTGGCGGCGGATCTCCTCGATATTGGCGCGCAGGTCTTCGGGGGTGTGCAGAGTACGGCTGGTTTTCACCTGCAGATCCGCATGGCTCAGGTAGTCGTCCAGCGCGGCATCATCCAGCGCCGCCAGCAGGATACGACCCATCGAGGTGCAATAGGCCGGCAGACGGCTACCCACGCTCAGGTCGACGGAGATCAACCGCTGCGGCGTCGCCGAACGGGCGATGTAGAGAATCTCATCGCCCTCCAGCGTGGCCATCGAACAGGCTTCGTGCAGTTGCTCGCTCAGGCGATCGAGAATCGGCTGTGCGGTAACGGCCATCGGCGTCGAGGACAGATACGCGTGGCCCAGGGTCAGCACCTTGGGCAGCAGCGAGTAGACGCGCCCATCGGTGGTTACATAGCCGAGCTTCATCAGCGTGTGCAGGCAACGGCGCACGGCGGCGCGGGGAATCTCGGTGCGGTGGCTGATCTGCGCGATGGTCAGGTGGCGCTTGCGCTCCTGAAAGGCGTGAATCACCGCCAGGCCACGGGCCAGCGACGTCATGAAGTTGGGGTCGCCGGTAAAGGCTTCGATGCGCTTGGCCGGCGACGCGATGATCGGCGGCGCCATTGAACTGGGCACGGAACGGGATTCGGGCATGGCACTGTCACTCGTCCAGACGGTTTGCGCGATTATCGAACCGCAGTTCGATAATCGCAAGATGCGAGGCCGGCTACAGGCGGCCGCAAACCAAGACGTCTGAAAAAGTCCCTGACATGCGAGCGGAAGATTAATGGGAGGCGTAACGAACGAGCCGCCCTTTATCAGGACGACTCAGTCTGGCAAATCAATACCTGTGCGGGCGTCACTGCGCGTGATGGCGATACAACTGCGGCGGCACACCTGTACTGTCCACTGGCTCCCACGGGCCTTGCAGGGTACCGGCCCAGCTCCACCCATCCTGCCAGCGGTAGAAGGTACGCTCGCGGTAGTAGGTGTTGCGCTCCGAGTCGATCTCGTAGACGCCAAGGGCGTTGTTCCAATGGCTGGACACGCCCGGCGGCGGCGCGAAACGCGGATGGGATTTGGCTACCGGCGGCGAGCCTGTAGTTGGTGCGGAAGGCCCGCCAGTTGACGTGCCAGGCGCCGGGCTATGCAGGGTACAACCAGCGAGGCTCAACAAGGTGGCTGCCACGGCAGCCGAAATCAGTCTGTTCATGGAGGTGTGCCGTCAGGGCTATCGATGACAAGGCGTTGCACGTCCTGGGTGCTGCTGGCCACCGGTTGCCCCTGGCCGATCCACTCGCCGCTTTTCGCATCGCCGGCGCGCGAAATGCGCGCTACCAGTTGAACCTGCTCGAACGCGGAAAGTTTCAGTTGCGGCATCATCGCATCGCTGTCCGAGAGGCTGACTTCGGCGGGCAGGTCGGCGACCGCCAGGCGCTTGGCAGCCAATGGCATTGGCGGGCCGGATGCAGCGCGGGCAAACACGAATACCGTATCACCGGGCTGCACCTTGTCACGCAGCGCAGGCGCCAGTTCGACACGCACGTGCAGACCAGCCGATGCTTGCGATTGCGCGGCAGCACTGTCTTCGGCCTGCGAGCCCAGCTCCTGGCGGGCACGCTCGATACCGCCGGCAATCGCCTGGCGTGAGGGATCGCCCTCGGGCAGCACGGCCACCAGTCGCTGCCAATAGCCGATGGCATCAGCGAAGCGCTGTTCCTCATAGGCGGCGATGCCCAGCAGGCCCAGGCTGGTCACCTCCTCCGGGTCGGCTTTCAAGGCTTCGCTGGTCAGCGCATCCAGCTGCGGGCTCCACCGTTTGTCAGCGGCAAAGTACAGCGCTTGGGCCCACTGGCCGAGCAGCTCCGGCTCGCGCCCTGCAACCTTGACCGCCTGACCGAATGCACGAGCGGCATCCGTAGCGCGCTGCTGGGCCATGTAGCTGCGGCCAAGGAAATACCAGCCCTCGGCGGACTCGGGATTGCTCTGCACGGCCTGCTCCAGGCGCGCGGTCATCTCTTCGATGCTGCGCGGCTCACCGGCGAAGGTACGCGCCTGCTCGACCTTGTCGATGGCGCCCCACTGCAGGTACAGCACCACGGCCAGCACGGGCACCAGCACCACCGCCAGCAGCGGCACGACGCGGCCGAGGCGACGTGCCTGGCGAACGTCGCTGCCCTCCGTGTCAGCCAGCAGCTCGCGGGCCGCTTCGTCGTGGGCAGCCTGCCATTGCGCTGCATCCAGAGTACCGGCCTGATGCTGCAGTTCCAGCTCGCGCAGGCGTTCCTGATAGAGAGTTACGTTGAGAGCGGTGCGATCTTCCTCGGCCTGCACCTTGCGCCCGCGCAGCAGCGGGATGAGCAGGAAACTCACCGCGACCAGACACAACAGGCCGGCGGACAACCAGAATTCGATCATGGGGCTTTCTTATCCTTAGGCACCTGCTCGAGCAGATGCGCCAGACGTTGCTGTTCTTCCTGTGACAGACCCGTGGCAGCCTCACCACTGGACTTGCGACGGCGCAGGACGATCACTCCGAGCAGCACGAAACCACCGGCCAGCAGCGCCACCGGGCCGTACCAGAGCAGCAACGTGCGACCACTGACCGGCGGCTTGTAGAGCACGAAATCGCCATAGCGTGCGACCAGGTAATCGATGATCTGCGCATTGCTCTCACCCGCCTCGAGCTTGCGGTAGATCTCGGCACGCAGGTCCACCGCGATCGGCGCGTTGGAGTCGGCAATGTTCTGGTTCTGGCATTTCGGGCAGCGCAGCTCCTCGGTGAGCTGGCGGTAGCGATCGCGCTCGGCCTCGCTGGCGAACTCATAGGTGTCGATGGCAGCCTGGGCGACACCGCCCAACGCCAGCAGCAGAACCAGGCCGCTAAACAGGCGCATCATTGGCCGGCCTCATCGACCATCTGCTGGTACAGCGGCGCCAGCTTCTCGCGCCAGATCGCCTCGTCGATCACGCCGACAAACTTGTGGCGAATGATGCCCTTGGCGTCGACGAAGAAGGTCTCCGGCGCCCCGTAAACGCCGAGATCCAGGCCAAGCGTGCCCTTGGGGTCGCTGATGTTGAGCTGGTACGGGTCATGAAATTCGCTCAGCCATTTCTGCGCGGCGGCGTTGTCATCCTTGTAGTTCACGCCGTGGATGTTCACGCCCATGGACGCCAGCTTGTTGAGCACCGGATGCTCGACCTTGCAGGCCACGCACCAGGTGGCCCAAACGTTGACCAGCGAGGGTTTGCCGAGCAGGTTCTGCTGGGTGATCAGCTGATCGCCCTCCACCGCCGGCAGCGAGAACGCCGGGAAAGATTTGTCGATCAGCGCCGACGGCAGCTCGGACGGGTCGAGAAACAGCCCACGGTAGAGAAATACCGCCACGCCGAGAAATATCACCAGCGGTAGCAACAAGATCAGGCGTCTCATGCACGTGCCTCCTGCAGGCCCAGCGCGTCACGCACGCGGCTTTTGACTTTCATCCGGTAGCGCTTGTCGGCAGCAGCGAGAAAGCCACCGAAGCCCATCATCAGGGCGCCCAGCCAGATCCAGCGAACGAAGGGTTTGATATGGATGCGCACCGCCCAGGCACCCTGCCCCAGCGGCTCGCCGAGGGCGACGAACAGATCGCGGGTCAGCCCGGCGTCGATGCCGGCTTCGGTCATCACCGATTGCTGCACGGTGTACAGACGCTTTTCCGGGTGCAGCACGGCGATCTGCTTCTCCCCGTCGAAGATGCGCACCGTGCCGCGGTCGGAAATGAAGTTCGGCCCCTCGTGATGCGCCGCCCCTTCGAACACGAAGCGGTAGCCGCCCAACTCCACCGCTTCGCCAGGCGCCATGCGCATGTCGCGCTCGAAGCTGCCCAAACTGGTCAGTACTACGCCCAGCGCGCAGACCGCCAGCCCCAGGTGCGCCAGCTGCATGCCCCAGTAACTGCGGCCCAGGCTGGTCATGCCTTTGAAAAAGCCCTTGTGGCGAGTCTTGTCCTGAATGTCACGCAGCCCGGCCAGGGTTACCCAGGCGGCCAGCAGGCAGACGCCGAGCACCGCCCAGTGGAAATCGCCCCATAGCAGGCTGGCCAGCAACGCCAGTGCCACACTGGCGACCAGCACCGGGGTGAGCATGCCGAGCAGCCAGCGCAGCGGCGTGTCCTTCCAGCGCACCAGCACGCCGACCGCGAGCACCGCCATCAGCAAGCCCATCAGCGGCACGAACAGCGCATTGAAATATGGCGGACCGACCGACAGCTTGGCGCCGCTCAGGGCATCGAGCACCAGCGGATAAAGGGTGCCGAGCAGGATCATCGAGGCGGCCACCACCAGAATCAGGTTATTGGCCAGCAGCAGGGTCTCCCGCGACCACAGGCCGAAGCCGACCTGGCTGCGCACCACCGGCGCACGCAAGGCGAACAGGGTCAGCGAGCCGCCGACCACCAGTAGCAGGAAGGCGAGAATGAACACGCCGCGCTCCGGGTCGCTGGCAAAGGCATGCACCGAGGTCAGCACGCCGGAGCGCACCAGGAAGGTACCCAAAAGGCTCAGGGAGAACGCGGCGATGGCCAGCAGCACCGTCCAGCTCTTGAACACACCGCGCTTCTCGGTCACTGCCAGGGAGTGGATCAGCGCCGTGCCGACCAGCCAGGGCATGAACGAGGCGTTCTCCACCGGGTCCCAGAACCACCAGCCGCCCCAGCCCAATTCGTAATACGCCCACCAGGAACCCAGGGCGATGCCGATGCCGAGAAAGGCCCAGGCGATGATGGTCCACGGCCGCGACCAGCGCGCCCAGGCGGCGTCCAGCTTGCCACCAAGCAGCGCGGCGATGGCGAAGGCGAAGGCCACCGAGAAGCCCACGTAGCCCATGTAGAGCATCGGCGGATGAATGATCAGGCCGAAGTCCTGCAGCAGCGGGTTGAGGTCGCGGCCATCGGCCGGCACGTTCGGCAGCAGGCGGGTGAAGGGGTTGGAGGTGACGATCAAAAACAGCAGGAAGCCGACGCTGATGATGCCCATCACGCCCAGCACACGGGCGAGCATTTCCTCAGGCAGCTGCCGCGAGAAGATCGCCACGGCAAAGGTCCAGCCGCCGAGAATCAGGGCCCAGAGCAGCAGCGAGCCTTCGTGGGCGCCCCACACGGCGCTGAACTTGTAGTACCAGGGCAACGCGGTGTTGGAGTTCTGCGCCACGTAGGCTACGGAAAAGTCATCGGTCATGAAGGCGTAGGTGAGACAAGCGAAGGCGAAGGCCAAAAAGGCGAACTGCCCCCAGGCTGCCGGCTGCGCCAGGCTCATCCACTGGCGGTCGCCGCGCCAGGCGCCGATCAGCGGCAGAGTCGCCTGCACCAGGGCCAGGCACAGGGCCAGAATCATCGCCAGGTGGCCGAGTTCGGGAATCATTGCGCGGCCTCCCCGGCCTTCTCGTATTGCGTGTTCATGCCGCTCTTCTCCAGGGCCTGTTTGACCTCCGGCGGCATGTAATTCTCGTCGTGCTTGGCCAGCACTTCATCGGCTTGCAGCAGGCCGGCATCATCGATCTTGCCCATGGCGACGATGCCCTGCCCTTCGCGGAATAGATCCGGCAGGATGCCATGGAAGCGAATGGTCACCCGCGCTGCGTAGTCGGTGACCACGAAATCGGTCTGCAACGAATCACTGGAGCGCTTCACCGAACCTTTTTCCACCATGCCGCCAGCACGGATACGGGTATCGCGTGGCGCCTCGCCGTTGGCGATCTGCGTGGGGGTGTAGAACAGGTTGATGTTCTGCTGCAGGGCACCCAGCGCCAGCGCCACGGCGATACCGACGCCGGCAACGATCGCCAGCACGATAAACAGGCGCTTCTTGCGAACGGCGTTCAACGTGACTCCTCCCGGCGCATACGGCGCGCCTCATCCTGCAAGTACCGGCGCCTGGCCTGCAGCGGCAGCAGCACATTGAGCACCACCACCACCAGGCAGATGCCGTAGGCCGACCACACGTAGGCGCCATGGTTGCCCATGGCGAGAAAGTCGGCGAATGACGCGAAGCTCATCGTTTGCCCTCCACCAGCGCGCGGATCTCGGTTTTCACCCAACTGCTGCGCGCTTCCCGGCGCAGCACTTCGAGGCGCATGCGCATCAGCAGCACGGCGGCGAAGAAGCAGTAGAAGCCCAGCACCATGATCAGCAGCGGCAGCCACATCTGAACCGGCATCGCCGGTTTTTCGATCACGCTGAAGGTGGCCGGCTGGTGCAGGGTATTCCACCACTCCACCGAGTATTTGATGATCGGGATATTGATCACACCCACCACCGCCAGCACCGCGGTGGCCTTGGCGGCGCTGTCGCGGTTGCTGATCGCCTGGCCGAGGGCAATCACGCCGAAGTACAGGAACAGCAGGATCAGCATCGAGGTCAGCCGCGCATCCCAGATCCAGTAGGTGCCCCAGGTCGGCTTACCCCAGATGGCGCCGGTGATCAGCGCGATGGCGGTCATCCAGGCGCCAACGGGTGCCGCCTGTTGCAGGGCAACATCGGCCAGCTTCATCTTCCACACCAAGCCAACCACGCCGGCAACGGCGAGCATCACGTAGATCGACTGCGCCAAAAATGCCGCCGGCACATGGATGTAGATGATCCGGAAGCTGTTGCCCTGCTGGTAATCCGGCGGCGCGAAGGCCAACCCCCAGACCGTACCCACGGCCAGTAACACGGCGGCGGCGATGGCCAAGCCGGGCAACCAGCGGCCACTGATCTCGTAAAACCATTTGGGCGAGCCCAGCTTGTGAAACCATGTCCAGTTCATCAGGTTACTCATCTGTCTCCTAGGTCAGCGCCGAATGGGAGGCCGACCTGGTCACACGGTTCAATCATTCGCTGACGCTGATTTTCAGGCCGGCGGCAATGGCGAAGGGTGTCAGGGTTACCGTCAGGGCGGTGAGGCTGGCCAGCCAGAGCAGGTGCCCGGCGACCGGCAAACCTTGCAGACTCGCCTGCAAGGCCCCGCTGCCGAGAATCAGCACCGGGATGTACAACGGTAAAATCAGCAGCGCCAGCAACAGCCCGCCGCGTTTGAGGCCCACGGTCAGGGCTGCACCAATGGCGCCGAGCAGACTGAGGATCGGCGTGCCCAGCAGCAGTGAGGCCAGCAGCACCGGCAGGCAGCGCGCCGGCAGGCCGAGCATCAGGGCCAACAGCGGCGAGAGCACCACCAGCGCCAGGCCGGAGAACAGCCAGTGCGCCGCCACCTTGGCGAGCACCAGGATTGGCAACGGGTGTAACGACAGCACCCATTGCTCCAATGACCCATCTTCAAAGTCACTGCGAAACAGGCCATCGAGGGAAAGCAGCACCGCCAACAGCGCCGCGACCCACACCAGGCCAGGCGAAAGGCTTTGCAGCAGTTGCGTTTGCGGGCCGACGGCCAGCGGAAACAGGGCGATGACGATAGCGAAGAACACCAGTGGATTGGCCAGCTCTGCAGGGCGGCGACACAACAGCCGCGCCTCGCGCACGACCAGCAGCATAAATACGCTATTCATGCGCCATGCTGTCCCAGATCAAGTTCACGGTAGCCATCCGGCATGCCGCTCAGGGCATGGTGAGTGGTGAGGATCACCAGGCCGCCGTTGCGGCAATGGGCCGCCAGGTGCGTCTCGAGCTGGCTCACCGCCTGTTTGTCCAAGGCAGTAAAGGGTTCGTCGAGAATCCATAGCAGTGGGCTGTCCAGATACAGCCGCGCCAGCGCCACGCGGCGTTGCTGACCGGCAGACAGCGTATGACAGGGAATATCTTCGAACCCGCGCAGACCGACGGCGGCCAGAGCCTGCCAGATCTGCTCGCGGTTCGCGGGGCGATGCAACGCGCACAGCCAGGCAAGGTTTTCTTCCGCACTGAGCAGCCCCTTGATGCCGGCGGCATGGCCGATCCACAAGAGCTCACCAGCCAGGTCGCCACCGCGCTCGGCAAGCGGTTGCCCGTTCAGGCGTACGGTGCCGCTGGTGGGCGCTCTGAGGCCGGCAAGCACCCGCAACAAACTGGTCTTGCCGCTGCCGTTGGGCCCTGAAACTTGCAGCATCTGCCCAGCATCCAGCCTAATGTCGAGATTCTCGAACAGCAGGCGCCAGTCCCGTTCGCAGGACAGCGCCGTGGCTTCAAGAAAAGGACTGCTCACAACGCGGGCACCTGGTTCAAGTCGGGACGATTGTGGCCGCTATACTGGTGCGGACGTTCGCAATGGCCGCGATTATACATGCCCATCAGGCTGACCCGCAGCGTGCATTGGGCCCAGAGTATGAGACTTAATGACCGAGATCAGTGGATCGCGCCCTGTAGCGCCACCACCCGCCGCCAACAGACCGGCCGTTAGCGCCGCAGACCTGGCGGTAAAACTGCTCAAACCCCTCGACGGGCTGATGGTGCCCGGAGAAACCGCCAAGGCCGAGGTGGTTGCATCCAAGGAAGTGGCGCAGAGCTTCCAGCTGATGCTGCGCCTTAACCTGGATGGCGGTCGCCAGACCACGGTGCAGGCCAGCAGCGCGCAGCCGCTCGCCCAGGGCACGGCGCTGGCCGTCACCGCGCTCTCCGATACCCGCCTCGCACTGGCGGTGCTAGCTGGCGGTAACAGGCCGCTGACCAGCATCGACCTCGAACAATTGCCGGTTGGCACCCTGCTGCAGGGCAAGGTGATTTCCCGTGAAATGCTGCCCACCCAAATCGCTCAGGCGACCGTCTTCAAGGTGCTGGTCAACCTGCTCAATACGGGGCTGGCCGGCAAAACCCTTAGCCTGGAAACCACGCTCAATCTGCCACCCGGCAGCCTGCTCAGCGCCCGCGTGCAGGGCGATCAGTCCCTGGCCTTCCTGCCACTCAGTGGTCGCCTCGACCAATTGGCGCTGCTGCAGCAACTCGGCAACCAGCAAAGCCGCCAGGGTTCGCTGGAGGGCTTGATGGCAGCACTCAAGGGCATGGGCGACCAGGGCGGTCTGCCCGATGGCCTGAAGGGCAGCATCGACAAGTTACTCGCGGGCTTGCCAACAGGCGAGCAACTGAGCAATGGCAAGAGCCTGATGAAGGCGCTGGAAAACAGTGGGCTGTTTCTGGAGAGCAAGTTGCTGACCGGCCAAACCGGCGGCCTAGGCACCGATATGAAGGCCAATCTGCTGCGCCTGGTCAGCCAGCTGCTGCCACTGCTGCCCGGTGCTGCGCCGTTGGCTGCGGCGACCGCTTCGGCTACTGCCATGACTCAGGCCCTGCCGGCATTCGCCCGCAACGTGCTGGGCAACATAGGCCAGAGCAGCGGCCGCCAGCAAGCCATGAGCTTTCCACTGCCCAGCCGCCTACTGCAGTCGATGAATGAAGAGGCCGACCTGGAAGCGCTGCTCAAGCTCGCGGCAGCGGCCATCTCGCGCCTGCAGACGCACCAGCTATCCAGCCTCTCGCAAAGCCAGGTCGGCCCAGAAGGCCAGCTGCTGACTACCTGGCAGACGGAGGTGCCAATGCGCAATCAGCACGAGCTGGTGCCACTACAGGTGAAGATCCAACACGAAGAACCCGCACCATCCGGCAAACAGGATCCCAAGGAAGCGTTATGGCGTATCGACCTGGCGTTCGATCTGGACCCGCTGGGGCCGCTGCAGGTGCAGGCGCAGCTGGCCCATGGCAGCCTGTCCAGCCAGCTCTGGGCCGAGCGAGCCAGCACCGCCGGGCTGATCGATCGCGAACTGGGCAATTTGCGTGAACGCCTGGTAGCTGCGGGCCTGACGGTGGGCGACCTGGTATGTAGTCAGGGCACGCCGCCACAGGGCCCTAAGACCTCCCTGGAACAACGCTGGGTGGATGAAACCGCATGAGCAGTAAAGCATCCCGCCAGGCCATCGCTCTCACCTACGACGGCCAGAATGCCCCCAACCTCAGCGCCAAGGGCGATGACGAGCTGGCCGAAGCCATACTCGCCATCGCCCGCGCCCACGATGTACCGATCTATGAAAACGCCGAACTGGTGCGCCTGCTCGCGCGCCTGGAGCTGGGTGAAGCAATCCCCGAGCAGCTGTACCGCTGCATCGCGGAAATCATCGCGTTCGCCTGGTACCTTAAAGGCAAATTCCCGGCCGGCTTCGACCCGCGCGGTAAGCCGAACGATGGGCCTCTGATGCTCGAAGGGCCGACTGGTAAAAACCGCAAGCGCTAGATCACCAACCGACCGCTGTTGTCCTGAGTAGCACTTCGCTCAACCCGGGCTACGGGTACGGGACGCGGCCCGCAAGGAACTGCGTTGGACAGAATATCGGGAGATTTGGAGATCTAAACGTAGCCTGGGTTGAGCGAAGCGATACCCAGGTGCGAGACTCGAAGGGATAAAACGAATGCTTAGGAGCGGCGCGCCTGATGGAGCTTGGCGACCAATTCCGCCTCGGCCTTGCTGAGACCACAGGATTGGGTCAGGTCGTCGGCACTGGCGCCCATACCGACTAGGCGTGCGGCCTGGGTGAAGGACAGGCTGGTGGGGTCGCGCTGTTCGATCTGGGTCAGCTTGTCCGGCAGTGGCGCCACGGTGCGACGCAGCTCGTGAAGCTCCTCGCCCATGCGGATGCTACCCGTCAGGTAGGTGTCCAGCCGCTTGCCCAGCTCGCGGATGCGCTGGTCACGCTGGGCATCGCGCTCGGCCTGCAACTGGCTGGCCAGGCGCAAACGTCCGGCAAGCCAGACGCAGGTGCCCACCAACCCGGCGCAGACCAGAGCGAGAACGATGAGTGCAGCTTCAAGCACCTCAGATGCTCTCCAGCTCCGACCACTCCTCCTCGGTCATCATCTTGTCCAGTTCGACCAGGATCAGCAGCTCGCCGTTCTTGTTGCAAACGCCCTGGATGAACTTGGCCGACTCATCGTTACCCACGTTCGGCGCGGTTTCCACCTCGGACTGACGCAGGTAAACCACTTCGGCGACGCTGTCGACCAGAATGCCCACCACCTGCTTGTCCGCCTCGATGATCACGATGCGGGTATTGTCGGTCACATCGGACGAATCCAGGCCGAAACGCTGGCGGGTGTCGATGACGGTAACCACGTTGCCGCGCAGGTTGATGATCCCCAGCACGTAGCTCGGCGCGCCCGGTACCGGGGCGATCTCGGTGTAACGCAGCACTTCCTGCACCTGCATCACGTTGATGCCGTAGGTCTCGTTGTCCAGACGGAACGTGACCCACTGCAGGATCGGATCTTCAGCGCCTTGTGCAGAGCTTTTCTTCATGGCCTAGCCTCGTCATTGACCGCGCGTTGCGGTGCGCGGGAGTCCCGCTATTCAAGTGATCGCACGCCCTTTCGCGCGTACGAACGTTATCAGTGTATCTGCCCGTTGTGCATGCGCTTGGTGGCGCCACTGGCGATCAGCTCAGCCAGGGCAGCGACATCCAGCAGCGCACACATGTGTTCGATCACGGTACCCGCCAGCCAGGGCCGTTGGGCACGCTGGCTGCGCCATTTGACTTCGTCCGGATTCAGGCGAATCGAGCGGCTGACCTGATGAACCGCCAGCCCCCACTCGTAGCCCTGCACGGAAATCACGTACTGCAGGCCCTGTTTGAAATCATCCCGGTAGCGATCCGGCATGACCCAGCGGGCGGTATCGAGCACCTTTAGGTTACCGGCCTGTGATGGCAGTATGCCCAAAAACCAGTCCGGTTGGCCAAATAAAGGCGTCAGTTCCTGGCCGGCGAGCGGATAGATCGAGCCCAGGCACACCAGCGGTACCGCCAGCGTCAGTCCGGCGACGTCGAAAAGCAGGCATTCGAACGGCTCTTCGGCCCAATCAGGGCGACCGTCGGGCTGGCTGGAGAAAATCTGTGGCGCCGGGCGGTTCACGTCGGCGACCGGCTCGACCACCGGCGGCATCGGAATCGGCTCGACAATAGCCGGTGCAGCGCCCTCGGCAACCGGAGAAGCAACCTCAACGAGCGGCTCGCTCACCACCTCGGCGACGGCTGGCTGCACCAGGGTCAGCGCAGGCGCTTCGGCGCGCGGCGCCAGTTGCGCGTCACGCACCTGCTCCTCAAGCACGGCGGCCTCGAAATCATCGAGGGTGCTGTGCTCGATCGTTTGTTCCAGTTCGATGGCCGCATCCTGCAGCAGCCCATCGAGATAAGACTGCAGCGCCAGTTGGGGCCGAGTTGCGGTAGCAGTGGTACGACTCATGAAGGCAACCTGCAGAAAAGTTCTGTATGAGCTATCGGCCGCAAGGGCCGCAGACTTGAGCCGTTTCGCGCAGAATATTCAGCCGCCATGACTCAGGCCACCTGGGAAGCAGGCTGCTGCGCCAGCAAATGCTTGAGCAGCGCCCGATAGGCGATGGTGCCGCGGCTGTTGGCGTCGAACTGCGACGGCGTCAGCCCTGCCCGGCTGGCATCGCGAAGCCGGGTATCGACCGGGATGTAAGCCTGCCAGAGCTGCTCGGGATAGGTGTGCTTGAGCAGGCGCAGGGTCGACAGCGACGCCTGGGTACGGCGGTCGAACAGCGTCGGCACGATGGTGTACGGCAGCGCCTGCTTGCGCGAGCGGTTAATCATCGCCAGCGTATTGACCATACGCTCCAGGCCCTTGACCGCCAAAAACTCGGTCTGCACCGGAATCACCAGCTGCTGGCTGGCCGCCAGCGCATTGACCATCAATACGCCGAGCAGCGGCGGGCTGTCGATCACGGCGTAGTCGAAGTCTTGCCACAACTGCGCCAGGCTCTTGGCGATCACCAGGCCCAAGCCGCTCTGGCCTGGCGACTGACGCTCGAGCGTGGCCAGCGCGGTGCTCGATGGCAGCAAAGAAATACGCTCGTGGCTGGTGGGCAGCAGCAGTTGCCTGGGCAGGCCTTCCGGCACGCTGCCCTGATGCTGGAACAGGTCGAAATTGCTGTTTTCCAGAGTGTCCGGGTCATGGCCGAAATAGCTGGTCATCGAGCCGTGGGGGTCGAGGTCGACCACCACCACGCGCTTGC
The DNA here is from genome assembly GCF_900112645.1 of Phytopseudomonas straminea. GTDB lineage: Bacteria > Pseudomonadota > Gammaproteobacteria > Pseudomonadales > Pseudomonadaceae > Aquipseudomonas > Aquipseudomonas straminea. The sequence goes on along the minus strand of NZ_FOMO01000003.1, from coordinate 573,443 downwards.
CGGCATCCGCCAACAGGCCTGCCAGTGCGATGCTGGACGTGGTTTTACCCACACCGCCTTTCTGATTGGATACCGCCCACACTCTCATAATTTTCTTCCTCCCGGGGACAGGCCAGGCCCGACCGAGACTAATTGCCCGCTTGACCAGCTGGCGACGGGGAATTGACGGTACCGTTGCCGGGCGCCGTTGCTGCAGGGCCTGTAGCAGGTTGCGTGCCAGCGCGCTGCATGGCGTTATCAGGCTGGGCGTTGGCGCTTCCCGTACCCGTCACACTACGCCGTACATCCAGATTACGCGAGACCACCAGTACCACCCTGCGGTTACGCGCCCTCCCCTCGGCGGTGGCGTTGTCGGCCACCGGTTGGAACTCGCCGTAGCCAACCGCCGCCAATCGCGATGGATCGACCCCATCCATGGCCAGCATGCGCACGATGCTCGCTGCCCGCGCCGCCGACAGTTCCCAGTTGGTGGGGTACTGAGGCGTCTTGATCGGCTGGTTATCGGTAAACCCTTCGACATGGATAGGGTTGCCATAAGGCGCCAGGATCTTGGCGATCTTCTCGATGATCTCGAAGGCCTCGTCATTGGGCAGCGCATCGCCACTGGGAAACAGCAGCCCGGAACTCAGTTCGATCTCGATCCACAGTTCATTACCGCGCACCTTGAGCTGATCGCTCTGCAACAGACCGCCAAAAGCATCTCGGATGCTGTCAGCGATGTTCTGCAGGGTGGAGGCGGCGATCTGTTGCTGCGACGATTCCTCGTCGACCATCGAGCGATCTGGTTCGGTGGTACGCGGGCGTTCGTCGCCTACCGGAATTGGCTTGATCGAGCGATCCGGCTGGTTGAAAACCCCGGTCAGGGTCTGCGAAAGAATCTTGTACTTGCCTTCGTTGATCGATGAAATCGAATACATGACCACGAAAAAGGCAAACAGCAGGGTGATGAAATCCGCGTAGGAAACCAGCCAGCGTTCGTGGTTCTCGTGTTCTTCGTGGCGGCGTCGGCGGGCCATGATCAGCTCATGAAGCCTTGCAGCTTCAGCTCGATGGACCGTGGATTTTCGCCTTCACCGATCGACAGGATGCCTTCCAGGAGCATTTCCCGATACGCCGACTGGCGCATGGCGACCGACTTGAGCTTGTTGCCGATGGGCAACAGCAAGAGGTTGGCGATGGCCACACCGTAGATGGTGGCGACGAACGCCACGGCAATGCCGCTGCCCAGCAGGCTGGGGTCAGCCAGATTACCCATTACGTGGATCAGCCCCATGACCGCACCGATGATGCCGATGGTCGGTGCGTAGCCACCCATGCACTCATAGAACTTGGCAGCCTGGATATCGCGACTTTCCTGGGTATAAAGATCGACTTCGAGAATGCTGCGTATGGCTTCCGGCTCGGCGCCATCGACCAGCAGTTGCAGCCCCTTGCGCGCGTAGGGATCGGGTTCGCCATCGGCGACCGCCTCCAGGCCGAGCAGGCCTTCCTTGCGCGCCGTCATGCTCCAATTAACTACGCGATCAATGCCACCTGCCAGATCGATCTTGGGCGGTACGAAGATCCAGAGCAGGATGCTCACAGCGCGCTTGAACACCGCCACCGGCGTCTGCAGCAGCGCTGCGCCCAGGGTTCCGCCGATCACGATCAGGGCCGCCGGGCCGTTGAGCAGTGCCGAGGCATGACCGCCTTCCAGAAAGTTGCCGCCAAGGATCGCGACGAACGCCAGAATGACGCCGATCAGGCTCAGCACATCCATCAGAGGCAGGCCTCGACCAGATGGCGACCGATATCATCGAGAGGATACACCGCGTCGGCCAGGTTGGCTTTCACGATGGCCATGGGCATGCCGTAGATCACGCAGCTCGCTTCATCCTGGGCCCAGACCTGACTGCCGCCCTGCTTGAGCAAACGCGCGCCTTCGCGCCCGTCGGCGCCCATGCCGGTCAGCACCACGGCCAGCACCTTGTCGTTGTAGGACTTGGCCGCCGAGCCGAAGGTGATGTCCACGCACGGCTTGTAGTTCAACCGCTCGTCACCGGGCAGGATGCGGATGGTGCCGCGGCCGTCGATCATCATCTGCTTGCCGCCGGGAGCCAGAATGGCCAGGCCGGGACGCAGAATATCGCCGTCCTCGGCTTCCTTGACGTTGATCTTGCAGAGCTTGTCCAGACGCTCGGCGAAAGCCTTGGTGAAAGCGGCCGGCATGTGCTGAATCAGCACGATGGGCGTCGGGAAGTTGGCCGGCAGTTGAGTCAGCACGCGCTGCAAGGCAACCGGGCCGCCGGTCGAGGTACCGATCGCCACCAGCTTGTAGGCCTTGCGCTTGGGCGCCGCGCTGGACGAGGCGGCATGCCGCTCGGCCGGCGGATGGTTGACGCTCGGCTGCGGGCGCGCAGCTGGAGCCGGCGTGCTCGGCGTGCTGGCAGGTCGGCTCAGGCCTCCGCCGGTAGGCGGCGTCAGGGACGCCGTGCCGATCCCCCGGCGGTTGCTGCGCGAGATGCTATGGACCTTCTCGCAAAGCAATTGCTTGACCTTTTCGGGGTTGCGCGAAATGTCTTCGAAGTTCTTCGGCAGAAAGTCCACTGCACCGGCATCCAGCGCGTCCAGGGTGACGCGGGCGCCTTCGTGAGTGAGCGAGGAAAACATCAGAACCGGCGTGGGGCAACGCTGCATGATGTTGCGCACGGAGGTGATGCCGTCCATGAGCGGCATCTCGTAATCCATGGTGATCACGTCCGGCTTCAGTGCCAGGGCCTGATCGATGGCCTCACGTCCGTTGGTGGCCGTACCGACCACGGTGATGTTGGGGTCCGACGAGAGAATTTCCGAAACCCTGCGGCGGAAAAAACCGGAGTCATCGACTACCAGTACCTTGACAACCATAAACACTCCTAAGCGGCACGGCCGTCGCCGTGCCGCGGACGATCAGAGACGCCGTGCGTAGCGCTTGAGCATGCTGGGCACATCGAGGATCAGTGCGATGCGGCCATCACCGGTGATGGTCGCGCCGGACATGCCGGGCGTGCCCTGGAGCATCTTGCCCAGCGGCTTGATCACCACCTCTTCCTGGCCGACCAGCTGGTCGACCACGAAGCCGATGCGCTGGTTACCCACGGTGAGAATCACCACATGCCCTTCGCCCTGCTCTTCATGAGCCGCACTGCTCACCAGCCAGCGCTTGAGGTAGAACAGCGGTAACGCCTTGTCGCGAACGATCACCACTTCCTGGCCGTCGACCACGTTGGTGCGCGACAGGTCGAGGTGGAAAATCTCGTTGACGTTGACCAGCGGGAAAGCGAACGCCTGGTTGCCGAGCATCACCATCAGCGTCGGCATGATCGCCAGGGTCAGCGGCACCTTGATGACAATCTTCGAGCCCTGCCCCTTTTGGGAGAACACGTTGACCGTGCCGTTGAGCTGGGAAATCTTGGTTTTCACCACGTCCATGCCGACGCCGCGACCAGAAACGTCGGAAATTTCTGTCTTGGTCGAGAAGCCTGGCGCAAAGATCAGGTTGTAGCACTCCAGATCGCTCAGCCGATCGGCGGCATCCTTGTCCAGCAGGCCTTTTTCCACGGCCTTGCTGCGCAGGATCTCGGCGTCCATCCCCTTGCCGTCATCGGTGATCATCAGCAGGATGTGGTCGCCTTCCTGCTCGGCGGACAGCACCACGCGCCCGGTCCGAGACTTGCCGGCCGCCTCGCGCTCGTCAGGGCTTTCCACCCCGTGGTCGACGGCGTTGCGCACCAAGTGCACCAGCGGGTCGGCAAGTGCCTCGACGAGGTTCTTGTCCAGATCGGTCTCTTCACCAACTAGTTCCAGGTTGATCTCTTTCTTGAGCTGACGTGCCAGATCGCGAACCAGGCGTGGGAAGCGCCCAAAGACCTTCTTGATCGGCTGCATGCGGGTCTTCATGACCGAGGTCTGCAGATCGGCCGTGACAACGTCGAGGTTCGACACCGCCTTGGACATGGCCTCGTCGCCGCTGTTGAGCCCCAGGCGCACTAGGCGGTTACGCACCAGAACCAGTTCGCCGACCATGTTCATGATCTCGTCCAGGCGCGCAGTGTCGACGCGAACGGTAGTCTCCGCTTCGCTGGCCGGTGCGGCGGCCGCCGCAGGTGCAGACGCCGGTTTGCTGGCTTCCGCCTTGGCGGCCGCAGGCGCTGCCTTGCTGGGTTCTGGCTTGGCTGCAGGTGCGGGTGCTGCCTTGGCCGGCTCGGCCTTGGCGGCCGGCGCAGCGGCTTTGGCAGGTTGCGGGGCAGGAGCCGGTTTTGCAGCAGGCGCAACGGCCGCGGCCGGCGCTACGGCAGGCGCGACGAACTGACCCTTGCCATGTAGTTGATCGAGCAGCGCTTCGAATTCGTCATCGGTGATTTCATCGCCCGGCGCTGCCGAGGCCGGTTCGCTGGAAGCGGCTACCGGTGCCGCCGCCGACGCAACGGCAGGCGCAGCGAACTGGCCCTTGCCATGCAACTGGTCGAGCAGCGCTTCGAATTCATCATCGGTGATCTCATCGCCAGGCGTTGCGGCAGCGGCAGGCTCAGCAGGCGCTGCAGCCACCGGTTCCACGGCAGGCGCACTGAACTGGCCCTTGCCGTGCAACTGATCGAGCAGCGACTCGAATTCGTCATCAGTGATCTCGTCAGCCGCCGTGGCGGGCTGCGCCGGCGCTTCGTCGCCCAGTGCATCGAGCAATTGCTCGAATTCGCTGTCAGAGATATCTGCTGAAGGCTGTGCCGCTGCCACCTCGGGCTCCGCAGGCGCGACAGCAACCGGTTCAGGTTCAGCCGCGACCTCGACTGCTGCGGGTGCAGGCTCGGCACCAGCGGGCTCAGCCAGACGCGCTAGCGCGGCCAGCAGCTCCGGCGAAGCCGGCGTCAGCTCCACGCGCTCGCGCACTTCGGCGAACATACCGTTGACGGCGTCCAGTGCTTCGAGCACCACGTCCATCAGTTCGGCGTCCACACGACGCTCGCCTTTGCGCAGGATATCGAACACGTTCTCGGCAATGTGGCAGCACTCGACCAGCTCGTTGAGCTGCAAGAAACCGGCACCACCTTTTACCGTGTGAAACCCTCGAAAGATCGCATTGAGCAGATTCATATCGTCCGGGCGGCTTTCCAGCTCCACCAACTGCTCGGACAATTGCTCAAGAATTTCGCCGGCCTCTACCAGGAAATCCTGGAGGATTTCTTCATCGGCGCCGAAGCTCATATGACGTGCTCCTAAAAACCCAGACTGGACAGCAGATCGTCGACGTCGTCTTGGTTAGAGGCGACATCATCACGCTTATCGGCATGAATCTGCGGACCTTCACCGCGGGACGGATTTTTTTCTTTGTTTTGCTCGGCACGCAACTGTTCGTGGTTGTGATCGATACCGGCAAAGCGATCGACCTGACTGGCCATGAGCACCAGTTTCAGTAGATTGCTCTCGACCTCGGTCACCAATTGCGTAACGCGCTTGATCACCTGACCGGTCAGATCCTGGAAATCCTGCGCCAGCAGAATGTCATTCAAATGCTCCGATAGCTTGCTGGTGTCGCGCTGGCTGCGCGACAGAAACAGCTCGATACGCTTGGCGAGCTCACGGAACGCCTCGGCGCTCATCTCGCGGCGCATGAAGCGGCCCCAGTCCTCGGCGAGCGAATCGGCTTCACTACTCAGGTCATTGACCAGCGGCGCGCTCTGCTCGACCAGATCCATGGTGCGATTGGCCGCACGCTCGGTCATGGTCACCACGTAGTTCAGGCGCTCGGTGGCGTCGGAAATCTGCGAGATTTCCTTGGCGTGGGGCACCCGGGGATCGAGCTGAAAATTGACGATAGCGTTATGCAGCTCACGGGTGAGCTTGCCGACTTCGAGGTAAAGCCCCCGGTCGCGCGCCTTGTTCAATTCATTGATCAGCTGTACGGCTTCGCCAAAGTTTCCTTGCTCGAGGCTGTCGACCAGTTGGCGGGCATTGCTTTTCAGGGTCGACTCGAGGTCAACCTCGTTGGAGTCATCGTGTTCCATAACAACCTCGCGGCAGACATCAGCCGTTAACTCGCTCGAAGATTTTTTCGATCTTTTCCTTGAGCACCTGAGCGGTGAAGGGCTTGACTACGTAGCCATTCACACCGGCTTGTGCGGCCTCGATGATCTGATCGCGCTTGGCTTCCGCCGTCACCATGAGCACCGGCAACTGCTTGAGTCGCTCGTCGGCACGCACGGCGCGCAGCAGATCGATACCGGTCATGCCCGGCATGTTCCAGTCGGTTACCAGAAAATCGAAATTGCCGCTCTGCAGCATGGGCAGCGCGGTTACCCCGTCATCAGCCTCTGCCGTATTGGTGAACCCCAGATCACGCAAGAGGTTCTTGATGATCCGTCGCATCGTCGAGAAATCATCGACGATGAGGATTTTCATGTTCTTGTCCAAGTCGACCTCCGTACAGTCCTAAAACGCCTACACCTTGTGCAGCGCTTATTAATCGTGAAACCGGCCTGGCTGAACGCCGCAAACCATTGCGCTCGGCTTTGCTGCGTTCACTGTGTGCCCCGCCCTGCTGTGCTGCATTTACCACAAGGACTGGCTCGACCAACTCCAGTCCCTGTACAAATTCCTATGCGCGCCACTCCCCCAACCGCGCCCGTAAGCGCGCGGCACACTGACTATGCAGTTGGCTGACCCGCGATTCACTCACCCCCAGCACCTCGCCGATTTCCTTGAGGTTCAATTCCTCGTCGTAGTACAGCGACAACACCAGCCGCTCACGTTCCGGCAGATTGCTGATGGCATCGGCCAATGCAGCCTGGAAACGACTGTCTTCCAGTTCATGCGAAGGCCCGTGATGCAGGGAACTCGTGTCTTCCTGCAGACCGCCGTTTTCGCCCTCCTGCAAGAGGTCGTCGAAACTGAACAGGCGGCTGCCCAAAGTGTCGCCAAGAATGCCGTAGTAATCTTCGAGACTCAATTGGAGTTCGGCAGCAACCTCGTGATCTTTAGCGTCACGACCGGTTCTGGCCTCAATTTTTCGTATTGCATCACTGACCATGCGGCTGTTGCGGTGCACCGAACGCGGCGCCCAGTCACCCTTGCGTACTTCATCGAGCATGGCGCCGCGGATGCGGATACCGGCAAAGGTCTCGAAACTGGCGCCCTTGCCGGCATCGTACTTACGCGACGCCTCGAGCAGACCGATCATGCCGGCCTGGATCAAGTCGTCGACCTGTACGTTGGCGGGCAGACGGGCCAGCAGGTGGTAGGCGATGCGTTTTACCAGCGGCGCGTGGCGCTCGATCAACTGATGCTGTGAATCTCGTGCTTGTGCCTTGCTGTACATTCGGAGTCCAGAGGCTGTCGTCATACAGCCGTGTCTGCAGTCGGTTGTTGCACCAGGCGCTCCACGAAAAATTCCAGATGGCCACGCGGGTTGGCCGGCAAGGGCCATGCATCGACCTTCTGGGCAATCGCCTTGAACGCCAGCGCGCACTTCGAACGAGGGAACGCCTCATACACCGCACGCTGTTTCTGTACGGCCTTGCGAACCGATTCGTCGTACGGCACCGCGCCCACGTATTGCAGCGCGACGTCCAGAAAACGGTCGGTCACTTTAGTCAGCTTAGCAAAGAGATTGCGGCCTTCCTGGGGGCTGTGCGCCATGTTGGCGAGGACCCGGAAACGGTTCATGCCGTGGTCGCGATTGAGTAGCTTGATCAGCGCGTAGGCATCGGTAATGGACGTCGGTTCGTCGCACACTACCACCAGCACTTCCTGGGCCGCGCGCACGAAGCTGACCACTGAGTCACCAATACCGGCAGCGGTATCGACGATGAGCACGTCAAGGTTCTCGCTGATGTCGCTGAAGGCCTGGATCAGGCCGGCGTGCTGCATGGGCGTAAGCTGCACCATCGCTTGAGTACCGGAGGCGGCGGGCACGATACGAATGCCGCCAGGCCCCTGCAGCACCACATCACGCAGGTCGCACTCGCCGTCGATCACGTCAGCCAGGGTGCGCTTGGCGGTAAGACCAAGCAGCACGTCCACGTTGGCAAGGCCCAGGTCGGCGTCCATGAGCATGACGCGCCGACCAAGGTCGGCCAGTGCCAGCGACAAGTTCACCGACACATTGGTCTTGCCAACGCCGCCTTTGCCGCCAGTCACCGCGATCACCTGTACGGGATGCATACCCATGTTATCTACACACCTTATTCTGACTTCACTGTGGGCCCTGGGGCCATTGTGCGCTGTCGCGGCGAGCACGACCAGCGCGTCACCGTATTCAATCCGTTCAACCGGCCTGTCTGGCAGGGTTCTGATAGAGCCCTGCGAACATATCGGCCATGGTGTCTTCGCTCGGCTCGTCCGGCGCCTGCAGACCGACAGCGCGACTGACCAACTGATGGCTGCGCGGCACGTGTACGTCATCCGGGATGCGCGGGCCATCTGCCAAGTAGGCTACCGGCAGACGATGGCCAATAGCCAGCCCCAATACCTCACCCATGCTGGTAGCCTCATCCAGTTTACTCAGAATGCAGCCCGCCAGCCCACAGCGCTTGTAGCTGTGATAGGCCGCCTTGAGAACCTGCGCCTGGCTAGTGGCGGCCAGCACCAGGTAATTGCGTGCGTTGACGCCGCGGCTGGCCAGCGCCTCAAGCTGCATGCGCAGCGCCGGATCATTGGCGGGCAGGCCAGCGGTGTCGATCAGCACCACACGCTTGCGAGCCAGCGGTACGAGCGCCTGGGTCAGCGACTGACCCGGATCGACCTGGGTCACCGAGACGCCAAGAATCCGGCCCAGGGTCTTTAGCTGTTCCTGAGCGCCGATACGGTAGCTGTCCATGCTCACCAGCGCGATGCTGGCCGCGCCATACTTGAGAACGTAGCGCGCGGCCAGCTTGGCCAGGGTGGTGGTCTTGCCCATGCCGGCGGGGCCGACCAGCGCGATCACGCCGCCCTCTTCCATCGGCTCCTGCTTGGGCGTCTGAATCGAATGGGCAAGGTGCGCCAGCACCATGCGCCAGGCTTTGCGCTGATCGGCAATCGAGGCGACCCGCTCGAGCAGCACGCGCGACAGCTCTGCTGGTACGCCCATACGCTGCAGACGGCGCCACAGTGTGGCCTGCTGCGGGCGACGGCTCTGCATCTGCCCCCAGGCCATCGACCCCATCTGCATTTCGATCAGCTCACGCAGGCCATGCAGCTCGGAGCGCATGGAATCCAGCGCCGACTGATCGACTGCCGCCGCAACCGGCTTCTGCTGTTGACGCTTGAGCACGGCATCCAGGCTGTCGGCAGGCGGCGTGGCAGCTGCCGCGCCAAACAGCTGACGGTCCTTGCCGGCATCGGCCTGGGTACGCATGGTCAGCTCGGCATGGGCCGACGCTATCTTCGACTGGGTCTTGCGCAACTCGGCTTCCAGCGCAGGGTTGGCCTGACGTGCTGGCACAGGCGGAGCCTGATAATCGAGTGCAGCCGTCAATTCCACGCCACCGGCCACACGGCGGTTGGCGATGATGGTCGCATCGGCGCCCAGCTCATCGCGAACCAGCTTCATGGCTTGGCGCATATCGGCAGCGAAAAAGCGTTTGACCTGCATGGCCCGTACCCTCGATTAGTTCTGCCCCACCGTCGCAACGATGGTGACCTGCTTGTTGTCCGGAATTTCCTGGTACGCCAGAACATGCATGCTCGGGACGGCCAACCGGGCGAAACGCGAGAGCATTCCCCGAACCGGCCCGGCCGCCAGCAGAATCACTGGCTTGCCAAGCATCTCCTGACGCTGCGCTGCTTCCACCAGGGAACGCTGCAGCTTCTCGGCCATACCAGGTTCGAGGAGGATGCCATCCTCGGAGCCCTGACCGGCCTTCTGAAGACTGTTTAGCAATATCTGTTCCAACCTTGGCTCAAGGGTGATCACAGGCAGCTCCGGCTCTAGTCCCACGATGTTTTGCACGATTGCACGAGACAGCGCGACGCGAACTGCCGCGACCATGGCGGCGGGATCTTGACTCCTCGGCGCGACGTTGGCGATGGCTTCAGCGATGGTGCGAATGTCACGCACTGGCACCTGCTCCTGCAGCAACGCCTGCAGCACCTTGAGCAGGGTCGACAGGGAAATCAGCCCGGGCACCAGCTCTTCGGCGAGCTTGGGAGAGCTTTTCGCCAGCAATTGCATCAGTTGCTGGACTTCCTCATGCCCCAGCAGCTCGTGGGCGTGCTTGTGCAGGATCTGATTGAGGTGGGTGGCCACCACGGTGCTGGCGTCCACCACGGTGTAGCCGAGCGATTGCGCCTGGTCGCGCTGGCCCGGATCGATCCACACGGCTTCGAGGCCGAACGCCGGATCTCTGGCGGCCACCCCGTTGAGGGTGCCGAACACCTGGCCGGGGTTGATCGCCAGCTCGCGATCCGGGTAGACCTCGGCTTCAGCGACGCTGACGCCCATCAGCGTCAGGCGATAAGCGTTAGGTTGCAGATCCAGGTTGTCGCGGATATGCACCGACGGCATCAGGAAACCCATTTCCTGGGAAAGCTTCTTGCGTACGCCCTTGATGCGCGCCAGCAACTGGCCACCCTGATTGCGGTCGACCAGCGGGATCAGCCGGTAGCCGACTTCCAGGCCGACCATGTCCACCGGCACCACATCGTCCCAGCCCAGCTCCTTGACCTCCTGGGCGCGCTGGGCTGGCAGCAGCTCCTGCTGGCGCTGCACTTCGATGACTTCGGCTTCCTTGACCTTGCGCTGCTTGTTGGCGATCCAGTAGGCAGCGCCAGCCGCCACCAGCCCGAGGCTGATGAACGACATGTGCGGCATGCCAGGCACCAGGCCCATGGCGATCATGATGGCGGCGGATACGGCCAGGGCACGCGGCGAGGCGAACATCTGGCGGTTGACCTGGGCACCCATGTCTTCGGCGCTGGATACGCGTGTCACCATGATGGCGGCGGCGGTGGACAGCAGCAGCGAGGGGATCTGCGCGACCAGGCCGTCACCGATGGTCAGCAGGGTGTAGATGCGCCCGGCATCGCCGAAACTCAGGCCGTGCTGCAGCATGCCGATGGCCATGCCGCCGATGAGGTTGATGAACAGGATCAGCAGGCCGGCGACGGCGTCACCGCGCACGAACTTGCTGGCACCGTCCATGGAGCCATAGAAGTCGGCTTCCTGGGCCACTTCGCTACGGCGCTTCTTGGCCTCGACCTGATCGATCAGTCCGGCATTGAGGTCGGCGTCGATGGCCATCTGCTTGCCGGGCATGGCGTCCAGGGTGAAGCGTGCGCTCACCTCGGAAATACGCCCGGCCCCCTTGGTGACGACCACAAAGTTAATGATCATGAGGATCGCGAACACCACGATACCGACCACGTAGTTGCCGCCGATCACCACCTCACCGAAGGCCTGGATCACCTTGCCCGCAGCGTCGTGACCGTCCTGGCCATGCAGCAACACAACGCGCGTCGACGCCACGTTGAGCGCCAGGCGCAACAACGTCGCAGCCAGCAGGATGGTCGGGAACACGGCGAAATCCAGCGGCCGCAGTGCGTAGATCGCCACCAGCAACACGACGATCGACAGCGCGATGCTGAAGGTAAACAGCACGTCGAGCAGAAACGGCGGGATCGGCAGCATGACCATGGCGAGCATGACCAGCAGCAACAGCGGAATGCCGAGATTGCCGTTGCGCAGCCCCGACAGGTTGCTGCGAACGTTGCCAATCATCTGTGCGCGATCTACTGCCACGTGTTTACCCCGACTGATTCAATCTTTTGACGTCCAGAACGCCTTTGCAGCCGGTATTGCAAGAACCTTTCCAATTCGTGAAAAAGCCCGGCCCAGAAGGCACGGCACAAATTCCCCGAGCGCTGTGAAGACGAAAACACGAACCCCGCTGGCGAAGCCCAGTCACAGCCAATGAACGTTGGATTCACCCATCAAGGAGAACACCATGAAACGCTGGATGATGGCCGCACTGGCCAGTTGCTGCGCGGCGAGCCTTCAGGCTGCCGACAAGACGGTCGAACTCAATGCCGTGGATGCCAATGGCATCGGCAGTTCGGTAGGTAAGGTGGTGATCAGCCAGAGCACCTACGGTGTGGTGTTCACGCCTGAGCTGCATGATCTGGAACCTGGAATTCACGGCTTCCACGTACACGGCAAACCCAGCTGCGAGCCGGCGCCCAAGGATGGCAAACCATCGGCAGCCGAAGCCGCTGGCGGCCACTGGGATCCGAAAAACACCGGCAAACACGACCTGCCATGGGGCGACGGCCATATGGGCGATCTCCCTGCTCTACTGGTGACCGCTGACGGCAAGGCCAGCCAGCCGGTATTGGCGCCGCGCATCAAGAGCGTGGACGAGCTCAAGGGCCTTTCTCTGATGGTCCATGCCGGCGGCGACAACCATGCCGATCATCCCAAGCCTCTGGGCGGCGGCGGCGCACGCGTCGCCTGCGGCGTGATCGAGTAACGGGCTGGGCGCAGTCTGCCAGATGCAGGCTGCGCTCACTCATTCGTCGCGGCGCAGATCAGGCGGGATTGGCAGATCCTTGAGCGGCGCCGGACGCTTGCCCTTGCCGGCCTGGAACTGGCGAATCTGATAGACGTACGCCAGCACCTGCGCGACGGCGAGGTAAAGACCGGCAGGGATTTCCTGATCGAGCTCGGTGGTGTGATAGATCGAGCGCGCCAACGCCGGCGACTCCAGTATCAGCACATTGTGCTCGGTGGCGATCTCGCGGATTTTCAACGCAGTGAAGTCGCCGCCCTTGGCCAGCAACATGGGCGCCTGGCCGGTTTGCGGGTCATATTTAAGAGCCACTGCGAAGTGGGTCGGGTTGGTAATCACCACGTCGGCCTGGGGGACGGCCTGCATCATGCGCTGCTGAGTCATCTGGTGCTGCAGCTGGCGGATGCGCTGCTTGACCTCGGGTTTACCCTCGCTGTCCTTGTACTCGTCCTTGACCTCCTGCTTGGTCATCATCAGCTTTTGCTTGTTGTCCCAGAGCTGAAACGGCACATCCACGGCAGCGATCAGGATCAGCCCGAACGACATCCACAACGCGCTCCAGCCGACGACTTGCGCCGAGTGCATAATGGCCGACTCGATCGGTTCGTTGGCGATCGCCAACAGATCAGCGCGGTCCTTCGACAGCACCACCAGCGCCACCAGCAGGATGACGATGAACTTGGCCAATGCCTTGAGCAGCTCGATCAACGCCTTCATCGAGAACATGCGTTTGAGCCCGGAGAGCGGGTTCATGCGGCTGAACTTGGGCGCCATGGCCTTGGCCGAGAACAGCCAGCCACCCAGGGCAATGGGCCCTACGATGGACATCACCAACAGCACGACCAGCAGCGGCAACAGCGCATCCAGCGCCAGCTGCCCGGAGGCGGCCAGCCACAGCGCCATATTGCGCTCATCCATCAGGATTTCGCGTGGCAGCGAAAAGTTGCCGCGCATGATTTCCAGCATGGCATTGCCGATCGAGCCACCGGTGGCCAGCAGCCCGCCAGTGCCGGCCAGCATGATGGCGAAGGTGTTGAGCTCCTTGGAGCGGGCGATCTGCCCTTTTTCACGAGATTCCCGGCGGCGTTTCTCCGTGGGTTCCTCGCTCTTGTCGGCACCGCTTTCCGACTCGGCCATCAGCGGGCCCTCGCCAGTTCACGCAGCATGATCAGCGCCTCGCTCGCGATGGCCTGATAATGCGCCAGGATGTCAGCTAGAGAAATCCATACGATCACCATGCCTAGCACTAAGGTGAGCGGGAAACCGATGGAGAAGATGTTCAGTTGCGGCGCGGCGCGGGTCATCACCCCGAAGGCGATGTTCACCACCAACAATGCGGTAACGGCCGGTAGCACCAGGATCAGCGCGGCGCCCATTACCCAGCCGAGCTTTGTGGCCAGCTCCCAGTAGTGCTCGACTTGCAGGCCGGAGCCCGGCGGCAGGGTCACGAAACTCTCGGCCAGTACCTCGAACACCACCAGATGCCCGTTCATGGCCAGGAACAGCAAGGTCACCAGCATGGTGAAGTACTGGCCGATCACCGGCACCGAAATGCCGTTGGCCGGATCGACCATGGAGGCGAAGCCCAGGCCCATCTGCATGGCGAGGATCTGCCCCGCCACCACGAAGACGTGAAACAGCAGCTGCAGCACGAAGCCGAGCATCACGCCAACGAGAATTTCCTGTGCGATCAGCATGAAGGCCTGCAGGCTGATCGAATCGACCTGCGGCATCGGCGGCAAGGTGGGCACGATGACCACACTGATGGCGAGCGCGAGGTACAGGCGCACCCGAGTGGGCACCAACTGCGTGCCGATGATCGGCATGACCATCAGCAAGGCGCCGATGCGAAACAGCGGCAGCAGGAAGCTGCTGACCCAGCTGCCGATCTGCGCATCGCTCAGCTCGAACATCGAATCAGCCGATCAGCTGCGGAATGTTCATGATCAGGTTCTGCGTGTACTCCATCAGTTGCTGCACCATCCACGGCCCGGCAACGATAAGGGTCAGCAGCATCACCAGCAGGCGCGGCAGAAAGCTCAGGGTCTGTTCGTTGATCTGGGTAGCGGCCTGGAACATCGCCACCAAAAGGCCCACCAGCAGGCTGGGCATGACCAACAGCCCGACCATCAGGGAGATCAGCCAGAGTCCCTCACGGAACAGATCGACTGCAACTTCAGGGGTCATGTGAGCCTCGCTACAAGGTGCCGAAACTACTGGCTAGGGTGCCCATGATCAGCGCCCAACCGTCGATCAGCACGAACAGCATGATCTTGAACGGCAGGGAAATGATCAGCGGCGACAGCATCATCATGCCCATGGCCATGAGGATACTGGCCACCACCATATCGATGATCAGAAACGGGATGAAGATCATGAAGCCGATCTGGAACGCGGTCTTGAGCTCCGAAGTCACGAAGGCCGGCACCAGGATGGTCAGCGGCGCCGCTTCCGGCGTGGCGATGTCGGTACGCTTGGACAGACGCACGAACAGTTCCAGATCGCTCTCGCGGGTCTGCGCCAGCATGAAATTCTTGATCGGCACCTCGGCCCGCTCGATGGCCTGCTGCGCCGGCAGTTGCTGATTCAGATAAGGCTGCAAGGCCTCGCGGTTAATCTGGTCGAACACCGGCGCCATGATGAACATGGTCAGAAACAGCGCCAGGCCGATGAGGATCTGGTTGGACGGCGTCTGCTGCAAACCCATGGCCTGACGCAGGATCGAGAACACGATGATGATCCGCGTGAAGCTGGTCATCAGCATCAGGAACGCCGGGATAAAACTCAGCGCCGTCATGATCAGCAGGATCTGCAGGCTGACCGAGTATTCCTGCTGCCCGTCGGCGTCGGTGCTCAGGGTGATCGCCGGAATCGACAGCGGATTGCTGCCCTGCTGGATCAATGGGCTGGGCGATGATGGTTCCTGAGCGAAGGCCAGCGAAGTCCCCAGCGCGAACACCAGCACAAGCAGAAGTCGCAACATCAGGACTTGTCCTTCTGGTCCTTGCCCAGCAGTTCCATGAGGCGCTGGGAGAATTCGGTGGATGCCGGCTCGGCATCAGGCAGGTGAACCGGCTCGCCCATCACGTGCAGCGAGTTGATGCGCCCAGGTGTGAGGCCTAGCAGAATCTGCTCGTTGCCGACCTGCACCAGCACCAACCGATCACGGGGGCTCAGCGCCTGAGTGGCGACGATCTTGATCACCTTGCCATTGTTGGGGCCCAGACGCTGCACGCGGCGCATCATCCAGGCGAGCAGGAAGATCAGGCCAATCACCAGTAGCAGGCCAATCACCAGTTGCGCCAACTGGCCGGCGATACCGCCGCTGGCGGCAGGCGCCTGGGCAGCAGGTTCGGCGGCGAAGGCGAAGCACGGCAGCGCAAGGAGTGCGAGCAGGAGTCTGTTCATGGCGTCAGCGCAGCTTCTTGATGCGTTCGCTGGGGCTGATCACGTCGGTCAGGCGAATGCCGAACTTCTCGTTGACCACCACCACTTCGCCATGGGCAATCAGGGTGCCATTGACCAGCACATCGAGCGGCTCGCCGGCCAGGCGATCGAGCTCGATCACCGAGCCCTGGTTGAGCTGCAGCAGGTTGCGAATGGTGATGTCGGCATTGCCCACTTCCATGGAAATGGACACCGGAATATCGAGGATCACATCCAGATTCGGGCCTTCCAGGTTAACCGGATTGTTGACCTTGGGCATGCTGCCGAATTCTTCCATCGGCGCACGGGGCGCCGACGGCTGGCTGGCCGCACTGGCGGCCAGCATCGCGTCGATATCGTCCTGCCCGCCTGCATCTCCGGACTCGGATAGCGCGGCCGCCCACTCATCGGCGAGCGCTTGTTCTTCGGGGCTGGTTTGTTCGTTCTCGTCTGCCATCGTTCAACCTCGGCTGGCGTTTATCGGCTTGGCTACGCACAGGGCGCGGCGGAAATAGTGGGCTAGCGGTGACGATCAACCGGATCGAGTACCTGTAGCGAGAGGTTGCCCTTGTGCGAACCGAGCTTGACCTTGAAGGACGGCACGCCGTTGGCGCGCAGAATCATATGCTCGGGCAGCTCTACGGGAATCACGTCGCCGGGCTGCATGTGCAGGATGTCGCGCACCTTGAGCTGACGGCGCGCAACGGTGGCGCTCAAAGGAACGCTGACATCGAGAATGTCTTCGCGCAGGGCCTTGACCCAGCGTTCATCCTGATCGTCCACGTCGGACTGGAAGCCGGCGTCGAGCATCTCGCGAATCGGCTCGATCATCGAATAAGGCATGGTCACGTGCAGATCACCGCCACCGCCATCGAGTTCGATGTGAAAAGTCGACACCACGATGACTTCGCTGGGGCTGACGATGTTGGCCAGGGCAGGATTGACCTCGGAGCCGACGTACTCGAAGTTGATGTCCATTACCGCCGCCCAGGCTTCACGCAGGTCGACGAAGGCCTGATCGAGCACCATGCGCACAACACGCAGTTCGGTGGGGGTGAATTCACGCCCTTCGATCTTGGCGTGACGGCCGTCGCCGCCAAAGAAGTTATCGACCAGCTTGAACACCAGTTTGGCGTCCAGAATGAACAGGCCGGTTCCGCGCAACGGCTTCATTTTCACCAGGTTGAGGCTGGTAGGCACGTACAGGGAATGCACGTACTCGCCGAACTTCATCACCTGCACGCCACCAACCGCCACATCGGCCGAGCGGCGCAGCAGGTTGAACATGCTGATGCGGGTATAACGGGCGAAACGCTCGTTGATCATCTCCAGGGTCGGCATGCGCCCGCGCACGATGCGATCCTGGCTGGTCAGGTCATATTGCTTGACGCTGCCGGGCTCGACGAACTCCTCGGTTTCCACCAGGCCATCGTCGACGCCGTGCAGCAGCGCATCGATCTCGTCCTGGGACAGCAGGTCTTGTACAGCCATTAGCGAACTCCCGCCCTATTGCAACACGAGGTTGGTGAACAGCACCTGCTCGACAGCCACCTTGCCGGTTTCCTTCTCGGCCACTTGCTGCACGCTGGCGGTCGCCTGCTGGCGCAGCATTTCCTTGCCAACCGGGGTGATCAGGCTGGCGAAATCCTGGCTGGAAAACAGCATCACCAGGTTGTTGCGCAACACCGGCATATTTACTTTGAGCGCGTCCATGGCTGCCTGGTCGCGCCCCATCAGCGCAACGCTGACCTGCATGTAGCGCGGCTTGCCGTTCTGGGTGAAATTGACCACGAAGGCCGGCGTCAGCTCTTCGTAGATTGCCGGCTGCTTGACGGGCGCGGCGTTCTCGGCCTGCGCATGCTCGGCCTCTGGCTTGGCGTTGTCCTTGCTGAGAAAGAACCAGGTGCCGCCGATCGAGGCGCCCACGGCCAGCAACAGGGCCAATACGATGGCGATGATGAGCTTGAGCTTGCCTGGCGGCTTGCTGCCTGCTTCGGGAGCAGCGGCGGGAGGCGCGTTCTTCTTTGCCATGCCAAAAATCCGTCACGGAGCGGAGAACCCTCCGCTTTCAATGGGTTAAGAGCAAGTGTTATGCCAGCTCATAGATGCGGCTGCAATCACCGAGCGCGCCATGTTACGCGAAAGCGTGATGCCTGACCCGACTCGCAGCGCGCCTTAAAACGCAAATCACCCTGCCGATATATCGAGCAGGGTGATTCGAAGTCTAGAACAGCCGCCACAAAGCGGGGTCGTCAGGCGTAATAGTCGACCATACCGCGACCAGCGCCCTGAGCCGGGTCGCGGATCTCGACACTACCGATCACCCGATCCTCGCCCTCGCCACTCGCGCTGCCCTCATCCACCATGCGGCTACCGCGGCCACGGCCATCGCCTTCCTGTCCCTGCCAGGCACGGCCCTGGGACTGGTCGGAAACGTTGACGTCCGCCAGGTTCATGCCCTGCTGGGTGAACATCTCGCGCAGGCGATGCATCTGGCCTTCCAAGGCCTCGCGCACGCTGGGGTGTGCGCTGGCGAAGCTGATCTGGGTCTGATCCTGGTTGAGGCTGATGCGAACGTCGAGACGCCCCAGCTCGGCGGGATCAAGCTGAATCTCCGCGGACTTGAGGTTTTGGCTGGACATCCACATCACCTTGTCCACCACACCCTCGCTAAAGCCAGCTTGTTGCATGGCCAGCGGCTGGCCAGGCACCACGGGCGCCCGACCGACCTGAGCGGTCTGCTGACCAATTGCCTGACTCAGCGCGCTGAGCTTGCTGACGAATTGTTCGGGCGGGGTGTCGGCCGAACTCTCCTTAAGCGCTTCCAGCCCTTCGGTGCTGAGTTCGAAAGACGGCAACGGCGTCGTTTCGCTGGATTCACCTTCCATAGCGCTGCTCTTCACGCCCATTGCAGCCATGGCACTGGCGAACGCCTGGCCGCTGCTGGCCGATGATGAGGTCGCCGCGCCGCCTGGCGTGGCGGTGGATTGGGCAGCGGCTTTCTCCTGAGCGCCGACCTCAAGCGCCAATTGCACGGCAGGCTGCTGGTTTAGTGCGTCGATTTCCGGATCGAAGCTGGCCTCGGTCATGGCAGCCGGGGCAGAGCCGATCAGACTGGGCGATACATCAACAGCCGGCGCAGCCTCGGGCTGCTCTTCGAGTACCTCGGCTTGTGGCTCAGGCTGGAACAGGCCCAGCAGCATCAGCGGATCGACAGCGCCCTCTTCGAGTTTAGGTTCTTCGGGCAAATCCTTGCCGCTATCGGCAACCACTGGCTCGGCGGCAACGGCCGCTGCCGGATCGCTGGCGCTTGCCTGGGGGTCGGCCTTGCCGTCGCGTGCTGACTTGGCGGCAGCGTCCTGACGCTCGGCGGCCTTGGCCTGACGCTCCTTGGCGTAGACCTGGGAGAAGCTGGAACCCTCCTGCTTACGCGGTTGCGCTGCGCTCTGCGGGGCATTGGCCGGCGCAGCCTTCGGCTTGGGGGCAGCCGCAGGGGTCAGCAAAAGATCTGGGGCAACGGGCATGAACGCTCTCCGCTTGAATAATGGCGTATACCTTGGCAAAGCAAAGGTCGGGCCAATTATTTCCAATAGCGGTCAGGCGGCAGGAAACCGCTGACGTTCGGACTTCAGCAGAATGCGCAGAATGGCGAACTCGCGTTGGATACGCGCAACCAGTTGCGCCGACTCGTCCAGTTCGCCACGGCGGGCCAGCTCCTCAAGCTCCCGGCAGGACTCGGCCAAGGCTCTGGCGCCCATATTGCTGCAACTGCCCTTGAAACTGTGGGCGGCGCGGCGCATCTCGACGGCGTCCTGGTGCTTCTCAGCCAGATGCAGCAGGCGCAGGCGTTCCTCAGAGTCGGTCATGAAGGTATCCAGCAACACCGGATACTCATCCTCCATGATCTCCTGCAGGGAATTGAGTACATCACGATCAAGATGATTGTCGGACACCCTAGACTCCAGGCCGGCCTCGAATGACGGTACGTCATTACGCGAGCCCGCTGGGGTCGCGCGCGAAAGCCGGGATTATGCCTGCGTGGTCCAGGAAAACTCCACACTGACCCGACGTCCGTCAGGCGACCACTCGCAACGCTCGCTGAACTGTCGGATCAACGCCATGCCACGCCCGCTGAAGCCACCGGCAGTGTGCTCGCGAGCAAGTACCTCCGCAGGATCGAAGCCCACGCCGCTGTCCTCGACACTCAGTGTCAGACGCCCACCACCCGGCTGCTGAGTCACATCGAAGACTACACTGACGCAGCCATCCTGCAGACTGTCGAGCCGCTCGGCACGCAACCGATAATATTCGGCGAAACCTGCCGCATCACGCTTGAGCGAAGAATCCAGCCCCAGCACACCATGTTCCAGCGCATTGGTATACAGCTCGCACAGCACGCTGTAGAGATTGCCGCCGCTGCCGCGCAATCCAGGCACTTCGAGCAGCAACTGCAACAGATGGGGCAACGGATAATAGTCGCGCAGGGTGGGGCCGCGGAAATCATAGCGTGCCGACCAACTCTCAGGGCCGCTCTGGGACTCACTCGCCGCTAACGGCGGTCGGCTGACTGCACTCTCCTGGACCATCGTCACTTCGACCAGGCTGACATCGTCGCGGGCTTCACCGTGGAATGCTTGCAGGGCCTGTTGAATATCGGCGAACAGCCGCGACGGGTCGTGACTGGCATCCAGCACGCCAAGTAGGCGCTGCTCTCCGAAGAGCTCGTCATGCTCGTTCTGCGCCTCGAGCACACCGTCAGAAAGCAGAAAGACCCGGTCGCCCAGCTCCAGCGAATAGGACTCGTAGCCGTCACGAAAACTGTCCGGGTCGAGCACCCCCAAAGGTAAGTGATGCGACACCAGCGGTACCCGCTCACCACCCTTGCGCAGTACATAACCGGCGGGCAAGCCACCGCCCCAAAAATCGACCATGCGCCGGCGAAAGCTAATGTTCAAAAGCGTTGCACAGCAGAACACGCCGCGAGGCAAAATGCGGCGTAGCTTGGCGTTGCCTTCGTGGAGAATCTCCACCAGCGAGTGCCCCTTGCCAGTCATGCGGTAGAACACTTCCGCCAGCGGCATGGCACCGATCGCCGCCGGCAGGCCGTGACCGGTGAAGTCCCCAAGCAGTACGTGCATGTCGCCGCTGGGATGAAAGGCAGCCAGCAGCAGATCGCCATTGAACAGCGCATACGGCGATTGCATATAGCGCACATTGCCAGCGCCCAGACAGCCGGAGTGCGCCACCTTGTCAAAAACAGCCTTGGCGACCAGTTGTTCGTTCTGCAGGTGCTCGTTGTGTCGGGCGATCTGGTCGCGCTGACGCAACACCTCCTGATGAAGGCGCCGCAACCGATCCATGGCGTTGATTTTGGCTTCGAGGATCACCCGACTGTAGGGCTTGGCGAGAAAATCATCGCCGCCCGCCTCCAGGCAACTGGCCAGAGCCTCCTCCTCGCTCAATGAGGTCAGAAAGATGATCGGCACCATAGCCTCGCCCGCCATGGCCTTGATCCGCTTGGCGGCTTCGAAGCCATCCATCAGCGGCATCAGCGCGTCCATCAGCACCAGCTGTGGGCGCTGCGATTCGAATAGCGCCACCGCTTCCAGGCCATTGGCGGCAGCCAGCACCCGATGCCCCTGGCGACCTACGATGGTCGACAGCAGCATGCGGTCGGTGGCGCTGTCCTCGGCGATCAGGATGGTGAGCGGTGAGGCCTTCATAGCGCCTCAGTCGATCTGGAAAAGCTGTTCGAAGTTGGAAATGGAGAGAATCTTGCGCACATCGGCATTGCAGTTGAGCAGCCGAATCTGCGCACGGTCGCCACCGGCATGGTCACGCAGCAGCAGCAGCATGCCGAGCGCCGAGCTGTCGAGGTAGGTGGTCCCCTTGAGGTCGACCGTGTAACGCTTGGGGCGGATATCGACACGCTCGTAGGCGCGGCGAAATTCCTGATGGGCGCCAAAATCGAAGCGACCTTGAATGGTGATGGTCAACTCTTGCCCGTCTTCCGAGGGCAGCGAGGTGATGGGCATGAAACACTCCTTGATATCCGGGATACCCGCAGCCCGCTATGGCGAGCCAACCTGGCCAAAAGCTGCTATGGCGAGCAGCCGATAGCTTGTTGACCCGTATGGTGATGCGGTGTCTCACCTGTTTTTCCTGGCCCTGCCCAGCCCGCACTCCGGCGTACTGAATATCGGCAATAGAAGATTTAGCACTAGCCTGCGTCAGCGGCAACCATCATTCCAGGGAATCACGTCGTGGTATGCGCTGGGACAGCTCATCGAGCAGCTTCTGCTCGCGCTTATCCTCGGCCAGACGCGCCTCGTCCAGATAGCGCTGCACCAGTTTGCGCAGCCCTTCGAGCCGCGCATAGCGCTGTTGCCAGACATCACGAACCTTGTCCACGTTGTTGCGATGCCAATTCACCGCCTGCTGCTGCTGGGCAATAGCCACGTCGAGCTGTGACAGGAAGCGCTGGTAGTTCATCAACCACTGGCCAGAGACCCCGCGCTGGCCCTCGCCCATCCATTGCTGCTGATAGCCCTGCAGGTATCTATCCAATTCGGCCAATTTGCTCTGTGCCTGCCCTAACAGCCCCTGGGCACGGCCAAGCTGCAGCGCCGCCTCGCGCTCGGCCTTCTCGGCCATATCGACTACCGGCGCCAGGCGCGCCGCTCGGCTGTTGGCCACGGGTTAAGACGCCGCTGTGGGGTTGAGCACTGCCGCCAGCAACTCGCGACTGCTATCCAGGCTCTCGCTCTCGCCAAGGGCCTGACGCAGGTAGCGCACCATCACTGGTTGACGGGCAATGGCCAGGTCGGTGTCGGCATCGCCGCCCGGGACGTAGGCACCAACGCTGATAAGGTCGCGGCTCTGCTGATAGCGCGACCACAGCTGCTTGAAGCGCTGGGCGTTGCGCATATGCTCGGGGCTGACCACCTGGGGCATCACCCGGCTGATCGAGGCTTCGATATCGATGGCCGGATAATGGCCTTCTTCGGCAAGGCGCCGGGACAGGACGAAGTGACCGTCGAGCACCCCGCGCGCGGCGTCGGCGATGGGATCCTGCTGGTCATCGCCCTCGGAGAGCACGGTGTAGAACGCCGTGATCGAGCCGCCGCCAGCCTCTGCATTACCGGCGCGCTCGACCAGACGCGGCAGCTTGGCGAACACCGAAGGTGGATAGCCTTTGGTAGCGGGTGGTTCGCCGATGGCCAAGGCGATTTCCCGCTGGGCCTGGGCGAAACGGGTCAGCGAATCCATCAGCAGCAAAACGTTCTTGCCCTTGTCGCGGAAGTATTCGGCGATGCGCGTACAGTACATGGCGGCACGCAAGCGCATCAGCGGCGCATCGTCGGCTGGCGAGGCGACGACCACGGAGCGCTTGATGCCCTCCTCGCCAAGAATCTCGTCGATGAATTCCTTCACCTCGCGACCCCGCTCACCGATCAGGCCGACCACGATGATCTCGGCTTCAGTGAAGCGGGTCATCATGCCCAGCAACACCGACTTACCCACCCCGGTACCGGCGAAAAGGCCCAGACGCTGGCCACGGCCGACGGTGAGCAGGCCGTTGATGCTGCGAATGCCGACGTCCAGTGGCTCGCTGATCGGGTGGCGCTTGAGCGGGTTGATGGTCGGCCCGTCCATCGGCACCCAATCCTCGGCCTTCATGCCGCCCTTGCCATCCAGGGCGCGCCCGGCGCCATCGAGCACCCGACCAAGCATCGACATGCCCATGGGCAGGCGGCCGGTATCCGGCAGCGGCACCACACGGGCGCCCGGCGCGATACCGGCCAGGCTGCCGACCGGCATCAGGTAGATCTTGCCGGAGGAAAAGCCCATCACCTCGGCCTCGACCTGCACCGGGTGATAGCTGTCGTCGTTGATCACCAGGCAGCGGCTACCCAGCGCGGCGCGCAGGCCTTCGGCTTCCAGGGTGAGGCCGACCATGCGCAGCAGGCGCCCTTCGACGATAGGCTGGGTCGGCAGTTTGACGGCCTCGCCGTAACCTTCCATGCGGCGGGCGAAGCTCAGGCGCTCAAGGCGCATCGCTGGCGTCCAGATCGATGACCATGTCGGGAGTGCGTGGCGTGGTGGCATGCTCGCGTTGCTGCTCGAACAGCTGCTTGATTGCCTGATTCAGCCGGGTTTCCACGCTGGCGTCGATACGGCTGTGCTCGCTTTCCACCCGGCAGCCGCCCGGCAGCAGCGAGTCATCCTCGAGAATCCGCCAGCTTTCCTCGTGACGATCGCGCAGTGCCTTGACCAGCTCGAAATCCTGGGGATTAAGGTGAATGCGGATATTTTCCGCGCCCATTGGCAACAGCTTGAGCGCCTCGCGCAACACTTGGCGAATCTGGCTGGAGTCGCGGCTCAGTTCACGCTGGATGACTTCGCGGGTGATCTGGCCGATCAACGTGACCAAGGCGAGCTCCAACTGCTTGTCCTGCTCGGCGATTGGCTCGAACAGATGCAGCATGACCTGCTCGAGCGCCTGCACGCGCCCGGCCAGAGTGGTATCAGCTTCCTGCTTGGCTTTGAGTTGGCCGGCGCGAAAGCCATCCTTCTCGCCCGTGGCGAAGCCCTCGTTGTAGGCGTCCTGGCGGATGGCCTCGAGCTCGTCGAGCGTCAAGGGTTTGACATCCTCGAGGGCCACCTCCTCGCTTTCCTGAGGCGGAGGTGGCGCCTCGGCAGCCAACGGCTCAGGGTCCGGCGCCTGCTCTTGAGACTCATCGTTTTCGTCGAAGCTAGGCAACGACCAGCGATCGACGCTGCGCACATCCTTGGCGCGAATCAGTTCGCTGACAGGTTCCTTGCCGGCCATGGGTTACACCATCTCCTCGCCGCCCTTGCCGCCCAGCACGATCTCGCCGGCCTCGGCCATGCGTCGGGCGATGGTGAGAATTTCCTTCTGCGCCCCTTCCACGTCGCTGACCCGCACCGGCCCTTTAGCCTCCAGGTCATCTCGCAGCAGCTCGGCGGCGCGCTTGGACATATTCTTGAAGACCTTTTCCTTGATCGCCTCGTCCGCGCCCTTGAGGGCCAGCACCAGCACATCGGAGGAAACCTCGCGCAGCAGCGCCTGGATGCCGCGGTCGTCGACGTCGGCCAGGTTGTCGAAGACGAACATCAGGTCCTCGATCTGCGACGACAGGTCCTCGTCGATCTCGCGGATCGAATCCATCAGCGGCCCTTCGACCGAGCTGTCGAGGTAGTTCATGATATCCGCGGCGCGCTTCACACCGCCCATGGTGGCACGGGTAGTGTTGGAGCTGCCGGAGAACTGCTTCTCCAGAATCAGGTTGAGTTCCTTGAGCGCCGCGGGCTGTACGGTATTCAGGGACGACACGCGCAGCACGATGTCCAAGCGCACCTTGTGATCGAAATGGCTGAGTACTTCGCCGGCCTGATCGGGGTCCAGGTAGGCGACCACGATGGCTTGAATCTGCGGGTGCTCGTAGCGGATCACGTCGGCGACCGCTCGCGGCTCCATCCACTTCAGGCTGTCCAGACCGCTGGTGCTGCCACCGAGCAGAATGCGGTCGATCAGGTTGCCGGCCTTGTCCTCGCCCAGCGCCTGGGTGAGCATCTTGCGAATGTAGCCGTCGGCGCCCACACCCAGGCTGGTCTGGTCGCCCACGGTGTCGACGAACTCACCCATCACCTGCTCGACCTGCTCGCGGTGAATATTGCGCATGGCAGCCATGGCCACACCCACGCGCTGAACCTCCTTGGGGCCCAGATGACGAAGCACCTGGGCGGCGTCGGTCTCACCCAGCGAGAGCAGAAGAATCGCGGCCTTCTCGACCTTGCTCATCTTGGCGGCAGTGCGGTTCTCACTCATCGGCATTGATCCAATCTTTGACTACCTGGGCGACACGGCCCGGATCTTCGGCGACCAGACTTTTGATCGCGTTCAGTTGTGCATCATACCCCTCGCTCGGGCTCGGCAACATAATGCTTTGCGGCCCGCCGAGGCTTACCCGATCAGAGGACAGGCCGTCGAGACCGCCCATTTCGCCGAGGTCGACGTCGCCGTCGCGGCCGCCACCCGCCAGAGCCAGATCCTTGCCTTTGCCACCACCGGTGATGTTGTTGAGTACCGGGCGTAGCACGAACCACACCAGGAGGAAGATCAACAGCGCAGGGAACAGCGACTTGAGACCGCCCATGGCCATCAGGAACAGATCGCTCTGGTACCACGGTACATCGATCACTTCCGCGGTTTCGCTGCTGAACGGCGTGTTGATCACGCTGACGCTGTCGCCACGGCTGGCATCGAAGCCGACCGAGTCCTGAACCAGGCGGGTGAAGCGCGCCAGATCGTCGGTGGTCCACGGTACGCGCGTGGTTGCGCCGGTGGCCGGGTCGACACGCATCTGGTCATCGACCACCACGGCGACAGAAAGCCGGCGCAGGCGACCCTGCTGCTGCTTGGTGTAGCTGACCGAACGATCGAGCTCGAAGTTGCGGGTCGACTGGTCACGCTTGTCGGCCGGATACGGCGCCAGCATCGGCTGGCCGGTAGCCGGGTCCATGATCTGCTGACCATTGGCATCGACCAGTGGCTGACCGGGGGCGATCGGGCCGCCAGGCGCCGCGGCGCCGCCAGTTTGCTGCGGGGCGGTAGCCGGGCCAGGCGGCTGATTGCTCAGGGCACCGGGTACGCCCTGCGGGCCGCTGCCGCTGCTGCGCTGTTCATTGACCTGCTGCTCGCTGCGCAGGGCCGGCTGGTCCGGATTGAAGGTTTCCGAAGTCGACTCGACGGCGCTGAAATCCACGTCGGCGGAGACTTCAGCCTTGTAGCGGCCGACGCCCAGCACCGGTTGCAGAATGTTGTGCACGCGCTGGGTGAACAGGCTTTCCATGCGGCGGCTGTAATCGAACTGCTTGCCGGCCATGCTCAGCTCGGACATTTCCTGCTGATCGGACAGCAGATTGCCCTTCTGGTCGACCACGGTAACTTGGGCCTTGTCCATTTCCGGTACGCTGCTGGCGACCAGATTGACGATGGCCATCACCTGGCTCGGTTCCAGGCTGCGCCCGGCGTACAGTTCGACCAGTACCGAGGCGCTGGGCTTGCGCTCGTCACGCACGAACACCGAACTCTTCGGAATCGCCAGGTGCACGCGGGCGGCCTTGACGTTGTTCAGGCTCGACACGGTGCGCGCCAGCTCGCCCTCCAGGCCACGGCGATAGCGGGTGGCTTCCATGAACTGGCTGGTGCCCAGGCCCTGCTCCTTGTCGAGGATCTCGAAACCGATGCTGGTATCGGTCGGCGCTACGCCGGCAGACGCCAGGCGAATGCGCGCCTGGGCCAGATCCGAGGACTTGACCAGTAGCGCGCCGGAGTTCGGTTCAACGGTGTAATCGATATTGGCGGCGGTCAGGGTTTCCATCACGCTGCGCGCATCCATGCCCTCGAGGCTGCCATATAGCGGCTTGTACTCGGGCTGTTGCGACCACAGCACCACGGCGAAACCAATCGCTACGCTGGCGGCCAGGCCGATCAGCAGGCCGGCTTGGCGCAACAGCGGCATGTCGGAGAGGTTTTCCAGAAAGGTCAGCCCGAACAGCGGCTTCTTCGGCGCGTTGTCAGCGGCAGTGGCGGGTACGTTTGCAGCGAGCGTGTCGGCCATGATGGAAATCTACCCCTTAAACCGGCATCTGCATGATGTCTTGGTAGGCCTGGACCAGCTTGTTGCGCACTTGGGTCATGGCCTGAAACGAGACACTGGATTTTTGCGAGGCGATCATCACGTCGGTCAGGTCGACGCCGCTTTGGCCCATCTCGAAAGCGGTAGCCAGTTGGCTGGCGGCATTCTGGGTTTCGCTGACCTTGCTCACCGCCTGACCGAGCATGTCCGAGAAACTCGGCGCGCCAACTTCTTGAGCCTGGGGCACAGCCGGTTTGCGCGCCATGGCCTCGGCCTGCATCGAGCGCATTTCCAGCATTAGACGATTGAACGCGACACCCTGACTCATGACCTTTCCTCCAC
Source organism: Phytopseudomonas straminea (assembly GCF_900112645.1). Lineage (GTDB taxonomy): Bacteria > Pseudomonadota > Gammaproteobacteria > Pseudomonadales > Pseudomonadaceae > Aquipseudomonas > Aquipseudomonas straminea. The sequence goes on along the minus strand of NZ_FOMO01000003.1, from coordinate 545,512 downwards.
CTGACCGCGGTTTTTTGACGCCGCGAGTGCTTTGCTGAGGGTGATTGCAACAAAGGTGCCAACTACTGGAAGCGCCATAAACACGTTGCTTGCCAAGGGCTTGAAGCAGAAAGCAGGCCAGCTCTGGCGAAGCGACGCCAGGAAAAGCGCCCCCATAAAAAAGCCGCGCCTTTCCAGCAAAAGGCGCGGCAAGGATGGAGGGATTACTGGCTGACGGTCAGTTTGGCGCGGTTGCGTTCGAGCAAGGCTTCACCGATGCCTTTGACTTCGAGCAGCTCGTCCACCGAGGCGAATTCGCCGTGGGTATCGCGATAGGCGACGATAGCCTGCGCTTTCACCGCGCCCACGCCGCTAAGCTCGCGCTGCAGGGTTTCGGCGTCGGCGGTATTGAGGTTGACGGGATTGAGCTCGGCCACTTGCTGGGCCACCGGTTCGGTAGCCGGCGCCTTGGTCGACTCGTTGGCGCCGGCCAGCAACGTGGCGCTGGCGGCCAGGGAAAACAGCAAGGCTTGCAGGGTAGTTTTCAGCATGATTAGACGTCCTTTTCGTGTTCGACTCGAGTTGAGCGACGCGGGTACTCCATACGCCGCATGATCAAAACTAGTCCGCCCGAATCGGGTGTCAACGAATGGCTTTGTAACCACTCTTTCCGCGGCTATCTAAACCCCCCTCTCGCCGCTAAGATGCGCGTCTCCATTTACCATGCGTGTTCGACCATGCCCGCCAACGCCCGCTTTCCCCTGCTCCCGTACCTCTGTGCCTGCATCGTCGGGCTTCTTGCGCTGGGCAGCCTCTGGCAAACCATCGGCAAGCCCGTGGTGCTGGCCGACGCCGCCACGCCGACCCACAAACTGCAATGTGCGTCTTACACGCCGTTCGGCAAGGATCAGTCGCCGTTCGATCTGCCCCTGCAGATCAACCCCGAGCAGATGGACACCGACCTGGCGCTGCTGGCCCAGCGTTTCCAGTGCATTCGTACCTATTCGGTCACCGGCCTGGAAAAGCTGCCGGAGCTGGCCCGCAAGCATGGCCTGAAGTTGATCACCGGCGCCTGGGTCAGCCGCAACCCGCATGACACGGACGTCGAGATCCAGGGCCTGATCAAGCTGGCCAAGGAAAACCCGGATGTGGTCGAGGCGGTCATCGTCGGCAACGAAGCCCTGCTGCGCAAGGAAGTCACCGGCGGGCAGCTGGTCGAGCTGATCAACAAGGTCAAGGCTGAAATCACTCAGCCGGTCACCTACGCCGATGTCTGGGAGTTCTGGCTCAAGCACCCGGAAGTCGCGCCGGCAGTGGACTTCATCACCATTCACCTGCTGCCGTACTGGGAAGACAACCCGGCCGGCATCGACGCGGCCTTGCACGAAGTGACCGAAGTGCGCGAGCTGTTCGGCAAAAAGTTCGCGCCCAAGGACATCATGATCGGCGAGACCGGCTGGCCCAGCGAAGGCCGCCAGCGGGAAACCGCCGTGCCGAGTCGCGTCAACCAAGCCACCTTCATTCGCGGTTTCGTCGCCCTGGCCGAGCAGCACGGCTGGCGCTACAACCTGATCGAAGCCTTCGACCAACCCTGGAAGCGCGTCAGCGAAGGCGCGGTGGGTGGTTTCTGGGGCTTGTACGACGCGGATCGCCAAGACAAGTCGGTTCTCGCCGGCCCGGTATCCAACCTACCGCACTGGCCGCTGTGGCTGGCCATCAGCGCAGGCGTTCTGGCCGTCGGCCTGCTGATCGGTGGTCGCCCGAGTTCGACGCGCAACGCTGTGCTTCTGCCGCTGATGGCGGCACTGGGCGCGGCCTGTATGGGCCTATGGGCGGAGTTGGCCTGGGTGACCAGCCGCTATATCGGCGAATGGCTGTGGGCCGCCGCCCTGCTCGCCCTCAATCTGCTGGTGCTGGCCCATGCCACACTGGCGCTATCCACCGCGCAAGGCTGGCGAGCAAAGGCTTTCGGCTGGCTGGAGCGGCGTGCAGGCTGGTGGCTGGCGGCAGCCGGCTTCGCCGGTGCGGTGATGATGCTGGCAATGGTCACCGATGCGCGCTACCGCAGCTTCCCCAGCGCCGCGCTGCTGCTGCCGGCAGTGGTCTATCTGCTGCGCCCAGTAGCGGCCCCGCGCCGGGAAATCGCTCTGCTGGCCGTGCTGATCGCCGCCGGCATCGTGCCGCAGCTCTATGAAGAAACCCTGGGCAACCTGCAGGCCATCGGCTGGGCCATCACCAGCGCACTGCTGGCTGCCGCGCTGTGGCGTAGCCTGCGACTCTCGAAGAACCGCTAGAAATGCCGCGGGTGCTGCGCTTGCCGCGCAGCGCCCGATTTGGTTAGTGCGTCGCCGTGACAGCCGGCGCGCGTACCAAACGCAGCAGCGCCAGCACCACAGCGAATACCGCCAGGCTAGCGGTGTACAGCGCCAGCGCCGGCACGCCGAGCAGCAGCCCCGGCACCGCCAGGCGCCAGCCCCAGACGCCAGGCACCACGAATGCCAGCAGCGCACAGCCCAGGGCAGTCAGGGCAATGATTCGCAGGTGAATCATCCAGCCCAGGGTGCCACGCACCTGGCAGGCCAGAAGGCCGGGATCGTCGACGCAGCGACCGACCCACTGATCGCCCTCCATGAGCAGGTAGCGCAACGCATAACTGGCGACCACGCAGGCGAGCGCTGCAATCACCAAGGCGACGATGGATGAACGACGAGGCATGCTGCACTCCAGAGGGCTTGAAAACGGCGCTCAGCATAATCTCACGGCAGGCGGATGCAAGCGGCAAATAAGGAGGTGCCGATAGTGACGTGAGTGCCCGAGTGCAAGGCCGTTGGCGGCTCAACCGCCTTCTGGTATACCCATTGCCAGCGCAGCGAAATTTCCCATGGCACTTTGACACAACCGCGATTGTCCTACTCATCGCGGCTGATGCCGAAAGCACCGGCTTGCCGGCCACCTCTGAAAAGAATGTTCTCTTCCAAAGGGACTTTGTATGTCTTTCATTCCCCGTCTTGCAGCCCTGCTCGGCGCCCTGCTGTTCAGCGTCTCCGTCTGGGCCGCCGACGTTGACCCGCAAACCTACGGCTATCCGCTGACCAACCCGTTCGAAGCCACCATCGCCACCACACCACCGGATTTGCGCCCCAAGCTGCCCGAAGACGCGGATATCAAGCAGGGCGATTACCAGGTTCGCCTGCGTCCGGAGCGTGAGTTTCAGCTGCCTGACAACTTCTGGGCGGTAACCAAGATGAGTTATCGCCTGGCCGAGCAGGATGGCCCGGCACCGCTGATCTTCATCATCGCCGGCACGGGCGCGCGTTATTCGAGCAGCACGCCCGAATACCTGAAGAAGCTGTTCTATGGCGCGGGCTACCATGTCGTGCAGCTGTCCTCGCCTACCAGCTACGACTTCATGACCTCCGCCTCGCGCTTCGCCACACCCGGCATCAGCCGCGACGATGCCGAGGACATGTACCGCGCCATGCAGGCGGTACGCGCCCAGCACCCGCGCCTGCAGGTCACCGATTACTACCTGACGGGCTACAGCCTGGGCGCCCTGCATGCGGCGTTCGTCAGCCAGCTGGACGAGACGCGCCGCAGCTTCAACTTCAAGCGCGTGCTGATGCTCAACCCGCCGGTCAACCTTTACACCTCGATCACCAACCTGGATCGACTGGTGCAGACCCAGGTGAAAGGCATCACCAACCGCACCACCTTCTATGAACTGGTGCTGGCCAAGCTGACCCGCTACTTCCAGCAGAAGGGTTACGTAGATATCAACGATGCCCTGCTCTACGACTTCCAGCAGTCCAAGGAACACCTGACCAACGAACAACTGGCCATGCTGATCGGCACCTCGTTCCGCTTCTCGGCCGCCGACATCACCTTTACCTCGGACTTGATCAACCGCCGCGGCCTGATCACTCCGGTCGATTATCCGATTGGCGAGGGCACCAGCCTGACGCCGTTCTTCCGCCGCGCGCTGCAGTGCGACTTCGACTGCTACATGTCAGAACAGTTGATCCCCATGTGGCGAGCCCGCTACGACGGCGGCAGCATGAGCCAGCTGATCAACGAGGTCAGCCTGTACGGCATCGAGGACTACCTGAAGAACAGCCCCAAGATCGGTGTGATGCATAACGCCGACGACGTGATCCTCGGCCCTGGCGACCTCGGCTTCCTGCGCCGCACCATGGGCGATCGCCTGACCGTGTACCCCTACGGCGGCCACTGCGGCAACCTCAATTACCGCGTCAACAGCAACGACATGTTGGAGTTCTTCCGTGGCTAAGTCCTTTACTACTCTCGCACTGTTCGCTGCCGTGTTGAGCTGCGGCACCGCCTCCGCCCAGACCACCGTCGAGGACGATGGCTTCAAGCAGCCGCTCAAGGAACTCAAGTTCAACCCGGGCCTGAACCAGCGCGAGTTCGAGCGCTCGACCCTTTCGGCACTGGAAATCCAGGATCCGCTGGAGTCATGGAACCGCCGGGTCTACCACTTCAACTACCGCTTCGACGAATGGGTGTTCCTGCCTGTGGTCGACGGCTACCGCTACGTCACGCCGACCTTCATGCAAAAGGGCGTGACCAACTTCTTCAGCAACCTGGGCGACGTGTCCAACCTGGTCAACAGTGCCCTGCAACTCAAAGGCGAGCGCGCCCTGAACACCACCGCGCGCCTGCTGTTCAATACCACCATCGGCGTGGTCGGTCTGTGGGACCCGGCCACCCTGATGGGCCTGCCCAAGCACCGTGAGGACTTCGGCCAGACCCTGGGCTTCTATGGCACCCCGGCAGGCCCCTACCTGATGCTGCCGATTCTCGGCCCGTCCAACCTGCGCGACACCACGGGCCTCGTGGCGGACTTCGGCATCAACCAGCAGATCAACTACCTCAACGTCGCTGAGGCTAGCAGTGCTCACCCCGAGATCATCGTTCTCAGGGGCATCGACCAGCGCTCCACCACCAGCTTCCGCTACGGCCAACTGAACTCGCCATTCGAATACGAGAAGCTGCGCTTCTTCTACACCGAATCGCGCAAGCTGCAAATCGCCGAGTGAACACTCGGGTGGCGCTGCAAGGCGCCACCCGCTACATCGATATTCTCGATAGATGAGTTGACCTTTTCCCAACCATCTGACGGATCGGCTGGCCTACCATGGACGCATCACTTTTCACGGGAGACAGCCCCATGACCCAACTACGCCGAGTCCTTGCCATTCAGCCAGGGCAGCCTGCCTCAGACGGTGCCGGCGTGCGTCTGAACCGGGTCATTGGTGGTGCTGGTATCGAACGTTTCGATCCGTTTCTGATGCTCGACGAGTTCAGCACCGACAATGCCGACGACTACATCGCCGGCTTTCCGCCCCATCCCCACCGTGGCTTCGAGACCATCACCTACATGCTTGAAGGGCGCATGCGCCATGAAGATCACCTCGGTAACGTGGGCCTGCTGCAGGGCGGTGACGTGCAATGGATGACTGCCGCGCGGGGCATCATCCACAGTGAAATGCCCGAGCAGGAACAGGGCGCCATGCGCGGTTTCCAGTTATGGCTGAACCTGCCTGGCCGCGAGAAGATGGCCGACCCGCAGTACCGCGACATCCCCAACGCGCAGATTCCGCGTCTGCACACTGAACAGGGTGTCGAGGTCGTGGTAATCGCCGGCAGCTTCGCCGAAGGCCAGCAGCGTCAGGCCGGTGCCGTGCAGCGTCCGGATACTGAGCCCCAGGTCTTAGACCTGCGCCTGCCCGCTGGCAGCGTCGTACGCCCCGAGCTTCCCGCCGGCCACCGCGCCCTGCTGTACGTCTACCAGGGTAAGGCACAAGTGCAGGACAGCCACGAGGCCCACGCTGGCCGACTGGTACGCCTGGATGATCAGGGCGAGCTGCTGATCAGCAGCGCTGATGGCGCCGGCGTGCTGCTGATCGCCGGCAAGCCGCTGAACGAGCCGATCGTGCAGTACGGGCCTTTCGTGATGAACAGCCGGGAAGAGATCGAACAGGCGCTGCGTGATTTCCGTGATGGCACCTTTGGCTGAAATCTCCTTCAGCGCTGGTGATTGCGCTTGAACGTGTCCTCGCCCATCGCAGCGATATGCCCTTCGATCAGCGCATCGAAGGGCTTGAGCAGCGCCCGGTAGTCAGCGGGCGCTTCGAGTACATTCAGGGCTTCGACGATGGCCTCCAGTGTCGACAGCGAGCCCTCCATCGGCGCCTTGCGCAGGCGATAGCGTGATGGCGGCGCGTCGGCCAAGGTCACCCGTGGCAGGCCTGCCAACAGAGGATTCATATAGAGAATTTTGCGAGCCTTGCGCCATGTGCCATCAGGCACGATCAACCGCACAGGCAGTGGGTCTGCATCACCAGGCAGTTCGCTGATCGCCCGCGCCTGCTCACCCGGAAACAGCAGGCAGGTGCGATAGCCGGGCTCTGCCACCCACTCCGGTAGCGCCTCGAATACCTCACCAACCCACAACGCGGCACTACGCAGCCCCAGTACAGCGAGATTCGCGGTATTGAGCGCGTGGTCGACTTCAGTAGGGTGCTGCAGCACCAGCACTTCGGTGCGACTGGGCAAATCGGGAATCAGGGCGCACAGGCAGTGGCTGGCCGGGCGCCTGCAGCGCGAACAACGGGGGCGTGGCATAGGGCGGGTCTCCTCGACCGCGCAGTGTGCCACAGCACGCCCGCGCAGCCGAGGGCAGAGGGTCAGCGGTTGAAACGCTCGGCCAGGCTGTGCAGGTAGTCGGCCATGCTTTCCAACTCCTTGCCGATCGCCGCGCCCTGATGGGCCTGCTCGGCGCCCTGCTCGGAGAGCTGGGCGATGCGGGTAATCTGCCGGCTGATATCGTCGGCCACCTGGCCCTGCTCCTCGGAAGCCGCGGCGATCTGCTGGCTCATGCCGCTGATGCGACTGACAGATTCACTGATGCCGTCCAGCGCAATGCGCACCGCTTCTACGCTCTGCACGCTTTCACGGGAGATCTCCTCACCGCGACCGGCCGTGGCGACGGCGCGCTCGGCACCGGCCCGTAGCGACGCGATGATCTGGTGAATCTGCTGGGTCGATTCGCGAGTACGCGAGGCCAACGAACGAACCTCGTCGGCCACCACGGCGAAGCCCCGCCCCTGCTCGCCGGCACGGGCTGCTTCGATGGCGGCGTTGAGGGCTAGCAGGTTGGTCTGCTCGGCAATCGAGGTGATCACATCGGCCACGCTGCCGATCGATTGGGTGGAGTTGGCCAGATCGTTTACAGCCTGGCCGATATCCACCACAGCCTTGGCCATGTGCTGCATGGATTCCAAGCTACCACCGGCCAGCTGTCGCCCTTCCCGAGCCAATCTGTCGGCCTCTTCGGCCGCATGGCTGGTAGTCTGCACGTTCTGGGATACTTCTTGAATGGTCGCTGCCATCTGGTTGATGGCGGTGGCCGACTGGTCAGTTTCGCTGCGCTGCTGATCGAGCATCTCGGCGCCTGAGCGCGAGAAACCCGCGGCCTGGGCCGCCTGCCGCTTGACGTTGACGCCGGCATCTTCGAGTCGCGTCAGCGCCGTCTGCAAGCGCGCCTCTTCGCTGATCATCGCCATGTCGAGCAAGGCCTGGGCACCGCGGCTGTCGCTATAGGTGAGCGCCACCAGGCTGCTGGTAAACGCCTTGGGATGCTCCGCCAGGGTACGGCGAATCAGTGCGCGCTTGCTGTACAGCTGATAGGAGCCCAGCGCAGCCATCACCGCGACCACGAGCGCCGCCAGCCACACGCCGGAAAGCGTGCTCTGGGCGGCGAGGATTACCAGCGCGGTGACAATCAGCGGCCAGGAGCGAATCAGGTCATAGGTCAGGTGTTCGATTTTCGGCACGGGCGCTTTGCCGGCGCGCAACCTTGCATACAGCGCCTCGGCGCGACGCTTCTGATCTTCGCTGGGCAGTGAACGCACGGATTCGTACCCGGCCACCTTGCCATTCTCGTAAACGGGCGTGACATAGGCGCTGACCCAGTAGAAATCGCCATTCTTGGAGCGGTTCTTGACGATACCCATCCAAGGCTTGCCCTGCTTGATGGTGTCCCACATGTGGCCGAATACAGCTGGCGGCATATCGGGATGGCGCACCAGATTGTGCGGCTGGCCGATCAGCTCTTCACGTGTAAAGCCGCTGATCGCCACAAAGGCATCGTTGCAATAGGTGATCTTGCTGCTCAAATCAGTGGTGGAAATCAACCGCTCGTGGCCGGGAAAAGTCCTTTCCCGCTGAGTTACCGGAAGATTCTGACGCATGGTTGCAGTCCTTTAGTACGTGAAGGGTACGTCCTTTCCGCTCAACTATGTCTAGCACAGCAAAATAGCCGCGCCAGCACGGGCAGGCGGTAACGCTCAAACGCTGAACAGAAGACAAGCGCGAAGCCGCCAGCCGGCTCCGTGCCATACCCTCCCGAACGGGTCTGCTTTTTTGTCGGCAATTTTTTGAACGACTTGAGAATACGTTGAACCAAGTTCACGGCCGCTTGTCGGCAACGCGCGCGTCTCAGCACGCTGGGTACCAGCAATAAGGGCTATTGGAATAGGCAAAGGGTAATGCCGGATACATAAGTGAAAGGGCGAGCCCCCATGAAAATGGTTCGATGCTTACGTATCGAACCGATCAACATGTCACTTATCGATAAAAGAAAACGAGCGCCAATCACCTCCAAGGCGTTGACGACTCAAAACAAGCGCCTAAAAGGACGCTTGTGGGGGAATTTCACGGGGGTGGATCAGTGGCGGCGACGGCGCTCTTCGGCCAAGCGACGCTGCTCTTCGCTACGAATTGGAATGGGCTGCATGCGCGGGGCAAACAGGGCATTGAGCTGGGCAGTGATTTTTTCGAACCAGTTTTTCATAAGTGCATCCTCGAACTGCGCACGGCTTTGGTGACCGCTTGACTTGAGAGTAGCCCAAACCCTGGCGCGAGTGGAGAGCCAAGCAGCCTCAAAGCGTTGCAAGTCGCTACCGACTGTCGCTTTGTTTGTCAGCCAGCACGTCCCGCCTCGCCTTAAAACTGATATTCGATGCCCGCACCCGCATACCAGGAGCGCCCGGGCGCCGCTTCGTAAAAACGGCTGTTGCCATCGCCGACAATTACCGAGCCGACGTATTGGCGATCCAGCAGGTTATCCAGGCGCAGGGTCTGGTGGGTTTTCCAGGGGCCGAAGTGCTGCTCGAATCGCGTGCGCCAATTGAACACTGTGTAGCTCGGCGCCGCTTTCTCGGTATTGGTGTCTTCGACGTAGACCTTGCTGCGGTAAAGCCCCTCAAATGCCGTACTGATACCATCGACCGGCTTCCAGGCCAGCTCGCCAAATAGCGTGGTGCGAGGTACGCCGGGCAAATCGTTGCCTTTATCGATGCTGTTGTTGCCGGCGACGAAGCGCGAATCATAAGTCGCGGCCAGGTAGGTGTAGGCCAACGCAGCCGACCATTGTTCGGTGAACTGACTTTCGACGCCCAGCTCGAAACCGCGCCGCAGGGTCTTGCCGGCGTTCTGGTAGCTGGTACGGCCGTCGCGATTTTCCAGCACGACGATCTCGTCGTCAGTGTTGATCTGGAAGATTGCGGCATTGATGCGAGTATCTCTGGCGACTCGGGCTTTCAGGCCGATTTCGTACTGAGTGCTTTCAGAAGGTTCTAGGCTGTAGTTGAAACCGGCATTGCCCTGGGAATAAGCCAACTCGGCCTGGCTTGGCGTTTCAAAACCCTTGCCGACGCTGACGTAGCCATTCAGATCCGGCGTAAAAGCGTAGCCAACGCTTACCGATGGCGTGGCCTTTTCGTAGCGTTTGGTGCCACTGTCATCGCCATTGGCGCCGACGATGTACTTGTCATCGACATCCACTTCCACGGTGCTGTAGCGCAGGCCGCCCTGCATAGTCCAGTTGCCGATGGTCCAGGTCGCTTGGGCGTATGGATCCAGGCTGGTAACGGTGTCGACTTCATCGCGTCGCAAGTTGCCTTTTACCCCATTACTGGCACCCGAAAAATTCTCATATCCACGGCGATCATCGCGACTCTGATCGTAATCGAGCCCGAACACCAGACGCAGGTCCCCGCTTATCCCGTCCACCGGCTGCAGCCAACGAATGCTGCCGCCATGAAACTCACGGTCGAAGTCGACGACGCCGCCGCTGTTGTTCGGGTTGTTTTGCGGCCCACGTGGAATGGCCAAGTACTGAACCACCCTGCGTTTGCCCGCATAAACAGTGGTCTGCAGCGTAGAGTCTCCAAAATAGCGCTCGTAGTTGGCGCCCAGCTGCTGATGATCGATGCTCTTGCGAGTATTGAAATCCAAGGCGTTGGTCGCCACAGAACGCGGATCCGCCTTATAAGCCTCCCACGCCTGCCCCAGCGGATCCTGGGTGCCGTTCTGCTCCAGGCTGCTATAGATCAGCGCCAGCTTGCTGTCTTCATCGGGCTTGAAATTGAGCTTGGCGAAGGTCTGGTCACGGCGCGCGGCGCTGTGGTCGCGATAGCCGTCGGTGTCCATGCGCGAGGCGTCGAGCACGAAGCCCACGCCGTCAGCTTCGCCTTCGGCGGTGAGGTGATTGCGGCTCAGGCCGTCGCTGCCAATCAGCGTCTCGGCGCCGATACGCGGGCGACCCGCACCATCGCGTGAGAACACCTGGATCACCCCACCGGCGTTGCTGCCGTACAACGTGGAAGCCGGCCCGCGCAGCACTTCGATGCGTTCGGCGGTGTCGAGGTTGAAGGTCGCCGCCTGGCCCTGCCCGTCCGGGGTGCTGGCGGGAATGCCATCGGTGATCAGCTTCAGCCCCCGCACGCCAAAGGCCGAGCGCGCCCCGAAGCCACGGGACGATATCTGCAGATCCTGCGCGTAGTTCTGGCGGTTCTGCACCACCAGCCCGGGCACCCGCGTCAGCACTTCCGAGGCGTTGATGCCCAGCTGACCGTCACTGATCTGTTCGCGGTCGATGCTGTCCACCGAAAACGGCAGGTCGAAGCTCTGCGCCTCGCTGCGCGAGCCGCTGACCACGCTGGGCTCAAGCACCAGCGTATCGGTCGCCTCCTGCGCCTGCGCAGTGCCCGCCGCCGCACAGCCACATAACAGGATGGCGCGGCTCAGGTGGGAGAGTTCGAAGGGGCGCGATGGGGGGCTACAGCTCATTGGAAGATCCTTTCATAGTTCGACTCGGCGCCCCGTGGCGCAGCCACCCGGATCGAGTGGCCCAGGCAAGCGGGAGACTGACCGCTGGCCAGCTCAGCCACGCGGTCGCAAAGCCCGCCATTGTGACCGGTGCAGGCCTGAGGTGCGACCTGCAGGCCTGCGCCGTCGTTCAAACAATAGTGAGTCCCGGGCGCCTCGAGCACGCGACCATGGGCACGCCGCGCATTGCGACGGTAAGCCTATACCGGCGGACGGTGAGCTTGCCTTGCGTGCATCATCCAGCAACACTGCCGCCCTTCTTTAGATGACTGGAGCCCGCCGTGCGCCCTGCCGACATGCTGCGCCTCTTGCTGCTCGCTGCAATCTGGGGGGCCAGCTTCCTGTTCATGCGTATCGTCGCGCCAGTGATTGGCAGTATGCCGACCGCCTTCTTTCGCGCCTCCATCGCCATGCTCGGCCTGCTGGCAATCCTGCTGCTGATGCGGGTGAAATGGGACTTTCACGGCAAACTTGGCTTTTGTCTGGTACTCGGCGTGATCAATGCCGGCATCCCCTCGGCCATGTACAGCATGGCGGCGCTGGTGCTGCCGGCGGGTTACTCGGCGATCATCAATGCCACCACGCCGATGATGGGCGTGCTGATCGGTGCCTTGTTCTTCGCCGAAGCGATGACGATGAGCCGCGCGGCGGGTGTCGCCCTGGGCCTGTTCGGCGTCGCCGTGCTGACCCGCAGCGGGCCGGCGGAACTGGACATGGGCTTGCTGCTGGGCGCCTTCGCCTGCTTGCTGGCGACAGCCTGCTATGGCGTGGCCGGTTTTCTGACCCGGCGCTGGATCGCAGGCCGGCTGGATAACCGACTCACCGCGTTCGGCAGCTTGTTGGGCGCCAGCCTGTTCCTGTTGCCGCTGTTCGCCGGCTCACTGGCCTTGGGAGCGCCAACCAGCTGGGGCGGCTGGCTGGAATGGGCATCGCTGCTGGGCTTGGGGCTGGGCTGCACGGCGTTCGCCTATGTGCTGTATTTCCGCCTGCTCAACGACATCGGGCCGATCAAGGCATCGACCACCACCTTTCTGATCCCGATCTTTGGCGTGCTGTGGGGCGCGCTGCTGCTCGGCGAGCCGTTGTCCTGGGCGCATCTGTACGGCGGCGTGCTGATCGCTATCGCGTTGTGGCTGGTGGTTCGGCCTACGAAGAATCTGGCGACCTAGGTAGAGCCCTTCGTGATTAGGCGGGAGCCGATACTTTTTCGTCCGACCTAAACGCGGTGTCGAACGGTGAAGTTGGTGGGCTGCGCCCACCCTACGGGGAGGCGCGAAGTTGAAGGCAAGCCGAGATTAGCGGCCTACCGTGGGAGCGGGCTGGGACGCCTGGTTCATGCCCGCGAATCGGGCGCATGGTTCCCTCCCACATTCGACAGAACCGGCTCGACTCTCCGTCGGTTCGTGACCAGGCAATATCTACGCGTTAGCTCGTCACTCGTTCAGCTTGATCGGCTCGCCCCTGGCGGGCGCTGGAGACGAGCCAATCAATAGTGCCGCCAGCTACTTACTGCTGCAGTTCCTGCTCGGTGAACAGGTCGCTGAACAGCATGCTGGTCAGGTAGCGCTCGCCGGAATCGGGCAGGATCACCACGAGGGTCTTGCCCTGCATCTCCGGCTGTTCGGCCAGGCGTACCGCTGCGGCCATCGCCGCGCCGCAGGAAATCCCGCAGAGAATGCCTTCTTCACGCATCAGGCGCAGGGCCATGGCCTTGGCGTCTTCGTCGGTGACCTGCTCGACGCGGTCGACCAGCGACAGATCGAGGTTCTTCGGCACGAAGCCGGCGCCGATGCCCTGGATCTTGTGCGGGCTGGGTTTGACTTCATCTCCGGCGATGGTCTGGCTGATCACCGGCGAAGAAACCGGCTCGACCGCCACGGACAGGATCGCCTTGCCCTGGGTCTGCTTGATGTAGCGGGAGATGCCGGTGATGGTGCCACCGGTGCCGACGCCGGACACCAGCACATCGATGGCGCCCTCGGTGTCGTTCCAGATTTCCGGGCCGGTGGTTTTCTCGTGGATCGCCGGGTTGGCCGGGTTCTCGAACTGCTGGGGCATGTAGTACAGCTCGGGGTTGGAGGCGGCGATTTCGGCGGCTTTCTCGATGGCGCCCTTCATGCCCTTGGCCGGCTCGGTCAGCACCAGCTCGGCACCCAGCGCCTTCAATACCTTACGGCGCTCCAGGCTCATGGAGGCCGGCATGGTCAGCATCAGTTTGTAGCCACGGGCGGCGGCGACGAAGGCCAGGCCGATGCCGGTGTTGCCGGAGGTCGGCTCGACCAGGGTCATGCCCGGCTTGAGCACTCCGCGGGCCTCTGCGTCCCAGACCATGTTGGCGCCGATCCGGCACTTCACCGAATAGGCCGGGTTTCGGCCTTCGATCTTGGCCAGGATGGTCACGCCCTTGGGCCCGAGGCGGTTGATCATCACCAGCGGAGTGTTGCCGATAGCCTGGGCGTTGTCTGCGTAAATGCGGCTCATGGTATACCGGTTCCTTGTCATGACTGAGCCCGTCAGCCTATGCCTCAAGCCCAGGCGCGTCCAGCGTCTGGAAAGTCGAACTCAGGCCGATCGGCGGCAGTCCACTTCCACACACCGCGCAACCGGACACCTCCGATGAAACGTCGCTACAGCCTGCCCCTGTGGATCTGCCTCGGCCTGCTTGCCCTGCTGCTGGCGGTGCACGTCGCCCTGCCCTACATGGTGCGCGACTACCTGAACGAAAAGCTGGCCGAAATGGGCGACTACCGCGGCCATATCGATGACATCGACGTGGCACTGTGGCGCGGCGGCTATCGGATCAACGGCTTGCGCATCGTCAAGGTCAACCAGGACCTCCCCGTCCCTTTCGTCGACGCACCGCAGATCGATATCTCGGTGAGCTGGAACGAACTGCTGGAAAAACGCGCCGTGGTCGCCCGGGTGGTATTCGAGCGCCCGGAGGTCAACTTCGTCGACGGCAAGAGCCGCGAGGATTCGCAGACAGGTGAAGGCACCGACTGGCGCGAACAGCTGAACAAACTGTTGCCTATCACCCTAAACGAAGCGCGAATCAACGACGGCACCCTGGGTTTCTACAACTTCAATTCCTCGCCGCCGGTGAAGCTCAAGGCCAACGCCATCCAGGCCAGCTTCTACAACCTGACCAACGTGGCGGACGAACAGGGCGACCGCGTCGCGCGTTTCGAGGGCAAGGCCAAGCTGATGAACCAGGCACCGCTGGAAGCCAGTGCCGTGTTCGACCCTTTCCACAACTTCCAGGATTTCGAGTTCCGCGTGCGCGCCACCAACATCGAGCTGCCACGCCTGAATGACCTGGCCAACGCCTACGGTAAGTTCGACTTCAAATCGGGCACCGGCGATATCGTCATCGAGGCCTTCGCCGAGGACTCCCAGCTCAGCGGCTACATCAAGCCACTGCTGCGCAACGTCGAGGTGTTCGACTGGCAGCAGGACGTAGAGAACCAGAACAAGGGTTTTTTCCGCTCGATCTGGGAAGCGGTGGTCGCCGGCAGTGAAAAGGTGCTGCGCAATCAGCCGCGTGACCAGATCGCCACCCGTGTGGAACTGCGTGGCAGCACCAAGCAACAAAACGTCAGCGCCTTCGAGGCCTTTATCGGCATCCTGCGCAACGGCTTCGTGCAGGCCTTCAACAGTGGTTTCGAACGGGACGCCGCTGAAGAGCCGTGAGCCGTCCATTCAGTGACTGAATACCTCGGCGGCGTTCACAGTTACAAGCTGCACGAGCTATAGTCGGCGCTTTCGCATTCGCCTGCCCCGCGTGAGGATTCCCGATGAAGTTCGAAGGCACCGAGCACTATGTCGCCACCGATGACCTCAAGCTGGCGGTCAATGCCGCTATTACCCTGCAGCGCCCGCTGCTGGTCAAGGGCGAACCGGGCACCGGCAAGACCCTGCTCGCCGAGCAACTGGCCGAGTCCTTCGGCACGCGGCTGATCACCTGGCACATCAAGTCGACCACAAAGGCGCACCAGGGCCTGTACGAATACGATGCGGTCAGCCGCCTGCGCGACTCGCAACTGAGCTCCGACAAGGTTCACGACGTTCGCAACTACATCAAGAAAGGCAAGCTCTGGGAAGCATTCGAGGCCGAGGAGCGCGTTGTCCTGCTGATTGACGAAATCGACAAGGCCGACATCGAGTTTCCCAACGACCTGCTGCAAGAACTCGACAAGATGGAGTTCTACGTTTACGAAACCGACGAGACGATCAAGGCCAAGCACCGGCCGATCATCATCATCACCTCGAACAACGAGAAGGAGCTGCCGGATGCCTTCCTACGCCGCTGCTTCTTCCACTACATCGCCTTTCCGGATCGCCAGACCCTGCAGAAGATAGTCGACGTGCACTACCCCGGTATCAGCAACAGCCTGGTGGCCGAGGCGCTGGACGTGTTCTTCGACGTGCGCAAGGTACCGGGCCTGAAGAAGAAGCCATCGACCAGCGAGCTGGTCGACTGGCTCAAGCTGCTGATGGCCGACAACATCGGTGAGGCGGTACTGCGCGAGCGCGACCCGACCAAGGCCATTCCGCCGCTGGCCGGTGCATTAGTGAAGAACGAGCAGGATGTACAGTTGCTCGAGCGTCTCGCCTTCATGGCTCGTCGCGGTAATCGCTGATGCATAGTGGCAGTTGCCTGTGCGGCACGGTGAAATACCAGATCGACGCCCCCATCGAGTCGGCCAGTCATTGCCATTGCAGCCAGTGCCGCAAAGCCCATGGCGCGGCGTTCGCCAGCTACGGCAATGTGCGCCGCGAGCATTTTCGCTTCACCGAAGGTGAGGCATCGGTCAGCACCTTCAGTTCTTCGCCCGGCGTGAGCCGTACCTTCTGCCAGTGCTGTGGCTCGAACCTGCAATGGTTTTCCGAGAAGCCTTACCCCAAGTGGGTGTCGGTGGCACTTGGCACCCTGGACACGCCCCTGCCGACGGTCGAGCAGAAGCACATCTACACCCGCTCGAAGGCCGACTGGTACTGCCTCAACGACGGCCTGCCCGTCGATGACCGCCACTGAGGACGCGCCATGCTGCTCAACCTGTTCAACGAAATGCGCGCGGCCAAGGTGCCGGTGTCCCTGCGCGAGTTGCTAGACCTGATCAGTGCGCTCGAGCACAAGGTCGTGTTCGCCGACATGGACGAGTTCTATTACCTGGCTCGTGCCATTCTGGTGAAGGACGAGCGGCACTTCGACAAGTTCGACCGGGCCTTTTCCGCCTACTTCGACGGTTTGCAGAACCTCGATCAGCCCCTCGAAGCGTTGATTCCCGAAGAGTGGCTGCGCAAGGAATTCGAGCGTTCACTGACCGACGAGGAACGCGCGCAGATCCAGTCGCTTGGCGGTCTCGACAAGCTGATCGAGGAGTTCAAGAAGCGCCTGGAAGAACAGAAGGAACGCCACGCTGGCGGCAATAAATGGATCGGCACCGGCGGCACCAGCCCCTTCGGCTCGGGCGGCTACAACCCGGAAGGCATCCGCGTCGGCGATGCCGGCAAGCGCCAGGGCAAGGCGGTCAAGGTGTGGGACCAGCGCGAGTACAAGAACCTCGACGACTCGGTGGAGATCGGCACGCGCAACATCAAGGTCGCACTGCGCCGCCTGCGCAAGTTCGCCCGCCAGGGCGCCCAGGACGAGCTGGACCTGGACGGCACCATCGACCACACCGCCCGCGACGGCGGCCTCTTGAACATCCAGATGCGCCCGGAGCGACGCAACACCGTCAAGCTGCTCCTGCTCTTCGATATCGGCGGCTCGATGGACGCTCACGTGAAGGTCTGCGAGGAGCTGTTTTCGGCCTGCCGTACCGAGTTCAAGCATATGGAGTATTTCTACTTCCATAACTGCGTGTACGAATCGGTGTGGAAGAACAACCTGCGCCGCACGTCCGAGCGGGTGTCCACCCACGACCTGCTGCACAAGTACGGCGCCGACTACAAGGTGGTGTTTATCGGTGACGCGGCCATGGCGCCCTACGAGATCACCCAGCCTGGCGGCAGCGTCGAGCACTGGAACGAGGAAGCGGGTTACCTGTGGCTGCAGCGCTTCATGGAAACCTACAAGAAGCTCATCTGGATCAACCCCTACCCGCGCGAAGCCTGGGACTACACCAGTTCGACGCGCATCATACGCGATCTGATCAACGACCAGATGTTCCCGCTGACCCTGCAGGGCCTGGAAGACGGCATGCGTTTTCTGGCCAAGTAGTTGCGCACCTGTAGCCTGGGTCGAGCGAAGCGGCACCCTGGAGATGGGCAACCTGGGTACCGCTTCGCTCGACGCAGGCCACGCAACTTGCGCAATACCGAATATCGCGTGGTGGGTTCATGCACGCACTAGCGCATGCGCGGCGTCTGTCGCTCGGGCACGCTGCGACGCTCGCGGCGCCGGAATGGCAGAGCCAGCAACAGCAGGATGCTTTCCACCACCCATGCGAGGAACAGTGCGCAGGCGATACCCCAGGCGATTGCTTCAGGCGCGAGGAGCACCTGGTAGCGATAGGCTGCGCGGGTTTCCGCCAGCAACTGTGAGTCGGCCGCGGTCGCCAGGTGCCAAACCTGTCGATACCACGGCCCCTGCATGGCCAGGGACTCCTGCTCCAGCAGCGCCGAGCGTTCGACCAGCAGGCCGACGCTGCGCGCATCGCTTTGCATCACCGGGTCGCTGCTATTGCGGTAGTGGCCGACCAGTCGCTGCAAGTCGCCATCGAAGAAGCGCCGGGCAGTGTCGCGAAAGCCGCTCAGGCTCTGCTCGGACTCCAGGCGGTGGGCTTCGACGCGCTTGGCGTAGTCATCGATGAAGCCGGGCACCTGAACGCCCAGGAGCAGCCCCAGAGCGAACAACGCCAGACGCAGATAACTTCGAATCATCCTTCCCTCGCGGCCCCGCCACGCGGGACATCTGTCAGTTGCTCAGGCCCTGGGCGATGCACTCGCCCGCGCGCCACAAACGCCATTCACCCGGCTGGTAGACCGACCAGGCTTCGTTGTCGGTCAACGGCTCGGTGGCCAGCACCGAAACTACGTCATCGGGCGTGGTTTCGGCGTGAAAATCCACGCTCATATCGGCGTCACGCAAGTGCGCAGGGCCGAACGGCGCACGCCGGGTGATGTGCGCCAGCTTGGTGGAGCAGAAGCTGAACAGCCAGTCGCCGTCGCTGAGCAGGCAGTTGAACACGCCATGCTGTCGATAGGCCGCGCACGCCGCGACAAGTTCAGGCAACAGCACCTCGACCGGCACGGCTTCCGGGAAGGCGGTGCGAATGCGGTTGAGCAGATCGCAGAAGGACGACTCGCTGTCGGTGTCGCCCACTGCGCGATAGAAGCTCAGGGCTGGGCGGAAGTCGGCCAGTTGGCCGTTATGGGCGAAGCACCAGTTGCGCCCCCACAGTTCACGCACGAAGGGATGGGTGTTGGCCAGGCACACCCGGCCGACGTTGGCCTGGCGGATATGGCCGATTACCACTTCGCTCTTGATCGGGTAGCGCTGCACCAGTTGCGCCACTTCCGACTCGCTGCTCGCCCGCGGATCCTGAAACAGGCGCAGGCCGCGCCCTTCATAGAAGCCGATGCCCCAGCCATCACGATGCGGCCCGGTACGCCCGCCCCGCTGCATCAGCCCGGTAAAACTGAAAACGATATCGGTAGGGACGTT
This sequence comes from Phytopseudomonas straminea, assembly GCF_900112645.1. Lineage (GTDB taxonomy): Bacteria > Pseudomonadota > Gammaproteobacteria > Pseudomonadales > Pseudomonadaceae > Aquipseudomonas > Aquipseudomonas straminea. The sequence continues at coordinate 526,671 of NZ_FOMO01000003.1, read as the reverse complement.
GGCACTCATGCCGAGCAATTCACACATGGCCGGGCTCCCGACTGGTCAGGCTTACAAACGCGGTTCGACGCGCGCGCCGCGGCCGCTGCGTGGCGCCGAATAAGTGGGTTCTTGCTCCTGATGCAGACGCTCGCGCAGGGTCAGGTCGCTGTCCTCGCCCTCCTGCTCTTCACGCGCCGCCTTGCGCGCCTTGGCGCGACTCAGGAACGGCCAGCGAATGGCCACGAACACCAGGTAGACGGCAAAGGCGATCATCCCGTACATGGCCAGGTCCGCCACCGCGCGCCAGGCATTGCTGCCGACCTTGAACAGCAGATCGAGGGCGACGATCGCCACGGCCGGGGCGAACAGATCCTTGGCCGGGTCGACGATGGTCGGGCAAAACAGAAGGATCGCCACCAGCACGCGCAGCGGCTCGCGCAGGTAGCGCCACATCCAGCTGGTCAGCTTGAACCACACCAGCAGGCAGCCCAGTGCGGCAATCGCATAGGCGCCCCAGGCGAGGAGATAGTCGTTTTCGATCATGAGGGCGGTGTTCCCTGGCTTGACTGGGCTCGCGCAGGCGGCAGCGCATTTACGCGGTCGCCAGACGACAAAGGCGCTTATGATAACGGCTTTTACCCGGTTCGGCGCCTTCGCAGCCTTCCTAAAAACCAGTCGCAGCAGTTTTTGGAAACGCCCCAAGGTCGCCCCGCGCTCTGGAGACACTCATGACCACCGCCCCCATCGCCCGCAAGGCCTCTGGCGCCGATCCCTATAACTGGCTGGAAGAACGCGATAGCGACGAGGTACTGGAACACCTGGGTGCCGAGAACGCCTACCTGGAAAGCCAGCTGGACGACCTGCCGCTGCGCGAGCAGCTGTTCCAGGAAATCAAGGCGCGCATCCGCGAAACGGACCTGTCGCTGCCCACGCCCTGGGGCGACTACCTCTATTACCAACGCACCACGGCAGGCGATGAGTACCCGCGCCACTATCGCTGCCCTCGCCCGACCGATGACGGTTTGGCTATCGATGAAAAGGCCGAGCAACTGCTGCTGGATCCCAACGAGATTGCCGCAGGCGGCTTTCTGTCCCTGGGCGCCTTCAGCATCAGCCCAGACCAGCAGCGCCTGGCCTACAGCCTGGACACCAGCGGCGACGAGATCTATCGGCTGTTCGTCAAGGAGCTGGCTAGCGGCACCATCACCGAGCTGCCGTTCGAGAACTGCGACGGCAGCATGACCTGGGCCAACGACAGCCAGACCTTGTTCTACGGCGAACTGGACGACACCCACCGCCCTGCCACCCTGCATCGTTTTCGCCTGGGCGATGCGCGCAGCAGCCAGGTTTTCCACGAAGCCGACGAGCGTTTCTTTCTCAGCTGCTATCGCAGCAGCTCCGAGCGCCAGCTGGTGCTACTGCTGGGCAGCAAGACCACCACGGAATGCTGGGTTGTCGATGCCGAAAGCCCCGACCGGGCCTTTCAGTGCCTGGCACCGCGCGAGGAAGGCCACGAGTACTACGCCGACCACGGCAAGCTGGACGGCCAGTGGGCCTGGCTGATTCGCAGCAACCAGAGCGGCATCAACTTCGCACTGTACAGCGCAGCGCCCGAGCAGCCCAGCCGGCCTCACTGGCAGGAACTGGTGGCGCATGACGAACACGTCATGCTCGAAGGGGTCAGCCTGGCGGAGTCGGCGCTGGTACTCAGCCTGCGCGAAGGCGGCTTGCCGGTGATCGACGTGCGTCCGCAGGGCATGGCCGGCTACCGCGTCAGCCTGCCGGATGCGGCCTACAGCTTGTACGTTCAGGACAGCCTGGCGTTCGCCAGCCCGGTGATTCGCCTGCGCTACGAGGCGCTCAATCGGCCAGCGCAGATCCGCGAGCTGAGCCTGGCCGACGGCACCCAGAAGGTGCTCAAGGAAACACCGGTACTTGGCGACTTCGATGCTGATGACTACCTGAGCCAACGTCTGTGGGCGACCGCGCCGGACGGCACCCAGGTACCGATCAGCCTGGTGGCGCGCCGTGATGCCCTGGGCCAGGCAGCGCCACTTTATCTATATGGCTATGGCGCCTACGGCGAAAGCCTCGACCCCTGGTTTTCCCACGCACGGCTGAGCCTGCTCGACCGCGGCGTGGTGTTCGCCATCGCCCATGTGCGCGGTGGCGGTGAACTGGGCGAAGCCTGGTATCGCGCTGGCAAACTCGCCTACAAGCAAAACAGCTTCAGCGATTTCATCGCCTGCGCCGAACACCTGATCGCCAAGGACTTCACCAGCGTCTCGCAGCTGGTGATCAGCGGCGGCAGCGCCGGTGGTCTGCTGATCGGCGCCACGCTCAACCTGCGCCCGGAGCTGTTCGCCGCCGCCATCGCAGAGGTGCCCTTCGTCGACGTGCTCAACACCATGCTCAACCCGGAACTCCCGCTGACGGTCACCGAGTACGACGAATGGGGCGACCCCAACGAGCCCGAGGTGCACGCGCGGATCAAAGGCTACGCCCCTTACGAAAATGTAAAGGCACAGCGCTATCCGGCGATCCTCGCCGTGGCCGGCTACAACGATAGCCGCGTGCAATACTGGGAGGCCGCCAAATGGGTGGCGCGGCTGCGTGAGCTGAAGACCGACAACAACCTGCTGCTGCTCAAGACCGACCTCGAAGCCGGCCACGGCGGCATGAGCGGCCGCTACCAGGCCATTCGCGATGTGGCCCTGGAATACGCCTTCATCTTCAAGGTGCTCGGCATAAGCGCGGCAGGCTGATAGCGGGTGATCGCAGCGGACGGCGTCAGTCAGGAACCTGCTCGCCTGGCTGCTCGGGGATCAGCTCATGCGGGTCCTCGGAAGCGTCATCGGCCGCTTCGGTGGAGCCGTCGTTGTCGCGCCCGTCACGAATCACCGGCGGGGTATCGGGGTCGACCTTGGAAGGGTCCGGTACCTGCGGCGTCTGAGTGGCGCCAGCCGGCTCGGGTGGTGCCGACTGAGGCTGCTGCGCCTGGGCAATGCCGGCCATCGACAGCAGGCTGATCAGCACGAGTGACGGGGTGCGCATGGTCTGTACTCCAAAAAGTGGAACGTGCTGCGTTGGGCATTGGCCGCCGACGGAAAGTGCAGACTGATTGCACAGCCCCAACTATATACTGCGCCAAACGCCAGCCAGGAACGATCATGAGCAGCCCAACCACGCCGACCTCCAAGCTCGACCGCATTCTCGCCGAAGCCCAGCGCAGCCGTGAAGAAGGCTACCGGGACAAGGCGCTGGGCATGTACCCTCACGTCTGTGGCCGCTGCGCCCGCGAATTCTCCGGCAAACGCCTGAGCGAGCTGACCGTGCACCACCGTGACCACAACCACGACAACAACCCCCAGGACGGCTCCAACTGGGAGCTGTTGTGCCTGTTCTGTCACGACAACGAACACGCCCGCTATACCGATCAGCAGTATTTCAGTGAAGGCTCCACGGCCAGCCAGACCGGACCGAAGACTACCCATAAGGCGTTTGCCAACCTGGCCGAGCTGCTGCAGAAAAAGTCCTGAGAAGCGTATAAAGCCCACAAACCGTATAATGCCGACCCTTTTCTCGAGGCCTGGTCCGTGGGCAACAAACGATACAGCTGCATCGGTCTCTACAATCCGAAATCGCCGGAAAACGTCGGCGCCGTGATGCGCGCCGCTGGCTGCTACGGCGTGGCGTCGGTCTTCTACACCGGCAAACGGTATGAGCGCGCCCGCGACTTCGTCACCGACACCAAGCGTGTGCACCTGGATATTCCGCTGATCGGCATCGATGACCTGCAGAAAGTCATCCCCTTGGGCTGCACGCCGGTCGCCGTGGAACTGGTCGATGGCGCCCGTCCCCTGCCCACCTACACGCACCCGGATCGTGCCTTCTATATCTTCGGCCCCGAAGACGGCTCGCTCGACAAGAGCATCCGCGACTGGTGCGAAGAAGTGGTCTACATCCCCACCGAGGGCTGCATGAACCTGGCGGCCACGGTCAACGTGGTGCTCTATGACCGCCTGGCCAAAGGCAACAACACCCGCACCGGCGCCAAGTACTGAGTCAAATCGCAGGCAAAATAAAGCCCGGCTAATGCCGGGCTTTTCGCATAAGGGCCTAGAGCTAGCAGCGATCAGGCGAAGGTCTGGCCTGCTGGGGTACGGTCGAAACCATCTTCGGCGACAGTCTGGCCTGCCGGGGTGCGGTCAAAACCGTCTTCAGCAACGGTCTGACCTGCTGGAGTACGATCAAAGCCATCTTCAGCGACAGTCTGGCCTGCCGGAGTACGGTCGAAACCATCCTCGGCGACAGTCTGACCTGCCGGGGTGCGGTCAAAGCCATCTTCAGCGACAGTCTGACCTGCCGGGGTGCGGTCAAAGCCATCTTCGGCCACTTTCTGAGTGCTGATCGAGTGCGAAGTGTTGGCGTCTACCGGGCCTTGGGGCAGTGCGAATGCAGCGCTGGCAAGGGTGGCGATGAACAGGCTGGCGATAAATTCAGTTTTCATGGTGAGCTCCTTGGGAGGACGTAAGTGGGTATGGAGCTCATGTTACTCAAGAAAATTTGATCAAAAACTTGATCGCGCAAATAGTAAAGATCGACTCCATTGATATCTATATAAGCCCTTGTAAATAAAAAAATTTATTCTTTTAAACATGTCCTAAACGGCAGCATACCGGGCATTTTAGGCACAAAAATAAAGATCAAAAAAATAGATAAATCTAGAGATATGTGGGTTTTAACGCTGGAACCAACAGTTTTTCAGCGCACTGAGATGCAGATCCAGGGCTGGAACGCGAAGTTTTCGAGAGCAGAAGCGCCTATGCGTACAGAGATCATGCATAGGGCTGGGGAGGGATCGACCACCGCGCATCATCTGCGCGATGGCCTAAAGGATCAGCGCAGCAGCCGGGTATCCAGCACCTTGGAGCTGCGGCCCATGACGTTTTCGGTAATTTCGATAAAGTCCTTGGTGCTGGCCTTGTCCAGGCGCATCAGGCCGCGGGCCACGTCGTCGAGGGAGCGCTGCTGGCCATCCTTGGTCGCCTGGCGAATCTCACGGTCGAGCTCCTGCAGCAGCAGTACTGCCCGGGCGGTAACTGGCCCGGTGGAGGTTTCGGTACGCAGCGACTTGACCGGCTTGCTCCATTTGATCAGGTGCTCGCGGACTTTCTGGTAGCGGTCTTCGCTCAGCCCACCGGCGCGACGCATCACCTCAATAGCGTAGTACTCGGCGATGCCTTCGCTGATCCAGTCGCTCTTGTCGGTGTCGCTGATGCGGCTGAACACGTGCACCAGCTCGTGCACCAGGGAGCTGGTGCCGTTCTCGCTGACCAATGGGCGGTCGGCATGCATGAAATAGGAATTGGGCGCCGACAGGCCACCGCGCCACATCGGGTCACCGGCGCCGACCACCAGCAGCTTGGCGGGGTCGCGCGGGAATACTGCCTGCATTTCCGGCCAGACGAAGGTCAGCAGGGTCAGCGCATCCATCCGGCGCATGCCCTCGCCCACCGGTGCGGCGACGGTCACCTGGGTTTCGCCGAGCTTGGCGCGGCGGGTGCCGATCTTGCCAGCCAGGATCCAGCCCGTAGGCCGGTCGAACTTGCGCTGCGGGTTGTCGATGCGAAACTTGTTCTTGCCGACTCGCGGCCAGCCGGTCTCGACGCTGCGCCAGCCCTTGGGCAGGTCGAACTCCAGGCGCGCGACCAGATCAAGGCCGTCGACCTGATTGAGTACCGCGCTGGGAATCAAATCATCACCGCGCAGCAGTGCCCAGTCCTCGGTCATGCGCGCATCGAAACGCCCTTCCCCGCGCGGATGATCGACACGCACCTTGTAGCTCAGCGTGCTCTTGCCCTTGGCCGGCACCCACAGGCCGCGGTCATCGCCTTCCGGCTTCCACTCGCCATCGGCCTTGAAGTCGCTGTAATAACCCTCGTCGCCGAGGTTGAAATTTAGCCCGCGCACACGCTCGCCCTTTTCCAGGGTGATGCTCACTTCTGCCTCGTCGCTCTGCGGCAGGAATTTGACCTTGTAATCCAGATCGACCTTTTCGGCGGCCCACAAGGGTGTGCCGGTACTCAACAGAACAGCGGACAGCAGCAGGCAGCGAATCGACATACGGGAGACTCCAGAACGGACAAGCGATACGTCACGGGGATCAGCGCACAAAAGACTATGCGCAACGGGGTCATCAAACACCAGCGCGCTTATACGAGCCTTAACGGCTCACCACAGACACTCAGCCGGCGCGAAAGATCAGGTGATCTTCCCAGTCATCCTCGGCCACGGCGTTCTCACTGAGCATGCGCCCGGCCTGGGAAATGCGCTCGCGGTGCACGGCGTCGGGGTCGCCGCATACCAGGTGATGCCAGGACGGCAGATCCTTACCCTCGCTGACCAGCCGATAACCGCAGGTCGGCGGCAGCCACTGGAACTGATCGGCCTGGGCCGGAGTGAGCTGGATACAGTCGGGCACGAAGGCCTTGCGATTCGGGTAGTCGCTGCAGCGGCATGTCTGCAGATCGAGCAGCTTGCAGGCGATGCGTGTGTAATACACCGCGCCGTCGTCCTCATCCTCCAGCTTCTGCAAACAGCACAGCCCGCAGCCGTCGCACAGCGACTCCCACTCCTGGTGGTCGAGCTGCTCGAGGGTCTTGTGTTGCCAGAAGGGATGCGCAGGTGCGGCCATGGTCGAGCTTGCAGGGAGGAAACGAAAAGGCCGGCAGTCTAGGTCTGCCGACCGCACAGTACAAGCTGCGCGCGACGGCGCGCTCAATAGCCGCGGGCGAAATCCACCAGACCGTGCAGCTCGGCACCGGCCTGATAACGCTGCAGGTTGGCCAGGAACAACTCGACCAGCAGGTGCGGCAGGGTCGGCGCCGCGCTGTGCCCGGTCAACGTCAGATTGCGCGCGGTCCAGAATGGATGGCCGGGCGGCAGCGGTTCTTCGCGGCAGACATCGATCACCGCCGCGGCCAGTTGGTCAGCAGCCAGCGCGGCGACCAGATCCTCATCGACCACCGACGTACCACGCCCGGCGTTGATCAGCACCGCCGAGGGCTTGAAGCCAGCCAGCAAGGCGGCGTCATAGATATCCCGGGTCGCGGGCGTATTGGGCAGCAGGTTGACGACGTAATCGGCCTGGGCCACCAGCCGAGGCAATTCGCCGAGCGCGGCCACTTCCGTGAACGGCGCAAGGGTTCGCGGGCTGCTGGCAACGCCGCTCAATTCGACGTTGAACGGCTGCAGAAAGCGGGCGACCGCTGCGCCGATTTCACCGGTGCCGACGATCAGCACCCGGCGCCCGGCCAGGCTGCCCGGCAGGCGGCCATCCCAGCGCTGCTCACGCTGCGCCTGCTGGCGGGCGACCAGCTCGCGCTCATGGGCGAGCATATGGCACAGCACGTACTCGGCCATGATCTGCCCGAACACGCCGACCGCTCGAGTGAGCGGGTAGTCCTGGGGCAGGTCGTCCGCCAGCAGCGCTGTAATGCCTGCCCAAGTCGACTGCAGCCAGGCCGGCTTGTGGCCGGCGCGCAGCACGCTGGCGAACAGGTCGGGCTCGCCCAGCCAGATCGGGCAACGGGCGGCCTGTTCGGCCAGCGCCGCGCCCTCGCCCACGACGAGTTCGAGCTGTGGCGCAGCTTGCTGCAGCAATCGCTGGTACTCGGCGTGATCCTGCTCGGCGATCAGTACACGCATGGCATCGCTCTCCCCTCAGACCGGATCGTTACGGCGCAGCAGTTCCTCGGGAAGATGCTGGATGTAATCCTCTTCCGGCGGCGGCATCTGCAGGTGATAGCCCTGGTTGTCGAGGTTCTCCAACACCTTGGTGATGTCCTCGCGGGCCAGGGTGCGCTCTGGCGTGAGCACCATGTCGAAGGCATGCACGGGCGCGCCGAAGGCACCCAGCAGTGGCTCGGGCACCCGGCTCAGCGCGTCGGCACGCAGCACGTAGAGGTACATCTCGTGCTTGCGCGGGCTGCGGTAGATCGAGCAGATACGTTTCAAGCAGCTTCTCCTTCATCGGCCAGGCAATCGAGCAACGCCTGGCCCATCAATTCACGCCGCCAGCCGCGCAGGCTGTCGGGCAGGCGGTAGGGGCCGTTCGGGTAGCCGCTCTTGAGCAGCGCCTCGAGGGTCTTCTTGCGCAGCATCAGCTCGGGGACGATTTCCAGGCGCTCGCCTTCACGCTGGCCGATCGCGCGCAGCTTCTTGAGCAGCCCAGAGGCTTCGATCGGCAACGGCTCGGGCATTGCAGGCGGCCACTCGGCCGGTGGCAGTGCGGCGGCCTCGCGAATCAACTGCAGGATGGTCTCGCCATCCTGGCGCACGGTTTTCGGGTGCATGTCCTCGATGCGCGCCAGGCTGACCAGGTCGTTCGGCTGATGGCGCGCCAGCGGCCATAGCGAATGCTCGCGCAGGATACGGTTGCGCGGCTGATTTCGCGCCCGCGCCTGACGTTCACGCCAGGCACACAGCGAACGCAATACGGCCAGTTGCGCGCGGGACAGCTTCCAGGCCAGCTTGGCTTCGCGGTAGGCGTCCTCGGGCGAGGTCTCGCGGCGCAACCCGGCGGCCAGCTCAGCGCCGTCCTCGAGCACCCAGGCGTTCTTCTCGGCGGACAGCCTGGCCTGCAGGCGACGATAGAGTTCGGCCAGGTGCACGACGTCTTCGGCGGCGTAGCTGACCTGGGTCTCGGACAACGGGCGCTGCAACCAGTCGGAGCGGGTCTCACCCTTGGGCAGTTCGATCTCCAGCACGGCCTGCACCAGGCGCGAATAGCCCATGGAGAAGCCGAGATTGAGGTAGCCGGCGGCCAGTTGGGAGTCGAACAGCGGTGCCGGCAGGCTGCCGGTCAGGCGCAGGAACACCTCCAGATCCTCGCTGCAGGCGTGCACTACCTTGACCACCTGCGGGTCTTCGAGCAATGCGGCGAACGGTGCCCAATCGCCGATCAGCAAGGGGTCGATCAGGTAGGCACGCTCGCCCTCGCTGACCTGCAGCAGACCGGCGATCGGGTAGAAGGTATCGACACGCATGAACTCGGTGTCCAGCGCCACGAAGGGCTGTTTGCGCCAGACAGCGCACTGCGCTGCCAGGCTGGCGTCGTCTCGAATCCAGACAATTTCGATGGTCACGCGGCTCTCCCGTAAAGATTGCCGCGCAGTATATCCCGTGAGCCTCTGCCGTGCGCTCATGGCAACTCATTGCGCAGTTGCGCCCGCAAGCCATCGGAAACGCACAGCATGGGTTCGCGCAGTTCATCGGCGATCATGCCCTGCAATGCCAACGCGGCCTTGACCGGCGCGGGATTTGGCTCGCTGAAGGCCAGGCGTATCCACGGCAACAGCTCACGGAACAGCGTACGCCCGGCAAACAGGTCACCCTCGCGCAGCAGGCTGACCACCCTGGCGAAGTCGGCGGTACGCAGGTGCGCGGCTGCGGAAATGGCGCCGCTGCCGCCCAGGCACAGGGTGGCGAAGATCTGCTCGTCCTCGCCGGTGAGCACATCGAGCTGGCCATCGGCGATCAGCGCCTGGGTCTTGCGCACGTCACCACCGCAGTCCTTGATCGCCACGATGCGCGGGTGCCGGGCCAGTTGCCGCAGGGTCTGCAGTTCCAGGGTCACAGAGCTGCGATAAGGAATATCGTAAAGAATGATGGGCAGCCGCGAGGCCTCGGCGAGAGCCAGGAAGAACGCCTGCAAACCGTCTTGCGACGGCCTTATGTAGTACGGCGCCGGTACCAGAATGCCGGCCAGCGGGCGGCGCTGGATCCGCTGCAGGCGGGCCAGCACTGCCGCCTGGTTGTTGCCGGCAAGACCCATCACCACGCGGCTGGCCGGCACCACCTCGAGCACGGCATCCAGCACCGCCAACTGCTCCTGTTCATCCAGGGCTGCCGCCTCGCCGCTGGTGCCGCAGACCACCAGCCCGGCCGCACCGCTTTCGATCAAATGCGCCGCCAAGGATCGCAATGCCGGCAGATCCACCTGCCCGCCGCGAAACGGCGTTACCAACGCAACCCAGATACCGGAAAATGTAGACATGCTTGCAACTCCTCGGTGTAGACCGTCTGGTCACCGTCGATGGAGTGCGGGAAGGGAGTGTAGCGAAGGGATGCTTCGACTCTGCGCCTCTGTCCTGTCAGCCCATCTGACGGGACAGCGCGCCCCGGTCAAATGAGCGACTGTTTCTTCGACTTGCCAGCGTCCAGGCACACGCACGCATCCATGGCGACAAGGCCAGGATTGGGGCACGTGGGCAGGGAGATGATGAACATGGACAGCTCGGCAGGACGATATGGGCCTGATACTGCCGAAGCCGACGCAGCGGTGTCAATCAGGTCGATGCGAAGTTTCAACCGTGGCTGCAGTTCCAATTCGATCTATGCAGGCCGCGCCAAATCTTCAAACGATTTAAAAACAGCCCTTTACTGCATGAATATCCCACTACGCTTCAAGTTGAGCGGCTAAGATCCGCTCCCAGTGGGATTTATCGATTATCACACCAGAGCATCGACGCCTAAGGCAGCTTTAATTCTGCCGCCAGCACCCTCCCCCACCGGTCACCTCTGTGTAGAGGCTCGTATGGGAATCGCCGCCAGTGACCTGAACCAGCACGTTATCCGCCCGACCTTGATGTATTTGAACTGCCAATGCGTTGCCGCCGAAGCCCTGCTATTGGGCGTTGCCGCCTGCCAGACGTCCCTGGGCGCAGAACTCGACAACCATAGCGGCTATGGCCTGTATCGGATTTCCGCCACTCATCACCAGCAACTCTGGGATCACTATCTGGCTACCGACCCGGAGCTGGCCAGTCGAGTCAGAGGCCTGGCCAGTCAACACGCGTTCCTGGGCGCGCCGCATTTCGAACTGACGGTCAACCTGCGCTACGCCACGGCCATCGCCTGGCTGTTGATCGAGCAGCGCTGCAAGACCCTGCCGGCAGCCGATGATCTGGGCGCTCAGGCACTGATCTGGCAGCAGGTTTTCGCGCCCTGCAGGCAGCCGAACGAATTCGTTCGCGCCTGGCAACGCTGCATCCGGCACAGCGCGACCGCCGCTTGAAAAACTGACTATCTGGTCACAGGTGCCAAGCGGCGAAAGGCTCTATATCCTGCATTTCAGGGACAGCAACACCTCGACGGATCGTGTTTACCCTGAACTTTCGAAAGTGGCCCCGAGTCAGCAGCGAGAGTTCCCCGACCCTGCCAAGGAGTACCCCGTGAGTAAAACAATGCTAAGAACCGGCCTGGCAATCGCCATCGCAACCACCTCCACCTACGGCCTGGCCAGCGGCTTTGCGCTCAACGAGCAAAGCATCTCTGGCATGGGCCTGTCGTTTGCCGGCCGTTCTTCCGCCGCTGACGATGCCAGTACTGTCTTCGGCAACCCGGCCGGTATGGCGCGCATTCAGCGCGAACAGGTCAACTTCGGCGTCGCGGCTATTCATGCCAAGAGCCGGATCAGCAACACCAGCAGTACGACAGCCCCAGCTGCGGGCGGTGGTGGCGCAAACGTTGGTAGTAACGACGGCGATATGGTGCCGGACACCGGTGTGCCAATGGGTTATTACGTCAAACCACTGGATGAAAAAGTGGCCTTTGGCGTGGGTGTCTATGTGCCCTTCGGCCTGGCGACCGATTATGAGAATGGTTTCCAGGGTCGCTATTTTGCCGACAAGAGCTATGTACGCGTCATCACCGTACAACCGACGCTCAGCTATCGCTTCAATGACAAACTGTCGGTGGGTTTCGGCCCGACTTTCAACCATATCGAGGGTGAACTGAGTTCTTCGCTGACCAACCCCTTTGGCCCGGCTGGCTCAAATGACGGCAAGGTCAAGGTTAAGGGTGACGACACAGCAGTGGGCTTCAATGCCGGCGTGCTTTACGAGTTCACACCCCATACTCGCGTCGGTGTGACCTATCGCTCTCGGGTAAAATACGAACTTGAAGGCGACACCCGTGTATCCGGACCAGGGGCTGCAATCGCTACATCTGCTGGCAAATACGACGCTTCGCTTGATGTGACAACACCCGAATCGGTGGATATGTCCTTCACCCACGAACTGAACGATGCTTGGACACTTTACGCTGGTAGCACTTGGACTCGCTGGAGCCGCTTCAAGGAGCTGCGTATCGAAAACGAAGGTGTCGGCGGTGCCTTTGCAGGCTCGTTAGGCACCATTGTCGAAGAACAGAACTGGCACGATACCTGGGCGCATGCCGTTGGCCTGTCCTACAAGGTCAACCCACAGTGGGTGCTACGTACCGGCCTCGCCTTCGATCAGTCGCCAATCAACAATACCGATCGTTCGCCGCGCATCCCTTCGGGTGACCGGACCATCTTCAGCCTCGGCGCAGGCTGGAGCCCAACCGATGACATGACCATCGACGTGGCCTACTCCTATCTGAAGGAAGAGGACGTCGACGTCAACCGCAGCAGCGCGGCGCGTGGTAGCTACAACGCCACCTACAAAAACAGCGCTCATGGTCTGGGGGCCTCCCTGACCTACCGATTCTGATAGAAGCAAGCCCGTGCTCAAAAGGCACGGGCTACGCAGTTTTAGTCAGCTAAAAAAGCATCGCGGCCATGGGCCGCTCCCACGATCAGGTAGGAGCGGCCCATGGCCGCGACGCATTCCGATGGCGAGCAAAGCCTCAAGGCTTTGAAGCAATCGCCTTCTCGATAGCCGAGATCAGTTCGGGATCGTCCGGCTTGGTCATGCTGGAGAACCGCGCAATCACCTGCCCCTGGCGATCGATCACGTACTTGAAGAAATTCCAGCGCGGTGCGGCCGTCTGCCGGGCCAGTTCCTTGAACAGTGGGATGGCCTTGTCACCGGTAACGGGCTGAGTCTCGCTCATGGTAAAGGTCACGCCGTAATTCACGTAGCAGACCTTGGCCGTTTCCTCGGCATCGTCAGATTCCTGCTTGAAGGAGTCCGACGGCACGCCAAGAATTTCCAAGCCTTTGTCGCGATAGCGTTTGTTGAGCGCTTCCAGCCCCTCGAACTGCGAGGTGAAGCCGCAGAAGCTCGCAGTATTGACCACCATCAGCGGTTTGCCGGCGAACTGCTCGCACAGGTCGATCTTGTCCTTGGAGCGCAACTTGGGCAGCTCGCCCTGGTCCGCCAACAGCGCTGGGCATTGGGCAGCCTGCAGCGGAGCGCTCAACGCCAGCAAAGCCAGGGGCACGGTAAACAATGAGAGTCGCATCGAATCGCTCCTTATCGGTAGTCGCTCAGCAAAGGCTCATGTTCAGCTGCATGATCGCCAGCCCACCTGCGCGCCAGGCCCAGAAGATCAGAGTCAGCACGACAAATCCGACCAGTGCTGCCAATGCGAAGGTAGGCTTGAGGGTCATGCCTGGGCTCCTTGCAGACGCGCTACGGGTTGCTCGCGAACCGGCCAGTTGAGCGCGGCGGCAAGCACGCTGAGCAGAATTGAGATCTGCCAGACCAGATCATAGCTGCCCGTGTGGTCGTAGAGGTAACCGCCGAGCCAGCCGCCCATGAACGAACCCAGCTGGTGGAACAGAAACACGATACCGCCGAGCATCGACAGGTTGCGCACACCGAACAGGGTCGCCACGGTGCCATTGGTCAGCGGCACCGTGGACAGCCACAGCAGCCCCATGGCGATGCCGAACGCATAGGCCGTCCATACGCTCAGCGGCACGCTGATGAACAGCGTGATGACCACACCGCGGGCCAGGTACAGGGCGCTGAGCAGCCTCGGCTTGGAACGGCGCCCGCCGAGCCAGCCGGCAATGTAGGTGCCGAACACGTTGAACAGCCCCACCAGCGCCAGCACCGTGGTACCGACGATGGCCGGCAGATGCTGGTCGACCAGGTACGCTGGCAGGTGCACGCCGATGAAAACCACTTGGAAGCCGCAGACGAAAAAGCCCAGCGCCAGCAACCAGAAACCGGAATGGCTGCAGGCCTCGCGCAGTGCCTCGCCCAGGGTCTGCTGCGGGCCCAGGCTCACCTGCGGGCGATCCTTGATCATCAGCGCCAGCGGTACGATCAGCGCCACCATCATGCCCAGGGCGATCAAGGCAGCCGACCAGCCCAGCCAGCCGATCAGCCCCAGGGTGCCCGGCAACATGGCGAACTGGCCGAAGGAGCCGGCCGCCGCAGCGATGCCCATGGCCATGCTGCGCTTCTCCACCGGCACGGCCCGACCGACGACGCCGAGAATCACCGAGAACGAGGTGCCCGACAGGCCGATGCCAATCAGCAGCCCCGCGCTGAGCGACAGCGACAGCGGCGAGTCCGCCAAGCCCATCAGCACCAGGCCCGCTGCATAGAGCACGCCGCCAACGATGATCGCCCGCTGCGCGCCGAAACGGTCGGCCAGGGCCCCGGTAAACGGCTGTGCGATGCCCCAGATCAGGTTCTGCAAGGCGATGGCGAAAGCGAACACGCCACGCCCCCAGCCGAAATCCGCGCTCATCGGCGACAGGAACAGGCCGAAGCCGTGACGGACGCCAAGGGACAGGGCGAGGATCAGCGAAGCCCCCAACATGATCCAGACGCTGGTACGCCAAACCGAATTCATTGCATGTCCTTTTGTTGTAGGTCGAAACGGGAAATGGCAGTGGCACCGCCCTGCCCGTCAATCCAGGCTGGCGAGCAATTCGTCCAGCGCTTGCAGATGATGCGGTTGTAGCCGTTGCTTGAGCTCGAGCTGCACACCCTGCCAGGCGTCCAGCGCCTCGGCGATTAGCTTCTCGCCTCTGATGGTCAGGCTCACCAGGCGATTACGCTGATCGGCGCCGTCCGCGAGGGCCACCAGGCCGCGCCCTTCGAGCACCCTGAGGTTGCGACCCAGCGTGCTGCGCTCCAGGCCCACCGCGTCGGCCAGACCAGTGATGCTCGGTTGATCGAGCCGTTGCAGGTGGCGCAGCAGAGAATACTGGGCAACGCTCAGCCCGACACCGCTCAAGGCGTCGTCGTAGAGCTTGCTGACGCCACGACTGGCGCGACGCAAGCGAGTGCACAGGCATTCGGTCGGCAACATGAATATAGGTATATACCCGTAATTTGGCTTTAACAAGCTATGCGCTGCCGAATCGGGCGAAAGCCGAACACGGTGCCGTTCGGGCTTAAGTCCTATTCACAATTTTTATGCGCTGAAGCGGTAACTACAAGGCAGAAGCGGACATCACTGACCCATTGTGGGAGCGGGCCATGCCCGCGAAAAGTCACGGGCATGGCCCGTTCCCACAGGATAGGTGGACGGCCGCTTCCGCCCCACTCAGCTTCCAAAATCGGCGAACCTGGGCCGGAAGATCATGAACTGGCTCTTAGCTGACCTGCAGCGCCGCAGCGAGCAGCACAGCGCACTCGATCAGTTCCAGCAACGCACCCGCCGTATCGCCGGTCGTGCCGCCGAGGCGCTGCAGCATCATCCGGCGCAGCCAGAGGAAGACGCCCGCTACCGCCACCATCACCCAGAAACCGCCGAGCAGCAGGCCGAACAACGTGGTAACGGCCAGCGCGACCGTGGCGCTGAAGCGCGGCAAATGGGCTTTCAGCGCATCGCCCAGCCCGCCGGGTCGCACATAGGGCGTGTATAGAAACAGCGCCAGCAGCGCCCCTCGCCCCAGCACCGGCGCCAGCAGCAACACGAGGTGATCACCCTGTTCGAGCAGTGCCAGCAAGGCGGTGAACTTGAGCAGCAGCAGCAATGCCAGCACCACCACGGCAATCGGGCCGCTGCGCGGATCCTTCATGATCGCCAGGGTGCGCTCGCGGTCACCGAAGCCGCCCATCCAGGCATCGGCGCTATCGGCCAGGCCATCGAGGTGCAAGGCTCCGGTCAGCCCTACCCAGAGGGTCAGCAACAAAGCCGCCTGCAAAGGCACCGGCGCACCGTCGAGAAGATGAATGGCAACGAGCAAGAACCCACCGATCACCGCGCCTACCACTGGATAGAACAGCAGCGAGCAGCCCATCTGCTGCGGCGTGGGCATGCCCGCCAGGCGCACCGGCAAACGGGTGAGAAATTGCAGGGTGATCCACAATGGCGTCATGGCAGTTCCTGTAACCCGTGCCCATCGAACTGCAGGTGCACGCGCTGGCCGTGGGCCACGCTGACCTGCAGTAGTTGCTCGCGCGGCAAGCCCCGCGCCCGGGCCAGCAACAGGCGCATTACGCCACCGTGGGTGATCACCAGCAGTTGCCGCTCACGGTACTCGGCGTGCAATCGTTGCAGCGCAGCCAATACCCGTGCTTCGAAAACCGGCAACGGCTCACCGCCCGGCGGTGTGAACCCGTAGGGATCGGCCCAGAAGCGGCCAAGATCATCCGCATTGGTCTCCATCAGTTGCGCGGCCGTGCGCCCTTCCCACTCGCCGAAATGCAGCTCCTGCAGACCCGGCTCGAATTGCAGCGGCAGGTCGCGGGCAGCCGCCAGCTCCTCGGCAAACCGCGCACAGCGCTGCAGCGGCGAGCTGACCAGCGCATCCCAGTGCTCATCGGCCTGCACGGCCGCACTTAACTGCGCCCAGCCTGCTGCGGTCAGGGCGTCATCGAGGCTGCCACGCAGGCCGCCACCCTGCTCGGTCTCGCCGTGGCGTAGCAGATGCAGGATCACGCCGGACGATCCGCAACCGCCGCTTCGGCGAAGGTAGCCATGCCGTTATGCAGCGCGCAGGCCAGGCGCAGCATCGGCACCACCAGCGCCGCGCCGCTGCCCTCGCCCAGGCGCAGACCGAGGCTGACGATCGGCGTGGCCTGCAACGCAGCGAGCACCCGCTGATGGCCAGGCTCGGCGCTCTGGTGGGAGAACAGTAGCCAGTCGCGGCAGGCCGGGTTCAGGCGCACCGCCAGCAAGGCCGCAACGCTGCAGATGAAACCATCGACCAGCGCCACCACGCCCTTCTGGGCGCAGGCCAGGTAGGCGCCGGTCAATGCGGCGATCTCGAAGCCGCCCAGGCAACGCAGCGCTTCCATGGACTCACCGGCAGCGCTCTGGTGCAGCTTAAGCGCCGTTTCGATCACCTGCGCCTTGTGGGCAACGCCGGCCGCCGCCAGGCCGGTGCCGGGGCCAACCAGCTCGCTTACCGGGCAGTCGAGCAACAGGCAGGCCAGCGCCGTGGCTGCCGTGGTATTGCCGATGCCCATTTCGCCACCGATGAACAGCTCATGGCGCTGTTCGGCAGCACGAATCACACTGTCGCGCCCGGCCTGCATGGCGATCAGCGCCTGGGCCGGGGTCATCGCCGCCTCGCGCATCAGGTTGGCGGTACCCGCGCCGACTTGCAGATGACGGACGCCCGGCAACGGTTCGAGCGGCTCGGCAGTGCCCAGATCGGTCACTTCCAGGGCAGCGCCCAACTCGCGGGCCAGCACGCTGATCGCCGCCCCGCCGGCCACGAAGTTGCGCAGCATCTGCCCGGTCACCGCCTGCGGATAGGCGGAAACGCCTTCGGCGACCACGCCGTGGTCACCGGCGAAAATGGCGATCCACACCTTGTCGATCAGCGGCCGCTCACGGCCCTGTAACGCTGCCAAGTGCACCGCCAGGCGCTCCAGTTCACCAAGCGAGCCAGCCGGCTTGGTCAACTGGGTCTGGCGAGCCGCGGCCTTGTCGCGCGCCACCGGGTCAAGCGGCTGCGTGGAATTGAGCCACCAGTCGAGGGTCATAACGGGTCTCCCTTGAGAATCATCGGCAAGCCGGCAACGGTAAGCACCACGCGCTCGCAGCGTTCGGCAACGGCCTGGTGCAGCAAACCGGCGGCATCCACGTAACGGCGGGTCAGCTCGCCCATCGGCACCACACCAAGTCCGGTTTCGTTGCTGACCAGAATCACCCGGCCAGGCAAAGTTTGCAGGCCCGCCAGCAGCGCGTCGCACTCGCGGTCCAGATGCGCCTCGTCGTCCAGCATCAGCAGGTTGGTCAGCCACAGGGTCAGGCAGTCGACCAGCAGGCAACGCTCTGGCGAAGCCTGCTCTTCGAGCACTTGCGCCAGCGCCAAAGGCTCCTCGACCAGCCCCCACTCGACCGGGCGGCGGTCACGGTGCGAACGGATACGGCTGTTCATTTCACCGTCGAGCGGTTGGCTGGTTGCAACATAGACGACCTCCAGCCCGGACTCAGCAGCCATGCGTTCGGCCAGGCGACTCTTGCCCGAGCGGGCGCCGCCAAGAATCAGCTCACGCATCTAGCGCGCCTCCTCGTCCAGACCGCAGAGCGCGCGCAAGGCGGCCGTATCCAGATGATTTTCGACCAGATCGGCCAGGCGCTCGATATCGCGCTCGCGCAGCGCGTGGTAATCCACGGTCTGCACGTCACGCAGCCCGGCCCAACGCAGCAATGCGCTGCACGCCGCCGAGGACTCGAACAGCCCGTGCAGGTAGGTGCCCATGACTTGGCCATCTTCGCTCAGCGCGCCATCGCTGCGGCCATCGTCGAGCCTCACCGCGGCGCGCTGCAGGCCAGCGCCGGCAGTCACCCCGGCATGGATTTCGTAGCCGCTGATGGGAGCATCTTCCAGGCACAGCCGGCCACTGACGTTGCGCAGCTGCTTGTGCGGCTCCAGCACGGTATCAATGTGCAGCAGGCCGAAGCCGTCGCTGCCACCCGCCGGCCCTTCCAGCCCTTGCGGGTCCTCGACCCGACGCCCGAGCATCTGCAAGCCGCCGCAGATGCCCAGCAGCTTGCCGCCATAGCGCAGGTGCCGGTCGATGGCCGCCGCCCAGCCGCCGCTGCGCAGGAAGGCGAGATCGGCGCGCACGCTCTTGGAGCCGGGCAGGATGATCAGGTCGGCCGGCGGAATGGCTTCGCCGGGGCCGACGAAGGTCAGCTCGACCTGGGGGTGCAGGCGCAGCGGATCGAAATCGGTGTGGTTGCTGATCCGCGGCAACACCGGCACCACTACCTTGAGCACCTGATCGGCCTTGCTCACCTGACGCCGGTCGATGGCGTCCTCGGCCTCCAGGTGGAAATCCATCAGGTACGGCAGCACGCCCAGCACCGGTTTGCCGGTGCGCTGCTCGAGCCAGTCCAGCCCTGGTTTGAGCAAGGCGATATCACCGCGAAACCGGTTGATCACGAAGCCCTTGAGGCGCGCCTGCTCACTCGGCGACAGCAGCTCCAGGGTGCCGACCAGATGCGCGAAGACGCCGCCCTTGTCGATATCGGCGATCAGGATCACCGGGCAGTCGACCGCCTCGGCGAACCCCATGTTGGCGATATCGTTGGCGCGCAGGTTGATTTCGGCCGGCGAGCCGGCACCCTCGACCATCACCACCTGGTGGTTCGCCCGCAGGCGAGCGTGAGAGGCCAGCACCGCTTCACGGGCGACGCGCTTGTAGTCGTGATAGGCCACGGCATTCATGTTGCCGACGGCCTGGCCATGGATGATCACCTGGGAGCCGGTGTCGCTGTTGGGCTTGAGCAGCACCGGGTTCATGTCGGTGTGCGCTGGCAGGCCGCAGGCCTGGGCCTGCACCGCCTGGGCCCGGCCGATCTCGCCACCGTCGGCGGTCACCGCGCTGTTGAGCGCCATGTTCTGCGGTTTGAACGGCGCCACGCTGACGCCCTGGCGCTGCAACCAGCGACACAGGGCGGTCACCAGGGTGCTCTTGCCCGCATCCGAGGTGGTGCCCTGCACCATCAGGGTGGCGCCGGCTTGCAAATGACTCATCGCGCCTCCTCGGCAAAGACCTGTAGCGCGGCGGCCAGGCGCTGCCAACCGGCCTCATCGGGTGGCAGGCCGAAGCGAATGCTGGCCGGGCGCTCGAACAGGCGGGTGAAGATGCCATTGCAGGCCAGGAACTCATGCAGCAGCGCGGCGTGCTCGCTGGCGATCCACTGGAACAGCGCACAGCCACCGGTGGGCGCCAGACCATGCTCACGCAGCAGGCTGGCCAGGCGCTGGCCGTCAGTGCTCAGGCGCTGGCGCTGGGCTTGCTGAGCGGTCTTGTCTTCGAGCATTCGGGCCGCCAGCCAGCGGGTCGGGCCGCTGATCGTCCAGGGCCCGAGCATTTCTTCCAACTCATCGAGCAGCGTGCGTTCAGCCAGCACGAAGCCCAGGCGGGCACCGGCCATGCCGAAGAACTTGCCGAACGAGCGCAACACGATCAGCCCCGGCAATTGTGCGTGAGCCGCCAGGCTCTGCTCCGGGGTGCAGTCGATAAAGGCTTCATCGACGATCAGCCAGCCACTCCGCTCGGCCAGGCGCGCATGCCAGGCATACAGCTGCTCGGGGGAAAAGCGCCGACCGGTAGGGTTGTTGGGGTTGACCAGCAAGAGCACGTCGAGCCGTTCCAAGGCGCGGTTGACGCCGGCCTCGCTGATCTCCAGCACCCGATGCCCTTCACGCTGCCAGGCTGCCGCATGCTCGGCGTAGGCCGGCGAGACGATGCCGACCCGTGCCTCGCGGCGCAGCCGCGGCAGGCACTGGATCGCAGCCTGGGAGCCGGCCACCGGCAGCAGATCGGCGGCGCCGTAATAGGCGCAGGCGGCGGCTTCCAGACCATCGTCCTGCTCCGGCAAACGGTTCCAGGTCTGCGCGGGAACCTCCGGAAGTGGCAGGCCGTATGGCGCCACGCCGGTCGAAACGTCCAGCCAATCGCTCAGCGGGATGCCATAACGAAGCGCTGCCTTGCGCAACCGTCCGCCGTGCTCAAGCAATGCATACCTCCACGATCAGCATCAGCATCAACCAGAGCAGCACGCCGCCCCACACCAGGTTCATTGCCCGCTCGATATCCCGCGCCCGTGGTGGCGGACCTTCGCCCAGCTCAGGGCGCTGGTGCAGTTCACCGTGATAGACCGCCGCGCCGCCGAGGCTGACGCCCAGCGCGCCCGCGCCCGCGGCCATCACCGGCCCGGCGTTGGGGCTGTCCCATCGTGGCGCCTGGCGCTGCCAGCAACGCATCGCCAGGGCGCTGCGACCGAGGACGACATAGGTCAGCGCCACCAGGCGGGCCGGCACGTAATTGAGCAGGTCATCGATCTTCGCGGCGGCCCAGCCGAAGCGCTCGAAGCGCTCGTTGCGGTAGCCCCACATGGCGTCCAGAGTGTTGCTCAGGCGATAGAGCAGCACGCCCGGCGCCCCGGCGACGAGAAACCAGAACAGCGCGGCGAACACCGCATCGCTGCCGTTCTCCAGCACCGACTCGGTACCGGCACGGGCCACGCCAGTGGCGTCCAGGTCCTCGGTACGTCGGCTGACCATGTAGCCCACTCGCTGGCGCGCCACCGGCAGATCACCCAGGCGCAGCGCCTGGGCCACCGGCTGGGCGTGCTGATCGAGGCTGCGCAGCCCCAGGGCGGCGTAGAGGGCGACGATCTGCACCAGCCAGCCGATCCACGGTAGCTGCACCAGCAGCACGGTAAGCAACGTCAACGGCAGCACCGCCAGGCACCAGGCGCTCACGCCATGGCTGCGCCAGCCGCCCCCGGACGGGTTGAAGCGCTGCTCCAGGCGGTTGGCCAGCTTGCCGAAGCCCACCAGCGGGTGCCAGCGCTTCGGCTCGCCGAGGGCGGCATCCAGGGCCACGCCCGCGACAGCGCTGAGGATCAGGCTCATGGACGGCTCTCGTTATTCATGGTGATCCCAGCGATCCTCGAACAGCAGCTCGTGCAGCGGCCGTACCTGCGCCCAACCTTCCTGGGCCAGCATCGGCACCGGGTAAAAGGCCTGTACCGGCCCCAGGCAGAGCACCGCGACCGGCTTGCTGCCCGGCGGCATGCCCAGCAGCTCGGCCAGGGCGACGGGGTCGAACAGCGACACCCAGCCCATGCCCAGGCCTTCGGCACGGGCCGCCAGCCACAGGTTCTGGATCGCGCAGGACAGCGAGGCCATGTCCATTTCCGGCAAGGTGCGCCGGCCGAACACATGGGCCTCGCGGCCTTCCATCAAGGCCGCAACCAGCACTTCGGCGCAATCGCGAACGCCCTCGACCTTCAGCCGCATGAACTCGTCCGAACGTTCGCCCAGTGCCTCCGCAGTCAGCTGGCGTTCGTGCTCGACCAACTGGTAGATGTCTTCTCGCAGCGCCGGCCGGGTGATGCGGATGAAACGCCACGGCTGCATCAGGCCGACGCTGGGCGCCTGGTGCGCCGCTTCGAGCAGGCGGGCGAGCAAGTCGGGCGCGACCTCGCCGCCGCTGAAATGGCGCATGTCGCGGCGCTCGGCAATGGCGCGGTAGACCGCGGCGCGCTCCTCGGCGCTGAAGGCGTGCGCGGTCATGGACGAAACAACGCCGCGGCGGCTGGCGGATTGGAAGGCAGGTAGAAATGGATGTAGGACGCGGTCAGGCGCTCGAGTCGGAACACCGCCTCGCTGACCGGCTTGTCGTTCGGGCAGCTCCCACGGGCCAGCGGCTGCAGCGCAGAGTCCAGGCGCGAGTGATGGTAACTGTGCCCGCGCAGCACGCCCTCGGGCAGTTCGACGCTCTGCAGGGCCAGGGCGACCAGGCGCTTCTGCATCTGCGCAGTGCCAGTCAGCAGACCGGCCAGTTCCGCGCGCTCACCAGCGACATCGCTCAGCGACTCGAGCAGATACAGCATGCCGCCGCACTCGGCGAGCAGCGGTTTGCCGGCCTGCTGATGCGCCTTGATCGCGTCGATCATCGGCCGATTGGCGGCCAGCGCCTGCAGATGCAACTCTGGGTAACCGCCCGGCAGGTAGAGGCTGCCCACGTCAGGCAGTGCCTTGTCGGTCAGCGGACTGAAGAACGTCAGCGTTGCGCCCATCTGCTCGAGCAGGTCGAGGTTGGCCTGGTAGATGAACGCGAAGGAAGCATCAAAGGCCACCCCGATGCGTACGCCAGCGAGCAGCGGCGCCAGCGGTTCGATCGAGGGCGCGGCGAAGGTCACGGGCGGCGGCAGCGTGATCGTCGCCGTCTGCTCCAGGGCGTCGGCCGCGGTATCCAGGCGCGTATCGAGGTCAGCGAGTTCGCCAGCCTGCACCAGGCCGAGGTGCCGGCTGGGCAGCTCGATGGCCGCACTGCGTGGCAGCGAGCCATACCAGCGAATCGAAGCCGGCAGGCTGTCACGGATCAGGTCGTTATGGCGACCCGGATTGACGCGATTGCCGAGAACGCCGGAGAACGGCAGGTCAGGTTGATAGCTGGCAAGGCCGACCGCCAGGGCGCCGAAGGTCTGGGCCATGGCCGAGCCATCGATCACCCCGAGCACCGGCACACCGAAACGGCGCGCCAGGTCAGCCGCCGACGGCGAGCCGTCGAACAGTCCCATCACGCCCTCGATCAGAATCAGATCGGCTTCGCCCGCCGCTTCCCATAAAAGACGACGGCTCTCGGCCTCGCCGACCATCCACAGGTCCAGCTGATAGACCGGGTTGCCGCTGGCGCGGGAAAGAATCATCGGATCGAGAAAGTCCGGCCCGCACTTGAACACCCGCACCCGCTTGCCTTCTCGGGTGTGCAGGCGCGCCAGGGCAGCGGTGACGGTGGTCTTGCCCTGCCCCGAGGCGGGCGCGGCGATCACCAGGGCCGGGCACTGCCGTGGCGCCCCAGGCTCGGCGGAAAGCGCGTCTATCGTGCTCAAAATTCCACGCCCTTCTGCGCCTTCACACCGGCCTTGAAGGCATGTTTGACCAGAGTCATTTCGGTCACCGTATCGGCCGCTTCGAGCAGGGCCGGCGGTGCGCCCCGACCGGTCACCACGACGTGCTGCAGCTCCGGGCGCGATTCAATATCGCGCAGCACCACGTCCACGTCCAGGTAGCCGTGCTTGAGGGCGATGTTCAGTTCGTCCAGCACCACCAAGGCGATCTGCGGATCGTTCAGCAGCTGCCTGGCAACATCCCAGGCCAGGCGTGCCTTCTCGATATCACGCTGGCGATCCTGGGTATCCCAGGTGTAGCCCTCGCCCATCACGTGGTAGCTGACTTCATCGGGAAAACGCCGGAAGAAGTGTTCTTCGCCCGTGGCCATGCCGCCCTTGATGAACTGCACCACGCCCACCTTCAGGCCATGGCCGAGCGCGCGGGCAACCATGCCGAAAGCCGAACTGCTCTTGCCCTTGCCGTTACCGCTGTGCACCAGCAGCAAGCCGTATTCTTCCTGGGCCTGGGCGATCTTTTCGTCCATCAGCGCTTTCTTGCGCGCCATGCGGGCGTTGTGGCGCGCGTCGCGCTCGGCCGATTCGCGGCTGGGGGATGGGGTCGATTCGCTCATGGGATCTCCTCGGCGCCAGCAAGCTCGCGCGCTTCGAGCACGTATCGGTGCCCGACGATAAAAACGATCACGCAGGAGCAGGCAGGGGCTGGCCCTGGGGCCGCGCACCGGCCGCGCCCACCGCGCAACCTAAGGAAAAAGCGACAGGCCGGTCTCCGGGCTCACGAGTGCGGCGTTCAGGGAACACGACGAACCACGCCGCCTTCCCGCATCGAAGATACAGTGGCCAGAAGCATGGTTGGGCTCGTTTACCGTTGCGGGGGCAGCGTCGGCATTGCTCGTTTGGCGGCAGCGCACCGACTTCCCAGTTTCACCCCTGGCCGAGACCAGGGACACCTGAAGCAGGTCGCAAAGGGTAAGGACTGACGGCATAAGCGTCAATCGGAGAGTCGGCCATAGCGCGCTGCTCTGGGCGACGACGCCTCAGGGATGACTGGCGAGCTCCACCGGAAAAACGCGCTTGGCCTCGATATAGGTACGCTGCCAATAACTGTTGCCTAGACTGTCCAGGCGTACGGTGCCGCCCGAGGACGGCGCATGCACGAAGCGGCCCTCACCGACGTAGATACCGGCATGGCTGACCTGCCGGCCACCGTTGGTAGCGAAGAACACCAGGTCACCACTACGCAGGGAATCGCGGCCGATGGTCGGAGCACGCATGCTGATCAGCTCGCGGGTTGAGCGTGGCAGCTTGATGCCTGCTGCATCGCGGTACACATAGCCGATCAGGCCGCTGCAATCGAAACCGCCATCAGGCGTGTTGCCGCCGTAGCGGTATGGAGTGCCCACAAGCCCCAGAGCGCGAAACAGCACATCGTCCGCGCCCCCCTGGTAGGCACCAGGCGCAGGCATGACGACAACGGGTTGCGGGGTGGGTGCGGGTGCTCGACTGGAACAGGCACTGAGCAGTGCTGCAAGCAGGAGGAAGGCGATGCGGATGGTGGCAGTCATGGACGGACGATCCTGGAGCCTGAATGCGCCCTACTCTGCCGCGTTCGCAACTGCAGTGCAAGCTTTAGCTTTGCACTGCATTCGCTTGAAAACATTCAAATTGTTGCTCGACCGACCTGATCGGGCGACGATCGATCAATGCTGGGAGGCCAGATTCTCGGTCGGCGCCAGCGCCAGAACGCGCTTGGCTTCGATGAACGTACGCTTCCAGTAGCCGTCATCCAGGCTGTCGATGCGCACGCCACCGCTACGGCGGCTGGAGGAATGGATGAACTGATCATCACCCAGGTAGATGCCAGCATGGCTGACGCGGCCACGCCCGGCGGTACTGAAGAACACCAGATCACCCGGCTTGAGCGCCTTGCGGTCGACCAGTGGCGCATCGATTTTGATCATCTCGCGAGTCGAGCGCGGCAGCTCCATACCCAGCTCCTCGCGGAACAGGTAGCCGATGAAACCGCTGCAATCGAAACCAGTTTTCACCGACGTGCCGCCGAAACGGTAACGTGTGCCGATCAGGGATATGCCCTTTTCCAGAACACTGTCCGCCAGTTGCGGCAACTCGTAAGGCGCACCATTGGAGAAATCGGCAACGACATCGTCTTCGCCGGAGTCATTTTGTTCGACGGCCGGCGCAACTACCACTGGTCTGGCAGGCAATGAAGCCTGGGCCTGAGGCGTGTCGATTTGAGATTGCGTTGCATGGTTAGCGCAGGCGGCGAGAACCATTGTGAGTGCGAGAGGCACGAGGGGTGCGAAGCGTTTGCGCATGGGCACGACCGTGGCATGGAAATTGATCAGCCGCGACTATGCCCGCGAACGGGATCATTTGCAAATTTTATGATCAGCAATGTGACCCAGTAGTTCCGGAAAAACATCTAAGGCCCGTTCTTCCAGCCTGAAGTCAACCAGTGCACTGACTTCCGTGTGCGACAAATTAACCTCGACCGTGACCTTGCCCGAACGGCGCGCCTGCCGCAACGGCTCGGCTATATAAGGAAAGCTGGCGCTGGTTCCGACACTGATCACCAGGTCGAAACCCTCCCGCAATTGCCCATATAGACGCTCCACGGCCAGCGGCGGCAGTCGCTCGCCAAACAACACCACGGGGGGCCGCAACACCCCGCCGCAAGCCACGCACCGTGGCGGCAGGGGCTGCTGCAGATGCTCGCCCAACCGCTCGTCGGCTTCCCGGCAAACCTGGCAATACAGGGGCGCCAATTCACCGTGAATCTCGATCAGCCGATCCCCAGGGCTCCCGGCCAGGCGATGATAGCTGTCGATGTTCTGGGTCAGCACCCAGCAACCCGGCTTGAGCGTCTGCAGCTCGGCAATCGCCCGGTGGGCGGCATTGGGCTGGGCGCCCAGGCAGGCACTGCCAAGCTGCGCCAGGTACTTCCAGCACAGCGCCGGATCGCGGCGCAGCATGTCGCCGGACATCGCCACCTCGATCGGCACACCGTCATCGGTATGTTCGTTGTAAAGGCCGCCGATGCCGCGGTAGGTCGGCAAGCCGGAATCGGCCGATATTCCCGCCCCGGTGATGATCAGGATGCGCTGCGCGTCGATGAACGCCGTCACCAGGCGCTGCAATTGCGCCGCCATCAATGATTGACCGTGTGCGCCAGCATCACCGACAGCTGACACATCGGCCTGCCGCTTTCTGCATGCCACTGATTGAAGGCGGCCTGCACCGCCGCCCGGTCGCGCTGGCTATTGGGCGACTTGTCGATGATCTTCTGGGCCTTGAGGGCGGCGACCATGTCATCGCTGGGGATGAAAGTATCCTTGCCGACCATGCGCAGGAAACGCGGTGCGGAAAGCCCGCCCAACTGGCTGCCCTGCTTGGCCAGCCAGTGCCAGAGACCGACGATATCGGTCACCGGCCAATCGGCGATCAACCCGCCAAAGGCGAAACCTGGCTTCGGCGTATCGGCCCTCACGGCAGCAACAGGCCCGCTCAGCGCACCACGTTCGACGTCGAGGATGAACTGCGCATTGCGCGGCACGCTCTTGAGCTTGCCCAGGTGGCGAATCAGCCGCGCATCCTGCATCAGCCGCTCCAGGCGCTCGCCCCCCATCAGCACGACCTTTTCCGGATCGAAGCCGAAGAACACTTCCTCGAAGGCCGGCCATTTGGCGTCGACCAGGCTGTGCTTGAGGCCAGCGCGGAAGATGCGCAGGCTCATTATCGACAGGTAACGATCATTGCCCAGCGCACGCAGCTTTTTGTCCGAAACCGGCTGCGGCAGGCGCGCCTCGAGTGCCTCGAGCGAGCCGAAGCGGTTAACGCAGTATTCATGCAGCCATCGGTAGTCTTGCATCGATTGGGGTCAGCTCTCGAAATTACAGGTTCATCACGTTCAGAAAGCGCGGCGTGGCCTGCTCGTCGATCTTCAAACTGGCGAAATCGAACAGGTTGCGGTCGGCCAGCTGCGAAGGCACCACGTTCTGCAGGGCGCGGAACATGATCTCGGTACGCCCCGGCGACTTGCGCTCCCACTCCTGCAACATGTCCTTGACCACCTGGCGCTGCAGGTTCTCCTGAGAACCGCACAGGTTACATGGGATTATCGGGAACTCCTTGAGCATGCTGTACGCCTCGATGTCGGCCTCGCTGCAGTAAGCCAGCGGGCGAATCACCACGTTGCGGCCATCGTCGGCACGCAGCTTGGGCGGCATGGCCTTGAGCGTGCCGCCGTAGAACATGTTCAGAAAGAAGGTCTCGAGGATGTCGTCGCGGTGGTGCCCCAGGGCCATCTTGGTCGCACCGATCTCATCGGCGAAGGTATACAAGGTGCCACGGCGCAAACGCGAGCATAGAGAGCAGGTGGTCTTGCCTTCCGGGATCTTCTCCTTGACCACCGAATAGGTGTCCTTCTCGACGATGTGGTACGCCACGCCGATGGACTCCAGATACGCCGGCAGCACGTGCTCGGGGAAGCCCGGCTGCTTCTGGTCCATGTTCACGGCGACGATCTCGAAGTTGATCGGAGCGACCTTCTGCAGGTAAAGCAGGATGTCGAGCATGGTATAGCTGTCCTTGCCACCGGACAGACAGACCATGACCTTGTCGCCCTCCTCGATCATGTTGAAGTCGGCGATGGCCTCGCCGGCCTGACGACGCAGGCGTTTTTGCAGCTTGTTCTGATTGACCGAGAGGGTGCCCATGGCGCGCAAGAATCCGCTATAAGTACTGAAGCCGCGCATTTTACCCAGAAAACGAGGCGCACCCCAGCTACAAAACGGCTAACCGTCGGCCTGCCGGCGAAACCGGCCAGCAACGCACCTTCTCATCGACCAAGGAAAGCCGATGAACCAGGAAACCTTACCCGGCTGCCGGTTGCTCGATTTGCTGGAGGCCGCACCCGAAGGCCTCTCCGAGTACGAGCTGATGCTGCGACTGAGCCGCTGGCAGGGTCGTGACGAGCGCCTGCCCAGCGACACCTTGGAGCTGTTTCGCAGCCACTTTCTGCTCTTCCACACGCTGTACCGGCTGCGCGACGAGCTACATGCCGAAGGCCGCGCGTCATTGCAGATCAGCCCGCTGTGCATCCGCCTGCTGCCCTATCAGGCCGCAGAGAGTGCCTTGAGCGAGCAGGAACCGCTGCGCGAGTACTACCTCGACCTCACCCATTTGCGCGACACCGGCGCCGAGGATGTCGAGCAGATGCTCGGCGCCTTCTGGGTGCGCCTGCACGGCGCCGAAGATCGGCAACAGGCGCTGGCGGCGCTGGAGTTCGACGAGCAGGCTGGCGAGCTCGACCTGAGCGTCATCCGCCAGCGCTACCGGCAGTTGGTGAGCCTTCATCACCCGGACCGAGGCGGTTGCACGCAGCGCCTGCAGCGCATCAACAGCGCCATGGAAACACTGCAGCGCTACTACCGCTGAGCCTTACCGCTCGGCTCATGGCACTGCAGCGGGCGGCGATCTGCGGCATAATCGACGCCAGTTACCCGCCCCTGAAGCCGCCATGCCCGATCAGATCCACACCCGCGTCGAAGCCTGCTACCAGCAGGCGGAAACCTTCTTCAAGCGGCGCTTCGCCCGCCCGCAGGTGAGCTTCAAGCTACGCGGGCAAAAAGCTGGCGTGGCGCATCTCACCGAAAACAAGCTGCGCTTCAACCCGCAGCTGTATCGCGAGAATCAGGAAGACTTCCTGCGCCAGACCGTCGCCCATGAAGTGGCCCACTTGATCGCCCACCAATTGTTCGGCCTGAGCATCCAGCCCCACGGCGAGGAGTGGCAGCTGATCATGCGCGGCGTCTATGAACTGCCGCCGCACCGCTGCCACACCTATGAAGTGAAGCGCCGTCAGGTCAGCCGCTTCATCTACCGTTGCCAGTGCCCGCAAGGCGAGTTTCCGTTCTCCGCCCAGCGCCACGCGCTGGTGTCCAAGGGGCGCCGCTACTTCTGCCGGCGCTGCAAGATCACCCTGCAGTTCACCGGTGAGCAGCGCGTCGAATAACGTCAGCCATTCAGGCGCTGAAAGGCGCGCAGCAGCGCCTGGCTGAGGTCGACACTGGAGAATTTGGTCAGTACGTCGTTGGCGCCTACCGAGCGAGCCTTCTCTGTGTTCATGGTGCTATCCAGTGAGGTGTGCAGCAATACGTAGGTATCGGCCAGCTGGCTGTCCTTACGGATTTGCTGAACCAGGGCATAGCCATCCATTTCCGGCATTTCGATATCCGAGACCAGTACCTCGACGGGTCGCCCCTCCTCGCGGGCGCTCCTGAGCACGTCGAGGGCACTGGCCGCGCTGCGTACGGCCTCGCAATCGAGATCCAGCTTGCGCAGGGTCATCAGGGTCTGCTGAATGGCCACCTGAGAGTCATCGACGACCAGCACGCGGCGCCCCTGCAAAAGCTGTCGCTCGGCTGGGGTGAGCAATTCCTCACTAACCTCTTCCAGCGGCGCCGGGGCGATTTCATGTAGCACCTTCTCAATGTCGAGAATCTGCACGATTGAGCCGTCAATCTGCGTCACCCCAGTAATAAAGGCGCGAGAACCGGCCCCCGAGGGGGGCGGACGCACATCGCGCGTCGAACACTGCACGATGCGTTCGACGCTGTGCACGTGCAGGCCCTGCCGCGAGCGGCTCAACTCGGTGACGATCAGGCAACCATCACCATCATCGCTGCCACCGCGCTCGCCAATCGCACGAGCCAGGTCGATAACCGTCAGCGCCGAGCCACGCAGTGTAGCGACGCCGCGTACATGGGGATGACGGCTGGGCATCTTAGTCAATGCTGGACAGGGAATGATCTCGTTGACCTTGAGCAGGTTGATGCCCAACAGGCGGCCATTGTGCAGACGAAACAGCAGCAGCGACAGCGCGTCGCCGAGCACCATGTTCATACCCGTGATTCCCCATGCAAAAACTTTAAAAAGTGGCCTGACTGTAAAGCGCCGGGCTCGTTGCTCTAGATGGCAGTTGTCACTGCAGAAACGCGGCGACCTGCGACGCCTCGAACGGCCAATGGAGCTCGGCGCCCGTATCCATGCGGCGCAGAACAGGGATGATCAGCGCATAGCGCTCCATTAACCCAGGCTCGTCGGCGATATCCAGCAATTCGACCAACAGGCCGTTTTCCACGAACGGCATCAAGACCGCCTCTGCGTAATCACACAGGTGACAGCCGAGAGTGCCGAGCAGCCGGCATTCGGGAAGCATGATTGAGGCAACCTGCGAAGGTAACTAGAGTCGCAGTTTAGCACTTTGCCATGCCTGATCAGGCTTTCTCGCTACCCTCGCCCGACTGCGGTGTCAGCGTCGAACTCAACAAGCCCTGCAGGCCATCAAGCAGACGACCATTGATCTGCTCGGCCTTCTCGAGCCGGCCGGCATCGAAGCGATCGTCCAGCGAGAAGCCGCCCTTGAGCAGGTCCTGCAATAATCCCTTGCCATCACTGACCAAGGCATCTGCCGTACGCAATGCGTCGAGCAGGCCCTGGGCATAATCGGTCAGCGCACCGTTGGTCGCGCTGGCCGGCTGCCCACCCTGATTCGATACGGCGCCATAAGTATCGGTGGCTTGGCGCACGCTGGTCTGGGTCAGCCGCAGCGACATGGAGGCCAGCTGCGAGCTGTCCATATCCAGCGCCATAGCGCGGTCGAAGGCTCCAGCCATGTCGCCCGAATAGAAAGAATTGGACAGATCCTGCACCTGGCTGAAGAGTTTGCCGAGCGCGGCTTTTTCCTCATCATCCAGCTCACCCTCAACCTCCACCTGCCAACCGCCGATCTGCAAGCTGCCGGACTGGCTGTTCGCGCCCTCGGTACGTGACCAGGCCGCAGATGCTTGAGCCACCGATACGCGTAAGCGGTCGCCATCGCGGGTGGTGATGTTGAGTTCGAAACTTTCCGCTACCGCGGCGAAGCGATCGCTGGAGGTGGGCGTCACGCCGTTGCCCTCGCCTGCACTCGGCACCGAGCCGTAAAGCTTGTCGAGCCCGGCGAAGCCTTGCTGAATGCGCTTGAACGTGTCGTCGATATCGCTGGCGATCTTGTCCTTGAGCACACCCATGCCGTCGAGGATCTTGCGCGCCTCGTCGAAGCCTTTCTGCACACCGGAACGCGCCTGGTCGAGCAGTTGCTGCAATTTCTCGGGGCTGGCACCAGACGCCGCCTCGCTCTTGAGCCGTTGCTCGACGAAGCCCATGACGCGATCGGCGACCTTCTCCGGCGAAAAATCGTCCTGCTTGGCCGTCAGCGAACCGGGCGGCAGGCCGAGGCGCTCGGCCAGTCGATTGGACAGCGCCGCCTGGGCGTCGGCCGCATTGCGAATGGTAGTGGGCTGGCCACCGAGCTGTGGCGAGCGGCCTGTCGTATTGGTCGACAGCGGGATTGAGATAGCCATGGCAAGTCACCGAAACGGAGCATGTCCAAGATTGACGGCAGCCCTCGGCAAAAGTTTAGGGCTAGCATTCAACCAATCGACCGGGCGGCTCGCGCATCAATCCTGGCTTACCGAGCCAATCTTGTGAATCGACAGATCGGCGCCGTAATACTCTTGCTCCTGGCTCAGGCGAATGCCTACCACCTGCTTGAGCAATCCATACACCGCAAAGCCGCCACTCAGCGCCACGGCGACGCCAGCCAGGCTACCCAACAATTGGCTGGCGATGCTGACGCCGCCCAGACCGCCCCACAGCGGCTGGCCGAAGATGCCGCAGGCGATACCACCCCAGACGCCACACAGGCCGTGCAGCGGCCAGACGCCGAGTACATCATCTACCTTCCATTTAACCTGTGTCGCGGTGAAGGCCCAGACAAACAGCGCACCGGCGATGGCGCCGGTGGCCAGGGCGCCCACCGGATGCATCAGGTCGGAGCCGGCGCAGATGGCGACCAGCCCGGCCAGCGGGCCGTTGTGTAGGAAGCCCGGATCATTGCGGCCGACGATCAGCGCGGCCAGGGTGCCGCCTACCATCGCCATCAAGGTGTTGACGGCCACCAGGCCGCTGATGCTGCCCAGGGTCTGTGCGCTCATCACGTTGAAGCCGAACCAGCCGATGATCAGCACCCAGGAACCCAGCGCCAGGAAGGGAATGCTCGACGGCGCCATGGCCACCAGGCGGCCGTCGCGGTAGCGGCCATCGCGGCGCCCCAGCAGCACCACCGCGGCGAAGGCCAGCCAGCCGCCGACGCCGTGAACGACCACCGAGCCGGCGAAGTCGTGGAACGGTGCACCGAAGGTCGTCTGCAGCCAGGCCTGGAAACCGAAGTTGCCGTTCCAGATCATGCCTTCGAAGAACGGGTAGACGAACGCGACGATCAGGGCGGTGGCGCACAACTGCGGGCCGAAACGCGCACGCTCGGCGATGCCCCCGGAAATGATCGCGGGGATCGCTGCCGCAAAGGTCAGCAGGAAGAAGAATTTCACCAACGCGTAGCCGTTGCCCTCGACCAGTACGCTGGCCGGATGCAGGAAGCTGACCCCATAGGCTATCCAGTAGCCGACGAAGAAATAGGCGACGGCCGAGATCGCGAAATCCGAAAGAATCTTGGATAGCGCATTGACCTGATTCTTCTGCCGCACGGTGCCGACTTCCAGAAAGGCGAAGCCGGCATGCATGGCCAGGACCATGATGGCGCCGATCAGGATGAATAAGGTATTCGAGCCATGAATCAGGATTTGCACGGCACTGTCGAGGTTTTCCATCGAAGCACAGACTCCGCAGCGAAAAAGCACCAAAAAGGAACACCAGCCCAGCGATAAGCACCATTTACAAGCACGCCATCTCGCCTTATTGCGCACCCATTGGGAGCGCATCGGCATCACGGCGCTCCATCGCCCCACCTTTTGAAGACTTATTCTTGGTTTATCAAGTAGTTAACAAGGCACCAGGCAGATGCCAGGAAAGACGCCAAGCACCATAACCATGCATGCCGGCCCGCTTCGCCGTTCGCCAATGCAATGCCTGTGCCCTCTGAGGCGGCCTCCGCGTCCATCCCGGCAGATAGAGTGAACCTGCCAGGGGTGGGCCACTCGAAACCCTTACACCGCCCCCATACCTACAGGAGATTGATCAATGGCCCGCCCACTCCCCTCGCGCCCCGTAGCTCCAGCCAACAAGGAAGAGCTGCTCGAAGAGTTCCAGGCACTGGTACGTGACACCGAAACCCTGCTGCAACATTCGGCCAGCCTGGTCGGCGATCAAGCCGAAGAGCTGCGCGCGCAGATCCGCGACAGCCTGGGCCGTGCACGCACCACACTGAAGAACACCGAAGAAACCGTGGTTCAGCGCGGCCGCGCGGCCGTAGGTGCAACCGAAGACTATGTGCAGACCCATCCATGGCAGACCATCGGCATTGCCGCTGGCATTGGTATACTGATCGGCATGCTCATTAGCCGACGTTGATCAGGACAGCACATGGATGAAAGCCAGACAGCAGCATCTCCCAGCCGCGGCCCCTCGCCACGGCGCCTGGCCGGTGCGCTGCTCGGGCTGGTTCATGGCCATGTCGCGCTGTTCAGCGAAGAGTTCCGGGAGCAGCAGGCGCGCACCGTTACCCTGCTGATCCTGACCGGCCTCTGCGTCCTGTTCGGCCTGCTGCTGATCATCGGCCTGTCGGCTGCCCTGCTGATTGGCTTCTGGGACACCCACCGCATTCTGGTCATCACCCTGCTCTGCCTGTTCTATGCAGCCGGCCTGCTGGTTTGCGGCTGGAGCCTGGTACAACGCATGCGTAATGCCCCGGCGCCGTTCAGCGCCAGCCTCGAAGAACTGGCCCGCGACCGCGAGCAACTGCTGCCATGAGCGACAAAAATACGCAGGAACTTCGCAAGACCATGTTGCGGCTGCGCCTGGAAATGCATCGCCAGGAAATCCGCTATGAAACCCAGGTCATGCTGGAGCCGCTGCGCAAGGCCAAGGACTTGGGTACTCACTGGCGCCAGGAACTCAAGGGTAGCCACGCACCAATCTGGATCACCGGAGGCGTGTTCGCTCTGACCGTCTTGGGCATACGCGGCGGCCAATGGCGACGCTGGCTACGCATGGCGCTCGCCGCGTTCCCTGACCTGCGCAAACGCTCGCCTGGCCATGAAAGCGAAAAGCCAGCAGAGAAATCCGATCAAGCCTGAAATTGGCCACCTTCTTGCTAGGAAAGAGCACAAAAAGCCTGGGTAACGCCTGGCTAACCTGCCCTTTCAATAAGGATGTGCCCGGTGCTCGACGGTCAACCCATCGCCGTCTTCCAACCCTTCATCGATACCGCTACCGGACAGATCGCCGGCATAGAGGCCCTGGCTCGATTGCGCGACGCCGCTGGCCGCCTGCATTCTGCAGGGCCGCTGTTCGCTGATCCGAAAACGCCCGCCGCGGCCTTGCGCAGGCTGGACCGAGCGATCCGTGAGCAGGCGTTCATGCGCTTTCGTCATGCGCCGCCCGACTGGTTCCTGAGCGTGAACATTTCGCCACGCTGGATTGGTCGCCTGCGCCCACAGCAGGCGCTGCCGAGCCTCAAACAGCTGGCGAGCAGTGGCGTCGATCCCACTCGCGTGGTGTTCGAGATCACCGAACTGGGCGGCGCCAGCCAGCGCCTGGCCGCAGTGGCCGCGCGCTACCGCGAGGCCGGCGTGCGTATCGCCATCGACGATTTCGGTGCCGGCTACTCGCAACTCGACCGTGTGCTGGCACTGCGCCCCGACATCCTCAAACTGGACATGCGCCTTTTCCAGGAAGCGGCGCGGGGCGGGCCCTGCGGCGAAGTGGTCAAGGCGCTGGCGATGATGGCGGAAAAGACCGGCTGCTGGATCATCGCCGAAGGCGTGGAAACCGAAGCCGAACTGCATTTCGCCTTGGAGTGCGGCGCTCGCTACGTGCAGGGCTATCTGTTCGCCAGGCCGGAGCTGGAATTCTTCGACAGTGGCGCATTCGTCGAGTGCTTCGCCCGCCTGCGTGACGCCTATGTGCACAAGAAACTCGCCGACCGCATGCAGCTGATGACCCTGCGCCGCCAGCTCGCCGAGCTGTTCACCCAGCTCAAGCACAGCCCCGATGGGCTTGCACCGACGGTGACGCCGGGCGCCTACCCCTGGCTGATTCGCCTGTATCAGTGCGACCGCCACGGCACGCAGATCAGCCCCAACCTGGAATGGCGCGACGGCGCCTGGCAGGCCGACGATCGCTACCTGGGCCACAACTGGTCATGGCGCCCCTACTTCTATCAATTGCTTGCCGAAGGCTGGGAAGAGCGCCGCTTGATCCTCTCCAACACCTACCGCGACGCCACCACCAACCAGTACTGCCTGACTGCCGGGCAGTTCATCGACAACGGCAGCCGCCTGCTGCTGGTCGACATCGACGCCAGTGGACTTTAGTGGATGCGGCCTTGCAGTTGCGGGACCGAACAGGGAAGCTAACGGACATTCGCGCATGCGCCGCCTTTGCAAGGCCACACGCGCCCGACTCGTCGTATCCGGTAAAGGAAGCACGCTTGGACTGGCAAACCCTGCTCACCCGTGAACGTCTTGGCAAACCGGCGCCCAGCGCCGATGAACTGGGCCGCAGCCCCTTCCACAAGGATCACGACCGGATCATCTTCTCCGGCGCCTTTCGCCGGCTGGGCCGCAAGACCCAGGTGCATCCGGTGTCCAGCAACGACCACATCCATACCCGCCTGACTCATTCGCTGGAAGTCAGCTGCGTGGGCCGCTCCCTGGGCATGCGTGTCGGCGAGATGCTGCGCGGTGAACTACCGGCCTGGTGCGAGCCCAGCGATCTCGGCATGGTGGTGCAGTCCTCCTGCCTGGCCCACGACATCGGCAATCCGCCGTTCGGCCACTCCGGCGAGGACGCCATCCGCCACTGGTTCCAGCAGGCCGCGGGGCGCGGCTGGCTGGATGCCATGAGCGATGCCGAGCGCGGCGACTTTCTCAGCTTCGAAGGCAATGCCCAGGGCTTTCGCGTTCTCACCCAGCTGGAGTATCACCAGTTCGATGGTGGCACACGACTGACCTACGCCACCCTCGGCGCCTACCTCAAATACCCCTGGACGTCACGGCACGCCGAGGCGCTGGGTTACAAGAAGCACAAGTTCGGCTGCTACCAGAGCGAGTTGCCGCTGCTCGAGCAGATCGCCGGCAAACTCGGTCTGCCGCAGCTCGAAGAGCAGCGCTGGGCGCGGCACCCACTGGTCTACCTGATGGAGGCCGCGGACGACATCTGCTACGGCCTGATCGACCTGGAAGACGGCCTGGAAATGGAGCTGCTCGACTACGCCGAGGTGGAATCGCTGCTGCTCGACCTGGTCGGCGACGATCTGCCGGAAACCTACCGTCAGCTCGGCCCCCAGGATTCGCGGCGGCGCAAGCTGGCGATCCTGCGCGGCAAGGCCATCGAGCACCTGACCAACTCGGCCGCCCAGGCCTTCGTCGAACAGCAGCCTAGCCTGCTTGCCGGCCGCTTGGAGGGCGATCTGGTCGAGCACATGCACGGCCCTGCCAAGCACTGCGTGCAGGCTGCGAAGGCCATGGCCCGCGAAAAGATCTTTCAGGACAAACGCAAGACGCTGCACGAGATCGGCGCCTACACCACGCTGGAAATTCTCCTCAATGCCTTCTGCGGCGCGGCGCTGGAACAGCACGGCGGACGCACGCCGTCGTTCAAGAATCGGCGCATTCTCGACCTGTTGGGCCATAACGCACCCGATCCTCACTGGCCGTTGTACCGCTCGTTCCTGCGCATGATCGATTTCATCGCCGGCATGACCGACAGCTACGCCACCGAGATGGCGCGGGAAATGACCGGTCGCTCGAGTCCGGTCTGAGCATGCGCCAGGTGTTCAGGCAGTTGTTCAGTTGGCACGCCGGGCCACCCGCCTGGGGGCCGGCGGTGGTCGCCGGTCTGGGCTGTGCACTGCCGCTGCTGCTCGGTCTGTTCAGCGCCCATCCGGGCTTTCTGTGGGCGTCGGTGGGTGCTTTCCAGGCGGCCCAGGCCAACCCGCTGCACCGCTTCGGCATGCTACGCATGCTGCTGCTCACCGGCCTGGGCGCCTGCAGCGCCGGCCTGGGCTTCTGGTCGGCGACCCACCCGCTGATCAGCCTGTCGCTGTTCGCCGCCTTCGGCCTGTTGCTGGCCTGGCTGCAGCGTTACGGCACCGAGGCCGGCAAGCTGGGCATCGGCCTGACCGTCTGCCTGTGCCTGGGGCAAGGCCAGTACGGCAGCAGCATGCTCAACAACCCTAATGCCATCGCCATGCTATTCATGCTAGGCGGGCTGTGGGTAATGCTGCTGGCTTTCGGTTTGCGCGGCCTGCATGGCCTGCGCATGTGGCCGCACATGCCGCGCCTGATCAGCCTGCTCAAGGTGCTACGCCGGCATGCGCAGCGGCAGTCTCGCCAACAATGGGGCCTGTACGCCCTGGGCTGTACGGTGGCGGTTTCCATGGCCGGCTTGATCGTCAATCTGGCCCATCTGCAGCGCGGTTACTGGCTGACCCTGGCGGTGGTCACCACCCTGCAACTGGAATTCAGGGGCAGCCTGGTGCGCGCGTTGCAGGCGAGCATGGCCAGCCTGACGGCCGCCGGCCTGCTGATCCTGTTCGGCCATAGCCTGCAGAGCCCACCGCTGATGGTCGCCATCATGCTGCCGCTGATCATGCTTAGCCGCGCCCTGCAGGCCAACCACTATGGTCTGTTCGTGCTGCAGACGACGGCCTGCTTCGTGCTGCTCGCCGAAAGCCTGGCCAAGGACTGGCACCTGCCACAGGTGCGCCTGTTCAACGTCACCCTGGGTATCGTGCTGACCCTGTTCATCGCCCTGCTGATGCACGGCTTGCGCCAATGGCTGGATAACCGCAACGCCGCCAGGCTACGAACCGCGGCAGCAGGCGAGCGAGCGCCGGCGCAGCAATCGGAAACAAAGGCAACGAACGACGAGTGACCCAGGGCGGGCACAAAAGAAAAGGGCCTCGAACGAGGCCCTTTGTCGTGGATCAGGAAGCGGAGTTGATCTCTTTTTCCGGGTACCACACGTCCAGGAGCGGGCTGACGCTGAAATCGACCAGCTCGGAGCGGCCCTTCAGCCAGGCTTCCACAGCGGCGCGTTGCTCTTCGCTGACCGAACCACGCTTGGCCAGGCACACCAGGCCGTAGTCGTCGCCGCCAACATAGCCCAGGCCATTGGCGTTCATCGCGTCGCTCAGGAAGGCATCGAGGAAGGCGTCGACCGCTTCATCGCTCAGGTCTTCCTTGAAATTCAGGTTCAGTTCGAAACCCAGCTCCTGAAACTCGTCCACACAGAGTTTCTTGCGCAGACGACGGGAACGATTGGTAGCCATGGGTATAAATCCTTGCAGAGTGATAACGCGCGGCACTCTACCAGTTTAGTGGCGGCGATGCCTGCCAGCCGACGAAAAATCGACCGGGATCGCCGTCTCGATCGCTCACACCGACAACGGATGGATGACCGACCATAAAATCCCGCAATCACGGCCCTTGGCGGCCTGGTGATGGGGCATAATGCGCGGCATTGTCCCAAACCGCTGTGGGAGCTCGTAATGCGATTTTCCGTTGTACCTGCCGTTCGGAGGCTGCGCATCCTCCGCCCTCTGGCCCTCGCCTGTCTCGTTCTGCCCACCGCCCTGCCCGCCTACGCGGCGACCAACGCCACACTCCCCGAGGGCGTGGCCAAGAGCCTGAAGGCCAACAAGATTGGCCAGCAGTCGTTATCGGTGGTGACGCTGCCACTCAACGGCCCGGGCAACGGCACCATTTTCAATGCCGATGTGTCGGTGAACCCGGCCTCGACCATGAAACTGGTCACCACCTTCGCCGCTCTGGAACTGCTCGGCCCGACCTACCAGTGGAAGACCGAGTTCTACACCGATGGTCAGCTCAAGAACGGCGTGCTCAACGGCAACCTGTACCTCAAGGGCGGCGGCGATCCCAAGCTGAACATGGAAAAGCTCTGGCTGATGCTGCGTGACCTGCGCGCCAATGGCGTGCGCCAGGTGACCGGCGATCTGGTGCTGGACCGTGGCTACTTCGTACAACCGGACCTGCCGGCTTTCAACGATGACGGCGGCGATGCCAACAAGCCCTACCTGGTCACCCCGGATTCGCTGCTGGTCAACCTCAAGGCCCTGCGCTTCATCGCCCGCGCCGAGGACGGCAAGGTCAGCGTGGCCGCCGAGCCGCCCCTGGCCGGCCTGAAGCTGGACAACCAGGTCAAGGTACTCAAGGCCGGCA
This sequence comes from Phytopseudomonas straminea, assembly GCF_900112645.1. GTDB lineage: Bacteria > Pseudomonadota > Gammaproteobacteria > Pseudomonadales > Pseudomonadaceae > Aquipseudomonas > Aquipseudomonas straminea. The sequence goes on along the minus strand of NZ_FOMO01000003.1, from coordinate 486,856 downwards.
AATGCCCGGCCTGGCCGGACGTGCGCTACAACCCGGTGAAAGAATTCGACGGCACCCGGGTGATCGTTACCGGCCAGCTGACCGATGGCTGCAGCGCCCAGACTTACCTGTCGTTGCTCGACCATCCGTCCTACGCCGCCGGCGCGGTACGGGCGATCTTCAGCGAGCTGGGCGGCAGCATCCTCGGCAAGGACCGTCAGGCCGAAGTGCCGAAGAGCGCCACCCTGCTGGCCCGCGCCTTCTCGCCGGACCTGGTGGAAATCATCCGCGACATCAACAAGTACAGCAACAACACCATGGCCCGCCAGCTGTTCCTCAGCATCGGCGCCCAAAACCGCAACGAGGCGGACATCGACGATGCCCACGCCGCGCAGCGGGTGATTCGCGCATGGCTGGCACGCAAGGGCATCACCGCGCCGCAGCTGGTCATGGAAAATGGTTCCGGGCTGTCCCGAGCCGAGCGCATCAGCGCCCGGGAAATGGGACGGATTCTGGAAGCGGCCTGGAAGAGCCCTTACGCGCCCGAGTTCATCAGCTCGATGCCGATCGTCGCGCTGGACGGCACCATGCGCAAACGCCTACGCAACACGCCGCTTGCCGGCCAGGCGCACATCAAGACCGGCACCCTGAACAACGTGCGCGCCATCGCCGGCTTCAGCCGCGACAACAACGGCAATGCCTGGGCCGTGGTAGCGATCCTCAACGACCCCAAACCCTGGGGCGCGTCGGTTATTCTCGACCAGGTGCTGCTCGACCTCTACAAGCAGCCGAAAAGCGCTGCCCGATAAGCGCCTGAGGCAGCCCGGGTCGAGCTAGGCGAAGCCTGGGAAAGCCTCCTGGGTATCGCTACGCTCAACCCAGGCTAAGGCTGTAACAGACTTACTTCGCCATGATCTTCCAGGCACGGTGGATCTTGGCGTTGCGAGCGAAGTCCGGGTCGATGGTCTCGGCGCTGATTTCCTCGACCCGATAACGGGCCGGCAACTGCTCGTCGAGCAGGAACTTGCGGAAGTTGTTGGAGAAGTACAGCACGCCACCCGGCGCCAGGCGCGCCATGGCCATGTCCAACAACTGGACGTGGTCGCGCTGCACGTCGAACACCCCTTCCATGCGCTTGGAGTTGGAGAAGGTCGGCGGATCGATGAAGATCAGGTCGTACTCGCCACGATCATCGCCCAGCCAGCTCATCACATCGCCCTGCTCCAGACGGTTCTTGTCCGAGAATCCGTTGAGCGACAGGTTGCGCCGTGCCCAGTCCAGGTAAGTCTTCGACAGGTCGACGCTGGTGGTACTGCGCGCGCCACCCTTGGCCGCATGCACACTGGCCGTGGCGGTGTAGCAGAACAGATTGAGGAAGCGCTTGCCGGCCGCCTCTTTCTGGATACGCAGGCGCAGCGGGCGGTGGTCAAGGAACAGGCCGGTGTCCAGGTAGTCGGTGAGGTTGACCAGCAGCTTGATGCCGCCCTCCTTCACCTCCATGAACTGGCCCTGGGCCGCCTGGCGCTCGTACTGCTTGGTACCGCTCTGGCGCTCGCGACGCTTGATCACCACCTTGCTCTTGTCGATACCGAGCGCCTGGGGAATCGCCGCCAAGGCATCGAACAGGCGCGCCTGGGCTTTCTCCGGGTCGATCGAGCGCGGTGCGGCATATTCCTGCACATGCACCCAATCGTGGTACAGGTCGACGGCCAGGGCGTATTCGGGCATGTCGGCATCGTACAGGCGGTAGCAGTCGACGCCTTCGCGCCGCGCCCACTTGCCGAGCTGCTTGAGGTTCTTCTGCAGGCGATTGGCGAACATCTGCCCGCCCTCGCTCAAGCGTGCCTGCTCGACCGGTGCCGGCGCGGGCTTGATCGGATTGCCGTTGCGGTTGAGCTTTGGCGCCTCGGCCTGCAGCTCGTTCTGCTCACGTTCGCGCTCACGCTGCTCGGGCGTGCGGCGCTCGCCAGTGACGAACTGCTCGGGCTGCACCTTGATCAGCAACAGCTTGCACGGCAGCGCGCCGTTCCAGAACGAGTACTGCTTGTGGCTGCGGATGCCCATGCGCTTGCCCAGGTCGGGCGCACCGGTGAACACCGCCGCCTCCCAGCCCATGCACGCCTGGCGCAGGCGCTCGCCGAGGTTCTGATAGAGATACAACAGGCTCGCTTCGTCGCCCAGGCGCTCGCCATAGGGCGGGTTGCTGATCACCAGGCCTTTCTGATTCTGGTCCGGGCGCGGCTCGAAGGTTGCCACTTCGCCCTGATAGACCTTGATCCAATCGCTTAGCCCAGCGCGGTCGATATTGTTGCGCGCCGGCTGGATCAGCCGCGGGTCGGCCTCGTAGCCGCGAATCCACAATGGCGGCTTGGCCATACCGGCTGCCGCGCGCTCCTCGGCTTCGGCACGCAGGCGGTTCCAGGTGGCCGGTACGTGACCCAGCCAGTTGCTGAAGCCCCACTGCTCGCGCGTCAGGTTCGGGGCGATATCGGCGGCGATCATCGCCGCTTCGACCAGAAAGGTGCCCACACCGCACATCGGGTCCGCCAGGGCACCGCCCTCGGCGGCGATACGCGGCCAGCCGGCGCGGATCAGCACGGCCGCGGCCAGGTTTTCTTTCAATGGCGCCGCACCTTGCTGCAGGCGATAACCACGCTGATGCAGGCTGTGACCGGAGAGATCCAGTGACAGGATCGCTTCGCCGCGATCCAGGCGCAGGTGCACGCGTAAGTCCGGGTTGAGCTTGTCCACCGACGGACGCGTGCCATCGGCCTGGCGCAGCTTGTCGACGATGGCATCCTTGACCTTAAGGGCGCCGAAATGGGTGTTGTCGATGCCTGAGCCGTGGCCACTGAACTCCACCGCGAGGCTGCCACTGGGTTCCAGGTGCTCGAACCAGTCGACATTGAGCACACCTTCATAAAGGGTCTCGGCATCGCGCACCGGGAAACGTGCCAGCACCAGCAGCACGCGGTTGGCCAGACGCGACCACAGACACAGCCGATAAGCGGTTTCCATACTGGCCGTGCCACGAATGGCCGAAGTGTGCTCGCGAGCCTCATCCAGGCCCAGCGCCTTGGCTTCCTCGAGCAGCAGGCCTTCGAGCCCCTTGGGGCACGTGAGGAAGAGTTCGTGTTGGTCCGACATCATAGATCCAGTGCCCGAAGGCGGTAATGGGTTGGCCCAACGGTGGGCGCAACCAAAAATAAGTGACAAGAAGTCGCAATGCGACCCTTCGTCCGAATAAATTGCAGCTGCAATCGATAGCCATTCACGATGGCAAATCACCAGCAGATTTCGCGAGGCCCAGTAACTGCGCGGGTTTGCACGGTCACTTTGGCTGTCGCCAAATCACCTTATGGCCTCACCCTCAAAAGCGTTACGTCCTTATGACAAATCGATCATTCACAGCGCCCCGTGCATTCGATAGAAATCTACCCAGGCCGTCGTCGCAACGACGATGGCACATGGAGGCTCGCGACGCCGGCAGCGGACTCCAACGGCAGACCTTCTGCCTGACCTCCTGGAGGTCAACGGGACATAAAACAGTCAACAAGTGAGGGCAACACCCTATGAGAAGACTTAAGCGTGATCCGTTAGAAAAAGCATTTTTGCGCGGCTATCAGTACGGTATCAGTGGTAAATCCCGCGAGCTGTGTCCTTTCACTCTTCCGTCCGTGCGTCAAGCCTGGCTCAATGGCTGGCGTGAAGGCCGCGGTGACAACTGGGACGGTTTGACCGGCGCTGCCGGTATTCATCGACTCAACGAACTTCGCGCAGTCGGCTAACGCCAGGGACCTACCGACTTCACCAAGCACGCTCCATCCGAGCGGCGGGCGCAAGCCCAGGGGCTCCCCAAGGGAGCCCTTTTTATTATCTGCGATTCAACGCCGCGCCGCGGCGATGGCGTCCACCGCCTCGCGAATCAGCGCAGGTCCTTTATAGATGAAGCCCGAATAGATCTGCACCAGGCTCGCGCCTGCGGCGATCTTCTCCGCCGCATGCCGGCCCTCCGTGATGCCACCAGCGGCGATGATCGGCAACCGACCGCCCAGCTCTCCTGCCAGCACGCTAACCGTGTGGGTGCTTTTGTCGCGCACCGGTGCACCAGACAGACCACCGGCTTCGTTGGCGAATGCCAGGTTCTCGACGCCCTCACGGCTCAGCGTGGTGTTGGTGGCGATCACCGCATCCATACCGCTTTCCAGCAGCGCCGCAGCGACCTGCACGGTTTCTTCATCGCTCATGTCCGGGGCGATCTTGATCGCCAGCGGCACGCGGCGACCATGGCTGAGGGCCAGTTCGTTCTGGCGCTTGTGCAGGGCATCGAGCAACTGCTTGAGCGAGTCGCCGAACTGCAGGCTGCGCAGGCCCGGGGTATTCGGCGAGCTGACGTTGACCGTCACGTAGCTGGCGTGGGCATAGACCTTGTCCAGGCAGATCAGGTAGTCGTCCACCGCGCGCTCGACCGGCGTGTCGAAATTCTTGCCGATATTGATGCCCAGCACGCCACGGTACTTGGCCGCCTGCACGCGGGCCAGCAGGTGGTCGACGCCATGATTGTTGAAACCCATGCGATTGATGATCGCCTCGGCTTCTGGCAAGCGGAACAAACGCGGCTTGGGGTTACCCGGCTGCGGCCGAGGCGTGACAGTGCCGATCTCGACGAAGCCGAACCCCAGCTGCGCGAAGCCATCGATGGCGTCACCGTTCTTGTCCAGGCCGGCGGCAAGCCCCACCGGGTTGGCGAACTGCAGGCCCATGACCGTCACTGGCAAGCTGCTCGGCGCCTTGGTCAGGCGCCCGGCCAGGCCCAGACGGCCAGCGGCACCGATCAGATCGATGGACAGCTCGTGGGAAGTTTCGGGGGACAGTTTGAACAGCAGCTCGCGGGCCAGGTTGTACATGGGCAGGCTCAGATCGGCAGTGGCGAAATCGAAAGGCGCGAATTATAGCCGGCCAAATCACCCGGTAGCGAGGATTAGAGCCTGTTCACGATCTAGCGAGCTAGAGCGATACAAGAGCTAGGCGCCCCCGCAAAAACAGGCGAGAAACGCAGCGCAGCGGAGTAACAGCCAACGGCTGGCCCGCAGGGTGAGCGCAGCGAATCAAGCGGACTGGGCTCGCACACGAGTTTACGAGCTGTAAATGAGCATTACTCGCTTCGCTCGCCCTTCGGGCCGCGCTAAAGCGCGTTAGCCGCAAGCGGCTTTCCGCTGGGCTGGCAATCCAGCTTGTTCTTAACGCTGTAGCGCCGACGCGCAGCAGATCGCGAATAGGCTCTTAGACTAGGCGCCGCAGGCTGAGCAACTCACCAGCATCATTGAACTCGAGTTCGAAGGAACCATGGATACCGGCGTGGGTCAGAAACGTCCGGAAATGGTGAGCCGGAATGCTGACTCGCCGCCCGTCGCGGCTCAGCGCCTGAATGCGGTTGGCCCGCCCCTGATAGATCGCCTGCACGCGGTCTGCGGGTAATGCGATATCCAGTACCAGGCTTGCCATGGAGGCTCCTTGCAGATGAATGAACGGATTGTGCCATATTCGAACCTGTCGCACCGATCAGGTCCGGGCATTTCGGCCATGACCTGGACATTGTGCTGCGAGGGTCGTGCAACTCCTGGCAGGCTCTGCCACACTGCGCCTGGCACACTGACGTACGCGAGCTGCCATGAGCCTGCCTGAACAGCCCAGCCCTCTAGCCTCACGCCTGGCCGCCCTGGCTCAGCGCGTCGGCCTGCTTGGCCGCGGCTGCAAGCCCATCTTCGAGCGCGCCAGTCAGCTGCAACTGCCCTTCTCCGAAATCCCCACCTTTGGCGACAACATCTGCTGGCTGGGTGGCCCTCCCCTGCAGCGCCTCAAAGATCTACCGCGCAGCGCGCTGTCCGGTCCGGTGCAGGAAGACAAGGCCGAAGCCCACGCCGCGCTGGTCCAGCTGATCGAGGTCGAACACCGCCATCTGGAGCAGTTCGACCTGCGCCTGGTCGACAGCCTGGTGCACTGCGACGGCAGTTACGGCAGCCTCGAGGACTACGCGGCCAGCGAAGCCTGCCGACAGATCCGCATCATCAGTTATCGCGATTTTCTCAAGCACCTGAGCAAGGCACTGCCCGAGTACCCTCACCAGAGCCTCGAACTGTTTCACGCCCAGTGGCGCGGTGAGCGGTTGTTCTGGGCCGGCGAATCGCACCCGGAGGCCTTTGCCAGTGCCGTGGCCTATGCGCGCTTGCGCGGCCTGGAAATCACCCTGCCGGCGCACATCACCTACTACCGCATCAGCCCCGACGGCCTGCGCGATCTGGAGCAGCGTTATCACGCTCTGGCAATGCCCTGCGCGGCCTGGAGCGACGCCAGCTTCATGCAGTTGCTAATGGAGCATGAAGTGCCCTACGCACGTCTGAGCCTGTTGCGCACGCCGGGCGCGCCCGAGTTCCTGCTGCTGCCCAAGCACTCACCGCAAGCCTGCGCACTGGGCGAAGGCCTGCTGCAGGCCGGCGCACCGGACATGCTGCAGTACGTGCGCGAGCTGAGCTGATCGACAGGTTTTGTAACTTCTCGCGCGGGATGTGTACGGCAATGGCAGGTCAGTCTTTGCTCCCTCTCTGTTTGGAGCATCACCATGCGCATTGCCCTCGCGTCTTTGCTCATCGCCGGAAGCCTGCCTGCCCTTGCTGCTGAAACACTGCGCTATGGCGCCGAGCTGCAGGGTTTCGACTACCCCCATGAAGTCAAACGCTTCAAGTTCGGGTCGCAAGGCGTCTCGTTGCAGATGGCCTACATGGACGTGCAGCCCGAGAAGGCCAATGGCCGCACGGTGCTGCTGATGCACGGCAAGAACTTCTGCGCCGCAACCTGGGAAGGCAGCATCAAGGCGCTGAGCGATGCCGGTTACCGCGTGGTAGCGGCGGATCAGGTCGGTTTCTGTAAATCCAGCAAGCCAGCGCATTACCAGTACAGCTTCCAGCAACTGGCCAGTAATACCCACGCGCTGCTCGAACAGATTGGCGTCGACAAGGTGACCGTCATGGGCCACTCCATGGGCGGCATGCTGGCCACCCGCTACGCCCTGCTCTACCCCGATCAGGTCGAGCAACTGGTGATGGTCAATCCGATCGGCCTGGAAGATTGGAAAACCCTCGGCGTGCCCTACCTGAGCGTCGATCAGTGGTACCAGCGCGAGCTGAAAACTACTGCCGAGGCCAGCCGCAACTACCAGAAGAGCACCTACTACGCCGGCCAGTGGCGGCCCGAGTTCGATCGCTGGGTCGACATGCAGGCAGGCATGTTCAATGGCGACGGCAAGGAAATCGTCGCCTGGAACTCGGCGCTGACCTACGACATGGTCTACACCCAGCCCGTGGTCTACGAACTTTCCGAGCTAAAAATGCCCACACTGCTGCTGATCGGTGAGCAGGACAATACTGCCATCGGCAAGGACGCCGCACCCGAAGCGATGCGCAGCAAACTGGGAGATTACAAGGCTCTGGGTCCGGCCACCGCCAAGCGCATTCCAGATGCGACCCTGGTGACCTTCCCGGATCTTGGCCACTCACCGCAAATTCAAGAGCCAGAGCGTTTTCACCAGGCGCTGATCAAAGGCTTGTCCATCTCCAGCAAGCCGAGCTCCTCAAAAGGCAATTGAGATCAGCCCCACGCTGTCAGTACGGCCACTACAGATCAGGATGGTCGCCGGGAATATCCGGCGACCTAGCACTTCACGCAATTTTTATTGTTTTTTGACACGCGCATGACTTAGCCCCCAGCACAGTGGCCCCATGTCCGAATCCCTCGGACCGAGCGAGGCCGCTATGAACAAGCTCCCACAGATCACCCTGGCATTCTGGGTCATGAAGATTTGCGCCACGACCCTTGGCGAGACGGCAGGCGACCTGCTGTCCATGACGCTCAACATTGGCTATGCGCTGAGCTCCCTGCTGCTCATCAGCCTGTTCATCCTCTCCCTGCTCGGCCAGCTGAGCAGCCGCCGTTACACACCAGCGCTCTACTGGACCGTCATCCTGATGACCAGCACGGCCGGCACCACCATGTCGGACTTCATGGACCGCACCCTCGGCCTCGGCTACGCCAGCGGCTCGCTGATTCTCGTCTCCATGCTGGTCAGCGTCTTGCTGGTCTGGCGCCTTAGCGAGAAATCCCTGTCAGTCGAACATATCGTTTCGCGGCGTGCCGAGCTGTTCTACTGGGCGGCGATTCTGCTTTCCAACACCCTGGGCACGGCGCTGGGCGACTACCTGGCCGATGATTCGGGCCTGGGTTTCGCCGGCGGCGCCCTGCTGATCGGCAGCCTGCTGGCTGTGGTAGCAGTGGCCTACTACCGCACGCAACTGTCGCGAGTGGCCCTGTTCTGGATCGCCTTTGTGCTGACGCGGCCGTTTGGCGCCACTTTGGGTGACGTACTGACCAAGAGCACCGAAAAGGGTGGGCTGGACCTCGGCACCGTAGGCTCCTCGGCTGTGCTATTCGCAACCCTGGCTGTGCTTGTCTGCTTTGCCATCTGGGCGCAGCAGCAGCGCTCTGCGCCCATGGCGATTCGTACCGAACAGCGATAAACGCCGCACAATGAAAAACGCCCCGAACCAGTCGGGGCGTTTTCATTTCAGCGCTTACTCAGCTCAGCTTGGCAGCACCGGCGGCTGGCTTTGCGCCAGGTCACCCAGCTCGCGGTTGGCCACCGCGTACATGGCGTAATCGCTGCCAGTTGCCGCGTGAAGCTCGGCGAGCATGGCCTTCCAGCGGTCGACCAATCGGCGGTTCTGCTCGATCCACAGCTCGACCCGCGCCTCGATCGACTCCGGCCCGTTGGCCAGTTGCAACACCGAGACGGTAATGGCGCGTTGCTGTGCGTCCAGGTCGTCGCGGAAGGCTTCGCGGGCCAGGGCCTGCCAATTGCTTTCCACGCTCAGACTGCTGATCTGCTGCAGGTACCACGACAGGTCCAGGGCATCGGACACGGCAAAGTAGGCCGAGGCCACCTCGGTCGGCTCGTGGCCGGTGAGGTCCGCCGACTCGATGATCGGCAGCAGCGTGTACAGATGGCCGGTGCCTGCCACAACGCGGGACAGCAGCTCCGGTACGCCAGCCTCGACGTAGGTCTGGTAGCGCGCCATCCACTCGTCGCGGGCCGGGCCTTCCAGCAGCTCATCCAGACGCATGGCCAGTGCCTTGACCCGCGGACCGAGGTGCGCCACGTCACGGGCGGCATCCAGATCGTTGCGGCGGCTGCGCAGGTACCAGCGCGTGGCGCGGCGGCCCAGGCGCATCAACTCGTCCATCATGGTCAACTGCAGATCGGCCGGCACCTGGTTGTCCAGAGCCTCGATCTGGCGCCACCAGAACGGCAGGTGGAAGACGTCACGCACCACCACATACGCCGCGGCGACTTGCGCCGAACCGACCCCGGTGGACTCCTTCAGGCGCTGCACGAAGGTGATGCCCATGTGGTTGACCAGATCGTTGGCGATCTGCGTGCTGACGATCTCGCGCTTGAGGCGGTGACGGCGCATGGCCTCGCCATATTCCTGCGCCAGGCGCGCCGGGAAGGCGGTTTCCATCTCCCGCGACAGGTACTCGTCATCGACGATATCGGATTTGATCAGCGCTTCCTGCAGCTCGATCTTGCTGTAGGAAATCAGCACCGACAGCTCGGGACGGGTCAGGCCCTGGCCCTTGGTCGCGCGCTCGTTGAGTTCCTCCTCGCTAGGCAGGAACTCAAGAGCACGATCCAGCTTGCCGGAGGCTTCCAGCGCGGCCATCAGGCGCTTGTATTCACCCTGACGTTCGCGGGCGCGGCGCTCGGCCAGTGACAGCGCCTGGGTCTGCTTGTAGTTGTTGCCGAGCACCAGACTACCCACGTCCTCGGTCATTTCGGCCAGCAGCGTGTTGCGCTGCTTACCGGTCATGTCGCCGGCCGTGACGATCTCGTTGAGCAGGATCTTGATGTTCACCTCGTGGTCGGAACAGTCCACACCACCGGCGTTGTCGATGAAGTCGGTGTTGCTGGCACCGCCATTGAGACCGTACTCGACGCGACCGAGCTGGGTCATGCCCAGGTTGCCGCCCTCGCCCACCACCTTGGCGCGCAGTTCGCGGCCGTCGACGCGCAGCAGGTCGTTGGCCTTGTCGCCGACGTCGGCATGGGTTTCGCGGCTGGACTTGACGTAGGTGCCGATACCGCCGTTCCAGATCAGATCCACCGGTGCCTTGAGCAGTGCGTTGAGCAGCTCGGTCGGCGCCAGCTTGTCAGCCTGGATATCGAAGCGTGCCTTCATCTCCGGGCTGATGGCGATGCTCTTGGCGCTGCGCAGGAAGATGCCGCCGCCCTGGGAAATCAGAGAGGCATCGTAGTCGGACCAGCTCGAACGCGGCAGGTCGAACAGACGCTTGCGCTCGGCGAAGCTGCGCGCCGCATCCGGGTTGGGGTCGATGAAGATGTGCAGGTGGTTGAAAGCCGCCACCAGTTGCAGCGATTCGGACAGCAGCAGGCCGTTGCCGAACACGTCACCGGCCATGTCGCCGATGCCGATCACAGTGGTCAGGTCCTTCTGCACGTCGATGCCGCGCTCACGGAAGTGACGCTGCACCGACACCCAGCCGCCCTTGGCGGTGATGCCCATGCCCTTGTGGTCATAGCCGGCCGAACCGCCAGAAGCGAAGGCATCGCCCAGCCAGAAACCGTATTCGTTGGCGATGCCGTTGGCGATGTCGGAGAAGGTGGCGGTGCCCTTGTCGGCGGCGACGACCAGATAAGGATCATCGCCGTCATGGCGTACCACGTTGGCAGGAGGCGCGACTTCGCCTTCTTTCAGGTTGTCGGTGATGTCCAGCAGGCCGCTGATGAAAATGCGATAGCAGGCGATGGCCTCGGCCTGAATCTCGTCACGGCTGCCACCCAGCGGCAGGCGACGCGGCACGAAACCGCCCTTAGCGCCGACCGGCACGATCACCGCGTTCTTGACCTGCTGGGCCTTGACCAGGCCGAGCACTTCGGTACGGAAGTCCTCTTCACGGTCCGACCAGCGCAGGCCACCACGGGCCACGTTGCCGAAGCGCAGGTGCACGCCCTCGACGCGCGGCGAGTAGACGAAGATCTCGAACTTCGGCACCGGGCGTGGCAGCTCGGGAATCGCGCTGGGGTTGAACTTGAAGCTGAAGTAGCTCTTCACCTCGCCCAGGGCGTCCGGCTGGTAGAAGTTGGTGCGCAGGGTGGCTTTGATCAGGTCCAGATAGCGACGCAGGATGCGGTCTTCGTTGAGCACCGCGACATTGTCCAGAGCGCCGAGAATGGCCTGCTCGAGCTTCTGCTGCTTATCGTTAAGGTCATTGGCGCTGAGCTTGCGGGCCAGATAGAAGCGCGTGCGGAACAGGCGCACCAGCTCGCGGGCGATGTCGGCATGGTTGAGCAGCGTGTTGGCGATGTAACCCAGGTCGAAGCCCAGACGAATCTGCTTGAGGTAGCGGGCATAGGCACGCAGCAGCGCCACGTCACGCCAGGCCAGGCCGGCGGTCAGCACCAGACGGTTGAAGGAATCGTTCTCGGCGTCCCCGCGCACGATGTGCACGAAGGCGTCCTGCAGGGTGTCGTTGAGCTGCTGGATGTCGAGATTGACGCCTTCGGCGTAGGTGAAAGCGAAGTCGTGAATCCAGAACTCGCGACCGCTCTGGTGCTGCAGGCGATACGGGAACTCGCCCAGCACGCGCAGGCCGAGGTTCTCCAGCACCGGCAGCACGTCGGACAGCGCCAGCGGCGTGTCGGCGTGGTACAGCTTGCAGTGCAGCTGACGTTCACCGGGCACCAATGGCTGGTAGAAGCTCATGACCAGCGGGCGCTCCTCGGAGAGGCTGCGCAGGTGCTGCATGTCGACCACCGCCGAGTGCGGCGCGAAGCGCTCGCGGTAGCCGGCCGGGAAGCTTTTCGGGAAGTCGGTGAGCACGCGGGTGCCCTTGGCTTCGCCGAAGTTCTCCACGGCCAGGGCGGCGTAGTCATCGGTCCAGGAACGGCAGGCCTGAACGACTTCGCGCTCGAGCTGCTGCGGGTCGATGTCCAGCTTGTTCTTAGGATCCACGCGCAGGATGAACTGCACGCGGGCCAGCACGGATTCGGAGAAGTAGGTCCAGAACTCGCAATCGCTGGCCTGCAGGCGATCGACCAGCACCTGCTGGATGCGCAGGCGGGTTTCGGTGGAATAGATGTCGCGCGGCACATACGCCAGCGCATAGACGAAACGCCCGTAGGGGTCGAAGCGCAGGAACAGGCGGACCTTGTTGCGCTCCTGAATCTGCACGATCGACAGCGCCGTGCTGGCCAGCTCGTCGACCGGCGTCTGGAACAGGTCGTCGCGCGGCAGCACTTCGAGAACCTTGACCAGCTCCTTGCTCAGGTGGCCCTGGGAGATGAAGCCGGAGCGTTTCTCGACCTCGGCGACCTTGCGGCGGATGTAGGGAATCTCGCGCACGCTCTCGCTGTAGGCGGTCGAAGTGTAGATGCCGAGGAAGCGGCACTCCTTGACCACCTTGCCGGAGGCATCGATTTCGCGGATGGAGACGAAATCAGGGTAAGCCGGGCGATGCACGCGGCTCGGCTGCGCGGCCTTGGCGAACGACAGCAGGGTCGGCTCGCGCAGGTAGGCCAGCGCGTAGGGTTCGATGTGCAGCTCGTCCTGGCTCAGGCCGCTGCGCAGGCGTTTGGACAGCCCCAATAGGGAGCTTTCGTCGTACTGCAGGTGCCCGCCGTCGGCCGCGTCGTGAACGGTGAATTCTTCGTAGCCAAGGAAGGTGAAGTGGTTGTCCTGCAACCAGGAAAGAAACACTTTGATCTCTTCCACTTCGGCCGGGTCGATGGCGCCGTGGCCGAAGCTGCCGTCACCGAGCTTGCCCAGCAGTTCCTGGGCCTTAGCCTTCATCGGCTGGAAGTCGGCGACGCTCAGGCGCACTTCCTCGAGCACTTCGAGCAGGGTCTTCTGCAGCGACTTGATCTCGGCGTTGCTGGCGCAGCGGTTGATCTCCAGGAACATCAGCGATTCGAGGCTGACGCCCTCGCCCGTGCTGCCCTTGGGCAGCAGTTCGAGCAGCGCGCCCTGGGCATCGCGGCGCACGCTGAGCACGCTGTTCTGCAGGGTATGAATGCTGTAGCCGCGGCGCTTGAGTTCGATACGTACGGAATCGACCAGGAACGGGATGTCCGGGTGCAGCACCTCGATGCCGGTGTGAGTGCTCTGCCAGCCGTGCTTTTCATAATCGGGGTTGAAGACGCGGACCTGCGGCTGGCTCGAGTCGAACTGGGCCAGCAGGCGCCAGGCCGAGAGGGTGCAACCAACGAGGTCGGACAGTCGCCGCTGCGTCAGTTCTTCGAGTGCGATGATGCCAAAGAACTGTTCAGCGAACAGGGCCACTTGTGGCAGGTCCTGCTCGCTGACGTGCTGCGCCAGGGCCGCTTGCAGTTGATGCTGGAAGTCGGCTTTGCTGGCCGCGGTGAAGAACGCCATGCTTGTACTCCGTCTGTAGGCTTGGTAGGTGCGATTGTTGTTTCCGTACGTAGTTCAACCTTAGACCGGCTACCTGCAAACGCTACCCGTTGTACAAATGACGCGCCGGTCACAGGCGCCGCACGAGCTTAACGAGGCGGTGGCAGTGCACGCTTGCGGTGCAGCGACATTTTCGTTCACGCTGCCCGCCCCATAGCAGACATCGTACAACCCTCTTGCGCTGTGCTGGCACAACGCCTAAAGTCTGGCGTCAATAAAAATAAAGCCAACCTGGACACCCGCCATGTCACTGTTCCTTTCCTGGAAACAGAAGTTTCGCCTTCTTATCCTTATCACCCTGTCCAGCCTGGCGCTGATGACGGCGGCTTCGTTCTGGGCCAGCCAGACCCTCGACAACGCCCTGCAGGCCCGCGAACGCGCCACCGCCTACGCAGGCGATTCAGCCACGCTGATGAATCAGTGGCTGAAGCTGAACGCCGAACGCCGCCAGCTCACCCCCGATGGCGAAGCCGAGTTCCAGACCGCACTGACCGCGCTCGGCGATCTATCCCGCCAATACGTACAGCGCGCAGAATTGCTCGACGATGCCACCCTGCTCGACAGCTCCCGGCGCCTGGATGAGCTTTTGCAACAGGACATCGCCGTGCAGCAGAACTGGCTCAAGCAGTCCCACGCACTGGGCCTGACGCCCTTTATCGGCCTGCGCGCCAAGCTGGCGGAAAGCGGCAAGGAGCTGGAGCGGGTCAGCATCAGCCTGATCCAGGCATCGATTGCCGAGGCGCTGAGCAACCAGCGTGATTACCTGTCCACCTTCGATGCCAAATACGCCGACGGCGTGCGTGCGGCACTGGGCAAATTGCAGGCGCAGATCGTCGATCTGGAATGGCAAGAAAGCCGGGTGGGCAAAGCAGCCAGCGCCTTCACCGACAACTTCACCGCAGCCGATACGCTGATCCAGCAGATCGTGGCCAGCGAGAAACAGCTGCAGCAGCAGGGCCAGCAGATCGAGGCCAGCATTGAGGCGCAGAACAAGCACCTGCAGGACACCGTGCTGACGGGCGCCACCCGACAGGCCGAGCAGGCGCGCAGCACCGCACGCTGGATGATGGGCCTGACCTTCGTGCTGGTCTCGGCCTTCATGCTACTGACCCTGGGCCGCGCCTCGCGCCTGCTGATGGCGCAGCTGGACCGGGTCAACCGCCTGCTCGCCCAGGTCGCGGCGGGCAACCTGACTGCGCGGATCGACGTCGGCGCAAACCACCGCGACGAATTCAACCAGCTCGGCAGCGCCTCGAACCAGATGACCCAGGGCATCGCCGGGGTGATTCGCCAGGTGCTGGACGGCAACAAGGAACTCAACCAGTTACACCACTACCTCAACGACGCCATGCGTCGCCTCGAGGAAAACAGCACCCAGGTGGAGATGCAGACCGAACAGGCCGCCTCGGCCTCTCAGCAGATCTCCGCCACGGTCAATGAAATGGCCCAGCGCACCACCGATGTCGGCAACGCCACCCAAGCAGCCTACCAGTCGGCGCGCGACGGCGCTTCGGTGATCAATGCCAGCGCCGACAACATGCGCCGCCTCTCGCAGCTGATCCAGGACACTCACGCCCAGGTCAGCGCCCTCACCCAGTCGAGTACCAAGGTCACCAGCATCATCGACGTGATCAACGGGCTGGCCGACCAGACCAACCTGCTGGCACTCAACGCCGCCATCGAAGCAGCCCGTGCTGGCGAGGCCGGCCGCGGCTTCTCGGTGGTCGCCGATGAAGTGCGTTCCCTGGCCCAGAAAACCGTGGCGGCCACCACCGATATCGCGGTGATCGTCAACGAGTTGCGCGAGCAGACCCAGCAGATGGACCAACTGATGACCAGCGGCCTGAACCTCGCCACCCAGGGCGAGCGCAGCTCCGGCGAAGTGGCCCAGGCCATCGACGGCATCACCGGATCAATGGAGCACCTGAGCGCCGAGATGAGCCAGGTGGTGGTGGCCATCGAGCAGATTTCCTGCACCACCGAGGAAATCGCCGCCAAGGTCGAGGACATCAACCTGCACACCGGCAAGACCAAGACCCTGCGCCTGAGCCTGGACGAACACACCCAGGGCCTGTCGCGCCAGGTCGAGGCGCTCAACCACAGTGCCGGCCAGTTCCGTATCGTCTGAGGCAGTGCCGGCCACGCGCAGCGCTGGCCGGCTGGCAACCCGGTCACAGGTCGGGCAGGCCCGCATGGCTTACGCCCCTGCCTTCGATTATCATGGGCGACCCTGACGAGCGGGGTTCGTCGCTCGCGATTCGCATCTGGACAGCCCCATGGAACACAGAGACGCGCTGCTCGCTCTTCGCCACTTTCTCGCCAGCCAGATCCTCGGTCAGGAAAAGCTCATCGATCGCCTGCTGATCGCCCTGCTCGCCGACGGCCACATGCTGGTCGAGGGCGCTCCCGGCCTGGCCAAGACCAAAGCGATCAAGGAGCTGGCCGAAGGTATCGAAGCCGAGTTCCACCGCATCCAGTTCACTCCCGACCTGCTGCCCGCCGACATCACCGGCACCGAGATCTATCGCCCGGAAACCGGCAGTTTCGTGTTTCAGCAGGGGCCGATCTTCCATAACCTGGTGCTCGCCGACGAGATCAACCGCGCGCCGGCCAAGGTGCAGTCGGCACTGCTCGAAGCCATGGCCGAACGCCAGGTATCGGTGGGCCGCAGCACCTACGACCTGTCGCCGCTGTTTCTGGTCATGGCCACCCAGAACCCCATCGAGCAGGAAGGCACCTATCCGCTCCCCGAAGCCCAGCTCGACCGCTTCCTGATGCACGTGAAGATCGGTTTCCCCGACGCCAGCGTGGAGCGCAAGATCCTCGCCCAGGCCCGCGGCGAAGCGCTGCACGGCGAAACCAAACCCGATCATCGCCTCAGCCAGCAGGCAATCTTCTCCGCGCGCAAGGAAATCCTCGGCCTGTATATGGCCGATGCGGTGGAGGAATACCTGGTGCAGCTGGTGATGGCCTCGCGCACCCCCGGCAAGTTCGACGCCGAGCTGGCCGAATGGATCGCCCACGGCTCTAGCCCGCGCGGCTCCATCGCCCTGGACCGCTGTGCGCGGGCCCACGCCTGGCTGGCCGGCCGCGACTTCGTCAGCCCCGAGGACATCCAGGCCGTGCTGTTCGACGTGCTGCGCCACCGCATCATCCTGTCATTCGAGGCCGAGGCCTCGGGCATCGATCAGGACCGCGTGGTGCAGCGCATCCTCGACGTGGTCGCGGTGGCCTGATGCTTTCGCATGCGGATAACCCTGAGCTGCAGGCGGGCATCCGTACCGATCTCAAGCAACTGATCGACATGCGCCACCGGGTGCGCGAGGTGCAGCTGTTCTCCACGCCCGGCCGGCGCAGCCCGCTGATCGGCCTGCACCACTCCAAGCTGCGCGGCCGCGGCGTGGACTTCGATCAGGTGCGCGTCTACCAGCCGGGCGACGACGTGCGCACCATCGACTGGCGCGTCACCGCACGCACCCAGGAGCCGCACACCAAGCTGTTCCACGAGGAGCGCGAGCGGCCCATCTACCTACTCGTAGAGCAGAGCCGCCAGCTGTTCTTCGGCACCGGGTTGATGTTCAAGTCGGTGCTCGCCGCCCGCGCCGCCGGGCTGATCGGCTGGGCTGCCCTGGGCCACAACGACCGCATCGGCGGGCTGGTGTTCGGCGGCCAGGACAACCACGAAATAAAACCGCGACGCAGCAAGCAGAGCCTGCTGCAGCTGCTCAGCCGCCTGGCCCGGGCCAACCAGGCGCTGTCCGCCGATACACCGCTGGTGCGCGACAGCTTCGGCCTGGCCCTGCGCCGTGCCCGGGAAGTACTGCGCCCCGGCAGCCTGGTGGTGATCCTCTGCGACGAGCGCACCCTGGGCGACAGCAGCGAGCAGCAACTGATGCTGCTGGCCCGCCACACCGATCTGCTGCTGCTGCCGGTTTCCGACCCACTCGACCACGCCCTGCCCGCCTCCGGCCTGCTGCGCTTCGGTGAGGGCGATGCCCAACTGGATGTGGATACCGAAGACGCCAACCTGCAACACAGCTACCGCGACCAGGCCCAGGCACGCCGCGCCCGCTGGCAGCGCCTGGCCAACAAGCTAGGTGTGCCGCTGCTGTCGCTGTCCACCGGCCAGGAGCTGGTCGAGCAGTTGCACGAGCACCTCAACAACCTGCGCCCCGGCAGGTCCGCATGAACCCGCTGGACCAGCTCGAACCGCTGATCGCCCCGGCCGCCATCAGTTGGTGGCCACCGGCGCCCGGCTGGTGGCTGCTCGCCGCCCTGCTCCCGCTGCTGCTGTGGGGCGCCTGGCGTCTGACGCCGCGGTTGCCGCGGCCACGCCGCAAGCAGGCTGCCGAACAACCCCTGGATCCCATGCGTGAGGCAGCCCTGCAGGAACTGCAACGCCTGAGCAAACCCTATGACGGCGCCCCTGCCGGCCCCTGGCTGCAACAGCTCAACGGGCTGCTCAAGCGTCTGTGCCGCGAGCGCTACCCGGACAGCCACAGCCATACCCTGAGCAGCCGCGCCTGGCTGGCGTTTCTCGACAACCGCTGCCCCGCCGCCGGCCTGACGCGCTGGATGATCCTCGTCGAGGGCGCCTACAAGCCGCATTGCACCCTGGACGACAAGGCCATCGAAGGCCTGCACCAGGCGGTCGCCACCTGGATCCGCAAGCATGTTTGAGTTCGCCTGGCCGTGGATCTTCCTGCTCGCGCCGCTGCCCTGGCTGCTGCGCCTGTGGCTGCCGGCCGCCGACAGCGGCGAAGCGGCGCTGCAGGTGAGTTTTCTTGGCGAACTGGAAAACCTATCCGGGCGCCGCGCCCGCCTGCAGCTGCCGCCCTGGAAGAAACAGGTGCACTTCGCCCTGCTCTGGTTGCTGCTGCTGATCGCTGCGGCCCGTCCGGAATGGGTCGGCGAACCCTTGCCACTGCCGGCCAGTGGCCGCGACCTGCTGATCGCCGTGGACGTGTCCGGCTCCATGGATTACGCCGACATGCGCCTGGGCGAAGAGGACGTCAGCCGCCTGACGCTGGTCAAGCAGCTGATCGGCGAGTTCATCGACGGCCGCACCGGCGACCGCGTCGGCTTGATCCTGTTCGGCAGCCAGGCGTACCTGCAGGCGCCGCTGACCTTCGACCGGCAGACCGTGCGCACCTGGCTCGACGAGGCGGCGATCGGCATCGCTGGGCAGAACACCGCCCTCGGCGACGCCATCGGCCTGGCGGTCAAGCGCCTGCGCCAACGCCCGGCCGACAGCCGCGTGCTGGTGCTGATCACCGATGGCGCCAACAATGGCGGGCAGATCGAACCGATGACCGCCGCCCGCCTGGCCGCCGAGGAAGGCGTGACCATCTACCCAATCGGCATCGGCTCCGACCCGCAGCAGGGTGGCAACTTCGCTGCCTTCGGCATGAACCCGAGCCTGGACCTGGACGAGCCGAGCCTGCGCGCCATCGCTGAACTGACCGGCGGTGAATACTTCCGCGCCCGTGATCAGCGCGAGCTGCAGCACATCGAAGCGACCCTCGACCGCCTGGAGCCGGTGGCCCAGCAACCGACCCTGGCGCGCCCGGCCCAGGCGCTGTACGCCTGGCCGCTGGCCGCCGCGTTGCTGCTGAGCCTGCTGCTGCTGGCCCGCAGCCTGTGGCCGCAACTGCGTCAGCAGGCCTTGAGCGCCGCACAACGTGTGGGGCGCAAGGCACCATGAGCGACTATCTGCCCCACCTGCTGCGCCCCTGGTGGCTGCTGGCGTTGCCCGTGCTGGCCTGGCTGCTGTGGTTGCTGGCGCACCGGGAAACCCGCAGCGGCCGCTGGCAGACCCTGTTGCCGCCGGCCTTTCACGCTGCCCTGCTGCG
The DNA here is from genome assembly GCF_900112645.1 of Phytopseudomonas straminea. Lineage (GTDB taxonomy): Bacteria > Pseudomonadota > Gammaproteobacteria > Pseudomonadales > Pseudomonadaceae > Aquipseudomonas > Aquipseudomonas straminea. Next base: position 467,484 of record NZ_FOMO01000003.1, on the reverse strand, counting down.
CGGCGGCCGCGGCCGGCGCAGCCGCCTGCCGCTGATCATTCTGGCACTGGCCTGGCTGCTGACCACCCTGGCGCTGGTCGGCCCGAGTTGGCAGCGCATCGAACAGAACGATGCCAAGCCGGCCGACCCGCTGGTGGTGATGCTCGAGCTGACCCCGCAGATGCTCGCCGGCGACGCCTCGCCCAACCGCCTGGCCCAGGCCCGTCGCAAGTTGCTCGACCTGCTGAAGGCGCGCGGTGACGCGCAGACCGCCATCGTGGTGTACGCCGGCAGCGCCCACACCCTGGTGCCGCTGTCCGATGACCTGGGCACCAGCCGCAACCTGCTCGAAGCCCTCAAACCGTCGATCATGCCCGAGCCCGGCAAGCGCGCCGACCTGGCGGTGGCAAGGGCGCTAGAGCTGCTCAAGAACGGCGCCCAGGGCCAGGGCCGCCTGCTGCTGATCACCAGCGGCCTGGACGAAGGCGAATTCAGCGCCATCGCCAAACTGCTCGGCAGTCGCGGCACGCGCTTGCGCATCCTCGGCGTGGGCAGCAGCGAAGGCGCGCCGATCGTGCAGGAAGACGGCACCTTCATGAAGGACGAGCAAGGCGCCATCCTCATACCGCGCCTGGATGTCAGCGGGTTGCGGCAGTTCGCCCGGGATACCGGCGCCCAATACCGCAGCGTCAGCCTCGATGACCGCGACCTGCGCAGCCTGGGCCTGCTCGATGGCCCCAAAGCGCTACGCGACAACGGCCACAAGACCCAGCTGCGCAGCTGGGCCGACCAGGGTTACTGGCTGCTATTGCCGCTGTTGCTGCTGGCCGCCTGCGCGGGCCGCCGTGGCTGGCTGCTGTGCCTGCCGCTACTGTTGCTCGGTACCCCGCAAACCGGCATGGCCATGAGCTTCGACGACCTCTGGCTGCGCGCCGACCAGCAGGGCCAGCGCCTGCTCGAAGCCGGGCGCCCCAAGGAGGCCGCCGAGCGTTTCGAGAATCCGCACTGGCGTGGCATGGCGCTCTATCAGGCTGGCGATTACGCGGCGGCGGCCGAACAATTCGCCAAGGACGACAGCGCGCCATCGCTCTATAACCGCGGCAACGCCCTGGCGCGCAGCAACGAGCTGGAAGCGGCCATCGACGCCTACGACCGCGCCCTGGAAATCGATCCGCAACTGCAGCAGGCGGCCAAGAACAAGGCCCTGGTCGAGGAACTGCTGCGCCAGCGCCAACAGCAGGCCGAGCAGCGGGACGAAGGCGAAGATCAGCAGCCCGAAGACAAGCCGGACGAGCAGCAGCCCCAAGGCCAATCATCCTCAAGCTCCAATGAAGACCAGCAGAGAAGCCAGGGCAAGCCCTCGACCGCCCAGGACCAGCAGCCGCCTGCCCAGGAGCAGCCACAGCCGAACCCGACCGGCGAAGGTGAACCTTCAGACAAGGCCGAGCCAGCGCAAAGCGCGCCACCTGAGAAAGCGGCGCCCGAAGCCGATACACCGCTCGATGGCGAGCGGCGTCAGGCTCTGGAACAATGGCTGCGGCAGATTCCCGATGATCCGGGCGAATTGCTGCGCCGCAAATTCTGGTACGAACAGCAACAGCGTCAGGAACAAGCCCGATGACCCGTCTGCTCTGCACCCTGCTCTTCTGTTTGCTGGCATGGCAGGCCAGCGCGCAGGAGTTTACCGCCAGCGTCGACCGCAGCCGGCTGAACCTGGGCGAAAGCCTCGACCTGACCCTCGAATCGACGGACGCCACCGAATTCGGCAAACCCGACCTGACCCCGCTAAACGAGCTGTTCGAGGTGCTCGGCACCCGCCAGGTCAATCGCCTGACCAGCCTGGAAGGCCAGGCGCGCGCCAGCACCCGCTGGATCGTCACGCTCAAACCGCGCCACAGCGGCTTCGTGGTGATTCCGCCGCTGCGCCTGGGCGACGCCCAGAGCCAGCCGGTCAGCCTGCATGTGGTAGAGGCCACCAGCCAGAACAGCGACGAGCAGATGGCGCCGATCTTCATCGACGCCAGCCTGGATCACGAGAGCGTCTACGTGCAGGCGCAGAGCGTACTGACCCTGCGCATCTACCACTCGGTGTCGCTGTACGACGACAGCAGCCTCACACAGCTGGAAATCCCCGATGCGCGGGTCGAATCCCTGGGCGAGCCGCGCACCTACGAGCAGGATATCGGCGGCGTGCGCCACGGAGTGATCGAGCTGCGCTACGCCATCTTCCCGCAGAAGAGCGGCCAGCTGACCATCCCCAGCCAGGTGTTCAGCGCCACCCTGGCCGACCGCAGCAGCCGCAACGGCTACACGCCGTTCGGCCCACGCCCGGGCAAGGTCACTCGCGTGCGCTCCCCGGAGATCCCGCTGACGGTCAAGGCCAAGCCCGCCGACTACCCGGCCGATGCTCCCTGGCTGCCGGCCCGAGCCCTGAGCCTGGCCGAGGCCTGGAGCCCGGAGCCGGGTGAGATCAAGGTCGGTGATTCGCTGACCCGCAGCCTGATGCTCAAGGCCGACGGGCTGTCCAGCGCCCAGCTGCCGCCGCTGCCGGCCACCGAGGTGGAAGGCTTGCGCCGTTACCCCGATCAGCCGCAGCTGACCAACGAAAGCAGCGAGCGCGGCGTGATCGGCAGCCGTGAAGAGCGCGAGGCGCTGGTCGCCAGCAAGGCCGACACCCTGGAGCTGCCGGCCGTGGACGTGGTGTGGTGGAACACCCACGAGGATCGCCTGGAGCACAGCAGTTTGCCGGCGCGCACCCTGAAAGTGGCCGCCGACCCGGCACTGAGCGTCGAGCAGCCGGTGGAAACCCGCCCGCGCGAGGGCGCCGCCGGCGACGTATTGCTGTGGCCCTGGCAGCTGAGCACCGTGCTGCTGGCGCTGACCACCCTGCTCGGCTTAGGCCTCTGGTGGCACGCACGCAGCCAGCCGGCCGTGCAACGCAGCGCCCAAGTTGGGCCCAGCCCGCGCACCCTGCTCGACGACCTCAAGCGCGCCTGCCTGGCCAACGACAGCCAGGCCACCCGCCAGGCCCTCGACGCCTGGGCGCGCCAGCAACCAGAAACCCTGGCCGACATGGCCGCCCGCTTCGCGCCGCTTTCCGAAGCACTGGACGGTCTCAACGGCGCGCTGTACAGCGAAGCCGGCCAGCATTGGCAAGGCAAACAGCTGTGGCAGGCAATCGGCGAACTGCCAGCGGCGGAAAAAACCCAGGACAATGGCCAGGACAGCGGCCAGCTGCCGCCGCTCTACCCGCGCTGAACGGAGACTGCATGGACGCTCGCCCCGCTTGCCCCCAGTTCTGGCGCGACGCCGCCCTGCCCTTTATCGAGCTGCGCTCCATCGAAGATGGCCGCCAGGTCTGCTACGGGCGGCACAGCCACGCGCTCTTTTCCATCGGCGCGATCACGAGCGGCCAAAGCACCTACAGCAACCGCGAGGTGGATCGCCAGGTCAGCCAGGGCACCGTGGTGCTGATGAACCCCGGCGACGTGCACGCCTGCAACCCCATCGACGGCCAGCCCTGGTCGTACCTGATGTGCTACGTCGACCCGCAGTGGCTGGGCAAGCTGCAGCACACCCGGGGCTTTACCGACGCACCCGCGTTCCAGCGCTTCGCCGATATCGCCAGCGACGATGCCGAGCTGTATCAGGGCCTGCTGGCATTGCGGCGCAGCCTGCTCGATCCATCGGCCAGCACAGCCGACAAGCGCGCCGAGGCCGAGGCATTCTTCGGCCTGGCGCTGCAGCGGCTGGTGCTCGAGGGCGAGCGTGACGACAGCCTGAACCCGCGCCTGGAAATCGCCGCCGAGTTGATCGAGCAGCACTGCGGCGAGCCGCTGCGCCTCGATACCCTGTGCGAAGCGGCGCAACTGTCGCCGTCGCAATTGATCCGCGGCTTCAAACAGCGCTACGGCCTGACGCCCCACGCCTACCTGCTCAACCGCCGCATTCAGTTCGCCCACGCCCGCCTGAAAAGCGGCGCAGGCCTGGCCGAAGTTGCCCAGGAAGCCGGCTTCGCCGACCAGGCGCACTTCCAGCGCACCTTCAAACAACTCCTCGCCGCCACGCCCGGCCAGTATCGCGGCTAGTGACCAGCCCGTAGCCTGACCCAACCCCGTAGCCTGGCGTTGAGTGCAGCGATACCCAGGAATCACTCGCGCGAATGTGCCCTGGGTATCGCTATGCTCAACCGCGGGCTACGTTTCTATGGTGCTCCCAAAACCGGCTCATAATCTTTCAGCCCAGATTCGCCGATTTTGGTGGCCGAGTGATGGGAGCAGCCGGTGGCGCCCATAGGATTGACTGGTGATTACCTGTGGGAGCGGGCCATGCCAGCGAAAAAGTCACGGCCCCCGCTCATTCCCACAATGAGTACAGTGTTGCTTGCGCACTCAGCTCGTAGGGCAGACTCAGGAGCGAAGCGAACAGTCCGCCAATTCATGCCGATCCTGAAACCGCCACAACGGCGTACTGCTTCGCGAGTACACCCTACCGTGCTATTCGCGATCTCGTGGGAGGGGCTTTAGCCCCGAGCTCTTTGTTTGCCTGAATAAAAACTCGAGGCTACAGCCTCTTCCACAGGTGAACGTCCGGTTCCGCCTTGTAGCTGCCTCTGCATGAGCATAAAGATAGTGACCGGGCCAACGGACTTACGCCAACACCAGATACCCCGCACTAGCCACCAGCAACCCCGCCAGCACCCGATTGAAAACCCGCACCCGCTGCGGCGCCTGCAGGTACGGCTGCAAACAAGTCCCGGCAATAGCCCAGCAAGCCAGCGACAAATAACAGACCACGCAATAGATCGCCGCGAACAGCCATACCCGCCCCGCATCGCCATCGGCGGCAAAAGCACCCGTGCCGGCAATCGCTGCCAGCCACGCCTTGGGGTTAAGCCACTGCATCAGCGCACCGCCAGCAAAGGACGCAACTGGCCCGCCTTCAGCGCTGTGCAACGCGCCGTTATCGACCGCCAACCGCCAGGCCAGATACAGCAGAAAGGCCACGCCAGCCCACTGGATCGCCGTCGTCAGCCAGGGCAACAGCACCAGCAACTGATGCAGCCCAAGGCCAATCAGAACCAGCAGCAACGTAAAGCCCAGCGTCGCCCCGGCGACATGCCGCATGGCCACCGGCAGGCCATGGCGAGCCCCCGTGCTCAGCGACACCAGATTGACCGGCCCGGGTGAAATGGAAGCAGCCAGCGCGAACGCCGCCATGGACAGATACAGACTTATCATCACGCCTACCTCACTGCTGATCGAGTGAGGCACGTTAAGCGGCGCCAGTGCGGGCGTATTGAAGAAAATTTGCATGCTCTGAAACGGAAAAACCGCGGGTAAGCCGCGGTTTTTTATTACCGATCATCTCTAAATAAGCGGACAGATTGACTTTAGACCAACGGCACAGTGCCATAAATAAATCTATCCCCTTTTTCCTCTTTGTTATGTGTGTAACTTTCCAATATTTTCTCCTAATTCATAAATGGCAGCCTTCAGAACTTGAAGGCATAGCTTCGCTGTATGTTCAGTTGGGCTAAACCCAGAACTCATTTACTGAAAAGGATGTATGTAGTTTCGAAAATCTCGCAGCGTATGGCTAAATTTCTGTGTATCGTGTTGAACAATGCGTAGTTCATGCGCAACATCTATAAAAGCGCTAAGCGTCCACTCGTGGAACTGCTTAGCTTTGCCCGCGCCGTCCTTCGGGGCGGCTTTCGCTGAATTGAATGATCTGGGGTAGTTGTTGGCCACACCCAATAACGCGCCCTCCAGTGTGCTCCCGGCCATTAGGATTACGGCTAGATATGCTTTTCCGAAGAAGCATTTCTCAATTTCTCTAATCCTTTGCTCGAGAACTCCGCTTACGGTGCCTTCAAGCCCGAGCTTGGAAACAGATACGCTGGTGAATTCACGTTTTAAAAACTCGTCTTCTGTTTCAGAATTTGCCTTTGGTGTTGGTTCGTCAACCTCTATCTTTTCGAGTCTTCGAAAAGTGATTTCCGCACCATTACGGACAACTTTCCATTTATCAAAAGCAAGATACTGATTGAAAGATGTGATATGTGCGTCTAAATCAGCCATTTTCCCGATGAAATTTGCCGGATTAAAAACAGCCTTAATACACTTGTCGAGTTCGGGCGACCCATTTATCAAATCTAAGCGCTGATCGGTGTACACCCAGCGTGAAGGGAGCTCTTGGCCATACGAATCTGAAAAACCCATATTATTGAAGAATTGCACGAGTTTTGGGCCTGAACGGTATTCAGTCTCCTCATTGATAAGTTCGCGCAATTTTTCCAACGTCTTTGAGCTGAGATTCATTTCTTCACTATGTCTCCTGGTTCACATAACGTTTGGTTAAGGGGCGGGCTTTAGCCCGTCCCAGTTAGCGAAGCGAGCGATTTGAACCAATCGTTATACGGCTGTGACTTTGAGTTTCCCTGAAACATTAAACTGAATATTGCTTCCAAATTCTGAATTCCACATTACATCTCCCGTGCCTGACCAGCTAAAGTTGAGTTCTTGCCCCGACGCACTGCCAAAAGTAATTTTATTGTTATTTGTTTCGGAGTGTCCAAACACGCTTAGTATTCCTACTTTTGGGTGAGGGTTATTTTCCGATGACCACTCACTCACAAGCCCATTAAGATCTTGCAACGATTTCGCTTTTAGAATCAAACCCTGATGGCTTAGTGATGGTGCCCAGTTGGATTCTTCGAATTCAATCTCTTTTGTGCTGATCTCTAAATAACAATGGAGTTCATTTTTCAAGAACTTCCCATGCATATTTGCCTCGTGGATTTCAAATACTCTATCTTTGAGATGAAACACGATGGCCTCCGAGGTATAACGATTAAGCGAACGGGCAGGCAAAAGCGCAGCTTTTGGCTGCCCAGCGAACGAAGTGAGCGACTGTTGAGGAAAAAAAGGACAGATTTATTTTAGACCAGCAAAACAGTGCCATAAATAAATCTGTCTCCTTTTCCCGAAACATCACCGCTTAAGGCATCCAAAATCGCACCATCATCGCTTCGCTCTTCAAGACGGATAGCGGGCATACTGATACCTTAAATTGAGCTAGATATAACGATTAAGCTAAGGGGCCGGCTTTAGCCGGTCCCAGCGAACGAAGTGAGCGATTTGAGCGCATAATTAGGTATTTACTCATAAATTTTTCCGCAGTAAAGAAAAACAGCAAATTGCTTCCACGGATTTGATAGAGAAAGACCTTGAGCTAGACCGAAGTCACTAGCCTCAGCCCATGCGATTGCACTTTCAAGAAAAGACTCGATGGTGGTGTTTTCCCAGCCATTAGCACCGGAGCCATATGGTGAACTCGGATTTGCCTTTTCCTGTACAACAGATGCAGCACGATCTGCTGCTAATGCGCGTGCAAAGACCAAAAAGCTTTCATTGTCTTTGACATCCTCAAGTAATTTGCTTACGTCCATTGTTTAGCACCTAACGTACAGGTTCACCCGCGCTGAGCGCGAGCGAGAGAAGCCACATCGGAGGCGTGGCCGTCGGGTGGAACTGCTGGTTGGGCGGCGAGCAGTAGCACAGCTGCTCCACTGCTTGCGATTTTAGCTATTGAGTCATAAATGCTTTTTAGCGGGCCATGAGCGAGAAGAGCTTCCGGGAGTGGCTGCCTCCCGTGTCCAGGATCGTTGTACGCAAAAAACTCCGCGTCCATTTCACACATGGCGAGAAACGAAGTGGCGACAATGGCGGTGCCGCAATGTGCACAACGTAGAACATAGGAGCCATGTTGCACGATGGCTTCGATCTGTTCGGAACTGCACTCGCTGCACTTCATGAGGATTCTTTCCTTCGACGCTCAACAGGGATTAGGTAAAATTCTTCGTCAACACGATAGTAAAGCGTTCTGTATAAGCGCGCCCTACCCGTATTTGCAAAAATTAAACTCCACGTCAATCAACAACTTACCCAGCTATAGAACGGCCTACCTGTATTCGCCTGACTTCCGCATCTCCACGGCCAGCACTGCCCTATAAAAATTTGCCCCATGTGTGCTGGCAAAACGCCCTCTACGACATACAAATGCCGTAGAGGGCGCGCCTTTACAGAGCCAACCCGTCAATGCGCCAGCAGCGAACCGCCCTTCTTACCCGCCAGTTTCTCGGGCTTGATCAGGAAGTGCGCCAGGGCTGGCAGTAGCCACAGTGCACCGAACATGTTGACGATAAACATGAAGGTCAGCATCAGGCCCATGTCGGCCTGGAACTTGATGGCCGAGAACATCCAAGTCGCCACGCCGATGGCCAGGCACAGGCCGGTGAACAGCACGGCTTTACCGGTGGAGCGCAGGGTCTGGTAGTAGGCTTCCTGCAGCGGCAGGCCGGCGCGCAGGAAGGTTTCCAGGCGGCTGTATATGTAGATGCCGTAGTCCACGCCGATGCCGACGCCCAAGGCGATCACCGGCAGGGTCGCGACCTTCACGCCGATCCCCAGGAAGGCCATCAGGGCGTTGCCGAGGATCGAGGTGAGGATCAGCGGCAGCACGATGCACACGGTGGCGGCGAAGGAGCGGAAGGTGATCATGCACATCACGCCGACGCACAGGTACACCAGCACCAGAATCAGCAGCTCCGAGGTGCTGATCACCTCGTTGGTGGCCGCTTCAATACCGGCGTTACCAGCGGCCAGCAGGAACTGCACGTTCTCGGACTGATGCTCGGCAACGAAGCCCTCGACCGCCTTCACCGCACGCTTGAGGGTTTCCGCCTTGTGGTCTTCGAGGAACACCAGCACCGGTGCCACCGAGCAGTCGCCGTTATACAGGCCGTCGGCACGGGCGATGGAGTTGTTGAGCACGTCCGGGTTGCGCGACAGGGTTTCCCATTTCAGGTTGCCCTCGTTCATGCCCTTGATCACCTGGCGCGACACGCTGACCATAGAGATCGCCGACTGCACGCCCGGGGTGTTGTCCATGGTCCACATCAGCTCGTCCATGGCGGCCATGGCTTCATAGGTCGAGCAGCCTTCCGGTGCGGTCTTGACCATTACCACCAGCACGTCGGAGCTGGTCGAGTAGTTGCGGATCACGAAGTCGTTATCCAGGTTGTAGCGCGAGTCCGGGCGCAGCTCCGGCGCGCCCTGGTCGAGGTCGCCGACCTGCAGGTGCTGGTGCTGGTACCAGAAGCCGCCGACCGCAGCGACCAGCGCCAGAGTCACGGAAATCGGTGCCACGCGGCCGCTGGCGAAATTGGACAGGCGGCGCCAGAACGGATGCTCGCAAACCGAATCGCGCTTGCTGCGCTCCACCGCCTTCTTGCTGATGCCGATATAGGAAATCGCCACCGGCAGCAGGATCAGGTTGGTGAACACGATCACCGCCACACCGATGGAGGCGCCGATGGCCAGCTCGCGGATCACGCCGATATCGATCAACAGCAGGGTGATGAAGCCCACGGCGTCGGCGAGGATGGCGATCATGCCCGGCAGGAACAGTTGGCGGAAGGTCAGCCGCGCGGCCATCAGCGGCGTATCGGCCGCACTGGACTGCAGGGCGATGCCGTTGATCTTCTGCACGCCATGGGAAATACCGATGGCGAAGATCAAAAACGGCACCAGCATCGAGTAGGGATCAATGCCGAAGCCCACCGTGTGCATCAAACCCAATTGCCACACCACCGCCACCAGGGTGGTGATCACTACCGAGATGGTGCTGCGGATGCACCAAGTGAACCAGTACAGCAGCACGAAGGTAATCAGCAACGCCACGCCGAAGAACAGAGCGACCATCATCAGGCCATCGATCAGGTCACCGACCTTCTTGGCGAAGCCGATGATGTGGATCTGCACGTCCGGGTTCTGCGCCTGGTACTTGTTGCGGATCTTTTCTTCGAGCTGGTGGGAGAACTGCTGGTAGTCGAGCTTGATCAGGCGGCCCTGGTCTTGCGGGTCCGGGTAGGACTCGAGCAGCGGCACGTCGATGATGCTGGACTTGAAGTTGTTGGCCACCAGGCGGCCGATCTGCCCAGACTTGAGCACGTTGCCGCGCAGCTCCTCGAGGCTCTGCGCGCTGCCGTCGTAGGTCTGCGGAATCACCTCGCCGCCGGCGAAGCCTTCCTCGGTCACTTCGGTCCAGCGCACGCTGGGGCTCCACAGCGATTTGAGCCCCGAGCGGTCGACGCCGGGGATGTAGAACACCTCGTCGTGAATCTGGCGCAGGGTTTCCATGTAGGACTTGCTGAAAATGTCGCCGTCCTTGGCCTCCACGGAAATACGCACGGTATTGCCGAGGTTCGCCAGGTCGTTGCGGTGCTCCATCATGTTCTGGATGAACGGATGGCTCAGCGGGATCATCTTCTCGAAGCTGGTCGAGGGGCGCACCTGGGTGGCCTGGAAGAACAGGAAGACGCTGACCAGCAGGCAGATTAGGATCACTGCCGGTCGGTTGTTGAAGATCAGGCGCTCCAGCAGGCTGGCCTTGTCTTGATCAAGATTACTCATCGAACACTACCCCAGCTTGTTATTGTTGTCCTGGATTGGCACCGGTCTCGGTGGTCAGGCGCACACCGCCCTGCCCGACCAGCACCAATTTGCCGTCTGCACCCGCAGTGACGCCCGCCACGGACAAACGATCAGGGCGGTTGAACACGCTGAAGCTGTTGCCGTGGTCGGCACTGCGCAGCACGCTGCCGCCATGGCCGACCACCACGATGCTGCCGTCGTCCAGGGTCGCCGCACTGGCCAGCCCGAACTCCAGGTCGCCGCCACCGGCTGTGGTCAGCGCAACCTGCTGCCAGGTTTCACCGGCGTCCTTGGAATGGAACAGGTGGCCGCGCAGGCCGAACATCAGCAGGCTATCGGCCTCGCCGCTGGCGATCACGCCGAACAGCGAGCCCTGATAGGGGCTTTCCAGGGTTTCCCAGCTTTGCCCGCCGTCGGTGGAGCGAAATACGCTGCCCGCCTCGCCGACGATGAACAGACCGGCGCCCGGTACATCGGCGATGGCGTTGAGGTGATAGGTGTCTTCATTGTCGAGACGGTCGCTGACGTCATCCCAGGTGGCGCCGCCATCGCTGGTTTCCAGCAGCGCGCCATAGGCGCCAATGGCGAAGCCGTGCTGGGCGTCCTGGAACCATACGTCGAGCAGCGGTGCTTCGCGCTGCAGGTCCTCGAACTGTTTGGTCCAGGTGGCACCGCCGTCGCTGCTGGCCAGAATCAGCGCATCGTGGCCGACCGCCCAACCATGCTGGTCGTCGACGAAATACACGGCGGTGAGCAACTGCCGGGTCGGCACCTTGGCCTGGGTCCAGTTGGCGCCGCCATCATCGGAGAACAGCACATGGCCGCGCTCGCCGACCGCCACCAGGCGCTTGCCGGCGTGGGCGACATCGAGCAGGAGACTGGAGACGGCCCGCGTCGACGGCACCGAGAAGGTCGCTGCGTCGGCAGCCTGAGCCTGCAGCACCGGCAGGCCGGCCACCAGCAGCGAGCACAGTGCCAGGGCCTGCAGCACGGGCCGCGGTTTCTTACCGCTTCGGGTGCGCCGCACCATGGGCTCACTCATACACAACTCCCCCTTGTTCTTGTTATATCCAGCGCCTTGAAAGCGCCGCCTATGCTATCGGCCTTTGCGGAACATGGTAGCCACCACGATCTGCTGTTTTGTAAGAAAAAGCCCGCGTTATCGACCGCGCGAATGCCTGTGGCACAACAGGCGGGCTTTGCCTTCTATCGGGTGCCGCGACGACGCAATGCTGCCGGTGTGAAGTAACTGTCTTCGGCCATCGGCTGGCTGAAGTCGATGGTGTTGGCTTCCTCGTTGTCTAGGTTCTGCACGTGGTAGCGACGCGCCTGCAGATCATGGAACACATCCAGCGCAGACCAGGTGGTCGGCAACTCGTAGTAGTTCTTCAGATAGGCCATGGACACGCGCCACAGCTCGCCGCGACCATCGTACTGGTCGACCACGGCGGCCTGCCAGCTGTCTTCATCGAGATAAAGGGTGCGCTTGGAATAGATGTGTCGCTGGCCCGGCTTGAGCGTGCCCTCCACCACCCACACGCGGTGCAGCTCGTAGCGCGTGTAGGCCGGGTTGAGGTGGCCGACCTGCAACAGGTCCTTGTACTTCACCTCAGGGCTGGTGAGCTTGTAGCTGTTGTAGGGAATGTAGATCTCGCGCTTGCCGAGCAGCTTCCAGTCGTAGCGATCCGGGGCGCCGTTGAACATGTCGGTGTCATCGGCGGTGCGCAGGCCATCGGCCGTTGAGATCGGCGTGTCGTAGGCGAGGTTCGGCGCGCGGCGCACCCGGCGCTGGCCGGCGTTGTAACCCCAGGCTTGGCGCGGCTCCTTGACCTGATCGAGGGTCTCGTGGACCAGCACCGCACCGCCAGCCAGACGCGCTGGGCTGCGGGTGAACGACAGGTAGTAGAACAGGATGTTGTTCAGGTTGGCGTAGCTGCCCTTGGGGTCATAGAACTTGAACAGCGCTTCCTGCTGCGAGGTGACCAGCGAGAAGGAGCCGTTGCGCTGCACCGCCACTTCCGAGGCACGGCGCACCACGTAGGTGCCGCGGTAGCGGGCGATGTGGTTCCACAGGGCTTCCACGCCGTTCTGTGGAATCGGGAACGGGATGCCGCCGTAGGCATCGGCGAAACCATTGTCTCCGTCGAGCAGCTTGGCGCTGACTGCGTTCTTGGCGGTGTTGGCATATACCCACTGCGGCGCCGAGCCCGAACGACGGCTGGGGTAGACCGGCATCTGGAAGCTATCCGGATAGGTCTCGAACAACGCCACCTGTCCAGGCGTCAGCTGATCACGGTACTGAGCCAAGTTGGCACGAGTGATGGTGAACAGCGGCTTGTCGGCGGCGAACGGGTCGACATGGTGGGTGCCCGAGCCCTTGTAACCGGCTGGTGCCTGGGTGATGCCACCGGTCCAGCCCGCAATGGTGCCGGCAGCGTTGCCAGCCTTTTCGGCACCCAGCGGCGTCAGGCTACTGCCGAGCTTGGCGGCGTCCTGCGGCGCTACCGCGGCCATGCTGTTGCCAGCCAGCAGCACCAGCGCGACGGCGACACCCTTGATGTTCAGCATGCTCTATCCCCGTGATCAGAAGGAGTATTTGACGTTGACGCCGATGTTGTCGCGGTCGCGCACGGCGTTGTTGTTGCCACCGCCGGAAAACTCGGTGTATTGCAGTTCGGCTTCCAGGCTGTTCATGTACGCCGCCTTCATACCGAGGGTGTAAGCCTTGCGGCCCTCGACGAAACGCCCGGTCTGGTAGGAGTTGCCTTCGAAATCGTCACGATAGACGACGTAGGGCGACAGGTTCACCCCGGCGAACACGTCGTTCCAGGTGCCCGACAGCACCAGGGTGTAGCCGTAAGCATTGCGGTTGACCTGGTAGCTGCGCCCGTAGCCGAAGGTATAGGACGAGTCGCCGCGGCCCGAGTAATAGCGGGTCGAGCCATCGAAGGCGGTGTACTTCAGGTCGCTGCCACGCAGGTGCTCGGAGGCCAGCTCGGCCACCCCGGTCAGCGCATCGAAACCCAAGGACGGCCCGAAGTTGTAAATGGTGCCAAGCGACGCGTCATAGGCCTCGACGCGCTCGTAGTTACGGATCTGGTCACCCAGCTGCAGCGCCTGGCCGCCGATGTTGCCCTGTTGCCCCTGCACCAAAAGCGGCGCCTGACGCAGCAGATCACCGAGCAAGTCGTTGGTGGCGGCAATGGCGATTGGCAAGTTGGGCCGGTAGGTCAGCTCACCGAACAGCGAGGCATCGCCCACGGTGGTGTTGAAGCTGAAGCCGTACATGCGGATGTTTTCGACATACTCGCGCTGGGCATTGATCTGATTGGCGGCATCGACGGTGGCGGCGCCGTTGACCAGACCGAGCAGTTGCTGAGCAGTGGTATTGCCTAAACCGGCCAATGTCTGCAGCGTCGAATAACTGCTGATCGCGTTGCTGCTGGCGGCTGCGGTAAGCGCATCCAGGTCAAGCCCCGAGAAGCCATTCAGATCGGCATGGAGCGTCGGCTCCTTGGAGTGGTAATTGACGAAGTAGAAGCCAAATTCGGTCGAGTTCAGCTGTTCGGCGATGTAACGGAAGGCAACGCCGAACTGGCCGTCGTCCTTGGCCTTCAGATCCGAGCCGATGGAGGCGGCCTTGAAGTAACCGTTGCTGTCCAGATACTCGGTGCCCTGCAGCCCGCCAGCCCTGAGCGCACTCAAAGCGCTGTAGTTGCTACGAAAATCGGTGCCGCCTAGCGCGGCGTTTCGCGCATACGCCGTACTGCCACCCTCGGCGAACAGATCGGTCTCCGAGAAATAGCTGCCCACCGGGTCGATGGCGCTTTCCTTCCATTTGAACTGGTAGAAGGTCTCCATCGACAGGTTGTCGGTCAGGCCGATATTGAAGCTGACCGCCTCGACGGGAATCAGCACTTCCTTGAGTTCGGCGCCGGGCAGGCGGAAGCGCGCGCCATCCACCGGGTTGCTGGTGTTCACCCCGCCGCGATAGAACAGGCCTTCGCCCCAGTTGAACACCTGGCGCCCCAGGCGCGCACTGAGCGGGTGCTCGGCGACGTCCCAGTTGCCGTAGATGTAGGCGTCGAGAATCTGCGCATCGCGACCTGCAGCATGCCGCGTGTCGCGGGTGAAACGGTCATCGTTGGGCGTGTTCTGGCTGGGCTGTGCGATCCGGTTGCCGTTGTAGTAGTCGTTGCGCTTGTCCATGATCTGCGTGTCATAGAACGCCGTGCCGCGCACGAACAGACCGTAGTTCTGGTAGTTCATCTCCAGATCGGAGGTGACCTTGAACACCTCGGAGACCAGCCCGGTGTCGAAATTGCGGTTACCGTCGTTGACGTTGACGTCGTCGTTGTCCCTGCTTTGCCCCTGCACGCGCCACAGCTGCCCGTAGGACAGGGTGGTGTCCAGCGAGCCGCTGATCTCGTTATCGGCGAAGCTGAACTCCGCGGCCTGGGCAGGCGCCGCCGCCAGCAACGGCAGCATGCCGGCCAGGGCGAAGCCGGCTCTTGCCCGCGGGGCCTGCTCGAGGGACTTGATACGCATTGAATACTTACTCCGCAGACAGACAGTCATTGTTCGTGCGACCCGTTTTTCTGGCAGGCCTTACGGGTGCCTGACTTGGCACCCGGCGATGACCTTGGACTGGCTGGCGTCACTGCACACTGCAGTGCAACCTTGGTGCCAATTCAAACGATCGTATTAGCTGAAAGCGCTTTTCTAGAGCAGCTCCGTAGCGTCCCTTTGTGACTGGTCGGCCACTGACCAGCAACAGCCGATTAGCGACCCAGAATGGCTCACAAACACTTTCAGCAGGCTGTCGAAACCCATCAGTGACGGAAAAAAATCACGGCTAAATGCCAGCATCGCGACAGCGGCGGCGATAGTAAGGGCGTCGCCAAGCGCGGCGTTAGCTTTTCATTCCTCGAAGTAACAAAAAATTGTTACCACCAAGGCCGCTGGTAACAGCGAGCAGGTGATTGGCGGGAAGAAAAACGGCGTCCAGAACGGACGCCGCGGGGAGATCAAAAAGCCTTGCTACCCAGGACGGCGATTGCCGCCCCGGGCACGGGCTCAGGCCAGGCTCTTGCTGACCACCTCGTAGACATCGGGCGACAGCTTGCCGGAGGCGAGAATGCGCTCAAGCTCGGCCTTCATCAGCGCCTGACGTTCAGCGCCGTATTTGCGCCAGCGGGTCAGCGGCGCCAGCAGGCGCGAGGCGATTTGCGGGTTCAGCGCGTTGAGCACGATCACCTGATCGGCCAGGAAGCGGTAGCCGCTGCCGTCGATGGCATGGAAGTTCACCAGGTTCTGCCCGGCGAACGCGCCGATCAGCGCGCGCACCTTGTTGGGGTTCTTCAGGGTGAACGCCGGGTGCTCCATCAACGCCTGCACACGGGCCAGCCCGCCCGGCAAGGTGCTGGCGGCCTGCACGCTAAACCACTGATCCATGACCAGCGCATTGTCCTTGAAGTGCTCGGCAAAGGCGTCGAGGGCCTTGCTACGCTCGGCCTCGAATGGCGAATTGACCAGCACCGCCAGGGCCGTCAGCCGCTCGGTCATGTTGTCGCTGTTCTCGAACTGATCGAGCGCCGCGACCAGCACCTCGGGCTTGTCGCTCAGCATCAGATAGGACAGCGCGATGTTCTGCAGGGCGCGGCGGGCGAAGTGCTCGGCTTCGGCCACGTACGGCGTGTTGCGCGACACCTCGCGGTTGGCCTGGTAGCGCTGCCGCAGCGGCTCGAACAGCGCGTCGGCCAACTGCTGACGGGCGAACTCGCGGGCGCCGTGAATGGCGTCGACATCGGCGATGTCGCTGATTTCGGTGAGGTAGGCCTCGCCCGGCAGCGACAGCATTTCGGCGACCATGGCCTGATCCAGCGTGTCGTCCTGCAGCAAGGTGCGCAGTGCACTGACCAGGCGCTGATCGAGCACCAGTGCTTCGCCGCGCTGGTATTGGCCGATCAGTTCCTGGAGCACTTGCACGCTGAGCTGCTGGCCGGCTTCCCAGCGGTTGAAACCGTCGCTGTCATGCTGCATCAGGAACATCAGCTGGTCGCGGTCGTAGGCGAAGCTCAGTTTCACCGGCGCGCTGAATCCGCGCAGCAGCGACGGCAAAGGCTTTTCGGCAACATCGACGAAAGTGAACGACTGCTGCGCCTCGGTCACCGACAGCACGCGGTTGCCGCCCACCGCGGCGGCTTCGCCCTGCAGGCGCAGCGGCAGGTCATTGCCCTGCCCGTCCAGCAGGCCCAGCTCCACCGGAATCACGAACGGCAACTTGCTGCTCTCGCTCTGCCCTGGCGTGGCCGGGCAGCTCTGGGTGAAGGTCAGGGTGTAGGTCTTGGCGGCGGCATCGTATTGCTCGGTCACCGCCAGGCGCGGCGTACCGGCCTGGGTGTACCAGCGCTTGAACTGGGTCAGGTCGACGCCGCTGGCATCTTCCATGGCCTTGACGAAATCGTCACAGGTCACGGCCTGGCCATCGTGGCGCTCAAAGTACAGGTCCGAGCCCTTGCGGAATGCTTCGGCGCCCAGCAGGGTGTGGATCATGCGCAGGACTTCGGCGCCTTTCTCGTAGATGGTCAGGGTGTAGAAGTTGGAGATTTCCATGTACGCATCCGGGCGCACCGGGTGGGCCATGGGGCCGGCGTCCTCGGCGAACTGGTGGGTGCGCAGGTAGGCGACGTCCTGGATGCGCTTGACCGTCGGCGAGTTCATGTCCGCCGAGAAGCCCGCGTCACGGAATACCGTGAAGCCCTCCTTGAGCGACAGCTGGAACCAGTCGCGGCAGGTCACGCGGTTGCCGGACCAGTTATGGAAGTACTCGTGGGCGACGATCGCTTCGACACGCTGGTGCGCGGCATCGGTGGCGGTCTCGGCGCGGGCCAGCACGGCGCTGGAGTTGAAGATGTTGAGGCCCTTGTTCTCCATGGCCCCCATGTTGAAGTCGTTGACCGCGACGATCATGAAGATGTCCAGGTCGTACTCGCGGCCATACACCTCTTCGTCCCACTTCATGGACTTCTTCAGGCTGTCCATGGCGTGCTGCACCTTGTCGATGTTTTCCGGCTCGACGTAGATGCGCAGCGTCACTTCACGGGCGCTCATGGTGGTGAATTTGTCTTCGACGCACCACAGGTCGCCGGCCACCAGGGCGAACAGGTAGGCCGGTTTCTTGAACGGGTCTTCCCAGGTCGCCCAGTGGCGGCCGTCGTCTTCCTCGCCACTAGCGATCGGATTGCCGTTCGACAGCAGGATCGGGTACTTCTGCTTGTCGCCGCTGAGCGTGGTGGTGAAGCTGCTCATCACGTCCGGGCGGTCGAGGTAATAGGTGATCTTGCGAAAGCCCTCGGCCTCGCACTGGGTGCAGAACATGCCACTGGACTTGTACAGGCCTTCCAGCGCGGTGTTGCTTTCCGGGTGGATGCGCACGGTGCTGTCGATGACGAAGCTGGCCTGGGTCGGCTGTACGCTGAGCGTGCTGTCGGTGAGCTGATAGTCGCCAGCAGCGAGTTCACGGTCATCGAGCTTGAGATGCAGCAGCTCCAGCTGCTGGCCATCGAGCACCAGCGCCGGTAGCTCGGCGGACAGCGCCGGATTGCGGCGCATCACCAACTGGGCGTGCACAAGGGTGTGATCCTCGAACAGCTCGAAGGTCAGGTGGGTTTCGTCGATCAGGTAATCCGGCGCCTGATAGTCCTTGAGGTAGATGGTCTTCGATTGCTCGGTGCGCATGGGAACCTCTTCGATGCCACGCCAGCGGGCGCGGCAAGCGGGTGAATGGTGTCGGCCGCGCCTGCCGGTCAGGCGGCGCAGCTGGCGGCGATCTGGTACGCGGTGTACTTGCGAATGTTGATGACGCCCGTGTCGAACATCAGGTACTGGCCCTTGATGCCGAGCAGCGTGCCTTCGGCGATGGGATTCTTGTCCAGGTTGAAGCTGGTGATCTTCGCCGGATACGCCTCGATCGGGTAGCGGATTTCCACCACGCTCTGCTCATTGAGCGGCTGCACTGCCTGCAGGCCGAAGCGCTGTTGCAGCTCGGTGATGCCACCGGCGCAGGCATCGAAGATCTGCTCGCGCACGTGCAGCAGGTCGACCGGCGCCGCGTCGCCCTTGAGCAAGGCACGCCAATTGGTCTTGTCCGCCACCTGGCTGCGCAGCAGGTCTTCGACGAAGCCCGACTGCTGACGGGTGGCGACCCGCATGATCGGCAGCGCCTGGGTGGCGCCCTGGTCGATCCAGCGGGTGGGAATCTGCGTGGCGCGGGTGATACCGACCTTGATGCCTGACGAGTTGGCCAGGTAGACCACGTGGTCGGTCATGCAGAACTGCTCGCCCCAGCTCGGCTCGCGGCACGTGCCGGCGTCGTAGTGGCAGCGCTCGGGGCTCATGATGCACAGGTCGCACTGGGCCAGCTTCTGCATGCAGGGATAGCAATAGCCCTGGCTGTAGCTGGACTTGGTCTTGCGGCCACAATGGCTGCAATGAATGGCGCCGAGAAACTCCAGGCGCACGGTCTTGCCGATCATCGGGTTGACGGCGACCTGCTCGTCACCCAGGCGAAACGCGTATTGCACCGGCGCATCGAGCTGGGTTGCCATCTTGCTCAGGGCGCCGCGGGCTACTTCTAACATCAGTGCAGGGTTTCCGAGGATTTGAACAGAATGTTGGGAATCGGCGCGGATTTCGACGCGCATTCGGACGTGCCCATGTAACCGGTACGCTGGTCCTCGGGCAGGTTCTCGATTTCCCAGGCGATCATCGCCTGCAGGCTCAGCTCCTTCTGCTCCTGGGTGAGCTTGCGGCCGTCCGGCCACTTGCCGATCTCCACGGCCAGCTTGAGGCTTTCATACACGTCCGGAGTGATGTTGCGGATCAGTTCGACGAAGGAGGACATGGCTGACTCCAGGGCTGGAAAAGCCCCGATTCTACCCTATCTGACCCGCCAAGCCGAGGCGCTGGCGACGCTCAGCGCCGCGTCATTTGGCGAGCCAACAGCCCGCCGATGGCGCCGGTGAGGCAACCAGCGACGAGCCCGCCGACATGAGCGGCGTTGGCGATGGCGCCGAACTGCAGCAGCTCGAAGACGCCGGTCATGCAAATCAGCAGCCACACCAGCATGCTCACCAGCACACCTCGTGGCAACCGGTACGCCGCATTCGGCGCCAACCACTGGAACAACCAGCAGTGGCCAAGCAGCCCGTAGAGCACACCGGACAAACCGCCGAACAGCGCCGGCCCGCCGTAGACGTACTGCGCCACATTGGCGGCAAGCCCGAACCACAGCGTCAGCAACAACAGCATCAGCGCGCCCTGGTGCGCCTCGATGCGCCGGCCCAATTCCCAGTACCACAGGCCGTTCATCGCCAGATGCAGAATGCCGAAGTGCAGCAGCATGGGCGTCAGCAGGCGCCACCACTGGCCGCTGTCCATGGCCTGGGCGAAGGTCGCGAAATAGATGTACTGCCCGTCGATATGGAAGTCGACGAAACTCAGCCAGCGCACCACGTCGTAGTCTTCGCCGCCCCAGGTCAACAGCGCGACCAGCAGGGTCAGCGCCAGCACGACCAGAGTCAGCGGGCTGCGCCTGGCCTGGGCGGCGATGCCGGGTGGGGAGCTGGCAACCGGTGCATGTGCAGGCTGGAAATTCGGGTCGCCCTGGGGTACCCGCGCATACAGCTCGCGCACCTGACCGGCGATCTGTTCATCCGGCACCCAGAGCACCTGCTCGTTGCCCTGCTCGGCCACACGGTGCGGCACGCCCAGTCTGGCCAGCAAGGTGATGAATCCCGCCAGGTCCTCGTCCAGCGGCGCACGCAGGGCGATCACCGGGCTCATCGCGCCGGCCCCGGCCGTTCGACCTCGACCCAGACGAACTTGGCCGGGTCCAGACGCTTTTCCTGGTCCAGCCGGTAGGCCACCAACTTGCCGTACATCACCGCGCTGTAGTCGAGGCAGGCAATGTTGGGGCAGATCGGCGCCGGCGTGCCGCTGCGCCAGTAGTGGCCGACGAACAGCGGCGGCTGATCGGGGCCGTAGGTCAGCAGTTGCGCCCGGTCTTCTTCGCTGAGCGGCAGGCAGGCCACCTGCTCGGGCAGCGGGTCGGGCTGAAACTGCACGTCGCCGTAGGTCAGCGGGTTGCCGGCCCAGAACTTGGTGCGGAAGAACGAGCGGGTGAAGCCATCGCTGCTGGTCATGGTCAGCCCGCCCGGCAGACGCATGTCGGTGCCGCGCAGCAGGCGGTCGAGCACCGTGCAGGCGAAGCTGCCGGGAATGGCCGAGGCCTGCAGGAAGTGTTCGTCGATGCAGCCGCTGGGAAATTGCCCGCGCAGCGAGGCGATCATCGCCTCGTCCCAGCAGGCGTGCACCACGCGGAAATGGCCGGCGTCGAGAAACAGCGGCATTTCATAGAACCACGCCAGCATGTCGCGCCATTCATCCGGGTAGGCCTCGAACTGCCGCAAGGTCTCGCCGATCAGCCGTTCGTGCCGCGCCGTGTGCTCACGCACGAAGGCGCGTCCGCTGCCCGGTGGCGCCGGGGTCATCCAGCCCAGGGCGTTGAATTCATGATTGCCCATGATGCACAGCGCCTCGCCGGCGCGCACCATGTCGTGCACCAGGTGCACGGCCTCGCGGATGCGCGGCCCCCGGTCGATCAGGTCGCCGAGGAAGATCGCCATGCGCTGCGGGTGCCGCCACACGCCGTCCTGGCGGCGATAACCCATGCGTTCGAGCAGGCGCACCAGGGTGTTGGCGCAGCCGTGCACATCACCGATCAGGTCATAACCGCGAGACGGATCGAGCTGCATCAGTCGCCTCCGCCGAGTCGGCTACCCCAACCCAGCTTGGTACGGCAGACCTCGTAGTAGTTGTGATCCAGCGGATGGATCAGGCACAGCTTCTGGGATTTCTTGCGTACCGTGATGGTGTCGCCCGGCGCACAGGTGAAATGGTTCTGGCCGTCGCACGACACCTGCGGGTAGAGCTGCAGGTCCTTGGAGACGACGATCTTCAACTCGCTGTTGCCATCGACCACGATGGGCCGGCTGGACAGCGTGTGCGGGTACATCGGCACCACGACTATGGCATCGAGCTTGGGATGCATGATCGGCCCGCCAGCGGACAGCGCGTAAGCCGTGGAGCCGGTTGGCGTGGCGACGATCAAACCGTCGGCCTTTTGGCTACAGACGAACTGGCCATCGATATACAGCTCGAACTCGATCATCCGGTTCGACTTGCCCGGGTGCAGCACCACGTCGTTGAGCGCATCGCCCTGGCCGATGGCCTCGGAATGCCGGCGCACCTCGGTTTCGAGCAGAAAGCGGTTCTCGGTCAGGTAATTGCCTTCCAGTACCTCGGCGACCTTGGACTCCAGCTCGTCGGGGCGAATATCGGTGAGAAAACCCAGGTTGCCGCGGTTGATGCCCAGCACCGGCACCTTGTGGCGCGCCAGGGCGCGACCGGCGCCGAGCATGCTGCCGTCCCCGCCGACCACGATCACTAGATCGCAGAACTCGCCCAGGTGCTTGCGCGCCGAGGTCTGCAGGCCGTGGCCCGGCAGCACTTCGGCGATGGTGTCGTCGAGAATCACGTGCAGCTGGCGCTCGAGCAAGAATTTCTTCAGGCGGCGGATGGTGTCGAGCACCTGGGTGCTGCCCAGGCGGCCGATGATGCCGATATTACGAAACTGCTCCATGGGGCTCCCGCGAGGCTCTGGCTCTAATGGCCTGGATTATGGGCGAAGGCACCCTGCGCCAGCAAACCCTGACGCCAATGCCAGCTAGCGCCTATGCTACAGCGATGAATCCTTTCACCGCGCTTGCCGACCTGCCCCGCCACCTCAGCGAACCTGCCGTGCGCGACCTGGCCTGGACGCTGCTTTCGCCGCCCCTGCTCGCCCGTACGTCCTGGCCACAGCGCCATCCTCTCATCGCCAGTAGCTGGGCGGCCGAACCGGATCTACTGGCCGACTGGTTGCAGTGTCAGGACGAAAATCCGCAAGCGCTGTACGAATGGCTGTCGCGCAGCTCGGTGCGGCGTCTGGGCCTCTACTACGAGCGCCTGTGGCAGTTCGCCCTGCACGCGGCGCCGGGTATCGAGATACTGGCGGCCAACCTGCCGATCCGCCAGGGCGGCCATACCCTGGGCGAGCTGGACCTGCTGCTGCGCGATGGCAGCGGCGTGCACCATGTGGAGCTGGCGATCAAGCTGTACCTGGGCCAGCCGCCCGGTGCACCCGGACACTGGATCGGCCCGGGCGGCCGTGATCGTCTGGATCTCAAGCTCGATCATCTGGCCACTCACCAGTTGCCCTTGTCGGCTTCGCCCGAAGCGCGGCAAACCTTGCAGGCGCTAACCGACGCGCCGATCCAGGCCTCGATGTGGCTGGGTGGCTATCTCTTCTATCCTCACGGTCTGGATCATCCACCGCCGCCCGGCGCCGAAACCGCGCATCTGCGCGGGCGCTGGCTGCATCGCCGGCAATGGGCGGCGCTGCAGGCTGAGCATGGAGATGCCCACTGGCAACCGCTGCCGCGCAGTGCCTGGCTGGCACCGGCTAAACTGCCGGCGACGCAGAGCTGGTCCGAGGCTCATTTGCAGAGCTGGCTGCAAGCGCTGCCCGCGGAAGCCGGCGCCCAGTTGCTGGTCGATCTGCAGCCTGATCGCAATGGCGCGCTTGCCGAGCGCCAGCGCATTTTTCTGGTCGCCGATGACTGGCCCAACAGCGGCACCGAACCCGGTGGCGCGCCGCCTTCAGCGCGCTGAATCTGCCATGAGAGCGGCGCGACGGCCCTGCAGGCCGCCGGTGTGCACGAAAATCAGTCGCCTGCCTGCCCTGATGTCGCCTCGCCCAATGGCGTCACGCAAGGCCAGGAGCGCCTTGGCGGTGTATAGCGGCTCCAGCGGCAAGCCGCTCTGCACCTCGCACTGCGCCATAAAGGCCAGCAACTCGGCATCCTGACGCGCGAAGCCGCCGCGGCAAGCGTCCAGCAACTGGTATCCGATGTCGTCGCACCCCGCCTCGGTCAGTAGCGCACGCACCTGTTCGGGGACGCCATGGTCCAGCGGCACCGCCAGGGCGCCGTGCACGGTGCGCTGCCCGCCTTCGCCAATCACCAGCCCGGCCAGGGTGGTGCCGGTCCCCGCCGCAAGCCACAAGCCGTGATAGTCGTCCCAACCCAGCGCCGGCAATTGCGCAGCCACCATGCTGGGCAAATCCGCACAGCCCAGCGCACCGGGCAACCCTCCACCGCCCTCGGGCACCGGCATACAGCCTGGATAGCGCGCCTGCCAGGGTTCCCAGAAATTGGCCCGATGCCGCTCGCGATAGCCGCCATAGCCCAGCCAGTGCAGCTGCATGCCGAAACGCTGCAAATCCTGAGCAGTAGGCGTGTCTTGCGGATGACCGCGCAGCAGGCCGACCGTGGGGAACGAAAAGCGCTGCCCAGCGGCCGCCAGTGCATGCAGATGATTGGAGTGGGCACCGCCGAGACTGATGATGCCGCCGGCGCCCTGCTCAGCGGCAAGGCGCAGATGGGGCGCGAGCTTGAACCACTTGTTACCGCTGACTAGCGGATCGATCAGATCCAGACGCAGCACCGCCAGCTCGACGCCTGCCAGCCAGTCGAAATGCAGGCGCTGCAGCGGCGCCTGGGGATGCCAGGCGCTGATGGCGGAGCGTGGAATCGAGGTCATGAAGAAGCGGCCCGGAAAAGGCCGCTAGTTTAACAGGCCGTTGAAAAACGTAGGCGAGGCAGCCAGTGCAAGGAAAAAACCGCCAAAAAAGCGGAGTGTACGAGTTGTACATGAGCATTTTGAGGCGGTTTTTAACGCAGCAATGGCAACGTAGGTAGTTCTTCAACGGCCTGTTAACCCACGGTGCGCAGCAGCGCGCTCTTATGCAGCATGCAGCAGTTGGAGTCACCGGCGACAAAACGCCCGGGCGTCTCGACCCGTTCGAGGGCCGCACCGCAACGTTCACCATTGCTTTGCAAACCTTCGCAGCGCGGGCGCTGGTAGTGCTCCAGCCACTGGCGATACTGGCTTTCCGGCACGAAACATTTGCTCGCGGCATAAGCCAGCGGGCTGGCCAGGTAGCGGTCGACATCCTGCAGCGGCACGGTCAGGTGCCCGGCACCAGGGTGGAAGACCACGAACACCACGCCCTGGGCGGCCAGGCGCTCGAGCACCTGACTGGCGCCGCGCTGGGCGGCTTCGCTCTCACGGCGGCGCGCTTGTTCCTCGGCAACGGCCTGGGTGGCCAGAATGCGGGCGCGCAGTTCCTCGTCGAACTGCTCACGCAGAATCTCCCGCTCGGTGCGGGCGTGACGCTCGGCGGCGCGCACCCGCACCGCCATCTCCTCGCGTTCGCTCTGCTGCACTTCCAGCTGCTCGGCCAGCTGAGCCTTGAGGTTCTGGTTGAGCCCTTCCTGCTGGCGCAACGCTTGACGCAGTGCCTGCATCTGCCCCTGCAGCTCGGCCAGTTGCGCTTCGCTGCGGGCGGTCGCGCGGGCCAGCTCGGCCTGGTGTTCGGTGGCCAGGGCCGATAGCCGCTCACGTTGCTGGCGAACCAGTTGCGCGGCCTTTTGCCGGTAATCGTGGGAGAGCCGCTCGGCCAGTTTTTCGGCCATGTCGCGGGCGGGATCGACGGCGTACCACTGATCCTCGGACGCCACCTGCAGGCGTTCCGGCGTCACGGCCGCGGCTTCCTCTTCCTGCAGCACAATGCCGAGGCTGTTGGCGCGTACCGTGTCGCGCAGGGTGGCCAGATCGTTATTGCCAGGCACCAGGCTCGGGTCCCAGAGGTGCATCTGGTGCCAGGACACCGGGCACTGGCTGCGGCAGGCCAGGCGTATTGGCCCGCCGCCCAGGTCAGGGCCACGGCCGGCACGCTCGGCCATCTGCTGCAGGGGAATGTTCCATCCGGCGTCAGGTGCGCCGTGTTCGTCGAAATCCAGATAGAAGAACACTGCCGAGCGAATCTGCAGGCGACCGCTGATCACCACGTAGACCGCGCGCACCTGCTCGTCGGCCAAGGTCGGCATCTTCACCAGGCCATCGAGCAGGGTCTCGAACTCGGTGTAGAACATCTGCTTGCCGATGCTGCCGTCCGGGGCGAAGAACATCACGGCCTCGATCAGTTGCGGCTTGCTCATCGATGTTCTCCACAGCTAATGACGGTTTCGAGCCGCCGCAATAGAGCGGCAGCCAGGCAAGTCTAGGCGAGAACCTGTGACAGGCTGTGTGACCCGGTTGGCAGTCACTCGGCCACAGGACGAACGGTACGACCGAACTGTGACCGGTTCGGTGGAGATCGACCGAAAGTGCAAATTAGAGCCTGTTCACGATCGTTCAGCTCGGCTGCAGCGCTTTGATTGCAAAGTGGCGGGAGCGACCAATGTGCGGAATACTTTCGTAGGAGCGGCTTTAGCCGCGAGCTCTTTGCGCACACCAATATAGCTCGGGGCTAACGCCCCTCCTACATGCTCAACGACCGTTTCGGCCTTGCAGCAGCCTGTTTAATGTCGCCCAACAAGACCGCGAACAGGTTCCTAGAGCTCCGCCGCCAACCGCGACCCTTGGTTGATCGCGCGCTTGGCATCCAGCTCGGTAGCCACGTCGGCGCCGCCGATCAAGTGCACGGACTGGCCAGCCGCGACCAGCGCGTCCTGCAGTTCACGCAGCGGCTCCTGGCCGGCGCAGAGAATCACCGTATCTACCGGCAACACCTGGGGCTCACCTTCGCCGACGCGGATATGCAGGCCTTGGTCGTCGATCTGCAGGTACTCGACGGCGTTAATCATCTGTACCTGCTTGTTCTTCAGGCCCGCGCGGTGGATCCAGCCGGTGGTCTTGCCCAGGCCGTCGCCGACCTTACTTTTCTTGCGTTGCAACAGGAACACCTGGCGTGCCGCCGGCTCGACCTGCGGCTGCACGCCGGCGACGCCGCCGCGGGCTTCAAGGGCCAGGTCGATGCCCCACTCCTTCCAGAACGCTTCACGATCCAGGCTGGTCGCAGGCCCGGCGTGGGTGATGAATTCGCTGACGTCGAAGCCGATACCGCCGGCGCCGATCACCGCCACGCGCGGGCCTACTGGCTTGCGCTGCAGAATGGCGTCCAGATAGCTGATCACCTTGACATGCTCGACACCTGGAATCGCCGGCGTGCGCGGAACGATGCCGGTGGCCAGGAGAATCTCGTCGAAGCCGCCGTCGATCAGCTCGCTTGCGCTCACCCGAATATTGAGGCGCACGTCGACGCCGGTGACTTCCAGCTTGCGCTTGAAGTAGCGCAGAGTCTCGAAGAACTCCTCCTTGCCCGGAATGCGCTTGGCGACGTTGAACTGGCCGCCGATTTCACTGGCAGCATCGAACAGCGTCACGCTGTGCCCACGCTCGGCCGCCACGGTGGCAGCGGCAAGGCCGGCAGGCCCGGCGCCGACCACGGCGATCTTTTTCAACGTGGCGGTAGGAATGTAGTTCAACTCGGTTTCATAGCAGGCGCGCGGGTTGACCAGGCAGGTGGTCAGCTTGCCGCCGAAGGTATGGTCCAGGCATGCCTGGTTGCAGCCGATGCAGGTATTGATCTCGTCGGCGCGGCCTGCGGCGGCCTTGTTGACGAACTCGGGGTCAGCCAGGAACGGCCGCGCCATGGACACCATGTCGGCATCGCCTTCGGCCAGCACCTGCTCGGCCACTTCCGGAGTGTTGATGCGGTTGGTGGTGATCAGCGGGACCTTCACCTCGCCGCGCAGCTTGGCGGTGACCTTGGTGAACGCCGCGCGCGGCACCTTGGTGGCGATGGTCGGGATGCGCGCCTCGTGCCAGCCGATGCCGGTGTTGATGAGGGTGGCGCCGGCCGTCTCGATGGCCTTGGCCAGGGTCACGATCTCGTCCCAGGTGCTGCCGCCCTCGACAAGGTCGAGCATCGACAGGCGATAGATGATGATGAAGTCGCGGCCGACCGCTTCGCGCACCCGGCGCACGATCTCCACCGGCAGGCGCATGCGGTTGGCGTAACTGCCGCCCCAGCGATCGGTGCGCTGGTTGGTGTGGGCGACCAGGAACTGATTGATGAAGTAGCCTTCGGAACCCATGATCTCGACGCCGTCATAGCCGGCCTGCTGGGCCAGCGACGAGCAATTGACGAAGTCGGCGATCTGTTTCTCGATGCCCGCCTCGTCCAACTCCTGAGGCTTGAACGGGTTGATCGGTGCTTGAATGGCGCTTGGCGCCACCTGTTTGGGGCTATACGCATAGCGCCCGGCGTGCAGGATCTGCATGCAGATCAGCCCGCCCGCCTTATGCACCGCCTCGGTGACGATGCGATGCTTGTCGGCTTCCTCAGGCGTGCTCAGCTTGGCCGCGCCAGCGTATACGCCGCCCTCCTCGTTCGGCGCGATGCCGCCGGTGACCATCAGGCCGACGCCGCCGCGGGCGCGCTCGGCGAAATACGCAGCCATACGCTCGAAACCACCCGGTTTCTCTTCCAGGCCAGTGTGCATGGAACCCATCAGGGTGCGGTTCTTCAAGGTCACGAACCCCAGATCCAGGGGTGCGAGCAGGTGCGGGTAGGCGGTCATGGTGTCAGTCCATCGGCGTCGGTCACGGAATTGCCGCAGCCTGCGCGGGCAGCGGTCGTATGGCACAGACGATAGTGAAGCAGATGCACCTGCTCAATGATCGTAAATAACAAATTAATGATCATGTATAACAGCGCCGCTGGCAGCCCGCCGGCGACCAGGCTACGCTGGCGCATCTCCTCCAACGCCTTACTTTGATGAAACCTGCCGCCATTCGCCTGGGCGATCTCTCCGTTGGCTACCTGCACAGCCTGGCCGATGCCATCGAGCACCTTGGCCACGCCGCGCAACCACTGCTCGAGCACTACGGTTTCGACGCCGCGCGGCTGGCCGAACCGCGGGCGCGGCTATCGATTCCCCGCTATATGCATCTGGGCCATGCCGCCGTCGTGCTGACTGGTGAGCCGGCCCTGGGCTTGGTGATGGGCCGCTTTGCCTACCTGCATCGCCTGGGGCTGGCCGGTATCGCCGCAGCCCAGGCGCCTACCGTACGTGAGGCGGCCCGCACGCTGATCCGTTTCGAGGCGCTCTATGCCTCCAACTACCGGGGCCGCTCCAGCCTGCAGGAAGACAGCAGCGGCGCCTGGCTGCGCTTTCACTCCATCGGCCCCTATAACGCCTACAACCGCTTTGTCGTCGACACCGTGCTAGCCGCCTGGCTACAGCAACTGGGCACGTTGGTGCGCACGCCACTGACCGCCCAGGCGCTGCAGCTGGAATTCAGCGCACCGGAGTACGCCGAGCGCTATCCGCTGGAGTTTGGCTGCCCTCCTCTCTTCGAAGCCGACTTCAATGGCCTGCGGCTCGACCAGAAAGCGCTCAATCTGCGCAATCCCGTTCATTGCCCCGGCACATGGAATGAATTGTTACAACTTTGTGAGCAGGCGCTCGAGCGCCTGACCCAGCCGAAAAGCATGCGTGATCGGGTCATTCAATTGATCGGTCCGCGCCTACATGGCCGTGAGCCGGACATGGACGATATCGCCCGTCAGCTGCAATTGCCGAGCTGGACGTTACGTCGCCGATTGGCCGAAGAAGGCACGCGTTTCAGCACGATCATCAATGAAACCCGGCGTGATCTGGCCGTTGCCTATGTGCGCGACACCGAGCTGTCGTTCGGGGAAATCGCCTATCTGCTCGGCTTCGCTTCTGCCGAAGCCTTCCAGCGCGCCTTCAAGCGCTGGCTCCAACAAACGCCCGGGGAAATGCGCCGCGTCTATCGGCAAACCGGCAACAGCACATCCGAATCTATAAAATAACTATTTTCATTTGCAGCTGCGGGTTTTAGGCTTCTCATCCGTCTTAACAAGTAACTGACCGCTGGGTGCGTGCCATTGGCCGCAGTCGTCGGTTAACACGCCTCGCTGCCGACCGGTTGGCGAGGCGTCGTTCGTACCAAAATCGCCCTGCCATGCTAGTGGCGGCGGCGCACAGACAAGACTGATATTCATGTCCAAGAAGTCGCGTTCAAAAATCTGGTTCCTGGTGCACAGCTGGCTCGCTCTGCCGATCTGGTTCTTCGTGCTGATCGTCTGCGTCACCGGTACCCTGGCGGTGGTCAGCCAGGAAATCGTCTGGTTGGCCAACCCCGACGTACGCGCCAGCAAACCCTCGGACGACGCCGAGCTGCTGACCTTCGGCCAGGTGCTGGCCGAAATCAAGAAGGCCCAGCCGGAGCTGGTGGTGCAGTCCATCGCCCGCCCTGACGAATCGCACTTCGCCCTCACCGCGCGGGTCAGCTACCCGGACGGCAGCAACCCGACCATCTACGTCAACCCCTACACCGGCGCCATTCAGGGCGTGAGCCCCGAGTTCGACTTCCGCCAGTTCACCCGCGCCCTGCACGGCTGGTGGCTGGTGCCCTTCACCAACGGTTTCAGCTGGGGCTGGTACCTGGTGTCGATGATGGGCATCCCCATGCTGCTGTCGCTGATCACGGGCCTCGTGGTCTACAAGAAATTCTGGAAGGGCTTCTTCAAGCCGCGCCTGCGTTTCAACCAGGGCGCGCGGATCTTCTGGGGCGACTTCCACCGCCTGAGCGGCATCTGGTCGATCTGGTTCATCGCCGTGGTGTCGATCACCGGCATCTGGTTCCTGATCCAGGCGATCTTGTTCGACAATCAGATTTCCATCTCCACCGAAGGCGTGCCCGCCGTGGTGGCCCGCGAGGACGTGCCGAACGTGCGCCCCGGCGAGCCGATCCCGATGCTCGACGTGGACGAAGCGGCGCGCATCGCCATCGGCAAGGTGCCGAGCCTGGACGTCAGCTTCACCCGCCTGCCCAGCAACGCCTATGACCATATCTCCGTCGGCGGGCGCGGCTGGTACCCGCTGATGATGCAGAGCGCCTCGATCAACCCCTACACCGGCGAAGTGGCCCAGCAGCGCCTGCTCGAGGATCGCTCCAAGCTGGAGTTCGTCACCGAATCCATGCGCCCGCTGCACACCGGCGACTTCGGCGGCCTGTGGGTGAAGATGATCTGGTTCTTCTTCGGCCTGATGCTGAGCATGATGGTGCTCAGCGGTCTGCTGATCTGGACCAAGCGCACCGCCCAGGCCACCGCCAAGGTGATCAAGCGCCCGGCGCGGGTGCGTGAGCCGCAAACCGCAAGCGACAACGGGGAGGTTCAGGCATGAGCAAGGCCATGGCAGCACAACCCGCTTCGCCACTGAGCCGCTTCTGGTACAAGTGGCGCTTCCACATCAACATCCTGCTGGTGCTCATCCCGTTGGGGTTCATGCCCAAGTACTTCGCCGACGTCGCGCTGTTTCGCGGCACCAGCGGCCTGGGCGAGCGCACGGTAGGTGAATTCCCGGTCGGCCCCTGGTCGATCACCCTGGCGGAATTTCGCGCCGCGCCACCGGAACTCGACGGCCCGGCCGGTTACATGAAGACCTTCACCGGTGCGCTGTGCAAGGAATGCATCGGCCAGGTCAAGGCCACCTACCTGCGCATCGGCAAGCCCCGCAGCCTGCGCGCCGCCGGCGGCATCTTCTTCGGTAGCGCCTACCGCATGGGCGCCACCGTGCCGTTGCCGAACCGCACCAAGCCCGACGCCGAGCTGTGGATCACCATGGAGGGCTGGGACGGCTCCGTGCATCAGGCCGCCGTACCGCTCGAACAGGCATCCCCATCCACCGTCGCGTGGCTGCAGAAACAACAAGGAGGCAAACCATGATCAAGCCCAACGTCCTGCGCAGCGTCGCAGGTATCGCCCTGCTGTCGCTGAGCGGCCTGGCCCTGGCTCACAACCCCATGTGCCAGTGCGAGGAAGTCGATGCCGAGAACATCCGCTGCACCGGCGGTTTCTCCGATGGCAGCGGCGCTGCCGGCGTGACCCTGGATGTGATCGGCTATGACGAGAGCATCCTGGTGCCCGGCAAACTGGCCGACGACTCGACCCTGACCTTCAAGAAACCCGAAGGCGAGTTCTACGTGCTGTTCGACGCCGGCCCCGGTCATATCGTCGAAATCGATCACACGGAAATCGAGACTCCATGACGGTTCAGATCGTACGCCCCGCCGGTGCCGGTCATGAAACCCTCTACGTGCTCGTCCTGTGCCTGGTCATCGTGCTGGTGGCCGGCTCGGTGGTCGCCTGGCATGGCGAAACGGACAGCGAAACCGCCATCGCCAGTCACCAGATCGATGCCCGCCGCGACCTGACTGCCGCCGAACAGGGCATCTATGCCGACCTGCGCGTGGCCGCCGACGAAATCCGCATTCGCCGCGACGAAGAGCAGCCCCTGCTGAGCCCCGCCGAGCTGGCCGACGAAGGCTTCCCGCCGTTCGTAAGCGACGCCAGCGCCACCAGCCGCGGCAGCCATCAGTGGCACTTGCTGCCCGGTGACGAGGCCGCCTACTTCGGTGCCAGCCAGGCGCTGGACGTCGCCGGCTCCCTGCTCATGCGCCTCGACGCCGAAGGAGAGCAGGCCGACGTGTGGCTCAATCGCAACACCGCCAGCGCGCCCGCCAGCCTCGATGCGCCGGCCCTGATCGCTGCCGGCTGGCAGCAGATCGCCTCCCAGTACGACGCAGGTGTGACCCGGCAACATCGCCACTGACACCTCCGACTCATCCGACAGAAGACCGCCCGCCCATGCCCATTTCCCGCCTTTTCCGCGCACGCCCTCTGTTATCACGCCTGAGCATCGGCGCCCTGCTGCTGCTCGGCGCTGCCAGCGCGGCCGATGCCAAGCTGCGCATCGGCATCACCCTGCACCCCTACTACAGCTACGTGAGCAACATCGTCGGCGACAAGGCCGAGGTGGTGCCGCTGATTCCGGCCGGCTTCAACCCCCACGCCTACGAGCCGCGGGCCGAGGACATCAAGCGTATCGGCTCGCTGGACGTGGTGGTGCTCAACGGCGTTGGCCATGACGACTTCGCCGACCGCATGATCGCCGCCAGCGAGAAGCCGGATATCGAAGTGATCGAGGCCAATGCCAACGTGCCGCTGCTGGCCGCCACCGGCATCGCTGCTCGTGGCGCCGGCAAGGTGGTCAACCCGCACACCTTCCTGTCGATCAGCGCCTCGATCGCCCAGGTCAACAACATCGCCCGCGAACTCGGCAAGCTCGACCCGGACAACGCCAAGACCTACACCCAGAATGCCCGCGCCTATGGCAAGCGCCTGCGCAAGCTGCGCGCCGATGCCCTCGCCCAGCTCACCGAAGCGCCAAACGCCGACCTGCGCGTGGCCACCGTGCATGCGGCCTACGATTACCTGCTGCGCGAGTTCGGCCTGGAAGTCACCGCGGTGGTGGAACCGGCCCACGGTATCGAGCCGAGCCCGAGCCAGTTGAAGAAGACCATCGACCAATTGCGCGAGCTGGACGTCAAGGTGATCTTCTCCGAGCTGGATTTCCCGTCCACCTACGTTGAAACCATCCAGCGCGAGTCGGGCGTCAAGCTCTACCCGCTGTCGCACATTTCCTACGGTGAATACAGCGCCGAGAAGTACGAGAAGGAAATGGCCAACAACATGAACACCGTGGTGCGCGCCATCCAGGACGCCGGCCAATGACCGCAGCCGAGAACCTGAGCGTGGCGGCCATCGGCCCGACCCTCGACTTCCAGCAGGTCAGCCTGGTGCTGGGGCGCACCCAGATCCTCGACAACGTCAGCTTCAAGGTGCGCCCGGGCAGCGTGCATGCGCTGGTCGGCCCCAACGGTGGCGGCAAGAGTTCGCTGATCAAGACCCTGCTCGGCCAGATGCCCCACCAGGGCACGCTCAGCCTGGCCTGGCAGGGCGAGGTCGGCATCATCGGCTACGTGCCCCAGGCATTGGAGTTCGACCGCGGCCTGCCGATGACCGTCGACGACTTCATGGCCGCCATGTGCCAGCGCCGACCTGCCTTTCTCGGCCTGTCGAAGCATTACGCCAGGGCCATCGACGAAGCCCTGACCCGCGTCGGCATGCTGGAAAAGCGCAAGCGGCGCATGGGCGCACTGTCCGGCGGTGAGCGCCAGCGCGTGCTGCTGGCCCAGGGGCTGATTCCCGCGCCACAGTTACTGGTGCTCGACGAGCCGATGTCGGCCCTCGACGAAGCCGGGATCCAGGTGTTCGAGCGCCTGCTCGGCGACTGGCGCCGCGCTGGCATGACCGTGCTGTGGATTGAGCACGACCTGGAAGCGGTCAAGCGCCTGGCCGATCGCGTCACCGGCCTGAGCCGCCGCGTGCTGTTCGATGCGCCGCCAGGTGAAGCCCTGACCCCGGAGCGCCTGCTCAGCCTGTTCTCCACCCATGCCCGCACCGTGGAGGCCGCCCAGCCATGATCGACTACGAACAGTTCCGCCTGTTGATCCAGGGCTGGGCCTCATCCGGCTACCTGCCCGCCGCGCTGGCCTATGGCTTCGTGGTCAACGCCCTGCTCGCCGGCCTGCTGATCGGCCCGGTGCTGGGTGGCCTGGGCACCCTGGTGGTGGTCAAGCGCTTCGCCTTCTTTTCCGAGGCGGTAGGCCACGCCGCGCTGACCGGCGTGGCCATCGGCATCCTGCTCGGCGAGCCCTACACCGGCCCCTACGGCGCGCTGTTCGGCTACGCGCTGTTGTTCGGCATCCTGCTCAACTACCTGCGCAATCGCACGGGCCTGGCGCCGGACACGCTGATCGGCGTGTTCCTGTCGGTGTCCCTGGCCATGGGCGCCAGCCTGCTGCTGGTGCTGGCCGGGCGCATCAACGTGCACATTCTGGAAAATGTGCTGTTCGGCTCGGTGCTCACCGTCAACGGCACCGACCTGTTGGTGCTGCTGGTGGTCGGTGGCCTGGTCATGGGCCTGGCGCTGCCGCTGTACAACCGCATCATGCTGGCCAGCTTCAACCCGCAGCTGGCCGCGGTGCGCGGCGTGGCGGTGAAGACCCTGGATTACCTGTTCGTGATTCTGGTGACGCTGATCACCGTGGCCGCGGTCAAGGTCATCGGCGCGATTCTGGTTGGCGCCCTGCTGGTGATTCCAGCCGCCGCCGCGCGCCTGCTCAGCCAGTCGCTGAAAGGCTTCTTCTGGATCTCGGTGCTGATCGCCACCGTCAGCACGCTGCTCGGCATCCTGTTGCCCATCGTGCTGGATCTGCCGATCCCCTCCGGCGCCGCGATCATCATGATCGCCGGTATCGCCTTCGCCCTCGCCGCCATCGCGCGCGGCGTCGTACCAAGCTTGAAAGGGAACCTGGGATGACCCATCGACTCCACCAACTGGGCCTCGCCCTGCTCCTCAGCCTGCCGGGCCTCGCTCTCGCCAAGGACGTGACCGTGCTGGTTTCGCAGCCGATCACCTTTGGCCTGGCCAGTGATCTGCTCGACGGCACCCAGGTGCACATCGAGCGCGCCGCGCCGGCCAATCTGCCGGCCAGCCGCCAGGTATCGTACTTCGCCGGGCGTGGCGCCGCTGCGCTGCAGAAGGTCGCCGTCGATGCCGACGCGGCCATCGCCCTGCGCTCACTGTGGTCCGAAGATCCGCTCTACCCCATGGCACGACGCAGCAACATCCGTATCGTCGAGATCGACGCCGCCCGCCCGGTGGATGGCGCACTGCCAGGCATCGCCACCCAGGCCGAAAGCGCCGGTGACAACGATCTGGCCAGTTACCCGTGGCTGGCGATCAACAACATGGGGCGCATGGCCGACGTGATGGCTGCCGACCTGGTACGCCTGGCGCCGGACGCCAAGGGCAAGGTCGAGCAGAACCTGGCGGCACTCAAGCAGCGTCTGCTCAAGCTCAACGCCCACAGCGAGCGCGAGTTGGCCAAGGCCGACAACCTGTCGGTGTACAGCCTCAGCGATCGTCTGGACTACCTGATCAGCGGCCTCAACCTGGATCTGGTCAGCAGCGACAGCCGCGATGACCGCGACTGGGACGCCGAGGCCCTGAAAACTCTGACCGGCGCCCTGAAAGCCGATGACGTGGCCCTGGTGCTGACCCACCGCAATCCGCCCAAGCCGGTGGCTGATGCAGTGCAGGCCGCCGGCGTGCCGCTGCTGGTGCTAACAACCGACAGCGACGACCCCGTCGCCGAGCTGGAAGGCAACGTCGATGCGCTGGTCAAGGCGCTGAGCCAGTAAGCACTTCAGCAGCTGTAACGAAAAAGGCCCGATGCATGTGCATCGGGCCTTTTGTTTTGATCGTGGCCAGGGTTCGCCCCCAACCTTTCACCGAGCCTAGAGCTCGGTGGCGTCTTCGGCGAACTCGGGCACGTCCTGCTCCAGGGCACGGGACTCGAGCAACTCTTCCTGATAATCGTCCATCGCTTTCTCCTTTCTTTCTCTTCGGTCTCGTACCGATTCTAGTGGATCCCCGTGACCTTCCTGTGACAGGGATCAGCAACCGCTGCGTTCAGCGCTCGCCTGGGACACATTACTCCCAGGCTCGACACTGCGCGTCAACCAGACGTTACCGCCGATGACAGAGCCCTTGCCGATGGTGATACGCCCCAGGATGGTCGCGCCGGCGTAGATCACCACATCGTCCTCGACGATCGGGTGACGCGGCTGGCCCTTGTGCAACTGCCCGCTCTCGTCGCTGGTGAAGCGCTTGGCGCCCAGAGTCACGGCCTGGTAGATACGCACGTGGTTGCCGATGATCGCCGTCTCGCCAATCACCACGCCGGTGCCGTGATCGATGAAGAAGCTGTGGCCGATCTGCGCACCCGGATGGATGTCGATACCGGTGGCGCCGTGGGCGGTCTCCGCTGCGATGCGCGCCAGCAACGGCAGCCCTGCGCGGTACAGATGATGCGCCAGGCGGTGATAGATCACGGCCAGCACGCCGGGGTAGCACAGCAGCACTTCGTCGACGCTGCGCGCCGCCGGGTCGCCGTTATAGGCGGCCACCACATCCTGATCGAGCAAGCGGCGCAGCGCCGGCAATGCGGCGGCAAAATCACGCACGATGGCAACCGCCTGGCCATCCACGTCATCGCCGGACTCACCGCGCTGGCGCGCCGCGTAACGCAACTCCATACGCACCTGGGTCACCAGGGCATTGAGTGCGCGGTCCAGGGTATGGCCGACATAGTAATCCTCGCTTTCCTCGCGCAGCTCCGCAGGCCCCAGACGCATGGGGAACAGCGCCCCGCACAGGCCCGTGAGGATCGCCGCCACGGCCTGGCGCGAAGGCAGCTCGCGGCCACCCAGTTCCGTGTGGCGGCCCGAGCGGTTGCGCCATTCGGCACGCGCCGCGCGCAGGCCGGCCACGGTCTGCTCCAGGTCCCAGTTGACGGGACGGGAGCAGTAATCAACCTCGGCGCCATCGTCATTGCGGATGGCAAACTCGCCGTTCATCGACACCTCAACTCGACAGGTGGCCGGCGCCAACGGCCGGCCAGAACACGGACAATACGGCGCACCCGCAGGCGCGCTCAACTACTCGCAGGTTATGAGTTTAGTGCGCAAAGGCATATCGCTCAGCCGTCCATGGGCGCGATACCGGGCGCCATGCTGGCGATACGCAGCGCCAGCCCCTCATAGGGCTCGAGCTCGATGTGCAACTCACCATCGGCGGACAGATCACCCATCAGCCTTTCGTGAATGATGTCCACCACCGGGCCCGGCTCGACGTGCTCCAGCGTAATCACCTCGCTGAGCGGCTCGGCGCCGAAATTCAGCGCCGTGACTTGGATGCCGCGCCCGGCCGGCAGCTCGTGCACCATGATCAGCAGCGCGGGATGCTCGGTGACCGGCACGGCGATCTGCCGGCTGGAGGCCACGCCGTGGGAGCGCCGCGCCGCGAACAGCCGGCGCGCCTGGGAGGCGAACGACTGCGGGTCCTGCAACTGCTCGCTGAGGCTGCCGTACAGCTGGCGTGAACGCGGCAGGCCTTCGGCGGACAGCAGCGCATCGGGGTCGAGATCGACCAGGTCGTAGCCGCCGCGGTTGATCCAGCGCGTGTCGCCATCGGCGATCAGCTCGGCCACCTGCTCGGCTTCCAGCGGCAAGGCGCCGACCAGGTCCCAGCCCGACAGCGCCACCACGCCCGGCTGCATGGCATTGAACATCAGCAGCAGCAGGTGCACGCGGCGGATCTGCTCGATGTCGGCGTCGGTGATGGCGTTCAGGTCACGGATGCCCAGCGCCGCGGTGATGATGCTCACCGTGGTGCAGGCCACGCCGTTGGTGACGAACTTCAGGTTGTAAGGCGCGTGGTCGCCGGTCAGGCGCTCGTACATCTCGCCGCGGATGTGCTCGCGCAGGATGCTGCCTGGCAGGCTCTGCCCACGGAACACGTAGGTGTCGTTGGCATGCAGCGTCCAGAAATGCACCAGTTCCAGGGTCAGTTCGTCATGGTTCTGCAGGGCGTGGATCAGCGACGCCGGGTCGATGCCGAAATCGTGCATCTGCTGCAGCATCAGGCGCAGGAACTCGACTTCCCCCGTCAGCAAGGCGTGCTGGTAGGCCGGCCGGGTGATGAAGTCGTAGGACAGATCCGCACCGCCCTGGGACATCGAGGCGATGTCATCCAGAGTCAGGTTGAGCTCTTGAAAACTGAAAGCGCCGGCCTTGCGAATCATCCCGGCGAGCAACTGGTTGCCGGTCAGCGACAGCGGGTGGCTCTCCGACCACGCATTGCCCTGGCTACGCCGCTCGACACCGAGGAAACCGTTGGCATCCAGGCGCAGCACTCGCGAGCCGATCACGTCGATGGCGTGCAGCGACTCACCGGTGACCAGCTGCTGGGCGGCAAAGGTCGGGTCCAGCCAGTTCAGCGACGGCTGGCCTTCCTTGAAGTAATGCAGATACACCCAACGCCGCACCTTGCCATCGACGCCGATGATCTCGCCGGTGGCGCTCCAGTCGGTTTCCTTGACGCCCGGCTCGAAGAAGATCACCCGCTGCAACTGGCCGACGATGTAGTGCTTGTCGCGCAGCGCATCGACGGTGGCCGGCGACAGGTTCACCGAATCGCAGCCTTCGGGCAGCGGCGGCAGCAGCTCCCAGTCGGCCTCGGCGATTTCCACCATGTGGTAGAGGCCGGGGTAATCGCCATAGGCCATTTCCGCCAGGCGGAAATCCGCGCCCTTGCCGGTGTGCGACGGGATCGAGTCGTCGATGGTCACGGCGTTATGGGCCGCCGCCACACGGCTCAGGTGCACCAACTCTTCCTCGCTGCCGAAGCGCGGGTCGATCTCCAGGCTGATCCGGTCGAAATTGCCGTCGACGGTGGGCGTGTACTCGCGCCCCTGCAAACCACCCGAACGGCGCAGCGGCCCGGTGTGGATGCCCTGAACGCCAAGTTCGGAGAGTGCCGCCCACAAGCGCTCGTCGCCGAGCGCCTGCAGTACCGAGCCATCGGGCGACGTGATGATCGAGGCGGGATAGACCGCCAGCCACACCGAAGCTACCGCGGTGACGCTGCGCGGCCGTGCCAGTGCATAAGGTTGCTGCCACAGGCGGGCCTGGCCCGAATACAGGCGCATGCGTTGGCGGGCGGTGTGCAGCATGGACTGCTCGACCAGCCAGTTGATCTGTTGTTCATCTGCCATAGCGATCCCGGGGTGCGAAAGGGAGGATCGCGAACGGCCAGGCCGTCCGCTGGTTCAATTTCAGAGCCAGCGGTGAGGGCTTCGTTCAGATTGATTGCTGCCGTTCAGTGATCCTGCTGAGCCTTCAGATATAGCAGCAGGCCATCGATCTTGTCCTGATCGTCAATGCCCCAGAAGCGCATCTTGTTGCCCGGCACCACGCTGTCGGAATCCTTGATGAAGGCGCTCAGGGTGTCGTGATCCCACACCACGTCCGCCTGCTGCATGGCAGGCGAATACTTGTAGTCCTGGGTGGCGCCAGCGTGGCGGCCGAAAATCCCGTTGAGTTGGGGCCCGAAGGCCGCCCGCGCGCCCGGCCCGACGTTGTGGCAATTACCACAGACGCGCTTGAACAATGCCTCGCCGGCAGCGATGTCGGCTTCGGCCAGGGCCGTCTGGGTGAACAGCGCGCTCGCCACGATGAGCAACCCGTGTCGCAGGAGGCGCCGGCCCGGTAGGTGAATCAGTACAGAAACGGTCATTGGCACGCAGCAAGTCGATGCGAAGAAGCCGCCAGTATGCCCCAGCACCCGCACCGATTCATTGATCTGCGCTAGCGAAAGATCAGCGACTGATGCGCCCCCGCCCCTGCCCTCGCCCCCGTGCCGACCGCGAGTGCCACCGAACCGGCAGCCAATGCCGCATCGCCGCAGGAGAATACGCCAGGCACGCTGGTTTCCTGGGTTTCCGAGGTTTGCAGGTAGAGTCCCATCGGCCCTTCCAGCAGCGCGCAGCCCAGCTGGGTGGCCAGCGGATTGTTCTGGTGCGTACGCGGCATCACGAACAATCCGTCCAGTGACACGCGGCGGCCGTCAGTCAAGTTGAGGTCCACGCGCTCGCCACTGATCGACTGTACGCGATCCGGCTCGACCACCACGCCGCGGCGCGCCAGCTGCTGCAGCTGCTCGGTATCGGGCACGAAGACGCCGTTGAGAAAGAAGGTAGTACTGCCCCAGTCCGGCAGCATCAACGCGTGGTGAATCGACATGGGCGAGACGGCCAACACGCCGATGCGTCCCTGCTCCAGCTCGTAGCCATGGCAATACGGGCAATGAAACACATGGCGGCCCCAGCGCTCGGCCAACCCTTCGATGGCCGGCAGTTCATCGCGTACGCCGCCGGCCAGGATCAGTCGACGGGTGGCATGAGCCTGGCCACCGCGCAGTCTGACCACGAAACCGTCGCCCTCGCGCTGCACCTCGGCGGCTTCTCCGACCTGCCAGGTGACGCTGGGGTAATCCATCAACTCGGCTCGCCCGTCGGCGGCGATGTCGTCGGGCGCGCGCCCGTCCTGGCCGAGAAAGCCGTGGGAATGGCTGGCAAAGCGGTTGCGCCGCACGCCGGCGTCGATCACCAGCACGCGGCGTCGGGCGCGGGCCAGCTGCAGGCCGGCGGACAAACCGGCATAGCTGCCACCGACGATGATTACGTCATAACTCATGGCGTCATTCCTCTTTCTTACGGCTCGGGGAAATACCAAGCCTTCATGAAACACCATAAGTTACGAATAAGAAAAGCGTCAACCTCTCGTAACTCTATTCATTACGAATCATACTCGGCGCGACTGCCTTCAGCCTGAGACACCCATGAGAAACGACACCCGCCTATCGCGCATGCTGCACGTGCTGATCCACATGGATCGCCACGAAGAGCGCGCCACCTCGGAAACCATCGCCCGCATGCTGGAAACCAATCCGGTGGTGGTGCGGCGCACCATGGGCCTCTTGCGCGACAGGGGCTACGTGACCTCCGACAAGGGCCACAATGGTGGCTGGTCGCTGGCACGACCGCTGGCCGAGATCACGCTGCTGGACATTCACGAGGCGCTGGGCTCGCAGTCGATCTTCAGCATTGGCCTGGCGACCGATAATCCCACCTGCCTGGTCGAACAGGCCGTCAACCAGGCCCTTGGTCAGGCGTTCGACGAGGCCCAGGCCCTGCTCCTAAAGCGGCTGGCGTCGATCAGCGTGGCCTCGCTGGCGGAAGATTTCGACGCGCGTTACCAGGCCCTCGGGCAGCCCTGCAAGAACCTGTAGACGAGCTCAAAGATCGCGGAACAGGTCATGGGCGTTGAGCAGTGCGTAGGCGATTTCCGGGCGGCGCTCCAGACCGCGGCGGATGGCTGCCGGGATCGCCTGGCGGGTCTTGCGGCACAAGCCGGGAAAGTTGCGCACCTCGATGGTGATGCCGCGCATGCTGCGCACTTCGTTGAAGCCCGGTGCCACGTCGACGCGAATGCCCAGCTGCTCGAACATGCGCTGCTGCATGCGTTCGAGGTCTTCCAGGCTGGCGAGATTTTCCAGGCGCTCGAGCAGGCGCTTTTCCTCGGCCTTGGTCAGCAGCAGGATGCGCCGATCCGCCTCGGGCTGTTCCAGCAACTGCTCGCGCTCGCAGTCGCAAGCGCCCGGTGGGCAGGGATGACGGATTGGCAGGGAGGCATTCATGGCCTGCATCATAGCCACGCCGGCGGCGCGTTGACCATGGTCAACGCGCCGCCAATCAGTGCTTACTCACTCAGGCGCTGAGCTTGAAGCGACCCACCAGGGTATTCAGGCCCTGGGCCAGGTGCGCCAGCTCGCTGCAGGCCGCAGCGGTCTGATTGGCGCCCGAGGCGCTCTGCATCGACAGGTCGCGGATGCTCACCAGGTTGCGATCCACCTCGCGGGCCACGTGAGCCTGCTGCTCCGAAGCCGTGGCGATCTGCAGGTTGCGCTCGTTGATCATGCCGATGGAATCGACGATCTGCCCCAGGGCAGCGCGTGCCTCGTCGGCCACCTGCAGGGTGTTGGTGGCCTCCTGACTGCTGCCGCGCATGGCCTGCACAGCCTTCTCGGTGCCGGCCTGAATCGCCGCGATCATCTGCTCGATCTCCTGGGTCGAGGCCGAGGTGCGGTGGGCCAGCCCGCGTACCTCGTCGGCCACCACGGCGAAACCGCGGCCATGGTCACCGGCACGGGCAGCCTCGATGGCAGCGTTGAGCGCTAGCAGGTTGGTCTGCTCGGCGACGTTGCGGATCACGTCGAGCACCTTGCTGATATCGCGCGCCTGATCGGCCAGGCCCTGCACCTGATCGGAGGCCTCCATCACGTTACCGGACAGATTGCGGATTGCCGCTACGGTGCGGGCCACATGCTGGTTACCGGCATTGGCCGACACCGTCGACTCGCGGGACGCATCGGAGGCGCCGCTGGCGTTGCGCGACACTTCATCGACCGCCGAGCTCATCTGCGTTACCGCCGTGGCGGCCTGGTCGATTTCGGCGTTCTGGCTCTGCAGGTTGCGAGTGCTTTCCTCGGTGACCGACGCCATTTCCTCGGCAGCAGCGGCCAGCTGAGTGGAGGACTCGCTGATCTGACGGATCGCGTCATTGAGGTTCTTCTGCATGGTCGCCTGGGCGGCCAGCAGGCGCGAGGCTTCGTCCTTACCGCTGACCAGCACGGCGCGGGTCAGGTCGCCGGACGCGATGGTCTCGGCGCTCTGCAGCGCTTCCCTGATCGGCGCTGCGATGGAGCGGGTCAGCAGGGTCGCCAGCAGCACGGTCAGCAGCACCGCGATACCAATGGTGATCAGTACGCCGTTACGGCCATGGTCGAAGATGGTGCTGGCATTGAGGCCCGCCTGCTTGGCGCCCTGCATGTTGTAGGCAGTCAGCTCGTCGAGCTGATGCTGCAGCGAATTGCCATCGTCGCGCACCTTGCCGTTAGCCAGTTCCAGCGCCTGGGGCAGCTGCTTCTGGTGCAGGAACTGGACGATCTGCTGCTGCCCGTCGAGGTAGGCCTGAGCGCTGGCGCTGATGCGGTTGAACATGGCGCGCTCGGCCTCGGTGGACACCATGTGGCGATCGTACTGACCGAGCACCTGCTGCAGGGCGCCGCGGTACTGCTGGGCGACGCTTTCGTCAATGGCCTGGCCGGTGTTTTCTACCACGGCGAGCATGCGCAAGGTTTCCAGGCGGATATTGAGCAGATCCTTCTGCATTTCGCCGGAGGCCTGGATGCTGGCCATCCAGTTGGTTTCAATATCCTGCTCGGCGTCGTAGAGGTCGGCGAGCTTGAACAGTGAGAAGACGCCCAGCGCCATCACCAACAGGGTGATGAGCGCGAAACACAGAGCGGCACGGGGGGCGATATTAAGGCTACGAAGATTCATGGCGGCACCATATAAGGAACGTTTTACCAACCACTCCCTGTTGGCCCAGCACACACTTTCTATGTTCTGGCAGACACGACCAAACAATATCAAACAGCCATCATCTTGTGCGTTAAATAAATCTATCGCCCACCCACAACAGCCTGCATAACTGCAATCGATCCTGACCAGCTGGCCAATAACATGGGTACTGGCGCTTTGCTGTGCAATCTTTATCATCCGCGACGCGAGTATGGGGAACTCCAGCCCACCGCCCTGGTGTCGAACCCGAGTCCGATGCCAGGCGTGCCGCCACAGCCGCCCGGCCCTTTTACCCCGTCAAAGGAACGATTGATGAGCATCCACAGCACCGCGGGCCAACTTCCCGACGAGCACAGCCTGGTCAACCTGCCACGCCTGGTGGCGCGCTACTACAGCGACCGCCCGGACCCGAGCGACCCCGCTCAGCAGGTGGCCTTCGGCACCTCGGGCCACCGCGGTTCGTCGCTGAAGAATAGCTTCAACGAATGGCACATCCTCGCTGTTACCCAGGCAATCTGCGATTACCGCCGCGGCCAGGGTATCGACGGCCCGCTGTACATCGGCATGGACACTCACGCGCTGTCCGAGCCCGCCTTCGTTTCCGCCCTGGAAGTGCTGGCCGCCAACCGCATCGAAACCCGCATCGATGCCGGCTGCAGCGAAACCGCCGGCGAGACGGGCTACACCCCTACCCCGGCGATCTCCAAGGCGATCCTCGATTACAACAAGGGCCGTAGCAGCGGCCTGGCCGACGGCATCGTCATCACCCCGTCGCACAACCCGCCGGCCGATGGCGGCTTCAAGTACAACGCCACCAATGGCGGCCCGGCCGACACGGGCGTGACCAAGTGGATCCAGGAACGCGCCAACGAACTGCTGGTGGCCGGCCTCAAGGGCGTGCAGCGCATCGACTACGCCAGCGCCCTGAAAGCTCCGACCACCCAGCGCCACGACTTCATCGAGCAGTACGTCGGCGATCTGGAGCAGGTGCTCGACATGCAGGCGATTCGCGGCTCGGGCCTGAAATTCGCGGTCGACCCGCTCGGCGGCGCCGGCGTGCATTACTGGACGCGCATCGCCGAGCGCTTCGGCCTGCCGCTGGAGGTGCTGTCGACCCGTATCGACCCGACCTTCCGCTTCATGCGCGTCGACTGGGACGGCAAGATCCGCATGGACTGCAGTTCGCCCCACGCCATGGCCGGGCTGATCGAGAACAAGGACCGCTTCGACGTGTCCTTCGCCTGCGACACCGACCACGACCGCCACGGCATCGTCGCCCGCTCCGTGGGGTTGCTCAATCCCAACCATTACCTGGCCGTGGCCATCGAGTACCTGTTCACCCACCGTCCGCAGTGGGCC
Source organism: Phytopseudomonas straminea (assembly GCF_900112645.1). Taxonomy (GTDB): domain Bacteria; phylum Pseudomonadota; class Gammaproteobacteria; order Pseudomonadales; family Pseudomonadaceae; genus Aquipseudomonas; species Aquipseudomonas straminea. The sequence goes on along the minus strand of NZ_FOMO01000003.1, from coordinate 422,869 downwards.
GCCCAGGCTGCCATCGGCAAGACCCTGGTGTCTTCCTCGATGATCGACCGCGTGGCCAAGGGCATCAGCCGCGACGTGGTGGAAGTGCCGGTGGGCTTCAAGTGGTTCGTCGACGGCCTGATCGAAGGCCGTTTCGGTTTTGGCGGTGAAGAGTCCGCCGGCGCCTCGTTCCTGCGCAAGGACGGCAGCGCCTGGTCCACCGACAAGGACGGCATCATCCTCGGCCTGCTGGCGGCGGAAATCACCGCGGTGACCGGCAAGGACCCGGGCGAGCGTTACCAGGCGCTGACCGAGCGTTTCGGTGCGCCGGTCTATCAGCGTATCGACGCCCCGGCGGACCGTGAACAGAAAGCGCGCCTGAGCAAGCTGTCGGCGTCCCAGGTGACCGCCAGCGAGTTGGCCGGCCAGCCGATCACCGCGATTCTCACCGAGGCGCCCGGCAACGGTGCGGCCATCGGCGGACTCAAGGTGGTGACCGACAATGGCTGGTTTGCCGCCCGCCCGTCCGGCACCGAAGACGTTTACAAGATCTACGCGGAAAGCTTCGAGGGCGATGCGCACCTCAAGCGTATCCAGAGTGAGGCCAAGGCGCTGGTCGACAGCGTGCTGGCCGGCTGACCAAAGAAAACGCCCGGCTGATGCCGGGCGTTTTGTTTAAGTCGCTTCAGCGCGCCTGGACTCAGGACGAATAAACCTGCGCACCCTGTACAGTCTTGGCGCGACGCACGCTCTGCTGCTGTCGGCTCATCTGCTTCTGCACCTTCGCCACGGCGCCCAGCACCTGCTGCGCCCACTGCGGGTCATCGGGGCGCACCACCACCACGCGGAAGCCATGATGCTGGCCTTCTATCTGCACGCCTTCGGAATCGTCGACGTGCAGGTCGATATCGAAGGCCGATGGCAGTTTCGAGGGCGCGTGGGACAACCCGCGCGCCGTCAGCGCATGCTTGTGGCGCACGCTGTTCACCACGCCATCGACGTGAATGCCGTGGAGCATCAGCCAACGCCGTATGTATGCAGGCGTGCGCCCTGAGGAGGTGTAGATCCACACGCTGCAGTTCTGCCGACGCAGCTCGCGAATCAGCGAGCGGGTGCCGATGCGCAGCGGCTCGCCGAGCCAGCGATGGACGAACGCCGGCAACCTGCTCGGCTCGGCATCGCTGTGCAGGGCCTGGCAGGCCAGGGTGTCGTCGATATCGAAGGAAATACGCAGGCGCTGGCGCTTGAACGAAGCCAGCGGCACCAGAGCTTTGAAGGTCTGCAGGGTCGGCAGATCAGTGAGGTGAGACAGGCGAGCTGCAAAACGCTTGTTCATTACGCCTCCCACCGCTGCTCGGCAGCGAGCTTCTTCTCGCTGAGGAAGAATTTCTTGCGCTCGGGCGACTGGTCTTCCAGAAAGGCGGCGTATTTCTTCTTGATCTTGGGCAGTTCGTACAAGGCCTTGACCCCGTGCTTGGCGGAGTTGCGGATCACCGACGAGGGGTTGAAGTAGCCCTCGGCATTTTTCAGGGTCAGCACGAAAGGCGGTTGACCATCGCGCATCAGCAGGTAGCTGACGATCAGCGAGCCGGTGCGATTGTTGCCCTCGATGAACAGCTGCGGCTTGCTGAGAATCCGCACATAGACGCCGGCGGCACGCTTCCAGACCGACTCGCTGCGGTGTGCGCAATACCAGTTGAACACGTCTTTGATCCCGCCTTCGATATTGTTGAAGAAGTGCGCTTCAGTCGCCGCCAGGTGCTGGGCGAACTCCTGCCGATGTGCCGCGTTCTGCCCGCAGAGCACGGTGGCATTGAGCTCCAGCATCAGGTTCAGATTCTGCAACTCGAACAGATCGATACCGCGGGCGACATAATCGTCAATCAGCGCGTAGCCCTCAAGCACGTTTTCCAGCACTTCGTCGGTCAGCGGATCACGGGGCTCGGTGAAGTGCCGGCTGAGCTCGGCGAAGCGGCTCTGCACCTCGCGCAGGGCGTGCTCCACAGCAGGTAAATCAAGGCGACGCTTGGCAGGCATTGGCATTCCTGAAAAAAGTCTTGAACCGGTAAAACGGCCGGATACCCGTTCGAGCCTTTCGGGCTCGTGCTGGCATGCGGCCTGCAACGATTGGCGGCGCTTAGCTGAACTTGCCGCTGATGTAGTCCTCGGTCATCTTCTCTTTCGGGCTGCCGAAGATCTGCTCCGTCGCGCCCATCTCGACCAGATAACCGGTACGGGTACCCTGGGAGATATCCACCGAGAAGAACGCCGTGGTATCGGCCACCCGGATGGCCTGCTGCATGTTGTGGGTCACCAGGGCGATGGTGTAATCCTTCTTCAGCTCGACCATCAGTTCCTCGACCCGGCGCGTGGCGATCGGGTCGAGCGCCGAGCAGGGTTCGTCGAGCAGCAATACTTCAGGCTCGGTGGCGATGGCGCGGGCGATGCACAGGCGCTGCTGCTGGCCGCCGGACAGCGACAGGCCGCTGACCTTGAGCTTGTCCTTGACCTCATCCCACAGCGCTGCGCCTTGCAGGGCGTGCTTGACGCGATCACCCAGGTCGCCCTTGTAGCGGTTGAGGCGCAGGCCGAAGGCGACGTTGTCGAAGATGCTCATCGAGAACGGGTTGGGCTGCTGGAACACCATGCCGATGTAGCGACGCACCACCACCGGATCAACGCCCTTGCCGTAGACGTCCTGGCCGAGGAAGTGCACGTGGCCCTCGAAGCGAAAGCCTTTGACCAGGTCGTTCATGCGGTTGAGGCTGCGCAGCACGGTGCTCTTGCCGCAACCGGACGGGCCGATGAAGCCGGTGATCTTGTTCTTCTCGATCGGCACATGGCTGTCGCGCACGGCCAGGAAGTTGCCGTAGAAAATCTTGTCCAGCTTGCAGTCCATGACCACGGGTGCGTGGGTTTCGGACGGCGCGGCGATTGGTGCGGATAACTGGTTCACTATCAGAGTGCTCCGATTCTCAATACTTGGGCTTGCCGAAAATACGGCTGATGACATTCACCATGAGCACGATCAGCACCAGGACCAGCGAAGCGGCCCAGGCGAGCTCAAGCTGGTTGTCGAACGGCATACCGGAGAAGTTGTAGATGAGCACGGCGAGCGAGGCCGTGGGATTCATCACGGCCAGTTCGCCGTCGTGATAGATCCAGTAGTTGCTGAACAGCGCGGTAAACAGCAGCGGTGCAGTTTCACCAGCAGCACGGGCCACGGCCAGCATCACGCCGGTCAGGATCGCCGGCAGGCCGGTCGGCAGGATGATCTTCCAGATCACCTGGGAGCGGGTGCAGCCCATGCCGTAGGCCGCGTCCTTCATGACCTTGGGCACCATCTTCATCGCCTCTTCGGCGGTCAGCACGACGATGGGCAGCATCAGTACCGCCAGCGCCACACCACCGGCCGGGGCCGAGTAGGTGCCGGTGGTGACGACCACCAGCGCGTAGGCGAATACCCCGGCGAGAATCGACGGCAGGCCGGTGAGCATCTTGGCGGCGAAGCGTGCGGCATTGGCCAGCTTGCTGTGCGGGCCCAGTTCGGCCAGGAAAATCGCCGCCAGAATGCCGACCGGCACGGCGATGGCCGCCGCGATGCCGACCATCACGAAGGTACCGGCCATGGCGTTACCAAAGCCGCCACCTGTCTCGAAACCGGTGGGCGGCAGTTCGGTGAACACTTCCAGGCTCAGGCGCGCGCCGCCACGTGTGATCAGCATGTAGAGCACGGAGAGCAGAGGCACGCTGGCCAGCAGCGCCACGACCCAGACCACGCTGGTCAGCATCAGGCTACGCAGCGCGCGGCCCTCGAAGCGGCGCTGCAGGCTCGGCATTTCAACGGGAGGAACGGTCAGGTTGGTCATTGTTTATTGCCCCGCTGGGCGTAGACCATCAGCATCGAGCCGATGATGTTGACGATCAGGGTGATCAGCATCAGCACCAGGGCGGCGTACATCAGCACCTCGACCTCGCGCGGCCCGGCTTCCGGGAAGTTCAGGGCCAGCAGCGCGGCCAGGGTGTTGGCCGGGGCGAAAAGCGACAGGGAAATGCTGTTGGCGTTACCGACCAGCATGGCCAGTGCCATGGTTTCCCCCAGCGCGCGGCCAAGGCCGAGCACCAGCGAGCCGAAGATGCCGGTCGCGGCGGACGGCACCATCACCTTGAGAATCGCCTCCCAGTGGGTGGTGCCCATGCCGTAGGCGGCCTGCTTGGTCTTCATCGGTACGCTGGAAAGCGCGTCCTGAGAAACCGCTGCGATGGTCGGCAGAATCATGATCGCCAGCACCAGGGCGGCAGGCAGCAGGCCCGGGCCGCTCAGCGATGTGCCGAAGAAAGGGATCCAGCTCAGTTCGGTGTGCAGCCAGGTGGTCAGCGGGCGGATGGCCGGGATTACCACATAAATACCCCACAGGCCGTACACGACGCTGGGGATGGCCGCCAGCAGCTCGACGATGGTGCGAAACACCGCCGCGAGCTTGGCAGGCAGAAAATCCTGGGTCAGGAAGATGGCCATGCTGATACCGAAGAACCCGGCGATCAACAAGGCGATAAAGGCGCTGTACAGCGTGCCCCAAATGGCAGGAAGAATGCCGTACTTGTTCTGATTGACATCCCAGACGGTGCCGAACAGTACGTCGAAACCATATTCCTGCATGCCGGGCAATGCCTTGCGCCCAACCTCGAACACCAGGGCGAAGACCACGGCCAGAATCAGAACCACGCCCACTCGGGAGAGTGCGCGGAAGGTCCGGTCAACCAGAAAATCCTTCGTAGAAGGCGGCTGACAGGCAGAGTCGGGGTTGTCTGGAACAACGAAAGGGCTGGTCATTGGCTAATTCCAACGCAATTGCAGGCCCCTTGCGGCTTGCACCGCAAGGGGCCGGGCGAGCATTACTTGATGTTGGCAGACGCTTTGCGAACCTGATCGACGACCGATTGCGGCAGCGGGATGTAGCCCATCGAGTCGGCGATCTTCTGACCTTCGGTCAGGCTGTACTCGACCATGTCACGCAGGGCCTTGGCCTTGGCCGGGTTGCCGTTGTCCTTGCGGAAGATCATCCAGGTGTAGGTGGTGATCGGGTAGGACTTGGCACCGTCCGGGTCCGGCAGCCAGGCCACCAGGTTTTCCGGCATTTTCACGGCGGCGAGCGCCTCGGCACCGCTTTCCGCGTTCGGCACCACATACTGGCCGGCCTTGTTCTGCAGCACGGCGAAGTCGACCTTGGCGAGTTTGGCGAAGCCGTATTCGATGTAGCCGATGGAGCCCGGGGTCTGGCGAACGGTGGCGGTCACGCCATCGTTTTTCGGCGACTTGATGAACTTGTCGCTGCCAGGCCAGTTGACGGTGTTGCCCTCGCCCAGCTCTTTCTTGAAGTCGGCGTTGATGGCCGACAGGTGCTTGGTGAATACGGCGGTGGTGCCGCTGGAGTCAGCGCGCACAACAACGGTGATCGGCAGGTCGGGCAGTTTCAGCTCAGGGTTGGCCGCGGCGATCTGCGGATCGTTCCACTTGGTGATCTTGCCCAGGAAGATGTTCGAGTAAACGTCGCGCGGCAGCTTAACGCCCTTCGGGTTGCCTGGCAGGTTGTAGGCCAGCACGATTTCGCCTGCCGTCATCGGCAGCAGCTGCACGCCTTCGGCGACCTTGGCGATATCGGCGTCCGACATCGCCGAATCGCTGGCAGCGAAGTCGACGGTCTTGTTCAGGAAATCCTGTACGCCGGCACCGCTACCCTTGGATTGGTAGTCGACGGTGACGCCGGGGGTGTTCTTGCTGAAGTCCTTGAACCAGCTCAGGTAGATCGGGGCCGGGAAGCTGGCACCGGAGCCGGTCAGGCGCACGTTTTCCGCGGCGAAGGAGACGGAACTGGCACAAAGAGAAACCGTGACGGCGATGGCGGCAGACTTGAATAGCTTTTTCATTGGGGACTCCTTGTGAGCGGGAGTCCGCACTTTGCATCAATCCTGTGACGCTTTTGTGACAGGTACTGGCTGATCGCCGCACTGCGCTTTTAAAACGTTGAAAGCCTTTCGCGCCAGCACGAAAAAGCCCCGCCGAAGCGGGGCTTTTATTGAGCCGTGGGGTGACAGTCAGGCGGTAGCGCGGTAGCTGCCATCGCGGCCACGACGGGCCCACATCATCTTGGCGGCAGTCGGGTTGATCGGCGCGCCGGTGAAGGTCGGCAAGCTGCGATCGATCCACTGGGCGCCCTGCCCCTTCCAGTTGATCTCGCCACTGATCAGCTTGCTGTCACGCTGAATCTCATGCAGCAGCGCCTGCACGCGGGTTTCACAGAACACGGTCTGGCGGTCGATGGCTTTGACGAAAGCCACTTCACCATCCTTGCGCAACGTCATCAGCAACATCCCGTCGGGGCGCTTCTTGAAATCGATGGCGTAGTCCGGGAGGCTTTCGATCAGATGCTGGATGGCGTATTGCATGGCTCTTACCCTCTGAGTGGTGTTCCTTGTACGAGGGATATTGCAGAGTGCATGCCAGCTATTAAGAAAAGCTAAGAGCCTGATTTAAAAGGACTATTTAGATTAAAAAAAGAAATGAACTTTGCATCCTGCACGATAACCAGATTCTGGTCGTGCAAGATGCAATGTCGAATAGGAGAAGGATTACTGTATAGATAGGTAAATGGCGCAGAAGTGCCCTGCCTCCCGACACAAGGTAATCCATGACTAAGCCCACCCTGATCATCATCGACATGCAACGCGGCATGCTCGAGCCGGCCGCCGGCGAGCGCAACAACCCCGAGGCTCCGGCACGCATCGCCGAACTGCTAAAGGCCTGGCGGCTGGCCGGCGCGCCGCTGGTGCATGTGCGGCATATCTCCAGATCACCAGACTCACCGTTCGCGCCTGGCCAGCCAGGCGTGGAATTTCAGCCCGCGCTACGGCAGCTGCCCCATGAACATGTGGTCGAGAAGAATGTGCCCGATGCCTTTATCAACTCCGGGCTGGAGCGCTGGCTGCGGGTGCGGGACATCCAGTCGCTGGTGATCGTTGGCGTCAGCACCAACAACTCCGTTGAAGCAACCGCACGTTCGGCAGGCAACCTGGGGTTCGCCACCCACGTGGTCGCCGATAGCTGCTTCACCTTCGCCAAGACCGACTACCACGGCGTGCGGCGCAGCGCCGACGAGGTGCATGCCATGGCCCTGGCCAATCTGCAGGATGAGTACGCGCAGGTAATAGAAAGCCAAGCAGCGCTAGCACTACTCAAGCAACTATAAGAAAGGATTGAGGCAGCCATGAACGGCCGCCTCGGCATGAGGATCAGAAGCGCGGCTTGAGCGCCTTCCAGCTCGGATCGTACTTCTGCATCTGGGTCACGTCATTGCGCGAGCGGATGCCGCAGGTCAGGTACTGGTCGTTGAGCTTGGCCAGCTGGTCGTAATCCAGCTCGACGCCCAGACCCGGCGCACGGGTCAGCGCCACGCAGCCGTCGACGATGGGCAGCTTGCCGCCCTTGATCACTTCTTCGTCCGGCTCCTGCCACGGATAGTGGGTGTCGCAGGCGTAGGACAGGTTCGGCACCGCCGCCGCCACATGGGTCATGGCCATCAGGCTGATGCCCAGGTGCGAGTTGGAGTGCATCGACACGCCCAGGCCGAAGGTGTCGCACATGCGCGCCAGGATCTGCGTGTCGCGCAGGCCGCCCCAGTAATGATGGTCGGCCAGCACGATCTGCACGCTGTTCAGCGCCACGCTGCGGCGGAACTCGTCGAAGTCGGTGACCACCATGTTGGTCGCCAGCGGGATTCCGGTGCGCTTGTGCACCTCGGCCATGCCTTCCAGGCCGGGGCACGGGTCTTCGTAGTATTCCAGGTCATCGCCCATCAGCTCGGCCATGCGCAGCGAGGTTTCCACCGACCAGTTGCCATTCGGGTCGATACGCAGCGGCGCCTCCGGGAAGGCCTGGCGCAGCGCCTTGATGCACGCCACTTCATGCTCCGGCCCAAGCAAGGTGCCGGCCTTGAGCTTGATGCTCTTGAAGCCGTTCTCTTCGATCATGGTGCGCGCCTGCGCAACGATCTGTTCGGGGCTGATGCCCTCGCCCCAGCGGTCCGGCTTGTAGGGCGAGCCCACGTGCTCGGCGTACTTGAGAAACAGGTAGGCGCTGAACGGCACACGATCGCGCACCGCACCGCCAAGTAGATCCACCAGCGGCATGCCCAGGGAACGCGCCTGCAGATCGAGAAAGGCCACCTCGAAAGCCGAATAGGCATTGGCCACCTGCTTGCTCGGGTGCGAGCCCGGCGCCAGTTCGGCGCCCGCGGTGCCTGGCTTGAGCGTGGCTACGGTCTTCACCACACGAGCGCGCAGGCCGTTGAGGTCGAATGGGTCCAGGCCGACCAGCGACTCCTGCATGGCCTGCAGCACACTGAGCACCGGCACATCGCCGTAGCTTTCGCCCAGGCCGATGTAACCGTTGTCGCTTTCCACCTCGATGATCGAACGCAATGCGTAGGGCTCGTGGATGCCGCTGGCGTTGAGCAAAGGTGCGTCACGAAAGGCAATCGGCGTCACGCGTACCTGTTTGATCCTCATCATTCAAATTCCTTGTACTGGTAATAGCGGCGCTGGCCCGGCCAGCGCCCATGCATGTCAGGCCGGCGATACGGCCGGTTTGGGGCTCACGCCGTTGCCGCTGCCCTTGGCGCTTTTGCTGGTCTTGGTCATGAACACCAGGATGCCGGCGACCAGCGAGACCACGGCCAGGCCGATCAGCCCGCCTTCGATGGAGCCGGTATGCTCTTCCAGATAACCGAAGGTGGCCGGCGCCACGAAACCGCCCAGGCTGCCCACCGAGTTGATCAGGGCGATCACCGCCGCGGCGATACGCGCATCCAGATAAGCCTGGGGAATCGGCCAGAACAACGAGGAAGCCGCCTTGAAGCCGATCGCCGCGAAGCAGATGGCGATAAAGGAGAATACCGGCCCGCCGGTGGTGGACATGAACAGCCCGAACGCCGCGATCACGAACGCCGCCGAGGCCCAGGCCTGCTGCCATTTGTAGCGTGCTGCCAGGGCCGCGAAGGCGTACATGGCCAGCACCGAGATGATCCAGGGAATGGAGTTGAACAGGCCGACCTCGAAATCGCCCAGCCCGCCCATGGAGCGGATGATGCTCGGCAGCCAGAAGGTGCAGCCATAGATGGTCAGCGAGATCGAGAAGTAGAGGAAGCAGAACAGCATGATCTGCGGGTCACGCAAGAGCTTGAAGGCCGAGTGCTTGACCGTGCCGGTCTCGCCTGCGGCCAGTTGGCGCTGGCGCTGCTCTTCGTCGATGCACTCGCTCAGCGCCTGGCTTTCCTCGCGGCTCAGCCACTTGGCGTCCTTGGGCAGCGAGTCCAGCCAGAACCACACGAAGCCACACAGCACCACCGAGAACATGCCCTCGATGAAGAACATCCACTGCCAGCCCTTCATGCCCAAGCCGTCGATCTGCAGCAACGCACCCGAGAGCGGCCCGGAGATGATCGAGGCGATCGCCGAGCCACTCAGGAAGATGGCCATGGCCTTGCCGCGCTCGCCGGCCGGCAGCCACTTGGTGAAGTAATAAACCACGCCTGGGAAGAACCCGGCCTCGGCGACGCCGAGCAAGAAGCGCAGGATGTAGAACCAGGTTTCGTTGGGCACGAAGGCCATCGCGGTAGCGACGATGCCCCAGGTGAACATGATGCGGGTCAGCCACACCTTGGCGCCGTAGCGCTGCAGCAGCATGTTCGAGGGCACTTCGAACAGCGCGTAGCCGATGAAGAACAGGCCGGCGCCTAAGCCATAAGCAGCGGCTCCGATACCCAGGTCGGTTTCCAGGTGACTGCGCACAAAGCCGATATTCACCCGGTCGATGTAGTTGACGATGAACATGACCACGAACAGCGGCAGCACGTGGCGTTTCACTTTCGAGACCGCGCGGGCGACAACCTGCGGGTCGGCTGAACCTTGGACGTTATTCAATTGGGGCGACTCCCGATCATTGTTTTTGTGGGATGCGCTGATCATGTACGCGGGTATTGATCCCGTCTAATCTATATTGGCATTCGATTGATACCTGGATTAGATCAATGTTCGAGCTCGCCCAACTACGCTGCTTTACCACCGTCGCCACCGAACTCAACTTTCGCCGCGCCGCCGAACGGTTGAACATGACCCAGCCGCCATTGAGCCGGCAGATCCAGCTGCTCGAACATAGCTTGGGCGTCGAGTTGTTCACCCGCAGCACGCGCAGCGTCGCGCTCACCGCCGCCGGCCGGGCGTTCTTCATCGAAGCGCAGAACCTGCTGGAGCGCGCCCATCAGGCCGCCGCCTCGGCGCGGCGCTTCGCCGCCGGCGATATCGGCTCGGTGAGCATCAGCTTCGTGGGCAGTGCGGTGTACGAGTTCTTACCCCGGGTGATCGCCGAAGCGCGCCTCAATCAGCCTCAGGTGAAGATTTCCCTGAGCGAGATGAACACCCACCAGCAACACGAAGCGCTGCGCACCCGGCGCATCGACCTGGGCATCGTGCGCCAGCCACTGCTGCAGGCCGGCTACGAAAATGAATGCCTGGTACGCGAACCCTTCGTGCTGGCCATCCCCCGGCAGCACCCGCTGGCCGCGGTCGGTCAGGTAAGCGTCGGGGATCTGGATGGCGCGCCCTTTCTGATGTACTCCCACGCCGCCTACCCACCTTTCAACGAGCTGCTGACCGGTATGTTTCGCTCGGCCGGTGTGGCCCCGGAATACGTGCAATGGCTGGGCTCGTCACTGACCATCCTGGCCCTGGTCAACGCCGGCATGGGCCTGGCCCTGGTACCGCGCTGCGCCACCAACGTGGTGTTCAAGGACGTGTGCTTTCGTGAGATCGACCTCGGCGAAGGTATCCAGAGCGAGCTGCACCTGACCTGGCGCAGCAACAACGACAACCCCGCCTGCCTGATGCTGCTCGAAGCGATCAGGGCAGCGGTGGCGGCGGAGATGCATTGAAGGTCGGGATTTGCTCAGTTGCAGTGGTCAGTGAAGCGTCCACTGGATGCGAAAGAGCAGCGACTGTGGAGTATGCGAAGAATGTGGGAGCGCGCCATGCGCGCGAACTCCCATCAGCTGCCCCAGTTATCTGAACAGGCATACCGAGTCGCTGTAACTGCCTTTCGCGGGCATGGACTGGGCGCCCCCGCCCTCTCCCACAGATAGGACAGAGGTCGCGGACCGCTGAATCCTTCGCCTATGCGAAGCACAGGCGAAGCGCGAAGCTTTAAAAGTCTATCGACTCAAATCCACTGATCATTACGCTTACGACGCACGCGCAGCATGGTCGGCAGTATCAGGCCCAGCAGCAGGCCGGCGCCGGCGATGCTGCCGCCGTAGACCATATAGCGCATCAGCACCTGTTTCTGCTCGCTGCCCAGCTGGGCCTGGGCTTCGCGCAGTTCCGAGCGGGCCTGGTTGAGTTCGATATCTTGGGCGCTGCGGCTCGCTTCCAGTTCGTCGATCAGTTTCTTGCGCGAGTCGAGGGTCTCCTGCATGCCCTGCACGCGGGTTTCCCAGGTTTCGTTGATGTTCTTGAGCTCGGTGCTCAGTTCGGTGACCTTCTGCTCCAGCGCCGGCAGTCGCTCGGCCTGGCCGGGCACTTCCTGCAGGTCGCTGTTGGGAATCCACACCGCATCGCCGTTCTCGCCACGCACCTGGCTGAAGTCGCCCTGGGTGCGCAGCAGCTGCACGCGAGTACCGGAGCTCAGGGTACCGACGATGCGGTAGCCCTCGGTCGGGCCACTGCGCACGTAGGTGTTCAGTTTGTCGCTGACCCAGCGCACGTTGTCGCTGGCTTGTTGGGCATGGGCTGGTGCTGCAATCAGCAGCAGGCCGGATAGAACACAGGTCCCCAGCGCGCGAACGGTCGGCAGGGAAAAGGATGCAGAAAAGGGGCGGGCTAGGGACATAAAAACCATCTTCACTCGGCGGTGGAACACAATGCGACGCAGCGCGCGAACGTCGGCCAGGCGAATTGTTGTAACCGGCGCGAAAGTGGCGCAACGCCATGCCTGCCACCGGTTTGGCCGACTGCTGAAAGACCGCAGCAGATCGGTCGGGTTCCTCAGCGCCCAGCAGATTGGCGGCGCACCAGCGGATGATCGGCGCGCCGCCTTCGTCCCTTACTTGCCGACGGCCAGCCCCTGTTCACCAGCCGCGCGCCGCCCGTGCCACAGCGCGAGCAGCAGCGCCAACGCCGGAAACGCTGCGCCTGCCAGCGCCGCGCCCTGCCAGCCGTAGCTCTCGTAGATCGGGCTGGCGATGGCCGAGCCGCTGGCACCGCCAATAAAGATGCTGGTCATGTAAAGCGCGTTGAGACGCGCTCGGCTGTTCTGCTCCAGGGCATAGACCTCGCGCTGGCCAAGCACCATGTTCAGCTGCACGGCAAAATCCAGCAGCACAGCGCACAGCACCAGACCGATTACCCCGCCTAGCGGGCCAGCCAACGTCAGCGCGAAGGCCAGCGGCGCCAGCACGAGGGCTACCAGCGTGGCGCGGCGGGTGTGACCGGCATCGGCCAGGCGCCCGGCAATCGGTGCGGCAATAGCGCCGATGGCACCGACCAGGGCGAACAGCGCCACGTGCGTCTGGCTGAAGCCGTAATGGCGCACCAGCTCCACCGGCGCCACCGTCCAGAACAGGCTGAACGAGGCGAACATCAGGCCCTGGTACAGCGCGCGCTGACGCAAGGTGGCGTAACGGCGCAGCAGGCCGAACAGCGACAGCAGCAGATGGCCGTAATGACCGCGGTTATCCGGCGCATGGCGGGGAATGGTGGTGGCGATCACCGCCACGATACCGAGCATCAGCGCCGCCGCCATGAAGTACACCGCGCGCCAGCCAAAATATTCGGCGATCAGGCTGGCCACCGGCCGCGCCAGCAGAATGCCCAGCAGCAGACCGGCCATGATGTTGCCCACCACCCTACCCCGGCTCGTCTCTGGCGCCAGGTGCGCGGCCAGGGGAATCAGCATCTGCACCGATACCGAGCTCAGGCCGATCAGCAGCGACAGCGCGAGAAACACGCCGGGCGTGCTCGAAAAGCCTGCCAGTAGCAGGCAGACCATCGCCGCCAGAGTGGTCAGCAGCATCAATCGGCGGCTTTCCAGCAGGTCGGCCAGGGGCACCAGAAACAGCAGGCCGACGGCGTAGCCGATCTGGGTCAGCGAGACGATCAGGCTGGCCTGGTGCATCGACAGGCCGACCGCAGGCGCGATCAGCTCGATGATCGGTTGGGCGTAATAGAGGTTGGCGACGATGGCGCCGCAGCAGAAGGCGAACAGCAGCACCAGCGCCGGCGAAAGGCTGTTGGGCTGGCTGGAGGATGATGTGCTCATGATGACCTCGCGATGAGACGGCCCGGACCGGGCGCGGATCGCTCAAACAGATGAAGAATCAGTGGAGCCCGGGCGCTGCGCTTCGCGATTGCCCAGGGTTGATAAAAGGTTACGACGCCTGCCGCCTCGGCAGAATCCACCAGCGGCGCAACGCTGCGTTGCACCAGGTCGAACACTGCCACCGCTGCTCAACCTGCCAGCACCTCGCGCAGGAACTCGACGAAAGCAGCCACCCGCCGCGAGCCACGCTGATTGGGCAGATACAGCACGCTGATCGCGCCACTGGCCGAGCCCGGGCTGACAGAGTAGGACTGCAGCACGCGTAGCAGCCGGCCGCTGGCAACATCCTCGCGGACCAGCCAATCGGCCAGCAGCGCCACGCCCTGCCCAGCCAGCGCCGCCCCACGCAGCACGTCGGCGTTGTTGCTGTGCAGGCGACCGCGCACCGCCACCTGCTGTATCTCCCTGCCGGCGCTGAACTGCCAGCTTTGGCCGGCAGCGCCGTAATCGAAGCGCAGGCAGTCGTGCGCCAGCAGGTCCTGCGGCGCGCTGAGCGGCTCATGGCACGCCAGATACTCCGGGCTGGCCACCAGCCAGCGCTGGAACTGGCCGACACCGAGGCTGACCACATCGTCGCTGACCAGCGTGCTGCCCAGGCGCACCGCGACATCCACACGCTCGCCGAGCAGGTCGACCACCTCATCGCTCAGGCGCAGATTCAGCTCGAGCTGCGGATGCCGGTCGAGCAAACGCCCGAGGCGCGGCGCGATGATCCGCCGGCCAAACTCCACCGGCACGCTGACATTCAACCGGCCCCGCGCCTGGCTACCGCGATCGGCGATGGCCGCATCGGCTTCTTCAAGCGCCTCAAGAATCGCCACCGCTTTGGTGAAATACGCCTGCCCGGCCTCGGTCACGCTGACCTGCCGCGGGCTACGGTTGACCAGCACACTCTGCAGCTCGGTCTCCAGGCTGCTGACCAGCCGGGTCACCGACGAAGTCGCCACGCCAAGAGACCGCCCAGCCGCGGAAAACCCGCCACAGCGCACGGTTTCCACAAAGGCTTTCAAGGCCATCAGTTTATCCATACCTGCCTCCCCGCCTCGCTCGGCGGCAATTTGCTCGGGCATCGTCCGCCACGGTCACAACGACTCGACGAGAAAATCGATCAGCGCCTGCAGCCGCGCGGTGCGTCGCTGACGGGCCGGCACCAGCAGATTGATCGGCGCACCGTCGAACGTCCAGTCCGCCAATACGCGCAACAAGCGCTGACTGGCGATGGCCTCGCTGACATCCCATTGCGAGCGCAATAGCAGGCCTTGATCCTGCTCGGCCCACTGGCGGGCGACGCCACCATCATTGCTGAGCATCGCCGGCTCGATCCGCAGGGTGCGCAACGTGCTGCCCTTGCGCAGGTGCCAAAGCGTTACGTCATCGTCGTTTTCACGAATGCAGATGCAGCGATGCTGCGCCAACGCCTCGGGCTCCAGCGGAACGCCGTGCCGCTGGAGGTAGGCCGGACTCGCACACAGCCAGCGCTGATTGTCAGCAAGCAGGCGAGCGGCCCAGGCCGAATCGTCGACATGACCGATGTGGATGACTGCGTCACTATCGTGCCGGTCCGGCCACGGCGCCTCACGTAGATCCAGTTGCACCTGCACCTGCGGATGCAGCCGGGCGAAACGAGCCAGCACCGGTGCCACGCGTTTGCGGCCGTAGCCAAAGGGCGCGGCCAGACGCAGGGGGCCAGCCAACTGGGCGTCTGGCTGGCGGAAAGAATCGGGCAGCGCGTCGAGGCGTTCGAGCAGCGCCGCGCTTTCCCTGGCAAAGCGCTCGCCTTCCAGCGTCAGGCTCAGGCGCCGCGCGTCGCGATTGGCAAGGGCCACGCCCAGCCGAGCCTCGAGTTTGCGCAAACGCATCGATAGCGCCGGCGCCGAGACGTTGAGCGCACGAGCCGCGGCACTGAGTGAGTCAGCCTTGGCCAGGGTGGCCGCCAGGCGTAGATCCTCGATGGCGATCATTAATCAGCACTTAATGAAAGATGACAGCTGATTTAACCACAGGCTTGGCTCACCGCCCTAAAGTGCCGTCACTACCCGCCAGGAGTTCATCATGATCATGCCTCCCGCAACGTTGCAGACGCCCGCCGCCCTTCTCGACGTGCCGCGCCTGGAGCGCAATATCCAACGCATGCAGGGGCGCATGAACGCCCTCGGCGTGCGTCTGCGCCCCCATGTCAAAACCAGCAAGTGCCTGCCGGTGATCGCCGCGCAGATCGCTGCCGGCGCCACAGGCGTGACCGTTTCGACGCTCGGGGAAGCGCAGCGGTGCTTCGAGCACGGCATCGACGACATTCTCTATGCGGTCGCCATGGCCCCGGACAAGCTGCCTCAGGCCCTTGATCTGGCGCGCCGTGGCTGCCGGCTCGGGCTGCTCACCGACAGCCTGCAGGGCGCCCAGGCCATCTCCCGCTTCGCCAGCGAACAGGGGCAAGCCTTCGACGTCTGGATCGAGATCGATTGCGACGGCCACCGCGCCGGCCTGCGCGCCGACGAGCCGGCCCTGCTGGCGGTTGCCAGGGTGATTGCCCAGGGCCGGCTGTCGCTCGCTGGCGTTCTGACCCATGCAGGCTCCAGCTATGCACTGAGTGATCCCCAAGCACTGGCGCAACTGGCCGAACAGGAGCGCCTGGCCTGCGTCACCGCCGCCGAGCGCCTGCGTGCCGCCGGGCTGCCCTGCCCCGACGTCAGCGTCGGCTCCACCCCAACCGCCCTGTCGGCCCGTGAACTCGACGGCGTCACGGAAGTGCGCGCGGGCGTCTACGCCTTCTTCGACCTGGTGATGTACAACATCGGCGTCTGCCAGGCCGAGGAGCTGGCGCTGAGCGTGCTGACCCAGGTGATTGGTCACCAACCGGACAAGGGCTGGATCATCGTCGACGCCGGTTGGATGGCCATGAGCCGCGACCGGGGCACCCAGCATCAGAAACACGACTTCGGCTATGGCCAAGTCTGCACGCAGGCGGGTCACTGGATCGACGGCATGCTGCTCAGCGCGGCCAATCAGGAGCACGGTATCGTCACTCTGCCCGGGGTGAGTGGCGCCGAGCTGGCCAGGCGATTTCCGCTGGGCGCCCGCCTGCGTATCCTGCCCAACCATGCCTGTGCAACGGGCGCGCAGTTCCCCCATTACCAGGCGATCAGCGCCTGTGGCGAAGCTCGTCCGTGGAGTCGCTGGCATGGCTGGTAAGCTGATAACCCAGGTGCATAGCAACCAGGCGGCGCCTCCCGGAGGCCACTATGCCCAGGCCATCGGCCATGCCGGCCTGCTCTACGTATCAGGGCAACTGCCGGTTAGGGCCGACGGCAGGCACCAGCCCGAGCAGCCGTTCGTGGAACAGGCCCGGCGTGCCCTTGGCAACCTCCTGGCGATCCTCGATGAGGCCGGTTCCAGCCCCGACGACCTGCTGAAAGTCACCGTGTATCTGGTGGGAGTGGAGCACTGGCCGGCCTTCGACCAGCTGTACCGGCAACTGATCGGAAGCCACCGCCCGGCTCGCGCCGTGGTACCGGTAGCCGGTCTGCACCATGGTTACCTGGTGGAAATAGATGCCATCGCCCGCTGCGATACCACCTGAGCTAGCGCAAGGCGAGCTGCATGTGAGTGGTTTGCCAGACTGGATCGGCTTCGATATCCAGCACCTCGAAATCCTGCCGCTCCCAAAAACGGACGGCGCCCGGCAAAAAGGGATGGGTGTGCAGGTAGAGCATTTCTACGCCCTGGCTGACGGCGTGCTCGCGCAGGTGACGAAATAGCCGTGCGGCCAGGCCAGTACGTCTCATGGCCGGCGCCACGAACAGCCGCACGATCTCCACCGTGCGCACGCCCCGGTAGTCGAGCTGGGCGAAGCGGTGGTCGTATGGCAAGTAGCCCACGGCCGCTACGATGTCGCCTGCGCAGCGTGCCAGCCAGAAAGCGCCCGCCTCGCCCTGCACGTAAGTCTCGGCAAAACGCTGCAGGTCGGTCGGCAGCACGCTGTTATCGAGCATCGGGAAGATCTCGGCGCGGGCTGCCATCACGAAACGAATCGCCTCGTCGATGTCTGCTGTGCTGGCTCGGGCTATCTCTATGCGGGAAGTCGTCATCGTTGAACCTGAAGCAGCCAAACGCCTGCCTTGAAAGGCTGCGCAACATAGCGCGCGCCTCTAGCGCCGCACAAGCACACGCACATTGCAGGCAGCTGGGGCACCAATGGCCCGCCAGCTTGTCACTGCAAGCCTGGCGACGGGAATCGGCGCGACATTTGTCCTTGAGCCCCGCCGCCGTTCTCGTTATAAGTCCCGCTAATTTTCCAAGGCCCATCAGGCAGACCATGAGCCAAGCTGATCTCCTCGACCAAGACCCCGTGTTCCAGCTCAAAGGCAGCATGCTGGCCATCACCGTGATGGAGCTGGCGCACAACGACCTGGCCCGCCTCGATGCGCAACTCGCCGAGAAGGTCGCCCAGGCGCCCAACTTCTTCAGCAATACGCCGCTGGTCCTGGCCCTCGACAAACTGCCACGCGAGGAAGGTGATCTCCATCTTGGCGAGCTCATGGCCCTGTGCCGCAAGCACGGTCTGCGCACACTGGCCGTGCGCGCCAGCCGCGAGGAAGACATCGCCGCCGCCAATGCTCTGGATCTGCCGGTACTGCCGCCGTCCGGCGCCCGCGAGCGGGTCATCGACCCGGCGCCCAAACCGGTCGAGCCGCCCAAGCCGGTGGAACCCGAGGTCAAGCCGACCCGCGTCATCACCAGCCCGGTGCGCGGCGGCCAGCAGATTTACGCCCAGGGCTGCGACCTGGTGGTGCTGGCCCCGGTGAGTGCCGGTGCGGAACTTCTAGCCGACGGCAACATCCATGTCTACGCCCCAATGCGTGGCCGGGCACTGGCCGGCGTCAAGGGCAACCGGCAAGCACGAATTTTCTGCCAGCAGATGGGCGCCGAACTGCTCTCCATCGCCGGCCAGTACAAGGTTGCCGAAGACCTGCGCCGCGACCCGAACTGGGGCCGCGCCGTGCAAGTCAGCCTGATGGGCGACGTGTTGAACATCACCCGTCTTTAACGGATACTGCCCGGCACTTTTAACTGTCACACAGGGCCCTCGAACGCCTCTGGGCGGGCTGTCAAAACAATCATCGGCCACACCTGGCGAGCACCGCGCACGCCGCCGCCGAGCGATTCTTTCGACAGACCGCCAATCGCGGCAGGTTCCTGCTTTTATTCATTTTTAGGGTGAATCACCTTGGCCAAGATCCTCGTAGTCACTTCCGGCAAAGGTGGCGTCGGTAAAACCACCACCAGCGCTGCCATCGGTACCGGTCTCGCCTTGCGCGGCCACAAGACCGTCATCGTCGACTTCGACGTCGGCCTGCGTAACCTCGACCTGATCATGGGCTGCGAACGCCGCGTGGTGTACGACTTCGTCAACGTCGTCAACGGCGAAGCCACCCTCACCCAGGCCCTGATCAAGGACAAGCGTCTGGAGAACCTCTACGTGCTGGCCGCCAGCCAGACCCGTGACAAGGACGCCCTGACCCAGGAAGGCGTCGAGAAGGTCATCGCCGAGCTGTCGCAGAACTTCGAATACGTGGTCTGCGACTCGCCGGCCGGTATCGAGAAAGGCGCCCACCTGGCCATGTACTTCGCCGACGAAGCCATCGTGGTCACCAACCCGGAAGTTTCCTCGGTACGTGACTCGGACCGTATGCTGGGCCTGCTGGCCAGCAAGTCGCGCCGCGCCGAACAGGGCGGCGAGCCGATCAAGGAACACCTGTTGCTGACCCGCTACAACCCTGAGCGCGTCACCAAGGGCGAAATGCTCGGTGTGGAAGACGTCGAGGAAATCCTCGCCATCCGCCTGCTCGGCGTGATCCCCGAATCCCAGGCGGTGCTCAAGGCTTCCAACCAGGGCGTGCCGGTGATCCTCGATGACCAGAGCGATGCCGGCCAGGCATACAGCGACGCCGTGGATCGCCTGCTCGGCAAGGAAGTGGCGCACCGCTTCCTTGATGTGAAGAAGCAGGGCTTCCTGCAACGCCTATTCGGAGGTCGCGAATGAATATTTTCGACTTCTTGCGTTCGCGCAAGAAGGAAACCACAGCCTCCATCGCCAAAGAGCGCCTGCAGATCATCGTTGCCCACGAACGTGGCCAGCGCACCCAGCCCGACTACCTGCCTGCCCTGCAGCAGGAGCTGGTCGAGGTGATCCGCAAGTACGTCGCCATCGATTCGGATCAGGTGCAGGTCGCCCTGGAAAACCAGGGCAGCTGCTCGATTCTGGAATTGAACATCACCCTGCCGGATCGTTAAACGAACCGGCAACGAAGCCTGAACGAGATGGCGGCCCTGGTGGCCGCCATTTTGCTGTCACAAGCCTGCCTGTGGGAGCGGATTTATCCGCGAGCTCTTATAGGCCAAGCGCATCGCGGATGAATCCGCTCCCACAGAATCTGTACACGCCTATGCCGCTCAGCCAAATCGAAATCGTCCACCAGGATGCCGCCCTGCTGGTGATCAACAAGCCCACCCTGCTGCTCTCGGTGCCCGGCCGCGCCGAGGACAACAAGGATTGCCTGGTCACACGCCTGCAGGAAAACGGCTACCCCGAGGCGCGCATCGTGCACCGCCTGGACTGGGAAACCTCGGGGCTGATCGTGCTGGCACGCGACGCCGACAGCCACCGCGAGCTGTCGCGCCAGTTTCACGACCGGGAAACCGAAAAGGCCTACACCGCGCTGTGCTGGGGCTCGCCCGAGGGCGACAGCGGCAGCATCGACCTGCCGCTGCGCTACGACCCGCCGACCAAGCCGCGCCACGTGGTCTGCCACGAACACGGCAAGCACGCCCTGACCTTCTGGCGCGTACTGGAACGCCACGCCGAACACGCCCGCGTCGAGCTGACACCGATCACCGGCCGCTCCCACCAGCTGCGCGTGCACATGCTGTCCATCGGCCACCCACTACTCGGCGATGGCCTGTATGCCCACGAACAAGCCCTGGCCGCCTACCCGCGCCTGTGCCTGCACGCCAGCATGCTCACCCTCACCCACCCACAAAGCGGCGAACGCCTGCGCTTCGAGTGCCCGGCGCCGTTCTGATAAGTACCCGCTAGCCAGGGCAACTCAATGCCCGCGAAAGCATCACGGGCACGGCCTGGGCATCCCGCCTGCTCCCATGGGGGGAATGCACTTAAATCGAGCGACCAACGGTCACGCCAAAGCACTTAAATAGAACACATAAGTCGTGATGGCACATTGGCCAAAAAGTTCAGTAAATAACCCCATATCTTGTGTTTATGCGAACCTGCGAAACCACCCGGCAAAAGCCCTAAAAAAATCTACCTGCGGCATTAATGCCCATGCCCGGGCGAGCGCCAGCAACCATGGGCATTTGCGCCACTTACCCCGGCATAACCCACAGATTTATCCACAACCCAAAGGGCTTGCCTTGCTGCCCACACCGCACTATCTTGTATCCCCAGTTTGCCAGACCCCTATATGTTGGGTTTCTGGCCAAAATGGACCCAAGCACAAATGTGCTGATGAAGTCCATGGCCCAAGCCCTTTTTTGCCAGGGTGGCGGCAACTCGGATACAGCGGCAGCGAACGAGCCGATCGTTCGTGCCACACGCAATACCAGAGGCTGCGCCCACACTACATCTAGTGGCTGCTTGCAGCAGGAAGCACCAGTTAACGCCAGGGATGAAGCGTTCCGGCAATCGAACAGTACCGACCGTCGCTGAGCCGCACGCCAGCCGGTCCATCACCGCCTTTTTGCAACACCCTGCTGCCCGCCTCGTGCAGGCGCAGGCTTTGTCGATTGGAATGAACGCCAGGTACCACGTCGATCAACGACACAACGCTTCGCCCCGAAAATTTCATTGATCATGGAGACCTTCATGCACACCGACACCACTCGTGAGAACCCTCAGGCCAATGTGCCTCAGGGCGACGCCCCTCAGGATCTGGCCGCTACCGCGCCGGGCCAACTGCGTGTGATCAAGCGTAACGGCACCGTGGTGCCTTACACCGGTGACAAGATCACCGTAGCCATCACCAAGGCGTTTCTCGCAGTGGAAGGCGGCAACGCCGCCGCTTCGTCGCGCATCCATGACACCGTCGCGCGCCTGACCGAGCAGGTCACCGCGACCTTCAAGCGCCGCATGCCGTCCGGCGGCACCATCCACATCGAAGAGATCCAGGACCAGGTCGAACTGGCCCTGATGCGCGCTGGCGAGCAGAAAGTTGCCCGCGACTACGTGATCTACCGCGAAGCCCAGGCCAACAAGCGCAAGAACGCCGACGCCGGCAGCGCCATCGCCGAGCCGCACCCGAGCATCCGCGTCACCCTCGCCGACGGCAGCCTCGAGCCGCTGGACATGGGCCGCCTGAACACCATCATTTCCGAAGCCTGTGAGGGCCTGCTGGAAGTCGACGGCGCGCTGATCCAGAAAGAAACCCTGAAGAACCTGTACGACGGCGTGAACCAGAAGGACGTCAACACCGCCCTGGTAATGACCGCCCGTACTCTGGTCGAGCGCGAGCCGAACTACAGCTACGTCACCGCCCGCCTGCTGATGGACAACATCCGCGCCGAGGCCCTGGGCTTCCTGGGCATCGCCACCAGCGCTACTCACCACGAGATGGCCGAGCTGTACGCCAAGGCCCTGCCGGCCTACGTCGAAGCCGGTGCGAAGTTCGAGCTGCTCGACCCGAAACTCAAGGAATACGACCTGGAGAAGCTGGGCAAGGCGCTGAACCACGAGCGCGACCAGCAGTTCACCTACCTGGGCCTGCAGACCCTGTTCGACCGCTACTTCATCCACAAGGATGGCGTGCGCTTCGAGCTGCCCCAAGTGTTCTTCATGCGCGTGGCCATGGGCCTGGCCATCGAAGAGCCGAAGAACCGTGAAGAGCGTGCCATCGAGTTCTACAACCTGCTCTCCTCGTTCGACTACATGGCGTCGACTCCGACCCTGTTCAACGCCGGCACCCTGCGCCCGCAGCTGTCGTCGTGCTACCTGACCACCGTGCCGGATGATCTGTCGGGCATCTACGGCGCCATCCACGACAACGCCATGCTGAGCAAATTCGCTGGCGGCCTGGGCAACGACTGGACCCCGGTGCGCGCGCTGGGCTCCTACATCAAGGGCACCAACGGCAAATCCCAGGGCGTCGTGCCCTTCCTCAAAGTGGTCAACGACACCGCCGTGGCGGTCAACCAGGGCGGCAAGCGCAAGGGCGCCGTGTGCGCCTACCTGGAAACCTGGCACATGGACATCGAGGAATTCCTCGAGCTGCGCAAGAACACCGGTGACGACCGTCGTCGTACCCACGACATGAACACCGCCAACTGGATTCCGGACCTGTTCATGAAGCGCGTCTTCGAAGACGGCAAGTGGACCCTGTTCAGCCCGAGCGAAACACCGGACCTGCACGACCTGACCGGCAAGGCCTTCGAAGAGCGCTACGAGTATTACGAAGCCCTGATCGAGTACGGCAAGATCAAGCTGTACAAGACCATCCAGGCCAAAGACCTGTGGCGCAAGATGCTCTCGATGCTGTTCGAGACCGGCCACCCGTGGCTGACCTTCAAGGACCCATGCAACCTGCGCAGCCCCCAGCAGCATGTGGGCGTGGTCCACAGCTCCAACCTGTGCACCGAGATCACCCTGAACACCAACAAGGACGAGATCGCGGTCTGCAACCTGGGCTCGATCAACATGGTCAACCACATCGTCGACGGCAAGCTGGACACCGCCAAGCTCGGCCGCACCGTGAAGACCGCCGTGCGCATGCTCGACAACGTCATCGACATCAACTACTACAGCGTGCCGCAGGCCCGTAACTCCAACCTCAAGCACCGTCCGGTTGGCCTCGGCCTGATGGGCTTCCAGGACGCCCTGTACCTGCAGCACATCGCCTACGGCTCCGACGCCGCGGTGGAGTTCGCCGACCGCTCCATGGAAGCGATCAGCTACTACGCCATCCAGGCCTCCTGTGACCTGGCCGACGAGCGCGGCGCCTACGAAACCTTCAACGGTTCGCTGTGGAGCAAGGGCATCCTGCCGCTGGACTCCCAGCAGATCCTCATCGAAGCCCGTGGCGCCAAGTACATCGACGTCAACCTGGACGAAACCCTGGACTGGGCGCCGATCCGTGAGCGCGTCAAGAAAGGCATTCGTAACTCGAACATCATGGCCATCGCGCCGACCGCGACCATCTCCAACATCATTGGCGTGTCGCAGTCCATCGAGCCGACGTACCAGAACCTCTACGTGAAGTCGAACCTCTCCGGCGAATTCACCGTGATCAACCCCTACCTGGTTCGCGACCTCAAGAACCGCGGCCTGTGGGACCCGGTCATGGTCAACGACCTGAAGTACTACGACGGCTCCGTGCAGCAGATCGAGCGCATCCCGCAAGACCTGAAAGACCTGTACGCCACCGCCTTCGAAGTCGACACCAAGTGGATCGTCGATGCTGCCAGCCGTCGCCAGAAGTGGATCGACCAGGCGCAATCGCTGAACCTGTACATCGCTGGCGCTTCGGGCAAGAAGCTCGACGTGACCTACCGCATGGCCTGGTACCGTGGCCTGAAAACCACCTACTACCTCCGTGCCCTGGCCGCCACCAGCACCGAGAAGTCCACCATCAACACCGGCAAGCTCAACGCCGTGTCCAGTGGTGGCGACCAAGGCCTCAGCGCAGCCCCGGCTGCCGCACCGGCCACCCAGGCCTCCCCTGGCCCGGCTCCGGTTCCGAAGGCTTGCGCCATCGACGAGCCGGACTGCGAAGCCTGCCAGTAATGGCCTAGCCGGCTGCAGCCACTGCAGCCGGCACCGATAACCCAAGAGCCGGGGTACAGCCCCGGCCCCTGATAATCAGCCGTAGCGCTCTGCGTGCACCGCAAGCTACCGACCGATTAGCCACAATCCACACAGGCCGGCCCTTCGCCGGCCTCTCGAGCAGGAGCCCCACCATGCTGAGCTGGGATGAATTCGACAAGGAAGACGGCGCCGAAGCCGCCTCCCCCGCCAAGAACAACGCTGTACAGGCCGGCGCCGACATGAGCCTGGAAAAACTCAACCAGGTCGGCGGCAATGCCGCCCTCGAAGCCCGCGCCGTCGACGCCAGCGACTCCGCTGCCGTAGCCCGCGCCAAACAAGCCCTCAACGACCTCGACATCCAGGAAGGCCTGGACGAGCTCGAAGGCAGCTCCGCGCGCGTGGAAGTCGGCGACAAGCAGATGATCAACGCCCGCGCCGACCTCAACCAGCTCGTACCCTTCAAGTACGACTGGGCCTGGCAGAAGTATCTGGATGGTTGTGCCAACCACTGGATGCCCCAGGAAGTGAACATGACCGCGGACATCGCCCTGTGGAAGTCCGCCGACGGCCTGACCGAAGACGAGCGCCGCATCGTCAAGCGCAACCTGGGCTTCTTCTCCACCGCCGACAGCCTGGTTGCCAACAACCTGGTACTGGCCGTATACCGCCTGATCACCAACCCCGAGTGCCGCCAGTACATCCTGCGCCAGGCCTTCGAGGAAGCGATCCACACCCACGCCTACCAGTACTGCATCGAATCGCTGGGCATGGATGAAGGCGAAATCTTCAACATGTACCACGAGATCCCGAGCGTCGCGAAGAAAGCCTCCTGGGGCCTCAAGTACACCCGTTCGATTTCCGATCCCAAGTTCGAAACCGGCACCCCGGAAACCGATCGCCAGTTCCTCAAGAACCTGATCGCCTACTACTGCGTACTCGAAGGCATCTTCTTCTACTGCGGCTTCACCCAGATCCTCTCCATGGGCCGCCGCAACAAGATGACCGGCACCGCCGAGCAGTTCCAGTACATCCTGCGTGACGAGTCCATGCACCTGAACTTCGGTATCGACATGATCAACCAGATCAAGATCGAGAACCCGAGCCTGTGGGACGCCACCATGAAGGACGAGGCGACCCAGATGATCCTGCAGGGCGCCCAGCTGGAAATCGAATACGCACGCGACACCATGCCGCGCGGCGTACTGGGCATGAACGCCGCGATGATGGAAGACTACCTCAAATTCATCGCCAACCGCCGCCTGACCCAGATCGGCCTGAAAGAAGAATACCCAGGCACCACCAACCCGTTCCCATGGATGAGCGAGATCATGGACCTCAAGAAGGAGAAGAACTTCTTCGAGACCCGTGTGATCGAGTATCAGACTGGCGGGGCGTTGAGCTGGGATTGATGCCAATTTGAAATCACGCTAAATTCACCCAACACCTGCCATGGATGTTGGGGTTGAAGCTTAATAAAGAGCCCCGCCTAGTGCGGGGTTTTTTATGGAAATACTAATGCTAGAACTATCAAAGACCGTACTACAAAGTAGTGTATGGAAGAATACTCTTGGGATAACTGACACTGACCATTCTATTGATATTGAAAGGTTAAGAAATTCATTTATACAATTTCGCGAACGCGCGGCTCAGTTAGCGAATGAAATCAGGACCGACCTTCCTGAACTCACAATCCATGACATAACTCACCTCGACTCTCTATGGGAGACAGGATCGCAAATCATTGGTGAGAATTACAAACTCACACCTACTGAAGGTTATGTTCTAGGCGGAGCAATTCTTTTGCACGATCTAGGAATGTCAATTGCAGCGACACCAGGCGGCGCAGAATCCTTAAAAAACACTCAGCGCTGGATTGACTTAATTCATAGCACATATCAGACAAGCATGGGCCGACAGCCCACGCTAGAAGAGGTTCAGTCCCCTCCCGCTGACATCTATAAAACTGTAGTATTCGAACTGCTTCGTAGAATCCATGCTGAGAATGCAGAGAAGCTCGCCTTTTCTACATTCAACTACAAGGGCACAAATTTATACTTAATCGAAGACCCAGAAATTAGACAGAGTTTTGGCAGAGTAATTGGGGAGATTGCACACAGCCACTGGTGGTCTATAAGTGAAATAGAGCGTCGCTTTACAGATCAGATTGGTTCTCCACCGTGGGCCTCTGCAAGTGACTGGCACGTCAACCCTTTAAAGCTAGCGTGTATTCTTCGAGCAGCCGATGCAGCCCATCTAGACGCCCGTAGAGCCCCAACTTTCGTTAGAAGTCTTACCACACTCAACTCTACATCCGCTCAACACTGGGACTTCCAAGAAAAACTATTAAAACCTTATTTAAAAGAAGATGCCCTGATTTTTACAAGTGGCGAAAGCTTCCCACTGCAAGAGGCTAGCGCCTGGTGGACATGCCTAGATAGTCTCCGAATGGTCGATAAAGAACTGAGAAATATAGATGCGCTCTTGACTGAGCATTCCGAGCCACGATTCTCAGCTAAAAGAGTTGCCGGCGCGGACCAACCAGAGCGTCTAGCAAAATATATAAGAACTCAAGACTGGCACCCAATCAATGCAACCATCAGTATATCCGACATACCAAATATAATTAAAAGCATAGGAGGAGAAGAGCTCTATGGAAAAAATCCACAAGTACCACTAAGAGAGCTAATACAAAACTCAAGCGATGCAATTCGTGCTAGGCGTTATTACGAAGACAGAACAGAAGACTATGGTGAAATTGTCGTCGAGCTAACGGAACTCAACAGCAGTCATTGGCTAACAATTAGCGACAATGGCACCGGAATGTCCATGACTGTTCTAACCGATTTTCTGCTAGATTTTGGGAAAAGTTTCTGGTCCTCCAATAGGGTTCATGAGGAATTTCCTGGATTGCTCTCGTCCGGATTTAAGTCAACAGGAAAATATGGAATAGGTTTTTTTTCGGCTTTTATGATTTCCGAAAAAATCAAAGTCATCACTAGACATGCTGAATCTGCAAAAAAGGACACGCTTGTACTTGAATTTGGCTCTAGCCTCAGAGAGCGCCCTATTTTGCGCCCTGCCTCATCGGAGGAGTGTATTAGAGATGGAGGAACCAAAATATGTCTTCAACTAAGAACTCCGCCTACCCATAAGGGCGGAATTTTATACACTAACGACGAGCAGTCTATATCCCTTAATGACTTGTGTACTTTCTTAGCACCTGCTACAGACGCCACCATATACACAATTGAGAATGGAACCAGAACCTTAACAGCAAAAGGAAATGACTGGAAGGAAATAGACGGAAAAGAACTGCTTAGCCGACTTCAAACCAGACATTTTAATATCTTTAAAAAACAAAATCTGCCCTTAGACACGCAAGAGAAAATCTCTCAAAACATAAGGCCTATAAAATCTTCTGATGGAGAAATAATAGGAAGAGCATGCATTAGCTCCTCGTTCGCAGAACATGATGCATATATCCGAGGCGCACTGGTAATTGGCGGCCTCGAGGCCTGCTTACTTTGGGGGATATGCGGAATACTACTAGGCAAACCACTAAGAGCTTCCAGAGATGAATCTGAGCCTCTTGCAACCCCAGAAGAACTATCTACCTGGGCATCAGAGCAAGCTCATCTTGTCCCTAACTTATTCCCCGAAAAGCAAGACCAGCTAGACTGCGCAGAGACAATATTAAATTGCGGCGGAGACTCCGGCCCACTTCCCATATGCAGATTCAAAGATCAGTACTATTCCGAGGAAGAGCTATCACAACTAACACTTCCCGAGGAACTAATCATAATACCATCTTACGAAATATATAGTGCAACAAGGAACATAGAGAACCCAAAATTAAACAACAACATCATTACCTGCTCCACATCACTATCCAGCCACATAATTCACTCAAGAAACCCTTTCATAAGCAGCAATAATTACTTCGAATCATCAATACACGGCAAGAAGAAGATAATACACCGCGTTCTTCGTGCAATAGCAAAAAGCTGGAATGTCGAGCAAGAAACCTTAATAGATTTCGTGATCAGGGAAAATGATGAGGACACGGTATTGATAGGAAATAGTCCAAGCGGCCCAATCTTGGCTGAAGGGGTTATGGTTACAAAGGCTGACTTCTTAGCCCAGCGGTCACCATCGAATGATGGAAAATCATCAGCCACCCTTTCATCGTAAGATAGGGCGGACGGATATAACAGGTAGTCCGGACAATCAGCGCAACGGCGGATGAAGAAATTTCATCCGCCCTAAATAACTGAAGTAGCAATATCTCAGACGACGCCAAGCGCCTCGTCAGCGAGTAGCCTGGACAACCGCAAACGGTGGATGAAAAAGCGTCATCCACCCTACGCCGCAATATCCACCGCGTAGGGTGGACAACGCGAAGCTTGTCCACCATGGTTCAGGCAACACATGGCTCAAGGACGAGCGACCATGCCCAACTACCGCCGCGCTCGCGCTCCCGGCGCTACTTACTTCTTCACCGTCAACCTGCGTGATCGCCGCAGCGATCTGCTGATCCGCGAGATTGATCTGCTGCGCGAGACGGTACGAGCTACGCGGGCTCGGCACCCCTTTCATATCGATGCCTGGGTGGTGTTGCCCGACCATATGCACTGCCTGTGGACACTACCGCCGGGCGATGCCGACTTTGCCCTGCGCTGGAAAATCATCAAATTCGCCTTCACCAAACGCCTCCCGGTCACCGAAACACGCACGGCTAACCAGCAACGCCGCGGCGAGCGCGGTATATGGCAACGACGTTACTGGGAGCATCTGATCCGCGATGAGCGGGATTACCGGCACCACTTCGATTACATCCACATCAACCCACTGAAACACGGTCATGTAGAGCGCCTTGAAGATTGGCCGTATTCGAGTTTTCACCGGGCAGTGGCAATGGGCGTCTATCCCGCCAGTTGGTGTGTAGAGCCCGAGCGGGATGACCATAATTACGGCGAGTAAGGGTTCGACGTCATATTGCGGTGGTGGATGAAAAAAGCGTCATCCACCCTACGTGATTCAGGCCAACAAACGATCAATCAACGCCTGCTCATACTCGTTGAGCGGCTGATCCTCATAGAGCTTGTCAGAGGCCGCGACCAACGCCCGCCCCTCGACTTCACGCCCACTGTCGCCATACACATGCCCAAGGTTCTCCAGCGACTGCAGGTTGCCGTGCTGCGAGAAGGAAATCAGATACCAGCGCTCAGCCGCCTCCAGCTCGCCCAGACGATGATAGGCCACCGCCAGATTGTGCTGGGCGTAGACGTGGTCGGATTGCAGGGCCTGCAACAGCGCCTGCTTGGCCTGCTGGTAATCCTCAAGCTGCAGATATAACAGGCCGAGATTGTTGTAGCCGTCGACATGCCCCAGTTCGGCGGCGCGTCGGTAGGCCTGCTCGGCCTGCGGATAGCGCTCGGCGTGCAAATGGATGTCGCCGAGCAGATTCAGGGCCTCCGGGTGACCATGCCGCACGGCGTTTTCGAGGTGCTCGACGGCGGCATCGTGATCGCCGTCCTGGTAGGCCATGCTGCCAAGGTAGAAGTGGCTGCGGGGGCAATCGTACTTGGCGGCCTGCTGGAAATAATGGCGGGCAGCATCATGATCGCCTTCCTGGAAGGCCATGGTGCCAAGGTTGTAATGGCTGCCCGGATAATCGTGCTCGGCAGCCCTCAGGAAGTGCCGGCGGGCGGCGTCCAGGTCATCTTGCTGATAGGCCATGATGCCGAGGTTGTAGTGGCTGCCGGGATAATCGTGCTCGGCAGCCATCTGAAAGTGTCGACGGGCGCCGGCGCGATCTTCACGGGCCAGGCTCACCGCGCCAACGCCGTTCATCCAGCGCGGGTCGGCAGGACACGCCTTGGCAAGGGTCTGGAAATGCTCCAGCGCGGTGTCCAGATCCTGCTCGCGAAACGCCGCCCATGCCTGCTCATTGAGCGCCGTCGCCTGCTCGTCACTGAGCGTCTTTTTCTTCGTGAACCACATGGTGTTTCCTGCCTTGCAAGGGCCGGCCATTTTAAAGGCGCGTATAGAAGCCAAACAAGGCAATGGCTCTGCTGGGCAGTTTGGGCCGTGCCAGCTGGGCCCAGGTTGCAGCGAGCAACCGCTGGCGCGAGTCCCGCTCCACCCTACCGGTTAGTCCCGAGTGCAGACCCGCAACCGATGCCCGTCGGGATCGAGCGCGACGAAAGTCAGGCCAAACACGGCCCGCGCCAGCGGTTGCTCGATACTGACGCCAAGCGCCTGCCAGCGAGCATAGAGCTGCTCCACTTGCGCCTCGGTCTCGACCATATAGCCGACTTCGAAGCGGTGCCCGCTGCCAGCAGAACGAAAATTGGCAGCCTGCTCGGACCAGAGCCCGAGGCTCAACTGGTCGGTCAGCACAAACGCCACATAGTTGGGAAAGCTGTCCGTGGGCGCCTGCTGCAGCAGGCCTTGATAGAAGGTGCTGCTGGCCGCTGGGTCGGCGACATAGAGAATAAGCAAGTTGGGATGACTCATGGCATGGCTCCTGTTGAATGAGAGCCCAGCCTAGTCGACGCTACTGACAGTTCCTGTCAGCATGGTGCCGATGAACCGTACCGAACGCTTGATGCATTTGCTCCAGCTACTGCGCTGTAAACGCCTGCCGGTCAGCGGGCAGGTGCTCGCCAATGAGCTGCAGGTAAGCCTGCGAACGCTGTACCGCGACATCGCCACCCTGCAACGCCAGGGCGCCGATATCCAGGGCGAGCCTGGCATCGGCTATGTGCTCAAGCCCGGCTATATGCTGCCAACGCTGATGTTCACGCAGGTGGAACTGGAGGCGCTGATACTGGGCCTGCGCTGGGTGCAGCGCAGAACGGATCCAGCCCTGGCGCAGGCCTCGCAAACGGTACAAGGCAAGTTGCGCACAGTGCTGGGTCAACAGGCGCTGCAGCAGCTGGAACAGGCGGCGCTATTCGCCGGCCCCGGACACGACGACAGCGATGGTGCCACCGCAGAGCTGCTGCGCGAGGCGATTCGTGACGAGCGCAAGGTGCTGATCGACTATGCCGACAGCAAGGGGGCCGTGACTCAACGTACCTTACAGCCCGTCGCCCTCGGCTATTTCGACGGCTTCCGGATTCTCGCCGCTTGGTGCGAACTGCGCAGCGACTACCGGCATTTTCGCCTGACCAATATCAGCAGCCTCAGCTTCTCGTCGCAGCGCTTCGTCGGCCAAGGTGGCTGGCTGCTGGCACGCTGGCGGTCAGACAATCTCAAACGTGGCGTGGTGGTACAGCCATAAGGCGATGCCCATGGCTGCGAGACCGTCGGCAGGGAAATCCTTTCCGCAAGTCATCCACAATCCCCTCATTAACTAAACCATTGCGCCGATATATCACTGTGGTGGATGAAAAAAGCGTCGGCTACGCGCCCCGCCCCCCCCCTACGTGACTACTTCCATACGGCTAATCGGACTTCTGCCCCTTGCCCTTCTTCTTGGCAATCGCCTTCATCCGCACCGCCGCCTTCTGCACCGTGGCCATCTTCTCCGGGCGTTTCATGCCGCGCCATTTGCGAATTTCTTCGCGGGTGCGGCCGCAGCTCACGCACATCTCACTGTTGAGCTGACACAGCGACACGCAGGGGTTTTCAATGTCCTTGGCCACGTTTGCCCCTTGCCGGCTGCTCGACCGAAAACGCCACGTGATCGGCGATGCGGGCCACACTGATGCCCACTGCCTCGAACGCGGCCAGGGTCAGCGCCAGCATCCTGGCCTGGTCCGCGCTGGCCAGCGCCCTCGCCTTGCTGGCTTCGCTGTCGAACATCCAGGTGACGAACAGACTCTCTGGAAAGCGCTCGTAGTCCACCTCATGGGTGAGCCACTGGAAGCCGACGATTTCGCTCTTTGCCGTTTCGCAGGCGTCAGTCAGGGTGCGAATCAGCTCGCGCTCGATACCTGCACATTTTCGTTTCGACGCTGCCATAAGGCCCTTCTGGATCAATGCTCGATGTGGCGCCATGTTACCCGAGACGGCAACCCCATAGACCCTCGGCGCCAACGCTCACCGGCACCACGCGTTACAATGCCGGCTGCCGTTTTTATCAAGAGCCCGCCCGATGTTCACCCTCACCCACCTCGATGCCCCGCCACCCGAGTCCCTCAAAGCCCAGGTGCTGCAGATGGTGGTGGACTACTTCAGCGATATCAGCCCGGTGCCGCTGACGCCCAGCAACCCGCTGTTCCAGCTGTACCAGTATGTGATCGGCTATGAAGTGCACCTGTACCTGCAGGCCATGAATGGCGAAGCCGATAGCCCGACGCACCTGCTGCTGGCCCTGGACGATCAGGACCCTGCCGTGGTGCTGGGTTTCGCCCTGTACCTGCCCAGCCAGGACGACGCCGAGGCCTGCACCCTCGCCTACATGGCCGTGGCCGCCAGCCACCGCCGTCGGGGTATCGCTCGCGCCATGCTGCAGCGCATCACCGAGCGGCATCCCCATCTGGAGCTGGCTTGCGTCGCCGGCAAGGTGCCGACCTTCGAGGCCATGGGCCTGCAGGTGCTAGCCGCCCAAGGGCCGCAGGTGCTGATGAACACCCGAGACCAGCGCTCCGATGGCCTGGTGGCCGTGCAGGATCTGGCGCCGGTGTTTCAGTCCACCGAAGTGCGGCAGATCCACGCCTACCTGCTCAAGCAGCATGGCAAGAAGGCCATGAGCGAGGCCGAGAAACAGCGTGACTATCACCTGGATCAGCTCGCCCATCAGGCCCGCCAGCTGGTCGCCGAACGGCTTACGCCGACGCTGCACTGATCAAGCACCCTGCCGATTTGCGTGACGGATCACGCAGCATGTTGGACAGATGTCATAACCTGCCGTGATTGCCGCGCACTCACGGGCAGGAGGTCGCCATGGAGGTAGCACCCTGCGCCTCCAGCAACGCCTTTAGTCAGACCTCGGGACGAGATTGACGCCATGGATATCCGCTTTCTGACCTTCCCCGATTTTCACAGCGTGTATTTCTATCGCTCGATCACCCTGGCGATTCTGGTGGCGATTGGCTGCCTGGTGCTGTTCAAGGCATCGGCCATGCGGCTGCCCGAACTGCTGCTGGTTGGCGGCTGTTTGCTGCTGATGGGTTGGCGATTTGCGCTGGAATGGCGAAGGCTGAACAAGGCCCGGCCAGCCTCTATTCACAACGATGAACTGATCATTGCCAGCGAAGGCGATCACCGGCAGATCCCGCTGAGCAGCGTGCGCTCTGTGACTTCGAAGCACAGCCTGTTTATGGTACGGCGCTATCGCTCGTGGACCGAGCATCTGGCCTTCGTGGAATTCACCCTGCACAACGGCGAGCGCCTTTACACGCTCGCCGAAAGTGCGGTGTTCGAGTCGCCGGCTGCGAAACGTAGCCTGGCGGCGATTCAGGCTGCTGTTATGGCGGCCAAGGTGAAAAGTGCAGCGGCTGACAGCTCTGCAGCGCTGGCCAGGTAAACCTGTGCCGCGCGGGTTCCAAGGCGCTCACCCAGCCAGCCGTTTCAGCCGCGGATCAGGCTTGAAGGCGATGAAAGGATCGCGGCTAAAGCCGCTCCCACGGATCAGTGGGCGTCCAAGAGCTACTCGCTAGCGCTTCACACAGACGAACAGCGCATTCCCGGCTTCATCGCCGAGCGGCAGGATGCGCTGGTAGTCATGTTCCAGCACATGCACCTCGAAGTGCGGCTCGAGCAGCGCCTCAAGCTCGGCGAAGCTCACCGCGACCATGGGGTGTTCGTCGTGCCAGGTCAGGGTTTTGTCGCCCTCGGTCTTTTCGATGCGCAAGCGCAGGGCCTGGCGCTCGCCCTCCCCGCTGTAGTGCCAGCCGGAGCTGAAGGTGAAGTGCCCGGCATCGCTCTGCACGGTGTGCGAGGCGAACAGGCGGTTGTCGATGCGCGTGCGGTCGACCGCATTGAAGCAGAACAGTCCGCCGGGCTGCAGGGCGCGGTGCACGCTGGCGATACAGTCGGCAAGCCGCGCGCGAGTGGCGCTGTAGTGCAGCGAGTAGAGAAAGCAGGTGATCAGGTCGAAGGGCTCGTCGCTGCTGAACGTGCACATGTCCTGTACGGCGAATTGCGCCTCGGGACAGCGAATGGCGGCCTTGTCGAGCATCGGCTGGTTGATGTCCAGCCCGCCGCTCTGAAAGCCCGCATCGAGAAAATGCCGCACGTGGGGCCCGGTGCCGCAGGCCAGATCCAGATGGCGCAGACCGCCGTTGCCGAACAGTTGCTGCAGGCGCTGGACGGCATCGCTTTGCGCACGGTAGTCGATATCAGCGCACATCAGATCGTAGTAATCGGACAGGTCCGTGTAGAGAGCATTGACGGGCATCGGGACCTGACCATGACGGGGGTGTTTTCGAGGGTGGCGGATCATAGCCGAAATCCCGCCCCATGGTCATTCACGGGACCAAATGGACGGTTCGATGTGCGGATAAACCAGCGTGATGGCCGCCCCACGCCAAAGGCCATGCTGGGCCGAACGGCAGCATACGCCGCGCTGGCGATCCATTAGACTGCCCGGCAAAATGGCGCCCCCCCCTGCATCTTTCCCCTCGCTCGGTCCCAGTCGATGCCCAAGGTTCACACCTACCTGCTCCGCTACCCGTCCGCCAGCCTGCTGTTCGTGCAGTTGCTGGGCATCGTGCTCTACCCCTTCATGGAACAGCTCTCCGAGGGGCGCGCCATCGTCGGCGCCTTCGGCATCGTGGTGCTGGCGATGTCGCTACGCATGGTGCGCAGCAGTCCGACCATTCAGTGGATCGCCTTTACCCAGGCAGCGTGCATCCTGGCACTGACCGTGGCCGTGGAGTTCGAGAGCAACACGGCGCTGTCGGTCCTCTTGGCGGGCCTGGAATCGAGCTTCTATTTCTACGCCGCTGGCGGGCTGATCGCCTACATGATGGAAGACGAGCGCGCCAGCACCGACGAGCTGTTCGCGGTTGGCGCCACCTTCACCCTGCTGGCCTGGGCCTTTGCCCATGCCTTTTCGGTGTGTCAGCTGGTCAGCCCCGGCAGTTTCACTGCGGCGATCAATCCCGAGGCGCAGCGCACCTGGGTGGAATTGCTGTTTCTGAGCTTCACCACCCTGTCCGGCGTCGGCCTGAGCGACATCATTCCACTGCGTCCCTTCGCCCGCGCCCTGGTGATGCTCGAACAGTTCACCGGCGTGATGTACATCGGCCTGGTGGTCACGCGGATGATCAGCCTGACCGTCAGGCCGAAACGCAGCTGACGCCATTAGCTGCATTTTCACAAAGCGTGACTATGCTCGAAGCCATGCCCCATCACTGTCGCAAGCCGATAGACCGTAACCCAGCACTGCAACGAAAGGCCGATACCCCGTGGCGCTCGATCCCCTGACGCTGTTGACGATGACCATTGCCCTGGCGCTGGCAGCAGCGCTGTACCTGGCGGTGGAGTGGCGCACCGTGCGTGAGCCGGCGCTACTGTTGTGGAGCGCCGGCTTCGCCTTGATCAGCGTTGGCTCGACCCTGGCGCTGCTGCGCAGCAGTGGCCTGCTGGTGATCGGCATCTGGTTCGCCAACGGCCTGCTGATCATCTCGCACGGGCTGTTCTACGCCGGTGTGGCGCGCTTCACCGAAACGAAACTGTCGCGTGCCTGGCTGCTGGTCGCCGCCATCTGGCTGGCGATGCTGCTGTTGCCGGAAGGCCCGCAATGGTCGAAGACCATGCTGCTGGTCAATTCGCTGCTGATCGCGCTGATCACCATCAGGGCCAGTTTCTTGCTGCGGCCCAAAGGCAAGTCATTCGGTGCCGGCGCCGCGCAACTGCGGTTCGTATTGCTGGGCCATGGGCTGTTCTATATCGCCAAGGCCATCCCGGTGCTGGTGCCCGGCACGCTGATCGACCTGGCCTCGTTTCACGGCCTGATCATTCAGATATCTCTGGTCGAGGGTGTGATGGCGCTGATGCTGATCGCCCTGTCGATGACCGGCACCGTGCGCATCCGCCGCGAGCAACGCATCGAACGCCTGGCCGCCCGCGACCCGCTCACCGCGAT
Source organism: Phytopseudomonas straminea (assembly GCF_900112645.1). Classification (GTDB taxonomy): domain Bacteria; phylum Pseudomonadota; class Gammaproteobacteria; order Pseudomonadales; family Pseudomonadaceae; genus Aquipseudomonas; species Aquipseudomonas straminea. Next base: position 386,611 of record NZ_FOMO01000003.1, on the reverse strand, counting down.
GTACAACCGCCGCGCTCTGGAGGCACGGGCCCCACACCTGCTCAATGCCGCCGCGCCCGCCCGGCCTGGTGCGTTGCTGCTGATCGATATCGACAACTTCAAGCTGGTAAACGACCTGCATGGCCATGCGGCCGGAGACCGCCTGTTGGTGGCGCTGGGCGAGGTGATCCGTGTGGCGCTGCCCGAAGGTGCACTCGCTGCGCGGTTGGGCGGTGACGAGTTCGTGATTCTGCTCAAAAACACTTCAACCGAGCAGATCGTCGAGCTGGGCGAAGCGCTGCGCGAGCGCTTTCGGGTAATTGCCGCTGAGGAGTTCGCAACCCCCGAAGCGGTCACCCTGAGCGTCGGCGCCAGCCTGTTCGACCAGCCGCCAGCCAGCCTGGCGGCGCTGATCGAACAAGGTGACGTGGCGCTGTACGCGTCCAAGCGCGGCGGGCGCGACAGCATTCGGCTGGTGGATCGCACCGCCAGCGCCGCGCCCCTGGCGGGCTAGTGTTGCCTGTTCAGCGGCGCCAGCCCTGCCTCAGCTGAACATGCTGTCGTCGTCGAAGAAGTCCGAGCTGTCGAAGGCATCGGTGTCGATGTCGCTGCTGTTGGAATACGACGTGTCAGCGAAGTTGTCGCCCATGGGCGTGTCGTCCAGGCCGTTGCCGAAGCTGTCCTGCATGGGCGCGTCTTCGCGGATTACCTCGACGATTTCCTGAGGCTGATTGTGGTGGAACATATTGGTGAGCAGATCCGCCACCATCACCCCACCAGCCACGCCCGCTGCGGTTTGCAGGGCGCCACGCATGAAGCCGCCGCCCTGGGCGGTTGGTGCAGCGCCGGGCATGGCCGCTGGCGCAACCGGTGCGGCTTGTGCAGCAGGCGTATTCTGGGAAAAGCGCGTTTCCCCCCAGCCAGCTGGACGTTGGCTCGCCTGCGGCGCGTTGGCTGGCTGACCACCGCCGAACAGACCGGAAAGGAAACCACCACTGCCGGAACGCTGGCGCTGGGCGTCGGCAGCCTGGGCTTCCAGTTCACGCACGCGCTGGTCCAGACGCTTGATGGCCGCTTCCTGAATCAGCAGCGCCTGGGCCATGTAATACGGCGCGGCCGGCTGTCGGCCCAAGTGGCTCTTGATCTGCGCCTCGGCGTCGCTATCGCGCAGCCCGCCCTCGTGCTCGGCCTCTTGCAGGCGAGTGAACAGGCCATCGATCAGGGTTTGCTCTTCGGAATTCATGATTGCCTCGCTTGAGCCACGGAAAATGCACATCCCTGTTCAAGGTGCCGCGCGGCGCCGGACGCCGCTGAAACGAGATATTGGAGTGGATTGCAAAATTACAAGTTCCGGGCTGGCCAGCGATATTTCAAGGCAGCTGCCGACCCGCCGAGCAGCGCTATCGCACACTGGAGCCAAATGGTTTGAATGAGCGGATTGTGTTAAAAACCTGCCACTGATTACCTCGCACCTGCTCTACGGTGCCCTTACGCAGGAGCGCGCATGCCACCGTCCGATAAGCAGGCCACGCCCAGCACCCCGATGATTCCCGAACAGCGCCGTGAACAGATACTGCGCCAGTTGCGCAAGCATCAGGTGCTGAGTGTTCATCAGTTGATGGAGATGTTCGAGTGTTCGCACATGACCGTGCGCCGTGACATTGCGCTGCTGGAGCAACAGGGCCGCGCCTATTCGGTCACTGGCGGCGTGCGTATCGCCAGCCAGGTGCACAGTGAGCCCAGCCATGATTCCAAGGCCGTGGTGGAATTGCCCCACAAGCAGGCCATGGCGCGCCTGGCAGCCGGCCTGCTGCACCCGGACATGACCGTGTACCTGGACGCCGGCACCACCACACTGGAGATCGTGCCGCACATCGTCGCGCTGTCCGGCATGACCGTGGTGACCAACGACTTCGGTATCGTCCAGGCCCTTGCCGAAGCCAATCACGTTGACGTGATACATACCGGCGGGCTGCTCGACCACCCCAACATCTCCAGTGTTGGCGGCCTGGCGGCAGCGACGCTGCGCCAGCTGGCCACCGACATCGCGTTCATCTCCACCAGTTCCTGGGACCTGCAGCGCGGCACCACCACGCCGTCCGGCCTCAAGGTCGAGGTCAAGCAGGCGGCCATGCAGTCGGCCTCGCGCAACGTGCTGATCGCCACCAGCTCCAAGTACGGCACCTTCGGCATGTACAAGGTCGCGGCGCTGGAACAGTTCGACACCCTGATCAGCGACGACGCCCTCCCTCCCGCCTCAGCCGACGCCATCCGCCGCCAGCGCATCGAGCTGCTGCTGGCCACTCCACAGGTTTCCTGACCTACCCGCTCGCCCCCTCCTGCCAGTACCTCTCCAAGCCGTCCGCAGCCCTGTGGGAGCGGCTTTAGCCGGGATAATCCATCTCGGCTGAAGCCACTCCCACAGGACCATCACTTCAATGTTAATATTTGTTAAATTTAAAAAATACTTCACATTATCCGCTCACTGATTCACTATCCGGCTCACATTTCAGAACAATCAAGCCGTCAGCCAGCATGACGCGCGACGGCACAGACCGAGGATGACTGCAATGACTCAATCGAATGTCGGTGTGATCGGCCTGGGCGCCATGGGTCTGGGCATTGCGCGCTCCCTGCTGCGCAATGGCTTCAAGGTGCATGCCTGCGACGTGCGCAACGAGGTGGTGCAGGCATTCGCCGCCGAGGGTGGTGTGGCCTGCGCCTCGCCGGCCGAGATGGCCGCCGCCTGCGACGTGATCATCACCGTGGTGGTCAATGCCGAACAGACCGAGACCGTGCTGTTCGGTGACCACGGCGCCGTCGCCGGCCTGCGCCCGGGCAGCCTGGTGATCGGCTGCGCCACCGTCGCCCCGACCTTCGCCGTGGAGCTGGGCCAGCGCCTGACTGAGCAGGGTTTGAGCTACCTCGACGCGCCCATCTCCGGCGGTGCGGCCAAGGCCGCTGCAGGCCAGATGACCATGATGACCTCCGGCCCTGCTGACGCCTACGCCAAGGCCGAAGCCGTGCTGGCTGGCATGGCGGGCAAGGTATACCGCCTCGGTGACGTCCATGGCCTGGGTTCAAAGGTCAAGATCATCAACCAGCTGCTGGCCGGTGTGCACATCGCCGCCAGCGCCGAAGCCATGGCCCTGGGCCTGCGCGAAGGCGTGGATGCCGATGCCTTGTACGAAGTGATCACCAACAGCGCCGGCAACTCGTGGATGTTCGAAAACCGCGTGCCGCACATCCTCAACGCCGACTACACGCCGCTGTCGGCCGTGGACATCTTCGTCAAAGACCTGGGCCTGGTGCTGGATACCGCACGCACCAGCAAATTCCCGCTGCCGCTGTCGGCCACCGCCCACCAGATGTTCATGCAGGCCTCCAGCGCCGGTTTCGGCCGCGAGGACGACTCCGCCGTCATCAAGATCTTCCCAGGCATCGAACTGCCCAAGGCCAAGGAGTAACCCATGAGCGTGACCTCCCGCCCACTGCTGGGCTGCATCGCCGATGACTTCACCGGTGCCACGGACCTCGCCAACATGCTGGTACGTGGTGGCATGCGTACCGTGCAGAGCATCGGCATTCCCAGCGCCGAAGTGGCTGCCGGCCTCGACGCCGATGCCATCGTCATCGCCCTGAAGTCGCGCACCACACCGGCTGCCGAAGCCGTCGAGGAATCCCTGGCCGCCATGCAGTGGCTGCGCGAGCGCGGCTGCGAGCAGATCTTCTTCAAGTACTGCTCGACCTTCGACTCGACCCCGGCCGGCAACATCGGCCAGGTCAGCGAGGCCCTGCTGGCCAAGCTGGGCGGCGACTTCAGCATCGCCTGCCCAGCCTTCCCGGAGAATGGCCGCACCATTTTCCGTGGCCACCTGTTCGTGCAAGACCAATTGCTCAACGAGTCGGGCATGCAGAACCACCCGCTGACCCCCATGGGCGACGCCAACCTGCTGCGCGTGCTCGATGCCCAGACCCAGGGCAAGGTCGGCCTGCTGCGCTACGACTGCGTGGCCAAGGGTGCCGATGCGGTGCGGGCGCGCATCGCCGAACTGCGTGCCGAAGGCGTGACCATGGCCATCGCCGACGCCGTCTCGGACACCGACCTCTACACCCTGGGCGAAGCCTGCGCCGACCTGCCGCTGCTTACCGGTGGCTCGGGCCTGGCCCTGGGCCTGCCGGGCAACTTCCGCAAGGCCGGCAAACTGCGCGATATCGACGCCGCCCAGCGCATCGACATTCCTGGCGGTGAAGTGGTGCTGGCCGGCAGTGCCTCGGTGGCCACCAACGGCCAGGTCATCGCCTGGCTGGAGGCCGGTCGCCCGGCGCTGCGCATCGACCCGCTGGCCCTGGCGGCCGGCCAGCCGGTGGTCGAGCAGGCCATCGCCTTCGCCCGCGACGCTGGCCAGACGGTACTGATCTACGCCACCAGCACCCCGGACGAAGTCAAGGCTGTGCAACACAAGCTCGGCGCCGAGCGTGCCGGCGCCATGGTCGAAGACGCCCTGGGGCAGATCGCCAAGGGCCTGTTGGACGCTGGCGTGCGCCGCTTCGTGGTCGCTGGTGGAGAAACTTCCGGCGCCGTGGTCCAGGCCTTGGGCGTGCAACTGCTGAAGATCGGCGCGCAGATCGACCCGGGCGTACCGGCCACGGTCAGCGACGGTGAACAACCGCTGGCCCTGGCGTTGAAGTCCGGCAACTTCGGTGCCCGTGACTTCTTCACCAAGGCCCTCAAACACCTGGCAGGAGAAGCCTGATGAGCAATGAAAAAGCCCTGCGCGAGGAAATCTGCGACGTCGGCCGGCTGCTCTATGGGCGCGGCTACACCGTGGGCAGCGCTGGCAACATCAGCGCACGCCTGGACGACGGCTGGCTGATCACTCCTACCGACGCCTGCCTGGGCCGCCTGCACCCGGACGACATCGCCAAGGTCAACCTGGCCGGCGAATGGGTGTCGGGCAACAAGCCGTCCAAGACCCTGGCCCTGCACCGCCAGGTCTACGACCGCAACCCCGAAGTCGGTGGCGTGGTGCACACCCACTCCACCCACCTGGTGGCGCTGACCCTGGCCGGCGTGTGGCGCGAAGACGACATCCTGCCACCGCTGACCCCCTACCAGGTCATGAAGGTCGGCCACATCCCGCTGATCGGCTACCAGCGCCCCGGTTCGCCCATCGTCGCCGAGCGCGTGGCGCAGCTGGCCAACAGCGTGCGTGGCGTGATGCTCGAACGCCTGGGCCCGGTGATCTGGGAAAGCTCGGTGGCCAAGGCCTGCTATGCCCTCGAAGAACTCGAGGAAACCGCCCGACTGTGGCTGATGAGCGATCCCAAACCCGCTCCGCTGCCTGAACAGGCGCTGCAAGAACTCAACCAGGTCTTCGGCGCGAACTGGTAACGCCCCATGGCCGGGCGCCGCCCTGTCGTGCCCGGACAGCCCCGGAAATTCCGGACAACAATAAAAAACGAGAATTGAAATGACGCCACTCATGTTGATGCTGATCGCCGGTGCCGGTATCGCACTGCTGCTGTTTCTGGTCCTCAAGTACAAATTCCAGCCCTTCGTGGCGCTGATGCTGGTGAGCATCATCGTCGCACTGGTGGCTGGCGTGAAACCCGCCGACCTGGTGGCAACCATCGAAGGTGGTATGGGCAAGACCCTTGGCCACATCGCGATCATCATCGCCCTGGGCGCGATGATCGGGCGCATCATCGAGCTGTCCGGCGGCGCCGAGGCGCTGGCCAAGACACTCATCGAGCGCTTCGGCAACCGCCGCACACCACTGGCGCTGACCGTGGCGGGCTTCATGGTCGGTATCCCGGTGTTCTTCGAGGTGGGCGTGATCATCCTCATGCCGCTGGCCTACGGTGTGGCACGTGCCGCGCGCAAGCCGCTGCTGATCTTCGCCCTGCCGATGTGCGCCGCGCTGCTGGCGGTGCATGCCTTCCTGCCGCCGCACCCGGGTGCCGTGGCGGCTGCCAGCCAGTTGGGCGCCGACCTGGGTCGCGTGCTGCTGCTGGGCATTCCGCTGGTCGCCGTGGTGTGCATGGTCGGTTACTTCATTGCCGGGCGCATGACCCGCAAGACCTACCCGATGACCGACGACATCCGTGCCGAGGTCTATGGCCCCAATGTCACCAACGCCGACCTGGAAGCCTGGGCACGCAACGACTACTCCACCGTGCGCGAAGTGGTCGAGAGCAAGGCGTTCGGCGCCGAGGCCAACGCCGGCAGCTTGGCCAAGAGTCTGCCTCCAGCCCCTGCGCCCGGTTTCGGGCTGATCATCACCCTGATCCTGCTGCCGATCGTACTGATTCTGCTCGGCACCCTGGCCACCACCATGCTGCCGGCCGGCTCCATGCTGCGTGACGTGCTGACTGTGCTGGGCGCGCCGCTGGTGGCGCTGCTGATCGACACCCTGCTGTGCGCCTGGCTGCTCGGCTCGCGCCGTGGCTGGAGCCGTTCGCAGGTCTCGGATGTGCTGGGCTCGGCACTGCCAGGCGTGGCCATGGTGATCCTTATCGCCGGTGCCGGTGGCGTGTTCGGCAAGGTGCTGGTCGATACCGGCATCGGCGCGGTGGTCTCCGAGGCGCTGCGTCACACCGGCCTGCCGGTGCTGGCTCTGGGCTTCATCCTGACCATGCTGCTGCGTGCGGTGCAGGGCTCGACCACCGTGGCGCTGGTAACCACCGCCGGTATCCTCAGCCCGCTGATCGCCACCCTCGACCTGTCGGCCAACCAGCTCGCGCTGCTGTGCCTGGCCATGGGCGGTGGCGGCCTGGCGATGTCGCATATCAACGACGCCGGCTACTGGATGTTCACCAAGCTGGCCGGCCTGAACGTGGCCGACGGCCTGCGCACCTGGACCGTACTGGTCACCATCCTGGGCACCCTGGGCTTCGTGATGACCCTGATCCTGTGGCCATTCGTCTGAGACACGGGTGAGCGCCCAGGCGCTCGCCCTGCTCCACCTTCTGTCCATCTGCAAGAGAGAGCCCCATGCCTCGTTTCGCCGCCAACCTCAGCATGCTGTACCCGCAGCATGACTTTCTGGACCGCTTCGCCGCGGCCGCCGCCGATGGCTTCGCGGCGGTGGAGTACCTGTTCCCCTACGACTACAGCGCCCAGACGCTGAAACAGCGCCTGAGCGACAACGGTCTGGTGCAGGCGCTGTTCAATGCCCCGCCAGGGGACTGGGCGGCCGGCGAGCGTGGCATCGCCAGCCTGCCGGGTCGTGAGGCGGAGTTCCGTGCCGGCATGGCCAAGGCACTGGAATACGCCCAGGTGCTGGGCAACGACCGCATCCACGTGATGGCCGGCCTGCTGCCCGATGAAGCGCTGCGCGACAAGCACCAGGCGGTGTACCTGGAAAACCTCGCCTACGCCGCCGAACAGGCGCGCGGAGCGGGCGTGACAGTGCTGATCGAGCCGATCAACACCCGCGACATGCCGGGCTTCTTCCTCAACCGCCAGGACCAGGCCCAGGCCATCGTCCGCCAGGTGGGTGCCGACAACCTCAAGGTGCAGTTCGACTGCTACCACTGCCAGATCGTCGAAGGCGACCTGACCGTGAAACTGCGCCGCGACTTCGCCGGCATCGGCCACATCCAGATCGCCGGCGTGCCGGACCGTCACGAACCAAACCTGGGCGAGCTGAACTACGCCCACCTGTTCGAGGTGATCGACGAGCTGGGCTACACCGGCTGGGTCGGCTGCGAGTACCGCCCCAAGGGCGATACCAGCGAAGGCCTGCAGTGGCTGCGCCAGCTCAATACCTGAGCCAGTTGACCTGGCGGCGCCATGAGGTCGCTGCCAGGCTAGCGTCGCGATCCAATACCAGGTCGCAAACGCCTTAGCGGGCGGCGTATCTGGGCAGGCCAATGCACCAACGTGGGGCGATCATCCAGGCAGCGGTTAAATAACGACAAGGAAAGCCGGGATGAAAGATTCAGCGCGCGGCCTGCTGATGGTTACCAGCGGCATCATGCTGCTTAGTTTCGATGGGCTGCTGGTGCGCTTGGTACAGGCCGATGGCTGGAGCATCGTGTTCTGGCGTGGTCTGCTGATGTTCATCGCCCTGGGCGCCTTTTCGCTGTCAGCCGGCAGCCGCGCGAGCCTGCGGGCCAAGCCGCTGCCCAGTGCCATGTCGGCGGTGCTGATGGCGCTTATCTCGCTGTTCTTCGTGCTGGCGATCATCCACACAACAGTGGCCAACGTGGTGGTCATCCTTGCCACGGCTCCGTTGTTCGCTGCGCTGTTCACGCGCTTTTTCCTGCATGAGGCGGTCGCGCTGCGCACCTGGCTGGCCATTGGGGTGGCGACCCTGGGCATCATGCTGGTATTCGCCGGTTCCTTCAGCACCAGCGACCTGTTAGGCAATGGCTATGCGCTGCTGTCCTCGGCCGCGCTGGGCGCCAACCTGACGCTGCTGCGCCGCCACTCCAGCCTCGCCCGGATGCCGCTGATCGCACTGGGCGGGCTGGTCGCGGCGTTGATCGCCCTACCCAAGGCTCAGCCCTTCGGCCTGAATCAAACGAGCTACCTGGCGCTGGGCATCATGGGCCTGCTGCAGATGCCGCTGGCCACCCTGCTGATCAACAGCGCGACGCGCTATCTACCGTCCGCCGAGGTGGCGCTCTTCTATCTCCTTGAAAGCGTGCTGGGCACCCTATGGGTCTGGTACTTCCTGAACGAGGTGCCGGCCCAGGCCACGCTGTATGGCGGCATGCTGGTGATCGTCACATTGATGGTGCATGCCGGTTTAACCCTGCGTGCCCGCCCAGCGTTGCCGGCCTGAGCGTGAATACACACGCCCATGTCGACCCCAGACAATCGGCTGACCCACTCGCCCCCTAAGGTGAACCACCTTTGTCCAACACCAGGAGCCGTTCATGGCCAACAAACCGATTACCGTTCTGCGCGACACCCAGCCCATGCCCGTGGTCGATGCCTGCAAGTGGGAGCGCATCGAGGGCGAGCCGCACACGGTCAACCTCAACGCCTACACCAGCGACGACGGCAGCAAGATCATGGGCACCTGGATCTGCACACCCGGTAAATGGCGGGTCGAGTACGTGAAGTGGGAGTACTGCCACTTCCAGGAAGGCTATTGCATTATCACCCCGGACGGCATGGCGCCGATCCATCTCAAGGCCGGCGACATCTTCGTCGTCGAACCAGGCATGAAAGGCACCTGGGAAGTGGTCGAGACAGTACGCAAATACTTCGTGTTCGCCTGAAACCCCGGCGAATTCCCAAGCTGGACGCCTAGCCACCATCGATGGTGCGCTAGGCGGCGCAGCAGCGGCGCAAGGCCGCTAATGTGCGCTGTCTGCCAAGGCCAAGCGCCGCGTTTACAGCGAAATAACCCTAGTAGCAGGTGGCCACCTTCAGGCAAAATTATCCACCAATCTACCTCTCAACCAGACGGCGCAATCGCCAGGACGCGCCGGTGATATGCGTGTGCCAAGGTGGCCCGAAGGACGTTTCGATGCTGGCCCCAATCGATCACACCGATCAATCCCGACGCAGAATGTTCAAGACCCTGCTGTGGGTGACCATGTGTTTCGGGGTACTGTTCTCGATCTTCAATGCGACCCGCGGGCTGTGGCTGCTGGTGGGCATCGAGGTGGTCTACACGGCACTGGCGCTCTACATGCTGGTGGTCGTGGAGCGCACACGGCACCTCAAGACCCTGACCATCGTCTATCTGATCCCTTTCCTAGGTGTCATGATGGCCACCCTGGCCAATCCAGACACCTCGGTCGGCATATTCGCCTGGATCCAGACCATCCCGATCATCCTCTACCTGCTGCTTGGCCTGCGTCTGGGGCTGATCGGCTCGCTGATCTTCGTCAGCCTGGGCCTGTACATTTACACCCAGCATTACACCGAGAAGAACCCCAGCGACAGCATCGGTTTTCTGCTCGACATCGGCATGGCAACCCTGGCCATCACCGTCTTCTCACATACCTATGAACACACTCGTGCCCAGACCGAAAAACGCCTGATCGAGCTGATCAGCACCGACTACCTCACGGGCCTGGCGAACCGCTCCAAGCTGACCGAAATCTTTTACCGCGAACGTGCCCACGCGCTGCGCAACCAGTCGCCGCTGGCTCTGGTTTATCTGGATATCGATCATTTCAAGCAGATCAACGACCGCTTCGGCCATGAAACCGGCGACCAGGCGCTGCGCCATTTCGCCAGCGTGCTGTCGCAGCGCCTGCGCAGCACAGACCTGCTATGCCGGCTTGGCGGTGAAGAGTTCGCCGCCCTGCTGCCCGACACCAGCGCCACCCAGGCGGCCACGATTGCCGAAACGCTGCGTGAGCAACTGGCCAGCACGCCGATGATGGTGGAGGACGCGCCCCTGCAGATGACCCTCAGCGCCGGCGTGGCCAGCCTCGGCCAGGACGGCGAACGTCTGGACCAGTTGATGAGCGCAGCGGACAAACGCACCTATGCCGCCAAACGCGCCGGCCGCAACCAAGTGGTGAGCGCCGAGAGGCCAGCTCTCGGCTGACCGTGCCTGCAGGACGCCGTCCGATCCAGCGAAAAAGCCGGCGCAGGGCCTGGCAAGCGTGGTCAGCGCGACTATGCTGAAACTCCATATAGTCCCCGGATTCACCCAGGAGCTTCATATGGATATAGCCAGCCTGTTTGCCGAGCTACACACCCTGCCCACTGTTCCGAAAGTCGCCCAGGACCTGATCCAGCAATTCGACAACCCCACCACCAGCCTGGAAAGCGTGGCGCGCAATATCGAGCGTGACCCGGTGATCGCCGCCAAGGTGCTGCGCCTGGCCAACTCGGCACGCTTTCGCGGCTCGCGTGATGCCAGCAGCGTGGAAGATGCCGCCATGCGCTTGGGCTTCAACACCCTGCGTACCCTGGTACTGGCTTCGGCCATGACCGGCGCCTTCAAGGTCGATACCGGCTTCAACCTGAAAAAATTCTGGCTGCGCAGCTTTCGTGTGGCGAGCATCGCCCGCGCCCTGGCCAAACAGTCGAAGCTAGACCCGGACGCCGCCTTTACCTGTGGAATGATGCATAACATCGGCGAACTGCTGATCCAGACCGGCGCCCCGGATTTTGCCCGCCGCCTCAACCGCCACCCACAGCGTGAAGCTGCGGCCCTGGCCGCCGAGGAAACGCTGCAGCTGGGCTTCGGCTACCCAGAGGTTGGTGCCGAGCTGGCACGCCGCTGGCAATTGCCGGCGCTGATCCAGAACGCAATTGCCTACCAGAACAAACCGACCCAGACGCCGGGCGACGGCCAGTATGCGCGCCTGGTAGCGCAGTCTATCCATGTCGAAGAAAGCCTTGAGGCCCACGGTCTGAGCGATGCAGCCAAACAGGATCTGGAAGGACCACTATTCGAGGGCGTGGACCTGGCCAAACTGTTCGACGCCCTGCCCGCCGTGCTGGAGGCGGACAAGGCGTTTGGCGACCTGCTGAACTAGGTCGCACCAAAAACTGATGGGGTCATGCAGATACGTTGGCTGGCTCCCTCAGCACAAGAGCGCGCCGGTTCATGACACCAGCGACACGCTCGCCTTCAGCACAGCGGCTCCCTCTGCTTGCTGCCTGCCCAGCCGATATCGCATCGACACTGGAAACCGGCGCTCCGGCTCTCGACATTCCGGGTGCTCGGCCGCCCCAAGCCCGGGATGCATAGACCCATCCGACGTCGTGCAGTAGGGCCAAATGGGACTAGTTGGAGGCATCCGGACGCTTGAGGGTCTGCGCGAAGGTCATGATTACATCGCGCACTACCTTGCGCTGCGCGGCAGGCAGGGCAAGGAAAGCCTCAATGGCGTCTCGCTCCGGGTAAAACTTCGGGTCCTCCCAGCGCCCACGCTGCTCGCGCACCGCCATGGCCGCACGCTCGCCGAAACGCAGCGCCTGCGGTTCGATGCGCAGCCAGTCGGCCAGCACCTGCAGCTTGTCCTGGGAGGGAATGGCCTGGCCGCGCAGCCATCGCGACACAGCCTGGAACGTCACCGAACGTCCCCAGTAACGGGAATTGAACTCCCGCTCCAGCACGGCGGGACGATCAGGGTAGCCCGCGGCGAGCATGGCATCGCGCAGGCGCTGGGCAAATTCGGTTTTCTCGGTCATGGGCGGACGTTAAATTCCGCTTCCATGCTAGATTGAACATACGGTTTAATTGTAAATTAAATTCATGGTTTCATCATAGATTCAGTAAGGCTGATCATGCACAAGGAGGTGCCATGAAATACGCACGGTCATTTGATTTCGAGGGACAGCAAGTTGCCGTTCGCGCAGGCACCGACGGGCGCCTGTGGTTTTGTGCGCAGGCCATCTGCTCGGCCCTACGCTTTTCCGATAGCCAGGCAGCGATGCTCAATCACTGCAGACCCAGCGGTATTCTATTTGGCAACGAATCAGCGCCTCAGGCGATGATCGACTTGCGCAATGTTCTGCAGCTCAGCCACCACAGCTCGCCAAGCCACGCCGCCCAGGTCTACGACTGGCTATGCAACTGTGTGCTGGCTTCACAGCTCGACCATACGAGCAAACCGCAGCTCCACCAACTCATGGCCAATGACCAGCAACTGCAGGTATTACGCTGGCAAGGGAGTTGGTGGCTGGCCATGCAGGACGCGGTTGGGCTGTTCGGCAGCGCGGATGAACCACCGCCTCGCCCTGCACCCTCCTGAATCAGCTGCTCAGCTACGCATGCAGCACTGTTTGTACTTCTTGCCACTGCCGCAGCTGCACGGGTCGTTGCGACCAACCTTGGCCTCGTCGCGGCGAACCGGCAACACCGGCTCCAGATGCTGCTGCCAGTAGTCGTACAGTGCCAGGGCCGCTGGCTCGACGGTGGCGACCGAGGCGTCGTATTGCTCATCGGACATGGCGTTGAGCGCATCGACGCCCTCTTCGCTGCCGTGCAGGGTGATGTTCGCCAGTGCTGTCTGCTGCGTCTCGGGCAGCTCGGCATCGATCCAGCCCGCCACCTGGGCGCCGCGCAGATAACCGGCGCACCACTGCGAGACGATGAGTTTCTCGCCCATGCCATTGTCGTCGGCCAGGAAGATGGCCTCGTAGTCGTCCGGCTCCTCGCCGAGCATGTAGGCAGCTTCGCTCATCAGCTCGACGGCCAGCTTGGTGAAACGCTCGCCTTCCTTGTCGTTGGCCCATTTGGGCAACTGTTCGGCCCAGATGTGCGGATACCAGATGCCGGGATCGATCTGCCGAGGCCCGGACACGATGGCCGCGAAATAACCGTCCAGTTCGCTGGCGGAAAGAATCGAGTCGTCGTTGCCATACTTGAGCAACAACTGATCGAGCTTTTCGAGCCCTCTGTTATCCATCGCAAACGCCCTCAGAAAAAAGGCCGCTACTTTCCCACAGATGGCCGGCCGCCGACAGCCTCACCAGCCGTCCGGCACATCACGGGTGCCGAGGCGGCGATGGCCCGGTACAATGCGCGCCAAACCGTGCCCCAAGAGGAGCGCTGCGTCGCCTGCAGTTCCTCGCTGCCTATAAAGAAAAGCCATGTCCTTGCCCAAGAACCACCTGGAACTGCTCAGCCCTGCCCGCGACGTCGAGATCGCCCGCGAGGCCATCCTGCATGGCGCCGACGCCGTCTATATCGGCGGCCCGAGCTTCGGTGCTCGGCACAACGCCTGCAACGAGGTGGCCGATATCGCCAAGCTAGTGGAGTTCGCCCGTCGCTATCACGCGCGCATCTTCACCACCATCAACACCATCCTGCATGACGACGAGCTGGAGCCGGCGCGCACGCTGATCCACCAGCTTTACGACGCGGGCGTGGACGCGCTGATCGTGCAGGACCTCGGCGTGCTGGACCTGGACATTCCGCCCATCGAGCTACATGCCAGCACCCAAACCGACATCCGCACCCTGGGCCGCGCGAAATTTCTCGACCAGGCCGGTTTCTCCCAGCTGGTGCTGGCCCGCGAGCTGAACCTGCAGGAAATCCGCGCTATCGCCAATGAAACCGATGCAGCCATCGAGTTCTTCATTCATGGCGCGCTGTGCGTGGCGTTCTCCGGCCAGTGCAACATCTCCCACGCCCAGACCGGGCGCAGCGCCAACCGCGGCGACTGCTCCCAGGCGTGCCGCCTGCCCTACACCCTCAAGGACGAAAAAGGCGGCGTGATCGCCTACGAGAAACACCTGCTGTCCATGAAGGACAACAATCAGAGCGCCAACCTGCGCGCCCTTGTCGAGGCCGGCGTGCGCTCGTTCAAGATCGAGGGTCGCTACAAGGACGTGGCCTACGTGAAGAACATCACCGCCCACTACCGCCGCGAGCTCGACGCGATTCTCGAGGATCGCCCGGACCTGGCCCGCGCCTCCAGCGGCCACACCGCACACTTCTTCGTGCCCGACCCGGACAAGACCTTCCACCGCGGCAGCACCGACTACTTCGTCACCGAGCGCAAGGTGGACATCGGCGCCTTCGACTCGCCGACCTTCACCGGGCTGCCTGTCGGCCAGGTCGAGAAGGTGAACAAGCGCGACCTGATCGCCGTCACCCATGAGCCGCTGTCCAACGGCGACGGTCTCAACGTGCTGGTCAAGCGCGAGGTCGTCGGCTTCCGCGCCAACATCGCCGAACTCAAAGGTGAGTTCGAAGAGGATGGCGAGAAGCGCTATCGCTACCGCGTCGAGCCCAACGAGATGCCCGAAGGGCTGTTTCGTCTGCGCCCCAATCATCCGCTGTCGCGCAACCTCGACCATAACTGGCAGCAAGCGCTGCAGCGCACCAGCGCCGAACGCCGGATCGGCGTGAACTGGAAAGCCGAGCTGCGCGAAGACGCACTCAAGCTCACCGCCACCAGCGAGGAAGGCATCAGCGTCGACGTCGCCCTGCCCGGCCCGTTTGGCGTGGCCAACAAGCCGGAACAAGCGCTCGATGGTCTGCGTGACCTGCTGACCCAGTTGGGCACCACCATCTACCACGCCCAGGGCGTGCAGCTGGACGCGCCGCAGGCGTTCTTCGTGCCCAACTCGCAGCTGAAAAGCCTGCGCCGCGAGGCCATCGAGGCACTGACCGCAGCCCGCGTCGCCGCGCATCCTCGTGGTGGGCGCAAGGCCGAGAGCAACCCGCCGCCGGTGTACCCGGAATCGCACCTGTCGTTCCTGGCCAACGTTTACAACCACAAGGCCCGCGAGTTCTACCATCGCCACGGCGTGCAACTGATCGACGCCGCCTACGAAGCTCACGAAGAAGAAGGCGAAGTGCCGGTGATGATCACCAAGCACTGCCTGCGCTTCTCCTTCAACCTCTGTCCGAAACAGGCCAAGGGCGTCACCGGCGTAAAGACCAAGGTCGCACCGATGCAACTGGTACACGGCGACGAGGTGCTGACCCTGAAGTTCGATTGCAAGCCGTGCGAGATGCACGTGATCGGCAAGATGAAGGGCCATATCCTCGACCTGCCGCAACCGGGCAGCGCGGCAGCCCAGGTGGTTGGCCATATCAGCCCGGAAGATCTGCTGAAAACCGCGCGACGCCAGGCGCCGCACTGAGGCAAATGACGCGAGCGCCAGGCTTCATTGGCTGACGCTTCCCCACCTCCAGGCGCGCAAACTCCACCCCTGCTGCATCCCCGCCGCTGCCAGCAGGATGGCCGCGACGCCCAGCCACTGCAGCACACTGAGCTGGTGATCGAAGGCGACCCAGTCGACGGCAATCGCCGCGATCGGGTAGATGAAGGACAGCGCGCCGGTCAAGGCCGTGGGCAGTTTCTGGATGGCGCCGTAGAGCAGCACGTACATGCCGCCGGTGTGCACCACACCGAGGGTGAGCAGGATCGACCAGCTCTGCTGGCCCTGGGGCAGCGTGGTGAAGTCGGCCAGCGGCGCCAGCATCAGCACGCCAACGCTCACCTGGATCAGCGCGATCAGGTGCGGCGGAACGCCCTTGAGCTTCTTGATGATCAGAGCGGCCACGGCGTACAGAAAGGCCGCGCCCAAGGCGAAGGCGATGCCCGTCAGGTAGTCGCCGCCGCCCTGCCCGACGCTGCCGTGGGCGCTGACGATGGCCAGCATGCCGAGAAACGAGATCGACAGCCAGGCGAGCTTCTGCAGGGTCAGTTTCTCACCGAGAAACAGTGCCGCCAGAATCACCAGCATGAACGGCTGCACGTTGTAGACCGCGGTACCGATGGCGATCGAGGCGCGGGAATAGGAGGCGAACAGCAGCAGCCAGTTACCGACGATGGCCACCCCGCTGACCACCGCCAGCATCGCCGTATAGCGGCTGAGCAGGCCCGGGCGCAGGAAGCCGAGCATGGCGCAAACCACCAGCAGGGCCAGCGCACCGAACACGCAGCGCCAGAACACCACCTCGAGTACCGGCAGGCCGGCGAGCAGAACGAACCAGCCGATGGTGCCGGAAATGAGCATGGCGGCGACCATTTCCAGCGTGCCTCTATGAATCTGCTTGTCCATCATCGTGCTCCTTGAGTGAGGCACGAATTATGGCAATCGGCGCAGCGGCGCTCCATGGCGAAAGGCAGGCAAAAGAAGCCATCCGGCTTTACTATCAAGGCCAAAACGCATAATCGCCTTTGGAGCCAATATGATCGACGAAATCGACCAGCAACTGATCGTCGCCCTGACCGAAGACTCGCGTCGCTCGCTGAAAGCGCTGGCGCAGATCAGCGGCCTGTCCTCGCCCAGCGTGGCGGAGCGGCTGCGCAAGCTCGAAGATAAAGGGGTGTTGAAAGGCTACGGCGTGGACATCGACCCACGCGCGTTCGGCTACCAGCTGCAGGCGATCGTGCGCATCCGCCCGCTACCCGGCCAGTTGCATGAGGTGGAACGGCAGATCCAGGCCACACCGCAATTCACCGAGTGCGACAAGGTCACCGGCGAGGACTGCTTCATCGCCCGCCTTCACGTGCGCTCGATGGAGCAGCTGGACGAGATACTCGACCACATCAACGTCTACGCCCTGACCAACACAGCTATCGTCAAGAAGACCACGGTCAAGCGCCGGCTGCCGCCGATGGCGTGATCAAGATGGCGAGATGGCTCGCCATCTCGCCCGGCCTCACTTCAACTGACTGGCAAAACGCTCCACCGCACCAAGCACCTGCTTGGCGCCTTGGCGGATTTCGACGATCACGTCGCCGGCCTGGTTGGCCAGTTCCAGCCCGGCTTCGGCCTGCTGGCGGCTGCTCGCCATGTCGCGCACGGCGGCGTCGACCAGCTTCTGATTTTCCTGCACCACACCGACAATTTCCTCGGTGGCCTTGCTGGTGCGGCTGGCCAATTGCCGAACCTCGTCGGCAACCACGGCAAACCCTCGTCCCTGCTCGCCCGCGCGCGCTGCTTCGATCGCGGCGTTGAGCGCCAGCAGGTTGGTTTGCTGGGCGATACTGCCGATGGTCTGCACCATGGTGCTGATCAGCACCGACTGCTTGCCCAGCGCCTCGATACCTTCGGAGGCCGAGCCCACCTGTTCGGAGATGCGCTGCATGGTCTTCACCGTGTCGGTCACCACCTGGGCGCCACGCTGTGCGGTAGTGTCGGTCTGCTGGGAAATGCCGTAGGCAATCCCGGCCGCGTCGTTGACCTCCTCCTCACGGTTGACCTGATCGGTCACCACGGTGGCGAACTTCACCACCTTGTAGAGTTTGTCCTGGGTGTCGTGCACGGGGTTATAGGTTGCTTCCAACCACACTACGCGGCCGTGGCTGTCGATGCGCTTGAAGCGACCGGCGACGAACTCGCCACGGTTCAGGCGCTCCCAGAACTGCTTGTAGTCGGCCGAGTGGGTTTCCTGAGCGTCGCAGAACATGCTGTGGTGCTTGCCCTTGATGCGATCCAGGCTGTAACCCATGCCATGCAGGAACTGGTCGTTGGCCGTCAGAACGTGGCCACCGAGGTCGAACTCGATCACCGCCGTGGAACGCAGTAAGGCGTTGATGAAATCCTCATTTTCACGGGCGCTGTTCATGGCATCGGTAATATCCGTACCAAAGCAATGAACGCGGCAAACCACCCCACGCTCATCGACCACAGGCTGCCAGCAGGCTCTGGTCCATACCAGTGCACCATCGGCGCCCAGGAAGCGATAACGGTCGCTGATCGACTTGCCTGTGCGAATAGCTTCAATCAACTTCTTGAAACACGGCAGGTTCTTTACATAAGCCGGCAATATGTCGTTCATCGATCGATTGATCAGTTGCTCGGGAGTGTGGCCGATGAAACGCGAAAAATTGGCGTTGGCGTCGATAATTCGAAAATCGGGATCGATGGTCAGAGTGATCATCTCGTTGTCGATGCCCTTGCAGAGCTGGCGGAGCAACGACAGTTCGGCATCCTTGGCCTGCAATTCTTTTTTCCATTGGTTACCGAACATGCTCTTTCTCCGGGAAGCAATCACGTTGACATGCCATCGGCTGCCCAGCCGATTTATTGAGGACCGTCCAGCGCCCAGGCTGCAGACTTTTCTGCTTTACAAGCATAGAAGGCCGATGCGCTGTCGTCTGGTGATCATGGGCTGAAACCACTGCTCTCGGACGAGCGCAGAAATAAAGGCATATTGGCATCACATTTTAGTTCGCCTGCGTCAATTGCAAGCTGCGGCGAAAGATTCTTTTAGTAGGCTGGCACCGCGGCCGTTCAGGCTGTCGACCTAAACGGCCGATGAACGGGACAACTGCTGTACGTTCGATATCTGCAACGCTTGGAGGCAGCTCGTGACTCATCCACCTCACCTACAACCCGGTGATCGCGTCATGCTGTTCGATGGCGTGTGCAAGCTGTGCAACGGCTGGAGCCGTTTTCTGATTCGCCATGACCGCGCACGCCGGCTCAAGCTGTGCAGCGTGCAGTCGCCTCAGGGCCAGGCGATTCTGGCTTGGTTCGGGATGCCATTGGACCGCTTCGACACGCTGCTTTATGTCGAAGGCGACAAGGCCCTGCAACGCAGCGACGCCATTCTGGCCATCCTCGGTCAGTTGCCAGCCCCCTGGCGCTGGGCGACGGTGGCGCGCGTGATACCGCGCCATTTGCGCGACTGGCTGTACGACCCCATCGCCCGCAACCGCTACAGATTGTTCGGCCGCCACGACCACTGCCAGGTGCCACGCCCCGAAGACCGCGAGCGTTTTCTGCATGACTGATGCCCTGCTGGCGCGCCTGACGCTGGGCGCGATCTTCATCTATCACGGGCTGGTGCCCAAGCTGCTGTTTCGCGATGCCAGCGAGCTGCAGCTGCTCGACGCCCACGGCCTGCCGCACAGCCTGCTTTTGCTGGCCGGGGCTGGTGAAGTGCTGCTGGGGCTGATCATCGTGTCGCTGCGGCAGCAGCGCTGGCCGCTCTACATGGCGATGGCTGGATTGGTAGTGCTGCTGGTGGATGTGGTGATCTTCGCGCCTGCAGTGCTGGTTCAGGCGTTCAACCCGCTGAGCCTGAACCTCGCTGCCCTGGTGCTCGGCGTGATCGCCCTGCGCGAGCGCCCGCGCGGTTAACGGCCCGCCTGTTCGCGCAAGATGCGCGCGATCTCGGCCTGACGGCGATAGGCCGGCGCCTCGACGGCGTTGAAGTCGCGGCTGTAGCGCGCCGCGAAGCCCGCCGTGCCCCACTCCCGATATTGCTGCACGTGGAGCAGTTCATGGGCCCATAGCGCGGCGTCGTGCTCGGCCATGTCGGCGTTGCGAAACACGATAATGTCGACCAGGGTGACGGCGCGGATATCCGGGTTCTGCATCACGTTGCGGGCGGCGCTCAGCTCGTCCAGATCACCGACCTTGTAGCGCACCGCGTCGAGCAATTCGGCCGAGTAGAACGGCAGCAGCTGCTCACGGATCAGCGGCGGAATTGGCAGCGTACCCTGGCGCACCGCCGACTCGCGTGAACGCAGGATCCAGCCCTCCAAGGCGTTGGCGGTAATGGTGCCGGCGCGCTCCTGCATCGGCCCGAGCACGCCATTGGGGTCCGGCACGCAGATGCAGCCACCCAGGCACACCTGGGTTTCACCCGGCGCGCAGGCCAGGGCGGCAGGCACCTGAACCGCCGTCAGCAAAACACACAGCAGAACGCGTTTGAACATGCATCGCTCTCGATGAAAAGGCAGACGCGACCATGGCGTCAGCTGCTGCGCTTGTCCAGTCTTCGCAGCGGCTTAAATCAAGTGCTGGCCGATGACGAGCTGAGCATCTCGATTTCGCGGAGCTCGAAGTCCCGGCTCAGGTACTCCATGCGTCGCTCATGGAAGTCGCGCATATGCGGCAAGGCGGTGTGCACCGCCAGGTGCTCGCGGGACTGCCAGACCTCGAAGAAGATGAACAGTGCAGGGTCGTTAGCATCGCGCAGCATGTGGTACTCGATGCAGCCGGGCTCGGCGCGACTGGGCTCGACGTAGGCGCGAAACAGTTGCTCGAAGTCATCGGCGCGTTCCGGGCGGGTATGGGCGTGAAGAATGAAACCGTACACGGGCACCTCCTGATTGGGTATTGCCGCACCCTAGCGCAGATAAACCACGGACACTCATGCATTTCAGTCAAAAATCATTTGCCCGCTGCGGTATTTTTCACCTGGGTGATAACCCGTAACCTGCGGCCATTCAATCAGTTACTGAGATGCCTCCATGAAAAAGATCCTGCTCCTCAACGGCGGAAAGCAATTCGCCCACTCCGACGGCCGCCTCAACCGCACCCTGCATGAAACCGCCGCCTCATTTCTCGACCAGGCCGGTTTCGAATTCAAGACCACCGACATCGACGCAGGTTACGACGTCGCCGAGGAAGTGAAGAAAATCCTCTGGGCCGATGTGGTGATCTACCAGATGCCGGGCTGGTGGATGGGTGCGCCGTGGATCGTCAAGAGGTACATCGACGAGGTGTTCACCGAAGGCCATGGCAGCCTGTACGCCAACGACGGCCGTACCCGCTCCGACGCCTCGCAGAAATACGGCAGTGGCGGCCTGATCCACGGCAAGCAGTACATGCTGTCGCTGACCTGGAACGCCCCGCAGCAGGCCTTCGACGACCCCAGCGATTTCTTCGAGGGCAAGGGCGTGGATGCGGTCTACTTCCCGTTCCACAAGTCCCAGCAGTTCCTAGGCATGAGCGCACTGTCGACCTTCCTGTGCGTCGACGTGATGAAGCGCCCGGATGTCGAGCGTGACGTGCAGCGCTACCGCGAACACCTGGCGGGCGTGCTGCAGAACGCCTGACACGACATGACAAACGGGGCGGCGGCCGGCACTATCGGTCGCTCCACTCTGCCACGGACTGCCCCCATGCCCCTCCCCAGCCTCCACACGCCACGCCTGCTGTTGCAGCCCCTGCAACTGGCCGACGCCGAGCAGATCCAGCCGCTGTTCGGCCAATGGAAAGTGGTGCGCTACCTCAATGCCCAGGTGCCCTGGCCCTACCCGACCGATGGCGCGCTGGGCTACCTGCGTGATGTCGCCCTGCCCGCCATGGCTGCCGGCCAGGAATGGCATTGGACGCTACGGCCCATCGCCGAGCCCGAGCGGGTGATCGGTGTGGTCAGCCTGATGGATACGCCGGGCAACAACCGCGGCTTCTGGATAGCGCCAGGCTGGCAACGCCAGGGCCTGATGGGCGAAGCCTGCGTGGCGGTCAACCGCTACTGGTTCGAGGTGCTGCAGCGCCCACTGATGGAGGTGCCCAAGGCCCTGGAAAACATCGCCTCGCGGCGGCTATCCGAACGTGAAGGCATGCGCCTGGTGGCGACCGGCGAGAGCGATTACGTCAGCGGCCGGCTGCCTTCCCAGACCTGGGCGCTTAGCCGCGATGAGTGGCTAGACCAGCAGACTTAAAATTTGCTGGTGTTTGCATCACAACGGCTGAGGTTTGAGCGGCCGGGAAAAGCGGTAGGTGGTCACTCCGCACAGCAGCAGGCCGGAAATGCCCAGCAGGCCGCCGACGACACCCACATTGGCCACGCCCAGCTGGCTGCTCACCAGGCTGCCAAGCAAGGCGCCCCCGCCGATGCCGACGTTGAAGATACCCGAGAACAGCGCCATGGCCACGTCGGTAGCGTCCGAAGCGAGGTTGAGTACCTTGGCCTGCAATGCCAGGCCGAAGCACATCATGGCAACGCCCCAGATCACGCTCAGGGTCGCCAGGTAAGCGTGCTCACGGGCGACCGGCAGCAGCAGGAGCATGCACAGGCTCAGGGTGCCGATCGCGGTGATCACGAACCCTCGTGGGAAGCGTGCGCTATAGCGGCTGAACAGAATGGAGCCGATGATCCCGGCGCAGCCGAACAGCAGCAGCAGGACCGTGACCATGTCCGCCGCGATGCCGGCGACTTCCAGGGCGAACGGTTCGATATAGGTGTACGCGGTGAAGTGAGCGGTAATCACCAGCGCGGTAAGCACGTAGACGGTGACCAGCGCCGGGCGCTTGAACAGCATCGGCAGGCTGCGCAGGGAGCCGGAGTTCTGGCTCGGCAGCAGCGGCAGGCTCTTGATCAGACACAGCACCACCATACCGGCCACCACCGCGATGGTGGTGAAGGTGGTGCGCCAGCCCAGTACCTCGCCGATCACTCGGCCCAGCGGAATACCCAGCACCATGGCCAGCGCACTGCCGGTCGCCAGCAGACCGAGGGCTTGCGCCTGCTTGCCAGGTGGCGCTACCCGCACCGCCAAAGACGCGGTGATCGCCCAGAACAGCGCGTGGGCCAGGGCGATGCCGATGCGACTGATCACCAGCACGGTGAAATTCCAGGCGATGCCGGACAGCACATGGCTGGCGATAAACAGCACGAACACGCAGGCCAACAGCTTGCGCCGCTCGATATTGCGGGTCAGCAGCATCAGCGGCAACGAGGCCAACGCCACCACCCAGGCATAGATGGTCAGCATCAGGCCAACGCTGGCGGTGGTCATCTCGAAGCTGTGGCCGATCTGGCTCAGCAAGCCGACCGGCACGAACTCGGTGGTATTGAAGATGAAGGCGCCCAGCGCCAAGGCGATCACGCTCAGCCAGCTACCGCTGTGCGCTTGTTCCGGTGTGTTCATTTGGCTGATATCCGCCCTTGGGGAACGCCTCGGCTACAACGGCCAATCGCCCGAAGCCGGATGGCAACGAGCGCGGTAGGAAGCGAACGGGAAAAATGTAAATTCCATACCTGACGAACACGCACACGGCAGCTCGCGCCCCCAATGGCGATGGACGCTGGGAGTGGCAATGCGGAGAGCGGAAAATTATAGGTATGGGATGGCCTGCGGCGGCGATTCTACGCACGGCCTGGCGGCTGAACAATATGCTCGGGAAAGCGTTATTTGGATGGGCGACGACTGGTCTTCATAATGAGTTTAAGAGCGCGGGGAGAGGCAGGTTCGAGGCAGAAGTGGTCATGAGATTGTAGGAGGGGCTTTAGCCCCGAGCTTTATGAGGACGTAAAGAGCTCGCGGCTAAAGCCCCTCCTACGCATTACGTGAACGGCAGCTTCCGACACTTCCCGCCCTGCTCCGGCACTTCCACAACTGATATGAATCGCATCATGGCGCCAGCTACGTAGGGTGGATGACGCTCTTTTCATCCACCATTGCGATCGCAGAGCGGCGGACGGTTCGGGCCGCGTAGGTGAGGCGTCGTCCACCCTACGAACTGTGGGAGCGCGCCATGCGCGCGAAAAATCGCGGGCATGGCCCGCTCCCACAGATACTGTGCCGGTCTCTGCTCCGCCACTTCCCCGCCCTAATCCGGCACTTCCACACTGATATGTATCGCATCATGGCGCCAATACTCCAGGTCGCAGTCGATCAACCGGCCGTGCTGGTCGCGGTTAACCCGGGTGATGCGCAGTGCCGGGCTGCCGGCGGCGACCTTGAGCGCGGCGGCGGCGTCGGCGTGCAGCGCGGTGGGTACCATGTCGAAGCGCACGCG
Source organism: Phytopseudomonas straminea (assembly GCF_900112645.1). Classification (GTDB taxonomy): domain Bacteria; phylum Pseudomonadota; class Gammaproteobacteria; order Pseudomonadales; family Pseudomonadaceae; genus Aquipseudomonas; species Aquipseudomonas straminea. Next base: position 362,748 of record NZ_FOMO01000003.1, on the reverse strand, counting down.
GCCGTAGCGCACGTCGTATTCGCTGGCGTACAGCTCGGTCAGCGAACGGGTCAGGTCGAAGTCGAGAATTCCGGGAAAGTACTCGGGGTTCAGATAGTGCTCGACATACAGCACCAGGCGCCCGTCGATACGCCGCGCGCGGCGTATCTGGTAAACGCTCGACAGCCCCGACAGCCCCAGCACCTGGCAGATCTGCGCGTTGGCCGGTATCAGCCGCGCGCCCAGCACCTCGGTGGCCGGCACCCGGCCCTGCTCGGCGACCATGGCATGAAAGTGGGTGCGCACCAGTGGGTTGTAGGCCACCCGCGCCGGCGACACGAACCAGCCGCGGCGCTCCTCGCGGTACACCAGCCCCTGGGCTTCCAGCTGCCCGAGCGCTTCACGCAGGGTGATGCGCGTGGTGTCGAACAACTCGCTCAGGCGACGCTCGGCAGGCAGCTTGCCGCTGGCGGGCAGCAGGCCGTGTTCGATCTGTTCCTGCAACGCGCGGCAGATGGTGGTAACGGCCCGCGGCGTGTCGTCGCGCATCAACCTGGTTCCTTTTGGACTAGACCAGCCCCATCGCGGGGCACGCGGCGGCGCTGTCTGCGCCGCATCTCTCGCCGGCAAGGCTAGGCAAACACCATGACCGGCAGATGACAGCCAGGCTGCAAGCATGGCTCATGCCAGGTAATTCAATGCCTTGGGCTGGTCTACGCTCTCTAAGCGCAACGCCGATGAGTGGCTGGCGGCCCTGCCGACACAAAACTGTCATTGGCAACGCCTACATTGGCTTGGCTCTTGCTGATCTAGACCAACCTCGCAAACGCAAAGGAGTTTCCAATGAAACAACTGCTACTGGCATCGCTGATAGGCAGCGCCATCGCTCTGGCCTCCCACGCCATGGCCGCCGAGACGGATTTGACTGCACTGGAACAGGCCGCACGCAAAGAAGGCGCCGTGAACAGCGTCGGCATGCCTGACAGTTGGGCCAACTGGAAGGACACCTGGCAGGACCTGGCCGACAAGTACGGCCTCAAGCACATGGACACCGACATGAGCTCGGCCCAGGAAATCGCCAAGTTCGCGGCCGAGAAGGACAACGCCACCGCCGACATCGGTGACGTGGGCGCCGCATTCGGCCCCATCGCCGTAGCCCAGGGCGTGACCCAGCCCTACAAGCCGAGCACCTGGGATCAGGTACCGTCTTGGGCAAAAGATAAAGACGGCCACTGGGCACTGGCCTACACCGGTTCGATCGCCTTCATCGTCAACAAGCAGCTGGTCAAGGACGTGCCGAAAAGCTGGGCCGACCTCAAAACCGGCAAGTACCGCGTCGCCATCGGCGACGTCAGCGCCGCCGCCCAGGCGGTCAACGGTGTGCTGGCCGCGGCCATCGCCAACGGCGGCGACGAGAAGAACATCCAGCCGGGCCTGGATTTCTTCGCCGAGATCGCCGAGCAGGGTCGCCTGTCGCTGGCCAACCCGACCATCCAGACCCTCGAGAAGGGTGAAGTGGAAGTCGGTATCGTCTGGGACTTCAACGGCCTGTCCTACCGCGACCAGATCGACCCGAACCGCTTCGAGGTGCTGATCCCGTCCGATGGCTCGGTAATCTCCGGCTACACCACCATCATCAACAAGTACGCCAAGAACCCCAACGCCGCCAAGCTGGCCCGCGAGTACATCTTCAGCGATGCCGGGCAGATCAACCTGGCCAAGGGCAACGCCCGGCCGATTCGCGCCGAGCACCTGACCCTGCCGGCCGAGGTCCAGGCCAAGCTGCTGCCCAACGAGCAGTACGCCAAGGTCAAGCCGATCAAGGATGCCGCCGCCTGGGAAGCGACCTCCAAGGCCCTGCCGCAGCAGTGGCAGGAAAACGTGATCATCAATATGGAGTGATTCGGGAGACCGCATCCACCCGCTACGTGGCACGTAGGGTGGATGACGTTTTTCCATCCACCATTGCGTTCGTGAAATGGTGGGCGGATCGGACCGCGTAGGCAAGCGTCAGCTATGCGCCCCGATCCCCCTACCCCAACACCCTCTCAACCCAGGATTACCCATGCCGTCCAAGGTCATCCTCGTCCTGCTCGACGGCCTCAATTTCGAGGTCGCCCGGCATGCCCTCGGTCATCTGCAGGCCTATCGCGCTGCTGGCCGTGCCGCGCTGTACAAGCTCGAGTGCGAACTGCCGTCGCTGTCCAGGCCGCTCTACGAGTGCATTCTCACCGGCGTCGCGCCCATCGACAGCGGCGTCGTGCACAACAACGTGGTGCGCCTGAGCACCGAGCGCAGCGTGTTCCATTACGCCCGCGCCGCCGGGCTGAGCACCGCGGCTGCCGCCTACCATTGGATCAGCGAGCTGTATAACCGCGCGCCCTTCGTGGCCGCCCGCGACCGGCATACCAGTGATACCGAGTTACCGATCCAGCACGGGCACTTCTATTACGTCGACCACTACCCGGATTCGCATTTGTTCGACGATGCCGAAAGCCTGCGCCTCAATCACGCACCCGATTTTCTGCTGTTGCACCCGATGAACATCGACGACGCCGGCCACAAGCATGGCCTGAACAGCAGCCAGTACCGCAATGCCGCGCGCGTCGCCGACATTCAGCTGGCCAACTACCTGCAAGGCTGGCTGGACGCCGGTTACCAGGTGCTGGTGACCGCCGACCACGGCATGAACGACGACCGCTCCCACAACGGCCTGCTGCCCGAAGAGCGCGAAGTGCCGCTGTTCGTGCTCGGTGATGCCTTCAGCCTTAGCGAGGCCGCCGCGCCGAAGCAACTGGAGCTATGCGGCACGATCTGCGAGCTGCTCGGCGTGGCCCATGACAAACCTCTGTGCCGGGAGCTGCTGCGATGAGCGCCACCCACAACCCCCGCGGCAAATGGCTGGCAGCGCTGTGCCTGCTGCCCTTCGCGCTGTTCTTCTTCGCCTTTCAGGTCGCCCCGCTGATCTGGGTGGCGATCAACAGCCTCAACACCCCGGACGGCTGGGGGCTGGGCAATTTCGAGAAGGCCTTCGCCTCCAAATTCTACATGCAGGCGGTCAAGCACAGCTTGCAGATCGCCTTCTGGTCGAGCGTGTTCGGCATGCTCATCGCCATCGTCGGCAGCTACTCGCTGCGCCAGGTGGACTCGAAACTGCGCGACTTCGTGATCGCCTTTTCCAACATGACCAGCAACTTCGCCGGCGTGCCCCTGGCCTTCGCCTTCATCATCCTGCTCGGTTTCAACGGCGCGCTGACCCTGCTGCTGATCCAGGCCGGGCTGATCGACAGCTTCAACCTGTACTCCAAGAATGGCCTGATCGTTCTCTACACCTACTTCCAGATTCCCCTCGGTGTGCTGCTGCTCTACCCCGCCTTCGACGCCCTGCGCCAGGACTGGCGCGAGTCCGCCGCGCTGCTCGGCGCCGGCACCTGGGCCTTCTGGCGACATATCGGCCTGCCGGTGCTGACCCCGGCGCTGCTCGGCACCTTCGTGATCCTGCTGGCCAATGCCCTGGGCGCCTACGCCACGGTGTATTACCTGACCACAGGCAATTTCAACGTGCTGCCGATCCGCATCGCCGCGATGATTTCCGGGGACATTTCCCTCGACCCGAACATGGCCAGCGCCCTGGCGATGATCCTGGTCGGCCTGATGGCGGCGATCACCCTCGTCCATCAGTTGCTGCTGAGGAGGAGCTACCATGTCCCGCGCTGATGCCCCGGCTGCCAGCCTCTACCACCGCGTGGTGGTCTGGCTGCTGTTCCTGATCCTGCTGCTGCCGCTGGCCGGCACCCTGCTCTACTCCCTGGCCACCAGCTGGTCGGCGACCATCCTGCCGGATGGCCTGACCTTCAAGTGGTACCTGGAGCTGTGGGGCGAGCCGCGCTTTCTCAAGGCTTTCGGCCAGTCGCTGCTGGTCTGCTTCGGCGCCCTGGCGTTGTCGGTGGTGCTGATCCTGCCGCTGCTGTTCGTGGTGCATTACCACTTCCCGAAACTCGACGCGGTAATGAACGTGCTGATCCTGCTGCCGTTCGCCGTGCCGCCGGTGGTGTCCGCCGTGGGGCTGCTGCAGCTCTACGGTTCCGGGCCGCTGGCGATGGTCGGCACGCCGTGGATCCTGATCGGCTGCTACTTCACCATCGCCCTGCCGTTCATGTACCGGGCCATCACCAACAACCTGCAGGCGATCAATCTGCGCGACCTGATGGACGCCGCCCACCTGCTCGGCGCCAGCACCTGGAAAGCCGCCTTTGTGGTGGTGCTGCCCAACCTGCGCAAGGGCCTTATGGTGTCGCTGTTCCTGTCGTTCAGCTTCCTGTTCGGCGAATTCGTGTTCGCCAACCTGCTGGTCGGCACGCGCTACGAGACGCTGCAGGTGTATCTGAACAACATGAAGAACAGCAGCGGCCACTTCAACAGCGCCCTGGTGATCTCCTACTTCTTTTTCGTCCTGGTGTTCACCTGGGCGGCCAATCGACTGAACAGGGACAAGGCATGAGCTTCCTGAGCATCCAGAACCTGCACAAGAGCTACGGCGGCACCGCGATTTTCAGCGACATCAACGCCGAGATCGAGAGAGGCGAATTCGTCACCCTGCTCGGCCCCTCGGGCTGCGGCAAATCCACCCTGCTGCGCTGTATCGCCGGCCTCACCGAGGTCAACGGCGGCAAGATCCTGCTCGGCGGCGAAGACCTGGTGCCGCTGTCGCCGCAAAAGCGCGGCATCGGCATGGTGTTTCAGAGCTACGCGCTGTTCCCCAACATGACCGCCGCGCAGAACGTCGCCTTCGGCCTGCGCATGCAGAAGGTCGGCAAGGAAGAGTCCGCGGTCCGCGTGCAGGAAGCCCTGGCGATGGTCGAGCTGGGCGACTTCGCCGGCCGCTACCCGCATCAGCTGTCCGGCGGCCAGTGCCAGCGCGTTGCCCTGGCCCGCTCGCTGGTCACCCGCCCACGGCTGCTGCTGCTCGACGAGCCGCTGTCGGCCCTCGATGCGCGTATTCGCAAGCACCTGCGCGAGCAGATCCGCAGCATTCAGCAGGAGCTGGGCCTGACAACGATTTTCGTCACCCACGATCAGGAAGAGGCGCTGGTGATGAGCGACCGCATCTTCCTGATGAACGCCGGGCGCATCGTCCAGAGCGGCGACGCGGAAACCCTCTATACCGCGCCCGCCGACGCCTTCGCCGCCGGTTTCATCGGCAACTACAACCTGCTCGACGCACCCAGCGCCAGCCGCCTGCTCGGCCGCCCGGTGAACGGCCAGGTGGCGATTCGCCCGGAAGCCATCGTGCTCGGCCAGGGCCCGATCAGCGCAACCATTCGCAGCCACGCCCTGCTCGGTAATATCATCCGCTACCGGGTGGACGCCGGCGGCGTGGAACTGCTGGTCGACGTGCTCAACCGCAGCGCCGACGACCTGCACGCCAACGGCCACCCCATCTCACTGGATATCGCGGCGCATGCCGTAAAAGAGGTAGCTTGATGGCTTTGGCAATTTTCGATCTCGACGACACCCTGATCGACGGCGACTGCGCCAGCCTGTGGAGCGAGCACATGGCAACGCTGGGCTGGGTCGACGGGGAAAGCTTCATCGCCAAGGATCACCAGCTGATGGCGCTGTATGCCGAAGGCAAACTGGCCATGGAAGACTACATGAGCTTCAGCCTGTCGCCGCTGGTGGGGCGCACGCCGGAAGAAGTCGCCTTCGTGGTCGAGCCGTTCGTGGAGGACGTGATCGAGCCGATCTTCTACAGCGACGCCACCCGCTGCCTGGCCACCCATCGCGAGGCCGGCGACCGCATTCTGATCATCTCCGCCTCGGCGTACTTCCTGGTCAGTGCCATCGCCGAACGCCTCAAGGTCGACGAAGTGCTGGCCATCGATCTGCACGAGGAATACGGCCATTACAGCGGCAAGACCGAAGGCGTACTCACTTACCGTGAAGGCAAGGTCACCCGCCTGCACGCCTGGCTGGAAGAACACGGCGAAACACTGGAAGGCGCCTACTTCTACTCCGACTCACGCAACGACCTGCCGCTGCTGCAGCGGGTCGACAACCCCCACGCAGTCAACCCCGACCCGGTGCTGCGCGAACATGCCGAACGCGAGGGCTGGCCGATCCTGAGCTGGAGGTGAGGCAGAGGTCGATAGCCGCAACGGGCGGTAGCGCCGCTCACGATCGTGGGAGGGGCTTTAGCCCCGAGCTTTTACTCCTAGCCTGGCAAAGAACGAGGCTAAAGCGGATCGCCGCCCGGCCTTTCCCACAAAAGCTCCGCCCACCGTCCGCTTTCGGCGGCGGACTGTTGCCCAATAAATAAATCTGTCCCCTATTCCGCTAGATGACGAATGTCTATCTATAGCTGAGTGGATGAAAGATGCGTTCGAAACACCGGCTAAGGTTAACTAGCGCAAGACGCGGGTTATTGAGGCTTGCCTGCAGGCGATCATGCCGTTCCCGAGCGCGGGTTTTGATTGCAAGAAAGATATTTCCTTTAAAGTGCTTTCCGAGGTCATTGACCCGTCGACGACTAAGGGCAAATAAAATGGCAGTAGGAATCCCCGCAAAAAAAGCGACCTTTCGTTTTGCGCAGAAATTCAACGGTGTGGTGTCCACCGCTATTGGTGGTGATCAACTGTATGTGCTGTACAGCAGTAAAGGCACCGAGGGTGAGCGTTACTTCAAGGCTTTTGACCTGCCTCGGTACAACGGCCTGGAGGACAATGTGCCGGCACGTCTGAGACGCAAGGCGGAGCCACACTGGCGGCCGATGTTTCTGGAAAGTGGCTTGTTGTATGTCTTTGGGGAATCCCCCGAGCTGATCGATGTGGCTGACTGGCAGCCGCGTTACAGCGAACATGAATCGGTCGCCAACCCTGAATGGGCAACCGACGGCCGCTTTGCCTACGACGGCAAACGGATCTACCGCGCTTTTGGCTGGAATGACTACAGCCGTGGCCTGGATATCGTCGAGAACGGCAAGGTGGTCGATCATGTTGACATCGATATCCAGTATTTCATGCCGGCCGCTGACGGCCTGATTTACGGAGTACGACTGTCTGCTCCGGTTTTCTGTGTGTACTCACTCACAGAAAAAACCGTAAAGCTCGAAATTCCTCTGGGCTGTTTCGAGTTTGCGCCTGGCGTTACCCTGGCTCCGACTTCGCGTGACGGTGACACGCTCTACGTGCTAGCAGGTGATCATGTACTGGTCATTGATTTGACCTCTTTCACCCTCGTCGGCGAGTTTGCTTACTTCAATACCGCGTTCATGCAAACGCTGGTGGCTGGCATGAAGTACAAGAATCAGGCATTTCCGCGCTACATTAGCGCCCATGGCGGCACCGCCCTCTTGAGTAACGTCAACAGCAGCGGCTTCGTACTCTGCTTGTCCACGGTTGATGGGACCCAGCTTTGGGCACGCAAAAGCAACGATGAAATACTCGCCGCGAATACCGATGGCGACCTGGTGTTCGGTCTGGAGGAGCGCCGACCTCGCGCCTGGGACAAGTACACCGGCGAGGAGGTTTGGCAGGCATCGGCGGGGACCATTGCCAATACCATCGAGGTGAGTGGCGACTGGGTGGTCTACCACCAGCCTGCCGGCGATATTCAGTGCTTCACCTGGAAAAAGCCCTATTCGTCACCTCATCGTCGGGGTTGAGGGATGTCCAGCGTCGTCACGTCGTTGTTGAAAGCCGCCAGCTGGCAAGAGCAGGCCAATGAGCATGGTTTGCTTCATTCGCCGTTGTCTGTGTCGGTATCGCCTGCCCAGGCGCCGTTGCTGACGTATGCCATCGACCAGCGCGAAACCGTGGCGTATGTGTCGGCCAGTGAGGTGGATGTCGCGCAGCGGGCAGACTTTCATCAGTCTGCTGGCGGCGTTACGCCAGCGTCTGAGCCAGCTGGATTGGGTGCCTGTCGCCGAGCATGAGCACACGCTGATACTGGCGGGCGATTTCAATGCCGCAGAAGGCCTGCTGCTGCCAGAGCGCCTGCAGGAAGCACAAGCCTTGCTTGGCGTCACGGCGTTGCTGGCGTATACACCCAAGCGCGGTGTGTTGCTGGTGGCGCCTATGAGACCGACGATAAAGCGGGTGTCGTGTAGAGGCTAAAAGGATTATGTCGCTGGGTTTGAAAGTTGCAGCGACTGGCCAGCCGTTTATATCCATTGGAATTGACCAGCACGCGTTGCTCCCTCGACAGGCAGGAGTCGGCCAAAAGCAGACGGTTTAGCAACCCTTATCTGGCGTCTTTAAGGCTCAAGAAGTAGGAAAATCTTGCTTCCACGAGGTACGTCCACTGTTCCAACATCGTTTTCTAGCGAAAACGGTATGTGGGTAAACGGTGCATTCCGTCTAATCATCAACATGTCCTTCACTGAGGCATCCATCCATTTTCCAGTAGGTTCTTCGATGGCAAGCCTTGCTCCTCGCGTTACAGAATGTTGGAAATCAACGGGCACGCCGGGAGCGATCACGCAGCCCAGGCGTGGCAGATCGAAGGTGTCTTCGACTTCACAGATCAAGTGCATCGCTACTCCCAGTCTCGCCGAATGCATTGGATCTTCATCGGTCAATATAACTTCCGCTTCTGGCCGGTAGCTGTCAGCGGCTGCATTGCCTTGAAGCGGCCAAGTGAAGCGTTCAAGAAGACCCTGAGCAGCTTCTAGAAAGTCACACCCGCAATCAACGCAATATTGCTATAAGGCCGGCATTCACCGGTACGGATCTGCACCCGCGCGGTGCGGCACGCGGCCTTGAGTTCGTCGTGGCTGACCAGTTGCCGCTCGCCCAAATCCCCGGCTGCGGTCAGCGCTTCGATGGCCTCGAGCGCCAGGGGCGCAACTTCCAGAGTTTCTCGGGCCAGCAGATGGCCCTGCACCTGCATTTCGCTGAGTACCACTTTCAGGGTAGTGACGAAGTCCGGTACGCCGGCGGTCAGTGCCAGGTCGATGCACGGGGTGCCGGGAGGGATCGGCATGCCGGCGTCGCCGATGACGATCACATCGCCATGGCCGAGCCGGGCGATGGCGGCGGAGAGTTCGGCGTTGAGCAGTGGAGTCTTTTTCATGCGGGCAACTCGTGACGATAAGGGATCGAAGGTTGTGCACCCGGCCGGGTAACCGCCAGGGCGGCGGCCTGCTGACCCAGGGCGATGGCGGCTTCCAGCGGCTGGCCGGCGGCCAGGGCCGCGGCGAAGCCTCCGACGAAGGTGTCGCCGGCCGCGGTGGTGTCCACGGCGGCTACCGGCGCCACGGCGAAATGTGCATGGCGCTCGGCGTCGGCGTACAGCACGCCCTGGGCGCCGAGGGTGATCAGTACGCGGCGTGCGCCGGCCTGCAGCAGGCTGCGCGCTGCCGGCAGCGCCGACTGGGGCGAGCCCACCGGCAAGCCGGTCAGCGCAGCGGCCTCGCTCTCGTTGGGAATCAGGTAATCGGCCATTCCATACCAGTGGGCCGGCAGCGGCCCGGCCACGGGCGCCGGGTTGAGGATCACCGTGCAGCCGGCCTCGCGGCCCAGCTTCATGGCGGCCTCGACGGTGGCGTCCGGCACTTCCAGTTGCACGATCAGCACCTGGGCATCGGCCAGCAGCTGCGCCTGTGCGCTCAGGTGCTGCGGGGTCAGCGCACCGTTGCCGCCAGCGACGATGACAATGGCGTTCTGGCCAGCGTCGTCCACCAGAATCGAGGCGATGCCGGTGGGCACGCCGTCGATTTCGCTGACCGCCTTGCAGTCGATGCCTTCGCTGATCAGCCCGGTGCGCAGCCGTGCGCCATAGGCGTCGGCGCCCACGCAGCCGACCATCGCCACCTGGGCGCCGAGGCGCGCCGCGGCCACTGCCTGGTTGGCGCCCTTGCCGCCGGCGGCGGTGGAGAAATCATGCCCGGTGAGGGTTTCACCGCCGCGCGGCAGGCGTGGCGCTCGCACGATCAGGTCCATGTTCAAACTGCCGACCACCACCACTTTGCCTTGCATCTGTACCTGCTCCTCTCGGGCGCCTGCGCCCTCTGCAAAATATTCAGCCGCCAATGGTCGCGGTGGACTCACGCAGCATCAGGGTCGGCTCGACCAACCATTGTTCGGCCGCGAGGCCAGGTTTACGGATGCGCGCCAGCAAGCGCTCGGCCGCCTGCTCGCCGAGCTGGCCGATGCGCTGGCCGACGGTGGTCAGCGCCGGGTGCAGGTAGCGGCTCACTTCGATGTCGTCGAAGCCCACCACCGACAGTTGCTGGGGCACCTGCAGGCCGCGTTCAGCAGCGGCGCGCAGCACACCCAGGGCGATCATATCGTTGCCGGCGAAGATCGCCGTGGGCCGCTGCTCGCCTGCCAGCAGCACCTGGGCGGCGGCGTGACCAGCCGGGCTGGTAAACGCGCAGTCCACCACCGCCTGGGCCTCGATGCCCGCCTCGTCCAGGGCGCGGCGATAACCGCCGGCGCGTAACTGGGCCACCTGGGTACTGGCCGGGCCGCCGATGCAGGCGATGCGTCGATGGCCCAACTCCAGCAGGTGACGGGTGGCCAGATAGGCGCCCTGCTCGTGGTCGACCCGCAACTGGTCGGCGCTGACGCCGTCCAGGGAACGGTCGACCAGCACCAGCGGCACCCGCAGATTGGCCAGGGCTTCGGCGAAGGCCGCGTCACTGGCCACGGTGGCGACGATCAGGCCGTCGATGCGCCGCTCCAGCAACACGCGCAAGTAGCGCAGCTGCTTGTCGGTGTCGTCGTCGGAGTTGCACAGGATCACGCTATAACCGTTGCGCTCGGCGTGGTCCTCGATGCCGCGGGCCAGCTCGGCGAAATACGGGTTGCTGGCGTTGGGCACCAGCAGGCCCAGGGTGCCGGTGGCGCGTACCCGCAACGAGCGCGCCACGCCGCTGGGCACGTAGCCCAGCTCGGCGATGGCCGCCTCCACCTTGCTGCGCACCGGGTCGCTGACCGGGCGGGTGCCGTTCACCACGTGGGACACCGTGGTGTAGGAAATGCCCGCCCGGGCGGCGACGTCCTTGATGGTGGCCATGAGCGGTCAGGCCCGGCGCTTGGCGCGGTAGCTGCGGTAGGTGTCGAGAATCACCGCGACGACGATCACCGCACCGGTGATGATGCGCTTGGTCGGCTCGCTGGCGCCGATCTGCGCCAGCCCCGCGGCCAGCACCGAGATGATCAGCACGCCGAAGAAAGTGCTGATCACCGAACCGCGCCCGCCCATCAGGCTGGTACCGCCGATCACCACCGCAGCGATCACCTGCAGCTCCAGGCCGGAACCGGCATTGGGGTCGGCGGCTTCCAGGCGGGAAATCTGGAACAGCGCGGCCAGGCCGGCGAGCAGGCCCATCAGGGCGAACACCGAGATCTTGTATGGCTTGGGGTTGATGCCGGCCAAACGTACCGCTTCCTCGTTGGTGCCGATGGCCACCAGATAACGGCCGAACACCGTGCGGGTGAGCAGCAGGTGCGCGGCAGCGATCACCAGCAGGGCGATCACGAAGGATGGCGAGATGCCCGCAGCGAACGGCGTCGACAGCCAGGCATAGGCGTCGCCGATATAGGCGGTGCGCGAGTCGGTGAGCTGGTAGGCCAGGCCGCGGGCCATCTCCAGCACACCGAGGGAGACGATGAACGAGGGAATGCCCCAGGCCACGGTGATGATCCCGGTCACGCTGCCGGCCAATGCGGCGCAGGCCATGCCCAGTAGCGCGGCAGGCAGGATGCCCCAGCCGAAACCGAGGGTGGCGACGCTGACCACGGCAGCCGCCAGGGCCAGTACCGAGCCCACCGACAGGTCGATGCCGCCGATGATCAGGATCAGCGTCATGCCCACCGCCAGCACCATCAGATCGGGAATCTGGTTGGCCAGGGTGGTGAACGTCGCGTAGGACAGGAAGTGGCTGCTCAGGCTAGAGAACAGCACGATCATCGCCAGCAGCGCGCCGGCCAGGCCCAGGTAAGTGCCCAGGCCCTGATGCGTGCCGCTGCGCTTGGCCGGCGTGGCGGATGGAGTGGTCATTGGGAAAGCTCCTGTAACGGGGGGGCGACGTCGCCGAGCAAGGCCTCGCGGCTGCGGTAGCCGGCGAAGGCAGCAGCCAGCAGACGGTCCTGGGTCCAGTCATCGCGGTCGAAGGTTTCGATCAGGCGGCCAGCGGACAGCACACCGATGCGGTCGCAGATCAGCATCAGTTCGCGCAGGTCGCTGGACACCACCACCAGGGCCTTGCCCTGGCGCGCCAGCTCACCGAGCAGGCCGTAGATTTCGAATTTGGCGCCCACGTCGATGCCGCGGGTCGGCTCGTCGAAGAGCAGCACCTGGCAGTCACGCTCCAGCCAGCGGCCGATCACCACTTTCTGCTGGTTGCCGCCGGACAGCTCGACCACCGCCTGGTGGGCGCCGTTGCAGCGAATGCGCATGGCGTCGATCTGTCGCTGCGCCAAAGCCTGCTCCGCCGCTGGGCGCATCACGCCGTGCCTGGAAACGGCCGGCATGTTGCCCAGCGCCAGGTTGACGGCAATCGGCTGGCCGAGCAGCAGGCCTTCGCCCTTGCGGTCTTCGGTGATCAGCGCGATGCCATGGCGCACCGCTTCGGCGGGCGAACGCACCTGCACCGGCACCGGCGGATTGCCGATGGCCACCTGGCCGCTGTCGGCGCGGTCGGCGCCGTAGATCAGCCGCAGCAACTCGGTACGGCCAGCGCCGATCAGCCCGGAAATGCCGTAGATTTCCCCGGCCCGCACGGTGAACGACACGTCGTCGACCTTGCCGCGGCGGCTCAGATTCTTGACCTGCAGCAGCGGCGCACCGATCTGCCGCTCACCCAGGTCGATGGCTTCGCCGACCTCGCGGCCGACCATCAGGGTGACCAGTTCGTCGCTTGAATAGCGGTCGATAGGTTCCACCGCCACCAGCTGGCCGTCACGCAGCACGGCGACGCGCTGCGCCACCTTGGCCAGCTCTTCGAGGCGATGGGAGATATAGACGATGGCCACCCCGGCCTCGCGCAGGCGCTGGATCTGCTCGAACAGCAGATCGACCTCGCGGGCGGTGAGCATGGCGGTCGGCTCGTCGAGCACCAACACGCGGCACTCGCCGATCAGGTTGCGGGCGATCTCGACCATCTGCTGATGACCGACGCCCAACGATGCCACCGGCGTATCCGGGTCGATGGCCTCCAGGCCGACCCGCGCCATGGCCTCGCGCGCCATCTCGCGCAGGCGGCCACGGGCAATCCAGCCGCCGCGGCTGGGCAGGTTGTCGAGAAACAGGTTCTCGGCCACGGTCAGGGTGGGCAGCAGGTTGAGCTCCTGCAGCACCATGCGCACGCCGAGGCGTTCGGCATCGCGGCGACTGGCCGGTGCATAGGGCTGCCCAAGAAAGCTCAGGGAGCCCGTGGTCGGTTGCTCCAGCCCACAGAAAATCTTCGAGAGCGTACTTTTGCCGGCGCCGTTCTCGCCGGTCAGCGCCAGCACTTCACCGGCGCGCAGCTCCAGCTCGACCCCGCCCAGCACAGGCTGGACGTAGGTCTTGCCGATATCGCGGGCGGCGAGAACGGTCTCGCCGCCGGTTACCGCATGGGTCACGGCTTGGTCACGAGTTCGACGGGGGTTTCGATCACACCGTCCTTGGCATCGGTGGGCTCACCCTTGACCAGCTTGAGCGCCGCTTCGATGCCGAACACCGCCTGGCGCGCCGCGAACTGATCGGCGGTGGCGAGTACGCGACCGTCCTTGAGCATCGGCTTGATGGCGTTGATGTTGTCGTAACCGACCACCTGCACCTGATCCTTCTTGCCAGCGGCACGCACGGCGGACACCGCGCCGAGGGCCATGCTGTCGTTGCCGGCCAGCAGCGCCTTGAGGTTCGGGTACTCGTTGAGCATGGCCGAGGCCACGGCGTTGCCGCGGTCGATCTCCCAGTTGCCGGACTGCACGCCGACGATCTTCATGCCAGCGGCTTCCATGGCGTCCTTGAAGCCCGCGGTGCGCTGCTGGGCGTTGGTGGTGGTGGACACGCCTTCGATGATGCCGACTTCGTCACCGGCCTTGAGTTTTTCCTTGGCCAGGTATTCGCCGACCAGGCGCGCGCCCTTGCGGTTGTCCGGGCCTACGAACGGCACGTCCAGGCCCTTGCTCTTGACCACTTCCGGGTCGAGGCGGTTGTCGATGTTGACCACCTTGATACCGGCATCGCTGGCCTTCTTGATCACCGGCACCAGCGCCTTGGAATCGGCGGGCGCGATCACCAGGGCATCGACCTTGGCGACGATCATCTGCTCGACGATGCGGATCTGCGCGGAGGTATCGGTTTCATCCTTGATGCCGTTGGCGACCAGTTCGAACTGGTCAGGGTGTTCTTTCTGGTAAGCCTTGGCGCCGTCTTCCATGGTGCGGAAGAACTCGTTGGCGAGGGATTTCATCACCAGCGCGACGCGCGGCGGCTCGCCTTCGGCGGCATGGGCAGTGGAGAAACTGACGAGGGCTGCGGCACCAAGGGCGATGGCGGCGCACAGACGGGCAGGACGGAAACCGGACATGGGCGAACTCCGTGGTTATTGTCGTTTTTACGGGCACGCAAACGTTTGCGCATGGATAAAATTATTTAACGCCCGAGCAATTGTCAAATTTTCCGAACGGCCGCTGTCGCTGGATCAGCAAGTCCTGAAGAATGTGAGCGTTATCAGGATTCTGCGCACCGCGACGAACTTTTCCCGTTCACACCCGTCAATCACAGCGGCCGCTGCGGCGGCAAAAGTGGGCGCCCCGCGCGCCGGATGCAACCTGACCAAGGACTGTCACCATGTTCAAGCCTCTCCTCCTGGGCGCGAGCCTCGCTGCCCTCCTCGCTGGCTGCGCCAGCCATTCCCCCCAAGCGCTGGACCAACGCCTACTTGGCGAATGGCAAGGCATGCGCGACAAGAACGGCCCTTGCCAGTTCTTCGCCTGGAACTCCAGCTTTCGCCCTGACGGCCGATTCGAGATCAGCTTCTTCGCCGACGAGGACAGAACGCGCCTGATCCAGACCGAGCGCGGCACCTGGACGGCCAGCAACGGCAAGAACCACCTGACCACCGACGGCGTGAAAACCACCGAGGTGTACGACTACCGCTTCGTCGATGCCGACACTGTCGAGTACGTCAACACCAAGGCCGACCCGACCGCCGATTGCCAGGCCGACTACCGATTCACCGAGCACCGCGTCGGTCATTAATAAAGCGGGCGCCGCCGGCCAGTCCGACAGCGCCCGCCTCAAGGAGGAACATCATGAAGAACCTGATCACCCTGTTAAGCGCCGGCGCCCTGCTCGGCGGCTGCATGACACTGTCCGGCACCTATCAGCTCACGCTGCAGGACGCCAACGGCCAGCCGCTTGCAAAGAACGTCAGCATGGTCGCCGAGGGCAGTGGCATCTATACCGCGCGCAATGCCCTGTGTTCGGCGTATCCGGATGCCATGGTCATCATCCGCGATGCCAAAAACGGCGAAGAACTGAAGAGCGAAAGCCCTTACAAGTGCTGAGGCAAGGCGGCGGTCACTCGATACGAAAGCGGTATTCGACGGCCCGCCGTTCCTGCTGATCGGGGAAGGAGGAGAAGCTGACCGAATCCTCCCCGGGCGTGTCACCGGCCAGGTAGATGTAGCGATCCACCTTGGCCACATCGCCCTCGACCTGGTACTCACGCTTCCAGCGCCCCAGCTTCGGCGTGCTGTTGCCGATTTTTTCCACCGGCGTCCAGAGCTCGCTGCGCGTCTTGCGCCCCTCCTCGCTGAGCTGGTCGAGCACCACACAGCGCTCGCCGGGCTTGACCCGCACCGGGATCACGAAATTGCCATGCACTTCATCGCGAAACGCGGCGCCGGTATCCACCTCGCAGGCCAGGCTCTGCAGGCTGACCGAGAGCAGCGCCGCTGCGCACCACAACTTTTTATTCACGGGCTCACCACTTCATTAGCCTGGTAGCGCTGCGCAGGCTGGACAATCTGCTCCTGGGCGCTGACCAGCGGCAGGTCGCGCGAACCTTCAGCGGTGGCCTCTACCAAGGCGTACAGCGTAGCGGTAGCCAGCTCCAGCGCCTGGGGCAAGGCATGGCCGGACAGCAAACGCGCCAGCAGGGTCGCCGAGAACACGTCGCCCATGCCGTTGGGCAGCGGATGCAGCGCCAGGCGCGGCGTGTTTACCAGCCAGGCGCCTTCGCCATTGACCGCCAGGGTGCACAGCTGGTCCGCGGGAATGTCCGGCGTGGCCAGGCTGGTGATCACCACCACGTCCGGCCCGCGGCCGCGCAATTGACGCGCCACGCGCACCGCTTCGTCGACGCTGCCCAGCTTGCTGCCGGTGAGCAGCTCGAACTCGAACTGGTTGGGGGTGATGATGTTGGCGCAGGGAATCGCCAGGTTACGCAGGAAATCGGGGATCGCCGCATTGACGAACACGCCCCGCCCGACGTCGCCCATCACCGGGTCGCACAAGTAACGCACGCCGGGGTTGTCGCGACGGATCTCGTCCACCCCCTCGAGAATCACCGCGCCGATGGCCGCATCGCCCAGGTAACCGGACAACACCGCCGAAACCCGCGACAACGCACCGCGATCGCGCAAGCCGGCGAGCACTTCGCGAATATGTTCGGCGTCGAACACCTGGCCGCGAAACTGGCCGTAACCGGTGTGGTTGGAAAACTGCACCGTGTGCACCGGCAACACTTCGAAGCCCAGGCGCTGCAGCGGAAACACGGCGGCGTCGTTACCGACGTGGCCGAGGGCAACGTGGGACTGGATGGATAGCACCAGAGGTGGTTGAGTAGCGCTCATGGGCGGGCGGGATCCTGTCATGGACGGCGCAAGGCCAGTGGCGGCATTATTCGCCAATCCCCCCTGAGATTCCATGGCAAACGGAGTACCCAATGCCCTACCCCATCGACCCGGTCATTCAGGAACAGCCCTCGGGTTGCGGCATCGCCGCCTGTGCGGCGCTGGCCGGGGTCGGTTATGAAGAAAGCCGTCGTATCGCCAACGGGCTCGGCATCTACGCCGAGGACCAGGCGCTGTGGTCGGACACCGAATACGTGACCCGACTGTTGCACGCCCAAGGCCTCGAGGCCCAAGCACCGGCGCCGTTTCCGGGCTGGGAGCGTTTGCCGGATCGCGCATTGCTGGCCATCCGCTGGCGCCTGGAAAACGGCCGGCCGTTCTGGCACTGGGTGGTGTTCGCCCGCGACGCCGGGCAAGCCCGTGTGCTGGACTCCAAGCGCGCCCTGAAGCACAACGTGCGCACCGACTTCTGGCGTATGCAGCCCAAGTGGTTCATGGCTGTCACTATCGACAAATAGAGAACGTCACGCCAATGACCGCACGAATACGCGCCATCCAGGCGGATATCACCACGCTCGCAGTCGATGCCATCGTCAATGCCGCCAACTCGTCACTGCTCGGTGGCGGCGGCGTGGATGGCGCCATCCATCGTGCCGCCGGCAGCGACCTGCTGCACGAATGTCGCCTGCTCGGCGGCTGCAAGACCGGTGAGGCCAAGCGCACCGGCGGCTACCGATTGCCAGCGCGCTTCATCGTGCACACCGTGGGGCCCGTCTGGCGTGGCGGCGAGCAAGGCGAAGAGGCGCTGCTGATCGCCTGCTATCGCAACGCCCTGCGTCTGGCGGCCGAGGTGGACGCCCATTCCATCGCTTTTCCAAGCATCAGCACCGGTATCTTCGGCTACCCCATCGAGCAGGCGGCTCGCACCGCGGTGAGCACGGTACAGACCGAGCTGGCGCGGTATCCCGGCGTCGACGAGGTGCTGTTCTGCTGTTTTTCGGCTAATGACTTGGCGGTCTACCAGAAGGCATTAGCCGAACGGCACTGATTCAGCCGGGCAGGCACCAGCCAACGGTACGGTCAGGCCCTGGCGATCTCGGGAGCCAGCAGCCACTCGGCACTGTCGTTCCAGACGTCCATGCGAGTGATCTTGCCGCTGCGCACTTCGAAACGATCGAGATAGCGGTTACCGGAAAAACTGCTGCCATCCGGCCACTCGCCATACAGCGTGCCGTTCGAATAGACGACGGTGTGGTCGTCACGCTCGGTCCAGTCGAACTGACCGAGGGCCTTTTTCACCCAGGCGTAACGCGAGCCGTTGAAGGCGGTGATGTCCTGGGGCGTGGGCATATGCCGCCCGCCAGTGAAGGTGATGCGCACGTCATCACTCATGTAGGTGGCGGCCTTGACCGGGTCCGGCGCCATGGAAGCTGCTAGGAAATCGCTAACAATCTGCACCGCTTCATTCATCTCGCTCATGAATTGCTCTCCTGCTTCATTGATTGGCCGAGACACCTTTCGTGCCTGGATGTGGTGCGACATGCACGCTATTCGTGCATATCTGCCCTGATCTGTGCGGGACAACCCCGGCAGCACCAGTCTGCGCGTTATGGCACCAGGCTTGCTAGCAAATTATATACAAATGCTAGCAATCAGGAGAAAGGTCATGCGCAAACTGTTACCCCCACTACGCCGACTGCTGCCTTGCGCGGCGGCCGCCAGCCTTGCCATGGCGCTGAGCGCTCCACTGCTCGCCGAGGAGCCGATCAAGGTCGGGCTGGTGGCCGCCCTGTCCGGGCAGTCGGCGAAATCCGGCGAGGCGCTGACCCGCGGCTTGACGGTGGCGATAGATGAAATCAACGCCAAGGGCGGCATCCTCGGCCGACCGGTGCAATTGATTCGTCGCGACGATGAAAGCAACCCGGCCAAGGGCATGCTGGCCGCCCGCGAACTGGCGCAGCGGGAAAAGGTCGCCGTGTTGTTCGGTGGCCTCGACACTCCGGTTTCCCTGGCCATCGTGCCATTGGCCAATCAACTGAAGGTGCCGTTCATGGGCATCTGGGCTGCTGGCACCAAGATCACCGAGAACGGTGCGAAGGACAATTACGTATTCCGCGTCTCGGCGGTGGATGAGCTGGTCGACGAAGCACTGGTCGAGTACGGCGCGAAGAAAGGCATGAAGAAGCCAGGGATGATCCTGATCAACAATCCCTGGGGCGAATCCAACGAAATCGGTTTCAAGGATGCCCTGGCCAAACGCGGCATGGATTACGCCGGCATCGAGCGCATCGAAGACAGCGACCTCGACGTGGTGCCGCAACTCACCCGCCTGAAGAATGCCGGCACCGACACCCTGCTGATGGTCGGCAACGTCGGCCCCTCGGCCCAAGTGGTCAAGTCCCTCGATCGCATGGGCTGGGACGTGCCGGTGGTTTCCCACTGGGGCCCGGCAGGCGGCCGCTTCAGCGAGCTGGCCGGCCCCAATGCCAGCCGCGTGCACTTCATCCAGACCTACGTGTTCACCGAGAACAACAGCGCCAGGGGTGACAGCGTGCTGGCGGCCCTCAAACAGCGCTTCCCGGAGATCAAGAGCCTGGCCGACGTGACCCCGGCAGTAGGGATCGCCAATGCCTACGACGCCATGCACCTGGCCGCCGCGGCCATCGAAAAGGCCGGCGACACCCAGGGCAGCAAGGTTCGCGATGGCTTCTATGCAATCGACAGCTACCAGGGCCTGATCAAGGACTACGCCCAGCCCTTCACCCCGACCAAGCATGACGCCCTGGGCCCGGACGACTACGTCTTCACCCATTTCGTCGACGGTCGCATCGTTCCGCTCGCCCCCTGAAGCCGTGAACGGGCGAGCCCTTGCGGCGCGCCCGGAGGATTATCGACATGATCACCGCCGCCATCATCACCGGGCTTGGATTGGGCAGCATGTATGCCCTGCTGGCCCTGGGCTTCCACATCACCTACGTGGTGTCACGCACGGTCAACTTCGCCCAGGGCAGCGCCATGATGGTCGGCGCCGTACTCGGCTACAGCTTCCACATCACCTGGGGCTGGCCGCTGTGGCTGGCAATTCCGGCCACCCTGGCGCTGTGCGCCCTGTATGGGCTGATCATCGAGCGTTTTCTGGTTCGCCCCTTCCATTCGCGCGGCTCCGAAGCCTGGCTGATGGCGACGGTGGCGGCAGGCATCCTGGTCGACAACCTGGCGCTGTTCACCTTTGGCAAGGAGCCACGGCAGTTCACCTCGGCGCTGGCCAACCAGCATCTGGAGTTGTTGGGCAACAACGTCGGCGTGCTGCAACTGCTGATTCCGCTGGTAGGCGGCGGCATCGCCCTGGCGTTGTTTCTGGTACGCCGCCATACCCGCCTGGGCAAGGTGCTGGAAGCCTGCGTGCAGAACCCCAGGGCGGCGATGCTGATGGGCATCCGCGTCAACCGGGTGGTGGCCGTGGCCTTTGCCGTGTCGACCGTGTTCGCCGCCATCGCCGGCCTGCTGATCGCGCCACTGTTCAGCGTGAATGCCGAGATGGGCCTGCTGTTCGGCCTCAAGGCCTTCGCCGTGGCGATTCTCGGCGGCATCGCCAGCGCTGGCGGGGTATTCGCCGCCGGCCTGCTGTTCGGGTTGGTCGAGGCGCTGGTGACCCTCTATTTCGGCTCGGCCTTCACCCAGTTGTTCACCTTCGCCCTGGTCATCCTGGCCCTGGCGCTGCGCCCCAATGGCCTGTTCGGCAGCAAGACCCTGGTGAAAGTATGACCCTGAAGAATTCGCTGTTCGCTCCCGCTTCCCTGGCCCTGCTGACGCTGGCCTGCATTGCCGCCACGCTGCTGCTCGACAGCTACTCGCTGCTGGTCTTCACCTTCTGCGCGCTGGCCGTGGTGGTCGGCGTGGGCCTGAACATTCTGATCGGCCTGAGCGGGCAGATCTCTTTCGGCCACATCGCCTTCTACGCCATCGGCGCCTATGTGTCCGCGCTGCTGACCATGGCCGGCCTGCCCCTGGGCCTGGCGATGATCGCCGCCGGCCTGGCCTGCGCGGCCATCGGCGCGTTGCTGGCGATTCCGGCCCTGCGCGTCAGCGGCCCGTACCTGGCGATGATCACCATCGCCTTCGCCCTGGTGGTGCACCACGGCTTGATCGAATGGCGCTCGCTGACTGGCGGGGCCAACGGCCTGATGGGCATTCCCATGCCGGAAATCGGCAGCCTCGATCCCAGCGTGAGCCTGGCCCTGATCGCCAGCGGCCTGATGATCGTCGCCCTGGCGCTGTTCCAGCGCCTGCGCCGCAGCGGCTGGGGCATGGCCATGCGCGCGGTGAAGTCCACCGAGATCGCCGCCCGCTCCCTCGGTTTCAACCCGGTGCAGACCAAGACCCTGGCCTTCGCCCTGTCCGCCCTGCTGACCGGCCTGGCCGGTTCCCTGGTGGCGCCGCTGATGATGTTCATCAACCCGGCCTCGTTCCCCTTCTCGCAATCGATCCTGTTCGTGCTGGCCGTGATCGTCGGCGGCAGCGGCACCCTATTCGGCCCACTGCTCGGTGCCCTGTTGATCGTGCTGCTTCCAGAGATGCTCTCGGATTTCGCCGAATACCGTCTGCTGATCTTCTCGGTGCTGCTGCTCTGCGTGCTCTGGGCTGCACCGCGAGGGCTGCTCGGCACCCTGGCCAGCCTGTGGCTGCGACCTGCCCACCAGGCCGCCCCGGCGACTTTCGATCAGGCGCAACTGAGCGCCTTCTTCCAGCAGGACAATGCCGCCCCCGAAGGCCTGAAGGTCAAGGACATCGGCATCCGTTTCGGCGGCGTGCAGGCGGCGCAGCACGTCAGCCTGCAGGCGCCACCGGGCAGCATCACCAGCATCATCGGCCCCAATGGCGCGGGCAAGACCACGGTGCTGAACATGATCAGCGGCTTCTACACACCGGACAGCGGCAGCATCGACTTGGGCCGCCCCCTGGCGGGCCTGCCGGCCTGGAAAATCGCCCGTGCCGGCATCGCCCGCACCTACCAGACCACCCAGCTGTTCGGCGAACTGTCGGTGCTGGAGAACCTGCTGGTGGCCATGCAGCAAGGTCGTATCGGCATGCCCTTGAAGTGCGCCAGCGAAACCCGCCGCCAATTGGCGCTGCAGTTGCTGACGCTGGTCGGTTATGGCGGTTCGGTGAACACCCCGGCCGATGACCTGGCCCACGTCGACCGGCGCCTGGTGGAAATCGCCCGCGCCCTGGCCACCTGTCCACGCGTGCTGCTGCTCGACGAGCCGGCGGCCGGGCTCAGCCGCAGCGACACCGATCGCCTGGCGGGCCTGTTCAGAACCCTGGCCGGGTTCGGCATCGCAGTCATCCTGGTCGAGCACGACATGGGCCTGGTGATGGCAGTGTCCGAACATCTGCTGGTGCTCGACGCCGGCAAACCCATCGCCTGGGGCGTACCGGACGAGGTGCGCAAGAACGAACGGGTGATCGCCGCTTACCTGGGCGGCACCCGCTATCAGGCCACGCCACGGGCCGAAGCCTGGGATGGCTCGCGCGATGCGCGCCTGTTCATCAAGGACCTGGTGATCGACTACGGCGCCGCACCGGTGGTCGACAAGGTCAATATCGTGGTCAACCCTGGCGAGCTGATCGCCATCCTGGGCGCCAACGGAGCCGGCAAGTCGAGCATCCTGCAGTGCCTGGCCGGGCTGCACAGAGCCAGTGGCGGCAGCATTCTGCTCGACAACGAGAACATCGAACACGCCGACGCCAGCACCATCGCCACCCAGGGCCTGGCCCTGGTGCCGGAGGGCCGTCAGGTGTTCGCGCAACTCAGCGTGCGTGACAACCTGCTGCTCGGCGGCTACTCGCGCAAGGAAGCCTTCGATGCCGAGGCGGAAATCGACAGCATCCTGCGGCGCTTCCCGCGCCTGCGTGATCGCATCGACAGCGCGGCCGGCCTGCTCTCCGGCGGTGAGCAGCAGATGGTGGCGATCGGCCGCGGGCTGATGGCCAAGCCGAAGATCCTGCTGCTCGACGAGCCTTCCCTGGGCCTGTCGCCCGCCATGATCGGCGAGCTGTACGACGCCCTGGCCGCCCTGCGCGACGAAGGCGTGACCCTGCTGCTGGTCGACCAGATGGCCAACCTCGCCCTGCAGGTGGCCGATCGCGCCTACGTGCTGGAAACCGGACGCATCGTCAAATCCGGCAGCGCCGAAGCGCTGCGCGGCGACCCGGAACTGGAAGCGGCGTACCTGGGAGGCGCAGCAGCATGAGCGCCCTGACCCTCATCAACGCCCGCCTCGGCGCCGAAGCCCAAGCGCTGCAAACCCTGTACGTGCAGGACGGCCGCTTCGTCAGTGCACCAAGTGCCGGCGCCGAGATCCTCGACCTGCAGGGCAAGCTGCTGCTGCCGGGCCTGGTGGAAACCCACATCCACCTGGACAAGGCCTGCATCATGCAGCGCTGCCAGCTCAGCGAAGGCACCCTCGCCGAGGCCATCGCCCAGACCCGTTCGGCCAAGGCCGACTTCACCGAAGCGGATGTCTACCAACGCGGTGCCCAGGTGCTGGAAAAGGCCATCACCCAGGGCACCACGCACATGCGTACCCACGTCGAGATCGACCCGCAGATCGGCCTGACCGGCTTCAATGCCGTACGTCGCCTGCAGGCCGACTACGCCTGGGCCATCAGCCTGGAAATCTGCGTGTTTCCCCAGGAGGGCCTGCTCAACAACCCCGGTACCGAAGCCCTGCTGTGCGAGGCGCTGGCCATGGGCGCCGAGGTGCTGGGCGGCTGCCCGTACACCGATGCCGACCCTGACGCGCAGATCCGCCGGCTGTTCGAGCTGGCGGTGGCATTCGACAGCGATCTAGATTTTCATCTGGATTTCGACCTCAACCCCGAAGGCATGACCATCGGCGAGGTGATCCGCTGCACCCATCAGCATGGCTGGGCTGGGCGGGTGACCATCGGCCATGTCACCAAGCTGTCGACGCTGCCCCGGGACACCCTACTGGAGGTTGCCGCGTCGCTGGCCGAGGCCGGCGTGCAGGTCACCTGCCTGCCGAGTACCGATCTGTTTCTCACCGGCCGCGAGCACTTCCACAACCGCCCCCGCGGCCTGGCGCCCCTGCAGCATCTGCACGCCTGTGGTGTGACCTGCTCGCTGTCGACCAACAACATCGGCAACCCCTTCACCCCTTACGGAGACGCCTCACTGGTGCGCCAGGCCAACCTGTTCGCCAACGTCAGCCAGCTGGCTACCGAGGCCGAACTGCTGCGCTGCCTGAGCTGGGTGTCGAGTGAGTCGGCGCGCCTGCTGCGCCTGCCCGACTACGGCCTGACGCCCGGCTGCCGCGCCGACTTCATCGTCTTCGATGCACCCTCGCCGGCCGCCGTGGTAGCGGAGATCAGCCCGCCGCTGATGGGCTACAAGGCCGGCCGCAAGACCTTCGAACGCGCCCAGGCACGGCTGCTCAAGCCATGACGGCGCCCATGGTGAAGGTCGCAGGGTCGGCAGCCGAGGCTCGTGCACCAAGCTGGGGCCTATTCATCCACGCTGCGCAGATATCGCCGCGATCAAGCTACTGAAAACAGGGAAAACCGATGAAAGACCGCAAACCTGAAAACCGTTCTCTCCAGCTGGATCGTCGCCAATTGCTGAAGTGGCTGGGCGTGACGGGAAGCGCGCTGACGCTCGGCAGCCTGCTTCCTGCCGGTGCGTTCGCCGCCGATGACGAGGAAATTCGTATCGGTTACTGGCCCATCGTCGGCGGCCTGCCGCTGTATGTCGGCCTGGAACAGGGCTTCTTCAAGGACACTGGGCTGAACGTCAAAGGCGTCAAGTTCTCCAGCCCGCAGCAAATCGTCGAGGGCATGATCACCGGGCGCATTCATGGCTGTGCCAACGGCACCGCGACCGGCGCGCTCGGCCTTGGCGCGATCACCATGCCGGGGCTGTTCAAGATCATCTGCTCCAACCCGTCGAACCACCGGCTGGTTCTGGACGAGTTTCTGGTACCGCTCAACAGCACCGCGCAAAGCATCAGCGACCTGCAAGGCAAGAAGATCGCCTGCGGCCCCGGCATCCAGAACGTCACCATGGCCAAGATCATTCTGGAAAAGAATGGCTTTGTTGATCCGTCAGTCATCGAGCTGCCTGTCGGCCAGCACGCGCCAGCCCTGGCGGCCGGCCAGATCGACGGGGTCTACACCCTGGAGCCGACCGGCACCGTGGGGCGCATGAAGAACCTGTCGCGCACCCTGGAAACCGGCGTCATCTCCAAATACGTGCTCGGCAATGCCGATGCGCCCTGGTTCGGTGGTGCGGCGGCGCTGAACAGCAGCTTCATCGAGCGCAAGCCGGAGCAGGCGAAGGCCTTCATCGCCGCCTACCAGAAGGCCGTGGAGTTCATCGCCGCGCAGCCGGAGCAGGCACGCAGGAGCATCGTCGGTTACACCAGCATCGAAGCGGATCTGGTCAACGAGGTGCCGTTGCCGGGCTTCGTCATGTATTCCGAATTGCAAGGCGACAACCTGCAGTGGTTCCAGAAGTTCTATGACGTGTTCACCGAGCGGAACATCTTCAGCAAACCGATCGATGTGGCTGCGCTGATCTATCAGGGCTGAGGAGAATCGTCATGACATCACCCTGGTCCTCGCGCCTGCTGCCGCTGATCGGCCCACTGCTGCTGTTCGCGTTATGGCAGCTGGCCGTAAGCGCACAGTGGCTGAATCCGGTTCTGCTGCCCTCGCCGCTGGACACCCTGGGCTTCATGTTCCAGTCGTTCGCCGAGCCGTCCATGCGCACCGACATCACCTCGACGCTGTACCGAACCCTGGCCGCGTTCGCTTTCGCGGCCGCGGTTGGGGTGCCGCTGGGCGTGATTCTGGGCAGCAGCGAAAAGGTCTACCGCAGCCTGGAGTTCCTGATCGACTTCTTTCGCTCGACGCCCTCCTCGGCGCTGATCCCGCTGTTCATGCTGATCTTCGGCATCAGCGATGCGAACAAGATCGCCATCGCCGCGTTCGCCGCCGTGCTGGTGATTCTGTTCAACAGCGCCTACGGCGTGATGAACGCCAAGAAAACCCGGCTGATGGCCGCCAAGGTGATGGGCATATCGCGCTGGCACATTTTCAAGGACATCCTGCTGATGGAAAGCCTGGCGCAGACCTTCGTCGGCTTGCGTACCGGGGTGTCCATCGCCCTGGTCATCGTGATCGTCGCGGAAATGTTCATCGGCTCGGAGAACGGCCTGGGCCACCGGATCATCGATGCCCAGCAGGTCTTCAACATCAAGGACATGTACGCCTCGATCCTGATCACCGGCGCCCTGGGCTATCTGCTCAACCTGGCGTTCCTGCTCATCGAGAAGAAAACCGTCCACTGGAGTAGCCAGGCATGACGCACGCACTTTCCCTCGCCGCCCTCGGCACCTCGCCAGCAGCACCACGCGCCGACACCCACGTCACCATTCGCGGCTTGAGCAAGGCCTTCGCCGGCCAACCGCTGTACACAGACCTGGACCTCGATCTGCCGCGCGGCAAGATCGTCTCGACCTTCGGGCCCAACGGTTGCGGCAAGTCGACCCTGATGAACATGATCGCCGGGCTGCTGCCGATGGACAAAGGCGAGATCCTGTTCGATGGCAAGACGCTCGCCCAGACCACGATCGGCTACGTGTTCCAGAACTATCGCGATGCGTTGTTTCCGTGGATGAGTGCACGCGCCAATATCGCCTATCCGCTGGTTCGCCAGGGCATGAGCAAGGCGGATGTGAACGCACGCGTCGAGGAACTCACGCAGATGTTCGATATCCGCTTCGATCTCGACCGTTACCCCTACGAGCTCTCCGGCGGCCAGCAGCAGACCGTGTGCATCATGCGGGCGCTGGCACCGCGCCCGGAGGTGATGTTCCTCGACGAGCCGTTCTCCGCGCTGGATTTCGAGATGACCTTGTTCATCCGCGACAAATTGCAGGAGGTACAACTGGCGACCGGCGTCACCATGCTGATCGTGTCTCACGACCTGGAAGACGCGGTATTCCTGGCGGACGAGATCCTGCTGCTGACCCGGCGCCCCACCCAGATTGCCGAAATCGTCAGGTTCGACCTGCCCCGCCCACGGGGTGCGGAGATCATGAGCCATCCCGAGTTCGTTCGGGTCAAGGCCCATACGCTGGAGGTGTTCAGGCGCGAGATGGCGCTTTGAGCAGCGGTTCGAGATCGGCCGCGCCGATGGCAGCGCTGTGCGGTGGCGGAAGCCGTCGCCTTACAGTCCCGCCAGGGCCTGGCGCAGGTTGATCTCGGGCTCGGCCTGGTCGTCCAGGTCCAGCTGATCCTCGAGTTCGCCCAGGTGTTCGAGCATCACCGCGACCGCCTGCTGCTGGTCACCCTTCTCCAGCGCGGCGATGATCTGCTGGTGCTCGTCCGAGGCGCAGGACGGCACGTCATTGCGCTGGTAGAGGGCGACGATCAGTGAGCTGCGCACCATCAGGTTGGCGAGAATTTCACTGAGCACCGAATTGCCGCTGATCTCGCCGAGCATCAGATGAAACTCGCTCAGCTCGCGGACGATCGCGCGGCGATCGGTAGCATTGGTGGCCTTGCGCTCGTTGCGCATGTGCGTGGTCACCCGCTGGCGTTGCGCGTGCATGATTGCCGGCGTGATGCTTTCGACGATGGCCCGCTCGATGGCGCGCCTCGCCGCGAATATCTCCCGCGCTTCCTTGGCACTGGGCTGAGCGACCATCGCGCCACGGTTCGGCTCGATGGTCACGACCCGCTGTAAGGCCAGGCGCTGCAGCGCCGCCTGCACGTGGTTGCGGTTGGCCTGGAGGGTCTCGACGATCTGCGCTTCGATCAGGCGCGTTCCGGGCGGCAAGCGATGCTGCGCGATGGCCTTGAACAGCACATCGACGATGCGCTGCACTTCGGCTTGCTTGCTGGTGACGGTCTTCGCGGCCATCTCTTCCTCTGATCCTGGGTAGACGAGCCGTACTGACTCGTCGCGAACACTACGGCTGGCGCATTATCCGCCAGCTACGTGAGCGGGGTAAATACGCTTGGCTAGCGCTAAGCCAACGCCCAGCCGGCATGCCAAACCCTGGCGCCAGCCGCAAAGGCCAGCATGGCATACCTACACGATAGCGTGGTGTTGCTAGCTATAAGCGGTAACGATGCTAACGAAGCGATATCTTTTACGTTTGCCGATTCGGAACGAATGCGCTGCGTCATCGCTCTACCATGCCGCGAGCCCGATGCACTCGGCGGATGCCCGAGAGATTGCGATTCGAATAATTGGCTAAGCACTGCCGCCATGAGCGGCAGCACAACAGCGTCAAGGAGCGCCTCAAGCATGACGACCCCAACTCCCCAGCAGCAGTGGCAAGCCGCCGTGCTGGACTACGCCCGGCAGGTCAATCGCTACGTCGAGCAGGGCCTAAGCCAGGGCTGGGATGGCCTGAAAGAACCACAACTGGCGCCGACCGAGCATTTGCTGCCGGCTCTGCTGGAGGCGTTGCAGGCCGCCAATGAAACCAACGCGGATGACGCCAGCCACGCCACCTTGCGTACCGACTGGCCACCGGCTCATCTGCCGCTGGTGCCCCTGCTGGATGCGCAGGCCCAGGCGATCAGCGCGCTCGCGCTGATCGATGACGGCAGCCTGCTGGCCCGCGTCGGTAGCGCCTACGAGCGTGGACGCCTGGTGCATATTCACGGCAACCAGTGGCACGACGTGATCGGCATCGATTTTTTCGGGCGCTGCCCGGCACGCCGTTATTTCGCGTTCGCCAGAGCATCCGGCATCAGCGTGCACGATGGCTGGAACGGCCCGCAGGTCGCTCAGTTTAAGTGGCCCACCGGCCTGGAAGGCTTGCCGGAGGATGCCGGGTTTACAGCGCTTGAACATCCGCCGACGCCGACCGCACTGATTCCCTTCCCGGATGGCCAACGTGTGCTGCTGGTCAGCTCGGATGGAATTTTCGTGCTGGCCAAGGAGGCCACCACGCGCTTGTTGCCGCGCCCGGCAGATATCCGCGAAGACTTGCGCAGGGGCACGCCCACCTATGACATAAGCCTGGGCCTGTCGATGGAACACGGCGCCATATCGGCGGATGGCCGCTGGATCGCGGTCGGCGAGCAGTGTGGTAGTCATCTGGTATTCGACAGCGACCTGCAGCAGGTCGCCGAGGTCGGTCCGGCAGGCGAGTATCCGCATTTCGCCCTGTTCAACAACCGCAGCGACCGCCTGATCCTCAACGCCTGCCACTTCTACAACGGCGCCACACTGAGCGTCGCCGTGGCCGACTTGCCAGGCCTGCAAACCGATTTCTACAGTGATGATGAGCGCACTCCGGTCGTGCAGGAGGGTGCCCGTGTGTACGCGGGTGTTTCCCGTGGCGATACGTTCATCGTCGGTGATGCTTACGGCTATCTACGCGCCTTCGACGACCAAGGCAACGAACGTTGGCAGCACTTCATTGGCTCGACCATCTGCGCCATGGACCTGTCGGCCGATGGCAACACCCTGGCGGTGTCGAGTTATGCGGGCTTCGTCTGCGTGATCGATCTGGACGCCGGTCGCCCGGCCTGGCAGATCGGCACCGGCGAACACCATGAACGGCAACGCTGGCTGTTCTGGAAAGGCCAAAGCAAACCGCTGCGTTGGTGAGAGCACGCGGTATCGAACGTGAACCTCGGCCAGCGACGTGGCGCTGCGTTGCGCACAAAAGCACGCAGCACAGCGCCCTTGTGCACCAGTATGCCTGAGGTAATCAAAACGCCAGCTTGTAACCGATCACCATCAGCATGATCGCCAGGAACGGGCGCAGCACGTTGTCCGACACGCGACCGGACAGGTGGCTGCCGAAGAAGATGCCCGGCAACGAGCCCAGCAGCAGGTAGCCCAGCACACCCCAGTCCAGATTGCCGAGCCCGGCATGGCCAAGACCGGCCACCAAGGTAAGCGGCACGGCATGGGCGATCTCAGTGCCCACCAGGCGGCGCGTGGCCATCAGCGGATAGAGCAGAAACAGCGCCACGGTGCCCAGAGCGCCGGCGCCGATGGAGGTGAGGGTGACCATGAAACCGAGAACCGCCCCCACCAACACGGTCAGCCCGTTGAGGCGGGCCGGGCTAAAGTGGAAGCCGTCACCGGCATGGCGGCTGGCGAAGGCGAACAGTTGCTTCTTGAACAGAATCGCGGTGGCGGTCAGCAGCAGCACGATACCCAGGGCGTTCTTGATCAACGCATTGGTGGCGTGCTGGTCGCCTGGCATCAAGGTCAGCGCCAGCAAGGTGAGCAACGATGCCGGCACGCTGCCGGCCGCCAACCAGCCGGTCACCGTCCAGTCGATATTGCGGTTGCGCTGGTGAACGAACACGCCCCCCGCCTTGGTGATCGCCGCGTACAGCAGGTCGGTACCCACGGCCGCCGCCGGATTGATGCCGAACCACAGCAGGATTGGCGTCATCAGCGAACCGCCGCCCACGCCCGTCATCCCCACGATAAAGCCTACTACCAGCCCCGCGATGACGAAGCCCAAGCCACCAAAATCCATACCTGCCCCAATTGCCGTCGTCGGCTCATTTGTCAGGCGCGCAGGATAACCACTTGAACATAAAGGACATATACCGAGTAAGCATTTGCTTATAACAGTTATATAGATTGAGCTTTCCGCTGCCCGGCGCTACTCAATCTGCGGCGCGTCGATAGGCCATATGGATCAGCGGAAACGGCCGCCCTTCTCCATCGGTATCACTACGCCCGGTGTCCTGAAAACCGTAACGGCGGTAGAAGCCATGAGCTGCCGGGTTCTGTTCGTTAACGTCTACGGTCAGCGGGCCGAGACGACACCGGGCATAGTCCAACAGCCGTGAACCCACACCCTGGCCGTGGCAATCGGGATCGACAAACAGCATTTCCACATGGCTTTCGTTGAGGCCGATAAAGCCCAGTATCCGCTGGTTTTCATTTACACAGACATGCAAGGCCACCGCATGCAGGTACAGCTCGCCCACCTGACGGTGCAGCAGGTCGATATCCACCGCACTGAGAAAGTCGTGGGTGGCCAGCACCGCACGGTGCCAGATGGCCAGCAACTCGTCGTGGTCAGCTGCCAGGGCAGGACGGATCAGCATGCTCAGCTCCAGTAAGCTCGAAAAGGCGATGCAGCCTAGCCAGTGCGGTCGTTACGGGCAAACCCAGGTTTTCATAACATGTCCAGGCCACACGCCTGTTAGCATGGCCCGCCGCTCTTCGCCCGGCACCTGAGGACGCCCATGTCGCCACCGCCACACGCCCCCCTGCAACGCTATCGGCATGCCGTCGAGGAATTGGGCTTCGTTGCCGATGATGCTCAACTGGCCGCCGCCCAGGTGCTGCAGCGCTGCCATGACGAGCTGCACGCCGCGGCTGCCCATTCCGTTCAAGGCGTCTATCTCTGGGGCCCGGTCGGGCGTGGCAAGACCTGGCTGATGGACAGTTTCCATGGGGCGCTGCAGGTGCCCGCCCGGCGTCAGCACTTTCATCACTTCATGCGCTGGGTGCACCGCCGCCTGTTCGAGCTGACCGGCACCGCCGAGCCGCTACAAGTGCTGGCAAAAGAACTGGCGGCGGAGATCCGCGTGCTGTGCTTCGACGAACTGTTCGTCAGCGATATCGGCGACGCCATGCTGCTGGGGCGGCTGTTTCGTTCCCTGTTCGACGAGGGCGTGGTGCTGGTCGCCACTTCCAACCAGCCGCCGGAGCAGCTGTACGCTGGCGGCCATAACCGCGAGCGCTTCCTGCCGGCCATCGACGCCCTGCTGCAGCACATGCAGGTGGTGGCGGTGGACGGCAGCCAGGATCATCGCCAGCACCCCGGCCAGCGACACCAGCGCTATTGGGTTCGCCAAGCCGGCCAGCCGAGCGCCCTGCCCGCGCTATTGGCGGCACTGCGCCAGGGCGAGCCGGTCCGTCGCGAGCCGCTGCAGGTCGGCCATCGTCGGATCACCGTGCACGACCACAGCGAACGGGTGCTGCACGGCGGCTTCGACCAACTTTGCGAGCAACCGCTGGCGACCGGGGATTTCATCCTGCTCTGTGATCGTTTCAAGGCCATCGTGCTGGGCGACGTACCGGCCCTCAGCGCGCAGCAGCGCCCGGCGAAGATCGCCCGCGGCACCGAAGACGCCGCCGAACGGGTGGAGGCCGGCGACCGCCAACTGCCGGCGCTGTCGATTCATGACAATGCCGTGCGCCGCTTCATCGCCCTGGTGGACGAGTGCTACGACCGTCGCGTGCCGCTGTACATGGAAGCCGCCGTGCCGCTGGATGCTCTGTATACCGAGGGCTACCTGGCCTTCGCATTCCGCCGCACCCTGAGCCGCCTGCAGGAAATGCAGCTGGAGCGGTTTGGCTGACGGTGCGCGCAATCCAATAGGTAGCCTGGGTTGAGCACAGCGATACCCAGGATCGACGACTCAGCTTGCAGTTGCAGGCACCAGCCCGAGAAACGCCTGGATCTGCGCCTTCTTGGCGATGGCGTCCTGATAGCCCAGCTCGATCAGTTCGCTGCAGTAACCCGGCTCGAACAGCAGGTAGCTGAGCACACCGCCGCCACCGTCGCGGGTCGCCCCAGGGCCGCGCAGGAACAGGCGTAGCGCCGCCGGCATCTCGCGGCGGTGGCGTGCGGCAATTACATCCAGCGGTTGGCTCGGCGAAATCACCAGCACTTCCACCGGGGTGAGCCCATAGGTGCGGCTGCGCTGCTCGGCGGGCACCAGACGGCCCAGCTGGTTGAGGCGTTCGAGCAATTCGATGTCGCTTTCCACGTTATCGATGAAGGTGCTGTTGAGCATGTGCCCGGCGATCTGCGCCAGGCTCGGCTGCACGCCGCCGGGCACCGGCACGGGCGCGCCGCCGGCCTGGTTGCCGACCGGATTGCCACTGACGCCCACCACCAGCACCTTGGTCGCCCCCAGGTGCAAGGCAGGGCTGATCGGCGCCATCTGCCGCACCGCGCCGTCGCCAAAATACTCGCGGTTGATCTTTACCGGCTCGAAGATCAGCGGAATCGCCGTGCTGGCCAACAGGTGCGGCAACGCCAGGCGCGTCGGCACACCGACCCGGCGATGCCGGAACCAGGGGTCGATAGCCGCACGTCCCTGGTAGAAGGTTACCGCCTGGGCCGACTCGTAACCGAACGCGGTCACCGCCACGGCGCGCAGCTGACGCTGGCGAACCGCGGCGGCTATACCGGAAAAGTCCAGTTCCCGCTCGAGGAGCTTGGCCAAAGGAGAGCTATCGAGTAGCGCCACCGGCACATGCTTGCCGAGGCCCAGCATGCTATGGCCTATAAAGCGGCTGGCCTGGCGCAGCACGCCGGGCCAGTCGCTGCGGTACACCTGATGGGTATGGAAGCTGCGCCAAACGGTGCTCAGGCGCTTGACCGCCTCGCGAAAATGCAACGCCCCGCAGGCCAGGCTGACGGCGTTGATGGCCCCTGCCGAGGTGCCGACGATGACCGGAAAGGGATTATGCGACGACTCCTCGGGCAACAGCTCGGCGATCGCCGACAGCACACCGACCTGATACGCAGCCCGTGCGCCACCGCCTGAAAGGATGAGCCCGGTGGTGGTCGAGTGGCCGCTAGCGTCCTGCTTCATTCGTCGATTCCGCTTCTGGGGTCAGTAGAGTTTGGGCTCGCCTGGTGGGCGAGTCTTGAAGCGCCGGTGCGCCCACAGGTACTGCTCGGGGCATGTCACGATGGCCTGCTCCACCCACTGGTTGACCCGCAGGCAATCGGCCTCCTCGCTCTCGCCAGGAAAATCGGTTAGCGGCGGGTGGATGGTCAAGCGGTAGCCGCCACCATCGGGCAGGCGCATCTGGGTGAACGGCAGCACGATGGCACGCCCCAGACGCGCGAACTTGGTGGTGGCCGTGACGGTTGCGGCCTGAATGCCGAACAGCGGCGCGAACAGGCTCTGCTTGCGGCCGTAGTCCTGGTCCGGTGCGTACCAGATCGCCCGGCCGGCGCGCAGCACCTTGATCATCGCCCGCACGTCCTCGCGCTCGATGGCGGTGGCGTCCAGGTTGTGGCGTTCGCGACCGCGGCGCTGCACGAAATCGAACACCGGGTTGCCATGTTCACGGTACATGCCGTCGATGGTGTGCACTTGGCCGAGCAAGGCGGCGCCGATTTCCAGGGTGGTGAAATGCACGGCCATGAGAATCACGCCCTGCCCTTGTGACTGCGCCTGCTGCAGGTGCTCGATACCCTCGATATGGGCCAGGCGCGCCAGCTTGTGGCGCGGCCACCACCAGCTCATGGCCATCTCGAAGAAGGCGATGCCGGTGGAGGCGAAATTCTCCTTGAGCAGACGCTCACGCTTGTCTGCCGGCATCTGCGGGAAGCACAGTTCCAGGTTGCGCGTGGCAATACGCCGACGCGAGCCGGCCGCGTGATACATCAACCAGCCCAGGCCACGGCCCAGGCGCAGCAGCGCACCGTAGGGCAGCTGCACGGTCAGCCACAGCAGGCCGAGCCCGGCCCACAGCGGCCAGAACCGCGGGTGAAGGAAGGTGCGACGAAAGACGGGACGATCCATTGACGATCCAGGATGGCGTTCAAAGCCGCCTAGTCTACCAGCACGTTCACCGCTCTCGGGAGTGAGCAGTCAGGGCGCTCAGCGCTGCCAGTCGATCTGCAGGGTTTCGTCGGCCACCATGCGCTGCATGTGGTCGGCCACCACCGGCTCCAGGCGATCGAGCGCGGCACTGTCCGGCGCCTTGATGACCGCCGTCAGGCCGCCCTCGAAACGGGTCAGGGTGAGGCGCGCCGGGTCAAAGACGATCTCGCCGCGCTGCTCGTAGAAGCTCACCTGGAACTTGTGACTCCAGTGCCGGCACAGTCGGGTCAGACAGCGCAGCCCCTGTTCAGTGGTGACCGTTGCACGAGACTCAGGCATGGGAATGCTCCTGATGGGATTGAAGAGGCCCGGAATCTAGCACGCTGCTACGCGGCCAGGCATGCAGCATTGTCGATGCAATCAATCGAAAACCCCGGACTTGCACGGCAGCCGAGGCGGCGTCAGGATCGTGCCCAGCCAATAACAACATCCGCCCACCTGGCCTGGAGAATGTCATGCAAGAAGTCGTCATCGTCGCCGCTACCCGTACCGCAATCGGCAGCTTCCAGGGAGCGTTGGCCGATGTGCCGGCCACCGAACTCGGCGCCGCGGTGATCCGCCGCCTGCTCGAGCAGACCGGCCTGGACGGCGCGCAGGTCGACGAAGTGATTC
Organism: Phytopseudomonas straminea; assembly: GCF_900112645.1. Taxonomy (GTDB): domain Bacteria; phylum Pseudomonadota; class Gammaproteobacteria; order Pseudomonadales; family Pseudomonadaceae; genus Aquipseudomonas; species Aquipseudomonas straminea. Next base: position 327,706 of record NZ_FOMO01000003.1, on the reverse strand, counting down.
TTGGCCACGTGCTGACCGCCGGCGCCGGGCAGAACACCGCCCGCCAGGCCGCGATCAAGGCCGGCCTGCCCCACGCCGTGCCGGCACTGACCCTCAACAAGGTCTGTGGCTCGGGCCTCAAGGCCCTGCACCTGGGCGCCCAGGCGATCCGCTGTGGCGACGCCGAGGTGATCATCGCCGGTGGCATGGAGAACATGAGCCTGGCGCCCTATGTGCTGCCCAAGGCGCGTACCGGGCTGCGCATGGGCCACGGGCAACTGGTCGACACCATGATCAGCGATGGCCTGTGGGACGCCTTCAACGACTACCACATGGGCATCACTGCCGAGAACCTGGTGGACAAATACGCCATCAGCCGCGAGGAGCAGGACGCCTTCGCCGCTGCGTCACAACAGAAGGCCATCGCCGCCATCGAAGCCGGGCGTTTCGCCGACGAAATCACTCCGATCCTGATTCCCCAGCGCAAGGGCGAGCCTGTCGCCTTCGACACCGACGAGCAGCCCCGCGCCGGCACCACGGCCGACACCTTGGGCAAGCTCAAGCCCGCATTCAAGAAGGACGGCAGCGTGACCGCCGGCAACGCCTCGAGCCTCAATGACGGCGCCGCGGCGGTGCTGCTGATGAGCGCGACCAAGGCCCAGGCGCTGGACCTGCCGGTGCTGGCTAAGATCAAGGCCTACGCCAACGCGGGCGTCGACCCGGCGATCATGGGCATCGGTCCGGTATCGGCCACCCGCCGCAGCCTGGAGAAAGCCGGCTGGACGCTGGATCAGCTGGACCTGATCGAAGCCAACGAAGCCTTCGCCGCCCAGGCCCTTTCGGTCGGCAAGGAGCTGGGCTGGGACGCCGGCAAGGTCAACGTCAACGGCGGCGCCATCGCCCTCGGCCACCCGATTGGCGCCTCCGGTTGCCGAGTGCTGGTCACCCTGCTCCACGAGATGCTCAAGCGCGATGCCAAGAAGGGCCTGGCGACCCTGTGCATCGGTGGCGGCCAGGGCGTGGCGCTACTGCTCGAGCGCGACTGAAAACAGTGCGGCCCAGCTATTAGCTGGGCCTGCCCTTTCAGGCCCGGTTCGCGATACGATCAGGTCCCCTCCCGATGAAGCTGCCCATGAGCGACCTCCCAACGCTGCACTACCTGTTCGCCGAATGCCGCAAACCATGCCCCGAGCGCCCGGACGTCACGGCCATCGTGCTATTCGCGCTGCTTAGCGAAGACGACGAAGTGGTCTACCTGGAACTGCGCTACACCGACTTCGCCAGCGGTCAGTTTGAAGGCGACCACCTGTGGCTGTCGCTCGAAGACGCGCTCGACGGCACACATGAGGATTACGGCATCAGCGAAGATGACTGGCGGCCACTTACCGTCCGGGAAATAGCCCGTATCGACCGGACCATCGAATAACCGCAGCGGCTATGTGCCCGGCGCTAGCGACGACAGCCGTCCCACAGTTTCATGATCTGGGTCACCGCAGCATCCAGCGCTAAATGCTCGATGCCGTCACGGGCCAAGGTGGACAGCCCCAGAAGAAAACTGTCGTAAGCCGATGTCAGTGCCTGAACATCGGTATCGCCCGCCAACTCGCCATCGGCGATGGCCCGCTCGATACAGGCACGAATACCTTCACGCGTGCGCTGGCGATTCTCGCTCGGCAGCGTCGCGCCGTCCTGGGGCATGCACACACCAATCACCCCAAGGGCCACCATACAGCCGCGTGGATGGCCCGCTTCGCACTGCATTTTGGCCGAACGGCGTAACGCCAGTTCGATGGCCTCGCGCGGCGGCAGCGTGTCATCAAACAGGCTTTCGGTGACCCTGCCATGGGTCTGCAGATACAGCGCCATCACCTCGTTGTAGAGCGCCTCCTTGGAGCCGAACGCGGCGTAGAAACTGGGCGCGGAAATGCCGCCAGCGATACCGGCCTTCAGCTGACTCAGGGAGGTGGCTTCGTAGCCGTGCTCCCAGAACAGGTGCATGGCCTGCTCCAGTGCTGCCTGCCGATCGAATGTGCGTGGGCGCCCCATCTGTGCCATGTGAATCCTCCTGCCTGACGATATAAATACTAGTCGATACAAAAGTCATTGACCATCGGGAGCCGACAAGCCTACATTTGTACCGAACGATACATAAATGAGCACTTCCCCATGACCGATTCCACGAAACCCGACACCCTGCCCGTGTCCGCGCTACTTGCCCTGGCGATGACCGGCTTTATCTGCATCCTCACCGAAACCCTGCCGGCTGGCCTGCTTCCCCAGATCAGCGCTGGCCTTGGCGTATCGCCCGCCCTGGCCGGCCAGTTGGTGACCCTCTATGCCCTGGGCTCGCTGCTGGCGGCGATTCCGCTGACAATCGCCACCCAGGGCTGGCGGCGGCGCAACGTGCTGCTGCTGGCCATCGTCGGCTTTTTGCTGTTCAACTCGATCACCGCATGGTCGTCGAACTACGTGCTGACTCTGGCAGCACGCTTCTTCGCCGGCATGGCGGCGGGCCTAGCCTGGAGCCTGATCGCCGGCTACGCGCGGCGCATGGTCGCCCCGCACCAGCAAGGCCGAGCTCTGGCGTTGGCCATGGTTGGCACGCCCATCGCGCTGTCCCTGGGCGTGCCCATCGGTACCTGGCTCGGTGGCGTGGTGAACTGGCGTACCGCGTTCGGTTTGATGTCGCTGCTGAGCATCGGGCTGATCGCCTGGGTGCTGGCCAAGGTGCCGGACTATCCCGGCCAGGCGCGTACTCAGCGTGTGCCTCTGCGGGCGGTATTGCTGACCCCAGGCGTGCGTCCGGTGCTGGCCGTGGTGCTGACCTGGATGCTCGCCCACAACATGCTCTACACCTACATCGCGCCCTTCATCGCCCCAGCCGGGCTGGGCAGCCAGGTCGATAGGGTGCTGCTGGCATTCGGCGTCGCTGCGCTGATCGGCATCTGGATCACCGGCCGACTGGTCGACCGCCATCTGCGCCAGGCGGTACTCACCAGCCTCGCCACCTTCGCCCTGGTCGCGTTGGTGTTCGGCCTGCACGCCGAATCGGCCGCCGTTTTGTACCTCGGCGTGTTCGTCTGGGGGCTGACCTTCGGCGGTGCCGCAACGCTGCTGCAGACCGCCCTGGCCGATGCCGCCGGCCCAGGCGCCGACGTGGCGATGTCGATGAACGTGGTGATCTGGAACAGCGCCATCGCTGCCGCCGGGCTTATCGGCGGCCTGCTGCTCGGTCAGTTCGGTGCAGGCGTATTCCCCTGGGCCATGCTGGCACTGCTGCTGGTCGCCCTGTGGATCGCCTCGGCGGCCAGCCAGCACGGTTTCCCTTCCGGCCAGCGTCGCAGCGACGTGCTCGTCGCCGGCCACTGACCTCAACCTTGTGCAAACAGGAGATAGCCCTATGTCCCACTCGAATCGCCCATCCGTTCTCGTGCTTGGCGGCAGCCGTGGCATCGGCGCCGCCATCGTGCGCCGCTTCGCCGGTGATGGCGCCCAGGTCAGCTTCACCTACGCCAGTTCGGCCGCACCAGCGCTCAAGCTTGCTGAGGAAACGGGCAGCACCGCCATGCAACTGGACAGCGTCGACCGCCAAGCCCTGACAGCAGCCATCGAAAGCCTGGGCGTCCTCGACGTGCTGGTAATCAATGCCGGTATCTTCATAGCCGGCGACCCGCTGGAGCTGGATGCCGATGCCATCGACCGGCTCTTCACCATCAATATCAACGCGCCCTACCACGCGGCGGTCAGCGCAGCACGGCAAATGCGCGAAGGTGGGCGGATCATTCTGATCGGCTCGACCAATGCCGATCGCGTACCGATGCAGGGCATGGCCGCCTATGGCGCCAGCAAGGCGGCGCTGAGCGGGATGGTCAAAGGGTTGGCACGGGACTTCGGCCCGCGCGGCATCACCGTGAACGTGGTACAGCCGGGCCCGACCGATACCGACATGAACCCAGTCGATGGGCCGCTGAACGAAGTGATGCACAGCTTCATGGCGATCAAGCGTCATGCCCGCAGCGAGGAAATCGCCGGCATGGTGGCCTGGCTGGCGGGCAGCGAAGCCGGGCTGGTCACCGGCGCGGCGCTGACCATCGACGGCGGCTTTGCCGCCTGACGGTCGCCTGCAAACGCCTCAGCTCACCCGCTCGGCCACTGGCAGTTTGGCGATGGCCTCGCGGGTTTCCCGATCCTGGGCATCGCGCCAGGTGCGAAACGCGTCCAGCTCGCCGCCCCAGGTCTTCATCACCCAGGCAAGCACCGCCAGGTCGTCGACCAGGCCCAGGCCGGGAATGAAGTCGGGAATGGCATCCACGGGCGAGACGAAATAGATCAGCCCCGCCACGATGGCTACCAGCGCCTGCGGGTTGATCGCCCGGTAACTGCCGCGCCACCAGGCCACGCACAGCTCCTGCAAGAGGCTCAGGTCGCCCCTGATCGACGTCAGGCTGCGGGCGCCACCACCACTTTTGCGGGTGACCGCCAGCAACAATGCCGGCAACCGACCGCGCTTGAGAAAGCGCTGGGCGATAGGCAGATAGCGGGCGAAATTCCACGGTGCTTTCATGGTCACTCCTCGTCAGCCCGCATCGCTGCTGGGCTGCCTGTGGTTATCCACCATAGCTGTGGATAACCTTGTGAACAGTTATGGGATTAGCTTACCAAAGCCCCCTGTCATGCGGCCTCGCCACAGATCGGACATTTTTTATCCAGCCGATAAAACCTTGCTAAATCAATCAGTTAAAAAAATCAAAAGATTTCGTTAAAAACCTGACCAACTGAATAAGAAGCCTTGTCGCAATGTGCATAACCCGGCATGTCAAGACTTGCATTGGCGCACATTTTGCGATTGGCAGACTGCAGAAACGACAACGCCCCGACAGGCGGGGCGTTGTTTTCAAGCAGCTGACGCTTACTTGGCCGGAGCGGCCTCAGGTGCTTGCGGAGCGGCTTGCTCCTGAGCGTTCTGATCCTTGATGCCGAGCAGCTCGAGGTCGAACACCAGTACCGAGTTGGCCGGAATGGCCGGGCTCGGGCTCTGGGCGCCGTAGGCCAGTTCGGCCGGGATGTACAGCTTGATCTTCTCGCCTACGTGCATCAGTTGCAGGCCTTCGACCCAACCCGGGATCACGCCGCCAACCGGCAGGTCGATCGGGGTGCCGCGCTCGATGGAGCTGTCGAATACGGTGCCGTCGGTGAGCTTGCCTTCGTAGTGAACGGTGACCACGTCGTCAGCCTTGGGCTGCGGGCCGTCGGCCTTCTTGACGATTTCGTACTGCAGGCCCGAAGCGGTGGTGGTGACGCCGTCACGCTTGCCGTTCTCTTCGAGGAATTTCTTACCGGCGGCAGCGGCTTCTTCGTTCATCTTGGTCATGCGCTCTTCGGCACGCTTCTGCAAAGAGGCGAAGGCCTCGATCAGCTCGTCGTCCTTCAGGCGCTGCTCTTTCTTGCCGATGGCGTCTTCGATGCCCTGGGCAACGGCTTTCGAATCCAGGTCGTCCATACCTTCCTGAGCCAGGCTCTTGCCCATGTTCAGACCGATACCGTAGGACGCCTTCTGCGCCGGAGTTTCCAGTTTTACGTCGCTGGTTTGCGAATCACAACCGGCGAGCACCAGGCCCACCAGGGCGATCGCTGCTGCCAAACGATGCTGTTTCATGCTGATTCCTTGTCCGCTGCGCCCTAGGGCTGTCGAGTGAAGGCGCGAGCTTAGGGTGTGTGAGTGTATCAACGCAAGCCGCGGCGCCCGGATTTATCCGGGCAGGTCACACGCGCTGTGCGAGAAGTGGCGAGCGGCGGCACGAAAGCCAACCTGATCGTTCAGCACGCCGCATCGATCTGCCGAAACTGCGACGTAACTGACTAGCCGGTAAGAGTTTTTCTGCAGACAGAAGTTCAGTGGTGGCCGGGCTCATTCGAGCTACGCGCGCGCCCGCGCCACCCGCGAAGCGGACTCACGCCCCAGCACCCGACTGATGCGTTGCCCAGCCTCGATCAGGCGCGGCAGATCCACTCCGGTTTCGATGCCCAGCCCCTGCAGCAGGTAGAGCACGTCCTCGCTGGCGACGTTGCCGGTAGCGCCCTTGGCGTAGGGGCAACCACCGAGGCCAGCGACCGAGCTGTCGAATACCGCGATACCTTCGAGCAGGCTTGCATAGATATTCGCCAGCGCCTGGCCATAGGTATCGTGGAAATGCCCGGCCAGGCGTTCACGGGGCACGTGCCGACCGACCACCTCGAACAGATGGCGCACACCGCCTGCGGTGCCCAAGCCGATGGTGTCACCCAGGGACACCTCGTAACAGCCCATGGCCTGCAGCTCGCCGGCCACCGCAGCCACCTGCTCGGCAGCCACCTCGCCCTCGTACGGGCAACCGAGCACGCAGGACACATAGCCACGCATCTGCACGCCATGCTGCCGAGCCGTGTCCATCAATGGCTCGAAGCGCTTGAGGCTTTCGGCAATGGAGCAATTGATATTGCGCTGCGAGAACGCCTCGGAGGCTGCGGCGAACACCGCCACCTCTTTCACACCGGCCGCCAGAGCCGCTTCAAGGCCCTGCAGATTGGGCGTCAGCGCCGAGTAGGTAACGCCGGGCTGCTGCTCGATACCGGCAAACACCTCGGCACTGCCGGCCATCTGCGGCACCCATTTGGGCGACACGAAACTGCCGACTTCTATATAGCCCAACCCGGCAGCGCTCAGGTCGTCGACCAGACGTACCTTGTCGGCCACGCTGATCGGCTGCTTCTCGTTCTGCAGGCCATCACGGGGGCCGACTTCTACCAGACGAACGTGCCTTGGCAGGCTCATGACTGCGCCTCCAGTTCGACCAACACCGATCCCTCTGCGATCAGCTCGCCCTCGGTGCAGTAAACGGCTTTGATGGTGCCGGCCTGGGGCGCGCGAATGCTGTGCTCCATCTTCATGGCCTCCAGAACCACCAGCGCAACGCCCGCCTCGACGGGTTGGCCGGGCGCAACCAGTACGCGCACGATGCTGCCGTTCATGGGCGCGGTGAGTCCGCCCTGATGGGCCGTGCTGGCCGCGGCGGCGGCAAGCGGATCGAACCGACGCACCGCCAGCCACTCCACGCCCCTGCGCTGGTAAAGCGTATCGCCTTCACGCACCGCGCTTTTCGGCGCGGCGGTTACCGGCTCGACGTGCACGCGACGGGTTATGTCGCCGCAGGTCAGAGTCATTGGCGTGCTCGCTGGCAAGGCGCTGCGCCAGGCGTTGCGGGCAGCCCAGGGCGAATGGGGATCGTCGGCTCGCTGGCGGTCGGCATCGGTGGCCAGCAAGGCAGCACCCGCCTGTTGCCAGAAGGCGTCCGGCAGCTCCTGCATTGGCGGCAGTAGCTGCGCCTGATGCCGTTCGATGAAGCCGGTGTCCAACTCGGCAGCGGCGAACGCCGGATGAGCGAGAATGCGTTGCAGAAACGCCAGGTTGGTCTTGAAGCCGCCCACCAGCGTCTCGGCCAACATGGCCAGCAGCCGCTGCCGCGCTTCCTCACGGTTTTCGCCCCAGGCGATCAGCTTGGCCAGCATCGGGTCGTAGAACGGCGATACCTCGTCGCCCTGCTCCACGCCGCTGTCGACCCGCCGCCCCGGCCCCGCCGCGGGCTCACGGTACAGGTCGAGATGCCCGCTGGCCGGCAGGAAGCCACCTTCGGGATCCTCGGCATACAGGCGCACCTCGATGGCGTGCCCCAGCAGCGGCACCTGTTCCTGGCTGATCGGCAGCGGCTGGCCATGGGCCACGCGGATCTGCCAGGCGACCAGGTCGAGGCCGGTGATCGCCTCGGTCACCGGGTGCTCGACCTGCAGGCGGGTGTTCATCTCCATGAAGAAGAAGTCGCCGCGGGCATCGAGCAGGAATTCCACGGTGCCGGCGCCCACGTAGCCGATGGCCTGGGCGGCCCGTACCGCGGCCTCGCCCATGGCGCGGCGCAGTTCGGGCGTAAGCCCGGGCGCCGGGGCTTCTTCGACCACTTTCTGATGGCGGCGCTGGATCGAGCAATCGCGCTCGTTCAGGTACAGGCAGTTGCCATGCCCGTCGGCGAATACCTGGATCTCCACGTGACGTGGTTGCAGCACGTACTTCTCCACCAGCATGCGTGCATCGCCGAACGCCGACTGCGCTTCACGCTGCGCCGAGGCCAGCGCCTCGGCCAGATCCACCTCACGCTCGACGATCTTCATGCCCTTGCCGCCGCCGCCAGCCGTAGCTTTGAGCAGCACCGGGTAGCCGATCTGCTGCGCCGCCTGGCGGAAGGTTTCCAGATCCTGGGCTTCGCCGTGGTAGCCGGGCACCAGCGGCACGCCGGCCGCCTCCATCAGCGCCTTGGCCGCCGACTTGCTGCCCATGGCGTCAATGGCGCTGGCCGGTGGGCCGAGAAAGATCAGCCCGGCGGCTTCGAGCTTGCGGGCGAAGGTGGCGTTCTCGGACAGGAAACCGTAGCCGGGATGGATGGCCTCGGCGCCGCTGGCCCGAGCAGCCTCGATGACCTTGTCCATCAGCAGATAGCTGTCGCCGGGCTTGGCGCCGCCCAGATCGATGGCGACATCCGCTTCACGCACGTGGCGGGCACTGCGGTCGATAGCGCTATGCACCGCCACGGTGGTGAGCCCCAGCGCCTTGGCGGTGCGCATGACCCGGCAGGCGATTTCGCCACGATTGGCGATCAGCAGTGTGTTGATGGTTTTCATGACTGGGCCTGCCAGGCGGGAGTGCGTTTTTGCAGAAAGGCGTCGAGGCCCTCCTGCCCTTCGTCGCTGATGCGGATGCCGGCGATCACGCTCTCCGTGCGCTGGCGCAGGGCATCGCTCAGCACGCCGCTGCCGACGCCGTGCAGCAGCGCCTTGGTTTCGCGCATGGCCTGCGGGCTGTTGAGCAGCAGCGTGGCGATCCACTGCTCCAGCTCACTCTCCAGTTCCGCCGGCGGATAGCACTCGGCGAGCAGGCCCAGCTCCCGGGCGCGTTCACCGCTGAAGCGCTCGGCACTCAGGGCATAACGGCGCGCCGCCCGCTCGCCGATAGCCTGCACCACGTAAGGACTGATCACCGCCGGCGCCAGACCGATGCGCACTTCGGAGAGGCTGAACAGCGCGTCACTGGCGCCTATGGCGATATCGCAACAGGCGGTCAGGCCCACCGCACCGCCGAACGCCGCGCCCTGCACCACGGCGAGGGTCGGGCACGGCAGGTGATAGAGCAGATTCATCAGTTCGCCCAACTCATGGGCGTCATGCAGATTGGCGGCGTAATCCAGCTTGGCCGAGGCCTGCATCCAGGCCAGATCCGCGCCGGCAGAAAAGTGTTTGCCGCGCCCGCGCAGAATCACGAAACGCAGGCCGTCATCGGCGGCCAATTGGCGCAGCGCCTGGATCAGTTCCGCGATCATCTCGGCATCGAAGGCGTTGTGCTTGTCGGGGCGGTTCAGCCACAGGGTGGCGACGCCACGCGGTTCGATGTGCAGTTCGAGGGTATTGAAGTCGGTCATTGCTCGATCCTCGGCCGGGCTACATGCGGAACACGCCGAAGCGCGTCGGCTCGATGGGCGCATTGAGGCTGGCGGAAATCGCCAGGGCCAGTACGTCGCGGGTTTGCGCCGGGTCGATCACGCCGTCGTCCCACAGCCGTGCACTGGAATAGAAGGCATGGGCCTGGCGTTCGTACTGTTCGACGATGGGCTGTTTGAGGCGCTGCTCGTCTTCGGCGGAAAACACCTGGCCGGCGCGCTGCGCCTGCTCGTGCTTGACCTGCACCAGCACGCCGGCGGCCTGCTGGGCGCCCATCACGCCGATCCGCGCGTTGGGCCACATCCACAGGAAGCGTGGGTCGTAGGCACGGCCGCACATGCCGTAGTTACCGGCACCGAAGCTGCCGCCGATGATCACCGTGAACTTCGGCACCCGGGCGCAGGCCACCGCGGTGACCAGTTTGGCGCCGTGCTTGGCGATGCCGCCCTCCTCGTATTTCCTGCCGACCATGAAGCCGGTGATGTTCTGCAGGAACAGCAACGGAATGCCGCGCTGACAGGCCAGCTCGATGAAGTGCGCGCCCTTCTGCGCGGCCTCGGCGAACAGGATGCCGTTGTTGGCCAGGATGGCGATCGGGTAGCCGTGCAGATGGGCGAAGCCGCACACCAGGGTGGTGCCGAACAACGCCTTGAATTCGTCGAACTGCGAGTCGTCGACGATCCGCGCGATCACTTCGCGCACGTCGAACGGCTGCTTGGCGTCGGCGGGAATCACCCCATACAGCTCATCAGCGGCATGACGCGGCGCTGCCGGCGTTTGCACCTGCAACTGGCCGAGCTTGCGCCAGTTGAGGTTGGCCACGCAGCGCCGCGCCAGGGCCAGCGCGTGTTCGTCGTTCTCGGCGTAATGATCGGCCACGCCGCTGGTCTTGCAATGCACATCGGCGCCGCCCAGTTCCTCGGCGCTGACCACCTCACCGGTGGCGGCCTTCACCAGCGGCGGGCCAGCGAGAAAGATGGTCGCCTGTTCGCGCACCATGATGGTTTCGTCGCTCATCGCCGGCACGTAAGCGCCGCCGGCGGTGCACGAGCCCATCACCACGGCGATCTGGGCGATACCCTGGGCACTCATGTTGGCCTGGTTGAAGAAGATCCGCCCGAAGTGCTCGCGATCCGGGAACACCTCATCCTGGCGCGGCAGGTTGGCGCCGCCGGAGTCCACCAGATAAATGCACGGCAGACGGTTTTCCAGGGCGATGGCCTGGGCACGCAGGTGCTTCTTGACGGTCAGCGGGTAATAGCTGCCGCCCTTCACCGTGGCGTCGTTGGCAATGACCATGCACTCGACACCTTCGATGCGGCCGATGCCGGCGATCACCCCGGCGGCGGCGACCTCCTCGTCATACACCTGATAAGCGGCCAACGCGCCGATCTCCAGAAATGGCGAGCCGGGGTCGAGCAGCCGGTCGATGCGCTCGCGCGGCAGCAGCTTGCCCTTTGCGGTGTGCCGTTCCTGAGACTTGGCGCCACCGCCCTGGCGGGTGTGGGCCAGCAAGGTGCGTAGCTCTTCGACCTGGGCAAGCATCGCGTCGCGGTTGGCAGCGTACTCAGGCGAACGGGTATTCAATTGCGTGTGCAGTGTTGCCATGGTGCGGCTCCGACTGACGTCCACCTTTAAAAACCACCTGCGTTTTTAAAGGTGTCCGGTAACAGGAAAACGAGGGGCTGCGATCAAGCCGTTTCGTTGAACAGCTCGCGGCCGATCAGCATGCGGCGGATCTCGCTGGTGCCGGCGCCGATCTCATAGAGCTTGGCGTCACGCCACAGGCGGCCGACCGGAAACTCGTTGATGTAGCCGTTGCCGCCGAGAATCTGGATCGCCTCGCCGGCCAGCCAGGTGGCCTTTTCAGCGGCGTAGAGAATCACCCCGGCGCAGTCCTTGCGAACCTGGCGCACATGCTCGCTACCGAGCGCATCGAGCTGCTTGCCGACGGCGTACAGGTAAGCGCGACAAGCCTGCTGAGTGGTGTACATATCGGCCAGCTTGCCCTGAATGAGCTGGAATTCGCCGATGCTCTGGCCGAACTGCTTACGGTCGTGAACATAGGGCACCACCACATCCATGGCGGCCTGCATCAGCCCCAACGGCCCGCCGGAAAGCACGGCACGCTCGTAATCCAGGCCGCTCATCAGCACCCGCGCGCCTTCGCCAACGCCGCCCAGCACGTTTTCGGCCGGCACCTCGACGTCCTGAAACACCAACTCGCCGGTGTGCGAGCCGCGCATGCCGAGCTTGTCGAGCTTCTGCGCCACCGAAAAACCCTGGCTGCCCTTCTCGACAATGAAGGCGGTCATGCCCTTGGCGCCGGCGGCCAGATCGGTCTTGGCGTAGACCACCAGCACGTCGCAGTCCGGGCCATTGGTGATCCACATCTTGCTGCCGTTGAACACGTAATGATCGCCCTTGCGGTCAGCGCGCAGCTTCATCGACACCACGTCGGAGCCGGCGTTTGGCTCGCTCATGGCCAGGGCGCCGATATGGTCGCCACTGATCAGCTTTGGCAGGAAGCGGCGCTTCTGCTCGTCGCTGCCGTTGCGGTTGATCTGGTTCACGCAGAGGTTGGAATGGGCGCCGTAAGACAGCCCGATGCCGCCGGCCGCGCGGGAGATTTCCTCCATGGCGACCATGTGCGCGAGGTAACCCATGCCAGCGCCACCATATTCCTCACTGACGGTCAGACCAAGCAGACCCATGTCGCCGAACTTGCGCCATAGATCCATGGGGAACTGGTCGGTGCGGTCGGCTTCGGCAGCGCGCGGGGCGATTTCCTTGGCGGCGAAGCCGGCAACCGCGTCGCGCAGCATGTCGATTTCCTCACCGAGGAAGAAATTCAGGCCTGGCAGGGTGCTCATGTAACGACTCTCCTTTGTTGTAGTTGTAGGAAGCGTCAAACGGTCAGTGATCGGTAGTTCAGGCGGTTGCGGGAATATCCTTCAGGGCGCTCAGGCAACGCTGCTCGGCGGTGTCGAGTTCGCGTTGCATCTGCTGGATGTCGAGCAGCTGACGCGCCAGATGCTCGCGGCGCTCGGCGATCTTTTCCAGAAAGTGGTCGAGCTGCTTGCGATTGCCGCCGGCCGGGTCGTAGAGGTCGATCAGCTCCTTGCACTCGGCCAGGGAAAAACCGATGCGCTTGCCGCGCAGGATCAGCATCAGCGTGACCCTATCCCGAGCACTGTAGATGCGTTCCTGGCCACGCCGCTCGGGCGCCAGCATGCCCTGTTCTTCATAGAAGCGAATGGTGCGGGTGGTGACACCCAGCTCCTGGGCGAGATCGGAGATGCTGTAGGAAACGCTCATGATGGGTAGCCAGTAAAAATTACCTTTACGTAAACGTAAGCTTGCAATTGCAAGGCTGTCAAATCAATCGGTAACCGCCTGACTGAAACGAAAAAGGCACGGCCATTGCGGCCATGCCTTTGATTGCTCAAGGCTGCGGCTTGCCGTCCCACGGCACGCCATCGAGAGGGCGGCGGCGCGCCATTTCTTCTTCATCGAGGCCTTCCCCGGCGCCTATATCGCCTTCGCTTACCACGCTCAGATCGCGGTCGGCCGGCATGTCATCGCCATGCTCACGTGGCGAGCGGGCGCCGGTATCGTCGATCAGGGTTTCCGGGCTTAGGTCATCCTGGCTAACGCCATCTTCGTGGCGGCCTTCGCCCAGGGTTTCGCCGCCGCTCTGCCCGGCTTCGCGGACGCGTTCGTCCGGATATTCGTGCTGCACTTCATCGGCCGGGCGACGGTCACCAATACGTCCCTCGCGCTCGTCCTGACGATCGCTGAAGTCGAGCTGCTCGATCGAGCCCATGCGATCCTCCATGTCGTCGATCTCTTGGGGCGTGGCAGATTGCTTGGATGTACTCATGATGGTCTCCACTGTGGGTCTATCTGGTGGACTCGCCCCACAGCGGGAAAATTCAGGGAAAGTGACGAGCTCACCCCTCGCCGACCAGCTGCTCGAGCGCCTCTTCGATCACACTGACATTGGTCGGCCGTACCAGGCGAGTGACCTCCACGCCGTCGCGCAGCAGCACCAGGGTCGGCCACAGCTTGACGCGCAACGAGCGGCCCAGCGGGCGCCCGCTGCCGTCCTCGATTTTCAGGTGCTGCACTTCCGGGTAATCCGCCAGCACCTTGGCGATCAGGGGCTGGGCAGCCTGGCAGTGGCCGCACCAGTCGGTGCCGAACTCGAGCAGGGTCATGCCAGGCATCGCCTGCACCTCGGCAGGTGTGGGGGCTGTGGCGTTATAGGAATTGCTCATGAAACCTCCTTGCCGATGGCAGAAACGAAACCGCCCCGTGCAGGCGGGGCGATCGAGAATTGCAGCGTATCAAACGCCGTCGCTGAGCTTCTTGGCGACTGGCTTGACCTTGTCGGCGATCTCGCCTTCCAGGCGGCTCACGGTATCAGTGATGCGGTCCACTTCGGGGCGCATCGAGCGAGCGTCTTCCATGATGCTCTTGAGCCGGCAGTGACCGCTCAGGCCGCGGGCCACCAGCATGCCACCAAAGGCCGCACGCACCAGGCCGAGCACGCCGCCACGCTTGAGGCCGCCACGGGCCATGACAATGCCGCTGCCGATGGAAAGCGCACGTTCCCAGGCCTGTACGTTACTGCTGCCGTGTTTATCAGATATGGACATCGCGTTCGCTCCGGTCGGTGATGGATATGCAACCGACTGATCAAAGCGATCCGACGTTCGCCTCCGCCGACAGGCGGATGAGCGGTTATGAACGAAAACGGCTGCCCATAGGCAGCCGTCGCGTACAGCGCCAGTCGATCAGACCAGAAAGGAAATGGCCCCGGTGATTACCGCCACGAAGGTGATGGCCAGGGACAGCAACACCGCCCACTTGACGGTGGACTTCTGGAAGTCGCCGATGTCCTTGTCGACCATGCCGACCAGCAATAGGGTGGACGCCACCAGTGGGCTCATCAGGTGCACCGGCTGGCCGAGGATCGACGCACGGGCGATCTCCAGCGGGCTGATGCCATAGGCAGCGGCGGCCTTGGCCAGAATCGGCACCACGCCAAAGTAGTAGGCGTCGTTGGACAACACGAAGGTCAGCGGCATGCTGGTGATTGCCACCACCAGCGGGAACAGGTGCCCCCAAGATGGCGGAATCATGTCGACGATGCTCTGGGCCAGCGCATCGACCATCTTGGTGCCCGAGAAGATGCCGGCGAATACACCGGCGGCGAACACCAGCAGCACCACGGTCATGGCATTGCCGGCGTGGGACAGGATGCGCTCTTTCTGGATGTCGAGTTGCGGGTAGTTGATCATCAGGGCGATCACGAAACCGACCAGGAACAGTACCGCGGCGTGGGCCAGGCCCATCACCAGAGCGGTCATCACCGCGACCACCAGCAGCAGGTTGATCCACACGAAGCGCGGGCGCTTGTAGGGCTGGTCGCCGAGGATTTCCTTGATATAACACTCTCCACCGCCGGTCTGCAGCTCCGTGTTGCCGATGCGTGCACGCTCCTTGCGACCCAGCATGTAGGCGATCAGCACCACGCACGCGGCACCAGCCGCCATGGTCGGCAGCAGCGGGATGAAGTAGTCGGAGGCGTCCAGGCCCAAGGCGGCGATGGCCCGGGTGGCCGGGCCGCCCCACGGTGTCATGCCGCTCATGATGCTCAACGAAAGCATCGATACCGTGGCGAGAATCATCGGGTTCATGCCGATGCGCCGGTACAAGGGCAACATCGCCGCGCAGGTGATCATGTAGGTGGTGGTGCCGTCGCCGTCCAGGGCCACGGTCAGCGACAGCAGCGCGGTACCGACCGCGATCTTCACCGGGTCGCCGTTGACCTTGTGGAGGATCACCCGGATCAGCGGATCGAACAGACCGGTGTCGATCATCAGGCCGAAGAACAGGATCGCGAACAGCAGCAACGCTGCCGACGGCGCGACCATCTTCAGGCCGTCGAGGATCATCTTGCCGGTGGAGTCGCCGAAGCCGCCGGCAATGGCGAAGACAATGGGGATGAAGGTGAGTGCCACGATGGGCGACATGCGCTTAGACATGATCATGTAGGTGAACACGACCACCATCGCCAACCCGAGTAGAGCGAGCATCTGAATTCTCTCTTGTATTGTTATTGAGACGTACAGCGGATGCCGCGCCGGTACGACCGGCGCGGCAGAATGTTGCAGGGCGCGTTACTTCAGTGGCGACTCCGAATGAGCAACCGCCTGCCAGCCGGGCTGCTGCTCGCCGCTAGGTGGCTGGGGACGCTCGTCGAGCACGGCGTGCAGCGTACGGCGGTCACAGGCGTTTTCGGAGAGCGACACCACCACGGTGGCTACCGCGTTGCTGGCCAGGCTGGTCAGCGCACGGGCCTCGGACATGAAACGGTCGATACCGATCAGCAGCGCCAGGCCAGCCAGCGGCAGGTCGTGCATCACCGACAAGGTCGAAGCCAGCGCCACGAAACCGCTGCCAGTCACGCCGGCAGCGCCCTTGGAGGACAGCAGCATGACGGCCAGCATGGTGACGACCTGGGTCAGCGACAGGTCGATGTTGCAGGCCTGGGCGATGAACACCGCGGCCAGCGACAGGTAGATGGCGGTACCGTCGAGGTTGAACGAGTAACCGGTTGGCAGCACCAGACCGACCACCGATTTGCGGCAACCGAGCGCCTGGAGCTTTTCCAGCATGCGCGGCAGCACCGGCTCGGTCGACGAGGTGCCGAGCACCACTAGGAATTCTTCGCGGAAATAGCGCAGCAGCTTCCACAGGCTGAAGCCGTACATCCGGCACAGGCCGCCAAGCACCACGAAGACGAAGAACGCGCAAGCGATGTACAGCGTCATGATCAGCTTGGCCAGGGAGCCCAGCGAAGTGATGCCGTACTGGCCGACGGTGAAGGCGATGGCCCCGAACGCGCCGATGGGCGCGAAGCGCATCAGGTAGGAAAAGATCTTGAAGACCATCTTCGAAGCGGCTTCGAGCACATCGAGCACCGGCTTGCCCGCTTCGCCGATCGACGACAAGGCGAAGCCCGACAGCACGGCGATAAACAGCACCGGCAGCACCTCACCTTCGGCGAACGCGCCCATGAAGGTGTTGGGGATGATGTGCATGAAGAACTCGACCACGCCGAGCTTGGCGGCCGAAGCGGTGAACTGGGACAGGCCTTCGGTGCTCAGCTTGCTGGGATCGACGTTCATGCCGACGCCCGGCTGGAA
Source organism: Phytopseudomonas straminea (assembly GCF_900112645.1). Taxonomy (GTDB): domain Bacteria; phylum Pseudomonadota; class Gammaproteobacteria; order Pseudomonadales; family Pseudomonadaceae; genus Aquipseudomonas; species Aquipseudomonas straminea. The sequence continues at coordinate 310,991 of NZ_FOMO01000003.1, read as the reverse complement.
CAGGTATACAGCACAGAGGCCGATCAGCAGGCTGACCACCGTCAGGACGAGGAACAGGCCCAGGGTCTTGCCCATCAGGCGACCCAGCGTGCTCTTCTCGGTCATGCCGGCAATACCGGTGACGATGGTGCAGAACACCACCGGCGCGATCATCATTTTCACCAGCTTGATGAAGGCATCACCCAGCGGCTTGAGTGCAGTGGCTTGCTGCGCCCAAAAGTGGCCGACAATCACGCCCAGCAGCACGGCGCAGAGGATCTGGAAATACAAGGATCTGACGAGTTTCATCAGGCATCACCCATTTATAGAAATTGTTCGGATGCGCAAATTTTCGTGCCGGCCGGCGATTCAGCCGGCCAGACGTTGCCCTTCCGGGGCGTGTACTTCTCCGGAAAACAGCCGGCGGGCGGTACGCACTACGGAGGCGCGGATCGTCTGGCCATTTTCACCCACGTACGCCAAGGCGACTTCGATCGACCCGCTGGGGTGCTCGATGCGTACGTGGCTCAGGCGCTCTGCATTGTCATCGAGCCCCAGCAGGTCAGCCGCCACGGTATTCGGGCTGACGCAGGCAGTCGCCAGGCCGATCGAGCCGGTGATCGCCAGGGCGCGATGACAGTTGTGAGGCATGAAGTAACGGACCTGAATGGTGCCGCCTGCCGAAGCAGGCGCCAGCAGGACCGGCTTCGGAATGACTTTTTCGCTGACATCGCCCAGGCCCATGGCCAGGCCCGCCTGCAGGCGGATCGATTCGAGGCGAGCGAGAAACGCCTTGTCGGCGTCCAGCTCGGCCGGCGATTCCTGGCCAGTCTTGCCCAGAGTTTCAGCATGCACCAGCACCATGGGCATGGCCATGTCGATGCAGGTGGTCTCTACGCCATCGAATACGTCGCGGGTGTTGCCGGTGGGGAACAGCTTGCCGGTCTTGCTACCCGCCGCATCCAGGAAGGTCAGCTCGATGGGCGCGGCAACGCCCGGTACGCCGTCGATGCGGGTATTGCCCGCGTAGGTGACCACGCCGCCTGGGGTCTGCACTTTCGAGCAGACGAAGGTGCCGGTGTTGAGATTGCGAATACGCACTTCGGTGGTTGCCGGGCCGGCCTTGACCAGACCCTGCTCGATAGCGAACGGGCCAACGGCGCACAGCATGTTGCCGCAGTTCGGCGCGGTATCCACACGACGCTGGGACACCATGACCTGCACGAACAGGTAGTCGACATCCGCATCCGGATGGCTGGACGGGCTGACGATGGCCACCTTGCTGGTCTGCGGGCTGCCGCCGCCGATGCCGTCTATCTCGAGTTCATGCCCCGCCCCCATGACCGACAGCAGCACTTCGTTTCGCTCGTCAATCGACTCAGGCAGGTCGCTTGCCAGGAAAACCGGTCCTTTGGAGGTACCTCCGCGCATGAGCACACAGGGGATTCGCATGACTTTCTCTCTTATACTGATCAATCAGGCCGATTGATGCCTTGAGCAAAAGAGTCACACGCCCTAACAATTCCATCAAATGCAAATATTGGAGATTTTGATGCGCGCAACGCATCACTAATTGCCTGAGAAGATTGAGTGAAGAAGCCGCTACGCTCATAAAAAATGGCGAATAAACAGGAAAATCAGCAGCAATATGTCGGTATAAGCTGATAACTTTTAGCAAAGCCCTGAAAAGATCAATGCTGTTTTCAGACGGAAGATCACCTCGGAAATAAGCCAAGCCGAAGGTCGGCGAGCTGGCTTCGACCACAAAATCGGCAGGATTTCGCTCAAAAAAAACGCCGCGAGATGCGGCGTTTTGTTAACTCCAAGGCCATTTCGTCGCCGGGCGCGGCCGAAATGGCTTTATCCAAGCGCATTCAGGTGGGCTTGTCGGCTCCGAGGGCGGTATAGCCAGGCCATTGCTTGAGCAGAGTCTCGACGAACTGCTCGGCGGCTGGCGACAGCGAAGAACCATGGCGACGCACCAGACCCAGGGTGCGGCTGATCACCGGATCGACCAGCGGGCGCTGTACCAGGATTGGGTGGTCCTCGACCGGCATCGCCAGACTCGGCATGGCGGCAATGCCCAGTCCCGCCTCGACCATGCCCAAGGAGGTGGACAAGTGCTGGACCTCGTAGAACCAGCTGGGGCGCCAGTCCAGATGAGCCAGACCGTGATCGAGCAGCACGCGGTTGCCGCTCAGCCGGCCAACACCGATCAGCCGGTAATCGCTTAGCTCGCGCCAGGCCACTTGCGGCTGTTCGGCCAGCGGATGATCGCGCCGGCAGGCGAGCACGAACGGCTCGTTGACCAGCGGCGTGAAGTCGATCTCGGCGTGTTGGCCGCTGAGCATGTTGATGCCGAAATCCGCCTCGCCGCGCAGCACCGCTTCCAGGCCCTCATGGGCGCTGAGGTCAAGAATACGGATGCGGATCTTTGGATACTGGCGGTTGAACTCGCGGATCACCGTGGGCAGAAAGTAGAACGCCGCCGTCGGGATGCACGCCAGCGTCACCTGCCCGGACTGGCGCTCGGCCAGCTCGCGAATGCCGAGAATCGAGCGCTCGAAATCGTCCAGCAGACGCCGCGCCTTGGGTAGGAAATCCCGCCCCACCGCCGTGAGGCTGACCCGCCGTGTGGTGCGATCGAGCAGCTGGGTGCCAAGCCCCTCCTCGAGCTTCTGCATGCGTCGGGTAAGGGCCGGCTGCGAAAGGTGAATGGCGTTGGCCGCCTCGTGAAAATTGCCGAACTCGGCGATCTTGACGAAAGCGCGCAGGTCCTGAAGTTCGTAATTCATGCAAAAAACCTATCAATCCATATTTTTATTTTTCAGCGCAGATTAGTGCATTAAACAACATTCGGAGCCTCGCGCCCAATCCGAGCGTACTACAGACGCATTAATGCAAATAATCAATCAATATAAAAAATATATGCAATTTACAAAACAAAACCCGATCACCACCATTTAAGGAAAGCAACAATAATCAGCTTTATTGCACTGGAGACATCATGCAAGCCATCCCCTGCGTGCTGATGCGCGGCGGTACCTCTCGCGGCCCGGTTTTTCTGGCCAATCACCTGCCCACCGATATTGCCGCACGAGACGAGTTGCTCCTCAACGTCATGGGCTCCGGACACGAGCTGGAAATCGACGGTATTGGCGGCGGCAGCCCGCAGACCAGCAAGGTCGCTATCGTCAGCACCTCCAGCCATCCTGACGCCGATGTCGATTACCTGTTCGTGCAGGTCATGGTCAACCAGCGCCGCGTCGACACCGCACCCAACTGCGGCAATATGCTGTGCGCCGTCGGTCCTTTCGCCATCGAACACGGCCTGGTCAACGCCAGCGCGCCGGTCACCCGCGTGCGCATCCGCAACCTCAATACCAATACGCTCGTCGACTCCGAAGTGCAGACGCCCAGGGGCAAGGTGCGCTACGAAGGCGACACCAGCATCGACGGCGTGCCCGGCAGCGCCGCGCCGATCAAACTGACCTTCCTCGACGCCGCGGGCGCCAAGACCGGCCAGTTGCTACCCACAGGCAAGGTGCGCGACCAGTTCGACGGCATCGACGCCACCTGCATCGACATGGCCATGCCGATGGTGCTGCTGCATGCCGAAGCCCTAGGCAAGACCGGCTACGAAACCCCGGCCGAACTGGATGCCGACAGCGAACTGCTCGAGCGTCTGGAGCGCATTCGCCTGCAGGCCGGTATCGCCATGGGGCTGGGCGACGTCAGCCAGATGGTGATTCCCAAGCCGGTGCTGCTCGCGGCGCCGCGCAAGGGCGGCACCCTGTCGGTCCGCTACTTCATGCCCCACAACTGCCACCGCTCGATCGCTGCCACCGGCGCCATCGGCCTGGCCAGCGCCTGCGCCCTGCCCGGCAGCGTGGCCTTCGACATCGCGCCGATTACCGGCGCCGCGCTGGTGCGCCTGGAGCACCCGGGCGGCGAGATCGAAGTGTCGCTGGCCCCTGGTGAAGACGCTCAGCCGCAGAGCATGCAGGCCTCACTGATTCGCACCGCGCGCCGCCTGTTCGCCGGTGACGTGTATGTGCCGCAGACCAGCAGAGGCACCCCTAACAAGAATTAACGCCAACGATCGCTTCACCCAACGAGTAAATAATAATGACAAGGAAGAATCTGTTTTACGTCTCGGTAGCCCCTGCTGCCGTTCTCGCCAGCCTGCCCCTGGCCGTCAGCGATGCGCTGGCCGAAGGCTTCTTCGAAGACAGCAAGGCCAACCTGGAGCTGCGCAACTTCTACCTCAACCGCGACTTCCGTGAGGGGCGCGGGCAGAACAAGCGCGAAGAATGGGCCCAGGGTTTCATCCTCAACATGGAATCGGGTTACACCAGCGGCACCGTCGGCTTCGGCCTCGACGCCCTGGCCATGCTCGGCGTCAAGCTCGACTCCTCGCCTGACCGTACCGGCACCGCGCTGCTGCCAAGCGACAGCAAAGGGCGACCTGAAGACGACTACAGCAAGCTCGGCGTGACCGCCAAGGTACGCGTCGCCGACAGCGTGCTGAAGGCCGGCACTCTGCTGCCGAAAATGCCGACGCTACAGTTCAGCAACAGCCGCCTGCTGCCCCAGACCTTCGAAGGCTGGCAGGTGCAGAGCAAGGACATCGAGCGCCTGACCGCCTCCTTCGGGCAGATCTCCCGCGTGGTGCAGCGCGACGTTTCGGGCTCCGCCGACCTGACACTGAACAACAAGAATGGCCGGTTCGGCGGCAGCCCGAGCAGCGACCACCTGCGTTTCGTCGGCCTCGATTACGCACTGACACCCAACACTCAGCTGAGCTACCACCAGGGCCAGCTCACCGACATCTACCGCCAGCACTTCCTCGGCCTGCAGCACACCCTGGCGCTTGGCCCGGGCAAGCTGAAAGCCGACCTGCGCTACTTCAACAACAGCGAAAGCGGCCAGGCGCGTGCCGGTGACATCGACAACCAGGTGTACAACGCGATGTTCACCTACAGCTTGGCCGGCCATGCCCTGGGCGTTGGTTATCAGCAGATGCGCGGTGACGAAGGCTTCACCTACGTCAACGGCGCCACGCCGTATCTGACCAACTTCCTGCAGCTCAACGACTTCGCCGGGCCCGACGAACGCTCCTGGCAGGTTCGTTACGACTACGACTTCAGCAAGGTGGGCATCCCCGGCCTGACCTTCATGACCCGCTATGTGCGCGGCAGCGGCATCGACCTGGCCGACGGCAGCAATGGCAAGGAATGGGAACGCAACACCGACCTTGCCTATGCGTTCAGCGAGGGCGCGCTGAAGAACCTTAAGGTTACGTGGCGCAATGCGGTGTACCGCAACAATTTCGCCCCCCGTGGAATGGATGAGAACCGCCTGATTCTGAGCTACGTCCTGCCGATCTGGTGATCCGGCGAACCACCTGCAAACAACTCCAATACAGGTAAAAACCCGATGAAACTGCTGAAAAATTGCCTTCTTCTACCCCTCGCCGGTGCCTTGCTGATAACCAGCCTGCAGGCCAACGCCGACCAGCCCAACCGCCCCGAGTGCATCGCCCCGAGCAAACCGGGCGGCGGCTTCGACCTGACCTGCAAACTGGCCCAGGCCGGCTTGAAGGACAACAAGATTCTCAAAACGCCGATGCGCGTGACCTACATGCCAGGCGGTATCGGCGCCGTGGCCTACAACGCGATCGTCGCCAACCGGCGCAATGATCCCGGCACGCTGGTGGCCTTCTCCGGCGCTTCGCTGCTGAACCTGGCACTGGGCAAATACGGCCGCTTCGACGAGAACGAAGTGCAGTGGCTGACCACCATCGGCACCGACTACGGCACCCTGGCGGTACGCGACGACTCGCCGTACAAGAACCTCGACGACGTGGTCAAGGCGCTCAAGAAAGATCCGAAAAGCATCGTCGTCGGCGGCGGTGGCAGCATCGGCGGCCAGGGCTGGATGAAGATTGCCCTGCTCGCCAAGGCCGCCGGCATCAACCCGAGCGAACTGCGCTACGCCGCCTTCGAAGGCGGCTCGGAGCACTACATGGCGCTGATGGGCAAGCACGTCGATCTGGTCACTGGCAGCGCCAGCGAAATCGCTTCGCAGAAAGGCAACAACATCCGCACCCTGGCGGTATTCAGCGAAGAGCGCCTGCCGGGCGATCTGGCCGAGATTCCGACCGCTCGCGAGCAGGGCTACGAGATCCAGTGGCCGCTGATCCGTGGCTACTTCCTCGGCCCGGATGTACCCCAGGAGCAGGTGCAGTGGTGGCGTGAGTCGTTCGCCAAGCTGGAATCCTCGCCCGAGTTCGAGCGCTACATGGTCGACCGCGACGTGCTGCCGATGTACGTGAATGGGCCGGAGCTGCAGGCGCTGGTCAAGAAGCAGGTCGCCGAGTACCGCGAGCTGGGCCGCGAGTTCGGGCTGGTCGAGTAAGCCCTCCGGGCACCTTCGTACTGCCGTAGCAGCGTCTCGAAGGTGCATGCGGCAGAGCCGCCCGGCTCTGCCCATGGAGCAAGATCCCTATGGAGCCTCCCCATGCAAGACCGCATTTTTGCAGGCGTCAGCCTGCTGCTTTGCCTTGGCCTGTCGCTGGCCGCCTGGAGTTACCACGCGCCCTTCTCCTATGAGCCAGTGGGCCCGCGAGCCTTTCCGCTGCTGCTGTTGGTGATGATCGCCCTGGGCGCCATCTACCTGCTGGTCAAGCCGTCGCACGCCAGCGCAGAAGGCACCGAGCCGGCGCTGGATCGTCACGTGATCCGCAAGATCGTGCTGTGCATCGTCGCCTTGACCATCTACGCGGCGCTGTTCGAGCTGGCGGGTTTCATCGTCGCCAGCACCGTTTTCGCCATCGCCATGGCCCGTCTGTACGAAGGCAGCTGGAAAGCCAGCCTGACCTCCGGCGTGCTGCTCACAGTGGGTCTGTACCTGCTGTTCGACAAGGCCCTCGACGTACCGCTGCCACTCGGCCTGCTTTCCAGCCTGGAGTTCTGACCGCATGGATACTTTCAGCTACCTGGGTCAGGGCTTCGGCGTTGCCCTGAGCCCCTACAACCTGTTCACCGCCCTGTGCGGCACCCTGATCGGCACCATCGTCGGCCTGCTGCCGGGCCTGGGTCCGATCAATGGCGTGGCGCTGCTGATCCCGATCGCCTTTGCCCTCGGCCTGCCGCCAGAAACCGCGCTGATCCTGCTCGCCGCCGTGTACCTGGGCTGCGAATACGGCGGTCGTATTTCCTCGATCCTGCTGAACATCCCCGGTGAAGCCTCGGCGGTGATGACCACTCTGGACGGCTACCCACTGGCCCGTCAGGGCAAAGCCGGTGTGGCCCTGTCGATCTCCGCCTGGAGCTCGTTCGTCGGCGGCCTGATGGCCACCTGCGGCGTGGTGCTGTTCGCACCGTTGCTGGCCAAATGGGCGGTGGCCTTCGGGCCGGCCGAATACTTCGTGCTGATGGTGTTCGCCATCACTTGCCTGGCCGGGATGGCCGGCAACAAGCCGATGAAGACCGCCATTGCCTGCTGCATCGGCCTGCTGCTGTCGTGCGTGGGCATCGACTCCAACAGTGGCGTGTACCGCTTCACCTTCGGCAGCCTGGGCCTGGCCGACGGCATCCAGTTCGTGGTGCTGGTACTGGGTCTGTTCTCGGTCAGCGAGATCCTCGTACTGCTCGAACGCACCCACCATGGGCAGAAGGCCATCGAAGCCAAGGGCCGCATGCTGTTCAACCTCAAGGAAGGTCTGTCGGTGCTGGCCACCAACCTGCGCAGCGGAGCGGTCGGCTTCGGCCTGGGCATCCTGCCGGGCGCCGGTGCGACCCTGGCCAGCGCCGTGGCCTACATGAGCGAAAAGCGCCTGGCGCACAAGGACAACAGGTTCGGTGACGGCGACCTGCGCGGCCTGGCCGCCCCGGAAACCGCCAACAGCGCCTCGGCCTGTGGCTCTCTGGTGCCGATGCTGACCTTGGGCGTGCCCGGCTCCGGTACCACCGCGGTAATGCTCGGCGCCCTGACGCTGTACAACATCACCCCGGGCCCGCTGCTGTTCCAGAACCAGCCGGATATCGTCTGGGGCCTGATCGCCTCGCTGTTCGTGGCCAACATCATGCTCATCGTGATGAACGTGCCGATGATCAAGATCTTCACCAAGATCCTCGCCGTGCCTTACTGGGCTCTGGTGCCGGCCATCGCCATCATCACCTCGATCGGCGTCTATGCCGTGCACGCCACCGCGTTCGACCTGTACCTGATGATCGGCATCGGCGTCGCCGGTTACATCCTGCGCAAGATGGACTTCCCGTTGTCGGCGATTTTGCTGGGCTTCATCCTCGGTGGTCTGATGGAGCAGAACCTGCGCCGCGCCCTGTCGCTGTCCAACGGCGACCTGAGCATCCTGTGGAGCAGCTCGATCAGCCTGGCCGTATGGGCGCTGGTGGCTATGATGATAGCCTTGCCCATCTGGCGTATATGGCGGGCCCGTCGCAAGACGGCGACACTGCAGAGCGCCAGCTGATACCTCATCGAATCAGGCTCCTCAGGGAGCCTGAACCGTTTTTGGAGCCGCCATGCATATCGTCATTCCCGATGATTACCAGAACGTCATCCGCACCCTCGACTGCTTCCCTACCCTGGCCGATCACCGGGTCAGCCTTTACCACGACGCCGTGGACGATGTGCAGGTACTCGTCGAGCGCTTCGCCGACGCCGATGCCCTGGTGCTGACCCGCGAACGCACCCGTATAGATGAAGCGCTGCTGGCGCGCCTGCCGAACCTCAAGCTAATCAGCCAGACCGGCAAGGTCTCCAACCACCTGGATGTCGAAGCCTGTACCCGCCATGGCGTGGCGGTGATGGAAGGTCGCGGCTCGCCGATTGCGCCGGCAGAACTGACCTGGGCGCTGATCATCAACGCGCGGCGCCAGCTGATCCCGGCCATGCAGGCGATGTACGCCGGCCAATGGCAGGTCAATATGGGACAGCGCCTCGCCGGGCAAACCCTGGGCATCTGGGGTTACGGCAAGATCGGCCAGCGCCTGGCTCGTTACGCCCAGGCTTTCGAAATGCCGGTATTGGTATGGGGCAGCGAAACCTCGCGGCAAGCAGCCGTTGCCGACGGCCACCAGGCCACCCCGTCGCGCGAAGCCTTTTTCGCCAGCGCCGATGTGATCAGCCTGCACCTACGCCTGGCTGCGGCCACCCGCCATCTGGTCACCGCCGCCGACTTGGCGCTGATGAAACCCAGCGCGCTACTGGTCAATACCAGCCGCGCCGAGCTGATCGCACCAGGCGCGCTGCTCGAGGCCTTGAACAAGGGCCGACCCGGTTTCGCCGCGCTGGATGTCTTCGAGCAGGAACCACTGAACGACCCCGACCATCCCCTGCTGCGACACCCTGGCGTGCTGTGCACACCGCACCTGGGCTATGTGGAGCGTGAGGGTTATGAGCTGTACTTCGGCGATGCTTTCGCCAACGTCCGCGCCTTCTTCGCGGGTGAAGACTGCGTACTGGCCAACCCGCAAGTCCGTACGCGACGCTGACGCTGATGACAACGCGCCAGGCGGCGCGTTGTTTCCCCCGCCGGCAGGCTATTCATACCTGGCGGCCTGCCGATGGCCTCTTTATATAAACGGCAACCAACAACTTGTGCTGTCGTATTGCCGCATCGCTCAGCGGCAGATATGGCAGTGGGCCAGCAACTTGATACCCCTCTTTATATATAGGTCGGGTAATGCACCAGTGAACCCACACGCAATATTGCAATGCCAGCAAGTAACATTGATTTGATATTGCTACTCCCCGCGCTTTCGAACTACTCGGCCAGCTTAGCGTCAGCCAAAATCATTCAGCTTGAGGGCACGAGGCTGCCGGCCCTGGCGGCCAGGCTTCTGCGCCTCTAGAGCGCCCCTCCACTGATACGCCAATGCCGTATACACCGAAAACTCAGCGGCAAAATTGCCATGTCTCTTGGCGCTTCCCTTTCATATATAAGCTCGACACTTCAAATCAATACCGCGCCGGCACGAACATTGCTGAGAATATATATGCAGGTCACAATTTAATCTGACTGTCATGCAATGACTTTAATGTCCGGGCGTCAGTAACAGCAGGTTGACTGAAAAACCAAGTGCCTGAGAAGGAGCAACTTTCACGCTAAATTATTGAATTATGGCTTGCCGGTCGCACTACGATGCAGCGCATCTGCCTCGAGTGCGCCAAGAACACGCACGGAAAAGTTCAGGTTTTTTTTGTAAAGCCAAGGGCCAGGAGTTTGGGGGCCGCCGGGGAACTTCTTACGAGAGCCGACAACCAATGACTCATGAAAAATGGCCGCAAGTCAATGCGATAGGTGACTGAGACACACTTCTCAGAGCGCCTCACCGCAATGTCGACCGGCCTTCCCCATCAGCAACAGACCCCGGGAAGGGATTTGGCACCATGAAACTCACCAAGATACTGACGGCTTCACTTGCAGGTTCGCTGTCTACAGCCAGTTGGGCAACAGACCCACAACATATCGACCTGGCTGGGTTCGAGTTCACGCCAACCCTCAACGTCGGCGAAAGCTACGACAGCAACTACCGCGGCCTGAACAAGGCCCGATCCTCCTGGGTGACCAGCATCAACCCGAAATTCCTGCTCAGCGCCGAGACGCGCAACACCGGCTACCAGCTCGAGTACGAAATCGACGACCAGAACTACCATTCCGACGACAAGGCCAGCCACACCGATCAGCACCTGCGTTTTCGCAGCATCATGGAATTCAACTCGCGCAACCGCTTGCGCTGGAACCTGGGCTATCACCGCGTCGAGGAAACCACCGACGTGCGAGACCCCGACAGGGACGAAAACGACAAGTACGACCGCGGCGTGGCCGGTGCCGTCTACACCTACGGTACCCAGACCGGGCTCAACCAGATCGACTTCGGCGTCAACTACGAGTCAATCCGCTATCGCAACAGCGGCGGTCTGAACGACGACCAGGACCGCGACAGCACCACCTTGAACTCCGTCTGGTACCACCGTCTGGGTGGCAGCACCCGCTCCCTGGTAGAGGTGCGCCATACCATCAACCAATACGTGCTCAGTGAGAGCGACCGCGACAGCACCGACGACGCCCTGCTGTTCGGCGCCACCTGGGATGCCACCGCCAAGACCTCCGGCACCGTGCGCCTGGGCGCCCAGCGCAAGAATTTCGACAGCAGCAGCCGCGAGGATTACACCAGCCCCATGTGGGAAGTTGGTTTGAAGTGGGAACCGCGCACCTACTCCATCGTCAAACTCGACACGCGTCGTTCTTTCGACGAAGGCGAAGATGGTGCCAGTACCGTTCAGGACACCACCACACGCCTGGGTTGGGAGCACGAATGGTCGGCCTTCATCCGCTCGGATCTGTTCTATCGCTACTCCGTACGCGACTACAAGGCAACCGACCGCAAGGACGACCGTACTGGCTACGGCTTGGAGTTGACCTACTCCCCGCTGCGCTGGGCTGATGTATCGCTGGGTTACCGCCACACCGACAACGATTCGAGCGTGCGGGAGAAATCCTACGACCGGGACATCTATCAGCTGTCGTTGAGCTTGAGCCTCTAACACCCGGGCTCCTCAACAGGGTGACGCTGGCGTCACCACCCTTATCAACCCTTTCCCGTTTGTCCTTGCAGGCGAGCGGCGGGCGCTCTTTTTCCAGCGCCTGGTATTCAAGTAACCATCAAGGAGTATGCGGATGTCAGTCCACCATCTGTTCAAAGCCTTCTCGCTGCTGCTGATGCTCGCATTCGCAGCAGGCGCACAGGCAAACCCGCAGTATCGGCTGAGCTCTGGCGACGTGATCAAGATCAGCGTCTTCGGTGAACCGGATCTGTCGTTCGAGGAAATCCGCCTCAACGACGCCGGCAACTTCTCCTACCCCTTCCTGGGGACGGTCGATGCCAAGGACAAGACCGCGGCAGACATCGAACGCATCCTCACCGAACGCCTGAAGGCCGATGGCTACCTGGTCGATCCGCGCGTCTCGGTCGCCGTTACCACCTACCGCGAGTTTTACATCAGCGGCGAAGTGAAGTCGCCGGGCGGCTATCCCTATCAACCCGGCCTGACCCTGGACCGTGCCATCGCACTGGCCGGCGGTCTGACCGAGCGGGCATCGACCAAGCGCATCACCATCTCACGCGGTAACGGCGAAAGCCGCGCCGAAGAAAAAGCCACGCTCGACACCCTCGTCAAGCCGGGTGACACCATCACCATCGATCAAGGGTTCTTCTGAATATGAACAGTCCTGCACGAACGATCCGACAGTGGCAGCCTTCGCCCTCGGAAGCAGATAGCGATTACATTGACCTGCGACGCATCTGGAATGCCGTATGGTCGCGCAAGTGGGCCATCATCCTGTTCGTCGTGGTGGTCACCCTGATCACCGCCATCGCCGTGTCCCGCATGACGCCGATCTACCGCGCAGTGGCATCGGTGATGATCGAAACCAAAGGCACCCAGCTGGTTTCCTTCCAGCAGGTGACCGACACCACTGGTGCCGTCAACGAATACCTGCAGACCCAACTGGGCCTGGTCAAGAGCCGCGTGGTTGCCGAGAAGGTGGTGCGTGAGCTCAACCTCACCGAGCACCCGGACTTCGATCCGCGCCAGCAGCCGCAACCGCTGATCAACTTCAGCGCCATCACCAATGGCATCCAGAGCGTGCTGTCATACACCGGCCTGGTGGACGCGCCAGAGCCGTCCGAGCCGATGACCGAAGCCGAGCTGATGGACATCGTGGTCAAGAACCTGATGGACCGCACCAACGTCTGGGTCGAGGGCAAGAGCCAGCTGGTCAACATTTCCGTCGACCTGCCTGATCGCCTGACCTCCGCCGCCATCGCCAACTCCATCGCCAGCAACTACATCGACAGCCAGCTCGATGCGCAGATGGAAATGTCGCTGCAGGCCACCACCTGGATGAACACCCGCCTCAACGAGCTGCGCACCTCGCTGCAGGAAGCCGAGAACCGTCTGCAGGCCTTCCGCGAAGCCGAAGGCCTAGTCGACGTCAACGGCGTGCAGACCATCAGCAACAACGAACTGTCGCTGACCGGTGACCGCATGATCGACGCCCGTCGCCAGCGTGCCGAGGCCGAGAGCCAGTATCGTCAGGTGCAGTCCATGGGCAGCGGCGACTGGCGCCGCCTGGCCAGTGTGCCGGCCGTACTGGGCAACCCGCTGATCCAACAGTTCAAGTCCGAAGAGGCCCGCGCCCGCGCCAAGGTCGAGGAGCTGTCGCGTCGCTACGGTGACCGTCACCCGGCCATGCTCGCCGCCAAGTCCGACCTCAGCGCCGCGACCGCCAGCCTGCGTGCTCAGGTTGAGCAGGTAGTGGCCAGCATCGAGCGCAACTACCAGTTGGCCGTGGCCAACGAGAACTCTCTGAATGCCTCGTTCGACAAGAACAAGGAGCAGATTCAGGACATCTCGCGCAAGGAATTCAAGGTGCGTGAGCTGACCCGCGATGTGGAAAGCAACCGCTCGTTGTATGAGACCTTCATGACCCGCCTGCGCGAAACCGCAGCGACTCAGGACGTCAACTCCAGCAACGCACGCATCATCGACAAGGCCGTTGCCCCGCTGACCCCAGCAGCGCCGAACCAGAAACTGCTGATCGTACTGGCTGCAGGTCTGGCCTTGGTATTCGCTGTGGCCTTGGCCATCGTGCGCGACATCCTGAGCAACACCTTCAAGGGCGTCGAGGACGTGGAGAACAAGCTGAACCTGCCGGTACTGGGCATCGTTCCGCTGATTTCCAACAACGCCAAGTACACCGCCGCGCACCTGTTCGAGCACGGCGAGGATCCACGCTTCTGCGAGTCGATCCGTACCATTCGCACCAGCCTGATGCTGGCCGACAGCAACCGTTCGCAGAAGGTTCTGGTGGTCACCTCCTCGTCGCCGGGCGAAGGCAAGAGCACCCTGGTGGCCAACATGGCGTTCGCCCTCAGCCAGCTGCAACGCGTATTGCTGATCGACGCCGACCTGCGCCGTCCGACCCTGGCCAAGAGCTTCGACTTCCCGGTCGGCACCCCTGGCCTGGCCAACCTGATCACCGGCAGCGCCAAGGTCGAAGAGTGCATTCACAACATGGGCACCAACCTGGACATGCTGCCAGCCGGTGCCGTGCCGCCAAACCCGCTGGAGCTGCTGGCCTCGCCGCGCTTCGCCAAGTTCCTGGACATGATCAAGGAGCGTTACGACCACATCATCATCGATTCGCCGCCTAGCCAGGCCGTGAGCGATGCCGTGCTGCTGTCCACCTTCGCCGATGCGGTGATCTACGTGGTCAAGGCCGACGGCACGCCAATCCCGATGGCTCAGCGTGGGGTTGGTCACCTGCTGCAGAGCGGTGCCTCGGTGATGGGCGTGGTGCTCAACCAGGTGGACGTGGAAAAAGCCGCTCGCTCCGGCGAATACGGCGGCTACTACGACCAGTACGGCTACAGCGAAGGCAAGGCCTGACAACGCCATGAACAACCAGCGCATGACAGCAGGAGGTGCCCGATGATCGATCTGCACAATCACCTGCTGCCGGGCATCGACGACGGCCCGGCAGACCTGCCGACCGCGCTGGACATGGCCCGCATGGCGGTCGCCAACGGCATCAGCCACGTGGTGTGCACGCCGCACATCCACATCGGCCGCTACGACAACGACAGCCGCAACATCGCCGAAACCTGCAGCCGCTTCAATGCGGCGCTGGAAAAGGCCGACATCGACCTCAAGGTCAGTGCCGCGGCTGAGGTGCGTTTCTGCGGCGAGCTGATGACCCGAGTGCTGGATGGCAGTATCCCGTTCCTCGGTCAGTGGGAAGGCAGGAAAGTGCTGCTGCTGGAGTTTCCTCACGGGGAAATGCCATTCGGCGCCGAACGCCTCACTCAATGGCTGCTGGACAACGGCGTGGTACCACTCATCGCCCACCCGGAGCGCAACAAAGCGCTCATGAACATGCCGAGCAAGCTCAAGCCGTTTATCGAGCAGGGCTGCCTGTTGCAGGTGACGGCTGCCTCTGCCGCTGGTCGTTTTGGCGAACGTGCAATGCACCTGGCTCACGAACTGCTGAGCAATCGTGTGGTCAGCATTATGGCGACTGATGCCCACAACCTGGATCACCGCCCTCCCCTATTACAAGAAGGTCTCCTGCAAGCCGCCCGGATCCTGGGCGAGAGAGAGGCCGAACGTCTGGTCATCGACACGCCTTGGCGCATCGCACACCAGCATTTCGCTTAGTTGACTGCCTGATAAACGCGTGCCTGTCGGTTCAGGCCGCAGGATTCGTATTTGTTGGAGGTTGGAAAACCATGCGTCGAGAGATCAGTTTCAGGGCGCAACCCTTTCAGCAGGCGCTGATGCGCCGCGAGACCCTGGGCACGCCCACCACCGCTGCAACCAAGGACATGTCGCCTCTCGTGCGTTTTCCGGAGGCCACTTACTTCATCGAAGATTTGCACGAGGATCGCCGCAAATGATTTCCAAACGGATCAATCCTGCCGAGAACCGCAGGGGACTCACGTTCTGGGGTCAATGGACCTGCGCCATTACTCTGGTCAGCATGCTGCTCTGCTACCTGGTCGTTCAGCGCTACGGCGACGTGCCCACCGAATATCGCCTGCTGATCGTCCTCACCGTGCTCGGCTCAGTACCGGCGTACGGCATGCTGCGCGTCTACCACAAGCGCTTCGGCTACCTGACCGGCCTGGCTCACCTGTTGGCTGGCTGGCTAACCCTACTGGCGGGCCTGTTGTTCATTGCCTACTTCAGCCAGAGCCTGGATCGCTTCTCCTTCGAGATCATGCGCGAGTGGGCGCTGCTGGGCTTCCTCGCTCAGGCCATCGCCTTCATTCCGCTGCGCTACTTCGCTCGTCTGCACTCGCAGAAGCTGCGCAACGAGCGCGTTTCGCTGATCATCGGCTCGGGCGAGAAAGCTCATGAGCTGGCCGAGCGCCTGACCGCCAACAACCGCGTGCCCCTGGTCGGCCTGATCGCCTCCAGCGACGACGCCCACACCCAGGACGGCCGCTTCCCGATTCTCGGCAAGCTCAAGGAGCTGCGTGACGTCACCGAGCAACACGGCGTGCGCCGCGTGTACATCGCGCTGACCCTGGACGAGATCTCGCACATCGAGAAGCTTTACATCGACCTGCTGGACATGAGCGTCGACGTAGTATGGGTACCGGACTTCGGCAGCATGCCGCTGCTCAACCAGTCGATCTCGCAGATCGAGCAGTTGCCGGCCATCTACCTCAACGAAAGCCCAATCAGCTCGCACCCGGCTGCGGTATTCAGCAAAGAGCTGATGGATCGCACCCTGGCCCTCCTGGCGCTGCTGGCCCTGAGCCCGGTGTTCATCATCGCGGCCATCGCCGTGAAGCTCTCCTCGCCTGGCCCGGTGTTCTTCCTGCAGCCGCGCCACGGCTGGAACGGCGGCGTGATCCTGGTGTGGAAATTCCGCTCCATGCGCATGCACGACGACAAGGCCGTCAAGCAGGCGACCCGCGAAGACCCGCGCATCACCCCGGTCGGCCGCTTCCTGCGCCGCACCTCGATTGACGAGCTGCCGCAGCTGATCAACGTGCTGCGTGGCGAGATGTCCCTGGTTGGCCCGCGCCCCCATGCCGTGGCGCACAACAACTACTACAGTGACAAGATCCTCGCCTACATGGCCCGTCATCGCCTCAAACCCGGCATCACCGGCCTGGCCCAGGTGACCGGTCACCGCGGTGAAACCGAAACCCTGGAAAAGATGCAGCAACGCGTGGAGAAGGACCTGGATTACATCAACAACTGGTCCCTGTGGCTGGACATCAAGATCCTGGTGAAGACGCCCTTCACCCTTTTCTCGCGCGACATTTACTAATGCGCCCGTTTGGCGCAGTAACGATTAACGTTAACTCAAGGAAAGTTTATCCATGAATATCACTGTCGTTGGAACCGGCTACGTCGGCCTCGTCACCGGTGCCTGTATCGCCGAGATGGGCAACACGGTTGTCTGCGTGGATGTCGATCCGAAAAAGATCGAGAACCTCAAGAAAGGCATCCTGCCGATTTACGAGCCGGGTCTGGAAACTGTGGTGGAAGAGAACTTCGCGGCCGGTCGCCTGCTGTTCACCACCCAGCTGACCGAAGCGATGGAGCAGTCGGACATCATCTTCATCGCGGTCGGCACTCCGCCCGGTGAAGATGGCTCGGCCGACCTGCGTTACGTCTTGGAAGTCGCCCGTCAGGTCGGCAGCCTGATGACCCGCCACACCACCGTGATCAACAAGTCCACCGTACCGGTGGGCACCGCCGACCTGGTTCGTGCCGAGATCCTCGAGCAGCTCGAACTGCGCGGCAAGACCATCAGCTTCGACGTGGTCTCCAACCCGGAATTTCTCAAGGAAGGCGCCGCGGTCGACGACTTCATGCACCCGGACCGCATCATCGTCGGCACCGACAGCGAGCGCGCTCGTCAGGTGATGAGCGAGCTGTACGCCCCCTTCATTCGCAACAACCCGCGCATCAAGTTCATGGGCGTGCGCGATGCGGAAATGACCAAGTACGCCGCCAACGCCATGCTGGCCACCAAGATTTCCTTCATGAACGAGATCGCCAGCCTCTGCGACCGCCTCGACGTAGACATCGAGAACGTGCGCCTGGGCATCGGCTCGGACCAGCGTATCGGCTACCACTTCATCTACGCCGGCTGCGGCTACGGCGGCTCGTGCTTCCCGAAAGACGTCAAGGCGCTGATCAGCATCGCTCACCAGAACGACTTCGAGCCCAAGCTGCTGCAGGCCGTCGAAGCGCGTAACGATCAGCAGAAGCAGTCGCTGTTCAACAAGCTGGCCGCCCACTTCGAAGGCGACCTCAAGGGCCGCACCTTCGCCGTCTGGGGCCTGGCGTTCAAGCCGGGTACCGACGACATGCGTGAAGCCCCCAGCGTGGTGCTGATCAACAGCCTGATCAACGCCGGCGCCAAGGTCAAAGCCTTCGACCCGATCGCCCGCGAAACCGCCGCCCGCGAGTTCCCGGAGCACTGGTTCAACGAAGGTCGCCTGCAGATCGTCGACGGTCAGTACGAAGCCGCCATCGATGCCGACGCCCTGGTGTTGGTCACCGAGTGGAAGCCGTTCCGCCGCCCAGACTTCAAGGCACTGAAGAAGCTGCTCAAGCAGCCGGTGATCATCGATGGCCGTAACCAGTACGACCTCGGCCAGGTGAACCGCGAAGGCTTCGACTATTACGGCATTGGCCGTAAACAAGTGAACGGCTGAGCCAACGCTGACATGGACGTCATCACCCACACCCCCTTGGCCCGACGCAACATGCGCGAGGCCATAGCGCTGCACTCCCCCTCTGCCACTGCCCGCCGCCTGGTTTTCGATCAGGCGTGCGAAGCGGTGCGCGCTAAGGAGCGCCGCGCGGTGCCAGCAGTGATTGGCTCAACCCTTTTTTGAAGAGACCGGTTTCGATCCCATGACCGAACAATTACCCACTATCGTCGTCATCGGCTACAACCGCCCCAAGAGCCTCAGCCGCCTGCTGGGCTCGCTGATCCAGGCGCAGTACCCCGAAGGCAACGTGCGCCTGGTGATCAGCCTGGACAACTCCGGCAATCCGGCGCCGCGCCAGGTCGCCGAAGCGTTCGACTGGCCCCACGGCGAAAAGCTGATCATCGCCCACCCGCAGCGCCTCGGCCTGCGCCAGCACGTGCTCAGCTGTGGCGACCTGACCGAGCAGTACGGTGACGTGATCATCCTCGAGGACGATCTGTTCGTTTCACCGTTCTTTTACGACTACACCCACAGGGCCCTGCAGGCCTATGCGGACGATACCGGCGTGGCCGGCATCAGTCTTTACAGCGTGCAGTTCAGCCAGACCGTCGACCTGCCCTTCATGCCGATCGACGATGGCGATTCTCACGTGCACTTCATCCAGATGGCCGCCTCGTGGGGCCAGGCCTGGTCGCGCCGGCACTGGCAGGGCTTCCGCCAGTGGCTGGAAAACAACGGCACCGATATCAGTCACATCGACGGCATCCCGGCAGATATTCGCGGCTGGCCGGAGTCCTCGTGGCTCAAGCTGTACACCGCCTACATCATCGCCAAGGACCTGTACTTCGTGTACCCGTTCCGCTCGCTGACCACCAACTTCGGCGACCCGGGCCAGCACTTCAACATCGCCTCGTCGCGTTTCCAGGTGCCGATCCAGCAAAAAGCGGTGGACTACAAGTTCGCTCGCCGTGAGGACAGCCTGTCGATCTACGACGCCTACTGCGAGCTGCTGCCTGCGTGCATCAAGCGGCGCAATCCGGTGCTCGCCGACTACGACTTCGCCACCAATCTGTACGGCAGCAAGACCTGCAAAGGCCTGCAATTGACCCGTACCAACGCCCGCGGGCTGCACAATTTCGCGCTTTCCATGAAGCCCATGGAACTGAGCATCCTGCACAACATCGAAGGTGAGGGCCTAGCCCTGATCGACTCCGCCGACCTCATCAGCGACAGCAAAACGCGGCAGAAGGCGGAGTACGACATCTACCGTTTCTTTTACAAGTTTCCGTCGGTACGGATCATTTTTCTCGGCGTCATCGAACGCCTGCAAATGCTGCTCAAACGCGCCTGATCCACCGACCGCGCGCAGCGATTTTGGCTACAGCTCTCTAATCAATTGGACATCGCAGGTATTGCAATGGAACAGAAAAAAGCACTCATCACCGGTATCACAGGTCAGGACGGTTCCTACCTCGCCGAGTTCCTGCTGGAAAAGGGTTACCAGGTGCATGGCATCAAACGCCGCGCGTCGTCCTTCAACACCCAGCGAGTGGATCACATCTATCAGGATCCGCATGTCGACAACCAGAACTTCATCCTGCATTACGGCGACCTGAACGACTCGTCGAACCTGACCCGCATCATCCAGGAAGTGCAGCCTGACGAGGTCTACAACCTCGGCGCACAATCCCACGTAGCGGTCAGCTTCGAAGCCCCGGAATACACCGCTGACGTCGATGCCATGGGTACCCTGCGCATCCTCGAAGCCATCCGCCTGCTGGGTCTGGAGAAGAAAACCCGTTTCTATCAGGCCTCCACCTCCGAGCTGTACGGCCTGGTGCAGGAAATTCCGCAGAAGGAAACTACCCCCTTCTACCCGCGCTCGCCTTACGCGGTCGCCAAGATGTACGCCTACTGGATCACCGTTAACTACCGCGAAGCCTATGGTATGTACGCGTGCAACGGCATCCTGTTCAACCACGAGTCGCCGCGCCGTGGCGAAACCTTCGTGACCCGCAAGATCACCCGCGGCCTGGCCAACATCGCCCAGGGTCTGGAGCCTTGCCTGTACATGGGTAACATCGATTCGCTGCGCGACTGGGGCCATGCCAAGGACTACGTGCGCATGCAGTGGATGATGCTGCAACAGGAGCAACCGGACGACTTCGTGATCGCCACCGGCGTGCAGTACTCGGTGCGTGAGTTCATCACCTGGTCGGCTGCCGAGCTGGGCGTGCACCTGCGCTTCGAAGGCACCGGCGTGGACGAGCAAGGCATCGTCGAGCGCATCGAAGGCGACAAGGCACCGGCGCTGAAAGTCGGCGACGTGATCGTACGCATCGACCCACGTTACTTCCGCCCTGCCGAAGTCGACACCCTGCTGGGCGACCCGACCAAGGCCAAGACCAAACTGGGCTGGACGCCGGAAATCACCGTACAGCAGATGTGCGCCGAAATGGTTCGCGAAGACCTCAAGGTCGCTCAGCGTCACGCGCTGCTGCGTGAGCACGGCCACGAGCTGCCGGTCTCCGTGGAGAACTGAGCATGAGCGCGCTTCTCAACCAGCGCGTCTTCGTCGCCGGCCATCGTGGAATGGTCGGTTCGGCGATCGTGCGCCACCTGCAGAGCCTGGGTTACCAGAGCATCATCACCGCGCCGCGCGAAAGCGTCGATCTGGTCGATGCGGCCAGCGTGAAGCGTTTCTTCGCCGAGCAGCGCATCGACCAGATCTATCTGGCTGCGGCGAAGGTCGGCGGCATTCATGCCAACAACCAGTATCCGGCCGACTTCATCTATCAGAACCTGATGATCGAGGCCAACGTCATCAACGCGGCCCACGAAGCCGGCGTCCAAAAGCTGCTGTCGCTGGGCAGCTCGTGCATCTACCCCAAGCATGCCGAGCAGCCGATGCGTGAAGAAGCCCTGCTGACCGGCGTGCTGGAGCCGACCAACGAGCCCTACGCGATCGCCAAGATCGCCGGGATCAAGCTGTGCGAGAGCTACAACCGCCAGCATGGCCGTGACTACCGCAGCGTGATGCCGACCAACCTGTACGGCCCGCACGACAACTACCACCCGGAAAACAGCCATGTCATCCCCGCCCTGCTGCGCCGCTTCCACGAAGCGACCCTGCGTGGCGACGATGAGGTGGTGATCTGGGGCAGCGGCACGCCGATGCGCGAGTTCCTGCACGTCGACGACATGGCCGCGGCCAGCGTTCACGTAATGAACCTGGATGAGGTGAGCTATCAGGCGCACACCCAGCCGATGCTCTCGCACATCAACGTTGGTACCGGCCAGGACTGCACCATTCGCGAGCTGGCCGAAACCATCGCGCGGGTCACCGAGTTCCAAGGTCGCCTGACCTTCGACTCGAGCAAGCCCGATGGCACGCCGCGCAAGCTGATGGACGTCTCGCGCCTGGCCAAGCTCGGCTGGACGGCGAGCATCGACCTGGAAACCGGTCTGCGCGACGCCTACCGCTGGTTCGTCGACAACATCGACGACGTACGGGGCTGACATGTTCCTGCCGGCCGATACCTTCAAGACCGTGGTCGCCAGCACCCCGTTGGTGTCCATCGATCTTCTGGTACGTAACCCGCAGGGCGAACTGCTTCTGGGCGAGCGGCTCAACCGCCCCGCCCAGGGCAGTTGGTTCGCCCCAGGCGGGCGGATTCAAAAGAATGAAACGCTGGACGCGGCATTCGCCCGCCTGACCCGGGAAGAACTGGGCCAGGCATTCAGCCGCGACCAGAGCAGGCTGCTCGGCGTGTACGAGCACTTTTATGACGACAGCGTGTTCGGCGACTCGCCGGATACCCACTACGTGGTCATTGCCTACGCAATCGAGCTGGGCGCGCAGCAGAACCTGCAGCCGCCGAGCGTGCAACACGGTCGCTACCGCTGGTGGCCGATCGATGAGATGCGCGACGAGCCGCGCATCCACAGCAACACCCGCGATTACTTGCAGGCGCTGTACTAGATACCTCGCAAGCCACGCCTACGCGGCGTCGCCTGTGGGCCAAGACAATTTCGATATGGGAAGGCGAGCTTGTTCAAGCAACTCCTGGCATACCGCAATCTGCTGCTGATCTTGTTTGTCCTGAACTCGGCCTGTTTCTTTCTGACCGACGACAAAAAGGCTGGCATCCCCTACCTGCGCGAGCTCTGGCTGCTCGGTATTCTGGCTGCCTCCGGGGCACTGTTCCTGGTCTGGAAGCGCATCTACCAGTCCAAGACCAGCCTGTGGATCATCTTCATGGGCCTGGTGCTGCCGGTCGTCTCGGCGATCATGGCCGAGCTCAACTTCGACCAGCCGTTCATCTACGGCCTGCTCGAGGAGCGCCGCAGCTTCGCCTACCTGGTGTTCTTCCCGGCGCTGTATCTGATGATCAAGACATCGCCGACCCAGAAGCACCTGGAGACCTTCTTCCTGTACTCGGGCCTGACTTGCGCCTTCGTGGGTTACTGCTACTTCTTCAAGATCATCCCGGAAAACGCCGGCGTGTCCTTCACCATGGACGCCAAGGACGCCGGCAGCCAGCTGCTGCGCCCTGATCGCTACCGAATCGGTTCAAGCTACGTGACCATCTGCGCCTTCATGTTGATGTACAGCATGAAGGAGCGCATTTCGGTGGCCAGA
Source organism: Phytopseudomonas straminea (assembly GCF_900112645.1). Taxonomy (GTDB): domain Bacteria; phylum Pseudomonadota; class Gammaproteobacteria; order Pseudomonadales; family Pseudomonadaceae; genus Aquipseudomonas; species Aquipseudomonas straminea. Next base: position 288,092 of record NZ_FOMO01000003.1, on the reverse strand, counting down.
GTCTGCATCCTGTTGTTCTTCGCCTCCTACCTGTGGCTGGTACTGCAGACCCGCCAGACCATGGTCATCTGGGCCCTGGCCGGTATCTGGATCTTCCGCGACCGTATCGACTCGCTGCTCAAGCTCGGGCTGCTGGCCGCCACCATTCTGGTCGCCTCGTTCGCCATCTTCCCCGAGTTCTATTACGCGCAGTTCGACAAGTTCCAGGCACTGCTCGACGAGGCCACCACCGGCCCCGGCGTGCGCGACAACACCACGGCGATCATCCTCGGCGCGGTCGCGGACAACATGTACATCGGCATGGGCTCGCTGTCGCTGCAGTGGAAAGGCGGCTTCGGGGCGCTCTACAACGAGCACTTCTACCTCTCGGACGTGGGCATCGTCGGCGTCTACTACCGCTACGGTTTCCTCACTCCGCTGATCGCGCTGATCTTCTACTTCGGCTATCTGCGCATCATGAAGCGCTGCCCCGAAAAAGGCCCGTTGCTCAGTGCCTTCCAGCTGATCTTCTGGTTCCAGATGCTCAACATGTTCCTATCCAACTCGATGATGTACGGCGGCGATGTACTGGGTATCGGCGCCGCCTGCTTCCTTTACTTCTCCCGCGCCTACGTTGCGCAAGAATCCCCGACTCGTGAGATCAGAGGCACACGCCATGACCCAATTCAGTATCGTAACCATCAACTGGAATAACCTGGAGGGTCTCAAGCAGACCTACCAGAGTGTGGCGGCCCAGACTTACCGCAACTTCCGCTGGATAGTCGTCGATGGCGCCTCCACCGATGGCGGCGCCGAGTGGCTGGCGACCATCGACGAGCCCTACGCCGAGATCACCAGCGAGCGCGACAAGGGCCTCTACGACGCCATGAACAAGGGCCTGATCAAGGGCTCGGCGACCGAGGGCTACACGCTGTTCCTCAACAGCGGCGACTTCTTCTACGACGAGAACGTGCTGCAGAAGGTCGCCGATGCCATCGAGAAAGCACCCGGCAAGCCTCGCTACGTGTACGGCGACTACTACCTGCAGAATGCCGAGGGTCGCCTCACCCCGCAGAAGGCGAAGAAGATCGAGCACCTGGTGCTGGGCATGCCGTCCAGCCACCAGGCCATGTACTTCGAGAACGAGCGTCTGCGCAACGTGCGCTTTCGCGAGGATTTCAAGCTCTCGGCGGACTACTGCATGATCGTCGAATTCCTGCAGGGCCAGGATCATCAGCGCGACGTGCTGAAGATCGAGTCGCCGCTGTGCATCTTCGACACCACCGGGGTTTCCACCAGCCGCCGCTTCGACGCGCTGAAGGAAGACATGCGCATTCGTCGGGAGGTCATGAAACTATCCCCGCTGCATAGCATCTCTTTGTATGTCCTGCATTACCTGCATACGCACAGCAAATTGCTGAAGGCGGCATTGGGCAAATGAATCGCGAGCAACAGGAATCGTTGCCCGTGCGTGATACGCGCCAGTGGCGCAAAGAGGTGTTGATGAAAGCCTTTGATATCGAGTTCTACGGTGGCACCAAGGATCGCCTGATCGAGGACTTGGTTGAGCACAGCACCGAGAAATACAGCTATATCGTGACGCCCAACGTTAATCACGTGGTGCAACTGGAAACCGACCGTGACCTCAAGCGCGCCTACGCCGTGGCCCGCCACCGCATCTGCGACAGCCGCGTGCTGCTACCGCTGCTGCGCATGCTCAAGGTGCCGGTCGAGGACGCCATTCCGGGCAGCACGCTGACCGCGGAGCTGATGAATATCGCCGAAGAGCGCGCCTGGGGCGTGACCATCATCGGCTGCGAAGACGATGACGTCGCTCGCCTGCGTGAGCGCTTCCCGAGCATCACCTTCCACCACCACAACCCGCCGATGGGCTTCATCGACAACGAAGAAGCGGTTAAGGCCTGCCTGTCGTTCGTGGTCGAGCACCCGTCCAATCTGGTGGTGCTGTCGGTGGGCTGCCCACGCCAGGAGATTCTTGCCCACAAGATCTTCGAGACCGACCAGGCGGTCGGCATCGGCCTGTGCGTAGGCGCTTCGATCAACTTCCTGTCCGGCAAGCTGCAACGCGCCCCGATGTGGATGCAACGCTGCTCGCTGGAATGGCTGCACCGTGCTTATACCGAACCACGCCGTCTGGTGGGCCGCTACGTCCGCGACGCGTTTTTGATCATGCCGATTCTGGTCCGCGAATTCCGCCTTCGGCAATCACTCTTCATGGGAGGAGCTCCACGATGATTCCTGTCATTCTTTCCGGTGGTAACGGCTCTCGTCTGTGGCCACTATCGCGCCAACTGAACCCCAAGCAGTTCCTGCCGATCGCCGATGACTCGCTGTCCATGCTGCAGGCGACCATTCGCCGCCTGGACGGCCTGAACGCCAGCCAGCCGTGCCTGATCTGCAACGAGGAGCACCGCTTCCTCGCCGCCGAACAACTGCGCACCCTCGGCATCGACAACGCCAGCATCCTGCTCGAGCCGGTAGGCCGCAACACCGCACCGGCGGTGGCTCTGGCCGCGATCAAGGCGCTGGAAAAGGAAAATGATCCGGTGCTGCTGATTCTCGCCGCCGACCACCTGATCAAGGATGTGGACGCCTTCCACCGTGCCGTGGAAACCGCCCTACCCTTCGCCCAGGCTGGCAAGCTGGTGACCTTCGGCATCGTGCCGACCCACGCCGAAACCGGTTACGGCTACCTGCAGAAAGGCGCCGCGGCGGGTGAAGGCGGCTTCACCGTCGCCCAGTTCGTCGAGAAGCCGGACAGCCAAACCGCCGAGCGCTACCTGGCCTCCGGCGAGCACTTTTGGAACAGCGGCATGTTCATGTTCCGCGCCAGCCGCTACCTGGAAGAGCTGCAGCGCTGGCAGCCTGAGATTCTCGAAGCCTGCCGCCGCGCCACTGCGCAAAGCGAAGAAGACATGCACTTCGTGCGTATCGGCAAGGAGGCGTTCGCCGCCTGCCCGGAAGACTCCATCGACTACGCGGTTATGGAAAAGACCGAAGACGCGGTGATGGTGCCGCTGGATGCCGGCTGGAGCGACATCGGTTCCTGGTCCGCGCTGTGGGACGTCAGCGACAAAGACGCCGACGGCAACGTGCACAAGGGTGACGTGCTCAGCCACGACAGCCAGAACAACTACGTGCACGCCGACTACCGCCTGGTGACCACCGTCGGCGTCGAGGATCTGATCATCGTCGAGACCAAGGACACCGTCATGGTCGCGCACAAGGACAAGGCCCAGGAGGTCAAGCGCATCGTCGAGCAGCTCAAGCGTGAAGAGCGCTGTGAGCATCTCAACAACCGCGAGGTGTATCGCCCGTGGGGCATGTACGACTCCATCGATCAGGGCGCGCGCTACCAGGTCAAGCGCATCACCGTGAAGCCTGGTGCCAAGCTGTCGGTGCAGATGCACCACCACCGTGCAGAGCACTGGATCGTGGTCAGCGGCACCGCCCAGGTCACCAACGGCGATGAAACCTACATGGTCACCGAAAACCAGTCGACCTACATCCCGATTGGCCAGATTCATGCATTGGAAAACCCGGGCATGATTCCACTGGAACTGATCGAGGTGCAGTCCGGGACCTACCTGGGCGAGGACGATATCATCCGCTTCTCCGACAACTATGGCCGTGTCAAGGAACTCAAGGTTTCCGCGGCCTGAGGTCAGGCCAGCGCTCATGTGCGCCGGCGCCCTTCACCGGGGCCCTATGGGGCCCCTTCGCCGGGTGGTTCGCCACCTCCGTAATGGCTCTGCCAGTTCACATTCAATGAGGCACGGATTGCCTTCAATTTCGCCATCAAACGGACTTCTACAACAACAAGCAAAGCGCGAAGCCCTAGTGAACAGACTCCGGATGATTTTTTTACTTTCCGACAACGAGGCTCGCCCGTGAAAACTTCCAAACTCCTGTACGACCCAGTTATTCACAAACTGAAGTTGCTGGAAGAACATGATGTGACGCCCTTGCTCGAAGAACTGAGCACGCCGAAGAAACCGACCATCGTCGGCTTTCTCAACCAGCACGGCTACAACCTGATCCAGCAGGACAAACGCGCCCGTCGCCATTTCCTGCAGATCAACCACCTGCTGCGCGACGGCATCGGCATCAAGCTGGCGTGCCAGTTGAACGGCCTGGCGCCCGGCGCCAACCTCAACGGTACCGACTTCATTCCGGCGTTGATCGAGCACGCCCTGCAGGACGAGCGCAGCGACCAGTACCAGCTGTTCGCCATGGGCACCTGTGAGCCGTGGACGGAAGAAGGTGCCAATGCCCTGTTCAACGGCCGTGAGTACCATGCCATCGATGGTTTCCAACAGGTGGAGCGCTACCTGGAGTTCGTTCAGGAGCACCTGCAGCCGGGCAAGATTCCGCTGATCGTGATGGGCATGGGCATGCCGCGTCAGGAAGAGGTGGCAGTCATCCTGCAGCGCCAGCTCAACTGCCCTGCCCTGATGATCTGCGGTGGCGCGATTCTGGATTTCGCCGCCCAGCGCTTCAACCGCGCACCTGAGGTGTTTCGCAAGGTCGGCATGGAGTGGGCCTATCGCCTGCTGATGGAGCCGCGTCGGCTGTTCGCCCGCTACGTGATCGGCATCCCGCAGTTCTTCTACTACATCGTGCGCAATGGCCGCGACAGCAAGGTCGCCGTCAGCGAGCAAGGTGCCTACGACCGCAAATCCTGAGGTCGACTGCAGAAGCCAAAACGCCCGGACGAGTGATCGTTCGGGCGTTTTTTGTTCATCGCGGTATTTCAAGGGAATCAGTCTTGGCAACGGACTGGCAATAAAGCGCTCGTTACCGATGGCTTGGCACTCTCCATTAGCATGCCGCCTTGCCTGATGGGTTTCGCCCCTTACGGGCGAGTCACTTGATTCGCTGCGCTCACCCTTCGGGCCAGCCTACGGCTGTTACTTCGCTGCGCTTCGTAGCTCTTGCTTGCCCAAGAGAAAGTAACCAAAGAGAAGGGCACCCCACCATCCGGCCCCGGCTGCGCTGGGGTTACCTCATTCCTTCACCACTCCAGGGCACGACCGAATGCGGCCCACTGACGAAGGGCCATCCCTGGCCCATCGCAGCTCTCGCGACCTCCATGTCGCTCATGGCTACCCGCCCGGCCCCTTACGTGGCGATTCCATTCGGCCTCCTGAAGGGGAATTGGGCGTCGCCTGTGCGATCGCAGCTCAAAAGCAAAAGCAAAGGCAAAAACAGACGCCGCCGAGCTTGAGCCCGTGGGAATATTGAAAGCTCGCGCTCCGGTCCCGTCAGGAGGCCGAGCGGAGGTGTCGTGTAGGGGGACGAGCCGCATGGATGCGGCGAGAGGCTTAATGGGCTAGGGACGGCCCATGTAAGCCGGCCCCCGGAGCGTCGCCAGAGCGAGGGAAGTTTCGCGCAGCGAAACCCGAATGTCGGGGTGCCCTTCTTTGGCACACCTTTCTTGGGCAAGCAAAGAGACGTAGCGAAGCGCAGTAACAGCCACAGGCTGGCCCGAAGGGTGAGCGAAGCGAATCAAGGTGTGGCGCCCGTAAGGGGCGCAACACAATGGTTCAGTAGACGCGGTAATGGATAGTGCGAAGCCAGTAGGTGATACACACAAACCTGCCAGTCCGGTATCAACCGGGTGTTCCCCTACAGAACGAAGAACATCGGTCTGACATGCTGGAAAAGGCGACGCAGCGGATGCTGCATCGCCCTTCTCCGTTATCGACCTGCGGCAACCGCGACCGACTTCTCGCTACGTACACTGCGCCCCTGCTCGATCAGCGCAAACACTTCGTTCCACATGGCCTGGGTACGGGTCTTCAGCTCCGCCGAATGCGCATTGAGGCGCGCGGACAGCGCCTGCATCTGCACCGGGTCGGTAAGGTTGTCGAGGGCGCGGTTCAGCTCCTCGTCGCTCAGGTTGATGTCCAGCACGCCTTCGGAGAAACCGTAGTCGGCGAACAGCATCTGGTACTTGTGGCTCCAGCCGGTAGCCAGCGACGGCACGCCCTGCGACAGCGCACTGACCAGACCGTGGAAGCGGCTGCCCAGGGTGCCACGGCAAGCGCCGAGGATGCCCTTGATGGCCAGCGGATCGGTCTCGCGCAGGATCGGCAGGCCACCTACGGCCTTGGACACCTGCTCGGCCAGGCGCGCATCGCCCTCGCCCTCGTGGATCAGCAGGAACGGCTTGGCGCCGCGCTCGACCAGCGCCTTGGCAGCACGTTCGAGGAACGGGGCGTAGCCCTTGGCCACACTGTCGTCGGTCTTGTCGAGCATGCGGCAGTTGGGCACCAGGCAGATCTGGTGGATTTCCGGATCGAAGTAATCCGGTACCGGCCCGGTGATCAGGTTGGTGAAGTCCGGGGCGATCTTGATGTTGTCGCGCTCACCAACGATCTCGGTCAGGTAGTCATAGGAAATCTGTTCACGGGCGAAGATCAGGTCGCAGTTGTCGACGAACGCCTTCACCGCCTCGCGGCTGCGTGGGTCACGGAACGGCCCGAACGCCTGGGGCAGCAGAATCACTTTGGAGCCCTGCTTCTTCCAGCGCTTGCTGGAGCGGGCCAGCTCTTCGGACAGGTCCGGGCCCCACTGGTCGCTGTAGGCGAAACCGGCGGCGTCCAGTACCACGTTGATGTCCTTGTCCAGCACGATGCCGTACTGCTCGCGGATGCCGGCCGGCACCAGCGCCGCCAGGTCACCGAAAGGGATGCCCTTACGCCACAGCCAGGCCTTCTGGTACAGCCCCAGGGAGGCGCGATTGAAGTACGGATATGGGCTCTTGGCGCGGCCTGGCTCCATCACTACCTTGGCAGCCGGCATGTTCTTGCGTACTTGCTGCAGGGCGGCGTGCAGCATCAGCGCAGCGCCCTTGTTGACGAAACCGGCCTTGCGAATCTCGACGTACATATCACGTTCTCCTTAATTCACGAATCAATTGGGGCACGCTCAGGAACACGTGCAGACACATACTCTTGGTCATCATGACGAACAGCGGCCGCGTCTTGCGCGACAGCAACAGGCTCACGTAGCCGGCCACGCCGTAGGAAATCAGCGTCGCCCAGGCAGAGCCGACCACGCCGTGGCTTCTGATGAGGAAATAGTTGAGGACGATGTTGCTCAGCGCCCCAAGGCCCTGGGTGACCAGGGAAAAGATGAAGGCCTCTTCGATGATGATCCACTTGCTGAACAGCGCGCGCATGAACACGAAGGTGGCCGCGAAGATATGCACGGCCAGCACCGGTCCGGCATCGGCGTACTGCTGGCCATACAGCAGATTGACGATCCAGTCGGAAAGGAAGAACACCACCACAGCCAGAGCGAAGGCCATGAAGAACAGCACGTCCAGCGACACCTGCATGAAGCGGTTGTAGCCGGCGGTATCGGTCTTGTGCAGGTCGATCATCTTCGGGAAGACCGAGGCCATGAGGATGGTCGGAATCAGGTACCAGGCCTCGGACAGGCGCGAGGCTGCCGAGTACACCCCCACGGCATACTCGCCGAGCATGTACTGCAGCATGATCTGGTCGACCTTCAGGTAGATCACCGCCGACAGCGAGCCCATGAAGATCAAGAAGCTCTTCTTGAGCAGGGTCTTGCCCAGCGACCAGGAAAAGTCGAAGCGGAAATCGCGCTTGAGCATCACCGCGTAGCAGACCAGGATCGCCGAGGTGATCATCACCACCACCACGTGTGCCAGGGCGATGTACACCAGGCCCGCACCAGCGACGGCGAGGATCATCTTCAGGCCGTTGCCACCCAGCTGACCCACGAACCCGGCCACCGCTGCGTATTTGGCCTGTACCCGCGCCTGGAACCAGTCGATGAGCATCTCGAACGGTGTGAAGAACAGCGCCAGGGCAGTGAACAGCAGCACCAGGAAGTTCTGGTCGTTGCCGAACAAGTAGGTGCTCATCATGATCGCGAAGGCGATCACCGAGCAGCCCACCTTGATCATGAAGACCGTGGAAAGAATCTGGTCTTCGTTGTCCGGGTTGCTGCGCAGCTCCTTGACCACCAGGCCAGTGAGCCCCAGGTGCACGACGATGCTGAGCAAGCCCAGCAGCGCCAGCGCATAGTTGAGATAACCGAACTCCTCAGGGCCCAGATAACGCGCCAGTACCACGGTGGTGGCCAGGCCGATGGCCAGCATCAGAAACTTCTCGGCCAGCATCCAGCCGGAATTGAGGAGGTACTTCATGCCCTCCTGGACACGCGAGGCACTCATCGAGCAGGCGACTCCAGGCGCATGTAGCTGCGGGCTTCCTCCAGCGAGAGTTTCTGCGAGTACGGCACCAGGCCAGTGTCGGCGGCGTAGCCCAGGGAAATGAACATCACGATGCGCTCATCCGGGTCGAGCTTGAGCAGCTTGGCCGCCGCCTCTTCACGCTCGGGGATGTCCGGCCAGTTGATCGAGCACGACGACACACCCTGGGTTTCCAGCGCGAACATGAAGGACATCGCCGCCAGGGCGCCGTCGATGTAGATCACGTGACGGTCACGCACATGGGGATAGGCGCGCAAGCGACCGACCACGGCGACGATAGCCGGGAAGTTGTGATCGAAACCGGCCACGCCCATTGGCAGGCGCGAAGCCTGGGCCACGGAGGCCGGATCATCGAACACCACGAAACGGTACGGCTGGCGGTTACAGGCGCTCGGCGACTGCACGGCGACTTCTACGGCCTTGTCGATCACCTCGCGCGGCACCGGGCGGTCCTGCTGATACCAGCGCACCGAACGGCGCTTCATAGCCAGCTGACGCATGGCGGTGAAGTCCACGCTCGGCGTGCTCACGTCGGCGGCGAACGGCACGCGCTCGGCATCCGGGTTGCGCAGGGTTTCCGGCGAGCCGCTGGGGCGCTCCAGGCGGGCGAACTTCTCGCGGGCACGGTTGAGCACCGGGTGATCGCCCGTTACGGCAAAGTATTCGGCGAGTACGTCATGGGCCCAACTGACTTCGTCGCGATCCACATTGCCCTTGAGCGAGGCGATGTAGCTGTCGACGGTGTCGTTGATGTAGTCCAGGGCGAACACCTGGCGCCGCGGCTGCATGATCAGGCCCTTCTCGATGCGGTGCACGGCGCGGCGCAGGAAGTAGTTCACTGGCTCGGCACCGGAGAGGTTCTGCTCATGCTGCAAGTGGCCGACCACCACCGCGTAGGCTTCACGGTCGAAAGCCGAGGAGAAGAACGAGTAATGGAAACGGCGCAACATGGCCGAGCGCGACAGCGCGCGGATCCAGCCCATGGCAAGCCGCTTCTGCAATGCCTTGAGGTTATCGATACTGTCCCGCGGCAAAACCTTCTTGAGGGATTCTTTCAACATTTTCATAGGCTGTGATTACCGTTCAATGGTTAATATCTCCCCCACAATCGCCGTAACGGTACGGCGACACTCGATTGATGGACGCTGGCAGTTCTAAGCCGAACCACAGGCACCTGCACACCAGCCACTGCTCGTCGAGGCAATGCAGGCTGCAGCATCCCTTCCCTTTGCCAATCACCCGCCTGGCATCTGCCTGCTCATGTTGGGCAGTGCAAAATCGGCATCAGGTGCTGCAACGGTTCGACATCCAACCCGGTGTTTCGAGGGTGTTGGAGGCGGCGCTCTGGGGTGCCGCTAATCGTTGTCAGGTTTTAGGACTACGCGGCAACGCTTTGATTCCACATCCACATGCTTTGCGTGAAAAAAGATGCCGAAAGTCCGTAAGGCCGCGCTTACAGGCGGGCTTGCAGGCCCTCTCAACGCCTGAACCCCACCTTTTTCAGCACTCCCTTAGGCGTCAGCGCACGGATAGCAAAGCGACTAAGGTTTCGCTCAGCTCACGTTTTGAGAACGGTTTGGCGATACTGCGCAGCGCCGGCGCTGCCGCCAGTTGCCCTACATCGGCAGCTGCGGCGACCACTAGTACGGCCAAGTCCGGACGTTCGGCCAGCGCCTTCTCGGCCAATTGCACACCGCTCATGCCGGGCAAGCTGACATCGCTGATCAGCAGGTCGAAAGACTCGCGCCCGAGCAGCTCGAGAGCCGCCTGCGGATCGGCGGCATTGACCAGTTGATGACCGCAATCGGCCGCCACTTCGCCGACCAGCAGACAGACCGACGAATCACTCTCCACCAGCAGGATGCGCGATTGCCCAGCCGGCGCCTCGCTCGCAGGCTGCCGTACCTGGGCCGCATCTTCGACCACTGGCAAGTAAAGACGCACCGTGGTGCCCACCTGCGGCTCGCTGTGAATGGTTACCTGTCCGCCACTCTGCCGAACGAAGCCGTGCACCATGGACAGACCAAGACCACTGCCCTGGCCGACCAATTTGGTGGTGAAGAACGGATCGAAAACCCGCTCCAGGGTTTCGTTGCTCATGCCGGTGCCGGTGTCCGACAGTGCAATCAACAGATAACGACCAGGCTGCAGGTCTGGCAAAGCCGCAAGGCTCTCCTGCTGCAGCTCGACGAGCGACGTATGCAGGCCGATCTCCCCACCGCCCGGCATGGCGTCCCGGGCATTGACGGCGAGGTTGAGTATCGCGCTCTCCAGCTGCCGAGCATCGGCCAGCACCCGCACGCTGCCATGCTGGTAGTCGCCCTGCAGCGCGATACCATCGCTGATAGAGCGCCGGATCAGCGCCTCGAGCGAGGCCATCAGGGGGCTCACCTCAATGGGCTGTGCCTCCAGCGGCTGGCGATGGGAAAGCGTAAGCAGACGCTGGGTCAGCGCGCTGGCGCGATCGGCAGAGATGCTCGCAGCCTCGATAAAGCGCGACAGGTCATCGAAACGCCCCGCGCCGACATGGCGCTTCATGATATCCAGCGCACCAATGATGCCGGTAAGCATGTTATTGAAATCATGGGCAACACCGTCGATCACCGACTCGACGGCGTCCATGCGCTGGCTCTGTTGCAAAGCCAGTTCCTCGTCAGGTGACAGCAACTGCTGGCTACCCTCTTTCAAGGCCTGCAAAGCGCTGCACAGCCCGCGGGAGGTGAATGGCTGCTCCACTATCAGACTGACGCCCTGCATACGCTGCGCTGCCTGGAGCGTGCCATCAACCGAGCCCAGCAGCACCACGGGAATTCTCGAATCCGCGAACCTGGCCAGGGCTTCGGCATGGCTGTCGAGCAGTTGCTCAGCTAGCAGCACAGCATCGACGCCCTCATCAAGGGCATCAAACATCTCGGAAAGGTTCGCGCAAGCAAGGCAATTTGCGCCAAGCGGCGCGAGCAGCGGCAGGAGTTGCTTGGCTTGATCACTACGGATGAGGATGCGCATGAATGAATTCCTCACGCGTCGATGCAGGCGCGACAGCGCAGTGCTCGGGCAGGCACTGTGAAGCCATCTGCGTGGGCAGTTAGACATTCGCTGCAACCGCCTTCGGCGCACGACATCACCACACCAAGCATGGCACCAACCGATGTCCGCCTTATATCCTCATCCATGATTCTCGCGCCCTGGACACTTCACTGTGCTGGGGCACATCGACCTTCACCCCAGCTTGCGCAGCGTTCGACCGCCACGCCAACGAGGCGTTCCGCTTGTGCTTAATGAGGAGGAGATAGCGGCTGATCAGCTCGGGCCAATCAGTTCCTTGACCTTGGCGATGACCAGATTGATATCAAACGGCTTGTCGAACACCGCGGCGAACAATTCAGGGCTGGCGCGCCCGACGCTGCCCTGGGCGCCACTCATGAGGATGATCGGCAGCTCTGCCGATCCAGGCCTGGCACGGATGGCCCGGGCAAATTCGAGACCATCCATCACCGGCATCATGAAGTCGGTGATCACCAGCTCAGGGCGCTCACGATCGAGCACCTCGAGGCCGCGCCGGCCATTGCTGGCCTTCACAACCATGTAGCCTTCGTCTTCCATGGCATAGCCGAGAATATCCGCAATCAGGTATTCGTCGTCGACTATCAGGATGGTTGTCATAGTTTATCGGCTCGGTCAGGCACACATGGCTCAGGCGTCCTGCGCAGGGACGGCATTGCCTGACAGCGCACCAGCCGCATGTCTGAAGGCCTTGCTGAGTTCAATACCATGATCACTGATGACCACTTCCAGGAGCGAGGGATCGTAACGGCTGTCCCTCATCTTAAGTATGGAAAGAAGGCGCTTTAGTTCAGCGTCTTTTTCCACGAAACGCATGAGAATCAGATTGTCGACGATGCTCGACAGCTCCGGCGCCGGGGCGTTGATCTCGGCCGCGAACAGGTCGCGCATTTCCCAGGTGGCGAACACCGTCACACCCATGGCACGCAGCTGGCTCATCAGCGCGCTGAAGAACTCGATCAGCCGAGTGCTGCCAGTGGCGACGCGGGCCATGCCGCCGAGGCTGTCGATATGCAGGCGCTTGATGCCCTTCTCGCGGACCGCCTTGATGACTCGCGCGCCTAGACCGTCGAGCAACCCTTCGGTGGTCGGCTGCCACATGATGTGCAGCGCGCCTTGTGCTTCCAACGCCTCCAGGTCGATACCAAGGGCCTTGGACTTGAGGCGCAGGCGTTGCGGGGTTTCATAGAAACCAAAATGCAGACCTGGCTCCTCGACGGTGGATTGCGCCAGGAAGTTGAGCCCCAGGGTGGTCTTTCCGACGCCCGCAGGCCCCATGATCAGGGTTACCGACGAAGCCGACAGTCCGCCGCCGATCAGCCCGTCCAGGCTCGGGATGCCACTGGATACCAGCCCCAGGGTTTCGCTGTCCGGCTGACTCGGGTGGCTGTACAGACTCTCCAGGCGCGGGTGGATCACCAACCCGTCGTCGGTGATCTCGCACTCGTGCAGGCCGGACAAGGCGCCGCTGCCACGGGTCTTGCGCAGGTGGATGCGCCGCACCGAGCGAGCACCGAACAGCTCCTCCCCCATCTCGATCACGCCATCGACCATGGTGTGTTCAGGGCTGCCATCGTCCAGCCGCGAGCTGGTCAGGAACAGCACCGTGCAGCCGGCGAAGGCCGCATGGCCCTGCAGCTCGGAGATGAATTTCTTGGTGTCGATCTGGTTCTCGGCCTTGGAACGGGCGTTGAGCAGGCCGTCGACGATCAACAAGGTGGCCTTCTGGCGACTGATCTCGCGGCGCAGCAGCTTGACGACTTCATCGAGCCCTTCGTTTTCCAGGGTGTCGAACGCGCTGACAAACTGAATCTCGGCGCCAACCTTGCTGGGGTCGAAAAAGCTCATCGTGGAAAGGAACTGAAAGAGCCTTTCATGGGACTCGGCCAGCAGGGTGGCGACCAGAACCCGGCCCCCGTCGCGTACGTGGTTGAACGCGACCTGGTTGGCGAGAATCGTCTTGCCAGAGCCGGGGCGCCCCTGAACGATATAGGATGCACCGGCCACCAGACCGCCCTTCAATAGAGCGTCAAGACCCTCGATCCCACTTTGCAGGCGTTGTAGCTGTTCCAAGATCTGGCGAGCCTCAGTCGAATGTGCGCCTGTCTGGCCTGGGTACTCAAGTACGTGTCCCAAGCGCCGCAGGGCTAGCTGAAAAAATGATTGGCGATACTAACATGTCATAACGGTTCATCTGCCAGACCGCCGACGATCGCCGGCAGGTAAAGCCTGATCAGAGTTCCCCAGCCAGCGGCGCTGTCGATCTGCACCCCGCCTTTTGCCTGACGGGCAAAACCATAGACCTGACTCAGGCCTAATCCGGTTCCCTTGCCGACATCCTTGGTGGTGAAAAATGGCTCGAACAAACGCGAACGAATCGACGGATCGATCCCGCAGCCTTGATCAGCCACGATGATTTCCACGAATTCACCATGCAGCCCGCCCGCCTCGCCGGCCAACTGCCGGTTGCAAGCCTGAACCTGCACTTCGCCCACTACACCCATGGCATCGCGTGCATTGAGCACCAGATTGAGCAGGGCCATTTCCAGCTCGCTGGGGTCGAGCTGTACGGGATGCAGTCCCTCATCGACCTGCATGCGCAACGTCATGGTTCGGGGCAGTGCCTGGTCGATGAAGGTGGCCGCAGCATCCAGTAACTCGTCGAGATCGACCTGCCGAGTGGCCTTGGGCTCGCAGCGAGCGAAGGTCAGCAGATTGCGGGTCATCTGCGCCCCCCGCTGACCCGCCGTCTGTATGCTGTCCAGCAGACTGGCCAGGCGTTCGGGATCGTCGGTACGGCTGGCCAGCTTGGCGGCGCTGAGGATGATGGTCAGCAGGTTATTGAAGTCGTGGGCCATGCCGCCGCTCAGCTGTCCGAGGGCTTCGAGCTTCTGAGCCTGGAACAGCTGGGCGCGCAGCGCTTCGTAACGGCCTTCGGCTTCGCGGCGGTCGGTGATGTTGCGGGTGATCTTGGCCAGGCCGATGACCTCGCCCAGCTCGTTGCGGATCGCATCGATGACCACCAGCGCCCAGAAACGCGTGCCGTCCTTGCGCACTCGCCAGCCCTCGTCTTGGGCGCGGCCTTCGCAGCGCGCCAGTTCGAGCAAGTAATCGGGCTTGCCTGCCTGGCGGTCTTCATCGGTGTAGAACAATGACAGGTGCTGACCGATGGCCTCGTTGGCGTCATAGCCCTTGATGCGAGCCGCGCCAGCGTTCCATGACACCACGACACCTGCCGGGTCGAGCATGAAGATGGCGTAGTCGACGACCGCCTGCACGAGCATCTCGTAATGGCGCTCGGTCAGGGTACCCGGTGAAAAAGGCGCAAACTGGCTATTCATGGGGCCCGTTCCAGACGGCGATGGAGGTGCAGTGTAGTCCGCGACCGCTACCGAATGACAATGCGTTGTACCACCCGCCCATCCCGTAGCGATTGCCAGATGACGGGCGGCCTGATATCTGTATAAAAAAACAGTACCCCCGCCGCCCCCATGTCTTCAACCCTTGATCCTCGTTTTTATTACCTGCACAACTTTCGCAAGGCCCTGGCCTGGATCGGCGATCGCCATGCCGACCTGCTCGACACCCGCGAACAGGCTTTTCTACAGGTCTTCGATGCCCTCGACTGGTCGGCACAGGCCCTGCTGGTACGCATGATCATGCGCAAGGGTGTGCACTTTCGCGCCAGCAAGCTCAATTACGAGGAGATCGGTTGCTGCCGTCAGGCTGCTGCGGCGCTGATCGCCACTGGCTGGGTAGTCGATGATGCCGCGCTGAGCCTCGATGAACTGCTGGCCCTGCTGCGCAAGGACGAGATCGTCGCCAGCTTCGCCGCCCAGCTCAGCGACCGGCGCGCCCGTAAGGACGATCTGGCTCTGCAGCTCGCCGAGCACTTCGAGACCAGCCAGGCATTCGCCGCCTGGTGCCCGGCACTCGATGACATGCTCTACAGCCTGACCATCGACGATTTGAGCGAGCGCCTGCGGCTGATGTTCTTTGGCAACCTGCGCCAGGAGTGGTCGGAATTCGTGCTCGCCGACCTGGGCATCTTCCGTTACGAGCGGGTCGACTTCCCGGCTGACTCGCGGGCCCTACGCTGCCGCGAGGACGTCGATGACTACCTGCACCTGCAGCGCTGCCGCGAAGTTTTCGAAGCCGGTGAAGTCAGCGATGAACTGCTTGCCTGCATCGATGCGCGTCGCTACGACAACCCCTACATCGCCGAGCGCCGCGCCAAGCTGCTGTTTCGCATCGGCCAGCATCTGGAACGCTGCGCAGAATTCGATCTGGCCCTGCAGGTTTACGCCAGCAGCGGTTATGGCGCGGCGCGGCAAAGGCGTATCCGCGTGCTGGAGCGCACCCTGCAGCACCGCGAGGCCTTCGAGCTGGCCAGCCAGGCGGTGGCCGAGCCGCTCAGCGACGGCGAGCTGCAACTGGCCGAACGGGCACTGGTGCGCCTGAGCCGCCACCTTGGCCTACCGACACAGAAGCGCAGCAAGGCGCAGGCGCCGGCACGCCTGGATCTGCAACTGCCGCGTGCGCCGCTGCTGGCGGTCGAGCAGATGGTGCAGTTGCACCTGCAACGTAACGAGGCGCCGGTGCACTACGTCGAGAACACGCTGATCTGCAGCCTGTTCGGCCTGCTCTGCTGGCCGGCGATCTTCGCTGCGATTCCCGGTGCGTTCTTTCATCCGTTTCAGCACGGCCCGGCGGATCTGCTCACCGCCGAGTTCTATGCGCGGCGCCGCATGCTGTTCGCCGAATGCCTCGCCCAGCTCGAGGACGAGCGCTACCGCGACAGCATTCGCCAAACCTACCGCGACAAGTTCGGCATCCAGTCGCCCTTCGTGCACTGGGGCGTGCTCAACGAAACGTTGCTCGAACAGGCACTGGACTGCCTACCGGCGGCGCATCTGCAGGCGTGGTTTCGCCGCCTGCTCGGCGATATCCAGGCCAACCGCTCGGGCATGCCGGATCTGATCCAGTTCTGGCCCGAAGAGAAGCGCTACCGGATGATCGAGGTGAAAGGCCCGGGTGATCGCCTGCAGGACAATCAGCGTCGCTGGCTGGCGTTCTGTGCCGAGCATGACATGCCGGTGGACGTCTGCTACGTGCAGTGGGCCGACGCGTGAGTTACCGCGTGGCAGTGCGCGCCCTGTGTGAGTTCACCGCCAAATGCGGCGACCTCGACCTGCGCTTCACACCCTCGCCTACTGCACAGGAAGGAATGGCTGGCCACGCCACGGTGGTCGCTCGGCGCAGCGAGCACTACGAGTCCGAAGTGCCATTGGCCGGCGAGTTCGCTTCGCTGCAGGTGCGCGGCCGGGCCGACGGCTTCGATCCGCTGAGCAACCTGCTCGAGGAAATAAAAACCCACCGAGGCGACATCAGCCGCATTCCCGACAACCACCGGCAACTGCACTGGGCCCAGGCACGGGTGTACGGCTGGCTACTCTGCCAGAGCCGCGACCTCGAGCAGATCGACCTCGCCGTGGTGTACTTCAACGTGCTGACCCAGAAGGAGAGCGTGTTCCGCGAAACCCGCACGGCAGCGGAGTTGCAGGCGTTCTTCGAGACGCTGTGCCAGCGCTTCATCACCTGGGCCGAGCAGGAGCAGGCACACCGCCTGAGCCGTGACGCCGCGCTGAGCAAGCTGCGCTTTCCCCACGCCGAATTTCGTCTCGGCCAGCGGCAACTGGCCGAATCTGTTTACCGCGCCGCGCGCGACGGCCACTGCCTGATGGCCCAGGCCACTACCGGTATCGGCAAAACCCTGGGCACGCTGTTCCCCCAGCTCAAGGCGTTCCCGGAAAAGCAGCTCGACCGTTTGTTTTTCCTGACCGCCAAGACGCCGGGCCGGCAACTGGCGCTGCATGCCCTGGATATTCTGCGCGGCGAATCATTGCCGCTATCATTGCCGCTGCGGGTGCTGGAGCACGTGGCGCGGGACAAGGCCTGCGAACACCCGGACAAGGCCTGTCACGGTGAGTCCTGCCCGCTGGCCCGCGGTTTCT
Source organism: Phytopseudomonas straminea (assembly GCF_900112645.1). Classification (GTDB taxonomy): domain Bacteria; phylum Pseudomonadota; class Gammaproteobacteria; order Pseudomonadales; family Pseudomonadaceae; genus Aquipseudomonas; species Aquipseudomonas straminea. The sequence goes on along the minus strand of NZ_FOMO01000003.1, from coordinate 270,764 downwards.
ACGACCGCTTGCCGGCAGCTCGCCAGATGGCAGTGGAGCGCGTCTGGCTGGACCAGGCCGCGGTGCGCGAGATCGCCCTTCAGCATGACGTCTGCCCCTACTATCTGAGCCAGGAGCTGACACGCTGGGCCGACGTTGTGGTGTGCGACTACAACTACTACTTCGACCTCAGCGCCCTGCTCTACAGCCTCACGCTGATCAACGAATGGCGGGTGACGCTACTGGTCGACGAAGCCCACAACCTGATCGAACGCGCCCGGCGCATGTACAGCGCCGAACTCGACCAAGCACGCTTCGAGGCCATGCGCAGCAACGCACCCAAGGGCCTGAGCGCGGTACTGACGCGCATCAGCCGGCACTGGAAGCAGCTGCACAAGGAGCAGCAAGCTGATTACCAGACCTATCCGCAGCCACCGGACCTGCTGCTCCTATCCCTGCAGAAAGCGGTCAGCGCGCTCACCGACCACCTGACCGACCAGCCCACCGGCAACGACGGCGAGTTGCTGCAGTTCTATCTCGATGCCATGGCCTTCTGCCGGCTGGCCGAAGCCTTCGGCCCCCATTCGCTGTTCGATATCAGCCGCCAGTCGGATCTGCGTGGCCGCAGCCATTCGCTGCTGTGTCTGCGCAACGTGGTGCCGGCGCCCTTCCTGGCGCCGCGCTTCGAGGACAGCCACAGCACTACATTGTTTTCCGCCACCCTGAGCCCGGCCCGCTACTACGCCGACCTGCTCGGCCTGCCCGAGGCGACGCCGTGGGTGAATGTCGAATCACCGTTCCAGGCCGCGCAACTCGAGGTACAGGCGGTGAGCAACCTGTCGACCCGCTACCAGCACCGCGAGCGCTCCCTGGCGCCCATCGTGGCGCTGATGGCGCGGCAGTTCGCCGAGCGCCCGGGTAACTACCTGGCGTTCTTCAGCAGCTACGCCTATTTACAGCAGGTACTGGAGCTGTTCGACCGTGAGCATCCGCAGCTCACCCGCTGGGTGCAGGCGCGGCAGATGGATGAAGGCGAACGCCAGCAGTTTCTCCAGCGCTTCGAGCCCGGCGGCCAGGGGATCGGCTTCGCGGTGCTTGGCGGCGTATTCGGTGAAGGCATCGACCTGCCGGGAGACCGGCTGATCGGCGCCTTCATCGCCACCCTGGGGCTGCCGCAGATCAACCCGATCAACGAGCAGATCAAGGCGCGTATGGCCGAGATGTTCGGCAGCGGCTATGACTACACCTACCTGTATCCCGGCCTGCAAAAGGTCGTGCAGGCCGCTGGGCGGGTAATCCGCACGCCCCAGGACAGCGGCGTGGTGCACCTGATGGACGACCGCTTCACCCAGCCTGAGGTGCGTGCCCTGCTGCCGGGCTGGTGGCAGGTGCAACGCAGCCGGGTGCCGCAGACGCCAATGCCGGTGCCGCCTCTGGCTCGTCAATCATCTCGACCGCAACCGACGCCAGCGCCGCGCGTGCCGGCCCTCACCCAGCGCGGACTGTTCGATCCGCCCACCTGAAAGAAGCCGGCAGCTCCTTGCCAACAGTGGCAAAAACCTGCCGACCGGTCAGCCACTTCACAAAAAATACGCAGGAATATCAGTCCGTTATCGCTATAAAACGGCCTGGCACAGGCCTTGCTAAGTTAGACGCTCAGATCAGGGAGGCCTTGTCATGAGCATCATTGGTTCGCTCAACCACTACGGCATGAGCACAGCGCTGCAGCGCACCCGTGCCGACGAACTGGATTTCAAGAAAAGCAGCGATGCGGCACTGCTCGTCGAGCCCGGTAAACCGCGGGAAAACGAACGAGTCGCGCCAGCATTCAAGAGCGATGAGTCAAACGCCCACCAGCAGGCGTACGACGAAGCATTCGCGCGGATGCTCGTGACCCTCAACAGCTCAGCGCATAACGCGAGCGACGACCTGCAGGAAACCGGTGCCCTGGCGGCCAGCGATGAGCAAAAGGCCCCGCCCAAACCGAGCGCCCGGGATGAGTTCATGGCCTATATGGCCATGACCCCGGCGGAGAAGATGCGCGACAAAATCCTCAAGGAAGTCGGCATCACCGAGGAAGACCTGGAGAACATGCAGCCTGAGCAGCGTGCCGCCGCAGAGCGCGAAATTGCCGAGAAGATGAAGATGCTTCAGGAGTTGCAGGCCACGCGGGATGAACCCGGCAGCCTGCACGAGCATGCCTGATCAGCGCAGGCGGTCGACCATCTGGCCGATCACGCCGAACATGTCGGCCGCCAGCTTCATCGAGCGTTCGCCGTTCCAACCGGTCGCTGGGTTCGGCGTATCGTCATGGTCCTTGAAGGGCATCTCCAGGGTGAACGACAGGCAATCGAATTCCTGTCCGACTGCATTGCAGGCCAGGTTCAGATTGGCCTGGCCCGGTGCGCTGCGCGGGTAGCCGAAGCGGGTCTGGAACTCGGCGCCACTATCCACCAGGCGCTGGCGAAACTCGTTTTCCAGCGCTTCCAGTCGCGGCGTGAAGCCCGGGTTGCCTTCGCAACCGGCGGTGAACACGTGGGGAATTTCCTCGTCGCCGTGGATATCCAGAAACAGGTCCACGCCGATCTCACGCATCGCCTGCTGGACGAAAAACACTTCCGGGCTGCGCTCCACATTTGCCGACTGCCACGCGCGGTTCAGGTCCTGCCCCGCCGCATTGGTGCGCAGATGGCCGCGGAAGGCGCCGTCCGGATTCATGTTCGGCACCAAGTACAGATCGGCCTGCTGCAGCAAGGCGTCCAGCTCACCATCGCCGGAATCGCTAAGGCGCCTGACGACGCCCTCCATGAACCATTCCGACATGTGCTCGCCCGGATGCTGTTGGGCGATGATCCATACCTTGCGAGTCGCGCTCGCGTGGCGGTGCACGCGCAGCAATTCGATATCGCGGCCCTCGATGCTGCGCCCGCTGGATTGAAGTTCGACACCTGGCAGGGCCAGCGCCTGCTCGATCAGCGCGGCATGTCGTGTGCGGCTGTAGGGCTCGAAATAGGCGAACCAGATCTGCGCCTGCTCGGGCTCCAGACCGAAGCTCAGCGCGCCCTTCTCGAAGCGGCTCGGTACACGGAACCAGGTCTGCTGATCGTAGGAGGCAGCGGCGTTGTAGCCCGCCCAGGCATGACTGTAGGCCGACTGCCCGGCATTGGTGATGCTGAAGTCGTGACGCGCGCCGGGAGTCAGGCCCTCGACGTGGAAATGAAACCACTGGAAATGGTCGCTGTTGAGGTCCTTGCGCATGGCCAGCAGCACCTTGTGCGGGTCGCTGGCGTCCTGCACGAGGATATTGCCGCTGTCGAAATCCGAACTGATCTTCATCGCTTTGCTCGTTGCTGTGTTCACGGTGGCGGCAGCATCGCAGGTTCGCGGCGCCGAGGAAATGCACAGACGACGATTGCAGCAGGCGGCGCTGCGTCGCACACTGGCGCCTCTCTTTATTGACCGCCGGAGCTACCGTGTCCCTAGCCGATGACCAAACCCGCCAGCACGTGCTGGACGCCGCCGACGCCCTGGATTGCACGGTCTATCGCCCGGACGAGGACGACCTGGACGCCGAGGAAGAGGATCTGGGCGATGCCAAGGTGCTGTTCACCGGCCCCTTCGAGCCGCCCCAGGAATGGGACGCCGCCGAGCGCGAGGATTACTTCGACGGCACCGATCCGGCACTGTTCGTCACCGCGCTGATCGCCTGCGAAGCCAAGCCGGGCTCCAAGGCCTTTTTCACGCCCCAGGCCGGTGACCTGCTGGCCGCCATGAACGCGGGAAAGGTCGAGATGTACTTCGTTTGCGAGCGCCTCGACGATGAGAACGGCAGCAGTTACGTGCTGATCCGTGACGATGAGACCGATTAAGCTGCGTTTGCTACAGGTATAAAAAACGGGCCCACTGGGCCCGTTTTTCATACACAGCAGTTGATCAGCTACGAATCAGATGATCGAACGCACTGAGCGAAGCCTTGGCGCCCTCGCCCACCGCGATGACGATCTGCTTATACGGCACGGTGGTCACGTCGCCAGCAGCGAAGATGCCGGGCAGCGAGGTTTCGCCACGGGCGTCGACGATGATCTCGCCACGGTCCGACAGCTCGACCGAGCCCTTGAGCCACTCGGAGTTGGGCAGCAGGCCGATCTGCACGAAGATGCCTTCCAGCTCTACCGGGATGAACGCATCGGAGTTGCGATCCTTGTAGACCAGGCCGGTGACCTTCTGGCCGTCGCCTTTCACTTCACTGGTCAGGGCGCTGGTGATCACCTTGACGTTGGGCAGGCTGTAGAGCTTCTTCTGCAGCACGGCATCGGCGCGCAGCTTGCTGTCGTACTCGAGCAGGGTTACCTCGGCGACGATACCGGCCAGGTCGATGGCCGCTTCCACGCCGGAGTTGCCACCGCCGACCACCGCCACGCGCTTGCCTTTGAACAGCGGGCCGTCGCAGTGCGGGCAGTAGGCCACACCCTTGTTGCGGTACTCCTTCTCGCCCGGCACGTTCATCTCTCTCCAGCGAGCGCCGGTGGAGAGAATCACGGTCTTGGCTTTCAGGCTCGCACCGCTCTCGAACTTCACTTCATGCAGGCCACCTTCGCTGGAAGCCGGGATCAGCGCGCTGGCACGCTGCAGGTTCATGATGTCCACTTCGTACTGCTTGACGTGCTCTTCCAGGGCGCGGGCCAGTTTCGGGCCTTCGGTTTCCTGGACCGAGATGAAGTTCTCGATGGCCATGGTGTCGAGCACCTGGCCGCCGAAACGCTCGGCGGCGACGCCGGTACGGATGCCCTTACGGGCGGCGTAAATGGCAGCTGCAGCGCCAGCCGGGCCGCCGCCAATGACCAGCACGTCGAAGGCTTCCTTGGCGTTCAGCTTCTCGGCATCACGGGCCGAGGCGCCGGTGTCGATCTTGGCGAGAATCTGCTCGGCGTCCATACGGCCCTGGCCGAACAGTTCGCCGTTGAGGTAGATGCTCGGCACCGACATGATCTGCCGGGACTCGACTTCATCCTGGAACAGCGCGCCGTCGATGGCGACGTGGCGGATGTTCGGGTTGAGCACGGCCATCAGGTTCAGCGCCTGGACCACATCCGGGCAGTTCTGGCAGGACAGCGAGAAGTAGGTCTCGAAGTTGAATTCGCCTTCCAGATTCTGGATCTGCTCGATCACCTCGGCCGCCAGCTTCGACGGGTGGCCACCGACTTGCAGCAGGGCCAGCACCAGCGAGGTGAACTCGTGGCCCATCGGCAAACCGGCGAAACGCAGGCTAATGTTGCCATTCGGGCGATTCAGCGCGAACGATGGCTTGCGGGCATCGTTGCCATCGGTTTTCAGGGTGATCTTGTCGGTCAGGCTGACGATATCGTCCAAGAGGCCTTTGAGCTCCTGGGACTTGTCGCTGTCATCGAGGGACGCGACGATCTCGAACGGCTGGCTGACCTTTTCCAGGTACGCCTTCAACTGGGTTTTAAGGGTTGCGTCCAACATATACGAGTCCTCAATGACGAAATTCGGGCAATAAAACGCCCGGGCGGGTTACGCCCGGGCGTTCGGGCCACCGGAGATGAGTGCATCCCCGGGGCTGACCATCAGGAAGCGAGGCTTCCGGGTCGTTTTTAGATCTTGCCGACCAGGTCCAGGGAAGGAGCCAGAGTCTGAGCGCCTTCTTTCCACTTGGCTGGGCACACTTCGCCCGGGTGGGCAGCGGTGTACTGAGCGGCTTGCAGTTTGCGCAGGGTCTCGGCCACGTCACGAGCGATCTCGTTGGAGTGGATTTCGACGGTCTTGATCTGGCCTTCCGGATTGATCACGAAGGTGCCGCGCAGTGCCAGGCCTTCTTCAGCGATGTGCACGCCGAAAGCGTTGGTCAGCTGGTGAGTCGGGTCGCCGATCAGCGGGAACTTGGCTTTGCCAACGGCCGGCGAGGTTTCGTGCCATACCTTGTGGGAGAAGTGGGTGTCGGTGGTCACGATGTAGACCTCGGCACCAGCCTTCTGGAAGGCTTCGTAGTTGTTGGCGGCGTCTTCGATCTCGGTCGGGCAGTTGAAGGTGAAGGCGGCCGGCATGAAGATCAGGACGGACCACTTGCCTTTCAGGCTTTCCTCGGTGACTTCGATGAATTTGCCATTGTGAAAGGCATTGACCTTGAACGGCTGGACTTGAGTGTTAATCAAAGACATCTGTGAACTCCTTCGAGGGTTAGAAAATTTACAGGAGGGATAGTAGCCCCATGTGGACCAAAGAGCCCATTGATTGAAAGCATCAAACCAATAAGCTGAGTCAATCGAACCACATAAAAAGCCTGTTAAAACAGTAATCTGAAAATTTCATGCTCTGCAACGGGCGACGCTTGAGCAATGCGCGGGTGACCGATGAACCATTTCCAGACTATCCCTGTTTGCGACACCGTTTGCTCGCTCGCGGTTCGCCCAGCATTGCGCTATCTAGCCGCCCTTGCACTTGGTCTGACGAGCGGCTACTGCCTGGCCACTGATGCGCCGCTGCGCTTCTCGATCATCGAAAGCGGCGTGATGCCCATGGTGATGATCCGCGACGGCAAAGCCGTTGACGGCATCCTGCGTGACCTTGCCGTGCAACTCGCCAGCAAGGTCAATCGCGAGGCCGAGCTGCTGGTGCTGCCACGCTTGCGCGTGCACCGCGCGTTGCAGGATCAGCAGATCGACGTGCGCTGCTACGTCAACCCGAACTGGCTCAACGAGACCTATCCCGGCTATGCCTGGAGCGTGTCTTTCATGACGCAGCGCGATCTGCTGGTCAGCCGCAGCAACCAGGCGGTCGACCCCACGCGTTTACCCGGCCAAACCATCGGCACAGTGCTAGGCTTCAACTACCCGACCCTCAATGCCTTGTTCGAAAGAGGCAGGTTGCATCGCGACGATGCCCGCACCCAGGGCCTGGTTCTGCGCAAGCTGGCAGCCGGACGTTACGATTATGCGATTAGCAACGAACTGGCGCTGCTGTGGTTCAATCGTGGTCGCGACGAAGCCGAGCAGCTTCATGAAGTCCATGAGCTGACCCGAGACGAAGTGGCCTGCCTGGTACGCGATGCGCCCGACGTGCCGACCCAGGCACTGCTCGACGCCATGCGCCAGATGCAGGAAAACGGCGAGTTCACCGCCATCCTGCAGCGCTATCGCTGAAAGCTGCCCAAGTCGCGATGGTTTTCTCGGCCTGCCAATGTGTGAATAATGCCCCGCCTGATTCGTCGCCCCCGAGGTAAACCATGAGTGGCTCTGCCCACGCCGCACCGCGCCTGAGCGCTGGGGCGATCCTGCTGATCGAACTGGCCCTGGCACTTGGCGGCTTCGCCATCGGCACCAGCGAATTCTCCATCATGGGCCTGATGCCCAACGTGGCTCAGGATCTGGGCGTCAGCGAACCCCAGGTCGGCCATGTGATCAGCGCCTATGCCTTGGGCGTGGTGGTGGGCGCGCCGATCCTCGCACTGCTCGGCGCGCGCCTGCTGCGCAAGCACCTGCTGTTGCTGCTGATGAGCGTATTCGCGGTCGGCAACCTGGCCAGTGCCCTGGCGCCCGATTACCTGACGCTGATGGTGTTTCGCTTCTTCGCCGGCCTGCCCCACGGCGCCTACTTCGGCGTGGCCATGCTGGTCGCCGCCTCCATGGCGCCGCCGCACAAGCGCGCCAAGGCCGTCAGCCGCGTGCTGATGGGGCTCAGCGTGGCGATTCTGATCGGCAACCCGCTGGCCACCTGGCTGGGCCAGAGCGCCAGTTGGCGCTTCGCGTTCGCGCTGGTCAGCGTAATCGCCCTGGCCACGGTGGCGATGATCGCCCTCCTGCTACCGCTGGACCGCAGCGAGGTACGCAGCAGCCCGATCAGCGAGCTGCGCGCCTTCAACCGCGCGCCGATCTGGCTGGCCCTGGGTATCGGCTCGATCGGCTTCGCCGGCATGTTCTGCGTGTTCAGCTACATGGCGCCAACATTGCTGGAAGTCACCCGGGTCAGCCCGGGCATGATCCCGGTAGCCATGGCGGTGTTCGGCGTCGGCTGCATTCTCGGCAACATGGCCGGCGGCTGGCTGTTCGACCGCCTGCGCTTCAAGTCGGTGGCCTGGATCCTGCTGTGGAGCGCCCTGGTGCTGCTGCTCCTGCCAGCGGCCACCCAGTCGATCTGGACGGTGCTACCGGCGATCCTGGCTCTGGGCACCATCGCCGCACTGTCGCCGGCCTTGCAGACCCACCTGATGGACGTGGCCACCGGCGCCCAGACCCTGGCGGCAGCCTCCAACCACGCCGCCTTCAATATCGCCAACGCCCTGGGCCCATGGCTCGGTGGTCTGGCGATCAGCGCCGGTTTCGGCTGGACCTCGACGGGTTATATCGGCGCGGCGACCGCGGTCGCCGGCCTCTTGGTGTTCCTCTGGGCCTGGCAGGTTCAAAAGGCCCGCGCCAGAGCCTAGGCCGAAGTTGCCTCCAGCACCGGTTCGGGCGGAGAAGGTTTGCGCCAGGCATGCAGCGGCGCGGCACCCCTGCCTGATAACAGCCAGCCGGTGCGCGCCCCCACCAGCGTGGTTACCGCATGCTGGCGGCCCATGGGCAGATGCCGCGCCACGAATAGCGCGCTGTCACGCAGCACTGCCAGTACGGCACTGTGTGACTGGAACAGCGGCGTCAGCAGACGGCTGGCTTGGCGGTAGTAGCGCAGATGGGCACGACGCGCCGCGCCATAGGCAACAAAGCAAGCTGCCGGGTCGACAGCCCGGCCAATAGCGCAAGCGCCCAGAGCATCAGCCAACGCCACGGCATCGACCAGCGCCATGTTGGCGCCTTGCCCCAGCTGCGGGCTCATGGCATGAGCGCAGTCGCCGATGGCCAGCACGCGGCCGTCATGCCACTGGTGCATGCGCACGTCGGCGTAGCTGGCCAGCATCAGTCGCTCGGGCGAGTCGATGGCACTTAAAAATGCGTCGGCCGGCTCACCCGCCAGCTTGCGCACCGAGTCCTTCCAGGCGTCCAGCCCGGCCAGCTGCCAAGCGCCGTGACTGGCCACCGGCAGGCTCCAGAACAGGCTGCTAAGGCGCGTGTTGCGGTCAGTGTGAGTACAGCCGGTCGGCATGATGCCGAACATCTGCGAACAGCCACGGTACCACTGACGCAGATCGGTTGAGTCGGCGCCTTCGGGGGTCGGCACGATGCTCCACAATGCGCCCCAGGGATAGGCCTTGACCGACTGGCGAACCTGCATCTGCGCGCGCAGTTGCGAGCGGGTGCCGTCGGCCAGGATCAGCGCCGCGTGTTCGCCCAATACAGCTTCGTTACCCTGGCCATCATCGGTGAGCAGGCGCACGTGGGTGGGCGACTGCACGAAGCGAGAGATGGAGACGCCAGTGCGGATTGTTATCCCGGCTGCGCGGGCGGCAGCGAGCAAGGCGGTCATCAGCACGCCACGGTGGATGCCGAGGCCAAAGGAGTCGTCCTGCCAGTGGGCATAGCGGGTGTCGAGAATCACCCGCTGGGCGCAGGCCGAGGTGCCGAACAGACGGCTGACCGGAGCGCCGAGGGCGGTGCATTCGTCGAGCAAACCGATATGGCGCAGCGCAGCCAAGCCCGAGGGCTGCAGCAGAATGCCGGCACCTACTGGCTGCAGGTCGGCGACTCGCTCATAGAGGGTGACTGGCCAGCCCTGGCGGGCCAACAGAATGGCGCTGGCCAACCCTGCAGTACCAGCGCCGACGATTGCGATGGGTAGATCTTTCACGGGCACATCCTGTGCGGTATCGAGTGAAGGACGATTCTACCTCGCCTGCTCGGGAAGAATATCGAAACCGCCACGGTTCTGGCTGACGATGCGCAGATTGGCCACGCCGCCGGCCTCGACCTTCACCAGCACCTCACGGTTGAGGCGCCCCTTGCCGCAAAGGGTTTCGTCCTCACTGTCGGCAGCGATACCGACGATGCGATTGCCCGCCGGCACCTGGAAGCGGCCCCGCTCGCCGACGCCGATACGCGCCGCCACCTTGCGGTCGACCAGCACGGCCACGTAGCAGCCGCCGCCCATCAGTCCCAGGTCACGGGTGACCACCACCTCGCCACCGCCCTGCACCGGCTCCTGCCAGGCGCGCAGGCGTTCGGTCGGGATGTCGGTAACCTTATCGGGATCGGCCTGGTAAGACGAGCAACCGGCCAGGACGAGCAGAGGCAGTACGGCGTAGATCAGACGCATGGGTTCTCTCCGGAGAATCTGGTTGGCGAGCGACAGGCTCTGCTCACAGACAAGCACATTGCCATAAGCGTGCAATAAATCCATTGCGCTAGCCTGCCCCCGTTCACACCACCATAATGGCGCCCCATTCTTTTCACGAGCGACCGGCATGGACACGCGCAAGAACATCGACGGGCTGGCCGGTGGCATGATGGTTGGCCTGTGCATGATCTGGGGCATGCAGCAGGTAGTGCTCAAGGGCGCAGCCGAAGACGTGGCGCCAATGCTCATGCTGGCCCTGCGCTCGGGCATCGCCGCTCTTCTGGTGGCGCTGCTGATGCTGTGGCGACGCGATGGCCTGGGCGTGCGCGCCGGCAACTGGCGGCCAGGGCTGGTGGTCGGCTCGCTGTTCGCCCTGGAGTTCATGCTGGTCGGCGAAGGGCTTCGCCACACCAGCGCTTCGCACATGGTGATATTTCTTTATACGGCGCCGATCTTCGCCGCCCTGGGCCTGCATTGGCGGTTGCCGGCCGAACGCCTGCGGCCCTTGCAGTGGCTGGGTATTAGCATCGCCTTCATGGGCATCGTGGTGTCGTTCGCCGGGCGCTCCGGCGGCGCGGAAACAGCGGATGCCGGCCGCCAGTTGTATGGCGACATCCTCGGCATTCTCGGCGCCATGGCCTGGGGCGCGACCACCGTGGTAGTACGCAGCTCGCGGCTGTCCAACGCGCCGGTCACCCAGACGTTGTTCTATCAGCTGCTGGGCGGTTTCGTACTGCTGATTCTGGCCTGCACGGTAAGCGGCCAGCTGGGCTTCAACCCGACGCCAATCGCCGTCGGCGGGCTGATCTTCCAGGCACTGCTGGTGTCGTTCGCCAGCTTTCTGGCCTGGTTCTGGCTGCTACGCAACTATCTGGCGTCACGCCTGGGCGTGCTGTCGTTCATGACGCCGATGTTCGGCATCCTGTTCGGCGTGGTGCTACTGGGCGAGCCGCTGGAAGCCAATTTCGTCCTGGGCTCTCTGCTGGTGCTGTGCGGCATCGTGCTGGTCAGCGGTTATGAATGGGTGAGTCAGTGGCTCAAGCGGCGGGTGCGATAGCGAGGAGCAGGCGGGAACGCCTCAGTAATGCGGAGATTTTTCGCGCGAATAGCGCCCTCCCACACAACCTGCAGCGAATAGGCATCTTGTGTCAGCAGGGCTCAGCGTAGCGATGATGGGTATAGTCGCTGCGCTCCTCGACCTATGTGGCCCGCTTCATGAAAAGCGAGCAGTCCGGCCCATAGGCGAGTGTGGCGTGTGGGCGGGCACGCCCAATCCATGCCCGAGTTAGTGCGCCGCTGGCGCGCTACCCGCTCACTCGGGCAAGTCTGCAGCCCTTCGCTCAGGCACTCTGAAAACGCTTCACCAGCCGGGCCTGCAGCTTCTCCAGCTCGGCTGGGTCGGCCTTGCCGCTGGCATGGTTCTGCAGCCCCTGCTCGGTGAAGCGCGGAATCACGTGCATATGGATATGAAACACCGTCTGGCCAGCGGGCGCGCCATTGAACTGGGCGATCTGCACGCCATCGGGCTGCAGCTCGTCAGCCAATACGCGAGCGACCTTCTGCACGGCCAGGGTCAACTTGGTCAGATTGTCGGCGTCGATTTCCAGCAAATTGCGGGCTTCGGCGCGCTTGGGGATCACCAGGGTATGGCCGAACGACTGCGGAAACAGGTCGAGAAACACCAGCACGTCGTCGTCTTCATACAGCTTGTAGCAAGGCATCTCGCCGCGAATGATCTTGGCGAAGATGTTCTGCGAATCGTAATCGCCGTAAAGGCTCATGGGCTTCTCCATCGCGTTATGAACGTGCTCGCACCATACCGCCTCGGCCGGCAGGTGCGAAGCAGTCAGCTATTCAACGACCTTTGCGCAGTAGCGTCAGGCCGATGATCACGCCCACGCCGCACAGGGAAATCAGGTAGTACGCCGGGCCCAGCGGGCTCCATTTGACCAGCAGCGATACTGCCACCGGCGTCAGGCCGCCGAATACCGCGTAGGACATGTTGTAGGAGAACGACAGGCCGCTGAAACGCACCGGAGCCGGGAAGGCGTGGACCATCACGAAGGGCACTGCGCCGATGGTGCCGACGAACAGGCCGACCAGTGCGTACAGCGGGAACAGCCACTGCGGATTGGTGTACAGGCCGCTGTAGAAGAACCAGGCGCAGATCGCCAGCGCGCTGCAGCCAACCACCAGTACGCGGCCAGCGCCGATGCGGTCGCACAGGGCGCCGCTGATGATGCAGCCGATGCTGAGCATGACGATGGCCAGGCTGTTGGCCTTCAGCGAAGTGACCGCGTTGAAGCCGTAGAAGGTCTGCAGGAAGGTCGGCGTCATCAGGATCGCCACCACGATGCCGGCCGACAGCAGCCAGGTCAGCAGTGCGGAAATCGCCACGCTGCCGCGGTGGTCGCGCACCACGGTTTTCAACGGCAATTCCGCGGCCAGCGCCTTGCGCTGCTGCATTTCGGTGAACACGGGGGTTTCGTGCAGCCACTGGCGCAGGTACATGGCGAACAGGCCGAACACGCCGCCGATCAGGAACGGCACACGCCAGGCCCAGTCGAGCACTTGCTCGGCGGTGAATACGCTGTTGATCAGCGTGGCCATCAGCGAGCCGAGCAGGATGCCGGTGGTCAGGCCGCAAGTCAGGGTGCCGCAGGCGTAGCCGATATGGCGCGCCGGCACGTGCTCGGAAACGAATACCCAGGCGCCGGGCACTTCACCGCCAATCGCCGCACCCTGGATGATGCGCATCAGCAGCAGCATCAGCGGCGCGAGGATGCCGATCTGCGCGTAGGTCGGCAGCAGGCCCATGATAAGGGTGGGCACCGCCATCATCAGGATGCTCAGGGTGAACATGCGCTTGCGGCCGATCAAGTCGCCGAAGTGGGCCATGATGATGCCGCCCAGCGGGCGTGCCAGGTAGCCGGCGGCGAAGATGCCGAAGGTCTGCAGCATGCGCAGCCAATCGGGCATGTCTGGCGGGAAGAACAGCTTGCCGACGATGGTGGCAAAGAACACGTAAATAATGAAATCGTAGAATTCCAGCGCGCCGCCGAGTGCGGACAGGGACAAGGTCTTGTAATCGCTACGGGTCAGGGGGCGGCCGGGTGCCGACGATGCTGCAGATTGCATGAAGGGAATTCTCGGGAGGTCTACGGAGCCCCGCGTACTTGGCCCGCGGGGCGCTCACGATAGCAAATTCGTAGCGCGTGAGCAGCGCCGTAGCGCGGCAGAATTCGGGCCGCCTGCGAAATTGTGTGCACACATTTCAGGTTACAGACAGGTTCGGAGGGAGAAAAACGGACACACACCGGGTCATACCCCGCAGTTCACATTCGTTAGCTCCCTCATTAAGGACCCTCATGGACTGGCTACACCTGCTCGTTCTGTCGCTGATTCAAGGCGTCACCGAATTCATCCCCGTTTCCTCTTCTGCCCACCTGATCCTGCCCTCGCAACTGCTGGGCTGGCCGGATCAGGGTCAAGCCTTCGACGTCGCCGTACACGTCGGCACCCTGATGGCCGTGGTGCTCGCCTTTCGTCAGCAGATTGCCGCCATCGTGAGCGGCTGGCTGGGGCATGTGGTGCACCGCCGCGCCACACCGGAAAGCCGCATGGGCTGGATGATCCTCCTGGCGACCATCCCGGCAGCAGTGGCCGGATTGCTGTTCGAATCGCTGATCGAGCAGTACACCCGCTCCATGCTGGTGATCGGCACCACTACCATCGTGTTCGGCCTGGTGCTCTGGTGGGCCGACGCCAAAGGCAGCCGCGACGCCGACATGAGCCGCATGAACTGGCGCCATGCGCTGCTGATCGGCCTGGCGCAGATGCTCGCGCTGATTCCCGGCACCTCGCGCTCGGGCATCACCATGACCGCCGCGCTGATGCTTGGCTTCGACCGCAAGAGCGCGGCGAGCTTTTCCTTCCTGCTATCGATTCCGCTGATTCTCGCCGCCGGCAGCCTCAAGGCGGTGCATCTGATCGAGCAAGGCGATGGCGCGCACTGGGGCGACATGGCCTGGGGCATCGGCCTGTCTTTTGCTTCGGCGTTCCTGTGCATCAAGCTGTTTTTGGCCGCGCTGGATCGCGTGGGCATGCTGCCCTACGTGATCTACCGTCTGATCCTCGGCACCGTCCTGCTGTTCGTGGCGCTCTAAGCACGGGTCGAGCGCAGCGCCGGCAGGCAGGCTGCGCTCGATATCCCACTACCGGCTGGCCCGACGTTACCTTCCCCTACATCCGCACGCCACGCTGCCCAGCGAAACCCCAAAGCGGGCGACGCCGGGCACGGGCATGCTTACTGCATGATTCTCGGACCCGTTACGAGAAGGCGTGCCCCCATGCAGCACTCCCACCTGACCACGCTTCACGCCGTCGTGCTGGCCCTGGATACGCTCTGCCAGAACGGCGCCTGCATCGACGAATTGCTGGCCGGCAGCGGTATCGCTCCGGCCGACCTGCAGCGTCCGGAGATGCGCATCAGCATCGCCCAGGAGCGTCAGGTGTTTCGCAACGCCACCGACCGCTGCCAGGATCTTGGCCTGCTGCTGGGCCGGCGCATGCACGTGTCTTCCTACGGTTTGCTGGGCTTCAGCCTGCTTTCAGCGGCGACGTTGGGTGAGGCGCTTCAGGTAGCATTCAGCTTTCCAGCCTTGCTGGGCACCCTGTTCGAACTGCGTCTGCGTCGCGAGGGCGCGCAGGCGTGGATCGAAGCCAGCGACTACCGTGACGCTGCGGAGCTCTCCACCTTCAATACCGAGTTCTGCCTGGCTTCCCTGAAGCTGATCTGCGATGACCTGCTCGGTCGCCAGCTGCCTCTCGAAGCAGCTCGTTTCAACCACCGCGCGCCACGCTATCAGCGACAGTACAGCCGCGATTTCGGCTGTCCAGTACAGTTCAACGCCGCCGATAACGCCATCGTCTTCGACAGCCAGTGGCTGGATCGCCGCCTACCCCTGGCCGACCCGGTGACACACCGCGATACCCTGGAACGTTGTCGCCAGCTGAACCGCGAGTTCCTCTCCCACCAGGCGCTGATCAGTCGCGTGCGCCAACTGCTCGCCAGCCAATTGCCGGACTCGCCTGGACTCGATGGCCTGGCACGTCAGTTACGCTGTTCGTCGCGCACCCTACGCCGGCAATTGCAGGAAGTAGGCACCAGCTACCAGAGCCTGCTCGACGAGTTGCGCTTCGAGCAGGCGCGCCGCTTATTGGGCGAAGAACGTCTGCCCATTGCCCATATCGCCGAGGCACTGGGCTACAGCGAAACGGCCAGTTTTCGCCACGCTTTCCAGCGCTGGAGCGGCACCTCGCCTAGCCGCTACCGGCGCCCTGCCCTGGCCTGAAGACACCGCGGACCTGGCACGGCCTTGCCCATCGACTGGGCAGCCGACACGCCAAGCATGCGCACCGATGTGGTTCGCCCGTGCGCCATTTGGTGGCCACATCTATCCCCTTTTGGCCGTTGCGCTCATTTCCTCCCCAACCGAATGCGGCCAAGAATGCTGTCATCAACAGCGGGAGAGCCGAACATGCAGACGATCTACAGCGATGACCACCAGCTGCACCATGGACGCTGCGAAATCATCGACGGGGAACTCAAACCCTGCTTTGAAATGCCTTCGCGGGCCGACCATGTACTCGCCAGGGTGCGCAAGCAGGGGCTCGGCGACGTGCTCGAGCCGAGCGACTTCGGCCGTGCGCCGATCGAACGCATTCATGACCGCGATTACCTGAGCTTTTTCGAAACCGCTTGGCCACGCTGGACTGCCATGGGCCGCGATAGCGATATCCTGCCCTTCACCTGGCCTGCGCGCACGCTGCGCAGCGTGCTGCCGGACACCCTGCTCGGGCAGCTGGGTTACTACAGTTTCGATGGCGGCGCACCAATCACGGCCGGCACCTGGCAAGCGGCCTGGAGCGCCGCGCAGGTCGCCCTCACTGGCCAGCAGTTGATCAGCGCTGGCGCCACTAGCGCCTTCGCCCTGTGCCGCCCACCAGGTCACCACGCCGCCGCCGACCTGATGGGCGGCTACTGCTATCTGAACAATGCCGCCATCGCCACCCAGGCGTTTCTCGACCAGGGCTGCAAGCGCGTGGCGATTCTCGACGTGGACTACCACCACGGTAACGGCACCCAGTCGATCTTCTACGAACGCAGCGACGTGCTGGTGACCTCGATACATGGCGACCCAAGCTTCGAATTCCCGTTTTTTCTCGGTTACCACGACGAAGTCGGCGAAGGCGCGGGCAAGGGCTTCAACCTCAACCTGCCGCTGGCTTCGGGCAGTGGCTGGGATCGCTGGAGTGCGGCGTTGGAGCAGGCCTGCGCCCGTATCACCGAGTACGCGCCCGATGTGATCGTGGTGTCGCTGGGGGTGGATACGTTCAAGGAAGACCCGATTTCCCAATTCAAACTCGACAGCCCCGACTACCTGCGCATGGGCGAACGCATAGCGCGCCTCGGCAAACCCACCCTGTTCGTGATGGAGGGCGGTTACGCGGTGGAGGAGATCGGCATCAATGCGGTGAACGTACTGGAAGGTTTCGAGGGTGCTTGACCCTAAAGACTGCCGACAACACGCCTACAACGGAGCACATAACGATGAAAAATCTCCACCATCTGTTCAGCGCCACGCTTTGTGGAGCGGCGCTGCTGGCCAGTAGCACCATGGTCGAAGCACGGGAGTTGCGGGTCTACAACTGGGCGGACTACATGCTGCCGCAGACTCTCAAGGACTTTCAGCAGAAGACCGACATCAAGCTGACCTGGGACACCTTCGAGACCAACGAGGCGCTGGAAGCCAAGCTGCTGACCGGCAACTCGGGCTACGACCTGGTGGTGCCGTCTAACATGTTCCTCGACACCCAGATCAAGGCTGGCGTGTTCCAGAAACTCGACAAGAGCAAGCTGCCCAATTGGAAGCACCTCGATCCAGCGCTACTCAAGCTCTTGGAAACCAACGACCCCGGTAACCAGTACGGCGTGCCCTACATGTACGGCACTGTACTGATCGGCTACAACCCGGACAAGGTCAAGGCCGCACTCGGCGAAAACGCGCCCGTGAATAGCTGGGACCTGGTGTTCAAGCCCGAGAATATGGAAAAGCTCAAACAGTGCGGCGTGACCATGCTCGATGCGCCCAACGAGATTTTGCCCATCGCCCTGCACTACCTGGGCCTGCCGCCTAACAGCACCAACCCGCAGGATTACGAGAAGGCCACCGAACTGCTCATGAAGGTGCGCCCCTACGTGACCTATTTCCACTCGGCCAAGTACATGACCGACATCGCCAACGGCGACATCTGTGTGGCCATCGGCTATTCAGGCAGCTTCTACCAGTTCGCCAACCGCGCCAAGGAAGCCGGTAACGGCGTGAAGGTCGAATGGCGCCTACCCAAGGAAGGCGCCCCGATCTGGTTCGATACCTTTGCCATCCCGAAAAGCGCCCAGAACGTCGAGGAAGCCCACGAGTTCCTCAACAACCTGCTCGATCCCAAGGTGATCGCACCGATCAGCGATTTCCTCGGTTATCCCAACCCGAACAGGGATTCCATGCCACTGGTGGACAAGGCGATCAGCGGCAACCCGGACCTGACGCCAACACCTGAACTGCAGAAAACCCTGTTCAGCATCCAACCCTTGCCCCAGAAGATCGAACGGGTGCGCACCCGTGCCTGGGTGAAGATCAAGACTGGCAGCTAACAACTGTCTTCACTCAACGATCCCGCGCCTGCCGCGGGATCGTACTTTTCGGGCTGACCTGCTGCGCTATAGCCTGGTGGCGAAGATAGTTTTGCCCGCAACGCTCTCTTATTTATTACAGCCGACACACGCGCAGCAAAGCAGCACCGCTGTAGATCCGCCGCCCCTCCCACGCCGACAAGGACTGTCATGCTCAAGCACTACCTCATCACGCCGACAGCTTACCTGCCTGCATCGCGCCGGCGATTCCCACTGCTTCACAATCAGCCGGCTGCACTTCGTTAGGCTAGCCACGCCGGTGCTCAAGCCCGCGTACCGACACAACAACGATCAATCGCTGACGCCAAATAGCTGGCATACCACATACCAATGATTTACGCTCCCCTAGCATTAAGCCATCACCACGCAATGTCCGTTTTGGCTGCCTTTACCAAAAAAAACAACAGCCTTCGCTCAAGCAGGAATCATCGTGAACATCAAACAGAAGCTTACCTGGGGCTTTGCGGCCATTGCCTGTGTACCCGTGGTGCTGGTCGCCATCGTGATCGTCATCAACCTGCGCGAGCAGGCCCGGGAAGATTTTCTCGATAGCAGCAGCCGCGAGATCAGGCAGATCGACAACGCGATGAACCAGTTCTTCGATGCCATCGCCCAGAACGTCGAAT
Organism: Phytopseudomonas straminea; assembly: GCF_900112645.1. Taxonomy (GTDB): domain Bacteria; phylum Pseudomonadota; class Gammaproteobacteria; order Pseudomonadales; family Pseudomonadaceae; genus Aquipseudomonas; species Aquipseudomonas straminea. The sequence continues at coordinate 252,182 of NZ_FOMO01000003.1, read as the reverse complement.
ACCTGGCCAAGAGCGATCTGCTGCGAACCACCCGGAACCTCAAGAACTACACCGCCGCCGATGCCGCCCAGGTGCCCCTGCCTGCCATCAATCAGGCGCTGCTCTACGGCCTGAACCAGTTCGCCACCAGCCACCCGACCACCGCCTACCTGCAGGTGGGCCACCAGGATGGCGGCTACCTGGTGTGGCCAGATGACCCCAAGCTCAACAGCTACGACCCGCGCCAGCGCCCCTGGTACAAAGCGGCCATGGCCACGCCAGGCAAGATCGTGCGCACCCCGGCCTACTACTGGGCCCCCGATGATGTGGTGCTGATGGGCACCGTGCACACCGTCGACAACGCCCAGGGCCAGCCCGTAGGCGCCATCGGCCTGGACGTGTCGCTCAAGCAGCTGACCGACCTGGTCAAGCAGATCAAGCTCGGCGAAAGCGGCTACCTGATGCTGCTGGAAAGCAGCGGCAACGTGCTGGTCGACCCGCGCGATGCGGCGCACAACTTCAAGCGCCTGGACGAACTGGGTGACGGCTTTCGCGAACTGGCCGGCGTGAAGAGCGGCTTCGCGGAGGTCGAGTTGGACGGCGTGACCTACATGGCCAACGTCTGGTCATCCGAGAAGCTGGGCTGGCGTTTCATCGGCCTGATCGAGCGCGGTGAAGTGATGGCCAAGGCCACCAGCCTGACCTGGCAGATCGGCGTGATCGCCGCGGTGCTGGCGGTGCTATTCGCCATCGTCGGCGCCAGCTTTGCCGGGCTGATCGTCAAACCGATCCGTAGCGTGGCCGGTGGTCTGGAAGGCATCGCCCAGGGTGAAGGCGACCTGACCCGCAATCTGGATGTACGCGGCAACGACGAAACCGCCCTGCTGGCGCGCTGGTTCAACCAGTTCCTGGGCGCCATTCGCACCCTGGTGCAGCGTATCGGCAGCGCTTCGGCGGATCTGCAGACCGCCTCGGATGCCACCACCAGAGTGGCCCTGGACATGAACGATGCGGCCGTGCGCCAACGCGAAGCCGTGGAGCTGGTGTCCACCGCCTTCAACGAAATGGTCGCCACCGCCAACGAAGTGGCCCGCTCTTGCAGCCAGGCCGCCAGCTCCGCGGACTCCGGTCAGCGCCAGGTGCACGGCGGCCAGCTGCAGATCGACGAAGCCACCGGCAGCGTCACCCAGCTCAGCGAGAACCTGCAAAAGTCCGCCCAGGCCATGCAGGTGCTGGAGCAGGACAGCAAGAACATCAACGCCATCCTCGATACCATCCGCTCGATCGCCGAACAGACCAACCTGCTGGCCCTCAACGCGGCCATCGAGGCCGCCCGGGCCGGTGAACAGGGCCGCGGTTTCGCGGTAGTGGCCGACGAAGTCCGCGCCCTGGCCAAACGCACCGCGGACTCCACCGGGGAAATCGACGGTCTGCTTGGCGGCCTGGCCAAGCGCACCCAGGACGTGACCAAGCAGATGCAAAGCAGCCTGAGCATGTCGCAGCAGAGCGTCGAGCGCATCCAGCAGGCCCGCGACAGCTTCGAACAGATCCGCGCCTCTGTAGACGAAATCCGCGATCAGAACAGCCAGATCGCCACCGCCGCCGAGGAGCAGCATCAGGTCGCCGAGGACATCAACCGGCACATCGCGCAGATCCATACCGACGCCCAGCTGGTCGAGGAACTGGCCCACTCGGCGCGCAGCGACTCGCAGCGCCTGGAAACTCTCTCCGGCGAGCTCAATGGCCTGGTTCGCCGCTTCAGAACCTGATACGTCCTCTCTTTCATCCCCGCCTCTACGCCTGCCCATCACAAAAAAACGTGAGGGGCGGGCGCTCAAGTTTGCGTCAGTCACGCCGACTCAGTGTTCACAACGACTACAAATTCACCAGCCATCCTTTCTGCCTGCTTCAAAGCTTAAAAAAACCCAAAAAACGCTTTACGACACTGCAGGAACCATCGTGAACATCAAACAGAAACTCACCTGGGCCTTCGCGGCCATTGCCTGTGTGCCCGTCGTGCTGGTCGCCGTCGTGGTGGTGGTCAATTTGCGCAGCCAGGCGCAGGACGACTTCCTGGACAGCAGCAGCCGCGAAATCCGGCAGATCGAAAACGCCATGAACCAGTTCTTCGACGCCATCGCGCAGAACGTCGAGTACCTGGCCAAGCTTCCGGTAGTGCGCAACGCCGGCGAGCTGAAGAACTACACGGGCGCCGATGCCGCGCAGATTCCGCAGACCGATGAAGGCAAGGCATTTCTGGAAATGTTCGGCCAGTTCGCTGCCAGCCACCCGAGCACTGCCTACCTGTCGCTTGGCAAGGCAGATGGGGGTTATGCCTCCTGGCCGGACGATGCCAAGCTGAGCAGCTATGACCCGCGCGTTCGCCCTTGGTACAAGGCCGCTGTGGCCGCGCCAGGCAAAACCGTACGCACCGCCGCTTACTACTGGGCGCCTGATGATGTGGTGCTGATGGGCACGGTGCACACCGTTGATGATGCCCAGGGCAAGCCCGTCGGCGTGGTTGGTCTGGACGTGTCGCTCAAGCAACTCACCGAGTTGGTCAAGCAGATCAAGCTCGGCGAAAGCGGTTATTTGATGCTGCTGGAAAGCAACGGCAACGTGCTGGTCGACCCGCGCACCCCGGAGCACAACTTCAAGCTGATCAGCGAGCTGGGCGACGGTTACGCAGAGCTGGCCAAGGTCGAGCAAGGCCTGGTGGAAGTCGAACTGGGCGGGGTGTCCTATATGGCCAACGTGTGGTCGTCTAAAACCCTCGGCTGGCGCTTTATCGGTCTGATCGAGCGCAGCGAAGTGATGGCCAAGGCTACCAGCCTGACCTGGCAGATCGGCGTGATCGCCGCGGTGCTGGCGGTGCTGTTCGCCATCGTCGGCGCCAGTTTCGCCGGGCTGATCGTCAAGCCGATCCGCAGCGTGGCAGGCGGTCTGGAAGGCATCGCCCAGGGCGAAGGCGACCTGACTCGCAGCCTGGATGTGCGCGGAAACGATGAAACCGCCCTGCTGGCGCGCTGGTTCAACCAGTTCCTGGGCGCCATCCGCACGCTGGTACAACGCATTGGCAGCGCTTCGGCGGACCTGCAGACCGCGTCGGACGCCAGCACCCGCGTGGCCCGCGACATGAACGATGCCGCCGGCCGCCAGCGTGAAGCCGTGGAGCTGGTGTCCACCGCCTTCAACGAAATGGTCGCCACCGCCAATGAAGTGGCCCGTTCGTGCAGCAACGCCGCCTCGTCCGCCGACTCCGGCCAGCGCCAGGTGCACGATGGCCAGCAACAAATCGACGAAGCCACCGGCAGCGTCACCCAGCTCAGCGAAAACTTGCAGAAATCTGCCCAGGCCATGCAGGTTTTGGAGCAGGACAGCCAGAACATCAACGCCATCCTCGATACCATCCGCTCGATCGCCGAGCAGACCAACCTCCTGGCCCTCAACGCAGCCATCGAAGCAGCACGAGCCGGCGAACAGGGCCGCGGCTTCGCGGTAGTCGCCGACGAAGTGCGTGCGCTGGCCAAACGCACGGCGGATTCCACCGGCGAGATCGATGGCCTGCTCGGCGGCCTGGCGCGGCGCACCCAGGAAGTCACCAAGCAGATGCAGAGCAGCCTGAGCATGTCGCTGCAAAGCGTGGAGCGCATCCAGCATGCCCGCGACAGCTTCGAGCAGATTCGCGCCTCGGTAGACGAGATCCGCGACCAGAACAACCAGATCGCCACCGCCGCCGAGGAGCAGCACCACGTGGCCGAAGACATCAACCGCCACATCGCGCAGATCCATACCGATGCCCAGCTGGTCGAGGAGTTGGCCCATTCGGCACGCACCGACTCGCAGCGCCTGGAGGCACTATCGGGCGAGCTGAATGGCCTGGTCGGGCGCTTCCGCACCTAAGGGACCATTGCCCGGAGCGCAAGCGCAATGCTTGCGCTCCGGCAGTGATTCGTAACTTATCTCAAGCAAATTTCGCTAAATGACCGCGCTCGATAGCGTTCCGCTATCGACTTTTCGGGGCCATTGAACTGCCTCCCGACAGCTTATTTTCCAGCCCGTCGCGCTATTGATGAATACCCGTCGATAAGCACATCAATACTTATCAAACCGGCTCTTTATTCGACGCCCCAAAAGAGTGCGCCAGCCGAAGTTATTTGCCTGCAACAGTGACCAATATGGGATAGCCGGCATCGGGGCGACTTACCTACCATCAACTTGGCCCAACTGGTTTTCTGTTTTTTATTCATCCGTGAATAAAAAACCACTAATAACCAATTGCCCTGCGCGCACTGAGCGTTATGCAACTTCACCGATGCTTTTGTTTGCATAACGCGCGGCAGCGTCATCTTCCAAGTTGTGCCAGGCCTGCACTTCCGACCCCGAGAATGCCATGACTACTAATACAAGAATCGACTTCATCTACCTCTCCGAACAAGACATGATTCGCGCTGGCGTGACCGACATGCTCGGCTGCGTCAATACCATGGAAGAGGTATTCGAGCTGTTGTACAAAGGCGACTATCGGATGGCCGGCCCGAACAACGATTCCCACGGCGCCATGGTGTGTTTCCCGGAAGACTCTCCCTTCCCGAGCATGCCGCGCCACGCTGCCGACCGCCGCATGATGGCGATGCCGGCCTACCTGGGCGGCAGCTTCCGCACTGCCGGCGTAAAGTGGTACGGCTCCAACGTCGAGAACCGCGAGAAAGGCCTGCCGCGCTCGATCCTGATGTTCACCCTCACTGACGTCGACACCGGTGCTCCGCTGGCCCACATGTCGGCCAACCTGCTGTCGGCATATCGCACCGGTGCGATTCCGGGCGTTGGCGCACGCCACCTGGCCCGCAAGGACTCGCGCGTCGTCGGCCTGCTCGGTCCAGGCGTGATGGGCAAGACCACCCTCGCAGCCTTCATCGCCGTGTGCCCGCTGATCGACACCCTCAAGCTCAAGGGTCGCAGCCAGAAGAGCCTCGACGATTTCATTGGCTGGGTGAAGGAAACCTACCCGCAGATCACCACCATCGAAGTGGTCGACAGCATCGAAGACGTGGTGCGCGGCTCCGACCTGGTGACCTATTGCACTTCCGGCCGCACCGGTGACCCGACCGAATACCCGCTGGTCAAGCGCGAGTGGGTCAAACCCGGCGCTTTCCTGGCCATGCCGGCCGGCTGCAACATCGATGAAGGCATGGAACAGCACGACGTGCGCAAGGTGCTCGACAACATTGGCCTGTACCAGGCCTGGTTCGAAGAGCTGCCCAAGCCTGCCCACAACCACGTACCGGTGATCGGCGTGCGTTTCATGGACATGCTCGAGGAAGGCAAGCTGCCCCTCGACCATCTCGAAGACATCGGCAAGATCATCGCCGGGGAAGCCCCGGGCCGTCGCAGCGAAGACGAAATCATCATCATGTCGGTCGGTGGCATGCCGGTCGAGGATGTGGCCTGGGGCACCGTGGTGTACCGCAAGGCGCTCGAACTGGGTATCGGCGTGAAGCTGAACCTCTGGGAAACCCCAGCCCTGCGCTAACCCTCTCACTCCCTCAAGGACCCTACGCCATGACCACCATCAGCAAAGTCAAAACCGGTTCCAAGTACGAAGAAATGGGCAGCTACTCGCGCGTGGTCGCGGTAGGCGACTGGATCTTCGTGTCCAACACCGCCGGCCGCAACCCGGACACCAAGGAGATCTCCGAGGACCTGGCCGAGCAGACCCACCAAGTGTTCGCCAACATCGAGTCGGCACTGGCAGCCGTAGATTCCAGCCTGGCCGACGTGGTGTGTTCGCGCGTGTTCATCCAGAACCCGCAGGACGTACCGGCGGTGATGACCATCGTCGGCGAGAAATTCCGCGGCATCGACCCGGCCTCGACAGTCACCTGCCCGCCTCTGGGCTCGACCGTCTACAAGGTCGAACTGGAGCTGACCGCTTTCCGTGGTGCCTCGCGCGCCGACGTGAAGAAAATCAACCTGGCTCAGTGAGCCAGGTTTTCTGTCACGTCATCACCCTTACTGTTGAGTGCTCTTTATGTCGCCTCGAATAGAGCCCGTACAAACCTCCACCGAGTTTCCCTCGAACAGCGCCGTGGTCATCATCGGTGGGGGCATCATCGGCCTCACCGCGGCCCTGACGCTGGCCGAGCGCAACATCCCGGTGGTGGTACTGGAGAAAGGCCGCATCGCGGCCGAGCAGTCTTCGCGCAACCTCGGTTGGGTACGCAAGACCAACCGCCATATGCACGATATTCCCCTGGCCCTGGCCGCCGAGCGGCTGTGGCTGCAGATGCCGGAACGCGTTGGCCAGGATGTGGGCTTTCGTCAGGCCGGCATCATGTTCGTCGCCCGTAACGACGCGCAGATGGCCATGCACGAGGGCTGGCTGAAATCGGTCGCCTCGCTAAACCTGGACTCGCGGCTGGTCAGCACCGCGGAAATCGCCAAGATGGCACCCGGGGGCCAAGGCCAGTGGGCGGGCGGTATCTACACGCCTTCCGATGCCCGCGCGGAGCCAACCCTGGCCTCCAGCGCCATCGCCAAAGCGGCGATGGCAAAGGGCGCGCTGATCATCGAGAACTGCGCAGTGCGGACCCTGGTGACCAGCGGTGGGCGTGTCAGCGGCGTGCTGACCGAGCGTGGCGAGATTCGCTGCGAGCAGGTGCTGCTCGCCGGTGGCATGTGGTCGCGTCGCTTTCTCGGCAACCACGGCATCAACCTGCCGACCCTGCCGCTGACCTGCTCGGTGATGCGCACCAAGCCGATGGACGGGCCGACCGAAATCGCCCTGGGCGCACCGGACTTCTCGTTCCGTCGCCACAAGGATGGCGGTTTCATCGTCACCCAGCGCGGCGCCCTGGATGCACACCTGACCCTCGACCACCTGCTGATCGGCATGCGCTATCTGCCGCAGCTCAAGGCGCAGCGTGATTTCCTGCGCGTGTCCTTTGGCAAGGAGTTCTTCAAGGACCTGGCCCTGGCGCGCAGCTGGAAAGGCACTTCCGTCACGCCGTTCGAGAAAGTCCGCACCCTCGACCCGGCGGCCAACCCGTCACTGAACGACGAGGCGATGCGCAACCTGGTCGCCGCCTGGCCGATGTTCGCCAACGCCCAGATCGAGCAAAGCTGGGCCGGCGTCATCGACATCACACCGGACTCCAACCCGGTCATCGGCCCGGTCGCGAAGATTCCCGGCCTGACCCTGGCAACCGGCTTCTCCGGTCACGGTTTCGGCACCTCGCCGGCTGCAGGCCAACTGGCCGCCGACCTGCTGTGCGGCACCACGCCGATTGTCGATCCGAGTCCGTATCGTTTCGAGCGCCTCAGCTAAGCGCTCACCTCTGCTCCGGCTTGTGCCCTGCATGAAAATGCGGGGTATTTTTTTGTCCGGGATTTAGCTGTTTCAATAACTCGCCTTATAGCCTGTTCACGATCTTTATGCGCATGAAGCGGCAGCTACAAAGCAAAAGCGGACATCGATGCAGAGCGTAGGATGGGTGAAACCCATCAAATTGCGATGGGTTTCACCTACGCGGCCCGCCCCATCCTACGGCCTGTGGGAACGGGCGGGGACGCCCAGTCCATGCCCGCGATTTTTCGCGCGCATGGCGTGCTCGCACAGTGGATCGGCGAACGGCTGCTCCCGCCGCTTAGTTACCGAATCGACGAACCTGGGCTGAAAGATCGGCCTGCCCTTACACAGTGCGCCCTTATAGCCAGCACTGCGACTGCAAAAAGCAGAGAAGGCCCGAGCGTGAGCTACGTGCCTTCTCTGTCGGAGCGTTGGCGATCAAAGCCTGCTATGGGGCGGATCACCAGGCGCGAGGATTAACACTGAGTTGCCTTCAAGGCATCGACACCAGGCGGCTTTGCGCGGCGCCCTGCTGCAGCGCCGTAGCGCGAATGGAGAGCCCGCCATGAATCGCCAGGGTCAGCACCGCGCAGACGCCGGAGAAGATCAGTGCTGCCGAGTAGTCATAACGCTCGATCAGGCTGCCGGCAATGGCCGGCCCGAAAGCGGCGCCCAGGGAGATGCACACGGTGCCCAGCGCCACCAGCTTGCCGGAGGTATCGAACTCGGCCATCAGGCCGAAGGTGTAGGCCAGCACGAAGTTGATCGACAGCAGGAACAGCAGCGTACCGACGGTGAAGGTGGTCATCGAGGTGAACTGGCCGATGATCACCAGGCCGACCAGCACCACCGCGACGATGGCCGCCACCGGCATCACGCGACCAAGCTTGAGACCAAGCGAGGAGGCAATGAAGCCACCGATGGCGTTGATCAGAAAGCCCACCGAAAGCACGGTGCCGATCTCGTTGGAGGACAAGCCGGTCTTCTTGCCGATCAATTCCAGGAACGGCCACACGGCCATGACGCCGGTCATGAACACCAGGCTGGCGACCAGGCTCATCCACACGATGAACTGGTGCTTGCCAGCATCGGCATGGATGCTGGCGGCGATCAGGTCTTCACGCTTCACGGCGCGGCTCGGCACACCAAAAAGCGCCAGGCCCATCAACAAGGCAGATGCTGCCAGGGCGATCAGAATGCCGTCGAAGCCCCACTGCGGTGCAACCGCGACTGGCAGCAGAATCAACAGCGCCGCGCCGGGAATCGATTCCATGCCCAGCTTGAAGCCGAAGGCTCGCTCTGGTCGGTCGCTACCACCGAAGATCACCATCGCCAAGGCGTAGAGCGCACCCGTCGCGCCGCCTGCCACGGCCATGATCACCAGCAACTCGCCATACGAGGGCTTGTTGAGAATGGCCACAATGCCCAGGGTGACGATCACCGTCGCCACGGCGGCAATCGTGCGCCAGCTGAATACGCCCAGCCAGGCCAGGGAGATTACGCCAACCAGTGCGAACGCCAGGTTGCTGGCCAGAGCCAGTGTACCGAGTTGCTGTTCGCCGTAACCCAGGGTCTCGCCGATAGCGCCGAACAGCACAGGCATGACATTGAGCAGCAGCGCGCCACAGGCCGATAACAAGCCGGCGCATATATAAACACGAACATTATCGATTGGATTTTTTCTTGGGCTGTTCATGACACATTCCTGATAGGTTGGACTTCTAACACTTCATCTGTATTGCAGTTGGAGTGGCGCGCGCTTCGGTTTAACAGCGCAGCAAGGATGCTGCGGAACAACTTTTCAGCTCACTGAGACTTGCACTTGAAACTTCACCGGACATGTCGCGCCCTACGATCTGCGCGCGCAGCAGAGCTACCCGGAAAAATTTTCCAGTAACGCTTAATGGACAAGTACTGTTATCGATTAAACGGGGCGGCTAACTAATTGGCAGCCCCTGATCGCTGCGAAACTTGATTAGCGCATTCATTACCCTGCGCACTCAACGCGCACGCGGCGTTTGCGACGGCGTTTCACCAAACAGCGTTCGGTAGGCGCCGGAGAAATGCCCCAGGTGGCTGAAGCCCAGATCGCTGGCAACGCGGGCGACGGTCAGTTGCTCCGTTTCGGTGCTGCGCAGGCGGCGACGGGCGATATTGAGGCGCAGCGCCCGCAGGTATTCCACCGGCCGCAAACCGGTCACGCTGAGGAAGCTACGTTGCAAGGTGCTGCGGCTCACGTTCAGGTGCTTGCAAAGATCAAGCACCGAGGGCGGCTCGTCCTGATTGGCCAGCGCCAGTTCCTGGCTCTGTTTGACCAGATAGGTGCTCACCGTGGAGTTGGCGCTGCGCCCTACCGACCACTCCAAGGCACTGTCGAGCAGCACCAGCATGAACTCCAGCACCTGCTCTTCCAGCTCAGCCTCGGACAATGCCTCGCCAACCAGTGCGTTGTCGATCAAGCGCTCCAGGTGCTTGCGCATGCGGTGGATCATCGCCGGCTCCAGATCGAGCCGGGTGATTCGCGACAGCTGGCACAGATCCGCGCTGGAGAACTCCCGGGAGGCGAAGGTTTCCAGGCTGGCGATGTCCACCGCGACGCACAGCAGATCGATGCCGCCTGGTGACTGAACGAAAAACTCCTGGCCGCCGTGGAGAACGGTGACACTTTCGCCGGTCAGCGGCTTGCCCTGAAACACACTCGGTTCGCTGCTGCATACCGGCATCGCCAAACACAGTCGCCCGGCCGGTGCCGCGCCGATTTGCACGATGCGCTTGTCGAAGGTCTCACGGAAAATCTGGAACCGCTCTGCGGTGAGGTGTTTGAGCGTGGTGTGGGCGTGACCAGCACCGAGCTGGTCATAGGTTTGCTGCCAACCGATTACCGAATTGGCATGTACATCTACATCGTCGAAGCAGTTGCATTGCACCAGCATGGTGGTCGTACCCATCTTTCCAGACGCTCGACCATTTGCAGCAAACTCTGCGCCACCGGCATTGCCACCGGGCGGAATGCCACCATCGCGACGAGCGGTGGAGAGCACCGCTTTCTGGCATGACGATGCAGCGTAATGATTCTGAAAGTAGGACACAGCGCCCCTCCAGGCCCGATTTCGGGCATGTACCGACTAGCCAGGCTGGCCATCGCACGTTTGGCGTGATTAACGACGTCGCAAGGTCGCCAACCGGATGACTCCTACCACCACCAGGGTGGCGAGGCAGGCGTTGGCCAGCAGGGAAACGAACAGTCGTCGAACACGCACCGACACGGCTTCGTCGACAGACGCAGCAGCGTGAACCACGTGATCACGGTATTGGGGAGGATGCACGACGCAAGGAGAGACGATCATTCTGCTAGACCTGTTGTAAGGGCAGTCTTTGCGAGAAATAAACCGCGCGGCAGTAGCCGCAGACGGCGAATAATTATTATGGGGCCAATCAAGTGAGGTCGATGCTAGCCCCCGGCATGGGCGGCGGCTATCCCGTTTTAGTCATGTCGACGGTTGGGCTCGGCTTTTGGGCGATTATCGGTGCATCCGGTCGTCCGGACGTATGGGGCCGCCGGCGCAGCCCCGAAAGGTCAGTGTTTGAACTCGGCCTCTGCTTCCTTGAGGTCCTGTAGCGCTTCATCGAGCTTGGCCTGGCGCTTGGCGATCTTTTGCGGGTCGCCGCTCAGTTCGGCCTCACGCAGGTCGGCCTCGCGCTCGCGTATCTCGTCGCGAGCCTTGTTGACCTTGGCCTCCAGCTCGCGCATCAGCGCCTTGTCCGAGCAATTCTCACGCACGCCGTCCAATGCTGCGCTGAGGCCCTTGGCCTTTTCCGCGTGGCCTTCGGCCCAGGCCGCCTGCAGCTGCTTCTCGATGTTCGCGGCCTTCGCATCGCACAAGGGGTTGGCCGATTGCTCGGCCAGGGCCGGCAAGGCGGCGACCAACAACAGGCTTGGGATCAGGGCTTTCATCAACGCGCTCCATTAACGGCAGACAGCTGCGCCGGATGGCGTGCCGCGCATACAGACCACGGATTGCCACGATGATTTCACGGCCTCCGCAAACAGCGCGCAAATGCCGACCGGCAGGCACTTTGCAGGAACTTCGTCTAGCCTCACCTGCCGATCTAATAAGAAGTCGAACAATGCAATTCGGCGATGCAGAGGAGTCGATGAAATGCCCGATGCTCAAGGCAAGGTTCGTTACGCAGTGGTCGGTGGTGGCTGGATTTCCCAGGGGGCTTTCATGCCCGGCGTGGGCCAGACCGACAACTCGGTGATCACCGCACTGGTCACCGGCGATCCGATCAAGGCCGACAAGCTGGCCAAGCTCTATAACATCAAGAGCTACCGCTACGAAGAATTCTCCACCCTGCTCGCCTCCGGCGAGATCGACGCCATCTATCTGGCCACACCGAACTTCCGCCACCGCGAATTCGCCGAGCCGGCGCTGGATGCCGGCATCCATGTGCTGCTGGAAAAACCCATGGACACCAGCCAGGAAGACTGCCAGGCCATCACCGCGGCAGCCGAGCGCTCGGGCGCCAAGCTGATGATCGCCTATCGCCTGCACTTCGAGCCCGGCACCGTGGAGATGATTCACCGCGTTCGCGCCGGCGATATCGGCGACCCACGGCTGTTCAGCGCGACCTTCACGCAGACCGTCGACCCGGCCAACCACCGCATGCAGAGCGGCTACTGGGCCGGCCCCGTGACCGACATGGGCCCGTATCCGATCAACGCCGTGCGCAACCTGTTCGATGACGAGCCGCTGGAAGTGCGCGCCGTGGCCGTGCAGACCCCCGGCCGGGAAATCAATACGCCGGATACCGTGGCAGTGACGATGCGTTTTGCCGAAGAGCGCATGGCCACATTCACCGTCAGTTACAGCCTGCCCTACACCGAGCGATTCCAGATACTGGGTACCAAAGGCGAGTTCGAGGCCTCCCCCTGCTTCGGCTTCGGCGAAGACTCGGCGATCAGCTACCGCGCCACCATCGGCGGCAAGACCACCGAGCACGAGCATCCGGTGGTCGACCAGTTCGCCGGGGAAACCCAGTACTTCTCCGACTGCATCCTGCAGAACCGCGAGCCGGAGCCTGACGGCGACGAAGGCTGGCGCGACGTGCGTGTACTGGAGGCGATCGAGCGTGCTCTGGAAACCGGCCAGCCGCAGCGCCTCGACCCGCTGCCCAAACGCCCGGGCATCAGTGTCGAGCAGGCGCGCCGCCTGCCGCTGGCGAAGGTGCCGGAGTACGTCAACACCACAGAGCCGGTGAGCTGAAACGCAGCGAGCAGGTAATAAAAAAGGGACGCCGAGGCGTCCCTTTTTACATGCCGTCGAAACGACCCGATTACAGCTGCACCACGTCGAACTGCACGTCGGTGGCCACATCGGCGTCATAGTCCACGTCGCTGCGCTCGAAGCCGAACAGGTTGAGGAACTGCTTCTTGTAACCGGCATAGTCGGTCATTTCGAACAGGTTCTCGGTGGTCACCTGTGGCCACATGGCTTTGCAGGCGTCCTGTACGTCATCGCGCAATTCCCAGTCGTCCAGGCGCAGGCGGGCTTTCTCGTCGACTGCAGCCGGGGCACCGTCGGCGCGGTACAGGCGGTCACGGAACATGCGGTCGAGCTGGTCCTGGGTGCCTTCGTGAACGCCCTTTTCCTGCATGATCTTGAAGACCATCGACAGGTACAGCGGCATCACCGGGATGGCCGAGCTTGCCTGGGTGACCACCGACTTGAGCACGGCCACGTTGGCACCGCCTTTGACTTCGCCAGCCAGTTTCTTGTCCAGGCGCAGAGCGGTTTCGTCCAAGTCCTGCTTGGCCTTGCCCAGCGCGCCGTGCCAGTAGATCGGCCAGGTGATTTCCGTGCCGATGTAGCTGAACGCCACGGTACGCGCGCCTTCGGCCAGCACGTCGGCGCCAGCCAGGGCGTCGATCCACAGCTGCCAGTCCTGGCCACCCATGACGGTCACGGTGTCGGCAATTTCCTGCTCACTGGCCGGTTCGATGGACGCCTCGATGATCACGTCCTTGTTGGTATCGATGGCGGTCGACTTGTACGGCTGGCCGATCGGCTTGAGCGCCGAGCGCACCACTTCACCGGTCTGCGGCAGCTTACGCACAGGCGAAGCCAGGGAATAGACGATCAGGTCGACCTTGCCGCCCATCTCGTTCTTGATCAGCTCGATGACCTTGGCGCGGGCTTCATCGGAGAAGGCGTCGCCATTGATCGATTTGCTGTACAGGCCTTCGGCCTTGGCGAACTTGTCGAATGCTGCCGAGTTGTACCAGCCAGCGGTGCCGGCCTTGGTTTCGGTGCCCGGCTTCTCGAAGAACACGCCCAAGGTATCGGCGCCAAAGCCGAAGGCGGCGGTGATGCGCGCCGCCAGGCCGTAGCCGCTGGAAGCACCGATCACCAGCACCTTTTTCGGACCGTCATTACGCACGCCCAGTTTGCGTGTCGCCTCGATCTGCTCGGCCACGTTGCGCTCGCAACCCAGCGGGTGGGTGGTGGTACAGATGAAGCCACGAACTTTAGGGTGAATAATCAACGTGTTTACCTCGTCATCGTTTTTGGGCAGGCGGGAGTTTACTGCCGATTTCCCGCCCGAGAAAAAGGGTAATTAGACCTATTGGTCGCTCCAAAAGCCAGCCAGGCCACATTTTGCCCGGCGGGTTGGTTGTCGCAGGCCACGGGCAGCGCTGCTATCTACGTCAGCCAAGACCCTGGGTATAAGAGTTGCTCAACACAGGCCACAGGTACACGACCTCGTGCCGTAGCCCGGCGTAGAGCGCAGCGAAACCTGGGAAGACAACGCCGGTCATATCCCCGGCACTGGCCTTCGCAGTGGCGATTCCTTACCATCGCAGGCCTTCCAATTTTAAGAGTCTGTTCAAAGTCTCGCGAGCTAGAGCAGTGCAAGGCGAAAACAGGCGAGGACGCGGAGTTTACGAGCTGTAAATGAGCAGTCCGAGCCGGTTTTTAACGCCGCAGTGCCGACGCGCAGCAGACTTTGAGCAGGCTCTAAGGCCGTACAGGCCGTATTACGCCCCGCGCCTGCAGGGCGTCCGTCTTGCTCGATTCAGGTAACCCATGAAAATCGCCCGTCTGCGCGCCGACATCCTGGCCGGTCTCACGTCCTCGTTCGCGCTGGTGCCCGAATGCATCGCCTTCGCCCTGGTGGCCCAGGTCAACCCGCTGATGGGTCTGTACGGCGCCTTCTTCATCTGCCTGATCACCGCGCTGTTCGGCGGCCGCCCTGGCATGATCTCCGGCGCGGCAGGCTCCATGGCGGTAGTGATCGTCGCCCTGGTGGTGCAGCACGGCGCCCAGTACTTGCTCGCCACCGTGCTGCTCAGCGGCCTGATCATGACGGCCTTCGGCCTGCTGCGTCTGGGCAAGCTGGTGCGCATGGTGCCGCACCCGGTGATGCTCGGTTTCGTCAACGGCCTGGCCATCGTCATCGCCCTGGCGCAACTGGAACACTTCCAGCACGACGGCCGCTGGATCGAGGGCAACGCCCTGTATCTGATGCTCGGCCTGGTGGCGCTGACCATGGCCATCGTCTACATCCTGCCGCGCCTGACCAAGGTCATCCCGCCGGCACTCGCGGCGATCCTCAGTGTCGGCCTGCTCACCTACTTCCTGCACCTGCCCACCCACACCCTGGGCGACATGGCCAAGATCGCCGGCAACATGCCGGTGCCGGCGCTGCCGCAGATTCCATGGAGCCTGGAAACCCTCAAGATCATCCTGCCCTACGCGGTGCTGATGGCCATGGTCGGCCTGCTGGAAACCCTGCTGACCCTCAACCTCACCGACGAGATCACCGAAAGCCGCGGCCACCCGGACCGCGAATGCGTGGCCCTCGGCGCGGCCAACATCGCCTCGGGCATGTGCGGCGGCATGGGCGGCTGCGCGATGATCGGCCAGACCATGATCAACCTCAGCTCCGGCGGCCGTGGCCGGCTGTCCGGCATCGTCGCCGGGGGGATGATCCTGCTCTATATCCTGTTCCTGTCGCCGCTGATCGAGCTGATTCCCCTGGCGGCCCTGGTCGGCGTGATGTTCGTGGTCGCCCAGCAGACCTTCGCCTGGGCCTCGCTGCGCGTGCTTGGCAAGGTGCCGCTCAACGACGTGCTGGTGATAGTCGCGGTGACCATCATCACCGTGTTCACCGACCTGGCCGTGGCGGTGTCGTGCGGTATCGTCATCGCCGCCCTGAACTTCGCCTGGCAGCATGCCCGCGACCTGCACGCCGAAGCCCACCTGGAAGCCGACGGCAGCAAGCGCTACGTGCCCTGGGGCACGCTGTTCTTCGCCTCCACCACGCAGTTTCTCAACCAGTTCGACACCGCCAATGACCCCGAACACGTGACCATCGACTGCCGCCACCTGAGCTTCGTCGACTACTCGGCCATCGCCGCCCTGATGACCCTGCGCGAACGCTACACCAAGGCCGGCAAACACCTGCGCGTGGTGCACCTGTCCGAGCGCTGCAAGCAATTGCTCAAGCGGGCAGGGATGCAGGCGGGCTGATGGCGACCGGCGGGAGACGCTGACGCACTTTTGACGTAAAGCTCCTGAAAGGAATCAACATGACCGAAGTATCCGATGATCCGTTGTGCCTGGTTTTCATTCCAGCGTTGGTGACGGTTCTCTATGCAGCAGAGAAGCACAAAGGTGCTCTGCTTACCGAAAAGGAAGTAATCGATATCCGTGACAATGCGACTTGCATGAAAGTCCCTTTCAGCGTGGCGCTAGAGGGCGAGCAGAAAAGAGGTTATCCGGATATCGCTGCAGAGAATTGCTGGGAAGAGTGGCAATCGTTGCGTACCGAACTCCTTAACTAAGAATCTACAACGCATGGGCTGGCAGCCCCTTGACTTTTTACTGCAAACATTTTAACGGAGATGGTAGGTTTTCGGAGGCTCTCTAAAACTTCGAAACTCGACGTCAACTTTCCGCACCTGCTCGCACCATATCGAGCGCCCATGAAAAATAAATCGACGAAAGGAATAGCATGTTCTTTAAATACATCCCTCTCTCTCTATCGTTACTTTTCCCCTTAGTGACCCAAGCAGCAGAAACCTATACCATCCAAGACAAATTCAGCATCTCCGCGCCCACAAAATTAAACTGGAAGCGGGATAAATCAGATGAAGAAAACCAAATAACCCTTGCGCACCAAACAGACTCACCACCTTACTACACTTCTTTTCTAGAGCTAAAAATTAGCACCATCGATTCGAAAATTAATGCTATAGAACACCTCTTAGATCAAGCAGGCAAAAAGCTGTCCAGGTTTTCCATCAGAGAGGCTGATGTCGAACTGCTGGAGAGCTTTACTTACAAGCGCGAACACTTTTTAGAGATGGACTGCATTTCGAACACTTGGACAACTGTATATCCGCGCCAAAAAATTGCAAGGTCGATGCCGACTTACAGAACATTCAACATGCTCGAGTGCCCAATCCCAAACACCTCCCAGATATTGTCACTTTCTTTTATGTATTCGGGCAAAGAACACAATATTCCACCAGCCATGCAAAAAGATGCGAAAGACTTCTTTAACTCGCTAACGCTGCATGCGGCAAAAGACTGATTGCATCTCTGCATACAATCAACATTAGGCTTGACGGCGTCATTCACAGGAATTGGATTTATCAGTTAGATCACCGCCTACGCGACGTCTGCCGCGGCTGCAGCGCATCGAGCGCCGGAGCATTGTCGCGGGCCCAGCTGTAGATCAGCTCGATGGGCTCGACCAACCGTTGGCCAAGCTCGGTGAGCGAGTAGTCAACCGTAGGCGGTACGCTGTCGTGTACCTGGCGGTCGATCAGGCCGCTGGCTTCCAGTTCGCGCAGGGTCTGCACCAGCATCTTCTTGGAGATACCGGGCAGGCTGCGGTGCAGCACGCCGGTGCGGGCGGTGCCGCCGTGGCGGGCATGCAGGGTGTGCAGAATCATGCTCGTCCACTTGGTGGCGAACAGTTCGAGTACGCGTCGCGGCGCGCAGTCTTCGCGCCATTGTTCATCGGGAGTGCCGGGTTGCATCGGGGTGGTTACCTTTTGGTGCCGTCTTGGTTTGAGTCTGCAGCGTCGTTATGGTGCCAATACTCGTTCTGAAGGAGGAATAGCTGTATGGCACATCACGCACTGGTCGTCGGCGCCAGCGGTATCGTCGGCAGCGCCACCGCGCGCCTGCTGGTTGAACAGGGTTGGCAGGTCACCGGCCTGGCTCGCAAGCCGGGCACGGCCGAGAACGTCACGCCACTGGCGGCCGACCTGCTCGATCCCGCCTCGCTGGCCAGCGCCGTCGAAGGCCTGAAGCCGACCCACGTGTTCCTGACCACCTGGGCACGCCAGGCCACCGAGGCGGAAAACATCCGCGTCAACGCGGCGATGGTTCGTAACCTGCTGGACGCCCTGCGCCCCGCGGGTAGCGTCAAGCACGTGGCTCTGGTCACCGGCCTCAAACACTACCTCGGCCCGTTCGAGGCCTATGGCAAGGGCGTGCTGCCGCAAACCCCGTTCCGCGAGGAACAGGGCCGCCTGGATGTGGAGAATTTCTATTACGCCCAGGAAGACGAAGTGTTCGCCGCCGCAAAGCGTGACGGTTTCACCTGGAGCGTGCACCGCCCGCACACCGTCACCGGCGTGGCGGTCGGCAATGCGATGAACATGGCGACTACCCTTGCCGTCTACGCCTCCATCTGCAAGGAAACCAGCCGCCCGTTCCGCTTCCCCGGCTCGGCCGTGCAGTGGAACAGCCTCACCGACATGACCGACGCCCGCCAGCTCGCCAAGCAGCTGCACTGGGCTGCCACCACCCCGGCAGCGGCCAACCAGGCCTTCAACATCGTCAACGGTGACGTGTTTCGCTGGAAATGGATGTGGCAACGCATCGCCGAGTGGTTCGACCTAGAGGCCGCGCCCTTCGACGGCGAGCCCGCACCGCTGGAAGAACAAATGGCCAGTGACGCCGCAGCCTGGCTGGAACTGGTCGCCAAGCACGACCTGGCCGAAGCCGATATCACCCGCCTGATATCCCCCTGGCACACCGACGCCGACCTGGGCCGCCCCATCGAAGTGGTCACCGACATGTCGAAAAGCCGCAAGCTGGGCTTTGTCGATTACCAGGCCACCGACGATGCGTTCTTCGCGGTGTTCGAGCAGCTGCGGGCGGCCAAGCTGATTCCATAAACGCAACACCCGCCCCTCTCGGGAGCCCGCCTATGGGCTCCCAACTTCGACGCCCGACTCCCCTCCCACTCCAATACTCTACTACCACTATTGGATGGCTTGCGTAACACCTGGCAGATTGGCTAACGTCGGCCTTATTGATAGCGATAAGCCATATTCTTGCCGCGCTTGGTGAAGCAATCTGTTAATCGGTGCTTCATGGCGTAAAAGCGAGGCAGTCAGGGAAATGACTTCTGCCGGCAAATGCCGCAACAGGGAAGTAACGAGATGGCCAGACGTCGCAAGACCTCCACATTCGAAGACCTTATCGTCATCGCCAGTCGTCTGCCGTGGTGGCTCAGCATCCTGCTGGCGCTGCTTAGCTGGTATTGGCTGTATGGCTATGCAACTAGTATCCCTCCACGATTGACCGACCCAAGCCAATTCTCAGGCCATCTGACCGGCGCAGTTTTTCGCGGCTGGGCAACGGCGTTTCAGTACATCGTTCCCGCAGCCTGCGTATTCGGGGCCATCGCCTCGATCTTCGGTCGTATCCGTCGTCGCAAGCTACTCGCCGAAGTCGCCACTGCAACACTCAGTGGGCGCACGTTGGAAAACATCTCCTGGCAGGAATTCGAAAGACTGGTTGGTGAGGCCCTGCGCCAGCAGGGTTACGCCATCACCGAAACCGGGGGCAATGGGCCGGATGGCGGCGTCGATCTGATCCTGCGCAGTCCTGAGGGCGAGCGTTATATCGTCCAGTGCAAACAGTGGCGCGCCACCAAGGTAGGTGTGCCGGTCATTCGCGAATTCCTGGGTGCGATGGTCACCCACGGCGCGGTTGGCGGCTTTGTCGTCACAGCAGGCAGTTTCACCAGCGAAGCTAGGGAATTTGCCAGTGGCCGCAACATTCGGCTGGTGGATGGAGTGGAACTGAAGAAGTGGATTGCAGCGGCCAAGCGTGCTCTGATTCAGCCGCCTCAGACAGACACGCACATTAAGCCCGTTCTCGAAGAAGTAAGCCTCAAAGCCGAAACACCCAACTGCCCTGTTTGTAATTCGACCATGCTCAAACGTGTAGCCAAACGAGGGCCGCATATCGGCCGGGCGTTTTGGGGATGCACCAAATGGCCTGGCTGCAAAGGCACGATCTAACCAATCGAGGTTAGAAGTCCCATAAACATGGCTCTCATCAAACCATGCACGACCAAGGAAAGACGTTATGGAATTTGAAGAAAGACTAGCCAGCCTGGCTGCGAAGATTCGTCAGCAGAAGTCAGCAATTCAAACAGAAGAAGCCACAAAAAATGCGTTCGTCATGCCGTTCATACAGAACGTGCTCGGTTATGACGTCTTTGATCCGCTGGAGGTGGTTCCAGAATTCGTATGTGACGTGGGGACAAAAAAGGGAGAGAAGATTGACTACGCCATCCTCAAAGACGGACAGATCCAGATTTTGATTGAGAGCAAGAAAGTTGGTGAGCCACTAAATATCAACCACGCTAGCCAGCTCTTTCGGTATTTCCATGTAACCACCGCGCGCATTTCCATATTGACGAACGGTCAGGTCTATCGGTTTTTTACCGATCTAGATGCACCAAACAAAATGGACGAAAAACCGTTCCTTGAATTCGACTTACTCGACATAGATGACCACGTCGTGCCGGAACTTCAGAAGCTTACAAAATCGGCATTCGACGTTGACTCGATCATCAGCGCTGCTGGCGAATTGAAGTATGTTGGTCAAATAAAGCGTGAGCTGGCTATTCAGTTCCAGCAGCCGGACGAAGACTTCGTACGTTTTTTCGCATCTCGTGTTTATGAGGGTGCCATCACCCAAAAAGTCAGAGAACAGTTCGCTTTACTCACCCGTAAGGCGACGATGCAATTTCTCAGCGACCAAATCAATGAGCGATTGAAGTCGGCAATTTCCGGATCTAACCAGCCGATCATCGTGAACAATGCGCAGCCGGTAGAGCTACCAAAAACCGAGCAAAGCCAAGTTGAGGTGATAGAAAAGGACTTGGTTGTGACAACGGTCGAGGAAATCGAGGGCTATAACATTATCAAGGCGATTGTCCGTACCGAGGTAGACGTAAAGCGAATTGCTGCCCGAGACACCCAGAGCTATTTCGGTATTCTGCTGGACGACAACAACCGCAAACCTATTGCACGCCTTCATTTCAATCGAGCACAAAAATACATAGGCACTTTCGATGCCGATAAGAAAGAAACTAGACACCCAATCGATACACTCGACGATATTTTCGGATTTGCTGACGCATTGAAAGCTGCGGCAAAGTCCTACGAAAGTAATTAATCACCGCCCTTCAGAGGCAGTGAAATATGGGGTGAGCCAAGACGCCTAACACGCGAAACTAGCTCTTCCCATTCCTCCCCTCATCCTCTCGCCCCCTCCGCCTCAGCCGCAGCGCTTCGCCAACCTGAACCAACTCGCCCATTCTCGCCCTAAGCAGTACCGCTGCAGGGAAAGGGAACCGGGCTGGTGTGGCCGGCTGGCAGCGTAATCGGGTTTGGGAATTTGGGCGTATTGCCCTATCCTCGCGCCCCTTCGAATAAGACGACCAAAGGAAGACGCCCGTGTCTGCGTTGCTCGATGCCTTCTCCGGCCTGCTCTGGACCTACCTTGCCATCCCCATGCTGCTGCTCAGCGGTATCTACCTGACCTACAAATGCCGCGGTGTGCAGCTGCGAATGATTCCGGAAATGTTCCGGGTGATCCTCGAGCGCAACCACGGTGACAAGGAGGCGATTTCCTCCTTCAAGGCGTTCACCATTTCCGCGGCGTCGCGGGTCGGCACCGGCAATATCGCAGGCGTAGCCACAGCCATCGCCGTGGGCGGCCCTGGTGCGGTGTTCTGGATGTGGATGGTAGCGCTGGTCGGTGGCGCCACCTCGTTCGTGGAGTCGACTCTGGGTCAGTTGTACAAGTCGGACAAGCAGTACCGCTACCACGGAGGCCCAGCCTACTACATCCAGCGTGCCCTGGGCTGGCGGTGGCTGGCGGTGGTGTTCGCGGTGATGATCAGCATCACCTACGGCCTGGTGTTCAACTCGGTACAGGCCAACTCCATAGTTGACGCCATGCAGACCTCTTTCGGCGGTGAAGGCGGCAGCCGCACCCTGGCCTGGGGCGTGGGCATCGCGCTCACCGTATTGACCGGCGTGATCATCTTCGGCGGCGTGCAGACCATCTCCAAGGTGTCGGTCACCGTAGTGCCGGCCATGGCCCTGATGTACCTGGGCATCGGCCTGCTGGTCATCCTGCTCAACATCGACCAGGTGCCGCGGGTATTCGGCGACATCTTCAGCCACGCCTTCGGTCTGCGCGAGATCGCTGGCGGCGGTATCGGCGCGGCGATCATGATGGGCGTACGTCGCGGCCTGTTCTCCAACGAGGCCGGCATGGGCTCGGTGCCCAATGCCAGCGCCACTGCATCAGTGTCGCACCCGGTCAAGCAGGGCCTGGTACAGACCCTGGGCGTGTATTTCGACACGCTGGTCATCTGTACAATGACCGCGCTGATCATTCTGGTCGCCGACCCGAGTCACGCCTATGGTGATGCCACCCAGGGCGCCAGCCTGACCCAATGGGCGCTGGCCGAAGAGCTCGGCAGTTGGGCACTCCACTACCTGACCTTCGCCATCCTGCTGTTCGCCTTCACCTCGGTGATCGGCAACTACTATTACGGTGAATCCAACATCCAGTACATGTTCGACAGCAAGCTGCTGCTCAACCTGTTCCGCGTGCTGGTGATGGCTTTCGTGCTGATCGGCTCGGTGGTCAAGGTATCGGTGGTGTGGGCCATGGCCGATGTGTTCATGCCGCTGCTGGCCCTCACCAACCTGATCGCCATCCTGCCGCTGGCGGCAATCGCCGCGCGCCTGCTCAGCCACTACAACGCCCAGCGCCGCAAGGGCGTGGAGCCGGTGTTCCACCGCGATGAGATGCCAGACCTGAAGAACGTCGAATGCTGGGATGGCAGTGACCACGTTACTTGCGCAGAAACCTACAGCGACTCGGCGAACAATGCGCTGAAGAACTGACGATATCTGGACTACGCAGCAACCCTGAACGCCGACCTCCATAGGTCGGCGTTCTGCTATCTGCAATGTTGAAGCTAGGCGGCCCGCGCGCTCAGCAGGCGAACTCCCAAACTGATAAACAGCGCGCCGGTCAGGCGCTTGATGGTCGCTACCCAGCGCAAGGCCTTGAGCCGCTTGCTGAAGCGAAAGGCGACAAAGCAGTACAGCGAATGCACCACCACCACGATGGCGGCGATGGTCAGGTACATGACCGTGAACTGCAGCGACACGGCGCGCTCTGGCTGCAGAAACTGCGGCAGGAAGGCGCACAGAAAGATCATCGTCTTGGGGTTGCTGGCCGACACCAGAAATGCTTCGCCGGCAATACGCCAACCGGCTACCGCAACGGCAGCGGATAGCTCCACTGAAGAGTTCCCGGCGGCTACCTGACGGGTGAACAGCTGGCGCAGCCCCAGATAGATCAGGTAGCCGGCGCCGATGATCTTCAGGGTCAGGAAGGCTGTGGGCATGGCGATCAGCAGCGCGCCTACGCCCAATGCAACGCCGGAGGTAACCAGCAGTTGCGCCGTGAGGTTGCCGAGCAACGTGGCGCCCATGGCGCTTGGGCCGTGGCGCAAGGCATTGCGCACTACCAGCAGCACATTCGGCCCCGGCGTCAGCGTGGTAGCCAGGTAAGCCAGGGTGAAGGTGAACCAGAGGTGCAGGGCCATGACGGCGGCTCGTGAGTGCGAACGAACCTGATCCTAACAGTAACCAGATATGTCAGGCAGTACGAATTTTTAGCCAATGGATTACGCCAGACCCAAGCTGCTCCCAGCCTGCTGCTCCAGCCAGGCAATCAGGTCGCCGGTCTCCAGCGGCCGCGAGATGTAGAAGCCCTGAGCTTCCTGGCAGCCCCAGTCGCGGATCACCTTGAGGGTTTGTTCGGTTTCGATGCCTTCGGCAACCACGCGCTGGCCCAACTCCCTGGCCAGGCTGATCAGCGCGCGCACGATGTTCCAATCCTTTCCGCCTGGCTGCAGATCATCCATGAACGAGCGGTCGAGCTTGACGATGTTGGCTGGAATGTCGCGCAGATAAGACCAATTGCTGTAACCGCTGCCGAAATCGTCGATGGCGATTTCCACGCCTATGGCCTTGAGCCGTTCTATCTGAGTGATCACCACTGAGAAGTCGCCGATCAGCGCGCTTTCGGTGAACTCTACTTCCAGGCACGAGCCGTCTAGCTCATTGCGCGCCAGCAGACGGACGATCTCGTCGGTAAGGTGATCGTTGTTCAGGTCTTCGGCGGACACATTGATCGCCACCTTTAGATCGACCCCCTCGCGGCGCCAGGCGTCGATCTGGGTGATCGCCTGGTTGATCACCCAGAAGCTCACCGCGTGAATCAGCGGGGTCTTCTCGGCCAGCGGAATGAATTCGGCTGGGCTGACTTCGCCCAAGGTTGGGTGTGTCCAGCGCAGCAGCGCCTCGACGGAGAGGCACTCGCCGCTGTGCAGATCGACGCGCGGCTGGAACACCAGACGCAGTTGATCATGGGCGCGTACCGCATCGGCCAGATCGTTGAGCAAGCGGGTACTGCGCTGCTGCGCGGCGTCCATCTGCTCGTCGTAATAGGACCAGCCCTTTCCCGCCTTGCGCGCCTCATCGGCTGCGCAAACGATCAGGCGTAACCAGTCATCGGGGGTTTGATCCGGCTCCAGGCGCAGCACACCGATACCGATTTGCGGCAGCACCGGCAATTCCTGACAATGAATCGGCCTGCTGAACGCCTCGGCCAGGGTAGCGAACACGGCGGGGGCCTGCTCCAGCTGATCGCCTGGCACCACGCAGGCGAAACGCAGCGTGCTGATCTTGTAAAGCTCCCAACTGGCCGGAAGCAGACTTCGCAGAGTGTTCTTCACCGACAGGGTGAAATCGGTCAGGAATTGAAAACCCAACGACTTGAGCATGTCGTTGCGCTGCGCCGGCGACACCAGTTCGATCGCCACGGCCAGCGCAGTTTCGCCGCGCTCAAGGGCATCGCTGATGTCTTCGTCCAGCTTGGCATGATTGAACAACCCGGTAGTGCCATCAACAAAGGCAGCAGTACGCATTTCGTCGAGCCGGGCGATAGCCAGGCGGGCAATCTGCTGCAGCATCGCCATATCGGCGGCGGACATCGGCGGGCGTGGTCGGGTATCGATTACACACAGGTTGCCGAGCACCAGACCGCCCTCGAGTACCAGCGGCACACCGGCGTAGTAGCGGATGCCGGGCTCACCGGTGACCAGGTTGTTGTAGCGAAAGCGATCGTCCTGCAGCGCATCGCACACCTCGACGCTTTCGCCGGTGGCCACGCTGTAGGCACAGAAGGAATCGGCGCGCGGGGTTTCCGGGCGGTCGACGCCGAAGCGTGCACGGAACCACTGGCGATTGCGCTCGACGATAGTGATCAGGCAGATGGGCGTGTTGAAGTACAGGGCGGCGATCTTCACCACTTCGTCGAGAAACGCATCAGTGTTGCTCTCGACGAAACACGGGTGCGCGTCTATCAGCCGCTGGCGGCTCAGCTCGTTCAACGGCAGGGGGGGATATGGCGCCCGCATCTTTGCTCTCTCGGTTGTTGCACGCAAAAGACGGGTGCCGGAGTCCTTTTCGTAGACCGTTCACCCGATGATAACCAAATGACATCACGCCTAATACGGAGTTGCCTAAATAATTGCGACCGTCCAGCTGTTGAGAAATCGACGCATCGCCGAAGAGGCCCTTGGGCAGCGCACAGATCATCAGAAACTGCGAAAATATGGCTGAACGCGGTGCGGCTTAGGTGTCTCTTACCTAGTAGACAAGATCGTCCTGCCACGACTGCGCCCGCCTTGATGATATGGATTTATTGACCAAGCCCGCACCCGCCCCCTACTCCACCGAGCGCCTGGGTTTTCTCGCCAACGGCGGGGAAATTGGCCAACTGCTGCATACACTTGATGCGGGCAACTCACCGCTGGGCGCCGCCCGCGATTGGTCACAGACACTCAAAACGCTGATGAGCACCGTGCTGCCGGTCAAGGCGCAGATCGTGATTTTCTGGGGCCCGCAGTACATCGCCCTGTACAACGACGCGTACGCATCGAGCATCGGCAACAAGCACCCGCGCGCGCTGGGCCGCCCGGCAGTAGAGAATTGGACCGAGCTGTGGGACGACCTCGAACCACTGCTGCGTGGCGTGCTTGAAAGCGGCGAAACTTTCGCCGCCAAGGACCGCCCCTTCTATATCGAGCGCCACGGCCGCGGCGAAGCGGTGTATTTCGATGTGTCCTACTCGGCAGTGCCCGAGGCCGATGGCTCATTGGGTGGCGTGCTGTGCGTAGTCAATGAAACCACCCAGCGCGTGCAGTTCGAGCGGCGCCAGGCGTTTCTGCTTGAGCTGGGCCAGGCATTGCCGTCGATCAGTGAACCCGATCAGGTCGAAGCCCTGGTGCTGCGCCGGCTTGCCGAGGAGCTGAGTGCCGAAAAGGTGTTCTTCGCCGAAAACCTGCAGGCCGAGGCCGCACTGAGCATCCGCCAGAGCGCAGCGCACACCTGCGCCGGGCATCCACTGCAGCCCTACGACGCCGGGCAAAACGAGGTGCTACTCAGCGGCCGTACGCTGGTACAACCGGCGACGGATGACACTCCGGCAACCTTGCACGTTCCCGTGGTGCGTAACGGCGTGCTGGATGCGGTGCTGGTGAT
The DNA here is from genome assembly GCF_900112645.1 of Phytopseudomonas straminea. Taxonomy (GTDB): domain Bacteria; phylum Pseudomonadota; class Gammaproteobacteria; order Pseudomonadales; family Pseudomonadaceae; genus Aquipseudomonas; species Aquipseudomonas straminea. Next base: position 225,894 of record NZ_FOMO01000003.1, on the reverse strand, counting down.
CGAGCAACAGGGCCTGCACGAATTTTCCGACTACGAAATCCACCTGGCTGACGAGACGGCCAAGCTGGCCTGGGCCTGGATCACCCGCGCCCGCGCCGAGGTGGCGCTACGCCTGAGCTCCACCCAGCTGTCGGCAATGTTCGACCAGGCCGGCGCCGGCATCGCCGTGTGCGACGCCGGCATGACCCTGATCCGGGTCAACGATCATTACTGCGAGATCGTTGGCCGCAGCCGCGAGCAGTTGCTCGGCCAGAGCCTCTACGAGCTGGCCGAAGCCGGCGAATGCGCCTCGGTCGCTTCGCCCTGCGAATACAGCCTGCGCCATGGTCGCCCATTCGAAAACACGCGCTGTCATAGTCGCGCCGATGGCAGCGTGGTGTGGGTGCAGAACCATGTGACGCCACTGCTCGACGACCAGCAGAGGATCGTCGGCACCATCTGCGTGTGCGTCGATATCAGCGAGCGGGTGCGCGCCGAGGCCGACCTGCGCGAGCTCAACGATTCTCTCGAAGACCGCGTGGCGACCATGGTGGCGCAACGTGAAGCGGCCGTCGCGCAGCTGCACGAAGCCCACAAGATGGAAATGGTTGGCCAGCTCACCGGCGGCATCGCCCACGACTTCAACAACCTGCTGACGCCCATCATGGCCTCGCTGGAGCTGATCCGACGGCGCCTGCCGGACGAACGCTGCACCAAGCTGGCCGACGGCGCGCTGCAGGCCGCAGACCGCGCACGCATTCTGGTCGGCAGACTGCTGACCTTCGCTCGCCGGCAAACCCTCAAGCCGCAGCCGGTGGCATTGAGCACACTGATCCGCAATATGCGCGACCTGATCCAGAGATCCCTCGGACCGATGATCGAGCTGCGCATCGATATCCCCGAGCGCCTGCCAACAGTGTTTATCGACCCGCACCAGCTGGAACTGGCAGTGCTCAACCTGGCGGTCAACGCCCGCGATGCCATGGACGAAAGCGGCCGGCTTAGTATCGCTGCCGAGCTGAGCGAGATATCGAGCAACACCATCACAGGCCTCAGAGGCGGCCAGTACGCACGCCTGACCATCAGTGACTCCGGCTGCGGCATGGACGATGAAACCTTGCGCCGTTGCACCGAGCCGTTCTACTCCACCAAGGGCGTTGGCAAGGGCACGGGACTGGGGCTGTCGATGGTGCAAGGCTTGCTGGTGCAGTCCGGCGGCGGCTTTGCCATCGACTCGTTACGCGGGCAAGGCACCCGGGTCAGCCTGTGGCTGCCAACCACCGATGCACCGGTGGAGAGCGACAAGCCCGAACGCGATGAGGAAGTACCGCGAGCGGCGCGGCCGACCCATATCTTGCTGGTCGACGATGAGGCGCTGGTACGCGACACAACCGCCCTTCAGCTACACGATCTGGGTTATGAGGTGACCGAAGTGGATAGCGCCGCTGCGGCGCTGAAGCTGATCGACGAGGGCCTGCGCCCTGATGCGCTGGTGACCGATCACATCATGGAGAACAAGACCGGCGCCCAGCTGGCCCAGGAACTGCGCCAGCGTTTCCCCGATCTGCCGGTGCTGATCATCACCGGCTACGCCAACCTGACGCCGACCCAAATCAGTAGCTTCGAAGTGCTGGCCAAGCCGTTCCGCCGCCGCGACCTGGCCGATCGTCTGGCACAGCTACTGAGTAACAGTGAGCCGGCCGGATCGAATTAAACCGGCAAGCATTCAGGCGCTTTCAAGCCCACACTTGAATGGCAGCCTTACCGCACGGCCGCCAAGCGCTTCTGCCATCACCGCGTAGCTTGTCGCTCAGCCCAGCACGCGGCCATGGATTCGCCGCTCATCCGACCGCTCTTTTTGCCATCAGGCGATGCTGCTTTGGCGCTTTGGCGCCGCCATGCCGGGCTCCAGAAGCACAAGTTGCTGACGCACACGCAGCACCAATTGGGAAATGCTCCGCGAGCTGGCCAATTCTGCGCGCTGGGCATCGGCCACGCTCAGTAACAGGCGATCATCACCCGGATCGCGCAGCTCGAGTGTCACCAAGTCATTAGTGCCGATAGTGCAACGGCAGGCCAGGGGCAAAAAAGCGGCTTCGACAATCTGCCGCTGTTCGAGAATGGACATCATCATGCGTCTCTCCATTGCAAAACACCTCGCTGATACCTTCTACAAGCGAAGCGTGTTGCATCGATTTGAGTGATTGCCACATAGCAATTACCAAGAGAGTTGCATCAGCAATGCCAGGTAGTTTCTTCAAACAAATCAGCTTGAGCGCTCAAGCGCCCTCATGCAACTTGCACTGGCGCGCTTACTTACTCAGGTATTTTGCACGAACCCCAGCCTCTACAAATTACATCCTTGTACAACGACATAATTTACAAATAACCACCACTCGTCTCTCCGCCTTTATATAACTCGAACGAATACAATAAAACCCGCTTCGTAATCGATGAGGATGTCCTCATTTCGACAATTGAGATTGTGGAGATAACAAGATGGCACATAGCAACCCAGGTAACTTCGCCAACGACCGCGACAAAGCAGCCGAAGCGGGCCGCAAAGGTGGCAAACAAAGCGGCGGAAATTTTGCCAATGATCGCCAGAAGGCAGCGGAAGCAGGTCGCAAAGGTGGTCAGAACAGCCATGGCGGTGGTGGAAAGCGCAGTTCTTCCTGAGAAGCACAAATACTGCGAAACCTGCCGCTGCGGGTTTCGCGTTTCTTTTAAACGCTTATAAAGAGTTGCCACAGCAACTTCCCCTACACGCTATTTAATCAACGTTGAAACATAGCGTCCGCCATCCCCACCGGCTTTCTAGCTGCTCCATACAGAACAATTTCCTGCCTCGATATTCTGGAAACTGCCACTTCTGAGTCCATCCCCCATAAGGCAATAAATCATTTGCTCAATAATTCGACGCCGATCGCGCACAGGCATCCAAGACCAGAAGGCAGACTGAGCCGCATAGTCGTCTCTCTATAACGAAGGGAGACGGACCATGAATCACGATGATCCTCAACGGCGCAGCCACGACTGGGCTCTACTGTTTCTGCGCATCAGCGCCAGCCTGTTGTTGCTGGCCGTTCACGGCCTACCGAAGCTGCTTGATCTGCAGGCGGAGCTGGGCCGAATCGAAGACCCGCTCGGTTTGGGTCAGGGCATCACCCTGGGCCTGGCGCTATTCGCGGAAGTAGCGTGCCCGCTGCTGATCGCGTTGGGTCTCTTTACCCGCCTGGCCTGTTTGCCGATTCTCGCTGTACTGGCGGTGTCGCTGACGCTGGTACACCCCGAGTGGAGCCTGGCCGACGGGCAGTTCGCCTGGCTGCTGACGATCATCTTCGTCACGCTGCTTATCGGCGGTGCCGGTCGTTTCGCGCTGGGCCACAACCTTCGCTGGCAATAAGCGCCCGGCGCTTAGGAGATCCGATTTCGGCACGGCAAGCGTGACCCACGCCACGGGTGGCTCGTCATCATTCTGTAATAAAACTGAAATACGCCTAGAATGCGCTTATCGGCCATGCACTCGTAGAAGTGCAACGCCGGAAACAGTCCGAACTTTCTGCCATTTCAGCCACCTATGCACACTGCAAATGACAGTTGGAAGTCCCATGATCAAGACCACCAAACCTCGCGCTACCGTGATCTGCCAGCAGCGGGACAAAGTGCTGCTGGTGCGCAAGGCCGATGCCAAATGGACACTGCCCGGTGGCAAGATCGAAGCTCACGAGCGGCCAGCCGAAGCAGCGCTGCGTGAACTCTGCGAGGAAACCGGGCTGGATAGCACAGCGCTGGAGTTTCTGGCTCTGCACGAATTCGACAGCCGCCCCCATCACGTCTTTCGCGCGACGGTGCCCGAGTACCTGGCCGCGCAACCGCAGAACGAAATTGCCGATTGCCGCTGGTTCTCAGCCGTCGACTTGGACAAGGCGATCAAGAAATCGGCGCGCAAGCTGCTAGAACTGTACTTCGCCAGCAGCCACGGCAAGCCTGCCTGACAGCCTTTCACCGCGCGATCAGCCGACCTGATCGCCCTCGATCATCTCGTGAATACGGCTGGCGATTGCCTGCATGGTGAAGGGCTTGGTCAGCAAGCGCATGCCCGGCTCCAGATGGCCATTGCCGATCACCGAATTCTCCGCATAACCGGTAATGAACAGCACCTTCAGCTCCGGTCGCTCCTGGCGAGCAAGGTCCGCAAGCTGCCTGCCGTTCATGCCGGCCGGCAGGCCTACATCGGTCACCAGCAGGTCGATGCGCGCATCGGACTGCACGATCTTCAACGCGGAGGGGCCATCACCGGCTTCCAGCGTGGTGTAGCCCTGCCCTTCGAGTACCTCGATTACCAGCATGCGAATGGCCGGCTCGTCATCGACGATCAGTACCGTTTCGCGGCCGGCATTCGGCTCCTCGGCCGAGGCTTCGACCGTCTCGGCATCCGCCTCGTCGCTGCCATCGTAGAGGCGAGGCAGGTACAGACACATGGTGGTGCCCTGGCCAACCTCGGAATAGATGCACACCTGGCCGCCGGACTGACGCACGAAGCCATAGACCATCGACAGCCCCAGGCCAGTGCCCTCGCCTAGTGGCTTGGTGGTGAAGAACGGCTCGAAGGCGTGTTCGATCACCTCTGGGCTCATGCCAGTACCGGTATCGGTCACGCACAGCGACACGTATTGACCCGGCGGTACATTACGCCCGCGCGCGGCGTAATCATCGATCCACTTGTTAGCCGTCTCGATGGTCAACCGACCGCCGTGGGGCATGGCATCGCGAGCGTTCAGACACAGATTCAGCAAGGCGTTTTCCAGCTGCGGGGCGTCGATGAAGCTCGACCAAAGCCCTGCAGCCAGCACCACCTCGGTCGTGATATGCGGCCCCACGCTGCGACGCACCAGCTCTTCCATGCCGGTGACCAGCCGGTTGACGTTGGTCGGTTTGGGGTCCAGGGTCTGCCGGCGCGAGAAAGCCAGCAACCGATGGGTCAGCGACGCGGCACGCCGCGCCGCGCTTTGCGCAGCACTGACGTAGCGATCCAGATCCCCTAGACGCCCCTGCCCTAGGCGCATCTGCAAGAGTTCCAGCGAACCGCTGATGCTGGTCAGCAGGTTGTTGAAGTCGTGGGCGATGCCGCCGGTCAACTGGCCCACCGCTTCCATCTTCTGCGATTGACGCAGGGCATCCTCTGCCACCCGCAAGCGCTCCTGTTCCTGCAGGCGCTCGGTGATGTCGTAGACGAACTGGTAGGCGCCGATCTGCTGGCCATTACTGTCGTTGAGACGGCTGAAATGCATCTCGTAATGGCGCATGCCCTGCTCCGTCGGCAGCGGCACCACCACTTCGAACTCCTCACCGGCCAGCGCCCGTTGCCAGGGGGCGATCACGATATCCAGGTGTTCGGGGCGTTCCTTGAGCGCATGCTTGAGATCCTCGCCGATCTGCGGGCGGGCGCCAAACACGCGCTCGTACTCGCGCATGCCCGAGCCGTTGATGGCGATCCAGCGGTAGTCGAAGCCCATGATGAAGATCAGCGCATCGGCGCCGTCCACCACCCCGGCCAGCACGCGGCGCGCCTCGTTGGCATCGCGCACTCGCGCTTCCAGGGTCTCGTTGAGCTGGCGCAGCGACTCCTCGGCCTGCTTGCGCTGTGTGATGTCCTGGAACAGCACCGCCACCTGCTTGCGGCTGGCAGGCCCAACACGGAAAGCGCTGATCTCCAGGTGGCGACCGGTTGCGATCAGCTCCTGCTCGAAACGTATCGGCTCGCCGCTATGCAACACATGGGCATAGCGCTCGACCCAGCTGTCGGCCTCCTCGCCTACCATCTCGCGCAGCTTCTGACCGACCACGTTGCGGATTCCGGCGTGCTCGGCGTAGGCCGGGTTGGCTTCGATGTGCACGTAATCGCTGAGCGGCCCATGGGGGCCGTCGAAGAACTCGATGACGCAGAAGCCTTCGTCCATGGTGTTGAACAGAAACTCGTAACGTTCCCGCTCCTGGGCGAAGGCATGCTCGACACGGCGCTGCTCGGCAATGTCGATTTCCTGGATGAACAACCCCTCGACCCGGCCCAGCCCATCGAACTGCGGTTGGTAGCTGAAATCCACCTGATGCCCGGGCCGGCCGGGCACCTCGAAGTTACGCGCCCGCACGGCGCGACCACGCCGGTAGGCCTCTTCGAGCAAGTCGATGAAGCGCCGTGCCATGCGTGTGGCCAACACCTCGCGGGCCGGCTGGCCGATCACATCGTCCAGGCCCAGCAGACGCTGGTAGGCGGGGTTGAGGTATTCGAAACGCAGCTCAGGGCCATGCAGCACAGCCATCGCTGCCGGCGCCTGCTCGAAGGCCTGGCGAAAGCGCTGATCCGCCGACACGCCGTCGCCGGCCGTCGCAGCCAGGCTGGCCCTGAGCTGGGCATTTTCTGCCTCGAGCGCTTGCAACCGATGCCGAAGGGCTTCGACGTCATCAGATATCACGATAGGACCCAGGCGGCAGAGAAAGAGGCTCAGCAAGGCAGCCATTGAAGCCTGTATCGCGGCGTTTTACCACGGCCGCCGCGATTTATATTTTGGGCTGGTTGGTGAGTTCACCGGCAACCGAGAACCCGCTTCTGCTGCGCAGGGCAGCGACTCAGGCCAGCTTGAAACGGTTTACCTGAGCCTGCAGATCCGCCCCGAGGCGCGCCAGATCGACGCTGGCCGCCGAGGTTTCCTCGGTGGCGGCCGACGACTGCTCGGCCACGTCGCGGATGCTCGACACGCTGCGGTTGATCTCCTCGGCGACCGAGCTCTGCTGCTCGGCGGCAGTGGCGATCTGCTGGTTCATCTGCTGAATTTCCGAGACCGCGGCGTTGATCGCGCTCAATGCGCTATTGGCCTGCTTGGCAGCATGCACCGTGGTTTCCGCCTGGGCGCAGCTTTGGCCCATCATCGCTACGGCCTTTTCCGCGCCGTTCTGCAGGTTGCCGATCAAACCCTCGATCTGCTCGGTGGACTCATGGGTGCGCCGCGCCAGAGCGCGGACTTCATCGGCAACCACGGCAAAACCGCGGCCCGACTCCCCCGCCCGCGCCGCCTCGATGGCCGCGTTGAGCGCCAGCAGGTTGGTCTGCTCGGCGATGCCCTTGATCACGTCGAGCACGGTGCCAATATTGCCGCTGTCGTGCTTGAGCGACTCGATGGCATGGGCCGAATCCTCGATGGACACGGCCAGCTTCTCGATACGCGCCACCGCCTGCTGCACGGTGTGCTGACCTTCCTGGGTCTGCTCGTCGGCGTTACGGGCGTACTCGGCGGCCGATTCGGCGTTGCGCGCCACATCCAGCACGGTGGCGGTCATCTCGTTCATGGCGGTGGCCACTTGTTCGGTTTCCATGCGCTGCTGGGACACACCGGCACTGGTCTGCTCGGTCACCGCAGACAGCTCTTCGGCCGCCGTGGCCAGTTGCGCCACGCCATTGCCCAGGCGGCCCAGCAGATCGCGTAGGCTCAGAGTCATGTCCTGCATCGCCTGCATCAGCTGGCCCAGCTCGTCGTGGCGATCCGGCACGATGTCGGCGGACAAATCGCCGTTGGCCACCTGCTTGGCCACGCCGACCACACGCTGCAGCGGGCCGACGATCATGCGGGTAATCACCAGCGCGCACAGCACGCCCAACACAAAGGCGATGGCAGCGGCACCGAAGAGCATGGTCTTGGCGCGGCTGGCATCACCGTTGAGCAGCGTCAATTGCATTTCAAGCGACTTATCGGACGATGCGGCAACCTGACGGGCGCGCTCGGTCATGTCCTTTTCGGTAGCGTTGTAACCCTCGATCGCCTTGCGCATATTTCCGAACTGCTCGTTGTACTGCTGCAATTGAGCCAACCCGGCCTCCACATCCGCCTGATCAGCAGGATTGCTCAACTCACGGTTCAGGGTTCTGCCCTTCTGGGCGAGCGAAGCGAAATGCTCCTGCAATGCAGTGGCATATTTTTCATCTTCACGCAGGAGAAAATCCTTCTCCCGTCGACGCGCCTCAAGCAACTCCATCGCCATGGAGTTAGCCTGGTTGGCCTGACTCAACACGTCGATGCTGGTCTGGTCACCCGTCAGGCGAATCTGCTCCACGGCGGCCTTACGCAGGCGCTCTTCGAGATCCGCAAAGCGCTCGAGCGCTGCACGCGCCGCCGTCTCCATCGCGGCCTGCGCGTTCTTGTTGGCATCGGTGGCTTGCTTGAGGCTTAGCAACTTTTCGCGGTAGCCCTGCAGGTCATCCTGCACGGTGCGCATCATCGCCTTCGTTTCGGGATAAAGCATCTTGCCTTCGCTGACCTTGGCCTGTTGCTCGGTTTCATCGGTCAGTGCAATGGCCTGTTGCATGTATTGGTCGTCATCACGAAGCAGGAAGTTCTTTTCCTGCTGACGAGCCTGGCTGAGCTTGCCGTCGATGCTGCTGACGCCCAGCAGGATGTCGATACGCTGCAAGGTGGTGTGCAAGGCGGACTGGCCAACCCAGACAATGGCCAGAGTGATGATCAGAACCAGGCCGAAACCGCTGAGCAGCTTCTTTCTAACGCTCATGTTGAGCAGCAGGTTTGTGACAGGCATAGGGTGACTCCCTGATTATTCGATAGAGCACAGGCGCGTTGGGCGCCATGGTGTGCACAAAGAACCGATACGATTCGGCAACGGCTTTTCTGCTGCATAAACAGCACTATCGGCAGGCAGACACGAAACTGTAAATTTTGTAATTTTCAATGACCAGCACGCGGGGCAGCGCATGACGCCTGAGGCCAGCACAAAGGCGTTTGAGGACATAAAAGCTGGCGCCATAAAGCCGACACATCGTGCGTTTTAAGCTCCGGCGCCCCCTTGATGAGCAGATTTCGCTCACCGGTTGGCGAGGTACTTAAAAGCTGTAAAAGCCAGGCAAGAACCTTTCCGATTGGCACTTTGCTCTGCCAAGCAGGGCCAGTTGCCAGATCACCGGCCCTTGCGCAGCAGTAGCCAACTCCTCCGACACTTCGCCGACGAACGAACGCACTAGGAGCACATCGACAGTGATTGGCACCTGCTCGGCAACTCTTATTCATCTGGGTAAGAGAGCTGTTAGTGAAAGGAGCTCAACGCGGGCCACGGAATGACCAGCCCGAAGCACGTTAGAGTGACCGGCAAACCACTACAGACCGCTCTATATCGGCCTTTCAGGTATCTTCGTACAACTACCCAGCTGGTCAGAAATGTTCACACCTCGATTGTGAAGTGACTCTATACTGGCGCCACTCCAATGACATGGAACTAAACCCATGCGCCTCGACACGCTGACACTCAAGACCCGTCTGATCATCGCAGTGGCTATCCCCTGCATCGCCCTGGTACTGGTCGCGGTGACCAGCCTCAACAGCATGTCCAACATGCAGAAGGAGGCCAGCGCGCTCTACCTCAACACTTCCGCACCCATGCGCGCGATGGCCGAAGCTGCCTCGCGTATCCCGCGCATGCGCGTGGGCATCGACATGATGCTGCTGCAGGAAACCGCCCTGCGCGACGAGCGTGGGGTGAAGACCCGGGTACAAGAAGCGCTCAACGAAGACATTCCCGGCATGCGCGAGGCCATGCGCCACGCCGTCGAGGCCCAGGTCAATCCGGAGCGCCGTGCCCAGGCACAGCGCCTGCTCGACCAGTTCGAGACCATGGTCAGCAATGAGCTGACGCCCATGCTGCAGGCGCTGGACGCAGGCGATATGGCCCGCGCCCAGCAGATCTACCGCGACCAGTACGCCAAGAGCTACGGCGTGATGCGCGGCGGTGCCAACGAGCTGCTCGACACCCTGCTGCAGCAGGCCGAACAGCAGAATCAGAGCAGCACCGACAACTATGAAGAAGGCCGCACGCGGCAACTGGTGATCATCGCTCTGGGCCTACTGGTGTCGTTCGTCGCCTCCTGGCTGATCGTCAGCAACCTGCGCCGACGCGTATCCACCCTGCAGAACAGCCTGGGCCATGCCGCCGACAACCTGGCGCTCAACGCACCCATCCAGCTGAACGGCAGCGACGAGCTCAGCGACATCGCCCAGAGCTTCAACCGCTTCCTGGCAAAGGTGCACGGCATCATGCAGCAGCTGGCCGGTAACTCCCGCGAGCTGGCGGCCATGGCCCGAGATGTGGCCGAGCGTGCACGACTGACCCAGAGCAACTGCGTGGCCCAGAGCGACCGCACCGTACAGGTGGCCACCGCCATCCACGAGCTCGGCTCGACGGTCAATGAAATTGCTGGAAATGCCGAGAACGCCGCTCAGGTGGCCCGCGAAGCCACCGACTATGCCAACACCGGACGCGAAGTGGTGGACCAGGCCAACCGGCAGGTCGACTCGCTGAACGGCGAGCTGGAGCAGACCGCCAGGGTGGTCGGCGAACTGGCCGGGCAGATCGAGGCGATCAGCGCGACTCTGGGCACCATCCGCAGCATTTCCGAGCAGACCAACCTGCTGGCCCTCAACGCGGCCATCGAGGCGGCTCGTGCCGGCGAGCAGGGCCGTGGCTTTGCCGTGGTGGCCGACGAGGTACGTACCCTGGCCAGCCGCTCCGGCGCCTCCACCGAGGAAATCCAGAAAGTCATCGACCGCCTGCAGGCCGAATCGCGCTCGGCGGTCGAGGCCATGGCCAAGGGCCGTCAGCAGAGCGAGCGGGTGGTCGAATCCGCCGGCAAGGCGTCCCAGGCGCTGGCCCAGATCAACGGTCATATCACCCAGATCAGCGACCAGAACATCCAGGTCGCCACCGCCACCGAGGAGCAGTCCGCAGTGGTCGAGGAGATCAACCGCAACGTCGAACAGATCAACCAGTTCACCCAGGAAACCACGCAGATCGCCGATCAGCTCAACGACGCCAGCAGCAACCTGCAACAGTTGTCGCGCCAGCTTGACGAGCTGGTCGGTAACTTCAAGCTGTAAAAACAGTTGCCGCCGGCGCAATGCCGGCGGCGGCCTTGCTAGTCCCGCTCCGGCGCCAGCAGGCGCGCGCCCAGCACCACCGCCCCGCCCAGATACGCCACCGCGCTCCACGCCGCCATCAGGATGCCGCCGAAGCGCTGGTCATCCAGTTGCTCGAACCCGAACGCGCCCAGGCAAAGCTCGGCGGGATAGATCAGCTTCGGCGCCATGATCAGCACCACGCCCAGCATGGTCATGTGCACGAAGGTCAGGAAGAAGCCGGACATCGCCGCTGCCAGCCCCCGACGCGAATCGCTGGCAAAACCGAGCAGCCAGACGCCAAGCCCCACGGCAAGAAAGCTGGCCTGCTGAGCGACGAACGCCCAGACGTTGAGCGCCGCCGCTTCATGCAGCGGCGGCGCATGCCAGCCCCACACAATGGCCATTTCAGCAGCGAAGATTAATGAGATCGTCGCGCCGCTGTGGCGCAGCCTGTCTACCCTCAAGCCTGCGCGGGCCAGGCCGATGGCCAACAGCGGCGCCGCCAGGGCAATCACGCCCAGGTGCAGCAGCATATGGGCGGAAAACGCCGTGCGGCTCATCGCCGGCAAGGGCCCCAGCCAGCAGGCGGCGAGCACCACGAAACCGAGCAGCAGCGGCCAGTTGCGCGTTGGCCTGCTTGTCGCGGCGAGCTGATCAGCCATCGCGCGATTGCGCCAGGGCGGTGGAGATTTCCCGTATCGCATCCGTCGGCGCGGTGCGCAGGGGAATCAGGCTGGCCAGCTCGCCCTGCGGGTTCATCAGATAGACCGCGCCGGTGTGGTCGAGCATGTAGGTATCGCCCATTGGCACCTTGCGAAAGTACACAGCGTAAGCATCGGCGACCTGCTGGATCTGCTCCGAGGTGCCGGTCAGACCGAGGATGCGCTCGTCGAAAAAGGTCGTGTAGGCAGCCAGCACCTCGGGTGTATCGCGGTCAGGGTCGAGGCTGATAAACAGCGGCTGCAACCAATCGCCCTGCTCGCCCATACCGTCGAGCACTTTGGCGACCTGCATCAGGGTGGTCGGGCAGATATCCGCGCAACGGGTAAAGCCGAAGAACACCAGCAACCATTGTCCGTCGAAACTCTCGTGCGTAACGGCGCGCCCACTCGGGTCACGCAGTTCGAATGGCCCGCCGATGCGCTGGCCGGCATCGACGGCGGCCGCCACCGGCGTGCGTGCCGGCCATAGTTGATAGGAAAGCGGCAACGCGGCGAGCAGCAACCCGGTGATCACGGCGCTGGCTATCCAGGTGCGTTTCATGTGCGGCTTCCTCATCCGTCGCCGGCAGTGCCCTGCGCCTGCCTGAGGTTAATGACCGCGCCCGATCAGGCAGAGTGCGACCTGTAAAAGGTAACCTCAGATCTCCAGCGCCACTGGCCTCATACCTTGGCCGACGACGACAGCTGCAGCCATACCGAAAACGCGCCCAGAGCAGCCCAGAAAATGGTGAACAGCCAGGGCGAACGCAACGAGAAGCGCAGGGACTTCAAATAGCGCTCCTTGCTGGACTCATGCTCGCTGAACAGCGGCGACTCGTCGTAGGCGTGGCCAAACTTCGGCTCGCTGTGCAACAGCTGCTGTTGCTTGAAATGCCAGTGGCCGATGATCGCGGCCGAGGCGCGAATGCCCGGCCAGGCATTCAGTGAACTGACGATGCCGAGCAGCGCCAGCATGGTGGGCACCACCAGGGTGAACATGTCGCCCCAATCAGGGTTGGCGTTGGCCATCGACGAAGCGAAGGCGATGACCAGAAACGACTGCGCCGCCAGGTAGGCGTTGGTGCGGTCGGCCATCAGGTTGGTTTCGTACTGGATCTCCCGGCGATAGAAATCCAGGCGTTCCTTGGGCGTACCGAACATCAGCGAGTCGGAGACTTCGGAGTCGTCTCCAACCGGTTCGGCTTCAGGTGAGGTGATGATTCTGGACACGTGGAGAACTACCGGTTCGGCGGTGAAAAGAATGACGCCGGCGCCTCGCAGACATGCTGCAGGGCGCCGCAGGGTCGTTAGCGCTTGGCTTCGGTATCCGGCGCTTGCGAGCGGGTCAGGAAGGCATCGGTCAGCTCGGGCAGGTGAGCCTTGATCCACTCGGCCATCGCCTCCTCCTGGGGCAGGATGGTCTCGCAGACACGCTGGGTTTCGCGGTCACCAGCAGCCTTGGCGGCGGCGATCAGTACGGTGTAAGAGGCGATTTCCAAGTTCTCGAACACGTAGCCGCTCATGGCGCCCTTGATCACTTCATCGCTCATGACCGAGCCACCGACCGCCTGACCGAAGGCGGTCAGCTTGCCGGCGATGTCCTTGAGCATGGACGGTTTCTCACCGAGACGCTCCAGGCAGCCTTCCAGCAGTTCACGCTGGCCCTGGGTCTCCTCGATATGCTGTTCGATACGGGTCTTGAGTTTCGGATAATGTTCAAGGCGCGCGGCCTGCGCCTTCAACATCTGCTCGGCCTGCTGTTCCATCGCGTGGGCATCACGAAGCCAGCTCAACAGATTTTCGGTTTTGGTCGCCATGATCATTCGCTCCTAACATATTTGCGGATTCATTATTGGGAACGAGCGCGGCGCCAATACGTTCGCAATTAAGGACGAGCGGTTTATTTGAATGAGCGAACAATTAACCAGCATGTTTTTCTGACAACTAATCCATTCAAGAAAACGGTCAATACCTATACGTACAATCAATAATTTATACACAAATAATTAAATACAGCTTCTAGTACAAGATCATGGCTATTTTTTCGCTATCAATAAAAAGCCCCGCCAAGTGCGGGGCTCGATATTGGGTCCGGCTCAGGCCGTCGGGCGCTGGCGACGGTCCAGATTGCGCCGCGTCCACATCATCTTGGCAGCGGTCGGGCTTACCGGCGCGCCGGTGAAGGTAGGTAGCTTGCGGCGTACCCAACGGGCGCCAGCGCCCTTCCAGGAAATCTCGCCGCTGACCAGCTTCTGGTCGCGCTCCAGCTCGTGGGCCAGGGCACGCAGCTCGTTCTGCTCGACCACGGTGCGGCGGTCGATGGCGCGGCAAAGTTGGGTTTCGCCACCCTTGGCAACTGTCAGCAGAAATTTTCCGTCCGGGCGCGGTGTGAGGGTGATTTCATGATCCGGCAGCGCAGACGCAAGCACTTCAATGGCAACAGCAGTCATTGGAAAACTCCCTAAGTGAATGACGGTTTTTAACGTCATTCGGTATTGCACAGCGCATGCCAAAAAAATGAACTTAGCAAACGCCTGCAAACTGGGCCTTTCGGTCAACTTTTCCAACAATCCACATTGCAAAGTGCAAGATGCAACTTGCAGAGCACCGCATTTTGCATGCCATCAAATTAGAACCACAGAAATAATCTCGACATATATAACTGGCGCACTTTCCAGTTAATTTACAATGCTTACAAAATTAATGACCTCGCTGCCTTTATATAGGCAGCGAGGTCATTGGGCGGTGAAAGTCGAAGATCGATCAGGGGCGCAGAATCACCTTGCGGCAATCGTCCTCCTGCTTGTCGAACAACCGATAGCCCTCGGCGGCATTGGAGAGGTTCATGCGGTGGCTGATGATGATCTCCGGCTGCAGCTCGCCACCCTGGATGCGTTCCAGCAAATCCGGCAGCAAGCCGTGCACATGGGTCTGGCCCATCTTGAAGGTCAGCCCCTTGTCGAAAGCGTCGCCGAACAGGAAGCCGTGGATAAAGCCTGCGTACACGCCGGGCACGCTGACTGTGCCGCCGCGCCGGACCGCCGCAATGCATTGACGCAGCGCCTTGCCACTGCTGCCCTCGAGCTTGAGCTGGGTGAGCAGAGTTTCGGTGGCGCTGCCCTTGGCTTCGAAGCCGACCGCGTCGATGGCCGCATCGACGCCACGGTGGCCGTCGGTCTGCTCGATGATCGCCTCGGCAGGGTCATCGACCTTGTCGAAATTGATCGGCACCACGCCATAGGTCGCCCGCGCGTATTCGAGGCGGTACGGCTGGTTGTCGACCATGAAGATCTGCCGGGCGCCGAGCATCCGTGCACAGGCCGCCGCCATCAGCCCCACTGGGCCGGCGCCGTAGATCGCCACGCTGCTGCCCTCCTTCACCCCGCCATTGATCACCGCCTGGTAGCCGGTCGGCAGGATGTCGGTGAGAAACAGCACGCGCTCGTCATCGAGCTCATCGGGAATCTTGAACGGCCCGGCATTGGCCTTGGGCACCCGCACCAGTTCCGCCTGACCGCCGGGCATTCCGCCATACAGGTGGCTGTAGCCGAACAGCGCGGCGCCAGAAGGAATCTGCTTCTTGTTGAGGATGGCGCCGCGACCATCGTTGGTGGTTTCACAGGCGGCGTGCAGGTTCATGTCGCAGAAGAAGCAGCTGCCGCAGGCGATTACGAACGGCACGATCACCCGGTCGCCCTTGCTGACCGCCGTCACGGCGCTGCCGACTTCCTCGACGATGCCCATGAATTCATGGCCAAACACGTCGCCGTGTTTCACCTGAGGAATCTTGCCGCGGTACAGGTGCAGGTCCGAGCCGCAGATCGCCGTGGCGGTCACCCGCAGGATGATGTCGTCCGGCTCCTGGATGATGGGGTCGGGTACGTTGTCGACGCGAACGTCGTGGCTGCCGTGATAGGTCAATGCGCGCATGCTGCTCTCCAGAACGAGGGTTTGAGTGCCTGTTCTAGAGTCCGAGGAGGCGCCGATTCCTTTGGTTCAGCCCCAGGGATAAGTGGCCGCTTACGCTTGTGGCACGGGGCTTTGCAGCATTTTGATGGCTTGGGCGACGCGTTCGGTGAGGGAGCCGCGCAACTCGTGATAGATGCAGCCGCGGCGCTGTAACTCGTCGCGATACCAGGCCTGCTGGCGACGGCGAAAGGTTTCGTCCTGGCGGGTGCCGTCCTGCACGAAGGGAAAGTCGTCAGCGCACAGGAAGGTGTGCGTATAAGGCCGCTCGGCCAGGCGCTGCAACTCGGGCTCGGCGTCACCGAACATCGCGCCGCTGTAGAACAGCGTGGTCAACGGCGAGGTATCGCAGACCAGGTACCGGTTGGCGCGCTCGGCGGCAGCGTTCTCGCGGGCGACCTGGGTACGGCCGATATGCAGCAGATCGTCGTACTGCAACTCGCCACCCCGCGCCTCCCAACACTCGCGCCCATACTCGGCGACATACACGCTGCCCAACGCCTGGGCCAGGGCTGCGGCCAGGCTACTCTTGCCGGTAGACTCGCCGCCCAGCAGCACGATGCGCTCGACGAAATCGGCATACACCGGCGGCGCCAGAAATGCCTTGAGCCGGTGGGGATCTTCACGCAAGCGAGTACCGGAGATCGGCACGGCAGCCCGCGCCTGATCGATGCAGACATGCTGCACCGGATGGCCAAAGCACTGCGCCAGGTGCGCGGCGAAGCCATCGCCATAGCTTTCACTGGTGAACACCGCATCGACCGTGGTGCCAAGCACACCCTGGCACAGCTCGGCGACGAACTGGCGCTGCTGGTGATCGGGCGCCTCGTTGTGCGGCAGATCAGGCAGCACCCGGCCCTCGCCACGCCAGGCGTCGATACGCGCCTGGGTGACCACCAAAGCTGGCACATCGGCAAAGCGCGTCTGCAACCAGCGCTCGCGGCGTGGCGCCTCGCAGCCGGGCAACTCCGGCAACGAGTAGCTGAGCAGGTGGAGCTGCTCGCACTGGGCCAGCGCCTCGCGGATCAGCAACTCATGGCCCAGGTGCAAAGGTGAAAACTTGCCGACCACCAGGGCGCGTTGAAAGGCTTTGCGCATCTCAGGCCAACCGCTCCTGGCCCTGCAGCTCGCGACGCCAGCGGTACAGGCCGTACCAGGCGTTGCACCAGAACAGCACGTAAAGCCCGGCGGTGAGGTACAACTCGCGGGAGGCGAACAGCGGCACCGCCAGGGTGTTGACCAGCAGCCAGCCGTACCAGGTTTCCACGCGCCGGCGCATCAGCAGCAGTTGCGCCAGCACGCTGAAGGTCAGCACCAGGGAATCCACCAACGGCGCATAGGCGTCGGTGAAACGATGCAGCAACAGGCCGTAGGCAACCGCGACGATGACCGCCAGGGCCAGGTAACCGAGCAGTGCTTGAGGCGGCGTACGGCTGATCGGCAACTCACCGCCAGCGTTGCCGTGCAACCAGGCCCACCAGCCCATGGCGCTAGTGACGATGAAAAAGCCCTGCAGGGTGACATCGGCGTACAGCTGCACGGTGAAGAACAGCCAGCCGAACAGCAGGCAACCGACGATGCCCACCGACCATGTGTGCACACTGTTGCGCGCCGCCAGCAAAACGGCGATCAGGTTGGCGATATTGGCGAACAGCTCCAGATTACTGGGCATCAACGAATCCTTGTCAGGCAGCCTTGGCGCCTGTCAGCCGGGTCGGGAGAGAGTGAGTGGCACATGGGGAGCGAGCCGAGGCGCAGCATAGCGCAACGCTTGTAGCAAGCGCGCGGTCATCGCCTGGCTTGATACTATCGCCTGCTGACCAGCCGCGCGAGGACGACCATGAGTGATGACCGCCCCACCCGCAAGCGCCCGAACCTGCCGACGGGCAAGGCGCCGACCCTGGCCGATGTCGCCAAGGTTGCCGGGGTGTCGCCGATCACCGTATCGCGTACCCTCAACCAGCCGGAGATCGTACGCGCCGAGTTGCGCGAAAAGGTATTCCGCGCGGTACAGCTGACCGGCTACGTACCGGCCATGCTCACCGGCGCCGCCACGCAGCGCAGCCGGTTGATTTCCCTGCTAGTGCCGACCGTGGCCAACTCGATCTTCGCCGACACCGTGCAGGCACTGATCGACACCCTTACCGAGGCCGGCCACGAAACCCTCATCGGCCTGACCAACTACAGCGCCGAGCGTGAGGAACAACTGCTCGACACCATCCTGCGCCGCCGCCCCGATGGCATCGTGCTGACCGGCACCCTGCACACCGAGGCCAGCCGCACGCGCCTGTCGCGCTCGGGTATTCCCATCGTAGAAACCTGGGATCTGGCGCCGCGGCCGCTGGACATGCTGGTGGGTTTTTCCCATGAAGCGGTCGGTGTGGCCACTGCGCGCTATCTAACCGGCAAGGGTTATCGCCGCTTTGCCGTGATCACCCTCGATGACCCGCGCGGCCAGCGCCGTTGCGACAGCCTGGTCGCCGAAATCGCCAGCCAGGGCATCACCGATGTACCGCGCATCGTGCTGCCGCCACCGGCGACGGCCGACCTCGGCCGCGAGGGCCTGCAACGCCTGCTGGGCGCTGGCGAATGCCCGCAAGTGCTGGTGTGCAGCTCCGACACCCTGGCCCATGGCGTGCTGGTCGAAGCTACCGAGCGTGGCATCCGCGCGCCGGACGATATGGCAGTGATGGGCTTTGGCGATCTGAACGTCGCCGCGCACCTGCAGCCGTCGCTGTCCACGGTACGCATCAACGGCGCCGAGATTGGCCAACAGGCCGCCCGCGCCCTGCTCCAGCGCCTCGAGCATCCCGACGAAAAGCCGATTAAGGTGCGCATCGATACCGGTTTCAGCATCGTCGAGCGGCAGAGTGCGTGAGGGCTTACATCACTGCTTGGCTGATTGGTGGCGGAAGCGGTCGGTCGCGCGAACGTGTAGGAGGGCCTTTAGGCCCGAGCTCTTTGCATCTTCATAAAGCTCGGGGCTAAAGCTCCTCCTACAAGAGCCGCGGCGCTCGATGTCCGCTTCTGCCTTGAAGCAGTCCCAAAGCCCTACCCAATCCCTTGAATGATTACCTAATCAGCTTAACGTCCGAATTCAAGCCAGTGATTCACACCACCTGGCGGCGCCAACAAGAACGTCAAGCGAGGTAATCCGCGTGAGTGAACACACCCTTTCCCAAAGCTGTGCAGACCAGGACCAGATCGCCTGGGTGCGCATCGCCTCGGTCTTCCTGCCCCTGGCCAACCCGATCAGCGATGCCAAGGTACTGACCGGCCGGCAAAAGCCGATGACCGAGATCGCCATGCTGTTCGTGGAGATCGAAAGCAAGGACGGCCACCGCGGTCTGGGCTTCAGCTACTCCAAGCGCGCCGGCGGCCCCGGTCAGTTCGCCCATGCCCAGGAAATCGCCCCGGCACTGCTCGGCGAGAACCCCAGCGACATCCAGAAGCTGTGGACCAAACTGTGCTGGGCCGGCGCCTCAGTGGGCCGCAGCGGTTTGTCGACCCAGGCGATCGGCGCCTTCGACGTGGCCCTGTGGGACATGAAAGCCAAGCGCGCGGGCCTCTCCCTGGCCCGCCTGCTCGGCGCCCAGCGCGACTCGGTGCGCTGCTACAACACCTCTGGCGGTTTTCTGCACACGCCGCTGGACCAGCTAAAGGTCAACACCGATCTATCGCGCGAGAAGGGCATTGGCGGCATCAAGCTGAAGGTCGGCCAGCCCGACTCGGCCCTCGACCTGCACCGCGTCGCCACCATTCGCCAGCACCTGGGCGACGACTTCCCGCTGATGGTCGACGCCAACCAGCAGTGGGATCGCCCCACCGCCCAGCGCATTTGCCGGCGTTTCGAGGAATTCAACCTGGTATGGATTGAGGAGCCGCTGGACTGCTACGACGCCGAAGGCCACGCCGCTCTGGCCGCGGCCTTCGACACGCCAATCGCCACCGGCGAGATGCTCACCAGCGTCGCCGAGCATGCCGAGTTCATCAAAGCCCGCGGCGCTGACTACCTGATGCCTGATGGGCCGCGCGTCGGCGGTATCACGCCGTTCCTGAAAATCGCCGCCATGGCGGAACATGCTGGAGTGATGCTCGCCCCGCACTTCGCCATGGAGTTGCACGTGCACCTGGCTGCCACCTACCCGACCGAACCCTGGGTCGAACACTTCGAATGGCTCGAACCGCTGTTCAACGAGCGCCTGGAAACCCGCGATGGCCGCATGCTGGTGCCGAACCGCCCCGGCCTGGGCCTGTCGCTAAGCGAGCACGTGGCTGGGTGGACCGCCCAGCAGGCGGAGTTCGGCCAGCGCGGCTAAGCTCTTCTTTGTGCAACAAAGCGCTACCGGCCCTGTGCCGGTAGTGTCGTTTGTACGAGTGGCCAATTGACGCCATTTTTTGTGTAACCACTCTTTAACGGTCACAAGCGAAGCACTACACTCGCCGCCCCGCGGTGGAACATCCGACAAATCGCGTGGAACGTCGGCGAACAGAGCCCCCTTTGTTAAAGGTTCCGCGCTTCTGGTCGAAGTAATGGAAATCCAAGGATTATTTCTCTGTCAGGAGCTGCGGCATGCAGTCGTTAAAGTCGCTGTACGATTCCATCGAAATGCACTTTTTCGATACCTTGACCAAAAAGCTCTCCAGCCTCTTTTTGTTAGTGGTGGTCAGTGGCCTGCTGGTCTGGGTGGCCTTGAGCCTGCGCGCCGATATCGTGCAGCTGCTGCACGGTGCCCAACTCGACCCGGCATTGCTCAAGCAGGTCGAAGGCAAGCTCGACACCCTGGGCACGGCGCTGACGCTCAGCGCGCTGTTCACGTTGGGCATGGTCAGTTTCATGGTCTGGTATTTCCGCCACCTGATCGTACGCCCGGTCGACAACATGACCCGCGCTTTGGAAGAAATCGCCAGCGGTGAAGGCGACCTGTCCCGCGACCTGCCCCTGCTCACCCACGACGAAATCCGTACCCTGGCCAGCACCTGCAACCGCTTCCTGGCCAAGCAGCGCGAGATCATCAGTAACGTGCAGGCACTGACCGTGCAGATCGCCGTGGAATCGGCCCGCTCGCTGAAGAACATCAGCGACTCCAGCGACAGCGCCACCCACCAGGCGCGCTTCGCCAATGAGGTGATGAGCGAGAGCAACATCGCTGTCGGCCGTATCGACGAGGTGTCGCAGCAGACTCAGGCGATCTCGGCGACCACCGCACATAACCTCGGCATGGCACAGGACTCCTACGCGGAACTCCTGGAAGTCACCGGCAACATCAGCGCCATTTCCAACAGCCTCAACGAATTCAGCACCCTGGTTTCGGCGCTCAACGAGCGTTCGTCGAATATCAAATCGGTGGTCGGCCTGATCCAGCAGATTTCTTCGCAGACCAACCTGCTGGCCCTCAACGCCGCCATCGAAGCGGCCCGTGCCGGCGAAAGCGGCCGTGGTTTCGCAGTGGTCGCCGATGAGGTGCGCACCCTGGCGCAGAACGTCAGCCAAGCCACCGGCGACATCTCGCAAAACATCGACGCCATGCTCAAGGAAGTCAGCACCACCCACGAGCAGACCGCACGCATCAGCCAGAGCGCCCGTGAAACCCAGGTGGTGGTCGAGCGTGCCACAGGGCACTTCGAGACGATGATCGGCGACTTCGAATCCACCACCAGCAAGCTGGCGGAGATCGCCGAGCACATCCAGCAGGTGGCCGATGCCAATACTGGCATCAACGATCGCGTCACCCAGATCCACGCCGACAGCCAGGCCATCGACCAGCGCATGCAGCGCTCGGCCACCGCTACCCGTGATCTCTCAGGCGTTGCCGAACGGGTGCAGGAACTGCTCGGTCGCTTCGTACTTGGCGAGGGCGAACTCGACGCTGCCATCACTCGCGCGACCCAGTGCCGTGACGCCCTGCAAGCGCGCCTGGCAACACTGCAGCGCGAAGGCGTGAACCTGTTCGACCAGAACTACAAGCTGATCCCCAATACCGATCCCAAGCAGTACTTGACCGGATACACCGAACGCTTCGCGCAGATCTGCCAGGAAGAGATCGACCGTCTGACCAAGGGTACGCAAGGCGGCATCGTGACCTTTATCGTCGACAACAAGGGCTACTGCCCGGTGAACAACAGCTGGGTGTCGAAGCCGCCAACCGGCAACCGCGCCGTCGACCTGCCGGTGTGCCGCAACAAGCGCATGTTCTCCGACCCGGTGGGCCTGCGCGCGGCGGGCAACACTCAGCGCTTCCTGCTGCAGACCTACCTGCGCGACACCGGCGAGATCATGACCGAGATCGACGTGCCGTTCTTCTTCGAGGGGCGCCACTGGGGCAACATGCGCATGGGCTTCGATGCCTCGCGCTTGCTCGGCAAATCCTGATGTTGCGATGCGCCTGACAAGCCCTCATGACCCACAAAAAAGCCCCGACGATGCGGGGCTTTTTTGTGGGTGCGCTGCACTCAATGCAGAGAGTCCAGGTTGCGGCGCGACCACATCATCTTCGCAGCAGTCGGGTTGACCGGGGCGCCAGTGAAGGTCGGCAGTTTGCGCGTTACCCATTGCGCGCCAGCGCCCTTCCAGTTCACTTCGCCACTGACCAGCTTGTGGTCCCGCAGGATTTCGCGCTCGAGCGCGCGAGCACCGTCCTCGGTGTCGATGGCCGCCTTGTCGACAGCCTTGAGAAAGATGGACTCACCCTCCCGACTGATGCTCAGCAGGTACATGCCATCCGGGCGCGGGGTAATGGAAACATTGTAATCCGGTAAAGCGATGCTCAGTTGGTCGAGCGCGGCAGTATTCATCGGTGATCCTTTTATTGGTCGGCAGACAGCTATTGATTAATGCACCTGAACGGGTGCATCACACATGCCAACTTTTCAATGTGACGAATACTCCGGTTTTATTGCCTATGGAGCCGCTTACGCTTGTGCAAGGTAATTGCATTTTGCATGAATCGCCTTTATTGCACGGGCATCATGCACGCCTAAAAAGCATTCACTGCGTTTTATATTAAAAGGCCAGCATGGCCGATCATCTTTTCACGCGAACTTAATGGTACCGGGATACTTCGTAATTGAACAGGGTAATTATTCCGGTGACAGGTCGAGGCGCTTTGTGCATGTAACGGCCTCAACACGGGTAAGACGCCCTCCAGCTTCCGTCTAACCTTGCGAACCCAATATCCATGGCTTCGCCGCAACCACAGGAGTTCCGCCATGGGCGATCCATCCCTACTATTCTGGCTCGGCGCCTTTGTCGTCATCGCTTTCGTCGACCTGGTCACCATCATGAATCTGTGGCGCAGTGAAAAGCGCTTCAATACCCGACTGATGTGGGCATTGATTATTCTGTTGCTGCCGGTCATTGGTTTGATCATCTGGGGGTTTATTGGCCCGCGTGGCATGCCCAAACCGCCGACTTCACCCGAGCAGAGCAAATAAAGCAGAACTATTGATTTGACAAGAAAGTCCGGACTGCCACTAATACCGGTAATAAAGGAGTAATACCGAGAGCAATAAATGTGGCAAAGCTTAAATTCCTGGACGCTGCAGCATTGCTGTACAACTATTTCCAGCCACTTGTTGTACAAGTGTCATTACAGTCGCCGACCAGTATGGTCGTGCATCTTTCAGAAAAGGACTCGGAAACCTCTCTCGAAGTACGCGATATCCCCTGCAGGACATCGCTGACTCCGACGGAAGTATTCGCCATCATCGAGCAGATCGAAGCACGCATTCGCTTGGACAAACCCGAGCTGTTCAATCGCCACTGCGTGAACAAGGCGCGCCTGCCATGACTGCAACACTTAGGCCTCGGGCTCGCGCTGACGATCCTGCTGGATGGCATCGAGCAGCACCACCAGCTCTGCCGCGGTGGGTACGGTGCGCCCACCCAGCTCATCCTTGACCGAACCCTGCACGCTCGTGGTCGCAAGCCCGAAACGGTTCAGCGCATTGGTCATCGCCTGGTCATCCAGGCCCTGCTGCTGAAGCAGCCGCATCAGGCTGTCCCACACATCGCGCAGGTCCGGCTGATGGTCTCGGCCGTCCGGCCACGGGTGGCCGACGCGTGGTTCGGGGTGCATTTCCGCCACGGTCACTTCGCCTTCGTAGGCACGTACCCAACCGCCTTTTTCGGCTACACGAGCATCGCGCGAGGCACGGTTCCAGGCGGCCTGCGCCAGTGCCGGCGAGGTGGTCGCACAGAGCAGTTCGTCATCGAGGTAAATCCGGAATTGGCCCATGTCGTTCTCCCATCGAGTGATTGTCGAGCGTCTCCGGATTCGATTCGGCCGATGCCCAGGGATTCAGCTTTTCTGCCGGCCGGAAGCCCCGAAATCCGTGGATTTGAAGCATCCGGATACAGACGGCGATTGTTCGAACTCGTCAGCCCTCAGGGCCTCGTAATTAACAAGGGGCTGACTCACAGCCCACAGCCAGGAGGAAACCCATGAGCCAGAAACCAATCGATTCGACGCCACCTAACAGCCCTGCCAAGGATGTGCAAGGCGAAGACGTCAACGTGGTGAAAAAGCAAACTCAGCGCCACGGTGAGAAGACCGAGGCGATGGATCGGGCCATTACCCCGACAACCATCAAGACCAAGGAGCAGGAAGCGGAAAAGATCAAACAGGCTTCTGAAGAAACGCGTCGCAAGCTCGAGCAATAAGCGTAAAAGATCAACCTCCAGATATCGCTCGGCGGCCGCAAGCTGCGGCGAATGGACCAGGCAACAATGTAATTTCGTAAACGGGCCCGCAGCGGGCGTACTGCGGGCCCCGGGCCTTACGGCAGCGGGTTGCCGCCGGTCACCCCAAAGGTTTCACCAGTGATGTAGCTCGATTCCTGAGACGCCAGCAGCACGTACAGCGGGGCACATTCGGCCGGTTGACCCGGGCGCTTCATTGGCACCTGAGAGCCGAAGGTGGGGATCTTCTCCTGGGGCTGGCCGTCGCTGGGCTGCAGCACGGTCCAGATTGGCCCCGGCGCGACCGCGTTGACGCGGATGCCCTGCTCGATCACCTGGCTCGACAGCGCCTTGGTGAAGGCGACGATGGCCGCCTTGGTGGACGCGTAATCGAGCAGCGTGCCGGATGGATCGTAGGACTGAATTGAGGCCGTGTTGATGATCGCCGCACCTGGCGGCATATGCGCCACTGCCGCCTTGCACAGCCAGAACATGGCGTAGACGTTGGTCTTGAAGGTGTGGTCGAACTGCTCGGTGGTAATCTCGGAAATATGCTTCTGGGTGATCTGCTTGCCGGCCACGTTGACCAGAATGTCCAGGCCGCCGAGCGCCTCGACTGCGTCTCGCACCAGGGATACGCAGAAGACTTCGTCCTTCAGGTCGCCGGGAATCGCCACCGCACGCCGGCCCTCTGCCTCGATCAGCTTGATGACTTCCTGGGCATCCGGCTCTTCCTCGGGTAGGTAATTGAGCACGATGTCCGCACCTTCACGGGCGTAGGCGATGGCAGCCGCACGGCCAATACCGGAATCGGCGCCGGTGATCAGTGCCTTGCGCCCGGCCAAGCGACCGAAGCCGATATAGCTTTCTTCGCCGTGGTCGGGCTCGGGCTTCATCTTGGCATCGAGGCCTGGCTCGGGCTGATGCTGCGCGGGGAACTCGGGCTGCGGATACTGGGTCAGCGGGTTCTGCATGGCGAATTGGTTGGAGGTATTGCGGGTCATCGGATTCTCCTGTGCTTGGATTCACGGTTGCCGCCACGTCTGAAGCGCAATCGCCGCAGGCGAAAATCGCCTGCGTTCCAAGTTGGGAGAAAAGCCCGCCGCTTGAAGTTCAAGCCTTCCGAGCAGCGGGCATGAGCCGCTCTAGCACGGCCGTTTCGCTTGTCCCACAGCGAAACGACTGGTTCGATCAGCGCTGGGCGGCGATCAGCCTCGGCCGCACATCGCCAGGCGCCACCGCGGTGCTTGGGCTCAGGGTCACGGGAATGGACTTGGCCGCCGGCACCTTGCTGCGTTCGGCGTGGTGCCAGAGCGGCACCAGTGGATTGCACTCCGGGTAATAGGCAGCGCAGCAGCCCTGGGGGATGTCATAGGCAAGAATCTGCAGCGGCCCGACCTGGCGCTCCACCTCCGGCTCCACGGCAGTGGTCACATCCACCCAGTCGCCGCCGGCCAGGCCAAGGCGAACGATATCGTCGGTGTTCATGAAGATCACCGATCGGGTGCCATGCACGCCACGAAAGCGGTCGTCGTAGCCATAGACGGTGGTGTTGAACTGGTCATTGCTGCGGATCGTCATCAGCTGCAACACGTCGCGTCGGCCATAAGCTTCGCTCACGTCATTATCGACAACGAGCTGCTGCGGCACCGCGAACTGCGCCTTGCCGCTCTCGGTCGCCCACTTGCGCTGCGCGGCGGCCAGCGGTCGATGGAAGCCGCCGGGCTCCCACATGCGCACCTCGAAATCGTGGAAGATCTCGGGGTAGATCGTGGCGATAGCCTTGCGCACCAGCCCGTAATCACGGCGCCAGGCGTCCCAGTCGATGCCGATCTCGGCGCCTAGCGTGGCGCGGGCCAGCCCGGCGATGATGGCCGGCTCCGAGCGCAAATGCTCGCTGGCCGGCTCGCTCTTGCCGCTCCAGGCATGGATGCAGCCGGTGCTGTCCTCGGTGCTGTGGCTCTGCTCGACGCCGTCCTGACGGTCGATCTCGATGCGCCCCAGGCACGGCAGCAGCCAGGCCTGCTCGCCCGGCAGCAGGTGCGAGTGGTTGAGCTTGGTGGCCACCTGCACGTTGAGCGCCAGGCGCTGCCAGGCCGGCTCGATCTGCCCGGTATCCGGCACCGCGCGCAGGAAGTTGCCGCCCAGGCTGACGAAACCGCGCACCCGACCATCGAGCATGGCATTGCAGGCATCGACGGTGTTCAGGCCCATGCGCTCGGGCACCTTGAAATTGAAGTGCCGCTCGATCAGCTCGCCCGGCACCTTGGCCGGGTCTTCGGTGATGCCGACGGTACGCTGCCCCTGTACGTTGGAGTGGCCACGCACCGGGCAGATGCCGGCGCCCGGCTTGCCGATATTGCCGCGCAGAAGCAGCAGGTTCACCAGCATCTGCACGTTCTGCACACCCTGGCGGTGCTGGGTCAGGCCCATGCCGTAGACGATCATCACTCGCTGCGACTGCGCGTAGACCAGCGCCGTGGCCTCCATGGCCGCGCGCTTGAGGCCGGTGATGGCCTCGATCTGCGCCCACCCTTGGTCCCGTACATAGGCGATGAATTCATCGGCGCCGCTGGTGTGCTCGGCGATAAAGGCCATGTCCAGCACACCGGGCTCGCCACGCTGCCGGGCCGCGTCATGCAGATCGAGCAGCGCCTTGGCGACGCCGACGATGGCCGCGGTGTCGCCGCCGATGGCGACCTGGTGATACTGGGTGCTGATCTGCGTCGAGTTCGGGCCGAGCATCTCCAACGGCGACTGCGGGTTCACGAACTCCTGCAGGCCACGCTCCTTGAGCGGGTTGAAGGTGATGATCGGCACATCGCGCTGTCGTGCTTCCTGCAACTGGTGCAGCATGCGCGGCGCATTGCTGCCGACGTTCTGGCCGAAGAACAGCAGGCAGTCGGTGTGCGCAAAATCGTTCAGGGTCACCGTGCCGACCGGCACGCCGATGCTCTCCTGCAGACCCACCGATGTGCTTTCGTGGCACATGTTGGAGCTGTCCGGCAGATTGTTGGTGCCGTAGGCGCGGGCCAGTAGCTGGTACATGAACGACGCTTCCAGCGAGGCACGGCCGGAGGCGTAGAACACCACCTCGTCGGGCTGCAAGGCGCGCAGGCCCACGCCGATTTCCTGGTAGGCAGCTTCCCAACTGGTTTCCTCATAGCGGTCGGTGCCCGGGTTGTAGCGCATGGGATGAGTCAGGCGCCCGTGCTGCTCCAGCGCATGGGCCGACCAGCTGCGTAACTCGCTAACGCTGTGCTCGGCGAAGAACGCCGGGCTGGTGCGCTTGGCCGTCAACTCCCACGCCGTAGCCTTGGCGCCGTTCTCGCAGAATTCCATCGGGCGAGTGTCGCCCGGTTTGGCCCAGGCGCAACTCACACAGGAAAAACCGTCGGGCTTGTTCTGCCTCAGGAGCGCCGCGCCGATCTTCACCACCGCCTGTTCGCGCAGCAGGATACCCGCCACCGACTTGGCCGACCCCCAGCCCCCGGACGCGTCTGTGTAAGGTCGATAACGGGTCTTCGGATCAGTCAGCATGTCCCTCTCCTGCGCATGGCTCGTTCAGGTACGACGAAACCGTTTCGCGAAAGGTTCGGGTTAACGGCCCTGCGGTCTGGCGGGCGATTGATGAGCGGGTGTGTCGGGTGCAGGGAAGCGCTATGGTAGGCTGGCTGCTTGGCGCGAGCTCATTCGCGAAAGCCTCTGTCGCCATTCACGAACGAACTCACAGGTTTAGACGTTCGGACTTAATGGGAATGCGGCAATGCCGAACATAGCCACCAGCAAGATCAGAAGGGCCAGATTGATCAAAATACGTCGTCCTTTGCTGATCCCGATGAACTCTTTGGCGATACCTCCTAAAAACAGGGCCGCTACTGCCAAGAACGCCGGCATCGACACCATCCATTCAGCGATTTGACTGTTCATCAGCAGCTCACTATCTGGATAAAGCCCCTCACTGATGGCCATGTATTGGGGCCTTGCATCAACAAGCCCCCAATACGCCGCCACGGTAATCAGCTGAAGCACCAGCAATATCAGGTTGCAGAAGGTCTGCAGCCGGCGAAAACCTCTCACTTCACGGCTGTGCACAGAGCGCGCTCCCGTTCTGAGTCTTGCCCATCATGTCCTTGATCACACCGCGAATTTTAGTGTCTGCCAGTTGCCCACCTTTGGATTCGACCTTGATCCGGCTGAGCG
Organism: Phytopseudomonas straminea; assembly: GCF_900112645.1. GTDB lineage: Bacteria > Pseudomonadota > Gammaproteobacteria > Pseudomonadales > Pseudomonadaceae > Aquipseudomonas > Aquipseudomonas straminea. The sequence continues at coordinate 197,410 of NZ_FOMO01000003.1, read as the reverse complement.
AGAAGGTAGATTCATTGCTCGCATCATAAATGGTGAAATTCACATCAACGGTACCGCTGAATGCCAGCGTCCCCTTTAACTCGACTTCACCTAGCTTGCCAACCAGCGAAGAGCGGCTGCACAGCCAAGCGTGCTTGATGGTATCGATCTTCATCCAGGCCGTTTCGATATGGCCGGCGATCAGCGTACCGCTGTTGCCACCTATTTCAGGACCGGAGGCAATGCCAAAGGTCTGCGGCTGATCGCTGCTAGAACGCCTTAGCTGAATGTAAACACCGCTAAACAGGCTGAAACCAATGCTGGTTTTGGGTAACGCTGCGCCAATACCGCTGGCCAGTATCTTCATCTCCATCACATGCTCCTTATGTGTGTTCGGGTCGGTGGTTTAGTCGCTGAACAAGCATGACGTCACAGCAACAAATCCACCGTGAGTGACCGCGCACAAAGGAAATAAATCCCAAGTGCCTGCAGAGGATTCGCACGAGGAGTCAGACGACCTACTACGGTCTTAATCTCGATGCTTGATACGATCCGCCCATGAGCCACTTACCTACCCTGGTTGCCCTGCTGAACGCCGATAAGTATCGCAGGCGAATACTGCAGCAGGTCCGAGCCCTGCATCTGCCTGACTGCTGGGTGGCAGCAGGCTTCGTCCGCAGCGCCGTCTGGGATCACCGGCACGGTCGAGCCAGCTCTTCTCTGCCATCCGATATCGACGTGATCTGGTTCGACCGCGGCAATGCCTCGCCGGAGCGAGATAGCGAATTGAAAGCCCAGCTGCAGAATGTTGATAAAGGGCTCGACTGGTCAGTGAAGAACCAGGCACGCATGCACCTGCGCAACGGCGACCGGCCTTATGAATCGGCGACGGATGCAATGCGTTACTGGCCCGAAACTGCCACGGCAGTCGCGGTGCGGCTAAACGCTGATGATGAATTGGAGGTTGCTGCGCCCTTTGGCCTGAACGACCTTTTCGATCTTGTCGTACGCCCAGCCGGAAGATTTCGAGACAAGAAAAGACATCTGTTTCTTAAGCGGCTACAGAACAAAGATTGGCTAGCGAAATGGCCTGGCCTGAAAGTACTCGACTAATCCCGCAGGGTGAATCACGCTTCACCGATCCATCATGGCGGATGTAAACAGCGACATCCGCCCTACAGGCTGCGGGGTCACTTTCACGGCGCACACGAGCGCAACCTGAACGGCCGCCATCAGTCCTGCAAAAAAACAAGGCAGCCAGAAACCAACGCAGCGAAAACAAGTCTCCAGTAGGCGTGTCACCCACGCTTGTAGTCTCGGCAGCCGGCCCTCCGGCACTCCCTTCCTGTCGAAGCATCGCGGACCCTAGATCTTATGGATTGGCACCAAGCTCTTAGCGACAGCCTGATCTGGCTGGCCATCGCCTCGCTGTGCACCTTTATCGGCTTCACCCTCACCGCCACCGCCCTTATCCGCTTCACCCGCTGGGGCCGACAATTCTGGCAGATCACCGGGCCCTATCTCAGCCCGCGCAACAGTTGGCGGCCGCTGCTGACCTTCGCACTGCTCCTGCTACTGGCGCTGTTCGCGGTGCGCATGGATGTGCTGTTTTCGTTCTGGTACAACGGCTTCTACAGCGCCCTGCAGGGGCTGGATCAGCAGGCGTTCTGGTTTCTGCTGGGCGTCTTCGCCATCCTCGCCAGCATCCATGTCGCGCGTGCGCTGTTCGACTTCTACGTGAGCCAGTCCTTGAGCATCCATTGGCGTACCTGGCTCAACGGGCGCCTGACCGACGACTGGCTCAAGGGCGATGCCTACTACAGGGGCCAGTTCCTCGCGCAGCCGGTCGACAACCCCGACCAGCGCATCGAGCTGGACATCGCCGCCTTCGTTTCCAGCTCGCTCAAGCTCTCGCTCGGCGCGGTCAGCGCGCTGGTGTCGCTGGTGGCCTTCAGCGCCATCCTCTGGGGGCTGTCCGCACCGCTGAGCGTGGCCGGCGTGGAGATTCCACGGGCGATGGTATTCGCCGTGTATCTCTACGTGATCATCGCCACGCTGATCGCCTTCCGCCTCGGCCGCCCCTTGATCCGCCTTAATTTCCTCAACGAACAGCGCTCGGCCAACTTCCGCTACGCTCTGGTGCGTCTGCGCGAATACGCCGAAAACGTCGCCTTCTACCAGGGCCGCGACGTGGAGCGGCGTACCCTGCTGGGCCGCTTCGGCGCACTGGTGGAAAACCTCTGGGCGCTGGTCTACCGAAGCCTGAAGTTCGACGGCTTCAACCTCGGCGTCAGCCAGGTGGCGGTGGTGTTCCCCTTCATCCTCCAGGCGCCGCGCTTCTTCAGCGGCGCCATCAAGCTCGGCGACGTGATGCAGACCGCGCAGGCATTCGGCCAGGTACAGGACTCGCTGTCGTTTTTCCGCAGTAGCTACGACACCTTCGCCCAGTACCGCGCCACCCTCGACCGCCTGAGCGGCCTGCTCGACGCCAACCAGCAGGCCCGCGAGCTGCCGCAGGTAACCACCAATTCCCAGGCCAGCGGCCTGAAAGTGAATGACCTACACCTGCAGCGCCCGGACGGCCAGTTGCTGGTCGCGGGCCTCAAACTTGATCTACACGCCGGCCAGGCCCTGCTGGTACGGGGCCCTTCAGGCTGCGGCAAAACCACCCTGCTGCGCGCCATCGCCGGGCTGTGGCCCTACGCAGACGGGCAGGTGGCAAGGCCCACCGGGCACCAGGCGCTGTTCCTCGCCCAACGCCCTTACTTGCCGCTGGGCGACCTGCGCAGCGCACTGGCTTACCCAACCGAACCGGGCGACGACCGCGAGCGTATGCAACGGGTGCTGGAACAGGTGTGCCTGCCGCACCTGGCAACTCGCCTGGACGAGCCCGGTGACTGGAGCCGCGTCCTGTCCCTGGGTGAACAGCAACGCCTGGCCTTCGCCCGCCTGCTCTACAACCGCCCGGCGGTGGCCTTCCTCGACGAATCCAGCTCGGCCATGGACGAAGGCCTGGAGCAGGCGCTCTACACCCTGCTGCGCCGCGAGCTGCCCGACACCCTGTTGATCAGCGTCGGCCACCGCAACACCCTCGCCGCCTTCCACAACCAGCAGCTCGACCTGGACGGCAAAGGCGGCTGGCAAACGAGCGACCGCGAAGGCTGATCGAAAGCAAAGCGCCATAGCCTTTTGGGCTATGGCGCCAAGCATCATTTCGCGACCCAAGTTCCGAAAGCCCGTCAGGCGTAGGGTGGATCTCGCTTAACCGATCCACCATGGCGGATGTAAAAAGCGACATCCGCCCTACGGGCTGAGACCTCGCGCGCCTATATCATGGGACACCTTACCCTTGTGGGAACGGGCCATACCCGTGATCTCGCGCGCATGGCGCGCTCCCACAAATGCCAAAGCAGAACCGCTCCGTAGCCTGGGTTGAGCGCAACGATTCCCAGGGCGATTCCCGGGTGTCGCTACGCTCGACTCGGGCTACGAGATACCCCTCAGCCTTCCACCTGGCTCCACTGCTTGCTCAAGCGCTTGTCCGATACCGCTATCTTGGTGCCCAACTGCTGGGCCCAGAGAGAGACACGGTATTCCTCGAGCATCCAGCGGTACAGGGTCAGGTTGGGGTCGCGCTTGCCTTCCTGCAGGTGCTTGCCCAAGCGCGCCTGGTACTGCTCCCAATAGCCGGCCAGCTCGCCGCTCCATACGCGGTCGCGCTGCAGTTGCGCGGCGATCTTGTCGAAGCGTTGTTCGATGGCCTTGAGGTAGCGCGGCAGTTCCTTGAGCCATTCGGCCGGGGTTTCGCGTACGAAGCCGGGATACACGAGGTTGCCCAGCTGCGCCTTGATGTCGTTGAGCGCCACGGCCTGGGCCAGGTCGATCTTGCCCTTGAAGCGCTTCTGCAGGCCGTGCCACAGCTTGAGGATTTCCAGGGTCAGGCGGGCCAGCTTTTCGGCGTGCTCGGTCCAGGCGCCGCGCTTCTTCTCGGCCAGGGCGGCCAGGGCGGCGCCGTCGCGGGGCAGCGGCTGTTCACCGTCGAGGATGCAGCTGTCCAGGCTGGCCAGCAGAATGTCCTCGACCAGCGCCTCGACGCGGCCCAGCTCGCGGTGCAGCAGGCCCAGCTCGGTCAGCCCCGGCAACTTGCCACGCAGGAATTTGGCCGGCTCGGCCAGTTGTTGCAGCAGCAGGCGCTGCAAGGCGCGACGATGCTGGAACTCGGCCTCGGCCTGGGTCGGGAAACGCCCTTCCTTGACCACGCCACCGTCCTCGACCAGCGCCGGGAACACGGTCATGGATAGCCCGGCCACCTTCTGCTGGGTCTTCTCGGCAACTTGGGCAAAGCCCTTGGCTTCCACCGGCTTCTGCACCTTGTCGGCCTGCGGGATGGCCAGCGCGGCCTGGCTGGCCTCGGCGAAGCGGGCGGTCAGCTCGGCCAGGTCGCGTCCTTCGCCGAGCAGCTTGCCATGGGTGTCGACCACTTCGATGTTCATCTTCAGGTGGTCTTCGAGCTGGCGGGTAGCCTCGACCCATGCCTCGGCGTCGATCCGCGCGCCAGTCATGCGCTGCAGCTCGCGGCCCAGGCTTTCCGGCAGGCTGCCCTGGCCGAAGGTGAGCTTGCTCAGGGCCGCGCCGACGAAATCCGGCACCGGCACGAAGTTCTTGCGCAGCGCCTTGGGCAGGCCTCGCACCAGATCGATGGCCTTGGCTTCGATCAGCCCCGGCACCAGCCATTCCAGACGCTCGCCCGGCAGTTGTGGCAACAGCGGCGCCGGCACACGCAGGGTGACGCCGTCACGGGGGTGGTTGGGCTCGAAATGATAGGTGAGCGGCAATTGCAGCTCGCCGATATGCAGGGTGTCCGGATACTGCGCGGCGGTGACTTCCAGGGCCTCGCGGGCCAACACGTCCTCCTCGCGCATCAGCAGCAGTTGCGGGTCCTTGGCGCTCTCGCGCTTGTACCAGCTCTCGAAGGTGGCGGCCTGATAGATGTCCTCTGGAATCCGCGCCTCGTAGTAGGCGAACAGGGTTTCCTCGTCGGCAAGAATGTCGCGGCGGCGCGCCTTGGCTTCCAGCTCGTCGAGCTTTTCCAGCAGTTGGCGGTTGGCGTTCAGGCACTTGGCGCGGCTGTTGATTTCACTGCGCACCAGGCCTTCGCGGATGAACAGCTCGCGCGAAGCCTGCGGGTCGATGGGCCCGTAATGCACCGGGCGGCGTCCCACCACGATCAAGCCGTACAGGGTGACCTGCTCGTAGGCCACCACCTGGCCGCGCTTCTTCTCCCAGTGGGGCTCGAAGTGGTTCTTCTTGATCAGGTGGCCGGCCAGGGGCTCGATCCAGTCCGGCTCGATCTTGGCGACCTGGCGGGCGAACAGCTTGGTGGTTTCGACCAGCTCGGCGGCCATGATCCAGTTGGGTTTCTTGCGACCGATCACCGACGACGGATGCACCCAGAAGCGCCGCTGCCGCGCCCCCTGGTAATCGCCCTCCTCGGTCTTCTGGCCGATCTGGCTGAGCAGGCCGCTGAGGATCGCCTTGTGCACTGCGGCATAGCTCTTGGCGCGCTGCGCCGCCTCGCTGGCCTCGGCCTGCTCGCGCAGGATCACGTTGACCTTGGTATCGGTGGTCGCCTGCACCGGCTTCGCCGCGGGCTTGCCGCCCTCGGCGGTTTGCGCCGCGGCCCTGGCGGGCGCCAGTTGCAGATCCTTGGCGAGCAGCACCAGTTGGCGGTGAGCATCGCGCCATTCGCGCAAGCGCATGTAGTTGAGGAAGTTCTTCTTGCACCAGGTGCGCAGCGGATTGCTGCCCAGTTCCTGGCGTTTTTCCTCGAAGCCGCGCCACAGGTTGATCAGCGCGGCGAAATCCGAATCCACGTCCTTCCACTGCGCGTGGGCCTGGTCGGCGGCCTGCTGGCGATCCATCGGCCGCTCACGCGGATCCTGCACGGACAGCGCACTGGCGACGATCAGCAACTCCTGCAGGCTGCCGAGCTTGGCCGCTTCGAGCACCATGCGGCCCAGGCGCGGGTCGATGGGCAAGCGCGCCAGCTGGCGGCCCAGGGGCGTCAACTGGCTCTCGCGGTTGACCGCCGAGAGTTCCTGCAAGAGGTTGAAACCGTCGCTGATGGCCTTGCCATCCGGCGGCTCGATAAAGGGGAAATCCTCGATGCTGCCCAGGCGCAGATGGAGCATCTGCAGGATTACCGCCGCCAGGTTGGTGCGCAGGATTTCCGGATCGGTGAAGGTCGGCCGGCCGAGGAAATCCTCCTCGCTGTACAGCCGCACGCAGATGCCCGGCTCGACTCGCCCGCAACGACCCTTGCGCTGGTTGGCGCTGGCCTGGGAAATCGCCTCGATGGGCAAACGCTGCACCTTGGCGCGGTAGCTGTAGCGGCTGATGCGCGCAGTGCCGCTGTCGATCACGTAGCGAATGCCCGGCACCGTCAGCGAGGTTTCCGCCACGTTGGTGGCCAGCACGATCTTGCGCCCGGCCATGGGCGCGAAAATCTTCTGCTGCTCGGCGGGCGTGAGCCGCGCATACAGCGGCAGCACTTCGGTAAAGCGCAGGTTGGCCTTGCGCAGCACCTCGGCAGCCTCACGAATCTCGCGCTCGCCGGGCAGGAAGATCAGCACATCGCCGGGGCGCTGACCGACGCTTTTCTCGTGGGCGGCGATCTCATCCAGTGCAGCGAGAATGCCTTGGTCGACGGTCAGGTCGTCGAGCAGGCTTTCGCCCTCCTCGTCCACCTCAGCGGCCAGCGGGCGATACCAGGTTTCCACCGGGTAGGTGCGCCCGGAGACTTCGACGATGGGCGCATCCGGCCGCCCATCACCACCGAAGTGCTTGGCGAAACGCTCCAGGTCGATGGTTGCCGAGGTGATGATCACCTTGAGGTCGGGGCGGCGCGGCAGCAGGGTTTTCAGGTAGCCGAGCAGGAAGTCGATGTTGAGGCTGCGTTCGTGGGCCTCGTCGACGATGATGGTGTCGTACTTTTCCAGGTAGCGGTCGTGCTGGGTTTCGGCGAGCAGGATGCCGTCGGTCATCAGTTTGATCAGCGTGCTGTCCTTGCTCTGATCCTCGAAGCGCACCTGGTAGCCGACCAGCTCACCGAGCGGCGTACCGATCTCCTCGGCCACCCGCGTGGCCACGCTGCGCGCCGCCAAACGCCGCGGTTGGGTGTGACCGATCAGGCCATGCTGACCGCGGCCGATCTCCAGGCAGATTTTCGGCAACTGAGTGGTCTTGCCCGAACCGGTTTCGCCGGCGATCACCACCACCTGGCTCTTCTCCAATGCTGCCTTGATCTCGTCGCGCTTGGCGGCAATCGGCAAGGCGTCGTCATAACGCATCACCGGCACACTCAAGCGCCGCGCCTCGACCTTGGCGCACGACGCCTGAAAACGCTCCAGCCACTGCGCCTGCTTGGCCTCGTCAGGCTTTTTCTGCAGCTCGTGCAACTGCCGGCGCAGACGATGGCGGTCGGCGATCAGGGCGTGGTCGAGGTTCTTCTGCAGGGCGGCGAGGTCAGTCATCTGGATCGAGGCAATCAGGGCAAAGGCGGGATTGTCGCAGATTACAGTGTAGGGCGGGCAGGCTATGCCGCAGCGGAGGGCGTGAAGGGGGGAGACAGATTTCAGCCAGAAGCGGACATTTAGACTGACTGATTTTGTGACGTTTAAGCAAGAGCTGGGTACTCTTTGCCGGGTATCACTTCAGATACCGCGCTCCTGCCCATCATGGTGCAACGGCTGGTATATTCCGTTTCAGGGAAAGCTGCCTGCATCAGAGATGCAGCGCGCTTAGCGGCTGGCGTCCTGATTTGCTTTGTCTCCGACTCGACTTAAACGGATATAGAGCGGACTCGGAGACGATGAAAATGGTCGTAGACTGCAGAAATAACAGTACGTGAGGCTAATAGATTGTTAACCACAAGGGATGCAGCAAGACTATTCTCAAGCAAGCGCATTGCTGAGATTGCATCTGGAGATTTTTCTTATCTATTGGACATTGCGGCACTCTATCAAAATTCGCTTGAAGAAAACTTCACAGCAGCCGAAGTTATTGATCACGCATACTCCGAACTTTCAAGAAACTATAGGGGCGAGTATTTTTACAAAAACACAGTCGCTGAAAGACTGTTGCTTGGACGACATTCAGTTAACACTGCCACAGTTCTACCGGAGTTCAGAGTTGGACGTAGCAAGGCTGATTGCGTGATATTGAACGGCACTTCTACTTGTTACGAAATAAAGTCAGACTTCGATAACTTGGACAGATTACCAGAGCAACTTTCATTTTATCGCAAGATTTTTGACAAAACATATGTTGTCGTAGGCAAAGCCCATTTAAACAAGGTGCAAGGGCTTTGCCGTAATGACATTGGCATTATCGAGCTTACCCCTAAGAAAAGCCTGCGCATAACTCGAGAAGCAGAGGTCTCCAAAGACCCAGTTGACATCTCAATTCTAATGCGATCTTTACGGGTAAGTGAGTACAAGGAAATTGCCTCCACCGTTTCCAAATCGAACATCGACTACTCTAACACTGAAATTTTTTCTGCCTGTGAAGAAATACTTAAAAACTCCCCACCCGAGGATGTTCGAAAAGCATTTTGCTCTACTTTAAAAAAGAGCAGAAAAGTCGAGGGGGCGTATGTGCTTTCACTTCCTCGCTCGTTATTAATGGCAGGAATAGGATTCAAGCTGCGAGCTAATCAAAAGCGCGACCTTGTAGAAAACCTAAACAAAACATTCAGTAAGGATGCTCTATGTACTACCCAATTTTACGAGGTAAGCAATTTGAACTAATTGCTCTCAGAGAGCTGGCTGGGCACATTCAGCCTGACGTTATTCGCCCTGTGATTGAGCCTGTGAGAGGCAACCTGGCCCCCATAATCAAGACGTTAGAAGCACTATCCGAATCGGGGATAGTTCCTTTGGTGATAATGAACCCGGCCATAGGTGATTTTGCCAAGAGTTCTGATGGGTTGTCTGAGCTTACTAAAATCACCGCCAATTTCACTCCCTGCATAAAAGTAAGAGGCACTGATGACTTATCATTACTAGCTAAGCTTGAACTTTCCTTGTCTAATAGCGCAATCTTTATAGAGGGTGGAATAGACAAGGCGCTAGTTGACCGATTGCAAGAGGCAAGCTGTATCCTCGTGAACAAGGACAAAGTTCACTCAGGTGCAATATCACGCTTAAATAATGTTGTGCTTTTTGGTGATTTCTTTGAAAAGAAGATCCGAAATGCCGACTATAAAGAAAAATCCTTTTATTCTTCCCTTCACACTGAATGGAGGACTTATAAAAATGCTATAGGATTTGGCGACTATACCATCCTGAGTGAAGAGTACAGCGAGGCCGGTGGTCCGGCTTATGTGGTCACCATCCACCTAAGCTATGTTGATGGTGATGAATTTGATGCAATGTACGTTCGGCACTTTTCGTCTTTCAATGACGATTCGCCTGCAAACCCAGGGGGGAAATTTAAGTCGGCGCTTGATAAAGTCCATGAATACATAAATAAAAATCCAGGGATTTTCGTTAGAACAACAGGACTCAATGAGCTATTAAATCTTCATGGAAATCCATTTCCCGGATTAGGGCAAGTGAAGAAATACTCAATGAAGCATCACATTGAAACCACCTGCGAATTTGTTCGGAGGTGAATGATGCCTAGATGCTGCGTTCGATGCTTTCAAGACTCCGTAATTGTAGCAAAGATCATTTCTGAAGGAGAGATTAGTCGCTGTAGTTATTGCGGAACCAATCAGGTTTCCTGTATAGATCCGAGAGCCTTAACCGATAAGCTTGAGCTGTTTACTTACGGCTTATATGCAGATAAAGATGGCCATCCATTTCCTGAAATCCTGGAACTTTACGGACTTTTTAGCGCGCAAGTCCGAAAACCATTAGAGTTAATCGTCGATATATTTGGAGAAGGTGCCGCCGATCGGCGATTTCAGTTTGAATTCAATATCGCCACATACATGGATCAGTGGGAAGAGTTCAAGCTTGAGCTTAAACATAAAAATCGCTTCTTTCCAAAGGCAACCATTCACTCATCCCTGTTCAGCAGGTCAACTACCGACGGCACAGAAGCCGTTCTATTTCAACTTCTGGAGCAGCTAAAAACCCCTGTAAATGAGAGGGAGAGCTTCTTTAGAGCAAGAATATCGGAAGTCCCGCTGGATGCTAACCAAATGGGCTGCCCCCCTCGCGAGCGAGTTACAGGAGGCAGGGCGAACCCACTTGGAATTCCTTACCTTTATGTTGCGGATGATCTACTAACCTGCATTAGCGAGGTAAGGCCTAGCAACTCAAGCTGTGTATATGTCTCTGAGATCACTCCAGTCCGGGAGCTCTCTGTTTTAGATCTAACCTCGCCACGAAAACTGTGTTCCGCCTCTGCTTTTGGGGAAGAGCAATTATACGCTGCATTAGGATTTCTTGGACTTCTTGAGCTGTTCTCCGAAGAACTATCCAAGCCTATTCGGCCGGAAAATGGAAATTTAGACTATATTCCTACTCAGTTCCTTTGCGAATTTATCAAGAGCGAAGCAAAGTTCGATGGAATTATTTTCAATAGTTCATTCGGAGGTGGGAAAAATTTCGTGTTCTTTGATGGTGACAATTTAACCCCTGCGATGCCGAAGAAGTATGTAGTTCACAGAACGTTTCATGAGTATGAGCCTGGATGAAAAGGCTCATTTTCTTCAAGCACGGAGCAAGGAAGAGGCAGATGTCCCCATACACCAATAAGTCAGATTTGGGCCGATAGCAGCCACTTCCACGCCTTGCCCTCTCCCCTCACCCTGCAATGTGGCCGACAAGTGCTCGTTGCAAGCAGCAGTCGAGTGTCGGGCGGTGTCGCTGGCCAAGCTGTTGCGGCGAATGCCAGAGTCGGAGCTGACCAATAGCGCCAGTACGCTGCTGAGCGAATTGATCCTGCTCTACCACCTGGCTATTGCCCTGGCAGCCGGGAGGGTCCCGCAGATGTCCGGAAAGCGCGATTTGCCCGACGCTGGTTGTGCACGCTCTACGAGCCGCCTGCCAGGGCGGCTCGCACCACCTGGTTTCTACTCGGCTTCGAACTGCAGCTGCGGTGGTTGACGGCGGAAGCCGCCGGTCAGCCAGGTCAGGTAGAGGCCGCCGAGTACCAGCCAGGCGCAGCCGAGCATGATCGCCAGGCGGTCGAGGCTGGCCATCAGCCACAGCGTGGCCAGCAGGCCGATCAGTGGGCAGAGCACACAGAGCAATAGTTGCAGCGGGCCGCGCGCCTGGGGTTGGCGGGCGAAGTGGACGATCACCGAGAGGTTGACCAGGCAGAACGCCAGGAAGGCGCCGAAGTTGATGAACGAGGTCGAGGTGGTCACGTCCAGTTTCAGGGCCAGCAGCGCCACCACGGCGCACACCAGGATAGCGCCCACCGGCGTGCCGAAACGCGGGCTCAGGGTGCCGAGCAGCGCGCGCGGCAGCACGCCGTCGCGGCCCATGGCGAACATCAGCCGCGAGGCACTGGCTTGGGCCGACAGCCCGGAGGTGAACTGGCCGACGATCAGGCCGATCAGGAACACCGACACGAACAGGTCGCCGCCGATATTGCGGGCGATTTCGTAGGCTGCCGAGTCGCTGCTCTGGAACACCACCGAAGGATGAGCCAGTTGCACGAAATAGGCGGTGGCCACGAAGATCAACCCGCCGATCAGGGTGATCAGCAGGATCGCCCGCGGGATGGTGCGCTCCGGGTCGTGGGTTTCTTCGGTCAGGGTGCTGACCGCATCGAAGCCCAGGAATGAATAGCAGGCGACCGCTGCACCGGCCATCACCAGGTTCAGGTTCATGCCCTCACCGAAGAACGGTTGCAGCGACCATAGCGGCTTGCTGGCATCGCCCAGCACGTAGTGCACGCACAGCGCCACGAAGGCCAGCAGCACCAGGAACTGCACCAGCATCAGCACACCGTTGATGCCTTTGGCCAGGCGCAGCCCCACCACGTTGATCGCGCTGGTGACCACGATGAAGGTCAGCACCCACAGCGCCTGGGGCAATTGCGGGAACGCCGAATGCAGGTAGGCCGCACCGATCAGCCAGATGGCCATGGGCAGGAACAGGTAGTCGAGCAGCACCGCCCAGCCGGCGATGAAGCCCAGGTGATCGCTGATGCTGCGGCGCACGTAGCTGTAGGCCGATCCGGCGACCGGGAACAACCGGGCCATGCGTGCATAGCTGAGCGCGGTGAAGAACATCGCCACCGAGGCGGCCACGTAGGCGGCCGGCACGGCGCCGCGGGTGATCTCGGCGAGAATGCCGAAGGTGCCGAGCACGATGATCGGCGTCATGTAGGCGATGCCGAACAGCACCACCGCGCCCAGGGAAAGGGATCGTTGCAGACGAGCCATTACTTGCTACTCCAGTTTTATACGTTGTTATGGCAGAGCCGAAGTCGGCAAAAGCACGCGGCGGGGCCGCAGCGGGCGCTTCTGTGGCGCCCGGCAGGTCAATCAGGGAATCAGCAGTTCACGCAGGCCGTTGGCATGGTCGGCACGCGTGCCTGGCAGCGGCATGCGCCGTTCTTCCAGGTAGCGGTAATCGCGGCGCGCCTCGGCCAGGCGCTGGAAGTCCAGCACGATGCTCTGCCGGCACGGCTCGCGGCCGGCTTCCAGCAGCAGGCTGCCGTTGGGGTCGACCACCGCGCTGCCGCCGGCGAACACCAGGCCGCCGTCGCCCTCGCCCACGCGGTTGCTCATCACCGCGTAGGCCTGGTTCTCCATGGCCCGCGCCATGATCGCGGTGCGGTGCGTCGGCCCGTAGGGGTCCATGTTGCCGTTGGTGACGATCAGCAGTTCAGCGCCCAGCTCGCCCAGGGCTCGGGCGCTCTCCGGGAACTCGATGTCGAAGCACACCAGCATGCCGACCCGCACGCCGTCGAGCAGCGCCGTGGCGTAGCGATCACCCGGGGTGAACACGCCACGGTCGGACGCCCACAGATGGGTCTTGCGGTAGCTGAGCAGCAGGTTCTGCCCGTCCAGCAGCACCGTGGTGTTGTAGAAGGTGCCGCCGTCGTTCTCGGCGAAGCCGATGGCCACTGCCAGTCCGCGTGCGGCGGCGGCCTGGCCAATGGCGGTCAGGCTGGGGCCATCCAGCGGCTCGGCCAGCGCGGCGATATTGTCTGCGGTCGGGAAACCGGTCAGGTAGGTTTCCGGGAACACCAGCAGGCGCGTACCTGCCTGGCACGAGGCGATGGCCTCCAGGGCCTGGGCGAGGTTGTGGGCCGTGTCACCGTCACGTCCGGTGAGCTGAGCGAGTTCGACTTGCATGACGGGGCTCCGTTCTTGTTGTTGCATCACGCGGGGGGCGCACACAGAATGCCGACACCCATCCGCCGGGGTTCGAGTATGGAGGCTGAGCCACCCAGGCGAAATCACGCACGCGGGGTAACCCCACAGGGGTAGACAGATGACCATGACCTTGCACGACATCGCCTTCCACCGCAGCGTGGCCGAGCTCATCGAGGCGCTGCACAGCCCGCCGTTCTGGCGCACCCTGGCCCGCACCCTGGCGCAATACGTGCACCACGACAGCTGGGTGGCGCTGATCTTCAGCGAGGGGCGCCCCCAGGTACTGGCCGAGAGCCCCGGCAACGACGGCGCGCCGGATCTGCTGTTCCAGGACTACCTGCACGGTCTCTACCTGCTCGACCCCTTCTACATCGCCAGCCGCGAAAGCACGCGTGAAGGCCTGGTGCGCCTGAGTGAGGTCGCGCCGGAGTGCTTCGAGCAGACGGACTACTACCAGCGTTACTTCAGCCTCAACGTGGTCGCCGACGAGGTGCAGTTCAACGTTGCCCTGCCCGGCGCGCGCACCCTGTGCCTGTCCCTGGGCTCACGGCAACGCTTCCTGCCGGAGCAGATCGCCCTGCTCTCGCTGCTGCAACCCTGGGTGGCGGCGCTGATGCGCCAGCGCCTGGGCTTCGAGCCCGAACCGAGCGAGCCCGCCGCCGCACCACCGTGGCAGGAGCGTCTGGAGCAGATGGCCCATCAGGTGGAAACGGCGCTGACCGGCCGCGAACTGGAGGTGGTGCGCCTGATGCTCGCCGGCCATTCCAGCAAGGAGGTGGCCCGCAAGCTGGCCATCTCCTCGGAGACCGTGAAGGTGCACCGCAAGCACGTCTACAGCAAGCTGGGGATCAAGTCGCAGTCGGAGTTGTTCGCCCTGTTCCTGCAGGCTCAGCGAGGCTGACCCGGCTCAGCCTGCAGGCGGCGATCAATGAGGATGCAGCGCACTGCCCGGCTGGCTGCTGCCCGGCACCACCACCATCAGGCAGGCCGGCAGTTTGCTGCGCAGGCGCTCTGGCGTTTCGATGGCGAAAGCGACCCGCCAGTGGCTGCCCTCGCGAATGGAATCGAGCCGATAGCTACCCACCTCCTCTTCCGAGAGGCCCAGGTAGTCAGCGAGTTGGCGATTGGTTGGTTTGGCGCTCATGGATAACCCTTTCCGTGGATTTTCGACAGGCACACTAAGGCTGAGAGTCGCCACTGTTTCGCGGCGTTGGCTTCAGCGTGGTTGATGACTGGGCAAAGCGCAAAATAAATCGGAACCATTTGTGAAGTGCCCACCTCGGAGCTAGATCGCCTTCACAATTTTTTCTGTGCCTGCAGCCAATTTCACGGAAGACATAACAATGAATCTGAGCGAACACCCTGTCCGAGACATTGCCGCTGATATTCTCAAATGCCTGCCCGTCGGCATGGCTCCGCGCCTCGAAGCCCTGGTGGCGGCACAAAACTCGACTGTCACCGACGAGATCATCCGCGCTATCGAAGCGCACCTGTGCAAGCAGTCAAAGGCCAACATCCTTGCCATCGCCCGCGAAGCCGACGTGCTGGGCCATAGCGAAGCCTGAAGCATGCGAGGGTCATCGACCGGGCACTCCGCTGTACGCCTTCAGCAAAGCGTAAGGACGGCCGTCGCAAACTGGCTGGGCGGACCGTCAGCCAGGTTCGACGAGCAAGCCGGTCCCGTCTTCCACCAGACCGCTCTAGATACTCAGGATTTCGCCAGCCGGCAGCCGATTGGTGGTCTTCATTTCTCGCAATGAGAGGTTGGAGCGAATGCTGCTGACCCCTGGCAACGCCCTCAGTACTTTCTCGACGAAACGGCTGTAGCTGTCCAGATCGCGCGCCACCACCTGAAGCAGGAAGTCGGCCTCGCCAGTGGTGTTGTGGCAACTGAGTACCTGCGGTGCGCAAGCGATGATGCTTTCAAACCGGGCAGTGGCCTCTTCGCTGTGATCGGTGCAGGAAATCTGTACGAAAGCCATGACGCCCAGCCCCAACTTTTTTCGGTTGAGAATGGCCTGGTACCCCTCGATAACCCCACATTCCTCCAGGCGCTTCTGCCTGCGCCAACACGATGCTTCACTAAGGGCGACTTGCTGCGAGAGCTTCACGTTCGACAACCTGCCATCGCGCTGTAGTCGGTCACAGATTGCAATATCCACCTTATCAACGGCGCCATGCATGGCAGCTTCCTTCATATAAAGACTATCGATGAAGGATCATTTCACGCGCAGTGAGCTGTCAATCCCATTCTGAAAGGTAATTTCAAGGCGTTTATTCATAATGACTGCAAAGCCCAAGCCCTCGAGATGCAGCGCGGCAGATTGGCCGTACCGGTCAGCGCGCCGCTGCACTTACTTCGCTATTGCATAGCCAGCGGCACGGGACTGACGCGCATTGAACGTTCAATCCGAGGTGCTCCATGAAAGCCGTAGTCTACGAAGCATTTTCCCAGCCGCCACGCCTGATGACGGTCGCCGACCCCAGCACGGAACGCCACGGCGTGGTCATTCAGGTCAAAGGCACGGGTGTGTGCCGCAGTGACTGGCATGGCTGGAAAGGCCATGACCCGGACATCCAGTTGCCGCACATACCGGGGCATGAGTTGGCCGGCGTCGTGGCGGAGGTGGGTCGTGATGTAACCAAGTGGAAGGTGGGCGACCGGGTAACCGTACCTTTCGTGGGTGGTTGCGGCGCCTGCCCCGAATGCAACAGCGGCAACCAACAGGTCTGCCACACCCAGTTCCAGCCAGGTTTCACCCATTGGGGCTCGTTTGCGGAATATGTGGGCATCCACCAGGCCGACCTGAACCTGGTCGCACTGCCTGAGCACATGGACTATGCAACCGCCGCCAGCCTGGGTTGCCGCTTCGTCACCTCATTTCGCGCGGTCGTCGACCAGGGCAAGGTCAGCGCCGGCCAATGGGTAGCCGTGCACGGCTGTGGCGGTGTGGGCCTATCGGCCGTGATGATCGCCCAGGCCATCGGTGCCAATGTCATCGCGATCGATATCGCTGACGACAAGCTGGCGCTGGCTCGGTCCCTGGGCGCCGTGGCGACGGTTAATGCGACCCAGGTGGCGGACGTAACCGAGGCAGTCATGGAGATTACCCGCGGGGGCGCTCATGTATCGCTCGATGCGCTGGGGCACCCGACCACCTGCTTCAACTCCATCAACAACCTGCGTCGTCGCGGCCGGCACGTTCAGGTTGGCCTAATGCTGGCCGATCACGCCCAGCCGGCGATCCCGATGAGCAAGGTCATCGCCCACGAACTGGAGATTTACGGCAGCCACGGTATGCAAGCGCATCGCTACGACGCGATGATCGAAATGATCGCCTCCGGCAAACTGGCGCCCGAGAAGCTGGTCGGCAAAACCATCAGCCTGGAGCAGTCAATCGACGCGCTGATGAATATGGATCGTTTCGAAACCACTGGCGTTACGGTCGTCACGCAGTTCTAGGGCCGACATAGCCGCGCATTCAAACGCTCTGCGTAGGGATGCGCAGCGTCCGTCAGCCGGTCGGCTAAATGACCCTGCCGGCCCTTCCAGTCTCGACCGGCACGCCCGCACACACGAATCCAGGTGCGGGGCCAGGCCGAGCCATAAGTCAGCGGCTCGGCTCGACCCGTTGCACCACCACTTCCTGTTGGGTGTACATATCCGTCAGTACCACGTCACCCTCGGTGAAATCCGGAGTGATCATCACCGAGCGGATCAGCCGCTGCGACTGCCCTTCTCGCTCCTGAATATTCTCGAATGCCACCACGATCGACTTGTTGCGCCAGTGCCCGACATCGAAGCCACCAGCGGCGATGAATTGCCCGATATCGCGCTGATCGTTGAAGGCCGACGCTGGCAATACCAGCGGCCGATCCTTGAGGAATACTTCGAAGTACTGATGGCTGCCCGCCGGGAAGTTACGCACGATCACATGCTCGATACGCCAGTGGTAAACCGAGTTCTCGTACACCACCTTGCGCTCCAACGGTTTGCCGGTGCAGGCAGTGAGTAACGGCAGAAGCATTGCGCTGAGGCACAGGCCGAGTTTACGCAGCATGGGGGTCGGCTCCAGTAAAGGCAGCAGCACTGTTCAGAGCGTAAGGCTGGCGCCGTTCGCCCTGGCAGCGTTCGCTATCGCGGGAAAACCGCGTGTGCAGTGACTGCGCTATCAGGCATCGCTGTCAGCAGTGGCGGCCGGCTCTTTCGGCTTCTGCTGAGCACGACGCATCTGGCTGCGCTGGCGTCTGGCCTGCTGCTTGGCATGCAGCGCCTGAGCCGCCGTCACCGTGCCGGCCGGCTGGCCGTTCAAGTCCAGGCGCGGCGCATCTTCGACCATGCTGGCCCAGTAGCGACCGCCCCGGCACCAGGATGCCAGGCCGAGCTTTAGCTGCTCCTGAGTAATGCCCAGCTTCTCCAGATGCTGCTCGGCATCCTTGAGAATGCCTTCCTTGAGCGGAACCTTTGGGGCAGGATTGACCGGGAAGGCCAGCGGGAAGTGCTTCTGCAAACGCCAGATCGCTTCCAGTGCAGGATCCTGCTCCTGAGCCTTCTTTGGCGAGGCAGGCTGGCGCTTGCGCGGTTTGGTCGTCTCGGCCTTCACCTGCTGCTTTTCAGCCCGCAGGCGGTCACGTAGATCAGCTAATTGCTCAAAACCCATCGTTCAGTTAACAACTTGGTGGTTGATTGTCGGCGCAAGCTTATCCCATGCAGTGTTACAACACAGCCTGTTGCGCACTTTGATTTTCAGCACGGCGAATCATGCATGGCCGGCCGGGAAGGAATTCCGTTAAGGTCGGCCGCTTGATCAGGTTTCGGAAGGTCCGTCATGAAGTCGCTGTTTCGCCTAGAGGATCTGGAGTTCAGCCAGGCGCAACTGCGCCTTGTGGTGGTTTTCGTCGTGTCGCTCTATGCCGTGGTCATGTATCCGCTGGGGCTGCTCGATGCCAAGCTGCTCAAGGCCGTGCTGGTTACCGGTACGTTATTCACGTTGCTGTCGGTGTTGCTGCTCGCCCACCTCTGGTTCCTGCCGCAGCCCATGGTCTGGCGCAGGGTTGCCGCCATGCTGCTGGACAACCTGGGCGCCTGCGCGGTGATGATTCTCGGCCAGGAAGCGCTGCTGCCAACGTTCTGCGTCCTGCTGAGCATGACGGTCGGCAATGGCGTGCGATTCGGCCGGCCCTACCTGATTCTGGCCACCAGCTTTGGCCTTGGCTCTCTCACCCTCATCGCATTCTTCGTGCCTTTCCTGCAAGAGCACCCGGCGGTTCTGGTGATGATGGTGCTGAGCATGCTGGTGCTGCCCACCTTCAGCTATTTTCTGCTGGGCCGTTTGCAGGAGGCCATGGCGGCCGCCAAGCGCGCCGACCAGGACAAGTCGCGCTTTCTGGCGCAGGCCAGCCATGACCTGCGCCAACCCATCCACGCCATCGGCTTGTTCACCACCTGCCTGCGCGGCACTCCGCTCAATGCCGAGCAGCATCAGCTGATCGACAGCGTCGACCGTTCCCTGCTCAGCGTCGAGCAGCTCTTCCGCTCGCTGCTGGACATCTACACGCTCGACCAGCAGCAGGTGATGCCGCGTAAACAGACGGTGGACCTGCATCGATTGCTGGTCGACCTGAAAAAGCAGAACAGCGAGGCCGCGCGCTGGGCCGGCGTGGATATCAGTATACGTGGCGCCGCCACGCTGACCTACAGCGACCCCGCGCTGCTCGGCACCCTGCTGCAGAACCTGGTATCCAACGCCATCAAATACGCGCCGGGTCGCCCCCTACTCATCGCCTGCCGCCGGCGTGGCTCGACCCTCACCGTGCAACTGCATGATCGCGGCCCGGGGATTGCCGCGGAGCACCTGCCGCACCTGTTCGAAGAGTTCTATCGCGTACGCCAGGAGCGTGACCGGGATGTGGAAGGCATCGGACTGGGGTTGAGCATCGTGCGGCGCATCGCCACCCTCCTCGACCTGCAGATCAGCGTCGCCTCTAGAGTCGGCCACGGTACCTCGATCACCCTGGCAGGCCTGCCGGCAGTCATCCCTCGCCAGGCCACCCATGCACTGCCGCCGACCGAACCTGTCGCCGACCTGCAAGGCATTCATGTGCTGCTCATCGAGGATGACCGCAGCGTGCTGGAGGCGATGGCCAAGCTGCTGCGCGCCTGGGGCTGCCAGGTCACCGCCATCGACGGCCCACCCAATGCCGCGTTGCCCTGCGATGTGGTGGTGACGGACTTCGATCTGGGCCGCGAGGCAACCGGCATCGAATGCCTGGCGCAGCTGGAAGAGTGGCATGGCCGTCCGTTACCGGCCGTGATTCTTACGGGTCACGACCCGCAGAGAATTCGATCAGCGCTACCGGACCCACGCATACCGCTGCTCTCCAAGCCCGTGCGCTCAGCCGAGCTGCAACGGGTCATCGCCGAATTGGCCGGGCGCCAGGTCAGCGCTCCCCTTCCCTGACCTGGGCGCTGCGACTTGCCGCGCCCAGCCCATGCCGTGCGCCCAGCGCCGCGGCTGCCGAACGCGAACTGAGCTTGAGAACGCCGAGCAGCGCCGACACGTGAATGCGCACGGTAAAGGGCGAAATGCGCAGAATCTGCGCGATCTCCTTGTTGCTCAGGCCATCGGTGATCAGTTGCAGCACCTCGAATTGCCGCGCCGTGAGCGACGAGAAACAATCGGCAGCAGTCGGCGGCTCGTAGGCCGTGAAGCTGCCCTGGGACGCACAACGCACCACAGGCTCGCCATTCAACGCAGCAGTCAGCGCTTCGGCGACCTCACTCGGGGGCAGCGATTTGCCGATAAAGGCGCTGGCCCCTTG
Organism: Phytopseudomonas straminea; assembly: GCF_900112645.1. GTDB lineage: Bacteria > Pseudomonadota > Gammaproteobacteria > Pseudomonadales > Pseudomonadaceae > Aquipseudomonas > Aquipseudomonas straminea. Next base: position 177,264 of record NZ_FOMO01000003.1, on the reverse strand, counting down.
GCTCATCACGCGCTCGACCACCAGTGGGTCTTCGCACATCGACACCACCACCAGCAACGAGGCGGGAAACTCCAGGCGCCAGTCCGCAATGGAGGCCCAGGCGTTATCGCTCGAGTACATCAGATCCAGCAAGATGCCCGCCGGCGTTTGCGCTCGCGCCAGTTGCAACGCCTCATCCAGCGTCGCCGCTTCCCTGATCAGGGCCTGCGGTCGCGCCTGCGTGAGCAACCGCACCAGCCCATCACGAAAAAGCGGGTGATCGTCGGCGACGATGAAAAGCTCCTGCTGCATCTGCGATGAACGTCCGGGATTCTGAGGTCGATACCATACCCCATCGACGGCAGCTTGGTTGGCGCAATGGATGGTCCAGCCTTCAATTCCGCTTCGCTGAATTACCCCGCTCAGGTACGCATCATCTCAGCCGCCTGCTCAGTGGCCTCCGTAGTGCGGGTCGCAAGCTTACGCACCTCATCGGCCACCACCGCGAAACCTCGCCCCGCCTCACCGGCTCGGGCCGCCTCGATTGCCGCGTTCAGCGCCAGTAGATTGGTCTGGCTGGCGATGCTCTGGATAGTGCCGACGATCTGGGTGAGCTTCACGATGTTGGCTTCCAGGGTGCGCTGGTGCGCCGCCTCGGTATCACGCATGGCGTTCTGCTGATGTTGCAGATCCACGTCTACCAGTGCACCGACCACCCTCAGCGGCGCGCCCGAGGCGTCGCGTTTGGTCTGCCCGCGAGCCCGGAACCAGCGGTACTCACCGCTCTTCATCTTCAGGCGATATTCAATGTCGAAGGGCGTTTTGCCGGTACGATCGTTCAGGTGTGCCTGGAACGCCTCGAGGCTGTAGGCCTTGTCTTCGGGGTGCAGGCGCGATGCCCAACTGTCCAGCACATCGGGAAACTCCTCGACTGTCTCGAAGCCCAGCAGACGACGGAATTGCGGCGACCACCAGAAGGGGTTCTTCGGGTTGACCGGATCACCGGCGATCACCTCCATGTCCCACAGGCCATCCGACAGCATCTCGCGGGCCAGCTCGAAGCGGGTGATGATCACGTCGTGCTCCTGCTCACGCTGCAGCTCATCGTGAATATCACGCAGCGCACCGGCGACCCGCAGTGGTACGCCACGGCCGTCGCGTAGGGTTTCGCCCTGGGCAAAGAACCAGCGGTAGGTTCCGTCCTTCATGGCCAGGCGATTCCTGACCCGGTAAGGCGTCAGGCCCGACTTGTCGTTCAGGTGGCGGGCGAAGGCATCCAGGGTCGCCGCCTTGTCTTCAGGGTGCAAGCGGTCAGCCCAGCTGGCCAGCACGTTGGGAAAATCCCGCTCATCGCGGAAGCCGAGCATGGCCCTCAGCTGCGGCGACCACCAAAATTGGTTGCGCGGATTCACCGGGTCACCGGCTACCACCTCCATATCCCACAGGCCTTCGCTGGAAGCGCGGTTGACCAGATCGAAGCGCGTTTCCGAAGCGCGGGCGCTGGCGTCGGCCTCAGCCAGCATGAGCCGCGCCGCTTCCAGTTCGCGCTCAAGCTCGGCGATGCGATTGTCGCTCTGCGCAGCCTTTTGTTCGCGTGATGTCCATTCACGCTGCACCTCTGACCAACTGGCAGCCCCACGGCTGGTAGTACCCTGGGCAGAATTCGGAAGCGAAGCGGTGAGTTGCTTGAGCGCCAGGAGCTCAGCGCGCGGACGAAAGAGATGGAGCATGGTTCGGTACTCAGAGGCGTTCGAGAGGTGCCGAATCCATGGCCTTGGTTGCGTTTCAACACACTGAAAGCGCCACCCTACGGGCCGATCAGCTATCAGCGCAGAGTAGGACTGGCGAGACTTTGGAAAGGTTGCATCTTTTTGACATCATTATGATATCGGCACACCAAAAGAGTACACACGCCTAAAGGTCATGTTGGCGGGCGCTATTTTCATCGCGCGCCAATAACCGGTCGCGCCCTGACGCGGGCCTGTTCGGTAGCCACATACTTCGCTGTCGCGCTATCTGCAGGCACGCCCACAGATGGTGAAGGGTTTGAACCTGGGCGCCGGGATGACCTTCGTGGACTTTGCGTATCGGTGGCGACTCTCACCCAGTCTTAGCCGCTCAGGCATCTGCGCTCAAGGCGGCATGGGTACGCAGTTCTTCCTCGATGAATGCGGCGATCATCGCTCGATAAACCTGCTCGACGACCGCTGCCGAAGCGCCGTGCTCATCGGCCAGTGCGCGCACCTTGGCGATGACCTGCTCGACACGCGCTGGGGCGCGGACATCTGCACTGTCTTTTTTGAAGTGCGCCGCCTGAGCGACGAAGCCGCCGCGCTGAGCGATGAGGTCGACCATGGCGCGATCGATCTGATCGATGCGCTTGCGTACCTCTTCGAGGGATTTGCATTGCACGTCCATGTGACGATTTCCTGTGATGCTCCAAATGGGGCCATCACGTTAGTCAGCATGGCGACATGTGTCTAGCACGTAGGGCGGACTCAGGAACGCTAGCGAACAGTCCGCTGGAGTACGCAAAACGCGTACTCCTTCACCAACGGCACACCGTCTGGCACGCCATACACCTTGGCAGCCTTGCATGCACATCAACTGCATACCCGCGGAGCAACCGGCCTGGATCGCCAGGCAAATCCAAGCACCATCAGTAGCCCCAACGCAGCCATCGCGGCACCGGCCAGGGAGATCGCCGGGTAGCCGAGGCCTGCACTGATCACCGCACCACCCAGCGCCGCGCCAATGGCGTTGCCGAGGTTGAAGGCGCCGATGTTCACGGCCGAGGCCAGGTTGGGCGCGCCCTTGGCAGCCTCCATCACGCGCATCTGCAGTGGCGGCACGATGGCGAAGCTGGCGATGCCCCAGATGAGGATCGCCACGGCGGCTGGCAGCGGCCAGCGCATCAGCACCGTGAAGGCCAGCAGCACCAGGATCAGCACACTCAGCGAGGCGATCAGGGTGCGGTCGATGGAGCGATCCGCTGCCTTGCCGCCCCACATGTTGCCCAGGGTCAGTCCCACGCCGTAGAGCACCAGCATGGCGGTGATGAAGCCGGTGGACGCGTGGGTCTGGGTGCTGAGGATCGGCGCGATGTAGGTGAACACGGTGAACATCGCACTGGAGCCGACCACGGTCAGGGCCAGCGCGGCGAGTACCGGGCCACGACCCAGCACGCGGATTTCGGCGAGCACGCCGTCGCTCTTCGGCAACTCGACATTGGGCAAGGCGAACCACAGCGCGAGCATGGTGATCAGGCCCAGGCCGGAGATGCCCCAGAACGCTGTGCGCCAGCCAAGCACTTCACCGAACCAGGCAGCCAGCGGCACGCCACCGATGGTGGCCAGGGTCAGGCCCATGAACATCGCGGCGACCGCGCCGGCCCGTTTGTCCGGCGCGACCAGGCTGGCTGCCACCACCGAGCCGACGCCAAAGAAGGCCCCGTGGTTAAGCGAGGTGACCACGCGGGCGATCAGCAGGCTGGTGTAGTCGGTGGCCAGGGCAGACATCAGGTTGCCGAGAGTGAAGATGGCCATCAGCCCGATCAGCAGGTAGCGCCGGGGAATCTTGCCGGTGGTCAGGGTCATCAGCGGCGCGCCGATCAGCACGCCGATGGCATAGGCGCTGACCAGCAGGCCGGCGGCGGGAATCGACACGCCAAGATCACTGGCGATGCCGGGCAACATGCCCATGGGGGCGAACTCGGTAACGCCGATGCCGAAGGCACCGGTGGCGAGCGCGACGAGGGGTGGATTGATACGCATGAGAGGCTCCTTATCTATGCCGCAAATGCTACGATCCCGACCTCACGGGCGGTAGACCGCTTTTCTGGCAAACACCTTTGCTGCAGAGGCACAAATGGACGTAGGCGGCCGATCAGGCGAGATGGAAGTGCTGGTGCGCGTGGCGCAGGAAGGTAGCCTGTCGGCGGCGGCACGCACGCTTGGCCTGACGCCTTCAGCGGTCAGCCGCATCATCGCCCGCACCGAGCAACGCCTGGGTACCCGCCTGCTGCTACGCACTACCCGGGCCATTACCTTCACGGCCGAAGGCGAAGCGTACCTGCGCGGCGCCCGTCGCATCCTGGCCGACCTGGCAGAGGTCGAGGGCGCCATCGCTGACCAGAGCGTGCCCAAAGGACGTATTCGCGTCAGCGCTGCGCTCGGTCATGGCCGGCTGGCCATCGTGCCGCTGGTGGCGGCCTTCAGCGCGCGTTACCCAAACATCGTCGTCGACCTGACCCTGGGCGATGAGGTGGTAGACATTCTTGGCGGCCAGGCCGACGTGGGGGTGCGCTTCGGCCCGCTGCCGGACAGCCCGCTGACCGCACGCAAGATCGGCGACACCGGCCAGGTGGTGGTGGCCTCACCCGATTACCTGGCGCGTCATGGCACACCCGAGGCGCCGGAAGATTTACTCGAGCACAACTGCCTGCGCTTCAATTTCCGCCGCGCTGAGCCCAACTGGCCCTTCGTGCGCGACGGCGACGCGTTCTCCCTGAAGGTGTGCGGCAACATCGAATGCAGCAGCGGTGAGGCCCTGGCACAACTGGCCCGGGTCGGCGCTGGCATCGCCCGCATCGGCGCCTTTACGGTCAACGAGGACATCGAGCGCGGTGACCTGGTGCCACTGCTCGAGACCTTCAATCCGGGTGAGCGCGAGCCGATCCACGCCGTATTCGTCGGCGGCCCGACGATGCCAGCGCGAGTGCGGCTGTTCGTGGACTTTCTGATCGAGCATCACCGGTTGTAGGGCTTGCTTAGAGGGACAACGCTTTGCTTTTCCGCCGTTGTTATCTGAAAGCGATCGGTGCGGCGCCAGTTAACCTCCCTCTCTGCGCCATCACCAAACCAAGGTGGGAACGCGGGACGCCTAGTTCATGCGGACAAAGTCGCGGGCGTGGCCCGCTCCCACAGGTTAGGCAATCCACCCTCAAGGCACAGCTGGATGCGCTCTTGGCGTCCGACCCGCTCAACGACTCAAACTAAACGCAAACAGCAGATACACCCCGAACGCCACCACCGGCAACAGGTGCCAGAAATGGGACAGCCACGGCGCCGAGTTGATGTAGCCAACCACCAGCAAGGCAGCGGTGCCCAGCGAGATGCTGGGGAGCAGCAGCATCAGGGTCGCCAGCAGGCGGTCCTGAAACGGCGTCAGTTCGTTGTCGTTGGCGATGGCAGCAGCGGAAAAGACCACGATCAGGCCTTGCAGGCCGGCAAAGAAGATCTGGGCGATTACGCCAATGATCAGTGCAGCTAGGGACATGGGTTCGCTTCCTTTCATTCACCCGATTGCAGGTTGGCCAGCAGCTTGCCGGTGAGCGCATGCAGCTGCTGTTTTTCCTCGTCACTGAGGACGGCCAGAACGCGCTGCAGGTTAGCAACGTGGGCGGTGAGCATGCTGTCGATCAGTTCAAAACCCGCCGGCGTCAGCGCCACCAGGATGCCGCGGCGGTCCGACGGATGCTTGCGCCGCTCGATAAACCCGGCCTTTTCCAGGCGGTCGATGCGGCTGGTCATACCGCCGGAGGAAATCATCGCGCTTTCGTACAACACCGTGGGCATCAGTGCATAGGGCTCGCCTGAGCGGCGCAGAGTGGCCAGCACGTCGAACTCGCCGGCCTGCAGGCCATGGCTGGCGAAGAACGGCAGCAGATGATCACGACTGATCACCTGACTCAATTCGCCCAACCTGCCGATCACCGCCATGGCAAAACCGTCCAGATCCGGGCGTTGTTCACGCCACTGCTCGGCGGCCAATTGTGCTCGATCCTGCATATGAACCTCGATTTATCTTGCCATCAAGATACTTTTCAAAAAGAATGTTTGCATCCTAGCGTATCCAGTCCAAGGAGACACCTGCATGGCAGGCACGCAGCATCGACCCGTTTTAGCCCTGGCCCTGCTGTTCACCGTCGGCGCACTGATGGGGCTCACCAGCATTCTGGTCAAGCTGGCCGGCAGCGCCGGCTGGCAGCCGATGGCCTATCTGTTGTGGGGCTTGCTCGGCGGCGGCCTGCTGCTGTTGTTGTTCGCCTGGTGGCGCGGCGAGCGGCCGGGCATGAGCCTGGCGCAACAACGCTATTACCTGGCTTCGGGTCTGCTCAGCATTGCCGTGCCGAACGGCCTGCTGTTCAGCTCCATCGGCCATGTCGGCGCCGGATTCGCCTCGATGTGCCTGGCCTTCCCGCCCCTGTTCACCTACCTGCTGGCCCTGGCGCTGCGCATGGAAGCGCTCAGCCGCATCCGCTTGCTGGGCATCTGCATCGGCTTGTCAGGCAGCCTGCTGCTGGCCCTGGGCAAACTGCACGGCGGCGACAGCCCGGCCTTGTGGGTGGTGGCAGCGCTGTGCGTTCCGGTATTCCTGGCGCTGGGCAATATCTACCGCGCCCGATACTGGCCCAGCGGCGCCACGCCGCTCTCGCTGGCGCCCGGCATGCTGCTGGGCGGCGCGGTCCTGTTGGGGCTCACAGCGCTGTTTGGCGTGGACTTCTCGCCCAACCTGAACACCCCCCTGGCCGTCGGCCTGATGCTGGTGCAGATGCTGTTGTTCGCAGCGGTCTATGCGCTGTTCTTCATCCTGCAGAAGCTGGCGGGCACGGTATTTCTCAGCCAGATCGGCTCGGTGGCGGCGATCACGGGGGCGGCCATGGCCATCGGCCTGCTCGGCGAACAAGGTAGCCTGAGTCTGGCACTGGCAGCGCTGTGCATCGTCATCGGCGTTTTGCTGGTGGCCTGGCGCGGGGCCTAGGAGAACGCGCAATGAAACGGCAAACCCTGTTGCTGCTGGCGATCATCCTGCTCGGCCTGAACCTGCGCCCGGTACTGGCGGCGGTGGGCCCGCTGCTCGACCGCATCCAACTGGACACGCACCTGGGGCATGTGGGCGCCAGCCTGCTGACCAGCCTGCCGATCGTGATCATGGGCCTCGGCGCCCTGGCTGCGACCTTTTTGCGCGGACGGCTTGGCGAGCGACGCGGCATCCTGCTGGGTACCTTGCTGATCGCCTTCGCCTGCCTGGCCCGCGGCCTGCTGCCGGGCGCCACGCCGTTATTGGTCAGCGCCCTGCTGGCCGGCGCCGGCATCGCTTTAGTACAGGCGTTGCTGCCAGGGTTGATCAAGGCGCGCTTCAGCCACGACGCTGGCCGGCTGATCGGTTTCTACAGCTGCGCGATCATGGGCGGCGCGGCCTTCGGTGCCGCGCTGACGCCCTGGCTGGCCCAGTGGCTGGGCTGGGCCTGGGCACTGGCGGCCTGGGCAGTGCCGGCCATCGCCGCCTGCACAGTGTGGAAGCGCGCCGCGCCGGCGGACGAGCCAACCGCGAAAAGCTCGGCTGCGCCGCTCAACCCCTGGCGCTCGCCACGCGCCTGGCTGCTGATGGCGTTCTTCGGGGTCGGTACGGCGGGTTACACGCTGGTGCTGGCCTGGCTGCCGCCCTACTACACATCGCTGGGCTGGAGCGCCGAATCCAGCGGCCTGCTACTGGCCGCCCTGACGCTCTGCGAAGTAGCGGCCGGCCTGCTGGCGTCGAGCCTGCTGGCACGCTGCCCGGATCGCCGCCTGCTGTTGGCTTTCGTACTGACGTGCCTGCTGCTCGGGCTGATCGCCCTGGTGGTAGCACCCTTGGCGCTGGTGGCGGTGATCTGCGTGCTGATCGGCATCGGTATCGGCGCGCTGTTTCCACTGTCGCTGGTGGTGGCTCAGGACCATCTCGACGACCCACGCCAGACCGGCGACCTGCTGGCCTTCGTACAAGGCGGCGGTTACCTGATCGCTGCCACCTCGCCACTGCTCGCCGGCCTGCTGCGCCAGTACACCAACGATCTGCGCCTGAGCTGGCTGATGATGGCCGCCGCCACGCTGCTATTGATGATCATGGCCGCGCGCTTCAAACCGGGCAGCGGGCATTTTCGCACCCGCTGATAGGTCAGCGCGCCTCGCGCAGGTAGGCGACCACCGCAGCCTCGTCGCCGGCGAACACGATGCGCTCGGCCTTGCTGTCGCGCTGGTAGGCGTACATGGGGTCGTAGTACTCGCGCAGCAGCCCGGCAATCCAGTCGCGGTGGAGGTCCACGGCGCCGCTACGCTGCTGGGCGCCGAGGGCATCGACCATGATCGCCCGCAAGCGCTGGTGGCGTTCACCGCCCAGGCGCTTGTGGATGTTGTCCAGGCTCTGCAGCAGCCGCGCAGCGAACAGGTCGAAGCCGCGCGCCTCACCGTTTACGGCGATGAACTCGGCGCAGAGGTCGATCACGTAGTCACGCAGGATGCGCTCCACACGCCCGTCGAAACTGTCTTCAAGCCACACCAGCGGGTAGCCCTGCATGCCCTGATGCAGCGACAGCGGCACGTTGCAGCTGCCGACGATGCGCCCTTCGTCTTCGATCACGAAGCGCTCGATACCCGCCGCCCGCTTGCGCAGGATGTCCACGGCCAGGGCGTTCTCGAAATCGATCTGTGCCGGCTGCCCGGTGGCGCGTTTGCCGAAGCTGGAGCCGCGGTGGTTGGCATGGCCTTCCAGGTCCAAGCCATCGGGCAGTTGGGCCAGCACGTCGGTCTTGCCGGTGCCGGTCATGCCGCCGACCACCATGAAGCGGCACTGCGCCACAGCGTCTTCGATAGTGTCGAGCAGGAAGGTACGCATCGCCTTGTAGCCGCCGGTGATGCGTGGATAGTCGATGCCCGCCTCGCGCAGCCACTGCTGGACGATCTGCGAACGCAGGCCGCCGCGAAAGCAGTAAAGATAACCGTTCGGGTGGGCGCGGGCGAAGGCCGCCCAGGCGGCGACGCGTTCGGCCTTGATGTCGCCGCCGACCAGTTGATGGCCGAGCTTGATGGCGGCGTCCTGACCGTGCTGCTTGTAGCAGGTGCCGACCTTCTGGCGCTCCAGGTCGGTCATCAGCGGCAGGTTGACCACGCTGGGGAACGCGCCCTTGGCGAATTCCACCGGCGCGCGGGTATCCATCATCGGCACGCCGTCGAGGAAGATCGTTCGAAAATCGCGGGCATCGTCGCGCATCAGAACACCTCGACGGCGTGACGCTGTCGCTCCACCAGTACGCCGATGGGCGCCAGGCGCAGACCCAGCTCGGCCGCCACGGCCAGAAACTCGTCCTGGCCCGCTTCGCTGACGGCGATCAGCAGGCCGCCACTGGTTTGCGGGTCGCACAGCAGGTCGCGCTGGCTGTCGCTCAGGGCGGCGATGCGCTCGCCATAGCTATCGAAGTTGCGCAGCGTACCGCCGGGCACGCAACCTTCGGCCAGGTAATGCTCGACGCCCGGCAGGCGCGGCACGGCGGCGTAATCCAGGCGTGCGGTGAGGCTGGCGCCGTCGGCCATTTCCACCAGGTGGCCGAGCAGCCCGAAGCCGGTGACATCGGTCATGGCGTTGATGCCGGTCAGCTTGCCGAAGCGGCTGCCCGGCTTGTTCAGGGTGCACATCCAGTCGCGGGCCAGGCCCACGTCCTCGGCGCGTAGCTTGGCCTTCTTCTCGGCGGTGGTGAGGATGCCGATGCCCAGTGGCTTGGTCAGGTACAGGGTGTCGCCGGCCTGGGCGGTGTCGTTGCGTTTCATGTTCTGCTTATCGACGACGCCGGTCACCGCCAGGCCGAAGATCGGCTCGGGTGCGTCGATGGAGTGCCCGCCGGCCAGCGGAATGCCGGCGGCATCGCACACCGCACGGCCGCCGCGAATCACCTCGCGGGCGACCTCCGGCGGCAGCAGGTTGACCGGCCAGCCAAGGATGGCGATGGCCATCAGCGGGTCGCCGCCCATGGCGTAGATGTCGCTGATCGCATTGGTGGCGGCGATGCGGCCGAAGTCGAAGGGATCATCGACGATGGGCATGAAGAAATCGGTGGTCGAGACCACGCCGCGGGTTTCGTCCAGGGCATACACCGCCGCATCGTCACGCGAGGCATTGCCGACCCACAGTTTGGGGTCGAGATTCTGCGCACCGCTGCCCGCGAGGATCACCTCCAGCACCTTGGGGGAAATCTTGCAGCCGCAGCCGGCTCCGTGGCTGTACTGGGTCAGGCGGATCGGCTCACTCATGGCAACGCTCTCGTCAACGGGAAACAGGCGGCGGATTCTAGCAAAGCTGGTCTTTCTCGCACCGCCTCCTATAATCGCCGCGATTCCCTGCCAATCCTGGCAAGCGCATCTGTATAGCGCTTGTTATCCGTTTTTTCCGCCATTGAACCGGAGAACTCCATGCTCAAGCGCACCCTGTCGTTGGTCGCCGGCCTTGCCCTGTCCGCTGCCGCCCTCACCGTCCATGCCGCCGAAACCCTGCGCGTATCGGCGATTCCCGATGAAGCGCCCACCGAGCTTTTGCGCAAGTTCAAGCCACTGGGCGCCTACCTGGAGCAGCAACTGGGCATGAAGGTCGAGTTCGTACCGGTGGCCGATTATCCGGCAGTGGTCGAAGCGCTGGCCACCGATCGCCTGGACATGGCCTGGCTGGGCGGCTTCACCTTCGTGCAGGTGAACCTGAAGACCGGCAACGCGATTCCGCTGGTGCAGCGTGAGCAGGACGCGGCCTTCACCAGCACCTTCATCAGCGCCGACCCGCAGGTCAAATCGCTCAAGGACCTGAAAGGCAAGACCTTCGCCTTCGGCTCGATTTCCTCCACCTCCGGCAGCCTGATGCCGCGCTACTTCATGCTGCAGGACGGCATCAAGCCGGAAAGCTATTTCAGCCGTGTCGCTTACTCCGGCGCCCACGATGCCACCGCCGCCTGGGTGCAGGCCGGCAAGGTCGACGCTGGGGTGCTGAACTCCAGCGTGTGGGACAAGCTGGTCAAGAGCGGCAAGGTCGACACCACCAAGGTCAAGGTCTTCGCCACCACGCCAACCTACTTCGATTACAACTGGACCGTGCGCGGCACCCTCGACCCGGCGCTGGCCGAGAAGATCAAACAGGCGTTCCTGGCCCTCGACCCGGCCAACCCGGAGCACAAGGCAATTCTCGACCTGCAGGCGGCCAGCCGCTTCATCGAGACCAAGCCTGAGAACTACAAGGGCATCGAAGAGGCTGCCCGCGCTGCCGATCTGCTCAAATGAGCCTGCGCCTGACCGCCGTCGGGCTCAGGCACGGCAATGGCGTGCAGGCGCTGCAGGGCATCGACCTGCAGGTCGAACAGGGTGAGCGGATGGCGATCATCGGCCCGTCCGGGGCCGGCAAGTCGAGCCTGCTCAACCTGCTGGCCACCGCCCTGGCGCCAAGCGCAGGCGAGCTGCAGGTGCTGGGCGAACGCCCGTGGCAGCTTTCCAGCCGCCAGCGCCAACGCCTGCGCACGCGCATCGGTCTGATCCATCAGGCGCCGCCTCTGCCCCTGCGCCAGCGAGTGGTCACCGCCGTGCTGGCCGGACGCCTGGGCCAGTGGAGCCTGGCCAGGAGCCTGGTCAACCTGCTGTATCCGCTGGACATCCCCGGTGCGCGAGCGCAGTTGGACAAGCTCGATCTGGGCGACAAGCTGTTCGCCCGCTGCGGCCAGCTCTCCGGCGGCCAGCTGCAGCGTGTCGGCATCGCCCGCGCCCTGTATCAAGGCCCACGGTTGCTGCTCGCCGATGAGCCGGTCTCGGCCATGGACCCGCGCCTGGCCGATCACACCCTGTCGCTATTGGTCAGCCATGCCGAAGCCGGCGGCGTGACCCTGGTCGCCAGCCTGCACACGGTGGAACTGGCCCTGGCGCATTTTCCGCGCATCGTCGGGGTGCGTGACGGGCGCATCGCCTTCGACCTGCCGGCCAGTGAAGTCGACTCCGAGCGCCTGCAGGCGCTGTATGCCAACGAACAGCTGAACCCGGCACGCGCTGGTGAGCCTGCTCCGGATGCCTGGGCGGCGCGATGCTGAAACGCGATCAGCGCGATCCCGCTGCTCTGCCGCGCCTGGCGCTCGTGCTGCTGGCCGTCGCCCTGCTATGGCCGGGCATGCGCCTGGCCGAGCTGGACCTGGGCGTGTTGCTGCACCCGGACAGCGCCCAGTCCATGGGCAGCTTCCTGAAGGATTTCTGGCCGCCCGCCCACAACGAAGACTTTCTCAGCCTGCTGCTGGACGCCACCCTGCAGACCCTGGCCATCGCCACCGCCGGCATGGCCCTGGCGCTGCTGCTGGCGGTACCGGCAAGCCTCTTGGCCAGCCGCGCGCTGTCGCTCTCGGCAGCCTCGCGCAGCGGCCAGCCAAGTGCCCTGGGCCGCTGGCTGCGCTGGCCGGTGCGCGGTTTGCTGATCGTGCTGCGCAGCGTGCCGGAAATCGTCTGGGCGCTGCTATTCGTGCGCGCCGTGGGCCTGGGGCCGACCGCCGGGGTGCTGGCCATCGCCATCACCTACGCGGGCATGCTCGGCAAGGTCTACGCGGAAATCTTCGAGTCGGTGGACCAGCGCCCGGTGCACGCCCTGCTGCAGAGCGGCAGCGGGCGCCTGGCCGCCTTCGCCTACGGCGTTCTGCCAGCCGCCGCCGCGGAGCTGACCTCCTACACCGTGTACCGCTGGGAATGCGCGGTGCGCGCCTCGGTGGTGATGGGCTTCGTCGGCGCCGGCGGCCTGGGCCAGCAGATCGACCTGTCGATGCGCATGTTCGCTGGCGCCGAAGCGGCCAGCATGCTGCTGACCTTTCTGCTGCTGGTGCTGCTGGCTGACCAGCTCAGCCACCTGCTGCGCGGAAGGCTCACATGAGGCGCCTGGGCAACCTGCTGCTCGCGCTGGCCATCATCGCAGCAGTGATCGGCTCATTCGTCTACCTCGGGCTGGATCTGGCCGGCCTGTTCGGCGCCGACAGCCTGGGGCAGATGGGTAGCTATGCGGCGCGTTTCATGCACCCCGACTTCAGCGCCAGCCATCTGTTGGCTACCGCCCATGGCGCCCTGGAAACCCTGGCCATGTCGGCCGTCGGCACCCTGCTCGCCGCCGTGCTCGGTCTGCTGCTGGCGCTACCGGCGGCCGGGCGCCTGGGTGCCCTCGCCCAAGCTGCCACTCGGCTGCTGCTCAATGCCCTGCGCGCCATTCCCGAACTGGTATGGGCGGTGCTCATGGTGCTGGCGGCTGGTCTTGGCCCCAACGCCGGCACTCTGGCACTGGCGCTGCATACCGCGGGCGTACTCGGCCGGTTATTCGCCGAGGCCCTGGAGAACACCCCAACGCAGCCAGCGGACGCCATTCGTCTGCAGGGCGGCGGCGCCTGGGCCGCGTTCTGCTATGGCACCCTGCCGGCATTGTGGCCACAATTGCTGGCCTACAGCCTGTACCGCTGGGAGAACAATATCCGCATGGCGGCGATCATGGGCTTCGTCGGTGCCGGCGGCCTGGGGCAGATGCTCTACGTCAGCCTGAGCCTGTTTCAGGAAGCCCAGGCCGCCACGGTGATCCTCGCCATGTTGCTGCTGGTGCTGGCCGTGGACGCCTTCAGCGGCTGGATGCGCCAGCGCTGGGTACGCAATTAATCTGGGAGTTCCACGGCTAAGGCTGTGGTCAGATTCCGTCTGCAGACCTGAATCCGAGACCTGTCCATGTCGCTACACCGCATTGGCTTTGCCTGTCAGTACCGCCACCCCGACCAGAGCCTGCCGGCCGGCGAGCTGAAAACCATTGAGGCGGCGTTCAACCCGCGCACCACCACGCTGCGCTGGATGGATAGCGTCAGCCAGGCGGTGGCCTACGCCAAGCTGACCGAAATCGTCGAGCACAACCTGCAGGCTCAGCTGCGCCTGCTCGCCTACGTCGCCACGCTGCCCAAACCCCTACAGATGCTGCGCTTGAGCAGCGACCTGCTGCCGTTCTACAGCCACCCGAAGGTCGCGGCCTTCTATCAGCAGCCGCAGATGCAGGGTTACCTGATCGAGCAGTTCGCCGCCATCGGCGAGGTGGCGCGCACGGCCAACATTCGCCTGTCCATGCACCCGGGCCAGTACTGCGTATTGGGCTCGGACCGCCCGGACGTGGTGGAGAACAGCGTCGCCGAATTCGAGTACCACGCCGACATGATCCGCATGATGGGTTACGGGCGAACCTTTCAGGATTTCAAGTGCAACCTGCATATCGCCGGCAAGCTCGGTGGCGACGGCATCCGCGCAGTGTGGCCGCGCCTGTCCCATGAGGCGCGCCAGTGCATCACCTTCGAGAACGACGAGAAGACGTACGGCGTCGATGCCTGCCTGGAGCTGGCCGATCTCGCCCCCGTGGTGCTCGACGTGCACCACTGCTGGATCCACGAGGACGACTACATCGACCCACACAGCGAGCGCGTGGCGCGGATCATCGACAGCTGGCGCGGTATTCGCCCGACCATGCACTTGTCACAGCCCCAGGAGCGTTTGCAGGAGCTGGGCCTCAGCGCCGAACGGAAACTGGAGATGCCCGAGGTGCTCAAGGTCGCGCCCAAGCGCGAGCTGTACGGCCACAGCGCGCGGATGTGGAACCACTGGACCAACCAATACGTGCTGCAGTTTCTCGATCGCTTCGACATCATGTTCGAGTCCAAGGACAAGAACGCAGCGACTCTGGAGTTCTACGAGCGTTATCTGAGGAACGCCTGACCTGGACTACGGACCGACACAACGCAAAAGGCCCTGCAATGCAGGGCCTTTTGCTACAGCGCGACGCTTATTTCTTGCCGAGCTTCTTCAGCTCTTCGTCACGCAGCTCGCGGCGCAGAATCTTGCCGACGTTGGTGGTCGGCAGGCTCTCGCGGAACTCGACCTGCTTGGGTCGTTTGTAGCCGGTGAGGTTGTCGTGCATGTGCTGCATGACCTGTTCCTTGGTCAGGGTCATGCCCGGCTTGACCACCACGAACACCTTGATCGCCTCACCCGAGCGCTCGTCCGGCACGCCGATGGCAGCGCACTGCAGCACGCCCGGCAGGGTCACCAGCACTTCTTCCAGCTCGTTCGGGTAGACGTTGAAGCCAGACACCAGAATCATGTCCTTCTTGCGGTCGACGATGCGGATGTAGCCGTCGGGCTGGATGATGCCGATGTCACCGGTCTTGAACCAGCCGTTGGCATCGATCACTTCATCGGTGGCTTCCTGGCGCTGCCAGTAGCCCTTCATCACCTGCGGGCCCTTGATGCACAGCTCGCCGGTTTCGCCCATGGCCAGATCGTTGCCCTGGTCGTCGATGACCTTGAACTGGGTCGACGGCACCGGAATGCCGATGGTGCCCATCTGGTTATGGGTCACCGGGTTGACCGAGGCCACTGGGCTGGTTTCAGTCAGGCCGTAACCTTCGCAGATGGCGCAGCCGGTGACCTGCTTCCAGCGCTCGGCGGCCGCCTGCTGCAGCGCCATGCCGCCGGAAAGGGTGACCTTGAGCTTGGAGAAGTCGAGCTTCTGGAAACCCTCGTGGTTACTCAGCGCCACGAACAGAGTATTGAGGCCCACGAAGGCGCTGAACTGGAACTTGGCCAGGTCCTTGACCAACGCCGGCAGGTCGCGCGGGTTGGTGATCAGGATGTTGTGGTTGCCGCAGTGCATCATCGCCATGCAGTGAAAGGTGAAGGCGTAGATGTGGTACAGCGGCAGCGGCGCCACGATGATTTCGCTGCCCTCCGCCAGGTTCGAGCCCATCAGCTCGCGGCACTGCAGCATGTTGGCGATCAGGTTGCGGTGCGTGAGCATCGCGCCCTTGGCCACGCCGGTGGTGCCGCCGG
Organism: Phytopseudomonas straminea; assembly: GCF_900112645.1. GTDB lineage: Bacteria > Pseudomonadota > Gammaproteobacteria > Pseudomonadales > Pseudomonadaceae > Aquipseudomonas > Aquipseudomonas straminea. Next base: position 161,626 of record NZ_FOMO01000003.1, on the reverse strand, counting down.
TGTACTGCAGCACGGCGACGTCCTGGGCGTCCGGGCTGGCCTCGTTGACCCCCTTGCCACGGCCCTGGTTCAGGGCATCGGTGAACTTCACGGCTGCCGGCAGGCTGTAGGCCGGCACCATCTTCTTCACGTACTTGACCACGCTATTGACCAACAGACGCTTGAGCGGCGGCAGCATGTCGCCGACCTCGGTGACGATCACCGTCTTCACGCCGGTCTTGGGCACCACCTGCTCGGCCAGGTGTGCCATGTTGGCCAGGCACACCAGCGCCTTGGCACCGGAGTCGTTGAACTGGTGTTCCATTTCCCGGGCGGTGTACAGCGGGTTGGTGTTGACCACCACCAGGCCGGCACGCATGGCGCCGAATACGGCCACCGGGTATTGCAGAACGTTGGGCAGTTGCACGGCGATACGGTCGCCGGGCTTCAGATCGGTGTGCTGCTGCAGGTATGCAGCGAAGTGACCGGACTGCTCGTAGAGCTGACCGTAGGTGATCGTCTTGCCCAGATTGGTGAAAGCGGGCTTGTCGGCATAACGCTGGCAGGACTGCTTCAGCACCGCCTGAACGTTGGGGTACTGGTCGGGATCGATCTCGGCCGCGACCCCCTCGGGATATTTGTCCGTCCAGAAGTTTTCGGTCATGGACACCCACTCCTAAGCAACAGCTTGTCGTCACCGCGTCGGCGGTTGTTTGTTGTATGTATGCCTGGCTGTTCGCCCCTGAGGAGCGCAAAAGCGGGCCGAGATTAGCAGAGTTGCCTGAGACCGACCAGAGCATGAAAAGGCTGCCAGGTATTGAAAATGACCATAAAGAAAATACTGGTCACAGAATTTTTACCGAAGCAATCCGGCGGGCAGCACTCGTCTGACGGCAGGCAACGCCCATGATAGACGCCTGCGCGCTTTCCTGCAGGTTGACATCGAGTGGTGAAGGATAAGAGCCGGCGCTCGCGCCGGCTATGCCATACGCGGCAACACCGGACATCACCCGAGAGCGCTGTAGCCTGGGTCGAGCGCAGCGACGCCCGGGGCACTGCCCTGGGTATCAGTACGCTCAACACCAGGCTACGAATCCGAGCGGGCGCCAGCCGCCAGGAAGCAAAAGGCCCCGCAATGCAGGACACTTGTCGTTGAATGGATGCAGCAGGCTAGGCGTTGGTGGGCGCCTTCACCGCTTCATCGCGCAGCTCGCGGCGCAGGATCTTGCCGACGTTGGTCATCGGCAGCGACTCCCTGAACACGATCTGCCGCGGCACCTTGTAGGCGGTGAAGTTCTCCTTGCAGTAGGCCTTGAGCTCCTCGGCGGTCAGGCTGTCGTCGCGCTTGACCACGAACAGCTTGACCGCCTCGCCGGACTTCTCGTCCGGCACGCCGATGGCTGCGCAGCTGGCCACCTTGCTGTGGGCCATCACTACGTCCTCGATCTCGTTGGGATACACGTTGAAGCCGGAGACGATGATCATGTCCTTCTTGCGATCGACGATGCGCACGAAACCGTCTTCGTCGATCACCGCGATGTCGCCGGACTTGAACCAGCCCTCGGCATCCAGCACCTCGGCGGTGGCCTCCGGGCGGTTCCAGTAGCCCTTCATCACCTGCGGGCCCTTGATGCACAGCTCGCCGCGCTCGCCAATCGACAGCTCGTTGCCGTCGTCATCGATGACCTTGAACGCGGTGCCCGGCACCGGAATGCCGACCGTGCCCAGGCGCGCCAGGTCACCACTAGGGTTGGCGCTGGCGATCGGCGAGGTTTCAGTGAGCCCGTAGCCCTCCACTACCGCGCAGCCGGTCAAGCGCTGCCAACGTTCGGCGGTGGCCTTGACCAGCGCCGTACCACCCGAATTGGTGACTTTGAGATGGCTGAAGTCGAGCTTGTCGAAATCGGGATGATCCATCAGCGCCACGAACAGCGTGTTGAGGCCCAGCAGCGCGGAGAACTGCCACTTGCCCAGTTCCTTGACGAAACCGGGAATGTCCCGCGGATTGGTGATCAGCACGTTGTGGTTGCCGTTGACCATCATGCACATGCAATTCATGGTGAAGGCATAGATGTGGTACAGCGGCAGCGGCGCGATCATTACCTCCTGGCCAGGCTTCATCAGCGGTGTGCCATCGGGGCCATGCTGCAGCATGCAGGCATTGGCCTGCAGCATGTTGGCGATCAGGTTGGCGTGGGTGAGCATGGTGCCCTTGGCCACGCCGGTTGTGCCGCCGGTGTACTGCAGCACGGCGATATCGTCCTGTTTGGCCGACACCGGGCGCAGGCTGAGCCGCGCACCATCGCCGAGCACCTGCTTGAACGCCAATGCCTGGGGCAGATGGTAGGCAGGCACCATCTTCTTGACCTTCTTGACCACGGTGTTGACCAGCCAGCCCTTGAACGTGGGCAGCAGGTCGCCCATGCGCGCTTCGATCAGGTACTCGATCTGGCTGTCAGGCAGTACTTCCTGCACCAGCTTGCCGAACATGTTCAGGTACACCAGGGCGCGCACGCCGGCATCCTTGAACTGGTGGCGCATTTCGCGGGCGGTGTACAGCGGGTTGGTGTTGACCACGATCAGCCCGGCACGCATGGCACCGAACACGGCAATCGGATACTGCAGCACGTTGGGCATCTGCACGGCAATGCGGTCGCCGGGCTTGAGGTCGGTGCGCTGCTGCAGGTAGGCGGCGAAGGCGGCGGACAGTTTGTCCAGCTCGCCGTAGGTCAGCGTTCTGCCCAGATTGCTGAACGCGGGGCGGTCGGCGAAAGTCTTGCAGGAGCGCTCGAACACCTCGACCACCGACTGGTAGGCGTCCATGTCGATGTCGTTGGCCACGCCAGGGGCGCGTTTATCGTTCCAGAAATCGGGCTGCATTGTTGTTATCCCTTGGTTTCCGACGGTGATATCACCGGCACGAACTTAGCAGCCGGCCACAGCCTGGCAAAGCCACAATCAATACCGTGAATTTCAGCACCTGCAGGGTCTACAATGCCCGACATCGCAGAAAGGGACTTTGCCATGCAACAGCGCAGCTTCTGGCTCGACAGCAGTGATGGCGTGCCGCTGTACGTCAATCACTGGCATACCCAGCAAGCGCCCAGGGCGGTGGTGATGCTCGCCCACGGCATGGCCGAACACAGCGGCCGCTATGCACGCCTCGGCGAGGCGCTGGTTGCCGCCGGCCTCGAACTCTACGCGCTCGACCACCGTGGACACGGACAAACGGCGCAACATGGCCTGCTCGGCCACTTCGCCGACGAGAACGGCTGGAACCATGTAGTCGGCGACCTCTGCGAGCTCAACCATCACATCCGCCATCAGCACCCGCAGACACCGATCATTCTGCTCGGCCATAGCATGGGCAGCTTCATCTCCACCGCCTACCTGATGCACCACAGCAGCAGCGTGCAGGGTGCGATTCTCAGTGGCTCGAATTACGGCAAGCAGGGCACTTATCACGCGGCGGCGCTGGTGGCGCGCTTCGAGCGCTGGCGCCAAGGCGCGACCGGGCGCAGCTCCCTGATCGACTGGCTGTCGTTCGGCGCCTTCAACAAGGCCTTCGCCCCGGCGCGCACGCCGTTCGACTGGCTCAGCCGTGACAACGCCGAGGTCGACCGTTACATTGCCGACCCCCTGTGCGGTTTTCGCTGCACCAACCAGTTATGGCTCGACCTGCTGGAAGGCCTGCAGCGCATCACCGCGCCCGCCTCGCTGAAGCAGATCGCCCCGCAGTTGCCGATCCTGATCATCGGCGGCGACCACGACCCGGTCAGCCGGGGCAACGGCCTGCAACGCCTGGCCGATGCACTCAGGCAGGCAGGACACAGCCGCACCACGTTGAAGATTTATTCACAGGCCCGCCACGAAACGCTCAACGAAACGAACCGTGACGAGGTCACCCGCGACCTGATCGACTGGCTGGAGCAGACGCTCTCGCAGCCCCAGCAGCGACCATCAAACTCTCAGGAACCCCATCCATGACGCAAAGCAGCAACACGCCTTACGAAGCCCTCGAAGTGGGCCAGACCGCCAGCTACAGCAAGAGCGTGGAAGAACGCGACATCCTGCTGTTCGCTGCCGTTTCCGGTGACCACAACCCGGTGCACCTGGACGCCGAATACGCCGCCACCACCATGTTCAAGGAACGCATCGCCCACGGCATGTTCAGCGGTGCACTGATCAGCGCGGCCGTGGCCTGCACCCTGCCCGGCCCGGGCACCATCTATGTGGGCCAGCAGATGAGCTTCCAGAAGCCGGTGAAGCTGGGCGACACCCTGACCGTGCGCCTGGAAATTCTCGAGAAGCTGCCGAAATTCCGCGTACGCATCGCCACCCGGGTGTTCAACCAGCACGACGAACTGGTGGTCGACGGCGAAGCTGAAATCATCGCGCCACGTAAAGCCGTTACCGTCGAATTGGCTACCCTGCCGCCGATCAGTATCGGCTGATTTTCCAAGCCCGACCCATCCTACTGTTAAGCGCCCCCTGCCTTCCCCTGGAGCTTCCATGCCACTGTCCATGCATTCCATTACCATCCCGGTGTTCACCCGCCAGCTGACCAACCTGTCGACCCTCCTCGGCATCGCCGCAGCCAATGCCGAAGCCCGCAAGATCGAGCAGAGCGTGCTGCTCGGCTCGCGCCTGGCACCGGACATGTTCCCGCTCAGCCGCCAGGTGCAGATCGCCTGTGACACGGTGAAATCCGGCGTGGCCCTGCTGGCTGGCGTCGAAGTGCCGAGCCATGCCGATGACGAAACCAGCTTCGCCGAGCTGCAAGCACGTATCGCCAAGACCCTGGAGTTCGTGCAGGGCATCAGCGCCGCCCAGCTCGACGGCAGCGAAGACCGCACGGTGACGCTAAAGCGCCGCGACAAGGAAACCCACTTTCAGGGCTTGGCCTTCCTGCAGGATCACGTGCTGCCGAACCTGTACTTCCACATCACCACCACCTACGCCATCCTGCGCCACAACGGCGTGGAGCTGGGCAAGCGCGACTTCCTCGGCACTCGCTGAGATCGCGTTCGCGTCTTGCATCACGGGTAACGACGTCGGGCTGCCACGCGGCTCGGCGCGTAGGCTGGATCAGGGCGCGGCTAGCCGCCGGCAGATTTCTCAGGGCGGGCAACAATAGCCGCCCTGTCTTCTCTTATCTGCCAGCAGTCACTCGGGCTCGCCGGCCGCCTTGCGGCGACGCTTGCTGCTGAGCGAACGGGAGCTGCTGTCCATGTCCATCAGCAGGTTCATGCCGCGTTCCGCGTAGCTCAGCGCGGCCACCAAGGCCGCCTCGGCGGACTTCGCATCCTTGCGGCGCAGCGCTTCGAGAATCTCGCGAAGGTGGGCGTGGATCTTGACCACGAAGATCGGCGCCTCGAAAACCGCGTTCGAGGGAGGTGCGACATGCACCCAGGCATACTCGATGACTTCCAGCAGCGCGCTTGAGCCGCCGATGCGATACAGATCCATGAGCAGCGCGTTGAAGCGCTGGGCATAGCCGCTGGTGCGGCCCGCCTCTATCTCCTCCTGGATATGCTCTGCGCGCTCGATCAGGTTCTGCAGCTGTTCATCGGTAATGCGCTGCGCCGCGCGCTCGATGGCCAGGGTCTCCAGGCGCACGGTGATTTCATAGAACTCGGAGAAGCGCTGCTGGGAGATCTCGGGTACGCGTGCCGAACGGTTTTCCTCGACCGCCAGTGCGCCCTCCTCGCCGAGGCGTTTCAAGGCCAGGCGCACGGGCATGGCGCTGACGCCGAATTCTGCCGCCAGATCACGAATTTTCAGCCGGTACCCGGTGGGCCAGCGGCACTCCATCAGGTCCTTGCGGATGGCGTTGTAGATCTGCTCGGCAATTGTCTCTTTGGGGGCCGCGGGAGGCCGCATAGCTATTCCTTGTGATCGCCATTACTGAGAGTGGTGACGATATATCCTGTGCGGCTTCACAAATCCAGTCTGCGCGCCAATCAACTGCCTGCCGCCTGGCCCGGTGCGCCTGTCGGGACGCATATGGCCGCGCCACCTGGTGCGGCCATACAGCCGATTGCTAGTCGAAGCTCAGGTTACAACCCCAGGCTTCGATGACGCTGACCCACACTTCGACACCCAGACTGTCGCCGAACTGGGCATTCCAGCCACTGACGATCTGATCACAAAGCGCCTGAAATTCAGGGCGAAGTTCGACGTCACTGGTGGATACCTTGATCGCCACATCGGGCACCGCGGCAGCACGTACCGCAGAGGCGTTGAATGCCAATACCTTGCACTGATCGAGCTCGATGATGATGTCGTGCTCGGGCACCTTGAATACCGACCGGACGGCGTCCTGCAGCATCTCCATCAACTGGGCACAACACTCGGTCAGCTGTGCTTGCGCGGCTGCCGATTTGGGGAATATTTCGATATAGGCCATGGCGGTGATTCACTCCGGGTAGCGCGGCAAGGTTTGCGGGGCGTCAGGGCGCCTTTATTTCCATCAACTCGATGGGAAAGCCGATGGAAGGCTGCATGTCCATTTTCACTTCCCGCGAGTGTTCGGATGAAAGCGAGTCGGTCATGCGCCAGCCGAGTTTCGACAGTCGCTCCACTTCGGCATCCATATCCGGGGTGAGGAAGCCGATCTCGCTCAGGTGGCCAATGGGCGTGGCGCAGCCGGTGTCGTAGCCCAGCTGCTGCATCTCCAGGGGCTTCATGAGTTCGAGGTAGAACTCGTCGCTAACCCAGGCGCCACTGACCGCCGCCTCACCTTTGAATAGCGACCCGGTAACCCGGTTGAAGGCACCGATGCCGAACGACTCGGCCAGCAGCTTTTCCGTGCGGTCGATATCTTCGACGCGAACACAGACGTGATTCATGATCAGGCGTTTCTCGCGATGACATTTTTCCACCAGGCGCATCATGCAGCTGTCGAAATCGTCTTCAGTGCTCTGTCCTTCCATCGTGATTCCTCCAGCCAGCCCGTCGAGGTGCTGGCAAGACGTTGAATGAAGAAGCCTGCAGGGCCTGTCACCGCCAGCCCCTGCGCCGTTGCGGCGAGTGGCCAATCTAGGTCTGGCAGCTCAACGAGCCGCACCGACACGGAGCACAAAATATCACAAGAATATTTGATATCCATATCAAATTAATCACAAATGGCATTTTCGCTCTCATTGTCGACGTTCGTGGAGTGAAGAGAAGAACGCCGGTCGTCAGTTCGCCCAGACCAGCCAGGGTAGCTTTTATCGACCGCAAGGGCCTGGTGCATAACGGCCTATCAGCGCACCAAGACAGGTCATGAATAGTGACAACTTACAAATAAACGCCGGCTATTCGCTGAAAATCCGCAGCCTCTTGTGCACATCGCACAATGCGCGCTGTATGCGCCACCCAAAAGGTTCGGTTGGCACGTCGCCTGCTATAGCCATGGCTTCCCTCACCCTGTGGAGCCAGGCCATGACTCATCCCACCACCGACAGCGACTACCCTTTGAGCGAAGTGCCGGCCGGCGCCCGCAAGGGGCTGTTTTCCACGTCGATCATGCTGTTCTCCTTTACCTTCTTCACCGCCACCATGTTCGCTGGCGGCAAGATCGGCATGGCCTTCGACTTCACTACGCTGATCGGGGCTGCTGTGATCGGCAACCTGCTGCTCGGTGCCTATGCCGCGATCCTCGGCCTGATCGCCTGTCGCAGCGGCCTCAATTCGGTATTGATGGGCCGCTTCTGCTTTGGCGAGGCCGGCAGCAAACTCTCCGACGTGCTGCTCGGTTTCACCCAGATCGGCTGGTACGCCTGGGGCACCGCCACGGTAGCCATCGTGCTGGTGAAGATTCTCGGCTTGCCTGAGGGGCTGACCATTCCCCTGATGGTGCTGTTCGGCTTCGCCTTCTGCATCACCGCGTTCATCGGCTACAAGGGGCTGGACATCCTGTCGCGCATTTCCGTGCCGGCGATGCTCGCCCTGCTGGTCTGCTCGCTGTGGATCGCCACCGACGACATCGGCGGCCTGAGCGCGCTGATGGCCATCGAGCCGACCCAGAGCATGACCCTGAGCGTGGCCATCACCATGGTCTTCGGCACCTTCGTCAGCGGCGCGACGCAAGCCACCAACTGGACGCGCTTCGCCCGCACCGGACGCATCGCGGTGATCGCCAGCATGGTCGGCTTCTTCCTGGGCAACGGCCTGATGATCGTCGCCGGGGCTTACGGCGCCATCGTCTACCAGCAGCCGGACATCGTCGAAGTACTGGTGCTGCAGGGTCTGTCCATGGCCGCGGTGGTGATGCTGTTCCTGAACCTGTGGACGACCCAGGACAACACCATCTACAACTTCGCCGCCGCCGGCTGCAACCTGCTGCGCACCGGCCGGCGCAAGACGGTGACCGTGGTCGGCGCCGGCATCGGCACGCTGCTGGCCATCGGCGGCATGTACGAGATGCTGATTCCGTTCCTGATCCTGCTCGGCTCGATCATCCCACCGATCGGTGGTGTGATCATGGCCGACTATTTCTACGGCCATAAGAGCCGCTACCCGCTGCTCGCCGAGGCGCGCATCCCCGCCTTCAACTGGGTCGGCCTGGGCGCTTACGGCGTCGGTTCGCTGTGCGCCTACTTCTCGCCCTGGGTCGCGCCGCTGGTGGGCATCGCCGTCGCGGCAGTGGTGTACATCGTGCTGTTCGAAGCGAAGAAGATCCTCGCCGCCCGTGGCCAGGTCGCCCGCGCATGAGCCTGAGCGTCGCCGATGTACTGGCCCTGCCCGGCTTGCACGAGCTGCGCCTGCGCGCTGGCCAGGCAGCGCTGGGCAATCCGGTGCGCTGGCCCTACGTGGCCGAGAACGAGGACATCGCCGCCTGGGTAATGGGCGGCGAACTGGTGTTCGTCACCAGCATCAACCACCCGCGCGACGAAGCCAACCTGCTGCTCCTGGTGCGCCAGGCGGTCGAACGGGCCACCGCCGGGCTGGTGATTCTTACCGGCGCCGAATACATCCAGGCGATTCCCCTGGCGGTGATCGCCGAGGCCGACCGCCTGGGCCTGCCGCTGCTGGAGCAGCCCTACGGGCTGAAGATGGTTGTGGTCACCCAGGCCATCGGCACCGCACTGGTGCAGCAGCAGATGCTCGGTAGCTCGCGCCAGCACGTGCTGGAGCAACTGCTGGAAGGCGATTACCAGTCCCTCGACGTGCTGCTGCAACGTGCAGCCAGCCTCGACCTGCCGCTGGGCGTGCCGCGTCAGGTCGCCCTGCTGCGCCTGCAGAACAGCGAGCAGTTGTTCGACGGCGAGGCAGTGGCCAGCGGCGAACGCCTGCTGCGCGACAACCGCCAGTGCCTGCAGCAGCGCCTCGAGCAATGCCTGCAGCAGTTGGGCGCAGCCCTGCCACTGATCAGCCAGGGCGAGCACTGGATCGCCCTGCTGCCGTGCACCGGCAGCCAGGACGAGCAACGCAACCGCCAGGCATTGATGGACCTGCTCGGCGAGCTGGACGAACGCCTGCAACCGCAGCGCCTGTTTCTCGGCCTGAGCAGCGGCAATCATCACCCCGAGCATTTCGCCCGGGCGCTCGGCCAGGCCCGCCAGGCGCTGGTCGCCGCCCAGGCCTTTCCAGAACGCCTGGGGCTGTGCAGCTTCAACGAACTGGGAGTGATCGAGCTGCTCGCCGCGATCCGCGACCGCAGCCTGCTCGAGCGCTTCGTCGAGCGCACCCTGGGCCCGCTGATAGGCGATGATTCACGCCACGAACCGGTGCTGATGCCCACCCTGGAAGCCTGGTTCTTCGAGAACGCCAACCTGGCCCTGGCCGCGCAACGCCTGGGCGTACACCGCAACACCCTGAGCTACCGTGTACAACGTATCGAAGCGCTGACCGGCTGCTCGTTCGATGATCCTCACGACCGGCTGAACATCAGCATCGCCCTGCTGATTCGTCGCCTGTCGTCTCATAGCCTGCCAAGGAGTACCCCATGAACATCGTCAACGCCCGCCTGCGTGGCCGCGAAGGTCTTTTCCACATTGCACTGGATGGCTCGCAGATTGCCGCCATCAACGAACAGCCGGCAGTAGTCAGCGCTGCCGCAGGCGATCTCGACGCCGCCAGTAATCTGGTGGTCGCGCCCTTCGTCGAGCCGCACATTCACCTCGACGCGACGCTGACCGCCGGCGAGCCGGCCTGGAACATGAGCGGCACGCTGTTCGAGGGCATCGAGCGCTGGGCCGAGCGCAAGGCGCTGGTCACCCATGAGGACACCAAGACCCGCGCCAAGAAGACCATCGACATGCTGGTCGACCATGGCATCCAGCACGTGCGCACCCACGTCGACGTCACCGACCCGACCCTGGCCGCGCTCAAGGCGATGCTCGAAGTACGCGAGGAAACCCGTCACCTGATCGACCTGCAGATCGTCGCCTTTCCCCAGGAGGGCATCGAATCTTATGCCAACGGCCGCGCACTGATGGAGCAGGCGGTGGAACTGGGCGCCGACGTGGTCGGCGGCATTCCGCATTTCGAGAACACCCGCGACCAGGGCGTCAGCTCGATCAAGTTTCTGATGGACCTGGCCGAGCGCACCGGCTGCCTGGTGGACGTGCACTGCGACGAGACCGACGACCCGCAGTCGCGCTTTCTCGAGGTGCTGGCCGAAGAAGCCCGGGTGCGCGGCATGGGCGCACGGGTCACCGCCAGTCATACGGTGGCCATGGGCTCCTACGACAACGCCTACTGCTCCAAGCTGTTTCGCCTGCTGAAGATGTCGGGCATCAACTTCGTCTCCTGCCCCACCGAGAGCATCCACCTGCAGGGGCGCTTCGACAGCTACCCGAAACGCCGGGGCCTGACCCGCGTGGCGGAGATCGATCGCGCCGGCATGAACGTCTGCTTCGGCCAGGATTCCATCGTCGACCCCTGGTACCCGCTGGGCAACGGCAACATCCTGCGCATTCTCGAGGCCGGCCTGCACATCTGCCATATGCTCGGTTACGAAGACCTCAAACGCAGCCTCGACCTGATCACCGACAACAGTGCCCGCACCCTGCACCTGGGTGAGCGCTATGGCCTGGAAGTGAATCGCCCGGCCAACCTGCTGATTCTTTCGGCGCCCGACGATTACGAGATGATCCGCACCCAGGGCCATGCGCTGGTTTCGGTGCGCCATGGTGAAGTGCTGATGCGCCGCACCCCGGCGAGCGTGCAGCGCGGCTGATCAATCGCCGCCCCGTAGCCAGGGGTTGAGCGTAGCGATACTCAAGGAATGTCACGGGTGTCGCTACGCTCGACTTGGGCTACGAAATCGTGGGAGGGGCTTTAGACCCGATAAGCCCTTAAGAGCTCGGGGCTAAAGCCCCTCCTACAATGACCAAGCGCGCTCTATTCCACCCGTACGCTTGCAGTCATGCCGGCGCTCAGTTTGACGCTCTCCGGCACGTCATCGAGCTTGATGCGTACCGGAATGCGCTGGGCCAGGCGTACCCAGTTGAAGGTCGGCTCGACGTTGGCCAGCAATTGACCGTCCGGGCTGGCATTGCGGTCGGTGATGCCGCGGCTGATGCCTTCCACCTCGCCACGAATCTCCTGCTCACCGCCCATCAACCAGATTTCCACCGGCGCACCGACCTGGATGCGCGGCAACTTGGTTTCCTCGAAATACGCCTGCACGTAGAACGAGCCGGTATCGACCAGGGCCATCACCGCCTGCCCAGCGGTCACGTAGTTGCCCTGGGCCAGCCTCAGGTTGGTGACCTGGCCATCGCGCGGCGCGCGCACTTCGCTGCGCTCCAGGTTGAGCTGGGCGATACGCAGGTCTGCTTGGGCCTCGCGGAATTCGCTGCGGGCCATCTCGGCGTTGATCTGCGCGTTCTCACGCAGCTCGGCGCTGATCGCCTGGCTGCCCAGTTGCGCACGGCGCGAAGCTTCGTGCTCGCGCAGGCTGAGCTGCTGCTTGCGGATGTCCACCACGGCCTGGGCCTTTTCCACCGCGGCCTGGTAACGGTCACGGTCGATGGTCATCAACAGATCGCCAGCCTTGACCTGCTGGTTGTCGCGTACCTTGAGCTCGAGCACCCAGCCGGACACGTCCGGCGCGATGGTCACCACATCGGCGCGCACCCGGGCATCCCGGGTCCACGGCGAATACATGTAGTGCTGCCAGATCCACGAGCCGGCGAGAACCGCCACCGCCACCATGGCCAGGGTGATGCCGACGCGAATGGTCGAACGCATGCTTTTCTCCTCAAGTCGCCAGGACGGCAATCACCGCCGCCAGGACGCAAACGAACAGGGCGCAGTCGAACAAGGCCTCGTGCCAGATCCACTGCGCCAATCCCACGCGCTGCAGCCCCAGGCGGATCACGCCGGTGAGCAGCAGCGCCAAAACTGCATAGGCCGCCATCGGGCTCAATAGAACACCGCCCAGCGACCACTCATGTAAGCCCATTGGCTTCTCCTCTTAGCTGGCACCAGTGGCGCCAGCCGTTCTGCAACTGCAACAGCGCCGCTTCGGCGAGGCGCTTGTCGATGCTCGGCGTGCAGGCGCGCAGGGCTTGCTGCAACTCGGCCACCGGGGCGTTCAGGTCATCCTCGCGGCCCGGCGCCGGGCCGCGCTCCAGCGCATCGTCGAGGCGGTCCAGAAACCGTCGCTGCGAGCGCGCCAGGCCGGCATCGGCCTTGGCCAGACAGGCGCGCAGGTGCAGCAGCTCGTCACCCAGGTCCAGGCCGGCAACCCCTTCGTCCCAGCGGCTGCGCGCCTGATCCGGACGCGCCGGGTAGTGCCGCGCCAGCTGCAGCAAGCGGTCAGCCATGCGCCCACCAAACCAGTTTTCCGCGCGGCCCAGGTCACGGCGCGTCAGCCGGCCGAGGTCGACCAGCATGGCATGCACCAGACGCCGGCCATGCCACACCGGGTTGCGCAGCACGATCACGCGAAACGCCATGACCGCCACGGCCACGCCCATGAGCATGCCCGGCGCCTCGTTGAGGAAATATTCCACGTTGTAGCCGACGCTCGGCGGCGGTATGCAGAGCACGATGAAGTGCAGGCAGAAGGCCGTCGAGGTTGCGGCCACCGCCGGCTTGGCCATGCCCAGCACGCCAAAGAATAATGGCACGCCGAGCACCATGCAGAGCATCACGAAGCCGTCGATCTGCGGCATCAGGATCTGCCCGACAAAGAACGCCACCGGCAGCGCATAGAGGATGCCGCGCAAGAACATCATGCCGATCTGCGGCGCCGCCTCCAGCCGTGCGAACAGGCTACACACCACGCAGGCGAGCAGCATGGCGCCGGTGGCGTGGGTCCAGCCAGTGGCCAGCCAGAAGCTCGCCAGGGTCAGAAACGCCAGGGCGCTGCGTGAACCGAACACCAACGCGCTCTGCCAGTCGTAGTGCCAGGACAACGCCCGGGGCGCATCGGCCGGCGCCCGGCCCTGTTCGACCGCCAGCAGCGCGCGGCTGGCGTCCTCGATACGCATCAGCAGCACGGCCATGCGCTCCAGGCACAGTTGCTGGCCGCCATTGAGTTCATCGTCCGCGGCGGCCTGGCGCAGGCGCTCGATCAATTGGGTTCTGTCCTCGGCATCGTCCTGCAGGCGCTCGTCCACTTCCTGCAGCCAGGGCGCCACGGCCTCGGCCTCGCGGCTGCTCAATTGCCGCCACTGACGGGCCACACCACGCGCCAGACGCAGTACGCCCAGCAGGTCGCGACTGAGCACGCGCAAGGCGATGGCCCGCTGGCGACCACGCTCGCCCTCGAACCAGGCGTGCTCGCGCTGGGCGTCCACGGCGACGATCCGCGACAGGGCTTCGAGCAGCCCCTTGCGCGCCTCCTCCTCGCCGGTCAGCGCCTGGCGTGCGGCCTTGAGGCCAGTCTGCCAGGCATCGCGGGCCTGCTGCGCCAACTGGCGCTCGACCCGCTGCGGCCACAGCAACGCGCTGCTCAAGGTGGCGCAGACGATACCCAGGCAGATTTCCGTGGAGCGAGCGATGGCTTCGTCGAAGATCACCTGGGGCTTACCGATGGCCGGCAAACCGATGATCGCCACCGTGTAGCCAGCCAGCACGAAGGCGTAGGACCAGGCGCTGCGCAACATGGTCGAGGCCGCCGTACACAGGCCCAGCCACAGGGCGAAGGCCAGGACGAAGAGCAGCGGCATCTGCGCGAACAGCGCCATCATCACCACCGCCATGAAGGTGCCGACCAAGGTGCCGAGCAGGCGCGCCAGGCCCTTCTGCACCACCATGCCGGACAACGGCTGGGCAACGATAAAGGCGGTCATCAGCGCCCATTGCGGCTGCTCCAACCCCAGGCGCAGGGCGAGCCAGAGCGCCAGACCGCCGCCGAGCAGGGTCTTGATCGCGAACTGGATGGCTTGGGTGCTTGGCGCAACAAACGCCAGCAGGGAATCACGCACGGTGCTTACCTAAAAGGGTCTCAGCTCTGAACATAGCCGTAGCCAAAGGGTTCCGCCTCCGTGCAGGGTACGAATTATTAGCTAGCTAAGCATGTACTGTCCAGAGAGCGCCCACCCGCAAGCGAATTAAATGCAGACGAAAAAAAGGGCGACCGAAGTCGCCCCAATGCCTTGCGTGCTCGTGAATCCGGAAATCACTGCGGCTTTTTCTTGTTCGCATCCTTCCAGACGAAATAGGTGAACCCGGCGCCAAACAGAATCATCAGTCCAACGGTGCCGATACCGGCGAGAACCACCACATCTAAGAACATGCTGCCTCCTTGCACCTGCTGCTCGGGTATGGCGCTACGTTAACAGCCATACGCCGCCCGCCATTGACCCAGGTCAACGGCCAGGCACGGACGAGCATCAACGCCGGACAGCGACTGATCTTCATCAATTTGGACGGGCTTGGGCGGCGCGGACGGATACGCAGCGAAGCCGCACTGGCATCCGTTCGCGATCTTTCATGAGTGCGCAAACAGCAGAAATGGCAGGTTGAGCAAAGCGTTTGATATGTAGGAGTGGCTTTAGCCACGAGCCCCTGGCATCTCGAAATAGCTCGTGGCTAAAGCGGATCGCCGCGCGATCCTCTACAAGATCGCGACCGGATCGCAGGCTCTCAGCGTTTCTTCGGCTTGTTCTTGGACTTTTTCTTGCCCTTGGGCAGGGGCAGCGCCTGCTCGAAGGCGTTGCGCATCTCTTCGAGCTTCCTGTCGCGCAGGTCGTGGATGCGCTTGTCGCGCTCGGCGGCGAAGTCGATCAGTTTCACATCATTGCTCATAGCGGTGTCCGGATCAGACGAAACGTCAGGTTCAGTCGTGGGGCACAGGGCTTGCGCGTCTTGGCCACTTGGTGCTGCCAATGATGCTGCGTCTGGCCGCTCATGACCAGTAGCGAGCCATGGGCCAGTTGCAGCGAGTGCTCGATGCGCGTGTGGCCCTTGCGGCGCAAGTCGAAACGACGTTCGCCACCCAGGCTCAACGACGCCACCAGCGGCTCGGCGCCCAGTTCGCGCTCGTCGTCGCTGTGCCAGCCCATGGAGTCCTGACCATCGCGGTAGTAGTTGAGCAGCACGCCATTGAGCGGCTGGCCAAGGTTGTCGACCAGGCGCTGACGAATCTCGGCCAGCAGCGGCGTCCAGGGCAGCGGTTGATGGGTCATGCCGGAATAGCGGTAACGGGCATCGCTGTCACCATACCAGGCTACCAGGCGCGGCACCGGCAACTGACGGCCGAACAGCACCACTTCGGGTTGCTGCCAGGGTGTTTGCTCGACCAGGCGCTGCAGCCATTCACCGGCTGTGGCCTGGTCGAGCCAGTCGGGTTGATAAGTGAGTTCGGCATCGGGCAGTTGCAGCGCTGCCTGCTCGAACAGCCCGCCCTGGGCGGTGATTCCATCCACCGGCGTCAAACCTCGACGTCCACCCACAGGCCCTGGCGCGGCAACTGGTCGATGGCAGGCTCATCCGCCTCGTCGACTTCGCCCTCGGCCAGCTCGGCGGCGCTGTAGCCGCGTCGCTGCCGACGACGCTGCTCTTCACGCAGCCGCTCGGCCACCTCATCAGGGTGGCGCTTGTCCAGGCCGACCGAATCTTCCTGAGCCGTTTCAGCAGTGGGCGTCACCGGTGCGATCTCCGGGCGCGGCTTGACCACGTCCTGCTGGGCGGTAACCGGACTCAGGCTGTGAGGAATCGGCGGCAGCATGAAACACCTCTCTTTGCAGCCTTATCGGCCAAACGGCGGGCGACTTTATGGCTGCATGACTAGACTGTCTGACCGGACGCGCGTCGGTAAGTGCCAAATCGACCCTGATGCACCTTTGGTCAAGCCTGGCACTGCGGTAACATAGCCGGCTTTTTTGACAGGTGGAGACAGGCAGCATGGCGGAGTATCAACCGGGGCAACGCTGGATCAGCGACAGCGAAGCGGAACTGGGCTTGGGCACCATCCTCATGCAGGAAGGCCGCATGCTCACCGTGCTCTACCCCGCCACCGGCGAAACCCGTCAGTACGCGGCGCGCAATGCGCCGCTGACCCGGGTGCGCTTCTCGCCGGGCGACGAGATCACTCACTTCGAAGGCTGGAAACTGACCGTGCGCGAAGTCGACGACGTCGATGGCCTCTTGGTCTATCACGGCCTCGACACCAAGAACCAGGCCGTCACCCTGCCGGAAACCCAGCTGTCCAACTTCATCCAGTTCCGCCTCGCCAGCGACCGCCTGTTCGCCGGTCAGATCGACCCGCTGCCGTGGTTCGGGCTGCGCTACCGCACTCTGGAATTCACCAGCAAGCAGGTGCAATCCTCGCTGTGGGGCCTGGGCGGCGTACGTGCCCAGCCCATCGCCCACCAGCTGCACATCGCCCGCGAAGTGGCCGACCGCATAGCCCCGCGCGTGCTGCTGGCCGACGAAGTGGGCCTGGGCAAGACCATTGAAGCCGGCCTGGTGATTCACCGCCAGCTGCTTTCGGGTCGCGCCAATCGCGTGCTGATCTTGGTACCGGAAAACCTGCAGCACCAGTGGCTGGTAGAGATGCGCCGCCGCTTCAACCTGGAAGTTGCGCTGTTCGATGCGGAGCGCTTCATCGAGAGCGACGCCAGCAACCCGTTCGAAGACGCACAACTGGCGCTGGTCGCGCTGGAGTGGCTGTGCGAGGACGAAAAGGCCCAGGACGCACTGTTCGCCGCTGGCTGGGACCTGATGGTGGTCGACGAAGCCCACCACCTGGTCTGGCAGCCGGAAAAGGCTAGCCGCGAGTACAGCCTGGTCGAACAACTGGCCGAAGTGATTCCTGGCGTGCTGCTGCTCACCGCCACCCCCGAACAGCTCGGCCAGGACAGCCACTTCGCGCGCCTGCGCCTGCTCGACCCGAATCGCTTCCATGACCTAGAAGCCTTCCGCGCCGAGAGCGCCAGCTACAAGCCGGTGGCCGAGGCGGTGCAGGAGCTGCTCGACGAAGGCAAGCTCAGCGCCCAGGCCCGCGATGCCATCGGCAGCTTCCTGGGCGATGAAAGCCGCGAGCTGCTCGACGCTGCTGACGGTGGCGATGCCGACGCCCGCGCACGCCTGGTACGCGAGCTGCTCGACCGCCACGGCACCGGCCGCCTGCTGTTCCGTAACACCCGCGCCGCCGTACAAGGTTTCCCCGAGCGCGAACTGCACCCCTACCCGCTGCCGAACCCGGACGAATACATGGAGCTGCCGCTGGGCGAGCACGCCGAGCTGTACCCGGAAGTCAGCTATCAGGGCCAGGCCGACATCGAGGAAGATCAGCGCTGGTGGCGCTTCGACCCGCGCGTCGAGTGGCTGATCGACACCCTGAAGATGCTCAAGAAATTCAAGGTGCTGGTGATCTGCGCCCACGCCGAAACCGCCATGGACCTGGAAGACGCCCTGCGCGTGCGCTCCGGCATCCCGGCCACCGTCTTCCACGAGGGCATGAGCATCCTCGAACGTGACCGCGCCGCTGCCTACTTCGCCGATGAAGAATTTGGCGCCCAGGTGCTGATCTGTTCGGAAATCGGTTCCGAAGGCCGCAACTTCCAGTTCGCCCATCACCTGGTGCTGTTCGATCTGCCGGCCCACCCGGACCTGCTCGAACAGCGCATCGGTCGCCTCGACCGCATCGGCCAGAAGCACAAGATCCAGCTGCACGTGCCGTACATGGAAAACAGCCCGCAAGAGCGCCTGTTCCAGTGGTACCACCAAGCGCTGAACGCCTTCCTGGCCACCTGCCCGACCGGCAACGCCCTGCAGCACCAGTTCGGCAGCCGCCTGCTGCCGATGCTGGAAAACGCCGACGACGGCCAGTGGCAGACGCTGATCGACGAAGCCACCGCCGAGCGCAAGCGTCTGGAAGGCGATTTGCACGCCGGTCGCGACCGCCTGCTGGAACTCAACTCCGGCGGTGCCGGTGAAGGCGAGGCGCTGGTCGAAGCGATCCTCGAGCAGGACGATCAGTTCGCCCTGCCGATGTACATGGAGCAGCTGTTCGACGCCTTCGGCATCGACAGTGAAGACCATTCCGATAACGCCCTGATCCTGCGCCCGAGCGAGAAGATGCTCGATGCCAGCTTCCCGCTCGGCAACGACGAAGGCGTGACCATCACCTACGACCGCGATCTGGCACTGTCCCGCGAGGACATGCAGTTCCTCACCTGGGAGCATCCCATGGTGCAGGGCGGCATGGACCTGGTGCGCTCCGGCTCGATGGGCAACACCTCGGTGGCTCTGATCAAGAACAAGGCGCTCAAGCCCGGCACCGTGCTGCTCGAGTTGCTGTACGTCAGCGAGGTGGTAGCGCCACGCAAGCTGCAACTGGGCCGCTACCTACCGCCGGCCGCATTGCGCTGCCTGCTCGACGGCAACGGCAACGACCTGGCCGCCAAGGTGTCCTTCGACACCCTCAACGACCAGCTCGAAGCCGTGCCGCGCGCCAGCGCCAACAAGTTCGTGCAGGCCCAGCGTGATGCTCTAACGCCGAAGATCGCCGCCGGCGAAGCCAAGGTCTCGCCGCGCCATGTCGAGCGAGTCACCGAAGCCAAACGCCGCCTGGCCGCCGAGCTGGACGAAGAACTGGCCCGCCTGACCGCCCTGCAAGCGGTCAACCCGAGCGTGCGCGACAGCGAACTGGACGCCCTGCGCGAGCAGCGTGAGCAAGGCCTGGCCATGCTCGACAAGGCCGCCCTGCGCCTGGAAGCGATTCGGGTATTGGTTGCGGGTTAAGGCGAGCCGCCAGCCATTTATGGGTTTCATCCATCCTACAGACTGAACCAAGTCTCGTAGGATGGGTGAAACCCATCAAAATACCTCCCTGCAAACGCCCCTACACCATCTGCAACCGCTGCTTGCGCGTCGGTGCCGGGTAGGCGCTGTCGATCGCCTGCAGATCGGCGGCGCTGAGCTGCAGCTCGGCTGCTGCCGCGTTCTCGGCCAGGTGTCGGGGATCGCTGGCCTTGGGAATCACCAGCACGTTGGGTTGACGTAGCGCCCAGGCCAGGGCGACCTGGGCGGCGGTCACGCCATGCTGCTGCGCCACCTGCTGCAGCGCCGGATCGGCCAGCAGCGCACCGCCCTGCCCCAGCGGGCAGTAGGCCATCAACGGCATGCCCTGTTTCTGCTGCCAGGGCAGCAGGTCGAACTCCACGCCGCGCTCCTCGGGGTTATAGAGCACCTGATTGGTCGCACAGGCCGGCGCACCGAGCTCCTGCAGATCATCCAGATCGAAGTTGGAAACGCCCCAGCGGCCGATCTTGCCCTGTTCGCGCAGGCGCTCGAAAGCCTCGACCGTTTCTTCCAGCGCGTACTGGCCGCGCCAGTGCAGCAGATACAGGTCGATATGCTCGGTGCCCAGACGCCTCAAGCTTCGCTCGCAAGCCGCTGCCACGCCACTGCGGCTGGCGTTGTGCGGGTAGACCTTGCTGACCAGAAACACCTGGTCGCGCTTGCCGGAAATCGCCTCGCCGACGACCTCTTCGGCGCCGCCTTCACCATACATTTCGGCGGTGTCGATCAAGCGCAAACCGCGCTCGATGCCCTCGCGTAGCGCAGCGATTTCGCCTCTGCGCCGATCGCGATTTTCGCCCATGCGCCAGGTGCCCTGGCCTATCACCGGCACCTGAGCGCCGGCCAATTCGAGTGTGCGCATCATGCTTCCTCCTGTGATTGCATCCTGACCAGCCCATATAGCTCAGGTTCAGACCAACGATCCGACCCTAGGCATATGTAAAGACTGGATTTTTTTGACCGATCGGTCGGACAGCGCACGCCAGAGCGGCTACTCTGTCAGGAAAGGACAAGCCAGGGCCAGTTAACCATGGGCGCACTATGGCGATCCGACTCCGCACCGCCTGCTCGCGAACACAAGGTTGCGACCGCGGTGCCGCGTAAACCCAAGCCCCGCAAGCATCACGTGCGCTGGGTGGTTGGTTCGACGCTGCTGCTCGGGCTGATGGGTATCACGGGGCTGGCAGTCTTCGAGCTACGCACCGCCTACTTCCAGTCGACCGAGCTGAGCCGCTACGCCGCCACGCTTACCTATGAGGTGAAGGATGGCGCCAGCGACGCCATCATCTACCCCGGCAATGGCCCCTTCGATAAGCGTCAGGGCTACAGCCGCCTGCCGACCTTTATCGAGCGCCTGCAAAGCCGTGACTTCGAAGTGCTGCAACAAGCGCGCTTCTCCCCTGCCCTGGCCGACTACACCCAGCGCGGCTTCTTCCCGCCCTACGCCGAGAAGGCGCAGACCGGCGTGAACATCGAGGATTGCCGCGGCACGCCCTTCTATACCGTGCGCAACCCGCGCCAGCGCTACCCCAGCTTCGCCGACATTCCACCGTTGGTGGTCGGCAGCCTGCTGTTCGTCGAGGACCGTCAGCTGCTCGCCGCAGAACCGGCTGAAGCCAACCCGGCTGTGGACTGGCCGCGCTTCGTCAAGGCAGCTTTTTCCCAGGTCGGCAAGTACGCCGGCATGCAGGATCAGTCCGCCGGCGGCAGCACCCTGGCCACCCAGCTGGAGAAATACCGTCACTCGCCGGACGGCATCACCCATGCGCCCGTCGAGAAATTGCGGCAGATGGTCTCGGCCAGTGTACGCGCCTACCAGAGCGGCCCGCAGACCCTTGCTGCGCGGCAGAACATCCTGCGCGACTACCTCAACAGCGTGCCGCTCTCGGCTGCCCCCGGCCATGGTGAAGTGCACGGTTTGGCCGACGGCCTGCGCATCTGGTTCGGCGTGGATTTCGTCACCACCAATCGCCTGCTCGCCGCGGACCAAAGCGATGAGACAAACCTGGCCGAACGCGGCCTCGCGCTGCGCCAGGTGCTATCGCTGATGATCGCCCAGCGCCGCCCCTCCTACTACCTCGCCCAGGGCCGGGCAGAGCTGGCCGCCCTGGTGGACAGCCATCTGCGCCTGCTGACCGATGGTGGCGTGCTGGACGCCAAGCTACGCGACGCGGCCCTCGCCCAGCAGGTGACTTACCGCGACTGGCAGACCGATCCGAACCTGCAACGTATCGACAGCGACAAGGGCGTGAGCATGGCGCGGGCGCGACTGGCCGGGCTACTCAACCTGTCCTATTACGAACTCGACCACCTCGACCTGGACGCCCGCGCCAGCCTCAACTCCGACCTGCAGCAACAGGTCAGCCTGTATCTGGAGCAACTCGCCGACCCGGCGTTCGCCGAAAGCGTCGGCCTGTTCGGCGACCGACTGCTGTCGCCCAGTAAGACCGGCGACGTCAGCTACAGCTTCACCCTGTTCGAGCGCACCCCCAACGGCAACCAGGTGCGTGTACAGACCGACAACACCCATCAGCCGTTCGACATCAACGAGAGCAGCAAGTTGGAGCTGGGCTCCACCGCCAAACTGCGGGTAATGGCCACTTATCTGGAGGTGATCGCCGAACTGCATGGACGCCTGGCCGGCCTGAGCCCGGCGCAATTGCGCGGGCAGGATATCGCCGATCAGGATCTGCTCAGCCGCTGGGCCGTCGATTACCTGCTGCGCAACCCGGGCGCCGACCTGACCAGCATGCTCGACGCAGCCCTGGAGCGCCGCTACTCGGCCAGCCCGGCGGAGCGCTTCTTCACCGGCGGCGGCCTGCACACCTTCGGCAACTTCCGCCGCGAGGACGACGGCCGACTGCCCACCCTGCGCGAGTCGCTGCGCGAATCGATCAACCTGCCTTTCGTGCGCCTGATGCGCGACCTGGTGCGCTACAGCACCTATCAGGCGCCGGGCAACAGCGCCGCCCTGCTCAGGGACGACAAGGACCCACGGCGCCAGGAATACCTGAGCCGCTTCGCCGACCGCGAGGGCACCACCTTCATGCTGCGCTTCTGGCGCAAGTACCAGGGCCAGTCCGCTCAGGAGCGTCTGGACACCTTTATCGGCGGCCTGCGCCTGACCGATACACGGCTGGCCGCGGTGCACCGCTACCTGATGCCGGAAGTGGATCAGGCGACCTTTGCCAACTTCATCCGCGCCCATCTGCCCGGCGTGCGGATCAGCGACAAGCGCATCGACGAGCTTTACCGGCGCTACGGCCCAGGCGCCTTCAGCCTGCCTGATCAGGGCTATATTGCCCGCGTGCATCCGCTGGAGCTGTGGCTGCTGAAATACCTGATCGACCATCCGCAAGCGTCGTTCAACGACGCGGTGAGCGCCAGCGCCGAGCAGCGCCAGGAGGTCTATGGCTGGCTGTTCAAGAGCCGCCACAAGAGCGCCCGCGACAGCCGCATTCGTATCATGCTGGAGGTCGAGGCGTTTCTGGATATCCATCAGCGCTGGCAAAACCTGGGTTACCCGTTCGAGTACCTGGTGCCGTCGCTGGCCACCGCCCTGGGCAGCTCGGGTGATCGCCCTGCAGCCCTGGCCGAGCTGATTGGCATTATCCAAAATGACGGCATCCGCCTGCCCACCGTGCGCATCGACAGCCTGCATTTCGCCGGCAGCACGCCCTACGACACGCGCCTGGGGCACGTGCTCGAAGCGGGCAAGCGAGTGATGGCCCCGGAGGTCGCCGCAGCGCTGCGCGAAGCCCTGTCACAAGTAGTGGATGGCGGCACCGCGCGACGCTTGCAGGGCGCCTTCACCCTGGCCGACGGCAGCCCGCTGATCCTCGGCGGCAAGACCGGCACCGGCGACAACCGCATGACCAGCGTCGGCCGCGACGGCCAGGTGATCAGCTCGCGGGTGCAGAACCGCACCGCTACCTTCGTGTTCTTTCTCGGCCCCGATCACTTCGGCACCCTCACCGCCTTCGTACCGGGCCGCGCCGCAGAGAACTTTCGCTTCACCTCGGCGCTGCCGGTGCAGGTGCTCAAGGGCATGCAGCCGATTCTGGCGCCCTATCTGCAAACCGGGGCACGGACGCAATGTGCGCCGCCACCGCAGCAACAGACGACGCAATTGCTTCGCTAGAGGCTGCTGCGATTTAAGCTGACGCTACGTGGCGAAATCGGCCATTCGCATGATCCATAGGAGCGGCTTTAGCCGCGAGCTCTTCAAGCCCTAATAAAGCTCGGGGCTGAAGCCCCTCCTACGAAAGCGGCAGCAACTCTGCCCACTTGTACCTTATTTAAGATCGCTCCCACGCTCCTGCGTACTAGCCCAGCCAGGGTGCTCTGCGTCCGCTTGTGCAGGAACGTGACATTTGGAAGCGGACGCAGAGCATCCAGAGAGGCATCCCCACGCGGAGCGTGAGGAACGATCAGGGTAATGGCGCTTAGCGCTTGCGCTTCAGATAAAGTGCCTCAACCTTCTCCCGCGCCCAGGGCGTTTTGCGCAGAAAGGTCAGGCTCGACTTGATGCTTGGGTCGCTCTTGAAGCAGCGGATGTCGATGCGCTGGGCCAGGCCGTCCCAGCCCAGTTGCTCCACCAGCTCGGTAAGAATGGCCTGCAAAGTAATGCCGTGCAGCGGGTCTTTGGACGTGGTCATGGCGGGCTCCTGATGGCTGGGCGGCAAGCTTACCAGCAGGCACCAATGAAAAGGCCCGGACAATGTCCGGGCCTTCGATCAACAGGCTACGCAGGTACGATCAGAGATGCGCGTCCTGGTATTCCTTCTCGGCTTCGTCGAAGCGCTTGACCATCGCTGGCGAGGCCGGACTACCGATCTTGCTGAATACCACGATAGCCAGGGTGGCGAGGATGAAGCCCGGAATGATCTCGTACAGGCCCAGACCGATGAAGTTCTTCCACAGCACCACGGTGGCCGCACCGACCACCATGCCGGCCAACGCGCCGTTGCGGGTCATGCCTTTCCAGACCAGCGACAGGATCACCACCGGGCCGAAGGCCGCGCCGAAACCAGCCCAGGCGTAGGACACCAGGCCCAGCACCTTGCTGTCCGGGTTGGAGGCGATGGCGATGGCGACGATGGCGATCAGCAGCACCATCAGGCGGCCGACCCACACCAGTTCCTTCTCGCTGGCGCCCTTGCGCAGGAAGGCCTTGTAGAAGTCTTCGGTCAGGGCGCTGGAGCACACCAGCAGCTGGCAGCTCAGGGTGCTCATCACCGCGGCCAGAATGGCCGACAGCACGATACCGGCAACCCACGGGTTGAAGAGGATCTTGGTCAGTTCGATGAACACGCGCTCGCTGTTATCACTCACCGGGCCGGCCAGGGCCGGGTTGTTGGCGAAGTAGGCGATACCGAAGAAGCCCACGGCCACGGCGCCGCCCAGGCACAGGATCATCCAGATCATGCCGATGCGGCGTGCCGCCGGGATCGACTTGACCGAGTCGGCCGCCATGAAGCGCACCAGAATGTGCGGCTGGCCGAAATAGCCCAGGCCCCAGGCCAGCAGCGACACGATGGCGACGAAGGACAGACCGCGGAACATGTCGAAGTTGGCTGGGTTGGCCTGCTCGATGGTGGTCATCGCGGTATCGAAATCGCCAAGGGCAAGGATCACGAACACCGGGGTGATCAAGAGCGCGAAGATCATCATGGTGGCCTGCACGGTGTCGGTCCAGCTCACCGCCAGGAAGCCGCCGACGAACACATAGGCGATGGTCGCTGCAGCACCGACCCATAGAGCCACGTCGTAGCTCAGGCCGAAGGTGGATTCGAACAGGCGCGCACCGGCCACCACGCCCGAGGCGCAGTAAATGGTGAAGAACACCAGTATCACCAGCGCCGAGAAGATGCGCAGCAGCTTGCTGTTGTCTTCGAAGCGGTGGGTGAAGAAGTCCGGCAGGGTCAGCGCGTTGTTATTGTGCTCGGTGTGCACACGCAGGCGACCGGCAACGAACAGCCAGTTCAGCCAGGCGCCGAGGATCAGGCCGATGGCGATCCAGCTTTCCGAGATACCGGCGATGAAGATGGCGCCCGGCAGGCCCATCAGCAGCCATCCGCTCATGTCCGAGGCACCGGCGGACAGCGCCGTCACGAAACTGCCAAGGCTGCGACCACCGAGGATGTAGTCGGAGAAGTTCTTGGTCGCGCGGTAGGCAATGAAACCGATCAGCACCATGGCCAGGATATAGACCACGAAGGTGACCAGCATGGGAGTACTTGCAGTCATTGGGGAAAGCCCCTCTCGTTTGTTTTTATTAAAACCGGGTGACCCGGTCCAGTTGGCACATCACGACCATCAATCACGGCCGTGCTCCAGGTACGCCACTCTTGTGGCGGCGTTACCGATTCGGGGCATCAGCCCCCAATAGCAAAACGGGCAGAAATCTCATCGATTCCTACCCGTTGTCTGTTACTCGTCGCCCAGCGACAGCAATGAAGCGTTGCCGCCCACCGCCGTGGTGTTCACTGAGGTGGTGCGCTCGTTGACGAAGCGCAACAGGTAGCTCGGGCCGCCGGCCTTAGGGCCGGTGCCGGACAGGCCGCAACCGCCGAACGGCTGCACGCCGACCACCGCACCGATCTGGTTGCGGTTCACATACAGATTGCCGACACGCGCCAGGGCTTCGATGCGGGCGGCAGTTTCCTCGTTTCGGCTGTGAATGCCAAGGGTCAATCCGTAACCGGTGGCGTTGATGGCTGCCACGACCTTCTCCAGATCGCCGGCGTCGTAGCGCACCACGTGCAGCACCGGGCCGAACTGTTCTTTCTTCAGTTCGTGAATGCCGCCGATCTCGAAGGCCACCGGCGCGACGAAATGACCGTTCAGGTCGCCTGCCACCGCAGCCTCGGCGATCAGCTTGCCCTCGCCTTTCAGCTGGTCGATATGCGCCAGCAGGCCTTCGCGGGCCTCGGCATCGATCACCGGGCCGATATCGTTCTCACGCAGGTGGGTCGGACCGATCTTCAGCTCGGCCATGGCGCCCTTGAGCAGGTCGATCACTCGGTCGGCGATGTCACGCTGCACGTACAGCACGCGCAGGGCCGAGCAGCGCTGGCCGGCACTGGTGAAGGCCGAGCCGACGGCATCCTTGACCACCTGCTCGGGCAGTGCGGTGGAGTCGACGATCATCGCGTTCTGGCCGCCGGTCTCGGCGATCAGGGTGGCGATCATGCCGTCTTTCTCGGCCAGTTGGCGGTTGATGATCCGCGCCGTGTCGGTGGAGCCGGTGAAGCACACGCCGGCCACACGCGGGTCGCGGCAGAACACGCCGCCCAGGGTGGCGCCGTCGCCCGGCAGAAAGGCGATCACGTCCTTCGGCAGGCCGGCTTCGAACATCAGTTCCAGGGCACGGGCAGCGATCAGGCTGGTCTGCTCGGCCGGCTTGGCCAGCACCACGTTGCCGGCCACCAGGGCAGCAGTGATCTGACCGAGGTAGATGGCCAGCGGGAAGTTCCAAGGGCTCACGCAAACGAAAATGCCGCGGCCTTCATGGAACAGCTCATTGCGCTCGCCGGTCGGGCCCTTGAGTTCTTCGCGGCCCAGTTTCAGGCGCGCCTGCTGGGCGTAGTAACGGCAGAAGTCGACTGCCTCGCGCACTTCGTCGATACCGTCCTGCATGGATTTGCCAGCTTCCACGGTGCACAGCGCCATCAGCTCGGCACGGTGTTTTTCCAGCAGGTCGGCCAGGCGCTCGAGCACGCTGGCACGGGCGTCGATGGTGGTGGCGTTCCAGTTCGGCCAGGCAGCGCTCAGGCCATCCAGCGCCTGGGCGGCCTGAGCGGCGGTGGCGAACTGGGCGGTGCCGACCATCTTGTTCAGATCATACGGGCAACGAACCTCCTGAGCGGTGCCGCTCAGGGTCTGGCCATTGATCACCGGCGCCGCCTGCCACTGGCGATCAAGCTGCGGACGGTAGGCATTTTCGAGTTCGGTCAGCGATGTCTGGATGTTCATGTTGATGCCTTGGGAGTTTTTCCGTGTGGCCCCGTACAGCGCAGGCGGCAGCGGGATTTTGTTATTGGCGAGGCTGGCGAACTTGCGCAGCTGGGTGACCGGATGATCGATCAGCGACTCGACCGGTACGCTCGGGTCGACCAGCTGGTGCACGAACGACGAGTTGGCACCGTTCTCCAGCAGGCGACGCACCAGGTACGGCAGCAGGTCCTTGTGGGCGCCGACCGGGGCGTAGATGCGTACGGTCTTGCGGTGCTTCTCCAGCACCGTGTCGTACAGCGCGTCGCCCATGCCGTGCAGGCGCTGGAACTCGAACTCGCGCGGCGATGCCTGCTCGGCGGCCATGGCCAGGATGCAGCTGACGGTGTGGGCGTTATGGCTGGCGAACTGCGGGTAGATCACGCCGCGGGTGAAATCGCTGAGCAGGTAGCGCGCGCAGGCCAGATACGAGGTATCGGTACCTTCCTTGCGGGTGAATACCGGATAGCCGTCGAGGCCCCACACCTGGCACTGCTTGATCTCGCTGTCCCAATAGGCGCCCTTTACCAGGCGCAGCGGCATCTTCTCACCAAGCTCCTTGCCCAGCAGGGTCAGCCACACCAGCACCGGCAGGCAGCGTTTGGAGTACGCCTGGATGACCAGGCCGAACTCGCCCCAGCCGGCGATGGCCGGGTCACGCAGCAGTTTTTCGTACAGCTCCAGGGACAGCTCGAGGCGATCCGCCTCTTCGGCATCCACCGAAATGCCCACGTTGAGCTTGCGCGCACGGATGGCCAGCTCGCGCACGTTGGCAAACAGCTCGCTGAGCACGCGCTCGCGCTGGGCCGTTTCATAACGCGGGTGCAGCGCGGACAGCTTGATGGAGATCGACGGCTTCGGGCCTGGACCGACCTGCGGCTCGGCACCGACGGTGTCGATGGCCTTGCGGTAGTCGGCCATGTACTTTTCGGCGTCCTCGGCGGTCAGCGCCGCTTCGCCAAGCATGTCGAAGGAATAGGTGTAACCCTTCTCGCGCTCCGGGCGACCGTTCTTCAGCGCCTCGCTGATGGTGCGACCGAGCACGAACTGCTTACCCATCAACTTCATGGCCTGGTTCATCGCCGCGCGAATCACCGGCTCGCCGGAACGCTGGATGAGGCGACCGAGCACTTTCTTCGGGCGCCCGTCGGCAGCTTGCGGGTCGACAACCTTGCCGGTCATCACCAGGCCCCAGGCCGCGAAGTTGACCAGCACGTTGTCGCTCTTGCCCAGGTGTCGCTCCCACTCGGCAGCGCTGAGCTTGTCGCGAATCAGCGCATCGGCGGTGCTGGCATCCGGCACGCGCAACAGCGCTTCGGCCAGGCACATCAGCATCAGGCCTTCCTGGGTATCCAGGCTGTACTGGCGCAGCAGTGCATCGAGGGTGTCGACCGCATTGTCGCGACCGCGCACGTCCTGAATCAGGCTACGCGCCTGCTGACGAATGCTCTCGATACCCGCAGCACCGGGATCGGCGAGCTTGAGCAGCTCCTCGAGGTACGCGGTTTCGTCGACGTTGTAGTTGGCACTGATGGCGGGAAAGAAATCGGCGGCTTTGGCGGCGGAGACCTGCGCGAGAAACTCCGGCTGCAAGACCTGGCTGGCTTTGAACATCACGCCCATCCTCTTGTAGGGATTATCTATGGGGTACCCCTGCTTTGAGTCTAGCCCAGATACGAGGATCTGGCGATCACAGGCTTGCAGAAGCGGATGGCGGAATTTAGTGGCAGATCGGTGACGGCTTCTTGCGGAAAGCTCTGAAGTTTTTGCAGAAAACTCCGAATAGCCCACCAGCCCTGAAGACTGACGGAGTAGCGGGGCTATGTGCGGATGAGATGAGTGACGCCAGCCCCCCTCAGGTCAGCCGCCGAAGTGACCTTGCCCGGCGTATCCCGCTGCGGATGAGCAAGTATTCTTGCCGCCACTTCCCGTCGACGCGCTATCGTGTCGACCTTGAAGCAATCCTGGAAAAGCGCAGACGCGCCTTCGGCGAACGAGGCGAGAATCCAGCTGTAACCTCCTTCCCTGCAAGCCATGAACCGAGTTACCCCATTACACGGAGTTGAAAAGCATGTCGCTGAGCATCAAGACCCCTCTTCTGGAATCGCTGCCTCTGAGTAACCGTGTCGGTACCAAGGTGTGGATGAAGATGGAGGCCATGCAACCAGGCGGATCCTTCAAGATTCGTGGCGTTGGCTTCGCCTTTGAGCAGCACCACGAAAGGGGCGCCGAGCGCTTCATTTCGTCCTCGGGCGGCAATGCCGGACTCGCCGTCGCCTACGCCGGGCGCCGCCTGGGTGTACCGGTGATCGTGGTCGTTCCGCAGACGAGTTCGGAGCGCGCGCGAAGCCTGCTCAAGATGGAAGGGGCTGAAGTGATCGTTCACGGCGAGTCCTGGTTCGAGGCCAACGAGCTTGCCCGTTCCTTGCAGACAGCAGCTGACGCCTTCATTCATCCGTTCGACGATCCGCTTCTGTGGACCGGTCATGCGTCGATGATCGATGAGGTCGTCGCCGATGGCCTACGTCCGGATGCCGTTGTGCTCTCTGTTGGCGGTGGCGGCCTCCTGGCTGGCGTCGATGAGGGCTTGCGTCGCAATGGCCTCGTCAATGTGCCGATCTATGCGGTCGAGACACACGGAACCGCATCGCTGCAGGCCTCCATCAGCGCAGGACAGCTCGTGGAGATTCCAGCGGTTTCCGGGGTCGCGACCTCCCTTGCAGCGCGTCAGGTTTGCCGCAGAGCCTTCGACGTGTCAGAAGAGCGGCCCGTGATACCTGTTCAGGTCTCGGATCGAGAGGCTGTAGAGGCTTGCCTGACCTATCTGAACGATCACCGCACCCTGGTCGAGCCAGCCTGTGGCGCAGCCCTGGCTGTGTTGTATGGAGGCAAGGTTTCCCTCGCTGAGTTGAACAACGTGCTGGTCATCGTATGCGGTGGCTCCACGGCGGCCATCGAGTCGCTGCTCACCTTACGTGGCTGATGCCTGACTTATAGGCACATGGCGCGAGTAGATAGCGGTCTTGGATGGTTACTGTTTTTCGAC
Organism: Phytopseudomonas straminea; assembly: GCF_900112645.1. Taxonomy (GTDB): domain Bacteria; phylum Pseudomonadota; class Gammaproteobacteria; order Pseudomonadales; family Pseudomonadaceae; genus Aquipseudomonas; species Aquipseudomonas straminea. The sequence goes on along the minus strand of NZ_FOMO01000003.1, from coordinate 131,409 downwards.
TCGCCGCAGCGCGCGGTAAAGCGTAGACCGATGCACATTGAGCGCCTTGGCCGCTTGATCGACTGACTGGCCTTGCTGATCGATCAGCCGTTTCGCCTCGTCGATCTGCTCATTGGTCAGCGTCGGCTTGGCGCCGAATTTCACGCCGCGCGCCTTGGCAGCCTCGCGGCCGTCCTTGGTTCGCTCCAGGATCAGCGAGCGCTCGAATTCGACGATGCCGGCGAAGACCGCCAGCACGGCCAGGCCGTTTTCCGTGGTGGTATCCGCCCAGGGTTCGGACAGGCTGCGCAGCCCCGCGCCACTGATATGAATGCGCTCGGCGATTTCCAAAAGCTCCCGGGTGCTGCGCGCCAGGCGATCAAGCTTGGTGACGGTGAGTACGTCGCCGGGGCCCAGCTCACTGAGCAGGCGGGTCAGTTCGGGACGGTTGCGCCAGTTGTTCTTGGTCTGCTCGGACACTAGCCGGTTACAGCCCGCCAGCTCCAGGTCGAACAGCTGGCTGATCAGATTGGCAGTTTCACTGGCACGCGCGTAACCCAGATAACGGGGACCGCTTTCCTCTTGTTCCAACTCCGACAATTGGCTCATCGCTGAGCAGCTCCCATCGAGGCGTCATGGCGAGCCACGGGAACAGTGGAAAGCGTTTCCGGATGTGAGGGGAAGGATTGGCGAGACAAGGCTGGAATCATCGCGGCGTGTGCTCTGCGCTGGCGGCCCGACCGGCGCGGAAATGAACCTGCCTTGCCGCAACTGCGGTGGCACCCAGCCGCTAACCTACACCAAGCGCCATGGCGGGAAAAGGTTGCGACGTGGCCCTCGCCAATGCCAAAACCGCAAGCTGCTGGATGCGCCAACTGGATTGAGTTACAGACGAACCCAACGAAAACGCCGCCACTCCCTTTCGGCAACGGCAGCGTCTGCGTTGGCAACGCGTGATCAGGCGGTCAGCCGGGTCAGCGCTTCGCGATATTTGTCGGCGGTCTTCTGGGCGACATCAGCCGGTACGGCCGGGGCCGGCGGCTCCTTGTTCCAGCCGGTGGACTCCAGCCAGTTGCGCACGAACTGCTTGTCGAAGCTCGGCGGGTTGCTGCCCTCGGCGTAGCTGTCGGCCGGCCAGAAGCGGCTGGAATCCGGGGTCAGCACCTCGTCCATCAGGGTCAGGGTGCCGTCTTCGTCGAGGCCGAACTCGAACTTGGTGTCGGCGATGATGATGCCGCGGGTGGCCGCGTATTCCACCGCTGCCTTGTACAGGGCGATGGAGGTGTCGCGCACCTTGGCGGCCAGTTCGGCGCCGATGATCGCCTCGCACTGGGCGAAGCTGATGTTCTCGTCATGGTCGCCCACGGCGGCCTTGGTCGACGGAGTGAAGATCGGCTCGGGCAGCTTGGCCGCTTCCTTCAGGCCGGCAGGCAGCGCGATGCCGCACACGGTGCCGCTCTTCTGGTATTCCTTCCAGCCGGAACCGACGATGTAGCCGCGCACGATGGCCTCCACGGCCACCGGCTTGAGGCGCTTGGCGACCACGGCGCGACCTTCGACCAGGGGCAGCTCGGCGGCCGGCACCACGTCTTCGACGCGATCACCGGTGAAGTGGTTGGGCACCACGTGGGCCAGCTTATCGAACCAGAAGTTGGAGATCGCGGTGAGGATCTTGCCCTTGTCCGGAATCGGCTGCTCGAGGATCACGTCGAAGGCCGAGAGGCGATCGGTGGCGACCATCAGCATGCGCTTGTCGTCGATCTCGTAGAGGTCGCGGACTTTGCCCGAATAGATCTTTTTCAGGCTCAGAGAAGGTGTGCTCATGTCGGGATTGCGCCTCGTCGCGGGATAGTCGCGCCGCACGGCGTCAAACGGACGCACCACGGCTGTAAGGGGCGGCAGGAAAACGCCCTGCCTGTGAAAACAAAAGGCGAAACCCAAGGGGTTTCGCCTGTCGCCAAACTCGTGCCAGGAGTCCCTAGCCGAGGTTCTCCTGGATCATGTCCAGCACCTTGCGGGCCACATCGGCCGGCGCCACGGTGTTGATGTCCTTCTCGACGGTTACCTGCACGGTGTCGCCCACGGCGGTCAGGCGCACCTGGTAACGCTCGGCGCGCGCTTCGATGGCAGCCTTGTCTTCCGAGCCGCCGAACATGCGCTTGAAGAAGCCCGGCTTCTCGTTGTTGCGCTGCGGGCCTTCGGCCAGGTTGACGTAGTACACGCCCAGAGTACGGTTGATATCGTCGACGCGCAGGTCAGCCATGCGCAGCGAGCGGCCCACGCCGGACCAGGCGCGGTCGAAGTCGGTGCTCAGGTTGAGGATCGGGTTGCCGTTGCCATCCTGCGACAGCGCTACGCGATTCGGCGCATCGAAGTCGCGGCCGGCGAGCAGCGAAACCGAGCCGCCCTGCTCCACGCTGCGAGTCAGGCTGGCCTGCAGCTCGTCGAGCAGTGCGGCGTCGAGGGTCTTGTTAACGCTGCGCTCGGTGAACGGCACGTCAGCATTGCTGCCGGCCGGACGCTGGGCGCTGACCACGAAAATTTCGCTGGTATTGCGCTGCACGCCTGGCTCGAGACGCACGTGCACACGGGTTTCTGTGTTGCTGTCCAGACCACCGACGCGGCCGGTCAGGCGGCTCTGCATGCTGCTGGACAGGGCGTCGAAACGCTGCCAGTCGGTGCTGAATTCACCGGTCTGCGGGCGCTCGTCGACAATGCGGAAACCGCCGTCTTCGAAGAACTGCCGCGCGCCTGGCCACACTTCGGCCGGTACGCGCTGGGCGACCAGCCAGCTGGAGTCGCCGCTGTTCTGCAGGCTGAAGTCGCTGACGTTTGCGGCGACGGTGAGCGCCTGTGGGCGCGGCACTTCATATTCGCCCTTCACGTCGCTGTCGCGAATCTGCTGGGGAACCGGCAGCAGCGGGTCGAGGCGCTTGGCTTCGACGTCGGCTGGCAGCTTCATCGGCGCGGTTTGACGTGCGCCCAGGTAATCACTGCCGCGGTCGCGGAAGTAGCCATTTTCGCCCCAGATCCAGCCACAGCCACTGGTGCTGGTGATGATCAGGGCAAGTGCGGAAAGTCCGGCCAGTCGCTTCATGCGTCGTAGTTCCTCGATTAGACCAATACACCGGACTGGCGCAGGGCCTGACGCAGCGGTTCGTGACAACGGGGGCTCAACCAGGTCAGCGGCAGGCGAATGCCGTCGGCCATCATGCCCATTTCATTCAGGGCCCACTTCACCGGAATCGGATTGGCTTCGATGAACAGGTTCTTGTGCAGGGGCATCATACGGTCGTTGATGGCCCGGGCGATTGCGGCTTCACCGCGCATGGCAGCGGTGCACATGTCGCTCATGGCGCGCGGTGCGACGTTGGCGGTCACCGAGATATTGCCTTTGCCGCCGAGCAGGATCAGCTCGACCGCGGTCGGATCGTCACCGGAGTAGAGGCTGAAGCTCGAGCCGACGCGGTCGAGGATGTCACGGGCACGCTGCAGGTCGCCGGTGGCTTCCTTGATGCCGATGATGTTATCGACCTTGGACAGGCGCTCGACGGTTTCCGGCAGCATGTCGCAGGCGGTACGACCTGGCACGTTGTAGAGAATCTGCGGGATGGCCACGGCTTCGGCGATATGGCGGAAGTGCAGATACAGGCCTTCCTGGGTCGGCCGGTTGTAGTAAGGGGTGACCAGCAGGCAGGCGTCGGCGCCGGCGCTCTTGGCATTCTGGGTCAGCTCGACCGCTTCCCGGGTGGAGTTGGCGCCGGTGCCGGCGATGACCGGGATGCGCCCGGCGACCTGATCCACCACGCGACGAATCACTTCGATGTGCTCGTTGACATCGAGCGTCGCCGATTCGCCTGTGGTGCCGACCGCGACGATGGCATGGGTGCCCTCTTGCAGGTGGAAGTCCACCAGTTTGCTCAGGGCCTCCCAGTCGAGATTACCCTGCGCATCCATGGGCGTGACCAGTGCCACCATACTGCCCGCAATCATGCAACCGCTCCTGCCGAAAAAGAGAGCCGTAATGGTACTGGCGCCACCAGCCTTGCACAAGCGACCAAGTGGCTGTGATGGCGGGCATTGCGCATGCTCGACAGCACGGCCAGAACATAGATGGTCATTCCCCTGACGAGCGCTTTTCGCTACCCTGCGAGTTTGTTTGGCGCTGTCTATAGCGTCGGGCGTTCAACGTTTAGGAAGGCTGCATGTCCACCCCCCCAGTTCGCGAACAATTCCTCGTCATCAGCGCACTTGGCAGCAACGCCATGGAGCTGACCAACGTGCTGTGCCGAGCCAGCCATGAAAACCGCTGTGCGGTGATCAGCACGCGCCTGAGCCGCCACGGCGAACTCAGCGCACTGGTGCTGCAGATCTCCGGCAACTGGGATGCCCTGGCTCGCCTCGAAGCCGGCCTGCCGGCCCTGGCCAAGAAACACGAGTTCACCGCCAACGTGATCCGCAGCGCCGCCCAGGAGGTACGCCCCCAGGCGCTGCCCTACGTGGCCTACGTCAGCTCCGTGTACCGCCCGGACATCCTCAATGAACTGTGCCAGTTCTTCATCGACCACCGCGTCGAGCTTGAAGCGCTGACTTGCGATACCTATCAGGCGCCGCAAACAGGCGGCACCATGCTCAACGCCACCCTGACCGTCACCCTGCCCGCGGGCACCCAGATCAGCTGGCTGCGCGACCAGTTCCTGGATTTCGCGGACGCACTGAACCTGGATGCCCTGATCGAACCCTGGCGCCCACAGAATCCATAAGGAGCCCTGCCCCATGGCCATCGCTATCGATTCCCCCGTTCCCGACTTCAGCGCGCCGGCCACCGGCGGTGATTTCAACCTGGCCGCCCACAAGGGCACGCAGCTGGTGATCTACTTCTACCCGAAGGACAACACCCCAGGCTGCACCACCCAGGGCCAGGGTTTTCGCGATGCTAATGAGGCCTTCGCCGCCGCCAACACGGTGATCGTCGGGGTTTCACGCGACAGCCTGAAGACTCACGAGAACTTCAAGGCCAAGCAGGGCTTTCCCTTCGAACTGATCTCGGACAAGGATGAAAGCGTCTGCAACCTGTTCGACGTGATCAAGCTCAAGAAGCTCTACGGCAAGGAATATCTGGGCATCGACCGCAGCACCTTTCTACTCGACAAGAACGGCGTGCTGCGCCAGGAATGGCGCGGGGTGAAAGTGCCCGGCCATGTCGACGAAGTACTGGCCGCCGCCCAGGCCTTGAACAAAGCCTGATACAGATAAAAATGCCGCTCTCGAGCGGCATTTTTCATTCAGTGCACGGCACTCGCATCACGCCTTGCGCAACCAGTAGCGAAACACCCCGCCCTCGCTTTCCTCACGCAGTAGCATGTGACCAGCCAGGCGCGCGAAGGCACGAAAATCGCGCTGCGACCCGGCATCCGTGGCCGACACCTTCAGCACCTCGCCACTGGCCAGGCCATTGAGCGCCACCTTGGCCTTGAGCAGCGGCAGCGGGCAATTCAGCCCGCAGGCATCCAGCTCGGCCTGATGCTCGCCCTGCCAATCCGACACTTCACTCATGACACCCTCCCGTTTGCAGGCTGACAGCATAACCCAAGCCCTGCCGGCGCTGGTCAGGCAACTGCCTGGCCGCTACAGTACGGCACTGATCAAACAAGAGCCCTGTGCATGAATGTTCTGCGCCCCACTCTGCTGACGCTCGCCTGCCTGCTGGCACAACCGGCCATGGCCAGCGACCTGCCCTCCCTCGGTGACGCCAGCTCGGCGATGGTCTCGCCGCAACAGGAATACCAGCTGGGCCGCGCCTGGCTGAGCATCGTGCGTGGCCAGGTCAGCCAGCTATCAGACCCGCAGCTCAAGGACTACGTCGAGAGCAGCGTCTACCGCCTGGCCGAAACCAGCCAGGTACAGGACCGGCGCCTCGAGTTCGTGCTGCTCAACAGCCCGCAGATCAACGCCTTCGCCGCGCCCGGCGGGATCATCGGCGTCAACGGCGGCCTGTTCCTCTATGCCCAGACCGAAGGCGAATACGCCTCGGTACTAGCCCACGAACTGGCGCACTTGTCACAGCGCCACTTCGCCCGCGGCCTGGAAGCCCAGAAGCGCATGCAGTTGCCGGTCATGGCCGCCATGCTCGCCGGCATCGTCGCTGCCGCAGCCGGCGCCGGTGATGCCGGTATCGCCGCCATCGCCTCGACCCAGGCGGCGGCCATTCAGGAACAGCGGCGTTTCTCGCGGCAGAACGAGCAGGAGGCTGACCGTATCGGCCTGGTCAACCTGGAAAAGGCCGGTTACGACCCGCGCTCGATGCCAAGCATGTTCGAACGCCTGATGCGCCAGTACCGCTACGACCGCATGCCGCCGGAATTCCTGCTCACCCACCCGGTTTCAGAGTCGCGGATCGCCGACACCCGCAACCGCGCCGAGCAGTTCCCCGCTGGCGGCACCGAAGACAGCCTGCGCTACCAACTGATGCGCGCGCGCGTGCAACTGACCTATGAGGAAACCCCGGGCATTGCCGCCAAACGCTTCCGCGCTCAGCTCGACGAAAACCCGAACATGGATGCCGCCCGCTATGGCCTGGCCATCGCGCTGATCAAGGGTAGTCAGTTCGACGAAGCCCGTGACGTGCTGGCACCGCTGCTGCAGAAGGCACCCAACGACATCACCTATAACCTGGCGCAGATCAGCCTGGACTCTGCCGCCAACCACCTGCCAGCGAGCGAGCAGCGCGTCAGCCGCATGCTCGACCTGTACCCAAACAATTACCCGCTGAACCAGGCGCGCATCGACCTCTTGCTCAAGCAGCGCAAGATTCCCGCCGCCGAGCAGGCGCTCAACGATCTGCTCAAGCGGCGCATGAAGGATCCGGATGTCTGGTATCAGGTGGCGGAAGTGCGCGGATTGAGCGGCAACACCATCGGCCTGCATCAGGCCCGTGCGGAGTACTTCGCACTGGTCGGCGATTACAACCAGGCCATCGAACAGCTCGACTTCGCCAAGCGCCGCGCCTCCAACAACTTCCAGCTGGCCTCGCGTATCGACGCTAGGCAGAAGGAGTTGATCGAAGAGAAACGTATGACCGAGGAAATGCTGCGCGGCTAAGAGCCTGTTCACGATCTGCTGCGCGTCGGCCCTACTGTGTTAAAAACAGGCTCGGCAAGCCGCTTGCGGCTAACGCGCTTTAGCGCGGCCCGCAGGGCGAGCGAAGCGAGTACTGCTCATTTACAGCTCGTAAACTCCGCTTCCTCGCCTGTTTTTGCCTTGTATGGCTCTAGCTCGCGAGATCGTGAACAGGCTCTAAGGGCGCAGCACGAGCCCGATACGCTATCGGCCGATGGCGTATCGGGCTGGGGAGTCAGGCGTTGCCGGCCTGCTTCAGGCGGGCGGCCTGGGTGAAGTCCAGCATGCGCTTGAGCGGCTTGATGGCCCGCGGAATCAGCGCCGGGTCCACGAACACTTCATTGCTACCCTCGCGCAGGCACTGCAGCGTGCGCTGCAAGGTGTTCATCGCCATCCAAGGGCAGTTCGCACAACTGCGGCACGCCGCGCCGTTACCGGCAGTCGGCGCTGCCACGAATTCCTTGTCTGGGCAAAGCTGCTGCATCTTGTAGAAGATGCCGCGGTCGGTGGCGACGATAAAGGTCCTGTTGGACATGAGCTGGGCCGCGGCGATCAGTTGGCTGGTCGAGCCGACCGCATCGGCCAGCTCGATCACCGCCGTCGGCGACTCCGGGTGCACCAGCACCGCAGCTTCCGGGTACAGCGCCTTCATGTCCTGCAGCTGACGCGCCTTGAACTCCTCGTGAACGATGCAGGCACCATCCCAGAGCAGCATGTCGGCGCCGGTCTTGTTCTGGATGTAGCGGCCCAGGTGTTGGTCCGGCGCCCAGATGATGCTCTCGCCGTTGTCCATCAGGTGCTCGACGATCTCCACCGCGCAGCCAGAAGTCACCACCCAGTCGGCGCGCGCCTTCACGGCCGCCGAGGTGTTGGCATACACCACCACGGTGCGCTGCGGGTGCTGATCGCAGAACGCGGCGAACTCATCGACTGGGCAACCCAGGTCCAGCGAGCAGGTGGCCTCCAGCGTCGGCATCAGCACGCGCTTTTCCGGGTTGAGGATCTTGGCGGTCTCGCCCATGAACTTGACGCCAGCCACCAGCACGGTCTGCGCCGAATGCTGGTTGCCGAAGCGCGCCATTTCCAGGGAGTCGGACACGCAGCCGCCAGTCTCTTCGGCCAACGCCTGCAGCACCGGGTCGCAATAATAGTGAGCGACCAGCACGGCGTTCTGGCGCTTCAGCTCCTTGGCAATTTCATCACGGTAGAACGCTTCCTGCTCCGCGGTCAGCGTCTCTGGCTGCTTGGCGTCGAGGTGAGCCTGGACTAGAAGTCGCTCGGCAATCTGCGTCATGTCATCAGGCCCTATCGAGGTCTATCTGCACGGGACGTGGAGTATACCGCCAGACGCACTGCGCCTGCCGGAGCGCGCCGCCGCCTCGCCTGCAAAAGCAGCAATGTCGGGTGGCGCGGGCGCGCATGGTGGTGCATTGACCAAGTTTTTTCAATCTCGCCGCGCCTGCCAGCGCGACACCGGTTGATCGCCACGATAATCCGCCGCATCATCACCGCTACGGCCATCGTTAGCGATCAGGCACGCCTTGGGCCTGACGAACAGCCCACCCTTTTACCGACTGCACAAGCAAGCGCCTGTGCGGTCACCCTGAAAATTCAACGGACATACGCACGCCGCAGTGGCCGTTCAGCGATTGAGGATGTCATGGCTTACGAAAACATCGAATGGGACAAGCTGGGTTTCGACTACATCAAGACCGACCAGCGCTACCTGTCGCACTGGCGCAACGGCGACTGGGATCAGGGCACGCTGACCGAAGACAACGTGCTGCACATCAGCGAGGGCTCGACCGCCCTGCACTACGGCCAGCAGTGCTTCGAGGGCCTCAAGGCCTACCGCTGCAAGGACGGCTCGATCAATCTGTTCCGCCCCGACCAGAACGCCCTGCGCATGCAGCGCAGCTGCGCCCGCCTGCTGATGCCGGCGCCGTCGACCGAGCAGTTCATCGAAGCCTGCAAGCAGGTGGCCAAAGCCAATGAGCGCTTCATTCCGCCGTATGGCTCGGGCGGCGCGCTGTATCTGCGCCCGTTCGTGATCGGCGTGGGCGACAACATCGGCGTGCGTACCGCACCCGAGTTCATCTTCTCGGTCTTCTGCATCCCGGTCGGCCCGTACTTCAAAGGCGGCATGAAGCCGAACAACTTCGTGATCTCCAGCTATGACCGTGCCGCGCCTCAGGGCACCGGCGCCGCCAAGGTCGGCGGCAACTACGCCGCCAGCCTGATGCCGGGCTCGCAAGCCAAAAAGAACAACTTCGCCGACTGTATCTACCTCGATCCGCAGACCCACACCAAGATCGAGGAAGTCGGCTCGGCCAACTTCTTCGCCATCACCCACAACGACGAATTCGTCACCCCGAAATCACCGTCGGTACTGCCAGGCATCACCCGCCTGTCGCTGATCGAACTGGCCCAGAGCCGCCTGGGCCTGAAGGTCATCGAAGGCGACGTGTTCATCGACAAGCTGAGCGAATTCAAGGAAGCCGGCGCTTGCGGCACCGCGGCGGTGATCACACCGATCGGCGGCATCGAGTACAACGGCAAGCTGCACGTGTTCCACAGCGAGAAGGAAGTCGGCCCGGTGGTCAGCCGCCTGTACGCTGAACTGACCGGCGTGCAGTCCGGTGACGTCGAAGCCCCAGAAGGCTGGATCGTCAAGGTGTAAACCGCGCAGCTGGCGGCTCCCTGGAGCTGCCAGCCCGGTTCCTTGAGACAGAAACTAAAAAGCCCGAACCTCTGTAGAGATTCGGGCTTTTTAGTGCGCCTTCACTTAGAAGGCTTGAGATGGTGGGTCGTGTAGGATTCGAACCTACGACCAATTGGTTAAAAGCCAACTGCTCTACCAACTGAGCTAACGACCCGTGGTGCGAGCGCTATGATACTGATTTAACTCAGGAATTCAACACCCGCCGAAAACTTTTTTACTGCCCCTGCATTCTTTTCACTGATAGCGCGTTGGGTCAGGCATACCGGCCGCCACAAAACCCGCTGCGCGCAGCCTACAGCTGTCGCACTTGCCGCAGGCACGACCATCGACATCGGCCAGGTAGCAGGAAACGGTGAGGCCGTAATCGACCCCCAGACGCGAGCCTGCCTGCACGATCTCGGCTTTGCTGAGCATCTGCAGCGGCGCCTGGATACGAACGCGCCGCCCTTCCACACCCATCTTGGTCGCCAGGTTGGCCATGTGCTCGAACGCGCTGACGAACTCCGGTCGACAATCCGGGTAGCCCGAATAGTCCACCGCATTGACACCGATAAAGATGTCCTGGGCCTCCAGCACCTCGGCCCAACCCAGCGCCAGGGACAGGAACACGGTATTGCGAGCCGGTACATAGGTGACCGGAATGCCCGTGGTCGGGCTCTGCGGTACCTCGATGCTGGCATCGGTCAGCGCCGAACCACCGATACCATCGAGATTGATGCCGATGACCTTGTGCTCGACCACGCCGAGCTGGCGCGCCACCCGCTCGGCCGCCTGCAGCTCGGAGCGATGCCGCTGCCCGTAATCGAAACTCATGCTGTAGCAGCTGTAACCCTGCTCCCTGGCCATTGCCACCACAGTGGCGGAATCGAGGCCGCCCGACAGCAGGATGACCGCTTTCTTATCGCTCATGTCAATGCCCCGGCTCATCGTTCCAAAGAATCTTGTGCAACTGCAGCTGCATGCGTACCGGCAGGTTGTCCGCAATCACCCACTCGGCCAACTGGCGACCGCTGACCTGCCCATGGCTGGGCGAGAACAGCACTTCACCGACACGTGCGGGAAGGTCGTACTGAATGACCTTGCTCACCGACCAGTCGTAGTCCTCGCGCGAACAGATCACGAACTTGACCTGATCGCGCGGCTGCAGGTGCACGATGTTCTCGTAGCGGTTGCGGCCCATTTCGGCCGAGCCCGGGGTTTTCAGGTCCACAACCTTGCTGACCCGAGGATCGACGGCGGCAACGTCCAGCGCTCCGCTGGTTTCCAGAGAAACGTCGTAGCCGGCATCGCACAGTTTTTCGAGCAGGGGGATGCAGTTGGGCTGCGCCAACGGCTCACCACCAGTCACGCAGACGTATCGCGGCCGGTAGCTCGCCACCTGTTCGAGAATGGCATCCAGGGTAAGTAACTCGCCGCCGCTGAAGGCATAGGCGGTGTCGCAGTATTGACAGCGCAGGGGGCAGCCGGTCAGGCGCACGAATACTGTCGGCAAGCCGGCGGTACGCGCTTCCCCCTGCAGCGAGAAGAAAATCTCGGTGATGCGCAGGGTATCTTTCATAGGGGCACCGGGCGTGACAGCTAAACAGGCCATCCGCCTCCGTTGCGAAAAAGGGCGGCAATTCTAAACGAAACACGCGGTGGCAGGCCATCGCTCAGAAGTCGCACGGTGGCCACCCATTTTCCAGGCATAAAAAACCCGCGACTGGCGCGGGTTTCTTGAATAAGCGTTCCGATCAGCGAATACGCTGCAGATCACGCTGCGCCAACTGAGCGGCAGAGGTGCCCGGATACTGGGCGATGACCTGCTGCAAGGTGCTCTTGGCCTTGTCGTTGTTGCCCATGCGGATTTCCACATCGGCCAGCTTATACAGTGAATCCGGCACCTTGCTGTGCTGCGGATAGGCTTGGCTGACCTTGGCGAATGCCTGGCTCGCGCCCTGCAGATCGCCCTTGGCGAGGTTAACCTCACCCAGCCAGTATTGCGCGTTGCCGGCGTACTGACTGTTGGGATAACGACGCAGGAAAGCGGCGAATGCCTGGCTTGCCTTGTCGAAATCCTTGGCTTTGATCAAGTCGAAAGCTGCATCGTAGAACAGCTTTTCCTTCGCAGGATCGGCCGGCTCGGCAGAGGCTTGCTGCCCTGCCTCGCCCGCACCTGCGGACGTACCACCGGCACCATTGCTGGCACCCGCGGTTTGAGAATTCTGTGTGGCGGGGCCACTACTCAGTCGTTTGTCGAGGTCCTGATAACGCTCCAGGCTTTCCTTCTTCAAACGCTGAATATCGTTCTGCTGCTCTTCGAGCATGCCACGCAGTTGCGCAATATCCTGCTGCATCTGCTGGAGCTGACTGAACAGCATGCCCTGCGCTGTAGATGGAGTTTGCACCCCACCTCCAGCGTAGGCGCCAGACGTGCCGTAACCGGCATTCGAGTTGCCACCACCGTTACCGGTGCTGCCATCTTGTACGGGCACCTGAGCAAAAGCCGCAAGCGGCAGACTCAGGACCATAGCGGTTACTACACGCTGGCAAATTCGCATATCGAATTACTTACGCAGCTCGACGCGACGGTTCTGGGCCCAGGACTGCTCGTCATTGCCAGTAGCAACCGGACGCTCTTCGCCGTAGGAAACCAGCTCCAGCTGAGCAGGGGAAACGCCCTGCAGAACCAGGTAACGCTGAACGGCCTTGGCGCGACGCTCGCCCAGAGCCATGTTGTATTCGCGGGTACCGCGCTCGTCAGCGTGGCCTTCCAGAACGACGCGAGCGCCGTTGGCTTTCAGGTCCTTGGCATGAACGTCCAGAGCGCGCATGGCTTCCGGCTTCAGGTCAGAGCTGTCGTATTCGAAGTAGAAAGTGGTGATAGCGCGCAGAGCGGCTTCTTCACTCAGGCTGCCATCAACGGCGCCGGTGTTAGCACCGTAGCCAGCGTTCGGATCTACAGCGCCTTCGCCAGCAGCGTCGCCGCCTTTGGAGGAACAGCCAACAGCCACGGCGAGAGCCAGGCTCAGTGCAGCAAACTTGCCAAATTTCAGCATTTCCATGTGTAACTCCTAATGAACCCCAGTGTGTTAAGCATCAAACAGGTAAAGCACCGCGCATCAGTTCAGGAAGGGGGACCAGGATGGCTCTCGAACTTCGCCTTGAGCGGTAGGTAGAGGGAGCCTAACGCGACCATTGGTGGACGCTAACATCAGGACTCCCCGCCCCTGCTGGCGGGTAGCGTAGATTATCATGGTGCCATTGGGCGCAACAGTAGGCGACTCATCCAAACTTGTATCTGAAAGAATGCGCAGATTGCCGCGTTCCAGGTCCTGAGCCGCTACCTTGAACACGGTGTAACCATCCTGGCGATGAATCATTACCAGGGTTTTTTCGTCAGCGGACAATTTAGGGTTGGCATTGTAGTTACCGACGAAGGTCACTCGGTCGACCGCACCAGAATTGATGTTGGTCTTATAGATTTGCGGCTTGCCGGAACGGTCGGAGGTGAAATAGATGGTCTGGCCATCCTTGCCCCAGAACGGCTCGGTATCGATAGCCGAATTGTTGGTGATGCGACGCAGGTTACGCGAACCCATGTCCATTACGTAGATTTCCGGGTTGCCGTCACGCGACAGGGTGAACGCCAGCTTGCTGCCGTCCGGCGACCAGGCCGGCGCGCCATTGAGGCCTTCGAAATTGGTGATCTGCTCGCGGCGACCGGTATCGACGTTCTGCACGAAGATGCGCGGGCGCTTCTGCTCGAACGACACATAGGCGATGCGCTTGCCATCGGAAGCGAAGGACGGCGACAGAATTGGCTCGCGCGACTGCAGCAGGGTCACGGCGCGGGCACCGTCATAGTCCGAGCGTTGCAGGGTGTAGCGGGTGTTGTTCACACCGAAGCGCTCGGCCGTCACGTAGAGCATGCGCGTGGAGAAGGCACCCTTGACGCCGGTGAGCTTCTCGAACGACTGGTCAGCAATGTAGTGCGCCATGTCGCGCAGCTGATCGGTGCCGCCACCTACGGTGCCGGTCATCACCTGCTGCTCGGTCGCCACGTTGAACAGCGCGTATTGCACCTGCAGGCGCGCGCCATTGGGCACGATGTTGCCGACCAGCACGTACTGAGCACCGAGCGCCTTCCAGTCGCGGAAGATGACCTCGCTGGCCTGAGTCGGCAGGCTGATCATATTCTGGCGCGGAATCGGTTCGAACACGCCAGTGTTGCGCAGATCGTTACCGACGATGGTAGAGATGTCTTCGGGCAGCACATTGCCGCCCTGCCAGCCGAAAGGTACTACAGCAATGGGAGTGGCTCGATCAGTACCGGTACTGATGACCAAGGGATCAGCCGCTTGCACGGTACCGACCAGCATGGCCAGGCCCAGTACAACGATTCGCATCAGGGTATTCACAGACCTAAATCCTCCGGTTTGAAGACGGCACGACGCTGCCGGTAAAGCCGATCGAACGTGGCACGATCAAGCTGCTGCATTTCTGCAATACGCCCCACGTTGCGTACTGCCTGTACCGCTGAACTGTCGAAGGGCGCATCACCGCTGGAGCGACTCACGCTGGCATTGGTGATGGTGCCATCGGGCAACATCTCGATCAGCACTTCAACGCTCATGCCATTGCGAGCAGACGGCGGACGTCGCCACTGCTCACTCACCAGTTTGACGATCAGATCATCAAGACTGCCGGCGACCTGGTCACCCTGGGTCTCTGCCAGCGCCTGCTGACGCTCGGTATCGTCGGACAGCAGCTCGGCCAGTGCCGCTGCCTTCTTGTCCTCGACCGCCTTGCGCTCTGCCGCCTGCGCCGCTTTCTTCTTGGCATCTTCGGCAGCCTTTTTCTTGGCTGCTTCAGCTGCCGCTTTCTTCTTCGCCTCTTCGGCTGCCTTTTTCTTGGCATCCTCGGCGGCTTTTTTCTTCGCTGCTTCGTCAGCGGCCTTTTTCTTCTCGGCCTCTTCCGCTGCTTTCTTCTTCGCCGCTACATCAGCGAGCTTCTTCTGCTCGGCAGCTTTCGCTGCGGCATCGGCCTCAGCCTTCTTGGCTGCATCGGCTTTTCGAGCCTCGTCGGCTTTCTTTTGTTCCGCCGCTTTGGCCTCTGCCTGCTTCTGCGCCTCAGCCTTGGCCTGAGCCTGTTTTTCGGCCTCGGCCTTTTTCTGTTCCAGCTGCTCGGTTTCGTATTGCGGCGCGGCAGTCTTCTTCGCTTCGCCGGCAATCTTCTGGTTGGTCTGGGTAGTGGCCTGGCTCTGCGACTTCAATTGGTACAGGGTAGCCTGCACGATCGGTTTTGCCGGCGGCAGCTCGGGTGCGAAGGCGAAACTGACGAACAACATGCCGAACATCAGCACGTGCAGCCCTACGGCCCAAACCACCGGCCAGAACAGGCTTTCCGAAGGTGAGCGTTCACGCTGCTGCATCAGGGCGCCTCGGTGATCAGGCCGACGTTACCCACGCCCGACTGCTGCAGGCCGCCCATGGCGGACATCACGGTGCCGTAATCGACGGCCTTGTCGCCGCGCACGAACACCTGCACCTGCTTACCCTGACTGCGGCTCTGGTTGATGATGGCGGTCACTGCGCGGGTCATTTCATCCAGCGTCAGGGCGCGATCCTGAACCGTATCGGTGTCCACCTCGGTGCCCATGTTCCAGTAGTACGACTTGTCGGACTTGATGGAAATGGTCAGCACCTGGGAATCGTTATCCTGGGGCAGCACATCGCTGCTGACCTGCGGCAGGTCGACCTTGACGCCCTGGTTGAGCATCGGCGCCGTCACCATGAAGATGACCAGCAGCACCAACATCACGTCGATGTAGGGCACCACGTTCATCTCGGCGACGGGCTTGCGTCTGTTGCGAATTCTGGCTCTGGCCATGGTATTGAAACCTGTGTTGAGTGCGCCGGAAGCTTATTCTTCGCTGCTGTGTACTTTGCGGTGCAGGATCGCCTGGAATTCGTCGGCGAAGGTGTAGTAGCGGCCGATCAGCATTTCACCGCGAGCGGAGAAACGGTTGTAGGCGATGACCGCCGGGATGGCCGCGAACAGACCGATGGCCGTAGCGATCAGTGCCTCGGCAATACCTGGAGCGACGGTCGCCAGGGTGGCCTGCTGAACCTGCGCCAGGCCGCGGAAGGAGTTCATGATCCCCCATACGGTGCCGAACAGACCGATGTACGGGCTGGTGGAACCGACGGTGGCGAGGAACGGCAGGCTGGTTTCCAGCTTTTCTTCCTCACGGGAAATAGCCACGCGCATGGAACGGGCGACGCCGTCCATCACGGCGTCAGGATCCATGCCCGGCTGCTGGCGCAGGCGCGAGAACTCCTTAAACCCGGCGCGGAAGATCTGCTCCAGGCCCGAGTCCGGATCCGGGTTGCTGCCGGCCTGGCGATACAGCTTGGACAGGTCGATACCCGACCAGAAACGCTCCTCGAAGCTATCCAGCGAACGCTTGGCCGAGCGCAGGAAATTGCTGCGCTGGAAAATCATCACCCACGAGATGACCGAGGCGGCCACCAGGGTGAGCATCACCAACTGCACCACCAGACTGGCGTTGCTGATCAGACTCCACATCGACATGTGGTCAACGGCATTTGCGTTGGCTTGCACGCTTACTCTCCTGCAGTAGATGTACCGGCAACGTCACCCTGCCCTGCAAACGCCGTTCGCAGAGACGGGGACATGGCCCGGGGTTTGAAATTATCGGCGCGCACACAGGCCACCAGAAACTGCCCTTCGCAGAGCAGCACGTTATCTGCAACCCGCCTCACCTGTTGACGAAAGCGCAGGCTGGCACGGTTCAACTCATATACCTCGGCGCTGACTACCAGCTCGTCGTCCAGCCGCGCCGGCGCGTGGTAACGCGCTTCGCTGGAATGCACGACGAACAGCAGCCCCTCACCAGCCAGCGTCGATTGGGAAAAACCCAGTTCACGCAATCGCTCGGTACGGGCCCGCTCCATGAATTTGAGGTAGTTGACGTAATAGACCACTCCGCCCGCATCGGTGTCCTCGTAATAGACACGACAGCGATGTGCAAACGGCTGACCGGCATCTTGGGCGCGCATACTCTAGTGCCAGCCCCGTGTCTTGCCAATCGGGCGCGCAAGTATTTTTTTCATGGCGCGTGTCCATCGTTGAATAGGTCGAGCGTCGGGCGCTCGTCCATTCGCTTGGGAACATTTAGGCCAAAGTGCAAATAGGCATGACGGGTCACAACACGTCCTCTGGGCGTGCGCATGATGTAACCCTGCTGAATCAGGTACGGCTCGAGCACGTCCTCGATGGTGTGGCGCTCTTCGCTGATCGCCGCTGCCAGACTGTCGACACCCACCGGGCCGCCATCGAACTTCTCGATCATGGTCAACAGTAGGCGACGATCCTGATGATCGAAGCCGCGCTCATCGACATCCAGCAGGTTCAACGCCAGGTCGGCGATCTGCTGGGTAATGGCGCCCTGGCCGCGCACTTCAGCGAAGTCGCGTACCCGGCGCAATAGGCGGTTGGCAATACGCGGCGTACCACGCGCTCGACGAGCAATCTCCACGGCGCCGCGCGCTTCGATGGGCAGACCAAGGATGCCAGCGGCACGGCTGACGATGGTGGCCAGGTCCTCGGTGCTGTAGAACTCCAGGCGCTGGACGATCCCGAAACGGTCGCGCAGCGGATTGGTGAGCATGCCGGCGCGAGTGGTGGCGCCGACTAGGGTGAACGGCGGCAGATCCAGCTTGATCGAGCGGGCCGCCGGGCCTTCGCCAATCATGATATCGAGCTGGAAATCTTCCATCGCCGGGTATAGGACTTCCTCGACGATGGGCGAGAGACGATGGATTTCATCGATGAACAGCACGTCGCCCGGTTCGAGATTGGTCAACAAGGCCGCAAGGTCACCCGGGCGCTCGAGCACCGGACCCGATGTGCTTTTGATGGAGACCTGCATTTCCTGGGCGATGATGTTGGCCAGGGTGGTCTTGCCAAGGCCAGGCGGGCCGAAGATCAGGGTGTGATCGAGTGATTCCTTGCGCCCACGCGCCGCCTGGATGAACAACTCCATCTGCTCGCGCACCACCGGTTGACCGATGTACTCGGCCAACTTGAGCGGACGAATGGCGCGGTCGACCTGCTCGTCGCGGTCGCGACTGCCCGCCGTCACCAACCTGTCGGCATCGAGCATCTAGAGCATTCCTTTCAGCGCGCGGCGGATCATGTCTTCACTACTCAATCCATCTTCTTTGACTGCCGAAACGGCGCGACTGGCTTCCTGAGGCTTGTAGCCCAGCGAGATAAGCGCACTCACCGCATCATTCTCCGCGCTTGAGACTGCGCCTCCAGCACGAGGTTCAACCACCAGTGGCGCCATGCCAGGCACCGCTTCCCAGGCCTTGAAGCGATCCTTGAGCTCGACCAGCAGACGCTCGGCGGTCTTCTTGCCGACGCCGGGAATCTTCACCAGCGCGGCGGTATCCTGAGCTTGCACACAGCGCACCAGCTCGTCGATTTCCAACCCGGACATCAACGCCAGTGCGAGCTTCGGGCCGACGCCGTTGAGCCGGATCAGCTCACGAAACAGCTCGCGCTCGCGCTTCTCGAAAAAGCCGTACAGCAGGTGAGCATCCTCGCGCACCACCAGATGGGTGTGCAGGGTCAGCGGCTCGCCTACGGGGGGCAAACGGTACAACGTGGTCATGGGGACTTCCAGCTCATAGCCCAGACCATTCACATCCAGAATCAAATGCGGCGGCTGCTTTTCCGCCAGGGTGCCGCGTAAACGTCCGATCACCGACGCATTCCTCACATAGAAGATTCAATACCGTTCAAGGTCACGCGCAGCTCGCAACAAGCCGCTACCGACCAGAACGAATACTTATAAACGAAGCCGGCCGCCGCGCCGTTTGGCGCTAGCCAGGCCATGGGGAATCAGGCTTTGCCGGTGGTGGGCGTGGCACAGAGCGATCCCCAGGGCATCGGAGGCATCGATCTGCGGCTTCTTCACCAGCTTGAGTAAGTGCATGACCATCATCTGCACCTGTTCCTTGTCGGCGCCGCCAGTGCCGACCACCGCCTGCTTGACCTGGGTGGCGGTGTACTCGCTGACCTCCAGGCCCGCCTCGACCGCAGCGACGATGGCCGCGCCGCGCGCCTGGCCTAGCTTGAGCGCGGAATCGGCGTTGCGCGCCATGAATACCTGCTCGATGCCCATGGTCACTGGGCCGAAGGTGCGGATCACCTCGCTCACGCCACGAAACACGATCTGCAAGCGCTCGGCCAACGGCCCGGCGCCGGTACGAATGCACCCTGAGGCCACGTACTCGCAGGTACGCCCGGTATCGCGTATCACCCCGTAGCCGGTAATGCGGGAACCGGGGTCGATTCCCAGAATCAGCGTCATGCCCGTCATCCACCTGTGGCCTGGCAGCCACACTGTCTATTTATCCAGGCGCGAGTATAGGGGCCTCAGGCAGCAGCCGTCACTCAAAGGATTCGCCCAGCCATCCGAACTGCCGGCCACCGAACGCGCCCATAAAAAAGCCGGAAGCGCGCAACGGCAAACTTCCGGCTCGGATACAGCGACGGATCAGCCGAGCTGCTCCATGATTTCGTCGGAGACTTCGGCGTTGTGGTAGACGTTCTGCACGTCGTCCAAGTCCTCGAGCATGTCGATCAGCTTGAAGACTTTCTGCGCCGTTTCCAGATCGGTGATCGGCGCACTGATCGACGGGATCATGGCGATCTCCGCCTCCTCGACCTTGAAGCCGGCAGCTGCCAGGGCTTCGTTGACGGCGTGAAACTCGGTGAAGCTGGTCGACACCAGGGCTGCGCCCTCCTCGCCCATCTCCACATCGTCGGCTCCGGCCTCGAGCGCCGCTTCCATCAGGGCGTCTTCGTCCACCGAGGCAAAGCTGATCTGCCCCTTGCGCTCGAACATGTAGGCGACCGAACCGTCGGTACCCAGGTTGCCACCGCACTTGGTGAAAGCGTGACGTACCTCGGCAGCGGTACGGTTACGGTTGTCGGTCATCACTTCGACAATGATCGCCACTCCGCTCGGTGCATAACCCTCGTAGCTGAATTCGACGACGTTGTCGGCTTCGTTATTGCCAGCACCTCGTGCGATGGCACGATCGATCACGTCACGCGACATGTTGTTGGTCAGCGCCTTGTCGACGGCCAGACGCAGGCGCGGGTTGTCCGCCGGGATCGGCCCGCCGTGCTTGGCAGCGACCGTCAGCTCACGAATCAGCTTGGTGAAGATCTTGCCGCGCTTGGCGTCCTGACGCCCCTTGCGGTGCTTGATGTTGGCCCATTTGGAATGACCGGCCATATTCAACTCCAACTTTTTGCTTGGTTGCGAAGGTGTGAGAGTTCGAGTCTCTCCCCCCATTACACAGAGAAGCCTGGATAACCAGGCTTCTTGTGTCGGCTTATTCGGCCTTGGGTTGCTCGCGCAGGCGAATATGCAATTCACGCAGCGACTTGCCATCCACCACACCCGGCGCCTGAGTCATGACGCAGGCCGCGCTCTGGGTTTTCGGGAAGGCGATGACTTCGCGAATCGAGCTGGCACCGGTCATCAGCATCACCAGGCGGTCAAGGCCAAAGGCCAGGCCACCATGGGGCGGCGCACCGTACTTGAGGGCGTCGAGCAGGAAGCCGAACTTCTCCTGCTGCTCTTCTTCACTGATGCCCAACACGCGGAACACGGTCTGCTGCATGGCCTTGTCATGGATACGGATCGAACCGCCGCCCAACTCGGTACCGTTCAGTACCAGGTCATAAGCGCGCGACAGGGCGGCGGCCGGGTTGGCCTCCAGCTCTTGTGGCGAGCACTTGGGCGAGGTGAACGGGTGGTGCATGGCGGTCAGGCTGCCGTCGTCGTTCTCTTCGAACATTGGGAAGTCGACGACCCACAGCGGCGCCCACTCAGCAGTCAGCAGATTCAGATCGTGGCCGAGCTTGATGCGCAGTGCACCCAGGGCATCACAGACCACCTTGGCGCGGTCGGCACCGAAGAACACGATGTCACCGTCCACGGCACCAACGCGATCAAGAATGGTATTGAGGTTCGGTTCGGCGATGTTCTTGACGATCGGCGACTGCAGACCTTCCACGCCCTTGGCGCGCTCGTTGACCTTGATGTAGGCCAGGCCCTTGGCGCCGTAGTTGCCGACGAACTTGGTGTAGTCGTCGATCTGCTTGCGCGGCATGCTCGCCCCGCCCGGTACGCGCAGCGCGGCAACGCGACCTTTCGGGTCGTTGGCCGGGCCGGAGAAGACCTTGAAGTCGACGTCCTTGAGCTGATCGGCAACGTCGACCAGCTCCATCGGGATACGCAGGTCCGGCTTGTCGGAACCGAAACGACGCATGGCGTCGGCCAGGGTCATGTGCGGCAGTTCGCCGAACTCGACGTCCAGCACTTCCTTGAACAGATTGCGGATCATGGTCTCGGTGAGGTGCATGATCTCGGCTTCGCCCAGGAAGCTGGTCTCGATGTCGATCTGGGTGAATTCCGGCTGACGGTCGGCACGCAGGTCTTCGTCGCGGAAGCACTTGGCGATCTGGTAGTAGCGGTCGAAGCCGGCCACCATCAACAGCTGCTTGAACAGCTGCGGCGACTGCGGCAGGGCGAAGAAGCTACCCGCGTGGGTACGGCTCGGCACCAGGTAATCACGGGCGCCTTCGGGGGTGGCTCGAGTGAGGATCGGCGTTTCGACGTCCAGGAAGCCATTGTCGTCCAGGTAACGACGGATGCTTGAGGTGATGCGCGAGCGCAGCTTGAGCTTCTCGGCCATTTCCGGGCGACGCAGGTCGATGAAGCGATAACGCAGGCGCGTCTCCTCACCCACATCGGTGTATTCGTTGAGCGGGAACGGCGGGGTTTCCGCTTCGTTCAGCACTTCCAGCTCGTAACCCAGCACTTCGATGGCGCCGGACGCCATGTTGGCATTGCGCGCACCTTCGGGACGCAGACGCACCTTGCCGGTGATCTTCACCACGTACTCGCTGCGCACGCGGTCGGCCTTGGCGAAGGTGTCGGCACGATCCGGATCGAACACCACCTGAGCCAGGCCTTCGCGGTCACGAATATCGAGGAAGATAACGCCACCGTGGTCACGACGACGGTGAACCCATCCACACAGGGTGATTTCCTGGCCATCCAGGCTTTCGTTCAACTGGCCGCAATAGTGGCTGCGCATCATGATCGGGTTCGCTTCTCTGATCGGTTCTGGATTCGTCGACATCGCCTACCAAAAGGGCAAGGCGCCTGAGCCGCACGCGTGAAAAGGGCGGAATTATATAGGCTTTATTGACAAGGCGCAGCACGTGATACGCGCCACCGCCCAGGCAAATGAGCTGAACCCGTTAGCCGCGATTGATTCAAAGCATGATCGTCATTGAGACGAAGCCGACGCATGTGACGAACGGTCATGATAGGATTTTTGCCATCGACCTTTTAACCATTGGCCCAATCAGGAGAGCCCCCATGGAAATCAATATCGGCATCGCCGAACAGGATCGCGAAGCCATCGCCGAAGGCCTGTCGCGCCTGCTCGCAGACACCTACACGCTGTACCTGAAAACCCATAACTTCCACTGGAACGTCACCGGCCCGATGTTCAACACCCTGCACCTGATGTTCGAGGCGCAGTACACCGAGCTGGCACTGGCGGTCGACGCCATCGCCGAGCGCATTCGCGCGCTGGGCTTCCCGGCGCCGGGCACCTACGCCGCCTATGCCCGCCTCTCCTCCATCAAGGAAGAAGAAGGCGTGCCGAACGCTGACGAGATGATCAAGCTGCTGGTGCAGGGCCAGGAAGCGGTGGTACGCACTGCGCGCGGTATCTTCCCGCTGCTCGACAAGGTCAGCGACGAGCCGACCGCCGATCTGCTGACCCAGCGCATGCAGGTCCACGAAAAAACCGCGTGGATGCTGCGCAGCCTGCTGGCTGCCTGATCGCTCCGCCAACAGGGCTGCCACGGCAGCCCTGTTTCGTTTCAGCCCGCCACAGCCACTGCATAGCGCCGCCCATTTGAGTAGCCCTTCTCTTTGCTGTTAAATACGCCCCGTGCCGCCATCCCGACTCATGGGCCGGCGCATAGGCTGGCCCTCCCGAACCTTCATCGCCCTTACGTCACGGCAAATCGCGTGGAGCCAGCTGTTCCTGGTGATCCTTTTATCGAGTGAGTGCGTTGAACATGTTTAAAATCGTCCACCTGCTGGTGGGGCTGTCGGCCCTGCTGTTATCCATCGCCCCCGGCCTAAATGACGGCCAGTCGTTCCTGCAACACCCCGATGCGCTGTGCCTAGCACTCTTTGGCTTTCTCAACCTGCTGCTGGCTACGCAGTTTCCGCTGTGGCACAGCAATGCCCGTCAACATCTGCAAAACCTGGCGTGCGCCCTGCTGATCCTCGGCACTTTGCTGCAAGCGCTGATTCTGCTTGCCCCCTTGCCGCTCATCGCCGAGCAACCTGCCCTGCTGTTCAGCCTGCTGATCATCTCTCTGGCCGTTGCTCTGCACCTGGGCACCAACCTGCGCTTCGACAGAAAGAAGTCCGTACCGCAGCAAGACCTGGGCGACCGAGAAACCGGCACCGTGAAGTGGTTCAACACCTCGAAGGGGTTCGGCTTCATTTCCCGCGATGCTGGCGAAGACATCTTCGTGCACTTCCGTGCGATCCGCGGCGAAGGTCACCGCGTTCTGGTGGAAGGCCAGCGCGTGGAGTTTTCAGTGATGCAGCGCGACAAAGGCTTGCAGGCTGAAGACGTGATCGCCGCCCTGCCGACACGGCGCTGATCCGCCAGCCAACGAAAAGCCCCGCGATGCGGGGCTTTTTCATTTATGGCGCCCGCTCTCAATAATGGGGCGGCGGCGCCTCATCTTGCGAGGCACTGAAGGGGCTGACTTCCTCCTGACGCTTGGCCAGCGCCTGGATTTGCACCTGCAAGCGCTCGATCAGCTTTTGCTGCTCCACCAACGCGTCATTCAGGGCCTGGATGGTGTCATCCTGAAAGGCCTGACGGCTTTCCAGCTCGACGATGCGTTCTTCGAGCGCCGTCATTCAAACCTCCCCGACACGATACTGACGCGGCATGGCAGAGCGCAGCTTGTCACGCAGAGCGGTCACCTGCGCCTCTTCGTAAGGCTTGGCAGGATGCCGCCCCCACACCGGAGCGGGCCAGGCATCATCATCACGGTAACGCACGATCACATGCATATGCAGCTGACTGACCACGTTACCTAGGGTGGCGATATTGATCTTATCGGCCTTGAATGCATCCTTGAGCACCTCGCCCAGCAGTGCAGTTTCTGCCCACAACGCCTGCTGGTCCTCGGCACTGAGCTGAAACACCTCACTGACGTCTTCGCGTCGCGGCACCAGAATGAACCAGGGGTAACGGGCATCGTTACTGAGCAGCACGCGACTTAGCGGCAGATCCCCCAGCACGAAGGTGTCCTGCTGCAGACGCGAATCCAGTACGAACATTTGCTCACCTCATCTCGACAAACCGCCCACTAAGAGGGCGCCAATAGAGGCGGCAGCATACCCGCCAAGGTATTGAAAATTAACCCCGAACAAGCGCACCAAAACCATGCACACCTTCACTACTGCGCGCACCATATTGTTTCCCAAAGTAAACATTCAGACTTGATCGAAATCGCCAAGTAAAACTCATTATCAACAAAACACGCATATAAATAGCTAGCTACTAAAAAGCACACTAACCAGCTCGCTAAAAATCGAATGATTACGTCGACAATCTGTACTTTCCAGCGATAAAAAACAGTTCGGCGCCATTATTTACAGGCTCTTCAGGATTTTGAGCACGCCTTTTGCTTATATGCTCGCAGCGCTCCCTGATGGGGCTCCGCGGTAACGCTTGGAGGCCCTGTAATAGAGCTGTAAACCGTTGGATGGTACGTAGCAGGCAGGGCTTGCCTGATTGCGACCTGCGGCTTGCGCTTAGCGACAGCTGCATAGGTTGCAACGAAATGGATAGATCGAAACTATCGCCAATACAAAGTGCCGTGCTATAAGTTCCATCCGACACAAAAAGAAATAGAGCTGCTCGCCATAACAACCTTATTGAGCAGCGGAAGTACTCTTCTAAACCAAAGGAGCAAATCACGATGCGAGTGATGAAGTGGAGCGTAATCGCCCTGGCTGTGGCCGCGGGCACCTCTCAGATGGCAGTGGCTTCCAGCCAGTCGGAATCCAAGGGCTTCCTTGAGGACAGCACCTTCGATATTTTCAACCGCGTTCTTTACATGAACCGTGATTTCCGCAATGGCCCGAATGGCGCTAGCACTTCTGCAAATCCTGCTGGTTACCGCGAAGAAACCGGCCTGGGTATCCGTCTGCTGTATAGTTCGGGCTTCACTCAGGGTACCGTTGGCTTCGGCTTCGACGCTCATAGCCTGAGCAGCATCAAAATTGACAGCGGTCGCGGCCGCTACGGCACTGGCCAGTTCGCCCGCACCGACGATGGTCGCGGCGACGACACTCAGAGCGAAGTGGGTGGCGCCGTTAAGTTCCGCATCTCTGACACCGTCCTGAAATACGGCAGCCAGTTCGTTGCTAGCCCGGTTTTCTCGACCGATGACAGCCGAATCCTGCCAGAAGTAGCTACCGGCACTTACTTGGTCAGTAACGAAATCGAAGGCCTGGAGCTGAGCGCTGGTCGCTTTACTGCTCTTAGCAGCCAAACCGGCACAAGCCGCGACGACATTAACGGCAAGGGCGAGCAGGGCCTCACCAGCGCCAATATCTTCGGCGCTAGCTATAAATTCACCGACGATCTGAGCGCGGCTATTCACCGTTCCGATGTCGAAGACTATTTCAAAAAGACCTACGTCAACCTGAACTACAACCTGCCGCTGACCGAAGATCAGGCTCTGAACTTCGATCTGAACGGTTATAAAACCAAAGGTGACGGCCAAGAGCGCGCCGGCGAAGTAGATAACAAAATTTGGAGCCTCGCGGCCGCCTACAGCATCGGCGCTCACAAATTCACCGTTGCTCACCAGCGCTCCAGCGGTGATGCCGGTTACGTTTATGGCGTAGACGGCGGCGGCACCATTTTCCTGGCTAACTCGGTTCAATACTCCGACTTCAACCAGAAAGACGAGAAGTCCTGGCAGGCTCGCTACGACATCAATATGGCCACCTTCGGCGTTCCGGGCCTTAGCTTCATGACCCGCTATGTCCGCGGTACCGCTGATGCGAACTACACCGAGCGTGAAGTGGATATGGAGGCCAAGTACGTGATCCAGGATGGCGCAGCTAAGGATCTGTCCTTGCGCGTTCGCCAAGCGTTCTACCGTGACAACGCCCAAGGCGACGTCAACGACCTGCGCTTCATCGTCGAATACCCGCTCAGCGTTCTGTAATCTCGCGCAAGCCTGATCGCAGTTCAAAAAACCCGGCTTAGGCCGGGTTTTTTATTTGCACCCCAAAACCAATACGGTACGAATTCCTTGAGCGCAACCGAGCTGCACTCTAACCACGTCAACTTACCGGCAGCACCTCCCATCCTGTACGCCACCGGCCTCGCGCCGTACAATGCCGAGCCATAAAATCCCCCTTCGCAACCGACAGAACGGCCCATCATGCGTACCAGTCAGTTCCTGCTTTCAACCCTCAAAGAAACGCCCTCCGATGCCGTCGTGATCAGCCACCAGCTCCTGCTGCGCGCCGGCATGATCCGCAAGCTCGCTTCCGGCCTGTATACCTGGCTGCCGATGGGCCTGCGCACCCTGCGCAAGGTGGAAAGAATCGTGCGTGAAGAGATGGATGCCGCCGGCGCACTGGAGGTGCTGATGCCCGCCATCCAGCCTGCCGAGCTGTGGCAGGAGTCGGGGCGCTGGGTGCAGTACGGGCCGGAGCTGCTACGCATCAAGGATCGTCATGATCGTGAGTTCTGCGTGGGCCCGACCCACGAAGAAGTAATCACCGACCTTGCCCGCAACGAGTTGAACAGCTACAAGCAACTGCCGCTGAACCTGTACCAGATCCAGACCAAGTTCCGCGACGAGATCCGTCCGCGCTTCGGCCTGATGCGCGGTCGCGAGTTCATCATGAAGGACGCCTACTCCTTCCATGCCGACCAGGCATCTCTGCAGCAGACCTACGACCGCATGCACCAGGCCTACTGCAATATCTTTACCCGCCTGGGACTGAACTTCCGCCCGGTAGTGGCGGACAACGGCTCCATCGGCGGCGCTGGCTCCCACGAATTCCACGTACTGGCCGAATCCGGTGAAGACGATATCGTCTTCAGCAACGCTTCCGATTATGCCGCCAACATCGAGAAGGCCGAAGCCATTCCTCGCGAGTCCGCCCGCCCGGCGCCGAGCGAAGAGTTGCGCCTGGTCGATACCCCGAACGCCAAGACCATCCAGCAACTGGTCGATGGCTACGACCTGCCCATCGAACGCACCATCAAGACGCTGATCGTGCATGCCGAAGAAGAAGGCAAGCTGATCGCGCTGATCGTTCGTGGCGATCACGAGCTGAACGAGATCAAGGCCGCCAACCAGCCTGGCGTCGCCAGCCCGCTGGTGATGGCATCGGACGCCGAACTGCGCGACGCCATCGGCGCCGGGGCCGGCTCCCTGGGCCCACTGAACCTGCCGCTGCCGATCATCATCGACCGCTCGGTGGAGTTGATGAGCGACTTCGCCATCGGCGCCAACATCGACGACAAGCACTACTTCGGCGTGAACTGGGAGCGCGACCTGCCGGTACCGACCGTCGCCGACCTGCGCAACGTTGTGGCCGGTGATCCGAGCCCCGACGGCAAAGGCACCCTGGAGATCAAGCGCGGCATCGAAGTCGGGCACATCTTCCAGCTGGGCACCAAGTACAGCGAGGCAATGAACTGCCAGGTACTGGGCGAGAACGGCAAGCCGGTGGTGCTGAGCATGGGCTGCTACGGTATCGGCGTATCGCGCGTGGTCGCTGCGGCCATCGAACAGAATAGCGACGAGCGCGGCATTATCTGGAACGATGCCCTGGCGCCCTTCCAGATCGCCCTGGTACCGCTGCGTTACGAAACCGATGCCGTACGCGAGGCGACCGACAAGTTGTACGGCGAACTGACAGCCGCCGGCTTCGAAGTTTTGCTGGATGACCGTGACAAAAAGACCAGTCCGGGCATCAAATTCGCAGACATGGAGTTGATCGGCATTCCGCATCGTATCGTGGTCAGCGACCGCGGCCTGGCCGAAGGCAACCTGGAGTACAAGAGCCGTCTGGAAACCGAGGCTCAGCCAGTCGCCGTCGACGAGATCCTGCCGTTCATCCAGAACCGTATCCGCCGCTGACCCGCCAAAGAGCCGTCATGTTCAAGCGAAGCACCCTACGCCTTCTCGGCGCCACCACCTGTGGCGCCTTCTTTCTCGCTGGCTGCGCCAACCATCTGCCGCAGCGCAGCGAGCATGAGGAACGTGTCGAACGCAAACTGCTGAGCCACAGCCTGCAGATCGACGTGGGGCAGCCAGAAGTGCTCGAACTGCCCCAGC
The DNA here is from genome assembly GCF_900112645.1 of Phytopseudomonas straminea. GTDB lineage: Bacteria > Pseudomonadota > Gammaproteobacteria > Pseudomonadales > Pseudomonadaceae > Aquipseudomonas > Aquipseudomonas straminea. The sequence goes on along the minus strand of NZ_FOMO01000003.1, from coordinate 103,070 downwards.
GCAGGGTGCGCGTGAATGAGCAGAAAGTCTTCGAGGTGACGCCGTTCGAGGTCACCCGCCATTACGACCGCTATACGCCTTACCAGCCGTGGCGCGAGATCTATGAAATCCCGCTCGGCGCAGTGGCCATCGTCGGCGGCATCGCCGCCAATGTGCTCAACGTGGTGGCGCTCGGGCGCATTCCCGACACCGCCACCAAGGACTGGATCAGCTACGGCGTGGCGGGTATCAACCCGTTCATGAACGTCGAATCCAACGGCCGCTCGCAGCAGAACCTGGCCGGCATCGACGAAAAGCGTCAGGAAACCCGCACGGACTATTCCAGCCTGCCCTGGGCCGAGCGCCCGGTGACGATCAAAGCCGGCACACAGACCCACGAGCTGCTCACCGACCGCAATGGTGTACTGCGACTCAACCTGCTCGACGGCCCGTTCGCTGATCAGGGCATCGCCCGTGTCGGCACCCTGGTGCTGAGCGCGACCGACGAGCAGGACGCCACCAGCGCCGAGGCAACGCTACTGGTCAGCCGCACCCTGCGCGGCAAGCTGCGCGAAGCCCATGACCTGATCTACGACGACCTCGAAGGCGGCGACGTCGAGCAATGGGTGCACCGCGTCAAGCGCCTGTCCGACCTGGGGTTGGAGGAAGAGGCCAGCGAGCTGGAGCAGAGCCTGATCGAGCTGACCCGCAACGATCCGGAACTGCAGGCCGAATTTCTCAATTCGCTCACACAAAAAGCCGGCCGGCTGGCTGCCGACCCGGGCGAAGACTAGTTCGTTAACGGCGAATCTCGAAGTGCTGTGCATCCTGTATCGGATGCTCACTCAGCGTTAGCGATACTACGCGAGCACCTGAAGGTCCGCGTTCGAGCCACTGGGCCAGTGAATGTACAGCGCCCTCCTCACCCTCGAACAAGACCTCAACACGGCCATCGGCCAGATTGCGCACCCAGCCTGACAGCTGCAAGCGCCGGGCTTCGCTAGCCGTGCTCTGGCGAAAACCCACGCCCTGTACACGCCCTTCGGCATAAGCGTGACGGCAGATGATGTTCATGGTCTCAGCCCTCCTGACGCAGCGCCGCCAGCCGCGCCTTGAGACCTTCGGCGGTCTGTTCACCGAGCAGACGCTCGCGGACTTTGCCCTGATCGTCGACGATATAGGTAACCGGCAGGGCGTCACTGGGCGGTAAACCGAAACGTTCGGCAGGATCCTTGGCCAACACGGTGAACTCGATACCCAGCGCTTCGGCCGCCTTGCTGAGCTCTTCGCCCTGCAAACCGTCGAAGTTCACGCCGAAGAGGCCGATGGACTGCTTCTCCAGTTCGGGCGCCAGGCCGTTCAGTTCGGGTATCTCCGAACGACAAGGCCCGCACCATTCGGCCCAATAATTGATAACCAGCCACTGGCCTTCAAGGCGCTCAACCGCTACCTTCTGCCCATGCTGGTCGACACCCACGTCTGCCTTGCAACCTGCCAGCACCGCAGCGGCTATGAGCAGCATCATCAGCCCGATGACTCGCGGGAATCGCTCTACCATGGAAACGGTCCTCATATCGATAAGGTTGCTATGACACTGGATGCCCTGCAGCTCGCTGTACCCGACGCGCTTCAGACCGACTCGATCGACCAGGCCACCCTCGGCACAAGCCTGAGCGCCTCTCGCCAGTTGCCGCCGGAAGCCGGCCTGCAAGAGTTGATCACCCGACTCGCGCACCTGAATCGCAGCGCAATGACCTTACTCGAAAGACAGCGGGCGCTGCAAAACTTCAGTGACGAGTATCGCTACTACGGCGCTTCGGGCAGCCTTCCCGCCAACGCCGAACACCAGCTGCAACTGTGCAATGAGCTCGCCATTGGCTACAAGCGTCTGCTGCTGCAGATACTGCAGGGTCACAAGCCATCTCAGCCGCACCTGGCCTGGTGCCTGTACATGGCTCAGCACTTTATCGCCCAAACCTTGCTGCGCCATTTCCAGCAGTACCGTGAAGCAGATGCCAGCCTATGGCAGGACAGCCACCTGCTCTACTGGCTGGGCGAGCAGCATGGCTGTCTCGACGAGCCGGTAGCCGCGGCATTTACGCCTATACCGGCCGACACCCTGCGCGGGCTCTATCAGCAGATATTACTGCTGGCCCTGAGCAACCCGCCGCACCTGCAGCCGGAAGAATGTCAGCGACTGTTCGCCGCCCTGGCCCCGCTGGCAGCGCTTGCCCGCCTGATGCCTTGGGATGCGGAGGACAAATCCGAAGGCCCGCTGATCGATCTGCAGCGTCCGCAGCCGTGCCTGACCTATCAGCAACGCCCGCAGGCTGGCGATGAAAGCCTGCGGCGCCTGGAGCTGGGCGCCCTGCTGGTGGCACTTGGTGAGCCTGCGCCACTGCGCAGCGCAGGTGAACGCGAGCTGCTCGAGCGGGTGCATCATCACTGGCTGGGCACCGATCAGCGTCGCCATTCGCGCACCCCGCAACAAAGCGATTGCCGGCTGGCCATCGGTATCCCGGCCATCCATGCCCAGCTTCTGCAGCAGCGGCCGCAATGCACACCAGGCCAGATTCTCGATATCGGCCCGGGCGGCGCACGCTTACTCTGCCCAGCACATGTCGCCCACAGCCTGCCGGTTGGTCAGTTGGTGCTGCTGATTGCCGACAGCGACGTGCTGGCCCTGGTGTGCTGGCGACATCTCAACGACGACGGATTTCACTTGGGCCTTCGCTACCTCAAGGGGCTGGCACAACCGACCTGGCTCAGGCGTGCGCCCAGCAGCCAGGCACATCTCGGTATTCTGCAGAGCACGCCGAAACCCCGGGAGGGCTGGCACCACGGCCTGTGGGTGCCGCACAACCAGTTCAGCGACGGCGAAAACCTGTGGCTGCAACTGCCCAGCGCGGTCAACCAGAACCGCCTGCAGTTGCCAGCCTGCAACCTGGCCAGTGCCACGGTAAGCCGTCACCCGCTGGAACTGCCCTGAATGAGAAGCCGGTCACTCGTAAGGGCGGCCTGGCGCACAGTTTGAGCAAGGGCACCGTCCTTATACTTACCCGTTGACGTCCTTCGCCAGCCAGGGAATCCGCATGCCTAACGCCCATGACACACTGATCGGCCAGGTCCCCGCCCATCTGATCCAGAGCGCCCACCTGCAATTGACTGACTATGACGGGCGGGTGGCCGAGTTCAACGTGGCCGCCTGGCTGCATCTGCCCGGCCAGGCCGGCAGCCTGGTATCCTTGCAGGTGCGCTATCGCGACGGCGAGCAGATCCGCTCAGTCAACCTGGATCACGCCAAGGTCGGCGCCCAGGACAGGATCCTACTTTCCGGTATCGCACGCCTACCAGTGGCGCAGCGGATTGAGGACATGCAGATACGTCTGCGCTCGGCTCATCTGCAGGTCGAGGTAAAAGTCGAAGAGCTTTTTGTACAGGCCGTCGAAGCGACGATTGCGCAAACGCTGGTTGGTCAGGCCAACGCCTGATTGACCTCGGCAGACGCATCGCAGGCGCCCTGCCGAGGCTGATCATCTGCTACCGCCGCAGTAGCGGTGGTGGTCACCAAGGACTCGGGCCAGCGACTGAAACGCAGCCCGGTGATGCGATTCAGATTCTCCAGCGCACGCTCGCTATCACGAGCATGGAGCATCACGACCTTGGGGGATGGTTTGAGCATTGTTCTTTCTCTGGATGGTGCAACATCGGCTGAAAGTGCATAGCCAGAAGCATGCCAGCTTGCTGACGCCAATCAGCCGGCACCACAGGGTAGCACCGAGCTATCAGGCTGAACATTAACAAGCGACGTGGAACGTCACTTTGTGTCACCGCCCTGCCCCTCCAGCCAATGCGCCAGACTGTCTCCGAACAACACCGTCTGCTCGTCATGCAGCCGCTTCAGCGCCTCACGCAGCGCGGGATACCAGGGCTCGTCCAATTCATCGGGCAGTTGACTCAGGTGGGGCAACGGCCAGGGACTGCGCTCGATCAGTTGCTGCAGTGAGTAATGATTCAGGTCGCGGCTGAGCATCCAGCTATCACCGCCGGTGCTGGCGACCAGACGCTGTTCCTCCAGAAAGCTCAGCACCTTCTCCCATTCATGCTCGGGCAGCAACCAGCCCTGACGCTGAATATCGCGATGACGCACCTTGAGGCCGGTACGCTGACGCGCGTGGAATACCCGCAGAATCCCTAGCAACACCAGCGCCCTGGGCATCGCGCGCTTGCGCCATTGATGGGAAACACCCAGGTTGCAGACCAGCTCCGCCCCCAGCAACACGATCAGCCAGGACAGGAACACCCAGAAAAGGAACAGCGGCACCGTGGCAAAGGCGCCATAGATCAACTGGTAGCCGGGGAAGAAACGCACGTAAAAGCCGAAAATCGCCTTGGCCAACTCCAGCAGCACCGCCGTGAACAGCCCACCCCACAACGCATGGCGCAGCGGCACCCGGGCGTTGGGCACCGCCGCGTAGAGCAGAGTGAAAGCCGCCACGCTGAACAGCAGCGGCGTGAAACGCAGCAACGTCTTGGCGCCGACTACCGCGTCCGGCCCGCTGAGCAGCGACAGCGAAGCGACATAGGTGCTGATGGCGAAACCGGCGCCCAATAGCATCGGACCCAGGCTGAGGATCGCCCAGTACAGCAGGAAGGTGGCGATACCGCGCCGCGGCTGTCGTACCCGCCAAATGGTGTTGAAGGTGCGCTCGACGGTGACCAGCATCCAGAACGCTGTGACCGCCAGCACGGCGACGCCGATCCAGGTCAGCTGCCGGGCCTGGGTGGTGAAATCACGCAGGTACTCCTGCAGCGTCTCGCCGGCAGACGGCACGAAATTATGAAAGATGAACGCCTGGATCTGCTCACCAGTACCCTGGAAGGCCGGCACGGCGGAGAGCACCGCAAAGGTGACGGTCATCATCGGCACCACCGCAAACAGCGTGGTATAGGTCAGCGCTGCGGCATTGTCGGCACCGCGATTATCGAAGAAGCGCTGCCAGAGGAATCCCCAGAACTCAAGCCAGTCTCGCAGACGCTGCTGCATACCCACCTCTTAAGGGCAGTCGAAATCTGTGCATCATCGTCAACCCGGCGCCACCTGGGGCACAGGCAATACGAACGAGCGGAAAAGCTGGCCACAAGCCATTGTGACCGACGCACTACAGACGCCGGGCCGGCACTTAGGTTCGCCCTGATTGCCGCACCCCGTTCAGCGCAAGACGCCGACGCGGTTAGAATAGCCGCCATCTGCCGCCAGAAGCGACGACTGCCATGACCGATCTGACCCTTTATCACAACCCGCGCTGCTCGAAATCCCGCGCGGCCCTGCAACTGCTCGAAGAGCGCGACCTGCAGCCGAGCGTGGTGCTTTACCTCGATAATCCGCCCAGCGCCGCACAATTGCGCGAGGTGCTCAACAAGCTCGGCATGCCCGCGCGGCAACTGCTGCGCAGCGGTGAAGACGAATACCGCGAACTGAACCTGGCCGACAGCGCACTCGATGAAGACGCGCTGATCGAGGCCATGATCACCCACCCGCGCCTGATCGAACGGCCGATCCTGATCGCCGGCGATCGCGCCGTGATCGGTCGGCCGCCGGAAAACATCTTGGAGCTGCTGCCATGACGACCCCCTACATTCTGGTGCTCTACTACAGCCGCCATGGCGCTACCGCCGAGATGGCCCGTCAGATCGCCCGCGGCATCGAACTGCAGGGTATGGAAGCGCGCCTGCGCACCGTGCCAGCGGTTTCCGCCGAGTGCGAAGCGGTCGCCGACAGCATTCCCGCCGAGGGCGCCCCCTACGCCAGCCTCGACGACCTGAAGAACTGCGCTGGCCTGGCAGTGGGCAGCCCGACACGCTTCGGCAACATGGCCGCGCCGCTGAAGTACTTCCTCGACGGCACCAGCAACCTGTGGCTGACCGGCAGCCTGGTCGGCAAACCGGCGGGCGTGTTCACCTCCACGGCCAGCCTGCATGGCGGCCAGGAAAGCACCCTGCTGTCGATGCTGCTGCCGCTGCTGCATCACGGCATGCTGATCACCGGGCTGCCATACAGCGAATCCGCGCTGGTCGAGACTCGCGGCGGCGGCACGCCCTATGGCGCCAGCCATCATGCAGGCGCCGACGGCAAGCGAGCCCTCGACGAGCATGAGATCACCCTGTGCCGCGCTCTGGGCCAACGCCTGGCGAGCATCGCCCTCAAGCTGGGCGATGAACGTGGCTAAAGCGGCCAAGTCGCTGCCCAGCGTGGATTGGCTGCTGCCGCGCCTGCGCGCCTGCCGCTATCTGAGCCTGGCCAGCTTTCTGGCCCTGGCGGCGTTGTTGCTGATCTGGAACCTGGGTTACGCCGCCGTGCCCAGCACGCTGCTGTGGGCAGTGCTGGCCTTTCAGCTGCTGCCCTTGCTGCTGCTCGCACCGGGCATCATCGGCGGCCACCCGCGCACCCATTCGTGGGCCTGCTTCGTGGTCAACCTGTATTTCATCCAGGGCGTGCTGGCCGCGTTCGATCCGTCCAAGCGGTTGTTCGGCTGGCTGGAAATTCTGCTCAGCCTGACACTGTTCACCAGCGCGCTGCTGTATACGCGCTGGTGCGCACAGTACCAGCGGATCGGCAGCGTGGAAGAAAGCAGCGAGATGTAGGATGCGACCGGGCCGGAGCTAGCTACCAGTCCAAGGTTTCCTTGAGGAAGGGAATGGTCAGCTTGCGCTTTTCCTGCAGCGACGCCTGATCCAGACGCTCGAGCAAATCGAACAACGCGCTCATGCTGCGCTCGCCACGGGTGAGGATGAAGCGTCCCACTTCTTCGCTCATGTGCAGGCCGCGGCGCGAAGCCCGCAGCTGCAGAGCGCGCAATTTGTCCTCGTCGGACAGCGACTGCAGCTGGAATACCAGCGCCAGGGTCAGGCGCGACTTGAGGTCAGGCAGCTTGATCGACAATTCGCGCGGTGATGCATTGGCCGACAGCAACAGACGACGACCGCTGTCGCGCAGGCGATTGAACAGGTGGAACAGCGCTTCTTCCCAGGCACGCTGGCCGGCAGCGGCTTCCAGATCGTCCAGGCAGACCAGCTCGAACTGTTCCAGGTTGTCGAGAATCGCCGGGCCGTATTGCACCACGTCGGCCAGTGGCAAATAGACGGCACGTTCGCCAAGCTGCTCGAAGCGCAGGCAGGCCGCCTGCAACAGGTGGCTGCGCCCGACGCCTTCGCCACCCCACAGATAGATCAGGCTCTCCGTCCAGCCTGCCTCGGCTTCGCACAGACGCTCCACGTACCCGAGGGCAGCGGCATTCGCGCCCGGGTAGTAATTGGCGAAGGTGGCGTCGTCGCGCAGACGCACACCCAGGGGCAGTTGAATCGGCTTCATGCTGGAGAAATTGGCTCGGCGGAGCCCGCTTGGCGCTCTGAATAAAGGTGGCGCAGTTTATACCCTTGGCGGCTGCCTGTCATTGACCCACTTTCCAAGGCAATACAAGGATTTAGCCAACGAGAAGCGGCTTCAGCGCGCCTTGCGCCCAGGCTTTGGCTGCACCGGAGCCTGCCCCGCGTAGGCATCGGACTGCTTGTACAGTTCGTGCACATGGCGCAGCAGCACCATGATCACTGCGGCTACCGGCAGCGCCACAAGAATACCGGTGAAACCGAACAGCTGGCCGCCGGCCATGATCGCGAAGATCACCGCCACCGGGTGCAGGCCGATGCGGTCGCCGACCAGCAGCGGCGTCAGCAGCATGCCTTCGAGCAATTGACCGACCACGAACACGCCGGCAATCATCAACAGCGGATAAGGGTCGCCGCCGAACTGGAACAGCCCCGCCAGCAGTGCACTGCCGATACCCACCACCACACCGAGGTACGGCACGATGCTCGCCAGGCCAGCCAGCAGGCCGATCAACAGCCCCAGTTCCAAGCCGATGGCCATCAGGCCGACCGCATACATCGCACCGAGCGCCAGCATTACCAGAAGCTGACCGCGCAGGAACGCGCCCAGCACCTCGTGGCATTCACCGACCAGTTTCACCACCACGCCCTCGTTGTCGCGCGGCACCAGGCCGCGCAGCTTGCTGACCAGCAGGTCCCAGTCGCGCATCAGGTAGAAGCTGACCACCGGAATCAGCAGCAGGTTGGCCACCCAGGCCACCAGGGCCAGGCTCGACGCGGTGACCTGCGACAGCACCAGCCCGGCGATATCGGTGGTTTGCCCCAGGTGACCGGACAATGCCTTTTTCAATTCATCGAAGCGCCAGAAGCCCTCGTTCAGGCCGAGCTTGACCTGAACCCACGGCAAGGCCTGGTTCTGCGCCCAATCGAGCATCTGTGGTAGCAGTTCGTACAGCCGTACCAATTGCTTGCCGAGCATCGGAATCAACACCAGCAAAGCCAGGGCCATCAGCAGGGTGAACAGGCCGAATACCACGATCACGCCCCAGGTACGCGACAGCTTGAGGCGCTCCAGGCGATCGACCAGTGGATCGCCGAGGTAGGCGATCAGGATGCCCATCAGAAACGGCGAAAGAATCGGATGCAGCACGTACAGGAAGCCGCCCAGCACCAGCACGGCAGCGATCCACAGCCAGCGAGACGAAACGGGCATGCTCGATCCTCAGAAGCGAAAGTCAGGTCGGTGCGCACTCGCAAAACGACCTCGGCCATGGCCGTCGAAAGCGAAGCGGTTCAGTTGGCGGGCAGTCTACCAGCGAAAGTACAGAACATCGCCAGATGCACTGGCCGGTGACGTTGGTGGCGCAGCCTGAGGCGCCACCGGCGCCTGACTGGCATCGACGGGTGCCTGGGGCTCGGCGGGCGCCGGCGCCTCGACGGCCAGTTCGGCAGCCGACACCTCGTGCAACTGCAGCAGGCCCAGTTGGGTGCGAAGCTGCTCGGCACTGGCGTTGACCTTGTAGATCAGCCGGTCGGCCTGCACCGACTGAAGTTGGGCGCCAAAGGGTTCGAGCACCCGCTGCAGCTCGGCGTAGCGGGACAGATCGGCGCCGATGATTTCCACCGTCTGCGTCGAACTGGCGCCCGGAGCGACGACGAAACGTGGCGCCAGGCGCTCGCTCACCGCCAGCAACACCGCATCGGCCAACGCGGCCTGGTCGGCTGCTTCGGCCTTGCCCTGATCATGATCATCGCCCAGCCAAAGCTGCCAGCTGGCTTGCCACTTGCCGTCCGTTTCACTGGTGCGCACCGCCAGCAAGGCGTCGGCGCCGTAGCGCTCGGATGCCGAACGCAGCTCACCCGGATCCTTGGCGCCCAGCGCCTCCTTGGTCGCCACCAGCTGCTCGCTGAGGTCGGCCAACGGCAGGCGCAATGGCAGGCCACGGTGCTGGGCGGCCTCGCGCAGCGGCTCGGCAGCGGCCTGGCCGTCACCGACGATGTTGCCGCCGTCGACCGTCTCGTTCAGCCACCAGGCGAGAATCGCCGGGCGGTTGACGCCCCAGAGCGGCAAACCGGCCTGACGCAGGGAGCGATCGGTGGACACCGCATCGAAATCGACCACCAGATGATCGCCCTCGTAACCGTACTGGCTGATGATCTGCTGCGGATCCTTGCGCAACTCCGCCAGCGCCGAGCCCTTGGCCGCATCCGGTTTGCCGGTCAGGCGCATTACCAGCGTCTCGACCGCCCGCTGCAGGGCGGCATCGCGCTCCTCGGGCTGCTGGCTGGCAACCGTCTCACGCACCTGATATAGGTCACTCACGGTCGCTGCCAGGGTCGGCAGGCTCAAGAGTGACAGGCAGAAAAGCAGGGGGCGGAAGCTCGGGCGCATGAACGGAAAACTCTCGGCTGAAGAAGGCGGCGCGCGGTAACAGGCCGTGGCGCTATACCTTAGGGGCTGTTGCCATGGCATCGCAAGCCACACGGCCATCAGCTCACAGGTAGGCTTGCGTGTGACCCGCCAGGGCCGGCCAGGTTTCACGCCGCCTGGCGACCCATACTCGGCACGGTGGCTGGCCGCTGCCGGGCAAGCCTGATAAAATCGCGCGCCTTCGCAGAACGGCCCCAAGGGGCCGACGCTATTCCGACTTTCCCCTTCCAAAGGCCTGGATCTATGAGCAAGCAACCCTCCATCAGCTACAAGGACGCAGGTGTGGACATCGACGCAGGCGAAGCCCTGGTCGAACGCATCAAGGGCGTAGCCAAGCGCACCGCCCGTCCTGAAGTCATGGGTGGCCTGGGTGGCTTCGGCGCCCTGTGCGAGATCCCGGCCGGCTACAAGCAACCGGTGCTGGTCAGCGGCACCGACGGTGTCGGCACCAAGCTGCGCCTGGCCCTAAACCTGAACAAGCACGACAGCATCGGCCAGGACCTGGTCGCCATGTGCGTCAACGATCTGGTGGTCTGTGGCGCCGAGCCGCTGTTCTTCCTCGACTACTACGCCACCGGCAAACTCAACGTTGACGTGGCCGCCACCGTGGTCACCGGCATCGGCGCCGGCTGCGAACTGGCCGGCTGCTCCCTGGTCGGTGGTGAAACCGCCGAGATGCCGGGCATGTATGAAGGCGAAGACTACGACCTGGCCGGTTTCTGCGTGGGCGTGGTCGAGAAGGCCGAGATCATCGACGGTTCCAAGGTCGCTACCGGCGATGCACTGATCGCGCTGCCCTCCTCCGGCCCGCACTCCAACGGCTACTCGCTGATCCGCAAGATCCTTGAAGTCTCCGGCACCGATATCGAAAACACCCAGCTCGACGGCAAGCCCCTCGCCGACCTGCTGATGGCGCCGACTCGCATCTACGTCAAGCCGCTGCTGGAGCTGATCAAGAAGACCGGCGCGGTCAAGGCCATGGCTCACATCACCGGTGGTGGCCTGCTGGACAACATCCCGCGTGTACTGCCGGACAACGCCCAGGCAGTGATCGACGTGGCCAGCTGGCAGCGCCCGGCGGTATTCGACTTCCTGCAGGAAAAAGGCAACGTCGACGAGCACGAGATGCACCGCGTGCTGAACTGCGGCGTGGGCATGGTCATCTGCGTCGCTCAGGATCAGGTCGACACAGCCCTTGCCACCCTGCGCAGCGCCGGTGAGCAGCCGTGGGTCATCGGCCAGATCGCCGCCGCAGCCGAAGGCGCCGAGCGTGTCGTGCTGAACAACCTGAAAAGCCACTGATGCCGCGACCCTGTAACGTGGTGGTGCTGCTGTCGGGCACCGGCAGCAATCTTCAGGCACTGATCGACAGCACCGCTGACGGCGAGAACCCGGTGCGCATCGCCGCGGTGATCGCCAACCGCAGCGACGCCTATGGCCTGCAACGCGCGCAGGCCGCCGGCATCACCACCCGGGTACTAGAGCACAGCGATTATCAGGGCCGCGACGCCTTCGACGCCGCCCTGATGGAGGCCATCGACGGCTTCGACCCGCAACTGGTCGTGCTCGCCGGTTTCATGCGCATTCTCACCCCTGCCTTCGTGCGCCACTACCATGGTCGCCTGCTGAACATTCACCCCTCACTGCTGCCACGCCACAAAGGCCTGCACACTCATCAGCGTGCGCTGGAAGCCGGCGATACCGAGCATGGCTGCAGCGTGCACTTCGTGACCGAGGAACTCGATGGTGGCCCTCTGGTCGTACAGGCAGTGATCCCGGTACATTCGCAAGACACGGCCGCCAGCCTGGCGCAACGGGTTCACGCCCAGGAACACCGGATCTACCCGCTAGCCATACGCTGGTTCGCCGAGGAGCGTTTGCACCTCACGGAGGCCGGCCCCCAGCTAGACGGTGTTACTCTGCCGGCCACCGGTTACCCCATCAACAGCAAGGAGACTCCATGCGCCGCGCCTTAATGCTTGCCCTGGCGTTGTTCAGCCTGCCTGCCCTCGCCGCAGAGCCGAAGCCCTTCTCCGCCAGCTACACCGCCGACTGGAAACAGGTTCCGGTCAGCGGCTCCGCGGAACGCAGCCTGCAGAAGCTCGACGACGGGCGTTGGCAGCTGGTGTTCAAGGCCTCCATGCTGGTCGCCGGCCTGACCGAGCAGAGCACCTTCTCGGTCGATGGCGACACCTTCCTGCCGCACAACTACAAGTTCGAGCGCAGCGGCTTGGGCAAGAGCAAGGACGTCGAGTTCGATTTCGACTGGACCCAGAAGCAGGTAATCGGCAGCGACCGCGGCAACCCGGTGCGCTTCCCGCTCAACCGCGGCATGCAGGACAAGTCGACCTACCAGTTGGCCCTACAGCATGACGTGGCCGCTGGCGAAAAAAGCATGAGCTACCAGGTGGTCGACGGTGACGAGATCGAAACCTACGATTTCCGCGTACTTGGCGAGGAAGTAGTGCGTACCGCCGCCGGCCTGATCGACGCCATCAAGGTCGAGCGGGTGCGCGACCCGACGCAAAGCAGCCGCAAGACCATCCTGTGGTTCGCCAAGGACTGGGATTATTTGCTGGTGCGCCTGCATCAGGTCGAGAAGGACGGCAAGGAATACCAGATCATGCTCAAGTCGGGCACCGTCGATGGCAAGACCGTGGAAGGTCGCCGCGACTGATCTGGACGCCACACAATAGAGAAACCGGGGCATGCCCCGGTTTTTTTATGCCTACTTTTTTTCAACGGCCAATAAAAATGGGACACAAACGAAGCGGCCACGGAACTTGTAACCAATTGCTACAGTCACAAATCATGTCGTTGCTTAGCAGGCTAAGCACGAGCGCAACCGCCTTGCGCAGCATTTGTCCGGAAATACTGGAGAAATAAAATGAGCGTACTCGTAGTAACCGAACGTGACGAACACCATATGTCCCACGAAGCCCAGGCCGAGGGCCTGCGGGTCTGGGACGTGTATCAGAACGATCAGTTGGTCGGCATCTTCCCGTCCGAAGAGGAAGCGGTCGCGTATCAGGCGGAGCTACAAGCCCACGACCATGAGGCAGCCCATTCGGAATAAAATCGGAATCCTCATGAAAAAGCCCGCATTGTGCGGGCTTTTTCATGGCTGGCGTTTACCACATCATGTCGTCAGGCACCTGATACGCCGCGTACGGATCATCTTCATCCGGCGCCTCGGTCGGCGTATTGAGCAGCAGCACACGCTGTGGGTCACGTTCCTGAATTCGCAATGCAGCGTCGCGCGGAATCACTTCGTAACCGCCGCCGTGGCGCACGATGGCCAGCGAGCCGCGGCTGAGCTTGTCGCGCATCATCGCGTTGACCGGCAGGCGCTTGACCTTCTTGTCGTCGACGAAGTTGTAGTAATCCTCGGTAGTCAGCTTGGGCAGGCGCGAGGCCTCGATCAGTTGTTTGATCTGCGCAGCGCGGGCTTTCTGCTCGGCCTTCTCCTGCTGCTGCCGGTTGAGCTCCTGATCGCGCGCGGCCTTCTCGGCCTTGGCCTGCTGAGCCGCGAGCTGGCTGCTGTTGTCTTCCTCAGCCTGGCCTTTTTTTACCATGCGCTGCTGCTTGTGTTGTTGCTTGGTGGCCTGCTTGACCTGCTTCTCGTTGACCAACCCGGCTTTGAGCAACTGGTCACGTAGTGAAATCGCCATAACCTACCTATACCCAGACAATTTAACGGGATGGGGCGCGCCCATCTGACTTGGGGCTGTCAGCTCAACAGCCTGACTGCCGCTCGCTTTTCTTGGCATTGCCCCACAGGGCGTCGAGCTCATCCAGGCTGCAATTCTCGATGGGACGCCCGGCTTCGCGCAATGCCTGCTCGATAAAGCGAAAACGCCGCTCGAACTTGCCATTGGCCGCCCGTAATGCGGCTTCGGGATCGACTTTCAGGTGTCGCGCCAGATTGGTGGCGCTGAACAGCAGATCACCGATCTCCTCGACGATGGCCTCTGGGTCGTTCTCGCTGATTGCTTCGAGCACTTCATCGAGCTCTTCGCGCACCTTGTCGAGTACCGGCAAGGCATCCGGCCAGTCGAAGCCGACGCGGGCCGCGCGGCTCTGCAGCTTCTTGGCACGGCTCAGGGCCGGCAGCACGTTCGGCACGTCATCGAGCAATGAAAGCTGCTCAGGCGCTTGAGCCCGCTCTGCACGCTCCTCGGCCTTGATCGCTTCCCAGCGCTGCTTGACCTCGGCTTCGCCGAGGCGCGGCTGATCGAGCGGACCATACAGATCGCCATCGGGAAATACGTGGGGGTGGCGGCGCACCAGCTTGCGGGTGATGCCATCGACCACCGCGGCAAAATCGAAGCGCCCCTCCTCCTCTGCCAGCTGGCTGTAGTACACGACCTGAAAGAGCAGGTCGCCAAGCTCGCCCGGCAGTTCGTCGAAGGCGCTGCGCTCGATGGCATCGGCCACTTCGTACGCTTCCTCGAGGGTGTGGGGCACGATGCTGGCGTAGGACTGTTTCAGATCCCATGGGCAGCCATGCTGCGGGTCGCGCAGGCGCGCCATCAGGTTGAGCAGGTCAGGGAGTTGGTACATAAAGGGTCCAGTGAATGCAGGCACGAGGTTCGTCACCTCGCGCCCGTTTACGACTCAGGGCGCGCGGTGGCGGCGCGCCTCGATGATATTGGGCAGTTGCGACAGGCGGCCCAGCAGCCTGCCCAACGCGTCCAGCCCCGGAATTTCCACGGTCAGCGACATCGACGCCGTGTTGTCTTCCTTGTTCGAGCGGGTATTGACCGCCAGCACGTTGAGCTTCTCGTTGAGCAGCGTCTGAGTGACGTCACGCAGCAGGCCGGAACGGTCGTAGGCGCGGATGATGATGTCCACCGGGTAGGTCTGCACCGGCACCGGGCCCCAGCTGACCTGAATGATCCGCTCCGGCTCGCGGGCGCCGAGCTGCAGCACCGCCGCACAATCCTGGCGGTGAATACTGACGCCGCGGCCCAGGGTGATGTAACCGACGATGGGGTCGCCCGGCAGCGGCTGGCAGCAGCCGGCCATCTGGGTCATCAGGTTGCCGACGCCCTGAATCTGGATATCGCCACGCTTGCCCGGCTTGAATCCCTGGGCCTTGCGCGGAATCAGCTCGAGCTGCTCGTTGCCGCGCTCCGGCTCGACCAGTTGCTGCGCCAGGTTGACCAACTGCGCCAGGCGCAGATCCCCCGCGCCCAGGGACGCGAACAGATCCTCGGCGGTGCGCAGGTTGGCTTTTTCAGCGAGCTTCTCGAAGTCCACCGGCGGCAGCGCGACACGGGCCAGCTCGCGCTCGAGCATGGCCTTGCCGGCAGCGACGTTCTGGTCGCGGTCCTGCAGCTTGAACCAGTGGACGATCTTCGCCCGCGCCCGCGAGGTGGTCACGTAGCCCAGGTTGGAATTCAGCCAGTCACGGCTCGGCGTACCCTGCTTGCTGGTGATGATCTCCACCTGCTCGCCGGTCTGCAGGCTGTAGTTGAGCGGTACGATACGCCCGTTGATCTTGGCGCCGCGGCAGTTATGGCCGATCTCGGTGTGTACGCGGTAGGCGAAGTCCAAAGGCGTGGCGCCCTTGGGCAGGTCGATGGCGTGACCGTCCGGGGTGAACACGTAGACCCGGTCGGGCTCGATATCGACGCGCAGCTGCTCGGCCAGACCACCGATATCGCCCAGCTCCTCGTGCCATTCGAGCACCTGGCGCAGCCAGGAAATCTTCTCTTCGTAATGGTTGGAGCCGGATTTGACGTCAGTGCCCTTGTAGCGCCAGTGGGCGCAAACGCCCAGCTCCGCTTCCTCGTGCATGTTGGAGGTGCGGATCTGCACTTCCAGTACCTTGCCCTCAGGGCCGAGTACCGCCGTGTGCAGGGAGCGGTAGCCGTTCTCCTTCGGGTTGGCGATGTAGTCGTCGAATTCCTTGGGAATGTGCCGCCACAGGGTGTGCACGATACCCAGGGCGGTGTAGCAGTCGCGCACCGCCGGCACCAGCACGCGCACCGCGCGCACGTCGTAGATCTGGCTGAACTGCAGGCCCTTGCGCTGCATCTTGCGCCAGATCGAATAGATATGTTTCGCCCGGCCGCTGATATCGGCCTTGATGCCGGTGGCTTCGAGTTCCTCGCGCAGCTGCTCCATCACTTCGTTGATGTAGTGCTCGCGGTCCAGACGGCGCTCGTGCAACAGGTTGGCGATCTGCTTGTACTGCTCGGGCTCCAGGTAACGGAAGGACAGATCCTCCAGCTCCCACTTGATATGGCCGATGCCCAGGCGGTGGGCCAGTGGCGCATAGATATCGAAGACCTCGCGGGCCACGCGCTGACGGCGCTCCTCATCGGTGTCCTTGACAGCGCGGATCGCGCAGGTGCGTTCGGCCAGCTTGATAAGTGCGACGCGCACGTCGTCGACCATCGCCACCAGCATCTTGCGCAGGTTGTCGACCTGGGCCTGGGAACCCAGCACCGTGGATTCGCCGCGTGGGTTGAGGCTGGCGCTGATGGCCGCCATACGCAGCACGCCTTCGATCAATTTGGCCACCACCGGGCCGAAGCGCTGACGCACCTCAGCCAGGGGAATCTTGCCTTCGCGCACGCCACGGTAGATGACGGCGGCGACCAGAGAATCCTGATCGAGCTTGAGGTCGGCGAGAATTTCGGCAATTTCCAACCCGGCACCGAAGCTGGAGTAGCCTTCGGTCCACAGGTTTTGCGCCGCATTGGCCTGTTGCTCGGCCGCCCGGGCAAATTCACAGGCGGCGCGCAACGCGTCACGGTCGAGGGCCGGGTCGACACTCGTGACATGCTCCAACCAGGCCTCGAGATTTATACTGCCATCATCGTTGATGGGCTGGTGCGCTCTAACCTGAACCATCTATTACCTTCCCTATCACGGGGCACGCCCCGCTGAATGTCGCCGGGCTTCTGCGAGCCGGTCGGTTGACCAATCGGCGCAAATCCTGTGCGCCACCACACTTGTTATGAGCGCTCGAACAGCGCCATCGCTTCCACATGGGCCGTCTGCGGAAACATGTCCAGAATACCGGCTTTTTTCAACCGGTAGCCTTGCTGCAACAATTCGCCACTGTCACGCGCCAGCGTCGTCGGGTTACAAGAAACATAGACCAGCCGCTTGGCGCCCAGGCTTGCCATCTGCCGTACTACCTGCAGCGCGCCGTCACGTGGCGGATCGAGCACGATGGCATCGAAACCACCTGCCGCCCAGCTGGCGTCGGCCAGCGAGTTGGACAGGTCGGTCTGGTAAAAGTGCGCATTGCCAAGGCCATTGCTGCGGGCGTTTTGCACCGCTCGCTCGACCATTGCCTGCACGCCTTCCACGGCCACCACTTCACGCGCCTGCAGGGCCAGCGGTAGGGCGAAGTTGCCCAGGCCGCAGAACAGATCCAGCACTCGCTCGTCTTGTTGCGGCGCCAGCCATTGCAAGGCCTGGGCCACCATGGCGGCGTTGACGGCCGCGTTGACCTGCACGAAATCGCCCGGTCGGTAGGCCAGCTCCAGGTTCCACGCGTCCAGCCGATAGCCCAGCGACTGGCTGGCGCCTGCCGGCTCCGGTTCACCCTCGCCCTGCAGCCACAATTGCGCCTCGTGCACCGAACAGAATGCCTGCAGGCGGGCCGTGTCCACTTCGCTCAAGGGCTGGGTGTGGCGCACCAGCATGGCAATGGCGGTGCCCTGAAACAGTTCCACATGACCAATGGCACGCGGCGCCTGCAAGCCACCGAGCAGCGCCGGCAGTGCGCGCAGGACCGGTTGCAGCGGCTCGACCAGCACAGGGCACTCGCTGATGGCGACGATGTCCTGGCTGGCCGCGGCGCGGAAGCCCACATCCAGGCGCTTGTTGCGAGCATCCCAGCGCACCGCGATGCGGGCGCGGCGGCGGTAAGCGAACTCCGGGCCAGTCAGCGGCTCGGCCCAGACCTCGGGCTGCTGGCCGCCAAGGCGCTCGAGTTGTTCGCCGAGCTGGCGCTGCTTGAGCGCCAGCTGATCGCGATGGGAGATATGTTGAATGCTGCAGCCGCCACAAATGCGCGCATGCACGCAGGGCTCGGCGCGCCGCTCCGGGCTGGCCTGGAACACCCGTTCGGTGCGTGCGTCGATCACCTTGCTGCGCGCATCCAGCACCCGGGCCTCGACCTCTTCGCCCGGCAGCGCGCCACTGACGAACCAGGTACGCCCGTCGATAAAGGCAATGCCACGGCCATCATTGGCCAGGCGCTCGACGCTCAGGCGCTGCTTCTTGCCGACAGGTACCTGGGCGGCACGGGTGCCACCGCTGGGCTGGAAGCGCAGGCCGCCGTTCTTGCGGGCCATCAGCGCGCCGCGGCGTCGTAAACGCCAGTGGACAGGTAGCGGTCACCGCGGTCGCAGATGATGGCTACCAGCACGGCGTTTTCCAGCTCACGGGACAAGCGCAGCATGGCCGCCACCGAGCCGCCGGACGACACGCCGCAGAAGATGCCTTCTTCACGGGCCATGCGGCGCATCACGTCTTCCGCTTCGGCCTGGGCCATGTCGACGATGCGGTCGACGCGCTCGGATTCGAAGATCTTCGGCAGGTATTCCTGGGGCCAGCGACGGATACCCGGAATCGCCGAGCCTTCCATCGGCTGCAGACCGACGATCTGCACGGCCGGGTTCTGCTCCTTGAGGTAGCGCGACACACCCATGATGGTGCCGGTGGTGCCCATGGAGCTGATGAAATGGGTGATCTGCCCGCCGGTCTGGCGCCAGATTTCCGGGCCGGTGCCGGTGTAGTGGGCCATCGGATTGTCGCCGTTGGCGAACTGATCGAGCACCTTGCCGCGGCCTTCGGCCTGCATGGCCAGCGCCAGGTCGCGGGCGCCTTCCATGCCCTCCTCCTTGCTAACCAGAATCAGCTCGGCGCCATAGGCGGTCATCGCCGCCTTGCGCTCGGCGCTGGAGTTGTCCGGCATGATCAGGATCATCTGGTAACCCTTGATCGCCGCCGCCATGGCCAGGGCGATGCCGGTGTTGCCCGAGGTGGCCTCGATCAGCGTGTCGCCGGGCTGGATATCACCGCGCAGCTCGGCGCGGGTGATCATCGACAGTGCCGGGCGATCCTTCACCGAGCCGGCCGGGTTGTTGCCTTCGAGTTTGACCAGCAGGGTGTTGCTGGTCTCGCCGGGCAGGCGTTGCAGGCGAACCAGAGGGGTGTTGCCGACGCATTCGGCGATCGTGGGGTATTGCTGGGTCATGGCGTCGATCGGGTCCAGACGGCTGCAGAGGGCGGCCATGATACCGGCAAATCGGCGCAACCCCTACTCCCGGCAGTGAATCTCCACACAAGCCTCTGAGCAGCGCGAACCCGCAACGGACGGCGCTTTCAGCCCATGAGGCAACATGTACGAACCAGCCGATCTAAGCTGATAACCGATTCATCTAATGCAAGGTCTGACTAGGTACCGCCCGCTTGCCCATCGGCACAGGGCAGCAATAGGTGCATCTGCAGCCCGCTGCCAGGCGGACTCTCGGCCCACAAGCGGCCTCCCTGCAAAGCAATAGCGCTGCGCGCGATGCTCAGCCCCAAGCCAAAACCGCCGTCACCGGGACGCGCACTGTCGAGCCGCGCGAAGGGCTCGAAGATGGTTTCCAGATGGCGCTCGTCGATACCCGAGCCCTCGTCGCTCAGGCACAGGTGCCAGCAGTCACCTTCAGGCGCTCCATTGAGGCGTACGCGCCCTTGCGGCGGGGAATGACGGATGGCATTGCGCAACAGGTTTTCCAGGGCCTGAGCCAGGCTGGTCAGGTTGGCGTACACCGTGCAGTCTTCGTCAAGCTCGAACAGCAGGCGCTCACTCGACCAGCCGGCTTCGAAACAGGCGTCCTCGACCAGCATGTCCCACAACTGCTGCAGGCGGATCGCCTCGCGGGCGAACTGCGGACGCTCGGAATCCAGCCAGGCCAGCTCCAGGGAGTTCTCCACCAGGTTCTGCATGATGGTGATTTCACGGTCGAGACGCTGGCGCAGCACCAGCGGGTCGCGCTCGCCCTCACTCGCCACGCGCAGGCGGCTCAGCGGCGTACGCAACTCATGGGACAGGTCGCGCAGCAGGCGGCGCTGGTAAACCACGGCGCCCTGCAGGCGCTCGGCCATATGGTCGAAAGCGCTGCCCAGTTCGCCCAACTCGTCCCTGCGGCTGGTCACCGCCGGCCCAACTCGGGCACTCAGGTCACCGGCACTGAGATTGTTGGCCTGGCGCCGCAGGATCACCAGGGGCCCGATCAGCCAGCGATACAGCAGCGTGGCCAACAATGCGGCCAGGCACGACGGCAGCACCTTGTGCAGGAAGAAGTCCCATAGCGGCTGGTCGTTGCGTGGGTCCAGGCGCGGTGGCAACTCCATCACCAGATAGCCATCGTCACTGCTGAACGGTATGTAGAAAACCGGCTGGCCTCCAGGGCGACCGACCTTCTGGTCGAGCCGACGCATGAAATTCAGGCGCTGCGCTTCCTCCTCGCTGAGCGGGCAGGACGACAGCGAGCGATGCTGAGCATCCACCGCCACCACCCAGACGTCTTCGCGCTGGTAGAAGTCATTGAGAAACTCGTCCAGGCCGATGCGCCCGCGGCTACGCCAGGCCTTTTCAGCGTTCTGGGCAACCCGGGTGAGCTCGCTGCGGGTGCTCGGCGACAGGGTGGACAGGGCATCGTAGGCACGCTCCTCCAGATCTAGGTGCATGCTGACGGTGATCAGACAGAACAGCGCCAGGCCGACGATCAGTTTCCAGAACAGCGAATGCCGGCCCGGCACCTCAGGCGTCCCGAGCCGTCAGCACGTAGCCCTTGCCCCACACCGACTCCAGATGCGTAGCGGCGTAGCCGATGCCCTTGAGCTTGCGCCGCACGTTGCTGACGTGCATGTCGAGGCTACGGTCATGCTGGGAATAGCCACGGTGCAGCACGTGCTGATAAAGGAAGGCCTTGCTGAGCACCTCATCGGCGTGGCGGGAAAAGGTTTCCAACAGGCGGTACTCAGTCGAGGTGAGCCCCGCCCATTTGCCTTCGTGACACACGTCGCAGCGCTGCTCGTCGAAGCGCAGCGCACCACCTTGCAGCGGCGGCTGGCCACGGCGCTCATAGGCGACCCGACGCAGGATGGCTTCGATCCGCACGCTCAACTCGCCGAGGCTGAACGGCTTGGGCAGATAATCGTCGGCACCGCGGCTGAAACCGGCGATGCGATCCTGCTCGGCGCCCAGGGCGGACATCAGGATGACCGGTACGTGGCGCTGCTTGCGCAGACGCTGCAGCACGTCCAGGCCATTGCTGCCGGGCAGCAGGATGTCCATGAGGATCAGATCGAAATCCTCTTCCTGAGCCAGGCGTAAGCCCTCGTCACCGTCATGGCTGAGGGTCACCTCGAAGCCATGGCCATGCAGGTGCGCCTGCAGATGCGAGGCCAGGGCCGGGTCATCTTCGACGGCGAGAATACGGGTGACGCTGCTGGATGAAGGCATCATGGCGAAGTGGCTCTGCAAAGCGAATGCGCGCGATTCTACCGATTGCCCCAGCACCCGTAACCCGCCTTACGACGGGCAAGCGTCACCCCGCCGGAATCGCTACACTGCCTGGCATAGTCAAAAGGGGGCATTGCGTGTTCAAGGATATCGGCATCAAGGGCCGGGTACTGATGCTTACCCTGCTGCCCACCAGCCTGCTGGCACTGGTCCTGGGCGGCTATTTCATCTGGATGCAGCTTTCCGGGCTGCAGGCACAACTGCTGCAACGCGGCCACATGATCGCCGAACAACTGGCCCCCCTGGCTGCCCCGGCCCTGCTACATGGCGACCAGGCGCTGCTGCAGCGCATCGCCAACCAGGCTCTGGAACAGCAGGACGTGCGCGCCGTGACCTTCCTGACCACACAAAGCGAGCGCCTGGCCCACGCCGGCCCGAGCATGGTCAATGCGCGCCCGGTGATCGACAGCGACACCGTGGATATCGCCGAGCACAGCAGCCAGGACGCGACGCGTTTTCTGATGCCGGTGATGGCTCAGCACCTGACACTCAGTAGTGAGGAACGCAGCCAGACCGAAGCCGAACCCATCGGCTGGGTGGAACTGGAGCTGTCCCACCACAACACCCTGATCAGCGGCTACCGCAGCCTGCTCACCAGCCTGCTGCTGGTGGTCACCGGACTGATCATCACCGGCCTGTTGGCGCTGCGCATGAGTCGCAGCATCAACGACCCGCTGCTGCGCATCAAACAGGGCGTCGCCCTGCTCAAGGACGGTCAACTGGAAACCCGTCTACCGCCGCTGGGTAGCCACGAACTGGACGAACTCGCCTCGGGCATCAACCGCATGGCCGAGTCCCTACAGGCTGCCCAGGAAGAAATGCAGCACAGCATCGATCAGGTCACCGAGGATCTGCGCCAGAACATGGAAAACATGGAGGTGCAGAACATCGAGCTGGACTTCGCCCGCAAGGAAGCCCTGGAAGCGAGCCGCATCAAGTCCGAGTTCCTGGCCAACATGAGCCACGAGATCCGCACGCCGCTCAATGGCATCCTCGGTTTCACCAACCTGCTGCAGAAAAGCGAACTCAGCCCGCGTCAGCAGGATTACCTGAGCACCATCGAACAATCGGCCGGCAGCCTGCTGAGCATCATCAACGAAGTGCTCGACTTCTCGAAGATCGAGGCTGGCAAGCTGGTGCTGGAAAACATCCCCTTCAACCTGCGCGACCTGTTGCAGGACACCCTGACCATCCTCGCGCCGACCGCACACGAGAAGAAGCTCGAACTGCTCTCGCTGGTCTATCGCGATACGCCGCTGTGGC
Source organism: Phytopseudomonas straminea (assembly GCF_900112645.1). Taxonomy (GTDB): domain Bacteria; phylum Pseudomonadota; class Gammaproteobacteria; order Pseudomonadales; family Pseudomonadaceae; genus Aquipseudomonas; species Aquipseudomonas straminea. The sequence goes on along the minus strand of NZ_FOMO01000003.1, from coordinate 80,463 downwards.
TGTCGGGCGACCCGCTGCGCCTCAAGCAGGTACTGACCAACCTGGTCAGCAACGCCATCAAGTTCACCCGCGAAGGCAGCATCGTCATTCGCGCCATGCTCGAAGAGGAAACCGCTGACAGCGCGCAGCTGCGCATCAGCGTGCGCGACACCGGCATCGGCTTGGCCGATGAAGACCTGCGCGCGCTGTTCCAGGCGTTCAGTCAGGCCGACAATTCGATGACCCGCCAGGCCGGCGGCACCGGCCTGGGCCTGGTGATTTCCAAGCGCCTGATCGAGCAGATGGGCGGCGAAATCGGCGTCGACAGCACGCCGGGCGAAGGTTCGGAGTTCTGGATCAGCCTCAACCTGCCCAAGGCGCGCAGCGAGGCCGACGAGCAGCCCCGCGCCCTGGCCGGGCGCCGTGTGGCGATGCTTGAAGGCCGCGAGCTGGCCCGTCAGGCGCTGAAGCACCAGTTGGAAGATTGCGGCCTGCAGGTCAGCGAATTCACCGACATAGATAGCCTCTGTACAGCCGTCGCGCAGGCGGCCGGCTCAGCCCAGGCATTCAGTTGCGCCGTGCTCGGCATCACCAGCGATGACCTGGCGCCGGCCGCCCTGGGCAAACGAGTCTGGGATCTGGAGGAGTTGGGCTGCAAAAGTGTGGTGCTCTGCCCCACCACCGAGCAGGCGCTTTATCAGGACCATGTGCCGGACTGGCATAGTCAGTTGCAGGCCAAGCCGGCCTGCACCCGCCGTCTGCAGCGCGCCCTGATCGACCTGGTGGCGCCACGTCAGCCACGCCAGGCCACACGCCACAACCTGGGCCGCTCGCCGGCGATCCTCTGTGTCGATGACAACGCCGCCAACCTGTTGCTGGTGCAGACCTTGCTCGACGACATGGGCGCCAAGGTAACGGTCGCCAGCAGCGGCTTCGATGCCCTGGTGATCACGCAGGAGCAGGACTTCGATCTGGTATTCATGGACGTGCAGATGCCCGGCATGGACGGCCGCCAGACTACAGAGGCGATTCGCCAGTGGGAGCACGACAATGGCCGCACGCCGATGCCCATCGTCGCCCTCACCGCTCACGCTCTGGCCAATGAGAAGCGCACCCTGCTGCAAAGCGGCATGGACGACTACCTCACCAAACCGATCAGCGAGCGCCAGCTGGCCCAGGTAGTACTCAAGTGGACCGGCCTGACGCTGGCCGGCGAGGTACAGGAGCCGCAAACCGAGGCCCTCAGCGCACCGGCCACGGCCGTACTCGACAAGGAAGAAGGCCTGCGCCTGGCCGCCGGCAAGGCGGACTTGGCCGCCGACATGCTCAAGATGCTGCTGGACGGGCTGCCGGGCGACCTGGCAGCTATCCACCAGGCGCGCGCCGATGGCGACCGCAATGCGCTGATCGAACGCATCCACCGCCTCCATGGTGCTACCCGCTACTGCGGCGTGCCGCAATTGCGCGCCGCCTGCCAGTACAGCGAAACCCAGCTCAAGCAGGATCAACCGATCCGCGGCAGCGGCCTGGACGAACTGGAACAGGCCATCGAGCGCCTGCAACAGGAGGCGAAAGATGACGCCAGCTGAGCCTGCAACCCTGATCGCCGTTGCGCACACCGCCGAGCAACTGCCGCTGAGCAAACAGCTGAAGGCCGGTACTCGCCGCAACCACGACACGGTCGACACCCTGGTCATGCAGGCGCGTCCGTTCGAAAGTCTGGTGCGCTACGGCTGCTTTCTTCTCGTGCAGCATCGCTTTCACGGGGCGATCAGCGCACTGTACGACGACATCACGCTAAATCGCCTGCTGCCGGGTTTGAGCGAACTGCCGCGCTTCGACGCCGTGTGCGCCGACATCAGCGATCTGGGCCTGCACCTTCCGCCACCGCCAACAGCCGCGGCGCCCGCCAGCGTCCATGTCGCCCTGGGCTGGCTGTATTGCAGCGAGGGCTCCAACCTGGGTGCCGCCTTTCTGTTCAAGGAAACCCAGCAGCTCGGCCTGAACGCCGATAAGGGCGCCCGCCACCTGACGGCCCACCCCGAAGGTCGCGGCCTGCATTGGCGCCAGTTCGTGGCCCTGCTCGACGGCCTGGCGCTGAGCGAAAGCCAGCGCGAAGAAGCCGTCAGCGGCGCGGTCGGTGCCTTCGATTTCTACCGCGCGGCCCTGCGCGAACTGTTTCCCGCCACCTAAGAACCTGTTCACGATTTTTTGGCGACATCAAAAAGGCTGCTGCAAGGCAGAAGCGGACATTCAATTGATCGTTCCTCACGCTCCGCGTGGGAATGCATCTATGGACGCTCCGCGTCCGCTACGGCTTGTCAGTTCGTAGGGTGGACGACGTTTCACCCGTCCACCGCTCTGCAATCGCAACGGTGGATGAAAAAAGCGCCATCCACCCTACGGGGTGAACGACCGCTTCCGCCACTCAGCCGGCAAAATCGACGAACCTATAATTAAAGATTCTGAACAGGTTTAACTACCTCAACGCGACGCTGGGCAACCCCGAGCGTCACCGTCCGCCCTCCGCTGTCGCGGCCTGCTAGAATGCGCGCCTCACCCGGAGGACCCATGGCCGAACACGATTTTCGCTACAACCTGCTCAACCCCGAACACACCCTCATCGAGTGCCGCGCCCTGGCTCCCGGCCGCTACCAGGTCACCGGCAACGGCGGTTCGATCAAGGGCAACGACACCCTGGTCGTCAGCCTCAAGGGCAGCCGTGACCTGAGCATGCGCCTGCAGGTCGACAAGGTCCGCCACCTGATAAACCCGCCCGGCCAGTGGGTCGCCGTCGCCCACGGGCCGGCCTTCACCGAACTGTCGATCTTCAACTGGCAGGTCACCTGCGACAGCTGCGGCAAGCAGCTGGACTTCGAATTCGCGGTCGACAGCGCGCTGGGCAAGAAGGCCCAGGCACCCGCCGCCGATGCCCGCCTGGCCGAGCTGGGCTGGCGCAAACAGCAGGACAAACACCTGTGCCCTGCATGCGTTAACAAGGAGGCCTGATGAAACCGCTTCTCGCCCTGGGTCTGCTCGCCGCAGCCCTGGCTGGCTGCGCCGGCAAACCGGTGCAACTGGAAACCGAGCGCACTTACAGCGTGGAATGGATCGGCGAACGGCCGCTGATCGACAACAGTCACCTGACCATCATCCTCGGCGAAGACGGTCGTGCTTACGGCAACGCCGGCTGCAACCACTGGTTCGCCAGCTATACCCGGGACGGCGACAAGCTGAGCTTCAGCGACGCCGGTAGCACCCGCAAGATGTGCGCCCCGGCGCTGATGGAACAGGAAAACCGCTTTCTGCAGAGCCTGACTACTATCGAGCGCTGGGACATCTCGCCCATCGACCAGCTGCGCCTGTGGCCTGCCAGCGGCAAACCAATCCGCCTGTGGCCGGAAAAGTAAACCGCTCGATAACCAGGTGAGCCGCCCCGCCCGCCTGGTTATCCCTTCATCTATTGCGGCAGCGTCGTGAACAGATCCAGCTGTTCGTGCTTGCCGCGCATATCCTGCAAACGCACGCCCACGCCCAACAGACGCACCGGGCGGTTGCCACGCGCATGGGCGTTGGCCAGCAGCACGCGGTAGCTTTCCAGATCCCGCGCCGCGCCGGCCTGCTCCAAAGTGGTCTGGGTGAAGTCGTGGAACTTCACTTTGACGAACGGCTTACCGACTCGGTAGCTGCCGTCCAGGCGGGTCATGCGCCGCTCCAGCTCTTCCAGCAAGGCCGGCAGCTGCGCCAGGCAGGCGTCGAGGTCCGGCAGATCCTGATCGTAAGTGTTTTCCACGCTCATCGACTGGCGGCGGCTGTCGGTCTGCACCACCCGCTCGTCGATGCCATGGGCGAGGCTCCACAGCCGCTCGCCGAAACTGCCGAACTCGCGCACCAGGCGCAGCTTGTTCCGCTCACGCAGGTCGCGGCAGGTGCGTATGCCCAGGCGGGTCAGCTTGTCCGCGGTGACCTTGCCGACGCCGTGCAGCTTGTTTACCGGCAGCTCGGCCACAAAATCGTCCACCTGATCCGGCGTGATCACGAAAATGCCGTTGGGCTTGCGCCAGTCGCTGGCGATCTTGGCCAGAAACTTGTTCGGCGCCACCCCGGCGGACACGGTGATATGCAGGTCGCTGGACACGCGCCGGCGGATGTCCTGGGCGATTCGCGTGGCGCTGCCGCCGAAATGCTCGCAATTGGAGACATCGAGAAAGGCTTCGTCCAGGGACAGCGGCTCGATCTGGTCGGTGTAGTCGCGAAAGATCGCGTGAATTTCCCGGGACACCGCGCGGTACACATCGAAACGCGGTTTGACGATCAGCAGATCCGGGCACAGCTTCAACGCATGCCCCGAGGCCATGGCCGAGCGCACCCCGTAGGCTCGCGCCTCGTAATTGCAGGTAGCGATAACTCCGCGCCGATCCGCCGAGCCGCCCACCGCCATCGGCTTGTCGGCCAGCGCCGGGTTGTCGCGCATTTCGACCGAGGCATAGAAGGCATCGCAATCGATATGGATGATCTTTCGCTGCGCCATAAACCTGAGAAAGCGGGCCAAAGGCGCCGATGAGAGAGAGGGAAACGCACCTTACTGTATATAAGAACAGCCTTCCAGCCCGAGGCTTGCCGTTCATCGTCATCAGGCACCGTCACGAAAACGCCATAAAACCGCCCGAGACGCCCGTATGGCAGGGCCTCGGGCGCTTCAAAATGTGCGATTCGCATCGCTAACCAATTGACGGCAAAACGATTTTTTCTCGATATGCGTTGACAGCAGGTCCCAGATGAATAGAATGGCGACCGCGGGATGGAGCAGTCTGGTAGCTCGTCGGGCTCATAACCCGAAGGTCGTCGGTTCAAATCCGGCTCCCGCAACCAGATACCCAGAAAGGCCACTCAATCGAGTGGCCTTTCTGTTTTTCTGCGTCTTCGATTTAACTAATTGATTAAAAAGCAGAAATCGATTGACAGCAACCTCATCCTGTATAGAATGGCCGCCGCGGGATGGAGCAGTCTGGTAGCTCGTCGGGCTCATAACCCGAAGGTCGTCGGTTCAAATCCGGCTCCCGCAACCAGATACTCAAAAAGGCCACTCAATCGAGTGGCCTTTTTGTTTTTCCGCCCCACCGATTTAACCGATTGATTGAAAACGCAAAAGTCGGTTGACAGCATTCTCTCCACCCCTATAATGGCCGCCGCGGGATGGAGCAGTCTGGTAGCTCGTCGGGCTCATAACCCGAAGGTCGTCGGTTCAAATCCGGCTCCCGCAACCACCTTCGAAACGAAAGCCCTGACAGTTTGCTGTCGGGGCTTTTGTTTTATGGGCGTCTAAAAATCAGCCGCGCTTCAAGCCATGCGCTGATGGGCTAATCTTTCCAAGGGCCTGCCATAGACACCTTGAAGCGCTTCGCTCAAGCTCATACATTGCCTGATACAAAACGGAACTTGGATTCCGCCCTTCAATCTGAGCCGCACTGCCCAAGAGGTATCCGATGCGCGCCAGCTCCGACGCTACTGCTCCACCTTCTCTGCCCAAATCTCAACTTCTGCTCTGGCGTCAGCGCCTGGATCGATACCGACAGCCGCTGGGGCTGAGTGTCGCCCTGGCCCTGTTCGTCATCGCCCTGCTCGCCTGCCGGCACCTGCTCAACGAGCTGGACCCCAGCGCCCTGCACGAATCCATCCTGGCCGTGCCCAAGCTGAACCTGCTCGGCGCTGTCGGCCTGACCATCGTCGGTTTCATCGCCCTGCTCGGCTACGAGTGGTCGGCCAGCCGTTATGCCGGCGTCAGCCTGCCCGGGCGAACCCTGGCCACCGGCGGTTTCTGCGCCTTTGCCATCGGCAACGCCGTGGGCCTGTCGATGCTCTCCGGCGGTTCGATCCGCTACCGGCTGTATGCCCGGCATGGCATCGGCGGCGTGGAAATCGCCCGTATGACGGTGTTCGCCAGCCTGTCCCTGGGCTGCGCGCTGCCGATTCTCGCCGCTATTGCGGCACTGGCCGACCCAGCCGACGCTTCCGCCGCACTGCGCCTGCCGCAACCGGTGTTGATCGTCATCAGCCTGGTGCTGCTGGCACTTGGCGCCGGCCTGCTGCTGAAACTGCACCGCGCGCGTATGCAAGAGCGCCCGAACGCCGATTGCGTGATGGTGCGGGTCAGCCGCCACCTGCTGCGCATGCCGGGCGCACGCCTGACGCTGCTGCAGATCCTGATCACCCTGGTCGACGTCAGCGCTGCTGCCGGCGTGCTGTATCTGCTGCTGCCCGAAGCGCCGCCCTTCACCACCTTCCTGCTGGTTTATCTGATCGCCCTGGCTGCCGGCGTACTCAGTCACGTGCCGGGCGGCGTCGGCGTATTCGAGGCTGTGCTGCTGGCTGCCTTCGCCAATGAGCTGGGCGCTGCGCCACTGGCCGCCGCGCTGCTGCTGTATCGCCTCATCTATATCGTGCTGCCGCTGCTGGTCGCCTGCCTGCTGCTGCTGGGCCTGGAACTGCGTCGGCTGATCAGCGCCCGCCAGGCGATCCGCGCCGCCAGCGGTCTGGCCGCGCCGATCCTTGCGCTGCTGGTGTTCATCTCCGGCATGGTGCTGCTGTTCTCGGGCGCCACGCCGAGCCTGGACGAGCGCCTGGAAATCCTCGACTTCCTGATCCCGCATCGGCTGATCGACGCCTCGCACTTCGGTGCCAGCCTGATCGGCCTGCTCTGCCTGCTGCTCGCCCAGGGCCTACGCCGTCGTCTGTCGGCTGCCTGGGCGATGACCCTGATCCTGCTGATCACTGGCGCCATCCTGTCGCTGCTCAAGGGCTTCGACTGGGAAGAGGCGCTGCTGCTGAGCATCACCGCCGGCCTGCTGGCGCTGTTTCGCCCCTATTTCTATCGCCCTAGCCGGTTGATGGAGCTGCCCCTTTCGCCCTGGCACCTGGCGGCCAGCGCCTGCGTGCTCGGCGCCTCGATCTGGCTGCTGTTCTTCGCCTATCAGGACGTGCCTTACGAGAACCAGCTGTGGTGGCAGTTCGCGGTGAACGCCGATGCGCCGCGCGGCCTGCGCGCCGCCCTGGGCTGCGTGCTGGTACTTGGCGTGGTGTTCCTGGCCTGGCTGCTGCGCGCCGCGCCGCCGGCCATCACCCTGCCGACCAGCGAGGAGCTGGACCGCGCGGCCGCGATCATCAAGGCCTCCGACCAGGCCGATGGCGGCCTCGCCCTGACCGGCGACAAGGCCCTGCTGGTGCACCCAGAAGGCGATGCCTTTCTGATGTACTCGCGCCGCGCCCGCAGCATGGTCGCGCTGTTCGACCCCATCGGCACCCCGCAACGCCGTGCCGAGCTGGTGTGGCAGTTCCGCGACCTGTGCGACCGTCACCACACGCGTCCGGTGTTCTACCAGGTACGCGCCGAGAACCTGCCGCTGTACATGGACATCGGCCTGACCGCCATCAAGCTCGGCGAAGAAGCGCGTGTTGATCTGAACCGCTTCGAGCTGGAAAGCACTGGCAAGGCCATGAAGGATCTGCGCTACACCTGGAACCGCAGCCAGCGCGACGGCCTGGTGCTGGAGTTCCACGAACCCGGCCAGGCACCGTTCGACGAGCTGCGCACCATCTCCGACGCCTGGTTGGGCGGCAAGCAGATGCGTGAGAAGGGCTTCTCCCTGGGCCGCTTCGATCCGGCTTACCTGAACCGCTTCCGTATCGTCATCGCCCGGGTCGAAGGCCGCGCCGTGGCCTTCGCCAACCTGCTGGAAACCGACAGCCGCGACCTGGCCACCCTGGACCTGATGCGCGTGCTGCCCGATGCGCCGAAGCTGACCATGGAGTTCCTCATGCTCGGCCTGATCCTGCACTTCAAGGCCGCCGGCTTCGCCCGCTTCAGCCTCGGCATGGTGCCGCTCTCCGGACTGCAGCCACGCCGCGGCGCGCCGCTGACCCAGCGCGTCGGTGCACTGGTGTTCAAGCGCGGCGAGGCGTTCTACAACTTCCAGGGCCTGCGCCGCTTCAAGGACAAATTCCAGCCTGACTGGGAACCGCGCTACATGGCCGTACCGGCCGGGCTCGACCCGCTGGTGGCACTGACCGACACCGCCGCGCTGATCGCCGGCGGCTTTACCGGACTGGTGAAACGCTGATGACCCGAACTGCCAAACGAGTACTTCCCCTCCTCGCCCTGCTGCTGGCGCTGATCGCCGGCGGCCTCTACCTGTGGCTGCGCCCGCCAGCCGCCGCCAGCCTGGCGCATCACACGCTGGCCTCCGGCGCCGACCTGCAGGTCGCTACACCAGGCGGCAAGGTACAACGCCGCGTGCTGCTGGTGCTGCCGAACGATCAACTGCTCGACGAAGCCGAACTGCTGGAGCTGGCCCAATCCAACCACGCGCTGATCGGCCAGTATTCAGCCATCGGCCAAGGCTGCGAGGCGCAAGGCAAGACCCTGCAGGAAGCCGCCAAACAACTGGACGGCAAACTGAACCTGGTCGCCGGCAGCGAGAACACCGCCATGCTCGCCTGGCGCTGGCTCGCCAGCCAGAACGACGACAAGGCCCAGGCGCTGTCCGTTGGCTTCTCCTTGGAGAAGCCCGATTGCGCCACCCCGCCGCCGACCAGTAGCCCTCACGGCCACTGGCTGGCCGCCTGGAACGACAACCCGGATGACGCCACCGCGCGTTTCGTGCGCGAGCAGGCCAAGGCCGAAACCCTGATCGGCGACTACGACACCGCGCCCAAGGCGCTGCTGATCGCCCAGGTGCGTCGCCTGCTGCAAGGCGCCAGCGACGACCTGCCGGTGGTCGAGGTGCCGTCAACGCCGCCTGGCGATACGGTGAGCCTGTTCTACTCCGGCGACGGTGGCTGGCGTGACCTGGACAAGGCCGTAGCCGAGCAGATGGCCGAGCGCGGCTACCCGGTGGTCGGCGTCGATACCCTGCGTTACTTCTGGCAGCGCAAGAGCCCGGACCAGGCCGCCAGCGACCTTTCCGAGATGATGCGCCAGTACCGCGAGAAGTGGCACGCCAAGCGTTTCGTGCTGATCGGCTATTCGTTCGGCGCCGACGTGATGCCGGCGCTCTACAACCGCCTGCCCGAGAGTGACAAGAAGCAGATCGATGGCGTGTTTCTGCTGGCCTTGGCGCGCAGCGGCGCCTTCGAGATCCAGGTCGAAGGCTGGCTGGGCAAGGACGGCGACGAAGCCGCCACCGGCCCGGAGCTGATCAAGCTGCCCGCCTCGAAAGTGCTGTGCGTCTACGGCAGCGAAGAAGCGCCGGAAAGCGGCTGCACCCAGCAGCAGAGCGTCGGCGAGAAGCTCGAGTTGCCGGGCGGCCACCACTACGACGAAGACTACCCGGCGCTGGCCGAACGCCTGATCGCTGCGATCAAGAAGCGACAGCCTGCGGCGCAGTGACTTCGGTGTTGCCGGCGTCCGCCGGCAGCACGCCTCGCTCACACCAGAAAGTAGAACGCCCCGCCAATCACCACGCCTGAATACAGCAGCATGATCAGGCAATAGCCCATGATGTCCCGAGCGCCCAGGCCGGCAATGGCAAGCAGCGGCAGCGCCCAGAAGGGCTGAATCATGTTGGTCCAGGCGTCGCCCCAGGCGATCGCCATGGCGGTGATCTCCGGTGCCACGCCAAGCACCTCACCGGCCGGTAGCATGATCGGCCCCTGCACTGCCCACTGGCCGCCGCCCGACGGGATGAACATGTTCAAGAGCCCGGCACTGAGGAAGGTCAGCAGGGGAAAGGTCTCGGCCGACGACCAATCGATGAACAGGTCGCTGATCAGCTTGCCGAGCGTCTGCCCCTCGGCGTTGGCACCGACCATCATGCCCATGATCCCGGCGTAGAACGGGAACTGGATGATGATCCCGCTGATACCACCGACGCTGTCCTGAACCGCCCGCCCGTAGCGCTCCGGCGAGCCATGCAGCAACAAGCCGGCGAACAGGAACATGCCGATCACCAGGTTCAGGGTCAGCCCGAAGCCGTTGCTGGCGAAGTGGTAGACGAAATAGATGGCCGCCAGGGCGACGATCAGCAGGCCGAGCATGCGGCTGTCGTCCAGGCGTTGGGCGCCGGTGTCGCGAGGAATGGCCGGCGCTGGCGGATCCATCAGCAGCTCGGGCGCGGCCACCGTGGGCGTTCGCGGCATCATCGCCCGGTTGAGCAGCGGCGCGCCGATTACCAGCAAGGCGATGATGGTCAGATTGAGTGTGGTGAACAGCGTATGCTCGACGCCAATGGCAGCGGTCAGTACGCCGCCGCTGATACGTTCCAGATCCGCACCACCGGTGGCCAGGGACAACGGCACCGAGCCCGACAGGCCGCCATGCCACACCAGAAAGCCCGAATAGGCTGCCGCCACCAATAATGGGTAATGCACGCCCTGCACCTGCCGCGCCAGCGCTCGCGCGAACACGGCGCCGACCACCAGGCCGAAGCCCCAGTTGACCCAGGATGCGGCCATCGCTACCAGAGTGACGAACACGATCGCCTGCCCTGGGGTGCCGGGAATGCGCGCCAGGCGATCCAGCAGCCGGGCCACCGGTGGCGCATTGGCCAGGGCATGACCGGTGACCAGTACCAGCGCCATCTGCATGGTGAAGGTCAAAAGATTCCAGAAACCGCCGCCCCAGTGCTGGGCCATCTGCGGCAGGCTCTGGCCGGTGGCGAAGATGCCAAGCGCCAGCACCACCAGGGTCAGCAGCATGGCGAATACGAAGGGAGAAGGCAGCAAGCGCTGAACCAGATTGACGCTCAGCAGCGTGATCCGTGAAAACATCAGGTAGCCCTTTTGTCATTGTTATGGGGATGCGCGGCGGTGCTCGCCGGCCGCTCGGGCACGCTAACAGGCCCTGGCGCGGCGCAGAGGCGGAGTCTGCAACAGCATCTTTCAGAGCAATGGGCGCAGCCCACCCCCACATCCTGTCGGCAGTGCTGGAAAAGTGCCTCACACGCCGCTAGAATTGCGCACTTTTTGACCAGAGGCGCCCAAAGCGCCCGGCCCGTCTTAGCCCTGAGGTTCACCTGCATGACCACCACCGCCACCCCGAAAGTCGGCTTTGTAAGCCTCGGATGCCCGAAGGCGCTCGTTGACTCCGAACGCATCCTGACCCAGCTGCGCATGGAAGGTTATGAAGTGGTGCCGACCTACCAGGACGCCGACGTGGTGGTGGTCAACACCTGCGGCTTCATCGACAGCGCCAAGGCCGAGTCCCTGGAGGTGATCGGCGAAGCCATCAAGGAAAACGGCAAGGTCATCGTCACCGGCTGCATGGGTGTCGAGGAAGGCAACATCCGTGACGTGCACCCCAGCGTGCTATCCGTCACCGGCCCGCAGCAGTACGAGCAAGTGGTCAACGCCGTGCACGAAGTGGTGCCGCCGCGCCAGGACCACAACCCGCTGGTCGACCTGATCCCGCCGCAAGGCGTCAAGCTCACTCCGCGCCACTACGCCTACCTGAAGATTTCCGAAGGCTGCAACCACAGCTGCAGCTTCTGCATCATCCCCTCGATGCGCGGCAAGCTGGTCAGCCGCCCGGTCGGGGACGTGCTCAGCGAGGCCGAGCGCCTGGTCAAGGCCGGGGTCAAGGAACTCTTGGTGATCAGCCAGGACACCAGCGCCTACGGTGTTGACCTCAAGTACAAGACCGATTTCTGGAATGGCCAGCCGGTCAAGACGCGCATGAAAGAGCTCTGCGAAGCGCTCTCCAGCATGGGCGTGTGGGTACGCTTGCACTACGTGTACCCCTACCCCAACGTCGACGACGTGATCCCGCTGATGGCCGCCGGCAAGCTGCTGCCGTACCTGGACATCCCGTTCCAGCACGCCAGCCCGCGCGTCCTCAAACTGATGAAGCGCCCGGCCTTCGAAGACCGCACCCTGGCGCGCATCAAATCCTGGCGCGAGCAATGCCCGGACCTGACCATCCGCTCGACCTTCATCGTCGGCTTCCCCGGCGAAACCGAGGAAGACTTCCAGTACCTGCTCGACTGGCTGACCGAAGCCCAACTCGACCGCGTCGGCTGCTTCCAGTACTCGCCAGTCGAAGGCGCGCCCGCCAACGACTTGGACGTGGATATCGTGCCCGATGACGTCAAACAGGATCGCTGGGACCGCTTCATGGCCCACCAGCAAGCCATCAGCTGCGCCCGCCTGCAACTGAAGATCGGCCGCGAAATGGACGTGCTGATCGACGAAGTCGACGACCAGGGCGCCGTCGCCCGCTCCTGGGCCGACGCCCCGGAAATCGACGGCAGCGTGTTCATCGAAGGCACCGACTTCCAACCGGGCGACAAGGTGCGTGTGCGCATCGTCGACGCCGATGAGTACGATATGTGGGCCGAGCGGGTTTAAGGCCCTCGCCTTACAAAACGCCCACTGCGTCACCTGACCCAGTGGGCGTTTTTCTATTGGCGCGATGGACATGGCCAGTACAAGCCGAGTAGTGTCTTGCCAGCCCCAACTGGCGCTGACGATCTTCAACTCGTAACCGAAACGCCAAACGCTCAAACCGGATCTGAGCTGTGAGAAAACAAGGAATGTTATCCACCTCCCCCTTTTGCACCGCCAAGCGGCATGGCTTAGCCCCAAGCCCGACCACCCTTTTCGTTTTGCTTATTACCTGCTGCCCAGCCCTGGCTGTTGCCGCTAAACCGAATATGGCAGGCGATTACGTGGGCCAGGTCGAAAACGCCGGCAAACTGGACAAGGTCGTTACATCCTTGCGCTGGAGCGGCAAAGAAACCCTTTCAGGCACCTATGTAATAACCGACCAAGATGGCGAAACCAAAGGCCGGCTCAAGGACTGCAAACGCCTGCACAGCCAGCTTCTGAAGTGCGTGTGGGTAGACAAATACGGCTACGGCCATCTAGAACTCAACTTCGATGACCGCTTCACGGAGTTTTATGGCCAGTGGAGTTATTTTGGTGGTGGGGAGCGTTATGTGTGGGACGGCGCAAAGAAGCTGGCGAGTCCTATTTGACTCAAGGCCTACTGCTATCAATACCTGAGAGCAATTCACTGCCTTCCTTCACTGCGAGAATTTTATGAGTAGCACCTAACGACACGCTCACATCGCTTATTTCGTTCTCTGGGGCTGGCTAAAGCCTGCCCCTTAACCAAACGTTAGCCACTAAAGACCTTAGATCTACAGCCAGAGAGCAATCGTGTTTGCGGAGTTAAAAAACAAGGAACTTCACCTTTACGGCAAGACAGCTGAGCTCAATGCAGTCGCTAGATCAATCCATAAAGGCAGGCACGGCGCGTCAGCATCCTTTGATCTTTGCAGCTCAACCTCCTTGCTTTCCACGCTGCACACCAAGTGTCATGGCAAGCTCGCCACCATAGAGGTTAAAGAATCGGAAATTTACATAACTTACTCCGAGTCCTTAAAAAACTACCTTTACCCCTATTTCTCAATGCCATCTGACACACAACCAGGCGCTCTGTTTTTCCTTACTCACTCAAGCCGAGACAATCCACCATTGCTGGCAGGCAGCTCGCTTGAGTTAATCATTCATGTTATTTCTAGCGAAGCATGAGAGCTCGGCTAACAAATTGTTCAAGCCGCTCGCTTCGCTCGGGACGGCGTTCCGCCACTCCTTAACCAAACGTTAGGTGCCATGGACAGTTTTGAGGCGCTGGAGGGTCGCGAATTCGACTGGTTTGCCCGTGATTCCCGCGGTGCTATTGGACTCTTCGCCACTGGTGGTTGGGGCCCCGTACCGGCACAGGTCGAGACAGCCGTGAGAAGCCACAACGCGACTGGAGATCTCATTCCAGTCGCGGGCTGGGGCTCACCTGCCGTGTGGGAGAGCTACGCAAAGGCGGGAATATACGCGTATGACTGGAATGAGCGAACTGGCGCCTATCATCGCGTCGCGGTTCCGGCTGCCCCGCTGCTGCAAGCTCTTGCCACAACCGTCACCAGCATGCAACTGCCAACTTTCGTAGGCGAGTTTGCCGCTGCGCTTGAGGTCGCACTCGAAGATCTGCAGCATGGCGCCTAACAATTCATTCAAGCCGACGCCGCCTCGCGGCGCGGCTTAACTTCGGTGTTAGGCCAGCAATGTCAGAAATCCACTTTACGCAAAGAGAAGCAGAAGAACAGTTCGAGTCGACAGACTCTGATGATGAACTACGTTCCTATCTTGAAGAACTTGCACCGCAGATTGGATGGATCGTAATTTTCTTTAACTCTCTAGAAGATGGTATTGCACAATGCATTCGCGATGTGATGCTCCACGATCCATACCAAGATGAACGAATGGATGTCTTTCTCTCGGAAATGATGTTCACTGCTAAATGCCGATCTCTTATGCACTTGTATGGCCAGATAATCGAATCAGCAGAGGTCAAACTTATGCACACTGACTTGAACAAACTTGAGAAGATGCTTCTCGAATGCTCAAAACGCAGGAATGAGTACGCGCACGCAGATTGGATTGGCTTAAAGAAAGGTGCTTACGTTAGAGTTAAGGCGCAATCCAAGAAGCGTGGAATAACACAGCGATACAAGAGGTTTGAGCCAGAACAAGTCGAGTCCGATATAGCTTTTATTAATCTTGCTCGCCACACACTTAATGAATTCAACGAGAGAATAATAGGCCAGCTTTGGGGCAGAGAGTGAGTGTTACTTAGCCTTAGCCCCAACATTGCTTATGTAATATTGCGCGAGGCCTAACAACTGGTTAAAACCGCTAGCTTCGCTCACTGGGACGGGCTAAAGCCCGCCCCTTAACCAAATATTAGGTATCGTCATGACTGCTTCAGAAGTTTTCGAAAAGTTGCTCGCTGAAGGCTGCAACGAATCGCACTTCTCAGTCCATAGCAGTAAGCATGATGCTTTTTGCCTCGTGAGGCGCGGCAATGAGTGGGTCGTTTACTACTCAGAGCGCGGTCAAGACTATCCGCCTGAATATAAATCCGCTTCAGAGGATGATGCTTGCGAATTCTTTTACACGCTCGTCATGAATCAACAGCACTGGCACATCGTTGGTTTCTTCAAGAATGAGAATGATGCAAAACAGCTGGAAGAAAAGCTGAACTCTATCGGTATTGAGCCGATACGCAATGATATTCCCGCGTACAAGCACCGAAACGATCACAGGTATAGAGTCTTTGTCGCAGGAAAGCAATCTTTAGAGTCAGAGAGGTTTTAGGTGAACCAACCCTTACCTACACCTAATGATCCCGTCCCTCTCGTCAAACATTAGGCAATCGCGCATGCTTCGAGAAAATATTATTTTGCGTGGCAATATGTTGGTTGCGGAATTACGGCAGCGCGCAGCTGAATTCAATGGAAAATCATCTCAACATGACGAGCTTTCTTGGCAAGCAATCGATATCGAAGCAAGAGTTAATATGCTACTAAATGGCGACTATGCTTCGCTCAGGGAAGAAGCAAAGACAATCAATATCTGGGACGGGGGATTATTTGAGCACAGCCCCGAACAAGGAGAAAACGTTTTAGACTTTTACCGCGCCCTTTATGCGCATGTCGCCACTTAACAACCGCAAGCAGTCGAAGATATTTTTCGGCCACTGTTTTGGCTTTTATGCTACGCCTCCCGCAAATCAATTCACTACAAAAATTCCGCTGCTTCGGGTATAGGCCGAATATGAATATCGAAGAAATCTACAAATTCCTTGAGGAAACCCAAGGTCTAAAACGAAAGCAGATGGCGCCTTCTGTCGATCTGAATTATGACCTGGGGATTGAGGGCGATGATTTCTTTGAGCTAGAAGAAGAATTCGCTAAAAGATATGCGGTAAACATGAATCCTTACAGATGGTATTTTCATCATGGTGAAGAAGGCTGGAGCATCGGCTCACTATTCTCTCCTGCTCCATACCGGCAAGTCGAGCATATTCCAGTCACGCCTGAGATATTGCTTCAAGCTGCAAGAACAAAATCTTGGCCTATCAAATACCCCGAACACTCAATCACCAGCCGCACAATAGAGTTCACTATAAACAAATTAGTTTTATTAGTATCCTTAGGCTTTATTGCACTATGCATACTTTACAAAACTGCCTGACAATGCGCTTAACCGTTACCCCACTTAGAGCGCTTGACACCCAAACGCTGCGCTTTTGGACGCCTGTGAGCTCAGTCGTTAGGCTTTAGGAGCAGCTCGTGCGCTACCGGATCGAACAGGAGTCTAGGCGTGATGCCTTCGGTAACTACAGTTACCGCATCTACAACGGTACCCAATTGGTTGCTCGTTACTGGCATGATTATCGCGGCGACGATCATGGCATTGAGTTCGTCAATGGCAAAAGCCTCCCATGTCCCGGCCGAATGACAGATTTTATCGAGGGTGGCGGCCCAGAGCCGATATCGCTCTCGAAGCGAGCAGTCATGTATCTTGACCAGCACCTCACGTAATCGCGCGGGGTCACTATGACTTGCGCAGCTTAATTTTGCTTTTAACAGGCCAATTTGCTTGGCTCGTCCACGCAAACCTGGGAGGCGTACTTTGATCCACAGGCGCACTGAATTGCCTCCAACATCGTGTTCAGAATGGGTGCCTCCCGCGTCGCCAAAGGCCAGCGGTCCTGCAGAATGACTATGAGCTCAAACCTTCTGCCGACGCCCCTTAACCAAACGTTAGTGAGTTGAAATGAGCACTTCGGATATTTTTGTTTCTGGCTCGAATGAGTAGGGAATTCACGGCAAGGGCGCTGCACTTAAGCAGTGAAGAAGTGGGGTGCAATCAGGGGTATTGGCATAGGCTTGCAGGGCCGCGCCTACGCGATCCCGACCAAGAGCACACCGCGCCATACCCTGCCACTCGAGAAAGTAGGCTCGTACGTTCAAGACTTTATCGAGCATGCGCGACTGCATCCCGACAATCGATATCTCCTGTCAAAAATTGGCTGTGGCCTGGCAGGGTTTAGCGAAGAAGAGATTTCACCGCTCTTTTGCGGTTCGCCAGCAAACGTCTTTCTGATTAACGAAAGTGGCGAACCCATGTTCCCCGCCAGTGAATGGGCCGCGAACCTGTAATAGGCACGCTGGCCATCGGCTTTTGCCCTGATGTAGCTTCAGCCGCTACGCTCCACAGCGCAGCAAGCGCCATTCAACTGGATATGCCGAGGTGCCATGAAGTACGTCGTATTCATCAGTGAACAATCCTGCCCAGACGGCATGTACACCGGCTCGGTCGCGCCGCAGGATGCTGACTATTTCACCCGTTGCGTGATCCCTCATCTGCAACCACTGAGCGATGAGGAGTATCTCGATGGGCCCGCCGCGATACTGCAAACCGGTGCACGTTACAGCTACTTACTCAGCGGCGAAGACATCTACTGGTGCGTGGAGTGGGAGCCGGGTCTTGTCGTGGTGAAGTTCTCGCCCGATAGCAGCATGGCCTGGGCAGCGCTACGCTCGCCCGTCCCCAACTTCGGAGGCCGTGTCGCCTTGGAAGTCGATACGGCGCAATACGATGAAGATGAAGAGAACCATCAATACAACTTGGTTTTCAGAAGCTGGGACGCCCAGTTCGACGAAGACCATAGAGTCTGGGGCGACTTTGAACCCGCCTTGCCTGGCGAAGAGGCTGCCTTCAACGCCGCCATAAGGCACGCCAATAGGCTGTCGAATCAGCATCAGTGCGATGAGCAGGCGCATCGTGAGCGCCTAGCGCGCTTTACCGCACGCTGCGGCGAAGGCATCCGGGTTATGTATTGACGATCAACTGGCGCGCTCTATCGACATGAGCGGCCTGAGTAGCCACCACGGCGCAGCCCATCTACACGAGATCAGCCCCATGTCGGAGAAGTTACCCTGCAAGACCTGCGGCGCCTTGATTCTTCCCACCACGGCCTTGAGGACCGACGGCCTGTGCATGCCGTGCAAGCAAGGCAATCGGGAAAACATGGAGAAGTCGAAGGAGCGATATCGCCAGCAGAGAGCCTACGACCCACAGCGCGCCCACTGGCATCATCTGGTTGAGAAAGCTCACGCGAGCGACCAAGCATTCGCTTCATTGACCCCAGAAGAAAAGCTCTACTTCGCAGTTAGCGTATTGGAGGGCGAGGTGTACAACGGCGGTATGCACCAGTTCTTCAGCAACAGCTCAGGCGCGCTGTATAACGAAGCGGTTGCGGGGCTAAAGGCGCTCGGGGCGACACAAGCCTTGGGCTTGCTGCAACGTGCCGCGCAGGTGCTGTTCGGCAGCCAGCAACCGCCTGTTGACCGCCATGAACGCTGGCAGGCCATGCCGCTCTACCCAGAAGATGAATTGGCCGCGCTACCTGCCTGGAGCATCGAGCTTGAAGAAATAGATAGGGCCTACTGGAAGGACCCTGACGGTTTGAGCCAGAAACTGGAGGCCTACTTGAAAAGCACCGGCCTGCTCAAGCCATTTGAACAGCCTGCCAACTAGCGGGCAGCCAGGTAAGGCGGCAATACGCAGCTTGTCCACCGCACATAACCTTGGCGATTCAATATCGCAACGGTGGATAGAAAAGCGCCATCCACCCTACTTGCTAGGCATACAGCACGATGGTAAATGCACCGACCCAAAGCTGCGATGAATGTGGGAGCTTGTTCTATACGAAAGCGTCCAGCATGGCTGCGCTGTGCCCTGAATGCGCGCATACGCTTTATGGCTATCCAAACTGCACTCATACCTTCCAGAACGGTCGATGCCTAAAGTGCTTCTGGGATGGCTCAGTGCCGGCGCATATAGAGAAAATTGAAGCCAACGGTCCGCCAGACTGATACGGGCTCCAATCATCCCTTCGCTTACTCGGACCGGCACAAGTCCGCCCCTAACCAAACGTAAGGCAGCAGAATGAGTAGTTTCGCTTACGAGGCAAAATGCGTAGCGATGGAGCAACCCGATGGTTATTTTCACCTTGTTGGTTTCGCCGACCAGCAGTTTGATACCCGGTTTTACCTGATGCTCCAACGGGCTTTTGAGCACGATGAGCAGGATCATGCTCTTGGCATGGATACGTATCACATAGAGTGGTGCAGCCAGGACAAATCGAGGTACGGCGGAATTTCTCGCTTTGAACTCAGCCCGAACGGAGCTGACGTCACCTTTGAGCCGCAGGCTGCTGCAGCGCTAGACGACATGGATCACCTGACTATTTCCTTCCACCTGAATCAGAATGAATTCCTGGCGCTACGCGAAGCCCTTGACCACATATTCCGTGATAGCGACTGCCTTAGCGTTGTTGGCGTCTAGCCAGGTAGGGGGACAACGCGAAGCTTGTCCACCGCACTATTCATGGCACTGGTGACGGTCCAATATCGCTGCGGTGGATGGAAACAGCGTCATCCACCCTACCCTCACAGGCAGCGACATAGCGGTAATCCATCCGATGAGCATTTTCGAAAAATCCTGGACACGCGCCTGGTCAGGCCTTGGTCTGCCCCCTGATGCCACTCTCTTCGAGGCGCTGCTGGCTGCCTATGCGGAGCCTCAGCGCCACTATCACTGCCTGCAGCATCTTGAGGAATGCCTGGCGCTCTTCGAGCAGGTTCGTGATTTGGCCGAACACCCCGAAGAAGTCGAAATTGCCTTGTGGTTCCACGACGCCGTCTATGACGTTCGCGGTACTACGAACGAACGGCAGAGTGTCGATTGGGCTGTACGTGCCCTGCTCTCCTGCGAAGCATCACAGCCTACGCAGAACCGTGTCGAGCAACTGATCATGGCTACCCGGCACGATGCGGCACCCGTCGATGGTGATGAGCGCCTGTTGGTCGATATTGACCTGTCGATTCTTGGTGCCGCACCGGAGCGCTTTGCCGAATACGACAGGCAGATACGGGCTGAATACAGCTGGGTGCCGGAACCCGTTTACAGCATGAAGCGCAAAGCGGTACTCAGCTCATTTCTGACTCGCCCGAGCATTTACAGCACGCCCTATTTCCGCGAGCGGCTCGAGGCGCAGGCACGTATCAACCTGAGTGCAGCGATTCGTCCTTGAAGCAAAGCAAGCAAAAACGCTCCCACCGTTGAGATGGGAGCGGCCAGTCGTTCTAGCGTCCTGCTAGCCCTTGCCTACGTCCGCCCTTCTCCTCGGTGGCGTCTGATGCACTCATCTCATCCGCACGTCTGCCCAGATACCAACCCAACGCGCTCCAGACCAAGGCGCAACCAGCACCCACCAGCGCCACCAGCACGGCGCCCTGGCCGAGCAGGTCGAGAAAGCTCTTCACCCAGCCGCTAAGGGCATCGCCGGCGCGGTAGACCACGGTGTCGATAAAGTTCTTCGCCTTGTATTTGCTCTCCGCGTCCAGCGGGGCGAAAAGCATTTCCCGGCCGGGACGCACGAAGGCGTATTCGCCGATGCGTCGCACGATCATCAGCGCCGCCAGCATGGCGAAGGTGGGCGCCAGGGCGAGGCCTATAAAGCCCACGCAGACCAGCAGCGGCACGATGGCCAGGAGCACGCGCACGCCCAGTTTCTGGGCGATGCGGCCGGTGATGAACACCTGCGACAGCAAGGCGCCGGCCTGCACGATCACGTCGATGATGCCGAACACACGGATCTGCGCATCGCGATCCGGGAAACGCTCGGCCACCAGGCGCGCTTGTTCGAAGTACAGAAAGGTGGTCACCGTGGCGAGCAGCACCACGAAGGCGGCGATGGCCAAGAGATACGGCGACTGCAGCACCCGCGTCAGGCCACTGAACGGGTTGCCGGCCACCGGCTTGCGCGAACTCTCGGCCTTCACGGCGCCCGGGCGGCCCGCGCCGCCGACCTCCCGCCAGCACATCAGCGGCGCCTTGAGGGCCAGGGCGATGCCTAGCAGCACGCCGGCCAGCAGTACCAGGCCGCTTTCACCAACGACACCGACCAGCAGCGCGCTAATGGCCGGCCCGACCAGGCCGCCGACACTGGCACCGGCGGCGATGAAGGCGAACAGACGCTTGGCCTGCTGGCTGTCGAACACGTCGGCCATCAGGCTCCAGGCCACCGACACCACGAACAGGTTGTAGACCGAGATCCACACGTAGAAAACCCGCGCCAGCCAGACGCTGTCGTCACTGAGCTGAAACAGCACGGCAAAGGCCAGCAGGTTCAGGCAAAAGAAGCCGTACACCCAGCTGACGAAGTGGATACGCGGTACCCGCGAGCTGAGCCAGGCGAACAGCGGCACAGCCACAAGCATCACCACGAAGGTGGCGGTGAACAGCCATTGCAGGTTCTCCACCCCGGCCATGATGCCCATCGACTCGCGGATGGGCCGCAGCATGAAATAGCCGGAGAACAGGCAGAAGAACAGCGCGAAGCCGGCCAGTGCCGGCCCCACCTCGTGGCGCTCGGCGTTGATGGCGGCGCCAAGGCGCCGCACCAGAATAGTGGGAAACATGATGGGCGCTCCTGGCGGTTGGTCAGTGGTAGGTCACGCTGGTCAGTTGCTCGGCGATCGTCCACAGGCGTGCAGCGGCCTCGGCGTCCTGAGCGGCTGCCGGCACCGTAGCGAGGCCGAGCGGCCCGCGCTTTTCTTCCTCGCCGGTCGGGCCGTAATAGGCGCCGCCCTGAGCCTGGTGCGCGGTGGCAGCGTAGAGCGTCGGCAGTGCGCCCTGGGCGGCGGAGTGGTACTCGTCACGATCCTTGGCCCAGTTGCGGCCAAAGTCGCTGTCCAGCCCCGGGCCACGGGCGATCAGTTCGGTCACGGCCACGCCCGGATGCGCGGCGATGCTCTGGATGCCCCAGCCCTCCTGCTCACTGCGGCGCTGCAACTCGAAGGCGAACATCAGGGTCGCCAGCTTGGACTGCGCATAGGAGGCGTAAGGGTTGTAGGCCCGCTCGGACTGCAGGTCATCGAGGTCGAGGTTGCCACGCAACACCGCGATGCTCGACAGGGTGACCACCCGCGGCGCGGTGCTCTTGCGCAGCAGCGGCAGCACATGGCCGGTCAGCGCGAAATGCCCCAGGTAATTGGTGGCCAGCTGCAGTTCATGGCCATCGGCCGAGGTTCGGCGCTCGGGCGGCGCCATGACCGCAGCGTTGTTGATCAGCCCATCGAGGCGCGGGAGCTTGGCATTGAGGCGCTCGCCAAGGGCTTTCACCGAGGCCAGATCGGCCAGGTCGACTTCCTCGAACTGCACCTGGGCGCCGCGAATTTCCTCCTTGATGCGCGCCATCGCTTCCCTGCCGCGCTGCGGATTGCGGGCGGCGATCACCACTTCGGCGCCGGCGGCGGCCAGGGCCTTGGCGTCTTCGAAGCCCATGCCGCTGGTGCCACCAGTGACCAGGAAGATGCGCCCGCTCTGCGAGGGCATGTCGACCAGGCTCCAGTCCGGCTTGGGTGCGCTTTGCTCGGCGGAAGCATTGCCCGCCTCGAGGGCGAAGCCCAGGGTCAGGCTGAGAGTCGCCAGCCACTTGCGCCAGGCGATGCCAGGGCTGGCCAGGGGGAGCGTTTGCAGGCTGTAGGTTGTCATTGTTCGGTCCTCTTGTGGGTGGGAAGTCCGACGGCTCGCAACAGCGCAGCCCGTCGACGAGAACCATTGTTCAACGGGCAGCACGCCACGATAAGCCGTATAAAACTGGACGCCGTGTACGGCCATCCGTACGATCAAGACCTTCCAGTTCGAGAGCCATCAGCATGCGCCAGCCCAACCTGACTGATGTCGCCCTGTTCGCTGCGGTGGTCGAAGCCGGCGGTTTTCGGGTAGCCGCGCAGAAACGCGGCATGCCGGCCTCGTCGATCAGCGATTGCGTACGCCGCCTGGAAAGCGATCTCGGCGTGCGCCTGCTCAACCGCACCACCCGCAGCGTGTACCCCACCGAAGTGGGCGCGCGCCTGCTGGATCGGCTGCGCCCGGCGCTCGATGAAATCGACGCAGCCTTCAGCGACCTCGACGACGAGGCGCAACAACCCGTGGGCACCCTGCGTCTCAACGTGCCGGTACCCATCGCCCGCTTCGTGCTGCCGCGCCTGATTCCCGCCTTTCTCGAGCGCTACCCCGGCGTAAGCGTGGAGGTGGCCATGGACAACACCTTTATCGACGTGGTCGCCACCGGCTTCGATGCCGGCGTGCGCTACGAGGAAAGCCTGGCCAAGGACATGATCGCCGTGCCCATCGGGCCGCGCCGGCAGCGCTTCGTGGCCGGTGCCGCGCCAGGCTATCTGCAGCGCCACGGCACGCCGCAGCACCCGCGCGACCTGCTCGAACACCGCCTGATCGGCCACCGTTTCGAGAGCGGCAAGCTGGGCGTCTGGGAGCTGGAGAAGGATGGCGAGATAATCCGCGTGCCGCCCCAGGGGCCGCTGCTGTCGTCTTCCCAGGATCTGGAAGTGGGGGCCGCCGTGGCCGGCGTCGGCATCATCTACACCTTCGAGGAATACCTCGGCCCGCTGTTCGAACAGGGTGCGCTGGTGCCGGTACTGCCGGACTGGTGGCAAGGCTTCGACGGCCCATACCTGTACTACAACGACCGCCGCCACGTGCCCTCGCCGCTGCGCGCCTTCGTGGACTTTCTCAAGGCCGAGAACGAAGGTTGAGCCGCGCCGCCGGCTCGCGGTATCGCCACACCAGCAGCTCGGCTTATCATGCCGGCCATGATCAAAGACCCGTTCCAACGCCTGAACCTCGACCGCGAGGTGCTCAGCGTCAGCCAGCTCAACAACCGCGCGCGCCTGTTGCTCGAAGATGTCTTTGGTGGCATCTGGGTCGAGGGCGAGATTTCCAACCTGGCGCGTCCGGCCTCCGGCCACATCTACTTCACGCTGAAGGACAGCCAGGCCCAAGTGCGCTGCGCGCTGTTTCGGCAGAACGCCGCGCGGGTGCGCCAGGCGCTGCGCGACGGCCTGGCGATCAAGGTGCGTGGCAAGGTCTCGCTGTTCGAGGGCCGTGGCGATTACCAGCTGATTCTCGACGCCGTCGAACCGGCTGGTGACGGCGCCCTGCGCCTGGCCTTCGAGGCGCTGAAGGAGAAACTCGGCGCCGAAGGTCTGTTCGCCGCCGAAAGCAAACGCGCCCTGCCTGCCCACCCACGGCGCATCGGCATCGTCAGCTCGCCGACCGGTGCGGTGATCCGCGACATCATCAGCGTGTTCCGCCGCCGCGCTCCGCAGGTCGAGCTGAGCCTGATTCCCACCGCCGTGCAGGGCCGCGAGGCCACGGCGCAGATCGTCCGCGCCCTGAAGCTGGCCGATGCCCAGGGTTTCGATGCGTTGATCCTGGCCCGCGGCGGCGGCTCCCTGGAAGATCTCTGGTGCTTCAACGAAGAGGCCGTGGCCCGCGCCGTGGCGGCCTGCGTGACGCCCATCGTCAGCGCGGTCGGCCATGAAACCGATGTGTCGATCAGCGATTTCGTCGCCGACGTGCGCGCCCCCACGCCATCGGCTGCCGCCGAGCTGTTGGCGCCCTCCAGCAACGACCTGAGCCAGCGTGTCAGCGTGCTGCAACGACGCCTGACCCTGGCGATGAACAGCCGTCTGGCCCGTGAACGCATGCGCCTCGACGGCCTGACCCGGCGCATGCGCCACCCCGGCGAACGGCTGCGCCAGCAGGCCCAGCGCCTCGATGATCTGGACATGCGGCTGCGCCGCGCCTTCGCCCAGCATCTCAACGGGCGCAGCCACAAACTGGCGCAACTCGAAGCCCGCCTGGCCGGTCAACACCCCGGGCGCCACCTCAAGTTGCTGCGCCAGCGCCTCGACAGCCTGGCCGAACGCCTGCCGCGGGCGATGAAGGAAGGCCTCAAGGCCCGCCGCCTGGCGCTGCACAGCCAGATGCAGACGCTGCACGTGGTCAGCCCACTGGCGACCCTGGGCCGTGGTTACAGCATTCTGCTAGATGAGCGCGGCCGGGCGATTCGCAGCGCCGCAGCCACCCAGCCCGGGCAACGCCTCAAGGCGCGCCTGGGCGAAGGCGAACTGGAGGTGCGCGTCGAAGACAATCACCTCGCGCCGGTCACGTTGTCGTTGCTGGACTGATAAGGAAACTCCATGCGTTCACTGCTGTTACTGCTCACCCTGTGCCTCGCCCTACCCGCCCACGCCGAAGGCTTTATCAGCCGACTGCTCAACAAACCAGTGCCCGGCGGTGTGGCGGTAGTCGACCTGGGCAACGGCGCCAGCGCGCCCAGCGCCACCTACCAGGGCAAGCCGGTGCTGGTGGTGAAGGAGGACGGGCAACGGTGGATCGCTATCGTCGGCATCCCACTGAGCGTCAAACCTGGTACCCAGCAGATCGAATCCGCCGGCCAGCGCCTGAGCTTCCAGGTGGGCAGCAAGAAGTACGTCGAGCAGCGCATCACCATCAAGAACCAGCAGCAGGTCAACCCCAACGCCAAGAACCTCGCGCGTATCGAGAAGGAGTTGGCCGAGCAGACCCGCGCCTACCGGCAGTTCAGCTCGCGCCAGCCGAGCAACCTGCTGTTCGACAAACCGGTCAACGGCCCGCTGTCGAGCCCTTTCGGCCTGCGCCGCTTCTTCAATGGCGAAGAGCGCAACCCACACTCTGGGTTGGACTTTGCCGTCAACCGCGGCACGCCTATCAAGGCGCCAGCGGCCGGCACGGTGATCCTGGTCGGCGACTACTTCTTCAACGGCAAGACGGTGTTCGTCGACCACGGCCAGGGCCTGATCAGCATGTTCTGCCACCTCTCGGAAATAGGCGTGAAGGTCGGCGACGAACTGCCCCGGGGCGGCGTGCTCGGCAAGGTCGGCGCCACCGGCCGTGCGACCGGCCCGCACCTGCACTGGAACGTCAGCCTCAACGATGCGCGGGTCGACCCGGCGATCTTTATTGGTGCGTTCAAGCCTTGAGGCTGGACGGCTAGGCGGCGCCCCCGTTCGCGTCTACGCTGAGCGGCAGTCGCCCGACCTTCCCGAGGAGCCCTGATGATCACCGTCCACCACCTCAACAACTCGCGCTCGCAGCGCATTCTCTGGCTGCTCGAAGAGCTGGGCGTCGAGTATCAGATCAAGCGCTACGAGCGCGACCCGCAAACCATGCTCGCTCCGCCCGAGCTGCGCGCCGTGCACCCGCTGGGCAAGTCGCCGGTGGTCACCGACGGCAATCTGACCCTGGCCGAGTCCGGGGCCATCATCGACTACCTCGCCAATCGCTATGGCCCGCAGCTGCTGCCGGCTGCCGAGAGCCCCGAGCGACTGCGCTGTAATTACTGGCTGCATTACGCCGAAGGCTCGGCCATGTCACCGCTGCTGCTCAAGCTGGTGTTCGACAAAGTGGAAAGCAGCCCGATGCCGTTCTTCGTCAAGCCGATCGCCCGCGGCATCGCCCAGAAGGTCAAGAGCGCCTTCGTTACTCCGCAGCTCAAGCTGCACCTGGATTATCTCGAAGGCGAGCTGGACAAGAGCACCTGGTTTGCCGGCGAAGCGTTCAGCGCTGCCGACATTCAGATGAGCTTTCCCCTGGAAGCCGCTGCTGCGCGTGCCGGCCTGGACGCCAGCCGCCCGCGCCTGATGGCCTTCCTCGAACGCATCCACGCCCGCCCCGCCTACCGGCGCGCTCTGGAAAAAGGCGGCGAATACGCCTACGCCAAGTGAGGTTCTGCTCGGCGCGCTGCAAGGCGTGCCGGGCAACCTTTAGGCTATCGCCCCCCGCTCGAAACGTGCATTCGTAATCACGCGACTGCACGCGCGCCTGCTGCCTTTGCTAAGGTACGCGCGCCATCGCCCGGCGCGCCGGCGATGGCGGTCATGAAACGAGCGAGAGACGCGATGAAAGAACAGTACCAGGCCACCCTCGCGTGGCTGCAGCAATACCCCGAACTGCATACCCTGATCAGCCTCTGCCTGCTGCTGTTCGGTGCCTGGATCGCCAACTGGGTGGTCAAGCGCATTCTGGTGCGCGGCCTGTACCGCGCGCTGCGTTCGACCAGCATTGGCCAGGACAAGGTGTTGGGCGACTCCCACGTGGTGCGCCGCCTAGCCAATATCGTGCCGGCGCTGATCCTCACCAGCGGCATCAAGGTCATCCCGCACCTACCCGAGGCCGTGGTCACGGTAGTGCAGAACGTCTGCAGCGCATTCATCATCCTCACCATCGCCCTGGCCATAGGCGGTGTGCTGAACCTCATCAACATGCTCTACCAGCGCCGCCCCGACGCCCACCTCAAACCCATCAAGGGCTACATCCAGGTGGTGACCATCGTCATCTACGCCATCGCCGCGATCCTGATGGTGGCCGCGCTGATCGACCGCTCGCCGCTGATCCTGCTCTCCGGCCTCGGCGCCATGGCCGCAGTCCTCATGCTGATTTTCCAGGACACCCTGCTCTCGCTGGTGGCCAGCGTGCAGATTTCCTCCAGCGATATCATCCGCGTCGGCGACTGGATCGAAATGCCCCAACTCAACGCTGACGGCGACGTGATCGATATCGCCCTGCACACGGTCAAGGTGCAGAACTTCGACAAGACCATCACCACCATCCCGACCAAGCGCTTCATCAGCGACCCGTTCAAGAACTATCGCGGCATGCAGGAATCCGGTGGCCGGCGTATCAAGCGCTCGATCTACCTGGACCAGACCAGCGTGCGTTTCCTCAGCCCGGACGAGATCGCCCGCCTGCAGCGCTTCCTGCTGCTCGGCCAGTACCTGAGCAGCAAGCAGAGCGAGCTGTTGAGCTGGAACACCGAGTTGGCCGAAGCGGCGCAGGAGCCGGCCAACACCCGGCGGGTGACCAACATCGGCACCTTCCGCGCCTACGTCGAGCTGTACCTGCGCCAGCATCGGGGCATCAACCAGAACATGACCCTGCTGGTGCGCCAACTGCAGCCCACCGCCGATGGCCTGCCGCTGGAGCTTTACTGCTTCACCAATACCGTGGCGTGGGCGGCTTATGAGGGTTACCAATCGGACATCTTCGACCACCTGCTGGCGATCCTCCCGGAGTTCGGCCTGCGGGTGTTCCAGCACCCCAGCGGCGCAGACATGCGCGAGTTGCGCCCCAACTCGCATGCGCCAGCGCAACCGGCAAGTGCCGCGCAACTGCAAAGCTAAAAACACTTCAAAACCGCAATAAAAAACCACCAAAGCACAAGCCTTGGTGGTTTTCACCAATTTCAAAGACAGGCTTGCCAGCTTTTCCCTCAGTGGTTAGGGTTGGCCACATGACTATCTCCCAGACCCTCATTCTGCTTCGGCAACACGCCAATCTCTGTCTGGTCGCTCAGCGACTGCGCTAGGGTCTGCCGGCCCCCTTTTCTCGCGGTTTCGATTTCTCTCTTTTTCAGCACGGCCCATGCGGGCCCTCGCCTTCAGGATTGATTCATGAGCATGCTCAAAGACCCGTCGCAAAAGTACCGCCCGTTCACCCAGATCCAGATCCCGGACCGTACCTGGCCGGACAAGATCATCGACAAGGCGCCGATCTGGCTGTCAACCGACCTGCGTGACGGCAACCAGTCGCTGATCGAGCCGATGGACGCCGAGAAGAAGATGCGCTTCTTCAAGTGCCTGGTGCAGGTCGGCCTGAAGGAAATCGAAGTGGGCTTCCCGTCCGCCTCGCAGACCGACTTCGACTTCGTGCGCGAGTTGATCGAAGGCGGCCACATCCCGGACGACGTGACCATCCAAGTGCTGACCCAGGCCCGTGACGACCTTATCGAGCGTACGTTCGAATCGCTGAAAGGCGCCAAGAAGGCCATCGTCCACTACTACAACGCCTGTGCGCCGAGCTTCCGCAAGATCGTCTTCAACCAGGACAAGGCTGGCGTGAAAGCCATCGCCGTGGCCGCCGGCACCACCATCAAGCGCCTGGCCGCTGCCGCACCGGAAACCCAGTGGGGCTTCGAGTACTCGCCGGAAGTGTTCAGCAGCACCGAGATCGACTTCGCGGTCGAGGTGTGCAACGCGGTGATCGACGTGTTCCAGCCGACCCCGGCCAACCCGCTGATCCTCAATCTGCCGGCTACTATCGAGTGCGCTACGCCGAACAATTACGCCGACCAGATCGAGTGGTTCGGCCGCCACGTGAACAAGCGCGACAGCGTGCAGATCAGCGTGCACACCCATAACGACCGCGGCACCGGCGTCGCCGCTTCCGAGCTGGCCGTGATGGCCGGCGCCGATCGCGTCGAAGGCTGCCTGTTCGGCAACGGCGAGCGTACCGGCAACGTCTGCCTGGTGACCCTGGCGCTGAACCTCTATACCCAGGGCGTCAACCCGCAGCTGGACTTCTCCGACATCGACGCGGTGCGCAAGGTGGTCGAGGACTGCAACCAGATTCCGGTGCACCCGCGCCATCCGTACGTGGGCGACCTGGTCCACACCGCCTTCTCCGGCTCGCACCAGGATGCCATCCGCAAGGGCTTCGCCCAGCAGAAGGAAGATGCGCTGTGGGAAGTGCCGTACCTGCCGATCGACCCTGCCGACATCGGCCGCGACTACGAAGCGGTGATCCGCGTGAACAGCCAGTCCGGCAAAGGCGGCATCACCTTCCTGCTCGAGCAGGAATACGGTATCAACCTGCCGCGCCGCATGCAGATCGAGTTCAGCCAGGTGGTGCAGAAAGAAACCGATCGCCTGGGCCTGGAGATGACCGCGTCGCAGATCCACAAGCTGCTCGACAGCGAATACCTCAAGGCCACCTCCCCGTACGAACTGAAAGGCCATCGCCTGCAGGAAGAGAATGGCGAGAGCAGCGTCGAGGTTAAGGTCCAGGTTGACGGCCAGGAACAGCGCTGGAACGGTTCGGGTAAAGGTGCGCTGGAAGCCCTGGCCTCCAGCCTGCCGATCGCCGTGGAAGTGATGGACTACCACGAGCACGCCATCGGTGGCGGCGCCAACGCCAAGGCGGCCTGCTACATCGAGATCCGCCTCGACGGCCAACGCCCGCTGCACGGCATCGGCATCGACGAGAACATCACCACGGCGAGTTTCCGTGCCCTGTTCAGCGCCCTGAACAGGGCCGTGAAACAAGCCGAGGAAAAGACCCAGGCAGCCTGATCAGCAGCCTGCGGTAAACGACAAAGGGACGCTTCGGCGTCCCTTTTTGTTTTCCAGAACCATGCTTCCGTAGCCCGGGTCGAGCGCAGCGACACCCGGGAATTGACCTGGGTATCGCTGCGCTCAACACCAGGCTACGCCTCAGCTTTTACCGGTTTCATCTGCTTCTGCAGGGTGATGCCGTCGAAGAACGCCGGCGCCTGCCAGCGAGCGATGAACATCAGCACCAGGCCAAGCAGTAGCACCACCACGGCGATCACGAACACCAGGCCGAGGCCGCCGATGTGCGAGCCACTGCCGAAGTCCGGCGACATGCTGTCCAGGGTGGTCTGCCAGAAGATGATCGACAACATCACCGCGCCCACCAGCGGGCACAGGCCGCGCATGAAGAAATGCCGCGCGGTGTCGAACAGGCTGTGGCGGAAATACCAGACGCAGGCGAACGCCGTCAGCGCATAGTAGAAGCAGATCATCATGCCCAGGGCGGTGATGGTGTCGGCCAGCACGTTCTCGCTCAGGGTGCGCATGGTCACGTAGAACACTGCAGTAGCCAGGCCGGCGGCGATGGTCGCGTAACGCGGCGTCTGCGAGTGCGGGTGCACGCGGGCGAAGCGCTTGGGCACCGCGCGGTAGTAGCCCATGGCGAGCAAGGTGCGCGCCGGCGAGATGAAGGTCGATTGCAGCGAGGCGGCGGTGCTGGCCAGCACGGCGATGGACATCAGGATCGCCAGCGGGCCCATCACGGGGCCTGCCAGATGGGCGAAGACGTTTTCCTGGATCTGCGCATTGCCCAGCCCCAGGCCGGTTTCACCGGTGCCGGCGAACTGCAGGGTGGCCGCCGCGGTGAACAGGTACAGGGCAAGAATCAGCAGCACGGTCAGGGTCGCCGCGCGCCCCGGCACCTTCTCGCTGCCCACCGACTCCTCGCTCACCGTCAGGCACACGTCCCAGCCCCAGAAGATGAAGATCGACAGCGACAGGCCCGCCGCAAATGCGGAGAACGAATCAATGTTGAACGGGTTGAACCACTCGGGATGGAAGACCACCGGCGAACTCTCGGGCGCCGCGACGAAGGCGGCAATGGAGAAACCGATCAGCACCAACAACTGCAATGCCACCAGGGTGTATTGCACGCCCATGGTCATGCCAATACCGCGGCAACAGACCCACACCGCCAGGGCGATGAACACGCAGCAGGTGACGATGTTCACCAGTAGGTTGCGCGTCAGGTCTGCCAGCCAGTCCAGCCCGGTGAGCTGGGCAAGAAAGAGATAGAAGAAATCCACCGCAATGCCCGCCAGGTTGGAGAGCACGATGGTGGTGGCAGTGACCAGCCCCCATCCGCCGATCCAGCCGATCATTGGCCCAAAGGCCCGCGCCGACCAGGTGAATGAGGTGCCGCTGTCCGGCTCTGCGGCATTCAACTCGCGATAACCCAGGGCCACCAGCAGCATCGGCAAAAAGCCGACGATGAATACTGCAGGCAGGTAAACCCCGACCTCGCGCACGGTCGGACCCAACGCGCCGGTCAGGGTATAAACCGGTGCAATCGTAGAAATGCCTAGCACCACGCAAGCCAGCAAACCGACTTTGCCCTGGGCCAGGCCTTTACCGGACACCAGCGCCGCAGCGCCAGCAGCAGGCGTAGCCTGCACCGGGGAAGCCGGCGCGTTCGTGTAATCACTCATAACTCTCTGCCATCGTCTTGGACTTGTTTGCGAACGTGGCCGGGATCAGCCGAGCGTCTGGCGTGCGCCGAGGGGGCGTGGCAGCAAGGCCAATACGGGATCCCGATACGTTCAGGTCAGAGCAGCCGGAACCCAGACGGGTTCCGGCCGGTTTTAGCGGGCGTCGCGGGCCTGGGCGTAGGCCTGGCAGGCCTCGCGAAAGGCCTGGAACAGCTTCAGCGACTCGGGGTTCTCGGTGAAGCGCCACTCCGGGTGCCACTGCACGCCGATCAGAAAGCCCGGCGCGTCGGGAATCGACACCGCTTCGATCAGGCCATCCGGCGCCAGTGCTTCGGCGCGCAGGCGCTCGGCCAGGCGGTCGACGCCCTGGCTGTGCAGCGAGTTGACCTGGAACTCCATCGGCAGGCCGATCCGCTCGAAAATGCCGCCCGGCTGCACGCTGACCGCATGCTGCGGCGCGTATTGCTCGGCCACCGAGTCGCGTTGCGGCTCGCGGTGGTCCATGTAACCCGGCAGTTCCTGCACGCGCTGATGCAGGGTGCCGCCCAGGCTCACGTTGAGCTCCTGAAAGCCACGGCAAATGCAGAATACCGGCACGCCCTTGTCGATCGCCAGGCGCAGCAGCGGCAGCGTGTTGGCGTCGCGGCTCGGATCGTGCTGGGTGCCTTCCAGGCTCGGCGTGCCCTGGTAGTGACGTGGCTCGACGTTGGACGGCGAGCCGGTGAAGAGGATGCCGTCGAGTTGTTCGAGCAGCTGCTGCGGGTCGGTCGGCGTGCTGCGCGCCGGCAGCACTACCGGCAGACCGGCGTAAGCCGCCGCTTCGACGTATTTGTCGCCGACCGTGTGCGAATCGTATTTACCAAGCATCTGCCGGCAGGCAGTCACACCGATCAGGGGCATGCGGGTCATGGTCTTCTCTCCGGAAAAGCCTGCCGGCTTGGCGCGCCGGCAGGTGCTGCATCAGATACCCAGCCGATCACGCAGCTGGTAGTACATGGCGCCCAGGGCGGTGAACGGCACACGCAACAGCTGGCCGCCCGGGAACGGGTAATGCGGCAGGCTGGCGAAGGCGTCGAAACGCTCGGCCTGGCCACGCAGGGCCTCGGCCAGCACCTTGCCGGCCAGGTGCGTATAGGTCACGCCATGGCCACTGCAGCCTTGGGAGTAATAGATGTTGTCGCCGATACGGCCGACCTGGGGCAGGCGCGACAGGGTCAGCAGGAAGTTGCCGGTCCAGCTGTAATCGATCTTCACGTTCGCAAGCTGCGGGAAGGTCTTGAGCAGCTTGGGGCGAATGATCGCCTGGATATCGGCCGGGTCGCGGGCGCCGTAGACCACACCGCCACCGAAGATCAGGCGCTTGTCGGCGCTGAGGCGGTAGTAGTCGAGCAGGTAGTTGCAGTCTTCCACGCAGTAATCCTGCGGAAGCAGGCTGCGTGCCATTTCGTCGGAAAGCGGCTCGGTGGCCAGCACCTGGGAGCCACAGGGCATCGACTTGGCGGCCAGCTCGGGCATCAAACCGCCCAGATAGGCGTTGCCCGCTACCACCACGAATTTGGCCTTCACCTGGCCTTTCGGCGTATGCACCACCGGCTGCGCGCCACGGTCGATACGGGTGGCCGGGCTCTGCTCGTAAATCGCGCCACCCAGCGAAGTGACGGCTGCGGCTTCGCCAAGGGCCAGGTTGAGCGGGTGGATATGGCCGCCGCTCATGTCCAGCATGCCGCCGACATAGCGCTCGGTGCCGACCACTTCGCGGATGCGACGCTCGTCCATCAGCTCCAGCTGGGTGTGCCCGTAGCGCTCCCACAGCTTCTTCTGGGCCTCGAGGTGGCCCATCTGCTTGCCCGTGATGGCAGCGAACACGCCACCATCCTTCAAGTCGCACTGGATGTTGTACTTGGCGATGCGCTCGCGAATGATGCGCCCACCTTCGAAGGCCATTTCACCGAGCAACTGGGCCTGGCGTGCGCCGACCTGTTTCTCGATGACATCGATATCGCGGCTGTAGCTGTTGACGATCTGCCCGCCGTTACGGCCCGAGGCGCCGAAGCCGACCTTGGCGGCCTCCAGTACGGTCACCCGGAAACCGTTCTCCAGCAGGAACAGCGCGGTGGAAAGACCGGTGTAACCGGCGCCGATGATGCACACATCCGTCTCGACGACTTCGGTGAGCACAGGGTAATCGACCCGCGGATTGCGCGAGGCGGCGTAGTAACTGTCGACGTGTTGAGTCATGGAATATCTCCCAAAGCGCCTAAATATGAGGCCAAAGCACAGGCGCCCCGCTGTGGCAGCGGGGCGCATCCCTTACTTAGATTTTTATCCAGGTCGCTTTCAGTTCGGTGTACTTGTCGAAGGCGTGCAGCGACTTGTCGCGGCCATTGCCCGATTGCTTGAAGCCGCCGAACGGCGCGGTCATGTCGCCGCCGTCGTACTGGTTCACCCATACGCTGCCGGCCCGAAGCGCCCGGGCAGTGCGGTGAGCGCGGGAAATGTCGCGCGTCCACACGGCCGCAGCCAGGCCATAGGGCGTGTCGTTAGCGATGCGAATGGCTTCTTCGTCGCTGTCGAAGGTGATCACCGACAGCACCGGGCCGAAGATTTCCTCACGGGCGATACGCATGGCGTTGTCCACACCGGCGAAGATCGTCGGCTGCACGTAGCTGCCGCCGGTTTCCCGCAGGGCACGTTCGCCACCAATCAGGATCTCGGCGCCCTCCTCGCGGCCAGATTCGATGAAGCCGAGCACGGTGGCCAGGTGGCCGTCATCGACCAGCGCACCGACACGGGTCTTCGGATCCAGTGCATGGCCGGGTTTCCACTGCTGCAGCGCCTCGACCACCATCGGCAGGAAGCGCTCCTTGATCGAGCTTTCCACCAGCAGGCGCGAACCCGCCACGCAAACTTCTCCCTGGTTGAAGGCGATGGCGGTGGCTGCTGCGTCGGCGGCGGCCTGCAGGTCCGGTGCATCGGCGAAGACGATGTTCGGGCTCTTGCCGCCGGCCTCCAGCCAGACGCGCTTCATGTTCGACTCGCCGGAATAGATCATCAGTTGCTTGGCGATTTTGGTAGAGCCGGTAAACACGATGGTGTCGACGTCCATGTGCAGGGCCAGAGCCTTGCCCACGGTGTGACCGTAACCGGGCAGCACGTTGAACACGCCGGCCGGAATGCCCGCCTCCAGGGCCAGCTGGGCGACACGGATGGCGGTCAGCGGCGACTTCTCGGAGGGTTTGAGGATCACCGAGTTACCGGTGGCCAGGGCCGGCCCGAGCTTCCAGCTGGACATCAACAGTGGGAAGTTCCACGGCACGATGGCAGCCACAACGCCGACCGGTTCGCGGGTAATCAGGCCAAGCTGATCGTGGGGCGTCGGCGCGACTTCGTCATATAGCTTATCGATAGCCTCGGCGCTCCAGCGGATGGCATTGGCCGCGCCAGGTACGTCGATGCTCAGCGAATCGCTGATCGGCTTACCCATGTCGAGGGTTTCCAGCAGCGCCAGCTCCTCGGCATTGGCCATCAACTTGTCGGCGAAGGCGATCAGCACGCGCTTGCGCTGCGCCGGTGCCAGGCTGGCCCAGTCGCCACGCTCGAACGCGGCGCGGGCAGCCTTAACGGCCAGCTCGGCATCCTCAGCCATGCAACTGGCGACACTGGCCAGGTGACGGCCATCAACCGGGCTGACGCTGTCGAAGGTCTCGCCGCCTACGGCATCACGGTAGCTGCCGTCGATAAAGGCGCGCCCCTCGATGCGCAGATCGTTATAGCGCTGCTCCCAATCTTGGCGAGTCATGGTGCTCATATTCATCACTCCATCAGACGGTATGCAGGTACCAGTTGTATTCGAGGTCGGAAATGGTGGTTTCGAATTCCTGCATCTCCGCTTCCTTGCAGGCGACGAAGATGTCGATGTATTCGGGGCAGATGTACTTGTTCATCACTTCGCTGTCGTCCAGCTCACGCAAGGCATCGCGAAGGTTGTTCGGCAGGCTCTGCTCCAGCTGCTCATAGGAGTTGCCTTCGATCGGCTCGCCGGGCTCCAGCTGGTTGGTCAAACCGTGGTGAATACCAGCCAGGATCGAGGCCATCATCAGATACGGGTTGGCATCGGCACCGGCCACACGGTGCTCGATGCGGATCGCATCGCTGCTGCCGGTCGGCACACGAACGGCCACGGTGCGGTTGTCCAGGCCCCAGCTCGGCGCGTTCGGTACGTAGAACTGCGCGCCAAAACGGCGGTAGGAGTTGACGTTCGGGCACAGGAAGGCCATCGACGCCGGCATGGTGTCGAGGATCCCGGCGATGGCATGGCGCAGCGGCGCGTGTTGCTCGGGGTCTTCGGTGGCGAAGATGTTCTGGCCGGTTTTCTTGTCGAGCAGCGAGATGTGCACGTGCAGACCGTTACCCGCCTGGCCTGGATAGGGCTTGGCCATGAAGGTCGAGTCCATCTCGTGGTCGTAGGCGATGTTCTTGATCAGGCGCTTGAGCAGTACCGCATAGTCGCAGGCCTTGATGGCGTCTTCGACGTGGTGCAGGTTGACTTCGAACTGCGCTGGCGCACTTTCCTTGACGATGGCGTCGGCCGGCAGGTCCTGCTCCTTGGCCGCTTCGAGCATGTCCTGCAGGCAGTCGACGTATTCGTCGAGGTCGTCGATCAGATACACCTGGGTGGAGATCGGGCGCTTGCCCGAGATCGGCGAGCGCGGCGGCTGCGGACGGCCGTTCACGTTCTCCTGATCGATCAGGTAGAACTCCAGCTCGAAGGCCGCGCAAATGGTCAGGCCCAGCTCGTCGAACTTCTGCACCACACGGCGCAGCACTTCGCGTGGATCGGCGAAGAACGGCGCGCCATCCAGCTCGTGCATGGTCATCAGCAGTTGCGCGGTCGGGCGCTTCTGCCAGGGCTCGTTGCACAGGGTGCCGGGGATCGGGTAGCAGATGCGGTCGGCATCGCCGATATCCAGGCCCAGGCCGGTGCTTTCCACGGTGGAGCCGTTGATGTCCAGGGCGAACAGCGAAGCCGGCAGGTTGATGCCTTTTTCATAGACCTTGTGCAGGCTGGCGCGCTCGACGCGCTTGCCGCGCACGATACCGTTCATGTCAGTAATCAGCAGGTCGACGTACTGAACCTCAGGGTGTTCCTTGAGAAAGGTGTTCGCTTCATTGAGCTGAACGACACGTGGGGAAACCGAAGTCATGGGAAATACATCCTTTCGCATCGGCGCGCCCGCGGAAGACATCTCACGAGCCTTGGCGCCTCATTTATTCTGGGTATCCGCTAGCGGATTTGATTCTGGGCAACGCCCTGAGTATAAGTGGGCGCATACGCAACCGATACTGGCAGCAGAACAATTGATGATTGCACCGACGCAATACCAGATCAGCCACGTCGACCTCGCCCTGGTGCTCGCCCTGGTGCGTGGACGCTCTCTGGCCCGGGCCGCGGAGCAATTGCAGGTGGACGTTTCGACGGTGTTTCGCGCCATCCGCAAGCTGGAGGCCAATCTGGGCATCGCCCTGTTCGAGAAAAGCCGCCGCGGCTACATGCCGACCCAGAGCGCCCAGGCCCTGGCCGAGCAGGCCGAACGCGCCGAGCAGGCACTGGATGCGGCGCGCATCGCCCTGCAGCATGGCGAGAAAGTGATTAGCGGCACAGTGCGCCTGACCTGCACCGATGCCGTACTGCAGAACCTGCTGCTGCCCAGCCTGGCCGAGCTGATGCCGCGCTACCCGGCGCTGTCGCTGGAGCTGGCCACCACCAACACCTTCGCCAACCTCAGTCGCCGCGACGCCGACATCGCCCTGCGCCTGTCCAACGCACCGCCCGAGCACCTGGTCGGCCGCCAGCTCGGCCACACCGCCTATTACATCTGCGGCCGCCCGGAGCACCGCGATGCCTTCCTGCAATCGCCCACCTCGGTGCCGTGGATCGCCCCCGACGATTCCATGCCCGATCACCTCACCGTGGCCTGGCGTCACCAGGCGCACCCCAGCTTGGTGCCACGCTATCGCTGCAGCAGCATGTCGGCGGTCGCCACCCTGGTACAGGGCGGCCTGGGCATCGCCGCCCTGCCCGATTTCATGGCTCGCAGCCTGGCTGGTGTGGAGCGCCTGAGCGATGCGTTGGCCGGTTGCGACACCGACCTGTGGCTGCTGACCCGCCCCGACTGCCTGGCGCTGCGCTCGGTGCAAACACTATTTGACGAGCTCACCCCGCTGCTGCGCGCGCGTCTGAACAGCCGCTAGTTGCTGCCACTCGGATAGTGCCGAGACCGCTCATGGAACCATCTGCCGCAGCGCACTTTCTTAAAAGACCCAAGAGGATCGGGACAGACAGCGACAGGATTGTGCAATCGCCTCGACGCGGGGCTGCACTACGCTTATCCACCCCACACGGCCACAAGCCGTTGATTTTCAAACGATAGGAATTGCCCATGACCACCATTCTCGGCTATGCCGCCCAGGACTCCAGCAAACCTCTCGCGCCCTACCGCTTTCAGCGCCGCGCCGTCGGCGCAAACGATGTGCAGATCGACATCCTCTACTGCGGCGTCTGCCACTCCGACCTGCACACCGCACGCAATGAGTGGAAGAACACCCTGTACCCCTCGGTGCCCGGCCACGAGATCGTCGGCAAGGTCACTGCCGTCGGTAGCGACGTGACCGGCTTCAAGGTAGGCGACCTGGCCGGCGTCGGCTGCATGGTCGACAGCTGCCAGAGCTGCCCGTCCTGTTCCGAAGGCCTGGAGCAATACTGCGAGAACGGCTTCACCGGCACCTACAATGGCCCGCTCTTCGGCGGCGAAAACACCTTTGGCGGCTACTCCGACGCCATCGTCGTCGACCAGAAGTTCGTCCTGCGCATCCGTCACACCGACAACCTGGCCGCCGTTGCGCCGCTGCTGTGCGCCGGGATCACCACCTACTCCCCGCTGCGCCAGTGGAACGTCAAGCCGGGCGACAAGGTGGGTATCGTCGGCCTCGGCGGCCTCGGCCACATGGGCGTGAAGATCGCCGCTGCGATGGGCGCTCACGTGGTGCTGTTCACCACCTCGCCGAACAAGCGTGAAGACGCCCTGCGTCTGGGCGCAGCCGAAGTGGTGGTATCGAAGAACGCCGACGAGATGGCGGCCCACGTCAACAGCTTCGACTTCATCCTCAACACCGTGGCTGCACCGCACAACCTGGATGCCTTCCTCGGCCTGCTCAAGCGCG
The DNA here is from genome assembly GCF_900112645.1 of Phytopseudomonas straminea. Classification (GTDB taxonomy): domain Bacteria; phylum Pseudomonadota; class Gammaproteobacteria; order Pseudomonadales; family Pseudomonadaceae; genus Aquipseudomonas; species Aquipseudomonas straminea. The sequence continues at coordinate 41,693 of NZ_FOMO01000003.1, read as the reverse complement.
ACGCCACCATGACCCTGGTCGGCGTACCGGATTCGGCGCACCCGTCGCCGGAAGTCTTCGGGCTGATCTTCAAACGCCGCCGCCTGGCTGGCTCGCTGATCGGTGGCATCGCCGAAACCCAGGAAATGCTCGACTTCTGCGCCGAACACAACATCGTCTCGGACATCGAACTGATCGATATCCAGAACATCAACGAAGCTTACGAGCGCATGCTCAAGAGTGACGTGAAATACCGCTTCGTGATCGACATGGCCTCCCTGGCCAAGGATCAGGACGCGGCGTAACGTCAGCGCCTGATTGCCCAACGGCCCGGTCTCGCCTTCGCGAACCGGGCCGTTGGCATTTCTGGCTCAGCGAAACTCGAACGGATCAGCATCCTGATGTGCCGGGAAGCGCTCGCGGTAGGCGGCCAGGGCCGCAGCGTCGAGGCGCTGGCGGAATACGCCGGCCTTGTCATGTGCATCGAGCAGGCTGTCGCCCTGGAAATCCAGCACTTGGGAGTCGCCGCTGTAGGGATGGCCTTTGCCGTCCACGCCGATGCGATTGACCGCCGCCACGTAGCAAAGGTTTTCGATGGCCCGCGCCGGCAGCAGGCGGTTCCAGTGCAGGCGCCGCGCTGCCGGCCAGTTGGCGGTGTAGAGCAGCAGGTCGGTGCCTTCGGCATCGCGGCTCCACACCGGAAAGCGCAGGTCGTAACAGATTAGCGGGCGTACGCGCCAACCCTTGACCTCGAACAGCGCCTGACGCTCACCGGCAGCGTAGTGCTGGTGTTCGCCGGCCATGCGAAACAGGTGGCGCTTGTCGTAATGGGCCAGCGAACCATCCGGCCGCGCCCACAGCAGGCGGTTGCGGTAGCTACCATCGGCGGCCTGGATGATCAGGCTGCCGGTGATCACCGCATTGAAGCGCTGCGCCTGCTCACTGAGCCAGCGGCTGGTCGGCCCGTCTTCCGGTTCGGCCAGCTCGGCGGACTGCATGGAAAAACCGGTGCTGAACATCTCCGGCAGGATGACCAGATCGGCGCCCGCGGCCTGCAGCAACTGCGTCTCGAAGTGAGCGCGGTTGCCCGCAGGGTCGTGCCAGGCCAGGTCACTCTGGATCAGCGCCAGTTCGAGATGGTCTTGTTTGCTCATCGATGTCGCTCCCGTGATATCGCTTGCCAAGCGGTGGACAACGTTTCGCGGTTGTCCACCCTACGAGGTGCTAGATGGCGCTGAGTTTTTCCGCGGCCTGGCGCAGGGTGTCCTCGCGCTTGGCGAAGCAGAAGCGCACCAGAAGCTGTGAGGGGTCCGGCCGCTCGCTGAACACCGACACCGGAATCGCCGCCACGCCATGCTCGCGGGTCAGCCACTGGGCCATGGCCACATCGTCCAGGTCCGGGCGGATCGCCGAATAATCGGCCAGTTGGAAATAGGTACCCGGCGTACGCGTGAAGGTGAAACGCGAGCCGGCCAGCAGGTCGCAGAACAGGTCGCGCTTGGCTTGGTAGAACGCCGGCAGCTCGGCCACATGCTCCGGGCAGGCGGCCATGAAGTCGGCCAATGCGTACTGCAGCGGCGTCACCCCGCAGAAGCTGACGTACTGGTGTACCTTGCGCAGCTCGGCGCTCAGCGCCGGCGGCGCCACCACGTAGCCGGTCTTCCAGCCGGTGACGTGGTAGGTCTTGCCGAATGAACTGACCACGAAGGCCCGCGCGTACAGCTCGTCGTGAGCCAACACGCTGGCATGCTGGCGACCGTCGAACACCAAGTGCTCGTAGACTTCGTCGCTGACGATATGGATGTCGCGATCGCGGATCAGCGCGGCCAGGCGGTCCAGCTCGTCGCGGCTGATCAGCGCGCCACTGGGGTTGTGCGGCGTGTTGAGGATGATCAGCCGGGTGCGCGGGCTCAGCGCTGCCTCCAGGCGTTGCCAGTCGATGGCGAAGCTCCCCTCGGCCAGCGGCACATGGATGCAGCGCCCGCCAGCCAGGGTCACGCTCGGGTCGTAGCTGTCGTAACAGGGGTCGAAGACGATGGCCTCGTCGCCGGGATGGATCAGCGCCTGGATCGCGCAGAAGATCGCCTGGGTAGCGCCGGGCGCGACGGTTACTTCGCTGTCCGCACTGACGTTGCGCCCGTAGAGCCGCTCGATCTTCAGGGCGATCTGCTCGCGCAACGCCGGCAACCCGGCCATCGGTGCGTACTGGTTGTGCCCCGCCGCCACATGCCGGGCCAGGGCCTCGCGCAGCGCTTCGGGGCCGTCGAAATCTGGGAAGCCCTGGGACAGGTTGATGGCGCCCGTCTGGGCCGCAAGCTGGGACATGGTGGTGAAGATGGTGGTGCCGACAGCGGGCAACTTGCTGGTGAACATCGACGCGTCCTGGGCAGTTGAGGCAGACGCCGAGGATAGCCGATGGCGCGAAGCCCACGCACCCGGTAATAATCGCCGCCTTGCCAACGAGAATGCCCATGAACGTCGAAGACCTGCGCCTGTTCGTCACCACCCTGGACGCCGGCAGCTTCACCGCCGCCGCCGATGCCCTCGGGGTGACCAAGCAGTACGTAAGCCGTCGCGTCGCCGCCCTCGAAGCACTGCTCGGCGTCCGCCTGCTCAACCGCACCACGCGCCGTCTGCAGGCCACGGAACTGGGCCTGCTGCTGTACGACAAGGCCATCACCATTCTCGCCGACCTGCGCGACGCCCAGGAGCTGGTATCGGCTCAGGGCGCGTCCCTGCGCGGCACCCTGCGGGTCAGCGCGCCGATGACCTTCGCCACCCTGCACCTGAGCCATGTGCTGCCGCTGTTCATGCGGCAGCACCCGCACATCAACCTGGAGATCGACCTCAACGACCGCGCCGTGGATCTGCTCGCTGACGGCTACGACATGTCGATCCGCATCGGCACCCTGGAAGACTCCAGCCTGATCGCCAAGCGCCTGACCGACATGCAGACCATCCTCTGCGCCAGCCCCGCTTACCTGGAGGAACATGGCACGCCGGCCAACCTCGACGCACTGCAGCAGCATGCCTGCCTGCTTTACGGGCACAGCCGCCACGTGGAATGGCGCCTGCGCGAGACCGGCAAGCCGAGAAGCCTGAGCATGCGCGGCCAACTGCGTGCCAACAATGGCGAGCTGATTCGCGATGCGGCCATCGCCGGCATGGGCATCGCCTACCTGCCCACCTTTATCGTCGGCCAGGCCCTGGCGAGCGGCGCGCTGGTGCCGATACTCAAACAGCACTGGCCGGCGTCGGCGGCGGTGTATGCGGTCTATCCGCAGCACCGCCAATCGGCCCGTGCGGTTCAGGTGTTTTCGGATTTCATCAAGCAACAGATCGAGCACCTGAACGCCTGAAATCGTCAACCTGAAACGGACAATGAGTCCATTTACAGCCAATTAATCAATCCTCAGATAGTCAGTAATATCACCTCCATGCCGCCAATCAAGGCCGCACTCATCAACCGGAGGATTCATCATGCTGGCTATCCGTAAAGCGACCGATCGTGGCCATGCCAACCATGGCTGGCTCAACTCCTTCCACACCTTTTCGTTCGCCAGCTACAACAACCCGAAGGAGCGTGGCTTCTCCGACCTGCTGGTGATCAACGACGACACCGTCAGCGCCGGCCAGGGCTTCGGCGAGCACCCGCATCGCAACATGGAGATCTTCTCCTACGTGCTGCAAGGCGCCCTGGAACACAAGGACAGCCTGGGCACCGGCTCGGTGATCCGCCCTGGCGACGTACAGTTGATGAGCGCCGGTACTGGCGTATCGCACAGCGAGTTCAACCACTCGCACAGCGAGCAGGTGCACTTCCTGCAGATCTGGATCGTGCCGAGCGAACGCCAGGCTGAACCGCGCTACCAGCAGGAGCACTTCAGCGAAGCCCAGAAACGTGGCCGCCTGCAGTTGATCATCTCGCCCGACGGCGCCGATGGCTCGCTGACCGTGCGCCAGAACGCCCGCGTCTACGCCGGTTTGTTCGACGCTGACGAGCAGGCGCACCTGCAACTCGGCGATGACCGCTACGCCTACGTCCATGTGGCCCGCGGCAGCGTCCAGCTCAACGGCGAGCAGCTGCAGGCCGGTGACGGTGTGCGAGTGCGCGATGCCCGCGACCTGCACCTGAGCAACGGCCAGCAGTCCGAAGTGCTGGTGTTCGATCTGCGGCCCAACGAGCTGCCGTCGTTGTACTGACCGCCACGTCGTAACCTAGAGCTGAACGCAGCGCTACCTGGGATTGACCTCCCAGGTAGCGCTGTTCGTTTTCGGTAGCCCGTTGCTGAGCGAAGCGACGCGCGGGGGAGCGTTGTTCAGCCATGCTGGCCAAGGCATAACGAATACCGCTTCCTGGGTTTCGCTTCGCTCTACATCAGGCTATCCAGGCAAAGCGATGCGCGGGGCAGCAGACTCTAGGCGCCCCGATGCTGCAACCTTTAGAATGAGCCTCCGCCGCCCGCCGGCCATCTGCTCAGTCGAAAATCCCCATGCGCTGGTTGCTCGCCTTCACCCTCTTCTCTTTGGCCCTGGCCGGGCACGCGGCCACTGCGCCTGCCACTCCCGTGGCGACCGTCGACAAGGTATTGGTAGAGAAATCCCAGCGCCGGCTACAACTGATCAGCCAGGGCAAGACGCTGAAGTCGTACCGCATTTCTTTAGGTAAACAGCCGGTCGGCGCCAAGGTGCGCGAGGGCGATTTGCGCACGCCCGAGGGCTTCTACTGGATCGACTGGCGGCGCCAGAGCGAGAAGTACAACCTGTCGATGCACATCTCCTACCCCAACGCTCGTGACCAGGCACAGGCAAAGGCCGCCGGGGTGAAGCCGGGTAGCATGATCATGATCCACGGCACGCCGCTGGACGATGAATACCCGGAGTGGTTCTTCCACACCCTGGACTGGACCGAAGGCTGCATCGCCATGAAGAACGCCGACATGCGCGAGGTCTGGACGCTGGTGAAGGACGGTACGCTGATCGAGATTCGCCCCTGAGGTGATCCGCAGGAGCGAAGCCGGGACGAGAAGCGGTGGTTAGAACTGCAGATCGGACAAGCGCCACACTTCGAAAGCAGGCACTTCGTAGGGGTGGGCTTTCTTCAGGGCTTTGACGGCGTTGTGGATCAGCTCATCGCCCACCACCAGCTCGACTTTCCACTCAGACACGGTCGCCAGCTCACCGCTCTGGCCAATGTACGGCTTGCTGCCTTCCAGCGGGCGGAACTGGCCACGGCCTTGGGTTTGCCAACAGCAGTGGTCGTAGCCAGCGGCGCGCCCGGCGCCCTCGGCGAATACTGCCGCTTTCACGCTTTCCAGATGGCTTTCCGGAACGTAGAAACACAACTTGTACATCAACTACTCCACTGCAAGTCGCTGAAAACAATGAGCCAATAATGCCACAGCATGATGGCACATTGCCTAGCAAGATTCGTGACACAGCCAACACTGCTGAAACATTCGGACTTATCCGAGAAGGCACCATTCGGGGTTGCCGCAAGGTGCCAATCACTTCCTGCAGACTAGCTGGTGCCGTTTAAAAACCCAGGCGCCATGTCTCAAAACCGACGATCTGAACCAGCGGTTACTGCTCAATTCCGCAAACGAAAAACGCCAGGCAATGCCTGGCGTTTTTCTGTTTCGTGCAGCGAGCGACTTGATCAGTCGACCCAGACCCGCGCGTTACGGAACATGCGCATCCAGCCGCCATCTTCCTGCCACTCGTCCGGCCGCCAGGAGTTCTGCACGGCGCGGAACACGCGCTCCGGATGCGGCATCATGATGGTCACGCGACCATCGCGGCTGGTCAGGCCGGTGATCCCGCGCGGCGAGCCGTTCGGGTTGGCCGGGTAGGCTTCGGTGACCTTGCCGTGGTTGTCGACGAAACGCAGCGCCACGGTGCCGGACAGGTCGGCTTCGAGCAGCGCTTCCTCGCTTTCGAACTCGGCATGGCCTTCACCGTGGGCAATGGCGATCGGCATGCGCGAGCCGGCCATGCCACGCAGGAAGATCGATGCCGACTCCTGGACCTGAACCATGGCCACGCGCGCTTCGAACTGCTCGGAGCGGTTGCGCACGAAGTGCGGCCAGAACTCGGTACCCGGAATCAGCTCGTGCAGGTTGGAGAGCATCTGGCAACCGTTGCACACGCCCAGGGTGAAGCTGTCCTTGCGCTCGAAGAAGCCCTGGAAGGCGTCGCGGGCACGGGTGTTGAACAGCGCCGACTTGGCCCAGCCTTCACCGGCGCCGAGCACGTCACCGTAGGAGAAGCCGCCGCATGCGACCAGGCCTTTGAAGTCATTCAGATCAACGCGACCGGCGAGAATATCGCTCATGTGCACGTCAACCGAAGTGAAGCCGGCGCGGTCGAAGGCCGCCGCCATTTCCACCTGACCGTTGACGCCCTGCTCGCGCAGCACGGCAACCTGCGGGCGCACGCCCTTCTTGATGTATGGCGCGGCGATGTCGTCGTTGACGTCGAAGCCCAGCTTGATCGACAGGCCCGGGTTGTCTTCTTCCAGCAACGCATCGAATTCCTGATCCGCGCAGTCGGCGTTGTCACGCAGACGCTGGATGCGATGGCTGGTCTCGGCCCACTGGCGCTGCAGCAAGCGGCGCTGGCCACTGAACACCGGTTGGTCGTTGTAGCTGATGGCCACGTCGCCGTTGTTGACCGGCTTGCCGATCACCGCGACGCAGTCTTCCAGGCCAGCGGCGCTGAACTGGGCGAGCGCGTCCGGGGTGGCGTCCTGGCGAACCTGGATCACCGCGCCCAGCTCTTCGTTGAACAGAAAGGCGGCGAGTTCTTCGCGGCTTTCGACCAGACCGTCGAGCTGCAGGTTGAGGCCACAATGACCGGCGAAAGCCATTTCCAGCACGCTAACCAACAGGCCACCGTCGGAACGGTCGTGGTAGGCCAGCAGGTGACCATCGGCGTTGAGGCCCTGGATCACCGCGAAGAAGGCCTTGAGGTCTTCGGCGTCGTCGACGTCCGGCGCCTGCTGGCCGAGCTTGCTGTACACCTGAGCGAGGATCGAGGCGCCCATGCGGTTCTGGCCACGGCCCAGGTCTATGAGGATCAGATCGGTCTCGCCCTTGTCCATGCGCAGCTCTGGGGTCAGGGTCTTGCGCACGTCGGCGACCGGCGCGAAACCGGTGACGATCAGCGACAGCGGCGAGGTGACGCTCTTCTCCGCGCCCTCTTCGCTCCACTTGGTTTTCATCGACATCGAGTCTTTACCCACCGGAATGGTCAGGCCCAGCTCGGGGCACAGCTCCATACCGACGGCCTTGACGGTGTCGTACAGGCGGGCGTCTTCACCTGGGTGACCGGCAGCGGACATCCAGTTGGCCGACAGTTTGATGTCGGAGAGTTTCTCGATGTGCGAAGCGGCGATGTTGGTGATGGTTTCGCCAATGGCCATACGGCCGGAAGCCGGGGCGTCGAGCAGGGCTAGCGGGGTGCGCTCGCCCATCGCCATGGCTTCGCCGGTGTAGACGTCAAAGCTGGTGGCGGTCACGGCAACGTCGGCCACCGGCACCTGCCATGGGCCGACCATCTGATCACGGGCGACCAGGCCGGTGATGGTACGGTCGCCAATGGTGATCAAAAAGCTCTTGCTGGCCACGGCCGGGTGACGCAGTACGCGCTCGGCGGCTTCGTTGATGTCCAGCTTGCTCGGGTCGAAATCGTCGCCCAGCTCGGCCTCGCGGGTCACCGAACGGTGCATGCGCGGCGGCTTGCCGAGCAGCACTTCGAGCGGCATGTCTACCGGGGTGTTGGCGAAGTGGCTGTCGGTCACGGTCAGGTGCGGCTCTTCGGTGGCCTCACCGACCACCGCGAACGGGCAACGCTCGCGCTCGCAGATGGCCTTGAAGCGCGCGAAGTCCTTGGCGCTGACCGCCAGCACGTAACGCTCCTGGGATTCGTTGCTCCAGATCTCGTGCGGGGCCATGCCCGGCTCGTCGTTGGGCACGTTGCGCAGCTCGAAGCGGCCACCGCGGCCACCATCGTTGACCAGTTCCGGGAAGGCGTTGGAAATGCCGCCCGCGCCGACGTCATGGATGAAGGCGATGGGGTTGGCGTCGCCCAGCTGCCAGCAGCGGTCGATGACCTCCTGGCAGCGGCGTTCCATTTCCGGGTTCTCGCGCTGCACCGAGGCGAAATCCAGATCGGCCGAGCTGGCACCGGTAGCCACCGACGAGGCGGCGCCGCCGCCCAGGCCGATCAGCATGGCCGGACCACCGAGCACGATCAGCTTGGCGCCGACGGTGATCTCGCCCTTCTGCACATGGTCTTCACGGATGTTGCCCATGCCGCCGGCGAGCATGATCGGTTTGTGGTAGCCGCGCACTTCGTCGCCGTGCGGGGTGGCAATCGATTGCTCGAAGGTACGGAAGTAGCCGGTCAGCGCCGGACGGCCGAATTCGTTGTTGAACGCGGCGCCGCCCAGCGGGCCCTCGATCATGATGTCCAGCGGCGTGACGATGCGCTCGGGCTTACCGTAGGCCTGCTCCCAGGGCTGCTCGAAACCAGGGATGTTCAGGTTGGAAACGGTGAAACCGGTCAGGCCAGCTTTCGGCTTGGCACCACGACCGGTGGCGCCCTCGTCGCGGATCTCACCGCCGGAGCCGGTGGACGCACCGGAGAACGGCGAGATGGCGGTCGGGTGGTTGTGGGTTTCCACCTTCATCAGGATGTGCACAGGCTCCTTCACCGCGCCGTACTGGCGGGTTTCAGGATTGGGGAAGAAGCGCCCGGCGGTGTGGCCGACGATCACCGAGGCGTTGTCCTTATAAGCGGACAGCACGTTCTCGCTGTGCATCTGGTAGGTGTTCTTGATCATGCCGAACAGCGACTTCTCCTGGCTTTCGCCGTCGATGTCCCAGCTGGCATTGAAGATCTTGTGGCGGCAGTGCTCGGAGTTGGCTTGGGCGAACATCATCAATTCGATGTCGTGCGGGTTGCGCTTCAAACCCTGGAAGGCGTTGACCAGGTAATCGATCTCGTCTTCGGCCAGGGCCAGGCCCAGCTCGACGTTGGCCTTCTCCAGCGCCGGGCGGCCACCACCGAGGATGTCCACGGCGGTCAGCGGCTTGGGCTCTGCATGGCTGAACAGCCCGGCCGCGTCTTCCAGCTTGTTCAGCACGACCTGAGTCATACGGTCATGCAATACGGCGGCGACCTGCTGCACATCGGCGTCGCTCAGCTCGCCGGCTACATAGTAGGCAATGCCCCGCTCCAGGCGACGGATCTTGTCCAAACCGCAGTTGCGGGCAATGTCGCTGGCCTTGCTCGACCACGGCGAAATGGTGCCGAAACGCGGGATGGTCAACAGCAAACGGCCGCTGGGTTCCTGCACTGGCACGCTCGGGCCGTATTTGAGCAGACGGGCCAGTACCTGCTCTTCGTCGGCACTCAGCGCACCGTCGACGTCGGCAAAGTGGGCGAACTCGGCATACAGGCCGGTCACAGCAGGCACTTTACTGGTCAGTTGCTCGAGCAATTTACCGTGGCGAAAGGCGGAAAGGGCGGGAGCGCCGCGCAGGATCAGCATCAGGGGACAGCCTCTGGGAAGGGGGTGTGCTTTGAGGGCGCATATTCTAGCCTAAAGCGGCGAGCGCGGCACGCCCGCTCATGCCCTGACCGGCCAGCCGGCGCGCCTCTGGAAAGCGCGTTCGCCTAGCAGAGCGCACGTGCACTGTCCAGATATGGAACGGCACGGCGTTGGCGTATACTGCGCCGATGCCCTCTCCAAACCTGATTGGCAAGCGCTACGCCGGCTGGCTGTCGGCGATCGGATTACTCCTGATGCTCAGCGGCTGCGCGGAACCTCCGAGCAGCCTGGAGCGGATCAAGGAGGAAGGCGTGCTGCGCGTGATAACCCGCAACAGCCCCGCCACCTATTTCCAGGATCGTAACGGTGAAACCGGCTTCGAGTACGAGCTGGTCAAGCGTTTTGCCGACGACCTGGACGTCAAGCTGGAAATCCAGACGGCCGACAACCTCGACGATCTTTTCTCCCGCCTGGGCAAACCGGGTGGCCCGGTGCTGGCCGCCGCCGGCCTGGTGGAAAGCGCAGGCCGCCAGCAAAGCGCGCGCTTTTCCGTGCCCTACCTGGAAGTGACCCCGCAAATCGTTTACCGCAACGGTCAGCGCCGCCCGAGCCGTCCTGAAGATCTGATCGGCAAACGCATTCTGGTGCTCAAGGGCAGCAGCCATGCCGAACAACTGGCCGCGCTGAAGGCTCAGGTGCCTGACCTTAAATATGAAGAGTCATCCGATGTCGAGGTGGTCGACCTGCTACGCATGGTCGACGAAGGCGAAATCGACCTGACCCTGGTCGACTCCAACGAGCTGGCCATGAACCAGGTGTATTTCCCCAACGTGCGTGTCGGCTTCGATCTGGGTGACTCGCGCAACCTGGTCTGGGCGGTGGCACCGGGCGAGGATGACAGCCTACTCGAGCAGGTCGACGGCTTCCTGCGCCGCTCCCAGGACAACGGCAGCCTGCAGCGCCTTAAAGAACGCTACTACGGCCATGTCGACGTTCTGGGTTACGTGGGCGCCTACACCTTCGCGCAGCATCTGCAGCAACGCCTGCCGCGCTACGAGAAACACTTCCGCAAGTCTGCCAAGGAAAACGACCTGGACTGGCGCCTGCTTGCCGCCGTCGGATATCAGGAATCACTCTGGCAGCCTGGCGCCACCTCAAAGACCGGTGTGCGTGGGCTGATGATGCTGACCCTGAACACCGCCCAGGCAATGGGCGTATCAGACCGCCTCAACCCGCAGCAAAGCATCCAGGGCGGCGCCAAGTACCTGGTGCATGTGAAAGAACAACTGCCTGACAGCATTCAGGAGCCGGATCGTACCTGGTTCGCCCTCGCCTCTTACAACATTGGCGGCGGCCACCTGGAAGATGCGCGCAAGCTCACCGAGGCCGAGGGCCTGGACCCCAACAAGTGGCTGGACGTGCAGAAAATCCTGCCGCGCCTGTCGCAGAAGCAGTGGTACAGCAAGACCCGCTACGGCTATGCCCGCGGCGGCGAGCCGGTGCATTTCGTGCGCAACATCCGACGCTACTACGACATCCTCACCTGGGTAACCCAGCCGCAACTGGAAGGCAGCCAGGTCGCCGAGAGCGGCCTGCACGTGCCAGGCGTCGGCAAGGATCACCCGGAGCAGCAGGAAAAGGCGCCGCTTTAATCCTTTCCCCAGGCGCCGCTAGCGAACGCTCTTCATCACCTCGATAAATGCCCGCAGCGCCGCCGACACGTGGCGGTGGCCCGGGTAATAAAGACGCAAGCCTCCGACCGGCGGCGACCAGTCCTCCAGCACCGCGACCAGCTTGCCCTCCTCCAGCCAGCACTGCGCCGCCATGTCCGGCACATAGGCAATGCCCAGCCCGGCGGCGGCCGCCTCGATCATCAGTTGCGTATGGTTGAGGGTCAGGCTGCCCGGCACATCCACGGCGACTTCCTGGCCGCGCTGTTCGAACTCCCAGCGATACAGCTTGCCGCTGGGCAGACGCTGGCGGATGCAGCAGTGGTTACTCAGATCCTCAGGCGTTTCGGGCCGCCCGGCGCTGGCCAGGTACTCGGGCGAGGCCACGGCAAGAAAACGAAAGTCCTCACTGAGTGCGACGGCGATCATGTCCTGAGGCACGGCCTCGGCCAGGCGGATACCTGCATCGAAGCCTTCGCGCACCACATCCACCAGATGACCGTCGCTGACCAGATCCAGGGAAACCTGCGGATAGCGCGCTAGAAACGCAGGCACCACGCGTTTGAGCAATACGCGCATGGCCTCCTCGCCGCCGTTGATGCGCAAGGTCCCGGTGGGGTGACCGCCCTCCTCGGTCAAGGCATCGATGGCCTGATCAAGTTCCTGCAGCACCGGCGACAGGCGCTGCAGGAAGTGCTCCCCCGCTTCGGTCGGCGCCACACTGCGTGTGGTGCGGTGCAGCAGGCGCACACCCAGCCGGCGCTCCAGCGCGGCGATGGCATGGCTGAGCGCGGAGCGGGAAATGCCCAGCTCATCGGCTGCCTTGCGAAAGCTGCGGTGCTGCGCAACCGCCATCAGGGCAGTGAGATCACTCAGCGACGGCCTGCTCATTGTTGATCCTCATTCACCAGCTCATGCGAATTAACGCCGATTATCACAACAAATAATCTGTTTACAGTGAATGCACCCATCAAGCAACGAACGAGGTGCACAGCATGAACAAGACCTGGCTTATCACCGGTGCTTCTTCCGGGCTCGGCAAGATCATGACCACCCAACTGCTGGAGCGCGGCGACCGGGTAGTCGCCACCGCACGCCGTGAGCAAGCTCTGCAGGAACTGGCCGACCGATACGGCGAACAGCTGCAGGTGCTCACCCTGGACCTCACCGACACCACGCAGATCAGCCGCGTGATCGATCACGCCTTCGCCCGCGCCGGCCGTATCGACGTCATCGTCAGCAATGCGGGCTACGGCCTGTTCGGCCCCGCCGAGCAGGTGAGCGACGAGCAGATCGAACGGGTGCTGGCGACCAACCTGACCGGCTCGATCCAACTGATCCGCCGCAGCCTGGCTCACCTGCGTGCCCAGGGTGGCGGCCGCATCGTTCAGGTGTCTTCCGAAGGCGGGCAGATCGCCTATCCCGGCTTCAGCCTCTACCACGCCAGCAAATGGGGGATCGAAGGCTTTGTCGAATCCGTGGCCCAGGAAGTCGCGCCCTTCGGCATCGACTTCATCCTTGCCGAGCCCGGCCCGACGGGCACCAACTTCGCCGCAGCCCTCGACCTGGCTACGCCCTCCGGCGCCTATCAGGACACGCCGGCCGGCCAAGTGCACGCAATGATCAAAAGTGGCGAATTCGAAATCCGCGGTGATGCCGTCAATACAGTCGCGGCAATCATCCAGGCGGCCGATGCGAGCAACCCGCCCCTGCGCCTGGCCCTGGGCAGCACCGCCTATGAGAATATCCACCGCGTCCTGACCGAGCGCCGCGAAGCGCTCGAAGCGCAGCGTGATGTGGCTCTCTCGGCCGACAGCCAGGAGGTCTGAAATGCATCTGCATTCATTGACCCGCCTGGCAGCCGCGGCCACGTTGCTGCTGGCTGCCATGAGCAGCAACGCCGAGTCGAAATCGAACAAGGTCGCCGGAACCTGGAACCTGATCGCCGCCAAAGTCGAAAACGACGGCGTAATCAGCCATCCCTACGGGCCCGAGCCGAAAGGCCGACTGGTATTCACACCGGATCTGTACTTCGTGGAGTTTCTGCACGACCCGCGCATTCCGCGCTTTGCCTCCGACCAGCGCGGAGGCGGCACCGACGCGGAGAACCGCGCCGTGATGGCCAGCAGCCTGGCGCTGTACGGGCGCTACAGCGTCGATGCCCAGGGCGACTTCAGCGGCAATACCGTGGAAGGCTCATCCTTCCCGAACTGGACCGGCGACGTACGAACCACCCGGGAACTGCGCATGGAGGTACAGGGCAATCGCATGATCGAAAGTTTCCAGCGCCCTGGCGGTGCCAAGGTCAGCCTGGTGTTCGAGCGCGCTCGCTAAGCGAAAACGCCTCAGCGCGTGACGGTCTGATTGCCCATGGCGCAGAAACTCTGCGCCTGCTTCTTCGCTGGCAAGGCACTCCACTGGGTCGAGCACTGCGCCAGGCTCGGCGGGCGGCTGACGCTCAGCACCGCACCATCATCGATGCTGATCAGATAGGGCTGGTTGTAGTGCATCTTGTCGTACCAGCCGCTGATCTGTAGGTCGCTGTAAACACAGCGGTAATGCATATGCCCGGTGAAGCCCTTGAATTTGTCGCGCTGGAAGATGTGGTGATACTGCATCCAGTCGCGCTCACGCTGCCCCTTGCGTACGGCATCCAGGCAACCCTGCAACTCTGTGATCTGCGGCTCGTGGAGAAAGATGCTCTGGGCCAGATTGGAGCCGTCCAGCTGCACCGTGGCCACCAGATACACCTGCCGCTCCGCCGCCTGGGCAGATGCGCCCAGCAGTGCCACCGCTGCAAACATCCCTGCTTTGATCAATCCCGATACTCCCCATGTATTGTCACGGGCGTAGAAATATCTGGCCCTATAGCCACCGACTATCCCCGCCGCGCCTTGAAAAACGCCCTCAGCACCTCACCACACTCCTCGCCCAGCACCCCGCCCTCGACCCGCACGCGGTGGTTGAGAAAGGCCTGATCGAAGAACTGGCCTCGGCTTACCGCCATGCCCGCGCGGGGTTCGCTGGCGCCGAATACCACGCGTTGCACACGTGAGTGGACGATCAGCCCCGCGCACATGGCGCAGGGTTCCAGGGTCACGTAAAGAGTGCTGCCGGGCAGGCGGTAGTTGGCGATGGCCTGAGCGGCGGCGCGGATGGCGACCATCTCGGCGTGGGCGCTGGGATCCGAAGTGGAGATCGGGCAGTTGAAGCCGCGGCCGATCACTTCGCCGTCCTGCACCAGCACGGCGCCGACCGGCACTTCGCCGCGCAGAGCGCCTTCGGCAGCCAACTCCAGCGCTTCGCGCATAAAGCGCTGGTCCTGGCTGCGGTCGATGATCAGCGGGGCTTTCAAATCAGGGCACTCACGTCAGGCGATCTCGACGGCGGCCATCAGACCGGTTTCCATATGGTCGATGACGTGGCAGTGGAACATCCACACGCCAGGATTATCGGCCACGAAGGCGATGCGCGCGGTCTCGTTCTTGCCGAGCAGGAAGGTATCAGTGTAGTACGGCTCGATCTTGCGGCGGTTGGAATCCAGCACTTTGAAGATCAAGCCATGCAGGTGGATCGGGTGCTGGTACTGGGCCATGTTGCGCAACACGAAGATGTAGTGACCGTCCTTTTTCAGCTTGGCGATGGGCCGGTCGGCGCAGGTCTTGTCATTGATGTCCCAGGCCTGCCCGTTGATCTGCCAGTACTTGTAGCGGCCGGCAGCCTCATCAGCAGGCGATGCCAATGCCGCGGCCCACTCGAAGTTGAAGCGCAGAGTTTCGGCTTTCGTCAAGTCCGGCTCGGCCACCGGGTTCGGCGGCAACGCCGGCGGCCATTCGGCGGCAGGCTCGTCGCTGGCCACCGACTTGATGGTCGCCAGGCGCAATGGCCCGTTACGCAGCGACAATTCTTCGCTGCCAGCCGCCGGCACCTTGAGCGCCAGGTCGATGCGCATGCCCGGGCCCAGCCAGTAGTCCTTGCCCAGCGGGCGTGGTTTTATCGGATTGCCGTCCAGAGCATAGATGCGCGCCTCGCCGCCCGAGAGATTGAGGCGATAGGTGATGGTGCTGTCGACGTTGATCAGGCGCAGGCGCACCACCTGGCCGGCGGGCAACTCCAGGGTCGGCAACGACACGCCGTTGATGGTCGACAGGCGACCGCGGGTGCCCTCCCGCGCCGCTTCGCGGGGCACGCTGAATTCGGTGAAGCCGCCCTGTTCGTCCACGTGCCAGCTCTTCAGGCACAGGGTGCGCTCGTGCTTGAAGCCAGTAGGCTCGCGCTCCTCAATGACCAGCGGGCCGACTAGCCCACGGCCCAGCTGTTTGGCGCTGGACTCGTGGGGGTGGTACCAGTAGCTGCCGGCGTCCGGGGTGACGAAGCGGTAGTCGAAGAATTCCCCCGGCAATACCGGCGCCTGGGACACATAGGGCACGCCGTCCATTTCCAGTGGCAGGCGGATGCCGTGCCAGTGGATAGTGGTGGGCTCGGGCAGGTGATTGATAAAGCGCACGCGCAGCTCGTCGCCCTGGCGGCAGCGCAGCTCCACGCCGGGCGCCTGACCACCGAAGGTCCAGGCTGGGGTGACATGGCCAGGCACCAGTTCGATGTCGTGGGGCGCCGCGATCAGCTCGTAGTCGTGGGTCTTGCGATCAAACGGGCGACCCAGCCAATAACGCGCGCCGCCAGCGCCGAGACCGACCACGCCGAGGCCGACCAGACCACCCAACACCTGTCTACGGGTGAAACTCATGAAACCTGCTCCTGAAGCGGGACTGCGGTGACGCTAATCAGGTCTGAACGATTGCGCCTCTACGGGCGCTGGAGAGCTGCGCACGATACACCTTGAACGCGGGGGCGTTAAGCCGCGATACCGCGACATCACCTCCTGCCCGCATTCAAGAGCGGCGATAGGCCCGCGTCGTCAGCAAATACACCGGCAACCCCGACACCAGCACGATCAACGCGGCATAGGGCGCGGCGCCGGCGTACTCCAGATTACCGGTGTGCGACCAGACCTTGGTGGCCAGGGTTTCCAGGCCGGTAGGGCCGAGAATCAGCGTGGCTGTCAGCTCCTTCATGCAGTCGAGGAACACCAGCACGAAGCCCGCGCCAATGGCCGGGAAAATGATCGGCAGGGTCACCCGCAGAAAGGT
The DNA here is from genome assembly GCF_900112645.1 of Phytopseudomonas straminea. Taxonomy (GTDB): domain Bacteria; phylum Pseudomonadota; class Gammaproteobacteria; order Pseudomonadales; family Pseudomonadaceae; genus Aquipseudomonas; species Aquipseudomonas straminea. The sequence goes on along the minus strand of NZ_FOMO01000003.1, from coordinate 25,338 downwards.
CGCGAGCGGCGTGTGCCCCAGGGTGCGCGCCGCCTCTTCGAGCTGCGGCGAGGCCTTTTCCAGGGCGACCCGGATCGGCCCCTGGGCCATGGGCATGAACAGCAATGCATAGGCCACCAGCAGCAGGATGCTGGTCTGGTAGAGCGCCGGCACGTAGCCAAGGGCGAAGAACACCAGCGACAGGGCAATCAACAGCCCCGGCAAGGCGTGCAGCAGATACGGCAGGCGATCGGCCAGGGTGGCCATGCGCCCGTAGTAACGCACCACCACCAGGCACACCGGCAGCGCCAGCAGGCAGCTGAGCAAGGCGCCACCGAAGGAATAGCGCAGCGACGACCACAGCGTTGCGACGACCTCCGCGACCGGGAAGCTGGCCGAGCTGCCATCAACGATCCAGAAACCCAGCATCACCAGCGGCACGCCACAACCAACAACCACCAGAGCCAGCAACAGCGCCTGCGCCAGGATGCCCCAGCGCCCCAGGCGCACCCGCGCCGCACTGCGTGCTACGCCCTGGCCGGTACGCGCATAGCCGCGCCCGCGCAGGCGGAACTCGCCCCACAGCAGCAGCATGCACAGCCCCAGCAGCAAGGCCGACAGCATGGCCGCGTTGCTGCCGCTGAACTCCAGTTCGAACTGTTGATAGATGGCAGTGGTGAAGGTCTGGTAACGCATGATCGACGGTGCGCCGAACTCCACCAACATGTGCACCGCCACCAACAGGCTGGTGGCCATCAGCGCCGGGCGCAACAGCGGCAGGGTGACGCGCCAGAACACTTCGCGGCGGCTGCAGCCGAGCATGCGCGCCGACTCTTCCATGGCCGGGTCCAGGTTGCGCAGCACCGCCACCACCGGCAGATAGATAAGCGGATATTTGGACAGGATCATCACCAGCACAGTGCCGCCCAGGCCCTCGAACAGCGGGCTGATCGACACCCAGGTAAAGCCGCTGACGAACGAGGGTATGGCGAACGGCAGGCACAGCAGCACGTTCCATTGCTGGCGCCAGCGCAGGTCGCTGCGCTCCACCAGCCAGGCCAGCGCCAGGCCGAGCAGCGCGCAGCCGAGGGTCACCAGCACCATCAGTTTCAGGGTATTGGCCAGAAGGCCGAACACGAACGGCCGCCACAGCAGCGCGAAGGCTTCGTGCGGGCCGACCTGCGCGGCGCGCACCACCACGAAGAACAGCGGCAGCGCCGCGACCAGCAATAGCGCCAGCACCGGCAACTGCAGCCAGATCGGCGGCGCCTTGCGACGCCGGCTGCTGATGGTCGGTGCCGGCAGCGGCAGCTCCGGGTTGACCGCCTGGGGCTGCATGATCAGTTCATACCCACTTCGCGTTGCAGCTCCAGGGCATCCTCAGCCAGGCCGATCTGCGCGGCGGTGATGGCCGGCGGCTTGAGCTGGTCATAGGGCTTGAGCAGCGGGTCGGCCGGCACCTTGGGGTTGACCGGGTATTCGGCGGACTGGGTGAGCACGGCCTTCTGGCCCTCCTCGCTGATCATGAAGGCGAGGAACTGTTGCGCCTCCTTCGGGTGCTTGCTGGCCTTGACCACGGCAGCCCCGGAAACGCTCGACAGGCCACCGGCATCGCCGTCGGCGAAGTAATGCAGCTTGGATTTCAGCTCGCCCTTCTCTTTCTTCAGCGCCGTCCAGTAATAGCTGTTGACCAGCGCCGCGCCGACCTCACCGTTCTCCACAGCCTTCATGGCGATCACGTTGTTGGTGTAGGTGGAGCCGAAGGCCTTGAGACCGGTCAGCCATTCTTCGGCGGCTTCGCGGCCGTTGAGGCGGATGACCGCGGCGGTCTGGCCGAGGAACTCGCCACTGCTCGGCACGAAGGCGATCTTGCCGGCCCACTCCGGGCTGGCCACTTCCAGCACGCTCTTGGGCAGCTCGGCTTCGGTGACCAGATCCGGGTTGTAGGCCAGCACACGCACGCGCGAAGTGATACCGATCCAGTTGCCGTTGTCATCGGAAAACTTGGCGTCGATCTGCTTGAGGGTGCTGTCATCGACCTTGGCCAGCAGGCCCTGGCTGCCGAGTTTGATCAACGGCGGCGCCTCTTCGGTGTAAACGATGTCGGCCGGTGAGCGGTCGCCTTCTTCGGCGATCTGATTGGCCAGCTGGCCACCGCCGCCCTTGCGGATCAGTACTTTGATGCCGGTCTTCTTCTCGAACGCCGCCGCCACGGCTTTGCCGGTGGCCTCGTGCTGGCCGTTGTACAGCGTCAGGGTTACCGCCTCGTCAGCCTGCACACCGGTGGCGAACAGCAGGGAAGACAACACACCCGCGGCGATCGCGCGTGCCAGACCCGTTACTCGATGAGCAGACATTGACCCTTTCCTCACAAAATCCACGCGCAGCTCGCAAAGCCGCGCGGCTAGCCCAACGGGGCCCGCCAGGCAATGGCGGACACAAAAAGTTACGGGCGATTATACGGGCCAACTGCGGCTGATTCTCAAGTAATGTTTGCTCGCAGCTGCACCGTTGATCCTGTGCCCGCTCGACAACCTACCAAAAGTAAGTTACCAATAGTAGGTAAACCTACTGGAGGTAACGCCGATGCACGCCCTGATCGTTTTCACCCATCCGGATCCGCACTCGCTCACTCACGCCATCGCCACCCAGCTCGCCAATGGTGTACGCCATTCCGCGCCCACCCACTCGGTGGAACTGGCCGACCTGGCCGCCGAAGGCTTCGACCCGACTTACAGCCAAGCGGATGTCGCCCTGTTCCAGAAACGCGGCCCGGTGCCGGCAGATGTCGCCGCCGAGCAGGCCCGCCTCGAACGGGCCGACGCCCTGGTGCTGGTCTATCCGATCTACTGGTGGTCCTTCCCGGCTCAGCTCAAGGGTTGGATCGACCGGGTACTCACCGGTGGCTGGGCCTACGAGGAAGCCGAGAACGGCAAGGTGGTGAAGAAGCTGCAGCGCCTGCCCGTCCACCTGGTGGCCATCGGCGGTGCGGACGCCGGCACCTTCACGCGCCATGCTTACGCAGAAGCGATGAAGACGCAGATCGAACACGGCATCTTCGATTACTGCGGCGCCCCGGTCGCGTCGTCGCACTTCCTGATGGCCTCGGCCCCCGGCTTCCCCGAGGCACATCTGCAGACGGCGCAGGCGATAGGCCGTAAGCTGTTCGCCGAGCCGTTCTGAACCACCCCGGAGTATCGATGAGCCCGCAGCCCAACCAATCGCCACGTCGACGCCTGCCACGGGAGGAGCGCACGCGTCAGTTGCTCGAGGTGGCGTGGCAGCTGATCGGTAACGAGGGCACCGACGCCCTGACGTTGGGCCGACTGGCCGAGGCCGCAGGTGTCACCAAGCCAGTGGTCTACGACCATTTCGGCACGCGTAATGGGCTGCTGGCCGCGCTCTATCAGGATTATGACGAGCGTCAAACGCGGATCTTCGATGCTGCCATCGAAGCCGCAGCCCCGACCCTGGCGGACAAGAGCCGCGTCATCGCCTCGAGCTATGTGCACTGCGTACTCACCCAGGGCCGCGAGATCTCCGATGTGGTGGCCGCCCTCACCGGCTCGCCGGAATTAGCCGCGGTGAAGAAGCAGTACCAGCATGCGCTGATCGAAAAGTGCGCAGCTATCCTGGCGCCCTTCTGCGACGCAGGCGGTCTTTCAGTCGCCAGCCTGTGGGCCATGCTCGGCGCCGCCGACTCGCTCAGCGACGCTGCCGTGGCCGGCGACATCAGCGCAGAACAGGCAGAGGGTGAGCTGCAGGCGATCATTCTGGGGATGGTCGAGCGAAGCCATTAAGCCCAGCGCGTTCGGCCGCTATGCCGCTTGCCAAATCTTCGCCGTAGCGGTCTTCTAGCCAGGCTAGCCACCGCCGTCATGGAGAGTTCCACGGATGATCGATTTCAATAACAAAGGCTTTTTCAAACTCAAGCAGAACGACGAATACGCCCAACGCGTCAGCGCCCTGTTACTTGAAAATGAACAGGTCATCGATTCCTACAAATCCATGCGCGACGGCGTGGTGTTCACCAACAAGCGCATCATCGCCGTGAACGTGCAAGGTCTTACCGGCAGCAAGAAGGACTTCACCTCCCTGCCCTACAAGAACATCGTCGCCTATTCGATCGAGACTTCCGGCACCTTCGACCTGGACTCGGAGCTGGAAATCTATTTTTCGGCACTCGGCAAAGTGAAATTCGAATTCACCGGCAAAACGGCGATAGTGGAAATTTCAAAACTAATTTCCGCACATATTTTCGGCTGACGCTCCGGATAACAACTGACAAATGAAAAGGCGGGATGCATTGTGAATGCGGTCTTGCCTGACGACGTGATATCGGACCAGAAAAGCGCGCAGGTAGCGCAAAAACGCCCAGACGAGAAGTGCATCCACTTAATAGCTGCGGTGCGAAGACGGGTGTTTTTTTTGGGGTGACCTGCCTGCCCCCTCGATCATATGGCGTCATGAGCCGCGCCACCGCATACCCGCAACACGCCGCGCAGTAACTCGGTGCCCAGGTAGGCGTAGCCACCAAAGTTATCGGTCAACTCGGCCTCCCTTCCAGCTCAAGGCTACGTGGTCGGCACCTGCCTCGCTGATCGCTATTGCGACCAGCGGACGGAACGAAATCAAAGTGCCACTACTCATAAGATTGCAGTAATCCGAGTACCGGCCGATACAACCCCACGAAAGCAATGTTTGGCCCTGCGTTGTAACGACTGGAAAGGACAATCCGTTCGGTTATTTAACTGGTTGTATTTTCAGAGCATCGCCCGATGAAGAAAACACTGCTCGCAATAAGAGCATTGATGTCCGTGCCCAAGGACAACCCCGGCCTGGTCAAGGCGCAATACATTGCGCTGGCCCGCCAATTGCCGATGATGTATTTCATCCTGCTGGTCAACACCCTGATGCTGGCCGGCACTCACTATGCAGTCGCGCCACGCTGGCTGGTGGTCTACTGCCCACTGCTCATGACGCTGTTCGGCGTGGTTCGTGCGGTGGAGTGGATACGCACGCGCAAGCTGGAGCGTAGCCCGGAGCACATGCTGACGGCGCTCAAACGCACCAACATACTCGCTCCCTTCGTGGCCGTGGCATTCACCGCCTGGTCGCTGGCACTGTTTCCCTACGGTGACGGCTATACCCAGGCCCATGTCGCCTTCTATATGGCGATCACCGTCATCGGCTGCATCTTCTGCATGATGCACCTGCTGCCAGCCGCCCTGGCCATCACCGCCGTGGTGAACACCGCATTCGTGGTGTTCTTTGCCTCCACCAACATCATCACCTTCGTGGCTACGGCGATCGACGTGCTGCTGGTGTCCATCGCCATGCTGATCATCCTCAAGGCCCAGTACGCCGACTTCACCCGGCTGGTGAACATGCAGGCACATACGGCCAAACTCAGCGAGGAAAATCTGCACCTGGCCAATCAGGACAGCCTGACCGGGCTGGCCAACCGCCGGCAGTTCTTTTCTCGCTTAGACACGCAGCTGTCACATGCCAGTGAACAGCAGACTCGCCTCGCCGTGGGGCTGATCGACCTGGACGGCTTCAAGCCGGTCAACGACCTGTATGGCCATAGCGTGGGCGACAGGCTGCTCTATCAAGTTGGCCAGCGCCTGGCCGGGCTACTCGACGACGGTGTGCACCTGGCCCGCCTGGGCGGCGACGAGTTTGCCCTGATCATCACGCGAGTCATGAGCGACGACCAGCTGCAGGCCTTTGGCGAGAAAATCTGCGCCAGCCTGCGCGAGCCGTTCCTGCTGGTAGATATCCCGATTCAGATCAGTGGGTCACTGGGCATCGCGACCTTCCCGGACCAGGCGTCCAGCGCCATGCAAGTGTATGAATATGCCGACTATGCCCTGTATCAGAGCAAGCGCCATCGCCCGGGCACGGTCTGCCTGTTCAGCGCCGACCATCGCCAGCAGCTCAATCGCGAAGGGCTGACCGAGCAGGCCCTGCGCAGGGCCGATCTGGATCGCGAGTTTTATGTGGTGTTCCAGCCCATCGTGGATATCCAGACCGGGCAAACCGTCGCCTTCGAGGCACTGGCACGCTGGCAAAGCCCGGAGCTAGGAAGCGTGCCGCCCTGTGAGTTCATCCCGATTGCCGAGCGTGCTGGCCTGGTCAATCGCCTCACGCTGCCCTTGCTGCGCAAAGCGCTGGCGGCCGCGGCGAACTGGCCCGCGGGCATGCGCCTGTCCTTCAACCTGTCCGCCCACGACTGTGGCTCGGAGGACGCCGCTCAGCAGATCGTCGAGCTGATCAGGGGCAGCCGCTTCCCCGCTGCCTGTCTCGATCTGGAAATCACCGAAACCGCGGCCATCCAGGACCTGCCGCAAACCCAGCGGACCATCAGCCGGTTGCGCGAACTGGATTGCGGCATCTCTCTGGACGACTTCGGCACCGGCTATTCCAGCCTGAGCCACATCCACGCGCTGTCGCTGACCAAGCTCAAGGTGGATCGAACCTTCGTCACCGACATCCATCTCGACCCGGCCAGTTTCAAAATCGTCAAATCGCTGGTTGCCCTGAGCCAGGACATGCAGCTGGAATGCATCGTCGAAGGCGTGGAAACCACCGACGAACTCGACGCCCTGAAAACCCTCGGCTGCGCCTGGGCTCAGGGCTACCTGTTCGCCAAACCCATGCCGGCCTGCGAAATCGGTGCCTGGCTTGAAGGCGAAAAACTGGCCAAGGCACAGGCGGTTTGACCCGCGGCCAAGGCACGGCGCTACTTGCGCGCCTACCCCGGCAACACTGCCTGATTCAGCTGTGCACCTTGGTTCATGCAATCCCGGCCGCCCCCATAACTATCGTGCCATAGCAGTACTCAGTAGGCCGCTAAGCCTGCCGCGGCACGATCCGCCCAGCGGTCATCTTTGAACATGAACCTCGTACCCTGGCCCCCGTTCGGATGAAGTAGGCCAACTCTTTGGCCTACCTAGAGGTACACCGTCATGAAAGTCATGAATCTGAAAGATGGGACGCCCCACTACCAGGGCAACCCAGGCTATGTCGCGCCCCAAGCATCTGCAGCCGTAAATCCCACACAGGGCTCGGTGAGCGTGATTAGACGGCCCCTGGCCCAGCAGCCAGGCAGAGAGCACGGCAATGAGCACGACGATGACCTGGATCCGGGCACCGGCACCGAAAGCGAGCCCGCCTCGCTACCAGACGAAGCACCGCCCGTGGAACCCGAGGATTTCGATGGCAACAAGGCCGGAATGGATACCAGCCAGACGTAGATTCGAGCCGACAACGGCACCTCCAGCACCATCGCACGCCCGGCTCCGATAGCGGGCGTTGCCTTATGGCTCGGCTACACGCTTAACAGCCCGGCACCCAGGTCGCTTGTGGATCCGCACAACCCGCTACGCCGCTGCCTGGGCAGGCGCAGGTTAAACCCGGTGCCCTGCAGCTGGAGACACCGATACAAGCACGAGTAAGTAGAGGGTGGCTGAGGCAACCGCAGTGGCAGATCTGATGCTATGTGCGCCAGCAGACAGACGCTCTCCTGCAAGGATTTCACACTCGTTGTGGCCACACTCCTATTTCGGGCGCCCGCTGCACTTGCTTGATTGTTATCGCTGCAGCGTTGCCCGCACCCCAGGTTGCACCCCAAGGAAAACATGGATAGGCAATGGCTTAGAGCAATCCAACGGTTATGGCAGCCCACACCACGCACCTTCGAGTACGAGCCGGCCCTGCGCGCGGAACTGTTCAGTGCAGAACAGATGGCTACCCACGGTGCCCATCTGGCCCAACAGCATCACCTTAGCCCCGCCCCCACCTCCGACGCCCTTCTTCACCGTCTATCCGAAAACGCTGCGGTACTGGCCAGCAGTTGCCAGGCGATGAGCGTGGCAGCGCTCTCCAACCAGCGGGCGACACCTGCTGCGGAATGGTTGCTGGACAACTTCTATCTAGTCGAAGAGCAGATTCGTACGGCGCAGAAACATCTGCCCAAAGGCTACTGCCGCGAGCTACCTGGCCTGGATGATGGGCCTTCACGGACCTTGCCACGGGTTTACGACATTGCCCTGGAAACCATCGCCCATGGCGATGGCCGGGTCGATAGCGACAGTCTGAGCCGTTTCGTAGCGGCCTACCAAGTGATCACACCGCTGACGCTGGGCGAGCTATGGGGCATTCCCATCATGCTGCGTTTGGCACTGATCGAGAACCTGCGGCGGGTCGCGTCCCGGGTGATGGCCAGCTGGAGCGACCGCAGCCTGGCCAACGACTGGGCAGACCGGCTGGTTTCAACCGCTGAGCTCGACGCCAAGGATGTGGTGCTGCTGGTTGCCGACCTGGCGCGCTCTGCGCCACCGATGACCAGTGCTTTCGTGGCCGAGTTGGCGCGGCGCCTGCAAGGCCAAAGCACAGCACTGATACTGCCGATGACCTGGGTCGAGCAGGCTCTGGCCGAATCCGGGCAGAGCGTCGAGCGGTTGATTCACCTCGACGCTCAGCTGCAAGCGACAGAGCAAGTGTCGATCAGCAACAGCATCAACAGCCTGCGCCTGCTCTCTTCGCTGGACTGGCGCGAGTTCGTCGAACTCATGAGCGGCGTCGAGCACGCCCTTGGCGAAGACCCGTCTGCGGTCTATCCCAGCATGGATTTCGCCACCCGCGACCATTACCGCCACGTCGTCGAGCGTCTGGCGCGCTGTTGCCGATACTCGCAGGTCGAGATCGCCCGGGCGGCCGTCGCCCTGTGCCATAAGGCAGCGGATGAAGACCCGCTGAAGCGCCACGTTGGCTTCTACCTGTTGGGCCCCGGGCTGGTCGATCTGGAGCAACAACTGGGCGCGCGGCGATCCCCAGCCGAGCGCTGCCGGCGCGTGCTGCGCAAGTCGCCGCTGGCGTTTTTCATGACGCCAGTGGTGGCGCTCAGCGTTCTGCTGGCCTGGCCCTTCTACAGCATGCTGCGCGCCGACGGCTGGGGCCCATGGGCATTGCTGCTACTCAGCGTGCCGACGCTGGTGATGACCAGCCACCTGGCCATCGCGTTGGTCAACCGTCTGGTCACCCTCAGCCTGCCAGCAGACATCCTGCCGCGCCTCGATTACAGCGCCGGCATTCCCCCCCAAGCGCGTACGCTGGTGGTAGTGCCGACGCTGATCGGCAGCGCTCAGGATGTTGAAGAGCTGGTGGACGGCCTGGAGATACGGTTTCTCGCCAACCGTGATGCCAACCTGCATTTCGCCCTGCTCACCGATTTCATGGATGCCCAGAGCGAGGTGCTAGACGGCGATGCGCCCTTGCTGCAACAGGCCAGCCTGGCGGTCGATGCGCTGAATCTGAAATACCCCGAAACTGGCGCGTCGCGCTTCTTCCTGCTGCATCGCCCACGACGCTGGAACGCCACCGAACAACGCTGGATGGGCCATGAGCGCAAGCGCGGCAAGATCGCCGAGCTCAATGCGCTGTTGCGTGGTCATGGCCAGGACCGGTTTTCCCTGATCGTCGGCGATATCGCCGCGCTGCCGGAGGTCAACTACGTCATCGCCCTGGACACCGACACCCAACTGCCACGCGATGTGGCCCGGCAGTTCCTCGGCGCCATCTGCCATCCGCTCAACCAGGCCCGCTTCGATGCGCAGCAACGCCGCATCGTCAGTGGCTACGCCATCCTGCAACCCCGTGTGGGCATCAGCCTGCCGAGCATCGCCCGCTCCACTTACGCGCAACTGTTTGGCAGCGATGCGGGGGTGGACCCTTACACCCGTTCTGTATCCGACGTGTACCAGGATCTGTTCGGCAACGGCTCGTTCATCGGCAAGGGTATCTACGCCGTGGACGCTTTCGAGAAGGCGCTGCAGGGCTGCTTTCCCGACAACTGCATTCTCAGTCACGACCTGATCGAGGGCTGTTACGCCCGCTCTGGGCTGATCAGCGACGTACAGCTGTACGAGGAACACCCGGCGCGCTACAGCGCCAATGCCAAGCGCCGGCATCGCTGGATTCGCGGAGACTGGCAGCTGTTGCCCTGGCTGATGCCCTGGACACCGAAATCCGGCGGCGGCCTGGAGCGCAACCGTCTGACCGATCTGGCCTGCTGGAAGATCGTCGATAACCTGCGCCGCAGCCTGGAGCCGGCGGCCTTTCTGTGCATGCTGCTGTGGGGCTGGTTCGCCACCACCCAGCCACTGCTGTGGAGCCTGGGTGTGTTCCTGCTGATCATCGCCCAGCCACTGATCAGTACCCTGTTGGCGTTGCTGCACAAAGCCCACGACATCAACCTCGGTCAGCACCTGAAGGCCACCCTTCGCGATGCGGCCCAGGACTTCACTCGTGCGTTGCTGACTTTGGCGTGGCTGCCCTTCGAAGCCTTCAGCAGCCTGGATGCGATCGCTCGTACCCTGTGGCGCATGACGATCAGCCAGCGCCGCCTGCTGCAATGGAACCCTTCGCGAGAAGTGGAGCGCAGCAGTCGCAACGACCTGCCGGGCTTGTACCGGCTGATGTGGGTCGCGCCGCTGCTGGCGGTCGCCGCCGCCGTACTGCTGTCTGGTCAGCCCGTGGTGCTGGCCATCGCCATGCCCTTCCTGCTGGCCTGGCTGCTGGCGCCTGCCATCGCCTTCTGGCTGAGCAGGACGGCGGTCTATGTCGCCTATGCACCATCGCTCGAGGATCAGCAGTTTCTACGTCGCCTGGCGCGCAGGACCTGGGCCTTCTTCGACGATCATGTGGGCCCTGCGGACAACTGGCTGCCACCGGACAACATTCAGGAGCGGCCAACGGCGGTGACCGCCCACCGAACATCGCCGACCAACATGGGCATGGCGTTGCTGTCGCACCTGGCCGCTCACGACTTCGCCTATCTCAGTGGCGGCCGCCTGCTCGCGCGGCTGGATAACGCCCTGACCAGCATGTCGCGGCTGGAGCGCCATCGCCGCCACTTCTACAACTGGTACGACACCCAGACGCTGCAACCGCTGCCGCCACGCTACGTTTCCACCGTAGACAGCGGCAACCTGGCCGGCCTGCTACTGACGTTGCGGCCAGGCCTGTACGAGTTGCCGAACGCAGCATTGCTCAGCGCGAACTGGCGCCGAGGCGTGGCCGACAGCCTTGGCGTGCTGCATGAAGCACTGCTGGCCGGCGGCCTGGACGAGCACTTGCTCGATGAAGCCTTCGGCGAACTTGCCCCGGCACCGGCTCTCGAAGCCGAGAGCCTGTCTGATATCAGCGCCGTCCTGCAGCGCCTGATCGCTCTGGCCCAGGGGCTGCGATCCACTCTGTCAGCGGCTGTCGAGGCCGATTACTGGCGCCAGGCACTGCTCGCCCATTGCCAGGATCTGCATGACGAACTGGCTTGCCTGACCCTGCCCGGCGACCCTCCAGCCTCGGGCAGCTGGCATGAGCTGGCGCAGCTCGATGCAGCGCAATGGCCGACTGCCGAGCAGGCCCAGGTACGCGCTGTGATCGCCCACGCCAGCGAACGCATCGCCACGGCGCTGCGCCTGGCGGATCTGGCGGCCGAGCTGGCGGACATGGACTTCACCTTCCTGTACGACGCGCAACGCGAACTGCTGGCCATTGGTTACAACGCCGATGACCAGCGTCTGGATGGCGCCTACTACGACCTGCTGGCCTCGGAAGCGCGGCTGACCAATTACGTGGTCATCGCCCAGGGGCAGCTTCCTCAGGAAAGCTGGTTCACCCTGGGCCGTTTGTTGACCAGCAATGGCGGGGTTCCCGTGCTGTTGTCCTGGACCGGCTCGATGTTCGAGTACCTGATGCCAATGTTGATCATGCCCAGCTATGCCGACACCCTGCTCGACCAGACCTGTCGCGCCGCGGTCGTGCGGCAGATCGAATACGGCCAGCAACTGGGCCTGCCGTGGGGCGTATCCGAGTCCGGCTACAGCACCCTGGACGCACAACTGAACTATCAGTACCGAGCCTTCGGCGTGCCCGGCCTGGGTCTCAAACGCGGGCTTGGCGAAGACGTGGTGATGGCGCCTTATGCTTCGGTATTGGCCCTGATGGTCGCCCCCGAGGTGGCCTGCAAGAATCTCCAGCGCCTGGCCGACATGGGCATGGCAGGCCGATACGGTCTGTACGAAGCCATCGACTTCACCAGCGCCCGACTGCCACCGGGGCAGAGCGCGACCGTTATTCAGTCCTTCATGGCCCACCATCAGGGCATGAGCCTGCTGTCGCTGACCCATGTGCTGCAGGGTCGCCCTATGCAACGCCGCTTCGAGGCCGATCCGCAATTCCAGGCCACCGCCCTGCTGCTGCAGGAGCGGGTGCCGAAAAGCGCCGCGCAGTACCTGCACACCGCCAATGCGTCGCTGGAAGGCAAGGTCGCCCGGGTAAACGAGAACAAGCTGCGGGTCTACACCGATCCGGGGCGCCGGCATCCGGCCGTGCAACTGCTTTCCAACGGCCGTTACCACGTGATGATCAGCAATGCCGGCGGTGGCTACAGCCGGTGCGACGATATGGCGGTCACCCGTTGGCACGAGGACATTACCTGCGACAACACCGGTACCTTCTGCTACCTGCGTGACGTCGACAGCGGTGATTTCTGGTCCTCGGCGCACCAGCCGACCTTGCGTGCGACACAAAGCTTCGAAGCGATCTTCACCGACGCCCGAGCCGAATTTCGCGTGCGAGAACGGGACTTCGATGCCCACACCGAGATCGTCGTTTCCCCTGAGGACGACATCGAACTGCGGCGCCTGCATATCAGCAACCGAGGTGCGCAGCGTCGCACCCTGGAACTCACCAGCTACGCAGAGGTGGTCCTGGCTCCGGCCCTCAGCGACGCCCTGCATCCTGCCTTCAGCAAACTGTTCGTACAGAGTGAATTGCTCACTCCATTGCAGGCGATCCTGTGCAGCCGGCGGCCCCGTTCCAGCGAAGAGAAGGTGCCGTGGCTCTGCCATCTGCTGGCGGCGCATGAGGTGGACATCACGGCGATCTCCTATGAAACCGACCGGGCCCGCTTTATCGGTCGCGGGCGCAACCTGACACACCCTGCGGCGATGGACACCGAGACGCTGTCCGGCACGGCCGGGGCGGTACTCGACCCCATCGTGGCGATCCGCTGTCGGATCACCCTGGATCCAGGCCAGACCGCCACCATCGACCTGGTAACAGGCGTCAGTGACAGCCGTGACGGTTGCCTGCAGCTGATCAACAAGTACCGTGATCGGCACCTGGCCGACCGTGTCTTCGACCTGGCCTGGACCCACAGCCAGGTGCTGCTGCGCCAACTCAACACCTCCCATGCCGATGCCCGCCTGTTCGAGCAGATGGCTGCGTCGATCATCTATACCAACCCTTCGCTGCGCGCTGCTCCAAGCGTTCTGGCGGCCAACCAGCGCAACCAGAGCGGCCTGTGGGGCCAGGCGATTTCCGGCGACCTGCCCATCGTGCTGCTGCAGATTTCCGCGACCGCGCATATCGACCTGGTGCGCCAACTGGTACAGGCCCACGCCTATTGGCGGCACAAGGGCATGATCGTCGACCTGGTGATCTGGAACGAAGACCAGGCCGGTTACCGCCAGGATCTGCAGGACGTGATCATGGGCCTGGTCGCCTCGGGCAGCGAGGCGCATCTGCTGGACAGGCCTGGCGGCATTTTTGTGCGCCCCGCCCAGCAACTTTCCAACGAAGACCGCGTGCTAATGCTGGCCGTAGCCCACCTGGTGCTCAGCGATGAGCGCGGCAGCCTTGCCGAACAGATTCATCGGCGCCGTGCAGAGCCCGCTCTGCCGGCCTTCGATGCCAGCCTGCTGCCCAGGCCGGTACCGGCCGTAGCGGTTGCAGTGGCTGATTCGTCGCTGATTCTCAGCAACCCTCATGGTGGTTTCAGCGCCGACGGCAAGGAGTACGTCATTCATTGCCGAGCCGGTCAGCCCACGCCGGCACCCTGGGTCAACGTGCTGGCCAACCCGAACTTCGGCAGCGTCATTTCCGAAAGTGGCAGCGCCTACACCTGGCATGAAAACGCCCACGAATTCCGCCTTACACCGTGGCGTAACGATCCGGTCAGCGACCCGGGCGACGAGGCCATCTACCTGCGCGATGAAGACAGCGGCCATTACTGGTCGCCAACCCCACTGCCGCGCCCCGGCAAGGGCGCATACGTGACCCGCCACGGTTTCGGCTACAGCGTCTTCGAGCACGAGGAGGGCGGGATCCGCAGCGAGCTGTGGGTCTACGTATCGCTGCAGGATCCGGTGAAGTTCTCGCACCTGAAAATCCACAATGTCTCCGGCCGAGCACGGCGCCTGTCGGTCACCGGCTACGTGGCCTGGGTACTGGGTGATCTGCGGGAAAAATCGGCCATGCATGTGGTCAGCGAGGCTGATCCGAACAGTGGTGCACTGTTCGCGCGCAATGCCTACTCCATCGAATTCCCTGGCCGTGTGGCTTTCTTCGATGTCGATGCACCGCTGGCCAGCAGCACCGCCGGCCGCTGCGATTTCATCGGCCGTAACGGCAACCTGAGCGCTCCTGCAGCCATGGCGCAGCCGCACCTGTCAGGGCGCAGCGGGCCGGGGCTCGACCCGTGCGCTGCGTTGCGCGTCGATCTGCAGCTGGCTGCCGACGAGCAACGCAGCGTGACCTTCCGACTGGGGGCTGCGCAGGATGCCAGGACCGCCTCGCGTCTGGTGCAGCGCATGCGCGGCAGCAACGTCGCCAAGGCCGAGCTGGAGCGAGTACGCGACCATTGGCAGGACACCTTGGGCAAGGTTCAGATCGAAACCCCGGAGCCGGCCGTGGATGTGCTGGTCAATGGCTGGCTGATGTATCAGGTAATCGCCTGCCGCTTCTGGGCTCGCAGCGGTTATTACCAGTCCGGCGGCGCCTTCGGCTTTCGTGATCAATTGCAGGACAGCATGGCCATGCTGCATGCCGATCCGGCTGCGGTTCGTCAGCACCTGCTGCTGTGCGCCGCCCACCAGTTCGTCGAGGGTGATGTGCAGCATTGGTGGCACCCGCCGCTGGATCGTGGTGTGCGTACCGGCTGCTCCGACGACTACCTGTGGCTGGCCCAGGCGACCAGCCGCTATGTGCAGGTCAGCGGCGATCACAGTGTGCTCGCGGAAACCGTGGGTTACCTGGAAGGCCGCTTGCTAAACAGCGGCGAGGAATCCTATTACGACCTGCCGAACCATTCTCCCCTGCGCGAAACCCTTTACCAGCATTGCGTCAGGGCCATCGAACACAGCCTGGCACGGGGCGCTCACGGCCTGCCGCTGATGGGCCATGCCGATTGGAATGACGGAATGAACCGCGTCGGCGAAGGGGGCAAAGGCGAAAGCGTGTGGCTGGGTTTCTTCGGCTACGACGTGCTGCGTCGCTTCGCCACCACCGCATTGCTCAACGGTGACGCCGAGTTCGCCAGGCGCTGCGACGAACAGGCCGATGCCTTGAGGCTGAGCCTCGACGCCCACGCCTGGGATGGCGACTGGTATCGCCGCGCCTATTTCGACGATGGCACGCCTTTGGGCTCGACGGGCAACGACGAGTGCCGCATCGACTCCATCGCCCAGAGCTGGTCGGTGCTTTCCGGCGCGGCTCCCGACGGGCGCCGACGCACTGCCATGGACTCACTGGAACGGCATCTGCTGCGCCGCGACATCGGCCTGGTACAGCTGCTTGCGCCACCGTTCGACCAAGGCGTGCTCGACCCCGGCTACATCAAGGGCTATGTGCCCGGCGTGCGCGAGAATGGCGGCCAGTACACCCACGCGGCGGTGTGGGCAAGCATGGCCTTCGCCGAACTGGGCGACAGCGCCCGGGCGTGGGAGCTGCTGCACCTGATCAACCCGGTCAGCCACGGCAACAGCGCCGTAACCATCGCCACTTACAAGGTCGAGCCCTATGTGGTGGCCGCCGATGTCTACGGCATGCCGCCGCATGAAGGCCGTGGCGGGTGGAGCTGGTACACCGGCTCGGCCGGTTGGATGTACCGGCTGATCGTCGAGTCACTGCTCGGTCTGCAGCGCAGCGGTACGCAGTTGCGCATGCAGCCGGTACTGCCGGCGGGCTGGCGCGGATTCAGCCTGCGCTACCGCTTTGGCTCCGCGACCTACCGAATCGTCCTGTTTTGTAAGGCGTCAGGCGATGCGACCGTGCACCTGGATGGCACACTGCTGCAGGGCGACAGCATTACCTTGATCGATGACGGCGTGGAGCATCGGGTAGAGATTCAATGGCCAGACCAGATCCTGGCACACGACGGGCGCTGGATGGACACTCACAGCAGGCCCCTAACGCGATAAGGCACGAGGAACGACCATGGACAGACCATTGAGCACGATCATCGAAGGGAAATGGAAGCGGTTGGTAGGGCCGGCGCATATCATCTGGCACGAACTCACGCGCAACGAACTGCTCAAGTCTGGCGGCGATCTGGACAAGCTCACCACGCTGGTCCACAGCCGCTGCGACATGACGCACGATGAAGCACGCAAGCAGGTCGTGAGTTTCTTCGAGCGGCACCGCACTACCTGACCGGCAACCTGCCCAGGAGATCGCCATGCTCGCTGCCTACTTCGTCGTCGCACAGAGTTCGGGCAACATCATCCGGGTCACTCGTCGCGACGTCCGCCCGGACGACTCGGCGACCATCACCCACATTCACGCCTCACCAAACCAGCTCAAGTGTTATCAGCGCTTGTTCGACAGGGGCCAGGATCTGATCAGCATCGACAGCCTGCGGCAAGGCACCTGGACGACTATGTGCGGCAACGAACCGAGCCAGGCGTTTGCGAAGCGTATAGTGAAGGGTTCATTAGAATAAATTGCCAAGGGATTCCATGCCCGACGACTACATGCCGCAGCAGAACCACTTGTTGGCTGCTTTGCCTGGCGAAGTCCAGCAGAGGCTCTTTTCACACCTGGAGCACGTCTCCCTGCCGCTCGGGCAAGTGCTCTATGAGTCCGGGGAATCCGTGCGTCATGTGTATTTCCCCACCGATTCCATCGTCTCCCTGCTCAATGTCATGGAAAATGGTGCCTGCGGGGAAATTGCCGTGGTCGGTAACGAAGGGCTGGTGGGCATCTCGCTATTCATGGGCGGTGAGAGCACCCCAAGCCGTGCGGTGGTGCAAAGTGGTGGCTATGCCTATCGCCTGCTGGCACCGCGCCTGAAGGAAGAATTCAATCGCCATGGCGAGCTTCTGGTGCTGATGCTGCGCTACACCCAGGCCCTGATCACCCAGATGTCGCAGACCGCGGTGTGTAACCGCCATCATTCGATTGACCAGCAGCTATGCCGCTGGCTGTTGTTGTCACTCGATCGCCTGCCCGGTAACCAACTGACCATGACCCAGGAATTGATTGCCAACATGCTCGGCGTACGCCGCGAAGGCGTTACCGAAGCCGCCGGCAAACTGCAGCGCCAAGGCGTGATCGAATACAGCCGCGGCCACATCACGGTGCTCAACCGCAAGCAGCTCGAACAAATGAGCTGCGAATGCTATGCCGTGGTGAAAAAGGAAAACGACCGTTTGCTGTCCTATATGTCGCTACACAGCTGAGCCCTGATCCTCTGTATCCACAGGCTCTCTCTGCAATGCCTCCAAGGCACTGGCCAATCATCGCGATGGCTTGCCGTAGCTCACGCCCCCTACCACGCTTGGCGATGCAGCACGCTATCTGGACTTGCCAGCCCCCCCCAAAAACCAAAAGCCCGCAATTACGCGGGCTTTTGGTTTTCCTGACCACTGACTACCGACTTACGCCGGACGCGGGATCATTCCCACTCGATGGTCGCTGGCGGCTTGCTCGATACGTCGTAGGTGACGCGGGAGATGCCGTCGATTTCGTTGATGATCCGACCGCTGACGGTTTCCAGCAGCTCGTAGGGCAGGTGCGCCCAGCGAGCGGTCATGAAGTCCACGGTTTCCACGGCGCGCAGGGCGACGACCCAGGCGTAGCGACGGCCGTCACCGACCACGCCCACCGATTTGACCGGCTGGAATACCACGAAGGCTTGGCTGGTCTTGTGGTACCAGTCGGCTTTGCGCAGCTCTTCGATGAAGATGTGGTCGGCGCGGCGCAGGACGTCGGCGTACTCCTTCTTCACTTCGCCGAGGATGCGCACGCCCAGCCCCGGGCCCGGGAATGGGTGGCGGTAGACCATGTCGTAGGGCAGACCCAGTTCCAGGCCGATCTTGCGCACTTCGTCCTTGAACAGTTCACGCAGTGGCTCGACCAGCTTGAGGTTCATTTCCTCCGGCAGGCCGCCGACGTTGTGGTGTGACTTGATCACGTGGGCCTTGCCACTCTTGGCGCCAGCCGATTCGATCACGTCCGGGTAGATGGTGCCCTGGGCGAGGAACTTGATGTTCGGCAGCTTGCTGGCCTCGGCATCGAACACGTCGATGAAGGTGCGGCCGATGATCTTGCGCTTCTTCTCCGGGTCGGCTTCGCCGGCCAGGTTGTCGAGGAACTGCTTCTCGGCGTCGGCGCGGATCACCTTGACGCCCATGTTCTCCTTGAACATGGCCATCACCTGATCGCCTTCGTGTAGGCGCAGCAGGCCGTTGTCGACGAATACGCAGGTCAGCTGATCGCCGATGGCCTTGTGCAGCAGCGCGGCGACCACGGAGCTGTCGA
This sequence comes from Phytopseudomonas straminea, assembly GCF_900112645.1. Classification (GTDB taxonomy): domain Bacteria; phylum Pseudomonadota; class Gammaproteobacteria; order Pseudomonadales; family Pseudomonadaceae; genus Aquipseudomonas; species Aquipseudomonas straminea. The sequence continues at coordinate 6,750 of NZ_FOMO01000003.1, read as the reverse complement.
CACCGCCGGACAGGCCCAGCAGCACGTTGGCATCGCCGACCTGCTCACGCACCTGGGCGATGGCGTCTTCGACAATGTTGGACGGCGTCCACAGGGCTTCGCAGCCGCAGATCTCTTCCACGAAACGCGACAGGATGCGACCGCCCTGCTTGGTATGGGTCACTTCCGGGTGGAACTGCACGCCGTAGTAACCGCGGGCGTCGTCGAACATGCCGGCGATCGGGCAGCTCGGGGTGCTGGCCAGCACGTTGAACTGGCCCGGCAGTTGGGTGACCTTGTCGCCGTGGCTCATCCACACGTCCAGGCCCAGCACGCCGTCGGCATCGACATGGTCTTCGATGCCGTCGAGCAGTTTGCTCTTGCCGACCACATCGACGCGGGCATAACCGAATTCGCGCAGATCGGAACCTTCGACCTTGCCGCCCAGTTGCTCGGCCATGGTCTGCATGCCGTAGCAGATGCCCAGCAGCGGTACGCCGAGGTCGAACACGGCCTGGCGCGCGCGCGGGCTGTTGGCTTCGTGAACCGATTCCGGGCCGCCGGCGAGAATGATGCCGCGCGGGGCGAAGGCACGGATGTCCTCGTCGGACATGTCCCAGGGATGCAGTTCGCAGAACACGCCGATCTCGCGCACGCGGCGGGCGATCAGCTGGGTGTACTGGGAACCGAAGTCGAGGATCAGGATACGGTGAGCGTGAATGTCGAGGGCCATGACTCTGTTCTCGTCAGTGGAAGCAGAAACAACGCGGGGCTGTCGATACAGCCCCGTTGAAAGATGATGCTGGGAATTAACCTACCCGGTAATTCGGCGCTTCTTTGGTGATCTGCACGTCGTGGACGTGGGATTCGGCCATGCCGGCACCAGTGATACGCACGAACTCGGGCTTGGTGCGCATCTCGTCGATGGTCGCGCAACCGGTGTAACCCATGGAGGCACGCAGGCCGCCCATCAGCTGATGAACGATGGAGCCCATGGCGCCTTTATAGGCCACACGGCCTTCGATGCCTTCCGGCACCAGCTTCTCGGCACCGGCCGAGGAGTCCTGGAAGTAGCGATCCGAAGAACCCTGGGCCTGGGACATGGCGCCCAGAGAACCCATGCCGCGGTAGGCCTTGTAGGAACGCCCCTGGAACAGTTCGATCTCGCCCGGCGCTTCTTCGGTGCCGGCCAGCATGGAGCCGATCATCACGGCGGAGGCGCCAGCAACGATGGCCTTGGACAGGTCACCAGAGAAACGGATGCCGCCGTCAGCAATCAGCGGGATACCGGTACCCTCCAGTGCGGCGGCGACATTGGCTACGGCGGAGATTTGCGGCACGCCAACACCGGCAACAATACGGGTGGTGCAGATCGAGCCTGGGCCAATGCCGACCTTGACCGCGTCAGCGCCAGCTTCGGCCAGGGCCAGAGCGGCAGCGCCGGTGGCGATGTTGCCGCCGATCACCTGGATCTCCGGGAAGTTCTGTTTGACCCAGCGCACGCGCTCGATCACGCCCTTGGAGTGGCCGTGGGCGGTATCAACGATGATCACGTCAACGCCGGCATTGGCCAGGGCGGCAACACGGTCACCGGTGTCGGCGCCGGTACCGACCGCTGCACCAACGCGCAGACGACCCTGGTCATCCTTGCTGGCCAGCGGGTAGGCCTTGGCCTTTTCGATGTCCTTGACGGTCATCATGCCCTTGAGGTTGAAGGCATCGTCAACGATCAGCACTTTCTCGATACGGTGCTTGTGCAGCACTTCGCGAACGGCATCCTTGGCAGCGCCTTCCTTGACGGTGACGAGGCGCTCTTTGGGCGTCATCACTTCACGGACGGTGGCATCCAGACGGGTCTCGAAGCGTACGTCACGGGAGGTGACGATACCGACCAGGTCGCCGTTGCTCAGCACCGGCACGCCGGAGATGTTGTTCTGTCGGGTCAGCTCGAACAGATCACGCACGGTGGCGTCGGCCTCGATGGTGATCGGGTCCTTGACCACGCCGGATTCGAACTTCTTGACCTTGCGAACCTCGGCAGCCTGCTGGTCGATGGTCATGTTCTTGTGGATGATGCCGATGCCACCTTCCTGCGCCATGGCGATGGCCAGTCGGGCTTCGGTGACGGTATCCATGGCCGCGGAAAGCAGCGGGATATTCAGCTCGATGCCGCGGGTAAGGCGAGTCTTGAGGCTTACGTCCTTCGGCAGAACGTCGGAGAAACCGGGAATGAGAAGAACGTCGTCGAAGGTAAGGGCTTCTTGACTGATACGCAGCATGGCGGGGGCTCCCAGGCGGGAAAATTGGAAGCGCGCCATTATACCGAGTCAGCCCTTGTCACTCAATGTAAAGAATGATGATCGACCGTTCGGCGATTAACGGAAATGATTCTCGGCGAACGGGGAACCGAAGCCCATTCGTGCAGCCTGAATACTCTCAGGCTCAAGGAAGAGCTCCCCTTTACCCGGCGGCGTCCCAATCGATGTCGCGTCCGCGTCGCTTTCACGCTTCAACCACCGCAACCGGATAGCCCAGTCGCTCGGCAAACTCTTCGAGAAAGCCTGCCGTGAAGCGCGCTTGCGTCCAGCCATTGAAGATGAAGCCAAGGTTGGAAAACGCGCAGGGCTGCAGGAACAGAAAGCCGTTGATGTCGTCTTCATGTCCACACAGTGGGCAGGTGAAGTTGTCGGTTTCGCCGGGCATCCATTCATCCAGGCTTTCGAACAGCGCCTCGCCAATTTCCTGCCGGCACTCGGGGCAACCGGCTTCCTCCAGAAAATCGTCGGTGGGCGTATAGATGCAGCGCCGGTAGATGACTTCCAATCCGTTGATCGGCAGACAGAACGGCAGCCGCTCGGCAGACTCCACCACCCTGCTCGCCCCCGGCGCGATCGCGTAGGCCATGCCGCTGCGCCCACAAGTGGTCGGCAGCGCCTCGACGATATCGCGCTTGGCCAACCAGCGCAGAATCTGCTGGGCCTTGCGCTCGTGACCGGGAAAGCTGGAGATGCGCGGAACGATGATGCTTTGCGTGGGCATGCCGACTCTTCGAGTGCCTGAAAACCGCGCAGCTTAGAGGGAGCCGCCAGGCGCCCACAAGTCGGTCGGGCCTGACGGTTCCATGCGCTCGCGTCTCAGGAGCATGCCAGGGTGCGAGCCTGGCGGCGGTCGACATAGCGTTCGCGCAGCTTGTCGTAGGCCAGGTTGTAGAGAAAGGCATACGGCAGAAAGAACAGGATCAGGCCGATATCCATCAGGAAAGCAGTGACCAGGCTGACCGACAGCCACCAGGCCGCCAGCGGCACCAGCACCAGCACCAGACCGCCCTCGAACAGCATGGAATGGCTAATTCGCGCCCACAGCCCACGCTTGAAGCCCATGCGTCGCTGCGCTGCATCGAACAGCACGTTGAAGATCATGTTCCACAGCATGGCTACCGCCGAGAACATCAGGGTCAGCACACTGGTATGCGCCAACGGTTTGTCCAGCGCCCAGGCCAGTACGGGTGCACAGATAAACAGCGCGATCAGTTCGAATAGAGTGGCGTGCAGCACGCGCTCTTTCATGGAGCGCACCGCGACGGCGTTGGATTGACTCATGTCAGGCTCCCAAGGGGATGGTGATGGCGCTATTATCATCGGCAAAACTGCCAGACCAAAGTTAACTGCCATCGGCCTAACCGATATGAACTTATCTCCCGAATCACTCCACGCCTTCGCACAGGCCGCCGCGACCGGCTCGTTCAGCGCCGCCGCCCGGCGCCTGGGCAAAAGCCAGTCGACCATCAGCGAGGCGGTCTCCCGGCTGGAAATGGAGCTGGATGTCACCCTGTTCGAGCGCGGTGCCCGCCAACTGACCCTGACCGAAGCCGGTGGCAGCCTGCTGAGCCATGTCGAGGACGTGCTGGCCGCCTCCGACCGCCTGCAACGTCAGGCCAGCCAACTCGCCTCGGGTCTGGAGCCCAAGCTGACCCTGGTGCTGTCCGATGCGTACCAGGCTAGCCGCTATCAGGCGCGCCTGGCGGAGCTCGATGAACGCTATCCGGACCTGGAATTCGAGTGTTTCTTCGCCGAGCACGCCGACGTGCTGGAGCTGGTCGGCCAGGGCCGTGCGCACCTGGGCCTGCTCGCCGCGCGGGCGGTCTACCCACCCGAGTTGGCCCACGCCAGCCTGGCGGATGCGGCGGATTTCGGGCTGTTCGTGGTCAAGGGGCACCCACTGAGCCAGCTGGCCCGCGTACGCCTGGAAGACCTGGCACACTGGCGCGTGTTGCGCCTGAGCAGCCTGGCCGATCACCACGGCGAACTGGACGACCTGCCGGGCAGCGGCGGCCGCTGCTGGTCGGCGCCAGATTATCTGTTACTGCTGGAAATGGCGGTGCTGGGGTTCGGCTGGGCCGCCTTGCCCCGCCAACTGGTGGTGAGCCACGGCGGTGACAGCCTGCATGAGCTGAAGGTCAACGGCTGGCCCAAGCAGCTACCGGTCGATGTGGTCTGGTCCCGCGGCCGGACACTGGGCCCGGCCGCGGCCTGGCTACTGGAACGCCTGCTCAGTGCCTGAGCTGTGGCCAGCCTGGATCACTTCTGCACGACATCTACCGATGGCAACAGCCCGATCAGCCACATGACTGCACGCACGTCATCGTCCTCTGGCAGCAGGTGTCCGTTGACGTACAGTTTCTTATCGGCGCCAAACCTCAGCTTGCTTTCCAACGTTTCTCGCCCAAACCAGGCGAGCCCAACAGCCATGGGAGGTTTGAGCCAGGAGCGAATCAGCTCTTTTGCCATGAGGTCTCTGTCCGCGGGAGTAGCCAGAGCGCCTCTGGGACTCGCCTGTACGATTGTTTCAGCCGTTTCGAACAAGGCACGGTCATAGCGCGTGAGCACGACCTTGGCATCACCACGCTGGTTGGCACGCTCCACCGCTTGCTGCAAGGTAGCCTGCAGGCGCTCGCCAGCAGTCCACGCCGCGAACGTCCAAGCGCCAGCCAGCAACATGCTGGTGGTCGCGAGCAAAAGAAGTTTTTTCTTCATGCGTAGGGGTCCTGATGCATGAGGCAGCTGCTTGCAAAGCGGCCACCGAGGCAGGGTCCGACCTGCCGTGATTAGGGGTAATGGCGCACGGCGGTCCCAATCTCGTTGCACAAGCGCTTGCAGCGCGGCTTTGCTAGAGTGGGCATTCCGTCAAGGAGAAGACCATGATCACCTGTTACCTGCGCTACATCATCGACCCATACCAGTTGGCCGAGTTCGAGCACTACGCCAAATTGTGGATTCCGTTGGTGGAAAAGTTCGGCGGCCAACACCACGGCTACTTCCTGCCGTCCGAAGGTGCCAACAACGTCGCCCTGGCGCTGTTCAGCTTTCCCAGCCTGGCGACGTACGAGGAGTATCGCGAGCGTTCCATGCAGGATGAAGAGTGCCTGGCCGCCTTCGCCTACGCCCAGCAAAACCGCTGCATCCTCAGCTACGAGCGCAGCTTTATGCGCCCCATTGGCGTCGAGACTCGTTAACGATTCTTTGGGTTTCTGAGAGTTTGTGGCAAATGAATCGACTGCGATAAAGCAGAAGCAGCCGCCTGTTTCGTGGCAGAAGCTTTAGTCTCGATTGTTCCTGGCTGGGCATAAAGAGCTCGCGGCTAGAGCCGCTCCCACCGGTTCGCAATCGCCCGCTCTCGCCGCGCATGGCGCCACTTCACGCAGCCATTGGTCATGATGCAGCTGATCCTTGGGCATGCCCCATGGCCACAGCCGGTCGACCAGTACCCGGTAGCCGTCAGCCTCTTCAAAGGGCTCTTACACGCGCTTGCAGCGAATCATTACAGGCCCTCCTTGAGATTGCCCGGCGGCCTCGGTAACGTGGCCGCTCGCCAGACGGAGAGCCCCATGCACATCAGCCGCAAAGTCCTAGTATTCACCCTGTTGCCCCTGTTTGCCGGTTGCCAGGTGTACAAGAGCAAACCCGTCGAGGCGGAAAAAGCCCAGACGCGCCTGCAGGGCGAACTGACCCGCGAGAACGGCCAGCTGTGGCTCAAGCCATGCCAGGACCCGCGCCGCTTCGCAATCAGCGAGGGCAGCACGACGCTGATTCAGGATGCCAACGAGCTGCTCGGCAATGGCCACTCGGCGCTGTTCGCCGACCTGCGCGGCAGCATGGGCGCGACGCCGATCAGTGGTGCCGATGGTGCGATGCAGGTCGGGCGCGTGTACCGCCTGCAACCCGAAGGCCATGGCTGCGACGATCCGAACTTCAAACGCACGCTGGTGCGCGCCGCCGGCCAGGAGCCGTTCTGGAGCGTGACGGTGAGTAACCAGGGCATGGTACTCAGCGCTCCGGACCGCGAGCCTGTTGCGTTGCCTTATATGGAAGAACAGCTGCCCGAGGGGCGCATCAACCTGACCAGCGAAGCCAACGGAGAGCGTGTGGAGTTGTGGCTGGCGCCGCAGCGCTGCGTGGACAGCATGAGCGGCGCGGTGCAACACATGAGCGCCCAACTGCGCCTCAATGGCAAGCTGATGCGCGGCTGCGCCGCGTTTGGCGGCGCACGCAACGACTAAACAATGAGCAGGGATGCGCCAAAGGCAGCGCATCCTGTTAGATGCCTACCCGTGTTTTCTGGCTTGAATTCATCTCTTTGGACTGCAAAGGGGCGCGAGCGGCCGGTGAACGGAGTACTTGTAGGAGATTCTATGGTTTAGGGCAATGCCTTTATGTCCTTCTGCTGATGTACTCGCCTTGAGTTTTCATCAAGGCGAATGCGACTCTGGCGAGC
>NZ_FOMO01000002.1:57592-777423 GCF_900112645.1 Phytopseudomonas straminea | reverse complement strand
GCCAGCGGCTGAGTCAGCTCGACGCTGTAGGTGCCACCCGCCAGAACCGGTGTGGTCACGGTAAAGGTGTTGGCACCCTGAGTAATGGTCAGCGTGACGGTGCTGCCCACCGGCGCATCGGTAGTACCGACGATGGTCGGCGTCGTGTCATTGGTGATGGCTGGAGCATCGACAGTGATCACGGGTGCAGTGGTATCGACGCTATAAGGACGACTTGCCGTCGCAGTACCGACATTGCCCGCCGCGTCAGCACTGCTGATCGTTGCGCTGATACTGCTGAAACTGCCGAGGTCCGCGCTACTGACCGGAATGCTGAAACCGAGCGCTCCGTTGCCAAGTGCTATCACTGTCCCGCTGTAGAGGTTGCCACCCAGGTTTAGGGTAATCGAATCGCCAACTTTTGCCTCTCCGCCCACAGTGCCGGTGATGGTGACTGTTGCCGCGCCAAGCTCAGCGCTGTTGATCACGTCGTCGCCGGTGACCGGGTCGATGCCGATGGTCAAGACCGGAGGCGTTGTATCCGGTGTCGTCGTGCCCGTAGCGGCTGCGCCTGCCGTTGAGAAAATAGCGGGATCATTGTTTTCAATCAGATTGAAACCTGGCGTACCTAGACCGTTCGTCTGAAAGCCGATTGTCGGATCTACGCGCTGGGCTGTCTCACTGAGCATGACTGCGCTGTGACCGCCACCGGCAGCACCGCCGCCGCCACCTGCACCAGGGCCTGCCGCGGTGGGGTCAAGGTCGACAGTCGGGTCCATTCCCGCAGCCAGCGCCTGCTCGAATTCGCTGCCGGGCGCTTGGGTCGCGCTATCCGCCACTTCCTGGGTTTGTGGGTTAACCGCCTGCCATGAGGCGTTCGCACCGAGCTCTAGAGTCTCGCCATTCGCCATCTCCAGAGTCACGGAACCACCATCGGCCGTGGTGACCTGTTCTCCTGCGAAGATGCGATCTCCCTCAAATACCTGGCGCCGAATTCCGTCAACCGAGGTGACGAATACTTGGCCAATCAAGGACTTGATGACGGCGGCGAAATTACTCATAAACAGCTCCATGCGCGTGCGCGAGAGGTAAAACCTGTGAAATGTGTCTATACCGGTTTATAGCGGATGCTGCTGAAAATACGTCGTCATATAATTGGCGGAAATTTATTGTTGCAAGCTAGCCGCCAGAGTATTGACCCTTCGGGTCCGATCATAAACAATCAGACTCGTTGATGTCACTTTGATATTTTCAGCTGTTTTGTCTTCCATGAGACTCTGAAGTTCAGGTGGCAATGATAGTCTTCGGCCGGTTGCTCAGCGACTTGATCTATACCGATAAAACATGTCGGCGTTTACAGGGAATTTACTGACCATGCGCTTCATTGCCACGCTTCCACTCGTCCTTGCCATTTCCGCCTCGGCTCAAGCGCAGACCTTGACCGAGGCGATGCAGAGTGCCCTGAGCGTGCACCCTGAAATCCAGTCCGGCATCAATGCACGGCTGGCGTCGGAAGAGGACATGAAAGCGGCGCGGGCGGGCTACCTGCCACGCGTCGACGTGCAGGCCGGTTATGGCCGTGAAGGTACGGAAAACAACAGCACTCGCGCGAGCAACGACCGCGGCTATCGCACACTCAACCGTTCGGAATCCAGCCTGAGCGTCCAGCAGATGCTGTTCGACGGTTTCGCGACTCGTAACGAGGTCGCGCGTCAACGCGCCACCGTCAACGCCCGCGCCTACGCACTGCTGGCCAACTCCGAACGCACCGCACTGGAAGTCGCCCAGGTCTACCTGGATGTACTGCAGCGCCAGGAGCTGGCGCGCCTGGCCGAAGAGAACCTGCGTAGCCACGAGCGTATCTACGATCAGATTTCCCTGCGCAGCGAACGCGGTGTGGGCCGTATGGCCGACCTGGATCAGGCCGAGGCGCGCCTGGCCCAGGCACGCAACAACCTGTTGACCGAGCAGACCAACCTAGCTGATGCCCAGGTTACCTTCCTGAGCGTGGTAGGCCGCGAGCCGGCCGACCTGAGCATGCCGGACAGCATGGGCGTACACCTGCCCGAGAGCCTTACGGCTGCCCGTGATGAACTGCTGGCCAACAACCCCAACATCAGTTCGGCCGAAGCTGACGTCAAGGCGACCGAGGCGCAGTACGCCGCGGCGAAGAGTACTTACTACCCACGTTTCGATGCAGAAGTGTCCACAGGCCTGAATAACAACGTCGATGGTGTGGAGGGTGAGAACAAGGAATGGCAGGCCATGCTGCGCATGCGCTACAACCTATACGCAGGTGGCAGCGACAGCGCCAACGTGCGCTCCAAGGCTTACCTGAGCAACCAGGCCATGGACATTCGCAACAACGCGTTGCGCGTGCTCAACGAAGAAGTCGGCCTGGCCTGGAATGCGCTGCAGAACGCCCGTGCGCAATTGCCGATCGCCCAGCAGTACGTCGACCACAGTTCACGTGTGCGTGATTCCTACCAGAAGCAGTTCGGCCTCGGCGAGCGCACCTTGCTGGATCTGCTGGACAGTGAAAACGAGTACTTCACTGCCGCCCGACGTCTGCAGGAAGTTCGCTTCACTGAGCTGTTCACCCATTACCGCATCAAGGCGACCACCGGCACGCTGCTCAAGAGCCAGGGAATCGCCGCGCCGATGGCCTCCGTGCCGCTGGATACCGTGAAGACTAATGTGCAACTGCCCAACATGAACTAGAGTTCGGTTTTTTAGGTAAGGGTAAATGTGCAGTGGCAGTAGAACCGGATCCATCCCAGCCCCGTAATGATCCACGTGACCGTTACGACGACCCTCTGCTGGATAGTTTGCTGTCGTTGTGCAGTCTGCATCAGAAGTCCGTCAGCCGAGCCATGCTCACCGCCGGGCTGCCGCTGCCCAAGCAGCGTCTGAGTGCCGAATTGCTGCCGCGGGCAGCCGCTCGCGCCGGTCTGCAAGGGCGCTGGCTGCGCCGCAATCTGGAAAAGATCCCCGAACTGGCTTTGCCTGCGCTATTGCTGTTACGTGATGGGCGCAGCGCCTTGTTGCTTGGCTGGGAGGCCGGTGGGCAGGCGCGCATCATGCCCAGCGAAACCGAAGGCGGCGAGGTGCGGGTTAGCATCGAGACCCTGGCCGAGGATTACAGCGGCCGGGTGTTCTTCGCCCAGCCCCAGCACAAATTCGATTTCACCCGCGGCGAACTGGTCCCCCGGGCCAGTTCCTGGTTCCGTGACACCCTCAAACGCTCGCGCTGGCTGTATGTCGATGCCGTCGCGGCGAGTCTGCTGATCAACCTGATCGGTCTGGTCACGCCGCTATTCGTGATGAACGTCTACGACCGCGTGGTCCCCAACCAGGCTGAGGCCACGCTCTGGGTGCTGGCCATCGGCATCAGCGGGGTGTTCATCTTCGATCTGCTGCTGAAAACATTGCGCGGTCTTTGCCTAGATCTGGCAGGCAAGAAGACCGACATGATCATTTCGGCCACCCTGTTCGAGCGCATCGTCGGCATGGCGATGAAGCATCGCCCGGCACGCGTTGGCAGCTTCGCCCAGAACATCCATGAGTTTCAGAGCCTGCGCGACTTCCTCGCCTCGCTGACGCTGGCCAGCGTCATCGACCTGCCGTTCACCATCCTGATTCTGGCGGTCATCGCCTACCTGGGCGGGCATCTGGTGTGGATTCCCATCCTGGCCTTCCCGCTGGTCGCGCTGATCGGCTGGGCGCTGCAGAAACCCCTGGCCAAGACCATGGAACGCAGCATGGCTCTGGCGTCCGAGCGCCAGTCCGGGCTGATCGAGAGCCTGGCTGGGTTGGATGCGGTCAAGGTCAACAACGCAGAAAGCGAGCGTCAGTACATCTGGGAACAAACAATCGGCACGCTGGGCCGCTTCGAGCTCAAAGCACGCATGCTGTCGAGTCTGGCGATGAACTCGACGCTGCTGCTGCAGCAGCTCGCCGGTGTGGTGATCATCGTGCTGGGTGTGTACCAGATCATCGCCGGTAACCTGAGCATGGGCGGCCTGATTGCCTGTTATATGCTCAGCTCCCGGGCGCTGGGCCCGCTGGCGCAGGTATCCGGTTTGCTGATCCGCTATCAGCAGGCGCGTGTGACCCTGGATTCGGTCAACCAGATGATGGAGTTGCCCCAGGAACGCCAGGCCGACGAACGCCCGCTCAAGCGCCAGACGCTGCAGGGCGGTATCGAATTCCGTCAGCTGGACTTCCACTACCCGGACCAGCAGCAGGCAGCGCTGCAAAGTATCAACATGGTGATCCGCCCTGGCGAGAAGGTCGGCATCATCGGCCGTAGCGGCTCGGGCAAAAGCTCGTTGGCCAAGCTGATCGTCGGGCTCTATCAGGCCGACGCCGGCAGCCTCCTGGTCGACGGTATCGACGTGCGTCAGCTGGATGTCAGCGACGTACGCTACAACATCGGCTATGTGCCCCAGGATATTCAGCTGTTCGCCGGCACCCTGCGCGACAATCTGTTGTCGGGCGCGCGCTATGTCGAAGACGAACTGGTGCTGCAGGCCGCCGAGCTGGCCGGTGTGCACGAGTTCGCCCGGCTGCACCCCAATGGCTACGAACTGCAGGTGGGTGAGCGAGGCCAGAATCTGTCCGGCGGTCAGCGCCAGAACGTGGCCCTGGCCCGTGCGCTGTTGCTTGACCCGCCGATCCTGCTGCTCGACGAGCCCACCAGTGCGATGGACAACACCGGTGAGGAGCGCCTCAAGCAGCGCCTGGCTGCCATCAGCAAGAACAAGACGCTGTTGCTGGTTACCCACCGTGCTTCGATGTTGAGCCTGGTGGAACGCCTGGTTATCGTCGACCGGGGCCGGATCATTGCCGATGGCCCGAAAGAGAGCGTCATGGAGGCGTTGAAGAAGGGGCAGATCAGTGTCAGTTAAGGATTCCTTCCAGCGTTTCTATCGCGCTGCCGCCTCGTATTTCGGCCCCCGTGACGAAGTGGGCGACGAGCCGCTGCCCGAGGTGCGCAAGGCGCTCATCGAGGATGCGCCACGGGTCATGCGCCTCACGCTCTGGGGCATCATCGCCTTCGTAGTGTTCTGTCTGTTGTGGGCCAACTTCGCCGAGGTCGATGAAGTGACCCGCGGTGATGGCAAAGCCATTCCGTCCTCGCGGGTGCAGAAGATTCAGAATCTGGAAGGCGGTATCGTTTCCGAATTGTTCGTCAATGAAGGGCAGGTGGTCGAGGCGGGTACGCCATTGCTGCGCCTGGATGACACGCGCTTTGCGTCGAACGTGGGCGAGACCGAGGCTGATCGCCTGTCTCTGGCCATGCGTGTCGAACGCCTGAGCGCCGAGGTGGAAGGGCGCGAGCTTGCCATTCCCGAGGATATCGCTGCCAAAGCGCCGGGCCTGGCGCAAAGCGAACGGGCCTTGTTTCTCAGCCGTCAGCAGCAGCTGCAGGACGAAATTGCCGGGCTGCAGGAGCAGCTGACCCAGCGTCGCCAGGAAGTGCGTGAGTACGCATCCAAGCAGGGCCAGTTCCGCAATAGTCTGGAACTGCTGCGCCAGGAAATTCGCATGTCCGAGCCGCTGGTGGCCGAAGGCGCCGTATCGCCGGTCGAGGTGCTGCGCCTCAAGCGTGCCGAGGTGGAGGCCCGCGGTCAGCTGGAGGCCACCGGACTGGCCATCCCGCGTGCCGAGGCAGCGATCAAGGAAGTGGAGCGCAAGATCGACGAGACCCGCGGGCGCTTTCGCAGCGAGGCGCTGACTCAGTTGAATGAAGCGCGTACCGACCTAAGCAAGATCGAATCCACCGGTAAGGCGCTCGAAGATCGGGTCAACCGCACCATGGTCACTTCGCCGGTGCGCGGTATCGTCAAGCAACTGCTGGTCAATACCATCGGCGGGGTGATCCAGCCGGGTAGCGACATGGTGGAGATCGTACCCATCGATGACACCATTCTGGTCGAGGCGCGCATTCGTCCGCAGGACATCGCCTTCCTGCACCCGGGTCAGGAAGCGGTGGTCAAGTTCACCGCCTACGACTACACGATTTACGGCGGCCTGAAAGCCAAGCTTGAGCAGATCGGCGCCGACACCGTGACCGACGAAGAAGGCAACAGCTTCTATGTGATCAAGCTGCGCACCGAGAAAAGCCACCTCGGCACCGAGGAGCACCCGCTGCTGATCATTCCCGGGATGGTCACTTCGGTGGATATCATCACTGGCAAGAAGAGCGTGCTCAGTTACCTGCTCAAGCCGATCATTCGCGCTCGCGCCGAGGCGCTGCGCGAGCGCTGATCGGTCAGGCCAGATCAGCCAAGGGGTGATCGTCGAGCGTTGCGAAATGTGCGGCGATCACCTGATCCGGCACTTGGTTCACGTCCGGCCAATGCCAGTGCGGGGCGTGATCCTTGTCGATCAGCCGGGCACGCACGCCCTCGGCGAACTCCGGGTGGCGGCAGCAGCTAAGGCTCATGCCGTATTCCATCTGAAAAACCTGCGCCAATGACAGGTGCCGCGCGCGTCTGATCTGTTCCCACACCAAGTGACCGGTCAACGGGCTGCCGCCGAGCAGGGTCTTGGCCGCTTTGGCCAGCAGGGTGTCTTCGTCGTTCTCCAGGCTGGCCAGGGCCTGCCAGCTCAGCGGCAGGGTGGCCTGATCGAGCAACGCGTCGAGTCGCTCGCGGCGCGGCAACCACTGTGCAGCGGGTAGCTCGCCGCGGGCCTGCTGTTCCAGCGCCTTGAGCAGGCTGTGCAGTTGCAGATCCGGCTGGTCGCGCCAGTTCAGCTGTATCAGCCCGTCGATCAGCGCGTCCTGCTGGGTGTCGAGCAGGAAGCGATCGGCCAGGTTCAAATCCAGGGCATCACGGGCGTTCAACGGGCTGGCGGTCAGCCCGAAGAACAGCCCCAGCTTGCCCGGCAGGCGCGACAGGAAGTGGCTGCCGCCCACATCCGGAAACAGACCGATGCTGATCTCGGGCATGGCCAGGCGGCTGCTCTGCGTGACGATGCGAATTCCCGCGCCCTGCAGCAAGCCCATACCGCCGCCCAGCACGTGGCCATGGGCCCAGCAGATCAGCGGCTTGGGGTAAGTATGCAGGTAGTGATCGAGGCGATATTCGCGGGCAAAGAAGCGCCCGGCAAGCCCGGGCGCTTCGCCGGGGCTGGCCAGACACTTCTTGGCCAGTTGCACCACATCGCCGCCGGCGCAGAACGCCTTGCTGCCGTTGCCGCGCAGCAGCACGCAGGCGACATCGGCGTCTTCAGCCCAGGCGCGCAGGCGATCCTGCAGGGCGTCGATCATCGGCAGCGACAGGGCATTGAGGCTCGCTGGCGCGTCCAGGCTGGCGATACCGATGCGATAGCCGTGCAGGCTGGCCCGTTCTTCAAAGGTGACATTCATGTGCAGTTCCAAAGGCAGGTGCCGGTAAGGATCACTGGTTGCGCCAGTGGGCCGTACGTTTTTCCAGGAAGGCGTTGACCCCTTCGCGCGTATCGGCGGCGTCGAACAGGTCGACGAAACGCTCGCGCTCTGCAGGCAGCCAGGTGGACGGGGTGCGTTCGCGGGCGCCCTGGATCAGCGGCTTGATGGCGCGTACTGCCACCGGGCTCTGATTGGCGACCTTGGCGGCCAGTAGCAGCGCGTGGCCACGTGCTTCGCCGCTATCGACCACCTGCTCCACCAGGCCGATGCGCAGTGCGGTGTCGGCATCGACCCGTTCACCGCAGAGAATCATGCGCTTGGCCCAGCCTTCGCCAACCAGCCAGGGCAGGTTCTGGGTGCCACCGGCGCAGGGCAGCAGGCCCACGCTGGCTTCCGGCAGGGCCATCAAGGCCTGGCGTTCGGCGATGCGGATGTCGCAGGCCAGGGCGCATTCCAGGCCGCCGCCCATGGCGTAGCCGTTGATGGCGGCGATGGATACACCGCGAAAGGCGCTGAGCCGCTCGAAGGCCTCGCCAAAGCGGCTGGCCATTTCCCGGGCGCGAGCCTTGTCGCCGTCGGCGAACAGTTTGAGATCCGCGCCGGCAGAGAAGAACTTGCCGCCCTGGCCGGTGATCACCAGGGCGTAGATGTCGTCGTCACGGTCCAGGTGGTCGATCAGCTGTTTGAGGCCGATCAGCGATTCCCGGTCCCAGGTGTTGGCCGGTGGATTGTTGATGGTGATCAGCGCGGTGTGCCCGTGCTTTTCCACGGTGAGCTTGTGGGTCAGATCGAAGATCCCGGGTTTGTAGGGTTCCAGTGCCGTACTCATGGGCTGTCCTCTTCAGCTGTGGTGTCTTTTACTGTAGCGCCAAAGGCTGCCCCGCGTTGCGCCGCTCGGCCTGCCAGGTGGCCAGGTCGGGCAGGGCGGTGCTGCCATCCAGGCGTTCGACGATCTCGAAATAATCCTGCTTGAGTGGGTCCTTGAGTACCTCGGCGCGCGGTTTCACCTTCACGGCGTAGACCGTCTGCAGATTCTGGTGATCGAAGCTGCGCCATTGCTGGCGATCCTTGAGCAGGGTGTAGCTGTGGCCTTCGAGCGCCTTGATCAGCGCTTCGCTGTCCAGGCTGTTGGCGCGTTTGGTCGCATCCGCCCATTGCTGGACGATGCTGTAGGCCGAGGCGGCGGAGCTGGAGGGGTACATGGCGTAGCGTTCGCTGTAGGTCTTGACGAAGGCCTTGCCGGCTTCCGAGTTTTCCAGTTCGGGCACGCGCCAAGTCCAGGGTTCGGTGCCGACCACGCCTTCCATCAGACCGGGGCCGGCCTGTTCGACGATGCTCTGGGTCAGGTTGGGCGCCATGATCTGCATGCGCGAGGTGAGGCCCAGGTCCTTGGCGATACGCATCGCCCGCACCAGGTCCTCGCCGAACAGTACCAGGGCCAAAACGTCGGCATTGCTGGCCGCAGCCTGGGTCAGAGCATTGTGGTAGTCGGCCAGGCTTGCGCCGGGGAACGGTACCTTGAGGCCGGCGTGCTGGGCGGCGTCTTGGGTATTGGTGGTCTGGCGCAGCGAACTCTCGGTTGTATGGCCCCAGGTGTAATCGGCCGTGACGTAGAAATAGCGTTTACCCGGCAACTGTTTGTTGAGGTACTGGCCCAGAACCTGGGCGCTCATCCACGCGTTGTTGCACTCGCGGAACATGTGCCGGTGGCCATCCTTGCCAGTGGTGTCGTTGGAGTAGGTAAGGGTGCCGAAGTACAGCAGGTCGAACTGCGCCGCACGCTTGCCAGCGGCGATGGCCACTGCGCTGGAGGCGCCGCCGAACAGCATGGCTGCACCTTCCTTGGCCAGCTTTTCGACGTTGTGCACTGCTTTGTCCGGCTTCGAGGCGTCGTCCAGGCTGGACAGGCGTAGGCTGCGGCCCAGCACGCCGCCCTGGGCGTTGATTTCATCGATGGCGAGCAGGGCGCCGCGCATCTGCGCCAGGCCTTCTTCCTTGTAGCTGCCGGTGCGCGGGTAGCTGAGGCCCAGGGTGATGGGATCGGCGGCTTGTACATAGGCGCTGGCGGCCGTGCACAGGGCGAGAAACGCGAAGATTCGCTTCATGGTGCAGTCCTTGTTTTTATTATTCGGTTGGCCGCTCCGTTTTACGCTTTTCTAAGCGGTTGGTGTGATTCACTTTTGGTCTAAGAAGGCGGCGCTGCCAACCATTTCGCATAATCCCCATCAGCCGCTGCCTTGACTTGATAGGGGCGCTTCTCTAGCGTGCCGACTTCACTGATTACCGGGAGCAGGCATGTCCGCCGCAGACAAGGTCAAGCTGGAGGCCAGCTGGAAGCAGGCGCTTCACGACGAGTTCGACAAGCCCTACATGATCGCCCTGGGCGATTTCCTGCGTCAGGAAAAGGCCGCCGGCAAGGAAATCTATCCGCCGGGTCCGCTGATCTTCAATGCCCTGGATTCCACGCCGCTGGATCAGGTCAAGGTCGTGATCATCGGTCAGGATCCTTACCACGGCCCCGGCCAGGCCCACGGCCTATGTTTCTCGGTGCAGCCGGGCGTGGCGACGCCGCCGTCGCTGGTGAATATCTATAAAGAACTCAAACGCGACCTGAATATCGACATTCCCGACCACGGTTACCTGCAGTCCTGGGCGGAGCAGGGCGTGCTGCTGCTCAACACCTCGCTCACCGTCGAGCGCGCCAACGCCGGCTCCCACGCCGCCAAGGGTTGGCAGCCGTTCACCGATCGGATCATCTCGGTGGTCAGCGAGCAACGCCCGCATCTGGTGTTCTTGCTGTGGGGCGCCCATGCGCAGAGCAAGGAGCGCCTGATCGACACCAGCAAGCACCTGGTGCTGCGCTCGCCGCACCCTTCGCCGCTGTCGGCGCATCGGGGCTTTATCGGCAACGGTCATTTCAGCCGCACCAACAAGTTCCTCGAGCAGAACGGGCTGCCGCCCATCGACTGGCGTCTACCACCAGTTCAGAGCTGATCAGCCGGTACAGATCTCTGCGGCCAGGTCGGTGCGTATGGAAGCCAGGCGCTGGTTTACCCGATCTCGCTGGCTGTCGTCGGCTGCAGCCAGCAGATCGCTGAGCAGTGTGGCCATGGCCTGGCGCGACTGTTCGTAGGCCTGGGTGGTCTGCTCGTCATGGCCGCCACGGCGGTTCTCCAGCACATCGCTCATGCGCTGAGCGAAATCCGGAGCGTTGCGGTCATCCAGCACGCGGCGAAACTCGCCCTGCCAGCGTGTGCGGTTCTCCATCCATAGCTGGTTCTGATCGCGGCGCTCGCTGGCCCACTGGGCGACGCGAGCCCGCTGCGCCTCGTTGAGGCTGCCGAACCAGGGTTTCAGGCGTTTTTCCAGACGTTCGGCGCGCTCGCGGATCTGGGTTTCCAGCGGCGGTTCGAGAAACTTCTGACGGTCTTCGTGATTGTCCTTTTCCATACGGGCGTAGAGCCGGTCGACCTGTTTGTGGCGCAGGTCGGCAAGCAGGGCGACGGTCGTCGGGGTGGTTTGCTGGACGATGGCGTTGAAGGCCTGCTCGGCCTCGAGCATCTGCGCTTCCAGTTGCCGGGCACTGGGCTCTGGCGTCTGGACCAGCTGCTCGGTGCGTTGCAGCCAGTCCACGTAGCGTGGCAATTCGCTGCTGCAGTGCCAGGCCAGGTGTTCCTGTAGTCTGGGCTTGAACCAGGCCTTCTGCTGCGAATCGAGATCCAGATACTGATTCACCCGCCAGGAAACCACCCAGTCCAGGTTGCGGTAGGCCATACCGGCCTTGCCGCAGGCGCTGAGCAACAGGCCGAGTGATAGCAGCAGACACAGGCTTTTCAGATAACCGGACATGTCGCCTCCTTTTGGTACGCGCGCCTGGGGAGAGTACGCCAGCCATATCGACCGCAGGTGCACGGACATATCCGCTAAAAAAAGCCCGACGCAGAGTCGGGCTTGAGAGCTCAGGGCAGTGGCGCGTGCCGTTGCCACAGGCGGAACAGAGGCTCGGCTAGAAACATCACCAGAAACAGGCGCAGCGCCTGCAACGCGGTGACCAGAGCCACCGATAACTGCAGGGCTTCTGCGGTCAGGCACAGTTCGGTGATGCCGCCGGGCATCATGCCTAGCATCAGCGAGACTGAGTCGATACCGCTCAGCCAGCCGATGGCCGAGCCGAGCCCGACCGTCGCCATCATGGCCAGCAAGGTAAATAGCACCACGCGTGCCAGAAAGCTTGGTGCGCTCCGAAAGAATGCCCGGTCGAAATGACAACCCAGGGCGCAGCCGATTAGCCATTGCCCGGCCTGGCCGAGCCAGCCGGGCATGCCGATATGCAGGTCGAAGGTCACGCTGGCCGCGGCGCACAGCGTCAACGGGCCAAGCATCCACGGGTTGGGTTGCCTGAGTCGCCGCCACAGCAGAGCCAGCAAGGCACCGGCTGGCAGTAAAATTGCCAGCCAGAACCAGTCCGCCGGCATCGGCGGCGCGGGATCAACGGGCGGTAAACCCCAGGTGAACAACGCGGGAATCAGCAGGATAACCATCAGCAGCCGCACGCTGTGCGCGGCGGCGATGCGTGCCGGTTGGGCGCCGTGGCGCCTGGACAGATTGACCATCTCGCTGGCCCCGCCCGGCATGCTGGCGAAGAACGCGGTGGCGCGATCCACACCGGCGCGGCGCAGGCCGGCGATGCCGATGGCGCTGAGTGCCAGGGTGGCGAAGGCGCCGAACAGAATGATGGTCAGGTTGCCAAGCACCTGCTCGAGCACTTCGCTGGTGAAATGCAGGCCGATGCCAGCGGCCACCAGCCACTGGCCGACCTGACGGCCGCCAGGCATTTCCTGACTGAGCACGCCGCTGCAGCGCAGCAGGATGACTGCCAGCAGGGAGCCGATCACCCAAGGCAAAGGCCAGCCGATAAGGCTGGCCAGGTAACCACCCACTGCGCCAACCAGTGGCGTGAGCCACCAGTTGCGTAGGTGTTTGGGGTTGCCTTGCGGGTTGCCGCTATCAGGCATTGGCCGCTTCGGCTTTACGCAGGCTGCGCTTGCGCCAGGTGCGATAGAAGGGAAGGGCGATCATTGCCACGATCAAGGCCCAGACGCCCCAGGTGATCGGGCTAGAGAACAGGATGCTCAGCTCACCATTGGAGATCGACAGTGCGCGGCGCAGGTTCTGCTCCATCAGCCCACCGAGGATGAAGCCCAGCAGAATCGCCGACAACGGGAAGTCCATCTTACGCAGGATGTAACCCGCGACACCGATACCGATCATCAGGTACAGGTCGAACGCGGTGGCGTGCACGGCGTAGACGCCAATGGACGTGATGATGGCAATGGCCGGCACCAATGCCCAGTAAGGCACGGCGAGGATCTTGGTAAAGATCTTGATCATCGGCACGTTCATCACGATGAGCATGATGTTGGCCACGAACAGCGAGGCGATCAGGCCCCAGACGATATCTGGCTGGTCACGGAACAGCAGCGGGCCCGGGGTGATGTTGTACAGCGTCAGGGCGCCGAGCATCACTGCGGTGGTGCCGGAGCCGGGAACGCCGAGGGTCAGCATCGGCACCATGGAACCGCAGGCCGAGGCGCTGTTGGCAGTTTCCGGCGCAGCCAGGCCGCGCAGGTCACCTTCACCGAACTTGTTGTCCTTGGTGGCCAGGCGCTTTTCGCTCATGTACGCCACGGCGCTTGCCAGGGTCGCACCGGCGCCCGGCAGGATGCCGAGGCCGAAGCCGACCGCGCCGCTGCGCAGGTTGGTGGCCAGCACCGACAGGCCTTCCTTCAGGTTGAACAGCATGCGGCCTTTGGCTTCGATGGCCTTCTGGCCGTGGTGCGTACGCTCCAGCAACACCAGGATCTCGCTGACCGAGAACAGGCCGAGTACCAGCACGACGAACTGGATGCCGTCGGCCAGGCCCAGGCTGCCAAAGGTGAAGCGGTACACGCCACTGTTGGAGTCGATGCCGACACACGACAGGAACAAGCCAATACAGGCCGCGATGGCGGTCTTCATTGGTTTGTTGCCGGCCATGCCTGCCAGACAGACGATGGCGAACACCATCAGCACGAAGTATTCGGCCGGGCCGAAGGCCACCGCCCATTTGGCCAGTAGCGGAGCGAAGATCACCACACCACAGGTCGCCATCAGGCCGCCGACGAACGAGCTCCAGGCGGAGATCGACAGGGCCACACCGGCCTTGCCCTGACGGGCCAGCGGGTAGCCGTCCAGGGTGGTCATCACGGCCGAGGCTTCGCCCGGGATGTTCAGCAGAATCGACGAGATACGACCGCCGTATTCGCAGCCCAGGTAAACGGCGGCGAGCAGGATCAGCGCGGTTTCCGGCGGCAGGCCGAGGGCGAAGGCGATGGGGATCAGCAGCGCCACGCCGTTGATCGGGCCCAGGCCCGGCAGCAGGCCGACGATGGTGCCGATCAGGGTGCCGCACAGGGCGGTGAACAGGTTGTAGGGGCTCAGGGCAACGCCGAAGCCCTGACCCAGGTAGCTAAAAGTTTCCACGGATCAGATCTCCAGGGAGGACAGGATGCCAAGCGGCAACGGTACATCGAGGATTTTGTCGAACAGCACGTACAGACCGATGGCCAGCACAACGCCGGAAATCAAGCTGGCCAGCCAGGTGCCTTCGTACAGTCGGGCCATGGCGATACCGAAGATCAGGCTGGCCGGCACGAAACCCAGAGGCTCGAACAGCGCGGCGTAGATGGTGAGGATCACCACGCAGCCGACCACCTTGCTGAGTACGTGACGGTCCAGCGGCGGCTCGTCGCTGTGCGAGGCGGTGCTCGGCTTCTTGATCAGCAGGTAGATGGCGCCCAGACCCATGAGGATCAGCAGCAGCATCGGGTAGGCACGCGGGCCCACTGGCTCATAGGAGAAGGGCGCGTGATAGCCCCAGGCAACGACGCCTAGCCCGACACAGGCGAGCAGCAGGACGACGCCGAAAATGCGTTGTGACATTGAGGAAGTCCTCATTCGAGCATGGCAAAAGGCAGCCCCTGGGCACTGCCCAGAGGATGACGGTTTACAGGAAATTGAGCGGGCGTTACTGCTGGATCAGGCCGAATTCCTGGGCCAGTTCCTTGTACTGCGCGACTTGCTTCTTGACGTAAGCGTCCAGCTCGTCACCGGTCATGGCGAACGGGTACAGCTCGCGGCTTTCACGCAGTTTGGCGAAGTCTTCGGAGGCCAGCAGTTGGTCGAAGGAGTTCTTCCACCAGGTGTAGGCTTCGTCGCTGACTTTCGGGCCAACGTAGAAACCGCGGATTACCGGCCATACCACGTCATAGCCCTGTTCCTTGGCGGTGGGGATTTCCGCTACGTTGGCACCTGGCAGACGCTCTTCGGAGAACACGGCGAGGATGCGCATGTCGCCGCTTTCGATGTGCGGAACGGAGTCGGAGATGTCGGTACTGGCGACCTGGATGTGGCCGCCGAGCAGTGCGGTAGCCAGCTCGCCGCCGCCTTCCATCGCCACGTAGCGCAGTTCGCGCGGATCGATACCGGCAGCGCGGGCGATCAGTGCGGTCTGCATCCAGTCCTGGCTGCCGACGGTGCCGCCGGAGCCGATCACCACTTTGCCCGGGTTTTCCTTGAGGGCCTTGACCAGGTCATCGAGGGTCTTGAACGGCGAATCCTTGCGTACTGCCAGGGCGCCGTAGCTGGTGCCGACGCCGGCCAGCCACTTCACGGCGTTCTCGTCGAAACGGCCGAATTTGCCCTGGGCGAGGTTGAGCAACGAGCCGCTGGAGAAGGCGGTGATGGTGCCGGCTTCGGACGGGCGCTGGGCGACTACCGCGTTATAGGCTACCGCACCAACGCCGCCAGGCATGTAGGTCACGCGCATCGGCGACTTGAGCAGCTTGCTTTCCACCAATGCGCTCTGCGCCAGTTTACAGGTCAGGTCGAAGCCGCCGCCGGGCGCTGCCGGCGCGATGCACTCGGGGCGGCGCGGCTCATCGGCAAGGGCCTGACCGGCCAACATCAGGCAGGAAGCGGTCAGCAAAAGGGTACGCATGGATGTCTTCATCGGGTCTTCTCCATTGGAGTCTTTATTGTTAACAGCGATGCACCTGCCATCGCAGGGGGCGATACGAGTGCGCTACGCACAGCGGCGCGAGCCCTCGGCTGATCGAGTCTAGGCGTCAGCTCGCAAGGCCGGCTTGCAAGCGGCTGCTTGCGGGCCAGACAAGGTCGCTGAGTGTCACGTACTTCAATTCGACGTTGCGTTCCCTGCGCCATTCGCCAGCGACATCCGTTACTGCAGTGCGAGCTCTGGGTATGCCGTGGTGGGTGTAGCGCAAGCTGGGAACGCCGAGCGCTTTGAAGTCGTAACGCGCCTGCCGCCAGCCCGTTGGAGGCTCGGCAAGATCGATGATCGGAGAAAGATTTGAGACGGCGCGGCTATCGTCGTGGGCTGCGCCAGGACCTGCTTCGCCGGGAGTCGGGCGCAGCAGGCGGGCGGGAGAAAGTTTATTGGCCTGGGGCGAGCTGAACGCGGGGCGTGAAGAAGGCTCGCTGGCGGTATTGGGATATCCAACAGCGGCCGGCTGTTCGGTGTGATCTTCAATCACGGCTGGATCAGATTCGGCTGTTGTCGCTGAAGCCTGTTCGGTATTTTTCTGGCCAGCATCAGGGCGAGCTTGAAGATGCAAGCTGCCTTCTCTGCTGTCATTGGCGGCGGGGCGGACGCTTTGCCGGGCGACGCGGCTGGCAGGAGCTATGCGTTCTTCCAGGCTGGTAACGGAATCTTCAGGAATGTTCGCCTGGGCGAGGGAGGCGAAAAGGGCAGCCGGCAGGGCGAGGCTCAAAAGGCTCGTACACGAGATGGCCTGGCGCGCGGCAATCGGCATGCGGATACTCCGTTGTTATTGTTGTAACGGCCGCATAGGTGTCGGTCGTTCTGAGGGTGGATCTAGCCACTCGTGCGGCGATCCTAAAAGCACAACCTTTCGCCAACCTTTCAGTGTTGAAAGTTGTTACGCAGGCTGGCCTGTACACGCCGTCACTGCCAAGTCTTCGCGCGAACGGTAAACTCTCGTCCCACAGGGCGGTCAAGTCCATGGTTGTTGTGGAGGTTGCAGTGCGAATTCTGCTGGTCGAGGATCATCCGCAATTGGCGGCGAGTGTCAGTCAGGCGCTCAAGAATGCTGGCTGGACAGTGGATCTTCTGCATGATGGCGTGGCTGCGGATCTCGCCCTCGGCAGCGAGGATTACGCCCTGGCGATTCTGGACGTAGGGCTGCCACGCATGGACGGTTTCGAGGTGCTCGCCCGTTTGCGCGCCCGCGGCAAGACCGTGCCGGTGCTGATGCTCACCGCCCGTGGCGAGGTGAAGGATCGGGTGCACGGGCTCAACCTGGGGGCCGACGATTATCTGGCCAAGCCCTTCGAACTCAGCGAGCTGGAGGCGCGGGTCAAGGCGCTGCTGCGCCGCAGTGTGCTGGGCGGCGAACAGCAGTTGCGCTGCGGCGATCTGGTCTATGACCTGGATACCCGGCGTTTCACGCTGCTCGACGAAAACCTCAATCTCACCTCCCGCGAGCAGGCGGTGCTCGAGGCGATGATCGCCCGCCCCGGCCGCGTGATGAGCAAGGAGCAACTGGCCTCCCAGGTGTTCGGGTTGGACGAGGAGGCGAGCGCCGACTCCATCGAAATCTACGTTCACCGGCTGCGCAAGAAGCTCGAGCGCGGCTCGGTGCGCATCGTCACTTTCCGCGGCCTGGGCTATCTCTTGGAAGCCACGAGTGGATAGCCCCGGCAGCCTGCGTGGCCGGCTGATCCGCCGGCTGGCGGTGCTGTTCACGGTCATTCTGCTGGTCAGCAGCGTAACGGCCTACTGGAGCGCGCGCCACGCCGCCGATACCGCCTACGACCGCACCCTGCTGGCCTCCGCACGCGCCATTTCCGATGGGCTCTACGCCGTCGAGGGAATGCTCAGCGCCAACGTGCCTTATATCGCTCTGGACACCTTCGCCTACGACAATGCCGGACGCATCTATTATCAGGTGCTGGGGCCCAAGGGTGAGCTGGTTTCCGGCTATGAAGATCTGCCTGCGGCTCCACCGAATACGCCGCGCACCAATGATTACCCAGCTTTGGCCAAGTTCTACGACGGTGAATACCGTGGCCAGGGCGTGCGCTTGGTGAGCTTTCTGCAGCCAGTCAGCGAGCCCGGTTACAGCGGAGTGGCCGAGATTCGTGTAGCGGAAACCCAGGGCGCGCGCGAGCGCATGACCCGCGAATTGCTGCTCGGCACGCTGTGGCGCATGGGCCTGCTGTCGCTGAGCGCGCTGTTGTTGGTCTGGCTGGCGGTGAGTGCCGGGCTGCAGCCGCTCGAAAGCCTGCGCCGAGCGGTGGCTGTGCGCAGCAGCGATGATCTGAGCCCGCTGCCAGATGCGGACATGCCCCGCGAGTTGCGGCCGCTGGTCAATGCTCTGAATCAGTTCAACGACCGCTTGCGCAGCCTGTTCGAACGTCAGTCGCAGTTCATCGCCGACGCGTCCCACGAGCTGCGTACGCCCCTGGCGGCGCTTAAGGCGCGAGTGGAGCTAGGGCTGCGTGACCAGGATCCGCGGATCTGGCACGCGACTCTGGAGGATGCCGCGCTCAATGCCGATCGCCTGACCCATCTGGCCAACCAGCTGCTATCACTGGCGCGGATTGAAAGCGGGGCACGGGCGATTGCCGAGGGTGGCGCGTTGCGTCTGGATCTCAGTCAGTTGGCTCGTGAACTGGGTATGGCACTGGCGCCCCTGGCCCATTCCCGAGGTGTCGCGCTCGCACTGGAAGCCGAGCAGCCTGTGTGGATTCGCGGCGAACCGACCTTGCTCAATGAGTTGCTCTGCAACCTGGTCGACAATGCCATGGCCTATACGGAAGTCGGCGGCAACGTGATCCTGCGGGTTCTGGAGTCCGGCGTGCTGGAGGTCGAAGACGACGGCCCGGGAATTCCCGAGGAAGACTGGGAACGGGTGTTCGAGCGTTTCTATCGGCGTCAGCCCCAAGGGCTGGGCGCAGGCCTGGGCTTGGCTATCGTCGGTGAGATATGCCGTGCGCACCGCGCGGACATCAGCCTGCACCAGGCCAGCCCCCATGGGCTTCTAGTGCGTGTGGTCTTTCCTGGCGAGCCGGACTGAAAAAACTGACGGGGCGAAGCAGGCTTCGCCCCGATTGAGCAATTACTGCAGCATGGTCATGGCAGCGTCCATGGCCGCCGACAGATCTTCATCGGCGTGGATGTCCAGATCCGGCTTGATACCGAGCTTGGCGAACGCCGGGATCTGGCTCCAGTCCAACTGCGTATAGGGGTGCGGCGTGCCAAGCATGCTCTGCAGCGTGGCCACCTGCACGATGTCGACGTAGTCTACCTTGCCGCTGTCGCGGCTGAAGTTCAGGTACTGACTGGGGATGCAGGCGATCATCTCCGGGAATTCCCAGGTGCGCAGGATCTTGTCGCCGATGATCGGGTGGATCTGCTCGATCACGTGGTTGAGGCTGATCGAGTCGGACAGCAACTCGCTGTGTTCTTCGGCGTAGGTGAGAATCGGCAGTACGCCGATCTGATGAACCAGGCCGGCAAGGGTGGCCTGGTCCGGCATCAGACGGGTGTAGTGGCGGCACAGCACGTGGCAGATGCCGGCGATCTCGGTGCTTTTGGTCCACACTTCGCGCATCTTGCGGTCGACCACATCGGTGGTCGCCTGGAACATCTGCTCCATGGCCAGGCCCGTAGCGAGGTTGCAGGTGTAGTTGATGCCCAG
Organism: Phytopseudomonas straminea; assembly: GCF_900112645.1. Classification (GTDB taxonomy): domain Bacteria; phylum Pseudomonadota; class Gammaproteobacteria; order Pseudomonadales; family Pseudomonadaceae; genus Aquipseudomonas; species Aquipseudomonas straminea. Next base: position 758,262 of record NZ_FOMO01000002.1, on the reverse strand, counting down.
GCGGCCGATAGCCATTTGCAGGTCGGTGATTTCCCGGTTGGTGCGCAGCAGCGGGCTGTTGACCACCTTGATGATGCGGGCGGTCAGCGCGGCGTCGTTACCGATCACTTTGGTCATCTCGGGAATACCCACGTTGGGGTCTTCCGCTGCCTCGCGAACTTTCAGGGCGACCTCCGGCAGGGTGGGTAGCACCAGTTCATCGTTGTCGATGGCCCGGGTCAGATCCAGCAGAACTTTCTCGGCGAGTTTGCTCATGAAATTCTCGTTATTGGCAGAGTGATGACAGGCGAAGCGCAGTGTACGTCAGCGCTGGATCTCGCGGTTGCTGTCCAGCGTATACGGCAACTCGAGCAGCTCGAGCGGTAACCCTTCCAGGCTGCCCAGGTGGATATGGCCGTCGAGTGCGGCATCTTCCTGCAGCACTGCCAAGAGCTCGACACCCTCGGTGCTCTCGGCCGCCAGCACCACTTCGCCCACCGCGCTGCGGTGCACCGGCGAAAACAGTTCGCTGCCTGGCGCGGGCAGTTGATCACCGGTCATGCGCAGGCGATACAGGCGCCGCTTGAGCTTGCCCAGGTACTGCATGCGGGCAACGATTTCCTGGCCGGTGTAACAGCCCTTCTTGAAACTCACCCCCCCAACTGCCTGGAGGTTGATCATTTGCGGGATGAATAGCTCGCGGGTGCTACCGGTTACCTGGCCGATACCGGCGCGGATCTGCGCCAGCAGCCAGTCATTTAGGCTGGCTTCAGGAAGCGCTTCGCTCAGGCGTGAATGCAGGGCTTCGGCTTGCTCGGCTGGCGCCCACAGTTCGGCGCGGCCATCGCTGAGGCGAATGGCGATCAGCGTACCCGTACTGGCAACGCCGTCAGCCTCGGCTGCGAGTTCGAGCCCAAGGGCTTGCAGAGCAGCATCGGCGCCGCGCAGCCCGAAGCGAATCCAGGCAGCGCTTTCGTCGCCGAGCTTGGCCTTGGAGAACACCGCGTATTTCTGCAGCTCGGCGAGTTGCGGCTCGAGCAGTTCGCGGCTCATGGCCAGGAGAAAACCGTCGGCTACGCTAACGATACGAAAGCTCGACAGCATACGGCCCTTGGGTGTGCAGCGTGCGCCAAGACTGGAGCCGCTGGTGCCGAGGTAATTGATGTTGCAGGTGATCTGGCCCTGCAGGAACTTACCCGCATCGGGGCCGCGCACGGCAAGGATGCCTTCGTGGGTGAGCGGGCAAAAGAAAGCGCTGTCGGCCATGGTCAGGACAATCGTGGGTAAAGAATGAGGAGGCCATGATAAGAGCAGCGGCAAGCGTCTAGCTACAGGCAAAAAAGCGCCGCCGGTCAATTACCGCGGCGACGCTGATCCGCTCGGTTGCTGTTGGTATACTGCCGGCCTTTTTTCCGAGGAGCACTGCCATGGTCGACGCCGTTGAACTCAATCGCCTTTTCTGGCACAGCCGGCGCGGCATGCTGGAGCTGGACGTGTTGCTGGTGCCTTTCGTGCAGGAGGTTTATGCCACGCTCGACGAAGAGGACCGCGCCCGCTACCGCAAGCTGCTCGAGTGCGAGGATCAGGACATGTTTGGCTGGTTCATGCAGCGTGGCGAGCCCGAGGATGCCGATCTGCGCCACATCGTTCGCATGATTCTGGATCGTGTCCAGCCCAAGTAAACGCTTCGAATGTGACTGGCGGCCGTCGCGGCGGCTGCTGGAAATCTACCTGTGCGCCCAGGCCCTGGCGCTGCTGGCTTTGCTACTCGTCGAGATTCCCTTGTGGGCGCGCCTGCTCGCCGCACTCGCCTGTGCCGGCCATGCCGCCTGGGTGCTTCCCAGGCAGGTGCTGCTGACCCATCCGGCCGTGTTCAAGCGGTTGCGTCATGACGACGAGGGCTGGCAGTTGGCGGGGCGCGATGGGCAATGGCAACCAATTACCCTGCAGCCGGACAGTATGGCGCTGCCCTGGCTGGTCATCGTGCGTTATCGTCTGCCGGGCCACTGGTTTACCCGCAGCCTTTGTATTGCTGCCGACGCCATGCCGCAGGACATGCATCGACGCCTGCGGGTACGCCTGAAGTTCAGCCGTCAGCGTTGGCGGGTTGCAGAATAGTGTCCTGCGCGTCGGGCAGCAGGCCCGGGTAATCCAGGGTGTAGTGCAGCCCTCGCGATTCCTTGCGCGCCATGGCGGAGAGAATCATCAGCTCGGCCACCTGAGCCAGGTTGCGTAGCTCGATCAGGTCCCGGCTGACCTTATAGTTGCTGTAGAACTCGTCGATCTCGTCGAGCAGCAGGCGCACACGGTGCTGGGCGCGCTGCAGGCGTTTGGTGGTGCGCACGATCCCTACGTAATCCCACATGAAGCGCCGCAGCTCATCCCAGTTGTGGGCGATGATCACGTCCTCGTCCGAGTCGGTGACCTGGCTGGCGTCCCAGGAGGGTAGGTCGGCCGGCATCGCCACTTTGTCTAGGTTCGCGACGATGTCGGCAGCGGCCGAGCGGGCATACACGAAACATTCGAGCAGCGAGTTGCTGGCCATGCGATTGGCGCCATGCAGGCCTGTGAAGCTGGTTTCGCCGATGGCATAAAGGCCTTCCACGTCGCTGCGCCCGGCCTGATCGACCAGCACGCCGCCGCAGGTGTAATGAGCGGCAGGCACCACGGGGATGGGCTGGCAGGTGATGTCGATGCCGAACTCCAGGCAGCGCTGGTAGACGGTCGGGAAGTGGTTTCTGACGAAGTCCGCCGGCTTGTGGCTGATATCCAGGTAGACGCAGTCGATACCCAGGCGCTTCATCTCGTGGTCGATGGCGCGGGCCACGATGTCCCGTGGCGCCAGTTCCTCGCGGGGATCGAAGCGCGGCATGAAACGCTCGCCGTTGGGCAGGCGCAGCAGAGCGCCTTCGCCGCGCAGTGCCTCGGTAATCAGAAAGCTCTTGGCCTGCGGGTGATAAAGGCAGGTGGGGTGGAATTGGTTGAATTCCAGATTGCCGACCCGGCAGCCGGCGCGCCAGGCCATGGCGATGCCGTCGCCACAGGCGCCGTCGGGGTTGCTGGTATAGAGATAGACCTTGGCTGCGCCGCCAGTGGCGAGAATCACGAAACGCGCATGGTGGGTATCCACCTCGCCGCTGCGCCGGTTGAGCACGTAGGCGCCCAGGCAGCGACGGCCTTTGCGGCCCAGCTTGTGCTCGGTAATCAGGTCCACCGCGACTCGCTGTTCCAGCAGCGTGATATTGCCTCGCTCGCGGGTGCGTTCGAGCAGCGTATTGAAGATGGCTGCGCCGGTGGCGTCGGCGGCATGAATGATGCGCCGGTGGCTGTGGCCGCCCTCGCGGGTCAGGTGAAATTCGTAACCGCCGTCTTCGCGGTCATGTTCGTCATCACGAGTAAAGGGCACACCTTGCTCGATCAGCCACTCTATTGCTTCACGGCTATGCTCCACGGTAAAGCGTACAGCGTCTTCACGACACAGGCCGGCACCGGCGTTGAGGGTGTCATCGACATGGGAGTCAACGGTGTCGCTGTGATCCAGTACAGCGGCGACGCCACCTTGGGCCCAGTAGGTCGAGCCATTGGTCAGCTCGCCCTTGCTCAGCACGGCGATGTGCAGATTGTCGGGAAGTGTCAGCGCCAGGGTAAGGCCGGCGGCTCCGCTGCCGATAATTACAACATCGTGCTTAAAGTGTTGGCTCATTATTATGGGTTCCACTGGGTGGCGTGCAGCTGAAGGAGCGTTCCTCGACAGTCAGCTATTGCTTGTGCTGGTGGGTACTCCGACCGGCTACGCACATGCTGGCAACAGGGGCTTGCAGGACCACGGCTGGGGCTCGGCGGACTCTAGTATATAGAGGGAGCCAACGGCACAATAGCCGGCCCGGTAGGTAGCGCAGCGTGGAACGTGTATCGTGTCGGGATGGCGATATGCCTGCGTAGCTGGTCGCCTTGTTGGAGCTGCATTTTCTCCGCTGAAACCGGTATGAACTTTGTCATGAGGCAGGGTTCTATAGCGGAGTCGCCCCGGAGAGGGAAATGTGTCTGGCGAGTAAGTGAGCGAAGCGATTGTGCGATTCGATTCCGCTCGTCAGGTGATCTAAAGACAATTCGCGCAGCAGGCAGTGCCCTGGTGCGTGGTTTCGTGCAAAACCAAAAATGTTTTGTGGGAAGCTTGTTCGTAGGGGAGAGAACTTTTGCATATGAGTCGAGTCTATTTCGGCAGATCGATCTTCTGGCAGGTGCAGACCTCCTACGGGCTCAACGAGGAGTATTCATGCTAACCCAGGAAGAAGATCAGCAGCTGGTCGAGCGCGTGCAGCGCGGTGACAAGCGAGCATTCGATCTGTTGGTGCTGAAGTATCAGCACAAGATTCTCGGGTTGATCGTGCGATTCGTGCACGACACCCATGAAGCTCAGGATGTCGCCCAGGAAGCTTTTGTAAAAGCTTATCGGGCACTTGGAAACTTTCGCGGTGACAGTGCGTTCTATACATGGCTGTACCGTATCGCCATCAACACGGCGAAGAATCATCTCGTTTCTCGTGGCCGCCGGCCGCCGGACAACGACGTAAGTGCAGAGGATGCCGAGTTCTATGATGGCGACCACGCCCTCAAGGATATCGAATCTCCCGAGCGTGCCCTGTTGAGGGATGAAATCGAAGCCACCGTGCATCGAAGCATCCAGCAACTGCCAGAAGATTTACGAACGGCGCTAACGTTACGTGAATTTGATGGTCTGAGTTATGAAGACATTGCGAGCGTCATGCAATGTCCAGTTGGTACCGTGCGTTCGCGAATCTTTCGGGCGCGTGAAGCCATCGACAAGTCCCTGCAACCCTTGTTGCAGGAAGCCTGAGACAGCGGCGACAGCCAAGAGAGGAACCGCTATGAGTCGTGAAGCCCTGCAGGAATCGCTGTCCGCGGTGATGGATAACGAAGCGGATGAACTTGAACTTCGGCGTGTGCTCGGTGCGAGCAACGATGCTGAACTGCGTGCCACCTGGTCGCGTTACCAGGTAGCTCGCGCCGCGATGCACAAGGACTTGCTCGTGCCGAAACTGGACATCGCTGCAGCCGTTTCTGCGGCCTTGGAAAACGATGAAACTCCAGTCGTTGCACAAGAAAAGGTCGTGCGTGGTCCGTGGCGTAGCCTAGGTCGCGTCGCAGTAGCTGCAACCGTGACGGTTGCCGTGCTGGCTGGCGTACGTTTCTACAATCAGGATGATGTTTCTGGTGCCCAGTTGGCGCAGCAGGATCAGCCTGCCATCGCACTGCCGCAAGCTCAGGGACCGGCCATTCTGGCAGGCTTCAAGACTTCGGATGAGCAGCCGGCCGTAGAAACCGTTTCTGCCGAAGGTGAAGGCTGGCACGAACAGCGTCTGCCTGAGTACTTGCGTCAGCATGGTCAGCAGTCTGCCCCAGGCGCTGCTGAGAACGCTCTGCCTTTCGCTCGGTCTGCGAGTGTAGAAGAGCGTTAAGATCTACGTGTATGCGCTGCATTCTCATCACGTCCCTGGTGCTCAGCGGTATTTTGGCAACCCCTGCCATAGCCGCTGATGCGCAGGGATGGTTGCAGAGGCTGAGTCAGGCCGAAAGCAAGCAAAGCTTCCAAGGCACCTTCGTTTACGAACGCAACGGTAATTTTTCTACTCACAGTATCTGGCGTCAGGTCGAGCCGGGTGGTTCTGTGCGTGAGCGGTTGTTGCAGCTCGACGGCACGCCCCAGGAAATGCTTCGGATCAATGGTCAGGCGCAGTGCGTCAATGGGCCTATCGCTTCTGCGGTGGTCGATGAGCAAGCCTGGCCTGCCCATGGCCTTGATGCCAAACAGATAGAGCAATGGTACGAGCTGCGCCTCGATGGGGAGTCCCGTGTAGCGGGGCGTTCTGCCGTGGTTCTCGGTCTGGTTCCTCGTGATCAGCATCGCTATGGCGTTCAGCTGTACGTGGACAAGGAAACCGGTTTGCCGCTCAAGTCGCTGCTGGTCAATAACCGCGGCGAACTGCTCGAGCGTTTTCAGTTTACCCAGTTGGATACCGCCGATACGCAGCCAGCCTCCGTGCTGCAGCCATCCACCGACTGTTCGCCTGTGCGGGTCGTCAAGGCGCGCACGCCGTTGGTGGAGTCCTGGCATTCGGAGTGGTTGCCCCCGGGTTTCAGCCTCAGTGCCGTGACTCAGCAGCGTAGCCCTGTATCCAGCGATAGCGTTGATTGCCTGGTCTATGATGACGGCCTGGCGCGTTTTTCCGTCTTCCTCGAACCCCTGCATGATGCTGCTGTGGCAGATGCCCGCAATCAGCTGGGTCCTACCGTGGCGGTTTCGCGGCGCCTGACAACCGATGATGGTGATGTCATGGTTACAGTGGTGGGCGAAATTCCGTTGGGGACCGCGGAGCGTATCGCCATGTCGATGCGAGCCGCAGACATGCATGCTGCTCGGTAGCAATCGACGAAACGAATCAAGGCCGATGTGCCACCCGTATGTTGTACCAATGGCCCCGCAGGGGCCTCGTTTGTTCTGGATGGGGAAGAAACTGCAATGTCGATGCCTAGCCTGAAAAAATACGCTGCCGCGTTGTTCGCGGTGTTTCTGATGGGGCAGTCGGTGGCGGCGCATGCGCAACTGCCGGACTTCACCCCCTTGGTCGAGGCGGCTTCACCTGCCGTGGTCAATATCAGCACGCGGCAGAAAGTGCCGAATGCCGTCGCCAGTAATGGCGGGCTTTCCGTTCCGGATCTGGAAGGTCTGCCGCCGATGTTCCGCGAGTTCTTCGAGCGCAGCATTCCCCAGCAGCCGCGTGCGCCAGGTGGCGGTGGTCGGCAGCGTGAGGCGCAGTCGCTGGGCTCGGGCTTCATCATCTCCAAGGATGGCTACATCCTGACCAACAATCATGTGGTGGCCGATGCCGATGAAATCATCGTGCGTCTGTCCGACCGCAGCGAGCTGGAAGCCAAGCTGATCGGTACCGATCCGCGCAGCGATGTGGCGCTGCTCAAAGTCGAGGCCAATGACCTACCCACCGTTAAGCTGGGTAACTCCGACAACCTCAAGGTCGGTGAGTGGGTGCTGGCCATCGGTTCGCCGTTCGGCTTCGATCATTCGGTCACCGCCGGTATCGTCAGTGCCAAGGGCCGCAGCCTGCCGAACGAAAGCTACGTGCCGTTCATCCAGACTGACGTGGCGATCAACCCGGGTAATTCCGGTGGTCCGCTGTTCAACCTGGATGGCGAAGTGGTTGGCATCAACTCGCAGATCTTCACCCGTTCAGGTGGCTTCATGGGCCTGTCTTTCGCCATTCCTATGAGCGTGGCGATGGATGTGGCCGACCAGCTCAAGGCCAGCGGCAAGGTTAGCCGCGGCTGGCTGGGCGTGGTGATCCAGGAAGTGAACAAGGATCTGGCCGAGTCCTTCGGTCTCGACAAGCCGGCAGGTGCGCTGGTTGCTCAGGTGCTCGAAGATGGCCCGGCAGCCAAGGGTGGCCTGCAGGTGGGGGACGTGATCCTCAGTCTCGATGGCAAGCCAATCATCATGTCCGCCGACCTGCCGCATCTGGTTGGTGCCCTGAAGCCGGGCACCAAGGCCAATCTGGAAATCGTTCGCGAAGGTTCGCGCAAGACGCTGAAAGTGGCGGTCGGCACCATGCCTGCCGATGACGGCGACGAAGCCACCGACGACGCGGCGCCAAGTGCCGAGCGCAGCAGCAATCGCCTGGGTGTCAGTGTTGCCGAACTGACCGACGAGCAGAAAAAGGCCCTTGATCTGCGCGGTGGCGTGGTGATTCGTGAAGTTCAGGATGGTCCGGCGGCGCTGATTGGCCTGCGTCCGGGCGACGTGATCACTCACCTGAACAACCAGGCGATCAGCTCGGCGAAGAACTTCACCGAGGTGGCGCAATCGCTGCCGAAGAATCGTTCGGTGTCGATGCGCGTGCTGCGTCAGGGGCGTGCAAGCTTTATCACCTTCAAGCTGGCTGAGTAATAGCGTCAGTAAGTCAGGGTGAAGAAGGGCGACGAAAGTCGCCCTTTTTTATGCCTGCCTCACTGCCTTCCTATGAAGAGCTGCATGGGAAATCTCTGCCATTGCAGGCAGGTGAGCCGACCCGGCATTCAATTACTGCGCTCGTGCGCTTGTCCTGACGTGACGTGGGGGCAACCACTCGGGTAAACTTCGCGGCTATTTTCGGCAGGCATTCGCCTGCGCCCTTTTTCGAGTGTTGTCCTGTGAGTGACCTGAGTCATATCCGCAATTTTTCCATCATTGCCCACATTGACCACGGCAAGTCGACGCTGGCTGACCGTTTCATCCAGATGTGCGGCGGCCTGACCGCGCGCGAGATGGAGGCTCAGGTTCTCGATTCCATGGACCTGGAGCGTGAGCGCGGCATCACCATCAAGGCCCACAGCGTCACCCTGTACTACAAGGCGAAGGACGGCATTACCTACCAGCTGAACTTCATCGATACGCCCGGTCACGTCGACTTCACCTATGAGGTGAGCCGCTCGCTGGCGGCCTGTGAAGGTGCGCTGCTGGTAGTCGATGCGGGGCAGGGCGTGGAAGCGCAGTCGGTCGCCAACTGCTACACCGCCATCGAGCAGGGCCTGGAAGTCATGCCTGTGCTGAACAAGATGGACCTGCCGCAGGCAGACCCCGATCGCGTCAAGGACGAGATCGAGAAGATCATCGGTATCGACGCCAGCGACGCCGTAGCCTGCAGTGCCAAGAGCGGCATGGGCGTGGATGAGGTGCTCGAGCGTCTGGTGCAGGCGATTCCAGCGCCGACCGGCGAGATCGAGGCGCCGCTGCAGGCGCTGATCATCGACTCCTGGTTCGACAACTACCTGGGCGTCGTGTCCCTGGTGCGCGTGCGCCACGGTCGCGTCAAGAAGGGCGACAAGATTCTGGTCAAGTCCACCGGCAAGGTGCACCTGGTCGACAGCGTCGGGGTGTTCAATCCCAAGCACACGGCTACCGCCGACCTCAAGGCCGGCGAAGTGGGCTTCATCATCGCCAGCATCAAGGACATTCACGGTGCGCCGGTGGGCGACACCCTGACCTTGAGCTCGACGCCCGATGTGGAGATGCTGCCGGGCTTCAAACGCATCCAGCCGCAGGTTTACGCAGGCCTGTTCCCGGTCAGCTCCGATGATTTCGAGGACTTCCGCGACGCCCTGCAGAAGCTGACCCTCAATGATTCGTCCCTGCAGTATCTGCCGGAAAGCTCCGACGCCCTCGGCTTTGGCTTCCGTTGCGGCTTCCTGGGCATGCTGCACATGGAAATCATCCAGGAGCGCCTCGAGCGCGAATACGACCTGGACCTGATTACCACGGCGCCGAGCGTTATTTTCGAGGTCGTGCTCAAGACCGGTGAAACCATTTACGTTGACAACCCGTCGAAGCTGCCGGATGTGTCCTCGGTCGAAGATTTCCGTGAGCCGATCGTACAAGCCACGATCCTGGTTCCGCAGGAACATCTGGGCAACGTCATCACCCTGTGCATCGAAAAGCGCGGCGTGCAGCGTGACATGCAGTTCCTAGGCACCCAGGTTCAGGTTCGCTACGACCTTCCGATGAACGAAGTGGTGCTCGACTTCTTCGACCGTCTGAAATCCACCAGCCGTGGCTATGCCTCGCTGGATTATCATTTCGACCGTTACCAGTCGGCCAATCTGGTCAAGCTGGACGTGTTGATCAACGGCGACAAGGTCGATGCGCTGGCACTGATCGTGCACCGTGACAACGCCCACTACAAAGGGCGTCAGTTGACCGAGAAGATGAAGGACCTGATTCCTCGGCAGATGTTCGACGTGGCGATCCAGGCAGCCATTGGCGGTCAGATCGTGGCGCGAACCACTGTCAAGGCATTGAGAAAGAACGTTCTGGCCAAGTGCTACGGCGGTGACGTGAGCCGTAAGCGCAAACTGCTGGAGAAGCAGAAGGCCGGTAAGAAGCGCATGAAGCAGGTGGGGAACGTGGAGATTCCACAGGAAGCCTTCCTTGCTGTACTCAAGTTGGATAGCTAGGGCCTATGTCATTCAATTTTCCGCTGTTGCTGGTCATTGCCGTCGCCGTGTGTGGCACCCTGGCCTTGTTCGACCTGGTATTCCTGGCGCCGCGGCGTCGTGCAGCGATTGCCAGCTACCAGGGCAAGGTCGAGCAAGTCGACGACGCAGTGGTCGAGAAGCTCAACAAGGAACCCTTGCTGGTCGAGTACGGCAAGTCGTTCTTTCCAGTGCTGGCCATCGTGCTGGTGCTGCGCTCCTTTCTGGTTGAGCCGTTCCAGATTCCATCCGGCTCGATGATCCCGACTCTGGAAGTCGGCGATTTCATCCTGGTCAACAAGTTTGCCTACGGCATTCGCCTGCCGGTGCTGGACACCAAGGTGATTGAAGTCGGCGACCCGCAGCGCGGCGACGTCATGGTGTTCCGCTACCCGAGCGACCCCAACGTCAACTACATCAAGCGCGTCATCGGCCTGCCGGGTGATCACGTGCGCTACAGCAGTGACAAGCGCCTGTTCATCAATGACAAGCCGGTGGCCGAGCAACTGATTGGCGAAGAGCCGGGCAGCCTTGGCAGCGCCACGCTGTACAACGAGCGCCTGGGCGATGTGGAGCACCGCATCCGCAAGGAGATGACCCGCTACCGTGCCGAGCCCGGCAAGGAGTGGACCATTCCTGAAGGGCACTACTTCATGATGGGCGACAACCGCGACAACTCCAACGACAGCCGTTACTGGAACGACCCGAATATCCCCAAAGACGTACTGGGCATGGTTCCGGATCGCAACATCGTCGGCAAGGCGTTCGCCATCTGGATGAGCTGGCCGGATCCGAAGTTCAAGACCCTGCCGAACTTCTCCCGTGTCGGGCTCATTCACTGATCTGATGAAAATTTGCGGCGCCGTTCAATACGACGCCGCCAGCTATCTATAGTCTTGTCATGCGCGCGAAGCGCATCGGACTATCTGGATACTTTTGGGGATGAACATGAAATTCGCACGCTCGCAGCAGGGCTTGTCGATCGTCAGTTGGCTGGTGGTACTGGCTGTCGTGGCGTTTCTGGCTAGCACGGCGTTCAAGGTGGTACCGCATTACCTCGACTACATGTCGATGGAAAAGATCATCACCTCCGTGGAAACCGACCGCCTGCAGGAAGTCAGGACGGTGGGCGATTTCTACAGCCACGTCAGCCGTGGCATGACGGTCAACAGCATCCGCGACCTGAACATGCAGGACGCACTTAAGGTGACCCAGGATGGCAACGAGTTTCTTGCCCACCTCAAGTATGAAAAACGTGAGCACCTGATCGAGAACATCGATCTGGTGGTTAATTTCGATAAAGAATTTCGTGTGCGTATGCCGTGAGTGTTTCGTTGACCCGCCTCGAGCGCCAGCTCGGGCATAGCTTCAAGGACCAGGATCTGATGATCCTGGCCCTGACCCATCGCAGTTTTGCCGGACGCAACAATGAGCGTCTGGAGGTCCTCGGTGATGCCATCCTCAATTTCGTCGCTGGCGAGGCGCTCTACGAGCGCTTCCCCCAGGCCCGCGAAGGCCAGCTGTCGAGGCTGCGCGCGCGGCTGGTGAAGGGCGAGACCCTGGCCGTACTGGCGCGCGGTTTCGATCTTGGTGAGTACCTGCGCCTGGGCTCCGGTGAACTGAAAAGCGGAGGTTTTCGCCGCGACTCGATTCTGGCCGACGCCCTGGAAGCCCTGATCGGCGCCATCTACCTGGATGCCGGCATGGACGTCGCCCGCGAACGCGTGCTGGCCTGGCTGACCAACGAGCTGGACGGCCTGACCCTGGTCGACACCAACAAGGACCCCAAGACCCGTCTGCAGGAATTCCTGCAGTCGCGTGCTTGCGAGCTGCCGCGTTACGAGGTGGTCGATATCCAGGGCGAACCCCATTGCCGGACATTCGTGGTCGAATGTCAGGTCAATCTACTCAATGACAAGACCCTGGGCCAAGGCGCCAGCCGCCGGATCGCCGAACAGGTCGCGGCAACTGCCGCGCTGATCGCCCTGGGTGTGGAGAACGGCAATGACTGATTCGCCCGTAACGCGCTGTGGCTATGTCGCCATCGTTGGCCGGCCCAACGTGGGCAAGTCGACGCTGCTCAACCACATTCTCGGTCAGAAGCTGGCGATCACCTCGCGCAAGCCGCAGACCACTCGCCACAACATGCTCGGCATCAAGACCGAGGGTGACGTGCAGGCGATCTACGTCGATACGCCCGGCCTGCACAAGAATAACGACAAGGCGATCAACCGCTACATGAACAAGAACGCCTCGTCGGCCCTCAAGGATGTCGACGTGGTGATCTTCGTGGTTGATCGCACCCGCTGGACTGACGAGGACCAGATGGTGCTCGAGCGCGTCCAGTACGTCGAAGGCCCGGTGATTCTGGCGGTCAACAAGACCGATCGCCTGGAAGACAAGGCCGACCTGATGCCGCACCTGCAGTGGCTGGCGCAGCAGTTGCCCAATGCCGAGATCGTGCCGGTTTCGGCGCAGCAGGGGCACAACCTCGATGCCCTGGAAAAGCTGGTGGGCGAACGTCTGCCCGAGGGCGTGCACTTCTTCCCGGAAGACCAGATCACCGACCGTTCCGGGCGTTTCTTCGCTGCCGAGCTGGTGCGCGAGAAGATCATGCGTCAGCTCGGTGCCGAGCTGCCGTACCAGATCACCGTGGAGATCGAGGAGTTCAAGCGCGAAGGGCGGATCATGCATATCCATGCACTGATCCTGGTCGAACGTGACGGTCAGAAAAAGATCATCATCGGCGAGAAGGGCGAGCGCCTCAAACGCATTGGCCAGGAAGCGCGCAAGGACATGGAGTCGATGTTCGACACCAAGGTCATGCTCAACCTGTGGGTCAAGGTGAAGAGTGGCTGGTCCGATGACGAGCGCGCCCTGCGTTCGCTCGGTTACGACGATATCTGACCCCGGCATCCGCCGCGCCGCGGCTGGCTCACTCAGCGAGTTTCTTCCCATGCTTGCGCCCAGCCAGCCCGCCTATGTCCTGCACAGCCGCGCGTACCTCGAGAGCAGCGCACTGGTCGACTTCCTGACCCCGCAAGGCCGTTTGCGCGCCGTGTTGCGTGGCGCGCGGGGAAAGGCTGGCAGCCTGGCGCGGCCGTTCATTCCCCTGGAGCTGGAAACCCGCGGCCGTGGCGAGCTGAAGAACGTCGGTCGCCTGGAAGCCGCTGGCATTCCCAACCTGCTCACCGGCGAGGCGCTGTTCAGCGGCCTGTACCTAAACGAGTTGCTGATTCGCGTGCTGCCCGCCGAAGACCCGCACCCGGTGATCTTCGAGCATTACGCCATGAGCATCCTGGCGCTGGCCCAGGGGCGGCCGCTGGAGCCGATCCTGCGCGCGTTCGAATGGCGGCTGCTCGATGAACTCGGCTATGGTTTCGCCCTCGACAGCGACGTACAGGGCAATGCCGTGGTCAGCGACGGCTTGTACCGGTTGGAGGCCGACAGCGGCTTCCTGCCCATCAGCCATTGGCAGCCCGGGGCCTTTCTCGGTAGCGAATTGCTGGCCATGGCCGATGCGGACTGGAGCACGCCCGGTGCCCTGGCCGCGGCCAAGCGCCTGATGCGCCAGGCACTCGCCCCCCATCTCGGCGGCCGACCTCTGGTCAGCCGCGAATTGTTCATGACGCTCAAGGAGCCGACTCGTGACTGAAGCCAACCGTGTTTTGCTGGGCGTGAATATCGATCACGTCGCCACGCTGCGCCAGGCGCGCGGTACCCGCTATCCCGATCCCGTAAAAGCTGCGCTGGACGCCGAAGAGGCGGGCGCCGATGGCATCACCGTGCACCTGCGTGAAGATCGCCGGCATATTCAGGAGCGCGACGTGCGCGTGCTCAAGGAAGTCATGCAGACGCGCATGAACTTCGAGATGGGCGTGACTGACTTCATGCTCGCCTTCGCCGAGGAGATCCGCCCCGAGCACGTGTGCCTGGTGCCGGAAACCCGCCAGGAACTGACCACCGAAGGTGGCCTGGACGTCGCCGGCCAGGAAGCGCGGATTGCCGCGGCAGTAACTCGCCTGGCGGCCGTTGGCAGTGAGGTTTCGCTGTTCATCGATGCTGACCCGCGGCAGATCGAGGCGAGCAAGCGCGTCGGCGCACCGGCCATCGAATTGCATACCGGGCGGTATGCCGATGCGCACACGCCGCAAGAAGCGGCTGTCGAGCTGCAACGTATCCGAGAAGGGGTCGCCCTGGGCGTGTCGCTGGGGCTGATCGTTAACGCCGGCCACGGTCTGCATTACCACAACGTCGAGCCGGTCGCGGCGATCCCCGGTATCAACGAGCTGAACATCGGCCATGCGCTGGTCAGCCACGCGCTGTTCGTCGGCTTCAAGGAAGCCGTGCGTGAAATGAAGCAGCTGATCCAGGGCGCAGCGCCGCGCTAAGCGGCGCTGCTTCCATCAGGGCTTGCGGGCGACCATCACGGCGCGGCGTGGCGCCGGCAGGCCTTCGACGGTGCGGTGGTGGTCGAGTGGGTCGAGGAATTCGGGCAGCGACTGGTAGCGCATCCACTCGGTGCTGCGCTGCTCTTCGACCGAGGTGACGCTGACGTCCACGCAGCGCACGTCAAGGAAGCCGGCGCGGCGCAGCCATAGCTCCAGCGCCGGCACCGACGGCAGGAACCACACATTGCGCATCTGCGCGTAGCGGTCTTCGGGGACCAGCACCTGCTGGGCGTCGCCTTCCACCACCAGGGTTTCCAGCACCAGTTCGCCACCCTTGCGCAGGCAGTCCTTGAGTTCGAGCAGGTGGTCGACGGGCGAGCGGCGGTGATAGAGCACGCCCATTGAAAACACCGTGTCGAAGCCCAGCAGCTTCGGTGGCAGCTCTTCGATACCCAGCGGCAGGTGCCAGGCGGGCAGATCCGGCAGGTAGTTCTTCATCGCCAGGAACTGGCAGAGGAACAGCCAGTTCGGGTCGATACCGACCACGCTGCGGGCGCCGGCGCCGAGCATGCGCCACATGTAGTAGCCATTGCCGCAGCCGACGTCGAGCACGCGTCTGCCTTCGAGACTCAGATGCGGGGCGACGCGCTGCCATTTCCAGTCCGAGCGCCATTCGGTGTCCACGTGCACGCCGAAGGTACGGAAGGGGCCTTTGCGCCAGGGAATCAGGCCGCGCAGGGCACTGTCCAGCGCGGCTCGGGTGGCGTCGTCACAGGGGCCATCGAGGCGGAAATCCTCTCGGAGGTCGATTTGCTCGGCACTCAGTGCCGGTAAGGCTTCGACCGCGGCGTACCAGCGCTGCAGGTCGCCGTGACCGATGGCCAGCTTGGCGTCGATCTGCGCGGGCAGGTCGGCGCTCCAGTCCTGCAGAGGTGTACCGGCCAGCTCGGCCTGCAGGGCGTCAAGATCCATGCGGCGCATCATGGCAGAGCCACCAGGGAGGCGAAGTTCAGGCACTGGAACCACGGCACCACCTTGCTGAAGCCAGCAGTGTGCAGGCGTTCGCGGTGCTGTTCGAGGCTGTCGGGCAGCATGACGTTTTCGATCGCGCTGCGCTTCTGGGCGATTTCCAGTTCGCTGTAGCCATTGGCTCGCTTGAAGGCGATGTGCAGGTCGGTGAGCAGAGCATGTTGTTGCTCGTCTTCGAAGCGCAGTTTCTCGGAGAGGATCAGCGCGCCACCGGGTAGCAGGGTATTGCGAATACGGCTCAGCAGCTCCAGGCGGTTTTCCGGGGCAATGAACTGTAGGGTGAAATTCATCGCCACCAGGGAGGCGGGCTGCCAGTCCATGGCGAGAATGTCGGCTTCGATGACGTCGACCGGCAGCAGCTCCTGGAACATGGCGTCCTGGGCGTGCAGGTACTCGCGGCAGCGCTCGACCATGGCGCTGGAGTTGTCCACGGCGATCACCCGGCAACCGTCCGCCTGTACGTGGCGGCGCAGCGCCTGGGTGACGGCGCCCAGTGAGCAGCCCAGGTCATAGAGCAGGCTGCCGGGCTGGGCGAACTGGCCCGCCAGCACGCCGATGTTCTCGACGATGGTCGGGTAGCCCGGCACCGAGCGCTTGATCATGTCGGGAAAGACCCGGGCCACGTCCTCGTTGAAGACGAAATCCGGCACCTGATCCAGTGGCTGGGCGAAGAGTTGGTCGGGCTGTCTGTTCACGGTCGGTCTGCATGGCGCTGGAAAGGCGCGCATTTTAGCCAAGTCCGGCGATTAGCCAAACCTCGCTGCAGGCCTGATGCGATGCTCGGCCTGCGTGGGTTTGTAGAAATGCTCGCTTAGCGCACGCGGATCTGGCAATCAAAGGTGTCGGCCGGCGCGGTGCTGGTGTCCCAGGGCTGGGCGTAGGTCAGCAGCAGCTGCGCCTCGCCGGGCTCGGTGGCCTGGAAGCGCCAGGTGGAGTGGCCGTCACCGCCGACCAGATCGGAGTCTTCTTCGCTGCTGTAAACCTCGGGCCCCAGGGCCTTGAGCACCGCGGCCGCGTCTTCTTGGACCGTCCAGCGATAGCCGGTGGTGGGGTTGCTCGGCAGGCTGAGGATCAGCTGCTGGCCCGCGTGCAGGACGATCGGGCACTGGCTCTGCTTCTGCACCTGCAGGGTTTTCGAGGGGCTGGCGCAGGCACCCAGCAGAACCAGGCCGGCGATAACGGGCAGACGATAGGCGTTGATCATGACGGGCTCCAGGCGCAAAAAACGACCGCCAGCATAACGGCAGAACGGCGAGGCTGTAACCCGTCGGCGGCCCGATTCAGTCGACGATGAACAGGCGAGCGCCGGTGCTCGTCGAGCTGCGGTGCGCCTCGGCGCCATCGGCGACCTGATAACTCATGCCAGGGGTCATCACGAAACGGCGGCCGTCTTCGAGTTCGGTATGCAGCTCACCCTCCAGGCAGAGCAGGATGTGGCCCTTCTTGCACCAGTGGTCGGCCAGGTAACCCGCCGTGTACTCGACCATGCGTACGCGCAGCGCGCCGAACTGGCAGGTACGCCAGTAGGCGGTGCCGGTTTCGCCAGCATGTTCGGTGGCTTCGATCTGGCTCCAGTCGGTGACGCCGAAGGGGATATCGCTGATGTTCATGGTGAAGCCCTGAGATGCTGTGGAAAGGATTACTGCCGGGCGACGCTGACGCCTTCGAGATTGGCGAACGAGGTGTCCTTGGCGGTGAGCAGGAAGTCGCGCATGAACGGCGCATCGAGCATGTCGGTGCGCACGCCGGCGTAGAGCGTGGCGAACAGACCCTTTTCGCCCAGGCGCTTGGCGGTCACGTAACCGCGCGAGCTGTACTCGTGCAGCGCCCAGTTGGGCAGGCCGCAGACACCGCGACCGCTGGCCACCAGCTGCATCATCATCACCGTCAGCTCGGAGGTGCGTACTTGGGCCGGCTCGATGTCGGCGGGCTCCAGAAAGCGGGTGAAGATGTCCAGGCGATCGCGCTCCACCGGGTAGGTGATCAGCGTTTCCTTGAGCAGATCTTCGGGGCGGACATAGGGACGACTGGCCAGGGCGTGCTGGTTGGCCACCGCCAGCATGGCTTCGTAGGTGAACAGCGGCACATAGGTGATGCCGGACAGATCTACAGGATCAGATGTCACCACCAGGTCCAGATCGCCACGGGCCAGAGCGGGCAGCGGCGCGAAGGAGAAGCCCGATGCCAGATCCAGCTCGACTTCCGGCCAGGCATCGCGGAATTGGTCGATGGTCGGCATCAGCCATTGAAAGCAGCTGTGGCACTCGATCGCCATGTGCAGGCGACCGGCCGTGCCGCCGGCAAGACGCGACAGATCGCGCTCGGCGCTGCGCAGCAGAGGCAGTACGGCGTCGCTCAGCTGCAGCAAGCGCAGCCCGGCGCTGGTGAAGCGCACCGGCTTGGTCTTGCGCACGAAAAGCTGCATGCCGAGGCGCTCCTCCAACTCCTTGAACTGGTGCGACAGCGCTGACTGGGTCAGGTGCAGGCGGTCAGCCGCTTCGACCAGGCTGTCGGTTTCCCGCAGAGCATGGAGCGTCTTCAAATGGCGGATTTCGAGCATTGAGTTACCTGCAGGTGATTCAACTGCGCCTGAATTAAAATGAGCGCTGTTCATGAACGGCAGTGTCGCCTAGCGACTGGTCGCTGTCGAGTCGCGTCTCGATTTTCCGTTTGGCAGGTTTCATCAAACTGTCACCGTTTTATGGCAGCGAGCCGTACGCCATCACTGCAACACTTGCCTGCTATCCGGCTTATCGTTCGTGGAACTCATGATGCGCATCGTTATTTTTCTGGCTTTCTTGCTGGGCAGCTTGTCTTGCATGGCGGCTGATGTGTGCAATGTCGGCACGGGTGTCGAACGCGTGTCCGTGGGCGACGTGAGTCTGGCCTACCAGAGCATCGGTCGTGACAGCGATCCGGCATTGCTGCTGGTCATGGGGCTGGGTGGGCAACTGATCCATTGGCCGGATGACGTGGTCGAGCAGCTGTGCGAGAAGGGTTTCCGGGTGATTCGCTTCGATAACCGGGATGTAGGCCTGAGCAGTTGGAATGCCAAGGCGCCCGAGGCCAATTTAGCGTATGAGGTGCTGCGCTACCGGCTTGGACTGTCGGTCGGCGCGCCCTATCGGCTGCGCGATATGGCCGGCGATGCCCTGGGTTTGATGGATGCATTGGGAATTCAGGATTTCCATCTGCTGGGCGCGAGCATGGGCGGGATGATCGCCCAGCACATTGCCGACATGGCGCCGCAACGAGTGCGCAGCCTGACCCTGGTGATGACCAGCTCAGGCGCCCAAGGCTTGCCGGCACCCAGCCCGGCGCTGCTAAAGTTGCTGGCGCGCCGCGAGGCGCCGAGCCGAGAGGTGGCCCTGGAACAACAGGCGGATCTGCTGGCCGCGTTGGGCAGTCCGGCTGTGGTGGATGACCGGGCGATGCTCTTGCATCAGGCTGAAGTGGCCTACGACCGCGCCTTCAATCCGGCAGGCGTAGAGCGGCAATTGTTGGCGATTCTTGCCGAGAGCAGCCGGGTGGATCTGCTAAACCGGCTGCAGGTGCCGACGCTGGTGGTTCATGGCACCGCCGACCCGTTGCTGCCGGTGATGCATGGCGTGCATGTGGCGGCCCATATTCGCGGCAGCGAGCTGCGGCTCATTCCCGGGCTCGCTCACCGCTTTCAGGAGCGTTTCAAGGCGCCGTTGCTTGCCGCGGTACTGCCACACCTTCAAGCGCATCGGCTGGACGCGCAACTGGTACAGCTGTAAGCAGGGCAGGCGCAGTGGGCGCAAGGTAGGCTTCCAGCCGGCTGCGCTCGGCGGCCGTCAGGAACAGGCCCAGCTTGCTGCGGCGCCAAAGAATGTCGTCCACCTCGATGGCCCATTCCTGCTCGCGCAGATAATCCACCTCGCGGGCATACAGGTCGTGGCCGAAGTGTTCGCCCAGGTCGCTTTCGCTCTGCACGTTTTCCAGTAGCAGCCAGGTACGGCTGCCGTAAGTGATCGCCCAGCGTTTGGCCAAGTCGGCATTCATCCAGCTGTGGCGGGCACGCAGTGCTTCGATCAGGCTTTCGCGGCTCTGCATATTCTCGCCGCCCGGCAGCGGCGCATCGGCGGTCCAACGCGCTTTCATGTTCGGAAAGAACGGCGCGAGTTGCGCCATTGCCGACTCCGCCAGCTTGCGATAGGTGGTCAGCTTGCCGCCGAACACCGAGAGCAGCGGTGGTTCATTACCTTGGGCCGACAGCGACAGGGTGTAGTCGCGGGTAATGGCCGAGGGCTCGTCGGACTCGTCGTCGCATAGTGGGCGCACACCGGCGTAGCTATGGATGATGTCATCACGGCTCAGGGACTTGCGGAAGTGATCGTTGACCACTTTGAGCAGGTAATCGGTTTCTTCGTCGCTGATGCTTACGGTGGCCGGGTCGCCCTGGTACTCGCGGTCCGTGGTGCCGATCAGGGTGAAGCGATCCAAGTAGGGAATGGCGAAGACGATGCGGCGGTCTTCGTTCTGCAGGATAAAGGCCTCCTTGCCGTCGTAAAGGCGCGGCACCACGAAGTGGCTGCCCTGGATCAGGCGAATGCCGTAGGGCGACTTCTGCTGCAGATCGTCACGGATAAACCGCGCTACCCAGGGGCCGGCTGCGTTGACCAGCGCCTTGGCGCGGATCGAGAAGCGGCTGCCATCGGCGCGCTCCAGATCGACTTCCCAGGCGCCCTGATTGCGGCGTGCGCTGACGCAACGCGTATGGGTGTGTACATGGGCACCGTTCTCGCGGGCGGCCATGGCGTTGAGCACCACCAAGCGGGCGTCGTCGACCCAGCAATCGGAGTACTCGAAGCCCTTGGTGATCTCGGGCTTCAGCGGGCTGTTGGCACCGAAGGTGAGGCCACGCGAGCGCGGCAGCGCCTTGCGCTTGCCCAGGTTGTCGTAAAGAAACAGGCCAGCACGGATCATCCACGCTGGGCGCAGGTGCGGGCGGTGGGGCAGGATGAAACGCATCGGGCTAACGATGTGCGGTGCTTTGGCCAGCAGCACTTCGCGCTCGGCCAGGGCTTCGCGCACCAGGCGGAACTCGTGGTGCTCCAGGTAGCGCAGGCCACCGTGAATCAGCTTGCTGCTCGCCGACGAGGTGTGGCGTGCGAGATCGTCCTTTTCGCAAAGGAATACCGAGAGGCCGCGACCTGCCGCATCACAGGCGATACCGGCGCCATTGATGCCGCCGCCCACGACGGCAATATCGTAAACCTCGGACAGCGGGCTGTTGGTCAGGCTGGATGTGGACATCGTCGGGGCCTCGTCTAGCGTTTGTGTTTTCAAATCGAACATAAATGTTCATTTCCGAAAATACTAGCGCATGAATAGTTACGCATCCAGTGGTGTTCGATCAAAAAGAGCCAAGGAATGCGCTGGAATGAAAATTCACGAACATAATTACAGATGCCCTGCCGCCGAGAAGGTTCGCCCGATGTTCGAATAGGAATAAAAAATGACACGCACCCGAGCGAGGAATCGCTCAGGTGGTGGGAGGAGGGGTCAGACGACTTCGAGGCGGATCTTATGCTGATCCAGCAGTTGGCACAGGCCGGGAACCGGCTGTTCATCGGTGACCAGGCAATCGATCAGACTGATCGGGCCGAGGCGGATCATCGCGTTGCGGCCGAACTTGCTGGAGTCGGCGGCTAGAATCACCTTGCGGGCATTGGCGATGATCGCCTGGGAGACGCGCACTTCCTGGTAGTCGAAATCCAGCAGGCTGCCGTCTTCATCGATGCCGCTGATGCCGACCAGGGCGAAGTCGACCTTGAACTGGTTGATGAAATCCACACTGGCCTGGCCCACCAGGCCGCCGTCGCGACGCACGTTGCCGCCGGTGAGCAGCACGTCGAAGTCATCCTTGGCGGCAAGCATCGAGGCGACGTTCAGGTTGTTGGTGATGATCTTCAGGTGGCTGTGGTTGAGCAGCGCCCGGGCGATGGCTTCGGTGGTGGTGCCGATGTTGATGAACAGCGAGGCGTGGTCGGGAATCTGCGCGGCTACCGCTTCACCGATGCGCTGTTTTTCCTGGCGCATCTGGTCGGCGCGCATCGCATAGGCGGTGTTCTCGACGCTGGAGTCGTAGGCGGCGCCGCCATGGTAGCGGCGCAGCAGGTTGGCATCCGCCAGCTGATTGATATCGCGGCGGATGGTTTGCGGAGTTACGACGAACTGGGTGGCCAGCTCCTCGATGCTGACATAGCCGCGTTCGCGGATCAGATCGAGGATTTGCTGCTGGCGAGGGGGCAGATTCATTGAATGTCCTTCGGGCCGCACGGAATTGCACCATGATGCCGCACGAACCTGCTCACTGCCAGTGACAGCCGGGGCTGTGGCTCACTTCTGTTCTTCGTGGGGCTGCCAGTCGCGGGTGCGATCGACGGCCTTTTTCCAGCCTTCGTAGAACTTCTCCTTGTCCGCGTCGGCCAGTTGCGGCTCGAACTCGCGCTCGATCACCGCCTTGCCGCGCAGCTCGTCCAGGCTGCTCCAGAAACCGGTGGCCAGACCCGCCAGGTACGCGGCGCCTTGGGCCGTGGTCTCGCGCATTTGTGGGCGCTCCACGTGGGTGCCGAGAATGTCGGCCTGGAACTGCATCAGGAAGTTGTTGGCCACCGCGCCACCGTCCACGCGTAAGGACTTGAGGCGCTCGCCGGAGTCCTGCTGCATGGCGTCGAGCACGTCGCGGGTCTGGTAGGCGATGGACTCCAAGGCAGCGCGGATGATGTGGTCGATCTTCACGCCGCGAGTCAGGCCGAGCAGGCCGCCACGGGCGTAGGGGTCCCAGTAGGGAGCGCCTAGGCCGGTGAAGGCCGGGACCAGGTACACGCCGTTGCTGTCCTTGACCTTGCCGGCGAAGTACTCGGTGTCGTAGGCGTCGTTGACCACCTTCAGTTCATCACGCAGCCACTGGATGGTGGAGCCAGCGTTGAAGATCGCGCCTTCCAGCGCATAGGCCGGCTCGCCACGCGGGCCGCAGGCGATGGTGGTGAGCATGCCGTGCTGGGAGTGGACCGCCTTGTCGCCGGTGTTCATCAGCAGGAAGCAGCCGGTGCCGTAGGTATTCTTTGCCTGGCCCGGCTCGACGCACATCTGGCCGAACAGCGCGGCCTGTTGGTCACCGGCGATACCGGCGATGGCGATGCCGCTCTTGGTATGGCCATAGACTTCGGACGAGGACTTGACCTCCGGCAGCATCTCGCGGGGGATATCCAGCACCTCCAGCATCTTGGCATCCCACTCGCGGGTGTGGATGTTGAACAGCAGGGTGCGCGAGGCGTTGGTGTAGTCGGTGACGTGCACCTTGCCACCGGTGAATTTCCAGATCAGCCAGCTATCGATGGTACCGAACAGCAGTTCACCCTTGCGGGCGCGTTCGCGGCTGCCTTCGACGTGATCGAGAATCCACTTGAGCTTGGTGCCCGAGAAGTAGGGGTCGGTAACCAGGCCGGTGGTTTCCTTGATGTATGGCTCCAGGCCGTCGCGCTTGAGCTGCTGGCAGATCTCGGTGCTGCGTCGGCATTGCCAGACGACGGCGTTGTGGATCGGTCGGCCGGTATTCTTGTCCCACACCACGGTGGTTTCGCGCTGGTTGGTGATGCCGATGGCAGCCACCTGGTCATGGTGCAGCCCAGCCTGGGCCAGCGCTTCGACCATCACCGCGCTCTGGGTAGCGAAGATTTCCATGGGGTCGTGCTCGACCCAGCCGCTTTGCGGGTAGTGCTGGGTAAACTCGCGCTGGGCGATGCACACCACGTTGGCATCGCGATCAAAAATGATCGCGCGGGAGCTGGTAGTACCCTGGTCGAGGGCAATGATGTAGTTCTTGTCGGTCATGTCGATTGCCTTGAGGTGAGCGGAGGACAAGGTGGCATGCGTCTCCAGTGGATCCGCACGCCGTTGAAATCAGGATGCTTTGACGTCGCGGGCGGTCGCACGCTCTGCCATGGGCGCCTCGACGGCGCTGGGCAGGTGACGGGCGACCAGGGTGCGGTACGCCAGGGCGCCGAGGCTGGCGCCCAGGATTGGCGCGAAGATCGGCACCAGGAAGTAGGGAATGTCACGGCCGCCGGTGAAGGCGATCTCGCCCCAGCCCATGAAGAAGGTCATCATTTTCGGGCCGAAGTCCCGGGCCGGGTTCATGGCGAAGCCGGTCAGCGGGCCCATGGAGCTGCCGATCACGGCGATCAGCAGGCCGATCAGCAGAGGCGCCATTGGGCCGCGTGGCAGACCGTTGTTGTCATCGGTCAGGGACATGATCAAGCCCATCAGGATGGCGGTGATTACTACTTCGACCATGAATGCCTGGCCGGTGGACAGCACCGGATTGGCGTAGGTGGAGAACACCGAGGCCAGTTCCAGGCTCGCCTGGGAGCCGCGCATCATCTGGTGGGTCTGCTCGTACTCGACGAACAGCCCGCTGTACAGGGTGTAAACCAGCAGCGCACCGCAGAAGGCGCCGGCGATCTGGGAGACGATGTAGAAGGGCAGCTTGCGCTTTTCGAAACCGGCGAAGATGCACAGGGCGATACTCACCGCAGGGTTGAGGTGCGCACCGGACACGCCAGCCGTGAGATAGACGGCCATGCTGACGCCGACACCCCAGATGATGCTGATTTCCCACAGGCCGAAACTGGCGCCTGCGACCTTGAGGGCGGCAACGCAGCCGGTGCCGAAGAAGATCAGCAACGCCGTGCCCAGGAACTCGGCCATGCATTGGCCCGACAGCGTGGGTTGTTGTAGCGCAGTAGTCATGGGGAAGCCTCGTTTTTGTTGTTTTGAGGCGCTGGTGTCAGGTACGGCAACCCACTTTAGAACGGGGCTGCGTTTGCACCATTGCCATCGGGGTAAACGGAACTTTATGTGTTCGTAATCGAAAAAAGTAGTTCTACTTTTCTCGTATTGTCAAAAAACGAACCACACATGGCGGCTGATATTTTCGATATCAAACGCGTATACAGTTCAATAGGTCAGTTTCGCGAGGGATAGGTTCCGTTGTGAAACAAGTTTTGTCGCAGTCTGAGGATTGGCCCAGCGCTTGCGGGGCCGCGGCGCTAGAATCGCCGGGCCGTTCGCCCTTTTTTCCTGTCATCCGGAGCCTTCATGACGCCTGCATTGAATCTCTTGAAGAAGGTTGGTGCCACCCACCGAATCCACAGTTATGAGCATGACCCCAAAGCCGCTTCCTACGGGCTGGAAGCCGCCGAGAAGCTAGACCTCGAGCCGGTACGGGTGTTCAAGACATTGCTGGCGGCCAGCGAGAAGGGCGAACTACTGGTGGCCGTGGTGCCGGTGGTCGGCAGTCTAGACCTAAAGGCTCTGGCCCAAGCTGCCTGCGTGAAGAAGGTGGACATGGCGCCGGTCGATGCCGCGCAGCGTGCCACCGGGTATCTGGTCGGTGGCATTAGCCCTCTGGGCCAGAAAAGGCGTCTGCGTACCTTTATCGATAGCAGTGCGGGCAATTTTCCGACCATTTATGTGAGTGCCGGGCGACGTGGGTTGGAGGTCGAACTGAGCGCCGAGACGCTGGCTGAGCACACCCAGGCGCAGTTCGCCGATATCGGTCGCTGATATAAAAAATCTGTGACGTGTCCGGCAACCGTATGCAGGAATACCGCGCGCCAGGCTTGAAGCTGGCTCCAGAGGCTGGCACTGTCGGCTTCGCTTTCGCCTCACGGGCTGGGAGCGCAGCGGTGTACAAGGAATGGGGCGGCTAGGGCGTCCCCGGCAGGAGGCTAAGCGAGCGGTGAACGGTTTGGGTTGGATGGCGAAAGGCCTGTTGGTGGCTGCGTTGTTGAGCACCGCCAGCGTGCGGGCTGAAACCTTGATCATGGAGGCCGATGTCTGGTGTCCGGTCAATTGTGCGCCTGAGGCCGAGCGGCCGGGCATCTTCATCGAGCTGGCCACGCAGATCTTCGCCGAGGCTGGCATCCAGGTCGAATATCGCGTCACCAACTGGGCGCGCGCCGTGCAGGATGTGCGTAGCGGTCGTGCCAACGCTCTGGTCGGCGCCGGCGTACGCGATGCGCCGGATTTTCTGTTCGGCAAGCACTCGCCCGGCATTTCCCGTAACTGTTTCTACGCCCGGCCCGGTACCGGCTGGCGCTACACCGGGCTGGATTCGCTGGCCCAGGTTCGCCTGGGTGTGATCAACGGCTACAGCTATGGTCAGGAGCTCGACGACTATATAAGCCGTCATCAGCGTGACCAGGAACGCTTGCAGTTGGCTGCGGGGGAACAGGCGCTGGCGCTGAACGTGCGCAAGGTCGAACTGGGGCGCCTGGATGCGTTGCTGGAAAATACCTGGATCATGGCCATGTACCAGGACCAGCACGGCAATCACGATGATCTGCTCGAAGTCGGCTGTCGGGTGCCTGACGTGCCGATCTACATCGCCTTTTCCCCCGTGCTGTCCTCCAGTGCCCGCTATCGCGATATCTTCGACGAAGGCGTGCGGCGTTATCGGCAAGACGGTCGCCTCGACGCCCTGCTGCAACGCTACGGCATCCATACCCAGCCCTGATCGCGCTGTTGCGCCGTATTGGCGTCGCGCTGTATCGCAGCCAGGCGGCGCGTTGCAGGCAAGCTGAGCCATCCGTTATCTTCAAGGAAAATCCCGATGTCCCTGCCGTTTCACCAGATCGACGCCTTCAGCGACAAGCCCTTTGCAGGCAACCCGGCGGTGGTCTATCGCCTTGACCGCTGGCTAGACGATGCGTTGATGCAGCAGATCGCCGCGGAGCACAACCTGGCCGAAACCGCCTTCGTGGTCAAAGAGGGCGGGGCCTGGCGTATCCGCTGGTTCACGCCGACCACCGAAGTGCCATTATGTGGGCACGCTACCCTGGCCAGCGCCCATGCCTTGTTCGAGTGCCATGGCGAGGCGGGCGAGCGGATCGATTTCAATTACGTGGATGGCAGCCTGTCGGTGCGCCGCGAGGGCGATCGTCTGGTGCTGGATTTCCCGTGCAATGCGCCGACGCCAATCGCCGAGCCCGAGGGTCTGGCGCAAATCCTCGGGCAGGCGCCCGTTGCCGTGCTGGATGCCCCGCAATTGCTGGTGGTGCTCGAGTCCGAAGCGGCCGTACGCGCCTGCAACCCCGACTTACGGGCGTTGGCGCAGCTGCCATGGCCGGCGGTGATCGTGACTGCGCGCGGTGAGGCGGTGGATTTCGTGTCGCGCAACTTCGCCCCTGCCGTGGGCATCGACGAGGATCCGGTCACCGGCTCGGCGCACTGCATCCTCACGCCGTACTGGACGCAGCAACTGGGCAAGCCCGAGCTGAGCGCCTACCAGGGCGGTAAGCGCGGCGGTTTTCTATGGTGTCGTCTGAAAGGGGAGCGGGCGGAGATCGCCGGTCATGCTCGGGTGGTGAGCAGCGGCGAGTTGTTTCTCTAGTCCGCTCGCTCCAGGATCGAAGGCGCTGCCACGCTGCCCGGAGCGGCAAAGGCCACTAGATGGTCGGCGGCGATGCGGATGCCCACCTGTTCGCCCGGCTGATGGTCGGCATGGCTGGGGAACAGGGCTTCCAGCTGGCTGCCGGTGGGCAACTGCAGGCGATACAGGGTGGCGGCGCCGAGAAAGCTCTTGCCAACGATCTTGGCCTTCTGCGCGCTTGCCGGGTCATGGACGATGTCGTCCGGGCGCAGCAGCACATCCACAGCGCTACCGACTGGCCAGGCGTAGGCGCGATTGCCGCGGATCACGCCGAGTTCGGTCTGTACTTCATCGGGCGCCAGGAGTTGGCCGCGAATGAAGTAACCCTGACCGATAAAGCTGGCAACAAAGGGCGTCTGCGGTTCGTGGTAAAGATTGAACGGCGTGTCCCATTGCTCCAGATGCCCGGCCTTGAATACGCCCACCTGGTCGCTGACGGCAAAGGCTTCTTCCTGGTCGTGGGTGACCAGAATCGCGCTGGTGCCACGGGCCTTGAGAATGTCGCGCACCTCATGGCTGAGACGCCGGCGCAGCTCGCCGTCGAGGTTGGAGAACGGCTCGTCGAGCAATAGCAGTTGCGGGTTGGTAGCCAGGGCACGGGCCAGGGCGACGCGCTGCTGTTGCCCGCCAGACAACTCGTTCGGGTGGCGTTTGCTCAGGTGGTCGAGCTTGACCAGCTCCAGCAATTCGCGGGTCACCTGCTCGCAGTCGGCCTGCTTGCGAATGCCGAAGGACACGTTCTGCGCCACGCTCAGGTGCGGGAACAGGGCGTAGTCCTGAAACACCATGCCGATGCGGCGCTTCTCGGGCGCCAGGGTGAAGCCAGGGCGGGAGATGACCTCGCCGGCCAGGGCGATTTCACCTTCGAGTACGGGCTCGAAGCCGGCGATGGCGCGCAGCGTGGTGGTCTTGCCACAGCCGGAAGGGCCGAGCAGGCAACCGATTTCCCCGGCGTTGAGGTGCAGGTTCAACTGCTGCACGATGCGCTGGTCACCGTAGCCGCAACCCAGATTGCGCAAGCTCAACAGCATCGGCTGGCTCATGCGTGGTGATACGCCGGTTCGACCAGGAATTCGAGCAGCGCTTTCTGCGCATGCAGGCGGTTCTCCGCTTGGTCCCAGGCGGCCGAGCGTGGATCGTCGAGCAGGTCGACGCTGATTTCCTCGCCACGGTGCGCTGGCAGGCAATGCAGGAACAGCACGTTCTCGTCGGCGGCGTCGAGCAACGCGCGGTTCACCTGATAGGGCGCGAACAGCTTGTGGCGCTCGGCGATTTCTTCTTCCTGGCCCATGGAGGCCCACACGTCGGTGGTCACCAGGTGCGCGCCGGCGACTGCTTCGCGCGGGTCGCGGAAGATCTTCACCCGCTCACCGGCCTCGGCCAGCAGGGCGGCGCTCGGCTCATAACCTTCAGGGCAAGCGACATGCAATTTGAAGTCGAACTGCATGGCCGCTTCTATATAGGAGTTGCACATGTTGTTGCCGTCGCCGATCCAGGCAGCGGTCTTGCCGACGATGCTGCCGCGGTGTTCGAGGAAGGTCTGCATGTCGGCCAGCAGCTGGCAGGGGTGCAGATCGTCCGACAGGCCGTTGATCACCGGTACCCGGGAGTTGGCGGCGAACTCGGTCAGGGTGCTGTGGGCGAAGGTACGGATCATGATCGCATCGAGCATGCGCGACATGACGATGGCCGAATCGGCGACCGGTTCGCCACGGCCCAGCTGGGTGTCGCGTGGCGACAGGAAGATGGCCTGTCCGCCGAGCTGGATCATGCCGGCTTCGAACGATACGCGGGTACGGGTCGAGGCTTTCTCGAAGATCATGCCCAGCACGCGATTGCGCAGGGGTTCGAAGAGCACGCCGCTGTTGCGCAAGCCTTTCAGCTCCATGCCGCGTCGGATCAGGCCCACCAGTTCATCCGGTGTGCAGTCCTTCAGCGAGAGAAAGTGTCTTGCGCTCATCGTTAACTACCTTTTGACATACAGGGCGCAGGTTGTTTTTTCGAGGAAAAACGGGAGAACCTGCGGCTGGGGGCCGCACAGTGCGACGAAACGGGAAGCCGCCGATCTTATAAGTAAATGACGCCTAGGCGCAAATTTGCCCGGATTGCCAGATGTGACGCGCCTTTCCGGCTTTTATGCCGGCCTGATGCATGGCCCTGATGGCCCACGATTCACGGCGTCGAAGCTGCTGGCAGGACGTCGAGTCGGCGCCCATGATGGCCCTTCAACAACAAAGCGAGGCTGGCCATGACCACGACCCTCCATCACCGTGCGTGCCACCTGTGCGAAGCCATCTGTGGGCTGACCCTGGAAGTCGAGCAGGCTGCCGATGGGCAGCCCCAGGTGCGCTCCATCAAGGGCGACCGCGACGATCCGTTCAGCCGCGGCCATATCTGCCCCAAGGCCGTGGCCCTGCAGGATATCCAGAACGATCCGGACCGCCTGCGCCAGCCCATGCGCCGCAGCGGCGATCGCTGGGAGGCCATCAGCTGGCAGGAGGCCTTCGAGTTCGCGGCCAGCCGCCTGGCTGCCGTGCAGGCAGCCCATGGGCAGAACGCGGTGGCGGTCTATCAGGGCAACCCCAGCGTGCACAACTACGGGCTGATGACCCACAGCAACTACTTCCTGGGCCTGCTGAAAACGCGCAACCGCTACTCCGCCACGTCGGTCGATCAGTTGCCCCATCACCTGACTTGTCACCTGATGTACGGCCACGGTTTTCTGATCCCCATTCCGGACATCGACCAGACCGATTTCATGCTGATCCTGGGCGGCAATCCGTTGGCGTCCAATGGCAGCCTGATGACCGTGCCGGATGTGGAGAAGCGTCTCAAGGCCATCCAGGCTCGTGGCGGCAAGCTGGTGGTGGTCGACCCACGGCATACCGAAACCGCGGCCATCGCTGATCAGCACCTGTTTATTCGCCCCGGGCAGGATGCCGCCTTGTTACTGGGCATGCTCAATACGCTGTTCGAGGAGAACCTCGGGCGGGCCAGTCATTTGCCAATCGCCGGGCTGGATGAGTTGCGCGGCGCGGTCGCGCCGTTCGACGCCGAGCGCATGGCCGCGCGCTGCGGCGTGCCGGCAGAAACGATCCGGCAACTGGCCCGTGACTTTGCCGCGGCCGAGCGCGCGGTTTGCTACGGGCGCATGGGCGTTTCGACCCAGGTATTCGGCACCCTGTGCCAATGGCTGGTGCAGGTGATCAACCTAGTGACCGGCAACCTGGATCGCGAGGGCGGGGCGCTGTGCACAGAGCCTGCGGTGGATCTGGTCGGCGCCACCTCGGGCGGGCACTTCAACCGCTGGCAGAGCCGCGTATCCGGCCTGCCGGAATATGGCGGCGAGCTGCCGGTCAGCGCCCTGGCCGAGGAGATGCTCACCGACGGTGACGGCCAAGTGCGGGCACTGATCACCGTGGCGGGCAACCCGGTGCTGTCCACACCCAATGGCCGACAGCTGGAGCGTGGGCTCGAAGGGCTGGATTTCATGCTCAGCGTGGACCTGTATATCAACGAAACCACCCGGTACGCCGACCTGATCCTGCCGTCCACTGCGCCGCTGGAGCATGATCACTACGACACCACCTTCAACCTGTTCGCGGTACGCAATGTCACCCGCTTTAACCAAGCCGTACTGCCCAAACCCGCTGGCGCACTGGATGACTGGGAGATCTTCGTCGGCCTGGCGCAGGCCTTTGCCGCGCAGACCGGCGCGACCCTAAAACCGACGCAGCCGCCAGCGCAGATGATCGACTTCGGGTTGCGCATGGGGCCCTACGGCGATCGCTCGCCGCTCAAGCTGTCGCTGCAAACGCTGCTGGATCATCCCCATGGCCTGGATATCGGCCCGCTCAAGCCCAACCTGGCGGCGCGTCTGAAAACTGCAGATGGCAAGGTGCAAGTCGCGCCGGCGTTATTGCTGGACGACTTGCAGCGTTTCGCGGCGCAGCCGGCATTGGTCGAGGGCCAGCTGTTGCTGATCGGCCGCCGTCATGTACGCAGCAACAATTCCTGGATGCACAACTATCACCGGCTGGTGAAAGGCAAGCCGCGCCATCAGTTGCTGATGAACCCCGAGGACCTGGCTCAACGCGGGCTCAGCGATGGCCAGCGGGTCAGTGTGCGTTCGCGGGTCGGTATGCTGGAGGTCGAAGTACTTGGCAGCGCCGAGATGATGCCGGGGGTGGTCAGCCTGCCCCACGGCTGGGGCCATGGCCGCCCGGGCGTGCAGATGAGCATCGCCCAGGCGACGCCAGGGGCGAGCGCCAACGACCTGACGGATGAGCGTTTGCTCGATGCGCTGTCCGGCAATGCTGCACTCAACGGGGTTCCCGTGGAGGTGGTGGCGGCCTGATGGTGCGCGTTCAGCATGGCTGAGCATTGCGCTCGGCTTTTGGTTACAATGCGCGCACCGTATCGACTCACGAGTCGGATAGTCCAGTTCTGAGGTGCCTAATGGATATCATCGAAACCATCAAAGAGCAGATCGCCAACAACACCGTTCTGCTGTACATGAAAGGCTCGCCGAATGCGCCGCAGTGCGGTTTCTCCGCTCGCGCCTCCCAGGCGCTGATGGGCTGCGGCGAGAAGTTCGCCTATGTCGACATCCTGCAGAACCCGGAAATCCGCGCCAACCTGCCCAGGTACGCCAACTGGCCGACCTTCCCGCAACTGTGGGTAGCCGGTGAGCTGGTCGGCGGTAGCGACATCCTGCTGGAAATGTACGAGAAGGGTGAGCTGCAGACCCTGATCAAGGACGCCGTGCAAAAAGCCGGCGCCTGATCGACTGACGCACGAGAATCCGCAGCCAGCGATGGCTGCGGATTTTTTTCGTCTGCGAAAAAGAGGCGCTGGCCGTTGCCGCAGATTGTCTGCAGGATTTTCCCGGGTATCGCTACGCTCAACGCCAGGCTACGGGGGGTAGCCCGTGGTTGAGCGAAGCGATATCCGGGGCGGTCGTTAGGATATTCCAGGTGCGAGAAGCTCGGTGAGCTACTGCGTCTGCACATCCAGCACGCGAATACAGCCTGGCTGCGGGTAATGCCAGTGCACATCGACATCCCACAAACATACCCCGTAGCGGCGTTCTGGCGAAGGCTGCTGATACGCTGGGCGCGGGTCCTGAGCCAGGCATTGTTCGATCAACTCCACCAGCGGCTCGCCCAGGCGCAGGGCGTGGTGTCGGGCGCTGGCCAGGGCGTCGTCCTGCCAGTGCACGGCGATCTGCGCTGGGGCATCGGCAGCGATGTGGTTATGGGCGCCAGGCACGCCGTCGGCGTAGGGCACGTAGGGTTTGATGTCGAGCACCGGGGTGCCGTCGAGCAGGTCGATGCCCGACAGCCACAGGCGATCCTTGTCGACCTTGTCCAGCTTCACCACCGACTGGCCGATGCCGTTGGGGCGGTGGGTCGCCCGGGTGGCGAACACGCCGATGGCGCGGTTGCCGCCCAGGCGTGGCGGGCGCACTTTCAGGCGTTGCTTGTCTTCCAGCGCCTGATGAAACAGGAACAGCAGCCACACATGGCTGACCTGCTCCAGGCCCTGAACGGCGTCGCCGCTGTCGAATGGTGGGCACAGCTCCAGCACGCCACGTGCGGCAGGCGCCAGCTGCGGCTGGCGGGGGATGGCGAACTTCTCCTTGAAGCAGGAGCGCACGTAGCCGATGGGCGAAACCTGATGGTTCATGCTGCTCAGCCGCGCAGGCGCTGGGTCAGGCCCTTGAGGAAGTTGCGCAGGAACTGATCGCCGCAGGGGCGGTAATTGCTGGTGCCAGCCTTGCGGAATAGTGCGCTCATTTCCGGCTTCGACACCACGAAATCGACGCTATGCATGATGGCGTGGATGTCGTCTTCCTTGAGCTCGAAGGCCACGCGCAGTTTCTTCAGCACCTGATTGTTGCTCACCGGCAACTCCAGGGCGGGCGCCGGGCGGCTGTCGTCCTTGCCGCGCTTGAAGTACACCAGGCCATCGAGAGCATGGGCCAGCAGTTCATCGCTGCATGGCTGGAAGCCTGGCTCGTCGTCCTTTTTCAGCGCGGCGGCGATCTGCTCCTCGCTCACCGCGTAACCGCCGAGTTCGACGATCTCGGCCAGTTGCTCGTCGCTGATGTCGAGCATGTAGCGCAGGCTGCGCAGTACATCGTTGTTGATCATGGGTATTCCTGATGACGGGCGCGCCAGCGTGGCGCAACCCTGTGAAAGGGAGGGGCGTGGCTCAGAAGCGTTCCTTGGCGCCCAGGTAGCGCCATTGGCCCGCTGGAACCTTGCCCATGGGCACGCCGCCGATGCGGATGCGCTTGAGGCCCAGCACCTTGAGACCGACGCTGTTGCATATGAACACCAACTGGCCGGGCAGCGGGTTCTTCAGGGCGAAGCGCAGGCGGGTTTCGTTCTGCCAGCTGACCTTGCACGGCGCCAGGGGCGTGCCGTTGAACACCAGGCCGTGGTTGAGGCGCTTGAGGTCACGTTCCGACAGCTCGCCGCTGACCTCTACCACGTACTCCTGTTCGAGCTTTGCCAGGTCCTCGCGTAGCTTGCGCTCGGTGCGCCAGTCCTGGGTCAGCACGTGCAGGCCGTCGGCGCCCGCCTGCAGGGGGATGCAGGGCGTCAGGCGGGCAAAGTGTCCTTTGAGGGTACGTTGCTCGGCGCGATCGTCCGGCCAGCGGCTGTCCGGGCCGATCTCCTCGGCGGCGCGCTCTGGAAAACGCCCGCTTGGAATGTGCAGCAGCAGGGTAACCGGCAGCAGCGGTTCGGCAACGGCATCGGGCAGCAGGGTAACGGTTTCGTCGGTGACCTTGCGCTGCGGTTCGTCGACGACCACACCGTCAACCGTGACCCAGCCGCCCTCGATATACAGTTCAGCCTCGCGACGCGAGCAGCCGGTGAGTTCGATCAGGCGTTTGGAGAGGCGAAGGGGAGTGGTCATGGCGGAGCATCGTCAGCGAAGTGATGCCCATTGTAGCGTTGCGCGCAGGCTCATGCGCGCGGCATGAAAAAAGCCGGGCATGGCGCCCGGCTTGCAGATGGGGTGATCAGAAGATCAGTGAGAAGATACCGATCACGACCAGCAGGCCGATCAGGAAGATGATGCCGATGGTGCTGCCCAGAAACTTCAGCATGGTGCGACTCCTGTTTAGTCCGTTCATTATTGGGACTGGAGCGCGCCGGGCATCGTTCAGGGTAAATGTCCCGACGGCTCTTGGGCCGCCGGGGTTCAATGGCATCAACCGCCCAGGTAGGCGTCACGCACCTTTGGATCATTGAGCAGGTCATGCCCGCTGCCCTGCATGACGATCCGCCCGTTCTCCAGCACGTAGCCGCGGTCGGCGAGCTTGAGCGCCTGGTTGGCGTTCTGCTCGACCAGGAATACCGTCACACCGTCCTTGCGCAGCTGTTCGATGATGTCGAAGATCTGCTGGATGATGATCGGCGCCAGGCCTAGCGAGGGCTCGTCGAGCAGCAGCAGCTTGGGTTTGCTCATCAGCGCCCGGCCGATGGCGAGCATCTGCTGTTCGCCGCCGGACATGGTGCCGGCGCGCTGCACCAGGCGTTCCTTCAGGCGCGGGAACAGGTGCAGCACCTTGTCCAGCTGCTCCTGATTGTCCGCCTTGCTGCCGAAGAAGCCGCCCATGGCGAGGTTTTCCTCGACGGTCAGGCGGGCGAACACGCGGCGGCCTTCCGGCACCACGGCGATGCTCTTGCGCATGATCTGCGGAGTTTCCATGCCTACCAGCTCTTCACCCTGGTAACGAATGCTGCCGCTGGTGGCTTGCGGGGTGCCGCACAGGGTCATCAGCAGGGTGGATTTGCCGGCACCGTTGGCACCGATCAGGGTGACGATCTCACCCTGGCGCACTTCCACGCTGACACCGTGCAGCGCCTGGATCTTGCCGTAGAAGGTGGAAACGTTGTCGAAATACAGCATTACGCTTCCCCCAGGTAGGCTTTGATCACGTCCGGATTGTCGCGGATCTGTTGGGGCGTGCCGTCGGCCAGGGGCGTGCCCTGGTTGATCACGAAGATATGGTCGGAAATGCTCATGACCAGCTTCATGTCGTGTTCGATCAGCAGCACGGTCACGTCATGCTCGTCACGCAGCACGCCGATCAGCGCTTTCAGGTCGTCGGTTTCCCGCGGGTTTAGGCCGGCAGCCGGTTCGTCGAGCATTAGGATGCTCGGCCGGGTCATCATGCAGCGGGCGATTTCCAGGCGGCGCTGCTGACCGTAGGCCAGGGTGCCGGCCGGGCGGTTGGCAAATTCGGTCAGGTTGACCTGTTCCAGCCAATGCGCGGCGTAATCCATGGCCTCGCGTTCGCTGCGGCGAAACGCCGGGGTCTTGAACAGCCCGGAGAGGAAGTTGGTGTTGATGTGGCGGTGCTGGGCGACCAGCAGGTTTTCCACCGCGGTCATTTCCTTGAACAGGCGAACGTTCTGGAACGTGCGCACCACACCCTTGCGGGCGATCTTGTGGCCCGGCAAGCCTTCGATCTGCTCGCCATTGAGGCGGATGCTGCCCGAGGTCGGTTTGTAGAAACCGGTCAGGCAGTTGAACACGGTGGTCTTGCCGGCGCCGTTCGGGCCGATCATCGACACTACCTGTTTTTCATTGACCGAGAGGCTGACCCCGTTGACGGCCAGCAGGCCGCCAAAACGCATGGACAGGCCGCTCACTTCTAGAATCGGGCGGCTCATCGTTGTTTCAACTCCAGGTGTGGGCGCTGCATGGGCATCAGGCCCTGCGGGCGCCAGATCATCATCACGATCATGGTCAGACCGAATATCAGCATGCGGTACTCGTTGAAGTCCCGCATTTCCTGCAGCAGGGTCATCACCACTGCGGCGAAGATGATGCCGAGCTGCGAGCCCATGCCGCCGAGCACGACGATGGCGAGGATCATCGCCGACTCGATGAAGGTGAACGACTCCGGCGTCACCAGACCCTGGCGGGCGGCGAAGAAGCTACCGGCAAAACCGGCGAAGCTGGCACCGATTGTGAAGGCCGAGAGCTTGACCGTGGTCGGGTTCAGACCCAGGGCACGGCAGGCGATTTCGTCTTCACGCAGGGCTTCCCAGGCGCGGCCGATCGGCATGCGCATCAGACGGTTGATCACGAAGATGGCCAACAGCACCAGCAGCAGGGCGATCAGATACAGGAAGATCACCTTGTAGGAGGAATTGTAGGCGATGCCTAGGAAGTCATGCAGGGTCTGGCCACCATCCGGCGCGCGGCGATCCAGCGACAGGCCGAACAGCTCCGGCTTGGGAATCGAGCTGATGCCGTTCGGGCCGCCGGTGATATCGGTGAGGTTACGCAGCATGATACGGATGATTTCGCCGAAGCCCAGGGTCACGATGGCCAGGTAGTCACCGCGTAGCCTGAGCACCGGGAAGCCCAGCAGGCAGCCGAAGGTGGCGGCCATCAAGCCGGCAATGGGCAGAGCCGTCCAGAAGCCGAAACCGGCGTACTCGGCAAGCAGCGCGTAGGTGTAGGCGCCTACGGCGTAGAAGCCGACGTAACCCAGGTCGAGCAAGCCGGCGAGGCCGACCACGATGTTCAGGCCGATGCCCAGCATCACGTAGATGAGGATCAGCGTGGCGATGTCCACCGCAGCGCGGGTACCGAAGAACGGCCAGGCCAGTGCCACCACGAACAGCGCCAGCATGATCCAGCGCTGCACGCTGGGCAGGGTCAGGGTGTCCTTGAGGTTCGACGGAATGCTCGGCAGGGCGCCCTTGAGCTTTTCGCCGCCCATCAGGCGGTCACGCAGCACCAGGTGCCAGACGAACAGCAGCGCAGCGGCGATGCCGATAGTCCACAGGGTTTTGGCGCTAGCGCCACTGACCTGCAGGCTGATGCCGACGACGCTGAGCTTGAGGCCGAGGATCGGGTAGGAGATCAGCAGCAGAAGAATGCTGCTGAACAGGGCAGTCTTGAGGTTCTTGCTCATACTTTTTCAACCTCCGGACGGCCGAGGATGCCGGTCGGGCGGAATAGCAGCACCAGAACCAGCAGGCTGAAGGCCACGACGTCCTTGTACTGATCGCCGAAGATGTCGGCGCCGAAGGCCTCGGCCACGCCGAGCACCAGGCCGCCAAGCACGGCGCCCGGAATGCTGCCGATGCCGCCAAGTACTGCGGCGGTAAACGCCTTGATGCCGGCCAGGAAGCCCAGGTGCGGGTTGATCACGCCGTATTGCATGCCCAGCAGCACGGCCGCGACGGCCGCCAGAGCAGCGCCGATTACGAAGGTCAGGGCGATGATGTTGTTGGTGTTGATGCCCAACAGGTTGGCCATCTTCAGGTCCTCGGCGCAGGCGCGGCAGGCGCGGCCCAGGCGGGAGCGGGAGATGAACAGGGTCAGGCCGACCATGGTCAGGAAGGTAACCACGAAGATCAGCACCTGCATGTAGGAGATCACCACGCCGTTCATGGCGCTCTCGCCGAACACGAAGTTACCGGGCAGCGGGTTGGTGATGGCCTTGTCCTTGGAGTCTTGGGAAAGCATCACGGCGTTCTGCAGGAAGATCGACATGCCGATCGCCGAAATCAGCGGGATCAGCCGGTTGCCGCCGCGTAGCGGCCGGTAGGCGACCCGTTCGATGCTGTAACCGAAAGCACTGGTGACGATGATGCTCGCCGCGAAGGCGCAGATCATGATCAGCGGCAGGCTGTCGAGGCCCATCATTGCCAGGAGGGTGATGGAGATGAAGGCGACGTAGGATCCGATCATGTAAACCTCGCCGTGGGCGAAGTTGATCATGCCGATGATGCCGTACACCATGGTGTAGCCAATGGCTATGAGGGCATAGGTACTGCCGACGGTCAGGCCGTTGAGCAGCTGTTGCAGGTAGTGATAAAGATCAGGCATTGCCTAACTCCTGGGTTTGCGCGCACGACAGCGCTTGTGGCGCAGCGCGAAACCGGAATTCTTTCTAATAGACAAAGCCCACCGCAGCAGTGGGCTCTTGGTTCAGAACCTGTTCATGATCTGCTGCGCGTCGGCCCTGCTGCGTTAAGAACAGGTTCGGAATGCTCATGTACAAAAGTACACTCCGCTTCCTCGCCTGTTCTTGCCTTGCAGGGCCTAGCTTGCTAGCTCATGAATCAGCTTCTTCGGCGGGGGCTTACTTGGCTTCGGACTTGGTGCCGTCCTGGTGCCATTCATAGACCACGAAGTTGAAGTTCTTCAGGTCGCCTTTCTCGTCGAAACCGAGGGTGCCGGTCGGGGTTTCGAAGGTGTTGGCGCGCAGGGCTGCGGCCACTTTGGCTGTGTCGGTGCTACCGGCTTTCTCGATGCCGCCGGCGATGACCTGAACGGCGGCGTAGGCCGGGAATACGAACGGACCGCTCGGGTCTTCGTTCTTGGCCTTGAAGGCTTCAACCAGTGCCTTGTTCTTCGGATCCTGGTCGAACGACTGCGGCAGGGTGACCAGCAGGCCTTCGGAAGCCGGGCCGGCGATGGCCGAGATTTCCTTGTTGCCTACGCCTTCGGGGCCCATGAAGCGCACGTCCAGGCCTTTTTCCTTGGACTGACGCAGCAGCAGACCCAGTTCCGGGTGGTAGCCGCCGTAGTAGACGAAGTCGATGCCCTGCTGCTTGAGCTTGGCGATCAGCGAGGAGAAGTCCTTGTCGCCGGCGTTGATACCTTCGAACACGCCGACTTTCACGCCTTTGGATTCCAGGGTCTGCTTCACGGCGCTGGCGATGCCTTCACCGTACTGCTGCTTGTCGTGGATGACAGCGACGTTCTTCGGCTTGATGTGGTCAGCAATGAAGTTGCCTGCGGTCGGGCCCTGCAGGCTGTCCAGACCGATGGTGCGGAAGATCAACTCGTAGCCACGGGCGGTGATTTCCGGGCTGGTGGCAGCCGGGGTGATCATCAGGATGCCTTCGTCTTCGTAGATGTCCGAAGCCGGCTGAGTGGAGCTGGAACACAGGTGACCAACGACGAACTTGGCGCCATCGTTGACGATCTTGTTGGCTACGGCCACGGCCTGCTTGGGATCGCATGCGTCGTCATAGACCACGCCTTCAAGCTGGGCACCGTTCACACCGCCGGCCTTGTTGATCTGCTCGATGGCCATCTTGGCACCGACGAACTGCATTTCACCGTACTGCGCGACGGCACCGGTCACCGGGCCAGCCATGGCGATCTTGATGGTGTCGGCGGCGACCGAGTAGCTGGCACAGCCAGCCAGGGCCATAGCGGCGAACAGCTTGGAAATCTGCTTAGTAGCGTTGTTCATAGTGCTCCACTCGTTGTGTTTTGTTGTAGTTCTGGTAGCCAAAGCAGCAGAACCGGAGTCGACTTCCGGCCATATCCCCGGCAACTGTACCGATACAGTGTAGAGCGCAGATTTGCGCCTTGGAAAGTCGGCAGTCGAAAGAGATCGGTAAGAATGTCGCGTAATTGCAAGAAATGTATAGAAAAACGGCTAGCTCCTGACCGCCGGGCGGTTGACAGTCCCTTGTCTGCCAGCCGTCCGTCGTTATCATGGCGGCCGTCAAAAAACGGCCATCGAAATACGGAACTGCCATGAACGAACAACCAAGCACCCTCTATGCCAAATTGCTCGGAGAAACCGCCCCCATCACCTGGCAGGAGCTGCAGCCGTTCTTTGCCCGCGGTTCGCTGCTCTGGGTCGACAGCGATCAGGACCTGATCGAGGTAGCCGAAGCGGTTGCCGAGAATCGCAAGGATGAGGTTGCTGCATGGCTAGATGCCGGGCGAATCGCGGTGTTGGACGATAGCCGTGCGCAAGATCTGCTCGCCCGCGATCCAGCATTGTGGGCCGTGGTCGTCGCACCCTGGGTACTGGTGCAGGAGCGCGCCGAAAAGAAGCGCTGAGTTCAAACGAGCGTATCAAGCCCTCTGCCATGGGTATTTGCAGTGCTCGGTGTGTGTCGAATATGCCCACTATTGGTGCTTTATGTGCGCTTTTGTGGTGCGCGCTCAGGTTCGCATCATCATGCGCCGCGACGGTCTATGTTGAGGAGTCCGATGCCGATCGTGGTTTCGGTCGATCCTTCAGCGTAGGAGACAGCACATGTTCGAGCCTGGCCATTTTCATCGCAGTAACAGCGTGGCGACTGGTGAAGTTCCGGTCTATGCCATCGACCTGCATTACGACATTCGCCAGGATGCGGCCGAGGGGCCGATGCTGCAGATGTCCATGAAGGGCGGGATCGACGGTACGGCATTCGAGGAGGCCTTCGAGCTGCACCGTGATACCGCCTTCAATTTCGCCAGTGTGGTCAGTCGCCTGGCCCACAGGCACGGGCTGCCCACCAGCGTGGTGCTGATCAGCCACGAGCACGAGGAATTCGATCAGATGTTCGAGGACATTCGTCACCGTCTCGATGCCCATAGTGGCGATCCGGTTGACCTTGATCACCTTGAAAAGGACGGCCTGTAGAGTCGTTATCACCGCTAGTGCCGTTTCCGAGACGGCCAACCGAGGAGTCGTGCATGAAGCTATCCGCCAATCTGACGATGCTGTTTACCGAGCGGCCCCTTCTCGAACGCATCGTCGCTGCTGCAGCCGCGGGCTTTGACGGTGTGGAAATCCAGTTTCCCTATGAGTTGCCGGCGCTGCGCCTGAAGGACGAATTGGAGCGGGCAGGGCTGCCGCTGGTGCTGATGAATTTCCCGGGCGGCGACTTTCTCGACGGCGGGCCTGGTCTGGCGGCAGTGCCGGCGCGCCAGTCGGCGTTCGATGAGGCGCTTCAGGATGCGCTGACCTACGCGGCGATGGTGCGGCCCTGCGTGGTCAATGTGCTGCCCGGGCGGCTGGCCGAAGGCGTTTCCCGCGAGCAGGCGCTGGAGACATTGGCCGGAAATATCCGCAAGGCGGCCGAAGCGTTCGGTTTACTGGGCATCGGTGTGGTCAGCGAGGCGATCAATCCCATCGACATGCCCGGCTTTCTGGTCAACACGCCGCAGCATCTGCAGGCGCTACTAGCTGCAGTCGACCACGACAATTTCCGGGCGCAGCTGGATATCTACCATATGGCGCGGCAGAGTATCGATCCGGTGGTTGCGGTCGAGACACTGGCCGGTCGAATCGGTCATGTGCAATTCGCCGATTGTCCGGGGCGCGGTGCGCCAGGCAGTGGATCTATGGATTTCGTCGCGGTGCGCAATGCGCTCAAGAAGGCCGCTTACCGCGGCTGGCTGGGCGCCGAGTACCGCCCCGAAGGGGGCGATACCCGTGCCAGCCTGGGCTGGATGACCGCGTGGCGGTCAGTTGACCAAGGGTGAGGTAGCGCCGAGCGGCGCCACTTTGAGCGCCTGGTTGTCATGTTTTGGCTGGGGCGGTGCGCTCTGCTTGTAAGCATGGCGCCACAGCGGGTGCTGTTCGGCCTGTTGCCATAGCTGCGCGTGCAGGCGGGCCATCAGCACCGGGTCGCTGAGCAGCGCCAGCTTGCGTTTGCCGTCGAGCTTTTTCGGGCCCAGCTCCAGAGCCTCGTTCAGGGCGCGCTGACGAGCCTGTTCGAGCAGCGGCGCCTGGCCGTGACGGGCGGTGGCCATGGCGCAGGCCAGAGCATTGGGGAAGGGTCGCAGCACTGCTTCGATAAAGCCGTTTTCCATCGCGTGCTCGCGGTTGTGCCGCGTGTAGGCGTAGGTAGACAGCAGCTCCTGAGGCGGATTGGATTCCTCGGGAATCAGGAACAGCTTGGCCTTCTTGCTGCCCAGGCCCAGGCTCAGGCGGCTGGAAAACACCGACACCGGGATTGCCAGCATCAGCGACCCGACGATCGGCGACAGCCACCACAGGAAGTTCGGGTCCAGCCAGGCTACGCCTGCCGTCCAGACCACGCCCAGTAGCGCCTGCCAGCCGTGACGACGGGTAGCGTCGCCCCAGGTGGTGATGCCGTTGTCACGCTGCGGCGAGTTCCAGGTGGCGGACCAGCCTAGGAACGCGGCGGTGACGAACATTGTGTGGAACAGCATGCGTACCGGCGCCAGCAGCACCGAGAAGAGCATCTCCAGCAGCATGCTGACGGTCGCCTTGAAGGCGCCGCCGTAAGCCTTGGCGTCCTTGACCCAGATGAGGATCACGGCAAGCAGCTTGGGCAGGAACAGCAGGGTCAGGGTGGTGGAAAACAATGTCACCGCCAGCTGTGGATTCCAGCGTGGCCACACCGGGAACAGCTGGCCGGGCACCAGGAAGTATTGCGGCTCCATCAGCGTATGGATGGCCAGTAGCGCCGTGGAAAGCAGCAGGAACATGAACCACAGCGGCGCCGACAGGTAGGACATCACGCCGGTCAGGAACACCGCGCGGTGCACCGGATGCATGCCCTTGACCAGGAACAGGCGGAAGTTCATCAGGTTGCCGTGGCACCAGCGGCGGTCGCGCTGCAGCTCGTCGATCAGGTTGGGCGGCAACTCTTCGTAGCTGCCCGGCAGGTCGTAGGCGATCCATACGCCCCAGCCGGCGCGGCGCATCAGCGAGGCCTCGACGAAATCGTGAGACATGATCGCCCCAGCGAACGAGCCCTTGCCCGGCAGCGGTGCCAGGGCGCAGTGCTCGATGAACGGCTGCATGCGAATGATCGCGTTGTGGCCCCAGTAATGGGATTCACCCAGCTGCCAATAGTGCAGGCCGGCGGTGAACAGCGGGCCGTAGGCGCGGGTGGCGAACTGCTGCAGGCGCGCGTACATGGTGTTCATGCCGGCGGCTTTCGGCGAGGTCTGGATGATGCCGGCCTGGGGGTTGGCCTCCATCAGGCGTACCAGCTTGGTCAGGCATTCGCCGCTCATCACGCTGTCGGCGTCGAGCACTACCATGTAACGGTAATCACCGCCCCAGCGACGGCAGAAGTCGTCGATGTTGCCGCTCTTGCGCTTCACGCGACGACGCCGGCGGCGGTAGAAGATATTGCCGAAGCCTTCGGTCTCCTGGCACAGCTCCAGCCAGGCGCGTTGCTCGGCCACCGCGATGTCGGCATCGCCGGTATCGCTGAGGATGAAGAAGTCGAACTGGGCGAGTTCACCCGAGGCCTTCACCGACTCGTAGGTGGCGCGCAGGCCGGCGAATACCCGGGGTACGTCCTCGTTGCAGATCGGCATGATGATCGCGGTACGCGCGGCGGCGTCGATCGGCTCGTCGCCTGCGCTGCTGCCGGAAATGCCGTAGCGGTCGTAACCGCGCATCAATTCCCAGAAGCCCATCAGGGCCGTCCAGAAACCGGCTGAAACCCAACAGAACAACAGCGAGAACAGCGCCAGAATGCTGCCCTGCACCAGATAAGGCAGCACCTGGAAGAAACTCTCTTGCCAGCCCTGGTCCATCACTTCCTGCAGATTGATCAGCGCCCAGCCCTGGTAGGGCAGGATGCTGTTCATGTACCAGGTGGCGACGGCGGTCTGGCTGAGCATCAGAATCAGCAGCACGTAGCGGCGCAAGGATCCGACCCGACGCCAGCGCGCCGGCTCCAGCTCACGCTTTGGCGGGCGTGGCGGGTTGCTCTTGCCGAACAGTGCACGGAAACCGCGGGTCAGCAGGTTGGTGCGCCACGGCTCGGGGGTCATCTTGGTGCGATTGAGCGGCGGGGCCGCGCGCAGGATCGGGCGCCC
The DNA here is from genome assembly GCF_900112645.1 of Phytopseudomonas straminea. Classification (GTDB taxonomy): domain Bacteria; phylum Pseudomonadota; class Gammaproteobacteria; order Pseudomonadales; family Pseudomonadaceae; genus Aquipseudomonas; species Aquipseudomonas straminea. The sequence continues at coordinate 714,774 of NZ_FOMO01000002.1, read as the reverse complement.
GGCGGCATCGAGAGACAGCAGGCCTTCGGCCTCCAGGGGCCGGCCAGCGCCGAGTTCGACACGGCGCACGGCGGATCGATGCACAGCCTCTTCGGCCTCTGCCGTCTGCACGCCGCCCAGGCGGCTATGCAGTTCGGTGAAATCACGGCTGTCAGCCAGGGCTTCGCGCTCGGTGGCACTCAGAGGCAGGCTGTCCAGGTACTCGTCCAGGGCGGACTGCTCGGTGGTCTTCATTGCGGGGCAACCGTGTTGGGCGGGAGTTGATAGCTCCAGGTTTCGCTGAGGGTCTTGTCACCCTCGACCAGAGCCGCGCGCATTTCTACCGCTTGCTTGGGATCCTTGACCTTGAAACGCACCGTCATGCGCCAGCCTTTAGTGGCTTTGTTGTATTGCAGGTGATTGTCCAACACTTCGGCGTTGTCGTTGATGCTGAAGTTGCTGGCGACTGCCGCGTCAGGTTTGAGGGCTTCCAGGGACGGGCCTTCGAAGTCCACCAGCAGGGCGACGCTGCCGTCGAGCTTGCGGGTCAGGTTGGGCTGCTTGACCTCGCCGGCGCTACGCATGGTCTGCTTGACCCAGGCCAGATCCGGGCCAAGCTGGGCGCGCTCGTCCTTGGTCCAGTGCATGCGGTAGTCGAACTCCATCGGCTCGCCAGGCTTGGGCTGTTCGTCAGGCGTCCAGAAGGCGACGATGTTGTCGTTGGTTTCATCCGGCGTAGGGATTTCCACCAGCTCGACCTTGCCCTTGCCCCATTCGCCCTTGGGTTCTATCCACACGCTTGGGCGCTCTTCGTAGTGATCGTCCAGGTCTTCGTACTGGGCGAAGTCGCGGCCGCGCTGCAGCAGGCCGAAACCTTTCGGGTTCTCGACCTGGAAGGTGCTCACGCCCAGGTTCTGCGGGTTGTTCAGCGGGCGCCAGATGTGCTCGTCGCTGCCGGTATGGATGGCCAGGCCGTTGGCATCATGCAGCGCCGGGCGGTAGTTGGCCTTGGCCGAGCGCTGGTTGCTGCCGTACAGGAACATGCTGGTCAGTGGCGCGACGCCGAGCTTGGTGACGTTCTCGCGCAGGAATACCTTGGATTTGACGTCGACGATGGCGTCCTTTCCCGGGCGCAGGATAAAGCGATAGGCGCCGGTGGCGCGTGGCGAGTCGAGCAGGGCGTACATCACCAGGTGCTTGTCGCCAGCTTTCGGGCGCTCGATCCAGAACTCGCGGAAATACGGAAATTCCTCGCCGCTGGGCAGCGCGGTGTCGATGGCCAGGCCGCGGGCCGAGGTGCCGTAGACCTGATCCTTGCCGACCACACGGTAGTAGCTGGCGCCGAGCACACTCATGATCTCGTCGAGCTTGTCCTTGTCGTTGATCGGGTACATGACGCGAAAGCCCGCGTAGCCCAGATCCTTGGTGGCGTCCTTGTCGACCTTCACGTCGCCGAAGTCGAAGCGCTCGGGGTCGTACTTGATTTCGTTGACGCTGGTGGCGGTCACTTCGTTGATCTTCACCGGGGTCTCGAAGTGCATGCCCTGGTGGTAGAAGCTCAGCTTGAAGGGTGTCTTGCTGCCGGCCCATTCGTACTTGTCTTCACGGGCCTTGATCTGCTGGTAGTCCTTGAAGGACAGGGTGCGCAGCTCATTGGGCAGGTTGCTGGCAGGCGCCGTGTAAGGTTTGTCCAGTAGCCCCTTGGCTTGGGAGGCCACATCATCGAGGGAGAAAGCCAGCACCTGGGCACTGAACAGCGAGGTGGTGCAGGCCAGGCACAGCGCAGCTGGAAGCATGCTGTGGCGGACAGATGCCTTGACGGTCTTGAGGATCACGGATCCCTCCCAGAAAACAAAAGAAAACAGCGGCACGGTCGCCGAACATCTCCTTCCGACCGTCGGCGCTGCAGATGATTCCTAGGAATTTCCTTTCCTTCTGCTCAGTTTGTGCTACGTCGAACCGGCAACCACTTCAGTAGTCGTTTGCGGGTCGGTACCACGGCGTTTTCCTGAGCCCAGACGCAGAGTATCACTGTCAGCAGCAGGAACAGTGGGTAGAAGACGATGGACAGATGCTGCTCGCCCGCGCGCACCGCGCACTCGGACCAGTTGGCGAAGCACTCACCGGAGGCTACACCCAGCAGCATTTCCGAGCGCGAGAACAGCGTGAAGGCCGGCACATGCAGTACGAACAGCGGCAGCGAGGCCGCGCCCAGGCGCTGGGACCAGCGTTGCACTGTGCTGCTGGCAGGCGAGGGTGCCAGGGCGCAGAGGTAGATCAGCATGATCTGCGCCGGCAGCAGCAGGCCGTTGTGCAGCAGGTAGTACCAGAATTGTGGCCCCTCGATCAGCCAGGCAGTGCCGAGGAAGCAGCCCAGCACGAAAGCGATCATCAGCCCCACGCCGCCAGTGCCCTGCGTGCGCCCGGCGTCCTGCATGTCGCGAAAAAGGCCGTAGGCGAGGATGCCAGCGAGAAATTCGGGCAGGCGCACCAGCGGGTTGCGGTGCAGGATGCCGGTGAACGGCATGCCGTAATCACCGTTGAGAATCACCAGCGTCGGCGGAATCAGGTAGATCAGGGTGATCACGCCCAGCCACAGCACCTTGTGCTTGAGACGTGCCAGGCGCGGCGCAACGAACGGGAAGGTGAGGTAGAAGAAGAACAGCGTAGAGATTGACCATAGCGGTGCGTTGAAGGTCAGGTAGAAGGGGTTCCAGGCCTGCAGCATCAGCAACTGCAACAGGCTGTTGAAGGCCAACTCGCCGTTGCTCATGAAGTGTTCGAGGCTGTCGAGGGCGATCTGGGTCCTGTCCTCGTTGGTGTCGTAGACCACGAAGCGGATACTGGCCTTGGTGTCGTCCGGCGGGATACCCAGGTGGCTGATGACGAAGATGACGGCGATGGTCAGCAGCAGCGAGAAGATATGCAGTGGATAGAGGTTGGCGAAGCGCCTGCTCCAGAAGCTCACCGCCGGCTCGCGCATCTGGCCGCGCTGGCAATACACGTGGGCGAGCAGAAAACCGGAAAGCACGAAAAAGGTACTGGTGGCGAAGAAGCCCGCGCCGCTGAGCTGCTTGACGATCGGCAACTGCTGTTCGGGGTAGTTGTGCAGGGTGTGAAAGACCACGATATACAGGCCGAGTATGAAGCGCAGCCATTCGAGCCCGATGAAATGTTCCTTGTCGCTGCGGGGCATCCCCGTTCTCCTTCTGTCGACCATCGCCCGGGCATGGCGTGATCTGCACAGGCCAGATGCTGCACAGCCTCACGGCGGCCGGGTCAGCTTCTGACAGCAGCATTCGGGTTTCGATCTATCGATTTGCCAGCAGGCCGGTAGCGGGAAGGGCATCGGGACGGCGGGCACCTGGTCTGGCAGCCCGCCGCGGCAGTGGTCAGTCGAATAGCACCTTGGCCACGTCGCTGAAACGCTTGGCGAAGTGCACGGTGATGCCCTGCTTGAGGTATTCCGGCAGCTCCTGATAGGAGCCACGGTTGGCCTCGGGCAGTATCAGCTCGTGGATCTTCTGGCGACGCGCGGCGATGACCTTCTCGCGCACCCCGCCGATGGCCAGCACCTGGCCGGTCAGGGTCAGTTCGCCGGTCATCGCTACGCCCTTCTTCGGCGCCTGGTTGCGGGCCAGGGAGAGCAGGGCGCTGGCGATGGTGACGCCGGCGCTCGGACCGTCCTTGGGCGTGGCACCTTCGGGCACGTGCATATGCACGAAAGCCTGGTCGAAGAAGGTCGGGTCGCCCTTGAAGGTTTTCAGGTGCGAGCTGACGTAGCTGTAGGCGATCTCCGCCGACTCCTTCATCACTTCGCCGAGCTGGCCGGTGAGCTTGAAGCCGCGGTTCAGTGTGTGGATGCGTGTCGCCTCGATCGGCAGCGTGGCGCCGCCCATGCTGGTCCAGGCCAGGCCGGTGATCACGCCGACACCGGAAAGCACCTGCTCGCTGCGAAACACCGGCATGCCCAAGTAGCCCTCCAGATCCTTGGCGGCGATCTTGACCTTGGTGTCGCGGTCGTCGAGCAGCTTGACCACCGCCTTGCGCACCAGCTTGCCGAGCTGTTTCTCCAGCTGGCGTACGCCGGCTTCGCGGGCATAGCCCTCGATCAGGGCGCGCAGGGCGCTGTCGTTGATCGACAGTTGCTTGGCCGACACGCCGGCCTTGTCGAGCTGCTTGGGCCACAGGTGACGCTTGGCGATGGCCAGTTTTTCCTCGGTGATGTAGCCGGACAGACGAATCACTTCCATGCGGTCGAGCAGCGGGCCGGGGATCGAGTCCAGGGTATTGGCGGTGCACACGAACAGCGCCTTGGACAGGTCCAGGCGCAGATCCAGATAGTGGTCGAGGAATTCGACGTTCTGTTCCGGGTCGAGGGTTTCCAGCAGCGCCGAGGCCGGGTCGCCCTGAAAGCTGCTACCCATCTTGTCGATCTCGTCGAGCATGATCACCGGATTCATCACCTCGACTTCCTTGAGCGCCTGCACCAGCTTGCCGGGCAGGGCGCCGATATAGGTGCGGCGATGGCCCTTGATCTCGGCCTCGTCGCGCATGCCGCCGACCGAGAAACGGTAGAACGGCCGGTCCAGGGATTCGGCGATGGACTTGCCGATGCTGGTCTTGCCCACGCCGGGCGGGCCGACCAGCAGCACGATGGAACCGGCGATCTCCCCCTTGAAGGCGCCGACGGCAAGGAACTCGGTGATGCGCTGCTTGATGTCGTCCATGCCGGCGTGGTGATCGTCGAGTACCTTGCGGGCGTGCTTGAGGTCCAGCTTGTCCTTGCCGACCACGCCCCAGGGCACGCTGGTGGCCCAGTCCAGGTAATTACGGGTGACGGCGTACTCTGGCGAGCCGGTCTCCAGTACCGAGAGTTTGTTCATCTCCTCGTCGATGCGCTTGCGGGCCTGCTCGGGCAGGGTCTTGCCTTCCAGGCGCTGTGTGAACTGCTCGGTGTCGGCGCTGCGGTCATCCTTGGTGATGCCCAGTTCCTGCTGGATGATCTTCAGCTGTTCCTTGAGAAAGAACTCGCGCTGGTGCTCGCCCACCGAGCGGTTCACCTCGTCGGAGAGCTCGTTCTGCAGGCGCGCGACCTCGACTTCCTTGCGCAGCAGCGGCAGCACCTTTTCCATGCGCTTGAGAATCGGCACGGTGTCGAGCACTTCCTGTAGCACCTTCGATTGCGCGGTGGTGAGCGCCGCAGCGAAGTCGGTGAGCGGCGAGGGATCGTTGGGGCTGAAGCGGTTGAGATAGTTCTTCAGCTCTTCGTTGTACAGCGGGTTGAGCGGCAGCAGCTCGCGGATCACGTTGATCAGCGCCATGGCGTAGGCCTTGACCTCGTCGCGCCCATCATTGGCGTTACGCGGGTATTCGACCTCGGCCAGGTACGGCGGGCGGTGATGCTTGAGCCAGCCACGAATGCGCACGCGGGTCAGGCCCTGGGCGACGAACTGCAGCTTGCCGTCGTCGTTGCTGACATGGTGCACACGCACCACGGTGCCGTGCTCGGGCATGCTGGACGTATCGAAATGGCGGGGATCGGTGACCGGCTTGTCGACGTAGAACAGGGCCAGGGTCTTGTGCTCGGTCTTGCTGACCAGTTCCAGGGTTTCCGCCCAGTGCTCCTCGTTGACGATCACCGGCAGCACCTGCGCCGGGAAGAAGGGGCGGTTGTGGATTGGAATCACATAGAGTTTGTCCGGCAGGTTCTGCCCGGGCAGCATCAGGCTGTGGCTGGTTTGCTCCGAAGCGATCTCGATATCGTGCGGGTCGTTCATGCGGCACCTGTCCATTGACGTTGAAGGTTAGATGGGGCGCCGCCGGCTTTTTTCAACATTTATTAGTGACTGCGCCGTTTCGCTTGTCAGGCCTGGTTTGGCGCCTGCCGGGCCTCCTGTCGCCGCCCATACAGTTTTGCGTGGCAACGCGGTAGAGTGCGCGCGTTGCCCATCGAGTCGCGAATCATGCTCAACGCCCGCCTCATGCGCCTGGACGATCAGGCCCACGAACACACTCACGACCACCACCAGCTGGTGATGTCAGTGTCCGGGCGTGCCGAATTCGAGGTGGTTGGGCGCGGCGGCGAGGTGTGCCGCATGCGCGCCTGCCTGGTGCCGGGTGATGCTGACCATCAGTTCGCTGGTATTGGCGACAACCGCATGCTAATCGTCGACCTCAATGAGCAGGACATGTCCAGCGAGGACCTGCAGCTGCTAGGCCATCTGTTCGACACGCCGCGTTACCCGCAACTCGATGCCGACTTTCAGCATCTGCTCAGCTATGCCGGCTCTGAACTGGAGCGTTACGGCAGCGACCCGCTGCTGGCGCGCTCGCTGGGTGGCGTGTTGCTGCGCGCCCTGCACCTGAGGGTATTTGGCGAGCAGTCCGCGCGTGGCCATGGCTCGCTGGACGTGCAGCGGCTCGATGGTTATATCGCCGACAATCTGGCGCGGCGCATCAGCGTGGCCGAGCTGGCCCATGTCGCCTGCCTGAGCCCTAGCCACTTTCACGCCCAGTTCAAGGATAGCGTCGGCCTCACGCCCCATCAGTACCTGCTCAAGGCACGCCTCGATCGCGCCACGCGCCTGTTGCGTGGCAGTGGCTTGCCACTTGTGCGCATCGCCGAGGAGTGCGGCTTCTCCAGCCAGAGCGCGCTGACTACCGCCATGCGGCGTTACCTGGGGCTGACGCCCAAGCGTCTGCGCGGCAACGAATAAAACTCTGGATCAGCCTTTTCGGACTGTTTCTTTCGATAGTGGCTTTTTGCCTATTCGCGGCGTCATTAAAGCTCGAACTTCTTCTGCATCACGTCTAATCTTCCTGCAGACCTTCCTTAATCAGCGAAGAGGCGCTTATGTGGCCTCGCGGTAAGGCTGAGTAGCCCTTGACGAGCTCCCATGACTAGACGTTTCTTTATCGCTGTACACCTGTATCTGTTCGGCGCGCTGTGCACCGCGCAGGCTGCCAGCCTGCAAGGCGAAGTGGTGGACACCAAGGGCGCACCGCTGGCCGACGCCGTGGTGACGCTGCGTGGCGCTGCAGTTTCCAGCACGGCAGCCGCCGGCAAAGCGGTAATGGACCAACAGGATATGCGCTTCGTACCCAGCGTGCTGGCCGTGCGCAGCGGCACCGCGGTCACCTTTCCGAACCGCGACGACATTCGCCATCAGGTCTATTCGTTCTCGCCGGCCAAGCGCTTCGAGCTGCGCCTTTACCAGGGCACGCCGAGTGAGCCGGTGGTTTTCGACAAGCCCGGCCTGGTGGTGCTGGGCTGCAATATCCATGACTGGATGGTGGGCTACATCTACGTTACCGATGACCCCTGGTTCGCCGTCAGCGATGCCCAGGGCCGGGTTAGTTTCGACAACCTGCCGGCCGGCGAATATCAGGTCACCCTCTGGCACTCGGCGCTGCCCGACATGCTGCCCAAACAGGCCGAGGCCTTGAAAGTCGGCGATGGCGCCATGGCGCCGCGTTTCAGCCTGCCGGTCGATGCTGCCAGCGTCAGCGAACCACCGGGCGCACCGCCCAGCGCCTTTGGCGATGCCTTCAAGAAAGCTTTGGATCATGGTTCGCACTAGTTTCCAGGCGCGCATCGCCATCGTGCTGATCTTGCTACCGCTGGTGGTGATCGGCGCGCTGTATTTCGCCGTGCAGGCGGCCACCAATGCCTCGATCCGCACCCAGGCGCGTGAGCAGCTTGAAGTCGGTACCAGTGTATTCGGGCAGTTACTCGATACCCACGCCCGCCAGCTACGTGATGCGGTGCAGGTGTTGACCAGCGACTTCGGCTTCCGCGAGGCCGTGGCCAGTGGCGACGAGGCGACCATCCGCTCGGCGCTGTTCAATCATGGCGCGCGGATCAACGCCGGCGTGGTGATGATGTTCGACATGGACGGCAAGCTGACCGCTAGCACCTCGGCGCCGCCGTCCGTAGCCCAGACCGAGCAGATCAACCGGCAGTTGAACCGTCAGGGACAGAGTATTCTCATGCCCTTCGACGGACAGATCTATCTGCTGGTGCAAGCCACGATCAACGCGCCACTGCCCATTGCGCGCCTAGTGACCGGTTTTGCCATTGATGATCGCTTCGCCCACGAGCTCAATCAACTGACGCACCTGGAACTGAGCATCATCGGCAGCATGGACGGCCAGCCGGACGTGTTCGTGAGTACTCTGCAAGACCTGCACAAGATCACGTTCGATGGCGACAGCGGCGAGGTTATGCATGGTGATGAGCCCTTCCTGGTACAGCGTCTGGTGCTCGGTAGTGGTGACGGCTTTCGCGTGCAGGCACTGCTGCAACGTTCGCTCGAACAGGCCCGTGGCTCGGTGGTTGCGCTCAATAAGCAGATCCTGCTGATCGCCGTGGCTGCGTTGGTGGCGTCCCTGATGGGTGCATTGTTGCTGGCGCGTAGCCTTTCGCGGCCGATTCGCCACTTGGCTGGTGCCGCCGAGCGGGTCGGCCAGGGTGATTACGAGGTGCCGTTGGCGCTCGACCGCGGTGATGAGCTCGGCAGCCTGGCCAAGGCGTTCCAGAGCATGCAGCAGGGCATCGCCGAACGTGAGCGGCAACTGGCCCATAACGCCCTGCATGATCCGATGACCGGGCTGCCCAATCGCAACCTGGCGCTCGAGCGCTTGAGCAGCGCGATCATGGCTGATCGGCATATCGCCTTGCTGTATGTGGGTATCGGCAATTTCCGCACAGTCACGGAAAGCTGCGAGGCCGGCGGCGGTGATCGGGTCATGCAGCAGTTGGCCAACCGCCTGCAGATGGCATTGCGGCCGTCCGACAGCCTGGCGCGACTGCATGGCGACGAGTTCGTGCTATTGCTTGATGGTGCTGATGTCGACAGCGCGGTGGCTACTGCCGACCGCGTGCAGCAGTTGTCTATGAAGCCCTTTCGTATCGATAACGTGGATATCGCTCTGGATTGCCACATCGGCATTGCTGGCTACCCCAGCGACGGTGTGACGCCTGAAGAGTTACTGCGTCGTGCTGGTATCGCCATGCAGGACGCTGGTCAGCTGCCGGGGCGCATCCAGGTTTACGAAAGTGGTCGTGACGCTGTCCAGCAGCGTCAAGTACAACTGATCCGTGACTTGCGCCACGCCGCTCAGCGAGAGGAGCTGCTGCTGCACTACCAGCCCAAACTGGACGTGCGTAATCCCTCGCGTATCCAGGCCGAGGGCCTGCTGCGCTGGCAGCATCCGCAATTCGGCATGGTCTCGCCTGGGGAGTTCATCCCTATCGCCGAGCGCACCGGTAGCATTCAGATTTTGACTGCCTGGGTGATCGAAGAGGGTGTGCGTCAACTGCAGGAGTGGCGTCAGCGTGGGCTCATGGTGCAGTTGTCGTTGAACATTTCCACGGATGACCTGATCGATGCTGAGCTGCCCTACCGAGTTGGCCAGCTGTTGGCGCATTATCGGGTTCCGGCCTCGCAACTGATCTTCGAAATTACCGAAAGCGGTGTGATGCTCAATCCAGCAGTAGCCTTGCAGGTTCTCCACGGGCTGCGCGAGAAAGGCATTGGTCTGTCGGTGGATGACTTCGGCACCGGCTACTCTTCTCTGGCACAGCTCAAGCGCATGCCAGTGCAGGAGTTGAAGATCGACCAGTCCTTTATTCGCGACCTGGACGATACCAGCGAAGACGCGGTGATCGTCCGTTCCACCATCGAGATGAGCCACAGCCTTGGCCTCAAGGTGGTGGCCGAAGGTGTCGAACTGCAGCGCAGCCTGGACCTGCTCGACCGTTGGCAGTGCGACAGTGTGCAGGGTTACCTGATCAGCCGTCCGCTGGCGCCGCAGGCCTTCGAGGCCTGGATGCAGCGTCCGTTAACTTCTCCCGTTTCTCTGGTGCATTGACCATGTGGCTATCGCAATTGATTGGCGCCCTTCTGGTGGGCATGTTCACCTCGGCTGCCTTGGCCGGCGAAGGTCGCCTGCTCGCCACCGGCGGCGCCAGCAGCATTGAAGGCCCTGCCGGCGGCGGCATCACGCCCTGGGCGGTATTGTCCGGCTATGGCGAGAAGGGCGAGTGGGGTGCCGACGTGTTTGCCACGCGGGTGGAAACCGGTGATTACCGTCTGGATGTGGCTGGCGTATCGGCGGCCTATGACAACCGCATCGAACTCTCCTACGCACGCCAGCGCTTTGACCTTGGCACGCTGGCCCGTGACCTGAGCCTGCCGGAAAACAGCCTTAGCCAGGATATCTTCGGCATCAAGGTGCGGTTGTTCGGCGACCTCATCTACGACCAGTTGCCACAGGTTTCCCTGGGTATTCAGCACAAGCGCCAGAAGGACTTCCTCATCCCCAGCCTGGTCGGCGCCAAGCGTGATGAAGACACCGAAGGCTACCTGACTGCCAGCCGGCTGATCCTCGGCGGCGCCTTCGGCTACAACCTGCTGCTCAACGGCGGTGTGCGCTACAGCCGGGCCAACGAGCTGGGCCTGCTAGGTTTCGGTGGCGACCGCCGCGACCGCCGCTCGGTGCTCAAGGAAGGTTCGGTGGCCGTGCTGCTCAACCGAGAATGGGCCGTGGGCGCCGAGTACCGGGAAAAGCCGGACAACCTCAGTTTCGCCGGCGAGAGCGACTGGGCCGACCTGTTCGTCGGCTACTTCCCCAGCAAGCACCTGGCCATCGTGCTGGCCTACGCGCGCCTCGGCGAGATCGCCACGCTGGATAACCAGAATGGCGCCTACCTGTCCGTGCAGGGGAGTTTCTGAGCATGCTGCGTTCATTCTGTGTTGCGCTACTGGCGCTGGTATTGATCGGCTGCGCGCAGCAGCCAGCCAAGGATGACAGCTTATATCGTGACCTGGGCGAGAAACCCGGCATCAACCGCATCGTCGAAGGCATGCTGCTCAATGTGGCGGGTGATCAGCGTATCGCGCCGTTCTTCGCCAAGGTGGATATCGTCGGGCTGCGTGACAAACTGGTCGACAAGTTCTGCGTGATTGCCGGCGGGCCTTGCGTCTATACCGGCGACTCTTTGGAGGAAAGCCACAAGGGCCAGAATCTGTCGCCCAGCCACTTCAATGCCTTGGTCGAGAACCTGCAGGCCTCGATGGACAGCCAGGGCGTGTCGACGCCGGTGCAGAACCGCCTGCTGGCCCGCCTGGCGGCCTTGCGTGGGCAGGTGATCGAAAAGTAGAGACCTCATGACGAAAAGGGGCGATGGGGGTAGAGTCGCCGGCTATCCCGAGCCTCTAGTTGTGAGCCGATCATGTCCGTTACCTGGCACTGCAAGCACCACACCGAATTGACCAAGACCGAGCTGTACGCCGTGCTGGCGCTGCGTACCCAGGTGTTCGTGGTCGAACAGAACTGTCCGTACCTGGAAGTCGATGGCCGCGATCTCGAAGGTGACACCTGTCACCTGCTGGGCTGGCGTGGCGATGAACTGGCGGCTTACCTGCGTCTGCTCGACCCGTCGCTCAACGACGGCGAAGTGATTATCGGCCGTGTCGTCACTGCACCCAGCGCCCGCGGCACCGGTCTCGGCCACATCATGATGGAACAGGCCCTGCTGGCCTGCGGGCTACGCTGGCCAGGCCTGCCCGTGTACATGTCCGCCCAGGCGCACCTGCAGGGCTACTACGGCCGCTACGGTTTCGTGGTGGCGACCGATGAATACCTGGAAGACGATATTCCCCATATCGGGATGCGCCGGGTGCTGTAAGCACTGTTACCCCAGTCACCTGTAGGAGCGTGCGGGCGCTCAGTCCATGGGCGCGATGCCTCATTCTCACCGGACTGAGTGCGCTAGGAAATCCCCACCAGTTTCTTCGATCTCGCAAAATCCACCGCTCGTAGGATGGGCGAAGCCCATCAAAACCCTAGGCAAACCACAGCTGCCGAGCGCTGCATCCCGCCTCAATGAAAATCCCGACTACGCACATCCAGCCCCACCAGCCAGTCGGTCAGGTCCACCAGCCGCCCCGCGATCACATGCCTTACCCCGTTGGCCGCTTCCAGATGCCCGTCGATCCGCATCAGCCGTGATTGCAGCAGCGTCTTGCGCTGGCGCTCGGCCAACTCCAGGCGCACCAGCACATTGATCATGCCGAACTCGTCCTCTAGGGTCACGAAGGTCACGCCGCTGGCGGTTTGCGGGCGCTGGCGGCCGATCACCAGGCCGGCCACGCTGACCATCCTGCCGGGCTCCACATGCTCCAGCTCACGGCGGCTGCGGCAGCGTGCGGCCCTGAGTTTGCCGCGCAAGAGCGACAGCGGATGTGGGCCGAGGGTGGTGCCGAGGGTCGCGTAGTCGGTCAGCAGGTTCTCGCCGACGCTGGGGCGCGGCAGGCTTATGGCGGCTTCCTGCTGGGTGGGTAGGCTGGCGAACAGCGGCAATTGCGGCTCCACCCCGGCGATGGCCCAGCGCGCCTGGTGGCGATGGCCGACCAGGGCCTGCAGAGCGCCCGCGTCGGCCAGGCGCGCGCGGGCATTGTTATCCAGGTGGGCGCGCTGGCACAGATCGGCAATATCGCCGAATGCCGCCTGCTCGCGGGCGGCGGCGATGCGCAGCGCCGCATCCTCGCGAAACCCCTTGACCAGGCACAGGCCCAGGCGGATGGCCGGCTGCGGCTTGCCGATATCTTCCAGGGTGCATTCCCAGGCGCTGTAGCGCACGTCCACCGGGTGGATGCGCAAGCCATGGCGGCGTACGTCCTGCAGCACCTGGTCGGGGTTGTAGAAACCCATCGGCCAGCTGTTGATCAGCGCGCAGGCGAAAGCCGCCGGCTCGTGGCACTTGAGCCAGCAACTGGCGTAGGTGAGCAGGGCGAAGCTGGAAGCATGGGACTCGGGAAAGCCGTAGCTGCCGAAGCCCTTGATCTGCTCGAAGATGCGGTTGATGTATTCGATGGGGTAGTCCTTCTCGAGCATGCGCCTGGTCAGCCGCTCGCGGTGCGGCTCCAGGCCGCCATGACGCTTCCAGGCAGCCATGGCACGGCGCAGTTCATCTGCTTCGCCGGGTGAGTAATCGGCGGCGATGATCGCCAGCTCCATCACCTGCTCCTGAAACAGCGGCACACCCAGGGTGCGCTCGAACACCGGCTGCAATTCCTCGGAGGGGTAAGTGACCGCTTCTTCACCGGTGCGGCGGCGCAGGTAGGGGTGCACCATATCGCCCTGGATCGGCCCCGGCCGCACGATGGCGACCTGAATCACCAGGTCATAGAAGGTCTTCGGCCGCAGGCGTGGCAGCATGGCCATCTGCGCGCGGGATTCGATCTGGAACACCCCCAGGGTATCGGCGCGGCTGATCATCTCGTAGGTGGCTTTGTCCTCGGCCGGCAGGCTGGCCAGCGTCCAGCGTTTGTTGCGGTAGACGGCCAGCAGGTCGAAGCAGCGGCGCAGGGCGCTGAGCATGCCGAGGGCCAGCACGTCCACCTTGAGCAGGCCGACGGCGTCGAGATCGTCCTTGTCCCACTGGATCACGGTGCGCTCGGCCATGCTGGCGTTTTCCACCGGCACCAGGGTGTCGAGCGGCGTCTCGGAAATCACGAAGCCGCCGGGGTGCTGGGAGAGGTGGCGGGGAAAGCCGATCAGCTCGCCAGCCAGCACCAGCACTCGGTGCAGCACCTTGCTCTGCGGGTCGAAACCGGCCTCGCGCAGGCGTTCGGCATCGGGAATGCCGTCGCTCCAGCGGCCGCAGCAACCGGCCAGGGCGTTGATCTGATCGGGCGGCAAGCCCAGGGCCTTGGCCACGTCGCGAATCGCCCCGGCGCCGTGGTAGGTGCTGACCACCGCGGTCAGCGCCGCGCGCTCGCGGCCATAACGGCGGAACACGTACTGGATGACTTCCTCGCGGCGGTCGTGCTCGAAATCCACGTCGATGTCCGGCGGCTCGTTGCGCTCGCGGGACAGGAAACGCTCGAACAGCAGGCGGCTGCCCTTGGCCATCGGGTTCAGTTCGGTGATGCCCAGGGCGAAGCACACCGACGAGTTGGCTGCCGAGCCACGTCCCTGGCAGAGAATCGATTGCTCGCGGGCGAAGCGCACGATGTCGTGCACGGTCAGGAAGTAGCTCTCGTAGCTCAGCTCGCTGATCAGCGCCAGTTCCCTTTCGATCTGCGCCCGCGCCTTGTCGCTGATGCCATCGCCCCAGCGCCAGCGGATGCCGTCCTCGACCAGGTGGCGCAGCCAGGAGTTTGGGGTATGCCCGGCCGGCACCAGCTCGTGGGGATACTGATACTTGAGCTCATCGAGATCGAACCGGCAGCGCTCGGCGATACCCAGGGTTTCGGAGAGCAGTTCGGATGGATACAGCTCGGCCAGTTCTTCACGGCGGCGCAGGTGGCGCTCGCCATTGGCGAACAGGTAGGCGCCGGCCTCGGCCACGGGCAGGTGGTGATGGATGGCGGTCATGCAATCCTGCAGGGCGCGGCGGCCACGGGCATGCATGTGCACGTCGCCACAGGCCACGGCAGGGATGCCCAGTTGCCGGGCCAGGCCGAGGCCATGTTGCAACAGCGCTGCATCGTCGGCGCCGCGGTGCAGCTCTAGGCCCAGCCACAGGCGCTCGGCAAAGCGCTCGCGCAGCCAGACGCCGGCCATGGCGTCGTCGTTCGCGCGTGGCAGCCAGATGGCCAGCAGTCCATCCGGCGCCTCGGGCAGGTCTTCGTCGAGCAGGATGTAGCGGCCCTTTTCCGCACGCCGTCGGGCACGGGTGATCAGCGCGCAGAGGCGCTGGTAACCAGCGAGGTTCTCGACCAGCACGATCAGCCGGGCACCGCTCTCCAGGCGCAGTTCGCTGCCGACGATCAGCTTCACACCATGCTCCTTGGCGGCCTGCCAGGCGCGCACGATGCCGGCCAGGGTGCATTCGTCGGTGATCGCTAGGGCGCGATAGCCGAGCAGCTTGGCACGTTCGAACAGTTCGGCGGCGCTGGAGGCACCGCGCTGGAAACTGAAGTTCGACAGGCAGTGCAGCTCGGCGTACTCGTGCAGGCTCATGCGAACCAGCCGTGCAGCCGCAGCGGGCCGTCTTCACCGACGCTGCGAAACGCCCAGCCGCGCTGGCCGCTGCGCGTTTCGATCAGGTAATAATCGCGACGCACGTCCTCGCCATCCCACCAGCCGGATTCGATCCGCTCGGGGCCGCTGAGAATATGCAGCGGCTCACGCAGCACTTGGGGCTCCGGCAGCAGCCAGCTGGGCCGGGCAGCGCTCGGGCTGGGCAATGCAACGTGGCTGGTAGCCGTGCGCCAGGCCTTTTCCGGGCGATGGTCGGCATGGGCGGCCAGGCCTTGCACGGCGTCGTCACCCAGGCGTGCGCGCAGGCGTTCACGCAGTTGCTCCCAGCCCAGGGTTTGTTGCGGTCGGTCCTCGAACAGCGCCTGGTGCTGTGGTACGAAGGTCGGCAGGTCGCGGGCCACCAGGCGTAGCGCCAGCACCGGTGACGGCAATTGCAGCTGCTCCAGGCGGCCGCGGGTGAATTCCAGCAGCATGCCCGCTTCTCGCTCGGCACTGAGCAGGCCGACGGGCAGCAGGCTGTCGTCACCGTCACGGTGCTCCAGGTGCAGCACGAAACGCTGCACGCCGCAGTCCCGGCCTGCCAGGTAGGCGGCCAGGTCCGCGGTCAGGCGCCGCAGCGGAAACAGCAGGGCCTGGGTTGATTCCACTTCGAAGTGCAGCTCCAGCCGGCTGTCGAACACATCTGGCGGGCGGTAGTACTCCAGCGCCAGCGGGCGCAGGCCCATCAGGGTATCCAGGCCGGCCAGCAACTCCGGGGGGAAGCGCCGCGCCAGGCTGTCGCGGGGCAGCGCCTGCAACTGGCGCACCTGGCGCAGACCCATGCGCGCCAGCGTGGTGACCAGATACTCGGGCAGGCCGATGCGATCCAGGGGCATGGCCGCCAGCCGCTCGCGCAACGCCTGCTCGTCGGTGATAGCCAGGCCATCATGCAGGTTGGCGAGCATGCGCGCCGCGGCAGGGTGATGCGCCAGGGTGATGCGATGGCGAAAGCCCAGCGACGTCAGCTCCTCACGCAGGCGTGCCTCAAAGCGCGGCCAGGGCCCGAACAGCGACAGGCTCGATTGCACCTCGAGCAGCAGGCAGCGCGGATAGTGCAGGCTCACCTGGGAGCTGAAACCGTAGGCCCAGGCCGCCAGGAAGCTGCGCCAGCGCTCGATGTCGGCGGGGTCGTACTCGGCGCTGGTGAACGCGCAGTTCAGGGATTGCGCCGCCGTCAGGGGCAGCCCTGGGCGCAGGCCGAGCGTTCGTGCAGCCGGGTTGACCGCCTGCAGCATGCGCCGCTGGGGCGTGCCGCTCAGCAGCACCAGCGGCGCGTTGGCCTCTTCACGGCCACGCAACACGCCGTCCATGGCCAGTTGCGGCAGCAGGATGCACGCCCAGCGCATATCAAGAGCCCCAGCCGCTCAAGTGAAACGTGCGCGCCGGTGGTTGCCCACCTCGGCACTTGAGCACCCGTACCTGGGCGGGCTGCGCCTGGATGGTCAGGCGCAAGGCAGCCGGCGAAGGGTTGCGTGCCTCAAACAGCGGACGATAGGCGAAAGCCAGGGTCTGCCCGGTTTCAGCGGCAATCTGCAGGCGGCGCAGGGCACGGTCATCGGCCCGTTGCGGCCAGAGCACCACCGCCCCACAACTGCCCGAACGCAGGCATTGCTCGGCCGCCCACAAGGCATCCCGGGCGCTCGCCTGGATCAGCGTCAGCTGCTTCATCTCCACCCCAGCCGCCAGCCAGGCGCCGGGGTAGGGCAGGTAAGGCGGCGCGACCAACACCACCCGCTCTCCGGCAGCGCTCAAGCGCGCCAATGTCGGCAGCACCAGGCGCAGCTCACCGATACCCGGTGCCTCGACGAGCAACTCGCTCAAGGCCGCTTCCGGCCAGCCACCTCCTGGCAACGAGGCATCCAGCGCTGCGTTGCCAGTGGGCTGGTGGCCACTGGGCGCGACGATGCCCTGGCCACGCCAGATACGGCGCTCATTGAGCAGATGATCGATAGCGACGACGGAAGACATGGCAGGCAAATGGCAAGAAAACACTGTTTAAATGTACAGTATTTTGCTTTGCCAGCAAGGCTACATCCGCCGAGTGGATGACTCTGACAGCCGACAGTCTTGGTCCAGGCACAATGCTTCAGCGGTACAACCCGACTGTAACCAGCACTGACAGGCGCGCCAACCGGCCCGCCCCAGCGCCGCCGCCACCGAGCAAATGAGCCAAGCATTTGATAGCACGTGAAAAAAATTACGCGATGGGCTTCGCCAAACGGATTTCTGCTGGTATCATGCGCGCCGCCTGGGAAGATGCCGGAGTGGCCGAACGGGACGGATTCGAAATCCGTTGTATCAGCGATGGTACCTAGGGTTCAAATCCCTATCTTCCCGCCATATAGATCGTCTAAGCCCCTGAAATTCATAGAGTTTCGGGGGCTTTTTCGTTTCAGACTGGGCAACTGTCGAAGAAGTGTCGAAACACCCGTTGAAAGAAAGGCAAGCTTTGGGCTAACTGGCTCAGTTCGCGTTATGAGCGTTCATAAAGGATGGAGCCTTATGAAAGTCGGTCTTTTGATTGCGTTGGTCTTTTTAACGCTCGCAGTGGGTACTGGGGCTGTATTGCTTTGGTCTGGCTTTACATCGCTCAAGCGCGCCATGGATGCGGAGAACTGGCCGACTACCTTTGCTCAAGTTGAACGTGTGGAGTTGAAGGAGGAGACTGACTCTGAAAACTCACGAACGTATGCAGTTGAAGTCGAGTACACCTACCAAGTGGGTGGGCATACCTACAACGGCAACACGTTGAACGATGGTTACAGCGGCAGCAGTGGTTACGAGCAACATCGCAAACTCTTTGAAAAGATCCGGTCAGCCAAGACTTTGGAAGTCAGGTTCAATCCTGAAAAGCCACAAGAGTCCAGCATTGCCTACGGTTTGAGTCGTTCACACTACATCAGCCTTTCATTTTCTATTACGTGGTCGCTTGGCATCATCGGCTTCATCGCTATTTTCCTTGCGTTTCAGTCTAGTGATGATCGGTTGCTTTCAAGAATCAAAGTCATTGAGCAGGTCAGCACTTCCGGCACGCCTTAAGGATGATGGGACTTTGTACGGCTCTCCACGACTGAGGGCCTAGCGAGACAGCGTCTTGTAGATGATCTGGTGCAAGACGCGCATAGCGCATGGTCATAGCCAACGATTGGTAGTCCAGGATTTTCTGCAGGGTCAGGATATTTCCACCGTTCATGACGAAGCGACTGGCAAACGTGTGATGCCGGACGTGGATAACTGCCTGCAACCAGGCGCAGTTAAGTCAGGTCGTGAAGGTCTTTCGTAGTAGCGGGAGTGATTTCAAACTCCGAGAATCGGACAGCAAGCCCACTGCGCTCCGGCGTACAAGCTGTAGGGCCAACCTGGTAAGTGCTGGCGACTGGGAAAGGTGCCAGCCGCAGAAGTGGCCAGAAGCGCCCGTCGCGGGAGGCTTGAATACGCATCGCGCCATTGGAAAGAGTGACTTGTATGTAGAAGTCCTCCAACTCCTTGAAAGGTTGTGAGACCGACCAATCCGATTTCCCATCAGTAACGACAGTGCTCAGAAACGCTTCCCCATCAGTGAACTCGACGCCCGTCTTTACCCAACGGTTTTCGTCGATACGCACCATCAGGCCAGCCTGGTCGTACAGGGAGCGGAATTCGCCCTGGATGCGTAGGGTCGCCGTGAATCCGTCGGTGGTAGCAACGCCCAGGAAATGCCCTGTGTCACGGGTAAACCCGTAATGGGTCTCCCGCCAGAAGTCCGTGTTCGAATCCGTGGTTATCGTCAGGCTGTGCTTTGACACCTCTGAGGTGGCGGGCGCATTCAGCCATTGTCCACTTCTGAAATCGACATTCATTCGCAGGCCCCATGTTGAGATAGATGCCTTATTAAGGGCATCCGAGAGAATGATCAGCAAGGCAGCTCATAGTTGCTTTTGTGTTCGCTGGCAAAGCAATCGATAAGACTGAACGGCTCATGCTGGCGGCCCGGGCAATCGCATCACTCCGTTAGCAAGGCGTCGCGCTTGAGCATCTAGTCAAATCGACCGCCAGAATGGGCAAGATCACACCTATAGAGACGATCATCAAACAGCTGCCCGTTGATGATGCAGGCATCAGGTTTTCGCTGCTCAAACACGAATCTGCACTTTTCGAGCATGCGGCAAGATGCGCTATTTCCTTCTGTTACCACCCCTTTGAGGGTATGAAGTCCTAATACGTTTCGAGCGAAATTCATCACTGTTTGCAGTGATTCAGAGCCGTACCCGTTCCCCTGATACCGTTCCAGCAACATATATCCAACTTCCGCGGTAGAGCTATTCTCAGACTCAAGCTTCAGCCCCGTCACCCCGACAGGGTTGTTGGTATTAGATTCGAAGATGGCAAGACACAACCAGTGTTTAGAACCGGACGACCATTGCGGCAGTCGGGATTCAAATTTTTCACGGATTTGAGATTCGTTTGGAGTGGAACAGATGTACCGGATTACTTCGAGGTTAAGATGCAACTCAAGAAACAGCGGCCACTCACTTGGAGTTATCTGTCTCAGGTGTAGGCGTTTACTCGATAGCTCCACAGTTCTGCCTCTCAATTCGGAGCGATAGAAGGATTTTTACTCGCCAAGCGCTTGCGCTAGTAGGCGTCGGCAGAGTTTTTCATCGGGCCGCTTGGCATTGAACAAGGTTCGGAACACCAGCGGAGCGACCAGGCCATCCATGAGGGCGTCCAGGCTTGGCGCAGCTTCCCCACGCGAATGAGCCCGTTCGAGCAATAGTTCGAGGCGCTCGCGGGTTGGCTCGGTGCAGCGTACCGCGCAACCTGGATCGGTAGATGCAAGGGCGTCCCTGAGCATCGCCTGCCCGGGTGTCGAAGCAAGGTCATCTACGTAAGACTCCAGCCAGCATTCGAGGTCGCCACGCAGACTGCCGGTATCGGCCGGAGGCTGATCAGGCCGTAGCTGGCGCAGATCGACGTCGGCCAGCAGGGTCGGTAGGTTGCCCCAGCGTCGATAGAGGGTAGAGGGAGTTACGCCGGCACGCGCAGCAATCTGGGGAACGGTCAGGGATTCACGCGGTTGTTCGTCCAGAAGAGCCAGAACGGCGTCATGAACGGCTTGCTGGACGCGGGCGCTACGCCCTCCGGGGCGGGTTTGCTTGGTATTCATATCGACAGGATACCTCTCGCTTAACGCAAAAGCATTGCTTTAATAATCAAAAGGGCTCAGGCTTTAAAGCTAAATATTTGCTTTAGGGTTTGGCCATGCCGTTCTCGATTTTTTCTTCTAACGCGCGCCTCACCCTGCTCGGTACGCTGCTATTCACATTCCTGGCTGCGTCGGCCGCACCAACGCCGCTTTACGCTAGTTATCAGCAAGCCTGGGGATTTTCCACCTTCTGGCTGACCTGGGTGTTTGCGGTCTATGCCTTTGCCCTGCTCGGCGCGCTACTGGTGGGTGGGCGGCTTTCTGATCATCTGGGGCGACGGCCCGTCATCCTCGGCGCACTGGCGCTGGAGGCAGTCTCCATGCTGATGTTCCATCAGGCCCAAGGCCTGACGGACCTGGTGATCGCTCGCACCTTGCAGGGCTTCGCCACTGGCGTTGCTACCAGTGCGCTGGGGGCTGCATTGCTCGACGCGGATCGTGAACGCGGCCCTTGGCTGAACAGCCTGGCGCCACTGCTGGGCATGGCCGGGGGAGCGCTGGGTTGCGGCTTGCTGGTTGAGTTCGCGCCGGCACCGTTGCAGCTGGTCTACCGGCTTTTCCTTCTGTTCTTCGTGATGCAGGGCCTGCTGCTGTTGCGCCTGCCTGACCTACTGTCTCGTCGTCCGGGATTGCTGGCCGCGCTGCGTCCGCAGCTGGCGGTGCCTCCTCAGGCACGCGCCGTGCTCTGGAGAGTATTGCCGTTGGAGCTGGCGGTTTGGGCCGTGGGTGGGTTCTATCTCTCATTGATGCCGGGCCTGATCAAAGCGGCCACCGGAACAAGCTCGATTCTGATCGGAGGCGGGGTAGTGGCCGGCCTGACGCTGAGCGGCGCTGCGAGCCTGCACGGGCTTCGCCTCTGGCCTGCTGGCCGTCTGCTGCGCCTGGGAGCCGGCACCTTGGTGGCTGGACCGGTATTGCTCTGGCTGGCGGTCGTCAGCGGTGAGCTGGGGCTCTTTGCAGTGGGGACTATTGTCACTGGGGTCGGCTTCGGCAGTGGTTTTCTCGGCGCTACCCGCAGCGTGCTGCCGCTGGCCGAACCGGCACAGCGTGCCGGCTTGCTGGCCGCCTTCTATGTGCTCAGCTATCTCGCGTTCTGCCTGCCGGCCCTCGCAGTCAGCGGCCTAGTGCCACGGCTTGGGCTGGACGGTGCAGCGCAGCTCTATCTGGCTGGCGTGATTGCGTTGGCGCTATTCGGTATGCGCACCAGCGCCGCGCGTCCTTGCGTCCAGCCTAGCTGAAGCCATGGGTCTGCATTTCGCAAGCCTCGTTCTACCCGCCAGCATTCAAAAGCGGGGTTGGGCCCACAGAGCCCGGGCTCCCAGATTCACTTCCCAATAAGACCCAGGCGCCGTAAAATCGCGAGTTATTCCTATTCGCATTTCGGCTTGGGTAAAGGTCAATGTCCGGATCGGACACGGAAGTCGCTCACCATGATCATTTGCACGCCCTGTATCGTGACCACAGCAGTTGGCTACGTGGCTGGTTACGCAAGCGACCGAGCAATTCGGCGGACGCCGCCGACCTTGCCCAGGATACGTTTATCCGGGTTCTGGTTGCGCGTACTGCCAGCTCTCTGCAGCAACCACGGCACTACCTGACAACCATCGCTCGTGGTCTGGTCATAGACCTCTATCGTCGGCGCAGCGTGGAGCAAGCCTACCTCGATGTATTGATGTCCAGGCCAGAGGTGCAGGCGCCGTCTGCAGAAACCCGCGCAATGATTCTGGAAAGTCTTCTGGCCATCGATCGCATGCTCGATGGCCTAGGCCAGCGCACCCGGCAAATTTTCCTTGCTGTGCAGCTGGATGGGCTGACTTACGAAAAAGCTGCTGAGCGTTTTGACGTGTCGGTCACCACAGTGCGCAAGCACCTGGCGAAGGGTCTGATGCATTGCCTGCTGATGGATGAAGAATGAAACAGGCACTCGCCCAGGCAGTTGAATGGTATGTACGACTGCATGACAGCGAGGCCACGGAGGTCACTCATGCCGAGTGGCAGGTCTGGCTTCAGTCTGACCCAGTGCACGCCAAAGCCTGGGAGCGTGTCGAAATGCTGCGCCAGCGCTTGAGTTCGGCGCCAGAAGGCTATGCCGCTACCACCCTCGAAACGGCGCGGCAGCAAAGGCGTGCAGCGTTGAAAACGCTTGCCGTGCTACTTGGCGTCGGCGTTACAGGGTGCGGAAGCTACCGGGCTTCACCATTGAGCGCGGACTACAGCACGAGTGTCGGGCAGCGTAAGAGGGCAACGTTGCCCGACGGTAGCTTGTTGGTACTCGATACCGACACCCGGGTGGACGTGCAATTCGACTCGCACAAGCGACTGATCGTCCTTCGCCAAGGCGCCATCCTCATCGAGACCGCAAAGGATATTCGCAGATTGAGCGTGCAGACCGCCGAGGGCGAAATCGAGGCACTGGGCACCCGATTCACGGTGCGGCAGAACGACAGGCTTACCCAGGTATCCGTCGAAGCCCACGCAGTGGCTGTACGGCCACGATTGGCCTCTGGCCAGGCCATACGCACCGAGGCGGGGCAGGCGGTGAGCTTTACCGCCGCCAGCATCGGCCCATTGAGGCTGGCCAACGAGCAGGGCTCGGCGTGGACGCGCGGCATGCTGGTGGCCGTGGACTGGCGCCTGGACGATCTACTGGCCGAGCTATCCCGCTATCGCCATGGTTTTCTCGGCTGTTCACCGGATATTGCCGGGTTGCGGCTCTCGGGAACCTTCCTCCTTGATGACACCGAAGGTGTTCTAGCGAACCTGGAGGACTCGCTTCCCGTCCAGGTTCGCCGTCTCACTCGCTACTGGGTAAGGGTGGAAGCTCGGGCGGTGTAATCAGAGATTTTTTGCGCAGAGGGGTAACAGATTTTCATTCCTGTTTCGGCTCTACCTGCATGTGCGCATCAGACGCACACATTGCCAACGCTGACAGGAACATCTCCATGCAAGTACGCACCACCTTTTTCACCAGCAGTGCCCGGCCGACCTCTCTTGCACTGTGCCTGGCCGGCTCGATACTCGCAGCTGCGCCGGCGTGGGCAACACCTCTGAACTACGACATTCCTGCCGGCAGCCTGGCGGCAACGCTCAGCGAATTTGCCGCGGCGAGTGGGGTGATGATCACCTTCAGCTCGGAAGATACTGCTGGGTTGCGCTCGCCAGGACTGCAGGGCAGCTACGAGCTGGAGCAGGGCTTCGCACGGGTACTCCAGGGCAGCGGCTTGCGTGTGGTGCAAGCTGGCGAAAACAGGTTCGTGTTGGCCAGGGTGGAAAGTGGTGCAGCGACGGAGCTCGGCCCTATCAGCATCAATGCCACTGGCCTGGGCACCACGACAGAAGGCACCGGCTCGTACACCAAGGGATCCACCAACAGCGCGACCAAGCTGGCGCTATCGCTACGCGAGACGCCACAAACCGTCAGCGTGATGACTCGCCAGCGTATCGACGATCAGCAGCTCAATACCTTGAGCGACGTGCTCAAGCAGGCCCCAGGCCTTTCCGTGCAGAACATCGACAGTGAGCGGGTGAACATCTATTCGCGTGGTTACTCCATCGACAGTTACCAGCTCGATGGCATTCCGACCACCCTGGTCGTGCAGACCAGCGCGAGCCCGCAGAGCATGATCGACACCTCGATCTATGATCGGGTCGAGATCGTCAGGGGCGCCACAGGGCTCATGACCGGCGCGGGCGATCCCTCTGGCAGCGTCAACCTAATCCGCAAACGGCCCACCTCGGATTTCCAGGGCTCGGTCAGCGCCGGTGCTGGTTCGTGGGAGACATACCGCACCCAGCTGGATGTATCAGGCCCGCTGACCGACGATGCGCGCTTGCGCGGGCGCACGGTCGTGGCCTATCAGCAGGGCAACAGCTTCATCGATCACTATCAGCAGGAAAAACAGACCTACTACGGCATTCTCGAGGCCGACCTTACTGACAGCACGCTGCTCACCGTGGGTTTCGACTACCAGAAGAACGACCCGCGCGGCGTGTCATTTGCAAGCTTCCCGCTGTTCTACAGCGACGGTGGGCAAACCGACTTCTCTCGCTCTACCAACGCCGGCGCCCGCTGGAGCTACCGCCAGCAGAACACGCTCAATACCTTCGCGACGCTCGAGCAGGGCCTGGTCAACGACTGGTCACTGAAGGTGGCCGTCAACAACATGTACAGCACCCGGGAGTATTCCCTGGCATCGCTCAGCGGCGGCACGCCGGATCGCGAGACAGGAGAAGGCGCCTATCTGTATGGAGGCGACGGCTACGGCTCCCAGCGTCAGCTTGGTATCGATGCCATGGCTCAGGGGCCGTTCCAGCTTTTGGGGCGCGAACATGAGTTGGTAGTCGGCTTGAGCGGGTTCGCGACTACAGCGATCCGGACGATGATGATCTGGAAATGCGGCCGGCCAACATCCATGACTGGAACAACGACACCGACCGTCCCATCTCGGTAGGCAAGCTGATGAACGACGATACGACTATCCGTCAGCACGCAGCCTATCTGGTGGCGCGCTTCAAGCCCAAGGATGACCTGTCGCTGATTGCCGGTGCCCGTGTCGGCGACTACAGCTACAAGAAGAAGGCCATCTACAACCCACCGTACACACGCTCGTCCAACTCCGCCGAGACGCGTGAAAGTGGCTTCGTCACGCCTTATGCCGGGGTCGTCTATAACCTCAACGAGATTCACTCGGTCTACGCCAGCTATACCAAGATCTACAGACCACAGTCCATTCGGGACCAAGGCGGGAAAACCCTCGAGCCTCGCGAAGGTGACAACTACGAAATTGGCCTGAAAAGCGAGTTCATGGATGGCCGGGTCAATACCGCCGTAGCGCTTTACGAGATTCAGCAGGACAACCTCGGCGTAGCCACCGGCGAGACCGTCGTGGGCACGGTGCGTGAGTCGGCTTACCGCGCGGTAGCTGGCGCCAAGACCCGCGGTATCGACATGGAGATCCATGGCGAGGTACTGACCGACTGGAACGTCAGTGCGAGCTACAGCCACAGCGTCACCAAGGACGCCGAGCATGAGCGAATCAGAACCGAAGCGCCGGCCAATCTGGTCAAGCTCTGGACCACCTATCGGCTACCCGGTGAGCTACAGCAGTGGACCATCGGCGGAGGGATGAACTGGCAGAGCGGGGTGAGCCTGACCACCAGCGAGGGCAAGGCTATACAGGAGCAGTATGCGGTGTTCAATCTGATGGCGCGTTACGACATCACCAAGAACCTGAGCGCCTCTGCCAATCTGAACAACGTGTTCGACAAGCAGTACTTCAGCTCCCTGGCCCCGACCTTTTTTACCGGCTACTACGGTGAGCCTCGCAACGTGATGTTCACAACGAGATACGCTTTCTAGACGAGCTTCCATTGAAGGGCAGACCACCTACCCAGAATGCTCACTGCAAAACCGCCAGGCCAGAAAGGTATCGCAGGTCAGCGGCGGTAAGCCGTTTCGGCCCGCGAGTGTTTGGGGCATTACTGCTGGGCTCAGGCGGCCCCACTGATCCGGGAGTAGTTGGCTTTTCAGTACCGTAACTCCCGTTTCAGCCCAGACTGAGCAGCCTGATCTCGCGGATTTCGATCTGTTCCCAAACTCGCTCCAGCACGTACGGCTCATCTTCCAGCCATTGGTCAAAATCACTGCGTTGCTCGAAATCCAGGTGTACGTTGGAGCCAATCATCTTGCCTTCGTCGTTCAGCAGCACACCGCCACTCAGCACCTTGCCTTGCTCGGCCAGTGCTTTCAGGCGAGCAAGGTGGCGTTCACGGCATGCAAGCCTGCGCTCGAGCGCATCGGGGTAATCATGGGCGATCAATGCAAATGGCATGTCTGTTCCTTTCGGTGATGGGTAGCGCAGCGCCGCCCAAGGTGCAGCGCCACGAGTTGACTGTCAGCCGTGGGCGGCCAGAGGTTTGAGCGCCGGTTGTGGGGCGGCTTCTGCTGCGGGGCGTGACACCATCGCGGCAATGGCGGCGATCAGCGCCATGCCACCCATGAAGTAGCCCACCGGTAACCAGTCGGAACCACCGCCCAGCAGCGCATAGCACAGGCTCGGCGAGAACCCCGCGATGATGAAGCTGAGCTGGGTTGCGAGGCCCACGCCGGTATAGCGCACGCGAATGGTGAACATCTCGGCGTAGAACGATGGCCAGAGTGCGTTCGGTGCGCTGTAGATGATGCCCTTGAGCACTACGGTCGCAAAGATGATCAGGGCGATATTGCCGGTGGTGATCGACCACAGGAACAGGAACACCCCCGCACAGCAACCCAGGGAGCCGAGCACGAAGATGCGCTTCTTGCCAATGTGATCAGCCAGCATCCCGAACAGCGGCTGACAGATCAGCGCCGCTACCTGGCTGGCGGCAATCGCCGAGAGCATCGAGGCGCGGTCGACGTTCTGGTTGTTGGCTGCCCACGACAGCCCGAAGATCATCACCAGCGACGAAACCGAGCAGATCAGCGCACAGCAGAACACCACGATGAACGCGCGCCACTCCTTGCTGAACATTTCCACAACCGGCGCCTGGGCGACTTCGGCTTTCTTGGCCGCGAACTCCGGACTTTCATCCACACCGGCGCGGATGATCAGAGTCACGATCACCATCAGGGCGCTGAGCAGGAACGGAATACGCCAGCCCCAGGACAGCAGCTGCTCTTCGCTGAGCATCGACAGCGGAATGAACACCGAGGTCGCCAGAATAGAGCCCATCGACGCCCCATTGATCAGCCAGCTTGTGTAGAACGCCTTCTTCGTACCAGGCGCATGCTCCATGGTCAGCAGGCTGGCACCGACCTGTTCACCGCCAGCAGACAGGCCCTGCAGCAGCCGGCAGGCGACCAGCAAGCCCGGCGCCCAGGCACCGATGGTGGCGTAGGTCGGCAGCAGGCCGATGATGGTGGTGGCCAGGCCCATCATCAGCAGAGTCATCATCAACACCTTCTTGCGGCCGATGCGGTCGCCCAGGTGCCCGAACAGCAAGGCGCCGACAGGCCGGGCGATATAGCCGACCCCGAAGGTGGCCAGCGCCGCTAGCGTGCCCGCCATCGGGTCGGTGGACGGGAAGAACAGCGTGCTGAATACCAGCGCTGCTGCCGAGCCATAGATGAAGAAATCGTAGTACTCGACGACGCTGCCGAGGAAGCTGCCAAAGGCAGCCTTGCGCGCCATGCGCCGGTCTTTTGTAGCGGAGATAGTCATGGGGCAACCTTTATTGTCTTTGTGATGGTTGGGGAGCGGGTAGGGCGGTTAGCCACTGCCGAATGGCGCCAACTGGCTGCCACCGCACACGTGAATCACCTCGGCAGTGATGAATGCAGCGTCGCTGGAGGCCAGAAACGCCGTGGTGTTGGCGATGTCTTCCGGCGTCGTCAGGCGTTTGAGTGGGGTGCTGTTGATCGAGCCTGCGGCCATCCGCTCGAAGCTCTCGGCGTCACGGCCGTCCAGGGTGAACGCCGAAGGCAGCAACCCCGGCGCGATGGCATTGACGGTGACCTGGTAAGGCGCCAGTTCACGGGCCATGGAGCGGGTCAGGCCAACCAGCCCGGCCTTGCAGGCGACGTAGGCGGGCGGGCCACCTGCGACCCAGCAGCGCGACACCATGTTGATCACCCGGCCGCTGCCCTGGGCCTGCCAGTACGGGGCTACCTTCTGGCACAGTAAGGCCGGGCCACGCAGGTTCACGGTCATCATGTGATCCCACTTGGCCGGGTCAAAATCGAGGATCGAGCCGCGATGATTGACCGCCGCGTTGTTGACGACCACATCGATGCGCCCGAACTCGGCGCCAGCCTGCTCGACCATGGCGTCGATGGAGCCCTTGTCGCCCATGTCGGCATAGACGGCGATGATGCGTTGCTCGGGCTGGCACTCAAGTGAGTCGACCAGTTGCTGAGCTGCCTCGAGATTGATGTCGGCGGCAACGATATGCAAGCCGTCACGGCAGAGGCGCGCGCAAATCGCCCGGCCAAGCTCGCCAGCGGCGCCGGTGACCAGCGCGACCCGGCGGTTAGTTGGTGTGTTCATGGGCGGTATGTCTCGTGGCAGTGTGCGAATCGGGCTTGATGCCGAGCCCCAGGTAATGGCGAATCAGGTCGCGGTTGCGCGACAGCTTGTGCAGATCGCCGTATTTCGTGGAGAAGTCCTCGATCGATATCCAGTCGGCAAAACCGCTATCGGCGAGGGTTTTCAGCATCGACGCGAGCGGCAGCACGCCCTCGTCCGGCGGGCACCAATCCCATTGCCAGCCAAGGCCTGGGCCGATGGGGCTGTAGGACACGTTCTTGACCTGCGCGTGGGCGAGGTGTCGGCCCATCAGGTCGAGGGACAGCTGTACGTCTTCGCGCCCTTCGATGGCGAGGTTGCCGATGTCATAGATGATGCCCAGGCTGCTGGCCGGGTAGTGCTCGACCACGCGCATGGCCAGCGAAGGGCTCGAACAGATGGTGCGTTGATGCACTTCGAGCACCAGTTGCACGCCCAGCGCTTCGGCGCGCGGCAGGATCTGATCGAGAAACCGGCGCATCCGGCCGTAGGCCTCGGCGTAGCGCTCGCTCGCATAGTTGGGTGCCCAGAGGCGCAGGCGTGCCTGACCGGCAAGGGCTGCCAGGTCGATCAACCGCTCGGCGTGGTCGAGATCGCCAACGGCCAGGTAGGGGCTGAGCCCGAAGATCTGTAGGCTGAGGGATTGGCAATGCGCCTGAATGCGACTGATCGCCGATTCAGTCGGGGCGATGGTGCAACGGTTGTTCTGGCGGGCGTCCCAGGGGTGCGTTGGATCGAGGTGGCCGATATCGGCGACTCGCCATTCGACGCCCTGGTAACCAAGGCGGGCGAGTTCATCTACCAAGGCCTCGGGGCACAGGCTGGGTAGCGAAGCGCTGGAAGCCCCGAGTCGTGGAGTGGGCTGCTTCATTGGAATCCTGATTTGGTGTTATTGGATTTACCGGGGATGCTAAGTGAAACCTCAGGTTGATTAAATTGATAAAAAATCAGCCTGAAATTAACCTGTGGGTTGATTAAATTGGGCCGCCTCCATGAGCCAATCCACAATCAGCCTTCGTCACCTGCGGGTATTTCTCGCCGTAGTCAGCTCCGGCAGCCTCGCCACGGCGGCCAAGCTTCTGCACATCACCCTCTCTGCCGTCTCCAAGAGCCTCAAGGAGCTGGAACACGAGCTGGGCGTTCAATTGGTGATTCGTGGCCGCAAGGGCATGCAACTCACCCAGGCGGGAGAGACCTTCCACAAGCACGCTGCGCAGACCCTGGCCAGTTTCAACCAGGCCATGGATCAGGCGCAGGTTGCCGACCATGCGCCGGAGCTGTTGCGTATCGGCGCTTTGCCGACGGCCGCGGGATACATGCTGGCGCCAGTAATCGCTCAAATGCGTGAGCGTTATCCGCAGGTACGGGTACAGGTGCTATCCGGCGTGTACGAATATCTGGTGGGCAAGTTGCGTACCCGCGATATCGACCTTATCGTTGGCCGGCTGATTGGTCGTGACATGCTCGGCGTGATGTTCGAAGCGCTTTATGAAGAAGACCTGCTGATGGTGGTACGCCACGATCACCCGCTCGCGGGATTGGAGCGCCTGCATCTCGAAGACCTGCGCCCCTACGTGTTGATCGCCTCACCACAGGGCACACTGGTGCGCACCAGCGTTGACAACTTTCTGCTCTCGCAAAATGCCGGCGAAGGCTTGCAAATTTTCGAGTCGCTTAGCGAAACCTTTTCTCGCGTGTATGTGCAGGACCATAACGCCGTATGGTTCGTACAACGCGGCGTGGTCGACCTGGATCTGCGCTTGGGGATCGTCAGGGCGCTGCCGTTCTCCAGCCCGCTATTACGCGCTCCAGTCGGCCTGACGACCCCGACGGATCGCCCCGTTTCCAGAGCGGCGGAGCATTTCTGCCAACTTCTACGCAGCTGGGCTAGCGAGGCCAAGGCGTAGACCGCTTCAATTTTTCAGAAGCCTGTTTATGCACATATGGCGAATGATTCGGCTCTGGTTACTGTTGCTCGGACGGCAGTCCTACGGACTGTAGCTCTTGATCAAAGATTTAGGCATTTGAGGTAAGGAGCACTAATACGCGGGATCAGCGTTAGCTGCTTCTTTTAACTGCCCGCGTTGGCTTGTTTGGCGAGTGGTGATCTTCAAGTTCGTTGAATAGCCAGTCCTGGAAGCTGCGTATCTTTGGAAGCTCCGCGTATGACTTAAGGACATTAAAGGTATAACCCTGGACTCTGGGGCCTTCAAGCCCGAAGGGCGCTACCAGGCGCCCTGTCTCGAGTTCGCGTTGCACGAGCAGCAAGCTCTCCAGACATATACCCTGGCCATCCACTGCGGCGCTGATCGCCATGAATGAACGATCAAAGCGTGGCCCGCGGGATATGTCGAGGGTCACCTTGCGATGCTGGCGCATCCAATCGCGCCAGCTCACTAGGCAGACCTCGCTGTGTATCAGCATGTGATGGCGCAGATCTTCTGGTACACGAATCTGCTGTTCACCATTGGCCAGCGATGGTGCGCAAAGCGGCACGATGGTCTCGGTCGGAAAGGGCAGCACCATGGTGCCGGCTGGTTGCAGGCGTTTCATGCCATAGCGGATATCGATATCCACACCCTGAGTCAGGAGATCGGCAGGGGCTGGATACGAAGCATTCAGCCGCACGTCGATATCCGGTTCAAGGGCGCTGAACCGGGCCAGGCGCGGCATCAACCATTGAGTCGCGAAACTCGGTGTGGAGTGCACGGTGAGGATGTCGCTTTTGGCCGTGCGCCCTAGTTCGCGGGTGGCGATGTCGATCCTGGCAAAGGCCGCTGAAACCTCTTCCGCATACACACGGCCGGCATCGGTCAGCACCACTGCGCGGTGAACGCGGTGGAACAGGCGCACACCAAACTGCTCTTCCAAAAGTTTTATCTGATGGCTGATCGCCGAGGGTGTAACAAACAGTTCTTCTGCGGCGAGTGCGAAGGACGACAGCCTCGCTGCCGCTTCGAACGCCTGAATTGCCTTGAGAGAGGTTCGGCTTTGCATCGCGCTTTCACATGAGTTCAGTTCATCTATATGGCTTGATTATTCGTTTGAGCGCAAAAAATCAAGCGAATAGCCTTGATCTCACTGGTTGAGCGGCCTTCTAGGACGTTCGGCAGTTAAGGAGATTTGCTTCTCCGACCGAGACGATCAGGCACCGGTAGCTTCAAACGCCGGGCCGTATTAAGGAGAACCGCGTGCAGAACAATAATTCTTCCGTCCACGCCAAGGTTGCCGAGGGCGCCTATCGCATCCGCCGCTTCGCGCTGCAGATGGGTGAGGTCCAAGGCCAAGGTTACGTCGGTCAGGCGCTTGGTTACGCCGACGTGCTGGCGACCGCTTACTGCCATGCGCTGAACCTGCGCCCCGAAGACCCCACCTGGGAAGGTCGCGACCGCTTCCTATTGTCCCACGGCCATTACGCCATCGCCTTCTACGCGGCGTTGATCGAGGCGAAGGTCATCCCCGAAGAAGAACTGGAAACCTACGGCAGCGATGACAGCCGCCTGCCCATGTCGGGCATGGCGACCTACACGCCAGGCATGGAAATGTCGGGTGGCTCGCTCGGCCAGGGCCTGCCGATTGCCGTGGGCATGGCGCTCGGCCTGCGCCTGAAGGGCAACCCGGCGTTCGTCTACAACTCGATGTCCGATGGCGAACTGGACGAAGGTTCGACCTGGGAAGCCGCGATGAGCGCGGCTCACCATGGCCTGGGTAATCTGATCTGCCTGGTGGACATCAACAACCAGCAAGCGGATGGCCCTTCGACCAAGGTGCTGGGCTTCGAGCCGCTCGCTGACAAGTGGGCGGCGTTCGGCTGGCACGTACAGCGTGTCGACGGCAACGACCTCGCCGCGGTCATCGAGGCCTTCGACACCGCGCGCAACCTCACCGAAGCCAAGCCTCGCGTGATCCTCTGCGACACCCTGATGGGCAAGGGCGTGCCATTCCTCGAAACCCGCGAGAAGAACCACTTCATTCGTGTCGACCAGGCCGAGTGGCAGCAGGCCCTCGATATTCTCGACCAAGCCCAGGGAGTCGCCCGATGAGCACCACCGCCAAGAAACCCCGCCTGACCACCTCGGCGATGATTGCCTCGATTGCCTCCGAAGGGCAGCGCGTACAGTCGGCCCCGTTCGGCAAGGCCCTGGTCGAGTTGGCCGCCAACCGCCCGGAGATCGTTGGCCTGACTGCCGACCTGGCCAAGTACACCGACCTGCACCTGTTCGGTCAGGCTTACCCGGATCGCTTCTTCCAGATGGGCATGGCCGAGCAACTGCTGATGGCCGCCGCCGGCGGCATGGCCAAGGAAGGCTTCGTGCCGTTCGCCACCACCTACGCGGTGTTCGGCACCCGCCGCGCCTATGACTTCGTGCACCAGGTGATCGCCGAGGAAAACCTCAACGTCAAACTGTGCTGCGCGCTGCCCGGCCTCACCACCGGCTACGGCCCCAGCCACCAGGCCACCGAGGACATCGCGCTGATGCGTGGCATCCCCGGCATGACCATCGTCGACCCCTGCGATGCGCTCGACACCGAACAGGCCGTGGCGCAGATCGCCGATCACAATGGCCCGGTTTACATGCGTCTGCTGCGTGGCAACGTGCCGCTGGTGCTCGACGAATACGGCTACAGCTTCGAACTGGGCAAGGCCAAGATGCTGCGCGACGGCCGTGATGTGCTGGTGATCTCGTCCGGGATTCTGACCATGCGCGCACTGGAAGTGGCCAAGGCATTGGAGGCGGACAAGGTCGACGTCGGTGTGCTGCACGTGCCGACCATCAAGCCGTTGGATGTCACGACCATCCTGCTTGAAGCCGGCCGCGCCGGCCGTCTGGTGGTCGTGGCCGAGAACCACAGCTCGATTGGCGGCCTTGGTGAAGCCGTCGCGACCGCGCTGTTGACCGCTGGTGTGACCCCGCAATTTCGTCAGATCGCACTACCCGATGCCTTCCTCGACGCCGGCGCGCTGCCGACCCTGCACGACCGCTACGGGATTTCCACCGAGGCGATGTCGGCCACCATCAAGGGCTGGCTCGGCTGAACGCGGCGTCACGCTGACCCACATTTCCACGCGCCGCTTGCCGGCGCTACTGCAAGGATCTTTTGCATGAATAACGCTCTTCTTCTCGCTGGCAAGGTCGCCATGATCTCGGGCGCGGCCTCGGCGCGCGGTATCGGCCTGGCCACCGCTCGCCTGTTCGCCAGCCACGGCGCCAAGGTGGCGATTCTCGATCTGGATGAAGGGGCTGCCATCGAGGCCGCTGCCGCCATCGGCCCCGAGCACCGTGGCTACGCCTGCAACGTGGCGGACAAGGACGCCTGCCTCAAGGCCACCGAGCGCGCCATCGCCGACTTCGGCCAGATCGATGTGCTGATCAACAACGCCGGCATCACTCAGCCGGTGAAGACCCTGGAGATCGACCCGGTGAGCTGGGATCGCATCCTCGACGTCAACCTGCGCGGCGTGCTCTACCTGTCCCAGGCGGTCATCCCGCATATGCAGGCGCAGGGCGGTGGCGCGATTGCCTGTATGTCCTCGGTATCGGCCCAGCGTGGCGGCGGTATTCTCGGCGGCCCGCATTACTCGGCGGCCAAAGCCGGTGTGCTGGGCCTGGCCAAGGCCATGGCGCGCGAGTTCGGCCCGAGCAACATTCGCGTCAACTGCGTGACGCCCGGCCTGATCCAGACCGATATCAGCGCCGGCAAGCTCAGCGATCAGCAGAAGGCCGAGATCGCCGCCAGCATCCCGCTCAACCGCCTTGGCAACGCCGAGGAAGTGGCCGGTGCCTACCTGTTCCTCGCCTCGAACCTGTCGGCCTACATCACCGGTGCCGTGATCGACGTCAACGGAGGCATGCTCATCCACGGCTGAGGATTACGCCGGTTGTTTACGTGCAGGCCAAAAGAGGGCCTGCACGAGTAATGTGCAGTACTTAATACAGACAATATCAATAAGAAAAGTAGGGTTAAGCTCATGAAGAAGACACTGATCGCAATCGCGGCGACCTTCGCACTGGCTACTGCCTCCACCAGCTGGTCTCAGCAAGTGCTGCGCCTTTCCCATAACGCTGCGCCGGGTAACCCGAAGGCGGTGGCCTCGCAGAAATTCGCCGAACTGGTTGCCGAGAAGACCGAGGGCCGTGTCAAGGTCGAGGTTGGCGGCAGCGCGCAATTCGGCGACGACGTCGAGTCCCTGACCAACATGCGCCTGGGCTCGCTGGCCTTCAGCACCAACTCCCAGGGCAGTACCGCCGGCGTGGTGCCGGAGTTCAACGTGGTCGGCCTGCCGTTCCTGTTCCGCGATCTCGAGCATGCCTACCAGGTGGTCGACGGCCCGGTCGGTGCCAAGCTCGACGAGGCCGCCAACAAGAAAGGGCTGGTGGTATTGGCGCTGTGGGACAACGGCATCCGCCACACCAGCAACAACAAGCGCCCCATCGTCAAACCCGAAGATCTGCAGGGCATCAAGGTGCGTACCCCGCCTGACACCATGACTCTGGACATCTTCAAGGCGCTGGGTGCCAACCCGGGCCCGCTGGCCTTCTCCGAGCTGTACATCGCACTGCAGCAGGGCGTCTTCGACGGTCAGGAGAACCCGCTGATGAACGTCTACTCGTCCAAGTTGTACGAGGTGCAGAAGTACATCTCGCTGACCGGGCACAAATACGAAACCACGCCACTGCTGGCCAGCAAGATGATTTGGGCGGGCTTGTCCAAAGCCGATCAGGCGGCGATCAAGGAAGCTGCGGTGGAAGCCGGCAAGCTCAATCGTGAGATGTCGCTGGCGGCGGATACAGAGCTGCGCAGCAAGCTCACCGAGGCCGGCGTGCAGATCAACGAGATCGACCAGGCCGCATTCGCTGCCAAGACCAAGTCGGTCTACGACAAGTGGTCGAAGCAGTACCCCGAGCTCGTAGAGCTAATCGTCTCGGAAGCGAGCAAGTAAGCATGGCCGCGCATATTTCTTCCAGCGCTGCGGCGCCTGGAGGCGTCATCGCCGTGGCTGCGAAATGGATCGACACGCTCATCGTGGCCATCAGTACAGTGGTCGCACTCACCGCCATGGTCGTCATGTTCCTGTCCCTGATGGCCGAGGTGGTGGCGCGCTACATCACCAACCAGAGCATGGGCTGGCCCACCGAGATCCCCAACCTACTGTTCCCGTGGCTGATCATGGGCGGCATCGTCCTGGCTGCCCAACGCGGCCAGCACATCGCCGTTACCGCATTGCACAGCATGATCGGGCGCGTCGGCAACCGGGTACTGGTGGCCGGGCATCAGGTGCTGATTGCCGTGGCCTTCCTTTACCTGACGTGGGTCGGGCTCGACGTCGTCGAGATCACCGGCAGTGAAATCTACCCAATGACCGGCATCACGGCGAAGTGGGCCTACCTGTCGCTGATCGTCGGCTTCGTCGGGCTGGGCCTCACCGCGTTGACCACGCTCGTTCACCTGCTGCGGGCAAGCGACCCGCTTGCCGTGCGTACCCATCAGATCGAGGAGGGTGTATGACCTTAATGATGCTCCTGGTCTTTGGTGTCCTGATGGCACTGGCTCTACCGGTTGGCTACGCGCTGATCATCAGCGCAGGCCTGGCGGCGGTGACCATCGGTGAAATGCCCAGCGTGGCCGCGGTGGTGAAGATCTTCCAACCGACGCAGAGCTTCCCGCTGCTGGCGATCCCGTTCTTCATGCTCTCGGGCAGCCTGATGATGGGCGGCACGCTGGGCAAGCGCCTGATCCACTTCGCCACCCTGCTGGTCGGTCGTTTTCACGGTGGTCTGGGCCAGGTGACGGTGGTCGGCTCCACGGTGTTCGGCGGCGTCTCGGGTTCGGCTGTGGCGGAAGCCTCGGCGCTCGGCTCGATGCTGATCCCCTGGCAGAAGCGCGAAGGCTATCCGGGCGCGTTTGCCGCGGCGGCCACGGCCTCGTCGGCGACCATCGCCTGCCTGATTCCGCCGTCGATCCCGCTGATCCTGTTCGCCACGGTATCCAACCAGTCGATTGCCTCGCTGTTTCTCGCCGGCATCCTGCCTGGCCTGATGCTGGCCGCTGGCTTCATGATCGTCTGCTACCTGTCGGGCCGTCTGCGCGGCTTCAAGCGCCTGACCGATGAGGTCACGCTCAAGGGCGTGCTGCGTGCGACCCTGGCAGCCGCTCCGGCGCTGGGGATGCCGGCGTTCATCGTGATCCTGCTGCGCACTGGTATCGCCACGCCGACCGAAGTCAGCGCGCTGGCGGTGTTCTACGGTCTGCTGGTGAGCACGCTGGTGTATCGCGACCTGACCTTGCGCCGCATCTACGATGCGCTGGTGCATACCGCCGTGACGACGGGCGTGGTGATGCTGGTGATCGCCGCTTCCAACTTGGTGGGCTACGTGCTGACCGTCGAAGCGATCCCGACCGCAGTGGCCGAATGGACGGCGCAAACCCTGCAGTCGCCATGGATGGTCATCCTGATGCTGAACCTGATCATGCTGACGGTGGGGATGTTCCTCGACCTGCCAGCGGCGATCCTGCTGCTCGGCCCGACCCTGGTGGCCATCGGCAACGCCATCGGCCTGGATCCGATCCAGCTCGGCATCATGATGGCGGTGAACCTGAGCATGGGTCTCTTCACTCCGCCGGTCGGCACCACGTTGTTCATCGCAGCGGCAATCTCGCGTGAGCGGGTGGGCGCGGTAGTGCGTGAGCTATGGCCCTTCTACCTGGTGGCGTTCACGGTGCTCGGGCTGATCTCCTTCGTGCCAGCCTTCACCCTCTACTGATTGGCATGGCCCCTGCGTGAGCAGGGGCCATGCCAGGCAAGGAATCTCCATGACCACAATTGCATTTGCCGGGCTTGGCTCGATGGGCTTGCCCATGGCCAAGAACCTGCTCGCCGCCGGCCATCGCGTGCGCGGTATCGATCTCAACCCTGTGGCGCTTGCCACGCTCGCTCAGGCCGGTGCGGAGCCGGCTGCGGACGCAGCCTCTGCCGCCAAAGATGCCGATGTGCTGGTCCTGATGGTGGTCAATGCCGCCCAGGCTGAGCAGGTGCTGTTCGACAATGGCGTATTGGAGGCACTGGCTGAGAATGGCATCGTCTGCCTGATGGCCACCTGTCCACCCGCTGCGGTCGAGCGCATCGCCGCGCGCGTCACCGTGACTGGGCGCCGCTTCGTCGACGCTCCGGTGTCGGGCGGCACTGCAGGCGCCATCGCCGGTTCGCTGACCATCATGGCCGCCTGCGAACACGCAACCTTCGAGGCACTGCAGCCGGTGTTCGAAGGCATCGGTCAACGCCTCTTCCATGTCGGCGAGCGTGCTGGCCAGGGCGCTACGGTCAAAGCCGTCAACCAGTTGCTGTGTGGTGTGCATATTGCCGTGGTCGCCGAAGCCTTTGCGCTGGCGGCGAAAGTCGGTGTCGATCTGCCGGTGTTGCTGGAAATCATGGGCGGCTCGGCGGCGTCGAGCTGGATGCTCAAGGATCGCGGCCCGCGCATGCTCCAGGCTGAGCCCGAGGTCAGCAGTGCGGTGGACATCTTCGTCAAGGATCTGGGCATCGTCCTCGAAGCCGGGCGCGACGCGCAGGCCGCGTTGCCGATTGCTGCGGTAGCTCACCAACTGTTCCTCGCCACCTCCGGGCGCGGCGAGGGCCGGGCTGACGACAGCCAGGTGATCCGCAGCTACTACGCCCTCAACGGTACGCCAACGCAGGGCTGAGTCGCCCAGCACCACCCACTCGCCAGCGACTAAGGTTGCCCGATGCTCGTGCAGATCGTGAGCATCGTCTTCCCCGTGTGCGCGGTCATTGCGGTTGGCTGCCTGTATGGCCGCAAGCATCGCCCTGACATGCTCGCGACCAATCAGGTCAACATGGGCATCTTCGTGCCCACGTTGATCTTCTCCGTGCTGGCGAGCAAATCCGTCGACCTGGCCGAGGTGCAGATGATTGCCCTCGGCGGCCTGGTCATCGTGCTCGGTTCCGGCTTGCTCGGCTGGCCCATCGCCCGCCGGCTGGGTTATGCACCGAAAACCCTGCTGCCGCCGATGATGTTCAAGAACGCCGGCAACATGGGGCTGCTGCTACTGCTATTCGCCCTGGGCGTGCTCCTGAACACCGCCCCCGTATTGGCACGTTCGGCGCCGTAGCGACGCCGCTGACCTGTATGCTGATTGCCAGCGGTGCTCAACTTCATGTTCGCCGAGCGCTATGCCCAAGAGCCCGAAAAGGTGGCGTCGATCATGATAATGGGCCATCTGGCCGCGCTGTTTTCCCTCTCGCTGGCGTTGGCTTTGCACGTGTGGCGTGAAGATAGAGTTGATGCATTTAACTCTGAACCTGAGGCGCAGTGATGAGGGCTGACACGGGCGAGATTCCTGCTTAGCTGTATCTGCAAAACCCATCCTGACGTGGCGCAGCCAAAACAGGCAGCACTAAATCGGCGAAGAAAAATACCACTACTCCAGCACCACCAAACTCGCGTTATTTACGTTTAATTTATGCATCTCGGCCTTAGCGCAATAGAGACTTTACAGCCATAGATCCAACAATCTCCTCGTCGCCGTTACGGCATCGCAGGCATGGATCATGACTGAATTTCTGTTCGTTTTTGGCTTGGCCATCGCGCTGGCTTGGCCACTGGGTAGCTACCTGGCGGCCGTTATGCGCGGTGCGCCGATGCGCGGGGATCGGCTGTTTACGTGGGTGGAGCGGCCGCTGTATCGGCTGCTCGGCGTAAGCCCGGCTCAGGGTATGGGCTGGAGGACTTACGCCGGCGCCTTTCTGCTCAGCAACCTGGTGCTTGGCCTGCTGGTATGGCTGATGCTGATGACCCAGCAGTGGCTGCCGCTCAACCCCAATGCGGTGCCCAATATGCGTTGGGATCTGGCGCTGCATACCGCGGTTTCATTTCTGACCAACACCAACCAGCAGCACTACTCCGGGCAGGCGCAGCTTTCCTACCTGTCGCAAATGACCGCCATCGTGGGCCTGCAGGTGATCACGCCGATGATGGGCCTGGCACTGGTGGTGGCGACGCTGCGTGGCCTGTTCGGCGGGCGCCGGCAGGTGGGCAGGGATGAGGCCGCCGATGTCGGCAACTTCTGGGCAGACCTCATCCGCCCGACGGTGCGGCTGTTCCTGCCGCTGTGCCTGGTGCTTTCGGTATTGCTGACCTGGCAGGGAGTGCCTGCCACCCTGGATGGCGGGCCGCTGGCGAAACCGCTGGATGGCGCCGCGCAGATGAGCGAGCAGAAGATCCCGCTCGGCCCGGTCGCCGCCATGGTCGCGGCCAAGCAGCTGGGCACCAACGGTGGTGGCTGGTACGGCCCCAACAGCGCCGCGCCACTGGAGAACCCAACGCCACTGAGCAATCTGCTGGAGACGCTGGCCATC
Organism: Phytopseudomonas straminea; assembly: GCF_900112645.1. Lineage (GTDB taxonomy): Bacteria > Pseudomonadota > Gammaproteobacteria > Pseudomonadales > Pseudomonadaceae > Aquipseudomonas > Aquipseudomonas straminea. The sequence goes on along the minus strand of NZ_FOMO01000002.1, from coordinate 675,152 downwards.
ATCCTGCTGCCGATGAGCGTGGTGTTCATGGTCGGCAGCCTGACCGGCCGAGCCAAGCTCACCGCGCTGATCTTCGGCTGCATGCTGAGCATGTCGCTGATGTCGGCCGGCGTCGCGCTGTGGTCCGAAGGGCACTCGGCGAGCAGCAGTGACAGCGCCTTGATGGAAGGCAAGGAGGTGCGCTTCGGCGCCGACGCCTCGGCGCTCTGGGCCGCGGTGACCACCCAGACCAGCAACGGCTCGGTGAACGCCATGCATGACTCCCTGGCGCCGCTGACCGGCATGGTGGCCATCGCCAACATGCTGGTGAATGCCATCTGGGGCGGCATTGGCTGTGGCCTGCAACAGTTTCTCGTGTACCTGCTGCTGAGCGTGTTCCTGGCCGGTTTGATGACCGGCCGTACGCCGGAGCTGTTTGGCCGCAAGATCGAGGCGCCGGAAGTGAAGTGCCTGGCCGTGCTGATACTGCTGCAGCCGCTGGTGGTTCTGGGTTTCACCGCGCTCACGCTGCTGCTGCCGGATCTGGCCGGCACCTCCAACCCCGGTGCCCACGCCATCAGTCAGGTGCTCTACGAGTACACCTCGGCCTTCGCCAATAACGGTTCGGGTTTCGAGGGGCTTGGCGATGCCACCTACTGGTGGAACCTGACCTGCGTGGTGGCGCTGATCCTGGGTCGCTACCCGGCGCTGATCCTGCCGCTGATCATCGCCGCGATGCTGGCGCGCAAGCGGGTGACCCCGGAAGGGCCGGGCACCCTGCAGATTGAGACGCCGACCTTTGCGCTCACGCTGATGGCCATCATCGCCATCCTCACCCTGCTGCAATTCATGCCCGTGCTGGTGCTGGGGCCTGTGGCCGACCACCTGCAGTTCATCACCCGTTGAGGCTGATTTCCATGACTCAGATAACCCAACATTCCGCTGCGGCCAAACGCCCGGCGCTGCTCGACAGCGCCGGCGTGAGGAGCTCCGCGCTGGCCGCCTTCGCTAAGCTCGCTCCGAATAACGCGTTCAGGAACCCGGTGATGGCCGTGGTCTGGCTCGGCACGCTGCTCTGTACGGTGCTGACTCTGCTGGGCAAGAGCACGCCCGCCATCGGCTGGAGCGTCACCTTACTGCTGCTGGTCACGGTGCTGTTCGCCAACTTCGCCGAGGCGGTGGCCGAGGCCCGCGGGCGCGGCCAGGCCGATTCGCTGCGCAAGGCACGTAAGGACCTGGTCGCCCGCCGCCTGAAAAGCCTGAGCGAGCGGGGCGAGCCGCAGCGCATCGCCGCCAGCGAGCTGCGCCCCGGCGATCTGGTGATCGTGGCGCAGGGCGAGATCATTCCCGCCGATGGCGAGATCATCGAGGGGCTGGCGAGCATCAACGAGTCGGCGGTCACCGGTGAATCCGCTCCGGTGCTGCGCGAGGCCGGCACCGACCGCTCCGGGGTGATCGGCGGCACCAAGGTGCTGTCCGACCAGATCATCGTCGAGGTCACCGCCCAGCCGGGCGACAGCTTCCTGGACCGCATGATCGCCCTGGTCGAAGGCGCCAACCGGCAGAAGACGCCCAACGAAATCGCCCTGGGCCTGCTGCTGACCACCATGACCCTGACCTTTCTGATCGTGGTGATCACACTGCCTGCCATCGCCGCTTTCGTCGGTATCCAGATCGATCCGCTACTGCTGATCGCGCTCCTGGTGTGCCTGATCCCGACCACCATCGGCGGCCTGCTGCCGGCCATCGGCATCGCCGGTATGAACCGCGCGCTGTCCGCCAACCTGCTGGCCAAGTCCGGCAAGGCCGTGGAGGTCGCCGGCGACGTCGACGTGCTGCTGCTCGACAAGACCGGCACCATCACCCACGGCGACCGCCAGGCCACGCAGTTCCATGCGCTGCCGGGCATGCAGCTCAGCCGCCTGCAGGAGGCCGCGCTGCTGTCATCGCTGGCCGACCCGACCCCCGAAGGCAAATCCATCGTCAAGCTGGCGCGGCAAAACGGCGTCAACGCTGAAGCGCCGCAGGACGCCACTTTCATTCCCTTCAGCGCCCAGAGTCGTCTGTCTGGCCTCGATATGAGCGACGGTCAGGTGATTCGCAAGGGTGCCATCGATGCCATTCGCCGCCATGTGCTGGCGATGTCCGGTTCGGTACCACCGCAACTGCAGGAACTGGTCGATCAGGTCGCCCGTAAGGGCGCCACGCCGCTGGTGGTATCCGATGGCCGCCTGGTGCTGGGCGTGATCGAGCTCAGCGACGTGGTCAAGCACGGCATCCAGGAGAAGTTCGCCAAGCTGCGCGCCATGGGCATCCGCACCGTGATGATCACCGGCGACAACCCGCTGACCGCCGCGGCCATCGCTGCCGAGGCGGGCGTCGACGACTACGTCGCCGAAGCGCGGCCGGAAGACAAGCTGGCGCGCATTCGCCAGGAGCAGGAGCGCGGTCACCTGGTGGCGATGGTCGGCGACGGCACCAACGACGCGCCGGCGCTGGCCCAGGCGGACGTCGGCCTGGCGATGAACTCCGGCACCCAGGCCGCCAAGGAGGCGGGCAACATGGTCGATCTGGATTCAGATCCGGCCAAGCTGCTGGCCGTGGTGGAGGTGGGCAAGCAGCAACTGATCACCCGCGGCGCGCTGACCACCTTCTCGCTGGCCAACGACGTGTCCAAGTACTTCGCCATCCTGCCGGCGCTGTTCGCCGGGGCGATTCCGGCCCTGGCCGGGCTCAACCTGATGCAGCTCTCCAGCCCGACCAATGCGGTGCTGTCGGCGCTGATCTTCAACGCGCTGATCATCCCGCTGCTGATTCCACTGGCCATGCGCGGTGTGCGCGTGCGCGCTGCCAATGCCACGGCGCTGCTGCGTCGCAACATGCTGATCTACGGCATCGGCGGGGTGGTGCTGCCGTTTCCGGCCATCAAGCTGATCGACATGCTGCTGTCGGCAACCATCGGCGTTTAGACGACTACATTGGGTGAACGATATGACCAACCACGTTAATGCGTCCCAGAGCAATCTGCTGCGTCCCGCCTGCGTCCTGGCGCTGATCAGCCTGCTGGGCTTCGGCCTGAGCTATTCGCTGCTCGCCACCGGCATTGGCAACGGCCTGTTTCCCGAGCAGGCGAACGGCAACCTCATCGAGCGCAACGGTACCGTCATCGGTTCCGAATGGGTGGCGCAGCCCTTCACCAGCCCCGGCTATTTCCAGGCGCGACCCTCGGCCGCCAGCTATGATCCGATGGCCATGGCCGGCAGCAACCAGGCGCGCACCAACCCGGCGCTGCACCAACGCATCGACGAGCAGCGAGCCGCGGTTGCCAGCCAGGAGGGCGTCGAGCCTGCTGCCGTACCGGGCGATCTGCTCACCCAGTCCGGCGGCGGCCTCGACCCGCACATCAGCCCCGAGGCGGCGCAGATTCAGGTCGTCCGCGTGGCGCGCGAGCGCGGCATGTCGCCAGGCGAGGTGCAGACGCTGGTCGGCGCCTACACCGAGGGCCGGCAATGGGGGCTGTTCGGTGAACCCAGGGTCAACGTGCTGCTGCTCAACCTGGCCCTCGACGAAGCCCACAACAGGTAGCAGCCATGCAGGAAAACCGTGAAGCGCGCGCCGATGCCCTGGCCGGCGAACTGCGCCGCCAGGACAGCGGCCACCTGACCCTGTTTCTCGGCGCCGCGCCCGGCGTGGGCAAGACCTACGCCATGCTGTCCCGCGCCCGGGAGCTGCGCCAGCAAGGTGTCGACCTGGTGATCGGCGTGGTGGAAGCCCACGGCCGTAGCGAAACGGCTGCATTGATCGACGGCCACGAGCTGATCCCGCGCCGGCAGGTCGACTACCAGGGCCACCGGCTGGACGAGATGGACCTGGACGCCATCGTGCAACGCCGCCCGCGCATCGTCCTGGTCGACGAACTGGCCCATCGCAATGCGCCCGGCAGCCGCCACGAACGGCGCTGGCAGGACGTGCTGGAGCTGCTGGACAGGGGCATCGACGTCTACAGCACGGTCAACATCCAGCACCTGGAAAGCCTCAACGACATCGTGCACCGCATCACCGGCATCCGGGTCAGCGAAACGGTGCCCGATGCCGTGCTCGACCGGCTGCGCGACATCCGCCTGGTCGACCTGCCGCCGGGCGAGCTGATCGAGCGCCTGCACCAGGGCAAGATCTACCTGCCGGACATGGCCGAACAGGCGCTGCAGCGTTTCTTCTCGGCACCCAACCTGGCGGCGCTTCGCGAGCTGGCCATGCAGACGGCGGCCGACCATATCGAAGACCACCTGCGCGAAGCCCACACGGCCCAGGGCATCAGCGCTCTGGCGCTGCGCCGGCGGGTGTTGATCGCCATCGACGGCAGCGGCAATTCTGAATACCTGGTGCGTGCCGGCCGGCGGCTTGCCGAGCTGCGCGACGCGCCCTGGAGCGTGGTCACCGTGCAGCGTGCAGGTGGCATCGACACGGCCAGGCAGGCCGAACTCGACCGCGCCTTCGCCCTGGCGCGTAACCTGGGCGCCGATACCCAGGTGCTGCATGGCAACGCGATCGCCGACACGCTGCTCGACCATGCCGCCCATGACGGGGTGTCCACCCTGGTGGTCGGGCGCAGCCGCGAGCGGCCTATCGCCCGCATGTTCAACCGCACACTGACCCAGCGCCTGCTGCAGCATGGCGCCCATTATGAGCTGGTGATCCTCAGTTCCCCGCATGCGCGCGCCCAGGCGCGGGCCCGCTGGCGGCCAGGCGCGCCGGTACGCTGGTTGTCCTGTCGCGATGCGCTGTACGCCAGCCTTTGCGCCTCGGTGGCGACGGGCTTCGCGGGGCTGGCGGAGCAGTGGGTCGGCCTCACGGACCTGTCGATGATCTTTATCGTCGCGGTGGTCGTGGTGGCCGCGCGCACGCGCATGTCTGCGGCGATTCTGGCGGCCATTCTGTGTTTTCTGGCCTACAACTTCTTCTTCATCGAGCCGCGCTACACGCTGATCATCGCCGCGCCCTGGGGCATCACCACGGTGGTGCTGTTCCTGCTCGCCGCGCTGGTTGCCGGGCGGCTCGCCTCGCAACTGCGCATGCAGGTGCTGACCTTGCGCGCTGCCAACAACCAGGCCTCGGTGCTGCAGCACCTGGGCCGCCAGCTCAGCGCTGCCGCCGATCTGGAGCAGGTGCTGCAGGCCGGGCGCAACACCCTGGAGCGCGCATTCGGGGCGACCGTCATGCTGCAGGTCGGCGCCAGCCAGAGCTACTCGCCCGGCGTGCAGCTCGCCCAGCTGGACAGGGCCGCCGCCGATTGGGCCTTGAGTCACGGGCAGCCGGCTGGCCGCCACACGCAAACCCTGGCCGGCGCTGCCTGGTGGTTCATGCCGCTTTTGGGTAACGATCAGGCAATCGGCGTCATCGGTTTGCAGGAGAGCACCGAGCAACGGCAGCTGAGCACCGAAAACCGCCGCCTCGCCGAAGCGATCTGCACGGATGTCGCCCAGGCCGCGCTGCGTACCACGCTGGTGGCGGAGCTGGAAGCGGCGCGGGTCAACAATGAAACCGAACGCCTGCGCTCGGCCTTGCTCTCGTCGGTTTCCCACGACCTGCGCTCGCCGCTGGCCGCAATGATGGGCTCGGCCGGCAGCCTGATCAGCTATTCGGCGGCGATGAACGAGGAGGATCGCCTCAGTCTGTTGCAGACCATCCAGCAGGAGGGCGAGCGCCTCGACCGGTACATCCAGAACCTGCTGGACATGACGCGCCTGGGCCACGAGGGCCTGACCCTGCAGCGCAGCTGGATCGGCGTCGACGAACTGGTCGGCTCGGCGACCGGTCGGCTGCGCCGCTATCGCCCGCAGGTCCTGGTCGACCTGCAGCTGGACGCCGACTTACCGCCGCTGTGGGTGCACCCGGCGCTGGTCGAGCAGAGCCTGTTCAATGTGTTGGAAAACGCCGCCAAGTTCTCGCCCGCAGGCCAAAGCATCAGGGTGTTCGCCCGGCAGGTCGACAGCCACCTGCAGCTGGACGTGCAGGACCGCGGCCCGGGCATCGCCGAGGAGGAGCGTGGGCGCATCTTCGATATGTTCTACAGCATCGAGCGCGGCGACTGCGGCAAGCAGGGAACCGGCCTGGGGCTGACCATCGCCCAGGGCATGATCGGTGCTCACGGCGGCAGCGTTAGCGCGTTTGCCGGTGAAGGCGGGCAGGGCACGCTGATCCGCCTGAGCATCCCGTTGCTAGCACCGGAAGAATCACGGGAGGCACCCGATGAGCGTGAATGAAACGGCTTCCAGCTGCGCGCGCATCCTGATCATCGACGATGAGCCGCAGATCAGGCGCCTGCTCGACATCAGCCTGCGCGCCCAGGGTTATGAGGTGCAGCAGGCCGAGGACGGCAGCCGCGGCCTGCTCAGCCTGGCGCAGAAGGGCGCCGACCTGGTACTGCTGGATATCGGCTTGCCGGACCTGGATGGCCACCAGGTGCTCAAACAGCTGCGCGAGTGGAGCAGGGTGCCGGTGATCATGCTCACCGTGCGCGGCGCCGAAACGGAAAAGGTCGCGGCTCTCGACGCAGGCGCCAACGATTACGTGACCAAGCCCTTCGGCACCCAGGAGCTGATGGCGCGCATCCGCGTGTTGCTGCGCCAGCACGGCAGCGAGCGCAATGAACCTTTTATCTACGACGACGGCGACCTGCATATCGATCTCGCCCGCCGTGAGGTGCTACTGCGTGGCGAGCGCCTGCAACTGGCTCGCAAGGAGTACGCGCTGCTGGCGTTGCTGGTGAAGAACAGCGGGCGCGTGGTGACCCAGCCGCAGATCCTGCGGGAAATCTGGGGCAAGACCCACGACGACGACCTGCACTATGTGCGGGTTTTGGTGGGCAAGCTGCGTCAGCGCCTGGGCGACAATGCCGCCTCACCGCGCTGGCTAGCCACCGAGCCGGGAGTTGGCTTGCGGTTCGTGGCGGCAGATGGGTGACGGCGGGTAGCTCCGCTGCCGTCCGTCGAGGTGGTTGCACTTCGTGTATCCGGCGTCTCACCAACCTTTAAGCGCAGGCGTTCTGCGCAAACACGGGAGATCCGCCATGACAGTCGAACAGAAAAACGGCCCGGCCGAACCTTACCAGGGCCCGTCCGCCGACAGCCCGACCCAGGGCCACGGCGCGAAGAAGGAGCAGGAGGCGGTCAACTCGGAGGCCGAGCGGGAAGTCGATGCTGATCAGCGCGAAAGCGGGCAGGGCGACAAAAGCGCCGATTGATTAGTGTCGTGACTTAAAGCCCAGGCACGTCGCCGGGCTTAGTTCTGTCGCCAATAATGAGTGGCGGCTTGCCAACACCAAACAGCGACAACCAACCAGATCACCACGATCAGGGCGCCTGCGATCATGCTCCTTGGCCGTGGTGTTCGATTGCGCTCATGATCGGCCGCATGATGGCGGCATTCTTGGAGCACGCTCGCCGGCATCAGGCGCATGACCAGCCAGATACCCAGCGGCAGCAGAATCACATCGTCCAGATAACCCAGAACGGGAATGAAGTCGGGGATCAGGTCGATGGGGCTCAGGGCATAGGCCACCACGACGATGGCCAGCACCTTGGCCATCGCCGGTGTGCGGGGATGCCTGCAACTGAACCACAGCATCATGACCTGCCGTTTGAGGGCCTTGGCCCAATCATTGATGCGCCGCAGCATCTTGTTCGTCTCATTTTCGTTTCGGTGGTCGGGGTGCTGGTGACCTCTCAGCAGAGCCCGGCGGGCGTGCATTGTACAAACTTGGTCGTTCAGGCTTCGCCTGCCGCTGCTACGCCAAAGCCGTCATCGTGCTCTGGTGACCCTGTTGGCTTGAGCCGGCAATGCGTCACGGCGGCACAAGAGTTCGGCATGCAGAAACAAGACGGGGCGGGTTCGGTGGGTTATTGCTAGGGCCTGACCACTTCAGGATTCTGGACAGTGAAAACCTTTCTAGTTGCCGTGCTCGTTTGTTGCGCCGTAAACGCTCACGCGCAGACGCTGAAAATCTACAACTGGGCCGGTTACATCGACCCGGCGGTGGTGGAGGGTTTCCAGCGCGAGACGGGTGTCACGGTCGACTACCAGACCTATACCTTGGCCCAGGAGTTGTCCGCCGCGCTGGATGCCGGCGCCGATTTCGACCTGGTGGTGCCCTCGCATTTTCAACTGCAGCGGCTGATCGAGCAGAACCAGCTGCAGGCGTTGGAACCGAGCAAGTTGAGCCGGTACGGCAATCTGGATCCCAAGCTGATGGCGTCCCTGGCCGGCCTTTCGGGGGCCGGCCGTTATGTGGTGCCGTACCAGTGGTCGACGGTCGGGCTGGTCATTGATGCGGCCCGCGTCGAGCAACAGCTAGGCAAGCCAGCACCGGCCAGCTGGCAGCTGTTGTTCGATGGCCAGTACGTCGCTCAGCTGAAGGGCTGCGGGATCGGCTGGGTCGATGCGCCGCAAGAGATGTTTTCGTTATGGATGAATTTCCAGGGCAAGCGCCTGCTCGACGCATCACCAAGGCGGCTGGCCGAGGTGGGCGCGCAGATGCTGCAGCAGTCCGCCGCCGTGCGCACGCTCGACAACAACACCTACACCGAGCAGTTGGCCTCGGGGCAGCTGTGTGTGTCGGTGGCCTGGAGCGGTCACGCTCTGCAGGCGGCGGCTCGCCGTTCGACCTTGAAGTTTCTGGTGCCGCAAGAGGGCGGGCTGTTGACCGTCGACAGTTGGGCCATTCCCAAAAGCGCCAAGCAACCGGAGCTGGCCTACCGCTTCATCGACTACATGCTCGATGCACGTAACGCCCGCCTGAACAGCGAGGCGACGCATTTCTATGCGCCATTGCGCAGCGATCTGCCGGAAATGGCCGAGCTGGCCAAGCAGTCCGCCGAGCTGGTGCCGCCGCCTGGCGAGCGCCGTCGCCTGTACTTTCTCGAACCACTCAGCGCGCAGCAGACGCAGGTGATCAACCAGCAGTGGCAAGCGATCAAGCAGCAATATCAACAGCAGCAACGCCCATAAAGCGAACGGGGTAGTCGTCATGTTTTTCCGTGGCCGTGAACGTAAATTCGCTGAGGAGCTGAGTCGGCAACTGGCCGACCTGTGTGCCGGGCAGCCAACATCCTCCGTGCAAAGCACCCTGCAGAATTACCCACCGCTTGGCGCTGCGCTCGAGCAGGTGGCGAAGGTGCTACGCAGTGGCCGCGACGAGGTCGCCGTGCTGCAGCAGCGAATCCAGGCGCTGACGGCGCAACGGGATCAGGCGTTGTTGCGTGAGCAGCAGGCGCTCGATGAGCTGCATCAGCAGCAGTTCGATGTGCAGAGCGCGCAGCAGCAGCTCGAACAGCAGGCGCAGGCCTTGAGCGCGTGCCAGATCGAGGCGCGCGTCTGGGAGGTTGCCCAATCGACGCTGACCGAGGGGTATTGGGACTTCTCGATAGCCAATGGCAGGCTCGATGACCCGGCCAGCATGCTGCGCCTGTCCAGCCAATTTCGGGTGCTGGTCGGCTACAGCTACGCCGAACTGCCGGATGGCATGGAGAGCCAATCGAGTCTTGTTCATCCCGACTACCTGAACGCGATGGCGAGCATCTTCGAGCGGGAGATCGTCGACCCGGCGGGCAGCGGCGAGTACGTGATCGAGTACCTGATGCGCCACAAGGTGCGTGGCTATATCTGGTTTCGCGAGCGTGGTCGGGCGGTGCGCGACGAGCAGGGGCGGCTGTATCGGGCGATCGGTGCGGTGCGCGACATCTCCGATGAGCGCAGCGCCCGCGCCGCCCATGAGCAGATGCTCAAGCACAACGAAGAGACGTATGGGCAGATCGCCCAGGTTGTCAGCGTCATCAAGGGCATCGCCGAGCAGACCAACCTGCTGGCCTTGAATGCGGCCATCGAAGCCGCCCGCGCCGGCGAAGTAGGTCGCGGCTTCTCGGTGGTCGCCGATGAGGTGAAGAAGCTGGCGCAGAGCACACGCCAGGCGACCCACGAAATCCAGGCGATGCTCGGCGGCGCCAAGGCGCGGGCGCAAAGCGTCGAACTGCAGGGCAAGGGCTAGGATCAGTATCGGCGCGGCAGGCTCACCGATTCGATGAGTGTGCCCGCTGGACTCTTGATGATTCGCAATATGGCAATGCCGCCTCTGTCAGGCATCGAGTTGTACTGCTCTCGGCTGATGCAGAGGTGCAGCCCAAACGCCTGATGATTTTCGGTCTTGATCTGGTAATCGCAGGTGCGATACCTGCCATATTCCGTTTCCCTGGCCTTGATCGCCTCGCTGATGACCATCTCCGTGCCGAATAGCGACGTGTAGATTCTCGGGATCACGATGTACACGTGGAGAAGGGCATACAAGTAAAACACCAGGGGAAGCAGCCAGAGTACCCATTTTTCCTTCCTGCTTTCTGGTCGCTTGGCGAGCACCCACGAGCCGCTTTTGAACTTGCTGTAGAAAATCGCGAAAACAACGCCTGTAAGCACTGCCGTTACTATCACCGAGGGCCAATACAGCTCTGGATTTGGCGCGAAATCGTGGTAGACGATGAAGTACAGCGTTCCTGTTATCGCGGGGAGCGCTGCCAGTAGTACGGCAAATTTCTGATGGCGGCTGACGGGTTTTGTCATCGGGGCGAGGAGCCTGCGCAGTACGAAGCGCGCTGTAATTGGGGCACGCATTATTCCATGGCAGATTGCCTAGCGGGACAGCCGCAGCCCTCGATAAGCGGCAGCGCCATAATGCGCCGCACGATCATCCTAGTGCCAGATAAAGCCAAGCCCCGATGCTAAGAGGCATCAGGGCTTGATGGTGTAGTCACCGGAGCGGTTGGCGGTAGCCGGTTTTCAGCGCCTCACGCCAGATCAGCAGCCTCATGCCGCTCGGGCACCTGCTCGGCTTCATCGCCCCAGGTGCGATTGACCCGGCGGCCGCGTTTTACCGCTTCGCGCTCGGCGATCTCGTTGGCCCAGCGTAGGACGTGGGTGTATTCGTGGGCCGAAAGGAATTCGGCGGCGCCGTAGACGTTGTTGCGCACCAGCTCGCCATACCAGGGCCACACGGCGATATCGGCGATGGTGTAGGTGTCGCCGGCCAGGTAGCGATTGTCAGCGAGGCGCTGGTTGAGCACGTCCAGTTGGCGCTTGGCTTCCATGGTGAAGCGGTTGATGGCGTATTCGAACTTCTCCGGCGCGTACACGTAGAAGTGCCCGAAGCCGCCGCCCAGATAGGGCGCCGAGCCCATCTGCCAGAACAGCCAGTTGAGGGTTTCGGTGCGGCCAGCCGGGTCCTTGGGCAGGAACTCGCCGAACTTTTCCGCCAGGTACAGGAGGATCGAGCCGGACTCGAACACGCGGATCGGCGTATCGCCGCTGCGGTCGAGCAGGGCCGGAATCTTCGAGTTCGGGTTGACGCCCACGAAGCCGCTGGAGAACTGGTCGCCTTCGCCAATGCGGATCAGCCAGGCGTCGTACTCGGCGCCGCTGTGCCCCAGGGCCAGCAGCTCCTCGAGCAGGATGGTCACCTTCACACCGTTGGGCGTTGCCAGGGAGTAGAGCTGCAGGGGGTGCTTGCCGACCGGCAGTTCCTTGGCGTGGGTCGCGCCGGCAGTGGGGCGGTTGGTCTTGGAGAACTGGCCGCCGGAAGCTTCCAGGTGCTGCCATACCTTTGGCGGGACATAGGTTGATTGGGTCATTGAATCCTCGCTAGCGCGTGATGGGGCAATGCATATGAACGCGAGGCTAGCCCGATTACGCCCCTTATTCGAGTACCCGCGGCGCATGGTGGGTATCGACCAGGTTGATACGTGAATGTCCAGCGCGGGACTCTTTCGTTTTGCTCGTTAGAAGCGTGAAAAGCCAGGAGTTGGACAGAAAGTTGTACATGAATCGTCAGTTATACCTAAAGCCGCCGACAGTCGTGGGAGTGCAGCGTTTTCTGGCTAGTGCCTCGGCTGTCCAGACGCTTTCCTGTCGCTACGGCTAGCGAAATATTTTGTTGCAACGATATCCAGAGGCAATAGTCACAGCAATACACGAATAGTGGCGTATTGCCATTTCTGGTGTGGCGACCTTTCTGCGAAGGCGCATCGAGACAGTACGAGCACAAGGCTGGTTGAAACACGAGCCGCTGTGAGCGCCATAAAACACCAAGCCGATCCTATGAGATCAGTGAGAAAACCATGATGATCCTTGCCCCTGCCATGCACCTGACCAGTCGGCTGCGCTTTCCCGTCAAGTTCGCGATTCTCGCCATAATCGTGCTAATTCCGCTTGCCCTGCTTGGGCTGCGCGTTGTCAATCAGATCAACGCCAGCATCGACAATATCCGCCATGAGCAGGTCGGCCAGCGCTACCTGCTGGATGTCACGCCCATATTGCGCCTTTCGATGCTGCAGCGCGCGCTGACCAATCGTCTGCTTAGTGGCGATGCCACCGCCCAAGGCGATTTCGCCACAAACCAGTCGAAATTGCAGGAGGCGTTTACCAAGCTGGAGGCTACTGATCGTGAGTTGGGAACGGCCCTGGAAACTGGCGACCGCGTTGCTCGTTTGCGCGCAGACAGCCAGCAACTGATTGACCAGGCCAAGGGGACTGCTGAGCAGACGGCCATGTTCGACGCATGGAATGAGCAGCTCGGCAAGGTGTTGAATTTCGTTTATCTGATCAGTGCCACCTCCGGCATGGTGCTGGACGAGGACTACGACTCGCTGTTCATGATCGACCAAAGCACCCTGCGCCTGCCGCGGCAGATCAACGTCGTCGGCCAGTTGCGCGGCCTGGCCAGCGGGCTGCGTGAAGGCCAGCCGCTGAGCGTCGGCACGCGCTCGTCCATGCGAGTCTTGCTCAAGCAGGAGTTGCAGATTCGCCAGGAGCTGCTGCAGAGCCTGACGCTGTTGCGCCGCAACGCGCCTGCGCTGACCGACCGCCTGCAAGCGCCGATCAACAGCGCATTGCACTCACTGGACAGCTTCCGTGCGGATCTCGACCGGGTACTGACTGAGACCGACAGCACAATCAGCGGTGTGCAGAGCCTGGCGGCCAAGGGTAATGCCGTGGTTGCCGATCTGTACAAGGCCCAGGACGTGCTGCAGCAAGAGTTGGCCGACGTCCTGGCTAATCGCACCGATGAACGGGTATCCGATCGGACGCTGATCCTGGTGATGTTCGTGTGCATGGGCTTGCTGTTGGCCTATGTGTTCGCCGGTATCTATGGCTCGATGCGCAACGCTATCGACCAGGTGCTCGCTGCCACCCGGCTAATCGCCCAGGGCGACCTCACCGCTCAGGTGCAGGTGCGCGGCAAGGATGAAATGGCCGACGTGGGTAATGGCTTCAACCACATGGTGCAAGCCTTCCGCACCTCGCTGACCCAGGTTGAGCACAGCTCCCACGCGGTGTCCGAGGCGTCGGTGCGCCTGGGGGCGTCCATCGAGCGGGCCAAACAGTCGATGAATGGCCAGCAGGGCGAGACCGAGCAAGTGGCCACCGCCATCAACGAGATGACTGCCAGCGTCGCCGATGTGGCGCAGAACACCGAAGGCGCTGCACGGGCGGCCGGGCAGGCCAGTCAGGCCTCAGCCAATGGTCTGGCGGTGATGCAGAACACGCGCATGACCATCGAAGCGCTGGCTGGCGAGGTGGAACTAAGCGCGCAGAATGTATCGGCCCTGGCAGTGCACAGCCAGGAGATCGGCGGGGTCATCGAGGTGATCCGCAATATTGCCGACCAGACCAACCTGCTGGCGCTCAACGCCGCTATCGAAGCGGCGCGCGCTGGTGAGCAGGGCCGCGGCTTCGCCGTGGTGGCCGATGAGGTGCGCACCCTGGCATCACGCACCCAGGGCTCGACCGAGGAAATCCGCCGCATCATCCAGGAACTGCAGAGCGCCATGTCGGCTGCCGTGGAGCAGATGAAGACCGGCCAGGACAAGGCTCAGGCCTGCGTGCAGTCGGCGGATCAGGCGGCCAAGAGCTTGGGGGTGATCAACGACGAGGTCGAGCAGATCGTCGGCATGAATACCCAGATCGCCAGCGCGGCGGTGCAGCAGCATGCAGTCTCCGAAGACATCAACCGCAACGTCATCGAGATTCGTAACGGCAGTGTGGTGCTGATCGACGGCATCGAGGAGAACGCCCAGACCGCCGACGAACTGTCGCGTCTGGCCGGTGAGCTGCGCACGGTGGTGTCGCGCTTCAAGATCTGACCGGCTTCGGCCATCGCGGCGCGCTCGGCAGATCAGGTGAGCGCTGCCCGCTGCCCGTGGTCTGCTCTGCACAAGGCGTAGCGAGCGCGCGCCGTTGAGGGAGAGCAGCGACGGTGACTGAAAGACGCATCAGCGCACAGCAATTGGGGTTGGCGATGGGCCTTGCTGTGGCCGACGAGAAAGCACTGTTCAAATGGCTGCTGGCGAGTTTTCTGTTCGGCAAACCTATCCAGCAATCGGTGGCCGAACGGGCCTATCGGGTTCTCGTGGAGCAGCACGGCCTGGATTCGCCTGCCAGGCTCGCCCGCTGCAGCCAGCAGGAGCTGGTGCTGCTGCTCGGTCAGGCGCATTACGTGCGCTACGACATCTCCACTGCCGACCGCTTGCTAAAGCTCAGCCGTAAGCTACTGGCCGAGTATGACGGCAGCGTTATCGCCATCTGCCGGCAAAGTTCTGATCAGCATGATTTCGCAATGCGCCTGCTGGCCTTCGAAGGCATAGGCCCAAAGACGGTGGAGATCTTTATGCGCGAGGCCGAAGTTGGGCTTTACGGACAGAGCTGATCGAGACAGTCAGGCGCGGGTGCTGCGCACATTCTTTTTCTGCAGTATTTCCGAGGCCTCGTTGTAGGCTGTCTGGAAGGTCTCGCTGCCGATCCATTGGACCGCCGCGTCTTCGCTCTCGTTGTGGAACAGGCCGCGATACACGATCAAAAGGCCCATCATGAAGTCGGTCGCCGCTTCCGGATCTTCCTCGGCGACCACCAGCTCCAGCACCGGGTACTGCAAAAACACCAGGCACAGGGCGAGCAGGCTGATGGCCTCGGCCTTGTGCATGGCCTGGAACAGGTCGTCGAAGTGTGCCGGGTCGAAGCCGTTTTCCTCGATGTCCTTGAAGTCGAAGGTGCTCAGGTCGATCTCCACATCATCGAAGGGCTCGTCGATCAGCGGGTTGGCCAGCACCGGATGGATGACCGGCGCCTTGGGCTTGCCCATACGGTTCTGCTTGGCCTTGGTCTTGGCCCGCTGGGCGCGTTTCTTCTGCTTGTCGGGGGAGGCCATGGTGGCGCAGTCCTTGTGTGGAGCTGAAAGCGGATGCGCATTGTATGCAGTCTTGCCTGTTCCGTTGCGCAACTTTTACAGAGGCCAATATGGCGCGGTTCGCAGATAGGCGAAAGGCATTGCGGGTGACTCTTGGCAAAGCCATCGCCCGACTCTAGATTGCCGGCAGCGCAACCCGCGCTTGGCAAAGGGATTTATTCGCCATGCTCACTCGCCAGATACTTGCGATGCTCCTGCTGTGCAGCCTGTCTGCCCAGGCCTTGAGCCAGGTGTACACCTGGGTGGACGAGAACGGCCAGAAGCATTTCGGCAGCCAGCCACCGGCTGCCCAGCAGGCCGAGGCGGTGACGATCAAGCCGGCATACGCCGGTGAAACGCGAGCTGCCAGCCCTGCCGCCCCCGCTCAGGCAGCATCAACTGAGGCTGTCCCTGCCAAGACGTCGAAGCGCGAAATGTGCCAGAGCGCGATGCGCTGGACTGCCGTCGACCTCAAGAACCTGCACGAGATCGCCGAGGAGCGCAAAAGCGGCGGGCGTATCACAGCAGCCGAATACGCCCAGGCGCAAGAGAACTTGGCCGGCGTGGAGCAGAGGATCAGCCTGCAGGACTGCGTCACCAGTTCCGGCGAGGATCAGCAGCGCTACGAGTGCCTGTCAAAAGGTGCTGGCGTACTGGTGTGTTCCGGGTTGATGGCGGCAGCCATGGAGGAGGCCGAGCACGGGGCCAAGAAGCGGGCCGCGAAGCCTTAGGCTGCCACGGGCAGGCTAAGGCGGAAGCGGATGGGAGCGCTGTCGCCGCGGCTGTCCAGATAGATCTCGCCATCATGTAATTCGGCGATGCGCTTGACCAGGTGCAAGCCCAGGCCAGCACCTGGGTGCTGCTGTGCCTGGCTGCCACGAAAGTATTTCTGGAATAGCTGCTCGGCCTGGTCGGCAGGAATCGCCGGCCCCTCGTTGACCACCTGAATATCGAGAAAACCCGCGTTGTCATCGAGTATCAGCTGCACGGTGGAGCCTTCCGGCGCGTGACGGTCGGCATTAGCCAGCAGGTTGCGCACGGCGATTTTCAGCAGGCCGTCGTCACAGCGCAACGTTTGTACGCGGCTGAGGTTGCTGACGCTGAAGCGCTCACTCGGCAGATCGCTGGTGATACGTTCGAGCAAGGGTTCCAGAGCGTGCTCGGCACGCCGTGCGATAGCGGCAGTGCCTTCCACTCGGTCGTTATTCAGGTAGTCGTCCACCAGCGAGAGCAGTCGTGTCGATGCGTCGCGAATGTTCTGGCAGCGTTGCTCGTTGCGCTCGGGTGATGCCGATAGGTTGCGGGCGATCTGTTGCGCCGAGGTACCGATGATGGCCAGCGGCGTACGGAATTCGTGGGATACCATGGCCACGAACTCGCGTTGCTCCTCCCGCATGCTCTGCTCCTGCAACAGCGCCTCGCGCAGCTCGGCCTCGAGCAGGGTCCGCTGGCTGATCTCCTCACGCAGCTCCAGGGTGCGTTCGGTGATCTGCTGCTCCAGGCGGACATTGTGACTTTGCAGCAGCTCCTTGAAATCCGCCTGGGCCAGGCGCTTTTCATCTTCCAGCTGCCGGTAGTGATGGATGATGCGCATGCTCATCAAAACCATGTGCAACAGGGTGCCGATAGCCAACGAGTTGTCGGTAATGAACGAGGCTGGTACCAGCCCGAGGTTGCGCAGGAAGGCCATCAGGACCCCGGCGTAATAGACGCCGAACACCAGCAGGAAGAAGCGCGCAGGGCGATGCCCTCTGAACAGCAGCACCATGGCCATGGCCACAAGAATCACGATGGTCAGCAGCGAGCTGGTTTGTACCAGTGGTGCGCCAAATTGGTAGTGACCCACCAGGATCGCGCCCGCGCCAAGCGTAGCGATCAGCAGGCTGATTCCTTTGAGCACCTTTCGGAAGTGGCCGAAGCTGGTTACCCGCAACTGCCGGAGGGCGAATATCAGCCCGATCGGCAGGCTCGCCGCCAGGCCACAGCCCAGCAGGCGATCGCTGATCGCCACGGGTATGTCGGTCAGCTGTTGCACTAGACCACTGCTGAGGCTTTCGATGAGTAAGCAACAACTGACGAACAACAGGTACCAGCCACTTTCCGGTGCCGCGGTCATGCGCCAGAACAGCAGGTGAAAGATGATCAGGGCCAAATACACGCCGAAATAAAGGCCGTAGGCCAGATATTCGACGCGCGATCGCTCGCTGAATATCGTTTCGGGCATCAGGTTGACACTGACCGACATGGCGTTCTTGGATATCAGGCGCAAAAGCAGCACCTGTGTCTGATCAGCTTCAAGCACCAGCGGAAAAGCCGGTGCGCGATATTTCATCGGCCATAACGGGCGCTCAAGCTCTTCGCCGCTGCGCAGGCGATAGAGCTCACCATCGTGCTTGAGGCTGTAAAGCTGCACGTCATCGAGCAGTGCGTTACTGAGCTTGAGCACCCAGGTGGGCGGTGTCGCTTGCCCAGCCCTGACTTGCAGCCGCAGCCAGATCACGTCGTGGGTGAAGCCGGCGTTGAGCGCGCCCGGTATGGATCGCCAGGCATTGGAGGCCAGCGCCGCCTGGGCATCCAGGTTGCCCTGGGGGTCGTCCAGCCGTTCGAGAAAGCCGTTGGTGCCCTGGGGCTGGGTATCCAGTTGCACGGTGTCGGCCCAGGCCAGGCAGGGCCAGATAAGGCACAGCATCATCAGGTAGCGAAGTGGACGAATCATCGGTCAGGTCTGCGAATTGCGAGGCAATGCAGGGGATTCTAACCGGCTGGCGAGCGGCGTCGACGCTGGCGCTCAGATTCGCTCGGTTTACTTTCGAACGCTTCGCGTATGGTGGCGCCGAATTGGCCGGGACCCTCGGTCATAACGGGAGTTCAGGCGCGTGGAGCGTTGCGAGAGTGTGCAGGTTGCAGCGCCGCAGACAAGGCTGCTGGCAGTCGAGGCCCTGGCAGGCAGCCTGCAAGGCGTCATCCTGCGTTTGCAGGCGCGTCTGGGCGAGTTGCAGGTCGGGATCTTCGACAGTCTCAAGGACCTGGACGTCGCCATGCTCGCACCGCATATCGTGCTGCTGGAGGTCGGCGAGCCGGGAGCCAGCGAGCTGGCCATGGCCGAACGTATGCAGCGTCTGTGGCCGGATATCGGGTTGATTCTGCTGATCGAACGCACGCGCCTCGATCAGCGTTTGCGCGGTTATGCCTTGGGGGCTGACCACTGCCTGGATCATCCGTGTGCCGAGGAAGAGCTGCTCGGGGTCATCGAAGCGCTGATGCGGCGCCTGTCGATGCAGAACACCTCGGCAGGCGATTGCTGGGTGATCGATGCACAGGCGCAGCGTCTGCATCTACCCGATGGCCGGGTTCTGGCGTTGAGTCGAAATGAATGCCGGGTACTGCAGTGCCTGGAAGGCGCGCCCCAACAAACCGCGAGCCGGCAGCTGCTGGCCGAATGCCTGGGGGCCAACTACATGACGTATGACGAGCGGCGACTGGAGGCCATCGTCAGCCGTCTGCGGCGCAAGATCGCCGATTTCGCTGGGCGCGAGGCGCCCATCCGGGCATTGCGTAACAAGGGCTACCTGTTCACCGGGAACCTGCTGGCATGCCGGTGACCAACGCGTACGGCGGCTCAGGACTGAATCTGCACCCGCTCGTAGAAGCAGTACCCGCTGTTGCGCAGGGTCTTGAGCGGCAGCTCCACACCGGTGGCCAGCTCGACATTGCGGCGCAGGCGGCGAATCTGGGTGTCCAGGCGCCGCTGATCATAGGTCAGGTAGTCCTCGTCGAGGGCCTTGACAATATCGCGTCGCGATACGGTACCGCCTGCGTTGCGCATCAGGCAGTGCAACACCAGGGCGTCCTGATGGGACAGGCGAACACCCTGCTGGTTGGGCGCGCGCAGCTCCCGCGGGGCCATGTCCAGGCGCCAGGGCAAGGCTTCGCGTTGCAGGCCGAGGCGACGACGCAGGGCGTCGAGTACCGCGGCGAGTTCCACCAGGTCGCAGCCTTTGGGCAGGTAGTGGTCGGCACCCTGGCGCAGGCCGATGACGCGATGTTCGGTGGTGCCACGAGCCGTGAAAGCGACGATTCCCACTTTGCTGCCGGCGTCGCGCAGTTGGCTGATGAGGTCCAGGCCATCACCGTCCGGCAGTCCGAGATCGATAACGGCGAGCTGGTGACGACGCTCGTCGTAGGCGCTGGCGAAGGCCGCAAGGCTGTTGGTGGTGGTAATGCGGTAACCGCATTCGCTGAGGAATTCTCCAAGCTCTTCGGCGAGCACCGGTTCGTCTTCGAGCAGGATGAGGTCGATCATGGCTATCGATTCGAACGGATTTACAAAAACGGGGCGTGCCAGCCCGATCCTCGGGTGACATTTTCCTGACAAGCCTAGCGAAAGCTAACCGATAAGCCAAAAAAAAGGCGGCCCGTTGGTAGGAATGTCAGCTTTTGTCAGTTTCGAAGAGTGGCACAAAGCTAGTATGAAGAAAGGTCGGTTTAACGCCCGGCCATTATGTTTACCAGGATGGGTGCCCCATGTTGCCACGAATCAAACCAGCCTTCCGGGCGCGCCGAGAGCTGCTCGCCGCCTGTCTCGTCGCCTGCTCGGCCAGCGCTTCGGCTGACCAAGGCTTCGCCGCCAACCTTGATCGCATTCTGCGTGAGCACCAACTGGTGCGCATGGTAGACGCGGACACCGAGACTGCCCGCGAGCAGGTCGACGTCGAGAAGGCTGCCTACTACCCCAAGCTGACCGTGAATGCAGGTGCGGGGCGCCGCAACACCCAGCGTGAAGAGGGCACCGACGGTCGTTATGACCCGGTCGATGCCAGCGTGGGGATCAACCAGCTGATCACCGACTTCGGTGCCACTTCGTCGCGTGTTCAGGCCGCCAAGGTGGTACTGAGCAAGGAAGAGGCCGAGCGTGAGCTGCAGATCCAGAACCTGATCCTGGCCGCCATCGAGGCCCAGCTGCAGGTGATCCAGGCCGAGCGTACCCAGTCGTACGCGCGTCAGTCCGAGCAGAACATCAAGCAGCAGACCTCCCTGGAGGATGCACGCATGGAGGCCGGGCGTGGCTACGCCACCGACGTGCTGCAGGCCAAGTCACAACTGGCTGGCGCCGAGGCCCGTAGGGTAATGGCCGACAACCGCATGCGCGAATCGCTGAACCGCTATCGGGTGATCTTCGGTGAAGCGCCGATCACCCCTGAGCGCCTCGATGCGCTGGCCATCCCCCGTGACCGTCTGCCGAGCTCGGAAGAGGCCATCGTGGAGAGCGTACGCCAGCAGAACCCCGACCTGCTGGCGGCGATTAAGCGCGCCGACGTCACCCTGGCCGAGCGCGATGCCGCTCGCAATCGCGAGTTGATGCCTCGGCTGTCGTTCCGGTTGAGCCAGGAGCACTATCAGGACTATGACGACACCCCCGGCTACCGCAACGACACCAAGGCCATGGTCAATTTCGATTGGCAGTTCGACCTGGGCATGCGTGCCAACTACGTGACCCGCGCCGCCGACCAGGCTATCGCCAGTGCCCAGGAAAAGGCCGACTACGTACGCATCCAGGCCATGGAAGAAGCGCGTAACGCCTGGGCTTCGTGGCAAACCTCCCGGGAGCGGGCTGAGCATCTGCGCAACCAGGTGAACATCGCCGAGAACTTCCTGAGCCTAGCGCGCAAGGAGCGCGAAATGGGGCGTCGCTCGCTGCTCGACATCCTCAATGGCGAGGTCGGCCTGATCAATGCGCAAAGCGACGCCACGGCTGCCGGCATCGACGAAATCATCGCCGCCTATCGCCTGCTGCGCGCCTCTGGCCAGTTGAACCTGGGCATCTTCCGGCAGCCGGGAATCATCGTGCCGGCTGATCGTGCGCTGCCTGTCGCCGCGCTCGAAAGCGGCGCGCCGGGCAAGCCTTGAGTCACCGCACACCGTAAATCGTTGCAACGCGCGCACCTGGATCGGGTGCGTTGGCGCTTCCACAGGATTGGCTGTAAACAGCAGGAGTAGCCGAAATGGCTGAATTGACGAGCGCACAGATCGACATCCTGGTTCGTGCCGTACAGGTGGTGACGAATTTCCTCAACGGGCGTGCGCCCGAGGGCATCGACTCGCTCGAGCAGGCGCTGGCCAGCATGAGCCAGATGCTGCGTGCGGCCGGTATCGCTCCGCAGCTGGCCGAGAGCCTGCGCCAGTCGGTTGCCGAGCAGGCGCGCGTTGCGGCCAGCCAGCCGCAAGCGATCGAGGCCTCCTCCTGGCTACAGAACTGGATGGCGGATTTGGACATCCAGACCCAGCCCGTCGATGCGCGCAGCAACGAAGTGATGACTGACCCGCTGCCTTCGCTGGTCGCGCCCGTCAGCGCCGCGCCAATCGCGGCGCCGGCGCCGTTCGCCAGCACCTACCGCCCGGAAGTCACGGGGTTGTTCGGCCAGGACATCGCACGAGACCAGACCCCCGCCGCCTATCAGCCGGAGCGCACCCAACTGACCGGTGATCAGACCGGTAGCGGCATGTTGCCGGCCGGTGCTCCGCCGGAGCTGGCCATGCTCAACCTCGATGGCTTCGGTCCCGGCTTGTTGGGGGGCGTTACCCCAGGTATCGGCAATGGCACTGCAGGCCAGGGCACGGGCGGCGTGGCCGGTGGTGGGCTGGGCATCTTCCCGACCTTCCGTGACGACAGCGGCCTGGGCAGCAGCCTGACGGCCGGAACCGACCGTAGCCAGCCGCTCGACAGCACGCCCGTACAGAACACCGCGCCAACGGGTAGCAGCCAATCTGCATCGGTCATCGCCGTACAGGGCACAGCTGCCGTGCTAGAAGGCGACACTGGCGACACCATGACCCTGGTGTTTACCGTGACCCGTAGCGGCGGCGTTGGCGCTGCCCAGGTGCAGTGGGCGCTCAGTGGCCTGGATGCGGCACTGTTCGGTGGCGCGCTGCCCAGCGGCGCAATCGCGTTTGCCCAAGGGCAGACCCAGCAACAGATTCGCATCGAGGTGCCTGGCGACTATCTGGCCCAGGGCGACCGCACGGCCGTGGTGACCTTGAGCGGCCCAAGTGCCGGTAGCCAACTTGGCCAGTCCAGCGCATCGGTACAGATTCTCGACAACGACGCCACCGTCAGCATCCAGGCTACCCGCTTGCAGGTGCTGGAAGGCGACGAGGGCGAGCAGCAGTTGCTGACCTTCGTGGTAACCCGCAGCAATGGTCGCGCCGAGGCGACCCTCGACTGGGCCGCCAGCGGCCTGGACGAGGCTGATATCGGTGGCCCGCTGCCTTCCGGGAGCCTGACCTTCGGCGTGGGCGAGGTGAGCAAGACCATCAGCATCCCGCTGCTCGGCGACCGCGTGGTCGAGCCCAATGAAGTGCTCACAGTCAGCCTGAGTAACCCCAGCAGCAACCTCACCATCGTCACCGCCGATGCCACCACCACGGTGCTCAACGATGACGGCCTGGTGTCGATTCGCGCCAACCAGTCACAGGTCGTCGAAGGCGACACCGGCACCACCACGACCATCAGCTTCACCGTTACCCGTACCGATTCGCTGAGCAGCGGTTCGGTACGCTGGTCGGTCAGCGGCGTCGATGCCGAGGATCTCGTCGAGGGCATCGACGGTGGCTTGCTGCACTTCGCGGCCGGCGAGACCAGCCGCGACATCGTCCTTACCGTGCGCGGCGATCGCGAGGTCGAAGACGACAAGACCTTGACCGTTAACCTGCAGAGCGAGCAGAGCAACCTGCGCGTTTCCGGCGGCAGCGCCAGCACGGTGATCGTCAATGACGACACCGGCGTGAGCCTGCGCGGCGTGACCATGGACGTGATGGAAGGCGGCCAGGGCCAGCAGACCGCGATCACCTTTATGGTGACCCGTTCCGAGCTACTGGATCAGAGCCTGACCATCGACTGGCGCTTCGTGCGCGTCGGCACCCATGCTGCCGATGCCAATGACTTCATCGCCGGTCAGAACCTGCTCAACTTGGCCGATGGCATGCCCAGCGGCAATGTCACCTTTGCGGCCAACGAAACGCAGAAGCTGGTAACCGTGTGGGTCAAGGGTGACAACCTGGCGGAGATGGACGAGACCTTCGGCATCGTCCTCAGCAACCCGCCGGCTGGTGTGCAGATCATCAACGGCGAAGCCTACGGCACCATCCGCACCGACGAGTCGGTATACAGCATCGAAGCCCTGACACCGTCGACCGTCGAAGGCAACGGCACGGGCGGCGTGCAGGCTTTCGTCGTCAGCCGTACCGGCAACATCAGCAATGCCGGGCAGATCGGCTACCAGATCGCCGGCTACGGCGAGTTGCCGGCTGACATCAACGACTTCGCTGCCGGCCAGGCCATGAATGGCACCGTGCAGTTCGCCGCGGGCGAGAGCAGCAAGGTCATCTACGTGCGCCTGAACGGTGACACCCAGATCGAGGGCGCCGAGAGCTACACCGTGTCGCTGCAGGCTCAGGATGCCAACAGCCAGATCGACGTAGGTGCGGCTTTGGTCACAATCGATTCGGACGACCAGGCCGTTTCTATCGTCGCGCGCAATGCCAATGTGCGTGAGGGCACTACCGGCACCACGCCGCTGGAATTCGTGGTTACCCGCAGCGGTGAACTGTCGCTCTCCGGTACGGTGCAGTGGCGCGTGCAGGGCTTTGGCAACAACCCGGTGGATGCAGCCGATTTCGGCGGCACCTGGCCGTCCGGCACGGTGCAATTCGCCCCGGGCCAGAGCAGTGCGGTGATTCGTTTCAGCGCCACTCCGGACAGCCAGTTCGAGCCCACCGAAGGGCTGCAGGTGGTGATCAGCAGCACCACCCCCGGCATGACAGTGATCCAGGATCGCGCCAACGGCAGCCTGATCAATGACGATGCGCGCCTGAGCCTCGATGGCAGCGGGCTGGTAGCGGCCGAAGGCAACAGCGACATGCCGCGCTCGCTCAATTTCACCGTCCAGCGCCAGGGCGACCTGACCCAGAGTGTCAGCGTCGACTGGCGCCTGGTGTTCGGCAACGGCGCCAATTCCGCCAATGCGGCCGATTTTCTCAACGGCACGGCCTTCAACGGCACCCTTGAATTCGGTCGTGGCGTGCAGAGCCTGGTCGTGACCCTGCCGCTGTCGCCGGACAACCTGGTGGAGCTGGATGAAAGCTTCCAGGTGGTGCTGAGCAACCCCAGCCCCGGCGCGGAAATTTCCGTCGGATCGGCCAATGGCCTGATTCGCAACGACGACGTGGTGTTCAACCTGTTGTCCCAGGCCAATAGCCTGGAAGGCAGCGGCGGCAGCCACGAACTGCGTTATGTGGTCGAGCGCAGCGGCGACCTGAGCGGCAGCGACACCATCACCTGGAGCCTGGCGCCCGGCGCCACCAACGGCGTAAGCGGTAGCGACTTCGTCGGTGGCATCCTGCCGAGCGGCACCCTGGTATTTGCCGCCGGTGTCGATCGCATGGAGATCGTCCTGCCCATCGCCACCGACTCGCAGCTCGAGCCCGACGAGAGCTTCGTGATCAGCCTCGGTACCCCGGGCCCGGGTGCTACGGTAGGCAATGGCAGCGTCAACGGCATGCTGCTCAATGACGACCAGCAGTTCGCCATCCAGGCGCAGACCGCCAGCGTTGCCGAGGGCGGCGACGGCCAGATTGCACAACTGAATTTCCTGGTCAACCGCACCGGCTACCTGAACGGCAGCGGCAGCGTGGCCTGGCGCGTGGTCGGCGAGGGCGGCAACCCGGTGGACGGCGCCGATTTCGTCGGTGGCGTGCTGCCGACCGGCGTACTCAACTTCACCAGCGGCCAGACCAGCCAGACCATCAGCCTGCAGGTGGCGGGCGACTATCGCCTGGAGGCCAGCGAAGGCCTGCGGGTCGAACTCTATGACCCGTCCACGGGCGCCAGCCTGGGCAATGCCTCGGCCACCGCGACCATTACCAACGATGACACCGGCCTGGCCATCGCTACCACCCGCAGCGGCCTGCTCGAGGGCGATGGTGGCAGCGTCATCCATGAATTCACCGTGACCCGCTCCGGCGTCACCACGGGCACCACCAGCGTTGGCTGGAGCCTGTCCGGCCAGGTCGATGCGGCGGACTTCGTTGGCGGCGTGCTGCCGTCCGGTACCGTCACTTTCGGCCCAGGCGAGACCAGCAAGGTCATCCAGATCGCCGTGCGCGGCGACCGCGACGTGGAGGGCGACGAGTCCTTCACCGTGACCCTCGGTAACGCCAGCGGTCATGCCGACATCCTGGTCGGCGAGGCCCAGGGCAGTATCGTTTCCGATGACGTTGGCATCCGTATCCAGGCCCAGCAAAGCGCGGTGGATGAAGGCGCTGCTGGCGAAACCCAGGTGCTGCGCTTCACCGTGACCCGTAGCGGCGACCTGTCCGGTCCGGTCAGCGTGACCTGGGCCGCCAGCGGCCTGCAGGCCGACGATTTCGTGGCCGGCATGGCGCTCAATGGCCTGGTGGAATTCGCCGCCGGCGAAACCAGCAAGGTGATCGAGCTGACACTGGCCGGCGATGCCGTGCTGGAAAGCGACGAAACCCTGACGCTGACGCTGGGCAATCCGCTTTCCAACCCGGCCCATGGCCAGACCCAACTGCTCACCGACACCGCCAGCACCCTGGTGCGCAACGACGACCAAGCGCTTTCCATCGGTGCCGACCAGGCCAGCGCCACTGAGGGCGATGCCGGTCAGGAGCGCAGCTTCACCTTTACCGTGACCCGCAGCGGCGATCTGCGTGCCACCAGCGTCGACTGGAAAGTCGCGGTCGGGCAGGGCGTCGATGCCGCCAGCCTGGCCGACTTCGTTACCGGTCAGGATGCACTCGGCGCCAACGCCGGTCTGCCGTCCGGCACCGTAGCCTTTGCCGAAGGCCAGACCAGCGTGCAGATCACCGTGCGCGTGGCGGGTGATGGCCATATCGAGCTGGACGAAACCTTTGCCGTCGAACTACAGGCCCGCGATGGCAACACCGAACTGACGGTGGCCAGTGCCGAGACCCGTATCGACAATGACGACATGGGCTTCTCCATCACCCCATTGGCCGCCGACAAGGCCGAAGGCCACAGCGGCACCACCGCATTCACCTTTACCGTGACCCGCGCCGGTGATCTCGGCTCGGCAGCCCTGGTGGACTGGTCGTTGTCCGGCATCGCCAATGCCGCGGACTTCGCTGCCAGCAGCGGTACCCTGAGCTTCGCCGCCGGAGAGGCGAGCAAGACCCTGACCATTCAGGTCAACGGCGACCTGCAGGTCGAAGCCGACGAAGCCTTCACCGTGACCCTGAACAATGCCCGCCTGGAAGACGGTACGCCGCAGGCGGTGGTCGATGGGACGGCCGCTGGAGTGATCCGCAACGATGATCAGGGCTTCTCGGTTAATGCCCAGCAGGCCAGCATCAGTGAGGGCAACAGCGGCAGCAAGACGGTGATCTATAGCATCGTACGCAGTGGCGACCTCACCGGCAGCGCCACGGTCGACTATCAGGTTACCGGCAGCAACGGTGGCGACGCGGCCGACACTTTCGGTGGTCTGCCGACCGGCAGCCTGACGTTCGTTCCTGGCCAGTCCGAGCTGACCGTCAGCTTCACCTTGCGTGGCGACACCCGCGTGGAGGCCGACGAAGCCTTCACCCTGACCCTCAGCAACCCCAGCGCCGGGATGCTGGTCAAGGCCAGTGACAGCACGCTGGTCACCAACGATGACACCAACTTCAGCATCAGCGCCCCGGCGGCGCAGAACGAAGGCGCCTCGGGCGATGTCAGCGAATTCACCTTCACCGTCACGCGCAGCGGCGTGACCACCGGTACAGGCTCTGTGCAGTGGCGCCTGGATCCGGCCACCGGCATCAATGCCAGCGACTTCCAGGGTAGCCAGGACGCCCTTGGCAGCAACGCCGGGCTGCCCAGTGGCACCGTCAACTTCGCTGCCGGGCAGACCAGCCAGACCATCACCATTCGCGTGCGCGGTGACAACACCGTGGAGAGCAGCGAGTCCCTGCAGGTGTCACTGTTCAATCCGGTTGGCGGCACCATCGAGGCGGGCGAGGGCACGGCTAGCACCCAGGTACTCAATGACGACGCCAGTTTCAGCATCGCCGCCAACGCCACGACTCAGGCTGAGGGCAACACCGGCGAGCGCGACGTGTCCTTTACCGTCACCCGCAGCGGTTCGCTCAGCGGCGCCCGGGACATGACCTGGACGCTGAGCGGTGGCTTGAACGCCAGCGATCTCGGTGCGGGCCAGACGTCCAGCGGGACGCTCAGCTTCGCCGATGGCCAGAGTACCTCCACCGTGGTGATTCGCGTGCGTGGCGACTCCAACGTGGAGGGCGACGAGGCCGTTACCGTGACGCTTTCCAACCCGTCGGCGAATGCCAGCATTGGTACCGCCAGTGCCACCACGACGCTGACCAACGA
The DNA here is from genome assembly GCF_900112645.1 of Phytopseudomonas straminea. Taxonomy (GTDB): domain Bacteria; phylum Pseudomonadota; class Gammaproteobacteria; order Pseudomonadales; family Pseudomonadaceae; genus Aquipseudomonas; species Aquipseudomonas straminea. Next base: position 647,502 of record NZ_FOMO01000002.1, on the reverse strand, counting down.
CGATGCGTCGCTGAGCATCAGTGCGTTTTCGGCAGACAAGGGTGAGGGCAACAGCGGCTACGTCGAATTCACCTTTACCGTGACCCGCGCCGGCTATACCAGCCAGGTCAGCACGGTCGACTGGCGTGTCGACCCCAGCGTCGCCAACTCGGTGAACGCTGCCGACTTCTTTGGCAGCCAGGCCGCTGGTGTGTTGCGCGATGTCGACGGCATCCCGTACGGCAGCGTGACCTTCGCCGCCGGCGAAACCAGCAAGACCATCACCCTGCGCGTGGCGGGCGACAGCCAGCTCGAAGGCAACGAAACGCTGCGGGTGCTGCTGGAAAACGCCTCGCCGGGCAACGAGATCGCCACGGCCAGTGCCGATGGCGTGGTGCGCAACGACGATGCCGAGCTGAACATCACCGCTGGTACTACCAGCAGCAGTGAAGGGGATGCAGGCAACAGCGGCCCATCATTCACCTACACCGTGACTCGCACCGGCAATCTGGACCAGACCAGTACCGTCAACTGGGCCGTGCAGCACGTTGATACTAACAGCCTGGACTTCAGCTCCTTCATCACGCCAAACGGCACGCTTACCTTCAACCCGGGCGAGAGCAGCAAGACGGTTACCGTGCGCGCCTATGGCGACAGCGGTGTGGGCAGCGTCGAGGGTAACGAGCGCTTCAACCTCGTGTTGAGCGGCGCCAGCAGCGGCACCTCGGTCGGCAGCAATGGCAGCTACCAGAGCACTATCATCAACGACGATACTCTGGTCACCATCGAGTGGGCGCAGGCCCGTCAGGCCGAGAAGATCGACGGCGAGACCACCACCTACACCATCACCCTGACCCGCAGTGGCGATACGGCCAAGGCTTCTAGCTTGAGCTGGAACCTCAGTGGCCAGGATGTCTATGACTACGGCAACGGGCGTTGGGAGTATTCGGCCGACGGTGCCGACTTCGTGGGCGGCACCTTGCCCTCGGGTACGGTCAACTTCGCCAATGGCGAGACCAGCAAGACCATCACCATCAGCGTGCGTGGCGACAACATCGTCGAGGACGACCAGTGGTTCAAGGTGCAGTTCACCAATACCGGCGGTATCGATGAGCTGCGCGCCCCGCAGACCGGCAGCCAGAACATCTACACCTCCGATACCACGCTGCAGAATGGCACCAGCGCGTCCACCGTCTACCTGTTCGGCGAAATCCAGCGCGACGAAGCCGAGTTCTACATCCAGGACACGCCCACCACCGGGCGCAATCGTTTCGAGGGCGATACCGTTGCCGATGGCGGCAGTGCGGCCGACGGCTATATCGAGCACACCTTCGCCGTCTATCGCACCATTTCCACCGCCGGCCCGGCCTGGGTCGACTGGGCGGTGCAAACGGGCGTCAGCGGTTATACCGCGATGGACACCGATGATTTCGCGCCGGGTGAAGCGCTGTCCGGTCGCCTGTCCTTCGCCGATGGGCAATCGGTTGGCTATGTAACCATCCGCACCCGTGTGGACGATGTGGGTGAGTACGACGAGGCCTTCCGCCTGTACCTCAACCAGGCCAGCCCGGGCAGCAGCATTCAGGCTGGTTCCACGGCAAGCCCACCCGGTGGCGCCAACAACTATGCGGTGCTGAAGAACGACGACACGCGCTTCGACGTCAGCAGCGAGCATGTTGCCGAAGGCGCCGACCTGGTCTTTACCATCACCCGTGCCGGCGACCAGCGCGGCAGTGATTCTGTGGACTGGAAGATCGTCCTCGACGGTTCGGAAAGCGGCAACGAATCCAACAACGTCCGCAACGACTGGTACAAGCTCGACCCGGCCGACCTGGACATGAGTGCGATCCTGGCCAATAACCCCGGCCTGTCGTGGGATGCCGCCACGCGCACGCTCAGTGGCAGCTTCACCTTCCTCGATGGCGAGCTGACCAAGACCGTTACCCTCTATACCGTCAACGACACGCTGACCGAGACCTGGCGTGAAGAAGTGAAGATGCAACTGAGCAATCCGCAGAATCTCGATGGCGACATCGAGACGCCGACGCTCGGTTACAACCAGGGTGGCTGGATGCTGAACGACGAGCCGGCTGCACTGCTCGGCGTGACCCGCAGCACCAGCGAGGTGTTCGAAGGCAACACCGGCACCACCAGCGTCACTTTCACCATTACCCGTACCGCACAGCCAGGCGGCAGTGTGGACTACGCCAGCAGCGTGGCCTGGCAGATCGTCGGTGACGCCATCAACTGGGGCGGCAACGGTGGGGCGCAGGTCAGCAACTACGGTGGCAATGCCGCCGCGGTGACTTCGCCATACTCCAACACCACCTATGGCGTGGTGAACTTCGCCGCCGGCGAGACCAGTAAGCAGGTCATGGTGACCTTCCCGGGCGATACCGTGATCGAGCCGGACACGTTGCTGAACTTCTCTCTGATCTCGCCGAACGACGCTTACAACCATCCGTTCATCAGTTCGCAGTATCGTGACGAGTACGGCCCGACCGGCCTCGACCCGGCGCAGAGCAGCACCAGCGCCACGCTCAAGAACGACGACATTCGCCTGTGGGTGGGCGGCTGGGGCAACACCAACCCCGTCGCCAGTGGTTACGAGGGGCAACCGCTGAACTTCAATATCGTGCGCAGCGGGCGCATGGATAACGCGCTGACCATCGGCTACACCCTGACCAACGGCACGACCAGCAACGCCGATTTTGTCAGCCTGAGCGGCACCTTCACCTTGCCTGCCGGGACGTCCAGCTACAACGTCTCGCTGCTCGACCTGCTCAAGGCCGATGGCATCATCGAGAACACTGAGGGGTTCACCCTTACTCTCAATGCGCCGGCCGACACCACCGGCTCCACCGTGCGTTTTGGAAGCGATGGTTGGAGCGCCAGCAACGCCACCAGCATGAACGTCACCGGCACGCTGCTGGAAAGCGATACGCGTTACACCGCCACGCCAAGCACGGCCAGCCAGAGCGAAGCTGATAGTGGCCAGAGCACCACCTACTCGCTGACGGTCAACCGCACCGGCTACACCGGCTATGGTTCGGTGAAATGGCGTGTGGAAGGTGTTGGCGCGAATCCGGCCGATGCCGCGGACTTTGGTGGCAGCTTGCCCAGCGGTACCTTGACCTTCGCCGACAGCGTTATGACCGGCAACATCAACATCGTCGTGCGCGGCGATGGCCAGGTGGAGAACAACGAAGGCTTCCGCGTGGTGTTCTACGAGGAGACGCTCAACAGCGCCGGCATCGCCAACCGACCAGTCAGTGGCCAGAACAGCCCAGACTTGACCATCGTCAACGATGACACCGGCATTAGCATCGCCGATGCCTCGATCACCGAAACCGATGCCAACCAGACCCTGACCTTCACCGTCACCCGTTCGGGCGTCATCAGCGGCACCTCCAGCATGAACTGGTCGCTGCTACACGACACCACCAGCGCCGCTGACTTCAGCGGCGCCACCAGCGGCGTGGTGAACTTCGCCGCCAACCAGACCACGGCGCAGATCACCGTGACCGTGGTCGGCGATGTCACGCCGGAGCAGGTGGAGAACTTCCGCATTGCCCTGAGCAACTTGAGCAGCGATATCAGCGACCCGATCCGCACCACCGCCAACGGCACCATCCGCAACGATGACGCGAGCTTCTCCATCGCACCGTTGCAGGGTGCCAGTAGCGAAGGCCAGGCGCAGACCTTCGTCATCACCCGCAGCCACAGCACCGAGCAGAGCCAGACCATCAACTGGCAGGTGCTGTTCAACGGCACGGCCAACAACGCCGACCTCAGCGGGCCGCTGTCGGGCTCGGTGACCTTTGCGCCGGGCGAACTGACCAAGACCATCAGCGTGCAGTCCAACCAGGACGCCGTGGCCGAGGCTGACGAAACCTACAGCGTGCAGATCACTCTGGGTTCGGGCACCACAGGCGATACCATCACCCAGGCCACGGCCGAGGGCACCATCCTCAACGATGATGCGGCCTTCAACATCGTGGCTGGGCAGACCGAACTGGCCGAAGGGCATAGCGGCACCACGGCGTTCACCTTTACCGTGCAGCGCAGCGGCGACACCAGCGGCAGTGCCAGCGTCAACTGGCGCCTGGGTTCGGCTCTGGCTGGCGTGGCCGATTTCGCCACGGCCGATCAGTTGGGCGACAACAGCGGCCTGCCGAGCGGCAGCCTGACGTTCGCCGATGGCGAGTCGAGCAAGACCATCACCGTGCTGGTCAACGGCGATACCCTGGTGGAGGGCGACGAAGCCTTCCAGATCGTGCTGGGCAACCCGGTCGGTGCGCAGATCCAGACTGGCAGCGCCAGCAGCACCATCGTCAATGACGATGCCAGCATCAGCATCACCGCCACCGACGCCAGCAAGGCCGAGGGCAACAGCGGCACCACCGCGTTCACCTTCACCATCACCCGCAGCGGCTCGCTGGACCAGCCGAAAACCGTCGACTGGGCCGTGATCGGCAGTGGCGCGCACCCGGCGGACGGCAGCGACTTCGCCCTGGGCGTGCTGCCGTCCGGCTCGCTGGTGCTGCCGGCGGGGCAAGCCAGCGTCACCCTGACCATCAACGTGCGCGGCGATGTGCTGGCCGAGTACGACGAAGGTTTCAGCGTGGTGCTGAGCAACCCGTCCAGCGGCCTGGTGATCAGCCAGGCTAGCGCCGACGGCCTGATCCGCGCCGACGACGTGGTGATCGACGTCGCCGCACCGGCCGCCCAGGCCGAAGGCAATGACGGACAGACCACCTGGTTCGACTTCGTGCTCACCCGCAGCGGCAAGCTGTCGGGCACCGAGACCATCAACTGGAGCGTGGCCGGCATTGGCGCCAATCCGGCCTCGGCGGATGACTTCCTGCAGACCAGCGGCAGCGTGACCTTCACCGCCGGCCAGGAGCAGCTGACCATCCGTGTGCCGGTGCGCGGCGACTACAGCGGCGAGGCCAACGAGGACTTCCGCCTGAGCCTGAACAGCACCGATGGCGTGGTGTTCACCCAGGCCACGGCCGATGCCACTATCGTTAACGACGACGTGTCGCTGACCCTGGTGGCCACCGATGCGCGTCACGTCGAGGGCCATGATGGCCTGCAGACCGTCTACACCTTCACTGTCAGCCGCAGTGGCAACCTCGACCTGGCCACCAGCGTGGACTGGAGCCTGCAGGGGCTGGCCGACGCTGCCGACTTCCTTGGTGGCGTGCTGCCCAGCGGCACGTTGAACTTCGCTTCGGGCGAGGCCGGCAGCCAGACCATCAGCATCACCGTCATCGGTGATCGCGCGGTCGAGCCGGACGAAACCTTCCAGGTGGTGCTCGGCAATGCATCGGCTGGCTCCGACATCAAGGTCGGCAGTGCCACCGGTACCATCGTCAGCGATGACGTGCACTGGAATATCGGCGTGGCCGCCACGCCGGTCGAGGGCGACAGTGGCGCCACGGGCTACCAGTTCCTGGTTACCCGTACTGGCAGCGGCCTGGCCACGACCCTGGCCTGGAGCGTGGCTGGCAGCGGTGCCAATCCGGCTTCAGCGGACGATTTCTTCGGCGGCCAGTTGCCGTTCGGTGAGCTGACCTTCGCCGAAGGCCAGATGAGCCAGACCATTACCGTCTGGGTCGCCGGTGACAATCAGTTGGAGCCGGACGAAGGCTTCACCGTCAGCTTGCAGGCACCGAGCGACAGCCTCAGCCACAGCTTCGCCAATCAGCAGGTGGACGCGGTGATCCGCAACGATGACGACGTGTTCGCCATCGCCCCGCGCGCTGCCGATGCCGCCGAGGGCACCTCGCTGACCTTTACCGTGACCCGTACCGGTAGTACCGAAGGTACGTCTACGGTCAACTGGCGCATCAACCATGGCGATACCGATGTCAGTGATTTCTTCGCCACCAGCGGCACGCTGACCTTCGCCGACGGGCAGAGCGAGATGGTGCTGACCATCCCGGTACGCAGCGACCGCGACGTCGAAATCGACGAGCACTTCAGTGTGGAGCTGTATCAGCCAGGCCCTGGCAGCACCATCGATGCAGGTGCCGGCAGTGCCGCTGGGGTGATCCGCAACGACGACATCGACCTGACCCTGGCCAGTGTCGTCGCGCAGGTTCACGAAGGCGATAACGGCACGCCGGGGCGCCTGCACTTCACCGTGACCCGCAGTGGCGATACCAGCGGTCAGACTTCGGTCGATTGGCAGGTGCAAGCCGGCTCGGCCAACGCAGCCGACTTCCCGGGTGGCGTGCTGCCGTCCGGCTCCGTAGTGTTTGCCGCCGGTGAAACCCACAAGGACATCTACATCCATGTGCTCGGCGACGGTTTCGACGAAGGCGACGAGTCGTTCACCCTGCACCTGTCCAACCCGACCGGCAACACCGACATTGTCGGCAACGATCAGGTCGGTACACTCGTCAACGACGACGACAGCCTGGCCCTGAGCGTGGTGACCCGCGAGTTGGTCGAAGGCGACAGCGGCCTGACCCTGTTCACCTTCCGTATCGACCGTACCGGCAGTGCCGTGGGCACCGCCAGCGTCGACTGGCGTGCGGCCGGCATCGGCGCGCATCCGCTGAGCGACGCCGAGTTCGCCGCGCTTACCGGCACCGTGCAGTTCGCCGACGGCGAGACCAGCAAGACCTTCACCGTCGCCGTGCGCGGCGACGAACTGGGCGAGGAAGACGAGAGCTTCGCCGTGCAGCTGGAAAACCCCAGCTACGGCTCCACCATCACCACCGGCCCGGTCAGCGCCGTGGTGCTCAACGACGACCCCGTGCTGTGGATCAGCGCCGACGCCGCCACGGTGGTGGAGGGCAGCGACGGGCTGCAGACCCCGGTGACCTTCACCGTGACCCGCGGTGGCGACCTGTCCGGCCCGGCCAGCGTGCTCTGGGAGGTGCTGCCGTCAGGCGCCAACCCGGCCAACGCCGAAGACTTCGGCGGTATCTACGTCAGTGGTGTAGTCGCCTTCGGGGTGGGTGAAACCAGCAAGACCATCACCGTGTGGGTGGATGCCGACACCCTCGGCGAGCAGAACGAGACCTTCTCCGTGGTGCTCAGTGACGCCGAAGGCGCGACCATCCTCACCGGCGAGGCGAGCGTCACCATCCTCAACGATGACCGTGGCCTGAGCATCGCCGCCCTGGGTAGCGACCGCCAGCGCGAGGGAGATACCGGTGACATCACCGAATTCGTCTACCGTGTGGAGCGCGTCGGTGACAGCGCCGGCAGTGTCAGCGTCGACTGGTCGCTGCGCGGCAACGGCACCTACCCGGCCAACGCCGGCAGTTTCGACGGCGGTGTACTGCCGTCCGGCTCGCTGGTATTCGCCGATGGCGAAACGCACAAGGACATCGTCATTCGCGTGCGTGGCGACGACGTACTCGGCCCGGATCAGGGCTTCGAGGTGGTGCTCAGCGACCCGCAGGGTATCGACCTGATCAACGACCGTGCCACTGGCACCATCGTCAACGATGACAACCAGTTCGCCATCCGTGTGGTGGACAGCGTGTTGGCCGAAGGCAACGGTGGTGCCACCACGGTGTTCCGCTTCACCGTGACCCGCAGTGGCGATACCGCCTCGAGCGCCAGCATCGACTGGTCGGTGGCCGGCAGTGGTGCCGCTCCGGCGGACGGCAGCGACTTCGTCGGTGGCGTGTTGCCCACGGGAACCCTGCAGTTCGCCGCTGGCGAGACCAGCAAGGTGCTGGAGATCGCCGTCAACGGCGACGACCTGGGCGAATCCGACGAGCAGTTCACCGTACAGCTGTCCAGCAGTGGCGGCGGCAGCAGCGTCAACCCGCTGCAGGGCAGCGCGCGGGCGACCATCCAGAGCGACGACGTCGCCGTGACCGTGCTGGCGCTGGACAACAGTCGTCTGGAAGGCGCTCCGGGTACCACCACGCCGCTGACCTATCGCATTCTGCGCGCCGGGCCCGATGGTGCGGCACTGACCATCGGTTACAGCATCGTCGGGGCGGTGGACGCCAACGATTTCACCATCCCGCTGACCGGCACCATCACCCTGGCAGCCGGTGTGTCGGAGATGATTTTCAACCTGCCGATCCGCGGTGATTCGCTGCGCGAGGGCGACGAGTCGTTCAACCTGACCTTCACCCACCCGGCCATCGCAGGCGGCGCTACCACGCTGGGCGGCACCATCCGCGACGACGACCTGGGCCTGGCCATCACCGGCCCGGACAGCCTGGTGGAAGGCGACAGTGGCCTGCAGACGGTCACCTACCAGCTGACGCGCAACCCCACGGGCAGCGCCGAAACTTTCTACTGGAGCGTCACCCCGGGTGCGGGGCAGGGCGTGGACGCCGATGACTTCGGTGGCTCCCTGCCAGCCGGCAGCGTCACCTTCGCCGCCGGCAGTACCACGGCCAGCTTCAGCTTCCAGGTCAGCGGCGACCGTGCCGTGGAGGCCGACGAGCTGATGTCCATCGTGCTGCGCGCCACGGCCAACAGCCCGTATGTGCTGATCAGCAAGGACGTGGTGCTGCGCAACAACGACCAGGCCGGGGCCGGCGACGACCTGCTCACCGGGACGGCGGGTGCCGATAACCTGTCCGGCCTGGGTGGCAACGACCGGCTGTTCGGCGGTGCCGGCAGCGATGTACTCAACGGCGGCGATGGCGACGATCTACTGGTCGGTGGCGCAGGGGCCGACGTGCTGAGCGGCGGGGCGGGGGCGGATCGCTTCCACTACAGCTCGCCAGCCGATGGCATGGACGCGATCCTCGACTTCCAGGCCGGGGTCGACCACCTGACCTTCGACCCCACTGCATTCGGTGGCCTGAACAGCCTGACCTCGGTGTCGCAATCCTTCACGGGGGACATCATGGACACCCTGGCGCAGCTGGCCGGGCAAGGCAACGCCGACGTCTATCGCGTCAGCTTCGCGCCTGGGCAGTTCCAGTTCGGTACCGGCAGCAATGGCCATCTGGACGAGCTCGAAGCGGCGATCAGCGGTAATGGGCAACACAATGGTGCTGCCTTCTTCCTGATCTCCAATGGTGATGTCACGCGGCTGTACTACGATGCCGATACCGCCAGCGGTAGCGATGGCAGCGGCCTGGTGGCGCTCGCCGAGCTGGCCAACCAGCCGGACGCGCACAGCCTGCCGCAGGACATCATCCAGCCCTACACGGTGTAACCCCTTTCCCTGCGCGGTCGCGCGCAGGGAGCTTTTTCCCGAGTGTCATGATGAACGAGTTTCTCCGCCGCATCGCCCTGCAACCCAGGCTACGCCTGGAGCTGTGGCTTTCCTCGCTGTTGATCAACCTGCTTGGCCTGGCCAGCTCGCTGTACAGCATCCATGTGCTCAACCGCTACCTAGCGCTGGGTGTGGATGCGACCCTGGTGACCCTGACCATCGGCGCCGTCATGGCGGTGGGCTTCGAGGTCTTGCTGCGCAACGCGCGCCTGCGCCTGGCCCAGTGGCTGTGCGCGCGGGCGGATACCGAACTGGGCGAGACGCTGTTCGAAGGTGCCGTGCGGGGCCAGTACGCCCTGGTCGAGCAACTGCCGCATACCGCACGGCGGGAAATCCTTTCCGGGCAGAGCACCGTGCAGCAGTGCTTCGGCGCGCCCAACCTGGTGACCTTGCTGGACACGCCGTTCGCCTTCGTATTCGTCGTGGTGCTGGGCATGCTCAGCCCGTTCCTGGCCTCTATGGCCCTGCTGGTGATGGCCGGTGTGACGCTGGTGTCGTTGTTGGCCCAGCGCCGCCTGCGTGAGCCCATGGAGGCGCAGAGTCGCATCGCCATGCAGATGGCCGGCTACCAGCACAACCTCACCGCCGGTGGGGAAATGGTGCGGGCGTTTTCCGCCGCCGATGTGTTGAAGGAAAAGTGGCGGGCCTGCGCCGACGAGCAGGCCGAACAGCGTGCCCAGCTCAATCGCCTGCAGAACACCATGCAGAACGCCAGCTACGCCGGCACGCTGATTCTCAGCATGGTGATCATGGGCCTGGGCGCCCGCGAAGTGCTGGCCGGTAACCTCGACATCGGTTCGTTGATCGGCTGCAACATCCTCGCCAGCCGGGCCCTGGCGGCCCTGACCCGTGCCCTCGGTCTGGGTGAGCAGATCGGCCGTGGTCAGCGTGCGCTGGAGCTGGCTCGCCAGCTGTGCGCTATCCCTCGCGAGCGCGGCGAAGGCGTGCGCCTGGGGCAGACCCGCGGCAGCCTGCGTTTCGAAGACCTGGCCTTTGGTTACCCCAAGCAGGCCGTGCCGGTACTGGAACATTTCGATTACCAGCTGGAGGCTGGAAAGGTGCTGGCCTTCACCGGCGCCAACGGCAGTGGCAAGACCACCTTGTCGCGCCTGCTGGTCGGCCTGCTGGAGCCCAGTCGCGGGCACCTGCTGGTCGATGGCATGGACTTGCGCCAGGCCGACCCGCAATGGTGGCGCCGGCAGGTCGCCTACCTGCCGCAGGAGCCGCAGTTCTTCGACGGCACCCTGCGCGAGAACCTCTGCGTGCTGGCGCCGGAAACGACCGATGCGCGGGTTTTGGAGGTGTGTCGTGAATTGGCGGTGGGCGCCTTCGTCGAGGGAGGGGCCGAAGGCCTGGGGCTGACCGTGCGCAACGGCGGTGGCAGCATTCCCCTGGGGATTCGCCGGCGCCTGGCGCTGGCGCGTGCCGTCATCGGCGGTGGCCAACTGGTGGTGCTGGACGACCCTACCGAGGGTGTCGATGCCGAGGGCTGCAAGGCCATCGCCGCCTTGCTCAGCCGCCTGGTACGCGAAGGCCGTACGCTGGTGGTGATGAGCAACGAAGGCTTCATCCTCGGCGCTGCTGATACGGTAATCGACCTCAATCACAAACCGGTACCACGCGTGTTGCGTGACGGGCCGCGCGAGCCTGCTCAGGGAGGCGCCGACCATGGCTGAGCACGATATGTCGATCAATGACGCTCCGAGCCGTCTGGGGCGCCTGGGTGACCGGGTCCTCGGCACCTTCGAGAACCACCCGCTGTTGAGCCGTTTCGCCGGCTTCTTCCTGCCCGGCAAGACCGACCCGGCGCTGCCCGGTGACGAACTGCTGGGCAGCCGCCTGACCATTCGCCTGTTGGCGCTGATGCTCGGCGCCATGCTGCTGTGGTCACTGTTCTTCCCGCTGGACATCGCCAGCCACTCGACCGGTGAAGTGACGTCGCTGGGGCAGACCAAGCTGGTGCAGCACCTGGAAGGCGGCATCGTGCGGCGCATTCTGGTGCGCGAAGGGCAGCGCGTTGCCGCCGGCGAGCCACTGGCAGAAATCGAGCGCGTCGCCATGCTGTCCGAAGGTCGCGAGACCGAGGCACTGCTGGCCGCGTTGCGTATCCGCGCCTTGCGCCTGGAAGCGCAGTTGGCGGGTGCCGCCGATATGACGGTGCCGGAGGAGTTGGCCCGTGACTTTCCCGAACAGGTCAAGGTCAACCGGGATCTGTTTATCGCCCAGAAGAGCCGCCTGGACAGCCGTTCCGAGGAGCAGCAGCAGAAAATCCAGCAGCGCCGTGCCGAGGAAAAGGAGCTCAAGGCGCGCATCGGTCATGTCAGCTCCAAGCTCACGTTGCTGCGCGAACAGATCGCCATCAGCCAGAAGCTGATGACCGAGGGCCTGGCCAATCGCTACGAACACCTGGAACTGCTCAAGGACGAACAGCAGTTGCGTGGCACCCTGCAGGAAACCGAGGCCTCCCTGGGCCGCGTATACGCCGGTCTGAAGCAGGAGCAGGCCGCCCTCACCAGCCTGGATTCGGGTGGCAACGAGGAGTTGCAGAAGGAGCTCGCCGAGGTGCGCCGGCAGATCACCGAACTGCAGGAGCGCCTGACCAAGTTTTCCGACAGCCGCGAGCGTCAGGTGGTGCGTTCGCCCATCGAAGGCGTGGTGATGACCCTGCAGGTGGTCACCGAGGGCGGTGTCATCCAGCCCGGTGGCACGCTGATGACCCTGGTCCCGGCGGACGAGCCGTTGATGATCGAGACGCGCCTGCCGGTCGGCGACATCGGCATGGTCACCCCGGGGCAGCCCGCCCGTATCCAGCTGGTATCGTCGATTGCCCGCGGCTTCCAGCCGATCGACGGCGAAGTGATCGACATCAGCCCGGACTCGGTGCTCGACGAGCAGCGCGTACCGTACTTCCGCGTGCGTATCCGCCCTGCGCAGGACGCCTTCGAGCATGCCGGCACGCGCTATCCACTGCTACCCGGGGTACCGGTGAGCGTCGCGATCCTCACCGGTGAGCGTTCGCTGTTCGACTACGTTGCCGGCCCCCTCACCGATGGCATGCATCGCTCCTTCAGCGAGCCTTGAACCTTCTGCCATCGTCTGCCTTGCCCTGAACGCATCGCGTCGCAGGGCGGGGCGGCTTCGTCCGATGTCAGCTTTTGTCAGTTTTGATGGGATGTCATATGGCTATCATTCGGTAGCGGCTCCGCGTGCCTGCCAAGGCGCCGGGCCGCGCTCACCGATATAGCCAGAAAAAGACGGTGAGCCGCCACGCTTGCGTGGCTCGGACCAGCCTCTGCCCTCATTTCCATCGAGCGATCAACTATGCGTTCAACCGCCCCTGCGCAGCGTCGTGCGAGCCGCCCGCACAGCCACTTCTCCCATGCCGTCGTAATGCTCGTGTTGGGCGCCGCGTCGGGCCTGAGCCATGCCCAGACGCCCGGTGACATCGAGGCAGCGGCGCGCCAGGCCGAGCAATTGCAAAGCCAGCAGCGCGAGTTGATCGAGCGCCAGCGCCAGGAGGACATTCGCTCGGATGTGCCACCGACACGTCTGCAAGTGGCCCCGCGCCCGTTATCCGAACGGGTGTCGACGAACTGTCGGCAGATTGAAAACATCAGCGTTTCCGGTGTCACGCTGCTGCGCCAGGGTCAGTTGGACGACTTGCTGGCGCCCTATCAGGGGCAGTGCCTGGGCGTTGCGGAAATCGAGCGGATTCTCGGCGCCTTGACCAATGCCTACATCGACAAGGGCTACGTGGCGGCACGGGCCTATCTGCCGGCGCAGGATCTGAGCCAGGGCACGCTGCTGATCCAGGTGGAGGAGGGCCGCCTGAAAAGCATCGTGGTCGAGGATGGTGGGCAGGGCTCGCTGTGGTTGCCCAACCTGACCCCTGGGATGCTCGATCGCCCTCTGGACCTGCGTGATCTCGAACAGGCGCTGGACCAGATCAACCGCCTGCGCTCGAACAGCGCCACCATGGACATCGCGCCCGGTCAGGCGCCCGGCGACAGCGTGGTGACCTTTCGCAATGCGCCATCGCGTCGCCTGCACCTGGGCGCCACCTACGACAATTACGGCCAGAAGGCCACCGGGCAGAACCAACTGGGCGCCAACCTGGCGCTGGACAACCCGTTCGGTCTCAACGATTTCGTCAGCTTTACCCACCGGCGCTCGCAGCCCTACGACACGGGGCGTCATTCGTCCTACCTGAGCAACCTGTCGTATGTGGTGCCGTTCGGCTACAGCACCTTGAGCCTCGGTGCGTCGACCTCCGAGTACGCCAGCATCCTCGACGCGCCCAGCGGTGCCGAGCTGGAAACCTACGGCAATTCCAAGAACTACTCGGCTCGCCTGGATCATGTCGCCTGGCGCGGGCAGGACTCGATGTGGACGCTGTCCGGCAGCCTGACCAAGAAAAAGAACGAGAACTATCTGGAAGGCATCCTGCTGGAAGTCAGCAGCCGCAGCCTGACCGTGCTCGACCTCGACTCGTCCTTCACCACCCGGGTGCTGGGCGGCGCCCTGACCCTGGATGCCGGCGTCGCACGGGGTCTGACCTGGTTCCATGCTCTCGAGGATGCCGACAATCTGCCGGACTGGGCGCCGCGCGCGCAGTTCACCAAGTTGAAGTACGGCGTGAGCTTCTACCGGCCGTTTCAGGTCGCTGGTGAGAACCTGTCGTTGAACAGCGCCTTCTCTGGTCAGCACGCGCTGGACACCCTCTACGGCTCCGAGCAGATGTCCATCGGCAGCCCCTTCACCGTACGCGGCTTCGCCGAAACGCCACTCAGCGGCGACCACGGCCATTACCTGCGCAACGACCTGAGCTGGATAAAGCCCGTGGCCCTGCTCGGCAGCCAGACGCTGACCCTGCGGCCATATCTGGGCGCCGATTACGGCCGGGTCTGGAACCGTGTGGCGGACGTGCCCGAGGGTGAGCTGAGCAGTGTCTCGGTCGGCATCGGCGTTTACCTCGGCCCGCTCAGCCTAGACCTGCTGCATTCGCATCCGCTGAGCTCGCCGGGCTTCATGGATGACGACGCCCGCGGCGATTCGACCTTCTTCAACATCAGCCTTGCCATCTGAGGGAAATCACCATGAACCATGTATTCCGGATCATCTGGAGCTTTTCCCGCCATGCCTTCGTCGTCGTTTCCGAGCAGGTAAGCGCGCGTGGCAGGCAAGGTGGCCGCGGGGCGCTTGCGGTCGGCAGCCGCCCAGGGCTCTTCTGGCTGACGCCGATCTGCGCTGCGCTGGCCGCCAACACGGCCTGGGCGGCGGGAGTCGAAGTGGCCAGCGGCAATACCGCGGTATTCAACGCCCCCAACGGCGTGCAGGTGATCGATATTGCCACCGCCAACGGTGCCGGCGTCTCCCACAACCGCTACATCCAATACAACGTCGACCCCAGCGGGCAGATCCTCAATAACAACTCGGCATTCACCCGCGCCGGTGCGTTGCAGTCGCAGCTGGGCGGGCAGATCGTGCCCAACGTCAACCTGACCAACGAAGCCCGGGTGATCCTCAACGAAGTGGTGGCGCCCAACCGCTCCTCTTTGCGCGGCTACACCGAGGTGGTGGGCGGCAAGGCCGACGTGATTGTCGCCAACCCCTATGGCATTACCTGTTCGGGGTGCGGCTTCATCAACAGTGATCGGGCCACGCTGACCACGGGCGTACCGACCATCGGTGCCGACGGCCGGGTAGCCGGCTTCACCGTCAACCAGGGTGACATCCTGGTGGAAGGCAACGGCATCGACGCCAAGAACCAGAAGGTGCTCGATCTGGTGGCGCGTTCGGTGAAGATCGACGGCCAGCTCAACGGCCAGGATGTCGCGCTGGTGGCCGGCGCCAACGACTATGGCTACGCCAACCGCGAGACCACGGCACGCGCGTCCAGCGGTGATACGCCGCTGTATGCCATCGACTCCACGGCACTGGGCGGCATGTACGCCAACCGCATCAAGATTCTCGCGACCGAGGGCGGCGTTGGCGTGCGCATGCGCGGCGAAGCGGCGGCGACTGGGGATGACTTTACGCTCAGCGCTTCGGGCAAGATCGAGATCAACACCCGCCTCAGTGCCGAGCGTGATTTGGCTCTGAGCAGTTCGACCAGCGGCGACGCCATCGTCGTCGAAGGTGCGAATACCCAGTTGAGTGCCAAGCGTGACCTGGCGCTGAGCGCCAGCAGTGGCGCTACCAGGCTCGATGAGGCGACCCTGACCGCGAACCGTGACCTCAACGTGACCGCCGCCACCCTGAGTGATACCAGCAGCACCGGCAAGAAGCGCTATGCCGGGCGTGACACCAGGATTCAGACTCAAGGGGCAACCACCCTGGCGGGAACTACCTGGGGGGCGGGTAACGACCTGTCGGTGCAGGCTGGTAGCCTGACGGTGACCAACACCGGCAACCTCTACAGCGGCGCCGATGGCCAGGCAGCGAGCAAAGCCCTGACGCTGCGCACCACCAGTGGCGACCTCAAACTGACGGATGCCAACGTACAGAGCACGGGCGCGCTGAAACTGGATTCGGCCGCTGCGTTGTCCGTTGGCAGCGCTACCACCATCAAGAGTACAGGCGACTACGAGCTGAAGGCGGCTCGCTCGATCGACAACGCCGGCAAGGTCAGTGGCTCGGCAGGCGGCAAGGTCAACGCCGGCACGACGCTAAGCAACAGCAACCTGTTGCATGCCAATGGCTCTTTAGCGGTCGAGGCCGCTTCGATCGGCAACAGCAGCACTGCGGGCATGTCCTCGCTTAATGAGTTGAGCCTGAAAGCCAACACCAACATCGACAACCACGGCGCTCTGTATGCCGCCGAGCACCTGAATCTGCAGGCTGGTGGTCAGTTGAGCAACTACGCCAGCGGTACGCTGAGCGCAGCCAACAAGCTCGATATCCGGAGTGCCCGTCTCGTCAATAACGGCGCCATCGTCAGCTTCGGTGATGCCTACATCAAGACCACCCAGTCATTCGTCAACGAGACACTGTGGAGTGGTGGCATCTTGACCAAGCGCGACGGCGCGGTTGCTTACGGCGGTGTGATCAGCGAGGACAAGATCGCCAACGAAGGTTCGTTCGACAAAGGCATGAACGCCTGGCTCTACGACGAGAAGTATAGTTTTGACGAGCAGTTGGTGGGCCTGACGCTGAGCGAGCTGCAGAACCTGCAGAAAGCGCAGATCATTGCCTACGGTGCCGGCAGCAAACTGACGCTCGACTATGGTTCCAGCGGCCTGAACCGGGTTGGTGTGATATCCGCACCGAATGTCGAGATCACCGGTACCGGCACTTTTACCAACCAGGAGTTGGCGCTTTACCACTATGAGAAAACCCTGCGGTGGATTCGTATCGATGACGAGTCGAGCGGTGATGATGACTTCATCGCCTGGGCGCGCACGGATTCCACTGTCTACTGCTATAACGGTGCGCCTGCCAATTGTTCGGGCCGTGATGATGACCTGCCCAACAGCCCGGATGACGACAACTACAACTGGGACGAGTGGAGCCCGGGCGCCGGCTGGACCAAAACCCGGCACCTCTCGGGGGGCGGCTTTCCTTCGGTACTGGGTGACGAGGCCAGGGAAATGGCTATACAGGGCGGCGTTTTCCGCGATGCCAGCGTTATCGGGCGCAGCGGCGCCGGCATCTTTGCCACCAACCTGAGCATCACTGGTACTGGCACTCTGGTCAACGATGGCTCACCGTGGCCAGACGATCAGGCGCGGGTGGCCCAGACCACGCTGGTCACTGGCTCGGCCAACGGTCCGGCCGGTGGCGCATCGACCATCAATTTACCGAGCAACCCCAATGGTGACTTCGTCATCAGCAAGAACCCGAATACCAAATACCTAGTCGAGACCAACCCCAATTATGGGGTCGGCTCAAACTTCGTTGGTTCGGACTACCTGGCCAAGCGCTATGGCTTCAACCCGGACGATGTACAAAAGCGCCTGGGTGACGCCAATTACGAGGCCTACCTGATTCGTCAGCAACTGATCCAGAAGACCGGCAGTAACGTCATCAACGGCTACGCCAATGAGGTCGATCAGATGCAGCGTCTGATGGATCAGGCCTATGGGGAAGGCCAGAAGCAAGGCCTGCAGTTTGGCAAGCCATTGACTGCCGAACAGGCGGCGAACCTGACCCAGGATATCGTCTGGATGGAAGAAACCGAGGTCCAGGGGCAGAAAGTGCTCGTGCCTCGGGTCTACTTGGCAGCCTCCACCGTTGCCGCCATCGCCAGCGGTGCGGTGATCGCCGCGGACAATCTGGATATCGCTGGCGGCGGTCTGAAGAACACTGGCGGTACCATCGAAGGGCGTGATTCGCTGAGCGTGAAGACCACCGGTGACATCACCAACACCAGTGGCACCATCAAAGGTGGCAACGTCAGCCTGACCTCGACCGAAGGCAGCATCCGCAATGAAACCCTGGCGGTCGGGCAGGGCGATGGCACGACCTATACGACGGCTCTCGGCAAGAACGGTACGATCGAGTCGAACAACAACCTGAGTCTGGATGCGGCCAAGGACGTGACCGTGCTCGGTGCCGACGTCAAGGCAGGTGGCGACGCCTCCATCGCTGCAGGCGGCGACGTGACCTTCGACACCATCGTCGACAAGAACACGGCCACTAGCTACACCGAACGCGGCGGCTTCCTGGGCGGCACCAGCACACGCACGTCGGTCAGCACCGAGAAGAACCTCGGTTCGAATCTGTCCACTGGCGGCAACCTGACGGTCAAGAGTGGTGGTGATACCACTATCGCCGGCAGTAATGCCGATATCGGCGGAAACCTAGACGCGCAGACCGGCGGCAGCTTCAAGGTCGTGGCCCGGCAGGACAAGGAGACCGTAGAAACCCAAACCAGCACATCGGGTGTCGGTGTCGGCGGCGGTCTCTACGGTAGCCAGAAAACCACGGTGAACGATTTCACCGGCACCAACAAAGGCTCGACCCTTAATGTCGGCGGCAATGCCAACGTCAAGTCGGACAAGGCCATCGTTCTGCAGGGCTCGGATGCCAACATCGGCGGTGACGCCAACCTCGAAGGCAAGGAGGGCATCGCCATTCTCGATGGCCTGGACGAGAAGCGCACCAGTACGCGTGTCGAGACCACCACCTTCCTCAAGGTAGACAGCTCCAGCGGCGCCGAGGCCAAGGCCCAGGCCAGTGCCGTCGGCCTGCAGTCGGAGGCTTCTGCCGAAGCCAGCGCCAAGGCGTCGGCCAACCTCAAGCTGGCAGAAACTAGCGTCACCACTACCAAGGAGGGCAAGAACACCAGCGTCGCCTCGAACCTGAAGGTCGGCGGCAATCTGGGCATGAAGAGCGACGGCACGGTTACCGTGCAGGGCTCGAACGTGGAGGCCGGTGGTGACCTGGCGATCGATGCCAAGGACGTTCAGGTACTGACCGGGCGCAACGAGGAATGGCGCGAGAGCGAAACCACCACGACCTCCGTTGGTATCTACAACGATGCCGAAGCCAAGGCGGGTGCGTCGGCTTCGGCAGGTGTGAGCGGTGGCGGCGTGGCCAGCGGCCAGGCGCAAGCCGGTGCGGATGCCGGGTCGACCACGACGGCGGGGGTGCGCCACGAGCATTCGCAGGAATCCAGCTACAGCCTGACCAACTCGTCCTCGACCCTCAAATCCGGCGGCAACATGAGCGTGACCGCCAAGGATACCGCGACCTTCCAGGGCGCCAATGTGGAGTCTGGTGGCGACATGAACATCCAGGCCAAGGACATCAGGAATGTCGCGGCCCAGGATGTCAGCCGCTCCAGCAGCTCGGCCGAAACCCATACGGCCGGCGTCTATCTGGGCACCGGCGCATCGGCCCAGGCCAGTGCCAATGGCAATTCCCAGGGGCAGGGCGATGCGTCAGCCATTGCCTCGGCCGAGGCCAGTGCCGGCCTGCGCTATGCCTACGAATCGGAGAAGAACAGCGAGGGCTCGATCACCCAGGTGACCAACAGCTTCAAGTCCGGCGGCAACTTCACCCGCCAGGCACAGGACACCATCGTCGATCAGGGCACCCAGGTGGAGGCGGCGGGCAACATCACCCAGTCGGCGCGGGTGATCCGCGACGAGGCGGTCTCCGATTCCAGCTGGTCGAGCAGCGATGCCCAGAGCCATGACGCCCGCGTTGGCGTGTATGCCGGCGCGGAAGCCAACGCCAGTGCCAGCGGGGGCGCCGATGCCAGCGCCGGGGTTGGGGTCAAGGCGTCGTACCAGGGCTCCATTTCCAGCGAGAGCGAGCAGCAGAGTACGGCGGTCACCAGCCGCTTCAAGGCCGGTGGCGACATCAGCTCGACGTCGAAGGAGCAGACGACCCTGGTCGGTACCCAGTTCGAGTCGGGTGGCGACACCACCATCGACGCCGGTTCGCTCGATTACCAGGCGGCGAAGGACACCTCCAGCGCCAAGGGCAGCAGTCACGACATCAATGTCGAGGCCAAGGTCGCCATCGCCGGAAACGACGCCAGTCTCGACGCGGGCTATGACATGGCCAAGAGTTCCGAGAGCGCTTCGACCGCGCGCACCGGCAGCATCCAGAGCGCAGGCAACCTGACCATCCGCACCCGCGGCGATGCCACGTTCACCGGCACTGAACTATCGGCTGGTGGCAAGACCAGCATCGACTCCGGCGGCAACGTGACGTTCAACGAGGCGCGTGACACCGCCAACAGCTCGTCCCTCGACCTTTCCGTCGGCGTCAGCGCGTCGTCGAGCAAGACCGATACCGGTGGCAAGGAAAACGAAGGTGAGCTGGGGCTCGGTGTCGGCTACGGCACGGCATCGAGTTCTACCGCGCGGGTTGGCAGCATCAGCGGCGGACAGGGCGTGAGCATCAGCAGTGGCGGTAATACCACGCTAGTGGGAACGCAGATCGAGTCAGGGGCGCAGACCGACATCAGTGCCGGGGGCAAGGTCAACCTGCAGGAGGCCGTCAGCACCTCGTCGAACTTCGCCGTTCGGGCGGAAACCTCGGTCAGCGGTAGCAGCAGCTCGGAGCCGGCCAAGCCAGCTAGCGAGGGGGCCTCCAAAGGTGCTGCGAACAAACCGGCAGAGGATGCCGGCGAGGACGACGATGGGCCGATCGGTGCCTCAGGGCTGGAGCTCGAGGTGGGCAGCAGCCGTGAAGCCACCAAGGTCAATATTCAGTCAGCTGGCGGCACCAGCATCAGGCAGGGGCAGCGCTGAGCAGCGAGGGTCTAAGGCATAAAAAAGCGCCTGGGCATTAGTGTCCAGGCGCTTTAGTTTTAGTCTGTTGCCGCCAGAGTGCTTACACCTTGAACTGATCCATCAGTTTCATCTGCTGGTTGGCCAGGCTGTTGAGTTGGCTGCTGACTTTCGCCGACTCGGTGGCTTGCTCGGTCAGGGTTTCGGTCACGGTGCGGATGGCGGCGACGTTGCGGTTCACTTCTTCTGCGACAGCGCTCTGCTCTTCGGCTGCGCTGGCGATCTGCAGGTTCATGTCGCTGATCACAGACACAGCATCGCTGATCCGGCCCAGGGTCTGGGCGGCGTTCTGGATCTGCTCGACGTTGGCCTGCGCATGCTGGTGGCTGGTGTGCATGGTGGTCACCACGCCGCGGGTAGCGCCCTGGATGCGCTCGATAACCTGGCGGATTTCTTCGACCGAATCCTGGGTGCGCCGCGCCAGGTTGCGTACTTCGTCGGCGACTACCGCGAAGCCGCGGCCGCTGTCGCCTGCTCGGGCTGCTTCGATGGCGGCGTTGAGGGCCAGCAGGTTGGTCTGCTCGGCGATACTGCGGATCACTTCAAGCACCGAGCCGATCTGTTCGCTGTTGACCGCCAGGGCTTCGACCTCGGTCACCGCCTTGCTGATTTCATCGGCCAGGGTACGGATGTCCTGGCTGCTGCGCTCGATGATGGTGCGGCTCTGCTGGGCCGATTCATCGGCGCCGCGGGCCGCTTCGGCGGCGTTGGAGGCGCTGCTGGCCACTTCCTGAGCGGTGGCGCTCATTTCGTTGGAGGCAGTGGCGACCTGATCGACCTCACGGAACTGTATCTGCATGCCGTCGCTGGTCTGGCTGGCGATGTGGGAGGACTGATCGGCGGTGGCACGCGCCTCGGTGATGCTCTGCTTGATCTGCGCGATGGTCGGCTGCAGCTTGTCGAGAAAGCGGTTGAACCAGCTGGCCAGCTCGCCCAGCTCATCGCGCTTGTTGTAGCGCAGGCGCTGGGTCAGGTCGCCTTCACCGCTGGCGATGTCTTCGAGCATATGGGCCACGGCGTTGATCGGCCGGGTCACGCCTGAGGCGGTCAGCCAGATCAGGATCAGCCCCACCAGGCCGGCAATCAGCGCCACGCTCAATGCCTTGATGGTGCCGCTGGTCTGGGCTTGGTCGAGCAGGCCCTGCAGTTTCACCGCGTCGGCCAGCAATACCTTTTCGGGCAGACCGATGGACACGCCCCAGGGTTTGGCATTGGCGATGGGGCTGACCGGGTAGACAGCGTATATGAAGTCGCCTTGCTCGAGGGTGCTCGGCGCGCTGTTGCCCACCGCCGCGAGAATCTTCTTGCCTTCGTCGCCCTGGGCTTCTTCGATGCTCTTGCCGATCTGGCTATCGTCGGTGCTGTAGGCGGCCAGGGTGCCGCTGGGGGAGACGATCAGCACCCGGCCGGCGTCGTCGAACAGCCCGTGCTGGGCTTCCCTGGCCGCCGCCTGCAGCGAGGCCAGCTCCAGATCGACGCCCAGCGTGGCAACGACCTTGTCACCGTCCATCACCGGGATGGTCAGCGACGTCATCAGCAGGCGCTTGCCTTCAAGGGTGTCTGCGTAGGGTTCCAGCAGGCAGGCGGTCCTGCGCTCGCGGGGGCAGGTGTACCAGGCGTTGTAGGGTGTGCCGCTGATGCTCAGCTCGGTTTTGTTGATGTCGGCTTCGGTGATCATGATGTTCATCGGCTGCGGCGTACTGCGCGTCCATGCACTGGAGAAACGGCCGGTTTCATTGGAGCCGCGAGCGCTGTCGTTGACGAACTCACCGTCGCGACCATCCAGGGCATTGGGCTCGAATACCAGCCAGACGCCCAATACCTTGGTATTGCGCTCGAAAGTGGTCTTGATGCTCTGGTTGATCGCTTCGCGCAGGTCGCTGGTCGGCATGCCGACCTTGGTGGCCAGGGTGCGCAGGTCATGTACTTCATCGGCCAGACTGGTGGCAACCACCAGGGTTTCGCTGAAGGTGCGCTGCAGCCTGACCGATTGTTCGGCGGCCCGGGCTTCGAGCAGATTTTCGACGCTGTCAGTCAACATCTGGCGGCTGGAGGTGCTGGTCAGTTGGTTGTTCTGGCTGCTTTGATAAAGGTTCATCCCCACGATCAGGGCGATCACACCAAGCAGGCAAAGCCCGGAGAGCAAAACGATTTTCAGCCGAATCGACATCGAGTTGAACATGGCGCTATCTCTGAAGTACGCGGTTGCTCAGCGCTGCTGAGCAGACACGAGTGGGGTCTTTAGGGGTATCGGCGCGGCGGTTCTTTTCATGAGCGGGTACCCTTGAAAATGCTGCACCGTTGAGCGCTTCGCTAGCTGTCATATAGACACTAGTCGACTCGGCGGTGACCGCCATGCTTCTAAGGGCTGCTTGCCCGAAGTTTCTGCCAGGTGCTGTCCAGTGCTGATTTCTGGGCGGCGCTCAAGGACTCCAGCAGGTAGCTGGCGCGCCGTTGCTTAGCGTTCATCACCTGCAGTGGATAATCGGCTGCGAACTGCAGCATGGCGGGTGAGTCACTTGGCAGCGGCGGGTAGAAATGCGTGGCCTGGGCATTGCGAATGGCGTTTTGCGGGGTGATCAGAAAGTCGATGAAGCGGTAGGCCAGCTCCGGGTTGGGCGCATTGGCAGGGATGGCCAGGGTATCGATGTACATCGCGGCGCCCTCATCGGGAATCACATAGCTCAGCGCCGAATTTCTTTCGATCGCCCGCAGGGCATGGCCGCTCCAGCTCATGGCCAGGCACAGCTTGCCTTGCGCCAAGGCATCGATGTACGCCCAGTTGTTCAGTTCGGCGAACTTGGGCATCAGGGGTTCCAGGGGTTGCAGTGCCTTGGCGATTTGGCGCGGGCTGCTGACCGTCGGATTACGACCCTTGTAGTTGAGCATCAGCGAGGCCACTTCCTGAGGGGCATCGATCAAGCCAACGCCACAGCTGAACAGGCGCGACACCTGGGGGGGTTCGAACAGCAGGCTCCAGCTCGTCGGCAATGGCGTCCCGTAGGCGGCCTGGGCCAGAGTGGCGTTCACCACCATGCCAACCGAACCCCACAGGTAAGGCACCGCATGTTCCTTGGCCGCTGGCTGGCCGGCCAGCATCGACAGCAGCCAGGGATCGAGCTGTTTGTAGTGGACCAGGCGACTGGTATCCAGCGGCGCCAGCTTGCCGCCAGCGACCAGCTCCTTGAGCATGAAATGCGACGGCACGATGACGTCATAGGCCGTGCCTGACTGCATCGCCTGCATCAGCTCCTCGCTGGTGGTGAACCCCTGATACTCCACGCGTACGCCGGTGCTGCGTTGAAAGTCCTCGATCACTGCAGGGTCGAAGTAGTCCTGCCAGCTCAGGAAACGCAGTACTTGTTGGGCGTGCACGCTGTTGCAGGCGAGTAGGGTTATCAGGCAGACCAGGGCTTTCATGGCGTCGCTCCTTGGCTCAAGGGCACTCGGATGAGGCGGGGTGTTTGGGGCAGGGAGCTGCAAAGGCTGACGAGGGCATTGGGCATGCCGGAACGAGACATACCGCAATCGTTGCCGGGGTCGAGAACGAGGTTATCGGTGCGGGGCTCGATCCGGTGCAGATCGCGTTCATTGGCATCGAAGGTGCTGATCTGCTGCCTCGGATCATGGTGAAGCCCTTAGCTGCATTCTTATTGTTCTTGTCGTGACGGGCAGGGCGAGATGAGGCTGCTGCCGATCCGGTCTTGTCGCGATGATAGGGGCGGCCAGCGGCCGACGTTATCCCGAATTGGCAAGGGGGACAGATACCCGCGCACAGGTGTGAACCATCTTGGAAACAGGGTTTTTTTGGCTGCCAATATGGGATAACGCCACTTGGGGGAAGGGCCTAGGATCATTTTCGACAGCCAATAACAATTGCGTTCCGGTCGGCCAGGAGGGCGCGTCGCCTTCTTCCGACCCTTGCAAACTGCCTCATAAAATAAGGTCAAGAGAATGAGCGTATCCACGAGTGTGCCTGCAGGCTCGAACGAGCTGCGGCGCGGTGCCCTGAGCGTTGGTTTCATCATCTTTTTCGTGGTGTCGGCGGCCAGCCCCCTGAGCGTACTGGCCGGCGGCTTCCCGATCGGCATCATGCTGGGTAGCGGTGCCGGTACGCCGGCGCTGCTGGTGATCGCCCTGCTGGTGCTGCTCGCGTTCGCGGTGGGTTACACCACCATGGCGCGGCACGTCACCAATGCCGGCGGCTTCTATGCCTTCTCCTCGCGCGGCTTGGGTGGGCTGGCGGGCGGGGCGGCGGGGATGCTGGCAATGTTCGCCTACAACATCCTGCAGGTTGGTCTTTATGGCATGTTCGGCGGTGTGATGGCTGGCACCATGTCCAGCGTGTTCGCCATTGACCTGCCCTGGTGGTCGTACTCGCTGATGGCCATGGTCAGCGTGGCCATTCTCGGCTACCGCAATATCGATCTGTCCGCGCGGGTGTTGTCGCTGATCGTGGTTGCCGAGTATCTGGCCATCCTGGTGCTGGACATCGCCATCCTGCGCAGCGGTGGCGACAGCGGGGTGAATTTCGACTCCTTCAAGGCCGAACATGTGTTCAGCGGCAATCCGTCGATCGGTCTGCTGTTCTGCTTCGCAGCGTTCATCGGCTTTGAGGCAACCACCATTTATGGTGAGGAGGCGAAGAACCCGCAACGCGCCATCCCCATCGCCACCTATGTGTCGGTGCTGCTGATTGGTTGCTTCTACGCCATCTCGATCTGGTCCATGGTCATTGGCGTGGGCACCGACAAGATCGTGCCGACCCTGCAGGCGCTGACTGACCCGACCACCTTCATCTATGGACTGTCCGATCATTACGTCGGTGCCCATCTGACCCAGGTGATCCGCGTGCTGTTCGTGGTGAGCATCTATGCCGGCCTGCTGGCGTTTCACAATTCGGCGGCGCGCTATTTCTACGCCATCGGCCGTGACGGCCTGCTGCCCAAGTCGCTGGGCCTGACGCACCGCATTCACCAGAGCCCGCACATGGGGTCGGCCCTGCAGAGCCTGATCGCTGCCGTGGTGGTGCTGATCTTCGCGGTGATGGAGGCCGATCCGATCCTGCAGCTGTTCGCCTGGTTCTCCAGCCTGGCCACGCTGTGCCTGCTGCTGCTCATGGCGCTGACCTCGGCCGCGGTGCTGATGTACTTCAAGCGCAACCCGCAACTGAAGCTGGGGCTGCTGCGCCGCCTGATCCTGCCAGGGTTCTCCTGTGCGGCCTTGGGCATTGTTCTGGTCATCGCAGTCATCCATTTCGACGTGCTGACCGGCTCCAGCAAGGCGATCTCCTATGCGCTTTGCGCGGTCATCCCCGCGGCCCTGATCGGTGGTGTGCTGTTGGCCATGCGCCTGCGTCGCAAGTCGCCGGAATGCTTCGCCAAGCTGGGTAGCCACAAGCTGTAAGCCATTTTCCTTCTCTCTGCGCCAACCCCGCCTTACAGCAGTGCTGCCGACGGGGTCATGAGCGAGCAACCCAATCTATCCGCAACAGTCGCCGGCGGGCGAAGGTAGCCCAATCGCTGTATTGCGATTCGCCGGTGGCGGCAACAACGATAAATGGACGTGAAAGGAGCATCACCATGGAATATCGCAAAGCGGCAACACGCCTTTCCAGTGGCAGCCTGGCCCTGAGCCTGGCCATCGGTCTGACTACACCAGCAGGCGCTTATGAGCTGTACAGCGACGATGACAGCCATCTCAACGCCGATGTGCTCGCTGTATTCGGCATGCTCAACAGCCGTAAGAACTACGACGGCACCACCGGCGGTTCGACTTGGCGTGAGGGCTTCATCAAGTACGGTGTGAGCGGTGATCAGGGCCTCGGCACCGCTGGCACCGCCTACGGTGCCTTCAACCTGGTGAGCTCGGCGACCTGGGGCGATGGCGACCCGGCTGGCCTGACCGACGGCACCGAGCGCACCACCAAGATCGAAGAAGCCTATCTGGGCTGGCGCTCGGGGGATCTGTTCCCGGCGCTCGGCAAGGATGGCGTGGACTTTTCCGCCGGCCGGCAGGTAGTCAAATTGGGGCGTGGTTTCCTGATCAACGACGATGGCACCAACCTGGGCAAGGGGCCGGCTGATGGCGCGCTGAATCGCGGTGGCGCCTACTACATCGCCGCTCGCCATGCCTTCGACCGCACGGCGGTGTTGCGTCTGGGCGGCGAGGAGGGCGTGCACGGCTCGGCGGTATGGCTCAAATCCGACAACCGTGCCCAGGCCGAAGTCGAACTGGCCGCCGGGACCCTGGATTACACCAACGACACCGGTACCCTGGGCCTCACCTGGGTTCATGGTCTGGATGTGAATAAACGCTGGGCCAGCCCTATCCAGGCGCAGCGCGAGAACATGAACCTCTACAGCATTCGCGGCGAGGGCAGTGCCGGCATCGAGAATGCCAACTTCGCCTTCGAATATGCCTGGCAGGATGTCGATACCGGCGTAGAGAAGGCCTGGTACACCGAGGCCGGTTACACCTTCGCCAATGCGCCCTGGGCGCCGAGCCTGACCTACCGCTACACACGCTTTTCGGGGGATTGGGATTCGCTGTTCACAGGGCTGAGCACCGGTTATGGCACCTGGTTCCAGGGTGAGGTGGCAGGCAATTATGCGGGGCCGTTGAACACCAATACCGGCATCCATCACGTGGGCCTCAAGGCAACGCCGGTGGAGGGGCTGACCCTGGGCGCGCTGTTCTTCGACTACACCACGTTGCACGACCGCGACACCATCAACCGTGATGCCCGTGAGCTCGATCTGTATGCCGAATGGGCGGTCAGCGACCACCTGATCATCACGCCGCTGGTGGGGCTCTACAAACCCAGCAAGAGTGCCGAGGATGGGGTCGGCAACCAGGTCGGCGGCAATGGTACTAACGTCTACAGCCAGCTGATGGTCGTTGTGCCGTTCTGACGTTTCAGCTAACCCTCTTGGCGACCTGCTCCACGCACTTGGTCGCACGACTGCCCGCTTGCGGGCAGTCGGTTTTCCTTTTCCCTTATCCCTCTCAGGCAGTCGGTATCGAGCGCTGCGCGTGGATGTTCTGAGCGATGCGCCTGGTGGTGTCGATCAGCATGTCGAGCACCGTCTCCTGACGCAGCAGCCGGAAATTGGCCGTGGTGCCCACCGCGGAAATACTGCCCATCACTTCCTTCTCATCGACGCTGACGATGGGGGCGGCGATACCGGTGTGTCCGGTGTTCAGTTCGTCGTGGGTGATGCTGTAGCCATCCTTGCGAATCTTCTTGGCCATGCGCGCGAACTCCGACCAGCTGCAGGTGCTGTAGGGGTTGCTGGGGTCGTGGGCGATTTCTTCGTGCAGTTTTTGCAGGCGTTTGCCCTTTTGCGAGGCCACCAGCACCTTGGACTGCGCACCGCGAAACAGCGGCAGCGGATGGCCACGGCCGAAGGCGAAGTGCGAGGCATCGTGGGATTCGGTGATGTAGGTGTTGATGATGTGGCCGTCGTAGAAAACGCTGGCGAACACCGCCAGGCCGGTCTTGTCGGCCAGCTCGTGCATCAGTTCGCGCCCGGCGCTGAGGATCGGATCGTACTGGCGCATCATCCAGTCCAGCTCGATGATCCGTGGCCCCAGGCCATAGCTGCCGGCGCCCACGCGGGTCAGCAGGCCCGCCTCGCAGAGGTCCTTCACGTAGCGGTACACCGTGGCCCGGGAAAGCCCCATGCGCGCGGCGATGGTTTCCGGGTCCACCTGCAGTTGCTCGGGGCCGAACAGGTCCAGCACGCCCAGGGTCTTGCTCAAGCTGCTCATCTCACTCCTTGTGCGGCCACTACCTGCCGCTTTGCGTTTGCACCCACTACTGGCCCTGACGAGCGCTGCCCGCATGCACAGATGATGCAGGCGAGGGCAGAGAATCTCGCAGTCTGAGAAACGCTTGTCAAATTACCCTTAAAAATCTCATTTGTCTCGTATTTTGAGTAAATCATTAAAAATAACTTGGCGGTTTTTTTGAATGATGGAATAAATCTCAAAAAACAACGCAAGCCTGCGAGGGCAGACGAATGAATGGTGCCGAATTACTGATCGAAGCTGCTGCCGCCAGCGGCGTCGAATACTGTTTCGCCAACCCGGGAACCACCGAGATTCCCCTGGTGGCCGCGATCGCGAAACATCCTGCGCTGACGCTCAAGCCTGTGCTGTCGCTGTTCGAGGGTGTGTGCACCGGCGCCGCTGACGGTTACGGACGCATTGCCGGCAAGCCAGCCATGACCCTGACCCACCTCGGCCCGGGCTTCGCCAACGGCATCGCCAACCTGCACAACGCCCGCCGCGCCAACACGCCGATCGTCAACGTGATTGGTGATCACGCCTCCTGGCACGTCAACTACGACCCGCCCCTGGCCAGCGACATCGAAGCCCTGGCCGGCGCGGTATCCGGCTGGGTGCGCACCTCGCGCAGCGCCGAGCGGGTCGGCGAAGATTTCCAGAGCGCCGTGCAGGCCGCCTGGCAGCCACGCGGGCAGATCGCCAGCCTGATTCTGCCGATGGACCTGCAGGCCAACGAGGTGTCGGCTGGCGCCGCGCACTTCGCGCCGCTGCTGGCGCCGGTTCGTCGTCTGGCCGGCGACAAGGTCGAGCAGGTGGTAGCGGCCCTCAAGGGCGGCAAGCGCCTGGTGTTCATCGTCGGCGACAGCGGCCTCACGGCTGAAGGGCTGGAGGCCGCTGGCCGCCTGGCTCACCTGCCGGGTGTGCGGCTGTTCGCCGAGACCTTCCCGCGCGTCAGCCACCGTGGTGGTGGCCTGCCGGATCTCGACCGCCTGCCGTACTTCCCGGAAGTGGCCATCGAGATTCTCGACCAGTACGACCTGGTGGTATGCGCCGGTGTGCCGGAACCGATCAGCTACTTCGGCTACGAAGGCATCGCCTCGCGGCTGGCCGAGCGTGATCGCCTGCTGTCCCTGGCCGAGGTCGGCGACGACGTGGTCGGCGCGATCACCGCGGTGGCCGACGCCCTGTAGGCACCGGCCCATGTGCCTGTGCCTCAAGGCATCGAGATGCCGCCGGCCGAAGACGCACTGTCGCCGCAGTCGATCGGCAAGGTGCTGTCCGCTGCCCTGACTCACGACTGCATCGTATCCATCGAGGGCGGCACCTGCGGTTACCCGTTTTTCACCGCCTCGGCCGGCGCGGCCCGCCACCGCGTGCTGACCAACACCGGCGGCGCCATCGGCCAGGGCATCCCGGCCGGTTTCGGTGCGGCCCTAGCCGAGCGTGGCAATACCGTGTTCTGCCTGCAGTCGGACGGCAGCGCCCAGTACACCATCCAGACCCTGTGGAGCATCGCCCGTGAGCAGCTGCCGGTGATCATTCTGATCGCCGCCAACCACCGCTACGCGATCCTGCAGAACGAGCTGCGCCGTTACGGCGTGACCGACTTCGGCCCGCAAGCATTGGCCCTGACCGAACTGGACCGCCCGCGGGTGGACTGGAAGGCCCTGGCCAAGGGCTACGGCGTACCGGCCAGCACCGTGCGCACCAACCTTGAATTGCGTCAGGCCCTGGCGAATGCCATCGCCAGCGCGGCGCCCTGCCTGATCGAAATGGAGCTGTGAGCCATGAGCGAGATTCAACTGCTACCTGCTGTCCGTGAATTCCTTGCCACACCCAAGCGCCTGCTGATCGGTGGTCAGTGGGTGGAGGCAGCCAGTGGCAAGCGTTTCGCCGTCGAGAACCCAGCCACTGCCACTCATCTATGTGAAGTCGCCGAGGGCGAGGAGGCCGATGTCGACGCCGCCGTCGCCGCTGCCCGTGCCGCCTTCGAAGGCCCGTGGCGCTGGGAAACCCCGGCGCGCCGCGGCTACCTGCTATTTCGCCTGGCCGAGTTGATCGACGCGCACCGCGAAGAGCTGGCGCAACTGATCACCCTGGAGAACGGCAAGACCATTGCCGCCGCCCGCGGTGAGGCCACCAGCGCCGCCAACATCGTCCGCTACTTCGCCGGCTGGCCGACCAAGATCGAAGGCAGCACGCTGCCGGTATCGCCGGCCAGCGGCGCGCCGATGCTCAACTACACCCTGCGCGAGCCGGTGGGCGTGTGTGCACTGATCGTGCCGTGGAACTTCCCGCTGAACATGTGCGTGTGGAAGCTCGGCCCGGCCCTGGCCACCGGCTGCACCGCGGTACTCAAGCCCGCCGAGCAAACCCCGCTGATCGCCGTGCGCCTGGTGCAACTGATCGAGGAGGCGGGTTTCCCTGGCGGCGTGGTCAACCTGCTCACCGGCTTCGGCGCCCGAACCGGCGCGCCGCTGTCCCAGCACGCCGATGTCGACAAGATCGCCTTCACCGGCTCGACCCACGTTGGCCGCCTGATCGCTCAGGCTGCTACCAGCAACATGAAGAAGGTATCCCTGGAGCTGGGCGGCAAGTCGCCGAACATCATCCTGCCGGACGCCGACATCGTGCGCGCCGCCAAGGGCGCCGCCGACGGCATTTTCTACAACCAGGGCCAGGTGTGCACCGCCGCCTCGCGCCTGTACGTGCATGAATTGGTGCTCGACCAGGTGCTCGAGGAGCTGAAAAAACACGCCGCCGCCCACGTCATCGGCTCCGGCCTGGACAGTCGCAGCACCCTCGGACCGCTGGTTTCCGAGCGTCAGTTGAACACCGTGAGCGGTTACCTGCAGCGCGGCGTGCAGGACGGTGCCGAGCTGATCTGCGGCGGCAAGCGCCCGGCGCACCTGGAACAGGGCCACTTCATCGAGCCGACGGTGTTCTTCGACCGCGCCGAGCAGGCCTGCGTGGCCCGCGAGGAGATCTTCGGCCCGGTGCTCACGGTGATGAGCTGGTCGGACGTCGACGAACTGGCCCAGCGTGCCAACGACTCGCCCTACGGCCTGGCCGCTGGCCTGTGGACCCGCGATCTGCGCTCGGCACATCGCCTGGCCGCGCAGCTCAAGGCCGGTTCGGTATGGATCAACTGTTGGAACGTGGTCGATCCGGCCTCGCCCTTCGGTGGCTACAAGCAATCCGGCTGGGGCCGGGAAATGAGCAAGAACGTGATCGACGCCTACACCGAGACCAAAAGCGTCTACGTCGATCTCGCCTGACCGCACGACAACAAGAGGAATCATCATGGATCTGCAACTCAAAGACCGCGTCGCCATCGTCACCGGCGGCGGCATGGGCATCGGCAAAGAAGTCGCGCGCTTTCTCTCCGAGGAAGGCTGCAAGGTAGTGATCTGCGCACGCCGCATGGAATACCTGCGCGCCGCGGCCGAGGAAATCACCGCGCAAACCGGCAACGAAGTGCTGCCGCTGTTCTGCGACACCAACGACATGCAGGCCGTGTCGACCATGGTGCAACAGGCCAAGGATCACTTCGGCCGCATCGACATCCTGGTCAATGGCGCCGCTGCGCCGTCAGGCGTGGTGCGCAACGACATCGAGCACGCCGGCGACGACGAGCTGCTGTCGGACCTCAACACCAAGGTGATCGGCTACTTCCGCTGTGCCAAGGCGGTGACTCCGCACATGAAGGCCGCTGGTTTCGGCCGCATCATCAATATTGGTGGCCTCACCGGTCGTGGCAGCAAGGTGCTGTCGGGCATGCGCAACCTGGCCATCACCCACATGACCAAGACCCTGTCCGACCAGCTCGGCCCGTCGGGTATCACCGTCAACCTGATTCACCCTGGCGTGGTCGACACCCCGCACATCCACGAGCTGTACGAGCGTGAAGGCGTCAAGCAGGGCAAAACCCCTGAGCAGGTCGAGCAGGCCTACATCGACGCCACGCCGATCCGCCGCACCCTGCAGCCGATCGAAATGGGCTGGCTGATCGGCTTCCTGGCATCCCCAAAAGCGGCCGCCGTTACCGGCGAGTCCATCGGTATCGATGGCGGCCTGACCCGCGGCATCTTCATCTGAGGAGGCAATCATGAGCAACGGAACCCTGTTGGTGGCCACCGTCGGCCAGGCGGTGATCCGCAGCGCCGACGACGGCAAGACCTGGCATCGTCTGGGCCTCGGCCAGGATATCGAGTTCGACGCCATCACCCGCTCGCTGAGCGTCAGCCCGCAAGCGCCGGAAGTGATCTACGCCGGCACCGATGTCGGCCTGTGCGTAAGCCATGACACCGGCGGCAAGTGGACCCGCGTCGACTCGCCGTTCAATGGTGAAACGGTGTGGAAAGTGGCGGTCGATCCCAAGGATGCCAAGCGCATCTTCGTCGGCACCGGCGCGCCGTCGCGCGCCGTGCTGTGGCGCACTCTGGACGGTGGCGCCAGCTGGTACCGCGTGCCGGTGGAGATTCCCGAGTTCTGCGAGGGCGTCAGCAAGCCGCGCCTGCTGGCTTTCGCCTATGACCCGACCGACCGTAACCAGGTGTGGTTCGGCCTGGAAGAGGGCGGCCTGTTCCACAGCCGCGATGGCGGCGACACCTTCACCCGCGTCGATGACCGCCTGCTGTGGGACTACAACTCCGATGTGCACAACATCGTGGTGCTGCCCAACCACGGCAAGAAGGTCATCGTGGTGGTGTGCGTCAACGCCGTGTACCGCAGCTTCGACGAAGGCGCGACCTGGACCGGGATCATCGGCGCCGAAGCCTTCGGCCTGTATTACGTGCGCGTGCTCAATGCGCCGGTGGGCAGCGAAGACACCCTGTACCTGAGCATCTCCGACGGCACCCCGGGCACCACCAGCAAGGTGCTGGTATCGCGCGACGCCGCGGCGACCTGGGAAGTGCTGCCGCTGTCGCAGCAACCCAACTCCTGCGTCTGGGCCATCGCTTTCAACCCGGCCAACCCGCAGCAGATCGTCGCCGGTACCAAGTACGGCCACCTGTTCACCTCGGCGAACGGCGGTAACGGCTGGCAGAAACAGTGGCGCGAATTCAGCGAAATCGCCGACGTGCTGTGGACGCCTGCGGTCGCGCAGATCAAGGCCGGGCACACGTCCGTCATCAAGAAGTGAGGGCCCCGCGATGAAAATCGACATTCTCCGCACCCATATCTCGCTGTTCGTCACCGACCCGGACGCCTCGGCGCTGTGGTACGCCGATGTGCTGGGCATGCACGAAAGTGCCCGGGGCGAAGCCTGGGTGATGATGGCCTTCGGCAGCAAGCACCACGACATCGCGCTGATCAAGGCCGAGCCCGGCGCCCACCAGGGCGGGCTGGGCCTGCAGCACTACGGCCTGGAAGTGGCCGGCGACATGACCACGCTGCGCGAGCTGTACGGCATGTTGCTGAGCAAGGGTGTGGAGATCGTCAAGATCACCGATCACGAGATCGGCAACGGCCTGTACTTCCATGATCCGGACGGCAACCGCCTGGAATTCTTCTTCGAAACCGAACACGACGACGCGCTGGCCAAGGCGCGTTTCAAGGCGGCCGGCGCGCCGAGCCGCAACTTCACCGTCGACCCCCTCTGAGCAAGGAACACCTTCATGAAAGCCAAGAACTTCGCCAGCTACCACATCCGCAAGTGGTACAGCTTCACCGAGGAAACCCACGCCAACGAGACCGGCCAGCTGGCCGACGGCGAGCCGGTATTCAAGTACGTGATCGCTGCCGCCATCCACAATCCCTATGCCGGGCGCTTCAGCGAGAACCTCGATGAGCTGATCAACGATTCGCCGCTGCTCGGCAAGGAGTTCGGCCGTCGTATCAACGAGCTGGCCGCCGGTCGCAGCGTGATCAGCTACGGCAAGGCCTGCCTGGTCGGCAGTGCCAGCGAGTACGAGCACGGCAACGCCTTTTTGACCAACCCGGCCGCCGATCCGATTCGCGTTGCTCTGGGTGGCGGCAAATCCTGGGTGCCTTCTACCGGCAAGCGCGGCGCGCCGGGCGTGACCATCGATATTCCGCTGGCCCACAAGGACGCCCTCTACGTGCGTTCGCACTACGACACCGTGTCTGCCTCCTTTGGTGACGGCCCGGCGCCGGATGAAGTGATCATTATCTGGGCCTTCGCCACCCGCGGCCGCCTGCATGCACGCCTGGGCGGTCTGACCGCCGACGCCATCAAGGGCGACAACGGGCTGACCTGATCGGGAGATTCACCATGTCCAACAGTCACTTCTTCCACAACCGCTCGAAGCTGCCGCTGCACTTTCTGCAGTGGGGCAACCTGGACGCCACACCGGTGATCCTGCTCCACGGCCTGCGCGCCTATGCGCAGACCTGGCAGTCGCTGGCCGAGTGCCTGGGCGACGCGTTCTGCTGCTACGCACTCGACCAGCGCGGGCGCGGACTGAGTGACTGGGCCGACAGCCACACCTATTGCACCGAGCACTACGTGCGCGACCTCGAAGATCTGGTCGAGTACCTGCACCTGGATCGCTTCATGCTGGTGGGCCATTCCCTGGGCGGCGCCAATGCCCTGGAATACGCCCGCCAGCATCCGGGCCGGCTGTCGGCCCTGGTGATCGAAGACATCGGCCCGGGCTCGTCGAGCGTGGGTGACGGCGCAGAGCGGATCCGCCGCGAGATGCGCGAAACCCCGCTGTATTTCACCGACTGGGAGCAGGCACGGGCCTTCTGGCAGCGCTCGCGTCCTGGTCTGTCCAGCGAAGGGCTGGCATCGCGGCTGGCTCATTCGATGAAGGAAACCGAGCAGGGCATCACCTGGCGCCATGATCAACAGGGCATCGCCGAGGCGCGCCTGAGCATCACCCCGACCGACCTTTGGCCGGCGGTGCATGCACTGGACTGCCCGACGCTGTTCATCCGTGGTGGGCGCTCGGATTTCCTGCCGCTGCAAACCCTGAGCGCGCTGGAAAGCGCCAATAGCAACATCCAGACAACCGTGATCGCCGACGCCAGTCACTACGTGCACGACGACCAGAGTGCCGTGTTCAACGAGGTCGTCGGCGACTTCCTGCGGGCACAACGAAGCTAGCCCGAACTACACCAAAACCTACAAGAAGCAGGTGAAAGCATGAAACGCGAGACGACTCAGGTAGTCATCGTCGGCGGAGGCCCGAATGGCATCGCCATGGCCCACTACATGGGCCTGCACGGCATCGAATGCGTGGTGCTGGAGCTGGCAGAGGGTGTGCTGCCCTATCCGCGTGCGGTGGGCATGGACGATGAGGCGTTGCGCGTGCTGCAGGGCATCGGCATCGCTGACACCGCCATTCGCGACATGATTTGTGACGTGCCGCTGCGCTACTACAACGCCCGCGGTGTGTGCTTTGCCGAAGTCAAGCCGACGGTCGCCGAGTACGGCTGGCCGATGCGCAACATCTTCATGCAGCAGCTGCTCGAAGGCACGCTGCGCGATGCGTTGCCAAGCCGGGAGAGCGTCGAGCTGCGCCTGGGCCACGAGATGCTCGACCTCAGCCAGAACGAGGAGGGCGTGACCCTGCAGGTCAAGGGCGCCGACGGCGAATCCTATGAGCTGCATGCGCAATACGTGGTTGGCGCCGACGGTGGCCGCTCCTGCGTACGCAAGAAGCTCGGCATCGAATTGCTGGGCATGACCCATCCGCGCAAGTGGGTGGTGGTCGACGTCACCAACGATTCGCTGGATGCGCCGTACACCGCACTGCATGCCGACCCCGAGCGGCCGTTCGTGTGCATCTACCTGCCGTACCGCCAGCGCCGTTGGGAGTTCATGCTCAAGGAGGGCGAGGACGAGGCCAAGATGTGCGAAGAAGCCACCATTCGCAAGCTCATCCGCGGCCATATCGGCGACGCGGTGGACGAGCTGGAGATCGTGCGCATCCGTGCCTACACCCATAACTCGCGGGTCGCCGCGCGCTTCGTCGAAGGCCGCGTGGCACTGGTCGGCGATGCTGCGCACATCTCGCCGCCGTGGGCCGGTCAGGGCCTGAACTCGGGCCTGCGCGACGTCGCCAACCTGGCCTGGAAGCTGGTCGCCGTGCTCCAGGGCCGCGCCTCGCCGAAGATCATCGCCAGTTACGACGTCGAGCGCCGTGGTCATGCCACCGACCTGATCAGCCTGGCCGACAACATGGGCGCCGTACTGGGCCTGACCAACCCGCTGATGGCTGGCGTGCGCGACTGGCTGTTCCAGGCGGTGAATACCGTCGACAACCTGCGCTCGCACCTGCTGGAGTTCAAGTTCAAACCCAAGGCGACCATCATCAAGGGCCTGGTGTACCACGAGCGTGAAGAGCTGCGCGAAGGCGATCTGGTCGGCCAGCTGTTCGTGCAGCCCTACATCGAAGACGGTGAGCGCAATCGCCGCCGCCTCGACGAGGTGCTTGGCGACTCCTATGCGGTGCTCGGTTATCGGGTCAACCCGACCGCCGAACTCAGCGAGACGACCAAGGCTTATTGGGCGCGCTGGAACACCCAGTTCATCCAGGTCAATCGCTCGCGCAGCGGCAGCCGCAACCAGCCGCTGAGCGCCGACGGGGTGATCAGCGTGGAAGACGTCGACAACAAGCTGGGCAACTGGTTTTCCAAGGTGCGCGACTGCGTGGTGGTGGTGCGTCCGGATCGCTTCGTCGCTGCCATCACTACGCCGGAGCGGCTGGAAAGCGTGCTGGCCAAGCTGCAGGGGCAACTGTCATGAGTCAGGCCAATCTGGCCCAGCGCCTGCTACAGGCGACTCGCGAGCGGGTGGCACTGCCTCGTGAGCAGGGCGACGGTCTGAGCCTGGCCGCTGGTTACGAGCTGCAGCGTCTGGGCGTGCTGGTGCGTGAGGCGCGGCATGAGCGCCTGACCGGTTGGAAAGTGGCGTTTGCCGGCGCCGCGGCGCAGCGCCGCTTTGGCCTCAGCGAGCCGGTGTACGGGGCGCTGACCGATGCCATGGCGATTGCCGAAGGCCAGGCGGTGGAGCTTACCCTGCTGATCCAGCCCAAGCTGGAAATCGAGCTGGCCCTGGTGCTCGGCCAGGATCTGAACCCTGGCTTTTACAGCGATGAAGAATTGCTCGCTGCCATCGGTGAAGTGGCCGCCGCCTTCGAGATCGCCGACTGCCGCTGGCAGGCATGGAGTTTCGAAGCCGGCGCCTTCGTGGCCGACAACTCGGCCGCTGCGGCCTATTGCCTGTCCGCCCGGCAGCCTTTCGATGTACGTCGTCATGCTCAGGTCGAATACCGCCTTGTCCATGAAGGCCACGCGCTGGGTGGAGGGGTCAGCAGCCTGGGCGAGGAATCGCCGCTCGCCAATGCCTGCTGGCTTATCCGCCGGCTGTTGGCTGATGGGCATCAGCTGGCTGCCGGGCAGGTCATCCTGTCGGGGGCGCTATTACCGCCTATCGGAATCGAGCCGGGCACCTACCGGCTGAGCATGCTTGGCATGGAATTGGCTCTGGAATTCAAAGCAGGACAAAGGCCGGAGAGCCTGTAGTGGCATATCGCCGTTTAACGCGCGGATGCGCAAAACAATAAAAGTGGCCGGGAGGGGAAAATGCGCGTTTCGCTACAGCGCCTTTCGCCGCCAGAGCCATGTGTGGCTAAGCGTTACACACAAGCCGTGGAGTGCAGTGATCATGTTCGCAGAAGTCCGTTCCTTCAATGACCCACAACAACACGCCGGCTCGATTCTCGGCTGGCGCCAGGTGTATGACCAACTCGGCCGTGGCAGCCTGAGCACGCAGTTGCAGCAGGTGTCTTCCGAGCGCTTCCAAATCTTTCAGGAAGTGCTCGACAAACGTGTGGTGCAGCACGGCCACGCGCCAAAAGGGCGCCTGTGTCTGGCCCTGGTGCTCAACTCGGCCTGCGCACCGGTGGTGCAGAAGCACGAAGTGGGCGCCCATAGTGTGGTGCTACTACGTGACGGTGAGGAGTTCCTGCTGCACGCCCCGGAAGGCACGCATTTGCTCGCGGTGACGGTGGACACCGTGCGTTTCGCCAAGCTGGCGGCGCTGGAGTTGCCGCAGCAGCAACTCGATTTGCTCAAGAGCGCTTCGCAGATCGCCGTACCGGATGCGGCGCTCAAGCGCTTTCAGCAGCATGTCTATCCGGTGTTCCAGCATCTGCTGCACAAGGCGGACGAAGTCAGTGAGGCGGCCGAGCGGCTGCTCGAGGACGGCCTGATCGATGCCCTGCTGGACCTGTTCGGCAGTGCCCAGAGCGAAAGCCGCGGCCGTCACGGTAACCTGGCGGTCAGCTCGTACCTGGTGAAGAAAAGCCAGGAGCTGGCCCGCGATTGTGCCGACGAGCCGCTGAGCGTGCTGGATCTGTGCGAGCGCCTGCGCGTCAGCCGCCGCACCTTGCAGAACAGCTTCCATGTGGTGGCTGGCATTCCGCCGGTGGAGTATCTGCGTAACCTGCGCCTCAACGCGGTACGCCGGCGCCTGGCCAGCACCTCGACCGAGGCCTGCGGTGTGGGCGAAGCGGCGGCGCAGATGGGCTTCTATCACCTGAGCCATTTCTCGCGGAACTACCGCGGCCTGTTCGGCGAGTACCCGTCCGAAACCCGCCGCGCTACCGGCTGATTCGTCCCTTCGCCAACCTGAGAGCGCCTGAATGACATCGCAAACCCAGCCACGCTGGCTCGTGTGGCTGCTGGCCACGCTCGCCGCTTTTTCGCCGCTGTCCATCGACACTTACCTGCCGAGCCTGCCGGACATCGCGCGCGAGCTGGGCACTCGCGATGCCCAGGTGCAGCTGACCATCGGTGCGTTTCTGGCTGGGCTCTGCTCGGGCATGTTGCTCTATGGGCCGTTGTCGGACCGCTACGGGCGCCGCCGCCTGATGCTCGGCAGCCTGCTGCTGTACATCCTCGCCTCGGCCGGCTGCATCTGGGTGACGAGCGTCGAGCAACTGATCGTGCTGCGTTTTCTGCAGGCGGTCGGCGGCGCCGGCGCTCTGGTCCTGGCGCGCACCGTGGTGCGTGATCTCTACCCCTTGAGCGAGGCAGCGCGGGTGCTGTCGCTGATGCATGTGATCGCCATGGTCGCCACGCTGCTGGCGCCCATCATGGGCACGTACCTGGTGCTGCTT
Organism: Phytopseudomonas straminea; assembly: GCF_900112645.1. Taxonomy (GTDB): domain Bacteria; phylum Pseudomonadota; class Gammaproteobacteria; order Pseudomonadales; family Pseudomonadaceae; genus Aquipseudomonas; species Aquipseudomonas straminea. The sequence goes on along the minus strand of NZ_FOMO01000002.1, from coordinate 608,176 downwards.
GGCGGTTGGCGGATCATCTTCGTGATGCTGTTTCTGCTCGGCGCCGGTTGTCTGTTCGCGGTAGCCACCTCCCTGCAGGAGAGCTTGCCTGTCAGCTCGCGCACGCAGTCGGTGCTGGGCTCCTTTCACCACTACGTCACCGTACTGCGTGATCCATTGGCGCTGTGCTACATCCTCGCCATGGGCCTGTCGGTGGGCGGCATGTTCGCCTTCATCACCGCGTCGCCGTTCCTGTTCATCCACCACTTCGGTTTCTCGCCACGGGCGTTCAGCCTGCTGTTCGGGCTGAACATCGTCGGCATCATTGTGGCCACCATCATCAACGCGCGGCTGGTGCGGCGCCTGGGGCCGCTGCAGATGCTCGGTGTCGGCAGCGTAGTGGCGGCTTGTGCGGGCGCGCTGCTGATCGTCATCGGCCTGACCGGTTGGGGGCAGCCGTTCTCGATCACTGGCGGCGTGCTGCTGTTCATGGGCATCAGTGGCCTGATCGGCGCCAACTGCATTGCCAGCCTGATGGGGCTGTTCCCCGGTAATGCCGGCGCCGCGGTGGGCTTGGGCATCTCCTTGCAGTTCGCTTGCGGGGCTTTGTTCAGCTGGCTGGTCAGCGTATTGGCAGACGGCACGGCGCGGCCCATGTGCCTGGTGATCGGCTTCGCCGGCCTAGGTAGTCTCGCTTGTTATCGGGCAATCCGTCATTTGATGCGCCAGCCGCAACGCCAGGCCGTCAGGCGCGCACTCGGTGCTCAGGATCGGTAGGGATATCGCGAGCTGGCAGTGCAAACGACTAGCACCCAGCGTTTCTGCAGGCAGGATCTACCACGTCTCGATTAATGCATTTTGTTGAATAAAAAATCCTATATTTGCATTGGATTGAATTATTGGCGTCTGCCACTCTCGCTACGTTCCCGTCTTATTGCTGCGTTGATGCTACCTCCACCGGTCAGCTGATCGAGCTGATGCTGGCCGCTGGCTCTCCAGCTTTTGCCGTACGCCCGATATCCGGCTATGCCCTCGACACGATGTAGCGTTGCTGGCTGCCCTTAGGTGGAGCGCTCGGCCGTATGGAGTCGAGCGAGCAGGCAAGCCTGGGCGGGACTACGCGCCTGGCGCAAGCATCCACCCATAGGATGCAGTTCGCCTCGTTGCGGTGACTTATAAAAACTAGGGGAAGGAGTTCTGCCATGTACCACTGGCTCGCCAGCGTGAGTGTCGCCAAAAAGCTGATGATCGGCTTCGGCTTGTTGTTATTGATGAGCCTGCTGATCTTCTGGTCCGGCTGGAGCTCCATCACCGGGTTGTCCTACCGGATGGACCGCATGGGCGCGGTCAACAAGCTGATGGATGACATGGGCGACATGCGCCTGGCCCGCGGCGACTATCTACAGAGCCAGGGCGACGTCGACAACGCCAAGGTACTGGACGCCAAGATCGATACCACCGCCCAGACCCTCGCAGGCCTCAAGGCGTTCTTCACTACGCCATTCAACCTCAAGCACCTCGACGACATGACCCAGAGCCTGCAGGCCTACCGCGTGGGCGTCGACGGCCTTAAGGCTGCTTACCAGCAGATCGACGCCTCGCGCCTGGTACGCCGTACCACCGGCGACAAGGCGCTGCAGCTGCTCGACGGGCTGGACAAGTACGTCACCGAAAGCGCCGACGTGGAAACCCAATACAAGGTCTATCGCGCGGTGAAGGACGTGCAGATGCAGTTCCTGTTCGCCCGCTTCGAAACCCGTGCTTACACCTACAGCAACAACCCCAAGAGTTTCGCCGCCGCTGCCGGGGCGGTCGATAAGACGCTGGCCAGCCTCGGCGTGCTGCGCCAGGCGCTGGACAGCGCCGATGGTGCGGCGCTTGCCGAGCTCGGCCAGGTGGTGCAGGGCTACCGAGACTCGCTGCAGACCCACCAGAGTGCGCTGCAGCAGATCAACACCAGCAGTGCCGAGGTGCAGAAGCAGGGCGACAACATGCTGCGCATCAGCCAGGAGCTGTACACCAACCAGATGCAGCTGCGCGCCGAAGACACCGACAAGGCTGCCTGGACCATGGGCCTGTGTCTGCTGCTCGCCCTTACGCTGGGCGTGATCGGCGCGGTGCTGATTACCCGGCAGATTGCACCGCCGCTGCGCGCCGCCCTGCAGAATGTGCGGCGTATCGCGGCCGGCGACCTGACTTACCAGGCCACCAGCCGACGCGGCGATGAAATCGGTCAACTCGAACAGGGCCTGGATGAGATGGCCAGCAACCTGCGGCAACTGATCGGCCACATCGGCGATGGCGCGACGCAGATAGCCAGCGCCACCGAAGAACTCTCGGCCATCACCCAGCAGACCCGTGCCGGTGCCAGCGAACAGAAGCTGGAAACCGAGCAGGTCGCCACCGCCATGCACGAAATGACCACTACTGTGCACGACGTGGCCCGTAACGCGGTGGACACCGCCAGTGCGGTGGATCATGCGGCACGTGATGCCAACGAGGGGGCGCGTATCGTGCTCAAGGCCATCGAGCAGATCGAGAACCTTACCGGCGAGGTGCAGCTGACCAGCGATGCCATCGGTAGCCTGGCCGCCGAGAGTGACCGTATCGGCAGCATGCTGGACGTGATCAAGTCGGTCGCCGAGCAGACCAACCTGCTGGCGCTCAACGCCGCCATTGAGGCAGCACGGGCCGGCGAGGCTGGCCGTGGGTTCGCCGTGGTGGCCGACGAGGTGCGTGGCCTGGCGCAGCGCACCCAGCAGTCCACCCAGGAGATCGAAGGGCTGATCGGCGCGTTGCAGCAGGGCACCCGCAACGCCGTGCAGCGCATGGACGCCAGCCTCAGCCTGACCACCGACAGCGTCGAACTGGCTCGCAATGCAGGGCAGGCGCTGTCGAGCATCACCTCGAACATTTCCGCCGTGCAGAGCATGACCCAGCAGATCGCCGCCGCGGCCGAGCAGCAGGGCGCGGTGGCCGAGGAGATCAACCGCAGCGTGTTGAACGTGCGCAGCATCACCGAGCAGGCCTACACCGCCAGCGAGCAGACCAGCGAGGCGAGCCAGGAACTGGCCAAGCTCGGCGGCGCGCTGCAGAGCCAGGTGCAGCGCTTTCGGGTCTGACCAGGCGGCAAAGCCTACAGCGCTTCCTGGCGCTGCAGGCATTCAACCCTTCAGCAGCATCACCAGCATGCCCACGGCCAGGGCGATCAGTACCAGGCCGGAAAGCCGTTCGAGCAGCGGCAGGGCGCGCTGGAAGTTGCACAGCAGCCGGCCATTGCCGATGGCCAGGGCCACCAGCAGATCCCAGCCGAGCACCACGGCGAACATCCGCACGCCATAGAACGCCTTCCAGCCGGCACTGCTCTGGGCGCCCAGCATGCTCGCCAGGCTGACGTAGAACAGCGCGTTCTTGGGGTTGAGAATGCCGGACAGAAAACCCATGCCAGCCGCGTGCAGCCAGGAGGCCCGGCTGGCGGGCGCCGCCTCGCCCGGTGCCTGCAGCACGCTGCTGCCGGCATGGCGAATGAACAACATGCCCAGATACAGCAGGTACAGACAGCCGACCAGCTGCAGGGTGATGAACGGTGCGCTGCCAGGCTGCAGCACCGACACGCCGGTAAAGGCGGCGACGATGAACGCTCCGTTGGCCACGGCGATGCCCAGGCAGGCGCCACTGGCGACCCGCCAGCCCGCTGCCAGGGACGTGCGGGCGACCAGAAAGAAGTCCGGACCGGGGGAAATCAGCGCCAGGAAGTGGGCGGCGGTAATGATCAGGAACTGCTGCATGGCGGGCATCGCTCGTCTGGGAAGAAAGGCCCGCCAGTCTGTCGCTCCGTACCTAGGCCGTATTGAAGGAAATCGTCAGGCCGCGGTTCGAGCGAAGGCGTCTTTCAGGTCGTGTCTCGTTGACTCAGCGTGCGGCGTGACGCGCGCAACGCCGAAAGCGCGGCCAACACGAACAGGCTGGCTGCAAGGCACAGCGCGAGCGGCAGGCCGTGGGCGCTACCGCCCATCAGGGCACCGCTGAGCAATGGCCCGAGCAGACTGCCGACGCCCCACAGCATGCCAACGCTGGCGTTGGCGGTGATCAGGTCGGCGCCGTGAAAATCCTCGCCGATCAGGATCAGCGCCAGGGTGTAGACGCCGCCTGCCGCCGCGCCAAGCAGCACCAGGGTTGGCCACAGCAGCGGTGGGTAGGCGAGTAGCCAGGGTAGGGTGATGCCACATGCCAGGCTGAGTAATCCGCAAGCCAGGTGCAGGGCGCGACGGTCGAGCCGATCCGCGAGCCAGCCAAGCGGCACCTGAAACAGCATGTCGCCGGCCAGGATCACGCTGGCCATCAGCGCGGCGGTGGCGAGGGCGAAACCCTGGCTGCTGGCGTAGAGGGGAAACAGCGAGAGAGTCACTGCATCGAAGAACGAAAAGAACAGCACCCCGATACACAGCGCTGGCGCCACGCGGAAAAAGCCCAGCAGCGAAAAGCGCCGCTCGTGTCGTTCTTCGCCGCTCAACTCGCGGGGCAGTCGCTGCCAGATCAGCGCCACCGTCAGCAGGTTGGCCAGAGTCACGATCAGTACGATCCAGGCACCCTGGGTGCCAAGCAGGCCGATCAGCGCCGGCCCGCCCAGTTGGCAACCGGTAAAGCAGGCGGCATAGAGCGCGACGGTCTGGCCGCGCCGCTGCGGATCGCACAACTGGTTGACCCAGGATTCGCCGAAAATCACCACCACGCCCATGGCCAGGCCCATGACCAGACGGCTGACGGCCAGTGCCGGCAGGTGGCTACCCAGCCATTGCAGGCTGGCGGCGCTCACGGCGCAGAGCATGAAGCACGCTAGATAGATCGTACGGCCGCGGCAGTGGCGACTCAGCAATGTGCTGAGCAGGGCCGCAAGGATCATCCCCACGGCCAGCATGGCGCTGATCACCCCAATGGCCAGTGAATCGGCACCCGCTTCGTGCAGGCGCAGTGATACCAGAGGGAGCGTCGCTCCCATGCTCAAACCGACCACCGAGACCGCGGCGATCAGCAGCGCCAATACATGACGATTGTTCATTTTCGACCTCCGCCTGACCCGGTGGCCAGGCGCGTATAAATACGAAGACGTGGCCACGCCCAGGGCGTGACGCCTGCAACAGAGGCAGCAACTGCCGTCAGGCAGCGGTGTGAGGCGAGAAGGTGAAGGCGAACAGCACCGCACGACGGCGGCGCAAAAGGGCATCGCGCGGCCAGCCCAGCGCCGCCGGCGATACACCGGTGCAGAGCGAGGCAGACGAATGGGCGATGGTTGGCATGGTGGGCTCGGAAAGGTCGAGACGCTGGAGTCTGGCCAGATGCAACGAGGCCGTCAATCGGCAGCGCCTGCACTGCCGGTTACCAGGCCAGACGCCTATGGGGCGGCCGACCTGAGCGTTCGCTACCAGCGGAAGTTCACCGCGGTCACCAGTTGGCGCTCGTCGCCATAGGTGCAGGTGGCGAATTCGCAGTAGGTGTATCGCTTGTTGGTGAGGTTGTTGGCGTTGAGGCTGATGTCCCAGTTCGCGTCGAGCTGGTAGCTGACCATGGCATCGAACAGGGTGTAGGCAGGCATCGCCGAGTCCATTTCGGAGGCCTGGGTGGTGCCCTTGTAGCGGGCGCCGGCGCCGACGGTGAGCTGCGGCATGTTGAGGCGCATGAAGTTGTAGTCCAGCCACAGCGCCGCCTGGTGATAGGGCGTGTCCTCGCTGCGCTGACCGACTTCGCCAGGGATTACGCTCTTTGTGATGCGCGCGTCGATATAGGCGTAGGAGGCGACCAGGCTGAGGTCCTCTGTCACGTCCGCCTTGGCTTCCGCCTCGAAGCCGCGCGAGCGCACTTCGCCCGTCTGCGAGGCGATGTTGGTGGCAGGGTTCTGCTTGAACACGTTCTGCTGGGTCAGCTCGAAAACCGCGGCACTGAGCAGCAGGTTGCGGCCGTCGGGCTGGTAGCGAATCCCCGCTTCGTATTGCTTGCCTTCGGTAGGCACGAAGCTCTGCCCGCCGGCAACGGCCACCGACACCGGGAAGAACGATTCGCTGTAGCTCAGGTACGGTGCCAGGCCGTTATCGAACTTGTACACCAGGCCGGCGCGGTAGGTGGTGGCCTCTTTGTCCTGGCTGGTGCGCACGCCGTTGCGATGCTGTTTCTGGTCTTGGTCGGCCCAGTCGTGGCGCACGCCGAGTACGGCAACCCAGCGATCGTCGATGTTGATCTGATCCTGCAGATAAACGCCTTTTTGCAGGGTGTCGATCTGAGAGCCGCGCTCCAGGCTGCGGTCCTTGTTCACCACCACCGGCTGCCCATAGTTGTAGCGGCTCAGATCCAGCGCCGGCGCGACGCCGCGGAAGTTGTGCGAGTCGTAGCTCATGTCGTAGGCATCGAAGCCCAGCAGCACGCTGTGCTCCGCACCACCAAGCTGCCATTTCGACTCGATGTTGGTGTCGCTGGCCAGGCCGCGGGCGCGTTCGTGGCGGTCGCTGTACTGGCGACGCAGGATGCCCGTGGTGGCTGCCTGATTGATGGCCGCGGCAGAGGTTTGTATCTGCAGGTACTTCCAGTCCACTTCGGTCTGGTAGTACCGCAGCTTGTGATTGATGCGCAGCTGCTCGTTGAAGTGGTGCTCGAACTCGTAACCGAGTGTCGACATCTCGCCGTTCATCTCGTTGTAGTCGGGCTCGCCGATGAAGTCGTGACGACCGATCTGGTACGCCGCGTCGCCCACGGCCTTGACCAGTTGGTAGGGCAGAGGCGCGGAGAAGCCCGTTTCGGTCTTCTGGTAGAACGACAACAGGGTCAGGGAGGTGTCTTCGTTCGGGCGCCAGGTCAGTGCCGGGGCGATGTAGAGCCTGTCGTCGTCGATGTGATCCTGGGGGGTGCCGCTATCGCGCTTGAGCAGGGTCAGGCGGTAGCTCAGGGTATCGCTGTCACCGAGCGGGCCGCTGAAGTCGGCGGACAGCTGCTTGCGGTCGTTCTGGCCGACCTGCAGGTTGAGTTCGTGCAGCGGTTCGCGAGTCGGCCGCTTGCTCACCCCGTTGATCATGCCGCCTGGCGACAGCTGCCCGTAGAGCACCGAGGCCGCGCCGCGAATCACCTCGACACGCTCCAGGCCATAGGGCTCCTGAATGCCGTCATAGGAATTGTTCTGCAGGCGCAGGCCATCGCGCAGAGAGCCACCGGTGGCGGACTCGACATCGAGGCCACGGATCCGAAAACGGTCCGCCGTGCGGTTGAAACTGGTCGGCTGGCTGGTGACGCCCGGTGTGTAGCTGAGTGCCTGGGAAAGGGTCTCCGACTGGCGATTGCGCAGCTCGTCGCGGGTGACCACCGAGATCGATTGCGGCGTATCGACCAGGGCGGTATCGGTCTTGGTGGCGCTGCTGTTGCGCAGGGCCACGTAGCCGGCCAGCGGCTCACCCGGCAGCTCGGCATTGCCGTCGGCGATGCCGGATACGGTGGTGCTGTCCAGCTCCAGCGCGCCGCTGGCTGGCAGCGGGCGCAGTACATAACCGCCGCCGCCCTGATCGACTGCCTCCAGCCCGGAGTTCTGCAGCACCAGGGCAAGCCCGGCGGTGACCGAGTAGTTGCCGTTCAGGCCGGGGCTGGTCTTGCCGCTGGCCAGGTCGTTGTGGCCGGCGAGGTAGACACCGGCCTGGGCGGAAAACTGGTTGAGCACGCTGTTGAGCGGCCCTGGCGCGATGCTGTAGGTGCGCACCGCCTGGCTTTCCTGCGCGGCGGCCGGCAGGGCGATCAGCAGCGTCGGGGCGAGGGACAGCGCCATGGGCAAGGCCAGGGCGAGTGGTCGCAGGGAGAAGTGGAAAGCGTGCGCGGCTGGCAAGTGCATGGTGGCCCCAGGTTTGGTCTGATCGGTTGGCTTCTCAGGGATTACCGAGCCAGATCTGCAAAAGGGAACCGCGCCGATGAATTAATTTCGTTCAGGCCCCGCTTGGCTCGACGGTTATCCACCAGTCGGTCAGCCGCTGCACCCGAATGGGCAGGGCGGCCTGCAGCAGGCGCAGGCTTTGCTCGCTGTCGTCCAGCGGGAAATAGCCCATCACCGGCAGGTTAGCAACCGCCGGGTTGCAGCCCAGGTGGCCGCGGCGAAATTGCCCCAACTCGTCGAGCAACTGGCCCAGCGGCATGCCTTCGGCGGCCAGCACATGACGCGTCCATGATTCGCGGGCGGCGGCTGCGGCTTGCACGGCGCCAATTTGCACAGTGTCGAAGGTGACTTGTTGGCCAGCGGGGATGCGCAGGGTTTGCTGGTTGGCTGCGGTACGGATGTCCACCGTGCCGTCGAACACCGTCAGCCAGGTTTGCGTATCGCTCTGGCGCACGCTGAAGCGCGTGCCCAACGCCTGCATGCGCCCGTGCCGGCTGGCGATGAAGAACGGGCGAGTATCGCGGGCGGTGTCGACCAGCACTTCGCCAGCGCGCAGGTGCAGCAGGCGCACGGCGTCGTCGAAGTCGGCGTCCACCGCGCTGCCCGCGTTGAGCCACAGACGAGTGCCGTCGGCCAGGCGGGTTTCGCGCACCTCGCCGATGCCGGTGGCGAAGTCGGCGCTCCAGCCGGCGACCAGGCGCGGCAGTGCCGTGTGGCGCCAGGCGCTCCACGCCACCAGGCTGCCAGCGCCGACGATCAACAGGCTCTTCAAACCCTCGCGCCGGGTCAGGCCGGAGCGGCCAGGCTGGGCCAGGGCATGGCGCAGCGTCTGTCCGTCGTCCTGTTGCTGCAACTGGCCGAAACGCTGGCTGACGCGCTCGACATAGTGCCAGGCGTCGCGGTGTTCGCCGTGTTGCTCCAGCCACCGCTGCCATTGCTGGCGCACCTGGCCATCGGCCTGCTCGTCGTGCAGGCGCACGTACCAGTCGGCGGCCTGCTGCAGGCTGGCGTGGCTTAGGGTGGGGGCGCGCGGGTTGATCATTCGACCAGCAGACCGTCGAGTTCGGCTTCGAGCAGGGCGCAGTGCAGCAGCGCCTGGGCCAGGTATTTCTTGACCATGCGCTCGGACACGCCGAGCTGCGTGGCGATCTGGCGATAGGGCAGGCCATCGAGCTGGGCGAGCAGAAACGCCTGGCGCACCCGCGCGGGCAGGCGCAGCAGCATGGCGTCTACTTCGTGCAGGGTTTCGATGATCAGCGCGGCCTGCTCAGGCGACGGCTGCAGCGCTTCCGGGCGGCTGGCCAGGGCGCTCAACCAGGCGTGTTCCAGCTGTTTGCGGCGCCAATGATCGATGCTCAGGCCACGGGCGATGGTCGCCAGGTACGAGCGTTCGCCACTGTGGCTGTCGAAGCGACGCGGGCGCAGCAGCAGGCGCACGAAGGTGTCCTGCACCAGGTCGGCGGCATCGGCGCTGTCACCCAGGCGACGGCGCAGGAACTGCTGCAGCCAGCCGCGATGGCTGGCGTACAGCTGGTGCAGGGCGGAGGTATCGGAAGGCGTCATCGAGAGCACGTACCCGAAGGCGTTTGCGCGCCTCAATGCAGATAAGAATTAGTCGCAAATTAGAACAAGATGCGTCGATTGCTGCAATGGGGTGGCAGTCGATTCTGAGCTGGAGCCGAGCGGCTCGTTACGGTCCAGCTGTTGTTGGGCTGTTCGTTGGGGCTGACGGTCTGATGGAGTCATTAGCTGCTTGAAGCGGATCAGCGTAATGAGCCATAAAGCACCAACTGATTGATCCAAGTGAGGCGATGATGGCGAGCAGAAAAGCGGGCCCCCTGGTGGTTTCGTTGCCGCTCGGTGTACCGCAGCCCGGTGAGAGCCTGCAGCGCTGGCTGTATGGCACGCTGCGCGAGGCGATCCTCAGCAGTCGCCTGCCATCGGGTAGCCAACTGCCCAGCACCCGCGCCCTGGCCGAGCACTACGGTATGGCCCGGGGGACCGTGCAGGCGGCCTATCAGCAACTGCAATCCGAAGGTTATCTGGATACCGGGAGCGGCTATGGCACGCGGGTGTGCACGGTGCTGCCGGATGCCACGCTCAACGCCGGCAATGCCCGGCGGGCGGTCCGGGCGCCCGTCGAGCAGCCGCGGGCCGCGCCGGACACCGAATGGTCGCAGCGCTTGCAGGCGGAAAAACCGGTGTTCATGAGTGGCGCTGCCCAGCGCGGCTTGCGGCCGTTCTTCCCGCATCGGGGTGATGTGCTGGCGTTTCCCATCGACCTGTGGCGCAAGCTGCACACCGCCCATCTGCGCGCTTCGCGCTTGCTGGACATGCTCGATGCCGACCCCGCCGGCCTGCCCGCGCTGCGCAGTGCCATCGCCCAGTACCTGGCGATTGCCCGGGGCGTGCAGGTCGGTGCCGAGCGAATCGTGATCCTCGGCAGCGTACAGCAGGCGCTGGATCTCACCTTGCGCCTGCTGGTGGCGCCAGGTGAACGGGTGTGGATGGAAGACCCCGGCTACCCCGGCGCCCGGCAACTGATGAAGGCGAGCGGCGTGGCGGTGGTCGATGTGCCGGTCGACCGCGAAGGCCTGCAGGTCGACACGGCCCTGGGCCTGGCACCGGATGCGCGGCTGGCCTACGTCACGCCCTCGCACCAGGCGCCGCTGGGCGGCGAACTGTCGCCAGCGCGGCGTCTGGCGTTGCTGCGCTGGGCCGACGAGCAGGGCAGTTACATCTTCGAGGACGATTACGACAGCGAGTACCGTTTCGTCGCCAAGCCCATTCCAGCGCTGCGCAGCATGGCCGGGGCCGATGCGTCGGTGATTCTCGCCGGTACCTTCAGCAAGCTGCTGTTTCCGTCCCTGCGCATGGCCTATGTGGTGCTGCCGCCGCAGTTGGTCGACAGCTTCACGCGCCTGGTGTCGTTGACCGCACGGCATGCCAACAGCCTGGCCCAGGCGGTACTGGCGGACTTCATCGACCAGGGCCACTTCGACCGCCACTTGCGGCGCATGCGCAAGCTCTACGCCGCGCGGGCCGAGGCATTTTCAGAGGCCGCCGAGCGGCATTGGCAGGGGTTGATCGAGGTACCGCCGATTCGCGCCGGTCTGGATGTGGTGTGCCGGCTTCACGGCATGGAGGAGGGGGATGCCCAGGCGCGCCTGGCCGAGGCGGGCATCGACGTCATGCCCCTGCAGCGCTATTGCGTGCAGCCCCAGGCGCCAGGGCTGGTGATGGGTTTCGCGGCGTACGACGAAGCGGCCATCGATGTGGCCGCCAGGGACGTGGCGCGGCTGCTTCGCCGCCCCTGAGCGCTGCTCAACTGGCGACGATGATCACGGTGATGCAGATCATCGCCACCACGCCAAACACCATGCGGGCGATCCACGGGGCGGTGAGCCAGGCGGTGGTCGCGCCGGCCACCTGACCGACGTTCTTCTCGGTGAGCCAGCGATTACCGGGTTGCGCTTGCATCGGGTTGCCGCACTGTGGGCAGGCATGAGCCTTGTCGGAGATGCGGTGTTGGCATTCGGGGCAGTCGATAAGGCTCATCTCGGTCGTCCTCTGATCGGTGGCGATAGCTGGAGGTGAGACTGGGCGCCTGTAACCGAGTTCCGTGCCAGGCCAGAGCTGACGAGGGCTGCGGGAGTTTTTATTGGCATTGAGAAAGCGCTCGCCCCGTGCGGCGAGCGCTCTGCGGCGTCACTTGCGGCGCCACTGCCCTTGCTGCTGGATGTATTGGCCGGCCGGGGTCTTGTCGATGGCCTTCTGGCCAGCGATGGTTTCCACGTCGCTGAGCTGGATGCCGTTCTGCTGGGCGAGCTTCTGGTATTCGGCACGGCGTGCAGCGTTGATCAGCTTGGCGATCTCGTCGGCCTGGCCGGCGGATTTGACCACGCCGAGGTAGCCGTTGGGCATTTCGCCGAGCTGGCCGCTGGCCTTGGCGTCACCCAGGGCGGACATCGCCTCGTTGAGGCTGATGGCGTGGGCCGGCAGGCTCAGGCTGAACAGCAGCAACAGGCCGGCGAAAGGTTTGATCAGATTCATGCGTGGCTCCTCAGAACAGTCCGCTGGATTCACTGAACATGCTGTCCAGCGCCTTATCCACCTTGATATAGATCTCGTGCTCGATCTTCACATTCAGGTTGATGTTGATCGGCTCGTTGGGCATCGCCAGTTGTACCGTCGGGGTACAGGCTGTGGTCAGCAGCCCCAGCAGCAGGGCGGTGATGCAACTACGCAAGCGCATGGCGCTTCTCCTCGTCAAGGCTCCTTGGGGGCGGTATTGCGCTGCAGCATTCGCTGCTGCACGCGCCGTGTGATGATGTCGTTGACCCGGTCGGTCAGCTGCAGGCTGGCGAGCAGGGTAGGGATGTCTTCCTCCAGGTTGATGTTGAAGTGAATCGGGCGGCCGTTCTCGATGGCCGGGTTCTGGCCTTCCAGACGCATGCCCAGGGTCAGTATGCCGTGCTGATCATAGTCGACCGAGCTGTTCAGGGTGGTGAACCGGAAGTCCTCCAGGGACTGCGTCACCAACTGCATCGCCGGGTTGCTGCGGCCCAGGGCCTTGATCTTCTCGGAGCTGAACTTCAGGTAGCCGCCGGGCTGGCGGGCGGCGACGTGACCTTGCTCGATCTTGATGCCGTTCTCGCCCAGGCGTAATGGTAGATCGCCGTCCAGAGTGCCACTGCCAGCCAGGCCTTCAGCGGGGTAGAGGGCGAGCAGCTGCTGGAGTTCCAGGCCGCGAATCTGGATGGGAAACGCTGGATTGGCCGCGCCCAGGTTCCAGGTGCCTGGCGTCAGGGTGACCTCACCGCCCATCAGCGCGGTGCGCGCCAGGTTAACTTCCAACTGGCCCCTGCCGGTATCTGCCAGCGGCGCGCTATAGCGGGCGCGGGCTTCGACTGGGCCAATGGGCAGGCCGGGGTTGGCCTGCTGTAGCTTGAGTTCGGGGATATACAGCTCGAAGCGCTGGTGCGCCAGCTTGAACTGCGCGCGCGCGTCCAGGCCGCTTAGTTCGGAGCGGTCATAGATGCCGCCGAGGCCCTTGCTGGTCAGGTCCAGGTCGAGGCTTGGCGCGCTGCTGCCAGCGGCCAGCGTCAGGTTGGCATCGGCATTCAGGCGGCCGCTGTCGAGGTCGAGCAGTTCGGGCCACTGCACCAGGGTCTTGGCCAGCGGGTTGCCGGAGCGCAGGAACAGCTCGCCCAGGGTGGCCTTGAGTTGCAGGTTGTGTTTCGCGTCGAGGCTGGCAGTGAGGTCGAGTTGCAGCTCGCTGTCGTTGCTCAGTTTGCCCTGCAGGGTGCCGGCCCCGTCGGCGACGGCCAGCTGGCCTTGCAATCGCCAGCCCTGGGGCTTTAGGTTGGCCTGCTGCAGGCGCGTGGTGCTCAGGTTCAGCGGGCCGTTGAATTGCCAGCCTTGCAGGGCGCCGTCCTGCAGCGTCAGCTTTAACGTGCTGCCGCCAATACCCGCCTGCAGCTTCTGCGCGCTCAATGCGGCGCCTTTCAGGCTGGCGGCCTGCAGCCCGGAACCTTTGCCGACGTTCAGCTCGAGTGCGTTGCCGTCGGCGTAGCCCGCCAGGTTCAGCGCGCTGCTCAGCTCGGTGGCTTGCCAGCCGGCCTGGTTCGCCCTGGCGGTGCGGGTGGTCAGGCGCGTATCGGCGAACTGCACCGCCCAGGGCGCCGAGCTGGCGACGGCCAGGCGGCCCTGCAAATCCAGGCGAGTGGCGCCGCGCAACGCAGCGGTCAATTTCAAGGGCAGGCTGCGCTCGACCAGCACCGGGCGTAAGTCGGCCAGTGGCGTATCCGCCTGTACCTGCAGGTGCAGGGAGTCGCTGCGCAGCTCCGGCGGCAGCGCCTCCAGCCAGTCGGGGTTCGGCTCGCTGAGTTGCAGGTCGGCCGCGACGCGCCTGGCGATCCACTGCTGGCCTTCATTATGGGCCGCCAGGGCCAGCTGACCCTGCAGCAAGCCGACGCCGGGCATTGGCCAGGGCTGCGGCAGATTGCCGTGCAGATCGAACTGGCCAGTGGCAGCCAGCAGGTTGTTCACATCCAGTTCGCGGCGCGGCAAGTTCAGTTGCCACGCGCCTGCCAGACTGGCTTCGCCGGGCGCCGCTGGCCACTGCTTGCCCTCGGGCAGTGCCCAGGCGCTCAACAGGCGCTGCAGCGTGGCGGCCTGGGTGAGGTCGGTAGCCTTAAGCTCGCCGTTCCAGGCCAGGCCTTCACCACGTTGCTCCAGGTGACTGATCAAGGTGGTTTGCGGTTGATGGTCCACCGCCAGCGTCAACTTCAGGTCGAGCGTATCGGTGCCTGGCTTGAGGTCGAGGGCGGCGCCGATGATCTGCGTCTGCTGGTCGAGATTCAAACACAGGGCGATGCGCTCATCCTCGCTACGCTGCAGAGCCAGATTGCCGGTGGCGACGCACTGGCCGCGGGCGCAGGGCAGGCTAGCTGTAAGGCTGGCGATGGCCAGACTGCGTGGCAGCAAGGCCAGTGGCGCGGCAAGTCGCTGCACATCGAGGTCGCTCGATGGGGGCTCGGTCTGCTCTTCTACTGTTGCCGGTCGCCACTGCAGCGACAAACGGTCGACAGCGACGTGCTGCCAAAACGGCAGGCTGAAGCCGAAGTCGCGCCAGGCCAGGTCGATGCTATTGCCCTGCAGTTCCAGGATGCCGGCAGTGCTGCGTTGGTGCAGCGCCAGACCATCGATCCGCAAACCTTCGCTCGACAGCGAAGCGCCATGCCAGTCGAAGGTTTCGATGCCGCTGCGCTGCAGCAGATAACGGCTGCCCAGATAAAGGCCGACGACCAGCATCAGCAGCACGGCGAGTGTGACGGACAGTCGCAGCCAGATGCGGCGGCTGAGCATGGGCGTGGGTCCCCTGAACGGATCAATCTGCGACGGTAACCCGAAGTGATCGAGGCTGCCAAACCGGACGCGCCTGATTGGCGCTTCACACTTTTGTGGCATGCCGATGACAGGGGCGGATTTGGTGCACGGTCTGCATGCCCCGCCCGTCGTGGCGTGCCGCCTTGTCAAGGGGGATTTTGCCCCGCAACAGGGCATTTTTCAGGCCTCGCCGCGGGACTTGTGCACAATCGCGAAGCAGCTTGTCAAGCTGCATGTTGCCTCTTGTCAAAACCTCGATAATAGCGTAGGTGTAAACATAAGTTTATGAAAAATATAGACTTTTTTGAGGTGGTGAAAAAATGAGCAGTTTGAGCGTAAGGCCCATTTCATGGGTGTTAGGAGGTATTTCGCCCACCATATTCACAAAGTTATCCACAGCTTCTGTGGATTGTCGTGCGCAGCCGCTCTGCCACGGGCCAGGGCTTTACCTGTGAATAAAAAAGAGTAGAGTGGCGCGCCTGTTCCGAACCCCTGCTTTAGTCTTATGCCCCGCGTTTTACCCCGCAGCCAATTCCACACCCTTCCAGTGCGTACCCAGGTTCCCGTTCGTGTCGCCACCTGGCTGCTCGACAGCCCGCGCCTGGGCGAAGCGCCCAGCGTCAAACGCATCGCTGGCCGTCTGCTCAAGCAGCCTGCACGTCAGGGAGTGGTTCAGGCGCAAAGCCGGCTAGGCCAGATGCTCTGCCGCGAATGCGGCAATACCCGCGACCGGCGCATCGGCGTCGAGCTGCTGCGCCAGGCGGCCCGTGCAGGCGATGGCCGCGCACAGCTGGAGCTCGGCCGCCTGTACTGCCAGCCGCGTACCCTCGAGCCCGAGCAGGCCCGGCACTGGCTGGAGCTGGCGGCGCTGCAGGGGCATGACGAGGCGCGGGATTTGCTGCAGCGCCTGTAACCGCTGCCAAACCGCCCGCGCGGTTATACTGCCCGGCAGTCTTGCCTGGATGCCTTTATGCCTTTCGATCTCCTGACCCTGTTGCCGGCCTTTCTGGTCGGCGCACTGCTGGCCGCCGTTCCCTTATGGCTGCGCATGGCTGCAGCCGTCCGTCAGGCCGAAGAGATGCGCCTGCAATCGGGGTTGGCCCAGGAGCGCATGAATGCGGCGCAGCTCGCCCAGGCCGGCCTCAGCGCGCAGCTGGACAACTGCCGCGACGAGCTTGCCGAGATCCTCGAAATCAAGGCTGATCAGCAGGCCGAACTGGCCGCCCTGCGCCGCGAAACTCACTTGCTGCAGAACGACCTGCAGCTGGCCCGCGAGCAGCTCGAGGGCGCGCAGGCCCTGCGCGAGCGGCAGGAAGCCGAGCTGCGCCGCCTGGACAGCGAGCGGGCCGGGTTGGCCGCCGAGCTGCACGAGCAGCAGGAAAACCATCAGCAGCGCCTGGAGGATCTGCAGGGCGCCCGCGATGCCCTGCGCGCGCAGTTCGCCGAGCTGGCCGGCAAGATCTTCGACGAGCGCGAGCAACGTTTCTCGGAGACCAGCCAGCAGCGCCTGGGGCAACTGCTCGACCCGCTCAAGGAGCGCATCCAGGCCTTCGAGAAGCGCGTCGAGGAGAGCTACCAGCAGGAGGCCCGCGAGCGCTTTTCTCTGGGCAAGGAGCTGGAGCGCTTGCAGGGCCTCAACCAGCGCCTGAGCGAGGAGGCGATGAACCTTACCCAGGCGCTCAAGGGCCAGAAGACCCAGGGCAACTGGGGCGAGCTGGTGCTCGAGCGGGTGCTCGAACATGCCGGCCTGCAGAAGGGCCGCGAGTACCACACCCAGGTCAGCCTGAAGAGTGCCGAGGGCGAGCGTTTTCAGCCGGACGTGCTGATCCAGCTGCCGGGCGACAAGCAGGTAGTGGTCGATGCCAAGGTCAGCCTCACCGCTTATCAGCAGTACGTGTCGGCCAGCGAGGAAGCGGCGCGGCAGGTGGCGCTGAAACAGCATGTACTTTCGCTGCGCAGCCACCTCAAGGGCCTGTCGCTCAAGGACTACCAGCACCTCGACGGGCTGCACAGCCTGGATTTCGTGCTGCTTTTCGTGCCGATCGAGGCCGCATTCGCAGCGGCTTTGCAGGCTGATCCGGGGCTGTTCCAGGAAGCCTTCGACCAGCACATCGTGATCGTCAGCCCGACCACGCTGCTGGCGACCCTGCGGGTGATCGACAGCCTGTGGCGCCAGGAACGGCAGAGTCAGAACGCTCGGGAAATCGCCGAGCGGGCAGGGGCGCTGTACGACAAGTTCGTGGCCTTCATCCAGGATCTGGACGAAGTGGGCATGCGCCTGCAACAGCTCGACAAGGCCTATTCCGGCGCGCGCAACAAGCTGGTGGACGGGCGCGGCAACCTGATCAGCCGCGCCGAGAACCTCAAGCTGCTTGGCGCCCGGGCCAGCAAGAGCCTGCCGCCCGAGCTGCTCGAGCGGGCAGCCGGGTTGCCGCTGGATGAGCTGGAGCCGGACTGAGCCGGGCGCTGATGTTGCGGCTCAGTCGTCGCGCGTCAGCACTTCCAGCAATTCGATTTCGAAGTTCAGGTTGGAGTTTGGCGTTATCGCGCCTACCGAGCGCTCGCCATAGGCCAGGTGCGCCGGCACGAACAACCGGCGCTTGCCACCGACCTGCATGCCCATTAGGCCCTGATCCCAACCTTTGATCACACGTCCGGTGCCTATCACGCACTGGAACGGCTTGCCGCGCGAATAGGACGAGTCGAACTCGGTGCCGTCCTCCAGCCAGCCGCGGTACTGGGTGGTGATCAGCGCGCCTTTGACCACCGCCTTGCCATCGCCCGGGTGGATATCTTCGATACGTAGTTCGTCGCTCATTGCTGGGGTTCCGAGAGTGCAGAAGGCCGCGTTTTTCGCAGGAAATGCACGGCTTTGCAAGATCCGGCTACGAGCTCGATGGACGCGGGCGCCCCGTCAGTTCTCACAGGTAGTGCATCGCTATCCTGCCGCTCTACTGCAACGGCAAATGCCGGCTGATCAACGCCCGCAGCGCCGCTGGCTTCACCGGCTTGGGCAGAAAATCCAGGCCGGCGGCGTGCACCTGGGCGATCAGTTCGGGGCGGCCGTCGGCGCTGATCACCACGCCGGGCACCGGCTCGCCCAGGCGGGTGCGCAGCCAGGCCATCAGCTCGGTGCCGGTGTCGCCTTCGTCCAGGTGATAGTCGACCAGGGCCAGGTGCGGGCGTACGTCCTCGTCGAGCAGCTGCTCGCATTCGGCGCGGGTGCGCGCCGACCAGACCTGGCAGCCCCAGCGCGAGAGCAGGCTGTGCATGCCGGTAAGGATGCTTTCCTCGTTGTCGATGCACAGCACCTGGGTGCCGGTGAGCAGTTGGCCGCTGCTTTCCGGCCGTGCCCGCTGGGCCGCTGGCGCCTGGTGGCGAGCGATCGGCACGGTGACGCTGAACACGCTGCCTTTGCCGGGCCAGGAACGCACTTCCAGGCTGTGGCCGAGCACGCGGCACAGCCCGTCGGCGATCGCCAGGCCCAGGCCTTTTTCGGCGCGGGTCTGGTGGCTGTCCAGGCGTTTGAATTCTTCGAAGATGGTCTGTCGTTTGTCTTCGGGAATGCCCGGGCCGCGATCCCAGACCTCCAGGCGCAGATTCGCGCCCTGGCGGCGCACGCCGAGCAGTACACGGCCCTTGGCGTAGCGGAAGGCGTTGGTGAGGAAGTTCTGCAGCACGCGGCGCAGCAGCTTGCTGTCGCTGTCTACCCGCAGTTTGCTGCCCTGCATGTGGAAATCCACGCCATGCTCGGCGGCCAGCACGCGGAATTCGGCACCCAGGGTGTCGAACAGGCTGTTGAGGGCGAAGGCATTGCGGTCCGGGGTGATGCGGCCGTTCTCCAGGCGTGAGATGTCCAGCAGGTCGCTGATCAGATCCTCGGCCGAGCGCAGCGAGCTGTCCAGGTGGCGCACCAGCTCCTGAGCCTCGTGGGGCAGCGCTTCTTCCTGGTGGGAGAGGGCGGCGGAGAACAGCCGGGCGGCGTTCAGCGGTTGCATCAGGTCATGGCTGACCGCGGCGAGAAAGCGGGTCTTCGAGGCGTTGGCGGCTTCGGCCACGCCGGTGGCGGCGGTCAGCGCCTTGTTCAGTTGCGACAGTTCATGGGTGCGCTCGGCGACGCGCTGTTCGAGGCCTTCGTTGGCGGCCTTGAGGGCGCGCTCGGCTTCGCGGAATTCGGTGATGTCGGTGAAGCTCATGACGAAGCCGCCGCCGGGCATGGGGTTGCCGATCAGCTCGATGACCCGCCCATTGGGAAACACCCGCTCGTAGCTGTGGGCGGTGCCCTGGCGCATCCAGTACAGGCGCTTGGCGACGCTTTCCTCGACGTCGGCGCTGCCGAGCATGCCGCGCTCGGCGTTGAAGCGGATGATCTCGGCGATCGGCCGGCCGACGCAGATCAGCCCGTCCGGGTACTCGAAGATTTCCAGGTAGCGCTGGTTCCAGGCCACTAGGCGCAGGGACTGATCGACCACGCTGATGCCCTGGCTGATGTTCTCGATGGCGCCCTGAAGCAGGGCGCGGTTGAACTGCAGCACCTCGCTGGCTTCGTCGACGATGCGCACCACGTCCTCGACCTGCATGTCGCGGCCTTCGATGGCCGCCTTGACCACCGCACGGGTCGACGAGGCGCCGAGCACGCCGGCAAGCAGGCGCTCGGTGTGGGCGATCCATTCGCTGTTGGCCGGCTGCGCCGAGTTGAAGGCCTTGCCCTGGCGACGGGCGAAGTGGCTGAAGCTTTCCTGCGCGCGTTCTTCGCCGACGAAGCGGCCGGCGAGCAGCAGCAGGTCGTTGACCTGCACCGCCAGGGCGCCGCGGCCGCCCTGTTTGTTGCCGAAGTCGTGGTTGACGAAGCGCCCAGCCTGCCAGTGCTCGGACACCCGGGTGCGCGAGAAGAACGATACCCAGGCGAACAGCGTCAGGTTGCCGGCCAGCGACAGCACCACGCCGCGGGTCAGGGCGTCGACCTCGAAGCCGATCGGCGCGTAGAGCAGGGTGCGCAGGCCGGGGAAGATGTCCAGCGGCCAGCCCAGGCCGCGGGCCAGCACCGGCAGCACCAGGGTGTAGATCCACAGCGCCGCGCCGGTGATCAACCCGGCGAACACGCCGCGGCGGTTGGCCTGCTTCCACACCAGGGCGCCGAACATCGCCGGCGCCAGTTGGCCGATGGCGGCGAAGGAGATCTGCCCGATGGTCGCCAGGCTGGCGTTGGTGCCGAGCAGGCGATAGCACACATAGGCCAGCAGCAGGATCAGCACGATGCTGACCCGTCGCGCGGTGAGCATCCAGTGGCGGAAGGCCTCGAACGGCCGTTCGGTGCTTTTGCGGTGCAGCAGCCAGGGCAGCAGCATGTCGTTGGAGATCATCGTCGACAGCGCCACCGACGCGACGATCACCATGCCGGTGGCCGCCGACGCGCCACCGATGAAGGCCAGCAGGGCCAGCGCCGGGTGGGCTTCGGCGAGCGGCAGGCTGATCACGAAGGAGTCCGGGCTCACTCCGCCGGGCAGCAGCATCTGCCCGGCCAGGGCGATGGGAATCACGAACAGCGCGGCCAGCAGCAGGTACAGCGGGAACACCCAGCGCGCCAGGCGCAGGTCGCGGGGGTCGGTGTTCTCCACCACGGTGACGTGGAACTGCCGCGGCAGACAGACGATGGCGATCATCGCCATGCCGGTCTGCACCAGCATCGCCGGCCAGTTCACCGCCTCGGCCCAGTACGCCTCCAGCTCGCGGCTGCGCTGCGCCTGACTGAACAAGTCGCCGAAACCGTTGAACAGCCCGAAGGTCACGAACGCGCCGACGGCGATGAAGGCCAGCAGCTTGACCAGCGACTCGAAAGCGATGGCCAGCACCATGCCGCGGTGGTGCTCGGTGACGTCCAGATTGCGAGTGCCGAATACGATGGTGAACAGCGCCAGGATCACCGAGACGATCAGCGCGGTGTCCTGGGCGCGGGTGCCGTCGGCGTCGGTTTCCGAGCCGATCAGCAGGTTCACGCCGAGCACGATGCCCTTGAGCTGCAGGGCGATGTAGGGCAGCACGCCGACCAGGCAGATCAGCGCGACGACGATGGCCAGGGACTGCGACTTGCCGTAGCGCGCGGCGATGAAGTCGGCGATCGAGGTGATGTTCTCCTGCTTGCTGATCAGCACCATCTTCTCGATCACCCAGGGGGCGAACAGCAGAAGCAGCATCGGCCCCAGGTAGATGGGCAGGAACGACCACAGTTGCTCGGCCGCCTGGCCGACGGCGCCGAAGAAGGTCCAGCTGGTGCAGTACACCGCCAGCGACAGCGAGTAGACCCAGGCGCGGACTTTCGGCGGCAGTGGCTTGCGGCGGCGGTCACCGTAGAAGGCGATGGCGAACAGCACGGCCATGTAGAGCAGGGCGACTGCAGCGATAAGCCAACTGGACAGCGACATGCAGACTCCACGAAACAGAAGGGCAATGGTGCGAGCGTACCTTGGCACGCCTGCGTAGTGTCGCAGCAAAGCGGCGCAGCGTCAGGCGCGACCAAGGTCGCAGGGGCACCGCCGTGCACTTGCGGCACGCTGGGCGCTGCCGTTTTTTGGCAGACAGGCCGTTTATTCGGTGAGAAACTGACACGCCTGGCAAGCGTTGTACCTGGAGAAAACCGATGTTCAAGCCGCAATTGATCACCCTGCAGCGCGGTGCCCTGCGCATCGAACCGTTGCTCGATGGCGATATTCCGGCGCTGGTCAGCCTGGCCGAAGCCAACCGTGATGAGCTGCTCTACATGAGCGGCACCCAGCGTCTGGACTGGTACCGCCTGGCCCTGCAGGAGCAGCGCGAAGAGCGCGCCTTGCCCTTCGTGATTCGCCTCGCCGACCAGATCGTCGGCACCACGCGCTTCGCCGACTTCATGCCGACCCTGCCGGCGGTGGAAATCGGCTGGACCTGGCTGGACTCCGCCCAGCACGGCACCGGCCTGAACAACATGATCAAGTACCTGATGCTGCGCCACGCCTTCGAGAGCTGGCAGATGGTGCGTGTGCAGCTGAAAACCGCCGCCAGCAACCAGCGCTCCCAGCGCGCCATCGAAAAGCTCGGCGCGGTTCGCGAGGGCCTGCTGCGCAATCATCGCCGCCTGGCCGACGGGCGCCTCGACGACACCGTGCTGTACAGCATCACCGATCAGGAATGGCCGGTGGTCAAGGCCGGGCTGGAGGCACGCTTCGGCGTGTGAGCCATGCCCTCCGGCGAACGCATCCGCTTCTGGGAAAGCCCCGCGCTGGCCGGCGTGGAGCTGCTGCAGGCGCGCTACATCAAGCAGCGCTTCACCCCGCACGTGCATGAAGGTTTCGTGTTCACCGTGATCGAGCACGGCGCCCAGCGCTTTCGCCACCGCGGTGCCGATCACCTGGCGCCGGTCGGCAGCATGGTGCTGATCAACCCGGATGAAGTGCACACCGGCTCGTCGGCCCATGAGCAGGGTTGGTTGTACCGCGCCTTCTACCCGGCGCCGGCCCAGGTCAATGGCGTGCTCGACGAACTGGGCCTGGCGCACCGCGGCCTGCCGTCGTTCGCCGCCAGCGTGCTGCAGGACGTCGAACTGCATCGGGCCTTCGGTCAGTTGCACCGCCTGCTCGACAGCGATGCCAATGTGCTGCACCAGCAGACGGCATGGCGCGAGACGCTGCTGATGCTGTTCCAGCGTCATGCCGGGGTCAGGCAGGCGGCCGTCGCCGGCCTGGAACCGCGGGCGGTGAGCCTGGCCAAGGAGCTGCTGGCCGCGCGCCTGGGCGAGCCGCCATCGCTGGAGGAACTGGCGGCCGCGGTGAACCTCTCGCCGTTCCATTTCGCCCGGGTGTTTCGCCGCGCCACCGGCCTGCCGCCCCATGCCTGGCTGCAGCAACGCCGGTTGGAGCAGGCGCGGGCGTTGCTGCGTGACGGCTGTGCACCGCTGAGCGTGGCGCTGCAACTGGGCTTCGCCGACCAAAGCCACCTGACGCGACAGTTCAAGCAGGTGTATGGCGTGGGGCCCGGTGAATACCGCAAGGCTTGCCATCGCAGCCCCTAGCCTGCGGTTGAGCGCAGCCGCAGCTTTCCCTGCGAATTACACCTGTGGGATCGGGCGGGGACGCCTAGTCCATGCCCGCGATTTTTCGCGCGCATGGCGCGCTCCCACAGGTACTACGCTGAAGCTGTTTTTGCCTATCGACACTGATTGGGAGAGAGCAGGTTGCTGGTTGCCACATCCTGGGTATCGCTGCGCTCAACCCAGGCTACCTGCTGTACGACTGCGCAAGATCGTTCAAGACAGCCAGAGCAGGCTGGGCTAGCCTGATGCGCTTCTGGTCGCCCGCAGGCGATCTTTTCAGCCAGGCGATAAGCCGATGTCCCGATACCAAGAATTCTTCCAGGGCCTGCGCGACATGCTGCCGATGCTGCTCGGCGCCATGCCGTTTGGCATCATCTATGGCAGCCTGGCCGGTGCCGCCGGGCTCGACGCCTGGCAGACCATCGGCATGTCGGTGCTGGTGTTCGCCGGCTCCGCGCAGTTCATCGCCGTCAGCCTGCTCACCGGCGGCGCCACCCTGGCGGTGCTGTGGCTGACCACCCTGGTGGTCAATCTGCGCCATGCGCTGTACAGCGCCACCCTGCAGCCGTTCGTGCGCCACCTGCCCAAGCGCTGGCGTATCCCGCTGGCGTTCTGGCTGACCGACGAGGCCTTTGCCGTGGTGCAGCAGCGCTACGCCCAGCGCGACGATTCGCCAAACAAGCACTGGTACTTTCTTGGCGCGGGCCTTGCCATGTACGGCAACTGGATCGGCTGCACGCTGATTGGCCTGCTGTTCGGCCAGGCGGTACCGAACCTCGCCGCCTGGGGGCTGGATTTCGCGATGATCGCCACCTTCGTCGGCATCGTCGTGCCGATGCTGCGCAATCGCCCCCAGGTGGCTGCCGCCCTGGTGGCGGCGGTGGTCGCGCTGATCTTTCACGACCTGCCGTACAAACTCGGGCTGATGGCTGCCGCCTTTGCCGGCATCGTGATCGGCGTGTTGCTCGAACGCGTCCAGGCGCCCCTGCAGGAGGAGCTCTGCTGATGGAAAACTGGATCCTGATCCTCGGCATGCTGGCGATCACCTTCGCCACGCGCTACAGCCTGTTCGCCTTTCCCAACCTGCGCTTTCCCCAGGCGGTGCGCCAGGCCCTGCATTACGTGCCGACCGCGGTGCTGACCGCCATCGTGGTGCCAGCCATGCTCCTGCCGGACGGGCGCAACTGGGCACTGAGCTGGGACAACGCCTATCTGCTGGCGGGTCTGGCAACCATCGTCATCGCCGTGGTGACGCGCCATCTACTGGCGACCATCGGCGGCGGATTGCTGATCTTCTTCGGGTTGCGCTGGGCGCTGGGGCAATTGCCGATCTGACGCGTAATCGGATTGTTCCATTTATCGCAATAAAGTAATGCCGACAACGCGTATTCCTCAAAACGCGCTGCGGTCGCAAGCTGGTTGCACGGCTCGGGACTTCTCCCGGCCCACCGTCAACCAGGAGCCGACCCATGAAAATCCATCACGTCCCCCTGTCCGGCCATGCCCACCGCGCCGTTCTGTTCGCTTCGTTGCTGGGCCTGAAGCCCGAGCTGGTCGAGGTCGACCTGGCCGGCGGTGCCAACAAGCAGCCTGAATTTCTCGCGCTCAACCCCTTCGGCCAGGTGCCGGTGCTGGAAGACGACGGCGTGGTGGTCGCCGACTCCAACGCCATCCTCGTTTACCTGGCCAAGAAGACCGGGCGCACCGACTGGCTGCCGGAAGACCCCGCTGGTGCGGCGGCGGTGCAGCGCTGGCTGTCCGTGGCCGCCGGCGAACTGGCTTACGGCCCTTGCGCGGCGCGCCTGATCACGGTGTTCGGTGCCGACTTCAATGCCGAAGAAGTGATCGCCCGTGCCCACGTACTGCTCGCCCGCCTGGAGCGCCACCTGAGCGATCGCCAGTGGCTGGCCGCCGACCACCCGACCATCGCCGACGTGGCGCTGTACAGCTACCTGGCGCGGGCGCCGGAGGGCAACGTCGACCTGTCGGCCTACAAGCAGGTCCGGGCTTTCCTGGCGCGCATCGAGGCGCTGCCCGGCTTCGTGGCCATTCCCCAGACGCCTGCCGGGCTGACCGCCAACGCCTGAGCCTGCGCACCACCGCCTCCAGGAGAACCGCCATGACCGATCTCGCGAAAACGCCCGCACCCTGGCATTCGGGTGAAACATTCATTCAGGAAAAGCTCGGCGTCGCCGAACGAATGGATGCGGTCGGCAAACGCGTGGTGCGCGACTTCATGCCCGACCAGCACCGGGATTTCTACGCCCAGCTGCCGTTCATCGTGCTGGGCAGCGTGGATGGGCAGGGCGATGCCTGGGCCGGCCTGCTCGAGGGCCAGGCCGGTTTCATGGCCTCGCCGACGCCCACCACGCTGGACATTGCCGCCCGGCCCCAGGCCGACGACCCTGTCGCCCAAGGCATGGGCGAGGGCGCTGCGCTGGGCCTCCTGGGCATCGAACTGCACAGCCGACGGCGTAACCGCATGAACGGCGTGGTGGTGGCGGGTGGCAAGGGCCTGCGGGTAGCGGTCGAGCAGAGTTTTGGCAACTGCCCACGCTACATCCAGCAGCGCGATTTCACCTTCGCCCGTGATCCGGCGGCGCCGTTCGCCGCTACCGTCGAGCAGTTGCCGGCGCTGGATGCCGCGGCGCGGGCAGTGATCGAAGGCGCCGACACCTTTTTCGTGGCGACCTATGCCGATGTCGACGGGCAGCGCCAGGTGGACGTCTCGCACCGTGGCGGCAACACCGGCTTCGTGCGCATCGATGCCGACGGCACCCTGACCATCCCGGACTTCAACGGCAACCTGTTCTTTTCCACCCTCGGCAACATCGTGCTCAACGGCAAGGCCGGTCTGCTGTTCGTGGATTTCGCCACGGGCGGCGTGCTGCAACTGAGCGGTGACGCCGAGGTCATCTTCGAATCCCCGGAAATCGGCGCCTTTCGGGGCGCCGAGCGGCTGTGGACCTTCCGGCCCCGGCGTATCGTACGACGCCCGGCTGCCATGGCCCTGCGCTGGGCCCTGCGCGAGGACGGCTGGGCGGACAGCTCGCTGCTCACCGGCAACTGGCAACAGGCCGCCGATCAGCTGCGCGCGGCTCAGTACGCCACGCAGTGGCGGCCAATGAGGATTGCGCGCATCGTTCAGGAAAGTCGGTCGATCCGTTCCCTGCATCTGGAGCCGGTCGACGGTGCCGGGGTATTGCCGCACCTGGCCGGCCAGCATCTGCCGATTCGGCTGCGAGTGGCGGCGGGCGAGAAGCCGCTGATTCGTACCTACACCCTGTCGGTGGCGCCGTCCGATGGCATCTACCGGATCAGCGTCAAGCGCGAGGGGCGGGTGTCGCAATTCATCCATGACGGGTTGCGCGAGGGCGATCTGATCGACGCCCGCGCACCGGCCGGGGCATTCACCCTCGATGCGCAGGAGGAGCGCCCGCTGGTGCTGCTGGCCGGTGGCATCGGCATCACGCCGATGCTGGCGATGCTGCGCCATGTGGTCTACGAAGGCTGGCGCCGGCAGCGGATCAGGCCGGTCACATTGTTCTACGCCGCGCGCTCGAAAGCCGAGCGCGCCTTCGACCGCGAACTCGGCGACCTGGTGGCCGCCGCCCAGGGCGCGGTCAGGCTGGTGCGGGTGCTGAGCGACAGCAGTGGCGCCGAGCCGGGTGTCGATTACGACACCGCTGGGCGCATCGACATGGCGCTGCTGACCCGTTATCTGGCCTTCGACGGTTACGCCTTCTACCTGTGCGGGCCGCCGGCCTTCACCCAGGGACTGTACGACGGCCTGCGCGGCTACAACATCGCTGATGGGCGCATCCATGCCGAAGGCTTCGGGCCGGCGTCCCTGGTGCGTCGCCCCGATCAGCCGGCGGCGGCCGCCGTGACGGCTCCGCCGGCCACCGAGGCGGTGCCGGTGCTGTTTACCGAGTCGCTGAAGGAGGGGCGCTGGACTCCGGGCTCCGGCACCTTGCTGGAACTGGCCGAGGCCAGAGGCCTGGAACCGGAGTTCAGTTGCCGCGAGGGCTCTTGCGGCACCTGCAAGACGCGCTTGGTGAAAGGCGCGGTGAGCTACCTGAAAGAACCCAGCGCGCCCCACGGCGACGATGAAGTGCTGATCTGCTGCGCAGTGCCGGCGCAGCCGCAAGGCGCCGATGACGAGCGCCTGGAGCTGGCGCTCTGAGCGGCGCAGAGAGCGAACCTCGGGCAGCCGCGCGCGCAGTTTTGTCGTAGCTGCCTTCAAGCTCGATTTTGGCTGGCAGGACGCGCAAGAGCTCGAGGCTGAAGCCTTTCCTACGAGATCGTGGATGGCCGGTAGGGTGATGGCGCCCCGCGTTCCTGCGTGGGCGCTCGACCATGCAGCCTGAACCGCATTGCCGCTCAGGACGCGCGGATACGGCATACTCGCTGGGCTGCGCCACCAGCGCAGCCAACGCCTAAAGCAGAGGAGCGGGTGGATGGATCGTTGGCAGGCGATGCGGGTATTCGTGAAGGTCGCGGAGACGGGCAGCTTCGCCAGTACCGCGCGGCAGATGCACATGAGCGCGCCGGCGGTGACGCGCATCGTCGCCGGCCTCGAGGACCTGATCGGCGCGCGGCTGCTGGTGCGCACCACGCGTTCGGTGAAGACCACCGATGCCGGCAGCCGCTACCTGCAGGATTGTCGGCGCATTCTCGCCGATATCGCCGAGGCGGAACTGGCCGCAGCCGGGCATTACGCCGAACCGTCCGGCACCCTGGCGGTGACCGCTGCGTCGATGTTCGGCCACCTGCACGTGCTGCCCCTGGTGCTCGATTACCTGGATGCCTACCCAGGCATGCACGCGCGCACCTTTTTCGTCGACCGGCCGGTGAATATCCTCGACGAGGGCATCGACGTGGCGGTTCGTATCGGACACCTGGCGGATTCGGGCTTTACCGCCATCCAGGTCGGCGCGGTACGCCGGGTGATCTGCGCGGCGCCGTGTTACCTGGGGAAATACGGCGTACCGACCACGCCCGCCGACTTGAAACACCATCGCATCGCCGTGTCGCAGAGCGCCTGGGCTTCGCCGGAATGGCGCTTCTCCGAGGGCCAGCGAGTGCTGGTCGACCCGGTGCTGCAATGCAACACCAACGAGTCGGCGATCGCCACCGCCAGGGCCGGCTGGGGGCTGACCCGGGTGCTGCACTATCAGGTCGGCCAGGCGCTGCAGGAGGGCGCGCTGCAGGTCGTGCTGGAAGGCTTCGAGGAGCCACCGCTGCCGATCCACGTGCTGTACCCCGAGGGCCGTCAGGCGCCGGCCAAGGTGCGCGCCTTCGTCGACCTGGCCGTGGCGCGCCTGCGTGGCAACCCGCTGTTCAACTGAAAAGGCGCGACGTGTCGATAAAAATGCCCGCGGCTGTGGCTTTGCCCGAGCCGTTGCAGTCCAATGCTCATCGAATCCGCAAAGGGAAAGGTATCGATGACTCAGCACTCGCAATTCGCTCTGCTGAAAAGCCGGCGCTTCCTGCCGTTCTTCGTCACGCAGCTGCTCGGCGCGTTCAACGACAACATCTTCAAGCAGTCGTTGATCCTGGCGATTCTCTTCAAGCTCAGCCTGGAGGCGGATCGCGACCTGCTGGTCAACGTCGCGGCCATGCTGTTCATCCTGCCGTTCTTCCTGTTTTCCGCCCTCGGCGGCCAGTTCGGCGAGAAGTTCGCCAAGGACCTGCTGATCCGTCGGCTGAAGTTCTTCGAGATTTTCATCATGCTGGTCGGCGCCCTCGGTGTGCTGCTCGGCAACCTGACGCTGATGCTCGCGGTGCTGTTCACCATGGGCATTCAATCGGCGCTGTTCGGCCCGGTGAAGTACTCGATCCTGCCCCAGGCGCTCAAGCCCGAGGAGTTGGTGGGCGGCAACGCACTGGTGGAAATGGGCACCTTTCTGGCGATTCTGGCGGGCACCATCGGCGCCGGCATCATGCTCACCAGTGTTCACTACAGCGTGATCGTCGCCGTCTCGGTGGTGCTGGTGGCGATGCTCGGCTACCTGTCGGCCCGCGGCATTCCGCGGGCCGGTGCCGCGCTGCCGGATCTGGCGCTGGACTGGAACATTTTCCGGCAAACCTGGCTGACCCTGCGCATGGGCCTTACGCAGCCCAAGGCGGTGTCGCGCTCGCTGGTCGGCAACTCGTGGTTCTGGTTTCTCGGCGCGGTGTACCTGACGCAGATCCCGGCCTATTCCAAGGAGTGGCTGCACGGTGACGAGAGCGTGGTCACCCTGATTCTCACCGTGTTCTCGGTGGGCATCGCCCTGGGATCGATGCTCTGCGAGCGCATGAGCGGGCGCAAGGTGGAAATCGGCCTGGTGCCGTTCGGTTCCATCGGCCTGACGGTGTTCGGCATCCTGCTCTGGGCGGCCTCGGGTGGCATTCCCGAGGCGGCGCAGCCCTACGACTGGCTGGCGCTGCTGGGCTTCGGCCACGCCTGGTGGGTAATGGCCTCGATCCTCGGCATTGGCGTGTTCGGCGGCTTCTACATCGTGCCGCTGTATGCGTTGATCCAGTCACGCACCGCCGAGAACGAGCGGGCCCGGGTGATCGCCGCCAACAACATTCTCAATGCGGCGTTCATGGTCGTCTCGGCAGTGGTTTCGATCCTGTTCCTGAGCGTCGCCGGGCTGTCGATCCCCCAGCTGTTCCTGGTCATTTCGCTGATGAACGTGGCGGTCAACAGTTACATCTTCAAGATCGTCCCCGAATTCACCATGCGCTTCCTGATCTGGATGCTCGGCCACTCCATGTACCGGGTGTCGCACAAGGGCCTCGACTCGATTCCGGAAGAGGGGCCGGCGGTGCTGGTGTGCAACCACGTGTCGTTCGTCGATGCGCTGCTGATCGGTGGTGCGGTGCGTCGCCCGGTGCGCTTCGTCATGTACTACAAGATCTACAACCTGCCGGTGCTCAACTTCATCTTCCGCACCGCCGGTACGGTGCCGATCGCCGGGCGCAGCGAAGACCTGCTGGTGTTCGATGCGGCATTCAAGCGCATCGGCGAATACCTGCGCGACGGCGAGTTGGTGTGCATCTTTCCCGAGGGCAAGCTGACCGCCGACGGCGAGATCGACGAGTTCAAGGCGGGCGTGGAGCGCATCCTGCAGGACAACCCGGTGCCGGTGATTCCCATGGCGCTGGGCGGGCTGTGGGGCAGCTTCTTCAGCCGTGACCCGCGCAAGGGCCTGTTCCGCCGCTTCTGGTCGCGGATCGACCTGGTAGCGGGCGCGCCCATCGAGGCAACGGTGGCGACGCGGCAGGTGCTGCAGGCCGAGGTGAAGGCGTTGCGTGGGGATAATCGCTAGAGCTTAAGATCAGCACCCGGGTGTCGCTACGCTCGACCAGGGCTACGGGATGGGTAGCCTGGGTTGAGCGAAGCGATACCCAAGGTTGATTCCAGCTACCTGAACAAAGAGCCCGCCAATCGGCGGGCTCTGTCATCTCAGCCGTGGCTCATCTTCAGGCCGATAAGCCCGCAGATGATCAACGCCACGCTGGCCAGGCGGATCAGCGCCATGGACTCACCGAACAGGATGATCCCGGCGATCACCGTGCCGACGGCGCCTACGCCCGTCCAGATCGCGTAAGCGGTGCCCAGTGGCAGCTCCTTCATGGCCAAACCGAGCAGGCCCAGGCTGACCACCATGGCGGCCACCGTGAGCACGGTCGGCAGAGGGCGAGTGAAGCCGTCGGTGTACTTCAGGCCGACGGCCCAGCCGACCTCGAACAGGCCGGCGAAGAACAGGATGATCCAGGACATAGGGCGACTCCAGTCGAATGGGGTCGTCCCCGATAATGATGCACCCGAGCCGGGGTCGTCCCCGGAGCGCTCCATTATTGTGCACGATTGGCCGGTTGGGGCAAGCCGTTCAATCGGCCGGCTTGTCGTCCTTCATGCGCCGCAGGAAGGTGGCCAGCAACGCGCCGGAGAGGTTATGCCACACGCTGAACAACGCGCTGGGCACCGCCGCCAGCGGGGAGAAGTGGGCGCTGGCCAGGGCCGCGCCGAGCCCGGAGTTCTGCATGCCGACCTCGATGGACAGCGTCTTGCGTTGCGCCAGGGGCATGCCGGTCAGCAGCCCGGCCAGATAACCGAGGCCCAGCCCCAGGGTGTTATGCAGTATCACCACCGCCATGATGATCAGGCCCGACTCGGCGATCTTCGCCTGGCTGGCCGCCACTACCGCGGCAACAATGGCGACGATGGACACCACCGAAATCAGCGGCAGTACGTCGACCGCCAGCTTGACCCGCTCACCCAGAAGGCGCTGGGCAACCAGGCCAAGCACGATGGGCAGCAGCACCATCTGCAGGATCGAACTGAACATCGCCCAGAACGATACCGGCAGCCATTCCGAGGCCAGCAGCCAGATCAGTGCCGGCGTGACGATGGGCGCCAGCAAGGTGGTCACCGCGGTGATGCCGACGGACAAGGCCACATCGCCCTTGGCGAACCAGGTGATGACGTTCGAGGCGGTGCCCCCAGGGCAGCAGCCGACCAGGATCACGCCAACGGCGATTTCCGGCGGCAGGGCGAACAGCTGGCAGAGCAACCAGGCCATGCCTGGCATGATGATGAACTGCGCCAGCACGCCGATCAGTACGCGCAGTGGATGGCGGGCCACTTCACGAAAATCCTCGGTCTTCAGGGTCAGGCCCATGCCGAACATGATCAGCCCGAGCAGCGGCACGATGAACGCGGTGAGCGGCAGGAAGGCACTCGGCAGCAGAAACGCCAGCACGGCGAACAGCAGAACCCAGATGGCGAAGGTATTGCCGACGAAGCGGCTGAGGGCGATCATGGCGGACATGGCAGAAATTCCCTATAAGCCGTAGCAGGCTCCCAAGGCGGAGCGCTGTGTAGCCAGTTATTTTTGGATAGACAGCTGTGGCTGTCGGATGGGGCGGGGAAACAGTGTAACCGGCGGGTTTGAAGGTGGACGGGTAAAGCGCCCGGTCCACCTTGACGCATCGCGCTATCTCAAATGCCTTGCGGGGTATCTTCACCGCCCAGGGCTTCGAACAACGCCGGCAGGAACTCGATCAGGGTCAGCATCATCAGCGTGAAGCTGGCGTCCTGCTGGCTCAGGTCATCGTCGCCACCATCCTGCTCGGCCTGCTCCTGCAGCAGGTCTTCGAACTTCAGGCGCTTGGCCACCAGCTTGTCATCGAGCACGAAGGACAGCTTGTCCTGCCAGGCCAGGGACAGTTGGGTCACCTGCTTGCCGGAGCTCATGTGCAGTTGCACTTCTTCGCCGGTCAGGTCCTGGCGCTTGCAGCGCACGATGCCGCCGTCTTCGTGGGTGTCGCGCAGCTCGCACTCGTCCAGCACGTGGAAGTCGGCAGCGGCCTGCTGGGCCTTGACCCAGTCGGTCATGGTCGCGCTCGGGGCGATCTTTACGGTCAGCGGGCGCACCGGCAGCGAGCCGATGGCTTCGCGCAGGGTCGACAGCAGGTCTTCGGCGCGCTTGGGGCTCGAGGCGTTGACGATGATCAGGCCCTGGGCCGGGGCGATGGCGGCGAAGGTCGCGGACTTGCGAATGAAGGCGCGGGGCAGGAAGGCCTGGACGATCTCGTCCTTGATCTGCTCGCGCTCCTTCTTGTAGACCTTGCGCATCTGCTCGCTTTCGATCTCGTCGACCTTCTCCTTCACGGCGTCCTTGACCACGCTGCCGGGCAGAATACGCTCTTCCTTGCGGGCGGAGATCAGCAGGAAGCCCTGGCTTTCATGCACCAGCGGTGCGTCCTCGCCCTTGCCGAAAGGGGCGACGAACCCATAGGTAGCCAGTTCCTGGCTGGCGCAGGGGCGCGCCGGCTTGGCGGCCAGTGCGGCCTCCAGTTTTTCGGTATCGAAGTCGACGTCCTGGGTGAGGCGGTAGACCAGCAGGTTGCGAAACCACATGAGCGGGTTGTCTCCAGTTAACGGGTGCGCGCCGCAGCGCGCAGGAAATCTTCAATTCGGGCGCATGGCAGCTGCCTCAGGCAGCGCATGGGCGGTCTGGCGGCGGACAGGGAATCACGCCGCGCGACGATCAGACCCGCGCGAGGGCGCATTATTCCTTCCGCTGGTGGATTAGGCCAACCCCGTATCGAGTCGTCATGTGATTTGCCCCGCCAAATGGCGGCGATTGCTAAGCCTTTGGATCGCCAATAAATTTTTTTCGCAAAGGGGGTTGCCAAGGGGCAGGGTGCTCTCTAGAATGCGCCCCACTTCGAGAGTGAAGGGTGATTAGCTCAGCCGGGAGAGCATCTGCCTTACAAGCAGAGGGTCGGCGGTTCGATCCCGTCATCACCCACCAATCGAGGTATGCGCAGCGGTAGTTCAGTCGGTTAGAATACCGGCCTGTCACGCCGGGGGTCGCGGGTTCGAGTCCCGTCCGCTGCGCCATATATCGCTTCCAGGGCCCACTGAACACCCGGAAGCAACGCAAAAAAGCGCCCTAGGGCGCTTTTTTCGTTTCTGCGTTTCGCCTTTACCCGGCGTCAGATAGCACCGGGGCGAAAAGGCGGCTCGTCATCCGGCACATCGGCCAGTTCATCGAAGCCGGCTTCGATATCCGGCACCACGTAGCTTTCCCGCGGCAGCCCCTCTTCTGGTGAGTGCCGGCGACCCGTGCCCAGCAGCCCCACCAAGGCGCCTGCCGCCAAACCGGCAGCCGCAAAGGCCCACGGGTGGCGATGCACGGCCTGGCCCACGGCGTTGGCGCTCTGCTTGACCTGCTCGGTCGCAGCGCTGGCGCCATCGGCGAGGTCGTGCAGTTTGCGGCGCGCGGCCTGAGTGCTTTGTTCCAGCGACTGTTTGGCACTGTGCAGGGCATCGGCCAGGGATTCGTGATCCTCCGGCAAGTCCGGCTCGGGCGCCTTCGGCGTGTGTCGGCGCGTCTGCTCGACGGCCAGCCAGACCAAGCCGATGGCGGTCATGGCAACGGGTACCGGATTGGCCTTGAGGGTCTGCCCCAGGCGTTCGGCCATTTCCAGGCCGCCACTGTCACGGCCATAGGCCAGGGCCTGGTCGATCAGCCGTTGCGGGGTCAGGCGTGCCTCCACATCATCGATGAGTGCATCGATACGGCTGCGCTGCTGGTCAATTTCCTGTTCGAGCACGTCCGGGGACTTGAGCGATTCGGCGGCGATGCTGCTGTGGGTACTCATGACATTTGCCTCTGCACCGCTTCCTTGTCTTTCTGCAAGGAATCCAGTGTGCGTTCGGGAGTGAGTTGGGAAGGGGCGAATTTCTGCTGCCCGACCTTGAGCATGATCAGGCCGATCACGATCACCACGACACCGACGATCAGTGCGGCTGCCCAGGGCGGCATCACTTCGCTGAGGCCGTAGACGGCGGCGAGCAGCAGCATCAGTACGCCGCACAGCAGCACGATGGCACCGCCCGCGACGGCGGCGATGCCGGTCTTGGTGGCTTGCAGCGAAGCATTGAGCTCGACCTTGGCCAGCGCCAGTTCCTTGGTGAACAGCGTCTGCACCTCTCGCGTCAGCTGGCGCAGCAGGCCGAGCAGCGAGGGCTCCAGTGGCGGTTGCCGAAGATCGTCGTTCATCGCAGCGTCCCTCCATGGTAGTAGTCATCAGCGCGGCTGCGGCGCTTGCGCAACAGGCGACTCAACAGAATGCCCACCGCCAGGCCGCCTGCCGCCAACCATAGCGGGTGCTTGCGGGCGAAGCGGTCGACGCTGTGCACGGCGTGGCCACTGTAGTTGTTCAAGGCATCGCGAAGAGCGGCGAGCTGGCGCGCGGCTTCGCGCAAACGATCCGGCGAGGCCGCGGCATCGGGGTTTTCCAGGTCGGCGATGGTGGAGCGGGCGATATTGGCCAGGGCTTCCAGCTCATCGGTATGGGACTGCTCGGCCTGGATGCGCGCGCGCAGCTGTTCCTGGGCATCTTGCTGCCAGTGCCCGGAAATGACCTTGGCAGGGCGCTTGTGCGGGCGTTCTTTGCTGTCGTTATCCATCTGACTACACCTGTTGATGCGTAAAAATGCGGTATGGCAATGCGCGTTAACGGCTCTACTCGCGGCTGGCGAATTCGTCGGCAATCGGTGTGCCCAGGTCTGCCGGCGCCGGCGTGACCGGTACCGGCGGCACGGGCGGGACTGGCGTGGCGCGGGTGCGATCGGCGACTTCCTCGGCCATCAGCACCAGCTCCTGAAGGCGCTGTACACGGGCGCGCAGGTAGCGGATTTCAGCCAGCGGATCGTCCGCCGCGCTTTTCACGCTGCAATGCCCGCTCAGCCCGCGCAACAGCAACAGGCCACCCACGCTCAACTGGCGCCGGCCACGCTCGCCGTGCTTGCTCGCGCCGAGCGTGGCCAGCAGCAATCCTCCGCCGATGGACAACAGGCGCTCCCAGCCTCTGACGTTCTGAGGTGCCGGGCCCTGTCGTTCGGGTTGCGATTGCGGTTCGAAGGCGACCATGTGTTCACTCCTGCCTGATGTGACGGGCCATCGGTTCAAGCCAGCTCAAACGGGGTCGGGCTGTGGCTTGTCCGGTAGCGCATCGTTGTCGGGTTCGTGGGGCTGGCCGAGGGGAGGGGGCTCGCCCGGCAAGTCGGGTGCCTGGGTCAGATCGGGTACTCGCTGGGTCATGCCTCGTCCCTCGGTGCGTTGCTCTAGAGGGTTTGAGGGTGACGGGCGCTGCATGTTCGATCTTTTTGCCCCGCGGTGACCTGCCTGCAAGCCAGGCGCAGCGGCCTGGCAGAAACCTTAAACCTCTGCGAGTGGGCCCCGGTCAAGATTTCCTGTCCGGCAGCGAACTGCCTGGCCGAGCCGTCGCGCACACAGACCTCGCGTGGCAACTCCATCCATGTCGGCCCAGCGGGCCTGAACTTCGAGCGAGTTTTCCATGAGCATGAACGTCGCAGATTTCATCGTCGAACGCCTTTACCAATGGGGCGTACGGCGCATCTATGGCTATCCGGGGGATGGCATCAACGGCGTATTCGGCGCCCTGGCCAAGGCCGAGGGCAAGATCCGCTTCATCCAGGCGCGTCATGAGGAAATGGCCGCGTTCATGGCGGCGGCCGACGCCAAGTTCTCTGGCGACCTGGGCGTATGTATTGCCACCTCCGGCCCCGGTGCGGCCCATCTGCTCACCGGTTTGTACGACGCGCGCATGGACCATATGCCGGTGCTGGCGATCGTCGGCCAGCAGGCGCGCAACGCCCTGGGCGGGCATTACCAGCAGGAGGTGGATCTGCTGTCGATGTTCAAGGACGTCGCCGGCGCCTTCGTTCAGCAGGCCAGCGCGCCCTCCCAGGTGCGTCACCTGGTCGACCGCAGCATTCGCACGGCGCTGGGCGATCGCCGGGTAACGGCGATCATTCTGCCCAATGACTTGCAGACGCTGCCCTACGAGGAGCCGCCCCGCGAGCACGGCACCCTGCATTCTGGCGTGGGTTACAGCCGACCGCGGGTTGTGCCTTATGAAGAAGATCTTCAGCGCGCCGCCGACGTGCTCAATGCCGGCAAGAAGGTAGCGATTCTGATCGGTGCCGGCGCGTTGGGCGCTGCGAAAGAAGTCACCGAAGTGGCCGATGTGCTCGGCGCCGGCGTGGCCAAAGCGCTGCTCGGCAAGGCGGCGTTGCCGGATGATCTGCCCTGGGTGACCGGTTCCATCGGCCTGCTGGGCACCAAGCCCAGCTATCAGATGATGAACGAATGCGACACCTTGCTGATGATCGGCTCGGGCTTTCCCTATGCCGAATTTCTGCCCAAGGAAGGTCAGGCGCGCGCCGTGCAGATCGACATCCAGGCCGACATGCTCGGCTTGCGCTACCCCATGGAAGTCAACCTGCAGGGCGACGCTGCCGATACCTTGCAGGCGCTGCTGCCACTGCTCGAACGCAAGACGCTGCGCACCTGGCGCAAGCGCATCGAGCGCTGGACGGCGCAGTGGCAGACCACCCTGAAGCGCCGCGCCATGGCTTCGGCTTCGCCGATCAACCCGCAGCGGGTCGCGTTTGAACTATCGCCGCGCCTGCCGGATCGCGCCGTGGTGACCAGCGATTCCGGCTCCTGTGCCAACTGGTTCGCCCGTGACATAAAGATGCGCGAGGACATGCTCTGCTCGCTGTCCGGCGGCCTGGCGTCCATGGGCGCAGCGGTGCCTTATGCGATTGCCGCCAAGTTCGCCCACCCGGATCGCCCGGTGGTGGCGCTGGTTGGCGATGGCGCCATGCAGATGAACAACATGGCCGAACTGATCACGGTCGCCAAATACTGGCACGAGTGGCAGGACAAGCGCTGGATCTGCGCGGTGTTCAACAACGAGGACCTCAATCAGGTGACCTGGGAGCAGCGGGTGATGGAGGGCGACCCGAAGTTCTCGGCCTCCCAGGACATTCCCAGCGTCGCCTATCACCAGTTCGCCGAGTCCATCGGGCTGATGGGTATCTACGTCGACCGTGAGGAGGATGTCGCTGCGGCTTGGGAGCAGGCGCTGGCCGCTGACCGCCCGGTGGTCATCGAATTCAAGACCGACCCTGACGTGCCGCCGCTGCCGCCGCATATCACCCTGGCCCAGGCCAAGGCCTTTGCATCCACCCTGTGGCAGGGCGACCCGAACCAGGGCGGCATCCTGCGCCAGGCCACCAAGCAGGTATTGGGTTCGATCCTGCCCGGCAAAGGCCGGCGCTAAGCCTCGCCAAGCAGCTGCGCGTGCCGCTCAGGCAGGCGCAGCAGGGCGAAGCGGGCAGCTTCATCGAGGATGCGCGAACGGTCGCCGGCGAAATGTTCGGTGCTCGAATACAGCTGGACGCTGCCGTCCGCGAGGCGAAAGGCCCAGGCGAAGCACAGGGTGCCGGCAGCAATCTCGCCCTGGGGTTCGGGGCCCGCGACGCCCGTGGTGGCGACGGCGACATTGGCCGGGCTGCCGTCTAGTGCGCCCTTGGCCATGGCCCACGCCACTTCTTCGCTGGTCAGGTTGAAGTTATCGAGGGTGTGCTGGCTCACGCCCAGCAAGCGTTTCTTGGCCGCTGGCGAATACACCACGTGACCGCTGTCCAGGCATTCGCCGCTGCCAGGATGCTTGGCGAGCAGCGCCACGACCATGCCGGCGGTGCAGGACTCGGCGGTGGTCAGATACAACTTGTGACGCTTCAGATAATCGAGCAGCGCTTCGATGTCTTGCATGGCAGTTCTCCTCCCGTGGCCGGTGTTTCTTGGATTGGCGCGCCGCTCTGGAGGTGCTGGCTGCCTGATCGGCGGCAGCGGGCTTTTCCCTGAACTCTGCCGCTTGGCTTTCAGTCAGGTGTAGCAAGTCGAGGAAAGGGGAACGGCCATGCTCATCTCACTGCAGTCACAGGTCGCGCTGGTCACCGGCGCCAGTTCGGGTATCGGCGCGGCTTCGGCCAAGGCGCTGGCGGAGGCGGGCGCCGCGGTGGTGCTCAACTATCGATCCGGGCGTGAGGCTGCCGAGAAGCTCGCCGCGCAAATCCGTGATGATGGCGGCCAGGCCATCGCCGTGCGGGCCGATGTATCCAACGAGCAGGACGTCGAGGCGCTGTTCGCTGAAACCCTTTCCGCGTTCGGGCGGTTGGACATTCTGCTGGCCAATTCCGGCATGCAGCGCGACGCGCCGACCGTCGACATGAGCCTGGACGAATGGAACCAGGTGCTGCAGGTCAACCTCACCGGCCAGTTTCTCTGCGTGCGCACGGCGCTGCGGCAGTTCGCCAAGCAGGGCATTCGCGAGGAGATTTCCCGCGCGGCCGGCAAGATCATCCAGATGAGCTCCGTGCACCAGCTGATTCCCTGGGCTGGGCGCGCCAACTACGCGGCCTCCAAGGGCGGGCTCGACCTGTTGATGCGCAGCGTGGCGCAGGAGGTGGGTGAGCAGCGCATTCGCGTCAACGCCATCGCCCCGGGGGCCATCCGCACCGCGATCAACCGTGAAGCCACCGAAGGCGCGGCTGCCGAAAAATTGCTCGAGCTGATTCCCTACGGCCGTATCGGTGACGCCGAGGACATCGCCAATGCGGTGGTGTGGCTGGCCTCCGATGCCGCCGATTACGTTCACGGCACCACGCTGTTCGTCGACGGCGGCATGAGCCTTTACCCGGAGTTTCGTGACAATGGCTGATATCCAGGATCGTCAGATGCCCATCGAGGCCCACGGCATCATCGGCGACATGCGCAGTGCCGCGCTGGTCGCCGACAGTGGTTGCGTGGACTTCTTCTGCTGGCCGGATTTCGACAGCCCGTCGATCTTCAGCGCCTTGCTCGACACGCCCGAAGCCGGGGTTTTCCAGCTGGCGCCGGATCTGCCCGAGGCGCGCCGTCAGCAGCTGTACCTACCCGATACCAACGTGCTGCAAACGCGCTGGCTGGACGAGCAGGCGATTGTGGAATGCACCGACCTGATGCCGATCAATGCGGATGTCGATGCTGCGCCAAGACTGATTCGCACCATTCGCGTGGTCTCCGGCCACGCCACCATCCGCCTGCGCTGCCGTGTGCGCCACGACTACAGCCGTGCTGACACGGTTGCCCAGCTCGACGGCCGGGACGTGTTGTTCAGCGCACCGGGCCAGCCCAGCTTGCGGCTGTCGGCGAGCCAGACGCTGTCTCTCGACGATCAGTGCGCCATTGCCGAATTCGAGTTGCGCGAAGGCGAGCATGCGGAGTTCGTGCTCGGTGCGCCGGATGATCCGCTGGTATCCGCAGGTGCGTGCGAGCATTGCCGCGACGAGACCGTGAAGTACTGGCGGCGCTGGATGAAACAGTCCAACTACCGCGGGCGCTGGCGCGAGATGGTCCATCGCTCGGCGCTGGCGCTCAAGCTGCTGACCTCACGCAAGCACGGCGGCATCATCGCCGCCGCCACCTACGGCCTGCCGGAAGCGCCAGGCGGTGAACGCAACTGGGATTATCGCTACACCTGGATTCGCGACGCCTCGTTCACCGTTTACGCCTTCATGCGTCTGGGGTTCTCCGGAGAAGCCAACGCCTTTATGCGTTGGGTGCGCGACCGCGTCGAAGACTGCTCGGAAACGCCGGCGCACCTGCGCATTCTCTATAGCCTGCGCGGGCAGCATCACTTGCCGGAAAGCTCGCTCGATCACCTCGCTGGCCATGGCGGCGCGAAGCCTGTGCGCATCGGCAACGAAGCCCACGAGCAGACCCAGCTGGATATCTTCGGCGAACTGCTGGACGCCGTGTACCTGGCCAACAAGTACGGCGAGGCGATTTCCCACGAGGGTTGGAAGCACGTGGTGGGCATCGTCGATCAGGTATGCGACAGCTGGCAGCAGAAGGATGTCGGCATCTGGGAGATTCGCGGCGAGGAGCAACACTTCCTGCATTCGCGGCTGATGTGCTGGGTCGCGCTGGATCGTGCCATCCGCCTGGCCCAGAAGCGTTCGCTGCCGGCGCCGTTCGCGCGCTGGAACGACGAGCGTCAGGCCATTCATGACGACATCTGGAACAATTTCTGGGACGAGAGCTGCGGCCATTTCGTGCAGCGCATCGGCTGCCAGGACGTCGACGGCTCCATGCTGCTGATGCCGTTGATGCGCTTCGTCGCCGCCACCGACCCACGCTGGTTGGCGACCCTGGAGGCCATCGAACAGCAGCTGGTGCGTGACGGCATGGTGTATCGCTACCGCACCGATGACGGCCTCAAGGGCGAGGAGGGTTCGTTCATGGCCTGCTCGTTCTGGTACGTCGAGTGCCTGGCGCGTGCCGGCAGGATCGAAAAGGCCCACCTGGAGTTCGAGCAACTGCTGCGCTATGCCAACCCGCTGGGGCTGTACGCCGAGGAGCTGGACAAGCGCGGCCACCATCTGGGCAACACGCCCCAGGCGCTGAGCCACCTGGCGTTGATCAGCGCGGCGAGCTTTCTCGACCACCGGCTCAGCGGCGAGCGCACCACCTGGCAACCCTGAGCCAGAGCGGTCAGTGACCGCCCTGCAAACCGGCCCAGGCCACGGCGCCGAGAATCAGCGCGCCGCCAAGCAACATGCCAGCGCTCGGTACGGCGCCGAATAGCAACCAGGCGCCGGCGATGGCATAGATCGGCTCCATGGTGATCACCACCGCAGCGGTGTGGGTGCGCACGTGGCGTAGCGAGGCGATGAACAGGCTGT
Organism: Phytopseudomonas straminea; assembly: GCF_900112645.1. GTDB lineage: Bacteria > Pseudomonadota > Gammaproteobacteria > Pseudomonadales > Pseudomonadaceae > Aquipseudomonas > Aquipseudomonas straminea. The sequence continues at coordinate 567,232 of NZ_FOMO01000002.1, read as the reverse complement.
AGGCCAGGGCCGTGCACAGCACGCCCAGCGCTGCCAGTTGCCACCAGTCGTGATTGGTGATGGTCGGCACCTCCGGCAGGCACCAGAGCAGCAGCGCGAGGCTGATCGCCAGGCATTGCCACCAGCACGAAGCCAGGCCATCGACGTTGCTCGCCGCATGCTTGTTGGCCACCGCAATCGCCGCATATATCGCACCAGACAGCACGCCATAGAGCAGGCCGAGGGTGGCGCCATCGCGCAGGTCGAACGATGGGGTGATCAGAATCAGCCCGACCGACACCAGCACCAGAATCCAGCGGTCGCTGCGCCCCAGGCGCTGGCCGAACACCAGCCGTTCGATCAGCGCGGTGAACGCGGGAAACGAGGCGAAGCCCAGGGTCGCCACGGCCACGCCGCCGGTTTGCACCGCCATGAAGAACAGCAGCCAGTGCGCCCCCAGCACCAGGCCCGTGGTCAGTAGCTTGGCAGCGGTGGCCGAGGTGACGCCGCGCCAGGGGCGCTTGCCCAGGCACAGGCAGAAAAGGCTCAGGGCCAACAGCGCGAAGGCCGAGCGGCCCAGCACGATCATGCTGGCGCTGACCTTCAGTGATTCGCCGAAAAGCGCCGAAACGCCGACCAGCAGGGCGGCCGTATGCAGCTGAAAGTGCGCGGTGCGAAGGCTCATAGGGGACCTGCCTGATCGGAGAGGCTACAGAGTGCCAAGTCAGGGGCGGCAGGTAAAACGGATTGTGCGGCTGGTTGGTCGGGTGAGCGTTACGCGGCCCGCGGCGTTATAGTCGGGGGCCGTGTCATCTTCATCAAGCGAGGATCTTATGAGTTGCGCAGCCCTGGGCATCGACTATCCGATCATCCAAGCCCCCATGGCGGGCACCGCCACGCCGGCTCTTGCCGCTGCGGTCAGCAACGCCGGCGGTTTGGGCTCGATCTCCATCGCCGCGGTGCAGGCCGAGGCCGGCCGGCAGATGATCCGGGAAACCCGCGCTGCCACGAGCAAACCGTTCAACATCAACGTGTTCTGCCACCGCCTGAGCGTCGCCGATGCGGCCAGGGAGCAGGCGTGGTTGGCGCACTTGCAGCCCTACTTCGCCGAGTTCGGCGCAGCTGCGCCGGAGGCCATCAGGGATATCTACTGCAGTTTCCAGGAGGACGAAGGGCAACTGCAGGTTCTGCTTGAAGAGCGACCGCCCATCGTCAGCTTTCATCTGGGGCTGCCGCCTCAGGCGCGCATCGATGCCCTGAAGAGTGCCGGCATCACCCTGCTGGCGTCGGCCACCACGCTGGAAGAAGGGTTGCTGGCCCAGGATGCGGGCATCGACATCATCGTTGCCCAGGGCATCGAGGCCGGCGGCCACCGCGGGGGGTTCGATCCGGCCCACGATCAGGGCATCGGCACGCTGGCTCTGGTGCGGGTGTTGGTCAAGCACCTGTCACGCCCGGTGATCGCCGCTGGCGGCATCATGGATGGCGCCGGGATCGCCGCCGCCATGAACCTGGGTGCCTGCGCTGCGCAATTGGGCACCGCGTTCATCCTTTGCCCCGAGTCGGCCGCCAACGAGGCCTATCGCCGCATGCTGGGCAGTGACCGGGCGCGGGTCACCCAGGTCACCACGGCGATTTCCGGGCGCCCGGCGCGCGGCATCGTCAATCGTTTCATGGCCGAAGTCGGCGCGCCCGGCCACCCTGCGGTGCCAGGGTTCGGCATTGCCTACGATGCCGGCAAGCAGCTGATCGCTGCTGCCGCCAAGGCTGGCAATGCCGAATTCGCTGCTCATTGGGCAGGGCAGGGGGCGGCGTTGGCGCGGACGATGCCGGCCGCTGAACTGGTGGCGGTGCTGCAGCGCGAGTACCTGGCGGCGCGCGGCTGAGGCGGGGAGAGCTTTTATGTGGGCCGACGGCGGCGTCGGCCCGGACGGTGAGCGATGCGACTCAGGCCGAGTGCAGTTGCACTTCTTCGATGGCATCGACGCGAACGGGCGCTTCGACACCGGTCAGTTCGCTGATCAGCACCCATTGCTGATCCAGCTCGCGGCTCACCGCGCCGAGGCGGGTGATCATCTTCGAGGCGGCAGAACGAACGCCACTGTCATCGCTACGCAGCAGATCGAAGGACAGAGCCGTCATGGCGGCGGTCATGTGGGTGATGCTGCGAGAGGTGAGGGTCAGCAGATCGGTCAGTTGTTGTTCTTTTGCGGTCATCTCGTGCTTCCTTGACTGGACGAGTCGATGCACAGCGTTGAAGGGAACTGCGTTGAACCATCGGATCCTTGATGGCTACCGGTGCGACGCCGTTCACAGTGGGGCGGCACGCGGCGAGCAAAATGATATCACCGTCACTCCAGGGGCTGGCAATATGCCGCATAGGGCGGAATGAAAATATTTTTCACGCCATTTGCGGTTCTCGCTCGGTCAGAGAATCCCTGGCGACTCGCCCCACCGAAACGGTGCACTCCGGATAAATGTTAGTCGACCCGTGCGCCGGAGCAGCCGCAACGTTTAAACTGCGCCTCGCCGGCCGACGGACGGGCTTTTGCCAGGCCCGAAGCCAGCAATGGCGCTGTAAGAAGTTGTCGCATGCCGGCAATGCCGGCCCATGAGCACCCCCCTACAATCTTTCGCATCGCAGCCTGTTCAGGCCTGCGTGTCTCGTCAGGAGAGTCCCGACGTCCGTTCAGCACGACCCGGTGCAACGCGCCGATTTCGACCAGGTGATGGTGCCCAGCTACGCCCCGGCTACGTTCGTGCCAGTTCGCGGCGCCGGTTCGCGCGTCTGGGACCAGAGTGGTCGCGAGCTGATCGACTTCTCCGGCGGCATCGCCGTCAACGCCCTGGGCCATGCCCACCCCGCGCTGGTCAAGGCGCTGACCGAGCAGGCAGGCAAGCTGTGGCACGTTTCCAACGTGTTTACCAACGAGCCGGCGCTGCGCCTGGCCAAGAAGCTGGTGGACGCCACCTTTGCCGACCGGGTGTTCCTCTGCAACTCCGGCGCCGAAGCCAACGAAGCTGCGTTCAAACTGGCACGCCGTGTGGCCCATGACCGCTTCGGGGCGGACAAGTACGAGATCATCGCGGCGACCAACAGCTTCCACGGCCGTACCTTGTTCACCGTCAGCGTCGGTGGCCAGCCGAAATATTCCGATGGCTTCGGGCCGAAGATCCAGGGCATCACCCATGTGCCGTACAACGACCTCGAAGCGCTCAAGGCGGCGATCAGCGACAAGACCTGCGCCGTCGTGATCGAGCCGATCCAGGGCGAGGGCGGCGTGCTGCCGGCGGATCTGGCCTACCTGCAAGGCGCTCGCGCGCTGTGCGATGAGCACAATGCACTGCTGGTGTTCGACGAAGTGCAGAGTGGCGTCGGCCGTTCCGGTCATCTGTATGCCTACCAGCACTACGGCGTAACGCCAGACGTGCTGTCCAGCGCCAAGAGCCTGGGCGGTGGTTTCCCCATCGCGGCGATGCTGACCACCGAGGCCCTGGCCAGCCATCTTGCGGTTGGCACCCATGGCACCACCTATGGCGGTAACCCGTTGGGTTGCGCGGTCGCCGAGGCGCTGCTCGACGTGGTCAACACGCCCGAGGTACTGGCGGGCGTCAAGGCCAAGCATGAGCGCTTCAAGACCCGCCTGCTGCAGATCGGCGAGCGCTATGGAGTGTTCTCCGGGGTGCGCGGCATGGGCCTGTTGATCGGCGCGGTGCTCTCCGATGCCTGGAAAGGCAAGGCGCGTGAATTTTTCGATGCGGCAGCCGGCGAGAATCTGATGATCCTGCAGGCCGGCCCGGACGTGGTGCGTTTTGCGCCCAGCCTGGTGATCGAGGATGCCGACATCGACGAGGGTCTGGATCGCTTCGAGCGTGCCGTGGCCAAGCTGGCCGGCGCCTGACCCTTACGGGCGGCTGGGCGCCGCCCGCTCAATTCGCTGTGTCGGCCCGTGCCGGCCAGCCTCACGGACGATGATTCTCGCTGCCAGGGCTGCAACGCCCCAGCCTTGCTGAAGGAGTGAACCATGCTGGTTATGCGCCCCGCGCGAATGACCGACCTCGCCGAAGTGCAGCGCCTGGCCGCGGACAGCCCGGTGGGCGTCACCTCGCTGCCCGACAACGCCGAGCGCCTGCGCGACAAGATCGCCGCGTCGGAAGCGTCGTTCGCCGCCGAAGTCAGCTTCAACGGCGAGGAGCGCTATTTCTTCGTGCTCGAAGACAGCGAAACCGGTCGCCTCTCCGGCTGCTCGGGCATCGTCGCCTCGGCGGGCTACTCCGAGCCGTTCTACAGCTTTCGCAACGAGACCTTCGTTCACAACTCCCGCGAGCTGAAGATCCACAACAAGATCCACGTGCTGTCGCTATGTCACGACCTGACCGGCAACAGCCTGCTCACCAGCTTCTACGTGGAGCGCGGGCTGGTCGACAGCGTCTGGGCCGAGCTCAATTCCCGTGCGCGCCTGCTGTTCGCCGCCGGCCATCCGGAGCGCTTCGCCGACGCCATGGTGGTGGAGATCGTCGGCGAGAGCGACGACGCCGGTGAATCGCCGTTCTGGGACGCGGTCGGGCGGCATTTCTTCGGCATGAGCTACGGCGAGGCCGAACGCCTGTGCGGGCTGCGCAGCCGCGCCTACCTGGCCGAGCTGATGCCCCATTACCCGATCTACGTGCCGCTGCTGCCCGATGCCGCTCAGGAGTCCATGGGCCTGGTGCACCCGCGTGCCCAGGTGTCGTTCGACATCCTGATGCGCGACGGCTTCGAAACCGACCACTACATCGACATATTCGACGGCGGCCCGACCCTGCATGCGCGCACCTCCGGTATTCGCTCCATCGCCCAGAGCGCGCTGGTGCCGGTGGTGCTTGGCGACGCGGGTGAGGGTGGCCAGGCTTACCTGGTCAGCAACGAGCAATTGCAGGGGTTTCGTGCAGTCGTCGCGCAGCTGGAGTGGGCACCCGGCCAGCCCGCGGTGCTCGATCCGCAGACCGCGCAGATCCTCGGCGTTGCCGAAGGCGGCCAGGTAAGGCTGGTGGCGGTATGAGTTTTCCAACCATGAGCGCCACCCGTCTGGCTCGCGATTTTCCGGAGGCAGCATGATCGTTCGCTCCGTACGGGCCGGTGACCTGCCGGCATTGATCGACCTGGCGCGCAGCACCGGCACGGGCCTGACCACCCTGCCGGCCAACGAAGCGCGCCTGGCCTACCGGGTCGGGCGAGCCGAGAAGACCTTCAGCGGCGAAGCCGAGCGCGGCGATTGCGACTACATGTTCGTGCTCGAGGACGATGACGGCCGCGTGCTGGGTATTTCCGCCATCGCCGGCGGCGTCGGCTTGCGCGAGTCCTGGTACAACTACCGGGTCGGTCTGACCGTCTGTGCGTCCCAGGAATTGGGCATCCACCGTCAGGTGCCGACGCTGTTCCTGGCCAACGACCTGACCGGCCATTCCGAGTTGTGCTCGCTGTTCCTGCATGCCGAGCATCGCACAGGCCTGAACGGGCGCCTGCTGTCCAAGGCGCGGTTGCTGTTCATCGCCGAGTTCCGCGAGCGTTTTGGCGAGAAGATCATTGCCGAGATGCGCGGCGTGTCCGACGAGCAGGGCCGTTCGCCGTTCTGGGAGTGCCTTGGCCGGCACTTCTTCCGCATGGAGTTCTCCCAGGCGGACTACCTCACCGGCGTCGGTAACAAGGCGTTCATCGCCGAGCTGATGCCGCGCTTTCCGCTTTACACCTGCTTCCTGTCCGAAGCCGCCCGCGAGGTGATCGGCCGGGTGCACCCGGATACCGAACCGGCGCTGGCGATGCTCAAGTCCGAGGGCTTCAGCTACCAGGGCTATGTCGATATCTTCGACGCCGGTCCGGCCATCGAGGCGGAGACTACGAAGATTCGTGCGATTCGCGACAGCCAGCTGCTGGTGCTGGCCATCGGCACGCCGGGTGACGATGCGCCAGTGTACCTGGTGCACAACCGCAAGCACGCCGATTGCCGCATCACTGCGGCCCGGGCGCGGATGGCCGCCGGGACGCTGGTCGTCGACCCGCTGACCGCCCGGCGCCTGCGCCTGAATGTCGGCGATCAGGTGCGCGCAGTGCCCCTGGCGGTAAAGGCCTGAGCCACCGTTTCTGATGTGACCGGGGCGGCGTGCTGCCCCGACCGGCAATGTCGCCATAGAGCGACAGCCGTGACAGGTAGCAGGTCAGCGCCCAGCGCTGGCCTGTGCAACCGTGAAGCCTGGAGTGATAGACCATGAGCACGCATTACATTGCAGGTCTCTGGCAGATAGGACAGGGCAGCACCCTGGAGTCCCTCAACCCAGTCAGCCAGCAGGTGCTCTGGGTGGGCCGTGAAGCTGACGCGACCCAGGTCGAGGCCGCTGTGCAGGCGGCCCGTGAAGCCTTCGCTGAATGGGCGGCGGCGCCATTGAGCGAACGCATTGCGCTGCTCGAGCGCTTCGCCGCCGTATTGAAAACCCGGCAGGACGAACTGGCCCGCACCATCGGTGAAGAAACCGGCAAGCCGCTGTGGGAAGCGACCACCGAAGTCGCCAGCATGATCGGCAAGGTGGCCATCTCCATCCAGAGCCATGCCGAGCGCACCGGCCAGCGCAGCGGCGCTCAGGGCAGCGTGCTGCGCCACAAGCCCCATGGCGTGGTCGCCGTGTTCGGCCCGTACAACTTTCCCGGTCATCTGCCCAACGGGCATATCGTGCCTGCCCTGTTGGCCGGCAATACCGTGGTGTTCAAACCCAGCGAGCAGACCCCGAAGGTCGCCGAGCTGACGCTCAACTGCTGGATCGAGGCCGGCCTGCCGGCTGGCGTGCTGAACCTGGTGCAGGGCGCGCGGGAAACGGGCGCGGCACTGGCGGCTCATCCGGGTATCGACGGCCTGTTCTTCACCGGCTCCAGTCGCACTGGCAACCAGTTGCACGCGCAGTTCGGCGGCCACCCGGAAACCGTCCTGGCCCTGGAAATGGGCGGCAACAATGCGCTGATCGTCGACCAGCCTGCCGATGTCGATGCGGCGGTGTATTGCATCGTCCAGTCCGCGTTCATTTCCGCCGGCCAGCGCTGTACCTGCGCCCGCCGCTTGCTGGTGCCTGAAGGCGATTGGGGTGACGCGTTGCTGGCGCGGCTGGTCAGCGTGGCCGCCAGCCTCAAGGTCGGTGCCTTCGATGCCGAGCCGGCGCCGTTCATGGGGGCGGTGATTTCCCTGGACGCCGCCCAGCACCTGCTCAAGGTGCAGGAGCGGCTGATCGACAAGGGCGCGCGGCCGCTGCTGGACATGAGCCAGCCGCTCGAAGGCGCGGCGCTGCTGACGCCCGGCATCATCGATGTCACCGCCGTGCAGCCGCGCGCCGACGAGGAAGTGTTCGGGCCCTTGCTGCAAGTGATTCGCTATGCCGATTTCGACGACGCCATCGTCGAAGCCAATGCCACCCGTTTCGGGCTTGCGGCCGGGCTGCTGTCCGATTCGCGTGAGCGTTACGAGCAGTTCTGGTTGCGCAGCCGAGCCGGCATCGTCAACTGGAACAAGCCACTGACCGGCGCCGCCAGCAGCGCGCCGTTCGGCGGCATCGGCGCGTCGGGCAACCATCGTCCCAGCGCCTATTACGCGGCGGATTACTGCGCCTATCCTGTGGCTTCGCTGGAAAGCGAGCAACTGGCGCTGCCCGACAGCCTGGCACCGGGAGTCAGCCTATGAGTCGACTCACCTCCTGCGAGCTGAACATCGACGGGCTGGTCGGCCCGACACACAACTACGGCGGGTTGTCGTACGGCAACGTGGCCTCGCAGAACAACTGCCAGGTGGCGTCCAACCCGCGGGAAGCGGCGCGTCAGGGCCTGGCGAAGATGAAGGCACTGATGGACATGGGCTACGCCCAGGCGGTGCTCGCGCCCCAGGAGCGCCCCGATGTGCACGCGCTGCGTGCCTGTGGCTTTACCGGTAGCGATGCCCAGGTGATCGAGAAGGCGGCGCGCGAGGCCATGCCGCTGCTGGTCGCCAGTTGCTCGGCCTCGAGCATGTGGACGGCCAATGCGGCGACCGTCAGCCCCAGCGCCGATACCGCCGACGGCCGCGTGCATTTCACCGCGTCCAACCTCAACTGCAAGTTTCACCGCTCCATCGAGCATCCCACCACCAGCCGCGTGCTGGCGGCGATGTTTGCCGACGAGCGCTATTTCGCTCACCACGCGGCCTTGCCCGCCGTCAGCCAGTTCGGCGACGAGGGCGCGGCCAACCATACGCGCTTGTGCCGCGACTACGGCGAGCGGGGCGTGGAGTTCTTCGTGTTCGGCCGCAGTGCCTTCGACCTGCGCTTGCCGGCGCCGCAGCGCTACCCGGCGCGCCAGACCCTGGAGGCTTCCCAGGCCGTGGCCCGGCTGCACGGCCTCGCCGATGACGCCGTGGTATTCGCCCAGCAGAACCCGGCGGTGGTCGATCAGGGCGTGTTCCATAATGATGTGATCGCGGTGGGCAACGGCCAGGTGCTGTTCCATCACGAGGACGCCTTTCTCGACAGCGAGCGGGTGGCGGGCGAGCTTGGCGACAAGCTGGCGCGCCTCGGCGGGCAGTTGCAATCGGTGTGCGTTCCACGCCACGTGCTGGGCGTCGAGGATGCGGTGCGCTCCTATCTGTTCAACAGTCAGCTGTTGAGCCGTGCCGACGGGCGTATGCTGTTGGTGGTGCCGGAGGAATGCCGCGGCAACCCGCGGGTCTGGGCCTACCTGCAGACGCTGCTGGGCAGCGACGGGCCGATTGCCGAGGTTCGCGCCTTCGACCTCAAACAGAGCATGCAGAACGGTGGCGGCCCCGCCTGCCTGCGTCTGCGTGTAGCCTTGCAGGCAGAAGAGCTGGCAGCGATGAACCCGGGCGTGATGCTGACGCCGGAACTGTATGAGCGGCTGCTGCAATGGGTCGACCGCCACTACCGTGATCGCCTGAGCGAGCATGACCTAGCCGACCCGCAGCTACTGGACGAATGCCGCACGGCGCTGGATGAGTTGACGCTAATCCTCGATCTTGGCGCCGTGTACCCCTTTCAACTCATTTGAGCGGCTCGATGGCGAGCCGCCAACCATGATGGAGTAACCATGAGCGACGCCCTGCAACTGATTCTCGAAGACGCCGACGGCACCCAGCTGGAAACCTCGTGCACCCGTTTTGCCGTAATGTGGCAGGGCAAGGAAGTGTGGATTCAGCAGGTCGGCAACGGCCAACTGATGATCGGCGTGGATGTCGCCGAAGGTGATAGCGAATACGCCAACCTGCTGCTGCGCCCGCTGGCCACCAACCTGGTCAGCCTGGAACTGGAAATGGAGCCGGCCGATGACGGCGCCGACGACGACCATGTCCATGGCCCGGACTGCAATCACTGAGGAACGCCCATGCTCGCCCTCGGCAAACTGCTCGAACTGACCCTGACCGGCCATGAGCCGGCCTCGAAGATCCAGTTGACGCCGCAGGGCACGCGCTTGCGCTGGCTGGCCGAGGGCGCCCTCGAAATCACCCCGGCCTGCGGGCGCGACAACGGCATGGACCTGTTGCTGTCCGCGGGCATCCACGGCAACGAGACCGCGCCGATCGAATTGCTCGACCGCTTGCTGCGGCGCATCGCGCGCAGCGAGTTGCAGCCGCGTGCACGCGTGCTGCTGCTGTTCGGCAACCCGGCAGCGATGCGCCGTGGCGAGCGTTTCGTCGAGCAGGACATCAACCGCCTGTTCAGTGGCCGTCATGAGCTGAGCAGTGGCGGCGAGGCGATGCGCGCCTGTGAACTGGAACACCTGGCGTCGTCATTCTTCATCGACTCCGGCCGCGAACGCCTGCATTACGACCTGCACACGGCGATCCGCGCCTCGCGTATCGAGCAGTTCGCCCTTTACCCCTGGGTCGAGGGGCGTCGCCAGTCGCGCCGCGAGTGTGCGCGTCTGCAGGCCGCCGGTATCGATGCGGTGCTGCTGCAAAGCAAGCCCTCGACCACCTTCAGTGCTTACACCTATGCCGAGCTGGGCGCTGAAGCCTTCACCCTGGAGCTGGGCAAGGCCCGGCCGTTCGGCCATAACGAGCTGGTCAATCTGGATCGCCTCGAGCTGCGTCTGCAGGCCCTGATCGAGGGCAATGAGCCGCCGGTCGAAGAGCGCTCCGTCGAGCGCCTCAAGCTGTTCGCCTTCTCCCGCGAGCTGATCAAGCACAGCGATGCCTTCGTCCTGCGCTTGCCTGCCGACGTGGAAAACTTCACCGAGCTGGAGCCCGGCTATCTACTTGCCGAAGACCTGGCCAGCAGCCGCTGGGTGGTGGAAGAGCAGGGCGCACGCATCATCTTTCCCAATCCCAAGGTCCACAACGGTCAGCGTGCCGGCATTCTGATCGTGCCCGCCGACGCCTCATTACTGGATTAGCCATTGCCCCGCATGCACAGGAGTGCCCATGCCCATCATCGATCTGCGTAGCGACACCGTGACCCAACCCACCGCTGGCATGCGCGAAGCGATGCTGGCCGCCGAACTGGGCGATGACGTGTACGGTGAAGACCCGACCGTCAACCGTCTGGAGCGGCGCCTGGCGCGGGATCTCGGCTTTGCCGCCGCGCTGTTCGTGCCCACCGGCACCATGAGCAACCTGCTTGGCCTGATGGCTCACTGCGAGCGGGGCGACGAATACATCGTCGGCCAGCAGGCGCACACCTACAAATACGAGGGCGGCGGCGCGGCGGTGCTGGGCTCGATCCAGCCCCAGCCGCTGGACATGGAACTCGATGGCTCCCTGGATCTTGACCGGGTCGAAGCGGCGATCAAGCAGGACGACTTCCATTTCGCCCGTACCCGTCTGCTGGCCCTGGAAAACACCATGCAGGGCAAAGTGCTGCCGCTGGAGTACCTGGCCGAGGCTCGCGCCTTCACGCGCAACAAGGACTTGGCGCTGCATCTGGATGGCGCGCGGCTGTTCAATGCGGCGGTCAGGCAGGGCGTCGAGGCGCGGAAAATCACTCAGCATTTCGATTCGGTGTCGGTGTGCTTGTCCAAAGGGCTGGGCGCGCCGGTTGGTTCGGTGCTGTGTGGCAGCGAGGCGCTGATCGCCAAGGCACGCCGCCTGCGCAAGATGGTCGGCGGCGGTATGCGTCAGGCCGGCGTGCTGGCTGCAGCCGGGCTGTACGCGCTGGACCATCAGGTCGAGCGCCTGGTGGAGGATCACGCCAATGCCGATTCCCTGGCGGCCGGCCTGCGCGAGCTGGGCTATTCGGTCGAGCCGGTGCACACCAACATGGTCTACGTGCAGATCGGCGAGCGCGCCTCTGCCCTGAAGGACTTCTGCGCCGAGCGGGGCATCCGCCTGAGCGCCGCGCCACGCCTGCGCATGGTCACCCATCTGGATGTCGATGCCGGCGCCATGGCTCAGGTGATCGAAGCCTTCGCCGCCTTCCGCGCCTGAGTTGGCCTGCGTGCAGTGCCAGGCAGTGGCCTGGCACTGCACGCCCTGTGTTTTCCGGCCATCGCGCCGCCTGCAAATAATTCAGCCCTTGCCCTAGCCGCCGCGGACAAGCCCGATATAATGCGGGCTTTTGCCGGCTCTGCCGTGGCCGCCTGTTTTCCTGGAAATTGCCAATGAAAAGCGCAGAAATCCGTGAAGCTTTCCTGAGCTTCTTCGAAGAGAAGGGGCACACCCGTGTCGCTTCCAGCTCCCTGATTCCGAACAACGACCCCACGTTGCTGTTCACCAACGCCGGCATGAACCAGTTCAAGGACTGCTTCCTGGGCCTGGAAAAGCGCGCCTATACCCGCGCCGCCACCAGCCAGAAGTGCGTGCGCGCCGGTGGCAAGCACAACGACCTGGAAAACGTCGGTTATACCGCGCGTCACCACACCTTCTTCGAAATGCTCGGCAACTTCAGCTTTGGCGACTATTTCAAGCGTGATGCCATCCACTTCGCCTGGGAATTCCTGACCGGCGACAAGTGGCTGAAACTGCCCAAGGACAAGCTCTGGGTCACGGTGTACGCCACCGATGACGAGGCCTACGACATCTGGAACAAGGAAGTCGGTGTGCCGGCCGAGCGGATGATCCGCATCGGCGACAACAAGGGCGCGCCGTACGCTTCCGACAACTTCTGGACCATGGGCGATACCGGCCCGTGCGGCCCCTGCACCGAAATCTTCTTCGACCATGGCGAGCACATCTGGGGCGGCCCGCCCGGCAGCCCGGAAGAAGATGGCGACCGTTACATCGAGATCTGGAACAACGTGTTCATGCAGTTCAACCGGACCGCGGACGGCGTGCTGCACCCGCTGCCGGCGCCGAGCGTGGACACCGGCATGGGCCTGGAGCGCATCAGCGCAGTGCTGCAGCACGTCAACTCCAACTATGAGATCGACCTGTTCCAGAGCCTGCTGGCTGCCAGTGCCCAGGCTATCGGCTGCGCCAACAATGGTGACGCATCGCTGAAAGTGGTGGCGGATCACATTCGCTCCTGCAGCTTCCTGATCGCCGACGGCGTCACGCCGTCCAACGAAGGCCGCGGCTACGTGCTGCGCCGCATCATTCGTCGCGCCTGCCGCCACGGTAACAAGCTGGGCGCCAAGGGCAGCTTCTTCCACAAGATCGTCGCGGCCCTGGCCAGCGAGATGGGCGAAGCCTTCCCTGAGCTGAAACAGCAGCAGGCGCACATCGAGCGCGTGCTGAAAACCGAAGAAGAGCAGTTCGCCAAGACCCTGGAGCAGGGCCTGAAGATCCTCGAGCAGGATCTGGCCGAGTTGCAGGGCTCGGTCATCCCGGGCGAAGTGATCTTCAAGCTGTATGACACCTACGGCTTCCCGATGGACCTGACCGGCGATATCGCCCGCGAGCGCGAGCTGACCCTCGACGAGGCCGGCTTCGAGCGTGAGATGGAAGCTCAGCGCGTGCGCGCGCGCTCCGCCAGCTCCTTCGGTGTGGACTACAACAGCCTGGTCAAGGTCGACAAGGACACCCGTTTCCTCGGCTATGGCGCCACGGTTGCCAGTGGCGAACTGCTGGTGCTGCTGCGCGACGGCCAGCCCGTCGACACCCTCAACGAGGGCGAGGAGGGCGTCGTAGTGCTCGACCAGACGCCGTTCTATGCCGAGTCCGGTGGCCAGATCGGTGACTGCGGGTTCCTTGAAGGCCCGGGCGTGCGCTTCGACGTGCGCGACACCACCAAGGTGGGCGGCGCGTGGCTGCACCATGGCGTGGTCAGCAAGGGCAGCCTGAGCGTCGGCGCCACCATCAATGCCGAGGTGGATGCCTCCGTGCGTACCGCCACCGGCCTCAATCACTCCGCTACGCACCTGCTGCACGCCGCGCTGCGCCAGGTACTCGGCGAGCACGTGCAGCAGAAAGGCTCGCTGGTCGACAGCCAGCGCCTGCGTTTCGACTTCAGCCACTTCGAGGCGATCAAGCCCGAGCAGCTCAAGGAGCTGGAAGAGATCGTCAACCGCGAAGTGCGGCGCAACACCCCGGTGCAGACCGAGGAAATGGACATCGAGAGCGCCAAGGCCAAGGGCGCCATGGCGCTGTTCGGCGAGAAGTACGGCGACAGCGTGCGCGTGCTGACCATGGGCGACGGTTTCTCGGTCGAGCTGTGCGGCGGCATCCACGCCAACCGTACCGGCGACATCGGCGTGTTCAAGATCGTCAGCGAAGGCGGTGTGGCGGCCGGCGTGCGCCGTATCGAAGCGGTCACCGGCGCAGCGGCATTCGCCTACCTGAACGGTGCTGAAGAACAGTTGAAAGAGGCAGCGAGCCTGGTCAAGGGCAGCCGCGATAATCTGCTCGACAAGCTCGCGGCGGTGATCGACCGTAACCGCCAGCTGGAAAAGGAGCTGGAGCAGCTCAAGGCCAAGGCCGCTAGTGCGGCGGGCAGCGACCTGGCCGGCTCGGCCGTGGACGTCAAGGGCGTGAAAACGCTCAGTGCGCGCATCGATGGCCTGGACGGCAAAGGCCTGCTGGCGCTGGTCGATCAACTGAAGAACAAGCTCGGCAGTGCGGTGATCCTGCTCGGCGGCGTACAGGACGACAAGGTCGTGCTGGTGGCTGGCGTGACCCAGGATCTGACCGCCAAGCTGAAGGCTGGCGACCTGATGAAACAGGCCGCTGCAGCCGTAGGCGGCAAGGGCGGTGGTCGTCCGGACATGGCGCAGGGCGGCGGGGTCGATGTGGCCGCGCTCGATGGTGCCCTGGCGCTGGTCGGCCCGTTCGTCGAGCAGGGCCTCTGAGGCCCGTAACTCAAGCGTGACCGCGTCGCCCGCCATGCCCGGCGAACGGCGCGGTGGTGTGCGGTGGTGTTGTCTGTTTAATGGGCGCCCTTCACGGGCTGAGGCAGCTTTGAAATGGCTTTGATCGTACAGAAATTCGGCGGTACCTCCGTCGGCACCGTCGAGCGAATCGCACAGGTCGCCGAAAAGGTGAAGAAATTCCGCGAGAAGGGCGATGATATCGTCGTCGTCGTGTCCGCTATGAGCGGCGAGACCAATCGTCTTATCGACCTGGCCAAGCAGATCAGCGACGACCAGCCGATCGCGCGCGAACTCGACGTCATGGTCTCCACCGGTGAGCAGGTGACCATCGCGCTGCTGGCCATGGCGCTGATCAAACGTGGCGTGCCGGCGGTGTCCTACACCGGCAGCCAGGTGCGCATCCTGACCGACAGCGCGCACACCAAGGCACGTATTCTGAGCATCGACGACACCAATATTCGCGCCGACCTCAAGGCCGGTCGCGTGGTGGTGGTTGCCGGCTTCCAGGGCGTGGACGAGCAGGGCAACATCACCACCCTCGGTCGCGGCGGCTCCGACACCACCGGCGTGGCCCTTGCCGCTGCCCTGAAAGCCGATGAGTGCCAGATCTACACCGACGTCGATGGCGTTTACACCACCGACCCGCGCGTGGTGCCCAAGGCTCAGCGCCTGGAGAAGATCACCTTCGAAGAGATGCTGGAAATGGCCAGCCTCGGTTCGAAAGTGCTGCAAATCCGCTCGGTGGAATTCGCCGGCAAGTACAACGTCCCGCTGCGCGTTCTGCACAGCTTCCAGGAGGGTCCGGGCACCCTCATTACCCTTGATGAAGAGGAATCCATGGAACAGCCGATCATCTCCGGCATCGCCTTCAATCGCGACGAAGCCAAGCTGACCATCCGTGGCGTGCCTGACCTGCCGGGCGTTGCGTTCAAGATTCTCGGCCCGATCAGCTCCGCCAACATTGAAGTGGACATGATCGTGCAGAATGTCGCGCACGATAACACCACCGATTTCACCTTCACCGTGCACCGCAACGATTACCAGAACGCTCAGCAGGTGCTCGAAGCCACTGCACGCGAACTCGGTGCTCGCGAAGTGGTCGGAGACGTTAACATCGCCAAGGTGTCCATCGTCGGCGTGGGTATGCGTTCCCATGCCGGTGTGGCCAGCCGTATGTTCGAAGCGCTGGCCAAGGAGAACATCAACATCCAGATGATCTCCACGTCCGAGATCAAGGTCTCGGTGGTCATCGAAGAGAAATATCTGGAATTGGCGGTGCGCGCCCTGCACACTGCGTTCGAACTCGATGCCCCGGCCCGTCAGGGCGACTGAGGCATCCTGCAAAAGGCGCGGCTACCCGCGCCTTTTGTTGTTTTGGTTGGTGTTGGTGGAACTTTCCTTCCGTCCGTACTGGTCAATACTTGAGTGCTGGCCTGTTGCTTTCGCGTCCGGCCGGCGCTTTTCACGTTTGCAGACTTGTTGTCCGAAATTGAATCCGTAAGGAGAAAGGAATGCTGATTCTGACTCGCCGGGTCGGAGAGACCCTGATGGTGGGTGACGAAGTCACCGTCACCGTATTGGGTGTTAAAGGTAATCAGGTGCGGATTGGCGTCAACGCGCCGAAGGAAGTCGCCGTTCACCGCGAAGAGATTTACCAGCGTATCCAGAAAGAGAAGGGCGAAGAACCAAACCATTAATTTTTCTCAAAATTTTGGTTTGCAAACGGGGAAAACATGTTTATCATGCGCCCCGTGTTGCGGAGAGGTGGCCGAGTGGCCGAAGGCGCTCCCCTGCTAAGGGAGTACACCTCAAAAGGGTGTCGGGGGTTCGAATCCCCCCTTCTCCGCCATTATTTGGCAAGCCGGGTTCTACCGGGCTGGCAAACAACCAGAGGTGATCTGGTATAAAAACACCAACGGACTCATAGCTCAGCTGGATAGAGTACTCGGCTACGAACCGAGCGGTCGGAGGTTCGAATCCTCCTGAGTCCGCCATATTGAATGGCTTGCAGCAATGCAGGCCATTTTGTTTCAACCAGCGGTGATCTGGTCTAAAAGCGCCACACGGACTCATAGCTCAGCTGGATAGAGTACTCGGCTACGAACCGAGCGGTCGGAGGTTCGAATCCTCCTGAGTCCGCCACACCAAAAGGGCCTGCAGCGATGCAGGCCCTTTTTCTTTGCCTGGCATTTTTGTCTCAGCGTTTGCCCGCCACGCAGTCGTTCTGATCGAAAATTACCGTACGCCGCTCGCTGTTTTGCTTGCTGGCGTAGTGGTAGGTGGTCTGGCCGTTGCGCTTGCTGATGCGTTCTGGCTTGCCCAAGGCGCTTTCCACATCGCTGCGCGTCATCCCGGCGCGCACCTGTTTTCTGATGATCGCTTCGCGCCGGGCGTTGCCGGTAACCGCATTTTCGCAACCGTCCTGCTGGCCGCCGACGATAGTCAGGGTGCTCTCGTTGCTGCGTGAGCTGGCGGTAGTGTTACTTGCTCTGGGCGACGCCAATGGAACGGCTGCGCCGCTTCCCGGTCTTGGATTGTGGGCGCGCTGCTCCTGTTGTTGCTGGTTTTCAGTGCAGCCGTGTTTGGTGAAGGTGATATGACCATTGGCGTCTTCGCAGCGAAACACGCTCGAGGCCAATGTTGGAATAGGGTAGAGCAAGATGGCGCAAACGGTTGCGCAGTGGGTCCAGTGCATGGTGGCGTCCTCCCTGACGTGTGCTAGGAAAGCTTAGTCTAGTGACCCCTCGCTGCCAGGTGTCCTGCGCTGGATTGGTAGCGTCGCATCTTCGGACTCGTGCGAATGCGCTCAAGAAAATGCTGCAAGCGCTTGTCTTGCCATGGCTTTGTCACGTACTCAAGCGATTGGCATGTTATTATTCGCTCCGTCAGCCCCGCCGGGGCTTGTGGATACCTTCCATGGACTTACCCAGTAGTAACTCAGAATTCCAAGTGTGCAATCACGTATTGACTGATTGACCCTCGCTGGCGCGCGCCGCCGCTGGGGGCGGAGTGTGCCATGACCGAAGTAGAAGCCAAGAAGCCGCAAGAAAGCCTGCAGGATCGACTCGCTCAGGTCGTCGAGCTGTTGCAGCGGCACAGGCTGGTCGAAGACCTGACCCATCGCCAGGAAGGCCCGCACCACGACCGCGTCGAAGGTCTGGTGCATCGACAGAACCTCGCCGAGCTGCAGCGCAAGCTCGACGACCTGCACCCGGCCGACGTCGCCTACATCCTCGAAGCCCTGCCGCTGGAAGATCGTCTCGCCGTCTGGCAGTTGGTCAAGGCCGACCGCGATGGTGACATCCTGCTCGAAGTTTCCGACGCCGTCCGGGAAACCCTGCTGGCCGACATGGAGGATCACGAGATCCTCGCGGCCGCCAAGGAGATGGACGCCGATGAGCTCGCCGACCTGGCCTCGGAGCTGCCGCGCGATGTCGTGCACGAACTCATGGAAACCCTTGATGCCCAGCAGCGCGAGCGGGTGCGTTCTGCGCTTTCCTATGAAGAGGAGCAGGTCGGTGCGCTGATGGACTTCGAAATGGTGACCATCCGCGAGGATGTCAGTCTCGAAGTGGTGCTGCGCTACCTACGTCGTCTCAAGGAGTTGCCGGGGCATACCGACAAGCTGTTCGTTGTCGATTATGACGGCGTCCTCAAGGGGGTGCTGTCGATCAAGCGCTTGCTGGTCAATGATCCGGACAAGCAGGTTGCCGAGGTCATGGCCAACGACCCGGTCAGCTTTCACCCTGATGAGGATGCCTACGATGCGGCCCAGGCCTTCGAGCGTTACAACCTCATTTCGGCGCCCGTGGTCGATAAGAACGGCAAGCTGATCGGCCGTCTTACCATCGATGAGATGGTTGACCTGATTCGAGAGGAGAGCGAAAGCGAAGTCCTCAACATGGCCGGTCTGCGCGAGGAGGAAGACATCTTCGCCTCGGTCTGGAAGTCGGTCCGCAACCGCTGGTCCTGGCTAGCCATCAACCTGATCACGGCGTTCATGGCCTCGCGCGTCATCGGCTTGTTCGAGGGTTCCATCGAGAAGCTGGTTGCCTTGGCGGCGCTGATGCCCATCGTTGCCGGTATCGGCGGTAACTCGGGCAACCAGACCATTACCATGATCGTGCGTGCCATGGCGCTCGATCAGGTCAGTACAGGCAATACCTCGCGGTTGATTCGCAAGGAGCTGGGCGTAGCGCTTATCAATGGTCTGGTATGGGGCGGGGTAATTGGTGTCGTCGCCTACGGGTTGTATGACAGCTGGTCGTTGGGTGTGGTGATGACCGCAGCGATGACGCTTAATCTGTTGCTGGCTGCGCTGATGGGCGTGTTGATTCCCATGACCCTGGTGCGTGTCGGGCGTGACCCGGCAATGGGTTCCAGCGTGATGATCACCGCAGTCACCGACAGTGGCGGTTTCTTCATTTTCCTTGGGCTAGCATCACTGTTCCTGCTTTAGTCGCCCAGCTTGCAGGCAATAAAAAAACCGGCGTTGAGCCGGTTTTTTATTGCCTGATGATTACTTGCGGGCGTCGAAAGCCGCTCGGTATCGCTTCCTGCGATTTTTTGCCCGTGCCGAATCAGTCGTCGTTACCGGCGGCCATTTCGGCATCGTGTGCGATCAGTGCAACGAGGGCGTTCTGCTGGCGGCGCGAGAGCTGGCGGAAGCGCTGCAGCAGTTCGCGTTCGTGCAGCGACAGCTCGGGGCTGTCGAGGCGCACGCCGAGCTCGTCGTCCAATACACCTTCCTGAAGCATGCTTTGCTCCAGGCGAGCGATGATTTCGGAGTTCATGCTGCGGTGGTGTTGGCGGGCCACGTCAGCGATGCGCTCGCGCATACCGTCGGGCAACCGAACGACGAACTTGTCAGCCGTACGGCTGGAGTAGATAGCCTGTTTCATAGGGCGCATACATCAACCAAATAAGTTCAGGGAAACGAAGCTGTAATGGCATAAAGCTACGGAAAGTCAGGTTCTGACCATCTTTCGCGTCTGCCGTTCAACAACGTCGGCATTTTGTCTGGTGATCGTACTTCTTGCCATCAGATATTTGACGCCAATTACGTGTCGTATTCTGTACCGAGTACCGGCTTTATGCCAGCACAAGTTGTCGGAATTGATTCCGATTGCGCGCAGCGTCGCATTTATCGTGGATGGCAGTGGGCCGCCTTTAACGATTTTCGTTAGTAATCGAGATAAAAAATGCGTTTTCTATGCACTTGCGCATGATTTAGCGTCGGTACGGTACGAATTGCTTATGATTGAGATCCTCTGCAGCCGTGATCGGCTGCGGATCGCATCAATCTCGGCGAGGTATGTGAATGAATGCTGGCAGGCTGATCTACCTGATGGGGCCTTCCGGTGCCGGTAAGGACAGCGTGCTGCAGCACCTGCAGCAATGCCTAGAGGGGCGTCGCTGTCGCATAGCGCGACGGGTCATCACTCGCTCAGCCGAGGCGATGGGCGAGGAGGCTATTTCCGTGTCGCATCGGGAGTTCGGCGAGCGTGAACGTGTTGGCGATTTCGCCATGGTCTGGCATGCCAATGGCTTGGCTTACGGGATTCCCAGGGAAATCGAAGAATGGCTGGCCGATGGTTACCAGGTGATCGTAAACGGCTCGCGCGGCTATCTGGATGAGGCTCGCAGCAAGTACCCCGATCTGCTTGCCGTTCTGCTTCAGGTCGAGCCAGCCATCCTGAGAAAACGCCTTCTTGCTCGAGCGCGGGAGGATATGGATCAGATCGAAGCGCGGCTGGCACGAAGTGCTGAGCTGAGCGGCAGCGCTTTCATGCAGGCCGATCAGCACATCATTCGCCTGGATAACTCCGGCAGTCTCGACGAGACGGTGGAGAGGCTGCTCCAGCTTATCGACAGCCACTAGCTGAGCAGCAAGCCAGAACGTTACTCGCGTTTTAGCGCAGAATCGGATCGAACTTGACCCGCTTGCCGATCAGCAGGGCTACGGCCAGCGCGACGCTGCTCATCGCCAGGGTAATCTTGGCGGTCGACGTGAGCCATTGAGCCTGTTCGGGCAAGACCAACAGGCCAGTGGACAGAACCGCGATCAGCAGAAACAACACAGCTGGTTTGGACATCATGCTCTCCTCGCGCGGCAAGGTTGCCTTCAGAAAAAAGGATCGTGGGGGCCGTTGTGCTCGTCATTGGAACTGCGTGGCGGAACTCGATCCGAGAGGCCGTCGATCATCCAGATGGCGGCACAGGTAACAACGGCCAGTAGTAGTACGAAACCGGGGAAGAATACGCTCCACATGGCCAGTACTCAGAAGGTAAAGCGCTGTTGGGCGCGAGGTTGCCAATCAGCGGTGGTCAGCGGTTTGGCGACGAATTGGCCAGGCTCGACTTTCGCAGCATGTTCGAACTGCACCGGGGTGGCACGCATCTGCTGAACCAGTTGCATGGCGGTTGCCTGTTGCTGGTTGTTCTGAAAATTGGCGAATGCGGCTCCTGCAAGCAGGGTCAGGGCGATAGCGGTAGCCAGTGCGATGAGGCTGTTCATGGGCGGGGTTCTCGCATTCGGAATTCTATGCGAGGGAGAGAGCAGTTCCCGTGCCAGGAGTTAAATCTAAAAAAATCCTTTAAAATCAATTGCTTAAAATTGATTTGGCGGTGCTTTCTCGTGCATGTTGCAAGGTGCGCACATTGGCGTATTGCAAAATGCATGACCTTGAATTTGTTTTAGTCCAGGGGCAGTTCAGTGGTGCGCTTGACTTCACTCATGGCGATGCCCGAATGAGCCTCCTGCACATGGGGACTTTGCAGCAATTGGTCGCGTAGAAAACGCTCGTAACTGGCGATATCGCGGGCTACGACCTTGAGCAGATAGTCCGAACTGCCCGCCATGGTGTAGCACTCGATGACCTCGGGATAACCGGCGATCGCCCGTTCGAATTCGTCCAGATTGCTGCGGCCATGGGCGGATAATTTGATGCTGACGAACACCGTGATGGTGAAGCCGAGACGCTTGTGGCTGAGCAACGCCACCTTGCGCTCGATAAAGCCTTCCTCCTGCAGACGATTGATGCGACGCCAGCAGGGCGACTGAGACAGCTCCACCTTCTTGGCAATTTCAGCCGCGCTGAGGTCGGCGTTGCGTTGCATCAGGCGAAGAATCCGCCGGTCGATGGCACTCAGAGGCTCGTGCATGTTCGTTTCTCCTTTGTGATTATTTTCGAAACGTTCATGTGCAGTATTGGCGTTGGCGGCATGAATGGGAAAGAAAAAATCGCCGCACTCCGGTCTATGCTTAAGGCAGACATCCACACAGTGATCCTGGCGGATGTAGGCAGGTGATTAACCGTGTCACCTGATAGGTCGCTATAAAAACAACAGGAGCGCCGTCTTATGTCTCTGGCCGAAATCCGTCTGGACGACAAATACCGTCTCGCGACGGGCCATTTGTACCTTACCGGGACCCAGGCGCTGACCCGCCTGCCCATGCTGCAGAAGCAGCGTGATACCGCCGCCGGGCTCAATACCGCCTGCTTCATTTCCGGCTACCGCGGCTCGCCACTGGGTGGGCTGGACAAGAGTCTTTGGGAGGCCCGAGAGTTTCTGCAGCAGAACGCCATTCATTTCCAGCCTGGGGTCAACGAGGAACTCGGCGCCACGGCGGTGTGGGGCAGCCAGCAGACCAATCTGTTTCCCGGCGCGCGCTACGACGGCGTATTCGCCATGTGGTACGGCAAGGGCCCTGGTGTCGATCGCAGCGGCGACGTGTTCAAGCACGGCAACTCCGCCGGTGTGTCGGCCCATGGCGGCGTGCTGGTGCTGGCCGGTGACGATCACGGCTGCAAGTCTTCTACCATCGCTCACCAGAGCGAACACGCCTTTATCGCTGCCTCGATGCCAGTGCTCAACCCGGCCAACGTTCAGGAAATCCTCGACTACGGCATCATCGGCTGGGAGCTGTCGCGGTACAGCGGTTGCTGGGTAGCGCTGAAGACCATTGCCGAAAACGTCGATTCCTCCGCGGTGGTGGATGTCGATCCGCAGCGCATCAAGGTCGTGATCCCCGATGATTTTGAGTTGCCCGAGGACGGCGTGCACATTCGCTGGCCGGATCCACCTCTGGCCCAGGAGAAGCGCCTCAACGTCTACAAGATTTATGCGGCCCGCGCTTTCGCCCATGCCAACGGCTTGAACAAGGTGATGCTCGATTCGCCCAATCCGCGCTTGGGGATCATCACCACCGGCAAATCCTATCTCGACGTACGCCAGGCACTGGATGACTTGGGCCTGGACGAATCACTCTGTGCGCAGATCGGATTGCGTGTGTTGAAAATCGGCATGAGCTGGCCGCTAGAGCCGGTTTCCGTGCATGCATTTGCCGAGGGGCTGGACGAGATTCTGGTTGTAGAGGAGAAGCGCAGCATCATCGAAGATCAGCTGACTGGACAACTCTACAACTGGCCGGTCGGAAAGCGCCCCCGGGTGGTTGGCGAGTTCGATGAGCAGGGCGAGTCGCTACTGCCTAATCTGGGTGAGTTGACCCCTGCAATGATTGCCCGGGTCATTGCGCGGCGTCTGGCGCCCATCTACACCAGTGAAGTGATCGAGGCGCGCCTGAAGTTTCTCGATGCCAAGGAAAAGGCTCTGGCAGCACGCAGCTACAACACCGTGCGAACCCCGCATTTCTGCTCGGGCTGCCCGCATAACAGCTCGACCAAGGTGCCTGAAGGTAGCCGCGCTATGGGCGGCATTGGCTGTCATTACATGACCCAGTGGATGGACCGTAGTACCGAGACCTTCACCCAGATGGGCGGGGAAGGGGTGACTTGGATCGGCCAGGCCCCGTTCACCGATACGCCCCATGTGTTCCAGAATCTGGGCGACGGCACCTATTTCCATTCCGGCCACCTGGCGCTACGGGCGGCCGTTGCAGCTGGGGTGAATATCACCTACAAGATTCTCTATAACGATGCGGTGGCCATGACCGGTGGGCAGCCGGTGGACGGTGAGCTGCGCGTCGACCAGTTGAGCCAGCAGGTATTCGCCGAGGGGGTAAAACGCATCGCGGTGGTGAGTGACGAGCCGGACAAGTATCCGAGCCGCTCGACCTTCGCGCCGATCACCAGCTTCCATCATCGCCGTGAGCTCGATGCAGTGCAGCGCGAGCTGCGCGAGTTCAAGGGCGTGTCGGTGATCATCTACGACCAGACCTGCGCGACCGAAAAGCGCCGGCGGCGCAAGCGCGGCAAACTGGTCGATCCTGCCAAACGCGCCTTTATCAATGCGGCGGTATGCGAAGGCTGCGGCGACTGCAGCGTGAAATCCAACTGCCTGTCGGTACTGCCGCTGGAAACCGAACTGGGGCGCAAGCGGGAAATCGACCAGAACGCCTGCAACAAGGATTTCAGTTGCCTGGATGGCTTCTGCCCCAGCTTCGTGACCGTGCAAGGCGGTCAGCTGCGCCAGCCCCAGGCACTCGGAGCCGGTGCGCTGTTCGTTGCCTTGCCGGAGCCTCGCCAGCCTGCCCTGGACAGACCCTGGAACATCCTCCTGCCCGGCGTCGGCGGCAGTGGCGTGACCACCGTGGGCGCTCTGTTGGGTATGGCAGCTCATCTGGAGAGCAAGGGTTGTACGGTGCTCGACCAGGCGGGGCTGGCGCAGAAATTCGGGCCGGTGAACACCCATGTGCGCATCGCGGCCCGTCAGGATGACATCTACGCCGTGCGGATTGCCGCGGGTGAAGCCGACCTGCTGATCGGCTGCGACTTGGTGGTGGCGGCTGGCGAAGACGCACTGGCCAAGCTCAACGAGAAGGTCTCCCACGCAGTTATCAACGATCACGAAGCCGCCACGGCGGAATTTACCCGTAATCCCGACGCCCAGGTGCCGGGGCCGGCGATGCGCCAGGCGCTTATCGACGCGGTAGGGGTCGAGAAAACCTGGTTCGTCGATGCAACGACCCTGGCGACCCGCCTGCTTGGTGACAGTATCGCCACCAACCTGTTTATGCTCGGCTACGCCTACCAGAAAGGCCTGGTGCCGATCAGCGCGCAGGCCATCGACAAGGCCATCGAGTTGAACAACGTGGCAGTCGAGTTCAACCAGCAGGCTTTCCTGTGGGGGCGGCGTGCCGCATACGATGCTGCCGCCATCGAGCGTCTGGTTCGCCCGCAGGGAGATGACAGCAAGCGCTGCAGCACGCTCGATGAAGTCATCGAAGACCGCGTCGCACGGCTGACTGCTTATCAGAATGTCCGCTATGCCGAGCGCTATCGTCAGTTGGTCGGCCGCGTCCGCGCACGTGACAGTGATCCGCAGCAGCGTCTGACCGAGGCGGTGGCGCGCTATTACTTCAAGCTTCTGGCCTACAAGGACGAGTACGAGGTAGCGCGCCTGTACAGCGATGCGGCGTTCAGCGAGGCACTGCATGCGCAGTTCCAGGGTGATTTTCGCCTGCAGTTTTACCTGGCGCCGTCCTGGCTGAGTCGCCCTGATCCAGTAACCGGAGAGCCACGCAAACGTAGCTTTGGGCCGTGGGTGCTTGGTGCCTTCAGGGTACTGGCAAAGTTGCGCGTATTACGCGGCACCTGGCTGGATCCTTTCGGGCATAGTGAGGAGCGCAAGTTGGAGCACGCCTTGATTGGCGACTACGAGCGCAGCATTCACCAATTGCTCGAATCACTCGATGCCGGCAACTACGACACCGCGCTGGCCATTGCCGAACTGCCTGAGCAAATCCGCGGTTACGGGCACGTCAAGGAAAAGGCAGTTGAGCGTGCGCGGGCCCAGGAGCGGCAGTTGCAGGAAAGGCTGAAGGCCGGCCAAGCGGTAGTCGTCAGGCTGTTTGAGCCGGCCGCCTGAGTTGCTGCACTGACATGACAAATTCGCGTGCGCTGGGTAACATGCCGGCCGGCGCCCTTAAGGGCGCCGGATCAAACGGGTCTCCTTAGTTCAACGGATAGAATAAGCCCCTCCTAAGGGCTAGATGCTGGTTCGATTCCAGCAGGGGACGCATGATCCGCACGCTTCGATCCTGACATCTATCGTGTCATCAGTTTGCGTTAGCCTGATAAAGAAAAATCGCCGAGAGCCAATATTCCGAGGCCGCATGTGACAACCTGTAAGGGTGGGTCGTCGGGAATGGCAGGCAAAAAAAGACCCGGCAAAAGCCGGGTCAATAACCGTGATTAGCCTGATGAGGAGATAAACTGGAAGCGTCCGACCAGGATGCATTCAGATTATCCAACCAGCCTCGCGGCTGGTGATGTAGATAATAGTCATTCTCGGTTGTTAGTCAATAAAAATAGTTCTCATTTACTCTCTCGTGCGAACATTGATTTTTTGCGTCTTGAAAATCAGCGACTTGCATGACGACAAAATCTCTTTCACGCATGTCATCTTCACTGCACTCGGGCTACCCTAGGTGCAACCTCCAGGCCGGGTGAGCGACATGACTGAAGATTCCCACGACACTTCTCCGCTGAGCGCCGCTGAAGCGCGCATTCTGGGCTGCCTGATCGAAAAGCAGGCCACGACCCCCGAGGCCTACCCGCTGACGCTCAACGCAGTGGTGCTCGCCTGCAATCAGAAAACCAGCCGTGACCCATTGATGAACCTGACTCAGGGGGCGGTAGGGCAGGGGCTGCGGAAACTGGAAGAGCGAGGCTTCGTGAAGCTGGTGATGGGCAGCCGTGCCGATCGCTGGGAGCATCGAATCGACAAGGCGCTCGAGTTGGTGGCCCCGCAGGTGACTTTGCTTGGCCTGTTGCTGCTGCGTGGGCCACAGACGACCGGCGAGCTGCTGGCGCGAAGCGGCCGCCAGTATGAGTTCGAAGACGCACAGCAGGTGCAGCACCATCTCGAGCGAATGATCGGGCGGCAGCTGGTGGCTCTGGTTGGTCGGCAGGCTGGGCAGCGCGAAGATCGTTATGCACAACTGCTGGGTGATCCGGAACAGTTGCAGGCGCAGCTGCAGCAGCGCGCACAGCGCCAGGAGTCGCCTGGTGACGGGGCATCGGATCGTCTGGAAGCGCTCGAAGCAAGGGTCAGCGCACTGGAAGAGCGGCTGGCGATTCTGGAGAGCAGGGCCGTCGATTAGGCATTGCCAATTGCCCAAGCGAGGTCAGGAATGAGTGAACTGTGCCCGATGCGCACCATCCATATGGCACAGCATCAGCTTGGTAGCCTTGGGTGCAGGGCAACTCGTCTGGTCGCCCGTCGAACATAGGCCGGCTCAGTGAAGCTGGTACAAGGAGTTGTTGCAGTCCAATGCGCTTGATCTGGAAATCCTTCAGTTCTCTCTACATCGCCACTGTCCTGATGCTGTTGGGCTCCGGCCTGCTGAGTACCTATCTGGCCCTGCGCCTGGCCGAGTCCGGCGAGGGTGTCTGGGCTGGTGCGCTAATGGCCGCTAACTATTTCGGCCTGGTATTGGGCGGCAAGATCGGTCACCGGCTGATCGCCCGGGTAGGGCATATCCGCGCCTATGTGGCCTGCGCGGGGGTGGTGACGGCGGCTGTGCTCGGCCATGGTTTGCTCGACTGGCTGCCAGCATGGCTCGTACTGCGTGTACTGGTCGGCCTGGGCATGATGTGTCAGTACATGGTGATCGAGAGCTGGCTCAACGAACAGGCGGAAACCAAGCAGCGTGGCTTGGTCTTCGCCGGCTACATGGCTGCGTCCTACCTGGGCCTGGTGCTCGGGCAGCTGGTGCTGGTGGTGCACCCGACGCTGGGCCTGGAACTGCTGATGCTGGTGGCCCTGTCGTTCGCCCTTTGTCTGGTGCCGGTGGCGCTGACTCGTCGCCTGCACCCAGCGCCCCTGCGACCCGCGCCATTGGAAATGCGCTTCTTCTTTCGCCGTGTACCGTTGTCACTCACCACTATCGGCGTTGCGGGCCTGATGATCGGTTCCTTTTACGGCTTGGCGCCGCTGTATGCGGCAGAAATGGGGCTAGCCACCGAGCAGGTGGGTATCTTCATGGGCTGTTGCATTCTCGCCGGGCTGGTGGTGCAGGCGCCTTTGGGTTGGCTCTCGGATCGCTTCGACCGGGTCAAATTGATCCGCGGCATGTCGGCTGTACTGCTACTGGTGGCCTCACCCCTGGCCGTTCTCTCCGAAGCGCCTCTGTTGCTGCTGATCTCGGTAGGCTTCATCGTCAGCATGTTGCAATTCAGCCTCTATCCACTGGCTGTGGCGTTCGCCAACGACCACGTCGAAACTGATCGACGAGTATCGCTGACCGCCATGTTGCTGGTCACTTTTGGGGTTGGCGCCTGTATCGGGCCACTGTTGGTCGGTGTGCTGATGCGCTTCTTCGGGGCCAACATGCTGTACGCGTTCTTCTGCCTGTGCGGGCTTTTCCTGGTCTGGCGTGTGCGCTCGAACATCGTCACACACCTGCACCAGGTCGACGATGCTCCGCTGCAGCACGTGGCCATGCCGGTGAACATGACCGCATCACCGCTGGTAGCGGCGCTCGATCCGCGTGTTGATGAGCAGGTTGTGCAGGAGCAGATGCAGGAGCCTGTGGCGACCGAATTGGATGATGCCGCCACTCCGGCTGAAGGCTCCGAGCCTCCTGCTACCGCGCCATAGGCATAATGCTTGACGGTATTACAGAAACCCGTCGCTTTCGAAGCGACGGGCTTCGCGCTGCAGTTGGTAGACGAAACGCTCGATCAGGCGCTGTTGCAGGCCGCCGAGGCTCTCGAAGTGCAGGCCCGCAAAGGTGATATCGAGCTTGTCGTCATAGCGGGCGTGACGCAGCTCGATGGCCGTTTCCAGTTTGCCGACCGGCAGCTGTGCGCAGAAAACCTCGTAGATCTGCCCGGCCTGCAGCTGTTTGGTGGCATCACCGGCGAGGCGGATCTTGCACCCTGATGCCGAGATGTCCAGCATCAGGCCTTCGAGCGGCGTGCGCAGCCGCGTTCCACTGAGCTGCACCTTGACCTGTTCCGATTGCTTGACTGCGGCGCGGAAGGCGTTGCGGCGCTGGTGGTAATGCACTTCAGCAGGAATCGTGCCGAGATAGCAGCGCTCTCCATCGCGTTCGCTTACACGCATGCCAGTTGGGCATTCCCAGGCGATGCGTACGCCGTCGTGCAGCGATTCGACGCTGAAGGCTTCGCCATTTTGCAGGTAACGTTCGCCGTCACTGGGGATCATCTCGTCGAGAATCAGCAGGTTGCGATCTCGGTCGATCTCGATGACAAAGCTCTGGAAACGCTGGTTGCGATCCTGAAACGTCAGGATCAAAGGGTCATGGTGCTGTTGCAGCAGACGTAGGTTGGCAACGATCTCCACAGGTGCCTTGAGCACCTTGGGGGGTTGCGGGCCACAGTCCTGAGCGAAGGGGGTGGACACGGTCCAGTGATCTCCGGGGCAAGGTACTGCTGCGTCGGTTAATGCGATGTTGCATCACCAAGCATCTTGTCGTTATGTCAGGCCTGGCTGAGCGGGCGCTTGTTGCCGATTTTAGCGGTACCACCGCTGCTGTCATAGAGTGACGGTGTTTCGCTGCCGCGCAAAATACCGAGCATGCTGGCAGTGGAATTCTGGCTGCTACGAATAACTCGGCCGTTACGTAAATTGGCTTCCTGGCAGCGTTCGAGCAGCTCGCTCAACTGTTCGCTGGCCTGGATCAGTTCGTCACCTTTGTCCGAACGTTCGGCAAGCGCTTTCAAGCCTGCGCGATCAGGGCTCAGTTGCAGACTGATTAGGGCTTGTGTACGGCCTTTGCCGTGTTGGTCGAGGGTAGCAAGCAGGGGCTGTTTGCTCGCTAGAATGTCCTGCAACTTGCTCAGGTCATGCTCGCCAAGGGCTTCATATTCGGCGTCGATCAGCTCAAGCAGTCGCGCTGCGTGGCCGATATCCTCGTTGAACAGATCGAGCAGGGGCGTGATGTTCATGGTTCTGGCTCTCTGGGGGGGAACCGCTAGGCGCGCATCTGCTATGGAAGCGGACGGGCGTCAGTCGGTTTCCGGGCGTCCAACACCCCAGTGCGAGCCGGAAGCTAGCGCTGGGATTCGAAATTGAGCAGCTTGCTGGCGACGCGCTGACTATCGACCTGATAGCTGCCGTCAGCAACGGCCTGTTTCAGCTTGGCTACTCGGTCACTGTCGACGGCCGGCTGGTCACGCAGCTTGTCGACGGTTTTCTGCAACTGTTGTGCTTCGCTACTCAGCTGTACGGACTCGCCGCTCTTGCCGCTGGCGGTGCTCTGCTGAGTTGTAGCGGTATTGCCGGCAGCCTTGTTGTCGATGGCTTCGTTCTTGCCGGCCTGAGTACCGCCGGCACGGCTGGTGCTGGCTGGCGTGGAGCTGTTGAGTCGGTTGAAGTCGATGACCATGGTGCAAAACCTCTAACGGTGTGTGGACGCTTGCCTAGTGTGTCGGCTGTGCCCGGAAAAACTTTAGGCAAAAAAATTGCGTCGCTTGCACAGTCTAAATCAGCCTCGTTCACCCGTCAGCCAGTCCATTGGCCGAGCCGGTTCTCACATCGATACTTCCACCTGCCCAGGGCCGGTAACCCTTGCGCGCACCACGCGTTGCGAGCTCTGGTTGCGCACGCTGATCTGCTTGCCAACGGCGCCATCGGAAAGCGCTTCGCCGGGCATGCGTACGTTGATGCCACCGCTGCGTGCGCTGATCACCACCTGATCGCCGCGGCGGATGACTTCCGCCTGGCGGATGAATGTAGGCGACAGTACCTGGTCCGGCTGCAAAGCTCGAGTGGCCTTGCGACCGACCGCCTGCTCCAAGTCGATCATGTAGCCCTGGTTGAGCAGGCCGACATCGCGCTCGGCGAGCATCAGGTCGCCCTCGCCGAGCACACCCTCGCGCTTGATAGGTCGGGTCACGGTGACCACTTCGCGGTAGAGGCGCACCTGGCCGGGAACGAATACGGTCCAGGGGGAGGCGCCATCGCAGCGTACACGCATAGTCACCCGGCCGATGGGTTCGGCCGGCGTTTCCAGGTTGATCGTCAGCGGCTGATCGCATAAAGGCAGGCGCAGGCGGGGGTCGAGGCGATTGATCTGCACCTCATGGCGCGCCTGAATATTGCTGCGCTGCAAATAGTCTGCAACTGCCTGCTCAAGAAAGCGCTGGGTCTCGCCGATAAGCTGATCGGGCAGGGTGACGGAGGCAGTTGTCAGCGTGCTATAGCCGAGCGCCAGCAAAGCAGGTAAAACTGCCAGGCAACGAAGGCTTTTGGCCATCGCGCGTCGGATAATTGTCATTCGTATATTCATGTCTGGTTCGTAGCAAGGCGCGTGCCGCCTGCTACGCTAACCAAATCTGATGTGTTACTGGAATCTTGGGAGCCCGTACATGGCCGGTGTGATGGATTCGGTCAACCAGCGAACTCAGCTGGTTGGGCAAAATCGCCTGGAACTGCTGTTGTTTCGTCTCGACGGCCCTCAGCTGTACGGGATCAACGTCTTCAAGGTGAAGGAGGTGTTGCAATGTCCGAAACTCACCATTATGCCCAAGTCGAGCCACGTGGTTCGCGGCGTGGCCAACATTCGCGGTGGCACGATTCCGATCCTGGATCTGTCTATCGCCACTGGCAAGCGCCCGCTCGCTGACCTTAATGGCAGCTTCGTGATCATCACTGAGTACAACACCAAGGTGCAGGGCTTCCTGGTCCGCTCGGTGGAGCGCATCGTCAATATGAACTGGGAAGAGATCCATCCTCCACCCAAGGGTACTGGGCGTGATCATTATCTGACAGCCGTTACCCGGCTGGATGAGAAGCTGGTCGAGATCATTGATGTCGAGAAGATTCTTGCCGAGGTGGCGCCGACCTCCGAGGTTATTTCGGCTGGGGTGATCGATGTCGAAGTGCAGACCAAGGCTGTCAGCCAGCACGTGCTGATCGTCGATGATTCCTCGGTGGCCCGTAAGCAGGTGATGCGCTGCCTGCAGACGGTCGGCGTAGAGGTCACGGCGCTGAACGATGGCCGTCAGGCGCTCGATTACCTGCAGGCCATGGTCGCTGAGGGCAAGTCGCCCGAGCAGGAGTTGCTGATGATCATTTCCGATATTGAGATGCCGGAAATGGATGGTTATACCCTGACGGCAGCGATTCGTGCTGATGCACGCATGCAGAAGCTGCACATTCTGCTGCATACTTCGCTGTCCGGCGTATTCAACCAGGCAATGGTGAAGAAAGTAGGGGCCAATGACTTCCTGGCGAAATTCCGTCCGGATGATCTGGCTTCACGAGTCGTGGATCGCATCAAGGCCGGCTGATCGTGGCAGCGTTAAAAAAGCTGGCAGATTTTGCCAGCTAACTCGTCTAGCGCTTCTCGGAGCGTTCGGCGCAATCAATGGAATAGATGGGCGAGGCCTCACGAGTGTCTTCAGGTAATTTGGATTTCGAGCAATTCCGGATCTTTCTGGAAAAGGCCTGTGGCATCGTGCTTGGCAGCAACAAGCAATACCTGGTTTCCAGTCGGCTGAATAAGCTGATGGAGACCAACGGCATCAAGACATTGGGTGAGCTGGTGCAGCGCATGCAAAGTCAGCCGCGTAGTGGCTTGCGCGAGCAGGTGGTCGACGCGATGACGACCAATGAAACCCTGTGGTTTCGTGACACCTATCCCTTCGAGGTGCTGAAGAATCGCGTATTGCCTGAGTTGATCAAGGCTTATCCGGGGCAGCGCCTGCGTATCTGGTCAGCCGCCTGCTCCTCGGGGCAGGAGCCTTACTCGCTGTCGATGAGTATTGATGAGTTCGAGCGCAGCAATGTTGGCCAGCTCAAGGCCGGGATTCAGATCGTCGCGACCGATCTGTCGCCCACCATGCTGAACAACTGCAAGTCGGGCGAGTATGACAGCCTTGCCATGGGGCGCGGGCTTGCTCAGGAGCGGCTACAACGCTATTTCGATCCTAAAGGGCCGGGGCGCTGGGTGGTCAAACCGGCCATTAAGAGCCGTGTGGAGTTCCGCCCGCTGAACCTGCTCGACAGCTACTCCAGTCTTGGCAAGTTCGATATCGTGTTCTGCCGCAACGTGCTGATCTACTTCTCGGCGGAAGTGAAGAAGGACATCCTCACGCGCATCCACGCCATGCTCAAGCCAGGTGGGTACTTGTTCCTTGGCGCCTCTGAGGCGCTTAACGGGTTGCCCGAGAAATACCAGATGGTTCAATGCAGTCCTGGGATCATCTACAAAGCCAAGTGATCAAAGGTTTTTTAGAAAGAACGGGAGGCCATGGCCTCCCGTTTTGTTTTATGGCTGACAGCCTTCTGTCACCACCGCGTCAGAAAAGCGGCAATCCAGCGCTCAGATTGCCGTACCTACTTTGCCTAGTGGCGGAAAAGCTTTGCCGCTCGTGCACCTCGAATGCCCTGATTTTCAGTTATGTAACTGATTTATAAATAAAAAAATAAATTGGCACGTGCTTTGCTGCTAGCTCTGCAGGCAAACAGGCTAGCCGTTACGGCAAAGGTCCCTGAGATGAGCATCAGTTTCGATAGTGCACTTGGTATTCACGAGAAGGCGCTGGGTTTTCGCGCGCAGCGTGCCGAAGTGCTGGCCAATAACATGGCTAACGCCGACACCCCCAACTACAAGGCGCGTGACCTGGATTTCGCGTCGGTGCTGGCTCAGCAGGCTGCAAAGAGCAGCGGGAGCGGCAACACGGGCTTGAGAACCACCAATAGCCGCCATATCGCAGCAGAAGGCGTGCCAATGGGCGACGCTTCGCTGGCCTACCGTACGCCCACTGCGCCTTCGATCGATCAGAACACTGTGGATGCGCAGGTCGAACAGGCCAATTACGCCGAGAATGCGGTGGCCTTCCAGACCAGCTTCACGCTGCTCAACAGTAAATTCAAAGGGCTCGTCAGCGCCCTGCGTGGTGAATAAAGGAGCCTGATATGTCCCTCACCAGTGTTTTCAATATCGCCGGAACCGGTATGAGTGCCCAGAGCACTCGCCTCAATACCATCTCCAGCAACATTGCCAACGCCGAGACCGTCTCCTCGAGCGTCGATCAGACCTATCGCGCGCGCCATCCGGTGTTCGCCACCGTGTTCCAGAATGCCCAGGGCGGCAATAACGGCTCGCTGTTTGCCGATCAGGACAACTCGGGCGCCGGCGTTCAGGTGCTGGGGATCGTCGAGGATCAGAGCAGTCTGATGCCGCGTTATGAGCCCAATCACCCGGCAGCGGACGAGAAGGGTTACGTCTATTACCCCAACGTCAACGTGGTCGAGGAAATGGCGGACATGATTTCCGCCAGTCGTGCCTTTCAGACCAACGTGGAAATGATGAATACCGCCAAGCAGATGATGCAGCGCGTATTGACCTTGGGCCAGTGAGCCAGGAGTGAGCGATGAGCACCGTTGATGGCGTCGGCTCCAGTTCCGTACTGGACAAGTATCAGGTCAAGCAGGACAGCACGCAGAACAAGGAGCTGGGCAAGGACCAGTTTCTCAACCTGCTGGTGGCGCAGCTTAACAATCAGAACCCGCTGGAGCCTCAGGGCAATGGCGAGTTCATCGCGCAGCTGGCGCAGTTCAGTACCGTGGAGGGGGTTGAAAAGCTCAACTCGAGCATGGAAACCATCCTCTCGGGCTATCAGTCCTCGCAGGCGCTGCAGGCTTCTTCATTGGTTGGGCGCAAGGTCATCGTGCCGGTCGATAAGGCGGTGGTCGATACCAGTGAAAGCTTCAAGGCCAGTGCCGTACTACCGACCAGCAGCAGCAACGTATACGTCAACGTTTACGACAGTGCCGGTGCGGTGGTCAGTCGTATCAATCTCGGCGAACAGCAGGCCGGCAACGTCAGTTTCATCTGGGATGGTAAGGATTCAAGCGGCAACGTCATGAAACCGGGAACTTACAAGTTCGAGGCTCAGGCCACTTACGGCAATGAGACCAAAGGGCTTTACACCTTGCTGCCGGCCAACGTCGACAGCGTCACCTTGGGCGGCAATGAGTTGATGCTCAACCTGGCGGGTATCGGCAATGTGCCGTTGTCGCAGGTGCAGGTCATTGGTCAGTAATTAACAGGCTTTAGCTGCCGAGCTTCGGCAAGGAGAATTTTCATGTCGTTCAATATCGGTCTTAGCGGCCTGCGTGCTGCAACCAGTGACCTCAACGTGACAGGTAACAACATCGCCAACGCCGGTACGGCTGGCTTCAAGCAGTCGCGTGCCGAGTTCGCTGACTTGTACGCTTCGTCGATGCTTAGCAGCGGCTCCAATCCGATTGGTAGTGGCGTGCTGCTCAGTGATGTGTCCCAGCTGTTCAGTCAGGGCAATATCAATTACACACAGAACTCGCTGGATCTGGCCATCAACGGCAGCGGCTTTTTCCGTACCAGCAATAATGGCGATATCAGTTACACCCGTGCCGGCTATTTTGGCACTGACCGTGAAGGTTTTATCGTCAACAACTTTGGGCACAACCTGCAGGGTTACAGTGTGGATGCCAATGGCAACCTGCAGAATGGCATCATCAGCAACCTGAAAGTGGAAACGGCCAGTCAGGCGCCGCGTTCGACCAGTACCATCACTCAGCCCTTCAACCTGAACTCCACTGAAGCTGTGCCGGTATTACGTCAGAGCGCCTACGATACGGCCTATCAGACTGCCTTCAATGGCGTGCTTTTGCCCGGTAACCCTAATCCGACTCCTGCTGAAATTGCGGCAGCTACTGCGGCGGCTACTCCTGCGGAGCTCGCAGCTGCGAATGCGGCAGGCGCAACGGCAGGCACAACTGCGGCGAATGCTTCGTTCAATCCGGCCGATCCGACCAGCTACAACCGTTCTACCTCGGTCAATATCTTTGATGCTCAGGGTAATGCGCACTCCTTTACTCAGTATTTTGTGAAGACTGGGGCGAATAACTGGGATGTGAAGATCTTGGTCGACGGGCGTAATCCGTTGGATCCGACCAGCACTCAGGCGCTATCGGCTGGGGTGACGTTCGATTCGTCCGGTAAAATGCAGACCATTGATCCGGCTAACTTGAGCGCTGGGCTGACGGTTGCTCCTGATGGTTCTATCAATATGAATGGCTGGGTGCCCGCTGCACCGACCAACGCTGAAGGTACGACCTGGGCGCCTAATGGGTCTGCCGCCAGTGCTGCGATCAAATTCGATTTCCGCGGCTCTACCCAGTTCAACAGTACCTTCTCGGTCGCCAAGGTGGTGCAGGATGGGTACAGCACGGGCGAACTGGCTGGCTTGCAGATAGATGAAACCGGTCAGCTCTTCGCGCGCTATACCAATGGCCAAACCAAGATTCAGGGGCAACTGGTTCTGGCTAACTTTGCCAACATGCAGGGTTTGACGCCGGTAGGTAAAACGGCCTGGGTACAGTCTTCTGAATCGGGCGAGCCGGTAATAGGAACGCCGAAAAGCGGTACTTTGGGCAGCCTGCAATCAGGCGCTCTGGAAGACTCCAACGTCGAACTGTCCGATCAGCTGGTCAACCTGATCGTGGCGCAGCGCAACTACCAGGCCAACGCCAAGACCATCGAAACCGAAAGTGCGATCACGCAGACCATCATCAATCTGCGTTAAGCGTCAGGGAGTCGTTGCCGGAAACGGCAACCACTCGCCGAGCGACAAATTACAGGCTCCTTCGGGAGCCTTTTTATTTTATTAATTCCTTTAAATTCAATTGCTTATAAATTTTATTGAGTTGTGGCATGTGTATTGCTTTTGAGGTGTGGTCAGAGTCGCGGGCGCGTCGCCCACCTCGGAGGAAAATATGGACAAGATGCTGTACGTCTCCATGACTGGTGCCCACAACAACAGCTTGGCCCAGCGTGCCCACGCCAACAATCTGGCAAACATCTCCACAACTGGATTCCGTCGTGATTTCGAGCAGGCCCGTTCGATGCAGATTTTCGGTGAGAGTCAGCCATCGCGCGTATTCGCCATGAGCGAGAGGCCGGGAACCGACTTTACACCGGGTTCGTTGCAGGAGACCGGGCGAGATCTGGATGTGGCCATCGGCGGCAAGGGCTGGTTGGCCGTGCAGGCGCCTGACGGTAGCGAAGCCTATGTGCGTACGGCCAGCCTGAATGTCGATGCCCAGGGCATGCTGCGCACCGGCAATGGCATGCCGGTGATGGGCAATGCCGGGCCGATTGCCGTGCCGCCGGAGCAGAAGATCGAGATTGGCCAGGACGGGACCATCAGTATTCGTGCGCTCGGCGAGGCGCCGCGGGTACTCGCCGAG
Source organism: Phytopseudomonas straminea (assembly GCF_900112645.1). Lineage (GTDB taxonomy): Bacteria > Pseudomonadota > Gammaproteobacteria > Pseudomonadales > Pseudomonadaceae > Aquipseudomonas > Aquipseudomonas straminea. The sequence goes on along the minus strand of NZ_FOMO01000002.1, from coordinate 530,835 downwards.
GTCGATCGGCTGCGACTCGTCAATCCGGATCTCAAGCAGATGCAGAAGGGCACTGACGGCATGATCCGCTTCACTGGCCCGCAGCCGCCGGTAGCTGATGCCACGGTGCAGATTACCTCGGGTTTTCTCGAGTCCAGCAACGTCAATGCGGTCGAGGAGATGACGTCGATCCTGGCGCTGTCCCGGCAGTTCGAGCTGTCCGTCAAGATGATGCGCACTGCAGAAGATAATGACACCGCCATGGCGCGCGTCTTGCAGATGAGCTGATAACCAATACGCGGTGCCATGAATCCGGCACCCGAGGAGAACACTATGCTTCCGTCACTGTGGGTCGCTAAGACCGGCCTGTCAGCTCAGGACATGAACCTGACGACCATTTCCAACAACCTGGCCAACGTGTCCACCACGGGCTTCAAGCGCGATCGCGCCGAGTTCGAAGATCTGCTGTATCAGATCCGCCGTCAGCCCGGTGGTCAGTCGAGCCAGGACAGCCAATTGCCCTCCGGTCTGCAGCTCGGTACCGGCGTGCGTATCAATGGCACCCAGAAAATCTTCACTGCCGGCAGCCTGCAAACCACCGAGCAGCCGATGGATATGGCCGTTAATGGTCGTGGCTTTTTCCAGGTGTTGATGCCCGATGGCACGGTGTCCTACACCCGTGATGGCAGCTTCCACCTCAATGCCAACGGTCAAGTGGTCACCTCCCAAGGGTTCGCCCTGGAACCGGCCATCGTGCTGCCGCCGGAAGTGCGTACCTTCACTGTGGGGGAGGACGGTACCGCATCGGTCACCACTACCGGCAACCCGCAGCCGCAGATCGTCGGCAACATCCAGATCGCCGACTTCATCAACCCGGCGGGTCTGGAAGCCATCGGCAACAACCTGTTCATGGAAACCGCCTCCAGCGGTGCGCCGCAGGTTGGCACGCCCGGCCTCAACGGCCTGGGTACCACCCTGCAGAACACACTGGAGAACTCCAACGTCAGCGTGGTCGAGGAGATGGTCAACATGATTACCACTCAGCGCGCCTACGAGATGAACTCCAAGGTCATCTCCACCGCTGACCAGATGCTGGGCTTCATTTCTCAGAACCTTTAAGACCCCGAGGTAGGGCATAAGCCCTTCCCCTGATACGCCTGAACGCTGTGAGGTAGTGGTTATGAACCGCTTGGTGTGTGTGTTTTCGATTCTCGGCAGCGTAGTGCTGAGTGGCTGTGTGGCACCCGCTGCGCGGCCAAATGATCCCTACTACGCACCCGTTCTGCCGCGTACGCCGCTTCCGGCTGCGCAGAACAACGGCTCAATCTTCCAGTCCGGGTTCGAGAGCAACCTGTATGGCGATCGCAAGGCCTTTCGCGTGGGTGATGTGATTACCATCACCCTCAACGAGCGCACCCAGGCGAGCAAAAACGCCACCTCGAAGATCGCCAAGAACAGCAACGCCAATATCGGCCTCACTTCGCTGTTCGGCGGCGGTGTGTCGCTCAATAACCCAAATTCCAGCCTCAACCCCCTGCAGGCGGATGACCTCGGGCTGAGCGCTCAGTACGGCGCCCAGCGTAGTACGGATGGTTCTGGTCAGGCGGGGCAGAGCAACAGCCTGACCGGCTCGATCACCGTGACCGTGGCCGAGGTGCTGCCCAATGGCCTGCTGGTAGTGCGTGGCGAAAAGTGGATGACCCTCAACACCGGCGATGAGCTGGTGCGTATCGCCGGACTGGTTCGTTCCGATGATGTGGCCCGTGACAACTCGGTGGCGTCGACCCGCATAGCCGATGCACGTATCACCTATTCCGGCACCGGTGCCTTTGCCGATGCTAGCCAGCCGGGTTGGCTGGACCGCTTTTTCGCTAGCCCGCTGTTTCCGTTCTGAGGTCAATGATCATGCGTAAATGGATCATCACCGTTGCTGCGCTGCTCTTGGCCTCGACCGCTCAAGCCGAGCGGTTGAAGGACCTGGCCAGCATTCAGGGCGTACGCAGTAACCAGTTGATTGGCTACGGCCTGGTGGTCGGCCTCAATGGCAGCGGCGACCAGACCACCCAGACCCCGTTCACCGTGCAGACCTTCAACAACATGATGGCGCAGTTCGGCATCAAGGTGCCGGAGGGCGGCAACGTGCAGCTCAAGAACGTCGCGGCGGTGTCCATCCATGCCGATCTACCGCCTTTCGCCAAGCCAGGGCAGACCATCGATATCACCATTTCCTCGATCGGTAACGCCAAGAGCCTGCGTGGCGGCAGCCTGCTGATGACGCCGCTCAAGGGTATTGACGGCAACACTTACGCTATCGCCCAGGGCAACCTGGTGGTTGGCGGCTTCGATGCCAGCGGCGCCGATGGCTCGCGTATCACCGTCAACGTTCCGTCGGCCGGCCGTATCCCGGGTGGTGCCACCGTCGAGCGCCCGGTGCCGAGCGGCTTCGATCAAGGCAATACCCTGACGCTGAACCTCAATCGTCCGGATTTCACCACCGCCAAGAACATCGTCGACCACATCAACGAACTGCTCGGCCCAGGCGTTGCTCAGGCGCTGGATGGCGGCTCGGTTCGCGTCAGCGCGCCGCTCGACCCGAGCCAGCGCGTCGACTACCTGTCGATCCTGGAAAACATGGAAGTGGATGTCGGCCAGGCGGTGGCCAAGGTCATCATCAACTCGCGGACCGGCACTATCGTCATTGGGCAGAACGTGCGCGTGCAGCCTGCTGCAGTAACCCACGGCAGCCTGACGGTGACCATCACCGAAGATCCGATCGTCAGTCAGCCGGGCGCGCTGTCCGGTGGCGAAACCGCCGTGGTGCCGCGCTCGCGCGTTGGCGCCGACGAAGAAAAGAAACCGATGTTCAAGTTCGGCCCCGGCACCACCCTCGACGAGATCGTCCGGGCAGTGAACCAGGTGGGCGCTGCGCCTTCTGACCTCATGGCCATCCTGGAGGCGCTCAAGCAAGCCGGCGCTCTGCAGGCCGACCTGATCGTGATTTAAAGGACACGCGACATGGATACTCGACTCTCGGCCGCCGGCACCAGCACCGTAGACAGCGGTGCCTACACCGATCTCAATCGCCTCAACCAGTTCAAGGTCGGTGGTGACAATGAGGAGAACATTCGCAAGGTCGCGAAGGAGTTCGAGTCGCTGTTTCTCAATGAAATGCTCAAGACCATGCGTTCGGCCAACGAGGTGTTCGGTGAAGGTAACTTCATGAACAGCAACGAGGCCAAGACCTACCAGGACATGTACGACCAACAGCTGTCGGTGACCATGGCCGGCAACAAGAACGGCATCGGTCTGGCCGACGTGATGGCCCGGCAGATGTCGAAGATGAAGAACCCCAGCGAGCGACCTAATCCGTTCGCCCAGGTCGATGCCCCGGTGCCGGCTGCGCCGAGCAAGCCGCTGGCTCGTAACGAAGCGGTTGCTGACGCTGTGCCTGCGAAGGTCGAGAAGCTCGAGAAAGTCGCTGCCGCTGTGGACCCTGAGCGTAACGACATGACCCTGATCAATCAGCGTCGCCTGTCGCTGCCGGGCAAGCTCGCCCAGCGCGTTCAGGCCGGCATCGTGCCGGGCGCCGAAGCCGTCACTGCGACTACCGTAGCCAATACACCAGCCGGCGATGCTGTCGGCAAGCCTCTGGCAAAAGGCGACTGGCTGCCCGCCAAGGCCTACGCCGCGCCGGCCGAGCGCCGTTTGAGCATCAACGGCAGCGAAGAAATCGCCAGCCGTACCACGTTCAAATCGGCCAAGGAATTCATGGAAACCATGCTGCCGATGGCCGAGAAGGCCGCGGCCAAACTGGGTGTCGATCCGACCTACCTGGTCGCCCAGGCGGCGTTGGAAACCGGCTGGGGCAAGTCGATCATCAAACAAGGCGATGGCAGCAGCAGCTACAACCTGTTCGGCATCAAGACACACAACACCTGGGACGGCGATTCCGCCCGGGTGATGACCACCGAATACCAGAACGGCAAGCCAGTGAAGGAAGCCGCCTCGTTTCGCTCTTACGAATCCTTCGCCCATAGCTTCGAGGATTACGTGAGCTTCCTGCAAAGCAACGGACGCTACGAAAAGGCGCTGAGCTCCACCGCCAACCCCGAGCAGTTCGCCCGTGAGCTGCAGAAAGCCGGCTATGCCACCGATCCGCAGTACGCCCGCAAGGTCTCGCAGATCGCCCGCAAGCTGTCGACCTACCAGATGATTGCCGCCAACGGCGCGCCCTCGAACCGGGGATGATGAAGCATGGCTGACCTACTGAATATTGGCCTGTCGGGCCTGGCGGCAAACAAGACTTCGCTGTCGGTGACCGGGCATAACATCACCAATATCAATACCCCAGGGTTCTCGCGGCAGGACACCATCCAGGCAACGCGCACGCCGCAATTCAGCGGTGCCGGCTATATCGGCAGCGGCACCTCGCTGGTGGACATTCGTCGCAGTTACAGTGAGTTTCTCAGTACGCAACTGCGCAGTAGCACTTCGCTGAGTGCCGACGTGCAGGCTTATAAAAGCCAGATCGATCAGCTCGATTCTCTGTTGGCCGGTAGCACCACGGGTGTCACGCCATCGTTGCAAAAGTTCTTCTCAGCCATGCAGACGGCCGCCGAGGATCCGTCCAACCTGCCTGCCCGCCAGCTGGTGCTCTCCGAAGCGGAGGGGCTGAGTCGTCGGTTCAATACCGTCTACGACCGCCTGAATGAACAGAATAGCTTCGCCAATAAGCAGATGGGCGCCGTCACCGAACAGATCAACCGGCTCGCCGGTTCCATTGCCAGTCTCAACGAATCAATTTCTATCGCTCAAGCCAACGGCAGTCAGCCTAATGATCTGTTGGACGCGCGTGAAGAGACAGTGCGTCAACTGGCAACCTTTGTCGGCGTCAACGTTGTTGCGCAGAACGACGGCACGCAGAACGTCTTCATCGGTTCTGGCCAGCCGCTGGTGGTCGGGAGCAACGCCGCCCGCCTAGAGGTTGTACCAGGCACCAATGATCCGAATCGCTCCGAAATCCAGTTCATCGTCGGTGCTTCCCGGCAAACCATCACCACTCAAGTGACCGGTGGAGAGTTGGGCGGCATTCTGCGGTACCGCGAAGACGTGCTGGACAAGACCTTCAACTCTCTGGGTCGCCTCGCACTGTCGATCAGTGATCAGGTCAACAGCCAGTTGGGGCAGGGCTTGGATCTCAAGGGGCAGGTTGGTACCAAGTTGTTTGGTGATTTCAACGAGGAATCGTTGGCGCGCCTGCGCGTGTTACCTTCGTCGACCAACAGCAGTAATGCATCGCCAGTGCTGAACATCACCAATAGTTCGGTATTGACCACCAGTGATTATCGGTTGGAGTTCGACGGCACCAACTACTCGGCGCGCCGTTTGAGTGACAATCAGACGATGGCTGTGACCGAGAATCTGGCTGGCACCCTGAGTTTCCAAGACAGCGCAGGGCGTGATCAGGGTTTCCAGGTCGTTGTGGGAACACCGGCACCGGCGGCCGGTGATTATTTCGCGCTACAGCCTACACGTATTGGCGCTTCGACTATTTCAACCGTCCTTGACCAGGCTGATCAGCTGGCCTTCGCCGCGCCGATTCGCGCTGAGGCCAACCTGCAGAACCGCGGTAATGGTTCAATCAGTCAGCCGACACTGAAATCCACAGGCAGCAGTATCAACCCGGCCGCCTTGCAGGCGGCTTTTGCGCCGATCACGCTGACCTACGATTCGGCCGCCGGCAGCTTCACTGGCTTGCCAGCCGGGGCGTCTTTGACGCGCGTGGACAACAAGGGAAAGCCGATCACCCCGGCACCGACCCCGCTGTTCGAGCCCGGCCAGCAAAACAACTATCAGTTGACTCTGGCAGATGGCACCAGTGTCAACATGAGTGTCAGCGGGCGCCCGGAAAATGGCGATCGTTTCGATATCGCCTTCAACCTCAACGGCGTATCCGACAACCGCAATGCTTTGGCCTTGGTAGGGTTGCAGAGCAAGCAGGTCGTTGGTGTCGACCCTAGCGTCACAGGCATCACAACCGGTTCGAGCTTCACCGATAGCTATGGCGACCTAGTCGAGCGGGTCGGTACCCTGACCGCCCAGGCCCGTCAGGACAGCGATGCGACCAGTGCTATTCTCAAGCAGGCGCAGGACAACCGTGATTCTCTCTCAGCGGTCAACCTCGATGAAGAGGCTGCCAACCTGATCAAGTTTGAGCAGTACTACAACGCCTCTGCTCAGGTGATTCAAGTTGCGCGCTCGTTGTTCGATACCCTGATCGGAGCCTTCAGGTAGTAGGCTGGGCCTTGGCTCATCATGGCTGCCGCTACAGGTTGCCAATAAAGATTTCCGGTTCGGCCGCGTGGCAAACGCCATGTGGTGAAAAATCCCAAAACGGGTGCGGCTCTGGTAAGTGTCAGTTACCGCTAGAGAAGATGAGGCAGCTATGCGTATTTCCACTATCCAGGCGTTCAACAACGGCGTTCAAGGCCTGCAGCGCAACTATGCCAGTACCATCCGTACCCAGGAACAGATCAGCACCGGCAATCGGATCCTCACGCCGGCCGATGACCCTGTTGCGTCGGTGCGTCTGCTGCAGCTTGAGCAGCAGCAGAATGTGCTGAGTCAGTACAAGGAGAACTTGACTGCGGCAGATAATAGCCTGGTTCAGGAAGAGTCCGTACTCAGCTCCATAAACACTGTGTTGCTGCGTGTCCAGGAGCTTGCAGTTCGTTCCGGTAGCGGGACGCTCAGTGTTGAAGACCGCAAATCCAACGCTGCAGAATTGCGCGAGCGAGAAAATGAGCTACTGGGCCTGATGAATACCAAGAACGCCCGCGGTGAATACCTTTTCTCCGGGTTTCAGGGTAAGGCCGAACCCTTTGTTCGTAATGCCGATGGCACCTATAGCTATCAAGGCGACGAGGGACAGCGCAAATTGGAGATCGCCAGTTCGCTGAATGTGGCCATCAGCGACAATGGCAAGAAAGTCTTCCAAAATGTCACCAACGCCGGCAGGCTGGATGCAACCTCGACGTTGCAGGCAGGTTCGACGCTGCGCGCCTCTACACCACTGGTGCAGGATGAGGTGGCTTTTTCCGGTACGCCAGGTTTTCCCGACGGCGGTATCGATATCTTATTTGGCAATCCCAATGCCAACAGTTATGAAATATTTGCCGCAGGCACGGCGACTCCCCAATTGGCAGTGGGTTCGATGGATGAGAACGAGAAGACCACTGACAAGCTGGTCTTTCGAGGTGTTGTCGTCAATTTCGATGGTGTGCCAGCCGCCGGTGATCGAATCACGATAACCGCTGATCCGAACAGGCAGAAACAGGGGGTGCTGGATTCAATCGCCAATCTGCGCAAGGTGCTCGAAGAAACACCCTCTACACCAGAGGGAAGTTTGATTGTGCGTGATGCGGTCGCCGAGGCCATCACCAATTTGTCCAGTGCTAGCGTTGTGATCGATAGCACCCGGGGCGACATTGGCGCGCGACGCAATATCATAGACACCACTCTTACCAGCAACGAGGACTCGGCCTTGGGCAATAAGGCGGTTCAAGCGGAGCTGCGTGAGCTGGATTATCCTGAAGCCCTTTCCCGTTTGTCCTTCCAGACCTTGATTCTGGAGGCCGCACAACAAAGCTATATAAAGATCAGCGGGTTGAATCTCTTCAACAAACTGTGAGTATTAGGAACGGCACCCTCCATTTATCGTTGCTGTGGTTGAGCAATTCAAGAGTGCTGTGGGCACTGTTACGGGCACACAAACCCTCAAGAGCTTTACTTGCCTCTGATAACAGCACTCAATGAGCTGTAATCTCCTGTGGCAACCCGTTTATTTGACTCGAATGGGAATCGGGGAACAGGTCACTCAAGAATACAGCATTCAGCTCGTTCCTCATCGTGGTCTTTCGGCCGTGAGCCAGATTTTAGCGTCGTCTTGCTCCAGGTGCCTGTCCATAACCCGACAGCCGTGCAGCGCGACCGACCTATGATGGCTACACTGCTACTTCTAATCATCAAGCAATGCACTATTTTCTATGCCTTTTTTGGCCAAATTCTTGCTTCAGGGTTTTTAGGAGCAGAAGTGTCAGCGGTTTGACATGCCCAAGCGAGACATTCCTTCGGACCTTATGCCCTAGTAAGTTTGCAATGACTTGCGAAGGTTTTGTGCGTCATGCGGGCCTGTACAGTTGTCTGGCTATGATGCGGCGATTGGGTGGCAACCTCCGCAAAGCAATAGTTGCTGAATTGTTGCGAAGCCGAAGCACCTCACAAAAGCGTAGCCATTAGAACTCGAGGTTACATTGATGGATGTACGACGTATCAAAGGGCGTCCGGTTAGTATCGACTACGGGAGCACTCAAGCTTTTTTCGAGGCTCGTGGGCAGCGCCATTATGCTAACCCCCTGAGTGCCACCATGTATCAGGATGAGCAGCCGGAATTGGTCGCTGCACGCGACCAAGCAGAGAAGCAGCGGGTGTCATCGTCTCTCGTACTCACGGGCATCGGCAAGGTACTCGATATTGGCTGCGGAGTCGGGCGCTGGGGCTGGTTTCTGGTCGAGCATTGCCCCGGCTTGCGTTACTTGGGTGTCGATTTCTCGGCAAGCCTAATCGAGCAGGCGAAGCGGGAATCTGGCAGCCGTAATCTCGAAGGTCTGGACTTTCAAGTGATGTCGGCCACCCGTCTCGAACCCGACGCTTTGCTTCTGCCCGAACCCTTTGATCTTCTGCTGATTTCCGGTCTATTGATTTATCTAAACGATGAAGATTGCGCCAAGGTGCTGCGTGACGCGGCGCACCTCTGTGCTCCCGGTGGCGCAATCTACCTGCGTGAGCCAGTGGGTATCGAAGAACGCTTTACACTGGACCGCTTCTATTCTCGTGAGCTAGCCGACGAATACTCGGCCATCTACCGAACGGTCGATGAGCTTCGTAGCCTCATGTCTGGAGCCTTGCAAGGCACTGAAGTGGCAATTGAGCAGGAGGACGTTCTATTTCCGGACAGCCTCGAGAAACGAGCCGAGACCCGGCAATACTTCTTCATTCTGCGTCGTGCGGAGGGGGGGCAATGACCACCGCTTACTGTTTTGATCTCGACGGCACCCTAACTCGCCAGGAACTGCTTCCGCTTATTGCGTCATCCGTCGGGTTGGAAGATGAGATCAGTGTACTTACCCAGGCGACCATCGATGGCCTGCTGCCTTTTGACAAGTCCTTCAAGCTTCGTGTGCGGCTACTTCGTGATGCTCGCCTGGATTGGATTCATGAGGTACTTGAGGAACAAGTTGAGTTCGATCCGAACATTCTGGACTTCATCGAGCGGCATCGTGCGCAGTCCTTTGTCGTCACGGGAAGCCTTGATCTGTGGGTGAGGCCAGTCCTCGACAAGTTGGGCATACAGAGCTTCACCTCGCGCGCCCGATTCGATACCCAGGGCAATCTGGAGGGGGTGGAGCACATTCTGCATAAAGGCGACGCCATTAGTGCACTGCGTGGGCAATTCGACCGAATTGTTGCGGTAGGGGAGGGTATGAACGATGTGCCCATGTTCGAGGCGGCTGACTGGCGCATCGCCTATGGCGGTGTGCACAAGCCTAACAAGACGCTGGTCAAGCTCAGCGATTTCCTACTGCATGATGGAAAAGCCTTATGTCGCCTATTAAACACGTTGTAATCAGCGCGGCCGGGATCGGTTCGCGGCTGGGGCTTAACAAGCCGAAATGCCTTGTCGAAGTTGCTGGCCGCTCTTTGTTGGATTGGCATCTGCAGCGGCTGCAATGGGCCGAATCCGTGTGGTTGGTTGTGGGGTTTCGCGAGGAAGATGTGATAGAGCATGCCGTCGCGCTGCGTCCTGACATTATCATCGTTCGCAATCCTGACTATGCCCGCACCAATACGCTGCAGAGTATCTATCGCGTCTCTCGCCATTTGAGCGATAGGATGCTGATTCTCGATGCCGATACCATTCTCGAAGATCGTAGTTTGCAGAACTTTCTTACTGCGGGTGAGCAGCATGAACAGCTGGTGGGCGTGTCGCCCTATCTCACCAGCGACGGAGTTCGTGTCTTGCTTGATGCAGCGGGCGAGCAGGTAATCCGCTTCACGCGTGAGCCCATCTCTGATCTGGAGTGGACCGGCATTGCAATCATCCGGCCCGAGCTGGTGGTAGACAAACCGATTTATGTATACGAGGCGATAGAGGCTCACACGCCGATGCCCGCATTCACAATAAAAGCATTCGACATCGATACGACTGCAGATCTAGATATGGCGCGTAACGTGCTGGCCAATCAGTGGGGTGGAAATGAGTAATCAAGATCAGGGAGCAGTGGCTCATAAATTCTGGAGCAACACTGATCGTGGTCAGATTGGGCCGGTAGCGCTGTATCAGCGGCAGGAAGAGCATCTGCTTGAGCACGTTTTGCCACTGCTTGGTGAAAATGACCACCTGCTGGATATCGGTTGTGCGGACGGCCGGTTCAGCCGTCTTTTCGCTCGCAAGGTAGCTCGCGTATCGGCCATGGATCTGGGCGCTGAACTCATTGAGCAAGCCCGAGCGCTAGCGCGTGCTGAAGGCTTGGATAATGTTGAGTTTCAGGCAGGCAACGTTTTCGACTTCGATACCGAAGACCGCTTTGACGCGGTTAGCCTGATGGGCGTTCTGACCAGCATCAGTGACGATCTGGCTGCAGCCCGTGTGCTGCTCAAGGCAGTGTCATTGCTCAAGCCAGGCGGCTTGTTAATCCTCAAGGATTCGGTATTGCTTGAGGGGCATGAAGCACGGCAACTGCTCAACGAACAGTACGAAGCCAAATACCGCCCCGAAAGCCGCTACCTGGCGCTGATCCGTTCAATGGGGATGTATGAGATTGCCAATTATCCACTTCTAACGATGGATAATTACAATCAGACCAGTGTGCTTTACCTGTTCCGGCCACTGCTCTCCGAAACGAGGACGAGCTTGCCCATCAAGGATCTGAGGGTTGCTTGCTTTGGCAGCATGCCTTTCCATTTCCGCTCTTTGCGCCCGCTGTCCGCATGTTTTGAAAATAGCCTGTTGAGCCTTTCCATCCCTGAGGTGATGTCTTGGCGCCCGCAGGTGATCGTCGTGGCGGACGGCTGGTCGGTCGAGTTCTGGCGTGATTACTGCGATGCCCATGGCGTCTTGCTGATCGGAATGCGTCATGGGTCGGTCACCCGCTATGGATTTGCCGAGCCACAGTACAATCATGCCGACTATTTGTGTGGCAGCGTCTGGGATATAGAAGACAGCCTGCGTTCGAGTGTGCAACCTCGGTCGGGTTTTCTGCTGACCGGCAACGCCTGGGTCGACGAAGTCTTCCGCTTGCCGTCGCGACCGGTGAATGAACTGGCGCCGACAATCGTATTCGCACCGACCTACAACCCTGAGATCAGCGCTGCGGCCTTCTTTGGAGAGCGTCTGGTGGGCTTGATCCGCGAGGTCTATCCAACCTCTCGCATCATCATCAAGCCGCACCCAGCCATCGTTCAGCATGAGCATAGTTTCGTTGTTGACAAAGCCCTGTTCCGTGGACTGATGGAGTCCTGGCGTGCCCAGGTTGCCGCTGATCCGCTGGTGGAGCTTGTCGACGACCCCGAGGCGAGTATTGCCGACAGTTTTGCCGAGGCCGATATCCTCGTTGCCGATCGCTCCTCTTTGCTGTTCGAGTTCATGGCCCTCGATCGTCCAATTCTTCTGTATTCGAGCGATGCCCGGGTGGGGCATTGGGAATACAACCCGGACGCGCCTGGCAATGCCTGGCGAGATATCGGGATGGAGTTCAGCGATGACGAAGACTTCCTCGACCTGCTGCGCTGCGCTTACGCCAACCATGTGCAGTATTGCCGCGATAGTCAGACGCGCCGTGTCAGTGAGTTGTATGGACGCTTTCAGGATGGCCGCTCGGTCGAGCGCGTAGCCGATGCAATTGCCCGGGCGCCGCGACCACATGTGGTCATCGACACGCGTGAAACTGAGCTCGACCTGGAGATGCTCGGCGCGTTCGAGCGTTCCATGGCATTCGGGCATATCGCAATATTGGGCCGGCAGTCTGCGCAGAATCAGCTTGCACAGCCGCAGTTCGAGAACGCCCAGACCTTGCTGGACTGGCTCGGGCGCCGGCAGGCTCAGATTCAGGCATTGATGCTAGTTAATGGTAAGGCACCTTATCGCCCTGGCAGTGGGCATCGTATCAGCCAAGGATTGGCCAAGCTTGCCCGCGGTGAGCATACCGCCCAGGTCTTGACTCAGCAGCCGGTGCAAGGTGACGCCAGCGTGCCGTCGAGTGAGCCGGAAAACTGGATCATTCAGCGCCAGCGCTGGGCAATAGAGATACTTCAAGGCACGCAGCTGTGGACGCTTCTGCCCGGATATGGGTTGCGCCGTGGATTTGCCGCGCTGCCCGGACGTGCGACCGAGCAGGTCTTCAATACTTGGTGGCAAACGCTCTGCGTATCGGGTAATAGCGCCCCATGGCCGGCCCAGCGTATTGATACTGTATTCGACGATAGCGTCTTGCGAGTGGTTGGGCGCAACCACTATCTGTTAGCGCCGCGGGCTCGCTTAAAACTGGTGTGTGCCGTCGATGGGTGGCCCGAGCGCGATGGTTCCATCCAGATTGATGTGTCGGCTGTGCACGGTGTTGAATATGATCAGTTCCCCTTCAGAGCCGAGCTGCGCATTAATGGCACTGTTCATCGCGAACTGACGTTTAGGGATTACCAGGCGCAGCGGCTTGTAATCCCGTTCCGTCCGGAAGATGGCGGCAGCGTGACTTTGGATATCCATAGTAGCGCGCGTTTCCCAGGGCTGGCAGGCCTGGCTGGTCCTCTTTCGCTGGCGCTGGGTTTCGTGGACGCTCCGGTCGAGCAGGTCTCGGCCGCGCCGCCGCCTGTGGATACCATCAAACAATGGCTGGCGGGGCGGCAGCCCAGCGCCATCGAGCGACGACTGATTCGTGAGCGCCTGGCGGAGCACAACAGCGGCCCTCGAATGGCGGTTGTGGTGATGGACCCGGAGGGCGACATCCAGGCGCTGGCGAAAACGCTACGCAGTCTGAACCAGGAGCATCACCTCTATCAGCCGAGCACGGTTGCCGTGGTGACTGCCCAGACCGCGCCTTCTGATCATGGTCGGACAGCGGTTCGTATGATCCAGGCGCGCCCTGATGAATTGGCCAGCAAGGTCAATGCGCTAGCGGCAGACCTGGATGTCGATTGGCTCATGTTGGTCAACGCCGGTGACGAGTTCACTGCTAGCGGGCTCACTGTAGTGGCGCTGGAACTGCTGAATGCCGGCGAGTGCCGCGCCCTTTACTGCGACGAGCTGCAGCGCATGCCCGATGGAACCTTGGGGGCGGCGTTTCGGCCGAGTTTCAACCTCGATCTGCTGCTGAGCCTGCCGTCGGTAATGGCTCGCAACTGGTTGTACCGGCGTGATGTCTTCGTTGAAAGCGGTGGACTCAATGCGCAGTATCCACAGGCCATGGAGTTCGAATTGCTGACGCGGTTAGTGGAAGCTGGAGGCATGGCTGGACTGGGCCACGTCGACGAGCCGTTGCTGATCACCGATGCGCACGTTCCCGTGGAGATTGCCGACGAGCAGGCTGCGCTCCTCGCGCACTTGAACCGTCGTGGCTACGCCGACGCGCAACTGGTCACCAGTGCACCAGGTACCTACCGCATACGTTATGGCCACGCTGGACAGCCGTTGGTGTCGATCTTGATCCCAACGAAGGATCAGCTGGCGATGGTCCAGCGCTGCGTGGAAACCTTGCTTGAGCAGACTCGATATTCCAACTACGAGGTCCTGATCATCGATAACGCCAGTGAAACGCCTGAGGCGCAAGCCTGGCTGGCAGGTATCGAGGCGCTTCAAGAACAGAAAATCCGCGTGCTGCGTTATCCGCATCCGTTCAACTTCTCGGCTATGAATAATTTCGCTGCGCTCGAAGCGCAGGGCGATTACCTTGTGTTGCTCAACAACGACACGGCGATCATCCGCGAGGAGTGGCTGGACGAGATGCTCAATCATGCGCAGCGTCCTGAAGTTGGCATCGTTGGCGCCAAGCTGCTGTACCCGGACGGGCGCATCCAACACGCAGGTGTGGTATTGGGTCTCAACGGCCCGGCGGATCATCCATTCATCGGCGAAGCCATTGACGCACCGGGCCACATGCGTCGTTTGCAAGTTGACCAGAACTACAGTGCGGTTACCGCCGCCTGCCTGATGATTCGTCGATCCATATATTTAGAAGTGGGCGGCATGGATGAGCAGGCCTTCAAGGTTTCCTATAATGATGTCGATCTTTGTCTCAAGGTTGGCCAAGCCGGTTACTTGAATGTCTGGACGCCCCATGCGCTCGTGCTGCACGAAGGTAACGTGAGCCAGAAGGCAATCGATCCACACAAGCAGGAGGCCAAGCGAAAACGCTTTGTCGCAGAGCAGGACATCATGTACGAGCGTTGGCTGCCGCTGCTCGCCCGTGACCCCGCCTATAACGCCAATCTATCGCTGGTCCAGCGTGGCGGCTTCAAGCTGACCGACAATGCTATCAGCTGGCGACCACTACAGTCCTGGCGGCCTTTGCCCACCTTGCTCGTTCACCAGGCCGACATGCAGGGATGCGGTCACTATCGGATGATCCAGCCATTTATTGCCATGAAGCTTCAGGGGCTGGCCGACGGCATGCTCTCGCGCGGTCTAATGCATGTGCCTGACCTAGAGCGCTACGATCCCGACTCTATCGTGCTGCAGCGTCAGGTTGGTGAGGATCGAATTCAGGCCATGCAGCGGATGAAATCGTTTTCACGAGCCTTCAAGGTTTACGAACTGGATGACTATCTGCCTAATTTGCCGGTGAAAAACGTGCACCGGAGCCACATGCCCAAAGACATCCTCAAGACCTTGCGTCGGGGCCTAGGGTTCGTGGATCGCTTCGTGGTATCCACCGATGCACTGGCCGAAGCCTTCGGCGGGCTGCACGACGACATTCGGGTCGTCAAGAACCGCTTGCCCAGCCATTGGTGGCAGGGGCTTGAAAGCGAGCGACGCGTCTCGAGCCGGCCCCGGGTCGGCTGGGCTGGCGGCATTAGTCACACCGGTGATCTGGAGATGATCGCGGACGTCGTTCGTGAACTGGCCGGTGAGGTGGACTGGGTATTCTTCGGGATGTGTCCCGAGAACCTCAAGCCCTATATTCGCGAGTTTCATCAGGGCGTACACATCGATCGCTATCCAGCTGCGCTGGCGAGGCTCAACCTGGATCTGGCTATCGCGCCTGTCGAGCAGAACCTGTTCAACGAATGCAAAAGCAACTTGCGACTACTTGAATACGGTGCCTGCGGATTCCCTGTGGTATGCAGTGACATACGTTGCTACCAGGACGATGCCTTTCCGGTCACCCGAGTGAAGAACCGCTACAAGGATTGGGTTGACGCTATCCGAATGCATCTGGCCGATATGGATGCAACGGCCCGGATGGGGGATGAGTTGCAGCAGATCGTCTTGCGTGACTGGATGCTTCGAGGTGAAAACCTGGACGCTTGGGCCCGTGCCTGGCTTCCGGACTGATCGGGCGCTCCAGCTTGACCGACCGGGAAGTGTATTGGGCACTTTCCGATCATTGATCCCCGCCTAATTTGCTGCGACTCAAGTTTTTACACTGAGCGGCGATAACCTTCATGACGGTTGCGCCGTTGCCTCGTCGCTTTTAATAGGCAAGGTGCACCTATGAGTTATCGCCAAACAAGAACGGGTAAGAAAAAGCTGTTTCAGGCCCTAAAGCTTCTCGTCAAGGTGACGATAACTAAATCGAACGCGAACTAAATGGGTGCTTGGTCAATGCCTCACCCGAGGTCGCAGGCTTAGGCAAGCATCATAGTCCTGTGGAGGACAGCATCATGGCTCTTACTGTCAACACCAACGTGGCGTCGCTGAACACTCAGCGCAACCTCAACTCCTCTTCCAACTCGCTGAGCACCTCCCTGCAGCGTCTGTCCACTGGTAGCCGTATCAACAGCGCCAAGGATGATGCCGCCGGTCTGCAGATCTCCAACCGTCTTACCAGCCAGGTCAACGGCTTGAACGTGGCGACCAAGAACGCCAACGACGGCATCTCGCTGGCACAGACCGCGGAAGGTGCACTGCAGCAGTCCACCAACATCCTGCAGCGTATGCGTGATCTGTCGCTGCAGTCGGCCAACGGCTCTAACAGCACGTCGGAACGCGACGCGCTCAATAGCGAAGTGGGTCAGCTCAAGAAAGAACTGGATCGTATCAGCAACACCACGACCTTCGGTGGTCGTAAGCTGCTGGACGGCTCCTTCGGCACCGCCAGCTTCCAAGTGGGTTCGGCTGCGAACGAAATCATCAGCGTTGGCATCGACGAGATGAGTGCCGAGTCGCTGAAAGGCTCGTACTACACCGCTAGTGGTGGCGCTACCACCTTCGCAACTGGCACTGCTGCCAGTTCGGGTACCATCACCATCAAAACTGCTGCCGTTAACGGGGCAGCGAGTGGCGAGACCAAGGTTACGGTCAACTTCAAGGGCAACGAAACAGCGGAGCAGGCTGCTGCCAAGATCGCTGCGGCCGTCAACGATGCGAACATTGGCGTGGGTGCGTTCGTAGATGGTGACAAGATTAGCTACATCGCCAGGGCGGGTGAGAACGCTTCCGGTACCGCGACTGGTAGCATTACCTCGATTGAATTCGCTGGTGCTGCATCTGGCGCGACTGCTATCACCGCGTTCTCTGCTTCGGCTTCGGGCGACAGCCGTGTATCGGACATCGACATCAGCTCGGCCAGCGGTGCGCAGGCTGCGGTACTGATTATCGACGATGCGCTGAAGTTGATTGACTCTCAACGTGCTGATCTGGGTGCCATCCAGAACCGCTTCGATAACACCATCGCCAACCTGCAGAACATTGGCGAGAACGTATCCGCAGCCCGCGGTCGTATCCAAGATACCGACTTCGCTGCAGAGACAGCCAACATGACCAAGAACCAGGTGCTTCAACAGGCAGGCACGGCGATCCTGGCCCAGGCCAACCAGTTGCCGCAGTCGGTTCTTAGCCTCCTGCGTTAAACGGTACGAAGGTCAGGTAAAACTCGGGGGGAAGCGTTCGCGCTTCGCCCCGTTCTTCGTTGAGAGGTCAACATCATGGACGTCAAGTCGATCAGTAGCCAAGGAGTCATCCCTGTCGATCGTCTGTCGAATAAAAGCGCTTCGACTTTAGCTCGGCAGCAGCTTACTGCTGCGACGGTGCCGCCACAGGCCGAGGATGTTCGTAATCCATCGAGCGAGGAGTTGCAGAAGGCAGTCGCCAGTGTAGAGTCCTTTACGCAAAATATCCGTCGCGATCTGAAGTTTTCCCTAGATGATGAAAGTGGCAAGGTTGTAGTTAAAGTAACCGACTCGAAAACTGGCGAAGTGATTCGTCAGATGCCTTCGGAGGAAGCTTTACGGTTGGCGCAGCGGCTTGAAGAGGCGCGTAGCCTACTATTTAAGGCTGAGGCTTGAAAATTCTGGCGCGGATGCTGCATTGAAACGCGCATAAGCGGCTTTGCCGTCAATGAACTGACGAGGATTTGTCATGGCTGTCACGACAATCAATGGCTTCAACTCAGGGCTAGACATCAAAGGAATCGTGAAGGCCATGGTTGATGCTGAGAGAGCGCCCAAGGCTCAGCAACTGTCCAAGCTGCAGACGAAGACCACCGCGCAGATTTCAGGGTTGGGCAATTTGCGGTCGGGTATCTCCAACATGCAAAGCGTGATGAAGGACCTGAATAGCGCCAAGTTGTTCCAGGCACGTACCGTCACGTCGTCGGACGCCACTCAGGTGTCGGGAAAGGCGGATGCGACGGCCACGCCGGGTACCTACAAAATCGATGTCGAGCGCCTCGCTACTGCTAGCACTGTTGCTAGTGCTGCGATCGAAAAGGACTCGAAGTTTGCAGGTGGAGGCAGTCTGACTATCAGTGTCGGTGACGAAGCGCTGAAAACAGTAACACTCCCTTCTGGTAAGGATTTGTCCCTGTCAGAAGTGAGTACTGCGATAAACACTCAACTTAAGAATCAGGGTATTTCGGCTACTGTTGTTACTAACCCTAGCGATGGCAAATCCCGGCTAATGCTGACGTCCAGCAAAACGGGCGGCGGCAACGATATTACGCTTTCCGCTAGTGGAGATCTGGCCAAGCTTGAAGTCCCGGCACAGGGCGGCGGT
The DNA here is from genome assembly GCF_900112645.1 of Phytopseudomonas straminea. Lineage (GTDB taxonomy): Bacteria > Pseudomonadota > Gammaproteobacteria > Pseudomonadales > Pseudomonadaceae > Aquipseudomonas > Aquipseudomonas straminea. The sequence goes on along the minus strand of NZ_FOMO01000002.1, from coordinate 512,591 downwards.
AGTACCACGCCGGATGGCGTGCAGTACATTTCCAAAGCTACCAATGCCAAATTGAGCATAAACGGGTTGAGCATTGAAAGTCCCAGCAATAGCGTGAGTGATGCTATTGAGGGCGTTACTTTAACCCTGGCTGCTCCGACGATCACGACTTCAACGGTCAATGGCGAGGCTGTGTCGACAAGCAAGCCAATAACGCTGACTGTTGCCGAGGACAAGGCCGGTGTCAAAGGGAACATCAAGAAGTTTGTCGATGCATACAACAGCCTCATAACTACGACGAGTTCGCTCACCCAGGTCACGAAGGTCGGTGAGGACGGGGCCCCTATCGCTGCGGCGCTTGTCGGTGACGCAGGGGTTAGGCAGCTACTATCCACCATGCGCACCGAGCTCGGTGATCCGCAGCCTGGCGCGGATAGCGGTATACGCATCCTTGCCGATATGGGTATCACTACAGGCAAAGATGGCAAGCTAGTCATCGACGATACCAAGCTAACCAAGACGCTCGATGAGAACTATGAAGCCGTCGCGGGTTTCTTTACCGGTGATGACGGTCTTATGAGCCGGCTTAGTGCCAAGCTTGAGGTTTATACTCAGACCGGTGGAATACTCGATAGCCGTATCAATGGGTTGAATGGCACGATCAAGTCGATCGACAAACAAACCGAGACCCTTTCCCTGCGTATGGACAAGCTGCAGGCGCGACTGCTGGCTCAGTTCAATGCTATGGATGGGCTCTTGGGGCAAATGAGTTCGACCAGCAACGCGCTGGCTTCAGCGTTGTCCAGTCTGCCGGGCGTGGTCCGCTCCTGATCGGGTCTAACGCCCAGTCGTCGTGAGCATCCGTAATTATGGCTGGCGAGCGAGGGGGCACACAGTTCACGTTGACCGCGTATCGGGTGGGGGCGCCCAGCTCTGAACAATGATTTGTTTGATTGCCCCATGGCTCATGCAATCTCATTATCTGATTGCATGCTAACAGTTGCTGTTACAGGTTTTGAGGCTGACAGATCCGCCTACGGGCTGATCTGCTTCAGCTCTTTCTTGTAGCCACTTTGCTCTACAGGTGCTTGGCGGCTGGTTGATGGTTCAATCCAGGCGTCGCGCCCCGCTAGGCTCTGCAGCATTTAATCAATTATCGCTAAAGCTCACAGGTGTGATGCCGATACACCAAGTATCATCGCTTTACACTGGAGTACATCAGCATGAACGCCATGGCCGCTATGCGTCAGTATCAGAACGTCAACACCCAGGCGCAAGCTGTTGACGCCAGCCCGCATCGTTTGATTCAGATGCTGATGGAAGGTGGTCTGACTCGCCTGGCCCAGGCACGTGGTGCCATGGAGCGTGGTCAGTTTGCCATGAAGGGTGAGTTGATCGGCAAAGCCATTGCTATCATCGGCGGGCTGCGTGAAGGTCTGAATCTGGAGTTGGGCGGTGAACTGGCTCGAAATCTCGATGACCTGTACGACTATATGAACCGTCGCTTGCTCGAGGCCAATCTGAAAAACAGCGTCGAACCACTCGATGAGGTGGCTGACTTGCTGCGCAATGTGAAGGCTGGCTGGGATGGTATTGCTCAGTGATCTTTGCGCCGAAAAGGAGTTTTCCATGAGTACGTCCGTTCAGCGTTTACAGAATACCGGTACGGCAATGCGCCAGGCTCTCTTCACTCAGGATTGGGCGGCAATTGGCGAATTGGATCTGCAGTGCCGGCAGGCAGTTGAGGATGCCATTGTGGATGCTGCAGACGACGACGGTGCGTTGCGTGCGCGAATGGAAGAGCTGCTGGAGCTGTACAAGGAGTTGGTAACTGCTTGCCAAGCCGAGCGTCAACGTCTGGCAAGTGAGCTGGTTCAGCTCAATCAGTCGCACCAAGGCGCAAAGGTGTATCAGCTTTTTGGTTGAGTTGTTTACAAGCCGCTATCGTCGGAGATGTCTAACTCCTTTCCTGCGGCTTCAAGTCTCGCCTTTCGGGGCACTTCTCAGTTCATCGCAACTTCCTCCAAATAATCACGCCATAAAATTGACTAAGCGCCAATAATTTACTTTACTGCTGGCTATATGCCGGCGCTTTGGCTGCTGGTGGCTTTTTATCTTTAGGCCGAACAACTATGTGGCGTGAAACCAAGCTTCTGCTAATCGACGACAACCTCGAGCGTCGTCATGACCTGTCGGTGATTCTCAATTTTCTCGGTGAAGACCACCTTGCTTGCGGCAGCAGCGAATGGCGTGACGTTGTGGAGCAAATCGACTCCAGCAGAAGCATTCTTGGCGTCCTGCTCGGTGAGGTGCAGCTCAAGGGGGGGGCGCTGGATCTGCTCAAGCAGTTCGCCGCCTGGGACGAGTTCTTGCCGGTGCTGATGCTTCATGAGCATGCCACTACTGACTGGCCAGAGGAGTTTCGCCGCCGGGTATTGGCGACTCTGGAAATGCCGCCCAGCTATAACAAACTCCTCGATTCCCTCCATCGTGCCCAGGTCTATCGCGAGATGTATGACCAGGCGCGGGAGCGCGGTCGGCAGCGCGAACCTAATTTGTTTCGTAGCCTGGTAGGCACCAGTCGTGCCATTCAGCATGTTAGGCAGATGATGCAGCAGGTGGCCGACACCGAGGCCAGCGTGCTGATTCTCGGGGAGTCGGGCACCGGCAAGGAAGTCGTCGCGCGCAATCTGCATTACCACTCCAAGCGCCGCGAAGCGCCGTTCGTACCGGTCAACTGCGGCGCCATTCCCGCCGAGCTGCTGGAAAGCGAACTGTTCGGGCATGAGAAGGGCGCGTTCACGGGCGCCATCACCAGCCGCGCTGGGCGTTTCGAGCTGGCCAATGGCGGAACGCTGTTTCTGGACGAGATCGGCGACATGCCGCTGCCGATGCAGGTCAAGTTGCTTCGAGTTCTGCAGGAGCGCACCTTCGAGCGCGTGGGCAGCAACAAGACCCAGAACGCCGACGTGCGCATCATCGCGGCCACCCACAAGAACCTCGAGAGCATGATTGAGAGCGGCAGCTTCCGTGAGGATTTGTACTACCGCCTCAACGTGTTCCCTATCGAAATGGCGCCGCTGCGTGAGCGCATTGAAGACATTCCGCTGCTGATGAACGAGCTGATCTCGCGCATGGAGCACGAGAAGCGTGGCTCCATCCGCTTCAACTCCGCCGCCATCATGTCGCTCTGCCGTCATGACTGGGCGGGCAACGTGCGTGAGCTGGCCAACCTGGTCGAGCGCATGGCGATCATGCATCCCTACGGCGTGATCGGTGTGGGTGAGCTGCCAAAGAAATTCCGCCACGTCGATGATGAGGACGAGCAACTGGCGGCCAGCCTGCGTGATGAGCTGGACGAGCGTGCGGTGCTGACTTCTTCTGCGCCATCCGTGCTGTCGGCGGCGATGCTGCCTGCCGAAGGTCTGGACCTCAAGGATTACCTTGGCAACCTCGAGCAGGGGCTTATCCAGCAGGCGCTCGATGATGCCGGCGGTGTCGTGGCCCGCGCTGCTGAGCGGCTGCGCATCCGCCGCACCACGCTGGTCGAGAAGATGCGCAAGTACGGCATGAGCCGTCGCGAAGACGAGATGGGCGACGACTGAATCGTCTGGCCTAAATCTCTTAAGGTGGGCCATAGCCCACCTGTCCCCCCCCCCGAGCCTTAACGCTCTTGCAGTCAGTCAATTGACGACTTGCTACTCATTAAAATCCTATGTGATTGAAAATAAATGGTTTTATTTTAAGGCATGAGTATTGCTATCTCTCTGGCAAATGACCGCCTTCTGACGGCCCGCCATGTAAGAGAGTGCAATGAAACCAAGCCCGCAACGTCATGTTTCCCTGGATACCTCATCGCCGATAGGCGCGGAGCGTGGGGATCTGGAGCAGTCGCTGGCCTTGTTCGAGCAGATGTCGAGCCGGCTGGGTAGCTCCTACAGTCTCCTGGAAAATCGCGTCAATGAACTGACTGGACAGCTGGCCCAAGTCAGCGAGCAGCGCGTGCAGGAGCTGAACGAAAAGGAGCGGTTGGCCCACCGCCTGCAAAGCCTGTTGGATCTGCTGCCCGGTGGCGTCGTCGTCATCGATGGCCATGGCGTGGTGCGTGAAGCCAATCCTGTGGCGCGGGACATGCTTGGGGAAGCGCTTCTGGGATGTCTTTGGCGTGACGTGATCGCGCAGCGCTTCGCACCGCGGCGCGACGACGGTCATGAAATTTCTTTGGCCGATGGCCGGCGACTGTCGATATCCACGCGCTCGCTGCAAGGCGAACCCGGCCAGCTGGTGTTGCTGACCGACCTGACGGAAACCCGTCGCCTGCAGGATCAGCTGTCGCGACACGAGCGCCTGAGTGCCATGGGGCGCATGGTCGCGTCACTGGCTCACCAGGTGCGTACGCCGCTATCGGCGGCGTTGCTGTATGCCAGTCACCTGACTGAACAGGTACTGCCGGCCGAGCAGCAACAGCGCTTCGCCGGGCGCCTCAAAGAGCGGCTGCACGAACTCGAGCATCAGGTACGCGACATGCTGGTGTTCGCCCGCGGCGAGCTACCACTGCCGAATCGACTCGGTCCTGCTCAGCTGTTCGAGGCGCTCAGGCAGTCCGGTGAGTCGGTGCTGCAAGGTATCGACGTTCGCTGGCAATGCGATGTTCGGGGCGGCGAGCTGCTCTGCAATCGCGACACGTTGGTTGGTGCGCTGCTGAACCTGGTCGAGAACGCGATCCAGGCGACAGGGCAGGGTGTGCGCCTCAAGGTGCATGCTTACAAGCGCGAATCCACCTTGCGTCTGTGCATCAGTGACGACGGTCCCGGCATTGATGCCCTCACGCTGGCACGTCTGGGCGAGCCGTTCTTCACCACGAAAACCACCGGTACCGGCCTCGGGTTGGCGGTGGTCAAGGCGGTCGCTCGCGCTCACCAGGGCGAGTTGCACCTGCGTTCACGGCCGGGTCGCGGTACCTGCGCTTTGTTGATTCTGCCGCTGATTACCCCAGCGCACCCCACGATTCAGGAGTGACCCATGGCTGCCAAAGTCCTGCTGGTTGAAGACGATCGCGCATTGCGCGAAGCCCTGGCTGACACCCTCGAGCTCGGTGGCCATGATTACCGGGCCGTCGACTGCGCCGAAGCGGCGCTGGTCGCCATCGCCCAGGAGCCGTTCGGGCTGGTGATCAGTGACGTGAACATGCCGGGCATGGATGGTCATCAACTGCTATGCGCCATTCGCGAACGCCAGCCGCAGTTGCCGGTGCTGCTGATGACGGCTTTCGGTGCCGTCGAGCGTGCCGTCGACGCCATACGCCGTGGTGCAGTCGACTATCTGGTCAAGCCCTTCGAACCCAAGACCCTGTTGTCGCTGGTGGCGCGCCATGCGCTCGGGCGGGCCAGCGAACTGGATCAGGACGGTCCGGTAGCTTGCGAGCAGGCCAGCCTGCAGCTGCTTGAGTTGGCGGCGCGGGTGGCCCGTAGCGACTCCACCGTGCTGATCACCGGCGAGTCGGGGACCGGCAAGGAGGTTCTGGCGCGTTATCTTCATCAGCAGTCTCCGCGTGCCAAGGAGCCTTTCATCGCCATCAACTGCGCGGCGATTCCGGACAACATGCTGGAAGCCACCCTGTTCGGTCACGAAAAGGGCGCATTCACGGGCGCCGTTGCCAGCGCGCCGGGCAAGTTCGAGCTGGCCGAGGGCGGAACCATCCTGCTCGATGAAATCTCCGAGATGCCGCTGGCCTTGCAGGCCAAGCTGTTGCGTGTGTTGCAGGAGCGTGAGGTCGAGCGAGTCGGCGCCCGTAAGCCGATCAGCCTGGATATCCGCGTGCTGGCGACCAGCAACCGTGACTTGGCGGCAGAGGTAGCGGCAGGCCGCTTCCGGGAGGATCTGTTCTATCGCCTTTCGGTGTTCCCGCTGGCCTGGCGACCGTTACGTGAGCGCCCGGCGGATATCCTACCCCTGGCCGAGCGTCTGCTGGCCAAGTACGTGAAGAAGATGAACCTGGCGCCGTTACGGCTCTCGGTCCAGGCGGTCGCCTGCCTGACTGGGCATGCCTGGCCGGGTAACGTGCGTGAGCTTGACAATGCCATTCAGCGCGCGGTCATCCTTCAGCAAAATGGTGTTATCGAGCCCAACGACTTGTACCTGAACGCGCCTATCGGGTTCGCACAGGCAGCACCTGCACCGCAATTGGCGGCGGTGCCGAACGCGCCGCTGCCGGTCATGCCGGACGCAAGCGTGGCGGATGGGGCCTTGGGCGAGGACCTGCGACGTCGTGAGTATCAAGTGATCATCGATATCCTGCGTGCCGAGCGAGGGCGTCGCAAAGAGGCCGCCGAGCGACTGGGCATCAGCCCGCGTACCTTGCGCTACAAGCTGGCGCAGATGCGTGATGCCGGGATGGATGTCGAGGCTTATCTGTACGCCAGCTAAACCTGGGGTAGCCCGGGTTGAGCGAAGCGATACCCGGTAAGTTTTATAGGCCTTGTGATCGCGCGGTGGGTTACGCACCGCTCCGAGTAAGTAGCGTTCGCCAGGCTTCTGGCCAGCGGCGCTAACCCACCCTACGAACCGCACACTTTCCGACAGCCAATAAAAAACCCGGCCTAATGACCGGGTTTCTTGAATTTGGCTCCGCGACCTGGACTCGACAGCGCAGCTGAACGCGCCTCAGCGCGGCCCCGTAGGAGGGAGCGAAGCGAATAACCTGGGACGCAGTCCCTGGTGAGAGTCCGGCAGGCAATAAAAAACCCGGCATAAAGGCCGGGTTTCTCGAATTTGGCTCCGCGACCTGGACTCGAACCAGGGACCCAATGATTAACAGTCATTTGCTCTACCGACTGAGCTATCGCGGAACAACGACGCGTATCCTACTGATTACGAAGGGGAAGTCAAGCATCTGCCGACTTCCCCTCGCAACTTACAGAATGGCGGCGATGGCCTTGGTTACGACCGGCAGGTTGCGCGTGTTCAGGGCGGCCACGCAGATGCGGCCGGTGCCCACGGCGTAGATGCCGAATTCGCTGCGCAGGCGCTCGACCTGTTCGGTGGTCAGGCCCGAGTAGGAGAACATCCCGCGCTGTTCGGCGACGAAGCCGAAGTCGCGCTTGGCGTTCAGTGCTGCCAGCTGCTCGACCATGGCCAGGCGCATGGTGCGGATACGATCGCGCATCTCGCCCAGCTCGGTTTCCCACATCACGCGCAGTTCTGGGTTGTTGAGCACGGCTGCAACCACGCTGGCGCCATGGGTCGGCGGGTTGGAGTAGTTGGTGCGGATCACGCGCTTGACCTGGGACAGCACGCGGCTGCCTTCTTCCTGGTCTCCGACCACGATGGTCAGGGCGCCGACGCGCTCGCCGTACAGCGAGAACGACTTGGAGAACGAGCTGGAGACGAAGAAGGTCAGGCCAGATTGGGCGAACAAACGTACCGCCGCGGCGTCCTCTTCAATACCGTCGCCAAAACCCTGGTAGGCGATGTCGAGGAAGGGCACATGCTCGCGTTCGCGCACGATTTCCAGCACCGCCTGCCAGTCTTCTGGAGTCAGGTCGACGCCGGTCGGGTTGTGGCAGCAGGCGTGCAACACGACGATGGAGCGCGCCGGCAGGTTCTTCAGGTCTTCGAGCAGGCCGCCACGGTTCACGCCGTTGCTGAAGGCGTCGTAGTAGCGGTAGTTGCGCACCGGGAAACCGGCGGCTTCGAACAGTGCGCGATGGTTCTCCCAGCTCGGGTCGCTGATCGCCACGGTGGCGTCGGGCAGCAGGCGCTTGAGGAAGTCCGCGCCGGTCTTCAGAGCCCCGGTGCCGCCGATGGCCTGGGTGGTGATCACGCGGCCTTGCTGGATCAGCGGCGAGTCGTTGCCCAGCAGCAGCTTCTGCAAGGCCTGATCGTAAGCGGCGATGCCTTCGATCGGCAGGTAGCCACGTGGCGCGCGAGCGGCGGTCAAGGCCGCTTCGGCTTCGACCACGGCGCGCAACAGCGGGATGCGACCTTCTTCGTTGGTGTAGACACCCACGCCAAGGTTGACCTTGTCAGGGCGTTTATCGGCGTTGAATGCTTCGTTGAGGCCCAGGATGGGATCGCGCGGAGCCATTTCGACGGCGGAGAACAGACTCATGGGGGCGGCAGCTCTGTGGTGAGGTGAGTATCGAGCAACCCGGCAACTGGATTAGGGGTTGCGCAAGCGGGCCGTTAGTATAGCGGCCCATATTCGGTGTCGCGACAGCGTACATCAGGTATGACGCACGTGTTGTCGTGGCGTCACAGCCTTTGCAGAGGTAATTATGTCTGAGTTTCAACTGGTCACCCGTTTCGAGCCCGCTGGCGACCAGCCCGAGGCGATTCGGCAGATGGTCGAAGGCCTCGAAGCCGGGCTTTCGCACCAGACGCTGCTCGGCGTGACGGGCTCCGGCAAGACCTTCAGTGTGGCCAACGTCATCGCCCAGGTGCAGCGCCCGACGCTGGTGCTGGCGCCGAACAAGACCCTGGCGGCGCAGTTGTATGGCGAATTCAAGTCGTTCTTCCCGAACAACGCGGTGGAGTACTTCGTTTCCTATTACGACTACTACCAGCCCGAGGCCTACGTGCCGTCGTCGGACACCTTCATCGAGAAGGACGCCTCGATCAACGATCACATCGAGCAGATGCGCCTGTCAGCGACCAAGGCGCTGATCGAGCGCAAGGACGTCATCGTGGTCTGCACGGTGTCGTCGATCTACGGCCTGGGCAGCCCCGAGGAGTACCTGAAAATGGTGCTGCACCTCGACCGTGGCGACAAGATGGACCAGCGCGCGCTGCTGCGCCGCCTGGCCGAGCTGCAATACACCCGCAACGACATGGATTTCGCCCGGGCGACCTTCCGGGTGCGCGGCGATGTGATCGACATCTTCCCGGCCGAATCGGATCTGGAAGCGATCCGCATCGAACTCTTCGATGACGAGGTGGAAAACATCAGCGCCTTCGATCCGCTGACTGGCGAGGTGCTGCAACGCCTGCCGCGTTTCACCTTCTACCCCAAGAGCCACTACGTGACGCCCCGCGACACGCTGCTCGAGGCGATGGAGAAGATCAAGATCGAGCTCAAGGACCGCCTGGACTACCTGCGCGGCGCCAACAAACTGGTCGAAGCCCAGCGACTGGAGCAGCGCACCCGTTTCGACCTGGAGATGATCCTCGAGCTGGGCTACTGCAACGGCATCGAAAACTACTCGCGCTACCTGTCCGGGCGCGACCCCGGTGCGCCGCCACCCACGCTCTACGATTACCTGCCAGCGGAGGCGCTGCTGGTGATCGACGAATCCCACGTCAGCGTGCCCCAGGTCGGCGCCATGTACAAAGGCGACCGTTCGCGCAAGGAAACCCTGGTCGAGTACGGCTTCCGCCTGCCCTCGGCGCTGGACAACCGCCCGATGCGCTTCGAGGAATGGGAAGCCTCGTGCCCGCAGACCATCTTCGTTTCCGCCACACCGGGGCCTTACGAGGCCGACCATGCCGGGCGGGTGATCGAGCAGGTGGTGCGACCCACCGGCCTGGTCGACCCGGAAGTGGAGGTACGCCCGGCGCGTACCCAGGTCGACGACCTGCTGTCGGAGATCAACAAGCGCGTCGCCCTCGAGCAGCGCGTGCTGGTCACCACGCTGACCAAGCGCATGGCCGAGGACCTTACCGACTACCTGGCCGACCACGGCGTCAAGGTGCGTTACCTGCACTCGGATATCGACACTGTTGAACGGGTGGAAATCATCCGTGACCTGCGCATCGGCACCTTCGACGTGCTGATCGGCATCAACCTGCTGCGCGAGGGCCTGGATATGCCCGAAGTCGCCCTGGTGGCGATTCTCGACGCCGACAAGGAAGGCTTCCTGCGTAGCGAGCGCTCTTTGATCCAGACCATCGGGCGCGCAGCCCGTAACCTCAATGGTCGGGCGATTCTCTACGCCGACAACATGACCGGCTCCATGGAGCGCGCCATCGGCGAGACCGAGCGGCGCCGGCAGAAGCAGCTGGCCTTCAACGAGGCTCACGGCATCGTGCCCAAGGGCGTGGTCAAGGACATCAAGGACATTCTCGAAGGCGCCGTGGTACCGGGTGCACGTAGCAAGAAGCGCAAGGGCATGGCCAAGGCAGCCGAAGAGAACGCCCGTTACGAAGCGGAGCTGCGCTCGCCGGCGGAGATCACCAAGCGCATTCGTCAGCTGGAGGACAAGATGTTCGAGCTGGCCCGCGATCTGGAATTCGAGGCGGCGGCGCAGACCCGCGACGAAATCCAGAAGTTGCGTGACCGGCTGCTCGCGGTATGAGTACGGCGGCTCAGCCCAAGGTCTACCTGGCCGGTTTCGACGTGTTCAGGGCCGATGCCATCGAGCGCGGTGAGTACCTCAAGCGCCTGTGCCTCGAGCACGGGCTCGAAGGGCTTTATCCGTTCGATAACGAGGTGGCCGAGGGCCTGGCACCGGCCGATTTGGCGGCTCAGATCTGCCGGCTCAACCTGGCGATGATCCGTGATGCCGATGCCGTGCTGGCCAACCTCAACCCGTTTCGCGGGTTCGAGCCGGATTCCGGCACGGCCTTCGAGGTCGGTGCGGCGGTGGCGCTGGGCAAGCCGGTGTGGGCCTACTTCGAGCCCCAGGGCAGCATGCGCCAGTGGCTGCCCGGTGACGAAAACGGTCGTGACGCCGACGGCTACTTCATCGAGGATTTCGGCCTGCCGCGCAACCTGATGCTGGCTTGCTCCTGGGCTGGCTGCAGCGCCAGTGTGGAGGAGGGCGTTACGGCGCTATCTCGCTACCTCAGTGGCGCTTCGCGCGCCTGACGCGTTCTTCGCAGCCCTGCGCCGCGGTCCGCTGGAGCCAGCCGGGGCTGGCCTGTTAATATTCGTTCCCTTCGCTTTCTCGCGTCATCCATGGCGCCTGCGCCTGTCGCTCATGCGGTCTGGGTGCGGGGCTAGCCCATGCCATTTTCAGTCTTACTTGCTCGGGACTTTCCATGACCACCGTTCGCACTCGTATCGCTCCGTCGCCCACTGGCGATCCTCACGTCGGCACCGCCTACATCGCCCTGTTCAACCTGTGCTTCGCCAGGCAACACGGCGGTGAGTTCATCCTGCGCATCGAGGATACCGACCAGGTCCGTTCGACTCGCGAGTCCGAGCAGCAGATCTACGATGCCCTGCGCTGGCTGGGCATCGAGTGGAACGAAGGCCCGGACGTCGGCGGCCCTTATGGCCCGTACCGGCAGAGCGAACGTGGCGAGATCTACCGCAAGTACGCGCTGGAGCTGGTCGAGAAGGGCCACGCCTTCTACTGCTTCTGCACCCCGGAAGAACTCGACCAGATGCGTGCCGAGCAGATGGCTCGTGGCGAGACGCCGCGCTACGACGGCCGCGGCCTGCTGCTCTCCGACGAGGACGTGCAGCGCCGCCTGGCAGCGGGCGAGCCCCACGTGATCCGCATGAAGGTGCCGAGCGAGGGCGTCTGCGTGGTGCCGGACATGCTGCGCGGTGATGTGGAGATTCCATGGGATCGCATGGACATGCAGGTGCTGATGAAGACCGATGGCCTGCCGACCTACTTCCTGGCCAACGTGGTCGACGACCACCTGATGAAGATCACCCACGTGCTGCGTGGTGAAGAATGGCTGCCCTCGGCGCCCAAGCTGATCCTGCTGTACGAGTACTTCGGTTGGGAAAAGCCGCAGCTGTGCTACATGCCGCTGCTGCGTAACCCGGACAAGAGCAAGCTGTCCAAGCGCAAGAACCCGACCTCGATCACCTTCTACGAGCGCATGGGCTTCCTGCCCCAGGCGATGCTCAACTACCTAGGCCGCATGGGCTGGTCGATGCCGGACGAGCGCGAGAAATTCACCCTCGAGGAGATGATCGCTAATTTCGACGTACAGCGCGTTTCCCTCGGCGGGCCAATCTTCGATCTGGAGAAGCTGTCCTGGCTCAACGGCCAGTGGATGCGCGACCTGAGCGTCGAAGCGTTCGCCGCTGGCGTGCAGAAGTGGGCCTTCAACAGCGACTACCTGATGAAGATCGCCCCCCACGTGCAGGGCAGGGTGGAAACCTTCAGCCAGATCGCGCCACTGGCCAGCTTCTTCTTCGCAGGCGGCGTGCAGCCGGACAAGGCGCTGTTCGCCCACAAGAAGCTGTCGGACGATCAGGTGCGCCAGCTCATGCAGCTGATCCTCTGGAAGCTCGAAGCGCTGCGCCAGTGGGAGAAGGAACGCATCACAGGCTGCATCCAGGCGGTAGTCGAACACCTAGAGCTGAAACTGCGTGACGCCATGCCGCTGATGTTCGCTGCCGTCACCGGTCAGGCCAGTTCGGTATCGGTGCTCGATGCCATGGAAATTCTCGGCCCGGACCTCACCCGTTTCCGCCTGCGCCAGGCCATCGAGCTGCTCGGTGGTGTGTCGAAGAAGGAGAACAAGGAGTGGGAAAAACTGCTGGCCAGCATCGGTTGATCACCAGTGGTTTGTCGGCCGCTGGTCGCCGTCGGCGGCCGGCAGCCAGCGGTTTGCGGTAAGTGTTTGTTATGTCAGCGAAAAAAAATAAGGCAGCCGCTAATTTTTTGTTGACAGGGTGCAGGGGCGCACTTAACATGCGCCCCGTCCTCGAGATGGGGCTATAGCTCAGCTGGGAGAGCGCTTGCATGGCATGCAAGAGGTCGACGGTTCGATCCCGTCTAGCTCCACCAATCTCGGATGCCACAACCGGTTCTAAGGAGCGGGTTGAGTTGTAAAGAAGGGCATTTGCGTCCCCTTCGTCTAGTGGCCTAGGACACCGCCCTTTCACGGCGGTAACAGGGGTTCGAGTCCCCTAGGGGACGCCACTATTTCCAGCTGCAGTGCTCAGGCATTGCAGCCAGACCGCAAGGTTCTGGGGCTATAGCTCAGCTGGGAGAGCGCTTGCATGGCATGCAAGAGGTCGACGGTTCGATCCCGTCTAGCTCCACCAATCCACGACAAGGCCAGCCGAGTGCTGGCCTTGTTCTTCGAAGGTTTCGTCCCCTTCGTCTAGTGGCCTAGGACACCGCCCTTTCACGGCGGTAACAGGGGTTCGAGTCCCCTAGGGGACGCCATTTTTGCCCGCTCTGCGGGATTTTTAAGGGTCACTTCTCACGAAGTGGCCCTTTTGTTTTTGCGCGTACGAAAACTTCTCGTCGATCCGTGCGGCTGGCAATGCGGCGCTTGCGTTACAGCAGGCTGAGCCCCTAAGGTCGAGCCTGTTGCGTCGCCAAGGGAGGCCATTGCATGAATCTCACTTACACTGCTGCATCGCTACGCGCCGCTGCGCTCGGGTGTCTGTCGTGAACTGGGACCGCCCCGACCCATTCACCATCGAGTTGCTGGTCGGCAGCGAGGATATCGATGGCCTCGGGCACGCCAACAACGCGGTTTACGTGACCTGGCTGGAGCGTTGCGCCTGGCGCCATTCCCAATCGCTGGGGCTGGATCTGGTCGAGTACCGGCGCCTGGATCGGGCCATGGCGGTGGTGCGCCACGAGATCGATTACCTGAGTAGTGCCTACGAAGGCCAGGAACTGGTCATAGGCACCTGGATCGTCGAATCCGACCAGCGTTTGAAGATGGATCGCTGCTTTCAACTGATACGCCCTCAGGATGGCGCCACCCTGTTGCGTGCGCGCACCACCTTCGTCTGCATCGAACTGTCCAGCGGTCGCCCCAAGCGCATGCCGGCCGAATTCATCGAGGGTTATGGCCGGGCGTTGCTGCCGGCTTGAGTGTTCGTGGCTGCGGGGCCAGAAACAGCTTTCGCTCTTCGTAGACTGCCTGGTAGCGCCGGGTTTCACCTGGTTGCAGCAAGAGCGACTGGCTGCTCACCAAGTCTATCTCGGCGCAGAAGCCTTCGCGTGACGGGGTGAGCACAACGCTGCGTTCGCCGCTGGGGACGTCGAGCGTGACGCTTTCGCCGGCTGGCAAGGCGACAACCAGTTGCTCGTCGACGCGCAGTTGCAGGTCGCAGGCGTTGGGCGCATTGCGGTCGCGGCTGACGATCAGCTTGGCGGCCGCTGCGGGATCCAGCGGCACGCCCTCGGAGATCGGCGTGGCGGCGATTGCAGTGGTGGTGGCCAGCAGCAGGGCGAGCGGGGCGCTGCGCAGCACGAGTCGATTCATGGCGATTTCCGGTGGTGTCTGTCAATTCAGTGGACTGCGCCAGGCGTTGGGTGTTCAGGCGCTGTCCCGGCGCGTCGCTCGCCGCTACACTACGCGCCGTTTTTGCCTCGGCATGCCGATGGCCTTTCCCGTTATTCGAGAGTATCGCCATGCAGATCGCCCTGGCGCCCATGGAGGGGCTGGTCGATGAAATCCTCCGCGACGTGCTGACCCAGGTTGGCGGCATCGACTGGTGCGTGACCGAGTTCATCCGCGTCACCGATCGCGTGCTGCCTAGGTCGACCTACCGCAAACTGGCGCCGGAGCTGTTCAATGGCGCCCGCACGGCTGCCGGTACGCCGCTGCGCGTGCAATTGCTTGGCTCCGATCCCAAGTGCCTGGGTGACAACGCCGCCTACGCCTGTGTGCTCGGCGCGCCGGTGATCGACCTCAATTTCGGCTGCCCGGCCAAGACGGTGAACAAGTCCCGTGGTGGGGCGGTGCTGCTCAAGGAGCCGGAGCTGCTGCACGCCATCGTGCGCGAGGTGCGCCGCAGCGTGCCGGCGGCCATTCCCGTCACTGCCAAGATGCGCCTGGGCTTCGATCACAAGGACCTGGCTCTCGATTGCGCCCGTGCACTGGCCGAAGGCGGCGCCTCGCAGATCGTCGTGCACGCGCGCACCAAGGTCGAGGGCTACAAGCCGCCAGCGCACTGGGAGTGGGTGGCGCGGGTGCAGGAGGTGGTCAGCGTGCCGGTGTATGCCAACGGCGACATCTGGTCCGTCGAGGACTGGCAGCGCTGCCGCGAGGTGAGCGGCGCCGAGCACTTCATGCTGGGGCGTGGCGTGGTGGCGCGGCCCGATCTGGCCCGGCAGATCGCTGCGGCGAAGCTCGGCCAGAATGTCGGCGTGATGAGCTGGGCTGAGTTGCAGCCGATGTTGGCCGAGTTCTGGCTGCAGGCCCGCCGCAAGATCTCGCCGCGCTACGCTCCCGGGCGCCTCAAGCAGTGGCTGGCGATGCTCACGCGCAGCTATCCCGAGGCTGTCGAGCTGTTCGCTCTGGTGCGGCGAGAAACCAACTGCGAGGTCATCGACGCACTGCTGGGCGTGAGCATCGCGCCGACAGAGGTGAGCACGCTGCAAGCGCTCGAAGTTGACGAGGAGGCGCTCAGCGCCCTCCGCTGACGTCGAGCAGCGAGCCGGTGGTATAGCTGGCCTGTTCGCTGGCCAACCACAGAATCGCTTCTGCCACCTCGTCAGCCCGCCCGCCGCGGCCCAGCGGAATGCTGGCGGCGACGCGCGCCACTCGCTGCGGCTCGCCGCCACTGGCGTGGATCTCGGTGTCGATCACGCCGGGTCGCACGGCATTCACGCGAATGCCATCGGCGGCGAGTTCCTTGGCCAGCCCTACCGTCATGCTGTCGACCGCGCCCTTGGCTGCGGCATAGTCGATGTACTCTTCGGGGGCGCCGAGGCGGGCGGCAATCGATGACACGTTGACGATCACGCCGCCACGCCCGCCCAGGCGGGTGGACATCCGCGCAATCGCCTCACGGCTACACAGGAAGCTGCCGTACACGTTGGTGGCGAACACTCGCTGCCAGCGCTCCAGGCTCATGCGCTCCAGGCGCATCTGCTGCTCGAGCATCCCGGCGTTGTTGACCAGCACGTCCAGACGCCCCAGGCGGGCGTCGACCTCGGTGAATAGCCGGCGAACCTGGGCTTCGTCCGCCACATCGGCCTGTACCGCCAGCGCCTCGCCGCCCGTGGTCGTGATCGCTTCGACGAGCGCGTCGGCGGCCTCACGGTTGCGCTGGTAGTTGATGACCACGCGGTAACCCTGGCCAGCCGCCAGCCTTGCCGTGGCCGCACCGATGCCGCGGCTGGCACCGGTGATCAGCATCACCTTGCTCATCGAAAAATCTCCTTTTTCGGTCCCCTTGAAATTTTTTCGGCCATCCACATTTTTATCACCGTGGGATGCCGAAGTCGGGTCCCGCACCTTATCACTCGCTGACCAATTCAGGAGATCAACCATGAGCACTGCATTTTCCATGACCCCGCTGTTCCGTCAGTCCATTGGCTTCGACCGTTTCAACGACCTGTTCGAATCGGCGATGCGCAACGAGACCAGCAGCAGCTACCCGCCCTACAACGTCGAGAAGCATGCCGACGACCAGTACCGGATCGTCATCGCTGCCGCCGGATTCCAGGATGAAGATCTGGATCTACAGGTCGAGCGCGGCGTGTTGACCGTGACCGGCGGCAAGCGCGCAGGCAATGGCAATGGTGAAAATGTCACCTACCTATATCAAGGCATCGCTCAGCGTTCGTTCAAGCTGTCGTTCCGCCTAGCCGATCACATCGAGGTCAAGAGCGCCAGCCTAGTGAACGGCCTGCTCAACATCGAGTTGGAGCGCCATGTGCCGGAAGAGGCCAAGGCCAAGCGCATCCCGATCGGGGCCGCACGTCCGGCGCTGGAGAACTGATCGCCGTTGCCGGCACACCGGAAAAGGCGCCCTCGTGGCGCCTTTTCCGTTTCAGTGCGGCAGGTGTTGGGCGCCGTGGCTGAGCAGGGCGCGGAAGGCCGTCAGCGGCTGCGGACGGCTGAACAGGTAGCCCTGGTAGCAGTTGCAGCCCTGGCTTTGCAGAAAGTCCAGCTGGCTCTGCTGTTCCACGCCTTCGGCGATGACCTCCAGGCCCAGGCTGAGGCCCAACGCCACCACAGCGCGGATGATTTCCGCGTCGCTGGGGTTGCTGGTGGCGTCGCGTACGAACGACTGGTCGATCTTCAGCACGTTCACCGGCAAGCGCTTGAGGTAGGTGAGCGACGAGTAGCCGGTGCCGAAATCGTCCATGGCGAAACTGACGCCCAGTTTGCGCAGACGATTCATCTTGGCGATGGTGTCGTCGATGTCCTCGATGACGATGCCTTCGGTGATTTCCAGCTTGAGCATGCCCTGGGGCAGTTTGTTCTGGCGCAGGCAATGCTCGACGCGCTCGACGAAGTCGCTCTGGCGGAACTGCCGGGTGCTGATGTTCACGCACAGGCTGAAACGCTCGTCGATAAGGCCATCCTGCAGCAGTCGAGCACAGGCATGGCACGCTTCGACCATCACCCAGGCGCCGACTTCCAGAATCAGCCCACTTTCCTCCAGTACATGGATGAACAACGCCGGCGACTGCTGGCCGAGTGTTGGGTGGGCCCAGCGCAGCAGCGCTTCGGCGCCGATGATCTGGTCGGTACGGGCATCCACCTGGGCCTGAAAATACAGCTCGAATTCACCGCGGCTCAGGGCCGTGCGCAGTTCGTTTTCCAGGCGCAGGCGCTCGCTGGCAGCGTGCTGCATGGAGCTGTGGAACAGCTGGATGACGTTGCGCCCCGAGTCCTTGGCGCGGTACAGGGCGATGTCGGCGCGCTTGAGCAGATCGGCCGGGGTCTGGCCGTGATCGGGAATCAGGGCGATGCCGATGCTTGGCGTGACCTGCAGGCGATGGCCCTCGAGCAGCATGGGCTCGCTGAGCAGGATGCGCAGCTTTTCCGCCGCCTGCCCGGCGTGGGCGATGACCTGTTCGCGGGTGCCCTCCAGGCCGGTCAGCAGTACCACGAATTCATCGCCACCCAGGCGCGCCACGGTGTCTTCTTCGCGCACGCTGACTTCCAGGCGGGCGGTGATCAGCTTGAGTACGGCATCGCCGAACGGATGGCCGAGTGAATCATTGATGTGCTTGAAATGGTCGAGGTCGAGAAACAGCAGGGCGCCGCGCAGGTTGTGGCGCTGCAACAGGGCAATCTGCTGGGTCAGGCGGTCCATTAGCAGGGCGCGGTTGGGCAGGCTGGTCAGCGGGTCGTGGTAAGCCAGATGCTGGATCTGTTCCTGGGCGGCCTTTAGCTCGCTGATGTCACGGGCGGTGACCAGCAGGCATTCGGTGCCATCCAGCTCGATCGGCTCGAAGGACACTTCCACTTCCAACGGGTTGCCGTGGCGATCACGGGCATTCATTTCCATGCGTCGGATATGGCCTTCGTCGTTCAGGGCATCGAGCAGGCGCTGGCGCTCCGCCGGATTCGACCAGATGCCGATCTCGGTCGTGGTATGTCCAATCACTTCCTCGGCGCTGTAGCCGGTCAGGCGGGTGAAGCCGTCGTTGATCTCGATGTAGCGGCCGGTTTCGCGGGTGGTGATGGTGATGGCATCGGGACTTGAGTGAAAGGCCTTGTAGAACTTCTCCTGGCTGGCCTTGAGCGCCGATTCGGCGCGCTGCTGCTCGGTGATGTCGCGAAACTTGCTGAGTACGCAAGGTTGGCCGGCCAGTTCGAGGCGTCGGCACGAGACGATGCAGTTCATCAGCCTGCCATTTGGGTCGAGCAGGTCGATGCGTTCGTCCTCAAGATCGGTGCCGGTGAGGATTTTGCCGCGCAGCGGCGAGTCCGCCGGCAGCCCCTGCCAGGGGGCGATCTTGAAAATATTGCGCCCGGCGGCTTCTGCCGGCCGCCAGCCGAATGCCTGGGTGAACGCCGGGTTGACCTCCAGAATCCTACCCTCCGGCAGTGTGGTAACGCAGATCGGGTCGGGGCTGGCCTGGAAGACCGTGGCGAATTTGCGCTCAGAGGCTTGCAGGCGTTGTTCTCGCAGGGTGCGTTCGCTGGTGTCGATCATCACGCCGGTCATGCGCAGCGGCTGGCCATGTGCGTCGCGGTACAGCCTTGCCTTGCTTTCCAGATAATGGGTCTGGCCGTTGCCGTGTACCGTACGGTAGGTGACCTGGGAGTCCTGGCCGTTATCGGGCAGCAGGTCGCGATAGGCTTGGCGCAGGCCGTCAAGATCCTGCTCTGGAACATGGGCGAAGAAATCCGGAAAGGGACCTTGGAAGGTTGCAGCCGGCAGGCCGTGCAGCATGGCTGCGCGGGGCGAGGCGAACATGGTATTGCTGGGGATGTGCCAGTCCCAGGTGCCCAGTTCGGCCGACTCGAGCGCCAGGCGCAGACGTTCCTGGCTATCGGCTAGTGCCTGCTCCTGTGCCCGTTGGCGGGTGATATCGCGCACCACGCCGAACATTCGGTTCTGCCGGCCCTCGCCGACCTGCAGGCTGCCGGTGATCTCGATCCAGTGCAGGCTGCCATCCGGCCAGCGGATACGGTGGCGGATGGGTGCGGCGGTAGGTGAGCCGTCGATCACTGCCTGAAACAGACGCAGCACCTCGTCGCGCTCTTCTTCGGGAATCAGTTCGATGTAGTTGACCGGATCACTGAGGGGGCGGGTCGGATCCAGGCCGAAGACCTTCTGGGCGCCACGTGACCAGCTAACCTCGCCGGTATCGAGGTTCCAGAACCAGGCGCCGAGGCCAGCACCATTGAGAGCGGCCAGCAAATGTTGGCTGTCACGCCAGGTTTTTTCGAACTCGGCTGGATCGAGCACCGGTACGTGGGGCAGTGGTGGGCGTTTGTCGTTTGAGTTGCCCATGACCCTTTCCTCTACGGAGCCTGGCAATGGTGGCGGCCGGGCTATCGGCAAGTTCGCCGCAGGCATACCGGCAGATGGCCGGTATGGGTGTCACGTTAGCTGCTGCCCAGGCGCTAAGGCAAGACTGTCGCGATGGCTGTCGAGCAGTTGCATGAAGGCCCGGGCGGCATTCGACAGGGTGCGTTCGGTGTGCACGATATAGCCAAGCTGGCGCGACAGCTGGATGTCCGGCAAAGGCAGACGGAAAACCTGATCATCAAGCATGGTGCGTGGCAGCACGCTCCAGGCCAGACCAATGGACACCATCATCTTGATGGTTTCCAGGTAGTTGGTGCTCATGGCGATGTTTGGTATCAGGTCCTCGGCCTCGAACAAGCGCTGCACGATATGGTGGGTAAAGGTGTTGCCGCCGGGAAATACCGCCGGGTGTAGGGCCACATCGGCTAGCGTCACGCCCGTGCCCTGTGCCAGCGGGTGTTCGGGGGCGGTGACGAAATCAAGCGGGTCGTCCCACACCGGCACCGCACGCACCGGGTCGCGGGTGTCCGGAGCCAGGGTGATCACCGCCAGTTCGGCGCGGCCATGGAACACCTCGTCATAGGCCACTTCCGAATCGAGAAACTGGATGTCCAGTGCGACCTGCGGATGTGCGCGGGTAAAGGCGCGCAACAGCGGCGGCAGGCGGTGCAGGCCTATATGGTGACTGGTGGCCAGCGTCAGTCGCCCGGTGATCTCGCCATTGAGGTTGGTCAACGCCCGGCGCGTGTCCTCCAGCACGTTGAGAATCTGGTAGGCGCGCGGCAGCAGGGCACGGCCCGCTTCGGTCAAGCTCACCTCGCGGCCCAGGCGGTCGAACAGGCGCACACGCAGTTGCTGCTCGAGGCTGGCGATGCGTTTGCTCACCGCCGGCTGGGTCAGGTGCAGGCGTATGGCGGCCTCGGAGAAGCTGCCGAGTTCGGCGATGGCAATAAAGGCATTGAGCGTGGCGAGATCCATGGGCGTTTCCGGCTGCGATCGGGACGGTAGAGGGCGATCCTATAGTAATTCCAGTCAGGAATCTTCTGGATGAAAAATATGAATTTGAGTTATTCGCCAGCCACGCATAGCATTCTCCCCATAAGCCAAAGGGCTATTGCCCAGGCATAGAAAGGACACCTCTACTAAAGGCAAGCGATGAAAGCGCTGCAGTTTTTAGACGTGCCCGAAAGACCGATGAGGACCAGGCTGATGGCAGGCAAGACGCTCTACGACAAGTTGTGGGAAATGCACGAAGTGAAGCGACGCGACGACGGTTCGTCGCTGATCTACATCGACCGCCACATTCTTCACGAAGTGACGTCGCCCCAGGCCTTCGAAGGCCTGCGCCTGGCGAGCCGCAAGCCGTGGCGCATCGATGCCAACATCGCCACGCCCGACCACAACGTGCCGACCACCCGCGCCGAGCGCCTCGGTGGCCTCGACGCCATCGCCGATGAAGTCTCGCGTATTCAGGTCAAGACCCTGGACGAGAACTGCGACGACTTCGGCATCCTCGAATTCAAGATGAACGACGTGCGCCAAGGCATCGTCCACGTGGTCGGTCCGGAGCAGGGCGCCACCTTGCCGGGCATGACCGTGGTCTGCGGCGATTCGCACACGTCCACCCATGGCGCTTTCGGCGCGCTGGCCCACGGCATCGGTACCTCGGAAGTCGAGCACGTGCTCGCCACCCAGTGCCTGGTCGCCAAGAAGATGAAGAACATGCAGGTGCGCGTCGAAGGCAAATTGCCGTTCGGCGTGACCGCGAAGGACATCGTTCTGGCCGTGATCGGCAAGATCGGTACTGCCGGTGGCAACGGCCACGCCCTGGAGTTTGCCGGCAGCGCGATCCGCGACCTGTCGCTGGAAGGGCGCATGACCATCTGCAACATGTCCATCGAGGCTGGTGCCCGCGTTGGTCTGGTGGCGGTGGACGAGAAGACCATCGCCTACGTCAAGGATCGCCCGTTCGCGCCCAAGGGCGAGCACTGGGAGCAGGCCGTGGCGGTGTGGCGTGATCTGGTGTCCGATGCCGATGCGCAATTTGACACCGTGGTCGAGCTGCGTGCCGAAGACATCAAGCCACAGGTCAGCTGGGGTACCTCGCCCGAGATGGTCTTGGCCGTCGACCAGAACGTGCCGGACCCTGCCTGTGAAAGCGACCCGGTGAAGAAGGATTCGATCACCCGCGCCCTGAAGTACATGGGCCTGGCTGCTAACCAGCCGATCACCGACATTCAGCTCGATCGCGTGTTCATCGGCTCGTGCACCAACTCGCGTATCGAAGACCTGCGTGCGGCCGCCGAGGTGGCCAAGGGCCGCAAGGTCGCCGCCACCGTCAAGCAGGCGCTGGTGGTGCCGGGCTCCGGCCTGGTCAAGGCCCAGGCGGAGAGCGAAGGGCTGGACAAGATCTTCATCGAAGCCGGTTTCGAATGGCGTGAGCCGGGCTGCTCCATGTGCCTGGCGATGAACCCGGACAAACTCGGCAGTGGCGAGCATTGCGCCTCGACCTCCAACCGTAACTTCGAAGGCCGTCAGGGCGCCGGTGGTCGTACCCACCTGGTCAGCCCGGCCATGGCCGCCGCTGCCGCGGTGACCGGCCGCTTCATCGATGTGCGCGAATTGATCCAGGCCTGAGGAGAAAGATGATGAAAGCCTTTACCCAACACACCGGCTTGGTTTGCCCGCTCGACCGCGCCAACGTCGACACCGACCAGATCATTCCCAAGCAGTTCTTGAAGTCGATCAAACGCACCGGCTTCGGTCCCAACCTGTTCGACGAGTGGCGCTATCTGGATGTCGGTCAGCCGAATCAGGACAACTCCAACCGCCCGATCAACAAGGATTTCGTCCTCAACTTCCCGCGCTATCAGGGCGCCAGCGTGCTGCTGGCCCGCGAGAACTTCGGCTGCGGTTCGAGCCGTGAGCACGCGCCCTGGGCACTGGACGAGTACGGTTTCCGTACGGTGATCGCGCCGAGCTTCGCCGACATCTTCTTCAACAACAGCTTCAAGAACGGCCTGCTGCCGATCATTCTCAAGGTTGAAGAAGTCGATGCGCTGTTCGAACAGGCCGAGGCCACCGAGGGCTATCAGCTGACCGTCGACCTCGAAGCGCAGACCGTGACCCGTCCCGATCGCGTGCAGTACAGCTTCGAAGTCGATGCCTTCCGCAAGCACTGCCTGCTCAATGGCCTGGATGACATCGGCCTGACCCTGCAGGACGCCGAAGCGATCCGCGCCTTCGAAGTCGGTTATCAGCAGCGTCAGCCCTGGTTGTTCGGCGCCGTCAAGTAAACGAGCCGGCGCCAACTGGCGGCGCGGAAAGAAAAGGTTACGTGTTATCAGCGGATGGGCCCGTCGTGCCTTGACCCCGCCGAAGCAGGCGCCGAATATGGCGCCCCTCTCGGCAGGGTGATGGCCGCGGGCCTGTTCGGGTTTTCACAGGTCGCACACGGCAAGGCCGGCGATCCGAACGACATGAAGGAAAAGGTATGAGCAAGCAGATTCTGGTTCTCCCCGGTGACGGCATCGGCCCTGAAATCATGGCCGAAGCGGTCAAGGTGCTGCGTCTGGCCAACGACAAGTTCGCCCTCGATGTCGAGCTGTCGTTCGACGAGCTGGGTGGCGCGGCCGTGGACAAATACGGCGTGCCGCTGGCCGACGAGACCCTGGAGCGCGCTCGCGCTGCTGATGCCGTGCTGCTCGGCGCCGTCGGCGGCCCGAAGTGGGACAAGATCGATCCGGCCATCCGCCCTGAGCGCGGCCTGCTGAAGATCCGCTCGCAACTGGGCCTGTTCGCCAATCTGCGCCCGGCCATCCTTTACCCACAACTGGCCGACGCCTCGTCGCTCAAGCCGGAAGTGGTAGCGGGCCTGGATATCCTCATTGTTCGTGAGCTGACCGGCGGCATCTATTTCGGCCAGCCGCGCGAGAGCAAGGTGCTCGATAATGGCGAGCGCATGGCTTATGACACGCTGCCCTACAGCGAGAGCGAGATCCGTCGCATCGCCAAGGTCGGCTTCGACATGGCCCGCGTGCGTGGCAGCAAACTGTGCTCGGTGGACAAGGCCAACGTGCTGGCCTCCAGCCAACTGTGGCGCGCGGTGGTCGAGGAAGTCGCCAAGGACTACCCGGACGTCGAGCTGAGCCACATGTACGTCGACAATGCCGCCATGCAGCTGGTGCGTGCGCCCAAGCAGTTCGACGTGATGGTCACCGACAACATGTTCGGCGATATCCTCTCCGACGAGGCCTCGATGCTCACCGGCTCGATCGGCATGCTGCCCTCGGCGTCGCTGGATGCCAACAACAAGGGCATGTACGAGCCGTGCCATGGCTCGGCGCCGGATATCGCCGGGCAGGGCATCGCCAACCCGCTGGCGACCATCCTGTCGGTGTCCATGATGCTGCGTTACAGCTTCAATCAGACCCAGGCGGCGGACGCCATCGAGCTGGCGGTCAGCCGCGTGCTCGACCAGGGCCTGCGTACCGGCGACATCCACTCGGCGGGTACGACCAAGGTCGGCACGGCGGCAATGGGTGATGCGGTAGTCGAAGCGCTGCGTAGTCTGTAATCTTCCAGGCCGCCGGGAATTGGCGGTGGTCTGTTCATATAGGTGTAGTGGTTATGAAACGTGTAGGTCTTATCGGTTGGCGGGGCATGGTTGGTTCCGTGCTCATGCAGCGCATGCTGGAAGAACAGGATTTCGATCTGATCGAGCCGGTATTCTTCACCACCTCCAATGTGGGCGGCCAGGGGCCGGCCATTGGCAAGGAAACCGAAGCGCTCAAGGATGCCTACAGCATCGACGAGCTCAAAGGCCTGGACGTTATCCTCACCTGCCAGGGTGGCGACTACACCAGTGAAGTCTTCCCCAAGCTGCGCGAAGCCGGCTGGAAGGGCTACTGGATCGATGCGGCGTCTTCGCTGCGCATGGCCGACGACGCAGTGATCGTGCTCGACCCGGTCAACCGCAAGGTCATCGACCATGCGCTGGACGCCGGCACCAAGAATTACATCGGCGGCAACTGCACCGTCAGCCTGATGCTGATGGCCCTTGGCGGCCTGTACGAAGCCGGCCTGGTCGAGTGGATGAGTGCCATGACCTACCAGGCGGCCTCCGGCGCCGGCGCCCAGAACATGCGCGAGCTGATCAAGCAGATGGGCACCATCAACGCCACCGTTGCCGATGAACTGGCCGACCCGGCCAGCGCCATCCTCGACATCGACCGCAAGGTGGCCGAAGCCATGCGCGGCGATGCCTTCCCGGTCGACAACTTCGGCGTGCCGCTGGCCGGCAGCCTGATCCCCTACATCGACAAGGAACTGCCGAACGGGCAGAGCCGCGAAGAGTGGAAGGCCCAGGCCGAGACCAACAAGATCCTCGGCCGCTTCAAGAGCCCGATCCCGGTGGATGGCATCTGCGTGCGCATCGGCGCCATGCGTTGCCACAGCCAGGCGCTGACCATCAAGCTCAACAAGGACGTGCCGCTGTCGGATATCGAAGGCCTGATCAGCCAGCACAACCCCTGGGTCAAGCTGGTGCCGAACCACCGCGAAGCCAGCATCCGCGAGCTCGGCCCGACGGCCGTGACCGGTACCCTGAGCGTGCCGGTCGGCCGCCTGCGCAAACTCAACATGGGTTCGCAGTACCTGGGCGCCTTCACTGTGGGCGACCAGCTGCTGTGGGGCGCCGCCGAGCCGCTGCGCCGTATGCTGCGCATTCTGCTGGAACGCTGATCGACAACTGGCGCGCTGCCAGGCGCGCCAAGAGGGGCGGGTAGAGGGTGATCGCTTGCGATTGCCGTCGCCCGCCCCTCTGCTTTTCGGTAGAGTGCCGGGTCTGTTTCAGCTACCCAGCGTCAGGCTTCCTTTATGTCTTCTACCTTTGCTATCGCCATCGTCGGTGCCACCGGCAGCGTCGGCGAATCCCTGCTGCAACTTCTCGAAGAACGCGACTTTCCCGTTACCGACCTGCACCTGCTGGCCAGCAACGAGTCGGCCGGGCGCAGCCTGGCCTTCAAGGGCCGCAACCTGCGCGTGCGCGCTGTGGAAGGGTTCGATTTCCGTACCGTTCAGCTGGTGTTCTTCGCCGCCGACCCAGCAGTGACTCGCGTCCATGCCGAGGCGGTGCGTAAGGCCGGCTGCTCGCTGATCGACGTCTCCGGCGCGCTGCCCGCCGATATGGCGCCACGGGTGGTGCCGGAAGTGAACGGCGAGGCGATCAGTGGCCAGGCGCCGTTCGCACTTACCAGCCCGGCCTCGGTAGCCGTGGCCGTCGGCCTGGTGCTTGGCGCGCTGCGTGATGTGCTGCAGGTGCAGAAGGTGGTGATCAATGCCGGGCTGGCGGTGTCCAGTCGCGGTCGCGAAGGGGTTGCCGAGCTGGCGCGGCAAACCGCCGAACTGCTCAATGGCCGGGCGCTCGAGCCGCGGTTGTTCGACCGGCAAATGGCTTTCAACGTGCTCGCCCAGGTCGATGAGGCCGATGCCGACGGGCACGGCTCGCTGGA
The DNA here is from genome assembly GCF_900112645.1 of Phytopseudomonas straminea. Classification (GTDB taxonomy): domain Bacteria; phylum Pseudomonadota; class Gammaproteobacteria; order Pseudomonadales; family Pseudomonadaceae; genus Aquipseudomonas; species Aquipseudomonas straminea. The sequence continues at coordinate 486,506 of NZ_FOMO01000002.1, read as the reverse complement.
GCGACGCATCCACGAAGACGTCAGGGCGCTGCTCGGCGAAGGCCTGCAAAGCGTGGCCGTCAACTGCCATCAGGTGCCGGTATTTTTCGGCGATAGTTTGAGTGTCACCGTGCAGGCGTCTACACCTGTAGAACTCGACAAGGTATTGGCGGCTCTGGAAGCGGCGGTCGGCATCGAGCTGGTTGAGGCGGGTGACTACCCGACGGTGATCGGCGACGCTGTCGGCCAGGACGAGGTGTACGTGGGCCGCGTGCGCCGCGGGATTGACGATCCCTGTCAGCTCACTTTGTGGATTGCGTCTGATAATGTGCGAAAAGGTGCGGCTTTGAACGCCGTGCAGCTGGGCGAGTTATTGATAAAACACTATCTGTAAAAGATACTTATCCGGAAATCTGCATATTTATTCGAGCTTGGCAATCACTGAGCGCGCTGATCGTTGGCTGGGGGGCCTGAAAGGGGGCAGCCACCGATCATCTATCCTCTCGTTGTGCGAGAGCCGTCAACACAAAGGAAAAGGCTATGGTTCGGGTTCGTAAACTGGTACTGGCTATCGCTGCGGCGACGGCGCTGTCTTCCGGTATGGCGCATGCGCTGGGGGTCGGCGAGCTGACACTCCAGTCGTCTCTGAACCAGCCTCTGGTGGCGGAAATCGAACTGCTCGATGTGCGCGATCTGTCCGCCGCGGAAATGCGTCCGTCGCTGGCTTCGCCCGAGGAGTTCAACAAGGCTGGCGTCGATCGCCAGTATTTCCTCACCGACCTCAAGTTCACGCCCATCGTCAAACCCAACGGCAAGAGCGTGATTCGCGTCACCTCGACCAAGCCGGTGCGCGAGCCCTACCTGAACTTCCTCGTCGAAGTACTGTGGCCCAATGGCCGTCTGCTGCGCGAGTACACCCTGCTGCTCGACCCGCCCCTGTATTCCCCGCAAGCCGCTGCTGCCCCGCAACTGCCGGTAGCTGCGCCTGCTCCTGCACCACGTCCGGTGCCGAGCTCCGCACCGCGTGCCTCCGCACCTTCTGCCGCTGCGCCTACGCCGCGTGCCGCCGCTGGTGGTGATTACCGTACCAATGCCAACGACACACTGTGGGAAGTGGCCCAGCGTACCGGCGGCAGTGGCAGCGTCCATCAGAAGATGCTGGCCATTCAGGACCTCAACCCGGATGCCTTCATCGGCGGCAACATCAACCGTATGAAGAGCGGCCAGGTTCTGCGTCTGCCCGATGACCAGCAGATCGCCCGTCGCAGCCAATCCGAAGCGCTGGCTCAGGTCGCCGAGCAGAACAGTTCCTGGCGTCAGGGCCGCAGTGCGCCGGCTGCCGCCGGTGCCCGGCAGATCGATGCTACCCGCCGCAGCACCGCTGGTGCTGCGCCGTCGGAAGTTTCCAACGAAGACAAGCTCAAGCTGGTCGCTGCCGAAGCCGGCAAGGCCACCGCAGGCAGTGAGAGCGGCAAGGCCAACAATGCCGCGCTGGCCAATCAGCTGGCCGTGACTCAGGAAAGCCTGGATTCGACGCGTCGCGAGAACGACGAGCTGAAAGATCGCATGAGCGATCTGCAAAGCCAGCTCGACAAGCTGCAACGCCTGATTCAGCTCAAGGACAACCAGCTCGCCAAGCTGCAGGCCGATGTGTCGGCACCGGCTGGCCAGGCTCCTGGCAATGCCGCCGCTGGCGCTACGCCCGCTCCGGCAACTGCAGCCACTGCACCTGCCGAGACGCCATCGGCTGCTGCTCCAGCAGCTCAGGCGCCTGCCGGTAATGAAGCCGCGCCCGAATCAGCGCCGGTGGATCCTGCAGCTGCTCAGCCGACTGGCGAGCCAGCAGCTGATGCGCCGGCAACCGAGACTGCGCCTGTGCCGGCTCCAGAAGCCGCGCCCGCCGAGCCAGCTGCGCCTGTTGCCGAAGTGCCTGCCCAGGCGCCGGTTGCCGCAACGCCCGAGCCGGTCGAGGAGGACAGCGCCCTCGACAACCTGCTGGCCAACCCGATGATGCTCGGCCTGATCGGCGGCAGCCTGCTGCTGGCCCTGCTGCTGGTGCTGCTGATCATTTCGCGTCGCAATGCCCGCAAGGCCGAGGAGGAAGAGTCCAGCCTGTCGACTTATGAAGAAGACACCCACGCCTTCGACAGCGACCTGGAACTGCCCGCTGACAGCCTGAACGACTTGCCGGACGACCAGATTGCCCTGAGCCAGCCAGCGAGCGAAGAGCGCGTCACCGCCCAGACTGGCGACGCCCTGGGTGAAGCGGACATCTACATCGCCTACGGTCGTTTCAATCAGGCCGCCGAGCTGCTACACAACGCCATCAACGACGAGCCGCATCGCACCGACCTGCGTTTGAAACTGATGGAGGTTTATGCCGAGCTGGGCGACCGCGAAGGCTTCGCCCGCCAGGAGAACGAGCTGCGCGAAATCGGCGGTGCCAACGCCCAGGTCGAGCAGTTGAAGACCCGCTATCCGACCATGGTCGTGCTTGGCGGCAGCGCGGTTCTGGCCAGCGCCGCTGCGGCAGACGATCTGGATTCCTTCAGCCTGGACGACCTGGCGCTGGACGAGCCGGAGCAGCCGGTCGCGCCGCTGCCGCCTGCGGCAGATGACGCCTTCGATCTCGACCTGGATGCCCTGGAAGCCGAGTTCTCTGCCGAGCCTCCGGCAAAAACTCAAAATGACGCGCCGCGTTTCGACGAAATCGACACCCTGAGCCTGGATTCCGATCTCGATCTGCCGTCCGCAGTGCCGGGCGCAAGTAAGGACGAGCCGCTGGACTTCGACCTGGATCTGGGCAATGAGCCGGTCAATCGTCAGGAGCCTGGTGGCGAGCTGGCCGACTTCAGTCTCGATCTCGACACGCCCGCTACCCCGGCTGCTACGAAGGAAGATGACTTCCTGCTGAGCCTGGATGACGACGCCGACAAGCCGGCAAATGATCTCTCGGATCTGTCCGCTGCCCTGGACAGCGATAAGGGGGATGACTTTGGCCTGCCTGCCGACTTCGATCTGTCACTCAATGACGAGCCGGCCGAGCCGAGCACTGGCGCCAGCTTCGCCGCTCAACTCGACGACGTGACCGCCGAACTGGACCAGCTGGCCGAAAGCCTCGAGCAGCAAGGTCAGCAGGCGCCGCAGGACATGCAGGCCGATCATGTGCCGCTCGATGACGATGAGGACTTCGACTTCCTCGCCGGCACCGACGAGACCGCCACCAAGCTGGATCTGGCGCGAGCCTACATCGATATGGGCGATAGCGAGGGTGCCCGTGACATCCTCGATGAAGTGATCGCCGAAGGTAACGAAACTCAGCAGCAGGAAGCGCGCGAGCTGATCGGCAAACTGGTTTGACGAGCAGTTGAGTGGAGAAAACGGCAGCCCTTGGGCTGCCGTTTTTACATCTGCGGCTCACAACTAAATGGGCTGCCGACATGGCAGCCTCCTGGCGTGGCGGTATAATTGCCGGCATTGCAGCTCTGATCTGGTCTACCAATTGATTAACGAACAAAAGACGGCAGCCGAAATGGCTGCCGTCGGCATTTACAAGATCGCCCTGGGTGTCGAATACCGCGGTACCCGCTATCGCGGTTTTCAGCGGCAGCGCGACGGGGTTCCGTCGATCCAGGCCTCGCTCGAACAAGCCCTGTCCAAGGTTGCTGGTGGCGCTCCGGTCACGCTCAGCTGTGCCGGGCGTACCGATGCGCTGGTGCATGCCAGCGGCCAGGTGGTGCATTTCGACACCCGCGTCGAGCGCTCCATGCATGCTTGGGTGATGGGCGCCAACATGAATCTGCCGGGTGACATCAGCGTCACCTGGGCCAAAGCCATGCCGAGTCATTTCGATGCGCGCTTTTGCGCCATGGCGCGGCGTTACCGCTACGTGATCTACAACGACCAGATCCGCCCGGCGCATATGGCCGAGGAGGTGACTTGGAATCATCGGCCGTTGGATGTTGAGCGCATGCGCGAGGCGGCCCAGGTATTCCTGGGTACCCACGATTTCAGCGCCTTCCGCGCCCGCCAGTGCCAGGCCAAGTCGCCGATCAAGACGGTCCATCATCTCGAGTTGCTGCAGCATGGTCGTTTCATCATCCTCGATATCCGCGCCAATGCCTTTCTGCACCACATGGTGCGTAATATCGCCGGCGTGCTGATGACCATCGGCGCCGGTGAGCGGCCGGTGGAGTGGGCCGGTCAGGTGCTGGAGGCTGGTGTGCGGCGCACTGGGGGAGTGACTGCTCACCCGTATGGGCTGTATCTGGTGCAGGTGGACTATCCGGAAGAATTCGACTTGCCGGCCCGCTACCTGGGCCCGCACTTTCTCTCCGGGCTCGAGGACGTGGCGGCGCGCTGAGCGGGGCAGGGAGCAGCAATTAATGGCGCGCCCTGGCCGGTCATTTGTTACCATCCGGCCTTTCGCGGAGGTATTCGTCTTTTGTCAGTGGTTCGCAGCAAGATCTGTGGGATTACTCGCCTCGAGGATGCGCTGGCTGCCGTAGCGGCCGGCGCCGATGCCATCGGGCTTGTGTTTTATGCGCCCAGCCCGCGCGCGGTGACGATTGCCCAGGCCCAGGCCATCGTCGCCGGGCTGCCGCCGTTCGTGACCACTGTCGGCCTGTTCGTCGACATGCTGCCGCGCGAAATCGAAGGGGTGCTAGCTGCCGTCCCCCTGGATCTTCTGCAATTTCACGGCGACGAAAGTCCAGCCGACTGCGAAGCGCTGCGTCGGCCGTATATCAAGGCGTTGCGTGTACGCGCGGGGGATGATGTCGTCGCGCAGGTTGACGCCTACCCGGGCGCACGCGCCGTATTGCTCGATACCTTCGTCGATGGCGTGCCTGGCGGCACGGGGCAGGCGTTCGACTGGACGCTGGTGCCGGCGCAACTGAGCAAACCGGTGATCCTGGCTGGCGGTCTTACGCCCGGCAACGTCGCGGCAGCCATCGCTCAGGTGCGGCCTTACGCGGTGGATGTCAGCGGCGGCGTGGAGGTCAGCAAGGGCATCAAGGATGCCCACAAGGTCAAAGACTTCGTGCGCGCGGTGCGCGGCGTTGGAGAGTCGATGTGACGGCGCCGCAGGGTGAGCCGTCCATACTCCTATCGCCGCGAACAGCGCGTGCTTTTTTCGTGGTCGAAGCAGGTGGCGGGCATCAGCCGGCCCCAGCGGCGACCGCTTTGTGAATTCGCTTGTCATGTGCAGCAAGCATGTTGAAGCCTACAGCGTTGGAGAATTGAGAGCATGAGCAACTGGCTGGTAGACAAACTGATCCCCTCGATCATGCGTTCCGAGGTCAAGAAGAGTTCGGTACCTGAAGGCCTGTGGCACAAGTGCCCATCCTGCGAAGCGGTGCTGTACAAGCCGGAGCTGGAAAAGACCCTGGACGTCTGCCCCAAATGCAACCACCACATGCGCATCGATGCCCGCGCCCGCCTGAACATCTTCCTGGATGCCGATGGCCGTGAGGAGATCGGTGCCGATCTGGAGCCTTCTGACCGCCTGAAATTCCGCGACAGCAAGAAGTACAAGGATCGCCTGGTCGCTGCCCAGAAGCAGACCGGTGAGAAGGATGCCCTGATTTCCATGAGCGGCAGCCTGGAAGGGATGCCGGTCGTGGCCTGTGCTTTCGAGTTCTCGTTCATGGGCGGCTCGATGGGCGCCATCGTCGGTGAGCGTTTCGTGCAGGCTGCCAACGTGGCCCTGGAGAACCGCTGCCCGCTGATCTGCTTCGCCGCCTCCGGTGGTGCGCGCATGCAGGAAGCGCTGATCTCGCTGATGCAGATGGCCAAGACTTCCGCCGTGCTGGCGCGCCTGCGTGAAGAGGGGGTTCCGTTCATCTCCGTGCTGACCGATCCGGTCTACGGCGGTGTATCCGCCAGCTTGGCGATGCTGGGTGACGTGATTGTCGCCGAGCCCAAGGCGCTGATCGGCTTCGCCGGCCCGCGCGTGATCGAGCAGACCGTTCGCGAGAAACTGCCCGAAGGCTTCCAGCGCAGCGAGTTCCTTCTCGACCACGGTGCCATCGACATGATCATTCACCGTGCCGAGCTGCGTCCGCGCCTGGCCCGTCTGCTGGCGCAGTTCACTCACCAGCCAACACCTGCTGCACTGCCGGTCAGCGCATGACCCAGCGCTCCCTGGCCGAGTGGCTGGCGTACCTGGAGCGTCTGCATCCGAGCGCCATCGACATGGGCCTGGAGCGCTCCCGTGAAGTGGCGGCGCGTCTTGGCCTGTCTCGGCCGGCGCCGCGTGTCATCACCGTTACCGGCACCAATGGCAAGGGCTCGACCTGCGCCTTCATCGCCTCTTTGCTGCGTGCCCAGGGCCTGAAGGTCGGGGTGTACAGCTCGCCGCACCTGCTGCGTTACAACGAGCGGGTGCAGATCGATGGCGAGCAGGCCAGCGATGCTGGCCTTTGCGAAGCCTTTGCCGCCGTCGAGGCGGCCCGCGGCGAAACCTCGCTGACCTATTTCGAGATGGGCACCCTGGCGGCGTTCTGGCTGTTCGAGCGAGCCGGCCTGGATGTCGTGGTGCTCGAAGTCGGCCTGGGCGGGCGCCTGGATGCGGTGAATCTGGTCGACGCCGACCTCGCACTGATCACCAGCATTGGTGTCGACCATGCCGACTGGCTGGGCGATACCCGCGAATCGGTCGCTTTCGAGAAGGCCGGCATCATGCGCGCGGGCAAGCCGGCGCTGTGTGGTGATTTCGACCCGCCGCTGCCGCTGCTCGAACGGGTCGCCGAACTGGATTGCCCGTTCTTCCTGCGTTGCCGGGATTTCGACCTGAGCGTCAGTGAGTCAGGCTGGAACTGGTATGGGCTGACCTCCACCGGCGAGGTGCTGCGTCTCGAGGGCCTGCCGCTGCTCGATCTGCCCATGGAAAATGCCGCACTGGCGTTGCAGGCCTACGCCTTGCTGGACCTGCCATGGGATGCCCAGCGCATCGCCGGTGCCCTGCAGGCCACGCGGGTGACCGGTCGACTGGATCGTCGTCACTTGAACTGGCGCGGCAAGTCCCTCACTCTGTTGCTCGACGTGGGGCACAATCCCCATGCCGCGCAGTTTCTTGCCGGTCGTTTGCAGGCGCGTGGCATAGCGGGGCAGCGCCTGGCGGTGTTCGGTCTGTTGGCCGACAAGGAGCTGCCCGGTGTGGTGGCGCCGCTGCTGGTGGACATCGCCCATTGGGCGGTGGCGAAGCTGCCCAGCGAACGCTCGCGTCCCGCTGCCGAGCTGCACGCGCACCTGGCTGCTTGTGGTGCTCAGGTCGAGGCGTACGGTGATGTCGCCAGTGCCCTGGAGGCGCAGTGCGAGCGGGCTGCAGACGGTGATGAAATTCTGCTCTTTGGATCTTTTTTCTGCGTGGCCGAAGCCCTGATGTGGCTTGAGCGCTACGCCCAGGAGGTTGTGCAGGATGGCAATGCTCGATAGTGGAACCAAGCAACGTATCGTCGGCGCGCTGGTGCTCGTGGCCCTGGCCGTGATCTTCCTGCCGATGCTGCTTTCCCGTCCCGACGAGCTGCGGCACGTGGTGGTCGATGCGCCGAGCATTCCCGCCAAGCCGGTCACCCCTGAAATCGAGATGCAGCCGGTGATCGTGCCCGACCCGCAGGAACTACCGCAGGAACCGGTACCCGTCGACAGCTCGCCCACCGATCAGGCGCAGCCGCCGGTCGAGCAGCCCATTGGCGAACTGCCGGCCAGTGAGCCTGCGGCGCCAACGCCGCCTCCGGCTGCCCAGCCTGCGCCAAGCAAGCCGGCCGAAGTGGCGCCGCCACCGCAGAAAGCTCCGGCGGAACGTCTGGATGTCAACAGCTTGCCTGTCAGCTGGTCGGTACAGCTGGCCAGCCTGTCCAGTCGCCCGGGCGCGGAAAATCTTCAGAAGACTCTGCGCTCGCAAGGCTACAACGCCTATATCCGCACCGCCGATGGCATGAATCGCGTGTTCGTCGGGCCGCTGGTCGAGCGAGTCGAGGCCGACCGCCTGCGTGACCAACTCAACCGCCAGCACAAGCTCAATGGCTTCGTGGTGCGCTTCCAGCCGGAAAGCAACTGACGCTTAGCATGTTATCCGCGCTTAACCGATGGGCAGGGCTCTGCTAAAATGCAGCGCCTCTTCCATCGGTAGCCTGCATCGTGGCATTTACCTGGGTCGATTGGGCGATCATCGCCATCATCGCCGTTTCGAGTCTGATCAGTCTGAGCAGAGGCTTCGTCAAGGAAGCCCTGTCGCTCGTCACCTGGATCATCGCTGGCGTGGTCGCCTGGATGTTCGGCGGCGCGCTGGCACAGCATCTCGACGCCTATATCGAAACCCCGTCCGCCCGTGTCATCGCTGCCTGCGTGATCTTGTTCGTATTGACGCTGCTGGTCGGCGCGCTGATCAACTACCTGATTGGCGAGTTGATCCGCGTGACCGGTCTGTCGGGTACGGATCGTTTCCTGGGCATGGTGTTCGGTGCCGCCCGCGGCGCCTTGCTGGTCGTGGTGGCGGTCGGGCTGCTCAGCCTGGGGCCGGTGCAACAGGATGCCTGGTGGCAGCAGTCGGCCTTGCTGCCGCATTTTCTGCTGGTTGCAGACTGGTCGAAGAACCTCATATTGGGTTTGTCCAGCGAGTGGCTGGCCAGCGGTATACGCGAGCCGGTCGAGCTGCCGTTCAAAGAGGTGCTGCAGGGGGCTTCTCCTGTCGGCACCGGTAAATAGTCGTTTCACTGAGTAGGGGTTGCGTCACATGTGTGGCATTGTCGGTATCGTCGGTAAATCGAACGTCAATCAGGCGCTGTATGACGGCCTCACCGTCCTCCAGCACCGCGGCCAGGATGCTGCCGGTATCGTCACCAGCCATGAAGGCCGCCTGTTCCTGCGCAAGGACAACGGCCTGGTGCGTGACGTGTTCCAGCAGCGCCACATGCAGCGCCTGGTCGGCCACATGGGCATCGGCCACGTGCGCTACCCGACCGCAGGCAGCTCCAGCTCGGCCGAAGCCCAGCCGTTCTACGTCAACTCGCCGTACGGCATCACCCTGGCGCACAACGGCAACTTGACCAACGTCGAGCAGCTGGCCAAGGAGATCTACGAATCGGATCTGCGTCATGTCAACACCAACTCCGACTCCGAAGTGCTGCTCAACGTGTTCGCCCATGAGCTGGCCGTGCGCGGCAAGCTCAACCCCAGCGAAGAAGACGTGTTCGCGGCGGTGAAGGACGTGCACAAGCGTTGCCGCGGCGGCTACGCCGTGGTGGCGATGATCACCGGTTACGGCATCGTTGGTTTCCGCGACCCGAACGGCATCCGTCCGATCGTGTTCGGCCAGCGCCACACCGACGAAGGCGTCGAGTACATGATCGCCTCCGAAAGCGTCGCTCTGGACGTGCTCGGCTTCACCCTGATCCGCGACCTGGCGCCGGGCGAAGCGGTATACATCACCGAAGAAGGCCAGATGTTCACCCGCCAGTGCGCGCCGAACCCGCAGCTCAAGCCGTGCATCTTCGAGCACGTGTACCTGGCACGCCCCGACTCCATCATGGATGGCGTATCGGTCTACAAGGCGCGCCTGCGCATGGGCGAGAAGCTCGCCGACAAGATCCGTCGCGAGCGCCCGGAGCACGATATCGACGTGGTCATCCCGATTCCCGATACCAGCCGCACCTCGGCGCTGGAGCTGGCCAACCATCTGGGCGTCAAGTTCCGCGAAGGTTTCGTGAAGAACCGCTACATCGGCCGGACCTTCATCATGCCGGGCCAGGCGGCGCGCAAGAAGTCGGTGCGCCAGAAGCTCAACGCCATCGAGCTGGAATTCCGCGGCAAGAACGTGATGCTGGTCGATGACTCCATCGTGCGCGGCACCACCTGCAAGCAGATCATCCAGATGGCCCGCGAAGCCGGCGCCAAGAACGTGTATTTCTGCTCCGCGGCACCGGCCGTTCGCTACCCGAACGTCTACGGCATCGACATGCCGAGCCCCCATGAGCTGATCGCCCATGGCCGCACCACCGAGCAGGTGGCCGAGCTGATCGGCGCCGACTGGCTTGTCTACCAGGATCTCGATGACCTGAAGGAGGCGGTCGGTGGTGGCAAGATCAAGATCGAGCAGTTCGACAGCGCGGTATTCGACGGCGAGTACGTCACCGGCGATGTCGACGAGGCTTATCTGAATCGCATCGACCTGGCGCGCAACGATGGCAACAAGGCCAAGTCGCAAGCGGTCAGCGAGATCATCGATCTGTACAACAACTGATCGATGCTAAATGATTCAACAACCGGGCCCTTTGGGCCCGGCCTGTTTTCTGGATGAGGAAAAGGATATGACACAGGATTGGCAAGCCGGTCGGCTCGACAGCGATCTCGACGGCGTAGGCTTCGACACTCTGGCGGTCCGTGCAGGCCAACACCGCACGCCGGAAGGCGAGCACAGCGAAGCGCTGTTCCCGACTTCCAGCTACGTGTTTCGTACCGCTGGCGATGCCGCGGCGCGTTTCGCCGGTGAGGTGCCGGGCAACGTCTATTCGCGTTACACCAACCCGACGGTGCGTGCCTTCGAAGAGCGCATCGCGGCCATGGAGGGCGCCGAGCAGGCGGTCGCCACGGCATCGGGCATGTCGGCGATCCTGTCCATCGTCATGAGCCTGTGCAGCGCCGGTGATCACGTGCTGGTCTCGCGCAGCGTGTTCGGCTCGACCATCAGCCTGTTCGAGAAGTACCTCAAGCGCTTTGGTGTACAGGTCGACTATGTGCCGCTGGCCGACCTCGAGGGCTGGGCCGCCGCCTTCAAGCCGAACACCAAGCTGCTGTTCGTCGAGTCGCCCTCCAACCCCCTGGCCGAGCTGGTCGACATCGCGGCCCTGGCGGCCATCGCCCACGAGAAGGGCGCACTGCTGGCGGTGGACAACTGCTTCTGCACGCCAGCGCTGCAGCAGCCGCTGAAGCTTGGCGCGGACATCGTCATGCACTCGGCCACCAAATACATCGATGGCCAGGGCCGGGCGATGGGCGGCGTGGTAGCCGGCAGCGCCAAACTGATGGCCGAGGTGGTGGGCTTCCTGCGTACCGCTGGGCCGACCCTCAGCCCCTTCAATGCCTGGATTTTCCTCAAAGGCCTGGAGACCCTGCGCATTCGCATGCAGGCGCACTGCAGCACGGCGCTGGAGCTGGCGCGCTGGTTGGAGCAGCAGGAAAGCATCGAGAAGGTGCACTACGCCGGGCTCACCAGTCATCCGCAACACGAGCTGGCTGCGCGCCAGCAAAGCGCTTTCGGTGCGGTGGTCAGCTTCGAGGTCAAGGGTGGCAAGGAGGGCGCCTGGCGCTTCATCGATGCTACGCGGGTGATTTCCATCACCACCAACCTGGGCGATACCAAGACCACCATCGCTCATCCGGCGACCACCTCCCACGGGCGCCTTTCGCCCCAGGAGCGCGAGAATGCCGGGATTCGTGACAGCCTGATTCGGGTAGCCGTCGGCCTGGAAGACATCGCCGATCTCAAGGCCGATCTGAGCCGAGGCTTGCAGGCCCTGTGAATGCTGCCGGCGAGGTCGCCCATGGCCGCGTTGCGCTGGTCACCGGTGCTGCGCGCGGCATCGGTGAAGGTGTCGCACACTGGTTGCTGGAGCATGGCTGGCGGGTAGCGCTCTGCGATTTGGCAGGCAGCCAGGGCGCCGAGGTCGCTGCCGCCCTGGGCGAGCATGCCGCATTCGTGGCCATGGACGTGTCGGATGAAACCCAGGTCGCCCAAGGCGTAGCAGCGGTCATCGAACGCTTTGGCAGGCTGGATGCCCTGGTGTGCAATGCCGGGGTCGCCAGCCCCCATAGCGGACCGCTGCAAGAGCTGTCGCTGGAGCAGTGGAATCAGGTGCTGGCGATCAACCTCAGCGGGCCGATGCTGTTGGCCAAACACTGTGCGGCGCACCTGCGTGCAACGGGCGGTGCCATCGTCAACATGGCGTCGACCCGCGCCAGCCAGTCCGAGCCCGAGAGCGAAGCCTATGCGGCGAGCAAGGGTGGGCTGATAGCCCTCACGCACGCCTTGGCGATCAGCCTCGGCCCGAGCATTCGAGTGAATGCGGTGAGCCCGGGCTGGATCGATTCCCGCGATGCGGCGCAACGTGCCAACGAGCCGCTGAGCGTTGAGGATCACGCGCAGCATCCTGTCGGGCGGGTAGGGCAGGTCGAGGACGTGGCAGCGCTGGTGGCCTGGTTGTTGTCGCCCGAAGCGGGCTTCGTGACGGGTCAGGAGTTCGTCACCGACGGCGGCATGACACGCAAGATGATCTACCGCTGAGGCGTGATCGAGTGCATCGCGTCTTTTTTGAAAAAAATTCAACGCCGGCCTTGACTTAGGTTGGGTGCCCGCGTAAATTTCGCGTCCTCGCAAGGCCAAGGGTGATTAGCTCAGCCGGGAGAGCATCTGCCTTACAAGCAGAGGGTCGGCGGTTCGATCCCGTCATCACCCACCACTTGCCTTGAGAGAAACGGACGAAAGTCCACCGACGCGCAGCGGTAGTTCAGTCGGTTAGAATACCGGCCTGTCACGCCGGGGGTCGCGGGTTCGAGTCCCGTCCGCTGCGCCATATTTTCCATCTGAGATCCTGATCTGAGATGTGATGCGAAGGCCAAGCCTACGCATCTGACGAAGCACGAGTTCTACGGACGCAAGTCCACCGACACGCAGCGGTAGTTCAGTCGGTTAGAATACCGGCCTGTCACGCCGGGGGTCGCGGGTTCGAGTCCCGTCCGCTGCGCCATATCCACCTGCCTCGAGCAGGTTTCCTGAAAAGCGGCCCTAGGGCCGCTTTTCTTGTTTCTGCCTCCCGTAATTGAGCATCCATCCTCAGCGTTTATCTGGCCGGCAAAGGTGTGCGGCTCAGCATGACGTTGGCGCTTGCTGGCGGCCTGGATAGTCAGAACCGGGTCAGCGACTGCTGCCTCTGGTCCGAATGCTTACATTACTTTCGGATTCCAACAGATTGTTATCTTTACCGTTTCACTAGTGAGTGATATTTTCGCAAATGAAAATGTCACACAACTGTCACATTTGCACGTGCAGCTAAAACAAGAACTGGAGCCTTTAGATGTTCGCCTTCTTTCGTCCCGCCCCTCATCGGGAACCATTGCCTGATGATCAGATAGACAGTACCTACCGCCGCCTTCGCTGGCAGATTTTCGCCGGTATCTTCATCGGCTACGCAGGCTATTACCTGCTGCGCAAGAACTTCTCGCTGGCCATGCCCTACCTCATCGAAGAGGAGGGTTACACCCGTGGGCAACTGGGCCTGGCGATGTCGGCCATCGCCATCTCCTATGGTTTGTCGAAATTTCTCATGGGGCTGATTTCCGATCGCTCCAACCCCCGTTACTTCCTGCCCTTCGGCCTGATGGTATCGGCCGGGGTGATGTTCGTTTTCGGTTTCGCACCGTGGGCAACCTCCAGCGTGACCATCATGTTCATCCTCCTGTTCATCAACGGCTGGGCTCAGGGCATGGGCTGGCCGCCCAGTGGCCGAACCATGGTGCACTGGTGGTCGCAGAAGGAGCGTGGTGGCGTAGTGTCGGTGTGGAACGTTGCCCACAACGTGGGGGGGGGCCTGATCGGCCCGCTGTTCCTGCTCGGCATGGGCCTGTTCAATGAATGGCATGCTGCCTTCTATGTACCCGCTGCGGTCGCCATGCTGGTCGCGGTGTTCGCCTTTGCGACCATGCGTGACACGCCGCAGTCGGTCGGCCTGCCGCCGATCGAGAAATACAAGAACGACTACCCCGAGGGCTACGACGAAAGCCACGAGAAGGAATTCAGCACCAAGGAAATCTTCGTCAAGTACGTGCTGCGCAACAAGATGCTGTGGTTCATCGCCCTGGCCAACGTCTTCGTTTACCTGCTGCGCTATGGCGTGCTGGACTGGGCGCCGACCTACCTGAAAGAGGTCAAGCACTTCACTGTCGACAAGAGCTCCTGGGCCTACTTCTTCTACGAATGGGCAGGCATCCCCGGCACGCTGCTGTGCGGTTGGATGTCGGACAAGGTGTTCCGTGGTAATCGCGGCCTGACTGGCGTCGTGTTCATGGCATTGGTGACTGTGGCGACCGTGGTCTACTGGCTCAACCCGCCGGGCAACCCGCTGGTGGACATGGCTGCCCTGGTCGCCATCGGCTTCCTGATCTACGGGCCGGTGATGCTGATTGGTCTACATGCGCTGGAATTGGCGCCGAAGAAAGCCGCTGGTACGGCTGCCGGCTTTACCGGTCTGTTCGGCTACCTGGGTGGCTCGGTCGCCGCGAGTGCTGCGATGGGCTATACGGTCGACCACTTCGGCTGGGATGGTGGCTTCGTGCTGCTGATCGGCGCGTGCCTGCTGGCCATCGTGTTCCTGATCCCGACCTTGTGGCACAAGCAGGCGCCTAGCGAAGAGCGCGCCGGCTAACCGACTGCCGAACGCGTGGCGCCTGCCACGTGTTCGGCACGTTGTGGTGGGCACTAGCTTTCTTGCAGCCTGCCGAACGCCAGGGCGCAATGCCCGGCTCTGGCTGCATTCCTATCAATTCCTGCGTGCTGCAATAACTGGCCGAGTACCGGTTGCTCAGTTGGTCAGCACGTCTTCGTGATTGCGGTACTGGCTTGGCGGCATGCCAAACCAGCGCATGCTCGCTTTGTGAAAGCTGCTCTGGTCGCGAAAACCCAGAGTGGCGGAAATGTATTTGAGGCTGCGTGTGGAGTTGCGCAACAGGTTGTGCGCCAGCTTCAGGCGTGTCTCTTCCTGCAGTTGGACGAAGCTCACCGCTTCACGCTCCAGGGCCTTTTGTAGGCCGCGTTTGCTGAGCAGCAAGGTGCTGGCGACTTCACTCAGGTCCAGGTTGATGCCCTGCGTGAGCTGTCTGGTCAGCAGGCGCTCGACGCGGGCGGCCACTGAGCCCTTGACCAGATCATCGAGGCGCGACTGCGCGTATTCCTGATGCATGACATGCAGCGCCGCGTCCGCCGTCGGCAGTGCGATGGCCGCATCACGTGCTCTGAAGATCATGCTGTTGTGGGGCGCCGAAAAGCGCAGGTTGTCGCCGAACATCTGGCGAAGGCGGGTGGTATCTGCCGGTTGTGCGTAGGTGAATTCGGCGCCCAGCGGCTTGGGGCGCTGATGGGGGGTCAGCCAGTGGATGACACCGAGGGTCAGCGCGGCGCCGGCATCGATGAAGGCGCGCGGTGCGGGTATGGGCGAAGTACCGACTTCCAGGCCGATCAGCTTCAAGGTGTCCTGGCGTTGTTCGAGCAGGTAGTGCGAGCCATTGGTGACCAGGGGATGATAATCGACCATCAGCTTAAGCGCTGTGCCCAGGGTCGGGCTGGACATCATTGGGTAGCACTGTGCACCCAGAGCACTGGGGTGGGCGTGAGCATAGGCACCCAGGCCGATGTCAGGATTGCCAGTCTGTTCGCTGGCCTGGCTGAACAGGCTGTATACCTGGGCCAGGGTGATCGGCGTGCCGTTGTGCAGGGCCAGTAACAACTGCTGGTCGAGCTTGCGCGGGTCCACACCTTGTTCGAGAAAGGTCTTGGCCATCACCTGGAAGCAGTTGCTCGTCACTGTGTACATCGCATGTCCTGGATAGCCCGCTGAATGAAGTTGTACAGCCGTTGCGTGTGCGGACAACAAAGGGGCGCCCGGGAACACTGGCTGTCGCCTGTGCACGCTGAGAGAATTGCGCTCCTTATCCGTGCCGCTCCTGCTGGGCCGTGAGTGAGGCTAAGCCATAAGTAAAGCCGCACGTCCCACTCCGTGATCGGTAGCTGTTGCTGCGAGCGACTGTACACCGCGTTGATACCCCGATGTGGTGCTATTGAGCGATCACGCACATTCCTGTCAGCCGATTAGCGATCTTATCGAATAGTGGCTATCCGCTGCTATGCGCAAACGTTTGCGCGATGAGCGATACATCGCAACTATGGAAATCGACTCATGCCTTCGATGTTCGCTGAGCGCCCGATGATGGGCCTCGACGCCATGTCTGCCAGCAAACTGGCCGCCGACGAAGCACGCGTGCGGTATTTCTACGAGCAGCTGCAGTGCGGCCGCTTTCATCTGGCCTTTCAGCCGGTGAGATCTGCCACCGACATCCAGCGCTCCTTATACAGCGAGGGCTTGCTGCGCAGCGAAGGCGAGCCGCTGGGCTTTAATCCGTTCGCCTTGCTGGAGCGCCGCCATGCCATGCGGCGTCTCGACCATTTCGTGCTCGACGCGGTTGTTGGCCTGCTGCAGGCAAATCCGATGTTGACGTTGGGCTGCAATGTCTCGGCCCAGAGCGCGCGGATCGATTACCACTGGGAGTTGATGCTGCAGCGACTGGTTGACGCCGATCTGGCCGCGCGGCTGGTCATCGAGATCACCGAGAGTTCGGCACCTTGTGGCCATGATCAGGCCGTCGAGTTTGTTCATCAGTTGCGCAGCACCGGCTGCCATGTGGCCATCGACGACTTCGGAGCAGGCTTCGCCACGCTGGCGTTTATCCAAGATGCGCAGCCGGACATCATCAAGATCGATCAGGGCTATGTGCAGCGCGCGCGGCGCTCCGCGCTGCATGCCAGAACCCTCCGGCACCTGGTTGGCCTGTGCAACACCCTGGCTACCCATGTGGTGGTCGAGGGCATCGAAACCACCGATGACCTGGCAATCAGCCGTGATTGCGAAGCGCAGTGGGTACAGGGATTTCTCTTCGCCCGCCCGCAAAAACTCATCGAAGGCCTGGACATGCCGTGCGTGTTGAAAGGTGCATGAATCCCGGGTTGCGCGTGGAGTAGGTATGTGCGATCCGATACCTGGCGGCCGGTCGGACGCCTGATAACCGAGAGGCAAGTGATGGCGCTTAGAAATTTGAAGATTGGTGTGCGTGCCGGTGCGTGTTTCGCCGCCCTGGCTACCTTGCTGGTTGTGCTGGGAATCATCACCTTCGAGCAAATGAAGCGCATGGACAGCATGAGCGATGGTATCGAGGCGAAGTGGTTTCCGTCGACACTGGCCCTGAATGAACTGGGCATGTCGGTCATGCGCGTCAGGGCGCTGACCCTGCGTTTCTACGCCCTCGATAGCGACGAGGCACGCCGTGCTGCGTTACCCGCGCTGGACAGCGCCAAGGCGGATCTGGCCCGCGCGCAGAACGACTACACACCCTTGGTCGACTCCGATTCCGAGCGTGTTCTTGTGCAGCAATTGCTCGGCGTCAAGGATCGCTACCTGCAGCACCAGCGCGACGTGGTCGAGCAATTGATGCGTGGTGAGCGGGCGAGTGCCGAACGGATCCTGACCGGTTCCATGGCTCAGGAAGGTGACCAACTGGTCGAAGAGCTCAAGGCGCTCACCGAATACAATCGCCAGGGCGCCATGCGTGACTTCGGCGAAAGCGATGAGGTATTCGAGAGCAGCACACGTACCGTGGCGCTGGTGGTGCTCATGGCTACGCTGCTGACCATTACCCTGGCAATTGTGCTGACTCGCAGTATTGTCAAACCGCTTGGCGAGGCGGTCGAGGTCGCCCAGAGCATCGCCGCCGGCGACCTGACCCGCGATTTCGAGCACCAAGGCCATGATGAGCCCGCGCAGCTTCTAAAAGCCTTGGCCACCATGCAGGGCAGCTTGCGCGCTACTTTGCAGCGTATTGGCGAGTCGTCCAATCTGTTGGCCTCATCATCCGAAGAGCTGCAGGCGGTAACCGAGGATGCGACCCGCGGCCTGTATCAGCAGAACGATGAGATCGAGCAGGCGGCCACTGCGGTGAACCAGATGACTGCCACGGTGGAGGAAGTGGCGCAGAACGCGGTCAGCACCTCCGAGGCATCGCGTCAGTCCGACCAGGCCGCGCACGGCGGGCAGGAGCAAGTGCGCAAGACCGTCGACTCCATCCATCTGCTGGCCCGGGATGTTACCGAAACCTCTGAAGAGGTCGGCAAGCTGGCCGGCAGCGTGCGCGAGATCAGCCAGGTGGTCACGGTTATTCGCTCCATCGCCGAGCAGACCAATCTGCTGGCCCT
This sequence comes from Phytopseudomonas straminea, assembly GCF_900112645.1. Classification (GTDB taxonomy): domain Bacteria; phylum Pseudomonadota; class Gammaproteobacteria; order Pseudomonadales; family Pseudomonadaceae; genus Aquipseudomonas; species Aquipseudomonas straminea. Next base: position 468,514 of record NZ_FOMO01000002.1, on the reverse strand, counting down.
GAACGCGGCCATCGAGGCTGCTCGGGCTGGCGAGCAGGGACGGGGCTTTGCGGTGGTCGCGGATGAGGTACGGGCGCTGGCGCATCGTACCCAGCAGTCGACCGGGGAAATCGAACAGATGATCGAGAACATTCAACACGGCACCGAACATGCGGTGGCCGCCATGCAGAGCAGCAGTGCCCGCGCCGATACCACGCTGACCCTGGCCCAGGCCGCCGGCGACGCGCTGGATGACATCGTGCAGGCTATCGCTTCGATCACCGAGCGTAATCTGGTGATCGCCAGCGCCGCGGAGCAGCAGGCCCAGGTGTCGCGTGAGGTAGACCGCAACCTGATGAATATCCGCGATCTGTCGCAGCAGACCTCGGCCGGTGCCAACCAGACCCGTGCCGCGAGCCAGGAGCTTGCCAGCCTGGCGGTTAGCCTCAATGGTCTGGTCACCGCTTTCCGGGTCTGACCACGAACGGTGCCGAACGACTCGCCACAGATAGCTGGCGTTCGGCGCCGTTGTTTACTTTATCGCCGCTTCAGAAGTGACTTGGAAAACAATGAAAATCCTGCATGTGGACTCGAGCATCTCGGGCGATCGCTCGTTGAGCAAGGAGCTGTCTGCCATCGCAGTCGCCAACCTGCGTGCTATCTACCCGGATGCCGAGGTGCTGTACCGAGACCTGGTCGAAAACCCCATCAACCACCTGACCGGTCCGATATTCGCCGGTTTCGAGGGGGGTGAGCTGGCTGATGCCGACGAAGCGCTGCAACAGGAGCATCGGCTTTCCGAGCAATTGGTAGACGAGTTTTTGGCCAGCAACATCCTGGTGATCGGTGCGCCGATGTACAACTTCTCCATTGCCAGTCAGTTGAAGGTCTGGCTGGATCGTATTGCTCAGGTGGGGCGCACCTTCAGCTACACCGAGCATGGCACCGTAGGCCTGGCCGGCGGCAAATGTGTGATCGTGGTGTCGGTGTGCGGCGGCTTCTATTCCCACGGGCCCATGGCACCGATGGATTTCCAGGAGCCGTACCTGCAGAGCTTCTTCAAGTTCCTGGGCATCACCGACGTGCGCTTCGTCAGGGCCGAAGGGGCGCTGAAAGGCGAGCTGGAGCGCAGCGAAGGCATCAAGGTCGCCAAGGCTGCGCTATCTCGCGTTTACTGACCGACGACTGCCGCATAGGCAACCGCCTTACTCCGCCTTGTGCAGGGGATGGTTGTCGGTTTGCTGCGGTTTGCTGCGCAGCAGCGACAGTACCCAGGCGAAGAAGATCGGCACGAAGATCACCCCCAGCAAGGTCGCACTGAACATACCGCCCAGCACGCCGGTGCCGATGGCGCGCTGGCTGGCGGCGCCTGCGCCGGTGGCGATCACCAGCGGCACCACGCCGAGCATGAAGGCCATGGAGGTCATGATGATCGGCCTGAAGCGCAGGCGAGCGGCTTCGATGGCGGCATCGCGCAGCGAGTAACCGTCTTCCCAGAGGTCCTTGGCGAACTCGACGATCAGGATGGCATTCTTTGCCGCCAGGCCGATCACGGTGATCAGGCCGACCTTGAAGTAAACGTCGTTGGGCAGGCCGATGGCGGTCACCGCGAGCACCGCACCGAGGGCGCCGACCGGTACGATGAGCATCACCGCCAGCGGAATCGCCCAGCTCTCGTACAGGGCGACGAGCAGCAGGAACACCACCACGATGGCCAGGGCGAAGAGCATCACCGCCTGGCCACTGGCGACCCTCTCCTGGTAAGAGAGGCCAGTCCATTCGTAGCCGATACCGTCCGGCAAGTCGGCGGCGATGCGCTCCAGTTCGGCCATGGCCTCGCCGGTGCTGACGCCAGGAGCGGCGTCGCCGGAGATGCGGATCGACGGGTAGCCGTTGTAGCGCGCCACCTGCACCGGGCCCTGTTCCCATTGGGTGGTCACGAAAGCGCTAAGTGGCACCAGATTGCCGCTGTCGTTGGGCACGTGCAGCTTGAGCACGCTTTCCGGGGTCATTCGCGCGGCCTGTTCGGCCTGTACGACCACGCGCTGCTGGCGACCGGCGTTGGCGAAGTCGTTGATCACCGAGGAGCCGAAGGCGGTGGACAGCGCATTGCTGATCGACTCGAAACTGACGCCCTGGGCGCGTGCCTGCTCACGGTCGATGACCAGGCGCAGCTGCGGCGCTTCGGCCAGGCCTTCCATCATGCCGTAGAGGAACAGCGGGTTGCCGTTGACCTTGCCGAGCACCTGGTCACGGGCTGCCAGTAGCGCTTCGCGGCCGAGGCCGCCGCGGTCCTGAAGACGCAGGGCGAAGCCGCCGGAGTTGCCCAGGCCTTCGATCGGCGGTGGTGGAACGGCCATCATGGCGCCGTCATCAAGGTTGGCGAAGCGGCCGTTGACTGCGGCCGTCTCAGCCTCGACCGATTGCTGCGAATCGCGCTCGGACCAGTCCTTGAGTAGCGGGAAGGCGATGGCGGCGTTCTCGCCCATGCCCGAGAAGCTGAAGCCCAGCACCAAGAACGAGGTTGCCACGGCCTCGCGGGTGGCGAGAAACTCCTCCAGCTGCTTGCCGGTCGCCGAAGTGCGCTCGCGCGTCGCGCCGGGCGGCAGCTGGATGTCGACGATCATGTAGCCCTGATCCTCGACCGGCACGAAGGATTCCGGTAGGCGCAGGTAGAAGAAACCCATCAGCACCACGATGCCCAGATAGATGAACATGAAGCGCCCGGCCCGCGGTACCAGCTTGCTGTTGAGCCTGGTGTAACGCCCGGTCAGGCCGGTGAACTTGCGGTTGAACCAGCCGAAGAAACCGGTTTTCTCGTGATGCCCCTGGGGGATCGGTTTGAGAATGGTGGCGCACAGCGCCGGCGTGAAGGTCAGCGCCAGGAAACCTGAGAACAGGATCGACACCGCCAGCGACAGCGAGAACTGCTGGTAGATCACCCCCACCGAACCTGCCATGAACGCCAGTGGCAGGAACACCGCCGACAGCACCAGGGTAATGCCTAGGATCGCCCCGGACACCTGGCCCATCGCCTTGATGGTCGCCGGCACCGGTTCCAGGCCTTCTTCGGCCATGATCCGCTCGACGTTCTCCACCACCACGATGGCGTCGTCGACCAGGATGCCGATGGCCAGCACCATGCCGAACATGGTCATCATGTTCACCGAGAAGCCCAAGAGGTACATGAAGGTCAATGTGCCGAGCAGACACACCGGCACCACGATCGACGGAATCAACGTGTAGCGCACGTTCTGCAGGAACAGGAACATCACCAGGAACACCAGCACCATGGCCTCGACCAGAGTCATGATGACCTTGTCGATGGCCACATCGACGAAGCGCGAGGTGTCGTAGGGCACCGAGAACTGCACGTTTTCCGGGAAACCAGCGGACAGCTCGGTGAGGCGCTGCTTGACCGCCTCTGCGGTCTGGATGGCGTTGGCGCCAGGGGCCAGTTGCACGGCAGCGGCCACGGCCGGCTTGCCGTCCTGGCGTGAGCCGAAGTTGTAATCCTGGCTGCCGACCTCGATACGCGCGACATCGCCCAGGGTCAGGCGCGAGCCATCCTGGTTGGCGCGCAACACGATGGCGGCGAATTCCTCGGGGCTGTCCAGGGTGCCCTTGACCGCCAGGGTCGCGGTCAACTCCTGCTCGGCGCTGCCCGGCGTGCTGCCGAAGGCGCCGGCCGGCACCTGTACGTTCTGGGCACGGATGGCGTTGTTGACGTCATCGATGGACAGGCCATAACCGACCAGCTTCTGCGGGTCGATCCACACACGCATGGCCGCTTCGGAGGCGAAGAACTGCAGCTTGCCGACGCCCTGTACACGGCGGATCTCGTTGTTGATATTGCGCGCGGCATAGTCGGCCAGCGCCGTGGTGTCGTCGTTGGCGCCGCCATCCTTGTAGCTCAGGGCGTAGATCAGCAGAAAGCCAGCGGTGGCCTGTTCGGTCTGAATGCCCAGGGTCAGCACAGCCTGGGGCATGCGTGCTTCGGCTTTCTTCAGGCGGTTCTGCACATCGACCTGAGCCAGTTCCGGGTCCGTGCCCGGTTGGAAGGTCACGGTGATTTCGGCGATGCCGTTGGCGTTGCTGGTGGACTCGAAGTACAGCAGATTCTTGGCGCCGTTGAGCTCTTCCTCGATCACACTGGTGACCGAGTCGGTCAGCACCTGGGCCGAAGCACCCGGGTAGGTGGCGGTCACGGTTATCTGTGGCGGCGCCACGTTGGGGTACTGCGCAACCGGCAGAAAGGGGATAGCCAAAAGGCCGGCCATGGTGATGAACAGCGCGACCACCCAGGCGAAGTTCGGGCGCCGGATAAAGAACAGAGACATCATGTCATGGGCTCCGGCTTACTGCGCCTGTGAAGGGTTGGCGGGCGTGTCTGGCGCTGGCGCGCCGTGTTCACGGGGCACCACCTTGGCGCCTGGCTGGATCGCGCCCAGTGAGCTGACGATGACCTTGTCGCCGGCCTTGAGGCCTTCGGTAATCTGCCAGCGGGCGCCCTGCATGGCACCGGTGGTGACCGGCCGCGCTTCCACGCTGTTGTCGGCGCCGAGCAGCATCACGCTGGCCTTGCCATCGGCGGAGCGCTGCACGGCGCGCTGCGGTACCAGGATGGCGTCTTGGTCGAGCCCTTGGGTGTGCGCACCCGCACGTACATACCCGGCAGCAACACGCCCTGGGGGTTGTCAAAGCGCCCGCGCAGGGCGATCTGCCCGGTGCTGCGGTCTACCGAAATGTCGGTGAACAGCAGGGTGCCCTTGCTCTCGATATCGGTGCCGTCGACGCGCAGCGACAGCGCCTTGTCGCCCTCGCCGGAAACCTTGCCATCGGCGATGGCGGCGCGCAGGCGCAGGGCATCGGCAGCCGGCTGGCTGAAGTCCGCATACACCGGGTCGAGCTGCTGAATGCGGGCGAGCAGGGTGGTTTCGCCCTGGCCGACCAGCGCGCCTTCGGTCACCTGGGCACGGCCGATGCGCCCGGCGATGGGCGCGCGGACCTGAGCGTAACCCAGATCCAGCTTGGCGGTTTCCACATTGGCCTGGGCCGAGCGTTTGTCGGCCTGAGCGCTACGCAGGGTGGCGCGGGCCACGTCGAAGTCTTGCTGGCTGACCGCGTTGATCTTCACCAGCGGCTGATAGCGCTCGACGGTGGCCTGGGCCTGGAACAGCTGCGCTTCGGTGCGGGCCAGTTCGCCCTCGGCGCGTGACAGCGCCGCCTTGAAGGGCGCGGGGTCGATCTGGAACAGCAGGTCACCGGCCTTGACGTCGGCGCCTTCCTCGAAGGTGCGCTTGAGTACGATGCCGGCAACCCGCGCACGCACCTCTGCTACACGCACCGGCTCGATGCGGCCCGGCAGTTCGGCCACCACGGTGAAGGGTTCGGTCTTGACGGTGAGCACATCCACCTCACGCGGTGGCGCTTCGCCCCAGCCCTGTTCGCCCTTGTCGCAGCCGGCCAGAGCGATGGCCATGGAGAGGGTGATCGCCGAAACGACGTGACCAGCGCGAATCCTGCTCATGCTTCACCTGGGGCGCAATGCCCGTTGCAATTATTCTGGAAAGGCGCGAATGGTCAGCTATAGATGCGGGTGAGTCAATATTGTCTCATTTGCATTTTGTGTGACTAGATTTGGCAGTTATTACGGATATTGAGACTTTTGCTGCACAATGGCGCGCCGTGAAGAAAAACTTGAGAGCAATGCATTGACACAACGACCTGTCGCCGAAGAAAAACTCCTTAAGGCCTTGGCCGTGGCCATGGTCGAGCAGCCCCGTGGAACCTTCAAGGAAATCGCCGAGGCGGCCGGGGTCAGCAAGGCTACCCTGAACCGATTTTGCGGAACCCGCGACAACCTGATCGAGATGCTCTTCGACTATGGCTCAGAGGTGATGAACCAGGTCATCGCCGAAGCCGACCTGCAGCATGCGCCGGTGCCAGAAGCCTTGCAACGTCTGGTGGACGGGCACCTGGTGCATCGTGACCTGCTGGTATTCCTGATGTTTCAGTGGCGCCCGGACTCGCTGCATCAGTGCGGCGAAGAAGCGCGCTGGTTGCCGTATACCAATGCGTTGGACCAATTCTTCCTGCGCGGCCAGCAGGAGGGGATTTTTCGTATCGATATCGGCGCGCCGGTACTGACCGAACTGTTCGCTTCGCTGCTGTTCGGCCTGGTCGATGGCGAGCGACGGGGGCGGGTAGCGCGGGCCAGCATGGGCGCGTCGCTGCTGCAGTTCTTCATGCAGGGCGCGGCGACCTGAGCAGGCGCTGACGTGTTGCGAGCGCGCTGGGCGGCAGGGCTGGTAGTATCCGGCTATCTGAAGACTTTGAGCCGGTGCACGCAGAGGGATGCTGCGCTTTGCGGAGAAACCAAGCATGAACGTACAAGTGATCGAGCGCGACGGCGAGCCGGAATACGCGGTGCTGCCGTGGGCCGAGTATCAGGCGCTGCTCCAGGCGGCCGGCAAGAGCCCTGCAGTGGTTCCGAGCCAGCCCGATGCCGATGCGCCCAAGCCGTTGAGCGAGCTTACCGCGTTGCGTGAAGGCAAGGGCCTGAGCCGTGACGAGCTGGCGCGCGCGGTGGGCATCAGCCCGCATTATCTGGGTATGATCGAAAGCGGCGAGCGCCAGCCCGATGCCGCCATTCTGCGGGCGCTGGCCTGGGTGCTCGGCATCTCCGGTTGGCAGGCATGAGCGTGCGCATCAGCCGCACGCACTGGGAGGCGCTGCTCGCAGCGCTCGAAGATGCGCGCCGGCAGCGCCATCTATTGACCTACCGCGCGCTGATCGAGCGCCTCGCGCTACCGGCGCCGGCCATGCAAACCCTTACCGCTGCGCTCGAACACCTGGCCGCACTGGATGCGCGCAGTGACCGACCGCTGCGCAGCGCCCTGGTGATCAGCCAGGGCGCCAGCCGCCTGCCACGCACCGGGTTCTTCGAGTGCGTCACCCGCCTGGGCCGTTTCGACGGCGCCCCCGACGGCGTCGCGGCCGCCTCCTGGCATGCTTCGGAAGTGGCCCGGGTGTTCGAGTTCGAGTATCCCGATACGCCCTGACCAACCTGCCGATCCGCCATCGTCTGCCCAGGCATTTAAGTTTCGGGGCGGCCGGGTCGCTCTGTATGGCTGACTCCCATACGTTGGCAGGGCCATGCGTCAATACAGCCGCATCATGTTTCGTTCATTGTTCCGGGTGAAGGTCAGTGACCGCCACTCCGGCAAGCTCATCGGTTACGCCCGTGACGTCTGCGAAGACGGTCTGCGGCTGATCTGCGACCTGCCGGTGGAGGTGGGTGCACAGTTCGGCCTGAGTCTGCGCATGCGCGCCAGTGATGGTGCCATGAGCCAGGTGGAGCTCAACGCCACCTGCCTGTGGGTGCGGGAAAATCCGCAGAGTGGTCATCAGGAGCTCGGGCTGCAATTGCTGCAGCCCGGCGATGACTACGTGGCGTTCGTCGAGCGCCTGCGCGTCGACCGCGGTATTCCGGCCACACCGCCCTGACATCTCACCCCAGGGTGCCGAGGATGTTCACCCCGACGCGCTCGGGAATCTCGTTCTGCGAGAGCACGTGCAAACCGGGGCTGAATACCCGCGCATAACGGGCCAGCAGCGGGCGCAGCTGTGGCATCACGGTGAGGATCGGCGGATGACCTTCCTTGCGCAGGCGCTCCTTTACCACCGGCATGGTGTTTTGCAACTGGTTGAGCAGGTTGGGCTCCACCGGAATGTTGTCCAGGCTGACCGGGCCGGCCTGCTGGGCGATGGACAGAGCACTGAGCAGGGTGTTTTCCAGGCTGTTGTCGAGCACGAACACGGCCAGTTCCTGACGCTCACCGGCAATGGCCGAGACGATGCTGCGACGCAGGGCGAAGCGCACATCGGCGGCCAGCAGCAACGGATCCTTGGTGGTCTCGCTGGATTCGAGCAGGGTCGAGGCGATGCTGACGATATCGCGCAGCGGTACCTGCTCCTGCAGCAGTTGGCGCAGCACGCGGTGCTGCAGGCTGTAGCTGAGCTGCGCCTTGATGTTCTCGGCCAGCTTGGGGGCCTGCACGGTCAGGCGCTGCATCAGGTGCTCGACGTCGTCGTGTTTGAACAGGTCGGGCAGGTGTTCGCGGATCACCTTGTTCAGATGGGTGGCGATCACGCTGGCGCAGTCGATCACCTGATAGCCCAGGTTGAGGGCGCGTGACTTATCCGCCGGCTGGATCCACACCACCTGCATGCGGTAGGCCGGGTCGGTGCCCAGAATGCCGTCCACTTCACCGTAGAGTTCCAATGCCGGAATCGCCATCAGGCGGTCGGCATGCAGCTCGCCGCTGTCCACACGCTCGCCGTTGACCAGAATCTGGTACTGGTTGGCCTTCAGGCGCAGGCTGTCGCGGATGTGCACCTCCGGCAGCAGGAAACCGAGGCTTTCCGAGAGCGTCTGGCGTACGCCACGCACCCGCTGGACTAGCGGCGCGCCACCTTCCTCGTTGACCAGGCCGACCAGCTTGTAGCCCAGTGACACCGACAGTCGCTCGACCAGCGGGATGTCTTCCCAGGCCAGGTTCTGGGTGCGCTCGGTGGTCATCGCCTTGCTCAATGCCTGGGTCTGCTCCAGCACCTCGCCCTCGATCGGCGGGGCGTTGCGCGAGACGTGCCAGGCAATGAAGGCCATCAGCGCGGCGAAGCTGCCGAAGGCCACGAACGGCATGCCCGGTACCAGCGCCAGGATGAACAGGATGGCCGCCACGGTGTACAGCACCTGGGGCGAGGCGAGCATCTGCCGGCGCACCAGGCTGGTGATCTCGGCGCTCTCGTTGACCCGGGTGATGATGATCGCCGCCGCCGTGGACAGCAGCAGCGCCGGAATCTGCGCCACCAGGCCGTCACCGATGGTCAGCAGTGCGTACAGGCGGAAGGCTTCGCCGCCGGCCAGGCCATGGACGAACACGCCGATGGCCAGGCCGCCGAACAGGTTGATGAGCAGAATCAGGATGCCGGCGATGGCGTCGCCGCGCACGAACTTGCTGGCGCCGTCCATCGCGCCGTAGAAGTCCGCCTCCTTGCCCACTTCGACACGGCGCTTCTTGGCCTCGGCCTGATCGATCAGGCCGGCATTGAGGTCCGCATCGATGGCCATCTGTTTGCCGGGCAGGGCGTCGAGGGTGAAGCGCGCGGTGACTTCGGAGATCCGCTCGCCGCCCTTGGTGATGACCATGAAGTTGACGATGGTGAGGATCACGAAAACGATCATGCCGACGATAAAGTTGCCGCCGATCACCACATGGCCGAACGCTTCGATCACCTTGCCCGCTGCGCCCGAGCCGGTGTGGCCATCGAGCAGCACCACGCGGGTGGAGGCCACGCTCATGCACAGGCGCATCAGGGTGGTGACCAGAATCACCGTGGGCAACAGCGAGAAGTCCAGCGGGCTGCGCGACGACAGGCTGGTCATCAGCACCAGCACGGCGATGCCGATGTTGAAGGTGAACAGGATGTCCAGCAGCAACGGCGGCAGCGGCAGGATGATCATCGCCAGGATCGACAGGATCACCACGGGAATGCCGAGGCGCCCGTTGCTCAGTGTCGATGCGACGTGTTGCAGTGGTTTCATGACAGGCCTCTGTTGGCAAGGCTTTCGGGTATCGGGAGGTTGCCCGGCAGCTCGGGGCGACGACGGCGCCCCTGGCGCCAGGCCTTGAGTTGCAGCACGTAGGTCAGAACCTGGGCGACGGCCTTGTACAGCGCCGTGGGAATCTGCTGGTTGACCTGGGTGGTGAAGTAGATGGCCCGGGCCAGGGGCGGAATCTCCACCAGATCCAGGCCGTGGCGCTGGGCCAGTTCGCGGATGTACAGCGCGGTGTCGTCGTTGCCGCGGGCGATCACGTAGGGCGCTTCGGCCTTGCTGCTGTCATAGCGCAGGGCGACCGCATAGTGCTGCGGGTTGACGATCACCACGTTGGCCTCGTGGATCACCTTGCTGATCTGGCGATGCAGCATCTGCTTCTGCACCTGACGGATGCGCGCCTTGACCTCGGGGCGGCCTTCCTGATTCTTGTGCTCTTCCTTGATCTCCTGCTTGCTCATGCGCAGGCGTCGATGGAACAGCAGGCGCTGCAAGGGAATGTCGATCAGCGAGAAGAGGATGAATACCACCAGCAGCATCAGTGCGCTGTTCATCGCCAGGTTCAAAGCGCCGGCGATGGCGGTGTACACGTCGCTGCGCTGCAGGGCCGTCAGTTGCGTCACCACGTCGCGCGCCAGGTAGGCGGCGAGCAGGCCCAGCACGAGGATCTTGCCGAGGGACTTGAACAGATCGCTCCAGCTCTGCGCCGAGAAGAACATGCGCTTCAGGCCGCTGAGCGGGTTGAGCTTGGAGGCCTTGAAGGCGAAGTTCTTGCTGGCGAACACCCAGCCGCCAGGGATCATGGAAAACACCACCACCAGCAGACTGGTCAGCCCCAGGGGCACCAGCAGCATGACGAACAGCATCAGGTTATGGGCCAGAAACTGCTCGAGGTCGTCCTGGCCGAGCTGGCCCGGCTGCAGGTTGACGAAGGTACGCGCGAAACTGTCCTGCAGGCCGGTGTAGAACCAGCCGACGCTGTACTTGAGGGTCAGCAGGGTGGCCAGCAGGGTAATGGTGGTGGACAGGTCCTTGGAGCGCGCGACCTGGCCTTCTTCCTTGGTCTTCTTGAGCTTCTGGTGCGTGGGCTGTTCGGTTTTTTCCTGGCTGCTCTGGTCGCTCATGTCAGGCCGCCTCCCATCAGGGTGCCGAGGTCATCGAGCAGGCGGCGGGTCAGGTGCAGATAGTGCTGGGGCACGTCGGCGAGCGTCATGTAGATGCACAGCAGGCCGGTGATGATCGACAGTGGAAAGCCCAGGGAAAACAGGTTCATCGCCGGCGAAATGCGATTGAGCAGACCGAAGCAGAACTGCACGAGCATGGTGCAGAACACCATGGGCAGGGTGAACAGGGTCGCGGCGGCGATCATCCAGCTCAGCGACTGGGCGAAGGCCATGAAGCCGGCGTAGGGCAGGGGTTCGTCCATCGGCCAGTGCACGAAGCTCTGGTACAGCACGCTGATGCCGAGCAGGTGGCCGTCGATGGAAAAGAACAGGAACAGCAGCAGGATGAAATACACCTGGGCGACGATGGACGACGACGACACGCCGTTCACCGGGTCGTTGTAGCGCGCCATGCTCATGCCCATCTGGGTGGAGATGATTTCACCGACCAGGGTGAACACGGTGAACACCAGTTGCATCGACAGGCCCAGCAGGGCGCCGATGGCCAGCTGCTGGAAGGCCACCCGCAGGCCGCGCACCGACAGCGGCTCGAAGTAGTCCAGCGGCGGCAGGCTGTGGGCCAGGGCGATGCTGGCCAGCAACGCCAGCACGACCCGGGCGCGCACGGGCAGGGCGCGGTGGCCGAACATCGGCGCGACGGCAAAGAACGCCAGCAGCCGGCAGAAGGGTGCCCAGTAGCCCTGCAGGGTCAGCAGCAGTTGAGACAACTGGTAGACGGAGGCTTCGGCGGGCACGTACGTCTACCCGACCAGACGGCTGGCCTGCTGGAAGCTCTCGATGAACAGCTCGCTCAGCGTGCGCAGAATCCAGTGGCCGGCGAACACCAGCATGCCCAGGGTAATCAGCAGGCGCGGCAGAAAACTCAGCATCTGTTCGTTGATCTGCGTGGCCGCCTGGAAAATGCTCACCAGCAGGCCGCCGAGCAGGCTCGGCACGACCAGTACGCAGACCACCAGGGCGGTGATGTGCACGGCGTTGGCGACGATGGAAACAGCGGTGTCGGGCGTCAGCATGGCGGCAACCTAGAAGGGTTGAACACTGGTGGCGAGGGTGCCCATCATCAGTGTCCAGCCGTCCACCAGCACGAACACCATGAGCTTGAAGGGCAGCGAGATCATCATCGGCGAGAGCATCATCATGCCCATTGCCATCAGCACGCTGGCCACCACCAGGTCGATGACCAGAAACGGGATGAAGATCATGAACCCCAGCTGGAACGCGGTTTTCAGCTCGCTGAGCACGAACGCCGGGAGGATCAGCGAGAAATCCAGGGTGGTCGGATCTTCGGGCATGGTCTCGCCGGCCAGTTCGACCATGGTGACCAGCGAGTTCTTGTTGGTCTGCGCGAGCATGAAGCGCGCCATCACGCCCTTGGCGCTGTCCAGCGCCTCGGGCAGCGTCAGTTGGTCGGTCTCGAAGGGCTGGTAGGCATTCTCGTACAACTCCTGCCAGGCCGGGCGCATCACCAGCAGGGTCAGGCACAGGGCGATGCCGATCAGCACGTTGTTCGGCGGGCTCTGCTGCAGGCCGATGGCCTGACGCAGGATGGCCAGCACGATGATGAAGCGGGTGAAGCAGGTCATCATCAGCAGCATGGCCGGCAGCAGGCCGAGCAGCGTCATCAGCACCAAGATCTGTACCTTGACGCTCAGGTCCTGGCCGTTCTCGGTGTCGTTCAGGCTCAAGAGCGTGATGTCACCATTGGCCGCCTGCACGCTCAGGGGCAGCAGCGCCAGGGCCAGAGCGCCAAGGCGGGCGACACGGGATGCGGTCATGGAGCCAGGTCGTCGAGGCCGTTGCCGCACAACTCGACGATGCGCAGGCCGTAATTGCCGTTCATCACCACCACTTCGGCCTTGGCGAACAACGCGCCGTTGACCTTCACGTCGAGTGGCTCTCCGGCCAGTTTGTCGAGCACGATCACGCTGTGGGTATCGACCTCCATCAGTTCCTTGAGTGACACCCGGGTGGAAGCCACTTCGAGGCTGACGTCCACCGGGATCTTGCCGAAGAAGCTCAGGTCCTGGCCCAGCTCGCGGGCGGGAGCGCCGCTCTCTGCCGGTGCGCCGGCCAGGTCGTCGTTGATCAGGTTGTCCAGTTCGCTGTCGGAAATCGGGCCGCTCATGGGGTCTGCACGCTCTCGAGGGATGTCAGGAAAAGGGCGCCGTCTTCCTCGAAAACGGTGCCGCGAAACAGCTTCTGCTGGTTGATCTCGATATCGCAGCGCTCCGCCAGGCGAATCGGCAGGATGTCGCCGCGCTTCAGGTTGAGCACCTGCAGCAGCGGCATGCGCAGGCGCGCCAGCACGCAATCGAGCTGCACCGGTAACTGCTGGATGTGCTGCGCAGGATTGCCGTTCAGCCGCGCCGGGGGCGGGCTGTTGCGGCGCGTCAGTTCGTTGACCAGCTGGGCATCCAGATACAGGTACAGCGAAGCCTGGGTGCCGGTGATATGGCTGATGTAGCGAAACTCGGCCTGGTACTCCCACTGCACCTCGTCATAGGTGCTGTCGTGGTGGCTGAGCTTGCCGGGGTCTTCGCCGGCGAGCAGCGCGCGCAGCAACAGGTGCACCACGTCGCTGCCGAGGCGATCACGCATGCGCTGCTCGGACGAGCTTTCCGGGGGCATCTCGCCACCCGGCAGCGACGTGCCGCCGTAGTAACACTCCAGGGCTTCGGTAAGCAGGCTGCGCTCGATGGCGAAGCCGACCTTGCCGTGGGCACTGCGATAGGTGCATTCGGCCGGGCACTTGAAATGCTCGAGCACGTCGACGCCCTGCAACTCGAGGTTGATGCGGTAGTTGCGCAGGAAATAGTCACTGACCAGACGCGGGTATTTGCCCGACGTTTCCCGGATGTAATTCGGGATGCGGTGATAGTGCCGACCGAGTTTGTGCGGCTTGAGCCGCAGCAACTGATCAGGCTGAACATCGTGGTGGATTTTCGAATTACCGAGCATCTGCCAAACCGCACTTTTCCAAAAAATCGGAGAGACAGGGCAGCAATCACATGCCTGGGCACGGAGTTGCCGGCGCCTTTGACGTGGCCAAGGCGGCATACCTGAAGTGAGGGGCGAGTCTAGGAGCGACGGGGCTTTGAGGTTAAATCAAGAGATATCAAAAGACGTCTTGAGGCGTTATTGGCGCCGCTTGACGGGTTTTGATGGGAACTGATTCAGCGCTTGGCGGGCAATTGGCTAATTTTGCCTTCCGCCCGAACGGCAGGGCGCCCAAATGTAGGATGGCGACCTGTTCTGATCGGCGATTAAGCCATTGGTTCACGCAACACGAAATTTTTTCACCACCGCCAGCAGGGAGGGATTGAAATGAATCGTCCAGTCAGTCATTGCGAACCTCTCGTGTTCGCGGCCGCCACGGACAGTCGACGTGTTCTGGTCGTTGGCCAGGGGGCATTTCACGGCGCGCTGCTCGATGCCCTGGCGACCCAACGTTGTCAGGTGCAGCGCTGCGCCGATCTTCACGGCGTGCAGGCCGCCCACCTGGAGCGGGCCAGCCTGGTCTTCCTGTTCGCCTCCATGGGGTGCGCCCAGGCGTTGAGCGAACAGGTGCGCAGCTGGCTGCTGCGGTATCCGCGCCTGACCCTGATTCCGGTGGTCGACTACGCCGACCAGGAAAAAGCGGCGCTGCTGCTAGAAGGCGGCTGCGTCGATTACCTGCTGTCGCCGTTCAGCGAGCAGCAGGTCGCCACGCTATTGCAGCGCCAGGCGCTCGCCGACAGTTCCGCCGACGAACTGGTCTGCCATTCGGCTTCCGGTCGTCGCCTGCTGGCCATGGCCCAGCGCGTGGCGCTGACCCGTGCGCCGGTGCTGATCAGCGGCGAAACCGGAACCGGCAAGGAGCGCATGGCGCGCTATATCCATCGGTGCTCCGGGCGCCCGGAGGCGCCCTTCGTCGCGGTCAACTGCGCGGCGATCCCCGAGCAGATGCTCGAGTCCATTCTGTTCGGCCACGAGCGTGGCGCCTTCACCGGTGCCGTCAGCGCGCAGGCCGGCAAGTTCGAACAGGCCAACGGCGGCACGCTGCTGCTCGATGAAATCGGCGAACTGCCCCTGGCGCTGCAGGCCAAGCTGCTGCGTGTGCTGCAGGAGCAGCGGGTGGAGCGCCTTGGCGGGCGCCGGGAAATTGCGCTGGACGTGCGCATCATCGCTGCCACCAACCGCGACCTGCAGCAGGAAGTGGCCGCCGGGCGTTTTCGCGCCGACCTGATGTTCCGTCTGGACGTGTTGCCCCTGCACATCGCACCGCTGCGTGAGCGGCGTGACGACATCCTGCCGCTGGTCAGCCGCTTCATCGCCAGCCACGCGCCGGGCGAAGGCGAAGAACTGCTCACCGATTCGGCGCGCCGTGCGCTGCTCGGCCATGACTGGCCCGGCAACGTGCGCGAGCTGGAGAACACCGTGCAGCGCGCGCTGGTGCTGCGCAATGGCCTGTTCATCCAGCCTGCCGACCTTGGCCTGGAGGTGCCGGGCAGCGTGCCGGCAGCGAGCATCCACATCGCCGCGGCGATGCAGCCGGATGCGGGTGAGGATGGCCGCGCGGCGCTGCGCGCCAGTGGCAAGTGGGCCGAGTACCAGCACGTGCTCGATACCATCCGCCGCTTCGACGGCCACAAGACCAAAGCCGCGCAGAGCCTGGGCATGAGTACCCGGGCACTGCGCTATCGCCTGAGCGCCATGCGCGAGCAGGGCGTACACATTCCGTTCTGATCGCCGCTGGAGAGCCGTGGATGAATTCGATCGATTCGATACGCCAGGACATGCTGGCACGCATGGAGGCCATGAAGGGCCTCAGCCAGGGCGCGGGCATTCGCCCGGCGGCCGAGCCCCAGGGCTTCACCGACAGCTTCGCCGCCAACCTGCGGGCCATCGACGCCCAGCAGCACCAGGCGAGTTCGGCGGTGGCCGCCGTGGAGCGTGGGCAGAGCGATGACCTGGTCGGTGCCATGGTCGACAGCCAGAAGGCCAGTGTGGCGTTCTCTGCATTGCTGCAGGTACGCAACAAGCTGAGCACGGCGTTTGACGACATCATCAAGATGCCGTTGTAAGGAGGCCAGGTGCCGCAACGCGTACTGAAAACCATCAGAAGCAATCCGCTGCTGGAGCGCCTCAGGGCCGATCCGCGTATCGCCCTGGCATGCATGGCGGCCATCGCTGCGCTGCTGGCAATGGGCGTCGTCTACTACCTGTGGAAGGGCGAGGACAACCTGCGCCCGCTGTATGGCGCTGGTGAGCGCTTTCCCGCTGCCGAGGTGATCGCCCTGCTGGAAGGCGAGGGCATTGCCTATCGCCTGCATCCGCAGAGCGGCCAGGTGCTGGTCAGCGATGAACAGGTGGCGCGGGCGCGGCTGTTGCTGGCGGCCAGGGGCGTCAAGGTGTCGCTGCCGGCGGGCTACGAACTGTTCGACAAGGACGAGCCACTGGGCACCAGCCAGTTCATGCAGGACGTGCGCCTGAAACGCAGCCTGGAGGGTGAGCTGGCGCAGACCATCATGGCACTGCAGGGCGTGCAGCAGGCGCGGGTTCACCTGGCGCGCGAAGAGAACAATTCGTTCGTGATTGCCCGCCGCGAGCCGACCAAGGCCTCGGTGATGCTGCAGCTGGCGCCGGGTTATCGCCTGGAGCCGGAGCAGGTGTCCGCGGTGGTCAACCTGGTGGCCGGCAGCGTGCCCCAGCTCGATGCCAAGGACGTGCGCGTCGTCGACCAGCACGGCACGCTGCTGTCCCGTGACCTGGAAGGCTGGGGCGGCCCGCAGCGCACCTGGCAGGTGATCGAGGATTATCAGCGCAAGGCGGCGTTCAATGTCGAGGAAGTGCTGACCCCGGTGCTGGGCCGCGACAATTATCGCCTCAGCGTGTCCGCCGATATCGACTTCAGCCAGCGCGAGGAAACCCTGCAGACCTACGGCCAGGAACCGCGGCTGCGTAACGAGGTGACCCGCGACGAAAGCGTGCTCGACAAGCTGGCCCTGGGTGTTCCCGGTTCGCTGAGCAACACGCCGCCGGCCAACACCCAGGCCCAGCGCCAGGCGGCCCAGGGTGGCCAGGCCGCGCAGCCGGCACCGCCCGAGGACAAGGCTGCGACGTCGCTGCGCAAGGAATCCAATCGCCAGCTCGATTACGACCAGAGCGTCACTCACGTGCGCCACGCACCCTATCGCCTGCAGCAGCAGAGCGTGGCCGTGGTGCTCAACGCCCAGGCCGCCCCTGAAGGTGGCTGGACGGCCGAGGCGCGCAGCGAGCTGGAGGCGATGGTCAAGAGTGCGGTCGGCTTCAACCAGGCGCGCGGCGATGTGCTGACCCTGAGCGTGCTGCCGTTCACTCCCGCCGCGGCGGACGAGTCGGCCAACGCCGGCCTCGCCTGGTGGGAAAACCCCAACGTGCACGAGTGGGTGAAGATCGCCGTGTTCGCGCTGATCAGCCTGCTGCTGGTGCTGCTGGTGGTTCGCCCGGCCGTGCGCGGGCTGATCGCCCGCCCGGACCGCAAGACGGAAAACGCGGCTGCAGGGGCAGAGGGCGAAGGCGAATTGCCGGCGATGCTGGCCAGCGAGCAGGCCGGGCGCCTGCTCGCGCGGGTGGGCGGCGAGCGTGATCCGGCCAAGCTGTTCAGCGAGTTGAATCCGCTGTCGGAAATTCGCCTGCCGGCGCCCGGCTCGGGCCTGGAACACCAGATCGAACACCTGCGGATGCTGGCCGAGAACGATCCCGAGCGCGTCTCGGAAGTCATCAAACAATGGGTAGGGCGTAATGACAAAGAACTCGGTGCAGCCGGTTGAGAAGGCTGCCAGCAGCAAGGCTGGCGAGCTCAAACCGAGGGCGCGTGCGTTGAGCTCTACCGAGCAGGCGGCGATCCTCATGCTGAGCATGGGCGACGACATCTCCTCGCGGGTGCTGCGGCACTTCTCGCGCGAGGAGATCATCAGCATCAGCCAGACCATGGCGCGCCTGTCGAACATCAAACTGGCCACGGTTTCCGACGTCATCGGGCGGTTCTTCGACGACTACAAGGAACAGAGCAACATCAAGGGGGCGTCGCGCAGCTACCTCTCCGGGATGCTCGGCAAGGCCCTGGGCAGCGAGATCACCCGCAATTTGCTGGACAGCATCTACGGCGAGGAAATCCGCGCCAAGATGGCGCGCCTGGAGTGGCTCGATCCCAAGCAGTTCGCCGCCATGCTGGCCAAGGAGCACGCGCAGATGCAGGCGGTGTTCCTGGCATTCCTGCCGCCTGGCATGGCCTGCGACGTGCTCGAGTGCATGCCGGCCGAGCGCCAGGACGAGCTGCTGTACCGCATCGCCAACCTCAACGAGGTCAACGGCGACGTGATCGCCGAACTGGAGCAGCTGATCGACCGCAGCCTGTCGGTGCTGTCCGCCCAGGGCTCCCAGGTGCGCGGCCTCAAGCAGGCGGCCGACATCATGAACCGCTTCAAGGGTGACCGAAGCCAGATGTTCGAGCTGCTGCGTTCCCACGACGAGCAGCTGGTGGGCCGCATCGAGGAGGAAATGTACGACTTCTTCATCCTCTCGCGGCAGACCCCGGACGTGCTGTCCGCCTTGCTCGAAGCCGTGCCCATGGAAGAGTGGGTGGTGGCGCTCAAGGGCGCCGAGCCGGCGCTCACCAAGGCCATCCAGGCGGTCATGCCCAAGCGTCAGGCCCAGCAGATGGAGTCGATCAAGCGGCGTCAGGGCCCGGTGCCGATGAGCCGCATCGAGCAGGTGCGCAAGGACATCATGGCCGTGGTGCGTGACATGGCGGCCCAGGGCGACATCCAGCTGCAGTTGTTCCGCGAACAGACGGTGGAGTAGAACGGCATGAGCGTGAAAGTCAGTCGAGACCACGACAAGGCCTGGCGGGCGTACCGCTTCCCGCCACGCTGCCCGGACATCCTCGAGTCGGGCGGTGACGCGGCCAGCGTGCAGCGCGCCATGAGCGACGGTTTTCAGCAGGGTATCGAAAAGGGTTACCAGGAGGGCTTGCAGCAGGGCCACGATGCCGGTCACCAGCAGGGTCTGCAGCTCGGCCGCGAAGAGGGCTTGCGCCTGGGCCGCGAAGAAGGCCGCCGCCATGGTCAGACGGCCTTCGAAGAGGCCGCCCGGCCGCTGGATGCGCTGTACGCGCAGTTGCAGCAGCACGCCGCCGAGCAGGAACGCAAGCGCCGCCAGGAACTGCTGGAGCTGGTGGGCAAGGTCGCCCGCCAGGTGATTCGCTGCGAGCTGACCCTGCACCCGGACCAACTGCTGACGCTCGCCGAAGAGGCCCTGGCCGGCATGCCGGGCGAGCAGGGCGAGCAGGGCGAGGTCAAGGTGCTGCTCAACCCCGATGAATACGCGCGCCTGCGTGATCTCGCCCCCGAGCGCGCGGCCACCTGGCGGCTGGTCGCCGACGAGCGCCTGGCGCTGGGCGAGTGCCGTGTGGTCACCGCCCAGGCCGAGGCGGACATCGGCTGCCAGCAGCGCCTGGACTCGTGCCTGGAAACCCTGGCCGAGCACCTCGAACTGACCGAGGACTGAGGCCATGGCGCAGCTGGGTGAATTCAAGCTCGATGAAGCCCTGCGCTCGCTCGACGGCGTGCGCTTGGCCAAGGTCAGCGGGCGCCTGGTCAAGGTATCCGGGCTGCTGCTGGAAAGCCTGGGGTGCCAGCGCACCACCGGCCAGCGCTGTCACATCGAACAGGGCGACGGCTGTCTGCTGGAAGCCCAGGTGGTGGGTTTCAACCGTGATATCACCTACCTGATGCCGTTCAAGAAACCCGTGGGCCTCGGCGCGGGTTCGCGGGTGTTTCCCGCCGCCGACGAGGCGTCGCTGCAGATCGACGAGTCATGGCTTGGCCGGGTGATCAACGGCTTGGGCGAACCCCTGGACGGCCTGGGCAAGCTGATCGGGCGCGATTCGCTGTCCCAGGAGTTGCCGACCGTCAACCCGCTGCGCAGACGCCCGGTGGAAGAGCCACTGGATGTCGGCGTACGCGCCATCAACGCCATGCTGACCCTCGGCAAGGGCCAGCGCGTCGGCCTGTTCGCCGGCAGCGGCGTGGGCAAGAGCGTGCTGCTGGGCATGATTACCCGCGAAACCAAGGCCGATGTGGTGGTGGTCGGGTTGATCGGCGAGCGCGGCCGTGAGGTACAGGAATTCATTCTGCATTCGCTGGGCGAGGAAGGGCTGCGCAAGGCCGTGGTGGTCGTAGCGCCAGCCAACGAATCGCCGCTGATGCGTCTGAAGGCGGCCGAGCTGTGCCACAGCATCGCCGCCTACTTTCGTGACCAGGGCAAGGACGTGCTTTTGCTCGTCGACTCGTTGACGCGCTACGCCATGGCCCAGCGGGAAATCGCCCTGGCCCTGGGCGAGCCGCCTGCCACCAAGGGCTACCCGCCGTCGGTGTTCGGCCTGTTGCCGGAGCTGGTCGAAAGCGCCGGCAACGGCGAGGCCGGCAGCGGCAGCCTGAGCGCCATCTACACTGTGCTGGCCGAGGGCGATGACCAGCAGGACCCCATCGCCGACTGCGCCCGGGCCATTCTCGACGGGCACATCGTGCTGTCGCGGCGCCTGGCAGACGTCGGCCATTATCCGGCTATCGACATCGCCGCCTCGGTGAGCCGTTGCATGTCCCAGGTGGTGCCGGTGGAGCTGCGCCGCGCGGCCCTGCAGCTCAAGGAGCTGTACGGCGCCTTCGAGAAGATTCGCGAACTGATTCCCCTCGGCGGATACACGCCGGGCATGGATGCCAGGACCGATCGAGCGGTGCAGATTGCGCCCGCCATCCAGCGCTTTCTGTGTCAGGAAGTGGGTGAGGGCGCCGACCTGGCGGACAGCCAGGGCCGCTTGCAGGCGCTGATCCGATGAAGCAGCAGGTCGAGGTGCTGCAGCGCCTGGCCGCGCTGCGCGGCAATCAGGTACGCCAGGTGCTGGGCCGCGTGGCTTACCAGCGCAACCTGTGCCAGCGCTATCGCAACAACATCAGTGGGCTCGACCGGCTGTGCGGCTTCGAGGTTCGCGTGGATACGCTGCTGCAGCGCAGCAATCAGCAACAGTACAAGCTGACCCTGCACAAGATGCTGCAGCTGCAACGCCGCGAGCTGGATGTGGCCGAGCAGGCGCTGCAGCGCATCCAGAGCGAACTGCTGGCGGCCATGCGCAGCGAAAAGGTGGTGGCCCAGGTGCTCGATGGCAAGCTGCAGCAATGGCAGGCGCAATTGACGCAGCAGGAACAGAAGATTCAGGACGGCCTGGCCACCCAGGCCTGGTGGCGCAACCAGGCGCCGTGACTGCCCGGTAAAAAAATTGCTTGCCGGCTTAAGTGGCCTTCATCGCCAGTCGCCTCTACTCGATAACAGCGGAAAACCTGGACCGATCACATGGAAATCAACCGCCACCTGAACCTCACGCCGACGCCCGTCAGCGAGCCGGCGGCTGCCAGCCGCGGTACCCGTGAGGCCACGTCCACGGCTGCTGCGCCAGGCGGCGCCGACGCGCGCCCGCTCGAGCAGCTGCAGGATGCGCTGCGTGCGCTGCCCGAGGTCGACCTGGACAAGGTCGAGAGCCTGCGCAAGGCCCTGCGCGAAGGCAGCCTGGACAGCAGCGCCGGTGCCCTGGCCAGCGGCATTCTGATCTACCACGGGATTCGCGAGGCGTGAGCCAGCGCGAACGCCTGCTCGAGGCCATGGAACAGGATCTGCACCAGGACCTGGACGACTACGTCTACCTGCGCGGCCTGATGCAGGAGTTGCGTCATGGCCTGATGCGCTGCGACACCGACGGCGTGCACCTGCTCAACGAGCGTATCCAGCTGCTGCTCGGCAGCGCGCAGGATCGTGCCCGGCGCCGCGTCAAGGTATTGAAGGCCGTCGGCCTGGCGTTCGACGAGGCCGGCATGCAGGCCTTCATCGCCCTTTATCCGACTGCGCGCGGGCGCGACATGCAGGCGCTGTGGACGCAGCTCGGGCAGATCGCCCAGCAGTGTCAGCGGCTCAACGAGGTCAATGGCCAGCTACTCGCCAGCCAGCACGAGATTCTCTGCCAGTTGCTCGAGCCCCAGCGTGGCGACGGCTTCTACTGCCCGCCCGCTTACTGATCCGCAAACCCTTCCAGCAGGCGGAAGGAAGCAGTGCTTCCGCCGGACGTCTCCGGCTGCCCAGGCGGAAGCATCGTTTCACCTCTCGGCTGGCTGAAACCCGCGTAATACGGGGTTTCTGGCCCTGGCACCGGAATTGCTAAATAGCTTTCAGTGGAGATTCGAACATGGCCATAGACTCAGCTTACGTACAGCAGATGGCGACGCAACTGGCGACCTACGAGGTCCAGGGAACGGAGCGCCGGGCGCAGCGCAACAAGACCAACTACAACGCCCAGTTGTCTTCGCTGACATCCCTGGATTCGGCGCTCAAGACCTTCAAGTCGGCGGTGTACGGGCTAAAGTCCAACAAGGCCAGCATGCTGATCAACAGCGGCACCTTCAGCAAGCCCGAGCAGGCCACGGCCACCCTGGACGGCAAGGCCGCTGCGGGCACCTATCAGTTTTTTGTCGAGCAGTTGGCCAGCAGCCATCAACTGGCCTTCGGTCAGCTGCGCGACGGTGACGTGGCGGCGGGCGGCTCACTGACCCTGGGGCAGGGTGACAAGTCGTTCACGGTCGACCTGAGCGCTGCGGACAAGAGCGGCGACGGCACCCTGTCGCTGGCCGAGCTTTCCGCGGCGATCAATTCCGCGAGCGATAACACCGGAGTTAAGAGCACCCTGGTACGCAGCAACGGCGAAGTGACGCTGGTGCTCAACAGCGAAAAGAGCGGTGAGGCCCAGGCGATTTCCGTGGCAGTCAGCGGCAACGCCGCCCTGGCCACTGCCGCCGACAACCGCCAGGAGCTTTCGGCTGCCCGCGATGCCCGGGTGCGCCTGGGCGGTGAAGGCGGGATGCTGCTGCAGAACGCCAGCAATACCTTCGAGAACCTCATGGAAGGCGTGAACATCACGTTCAACCAGGTGCATGCCAGCGGCGAGCAGCCGCTGACCTTCACCGTAGAGCGTGATGACGAGGCGACCCAGGCCAAGCTCAAGACCTTTATCGATGCCTACAACGCCCTGGCCGGGGTCATCGACGGCCTGACCGGCAGCGGCGGCGAGTCAGGGCAGCGCGGTGCACTGGCCGGTGATTCCACGGTACGTACCATCGACAACTCGCTGAGCCAACTGATCCGCACCAGTTTCGACGGCAAGAGCCTGATCGACTTTGGCGTCAGCGCCGACCGAGACGGCAAGTTGACCCTGGACGCCGCGCGCTTTCAGAAGGCGCTGGCTGCCGAGCCTGAGGCCTTCGAGAAGCTGTTCACCGGCAAGGACAGTCTGATCGACAGCCTCGACAAGACCGTGGCGCTTTACACCAACAGCGGCAATGGCCTGCTCAAGGCACGCAAGGACAATCTGGGCACCGCCATCAAGCGGGTCGAGAAACAGTTCGACGATATCGATCGCCAGTACGAGCAGTACTACAACCGCTACCTGAAGCAGTACACCAACCTCATGCAGATCCAGATCAGCATGGAGCAGACCGGCGGAATGTTCTGATGAGCTACTACTCCTTCGACGACAGTTACGACAGTTACCGCGCCGTTGACCTGCACGCCCGTGCGGCTTCGGCATCGCCCTACGAGCTGGTGCTGCAATTGTTCGACGGCTTGCTCGATGAGCTGGCACGCGCACGCGGGCATATTCAGGCGCGGCGTTTCCAGCAGAAGGGGCAGTCTCTGGAAAAATGCCTGCAGATCCTCAACGGCCTCAACGGCGCCCTCGATCATGACAATGGCGGCGACGTGGTGCAGGGCCTGGCACGGCTCTACGACTACTGCATCTACCGCATCTCCGACGTCAGCGTGACGCTGTCGCTCGAGGGGCTGGACGAAGTCACCGGATTGCTCGGCGTGCTGCGCGAAGGCTGGGAGGGCGTGAATGCCAAGCGCGGCTGAAACCTGCGACCAGGTGCTGCGTCTGCGTGCGCTGTATGACGCCCTGGCCGATGTGCTGATGCGTGAAGACTGGCCGGCGGTGGCTGACGTCGACCGCGACATCGCCGCTTACCTGGGCGCTGCCGATAGCTGCCCCTGTGATGCCCGGCATGCCGAGGCGCGTCTGCGCCTGCAGGTGCTGCACGGCCAGGCCCGCCAGCGCTGTGCTGCGGAATGCGAGCGGCTGCGCAGCCGCTTGCGCGATTACCTGGAGCGCGCCGAAGGGCGCAGCGCCTATCAGCAGAGTCAACTGTGGGGAGAGGGTGTGTGATGAACCCGGTGCTTTCCGGCCTGCCGAGCGCGACAGCGTCCACACCCAGTGATGCGCCGCTGGCAGCCGCCGAGTTGTCGAGCGGTGATGCGCAAGCGATGGTGCAGCCCGGCAGCGCGAGCTTCGTGATCGATGCCGAACAGGTGCTTGCACCGTCGGTGCTCGACGCCTGGCCGCTGGCAGAGGATGCCATGCAGGCGCCAGAGCCCGAGGTGCCAGCTTCGCCGGATGCAGCCGCAGATCCCGGTAGCGAAGCCGAGCAGTGGCTCGCCAGCATGTTCGGTCAGCTGGAGGCCCAGTTGCAGGTCCGTGAAGTACCGCGCATTGGCGACGGCAATGCGCCCGTGCCGCCGATGGTCACTACGCCGCCTGGCGCGGCCTCGTTGCGAGGTGGCGTAAGCGTCGAGGACAAGGGCCTGCGTCAGGGGGACGTGCCTCAGCCCGATCCTCAGGCGGACGCACAAGCCGCGTTCAGACGCGCTGCGCCAGTGGACGAAATCAGCGTTGCAGCCTTGCAGCACAAAACCGAGCTCGCCCCTGTCGAGCCTG
Source organism: Phytopseudomonas straminea (assembly GCF_900112645.1). Taxonomy (GTDB): domain Bacteria; phylum Pseudomonadota; class Gammaproteobacteria; order Pseudomonadales; family Pseudomonadaceae; genus Aquipseudomonas; species Aquipseudomonas straminea. The sequence goes on along the minus strand of NZ_FOMO01000002.1, from coordinate 443,898 downwards.
CTCGCGCCGCGCTGGCGCCGGTCGTGGTCGGGCTGGGCCCGGTGCCCGTCGCCGCTGCACCGGTTGCAGCGGCAACGGCCAGCGCATCGCCTGCCGAACGCACCTTGAGCCTGGCCCAGGTGCCGCAGGCGCAGTGGGGCGAGCGCATGATCGGTGCCCTGCGTGACAGCGTCGAACTGCAATTTCGCAACGGCCTGCAGCAGGCCACCATTCGCCTCGATCCCGCCGAGCTGGGGCGTGTGGAAATCCAGCTGAGCCATGAGGCCGGGCGCCTGCAGGTGCAGATCCAGGCCGGCCAGGCGGACGTGGTTCGCCTGCTGCAGCAGACCAGCGAGCGATTGCGCCAGGACTTGGTCGGGCAGACGTTCGTCGATGTCAGCGTACAGGTCGGCGGCGATGCCCAGCACGACCGCCGAGGCCGGCAGGCGCCGTCCGCCTGGGTAAATGAATCACCAAGCAAGGCCGCGCAACTGGACGAAGACCAGGGCGCAGAAGCCAGGGGCTCGCGCAGCGATGTGCTGATCACCGTATAGGTCAGCCAGTGCCTACCCATTTTTCCGCAATTTCGTGAACTGAGATTTATCGAACATGACGATGCCGCGCCTGATGCTGATCATTCTGGTCCTCAACCTGCTCATCACCCTGGGCGGCGTGGGCGCCAACTACTGGATGCTGCGCGCGGGCGTGCAAGCGGCCAGTGCGCCGGCTGGGGAGGCAGCCGAAGCGCCCACGGTGGCCGAAGTGGCGGCGTCCGAGTACCAGTTCTTCCCCATCGACAAGATCATCGTCAGTGTGCGCGGTACCGCGCGCGAGCATTACTTCGTGCTCGACCTGGCGCTGCAGGCTGGCAAGGAAACCGAAAAGGTGCAGCTCGAGAGCCTGGAGCCCATGGTGCGCAATTCGGTGGTGTCTCATCTTTCCGCGCTGTCGTTCGATGCCCTGCGCGAACTGCCCGTCAGCGACCTGCAGACGAAACTTGAAAACGTGCTGCGTGAAGACCTGGCGGCGCGCAATATCAGCGTGCCGTTCAGCAATCTGCTGGTCAGCAAGCTGATCGTGCAGTAGGCCGGCCCATGAGCGCTCAGCCTGCCCAGGACCACCACTACGCCGAGGCACCGGTCGCGTTCGTACCGCTGTCGGCAGCAGCCGAACAGCAGTGGCTGCTGCGCTACCTGCCGCTGGTCAAGCGGGTGGTACGCCAACTGGAGCTGCAGGCTAGCCAGGTGCTCGATCGTGAAGACATGGAACAGATCGGTTTGCTAGGCCTGCTCGACAGCCTGCGCCGCTATGGCGAGCCGGATGAGCAGTTCGCACGTTTCGCCAGCTTGCGCATCCGTGGCGCGATCCTCGATGAGCTGCGTCGCCTCGACTGGCGCCCACGTACCGTGCGGCAACAGTCGCATCGGGTGCGCGACGGCATTCGCGAGCTGACCCGCAAGCTGGGCCGCGAGCCCCAGGAGAGCGAGATCCTGGCCGCTACCGGCCTGGACGCCCAGGGCTATCAGGATCACCTGATGGCGCAAACCAGCGAAGCCATCGAGAGCCTCGACAGCCTGCTGCAGGACGGTCAGGAAAGCCTGGCCGGCAGCAGCCGCAGCGCCGAGGATCAGGTGCTGCGCGAGCGCCTGCTGACCCAGGCCCTGGCGCGCCTGGATGAGCGCGAGCGCCTGGTGCTGACCCTGTATTACCTGCACGAGCTGAGTCTCAAGGAAATCGCCCTGGTGCTCGAAGTGAGCGACGCCCGGGTCTGTCAACTGAGCAAGCAGGCGATCGCCAAGGCTTGCCGCTTTCTCACGGAGAACTGAAACGATGCAGAAGATCCTGGGCTCGCTGATCATCATCGGCTGCGTGCTGGGCGGCTACACCATGGCCCATGGTGACATCGCCATGCTCTGGCAACCGGCCGAGGTGGTCATCATTCTCGGCGCCGGCCTGGGCAGTCTGGTGGTGGCCAACCCCAAGGAAGTGCTGCTGGAAATGTGCAGCCAGATCAAGGGCGTGTTCGTCCTCAAGCGCCGCGGCGAGGAGTTTCAGCGGCAATTGCTGATGCTGCTCTACGAACTGCTGGAAACGGTCGAGGAGGGTGGCCTGAAGGCGCTGGACGAGCATATCGAGGAGCCTGAGCAGAGCGAGCTGTTCACCCGCTACCCGCTGATTCTCGAAGAAAACAATCTGATGGCCTTCATCGCCGACAACTTCCGGCTGATGGCCATGGGCAAGATCAGCGCCCACGAGCTGGAAGGCTTTCTCGAGCAGGAACTCGAGGCCATGGAGCATGCGCTGCTGCAGCCGTCGCGCTCGCTGCAGAAGATTGGTGAAGCGATGCCGGGCTTCGGCATCCTGGCCGCAATCCTGGGCATCATCATCACCATGGGCAGCATCGGTGGTTCGGTGGCCGAAGTGGGTGCCCACGTGGCGGCGGCGCTGGTCGGTACCTTCCTGGGCATCTTCATGTGCTATTGCCTGATGGAGCCGCTGTCCCATGCCATGTCGCAGCGCATCAAGACCGAGCTGTCGGCGCTCGAGTGCGTACGTACCACACTGGTCGCCCACGTGGCCGGCAAGCCGACGCTGCTGGCGGTGGACGCCGGCCGCAAGTTGATCGAGCAGGACGTCAAGCCGGCGTTCAAGCAGCTGGAGATCTGGGTCAACCAGTTCGAGGATCAAAGGGACGCCGCATGAGCAAGCGTGGGGCCGCTCAGGGCCATGAGATCATCATCAAGCGGCGTTCGCGCAAGGGCCATGAAGAAGGCCACGGCGGCGCCTGGAAGGTGGCTTTCGCCGATTTCACCATGGCAATGATGGCGCTGTTCATGGTGCTGTGGATCGTCAACCCGCGTAATGAAATGACCAGCCCATCCCAGGGCGACATGCTCACCAACCCGCTGGTCGACGGGGGCGCCGGGGTCTTCGAGGGCACCAGCCGAACGCCGCTGGAGTTCGACGGCGTATCGGTACCTCGGCCGCAGCCCGAGCGACCTTCGGACGAGTACGCCAGTGGCCAGGGGCAGGCAGGCGAAGCTGGCGAGGCGCAGCCCGTGCGGCATTACGGCAGCGCCAGCGATATGCAGTCGCTGGCCACCCTGCTGGAACAGATCAAGCAGCAACTCGATGCCGAAGCCAACCTGGAGGTGGAAATCGTGCCTCAGGGGCTGCGCATCGTTCTCAAGGATGATGCGCAACGCTTCATGTTCGCCCGTGGCAGCGCCAAGATCGATCCGCATTTTCTGGCGTTGCTGGGTGGCTTGTCAGCAGTGCTGGCCGGTGCCGACAACAAGCTGATCATCAGCGGACATACCGACTCGACTGCTTTTCGCAGTATTACCGGCTACGACAACTGGAATCTCTCCGGTGACCGTGCGCTGCAGGCGCGCCGGGTGATGGTCGAGAAAGGCATTGCGGTGGCGCGCGTACTGCAGGTCACGGCCCATGCCGACGGTATGCCCATTCGGCCGGATCAGCCGGAGGACGGTGCCAATCGCCGGGTGGAAATCCTCCTGCTGACCGATCAGGCCGAGGCGCTGTATCGGCAGTTGTTCGACAGCACGGCGCTACGTGCCCGGGTTAGCGAGCAGGGGGCGCAATTGCTCGGCAACGGTGATGCGCAGCCTGACGCCAAGGCGCTGTGAGCCGCTAGTCGCGACAATAGACCTGGCTGGTTTCGGTGGCGTACAGGCAGTCGTTGATGGCGGTCAGGTTGATCACTGAGCCCTTGCGACGTGTGAACAGGTGGGTGAATAGGCTGTAGTCGTCGGCGCTGGCATCCAGCTCCGTGGCGTTGCCCTTTTCAACCACCAGTTGGTAGTGCCCCTTCTGGTGCTTTTCAACCCGGCCATTGAATTCCACGATCAGGCCTTGCTGGCGGCTGAGCCCATAGAAGCGCTGGTCGCTGAATTGCATCGCATGGGTGACCTGGGTGCTGCTGCCATCAGCGAGCAGCAGGGTGCCCTGGCTGCTGTAGCGGCCCTGCAGGCAGCTTTCCGCCGACCAGGGAGACAGGGTGACCAGGGCCAACGCCAGGGTGCCGGTGAATAACAGAATCTTTTTTCCACGCGTCATATCAGGCAGCTTCGCAGGTGTTGTTCCGGCACTGCACTGAGCCGTGATTGATGGATTTCCAGCCAGTGGGTTTGTCGGCTGTCCGGGTTGCGGCATAGCACCTGCACGAATTCTCCGATGCCGGTGACCGTGACCACGCGCGGCTGCTCGCTTAGCTCGGCCAGGCCACTGACCGCGGGCTGCGCCAGATGCTGCAGCTGGGCAAGCTGTCGCGGGTTCTGAGCGACGTAGAGAATGCTCAACTGGCCCAGCGTGGCATACAACTGCAAGTCGGTTTCCTTGTCGCTGGCCAGCTTGCTGCACAGCAGCAATGTGCCGGCGGCCATCAAGGCGGCCGGCCAGCGCAACTGAAATCCAGGGCGTTTTTTCGTGATCACTTGCGCAGTTGGCGCCGCTTGCAGCGCTGGTGCCGCAGTGGCTGCAGGCTGCAGGGTTTCCAGCACGGTGCTGGGGTTGAGCAGGTACCCCCGGCGCGGAAGGGTTTGGATGATGTCGCGTTTCTGTTCATCGCCCAGCAGTTGGCGCAGGGTGTAGATCTGCTGGTTCAGGCTGCCCTGTCCGACTACACGATCCGCCCAGGCGTATTGAAGCAAATCCTCCCTGGCGATCACTTCGCCAGGCGTCTGCAGCAGGCGCTCCAGCAAGCGACTACCCGAATAGCCGAGTTCCACACGCTTTTGTTGCTCGCCATTGAGCAATATCAGCAGGTAGCGCGCCGGCTGAAACAACGCTTCGCCACCCGCGCCACCGATCTGCAATCGGAAGCAGGGGCCGTCCAGGTCGATTTCAAGGGAAGAGGAAAGCGTCATAGGCGAACGTGAACTTTTTCCATTTCAGGAGGTATAGCATCCATTTGTGGCGGCATATTGGCGTTGTAAAACCGTCACTGCAACTTTTTTAGCATGACTGCTGTGACATTTTGTCGAGTATGGAGGGCTGAAAATTGCCGACCCGATCACTTCAGCGGTGTGCACGACCGGTTTTGTCACGCAAACGAAAACGCCCCCGCACGAGGGCGGGGGCGTCGAAGGGCTTGTCGCTGCGGCTGGATCAGCCCAGCAGGGACATGACCATGCTCGGCATCTGGCCGGATTGGCGCAGCATCGAAATACCGGACTGCATCAGCATGCTGTTCTTGGTCATGCTGGCGCTTTCGGAAGCGAAGTCGGCGTCCATGATGCGGCCGCGGGCAACATCGGTGTTGTCCTTCATGTTGGCCAGGTTGTTGGACGTGTGGTTCAGCCGGTTGATGTTGGCACCGAAGTCGGCACGCAGAGCGCCGATATCGTCCAGGCCATCTGCCAGGGCAGTGATGGCCGCGCCAGCGTTGGCTGCGTCGTCCAAGGTCAGGGCTTTGATATCGGTGATCAGGGTTGCCATGCCGTCGACCTTGGTCGAGGCGTCAAAGGCCAATGTCTCGTCAGCAGTGGCGCCAATCTGGAAGTTGACCGGACCTGCCTGCAGTTTGCCGCCGGTGTCGAACAGTTTTTCGCCAGCGTAGGTGGTGTTCTGGAAGATGTTCTCGATCTCCAGGGCCAGTGCGTCGAACTCGCCCTGCAGTGCGGTACGGTCGTCTGCGCTGTTGGTATCACTCGCCGCTTGAGTGGCCAGGTCTTTCAGACGCTGGGTGATGTCGGTGATTTCGGTGAAGGCGCCTTCAGCGGTTTGCAGCAGGGAGATGGCATCGCCGGTGTTGCGCGAGGCAACGTCCATGCCGCGGGACTGGGCATTCAGGCGGGTGGCGATCTGCAGGCCAGCGGCGTCGTCGGCGGCGCTGTTGACGCGGTAGCCGGTACCCAGGCGCTGTTGCGCGGTGGACAGGTTGCCGTTGGTCTTGTTCAGGTTCGACTGGGTGACCAGGGATGCGTAGTTGGTGTGGATCGACAGAGCCATTTCGAATCGTCCTTCTGACGGTTGGTTGGGAGCTGGCTTTGCGCCTGCTAACCGGTGAAGGCGACAGCTGCTGTCAGGGACTTAAATGTTTTCTGCAAAAAAATGGCGCCAGATATCGAACACTGCTTTTGCGGCTCACTGGCGCTGCGTCGTCACCACGCCCTTGGCCTTGACCCTGGCGCGGATCACCGTGTCGCTAGCCTGATTGCGCACGCGGATCAGCTGACCCATCTGTCCGTCTTCGAGGGCGGTGCCCGCGGTGCTGGCCTGGATATCGCCCTGGCGCGCGATCATGGTCACGGTCTGCCCGCGCGTGACCAGCAAGGCCGGGGCAACCAGATTGGGGGTCAGCACCTGGCCCGCCCTGATGCGCCGCTTGGCGATCTGCCCAGCGACCTCATCGGCATCCTGATAGTAACCGCGCGGCAGCCTGGCGACGTCCTGTTCCTGCAGCTGAAACTGCTCGGCCGCCAGTGGCGCGCCGCGATCCGTCACGGCGGTGGCGACCAGCACCGGCAGCAGTACGCTGGGCGTCACCAGGCTGACCTGTTGCCAGCCGCCATCGCCCGGGCAGGCCACCTGCAGACGCTGGCGTTCGAGCAGGCCCCGGCCTTCGTCGAGGCGCTCGAGCTGCAGTGCCGAGGCGCAGCTGGGCAGCGTAAGGCTGGTGCCCAGCACAGTGCGCTTGTAGGTGATCTGCGGGTTCTGCCAGCCCTGCTGCTCGGCATATTCATCGAGCTGGCTGGCGAGGTAGGCGCGAATACGTGCGTCGATCTGCTGCCCGGAATCGGCAAACGCCCCATTCGAATAGCTCAGCGCGACCGCCAGCAGCGCGGCGGCAACGGCCGTCGTGGCGGAAGCGAGGTTTCCGCCTGCGGCCAGGGCTTCCTGTAAAAGCGGAAGCGTGGCTGTTGTCCGAGTGTCTGGCTTTTCTGAAAAATCCATTTAAATCAGTAGCTTGCTTAAATTTATCGAGTGGGCACGATTTCTGCTCTCGTACCCGCAACAGCGATGGATGTGGGGGGAGCGTGCGATGAGTATACGGATCGAGGAAAGCCTGGGGGTACATGTGCGTGCCCTCGAGCTGCGCATGCAGCGCAGCGAAATCCTCTCGGCCAACCTGGCCAACGAGGATACGCCAGGGTTCCAGGCCCGTGACATCGATTTCGCCAGCGAGATGAGGCAGCTCGAAGGTTCGGCCTTTTCGGCGCTGGGCCGCAGTACCGATGCCGGCTTGCAGTACCGCTTGCCCATGCAGCCTTCGCTGGACGGCAACACGGTCGAGCTGGCGGTGGAGCAGGCCGAGTTCTCGCGCAATGCCATGGATTTCCAGACCAGCCTGACGTTCCTGAGCATGAAGTTCCAGGGCCTCAAGCAAGCCATCGAGGGCCGCTGAGCATGTCGTTCGATTCTCTCTACCGCATTGCCGGCACCGCCATGAACGCACAGACCGTGCGCCTCAATACCGTGGCCAGCAACCTGGCCAATGCCGAGTCGGCCGCAGCCGACCCAGCTGACGTGTACCAGGCGCGCAAGCCGGTATTCGCCGCCATTTACGAGAACGGCCAGCTGACCCGCAGTGCCGGCATGGGCGGCGCCCATGTACAGGTGCTCGATGTGGTGCCGTCTGGTCGTGAGCCGGTACGCCGTTACGAGCCTGGCAATCCGCTGGCCAACGGTCAGGGCTACGTTTACTACGCCAACATCAACCAGATCGAGGAAATGACCGACATGATGTCCGCTACCCGCAGCTTCGAAACAGGCGTGGAGGTGCTCAACCGGGTCAAGAGCATGCAGCAGGGCCTGCTGCGGCTGGGTGAAAACTGATGGCCGTGGTCACCGGCACGAGCCTGTCGGCTAACGGCTCCGATTCCTCCGATCAGATCAAGGGCGCGGTCAACCTCAGCGACGCGGCGAAGATGGAAAACACCTTCATCTCGCTGATGGTGGCGCAGATCCAGAACCAGGATCCCACCAGCCCGGTGGATAACACCGAGTTCCTCAACCAGTTTTCGGCCATGTCCCAGGTCAAGAGCCTGGAAAACATGGCGGCCATGAGCCAGAGCAACCTGGTGCTGCTGGACAACCTGCAGACCCTGACCGCCGCCGGGCTGGTCAATCAGGAAGTGAAGGTGGCGGTCGAGTCGCTGAGCCTCGACGGCGAACCCGTGAAGGGCTCGTTCAACCTCGAACACGCCTCGGCCAAGACCCAGCTGGAACTTACCGACAGCAATGGCGTGGTCACCCGTGTGGAGCTGGGCAGCCAGGTGCCGGGGGAGGTGCCGTTCACCATCGACCCGGCGGCGCTCGGTCTGCGCCCCGGTTCTTTCAAGGTGGCGGTGGTCACTGCCAGTGGCGAGGTGCCCACCGTCGAGGTCGCCGGTGTGGTCACGCGGGTACGGGTCGGTGACAGCGGCCCGATGTTGGATATCGACGGCGTCGGATCGGTGCCGTTCTACACCCTGACCGAGTTCGGCCAGTCCCGCACCGCGGACCTGTTCTGATCCGTCTTTCACGCAGAGGTATTCCATGAGTTTCAACATCGCCCTGAGTGGCCTGAACGCGGTCAACGAGCAGCTCAACACCATCAGTCACAACATTTCCAACGTCGGCACCACAGGCTTCAAGTCGTCGCGCACCGAGTTCGGCAGCGTCTACGCGGAGAGCCAGATGATGGGCGTGGAGGTCCTGGCCACCACCCAGAGCATCAGCCAGCGTGGCGCCCTGGTCGGCACCGGTTCGAGCCTCGATCTGGCTATCGCCGGCGACGGTTTCTTCACCGTGCGCAGCGCCAGTGGCGAGGTGCAGTACACACGAGCCGGGGTATTCGGGCCGGACAAGGACAACTTCGTCACCACCCCCAGTGGTGCACGCGTGCAGGGCTATGGCGTCGACGCCGCCGGCAATCTGCAGGTCGGTGCGGTCGGCGACCTCCAGCTGAGCAGCGCCAACCTGCCGGCCAGGGCCAGCGATAGCCTGGACTTCGTCACCAACCTCAATGCCAACGATGCCGTGCCGACGGTCGCCGTCTTCGACCCGGCCGACAGCAACAGCTTCAATTCCACCTACACCTCCCGGGTGTACGACTCCCTGGGACGTGAACACACCTTCACCCAGTACTTCGTCAAGACCGCCGAGAACGCCTGGCAGAGTCATTACTACCTGGACGGTACGGCCGTCGGCACGCCGACCACCCTGAATTTTTCGACCGCAGGCGCGCTGACCGCGCCTACCGCGCCGACCACCCTGACGGCCAACGTGCCGGGCGCCGACGCGATCAGCATCGCTCTCGATTACACCGGCACCAGCCAGTTCGGCTCGCCGTTCGTGGTCACCACCAACGTCGCCAACGGTTATACGGCGGGCGAGCAGATCGGCATGGCGGTCGAGAAGAACGGCATGATCTACGCCAACTACAGCAACGGCCAGCGCATGCTGCAGGGCCAGGTGGTACTGGCCAATTTCGCCAACGCCCAGGGCCTGCGCAACGAAACCGGTACGGCCTGGAGCGAGACCGCCGATTCCGGCCAGGCGCTGCTCGGGGTTCCCGGTGTCGGCTCGTTCGGCGCCCTGGCGGCCAGTACGCTGGAAGGTTCCAACGTCGACCTGACCCAGCAACTGGTCAACCTGATGGAAGGCCAGCGCAACTACCAGGCCAACAGCAAGGTACTGACCACCAACAAGGAACTCACCCAGGTGTTGTTCAACGCAATCTGAGGCTGATCCATGGATCGTTTGGGATACACCGCGATGACCGCGGCCAGCCGCACGATGACCTCGCTGCAAGTGCGTGCCAACAACCTGGCCAACGTCAACACCAGCGGCTTTCGCGCCGACCTGGAACAGGCCGAGGCCTCCAGCGTGGATGGCTACGGCTATGCCAGCCGGCACCTGGCGAGGGTGCGCGACAACGGCGTGGACCTGAGCCAGGGCCAGATGATGGCAACCGGCCGCGAGCTGGATTTCGCCATCCAGGGCCCCGGCCTGATCGCCGTGCAGGATGGCGAAGGGCGCGAGCTCTACACCCGCAACGGCAATCTGGTGGTCGACGCCGAGATGCGCCTGACCCTGCATGGCCGACCGGTGGTGGGCGAGGGCGGGCCGATCGTGCTGCCCGAATACGACAGCCTCAACATCGGTCGTGACGGCATCGTCTCGGTGGTGCCGCGCGGCGACTTCGTCACCGCCGAAGTGGGGCGCATCAAGCTGGTCAACGAACCCGCCGACGCGCTACGCAAGGACGAAAGCGGCCTGCTGATCCGCGCCGATGGCGTACAGGCAGAGGCGGACGAAGGCGTGCGCCTGGTGTCCGGCTTTCTGGAGTCGAGCAACGTGTCGTCCATCGAGCAACTGGTGGCGAGCATGAGTCTGGGGCGTCTGTTCGAGACCCAGGTGAAGATGATGAAGGCTGCCGAAAATCTGTCCGAGGCGGGCAACCGGCTGATTCGTGGCCAGGGTTAACAGGAGCGTGAAATGAGTTCTGCATTGTGGGTGAGCAAGACCGGCCTTACGGCCCAGGACACTGCCTTGTCGGCGGTGGCCAACAACCTGGCCAACGTCAACACCGTCGGCTTCAAGGCCGATCGAGTGGTCTTCGAGGATCTGTTCTATTCCATCGATCTGCAGCCCGGTGCCCAGGCCGATCAGGTCAATACCGTGCCGTCCGGCATCCAGCTCGGTAGCGGCGTGCGGGTGGTCGGCACCCAGAAGGTATTCACCGAAGGCAGCATGCAGACCACCAACCAGCCAATGGATCTGGCCATCGTCGGCGCCGGCTTCTTCCAGGTCGAAGCGCCTAACGGCGACATTTATTACACCGAGAACGGCCAGTTCCAGCTCAACGCCGAAGGGGTGATGGTCAATGCTCAGGGCTTGCCGTTGACACCGAACATCGAAGTACCGGCTGGCGCCAGCCGCTTCACGGTGGGCAGCGACGGCATCGTCACGGCGGTGCTGGCCGGTGATTCGCTGCCGTCCGAGCTGGGCCAGATCAACCTGGTCAACTTCGCCAACCCGGCGGGCCTGGAAGCCCTGGGCGGCAACCTGTACCGCGAGACCGTTTCCAGTGGCGAGCCCCAGGAGGGCGTACCGGGCGAGGAAGGCCTGGGTGGCCTCAAGCAGGGCGTGCTGGAGGGCTCCAACGTGCAGGTGGTCGAGGCGATGGTCAACATGATCGCCATCCAGCGTGCCTACGAGGCCAACGCCAAGGTGCTGGACGCCGCGTCCGGCATGCAGCAGTTCCTCAACCAGACCGTCTGACCATGAGCCTTCGCCTGTTCTCGCTGCTCGCCGTGCTGTGTCTGGCCGGCTGCGCCAGCTTCAAGGAAATGCTGCCCGAGGAGGATTCCGCCGCCTATCAGCCGCCCGAGCTGGACTACAGCCTGCCGCCCACGGTGGCTGGCGGCCTGTATCGCAATGGCTATGGTGGCTCGCTGCTGCAGGATCAACGTGCCCTGCGTGTCGGTGACATCCTCACTGTGGTGCTGCAGGAAAGTACCCAGTCGAGCAAGAGCGCCGGCACGCAGTTCGGCAAGCAGGCGGGCGTGAATATCGGTATACCGCGGGTGTTGGGTAACAACTACGAACGCCTGGAAAGCAGCGCCGCGGCCAACCGTACCTTCAATGGCTCGGCGCAGAGCTCGCAGCAGAACTCGCTGCGCGGCTCCATCGCGGTGACTGTGCATCGGGTACTGCCCAACGGCACCCTGCTGGTTCGCGGTGAAAAGGGCCTCAGGCTCAATCAGGGCGAAGAGTTCATTCGCCTCACCGGCCTGGTGCGGGTCGGTGATATCAACCGCTTCAACCAGATTTCCTCCCAGAACGTCGCCAACGCGCAGATCTCCTACGCCGGTCGCGGCGTGCTCAACGACAGCAATTCGGCGGGCTGGCTGACGCGCTTCTTCACCCATCCGATTTTCCCGCTGTGACAGGAGCTGCCATGCGTGCCCCGCTTATTCGCCTGTGCGCCGTCGCGCTGCTCGGCCTCGCGCCGCTGGTGCAGGCCGTACCGTTGCTGGATCTGGTCGATGTCGAAGGGATTCGCGGCAACCAACTGATTGGCTACGGACTGGTGGTAGGCCTGGACGGCACCGGCGACAAGAGCCAAGTGCGCTTCACCAGCCAGTCGGTCGCCAACATGATCAAGCAGTTCGGCGTCAACCTGCCGGAGAACGTCGACCCCAAGCTGAAGAACGTCGCCGCGGTGACCGTCACCGCCGAAGTGCCGCCTTCCTACGGCCCGGGGCAAACGGTCGACATCACTGTGTCATCCCTGGGCGATGCCAAGAGCCTGCGCGGCGGGCAATTGCTGCTCACCCCGCTGCTCGGTGTGGACGGCGAGACCTATGCACTGGCCCAGGGTGCCCTGGTGGTCGGCGGCCTCAAGGCCGAAGGGCAGAGCGGTTCGAGCATCGCCATCAACAGTGCCAACAGCGGGCGCATCGCCAATGGTGCGACCATCGAGAAAATGATCGGCAGCGATTTCATCACCCGCCCGGACATCATGCTCAACCTTCGCCAGCCGAGCTTCCAGACGGCCACCCATATCGTCCGTGCCTTGGAGGCGACCTTCGGGCCGGGCCTGGCCAGCGCCCTGGACGGCACTCGAGTCAGTGTCAGGGCGCCGCAGACGCCGAGCCAGCGCACCAGTTTCATGGCGCTGCTCGAAGCCGTGGAGGTCGAACAGGGGCGCGTGCGCCCGCGTGTGGTGTTCAACAGTCGCACCGGCACCGTGGTGGTCGGGCAGGGCGTGCGGGTCAAGGCCGCGGCGGTCTCCCATGGCAATTTGCGGGTGACCATCCGGGAAAATCCTCAGGTCAGCCAGCCGGCACCTTTCTCGCAAGGGCAGACCGTGGTCACGCCGCAATCTGACGTGGAAGTCGCCCAGGAAGCCAACCCGATGTTCCGCTGGCCGGAAGGCTCCAGCCTGGAAAGCATCATCGATACCGTCAACAGCCTCGGCGCCACCCCGGATGATGTGATGAGCATCCTCCAGGCCCTGGAGCAGGCCGGTGCCCTGAACGCCGAACTGATCGTGATCTAAGCCATGAACGTCATTTCACTTAACTCACGCCCGGCCAGCCGCGCTGGCGAGCAACCCGTGGTTCGCTCACAGCTGGAAGTGGCCGCCGAGCAGTTTGAAGCGCTGTTTCTGCAGCAGCTGCTCAAGCAGATGCGCAAGGCCGGTGACGTGCTGAGCGAAGGCAGCCTGACGCGCAGCCGCGATCTGGATACCTTGCGTGACCTGCACGACCAGGCACTGGCTGATGGCCTGTCGCAACAGCGCCAGGGTGGTATTGCCGAGCTGCTGGTCAAGCAACTCTCCGGCGGCGCCGACCAGCGTGTTACTGCGGATGGCCGTGGGCCGGCGCCCGGGCCGGTCGGCGGTGGCGGCTTCGCCATCGCGCTGCAGCGTACCTGGGGGCAGGTCGACAGTCTGGTCAGCCAGGGCTCGAAGGCCTTTTCGCAGCTGGTCGATAAAGTCATCGCCCAGGAGTCGGGCGGCCGCGTCGATGCCGTGTCTCCCAAGGGCGCGCGCGGCCTCATGCAGCTGATGCCCGATACCGCCAAGGAAATGGCCGCGCGCCTCGGCGTGCCCTATGACGAGAGCCGGCTGACCCAGGATGCCGACTACAACCAGCGCCTGGGCAGCGCCTATCTGCAGCAGATGCTGGAGCGTTACGACGGCCATCAGGCGTTGGCGCTGGCCGCCTACAACGCCGGGCCGGGCAAGGTGGACGAGTGGCTCAAGAGTAATGGCGATCCGCGTCAGGGCGGCCTGAGTACCGGCGAGTGGATCCAGCGCATCCCGTTCGAGGAAACCCGTACCTATACGCGGCGGATCCTCGGCGCGGGGGCAGTTGGCGCAGCGGTTCCGCTTTCCTCGGCGGCGCCGCTTAATTCACCGCCCTCATCGGTCGCCTTGCAAGAGCAGCAGCGCAGTGCTGCCGCGAGCCACGGACACCGGGGGCTGTCGCTGGCATTCGCTCAACCGATTCGCACCGAGCGTCAGGAGTCGCAGCCTTGAGCATCCTCAACCAGATTGGTTACAGCGGCGTCAACGCCGCCAAGGTGGCCCTCAATACCACCGCTCAGAACATCGCCAACAGCCAGACCGCCGGCTTCAGCCGCCTGGACACGCAATTCTCGTCGCTGGCCGGCAGCAGCGCGCTGCGTGCTGGCGGCGGCGTGCAGGTCAGTTCGATCCGCCGTCTGTCCAACGATTTCGACAACCAGCAGCTGTGGCGCGCCACCAGCGTGCAGCAGTTCCATCAGGGTGCACAGCAGTACTTCACCGCAGTGGAGCAACTTATGGCATCCGACGGCTCGAGCATCAGCATCGGCCTGGACCAGCTGTTCGCTGCGCTCAGTGGTGCGTCGGCGACCCCGGATTCCATCGCCCTGCGCCAGCAGATCATCAGCGAGGCGGGCAACCTGGCGCAGCGTTTCAACGGCCTGGGCGGCAACTTGCAGGCTCAGCTCGATGGCCTGCAGGCGCAGCGTTCGACCATGGCGCAGGAGGTCAACGGGTTGAGCGGTAACATCGCCGAGCTCAATCGCAGCATCGTCGAAACCCAGGCCAGTGGCGGCGACACCAATGCTCTGCGTGACCAGCGTGACGTGCTGGTGCAGCAGCTCGCGCAGCATGCTGCGCTGCGTATCCATGAGGATGCGAAGGGGGCACTGGAGGTGTCGCTCACCAACGGTCAGCCGCTGGTAGCCGGCAACCGCGCCGCGAGCCTGAGTGTGACCCGCGAGGCCGACGGTACCCAATCGATGGCGCTGCGCTTCGCCGACACCGACTTCGCGCTGCGTGAGGACAGCCTGGGCGGCGCCCTTGGTGGCCTGCACGAAGCGGAGTATGGCGTGCTGCGCCCGCAGCAGACCGCGCTGCAGGACATGGCCTCGGCGCTGGCCGGGCTGGTCAATGCGACCCTGGCCGGTGGCTTCGACCTGAACGGTACTGCGGGTAAGCCGTTGTTTACCTTCCAGGCCGACAGCAGCGCCATGCTGGTGCTGAACCCGTTGGCGCCCGGCGAGCTGGCGTTGTCCTCCGCTGCTGACGAGAAGGGCAACAATGAAAACCTGCTCAAGCTGGTCGCCCTGAAGGACCAGGGCGTGGTCGTTGCCGGCAACACCCTGACCCTCAACGATGCCTACGCCACGCTGCTTGGCCAGGTGGCCAGTGCCAGCCGGCAGAACCAGAGCGACCTGAATACCGCCACCGGGGTCACCACCCAGGCCAAAGCACGGCGCGACAGCGTCAGCGCCGTGAACCGCGATGAAGAAGCGATCGCCCTGATGGACTACCAACAGGCCTACCAGGCCAACATGAAAGTCATCAGCACCGCCAATCAGATTTTCGACGAGTTGCTCGCGGCCTTCTGACCGCGGCCATGGAGCCTTCTCGCATGCGCATCACCAATGCCCAGATCACTGCCACCATGCAGGGGTCGATGAATCAGAACTCCGTCGAGCTGGCCAAGCTGATGCAGCAAATGGCGACCAACCAACGTCTGCAGCTGCCCTCCGACGATCCCATCGCCAGTGTGAGGCTGCTGCGCATCCAGCGTTCGGAGGCGAGCCTGGAGCAGTTCCAGACCAACATCGGCGCGTTGAGCAGCAGCCTGTCGATGCAGGAAACCAACCTGAAGTCGATCTCCGACACCCTGCTCAGTGCCCGTGATCGCCTGCTGTGGGCTGCCAACGGTGCCAACGCCTCAGAGGATCTCGGTGCGATCGCCGGCGAGCTGAAGATCATCGAGTCGTCGATTTTGAGTTTTGCCAACGTACGTGATGAAGAGGGGCGCTATCTGTTTTCCGGCACCCTGAGCGAACAACCGGCGATCAGTTACGACGAGGCCACCGGCTACCAGCTTGGCGGCAATGACAAGCAGCGCCAGGTGCTGGTTGCCAATGGCGTAATGGTGGCCGAGAACGTCACTGCCGCCGACGTATTTGGCGGCTCGGTCGACCTGCTCAACCAGATGCGCGAGCTGGTGACCACCCTGCAGGACCCGGCGCTCGACAGCACCGACCCGCAAGTACGCCAGTTGATCACCTCCACCCTGGATACCCTGGACTCGGCTCACAGCCGGGTGATGGCCTCGGTCACCGACCTGGGCGGCCGGCAGAACGCACTGACCCTGCTAAACGACAGCAACGAAGACGTTTCCCTGGTCAACCAGCGTGTCGAGGGCGAGTTGTCGCGTCTCGATTACGCCAGCGCCAACATCCGCTTCAACGACTACCTGCTGGCCGTTCAGTCGACGCAGAAGACCTATCTGAAGATAAGCGAGCTGTCGCTGTTCAATCTGCTCTGAGGAGCGACAAAGCATGCGGGTCGACAAGCATTCCCCGATCGTCAGTGGCCTTGACCGGCAGGCGCCCAAGCGCTCGCTTGTCACCGTAGCCGATGCCGCGCAACAGACGCAGTCGGAGCGCGGCGCGGCGGTGGGCTCGGCCCAGGGCCGCAAGAGTGCCGGTTTCGGGCTGCAGCTCAATCAGCAACTGACCACCATGCAATCGGCCAGCAGCTACCTGGCTCAGCTGTCCGCGACCCTGGTGCCGCTCAAGCTGAGCCTGAGCCGGGAGCTGGGCAACGCGCGGATGCAGGATCGCGAAGGCGTGGGTGCGCAGCTGGGCGAGTTACGCTCGTTACTCGAGCAGCGCAGTGCCCGCAGTGCCGGCAGCCTGGATGGCCAGCTCAATCTGCACCTGAACGAGCCGGTGCGGGTGCGCTTCAGCTTGCCGGGGCTTGAATCCCTGCAAACGTTCCAGCAGGCCGGGCGTGAAAGTCTGTTGTTCAGCATCGGGCGCAGCAGCCAGGAACCGGTCGCGGTGGTGCTCGACGAAGGGTTGAGTGAGGAGCAGATCCTGCGCCGCTTCAATGTCGGCTTGGCCCCGGCCGGAATTCGCAGTGAGCTGACGACCGACGGCGCGCTGGTCTTTTCCGCCCGCGAAGCCGACTGGCAGACTCTGCGCGAACATCTCCGTGTGAAGGGCGAGGGAGCTTTGTTCGCCGCGCAGCGCTTCACCGAACTCAAGCCGGTCGAATCGCAGCTGCTGCAGCCCCAGGCGCTGGAAACGCTGGAAGAACCGCGTGAGGTCCGGCGAATGCTCGATACCGTGGTCAAGGTGCTGGATCATATCCAGGAACTGGGCGAGCAGCTACGCCAGCGCCAGGACGAGATTCGCAGTTTTCTGGCCCGTCAGCTGGGCGACGACGAGCAGCGCTGGGCAGGCGATTATGTGACCGCGGTATACAACCTGATGCGCAAGAGCTCGAGCAGCTACGCATCGGTATCCGATACCCTGGTCGCCCAGGCTACAATCAGCCGCTTCACGGTTATCAGCCTGTTGTCCTGACTATGGCAAGTATCAAGGAGGCCTGCGTGGATGAGGGAAAACCGGTGGTCTACGCGCTCCGCGGCGCCCATGGTCGCCTGTTGCGTCTGGATAATCAGCCTTTCGAGGGCATGAACGATACCTTGGCATTTCATAGCGCCGAGGTCAGCCACTGGCTGCGCAGCGGCGAGGCTCAAGCCCAGCGCGACTGGTTGCGCGAGTCCGACCGTGACGTACTGCGGGTGATGGAGGACGTCATCACGCTACTGATCGAGCGAGGCATCATCGACTACACCGAGCTGCCTCAGGCGGCGCGCGACAAGCTCGATATTCGTGCCCTGGTGCGCGCTGATCTGGAAGGTCTGGTAGACCGCGGTTAGACCGCCTGTTGCGTGGCACCTTGCAAGGTATGGGTATCGATCACCTGCAGGCTGTAACCCGGCACTGCCTTGGCCTGGCGTTTGGCTTCGGAGGCCAGACCCGCCAGTTCGCTGGCGTCCAGCAGGGCGCAGTGCTCGGGGTGCAGGTGCACCACGCCGAGCGACAGTGATAGCAGCGGAAATTCCTCGCGCTGGCCCTGGCGGTTGTGGCTGATGAAGCAGCCGGCGTCCAGGTGTTCTTCCAGGTAGAAACGTCGGCACTGGCTCTGGAAGTCTTCCAGCAACTGGTTGAGGCGGCTGCGCCAGTCCTTGGAGCCGAACACCAGCAGAAAGTCATCGCCGCCTATATGGCCGACGAAATCCCGGCTGGGGTCGACGCGCTCGTTCAGGCAGTGCGCCAGGCACAGCAGCACCTCGTCGCCCTTGGCATAGCCATACAGATCGTTGAAAGGCTTGAAGCTGTCGATGTCGACATAGCAGACCGCCGCCTCGCGGCTCTGCTGCAGCAGTCGCGCCAGGCATTGCTGGATTGGCACGTTACCCGGCAGCAGGGTCAGCGGGTTGGCGTAGCGGGCCTGCTGGATCTTCAGTTCGGTGATCAGCTTGAGTACGTCGATCACCCGCCCCAGGCCCTGGTAGCAGCCCTCGACGGTGATCACGAAATCCTCTTCCATGCGCTGGCGGGCACGGCTGGTCAGCAGGCGGCTGACCTGTTGCAGCGACTGGCTGATCTCCACGGCCAGAAAGTCGTTGCTCATCAGCCGGCTGATGGGCTTGCGCGCGTACAGCTCGGTGGCGAAGGGTTTGAGCAACACGTCCGAAAGTGAATGCCGATGCACGATGCCGACCGGGCGCTGGGCCTCGTCCAGCACTGCCAGTGAGTTGAGGTTGGCCTGGGCGCGAAACGCCTCCAGCACATCGGCGGTCGGCGTGGAAATCGACACCGCCGGCTGCTCGTTGAGCAGGGCGGTAAGGTCGCTGCTTTCCTCGCCCAGGGGCGTCGGCGCCTGACCGAGGGCGGGCAACATCTTGCGGGCGTCGGTAGGCGGCGTTTCCTGTGGGCGGCAGAGCAGGTAGCCCTGCAGCAGGTCGACGCCCATTTCACAGAGCACGGCGAGCTCTTCTTCCAGCTCGATGCCCTCGGCGATCACCTTGGCCCGCGAGGCCTTGGCCATCTGCAGGATGGAACCGACGAACTCGCGCTTGACCGCATCGCGATGAATGCCGTCGATGAAGTGCCGGTCGATCTTCACGTAATCCGGGCGCAGCTCCGACCACAGGCGCAGGCTGGAATAACCGGCACCCAGGTCGTCGAGCGCAATGGAAAAGCCCATGTCGCGGTAGTGGTGCAGGGCGGTGTCGAGCAGGTAGAAATCGTCGGTGGGCGATTGTTCGGTCAGCTCGATCACCACCCGGCTGGGCGAGATGCCATAGGTCTGCAGCAACTGCAGGGTACGGCCGGGCTGGTGGTTGGCGTCAAGCAGCGAATCGGGAGAGACGTTGAGAAATAGCAAACCATCGAGCTGCTGTTCGCTGAATCGGCGGCAGGCGCTCTTGCGACACGCCAGTTCCAGCTCGCTGAGCATGCCGGTCTGGCGCGCGGCGGCGAATAGGGTCAGTGGCGAATGCAGCGGACTATTGGAAGGGCCACGGGTCAGCGCTTCGTAACCGAGGATACGACGCTCGGCGACCGACACGATGGGTTGGAACAGGCTATGCAAGTCGCCGTGGGCGAGAATCTGGCCCAGCGAGCTCAACTGTTCGGTGACGGTCATGGCGTATCTCTATGCAAATCGAATAGCGGAAGATGGCTATTAGCCATGATAGTTGCGTCCCGCAAGATACGCATGATTTGACTACAGAATGATGACCGCTTGATGACGCGGGCCCGGCGTCAATAAACAGGAAGATGATTTTCTGGCGTTGTTGTTATGTCTCGGGCAATAAAAAGGGCGTCGTGTTGGCGACGCCCTTTGGGTTACAGCTGGCCGGTGATCATTGCTTGGCCAGGCGGGTATTGAGCTTGAGGTAGTCGATCAGAATGTGGCCGGTTTCCGTCAGGTAGGCGTCGTCTTCCGGTTTGGTCTTCTTGTCTTCCTCGGCCTGCGCCATGACGTCGTCATCGTCTTCCTTCTTCAGCTCCTTGAGCGGCTCTTCGCCCTTGGCACTGCGGCGGGCGTTCTCGATCACCAGCTGGCGTTTCTCGATATCGGCCTGCTCGGCGCGGCGCTTGGCTTCGTTGAGGCTGACGGTCTTCTCGGCCATCAGCTCGCGGGACAGCGCCAGGCGGTCGCGGGCAAAGTTGAAGTCGGGGTTATTGGCGGTACGCGCGTCGTAGCGGTTTTTCAGCTCGGTAAGGAACGGCTTGATCGGATCCAGCTCGGGCTTGATGGCCGGGCGGATGCTGTCCCACGGCATGGCCTCGGGCAGAGCGCTCTCGCCGATTTCCTTGTTGTCCATCACGTCCGGATAGGAGATGTCCGGCACCACGCCGCGGTGCTGGGTGCTCTGCCCGGAAACGCGATAGAACTTGGCCAGGGTCAGCTTCAGCTCACCGTGGTTAAGCGGCTGGATGGTCTGCACGGTGCCCTTGCCGAAGGTCTGACCACCGAGGATCAGCGCGCGGTGGTAGTCCTGCATGGCACCGGCGAAGATCTCCGAGGCCGAGGCGGACAGGCGGTTGACCAGCAAGGCCAGCGGGCCCTTGTAGAACGCGCCATCCTGTTCGTCAGCCAGCACGTCGACGCGGCCGTCGCTGTTGCGCACCAGTACGGTCGGGCCCTTGTCGATGAACAGGCCGGTCAGTTCGGTAGCTTCCTGCAACGAGCCGCCGCCGTTGTTGCGCAGATCGATGACGATACCGTCGACCTTCTCGGCCTGCAGCTCGGTGATCAGTTTCTTGACGTCGCGGGTAGTGCTCTTGTAATCCGGATCACCGGCACGGAAGGCCTTGAAGTCCAGATAGAAGGCCGGGATTTCGATCACGCCCAGCTTGTAAGGACGACCGTCCTGGTCGAGCTTGAGGATGGATTTCTTGGCCGCCTGCTCTTCGAGCTTCACCGCTTCGCGGGTGATGCTGACGATCTTGCTGGTCATGTCGTTGGGCGCGTTGCTGGCCGGGATCACCTCCAGGCGCACCTTCGAGCCTTTAGGGCCGCGGATCAGCTTGACCACTTCATCCAGGCGCCAGCCGATGACGTCAACGATTTCGTCATCGCCCTGGCCAACCCCGATGATCTTGTCAGCCGGCGAGATCTGCTTGCTTTTCTCGGCCGGGCCGGCCGGAACCAGACGCACGACCTTCACATGCTCGTTGTCGCTCTGCAGCACGGCGCCAATACCCTCGAGGGACAGGCTCATGTTGATGTCGAAGTTTTCCGCGCTGTCCGGCGACAGGTAGTTGGTGTGCGGATCGTAGGTCATGGCGAAGGCGTTGATGTAGGCCTGGAACACGTCTTCGCTGCGGGTCTGCTGCAGGCGTGCCTGCTGAGCCTTGTAGCGTTTGGTGAGCAGCTCCTGGATCGCCTTGGGTTCCTTGCCGGCGAGCTTCAGGCGCAGCACTTCGTCTTTCAGACGTTTGCGCCACAGGTCGTCGAGCTCGGCGACGTCCTTGGCCCACGGCGCCTTCTCGCGGTCGATCAACAGGCTCTCGTCAACCGTGAAGTCGATCTTGTCGACGCCTTTGGCGAGCAAGCCCTGCACATAGTTCAGGCGATCCTGCTGGCGGGCAAGGTAGCGCTTGTAGATCGCGAAGCCGGGTTCCAGATCACCCTTTTTCAGGAAATCGTCGAACTTGTCATTCCAGCGGTCGAACTCGGCGATATCACCGGCGGTGAAGTAGCTACGCGCCGGGTCGAGCATCTTCAGGTAACCCTGATAGATCTTTTCCGAGCGGGCGTCGTCCAACGGAGGCTTGCTGTAGTGATGACGCTGCAGCAATTCGACCACGTTGAGGCTGGCGATCACCTGATCACGATCGGGCTGCAGGTATTCCCACGGATCGGCCTGAGTGGTTTTGGCGGCAAGGGGTAAAGCGCCCAGCCCGAGAAAGAGGGCCAGGGTGGCGCTGAGAAAGGATCGCTTCATGCTGATTCGACGTGGGGACAGTTGATAACGCATATTAGGCCGTCTTTGAGGGCGCCAGGTTCCATTGGCGCAATGCAAAGGCCCGTCGCTTAGCGGCGGGCCAGGTTCGAATGCACTATGGAGGCACCGTGAAAGCATTGCAAGGCGTTGAAGGGCAGGTGCAATGGGTCGATCGACCCACGCCGGCCTGTGATGTAGGGGAAGTACGTATTCGTGTGGCGGCCGCGGGCCTGAACCGCGCCGACCTGCTGCAGCGGGCCGGCAACTACCCGCCGCCGCCGGGTGCCAGCGACGCGTTGGGCCTGGAATGCGCGGGTATTGTCAGTGAGGTAGGGCCGGGTTGTGATGACTGGCAGGTGGGTGATCGCGTCTGCGCGCTGCTCGCTGGTGGCGGTGTGGCCGAAGAGGTGGTGGTCGATGCACGCCACGTGCTGCCGGTGCCGGAAGGTCTGTCGCTGCACGAGGCAGCGGCGTTGCCGGAGGTGTACGCCACCGCCTGGCTCAACCTGTTCCAGCTGGCCGGCCTCAAGCCCGGCGAGAAGGTGCTGCTGCACGCCGGCGCCAGTGGTGTCGGTTCGGCGGCCATCCAGCTGTGCAAGGCCTTTGGTAGTGCTTGCTGGGTGACAGTCGGCTCCCAGGAGCGCCTGGCCTACTGCGAAAGCCTGGGCGCCAGTGGCGGGGCGATTCGCGACAAGGATGGCCTCAAGGTGCCGGACGATTTCGGCCCGTTCGAGGTGATTCTCGATCCGGTGGGCGCCAGCTACGCGGCACTCAACCTCAAGCTGCTGGCGCTCGACGGGCGCTGGGTGAACATCGGCATGATGGGCGGGCGCAAGGCCGAGGTGGACATGGCGCTGGTACTCGGCAAGCGCATCCAGCTGATCGGCTCGACCCTGCGCAACCGTGACGACCTGTTCAAGGCCGAGCTGCTGCGCGATCTGCGCCAGCACGTGTGGCCGCTGTTCAGCGAGGGGCGCCTCAAGCCGCAATTGGCCCGCACCTTCCCGGTGGCCGAAGCTCATGAGGCCTACGAGACCCTGGAAAGCAACCAGGTCAACGGCAAGCTGGTGCTGGTCATCGATGACAGCCTGAGCTGATCTGCCGGCCTGACGCAGCGCTTTATCAGGCTGCGTCAGGCGCTGCGTCGAAGCTGTCGGCGCGAGCCATCTTCCACATCCTGGCGTAAAACTCCCCCTCTATATCCCCGCTGAGCAACTCGCCTGGCTTGAGGAATACGTGCTGCTGCGAGAACAGGCGGATTTCCGTGGCTGACATTCTCTGCACCAGGTGCCGCGCATCCATCTGCGCAGGATGATCGAGGCCGGCTGCAGCGAGCATTTCGGCCAGTGCCTTCAAGGTGTTGCGGTGGAAGTTGTAGACCCGCTGGGCCTTGTCTGCGACCACCAGGGCACGCTGACGCAGCGGATCCTGGGTGGCCACGCCTGTCGGGCATTTGTTGGTGTGACAGCTCTGGCTCTGGATGCAGCCGATGGCGAACATGAAGCCACGTGCCGAGTTGGCCCAGTCCGCGCCGATGGCCAGCACCCGGGCGATGTCGAACGCGCTGACGATTTTGCCGCTGGCGCCGAGCTTGATCTTGTCGCGCAGGTTCAGGCCGACCAGCGTGTTGTGCACGAACAGCAGGCCTTCACGCATCGGCACACCCAGGTGGTCGGTGAATTCCACGGGGGCCGCTCCGGTGCCGCCTTCCTTGCCATCGATGACGATGAAGTCCGGCAGGATGCCGGTTTCTAGCATGGCCTTGGCGATGGCCATGAACTCCCAGGGATGGCCCAGGCAGAACTTGAAACCAACTGGTTTGCCGCCGGACAGCTCCCGCAGCCGGGCGATGAACTGCAGCAGTTCGATGGGCGTTGCAAAGGCGCTGTGGCGCGACGGTGATACGCAATCCTCGCCCATGGGCACGCCGCGAGTTTCGGCAATTTCCGGGGTGATCTTGTGCTTGGGCAGAATGCCGCCGTGGCCTGGCTTGGCGCCCTGGCTGAGCTTGATCTCGATCATCCGCACCTGGGGGCGCTGCGCCTGGGCGGCAAAGCGCTCGGCATCGAAACTTCCGGTGGCGGTGCGGCAGCCGAAGTAACCGCTGCCCAGCTCCCAGATCAGATCGCCGTCGTGCTCTCGGTGATAACTGCTGATGCTGCCTTCGCCAGTGTCATGGGCGAAGTTGCCCAGCTTCGCGCCCTTGTTGAGTGCGCGGATGGCGTTGGCGCTCAGTGAGCCGAAGCTCATGGCGGAAATGTTGAACAGTGAGGCCGAATAGGGCTGGCTGCACTGCGGCCCGCCGATGATCACCCGGAAACTGTCAGGGTCGCCCAGCGGCGCCGGGCGCATCGAGTGGCTGATGAATTCGAAACCGTTCTGGTAAACGTCGCTGAGCGTACCGAACGGCTTGTCGGCGCCCTCGTTTTTGGCCCTGGCGTACACCAGCGAGCGCTGGGCGCGAGAGAAGGGCAGTTGCTCGTTATCGCCTTCGAGCAGGTACTGACGAATCTCTGGGCGGATACCTTCGACCAGGTAGCGGATATTGCCCAGGATCGGGTAGTTGCGCCGCACGGCATGGCGCTTTTGCAGCAGATCGCCAATGCCCACTACGCTCAATATGGCGCTCACCAGGGTCAGCGGCCACACCCATTCGTGCTCCAAGAACGGCAGACTGCCGAGGGTGAACAACACGCAAAAGGCGAAGAAGGCGTAGCGGCTGAGCAGCGACAGGTTCATACCCGTTCCTTATTGCAGAAGGAGACCGCGGCAATGTAGACCGCTGCTCGTGGTTCGTCGACGCCTGTGGCAGCCTCCTTAGCTGCGTGCAGACGAAAACGCGGTGCCTGTGGCACACTTGAAAACCAGTGAATACGGGTTGTGCAGCGACGAGCAGCGCCAGACCGTGCTCGAGTACCGACGGCGCCTTGCCGCGGTCTGCCAGGCCATCGCCAACAACAAGAGGAAGCAGCGTGCATAACGTCGTCATCAGCGGTACGGGCCTTTATACCCCGGCCAACAGCATCTCCAACGACGAGTTGGTGGCGTCCTTCAATGCCTATGTGCAGCAGTTCAACGCGGACCACGCCGAGGCCATTGAGCTTGGCGAAGTCGAGGCACTGAGCGAGTCGAACAGCGCCTTTATCGAGAAGGCTTCGGGCATCAAGAGTCGTTTCGTGATCGACAAGCAGGGCATCCTCGATCCGCAGCGTATGGTGCCTTTCATCCCAGAACGCAATAACGAGCAGTGGGGCATTCTCTGCGAGATGTCGGTGGCGGCGGCCAAAGAGGCGCTGGCACGGGCCGGCAAGAGCGCTGCGGACATCGACGGGGTGATCGTCGCCTGTTCCAACCTGCAGCGTGCCTATCCGGCCGTAGCCATCGAAGTGCAGGCGGCGCTGGGTATCCAGGGCTTCGGCTTCGACATGAACGTGGCGTGCTCGTCGGCGACCTTCGGCATCCAGGCGGCGGCCAACAGCATCCAGCTCGGCCAGGCGCGGGCGATTCTGATGGTCAACCCGGAAATCTGCACCGGGCACCTGAATTTCCGTGACCGCGACAGCCATTTCATCTTTGGCGATGCGGCTACCGCGGTGATTCTGGAACGCGCGGATCTGGCGATTTCCAAGCATCAGTTCGACGTGGTCGGCACCAAGCTGCTGACCCAGTTCTCCAACAACATCCGCAACAACTTCGGCTTCTTGAATCGTGCCGCCGAGGAAAGCGCTCAGACGTCCCGCGACAAGCTGTTCGTGCAGGAAGGGCGCAAGGTGTTCAAGGAAGTCTGCCCGATGGTGGCCGAGCTGATCGCCGCCCACCTGCAGGAGAATGGCCTGAATGTGGCGGACGTGAAGCGCTTCTGGCTGCACCAGGCCAACCTCAACATGAACCAGCTGATCGCCCGTAAGCTGCTCGGCCGCGACCCGGAAGCCCACGAGGCGCCGGTGATCCTCGACACTTACGCCAACACCAGTTCGGCGGGTTCGGTGATTGCTCTGCACAAGCATCAGGACGATCTGCCGGCCGGCTCACTCGGTGTGCTCAGCTCATTCGGCGCCGGCTATTCCATCGGCAGCGTGATTCTGCGCAAGCACTGATCGTACAAAGGCGGCACGCAAGGTGCCGCCTGTTTCACTCCCGCAACCCCTCTAGTACGCCCTATACAGCCGATTCAGCTACTCGGCTGAGTGCTTCGCTGTCAAGCGTTATATTTAAAGGGATTAAAAAGTTCCCTTGTCATCAAATATTTATATATCAGCAACTGCGCTGAAATAACCCGCCGCGAAGATTCCCCCAGCACGAACGAGCCCACAGCTCGGGTGTTTTCCAGCACTTAAGTTCAATTAGGGGAATTCTCGATGATCCGCAAGCACTTCGCCGGTTTCGCAGCCAGCGCCCTGGCTCTGGCCGTTTCCGCCCAGGCTTTCGCCGGCACCGTCACCACCGACGGCGCTGACATCGTGGTTAAAACCAAAGGCGGCCTTGAGGTTGCGACGACCGACAAGGAGTTCAGCTTCAAGGTTGGTGGTCGGTTGCAGGCCGATTACAGCACTTTCGACGGCTTCTACACCGTCAACGGCAACAACGCTGATGCAGGCTATTTCCGCCGCGCCTTCCTGGAAATTGGCGGTGTGCTCTACACCGACTGGGCCTATCAGCTGAACTATGACTTCTCGCACAACGCCGGTGGCGACAACCGTTCCGAAGATGGCTACTTCGACGAAGCGTCGTTGGCCTACAACGGCTTCAAGCCATTGTCGATCAAGGTAGGCCGCTTCGACCCGGAATTCGGTCTGGAAAAAGCCACCAGCTCCAAGTGGGTAACCGCCCCTGAGCGCACCGCGGCCTACGATCTGGTCGATTGGGCCAACAGCCACAACGGCGGCATGGGCATCCAGGTTTCCGGCACCGCTGGCGATTCGCTGTACGGCTCCGCAGGCTTCTTCGCCAAGGACGCCACCAACGCCGACAAGGATGGCGACAGCACCAAGCAGTTCAACCTGCGCGGTGTGTTTGCTCCGCTGCACGAGACTGGCAACGTGCTGCACCTGGGCCTGAACTTCGCCCAGCGTGATCTCTCCGATACCGCTTTCGATGGCCGCATCCGCAGCCGCCTGGGTATGCGCGGTGTGAGTACCGACGGTGGCCAGGACGCCGGCACCAACGGCAACCGTCTGCTGCTGGGCGGCGCCAACAACCTGCCGGTCGGTTCCTACGACACCGACCGCGCCATGGGCCTGGAAGCTGCCTGGGCGATGGGCCCGCTGTCCGTCCAGGGTGAGTACATCACCCGCAAGATGAAAGCCGATGCCGACACCCGTGAAGACATCAAGGCCAAGGGTTATTACGGCCAGGTCGCCTACACTCTGACCGGCGAAGCCCGCGCCTACAAGCTCGGCAAGTTCGACGCCATCAAGCCGGCCAACAAGTCCATCGGTGCCTGGGAGCTGTTCTACCGCTATGACCACATCGCCGTCGAAGACGACACCGTGGGTATCGATCCGACCGACGACGTGACCGGCAAGGTGCATAACCTGGGTGTGAACTGGTACGCCAACGAAGCAGTGAAGGTCAGCGCCACCTATATCAAGGCCAAGGTCGACAATCAGGTCAACTCGGTTGCAGCCGATGACGACAGCGGTGACGGCGTGGTACTGCGCGCCCAATACGTGTTCTAAGCAACACCCTGCAAACGTGGTACTCCTTTGAACCCCGCCTCAGGCGGGGTTTTTTTATTGGCGATATAGTGTGCGCTGTTTGCCCGTGGATATAGCCGATGCCCGTCTACAGTCTGCACGCCCTCAAGGATCTCGACGCCGTCACTTGGGACGGCCTGCTCAGCGAACCCCAGCCGTTCCTGCGCCACGCCTTTCTCAGCACTCTCGAAGAAAGCGGCAGCGTAGGCGGGCGCAGCGGCTGGCAGGCCGCCCACCAGGTGTTGCTCGATGGCGACGGTCGGCCGCTGGCAGCGCTGCCGGCCTACGTCAAATACCACTCCCAGGGCGAGTACGTGTTCGATCACGGCTGGGCCGACGCCTGTCGCCGCGCCGGTATCGGCTACTACCCGAAGCTGTTGGGCGCCATTCCCTTTTCACCGGTAACCGGCCAGCGCCTGCTGGGCACGCCTGAGGCAGCCGGGCAGTTGCTCGATGGCGTCACGGCAACGCTGGAGGAGCAGGGGCTTTCCAGCCTGCATGTGAATTTCACCGATGCGGCGAGCGATGCAGTTATGCAGAAGCGTGATGGCTGGCTGCAGCGTCTGGGCTGCCAGTTTCACTGGCACAACCGCGGCTATCGGGATTTTCAGGATTTTCTCGATACCTTGAGTTCGCGCAAGCGCAAGCAGATGCGCAAGGAGCGCGAGCAGGTGGCGGGGCAGGGCATCGCCTTCGATTGGCGCGAAGGGCATCAGCTGAGTGAAGCGCAATGGGATTTCGTCTACCACTGCTACGCCAATACCTACCACGTGCGTGGACAGCGGCCGTACCTGACCCGCGATTTCTTCAGCCTGCTGGCCGAGCGCATGCCCGAGGCGATCCGCGTGGTATTGGCCTGCCGCGGCTCACAACCAGTGGCCATGGCCTTCAGCCTGCTGGGCGGAGAAAGCCTGTATGGGCGTTACTGGGGATGTCTGGCCGAGTTCGACCGGCTGCACTTCGAAACCTGTTTCTACCAGGGTATGGAGCAGGCGATTGCCCAAGGCCTGCAGCGCTTCGATGCCGGCGCCCAGGGCGAGCACAAGCTGATTCGCGGCTTCGAGCCGACCATCACCCATTCCTGGCACTACCTGGTGCACGAAGGTTTGCGTGATGCGGTGGCGGGTTTTCTGCAGGAGGAGCGTGAGGGCGTGCTGGCCTACGCCGAGCAGGCGAGGGGGATGCTGCCGTATCGTCAGGCCTGAGGCGACGCCGCTACGCGCTGCGGTTGCCAGCAACGCGTAGCGGCAACAGAGGCCTTATCAGCCATCGTAACGGCCGCCCCATTCGAGAAAACTCATCTTGTGGGTTTCACCCTGGCTGTCGGTGTAGACCATGATCACCGGCACCACTCCGCTCTTGTCGGAAACGTCGGTGCGGTACAGCACTTTCTGCACGTCGACTTTCATGCCGTAGTGGTATTGCTCGGTCGGCAGGCCGGCACCTGGCTTGGGCTGGATATCGGCAGCGAACACGGCGGGAGCGAGACTGGAAAGCAGAGCGGTAATGGCGGTTGCAATTTTCATGATGGAGTCCTCGACGATTCGAAAACCGGCAACCGGATCGATTGGTTCGATTGCGTTGCCTGGTGGACTCATATGACCAGCAAAGCCAAAGCGGCGGAAATTGATGGTCTCGTTAGTAGGTATCATGAAAATTGATATTTGTTAGCTAGCTAACTATTTTGCTTGCTGCTTGGCCCCGCCCGACGTCAGTCGACGCCGACGAAACCACCGGTCTGGTGCTGCCACAGGCGCGCATACAACCCGCCATGGGCAATCAGCTCGGCGTGGGTGCCGGTCTCGATCACCTGGCCCTTGTCGATCACCACCAGGCGATCCATGCGTGCGATGGTCGACAGGCGGTGGGCGATGGCGATCACCGTCTTGCCGTCCATCAGGCTGTCCAGGCTTTCCTGAATCGCCGCTTCGACTTCCGAATCCAGCGCCGAGGTGGCTTCGTCGAGTACCAGGATCGGTGCGTCCTTGAGCAGCACGCGGGCAATGGCGATGCGCTGGCGCTGGCCGCCTGAAAGCTTCACGCCGCGTTCGCCGACCTGGGCTTCGAAGCCCAGGCCGCCCTGGCTGTCGTCCAGGGTGGTGATGAAGCTGTCGGCGCGGGCCTTGCGGGCCGCTGCCCAGAGTTCTTCGTCGCTGGCGTCGGGCTTGCCATAGCGCAGGTTGTCGCGGATCGAGCGGTGCAGCAGGGAGGTGTCCTGGGTGACCACGCCGATGTTGGCGCGCAGGGTTTCCTGGCTGACTTCAGCGATGTTCTGGCCGTCGACGAGAATCTGCCCGCTCTCCAGGTCGTAGAGGCGCAGCAGCAGGTTGACCAGGGTCGACTTGCCGGCGCCGGACGGGCCGACCAGGCCGATCTTCTCGCCGGGGCGGATTTCGAGATTCAGGCCGCTGATCACGCCGCCGCTCTTGCCGTAGTGAAAGTGCACGTCCTCGAAGCGCACGCCGCCTTGTTGCACCTGCAGCGGTTTGGCGTCCTCGCGGTCGAGTACATGGCGCGGCTGGACGATGGTCTGCATGCCGTCCTGCACGGTGCCGACGTTCTCGAAAATGCCGTTGACCACCCACATGATCCATTCGGCCATGTTGTTGATGCGGATCACCAGGCCCAGCGCCAGGGCGATGGCGCCGGTGCTGATCAGCGATTCGCTCCACAGCCACAGGGCCAGGGCGCCGGTGCCTACGATCAGCAGGCCGTTCAGGCAGGTGATCAGAAAGTCCAGACTGGTGATGATGCGCGTCTGCTGGCGGAACTTGTCGAGCAGCTCCTGCATGGCATTGCGGGCGTAGCTTTCCTCTTCGCGCGAGTGGGCGAACAGCTTGAGGGTGGCGACGTTGCTATAGCCGTCGACAACCCGGCCCATGACCTTGGAGCGCGCTGCCGAGGCCGCCGCCGAACGTTCCTTGATGCGTGGCACGAAGTACCAGAGCGCTGCGCTGTAGCCGATTATCCACAGCGTCAACGGCACGATCAGGCGTACGTCCGCCTCGGCGAACAGGTACAGCGCACTGCCGGCGTAGACCACCACGTGCCACAGCGCATCGATCACCTGCATGGCCGATTCGCGCAGCGACGGACCCGTCTGCATGACGCGCTGGGCGATACGCCCGGCGAAGTCGTTCTGGAAGAAATTCAGGCTCTGCTTGAGCACGTAGCGATGGTTCTGCCAGCGGATCAGGTTGGTCAGCCCCGGGTTGATGGTCTGGTGCACCAGCAGGTTGTGCAGACCGAATACCAGCGGGCGGATGACCAGCGCCACGACGGCCATCCACAGCAGCTCATTCTGGTGCTCGGCGAAGAAGGTGCGGGCATCGGCGGTGGCCTGGGCCATATCGATCAGCTGGCCGAGAAAGCTGAACAGCGCCACTTCGATCACCGCTGCGAAGAAGCCGACGACCAGCAGCACCAGCACCGGCGGCCAGACCTGCTTCAGGTAATGGGCGTAGAAGCGCAGCATGCCGGCAGGCGGCGCCACGTCCGGGCTGGGCTTGAAGACATCGATCAGATTTTCGAAGCGGCGAAACAACATGGCGTGCAGTCTGCTCTGGCGGAGAAGGAGGAATCAGGGCTGCTCGAGGCAGGCGCGCGGGGCGCCGGGGCGGGCCCACGTGTGCTGGCGCGTGGGTCGCCGGAGAGGCTCTATACGAAAAGTACCTGCGCTCGGTGATGCTTCGTTAAAAATCGATTCGGACTGCTCATTTACAACTCGTAAACTCCGCGTCCTCACCGATTTTTGCCTCGCCTGACCTTCGCTCGGAGACTTTTCGTACAGACCCTCGGGCGCGGATCAGAGGCGCTTGGCGTCGAGAATCACCACCGGATCGACCGGCACGTTCTGCTGGCCGGCGCGGTTGGCGGTACGCACTTGGGCGATGCGGTCGACCACTTCCATACCGCGGGTGACCTTGCCGAACACCGCATAACCGAAGTCGCGCGAGCCGTGGTCGAGGAAGGCGTTGTCGGTGTGGTTGATGAAGAACTGGCTGGTGGCCGAGTCGCGGACTTGGGTACGGGCCATGGCCAGGGTGCCGCGCACGTTGTGCAGGCCGTTGTCGGCTTCGTTCTTGATCGGCGCCTGGGTCTGCTTCTGGCGCATGTTTTCATCGAAACCGCCGCCCTGCACCATGAAGCCCGGGATCACGCGGTGGAATACGGTGCCCTTGTAGAAGCCGCTGTCCACGTAGGCGAGGAAGTTCTGGGTGCTGATCGGCGCTTTCTGCTCATCGAGCTGCACTTCGATCTCGCCCAGGCTGGTGGTCAGCAGTACGGTGGGGTTCTCGGCCGCCATCAGGTGAGCGGTGAACAGCAGCGAGCAGGCGGTGAGGGCGAGTTTCTTCAGCATCGGGTCTAGTCCTTGATTGAGGTGGCGGCAGTGTTTTCGACTTCCTGCATAAAGGCAAGCAGGCTGCGGTTGAAGCGTTCGGGCTGGTCGAGCGGCGTGGCATGGCGTGAGTCGTCGATCACCAGCAGGCGTGCGTCGGGCAATTCGTCGACATAGGCCTGCTTCTGCGCGACCGGCGTGTAGTCACGGTCGGCGCTGATCACCAGAGTAGGACAGGTGATGCAGCTAAGACGTTCACGCACGCCCCAGCCGATGATGGCGTCGAGGCTGGCCAGGTAGGCGCGCTTGTCGTTGAGCGGCCAGCGTTCCTCGACCTTGCGGCGCAACTCGGCCTGCTCGGGTTTGGGAAACAGCAGGCGAGCCAGGGCCTTGGCAGTAATTTCCAGCGGCAGCAGGCGGGCCAACGTCCAGCGCTTGGCGATTTGCAGGTAGTCAGCCGGCTTTTTCGCCTTCACCTCCGGCGCGCTGTTGACGATCGTCAGGCTGCGCAGCAACTGCGGCTGATCCACGCCCAGCTGGAAGCCGATCATGCCGCCCATGGAAATGCCGACCAGGTGTACGGGGGGCAGCTGCAGATGCTCGATCAGCGCCGCCACATCGCCGGCGAAGTCGGCGATACGGTAGCGCTGGCGCGGTTTGTCGGAGCGCCCGTGGCCGCGAACGTCAAGGGCGATCACCCGGTGGTGGGCGGCGAGCGCGGGAATCTGCAGCTCCCAGTCCAGGGTACTGGAGCCCAGGCCGTGCACCAGCAGCACTGGCGATCCTGCGCCGTGCTCCTCGAAGTACAGCCGGCAGCCGCGGTACTCGAAAAAGGCCATCGTCTCAGGCCGGGGTAACGGGCGCGGCGTCGAGCGGGGCGGCGTCGAAGCGCTGGATCAGGTCGGTGAGAATCTGCGTGGCCGGGCCCAGGGCCTTGTCCTTGCTGGCGTAGAGAAAGAACACCGGCTTGCGGTTACCGCCCTTGTCCAGCGGCAGTGGCTTGAGCAGGCCGTCCTTGAGTTCGCGCTCGATCATGTGCCGTGGCAGCCAGGCGAACCCCAGGCCGTTGCCCACGAAGGTCGCCGCGGTGGCCAGGCTGCCTACCGTCCAGCGCTGCTCGGCGCCCAGCCAGCCCACATCGCGAGGCTGGTGGCGCCCCGAGTCGCGGATCACCACCTGCATCTGGGTTTCCAGGTCTTGGAAGTTGAGGCCGCGCTGCAGGCGATGCAGCGGGTGATCCGGATGGGCCACGGCGATGAATTCCACCGGGCTCATCTCCGAGCCGAGAAAACCGGGAATGTTGTAGGCACTGATCGCGAGATCCGCAACGCCTTCCTTGAGTACTTCCTCGACGCCGGACAGCACCTCTTCGCGCAGGCGCACGCGGCAACCGCGGCTTTGCGGCATGAAGGCGGTCAACGCACGTACCAGGCGGGCGCTGGGGTAGGCGGCATCGACCACCAGGCGTACCTCGGCTTCCCAGCCCTGTTCCATGTGGTGGGCCAGGTCCTCCAGTTGGCTGGCCTGCTTGACCAACTGCCGGGAGCGGCGCAGCAACACGTCACCGGCCTCGGTGAGCACCGCCTTGCGGCCGTCGATACGTAGCAGCGGCACGCCCAGTTGCTCCTGCATACGCGCCACGGTGTAGCTCACCGAGGATTGCGAGCGGTGCAGCATCTCGGCGGCCTGGGCGAAGCCGCCGTTGTCGACCACCGCCTGCAAAGTGCGCCACTGATCGAGGGTTACGCGTGGAGCCTTCATTTCTTCTCCTTCACAGGCGGCTGTGCACGGGCAGGGCGCAGCCTCTAGACTGTCGGCTCACCTCGGAGGCTGGCCATGAAAAAATTCTGTTGCGCGCTGATCGTCTGCTTGCCGCTGGCAGCGCAGGCTTATCCCATCGAACTGGAAAAGCAGTTCAACGGCGCCGAAATCTCGGCGAGCACCCAGGAAATCGACCACAACATGGCGGCCGTTCTGGTGCAGAACTACGGCTCGCAGGCCGCCTCCTGCAAGGCGGTGTTTCGCAACGGCCCCGAGGCGCCGCGCACCCGCAGCACCAACCTGGCGGCGGGACAGAGCGGCAACCTCACGGTGAAGTTCGCCCGCAGCATCATTCGCCTGCGTGTGGATCTGACCTGCCAGCCTCAATAGGTCGATCAGACTAGGGTCAGCCAGCCGACAAATCAACTTCCTCGATAGATATGGGCGAATAGCCCTATCTTTTTATCGGATATCGATCACGCGCGCCTCGCTCTAG
Organism: Phytopseudomonas straminea; assembly: GCF_900112645.1. GTDB lineage: Bacteria > Pseudomonadota > Gammaproteobacteria > Pseudomonadales > Pseudomonadaceae > Aquipseudomonas > Aquipseudomonas straminea. Next base: position 409,842 of record NZ_FOMO01000002.1, on the reverse strand, counting down.
CCGCCCCGGATTGTTTGTCCATCGGTGAACCGTTATGGTGCGCCGCCCGTTCGACAGCGGCACTCGCGTATCCGCCTGCGCCGCCGCCACGGCAATCGCGCAGTTGCCTGATAGGCTAAGCGGCGCGGGCGACTTTTCCCTTCTCGAGGTGCGCGATGACGCTTTCCGGACCCGGCGTGCTGTTCTCTGTCAGCGCCTCGATCCTGTTCGCCCTGATCCCCGGCTATGTGCAGATGCTCACGCCGCTGGACGGCTTTCAGGTGTTCGCCCAGCGCGTGCTCTGGTCGATTCCGGCCGTTTTGCTGCTGCTTACGCTGCTGCGCCAGTGGCCGTTGCTGCTTACCGCCTTGCAGCGCCTGCGCTGCGAGCCGCTGCTGCTGGCCGCGCTGCCGGTGGGCGCCGCGCTGATCGGCCTGCAGTGGTTCATGTTCGTCTGGGCGCCGCTGACCGGACACATGCTTGATGTCTCCCTGGGTTACTTCCTGCTACCGCTGGCCATGGTGCTGGTCGGTCGGGTGTTTTACGGCGAGCGCCTGCGCCCGCTGCAGAAGATCGCCGTGGTCTGCGCCTTCGCCGGCGTGCTGCACGAGCTGTGGCAAGCTCAGGCATTTTCCTGGGTCACCCTGGTCACCGCCCTTGGCTATCCGCCTTACTTCATGCTGCGCCGCTGGATGCGCCTGGACGCGTTGCCGGGCCTGGTACTGGAGATGCTGGTGATGGCGCCCTTGGCCATCTGGCTGATCGTCCACTGGGCGCCGGCCGGCATGTTCGCCGAGTACCCGCGCCTGTGGTGGATGGTGCCGGGCATGGCGCTGCTCGGCACAATCGCCCTGGCGCTGATGATGGCCTCGTCGCGCCTGCTGCCGCTTGGGCTGTTCGGCATTCTCAGCTATGTGGAGCCAGTGCTGCTGTTCATGTTCAGCCTGCTGTTCTTGGGCGAGCAGTTCGACCCGGATCAGTTCATGACCTACCTGCCGATCTGGGTGGCGGTGGTGCTGGTGGGCTGGGACAGCGGCCGTTTGCTGCTCAAGCAGCGGCGCATGCAGACCGCAGCCTGAGTGCTTTGCGCTAACCATTCAGAGAAAGCATTCGGCCCCGCGGCGCGAACGCGGTAACCTATGCGGCTGATTTAGCATTTGCATCGAGGTTGCCCCGTGTTTGCCCAATTTGCCCTGCATGAACGTCTGCTCAAAGCCGTGGCCGAGCTCAACTTCACCGAGCCCACTGCGGTGCAGGCCGCTGCGATTCCTCCGGCGCTGGAAGGCAAAGACCTGCGGGTGATCGCCCAGACCGGCAGCGGCAAGACCGCTGCCTTCGTACTGCCGATGCTCAACCGCCTGCTTGGTGATGGCAGCTCCAAGGCGCGGGTCAGTGTGCGCGCACTGATCATGCTGCCGACCCGCGAGCTGGCCCAGCAGACCCTCAAGGAAGTAGAGCGCTTCGCCCAGTTCACCTTCCTCAAGGGCGGGCTGATCACCGGCGGTGAAGACTTCAAGGTGCAGGCCGCCATGCTGCGCAAGGTCGATATCGTCATCGGCACGCCAGGCCGCCTGATCGAGCATGCCAACGCCGGCAACCTGCTGTTCGATGACGTCGAGGTGCTGGTGCTCGATGAAGCCGACCGCATGCTCGACATGGGCTTCGCCGAAGACGTGCAGCGCCTGGCCGAAATGTGTAACCGCGAGCACCAGACCCTGCTGTTCTCCGCTACCAGCGGCGGCGCTGGCCTGCGCGAAGTGGTCGCCAAAGTGCTGCGCGAGCCCACGCACCTGCAGCTCAACCGCGTCAGCGAACTGGCCGAGGGCACCCGCCAGCAGATCATCACCGCCGACCACAATTACCACAAGGAACAGCTGGTCGAGTGGCTGCTGAGCAACGAGACCTACGACAAGGCGATCATCTTCACCAACACCCGGGTGCAGGCCGACCGCCTGTACGGCAAGTTGGTGGCCAAGGAATTCAAGACCTTCGTGCTGCACGGTGAGAAGGATCAGAAGGACCGCAAGCTGGCCATCGACCGCCTGCGTCAGGGCGCCGTCAAGGTGCTGGTCGCCACCGACGTGGCGGCGCGCGGCCTGGATGTCGAGGGCCTGGATCTGGTGATTAACTTCGACATGCCGCGCTCCGGTGACGAATATGTACACCGCGTCGGCCGTACCGGCCGTGCCGGCAGCGAAGGTCTGGCTATCTCGCTGATCACCCACAGCGACTGGAACCTGATGTCGAGCATCGAGCGTTACCTCAAGCAGCGCTTCGAGAAACGCACCGTCAAGGAGCTCAAGGGCAGCTACCAGGGGCCGAAGAACCTCAAGGCATCCGGCAAGGCCGCGGGCACCAAGAAGAAAAAGGTCGACCCGAAAACCGGTAAGAAGATCGCCAAGAAGCCCGCGGCAAAGACGCCAGCCAAGCGTAATACGGTGAACAAGCCGAAAAGCGATGCCGGCCTGGTAAGCCAGGACGGCCTGGCGCCTCTCAAGCGCAAGGCGCCGTCGACTGACGCTTGATGTTTTAGCGGGTCACCGGCAGCAACTGCCGGTGACCGTTATTGAACCTGTTCTTCAACCTCGCCGCCAATTTCTTCCAATTCCTGCAAGCGCTGATCGTAAGCATCGCAGTCGGTGGCGTGCTCGCCGCTGCTCTCCGGTTGCGCCTCTTTGAGTTCCTGGCGCAGCACCGCGGCGCGCTCTGGATCGCGTTGGGTGATTTCCTCGATCTTGGCCGCCAGTTCCTGCGCCTTGCCGGCTGCCTCTTCGGTGGTGCAAGCCTGCGCCTGCCCCATGCCATAAAGGGCCAGTGCCAGGCCGAAGAGTGGTGCTATGTGCTTGATCATGCTCGAATCCTCACGCCTTGGTATCCGAGCGGTTGAGTGCCTGCCAGCGCTGATGGTTCAGGGCTTCTGCCCGGCGCCTACTACTTGTTATCCAGGCTTCTGACGGTCAGATCCAGAGCCTTCTGCATGTCCAGCCGGGCGGAGCGGCCGATGTCCTTGTCATTGAGATCGAAGCCGCGCTCCGACGGCAGGATCGGTGCGGTCAGGTCATCGGCATCGGTAGGCTCGAAGTCGAATTCTTCGCCGATGGTCATGGCGCTGCGGCGCAGCAGCATGCGCAGCTGGTCCGGGTGCAGCTGCGGGTTGATCGACATTAGCGACGCCACCACGCCGGCCACCAGCGGCGTGGCGTAGGAGGTGCCGCAATGCACGCTGCCCTGCTGGTTTTCCGCGGCGGTGGAGGCGCGTACGCAGGCCGCGGCGGTGATGTCCACCCGGGTGTCGACGTTCGATGAGCTGCGCCGTTTTACGTAGGCCGGGTCGTCCACGGCGACGTCCCGGTCGCTGCGTTGGTGGCCGCCGACCACGAACAACTGCTCGGTGACGAACGAGGAGGGCAGGCGGTAGTCATCGGCGCCGGAGAACGAGGCACCGTTGCCGGCCGAGTTGACTACCACCACGTCCGGATGCTCGCGGCGCAGCCACAGAAAGAACTCCTCCAGCAGCTCTTCATAGCCGCTCATGGCAATACCGGAGCGCACCAGCGAGTCGATCTCGTCGCCGTTGATGTCCTTTGCGCCGATGCGGTGAATGCCCCAACTCCAGTTCAGCACACGTACGCCGTCTTCGACCAGATTGACCGAGGCGGCGACGTTGGCGGTGATGCCAGCGTCCGAGTTGCGGTCGACGATCACCTCGAAGCCCGGGCCAGCGCCATCCAGGCCGCGCAGGAAGCCGGTATTGCCACCGTCGTCCCAGCGCGCGGCCAGGATGCCGGCGACGGTGGAGCCGTGGCCGTCCGGCTTGTCGGCGTCGCGGCTGTACAGGCGAGTATGCGGCGTGTTGCCCTGACGCTCGGCGGCGCCCAGATAGTCCTTGAAATCCGGCGCGTCGAAGTCGACGTTGCGCTCGATCAGGCCGATGCGTACCGGCTTGGTGGCGATGGGCGAGCGTTTGGAGGGAATGCGGCGCTGGTAATAGTTGACCGCATCGACGAAGCGGTTGGCGGCCCATTCCTCCTCGTTCAACTGCTCGTCCTTGCTCTCGCCCGACGGCGCTTCCTGCTCCTCGGCGGAGGATTCCTCGATCACCACGGCATCGACGCTCAGCTCGCTGCCCAGGCGCAGCACCATGGCGTCACGCTGGACCAGGTCCTCGGCCGGCAGGCGCAGCTGGTAAGTGTTTAGCGGTGCGATGGCACCGACCACTTCGGCGCCGTATTTCCTGGCCAGCGCCTTGGCGGTATCCAAGCCGTTGGCATCTTCCTCGATCACCACGCTGACAAGATCGACGTAGGTGTTCAGGCCGTCCATGTTCTTTGCCACTTCACCCGGTTTGGCGGCCACGACGTGGCTGCCGGCCATCGACAGCCACACGGGGTTACTTTCCTGCTCGCCCTGTTTCAGCCACAGCGGGCCGCTCTGGTAGTCCTTGCTGTCGAGGGTGATGCGCAAGCCGTCCTGACGCTTCACCGCACTTTGCGGCAGGGGCTTGCCATCGAGCAGCACCTGCAACTGGCCGTCGGACACGCCGCGCGCATTCAGGCAGAAGGTCTGGCGCTGGGTGTCGAGCACGTCCTCGCAACGATAGAGGTGCTTAAGCCGCAGCGGCTCGGCGGCCAATACCGAAGGCGCTATGCTCGCCACGAGCAGAGCGCTGAAGATGGGGCGCAGCAGGGGCTGGCGGAGCATGGCGAGGTCCTTTGTGCGGGGGCTTGGGCCTCAGACTGGCGGGCGCAGAGCTTGGTTCAGGCGACGTTCGGCGGATAACCCGAACCCTGTGCGAGGCGCTGGCGTCACAGCTCTACAGGCGCACAGGCGCCGATAAGAACGGAGACCAAGCCATGACGATTCATCAGCACACCCACAACTGGGATCTAGTCGAACGCATGCTCCACGCGGTACAGAACGGCGCCGGCCAGCCATTCGTGCCGCGCCGCTGCGCCGAAGAACTGGCCGATGCCTTGCAGCAGGCCGGCAAGCCGGTCGACAACCTCGACTCGCTCAAGGCCCAGGCCGACGATTACGAGGCCATGCTGCTCGAAGGCGGTTTCATCTCCCCACGGCCAGAAAGCGACGGTGGCAATGGCGAGAATTTCGTGCTGACTCCGCGTGGCGCGCAATTGCTGAGCATGATCGACAGCACCTTTCCGGGCGAGCAGCACCCGCGCGAGGTGCTAGACCGCCACGGCCTGACGGCGCTGACGCCGTCGGTGTTCGACGGTCTGGCGTCGCGCGAGGCGCTGGTCTGATACCCAGCGACGCCCTGGCCGCGTAAACTGTTCGCTCACGGTCTGGCCTGCCAGGCCAAGGGAAGAGTCGGCGCGGCGAGGGCGTTTCTGGGATGAAGTGGTGGGCAATCGGACTGCTGCTGTTGGCGATCGACGCCACGGCTGAAGAGCTAAGGATCGGCTTTGGTACGCATAAACCGCCGTATATCTTCCAGGGCGAGCAACGAGGGCTGGAGTACGACATCGTGGTCGCCGCTGCCCGTGCCGGTGGCATGCAGGTCATTCCCTCCTATGCACCGCCGGAACGCTTGCATCGTGCCTATAGTCGTGGCGACCTCGATGGCATCGCCAGCACGCGCCTGCAAGGCGGAGTGAACAGCTTCTACACCCAGCCTTACATCAGCTATCAGCATGTGGCCATCGCGCTAAGCGCGCGTAATTATCGAATCGAGCGTATCGCGGACTTGGGCAATTATTCGATTCGCGCCTTCCAGCGGGCACGCATCGTGCTGGGCGATGAATTTCAGCGCATGGCCGAGGCCAACCCGCGGTATTACGAGGAGGCTCAGGAGATCGCCCGCAATCGCCTGCTGTACAGTGGCCGGGTCGACGTGGTGATTGGCGACCGGCGGGTGCTGCATTACTTCAATCGCGAGGTGTATCGCCAGGTGGATGTCAGCCAGCCGATCACCGAGTACCGGCTGTTCCCACCGACTTCGTACCAGTTGGGCATGCGTGATCAGTCGGCACGTGATCGTTTCGATCAGGGCCTGGCCGAGATTATCGCCAGCGGCGAATACGCACAGATCGAGCGCCGCTATGCGATGTACTGAGCCGCCCCGTCACTGAGTCAGTTCTTCGCTTTCCTCGTCGACCTTGGCGGCTAGCATCTCGCTCTCTATGGGGCGCGTTTCGACGCTGAAGTCGGTGATTTCGATGGAGCCCTTGCCTTCGCCCACTAGGTGGAAGGAGAACGCCTTGCGGGTGTCCAGGTTGTCGAAGGCGAAGCTCACTTCTACCGGCTTGCCCTTTTTCAGGACGGGTATCTCCGGGACGTTGATCAGCACGTCGCGGTCGAACTCCTTGGTCTTCAGGCGCAGCGTGGCGCCTGCCGCGCTCATGTTCAGCGCATTGATCTTCAGGGTCACGCGGGTTTGGGTGCCCTTGGGTAGCTCCAGATACTGGGCTCCAATCAGGTTGTCGGCCCAGTCGTCGCCAGGCGTCGGGCTCAGACGAATGCGCGCGTTGCTGGCGAACTGCAGCACCTGATTGTCCTGGCCATCGGTCAGTGAGCGATCCAGCAGCTCGGCACGCAGGCTCACCTGGCGCGCCGGCTTGCCGCTCACGCGGCCCAGATATGCGGCATCGGCAGCGATAAAGCCCGGACTGGCGTAGCGCCGGCAAACCTGCTGGAAGTTGCATTCGGTCAGCGTGCCCTGGCCGTCGTGCTCACGCAGCAGGCCGTTGGTGTAGGAGATGATCTGGCGGCCCTGGTTGTAGTCGCGCAGCATCGAGCGCCCGGCGATGTTGGCCGGCAACGGCAGGGCCAGGTAGTCGAGCACCGAGGCGGTCAGGTCGATATGCCCGTACACACCGCGCTTGAGTGACGGCAGCTGCGCCTGCTCGGGCGCCAGCATCAGATTGAAGCCCCAGGCCGAGGCTAGGCGCACGTTTTCGATGCCGTGGGATTCGTCCGAGGTGACCACCACCAGGGTGTCGTCGAGCACGCCGCGTTTTTGCAGGCCATCGAGGAAGTCACCCACTGCATCGTCCAGATAGGCGATAGCCGCCTGTTTGGCGCTGGCATGGCGTTCCAGATAGTCAGCCGGTGCGGAGTAGGGCTGGTGGGTGCCGACGGTCAGCAGGGTCAGCATCCACGGCGCTTTCTGCTTACGCAGGCCGTCGACGTAAGTCAGCGCGCCTTCGAAGTAGGCCTTGTCGTCCATGCCCCAGGCGAAGTCCAGGTACGGCGTGTTGCGGAACCAGTCGCGGCCCAGGGTCTTGTCGAAACCCATGCGCGGCATGATCTGGTCCTTGGCCATGAAGCGCAGCCCGGCACCCTGCAGAAAATGCGTGCTGAAACCATTGTCACGCAGCTGGGCCGGCAGGCACTGGGCGGCCCGCACGGCATTGCTCAATAGCTCGATGCCCTTGGGTGTGCCCGAATTGAGCTTGTCATAGTCGCCGCAAAGCATTGCGTACAGACCGCGAATGGTCTGATGGGCGTGTAGCACGTAGTCGCTGGTCAGCATGCCGCGCTCGGCCCAGGCGCTCAGGCGTGGCATCAGATCTTCCTGATACGGGCTGCCGATGGCCCGACGGCTGGCGCCGATATAGGCACCGGGAATGCCTTCCAGGGTGATGATCAGCACGTTGCGCGCGCGGCCTGGCTCGCTGAGCAGCGGCGTGCCGTCCATGTCCAGGCGGGTCAGGCCGCTGGCATCCGGCGGGCTGTGGGGTTGGCCGCGGGTCATCCAGTCCTCGACGCCCAGCTGGGCCAGGCTGACGCCTTCGGCCAGCCATTTATGTGGCAGATTGAATTGCACCCACTGGTCCGCTTCGCTGGGGCTGCGATATTGGTAAACGGCATGGGCGGCGAACAACGCCACGGGTGCCAGCAGCCAGACAACTGACGGTTTGCACAGCGGCGGGCGCGCGGCGAGTAAGACAAAGAACGCAAGAACCGCAAGGATCAAAGCGCCAGCCAGCCAGGGATGGGTAAGGCCACCGCCCTGGGTCGAGTGGCTGAGAAATTGGGCGTCGGCCAGGTAATGCAGGTCCGCCAGCTCGGGCATGCGGCCAACGGCGCTGACCAGCTCGATGGTGCCCAAGTTGAAGACTACCCAGGCCACTGCTAGCGGAATGCCCAGGAGCAGCCGACGACGCAGCGCCAGCCACAGCAGCAGGCTGCCAATGGCCAGGTCGGAGAGGTAACCGAACGGGTGTGACCAGCCCAGCGAGTAGCGACCGAGCAGTGGCAACGCGATGAACAGGACAACCAGTACCAGCACGGTGCTGGCCGGTCGCTGCAGCCAGGGGCTGAGAAAACGCACGTATCTTCCTTAAAACGATGATCCACAGACGACAGCACTGCGTATCGGCTCAGACGAGCGATGACCTCAATGCTGGAAAAGACGGTCATCATTTTGAAACATGCGTGTGCTCATCGCCAGCGACAAGCGCCGAAGATGGGAATTAAGTCGTTCAAATCATTGCCCGGGCGGGCGAGAGGCGGGACTGCCGACCTGGCGCCTGGGTGAAGGCGCTGCAGGTCGATACAGACGAAAATTACTTCTTGGAAATGGTGATGTGTCGGCTGGCCGGGCCATTGGTCTGGCCGCTGACGCCCTTGGCGATCTCCTGGATCTTGCCGCCGGACTTGAGGAACGCCGCTACCTGAGCGTCGATCGACTCGCTGGTTTCTACGGCAGGGGCGGGCTTGGGCTTGCTGTGGGATGCTTTGACGCGCATGACGGTCATAGGTGCCTACTCGATTCATCAAGATGGCCGCCCATTGTATCACCGCTGAGTGCTTCGCTGTTCATTCGATGACCAGTGGACGAACCGCTGGTTGCCGGTCGGGCTTCGCGGCGACGACTCGGGTACACTGCCGGCCTGAAAATGAGGGTAGGTACCATGGCTGTTATCGGACGTATGAATTCCTTGCAGGTCGTCAAGCACACCGACTTCGGTCTGTATCTGGACGGCGGGGCGGACGGCGAGATTCTGTTGCCCAAGCGCTACATCCCCAAGGATTCGCCGAGCGAGGTGGACGACTGGCTCAACGTGTTCGTCTACCTGGACAGCGAAGACAAGCTGATCGCCACCACCGACAAGCCCAAGGTGCAGGTTGGCGAGTTCGCCAGCCTCAAGGTCGTCGACATCAACCGCGTCGGCCTGTTTCTCGACTGGGGCCTGCCCAAGGACCTGCTGCTGCCGCATTCGGAAGAAAAGCGCCCGCTGCAGATCGGCGATTACTGCGTGGTGCACGTATTCGTCGACAAGCGCAGCCGCCGCATTACTGCCACCGCGCGCCTGGACCGCTACCTGGACAAAGTGCCGGCCACCTACCAGGCCGGTGAAGAGGTCGACCTGCTGGTGGTCGAGTCCACCGACATGGGCTTCAAGGCGATCATCAACGGCAAGCACTGGGGCCTGATCCACAAGAACGAAGTGATCGGCTTCATGCGCAGCGGTATCCGCCAGCCCGGCTACATCAAGGAAATGCGCAGCGACGGCAAGATCAGCCTCAGCCTGCAGCCGGTCGGCCAGCAAGTCGCCGACACCCTTGGCGAACAGATCCTGCAGCGCCTGCGCGACAACGGCGGTGTGCTGGAGCTGAGCGACAAGAGCGCGCCGGAGCGCATCAGCGCCATGTTCCGGGTCAGCAAGGGCAACTTCAAGAAGGCCATCGGCGGCCTCTACAAGCAGGGCCTGATCCACATCCATGACGAGCGCATCGAACTGGTGAAATAGCCGTCACCGGCGCCCCAGCAAAAAGCACTTGAGCGCCGCGCAGTGCATGCCAATAATGCGAGCCCACGCCGGTGTAGCTCAGTCGGTAGAGCAGCGCACTCGTAACGCGAAGGTCGTAGGTTCGATTCCTATCTCCGGCACCAGAAAATGAAAAAGGCCCGCACTTTGATGCGGGCCTTTTTCGTTCTTGGAGGTCGTCTAAGCCGATTCGGATCAGGTTGCTGCTTCGCCAAGGCTCTGATGGTGGTCGGTGATATCAGGAGCGCACGCCCAGCCGGTACGAGGTCGCTGCCAACGGGCACCCATGTGTCTGATTGCTAGATGCTGGTGAACCTCAATTGCGAATACGCACTGACCGAGCAGCTGGTGCTATCGGGTTACCTGAAGAGCCTGTTCGAAAAGCAGTAGATCACCAACAATCGCAATGACGAGATCATCCATGTCGGCCCGTAGCGCAGACTCGGGCTGGTGTTCGACTACCGGCTGTAAGGCGAGCTGTGCCTGACTGGCCCGCGCCTTTGAGGCGCTCAGACCACGTCGCTGCCGAGCAAAGCGCGCAATTCATCCAGCAAAAAACTCGGCCCCTGGTACAGCGCCTTGGTCGACAGTAAGTGAGTACGCTTATCCACCCGTACCAGCAGTTGCGGCACGCCCTGGATGCCAAAGCGGCTCATCAGTACCTGGGCGCTCTGGACACGCACATCGGTTTGCTGGGCAAGCTGATGGTCCGATGTCAGCTGCCGGGCCAGTTCCTCGCTGTCGCGCAGGTGGCCAGCTTCTGCAAGGATCTGAGTCGTCAGGCACGCGACGACCTCGGCTCTGGCGGTGTTTTCACCACGCACGTATCTGGCCAGCTGCAAATGCCTGAGCAACCGCGGCTCCATTGTCGGGTGGATCTGCCGAGCTGCCGTCAGGGCGCGGTTGATGGCAGTCGAGTCGAACGCCGTGGTGGTATCGGCCAGTATCTTGTCACGGTAGGTCGTGCTGAACACCTCTCCGGTTGCCGCTTCGATGCGCTGATCATTGCTCCAGGCATGAGCTGCCCAACCAGCCGACATGGTGCGGGCTCCAGCACCGGAGAACAGGCCGCTGGGCAGCATATCCAGCTGGTCTGGCCAGCGCTCGGCCAGGGTAGCCAGCGCCTGGGAACTGGCATAGCACCAGCCGCACAGCGGATCGAAGATGTACTGGAAATTGAACGATGCCATGGTCAGCTGTCCCGAGAAGAGTCGTCGCGGCACTCTACGGCTTAGGAGGGGCGTGATATAGGCTCCACAGGTTGCAGCTATGTTGCACAATCCGAACAGATCGGAGCGTGGCGCCATCACATCAGGTGGCGAACCAGGGCTGCAACCAGAATCCCGGTGGCAATGGCCGCCAGCGGCTTCTTGACCAGCAGCATGACGATGGCGGTGGCGAGCAGGGCGAGGCGGGCGCCGGCATCGCCTTCCAGGGCCAGGGGCGCAAGCAGAGCTACCAGCACCGAGCCGGACATGGCGCTGATGAATTGCTGGGTTCGGGTGTTGATCGGCACGAAGGACATGACGAACACGCCGCCCCAACGGGTGGCCAGGGTGACCACCGCCATGACGATCACGACGATCAGCGCGCCGGAGCCGGCGGTTTCCATCATCATGCCTTTTTCTCCATCCACAGGGCGCCCAGCAGCCCGCCGGCAATGGCGCCGACCACTACGTGGCTGTTGCTGGGCAGATACCAGTAGGCCAGCAGCGAGGCGAGGGCCGCGACGGCCCAGATGATCAGGATGCGCAGGTTCTTCTGGCCGCCGACGACCATGGCTAGCAGGAAGCAGCCCATCACCATGTCGAGACCAAAGCTCACCGGGTCGTCGATGGCGCTGCCGAAATAGATGCCCAGCCAAGTACCCAGCAGCCAGGCCAGCCACAACGCCAGGCCACCCCCGAGCAGTAGCCCGAGCCCGGGTTTGCCGGCGCCGAAGGCCTGCATCGACATCGCCCAGTTGGCGTCCGAGGCCACCAGCATCACGCCATAACGCTTGGCCGGCGGCAGGCTGCTGAGCCAGGGATACAGCGTGGCGCCCATCAGCAGGTGGCGGGCATTGATGGCGAATACCGTCAGTGCCAGGGGCACCAGCGGTACCTGGGTGCCCCACAGGTCCAGCGCGGCGAATTGTGAGGCACCGGCGAACACCAGTGCGCTCATCACCAGGCTGGTTTCGGTGCCGAGCCCGGTTTGCGTGGCGGCCAGTCCGAATGCCAGCCCGAATAGCACCACGAACGCCGAGATCGGCAGGAACTGGCGAAAGCCGCTCCAGGTGAGGGCGGCAGTGAGGACGTGCAGCTGTTTTTCGTCGTGAACGGGCATAACGATCCTGGTTGTTGCGGTAACACCGCCGTACGACGGTGTTACCGGTCCATATTTTGCGTGCTGACGACGGTTGATTGCCGGCGGGACGGGATCGGCAGTTTACCAAGCCCGTCTTCGCATTCGTGCGTTTTAGAGCGGCGGCGTGCGTGGTGGGATCTGCCGCTTGCTGCCGGTCGCCTCGAAAGCCGAGCCCAGCTGCAGCAGCGCGTTGTCGTCGTAGGCGCGGCCGGCGAAGGTCAGGCCGACCGGGATGCCGATATCGGCCATCACGCCCATGGGCACGGTCACGGTCGGCACACCGAGATGGCGGATGGCGAGGTTGCCATTGGCGACCCAAATACCATTGCTCCAGGCGATGTCCGCCGACTCGAGATTCACGTCGGCATCGGCCGGGCCCACGTCGGCGACGGTGGGGAACAGCACGGCGTCCAGCCCCAGTTCGTCCATCCACTGTTCGAGGTCGAGCTGGCGGGTTTTTTCCAGGCCGCGCAGGCCGTCCGGCACGCTAGCGATCTCGTCCCAGGCCTTGAGGCCGCGCTGGGCCATGCGCACGTACTCGTCCATGCCGGCGGCCAGGTCATCTTCACGATTGGGCAGGGTGCCGGGATCATGGGGGAAGATCTGCGGTCCATCGACATCGGCCAGGCGGTTTAGCTTGGGGTCACCATTGGCGCGCAGGAAATCATCGAACGCCCAGCCGGACAGCTCCCAGAGCTCATCATGCAGAAACTCGCGGGACACCAGGCCGCGGTTGTAAACGGTCGGCGCGCCGGGGCGGTCGCCCTCGCAGTTGGACACCAGCGGGAAATCCACTTCGACCACCGTGGCGCCGGCGCTTTCCAACGCCGCGCGGGCCTGTTCCCAGAGGTCGATCACCGAGGCGCGGGTGTGGATACGCTGGCCGGTCGGGCCGCCGATGCCGGGCTTCTCGCTGGTGCCGGCCAGCTCGTCCTTGTTGATGTACATGCGTGGCACACCCAGGCGCTTGCCTTTCAAGGCTTCGGGCTTGGCTGCCAGATCGAGATAGGACGCCGGGCGAATGTCCGAGGCTTTCGGGATTGGTACCCAGGGCTGCAGGCGCCACAGGTCGCCGCGGGTATCTGCGTCATCGGCGACCACTACGTCGAGCACTTCGAGCAGGTCGCTCATGCTGCGGGCATAGGGCACTACCACGTCCATGGTCGGCGTCAGCGGCCAGTTGCCACGCACCGAAATCACCCCGCGCGACGGCGTGTAGGCGCACAGGCCGTTGTTCGAGGCCGGCCCACGACCGCTCGACCAGGTTTCCTCGGCCAGGCCGAACGCGGAGAAGCTTGCCGCCGTTGCGGTACCGGCACCGTTGGACGAACCGGAGGCGAACGGCGCGGTGAGGTACTTGACGTTGTAAGGGCTTTCCGCACGGCCATACACGCCGCGCTGCATACCGCCATTGGCCATTGGCGGCATGTTGGTCTTGCCCAGGCAGATGGCGCCCGCGGCACGCAGGCGCTCGATGGTGAAGGCGTCGCGCTGGGCGACCAGATCCTTGAAGGCCGGGCTGCCCGATGCAGCGGTCAGGCCCTTGACCAGGTAGCTGTCCTTAGCTGTGTAGGGAATGCCATCCAGCGGGCTCAGCAGCTCGCCGCAAGCGCGGCGGGCATCGGAGGCTTCGGCTTCCTGCAGGGCATCGGGGTTGCGAACCACCACGGCGTTGAGCTTGGTGGGCGTAGCGGCGCCGTCATAGGCATCGATCCGCGCCAGATAAGCCTTTACCAGCTCGACCGCGGTGGTGCGGCCGGCCTCGAGCGCTGCGCGCAGCTCGGCGATGGAGACTTCGGTTACCTCGAACATGCTGTCACCCCTTATGGCTCGCGGGCCGGCGATGTTATTTGTGTGCCAGATGCCCGGTTGGATAGCGGCTTACTTGCAGCCGATCGGAGGCCGATTCTAGTGCCCGCCGTGCAGAAGGTGCAGCCCCTGGCGTTCAATTTTCTGCACAGTGCAAGGATGCTATAAAGTGTCACCTGGTTTTCAGCGAGGTGCCGCGATGTATATTTCGATCAAGCCCGTGGACCTGGACAAGGCCTACCGCCTGCTCAACCATGGGCCGACCGTGCTGGTGTCTGCCCGTCATGACGGCGTCGACGGGGTGATGGCCGCCGCCTGGGCCTGCGCGCTGGATTTCGACCCGCCCAAGCTCACCGTGGTGCTCGACAAGAGCACCGCCACTCGCGGGCTGGTCGAGGGTAGCGGTCAGTTCGTCATCCAGATACCGACCGCCGCGCAGCTGGAGCTGACCTATCAGGTCGGCTCGCGCAGCCTTAGTGATGAGCCCGGCAAGCTGGCCGCCAGCGGTGTCGAGCTGTTTGCCCTGGGTGACGCAGATTTACCGTTCGTGGCTGGCTGTTCGGCGTGGCTGGCCTGCCGGCTGATTCCCGAGCCCCATAATCAGCAGGCGTATGACCTGTTTATCGGCGAGGTCACCGCGGCTTGGGCCGATGATCGTGTGTTTCGCGACGGACGCTGGCACTTCGAAGATGCTGATCCTGCCTGGCGCAGCCTTCATCATGTGGCCGGCGGTCACTTTTATGGTATCGGCGAGGCGCTGACCCGCAAATGATTCGGTGCGCGTGCTGTCTCAGGCAGACATGCATTGCAGGCGCTCTGGCGCCCGGATCGGAGTTCACAATGAAGGCACTGATCGGTCTTACTCTGGCGCTAGCCGTCATGGCCGGCGCTTCTGCCGCGCTGGCTGATGAGCGCGCGCCGCAAACCATCCGCGTGATTCCCAAGTCGTACGTCAGCCCCGGGGCGAGCGGTAGCGTCGATACCTACGAGCGCCAGGAGCAATACAACCTTTATGGCGGTCAGCGCCTGCCACAAGGCATCAACACCCGCCGTTATGAAAGCGGGCAAAGCAGCTCCACCTTCGAGACCCGCGGCGGCATCCGCCAGAGCACCGAGTATCCCAATGGCTATGAAGTGCAGAGGTATCCGGGGCAGGGCAGCCATCAGTACGAACAGCGGCGTTAAGCCGCATTAGACTTTGGTCTAAAAAGCGAGGGGTTTCGACTAAGGTCGTCTGTCAGAAGTTGAATGCTGACATACAGTTATCCGTACCAGCATCCTGCTGTGGAGGATAACAATAAAATGAACGACAGCATCTACCGGCGGATCGAGCAAAATCCGCGCTTCCAGGAACTAGTAGCCAAGCGCGAGCGATTCGCCTGGATACTCTCCGCCATCATGCTCGGCATCTACGTCGGCTTCATTCTGCTCATCGCCTTCGTGCCTGGCCTGCTCGGAACCCGCATCAGTGCGGACTCGCCGATCACCTGGGGCATTCCAATTGGTGTCGGGGTAATCCTGTCTGCGTTCGTGCTGACTGGTATCTACGTGCGCCGCGCCAACAGCGAGTTCGACAACCTGAACCAGGCGATCCTGGACGAGGTGGGCAAATGATCGGCCGTATCCTTAGCGCCCTGGCCCTGATGGCCATGGCACCGGCCCTGTGGGCCGACGCGCTGACCGGTGATGTGCAGCGCCAGGCGGTCAACACGCCTGCCATCGTGATGTTCCTGGCTTTCGTCGGTGGCACCCTGTGCATCACCTACTGGGCTTCGAAACGCAGCAAGTCGACGTCGGACTTCTATACCGCGGGGGGCGGTATCACCGGCTTCCAGAACGGTCTGGCCATCGCTGGCGACTACATGTCGGCGGCGTCCTTCCTGGGTATTTCCGCCCTGGTGTTCACCTCCGGCTACGATGGCCTGATCTACTCGATCGGCTTTCTGGTCGGCTGGCCGGTGATCCTGTTTCTGATCGCCGAGCGCTTGCGCAATCTGGGCAAATATACCTTCGCTGATGTGGCGTCCTATCGCCTCAAGCAGAAGGCACCCTGTCGGCCAGCGGCTCGCTGGTTGTAGTGGCCTTCTACCTGATCGCGCAAATGGTTGGTGCCGGCAAGCTGATTCAGCTGCTGTTTGGCCTCGACTACCACGTTGCGGTCGTGCTGGTCGGCATCCTGATGGTGATGTACGTGCTGTTCGGCGGCATGCTGGCCACTACCTGGGTACAGATCATCAAGGCGGTGCTGCTGCTCTCCGGCGCGTCGTTCATGGCGCTGATGGTGATGAAGCACGTCGGCTTCAACTTCGCGACCCTGTTCTCCGAAGCCATCAAGGTACACGCCAACGGTGAAGCGATCATGAGCCCCGGTGGCCTGGTCAAGGACCCGATCTCGGCGATCTCTCTCGGCCTGGCGCTGATGTTCGGTACTGCTGGCCTGCCGCACATCCTGATGCGCTTCTTCACCGTGAGCGACGCCAAGGAAGCCCGCAAGTCGGTGTTCTACGCCACCGGTTTCATCGGCTACTTCTACATCCTGACCTTCATCATCGGCTTCGGCGCGATCCTGCTGGTCAGCACCAACCCGGCCTTCAAGGACGCCACCGGCGCGCTGCTGGGCGGCAACAACATGGCGGCGGTGCACCTGGCCAACGCCGTGGGCGGCAGCATCTTCCTGGGCTTCATCTCGGCGGTAGCCTTCGCCACCATCCTCGCGGTGGTTGCCGGTCTGACCCTGGCGGGCGCTTCGGCGGTTTCCCACGACCTGTATGCCAGCGTGTTCAAGAAGGGCAACGTCAACGAGAAGGACGAGCTGCGCGTTTCCAAGATCACCACCGTGTGCCTGGGTGTCCTGGCCATCGGCCTGGGCATTCTCTTCGAGAAGCAGAACATCGCGTTCATGGTGGGCCTGGCCTTCTCCATCGCGGCGAGCTGTAACTTCCCGGTGCTGTTCCTTTCCATGTATTGGAAAAACCTGACCACCCGCGGCGCGATGATCGGCGGCTGGCTGGGCCTTATCACCGCCGTGGTGTTGATGGTGCTTGGCCCAACCATCTGGGTCTCGGTACTCGGCCACGCGAAGGCCATCTTCCCGTACGAATACCCGGCGCTGTTCTCGATCGCCGTCGCCTTCATCGGTATCTGGTTCTTCTCGATTACCGACAAGTCCAAGGCTGCCGACGAAGAGCGCGCGCTGTTCCTGCCACAGTTCGTGCGTTCGCACACCGGCCTGGGAGCCAGTGGCGCTTCGGCTCACTGATCCACTGCTGGTAAACAAAAGGGGCGGCCTTCGGGCCGCCCCTTTTTTGTTTGCGTGGCGGATCGGCTTGCGCACCGCGGGATTGTGCTGGTGGATCTGATCGGCAAGTTGGCTCTTGCTGGAGGCAGCCGCTGAGCCCTGGCGGCAGGTGAGGCTCGGCTGTAAGGTCAGCCATTTTGAGGCGCAGCAGAGGCGATTAGTGGTGCCGGCGACGGGAAGGTCTGGCTCATATGCCGCGAAAGCGACTGCTGAACCTGAGAGAATCACCGCGCAGTGACAGAAGGTGCGAGTACCGCTCGCCGATAGTGCCGTAGCCGGCCTAGCTACCGTCAGGCCATTTCCACAGTCGGGTAGATATCGATATGGATGCGGTTGCGACCGGCGCGCTTGGCTTCGTAGAGCTGCTGGTCGGCGCGTTCCAGCCAGTCCCGCCAGCTTTCGTCGGCGTACAGCACGGCACCACCCATGGACACGGTCACCGGGCCATCGGGCGTTTTCAAATGCTGGGCGATCTGTGCCTGCAACTGCAGGGCAGCCGCACGCAAGCCCTTTTCGTTGGTGTTGCTGAGTAGCAGCAGGAATTCTTCGCCACCAAAGCGGAACAGCCGGTCTTCATGGCGGAAGCAGCGGTTGGTCAGCTCGACGAATTTGATCAGCACCTGGTCACCCATCGGATGACCGAAGCGGTCGTTGACCTGCTTGAAGTGGTCCATATCGATGACCAGCACAGCGCTGCTGATGCCGTGCCGGCGTTTATTGGCCACGGCGATCTTCAATTCCTGATCCATTATCCGGCGGTTGCGGGCGCCTGTCAGCGCGTCGCGAGTTGCCCAGGATTGTAGCTGCCTGCGCTGATAGGCGGCACGCTGGGCGAAAATGAAGCTCATGATGCCGGCGACCATCGCGGTGACGAGGAACGATAGCATTTGGTAGTGACTATCGAATACCGAGCCCGGCACCAGGGTCGCGTACGTTACCAGCACCGATAGCACCGCGCCCGTTGCCAGTAGCGCGATCAAGGGCACTACCATGAAGAAGTTCAGCAGGATCAGCGGATAGATCCAGAAAAGGCCGTTGACGCCCAGCTTGACTGCAATCAGCGTTGCGCAAAGGGAATCGACCGCTACCAGCCATAATCCGGCTTTGCGGGTATCGCCGGTTCGCCAGGCATAAGACATCGCCGCGATGGTCGACAGGACGATAACGGTGTCGGCGATGCCGACCGGGTAGTTGCCCTGGGAAAGGCGGTAGACCGCGTAGGGCGTAATGCCGAGCACACCGAAGAAGCCCATCAGGGTAATGATGCACAGCTGAAAATCCTTGCGCAGTCGCGCAAGAACACGGTTGAAACGTCTGCCCATGGCCTATTGTTCTCATAGATCGCGTGCTCGTCTGGCAGCCGATCTCGCACCTGTCTATAGCGCTTGGATCCATGGACAGCATCCATGGCGGGCAGTTGCGGCTATCGAGAAGCTTAGTGGCGGAAATGCCAGTGTCACTCTGGCTATGAGATATCAGAGTGCCATTGCGTTCAATATTTTTTTCAATCTGTAACGCTGCAGGCGTTCGGCCAGCGTTTCGGGCAGTGACGGGCAGGGTTCGAATCCCAGGCGGCTATAGAACGATTCGAGATCCGGGTGACAGAACAGCCACACCGGTGTGTCGACCTTTTGCAGGGCGCAGGTGATCAGTGCGCTGGCCACGCCTCGATGGCGTTGGTCGGCATCGACCAGCAGACTGGTCAGCCATTGCCCGTGGGCCATGGGCTGCAGGCACAGGGCGGCGATGATCTGCTTGTCTTCAGCCACCCACACCTGGTGGGCCGCCCGGGTGCGCATAGCCGAATGCTGGCTACGGTAGAACTTGTCGGCCAGGGGGCGCAGGTGGTCGGGCAGGCGGCGAAACGTTGGCATCGATCTGGCAGTTCATGAGAGTGCGCCAGTCTACGTTTCCGCTGCCCGGGCGACCAGTATCAGGCACTGCGTTTGAGAAGGCGCACGGCGCTGATTTCTGGTAGATCATCGCGGCGCAGGTAGACGCGCAGTGGTTCGCTGATAGCCAGGCGCTCGTCGATGCGCAGCTCGGCCAACAGGCGCAGGCGGTCGCGCTTGAGCGTCATCAGGTCGGCGCCGTCCGCGGCTTGCCAGACGAATTCGCTGGTTGGAGTGATGCTATCTTCGGCCACATCCAGACCGAAGGAATCTTCGCTGAAGCGCATGATGTGCTGGCCGGTCTTGAGGTTGAAACCCACGAACCCTTGCAACTGGTCGGCCGCGGCGCAGATGCCGGCAGAAGTGATAGCCATTGTGAGCCCTCGCGTAAGTGGATCGGCTCAGGCTAAGGGCTGGATGCGCGGGTGCCTTGTCGTGGATCAATGAATCGCCGGCCTGCATGCTGTGTCATTGCCGCAGCATGCAGGCCGATCAGCCTTCCGGCAGCGAGCGCGGCTGCGGGCCGATATCGCGGATGGAGTTCGACACGCGGTAGTTGGGCGCCTGCAGGGCGCTGCGGATCTTCTCGTAATCCTCGTACGGCAGGCCGCTGCGGCTGAGCATTTCCAGGGCGAACTGCTTGATCTCGGCGTCGGTGTAGGGGCGTTCGGCAGCCGACTGCGGGGTGGCGCAGCCGGCAAGCGAGAGGGTAAGAAGGGTGAGCAGAATGAGCAGTGAACGTTGCATGGTGGGCACCTGTGAGCGAGATCTTTGATAGCGCGTAGGCTATTGGCTGGCTCGCTGGCGCAGAAATCATTCACCTCGATAGTGGCTATCGGCACCTGAGGGCCTGTTCATGATCTTTCAGCCCAGACTAGGTGAGTTTGGCAATAAAGTGCTGGTAGCAGCCATCGTCGAGCGGGCCATGCCCGCGATTTTTCGCGCGCATGGCGCGCTCCCACAGTGGATCGGCTAGCGGCCGCTTCTGCCTTGTACCTACCGCTTCAGGCACATAAAGATCGTAAACAGGTTCTAAGAGGCTAAGTTGCGATCAACCCTTGGGCCAGATCAGCGGCAGTACATGCAGGCGCAGCAGCGGTGCCAGGTCGTCGCCATGCGGATCGTCAGGATGCAGCCAGCGCAGCTCTTCGAGCTCGGCTGCCGGTGCGACAGGATGGGAGAGGGCGGCGCGAAAGATATCGGCTTCAACGCGGGTATCGGCTTCGTTGGCGGCCGCTTCATTGAAACGGCCCAGCGGCGTGAAGGCCGTTTCAGGTAGCGTCAGATTCAGCTCTTCGTCGAGCTCGCGGGCCAGGGTCCGCAGGGCGCTTTCACCGGCTTCACGTTTGCCGCCTGGCAGCATGAACATGCGTGTGCCGCGTTTGCGCACCAGTAGCAGCCGGCCTGCGTCGTCGAGCAGGCAGGCGGCTGCGATGTTCAGGGTGCGTGGTGGCATGCTCAGCGCAGGTGGCTGTGCGGGGTTTCCAGCAGGCCGACCTTCACCGCCATCAGCGGCGAGTTGTTGATCCACACGTCGTCGATGACGATGGTGCGGCCAACATCTTCCTTGTCGGCGGCGACCAGCAGGTAGTAGGTGCCATCTTCCGGCGCTTCACCATCCCAGCCCATGCTGGTCATGCCGATTACCGTGGAAGGACGGGCAGGCTTGTTGGGGATGACCGTGCCGTAGGCGTCCATCAACACGGCGCGGGGCTTCAGGGCGAACTTGTTGATGCCCATGCAGGTGTGGTCGCAGAACGAGTTGACGTTCAGGCGATAGCGCTCGCCCTGCTTGAGCTTCAGCGAATAGACGCGATAGTTGGACAGTGAGCTGCCGAACTGCATGCTGGCATCGCCGGCGATGCCGTGGGGCACGCTGCTCTGCGGATCCAGCGGCAGCGGCACGACCTGGGCGTTGTGGATCGCCTCCAGGTTGCTGCGTACGATGCTGTCCTGATCGGCCGAGGCGGGGGCCTGCGCCGAGTGAGGTACGCCGCTGCAAGCTCCGAGCATAAAGCAGGCGGCAAGAATGAGGGATTTGTGCACGATGAAGCTCCTGTAAGGCGTATTCCACTGCGCCCCTGATGGGCGCGAAGGAAGCCGGACAGTATACCGGGTTATTGCGGCAAAACCGTGATGGATTGCCGCAATTTGCCGCTTCGGCTCAATTAGCCGGCCAGACCTACATAAACGTTCTGCACGTCGTCGTGGTTGTCGATGGCCTCCAGGAAGGCTTCGACTTCTTCGAGCTGCTCGGGTGTCAGGCTGGTGACCGGGTTCTTCGGGCGGTAGCCGAGCTTGGCCGAGTTGACGGTGAAACCTTGGTCCGGCAAGGCGCGGCTGACCAGATCTAGGTCGGTCGGCTCGGTGATGAACAGGGTGTTGCCTTCGTCGGCCTCGTCGAAATCCTGCGCACCGGCTTCGATAGCGGCCAGCTCAGGGTCGGCGTCGCTGTCGCTGGAGGCCTCGATCAGCCCGACATGGTCGAAATCCCAGGTTACCGAGCCGCTGCTACCCATCTGACCCTTGCGGAACAGCACACGGATCTCGGCCACGGTGCGGTTGACGTTGTCGGTCAGGCACTCGACGATCAGCGGCACCTGATGGGGGGCGAAACCTTCATAGGTGGTGCGCTCGAAGTTCACCGTCTCGCCGCTCAGACCAGCGCCTTTCTTGATCGCGCGGTCCAGGGTGTCCTTGGGCATCGAGGCTTTCTTGGCCTGGTGGATGGCTAGGCGCAGCTTGGGGTTCATATCCGGGTCGGCGCCATTGCGTGCGGCGACCATGATTTCCTTGACCAGGCGGCCGAAGATCTTGCCCCTGGCGTTGGCGGCGGCTTCTTTAGGTTTGGCTTTCCACTGGGCGCCCATGTCTGTTCTCTCGACTATGCGGATAATGGCGTGGCGCAGCCTTCAGGTGACCGGACAGGCTGTGCGACGAATTGCGGTGGCAGATTTTAATCGCTTGGCGTCGGCCTGGCACCCGGCAAATCGCATTTAAGCGGCAGGCATCGCTGCGAATTGCCCGGAGGAACCGGGCAATTGGGCGTTGCGAAGGGGGATCAGGGCGACTGGGTCAGCTTGTCGACCAGTTCAAGCGCCTTCTCGAAGGAGGGGTAGCCGCTCTTGGCAACGTCCAGTTCGGCGTAGTCGGCGCGGTATTCTTCGGCGCGGATCGGGTCGGCTTCATCGACCAGGTAGGGCTGCGACCAGATGCGATACAGTAGCGCCACGGCGTAGGGCTGCTGCTTCTCGGCAGCGGCTTCCAGCTTGGCCAGCACTTCGTCGGTCTGCGGGCCTTCGCGGATCATCAGAATCGCCTGGTAGAACTCCACTTCGCCGCGCTCGTCCTCGCTCGCCGCGCGGCGCAGCAGGGCATTGGCCAGCTCGTGGCTTTCCATATCGCCGGACATCACCAGCATCTTTGCCTGCAGCATGTCGTTCTGATAGAGCAGCTGACGATCGCGGCAGCTGTCGCCCGTCATCGGTTCATCGCAGGTGGTTGATGAAGTGGCGCAGCCCGCGAGCAGCATGCTCAGTAGCAGGCAGCCAACGCCATGTCGGCGGTCAATCATAAAAAATCCCCAGGCAAATCTGATGTATCGACCCGCGCGCCGTCTTCAGGTTCGCCGCGTCGTTGTTTTCCAGGCATGTTTTGTTAGCTCAGCGCAGCGCTTCGACCGCCGCGCCAATGAAGGCATAGGTTTCCATTTCCCGCTCGTCCATTTCCGGCTTCGGCCAGGTGCTCCAGATTACCGCCACGACCTTCTCTTTGGGATTGATATACAGGAACTGGCCAAAGATACCCTGGGCCTCGAAGACACCGCCGTCATGATTGGGCAGCGCTGCGGCTCCTGTCGGGAACAGCCACCACTGGTAGCCATAGCCCAGGGCGTAGTCGCCGTCGTACAGTTTGCCAGGCTCCAGGTGCGAGCCGGTGGGTGCACGAGTGGCGTGTTGTAGCCAGCCGGCCGGCAGGATGCGTTCGCCATTGATGACCCCGTCATCGAGGATGAACTGGCCGAAGCGGCCATAATCACGCAGCGTTGCCGACAGACCGCTGCTGCCGATTTCCTGGCCGGCACGGCTGTCGAGCTGCCAGAACGCATCGCGTTCCATGCCCAGGCGCGCCCAGATGCGCTCTGACAGATAATCGCTGGCCGTCATGCCGGTCGCCGCATGAACCAGTTCGCTCTGCAGGTGCGATTCACCCGTGCTGTAGTTGAAGGTGGTGCCGGGTGCCTGCGCCTTCTTCAGTGCGGACATCTGCTTGAGCAGCGCGCCGGGGTCGTTGGCCAGTTGCAGCTCGAACATGCGGCGCCGGTCCGATTGCGGGTCGCGATAGGTTTCGTCCCAGGCTACGCCGGAGCTCATCTGCAGCACCTGCTCGACGCTGACGCCGTCGTAGGCGCCGCCCTTGAGCTGTGGCAGATAGCGGGTGATCGGGTCGTTCACGCTGGCAATCTTGCCCTGCTGCACCGCAGCGCCGACCAGAGTCGAGGAAATCGACTTGACCACACTGAAGGACGTCCAGCGGGTGCTGGCGTCGTTGCCCATGGCGTAGCGCTCCAGGGCCACCTTGCCGTCCTTCAAAATCAGCAGGCCGCTGACTTGATTACGCTGCATGAACGCTTCTACACCCAGGCGCTGCCCATCTGCAGTGTATTGCACCGGCACCTCGCTACGCCTTGGCAGCGGCAGCACTTGGGCGCCGCGGTGCACTGTACGGGTGTAAAACAGCTCGTCCATGTTCCGGTAGGTTCCGGCCTGATACGCCGGCGGCAGCTCGTAGAGATCCTGGGCGCGGCCGATGCGCTCCGGCTTGTCGGCAGGCGTCGATGGGCTGGCACAGGCGCCTAGCAACAGGGCGATGGCGGCTGGGAGAAGGGCAGTGCTGCAACGCTGCAAAGTGGTCACGAGGCGTCCCCGGTGCGTGGTCGATGGCTCAACCATAGCCGATAACTGCGGCCGATAGCGCACTTGCAGCACAGCCGAGAGGTTGAACTGTCGTTTGCGGGCGCGGCTCTACACAGCATCTAGCACGCTGAAGGAGAGCTTCATGGAACTGCCCAACAAAGACCTCGGTACCCTGTTCGAGCAACTGGGCCTGCCGTCCGACCCCGCCAGCATCGACGCCTTTATCGCCAAGCACTATCCGCTGCCCGATGACGTGAAAGTCTCCGAGGCGCCTTTCTGGAATCAGGCCCAGGCCGCTTTTCTCAAGGACGAATTGCTGGAGGACGCCGAATGGGCGCCGGTGGTCGATGAACTCAATGTGCGTCTGCACGAGAACAAACTGGCGTAAGGCCTTAGGCCTTTTATTCGGTTGAGCTCAGGCGCTGCAACTCGCGCCTGACCATCGCCGCATATTCCGGCGGCGAGAGCTGGTAAAGCTCGCTGGCCACCCAGGTCAGCCAGCCGGCGCCGCGGCTGGCGCGCTGCTCCAGCAGGCGCTGGGCATCGGCGATGGCTTGCTCGGCACGTTGCTGGTGGAAGTCGGCACGGCTCATGATGGTTCTCTGTCTCGCGGAGCAAAGCGCTTATTGTCCCTGCCGCCAGGTGCTTGGTAAACCGAGCGCTGCGCGTTAGGCTCGCGGCTTGTATGCCTGATCGAGAGCCCGAGGATGCCAGCAGCGGTGAACTTCAAACAGCGAATTTGCGCGTTGCGCCCTGGCGATCAGGCTGGCGGCGATGTCGATCTGCTCTATGCCTTCGAAAGCGACCGCGGGCGGATCATCAACTCCGCGGCCATTCGCCGTCTGCAGCAACGCACCCAGGTGTTTCCCCTCGAGCGCAACGCGGCGGTGCGCAGCCGCCTGACCCATTCCATGGAAGTCCAGCAGACCGGGCGCTTCATCGTCCGCACGCTGTACGCCCAGCTCGGCGAGCGGGCTGCGGACTACGGCCTGGACGACTTGCAAGGCGCTCTGGAAAGCCTGGTGGAAATGACCTGCCTGATGCACGACATCGGCAACCCGCCATTCGGGCATTTCGGTGAGTTCGCCATTGGCGAGTGGTTCGAGCGGGCTCTGGATGGGCTGTTCGCCGTGGCCGTGCCGCAGCACCAGGCCAATCCTGATCTGCAAGCCCGCATGCGCGCCGACCTGCGCAATTTCGAAGGCAACGCCCAGGCGGTGCGACTGGTGGTCAATCTGCAGCGCCTACGCCTGACCTACACCCAGACCGCCGGCTTGCTTAAATACTTGCGCCCGGCCTACCAGCCCAGGCCCGGCAAGGGCACGGCCGGTGCCTACCTGAACAAGAAGCCCGGCTTCTATCTGTCCGAAGAATATTTTGTCGCCGAACTGCAGCAGGCGTTGGGTCAGGCGCCGGGGACCCGTCATCCGGTGGCGTACATCATGGAGGCCGCCGACGACATCTCCTATTGCCTGGCCGATATCGAGGATTCGGTGGAGAAGGGCATCCTCACCGTGACCGAACTGGCGCCGCTGCTGGTGTCCACGTTCGAGAAGCTGAAATCCCCGGACACTCCGATTCCCGGCTCCAAGCAGTCATTCCGGGGGCTGGTCGAGCAAGCTCTCGAGCGCTATCACCAGGAAGAGATCAACAAGGCCGGCGAATTCTTCGTCAAGTTGCGCGTCAGCATGATCCACCCGCTGGTGCAGCACGCGGCGCGGCAGTTCATCGACAATATCGACGCGGTTCACGCCGGCACCCTGGACCGCGCGCTGATCGAAGACGACAGCCTGCCTCACGCCATCGTGCAGACCTTCAAGGACGTGGCCATGGCGCGGGTGTTCTGTCACCGCGAGGTGGAAACCCTGCAGTTGCAGGGGCACCGGATCATTCAGGGCCTGCTGGACAGCTACGGTGCGCTGCTACGGGTGGATGCGCAGACCTTTGTCGAGCTGACCGAAGGCAACTGCCGCCGCGAGGCCTATCTGCAGATGCTGGTGCGCCGCCTGCCAAGCCAACTGATCAAGGCCTATCGCCAGGCTGTACGTGAGTGCGGCGAAGCGGATCGTGCCGCCTGGGAGTTCTACCACCGGTGCCGATTGGTGCAGGATTTCATTAGTGGCATGACCGATCAGCATGCCCATGACGAATACCGCACGCTGTCTGCGCTTTAAGTGCGTCAGGTGTTCTTCCAGACCAACTGCAGTCCGGCCAGCAGCATGCCCAGCCGGGCGATGCGGTAAAACCAGGTGTGGTTGATCCGTGACTGCAGCCACAGGCCCGTCCATACACCGAGCGGCACGATGGGCGCGAGCATCAGGCTGAGCAGTAGGTTCTCCTGGCTGAACTGACCAAGCCAGGTGTAGGGGATCAGCTTCATGGCGTTGGTGAGCAGGAAGAACATATTGATGGTGGCCACGTAGCGCAGTTTTTCCAGCTGCTGGGGCAGCAGGTGCATCATCACTGGCGGTCCGCCGGCGTGGGCGACGAAGCTGGTGAAACCTGCCACCGAGGACAGCGCCAGGCCGCGCCTGGGTTGCAGCGGTCGCGGCGCCGGGTCGCTCTTGAGCAGCCCCAGCATCACGAAGGAAATGGCGATCAGGCCGATCAACAGACCAATCAGATTCTCGTTGAGCAGCCCGAAGGTCAGCGAACCGATGACGATGCCGATCACCGCGCCGGGCAGCATGACCTTGAGGTTGGCCACGTCCCACTTGCCCCAGTAGGCCTTGAGCCCGACCACGTCGGCCAGGCAGAGGATCGGCAGCATCACTGCCACCGCCTGCATCGGCGAGGTGGCCAGGGCCAGCAGGGGCACGGCGATGCCGCCCAGCGCACCGCCGAAGCCGCCCTTGGACAGGCCGGTGAGAAAGACCGCAGGAATGGCGAACAACAGCAGGTCAGCGAGGGTCATTGCAGGAGGGCTCTTTCAGCGAATGCGCAGCGTAGAGGCTGTCGCCGCTGCCTCGCAAGCCAGCCGAGCATCATCAGCCTATTCAGGAGCGTCTGTCTCATGCCCGATTTCCAGCACCCCAGTCTCGATCTCGATGCCCGCTATACCTTCGCCAAACGGGTGGCGCTGGAAGCTGCCGAACGGGCCATGACCTTCTACGTGCGGCGCAGCGACCTCACTGTAGAGCACAAGGACGGCGATCTGCAGGATGTGGTGAGCATCGCCGATCAGCAGGTCGAGGCATTTATTCGCGGCGAACTGGCCGAGCATTTTCCGGAAGACGGCGTGGTCGGCGAAGAGGGCGGTAGCGCCGGCCTGCAAGCGCGCTGCATCTGGGTGATCGATCCCATCGACGGCACGGCGTGCTTTCTCAACGGCCTGCACAACTGGTGCGTGTCCATTGGCCTGCTGGTGGACGGCGAGCCGTTGCTTGGCGCCATTGCCGATCCCAATCACGGCGAGCTGTTTCATGGCTTCGTCGGACGCGGCGCCTTCGTCAACGACACGCCGTTACAGGCCCATGGCGCCGGGCATTTGTGCGAGGGCTTGGTCGGCGTTGGCACCACCCATCGCCCTGGCAAGGAACACTTTCTGCCATTTCTGCACGGCCTGCTCGATACCGGCGGTATGTTCGTGCGCAACGGCTCCGGTTCGCTGATGACCGCCTACGTCGCCGCCGGCCGGCTGATCGGCTACTACGAAACCCACCTGAAAAGCTGGGACTGCTTGGCTGGCCTGGTACTGGTGCGCGAGGCCGGCGGGCGCAGCAACGACTTCCTGCGTGGCGACGGTTTGCTCGCCGGCAATCCCTATCTGGTGGCGGCGCCCGGCGTTTACGAACAGCTGTCGGTACTGGTCGGGCCGTCTCTGGAAGCGCCCTGATTCAGTCCGGGTTGAACTCGGCGAACACCTGCTCGCCGGTCAGTTCGCGGGTCTGATTGGCGAAGCAGTAATAGGGTGGTCTGGATTCGACGAAGATCTGGCTGTCGAACTGCCAGTCACCGTGGTCATCGAGCAGGCCCACCGGCACTGCATGGTGGCCGTTGCTTTTCAGACGATAGAACAGGTGGGTGCCGCATTGGCCGCAGAAGCCCCGCTGGGCCCACTCCGACGAGTCGTGGATGCGCACCTGCTGCTCTCCACTGAGCTGCGCCAGTTCGCCTTCGGCGACCAGCAGCGGGCCGCCGCCCCATTTGCGGCAGGTCGCGCAGTGGCAGGCGCTGACGCTGGGGCTGGCGATACGCAAGGTCAGGGTGACGGCGCCACACAGGCAACTGCCATGTCGATCGAGATTAGCCATGGACGTGCTCCTTGAACGCGGCCGGTGCGCTTGCCAGCCTCAGGTGACAGGGGAGGCCGCCTCGACGACCTGGTGGATGAACTGCAGCTTGCCGACCACCGCCGCAGAAAGCACGAATGGATAGAGATCCTTGTGGCCCATGCTGCGCGCCAGCTCGTTGAGCATAGCGGCCAGTTCGATCCAGGCATTGATGAAGCGCAGGAACTCGTCGGCCTTCGGGTCGTGCGGGTCTGACAGCGCAGCGCCGGTGAACGGTCGGAACTCCAGTTCCACGTCGCCGGCGCGCATGCCGAAGCTCAGAGCGGTGTCCAGGGTGTCCATCATGTGCAGGTAATGGGCCCAGGTTTCCGCCCAGTCTTCCCAGGGATGCATGGTGGCGTAGGCACTGACGAACGATTCCTGCCAGTCGGCTGGTGCGCCCTGTTCGTAGTGGCGTTGCAGCGCGGCGCCGTAGTCGGCGCGCTCATCGCCGAACAGCCGGCGGTAGCCGTTCAGCCAGGGTGTACCGGCGACCAGCCGATCCCAGTAGTAGTGGCCGACTTCGTGGCGGAAGTGACCGAGCAGGGTGCGATAAGGCTCGTGCAGCTGAATGCGCGTCTGTTCGCGCACGTCGTCATCCGCCTCGGCGATGTTCAGGGTGATCAGACCGCGGGCGTGACCGGTCACCGGCGGTTGGCCGCTGAGGTCCGGGCCAAGAAAGTCGAAGGCCAGGCCGCGTTCGGTATCCTGGTGCTTGCTGATCAGCGGCAAACCCAGATTGAGTAGTTGCGCCACCAGGCGGCGCTTGGCGATTTCCAGGCGCGCCCAGCGCTGCTCGTTGCCGGATATCGACAGGTCGGGAATGGTGCGGTTGAGCTGGCAGGCGATGCACAGCTCGCCCGCGCTGTTGTGCGGCAGCAGCCAGTTGCAGCCGGCGGCGCTGTGCAGATTGGCGCAGCGCCTGTAGCGCCGGGTATCTCCGTCGATTCGCCAGCTGTGCGGGCCTTCACCGGCGTGCAGCGTGACCACCTGGCCGCGCTCGGGCTCGTAGCCCAGCGGCGACTGGCAGGCCAGGCACTGGCTGTTGCGAAAGAAGATGGGCTGGCCGCAGGTGCATTTGCCAAGGGCTTTCTGGCTGGGCGAGCGGGATTGGATGGCTGAGTCGCCAATGCGTAGGCCAAGGGCCTGGAAGAACCGGTTCATGCGAAGGCCTCACCCATGCTGACTACCGCAGCGATAGAGTGGCGTGCAGGGGCGGCGGTTCAGGGTTTTCGGCGAGAGGGGGCGGGGAGTGGAGAGAAGCCTGGCACCGGGCGGCACCAGGCGGGGGGTGTGAATCAGTCCTGGCGGCTGGTCACTTCAAGCAGGTGGTAGCCGAACTGGGTCTTCACCGGACCCTGCACCACGTTGACCGGGGCGCTGAATACCACGGTGTCGAATTCCTTGACCATCTGGCCCGGGCCGAACGAGCCCAGATTGCCGCCGTCACGGCTGGACGGGCAGCTGGAGTTGTCTTTGGCGACCTGGGCGAAATCGGCACCGCCTTCGATGGCAGCTTTCAGTTCGTTGCACTTCTCTTCGGTGGCAACCAGGATGTGGCGGGCAGTGGCTTTGGCCATGGGGAAACACTCCGTTCAAATGAGCTGCCGAGCCTACCGGATTGGCCCCATGAGTCAAATCGAGTGCGTTGCCGTTCGAGGGTGCCAGTCTTCGCGCAGGCTTTGCACCACATGCTCGATGAAGGCGCGCACCTTGGGCGTCAGATCAACGCGGTCGCGCACGCACAGGTAATAGTCCAGCGGCTCGATCAGCGCCTGGCTGCCAGCGTCTTCGGGCACCCCGAACAGCGGTAACAACTGCCCGCTCGCCAGCAGCGGCTCGGCGACGAAGGCCGCTAGGCGGGTGATGCCGCCGCCATTGACCGCCACCCTGGCCAGCACGTCGATGTCGTCACTGACCAGCGCCACGCGAAGCGGCGCGTCGAAACGCACGCCGTCGCGCACGAAGCGCCAGGGCATTAACCGTCCATCCACCGCGACCTTGAAGGCCAGGCAATCGTGCTGGCTGAGTTGTTCGGGCGCGCGAGGCGTGCCGGCTTTCTGCAGATAAGCCGGCGAGGCGCAGTAGATCGACGGCACGCTGGCGATATGTCGGGCCACCAGGCCGTCTTCAAGCTGTTGGGGAATACGGATGCTGATATCCACCGATTCCTGAATGTGGTTGACGCTGCGGTCGGTGGTGCTGAGTTCACAGGCGATGCGCGGGTAGCGGGCGGCGAAGGCCGGCAGCATTGCCGCCAGCACATACCGGCCAAAGGCGGCGCTAGAGGCGATGCGCAGGCGGCCCTGGGGCTGGTCGTGCTGCAGCGTGGCGTTGCTGCGCGCCAGCTCCAGATCACGCAGCACGTTGCGGACCTGGCTGAAATACAGCTCGCCACTTTCGGTCAGGGCCAGACTGCGGGTGGTGCGGGTCAGCAGGCGAATGCCCAGAGACGCTTCTAGTCGTGCGATGTTCTGGCTGGCTGCCGCCGCGCTGATGCCCAACAGACGCGCGCCCGCGGCAATGCTGCCGCTCTCCACCGCCTTCACGAAACTCTCGATGCCGCGCAGGGTATCCATAGTCGAGCTTTCTATTGGTAGCTGGATTGATAAGGTTTGCTTGGAACTGACCTTACCTGTGGGCGGCTACTCGGGGCAATGCGGCGCGTCGATAATCGCCGCCTCGCCACCCCTGGCTCTACACCGCTACCTGATAAGGATTTTTCCATTGCCCGATTCGACCCTGAATACCACCCGCACCAGCTGGAAGCTGCCGGCCAAGCTCTCGCCGATTGCTTTCGCCTTCTTTATGTCCGGGATTATGGCTTTTCTCATGTGCCTGGTGATCACCGCGACCAATCGCGGCTTGAGTGACGGTTACCTGAGTGCGGTGCTGGAAGCCTATCGGCTGGCCATGCCCGTAGCGTTCGTCTGCGTGATGGCCGTTCGGCCGGTAGTGGTGCGCCTGGTCAAATTGACGGTGAAAAGCTGATGCGCGGAGTGTGAGATGTATCCAAAAATGACGAAGCGTTACCAAATGATTCCGTGATGGATGGTAGGCTGTCACATCCGAATTCAGCCGATCCCATGGAGTTGCAGATGTACTACAAGGAGTTGTTATTGGCCGGCCTGCTGGCCACCGCCGTCCCGCTGAGCTGGGCCGACCAGGCGCCGCAAGCTTCGGATGCCCAGGAAAGTGCCGCTCAGCAAAGCCCCGTCGAGGCAGACGAAAGCGAGTACATGAGCGAGGAGCAGTTTCTCGACAGCCTCAATTTCCGCAGCGGCAAGGTGGTGTTGGGCGGCAATCTGGCGACCCTCAATCTGCCGGACAACATGGTGTTCCTGGACGGCGACGACGCCGAGCGCGTGCTGGTCCAGGCCTGGGGCAACCCGCCGGACGAGAAGCCGCCGCTGGGCATGATCCTGCCCAAGGGCGTTTCGCCGCTGGCCGAGGAGTCCTGGGCGGTGACCGTCGAGTACGAGGAAAGCGGCTACGTGTCCGACGAGGACGCTGCCGACATTGACTACAACGACATGCTCAAGGATCTGCAGGAGAGCGCCAAAGAGGACAACAAGTGGCGCGCTGAAAACGGTTACGAGCCGGTCTCCATCGTCGGCTGGGCCTCGGCACCGCACTACGATGCCGAGGGCAAGAAGCTGCACTGGGCCAAGGAAGTGAAGTTCGGCGACAGCGACGAGCACACCCTCAACTACAACATCCGCGTGCTGGGCCGTAAGGGCGTACTGGTGCTGAACTTCATCGCCGGTATGCACCAGCTGCCGCAGATCGAGCAGAACGTGCCCGCGGTCCTGGCGATGACCGATTTCAATGACGGTAACCGTTACGCCGACTTCAACCCGGACCTCGACAAGGTCGCCGCCTACGGCCTTGGCGCGCTGATTGCCGGCAAGGCGGCTGCCAAGGTCGGCCTGTTCGCCGCGGCCCTGGTGTTGCTGAAAAAGCTGTGGATCCTGCCCGTGCTGCTGATCGGCTGGGTATGGCGCCGCATCACCGGCAAGAAGTCCGAGGCGCAGTCAGCGCCGGTCGAGCCCCAAGTGCAGCCGCAGGCCCCGGCCGAGCCGGCGCCGAACGAGGTGCCGCCGAAGGTGTCCAGCGTGATGGATCTGAACAACACGCCTGACGACAAGCACAAGTAACGCCGTCGTCAGAATGAAAAAGCCCCGGCATCGACCGGGGCTTTTTCATGTCATTCGGGCAGGAACATCGCGATGGCGATGAACAGCCAGAGCAGGATGCCGGGTAGCATGCACAGCCAGTTGGCCAGGCTGAAACGGCTGTTCTGCTCGCTGGCGCTGTCACCGCTGGCCAGGTTGGCCTGTTGCTGGATGGTTGCCAGCGGCCAGGCTGTGACCAAGGTCGCCGCGATCAGCAGCACGATGTCCAGTATCGGATGGCCGAAACTCTCAACGCGGGAGAGGCCGTTACCGACGAAGACCATGATGATGTACGTCCAGGCGACGGCGGCGTATTTCCACTCGCCAAGACCCTTGGCCTGCAGCTGGCTCTGGATCAGTCGGCATAGCGAATGGATGAAGAAGATATGAAAGATCGAGCGCGCGGCGGGGCTGATCTTCTTCGGCAACATGGTGGCCCGCTGGCGATCCCAGTGCTTGTACGCCCAGTAGATCGAGTAGAAACCGAGGGTGAAGAAGTACAGCAGGTACAGCTTGCGGGTAGAGGTGACGAAAAAGGTGTCGCTGGCGCGCTCATGGGGCAGGAGATCGGCGCTTGGGGTCTGATAGATATTGTCCATTCTGGTGTCTCGCAGGCACTTTCTGAGTGCTATGGCTAGGCGTTCGCCAGGCGAACGGCTCCTCCAGGAGCGCGAGAGATTTTACCGGGTATTTCCAGAATGTGGCGTGACACGAGCCTTGGAAGGTGGGCCATGGCGGCCCACCGGGTAAGGTGCTCAGCAGTAGGTGTCGAGCAGTTCCTGCTTCTGGGCGCGCGGGCGGGCCCAGTCGTGCTGCAGGGTGCGCAGCACGTTGCCGATGAAGTCCCGGTCAGCCGCGGCGCGGCGGCCGACGTAGCCCTGGCCGCGGCGGTAAGTGCGCAGGCGGGTGCGCATGTTGGGGCGCTGGTTGACGAATTCGTCCTCCGGCTGGTCCGCCGGTACACGGTCGATACGGACTTCGCCGGTTTCGCAGACCCACAGGATGTGGTTGTGCAGACTGTCCTTGTGCTGGGAGAACAGTTGAGCGAGTTCGTCGATAGTCGGTTGCTGATTCAGGTTCATGGCGCTTACCCCTTCATTCTCTGTCTAGGGCGACCGCTTGAGCGCGGCCGTCAATGCCTGTGGCGTTTGAGTGCTGCCGACCAGCGTGTAGTGATGTGTGAATATCGCTACGCCGTGGCGGCTAACCGAGGTCGAGGATGCGGGGGAGAGTGTGGCGAAGACGGGATCGGATGCGGGAGATCGACTGATCAGCCACAGGCATCATGACAACGTCTCGCTAACGCTCTCGTCCTTGCAGGACGCTCGACTTCATCAATCTGCCTTGTGGGCAGTACATATCGTGGAACGCTCGGCTGGTATTACCGAGCTCGCCCAAGTGCCCTTGTCAGGGCTCCCATCAGGGGAGGCGAGCTCATCATGCAAAAGCGCAAAGGGACCGTCAATACTTTTGTAGTGATTTATTTTTACCACTACAAGAAATCTTTAAAGCCTCTGCGAAGCGTCTGGTACGCCGAAAAATGACCCTCCGGTCAACCGGCGAAGAGGCGCCCGTCGCGCTCGCGCTGGGCATCACGCTGCATCGATTCGAGGTTCTTCTCGATGGTCTCGCACAGCGCGTCCATCTGGATCTGGTGCTCGCTTACCTGGAACGGGCTCTGCAGGTCGCTACCGACCCGCTCGATGGCCAGCAGCATGAAGCCGACCACGGTCGAGGCCAGCGGTGTGTACCACTCCAGAGTCTCGACCAGACCGATGGGCACGATCACGCAGAACAGGGTGATGAACAGCCGCGGGAAGTACACATAGGGGTAGGGCAGCGGGGTATTGGCGATGCGCTCCAGGCCGCCCTGGCAGTTGGACACATCGACCAGCGTGGTTTCCAGGCGCGCCAGGCGGATGCTGTCCAGGCGACCGGCCTTGTACTCGCTGGCGATGATGGCCGCCGAGCCGTTGAGGATGTCGTTGGGGAAATTGTTGGTGGTGCCGCGCCGATCGAATTCCTCGGCGGACACGAAGGCACGCACTTCGTCATCGCAGGGCTGGTTGCGCAGGCTGGCGGACAGGCAACGCACGTAGGCTACGTGGCGGCGCAAAAGAGCAGCCTTGACCGGATTGCCGTCATCCTTATCGTCGATCAGGGTCAGCACCTGGCGGGCGAAGCTGCGCGAGCTGTTGATCAGTGCACCCCAGATGGTGCGCGCCTCCCACCAGCGGTTGTAGGCGCTGGTGTTACGAAAGCTGATCAGCACCACCAGCGCCGAACCGAGCAGGGTCAGCGGCATGGTTGGCAGGCTGATCTTGCGGTCGAGAAACAGCATGTAGTCGACCGTGACGATGATGTCCCAGATCAGCAGCCAGAACAGCGACCAGCCGACGTAGCCGAAGGTCTTGAGCAGGTAGCGATAACCCCGGTTGAAGGAATTCATCACGTGGAGTTCTCCGCGGGCAAGGAATGCGAAAGCGCAGAGGTTCGGACGTGGGGCCGGTGGAAAGGTTCGCCAGGTGCCGCCAATCAGCCGTGCTGGCGCGCACTGGCCAGCGCGCAGAAGAGTTCGACGTACTGGCGCGGCCCGCCGGCGAAGAGGGTGTCCAGGCGCAGCGGATCCTCGGCATCGGTGATGCCTGCCAGCGCCGGCCAGGGCTCGCTCGGGTGGGCTCGCAGATAGGCGGCATCCATGCCGGGGCGCTGCACTTCGCCCCGGCTGCTGTCGATGTACAGCACGCGGTTGTCCTGCCCGAATGCCTCGCCCAGTTGCTGCACCAGGGTAAGAAAGCCACGGTCGCTGCCGCCGCGCAGCCACTGGGTGCTGCCATCGTCAGCCGTGACGGCGGTGCTGGTCAGGGTATCGCCAACGCCGACCAGACGGGGCATGTGCTGCGGTTCGAAGCGTTCGACCGCCAACTGCAGCAGCGCCTCTAGGCTGGTCGGCGCCTGGCGCACGTTGAACGCTTCGCCCAGCGGATAGACGCCGGTGCGCTGGCCGTAATAGCGATTGAGGATCACCAGCACGCCGGCTTCCTTGATGGAGCCGCGCAGCATCAGTTGCAGATCGGTGGTGCCGGCTGCTGTGCCTTGCGCTGGGCGCAGGCGTTCGCGACCCTCGGCATTACGGCCAAGGTTGGGTGCGTAGTGCACGAAGAATGACTGCGCCAAACCCTGGGCGGCGGCCTTGTCGAGCAATTGCTGCAGGAGCGCGGCGCTATCGGTTTGCAGGCGCGCATAGAGATCCGGCCGCTCCTGCCAGTGATGATGGAAGGCGTTGAGGTTGAGCGTCGGCGATACCGGGTTGTCTAGCACGCTGCTGGCCAATAGAGGCTCGATATCGCGATCCGCCAGCCTGTAGGGTGCCTGTCGCAGCAGGCTTTGCAGCGCTTCGCTGAGCCAGACGGGTACGGCGGCTAGAAACGCCAACTCCTGGTCGCTTACGCCCGGGCGGGAGAGGCGCCCATGGCGATCCTGCAGCTGTACGCCACCAGCTGCCAGCCCGGGCAGGTAGAGACCCTGTTCCTGGCAACGTTGCGCCGAGCCGAGGGCACGCTCGACCAGGCTGTTCACACCGCGGCTACCGATATGTTCGCCATTGGTCAGCACCTGGAAATGACCATCCAGGTCGCGAGCGGCCTGCAGGTAGGCGGGGTTCAGCGTGCGGGTGAGGGGATCGCGCACCAGGTCCATGCACACACCATCCAGATCCTGGATGATCAGCAGGTTTTCGGTGCTGATGAGGCTGTCGAGCAGCGTAGAAGGGTCGAGCGAGTAAGCGGTTTCGGTCACAATCATGGCGCCCGAGTCTAACGCGGTTTTACCCGATGGGGCGATTGCCTGAAGCATTTGGCTCAGGCGGTTGTCCATCATCAGATTGGCAGAGCGGATCGAGAGGATGCACGGATGAGTGATTCACCCAAGCGGGTTCGGCAAATCGTTACGGCAGCGCTGCTGCTTTGCGCGAGTGCCGCGGGGACTGCGATGGGCGATGAAGCCGACCAACTGGCCAAATTGATCAACACCTATCGTGAGGCGGGGCAGGGCTGTGGCGGGCAAGCCAGCCCAGCTGCTGGCCCGCTGGCGCCGGATCGGCGCTTGGCCGCGCAGCAGGTCAATTCTTCCGAGCAGCTGCAGCAGGCGCTGCAGCAGGCCGGCTACCAGGCTGAAGCCGTGCAACTGATCCGCGTCACCGGCCCGAATACGCCGCAAGCGGCCATGACCATGCTGCAGCAGTCTTACTGCAAGCAACTGCAGGATGCGCAGTTCGCTGATATCGGCGTGCGCCACGAGGGCAACAGTTGGCAGGTGGTGCTCGGCCGCGCGCTGTTGCCGGCGCGCCTTGGCGACTGGCAGGAGGAGGGCAAGGCGATTCTGGCGGCTGTCAACAAGGCCCGTGGTACGGCACGGCAATGTGGCGACCAGCCCTTCGATGCCGCCGAGCCGCTGACCTGGAACGATGCCCTGGGTCAGGCCGCCCTGGCCCACAGTCGCGACATGGCGATGAACAGCCTGTTCAGCCACCAGGGCAGCGACCGCAGCCTGGTCGGCGCCCGCGCCACTGCCGCAGGCTACGACTGGACGGTGATCGGTGAGAACATCGCTGCCGGCCAGGGGCGCGCCCAGCAGGTGGTCGAGGGCTGGCTCGCCAGCCCGTCGCACTGCTACAACCTGATGAACCCGGACTTCCGGGAAATGGGCGCGGCCTACGCCAGCAACCCGCAGAGCCAGGCTACCATCTACTGGACTCAGGTGTTTGGGGCGGTGGGGCGTTCTGGGCTTTAGGTGGGCTTGGCGATCTGGCGGCGGTGGTTAGCGCGAATCTACGCCTGGCCATCACTTGTGGGAGCCGCTGCCAATACCGGTTTCTTGTTGATCGTCAGATCTGACGATCACTCAACAGCGGCGGCATCGGGCAATCCAGGGTGTCGGCCACTGCGCGCATCAGCTCCGCTTCACCGGCACTGATGCGTCCGTCGTGCTCGATGCAGCGGGCCATGGCCTTGAGCAGCTGCGGCTTCTGCAGTGGCCGCATCTGGTTAAGGCGGTTGAGCGCATCGTTCAGTTCGTTGATCCCCGCTTGGCGCTGTTCGGCAAAGGGCCGGTCGGTGAATGGCAGGGTGCTCCAGGCGGCCTGGAAGGCTTCGTCGGCGGCCTGCTCGCTGGTATTGCCGGCTCGCGCCAGGGCTGCCAGCAGTACGCAGCTTTCATTGCCCAGCGCGGCCAGCGGCAGACGACCCTGCACGGGGCGCTGCATGCCCAGGTTGCGCTCGACGATGCGTAGCAGCGCCCACTCCATGAAGCCCAATTGCCCGGTGCTGATCAGCAGGGTGCCGATATCGCGCTTGAGACTGACGAAATCCTGTGGCTCGAGTTGCTTGAGCGCGGGGATGGCCAGCTCCAGCAGCGGCAGGCGACGCCCGGCGGGCAACTGCTGCAGCGGCTCGGCCAGTTCCTGCAGACGGTCGGCCAACAGCGGTGGCAGGTTGGCCTGCATCCAGCCGAAGCGTTGCTGGCGTGTGGCCTGGTCCGGGCCGAGCAGCAGGCCGTAGAGAATCGTCAGTGCACCGTGGGGATCGTGGGCGGCGTCGCGCAGACGATCATCAATCTGCGCAAGGCTTTCACGCGCTTCTTCCAGGTGCAGGGGGTGGGGGTCGCCGATGCTGGCGATGGCCGCGCTCGCCGCGGCGGCGCTGAAGTTTGCGGTAGCCGGTTGTTGAGGCACGGCGGGCTTGGTAGGTGCTTCGAACACTTCATCGCCCAGCACCACGCCGTTCCAGTGAGGGTCGATACGGCGAATGCGCTCTTCCAGCGGTGGGTGGGTGGCCATCATCTTGCTCAATGCCAGGCCCTGGCCGAAGTACATATGGCTGTACTCGGCGGCATGGCTGGCTTCCAGGCGCGAACCGCGGCCGAGTTTCTTGAGAGCACCGGCGATGCCGCTGGGGTTGCGGGTGTACTGCACGGCCGAGGCGTCGGCGAGAAACTCGCGCTGGCGGCTGACCGCGGCCTTGATCAGGTTGCCGAAAAAGGTGCCGGCGTAGCCGATCACCAGCAATGCCAGGCCTACCACCATGACCAGCGCCACGACGTTGCCGCGGCCCTTGTCATCGGAGCGGCTGGAGGTGCGAGTGGCGCCACTGTTGCCGACGCCGCGCATCAGCAGCTCGCCGATCAAACCCAGTAGCAGAATGCCATGCAGCACCGCCACCAGGCGAGTATTGAGGCGCATGTCGCCGTGCAGGATGTGGCTGAATTCGTGGGCGATCACGCCCTGCAGCTCATCGCGGTTGAGCCGTTCAATGGCACCACGGGTGATGCCGATCACTGCGTTCTCAGGTCGCAAGCCGGCGGCGAAGGCGTTGATGGCAGGCTCTTCAAGCAGGTAGACGGGCGGCACCGGAACACCGGCGGCCAGGGCCATTTCCTCCACCACGTTGAGCACCCGTTGCTCGCGCATACCTTCGGGCTTGAGGTTGAGCAGGCGCCCGCCGAGGCGCTCGGCCACCACCTTGCCGCCGGCACTGAGCTGTGACGCCTTGAATGCCCAGCCCAGCAGCACCACGCCGACCACCACCGCGGCCACGCTGAGCAGAAGTTCCCTGCTCATCGCCTGTAGGCCGTAGTTGCCGTATTGGTAGACCTGCCAGGCGATGGCGATCACCAGGGTGGTACTGACCACCAGAGTCACAACCGCCAGAATCAGCAGGATCACCAGGCGTGAGGTATTACGCCGGGCCCGATCCTGATGCTCGAAGAAATCCATCCGCTAGGCCCCTGTACTCAGAAGGAGACTTTTGGTGCGTCCTGAATCGCCGCGCTGTCGGCGAACTCCAGCAGGGCAGCATCGCTGCCATGGCCGAAGGCACCGGCCAGCACCACTGGCGGGAAGCTCTGGCGGTAAGCGTTATAAGCGGTGACCGCATCGTTGTAGGCCTGGCGGGCAAAGGCCACCTTGTTCTCGGTGCTGGACAGCTCTTCGCTGAGCTGCTGCATGTTCTGCGAGGCTTTGAGGTCCGGGTAGGCCTCGACCGTCACATTGAGGCGGCCCATGGCGTTCTTCAGCGCGCCTTCGGCATTGGCCAGCAGATTCATGCTCCGGGCATCGCCCGGGTTCTGCGAGGCCTGCTTGAGGCCGTCAACCGCGCCGTTGCGCGCCGCGATCACCGCTTCCAGGGTTTCGCGCTCATGGGACAGATAGGCCTTGGCGGTTTCCACCAGGTTGGGGATCAGGTCGTAGCGGCGCTTGAGTTGCACTTCGATCTGCGCGAAGCCGTTCTGGTAGCGATTGCGCAGGGCGACGAGTCGGTTGTAGACGCTGATCACGTAGAAAACCACCACGACCAGTACGGCGATGATGATAAGGGTTGAGATATCCATGAGATGTCCCTATCGGTTGGTAAACGTTGCCGCATGGTAACGGAAAGTGCATCGTGTCGGGCGTGCCATGGCTGCCGGGCCTGCCTGGATGTGCGGTGGTTCCGGTTACTGTCCGTCGCCCTTGTTCGGGGCGAGCGCCAGCATCTGCACGGTCAGGCGCGGCGTGGCCAGGCTCAAGCCGGACTCGTCCAGATGGCGCTTGAGCGCCAGGTTGAAGGCCCGCGACACCTCCCACTGGCGTATCGGCGCGGTCTTGAAGCGCGCGCGCAGCACCGCGTTGCCGGACTCGAAGCTCTCCACGCCCTGGATTTCCAGGGGCGACCAGATGTTGCGACGCATCAACGTGTCGTTGCGCAGTTCGGTGGCCACTTCGCGCAACAGCTTGATGGCGTCGTCGATGTTCATGTCGTGGGGCACCGCGACGCGGAAGATGGCGTAGCCGAACTCGCGCGAGTAGTTCTTGATGCTCTTGATCTCGCTGAACGGGATGGTGTGCACGATGCCGTCGATGTCGCGCAGGCGCACGGTGCGGATGGTCAGGCCCTCGACGGTGCCCAGATGGCCGCCGACGTCGACATAGTCGTCGATGGCCAGGGAGTCTTCGATGATGATGAACAGGCCGGTGATCAGGTCGGCCACCAGCGACTGCGCACCGAAGCCGATGGCCAGGCCGATCACCCCGGCACCGGCCAGCAGCGGGGTGACGTTCACGCCCATGTTGGCCAGGGCGACGATGGCCGCGATGATGAAGATGCTGACGAACAGTACGTTGCGGATCAGCGGCATCATGGTCTGCGCGCGGGCGTTGGTCTGCCCCTTGCGCGAGCGGGTCAGGGCGTGATGCACCGCGGTGTCGGCAAGAATCCACACCAGCCAGCCACAGGCCAGGGTAGCGCCCAGGCCGACCAGCTTGAGACTGATTTCGTGCCCGCCGCCCTCGGCGAAACCGATCAGCGATAGCCCCCACACACGCAGGCCCAGTTCGAAAAACACCAGCCACACAGCCAGGCTGAGCATGGTGTGGAAGAAGTTGCGAAAGCGCTCGAAGTAGGCGGCATGCCGGCGGTGGCGCGAGCGGGGCTTGAACAGCCGCCGGCGGATCAGACCGTTGATGACCATGCAGGTGACCAGCAGCACGGTGCACATAAGCGACTGGCGAAACGCCGTGCTGGTGTCGCCGGCCGATACGAAGGTTGCTGCCAGGGAAATCGCTACCAGGGCCAGGGCCGGCAGGTACCAGAAGCTGCCGAGCAGTTCCACGGTCTCGCTGATGCCACGCTGGCGCAGGCGTCGCGCCAGGGGCTGGTTGCGCATCAGGTGGGCGATGGGGCGGCGGAAGCGGATGATGAACAGGCCGGTGCACAAGGCCGCCAGCACGTTGGTCAGCGTCGCCGTGGTGTGTGCCAGGTTGCCGCCGAGGCTGGCGACCAGGCGCGGATCGTTGAGCGCCTCGCCAAAGGCGGCGAAGCTGCCGATCAGCCACAACGGGCGAAAGGCGCGGCGGCGCAGGATGTTCAGGGCGGTGCGCCGGTGCGGGCCGTCGAGCAATGAGAAGGCGATCACGCAGATCGCCGAGAAGCAGGTGCCGACCACCAGCGCATAGGCCAGCACCATGGCCAGATCGCGGCCCAGGGAAGCCGGTAGCACGTAGCTCAGGTAGCCGGTGATCAATAGCGCAGCGAACCAGGGGCCGAGTTTGCGCAGGGCGAAGCGCAAGAGATCTGTGGGGCGCGGGTTCTGCGGCAGCTCCTCGGCCAGGCCGAAGCGCAGGCGTACCTGGTGGCTGAGCGCCCGTAGCCCGAAGGCCAGCAGGCTCCACACGCCGATGATCAAGGCGAAATTGCTGATCAGCGCCAGGCGCTCGCCGGCTTCGGGCAGTAGCGCCGCCAGCTCGCTGCGGCTGCGCGACAGCTCCAGCTGCCAGCGCGCTAGCGGGCTTTGTTCGCCCGAGAACTGGCTTTCGATGTCCGTCAGTGCGTTGCCGATCAGCCCCAGTACGCCGTCGCGGCTTTCGGGTTGGGCCTTCTGGGTGGTGTCGCGCAGGGTTTTCAGGTCATTGAGCAGCTGCGCACGCTGCTTGTCGTTTTCCAGGGACTGGATCACTTCATCCAGTGAGCGATCCAGCGGCTGATCCGCCTGGGGCTGCGTATTGCTGGCGTTGCCGGTGTTGCCGAACAGCGTGGGGATGCCCGCCGCCTGGGCAGAGGAGCAGGCCAGCATCATCAGGAACAGCAAAAGCAAGGGATGCAGCAGGGCGTGGAAGCGGATCACGCGCGAATTCTCCGTCACGCGGGTGAGTGCCGGGGCGGCGCCGAGCGACGCCGCCCCGGGCTCAGGCGTAGTTT
Source organism: Phytopseudomonas straminea (assembly GCF_900112645.1). Classification (GTDB taxonomy): domain Bacteria; phylum Pseudomonadota; class Gammaproteobacteria; order Pseudomonadales; family Pseudomonadaceae; genus Aquipseudomonas; species Aquipseudomonas straminea. The sequence continues at coordinate 367,688 of NZ_FOMO01000002.1, read as the reverse complement.
TCCGGGCTGAGACGGCGCTCGACCAGCTCGATGAGGATATGGATGACCTTGATGTGCAGCTCCTGGGTGCGGTCGGCGAAATCGCCGCCCGGCGCACAGATGCACACGTCAGCCAGGCTTTCCAGCAGCGAACCAGGCTTGCCGGTCAGGGCGATGACCTTGATGCCCAGTGACTTGGCCGCTTCGGCGGCCTTGACCACGTTGGGACTCTTGCCACTGGTGCTGATGGCCAGCAGCACATCGCCCTCGCGGCCGTGGGATTCCACGTAGCGCGAGAAGATATGGTCGTAACCGAAGTCGTTGGCCACGCAACTGATATGGCTGGCGTCGCTGATCGACACCGCGGCGATGCCCGGGCGGTTCTTGCGATAGCGTCCGGTGAGTTCCTCGGCGAAGTGCATGGCATCGCACATCGAGCCACCGTTGCCGCAGGAAAACACTTTGCCCTTGGCCTCGAAACTGCTCACCAGCAGGTCGCCGGCGCGCTCGATATTGGCCAGCGTCTGCTCGTTGCCGATGAAGGCGTCGAGGGCGCGCTGGGCTTCGATCAGGCTATTGCGGATATGTTCGATCATGGTCGCCTCAGGGCAGGTCATGGCTGTTGTAGAAGGCGCCCAGCACTTTCACCAGGTGCGCCAGGTCCTGGCTGCCGGCCAGTTCGCGAATCGAGTGCATGGCGAAGGTCGGCAGACCGATATCCACGGTACGCACACCGAGCTGGCTGGCGGTGATCGGGCCGATGGTCGAGCCGCAACCCATGTCGCTGCGGGTCACGAAGCTCTGTACCGGCACTTCGTTTTCCAGGCACAGGTGGCGGAAGAAACCGGCGGTTTCGCTATTGGTGGCGTAGCGCTGGTTGCTGTTGATCTTGATCACCGGGCCAGCATTGAGCTTGGGCCCATGATTGCCGTCGTGCTTGGCTTCGTAGTTGGGGTGCACGCCATGGGCGTTGTCGGCCGACACCAGCAGCGAACGCTGGATGGTACGCACGAAGTCGTCACCCTGGGGCAGCACGCGGCGCAGCACCTGCTCGAGCATCGGGCCATCGGCGCCGCACGCCGAGCTGGAGCCGACCTCTTCGTGGTCGGTGCAGACCAGCACGCAGGTTTCCTCGTCACCGGCGTCGAGCAACGCCTGCAGGCCGGCGTAGCAGGACAGCAGATTGTCCAGACGCGCACTGGCGATGAAATCCTGGTTCAAGCCCACCACGGCGGCGCTCTGGGTGTCGTAAAAGCTCAGCTCGTAGTCGAGCACCGCATCGGCGTTGAAATCGTGCTCCATCGCCAGCTGCTCGCTGAGCAGGGCGCGGAAGTCGGCACCCTCGGCGCCAGCCAGCTGGGCGAGGATCGGTGGCAGCTCGTTCTGCGCATTGATCGCCCAGCCCTGATTGGCCTCGCGGTTGAGGTGGATGGCCAGGCTGGGAATCACGGCGATCGGCTGGTAGAAGTCGATCAGCGCGCTTTCCACCTTGCCGTCGCGGCGGTAAGTGACGCGGCCGGCCAATGACAGGTCGCGGTCGAACCAGGGGGCCAGCAGCGCGCCGCCGTAGACCTCGACGCCGAGCTGGAAGTAACCCTGACGCTCCAGCTCCGGGTTGGGCTTGACGCGCAGGCAAGGGCTGTCGGTATGGGCGCCAACCAGGCGCACGCCGCCTTCGACCGGCGAGCGGGTGCCGAGCTTGAAGGCGATGATCGAGGAATCATTGCGGGTCACGTAATAACGGCCACCGGCTTCGGTGTACCAAAGCGCGCGCTCGTCGAGCTGGCGGTAACCAGCGGCTTCGAGGCGCATTGCCAGGCTGCTGGTGGCATGAAACGGTGTAGGGGAGGCGTTGAGAAAGTCGAGCAGGCCTTGATTCAATTCTTCGCGCATGGGGCACTCCGGACGGCAATGTGCCGAGTTTATCGGATTTGCCCGCGGCGCTGTTGGCGTTTCCTTGCCGGCGGCATGCGCTTGGTAGCCCGGCGCCGAGCGAAATGACAACCAGGAGCGGTGCGGGCCAGGGCATATTGATGGGCTTGCGCCTATGCGGCCCGGCCCATCCTAAGGCCCGTGTGCGAGATGTCGCGCGCATGGCGCGCTCCCACAGGGTGAGGCTCGGTACTTGCCGGACCTGCTTCGTAGGGTGGGCGCAGCCAGCCCTGCCTACGCCGCGATGGCCAACAGGCTCAGGATCTGCCCGTCCAGCTCCGCGTAGTAACCCCCTAGCTCGCTACCGGCCGGCCATTCTTCGCCAAGGTCGATAATCAGGCGCAACCGCGCGGTTTGCTGAGCTGTGTCGAGGCTGAGAAGCTCGGCATCCTGAAAATAGAAGCGCGTGAGCACCAGCGGATAGAGCGCCTTGAACAGGCTCTCCTTGAGCGAGAAGGTCAGGCTGATCCGCCAGGCGCGCTGCTCTGGGCTCAAATCGGCTATCCGCACCAGCTCATCGGCGGTGAGAATCTCGCCCACCAGCCGCTCGGCGCGCTCGCTAGACAGCAGCCGCTCGACGTCCAGGCCCAGCCCTCGCCAATGCCGTGCGGGCGCGACGATGGCGGCGGCCCAGCCCTGGCCATGGGTGATTGACCCACTGACCTGTGCCGGCCATTGCGGCGCCCGGTCTTCGCCGACCGCCGGCACGCTGGCCACGCCGGTGACTCGATACAGCGCTTCGCGCGCGCATACACGCCCGGCCAGATGCTCGGCCTGGCGCTTGGCAACGCCGCGCACCAGCGGCACACCAGCGGCGGTGTAATCACCTTCGTCGAGTCGGCCGGGATCGAAATGGGTGCTGATCAACTGTACGCCGGCCAGTGGCTGCGTGAACGGCCAATGATCGTCTAAAGGGCTGCAGCAGCGGGGCAGGTGAGTCTCAATCATGGCCGGCATTCTGCCGCGCCGGCCGGCTGCTTACCAGCCGGATAGGTAGCACTGCTGGGCTGGTCATCTGACTGCTGCAAATGAACGTGTACAAGGCAGTAGTCGGATCAGACCCATCGTTCAGGTGAGGTTCAGCGAGGGTTCAGGAAGGGTTCAGTGGCTGGCAGGCAGGATGATTCTCGAGTTTTTCATTAACCCACTGCCATTCGAGAGGCATCTCCATGAAAGCGACTCTGACCAAACTGGCTCTGGCAACTTCCCTGGTATTCGGCGCTGCAGCCACCGCTCATGCCGACAACAACTTCGCCGGATTCACCTGGGGCCAGACCAGCAACAACATCCAGAAGTCCGACGCGCTCAATGCCAACCTGGGCAACCCGAACTTCGACAGCGTCATCAACAACGAAAGCACCTGGGGTATCCGCGCCGGTCAGCAAAATGATGCCGGCCGTTATTACGGCACCTACGAATACATCTCCGGCAGCAACAATGGCCTCAAGCTGCGTCAGCAGAACCTGCTCGGCAGCTACGATGCCTTCCTGCCGCTGAACGAGAACGGCACCAAGCTGTTCGGCGGTGGCACCCTGGGCCTCGTCAAACTGGAGCAGAACAGCTCTGGTGTCTCGCGTGACAGCAATGTCGGGTATGCTGCCGGCTTGCAGGCGGGCCTGCTGCAGGAAGTCAACGAAAACGCCTCCATCGAAGGTGGCTACCGTTACCTGCGCACCAACGCCAGCACCGAATTCGCACCGCACGGCGAAGGCAAGGTCGGCTCGCTCGATCTGCATAGCAGTGGTCAGTGGTATCTGGGTGCCAACTACAAGTTCTAAGTCTTGTCTGTAGAGAGTCCGGGTCGTCCGATGGGCGACCCGACTTCATTCATGATGAAGAGGACATGCAACGATGAAATTGCTGGTCGTGGAGGATGAGGCGCTGCTGCGCCACCATCTGTATACCCGACTCGGCGAACAAGGCCACGTGGTGGACGCGGTCGCTAACGCCGAGGAAGCCCTGTATCGCGTCGATGAATACCATCATGATCTGGCGGTGATCGATCTTGGTCTGCCAGGCATCAGCGGGCTGGACCTGATCCGTCAGTTGCGCAGCCGCGACAAGACCTTTCCCATTCTGATTCTCACTGCCCGCGGCAACTGGCAGGACAAGGTCGAAGGCCTGGCCTCGGGCGCCGACGATTACGTGGTCAAGCCCTTTCAGTTCGAGGAACTCGAGGCGCGCCTCAATGCGCTGCTGCGCCGCTCTTCCGGCTTCATTCAGTCGACCATCGAAGCAGGCCCGCTGCTGCTCGACATGAACCGCAAGCAGGCGCTGATCGAGGGGAATGGCATGGGCCTGACCGCTTACGAGTACCGCATCCTTGAATACCTGATGCGTCACCACCAGCAGGTGGTGCCCAAGGAACGCCTGATCGAACAGCTGTATCCCGATGATGAGGAGCGCGATCCCAACGTGATCGAAGTGCTGGTCGGTCGCCTGCGTCGCAAGCTGGAAAGCTGCAACGGCTTCAAACCGATCGAAACGGTGCGCGGCCAGGGCTATCTGTTCACCGAGAGATGCCGGTGACCCGAGGTTTCGCGCAACTCAAGGCGCGTTGGATTTCCTCGCTACGCCTGCGCCTGATGCTCGGCAGTACGGTTATCGCCGTGCTGTTCATGGCGGCGTTGCTACCAACCTTGCAGGGCGCCTTTCTGATCGCCCTGGAAAAATCCGTCGAGAAACGCTTGGCCGCCGACACCGGCGCGCTGATATCCGCTGCCCGCACCGACGATGGCAAGCTGCGCATGCCCATCAAGCTGCCCGACGAGGAGTTCGACCTGCCGGATGCCCAATTACTGGGCTTCATCTACGACCGGGACGGCACGCTGCTGTGGCAGTCGCCTTCTACCCGCGATATTTCCCTGTCCTACCTGCCCAGCTACGACGGCCGCGGCGATGAGCTTCTGCGTGTAGAGGACCGTCAGGGCCGCGAGTTCTACCTCTATGATGTGGAGATCAAGCTGCTACGCGGGCAGAGTGCGGCGTTCAGTATCGTCACCCTGCAGCCGGCCAGCGACACCCTGGCGCTGTACCGGGATTTCACCAAGCAACTCTACCTGTGGCTCGGCGGTGCGCTGCTGCTGCTTCTGGGGCTGCTGTGGTTCGGCCTGACCTGGGGCTTTCGCAGCCTGCGCGGGTTGCGTGAAGAGCTGGACGAAGTGGAGGGCGGCCTGCGCGAACGCCTGAGCGATGAGCATCCGCGCGAGCTGCTGCGCCTGACCGGCTCGCTGAACCGCCTGCTGGACAGTGAACGCCAGCAGCGCGAGCGCTACCGCCATTCCCTAGATGACCTGGCGCACAGCCTGAAGACCCCTTTGTCGGTGCTGCAGGGCGCAGCCGAGGTGATCGCCACCCGGCCGCAGAACCGCGAGCAGTCGCAGATCCTGCAGGGGCAGATCGAGCGCATGAGCCAGCAGATCGGCTATCAGCTGCAGCGCGCCAGCCTGCGCAAGAGCGGCCTGGTGCGCCACCGGGTGCCGCTTGCCGGGGTGGTGGACAACCTCTGCGACGCCCTCGACAAGGTCTATCGCGGCAAACAGGTCAGTGTGCAGCGCCAGTTCGATGCCTGGCTTGAAATTCCCATGGAGCGTGCAGCACTGCTCGAACTGCTCGGCAACCTGCTGGAAAACGCCTACCGCCTGTGCCTGGGGCAGGTGCGCATCGGCGCTCTTATCGAAGGCGGCACCTGCGAGCTGTGCGTCGAGGACGATGGCCCAGGCGTTCCGGTCGATCAACGCGAGCGCATCCTGCGCCGCGGCGAGCGTCTGGACACCCAGCATCCAGGGCAGGGCATCGGTACCGCTGTGGTCAAGGACATCATAGAAAGCTACGAAGGTGAGCTATTTCTCGAAGAGTCCGAGCTCGGTGGGGCGGCGTTTCGGGTACGGATCTGAGCGCCAGTCCACCGTTTTGGTGGGAATCCGCCACGCTCGCCTGAGTGCCCGTGCGGAAAACCGCCATCGGCCGCGCCAGGCCGGCCGAAATCTTTGCTAAAACCCACGCCAGTCAAAGGTTTATCCGGATATTTCCTGTGTGGCATGGCGCTTGCTTTTGCAGCGTCAAGGTCGCGAGAGCGCCCTATAACAAATCCCTCCAGGTCAGGAGGGTTGGCGCCTAAACAAGAAAGGTGGTGCGGACGTCGCAGGATGTCATTGCCGCACCCGAGAGGATTCACCATGACTGCCACAACGCATGAAGTTGTCCGTCAACCGTTCTACAAAATGCTCTATGTCCAAGTGCTGGCTGCTATCACCATCGGCATTCTCCTCGGTCACTTCTATCCTGAAACGGGCGTCGCCCTCAAGCCGCTAGGCGATGGCTTCGTCAAGCTCATCAAGATGGTCATCGCACCCATCATCTTCTGCACCGTCGTCAGCGGCATCGCCGGCATGCAGGACATGAAGGCAGTCGGCAAGACCGGCGGCTACGCGCTGCTGTATTTCGAAATCGTCTCCACCATTGCCCTGATCATCGGTCTGGTCGTGGTCAACGTCGTGCAGCCGGGCGTCGGCATGCACGTCGATCCGAGCACGCTGGATGCCAGCAAAATCGCCGCCTATGCCCAGGCTGGTGAAGCGCAGACCACCATCGGCTTCATCCTTAACGTGATTCCGGCAACCGTGGTCGGCGCGTTCGCCAACGGCGACATCCTGCAGGTGCTGTTCTTCTCGGTGATCTTTGCCTTCGCTCTGCAGCGCATGGGTGAGTTCGGTCGCCCGGTGCTCGAGTTCATCGATCGCATCGCCCACGTCATGTTCGGCATCATCAACATGATCATGAAGCTCGCTCCCCTCGGTGCCTTCGGTGCCATGGCCTTCACCATCGGTCAGTACGGTGTCGGCTCGCTGGTGCAGTTGGGCCAACTGATGCTGTGCTTCTACATCACCTGCTTCTTCTTCGTGCTCGTGGTACTGGGCGGTATCTGCCGTGCTCACGGTTTCAGCGTTCTGCGCCTGATTCGCTACATCCGCGAAGAGCTGATGATCGTGCTGGGTACTTCGTCGTCGGAGTCGGCCCTGCCACGCATGCTGACCAAGATGGAAAAGCTCGGTGCCAAGAAGTCGGTCGTTGGTCTGGTAATCCCGACTGGCTACTCCTTCAACCTCGACGGTACCTCGATCTACCTGACCATGGCCGCGGTGTTCATCGCCCAGGCTACCGATACCCCGATGGACATCACCCACCAGATCACTCTGCTGCTGGTGCTGCTGGTTGCTTCCAAGGGTGCTGCTGGCGTGACCGGTAGCGGCTTCATCGTTCTGGCCGCCACCCTGTCTGCCGTCGGCCACCTGCCGGTTGCCGGCCTGGCGCTGATCCTGGGTATCGACCGTTTCATGTCCGAAGCCCGCGCGCTGACCAACCTAGTCGGTAACGGCGTCGCCACCATCGTGGTCGCCAAGTGGTGCAAGGAGCTGGACGAAGACACCCTGCAGCGCGAGCTGGCTTCCGGTGGTCGTCCGGACGTGGTGGCTGTACCTGCCGACAACGCTGGCAAGGTGTCCTGATAGCAATGTCGTCGACCTTCCCGGCAGGGAGGGTCACCTGGCCCGCCCTTGTGGCGGGCTTTTTTATGGGTGCATGAAACTGGGCTGGCACGTCGCCTTTAGGTCACCTGTTCTATTGAGCGGGGCAGGGTTCGGCAGGAGCATTACCAGGCGGGTAGCGCTTCGCGTGATCGACAGTTGTAACGCGTGGCGCCGCTCATCAATCCTGGATGAATGGTGAGGTTTCCATGAAACGCATGAAGAACACGCGCTCACGTAGCCTGACGCTGGCCGCGGCGCTGGTAGCTGGAATAGCATTTAGCGGTACCGCCAGTGCCTGGACGTTCGAGCATGGCTGGAGTTGCCAGAACAAATGGTACCAGATGGGCCTGATCGAACTCATCGCCTGTGGTGGGGGTGGTGAGGGCTGAGCTCTGAGAGTTAAATGCCAGAAACGAAAAAACCGGCCATCAAGGCCGGTTTTTTTGGGATTTGGTCGGAGAGACAGGATTCGAACCTGCGACCTTCTCGTCCCGAACGAGACGCGCTACCAAGCTGCGCTACACTCCGAATGCGCTAAATTCTACTCAAAAACTTTTGCTGCACAAGGGGTTAGCAAAAATTTTTAATCAGGGCGCCGCGTTCGGCATGCGCCCTTGAGTAGAAAAGACGCTTACAGCTCCTTGACGGTACGAACCTGGTCCTTGTTGACCTTGGTGCGTTTGCCATCCAACTGCTCGAACTCGTAGAAACCGGTGTCCTTGTCGAAGTCGGGACGGTCGACGGTCTGAATTTCACGGCCATCGTTGAGGGTGATCACCGACGGGGTAGAGCAACCTGCCAGGGTAACCAGGCCGAAGGCGAGTAGAAACGCAGCGGTAGTCCGTTGCTTCATGGCTTGTCTCCTAAATCGAAGCTGAGTGATTACCTTGGCTCAGACGAAAGCGCCAAGCTCAAGTTCCGCCCTATTTATGCTCGGATGACGCGCCCGCTGCAAGCCTTAGAGCCTGTTCAAAGTCTCGCGAGCTAGAGCAATGCAAGGCCTAGGCGGCCCCGCAAAACAGGCGAGGACGCGGAGTTTATGAGCTGTAAATGAGCATTACTCGCTCCGCTCGCCCTTCGGGCCGCACTGAAGTGCGTTAGCCGCAAGCGGCTTTCCGAGCCTGTTTTTAACGCCGCAGTGCCGACGTGCAGCACACTCTGAACAGGTTCTTAGTCGAGCAGGTCGGGCGAGTTGAGGTTGCTCAGGCGCGGATCATCCGTCTCGCAGACCAGCGCCGCGGGCTGGTGGGCGCGCAGCCAGCGCTGGGTGCTACGCTCGCCAGCCTGCCAGGCCTCTTCCAATGATGGCAGCAGGCGGCGGGGTATGACCGCGAACAGCGGCTCCCAGTAACCGTCGCGCTGTGCCATGACCGGATGATCCTCGGCCAGGACGAGTAGGCTCTCGATCAGTGTGCGGTCGACCCTGGGGGCATCGCACGGCAGCACCAGCAGCAATGGGTGGCGGGCGACCTGCAGGGCGGCTCGGATGCCGGCCAGCGGGCCCGGATAGTCAGCGCTGTCGTCGCCGACCAGGCGGTCGGCGTAGGCCGCGTAGTTCTCCTGGTTGCGGTTGCAGGAGATGATCAGGTCGTCGGTGAGTGGGCGAACCACCTCGTGCAGCCATGCGATCATCGGCCGCGCCTGCCAGTGGACCAGGCCCTTGTCCAGGCCGCCCATGCGCTGGCCCCGGCCGCCTGCGAGCAGTACCACGGAGAAGGGCTGGGGCATTGCGGTGGCGGGCATGGCGGGGTCTCCGGAGGTGGCGCTGTGGTATAACACCGGCCTTTGTCGACCACAACTGGAAGCCTGCCATGAGCCACAAGGCCGATGCGCCATTCGTGCCCCTGAATATCGCCGTGCTGACGGTCAGCGATACCCGCACGCTGGAAACCGATACCTCCGGGCAACTTTTCGTCGACCGCCTCAAGGCGGCGGGCCATAACCTTGCCGATCGGGTGCTGCTCAAGGACGACCTCTACAAGATCCGCGCCCAGGTCGCCACCTGGATCGCCGAAGACGTCGTGCAGGTGGTGCTGATCACCGGCGGCACCGGCTTCACCGGTCGTGACAGTACACCGGAAGCGGTGGCCTGCCTGCTCGACAAGCAGGTCGATGGTTTCGGCGAGCTGTTCCGGCAGATTTCCACCGCCGACATCGGCACCTCTACCATCCAGTCCCGCGCGCTGGCCGGCCTGGCCAACGGCACCCTGGTGTGCTGCCTGCCGGGCTCGACCAACGCCTGCCGCACCGGCTGGGACGGCATCCTCGCCGAACAGCTCGATGCGCGTCATCGCCCGTGCAATTTCGTGCCACACCTGAAGCTCGCCGCGCCGTGCGAGAGCCGCGGATGAGCGAGGCGCATTCCCCGTTGATGCCGGTGGAACAGGCCCTGGCTCGGCTGCTGGAACTGGCCGAGGCCGCGCCGATCGTCGAGCACGAGCGAGTCGACCTGGCTGAAGCCGATGGTCGCGTGCTGGCCGAACCCATGGTCGCCGGCCTTGACCTGCCGCCCTGGCCGAACAGCGCCATGGACGGCTACGCATTACGCCTGGCCGACTGTCAGGGCGAGCCGCTGGAAGTCAGCCAGCGCATCCTTGCCGGCATGGCGCCCGATGCGCTGCGGCCCGGCACCTGTGCGCGCATCTTCACCGGTGCACCGGTGCCCGATGGCGCCGATACGGTGGAGATGCAGGAGAACGTCAGTGTCGGCGAGGACGGTCGCGTGCACTTCAATCAGCCGATGAAGATCGCGCAGAACATCCGCCCCCAAGGTCAGGAAAATCGTAAGGGCGAAACGCTGCTGGCTGCCGGTACGCGGCTGGGGCCCGTCGAGCTGGGGCTGGCGGCGTCCATCGGCCTGGCGCAGCTGGCGGTTCGCCGCAAACCGCGGGTGGCGGTGCTGTCCACCGGTGATGAGCTGATCGAACCCGGCCATGAACTGGGCGCCGGGCAGATCTACAACAGCAACCGTTATCTGCTGGTCGCCTGGCTTCAGCGTCTAGGTTGCGAAGTCATCGACGCCGGCATCCTGCCCGATAACCTTGAGCGTACGCGTCAGGCGCTCGGTGAGTTGGAAAATGTCGACCTGATCCTGTCCACCGGCGGCGTGTCGGTCGGTGAGGCGGATTTTCTCGGTATAGCCCTGCGCGAAGCCGGCGAATTGGCGTTGTGGAAGCTAGCGATCAAGCCGGGCAAGCCGCTGACCGTCGGCGAGTTCCGCGGGTGTCCGGTGATCGGCCTGCCCGGCAATCCGGCCTCGACGCTGGTGACCTTCGGTCTGCTGGCGCGCCCCTATCTGCTGCGCCGCCTGGGTGTGCAGAAGGTCGAACCCCTGGGCTTCAGCGTGCCGGCGGGTTTCACCTGGCCCAAACCGGGCAAGCGCCGCGAGTTTCTGCGCGCGCGCCTTGAAAACGGTCGCGTGGTGCCCTATTCGAACCAGAGTTCGGGGGTGCTGCGCAGCGCAGCCTGGGCCGAGGGGCTGGCCCAGGTGCTAGAAGGTGCCACGCTGGCTGAAGGCGATCCCGTGCGCTTTATCCCGATGAGCGAACTGCTCGGCTGACGACAGGCGCGTGCGACGGGCGTGATTATTCCCGCCGCACGCTGTCTGCATTAGGCAGCACAGACTTCTTTTCTGTATCGGAGCCCTTATGCAAGAGCGTAAAGCCCTGTTGATCCTTCATGGCAAGCAGGCCCTCAACGAAGAGGTGCGCGCGGCGGTCAACAGCCAGCGTGAGAAGTGCTGGGACCTGGCCGTGCGGCTGACCTGGGAGGCGGGCGATGCTCAGCGCCTGGTCGCCGAAGCGCTGCAGGCAGGCTACCCGACGCTGATCGCCGGCGGCGGGGACGGCACGCTGCGCGATGTCGCCGAAGCGATGGCCAAGGCCGAGACCGATGCCAGCCTGGTATTGCTGCCGTTGGGCACCGCCAACGATTTCGCCCATGCCGCCGGTATTCCGCTGACGCCTGGCGAGGCCCTGGCCCTGCTCGACACGCCGGCGCAGCCGATCGACCTGGGCGAGGTCGATGGCGAGCTGTTTCTCAACATGGCCACCGGCGGCTTTGGCTCCAACATCACGGCCAATACCTCGGAAGACCTCAAACGCTTCCTGGGTGGGGCGGCCTATATGCTAACCGGCCTGACCCGCTTCGCCGAGGTGCGCTCGGCCTTTGGCCGCTTCAAGGGGCCGGATTTCGCCTGGGAAGGCGAGTTCCTCGCCCTCGGCATCGGCAACGGTCGCCAGGCAGGCGGCGGGCATGTGCTGTGCCCCCATGCCCTTGTGAACGACGGCTTGCTGGACGTGTGCATCGTGCCGGCCGCCTCCGATGTGGTCGGAACGCTTGGCACGCTGCTGTCCGGCGGCTTGAAGGGTATTGAGGGTGTGTCGATCAGCGCGCGCGTGCCCTGGCTGGAAATCGACGCCCCCGAGGGCCTGGATCTGAACCTCGATGGTGAGCCCCGTGGCGGGCATCGTCTACGCTTCGCTGCAAGGCCTCAGGCGTTGCGGCTGCATTTGCCGGCAGGCTCGCCGTTGCTGCACGACTGATCAGCGGGTATTGCTGGTGCGCCGCCGCGCGCTGGTGCAAGATGGCGTTGCGCCATGCCGCCTACAGTAATTGCACGACTGGCCGATAGCTTCATACGAACACCACGCCTCACAGGAGCGAATAATGGCCGGTATTCTCGACACCGTTGATCAACGGACGCAGTTGGTAGGCGAGAACCGCCTGGAAATCCTGATGTTCCGTCTGGCGGGCCGGCAGATGTTCGCCATCAACGTTTTCAAGGTGCAGGAAGTGCTGCACATGCCCAAGCTGACCCTGATGCCGCACCGGCATCGGTTCGTCTGTGGGGTGATCCACCTGCGTGGCCAGACGCTGCCGGTCATCGACCTGTCCCAGGCCATCGGCATGCGCCCGATCGTGCCGGATGAGCGCAGCACCATCATCGTTACTGAGTACAACCGCTCGATTCAGGCGTTCCTGGTCGGCGGCGTCGACCGCATTCTCAATCTCAACTGGGAATCCATCCTGCCGCCGCCCGGCGGGGCGGGGCGTCAGCATTACCTGACAGCCATTACCAAGGTCGATGACCAGCTTGTCGAGATTATCGACGTGGAAAAGGTGCTGGCCGAGATCGTGCCCTACGACACGCGCATTTCCGGTGACCGCCTGGCCGATCCTCTGCTGGAAAAAGCTCGTGGCCGGGAGGTGCTGCTGGTCGACGACTCCAGTGTGGCTCTGGCGCAGCTGCGCGACACCCTGACTCAACTGGGCATCAAGCTGCATGTCGCCACCGATGGGCTGAAAGGCTTGAGGATGCTCAAAGCCTGGGCCGATGCGGGCGAGGTGATCACCGACAAGCTGCTGATGATGTTCACCGATGCCGAAATGCCTGAAATGGACGGCTATCGGCTGACCACCGAGATTCGCCAGGATCCGCGCCTGCGCGACCTCTATGTGGTGCTGCACACCTCACTATCCGGCAGCTTCAACGATGCGATGGTCAAGAAGGTCGGTTGCGACAACTTCCTGTCCAAGTTCCAGCCGGACAAACTGGTGGATGTGATTCGTCAGCGCCTCGCCCTGGACGAAAAGTAAGGCTCTGGCTGCTTGAGCCCCAACGGCGGTTTGCGTATAACCGCCGTTTCGCTCAAGTCAGGACGCCGAGCCATGCACCTCTCCGCGCTGTACCGCTTTCCCCTCAAATCCGCCATGGGTGAATCCCTGCCAAGCCTGCAGCTCGATGATCTGGGCGTCGCCGGCGATCGCCGCTGGATGTTCGCGGACGCGGAAACCGGGCGGTTCATGACCCAGCGTACCTTTCCCCAGATGAGCCAGTTGCAGGCGCGCTGGAACCTGTCTGGCGGGCTGACACTGAACGCGCCGGGCATGCCCACGCTGGAAGTAGCGTTGCCGGATCCCGACCAGGCGCTGCGTGGCGTGATCATCTGGCGCGATACCCTGCGCGTACCGGACGCCGGTGACGAAGCCGCCGCCTGGGGCAGTGCGTTCATGGGCAGGGGCTGTCGCCTGGTGCACGTGCCTGCCGAGCGGGCGCGTTTTATCGAAGGCAATGTCAACGGTGACGAGAAGGTGGGCTTTGCCGATGGCTTTCCACTGCTGCTGATCGGCCAGGCGTCGCTGGACGATCTGGTGGCGCGGGTCGGTCGCCCGCTGGAGATGCTGCGCTTTCGCCCCAACCTGGTGGTGCAGGGCGCCGAGCCATACGCCGAGGACACCTGGAAGCGTATCCGCATTGGTGGAGCCGAGTTCACCTTGGCCAAACGCTGCTCGCGCTGCGTGATCACCACCATCGACCCCAAGACCGGCGAGCGCAGCGCCGACCGTGAACCGCTGACCACCTTGCGCAGCTATCGCCAGGGCGAGGACGGCATCCTGTTCGGGCAGAACCTGATCAACCATGGCAACGGTGAGCTGCGCGTCGGCATGCCGGTTGAAATATTGCAGTAGGCGGGAGCTACAAACGTGTACACATGGGGCTGCCATCCTTGGCTTGGCCCGTATTGCCATTTCGACTCTTACTACGAGGAGTAACGAGTCGAAAGGCGCTGGTGCTCGTACGGTCAGCGCATATTTAGACCATCTCTATACCATCTTCCTCATTCGGCTGTTGTCGCTGGCGCTGACGTAGTTCATTGACTTGCCCCATCAGCTGTCGAGTTATCGCGTCCGAGTCGATGCTACCCACCATGGCGGCAGCGGTATCGAATGTTTGTCGGCCTGTTGCAAGTGCCGAGTTGATCCCATTGCGTGTGGATTCGAGCGCTTGGTTTGCGCTGTTACGCGTGGCTTCTATGGCGTGGCTTGTCCCGTTGCGTGTTGCCTCGACGGCGTGCTTTGTCCCGTCACGCGCGGACTCCATCGCCTGGCGAGCGGCCGCTTTGGGGGCCGCGTGGTTGTCTCTGTCGTACCACTCTGAGGCTTTATCGGCCACTTTCTGACCCACGGCGTTCATGGCGCCGTACACGCCAAACGCCGTAGCTGAGCCGACAAGGTTGATCGCATTGTTGACCGCAGCCTTGGCAAGAGGATTGCTGATCGGGGCCGTCGCCGCTTTCTGAATGGCGCTGACCCCGCTAAACGTTGCCGCAAAGCCGCCATTGGCCAGAACGCTACGCGCAGTGCCGAGGCTTCGTGCGCCGTCCAGGGTACTACTCAGGGTGCCCATCGCGGCATTGCCTACGCGGCTGCCACCATGACTGGCCATGGCCTTCCAACTGGTGTCTTTGGCCGCTTTATAGATGTCGTACCAGTCCCTTTCATCGGCGAGATTTTCCTTGGGCTCGGCATCTTTGCGCGCGAAGATTTGCGCAGGATCGCGTAGGCCACTCTTTTCTTCCCGCATACGTGCAAGATGCGCTGCCCCCATTGACGCTAAAACACCGCCGGCACTGGTGATTGTCGTCCCGGCGTTCGCGGCCTTGGTTGTCGCTGCCGCTTGCGCTTCCGGCCGAAGACCGGGCTGATTCGCCTGAGAAGAGAGGTGTATGTCAAGGCCGTTACGCAACACATTACGCACACTGAAGGTTTGCATTTCCGCGGCGCCAGTACCGGACTGTGTCAACCATCCTGGCTCCTTGTCTTTCAACGCCTCCACCATGACATCGTGCAAGTTGTCCTCAGGTGCTTTGAAAAACAGCAAGTCCTTGTTCATTTCATTCTGAGCGGCGGTGGATACCTGATCGATCGCGACCGCTTCTAGAGCAGCAACCAGGCCTTGAGCTGCCGCTTCGGCAACTGGGGAAGTGGTGCCAGCAAGGCTGGTCAACATCTTGGCAGGGGCCTCCACCAGGTTGGGGTAGAGATGCTGAGCAATCGCAACCAAGGCGAACGGCAATCCTGCGACCAATGAAGAGCCTGACGTCGACTTGCTGTCGAGTGAATGGGCGTTATCCAGCGTTCTGCGAACTGAATCGAGATCTTCGCCTTCACTCGCCAGCAGCTCGGCTCGGGAGCTCACCAGAGCGTCGATCTTTCTATTGTGCTCGGCGACTTTCGCATGATCTTGCGCGCTAGCGCCTGGTGGCAACGTGGTGGGTTTGCGATATTTCTGGAACATACCGTCCAGGTGTTCATGTATCTCACGCTGGTTCTGTGCTTGGCGCTGTGCTGCACTTATCTCGGTTACTCGGCGGCCCTCGGCGCGAGAGTCATTTCCGACCTGGGTATGCGATACAGCTGGTAATGCAGGGGTACCGCGCGAAACTCCATCCATAACAAATCCTCTTTTCTTTATGACATACAAGGCATCAAGCCGCGTAGCAGGGCAGTCAGTGATGTTGCTGTTTCATCGTTGTTATGTGCTTTGGGCTGAAATGGCCTAGCTCCTTGCGCGCAGTTGGAGGGCTGGGGCAGTAATCAGCCGCCTTCTCCAGTGAGAAAGCCATATCGCTGGGTGGTTTGGGCGGCAAACTGGTTCCCTGCGTGAGTCAACTACGTTACCCACAGGCGGCTGATCGAGCCTTGGAGGTTGCGGATCACTGCGCCAGAGCGCTGCGGATGCCGAGCGAGAAGGGAGGATGCTGGAGGCTGTCAGCTACCTAGCTGGAGAGACTGGAGGCAGTCACAGGGCTCAGCCAAGCAGGCTGTTCTGCGTACGATCCGCTGCAGGCTTGCCCTGCAGCGGTTGTTGTCGGGTTTGTGGTTTCAGTCAGTGGAGGCCAGGGTGACAGAACCGGAGCTCAGCATTTTGGCTGATGTTCATTGACCCTCGAAGAAGCGCTCATGCCAGCCAACCAGCGGCTGGGGCGCGTTGAGCTTGTCGCCGTAGATCACCGCGTAGGACAGCACGTTCTGCACGTACTGGCGGGTCTCGTTGAACGGAATGTTCTCCACCCACACATCGTAGGACAAGTGATCGGCGCCGCGCAGCCACTGGCGCACACGGCCCGGGCCTGCGTTATAGGCGGCCGAGGCCAGCACCCGGTTGCCGTTGAACTGGCCGTAGATCTGGCTCAGATAGGCGGCGCCCAGCTGGATGTTGACGCTGGGCAGCAGCGCATTGTTCGGGTTGCTCAGGGGGATGCCGAACTTGCGTGCGGTCTCCTTGGCGGTGGCCGGCATCACCTGCATCAGGCCGAGAGCCCCGGCGTGGGACTTGGCATCGGCCATGAAGCCGCTTTCCTGGCGGGTGATGGCGAATACCCAGCTCGAATGCAGGCCGCGCTTCTTGGCTTCCGCGGTCAGCGGCTCGCGATGGGCCATGGGGAAGCGGATGTCCAGGTCGTCCCAGTACTTGGCCTGGCTGATGGTGCGGATCGCCGGAAAGTACCACTGCATGTCGTAGGCCAGGCGCGCCTGGGCGACCAGCTCGTCACGGTCGAAATGGCGGCTGGCGTGGTACCACTCGCGGCGGCCTTCGACGACCTGGCCGCGGTCGTGGAATTCCATGGCACGGCGAATGCCGGGCGCGTTGCGTACTTTCTTGATCACGGCAGGGCTGAGCTGCAGCGGTGCGTTCTTCAGGAAGTACGGTTCCTTGACCTGGTCGGCGGCCATGAAGCCATAGAAGTCGCGCTCCTTGGCCAGGTCATGGAACAGCGGCTGGGCGGCCTTGCTGTTGGGCTGAGCCAATTGCAGGCTGCGCGCCTGCCAGTAGCGCCAGCGGTTGGTGCTGGCCAGGGACTCGGGCATGCGGCTGATCAGCTTGTTGGCTTCGTCCCAGCGGCCCAGGCGCAGCAGCAGGCGGGCGCGCCACTCGCTGACGGTGTCGTCGCGCAGGTTGGGGTCGTACTTGGCCATGATGTCGAGGGCGCGCGGGTCGAAGCGGCGCGCCAGGGTCAGGCCGATCTCGTTGGCGATGGCGACCTTTTCCTGATCGGAAAAGCGCATGCGCTGGGAGTAACCCTCGAGCAGGCTCAGGGCCTGTTCCGGATCCTGGCGCGCGAGGCGACGCAGGCCGAGGCTGACCACGTCACCCATGGCGTCGTCGGCCGGCGTGAAGCGGGCGGTCTGGGTAAGAATCTGCGGTTTCTGGACGACTTCCACAAGGAGCTTGCCGTGGTTGCTCAGGGTCGGCAGGTCCTTGCTCAGGAAGGTTGCCAGGCTGTAGTTGCGTGCTTCGGCGGCGAGCTTGGCGCGCTGCCAGCGGCGCTGCTCGGTCAGCTGGCCTTCGGCGGCCCAGCGATCGAACAGGCGGTCACAGGCTTCGGGCTGGGATTTGCCCACCAGCCAGAGCTTCTCGGCGCTGGCATAGCCTTCGGCGGTCTGGCCCTGGGCGAGCTGGCGCTGGCCGTTCAGGCAGTCCAGTTCGGTGAAGTTGAGCCCCGGGTCGTAGTACTTGGCGAAGGTTTGCCATTCGCCGCGTTCGGCGAGCCAGCGCAGCCAGCGCAACTTCATCCAGTTGGCCTGGGGCAGGTCACCATGGGCGGCGAGAAAGGCTTCGATTTCCTGATTGCTGGCCCATTTCAGCCGTGCGGTCAGCTCGTCGTAGGTCAGATACGGCGTCAGCGGGTAGTCGCGCAGCGCGCTGGCGTAGCGCTCGTAAGGCCCCTTGTCGCCCTTGGCGAGCGCGGCCTTGGCCTCGTCGTAGTACTGGCGTTGCTGCTGCAGGCTCGCGGCCTGGCTCAGCGTGGATGTGGCGGCGCAAAGAATCAGGCAGGACAGCAGACTGGGCAAACGACAGCGCATGGCACTTCCGGGGTCATCTCGTGATCGGGCGCGACCTGGCTGGTGCCGGTCGCCTGATGTGCCCTTGGGGCGGTTACCGGTGTGCGCCGCGGCGAAAAGTGCATCGTCAGGCGCGGCGGCGGCAATGGTCGCTAGCTTAGCCTTTTGCCTGCGTGCCGCGAAAGGGCCGCCGGTACATGGCGCATGTCCGTTTATGTCACATCAATGCGGGCTCACAGACGCCGCCGGCCATCTCGGTTAGAATACGCGCCCGTTTTTGGCTGGCGTGCGCGTCAGCCAGATCAGTTTCGTGGTCGGCAGCAACGAGGCCCTGGTCGCGCCCCAGGTTTTGGTCCACCACTCCCGCGTATTGTCGAGGCAACCCTGATGACCCTGCTCAAGTTCACCGATGTTTCCCTGGCCTTTGGCGCCATGCCGCTGTTGGACAAGGTGTCTTGGCAGATCGCCCGTGGCGAGCGGGTGTGCATCATCGGCCGTAACGGCACCGGCAAGTCGAGCATGCTCAAGCTGGTCAACGACCAGCAGAAGCCCGACGACGGCACAATCTGGCGGGCGCCGGGCCTGAAGATCGGCGAGTTACCCCAGGAATTGCCGGTCGCCGATGGCCGCACGGTGTTCGATGTGGTCGCCCAGGGCCTCGACGGCGTGGGTGATCTGCTCGCCCAGTACCACCATTTGGCGCAGAACTGCGTGACCGAGGAAGACCTCAACAAGCTGATGCATGTGCAGCAGGAGCTGGAAGCGAAGGATGGCTGGCGCCTGCAGCAACTGGTCGACAGCACCCTGAGCCGCCTGCAGTTGCCGGCCGACAAGACCCTTGCCGAGCTTTCCGGCGGCTGGCGTCGTCGTGTGCTGCTGGCCCAGGCGCTGGTCAGCGAGCCGGATCTGCTGTTGCTCGACGAGCCGACCAACCACCTGGACATCGGCGCCATCGCCTGGCTCGAAGAAGCCATCAAGGATTTCCAGGGCGCCGTGCTGTTCATCACCCACGACCGGGCCTTCCTGCAGAGCCTGGCCACGCGCATTCTGGAACTGGACCGCGGCGGGCTGATCGACTGGAACGGCGATTACGCCAGTTTCCTGGTGCACAAGGAGGCCGCGCTGGCCGCCGAAGAAACCGCCAATGCGCTGTTCGACAAGAAACTGGCCCAGGAAGAGGTGTGGATCCGTCAGGGCATCAAGGCCCGTCGTACCCGCAACGAAGGCCGCGTGCGCGCCCTCAAGGCATTGCGCGTGGAGCGCAGCGAACGTCGCGAGCGCACCGGCAAGGCCAATATCCAGCTGGATGTGGCGGACAAGTCCGGCAAGCAGGTGATGGTGCTGGAGAACGTCAGCTTCGCCCATCCGGGCGGCCCGCTGCTGATCAGGGACTTTTCCATGGTGCTGCAACGCGGTGATCGCATCGGCCTGCTCGGCGCCAACGGCACCGGCAAGACCACGCTGCTCAAGCTGATGCTCGACGGTCTGCAGCCGACCGCCGGCAAGGTGGAGCAGGGCACCAAGATCGAAGTGGCCTATTTCGATCAGCTGCGCCACCAGCTGGATATCGAAAAGACCGTGATCGACAATATTTCCGAGGGTCGCGACTTCATCGAGATCGATGGCCAGAACCGTCACGTGCTGAGCTACCTGGGCGACTTCCTGTTCAGCCCGCAGCGTGCGCGCACGCCGGTCAAGGCGCTGTCCGGTGGCGAGCGCGCGCGCCTGCTGCTGGCCAAGCTGTTCAGCAAGCCGGCCAACCTGCTGGTGCTCGACGAACCGACCAACGATCTCGACGTGGAAACCCTGGAGCTGCTCGAAGAGGTGCTTTCCAACTTCAAGGGCACCGTGCTGATGGTCAGCCACGACCGGGCCTTCCTCGATAACGTGGTGACCAGCACCCTGGTCTTCGAGGGCGAAGGGCGAGTCCGTGAATACGTGGGCGGTTATCAGGACTGGCTGCGCCAGGGCGGCTCACCACGCCTGCTCGGCGTGGGCGAGAGCAAATCGGGCAAGGCCGAACTGGGCTCGGCCATCGTCGAAACCGCCGTGGTCGAGGCGCCGGTCGCCGAGACTGCCGCCGCTGCACCGGCAGCCAAGAAGAAGCTCAGCTACAAGCACCAGCGTGAGCTGGACGCCATGCCGGAAATGATCGATACCGCCGAGCAGGCGATTGCCGCGCTGGAAGCCAGGATCGCCGATCCGGCCTTCTACCAGCAGCCTGCCGAGCAGACCGCCGCGGTGCTGGCGCAACTGCAGGCTCAACAGGAAGAGCTGGATCGCCTGGTCGAGCGTTGGGCTGAACTGGAAGGCTGACAGGCGAGGCTGGAGCAGCGTCGGAAGGATCGGGTGGGACGCCGCCGGGCGGGTGCCCGGCGGCGTTCGCCAGGGCTGATCAGGCCGCTGGTTTCTTCAGGCTGACCGCCAGTACGTCGCACGGCGCGCCATGCAGCACGTCGTTGGCGGTGGAGCCGAGCAGCAGGGCCAGGCCATGGCGACCATGGCTGCCGACGATGATCAGGTCGCAGTGTTGTTCGGCGGCCAGGCGGTGGATTTCCTGACGCGGCTGGCCGTAGGCCAGGTGACGGTTCTCGGCGCTGAGTTGCGGGTGTTTGATGGCGAAGGCGTCGAGACGCTCCTTGGCCTGTTCGAACTGCTGCTGTTGCAGCATTGACAGGTCCATCGGCACGTCGCCGCCGAAAGCCATGGCCATGGGTTCGACGATATGCACCACGGAAAGCTTGGCCTGGGTGCTGCTCGCCAGAGCCTGGGCGCGCTTCATTACCGGGTCGCACTCCTCGGTCAGATCGACGGCGACCAGAATGTGCTGGTAGGACATGGGGTTGTCTCCTTACAAGGGTGACCAGTGATTTCAAGTATGGCTGGTTTGAGCATTTACCACAGGTTGCGCAGTCGAGATAGAAATTATGACGGGATGGATCGTTCTGGCCCTGCTGGTCTTAGCCCTTAGTCCGCTGGTCTGGCTGGTGCCGTCGCGGCGTCAGCGGGGCCAGATGGACGTACGCCTGCAGGCCCGTCGCCTCGGTTTGGCGATGCAGCTGGCCCGCGAGGAGTGGCCGTACTGGCTGGGCAAGACACCGCCCAATCCGTGCCCGCAGTACCACCATCCGCGGCCCCGCGGGCGCCAGGACAGCTGGTGCTATTGGCAACGCGAGCCGGGTCAGTGGCTGAACAAGTGGCAGGAGCCCTGCGCCGATGCGGCGCTGGCCGAGCAGCTCGCCAGCTTGCCGGCCGATGTTTACAAGGCCGAAGCCACACCGCAGATGATCGCGCTGTGCTGGGGTGAACGTGGCCAGCCCGATTCCCTGACGGCAATCGCCGCATTTCTCAAATCCAACGCCTGAGTCGTACGTCTGCTCGCCGCGCAAAATCACGACTGGCTGCCTGACTGCGCGTAGAGCGCGTCGACATCCGCCAGGCTGCGAATGATGCTGTCCGAGTACTTGTTGACCAGAAATGGCACGCTCTTTTCGTTGTAATTGCGCAGCGAACCTTCGATGTAACGCCACTTGATCGCCACGCCGTCGAGCGCGGTATTGATCGCCGCGCTGTTGGCCTGCTGGTTGCGCAGTGCGTTCAGGCGTGCGGAGAAGTCGCTCACCAGGTCTTCGATAGGCCGCTCGCTGCTGTCACCCGAGAAGCTTGCGCCCACCGAGGCGCTGCGCGCCGCGTAGTTCACCGCGATGCTCTGCATCAGCACGCTGAGCTCGCGGGTGGCGGCCATCTGTGCGCTGATGGCGCTGCCGTCCATACGTTGCAGCGCCTCGTAAAGCGCCTGGGCGGTTTCCAGTACCTGGCGGTTGCGCGTCGCCATGTCCGCCACCGGCTGCAAATCTGTGTAACCCTGTTTCTGCATGACGCTCATCAGGCTCTTCAGCTCGGCGTCGTAAAGCTGCCACTGTTCCTGCAGCTGCGTCTGCAGGCGTGCGGCGCCCACGTCCTGCAGGCTGGACAGTTTGCTGAGCTGTTCGCGGGCCTGTTGGCGCGACGCCTCGATCATCTTCGCATAACGCTGGTCGCCTTCCATGCTGTTGTACATGTAGAAGTCGGCCAGGCTTTTCTGAGTGGCGAGGTGGAAGTCCTGCAGGTGCTGGAAGTCGTCGGCGGTGCTGGCGAAGAGGTTGGAAGCGTGCAGCGCCAGAGCGCCGAGCAGGAGGGTATGCAGAGAGAAGGCACGCAATTGGGCTGGCATGCGGATACCTCGGTGTCATCGTGTCGTTCTTGTTGTTTTTGGCTTCGGTGGCAGCCGAATGGGCGCGACTCTACCCGCGGTCGAGGGTTTTGGCTAGCGCTTGCACAGAGGCGATCCATGCCTCTCGAATGATGGATTATCGACGCGACTGATCGGCTTTTCGTCTGCCCTCAAACTGACTGTATGGTCTGCGTAGTGCCAGCTGTATGCGGCTACATAACGCCAATTGACAATCGCAGGCTTTTGCCTGAAGGTGTGCTCACCCAAATCAAACGGGCGTATGAATTGAGTGTTTGCCTCTTCGCAAATGCCCAATCCAGTCCGACTATCGCATCGGCGGGTAGCCCTTTTTCGTCTACGTTGTTCGTAGCGTGAATTGGCCGGTTGGCTCCGGTGTGTACTGTTCAGATTCCCTTAGCGTGGAGATCAGTTGATGATTTACGAAGGTAAAGCCATCACGGTTAAGGCTCTTGAAAGCGGCATCGTCGAACTCAAGTTCGACCTCAAGGGTGAGTCCGTCAACAAGTTCAATCGTCTGACCCTGAGCGAGCTGCGCCAGAGCGTCGATGCGATCAAGGCCGATGCCTCGATCAAGGGCGTTATCGTCAGCAGCGGCAAGGACGTGTTCATCGTCGGCGCCGACATCACCGAGTTCGTCGACAACTTCAAGCTGCCCGAAGAGCAGCTGGTTTCCAGCGGCCTGGAAGCCAACAAGATCTTCAGCGATTTCGAAGACCTGAACGTGCCCACCGTAGTCGCCATCAATGGCATCGCCCTGGGTGGCGGTCTGGAAATGTGCCTGGCTGCCGACTACCGGGTCATGGCCGAAGGTGCCAAGATCGGCCTGCCGGAAGTCAAACTGGGCATCTACCCAGGCTTTGGCGGCACCGTACGTCTGCCGCGCCTGATCGGTACCGACAACGCGGTCGAGTGGATCGCCTCCGGCAAGGAAAACCGTGCCGAAGAAGCCCTCAAGGTCGGCGCGGTCGACGCCGTGGTCGCCGCCGACAAGCTGCAGGCCGCTGC
The DNA here is from genome assembly GCF_900112645.1 of Phytopseudomonas straminea. Lineage (GTDB taxonomy): Bacteria > Pseudomonadota > Gammaproteobacteria > Pseudomonadales > Pseudomonadaceae > Aquipseudomonas > Aquipseudomonas straminea. Next base: position 344,381 of record NZ_FOMO01000002.1, on the reverse strand, counting down.
CCTGGACCTGATCAAGCGCGCCATCTCTGGCGAGCTCGACCACAAGGCCAAGCGTCAGCCCAAGCTCGAGAAACTCAAGCTCAACGCCATTGAGCAGATGATGGCCTTCGAAACCGCCAAGGGCTTCGTGGCCGGCCAGGCTGGCCCGAACTACCCGGCGCCGGTCGAAGCAATCAAGACCATCCAGAAGGCCGCCAACTTCGGCCGTGACAAGGCGCTTGAAGTCGAAGCCGCCGGTTTCGCCAAGCTGGCCAAGACTTCTGTCGCCAAGAGCCTGATCGGCCTGTTTCTCAACGATCAGGAGCTCAAGAAAAAGGCCAAGGCTCACGACGCCATCGCCAAGGACGTGAAGCTGGCTGCCGTATTGGGCGCCGGCATCATGGGTGGCGGCATCGCCTACCAGTCGGCTTCCAAGGGCACGCCGATCTTGATGAAGGATATCCGCGAGGAAGGCATCAAGATGGGCTTGGGCGAGGCTTCCAAGCTGCTAGCCAAGCGCGTCGAGAAAGGCCGCATGACCACCGCGCAGATGGCCGAATCGCTGAGCGCCATTCGCCCGACCATGTCCTACGGCGACTTCGGTCACGTCGATATCGTCGTCGAAGCCGTGGTCGAGAACCCCAAGGTCAAGCAGGCCGTGCTGGCCGAGGTCGAAGGCGCGGTCAAGGAGGGCACCATCCTGGCGTCCAACACCTCGACCATCTCCATCAGTCTGTTGGCCAAGGCCCTCAAGCACCCGGAAAACTTCGTCGGCATGCACTTCTTCAACCCGGTGCACATGATGCCGCTGGTCGAAGTGATCCGCGGCGAGAAGTCCAGTGACGAGGCGGTGGCCACCACCGTGGCTTACGCCAAGAAGATGGGCAAGAACCCGATCGTGGTCAACGACTGCCCGGGCTTTCTGGTCAACCGCATCCTGTTCCCGTACTTCGGCGGTTTCGCCACGCTGCTGAGCTTCGGCGTCGACTTCGCGCGTATCGACAAGGTCATGGAGAAGTTCGGCTGGCCCATGGGCCCGGCGTACCTGTCCGACGTGGTCGGCATCGACACCGGCCACCACGGCCGTGACGTGATGGCCGAAGGCTTCCCGGATCGCATGGCCGTCGACGGCCGTACCGCGGTCGACGTGATGTACGACGCCAACCGCCTGGGCCAGAAGAACGGCAAGGGCTTTTACGCTTACGAGACCGACAAGCGCGGCAAGCCGAAGAAGGTCAGCGATCCGGAGGCCTACGAGCTGCTCAAATCGATCGTCAAGGAGCAGCGTGAGCTGAGCGACGAGGACATCGTCAACATCATGATGATCCCGCTGTGCCTGGAAACCGTGCGCTGCCTGGAAGACGGCATCGTCGAGACCGCCGCCGAGGCCGACATGGGCCTGGTTTACGGCATCGGCTTCCCGCCCTTCCGCGGTGGTGCGCTGCGTTACATCGACAGCGTCGGGGTTGCCGAATTCGTGGCCCTGGCCGACAAGTACGCCGATCTGGGCGCGCTGTACAAGCCGACCGAGAAACTGCGTGAAATGGCCAAAAACGGCCAGGCCTTCTTCGGTTAATCGCGCAACGATTGGAGCGAGAGTGAATTTATGAGCCTGAATCCAAGAGATGCAGTCATCGTCGACTTCGGCCGGACCCCGATGGGTCGTTCCAAGGGCGGCATGCACCGTAATACCCGTGCTGAAACCATGTCGGCGCAACTGATCAGCAAACTGCTGGAACGCAACAGCAAGGTTGACCCCAAGGAAGTCGAAGACGTGATCTGGGGCTGCGTCAACCAGACCCTCGAGCAGGGCTGGAACATCGCACGCATGGCCTCGTTGATGACCCAGATTCCGCACACCAGTGCCGGGCAGACCGTCAGCCGTCTGTGCGGCTCGTCGATGAGCGCGCTGCACACCGCCGTACAAGCGATCCAGACCGATAACGGCGATGTATTCGTGGTCGGCGGCGTCGAGCACATGGGCCACGTCGGCATGATGCATGGCGTCGACCCGAACCCACACCTGTCGCTGTACGCCGCCAAGGCGTCCGGCATGATGGGCCTGACCGCCGAGATGCTGGGCAAGATGCACAACATCAGCCGCGAGGCCCAGGACAAGTTTGGCGTGCGCTCCCACCAGTTGGCCCACAAGGCCACGGTGGAAGGCAAGTTCAAGGACGAGATCATCCCGATGCAGGGCTATGACGAGAACGGCTTCCTTAAGGTCTTCGACTACGACGAAACCATTCGCCCGGAAACTACCCTGGAAAGCCTGGCCAACCTCAAGCCGGCGTTCAATCCCAAGGGCGGCACCGTCACTGCGGGTACTTCCTCGCAGATCACCGATGGCGCTTCCTGCATGATCGTCATGAGCGCCCAGCGTGCTCAGGATCTGGGTATTCAGCCGATGGCCGTGGTGCGTGCCATGGCCGTGGCCGGTGTCGATCCGGCGATCATGGGCTACGGCCCGGTGCCGTCTACCCAAAAAGCGCTCAAGCGCGCCGGCCTGACCATCGACGACATCGATTTCGTCGAGCTCAACGAAGCCTTCGCCGCCCAGGCCCTGCCTGTGCTCAAGGACCTCAAACTGCTCGACAAGATGGAAGAGAAGGTCAACCTGCACGGCGGCGCCATCGCGCTGGGGCACCCGTTCGGTTGTTCCGGGGCGCGTATCTCCGGTACCCTGCTGAACGTGATGAAGCAGAACAACGGCACCTTTGGCGTGGCGACCATGTGCGTTGGCCTGGGCCAGGGCATTACCACGGTGTTCGAGCGCATCTGACGATTCGCCAGGGCTGCTGCGCTATATAAGGTAGCGCGGCAGTTCTTCGAGTCCGCTGTACAGGTTGCACAACCGGGGCTTCTGCCCCGGTTTTTGTTTTTTGGTGCTCCGCCAATCGTGGAGGCCAAGCAGGGCGAACCGTCGGGCAATTGTCGAGGTCGTTCCTTTGTATCGGACGAAAAACTTTCCAGGAAATTGAATGATGTCGCTGCAACCCGGTCTCTACCGTCATTACAAAGGTCCCGAGTACCGCGTGCTGGGTGTGGCCAGGCATTCGGAGACGGAAGAGGAAGTCGTGGTCTACCAGGCGCTGTATGGAGAATACGGCTTGTGGGTACGACCGCTGTCGATGTTCACCAGCCAGGTGGAACTGGACGGCGAGCAGGTTCCGCGCTTTGCTTTGGTCGAGGCCGAAGCGAGCCTTTTCAGTCGCCCCTGAGGGCACTGCGAAAAGCGCTCGCCCTTGACCTTGCCTTGACCGCCACTATATATAGCGGGGCCAAAGCTGAGCGCAGGGCCATCGGAGATGTGCAAAAGCACCACTCCGGGCTGCGGCAGCACCACGCTTTTTGCGTTCGCTCCCTCGAGCGGGCGCCTTCATCGTCGACGTGATAAACGTCGGCTCGATACGCCCAACAGTGTTTTCAGGCGTCTGTCGCCTTCACTTACCGAATTTCAGGAATTTTCCAATCCATGGGTAAATCGCTGGTCATCGTGGAATCCCCGGCCAAGGCCAAGACCATCAACAAGTACCTGGGCAGCCAGTACGTGGTGAAGTCGAGCATCGGCCATATCCGCGACCTGCCCACCAGCGGCGGGGCGGCTACCAAGGAACCTGCCAAGCGCGGCAAGGCAGCAGCAGGCGAAGCGCCGGCGCTGTCGCCGAAGGAAAAGGCCAAACGCCAGCTGTTCGCGCGCATGGGCGTCGACCCGGAGCACGGCTGGAAAGCCAAATACGAAATCCTGCCTGGCAAGGAGAAGGTGGTCGAGGAACTGCGCCGCTTGGCCAAGGAAGCCGACACCATCTATCTCGCGACCGACTTGGATAGAGAGGGGGAGGCCATCGCCTGGCACCTGCGCGAATCCATCGGTGGCGATGACAGCCGCTACAAACGCGTGGTGTTCAACGAGATCACCAAGAAGGCCATCCAGGAGGCGTTCTCCGCCCCGGGTGAGCTGGACATCAACCGTGTCAACGCTCAGCAGGCGCGCCGCTTCCTGGATCGCGTGGTGGGCTACATGGTTTCTCCGCTACTGTGGGCGAAGATCGCCCGTGGCCTGTCGGCCGGTCGTGTGCAGTCGGTAGCCGTGAAGCTGGTGGTCGAGCGCGAGAAGGAAATCCGCGCCTTCGTGCCTGAAGAATACTGGGAAGTGCACGCCGACCTGGGTACCGCCAAGGATGCCCAGGTGCGCTTCGAAGTGGTTCGTGAGAACGGCGCCGCCTTCAAACCGCTGAACGAAGCCCAGGCCATGGCCGCGCTGGCGACCCTCAAGGCGTCGAGCTACAGCGTCGCCAAGCGCGAGGACAAACCGACCAGCAGCAAGCCGACTGCGCCGTTCATCACTTCCACCCTGCAGCAGGCCGCCAGCACGCGCCTGGGCTTCGGGGTGAAGAAGACCATGATGATGGCCCAGCGTCTCTACGAGGCCGGCTACATCACCTATATGCGTACCGACTCCACCAACCTGTCGGCCGACGCCATCGAGATGGTGCGCGGCTTCATCGACAAGGAGTACGGCAAGAAATACCTGCCGGAGAAGCCCAACTTCTACTCCAGCAAGGAAGGCGCCCAGGAGGCGCACGAAGCGATTCGTCCTTCTGACGTCAACCTGCGTCCGACCCAGCTGTCGGGCATGGAACGTGATGCCGAGCGTCTGTACGAGCTGATCTGGCGCCAGTTCGTGGCCTGCCAGATGCCTCCGGCCGAGTACCTGTCGACCACCGTGACCGTCAACGCCGCACAGTTCGAGCTGCGTGCCAAGGGCCGCATCCTCAAGTTCGACGGTTACACCCGTGCCCAGCCGCAGCTGAGCAAGCCGGGCGACGACGCCGTACTGCCGGAAATGAAGGAAAGCGAGTCGCTCAAGCTGATCAAGCTCGATCCTAGCCAGCACTTCACCAAGCCGCCGGCGCGCTATTCGGAAGCCAGCCTGGTCAAGGAAATGGAAAAGCGCGGCATCGGCCGCCCGTCGACCTACGCGGCGATCATTTCCACCATCCAGGACCGCGGCTACGTGGCGCTGCACAATCGCCGCTTCTATTCCGAGAAGATGGGCGACATCGTCACCGAACGCCTCAGCGAGAGCTTTTCCGACCTGATGGACTACGGCTTCACCGCCGGCATGGAAGAGAACCTCGATGACGTCGCCCAGGGCGAGCGCGAGTGGAAGCACCTGCTCGACGAGTTCTACGGCGACTTCAAGAAAAAGCTCGAAGTGGCGGCCGACGGCGACAATGGCATGCGTGCCAACACGCCGACCCTGACCGACATTCCGTGCCGCGAATGTGGCCGGCCGATGATGATTCGTACCGCGTCCACCGGCGTGTTCCTCGGCTGCTCGGGCTACGCCCTGCCGCCGAAAGAGCGCTGCAAGGCGACCATCAACCTGGTGCCGGGCGACGAGATCGCTGCCGATGACGAAGGCGAATCCGAATCGCGCGTGCTGCTGGGTAAGCATCGCTGCCCGATCTGCGCCACGGCGATGGACGCCTACCTGCTGGATGAAACCCGCAAGCTGCATATCTGCGGCAATAACCCGGATTGCGCGGGTTACGAAATCGAGCAGGGCCAGTTCCGCATCAAGGGTTACGAAGGCCCGAGTCTGGAGTGCGACAAGTGCGGCAGCCAGATGCAGCTCAAGACCGGTCGCTTCGGCAAGTTCTTCGGCTGCACCAACAGTGAGTGCAAGAACACCCGCAAACTGCTGCGCAACGGCGAGCCTGCGCCACCCAAGATGGACGCGGTGAAGATGCCGGAGCTCAAGTGCGAGAAGGTCGACGATACCTACGTGCTGCGCGACGGCGCCTCGGGGCTGTTCCTGGCTGCCAGCCAGTTCCCTAAGAACCGCGAAACCCGTGCGCCGCTGGTGCTCGAGCTGTTGCCGCATAAGGACGAAATCGATCCGAAGTACCACTTCCTGATCGATGCGCCGGCCAAGGATCCGGAAGGCCGCGCAGCGGTCATCCGCTACAGCCGCAAGACCAAGGAGCAGTACGTGCAGACCGAAGTCGATGGCAAGCCCACCGGCTGGAAGGCGTTCTTCGACGGCGGCAAGTGGAAGGTCGAAGACAAGCGTTGATCCGTACCGGGTGCCCCCTCGCGGCGTGCGCCCGGCGCCATCTGGAGAATGCAAATGGCTGGCGAGCTGTATACCCGCACCAATCAGAAGATCTTCTATGCCGGGCTGTCTCTGGAATCCTGGCGCAAGGCTGAGGAAGGCCGGGCGATGAATGCTCAGGCATTGGTGCAGGCCGAGCGCGAAGCCACGCTGTTTCATCTGTACGGCGCGCTGCTCGGGCTGTGCCATGAGATCGCCGGTTTTTATCGCTTGCCCAACAGCAGCGCCGCGCGTGCCGAGGTGCTGCTGGACCGGCAGAACCTCGATGGCGCGCCGAGCCCCGAGCTGGCTGAGCTGGTCGAGCTGGCGGCAAATCGTGACGCTTGGCTGGGGCAGTTGCTGGCCGCACACGCCGAGCTGTTCAAGCCGCCGCGCCCGCCACGTGAGCTGAAAGGCGAGCCCGGCGCTTCGGCGTTGATCCAGGCGGTGAGCGTCGATGAGCAGGCGCCACAGCTGGCGCGTGAAACCCTGGAAAACTGGCGGCAGGAACTCAAAGCCCTTGCCCAGCGTTTTCGTGAAGGCCTGAGCGAGTGGTGAGCACCGCCTGTCGCTGATTGAAAGTCCGTTGGCATCTGGCAGGTTTTTCGCCAAGCCATCGGGCGGACTGGCTGTTACACTGTACGGCCTTTTGCGGCACGCCTCCTTGAGGTACTGCCCTTCGTGGAGAATCCGAGTCATGCCTACATCCTTCCTTGAGATCGTCGAACTGCCCGATGGGCGTATTGCCCTGCGTCGAGCCGACGATGAGGAAGCGCTGGTGGTGCTGGATTTCTCGGAAGATGCCAAGGCCTTCCTGCAGGGTCAGCACGTGGAGGTCGCCAAGGCGATGCTCAACGTCGGTGTGCAGATGGCAGGTCGAATGGCCGAAGGCGATTTCGAGCACGAAGAAGACGAACAGCCGCGGGTACTTCATTGACAGGCATTGGCCTGAGCGAGCCCAGATAAACAAAAGGCCAGCAGATGTGCTGGCCTTTTGTTTATCTAGTCGATCGTTACGCCGCCAGATTTCAACCCAGGCTGATATTCAGGCTCTGCGCTTTGCCGGTACGTGCCGCTGTTTCCAGTTGCTGGCGGGCGTGCGAGGGCAGGGGATGCAGCCAGCTCACCACGGTGTGGCTGCGGCCAAGCTTCAACGCTTCCTCGGCCAGCTGCAGCGCACTCTGGTTGCGGCGCGGCTGCAGCAGCAGGATACGTTCGCGGTTCAGGCCGGCCTCGCGTAGCCAGTTCTGGGTCAGGCTGGCGGGCGGGGCGATCAAAGTCAGCCAGCGTTCGTCATCCTTTTCGCTCAGTTCCCGCAGCATGGGCGCCAGTAGCGTCAGACAATGGCCGGCTGCACCACGCAGCGACACTTCGCTGAAGGTGGTTTCCTGGCTTGCCGGTTCTTCTACGGCTGCGAGGGTCGAGGCCAGAAAGGCATCGAACAGGGGCAGCTGGTTACGGCTCAACGACTGGGGGAACTGCATGACGCCTCCAATTAGCGGCGGATGATGCCGACACTTAAACCTTCAATGACCAGATCCTGCTCTTCCAGATTCACCTTGATCGGGGCGAACTCCGGGTTTTCCGCCAGCAGCCACACGGTGTTGCCTTCACGCTTGAAGCGCTTGACCGTCACTTCATCGTCGATACGTGCTACCACCACCTGGCCGTTACGCGCCTCGCTGGTGGTGTGCACTGCCAGCAGGTCGCCATCGATGATGCCGATATCCTTCATGCTCATGCCGCGCACGCGCAGAAGGTAATCGGCTTTGGGGCGGAAGAAGTCCGGGTTGATCCGGCAGGCTTCCTCTATATGCTGCTGCGCGAGGATTGGCGCGCCGGCGGCGACGCGGCCAATGACCGGCAGGCCGTCTTCCTCCTCCTGCTGATTGGGCTCGAAGCCCGGAATGCGAATGCCGCGCGAGGCGCCTGGAGTCATTTCAATGGCGCCCTTGCGTGCCAGGGCCTTGAGGTGTTCCTCGGCGGCGTTGGGCGATTTGAAGCCCAAGGCTTGCGCGATTTCCGCGCGGGTCGGGGGATAGCCATTGTCTTCCAGGCACTGCTTGATGAAGGCGAGAATTTCACCTTGGCGGGGCGTCAGCTTGATCATGTGAGGCGCTCTGGCTTTTTATACAGTGACTGGGATTATATACAGTAAGGCGTGCTTGGCAATCGCTTGATGCGTACCACCTGGATTTATCGGCAAGCAGCGGATGATCGGTTGTCGGCATAGCGCAACCGGGAGCCGGGTTGCGTGCGACGCTATCGCCAAATGATGACTGAGCATCCAGAATACGCCTTGCGCGGCTTGACAGTAGCATGCGCTGAAACGTATGTTTCAAACACTTGTTTGTCTGGTGGATGTTATGGCGCAATCGGAAACCGTTGAACGCATTCTCGACGCTGCGGAGCAGTTGTTCGCGGAGAAGGGCTTTGCCGAAACGTCGCTGCGCCTGATTACCAGCAAGGCCCTGGTCAACCTGGCCGCCGTCAATTATCACTTCGGCTCCAAGAAGGCCCTGATCCAGGCGGTGTTCTCGCGTTTTCTCGGGCCATTCTGCACCAGCCTGGAGCGTGAGCTGGACAAGCGCCAGAGCAAGCCGGGCGTCACCTTCAGCCTTGAAGAGCTGCTCGAGCTTCTGGTCGAGCAGGCCCTGGCGGTCAAGCCGCGCAGTGGCAACGATCTGTCGATCTTCATGCGTTTACTGGGCCTGGCATTCAGCCAGAGCCAGGGGCACCTGCGTAAGTACCTCGAAGAGGTCTACGGCAAGGTATTCCGCCGCTACATGTTCCTGGTCCATGAGGCCGCTCCTGGTATTCCGCCGCTGGAGCTGTTCTGGCGCGTGCACTTCATGCTCGGGGCGGCGGCGTTCAGCATGTCCGGCATCAAGGCGTTGCGCGCCATGGCCGAAAGCGACTTTGGCGTGGACACCTCCATCGAGCAGGTGATGCGCCTGATGGTGCCGTTCCTGGCCGCCGGCATGCGCTCGGAGAGTGGCGTGACCGATCCGCGCCTCGCCTCTGCGCAGCTCATTCCTCGCCACAAAAGCCCGCCCATCATCAAGCCTTGAGTCGGGGGCATCGCTTGCCCACGGCTCCTGGCTGCCCCTAAGCTAGCGTCCTTCGAGATAACCGCCCACGGCCCGGAACTCTGGGTTGCACCAATGTCCCATGGGCGTGAAGCTTCTATTCAAGGAATACGCGTTGTGACGACTCCCCTGTATGGCTCCCTGATGGTGGACATCGCCGGTACCTGGCTGACCGCCGAAGACCGCCAGTTGCTGCGCCAGCCCGAGGTGGGCGGCCTGATCATCTTTGCCCGCAATATCGAGAACCCGCGCCAGGTCCGTGAGCTGTGCGAGTCCATTCGCGCGGTGCGTCCCGATCTGCTGCTGGCGGTGGACCAGGAAGGCGGTCGCGTTCAGCGCTTGCGACAGGGCTTTGTGAAGCTGCCGGCCATGCGGGCGATTGCCGGTTGCGCCGACGCCGAGCAACTGGCCCGCCAGTGCGGCTGGTTGATGGCCACCGAAGTGTTGGCGGTGGGGCTCGATCTGAGCTTTGCCCCGGTACTGGATCTGGACCACGCGCGCAGCGCGGTGGTTGGCCATCGCGCCTTCGAGGGCGATGCCGAGCGTGCCACGCAACTAGCCGGTGCCTTTATCCGCGGCATGGCAGAGGCGGGCATGGCCGCTACAGGCAAGCATTTCCCTGGCCATGGCTGGGCCGAGGCCGACTCCCACGTGGCGATTCCTACCGATGAGCGCAGCCTGGAGGAAATGCGCCAGAACGATCTGCGCCCGTTCGCCGCGCTGAGTCGCGATCTGGCTGCTGTGATGCCGGCCCACGTCATCTATCCGCAGGTCGATGATCAGCCGGCCGGCTTTTCGCGTCGCTGGCTGCAGGACATCCTGCGCGGTGAGCTGGGTTTCGACGGGGTGATCTTCAGCGACGACCTTTCGATGGCCGGCGCTCACGTGGTCGGCGATGCGGCCAGTCGTATCGAGGCGGCGCTGACTGCCGGCTGCGACATGGGCCTGGTATGCAACGACCGGGCGGCCGCGGAACTGGCCCTGTCGGCCGCGCAGCGACTCAAGGTGGTGGCGCCCAAGGGCCTGGCGCGCATGCGTCGGCGGGCCTTTCCAGGTGTCGACTATCGCCAGGATCCGCGTTGGGCGCAGGCGCTTTCGGCGCTGCGGGCTGCGCAGTTGGTGGAGTGAGGCGAACTTCCGCCTAGTGGCGGGAGCAGCCATTTGCAGCGGTGGGCTGAAGCCCACCCTGCAGATCGTGCCAGCCTCGTATGGTGGGCTTCAGCCCACAAATATGAGCAGTAAGTTTCAAATAGCAGCACGACCGTCCGCTTCTGCTTCACAGCAGTCGCTTAAGCGATGTCTTAAATCGCCCATGCAACAAACAATCAGGGCCGCTTATGCGGCCCTGATCATTTTCAGCTCTTCACCGTCGCCAGCAGCCGCTCCAGCAGCGCTTCCAGCGTATTGAAGCGTTCCTCGGCGCGCTCCATCGGTACCGAGAAGCGGAACAGTGTGGCGCCCTCAAACTTGTAGCGGTTCGGCGCGCTCTGGATCAGCTTGATCAGCGTCAGCGGATCGACCGGTGTCTCCGCCGCGAATTCGATGCGTCCGCCCTGCGGGCCCGCATCGATCTTCTTGATGCCCAGCCGCTCGGATTGCAGCTTGAGCAGCGTGATGCGCACCAGGTTCTTGGTCGGCTCGGGCAGCAGGCCGAAGCGGTCGATCATCTCCACCTGCAGTTCCTTGAGACCGTCCTCGTCGGTGGCATTGGCGATGCGCTTGTAGAGGATCAGGCGGGCGTGCACGTCCGGCAGGTAGTCCTCGGGGATCAGCGCCGGCACCCGCAGGTTGATTTCCGGCCCGCCGCCCAGGGGCTGGTCGAGATTCGGCTGCTCACCCTTGCGGATCGACTTGACCGCACGTTCGAGCATTTCCATGTACAGGGTGAAGCCGACCGCCTGAATCTGCCCGCTCTGGCCGTCGCCGAGTAACTCGCCGGCGCCGCGGATTTCCAGGTCGTGGGTGGCGAGCACGAAGCCGGCGCCCAGGTCCTGGGCGTTGGCAATGGCCTCCAGGCGCTTCTGCGCATCGTCGGTCATCTGCTTGCGTGGCGGGGTCAGCAGGTAGGCGTAGGCCTGGTGGTGGCTACGGCCAACGCGACCGCGCAACTGGTGCAGCTGGGCCAGGCCGAACTTGTCGGCGCGCTCGATGATGATGGTGTTGGCGCTCGGCACGTCGATGCCGGTCTCGATGATGGTCGAGGCGATCAGCACGTTGAAGCGCTTGTGGTAGAAGTCGCCCATCACCTGTTCCAGCTCGCGCTCGTTCATCTGCCCGTGGCCGATGCCGATGCGTGCTTCGGGCACCAGCTCGGCCAGATCCGCCGCGCATTTCTCGATGGTTTTCACGTCGTTGTGCAGGTAATACACCTGGCCGCCGCGCAGCAGCTCACGCAGCAAGGCTTCCTTGATGGTCGGCTTGTTCTGCTCCATGACGAAGGTGCGCACCGACAGGCGCCGCGCCGGCGGCGTGGCGATGATCGACAGGTCGCGCATGCCCGACACGGCCATGTTCAGGGTGCGCGGGATCGGCGTGGCGGTCAGGGTGAGAATGTCCACCTCGCTGCGCAGGGCCTTGAGGGCTTCCTTCTGGCGCACGCCGAAACGGTGTTCCTCGTCGATGATCACCAGGCCGAGGTTCTTGATCTTGACGTCGTCCTGCAAGAGCTTGTGGGTGCCGATGATGATGTCGATCTTGCCTTCGGCCAGCTGCTCGATGGCGGCGCTGACTTCCTTGGCGCTCTTGAAGCGGCTCATCACCTCGACGGTCACCGGCCAGTCGGCGAAGCGGTCGCGAAAGCTGTTGTAGTGCTGCTGGGCGAGCAGGGTGGTGGGCACCAGAATCGCCACCTGGCGGCCGCCGTGCACGGCGATGAACGCCGCGCGCATGGCCACTTCGGTCTTGCCGAAGCCGACGTCGCCGCACACCAGGCGATCCATCGGCTTGGCGGCGAGCATGTCTTCGCGCACCGCCTCGATGGCGCTCTGCTGGTCCGGCGTCTCCTCGAACGGGAAGCCGGCGCTGAAGGTTTCGTAATCGGCCTTTGGATCGCGGAACGCGTAGCCTTCACGGGCGGCGCGGCGTGCGTAGATGTCGAGCAGCTCGGCGGCGACGTCGCGTACCTGCTCGGCAGCCTTGCGCTTGGCCTTCTGCCAGGTTTCCGATCCCAGCCGGTGCAATGGCGCCAGGGCGTCGTCGCTGCCGGTGTAGCGGGCGATCAGGTGCAGGCTGGCCACCGGCACATAGAGCTTTGCTTCCTCGGCATACATCAGGGCCAGGAACTCGGCGGCCTGGCCGTCGAATTCCATGGTCACCAGGCCCAGGTAACGGCCTACGCCATGGTCGATATGCACCACCGGCGCGCCTTCGCGCAGCTCGGTGAGGTTCTTGATCACGTTGTCGCCGGCATCGCGAGTCTTCTCGCGGCGGCGGCGCTGCATGATGCGCTGGCCGAACAGCGGGCTCTCGGCGATCAGCGCGATGTCTTCGAGCTGCAGACCTTCATCGAGCGGCGCGATGGTGATGCCCAGGCGCTCCTTGCTCGCGCAGAACTGCGGCCAGCCTTCGACTTCCTTGGGCTTGAGCTTGAGGCGGGCAAGCAGTTCGAGCAGCACCTCGCGGCGCCCGGCGGACTCGGCGCAGAACAGCACGCGGCCCGGGTATTCCTCGATGAAACGGCGCAGAGCAGCCAGCGGCTCGCTGGTCTTGGCCTGGATCGCCAGGTCGGGCAGAGCGCTGGCCTCGAAACGGGTGCGGCCGACGCCTGGTTCGATGTCTCCCGGGCTGATCACCACCCGGGGCCAGTCCTTCAGGCGGGCGAAGCAGTCCTCCACTGGCAGGAAGATATCGGCCGGCGGCAGCAGCGGACGCTCAGGGTCGACACGGCGTTCGTCGTAGCGGTTGCGGGCGTCCGTCCAGAACTGCTCGGCGGCCTTCTCGATGCCCGGCAGCGAGAACACCTGGGTGTCCTGGGGCAGGTAGTCGAAGAGGGTGGCGGTTTCCTCGAAGAACAGCGGCAGGTAGTACTCGATGCCCGCCGGGGTGATGCCGGTGGACAGATCCTGGTAGATCGGGCAACGGCGGAAGTCGACATCGAAGCGCTCGCGGAAGCGCCCGCGGAAGTCGGTGACGGCTTTCTTCTCCAACGGAAATTCGCGGGCCGGCAGCAGCTTGATCGATTCGACCTTGTCGATCGAGCGCTGGGTTTCCGGGTCGAAGGTGCGCAGGGTTTCGATCTCGTCATCGAACAGGTCGATACGGAACGGCTGCTTGCTGCCCATGGGATACAGGTCGATCAGCGCGCCGCGCACGGCGAACTCGCCATGTTCGTAGACGGTATCGACATAGCGATAACCCGCCGCCTCCAGGCGTGCGCGCATCTCATCGACATCGATGCGCTGGCCGACGTCCAGCACCAGGCTGCTGCCCAGCAGGAAACGCTTCGGCGGCAGGCGGTGCAGGGCGGTGGTGATCGGCACCACCAGCACGCCATGGCTCAGCGACGGCAGGCGATAGAGTGCCGAGATGCGCTGGGAAATGATGTCCTGGTGCGGCGAGAACAGGTCGTAGGGCAGCGTTTCCCAGTCCGGGAAATGCAGCACGGGCAATTCCGGCGCGAAGAAGCTCAGTTCCTGCTCCAGGCGCTCGGCGCTCTGGCTGTCGGCGGTAAGCAGCAGTGTGAAGCGTTTGGCGGAGCTGGCCGCCTCGGCGATGGCCAGGCTCAGCGCGGCACCGGGCAGGTTGCCCCAGTGTTGTTTACCGGCGGTGGCCGGCAAGGACGGCAGACGCAGTACAGGCACGGGTGGCTCGCGATTGGTAACGATTTGGCCCCCGATTGTAACTATCCGCGAGGATGACTGTCAGTGTTTCGACCGCTGCAGATTGCCGACCCACAGCCGGGTCGTCATAATGTAGCCCCTTTTTTCAGCCCCTACATGTGGAAGGTATTGCCGTGACTCAGAAGCCCGACCAGTGTCTTGGTGAATGGATTGACCGTGAAGCCCTCGCCGAGGCGATGATTCCGCTGATTGGTCAGCTGTACCGCAACAACAACGTGGTGCTGTCGATCCATGGCCGCAGCCTGATCAACCGCTCGGTCATCGAGATTCTCAAGGCGCACCGCTTCGCCCGTCACCGTCAGGCTGACGAGAGCGGCCTGGCCGTGCATGACACCTACGCCGTGCTCAAGGCCATGAGCGAGCTCAAGCTGGGCGCTGCTTCCGTCGATCTGGGCAAGATGGTCGGCAAGTTCAAGGCTGAAGGTAACGGCCGCAGCATCGAGCAGTTCGTCAAGAATGAGCTGGCCGAGGTCGTCAATCAGCAGAACGCTTCGCCGCGCAAGGGCACTGATGTCGTGCTGTACGGTTTCGGCCGTATCGGTCGTCTGCTGGCGCGCATCCTGATCGACCACACCGGTGGTGGCGATGGCCTGCGTCTGCGCGCCATTGTCGTGCGCAAGGGCTCCGAGAACGACCTGGTCAAGCGCGCCAGCCTGCTGCGCCGCGACTCGGTACATGGCAAGTTCAATGGCACCATCACCATTGATGAAGAAAACAGCACCCTGACCGCCAACGGCAACCTGATCCAGGTGATCTACGCCAAGGATCCGTCGGCCATCGACTACACCCAGTACGGCATCAAGGACGCACTGCTGGTCGACAACACCGGCGTATGGCGTGATGCCGAGGGCTTGGGTCAGCACCTCAAGTGCCCGGGCATCGACCGCGTTATCCTCACTGCGCCGGGCAAGGGCGCGCTGAAGAATATCGTGCATGGCATCAACCATGGCGAGATCACCGCCGATGACAAGATCATCTCGGCGGCCTCCTGCACCACCAACGCCATCGTGCCGGTGCTCAAAGCCGTCAATGACCAGTACGGCATCGTCAATGGTCACGTCGAAACCGTTCACTCTTACACCAACGACCAGAACCTGATCGACAACTTCCACAAGGGCAGCCGTCGTGGCCGTAGCGCCGCGCTGAACATGGTCATCACCGAAACCGGTGCGGCTACCGCTGCAGCGAAGGCACTGCCGGTGCTCAAGGGCAAGCTGACCGGCAATGCGATCCGCGTCCCGACGCCGAACGTGTCGATGGCTATTCTCAACCTGAACTTGGAAAAGGCCACCAGCCGCGAAGAAATCAACGAGTACCTGCGCCAGATGGCCATGCACTCGGACCTGCAGAAGCAGATCGATTTCGTCAGCTCCCAGGAAGTGGTTTCCACCGACTTCGTCGGCTCGCGCCACGCCGGTGTGGTAGACGCCGAAGCCACCATCGCCAACGACAACCGCGTCGTGCTGTACGTTTGGTACGACAACGAGTTCGGCTACAGCTGCCAGGTGATCCGTGTGATGGAAGACATGGCCGGGGTCAACCCGCCTGCGTTCCCGCGCTGATCGCAGCGCACCTCGCGACATCAGATGGGAGCCTTCGGGCTCCCATTTTTTTGCCTGCCGTTTTGGTGCAGCCGCTCAATGTCGAAGCCGGAGGGCAGAGTGGTGCGGCGTTATGTCGCTGCTTGGCGAGCCGGCCTGCGTTAAATTCTTGTTGCGTTCTGTAACGGAAATCCGAAAAAAGCCGGCCGCCCGGGTGGCTTCCCGTTGTCGCATAACTCTATAATCCCGGCGATTTCTCTCCCGCGTTCGACATTGATCCACGCCAATAGCGATATTGGGGTGCGTCTTGCTTTGTGACCGAAGGTTTGTCGGGCGTCATTCGAAAATTTATAAGCTCAGTGGTTAGGCAAACCTATGATCAAAATAAAACGTGGGCTCGATTTGCCCATAGCAGGCGCGCCGGCTCAGCAGATCGATACATCGAGACCGGTGCGCAGCGTGGCTGTCATAGGCTTCGATTATCACGGGATGAAGCCCACCATGGCGGTACAGGTGGGCGACCGGGTCAAGCTGGGCCAGGTGTTGTTCTCCGACAAGCGTTCGGAGGGTATCCACTACACCGCGCCAGGCGCTGGTGTGGTCAGCGCGATTCACCGCGGTGAAAAACGCGTGCTGCAGTCGGTGGTCATCGACCTCGATGGCGACGAGCAGGAAACCTTCGCCCAGTATCCGGCCGCCCAGCTGGCTAGCCTCGATGCGGCTCAGGTTCGCGACAATCTGCAGCAGTCTGGTCTATGGACGGCGCTGCGTACCCGCCCGTTCAGCAAGGTGCCAGCCGTCGATGCCGTGCCGAGCTCGATCTTCGTGACCGCCATCGACACCCATCCGCTGGCCGCCGACCCGGCACCAATCATTGCCGAGCATGCTGCCGATTTCGAAAGCGGCCTCAAGGTGCTGGCGCGACTAGGCAAGGTGTTCCTGTGCAAGGCGCCGGGCGTGAGCCTACCAGGCGAACAGGTGGAAGGCGTGCGTAGCGAGGTATTCGCCGGGCCGCACCCGGCCGGATTGCCGGGCACCCACATTCATTTTCTGGATCCGGTCAGTGCCAGCAAGAGCGCCTGGACGATCAACTATCAGGACGTGATCGCCGTCGGCAAGCTGTTCACCACGGGCCAGCTGTGGGTCGAGCGCGTGGTCGCGCTGGCCGGGCCGGTGGTCGAGCGTCCACGCCTGCTGCGCACCCGTCTGGGCGCCAATCTCACCGAACTGACCGCAGGCGAATTGGCGCCGGGCGAGAACCGGGTGATCTCCGGATCGGTACTTGGCGGCCGCACCTCGCGCGGCGCCTGTACCTACCTGGGGCGCTATCACCTGCAGGTGTCGTGCCTGGCCGAAGGCAATGAGCGCGAGATGCTGCATTACCTGCGCGCCGGGGTGAACAAGCACTCGATCCTCAACGTCTTCGTCTCCAAGCTCAATGCTGCCAAGCGCTTCGCGTTCTCCACCAGCACCAATGGCAGCCCGCGCGCCATGGTGCCGGTCGGCAATTATGAAGAAGTGATGCCGCTGGACATCCTGCCCACCCAACTGCTGCGCTCGCTGATCGTCGGTGATACCGAGATGGCCCAGCAGCTCGGCTGCCTGGAGCTGGACGAGGAAGACCTGGCGCTGTGCACCTATGTGTGTGCCGGCAAATACGAATACGGTCCGATCCTGCGCGATTGTCTGACCCTCATCGAGAAGGAGGGCTGAGCGTGAGCGTGCGTGATTTCCTCGACAAGATCGAACACAACTTCGAAAAAGGCGGCAAGTACGAGAAGTGGTACGCCCTCTACGAGGCCGTGGACACTTTCTTCTATCGCCCCGGCAGCGTGACCAAGAGCACCGCTCACGTGCGTGACGGCATCGACCTCAAGCGCATCATGATCACCGTGTGGGCCTGTACCTTCCCGGCGATGTTCTTCGGCATGTGGAACACCGGCTACCAGGCCAACCTGGTGTACGCGCAGAGCCCTGACCTGCTGGCTGCTCAAGAAGGCTGGCGCTTCGCATTGATCGGTGCGCTGGGCGGCTTCGACCCGAGCAGCCTGTGGGACAACTTCATTCAGGGCGCGGCGTACTTCCTGCCCGTGTATTTGACGGCGTTCATCGTCGGCGGATTCTGGGAAGTGCTGTTCGCCTCCATCCGCCGGCACGAGGTCAACGAAGGCTTCTTCGTCACCTCCGTGCTGTTCGCGCTGATCCTGCCGCCGAGCATTCCGCTCTGGCAGGTCGCGCTGGGCATCAGCTTCGGCGTGGTGATCGGCAAGGAAGTGTTTGGCGGTACCGGCAAGAACTTCCTCAACCCGGCTCTGGTCGGCCGCGCTTTCCTGTTCTTCGCCTACCCGGCGCAGATTTCCGGTGACGGCGTATGGACTGCGGTAGATGGTTACGCGGGGGCCACGGCGCTGGCCACCATCGGCGGCAGCGGTGTTGATGGTCTGATCAACGACGGCCTGACCTGGACTGATGCCTTCATCGGCCTGATGCCAGGCTCGATCGGCGAGACCGGCACCCTGGCGATTCTGCTCGGCGGCGCGGTATTGCTGATCACCAAGATTGCCTCCTGGCGCATCGTCAGCGGCGTGATGATCGGCATGATTGCTACCGCCACGCTGTTCAACGCAATCGCTTCGGACAACAACCCGCTGTTCGCCATGCCCTGGTACTGGCATCTGGTCACCGGGGGCTTCGCCTTCGGCATGATCTTCATGGCCACCGACCCGGTGTCGGCCTCCATGACCAATACCGGCAAGTGGATCTTCGGCATCCTCATCGGCCTGTTGGTGACCATCATCCGCGTGGTCAACCCGGCGTTCCCGGAAGGCATGATGCTGGCGATCCTGTTCGGCAACCTGTGTGCGCCCCTGATCGACCACTATGTGGTGCGGGCCAACGTCAAGCGGAGGCTGGCACGTAATGTCTAAGTTGAAAGAAACACCCGTCCGCACCCTGGTAGTGGCATTGGTCATGTGCCTGGTGTGTTCCATCGCCGTATCGGCGGCGGCGCTGATCCTGCGGCCGGCCCAGCAGGAAAACGCATTGGTCGACCGTCAGCGTGCCGTGCTGGAGATTGCCGAACTGTGGAAGCCCGGCATGTCCAGCGACGAAGTGCGTGAAGTGTTCGCCTCGCGCGTGACGCCGCGCCTGGTCGACCTGCGTACCGGTGAGTACAGCGACGCCTTCGACCCCCATACCTTCGATCAGAACAAGTCGGTTGCCGATGGCTCGCTGGCCAGCCAGATCCCGGAGGACAAGGACATCGCGTCGATCCGCCGTCTGGAACACTACGCAGTGGTCTATCAGATCGAGCAGAACGGCGATCTCGAGCGTCTGGTGCTGCCGGTGCGGGGTTATGGCCTGTGGTCGACCATGTACGGTTTCGTTGCACTGCAGAGCGATCTGGAAACGGTTGCCGGTATCGGCTTCTATCAGCACGGCGAAACGCCGGGCCTGGGTGGCGAGATCGATAATCCCAACTGGCAGGCCAAGTGGGTTGGCAAGAAGGTTTACCAGGATGGAGAGCCGACCCTGCGCGTGATCAAGGGCAGCGTCAACCCGCAGAGCCCGCAGGCTGATTACCAGGTCGACGCCATTGCTGGCGCGACGCTGACCGGTAACGGCGTGACTCACATGATTCACTTCTGGCTCGGCGAGGACGGCTTCGCGCCGTTTCTCAAGAAGCTGTCCGCAGGGGAGGCTTGATCCATGTCCAAACCCACCATGAAAGAGTTGCTGCTCGATCCGATTCTCAACAAGAACCCGATCGGGCTGCAGATTCTCGGTATCTGTTCGGCACTTGCAGTCACCTCCAGCCTCAGCACCGCCCTGGTGTTGTCGGTGGCCTTGACGCTGGTAACCGGTTTTTCCGGTTTCTTCATCGCCCTGGTCCGCAACCAGATTCCAAGCTCGATTCGCATGATCGCCCAGGTGGTGATCATTGCTTCGCTAGTCATCGTGGTCGATCAGTTCCTCAAAGCCTACGCCTACAGCCTGAGTCAGCGGTTGTCGGTGTTCGTCGGCCTGATCATCACCAATTGCATCGTCATGGGCCGCGCCGAAGCCTTCGCCATGTCCAACCCGCCGGTGGCCTCGTTCGTCGACGGCATCGGCAATGGTCTTGGTTACAGCGCCATGCTGGTGGCACTGGGCGTGGTGCGTGAACTGTTCGGCGCCGGCTCGCTCTTGGGCGTGGAAATCATGCATACCGTCAACAATGGCGGCTGGTACCAGCCCAATGGCTTGTTGCTGCTGCCGCCGTCGGCGTTCTTCCTGATCGGTCTGTTCATCTGGGCACTGCGTAGCTACAAGAAGGAGCAGGTCGAGAAGGTCGAGTACCGCATGGCGCCGCAGGTGAAGAACGAGGAGGCTTACTGATATGGAACATTACATCAGCCTGTTCGTCCGCGCGGTGTTCATCGAGAACATGGCGCTGGCGTTCTTCCTGGGCATGTGCACCTTCCTGGCGATTTCCAAGAAGGTCGAAACGTCCCTGATGCTTGGCCTGACGGTCATCGTGGTGATGATCATCACCGTGCCGCTCAACAACCTACTCTACGTCTACCTGCTCAAGGAAGGCGCGCTGAGCTGGGCCGGCATGCCGGATACCGACCTGAGCTTCCTCGGCCTGATCTGCTACATCGGCCTGATCGCCGCGGTGGTACAGATCATGGAGATGGTGCTCGACAAGTACCTGCCCGCGCTCTACAACGCGCTCGGTATCTTCCTGCCGCTGATCACCGTGCACTGTGCCATCTTCGGCGGCACGCTCTTCATGGTCGAGCGCGACTACAACTTCACCGAGAGCGTGGTCTATGGTGCCGGTGCCGGGGTGTCCTGGGCGCTGGCGATCGTACTGCTGGCCGCTATCCGCGAGAAGCTCAAGTACAGCGATCCACCCGCCGGTCTGCGCGGTCTGGGCCTGACCTTTATCACCGTTGGCCTGATGTCGCTGGGCTTCATGTCGTTCTCCGGCGTACAGCTGTAAGGGGTTGCCGATGGCTTTTGAAATTCTGGTAGCAGTCTCCATGTTCACCGGGGTCATCGTGGCACTGGTCGCCGTGATCCTCATGGCGCGTGCGCGTCTGGTTTCTGGCGGCGACGTGAACATCGAGATCAATGGTGAGCGCACCATCACCGTTCCGGCTGGCGGCAAGCTGCTGCAGACCCTGGCCGAGAATGACATCTTCCTGTCGTCGGCCTGTGGCGGCGGTGGTACCTGTGCGCAGTGCAAGTGCATCGTGGAAAGCGGCGGCGGCGAGATGCTGTCCACCGAGGAGTCGCACTTCAACAAGCGCGAGGCCCGCGAGGGCTGGCGTCTGTCCTGCCAGACCCCGGTCAAGCAGGACATGAAGATCGAAGTGCCCGAAGAAGTTTTCGGCGTGAAGAAGTGGGAATGCACGGTCGAGTCCAACCCGAACGTGGCCACCTTCATCAAGGAGTTGACCCTTAAGTTGCCGGAAGGCGAGAACGTCGACTTCCGTGCTGGCGGCTACGTACAGCTGGAGTGCCCGCCGCACACCGTGCACTACAAGGACTTCGACATCCAGGAGGAGTACCGCGGCGACTGGGACAAATTCAACCAGTGGAAGTACGTGTCCAAGGTCGACGAGACGGTGATCCGAGCCTACTCCATGGCCAACTATCCCGAAGAAGTCGGCCTGGTGAAATTCAACATCCGTATTGCCTCGCCACCGCCGGGCAAGGACCATCTGCCGCCGGGCAAGATGTCGTCCTGGGTGTTCAGCCTCAAGCCGGGTGACAAGGTCACCGTGTACGGTCCGTTCGGTGAATTCTTCGCCAAGGACACTGATGCCGAGATGGTCTTCATCGGCGGCGGTGCCGGCATGGCGCCGATGCGTTCGCACATCTTCGACCAGCTTAAGCGCCTGAAATCCAAGCGCAAGATCAGCTTCTGGTACGGTGCGCGCTCGATGCGCGAGGCCTTCTATACCGAAGAGTACGATCAGCTGCAGGCGGAGAACCCCAACTTCGAGTGGCACTTGGCGCTGTCCGACCCGCAGCCGGAAGACAACTGGACGGGGCTCAAGGGCTTCATTCACAACGTGCTCTACGAAAACTACCTCAAGGATCATCCGGCGCCCGAGGATTGCGAGTTCTACATGTGCGGCCCGCCCATGATGAACGCTGCCGTGATCAAGATGCTCACCGACCTGGGTGTCGAACAGGACAACATCCTGCTCGACGATTTCGGCGGATGATTGCAGCCGCTCTGAAACAGCCCGCCCTTGTCGTAGCCCTGGCTACGACATTGGTGGGCTGCGGTTTTTCCGAGACAGTTGAGGAGTTCGGTGGCCCGGCGCAGGGCAGCACCTATTCGGTGAAGTATGTCAGCGGCAAGGGCATGCCGGACAAGGCATCGCTGAAGGCCGATGTGGAGGCGATCTTCGCCGAAATCGACGAGCAGATGTCCACCTACCGCGACGATTCGCTGATCGAACAGTTCAACCGCGCACCTGCTGGCACCTGCATGCCGATGCCAGCAGGCGTGTTGCAACTGGTCGAGACCGGCAATGCACTGCATCGCGACAGCGGTGGGGCGTTCGACCTGACCGTGGAGCCGCTACTTAATCTGTGGGGCTTCGGCCCCCATGGAAGTGGCGAGCGCCAGGTGCCGGACGCCGAGGCGTTGAAGGACGTTCGTGCACGTGTTGGTCAGGATCATCTGCATATCGACGGCGATCGGCTGTGCAAGGACATCGACCTGCAGGTCGACTTCAACAGCATCGCGGCCGGCTATACGGTTGACCGAATCATCGCCAAGCTGGTCGAACGTGGGGTGAGCAGTTACCTGGTCGAAGCCACCGGTGAGCTCAAGGCGGTAGGGCGCAAGCCCGATGGTCAGCCATGGCGCATCGCTCTCGAGGCGCCGCGCGATGATCAGCGTGCCATCCAGCGCGTACTCGAATTGGACGGCTATGGCATCTCCACCTCCGGTGACTACCGCAACTATTTCGAGGAGCAGGGCGTACGTTACTCCCACACCCTCGACCCACTGACCGCTGCGCCTATTCAGCACAACCTGGCGGCGGTTACCGTGGCGGCACCCACCGCGCTGATGGCCGATGGGCTGTCCACCATGCTGCTGGTGCTTGGCCCGGAAAAGGGCTGGGAATATGCCGAGCGCGAGGGCATCGCGGCGTTCTTCGTGACCCGTGAGGGTGACGGATTCGTCACACGCAGTACCGCCACTTTCGAGCAGCTGTTCGCTGCGGGAGGCAAACAATGACATTCGTGATGGTTTTTCTGATCATGCTCACCGTCGTCGGTCTGATGGCCGTTGGGGTGATGATGGGCCGCAAGCCCATCGCCGGCTCCTGTGGCGGTATCGCCAACTTGGGCATCGAGAAGAAATGCTCGATCTGCGGCGATGACCGCGAGAAATGCCCGGAGGTATCGGGTGAGGGCAGCAGCCAATCCAGCGTGCAAACCTACGACGCCAGCAAGCGCTGATCGCCAAGCGCTGCATAGGACGTTACCCTATGCAACGTTTTGCATGATGTTGCGTACCAGGCCACCCGTTCGGCCTGGTTCTGTCGATAACGCGCAATAAGCGTTACGGCGTGATCAGAGGAGTGAACATGGCGGTCTACAACTACGATGTCGTGGTATTGGGTTCCGGCCCGGCGGGTGAAGGGGCGGCGATGAACGCGGCCAAGGCCGGTCGCAAGGTGGCGGTGGTCGATGACCGCCGTGAAGTGGGCGGCAACTGCACCCACCTGGGCACCATCCCGTCCAAGGCGCTGCGCCACTCGGTGCGGCAGATCATGCAGTTCAACACCAACCCCATGTTCCGCCAGATCGGCGAGCCGCGCTGGTTCTCCTTCCCTGACGTGCTGAAAAGCGCCGAGCGGGTGATCGCCAAGCAGGTCACCTCGCGCACCGGTTACTACGCGCGCAACCGCATCGATGTGTTCTTCGGCACCGGTAGCTTCGCCGACGAGCAGACCATCGAAGTGGTCTGCCCCAATGGCGTAGTGGAAACCCTGTCGGCCAAGCAGGTGATCATCGCCACCGGCTCGCGCCCGTACCGCCCGGCTGACGTCGACTTCAACCATCCACGCGTCTACGACAGCGACACCATCCTCACTCTCAGCCACACCCCGCGTCGTCTGATCATCTACGGCGCCGGCGTGATCGGCAGCGAGTATGCCTCGATCTTCAGCGGCCTGGGCGTGCTGGTCGACCTGATCGACAACCGCGATCAGTTGCTGAGCTTCCTCGACTCGGAAATCTCCGACGCCCTGAGCTATCACCTGCGCACCAACAACGTGCTGATTCGTCACAACGAGGAGTACGAGCGCATCGAGGGCCTGGACAACGGGGTGATCCTGCACCTGAAATCCGGCAAGAAGATCAAGGCCGATGCGCTGCTGTGGTGTAACGGCCGTACCGGCAACACTGACAAGCTGGGCCTGGAAAACATCGGTATCAACGTCAACAGCCGTGGCCAGGTGCAGGTCGACGAGTACTACCGTACCGAAGTCCCGAACATCTATGCCGCCGGTGACGTGATCGGTTGGCCGAGCCTGGCCAGTGCCGCCGCCGACCAGGGCCGTTCGGCCGCTGGCAGCATCGTCGACAACGGCAGCTGGCGGATCGTCGACGACATCCCGACCGGCATCTACACCATTCCCGAGATCAGCTCGATCGGCAAGAACGAGCACGAGCTTACCAAGGCGAAGATTCCGTACGAAGTCGGCAAGGCGTTCTTCAAGAGCATGGCGCGGGCGCAGATCTCCCACGAGCCGGTGGGCATGCTGAAGATCCTCTTCCACCGCGAAACCCTGGAAGTGCTCGGCGTGCACTGCTTCGGCTACCAGGCTTCGGAGATCGTGCACATCGGCCAGGCGATCATGAACCAGAAGGGCGAGGCGAATACCCTCAAGTATTTCGTCAACACCACCTTCAACTACCCGACCATGGCCGAGGCCTACCGGGTGGCGGCGTTCGACGGGCTCAACCGGCTTTTTTGAGCGGCTCCGGCCGGCGGCCTGAGCCGGTCGGGGATCCGTTCGCCGACTCCCGCAACTGGCGCTGGCCAAACCGCGAGAGCGTCTGAGCAGGCCAGAAAACCGATCCCTGGTGGATCGGTTTTTTTATGGGCGGGCCTTTCAGGTTTTCAAGCGCGGTTTTTGATGGCTGCGGTTACGTGCTCAATGAGCAGTGCCAGCGCTACGTCTGTCGACAGCTGCGCGGTATCGACGGTCAGTGGCGCCTGCGTCCAGGATTCGTACTCGTGGGCCGTGACTGACCGCCAGTCCGGTAACACCAGCCCCGGTACGTCGCTGATTCGTGATTCCACGCGTTGGCGATGTCGATCAAGATCGGAACAGATGATCTGCACGTTCAACAATGGGCATCCCGCTTTTGCGGCTGTATCAGCCCAGGCCTGGCGGCTTTCCGCGACGGGATTGACGCAGTCGGCGATCACCCGGCGTCCCATCTTGAGGTTATCCAGCGCCATGGCGTTGGCCACCTGATAACCGCTGCTGCCGACCTCCCGTCTGAGGGTGCCGCTATTGCGTAGCGCCTGTTCGATGCTGTCGATACGCAGGTAAACGGCTTCAAGTTGGGTGGCCAGGGCTTTGGCGAGCGTGGTCTTGCCGGTGCCGGGCAGGCCGCTGAAGACGATCAGCATGTTCTGTCCTTTAAATCCTGAGCGGCACCCAGGCTTATTTGGGAACGGGCCATGCCCGTGATTTCGCGCGCATGGCGCGCTCCCACATGTTGATAACGTGCCTAACCGCGCAACGTACTGACGGCGATACCCGGGAAGTCGGTGATGATGCTGTCCGCGCCGAAGTCTGCGAGGCGGCGCATCAGGGCGGGTTCGTTGACCGTCCATACCGACACATGGAGGCCGGCTTTTTGCGCCTTGAGCAGGCGTTCCGGGGTGCACAGCGTCCAGTTCAGGGCCAGCAGATCGCAGCCGTAGTTGCGTGCCACCTTGATCGGGTCCAGCCAGGCGTATTCGGCTACCAGACCGCGGCCCAGGTGCGGCGTCAGGCGCTGGGCGGCGCTGAGCACTTCGCGGGAGCTGGAGGTGATGGTGATCTTGTCATCCAGGCCGAAGCGGCGGCTGAGCAGGGCGATGGCTTCCACGGTGCGCGCGGCACGTACTTTGGAGGCGCTCTTGACCTCCAACTGCCAGTGCTCGAAATCGCATTGCTCGAACAGTTCGCTCAGCCGGGGAATGGGGCAGGGGTGACGCCAGCCAGGGCCGCCACGGCGGGCGTCGTAGTGCACCAGTTCGGCGGCGTCGTGCTCGACCACCTTGCCGCGCTGGCCGGTGGTGCGCTTGAGCGTCGGGTCGTGGATGACCATCAGCTCGCCGTCACGCGACAGGTGCAGGTCCAATTCGCAGCGGCGCACGCCGTGCTCCAGGCACTGCTGAAAACTGACCAGGGTATTTTCCGGGGCTTCGCCCTTGGCGCCGCGATGGCCGTAGATCAGGGTCACGGTTGCTCCTTACTCGGTGGCGGTGGTGCGCGGTTGCAGGTGGCGCACGCTGTCGATCACATGATCGTATTCGAAATAGACGCTGAATTCGCGGTAGTCCCAGCGGGTGATCGGCGGCTTGCCGACTGCGGGGTGTTCTTCATCGGCGAGGCCGAAGCGCTCCAGCACCGAGCGCTTGGACTGGCCCTTTTGCGGCACCTCGGTCAGGTCCGCGCCTTGCTGGCCGATGGGAATCGTCAGGGTGTCAGCCTGGGCTGCCAGGGGCAGCAACAGGACCAGCGAAAGCAGCAGCCGGGAAGGGTTCACGTGAGCTCCTCGCGGGCCTGGCGGCGCTCCTGCGCCTGACGCTGCAGGATATGCCGGGCCAGCAACTGGCGCTGTGCGTCAGTCAGCGCTTCGAACTCGGCGCCGATCTCGAATTGGCCGTCGCGCTCGTTGCAATGTACGACCTTGGCGCGTAGCAACAGGCCCAGCGCCTGGGGCATCAGCACCATCTTCATGGCCACATGGCTGTCGACCGCCACCGGTTGCGGGTTGAGGAAACTGATACCGCCTTCGGATAGCGTAACGCGCTTCGGCGGGCCGATATCGCGCAGCAGGCTCTGGGCCATGGCCTGGCCGAGCAGGTCGATGCGTTTGTTGACCACCTTGAGGTAGCCCGCCAGGGTACGGTCGCGCTCGCTGATGTTGCGCAGCAGGTGTTGGGATTCGAAATCCAGCACATGTAGTTCGCTGAGCAGATTAAACAGCGGCGAGGCGTCGTGAAGCTCGTCACTGGCCAGGGCTTCGGCGCCAGCCAACGGGGTGAAATCCAGTGCGATCGTGTCCTCGATACGGTAGTATTCGCGGCGATCGTTTTCGTCTTGAATCGACATGGCGAACCCATGGCAGCAGTGGTGGTCAGAGTGTAAGGCCGCTCGCCAGGCCCCGCCACAAGGACGTTTCTCTTTCCCTCGAACAAGCGCCCCACATGTTCAGACCCCTGTCCGTTTTTCTCGGTACGCGCTACACGCGGGCCAAGCGTCGCAACCACTTCGTTTCGTTCATTTCCCTGACTTCCATGATCGGGCTGGCGCTTGGCGTGCTGGTGATGATTCTGGTGCTGTCGGTGATGAATGGCTTCGACCATGAAATGCGCACCCGGGTGCTGGGCATGGTGCCCCATGCGACCATCGAGAGCGCCACGCCGATCACCGACTGGCAGCGCCTGGCCGACCGCGCCCTGAAGAACCCGCAAGTGCTCGCGGTCGCGCCTTTCAGCCAGATGCAGGGCCTGCTGACCAACGACGGCAAGGTGCAGAAGGTGCTGATCAACGCCGTGGATCCGGCCGAGGAGCGCAAGGTGTCGATCATCGGCGACTTCTTCCGCGAAGGCCGACTCGAGGATCTGCAGCCCGGCACCTTCGGGATCGTCATCGGCGACAAAGCCGCTGCCAAGCTGGGCGTCGGCATGGGCGACAAGATCACCTTCGTGGCGCCTGAGGTCACCGTCACCCCGGGCGGCGTGTTCCCGCGTTTGAAGCGCTTTACCGTGGTCGGCATCTTCCACGTTGGCGCTGGTGAAATCGATGGTTTCATGGCCATGACCCACGTTCAGGATCTGGCCCGCCTGCAGCGCCATCAGCCGGATCAGGTGCAGGGTATCCGACTCAAGTTCGCCGACCTGTTCCAGGCACCGCGCACCGCCTGGCAGCTGGCTCAGAGCTTCGGCCAGGATGATTACCTGGCCCGCGACTGGACCCGTACTCACGGCAACCTCTACCAGGCCATCCGCATGGAAAAAGCCATGATCGGTCTGCTGCTGCTGCTGATCGTCGCCGTCGCCGCCTTCAACATCATTTCCACCCTGGTGATGGTGGTCAACGACAAGAAGGGCGATATCGCCATCCTGCGTACCCTGGGCGCCATGCCGATGCAGATCATGGCCACCTTCATGGTGCAGGGCACGGTGATCGGCGTGATCGGCACCGCCATCGGCGCGTTGCTGGGCATTCTCGCCGCGCTGAACATCAGCGCCATCATCGCCGGCGTCGAGCGCCTGCTGGGCTTCAAGTTTCTCAATGCCGACGTGTACTT
Source organism: Phytopseudomonas straminea (assembly GCF_900112645.1). GTDB lineage: Bacteria > Pseudomonadota > Gammaproteobacteria > Pseudomonadales > Pseudomonadaceae > Aquipseudomonas > Aquipseudomonas straminea. Next base: position 316,276 of record NZ_FOMO01000002.1, on the reverse strand, counting down.
CATCGACTACCTGCCGTCGCAGCTGATGCTCGCCGACGTGGTGCAAGTCTGTGGTGCGGCATTGCTGTTGAGTTTCCTCGCTACTCTTTATCCGGCCTGGCGCGCGGCGCGCACCCAGCCCGCGGAGGCATTACGTTATGAGTGATCCGGTCGTGCAGGCGCAAGGCGCCGTGCTCAGCTGCCGCAACCTGAGCAAGCGCTACGAAGAAGGCCCGCAATCGGTGGTGGTGCTCGACGATCTGCAACTGGAGCTGTTTCCCGGCGAGCGCGTGGCCATCGTCGGCAGCTCGGGCTCGGGCAAAAGTACGCTGCTCAACATGCTCGGCGGCCTGGATACGCCGAGCAGCGGCAGCGTGTGGCTGGCCGGCGAGGAGCTGTCGGCGCTCAACGAGAAGCAACGCGGTTTGCTGCGCAATCGCGCACTGGGTTTCGTCTACCAGTTCCATCACCTGCTGGCCGAGTTCACCGCGCTGGAAAACGTCTGCATGCCGCTGTTGATCGGCAAAACGCCGATTCCCGAAGCGCGTCAGCGTGCCACCGAGCTGCTCGAGCGCGTCGGCCTTGGTCATCGTCTGAGTCATAAACCTGCCGAACTTTCCGGTGGCGAGCGTCAGCGCGTGGCTATTGCCCGTGCCCTGGTCAATCGCCCTGGCCTGGTGTTGCTCGACGAGCCCACTGGCAACCTGGATTCGCACACCGCCCAGGGTATTCAGGAACTGATGCGCGAGCTGAGCAGCCAATCGCAGACTGCCTTCCTGATCGTGACCCACGACTTGCAGCTGGCGCGGCAGATGGACCGGGTGCTGAGCCTGGAAGACGGCAAGCTGGTGAACGCCTGATGTTTCGCCCGCTGAGTGTCTTCATAGGCCTGCGTTACACCCGCGCCAAGCGGCGTAATCACTTCATTTCATTCATTTCCCTGACCTCGATGATCGGCCTGTCCCTGGGCGTGCTGGCGATGATCGTGGTGCTGTCGGTGATGAATGGCTTTCACCGGGAAATGAGCTCGCGCATCCTCGGCATGGTTCCCCACGCAACCATTGCCGGCTCGCCAGCCCTGACCGACTGGCAGGCAACTGCCAAGGTGGCGCTGGACAATCCTCGGGTCGAGGCGGCGGTGCCGTTCGCCGAGCTGGAAGGCATGCTGTCCTACCGTGGCGTGATGCAGCCGATTCAGCTGCACGGCATCGATCCGGCGCTGGAGCCGAAGGTCTCGATCATCGGCGACCACATGGTGCAGGGCCGCCTGAGCGACCTGCGCGAAGGCGAGTACGGGGTGATCATCGGCGAGATCACCGCGCGGCGCTTTCAGCTGCAGATCGGCGATCGTCTGGCGCTGATCGTGCCCGAGGTCAGCTCGGCGCCCGGCGGTATCACGCCGCGCATGCAGCGCCTCAACGTGGTCGGCATCTTCAAGGTCGGCGCCGACCTGGATAGCTCCCTGGCGTTGATCAACGTCGCCGACGCGGCGCAGATCCAGCGTCTGGATCCGGGCTCGGTGCAGAGCATCCGCCTCAAACTCAAGGATCTGTACCAGTCGCCTCAGGTGGCGGCGGCGATTGCCAAGCAGCTTGGCGAGGGCTACCACGCCAGCAACTGGACGCAGACCCAGGGCAGTCTGTTCAGCGCCATGAAGATGGAAAAGACCATGATCGGTCTGCTGCTGCTGCTGATCGTCGCGGTGGCGGCCTTCAACATCATCGCCACGCTGATCATGGTGGTTGCCGACAAAGGTGCCGATATCGCCATCCTACGTACCCTCGGCGCCACACCGCGGCAGATCATGGGCATCTTCATGGTGCAGGGTACGGTGATCGGCGTAATCGGCACCCTGATCGGCGGCGTGCTCGGCGTGCTGGCGGCGCTCAACGTCAGCGAACTGGTCGGTTGGCTGGAGCGGGTCACCGGCCAGCACGTATTCAGCTCGGATGTGTACTTCATCAGTACTTTGCCGTCGGAGCTGCAGGTCGCCGACGTGGTGCTGATCTGCACCGCGGCACTGACCCTGAGCTTCCTCGCCACGCTGTATCCGTCCTGGCGCGCCTCGCGTACCCAGCCTGCCGAGGCATTGCGTTACGAGTGACGGACGCCGCTACACCGTCCGCCTGCTAGGCTCGAAAGGCCGCTATGAAGATAGCGGCCTTTTCGTTTTTTCAGCTTCTGATTGTCAAATAGCGGGACGCCCATGGACGGGACTCGAACAGCAGATTTGCGCCGCGCATTGCTGGCCCTGGCCGCCGGCCTGTTGGTGCTGCGCTGGCTGCCGCAACTGCCACCTACCGCTTTTCTGTTTGCAGCTGCTCTGCTCGGGCTCGTGCTGCTGCCGTTTCGCAGCCACCTGATCGGCCTGTTTCTGCTCGGCTTCAGCTGGGCCTGCCTGTCGGCGCAATGGGCGCTGGATGATCGCCTGGATTCGGCGCTGGACGGCCGCACACTCTGGCTGGAGGGCAGGGTGGTGGACCTGCCCGACGTGCGCGAAGGCGTGGTGCGTTTTCACCTGGCCGATGCGCAGTCTCGGCGCGCCGAACTGCCGCAACTGCTGCGTCTGTCCTGGTACGGCGGGCCGGAGATTCGCGCCGGTGAAACCTGGCGACTGGCGGTGAACCTCAAGCGGCCCCATGGGCTGGTCAATCCGCAGTCCTTCGATTACGAAGCCTGGCTGCTGGCGCAGCGCATCGGCGGGGTCGGCACCATCAAGTCCGGTCAGCGTATGAGTGAAGCCGGCGGCAGCGCAGCGTGGCGCGACCGCTTGCGCCAGCACATGCTTGCTGAGGATCCTCATGGCCGCGCCGGTGGCCTGGCCGCTCTGGTGCTGGGCGACAGCTCCGGCCTGTCGGTCGCCGACTGGCGGGTGCTGCAGGACACCGGCACGGTGCACCTGCTGGTGATCTCCGGTCAGCACGTGACATTGGTGGCCGGCATGTTCTACGGCCTGGTGTTCTGGCTGGCCCGCCTGGGCTGGTGGCCGCGGGCGTTGCCCTGGCTGCCGGTGGCTTGCGTTCTGGGCTTCGTCTCGGCGTTGGGCTACAGCCTGCTGGCAGGTTTCGAAGTGCCGGTGCAGCGCGCCTGCGCGATGATCGGCCTTGTGCTGTTGTGGCGTTGGCGCTTTCGTCATCTGGGCATTACCTTGCCGCTGCTGATGGCGCTGGTGGCGGTGCTGCTTCTCGAACCGCTGGCCGTGCTGCAACCGGGCTTCTGGCTGTCGTTCGGCGCGGTGGGTTTGCTGATTCTAATTTTCGCCGCGCGTCTGGGGGCCTGGGCCTGGTGGCGCACCCTGGGGCGCGCGCAGTGGGCAATGACCGTAGGGCTGCTGCCGATGCTGCTGGCGCTGGGCCTGCCGATCAGTGCCAGCAGCCCGCTGGCCAATCTGATCGCCGTGCCCTGGGTCGGCTTTGCCGTGGTGCCAGTGGCATTGCTCGGCACCTTGCTGCTGCCGGTGCCCTGGTTTGGCGAGGCGCTTCTCTGGCTCGCCGGCTTCTCGCTGGAGTGGCTGTTTCGCCTGCTCGGCTTGATGGCCGAGTGGCTGCCGGCCTGGCTGCCCAGTGATCTGCCGTTTTGGGGCTGGTTGCTGGTGGCGCTGGGCGCGCTGTTCATTCTATTGCCGGGTGGCGTGCCAGTGCGTGGCCTGGGATTGATCCTGCTGCTGCCGTTGCTGTTCACGCCGGTAGAGCGGCCTGCCGAGCAGCGCGCCGAGGTATGGATGCTGGATGCCGGCCAAGGCCTGTCGATGCTGGTGCTGACCCGCCAGCACGCGCTGCTGTATGACGCCGGCCCCAGCTTCGGCGATTTCGACATGGGCGAGCGGGTGGTGCTGCCGTCGCTACGGGCACTGGATGTCCGCGAGCTGGACATGCTGCTGATCAGTCATTCGGACAACGATCATTCTGGCGGTGCAGAGGCGGTGGCGCGCGGCATGCCGGTCAAGCGCGTGGTCAGCGGCGAGGCGTCGGCGTTACCCGTCGGGCTCGATGCGCAGGCGTGCAAGGAGGAACGCTGGTCGTGGGATGGCGTGCAGTTCGATACCTGGCGTTGGGACGATGCGGCGGACAGCAACCAGTCTTCCTGCATCCTGATCATCGAGGCGGCCGGTGAGCGCATCCTGCTGACCGGCGATATAGACACCCGGGCCGAGCGCGCGCTGATCGACGCGGGGTTCGATCTGGACGCTCAATGGCTGCTGGCGCCGCACCATGGCAGTCGCAGCTCCTCGTCCTGGGCCTTGCTCAAGGCCGTGCAGCCCCAGGGGGTGCTGTATTCGCGAGGCAAGCACAACGCCTATGGCCATCCTCATCCGGCGATCGTCTCTCGCTACGAGGTCTTCGATGCACGCGCCTACGACAGCGTCGAGACCGGTGCACTGCGTATCGATCTCGGCAGTTTCGGCGAGCCACAGGCGCTGCGTGAAATACCGCGTTTCTGGCGGGAAAAATGAGAACCGCAGCCGTCGGCGACATCACGACCCTATGCTAGAGTGGCGCCACTTTTGCGAAGGGGATCTGCCACCGTGTGGGAACTGGTTAAATCTGGCGGCTGGGTGATGCTGCCGATCATTTTGTGTTCAATCGCCGCCCTGGGCATCATTGCCGAACGCCTGTGGACGCTGCGTGTCAGCCGTGTCACGCCGCCGCATCTGCTGGGGCAGGTATGGCGCTGGATCAAGGACAAGCAGCTCAACAGCCAGAAGCTCAAGGAGCTGCGCGCCGACTCGCCGCTGGGCGAAATTCTCGCCGCGGGCCTGGCCAACTCCAAGCACGGTCGCGAGATCATGAAAGAGTGCATCGAGGAGGCCGCCGCACGGGTGATCCACGAGATGGAGCGCTACCTCAATGCGCTGGGCACCATCGCCGGGATCGCGCCGCTGCTCGGCCTGCTCGGTACGGTGATCGCCATGATCGACATCTTCAGCTCGTTCATGGGCGGCAGCATGGCCAACCCGGCGCTGCTCGCCGGTGGCATCGCCAAGGCGCTGATCACCACCGCTTCGGGCCTTACCGTCGCTATTCCGGCACTGTTCTTCCATCGTTTCCTGCAGCGCCGCGTCGATGAGCTGGTGGTCGGCATGGAGCAGGAAGCTATCAAGTTGGTGGAAATGGTGCAGGGCGAGCGCGACGTCGACCTGGCCGAGGAGCCCAAGCCGGCCAAGGGGAGCAAAAAGGCGTGAAGTTCAGACGTAGACGGCGTGAGCAGGTGGAGATCAATCTCGCCTCGCTGATCGACGTGGTGTTCATCCTCCTGCTGTTCTTCGTGGTGACCACCACCTTCACCCGTGAAACCCGCATGCAGGTCGACCTGCCCGAGGCAGCCAGTGGCACGCCGCCGGAGCAGAGCGAGCTCAAGCAGCTGGAAGTGGTGATCTCGGCAGATGGCACCTTCTCGCTCAACGGCCAGGCTCTGATCAAGAACGACTTGGATAACCTGATGGCGGCATTGCAGAAGGAGTCCGGCGGCGACAACAGCCTGCCGCTGACCATTAGCGCCGATGCCAAGACCAGCCACCAGTCGGTGATCACTGCTATGGACGCCGCTGGCAAGCTGGGCTTCGCGCACCTGCGTATCACCACGGTCGAGACCCAGGCCGCACCCTGATGGCTAGCCTGTCCGACCGCCTGGTGCGGGCGTGGTATGCGGGGCACCCGGCGCTGGCGCTGCTGCGCCCGCTGGAGGCTTTGTATCGCGGTGTGGTAGAGCGCAAGCGCGAGCGTTTCCTGGCCGGCGAGGGCGAGATCTACCGCGCGCCGGTGCCGCTGATCGTGGTGGGCAACATCACCGTCGGCGGCACCGGCAAAACCCCTTTGATTCTCTGGCTGGTCAAGCAGTGCCAGGCCCGGGGCCTGCGCGTTGGTGTGATCAGCCGCGGCTATGGCGCCAAGCCACCGAGCCTGCCCTGGCGGGTTTGCGCCGAGCACAGCGCCGAGCAGGCGGGTGACGAACCCTTGTTGATCGTGCAGCGCAGCGGTGTGCCGCTGATGATCGATCCGGATCGCAGCCGGGCGGCCCGCGCGCTGCTCGCCGAGGAGTCGCTGGATCTGCTGCTCAGCGACGACGGCCTGCAGCACTACCGCCTGGCCCGCGATGTGGAGTTGGTGCTGATCGACGCCGCCCGTGGCCTCGGCAATGCCCGCTGCCTGCCCGCCGGGCCGCTGCGCGAGCCGGCCGAGCGCCTGCAGAGCGTAGATGCCTGCCTGTACAACGGCGCGCCTGAGGATCCACCCGGCGGCTACGCCTTCACCCTGGTGCCCAGCGCGCTGATCAACCTGCGCAGCGGCGAGCGCCGCTCACTCGATCATTTTCCCCCCGGCCAGGCCGTGCACGCCGTGGCTGGCATCGGTAACCCGCAGCGTTTCTTCAAGACCCTCGAGGCGCTACACTGGCGGCCTGTCGCCCATGCCTTCGCCGACCATGCTGCCTACAGCGCCGAGCTGCTGAATTTCTCGCCGGCGCTGCCGCTGGTGATGACCGAGAAGGATGCGGTGAAATGCCGGGCCTTCGCGGCCGATGACTGGTGGTACCTGGCTGTCGACGCCCAGCCGTCCGCTGCCTTCCGTGCCTGGTTCGACGCCCGGCTGGAACGTCTGCTCGGCGAACGACACTAAGCCTGCGCGCCTACTTCCTCTCTGTTCTCAAGGATTTCCCATGGACCCGAAACTGCTCGATATCCTGGCCTGCCCAATTACCAAGGGCCCGCTCAAGCTCAGCCAGGACAAGACCGAACTGATCAGCAAGGGCGCCGGTGTGGCCTATCCGATCCGCGACGGGATTCCGGTCATGCTGGAAAGCGAAGCCCGCACCCTCAACGATGACGAGCGCCTGGACAAGTAACATGAGCAACGCCTTTACCGTGGTTATTCCGGCGCGCTATGCGTCGACCCGCCTGCCTGGCAAGCCGCTGCAGGACATCGCCGGCAAACCGATGGTCCAGCATGTCTGGGAGCAAGCCTGCAAGAGCAGTGCGACCCAGGTGGTAGTGGCCACCGACGATGCGCGCATCGTCGAAGCATGCAAAGGCTTTGGCGCCCAGGTGCTGTTGACCCGCGTCGACCATAACTCCGGTACCGATCGCCTGGCCGAAGTGGCCGCGGCGCTGGGCCTTGCCGCCGATGCCATCGTGGTCAACGTGCAGGGTGACGAGCCGCTGGTGCCGCCGTCGATCATCGACCAGGTGGCCGCCAACCTGGCCGGCAATCCCCAGGCGGGCATCGCCACCCTGGCCGAGCCGATCGAGGATGTCGCTGCGCTGTTCAATCCCAACGTGGTCAAGGTCGCCAGCGACCTCAACGGCCTGGCGCTGACCTTCAGCCGCGCGCCACTGCCCTGGGCGCGTGATGCCTTTGCCGCCGACCGTGATCGCTTGCCGGCAGGTGTGCCTTATCGCCGCCATATCGGCATTTACGCCTACCGCGCAGGCTTCCTGCAGGACTTCGTCGCCTGGGGCCCTTGCTGGCTGGAGAACACCGAGTGCTTGGAGCAGCTGCGTGCACTCTGGCATGGCGTGCGCATCCACGTCGCTGACGCCCTGGAAGCGCCGCCCGCCGGCGTCGATACCCAGGAAGACCTGGACCGTGTCCGCCGCCTGCTGGGTGCCTGATGCGCGTCCTGTTCGTCTGCCTGGGTAACATCTGCCGTTCACCCACCGCCGAGGCGGTCATGCGTCAGCGCCTGCAGCAGGCTGGTCTGGCCGAGCGTATCGAGCTTGATTCCGCCGGCACCGGCGACTGGCACGTCGGCAAGGCGCCGGATTCACGTACCCAACAGGCGGCCAGCCGCCGTGGCTACGACCTGTCCAGTCTGCGTGGCCGCCAGGTCTCGGCCGACGATTTCGCTCGTTTCGACCTGATACTGGCCATGGATAGTGCCAATCTGCGCGACCTGCAACGTATTCGTCCAGCCAATGCGCGAGCCGAGCTGGACCTGTATCTGCGCCGCTTCGAGTTGGCCGAGGACGAGGTTCCGGATCCCTATTACGGTGGCAGCGAAGGTTTCGAGCACGTGCTGGATCTGCTCGAGCAAGCCAGCGATGCCTTGCTGATCGAACTCAAGGGGCGGTTATGAGCCTGTTGGTGCAGTCGGGCGTATCGCTCAAGGCTTACAACACCTTTGGTGTGGACGTGGCCGCGCGCTACTGGGCCGAGGCCATCGACGAGCACCAGATTCGTCAGGCGCTCGAAGCGGCACGCGAGCGTCAGGTGCCGCTGCTGGTGCTCGGCGGCGGCAGCAACCTGCTGTTGAGCTCCGATGTCGAGGCGCTTGTGCTGCGCATGGTCGGCCGCGGCATTCGCGTGCTGGCCGACGACGGCGAGCACGTGCAGATCGAAGCCGAAGCCGGTGAGCCCTGGCATGACTTCGTGCTGTGGACGCTAGGCCAGGGTTTTGGCGGCCTGGAAAACCTCAGCCTGATTCCCGGCACCGTCGGCGCCTCGCCGGTGCAGAACATCGGTGCCTACGGCGTCGAGCTCAAGGACTGTTTCCTCGGCCTTACGGCCCTGGATCGGCAGAGCGGTGAGGTTCGCGAGTTCGACCTGCAGGATTGCGCCTTCGCTTACCGCGACAGCCTGTTCAAGCGCGAAAGCGGGCGCTGGATCATCCTGCGCGTACGCTTCGCCCTGAGCCGCAATGCAGCGCTGCATCTGGATTACGGCCCGGTGCGCCAGCGCCTGGCGGAGCAGGGCATCGAGGCGCCAACTGCCCTGGATGTCAGTCGCGCCATCTGCGCCATCCGCAGCGAGAAGCTGCCGGACCCGGCCGTACTCGGCAACGCCGGCAGCTTCTTCAAGAATCCGCTGGTGCCTGCTGAACTGGCGCAGCGTCTGCAGTCCGAATACGTCGACCTGGTGGCTTACCCGCAGGCCGATGGCCAGGTGAAACTGGCTGCCGGCTGGCTGATCGAGAAGGCCGGCTGGAAGGGCTACCGCGACGGTGACGCCGGCGTGCATCGCCTGCAGGCGCTGGTGCTGGTCAACCATGGCAACGCCACCGGGCAGCAATTGCTCGGCCTGGCGCAGCGCATTCAGGCGGATATCGCCGAGCGTTTTGGTGTCAGCCTGGAGATCGAGCCGAACGTGCTCTGATTGCGTAGCTCCGCCGCATTGGCGGGGCTGCATAGGTCTCCTTATCCCATCTTTCTCGTTGCTCCCGGGTATCGCTGCGCTCAACCGCGGGCTACAGCGTTTTGCTTTTCATAGCCTGGGTTGAGCGTAGCGATACCCGGGGCTGTCCATGACTCACACAAAATGCCCGCGCGCTTGCGATCAGACCTCGAATCGCAGGCAATAAAAAAGGGATGCCGAAGCATCCCTTTCGTTTACGCGTCAGCTATCAGGCTTGCGGCTTGGGCACATCCTGATCGCGCTGGGCGCTTTCGTCGACCGGCGTGACGATCACGTCAGCCTGTTCGGGCTGCTCGGCCTGCTCGCTGGCTGGCTGAGCCTCGACCACGGTTTCGCTTTCCACGGCTGGAGCCGCTTCAACGACCGGTGCCGCTTCGGCCACGGCAGGCGCTGCAGCGGCGGCCTTGGCTGCCTCCTCTGCTTCGCGAGCCAGGCGCTCCTCCTCACGCTTGCGACGACGCACTTCACGCGGATCGTTCGGCGCGCGGCCATTGCTGCTGGCAGGTGCCGCAGGCGCTGGCTGCTCGGCTTCTAAGGCTGGCGCTTGCTCAACCGCGGGTGCGGCTTCGACTTCGGCGACTGGCGCGGCTTCGGTGGCAGGAGCTGGTTCAGCGACAGGCGCTTCGACCGCTGGCTGCTCGCTGGCAGGTGCTTCGGCCACGAACGGCTCGGCGGCAACAACTGGCTGCTCGGCAACGGTTTCGAAAACCGGAGCGTGCTCACGCGGCTGCTCGACTTCCGGCAGAGCCTCGACCACCACGTCGGCGCGCTCGGCGACTACAGGGGCCGGAGTGGCTTGCGCGGCCGGAGCCGGTTGCTCGGCTTCGACTGCGGCGGGTGCCTGAGCGGCTTCGACTGGGACGGCCGCCTGGCTTTCGCTGGCGACGTTCTGCTCGGCAGGTTGCTCGGTTTCGGCGATCACGGCGGCCACGGTAGCGGCGGCTGCGATGCTGGCACCAGCGACCGGCTGCTCGGCGTTTTCTTCGCTGCCTTCGATCGGGTTGCCATCGGCATCGCGCTGACGCTCGCGACGGTTGCTGCGGCGACGCTGGCCACGGGAGCGGCGACGTGGGCGGTCACCACCTTCGTTGCCGTCCTGATCGTCGTCCTGCTGCTCTTCACTGTTCAGCACTTCTTCTTCAGCGCTGTCGGCCTTGGCCTGCTCGGCGCGCGGTTGGCGCTCTTCACGCGGCTGGCGTGGCTGACGCGGCTCGCGTTGCGGGCGCTCGGCGCGAGCTTCTTCGCCTGCGACTGCGGCATTTTCGTTTTGCGGCTCGGCGTCCAGCGGAGCACGCAGTTCGCGTGGCTGACGCTCTTCGCGTGGGCGACGCTCACGACGGTTTTCCTGGCCTTCACGCGGCGGACGGGACTGACGCACTTCCTGTGGCTCGCGAACTTCCACGTTCTCACGCGGCTGGCGATCTTCACGCGGGGCGCGCGGCTGACGCTCTTCGCGTTGCGCACGCTCTTCACGCGGTGCACGCTCTTCGCGGGCGGCACGATCCTCGCGCGGCTGGCGCTCTTCGCGTGGCTTGCGATCATCGTCACGACGGTTGCCGCGGTTGCGGTTCTGCTGACGGCCGTTGCGACGCTCGTCACCACGCGGCTGACGCTCGCCCGGCTTCTTCTCGACGACGGTTGGCTTCTGCTCTTCGGCGCCAGCGAACAGACCCACCAGGGACTTCACCAGGCCTTTGAACAGGCCACCGGCAGGTGCTGCTGCAGCAACCGGAGCGGCAGCTGGTGCGGCTTCGCTGACCGGGGCTGGTGCGCTGCGTGGCGGCGCGGCCTTGATGGCAGCTTCCTGACGAACCAGAGTGCGGGTGGCGGCTGCCGGTTTTTCTTCTTCGGCTTCGACCGTGGCCATTTCGTAGCTGGTCTGGGCGCTCTGAGCTTCCGGGCTGTCGTCACGGATACGCTGCACTTCGAAGTGCGGGGTTTCCAGGTGATCGTTCGGCAGGATGACGATGCGCGCACGGGTACGCAGTTCGATCTTGGTGATCGAGTTGCGCTTCTCGTTGAGCAGGAACGCGGCGACCGGGATCGGCACCTGGGCGCGTACTTCGGCGGTGCGGTCTTTCAGGGCTTCTTCTTCGATCAGGCGCAGGATGGCCAGCGACAGCGATTCGACGTCGCGGATGATGCCTTGACCGTTGCAGCGCGGGCAGACGATGCCACTGCTTTCGCCCAGGGATGGGCGCAGGCGCTGACGGGACATTTCCAGCAGGCCGAAGCGCGAGATGCGGCCGACCTGTACGCGAGCGCGGTCGGCTTCCAGGGCTTCGCGAACCTTCTCTTCGACAGCGCGCTGGTTCTTGGCCGGGGTCATGTCGATGAAGTCGATGACGATCAGACCACCGATGTCACGCAGGCGCAGCTGGCGGGCGATCTCTTCGGCCGCTTCCAGGTTGGTCTGCAGGGCGGTTTCTTCGATGTCGCTGCCTTTGGTGGCGCGCGCCGAGTTGATGTCGATGGATACCAGGGCTTCGGTCGGGTCGATGTAGATCGAGCCGCCGGATGGCAGCTTCACTTCACGCTGGAAGGCGGTTTCGATCTGGCTTTCGATCTGGAAACGGTTGAACAGCGGCACGCTGTCTTCGTACAGCTTGATCTTGCTGGCGTACTGCGGCATCACCTGGCGAATGAAGGTCAGGGCTTCTTCCTGGGCTTCGACGCTATCGACCAGTACTTCGCCGATGTCCTGGCGCAGGTAGTCGCGGATGGCGCGGATGATGACGTTGCTTTCCTGGTAGATCAGGAATGGGGCAGGGCGGTCCTGGGACGCCTCCTTGATGGCGCTCCACAGTTGCAGCAGGTAATCGAGGTCCCACTGCATTTCTTCGCTGCTGCGGCCCAGGCCGGCGGTGCGCACGATCAGACCCATGTCACCCGGGATGTCGAGGCCGTTCAGCGCTTCGCGCAGTTCGTTGCGCTCTTCACCCTCGATGCGGCGGCTGATGCCACCTGCACGCGGGTTGTTGGGCATCAGAACCAGGTAACGACCGGCGAGGCTGATGAAGGTAGTCAGGGCTGCGCCCTTGTTGCCACGCTCTTCTTTCTCGACCTGAACGATGACTTCCTGGCCTTCCTTGAGCACGTCCTTGATGTTGACGCGGCCTTCGGGGGCTTTGGAGAAGTATTCGCGGGAGATTTCTTTGAGGGGGAGGAAGCCGTGACGCTCGGAGCCGAAGTCGACGAATGCCGCTTCGAGGCTGGGTTCTACGCGGGTGATGCGACCTTTGTAGATGTTGGATTTCTTCTGTACGCGGGCGCCGGACTCGATGTCCAGATCGTACAGGCGCTGGCCATCTACCAGCGCAACACGCAACTCTTCGGGTTGAGTTGCGTTAATCAGCATTCTTTTCATGTGGTACCAGTGGTTTCCGGTGCTGCCGGAAGCCGCGTTAGGCACACACGACGCTCAGGGTCGGTGTCAGGTGCGTCAGAAGCGGGCGTAAATCGCTTCAGTGTCTAGCGGCAGCAGCCAGTTTTGCTGGGCCGCGACGGACGTCTCCTGCTTGCTGTATGTGACAGAAAGCCCTCAGAACTCGCTTGTGATCGGCTAAGCATCGGCCTTGCTGCGTTGAAACCGGTCTGGAAAATCCGTTTACCACGTGGGTAAAGGTCGCTTCCTCGGCCGCCCCGAACGGGGGCTGTTACTAACGTAGCGTCTTGCGTGGCGCTAGCTCGCGAGACCCTAAACAGGTTCTCAGTCAGGAGGAGGAATCAAGGGTCGGTAGCGGACGATATGACGCGTCTTTAGATGAAGCTCTTTGCTACGCAGGCCGACCGTTGTGCATCTCCACCTTTACACGTATCGCTGAAAATCGGGTGCCGCTCACGAATATCCGCAGCGGGTTGGCATTACCGCGACCGTCCAGTTGGGCAGGTCACGCATCTGTGTCTCAGGCCTTGTTTCCGAGTTTCTCGAGCAGCCATGCTGGCCTTTCGCTCTCTGAGATGCCCGTCGGACGGCCTTATGTCCTGAAGTGGGTTGCTCGATTCGCGATGGCGGTTTGGCAACATCCGCGAATCAGGCCGCTTTTGACGGCATTCGCGACTATAGCAGCAATGATTAAGTGCTTCAAATGCATAAAAATTGTATGATCGCGGGCATGACGACACCTACTCCCCCAACCTCCGGCGTACAGCTGCTCGAGGTCGCGCCAGAGCTCGCCGGCCAGCGCATCGACAACTTCCTTCGCAACCAACTCAAGGGCGTTCCCAAGACCCTTATCTACCGCATCCTGCGCAAGGGTGAGGTACGGGTCAACAAGGGCCGGGTCAAGCCTGAATACAAGCTGCAGGCTGGTGACATCGTGCGCGTGCCGCCGCTGCGCCTGGCCGAGCGCGACGAACCTGAGCCGTTGGCCCAGGGCCTGTTGCAGCGTCTGGAAGCGGCCATCGTCTATGAAGACAAGGCGCTGATCGTGCTCAACAAGCCGGCCGGCATTGCCGTGCATGGCGGCAGCGGCCTCAATTACGGGGTGATCGAGGCGTTTCGCCAGTTGCGCCCGGATGCCAAGGATCTGGAACTGGTGCACCGCCTGGACCGCGATACCTCGGGCCTGCTGATGATCGCCAAGAAGCGCAGCATGCTGCGCCACCTGCACGAGCAACTACGCGGCGATGGCGTCGACAAGCGCTACATGGCGCTGGTGCGCGGCCACTGGGCAACCGCCAAAAAGCAGATCAACGCGCCGCTGCTCAAGAGCAACCTGCGCTCCGGCGAGCGCATGGTCGAGGTCAACCCGGAAGGCAAGGAAGCGCTGACCGTGTTTCGCGTGCTGCGCCGTTTCGGCGAGTTCGCCACCCTGGTCGAAGCCAAGCCGGTCACCGGCCGCACCCACCAGATTCGCGTGCATGCCCAGTATGGCGGGCATTGCATCGCCGGTGACAGCAAATACGGCGATGACGACTTTACCCGCGAGATTCGCGAACTGGGCGGCAAGCGCCTGTTCCTGCATGCCTACGAACTGAACATCCCGCTGCCCGAGGGTGGCGTGCTGAAGCTCGAGGCGCCGGTCGACGAGATGTGGGCACGCACCGTGGAGCGACTGAGTGCGTGACTACAAGCTGCTGATCTTCGACTGGGACGGCACCCTGGTCGATTCCATCGCCCGTATCGTCACCGCCATGCATCAGGCCGCCGATCTGTGCGGCCTGCCACGACGCAGCGATGAGGCGGTCAAGGGCATCATCGGCCTGGCGCTGCCGCAAGCGATCACCACCCTTTATCCGGAACTCGACGAAGCGGCGCACGTCGAACGCTTCCATGCCGCCTACAGCGAGTGCTACGTAGCTCTGGATCGTACGCCTTCGGCGTTCTTCGACGACGTCGAGCAGAGCCTGGCGAGGTTCCGCGAGCAGGGCTACCAGTTGGCGGTCGCCACCGGCAAGAGTCGCCGTGGCCTGCAGCGGATTCTCGACACCCTGGGCTGGCAGAATTATTTCGATATCACCCGCTGCGCCGATGAGACGGCCAGCAAACCGGACCCGCGGATGTTGCACGAGATTCTGCAGCATTGCGGGGTGAGCGCCGAGCAGGCACTGATGGTCGGCGATTCGTCGTTTGATCTGGAAATGGCTCAGCGCGCGGGCATGGATTCGGTGGCGGTGGGCTACGGCGCACAGACGCTGGAAGCGCTGAGCCGTTATGAGCCGAAATTGTCGATCAACCATTTCACGCAATTGAGTACCTGGCTGAGCTGCACGGTAGCCGAGACCCGAACCGAGGAGAGTGAGCATGTGGGGTGAGAGAAAGACGTCGTCGGTCTCCGAGAGCGACCCGAAGAGCTGGAAGCTCCTCGAAAAGACCTTGCTGGCCAGCGTCCATGAGCAGCGCCGCTCGCGCCGCTGGGGCATCTTCTTCAAGCTGCTGACCTTCATCTACCTGTTCGGCGCCCTGGCGCTATTCTCGCCCCTGATTAGCAATCAGGGCAGCGGCAGCAGTTCGCCCCATACCGCGGTCATCGAAGTGCGCGGGATGATCGCCGACAAGGAAGCGGCCAGCGCCGACAACATCGTCGGCAGCCTGCGCGCCGCCTTCAAGGACCCGAACACCAAGGGCGTTATCCTGCGCATCAACAGCCCGGGCGGCAGCCCGGTGCAGTCGGGTTACGTGTACGACGAGATTCGCCGTCTGCGTGGCGAGAACCCGAACATCAAGGTCTACGCGGTGATCTCCGACCTCGGTGCGTCCGGCGCCTATTACATCGCCAGCGCCGCCGACCAGATCTACGCCGACAAGGCCAGCCTGGTGGGTTCCATCGGCGTCACGGCAGCCAGTTTCGGCTTCGTCGACACCATGGAGAAGCTTGGCGTCGAGCGCCGTGTGTACACCTCGGGTGAGCACAAGGCATTCCTCGACCCGTTCCAGCCGCAGAAGGACGAGGAAACCCGTTTCTGGAAGACGGTGCTGGACACCACCCACAAGCAGTTCATCGACAGCGTGAAGAAGGGCCGGGGCGATCGCCTCAAGGATGCCGAGCATCCCGAACTGTTCTCCGGCCTGATCTGGTCTGGCGAACAGGCCCTGAGCCTCGGCCTGATCGACGGGCTGGGCAGCACCAGCTACGTGGCCCGCGAAGTGATCGGCCAGGAAGAAATGGTCGACTTCACCGTGCAGGAAAGCCCCCTGGATCGCTTCACCAAGAAGCTCGGTGCCAGCGTGGCAGAGCATCTGGCCTTGTGGATGGGCTTCCAGGGCCCAACGCTGCGTTGATGGTGGCGTTGTAAATAGAGAGCCCCGGCCAGGTGCCGGGGCTTTTTATTGGTTTCGAATCCATCCCCCCTCTATAGGGTGTCAGGCGTTGCTGATGCTCTTGGCGTTGTTTTGCTGCTCGACCAGGGCGCGAATGCGCGGTAGCAGGTCCTGGCCGTATTCCACGGCGTCGCGCAGTTGCTCGAAGCCGCGGAACAGGAAGGTGGTCACGCCGATGTTGTAGTACTCCAGCGCGGCCTCGGCGACCTGCTCCGCTGTGCCAACCAGCGAGGTGGAATTGCCGGCACCGCCGCTAAGGGCGGCGATCTCGGTCCACAGGCGTTTGTCATGCACCTTGCGCTGGCTCGCCAGCTCCACCAAGCGCGAGGAGCCGGCGTTGCTGGTGCCGAAGTTCTTGTCGCGCCGTTTGCCCTGGCGCAGATGGATCAGTTCGCGCGCGTCAAGCAGGGTGCGCTCGGCGCGGGCCCAAGCTTCTTCCTCCGTGGCGCCGAGGATTGGCCGTAGCGACAGGCTGAAGCGGATGTGCTTATCGCGCCCGTATTTGGCGGCGGCCTTGCGCACCTTGGCGATGCGCTCGCGAACCTGCTCCAGCGGTTCGCCCCACATCATGTACACGTCGGCGTGTTTGGCGGCGACCTCCACGGCAGCGTCGGATGCGCCGGAGAAGTAGATAGGTACGTGTGGTTTCTGGACCGGCTTGACCAGCGTCAGGTTGTCTTCGATGCGGTAGTGCTCGCCCTGATGATCGAAGGGCTCGATGTTCGTCCAGGTCTTGCGGAAGATGTCCAGGTACTCCTCGGTACGCGCATATCGCGCGTCCTTGTCGAGGTAGTCGCCGTCGCGTTGCAGGTCGCCGCTGTCACCGCCGGTGATCACGTTGATCGCGGCGCGGCCCCGGCTGAGGTGATCGAGAGTGGCGAACTGCCTGGCGGCGAAGGTAGGCGCCTGAAAGCCCGGGCGGTGGGCGACTAGCAGGCCCAGCTTGTCGGTCACTGCGGCCACGTAGCTGGCCAGGATCATCGAGTCCGGTGCGCTGGTGTTGACGGCCAGCAGGGCTTTGTCGAAACCGCCATATTCCTGGGCCTGGGCGAAGGCCTTGATGAAGTCGATATCCACCACCGGGCCACGTGGCGCCTGGGATTCGCTGGCTTCCTGGGGGCCGATCAGGCCGATGAATTCGAGGCTCATGGTTGCTCCTTTCGATTGACGTGGTCTGCTACCGGCCCGCCTGGCGAGCTCGGCGGCGGGGATGCTCAGGCCACTCGGCCTTCCAGGCGGCGCACCGTGTTGCGGTTGGCGGGTACGGCTAGGCCAAAGTTGTCGCGCAGCGTTTGGCCTGCATATTCACGGCGCAGCAGGCCGCGCTCCTGCAGCAGTGGCACTACCAGCTCGGTGAAATACTGCAGGCCGTCGGGCAGCAGCGAGTTGACGATGAAGCCGTCGGCGGCGCCGTCCTCGAACCAGTCCTGCAGGGCGTTGGCGACCGCTTGCGGGGTGCCGACGAAATCGCGGCGCGGGCGCGAGAACTGCAACGCCACCTCGCGCAGGGTCAGGTGCTCGTCGCGGGCGCGCTGCTTGATCTGTTCCGACGTGCCCTTGTGGCTGTTGCTGCCCAGGTCGCCAAGGTCAGGGAAGGGCGCATCCAGTTCGTGACGACTGAAGTCGTAGTCGTTGAATGGGCGGCCAAGGGCGCCGATGGCGTCCTCGATGCTGACCAGCTCGACGGCCTGCTGGTAGCGGCTTTCCACTTCCTCGGCATCGCGGCCGATGATCGGGCGAATGCCCGGCAGGATGAATAGCTCATCCGGGTTGCGGCCGGCCTTGGCCGCGCGCTGTTTGAGGTCGGCGTAGTAGGCCCGGGCCTCGCTGAAGGATTCCGGGCTGACGAAGATCGCATCGGCATTCTGGGCAGCGAAATTGCGGCCATCCTCGGAAGTGCCGGCCTGGAAGATCAGCGGCTGGCCCTGGCGCGAGCGCTGGATGTTGAGCGGGCCTTTGACCTTGAAGAATTCACCCTGGTGATCGAGGGTGTGCAGCTTGCTCGGGTCGAAGAATTCGCCGCTCTGCTTGTCGCGGGTAAAGGCGTCGTCCTCCCAGGAGTCCCACAGGCCCTTGACCACATTCACGTGCTCGCGGGCGATGCGGTAGCGGGTGGCATGGGGCGGGTGCTCGGCTTTGCCGAAGTTGTCGGCGGTTCCGGAGAGCCATGAGGTAACCACGTTCCAGCCGGCGCGCCCGCCGCTTATGTGATCGAGCGAGGCGAACTGACGGGCGACCTGGAACGGCTCGCTATAGCTCACCGTCACGGTGGCCACCAGGCCAATGTTTTCGGTCACAGCGGCCAGCGCTGAGAGAATGGTCAGCGGCTCGAAGCGGTTGAGGTAGTGCGGGCTGGATTTGGCATGGATGTGCAGGCTGTCGGCGATGAACGCGAAGTCGAACTTGGCGCCTTCGGCCAGTTTGGCCTGCTGTTTGTAGAAGCCGAAATTCACACTGGCATCGGCCAGTGCATCCGGGTGGCGCCATTCGCCCCAGCCGTGGCCGACCCCGTGAATCATGGCGCCGAGTTTGATCTGTCGTTTGCTCATGGACGTTGCTCCTGTCGGATTACTGGGGCTGCACCTGGGCGAGCGCTTTTGCGGGTTGCTCGGCGCGAGCGGCGTTGAAGCTGGGGTCAAAGCCCTTGGAAACGTCCACGGCGCGGCTCAGCACGCCTTCTTCCAAGTAAATGTCCGAAACCTGCTGCAGGCCGGCGATGACCTCATCGGTGATTTCCGCGCGCGAATGGACGGTGGCCTTGACCGATTCCAGGTGCACCTCGACCGGCAGGCCGGTCACCCGCGCCTGGGCCTCTGCGTACGCCTGGTGGTGATCGTTGGCCCATAGGAAGGCGCGTTCGACACGTTTGACGAAGTCTTCGAGCTGCACGCGTTTGTCGTCGACGGCAGTCTGCGTGGCCGCCAGGTAGAAATGGTTGGTCAGCAGGTCGTCACTGCTGCGCAGAATGCGTGCGCCGTTCTGGGTGATGGCGATGGTGGTGTATGGATCCCAGGTCGACCAGGCATCGGCGGCGCCGCTTTCCAGGGCACTGCGGGCATCGGTGGGCAGCAGATTGACGAAGGTCACGTCAGAGGTTTTCAAGCCGGCTTCGCGCAGCGCGCGGATCACCAGGAAGTGGCCGATGGAACCGCGGTTGGTGACGATGCGTTGGCCCTTGAGGTCGGCCACGGTCTTCAGCGGCGAATCCTTCGGCACCAGAATCGACGTGGTGTAGCGACCGTCGCGCTTGATGATTTCCACTACCTTGAGTGGCGCGCCGGCGCCCAAGGCGAACACATAGGGCGCATCGCCCAGGCCGCCGATGTCCACCGCGCCGGCGTTCAGCGCCTCGCCCAAGGGGGCGGCGGCCGGGAACTCGGAGAAGTCGATTTCGTACGGCACGTCGTCGAGCTCGCCGGCAGCCTCCAGCAGCAGCTTGATGCTGGATTTCTGGTTGGCGACACGTAGCGGCTCGAGGTCCGTGGCGCTGGCGTAGCCGCCGAGCAGCAGGCTGCTGCCCAGCAGAGTGGTGAGGAGGGTACGGATCAGCATGGGTGAGCTCCGGTCAGGCCGCCAGCGCGGCCAGATTGGTCAGGTAAAAGTGCGCGTGAGCGATGCCGCGTTGTGGAGTGCACGGATTGCGCCACGGGGAATCTGCGGGAATGAAGGCGGGGTCAGGCATGGGCGTAGCGCTCCTGGCATGGGTCGGGGGACGGCCTCCGCCAGGAAAGGGGTCGGTCTGCAATCGACCTTATAGAGCTAAGAAAGGGCTGTGAAAGTCTTTGTGGTTCTAAGCTAATTATGTAATTTCATTATCTAATTTGTTTTTAAATATCAGTAATGGGTATTTAATGCGGACATCCCTAGAGTGTTCGAGAGTTCTCCCATGAGCAGCAAGAGGCAGATAAAACTGGGCGCGGTGCCGATGGGTGTCGGCGGGCCAGGGCGCCATAATCTATGGCACGACCCCGAAGTGCCGGCCGATGCCAGCGTCAGTGTCGAGTGGTTCATCGACCTGGCGCAGCAGGCCGAAGCTGCGCTGTTCGACCTGATATTCATTGTCGACAGCCAGTTCATCACCCCCGATTCGCCGCCCCATTACCTCAATCGACTGGAGCCCCTGACGTTGCTCTCAGCCCTGGCGGTGACCACCCGCCATATCGGCCTGGTCGGCACCCTGACCACCTCCTACAACGAGCCCTTCAACGTGGCGCGACGGCTGGCGTCGCTGGATCTGATCAGCAAGGGACGGGCGGGATGGAACGTGGTGACCAGTGGCGATGCCGGCACCGCGGGCAACTACGGGCGCGACGAGCATTACGACTACGACACCCGCTATGGGCGCATGTCGAAGTGGTGCAGAAGCTGTGGCGCTCCTACGAGGACGATGCCCTGGTGCGCAACCGCGAGACTGGGCAATTCCTCGACCGCAGCAAGCTGCATGCGCTGCATCACAAGGGCGAGCACTTCTCGGTGGTCGGCCCGCTGAACATCCAGCGCTCGCCGCAAGGGCAGCCGGTGATTTTCCAGGCGGGCGACTCGCCCCAGGGGCGCGACCTGGGCGCCAGCGTGGCCGACGTGGTGTTCACCCATGCACCGAGCGTGGAGAAGGGCCAGGCCTTCTACCGCGATATCAAGGCGCGCGCCCAACACCTGGGGCGTAACGCCGATGACATCATCATCCTGCCCGGCGCACAGATCTACATCGGTGACACCGACGCCGAGGCGCGTGAGATCGAGCGGCACTATCATGCCGTTGACCACAGCTTCGAGCAGGCCCTGGCTGAATATGGGCGCAGTTTCGGCTGGCACGACTTCCGCCAGTACGACCTCGACGCGCCGTTCCCGGTCGAGGCGCTTGAACATGCTCGCAGCAGTTTCTATACCGCCGCCAAGGCAGCCACCGACCAGGCCGTCGCCAATGGCTGGACGCTGCGCCAGGCGGTGGCGGCCGGCCTGCAGCTAAGGCCCAGTGCCTTCGTCGGGTCGGCCGAGACGGTCGCCAACGAGATGGTTCGCTGGTTCGAGGCGAGGGCACTAGATGGCTTCAACCTCTACATCGGCCACCCGGAGCAATTCCGGCGCTTCACCCGGGAGGTCGTACCGATCCTGCAGGAGCGTGGCGTGTATCGTCGCGCCTATGAGGGCAGCACATTGCGTGAGAGTTTGGGGTTGGAAATTCCGCGCAATCGTCGATAACGCTCTCCCGGATGAGGCCGACGAATCTGTATCGCCGGCCTCATGCTCGCAGGGCAAAAAGAGCCTTGGCTATGCCGAGCGCTCTTAAGCTGCCAAGCCTGACGAATGACGCCCCGGTATGGCCGTGATCAGTTCCCGGGTGTAGTCGCTGGCTGGCTGCTCGAATACCTGGCCAACCGGGCCCTGTTCGACGATCTGGCCGTTGCGCAGCACCAACACCTGGTCGGCTATATTGGCCACCACGGCCAGGTCGTGGGAGACCAGCACGTAGGCGATACCGAGTTCGCGCTGCAGTTCGAGCAGCAGGTCGAGAATCTGCGCCTGCACCGAAACGTCCAGCGCTGAAACCGGCTCGTCGAGCAGCAGCAGATCCGGCTTGAGGGCCAGGGCACGTGCGATGGCGACGCGCTGGCGCTGGCCGCCGGACAGCTCGCGGGGCAGGCGATCCAGGTAACTGAGGGGGAGGTGCACGCGACTGATCAGCTCCCGCGCGGCCTGTTCCAGTGCCGGTCCCTTGAGCAGCCCGAATGACACCAGCGGTTCGACGATGCTGTCGAAGATGGTGAAGCGTGGATCGAGGGCGGCGAACGGATTCTGCTGCACCAGCTGGATACGCTGGCGCAGTGGGCGGAATTCGCGCCAGCTGAGATCGGTCACGTCGCGTTGCTCGAACTGCACGCGACCCTGGTTGGGTTTTTCCAGGCCGAGGGCGATGCGCAGGGCGGTGCTTTTGCCCGAACCGGATTCACCGACGATGGCCAGCGTCTGCCCGGGATAGACGTCGAAGCTGAGGTTCTGCAGGGCGATGAAGGTGCTGCTCTCGCCCTTGACCCGTGGCAGGTCGAAGGTCTTGCCGACGCCCTGCAGGCTCAGGATCGGCGTCTGGGCGGTGTGCTGGGGCGAGCGCGGTTTGCTCCGATTGGCGAACGCCGGTGCGGCCGCCAGCAGCGCGCGGGTGTAGTCGTGCTGCGGCGCATCGAGGATCTGCCGGGGCGGGCCCTGTTCGACCAACTCGCCGTGTTTCATCACCAGGATGCGATCGGCACGGTCGGTGGCCACGCCCAGATCATGGGTGATGATCAACAGGGAAATGCCCCGTTCGGCGACCAGGCGTTGCAGGTGGTCGAGAATCTTGCGCTGCACCGTCACATCCAGGGCGCTGGTCGGCTCGTCGGCGATGATCAGCCGCGGGTTGCCGGCCAGGGCGATGGCGATCAGCACGCGCTGGCGCATGCCGCCGGACAGCTCGTGGGGATACTGGCGGGCACGCAGCAGCGGCTTGTCCAGGCCGACATGTTCCAGCAGCTCGATCACGTCGGCATCGATGTCGGGGTAGCGGCGGCCGTGGGCGAGAATCAGCGCTTCGCCGATCTGCTGGCCGATACGCAACGTCGGGTTCAGGCTGACCATCGGATCCTGGGGCACCAGGCCGATGGTGCGCCCGCGCAGCGCGCGTTTCTGCTTTTCGCTGGCGCCGCTCAACTCGACACCGTCGACCCGTAACTGGCCGTGGGGCTGGGCGTTGTCGGGCAGCAGGCCAAGAATGGCGTTGGCCAGGGTCGACTTGCCAGAGCCAGATTCACCGACGATGGCCACCGTTTCGCCCTGGCTGATCTGGACCGAGACGCCCCGGACGGCCTCGGTGATCTGCCCGGCGAAGCGGTAGTTGACGCAGAGCTGGCGGATGTCGATCAAGGAGCTACTCATCGCGGGTTTTCCTCCAGTGTGCGGGCGATATGGTTGAGGCTGAACACCACCGCGACCACGAACAGACCTGGCAGCAGGGACACCCAGGGTGCGGTGATCAGGAAGTGTCGGCCATTGGCGATCAGCGTGCCCCATTCGGCAGCCGGTGGCGCCGCGCCGAAACCGAGAAACGACAGGCCGGCGGTGGCCAGAATCGCCGCGCCGAAATCCAGGGTGGCGAGCACCGCCACCGGGCTCCAAGCATTGGGCAGAATGTGCCGTAGTAATGTGCGACCCCAGCTGGCGCCGCCCAAGCGGGCCGCTTCCACGTAGGGCAGGGTTTTCACGCGCAGCACTTCGGCGCGGGTGGTGCGGGCGAAGCCGGGAATGATGCCGACGCCCACGGCGATGGCCACCGGGATGGTGCCGAAACCGATGGCGGTGACGATGGCCAGGGCCAACAGCAGACCGGGCAAGGCCAACAGTACGTCGACGAAACGCATGATCACGGCATCGGTACGCCCACCGGCGAACCCGGACAGCACACCCAGGCCGAGCCCGCCGACCAGGGCGATGCCCACGGCCAGCAGTGCGGCCTGCACCGACAGGCTGGAGCCGTAGACCACGCGGGTGTACAGGTCGCGGCCCAATTCGTCGGTGCCGAACCAGTGCACCAGATTCGGTGCGGTGAGCTTGTCCGTCGGCGAAGTGGCGTAGGGATCGAAACTGCTCAGCAGCCCCGGCAGCAGCGCCGCGACAAGGGCGAACAGCACGATCAGCACGGCCAGGCTGAAGCCGGGACGGCGCAACAGCGGCAGCAATGCGGTGGCCGCGTGCTGCAGGCGGCTGCGGCGCCGCCAGGCCAGCGACACTGTGGCAGGCGAGTGGGACAGCGAGGCGATGCGGCTTTCGGCGTTCATGGTCAGGACACCTTTGGCGTGTGGGCGATGCGTGGATCGAGGTAGGGGTAGAGCAGATCGACGACCAGGTTGACCAGCACGAAGGCGGCCGCAGACACCGCGACGATGGCCAGCACCACGGGAATGTCCTGGCGCAGCACCGCTTCCTGGGCGAGACGGCCGACGCCGTTGCGGGCAAAGATGGTTTCCACCAGCACCGCGCCGGACACCGTATTGCCCACCTGCAGGCCGATCAGCGTGAGGATCGGCAGCGCGGCGTTCTTGAAACCGTGGCGCGCCTGCACCTGCCAGCGGCTGAGGCCCTTGGCGTAGGCCGTGGCGATATAGGGTTCCTGCCACACGCCCTGGAAACCGCGTTGCAGCACCTGGGCGTATACCGCGGCGCTGGGAATCGCCAGGGTCACGGCCGGCAGGATCAGGCTGTCGAAGCCGCGGCTGCCGGTGGCCGGAAACCAGCCAAGGCTGAAGGCGAATACCTGGATCAGCAACAGGCCCATCCAGAACACCGGCACCGAAAAGCCCAGCGACGGCAGACGGGCCAGCGCCACCTTCAGCGGTTGCCAGCGCACGTAAGCGGTCAGGTAGGCCAGGCCGATGCCGCCGATCATCGACAGCACGATAGCCAGGCCTGCCAGTGACAACGTCTGCGGCAGACGCTCGACGAGCAGCTGGTTTACCGGGCGGTTGAGCGACAGCGATTGCCCGAAGTCACCCTGCACGGCGTTCCACAGCAAGCTGAAGTACTGCTCGAAGATGCCCTTGTCGAGGCCGTAGTAAGCCTGCGCTCTGGCCAGGTCCTCGGGTGACAGCGAATCGACTTCCATGCCCGCGGCGCTGAGCATGATCGCCAGGGTGTCGCCCGGCAGCAGATAGAGGATGAAGTAGGTGATGCTGTAGGCGCCCCAGAGCACCAGCAGCGCCTGGCCGACGCGGCCGATCAGGTAGCGGCTCATGGTTCATCCACCTCGATATCGCTTAACAGCGCGAAGCCTTCGGCGGTCCAGCGAAAGTTCTTCACCCGCGGCGCGGTGGCGGCCTGCCAGACGCGCTCGTAGATCGGAAACGCGGAGGCTTCGTCGACCAGCAGATCCTGTAACTGCCCGTAGGCCTCGGCGCGCTGCTCGGCCTGGGTGGCGGTGATGCCGGCATCGAACAGCGCCTTGGCCCGTTCCAGGGTTGGCGGCTCGTAGAGGTTGGTGGCCAGGGTCGAGCTGTTGGCGGTGCGCGGATCGAGAATGGTCTGCAGGATGATCGGGTCGGCGCGGGTCATGTAGGTTGAAGTCAGGTCATAGTTGCCCTGGGCGTTGGCCGTGACCCATTCGGCGCGGGTTACCACGGCGAGCTTCAGCTCGATGCCGAGCTTGCGCAGTTGATCCTGCACCAGCACGTCGCCGGCGGTTTCCGCACCCTGGATGTTGTAGCTCAGGCTCAGGCGCTTGCCGTCCTTGCTGCGATAACCATCGGCGCCCTTGCTCCAGCCCGCTTCGTCGAGCAGCCTTTCGGCGCCCTGCGGGTCATAGGCCAGCTTGGCGCTCTGGTCCTTGAAGAATGGCGTGGTCACGTCATAGACGCTGCGCACCACCGGAAACTCGGCGTTGTACACGGTGCTGGCGTAGGTCTTGCGGTCGATGCCTTTCTGCAGCGCCAGGCGCACGCGCTTGTCTTCCAGCACGCGGCCGCTGCGGGTGTTGGGGAACAGATTCAGCGACGGCCCCGGCAGCGCCCGGCTCTGGATGGTCGCGCCTTTCGACTGGAACAGTTTCAGGTCCACTTCCGAGAACGGATTGCGCGGCCACAGGATGTCGGCCTCGCCCTGCAGGAACAGGCCATTGCGCACGCTTTCCTCGGGGATGTAGCTGATCTCCACGGCATCGAGATGGGCTTCACCCCTGTTACTGACGTTGGCCGACGGCCAGGCGTAACCGCTGCGTTTGACCAGCCTGGCGCCGACTTCCGGGGTGTAGTGTTCGAGCACGAACGGGCCACTGCCGATGATCTTGCCCAGCGAGCGCTCCTTTGGCGTCAGTGCGTAGGACGCTGGTGCGAGAATCGCCAGGTTGGTGGTCGAGGTGGCCTGCAGAAAACCAGCGTTCGGTCGCGACAGCACCAGTTTGACGGTGAAGTCGTCGACCACTTCGGCGTGATCGAAACCGGCCAGGTAGGTGGCGCCAAAGGTCGCCGGCAGTTCGCTGGCCAAGGCCTTGTTGCTGTCGAACGCGGTCTTCACGGCCTTGGCGTCGAAGCGTTCGCCATTGCTGAAGGTGATGTCATCGCGCAGCTGGAAGGTGTAGGTCAGGGCGTCGTCGCTGATCGTCCAGCTTTTCGCCAGCCAGGGAATGATCTCGCCGCTGTGGGGATCCTGATCGGTCAGGCTTTCGGCGACATTGCGCAGCAAAACGCGGTGCTCCAGCCAGTAGACCTGGAAGGGATCGACGCTGACCAGCGTGGTGTTGTCGCCGAAGAAGGCGATGCTCAGGGTTTTGCTGGTGGCTTGCTGGTCTGACGGCGAGCAGCCGATCAGCGCGGCGGCGAGGGCGCATGAGGCCAGCAGGTGGATCGCGAAGTAGGTTTTTTTCATCTCTTTGTCCCGACTTTTCTAATTAGGTGCATGCAAGGCTGGGGGCTTACGGCTGCGTCCGCGGTGGGGCGCTGCTTTACATAGGCGTACGAAGCCTCGACGCGCCGGCGTTCACAGTTGCGGTTCGTGGCTTTGGTGGGAGCGACAAGGCGGTGGTAGATCGCTCGAGGTGTTGCGGGGTCTGTCCGGTGAGCTGTCCGGTTAGACGATCAGTGCGGGCGGCACATTCGCTCGCCGTTGTCGGCTGGCGGCACGCCCGGCCAGCCGATCAATGTGCTGATACGGTCGCCATGCAGGTTGTCGAGCAGGCGGCTGACGAGACGGCAGAGAACGCGTTTCATGACTGGCTTCCTGCCTCAGATGGCGATGGCGCTGAGCGGATAGCCCGGCGTGATGAATGGGTTGTGATCCCGCGCGAGGCTCTCTGGATCGTCTTTTTCCACGCCAAGCAGGGCCAGCAGGCGCGTGCGGATGGCGTTGAAGCCGGCCTGGCCGTTGTCCCGAGGGCGCGCGAGTTCAACCTGCACTGCTTCGGCGATGCGCCCGTGCTGCAGCACGATGATGCGATCGGCGAGCAGGATCGCTTCGTCGACATCATGGGTGACCAGCAGCACCGCCGGTGTGTGCTTGTGCCACAGGTCGATGATCAGCCGGTGCATGCGGATGCGGGTCAGCGCATCGAGGGCAGCGAAGGGTTCATCGAGCAGCAGCAGTTTCGGCTCGCGTACCAGGCTGCGGGCCAGCGCCACGCGCTGTGATTCGCCACCGGACAGAGTGGCCGGAAAGGCCTCCAGGCGATGGGCCAGGCCGACCTCGGTGAGCGCCTGCACGGCGCGCTCCCTGGGGTTGTCCACTCGCAGGCCGAGGGTGACGTTCTTCCAGGCGCGCTTCCAGGGCATCAGGCGTGGTTCCTGGAACACCGCGGCGCGGGCCTGCGGGGCGATCAGTTCGCCGCCCTCGATGGGGTCCAGGCCTGCCAGGGAGCGCAGCAGGGTGGTCTTGCCGGAACCGCTGGCGCCGAGCAGGGCGACGAACTCGCCAGGGGCGATGTCCAGGTCCAGCTCGTCGATCACCCGGTTGTCGCCGAACTGGCGCACCACGCCGCGCAGGCTGACGGCCGGCGAAAAGTCGATTTTGCTGTGCGCATTCATGCATCAGGTCCTTATGAACGAGGGGCGCCAGGCCAGGGCCAGGCGCTCCAGGGTGCGGATGAGGCCATCGATGAGCAGGCCTAGCAGGCTGTAGATCAGCAGGCAGATGACGATCACGTCGGTGCGCATGAAATCCCGCGCATCGCTGGCCAGGAAGCCGATGCCGGCGGTGGTGTTGATTTGCTCGACGAACACCAGCGCCAGCCAGGAAATGCCCAGGGAATAGCGCAGACCGACGAAGAACGAGGGCAGGGCGCCGGGCAGGATCACATGCCAGATCAGCTCGCGACGGTTGAGGCCCAGGGTGTTGGCCGCCTCCACCAGTTTCGGGTCGATGTTGCGGATGCCGGCGAACAGGTTGAGGTAGATCGGAAAGGTGGTGCCCATGACGATCAGCGCCACCTTGGTGAACTCGCCGATACCGAACCACAGGATGAACAGCGGCACCAGGGCCAGGGATGGAATGGTACGCAGCATCTGCATGGGCGAGTCGAGGGCGATCTCGCCGCGTTTCGACAGGCCGGTGATCAATGCAGCGCTGACGCCAATGGCCACGCCGATGCTCAAGCCGGTGACGGCACGTTGCAGCGATACCAGCAGATGGCGCAGCAGCTCGCCACTGCGGATCAGCTCCCACAGCGTGGTGCTGATTTCGCTCGGCGCGGCGATCACCCGGGTGGGAATCAGCCCGGCCCGCGAGGCGATTTCCCACAGCAGCAGGATGGCCAGGGGGCTGAGCAGACGCAGGACGAAATCCGGTGCCGTCCATTTGCGGCGGCGGGCGGACAGTATCGCGCGGCTTACGGTGATGGTGCTGGTGTCGCTCATCTGCATCTCCCGTCGCTCAGTGCTTGTAGCTCTGGCCCGAGGCGCGCTCGAGCTGGCGAATCAGGGCGTCCCAGTGCAGTTTGATGCCCGGGCCCTTGCCGTCGGAAAAGCGCGCCGACTGCTGGTGTACCTTCTCGATGGCTTCGGCCGGCGCATGCAACAGGTCGGCATTACCACCGGCCTGGGCCGCAATCTGGATGTTGCAGGCCCGCTCCAGCCCATGCAGCTCGCGAAACGCGTGCTCGACGCTGATGCCGCCGGTGAGCAGCCCGTGGTTGCGCAGGATGAAGATGTTGCTGTCGCCCAGGTCGGCGATCAGGCGTTCCTGCTCGTCGAGATCCAGCGCCACGCCTTCGTAGTCGTGGTACTTCACCCGGCTGTAGTAGCCCAGCGCGTGTTGCGAGAGCGGCAGCAGGCCGTTGCGCTGGGCGGAGACCGCCGCGCCGTCGCGGGTGTGGGTGTGCAGCACTGCCTGCAGGTCAGGCCGTGCACGGTGGATGGCGCTGTGGATCACGTAGCCGGCCTGGTTGATGCCCAGGTTCAGCGGGTCATCGATGAGGGTGCCGTCGACGTCGACCTTCACCAGGTTCGAGGCGGTGATTTCGTCGAACAGCAGGCCAAAGGCGTTGATCAGGAAGTGCTCGTCCGGCCCCGGCACCCGGGCGGAAAAGTGCGTGTAGATATGATCCGTCCAGCGAAACAGCGCCGCCAGCTGGTAGGCGGCTGCGAGCTTGACGCGCACTTCCCATTCTTCAGGGCTGACGCGCTCTCTGACCGACGCGGTGCTGTGCAGGGTGGCAAGTGAACTCATGGCAATCTCCTGGCCGTGGTGGGCAATCGGGTGGTGGTGTGTGCAGGCGGCACAGGTTTGGGCGGGCGTTCGCGACGGCTCATTGCTGCGTCTCGCGGAAATGGGCAAAGGCGGCGCGGCCGGCGGCATTCAGGGCCACGTCGTCCTGCGGGGTATGGATACGGCTGCACAGCACGTCGCGCAGGTGTCGCTCCAGTGGATTCTTGCGTGACAGCCCGGGGTTGCCGGCGGCCTCGATGGCCAGCTCCACGGCACGGATCGCGTTGCCGCTGACCAACTGCTTGATCTGCCCGGCGTGACTGGCGTCGATCCGGCCGGCGGCCGCCGAGTCGAGCAGGCTGCGATTGGCGAACAGCAGCGTATCGATGCGCCCCACGACTTCCTGAAAGCGCGGCAGGCTGGAAAGCGGCGCGCCGAGATTCGACGGTTTGCGCCCTTCGAGAAAACCCACCAACCAGTCTCGCGCCGCCTGGGCTACGCCGTCGTAGACCGCCGGCAGCAGCACCGACATCCACAGCAGGCCTTCGCTATCCAACTCCGGCTTGGGTGCGCTCCACGGGCTGACACTGACGGCGTGGTCGAGGGGAATCAGCACCTCTTCGAAACGCACTTCGTGGCTGCAGGTGGCGCGCATGCCCAAGTGATCCCAGTCGTCGACGATCTGGATGCCGGGGGTGTCGCGGTGCACCAGGTAGCCGCCCACCAACGGGTCTGCGTCGTCGCTGCGGGCCCACACCAGGTACCAGGTGAGGCCGTGGCTGCCGGTCGAATAGATCTTGCGGCCACTGAGGCACCAGCCTTGCGCAGTGCGCCGGGCAGTGGTCGCCGGCAGCCCGCCTCGTGCCGGTGTGCCGAGCTCCGGCTCGACACGAAAGGCATTGATCAGTGCACCTTCTTCGACGGCATCGATCGCCACACGGCGGCGCAGATGCTCCGGCCAGGCACGGTTCTGCTGCAGGCGAAAATGCTGCAGGTACTGCATCACCAGAATCAATGCGGTGGAGGGCTCACCCTTGGCCACTGCACTGATGACCTGTCGCGCAGTGGCTAGCTCAGCGCCGCTGCCGCCGAGATTTTTCGGCACCGTCAAGGCCAGCAACCCGTGGCGCTGCAGCAGTGCGAAGTTCTCCGCTGGAAACTCGCCACTGCGGTCGAAACGCTCGGCGCTGGCGGCCAGGGTACGGGTTATTTCAGCCAGCAGGCGTGCGAAGCGGACCGCGTCTCGCTCAGGGAACTGGCGTTGGGCGGCAAAGGCGAGGGTGTCGGCAGGGTGCGTCATGGGTCTCTCATCACTGGCGCAGAGGGCAGGCAATGCCTGTTGGATTTCTGAGCGCCCCAGGGTGATGAGGTGGCCTGAGTGAGACCGTATTCTTATAACTTAATGCTGTAAAAGTCTTTTTTGTTCTAAGCTAATTATCAGCTTTTCTGAATTATACGTTTGCTGTTTATGCATTAATGGAATTTTATTTTCTGTCAGGGCACCTGCTTCTGCAGCCATTCCCGGTGTCGATCATCGCGGAGTCTGGGCGGTGCGAACGCCTACAGGCCCTGGCCTCAGGTCGAGCGCAGGCGCTCTGCTGCGACATCACTGAACAGGTTCACGGCATCCTGCAAGTTGCCCAGATACTGCGGGTGCAGCAGCCAGAGGTCGATCATCGGCTTGAAGTCGCCCACGCTGATCACGTCCAGTTCGTCACGATGGCCGCTGCGCTCCAGCAGTGGCGCCGGCACCAGGCCGAAGCCCATGCCGCTGGCGACCAGCCCCAGTTGCAGTTCGGTGCCGAAGGTTTCCAGGTTGATCTGAAGTGATAAACCCTGTTCGGACAGTGCACGCTGCAGGCCGGCGCGGAACCCGCAGCCATCCGGGTTGAGCACCCAGCCGTGCTGGTAGCAGTCCTTGAGCTTGCAGCTGCGCTTGCGAACGGCGCCCTTTGCAGCGACCACCAGCAGCGGCATGCGGCCGATGGAACGGCTGGCGATACCTTCGGGGAAGATCTTGCCGGCCGGAAAGAGCGCCGCGGCGGCGTCCAGTTCGCCGTTTTCCATGCGTGCGATCAGGCTGCTACCCCAGCCGTTGACCACCTGGGTCTTGAGTTCCGGAAAGGTTTCGCGAATCTGCTGCAGGGCATCGAGCAGCACCACATCGCTGATGGTCTGCGGCACGCCGAGGCGTAGCGAGCCACTGGGCGAGCCATCGCTGGCCACCAGTTCACGCAGCGAATCGATCTCGCGCAGGATTGCCTTGCACTGCTCGTAGACGCGCAGACCCATGGGCGTCGGCTTGAGCGGTTTGGTGTTGCGGTCGAGCAGGTTGGCGCCCAGGTCTTCCTCGAAGTTCTGTACGCGCCGGGTGATGGCTGGCTGGGTCAGTTGCAGCGCATCGGCCGCCAGCTTGGTCGATTGACAGCGGATCACCGCAACGAATGCATCCATGTCATCGATCTTCATCTTTGCGCTCACATATTAAGAGTTGGAAAAAATACGCTTATAGAATAACTCGCTGGATCGAGCCAGAACACGGATCGATTTGGGAATGTGACCGACAAAGTGGTGGCGGTTTGCTGAAGCACGGAATCGCCAGCCAGCTTTTGCGCGGCGGCCTCGAAAGAAGCGCATAGGCTGGCAGCGCGGGGCATCTACCGCGGTCATTGGATAACGTGATGGGCGAGAGCAAGAGGCTTGGCGAAAGCCTCCTGTTGCAGCTTTCGGCCTCTCGAAACCTGTTCAAGATCTTCGCGCATGAGGCATCAACCACAAGGCAGAAGCGGTCGGTAAGCAGAGTTTATTTTGTAGGAGGGGCTTTAGCTCCGAGCCCTTTTGCCCCCCTAGTACACAGCTCGGGGCTGAAGCCCCTCCTACGAGTTACGCGAACGGCCGTTCCCGGCACTTTGCTACCGAAATCGACGAACCTGTACTGCAAGACTATGCGCAGGTTCTCAGATCACCTGGAAGTGATGGGTTCCATCGCGGCCCAGTTGCTCGACCAGGCCGAACTCCCAGTCCAGGTAGGCCTGCATGGCCTCGCGGGGGTTGTCGGTGCCCTCGTAGGGGCGACGGTAGCGGTCGCTGCGCGGTACGGCGAGGTGCTGTTCGCCGCTCTCCGTCGGCAGGCCGGCAGCGACCCAGGCCGCGGTGCCGCCTTCGAGCAGTGCCACTGGCTTGCCGGTCAGCTCCTCCAGTTCGCTGACCACGAAGCGGGCCAGCAGGCTGCTGCCACAGGTGAGCACATAGCGTTTAGCTACCGGTAATTTTTCCAGGGCTTGCGGCAGTTGCGAACGTAATACCCACCAGGCGCCGGGGATATGCCGGGCCACATGGTTGGCGCTGGCAGTGAAGTCCAGCACCAGCGTGTCGCCTGCGGCCTGCCAGGCGGCCAGCGTCTGCGCATCGATAGCGGCGGGTTGGGGCAAGGCCGGCAATGGCGGCTGCCAAGCGCCGCGGGCGCTGAAGTGGCCGTCCTGCAGGCCATCGAGCACGTGCACTTCCCAGCCCAGCTGCGCCAGCCACGAGGCGCTCATGTTGGCGCGCACGCCGTCATCGTCGGCGAGCACCACGCGGGCGCCGCGCACGCTGGCGAAATGATCGGTTTCCTGCACCAGCTGGCCGCCCGGCGTCGAGCGGGCACCCGGCAGATGGCTGGCCTCGTATTCCTCGGGTGTGCGGACGTCGAATAGGTAGGTGGTGCGAGTGCTCTCGCCCTGCCAACGTGTCAGGTCCTGCAGGCTGGCGCGGCCGACTCCAGCCTTGTCTGCCACGGCGCGCGCCGACTGCGCGGCTTGTTGGTGATTGTGCTCGCTCACCTCGCCGAAGCGCCGCGCCTGGCCGTGTTCCAGCTTCTGACCGGCCAGGGTCCAGCCGATGGTGCCGTTGCGCAGCGCCGCTAC
This sequence comes from Phytopseudomonas straminea, assembly GCF_900112645.1. Classification (GTDB taxonomy): domain Bacteria; phylum Pseudomonadota; class Gammaproteobacteria; order Pseudomonadales; family Pseudomonadaceae; genus Aquipseudomonas; species Aquipseudomonas straminea. The sequence goes on along the minus strand of NZ_FOMO01000002.1, from coordinate 283,352 downwards.
CGGGTTGGGAAGGCCGGCGTTGACCAGCGACTGGGTGCCGATGATGCTGCGGGTGCGACCGGCACAGTTCACCACGATACGGGTAGCCGGATCGGGCGCCAATTCGCGGGCGCGCAGTACCAGCTCGGCGCCCGGCACGCTGATGCCGGTAGGAATGCTCATGGTCTGATATTCATCGAAGCGGCGGGCGTCGAGCACCACCACGTCGGCCCTGGCATCGAGCAGGGCTTTGACTTCTTCGGCAGCCAGCGATGGTGTGTGGCGCACGCTCTCGACCAGTTCGCCAAACGCCTTGCTCGGCACGTTGACGTCGCGAAACAGCTCACCGCCGGCATTGCGCCAGCCGGCCAGGCCGCCTTCGAGCAGCGCCACCTGGCTATAACCCAGGGCGACCAGGCGTTTGGCCGCTTCCTGCGCCAGGCCCTCGCCGTCGTCATACACGGTTACGGCGGTACCACGCCGCGGAATACGTGCGTAGACCTCCAGTTCCAGCTTGGATAACGGAATATTGGCGGCGAACAGCGGATGCGCTTCGGCGAACGGCGCCTCTTCGCGGACATCGATCAGCGCCACTTCCTGCTTGTCGAGCAGTGCCTGGCGGATGGCGTGAAAGGAGCGTGTGGCGATCTGGCTCATGCAGGGTTCTCTTTGGACAGATCCCAGAGGTTGGGAAGAAGGCTGTTGGAATAGCCGGAAATGAAAGGCTTCTCGCTGCCGTCGTCGAGGTAGACGGCACGCCGTACCGCGCCGATGTTGGCGCCATAGACGTGGATGCTGATGGAGGTGCGATCGTCGAAGGCGTTGCTGACACGGTGGATATCACCGATGCGTGGTGACACGGCTTCCACTTGGCCAGGCTGCAGGTGTACGGCTGGCCCTTCGGGGCGCAGCCCGGCGGCATCGCGAACGAAACCCTGGGACAGCTCCGCGCCACGCAGCATGCCGATCAGGCCCCAGACGCGGTGATCGTGCACCGGCGTGCTCTGGCCAGGCCCCCAGACGAAGCTGACGATGGAAAAGCGCTGGCGCGAATCGGTGTGCAGCAGAAATTGCTGATAGCGCTGCGGGTCGGGCTGTGCGAAGGCGGGCGGTAGCCAGTCGTCATGACGGACCAGCTGTTGCAGCAGCTCGGCGCCGTGCTCGAGTACCACATGTTCTTCGGGTGAGCTGTCGAGCAATTGCGCCAGTGCGTCGATGAACTGGCGCAGGCGTTGCACATTGGGTTGGGCGCTCATGCGGAATATCCGGTGGTTTGCTTAACGCCCTGCTGGGCATCGAGCGCTCACGGTAGCAAACCGGTTGTTCTTATAAAAATTCAATTTATTCATAAGCTAATATGCGAATTAAGAATTTATTGACAGGCTTGATGGCTGCCTCGGCGGCTGGCTAGCGCTCGATAGATACTTTCGCTGAGCGAACCTGCAAGCTAGGATGCGATGAACAATGCCGACTGCTGTTTATGCATATTAGGTTATGCCTAAAATGAATTTCATAACTGAATGCCGCTTGCGTAGCGTTATAAGTATTCGTTAGGCACTGACGCGCTTTTATAAAGAAAATGCTCTGTCGTGCTGGCGCCTGCCCATCTCAATCAGGAGCGCGACATGAGCGTGGAAATCATCGGCATGATTACCGCCACTCCAAGTTCGGAAGTGGACCAACCACTGGGCGACGCGGTGGATGCCGACTTCGTCCGGCGTTTCGCCCAGGCCCATGAGCGCGCGGGCTTCGACCGCGCCCTGGTTGGCTACTTCTCCAATGGTGCTGAAGGTGCGGTGGTCAGCTCGTTCATCGCAGCTGCCACCGAGCGACTGGGTATCCTGCTGGCCTACCGGCCCGGGGTGATCGCGCCGCCGCTCGCGGCCCGCCAGTTGGCGACGCTGGACCAGTTCAGCAACGGCCGCCTGGCGCTCAATGTGATCAGTGGAGGTAGTGATGCCGATCAGCAGCGCGACGGGGACTGGCTCAATCATGACCAGCGTTACGCCCGCACCGACGAATACCTCGATGCCCTCAAGGCAATCTGGACTGCTCAGGGACCGATTGATCATGAAGGGCACTACTACCGCTTCAAGGGGGCGTTGCCCACCGTGCGTACCCGGCAAAAACCGCACATTCCGATCTACTTCAGCGGCTCGTCACCTGCCGCCATTCAGGTAGCGGCGCGGCATGCCGACACTTATATGCTGTGGGGTGAGCCGCTCGCGGATTTCGCCGAGCACGTGCAGCACGTGCGCGCTGCGGCCCAGCGCCAAGGGCGTAGCCCGCGGGTGTCGGTGTCGTTCCGGCCGATCATCGCCGATACCGAGGAGGCCGCCTGGAAACGTGCTGCCGAACTGCTCGAACGCTTTCGCGAGAGCCGCACCCGCCTAGGTCTGCCGATCAATGACCACGCGCCAGCCAATGCCGGTTCGCAGCGCCTGCTGGCGGCGGCGCAGCGCGGTGAGGTGCTTGACGAGCGGCTGTGGACCGGCGTGGCCCGCCTGACTGGCGCACAGTGGAATTCCACCGCGCTGGTCGGCACCGCCGAGCAGGTCGCCGCGTCGCTCGGACGCTACTGGCAGCACGGCGCGTCCACCTTTCTGATTCGCGGTTTCGATCCCCTGGACGACGCCGAACTCTATGGCCGGGGCCTGATCCCGGCGATTCGCGAACATATCGCCACCCTGCAACAGCGCCGGGCTGGCTGACTCTGGAGAGTGCCCCAATGAAACTGCTTTTCCTGTTGCGCCGCAGCTTGGCGGCCATCGCGGTGGCTGCGCCCCTGGCACATGCCGCAGACACTACGGTGCTGCGCGTTGGTGATCAGAACTACTACAACGTGCGCGCCTCGGTGGAAGCGTCCGGCGTGCTGGAGGGCGCACCGTATACCGTGGACTGGAAGCATTTTCAGTCCGCCGCACCGGTCGCCGAGGCGCTCGAAGCTGGCGCCGTCGACCTGGGTTTTCTCGGCGATTCGGGCTTCATCTTCCTGGCGGCCAAAGGCGCGCCGGTCAAGCTGATCGGCGTGTCGCGGCAGAACCCGGACACCATCGCATTGCTGGTGCCCAAGGACTCCTCCGTCAAGACCATCGAAGACCTCAAGGGCAAGAAGGTCGCCTACTGGCCCGGCGCCTGGAGCCAGCAGCTGACCCTGCGTGCGCTGGAAAAAGCCGGTCTGCCGCAGGATTACGTCGAGTTCGTCAAGCTGATGCCCATCGATGCCGCTGCGGCCTTTCCCCAAGGCAGTATCGATGCGTTCCCAGTCTGGGAGCCCTATATCTCCCAGCAAACCCTGTTCTCCGGTGCCAAGCCGATCATCACGGCCAAGGGGCTTATGCCCGGGCTGTCGAGCATTGCTGCCAATGCCGATTCCATCGAGCCCAAACGCGCGGCCATCGCCGACTTCCTCGGCCGCCTGCAGAAAGCCCGCGCCTGGGTCGAAGCCAACAAGGAAGACTACGCCGACCTATGGGCCAAGAAGGCCAACTTGGATCAGGCCGTGTCACGCAACTGGATCGGCCACGCCAACATGACCGTCGGCCCGGTCGACGAGCAGGCTGCGCGCGACTATCAGGAGACCGCCGACTTTCTCGTCGAAACCGGTGCGCTGAAGCAGAAAATCGATACCAGCAGCATCATCGATACCTCCTTCGAAAAAGCCTTCGAATAACCCATTTCAATCGCCATTTCACGAGACCGCGCGCGCGGATCGGTAGCCCACACCACAGGACGCCCCCTATGCGCATCTTTCGCTCTCTGGCGCTGGCCACGGCCACCGCGCTGTTTTCGCTCTCCGCTCTGGCCGAGACCCTGGTCATCGGCGACCAGAGCTACAACACACGTACCGTCATGGAGGCCGCCGGCGTGCTCGATGACGTGCCCTATGAGGTCGACTGGAAGCAGTTCACTGCCGGTTCGCCGGTTGCCGAAGCGCTCAATGTCGGCAGCCTCGACCTGGGTTTTCTCGGCGATGCACCGCCGTTGTTCCTCGGCGCCCTTGGCGCGCCCATCAAGGTGGTGGCGGTAACCAAACAGAATCTGCATGGCGTGGCCATTCTGGTTCGCAAGGACTCGCCGATTCGCAGCCTGGCGGATTTGCGCGGCAAGCGTGCTGCCGTGTGGAAGGGCTCCTGGAGCCAGCAACTGCTATTCACCGCGCTCGACCGTGAAGGCATCGCCCGCGACGATCTGCAGTTGAGCTACCTGAGCGCGCTCGATGCCTCCCATGCACTGGAGGGTGGCTCGGTTGACGTGATCGCCACCTGGGAGCCCTATGTCACCCAGGCCGAGCGCAATGGTGCCCGCGTGCTGGCGACCGCCGAAGGGCTGATCCCCGCGCAGAGTTTTGCTGTGGCGAGCGACAAGGCCCTGGCGAGTAAGCGCGAGATCATCGGCGACTTCCTACAGCGCCTGAAACGCGCCCGTGAATGGGCACTGGCCAACCCGGCCCACACCGACGCCTATGCCAGCGCCTGGGCCAAGCACACCCGCGCCGACGAGTCCGTCGCCCGTGCCTGGTTCGCCCGTGCCCGCACCGACATCGGTCCGATCACGCCAGCCGCTATCGAGCAGGCGCAACAGACCGTCGATTTCTTTGCTGGCCTGGGGCTGGTAAAGGGCTACCCGGCTGAGCGGCTGTTCGATAGTTCTTTCACCTCAACCTTGCAGCCGGCTACTGCCCAGGTGCAATGAGCAAAGGCCCTGACGCTTGATGGGCGCCGGTCGTCTCTGATCCAGACGAGCCTGAGTTGGGTTAGAAGAAACTATTGGCTGAGGGCGCAGAAAAGCGCGTCGGAGGGCAGGGGTGGCAAGCGCCAATCAGCAAAGCGAGCGTTTCGCTTGTCGATGGGCGCATTGCGGGGAACCGGTCTTAACGCTCGTCGAGGGCGAAGGCGGTCAGGGTGAAGGTGGGAATGCCCATGTCCTGCAGTTTGCGTGAGCCGCCGAGCTCCGGCAGGTCGATGATCGCTGCCGCTTCGTACAGCTCGGCGCCCATACGCTTGACCAGTTGCACGGCGGCCAGCAGGGTGCCACCGGTGGCGATCAGGTCATCGACGATCAGCACCTTGTCCCCTTCGCAAAGGCTGTCGGCGTGGGCTTCCAGGAAGGCCTCGCCGTATTCGGTCTGGTAGCCCTGGCTGAGCACGTCGGCTGGCAGTTTGCCCTGCTTGCGAAACAGCACCAGCGGCTTGTTGAGCTCGTAGGAAAGAATCGAACCGATCAGAAAACCCCGTGCATCCATCGCCCCGACGTGAGTGAAGTCCGCTTCGACGTAGCGCTGGATCAGGCTGTCGATGACCATGCGCAGAGCGCGTGGGGACTGGAACAGCGGGGTGATGTCGCGAAATACCACGCCCGGCTTGGGGAAGTCGTTGACCGGGCGGATAAGGGTCTTGATGGTGAATTCATCAAAGATCATGGCAGGGTGAATCCTTAACGGGAGTATCAGCCGTTAAGGTTACCACCTGCCAGAGCGCACAGCTCGATCGGGTCGAGAATATGCACTTCCTTGCCCTCGGCTTCGATCAGGTTGCTCTGCTGGAAGCGCGTGAACACCCGCGATACGGTTTCCACGGCCAGGCCCAGGTGATTGCCGATCTCGTTGCGCGACATCGACAGGCGGAACTGGTTGGCCGAGAAGCCACGGGCGCTGAAACGAGCGGACAGGTTGACCAGAAAGGTGGCGATGCGCTCGTCGGCGGTCTTCTTGGAGAGCAGCAGCATCATCTGCTGGGCGTCACGAATCTCACGGCTCATCACGCGCATCAACTGGCGACGCAACTGGGGCAGACTGACCGACAGCTCGTCGAGGCGCTCGAAGGGGATCTCGCAGACCGAGGTGGTTTCCAGGGCCTGAGCCGATACCGGGTACAGCTCGGTGTCCATGCCGGACAGACCGACCAGTTCGCTGGGCAGGTGGAAGCCGGTGATCTGCTCTTCGCCGGCGTCGCTCAGGCTGAAGGTCTTCAGTGCGCCGGAACGCACGGCGAACACCGAGTTGAACGTGTCGCCCTGGCGGAACAGGAACTCGCCTTTTTTCAGGGGACGGCCGCGTTTGACGATGTCGTCGAGGGCGTCCATGTCCTTCAGATCCAGGGAGAGAGGCAGGCATAGGCTGGCGAGGCTGCAATCCTTGCAGTGTGCCTGATGAGTAGTGCGCAGCTTGATGCTTTCGGACATCGCCCTTATCCCTAGGTAATCACTCAGAAGTTGTAAGGTTAACGCACCAGGGGCATGCGCGGCCACCTGCCGCAGGGTGTTCAAGTGTCGCAGGCACCTGCCGATAGGCTTGTATCGATCAAATGAAGGCAGGGAGCGGTGTGATGCAAGTGGCCACCAGTGGTGCAAGTGAGCGCGGTTACGTTGCGCCGGGTGCTGTGTCTGTAGCAGCGCCTGTCGAGACGGTAGAGCCAAGCGCTACCGCGTCTGCCGAGGAAAAGAGCGCCGAGCCGGGTGTGAAGGTGAGCCTGTCCGCTGTCGGCCTGGCGCGCTCGAAGGAAGCTGAAAACAAGGACGCCGATATCGACGAAAGCAATCTGCCGGACGAGATCAAGCAGTTACTCAAGATGATCCGCGAGCTCAAGGCACAACTGGCCCAGAAGATGGCCGAGCTGCAGGCGCTGATGGCTCAGGGCGATATGGAGGATGACGCGCAACAGGCCAAGGTGCGCGCCTTGCAGACCGAAGTGGGTTCGATCAGCAGTGCCCTGAGCAGCGCCAACGCCCAATTGGTGAAGGTGATGCGCGACCAGAAGCTGACCAGCGAACAGAGTGCCAGCGTGGGCGCGTTGCTGGCCAAGTGATGCAGCCTGGGCTGCAGTGCAGCCCTGCCGGGGGCGCCGCTCAGATCACCCGCGAAAAACGTTGCAGGTTGGTCTCGCCCAGGTAGCGGTCGAATAGCATGCACAGCGAGCGCACCAGCAGCCTTCCCGCCGGCAGCACTTCGATGCTGCCTTCACGCAAATCAATCAGACCGTCGCGGTGCATCTGCTGCAGCGCCGGCCAGGCGTCCGCGAAGTAGCTGGGCATGGTGACGCCGAAACGCTGTTCGATGTCCGCGAACTCCAACTGGAAATGACAGATCAGCTGCTGGATCACAGCGCGGCGAATACGATCGTCGTCGTTGCAGCCCAGGCCGCGCTGGGTCGCCAGCTGGCGATTGTTCAGGCTGCTCTGGTAGGCGGTGATATCCGTGGTGTTCTGGCAATACAGATCACCGATCTGGCTGATCGACGACACGCCCAGGCCGATCAGGTCGCAGTGGCCGTGGGTGGTATAGCCCTGGAAGTTGCGCTGCAGGCTGCCGTCCTCCTGGGCGCTGGCCAGCTCGTCATCGGGCAGGGCGAAATGGTCCATGCCGATATAGCGGTAGCCGGCGCTGGCCAACTGCTCGATGCTGCCCTGCAGCATGGCCAGCTTGGCCGCCGCGCTCGGCAACTGCCCGCTGTCGATGCGCCGCTGCGGCATGAAACGTTCCGGTAGATGGGCGTAGTTGAACAGCGACAGACGATCCGGCTGCAAGGCGATGACCTGCTGCACGGTATGGGCGAAATTCTCCGGCGTCTGCAGCGGCAGGCCGTAGATCAGGTCGATGTTCACCGAGCGAAATTGCAGGGTGCGTGCCGCCTCGATGATGGCGCGGGTCTCTTCCAGGCTCTGCAGGCGGTTGATGGCGCGCTGCACGTTGGGGTCCAGGTCCTGCACGCCGAGGCTGACACGGTTGAAGCCCAGCTCGCGCAGCAGGCCCATGGTCGACCAGTCCGCCTCGCGTGGGTCGATCTCGATGCTGTAGTCGCCGGAATCGTCGTCGAGCAGGGTGAAATGCTCGCGCAGCTTGGCCATCAGCTGGCGCAGTTCGTCATGGCTGAGAAAGGTCGGGGTGCCGCCGCCCAGGTGCAGCTGCTCGATGCGCTGGCGCTTGTTGACATGATGGCCGATCAGCGCCATCTCCCGTTCCAGGGCTTGCAGGTAAGGCTGGGTGCGGCCGCGATCCTTGGTGATGACCTTGTTGCAGGCGCAGTAGTAGCAGATGTTGGCGCAGAACGGCAGGTGCAGGTACAGCGACAGCGGACGCAGGGCGCGGCGACTCTCGCGCAGGGCGTGCAGCAGGTCGAAGGAGCCGACGCCGTCGTGGAACTGCACGGCGGTCGGGTAGGAGGTGTAGCGCGGGCCGGCTTGATCGTAGCGGCGGATCAGGTCGGAATCCCACTGGATGGCGTCGAGCATGGCGAATTCCGCTTCAGCGTTGAATGCTCAGCAGTCTAGGGGGCGTATGGGCGGGGCTTTTTGATCTGAGTCATGGGGTCGCAGCAGTGGTGGGACCGTTGGGCGTGTCAGCTCCGTAGCCTGGGTCGAGCGTAGCGACACCCAGGGCAATCGATTCCCGGGGTTCGCTGCGCTTAACCCGGGCTACCAGAGGCGGTTTTCAATGCCCCATCAGCCAATGCTGATGAGGGCCGGGCAGGGTCCACAGGCCGAACAGGATCACCAGCAGGCCGCCGGCGATGCGCACGCCACGCCGGCGTAGCAGGCTGACCAGGCGCTCGGCCGCGAGCCCGGTGGCCAGCAGCACCGGCAGGGTGCCGAGGCCGAAGGCAAACATCAACGCGGCGCTGCGCAGGGCATCACCCTGGCTCGCCGCCCACAGCAGGGTGCTGTACACCAGGCCGCAGGGCAGCCAGCCCCATAGGCCGCCGAGCACGAGGGCCCGCGGCGCGCTGGTGATCGGCATGCAGCGTCGGGTGATCGGTTGCAGGTGCCGCCAGAGGCCGCGGCCCAGCGCTTCGATACGCGTCAGGCCGCTCCACCAACCGGCCAGGTAGAGGCCCATGGCGATCAGCAGCAGGCCGGCGATGCTGCGCATTACCGTGGCGAGCGGGCTGCTGGCCAGCACCCACCCAGCCAGGCCGAGCAGCAGCCCGGCCGTCGTGTAACTGAGGATGCGCCCGGCGTTGTAGGCGACCAGCAAGCGCAGGCGCTGGTGGCGTCGTTCGGCGGGGATGGCCAGGGTCAACGCCCCCATCAGCCCGCCGCACATGCCCAGGCAATGGCCGCCGCCGAGCAGGCCGAGCATCAGCGCGGAGAGCAGTTGCGGCAGCAGGTCAGTCATGGTTTTTGGCGGCGGGCTCGTGCTTGGCCTGTTTCACCGCCGCCTGGTGGCGCGGGTCATCGTCATCGAAGAGGATGCGGTGCGCCGGGCTGTCGAGGTCGTCGTACTGGCCGCTGTCCACCGCCCAGAAGAACAGCCACACGGCGAAGGCGACCAGCAGCAGGGCGACGGGAATCAGGATGTACAGCGCGGTCATGGTGCTTTCCCCAGGCGCAGTGCGTTGAGTACCACCAGCAACGAGCTGGCCGACATGCCCAGCGCGGCCCAGATCGGCGTGATCCAGCCGAGGGCGGCGAAGGGTAGCACCAGGCCATTGTACAGCCCGGCCCAGGCCAGGTTCTCGATGATGATGATACGGGTGCGGCGCGCCAGGCGGAGGGCATCGACCAGGCTGGTCAGCCGATTGGAGAGCAGCACGGCGTCGGCGCTGGTCTTGGCCAGATCCGAGGCCGAGCCCATAGCCACGCTGATATCGGCGCCGGCGAGCACCGGCACGTCGTTGACGCCATCGCCGAGCATCAGCACGCGGCGGCCTTGCCTCTGCAGATCACGCAGGATGGCCAGTTTGGCGTCCGGGGTCAGCCCGCCGCGGGCCTGGTCGATACCCAACTGGCGGGCCACTTCGCCGACCATGGGCGAGCTGTCGCCGCTGAGCAGCATGATCTGCCAGCCCCGCCCGCGCGCCGCCTCGACCAGGGCCGGTGCATCGTCGCGCAGGCGGTCGTCGAGTACGAACCAGGCCAGCGGCCCCTGTTCGTCACCCAGCAGCAACCATTGGCCCTGTTCGCCGTTGATGGCCGGTGCGGGGCTGGCGCTGAGTTCGCTGACGAACTCGGCCTGGCCGATACGCAGCCGGCGCCCCTCGACCACACCTTCGAGGCCCAGCCCCGGCACGTTCTGCAGCGCTTCCACCGGCGCGGTGGCGTGGCCGAAGGCGCGGGCTATGGGGTGTTCGGACTGGCTTTCCAGCGCCGCGGCCAGGGCCAGGCAGGTGTCGCCATCCAGGTCACCGAGCGGTTGCACGGCGCGCAGGGTCAGGCGGCCTTCGGTGAGGGTGCCGGTCTTGTCAACGATCAGCGTGTCGATCTGCTCCAGGCCTTCGAGCACATGACCGCGGGTCAAGAGCATGCCGAGCCTGTGCAGGGTGCCGGTGGCCGTGGTCAGCGCCGTTGGCGTAGCCAGGGCTAGGGCGCAGGGGCAGGTGGCCACGAGCAGGGCGAGCACCACCCAGAACGCCCGCGACGCATCGAGTTGCCACCAGACAACCCCGACGATGGCCGCCACCACCAGCACGATCAACAGGAACCACTGCGCCACCCGGTCGGCGATCTCGGCCAGACGCGGCTTCTCGCCTTGCGCTCGCTCCAGCAGGCGGACGATGGCCGACAGCCGGGTGGCGTCGCCCAGCGCCTGCACTTCGACGGTCAGCGGGCCCTCGACATTCAGCGTGCCGGCGGTCACGGCATCGCCGACGCTGCGCGATTGCGGCAGATATTCACCGGTGAGCAGGGATTCGTCGACGCTGGACTGCCCGGCCAGCACCTGGCCATCGGCCGGCAGCAGCGCACCCGGCGGCACCAGCACGCGGTCGCCGGGTTGCAGCTCGCTGAGCAGGATGCGCTGGCTGTGGCCCTGCTCATCCAGGCGCAGGCAGGAGGCCGGCAGCAGCTTGACCAGTTGCGCGGTAGCCGCCGCGGTGCGCTCCCGGGCGCGGCGTTCCAGGTAGCGACCGCTGAGCAGGAACAGAGCGAACATGCCCACGGCATCGAAATACAACTCACCATGGCCCATGACCGTGGACCAGATGCCCGCCGCGTAGGCGCCGCCGATGGCCAGCGACACCGAGACGTCCATGCTCAGGTGGCGGGTGCGCAGGTCGCGCAGCGCGCCACGGAAGAATTGACCGCAGCAGTAGAAGACGATGGGCGTGGTGAGAAACAGGCTGACCCAGCGCAGGATGCTGTCCAGCTCGGGGCTCAGGTCGACGTTGAATTCCGGCCAGGTGGCCATGCTGGCCATCATCACCTGCATCCAGAGAAGCCCGGCGACGCCCAGCTGGCGCATCGCGCGGCGATTCTCGCGGGTCAGCTGCTCGGCGGCGGCATCGGCCTGCCAGGGATGGGCTGCGTAGCCGATGCGCCGCACTTCGCCGAGCAGTTCGCTCAAGGGCAGGGCGCTGGCGCTCCAGCGTACCCGCAGGCGATGGTTGGACAGGTTCAGGTGCGCCTCGACCACGCCGGGCAGGACAGCGAGGTACTTTTCGATCAGCCAGCCGCAGGCCGCGCAACTGATGCCCTCGATCAGCAGGCTGGTTTCGCGCCATTCGCCGCTTTGTTCGACGAAGGGCTGCTGCACGTCGCGGCGGTCATACAGGGCCAGCTCGTCGGGCAGTGCCTGGGGCAGTTGCCGGGGATTGTTGGCCGTTTCGCTGCGGTGGCTGTAGTAATGCTCCAGGCCGTTCTGCACGATGGTTTCGGCCACCGCCTGGCAGCCTGGGCAGCACATCTCGCGCGACTGGCCCAGCACTAAAGCTGAAAAGCGGCTGCCCGCCGGCACCGGCAGGCCGCAGTGGTAGCAGGGCGCCGGGCTGCTGCGCTCGAGCGGCGCGCCGGTGGCAAAGGAGGTGTCGATCAGCGTTCATCCCCGAGCTGGATGCGCTTGCCGGTTTCCAGGGTTTCTTCCTCGAACAGGCGCCAGTCCTGGCCGCCTTCCTGGCCGATCAGCTCGACGAAGCGCCGGCCCTGCACGCTGTCCTGCAGGTTGCCGCGGTACAGGCCTTCACCCTGATGTTGCAGCACCACACGGCGGTCGCGCTCCGGCTGGGTCGGCGATACCAGGTTGAGCACCAGTTGCGCGGGCGCGCTGGCGCCGTGCAGTTGCAGCTCGGCAATGCCGCGCTCGTCGTCCAACTCCAGCGTCGCCTGCAGCTTCAGGCGCAGCGCCAGGTTTTCGCGCTCCAGGGACTGGTTGATGCCCTTGCCGACGTCGTAATAATCGTCGGAGATCAATCCCGGCGGATTGCGCGTGGCGACGGTCAGCAGGGTCAGCCCCTGAATCACCGAGTAACCGAGCAGGGCGATCAGGAACCAGGGCCAGAACTGCTTGTACCAGGGGGCGGGTTGGAGGTCTTCGTTCATGGTTGGCCTGCTCTTTCGTTGCGGTATTGGCTTTAGGGCCTGGTCGTTCATACGATTTTGGTGGGCTGCGCCCACCCTACGATTAGATCGTGTCGAGTTCCGTAGGGTGGGTGATAACCCACCAGCCTTTAAGCTACCTCACGCTCGGGCCGATAAAGCGGCTGCTGGCGTCGTTGTGGATGCTGTCGTCGTCGGTGGCACGGATGTGGAAGGTGACCTCGTTGGTGCTCGACGGCAGCTTCTCGGCGTCGATGGACAGCTCCACCGGGATCGCCAGCACTTCGCCGGCCAGGGCGCGGACTTCGCGACGGCCCTCGTAGACCAGGCCGTCCAGGCCGTCGGCGTCGATGCGGTAGACGACGTCCTGCTGAGCCTTGTTCATGATCTTCAGGGTGTAGACGTTCTCGATTCGCCCCAGCTCGTTCTCGCGGTAGAGTACCCGATCCTTGAGCACGTCCAGCTCGACCAGCGAGCGGTTGCTCACTGCCCAGGCGAATACCGCCAGCATGGCCAGAAGGGCGATGGCGTAGCCGATCAGCCGTGGGCGCAGCAGGCGCGTCTTCTGCCCCGAGAGGTTGTGTTCGGTGGTGTAGCTGATCAGCCCGCGCGGGTAGTTCATCTTGTCCATGACGGCGTCGCAGGCGTCGATGCACGCGGCGCAACCGATGCACTCGATCTGCAGGCCGTCACGAATGTCGATGCCGGTCGGGCATACCTGCACGCACAGGGTGCAGTCGATGCAGTCGCCCAGGCCCTGGGCCTTGTGGTCGGCGGTCTTCTTGCGCGGGCCGCGGGTTTCGCCACGGCGCGGGTCGTAGGAGACGATCAGCGTGTCCTGGTCGAACATCACGCTCTGGAAGCGCGCATAGGGGCACATGTGAATGCACACCTGCTCGCGTAGCCAGCCGGCATTGCCATAGGTGGCGAGGGTGAAGAAGGCGATCCAGAACAGCGCCCAGCCGCTGGCATCGAAGGTGACCAGCTCGGCGAGCAGTTCGCGGATCGGCGCGAAGTAGCCGACGAAAGTCAGCGCGGTGACCAGGGAAACGCCCAGCCAGATGCTGTGCTTGGCGAAGCGACGAGCGAACTTGTTGGCACTCATCGGCGCCTTTTCCAGCTTCATGCGCTGGTTGCGGTCGCCCTCGGTGACCTTTTCCGCCCACATGAATATCCAGGTGAACACGCTCTGCGGGCAGGTGTAGCCGCACCACACCCGGCCGGCGAACACGGTGATGAAGAACAGCCCGAAGGCGGCGATGATCAGTAGCGCCGAGAGCAACACGAAATCCTGGGGCCAGTAGGTGGCGCCGAAGATGTGGAACTTGCGTTCCGGCAGGTTCCACCACACTGCCTGGTGGCCGTCCCAGTTCAGCCACACGGTGCCGAAGTAGAGGACGAACAGCAGAGCCCCGCCAGCACGCCGCAGGTTGCGGTAGAAGCCGCTGAACGCGCGGGTGTGGATCTTCTCGCGGCTGGCATAGAGGTCGATGGTCTCGCCGGCGGGCGGCGTGACGTTCTTGACGGGGATCTGTTGGCTCATCGAGGGCTACCACAACGGTTGGTCGGGCCTGTCGCGACCGATACGTGCCGGTCGCGATCGTTCGCTGCGCCGATGGTACGCCGCCAACGCCAGATCGGGCTTGCGGCTACCCGTCGCAGGGTAGGTGCAGGGCCATGCTAGGCGCAGCATGCCGGAGCCGTCCTGACCCAGATCAGTGCACTCAATCTTTCTCCCGGTTTTGCACTTCTGCCGGCGCCTTTTCGCGCTGCGACAGGCTGTACACGTAGGCGGCCAACAGGTGCACCTTGTCGTTGCCGAGAAATTCCGCCTGCGCCGGCATCTTGCCGCTGCGCCCATGGCGAATGGTTTGCTGCACCTGGGCGAAGCTGGAACCGTACAGCCACACCTTGTCCGTGAGGTTCGGTGCGCCGAGCACCTGCAGGCCCTTGCCGTCGGGGCCGTGGCACATGGCGCAATTGGTGGCGTAGAGCTGTCTGCCCGCGTCCAGGTTGACGGCGATGTGCGCCGGGTTTTCCAGGTTCGAGAGGCTGCGCACGTAGCCGGTCACGTCGCGCACGCCGTCGCCGCCAAGAATCTCCTGCCAGGCCGGCATCACGCCCTGGCGGCCCTGCATGATGGAGGTCTTGATGGTTTCCGGGTCGCCGCCGTACAGCCAGTCGTCATCGGTCAGGTTGGGGAAACCGAAGGCGCCTTTGGCATCGGCGCCGTGGCATACGGCGCAGTTGTTGGCGAACAACCGGCCACCGATTTTCAGCGCCTTCTCGTCCCTGGCCAGTTCGCTGATGGGTGTGGCCGCGTAGCCGGCGAACAGCGGGCCGTAGCGTGCGTCGGCGGCGGCCATCTCGCGCTGCCACTGGCCGACCTGGGTCCAGCCTTCGTCATAGCCGGGCAGCAGGCCCTTGAAGTTGCCCAGCCCGGGGTAGAGCAGCAGGTAGCCGAAGGCGAATGCCAGGGTGCCGAGAAACAGCAGGAACCACCAGCGCGGCAGCGGGTTGTCGTATTCCTCGATGCCGTCGAAGTTGTGCCCCGTGGTCTGCTCGCTGTCGCCCGGCCGCTGGCCCTTGCGGGTGGCGATGAGCAGCCAGGCCAGGCCCAGCAGCGTGCCGAGGGTGGCCAGCGCGATGAACAGGCTCCAGAAGGTGCTCAAGGTTTGTCGTCCTCGAGCTTGTGGTTCTGCTGGCTGGCGCTCGGTAGCTGCTCGTCGGCGAAGGGTAGGTTGGCCGCTTCGTCGAAGCTGGACTTGCGCTTGCTGCTGTAGGCCCAGAGCACCACGGCGACGAAGGCGATGAACACCACGGCGGTGCCGATGCCGCGGATGGTGCCGATGTCGGTCAGGAAGGCTGGCATGGCGTCACCGCTTGTTCTGGATCGAGGTGCCGAGCACCTGCAGGTAGGCGATCAGTGCGTCCAGCTCGCTCTTGCCGGCCACCGCCTCGCGGGCCTTGGCGATGTCGTCGTCGCTGTAGGGAATGCCGAAGCCCTGCATGACCTTGAGCTTTTCGGCGCTCAGGGCGCCATCGAGCGTGCGCTCGGCCAGCCAGGGATAGGCGGGCATCTTCGACTCCGGCACCAGGTCGCGCGGGTTGATCAGGTGGGCGCGGTGCCACTCGTCCGAGTAGCGCCCGCCGATCCGCGCCAGGTCCGGGCCGGTGCGTTTGGAGCCCCACAGGAAGGGGTGATCCCAGACGCTTTCGCCGGCCACCGAATAATGGCCGTAGCGCTCGGTTTCGGCGCGGAACGGGCGGATCATCTGCGAATGGCAACCCACGCAGCCTTCGCGAATATAGATGTCGCGGCCCTCGAGCTGCAGCGCGGTGTAGGGCCGCATGCCGGCCACCGGCTCGTTGACCACGTCCTGGAAGAACAGCGGCACGATCTGGGTGAGGCCGCCGATGCTCACGGCGATGACCATCAGCAGGGTCATCAGGCCGAGGTTCTTTTCGATCAGGTCGTGCTTCATCGGCCGGTCTCCCCGTTTTGCGCCAGGGGAATCCGCGCGCTGGCATCGTAGTCGGCCGGTCCCGCGCCGCGAATGGTGCGCCAGGTGTTCCAGGCCATCAGCAGCATGCCGCTGAAGAAGATCGCACCGCCGATCATGCGCACCACGTAGCCCCAGTGGCTGGCCGCCACCGACTCGATGAACGAGTAGGTGAGCGTGCCGTCGTCGTGCACCGCCTTCCACATAAGACCCTGGGTAAGGCCGTTGACCCACATGGGCACGATGTACAGCACGGTACCGATGGTCGCCAGCCAGAAATGCAGGTGGATCGCCGCCAGGCTGTGCATCTGCTCGCGGCCGAATACCCGGGGAATCAGGTGATACAGCGAGCCGAAAGTGATCATCGCCACCCAGCCCAGGGCGCCGGCGTGCACGTGGCCAATGGTCCAGTCGGTGTAGTGCGACAGCGCGTTGACCGTCTTGATGGCCATCATCGGCCCCTCGAAGGTGGACATGCCGTAGAACGCCAGCGAGACGACCAGAAAGCGCAGGATCGGGTCAGTGCGCAACTTATGCCAGGCACCCGACAGGGTCATCATGCCGTTGATCATGCCGCCCCAACTCGGTGCCAGGAGGATGATCGACATCACCATGCCCAGGCTCTGGGCCCAGTCCGGCAGGGCGGTGTAGTGCAGGTGGTGCGGGCCGGCCCAGATGTACAGGGTGATCAGCGCCCAGAAGTGCACGATGGAAAGGCGGTATGAGTAGATCGGCCGGTTGGCCTGCTTGGGCACGAAGTAGTACATCATCCCCAGAAAGCCGGTGGTCAGGAAGAAGCCCACGGCGTTGTGGCCGTACCACCACTGGATCATCGCGTCCGTGGCACCGGCGTACACCGAGTAGGACTTGAACAGGCTGACCGGCACAGCGGCGCTGTTGACCAGGTGCAGCATGCCGGTGACCAGGATGAAGGCGCCGAAGAACCAGTTGGCCACGTAGATATGCCGGGTGCGGCGCTTGAACAGGGTGCCGAAGAACACGCCGATATAGGCGAACCAGACGATGCCCAGGAGGATATCGATCGGCCATTCCAGCTCGGCGTATTCCTTGCTGCTGGTGTAGCCCATTGGCAGGCTGATCACCGCCGCGACGATCACCGCCTGCCAGCCCCAGAAGGTGAAGGCCGCCAGGCGGTCGGACGCCAGCCGCACCTGGCAGGTGCGCTGCACCACGTAATAGCTGGTGGCGAACAGCGCGCACCCGCCGAAAGCGAAGATCACCGCATTGGTGTGCAGCGGGCGCAGGCGGCCGAAGCTGGTCCAGGGCAGGTCGAAATTCAGTTGCGGCCACACCAGTTGCGCGGCGATGAACACCCCCAGCGCCATGCCGACCACGCCCCAGACCACGGTCATCACCGCGAACTGGCGCACCACCTTGTAGTTGTAGGCAGCCGGACTGCTTGCTGGGCTCATGCTGGGTTCCACGCTGGGCTGGGCGCTGCCGCGAGGCGACAGGCATTTCAGGCGGCGCGAGTATCCCCGACCGGCACGGGTGGTGCAATGCGTTGGAAATATGTGGAAAGCGCTCTGTTGTGAGCCTTGCAGTGTTTCGAGGGGCCAGCCTGTTTTGCTGGGAGCCTGCATATGTGGGAGGGGCTTTAGCCCCGAGCTTTTAGTCTGGAACAAAGAACTCGGGGCTAAAGCCTCTCCCACGATTGCGTGCATTGAGATTCTGTAGTCAGGCTGAAGCTATTGAGCAGATCTTCAGAGCCACACCGCATCCCAAAAAGAGTAATCGCCGACACGCGTTACCAAGCCTGCCCGTAAAGGATTGGCAACGATGTATCGGGCAGTTGGCAGTATGTCCTCCTCACGGCGTAGCGCTCTGTCATGGAAACCCTCTTGCCATAGTCTGCCTCGGCGACCGAGCCGGCTGTTCACCTGCAAGCGCTGCGCCCCTTGACGCGACGCATCAATTCGCTGAGCGAGCCTTGTCGCAGTGATACCAGCCAGTGCAGGTGATCGGGCATGACCACCCAGGCGAGCGATTCTGCCAGCCCCAGGTTTTCGGCACGTTGCAGTTCACGAACAAGAAGGCGACCGAGTGCGAAACTGGCAAAGACTGGCTGGCGGTCTTTAACGGTGGCAGTTAGCAGGTAGATTTGATTGGTTTGCGAGATCCGGCCTTTGCGCAAACTGACTGAGTGCGGCATTCCGTTGCCTCCTGAGTAGGTAAAGCAACGGTAGCTGATAGATTGGCGACCTGCGGGAGCGATTTCGTAGGATCGGCTTCAGCCGCGAGCTTTAGCACCCGACCAGGCACTAAAGAGCTCGCGGCTAAAGCCGATCTTCGCCCGGTCGCTCCTACACGTGGGCATCATTCGCCAGGTTGTGGTTTGCGACTCAAACTCAGCACATAAGCCGCCAGCAGATGAACCTTGTCGTTGCCCAGGTAGTGCTCCTGCGCGGGCATCTGGCCGTTGCGGCCGTAGCGGATGGTTTGCTGCAGTTGCGCCAGGCTCGAGCCGTAGATCCAGCCGCCGGGGTGGGTCAGGTCCGGCGCGCCCAGGACCGCCATACCGGTGCCTGCCGGGCCGTGGCAGGCCACGCAGGTGGTGGAGAACAGCTGCTTGCCCTGTTCCAGGTCGATGTTGCTGCCATCGGCCAGCGGCAGGCCAGCCAATTCGTGGCGCACGTAGCCGGCGACGTTGCGCACGCCGTCATCACCGAGCACCTGGCCCCAGGCCGGCATCACGCCGATGCGCCCGTTGAGGATGGTGGTCTTGATGGTTTCGGCGTCGCCGCCCCAGCGCCAGTTTTCGTCGGTCAGGTTGGGAAAGCCCACCGCGCCCTTGGCGTCCGAGCCGTGGCAGATCGAGCAGTAAGTGGCGAACAGCCGGCCGCCCATCTTCAGCGCCTGCTCGTCCTGGGCCACCTGTTCCAGGGGCATGGCCGAGTACTTGGCGAAGATCGGCCCGTACTGGGCGTCGGCCTTGGCCACTTCGCGCTCCCACTGGGCAACCTGGGTCCAGCCGTCTTCATAGCCGGGTAGCAGGCCCTTGAAATTGCCCAGGCCTGGATACAGCGCCAGGTAACCCACGGCGAAGATCAGCGTGCCGAGGAACAGCATGAACCACCAGCGTGGCAGCGGGTTGTCGTACTCCTCGATGCCGTCGAAGGAATGGCCCATGGTCTGGTCGGTGGTGTTCTTGCGTTCCCCTTTGCGTGTGGCGAACAGCAGCCAGAACAATGCGACCAGGCTGCCGAGGGTCAGCAGCGTGATGTACCAGCTCCAGAAAGTGCTCATGGGGTGTCTTTCCTTACTGCTGCTTTGTTGGGTTCATCGGCGAAGGGCAGGTTCGCCGCATCCTCGAAGGCCTTGGCGCGCTTGCCGCTGTAGGCCCACAGCGTCACGCAGGTGAAGGCGATCAGTACCAGGGCGGTACCGATGCCGCGCACCATGCCGATGTCGATCAGGTCGGTAAGCATGGGATCACCTCTTGTTCTTCAGCGCAGTGCCGAGCACTTGCAGGTAGGCGACCAAGGCGTCCATCTCGGTCTTGCCTTTCACCGCAGCGCTGGCGCTGGCGATGTCGTCATCCGTGTAGGGCACGCCGAGAAACTGCATGGCCTTGAGCTTGGTGGGGGTGTCCTTGCCGTCGAGCACGTTCTCGACCAGCCAGGGGTAGGACGGCATCTTCGACTCCGGCACCACGTTGCGCGGGTTGTAGAGGTGCGCGCGGTGCCACTCGTCCGAGTAGCGGCCGCCGACCCGGGCCAGGTCCGGCCCGGTGCGCTTGGAGCCCCACAGGAAGGGGTGGTCCCAGACGCTTTCGCCGGCTACCGAGTAGTGGCCGTAGCGCTCGGTCTCGGCGCGGAACGGGCGGATCATCTGCGAGTGGCAACCCACGCAGCCTTCCTTGATGTACACGTCGCGGCCCTCGAGTTGCAGCGCGGTGTAGGGCTTCATGCCGGCGACCGGCTCGTTGACCACGTCCTGGAAGAACAGCGGGACGATCTGCGTCAGCCCGCCGATGCTGACGGCGAACACCATCAGGAGGGCCATCAGGCCGACGTTCTTTTCGACGATTTCGTGTTTCATCAGTGGGCTCCCTCAACCGAATACAGGGCGGCAGCTTCCAGTTCTTCCGGCTTGCTGGCGCGCACGGTCTGCCAGGTGTTCCAGGCCATCAGCAGCATGCCGGTGAAGAAGATCGCGCCGCCGATCACCCGCACCACGAAGCCGGGGTGGCTGGCTTCCAGCGCCTCGACGAAGGAGTAGGTGAGCGTGCCGTCGCTGTTCACCGCGCGCCACATCAGGCCCTGGGCGATGCCGTTGACCCACATCGAGGCGATGTACAGCACGGTGCCGATGGTGGCGAGCCAGAAGTGCGCGTTGATCAGGCCGATGCTGTGCATCTGCTCGCGGCCGAACACCTTGGGAATCAGGTGATACAGCGAGCCGATCGACACCATGGCGACCCAGCCCAGGGCGCCGGCATGCACGTGGCCGATGGTCCAGTCGGTGTAGTGGGAGAGGGCGTTGACGGTCTTGATGGCCATCATCGGGCCTTCGAAGGTCGACATGCCGTAGAACGCCAGGGAAACCACCAGAAAGCGCAGGATCGGGTCGGTGCGCAACTTATGCCAGGCGCCCGAGAGGGTCATCATGCCGTTGATCATGCCGCCCCAGCTCGGTGCCAGCAGCACCAGGGACATGACCATGCCCAGGCTCTGGGCCCAGTCCGGCAGCGCGGTGTAGTGCAGGTGGTGCGGGCCAGCCCAGATGTACAGGGTGATCAGCGCCCAGAAGTGCACGATCGACAGGCGATAGGAGTACACCGGGCGCCCGGCCTGCTTGGGCACGAAGTAGTACATCATTCCCAGGAAGCCCGCGGTCAGGAAGAAGCCCACCGCGTTGTGGCCGTACCACCACTGGATCATCGCGTCGGTGGCGCCGGAGTACAGCGAGTAGGACTTGGTCAGGGTGACCGGCACTTCCAGGTTGTTGACCACGTGCAGCAACGCCACGGTGAGAATGAACCCACCGAAGAACCAGTTGCCCACATAGATGTGGCTGACGCTGCGCTTGATGATGGTGCCGAAGAACACGATCGCGTAGCTGACCCAGACGATGGTGATCAGGATGTCGATCGGCCATTCCAGCTCGGCGTATTCCTTGGAGCTGGTGTAGCCCAGCGGCAAGGTGATGGCCGCCAGCAGGATCACCAGTTGCCAGCCCCAGAACGTGAAGGCCGCCAGCTTCGGTGCGAACAGCGTGGCCTGGGAGGTGCGCTGTACGGCATAGTAGCTGGTGGCGAACAGGGCGCAGCCGCCGAAGGCGAAGATCACCGCGTTGGTGTGCAGGGGCCGCAGGCGACCGAAACTGGTCCACGGCAGGTCGAAATTGAGCCACGGCCAGGCGAGCTGCGCTGCGATAAGCACGCCGAGCCCCATCCCGACTATGCCCCACACCACCGTCATGATGGCGAATTGGCGAACCACCTTGTAGTTATAGGCGGAACTGGTTGTTGTGTTCATGTCTGGGTTTCCATCCACGGTTATGGGCAGATCATCTGCAGCCCCCGCGCACGGACAAATCCGTACACGAAAAGGGCTTTTTTATGAGCGAGGCAAGCATGCGAGAAGGGCAGCGAAGCGGTATTGACGCCGGTCAACAGGCACAGGAAAGCCCAGCGCCAGCGCTGCTTTGGGATCGGCCGACGGGCGCCAGCCAGGCCACGCTGATCCTCGCCCACGGCGCCGGCGCGCCGATGGACAGCGACTTCATGAACCTGATGGCAGGCAAGCTCGCCGCCCGCGGGCTGACGGTGGTGCGCTTCGAGTTCGACTACATGGCCGCGCGCCGGCAGGACGGCAAGAAACGCCCACCCAACCCCCAGGCAAAACTGCTCGACTGCTGGCGAGCCGTATACGCCGCCGTGCGACACCAGGTCACGGGGCCGTTGGCCATCGGCGGCAAATCCATGGGCGGGCGCATGGCCAGTCTGCTGGCCGACGAGCTGGATGCTGACGGCCTGGTCTGCCTGGGCTACCCCTTCCACGCCATCGGCAAGGCCGACAAACCGCGCACCGCGCACCTGGCCGACCTGAAAACGCCGACCCTCATCGTGCAGGGCGAACGCGACACCATGGGTGACCGCCACACCGTGGCCGGTTACCAACTCTCGGCGGCAATCGAACTGTGCTGGCTGACGGCGGGCGACCACGACCTCAAACCGCTGAAGGTGTCCGGCTACAGCCACGAGCAGCATCTGGATTCGGCGGCGGATGCGGTCGTGGCGTTTCTTAAAATCTGTTCACGATCCTCATGAGCATGAAGCGGCAACTGCGAGGCTGAAGTGGTCGACACTGATCCAGTGTAGGAGCGGGCCATAGGGTTCAGTTTGTAGGGTGGACGACGCCTCACCTACGCGGCCCGACCCGTCCACCGTTCTGCAATCGCAACGGTGGATGAAAAAAGCGCCATCCACCCTACGAGGCTGCGTGAATACACCGAGGCGCGTTGAAACCTCGTCTGCGTCGCAGCCCTGGCGCGCTGCACGGGTTAACATGGACGGCTGTCAGGGTTACCGGAAGGCAGCAATGGATTATCGCGACGTATTGGCGGTGCAGCGGAGTGCCAAGCGTTTCAAGCGTCTGGCGCTGTGGGCGTTTGTGTCGCTGTGCCTCGTTCTGCTGCTGGGCAAGGGCAAGTGGTACCTGGCCGGTGCGCCGGGCAACCCAGCCTCCGTCGACATGATGAAAGACTATGTGCGTGGCGCCGGTGCCGACCCGGATACCTTGATCATCAGCGACCAGCGCGGTACCTGCGGCACCTTCAGCTACATAGCTCGAGATGGCAAACGCACGGCGCCACTGGGCTTCGTCGCTGTTCCAGGCAAAGGTGTGTCGCTGAGCCTGTTCAGCGCCGAATGGGACAAGAGCCCTTGCGCAGGGCCTCGGTCATATACGTTGCATCGCTGAAGCTTTTCGGCAAGCTGGGTGCCTGTTGTCACTGCGACAACCGTTGACCACACTGCAGGCAGTGCGCCGTTGCAGGATCGCAGTGTTCACCTGTGCGGTGGTCAAACTTGTAATGAGGCGACTGACCGCAATTCGAGCAGGCGTAGCGCGACAGCGTCCGATGCTGGTGATGAAGGTTCAGCAACCCCGCGGCAATTGCCACTGCCAGGGCAATCACCAGCGCATCATGGATCCCGAAGATCGCCAGCACGAACAGAGCGATCACCAGTACGGTGAGCAGCGACTCCAGAAAGTCCACATGGCTGCGCAGGCGGTTGTAAGCGTTCTGGCTCATGGCAGGGCGTCCTTGTTAGTGGGTAGCCATTGCCAGTGTGGCTCCAGTTACAACGCCATATGCCTTATGGAAAACAAATGAAGCAGTTTGCGTTACTCGGTGGCGCTGCTCGGGCTTTCGGCAGCCTCGGCTTCCAGCTTCGCCCGGTCGGCCTTACTGATGTATTTGGGCTTGTTGCTCTTGGGTGCCAGCTTGGCATTGGCCTTCTTGGCGTGGGCCTCCAGCAACTGCTTGATCTTCTTGCGGCGATTCATCTGGGTACCTGTGGTAAGTGTCGGGCGCTTCAGCCTGCGGTTTTCTTCAGGGCCATGCCCTGGCTTGCCGGTGCCGTCAGCGCAAAGCCGAACTGCTGATAGAGGCGATACGCCTCGCCGTCGGCGATCAGGCTGACGTACGCGGACTCTGGCACCTCGCGGGCGATAAAGTCGCTGATCGCCGCCATGATCATTTTCCCCAGGCCACGGCCTTGATGCTCCGGCAGCACGGCGATGTCCACCACCTGATAGAACGCGCCGCCATCGCCGATCACCCGACCCATGCCGACCGGCTCGCCGGCGCATAGCACCTGCACGGCGAACAGACTGTTGGGCAGGCCGCGGCTCGCCGCCTCGACGGTCTTGCCGCTCAGCCCGGCGGCAGTGCGCAGATGGCGATAGGTTTCCACCGAAGGAATGGTGTGCACGAGGGAATAGGCGGTTTCGGTCATTCGATGAGTCCTTTGCTGGGCACGATACGCCGGGTGCGGTGAACGGCTGCCAGGTGATTACCGATGAAAAAAGGTGTCGAGGCGAATCAACGCGCGTCTTCGCCGATAAGGGCTGCATGGTAGCGCGCGAGCAACAAGGGTACGGCCGTCTCGCGCCAGAACTTCAGGCTGATATGCCCCGACGACATGCCGCCATGGGCGTGCCGCTCGATGAACACCGACGACTCTTGCGCGTCTGTCGGCAAGCCAACCAGGCGTTCGAAGGTGGCCTCGAGGATTTCGGCCAGTTGCGCCTCGCTTGGCGGAAGCGGCTGCGTGGCCAGCACCTCGCTCATTTCCTGCCACAGATAGGGATCACCCCGGCAGCCCCAACTGATGGGCTCGGTCTGGAAGAGGTCGGATAGGGTGTTGATGGACATCGATTCAGGTGGTCTCTGCTGTGGTCTCTGCGGGAAGTCAGTCTACATCTGTGGCGTTACGCAGCCTTATCGCACGGGCCGCCATATAGACGCGATTAGACGCCTCATCCAGCGACTCCATGCCGGCAATGAAGCGACCATTCTGCCACGGCGCGTAATCGTTGAAGCTACCCATGCCGCCGTAAACGGACATCACCGAACACGCCAAGCCTGTCAGTTCATCCCCATCGTGACTGCTGCCCGCCAGCGCTCGGGCTGTCGCCAGGCACTTGCGGAAATGCGTGCCCCAGTGGCTATCTGGGTCGAGGGCGAGAATCTCGCTGAGCGCCGCAAGGTGAGCGATCAGTTCATTTAGCTGGTTTTGCTGATTGGTCATGGTGCGCCGGGTGGTGAGTCCTGTGTCGAACGGGAATATGCCTCAGGCGTTTCTACGCTCGGGCTCTGCCCCATGAATAAATACCGTGTAGGTATCGGCGGGCCGGTTGCCATCTGCCCGGTCAAGGGCATGACCGATGGCGCCGCGATGATAGGTGCCGTGGTTGACCAGATGAAAGATCGCTTCTTCACGGCTCAGCATGCCCTGCTTGCCATCCACGAACACAAAGCGAATAGGCTCCTGAAGCTGCCCAGGTTTGAGGCCGTCGTGGTACGCGGCCAACCACTGATTGGCCGCCGTCAGCCGGCGATCAAGCTCATCGAGCTGGGGCAGGGTGTCCGTGTTGGTACTGTCATGGGGCACCGGCTCCCCAAGCAGACGCGCACGAAACAACTCCTCAACGCGAACCATATGGTTGAACTGCTGCCGAGCGAAGGCCAGCGCCTCGTGCTGCTTCAACGGATCGAGCTGAGCGACTGCGTCGAGCGTTCGACGGTCTGCCCAGGCTTTGTAATGGAGGGTGTTGTGGAGGAGCATTGAGTTGACCTTGGGCGCTGTTTGAAGGGGAGAGTCTATAAACATCGTCAGGTGTAAATTACATCAGTTTCTATAGTTTCGTAGGGTGGACGACGCTTTATTCGTCCACCAGTTTCAGCGTTCAATGGTGGATGAAAAGAGCGTCATCCACCCTGCGTGCAACTTCTATATCTATTCTTTCGGCCTAGAATAATCGTATTCAAGATCAAATTTACCATCTGGAAACAGCGAGAAGGTTAGCCCCCAGATACGTTGCCCCCCTGTAGCAAGAATATTATCCCTAATAAAAAGTGTAGCCTGACCAATATTAATCGAGGAGTCAGGCCAGCCAAGCGCGTCCCTATCAATATTGCCAGAGCCTTCAAGCCAGTACGTAGCGCTCGCCATCTTGTCATAGATCTCACACTTGCAGCACGCCCGCTCCCATGAACGGCCAGCGGCAAAGTCGACAATCCCGCTAGCCAACTCTCTGTATGCATCTTCAACAGTATTCACATCAAGGTCTCACTGTGCAAAGTCAAAAACGATGGGGTCAGAGTCATTGATTCTGGTATGTTGCTAAATCAATGACTCTGACCCCATCGGCTCTTGTTAGGTTTTTGGGAATGCTACGCCGTTTTCAATAAAATTTTTCATTGAATTGACCCCGCCTTCTTTGAGTCCAGCATCCTGCATTGCTGCATACCATGTTATTAAGGCCTCTTTCATGGCATTAAAGTCAGTTTTCGGAGCTTTGCCAACATGTTCAATCCATAACTCAATTTCTTTTGTAGTAACTCCGCTCTTGCTTGCAAGGAGTTTTGCTGTTTGGACAAGTGATTTGGAGAACTCTTCGTTGACGACAACACTAGGTATTGACCAATTTTTATTTCCTAGGCAATCCGTATAAAAGCCTAATTGCTTTAGCTGATCAAGGATGAAGGGATGCTCTGCATCTTCATCGAAGAGAGGGCGAAGGTCTTCTAGCTTCCTTGCCCCTTTTATTGCAAGCTCAGGAAGTAACCACTGGGCATTTTTACTGGTATGAGAGCGGTAGTTTTTCCAACTTGCTTTGATTTCTTCTGTGGTATTGGCCGTTGAGAGTTGACGTAGGATTGAAACCTTTCCGGACTCCTCAATCGATAGGGCTGCGAGTGATGCCGCAGTTGGAAAGCTTCCTGTCTCCAGCAGCTTCTGGGCATCGTTAGCTAAACGCATGGCGTTTGCGTTGGCTGCGTTCATGCCGGCTGCAATTTCTGATGCAGATAATTTGCCTTTATATGAATCAAGTTTCTTCTGGGTTGGCATAAGGATCTAACGATTAAGCTAAGGGGCGGCGGTACGCCGTCCCAGCGAACGAAGTGAGCGATTTGAGCGACTTGTTAGGCATAAACAACCTCGTTCGACTGATAGCGGCAGGAAGTGCGGTTGGTTCATGGCTGGACAATTAGATCGCCTGCATTGAATCGATGCGTTTTCCCATTGAAGTCAGCCTCCATCCAGTACTGGCGATTCTCGGTCTCGCAATCCTCCATGATTCGGTAGTCCGAACTACCGTCGTCACATTTTTGTGGAGGAAGTGCTCTTACAATCGATTTTGGAAAGATGCCCCATTTCTAACATAGTTCCAGCCGCTTGCATGCGAGGTCAATTTCATTGATTGCTCCGATCAGACGGGAGAGATTTTCATGATCGGTACGAGATACGCCTGTTAGCTCTAAAGAGAGTTTTTCATGAAGGAGGCTGAGGTTCTCAAGAACAATTTTCATAATGGATGTATAAAAGCCTAACTATAAATAGACACCAGCTGGTGCATAACTCCCCGGACGGGCGTGGTGTATAACATTCCAGGGCTTTGGTACTGGGCCTGTCTAGATCAAGGCTTACAGCGAGGCACTGGGGTGTTTGGCATGTTATACACCACGCTCATTGCATCTTGGCAAGTGCACGGAAGTAGCCTTGCCTTCACATGCGCACCCAGGCCCAAAGTGCAGCCCCACCAACCCCACCTACCGATTAAACCGCGCCACCAACGAGTACTGCCCCTGCGCCGTACTGGTCAGTTCCTCACTCAACAACGCCGTGCTCTGCGCTTCACCTGCCGTCTGATCGGAGAGTTGGGCGATGGTGGTGATATTGCGGCTGATTTCGTCGGCCACGGCGCTTTGTTCTTCGGCGGCGGCGGCGATCTGGTCGGCCATTTCGTTGATGTTGGCCACCGCGTCGCTGATGCCGGCCAGGGCCTGGTCGGCCTGTTGCACGCGTTCGACGCCTTCGTCGGCCTGTTTGCGGCCGATGTCCATGGTCAGCACGGCTTCGTCGGCGGTGCGTTGCAGTTTGGCGATCAGAGCGTGGATCTGCCCGGTGGATTCGGCGGTGCGTTGCGCCAGGGAGCGGACTTCGTCGGCGACCACGGCGAAGCCGCGGCCCATTTCGCCGGCACGGGCGGCTTCGATGGCGGCGTTGAGGGCGAGCAGGTTGGTCTGGTCGGCGATACCCTTGATCACGTCGACCACGCCGCCGATTTCGTTGCTGTCCTGGGCAAGTCGGGTGACGGTTTCGCCGGTTTCGCCCACCGACAGGGACAGGCGCTGGATCGCTTCGCGGGTTTCGCTGGCGATGGTGCGGCCTTCCTGAGTCAGCCGGTTGGCTTCCTGGGTGGCGATGGCGGTGCGCGCAACGTTATTGGCCACTTCCAGGGTGGTGGCGGCCATTTCGTTGACGGCGGTGGCGACCTGGTCGGTTTCCTCGCGTTGGCGCTGCAGCCCGGTGGAGCTGTTGTGGGCCAGCACGTCGGCCTGGGCCGCCTGCTTGGCGAGGTTCTCGGCGCTGTCCTGCAGGCGGGTGAGGCAGGTTTTCAGGCGCGCTTCCTGGCTGAGGATGGACAGTTCCAGGCGGCCTTCGACGCCGCGGTTGTCGGTGTACATCTGCGCGATCAGCGGGTCGGAGGTGCTTTGTTCGGCCAGTTGCAGCAGGCGTTTGATACCTCGGCTCTGCCAGGCCAGGCCGAGCAGGCCGAGAGGAATCGATAGCGCAGCGGCAGCGACGAAGCCCCAGGTGCTGTCCAGCCAGGCGCCGACCAGAAAGCCGACCTGGCTGACCAGAATGAACGGCAGCCAATTCTGCAGAACCGGCAGCCAGCGTTCGCGGCTCGGGATCGCTGCCTTACCGGCATTGATGCGCGAGTAGAGCGCCTGGGCACGTTGCACCTGCTCGGCGGTGGGCTTGCTGCGCACCGACTCGTAGCCGGTGACCTTGCCGTCATCCAGCACCGGCACCACGTAGGCGTTGACCCAGTAGTGGTCGCCGTTCTTGCAGCGGTTCTTGACGATGCCCATCCATGGCCGGCCGGCTTTCAGGGTTTCCCACATATGGGCGAACACGGCCGGCGGCACGTCGGGATGGCGCACCAGGTTGTGCGGCGCGCGAATCAGTTCGTCGCGGGAGAAGCCGCTGATCTCGATGAAGGCATCGTTGCAGTAGGTGATCTGGCCCTTGAGGTCGGTGGTCGAGATCAGGCGCTGTTGCGCCGGGAAAGTCCGCTCGTTACCGGTGATGGGCTGGTTGTTACGCATGGCATCTACCCTGATGTCAGTGCGATGCCTGGGAGGAAGTAGGGCAGGCGGGTGAAGGAATACAACTGCCTACAGACTACAACTATGGGCCTGGCCCACATGTGGGCTAAAAAGGCCGATCCTACAGGCAACGCTTTTATGGTTATCGCTTACGCGTGGCAGGCCTGCAGTGTACCCAACTTTCAAGGCGTGGAACGTTTTGACGCCGGTAAAACGACGGTCCATTGGTCGAGGGTGGGCGGGCACGTTCGAGCGAGCAAAAGAAACCCGGGTGTCGCTGGGCTCGACCCGGGTTATGGAAAGTCCCGCGCAGCGACGCTGCGCGGGTGATCGTCAACCGGCGATCAGCTGACGCAGCACGTAGTGCAGGATGCCGCCGGCCTTGAAGTACTCGACCTCGTTGAGGGTGTCGATGCGGCAGAGCAGCTCGACGCTCTCCAGCTTGCCGTCCTCACGGGTGATTTCCAGCGTCAGCGGCATGTGCGGGCGCACCTCGACGCCGTCCAGGCCCTTGATCGCCAGGGTTTCCTTGCCGGTCAGGCCCAGGCTCTTGCGATCCGCGCCGCCGGTGAACTGCAGCGGCAGCACACCCATGCCCACCAGGTTGGAACGGTGGATACGCTCGAAGCTCTCGGCGATCACCGCCTTGACGCCCAGCAGGTTGGTGCCCTTGGCCGCCCAGTCGCGGCTGGAGCCGGTGCCGTATTCCTTGCCGGCGATCACCACCAGCGGTGTGCCTTCCTGCTGGTAGCGCATGGAGGCATCGTAGATCGCCAGCTTCTCGCCGCTCGGCACGTGCAGGGTGATGCCGCCTTCTTCGCCGTCGAGCATCTCGTTGCGGATACGGATGTTGGCGAAGGTGCCGCGCATCATCACTTCATGGTTGCCGCGGCGCGAGCCGTAGGAGTTGAAGTCGCGCGGCTCGACGCCTTGCTCGCGCAGGTAGCGACCGGCTGGGCTGTCGGCTTTGATGTTGCCGGCCGGGGAAATGTGGTCGGTCGTCACCGAATCGCCGAGCAGCGCCAGGATGCGCGCGTTGGCGATATCGGTGATCGCCGGTGGTGCCTGGTCGATGGCCTCGAAGAACGGCGGGTGCTGGATATAGGTGGAGTCGTTCTGCCAGGTGTAGGTGTCGGCTTCGGGCACTTCGATGGCCTGCCACTGCTCGTCTCCTTCGAACACCTCGGCGTATTCCTTGCGGAACATGGCGGTGCTGACCTTCTGTACCGCCTCGGCGATTTCCTTCTGGCTCGGCCAAATGTCGCGCAGGTATACCGGGTTGCCGTCGTGGTCTTCGCCCAGCGACTCTTCGGCGATATTGATTCGCACGCTGCCAGCCAGTGCATAAGCGACCACCAGGGGTGGCGAGGCCAACCAGTTGGTTTTCACCAGCGGGTGCACGCGGCCTTCGAAGTTGCGGTTGCCGGACAGCACCGAGGCGACGGTCAGGTCATGCTCCTGAATGGCTTTCTCGATCGGATCGGGCAGCGGGCCCGAGTTGCCGATGCAGGTGGTGCAGCCGTAGCCGACCAGGTCGAAACCCAGCTTGTCGAGGTATTCGGTCAGCCCGGCGGCGGCGAAGTATTCGGTCACTACCTTGGAGCCGGGCGCCAGCGAACTCTTCACCCAGGGTTTGCGCTTGAGGCCCTTCTCCACGGCCTTCTTGGCCAAGAGGCCGGCGGCCATCATCACGCTCGGGTTGGAGGTGTTGGTGCAGGAGGTGATGGCTGCGATTACCACAGCGCCGTCGCTAAGCGGGTGGCGCTGGCCGTCCATCTCGTAGTGGATCTCGTTCTGCGCGGCGTTGCCGACGGCTACGCCACCGCCGCCTTCGCTTTCCAGGCGACCTTCCTCTTTACGCGGCGGCTTGAGCTGCAGGCCGAGGAAGTCTTCGAAGGCCTGGCCGACCTGGGGCAAGGCGACGCGATCCTGCGGGCGTTTCGGGCCGGCCAGGCTGGCTTCGACCTGGCCCATGTCCAGTTCCAGGGTGTCGGTGAACACCGGCTCGCTGCCGGCCTGGCGCCACATGCCCTGGGCCTTGGAATAGGCCTCGACGAGCTTGACGGTCTCATCTGGGCGGCCGGACAGACGCAGGTAATCCAGGGTGATGTCGTCGACCGGGAAGAAGCCGCAGGTCGCACCGTATTCCGGTGCCATGTTGGCGATGGTGGCGCGGTCGGCCAGCGGTAGTTCAGCCAAGCCGTCGCCGTAGAACTCGACGAATTTGCCGACCACGCCTTTCTTGCGCAGCATCTGGGTGACGGTCAGTACCAGGTCGGTGGCGGTGATGCCTTCCTTGAGCTTGCCGGTGAGCTTGAAGCCGATCACTTCGGGAATCAGCATCGATACCGGTTGGCCGAGCATCGCCGCTTCCGCCTCGATACCGCCCACGCCCCAGCCCAGCACGCCGAGGCCGTTGATCATGGTGGTGTGCGAGTCGGTGCCGACCAGGGTGTCGGGGTAGGCGTAGGTCACGCCGTCTTCTTCCTTGGTCCACACGGTGCGGCCCAGGTATTCCAGGTTCACCTGGTGACAGATGCCGGTGCCCGGCGGCACCACGCTGAAGTTGTCGAAGGCGCTCTGGCCCCAGCGCAGGAACGCATAACGCTCGCCGTTGCGCTGCATCTCGATCTCGACGTTCTCGCCAAAGGCCTCGGGGCTGGCGAATTTGTCGACCATCACCGAGTGGTCGATCACCAGATCCACCGGCGACAGCGGGTTGATCTTCTGTGGGTCGCCGCCGGCCTTGGCCATGGCGTCGCGCATGGCGGCCAGATCCACTACTGCCGGCACGCCGGTGAAGTCCTGCATCAATACGCGGGCAGGGCGGTACTGGATCTCGCGCTCGGAGCTGCGTTTTTCCAGCCAGTCGCTGATGGCTTGCAGGTCGTCCTGAGTGACGGTCTTGTCGTCCTGCCAGCGCAGCAGGTTTTCCAGCAGTACTTTCAGCGACACCGGCAGCTTGTCGATGTTGCCCAGCCGTTTGGCGGCATCCGGCAGGCTGAAGTAATTGTAGGATTTGCCGTCAACGGTCAGCGTGCGGCGGCAGTTCAGGCTATCGATGGAAGGCATCGTGCATCTCCTTATGGCTTGCACGGTACAAGCCAAGCTGGTTTGGCAGAGCTTCTACGACTCTGCGCGAG
Source organism: Phytopseudomonas straminea (assembly GCF_900112645.1). Classification (GTDB taxonomy): domain Bacteria; phylum Pseudomonadota; class Gammaproteobacteria; order Pseudomonadales; family Pseudomonadaceae; genus Aquipseudomonas; species Aquipseudomonas straminea. The sequence goes on along the minus strand of NZ_FOMO01000002.1, from coordinate 251,608 downwards.
TGTTCCCTGGGCCGGCTCGTGTGGCGTGCGGTGAGCCGTCGCCTGATCGTGCGCCTGTCGAGAATAGTCCGTCGGCGCAGCCGGCGATGCCGGGATGCTGTTCTCTGGACAGGGAGCAGAGGCCCTGGGTTCCAGTTTTCGCTATCATGCGCGGCCTATGGAGATGCCCTGATGAAGACTTTGTTACTGCACTGCCGCCCCGGTTTCGAGAACGAGGTGTGTTCCGAGATTTCCGAGCATGCGGCGCGTCTTGATGTGCCCGGTTACGCCAAGGCCAAGCCGAATACCGCCTGCGCCGAATTCATCTGCAGCGACGAGTCGGGCGCCGAGCGGTTGATGGCGGGTTTGCGTTTCAGCCAGTTGATCTTCATCCGCCAGTGGGCGCGCGGCAGCTTCATCGAGCTGCCCGAGAAAGACCGCATCAGCGTGCTGCTCGAGCACCTGGCACCGCTGCCGACCTTTGGCAGCCTGTGGCTGGAGGTGTTCGACACCAACGATGGCAAGGAACTGTCCGGCTTCTGCAAGAAGTTCGAAGGCCCGCTGCGCAAGGCCCTGATGGCTGCCGGCCGGTTGGCAGAGAACGCCCGTGCGCCGCGCCTGTTGCTGACCTTCAAAAGCGGCCGCGAAGTATTCGTCGGCATGGCCGAGACGAACAATTCGGCGATCTGGCCCATGGGTATTCCGCGCCTCAAGTTCCCCCGTGAGGCGCCAAGCCGCTCGACCCTGAAACTCGAAGAAGCGTGGCACACCTTCATTCCCCGTGATCAATGGGACGAGCGCCTGTCGGACGAGATGACCGGTGTCGACCTCGGCGCTGCGCCAGGTGGCTGGACCTATCAGCTGGTACGCCGCGGCATGCTGGTAACCGCCATCGACAACGGCCCGATGGCCGAGAGCCTGATGGACACCGGTCTTGTCAAACACCTGATGGTCGACGGCTTCACCTGGAAGCCCAAGCAGCCGGTGGACTGGATGGTCTGCGACATCGTCGAGAAGCCCGCGCGCAGCGCCGCGCTGCTGGAAACCTGGATCGGTGAGGGACATTGCCGCGAGGCGGTGGTCAATCTCAAGTTGCCGATGAAGCAGCGCTATGCCGAGGTGCAGCGTTTGCTCGAACGCATCGCCGAAGGTCTGGCCGCGCGCAAGGTCAAGGCGAGCATCGCCTGCAAGCAGCTGTATCACGACCGCGAGGAAGTGACCTGCCACCTGCGCCGGTTGAGCAAATAGAGCGAATTTTAACGGTGAGCTGCCCGCGCCGGCAGCCACTTCCCGAATGCAGCAAGAATGATCAAGCGGAGCCCGTGATGCTCGATGCAACCCCTGATGACACCCTCGACGCCACCGGCCTGTTCTGCCCCGAACCGGTGATGATGCTGCACAACAAGGTGCGCGACCTGCCGGCCGGCGGCCTGCTCAAGGTCATCGCCACCGACCCCTCGACCCAGCGCGACATTCCCAAGTTCTGCGTGTTTCTCGGCCACGAGCTGGTGGAGCAGGCGCAGGATGCCGAGACTTATCTGTACTGGATTCGCAAGAAGATCGATTGAGCAGTTCGCAAATAGCAGTCATCGACACCCTACCTGTGGGAGCGGGCCATGCCCGCGATTCGATTAGATGGGACGCGACGAAGTCCGGCTTGATCGGGTGACCTGAGCTATAGGGCGACCTGCTTTTGAGGAAACCAGAGCTGGCGCGTAGCCCACACCTGCCATTCGCGGGCATGGCCCGCTCCCACAAGGGATCGCTGTCTATTGCTTACTAATGTGAGCGCAGCGATACCCAGAAAATCACTGCATTAAGCCGAAGTAGCTGCAACCGGCTGCAGCCGAATCCTCCGCCTGGCGCTTGTTTTCAGCCGCAAGGTGAGCATCAACGCGGCGCAGGTCAGGCCGACGATCAGTCCTTCCCAGAGTCCTGCCGGGCCGCTGGCTGGGCCGAACAGGTCGGTCAGGCCGAGCACATAGCCGACCGGCAGGCCGATACCCCAATAGGCGAACAGCGTCATGATCATGGTCGCCCGGGTGTCCTGATAGCCACGCAATGCACCTGCGGCCGTGACCTGGATGGCGTCGGAGAACTGGAACAGCGCGGCATAGACGATCAGGCTCGCCGCCAGGGCGATGACCTCGGGTGCCGGCGTGTAGATCGCGGCAATGTCCTCGCGCAGCAACAACATGCAGCTCGCCGATACACAGGCGTACGCAAGGGCGGTGACCATGCTCACGCCGGCGGCGAAGCGTGCGTCACGCGGGGCGCCGCGGCCCAGTGCCTGGCCGATGCGAACGGTGGCGGCCATGCCGATGGAGTAGGGGATCATGAACACCAGCGACGCGAAGTTCAGGGCGATCTGGTGGCCGGCCACCACGGTAGCGCCCAGGCTGCCGATCAGCAGCGCGATCACCGAAAAGATGCTGGCCTCGGCAAATACCGAAATGCCAATGGGCATGCCGATACCCAGCAAGCGCTTGATCGGCGCCCAGCGTGGTGGCTCGAAGCGGCGCAGTGGCGTGGTTTGCCGATAGGCCGAGGCGCGCCGAACCCAGACGATCATCGCCAGCAGCATGAAGGCCATCACGCCTGCCGTCGCCCAGCCGCAGCCCACGCTGCCAAGCGGCGGGATGCCGAGCTTGCCGTAGATCAGCACGTAATTGAGGGGGATGTTCAGCAGCAGGCCGAGCAGGCCGATCACCATGCTCGGTCGTGTGCGACCCATGCCGTCGCTGTAACAGCGCAACACGTGATACAGCGCCACGCAGGGGAAACCGAAGGCCACGCCGTGCAGGTAGCCCATGGCGGGCTCGATCAGGTCTTCATCGACTTTCATCACGCACAGGGCGAACTCCGCGTTCCACAACAAAACGCCCGCCATACTGCCGACCGCCAGCGCCAACCAGAGCGCCTGGCGTACCAGTGGGCCGATTTCGTCGAGCTGCCCGGCACCGAAACGCTGCGCCACCTTCGGCGTGGTGGCCAGCAGGATGCCGGTCATCAGCAGGAACACCGGCACCCAGATCGAGTTGCCCAGAGCCACGGCGGCCAGGTCGCGGGCACTGAAACGCCCGGACATCACGGTATCGACGAAGCCGATCGAGGTGTAGGCCAGTTGCGCGACGATGATCGGCAGGGCAAGAGCGAGCAGCGTGCGCAGTTCGGTGCGCACCCGCTGCAGGCGGGAGTGGGCAGGCATGACGAGGTTCACAGGGCAGAGAAAACCGCGCAGTTTACCCGCTGACGGATCGGTCAGGAAAGGCAGAGTGCCGCACTTGCGAGTAGAATGCCCGCCGGTTTGTGGAGAACTGCCATGCGCATCGTTGCTGACGAAAACATTCCCCTGCTCGACGAGTTCTTTGCCGGTTTCGGTGAGATTCAGCGGCTGCCTGGCCGCGCCATCGACCGCGCGGCGGTGGCCAACGCCGATGTGCTGCTGGTGCGCTCGGTAACCTGCGTCGACCGCGCGATGCTGCAGGGCAGCCCGGTGCGCTTCGTCGGCACCTGCACCATCGGCACCGATCACCTGGATCTCGATTACTTCAGCGAAGCTGGCATCGCCTGGAGCAGCGCGCCGGGCTGCAACGCCCGTGGGGTGGTCGACTACGTGCTGGGCAGCCTATTGGTGCTCGGCGAACGCCTGGGTGCCGAACTGGCGCAGCGCACCTATGGTGTGGTCGGCGCCGGGCAGGTGGGTGAGCGGCTGATCAAGGTGCTGCGCGGCCTTGGCTGGCGTGTGCTGGTCTGTGATCCGCCACGGCAGCGCGCGGAGGGCGGCGACTATGTGAGCCTTCAACAGATCATCGAGCAGTGCGACGTGATCAGCCTGCACACCCCGCTGACGCGCGATGGTGAGTTCGCCACCCGCCATCTGCTGGACGCCGAGCTGCTGGAACAACTGCGCCCGGGCACTTGGTTGCTCAACGCCAGCCGTGGTGAGGTGCTCGATACCGCGGCGCTTTGTGCGTTGCTGCAGCGCGGCGCCGATCTGCATGTGGTGCTGGACGTCTGGGAGGGCGAGCCGCTGGTCGATCTCGAACTGGCTGCACTGTGTCATATCGCCACGCCGCACATCGCCGGCTACAGCCTGGAGGGCAAGCTGCGCGGCACCGCGCAGATCTACCAGGCGTTCTGCCGCGCCCAGGGCATCGAGGCGATGATTTCTCTGGAGTCATTGACGCCGCGACGCTGGCTGCAGCGCCTGAGCATCGCCGCCGGCAGTGATCCGGCCTGGGCGCTGGCCACCGTATGCCGGGCGATCTACGACCCACGTCGTGACGATGCCGATTTGCGCCGCAGCCTGGTGGTGGACGAGCAGGCGCGCAAGGCCGGCTTCGACCTGCTGCGCAAGCGCTATCCGGTGAGGCGTGAAATAGAAGGGTTGGACGTACAGCTGGAGGGCCCGGACGAGCCGCTGAGCGCGCTGATCAGCGCGCTGGGTGCTCGCGTGATCAGCTTGAAGTGACGATGCGCAGGTGAACGGTCAGTGAGGCGAGTCTTTGCGTTCGGCGGCCGTGCCCTTGTCGAGCTCGTTGCAGGCCTGCTGGATCATGCTTTCAGTAATCGGAATCTCACGACCGTTGGGGTCGATCAGCGCGCCGTGGGCGAGCTCACATGACGTATCGGACTGCGGTGACTGCTGCTTGTCGGTGCTGCTCATGGTGGTCTCCTCATCAGGTGGTATGCGCATTGTCCAAGGCATCCATGCTTGACGACGTTATCTAGTGATGGGGGCATCCCAATAAGGCTTCAACCGTGCCCAGCCATACTGTCGCAAAAAATTACCGGATAAAGAAGAGAGCGTGTCGAACGGTTTCGCGATTATAAGGAGGCAGGAAGTGCTGAGAATCGGATTGTTGCTGCTGGGCTGCCTGCTGAGCCTGCAGGTAGCGGCCATCGAGCCGGCAGCGCTGGTGAGCGGTGCGCGCGAGCAGGTGGGTGTGACGTTGTCCTACGATCCAACCTACCGGCGCATCGCCTACCCCGGCGGCGACGTGCCGATACAGACCGGCGTGTGCACCGATGTGGTGATCCGCGCCCTGCGCCTGCAGGGCTTGGATTTGCAGAAGGCGGTACACGAGGACATGGCGGCGAATTTTTCGGCGTACCCCAAGCAGTGGGGGCTGAAGCGCCCGGATCGCAACATCGACCATCGCCGCGTACCTAATCTGATGATCTGGTTCAAACGTCAGGGCATGGCGCTGCAGATAGGTCGCGAAGCCGGTGATTACCGAGCCGGCGATATCGTCACCTGGAATCTGGGCCGCGGCCAGCCCCACATCGGCATCGTGTCCGACCGGCTGTCCTCGGCGGGCGAGCCACTGATCCTGCACAATATCGGCGCCGGAACGCGGGAGGAGGCCATCCTGTTTCGCTTTCCCATCACAGGGCATTACCGCTTCACGCCAAGCTAACCACAGAAACGACGAAGCCCCGCGCCTTGTGGGCAGCGGGGCTTCGGCTGGGACGGCGATCAGGCGTGGTGGTAGCTGATGATGCTGTCCTGCTCCTTGAGCACTTTGCGCATCTCGGCCGGGATGTTGCCGGCTCTGACGGCCAACTCCAGGCGGATATCTTCGAGGCTTTGATTGAAAGCGTTCGAGTCATTGATCTGCAGTTTCTGCAAGACCCGGCTGTAGGCGGTGGTTTCCGCTTCATCGATCAGGGAGAGAACGACGCTACCGTCCGGGCGAGGCCGACTGAAGGTGGCACGTAGTGGGGCGAATAGCTTCTCGACAAGCTGTCGATGACCATTTTCCATTGACGAACTCCAGTTTTACGTAGGAACCCCTATGAGTGGCTGGAAATCATTTAGTTCGACGATGGGTGCGTTTTCGCTCACTTATGTTCGAAAATTTTCGCTTTTATCTCGGTGATCAGCGACGCAGTGCCTGGCGCGTACGCTCGATCACGCCTGGCAGCGTGTCGGCGCCGTACTGGCCGGGGTAGAGGCGCTGGGTATGCTGAGCCACACCGGTGTGGTCAACCACGGTGAAGCTGAAGCTGCCCTTGCGCGGCGCCAGAATATGGCAGGCCAACGGGGCGAATGCGTTGGACAGGGTATGGATAGCGTTCTGGATTTGTTGAGTTGTATTCATATTCGGGTGTTCCTGTACTGCAGGCGCATGATCGCGCCATAAAAATAGGGCTCCGGTCATTGGCTCATGCCAACGGGATTGGTTATCGGAGCGAGCTGCGCGCTTTTAAGTTCAACCTATCTAGGGTGAACCAGCGGGCCATTTGGGAACCTGAGCGAGGCCGCCACTGCGAGGCGAAGACAGGCGAGAAAGCGCCGTTCACGAGCTGTAAACGAGCATTTCGACGAGCCTGGTTTCAACGCGACAATGGCAATGCAGAGGGTTCTCTAGCGGCTTGCTGTAGCGGGTCTGTACTTCGGAAGACTGGCGAGGTCAGCGCATGAGCGAGACGGCCAGATCAGTCAGCGGAGGGGGTCATGGCAGAGATGCGTGCATCGATTGGATGCCGATTGCCAGGAAACCATCAGGAAGGCCCAGAGGCCGGATGACTTGCAGCGTGGTACGAACGGGGCGGACTATACGCGGCTGTATAAAAATTAGCCAGCCCTGATTTGATCTTTTTCTGTGCGCTGATCGGCGTCGCACTGATAGGCCGACTTGAGCTAGCATTAGCGCTCTTTTGCTTTCCTCTGGCGACGGTTTTCAATGAGTTATCAGGTTCTTGCACGCAAATGGCGCCCGCGGTCGTTTCGCGAGATGGTCGGGCAGACCCATGTGCTGAAAGCGCTGATCAACGCACTCGACAGCCAGCGTCTGCACCATGCCTATCTGTTCACCGGCACCCGCGGGGTCGGCAAGACCACCATCGCGCGCATCATCGCCAAGTGCCTGAACTGTGAAACCGGTATCAGCTCCACGCCCTGCGGCACCTGTTCGGTGTGCCGGGAGATCGACGAGGGGCGTTTCGTCGACCTCATCGAAGTGGACGCCGCCAGCCGCACCAAGGTGGAAGACACCCGCGAGCTGCTCGACAACGTGCAGTACTCGCCCAGCCGTGGGCGCTTCAAGGTCTACCTGATCGACGAAGTGCACATGCTGTCCACCAGCTCCTTCAACGCGCTGCTCAAGACGCTCGAAGAGCCGCCGCCCCACGTCAAGTTCCTGCTTGCCACCACCGACCCGCAGAAGCTGCCGGTCACCGTGCTGTCGCGCTGCCTGCAGTTCTCCCTGAAGAACATGCCGCCCGAGCGCGTGGTCGAGCATCTGACTCACGTACTCGGCGCCGAGAACATCCCTTTCGAGGACGATGCCCTATGGCTGCTCGGCCGCGCCGCCGACGGTTCGATGCGCGATGCCATGAGCCTCACCGACCAGGCTATCGCCTTTGGTGAGGGCAAGGTTCTGGCGGCAGACGTGCGCTCCATGCTCGGCACCCTCGACCATGGCCAGGTGTATGGCGTGCTGCATGCGCTGATCGAAGGCGACGCTCGCGGCCTGATCGAAGCGGTGCGCCAGCTCGCCGAGCAGGGCCCGGACTGGAGCGGCGTGCTGGCCGAGATGCTCAACGTGCTGCACCGTGTGGCCATTGCCCAGGCGCTGCCCGATGCGGTGGACAACGGCCAGGGCGACCGCGAGCGCGTGCTGGGCCTGGCCCAGGCCCTGCCCGCCGAAGACGTGCAGTTCTATTACCAGATGGGCCTGATCGGCCGTCGCGACCTGCCCTTGGCGCCGGATCCGCGCAGCGGTTTCGAGATGGTGCTGTTGCGCATGCTGGCCTTCAGGCCGGCGGGCGAGGGCGATGCCCCGAAGGTGGCGCTAAAGCCACTGGGGATCAGCCAGGCCAAGGTTGATCCCCAGGTAACCCCGGTGGCCGACGCAGCGCCTGCTGCGTCGCCGGCCGTTGTCAGCGCTGCGCCTCAGGCACCCGCCGCGCCAAGCCAGCCCGCGGTGCCCAGCCAGCCCGCGGTGCCCAGCCAGCCGGCGCCAGCCGCCGTCGAGCCGCCTGCTGCGCAGCCTGCACCTGCGGTCGTCGCACCCGCAGTGGCTGCACCTGTTGCCGCCGCACCGATTGTCACGCCGCCATGGGAAGAGATGCCGGCCGCAGTCGAGCCCGAGGCCCCCGTAGCGCCGGTCAGCGAAGCGCCAGCACCAGAACATGCACCTGCGCCGTCCCCCGAACCGGTCGCCGCAGCACGCGCGCCGCAACAGCCTGCCGCCTTAGCCGAGCCGCAGCCCGAACCTGCCGCCGAGCTGCCCGTTCCGGAACTGGCCGACGTGCCGGTGATCGACACCAGCGACCTCAATCCGCCGGACAGCGATGACGAGCCGCCACCCGGCGACTACGACTACGTGGCGATGGACGTCGACAACCTGGATTACGATTTCGCCGATGCGCTCGGCGATGATCAGCCACAGGCCGAGCCTGAACCGGAGCCGGCCGCGATGCCGGCCACGGGCCTGGCCGCCGAGTGGCTGGAGATTTTCCCCAAGCTCGGCCTGAGCGGCATGACCGGCAGCATCGCCGCCAACTGCACGTTGATTGCCGCCGAAGGCGACAAGTGGCTCTTGCACCTGGACCCCGGCCACAGTGCACTGTTCAACGCGACCCAGCAGCGCCGCCTGAACGATGCCCTCAACGCCTACCATGGCCGCGAGATGCAGCTGAGCATCGAACTGATCAAGCCCGAGCAGGAAACCCCGGCCCAGGCCGCCGCCCGCAAGCGCGCCAATCGCCAGCGTGAAGCCGAGGCGTCGATCCAGAACGATCCGCTGGTGCAGCAAATTATTTCCCAGTTCGCCGCCTCCGTGCGCGCGGGCAGTATCGAACCCGTCGATAACGTCGTTAATCCCTGACTACCGAGGACAACATCATGATGAAAGGTGGCATGGCCGGCCTGATGAAGCAGGCGCAGCAGATGCAGGAAAAGATGCAGAAGATGCAGGAAGAGTTGGCCAACGCCGAGGTCACCGGGCAATCCGGTGCCGGTCTGGTCAGCGTGGTGATGACCGGTCGCCACGACGTCAAGCGCGTCAGCCTCGACGACAGCCTGATGCAGGAAGACAAGGAAATCCTCGAAGACCTGATCGCCGCCGCCGTCAATGACGCCGTACGCAAGATCGAAGCCAACAGCCAGGACAAGATGTCCGGCATGACCTCTGGCATGCAATTGCCGCCCGGCTTCAAAATGCCGTTCTAAGGCCGCTTCCATGTGGGAGTGGGCCATGCCCGCGATATGGGTATGGCCCGCCCTGTAGGATGCGTCGGGCCGCGTAGGATGGGTGAAACCCATCAATCGTCGATGGGTTTCACCCATCCTACGGCCTGTTAAATCTTCACGCCTTACCCTCTTCGAGCACTGCCCCATGAGCTTCAGCCCCCTGATCCGCCAACTGATCGAATCGCTGCGCATCCTGCCCGGTGTCGGCCAGAAGACCGCCCAGCGCATGGCGCTGCAACTGCTCGAGCGCGACCGCAATGGTGCTCAGCGGCTGGCCCAGGCACTGAGCCAGGCGATGGAGGGCGTGGGGTACTGCAAGTCGTGCCGCAGCCTTAGCGAGAGCGAGCTTTGCCAGATTTGTGAAGACCCGCGCCGCGACGACAGCCTGCTCTGCGTGGTGGAGGGGCCGATGGACGTGTATGCCGTCGAGCACACCGGCTTTCGCGGGCGTTACTTCGTGCTCAAGGGCCACCTGTCGCCCCTCGACGGCCTGGGGCCGGAGGCCATCGGCATTCCCGAACTGCTGGCGCGTATCGAGGCGGGGCAGTTCAGTGAAGTGATCCTGGCCACCAACCCGACGGTGGAAGGCGAAGCGACCGCGCATTACATCGCCCAACTCCTGGCCGGCAAAGGCATGGTCGCCTCGCGCATCGCCCACGGCATGCCGCTGGGTGGCGAGCTGGAGCTGGTCGATGGCGGCACGCTGGCTCACGCTCTGGCAGGGCGCCGGCCAATCAACCTCTGATTGATAGCAGGGCGCCCTCTGGCTGAGTTAAGAATACCTGTAATTTGTTTCTGAGAAGCATTACCATTCGTGCCTTATCTCCGCACGGTGATGGTGTGCTCGATGTCGTTCGTTTCCCCCCAGCAGTCCTTGCAGCAGCTGTATCTCGAGCACAGCGGCTGGCTGAACGGCTGGCTGCGCAAGCGCATGGGCTGCGCGGAAAACGCCGCGGATCTGGCCCAGGACACCTTCGTGCGCCTGCTCGCCAAGCACCGCGAAGTGCCGTCGCTGCGTGAGCCGCGGGCTTATCTGTCGACCATCGCCCATTCGCTGCTGGTCAACCACTGGCGTCGCCAGGCGATCGAGCGCGCCTACCTCGAAGCCCTGGCGATGCAGCCGGAACCGCACGCACCGTCGCCGGAAACCACCGAGCTGATCATCGAAACCCTGCTGGCCATCGATGCCATGTTGCTGCGCCTGCCTGCGAAGGTGCGCGAGGCGTTCCTGCTTTCCCAGCTCGACGGGCTGACCTACGCCGCCATCGCCACGCGCCTGCAGGTGTCCGAGCGCATGGTCAAGAAGTACATGGCCCAGGCCATGCTGCAGTGCCTGCTGTTGGCCGAGGGTTGAGCCGTGGCGCCTGATCACGCTGCCTTGCAGCAGGCTGCCGAGTGGTTCGCGGTGCTGGCCGATCCGCCAGTCAGCGCCCAGCAGCAGCGTGTCTGGCAGCAATGGCTGGCGGCTCGCCCCGAACATGCGGCGGCCTGGCAGCGGGTCGAGGCGATCAGCAGCCAGTTCGCCAGGCTGCCTGCCGACACCCGCCGGCGCGCCGCGGCTCAGGCCCTGCGCAGCCCTGCACGCAGCCGGCGGCAGGTGCTCGGACTGTTCGCCGTGCTGGGTGGCGCAGGATTGTTGGCGGCTGCCGGGCAGGGCCGGCCTTGGCGCACCTGGCTGGCCAGCGAGCGTACCGGCACCGGGGAAATCCGGGATCTGCGCCTGGCCGATGGCAGTCACCTCTGGCTGGGCAGTCGCACCGCCGTGGACATCGATTACAGCGCCTCGACCCGCTTGTTGCGACTGCTGCAGGGCGAGGTGCTGCTCGACACCGCTAAGGACCCGCGCCCGCTGCTGCTCGATACCCGGCACGGGCGGCTGCAGGCTCTCGGCACCCGGTTCAGCGTGCGCGAAGGCGAGGGTTTCACCCTGCTCAGCGTGTTCGCCGGGGCCGTGCGTATCGAGCCGTCGCCCGCACGCGCCGCCCAGGTATTGCAGGCCGGCCAGCAGGTGCGCTTCAGCGCCAGCGACATTTCGGCCAGCGAGCCCGCGGACCCGGCGCGCCAGGCCTGGAGCCGCGGCGTGTTGCTGGCCAATGACCGGCGCCTGGACGATTTCATTGCCGAACTGGCCGACTACGTGCCCGGTTACCTGGGCTGCGACCCGCGGGTGGCCGATCTGCGCCTGGTCGGCGCCTATCCGCTGGGCGACACCGGGCGCATTCTCGACGCCCTGGCCGGCAGCCTGCCGATCCGCGTCAATCGGCGGTTGCCCTGGTGGGTAACGGTAGAGCCGCTGACCGGCTGATGGCCTGCCAGTGAAATTATTTTTGCGAATGCGGTTCCCCTTTTTCGATCTCGCCTGGCCTCAGTACATCCGGCCCTTGCGCACCCTGCGCGGGCGATGTCTCGAGGACTGCTGCATGTCGTCACCGCTCTGCTTTTCGCCCCTTGCTCTGCGCCGTTCGATCCGCCTGGCTACCCTGGCCCTGACGGCCTGTTCGCCGCTGTTCGTGCAGGCCCAGGCCATTGATGCCGGCAGCCATCAGCAGGTGACGCGCAGCTACCAGATTCCGGCTGGGCCGCTGTCGGCGGCGCTGAGCCGTTTCGCGGCGGAGGCGGGCGTGCTGCTGTCGGTCGATGCGCGGCTGACTGCCGGCAAGCAGAGCCCGGGCCTGCAGGGCGAGGCGGGTGTCGACGAGGGCTTCGTGCGGCTGCTGCAGGGCAGCGGCCTGCAGGTCGTCGCCGATGGTAGCGGCGGCTACTCCCTGGAAGCCGCGGCGCCAACCGGCAGCGCTTCGCTGGAGCTGGAGAGCACCGATGTGCGCGCCTTCGCGCTGGGTAATGCGCTGGGCAGCATGGATGGCTACAACGCCACCCACAGCAGCGTATCGACCAAGACCAGTAAGGCGCTGGCACAAACCGCGCAGAGCGTATCGGTGGTCACCCGCGAGCAGATCGAGCGCCAGGGCGCGCTCACCGCTGCCGATGCCATGCGCTACAGCCCGGGCGTGCTGACCAACCCCTATGGCAACACCCACCGTTACGACTACCTGGCGATTCGCGGCATCAACGACGGCTCGGTGGACAACATCACCATCGATGGCCTCAAGTCCATGGGGGATCCGGGCTCCTACAGCAGCCTGCAGATCGACCCGTACTTCATCGAGCGCATCGACATTCTCAAGGGGCCTTCTTCGGTGCTCTACGGGCGCAGCAACCCGGGCGGCTTGGCGGCCATCAGCACCAAGCGACCGGATTTCACCCAGTCCGGCCGGGTCGACCTGTCCTATGGCAACAACGCCCGCAAGTCTCTGGGCTTCGACGTCACCGGGCCCTTGAGCGAGAACGTCGCCTACCGGGTGGTCGGCCTCGCCAAGGACGCCGATGCCCAGGCCGATCACGTCACCGAGACGCGCTATGCGCTGATGCCCAGCCTGGCGTTGAACCTCAGTGACGACACCTTCATGACGCTCTACGCCTATCTGCAGGACGACCCCAACGGCGGCTATCACGGCAGCCTGCCGGCCTCCGGTACCGTGCACAAACGTGATGGGCGGCGTATCTCGAGCAGCTTCTTCGAGGGCGACCCGGCGCTCGACGAGTTCACCCGCACCCAGCAGATGCTCGGTTATGAACTCGAGCATCGCTTCAACGACACCTGGAGCGCGCGGCAGAACTTCCGCTATCTGGATGCCCGGGTGTCGAACAGCCAGGTCTGGGGTTCCGGTTACGTCAGTGGCAACCAGCTGCGCCGCGGCTACAGTGGCGGCCAGGAGCAGCTGCACGCCTGGATCGTCGACAACATGCTGCAGGCCGATTTCGCCACCGGCGCAGCCCAGCACACCCTGGTGCTGGGCCTGGATTATCAGTACTCGAAGAACAAGATCGCCGCCCAGAGCGATACCGCAGGCGCACCCATCGACGTGTTCGACCCGGTGCAGGATTACGGTGACCTGACGGCCCTGCGTTCGATCAACGATGCCCTGCGGCGGCAGAAGCAGACCGGCCTGTACCTGCAGGACCTGGTCGAGATCGACAACTGGAACCTGTCCTTCGGCCTGCGCCAGGACTGGTACGACGTATCCATCGATGACGAGATCAGCGGCAAGGACGATAACCAGGGGGAGAAGCTCAGCGGCCACGTCGGCGTGCTCTACGCATTCGATAACGGCCTCTCGCCCTATGTCAGTTATTCGACCTCGTTCAACCCGACCTCCAATTACTCCAGCGGTGCGCAGATCCTCGACCCGACCACCGGCGAGCAGTGGGAAGCCGGCCTCAAGTTTCAGCCGCCGGGGACGGACGATCTGTACACCCTGTCGTTCTTCAACCTGGAAATGGAGAACCTGTACGCCAAGGAAAACAGCCTGGTCACCGACAGCTTCTACAAGGGCGTGGGCGGCATCCGGTCACGTGGCGTCGAGCTGGAGGCGCGCTTCAAGCCGGTCGACAACCTGCAACTGATCGCCAGCTACACCTACGCGGACGTTTCTTACAGCAAATCCTACTTCGTCAACGATGGTGCCGCCGTGGTGGACGCCAAGGGCAATACGCCGCCGCAGACGCCCGAGCGAATGGCCAGCCTGTGGGCCGACTACCGCTTCAGCGATGGCGCACTGGCCGGGCTGACCGTCGGTGCCGGTGCGCGCTATGTCGGCCACAGCGAGGGCAGCGAGCTGAACGATTTCAACGTGCCGTCCTATACGCTGTTCGATGCGTCGGTGGGTTACGATCTGAGCCAGGTCGGCTTGAAGGGAACATCGCTGCAGCTCACCGCCAGCAACCTCACCGACGAGTACTACGTGGCGTCCTGCTACTCGGCTGTGGCGTGTTATCTGGGCGAGGAGCGGACAGTGACGGCGACCGTCACTCAGCGTTTCTGAGAGACGGCTTCGTCGCTGCGTTCGGATTCATCGAGGCGGACTGGAAAAGTGGCGGGAGCGGCCAGTTGTTCCCTCAGGACGGCGTGGTGATCATCTGTGGGAGCGGGCCATGCCCGCGAAAAATCACTGGCATGGGCCGTTCCCACAGGTGAAGGCCGTAGGATGGGTGAAACCCATCGCGATTTGATGGGTTTCACCCATCCTACGGTCACCGACCGCTTTTGCCTTCCAGCGCTCAACCCGCGTTGCGCAGGCGGTGCATGTCGCGCAGCGGCGGGGCGCCGAACAGGCGGCTGTACTCCCGGCTGAATTGCGAGGGGCTCTCGTAGCCGACGCGAAAGCTCGCCGATGCCGCTTCCAAACCTTCGCTGAACATCAGCCGGCGCGCCTCCTGCAGGCGCAGCTGCTTCTGGTACTGCAACGGGCTCAGGGCGGTGACGGCCTTGAAGCGGTGGTGCAGGGTGGAGGCGCTGAGGTTGACCTCGCGGGCCAGTTCTTCGATGCGCAGCGGCTTGTCGTAATGGCGGTTGATCCATTCGATGGCGCGGGCGATACGATGGCTCTGGCTGTCGGCCATGACGATTTCGCGCAGGCGCTGGCCCTGGGGGCTGCGCAGCAGGCGATAGAAAATCTCGCGCAGCGCAAGCGGCGCCAGCATGGCTGCGTCGCGGGGCGTGTCGAGCAGGCGCAGAAGGCGAATCACCGCATCGAGCATCGATGCGTCGAGGCGATCGACGAACAACGCGCGGCTCGGGCCGGGCGCCGGCAGGCCGATCGGCCCGGCGGCGGAGAGCAGTTCGCTGATCACCGCCGGGTCGATGTCCAGGCGCACGCTCAGGTAGGGCTGCTCGGGGGTCGCTTCGATCACCTGGCCGGTGACCGGCAGGGTGACCGAGGCCACCAGGTAATTGAGCGGGTCGTAGTAATACTGCTCGGCACCCAGGCGAATTTCCTTGCGGCCCTGGGCGATGATGCACAGGCACGGCCGGTACAGCGTCGGCATGGGCAGGCTGGGCGCCGTGGTGTAGGCCAGCCCCAGGCCGTCGATGAGGGTATCGTGCATGCCCTCGGTCGGGGTGTTCTGCTGAATCAGGTGGGCCAGTTCGCGTTGGCGAAGGGCCAGGTCATCAGGCTGGTCTGTTTGCATCATGAACTCACTCGCGAATTTGTGCGAAGCCTATCCGGGAATTGCCCAGACGTCCTGCGCGGCCATCGATCTTCGGAGTATTGGGCAAGCGTTGCGCAGCATTAGGCAATCACCTGCGCTGCATGCCCCACAATGGGCCGCCTCTGGCAGATTCTTTACGCAGATCCGCACGATCAGGCAAGAATGTTCCAGTATCCGGCTAACGTGAAAGGGACCTCGGCTCCTACTCTGGATCCATCGCGGCACGGTTTGCCGCACTGACCAGAGGATCGCACCATGAACAATATCCAAGAAAAAGTCGTACTCATCACCGGCGCCAGCAGTGGCATTGGCGAAGGTTGTGCGCGCTTGCTGGCCGAGAAGGGCGCGCGGGTCGTGCTCGGCGCCCGCCGGGTCGAGCGCCTCGAGCAATTGGTGGAGGAGATTCGCGCTTCCGGCGGTCAGGCCATCGCCCGTCGCCTGGACGTGACCGATGCGGCCGACGTGCAGGCCTTCGTCGATGCCGCCATGGCCGAGTACGGCCGCGTCGACGTGCTGCTCAACAATGCCGGGGTGATGCCGCTGTCGATGATCGAGGCGCTGAAGCTGGACGAGTGGAATCGCATGATCGACGTCAACATCCGCGGCGTGCTGCACGGCATCGCTGCAGCCTTGCCGGTCATGCAGGCCCAGCGTAGCGGGCAGATCATCAATGTGGCGTCGATCGGCGCCTACCGGGTCTCGCCGACCGCGGCGGTGTACTGCGCCACCAAGTACGCGGTGCGGGCGATCAGCGACGGCCTGCGTCAGGAGGTCGGTGGCGACATCCGCGTCACCCTGGTGTCGCCCGGCGTGGTGGAATCGGAACTGGCCGACAGCATCTCCGATGAAGGCGCCCGCGACGCCATGCGCGAATTTCGCAAGGTGGCCATCAGCCCGTCGGCCATCGCCAGGGCCGTGGCCTATGCCATCGAGCAACCGGCGGACGTCGACGTCAGCGAACTGGTGGTGCGCCCGACGGCAAGCATCCACTGACAGGGCAGATGCCACGGCGGATCCGCCGTGGCATCGCCAACTGGATCTAGGGAGAAAAACATGACCCTGCAAACCCACATCACCGTGCTCGAAGCCGCTCCTGGTCGTTGTGAGGAACTGGGTGGCTACCTGCGTGATCTGCTGGAGCCGACACGCCGTCTGGACGGTTGCCTGGCGTTTGAACTACAACGTGATCGCCAGCGCTGGCAATTGCACAGCCGCTGGCGCAGCAGTACCGACCTCGAGCGCTACTTCGCCCAGCCGCTGCTGCAGGAAGTAATCAACAGCGCATGGAAGAGCGGGGCGATCCAGCACCTGAAAAGCCGTGCCGCCTGAGGCCAGAAACGCGAACGCCCCGGTCCATGCCGGGGCGTTCGCGTTGGTGCGGCGGGCGCTTATTCGACCAGCGTCAGGGTCACGTCGATGTTGCCCTGGGTCGCGTTGGAATACGGGCAGACGATGTGCGCCTTGTCGATCAGCGCCTTGGCCTCTTCACGATCCAGGCCCGGCAGGGTGATCTTCAATTCCACTTCGATGGCGAAGCCGGTGGGCACCGCGCCGATGCCGACGATGCCTTCGATCCAGCTGTCCGGCGAAACCTTGTGCTTGTCGCGAGCCGCGACGAACTTGATCGCGCCCAGGAAGCAGGCCGAGTAGCCGGCAGCGAACAGCTGCTCGGGGTTGGTGCCCTGGCCGCCAGCGCCGCCCAGCTCCTTCGGTGTGGTCAGCGCGACGTCGAGCACGCCGTCGGAGGAAATGGCACGGCCTTCACGGCCACCAGTGGCTTCGGCGTAGGCGCGGTAGGCAACGGTTTCGATAGACATGGTGAAATCCTCGTATTTGATTTGTGCGGTGTTTGTTGGTGCGCAATTTAACTACTCGATGTGAACTCTAGTTGTTGTTTAGTTTGCGCGCAAGGTATTTTCGAGAAATCGCAAGATTGGCGAACCTGAATCGTCTCGACGATGCTCAGTGTAGATCCGGGCTACTACCTGTCGATTGCACGCCTGTGCTCAGAGGCTGTCCTGCAGTTGCTTGCGCAGGGCTGTCAGTTCCGCGGTGAGGCTGGCCAGGCGATCTGCCGTCTGGGCGCTGGCGTCGAGGATGCAGCCGGGAATCTGTCGGGCCTCGGCGTGCAGGGCGCGGCCCTTGTCGGTGAGGTGCAGATGCACCACGCGCTCGTCGGTGCTGCTGCGCTTGCGGTCGATCAGGCCCTCGGCTTCCAGGCGCTTGAGCAGCGGGGTCAGCGAGCCCGGGTCGGTGAGCAGGCGTGCGCTGATCTCGCTCACGGTGATGCCGTCGCCTTCCCACAACACCAACATCGCCAGGTACTGCGGATAGGTCAGGCCGAGCTTCTTGAGCAGCGGCTTGTAGACCTTGGTCATCATCAGCGAGGTCGAATGCAGGGCGAAGCACACCTGGTTGTCGAGCAGCAGATCGGCGCAGGTGTCGTCGGTGGTCATGGAAGCTCCGGAATGAGGGCAGGCAAGGGCGCAATTTAGCGCGCCGGTTCGGTCGATGCCAGCCAAAGCGGCACGCTTCGGAATCGCCGGTCGCCACGAGTCCAACTGTCACGCCGGCCCTAACCGGCGTGACGCACCGATCTGGCATACAATGCGGCGCCGCTGCTACATATAGCCCGGCATCGACTTGGGAGTGAGCAGATGAAGAGCCTGATGGCGGGTTTCGCGGTGCTGTTGTTGCTGACCGGTTGCACCACGCCCGGCAAGCCGCCGGCGTTGCAGGTGCCGGTGACCGGCAAGATCAACCCAACCCGGGTGCAGGTCACGCCGAGCGAAGCGGATATCGAGTCGGCCAAGGCCAGTCTGTTCACGGCCATCGATGCCGATGGCGTCGAATTCGACACCCTGTTCGGTACGGCGGCCAATGCGGCCGGCGATGACCTGGCGGTGTGCGGCTTCGCCAAGCGCGATGATCAGGAAGGCGCGCTGTATTTCGCCTACTACAACGGCGAGTTGCTTCTCTGGGATGAAGCCGCACCCCACGGCACCAGCACCGAAAACCAGTTTCTGGCGATGATCTGCTCCTACCGCTAGTCGATTACTGTTCCAACAGGCGCTGCGGCGGCAGCAGGCGTTTCAGCGCTGCGGCCTTGCCACGCGCCGCCACGCGCCGCCATGCGCCGTTTGGCCGGGCAGATGCCGGTCACCCCGCGAAAGATGCCCAGTGCGCCGGCCGCGATGTCGGTCAGCCCTAACAGGCCACCGATGGCCAGCCCCTTGCGAATCAACAGTGCACCGCCGGCGATGGAGATCACCCGTTCCATGGGCGCCAGGTTGGTCGCGCTGCGTTTGTTGTCATGTGCAGGCATGGGGGCTCCTATCAAGAGGCTTTCTTCAGGGCGCTGAGCAGTTCGGCTTTGCGCATGGTCGAGCGACCGCTGATCTGTCGGGCGCGAGCCAGGTGCAGCAGTTCCTGCTTGCTCTGTTCGTCCAGGGGGCGGTTGGGATGCACCTCGCCGCGTCGGCTAGCGGCTGCCTGGCGGGCGGAATCCTGGCGGGCGCTGGCCTTCTGCCCTGCGCTGGTCTGGCGCCCCGAGCCGCCCGCGCGCTCGCCGCCGCCGGACTGCTTGTTGACGGTCGCCCAGGCCCTGGCCCGTGCCTCGTCTTCGGGGATGCCGCGCTCCTCGTAGCTGGATTCGATGGCCGCCGCCTTGCGTTTCTGGGCCTCGGTGTACTTGTCTTTGCTTCCACGTGGCATCTCGGTCTCCTCCAAAGCGGGGTCATACCTGTGTGGCAGGCCAGCATAGCGTCGGGTTCAGGGCGCTGGATGAGTGGTCGTCGGCATTTGGGCAGAGCAATGGAACTCTCTTCTGGATACCGGACTCATTGCTAAGTGCTTTTGGGGCCGGGTGCGCTCTGGCATGCGCCCGCCAGCCGCTGAACCTTATTTGAGGAGATCCTTGATGAAACGTGATTGGGAACTGATCCGTGAACTGCTGTTGCAGATCGAAGCACTGGAAACCGGACACCACTTTTACCCGCAGCAAGTCGGCGAGCACACTGCCGAATCGGTCAGCTACCATATTCATCTGATGTGCCAGGCCAACCTGATCGAGTGCTCCCAGCACCATCCGTGGAACGGCGCGCCGGTCTCCATCGCCAACGGCCTGACCCTGACCGGCCATGATCTGCTCGACGGCATCCGCGAAGATTCGCTCTGGGAAGCCAAGAAGGCCTTTCTGCAGGCCCGCGCCGGCGGCATCACCTATGAAGGCCTGAAGAACGCGCCGACCGCCGACTCCATGTTGTTCGCCGCCAGCCGCGGCGCCGAAGAGGGTCATAACGGCCACGTCTACAACTGATTCAGGGAGCGAACCCGCATGGCCGAGGAAACAGTGAAAGCAACAGACACCGTCGATACTTTCAAACAACTGATCCTGGCCAAGCTCAGGTATTCGGTGGGCAAGGATCCAGGTAACGCCTTCGCCCACGACTGGTTCGAAGCGGTCGCCCTGGCCGCTCGCGACCATCTGATCGACCACTGGGAAGATGCTTCCCTGCAGGTCGATCGTCAGGAGCAGAAGCGCGTCTACTACCTCTCGCTGGAGTTCCTGATCGGTCGCCTGCTGGTCGACAACCTCAGCAATCTCGGCCTGCTGGATACCGCCCGCGAAGCGCTGGCGCAGCTGGATGTGGACTTCGAGCAGATTCGCAATCTGGAGCCCGATGCTGCCCTCGGCAACGGTGGTCTGGGCCGCCTGGCCGCCTGCTTCATGGAAAGCATGGCGACCCTGAATATCGCCGCCCACGGTTATGGCATCCGCTATGAGCACGGCCTGTTCCGCCAGGTGGTGGTCGACGGCTGGCAGCAGGAGCACACCGAAACCTGGCTGGATTTCGGCAACCCATGGGAGTTCGAGCGCCCGGAAGTCAGCTACAGCGTCGGCTTCGGCGGCAGCGTGGTGAACCTGGCTGACTCCGGCGACATCTCGCGCCACGAGTGGCACCCCAACGAGCAGGTGCGCGCCATTGCCTACGACACCCCGGTGGTCGGCTGGCGCCATTCCAGCGTCAACACCCTGCGCCTGTGGCGGGCCCGCGCCGAGGAAGATCTGCAGCTGGAGCGCTTCAACGCCGGCGATCACTTCGGCGCGGTGGCCGATGTGGTCAAGGCCGAGAGTATCTCCCGCGTGCTCTATCCGGCCGACAGCACCGAAGCCGGCCAGGAATTGCGTCTGCGCCAGGAATTCTTCTTCGTGTCCGCCTCGCTGCAGGACCTGATCGCCCGGCACCTGGAGCTGAACCTCGACATTCATTCGCTGCCCGACCGCGTCGCCATCCAGCTCAACGATACTCACCCGGCTATCGCCGTGGCCGAGCTGATGCGCCTGCTGGTCGACGTGTACCGCCTGGAGTGGTTCGAGGCCTGGAAGCTGACTACCGCGACCCTGTCCTATACCAACCACACCCTGCTGCCCGAGGCGCTGGAGTCCTGGCCGGTATCGCTGATGGAGCGCCTTCTGCCGCGGCACATGCAGATCATCTACCTGATCAACGCGTACCACATCGATTCGCTGCGCGCGAAGGACATCCACGATTTCGACCTGCTGCGCTCCATCTCGCTGATCGACGAGGACCATGGTCGCCGCGTGCGCATGGGTAACCTGGCATTCCTGGGTTCGCATAGCATCAACGGCGTGTCGGCGCTGCACACCAACCTGATGCGCAAGAGCGTGTTCAGCGACTTCCATCGTCTGTACCCGGAGCGCATCAATAACAAGACCAACGGCGTGACCTTCCGCCGCTGGTTGTTCCAGGCCAACCCGCAGCTGACCGAGCTGCTGGTCGGCGCGCTGGGCGAGGGCGTGCTCGACACGCCGGAAACCACCCTGCGCTCGCTCGAACCGTTCGCTGCCAAATCGTCGTTCCGCAAGCAGTTCGCCGCTCAGCGCCAGCACGCCAAGAAGGCCCTGGCGGAACTGGTGCGCGAACGCATGGGCATCAGCCTGGACACCCAGGCGATCTTCGACGTGCAGGTCAAGCGCATCCACGAATACAAGCGCCAACTGCTCAACCTGCTGCACACCGTGGCGCTGTACCAGGCGATGCGCAACGACCCGGCCACCGACTGGGCGCCGCGGGTGAAGATCTTTGCCGGCAAGGCTGCAGCCAGCTACCACCAGGCCAAGCTGATCATCAAGCTGGCCAACGACATCAGCCGCACCGTCAATGCCGACCCGACCCTGCGCGGACTGCTCAAGGTGGTGTTCATCCCCAACTACAATGTCAGCTTGGCCGAGGTGATCATCCCGGCAGCGGATCTCTCTGAGCAGATTTCCACGGCCGGCCTGGAGGCCTCCGGTACCAGCAACATGAAGTTCGCCCTCAACGGTGCGCTGACCATCGGCACCCTGGATGGCGCTAACGTGGAGATGTCCGAGCAGATCGGCCGCGAGAACATGTTCATCTTCGGCATGACCGCCCAGCAGGTCGCCGCGCGTTCGCGGCGTGACCTGAACATGAGCGCCGAGGTGGCGGCTTCCGAGCGCCTGGCCGGTGCACTGGAGGCGATCCGCTCCGGGGTGTTCTCGCCGGACGATCCGGGCCGCTACACCGGGCTGATCGACGGCCTGCTGGCCCACGACCGCTTCCTGGTCTGCGCCGACTTCCAGGCCTACTGGGAAGCGCAGCGCAAGGTCGACATCCTCTGGCGCACCCCGGATCGCTGGTGGCAGGCGGCGGTACTCAATACCGCGCGCACCGGCTGGTTCTCCTCGGATCGCACCATCCGCGAATACGCCAAGGAAATCTGGAACGTGTCCGGCATCGACAGCTGATCGCTGCGCCATAACGACAAGCCCGGCATGCCTTGCGCATGCCGGGCTTTTTCATGCCGAGGCCAGGCTTTAGTGCCGTCCGTCCTGTTGCAGGGCATCGCCTCGCCAAATAACCCGAACGTCCCCAGCCAAATGGCCTCACATTCGTGAGGCGTCCATACGTCCATACCGTGCCTGCCTGAGCGCGGAGGACGCTGTTGCCCCCGATCGATTCGGCGGGCGATACCCATGTGAGGAGAGATGACTGATGAAGTCCAAAGACAAGGGCCGTACCAGCGAGTTGGCGGGAACCGACACCGTCGACCGCGGCAACAGCAACAAGAAGATCGAACAACTCGAACGTTTCCGTGAAGACGCCACCGGCCAGGCCCTGACCAACGACCACGGCACGCGCATCGCCGACAACCAGAACAGCCTGCGCGCCGGCGAGCGCGGCCCATCGCTGCTCGAAGACGTGTTCCTGCGCGAGAAGCTCACCCACTTCGATCACGAGCGTATCCCCGAGCGCGTGGTGCATGCCCGCGGCGCAGCAGCCCATGGCTATTTCCAGGTCTACGAAGACCTGAGCGAGCTGACCAAGGCGGATTTCCTCACCGACCCGAGCAAGAAGACGCCGGTGTTTGTGCGCTTCTCCACCGTGCAGGGCCCGCGCGGCTCGGCCGACACCGTGCGCGACGTGCGCGGTTTCGCCACCAAGTTCTATACCGACGAAGGCAACTTCGACCTGATCGGCAACAACATGCCGGTGTTCTTCATCCAGGACGCCATCAAGTTTCCCGACTTCGTGCATGCGGTGAAGCCTGAGCCACACAACGAGATCCCCACCGGCGCATCCGCCCACGACACTTTCTGGGACTTCGTGTCGCTGACCCCTGAGTCGGCCCACATGGTGCTCTGGACCATGTCCGACCGCGCCATCCCGGTGGGCTTTCGCGGCATGCAGGGCTTTGGCGTGCACACCTATCGACTTGTCAACGCCGAAGGCCGCGCGCATTTCGTGAAATTCCACTGGCGCCCGGTGGCCGGCGTGTTCTCCCTGGTCTGGGACGAGGCGCAGAAGCTCGCCGGCAAGGATCCGGATTTCCATCGTCGTACCCTGTGGGACGACATCGAAAACGGCGACCCGCTGGAGTGGGAACTGGGCCTGCAGGTGATTCCCGAGGAGGACGAGCACAAGTTCGACTTCGACCTGCTCGATGCCACCAAGCTGGTGCCCGAAGAGCAGGTGCCAGTGCGCGTGGTCGGCAAAATGGTGCTGAACCGCAACCCGGACAACTTCTTTGCCGAGACCGAGCAGGTGGCTTTTCAGATGGCCAACATCGTGCCCGGTATCGACTTCACCAACGACCCGCTGCTGCAGGGCCGGCTGTTCTCCTACACCGACACCCAGCTGCTGCGCCTGGGTGGCCCCAACTTCAACGAGATTCCGATCAACCGTCCGGTCTGCCCGTTCCACAACAACAACCGCGACTCCTTCCACCGCCAGACCATCAACAAGGGCCGCGCTTCCTACGAGCCGAATTCCATCGATGGCGGCTGGCCGAAGGAAACTCCCGA
This sequence comes from Phytopseudomonas straminea, assembly GCF_900112645.1. Classification (GTDB taxonomy): domain Bacteria; phylum Pseudomonadota; class Gammaproteobacteria; order Pseudomonadales; family Pseudomonadaceae; genus Aquipseudomonas; species Aquipseudomonas straminea. The sequence goes on along the minus strand of NZ_FOMO01000002.1, from coordinate 228,023 downwards.
AGCCCCGAAGGGCGGCGGCTACGTCAGCTATCCCGAGGAAGTGTCCGGGCCGAAGATCCGCAAGCGCGCCGAGTCGTTCGGCGACCACTTCTCCCAGGCGCGGCTGTTCTTCAACAGCATGAGCGACGCCGAAAAAGCGCACATCGTCGCGGCTTACAGCTTCGAACTCGGCAAGGTCGAGCGCCTGTACATCCGTGAGCGCCAGGTGCACGAGATTCTCGCCAACATCGACCTGGATCTGGCCAAGCAGGTAGCAGCCAACGTCGGTGTCGACGCGCCGAGCGGGCCGACCGTGCAAGTGCCGGAAATCTCCCTCAAGGCGTCGCCGGCCCTGAGCCAGATGAACCTGCTGCCGGGCAATATCAAGTCGCGCAAGATCGCGATCCTGATTGGCGATGGCGTCAAGCAGGCGGATATCGATGCGCTTACCGTCGAGCTGGACAAGCAGGGTGCGCAGTTCAAGCTGCTGGCGCCGAGCGCCGCGCCGGTGAAGAGCGACGCCGGCAAGCAGCTGGTGCCCAACGACTCCATGCAGGGCCTGCCTTCGGTGGCCTTTGATGCGGTATGGGTGCCGGGTGGTGCGAGCTTCGCCAAGGCCCTGGAGGGCGATGGCGTGGCACTGCATTACCTGCTCGAAGCCTACAAGCACCTCAAGGCCATCGGCCTGTGCGGCGAATCGGCCGACCTGCTCAAGCTGCTGCGCCTCAAGGAAGATGAGGGGCTGCTCACCGGGAAGGCGGGTAGCGGGTTGGTTCAGCCGTTCACCGCGGCCATCGCCAAGCACCGCGTGTGGGCCCGCGAGCCACTGACCAAGGCGATTCCAGCCTGACGTGAAAAAGCCCCTGTACCGCGAGGTGCAGGGGCTTTCAGCTGGGTATTAGAAGCTTTTCACAATCGTCCGGCCCGACTCCAGCGCTTTGCCTGCAAAGTGGCGGCAGAGGCCGGTGAGCAGAACACTTTTGTAGGAGCGGCTTTAGCCGCGAGTTCTTTGTTCGCCTTGATAAAAAGCTCGGGGCTAAAGCCCCTCCTACGCGTTACGCGAACGGCCGCTTCTGCCTTATAGCTGCCTCTTCAACGTTGCCTGAAAATCGTCAACTGATTCTTAGCTCATCAGCACGTGCGCATGCTGCTGACAGGTACGCTGGGCACGGGCGCGCAGTTTGGCGCGTCGCGGTGCATGCTGGCGACGCCATACCGGATCGCTGGGTGAGGCGGGCAGGGCAGGGAAGTCTTCGGCCAGCTGGGCTTCGAGCTGATGACGTTTGAGCAGGCGCAACATGCCCCACAACATGGCCGCCGATACCAGTAACCAACCGGAAATCATCAACAGAATATAGCTTTCAGGACTCATGGGGCCTCCTCGGCCTGCGGGCGAGAGTCGACGTGCAAACGCTGTTTGACGCTCGTCCCCTGCAGGCATTGGTCTATCACGCTGCAGGCGTATTGTTGCAGCGTCATGAATGCATTTGGCTCTTTAACGGGGGCATCGACGAGCGTCCACGCCAGTGGCGATTTATGCAGGCTGTGTTGCAGGTGTTCGAGTTTCTCGGTCGGTAGCCCGTCATCGCGATCCAGCCAACCGTGCTCACCGATCAGCATCAGGCGTTCGACCCGCGCCGTCGGCAGCCCTTCGAGCAAGGCGATGATGGCGTCGTAGGTGCGTTCGAACCCCCCGATATGCAGCGAACGGCTGTTCAGCACCATGATCACCGCATCCGTGCCGGCCACGCTTCGCGCCACGCTGTCAGCGTCGAACGGCGTGCCGCTTTTGGCCGCCAGACCTGGGCGTGCAGCGATATCGGTCGGGTCATCGACGATCACCACGACCTGCAGACCGCGCTCCAGCGCGACGTCCTGCAACGCGTCGTTGACGCGATCCGGTGCGCCGTAGAGGGCGATTTTCTCGATGGGGCCAAGGTTGCTCATGATCGTGCTCAAGTCTGTCGCTGCTGGCCGGGTTCCTGGTCGGCCGCATCACCCATCGGCTTCACTTCGATATCGGTGATCTCGCTGGGCAGCTCGCTGCTGTGCAGCGATTCGATGTGGTAACGGGCCTGTTCGGGCGTTAGCACCGAGGCTGCAGCCTGCACTTCCGTGGATTTCTTCTGCTTGCCAAGCCGGTAGCTGACGAGAAAGTAGTGATTTCTGGACATCCGAACCTCCTTTCGTCGTGCGCCTCGGACGCGAGGCGGCGTGCTCGCCTGTCAGGACAATAGAGAAGCCGGCGTTGCATGGCGTTCAGGTTTTTCGCCCAGCGGTAAGCTGGCAAAAAAGGCAAACCTCTGGTCGAGGCACGGGTCGATTGCACAGGCGCGGGCGAGCGCAGCGCTGGACTTCATGAGCGAGCAGGCTGGAGCAACAGACTTGAGTTTCTGGGACGCGGTACTGGCCACGCTGGCCAGCGAATTTTCCGATCTGAGTACCCCCGAGCAGTTGACCCAGGTCACCCTGCGGCTGCTGCTGGCGGCGCTGCTAGGCGGCTTGCTGGGCTTCGAGCGAGAAACCAGCGGCAAGGCGGCCGGCGTGCGCACCCATATGCTGGTGGCCATCGGCTCGGCGATGTTCGTGCTGGTGCCGGCGCAGATGGGCGCCGAGCACGATGCCATGAGTCGGGTCATCCAGGGCCTGGTCGCCGGTATCGGCTTCCTGTGCGCCGGCACCATCATCAAGGGCGACTCGATGACCGAGGTGAAGGGCCTCACCACCGCCGCCGGCATCTGGCTGACCGCGGCCATCGGCATCACCATCGGCATGGGGCGCGAGGCCACGGCGGTGCTGGCCACGCTGATGGCGCTGTTCATCTTCAACACCGTGCCGCACCTGATCGCCTGGCTGGAGAAGCGCGCGCGTAGATGACGGGAACGTCTGCGAGCTGGCAGCGCTCTTATGGAGTACCTCGTGAAGATGGGAGCTGGGTATGTTCCGTAATTTCAAGGGATGCATTGCCTGGACGGACGCCATGAAGGACGGCCAACACTACGTTGGCCTGATCGAGTACCAACCCAAATGCGCCGGCGCTGCCGTGCAGTTGCTCTGGGTGCCAGCACTGGGCTCGGTGTGCGAGAGCGAGGCGGAAACCGCCGCCGACAACATGCTGCGCCAGATCCGCGACATCACCATCGACGGCGACGTGATCTACCGCGACGGCGTCGCGCTATAGCCCCATTCCCTCCCGGCGCGAGCCCGCGCCGTTGCCGCCGGGCCCTCCGGCGGATCACTGAAACTTTTGTTTTTACCGGCCAGTCACCCGTAAAGGCCAACATTACGGGAGATCGCCACATGGCGCGTGCAATCTGGAAAGGGGCGATCAGTTTCGGGCTGGTTCACATTCCCGTGTCGCTGGTTTCGGCCACCGAATCCAAGGGCATCGACTTCGACTGGCTGGATGCGCGCAGCATGGAGCCGGTTGGCTACAAGCGGGTCAACAAGGCCACCGGCAAGGAAGTCGACAAGGAGCACATCGCCAAGGGCGTGCAGGTGGAAAAGGGCCGCTACGTGATCATCAGCGAAGACGAGATTCGCGCTGCTCACCCCGAGTCCACCCAGACCATCGACATCTTCGGTTTTCTCGATGCCGAGAACATTCCCCTGCAGAACATCGAGCGCCCCTATTACCTGGCGCCGGACAAGCGCGGCGAAAAGGTCTATGCGCTGCTGCAGCAGACCCTCAAGAGCTCCGGCAAGGTGGCGCTCGCCAACGTGGTACTGCACGTCAAGCAGCACCTGGCGGCGGTGATGGTCGACGGCGATGCGCTGCTGCTGGTAATGCTGCGCTGGCCCGATGAAGTGCGTGGCCTGGATACCCTGGAGCTGAGTGCGGCGGTGACCGGCGCCAAGCTCAGCAAGGGCGAGCGCGATATGGCCAAGCGCCTGGTGCGTGACATGAGCGTCGAGTGGTCGCCCGATGAGTATCAGGACACCTTCCGCGACAAGATCATGAAACTGGTCGAGAAGAAGGCCAAAGCCGGCAAGATCGAAGACGTGGAAAGTGGTGAGCGCAAGCCGCCGAGCAAGAGCGCCGACGTCATCGACCTTACCGATCTGCTCAAGCGCAGCCTCGAGGGCAATTCCAGCAAACCGGCGCGCAAACGCTCGGCCAAGTGAGGTAAGCGGCCATGGCCAAGGCAACCAGTGCATACAACCGCAAGCGCAATTTCGACTCCACCAGCGAGCCCCGCGAACCTGCGCGGCGCAGCCGGGCCAAGGCGGGTGCATTGACGTTCGTGGTGCAGAAGCACGATGCCCGAAACCTGCACTACGACTTTCGCCTGGAGCTGGAAGGCACCCTGAAAAGCTGGGCCGTGCCCAAGGGGCCGAGCCTGGACCCTAAGCAGAAGCGCCTGGCTGTGCATGTCGAGGATCATCCGCTGGCTTACGCCAGCTTCGAGGGCAGCATTGCCGAGGGCAACTATGGCGCAGGCGATGTGATCGTCTGGGATCAGGGTATCTGGCAGCCCGAGGGCGATCCCGTCGCGGCGTATGAGGCCGGCAAGCTCAAGTTCACCCTGATCGGCGAGAAGCTCAGTGGTGCCTGGACCCTGGTGCGCACCCGCCTGAAAGGCAGCGGCGACAAGCAGCAGTGGCTGTTGATCAAGGAGCAGGATGACGTGGCCCGGCCCGCCGACGAGTACGACATCGTCAGCGAGCTGCCGGCCAGCGTGATCAGCGGCGAGCTGGTGGGTGGCATGGAAAAGCCCGCCGCCAACCAGGCGCGCGAGAGCCAATCGCGCAGCAAGGCACCGGCCAAGGCGAGCCGCAAGAAAGCCGCCAAGATTGCCATGCCGGATAGCCTGTCGCCCGAGCTGGCCACCCTGGTTGAGTCGCCGCCGGCCGGCGACTGGCTCTACGAGATCAAGTACGACGGTTACCGGATTATGGCCCGCGTCAAAGGCGGCGAAGTGACGCTGTTCAGCCGCAACGGCCACGACTGGACGGCGCGCATGGCGCCCCAGGCCAAGGCGCTGGAGAAACTGAGGCTTGGCGACAGCTGGCTGGACGGCGAGGCGGTGGTGCTCGACAAACAGGGCATGCCGGATTTCCAGGCCCTGCAGAACGCCTTCGATGACGCGCGCAGCGGCGACATCCTGTATTTCCTGTTCGACGCGCCCTGGCTCGATGGCGTCGACCAGCGCGAATTGCCGGTCGAGCAACGCCGCGAAGCGTTGCAGCAGAAGCTGCCTAAACGCAAAGGCCCGCTGCACTTCTCCGAGGCCTTCGAGGTCGATCATCAGAGCGTGCTGGGTAGCGCCTGTGCCCTGGGTCTGGAAGGGGTGATCGGCAAGCGTGCCGGCAGCCCCTATCGATCCTCGCGCAGCGCCGACTGGATCAAGCTCAAGTGCCGGCAGCGCCAGGAGTTCGTGGTGGTCGGTTTCACCAAGCCCCAGGGCAGCCGCTCGGGTTTCGGTGCGCTGCTGCTGGCGGTCAACGAGGCGAAGGGCCTGCGCTACGCTGGGCGGGTCGGCACCGGCTTCAACGAGGCGCTGCTCGCCAATCTGCACAAACGCATGAAAGCGCTGGCGCGGGATGACTCGCCGCTGCACAAGCAGCCAGGCGCGGCCCAGCGCCGTGGCGTGCAGTGGATCGAGCCGCAACTGGTGGTCGAGGTGGCCTTCGCCGGCTGGACCGGCGAGGGCCTGGTGCGCCAGGGCGCCTTCGTCGGCGAGCGCAGCGACAAGCCGGTCGAGCAGATCGTCGAGGAACAGCCGGCGTCAGCCAAGGTCGTGGAAGAGGGCGCGTCAGGAAATGAAGAGCCCGGCAAGGTTTCGCCGCGCAAGGGGCGTGAGCAGATCGGCGAGGTGTCGGTCAGTCATCCAGAGCGTGTCATCGACGAGCAGAGCGGCACCAGCAAGGCGCAGCTCGCACGCTTCTACGCCGAGATTGCCGACTGGCTGCTGCCCGACGTACGCAATCGGCCGGTCTCGCTGTTGCGCGCGCCAGGCGGCGTCGGCGGCGAGCAGTTCTTCCAGAAGCATGCCGAGCGCTTGGCGATTCCCAATATCCGTCATCTGGATGCCGACCTCGACCCCGGTCACGACCGGCTGATGGCCATCGACAGCGTACCGGCCCTGGTCGGCGCCGTGCAGATGGGCACCATCGAATTGCATACCTGGAATGCCGCCTACGCCAGCATCGAGCGGCCGGACCGGCTGATCCTCGACCTCGACCCGGACCCGGCGCTGCCCTGGCGCACCGTGCTGGAGGCCACGCGCCTGAGCCTCTCGGTGCTCGACGAACTGGGCCTGGAAATCTTCGTGAAAACCAGCGGCGGTGCTGGCATGCATCTCGTGGTGCCGTTGGCCCGGCATGTCGACTGGGACACGCTGAAGGCCTTCGGCAAGGCAATTTCGCAGTTCATGGCCAGCGAGTTGCCGGATCGCTTCAGCGCTCGTATGGGCCCCAAGAATCGCGTCGGCAAGGTTTACCTGGATTATCTGCGCAACGGCCGCGGCGCCAGCACCGTGGCTGCCTATTCGGTGCGCGCGCGGCCCGGCCTGCCGGTATCGGTGCCGATCAGCCGCGAAGAACTGGGGCAGTTGCGCGACTCGAAACAGTGGCATATCGGCAACCTGCAACAGCGGTTGGCCAAGCTCGATGAGGATCCTTGGACCGGTTATGCCACTCGCCAACGCATCACCAAGGCCATGTGGAGGAAGCTCGGTGTCGAGGCGCCCTGAGATCCTTTTTACGATCTTGGGGCTCGACTTCAGCGCTTTGATTGCAAAGTGGTGGATTGACCGATCGCGATCTTGTAGGAGCGGCTTTAGCCGCGAGTTTTTAAAGGCAAATAAAGAGCTCGAGGCTAAAGCCTCTCCCACGAGTGAACGACCGCTTCTGCTTTTTAGCACCTTATTCAATGCCGCCTTAACGGTCGTGTGCAGGTTCTGAGACACAGCTGCCTCGCCTCGGAAACTATGAACTTTGCCAAAGCCGCCAGGTTCGGAGATAGACAGGTCGCGGCACCCGGGAATCCTTGCGCCAGAGAAGGGCGACGGGTGCCGACGGCACACCGCATTCAGCCAGGTACTGTCGCCTGCAGCCCGTGGCGCGCCACGGCGCAACAGCTTATACGCCTGCCAGGCGTGAGGAGCCCGTTTCGATGCCATCTGCTTATTCGCAAGCCGACTTTCTGCAGGAACCGGTCCGTTTGAATCACGGAGAATTGTCGCTGGAGCGTGCGTTGCAGTTGCCGCGCCTGGCCATCGAGGAGGTCGAGCCGCAGGTCGAACAGGGGCGTTTCGCTGCCAAGGCCATCGCCGGGGATCGGGTCACGGTCAGCGCGCTGATCTTCGCCGATGGCCACGACAAGCTGGCCGGTGAGGTGCTGTGGCGCGACATGGGTGCGTCGGACTGGCATCGCGAACCACTAGTGGATGTCGGCCTCGAGCGCTGGCAGGCCGAGATCACTCCGCAGCGTGTCGGCGAGGTGGAGTTTCTCATCGAGGCCTGGTGGGACATCTACGCCAGTTACTGCTACGAGTTGTCGAAGAAATTCGGCGCCGGCGTCAACATTAACCTCGAACTGCAGGAAGGCCAGGCCTTGCTGCGCGAGGCCGCTGACAGGGCCGAGGGTGATCTGGCCATCAGCCTGCAGGCGCTGTGCGACGAGTTGCTGGAATTGCAGAGCTTGGACGAGCGCGTAGCGCTGCTGCTGGCGCCCGAAACCGCTGCCCTGGTACGCCGCGCCGAAGGCCATCCGCATCGCACCCGCAGCGCTACCTATCTGCTCGACGTGGAGCGCCCGCTGGCGCGCTTCGCCAGCTGGTACGAGCTGTTCCCCCGTTCGGAAACCGACGACCCCGAGCGCCATGGCACCTTGCGTGACGTGATCAAGCGCCTGCCGGCCATTCAGGCCATGGGCTTCGACGTGCTGTACTTCCCGCCGATTCATCCCATCGGCACCACCCATCGCAAGGGTCGCAACAATTCGCTGAGCCCTGGCCCGGACGATCCCGGCAGCCCCTACGCCATCGGCAGCCCGGACGGCGGCCACGAGGCCATTCACCCGCAGCTCGGCACCCGTGAGGATTTCGTCGCGCTGGTTGAGGCGGCCCGCGAGCATGACCTGGAAATCGCCCTGGATTTCGCCATCCAGTGCTCGCCCGATCACCCATGGCTCGAGCAGCATCCCGGCTGGTTCAGCTGGCGCCCGGACGGCACCATCCGCCATGCCGAAAACCCGCCGAAGAAGTACGAGGACATCGTCAACGTCGACTTCTACGCCAGGGATGCGGTGCCCGACCTATGGCTGGCGCTGCGCGACGTGGTGCGCGGCTGGGTGGAACTGGGCGTGTACCAGTTCCGGGTCGACAACCCGCACACCAAGCCGCTGCCGTTCTGGGAATGGCTGATCGCCGATATCCGCAAGACCCATCCGCAGGTGATGTTCCTCGCCGAAGCCTTCACCCGCCCTGCGATGATGGCGCGCCTGGGCAAGGTGGGCTTTACCCAGAGCTACACCTATTTCACCTGGCGCAACACCAAGGCCGAGCTGGAAAGTTACCTGACCCAGCTCAACGAGGCGCCGTGGCGCGATTGCTATCGCCCCAATTTCTTCGTCAACACGCCGGACATCAACCCGTACTTCCTGCACCACAGCGGCCGCGCGGGCTTTCTGATCCGCGCCGCGCTGGCGACCATGGGCTCGGGGCTGTGGGGCATGTATTCGGGCTTCGAGATCTGCGAATCCCTGCCGGTACCGGGCAAGGAGGAGTACCTGGATTCGGAGAAGTACGAGATTCGGGTGCGCGACTATCAGGCGCCGGGCAACATCGTCGCCGAGATCGCCCAGCTCAATCGCATTCGCCGGCAGAACCCGGCGCTGCAGACCCATCTGGGGTTCCAGGCCTACACCTGCTGGAACGACAACATCCTGTACTTCGGCAAGCGCACCGCCGACCGCGAGAACTTCATTCTGGTGGCGGTCAGTCTCGACCCGCACAACGCCCAGGAGGCGCACTTCGAGTTGCCGCTGTGGGAACTGGGCCTGGATGACCACGCTACTACCCACGGTGAAGACCTGATGACCGGCCACACCTGGCACTGGCACGGCAAGACCCAGTGGATGCGTATCGAGCCCTGGCACCAGCCGTTCGGCATCTGGCGCATCCGCGTGGCGAGCTGAGGAACCGTTCGATGGCACGCCGAGCCTGGCATTGCACCTTTCCTGATGACCGCTGCGGAGCGGGCCACTCGATGGCCGGTTCACTCGGTCGTCCTCTGGCATCTATTGGCTTCTGCTCGCCGAGGAGGCGCACATGACCAGCTCGCACTCAACGTCGGTCGATCCCATGCCGGAGCTGACCACCCTGGTGATCAACGACCAACTCGCCGAGCTGTTGCAACTGCCGGCTCGCGCGACTCTTGAGCAAGAGTCCCTGCCGGCTTACCTACCCAAGCGGCGCTGGTTCTCCGGCGGGGCCGAGGACGTGAAGCAGTTGAAGCTGCTGTATGCCGTCCCGTTCGGCAGCGCGGATCAACCTTACGTGCTCGCTGAAGTTGAGGTCGTACGCCAGTCCGGCAGTATCGAACACTATCAGGTGCCGCTCGGCTACGTGGGCGAGCAGGACGCCGGCAGCGACCTGCCGCAACAACTGGCCCTGGCCCGGCTGCGGCGCGGTAGTCAGGTAGGGCTGCTCACCGACGGCTATACACTGCCGGGTTTCGTGCGCCATGTGATGGGCCAGTTGAGTGCGCGCCGCGTGCTGGGCTGGCAGGCTAGTGAGATCCAGTTCGTGCCCACTGCGCGCCTGCAGGAGCTGGGCGACCTCAGCCATGCCGAGGTCAAGCTGATCTCCGCGGAGCAGTCCAACAGCTCGGCGATCATCGATGAACAGGCCGTGCTCAAGCTGGTACGTCGCGTGCTGCCGGGCATCCACCCGGAGGCGGAGATCGGCGGCTACCTGACGGCGGCGGGCTTCGCGCACATCGCACCACTGCTGGGCGAAGTGCGCCGCGTGGACGAGCAGGGCGTGCCCCACACCCTGATGATTCTGCAGGGCTACCTGAACAATCAGGGCGATGCCTGGCAGTGGACGCTGAACAACCTGGAGCGCGCGGTTCGCGAGGAACTCGCCGGCGGGCATGTCGAACAGGACAACCGGCATGGCGCCCTGGCCGAGCTGGAAACCTTCGCCGTCCTGTTGGGCAAGCGTTTGGGTGAGATGCATGTGGCCCTCGGCCAGGCCAGCGACAACCCTGACTTCGGCTACCACGAGACCGGCGACGCCGAAGTGGCCGAGTGGTCGCAGAACATCACCGCGCAAGTACGTGAGGCGCTGAAGGTAATCGCCGAGGGGCGCGGACACTTACCGGGTGAAGCCGCCAACCAGGCGGACTGGCTGGCCGCCCGCCATGAGCAGATTCTCGAACGGGTCGAAGACCTGGCGCGACGGTCGGCGGGTGGTATTCGCATGCGTGTGCATGGCGACCTGCACCTGGGCCAGGTACTGGTGGTGCAGGGCGACGCTTACCTGATCGATTTCGAGGGCGAACCGACTCGCACCCTGGAAGAGCGCCGCGCTTTCTACAGCCCGCTCAAGGACGTCGCCGGCATGCTGCGCTCCTTCGACTACGCGGCCGCCATGGCCATGCGCAGCGCCCAGAGCGGTGACGTCACTGCCGAGGCCGAACAGGCCCGCCAGCATATCGCCGGGCTGTATCGCAGCCAGGCCAGAACCGCATTCAATGAAGCCTACCGGCTGGCGGCAGCCGATCTGCCCCACGCCTGGCACGACCGCGAAGGTGAAGTGGCAGCCCTGGCGCTGTTCTGCATCGAGAAGGCGGCTTACGAAATTCTGTATGAAGCGCGCTATCGTCCTGATTGGCTGGAAGTTCCGGTGCAAGGGTTGATAGAGCTGAGCAACTATCTCTTGGGGAGCGGTAAACGATGAGCAATGGAGAAACCGAGCGCCAGGTGGCGGGTATCGAGCGCGCCGCCGTCGAGGCCCTGATACGGGGCGAGCATGGCGATCCGTTTTCGATTCTGGGCCCCCATGCGTTCGCCCACGGGCTGACCATTCGCGCCTACCTGCCCGGCGCCCTTGGTGTCGAGCTGATCCACGCGGTGAGTGGCGAGGTGCTCGGCACCCTGGAACAGTCCAGCGTGCCGGGGTTGTTCAGCATCCGCATCGAGCAGCAGGTGCCGTATCGCTATCGCATCCAGTGGGGCACCGGTGTACAGGAAACCGAAGACCCTTACGCCTTCGGTCAACTGCTCGGCGAGATGGACCTGTACCTGTTCGCCGAGGGCAATCACCGCGAACTGGGCAAGAGCCTGGGCGCCCAGTTCACCACCCATGAAGGCGTGCAGGGTGTGCGCTTTTCGGTGTGGGCGCCCAACGCGCGTCGGGTATCGGTGGTTGGTCACTTCAACGGCTGGGATGGCCGCCGCCATCCGATGCGCCTGCGCCAGCCCAGCGGCGTGTGGGAACTGTTCATCCCACGCCTGGCGCCGGGCGAAGTCTACAAATACGAGATTCTCGGTCGTGACGGCCTGCTGCCGCTCAAGGCCGACCCCATGGCGCTGGCCAGCGAGTTGCCGCCGGCCACTGGTTCGGTGGTCTCCGCGCCGCTGCAGTTCGACTGGCACGACGCGCATTGGCTCGAGCAGCGCCAGGCCCAGCAGGGCTACCAGGCGCCGATGTCGATCTATGAATTGCACGCCGGCTCCTGGCGCCGCGAGGGCGGCGAGAATGGCCGCCTACTGAGCTGGCGCGAGCTGAGCGAACAGCTGATTCCCTATGTGCAGCAACTGGGCTTCACCCATATCGAGCTGATGCCGATCATGGAGCACCCGTTCGGCGGCTCCTGGGGGTATCAGTTGCTGTCGCAATTCGCGCCGACCGCCCGTTACGGCAGCCCGGCGGATTTCGCCGCCTTCGTTGACGCCTGCCACCAGGCCGGCATCGGCGTGATCCTCGACTGGGTGCCCGCGCATTTCCCCACCGACGCCCATGGCTTGGGCCAGTTCGACGGCACCGCGCTGTATGAGTACGCCCATCCCTTCGAAGGCTTCCACCAGGATTGGGATACCTACATCTACAACCTGGGCCGCACCGAGGTGCACGGCTTCATGCTGGCCTCGGCGCTGCACTGGCTGCGCACCTATCACATCGACGGCCTGCGTGTGGATGCCGTGGCCTCGATGCTCTATCGCGACTATTCGCGCAAGGAAGGCGAGTGGATCCCCAACCGCTTCGGCGGGCGCGAGAACCTGGAAAGCATCGACTTCCTGCGCCACCTCAACGACGTGGTCGCCCAGGAAGTGCCCGGTGCCTTGGTGATCGCCGAGGAATCGACCGCCTGGCCCGGCGTCAGCCGACCGACCCAGGAAGGCGGCCTGGGTTTCTCCTACAAATGGAACATGGGTTGGATGCATGACAGCCTCAAATACGCTGCCGAGGATCCGCTGCACCGTCGCCACCATCACCATCAGCTGACGTTCGGCTTGCTGTACGCCTTCTCCGAGCATTTCGTGCTGCCCATCTCCCACGACGAAGTGGTGCACGGCAAGCGCTCGCTGCTCGACAAGATGCCCGGTGATCGCTGGCAGAAGTTCGCCAACCTGCGCCTGTACCTGAGCTTCATGTGGAGCCATCCGGGTAAGAAGCTGCTGTTCATGGGCTGCGAGTTCGGCCAGTGGCGCGAGTGGAACCACGACCACGAGCTGGACTGGTATCTGCTGCGCTACGGCGAGCACAAGGGCGTGCAGCAACTGGTCAGCGATCTCAATGGGCTGTACCGCCATGAGCCGGCGCTGCACCAGCTCGATGGCAGCGCCGAAGGCTTCGCCTGGCTGATCGGCGACGACGCCAGCAACAGCGTGTTCGCCTGGTTGCGCCACGACAAGGACGGCGCGCCGCTGCTGGTGGTGCACAACTTCACGCCCGAGCCGCGCAACGGCTACCGCATCGGCGTGCCGAAAGAGGGCGCCTGGCATGTGCTGCTCAACAGCGATGCCGAGCGTTACGCCGGCTCCAATGCGGGCTGCCAGGGTGGGCTGTTCAGCGAGTCATTGGCCAGCCATGGCCAGCCCCAATCGCTGAGCCTGGATCTGCCGCCACTTGGCACGCTGGTGATCAAGCCGCAATGAAACGAGAAAGGGTGGACCGATTGCTCGGCCCACCCTTTCTGCTTTCAAGCGCGGGACTTGTTCAGGCCCCTGTAGCCGTCACACGTAAGCTTGTGCGGCAAAACCTCGTGGCAGGCGATTGCGGCCGGGCAGGTCGGTCAGGTGCTGCTGCCAGGAAGTGCGCCAGTCGGTACGCGGCTGTGCGACCTTGGCCTTGCGGGCGGCGCGTCGCGAGGCATTGCGGGCATCACGGCGCGCCTGCTTGTACACCTCGGTGTTGCGGCAGTTGCGGCATTTCACCTGGTTGAGTTCCTTGCTGGAGGCCAGCTTTTCGCCGTGGGTGCCGCAGGCGAGATGACCGTCGATCTTGTAATGGGTAACCATGTGGATCTCCTTGCTCATATCGATCCTGGAGCGCAACTCGCTCCGCGTCCGCAGGCCAGGCGTTACGGGCCTTCGTGAGGGGTAGACCGCTTCGCTTGTGAATGGGTTCTGATTGTTTTGCCCAGCCCAGAGGGCGTTACGGACGGGTATGCCCGGCAAATAATCGCGGACACCGCAGCGTTGCCGTTGTCAGAGCTTCGAGCTTTCCATTGCGAGGAGTCATCGGTGACGCCCCATTTCCTGCGTTCATCTGCTGCGCTATTGGCCGTGTTGCTGGCTGGTTGCGCGTCCCAGCCACGTGAGCCGGTGCCCAAACCGGCCGAAGTGCGCGCGCAGATCGTGCGGCTGATGCCGATGAACACGCCGGATCGGGAAGGATGGGCCGCGGATATCTACGCTGCCTTCGCCGCTCAGGAGATCGCGCCGACCACCGAGAACATCTGCGCCGTGCTGGCGGTGACCGAACAGGAATCGACCTTCAACGCCGACCCGCCAGTGCCGGGGCTAGCCAAGGTCGCCCGGGCGGAAATCGATCGACGCGCAGCCAGTCTGCACGTGCCCCGGCTGCTGGTGAACGCGGCGCTGCGCATCCAGTCGCCGACCGGCAAGACCTACCAGCAGCGCCTGGACAGCGTGCGCACCGAAAGGCAGCTGAGCGAGATCTTCGATGACTTCACCGGCATGGTGCCGCTGGGGCGCCAGCTGTTCGGCGGGCTCAATCCGGTGCACACCGGCGGGCCGATGCAGGTGAGTGTTGCCTTTGCCCAGGCCCATGCCGAGAGCTATCCCTATCCGCCAGACGGCTCGATCCGCCGCGAGGTATTCAGCCGTCGTGGCGGCATGTACTTCGGTATCGCTCATCTGTTGGGCTACCCGGTCAACTACCCGAAACAGCTGTACCGTTTTGCCGACTTCAACGCCGGCTGGTACGCCAGCCGCAATGCGGCGTTTCAGAATGCAGTCAGCAGTGCGTCGGGCATTCCCCTGGCGCTGGATGGCGACCTGATCATTCACGGCAGCAGCAAGGTCAGCGCCACCGAGCTGGCAGTGCGCTCCCTTGGCATGCGGCTGAATCTCAGTGACCGGGCGATTCGCCGGGATCTGGAGCAGGGCAGCAGCCTGGAGTTCGAGGACAGCCGCCTGTACGAGCGGGTTTTCGCCCTGGCCGACGAGGCCGAGGGCAAGCGGGTGCAGCGCGAGTTGTTGCCGGGCATCGTGCTGGAAAGCCCGAAGATTACCCGCCGCCTGACCACCGCCTGGTTCGCTGAACGCGTGGATGCGCGCCACCAGCGCTGCATGGCGCGGGCCCGATGAACGGCTGCTCAAAAGTTCCAGAATGGGAGCAGCAGGTCGGTTAGCATGACCCGCTCACATCCCGTGGCGCTGGAGCAGGCATGAGGGCGCAGAGTTGGGTCGACCTAGCCCAGGACACAGAAACCGGTATCGAGACCATTCGCGCGCATTTTCGCGGCCATGCCTACGATCCCCACTGGCACGACGCCTACCTAGTCGGCTTCACCGAGCAGGGCGTGCAGCAGTTCAATTGCCGCAAGCAGTTGAACAGCAGCCTGGCCGGCCAGGTGTTCATGCTCGAGCCTGGCGAGTTGCACGACGGCCACGCGCCGGAGCCGGAAGGCTTCACCTACTCGATGCTGTACCTGGATACCCAGTGGCTGGAGCGTGAACTGCGCAGCCTGTTCGAGCAGGCACCGGCCGACTGCCTACCAGCCTTTGGCGCCACCCTGGCCAGTGACCCGCGCCTGCTCGCAGCGGTGGTCGAAGCGTTCGGCGCCCTGCATGGTCGGGATCTGCGCATGGTCAGGCAGTCCGCCCTCGATAATCTTCTGGCGCGTCTCACCGAGCGCCTGCATTGGCGCCGCCGCCTGGAGGTCGACCCGCGCCTGCCGCTGGTGGCCCAGCGTGCGCGGGACTTCCTGCATGACCAGCACACCCGCGATATCGGCCTGGATGACCTGGCCGCCGCCTGCGGCGTGGACCGCTTTCGGCTGAGCCGCGCCTTCAAGGCTACCTTTGGCCTCGCGCCCCATGCGTACCTGGTGCAACTGCGCCTGGCTCGTGCGCGGCACCTGCTGGCCCGTGGCGAGCCGCCGGTGCAGGTGGCGGCGATTCTCGGTTTTGCCGACCAGAGCCACCTGGGGCGCTGGTTCCGTCGCGCCTACGGCATCACCCCGGCGAACTACCAACGGCGCTGCTCAAACCTTCCAGACCGCTGAGGCGCCAGCGTCGATGATCAGGGCTCGGATCGTACAGGAGCCCGTCATGACCCAGTTGTTGCCCTTCATGCTGTTCGCCTTCGTTGCCTCCATCACCCCGGGGCCCACCAACGTGCTGGTGCTGGGCAGCAGCGCCCGCTATGGCGTGGCGGCTACATTGCCGCTGGTGCTCGGTGCCTGTGTGGGCGCGGCGGCCATCGTGGTGGCGGTCGGGCTTGGCCTGGGTGAATTGCTGCAACGGCACCCGCGTCTGCAATGGGCGATGGCCTGGTTTGGCGTGCTGTGGCTGAGCTACCTGGCCTGGCGCATTTTCAGCAGCCCTGCGGCGGCGCTGGATGGCTCGGCGGTGACGGCGGACGAGAAGTGCCTCGGGCTGTTCGCTGGCGCAGCGTTGCAGTTGGTCAACCCAAAAACATGGATGATGGCCCTGGCGGTGGTCAGCGTGTTCGCCACGCCGGGGCCCGGTCAGGCGCTGCGGGTAGCGCTGCTGGCGGCGATCTTCCTGGCCATCTCCCTGCCGTGCCTGGGTTGCTGGGCGTTGCTGGGGCGCGGCGCCGCACGCTTGTTCACGTCGGCCCGCGCCATGACCCGTTTCAACCAGATCATGGCCGTGCTGCTGTTGGCCTCGGCCTGGCTGGGTGCGCCGTTGTAATCGTTCACGTTCCTCGACGTGGCGGGGGCGAATGGCGCAAGGTCTATTGGCTGAAGCTTGTAGCTTCGTAGGATGGGTGAAACCCATCAACGCTAGATGGGTTTCACCGATCCTACATGTAGCAAATGAATTCATGTGGGAGCGCGCCATGCGCGCGAAATAGCGGCAACGCCGCGCCCAAGTCAAGACTCACGAAATTCTTCCAAGCGCCGACGCTGTTGCCCCAGTTCATCGAAATTGTCCGCGGCCAACCAGCGTACGAAGGCCTCGCGAATCGGCGGCCAATCGCCATCGATGATCGAGAACCAGGCGGTGTCGCGGTTCTGGCCCTTGATCACTGCATGCTGGCGGAACAGCCCCTCCTGGGTGAAACCCAGCCGCTCGGCGGCACGCACCGAGCGCGCGTTGCGTGCATTGCATTTCCATTCCAGGCGCCGATTGCCGAGCTCGTCCATGGCCTGCCTCATCAGCAGCCAGATCGCTTCGGTGGAGGCGGGCGAGCGCTGCATGGCGCGGCCAAAAGCGATATGGCCGATCTCGATGCAGCCATCGGCCGGGGCGATGCGCAGGAAGCTGAGCAGCCCTACGGCACGTTTCGACGCGGCGTCGATCACCGTGAAAAACAGGGGATCGTCGCTCGCCTGCTTGCCGGCGAGCCAGGCGTCGAAGGCACTGCGTTCGGCGAACGGGCCGTAAGGCAGATAGTCCCAAAGTGCCGAGTCGCTGTCCGGGCCTTGCAGGGCGAGCCATAGGTCTTCGCCGTGGCGCTGGGCGTCGAGCGGCTCCAGACGCACGAAGCGGCCGTCCAGTGGCGCACGGGGCGGTGGTGGGACGGGTTTCCAGTCGAGCAGGGAATCGTCGGTCATGGTCGGCTCCTGATCACAATTTCTTGCGGTACTGCACGAAGCCGGGCCGTTCGGCGATGCGGTCGTACAGCTGCATGGCGGTGGTGTTGCTCTCGTGGGTCAGCCAGTGCACCCGCGAGGCGCCGGCCTGGCGGGCCTGGGCGTATACGTGTTCGATCAGAGCGCGGCCGATGCCGCTGCCGCGCACCTGCTCGTCGACGAACAGGTCCTGTAGGTAGCAGTAGTTGCCCTCGGTCCAGCAGGAGCGATGGAAGATCCAGTGCACCATGCCGATGGCGCGGCCGTCCTGCCAGGCCAGGGCCGCGTGCATCGGCTCATCGGCGGCAAGGAACCGCTGCCAGGTCAGCGCAGTGGTGGCCTCGGGAATTTCGGTGGCGTAGAAGCGTTGGTAGCCCTGCCAGAGGTGCAGCCAGGCGTCGTGATCGTCAGCGGCAACGGCGAGTATTTCCATGCTCGGGTCTCCTGTGTTTATCGAGTGATTCAGTCAGCCATGCGCTGCGCCAGGGCGCGGTCGCGGGAATCGAGGCTGGCGGCGAGGCCGTCGTGTACGCCGTGCTGGTCGGCTTCGCTGCGGTTTTGGCCGAGCTTCCATTTACCTTCCAGGCGCTCGATGGGCAGGGCGAAGCCGACGATGGCGCGCAGCATGCCGTCGATGTAATCGCGCGGTGCGTCATCGATGGCCCAGGGTTGGGGGCGCAGGCTTTCGTGGCGGTCGGTGAGCTCGCCGAGGAGGTTCCGCAGGCGTTCGGCGTCGTCGAACACTTCGGCGCGGCCATAGGCGTGCACGGCGATGTAATTCCAGGTCGGCACCACCTTGCCGTGCTCGGCCTTGGCCGGGTACCAGGACGGGCTGACATAGGCATCGGCGCTGCTGAACACCACCAGGGCTTCGCCGCCTTCGGCCAGCAAGCGCGCGTGCGGGTTGGCTCGCGCCAGGTGGCCATACAGCGTGCCGTACTCGCCTTCTTCTGGGCGCAACAGTAGCGGCAGATGGCTGGCCTGCAGGCCGTTTTCGCCATGGCTGATCAGGGTGGCCAGGCGGCAGGCCTGGATCTCCCGGTGCAGAGTAGCGAGGTCGTTCTGACGAAAGGCGGAGGGTGTGTACATGGGCCGTTTCCTGAAGGGAATGACGTCATCCTAGATTTGTGATTGGTCTGTTGTAAGATCCATTTTCAGTGACTTTCATGGAGCCAATCGATGGCCGCTTCAGCTCCGCTTCCCGTCGACCTCACCGGCCTGTGCCTGCAGCCCGGCGCGGGCCTGGCGCGTCAGCTGTACCAGGCGCTGCGCGAGCGCATGCTCGACGGGCGCCTGCCGGGTGGCACGCGTCTGCCGGCCAGCCGTCAATTGGCCGAGCTGCTGGGCGTGTCACGCAACACCGTCAGCCGCGCCCTGGATCAGCTGTATGCCGAGGGCTACGTGCAGGCGCGGGTCGGCGACGGCACCTATGTGGCCGATCTCGCCGCCGGCGCGCCGCTGCCTGCGGCGATCCTGTCGAGCGAGGTCCGCAGCAGTGCCTTGCAGCGGCTGCAGAACTTTCACCTGCCGCCGCACCTGCCGGGGCCGCCACGGGCATTTCGCGTCGGGGTGCCGGCCTTCGACCTGTTTCCCTATGAAACCTGGGCGCGCCTGGCTGCGCGTTTCTGGCGGCGACCGGCACCCGCGCTGCTGGGCTACGGCGACCCGGCGGGCGATGCGCAGCTGCGCGAGTTGATCGCCGCCTACCTGCGCAGCAGTCGCGGCCTGCAGTGCGACCCGGGGCAGATCGTCATCACCTGCGGTGCTCAGCAGGCCATCAGCCTGTGCACCCAGTTGCTGCTCGAGCCCGGCGACCGGGTCGCTCTGGAGGATCCCGGCTACCGCGCCGCGGCCCACGCGTTCAGCGTCGCCGGGGCTCGGCTCGAAGGCATCGGTATCGACAGCGAGGGCCTGGATGTCGCCGCCCTGGAGCGGGCCGGGCCCTGTCGGCTGGCCTATGTCACACCATCGCACCAGTACCCGACCGGGGTGACGCTGTCGTTGCCCAGGCGTCTGGCACTGCTCGACTGGGCCGATCGCAACGATGCCTGGATCATCGAGGACGACTACGACGGCGAGTACCGCTACAGCGGCACACCGCTGGCCCCGCTGGCGGCATTGGATCGCGGCCAGCGCGTGCTGTACGTAGGCACCTTCAGCAAGATCGTCTTCCCGGCGCTGCGCCTGGGCTATCTAGTGGTGCCGCCGCGCCTGGCCCAGGCCTTCGCTCGGCGGCGCGGGGTGGATATGCGCCACTCCGATATCGGCACCCAGGCAGTGATGGCCGAGTTCATCGCCGCCGGGCATTTCCAGCGGCATATCCGCCGCATGCGCAATGCCGCCCGGTCACGGCGCGACGCCTTGCTGGCCGGTTGGCCGGATCAGGTGCCTGGCTGCTCAGCGCTGCCCGAGGTCCATGCCGGTCTGCACCTGAGCGTGCGCTGCGAGAGTCTGGCACGCGAGCGTGAACTGATCGCGGCGGCTGCCAACGTTGGTGTGGAAATCAACCCGCTGAGCGTGCAGTGGCTGCCAGAAGGGCGCACACCGCCGGATCAGCGTGCAGGGTTGGTGATGGGTTTTGCGGCGGTACCGGAGCGAGACATCTTCGAGGCGCTGCACGCCCTGCGCCGGGCGTGGGGCCTGCAGGCCTAGTCGCGCCCCGTCCTGTCAGGCAGGGCGCGGCTCTTCAGTGTTTTCCTGGCCAGCGTTCTGGCGCAGCTTCTTGGCGCGTTTTTCCAGCACCAGGTAGACCACGCAGGCAACCGCCAATGGCAGCAGGAAGTAGATGGCCCGATAGCCGATCAGTGCGGCGACGATGCTGCCCTTGGACATCTCGTGCTGCAGCATGGCGATAAATACCGCCTCGATCACTCCCAGGCCAGCGGGGATATGGGTGATCACCCCGGCGATGCTGCTGATCATCAGGATGCCGAGAATCGTCGGATAGAAGGCTTCCTCGGGCAGCAGCAGGTAAATGATCAGCGCCATCAGCGACCAGTTCAGCGCACCGAGGCCGGCCTGCAGCAGGGCCATGGGCAGCGACGGTAGGTTCAGCTCGTGGCCGCGGATCGTCCAGCTGCGGCGCTTGGAGAACTGGCAGGCCAGGAGATAACCGATGCCCACGGCGAGCAGCGCCAGGCCGATTATGCGCAGGCCCGTGGCACCGATCGCCCAGCCTTCTGGCAGCTTGAGCAGGCCAAAGGTGAATAGCACGCCGGCCAGCAGGATGTAGCCCAGCCAGTTGGTGATCAGGCTCATGCTCAGCACCCGGGTGATGGTCGAAACCTTCAGACCCAGGCGCGAATACAGGCGATAACGCAGCGCCACACCGCCGACCCAGGAACTCAGGTTGAGGGTGAAGGCGTAGCACACAAAGGTCAGCGGCAGCACCTGGCGGGTCGGTAGGCCGTGCTGGGTGTAGGCGCGGCCGATCAGGTCGAAGCTCGAATACACCCCGTAGCTCAGCGCTGTCACGCCCACTGCGGCGAGCAGGATGGTCGGGCTAAAGCCGCGCAGCGCCTGGCTGACTTCCTGCCAGTCGAGGTTCTTGACCAGCATGAACAGCAGCGCCGGCACCAGAATGAAAAAGCACAGGGTCAGCAGGCGCTTGGCCCAGCGCCACGCCGGCTTGCCCTGCTTGTCGTCGGGTTTGCTCACGAGACTTTCTCCTGGTCGACCTGCAAGGTGCCGCACTGCGGCGCTTCGATTTCGGGTTTGAGCAACTTGATGCGCGGCGAGTGGGCCGGGAACCAGCCAGCGATGGCCGGGAAATGGCGCAGGAAGTGAAAGCACAGGAAGATCAGCGGTGCGCGCCACCAGTAACCGCGCATAACCCGCTTGAGTGGCACGGATTTACAGCTCGATTCGGCCAGCTCGGAAAGGTGTTCATGCAGGCGGCGGTTGAGCGCCGCGTCTCGCACGATCACGTTGGCTTCCAGGTTGAGCGACAGGCTTAGCGGGTCGAGGTTGCTCGAGCCGATGGTGCACCACTCATGGTCGGCCAGCGCCACCTTGCCGTGCAGCGGGCGCTGGCAGTATTCATAGATGGTCACGCCATCGCGCAGCAGGTAGTTGTAGGTGAGCCGCGAGCACAGGCGCACCAGCGGCATATCCGGCATGCCTTGGAGGATCAGCGTCACTTTCACACCGCGCCGCGCCGCATTGCGCAGCTCGCGTAGCAGCCGATAACCGGGGAAGAAGTAGGCGTTGGCGATGATCAGCCGATGCTGGGCGTTGCGAATGGCGTCCAGGTAGTGCTGCTCAATGGTGTTGGTGTCGTCGCCATTGTCGCGGATGGTCATCAGCAGGCGGCTGTTGCCGGCGTGGCGGTGCTGGCCGGGCTGGCTGCCTCGGTGCGGCGTCGCCGGGCGGTCATCGCGGGCGTCGAGCAGGCGCACGGCGGCGGTGTGCAGGTCTGCGACGATGGGGCCACGCACACGCACGGCATAATCCTGCTTGGCCATCGGCCCGTAATCGGCGATATGGTCCTCGCCGTAGTTGATGCCGCCGATGTAGGCGACCTCGTTATCGACCACCACGATCTTGCGGTGCAGGCGGCGGAACAGGTTGAGGCGCATGCCAAACGGGCGCTTGCCCGGGTCGAACATGTGTACACGCACACCGGCAGCCACCAACGCTGCGACGTACTCGGTGGAGAGGTCCGCGGTGCCGTAGCCGTCCACGGTGATCTCCACCTCTGCGCCGTTGCGTGCCGCGGCGATCAGCGCCTGCTGCAGCTCCATGCCGATCTTGTCTTCGAAGATGATGAAGGTTTCCAGCAGCACTTGCTGGCGGGCATTGCGGATGCTCTCGAATACGGCGGGAAAGAAGTCCTCGCCGTTGATCAACAGGTCGATCTGGTTGCCATCACGCCATTCGTACTTCATAGCCGTATCTCCACAGCCAACGGTGCATGATCGGACAGGTGCGACCAGGGTCGGGTCGACAGCACCTGCGGGTTGTGAGTGGTGGCGTTGCGCACGTAGATACGATCCAGGCTCAGCAGCGGCCAGCGCGCGGGGAAGCTCTTGGCCGGTTTGCCATGCTCGCTGACGAACGCCTCCTTCAGGCCGCTGGCGGCCAGCAGGCCATCGGCGCGCTGGCGCCAGTCGTTGAAGTCGCCCGCCACGATCACCGGCGCGTCGGCCGGCAGACGATCGAGCACCTTGCAGAGCAGGCCCAGTTGCTGCTTGCGATGGATTTCGCGCAGGCCCAGGTGCACGCAGATGGCGTGCACTTCGGCGTGCCCCGGCACGTCGAGCACCGAGTGCAGCAGGCCGCGCTGCTCCTGGGTGCCGATGGAGATGTCGAGGTTCTCGTGGCGCAGGATCGGAAATTTGGAGAGCAGGGCGTTGCCGTGGTCGCCATGGGGGTACACGGCGTTGCGGCCGTAGGCGAACTGCGGCCACATGCTGTCGGCGAGAAACTCGTACTGCGGGGTCGGCGGCCAGTTCTCGTAGCGCTTGGCGTGGTGCTCGTGGGTGCCATGCACTTCCTGCAGAAACACCATGTCGGCCGACAGCGTGCGCACTGCATCGCGTAGCTCGGGAAGGATGAAACGCCGGTTCAGCGCGGTGAAACCCTTGTGGGTGTTGACCGTGAGAATCTTCAGCGTGTGAACCGCGCTGGCCAGTTCCGTGGGTGCCGGTTGGTGGGTGGTCATGGGCTTACTCCTGGCGACCGGCCGGGTGCGTTGGGCAGTTCCCGGGCTAGGTCGAACTTCTCTAACAGCGCGTGGGCGTCGTAGGGGGCGCGGACCTTGAGGTCGTTGTCGAAATAGCAGTACACGTCGCGCGACTTTCGGGCGCGCGGCTTGTGGCTGTCGATCAGCTGCGCGTCGCCGGGCTGCTGGCCACGGCTCCAGGTGGCGATGCGCTGGTGCCAGTGGTCGATGGCGTCTTCGTCGTAACCGCTTTCGTAGAGCTTCTTGTTACCGTGCAGGCGCAGGTACACGAAGTCGGCAGTCAGATCCTCGGCGTACGGCCACTTGCCGGCGCTGTCGGCGAACACCAGCACGACCTTGTGTTTGCGCAGCAACTTGATAAAGGCCGGGTCGCAAAAGCTCGGGTGACGGATTTCCACGGCGTGGCGCAACTTCTGGTGGTGATGCACCTGCAGGCTGCCGTCATGAAGGCGGTCGGACTTGCGCGCGCTACGTAGGGCCTGCTCGGAGTCCTGCGGCAGCAGGGCGAGAAAGTCGGCGAAGCGCTGCTCGTCGAACGCCATGCTCGGTGGGAACTGCCAGAGGATCGGCCCGAGTTTCTCGCCCAGCTGCATCGGCCCCGAAGCGAAGAAGTTGGCGATGGGCGTGGCCACGTCATCGAGGCGGCGGATATGGGTGATATAGCGCGGCGCCTTGACCGCGAAGCAGAAACCGTCCGGCGTCTCAGCGGCCCAACCGGCATAACGCTCGGGCGTTTGCAGCGCATAGAACGAGCCGTTGATCTCGATGCTGCTCACCGCTCGGGAGGCGAATGCCAGCTCCTTGCGCTGCTTCAGCCCTGCGGGATAGAAGTCGCCGCGCCAAGGCGCATAACGCCAGCCGGAAATACCGATACGGATGTGCGTCATTTGCCGACACCATCCGCTGTGCGATCAGTGCCTTCATTACTTATCGTTTGCCCGCTGTTCATCAGGGCTCGCCAGCCTTATCGCGCGCGTTATGCAGGCCGTGTTCATTGGCGAAGACGCCGCTGAGCTCGCCACTTACCAGGTCGCCGCTCGGCATGCACTCCATGAGGGCGTCGTCCTCGGAGAGCAGCGCCAGCAGCTCGTCGTACTCGCCATCTGTCAGCAGGGCTTGCGCCTCGTGGATGGCTTGGCTCGGCGTGACGGTCTGCACGCCGGGGAGCATCAGGTCGCTGACTTTCATGCGGTACTCCTGGCGATGGTCGTGGTGGTTTGGCGAATGGTCCGCGCGCAGCAGGCGCGCGGGCGTCGTTAAATTTCCGACTGGGTCAGCCAAGAGGCGGTTCAAGGTTTTTGCCCGCCGCGGGGGTAGGATCTGTTAACGCTGTCGCGTAATCCGAAGGGCCTCGGCGCGGTCGTGCGCAAGCGTTAACAGGCCCTAGAGCAGCGAGCGCAAGTAATCGCCAAAGCCGCCGCGGGCGCGGCAGTCCAGGCGGGCACTGGTATACACGCGCGGCAGCGCGCTCCAGGCGATGCGCGCGCCGATGCGCTGGAAGGCGGCGACCAGTTGCACGTCCTCGTCGACGACGATGTTCTGGAAACCCCCGGCGCGGTGGTAGGCGGCTGCGCTGAACGACAGATTGGCACCGTGGATGTGCCGATGTCCGTCGCGGTCTTGGTAAGCGCTCAGGTAGCGGCTCTGTACGTCGTCATCCAGTTCGCCCCATTCGGCGACTTCCACGGTGCCACAGACCATGTCGGCCTGCAGTTCGCGCTGGCGCACCAGCCAGTCGGCGGCGACCCGGCTGTCGGCGTCTGAGCAGGCAATCCAGCTGGCGCCGCGCTGCAGTTGCCAGGCCACGCCAGCGGCCCGCGCCTGGCCGACGTTGCGTGCCTGCAACGCAAGGCTCGCGACCGGGTAATTGGCGACCACGCTGGCCGAGCCGTCGCTGCAGCTGTCGAGCACCACCAGAATGCGCACCGGCTGGTCGAGCGCGGGGTGAGCGGCAGCTTGGAGCAGGGCGTCGAGGCAGGCGTCCAGGCTCTGTTCCTCGTTATGGGCGGGGATGACGATACCGATCACGCCGGCGGCTCCTGCGTCGTTTCCGGCGCCAGGCCCTCGCGCTGGGCGACCGACGTGGCCTCCGTGCCCCACACCTCGAGCAGCAGGTCGGCATCTTCATGGCGCAGCAGGCGCGGCAGGCCGAGGCGTTCGTGCAGGCGCTGGTGAACCTGGTCGCCGCTCAACGGGCATTCGTCGATCGGCCAACGCCAGTGGCAGGCCAGCAGGTTGCCGCCGGTGTTCAGGGCGGCCCGGGCGCAGTCGATCAGGCGATCGAGATCCTGCGCGTCCAGGTAGTAGCACAGCTCGCTGAGCACGATCAGGTCGAAACGCCCGGCCGGCCATTGCTCCGGCAGACGGGTTTGCAGCAGGCGTACGTTGCTGCGGTGCGCGAGGCGATTGCTCGCCAGCTCCAGGGCGATGGCCGAGGTATCGCTGCACAACAACTGCGTGCAACGTTCGGCCAGGCGCGCGCTGAGCTCGCCGTTGGCGCAGCCCGGCTCGAAAATGCTGCCGTAGTGGCTGCGCGGCAGGGCGGCGAGGGTTAGGTTGCGCTTGCGCTGTTCGTACCAGCGCTCGCGAAACGACCAGGGGTCTTCGCTGCTGCGGTAGAGGTTCTCGAAGTAGTTGTCGGCGACGCTCATAGAAACACCACCTCGAAGGGCTGTTGCAGGCGTTCCACCGCCGTGCCGGAAAGCACCGGCTCGTGGCCGCTATCGGGGTCGTCGTAGAGCTGGCTGGCGAAGGCCTGGATGGCGTGACGCTTGCGCGCCTGGGCCCACTTGTCGAGCTGCAGCTTGCGGGCGCGCTCCCACGGAATGCGCGGGTCCTCGGGGCTCGCCCAGTGCCAGGCCCAGATCGGAATCTCGTGGGCGCGGGCGCCGCATTCCAGGGCGGCCGTCAGGGCCGCGCGGCCAACGGCTTCGTGGTCGGCATGGCCATCCTCGCGCCAGGTGGCGAATACCACGTCGCTGGGTTGCAGGTAGGTCTTGAGAAATTCGCGCAGCTGCGCTTCGCAAGCGCCCACGCCGGTATCGGGAAAGCCGCCGTGCACCCACTGCACCTGATTGAGCGGCAGGCCGAGGCGCTTGAGGGCATCGGCGCTCTCCTGGGGGCGCACGATGCTTAGGCGTTGCGGGGTCCAGTAAGTCGAGCCCGGGTGGCTGGCGGCGCCATCGGTGACCGAGATCAGTAGAGTCTGCCGTTGCGCCTGGGCCAGCAGTTGCAGCAGGCCGCCGCTACCGAGGATTTCATCGTCCGGGTGGGGGGCGATGATCACCGCTCGACAGCCTTCGGGTACCAGTTGCACGCAGGTGATATCGGCCACCTGGGCCAGGCGCCGGGAGGTCTTCCAGGCTTGCGGCGAGGTGCCCTGGCCCTGGATCGGATTGGTGTTCATAGCATCCAGCTCTCTTGTGGTTGGCGGGCCGCGAGCACGCCGAGGGCCGCGAGGTCGCGTTCGGCATGGCTCTGGCGCAGGAACACCGGCAGGTCGGCCAGCAGCCTCGCCAGCACCGCGTCACGGCAATAGGGGGCAGCGCCGAGGGCACGGCCAACGTGGTCGATCACCGTGGTCGCGCGGTGCTCGACGATGGCGCGCACGCGGCGTACCGGCAGTTCGGCGTCGGCCGTGGGGTTGGCGTCGATCCAGGCGGCGCAGTCGCGTAGGGCACTGGCGGCGGCGGTCAGGGCGCAGTCCACATGGCCAAGGTGGGCGAGGGCGTGGGGCTCGTCGCGTTCGCTGCAGTGCCGGCGCAGCGCTTCGCCCAGGCGGCTCGCTGCACCGTACCAGCAGGCGGCGATGCCCGCGCCGCCTTGCCAGAAGCCTGGCCTGGCGAGGTAGCCGCCCGGCGGGCCGATCAACTGGCCATGGGCATCGTCGAAGCGAATCTCGACGCTCCCGGTAGCCGCCATGCCCACGGCCTGCCAGCCGTCATTGGTAATCTGCACGCCGGGCTGTACAAGGGCGACCGCCACCAGTTGCTGTTCACCCTCGGCATTCCACGCAGTGAGCAGGCCATGGCTGAGCACCTTGGCGCCCGAGCACCAGGCCTTGCGGCCGTGCAGACGCACGCTGCCGCCGTGCTGCTCGGCGGCCATCAGCGTCACGCGGGCCTGGGGTGGCTCGGCGGCCCACATGCCCCAGGTGGCATGCTCGGGCGCCTGCGCGCCGAAGTGCGCGAGGATCGCCAGGGCGTCGGTGTGGCCTTCATAGAGTTTGCACAGGCTCAGGTCCCATGCGGCGACCGTGGCCAGCGCCTGCCAACGTTGCAGGGTGCGGCCACCGCCGGGTTGCGGTAATTGGTCGAGGCCCGCGGCGCACAGCCCTTGCAGGGCGTGGCCGAGGGTCTCGGGGTGATGCAGGGTTGGGTGCGGCCACTCGTTCAGCAGGGCGCCGAGGCGTTCCACCAAACGGGTGCCGCCCCCGGTCATGCCAATTTTTCCTTTTGCAGCTCGAACAGCACCAGCGAGCGATGGGTGACGGTGAATTCGTCACCGAACTGGAACACTTCGTCGTCTTCCGGCTCGTCGATGCGGTTGGTATCGAGCATGCACGTCCAGTGGCTGCCCTGGGCAACTTCCGGCAGGCGGAAATTGACCACGTCGTGGTGCGAGTTGACCACCATCAGCAGGGTCGCGTCGGCGCCGCTGCGGCGGATACCAGTCGGCTGGGCGCGACCATCGAGCAGCATGCCCATGCAGCGGGCATGGGGGTCGTGCCAGTTGTCCTCGTTCATCTCCTCGCCACTGGGCGCCAGCCAGGTGACATCCTTGACGCCGAGCTCTTCGTTGAAGGCGCCGACGAAGAAGCGGCCACGACGCAGGATCGGGTAATTCATGCGCAGCTTGATCACCCGGGTGACAAATTCCTGCAACTGCTTGCCGCGCTCGCCCAGATCCCAGTTGATCCAGCCGATCTCACTGTCCTGGCAGTAGGCGTTGTTGTTGCCGTGCTGGGTGCGCGCGAACTCGTCGCCGGCCACCAGCATCGGCGTGCCCTGGGCGAGGATCAGCGTGGCCATGAAGTTGCGCATCTGGCGGAAGCGCAGGTCGTTGATGGCCTCGTCGTCGGTCGGGCCTTCGACGCCGTGGTTCCAGGACATGTTGTTGTTGCTGCCGTCCTGGTTGTTCTCGTCGTTGTCCTCGTTGTGCTTGTCGTTGTAGGAGACAAGGTCATTGAGGGTGAAACCATCGTGGGCGGTGATGAAGTTCACCGACGAGAACGGCCGGCGACCACGCTGGTTGTACAGGTCGCCCGAAGCGGTCAGACGGCTGGCCAGTTCGGCCAGCTGGCCTTCGTCGCCTTTCCAGAAGCTGCGCACGTTGTCGCGGAACTTGTCGTTCCACTCCGCCCAGCCCGGCGGAAAACCACCGACCTGATAACCGCCGGGGCCGCAGTCCCATGGCTCGGCGATCAGCTTGACCTTGCTCAGCACCGGGTCCTGACGACAGGCGACCAGGAAGCTGTGGCGTTCGTCGTAGCCGTCGTGGTGGCGGGCGAGAATGGTCGCCAGGTCGAAGCGGAAGCCGTCCACACCCATCTCGGTGGCCCAGTAGCGCAGCGAGTCGGTGACCATCTGCAACACGCATGGGTGGCTCAGGTCCAGGGTGTTGCCGGTGCCCGAATCGTTGATGTAGTAGCGTTTGTCATCGGGCATCAGCCGGTAGTAGCTGGCGTTGTCGATGCCGCGCATGGACAGGGTAGGGCCCAGCTCGTTGCCTTCGGCGGTGTGGTTGTAGACCACGTCGAGAATCAACTCCAGGCCGGCATCGTGCAGGTGCGCGGCCATTTCCTTGAATTCGTTGATGTGGCCGCTGGCCAGGTAACGCGGGTGCGGGGCGAAGAAACCAATGCTGTTGTAGCCCCAGTAGTTGTTCATGCCCTTTTCCAGCAGATGCTGGTCGTTGACGAAGGCATGGATGGGCAGCAGTTCGACCGACGAAACGCCGAGCTTGCGCATGTGCTTGATCACGTCGGCGTTCATCAGCCCGGCGAAGGTGCCACGCTTGTCTTCGGCCACCGACGGATGACGCATGGTCAGGCCGCGCAGGTGCGCTTCGTAGAACACCGTCTTGTCCCAGGCCACGCGATGATTACGATGCTTGCCCCAGGTATAGGCCGGGTCGATGACCTTGCACTTGGGCACGAAGGGTGCACTGTCACGCTCGTCAAAGCTGAGGTCGCCGTCCGGGTGGCCGATCTCGTAGCCGAACAGCGCTTCGGACCACTTCAGCTCGCCAACCAGTTGCTTGGCATACGGGTCGATCAGCAGCTTGTTGGGGTTGAAGCGATGACCGGCTTCCGGCTCGTAGGGGCCGTACACGCGGTAGCCGTAAATCAGCCCCGGGTGGGCGTCGGGCAGGTAGCCGTGCCAGATTTCGTCGGTGTACTCCGGCAATTCGATGCGCTCGATTTCTTCCAGGCCATCAGGGTCGAAAATGCACAGTTCGACCTTGGTGGCGTGAGCCGAGAAGAGCGCGAAGTTGACGCCCAAACCATCCCAGGTCGACCCCAACGGAAAGGGTTGACCTTCGGTTATACGCGAGCGTGGTTGACTCATTCTGGGTGGCTCCTGGTATCAGGCCTTGGGCTTCTTGGCGGCAGGCTTGGGGGTGGTGCTGGGTTTGGCCTTGGAGGGTGCCTTGGCCGGTTTGAGCAGAGCAGGTTTTTCGGTGTCGGCCTTGGGCGTTGCCTTGCTGGCGCGAGGTTTGATAGGTGCCGCAGGGGCGGCGCCTTCAGCAGCGGCCTTGGGCTTGCTTACGCGCTTGGGCGTGGCCTTGCCGGGCGTCTGCTCGGCTTCGACCAGCTTGGTGGCCATTTCCCAGTGGCGTTTGGCCTGGCCGTGGGGTTTCCCTTCGGATTCCCAGATCTGGTAGGCGAACTCACGGATGCGGTCTTCTTTTGCGCTCATGGGTGTTACTCCTGAGATTGGCTAGGGGCGATCAGCAGATTGACGGGGACATCGCGCAGCACCTTGCACAACGCGAGGTGACCGTTGTTGGGCATTGGGTTGGCAGGGTCGAACGCGCTGCGCAGGGGCTTGTCGGCGAGCGCAGCGGGCAGGGCGATACGGGTGTCGCCCCATTGGTCGGCGGCGATCAGCGGCATGGCGCTGTCGCCCAGCAATTTGGCGCTCAAGCGCGGCACCACGATGATGGCGTGCTGCTCGCCGTGGCTGCGCAGGAATGCGACGACCCGCTCGGCATGCTCACCCTCGACCTGCAGTGGCTGGTAATCGCCTTTGGCAAACAGTTGCGCGTGTTGCTGGCGAGCCTGCAGGGTGGCGGCGATCAGCGCCTGCTTCACGTGGCCGTCATGCCAGTGTTCGAGGGCCTGGGCAAGCGGTTGGCCGTCAGCCAGGGCCTGGCGGCGAGCGGCGAAATCCACCGGGCGGCGGTTGTCCGGGTCGACCAGGGAGAAGTCCCAGAATTCGCAGCCCTGATACAGATCGGGCACCCCTGGCACGCTCATGCGCAGCAGGCTTTGAACGAGGCTGTTGAGGGCGCCGGCAGGCGCGATTTCTGCGGCGGCGCGGCAGACCTCGCCGCGCAACTCGGTGGCCTGATCGCTGCTGAGCAGGGCGTGCAGATACTTTCTGCAGGCCTGCTCGTAACGCTCGTTAGGGTTGCTCCAGGTGCTGCGCAACTTGGCCTCGCGCACGGCCT
Source organism: Phytopseudomonas straminea (assembly GCF_900112645.1). Lineage (GTDB taxonomy): Bacteria > Pseudomonadota > Gammaproteobacteria > Pseudomonadales > Pseudomonadaceae > Aquipseudomonas > Aquipseudomonas straminea. The sequence continues at coordinate 197,443 of NZ_FOMO01000002.1, read as the reverse complement.
TTTCCTGCCAGGCGGTGAGGCGCTCGGTGAGGCTCTGCAGGCCTTCGGCATCGTCGGCGCGCAGATCCAGCGGCCAGCAGGCAAGCAGGATCTGCAGCAGCATCAGCTCGTCACCGGGCGAGGGCGCCAGGCCGTCGTCCAATTCATCGCGCAGCGGCGCAGCCAGTTCGCGCCAGTGCTGGCAACGCTCGGCGAACCACTCGGCGCGTTCGCTCAGAACGGTCAGGCGCGCGCGGGTGTCTTCGCCGCGTTTGTGGTCGTGGGTCGCGGTGGTCAGCAGGTTGGCCGGGAAATGCCGGGCCCGCTCGACGCAACCGTCATGGAAGGCCTGCACCGGCGCGCTGAATTGCTGCGGGTCGAAGCCCACGTCGTTACGCGACAGCAGCACTGCACTGCGATAACAGGCGGTGTCTTCCACGGCCTTGGCGGCGGCTGGTGAGGTGAGTTGCTGGAAGCGCTCGATCATCTTCGCCCGGCGCTTGCGCTGGGGGCTCGGCGGCAGTTGCGACAGGGCCTGGCCGCCGAGCCAGCTGTCGAGGTGTTCGAGCAGCGGCCAGTCGCCTTCGGCCAGCGTCGTGCGGGCGCCTTCCAGGGCATGGTCGAACACCGCCTGGTCGTTGGCGCTGCGCCCAGCGGCCGACACGTAGGTGCGGTACACCGAGAAATGGGTGATCAGCTCCAGTAGCGCGCGGCGGATAGCGCCCAGGGTCAGGTCGCGGGTGGCGATGTCGTCACGGGCGACCAGCAACAGGCCCTGGGCCAGCGCTTCCAGGTCGCCGGCCAGGGAAGTGGTCAGCACCAGCTGGCGTGCCTCGCGTACCTCGGCCATGAAGTCGGCATCACGGCCACTGGTTTCGCTCCACAGTTTCGCCAGTACCGGTTCGCCATCCGGCGCGTGTTGCAGCAGCGATACCTGGTTCATGAATTCGTAACCGGTGGTGCCATCCACGCCCCAGTCGCGGGGTAGCTGTTCGCCTTCGCCGAGGATCTTCTCGACATAGATCGGAAAACGGCCACCCTGCAGATTCGTTGGTCGTTTCGGCAGCAGCCGCTCGACGCGGCGGCGCAGCTTGCGGCAGTAAGCACGTGGGTTGGCCAGGCCGTCGACATGGTCGATACGCAGGCCGTCGACCAGGCCTTTTTCGATCAGCTCGAAAATCTTCTCGTGGGTCGCTTCGAACACGTCGTGGCGCTCGACCTTGAGGCCGCCCAGTTCGTTGATGTCGAAAAAGCGCCGCCAGTTGATGTCATCCGCCGCAGTGCGCCAGCTGGCCAGACGGTAATGCTGGCGTTCGAGCAGCTGATGAAGGGCTTCGAAGTTCTGCCCCTCGGCAGGCCGCAGGCTGGCCAGGGCACGCTCGATGGCATGCCCGGCCTTGCTGGCCAGGGCGACCAGTTCGCGAAATAGCACGCTCGCCTGGCGCTGGCCGTCGGCGCTGTCGTCCAGGGCCGCAAAACGTCGGCCCAGGGCCTGCAGCTCGGGATGGCCGCTGTGTTGCAGCACGTCGCCGTAGGTCGGCGGATTGATCGGGAAGCGGTGGTCGTAGTGCTTGGCGTAGAACAGGCCGCGCTTGGCATCGAAGTGCAACTCGATCTCGCCGGCAGCCAGCACCTCGCCGTAGTCGCTGCGCAGGGACGGCACCAGCAACTGGCCGCGCAGCAGCGGGTCGTGGGACTGCCAGTGGATGTCGAAGAATTTCGCATAGGCGCTGTTGGCGCCCCATTCGAGCACATCCAGCCACCAGGGGTTGGCATCGCCGCCCACCGCCATGTGGTTGGAGACGATATCCAGGATCAGCCCCATGCCTTTGCTGCGCAGGGCCGTGACCAGCCGCTCCAGGGCCGCCTCGCCGCCCAGCTCGGGGTTGACGCGAGTCGGATCGACCACGTCGTAGCCGTGCATGGAGCCAGGTCGTGCGGTGAGCAGCGGCGAGGCGTAGATATGGCTGATGCCCAGGCGTGCGAAATAGTCGACCAGGGGCACGGCATCATCGAGGGTGAAGCCCTTGTGAAACTGCAGGCGAACACTGGCGCGCAACTCAGTCATGGCCGAGGCCCTCGGCCAGGTTGCGGGCCCACTGCAGGCGCTGGAGGCGGTGCGCGACTGCCGGGGCGTCGAGCATGCCCTCGGCAGGTTCGGCCCAGCGGCGGCGCCAGTTCGGGTGTTCGTCGCCCGGGCCTGGCAGGTTGGGCTGTTCGGTGGCAGCCATGGCATCTTCCAGCGGCAGCAGCACCAGCGGCGCTGGGGTGCTGCCGATGAAGGCGATGCTGGCGTCCAGTTGCTGGCCGTCATCCATCTGTTCGGCGGTGGCGTGGCCGTGATCGTGCAAGGCCTGGTGCAGTGCTCGGGTTTCCTGGGCGCGCAATTGGTGATCCTGTCTGGTGTAGTCGTCGCTGCGGTGGCCCGCAGCCTGGCGCCAATGAATGTCGCGGGAGGCGAGCCAGCCGCGAATGCTCGGCAGATCATGGGTGGTGGTGGTGGCCAGGGCGTCGCGCGGCCAATGGGCCGGGGCGTGGAAGTGGCCGTTGCTTTGCTCGAACAGCAGCACGCGCATGCCGAGAATGTTGCGCGCCGCCAGTTCTTCACGCAGGCCGTCGGGCACCGTGCCCAGGTCTTCGCCGATGATCAGCGCGCGGTGGCGCTCGGCCTCCAGGCACAGCAGACGCAGCAGATCATGGGACGGATAGTTGAGGTAGGCGCCGGCGGAAGAATCCTCGCCCTCGGGAATCACCCACAGACGGCGCAGGGTCATCACGTGGTCGATGCGCATACCACCGGCGTGAGCCAGGTTGGCGCGCAGCATTTCGATGTAGGCGCGAAAGCCGTTCTGTTGCAGGCCCTGGGGCGAAAACGCCGACACGCCCCAGTTCTGCCCCGAGCGGTTGAGGATGTCCGGCGGTGCGCCGACGCTGACCGACTGCAGCAGTTCGGCCTGGCGGCCCCAGGCCTGGCTGCCGGCGGCATCGGCGCCGACGGCCAGGTCGGCGATCAGGCCGACCGCCATGCCGGCTTCACGGGCTGCCGCCTGCGCGCCGTGCAGGCAGCGGGCGACCAGCCATTGGGCGAAGGCGTGGAATTCGATCTCGTGCTGATGGCCTTCGCAGAACTGCTCGACCGCCGCGCTGGCAGGGTCGCGGTACTGCTCGGGCCAAGCCCGCCAGTCGACCGGCAGGCCGTTGAGGTCCATGAAACCGCGCAGCGCCTCGAAGCGACAGTGCTGGCGCAGGGCCTCGCCGCCGGCCTGGCGAAAGGCCTCGAAGTCGGCCTGCAGCGGATGAATGCTGACAGCGAAATCGGCATGCAGCTGCCGCAATATCTGCACGCGCGCACTGGCGACGCCCGGCCAGTCGATCAGCTCCAGGCCTTCCAGGCGCGCTAGTTCGTCGGCCAGCCCGCAAGTGCGGATCGCCTGCTGAACCGCCGCTTCGCCGAGCACACTGGCCGGTGCAGCATGCAGCACGTTGAAGAACAGGCGGCTGGAGGGCGAGTAGGGGCTGTAAGTGTGCAGGTTGGCGCTGAACATTGCGTGCATCGGGCTGATCGCCACGGCATCGGCGCCGCGGGCCGCCGCGCTGCGCACCAGAGATTCCAGCGCCTGGGTGTCGCCCAGGCCGCCGTCACCCGGGCGACGCAGCGAATACAGCTGGGCGCTGAGGCCCCAGATCTTCGCGTCGCTGCGACCGGCCAGTTCGGCAACGCTCGGGCAGGCGGCGGGCGCTACGGCGAGGGTCACTTCGCCACCGGCGATGCGCAACTGGTGATAACCGATGGTGCCGATCACCGGCAGGCGACCGCTGTCGTCCAGTCGGCCGTCCAGGCGTTCGCCCTGTTCCAGCTGAATCTCGAATGGCGTGCCCGGCGGAAAGTACCGGGTCAGATCCAGGGCCTGCTGCTGATCGAGGGTGACCAGTGGGCCGAGGGCCAGGTTGTTCTGGCGGTGCTGCAGCTGCGCCAGGCTGGCGTCGATCTGCTCGTCGTCAGCCGCGGGGTAACCAAGGGCTTCGAGCAGGCGACGCTGGTGTTCGGGTTTGACCGATTGGGCGTTGCCGTCGGCGTCGATCCAGTCGACGCTCAGGCCCGCGGCCTTGCTCAGTTCTGCCAGGCGTGCATCGCTCATACCGTGCCCTCCAGCACAACCCGCACGCTGCGAGCGAGCAGATGATCACCATCGGCGCGATAACTGAACAGGGTGCGGGCGGATTGCGGTAAAGCAGAGCCAACCGGCTCGCCGCCCAGGTTAAGGGCGATATGCAGCACCTGGCCGTCGCCAAGCTGCCAGCTGGCAGCCACAGCGGCCTCGCCGAGCACCCGGCTATCCAGGGCCTGGCTACTGGCCAGGCGCGGCACGATGTGTTGGTGGCGCAAGCTCAGCAGCTCGCGATAGAACGCCAACCAGGCTCTGCCATCCGCCGTGTCGCGGCTGTGGTGGTCGGGCTTGGAGGTCTCGAAGGTGCTGGCGTCGTTGGGGGCAGGAATGGCCTGGCCGGAGAACTTGGAGAAATCCTTGAATTCGTTCTGGCGGCCCTTGCGTACCGCTTCACCGAGCTCGTCGTTGTGCGACGTGAAGAACTGGAACGGCTGCTCGCTGCCCCATTCCTCGCCCATGAACAGCAAGGGAATCATCGGGCTGAGCAGCAGCAGGGCGGTGGCGCTCTTCAGGGCGTCATCCTCGGCCAGCGTACGCAGACGCTCACCGACGGCACGGTTGCCGACCTGATCATGGTTCTGCAGGAACAGCACGAAGGCACTCGGCGGCAGGTGGCCGCTGCTGCTGCCACGAGCGGTGCCGTGGCGGGTGGTTTCACCCTGGTAGATGAACCCTTCGCGCAGGCAGCGGGCGAGCTTGTGCGTGGCATCGCTGGCGAAGTCGGCGTAGTAGCCTTCGTGCTCGCCGGTCAGCAGGTGATGCAGCACGTTGTGGCCGTCGTCGTTCCACTGGGCGACGAAGCCTTGCTGCAGCAGCTCGGCGTCATTGTGCTCGTTTTCCAGCACCAGGTGCAGATGACGCGAGGCGGGAATCGAGGCGTGCAGCCGTTCGGCCATTTCGATAAGGAAGTCGCGCTCGCCGATGGCGTGCACGGCGTCGAAGCGCAAGCCGTCGACCCGGTAGTCGTGCACCCACATCAGAGCGTTGTCGATGAAGTAGTCGCGCACCTGGCGACGACGAAAATCGATGGCCGGGCCCCAGGGCGTGTGCACGTCTTCGCGGAAGAAATCGCTGGCGTATTGGCCCAGGTAATTGCCGTCCGGGCCGAAGTGGTTGTACACCACGTCGATGAACACCATCAGGCCCAGTTCGTGGGCGTGGTCGATCAGTGCGCGCAACTGGTCCGGGGTGCCGTAGGACGAATCCGGGGCGAAGGGCAGCACGCCGTCGTAACCCCAGTTGCGACCGCCCGGGAATTCACCCAGGGGCATCAGTTCGATGGCGGTAACGCCCAGGTCGGCCAGTTCCTGCAAGCGCGCCTGCGCGCTCTGGTAACCGCCCAGGGTGCCGACGTGAACTTCGTAAAGCACCGTTTCCTGCCAGGGGCGCCCCTGCCAGCCAGCATTGCGCCATTGATAGCGGGATGGATCGGCGACCCGGCTGGGGCCGTGCACATCGTTGGCCTGCCAGCGCGAAGCGGGGTCGGGCACCAGCAGGTGCTCGTCGATCAGGTAGTGATAGTCGGTGCCTGCCGCCACCGGGAGGGTGGCGGCGTACCAGCCGTTGTCGCTGGCCGTCATCGCATGTTGGGTGTCGTCTTGCAGCTTTACCGCGACGCTTTTGGCGTCCGGCGCCCACAAGGCAAAGTGAGTGTGGCCGGTTTCATCCGGCCAGGCGCCGTGTCTCTGTTTCGCTTCAGGCATCAGACCAGTTTCCCACCCGATGTTTTCGCTGCTACCAGCTTGCGGTATAGCGCGGCATAGGGCTCCACCGACTGCTTCCAGTACAGTGGCGCGGCCATGGCATGGGCACGCATGGCGTTGAGCAGTTCCGGGTTGCGGTGGATGGCCATGGCGCGGCGCACGGCAGTCAGGTAGCTGTCGCTGCTCGGCTCCTTGAACAGGAAGCCGTTGACGCCGTCTTCGATGGTGTCGGCCAGGCCGCCGGTGGCGCGGGCGATCGGCAGCGAGCCGAAGCGCTGGGCGTACATCTGGCTGAGGCCGCAAGGTTCGAAACGCGACGGCATCAGGAGGAAGTCGCTGCCGGCGAACATGCAGCGCGCATCCGCTTCGTTGAAACCGACGTTGGCGCCGACCTTGCCTGGATGACGACGGGCCAGCTCTCGGACGGCTTCCTCAAGGTGCTCCTCGCCACGGCCGATGATCGCGATACGACCGCCTTCGGCAACGATGGTGTCGGCGATCTCCAGGGTCATGTCGATGCCTTTCTGCTGTACCAGGCGCGAAACCACGGCGAACAGCGGGCCTTCATTTTGCTCCAGACCGAACATCTGCTCGACGTGGCGTTTATTGGCGCGCTTGCCTTCCCAGTCGTGGGCATCAAAGCCCTGCACCAGGTGCGGGTCGTTGACCGAATCCCAGCTGTCGTCGATGCCGTTGGGGATGCCGCTGAGCTGATTGAGCTGCACCTTGAACTGCAGCATGCCTTCCAGGCCGCAGCCAAATTCCGGGGTGGTGATCTCGCGGGCGTAGTTCTCGCTCACCGTGGTGACGTGATCCGAGTACACCAGGCCGGCCTTGAGGAACGACAGGCGACCATAGAATTCCATGCCCTGGTGGCCACAAGCCGAGGAGGGCAGGCCCAGTTCCGGGCTGCATTCCAGGCTGCACAGGCCCTGGTAGGCGAGGTTGTGGATGGTGAACACGGTCGGCGTCTGCAGGCCGCGCCAGCTCATGTAGGCGGGCGCCAGGGCGGCGGGCCAGTCGTTGGCGTGAACCACTTCCGGGCACCAGCTCAGGCAGGCGGTGCCGGCGGCGATCTCGGCGGCGGCGAGGCCGAGGCTGGCGAAACGGATGTGGTTGTCCTGCCAGTCGCGCCCTTGGGCGTCGCCATAGGGCGTGCCATCGCGGTCGTACAGTTCGGGGCAAATGAGCACATAGACGATCAGCCCGTCGGGCAGCGTCATGCAGCCGATACGGGCGGGCGGCAGGGCCGCGTGTCCCGGCACGCTGCCGACATCGCGGATGGCGTGGCCGCTTTGCAGCACCTGGCGATAGCCGGGGATCAGCACGCGCACGTCGTGGTCGGCGTTCATTGCCCGTGGCAGCGACGCGGAAACGTCACCCAGGCCGCCCACCTTTATCAGGTCGGCCAGCTCGGGACTGACAAAGAGAATCTTCTTTTTGGCCGCGTGCAGGTTGGTAATGGTGTTATGTGGCTTGAGGGATGTTTCTACCGATACCGCTTGATCGAACCGTGTTACCGCAACAGCGTTTCCCATACCATCCTCCGCTCGATTCTGTCCTTGACTCGTAAATAATTCGTTCGCTTGCACGCCGACGGGAATAGGCCGCCTGTCTTTCCAGTTGATTGCCGTGTCGGGGCAGGAGGAAAAGCTGCTTGCTGGTCATTAATTCCCACGTAGTTGATGACCCAGCTCGCGAATAAGAAGTTTCGACTATTTTCAGAAGCCTGCTGGGGTATCGGGGAACTTATGCGTAACAGCAGGTTTTCGCTGCCACTACCAGAGAAGTTGCGGGTTTTCGCCTGCGATAGACGGTTTAATGGCAGGCTTTACGCTGTCATTCCAGCCCTCTGCGAGGGGCTTTTCGACGTTTATGCGGTCGCTAGGCGACGAGCGGTCATGTTTTGCCAGAACGGGCTTAGTTGTACAAAACCTTGACAGTTCCTTTACAACTTGCAGCGCAACTAAGTGAGCGGAAGTTGCATTTATTTTGAACGACCGAACAACTAACTAAGTTCACTGTTTTTGTTGTTCTACAAGCCGTTCGATATTTCATGTCAAAGGTTTAAGTGCCACTACTGGCCAGCACGAGTGCTGATGCTTTCAAAGCATTACGAATGAGGGATCTGCCGTGCGCTGAATGCATCGGTGAGGGAAGGTACGCTGTTGCAGATCATGAACGGCAACGGTGCCATCCGGTTCTGATAATGTTGCCGGGCCTCAATCAGTGCAGCCGGCCATGAACCTCGACAACCGCATCAAATTCCGTCACCTGACCTGCTTTCTGGAAATTGCCCGGCAGCGCAGCTTCGCCAAGGCGGCCGACGCCCTGGCGGTCAGCCAGCCGGCCATCTCGAAAACCATTCGGGAGTTGGAGGAAATCCTCGAGGCCTCATTGTTCGAACGCGGCAAGGCGGGCGTTAGCCTGACCTCGGCTGGGCTGGCCTTCATGCGTTACGCCGGTCCCTGCGTGCAGGCGCTGCGCGACGGCGTGAACAGCTTGCGTAGCGGCGAGCATGACGCGGGGCAGGTGCGCGTCGGTGTGCTGTCGACGGTAGAGAGCCTGCTGATTCCCGAGGTGGTGCGGCGCCTGCACATGCGCCACGCGGCACTCGTGGTCAGCGTCGCTACCGGCCCGAGCGCCTATCTGCTGGCGCAACTGCGCGTCGGCGAGCTGGATCTGGTGGTGGGGCGCATGACCGACAGCCCGGAGATCCAGGGGCTGACCTTCGAACACCTGTACAGCGAGTCGATGAGCCTTGTGGTGCGTACTGAGCATCCGCTGCTGGCTCTGGGCGATGCCGGCCTCAGCCAGTTGGGCAACTACCCAGTGGTGCTGCCGTTGGCCGGCACCACCATCCGCCGCTACGCCGACAGCCTGTTCGTGCAATGTGGCGTGGCCCTGCCGCGCCAGCGCCTGGAAACCCTGTCGCCGGCGCTCAGCCGCCGCTACGTGCAGCAGAGCGATGCGGTGTGGGTCGCGCCGCTCGACGCCGTGCGCCTCGACCTGGCGAACGGCGACCTGGCCGAGCTGGCCCTGGGTATTCGCGAGCCCGGCGGCTCGGTGGGCATCTGCAGCAACGCCGCGCTGCCGTTGTCGCTGGCGGCGCAGTGGTGCTGCGAGACGTTGCGGGAGTTGGCGGGCGAGTACCGAGAGCGTTCCCTGCCAGGCTCGCTTGCGTAGCTGGCCTCGCCCAATCCAGATCAGTTGAACTCGATCAGCACCTTGCCCACCTGCTTCTGCGCCGCGAAGTAGGCATAGGCGGCCGGGGTGTCTTCGAACTTGAAGGTTTTGCTGATCACCGTTTCGATGCGGTTGGCTTCGGTGGCGCGTAGCAGCTCCGTGAACATCTTGCGGCTGCCGTTGGCGATACCGCGGATGGTCACGTTTTTGAGGATCAGCGAGAGGTAGTTCGGAATCGGCGATTGCTGGCCGGGAGTTACGCCAATCACGACGATACGTGCGTTGGCGGCGGCCGCCGCGATGGATTGGCCGAGGGTGTCCTGGCCGCCGGTTTCGATGATCACGTCGGCGCCGACATTATCGGTGAGGGCCATGAGTTGGGCGGCCCAGTCCGCATGCTGGCGGTAGTTGATGGCGATATCGGCGCCCAGCTCGCGGACGATTTGCAGTTTCTCGTCGCTGGACGAGGTGATGGCCACCCGCGCGCCGCGCAGTTTGGCGAGCTTCAGTGCTGCCAGCGACACGCCGCCGGTGCCCAGACAAAGCACCAGTTCGCCCGGCTTGACCTTGCTGACTTCGACCAGCGCATTCCAGGCGGTGAGGCCGGCTGAGGCAAGGCCGGCAACATCCCTGTCGGCGAGGGAAGCCGGCACCTGTATGACCGCCGCGGCGGGCAGCACGACCCGTTCGGCCAGCCAGCCGTCATGGGAGATGCCGATGTCATGGGCGAACACCTCGGGGCGGAAGTCACCGTCCAGCCAGCTCGGGAAGTGTCCGCAGACCACGCGATCACCCGGCTTTACGTTCTCGACACCTGCACCGACAGCGATGACCTTGCCGACACCTTCGGAGGTCGGGATACGCTCGGGCGCCTGGCGGGCGCCGTAAACACCGCGCAGCAGCTGCACATCACGGCTGATCAAGCCGACCAGGCGTGGCGCGACCAGCACTTGGCCAGGGCCAGCGACGGGGTCAGGGCGAGTGACGGCGGTCAGGCTGTCCAGACCTTGCTGGTTACCGATTTGGAAGGCTTTCATGCGGATGATCCTTGTGTCGGAAAATGTGGGGCTTTTCATGGCCCAGGCGTTAATCGGGGCACATGGTGCCAGATGGCCCTTCGGCGCCGTCAAGGCCTGGCCAAACAGGAGGATCGACGCCATTCGATCTATCTGGCGGCCTGACAGCCAGGCCTTATCCGCCCGAGCCCCCCAGCGATTATCTGAACTCCCAACGCCGCCTCGCTTTCCACTTTGAACACCCATGAGGCAGGCACGCGATGCTCCCACATAGCCAGCAGGGCCAAGGCCCGATCACCTTCGTACTGATGCATTTTCTCGGCGGCTCGCACCGGACCTGGGGGCCGACCATTCCCTATCTGGATCGCCAACATCGCTGTGTAGCGCTCGATACGCCGGGCTTCGGTGATGCCAATGCGGTAACCGGTTATACGGTCAGCGAGATGGCCGATCAGGTCGACCAGAGCATTCGCGAGCTTGGGCTCGAGCGCTGCATCTTGGTCGGCCATTCGATGACCGGTAAGGTCGCGACGGTCCTGGCATCGCGGCAGCCGTCTTATCTCCATGGCCTGGTGCTGGTGGCACCGTCGCCGCCCGGCCCGCAGCCGATGCGCGAGGCCGACCGCGACCGCCAGCGCGCCTTTGATGCTTCGCGAGAGCAGGCCGAAGCCTTCGTCGATGAATCCAGTTTCCACCGTTTGCCGGATGACCTGCGTGAGGTCGCCATTGCCGACGCCCAGAGCGTGAACCTCGAAGCGTGGCGCGCCTGGGTCGACCACGGCAGCCGCGAGGATTGGCAAGGCCGCATCGGCAGCCTGCCTTACCCGGCGCTACTGATCTGCGGCGCCGACGACCGCCAGGTGCCGGATGCCGAAGAGCAGGGGCGTACCACCCTGGCGCACTTTCCCCACAGCGCCGTACTGACGCTACCCGGCGCGGGGCACTTGATGCCGCTGCAGACACCCCGCGCACTGGCCGAGCAGATGCTCGCATTCGCTCATTTGATCGCGACTCGTATCACTGAAGGAGAAGGTTGATGGACTTGGGCTTGAAAAATCGTGTGGCACTGATCAGTGGTGCGGCGGGCGGGATCGGTCTGGCGACCGCGCGCTTGCTGGCAGAGGAGGGCGTGCAGCTGGTGCTGACCGACCGCGAGCAGGATGCGTTGCAGAAGGCTGCCGCAGACCTGCCTGGTGAGCCCCTGCTGATCGCCGCGGACATGACCCGGCAAGCCGAGGTCGATGACCTGGTCCGCCAGGGCGAGGCGCACTTCGGCCAGATCGATATCGTCGTGCATACCGCCGGCGTGACCGGCGCCAAGGGCGACCCCCTGGAACTCTCGGACGCCGACTACCAGGAAGCCTGGGACACCGACTTCTTCACCGCTGTGCGCATCTCCCGGGCAACCTTGCCGGCCATGCGCAAGCGCGGCTGGGGCCGGCTGGTGTGCATCACCTCGGAAAACGCCGTGCAGCCGTACTGGGAAGAGGCCGTGTACAACGTGGCCAAGGCTGCGCTGGCCGCCTTCATCAAGAACCTGTCTTACAAGGAAGCGGCCCACGGCGTGCTGTGCAACACGGTATCGCCCGCGTTCATCGAAACCGGCATGACCGACGGCATGATGAAAAAACGGGCCGAAGAACTGGGCGTGAGCTTCGAGGAAGCGGTGCAGAGCTTCCTGAAGGAAGAACGCCCCGGAATCGTTCAGCAGCGTCGTGGCCAGCCCGAAGAAGTGGCAGCGGCCATCGCGCTGCTGGTATCGGAGCGCGCGTCGTTCATCAACGGCAGCAACCTGCGCGTCGACGGTGGGTCGGTGCAGAGCGTGCAGAACTGAAGGATGTCGCAATGCTCGCGAGCGTGAGCATTGCGCTAGCCAACTAACGCGCTTTCAATCTCAAGGACTGACCGACAGCGCGTTCTCACCATCCTCCGCCATCTGGGCTGGAGGCGCTGGCCTGGCTTTCAGCCACAAGCCAAAGGTCTTCACCACCTCGACCACCGGTCGCAGCCGCTCGCCTTCGGCGCTGAGGCAGTACTCCACCCGAGGAGGTATCTCCGGGTAGACGGTTCGCCGGATCAGGCCGGCCTGTTCCAGTGCGCGCAATTCCAGGGTCAGTACCCGTTGCGAAATCTGCGGCATATCGCGGCGCAGCTGGTTGAAGCGTTTGCTGCCGTCGAGCAGATACGACACCAGCAGCAGCCGCCATCGCCCGCCGATCAGGCGCATGGCTTCTTCAATCGAACAGCCCGAAACGTTCTTCTTCACGGCGCTTTCCAGGTAACCAATTTGTGCCCCACTCACCAAAAAGTGCGCTCTTACGCGCTGGGGCGAATTAAAGAATACTGGCCTTCCTTCTCTACCAGGACGCTCTCCATGAAGCTCTACTTCGCTCCCCATGCCTGCTCGCTGGCGCCCCATATCGTGCTGCGCGAGCTGGGGCTGCCGTTCTCGCTGATCAGGGTCAACAACCAGACCAAGCGCACCGCCGATGGGCGCGACTTCTATCAGATCAACCCGAAGGGCTACGTCGCGGCGCTGGAATTGGCGGACGGCACGGTGCTGACCGAGGGCGCGGCGATTCTACAGTACCTCGCCGACCTGCGCCCCGAGGCCGGGCTGGCCCCCGCGAACGGCACGCTGCAACGCACCCAACTGCAGGCTCAGTTGAGTTTCATCGGCAGCGAACTGCATGCGGGGATGAGCCCCTTGTTCAATGACGCCATCGCCGAAGACGCGAAAGTGCTGCTGCGCCAGCGCCTGACTCGTCGCCTTGGGTACATGGAGCAGGTGCTGGCCGAGAGCGGCTACGTCTATGGCGATCATTTCACCATTGCCGACGCCTATCTGTTCACGGTACTGGGTTGGACCGAGCACCTGCGCATCGATCTGACGTCTTTCCCGACCACCGAACGCTTCCGTCGCAGCATCGCGCAGAGACCCTGCGTGGTTACGGCAATGAGGGCGGAGGCCGAGTCTGAGCAAGTGGTTTGAACCAAGGGTGGCGCAGGTGCTACGAACTCCCCGTCGGCAGTGCAGTCCATGAAGCAGCCATCCTGCGCACGACATCCTAGCGAGACGATATGAAGACGCTGCAAACCCTGATCGACATCCAGGATCCCGGTCTCCCGGAATTACAGGCGATGCTGAGCGAGGCCGAGCGGCCTTGCGAGCTGTTGCCGCCTTCATCTGGCAACGACGATGTGCTCCTGCATCTGCAGGTCACCACGCGTTCGTTGCTGGGCACGGTGGCCTACGAAACCGGCGGCATCGTGATCGATCACGGCTGGCTGCGCATTCTCGGCTCCGGGCACGCGCGGCTGTCGCGCAACCTCAAGGACTGGAATGCCGATGCCAGTCGCGGCTATCTGCTGATAGCCGATGATGCCGCCGGCGGTTTCTTCGCCCTCAATGGCGGCGGGCTGGGCAGTGATGTCGGCGCGCTCTATTACTGGTCCCCTGACAGCCTGACCTGGGAGGCGCTGGAAATCGGCTACGGCGACTTTCTCGGCTGGGCGCTGAGCGAGCAATCCCAGCTGTTCTATGAGGGCTTGCGCTGGGCATCCTGGCAAACCGACGTACGCACCATGAATGCCGACCAGTGCGTGTCGTTCTTCCCGTTTCTCTGGACCCGCGAAGGCTCGCCGGATGGCAGCTCGCGTAAGGTGGTGAGCGTCGAAGAGCAGTTCGCCCTCAAATGCGAACTCGCTGATAGTGCGACCTGAGAATCTGCGCCGCTATGCATATCGATAACGCAATGACCGCCCGCTGCAGGAGTGTGCCTTGCCTGACGTAACCGACCTATCTTCAACCGTCGCACTGCCGATGCGCTGGTCGACCCGCATCCCCGGTTTACAGGCCCAGCGCCTGTGGGCCGATCCAGTGGGCGGGCAACTATTGGTTGCCGATGGCTGGGGCGTTGCCTTTGGCGCACTGCGCCTGCGCAGCCTCGATCTGCAGGACGGGCACGAACGGGCCAGTGTGCGCCTGGGCAATGCCGCTCGCGCATTGACCCGGGAGGCCGAGGGCAACTGGCTGGCCGCTACCGATCAGAAGCTGTTTCGTCTGGCTGCGGATAGCCTGCAGCCGTTGGCCAAGTGGACCTCGCGTATTCCCAAATACAGTGACCAGCTGCTCTGCCAGGATGGCTTCATGCTGGCCATGAACGCGGCGGCCAGCTCCGTTTCTGCCATCGATCTGGCGAGCGGTGCGGTCAAACGTCGTGCGTTGCCGGCAGCAGGGCGCTTGCATGGCATTGCCGGCGACGCGCTGCTGGCCTGTGTCGACGGCAGTGTCTGGCAGCTCACCAAGGGCCTGGTAAAAACGCCCAAACGCCTGGCCAGCCTGCCCGCGCACTGCGTCACGGCCGCCGACGAGTCGGGGCGCTTGTGGCTGTCGCTGGGCGCCGGTCGCCAAGCCGACGGCAATGGGGTGAGCTGGGCGGCGCCGACAACCCTGCTGGCCGTGTCGGTGTCACCCTATGAGGTTTGCGTCGAACAGGATCTGGGCCTGCCATTCTGGCAGCTTGAGGTTTCGCGCGATGGTCGCGTGCTGTGGGTGATCGGCGTATCGAGCTTCGAGCACGAAGGCGAAACGCGCTATCGGCAGAATCAGGTGGTCTGCTTCGATACGGCCGATTACCGCTGCATCGCCAGGGGCCGCGTTCCCGAAGGCTTCGAGGTAAAGCAGATATGCCCTGAGCTGGGACTGGTGTGGGCGATGCAGGCAGCCGATGACCAGACAGAGCTGAGTGCACTATTAGGGTGTTTCGAACTTGGTGTTGCTGCTGGTTGATGCACTGGGCGAGCTATTGCCCAGGATCGCTACACGTTCCCAAAACGAAAAGGGCCAGCCATTCAGGGTGGCTGCCCCCTTATAACGCCTGGCATTCGGATCAGAAGGAGAGGGCGAACATCAGCTGGGTGTAGACGTTACGGTCATTACTACCCAACTGGGTGCCGCCGTTATCAGCGCTTTTCTTCGGCTGGTAGAGGCCGACCAAGGGAATGACCGCCAGATTTTCCGTAAGGCCCCACTGGGCATACACATCGAGCTCACGGCCGGAGAGGTTGCCGAGGTCGTTCTTGATGGTGTCGTAGTTGAACCACAGTGCGCCTACGGTCAGGTTCTCCAGCGGCGTGACGCTGGCGCCTAAGTGGTGAATGCGGGTATTGCTGTTGAAGGGGCCTGCGTAGTTGCCGGCCACCTCGCCCTGGAACCAGGTGCCGAAGCCGCGGTTGAGGCCGTAGAACAGGGTGTCGTAGCCTTCCGAGAATCGGCTGTAGCGATAGTTGACCTTCGGTGACCAGGCGACATCGGAGAAGGTCCAGCCGGCTTCCAGATACCAGGCGTCTTCGTTATCCACCTTGCGTTTGTCCTGCCAGGCGTATTCGCCGGACAGGAACAAATCCTTCACGCCGGCATTGCCCTGGGCACGCAGGCTGTAGGTCTTCATGCCGTCGCGGTTCAGTTGCGTAGCGTTGGCGTATTTATCGTCCACGTCTTTGACGTCGATATAGGTCAGGCCTACGGTGCCGGCTTCGGCAACATGCTCCAGCGTGCCGACGTACATTTCCGAGCGCGCCTGGGCGCGGTTGTCGGATTTGATCCACATCAGGTCACTGCGCCAGCCTTCCTTACCGCCCAGGCGCAGCACGGCGGTCTGGTGGAAGTTCTTGCGGGCGGCAAGATAGTAGCCGCCGCCGCGATTGAATTCGCCGTCGGCCACGCCCTTGCCGAGGTTCAGGGCGTCGCCATTGATCAGGAAGCCATCGCCGACCACGATGTTCTGGCGGCCGAAGGACAGATCCACGCCGTCCTCACCCAGCACCGGAAACAGGTCAGCCGAGCGCCAGCCCATATAGGCATCTTCGATCTTGGTGGTGCGCTCCGAGCCATCGGTGAAGCTGGCTGCATCGCCGTCGCCCCAGGTGCCCGAAGAGAGGAAACCGAACGCGCCATAAGCCGTGCCGGCGCCGCCAAGCCCCTGGTCGGCGCTGACGCCATACTTGAGGTAGCCCTCGCGCCACGACGCCGAACCGGCGCGTGTAGCGCCCGTGGTGGCATAGCGCTCCTGGCTGTGGAAGATGCCGAACACGGCTTCGAGGTTGGCATTCACATGGGTGTCATCGTCGCCGTAGAGCTCGTACGCGCCTGCCTGGGAGGCCGCGGCGATCAAGAGGGCGAGGGCGGAGCGTTGCAGCACGAAGGACTTGGGCATGGTTGGCTTCCCTGGGTTTTTCTTATGGGGCGAAGGGTGAGTCGATACTAGGTGTTTGCCCAAGACAGCCCTTGAGCGTCCTTGCCATTCATTTGTCTTTCCTTGCCAACACTAGATCAGCTTTCTCCAAACGCTCCCGCTGAACTCGAACCTGGAGAGCCGGCTGCATGACGTACGGGTGCTTCAAAATAATTTATTGGATAACCATCAGGTTATGTATGTGCCGTTCTTTTTCATTAGTCGGCTCGTTCTTCCTGGCTGATCATGGCCCGCAGAGCCTGCATTGGCGCCTCGGCGCCCATATGACCGGCGACTCCACAAATTCAATAAACAGGAGCGTCCCATGTCCGAGGACAGCCGTTTCATCATCCGTGATCGCAATTGGCACCCCAAAGCCTTCACCCCCGATTACAAAACCTCCATCGCCCGTTCGCCACGCCAAGCACTGGTGAGCATTCCGCAATCGGTTTCGGAAACCACCGGGCCGGATTTCACCCATCTGAAGATGGGCAAGCACGACAACGACCTGCTGCTCAATTTCAATAATGGTGGTCTGCCCATCGGTGAGCGCATTCTGGTGTGTGGTCGGGTAATGGATCAGTACGGCAAGCCGATTCCCCATACCTTCGTGGAGATGTGGCAGGCCAATGCCGGCGGCCGCTACCGTCACAAGAACGATCGCTACCTGGCGCCGCTGGATCCGAACTTCGGCGGCGTCGGCCGCGCGCTGACCGACAGCGAGGGCAATTACAGCTTCCGTACCGTCAAGCCGGGCCCATACCCGTGGCGCAACGGCCCGAATGACTGGCGCCCGGCGCACATTCACTTCTCCATCAGTGGTCCGTCGATTTCCACCAAACTGATCACCCAGCTGTATTTCGAAGGGGATCCGTTGATCCCGCTGTGCCCGATCGTCAAGTCCATCGCCAACCCGGACGCGGTACAGACGCTGATCGCCAAGCTCGACATGAGCATGGCCAACCCCATGGACTGCCTGGCCTACCGTTTCGACATCGTGCTGCGCGGCCAGCGCAAGACCCACTTCGAGAACTGCTGAGGAGCCCGCCATGCCTGTCGAACTCTTGCCCGAAACCGCTTCGCAAACCGCCGGCCCCTACGTACATATCGGCCTGGCCCTGGCCGCTGCCGGCAACCCGACCCGCGACCAGGAAATCTGGAACCAGATGGCCAAACCCGGTGCGCCGGGCGAGCACATCACCCTGATCGGCCACGTCTACGACGGCAACGGCCACCTGGTGCGCGACGCCTTTCTGGAGCTCTGGCAAGCCGATAACCAGGGCCGTTACGACGCCGAGTACAACCTGGACAAACCCTTCAACGGTTTTGGCCGTACCGCCACCACCTTCGATGCCGGCAGCGAGTGGACGGTGCAGACCGTCAAGCCCGGTGTGGTCAACAATGCCGCCGGTGTGCCGATGGCGCCCCACGTGAACATCGCGCTGTTCGCCCGCGGCATCAATATTCACCTGCACACCCGTCTGTATTTCGAGGATGAAGCCGATGCCAACGCCAAGGACCCGGTACTCAACCTGATCGAGCAGCCGTCGCGCCGCGAAACCCTGATCGCCAAGCGCTGCGAGGTTGACGGCAAGCCGGCCTACCGATTTGATATCCGCATTCAGGGGGACGGCGAAACGGTGTTTTTTGATTTCTGACAGCGACCTGGATGCGCCCGTCGAGCAGATCGACGCGCGCATCCATCAAGGTTTCACCGCGGCGCTCGAAGCCCGTGGCTTTCACGCCGACAGTCAGCAACAGCAAGCAATTGATACCCTGGGGCAGTGGCTGCAAGGCTGGTGCACGGGGCGTCGTGGCTGGCTGCGCAAGCCGGCGGCCGGCGTTTATCTGTGGGGCGGCGTGGGGCGCGGCAAGAGCTTCGTGATGGACGCCTTCTTCGTGGCGGCGCCGTTCAGCGCCAAGCGCCGCGTACATTTCCATGCCTTTTTGCAGGAGCTGCAGCAGCGCATGCAGCTGTTCGCCGGTCAGCCTGACCCGCTGGTACTGGCGATCCGCGCGCTCGCCCAGGACATCCGTCTGCTGTGCTTCGATGAGTTCCACGTGCATGACATCGGTGATGCCATGCTCTTGCGCCGCTTGCTCGACGTGCTGGTCGAGGAGGGCGTCGGCCTGGTCATGACCTCCAACTATCCGCCGGCCGGGCTGTGCCCCAATCCGTTGTACCGTGAGCGCTTCACCCCGGCGATCCAGATGCTCGAGAAGCGTTTTACCGTGCTGACCCTGGATGCCGGCACCGATTACCGCGAACTGCCGGGCAACGCCCAGCAGTGGGGCGAGTACCTGTGGCCGCAGTCGGCGGGCGGCCAGGCTTATCTGGAACGCTGGCTGGCGCTGGATGAGCAGGCCCAGCGTGATCAGCTGCTGACCGTCAATCATCATCCGCTGCAGGTGCGCGCCCTGGCGCCCGGTCGCGCCTGGCTGGAGTTCGCCGAGCTGTGCGGCAACGCCCACTCCACGGCAGACTTTCTCTGGCTGTTGCAGCGTTATCCGCGCCTGGCCCTGACCGGCGTGCCGACCCTGGATTCCCAACCCACCGATGCCTGCCAGCGGTTCATCAATCTGGTAGATATCGCGTACGATGCCGGCGCCACGCTGCTGTTGTGCAGCGAATTCAGTCTCGAGCGCCTGTGCCGCGGCTCCGCCCATCAGGATTTCGTACGAACCCGCAGCCGTCTCGGTCAATTGCACAGGCAAGAATTGGCTATGACCGAAGGCACCGGCCCAGAGGTCCGCGCTACCTGCGACAAGGAATGCTGAACCCGTGCTGCAAATCCTCCAGATCACCGCACCGATCTTCCTGCTGATTGGCCTCGGCTACCTCGCCGCCATGGGCGGCCTGCTCAACCGCGAGCAGGTGCGCGGCATCGGCGCCTTCGTGATCACCTTCGCCATGCCGGCGCTGCTGATCAAGACCCTGGGCACTTCGCCGATCCAGCAGGCCATGGCGCCCGGTTATCTGCTTGCCTATGCGGTCGGCTCCCTGGCAGCCTTTGCTGCAGCTTTCGGCGTGTCGCGCTGGTGGCGCGGCGACAACCTGTCGGGCTCGGCCATCAACGCCATGGGCATGTCGGTTTCCAATAGCGGATTCGTCGGCTACCCGATGGTGGCGGCAGCGCTTGGCTCGCCTGCGGTGTTGGGCATGGCGATGGGCATGCTGGTCGAGAACCTGCTGATGATCCCCCTGGCGCTGGTATTGGCCGAGGCGGGCAAGCAGCAGGGTGGCGGTCTCAAGGTGCTGGGCATGACCTTTGGGCGGCTGCTGAAAAATCCGGTGATCATCGGCATCAGCATTGGCGTGGCCGTTTCCCTGTTGGGGATCGAGATTCCGCCGCTGCTGTTCAAACCCATCGATATGCTCGCCGGCGTATCGGCGCCCTTGGCGCTGTTCGTGATCGGCGCCGGTCTGTTTGGCATGAAGGCGCGCGGCGTCTGGGTCGATGCCGCGTGGATCGCCAGCGGCAAGCTGATCATCCACCCTTTGGCGGTGCTGGTCGCCTTTATGCTGGTGCCAGGCGTCGACCCGATGATGAAGGCCGTGGGCGTACTGTTCGCCTGCTCACCGATGATGAGTATCTTCCCCATTCTCGGCCAGCGCTTCGGTCTGGAGGACCGCTGCAGCGCGACCCTGCTGGTGGCGACGGTGCTGTCGTTCTTCACCATCAGCGTGGCGTTGGTGTTTATAGGGGCGGGGTCGTCCTGAGCGGGGTTGTGGGAGCGGGCCATGCCCGCGAATGTGTGTGTACAGCTCGTAGGATGGGTGAAACCCATCGAAGATCGAAGGGTTGATGGGGTTCACCTACGCGGCCCGAATCATCCTACCTCTTTGAACGGGTTCTAAGCCAAATCACGGGCATGGCCCGATCCCACAATAGCCGTAGTATGGGCGTCTCGTGGATCGACGCTTATACCCGACTACCCAGCAACTCCGCTCGCCTTATCCAGTTCTGGCGCTGGTTCTCCGAAGAGGGACGCACCGGCGAGAACGTCTCCAGACGGCGCGTTTTGATGCCGCAGAAGCCGAGGATGGTGCGCTTCATCTGCCGATGGGCCGGCGCGCCGTAGATCCAGTGAAAGTACCAGCGTGGCGTGTCGAGGGTGACCAGCAGGTCGGCGGTGCGGCCGCTGAGCAGTTTGTCCCAGAGCTGCGAATCGCTGCGGTACTTGAAGGCGAAGCCGGGCAGCAGCACGCGGTCGAAGAAGCCCTTGAGCTGGGCCGGCAGGCCGCCCCACCAGACCGGGTAGACGAATACCAGGTGCTGGGCCCAGTGGATCTGCCGCTGCGCTTCGAGCAGGTCCGGCTCCAGGGCCTGGCTCTGGCTGTAGCCCTCGTGCAGTACCGGGTCGAAGCTCAGATCGCCCAGGCGGATCTGCCGCACCACGTGGCCTTCGCTGCGCGCGCCCTGGGCGTAGGCCTCGGCCAGGGAATGGCAAAAGCTGTCGCTTTTCGGCGAGCCGATGATCATCAGGATCCGCTTGCCATCGCCCTCCAGCGGGGTGGCGCCACTCTTGGCGCCGTCAGTCATGTTGGCCGGCCTGCAGCATGGTTTCCGGGCGCACCCAGGCGTCGAACTGCTCCTCGGTGAGGTGCCCCAGCGCCAGGGCCGCCTCGCGCAGGGTGGTGCCTTCGCTGTAGGCCTTCTTGGCGATTTCCGCGGCCTTGTCGTAACCGATATGCGGGTTCAGCGCGGTGACCAGCATCAGGCCGCGCTCCAGGTGCTCGGCCATGCGCGGGGCGTCGGGCTCCATGCCGAGCACGCAGTGCTCGCGGAAGTTACTGCAGCCATCGGCCAGCAGGCGGATCGACTGCAGCACGTTATGAATGATCACTGGCTTGTAGACGTTCAATTGCAGGTGCCCCTGGCTGGCCGCGAAGCCGATGGTCACGTCGTTGCCCATCACCTGGCAGGCAAGCATCGACAGCGCTTCGCACTGGGTTGGGTTGACCTTGCCGGGCATGATCGAGCTGCCCGGCTCGTTGGCCGGCAGGCGCACCTCGGCAAAGCCGCCGCGCGGGCCGGAGCCCAGCAGGCGCAGGTCGTTGGCGATTTTCATCAGTGCCACGGCCAGGGTCTTCAGGGCGCCGGAGAGGGCCGTCAGCGGCTCGTGGCCGGCGAGGGCAGCGAATTTGTTCGGCGCGCTCTTCAATGGCAGGCCGCTCAAGGCTGCCAGCTCCGCGGCAATCGCTTCACCGAAGCCGGGGGGCGAATTCAGGCCAGTGCCGACGGCGGTGCCACCCTGAGCCAGTTCGCAGACTGCCGGCAGGGTCGCGCGAATCGCCTGCTGCGCCAGCTCCAGTTGGGCGACGAAGGCCGACAGCTCCTGGCCGAAGGTGATCGGCGTGGCATCCATCATGTGCGTGCGGCCGGTCTTCACCAGGCGGTTATGGCGCGCGGCCTGATCGGCCAGGGCTTCGGACAGCTCGGCGATGGCCGGCAGCAGGTCGCGCTGCACGGCGCCGGCAGCGGCGATGTGCATGGCGGTGGGGAAGCAGTCGTTGGAGCTCTGCGCGCGGTTGACGTGGTCGTTGGGGTGCACCGGGCTCTTGCCGCCTCGCGGGTTGCCGGCCAGCTCGTTGGCGCGCCCGGCGATCACCTCGTTGACGTTCATGTTGCTCTGGGTGCCACTGCCGGTCTGCCAGACCACCAGCGGGAACTGCGCGTCGTGCTGGCCGGCGATCACTTCGTCGGCAGCCTGCTCGATCAGCCGGGCGATGTCGTGGGGCAGGTCGCCGATGCGATCATTGATACGCGCTGCGGCTTTCTTGATCAGCGCCAGGGAATGCACCACCGCCAGCGGCATGTGTTCCTCGCCAATCGCGAAATTGATCCGCGAACGCTGGGTCTGGGCGCCCCAGTAGGCGTCCTCGGGGACTTCGATGGGGCCGATGCTGTCGGTTTCGGTACGGCTCATTGCGGGACTCTCCGTCGCGTTTCAATCACGTTAGGCTGCACTGGTGACCACACGTTCCAACTACCAGCGTGTTCGGCTCATGCCTATCCAGCCTTGTGCGGCGCGTACCGGTACGCGTTCGCCGAGGGCATTGCGCAGCAGGCCGTCGTACTGGCCGAACCACTCGTAGGTGTCTGCATAGGCCAGGCCGAAACCGAGGCGCGGTTTGGCGACATGGGCCTGGCGCGGGGTGAAGGTGAGGTCGACCTGGCCATCTTCGGTGGTCAGCTGCCAGGGCGCCAGCGGGTCGTTGCGCGTCTGCTGGATCTGCACGGTCTGCTCCAGATGCAGCAGAGCGCCGCCGAACCACAGGGCGTTTTCCGTCAGGCCGCTGTGCTCGGTCCAGCCGCTGCCGAAGTTGCCGCCAATGCCGCCGGGCGCGGCGAACACTGCCCGAGTCCAGTGACTATGGAGCGGCCATACGCCACGGCCGAAGTCCATCGAGGCGAAACTCTGGCCGCTGGCGCATTCGTAATCGGTGTCGCCCAGGTGCACGCTGCCCGTGACCGGCAGGCCAACCTGACGGCAGGTGGCGTGAAAGCCCTTGTTACCGAAGGGCACCACCAGGTTCACCGACTCCAGGTGCACGGGGCGCTGGATGTCCAGCGCCAGGTGCAGGGGCTGGCCGCCGATGTTCGGTGAGGTGGCGGTCAGCCGCACGCGGCCGGGAAATTCGTTGAAGTGCAACTGCACGCGCGAGTGATCGAAGGCATGGCTGCCCAGCGGCGTATCCGGCAGGTTGCAGCCGCGAGCCAGCAGGCTCAGTTGGTTGAGCGTCACGTGCTGGCCGCTGTTCAGGTCGAGAAAATACACGGCGCCGTAGCCGACGTAGTCGAGGTCAGCCTGGATCAGCGACAGTGTCCAGTCAGGCGTGCAGATATTCCAATGATTCCAACGTTTGCGGCGGCCCAGGTTGCCAGGCAGGGAGCAATCGACCCGAGGCTGCGCCGACCAGCCGACTGCATCAGGATTGAGCCGCCCATGGGCATCGCACAGGGGGATCGGCGGTGGTGCAATGAAGGGGCTGTTCATCGGACACGTCCATGTGTGCAGGCAAAGAGTCGCGGAGCATGCAGCTGTCTATGGCTGCGGGCAAGTGCTGGCAGTGTGAGCCTCGACGTAAAGATGCGCCAGTAGACATTTGGTGCTACTCGACTGCCATTGGTGGTAGCCAGATCGCAGCGTGCGACATTCAAAAAGGCTTGAGAGCCAAGGCGCCGGGGCACAAAATGCACCGCTGTCGGTCAAAGCACTTCACCCTTGTGTTCAGGAGTACCCCGATGTCCCGTATCCCCGCGTTCTGCATTGCCGCTCTGATGGCCGTCGGTAGCACCCAGGTACTGGCCGATGCCCGCAGCCATGCCGCCGATGCCGAGCGCTTCCTGCAGCTCGCCAACGCCGACAAGCTGGCGGTGCCGGTCTACGCCCAAGTACAGCAGATGTTCGCCCAGCGTTTCGCCGAGGCCAAGGCGCCGGAGAGCAAGAAGGCCGTGCTGGAAAGCTACCAGGCCAAAGCCAACGCTGAGCTGGACAAAGCAGTCGGCTGGGACAAGCTCAAGCCCGACATGGTCAAGCTGTACACCAGCAACTTCAGTGAGCAGGAGCTCAAGGACCTGATCGCCTTCTACCAGTCGCCGCTCGGCCAGAAGGTGCTCAAGCAGATGCCGGCGCTCACCGCCCAGTCCGCACAGATCACCCAAGCCAAGCTGGAAAGCGCCGTGCCGGCGGTCAACAAGCTGCTCAGTGACATGGGCAACGAACTGGGCGCCAAGAAGCCCTGATACCCGAGATGGCCGGCGCTATGCCGGTCATCGCCTTACCCCCGGAGCTCGCAATGCCCAAGATCGACCTGCTGCGTACTGCCTTCGCCGCCCTGCAACCCGAGCACCTCGAGGTGCTGGACGAAAGCCATATGCACAGCCGTGGCCTGGAAACCCATTACAAGGCGGTAATCGTCAGTTCGCAGTTCGATGGCCTGAATGCCGTCAAACGCCATCAGAAGGTCTATGGTGTGCTGGGCGAGCTGATGAGCCAGGTGCATGCGCTGGCCCTGCACACCTACACGCCGCAAGAGTGGGCGCAGCAGGGGGTTGCCCCGGATTCGCCAACCTGCCGCGGTGGCAGCAAGCACGACCATTGATTTCTGCGTGCCCCGCCTTCTGCGCAGGGGCACTTCTCTGTAAACCTTGCTAGTCAGGCAGCCCTGGGTATCGCTTCGCTCAACCCAGGCTACGTGCATTTACCACTCGACCACGATCTTGCCGAAATGGCTGCCGCTTTCCTGCAGGCGGAAGGCGTCGGCCAGGTTTTCCAGCGCGAAGCTCTGGTCGAGGATCGGGCGTACACCGGACTGCTCCAGCGCGCGGATGTAGTCCTGCTGGTGACGACGGCTGCCGACGATCAACCCCTGCAGGCGTACCTGCTTGGCCATCAGTACTGCAGTCGGCACGTCGCCCTGGCGCCCGGTCAGCACGCCGATCAGGGCGATATGGCCGCCTACCCGTACTGCGGTGATCGATTGCGCCAGGGTGCCCGGGCCGCCCACCTCGACCACCTGATCCACACCGCGGCCATCGGTCAGCTCCATTACCCGTTTGCCCCAGTCCGGCGTCTGCCGGTAGTTGATGGTGTGATCGGCGCCCAGTTGGCGCAGGCGCTCAAGCTTCTCGTCGGACGAGGAGGTGGCGATCACCGTGGCGCCCATCATCCTGGTGATCTGTAGGGCTGCGATGGACACGCCGCCGCTGCCCAGCACCAGCACGCTGTCGCCGGCTTTGAGCCCTCCATCGACCACCAGCGCCCGCCAAGCGGTCAGCCCAGCGGTGGTGATGGTCGCTGCCTCGGCATGGCTCCAGCCTTTTGGTGCATGAGTAAAGGCGCTGGCAGCACGCACCGCATGCTGGACAGCGAAGCCGTCGATGCCATCGCCGGGGGTACCAGCAAAATTGCTGACCGGCGCGCCCACGTCACCGTCGGGCCACTGCGGGAAGAACCCGGACACCACGTGATCGCCGACCTTGAATTCGCTCACGCCTTCACCCACGGCCTCGACCACGCCGGCGCCGTCGGACATCAGCACCCGACCATCGGCCGTCGGGATGCTGCCATTGGCCACCAGCAGGTCGTGGAAATTCAGCGAGCTGGCGTGCAGGGCGACGCGAATCTCGCCGGGTCCGGGCTGGCCGGGGTCGTCGATATCGGTCACTTCGATGTTGTTCAGGCCTGCGGGTGCTCGCACGACGACGGCTTTCATGTCGGTTTCTCCTCTGGCTGCCAATAGAGTTGATAATTGACGGCGCGCAAGGCCGCCACTCTTTCTCGACCCTGTTAATCACCGGGCGTTCCGGCGGCGTGCACTACACCTGGGCGGCCAACACCAGTAAACTGCGCGGCCCACATTCACCTGTCCGTGCTCTGGCATTACCAGCGGCATGCGGCGGTATTGTTTTTGTCCACGGTCCGCCCTTTGCGAGGGCGACTACTGAAGGAAATCTGCAATGACCGACAATTCCATCGTCGTCGCGGCGCTCTACAAGTTCGTGTCCCTGCCGGACTACGAAGCGCTGCGCCAACCCTTGCTCGACACCCTGGTCGCCAATGGCATCAAGGGCACGCTGCTGCTCGCCGAAGAGGGCATCAACGGCACGGTTTCCGGTAGCCGCGAAGGCATCGACGCGTTGTTCGCCTGGTTCGCCCTCGACCCGCGCCTGGCCGACGTCGACCACAAGGAGTCGTACTGCGCCGAGCAGCCGTTCTATCGCACCAAGGTCAAGCTCAAGAAGGAGATCGTCACCCTGGGCGTACCGGGCGTCGATCCCAACCAGCGCGTGGGCACCTACGTGGAGCCGAAGGACTGGAACGCGTTGATCAGCGACCCCGAGGTGCTGCTGATCGACACGCGTAACGACTACGAAGTGTCGATCGGCACCTTCGAGGGCGCCATCGATCCCAAGACCAAGTCCTTCCGTGAATTTCCGGACTACATCCGCGAGCACTTCGACCCCAGCAAACACAGGAAGGTGGCGATGTTCTGCACCGGCGGCATCCGCTGCGAGAAGGCCTCCAGCTACATGCTCACCGAGGGCTTCGAAGAGGTTTATCACCTCAAGGGCGGCATTCTCAAATACCTGGAGGAAGTGCCGCAGGAAGAAACCAAGTGGCAGGGCGACTGCTTCGTGTTCGACAACCGGGTGACCGTGCGCCACGACCTCAGCGAAGGCGATTACGACCAGTGCCACGCTTGCCGCACGCCGGTTTCGGTCGAGGATCGCGCATCGGAATTCTTCAGCCCCGGCGTCAGCTGCCCGCATTGCTGGGACTCGCTGCCGGAGAAGACCCGCGAGGGCGCCCGCGAGCGTCAACGCCAGATCGAACTGGCGAAAGCGCGTAATCAGCCCCATCCTCTGGGTAACAATCCCCGCCAGAAAAACGAGGCCTGAGCCATGGATGCGCGCCTGCTCTACGTGATGGACCCAATGTGTTCCTGGTGTTGGGGCTTCGCGCCGGTGGTCGAGGCGCTGGCCGCCCAGGCCGCGGAGCAGGGCGTGCCCATGCAACTGGTGCTCGGCGGCTTGCGCCGCGATCAAGTGGCTATCGACGCGGCGGCGCGGGTGCGCTACCTGGGCTACTGGCAGGCAGTCAACGCCAGCACCGGCCAACTATTCAATTTCGACGCCGGGATACCCCTGGGCATGCGTTACGACACCGAGGCGGCGTGCCGCGCGGTGGTCACCGTGCGTGATCTCGACCCGCAAAGCGCCTGGCCGATGGCGCAACGCATCCAGCAGGCGTTCTATCAGCAGGGCGCCGACGTGACCCTGGCCGCGACCCTGGTGCAACTGGCCGAGGAGGTCGGCATCCCGCGGATCGAATTCGCCGAGGCCTTCGACAGCGAGGTCCAGCACCGCGCCACCGCCGCCGACTTCACCTGGGTGCAGGATCTCGGCATTGCCGGCTTCCCGACGTTGCTGGCCGAGAAGGGCGGGCGTCTGGCGCTGCTCACCAACGGCTATCAGCCGCTCGACGCCCTATCGCCACTGCTCGCGCGCTGGCTGGAGCATGCCGTCGATGGTTGATCGCCTGAGTTGGGCGGAAATCCGTCGCCTGGCCCTGCGCCACAAGCGTGCGCTGATCCTTGCCAACCTGGTCGCTGTCCTGGCGACACTGTGCAGTGTGCCGATTCCTTTGCTGCTGCCATTGCTGGTCGACGAAGTGCTGCTGGGCGACGGTAACAGGGCACTGCGCATCATGGATCTGTTGCTGCCGGCGGCCTGGCAGGGGGCGGTCGGCTACATCCTGCTGATGCTGGGGCTGACCTTCCTGCTGCGTGGCGGCGCGCTGATCTTCAACGTGGTGCAGGCGCGGCTGTTCGCCCGGCTCGCCAAGGACATCGTCTACCGCATCCGCATCCGCCTGATCGAGCGGCTCAAGCGCATTTCCCTGGCCGAGTACGAAAGCCTGGGTGGCGGCACCGTGACCACCCACCTGGTCACCGATCTCGACACCCTGGACAAATTCATCGGCGAAACCCTCAGCCGTTTTCTGGTCGGCGTGCTGACCCTGGCCGGCACCTCGGCGATTCTGGTGTGGATGCACTGGAAGCTGGCGCTGTTGATCCTGCTGTTCAACCCGCTGGTGATCTACGCCACGGTGCAGCTGGGCAAGCGCGTCAAACATCTGAAGAAGCTCGAGAACGACAGCACTTCGCGCTTCACCCAGGCGCTGACCGAAACGCTCGATTCGATCCAGGAAGTGCGCGCCGGCAACCGTCAGGGCTATTTTCTCGGCCGCCTCGGCGGGCGCGCCAGGGAAGTGCGCGATTACGCCGTGGCCTCGCAATGGAAGACCGATGCCTCGAACCGTGCCAGCGGCCTGTTGTTCCAGTTCGGCATCGACATCTTCCGCGCCGCGGCGATGCTTACCGTGCTGTTCTCGGACCTGTCCATCGGCCAGATGCTCGCGGTGTTCAGCTACCTGTGGTTCATGATCGGCCCGGTGGAGCAGTTGCTCAACCTGCAGTACGCCTTCTACGCCGCCGGGGGCGCGCTGACCCGCATCAACGAGCTGCTCGGCCGTCGCGACGAGCCGGATTACGTGGGCGGCGCCGATCCCTTCGCCGGCCGCGAAACCGTTGGCATCGAGATCCGCGACCTGAGCTTCGCTTACGGCGAGGAACCGGTGCTGAGCGGGCTGAATATGTCCATCGCGCCGGGCGAGAAGGTCGCCATCGTCGGTGCCAGCGGCGGCGGCAAGAGCACTCTGGTGCAACTGCTGCTGGGCCTCTACACGCCCCAGGCCGGGGTGATCCGCTTTGGCGGCAACAGCCAGGAAGAGATTGGCCTGTCGACCATTCGCGAGCACGTGGCGGTGGTGCTGCAGCATCCGGCGCTGTTCAACGACACGGTGCGCGCCAACCTGTGCATGGGGCGTGAGCGTAGCGACGAGGCCTGTTGGCAGGCACTGACCATCGCCCAGTTGGCGCAGACCGTACGCCAGCTGCCCCAGGGGCTGGATACCATTGTTGGGCGCTCCGGCGTGCGGCTGTCCGGCGGCCAACGCCAGCGCCTGGCCATCGCCCGCATGGTGCTGGCCGACCCCAAGGTGGTGATTCTCGACGAAGCCACTTCGGCCCTGGACGCCGCCACCGAATATGCGCTGCACCAGGCGCTGGCGCAGTTCCTCAATGGCCGTACCACGCTGATCATCGCCCACCGTCTGAGCGCGGTGAAGCAGGCTGATCGGGTGCTGGTATTCGACGGTGGCAGCGTCGCCGAAGATGGCGACCACCGCCAGTTGATCGCCGAGGGCGGGCTCTACGCCAAGCTCTACGGCAACTTGCAGCACTAGGTCGGGTGCGTTAATCAGAAATAGCTGCGTTGATCCGCCTTCGTAGCCCGCGGTTGAGCGAAGCGATACCCAAGACGATAACCGGGTATCGCTGCACCCAACGTCGGGATGCCCGAAAATCCTACTCCTGCGGCAGCTTGCTACCCCATTGCTGGATCGCCTTGACGCGCTGCTGGCTGGCGTTGACCGCCTTGTCGATCTCCTGGTTGTAGTCGTCCAGCCAGCTGCGCGAGCCGGGCACCATGTCCGCCAGGTCGCGCATGCCGTTCTTCAGCGCCGCCAGGCTTTGCTGATAGCTCTGTTCCTGGCCGAGCAGGGTACGGCCCATGAGCTTCAGCGCAGCGATGTCCTGGGAAGGTGGCGCTGCAGGCGCGGCAGCCGCTGGGGGCGGCGGTGGAGGCGTGGCGGCCAGTTTCAGCAGGGCGTCCTGGCGCTTCTGGTCTTCCTTGAGCGTGTTCAACTCCGTCTCCAGCTGCTCGGCGCGGTGCTGCAGGGCGGCGAAGGCTTCCGGGTCGAAGGGTGGCGGCTCGTCGGCCAGCATCTTCACCACGGCCGAGGTCGCCAGGCTGGAGAGAATGATGAACAGCAGCATGGCCAGGGCGAAGATCAGAATGCGGTTGAAGCGATTGGCCTTTTCCAGCTTGGCCAGGCGCTCCTCGTCGCTGGCGGGCGCCAGATCGAAGGCGGCGGGGCTTTCAGCTTCTTTAGGCGTTTCACTGCTCATGGCGGCCTCGTTGTCATGGCGCTGGTGGATGCTGTCATTCTGGCAGCGTTTTAGACGATCTGCCTGCGCATCGCCAGCATCCTGTCGGCAGGTTAATCGACCGCGTTGTAAAGAAAGGTTTACGAAAGCAGCCGTTCAACGAGTCTGGAAGTCCCGATTGCCGGCTGTTTGCTTGAGCATGTAGCGAAGCCTTGCCAGCGCCAGGCGTAGCACCGGGCTTAGGCGCGTTGCGCGGCCTTGTTCGCCTGCGGCACCTCGATTGTCATGAAGCCATAACGACAACGAGGACAACCCCCATGAACGCCGTGTCCAGAATCGAGCAGCACAACCCCATTGGCACCGACGGTTTCGAGTTCGTCGAATTCACCGCGCCGACGCCCGAAGGTATCGAACAGCTGCGCCAGCTGTTCACCGCCATGGGCTTCACCGAAACCGCGAAGCACCGTAGCAAAGAGGTGTGGCTGTTCCAGCAGCATGACGTGAACTTCGTGCTCAACGGCAGCCCGACCGGGCATGTACATGCCTTCGCGCAAAAGCATGGGCCAAGCGCCTGCGCCATGGCGTTCCGGGTCAGGAATGCCGCCCAGGCCGCGGCCTACGTGAAAGAGAAGGGCGCCACGCTGGTCGGCAGCCATGCCAATTTTGGCGAGCTGAACATCCCCTGCGTCGAGGGCATCGGCGGCTCCTTGCTGTATCTGGTCGATCGTTATCGCAACGAGAGCGGCGAGCACAGCATCTATGACGTCGATTTCGAGTTCATCGAAGGCCGCTCGGCCAATGACAATGCCGTGGGCCTGCAATGCATCGACCACCTGACCCACAACGTCAAACGCGGGCAGATGGACGTGTGGTCCGGCTTCTACGAGCGCATCGCCGGTTTCCGCGAGATTCGCTACTTCGATATCGAAGGCAAGCTCACCGGCCTGCTGTCCCGGGCCATGACCGCGCCGTGCGGCAAGATCCGCATCCCGATCAACGAGTCGGCCGACGACAAATCGCAGATCGAGGAATTCATCCGTGAGTACCACGGGGAGGGCATCCAGCACATCGCCCTGGCCACCGACGACATCTACGCCACGGTGCGCCAGTTGCAGGCCAATGGCGTGTCGTTCATGAGCACCCCGGCCACCTATTACGAGAAGGTCGACCAGCGCGTGGCCGGCCACGGCGAGCCGCTGGACGTGCTGCGCGAGCTGAATCTGCTGATCGATGGCGCGCCGCAAGACGACGGCATCCTGCTGCAGATCTTCACCAACACGGTGATCGGCCCGATCTTCTTCGAGATCATCCAGCGCAAGGGTAACCAGGGCTTTGGCGAGGGCAATTTCAAGGCCCTGTTCGAGTCCATCGAAGAAGACCAGCTGCGTCGCGGTGTGATCAGCGAGGAGTGAGGCCATGAGCCGTAAATGGATCAGCTTTCCCCTGCGTGAAGGCGAGCACTCGCGCCAGGCCCACTGCGATTTTCCCGCCGACACCTACGAGCGGGAAATGGGCCGCGAGGGCTTCTTCGGCCCCGTGACGCACCTGCACCACAAGCATCCGCCCACCGGCTGGATCGACTGGCAGGGGCCGCTGCGCCCCCACGCCTTCAACTTCAATAAGATTCCCAGCGAGCACGATTGTCCGTTCGAGGCGCCACTGACTCTGCACAACGCCGACGTTCGCTTGCGCGTTTGGAAGACTGCCAGCGCCATGCGCCACCTGGTGCGCAACAGCGACGGCGACGAGCTGCTGTTCGTCCACGACGGCGCCGGGCACCTGCATTGCGATTTCGGCCACCTGGAATACCGCGATGGCGATTACCTGGTGATTCCCCGTGGCACCGCCTGGCGTATAGAACCGACTGCGCCGAGTCATTTCCTGCTGGTCGAGAATACCGACGGTGCCTATCAGTTGCCGGAAAAAGGCCTGCTCGGCGGTCAGGCGATCTTCGACCCGGCGGTGCTCGATCACCCGCGTATCGACGATACCTTCAAGGCTCAGCAGGACGAGAACACCTGGCAGATCCGCATCAAACGGCGTAACCAGATCAGTACCGTCACCTATCCCTACAACCCGCTCGATGCGGTGGGCTGGCATGGCGACAACACCGTGGTGCGGGTGAACTGGCGCGACATCCGTCCGCTGATGAGCCATCGCTACCACCTGCCGCCGTCGGTGCACACCACCTTCGTGGCCAAGGGCTTCGTGGTCTGCACCTTCACGCCGCGGCCGGTGGAGTCCGACCCCGGCGCGCTCAAGGTGCCGTTCTTCCATAACAACGACGACTACGACGAAGTGCTGTTCTATCACCGCGGCAACTTCTTCAGCCGCGACAATATCGAGGCCGGCATGGTCACCCTGCACCCGTGCGGCTTCCCCCATGGCCCCCATCCCAAGGCGCTGAAAAAGGCGCAGACCGACCCGGCCACCTTCGCCGAGGAAGTGGCGGTGATGATCGACACCCGCCATGGCCTGGAAGTGACCGACGCCGCCGCCGCGGTGGATGTCGTCGAATACGTGAATTCCTGGCGCGCGCCAGGCAAGGAGTCCTGATGAAACTGGCATCGCTGAATCAGGGCCGCGACGGCGCCCTGGTGGTGGTTTCCCGCGACCTGAGTCGCGCCGTGCGCGTGGCGCAGATCGCCCCGACGCTGCAGGCCGCGCTGGACGACTGGGCGAGCAAACGCCCGCAGCTCGAAGCGGTGTACCAGCGCCTCAACGACGGGCTGGAGGCGCAAGCCTTCGACTTCGATCAGCGCGCCTGCCACAGCCCGCTGCCACGGGCTTTTCACTGGGCCGATGGCAGTGCCTACGTCAATCACGTGGAGTTGGTGCGCAAGGCGCGCGGCGCCGAGATACCGGAATCCTTCTGGCACGATCCGCTGATGTACCAGGGCGGCTCGGACACCTTCATCGCGCCCCACGCGCCGATTCGTCTGAGCGACGAAGCCTGGGGCATCGACCTGGAGGCCGAGCTGGCGGTGATCACCGATGACGTGCCCATGGGCGCGACGCCGGCCCAGGCGGCCGGGCATATCCAGCTGCTGATGCTGGTCAACGACGTGTCGTTGCGCAACCTGATTCCCGGCGAGCTGGGCAAGGGTTTCGGCTTCTACCAGAGCAAGCCTTCGTCGAGCTTCTCGCCGGTGGCGGTGACGCCGGACGAGTTGGGTGACAGCTGGCGCGACGGCCGCGTGCATCGGCCGCTGGTGTCGCACATCAACGGCGCACTGTTCGGCCAGCCGGATGCCGGCACCGACATGACCTTCGACTTCCCAACTCTGATCGCCCACGCCGCCCGCACCCGGCCCCTGGGCAGCGGCACCATCATCGGCTCGGGCACCGTCTCCAACTACGACCGCAGCGCCGGCTCCAGCTGCCTGGCCGAAAAGCGCATGCTCGAAGTGATCGAACACGGCGAGGCGAAGACGCCATTTCTCAAGTTCGGCGACCGGGTGCGCATCGAGATGTTCGATGCCGCCGGTGCGAGCATCTTCGGCGCCATCGACCAGCAGGTGGAACGCTACGACGCCCATTGATCCGTGGGAGCGGCTTCAGCCGCGAGGTTTCAGCACCTTTGATATTGATCGCGGCTGAAGCCGCTCCCACAGTCTTGTTTCGAAGGGAGCCTGCATCGTGACTTGGGCTCTGCGAATAGGGTGCACATTGACTTGGTGAAATGCTGTAGCGCCGCTGATGCGTAGGAGCGGCTTCAGCCGCGAGTTCTGGGCGCTTCAAGCCTGATCGCGGCTCAAACCGCTCCTACGAAAGCCTGCTCTAAAAGGAATCCGCAATGTTGAAGCTCTACGGCTACTGGCGCTCCAGCGCCGCCTACCGTGTACGCATCGTGCTGAACCTCAAAGGCCTGGCTTATCAGCAGGTGCCGGTGCATCTGGTGCGCGATGGCGGTGAGCAACATGGCCAGGCGTATCAAGGCCTGAATCCCCAGGGCCTGGTACCGCTGCTGGTGGACGAAGAGAACGGCGATGTGCGCATCGCCCAGTCCCTGGCGATCATCGAATACCTGGAGGAAATCTTTCCGGTGCCGGCGATTCTGCCGGCCGATCCCGTCGCCCGTGCTCAGGTGCGCGCCTTGGCGCTGCATCTCGCCTGTGACGTGCATCCCCTCAACAACCTGCGGGTGCTGCAGTACCTGAGCCGCGAGCTGGGCGTGGACGATGCAGCAAAAAACACCTGGTATCGCCACTGGGTGGCCGCTGGCCTGGCAGCAGTAGAGCAGGGCCTGGCGATCTACGGCGATGGATTTTCCCTCGGCACGCGGCCCGGCTATCTGGAAGCCTGTTTGATTCCACAGGTGTACAATGCGCGCCGTTTCGACTGTGACCTCGATGCGTATCCACGCATCCTCGCGCTCGCCGCCCGTTGTGAGGCCCTTGATGCATTCCGGCATGCCGCGCCGGAGGCTCAGCCCGACGCGCAGTAGACGGCGAGAAATGCCCCAGCCACTCCGCCAGGCCACGAGCCGGGCGGGTTCGATCCTGTCACGGTCGATCACCCACAGGTGACAGATGCCAAGCGAAATGCTCCAGACCGGCCCGCTCAAGCGCGGCCTGAAGAACCGCCACATTCAGTTGATCGCCCTGGGCGGTGCCATCGGTACCGGCCTGTTCCTGGGTTCGGCCGGGGTCATGGCTTCGGCCGGCCCTTCGATGATCCTCGGTTATGCGATTGGCGGTTTCATCGCCTTTCTGATCATGCGCCAGCTCGGCGAGATGATCGTCGAGGAGCCGGTCGCCGGCTCGTTCAGCCACTTCGCCCATGCCTACTGGGGCCCGTTCGCCGGTTTCCTGTCCGGCTGGAACTATTGGGTGCTCTACGTGCTGGTGGGCATGGCTGAACTGACGGCGGTGGGCAAGTACGTGCAGTACTGGTGGCCGGAGATCCCCACCTGGGTCACCGCGGCAGCGTTCTTCGTGCTTATCAACGCCATCAACCTGACCAACGTGCGGGTGTTCGGCGAGGCCGAGTTCTGGTTCTCGATCATCAAGGTGGCAGCGATCGTGGGCATGATCCTGCTCGGCTGCTACCTGCTGTTCAGCGGCGCCGGTGGCGAGCAGGCAACGGTCAGCAACCTGTGGAGCCACGGCGGCTTCTTCCCCAACGGGGTTTCCGGGCTGGTGATGATGATGGCCATCATCATGTTCTCCTTTGGCGGTCTGGAACTGGTGGGCATCACCGCGGCCGAGGCCGATCAGCCGAAGACGGTGATACCCAAGGCCATCAATCAGGTGGTCTACCGCATCCTGATCTTCTACATCGGCGCGCTGACCGTGCTGCTCTCGCTGCACCCCTGGGACGATCTGGTGGCGACCCTGACCGCCGGCGGCGACTCCTACGGCAGCAGCCCCTTCGTGCAGATCTTCTCGCTGATCGGCAGCGACACCGCCGCGCACCTGCTCAACTTCGTGGTGCTCACCGCGGCGCTGTCGGTCTACAACAGCGGCGTGTACTGCAACAGTCGCATGCTCTACGGCCTGGCCGAGCAGGGCAACGCGCCGAAGCAGTTGCTCAAGGTCGACAAGCGCGGCGTACCGGTGCTGGCCATCGCCATCTCGGCGCTGTTCACGCTGATCTGCGTGGTGATCAACTACCTGGTGCCCAAGAGCGCACTGGAGCTGCTGATGTCCCTGGTGGTCGCCGCCCTGGTGATCAACTGGGCGATGATCAGCCTGGCCCACATCAAGTTCCGCAAGGCCATGCAGGCCAAGGGCGTGGAGCCGTCGTTCAAGGCCTTCTGGTTCCCCTTCGCCAACTACCTGTGCCTGGCCTTCGTACTGTTCATCCTGGGCGTAATGCTGTTCATCCCCGGCATTCGTCTCTCGGTATTCGCCATTCCGTTCTGGCTGCTGTTCATCTGGGGCTGTTACCAGATTCGCCAGCGTCGTCTGGCCAATTAACGGTCAGTATTGCTCCCGCCCGCAGTGCAATGCTGCGGGCGGCATTTGTGCCAGATTCCTGACCACCTCGACAGTTCTGTAACTGTTTGTCTCAGGTGCGGACGGCGACTCCACGTACGCCGGTATAGTGGCGACTTGATGGCGCCAGTGATTTGCTTTTTCCCTCAGGATTTTCCGCTTGCGGCCGATTAGGGTCCTGAAGCCAGGGTCGCGCGCTCACAAGGCGCCTGCGTACCGCACTCATACAAAAACAAATGGAGCCGCTTGGATGTTGCATTCTGCCACTCGACTGTTCGTCGACCTCTCCGTAGGCAAGAAACTTCTGGTCGGTTTTGGCCTGGTATTGCTGTTGACCGTCGCCGTGACCGCTTCCGGTTTCGTGGCCGTAAAGGCTGTGATGCAGGGACATGCCCAGTCGGTGTCGCTGTCGAGCATCGACGCCCAGATCCTCGGCGCCCGGCGCCTGGAGCGCGACTACGCGATCAGCCACAGTGAGGCCGACGCCCAACGCATGCGTGAGCAGCTCGCCAAGGTCCGTGCCGGTCTTGTCGAACAAATGACCACGGCTACGCCCAGCGAGCGCGAGCGCTTGCAGGCCATGGACGCGGCCACTGCCGACTATCTTCAGCAGTTCGACGCCAGCGTGCAGCAGCAGGCGCGCGCCAACGAAGCGCGCAAGCAGATGGACGAGGCTGCCCAGGAGGCGCGTAGCCAGTTCGAGATGATCGAGTTGGGCATGTACGACGCCGTGCGCGAACTGCGCCTTGCCGGCGATAAGCTGCGTGGCAGCGACCCGCTGACCCTGGCGGAAACCGCTTCCAATCTCAGCAAGCGCATGCTCGAGCTGCGCAGCCACGAAAGCCAGTTCATCATCGATGGCTCACCATCCGCGCTGGAAGACTGGAATTTTGTCATCTACGACCTGCAATCCTCGGCCAATGGCCTGATGGTCTGGCTGAGCGACGATCAGAAGCGCGCCATCGAGGCTGCCCTCGCGGCGTTGACGAGCTACCAGCAGGCGTTCACCAACTTCCAGCAGGTGCATGAGCAGAGCCTGGCCAGCGACGCTGCCATGCTCAAACAGGCCGATCAGGTGCTGGCGTTGGCCGAGCAGGCCAAGAGTGCCGAAGAACAGGCCATGGGCGATGACAGCCGCAACGCCATCCTGCTGCTCGGCAGCATGGGCATCGCGGCGGTAGTGATTGGCCTGTTCGCCGCCTTCACCATCAGCCGTTCCATCGTCGCGCCGCTGCGCCAGACCGTGGAATTCGCGCGGCGCATTGCCGGCGGTGACCTGAGCCAGGATCTACCGCAGAACCGCAACGACGAACTCGGCCAACTGCTCGAAGCCATGCAGGGCATGACCCGCAGCCTGCGTGACCTGGTCGGCCGCATCGGCACCGGTGTCGGGCAGATCGCTGCCGCTGCCGAGCAGTTGTCAGCCATCACTGCCCAGACCAGTGCCGGCGTACAGACCCAGAAAGAGGAAACCGAACAGACTGCCACCGCCATGCACCAGATGGCCGCCACGGTGCAGGAGGTGGCGCAGAACGCCGAACAGGCTTCGTTGGCTGCTGCCGACGCCGACCGCGAGGCGCAGCAGGGCAATCAGGTGGTACAGCAGGCGATCAGCCAGGTCGGCAAGCTGGCGGAGGAGGTGGAGCAATCGGCCGAAGCCATGCAGGCGCTCAACAAGGAAAGCGGTCGCATCGGCGGTGTGCTGGAAGTAATTCGGGCGGTGGCCGAGCAGACCAACCTGCTGGCGCTCAACGCCGCCATCGAGGCTGCCCGTGCCGGTGACCAGGGCCGCGGTTTTGCGGTGGTCGCCGATGAAGTGCGCGCCCTGGCGCGCCGTACCCATGACTCTACGCAGGAAATCGAGAGCCTGATCGCCAATCTGCAGCGCCTGGCTGATGGTGCAGTCACGCAGATGGAAGGCAGTCGCGCGCTGACCCAGCGTACCGTGGGCTTGGCCGGCGAGGCGGGCGATGCCCTCGGCCGCATCACCCAGGCGGTCAGTACCATCGAACAGATGAACCAGCAGATCGCCGCCGCCGCGGAAGAGCAGAGCGCCGTGGCGGAAACCATCAGCGAAAGCGTCACCCGGGTGCGCGATATCGGCGAGCAGAGCGCCAGTGCCAGCCAACAGACCGCGGCCTCGAGCGCCGAACTGGCGCGTCTGGGCGTCGAGCTGCAGGGCTTGGTGCGGCAGTTCAGGACCTGAGATCGCGAATGCCCGAGAGAGGGCTTCCCGGGTATCGCTTCGCTCCACCCAGGCTACGGTTCGGGGCCTTGGCATGGTCTGATTCGTAGCCCGGGTTGAGCCTGCGATACCCGGGTAGATTTCTGTGTTTGATAGCGGGTGCCGTTACAGCGCTGGGTCGCTTGTGTCACTCGCGGAGCTTGCAGCTTTGCGGCCCGGTTTCAGGTCATTATGGGCCGCGCCACCACCTTGCGGATCACGACTCAGCTCGCCGGCCCACAATGCCAACGGCACAGGCGTCGCGGGCTTCCAGATGCGTTGCCAGAGCAGGGCCAGGCGCTGCATATCGCCACGCTCCGACGGCCAGCGCTCGATATAAGGCTGCACCTGCCACGCGCCGTTCTGCCAATGGGCGAAGTCGAAGCGGAAAGGGTGAAAGCCGGTCATGCCCAGGCGAATGTCGGTGACTACCAGGTGATCGCCGATGTGGTCGTAACGCAGTACGTCATTGGTGAACCACTTCAGCCGCTGATGGGCGGGCGAATCCTCCAGGGGCTGGCCCAGCGCCGCACCGCGTGGCATGCGTTCCAGCACGGGCGGCGCACTGTCGAACCAGCCGACCAGCGCTTCGTGATAATCCTCGCCTTCGATGGTCACCACGCGCCACAGCAGTGTGTTGAACGGCGTCGGCGAGCTAAAAATGGCCTCGGCTTCGATGCCCTGGCGCGCCAGTTCCTGCTCCACGCGGTGTTCGGCCATGTACTTGCCGCCCAGAGTCGAGGCGAGATAGACAGTGGAAAACGCCAGGGCCCAGTTGACTACCGGGTTGGCCTTGTCCTTCAAGCCGGCGATCAGCCCGTAGATCACCGCGCCCAGCAACGGCAGGCTGTAGATCGGGTCAATGATGAAGATGCTCGACCAGGCCGCCGGCGTTGGTGCGAATGGCCAGAGCAGTTGTGTGCCGTAGCTGGTGAAGGCGTCGAGAAGGGGATGGGTGATCAGCACCAGCCAGATGGCCAGGAACAGTCGGCGTGATGAATACCCCGGATTGGGTCGCCATCGGCGCAAGAACCAGGTCAACAGCAGGGCGAGGCCGGTCAGCACGAACAGCGAATGGCTGAAGCCGCGATGGTAGGTCATGGCCGCTACCGCATCGCCGTAGTCGATCATCACGTCCATATCGGGCAGCGTGCCCAGTACAGCGCCATATAGCAGCGCCTTGCGCCCTTGCCAGCGGCCCAGCAGTGCGCCCTGAATGCTGGCGCCAAGTACGGCTTGGGTGATCGAATCCATGGGGTGTTCTCGCAGGCGGTGGAGGCGGGTGGCTTAACTTACTTGAGCGCTGCAAAGGGCATAGAAGCAAATTTCAAGCAAAGGTTTCAGCCATGCTGGCGTCTACCTTGGGCTATCCTGCACGCCCACCCGAAACAAGGCGCCCCATGCTGGTCATCTCCAACAGCGTTCATCTGCCTGACGATGAAATCGAGCTCACCGCCATTCGCGCTCAGGGCGCGGGTGGGCAGAACGTCAACAAGGTGTCCAGCGCGATGCACCTGCGCTTCGACAGCCAAGCATCCTCACTGCCGCTCTTCTACAAGGAACGGCTGCTGGCCCTGCGTGACAGCCGCATCACCGCCGATGGCGTGGTGATCATCAAGGCCCAGCAATACCGCACTCAGGAACAGAACCGTGCCGATGCCCTGGAGCGCCTGGCTGAGCTGATTCGCTCTGCCGGCAAGACCGAAGAGGCCCGGCGCCCGACCAAGCCGACCCTCGGCTCCAAGAAACGCCGACTGGAAGGCAAGTCCAAGCGCGGAGCGATCAAGGCAGGTAGGGGCAAGGTCGACTTCTAAGAGCCTGGTCTGGTCATAATCTTTCAGCCCAGTCTGCAGATTTTGGCAGCGAAGGTGCGGAGGCGGTCATCAATGCAGCATCTGTGGGAGCGCGCCATGCCCTCGATTTTTTGCGCGCATGGCGCGCTCCCACAGTGGATACGATGGCTCCCACGCTCCAGCGTGGTAGCTCAGGCCGCGGTGCTCTGCGCCTGCTCCGGCTGCACACGGCATACAACAGCGAACGCAGAGCGTCCTCGGAGGCATTCCCCAGAAGAGCGTGAGGAGCGATCAGTTGAGTGGCCGCTTCTGCCTTGTAGTTGCCGCATCAGGCGCATAGAGATCATGAACAGGCTCTGAACCGTACGCTCAATCCCATTGCGGCGCGAAGTCCGGGTTGGCCAGGCGTTCGCCGCGCTCCAGCTTGGCGATAGCGGCCATGTCTTGCTCGCTAAGGGTGAGCTTCAAGGCGCCCAGGTTGCTCTCCAGATTGCTGCGTTTGGTCGACGACGGAATTACCGCGAAGCCCTGTTGCAGTGCCCAGGCCAGCGCGACCTGCGCCGGGTTGGCGGCATGCTTGCTGGCAATTTCCTGGATCACCGGATCGGTCATTACCTTGCCGTAGGCCAGCGGCATATAGGCGGTGAGATGAATGCCGTGCTCGCGGGCGAAGTCCACTACCTTGCGGTTCTGCAGGAACGGATGGATCTCCACCTGGTTGGTAGCGATCTGGTCGGCGCCGACCACTTCCATGGCCTGCTGCAGATGTGCGTTGGTGAAGTTGGATACGCCGAGCTGCGCCGTCAGGCCGGCGGCCTTGGCTTCCATAAGGGCAGCCATGTATTCGGCGACCTGGATTTCATCGTTCGGCGAGGGCCAGTGGATCAGCGTCAGGTCGACCTGCTCCATCTGCAGCTTGCGCAGGCTTTCCTTCAGGCTGGGGATCAGCTTGTCGGCGCTCAGGCTGTCGATCCAGATCTTGGTGGTGACGAACAGCTCGCTGCGCGGCACGCCGGCGGCAGCGATGGCCTGGCCGACCTCGGCTTCATTGCCATAAATCTGCGCGGTATCGATATGCCGGTAGCCGAGTTCCAGGCCGTTGCGGACCGAGTCGATGACCTGCTGTTCCTTGAGGCGGTAGGTGCCGAGGCCGAGGGCGGGAATCTGTTGCATATGTCGCTCCTGTCTAATGGGTGACTGTCTGTAGCTGACCGCGATCCGCATGGGTGGTTTCGCGTTTCTGGGTGCAGTCTGGGCCATGGACTTGTGTGGAAAAACCGCGTTTCATGGCAAACATATTTGCTTGCTGGTCACGAATGCCTCCATGAAAACTTCCCTCGACGAGCTACTTGCCTTCAGCACCGTGGTCGCCGCCGGCTCGATTAGCGCGGCGGCGCAGCAGCTCGGGCAGACTGCCTCGGGCATCAGCCGCGCCCTCAGTCGGCTGGAGGAAAAGCTCGAAGTCACCCTGCTGCAGCGCACCACCCGGCGCCTGGAACTGACCGAAGAAGGGCAGGCGTTTCTGCTTCAGGCACGGCGCATCATCGCCAGCGTCGAGGAGGCCGAAGAGCAGATGAGCATGCGTAGGCAAACACCAGCCGGAAGGCTGCGCGTCAACGCCGCGGCGCCATTCGTGCTGCATGCGGTGGTGCCGCTGATCAAAGGCTTTCGCGAGCGTTACCCGAACATCGAGCTGGAATTGCACAGCAGCGACCAGATCATCGATCTGATCGAGCAGCGCACCGACGTGGCCATCCGTATCGGCCAGCTACGCGATTCGACCCTGCACGCGCGGCCACTGGGCAGTAGTCGCCGTCGCGTGCTGGCCAGCCCGGCCTACCTGGCAGAGCACGGTGTGCCGGAAAGCGTCGAGGCATTGCATCAGCACAGCTTGCTCGGCTTCACCCAGCCGGAAAGCCTCAACCAGTGGCCGCTGCGCCATGCACAGGGCGACAGTTTCACCATCGTGCCCAGCCTCAATGCGTCCAGCGGCGAGACGCTGCGGCAGCTGGCGCTGGAGGGCGTGGGCATCGTCTGCCTGTCGGATTTCATGACCCATCTGGACCTTAGCCGTGGCAGCTTGGTGGAGATCCTCGCCGAGCACACGCTGGAGGTGCGCCAACCGATTCACGCCGTGTACTACCGCAACACGGCGCTGACCTCGCGCATCACCTGTTTTCTCGATTACCTGAGCAGTGAATTGAGCACGATGGGGTGATGAAGTACGGCCTTGGAAGCAAGGCGCTCCATACGTCTTGAGACCCCGTGATTATTGGCCTGAAGGGCAGGGCAAAGACGTTGCAGATATAGGCGGAACTGGCTGTGTGCCACATGGGTCTAGGATGATGGTTGATAAGGAGATACCAAAATGACCAAATCCCCGTTCTTTCGTCGTCTGGCTGCCATGCTGGCAGTGTTCCATGCCCTGATGATCGCCCAGGTTCCACTCGCCAATGCCGCGATGATCGGCACGGGTGAAGTGCTGACCCAGCAGCAACAGCAAGTCGACCGTCAGCAGCTGCTGTCGATGCTCGATGATCAGCAGGTCAAGGACAA
Source organism: Phytopseudomonas straminea (assembly GCF_900112645.1). Lineage (GTDB taxonomy): Bacteria > Pseudomonadota > Gammaproteobacteria > Pseudomonadales > Pseudomonadaceae > Aquipseudomonas > Aquipseudomonas straminea. The sequence goes on along the minus strand of NZ_FOMO01000002.1, from coordinate 155,123 downwards.
ACTGCTCGCCATGGGTGTGGAGCGTGATCAGGTAGAGAACCGCATCAACAACCTGACCAGCGCCGAACTCGCGCAATTCAACCAGCAGCTGTCCGAGGCACCGGCAGGTGCCGGTGTCGTGGGCATCATCGTGTTGTTCTTGGTGATCTTCATCATCACCGATATGCTCTGCGCCACCGACATCTTCAGTTTCGTGAAATGCATAAATCGCTAAGACTGCTTTCCGCTTCACTGCTGATCGTCCTGCTCGGCGCATGCGCCAGGTCTCCGGTACTGTCACCGGAGGCCCAGCGCCTGCCCGAGCGGGTCGAGCTCACCAGCGTCCCCTTCTATCCGCAGACTGCTTATCAGTGTGGGCCGGCCGCTCTGGCGACCATGCTCAACCAGCGTGGTGTGCTGACCACGCCGGGCTATCTGCAGGAGCAGGTCTACATTCCAGGTCGTGAAGGCAGCCTGCAGGTCGAGATGGTCGCCGCGGCGCGTGCCCATGATCTGCTCGTCTATCCCCTCAAGCCGAAGCTCGATTCACTGTTGACCGAAGTGGCTGCCGGCAACCCGGTGCTGGTGCTGCAGAATCTTGGCTTCGATTGGTATCCGCAGTGGCACTTCGCGGTACTAGTCGGTTATGACCAGCGCGAGAAGACCCTGACCCTGCGTTCCGGCACCACCAGTCGCTGGGTCACCAGTTTTGCAGCCTTCGACAAAACCTGGGCACGCGGCCAACGCTGGGCAGTGCTGACCATGCACCCGGAAGATCTGCCGGCCACTGCCGAGCCGACCGTGTGGTTGAAAGCCGCGGCTGATCTGGAAGAGGTAGGCCGCAAGGATGTCGCCCAGTCTGCCTATCGCACCGCTACCAAGCGCTGGCCGGAGCAGGCGGTAGGCTGGTTCGCCCTGGCCAACAGCCGTTACGCCGGTGGCGACCTGCGCGGCGCTGAAGCGGCGTTTCGCGAGAGCGTCAGCCGCCAGGCAGATTTCGCGCCGGGCTGGTTCAACCTGTCCCAGGTACTCGACGAGCGCGGCTGCAAGGCCGAAGCCGCCAGTGCCCGCCAGTGCGCTCAGCGCCTGAAGCCGGATGACAAGCGTTTCACTGTTATCGGCAAGCAGGGCAATGCCAGTGAGCAGTGCGCGGCACCGGTGGCCTGTCCGGTTCAGTAACGGTGGATGAGGGGAAACAAACGGCGCTTATCGAGCGCCGTTTTTTGTATGTGTCGAAAATAGCGTAAGGCGACTCCCACACCTAGTCGGATGCGGGTTACCCACGGAAGATCACCGCTCCCCGTAACTGACCGTAGGATGGGCGCAGCCCATCGATAGCTGCATCGAGATACGAGGCTTACCCACGGCACGCCCTCCACCTAAGCGCTGAGTCGTAGCCTGGGTCGAGCGAAGCGATACCCAGGAATTCTGGCAGCCTCGCTCCACGGGGGCAGGGCATCCAACCCACCAAATCAAAAAAACTCAGTTTTTTTAGTCAGTTAGCGAAAAAAGGTGTTGACTCTTTTTCGCTGCTCCGTAGAATGCGCACCCACAGCAGGCACATAGCTCAGTTGGTTAGAGCACCACCTTGACATGGTGGGGGTCGTTGGTTCGAATCCAATTGTGCCTACCAAATTCTTTAAATGGTCGCTTAGGCGGCCATTTTTTTTGCTCGTCGTTTTTGCGTCGTCGTCGCGGGCTCGCTCGGCGCTTCGGGATTTTCGAAGTTGGCCGGTTTGCCTTGTCAGGCCCGTGCGATTCTGAAAGCATCCACCGTTTCACATCCTCCAGTGACTGCGGTTCGTTCTCGGTTGGCCTCACGGCCCCTGCCTCTGTATGGCAGATACGCCACCGGATCGCTTACTGGCTCATCCCAACCCATGTGGCCTTTGGTAGAGGTCACCACTAGGAGAGGAGGCGCCATGCCCACCATTACTCTTCCCGATGGCAGTCAGCGTTCGTTCGATCACCCGGTATCCGTACTCGAGGTGGCGCAATCAATTGGCGCCGGCCTGGCCAAGGCCACCGTTGCCGGCAAGGTCGACGGCCGTCTGGTCGACGCCTGCGACCTGATCGAAAACGACGCGACCCTGCAGATCATCACGCCGAAGGATCAGGAGGGTGTCGAGATCATCCGCCACTCCTGCGCCCACCTGGTCGGTCACGCGGTCAAGCAGCTGTACCCGACTGCGCGCATGGTCATCGGTCCGGTCATCGACGATGGCTTCTATTACGACATCGCCTACGAGCGCCCCTTCACGCCTGAAGACGTGACTGCCATCGAAGCGCGCATGAAAGAGCTGATCGACAAGGACTACGACGTCATCAAGAAAGTGACGCCGCGTGCCGAAGTCATCGACGTGTTCAAGTCCCGTGGCGAAGACTACAAGCTGCGCCTGGTCGACGACATGCCGGACGAACAGGCCATGGGCCTGTACTACCACGAAGAGTACGTGGACATGTGCCGCGGCCCGCATGTGCCCAACACCCGCTTCCTCAAGGCGTTCAAGCTGACCAAGCTGTCCGGCGCCTACTGGCGTGGCGATGCCAAGAACGAGCAGCTGCAGCGCGTTTACGGCACCGCTTGGGCGGACAAGAAGCAGCTGGCGGCCTACATCCAGCGCATCGAAGAAGCCGAGAAGCGTGATCACCGCAAGATCGGCAAGCAGCTCGACCTGTTCCACCTGCAGGAAGAAGCGCCGGGCATGGTGTTCTGGCACGCCAACGGCTGGACCGTTTACCAGGTGCTCGAGCAGTACATGCGCCAGGTTCAGCGCGAGAACGGTTACTCGGAAATCAAGACCCCGCAGGTCGTCGATCGCATCCTTTGGGAGCGCTCCGGTCACTGGTCCAACTACGCCGAGAACATGTTCACCACCTCGTCGGAAAGCCGCGACTACGCGGTGAAGCCGATGAACTGCCCGTGCCACGTGCAGGTGTTCAATCAGGGCTTGAAGTCTTACCGCGACCTGCCGCTGCGCCTCGCCGAGTTCGGTGCTTGCCATCGCAACGAGCCGTCCGGCGCGCTGCACGGCATCATGCGCGTGCGTGGCTTCGTGCAGGACGATGCGCACATCTTCTGCACCGAAGAGCAGGTGAAGAAGGAAGCGGCCGATTTCATCAAGCTGACCCTGGACGTCTACAAGGACTTCGGCTTCACCGACATCGCCATGAAGCTGTCGACTCGCCCGGCCAAGCGTGTGGGTTCCGAGGAGTTGTGGGATCGCGCCGAAGGCGCCCTGGCCGATGCGCTGAACGAATCCGGCCTGGAGTGGGAATACCAGCCAGGCGAGGGCGCGTTCTACGGCCCGAAGATCGAGTTCACCCTGCGCGACTGCCTCGGCCGTAACTGGCAGTGCGGCACTCTGCAGTACGACCCGAACCTGCCGGAGCGCCTCGACGCCAGCTACATCGCCGAAGACAACAGCCGCGTGCGCCCGGTCATGCTGCACCGCGCCATCCTCGGTTCGTTCGAGCGCTTCATCGGCATGCTGATCGAGCACTATGCCGGCGTGTTCCCGGCGTGGCTGGCGCCGACCCAGGCGGTGATCATGAACATCACCGACAAGCAGGCCGATTTCGCCCTCGAAGTCGAAAAAACGTTGAATCAAAACGGATTTCGTGCCAAGTCGGACTTGAGGAACGAGAAGATTGGCTTTAAAATCCGCGAGCATACTTTGCTCAAGGTTCCCTATCTGCTGGTGATCGGCGATCGGGAAGTCGAGACAAGAACTGTCGCTGTGCGCACTCGTGAGGGTGCCGATCTGGGCTCCATGCCCGTCGCTCAATTCACTGAATTGCTCGCGCAAGCGGTTTCCCGGCGTGGTCGCCAAGAATTGGAGTAATCATTATTAAGCGTGATATGAGACAAGATAAACGAGGCGCCCCGAAGGCTCCGATCAACGAGAATATCTCGGCACGCGAGGTTCGGTTAATTGGCGCTGACGGTGAGCAAATTGGCATCGTCTCTATTGATGAAGCGCTTAGGATCGCTGAAGAGGCCAAGCTGGATCTGGTAGAAATCTCTGCCGACGCCCAGCCGCCTGTGTGCAGGATCATGGACTACGGCAAGCACCTCTTCGAGAAGAAGAAGCAAGCTGCCATTGCCAAGAAGAACCAGCACCAGCAGCAGATCAAGGAAATCAAGTTTCGTCCAGGGACGGAAGAAGGGGATTACCAGGTAAAACTACGCAACCTGGTACGTTTCCTGATGGAAGGGGACAAGGCCAAGATCTCTCTGAGATTCCGTGGTCGTGAGATGGCCCACCAGGAGCTGGGTATGGAACTGTTGAAGCGGGTCGAAGCCGACCTCGCCGAACACGGTACCGTCGAACAGCATCCTAAGATGGAAGGACGCCAGCTAATGATGGTCATCGCTCCCAAACGCAAGAAATAACCTCCAGGGCACGGCAGGCCTTATGGTTATCTATATCAACTGAATGCGGAGTTACGAACATGCCAAAGATGAAAACCAAGAGCGGCGCTGCCAAGCGCTTTCTCAAAACGGCTGCGGGCTTCAAGCACAAGCATGCTTTCAAGAGCCACATCCTGACCAAGATGTCCACCAAGCGTAAGCGTCAACTTCGCGGTAGCGAACTGATGCATCCGTCGGACAAGGCAAAAGTCGAGCGCATGCTGCGCGTTCGTTAATCTCGGTCAAGATAGAGGAAATTACTCATGGCTCGTGTTAAGCGTGGCGTTATCGCTCGTGCTCGTCACAAAAAAATCCTGAAACTGGCTAAAGGCTACTACGGCGCACGTTCGCGTGTATTCCGTGTTGCCAAGCAGGCTGTCATCAAGGCGGGTCAATACGCCTACCGTGACCGTCGCCAGAAGAAGCGTCAGTTCCGCGCTCTGTGGATCGCTCGTATCAACGCTGGTGCTCGCATCAACGGTCTGTCCTACAGCCGTCTGATCGCTGGCCTGAAAAAAGCGTCGATCGAAATCGACCGCAAGGTTCTGGCTGATCTGGCAGTGAACGAAAAAGCGGCGTTTGCTGCGATTGTCGAGAAAGCGAAAGCCGTACTGGCTTAAGTCCCCGACAATCACCGGGTTTCCCGGTGCACTAGAGGCGACAGGCGTAACCCGCAGGTCGACTCTAAAGGTCATCGACAGGGGAAGAGCCTTCAAGCTCTTCCCCTGTTTCGTATCTGGAGTCTGTAAATGGAAAATCTGGATGTGCTGGTCTCGCAAGCGCTCGAGGCTGTCAGTCACACCGACGATGTGAACGCCCTGGAACAACTGCGGGTTCACTATCTGGGCAAGAAAGGCGAGCTGACCCAGGTCATGAAGACTCTGGGCAACCTGTCTGCCGAAGAACGCCCCAAGGCGGGCGCGCTGATCAACTCTGCCAAGGAGCGCGTCCAGGACGCCCTCAACAGCCGTAAAGAGATTCTCGAGTCGGCGGCCCTGAGTGCCAAGCTCGCTGCCGAACGTATCGATGTCACCCTGCCGGGCCGCGGCCAGGCGTCCGGTGGCTTGCATCCGGTTACCCGTACCCTGGAGCGCGTAGAGCAGTTCTTTACCCGCATTGGTTACGGCATCGCCGAAGGCCCCGAAGTGGAGAACGACTACCACAACTTCGAGGCGCTCAACATTCCGGGCCACCACCCGGCGCGTGCCATGCACGACACCTTCTATTTCAACGCCAACATGCTGCTGCGCACCCATACCTCGCCGGTACAGGTTCGCACCATGGAAGCCCAGCAGCCGCCGATCCGTATCGTCTGCCCGGGCCGCGTGTACCGTTGCGATTCCGATATCACCCACTCGCCGATGTTCCACCAGGTCGAAGGCCTGTTCGTGGACGAAGGCGTGAGCTTCGCCGACCTCAAGGGCACCATCGAGGAATTCCTCCGCGTGTTCTTCGAGAAGCCCCTGGGCGTGCGTTTCCGTCCTTCCTTCTTCCCGTTCACCGAGCCTTCGGCCGAAGTCGACATGCAGTGCGTGATGTGTAGCGGCAAAGGCTGCCGCGTGTGCAAGCAGACCGGTTGGCTGGAAGTGATGGGCTGCGGCATGGTGCACCCGAACGTGCTGCGCATGAGCGGCATCGACCCGGAAAAATACTCCGGCTTCGCCTTTGGCATGGGCGTCGAGCGCCTGGCCATGCTGCGCTACGGCGTCAACGATTTACGGCTGTTCTTCGATAACGACCTGCGGTTCCTGGCGCAATTTCGCTAGCCCCCAGCAGTTTCGTAATCGAATTCGATCAGGAGAACAGACAACATGAAATTCAGTGAACAGTGGCTGCGCAGCTGGGTGAGCCCCCAGGCTAGCCGTGACGAGCTGGTCGCGCGCCTGTCCATGGCCGGCCTGGAAGTTGACAGCGTCAGCCCCGTGGCCGGTGCTTTTAGCGGCGTGATCGTCGGTGAAGTGCTGAGCACCGAGCAGCATCCCGATGCCGACAAACTGCGCGTGTGCCAGGTCAGCAACGGCAGCGAAACCTTCCAGGTGGTGTGCGGCGCGCCCAACGTGCGCCCCGGCCTGAAGATTCCGTTCGCCACCATCGGCGCCGAACTGCCCGGCGACTTCAAGATCAAGAAGGCCAAGCTGCGCGGCGTCGAGTCCAACGGCATGCTCTGCTCGGCCTCCGAGCTGCAGATCAGCGAAGACAACGACGGCTTGCTGGAACTGCCGGCCGATGCGCCGGTTGGCCAGGACATCCGCGAGTACTTCGAACTCAACGACGTCAGCATCGAGGTCGATCTGACCCCCAACCGCGGCGACTGCCTGTCCCTGGCGGGTCTCGCCCGTGAAGTCGGCGCCCTGTACGACGCACCGGTCACCCGTCCGCAAATCGCTGCGGTCGTCCCGGCCCACGATGAAGTGCGCCCGGTCGAAGTGCTGGCCCCGCAGGCCTGCCCCCGTTACCTGGGCCGCGTGGTGCGCAACGTCGACCTGTCCAAGCCGACCCCGCGCTGGATGGTCGAGCGCCTTCGCCGCGCCGACGTGCGCAGCATCGATGCCGCAGTCGACGTCACCAACTACGTGATGCTCGAACTCGGCCAGCCGATGCACGCCTTCGACTTGGACGTGATCCAGGGCGGCATTCGCGTGCGCATGGCCGAAGAGGGCGAGAAGCTGGTGCTGCTCGACGGCCAGGAAGTCACCCTGCGTGCCGACACCCTGGTAATCGCCGACCACCAGCGCGCCTTGGCCATCGCCGGCGTGATGGGCGGCGAGCATAGCGGCGTCAGCGACACCACCCGTGATCTGTTCCTGGAAAGTGCCTTTTTCGACACCATCGCCGTGGCCGGCAAGGCTCGTTCCTACGGCCTGCACACCGATTCTTCGCACCGCTTCGAGCGTGGCGTGGACTCGCAAATGGCCCGCGAAGCCATGGAGCGCGCCACGGCGCTGCTGCTGGAAATCGTTGGCGGCGAAGCTGGCCCGATCATCGAGGTGGTCGACCCGGCACAACTGCCGAACGTCGCGCCGATCAGCCTGCGTGCCGAGCGTGTCGAGCAGATGCTCGGCCTCAAGCTCGACGACGAGCTGATCGTCAAGCTGCTGGGCGCCTTGGGTCTGGGCATCGAAGGTGGAGCAGGGCAGTGGCAGGTCAAGGTGCCGAGCCACCGCTTCGACATCAGCCTGGAAGTCGACCTGATCGAAGAGCTGGCCCGCCTTTACGGCTACAACCGCTTGCCGGTGCGTTACCCGCAAGCGCGTCTGGCGCCGCAGACCAAGGCTGAGGCCGTCGCCGACCTGCCGGTGCTGCGCCGCCTACTGGTGGCCCGTGGTTATCAGGAAGCGATCACCTACAGCTTCATCGATCCCAAGCTGTTCGAGCTGTTCAGCCCGGGCGTCAAGCCGCTGACCCTGGCCAACCCGATCTCCGCCGACATGGCCGCCATGCGCGCCTCGCTGTGGCCGGGCCTGGTCAAGGCGGTGGAGCACAACCTCAACCGCCAGCAGTCGCGCGTGCGCCTGTTCGAAAGCGGCCTGCGCTTCGTCGGTCAGCTGGACGAGCTCAAGCAGGAGCCGATGCTCGCTGGTGTGATCACCGGCAGCCGCCTGCCGGAAAGCTGGGCCCATGGCCGTGACAGCGTCGACTTCTTCGACGCCAAGGCGGACGTGGAAGCCCTGCTGGCCGCTGCAGGCGACGCCGCCAGCTTCGCCTTCGTGCCGGGCGAGCACAGTGCGCTGCACCCGGGCCAGACCGCACGCATCGAGCGCGAAGGGCGCCTGGTCGGCTACCTGGGTGCCATCCACCCGGAGCTGGCCAAGACCCTCGGCCTGGATCAGCCGCTGTTCCTGTTCGAGCTGCTGCTGAGCGAAATCACCGCAGGCCGCATGCCGGCGTTCAAGGAACTGTCGCGCTTCCCCGAAGTGCGTCGCGACCTGGCGCTGCTGGTCGACCGTGACGTGCCGGCCCAGAACCTGTTGGCCGACATTCGCGAGCAGGCTGGCGAGTGGCTCGCCGACCTCAGGTTGTTTGATGTTTATCAGGGTAAAGGTATTGATCCGCTTAGAAAAAGCTTGGCGGTCGGCTTGACCTGGCAACATCCATCGCGCACTCTAAATGACGATGAGGTGAGCACCGCCACGCAAAACATCCTCACCTCCCTGGAACAAAGGTTCAACGCCACGTTAAGGAACTAGCGTATGGGGGCACTGACGAAAGCTGAGATGGCCGAACGTCTGTACGATGAGCTGGGCCTGAACAAACGAGAAGCCAAGGAACTGGTGGAACTCTTCTTCGAAGAAATCCGCCAGGCACTGGAACTCAATGAACAGGTGAAGCTCTCAGGCTTCGGTAACTTCGATCTGCGCGATAAGCGTCAGCGCCCCGGTCGTAATCCAAAAACAGGGGAGGAGATCCCGATCACGGCCCGCCGTGTCGTGACCTTCCGCCCCGGCCAGAAGCTCAAAGCCAGGGTTGAAGCCTATGCTGGAACCAAGTCATAACGACGAACTGCCTGTCATACCCGGCAAGCGGTACTTCACCATCGGCGAGGTCAGTGAACTCTGTGCGGTCAAACCGCACGTGCTTCGTTATTGGGAGCAGGAGTTTCCACAGCTCAACCCGGTCAAGCGCCGCGGCAACCGTCGGTATTACCAGCGCCAGGATGTGCTGATGATCCGCCAGATCCGCGCTTTGCTGTACGATCAGGGCTTCACCATCGGTGGCGCACGCCTGCGCCTGACCGGAGAAGAAGCCAAGGACGATACCACCCAGTACAAGCAGCTCATCAAGCAGATGATCGCCGAGCTGGAAGATGTACTCCACGTCCTGCGCAAATGAATTTGTAGAAAAACCTTCCACAATTCAGATGCTTAGTTTATAGTCTCTCCCGCTTTCGGCTAACGCCAAAGGCACCAGCAACACCCGTCGGGGCGTAGCGCAGCCCGGTAGCGCACTTGCATGGGGTGCAAGGGGTCGAGTGTTCGAATCACTCCGTCCCGACCAAAATACCCTAGAATCCAAGCACTTAGCGGTGCTTGGATTTTTTCATTTCAGGGCTTGCGCAACACTGGCGCAAAAGCTGCGCAAAACTTCCAGCGATCCTCGGCCTTCTTGTGGCGTCTGTTGTGGTCTCTGGCCTATTCTTGAACGGTCTGCCGCAGTTGCCCGACGGCGCTTACTACCCGCTTTGCCTCTGCGCGGATTTCAAGCATGACGTCTCCGGCCTGGCCTGCTAGGGCAACACCTTTCTTCACTTTCTCCTGGCTACCTAGCATGCTCGCTACAGCGCTCTGCGTCAGGTTCTGGTTCAGTTGAACAACTTCGTTGATTTCCACGGTAGCTTGGCTGGTTCGAGACGCCAGGTTACGAACTTCATCTGCCACCACGGCGAAGCCCCGCCCAAGTTCGCCCGCTCTGGCAGCCTCAATCGCTGCATTGAGTGCGAGTAAATTGGTCTGATCGGCGATGCCCTTGATGACCTGAACAATACTGTTGATGCGTTCCGATTGAATACTGAGTGCGCTGATTTGCTCAGATGCCTTATCGAGCTCTTCGGAAATTCCGCGAACTACCTGCATCGTCTCATCTACAGTGGCAGCCCCCTTTACCGAGCTCTCATCCGTTTCCCGGGCTATCTCATAGGCCAATTGCGCGGCTTCCGACTCAGCGTTTCGGCGTTCTACCTGCGCGGTGATATCACTCGCGAACTTAACAACTCCATAGAGTTTTCCGGCAACATCATAAAGAGGATTGTAAGTCGCTCTAAGCCATACAACACGGCCATTTTTGGCAACGCGCTTGAAAACTTCGTGTATGTAGTCGCCCTGATTCAAACGCTGCCAAAAACGGCGATAGTCATCGCTGTTAACCTCCGCAGGTTCGCAAAACAGGCGGTGGTGCTTTCCACGAATCTCGTCCAAACGGTAACCCATGGTCTTCAGGAAGTTTTCGTTTGCTTCGAGTACCTCACCGTTCAGATTGAATTCAATTACGGCCATTGAGCGATCAATGGCGCTAAGCAGGCTGGTTTGTTTGTTGTCTGCCTGTATCTCCCTGGTGATATCGGCTGCGATTTTGATAACGCTCACCACCTGACCCGCGCCGTTGTGCACCGGCATATAGGTCGCTTCAAGCCAGATCTCGCTGCCATCTTTGGTCAGCCGCATAAAGCGGCTGCTGAAACTTTCACCCTTGGAGAGTCGGCTCCAGAATTGGCGATATTCCGGGCTATTCACCAAGCTTACAGGGCAAAAAATTCGGTGGTGCTGACCTACCACTTCCTCGAGGTGATAACCCACTACGTTCAGAAATGCCTGATTTGCGTCCACGATCTCTCCAGTCGGAGTGAACACAATCATCGCCATACTGCTGCGAATCGCCGCCATTTTCTGATCAACGTTTTCAAAGCGATTTTTGTATGCTTGCAACTCATTGCGAAGCTGTGAACCGAACATGATGACCTCAATGCAACGGCTAAGGTTGGGTGGAGAATTCTTCTTGCGAAATATCGTTAGAGGTCGTTGAAGATGCGGATCCACGTATAAAATTATCATCTGAATGCAACCCACCTAGCCTTCGGCTCGATGGCTGTTAGCTGCTTTTATACCGGGGCAGCAATCCGCCGTACCTTTGGTTCCGATTACTTTAGAGCTCTGACAGCTCTGCGTCAGGAAGAAGAGAGATTTTTTCTGACCTCTATTCCTAGGAATAGATCAACCTCAAGCTGCTGCTGTTTGACGCGGCGTGAATTCCTTCCAGCCTTTTAGGGAAAAAGTAAGTACCTCAGCAATGGTGCTCTGAGAGCCCGCCACCTTTTTTAAGCCAGTCAATAAGGTCGACCGGTGACAATGGCTTGGCGAAGTAATAGCCCTGACCCTGCTGACAGCCCCAGCCGCGCAGCAGGTGGTAATGCAAATCTGTTTCAACCCCTTCAGCCACGACGATCAGGCTAAGGTCCCGCACCAAGCTGATCAGGCCCCGGATGATGTGCCATTCGCTGTTACCTGGTTGAAGATCAGCCAGCAGTGAGCGATCCAGCTTGACGCTGGTTGCCGGGATCTGGCGCAAGTAGGCCCAGTTGCTGTAACCACTGCCAAAGTCGTCGATCCCAATGCCCACGCCCAGATCACGAAAACGCTGCAGCTGAACTCGCACGGTCTCAAAATCGGTTACCAGGACACTCTCGGTGAATTCGAGCTCGATCAACCTTGGGGCTACCCCGAACGCTTCCAGTGCTTCGACCAGCTGATCGAACAGATGCCCGTCGGTCAAATCCAGGGCAGATACGTTCAAGGAGGCAGTCATTTCCAGGCCCTGAGCATGCCAATCCGACAACTGCTCGCAGACGCGTCGCACTACCCAGCTAGTGATGTGACGAATAGAGGCCGTGGTTTCGGCCAGCGGGATGAATTCAGCGGGGCTTATCTCACCCAGCGTAGGGTGCGACCACCGTAGCAGCGCCTCGACGGCAACGCATCGGTTGCTGCCCAGGTCGATACGAGGCTGATAGACCAGTCGAAACTGATCTGAGGCGGCAAGTGCCGCTTCGATGTCATTGAGCACTGCCGTGCTGCGACGCAGACCCGAATCGATCACAGGATCATAATCGAGCCAACGTCGCTCACTCCGACGCGCAGTATCGGTAATGCTGGACATCAAACGCAGGACGTCTTTGGATGCGCCGGTTTCGCGTTCAAGCTGCAGTACGCAGATCCCTACGTCGGAAAAAACGGGAATGTCCGCGCAGTACATAGGCCGTTCGAAAGCGTGCACCACGCTGTCGACTAGGTTGGATATCGACAGTGTCCGACGGCTCAAGAGTACGACAAAGCCCAAGGTGCCGGAGCGGTACAAGCGTGCTCCAGTGGGCAGCAACTCCAGTAGCAGTTCTTTGACCGCCAGCATGAAATTGGTGAAAAACTCTCTCCCAAGGGACTTTGCCAAACGGTCCAGCGCTATTGCGGATAGCGGCTCGATAAGGATAGCGACTCGGTCATCCTGCTCAGCTGCCTGCAAAATGTCCGCTTCAAACCGCTGGCGGTTGGGTAAACCTGTCATTGGGTCGATGTAGTGCGAGCGATGTATGGATTCCAGTCGCGCCACCACAACCTTGGCCGCGTTACGTAGCAGAGTTCGGCCTTGCTCGTCCATTGGCGCGCGGGCCTCATGGTCGATCACGCAGAGCCTGCCCAGATTGCGCCCTGATTGGATGGTCAGTGGGGTACCCGCGTAATAGCGTATGAACGGCGCGCCCGTCACGAGGGGGTTGTCCGAGAAACGCGGGTCGGTGGCAGGATTGCATATTTCCAGTACTGCCCCTTTATCGAGGTCGTGCACGCAGAAAGACATTTCCCGCGACGTCCGTTCAGGCTCCATGCCCACACGCGCTTTGAAAACCTGATACTCGCGTTCGATGATGCTGACCAAAGAAGTGGGCACACTAAAATAGCTGGAAACCATTGCAACGATGCCATTGAGCACAGGGTCCGAGCCACTCTCCAGATCCGAGGTCAAGCGATCTACGTCGACTAGGCGTGCTCGTTCTTCTTCAGGTGATAAGTTGCACGTGGTCATGTTGGCTACTACGGGGTACAGGGATGCTGGGAACACCTTGCTTAGGTGTTCATGGAGTGCCTTGAGCTTATCACCTCGCCATACATCCACAATTGTAGTTAGCCATCACGCTCTTAGTTAGAAACTATAGGCTTTGACTGTGAATTGCTTAAAGCTGAAGCACTGATTGCCGATAAATCCCGGCGATGACAAATCTTCGCCGTATCGGCTGTTCACCACTAGCATTCGATCTTTCCACCCGGCCCTAACGGAGCCACATTTGATTAATTTCCTCTCTCGCAGCCTTGAGCTGGTACGCCGACTGGCGCGGATTCAACCAAGCACGCCGATTCGCTATGTGGGCACTGTCGTGGTCATAGCTCTTTGTGGAATCGTGCGCACTCAGCTTCCCTTCACGGCGCTACCGTACCTGTTTTTCATTCCTGGTCTGATGCTCGTTGGTTTCTGCTTCGGTGTGGTCCCGTCTCTTCTGGGCTGCGTTCTGGCAGTGCTCACAGCCCACTACTTTTTCATTGGCGAAATCGGCCTCAACGATGGCTTGACCGCCTGGCTCAGCAGCGCGAGTTTCGCCTTGGTCACGTTCGGTATGGCCATTGTCTGCGCCTTGTTCCGAAGAACCCTGAACACGCTCTCCGGTGTCAATGACCGTCTGGAACAGGAGGTCGAGCGTCGTACTCTGGAGCGCGATGGCATCTGGAATGTGTCCCCTGACCTGATCTGTACGCTGTCCGAGGGTGGCGACGTGGTGGCGATGAATCCGGCCTGGCAAAGTGAAACTGGGCATTCTGAGCAGGCGCTCAAGAACGGTGCGTTTTTCAGCTTCATCTCCCCATCACAACTGTCGGATGCGCTGCGCACGCTTGGCAAAGGGGGGATTGCAGAGCTTGATACCCAAGGGTTCCGCACCAATGGCAAACCGCTCTACCTGAATTGGAGAATTACACGTCGACAGGGGCTGTACTTCGCGGTCGCACGGGACATCACCTTGAACAAGGAACGTCAGGAAGCGCTCGAAAAAGTAAGCTCGCAGTTGCAGCAAAGCCAAAAGATGGAAGCTGTGGGCCAGCTAACAGGAGGACTGGCTCACGACTTCAATAACCTGCTCACTGTGATCACTGGCAGCCTGGATATGTTGGAGCAGCGTATCGCCCAGGGAAATCAAGAGGAGCTGCCTCGATACCTCGGACTCGCCCGTACTGCGTCCGGTCGTGCTGCCTCGCTGACGCACCGACTGCTGGCCTATGCAAGGCGTCAGCCCTTGGCCAGTTCAGTCGTGGACCTCGCGATGCTGGCTCAGGATATGAGAGAGCTGATCAGCAGAACCCTCACACCGCGGATAGAACTGGAGATACTCGCACCGGAAAACGCCTTGCTGTGCTTTTGTGATGTCCATCAGCTGGAAAACGCGATACTGAACCTGTGCATCAACGCGCGCGATGCCATGCCTCACGGAGGCCGGCTGCAGATCGAAATCCGACAGACCCGTATAGATACTTCCCAGCGCACTGCAACTCTGAACGCTGGGCAATACGCACTTTTTCGAGTAACGGATACAGGTATGGGGATGCCACAAAGCGTGCTTGAACGGGCGTTTGATCCATTCTTTACCACCAAACCCCTAGGCTCTGGTACAGGCCTCGGTCTTTCAATGGTGTATGGCTTTGCTCAGCAATCATCGGGTGATGCTTGGATCGAATCGGTAGTGGGAAAGGGCACTTCGGTAAGTCTTCTGCTGCCACTGCATCACAGTCAGAACTCAAGCGTCGATGCCGGCGTGTCTACCACTGATGAGTACGATTTCCCGGTGGATAACGCCAGAGTGCTTGTGGTCGACGATGAGATTGCCATTCGTGACCTCATCGCCGAGACGTTGGAGGAGGTGGGCTATCGAGTCACAAAGGTCGGAACCGCTGCACAAGCGTTACTGGAGTTGGCGGGTGAATCCGATGCAGTGTTACTTATCACGGACATCGGCTTGCCCGGTGGCATGAGTGGTGACGAATTGGCTGTGACCGCGCTCGACAGGTGCCCGACGCTCAAAGTGCTGTTTATTTCAGGCTTCGTGGAAAATGCTGTCCCGGCGATCGCGCTGAAAAGCGGACAGACCGAACTACTGCTGAAGCCCTTCGCGGTAAAGGAGCTGAAGGGCATGGTTCAGCGTCTTCTGACCCAGGGCTGAGGCCGCTCAGCTACTGCCGCTGATCTGCAAGCGCCTGATGCTTCACTCATGGGGCGGCCTCAAGGGCGTCAATATCATCACCGGGTCATTTTTAATGGCCTAACGTCGCCAGCCTGGCACATTTTTGCTGCTGCCTAACCTTTGACCAAGCTGGAAGAATGGCGCCGTACGTAGCTTTGCCACGCGTGCGGCACGCGCTTCCAGCCAGGATTAACAAGAAAGAAAGCCCGCATCAGCGGGCTTTATTGCGCTTGCTCATATCTTTTCAGCGGTGCGGAGCGCAGGGGGGCAAGTGCTGTAGTCTCAGGAGAAGTGGTGCAAGGTAGGACCGAATCAAGGTCCGCACTCCCAGTTGCCCTCAATGACACGCATCGAACTGTTATTTCGGATGTAGGTGAGGGTTGCGGCAGGGAAGGAGGCCGCTCCGTCAGTTCCAGCTTTCTCAGGCTGATCGGCTTTCTCCTTCTCCTTCAGCTTCACTTCGGCCACCACACGCTCGCCCTTGAATAGGGTGCCATGTTGCATGGAGTCGAACCCACCCGGGGCGTGGACCTTTATCACCTGGTCGCCGAACTTCAGAATCCCCTCTGAGTCACCCTTGGTTGCCACGTTTCCGGCACCGTACAAGAACGTGCTGCGCCCGGCGGAGAAAGTGCATACAAGCTCTCCCTTAACCGGATTTCCCGTGATATCGCTTTCGTTAAGGGGCGAAAGTTTGGTGCTGGTTGAGACCATCTGAGAGCCGTTAGATAAAGCGTCGCTCCCGCTTTCATCATTGGCTACGCAGCCCGATAAAATCGTAAAACCGGCTATAGCGGTGAGGGTGATGCACGCTTTGCGATTGATCCGGTTGAGCAAACTGAGCGGACGAAGTACTGCGTATCGCATGGGAAAAACTGATCCTGGTATTGGGCGCCCACCCATTGAGCGCTCGCTATGGAAGTCGACCCTAAGCAGCTGGATACATTGCTATAAATTTGTGAGCGATATTGAGAGCTCTTATCTCATCTCTGCTCACGTCAGTTTCAGTAGTGAACCTGGTGCGCCTCGCTTGGCAGCGGCACCTCCCACTTGAACAGCATGCGGCGGATATCCTCGTTACGCAGGCTGGTGTCGCGCCGGCCGTTGCGCCGGTAGATCTCCTTCTCGGGCATCTCCAGATACTGGATCTGCACCCTGGCCTGGTAGGCGTACAGCAGGTCAAGGGTCTTCTTGCGCATCTGCGCCGACAGGTGCGTGGAGTTCCAGACGAAGGGCTGCTTCTCGCGCAGCAGCGACTTGGCCCGGTCGATGGCGAAGTGCGCGGCGGCGCCTTCGTTCTCGCCATGGCGCAGGCCCAGGGCCTCGCGGGCGTCGTCGAAGGAGATCACCGGCAAATCCGGGTGGTGCTTGGCCACCCAGGTGTTCTTGCCACTGGCCGGCATGCCGGAAAGCATGACCACGTGCGAGCCTTCCGGCTCGTGCAGCGGGTAGTCGGGATGTACCCGGGCACCCCGGAAGTACTGGATACGGGTGTAGTCATCGACGAACGCCCGTGGCCCATACAGGCAGCCTTCCTCGTCGGCCAGCTCGCGAAACAGCTCGATCTCGTCGAGCACGGCCTGCTTGCCCACGTAGGTGCGCCCCTGCATGTCCGCTTCCGCGACCGCGCAGAGCATCCATACCGGCAACTCCCACGACAGCTTGTGCAGGATGAACTCCGGGCTCTGCCCACTGCGGTTGCCCGACAGCGCGAAGAACGGCAACTGGTGCACCGAGATGATCCGGCAGACCTGCTCGCGCAGCTCGAACGGTACGCCTGCACGCCACAGCAGCAGCCGTGCATCCACAGCGCCGCGTCGCGAGTGCCCAGGCTGGCCGATGCGCCCGGTTTCGCTATCGATCACCGTGGTGTCCGGCTTGGAGATGTCGTGCAGCAGCGCGGCCAGGAACAGCACCAGGCGCTGTTCCTCGGTCGCTTGCTGATAGCGCGGTTGCGCGAGCAAGGCCTCGACCACCATGCAGGTGTGAATCCACACGTCGCCCTCGGCGTGGTAGTACGGATCCTGGGGCGTGCTGGCCAAACGTTGCAGGGCCGGAATCGCCTCCAGGCACCCCTGCGCGTCGAAGCGCTGGCCCGGTTCTGGAACCAGGCCTTGCAGTTGTTGAATGTCCATTTTGTTGGTCTCCTTCAATAACCAGACCGCTGGCCATCCCAGTCCATCGACAGGCGAGGGGCGTAGAGGTCTACCCCGTCGGCCAGCAGGTTGGGAATGAACGGCTGGTTCGCATGATGCTGGTCCGCATCGAGGATCGCCTGGACGAAGTCCTGGCGGACCCACTTGAGGCGTCCATTGGTTTGTTTCTCGTCTTCGAGCTTCAGGTACAGGCCTTCCATCACCGTCGACTTGTCGCACTGCCGCCAGGCCCGTTCCAGGTCCAGGCCTTCGCGCTGCACCGTGGCTTCGAACGCGCTGCGCCATGCCGGCGACTTGGCCAGGGAATCGCCGAGCAGCTCGAGCAGATCCTTGAGCCGCGCTGGCGCCAGCCCTTCATGCAGCACCGGCACCGACAGCACCGGGCCGTCGCGCAGCAACTGGCGCCGTGCGGCTGTCGAGAGGAACAGGCCATGGGCCCGATCCCATACGTCGAACTCGCAGAAGAAGTGCGGCAGGCGGTCGTAGAACACCGAATGCTTCTTGTGCATCCACTCGCCGAACAGTACGTAGCGGTCTTCAAGGCGGCTCAGCAACCAGTCCTCGTGGGCCACAGCCCATTGTTTGAACAGGTTGAACTGGCGCTCCCGACCGCCACCGGTCAGGTAGTGGCCACGGGATTGCAGCAGCAGTTCACCGGCCGCGGAGAAACTGATGCCGGCATTGGCACCGTCCAGTTTTTCCTCGACGACCAGCCACTGCCCGCTCAGCGAGGCATAACGAACCTGATCGCTATCGGTATCGCCCGGCTGCAGGCGAGAGCTCTCCAGGTGGGGCGTGCGTGGGTATTTGTGCAGCTCGAGGTTTTGCGCATAGGCGCGGAAATCCATGTTCATGGGTTTTCTCCATTGCAATTGGAAAAACCGACGACAAGGGTTCAGGCGGGCAAAATGTGGAAAGCGGCCACGCAAGTGCGCAGGCAGCCATCAGGCACGATGGACCGTCGTCGGTATCAGGCTTGTTGGCTGGAGCAGGGCACTTCGTTCACCACTTGAGAGAGAGGGGGAAATAAGGGGGCGCATTCAACACACGAGAAAATCAGAAGTCAACCTTTATCTGGCCTTTGAACCGATGAGATGGAAGCGGTGCGCTATTCGCTTGGTACGGATCGAAGCACGGCGAGGCCGCATATCGAGGCAGATTCCGCATGACTCGTTAGAGACTTCTAAGGCCTGTGTTTAGGCGGTTGTGCCGACTTTCCACCGATTTTTACGGAAAACGTAGAAAATCGTCAGATTGCATAGGGACATCGTCGCTGCGAGTGCCCTAGATGTTGCATTGAAAATCAATAGGTTATAAGCTCGACGTACGCGTAAGGCTGCAAGGAGTCGAGTGTTCGAATCACTTCGTCCCGATCAAATATCTAGAAATCCAGTCGCTTAGCGGTGGCTGGATTTTTTTATACCTTGGCGTTTGTACTTGATCAAAAAGCGTCGTTCTAGTTGGTAATTGAGACGTTCTACAAGATATTCTCAGTACAACGGATAAAGCTCTTTGGGGGGCGTCATGGACAGGGCGCAGTATTCTGAACGCGACATCTGCACGAAGCTCATAACACCGGCCATACAGCAAGCAGGCTGGCTGCAGCATCAGTTCCGTGAGGAAGTAAGTCTCACCGACGGTCGAGTAATGGTACGTGGCAAGCTGGCGACCCGTATCAAGAACCCTGAAGTCAAGGGTGGCCCTAAGCGTGCGGATTTTGTGCTTTATGCTCGGCCAAACGTTCCGATTGCGGTGATTGAGGCCAAGCAAGCCAAGTTTTCTGTTGGGCATGGAATGCAGCAGGCTCTGGCTTATGCGGAGATGTTGGATGCCCCATTTGCTATTAGTAGCAACGGCGAAGGATTTCTCTTTCACGACCGTACTGGCTTAACGCAGCCTATCGAGCGTGAGCTCTCGCTCACCGAGTTCCCATCACTAGACAAGCTGTGGCCGCTTTACCAGAAATGGAAGGGGCTTTGCACGGACACTGCGGTCAAACTCGTCGAGCAGCCTTTTTACTCTGACGGCAGTGGCAAGGAGCCGCGTTATTACCAGCGAGTCGCTATCAACCGTTCCATTGAGGCCATCGCCAAAGGCCAGCAGAGGGTACTGTTGGTCATGGCCACCGGTACCGGCAAAACCTATACGGCATTCCAGATCATCTGGCGGCTGTGGAAGGCAAAGGCCAAGAAGCGCATTTTGTTTCTGGCCGACCGCAACATCCTCGTTGACCAGACTATGCAGCAGGATTTCGCCCCTTTTGGCGAGGTGATGCACAAGGTCACTAATCGCGAGGTCAAGAAGAACTACGAAATCTATCTGGCACTCTATCAGGCCGTAACTGGGCGTGAGGAGTGGAAGCAGATCTATCGTCAGTTTCCGGCCGATTTCTTCGATCTGGTGGTCATCGACGAATGCCATCGCGGCAGTGCCGCTGATGACTCTGCCTGGCGGGACGTACTTGAATACTTTAACAGTGCCACCCACCTAGGCCTGACCGCCACACCCAAGGAGACGAAGGAAGTCAGCAACATCATCTACTTTGGTGATCCTGTTTATACGTATTCACTCAAGCAGGGCATCGAGGATGGTTTCCTCGCTCCTTACAAGGTTATCCGAATCGCTACCGATGCCGATGCGGTAGGTTATACCCCCGAGAAGGGCAAGGTAGATAAGCTCGGCCAAATGGTGGAACAGCGCCAATACAACACCAAGGATTTTGACCGCAATTTGGTACTGGAAAAGCGCACCAAGCTCGTCGCTAGCAAGGTATGGGAATACCTCAAGGCCACCGACCCGATGGCCAAAACCATCGTGTTTTGCGACGACCAGGATCACGCCGAGCGGATGCGGCAAGAGCTGGTCAAGCTTATTCCCGCCGCTGCCAGCAACCGTCGCTACGTGATGCGCATCACTGGTGATGACAACGTAGGCAAGGCTCAGCTCTCCTACTTCATCGACAACGACGAGCTTTACCCGGTCATCGCCACCACCTCCAAGCTGCTCACCACCGGCGTGGATGCCAAAACCTGCAAGCTCATCGTGTTGGACCAGAGCATCAACTCGATGACAGAGTTCAAGCAGATTATTGGCCGTGGCACCCGCCTGCGAGAGGACTATCAGAAACTCTACTTCACCATCATGGATTTCAAGGGCGCCACGCGTTTATTTGCTGACCCTGATTTCGACGGCGAGCCTGTGGTGATCTACGAGCCTAAACCTGACGAGTCTGTGGTGCCGCCAGAAGTCATCGAAGTGCCTGGTATTGGCGAGCAAGAGCCGCCGCCCTACGGACTCGATGCCACTGGCAGCGATGAAAGCCCCCCTGGTAGCAATATCGGCGGCACAGGTGGCGAAGGTCGCGTCAAATATGTGATTGACGACGTAAATGTGCGCGTCGCGGTAGAGCGCTCGCAATACCTCGACGCCGACGGCAAACTCATCACCGAGGATTACCGTGTCCTGCTCAAGGACGATATCAGGAAGGCATTGCAAGCGGAGTTCGGCACGCTCACAGATTTTCTGCGCCGCTGGAACAGTGCTGAGCGCAAGCAGGCTGTGCTCAAAGAACTGATCGACCATGGCGTCCCACTCGAAATCCTGCAGCAGGCCGTCGCTAACGGCAGCGAGCTGGATGTCTTCGATCTGGTCACCCACGTCGCTTTCGACCAGAAACCGCTCACCCGCCGCGAGCGCGCTAACAACGTCAAGAAGCGCGATGTGTTCACTAAATACGGTGAGCAGGCTCGCGCCGTGCTTGAAGCCCTACTGGATAAATTTGCCGACCACGGTGTGCAGGACATTGAAGACGCGAAGGTGTTGGAGCTACCGCCGTTTGACCAGTTCGGCAGCAAAACCCAGATCCGGCGCGGCATCTTCGGCAGCATCGAGCAATACACCCAGGCCGTGCAAGAGCTTGAACAAGCGCTTTACGACCAGAACGAACTGAAACAAGCCTGACCCGAGTCAGGCCACGTGAGTCGAGAACAACACGATGAACCTCAGTAGTACCATCAAATCCATCCAGGACATCATGCGTAAGGATGACGGCGTTGATGGCGACGCCCAGCGCCTGGGCCAACTCACCTGGATGCTCTTCCTCAAAGTGTTCGACCAGCGCGAAGAAGAATGGGAAGACGACAAGGCTGATTACCAGTCCCCCTTGCCTGAGCGATTCCGCTGGCGTAACTGGGCAAAATATCTTCCAGATGCCGATGGCAAGAAAAAGCCGCAGATCGCGGGCAGCGAGTTAATAGGCTTCGTCAACAATGAGCTGTTTCCTGCACTCAAAGATCAGATAGATGCCGACCGCAGCCCCCAGCACAAGGTCATCCGTGAAGTTTTCCGCGATGCCAACAACTACATGAAATCCGGCTCGCAGATGCTCGCCGTGATCGAAAAGTTGGACGAGGCCATCAACTTCCATGATTTCAAAACCCGCGCCAACCTGGGTGACGTCTACGAGCAGATGCTTAACGACCTGCGCGGCGCCGGCAACGCGGGTGAGTTCTACACCCCACGTGCGATTACTGCCTTCATGGCCGACCGCGTTAATCCGCGTCTGGACAAGCGCGAAACTGTGATGGACCCGGCCTGCGGTACCGGCGGCTTTTTGACCGCCGCCATCGACCACTTCCGCAATCAGCTCAGCGCCAAATCCAGTGCCGAAGACAGGCGCGCCATTGAAGAGCTGATCCACGGCATCGAAAAAAAGCAGCTACCCCACCTTCTGTGCACTACCAACATGCTGTTGCACGGCATCGACGTGCCCAGCCAGATCGAGCACAAAAACACGCTGGGCATAGGATGGAACGAATGGAGTGCTAACGACAAGGTCGATTGCATTATCACCAATCCGCCTTTTGGTGGCTATGAGGATGACGGTGTCGGCAGCGACTACCCAGCCGACCTGCGCACCCGCGAGACCGCCGACATGTTCATGGCGCTCATCATCAAAAAACTCTTGAAAGAGAACGGCCGCGCCGCCGTGGTGCTGCCCGATGGTTTCTTGTTTGGCGATGGCATCAAAGGCACACTGAAAAAGCTCCTGCTGCGTGACTGCAAGCTGCACACCATCATCCGCCTACCCAAGGGCGTGTTCGCCCCTTACACCACCATCAAGACCAACCTGCTGTTTTTCACCAAGGGCAGCACCGTGGATGATGGTACCGAGCACTTCCACACCGAAACCATCTGGTTCTACGAGCACCCTTATCCGTCGGGCTACAAGAGCTATTCCAAAACCAAGCCCATCCGGCTGGAAGAGTTCAAACCCGAGCAGGACTGGTGGGGCAGTGAGGCCAACGACTTTGCCGACCGCGTGGAAAGTGAATTCGCCTGGAAGGTGGATTTCAAAACCAAACGTGAGCAGGCGGAAGCCACCGCACAGCCACACTGGCAGCGTGCTGAAACGCTGAGCAACCAAGCCGCCGCGCTGGAAGGCGAGGCCCGCGACCTGCGCAACAGCCTGGTCGGCAGCACCGACATTGCCTACCGCGCAAAGATCGAGGCGCAGATTGCCGAACTGCGCGCCCAAGCGGAGCCGCTACGTTTGCAAGCGCGTGATGCACAGTCGGCGGGTGATCGTCTCTACTGGCCCATCTTCAACCTCGACTTGAAAAACCCCAACGCGGCTGAAGAGGAAAGCCACGACCCGGATCTGCTGCTGGAGAAATACAAAAAGCTGCTGGGCGAAATCGAAGAAACTGAAAACCAGCTCAAGAGCGAACTAGCTGCCGCGCTGGCGCATCACTTTATTGGTGAGGACGCCTGATGGATGCGCAAAAGTTTTTGGCGGAGTTTGGGGTTATCGCGAATGCGCCAGGAGGCGTGACGCGATTGCGAGAGTTGATATTGGCTTTGGCAGTGCAGGGGCGCCTTGTCTCACAGGACGAGTCAGAAGAGCCGGCCATCAAGCAACTGGAGCGTATCAAGACAATTGCGCAGAGCAGGCCTGCAACAGGAAGACGAAAGAAAGCAGTCGCGACCATCCATAGAGGCAGCCAAGAAAGTTCGCAGTTGCCGCAGGGTTGGGTCAGCACTCGGTTGTGTGATCTTGTTCGTGTTCTCAATGGTCGCGCGTACTCAAAAGCAGAGTTATTGGAAGCGGGTACACCAGTTTTGCGTGTTGGAAACCTCTTCACGTCCAACCGTTGGTACTTCTCCAACTTGGAGCTAGATGAAGACAAGTACTGCGATGCAGGTGATCTGCTATTCGCTTGGTCTGCATCATTTGGCCCCTTCATTTGGCGTGGGGGGCGCGTCATCTACCACTACCACATATGGAAGCTCGACCTGTTCAGTAGCGAGGAAATTAATAAATCATTTCTGTACACGTGGTTGCTGGAGAAGACTCAGGAAATCAAGGCGTCTGGCCATGGGATTTCTATGGCACACATGACGAAGGAAAAATTTGAACAGCTTGAAATTTCAATACCTCCGCTTGAAGAACAATTCCGCATCGTCGCCAAAGTCGATGAACTGATAGCCCTTTGCGATCAGTTAGAGGCACAGCAGCAAGAGCGCCTTAAACTGCAAAACTCCCTGCGCCAGTCCACCCTGCAAGCCGTCGCCAGCGCCACAAGCCCGTACGAACTGCAAGCTACCTGGGCACGCCTTGCCGACAACTTCGGGCAGCTGTTTCATACGCCGGAGGATGTGGATGTCGTTGTCGCTGAGCTGAAAAACCTAGCCGTTCGCGGCCTGCTTGCGGAAGCCTCTGTGGCGCTACCTGACCTTGATGTGATCAAAGCAGATTGCTCGCAATTGCGGGCTCAGTACATTACAGATGGCTTGATGCGTCGCCAAAAGCTTGTTGGCATGGCTGAGTGCGAAGAGATCTATCCCGATCATTGGGCGGTCACCGCTTTCGATGAAGTGGCGGTCGTTATTGGTGGCGTTACCAAAGGGCGCGATCTTCGTGGCAAGCAGGTGATGGTCTGCCCGTACTTGGCCGTAGCCAATGTTCAGAGAGGGCATTTCAAACTCGAAGGTTTGAAGTCGATAGAGATTGCCGCTGAGGAGCTGGCGAAGTATCAGATCCACGAAGGCGATCTCTTGATCACAGAAGGTGGAGATTGGGACAAGGTTGGACGCACGGCGATTTGGCGTGGCGGTGTAGCAAACTGCCTCCATCAAAATCACGTGTTTAAGGCACGAGTCCCCAGCGGGCAGCTGCTTAATGAATGGGTTGAATTGGTCTTCAACTCCGGCATTGGACGAGATTATTTTGCCGGGGCTTCCAAGCAGACGACGAATCTTGCGTCTATCAACATGACGCAGGTTCGCAGTTTTGCGCTTCCGATCCCGCCACTGGACGAGCAGCAGCGAATTCTCTCTGCGCTCTCTGAATTGACCACTCATTGCAACAAATGGCGTCGCCAGTTGGAGCGGAAGCAGGCGCTGTCAGCGCTCCTTGCTGGCGCCGTTGTTTCTAGCTTCACCGGCATCGCCATCGAACAAGATGAGGAACCTATGAAAGCCCCGCAAACCGAATTGATCGCTCCTCTACGCTTGGGAACAGCGCCTGATATCAAAGCTCAAGCACCGCTTGCCACTACTCTGGCACGCCACAATGGCGAGATGAGCGCCAAGGATTTGTGGCAGCGCTTTGGTGGCGAAATAGATGCCTTTTACGCGCAGCTGAAAACCGAAGTGGCCTGCGGCTGGATTCTGGAGCCGACCCCGGCCGAAATGCGTGAAAAGTCGGCCGATACGGTGAGCGCCTGATATGCAGCTGCTCCGCATCCGCATCCCTGCCTTTCGCAATCTGCGTGATCTCGACATCAGCTTCGCGACGCACTTGCGATCCAGCGAGAGTGCGCCTGCAGATGTACAGCCGAAGCAGATTCGCAGCCATGCCTTGATCGGACAGAACGGCACCGGCAAGTCCAACCTGATCGAAGCGCTTATCACCATCTTCCGTGATGTCGATTTGGACCGCGAAGCAGCCTTCGATTACACGCTGGAATACAGCATTCGGGACTACGTGGTGCACATAGAAGCCGACACGGCCAAACAAAAGCGCCCCTATGTGTGGGTGGACGGAAAGGCCGAATCGCAAGGCTATCTGCTGAAAAACCGTGAGCTGCTGCCAGCGCACATTTTTGCCTATTACTCCGGTCGCAACGAACGCATCGAGGTGCTGTTCCAGGAGCATCAGCGCCGCTTCAACCTGCGCCAGGAAATCACTACCGACGAGGTGCTACCCGACACCTATGAAGCTCCTGATCGGATGATTGAGCTTGAAGAAGCCTTGCGTAGGTTCAGCGGGAAAGATCAGAGCGACCTCAGCGATGCTGAATTCGATGAGCTTCGTATGATTCAGGATGAACTAAAGCCATTTCACGAGCAAAGAACACAATTCTTTGCCAAAGCAGAAGATCGGCATCGTGGACGCTTGAAGCACCTTGGCGACGACCGCCTGCGTCGCCTGTTCTATTGCCGTGGCGGTCATAGCCAGTTGGTGTTGCTGGCGTGTTTGCTATCTGATGACCCGGTGTTCCAGAAGGTTCTGAAGAACCTGCACATCGAATCGCTTGAGTCCGCACTTTTCGTACTTAAAGAGCCTCACCGCCTGCGCGAAAAGCGCCGGAGTGGCAAGTTCGACGAACAGGACCTAAATGAAGGCGATCCGCGCTTCTGGTATGCGCGAGGCAACGTGGTCAGCGAGTTTCTTGACAAGCTCTGGCAAGTGTCCTGGGCGCCCATTGAGCAGGAGGCGACCAAGCAGATCGACTTCCGTGGTCGCACCGAAAGACAAAAGCAGCTCTATCTGTTCGTGCCGAGTCAGGAGAAGCTCAAACAACTGGGCGAGCTGGTCGGCAGCACCGACAGCTTCTTTCGCTATGCAGAGGGAGCATACATTGGCGACCTGATCGATGAAGTGCGGATTACAGTCAAAAAGCGCGATGAGCACGGCGGCAAGGTGAGCTTTACGCATCTGTCGGAAGGCGAGCTGCAAATGCTTACCGTGCTAGGCCTGATGCGCATTACCCGCGAAGACAATTGCCTGTTCCTGCTAGATGAGCCAGACACTCATCTGAATCCGATCTGGAAGCTGCGGTATTTCGATGACATCGAAGGTGTACTGGCCTCGGATGACGGTACGCTAGTGCAAGGTGAATCGCAGATACTCCTCACCACTCACGACCCCATGATGGTGGGCAGCCTGAAGCGCGAGCAGGTACATATCCTGAGACGCAACGGTAGTCTGACGGTAGTGGATATACCTGATGAACACCCGCAAGGCATGGGTGTGACTGGACTCCTTAAGAGCGAGTTGTTCGGTCTGTCGTCCACTCTGGATATCGAAACCGAGCGGCGCCTGTTCCGGCGCAATGAGCTGTTTGTAAAGCAACCGCGCTCGCCAGCAGAAGATGCTGAGCTGTCACGGCTTTCCGCCGAGCTGGCTGATTTGGGTTTTTCTACCGCCGACTTTCGCGACCCAGATTACGCTTTGTTCGTGCGCAAGATGGCGCAGCACCGCCGTTTTAGAAAACCAGCGCTAACGCCGGAAGAGCAAGCTGAACAAGATGCGATTGCAGACTCAATAATTGACGAAATTCTGCGTGAGGAGGCCGCTGAGTGATTTGGATCGATCTCAAGAATAAATACCCTACTTCTGTTATCCCGAACTGGGATCCCAAAGCCAAAGCTCAGCAATGGATTCCTTGGACGCAGGAGAAGTGGGATGCATGGTTAGCTAGGTCGAAACAGTTGGTTGCCGAATTGGCGGCGCTTGACGCTGCAGGTCAACGTGAAGAGCGAAATGCGTTGCTAGATGCAAATAGAGGGCATTGGGGAGAGCTGAAAGATTGGTTATTAGCATTATCGGCTGGTAAATGTTGGTTTTCGGAAGTTCGTGAGCTGTACTCGCACTACGATGTTGAGCACTTTCGACCAAAGAAAGAAGCTAAGGCTTTAGATTCAGTTGTGCGTGATGGCTACTGGTGGCTGGCTTTTGATTACATGAATTTTCGTGTTTGCGGTAATGTTGGTAACCGTAAGAAAGGGGGCTGGTTTCCACTTAAAGATGGATCTCTCTGCTCAACATTTGCTGACCAATGTGAGGAGTCGGAGACACGTTATCTGCTTGATCCTATTGACGATGACGATGTGGATTTGATCGCCTTCGATGAGGAAGGAAAAGTCATCCCTATGCCTGGCACATCTGAGTGGGATCAACAGCGTGTTCAAGAAACTGTTACTCGACTGAAACTCAATGATCATGTGCCTTTAGCTGAGGAAAGACGGAAGGTTTGGCAGAAAATTGATGACCTTATTGAAGATTTTAAGGCCGCTAAAGCACGTTGTGGGGGTAATAACCCAGCGGCGAAGGCTAAGCTTTTAGAAGTGCGCAGTAATATTCGGGAAATGACAAGTCGGACCGCTGAACTGTCGGCTGTTGCCCGCTGGTGCGTGCTGTTTCGGAACGATCCGCTTTTATCCAAGCTAGTTAGCTAGGCTAATAAGTTTTTATACATGTATATTACCTTTATATTTCTCGATAGGGGGCGGATGACTAGCCTATGAATGGTGCGTGGCAAATCTGGAGTCTTTACGACGCTTTCCGCGTGCTTGAAGTAAGCGGTAGTTAGCTGAAATTAGCTAGCATCTCATGCGAGGCCGGGGGCGGGCTTGAGGGGCTCTTTGCTAAGTATCAAGTGCTTGAGCCTCAGATGAAAGGATTCGGTAGTTGCCGGTGCGTCGAAGCTTGGTGCTTTGCCAAGGAAGTTTTGCTGGCCGTTGGCTCGCGCTGAAGCTAGGCACTGGAAATTATCAGGGATGATGTTAGCGAATCGGGTTGGGGCGAAATACAGCCGCTCCTAGCAGGAATTATTCGCGACATGGGCTGTGCTCGACGTCGTAATTGACGCTATGACTGGCCATGAGAAGTTGTCGCTGGAAGTGCTGGCTAATGAAACCAAGAGCCGGGCTTTTGCGCTGGTGATTTTGAAAATGCTAAAGTCCGCAACGGAGTAGGATGATAACCGTCAACGCAGCGTTTAATGAGCCAGCATAGTTAGGGCATAACGATGGCAATTCCAGATTTTCAAAGCGTGATGCGCCCGCTGCTAGTCATTCTGCAGAGCGGAACTCCGCTGCCTCTGACTGAACTACGTGAATCTGTTGCAATAGTGTTCTCGCTTACAGATGAAGAACGTAAAGAGCGGGTGCCCTCAGGTCAGACATTCATAAATAACCGGATTGGATGGGCTAGGACCTATCTGCACAAGGCCGGTTTACTGACCATTCCTGCTAAAGGCATGACGCAGATAACATCTCGCGGGCTAGATGCTTTGGCTAATGGCCCAGAGCGAATCACGATTAGTTGGCTGAAGCAATTCCCTGAGTTTGTGGAGTTCCATACAGCCAAGGTTCAAAGCGTTGAAGTGCCAGCATTACCAGTACGCGACTCTACAGATGCGACACCTGATGAGCAGCTAGCTAGCGCTCACCAGGAACTTGTAAGGGCGTTGGCTGATGATGTGCTGGCTCAGGTCAAAGCGGGTACGCCGGGCTTTTTCGAAAAGCTAGTGGTCGAGCTGATGATCGCCATGGGCTACGGTGGCTCGCGCAAGGAGGCCGGCAAAGCGACTCAGGCAACTAATGATGACGGTATTGACGGCATCATCAAGGAAGACAAACTTGGCCTTGATGTCATTTATCTGCAGGCCAAACGGTGGAACAACACGGTTCATCGTCCGGAAATCGATAAGTTTATTGGCGCCCTGACCCGTAAGCGGGCACGCAAGGGCGTTTTCATCACCACGTCCGATTTCTCCCTTGGCGCTCGTGATGCGGCATTAGGATTGGATATTAAAGTTGTACTTATCGACGGCGTGGAGCTGGCGCGTCTCATGGTTGAAAACAATCTGGGCGTGAGTGTGAAGCAAGTCTATGAGGTGAAGCAGATTGATAGCGATTACTACGCTGAAGAGTGAGGCAGCAGCCATCCAATAATTGTTTTTGGGGACGGTAGTTTGTCTTTAACGTCAAAGCATATGCAGTTTTCCCTCATATACTTTGACGCTCACTCTTCGCTGCGTTTGACTCAGCCAGTCCCCTCCAACCTCTGCTGAATCCGACTCATAAACGCCACCTCGAACGCCTTCCGATCCGTCTCATCCTGCAAGGCATCTCGCTCGAAGATCAGCGCAGCCCATAACCAATGGCTGCGCTTGCCGTTTAGCCAGCGCTCTGCCGCGCGAATGCCTTCATGGAAGGCTGGGCGGCAGTCTTTCGACCATGAGATGGTCAGGCCGGGGTAGCCATCGTTGGCGGGCAGGGTGGTGGTCGTGCCTTTAGTCATGGCGGTTACCTCCCAGGTTATCGCAGCTTGCTCGGCGGTAGAGCACCGTCAGTTCGTTGAGCAATTCCTGGGCGGCCACGCAGGTCATTCGTACGCGAAGCGGGTCGGGGCGTTCTCGCTCCTTGCGCAGAAGGTCTTCGAGTAATTCGTATAGCAGTGCGGCGCGCAGGTCGGCATCGGCTAGCGCGTTTTGGGTTTGGAAGGTGGCGCCCGTAATCGGGTTAGGGCGTCTGGGGAAGTTGAGTACACGGCCGAGTGGGTTAGCCATGGGGCACCTCCGGGGTGGAGGTCTGTGGGCCGTTTGGGCGAGCAGGGTGGTGCCCTGGCGTAAAAGCTGGGTGGCGCATTTTCCTTATGCTCCTCGAACTAGTTAAGGAGCCGCCACCGCCGTTGTCACGCGGTTATGGTGACGGACCGTACGAGGGTGACAAACCGGCGTCCGAGGGAACCGGCCAGGCCGAAACCTGCCCCGTACGGCCCGCCATAGAAATGCAGTAGCACGGTATGAAACCGGCTAGGCAATTTGGACGCACCGCGTCCTCGAACATTCAGGTTGTCACACCCGGTCGCGGGATTGACCACGACCCGCGCACTCTAGCCCGCAGGTTTGCAGATGGCAACCTCGCTTGGGCTTATCGAAACCAGGACCGGCCGTTGCCGCTTGTCGAAACCATTGCACTCCCGTTACGCGCGGCTTTTCAGACCTGTATGCGCAGATGTCCTGCGTCGTTACGGGAGTGTGGTCATGGCAGTCGAACATAACGAATCGGAATCCGCTTTCGAGTCCTCCAGCGACAAGGAAGTAGATACCGGGGCAGGGCATGGCTCGGGGCTGGAGAAGGCCAAGTCGGAGCCCAAACAGGGCAGCAACGAGGCCGAGGCCAAGAAGAATCGTGTGGACTGGACGCCGCCAGCGGGCAATCCGGGTTCGGATCAGGATGCGCTGAAAGAGCGTGAGAATGGTACGGCGCGGACGGATGAGCGTTAGGTCATTTTGTCTAGGCGATGAGTCGGTTGCGTTGCTGTGAGGTGGCGCGGCTGAGGTGGTGCCTTCCTTTCGGGAGTGTGTTGTGGCAGCGATTTTTCGCGGGCATGAACTGGGCGTCCGCGCCCGCTCCCACAATTCCCGCGTCGTGATTTTGCCTTGCTGCCACCTGTGGCCGGTAAGGCGGGTTGCATGGGGCTTAGGCCGCAGCTTTAAAGACAGACAGGACGTGAGCAATGCCCGCCGCAAGTACCCCGCCAACTCCCACATTGAAGCGCGCCATCACCGGCTCGATGCTGACGTTGTTCATTCTCGGTGACGTGCTGGGCGCTGGGGTGTATGCGTTGGCGTTGCTGGTGGCGCTGGGTTTTGCGTTGCTCACGGCGGGTTCGTACGCCGAGCTGGTTACCAAGTACCCGCATGCGGGCGCGTCGGCGGTGTTTGCGGCCAGGGCGTACCAGTCGCCGCTGGTGTCGTTTCTGGTGGGCTTTTGCATGCTGGCGGCGGTTACCAGCGCGGCGGGGCTGTCTCTGGCGTTCGCCGGGGACTACCTGGCGGCGGTTGTCGACATGCCCGCCCATGTGGCGGCGCTGGTTTTTCTGGTGGTGATCGGCCTGCTCAATGCGCGCTCAATGCGCGGGGCATCAGGGAGTCGCTGTCGGCCAACCTGGTGATGACCACCATCGAGCTCTCTGGCCTGCTGCTGGTGATCGTCGCCGCAGCGTGGTTCCTGCGCGGCTGCGAGGGGAATTTCGGCCGGGTGGTGGAGTTCAAGGCGGGGGTCAACCCGGCCTATGCAGTGCTGGGTGCGGCGCTGCTGGCGTTCTATTCCTTCGTGGGTTTCGAGACCTCGGGCAATCTCGCCGAGGAGATTCGTGACGTGCGCAAGACCTACCCGCGGGCGCTTTTCGGTGCGCTGCTGCTGGCCGGGGCGATCTACATGGCGGTGGCCATCGGTGCGGCGGTGGTGATGCCCGTGGAACAGTTGGCTCATTCCACGGCGCCACTGCTGGAGGTGGTGAAGGCCTCGGGCCTGGGCATCCCGGCGCAGCTGTTCGCCTTTATCGCGTTGATCGCCGTGGCCAACGGCGCCTTGCTGACGATGATCATGGCCAGCCGCCTGGCCTATGGCATGGCCCATCAGGGCTTGTTGCCGCGTTTGCTGGGCGGTGTGCTGCCCGAGCGGCGCACACCGGCGGCGGCAATCGTGGCGGCCACGCTGGTGGCCATCGTGCTGACGCTGACCGGCTCGCTGGCCACCCTGGCGCAGACCGTGGTGCTGTTGTTGCTGTTCGTGTTCATCAGCACCAACCTGGCGGTACTGGTGCTGCGCCGTGACAAGGTAGCGGCGGATCACTTCCGCGTGCCGACCTGGGTGCCGGTGCTCGGCGTCGCTTCGTGCCTGCTGCTGATGACCCAGCAGGATGCGCAAACCTGGCTACGGGCCGGCGCGCTATTGCTGGTCGGTGTGGTGCTGTACGGCATCAGCCGAGCCGGCGGGGTGAAGCCGCTCAAGGCCGAGGACTACAAGGTGATGGACAGTTGAATGTGGTGACAGGGAAGGGGTGAAGCACAGCGGTGCGGTGGTCAGTTTCACTGTGCCATTAGAACGCCTGTGCTAATGACCGGGCTGTGATGCGGGGTTATGGTTCGGTGGTATCTCCAACGTTTTCAAGCCCTTGCGCAATCGCGGCGAGGCAACCGTTCGTTGTGGAGCATCACTACAATTTCAAGGAAGCACACCATGAAACTGCGTTCCCCGGTCACCTCCTTTGCGCTGCTTGGCGCCCTGTTCGTCGGCCTAGCTGGTTGCAGCAATATCAAACCCTCCGAAGACAAGCTCAAGACGCTGGCCGAGACTAACCTGGGCGAGACGGTAAGCAGTGTCGGCAACGTGCGCAGTGATTCCATGCAGACCTATTACGTAGCCCGTACCGGCTCCGGTGACTACAACTGCACGGTCGCCAGCGGTGCCAGCGGCGCCACCTTTACCGTCGCCAGCTTCGGCCTGATGCAGCCTACCGCCTATTGCCAGCGCAAAGGCTCCGGCAGCGGCGTGCCTGCGCCGTTCGCCCAGTAAGCCCAGGGCCACTGGCCCGAATCCAGAGCCCCAGTGTGAAAGCCCGGCCAGGGATGGCCGGGCTTTTTCACGTCTATCGCCCGGCTGAGGCCGTCTTCATGAAAGCCGCGAGGTCCTCGTTGAAGCGCTCGGCTTCTTCGAAAAAGGGCGCGTGCCCGGACTGCGCATAACGTTTCGCCTGCGCACGCGGGTTGAGCGCCTGGGCGCGGGCGATGCTCGGTTGCACCTGCACGAGCTGGTCCCTGGCGCCGTAGAGCAACAGCAGAGGAACCTGCGCTCTGGGCAGTCCCTCGGCGGCCGCGCTGCGCATGCCTGGGATGGAACGGGTCATCGGCCAGGAGGCCATCGCTGCGTTGGTCAGCAGTACCTCCATGCTGGCTGTGTCTGGCTGGGTGTGGAAGCACAGGCGCACGAAGGCGCGTAGGGCGTCGAGGTGGGTTTTCAGGTCATCCGAGGCCAGGCCGGCGTAGACCTCGGGGTGTGGTGTGATCAGCGCTTGGGTCAATTCGATGACGGCATTGACATAGACCGCACCGCCGATCGCAGCATCGCCATGGGCGGCCAGGTAATCGGATATCACCAGCCCGCCCAGGGACCAGCCCACCAGCACGGGCCGCTTGGCACCCGATGCGGCCAGCACGGCTGCCAGGTCGTCGGCGTAGCGGCGGCCATCGTTGTAGGCATCGCTATCGGCCGGCTTGTAGGAAAGGCCGTGGCCGCGCATGTCGTAGGTGATCAGCCGATAGTCTTGCAGCAGCGGGCTGTTCACCTGCCGCTGCCAGTTCAGCCGGCTGCCCAGCAGGCCATGGATGAACACGATGGCCGGGCCATCGGGGTTGCCCGCTTCCTGCACGGCCAATTGCAGGCCATCGGGCGTGGTCACGCGGTAGTGTTTTTCAGCGGCGAAGGCGGCGCTGGAGAGGGCGGCAAGCAAGAACGCGAGCCAGAGATGGCGCAGGGTTCTGAAAAGGCTTGAGGGATGCATGGGGGCTCCTGAGTCTGAACGAATGGCGTTGAGTCTAGGGCGCTGTTCTGGGACGATCCATGACGTATCGTTTTTTATTATTGATCATTCGTCCTGAATTTTGGAGGTGCATGCATGGCTGCGAGTGACCTGATCAGCGAGCTGCTGAGCGGCATGCGCTTGTGTGGTGTGCAGTTTCGTCGCCTCAGGATGCGGGCTGGCGGGGGCATCGCGTTTACCAACGAGCTGGGGCGCGGGCAGTTTCACTTCGTGGCGCGCGGACCAGTCTGGCTGCATGGCCCAGGCGGCGACGTGCATTGCCTGGAGAGCGGTGATGCGGTGCTGCTGCCGCGCGGCGGGCAGCATGCGATTTTGGCGGCACCGAAGGTCGGCAGCGATGCCATCCAGGCATTCGACCTGAACCTGCCGGCTGACGAGCAGCCCGCCGACCCACAGGCAGCGATCCTTTTCAGTTGCTGCATGCAGCTGCAGTTGGGCGGCATGCAGCCGCTGGTGGCGGCCATGCCGGCGGTAATGCGCGTTGACACGCTGCTCGACTGCTCGCCGGAGATTCG
This sequence comes from Phytopseudomonas straminea, assembly GCF_900112645.1. Lineage (GTDB taxonomy): Bacteria > Pseudomonadota > Gammaproteobacteria > Pseudomonadales > Pseudomonadaceae > Aquipseudomonas > Aquipseudomonas straminea. The sequence goes on along the minus strand of NZ_FOMO01000002.1, from coordinate 120,892 downwards.
CCCGCTGCTCGAGGCGATGGAGCGCGAATCCCTGCTGTTGCTGGTTGGCCATGGCGGCATCTTGGCGCGGTTGGCCGAGGTGGTGGCGGCGCTGATCGTGCGGGGCTGGGTTACCGGCAGTGGCGGCGAGGCGGGCGGGTGGCTCGGTGCGCTGCATGATCCGCGCTTGAGCAAAGCGCTGCTGGCGATGCACCGGCACCCAGAGCGACCATGGACGGTGGCGTCGCTGGCGAGCGAGGCAGGGCAGTCGCGTTCCGTGTTCGCGCAGCGGTTTCTACACGCCCTGGGTTTGGCGCCGTTGCGCTACTTGACCGACTTGAGGATGCGCCTGGCCATGCAGCACCTGAGTGATGAGCCGGCATCGGTCGAGCGGGTAGCCGAGGCGCTTGGCTATGGCTCGCTGGCGGCGTTCAGCCGTGCGTTCAAACGGTCGGTTGGCGTGTCGCCGGGGGCGGTGAAGCGCCGTGCCGGGCTGCCTGCGCGGGCAGGGCAAGAGCGGCAGGTTTAGGCATGTCGCACCCCGACAAAAGCCCCGGCAGGCGAAGCTGCCAAGGCATTGTTGCGGGTCATTCGAGCTCATGCAGGATGGTGACGCCGGAGTACAGGCCAATCACGAACAGAGTCAGGAGTACCACTGCCGAGCCGATCAGGAATGTAGTCATGGTGCGGACCTTTTCTTCTTGGAGCGCCTCGTTCCCGGCGCGATAAAAAGGTAGAGGCGCTGCGCTGCGAATCCGTTCAGGTGATTTTTCTCAAGGCGCTGTTGCCTTGATCAGCGCTGCCGTTGGTGGCTGAGTGCCGGCGACCAGGTACGCTGGGTGCAGCGCGGGCAACTGGCCTGTTGCCCTGCGACCATAGGCTGGATATGGCCGCAGCGTATGCAGGCATAAACGCCGTTCTGCGACACTTCTTGGTACTCCGGGCGGTGCTCGGCCGGCAACACGCTAAGGCCGGGCTTTACCGCATCGGCGGCGAAGAAGTACAGGCTCATGTCGCCGTCGGTTTCCAGAATGCCGAGGCGCACCTGACCCAGATGCTCGACGCCTTGCTGGCGCAGCTCCATGAAGAATTCGTCGGACGAAATGTTCAGGTGATCCAGGCTGTTCAGCTCGTAGAGCCCGTCCTTGATGATGGTTACGGGCTTGCCTTCCATCCAGTCGGAAAAGCGCTCGCTGCGGCGCATCATCGTCACGGTGGCGCGGTACAGCACCAGCAGGGTGACGAACACCATGGCCACCGGTAGCAGCGGCACGTCGTCGTAGAACGACACGTCACCGGCCGCCGAGCCGAGGGTGAGGATGACCACCAGCTCGAACAGCGACAGCTGGCGAATGCCGCGCCGGCCGCTGACCTTGAGAAACACGAACACCACCACGAAGGCGAACAGCGCGCGAAACGCCACTTCGCCCAGAAACAGCCAGGGGAAATCTCCCAGCAGCATGCGCTGCCAATCGAATGCGCTCATCGGTCGCTCCACACGGTGGCCTGTTCTGGCTCAGACCGCCGGGCGAGGGATTGGGTCGAAAAACGTTCAGCGGCGATTCGTGGCCACCCAGCTTCTGCCGGGGCTTCGGCCCGTTGCGCTACCTCCTGACGCCTGCCCTTAACCACCTTCATACAAAAAAACGCTGAACCAAGCGAAGCGGCGTACGTCAATGCGATATCACTTTGATATTGCTGTTTCGGGCTGCGTGTTTCGCGGTGTCTCGAGCCAAGCAAAATTTCAGGATGACGACTGGGAGGTCGTCCCGAACCGCGCTGGGAGTGCGGCTGGCCAAAAAGAAAAGCGCCCAGTTTTGATTACTTGAATGTGCAGTTGGAGCAATCGATGAATACGTGGTTTGGCAACATCAGCGTGACCCTGAAATTGGCTCTCGGCTTCGGCCTTGTGCTGCTCCTGACCATGGCCCTGGCCTTCGTGGGCTGGACCAGCCTCGGCAAGGTGGTGGAGCGTACCGAGCGTATGACCGATGTCAATCAGCTCACCCATACCCTGACCGATCTGCGGGTGGCACGTTTGCAGTATCTGCTCTCCAACGGCAGTGCGACGGAGGCCGACAAGGTGCAGCAGCATATCCGCACCCTTTCGCAGCTGCAGCAGGCCATACGGCCGAAGTTTCGCAGCCCGGAAAATGTGCGGCTGATAAATGAACAAATCGAACTGATCGACCAGTACCAGAAGGCTTACGACAAGACCAATGCGGTATACGCCAGCGCCAACAAGTCCCGGGCCGAGATGGTCCAACTGGCCGATCGGGCACTTGAGCTGGTCGACAAGGTCCGGGAGGATGTGCTGCGCGGCGCCGCTGCCGATGCGGCGGGTTTGGCGCGCTACCAGGCCGTCGCTCGCACCAAGGACGACCTGCAGACCCTGCGTTACCGCATGCTGAGTTACACCGCCGACACCAACGAGCAGACCGAGCGGGCGTTGAACCAGCAAATCGAGGGTACCGACCAGGGGTTGGATAATTTGACCTCGACGTTCAGCGGTGACTACCGCGACCTGATCCAGCAACTGGAAAGCGCTGTAGGCAGTTACCGTGCCCTGCTGGATACCTATCGCACGGCAATCGCCGAGCGCGTCCAGCTGCGCGATGCCATGACCGAGCAGGTGCTGCAGATCGTCAAGGGCAGCGATGCGCTGCTGGCCATGCAGATCAAACTGCGCGACAGCGATACTTCCTTCGCTACCCGGATGATGACCGCCGCCACACTGCTGGCGCTGCTGGTCGGCATCGTCGCAGCCTGGCTGATCACCCGGCAGATCACCCGCCCGTTGCAAGAGACTCTGGAGGCGGTCGAGCGCATCACCAGTGGCGACCTGACCCAGACGCTGCAGGTCACCCGCCGCGACGAACTGGGCGTAGTGCAACAGGGCATCGCCCGCATGGGCAGCACCTTGCGCGACCTGATCGGCGGTATTCGTGATGGTGTCACCCAGATCGCCAGCGCCGCTGAGCAGTTGTCGGCCGTTACCGAACAGACCAGCGCCGGCGTGAACAGCCAGAAGGTGGAAACCGATCAGGTGGCTACCGCCATGCAGGAAATGTCCGCCACCGTGCAGGAAGTGGCGCGCAGCGCGGCCGATGCCTCGCAAGCGGCGTCCGATGCTGATATCGAGGCTGCCCAAGGCGATCGCGTGGTGGCCGAGGCCATCGCGCAGATCGACAGGCTAGCGACTGAGGTCAGCCGCTCCAGCGACGCCATGGGCGAGCTGCAGAGCGAGAGCAAGAAGATCGGCGGGGTGATGGACGTGATCAAGGCCGTGGCCGAGCAGACCAACCTGCTGGCCCTCAACGCCGCCATCGAGGCGGCGCGGGCCGGGGAGGCCGGACGGGGGTTCGCCGTGGTGGCGGATGAGGTACGCGGCCTGGCGCAGCGCACCCAGAAGTCCACCGAGGAAATCGAAGGGCTGATCGCCGGCCTGCAGCAGGGTACTCAGCAGGTGGCGACCATCATGCAGGGTAGCCGCGAGCTGACCGACAGCAGCGTGGCGCTGGCCCGCCGCGCCGGCGATGCGCTAGGCGCGATCACCAGCAAGGTATCGAGCATCCAGGCGATGAACCAGCAGATCGCCGCCGCTGCCGAGCAGCAGGGCGCGGTGGCCGAGGAGATCAGCCGCAGCGTGGTCAACGTGCGCGACATTTCCGAGCAGACCGCCGAGGCCAGCGAAGAGACGGCCGCTTCGAGCGCCGAACTCGCGCGCCTGGGCAATGAGCTGCAGCTGATGGTCAGCCACTTTCGGGTTTGAGGGCTGGTGAAAGAGCAGAAGCGGCGGCTTGATCGCCGCTTCGCTTGCCACGCCTGCGCTCTATCAGGTAATAAACATTGCCTATCAAGGCGCTGGCTTTTTCCAATTTAGCCAGGCGGCGGGCCTCTCGTAATTTGGTGCGAGCGCATGACGCGCGTACTCATAAAAACGACGAGGATTCACCGATGAAACCCACCACCTCATGGGCGCCCGCCCTTGGTTTGATGACCGCGGCCTTGTCCGCTTCGCTCCTTGGTCTGTCTGCCCAAGCTGCGCCGCTGACTCGCGACAATGGCGCACCGGTAGGCGATAACCAGAATTCACAGACCGCAGGCGACACCGGCCCGACCCTACTGCAGGACGTGCAGCTGATCCAGAAGCTGCAGCGCTTCGACCGCGAGCGCATCCCCGAGCGCGTGGTGCATGCCCGCGGTACCGGCGCCCATGGCGAGTTCACCGCCACGGCGGACATCTCCGACCTGACCCGCGCCAAGGTCTTCAGCAAGGGCACCACCACACCGGTTTTCGTGCGTTTTTCCAGTGTGGTGCACGGCAACCATTCGCCGGAAACCCTGCGTGACCCGCGCGGTTTCGCCACCAAGTTCTACACCAGCGAAGGCAACTGGGACCTGGTCGGCAACAACTTCCCGACCTTCTTCATCCGCGATGCCATCAAGTTCCCGGACATGGTGCATGCCTTCAAGCCCGACCCGAACACCAATTACGGCAGTAACCGTACCCAGTTCGACTTCTTCAGTCACGTGCCTGAAGCCACCCGCACCCTGACCCTGCTTTATTCCAATGAGGGCACGCCGGCCAACTACCGGCAAATGAACGGCAACAGCGTGCACGCCTACAAGCTGGTCAACGCCAAAAACGAGTACCGCTACGTCAAGTTTCAGTGGCGCAGCCTGCAGGGCGTGAAGAACAACGATCCGCAGCAGACCGAGCAGATCCAGGGAAAGGATTTCAACCACATGAGCCGTGACCTGATCACCACGATCAACGCTGGCGACTACCCCAAGTGGGACCTGTACATCCAGGTGCTCGAACCGGCTGACCTGGCCAAGTACGACTTCGATCCGCTGGATGCCACCAAGATCTGGCCGGACGTGCCCTACAAGAAGATCGGCCAGATGGTCTTGAACAAGAACCCGGACAACGTGTTCCAGGAAACCGAACAGGTGGCCATGGCGCCGTCCAACCTGGTGCCGGGCATCGAGCCGTCCGAGGATCGTCTGCTGCAGGGCCGGCTGTTCTCCTATGCCGACACACAGATGTACCGCCTGGGCGCCAACCATGCCTTCCTGCCGATCAACCAGGCCAAGGTGCCGGTCAACAACGGCAACCAGGATGGCGCAGCGAACATCGGCCACACCACCACCGAGGTGAACTACGAGCCCAGCCGCATCAACCCGCGGCCTCCCACCGAGCATGCGCGCTACAGCAACCTGCCGCTGAGCGGCACCACCGAGCAGAAGAAGATCCAGCGTGAGCAGAACTTCAAGCAGGCCGGCGAGCTGTACCGCTCCTATGACAAGAAGATGCAGGGCGATCTGATCGCCAGCCTGGGCGGCGCCCTGGCCGAAGCCGAAGACGAGAGCAAGCACATCATGCTGTCGTTCTTCTACAAGGCCGATGCGCAGTATGGCGAAGGCCTGACCAAGGTAGCCGGTGGCGACCTGGCGCGGGTCAAGGCGCTGGCCGCCAAACTGCAGGACTGAGCCTGCCACTGCATGGCGTGCGGCTCAGGCGAGCCGCACGTCACGACCAGACGCGGCGCAAGGCCGCGCGGGAGGATTGCATGCTGCGTAATTTCTGTTTCGTTCTGGCGCTGGGCATTGCTGCGCCGCTGCTCGCCGACACTTCTGTGCCGGATGCCGAGCGCGTCCAGGCGCAATTGCGCGATTACTACTTCCAGGCGGCCCGCGAGGGCAATGTGGCAATGCTCGATGAGTTCATCGCTGCCGGCTACAACCTCAATACCGCGGACGAGAACGGCTACACCGCGCTGATCCTGACGGCCTACCACGGTCATCGCGACGCGGTGGAGCGTTTGCTGGCTGCAGGCGCCGATGCCTGTGCTCAGGATCAGCGCGGCAACACGGCGTTGATGGGGGCGATCTTCAAGGGCGAAGTGCGTATCGCCCGGCGCCTGCTCGACGCTGATTGCAGCCCGGACCAGCGTAACGGCAATGGACAGACGGCCGCCATGTATGCAGCGCTGTTCAAACGTACCGAGATGCTTAATGCGCTGGCGGGTAAGGGGGCCGACCTCAAGGCTGAAGACGCTTTCGGAAATACTGCGAGTAATCTGGAGAAGGGCGATATCCGCACACAGTGGTCGGCCAAACAGCCCTGACTCACGGGCCTGGCCATCTTCTGGCCAGTACCCATTCGTCAGAAGTGCGCGCCAAAGCCGGTGAGCGGCATTCAAAAGGCTACAAAGCGAGAACCTGTAGCAACTATAGGTAACTCCAAAAAAAGGTTCTGCGTGAGCCTGCCATTAGCCTGACTGCCACCATCAGCTAAGAACCCGTTCAAAGTCTGCTGCGCGTCGGCACTGCAGCGTTAAAAACAGGCTCGGACTGCTCATTTACAGCTCGTAAACTCCGCGTCCTCGCCTGTTTTCGCCTTGCATTGCTCTAGCTCGCGAGACTTTGAACAGGCTCTGAGGACGCCGCCCGATGCCCGACTTCGCCAAAGCCGACCCGCAGGTGGTACCGCGCTTGCTCCACGACATGGAGCGACAGGGGTATGCCGTTATCGAAGGATTTCTCACTGACGAGCAGCTGCAGGTCGCACGCGCCCACGTCTACCACGAAGTGGCGCGCCACGAGCACGAGTACTTCGCGCTGCAGGGGCTGGACGCCGTGAAGGGCAGCATCTTCGAGCAGATGAGCGTCTCGCCCCAGGTCAAGGATCTGTTCCGGCGGATCTATCAGGGCGGCATCGGCCAGCCGCCGCGCTCGCCGGATATCTTTCCGGCGCTGCGCTGCCTGCAGGGGCTGACTGGCAAGCGCGAGTCCTACTACTTTCACTACGACGCCGCGGCGCTGACGGCGTTGATCCCGCTGGTCACGCCCACCGAGGGCCGTTGCTGCGGCGACTTCATCTTCTTCCCCAACCTGCGCAACATCCGCTCCAATCTGTACTTCAACATTCTGGAGAAGGCCCTGATGCAGAACACTCTGACCCAGAAGCTGGTCACCTTCGCGGTCAAGCGCGGCTGGCTGAAACCGATCACCATCAAGATCGTGCCCGGCAACGCCTATTTCTTCTGGGGCTACCGCTCGCTGCACGCCAACGAGCCCTGCGACCCGAAGGCGCTGCGCTCCACGGTGCTTTTGCACTATGGCGAACCCCACAGCCGCGACAACCTGGCCTCGCGGCTGCTTCTGGGCTGGAATTTCCGCCGCGCGCGGATCAGCAACGAGCGCACCACGCGCAAGGATGTCGGCTAGCTGTACGCGTCGTCAGGCCGCTGCCAGGCGTAGCGTCTTCTGCCAGAACCAGAGGCCGGCCAGGCTCAGCGTTGCACCCAGCACGCAGACCCCGTTCCAGCCAAACACGGCATACACCGAAGTAGAGCTGATCGCACCCAAGCCGCTGCCCACCGCATAGAAGAGCATGTAGCCGCTGACCAGCCGTGAGTGAGCTGCCGGCTGTGTGGCGAAAATCAGGCTCTGGTTGGTGACGTGAATGGCCTGGCCGGCCATATCCAGCAGCAGGATGCCCAGCAGCAGCGCGCCGAACGATGCCGGCGCGAACCACAGCGGCAGCCATGAGGCCAGCAACAGGAGCAGGGCATAGCCGGTGGTGCGCTGGCCCAGGCCTTTGTCCGCCCAGTGTCCGGCCCGCGCCGCCGCCAGCGCGCCGAGCAGGCCGACCAGCCCCAGTGCGCCGATGGCGGTTTGCGAAAGATTGTGCGGCGGTGCGCTCAAGAGCAGCACGATGGCCGTCCAGAACACGTTGAACACGGCGAACATCAGCAGTGCCAGCACGCCGCGTACCTGCAGCGTGCGCTGACGGGCGAGGAGGGTCAGTAACGATAGAAGCAGTTGCCCGTAACGAGGTGCCTCAGATGAAAGCGGCTGAGCCGGCAGGTATCGCCAGAGGGCCAGTGCCAGGCCGCCCATCACTGCTGCCGAAGTCAGGTAAACGCTGCGCCAGCCTGCCAGGTCGGCAACCCCGCCGGCCATGACCCGAGCGAGTAGCAGGCCGACGAGCACACCACCCTGTGTCGTGCCGACCACCCGGCCGCGCTCGCTATCGCTGGTGGCCGCTGCGGCGTAGGCGATCAGCCCCTGGGTCATGGCCGTACCGACCAGCCCGACTGCGAGCATGCCGGCCAGAAGCAGGGCGGGCGTTGGCGCCGCCGCGACCCACAGAAGCGCTGCAATGAGTGCGGCCAGTTGCGCCAGCATCAGACGGCGTCTTTCCACTCGGTCGCCGAGCGGCACCAGGAGCAGCAGCGCAATTGCGCAGCCGATCTGCGTTGCGGTGATGACACCTCCCACGGCGGCCTGGCTGATTGCGAAATCGCGGGCCAGTGCATCGAGCAATGGCTGCGCGTAGTACACGTTGGCAACGCTGAGACCGGCCGCGCAGGCGAGCAGCATGACCAGGGCGCGCGGCAGGCTCGCAGTAGAAGCGGCGGGCGCGGCTGTAGGCAGTGACATACGAGAGTTCCTATCTGGTTTTATTTTGAAACCATGTCAGGCTAGGTCTTAAGGTTTTATTTTGCAACTAGGTGCTGGATGTGGGCTGGCTGGTGGTGTTCATCCGCACCGTTTCTCAATGCAAATGGGCGACAGGGCATGAGCGCGCTTCAATCCGTTGCAAAGACGTTTTAAAGTGCAACCAGACGATTGCCGAACTTTCTGCCGGCAAGTTTGAAGGACAGATGCACATGGCAAAACGCAAACGCCTCGATGACTCACCGTGCCCGGTGGCGCGCGCCGTCGATCTGGTGGGCGACCGCTGGTGCCTGCTGATCATCCGCGATGCCTTCGATGGCGTACGGCGCTTCGGCGCTTTCCAGGCCAGCCTGGGGATTGCGCGCAACATCCTCGCCGATCGCCTGCGGACGCTGGAGCAGGCCGGTATTCTCGAAACCGTACCGGCATCGGACGGTTCCGCCTACCAGGACTATGTGCTGACCCCGCGGGGCGAGTCGCTGTTTCCGCTGCTGGTGGCCATGCGGCAGTGGGGCGAGGAGCAGCTGTTCGCGAAGGGCGAGGCCCACTCCACGCTGGTCGAGCGCAGCTCTGGCAAGCCGGTTGCCAGGCTGTTGCCGACCCGGGGTGACGGCGAGCCACTGGCTGCCGCGGATACCTGCGTGATCAAGCTGCCCGCATCCGCCGCATCGCCAAGCAAACAATGAGGAGGACTGGCAAGGAGAGCGAGTATTCGCGACACACCTCGTCGCCATGCTCTGTCATCATTCGCCGTCTGATTCTGCGTTCAGGAATTCTGCATGTCGGCGCTTAACCCCGGTCTGATCGTCATCCATGGCAACCGCCTCGAGGAGCTGCGCGCCCTGGCGGTGGAGTGGATGCGTCGGTACCCCCTGCGCCCGCTGGAGAACGAGGTGCTGCTGGTGCAGAGCAACGGCATCGCCCAGTGGCTCAAGCTGGCGCTGGCCGAGCAGGACGGCTGCGGCATCGCAGCGGCCACCGATGTGAGCCTGCCGGCGCGCTTTCTGTGGCAGGCCTACCGCACGGTGCTGGGTAGCGAGGCGATTCCCCAGCAGTCGCCGCTGGACAAGGCGCCGCTGACCTGGCGTCTGATGCGCCTGTTGCCGAGCCTGCTCGACGAGCCCTGTTTCGCGCCACTGCGCCGCTTCCTGGCCGACGACGCCGACCTGCGCAAGCGTCACCAGTTGGCCGAGCGCCTGGCCGACCTGTTCGACCAGTACCAGGTGTACCGCGCCGACTGGCTGGCGGACTGGGCCGGTGGGCACGATCAATTGCGCAACGCCCGCGGCGGCGTGAAGCGCCTCGATGACACCGCGCTGTGGCAGCCGCTGCTGTGGCGCACGCTGCTGGCCGATGTCGGTGAGGAGCATCTGTCCCAGAGCCGCGCCGGGGTGCATCCGCGCTTCGTCGCCAGGCTGGCCGAGCTGGATGCGCCGCCCCGCGGCCTGCCGCGGCGGGTCACGGTGTTCGGCATTTCCTCGCTGCCGGCGCAGATGCTCGAGGCGCTGGCGGCCATGGCGCGTTTCAGCCAGGTGATGCTCTACGTGCACAACCCGTCCCAGCACCACTGGGGCGATATCGTCGAAGACAAGGACCTGCTGCGCCACGAATACCGTCGGCAGAAACGCAAGGCCGGCGGCCAGTCGGGGCAGGTCGGCCAGCTTGGGCTGTTCGAGGTCGAGGAGCTGCATCAGCATGGTCAGCCGCTGCTTGCCTCTTGGGGCAAGCAGGGCCGCGACTACATCAACCTGCTCGACCAGTACGACGAACCGCAGCGCTACCGCGAGCAGTTCGAGCGCATTGACCTGTTCAGCGCGATGAGCGAGGACACACTGCTGGGCCAACTGCACAACGACATTCTCGACCTGCGCCCGGTCGATGAAAGTCGCACCCGCTGGCCGGCGGTCGATCCGGAGAAGGATCACTCGCTGCGTTTTCATGTCGCCCACAGCGCCCAGCGCGAAGTGGAGGTGCTGCACGATCAGCTACTGGCGGCGTTCAGCGCAGACCCGACCCTGCGCCCGCGCGACATCATCGTCATGGTGCCGGACGTCAACACCTATGCCGCGCACATCCGCGCGGTATTCGGCCAATTCGGCAGCGACGATCCGCGCTTCATTCCCTTCACCCTGGCCGACCAGGGCCTGCGCGGCAAGGAGCCGCTGGTGATCGCCCTGGAGCACTTGCTGCGCCTGCCGGACAGCCGCTTCAGCGTCAGCGAGATTCTCGATCTGCTCGATGTGGCCGCCGTGCGCGCGCGCTTCGCCATCGCTGATGACCAACTGCCGCTGCTGCGCCGCTGGCTGGAAGGCGCCGGTGTGCGCTGGGGGCTGGATGCCGAACAGCGCGAAGGCCTCGGCCTGGGCGCCGGGCTTGAGCAGAACAGCTGGCGTTTCGGCTTGCGCCGCATGCTGCTCGGCTACGCCGTGGGTGGCGCCGGCGCACGGGCTGGCATCGAGCCTTTCGACGAAATCGGTGGCCTGGATGCTGCGCTGATCGGCCCGCTGACCCGGCTGCTGGATGCACTGGAGCTGCATGGCGACAGCCTCGCCGAAACCCTGCTGCCGGTGACCTGGGGCGAGCGCCTGCGGGCACTGCTGGACGACTTCTTCCTGCCCCAGGACGAACGCGACGAAGTACTACGCAACCAGGCCCAGGATGCTTTGGAGAGTTGGCTGGAGCTGTGCGACGCGGCCAGCCTGGAGGAAGCCCTGCCGCTGGCCGTGGTCCGTGAAGCCTGGCTCGGTGGGCTGGATCAGGGCGGGCTCAGCCAGCGTTTTCTGGCAGGCGCGGTGAACGTCTGCACGCTGATGCCGATGCGCGCCATTCCGTTCCGTCATCTTTGCCTGCTGGGCATGAACGATGGTGACTACCCGCGCAGTCAGGCGCCGCTGGACTTCGACCTGATGGGCGGCGACTACCGCCCCGGCGACCGCTCGCGCCGCGAGGACGACCGCTACCTGCTGCTCGAAGCGCTGCTGGCGGTGCGCGAGCACCTGTATATCAGCTGGGTCGGGCGCAGCATCCGCGACAATACCGAGCGACCGCCGTCGGTGCTGATCGGCCAACTGCGTGATCACCTGGCCAGCGCCTGGCGCCTGGCGGGCGGCGGCGACCTGCTGCATGCCCTGACCATCGAGCACCCGCTGCAGCCCTTCAGCCGCCGTTACTTCTCCGGTGATGGGCCGCTGTTCAGTTATGTGCACGAATGGGCTGCTTCCCACCGCGCGCCGCTGGCCCAGACCGGCGAGCAGCCGTTGGGCGCTTATGTGGTGGACGACGCGCTGAATCTGGAAACCCTGCAGCGCTTCCTGCGTGACCCGGTGAAGCAGTTCTTCACCGCGCGCCTCAAGGTGCACCTGGACGAAGCCGAACAGGCCGAGCTGGATGCCGAGCCCTTTGCCCTCGATGGCCTGCAGCGCCACCAGATCCAGCAGGCGCTGCTGCAGGCTGCCGCGCTGGCCCTGCAGGAAGACCAGCCTGTCGATGTGGCACTCGAGCGGGCCGCGCGGCGTATCCAGCGCAGTGGCCTGCTGCCGGTGGCCGGCTTCGGTGAGCGTTTGCGCGCGCAATTGCTCGAACCACTGCCGGCACAGTTGAAGGGCTATGCCGCGCTGTTGGCGCGCTGGCCCGAGCGCTTGCCATCGCCGCTGCGCCTGAGCTTCGCCCATGGTGATCTCGCACTTGAGGATTGGCTCGGCGATCTGTACGCGTCCGGCGCTGCTCTGGCACGGCTGGAGCTGCAGCCTGGCGGGCTGAAGCGCAAGGATCGTTCCTACAAGTGGCACCGCCTGCTCAGGCCCTGGGTGAGCCATGTGGCGGCCGCTGCCTGTGGCCATCCGCTGACCACGCTGCTGGTCGCCGAAGACGTGCGTCTGGCCTTCGATCCGCTGAGCCAGGCTGATGCCGAACACCTGCTGCGTCAGTGGCTGGACGGCTACGCCGCTGGCATGCAGGCGCCGCTGCCAGTGGCGATCAGAACGGTTGCGGCCTGGTTCGCCCAGCTCGCCAAGAGCGAGGATGAAGACAAGGCCGCGGACGCTGCCCGCAAGGTCTACGAAGGTGACGGCCACACCACCACCGGCGAAGTGCAGCAGAGCGCCAGCCTGGCCCGCCAGTATCCGGATTTCGACGCCTTGCTGCGCGACGGCCAGTTCGCCCAGTGGGGCGCCGTGCTCTACCAGTCGCTATTCGAGGCGGCGATCAGCGAACTTCAGGATGATCAGCCATGAGCCAGCCAGCACGCCCCTTGGCGCTCAGCTTTCCGTTGCACGGCAGCCGCCTGATCGAGGCCAGCGCCGGTACCGGCAAGACCTATACCATCTCGGCGCTCTATCTGCGCCTGATCCTGCAGCATGGCGGCGACGCCGCCTTTCGCGAGCCGCTGCTGCCGCCGCAGATCCTCGTGGTGACCTTTACCGATGCCGCCACTCGCGAACTGCGTGATCGCATCCGCGCGCGTCTGGTGGAAGCGGCCACGGTGTTTCGCGGTGATGGCGAAGGTGACGCGCTGCTGGCCACCCTCAAGGCCGACTTCGCTTCGGCCGAATGGCCAGAGTGCGCACGGCGCCTCGAGCTGGCGGCGCAGTGGATGGACGAGGCGGCGGTATCGACCATCCACGGCTGGTGCCAGCGCATGTTGCGCGAGCACGCCTTCGACAGCGGCAGCCTGTTCAGTCAAACCCTGGAAACCGACCACAGCGAGCTGCTCGCCGAAGTGGTGCGCGACTACTGGCGTCAGCACTGCTACCCGCTGCAGGGCCTGGCCCTGGACTGGGTAGCGGAGAACTGGGACGCGCCGGACACGCTGGGTCAGCGCATCCGCCCGCTGCTGGGCGAACAGGACGACGGCGCTGCTCTGGCGTTGGGCGATCTGCTCGACGGCACCCTGCGTGACCGCCAGCGCGCACTGCATGCCCTCAAGGAACCCTGGAGCACCTGGGCCGATGCCTTGCAGGGCCTGCTCGAGCAGGCCGCGGCGGAGAAACAGGTCGATGCCCGCAAGCTGCAGGCGCGCTATTACAAACCCTGGCTCGACAAGCTGCGCGCCTGGGCCGATAGCGACGACGAGTTGCTGGATATCGGCACCGGCTTCACCCGCCTGACCCCGGAGGGCCTGGCCGAGGCCTGGAAGGTCGGTGCGCCGCCTGTGCATCCTGCGCTGGAGGCCATGGCCACGCTCAAGGGCGAGCTCGACGCCTTGCCGGCACCGGGCGAGGCTGCACTGCGCCACGCCGCCGCGTGGATTCGCCAGCGCTTCGACCGCGAGAAGCGCCAACGCGCCGAGATGGGCTTTGACGACATGCTCACCCGCCTGGACGACGCCCTGCAGGGCGACAGCGGCCCCCGTCTGGCCGAGGTGATTCGCCAGCAGTTCCCGGTGGCGCTGATCGACGAATTCCAGGACACCGACCCGCTGCAGTACCGCATCTTCGACACCCTGTATCAGCTCGAGGCCAACCGCGACGACTGCGGCCTGTTTATGATCGGCGACCCCAAGCAGGCCATCTACTCGTTCCGCGGTGCGGACATTCACACCTACTTGCGCGCCCGCCGGGCCACGGCCGGGCGGCACTACAACCTGGACACCAACTTCCGCTCCAGCGAGGCCATGGTCGCGGTGGTCAACGGCTTGTTCGAACGGGCCGAGACCCGTGAAGGCGGGCAGGGCGCCTTTCTGCTGCGTGACGACCTGCCGTTCATCGCAGTCGGCGCTCAGGGCCGCAAGGAAGTCTGGACGGTGGAGGGCCAGGCGCAGCCGGCGCTCAACCTCTGGCACCTGCCCAGCGAGGAAGCAGTCGCCAAGGGGCGTTATCTGGACGCTCTGGCCGCCAGCGCGGCGAGCGAAATCGTCCGCCTGCTGGTGCTCGGGCAGCAGCAGCGCGCCGGTTTTCTCACCGGCGACGAACTGACGGCCCTGCGCCCCAGCGATATCGCCGTGCTGGTGCGCGATTTCAAGGAAGCCCAGGCGATTCGCGGCCAGCTGGCGGCCCGCGGGGTGCGCAGCGTGTACCTGTCCGACAAGGATTCGGTGTACGCCACGGTCGAGGCCCACGATCTGCTGCTGTGGCTGCGTGCCTGCGCCGAGCCCGATCAGGATCGCCCCCTGCGTGCGGCGCTGGCCAGCTCGACCCTTGGCCTGAGCCTTACCGAACTGGAGCAACTGAACCTCGACGAGCGCTTCTGGGAGGCGCGGGTCATGCAGTTCCGTGGTTACCGCCAGCGCTGGCAGCGCCAGGGCGTGCTGCCGATGCTGCGCCAGTTGCTGCAGGATTTCGGCCTGCCGCAACGGCTGATGAGCCGCCCGGACGGCGAGCGCATTCTGACCAATCTGCTGCACCTGGCCGAATTGCTGCAGCTGGCCGCCGCCGAGCTGGACGGTGAGCTGGCGCTGATCCGTCATCTGGGCGACTGCCTGGCCGGGCGCGGGCAGGCAGCCGAGGAGCAGGTGCTGCGCCTGGAAAGCGACGATGCCCTGGTGCGCGTGGTGACCATCCACAAATCCAAGGGCCTGGAATACCCATTGGTGTTCCTGCCCTTCATCTGTTCGTTCCGCCCGCTGGACGACAAGAAGCCGGTGCAGGTGCACGACGGCGAACGCCGCCGCCTGCTGCTCAAACCTGATGAGGAGAGCCTGGAGAAGGCCGAGCGCGAGCGTCTCGGCGAAGACCTGCGCCTGCTCTACGTGGCGCTGACCCGGGCGCGGCATGCCTGCTGGCTGGGTATCGCCGACCTGAAGATCGGCACCGCCAAGACCTCGCGCCTGCACCAGAGCGCCCTGGGTTACCTGCTCGGCGCTGGCCAGCCCCTGGCGCAGAGCGCGCAACTGATCGACTGGCTCAGCCCGCTGGCCGATCCACCGCGCTGCGTGGCGTTGCCTGCGCCCGAGGCCAGCGACCAGGCCTATCGCGCCCAGGATGCAGATGCTTTCGAGCCCCATTGGCGCACGCCAGCACGGCGCGCCGCCGAACACTGGTGGATCGCTTCCTACAGCGCCTTGCGTATGGAGGAGGGCGAAGCTGCCGTAGTGGATCGCAACCCGGTGGATCGCCACCCAGTGGATCGCCACGACGACGTCTCGCCGGACAGTTCGGCGGTGCAGATCGCCAGTGACGACGAAGACCCGGCCCTGGCGCTGGAGCAGATTCCTGTCTCCGCCCAGGGGCTGCATCGCTTTCCCCGCGGGCCCAACCCCGGCACCTTTCTCCATGGCCTGCTGGAAATCGCTGCCGCCGAAGGCTTCGCGGCCATGGCGGGGGCGCCGGAGGTGCTGCGTGAGCACCTGGCGAGGCGTTGCCAGCGGCGCGGCCTGGAAACCTGGATCGAGCCGCTGTGGCTGTGGCTGCAAGGCCTGCTGGTGCAGCCCCTGTCGCTCGGCAATGGAAGCGCGGTGAGCCTGGCGCAGTTGAGCGAATATCAGGCTGAGCTGGAGTTCTGGTTCGAGGCCTGCCGGGTCGACGTGCTGCGCCTGGATGCGCTGGTGCGCCATTTCGAGATGCCGACCGTGGCGCGACCTGTGCTCAGCCCGGACACCTTGAACGGCATGTTCAAAGGCTTTATCGACCTGGTGTTCGAGCATGAGGGGCGTTACTACGTGGTCGACTACAAGTCCAACTGGCTGGGCGCCGACGAACAGGCTTATACGGCCGAGGCCATGAACATTGCCGTGGCCAGCCACCGCTACGATCTGCAGTACGTGCTGTACGTGCTGGCCCTGCATCGCCACCTGCGGCTGCGCCTGACCGACTATGACTACGACACCCATATGGGCGGCGCGCTGTACCTGTTCCTGCGTGCGCCGGCTGCGGGCCAATACCTGGCGCGCCCGCAGCGGGCGCTGATCGAAAGGCTGGACGCGCTGTTTCTCGGCGAGCCGGCGGAGGAACCGGCATGACGCCGATGCTGGAAAACCGCGACACGCTGTTCGAGCTGCTGGCCGCCTGGAGCGAGCGCGGCTGGTTGCGCGAACTGGACCGAACCCTGGCGCATTTCTTCGCCGAGCTGGACCCCCAGGCACCGCCGTTGCTGCTGCTCGCTGCTTCGCTGGCCAGTCATCAACTGGGCCAGGGCCATGTGTGCCTCGACCTGCAGACCACCCTGGCCGATCCGGATTCGGCGCTGTCGCTGCCACCGGAAGGCGAGGACGCCGAGGGCGTCAGCCTGCTGCCCTCCGAGGTGCTGGCCGGCCTGAGTGCGAGCACCTGGCTGGCAGCCTGTGCCGGCAGCGCCTTGCTGCGTGATGCCGAAGATGAAGTCGCGCCGCTGGTGCTGCGCGGCACCTGCCTATACTTGCGCCGCTACTGGGATTACGAGCGCAGCGTCGCCGAGGATATTGGCGAGCGCCTGCAGGCGGCGGGCGATGCGCCGGCCGGTCTCGCTCAGCGCCTGGCCGTGTTGTTCCCCGAGCCATTGCAGCTCGATGGCCAGCGCCTCACCGACTGGCAGAAACTGGCCTGCGCCCTGGCGGCGCGGGGGCGCTTCACGCTGATCACCGGCGGCCCTGGTACCGGCAAGACCACCACCGTGGTGCGCCTTCTGGCGCTGCTGCAGGCCGCCGCGCTGGATCGCGGTGCGCCGCTGCGCCTGAACCTGGCCGCGCCTACCGGCAAGGCGGCGGCGCGGCTGACCGAGTCCATCGGCGCCCAGGTGGCGACCCTGCCGGTCAGCGAGCAGGTGCGCGAGCAGATTCCCAATACCGTCACCACGCTGCACCGCCTGCTGGGCAGTCGTCCGGACAGCCGTCATTTCCGTCACCATGCGGCCAACCCGCTGCCGCTGGATGTGCTGGTGGTCGACGAAGCCTCGATGATCGACCTGGAAATGATGGCCAACCTGCTCGACGCGCTGCCGATGCATGCGCGGTTGATCCTGCTCGGCGACAAGGATCAGCTGGCCTCGGTGGAGGCGGGGGCGGTACTTGGTGATCTGTGCCGCGACGCTGAAGCCGGCAGCTACAGCGAGGCCACCCGCGCCTGGTTGGCGCAGCAGACCGGCGAACGTATCGAGGGAGCAGGGCTGCAGCCGGGCGAGCAGGCGTTGTCGCAGCACATCGTGATGCTCCGCCATTCCCGGCGCTTTGCCGGGGGCTCGGGTATCGGCCGCCTGGCCCTGGCGGTGAATCGCGGTGCAGCCCTGGAGGCCCGTGAGGTGCTGGCAGGTGGCGGGGCGGACCTGCACCAGTTGCGCCTTGCCGGCGAGCAGGATCGTGCCTTCGAACGCCTGCTGCTCGATGGCTTGCCCGGCGGTGAGGGGCGGGCAGTGGGCTATGCGGATTACTTGAACGTGCTGCATGAGCAGCGCCCAGGCTTGACCGACGGCGACGAGCGCTGGAGCGGCTGGACTGCCGCGGTGCTGGCGGCCTTCGATCGCTTCCAGTTGCTCTGTGCGGTGCGTAAGGGGCCCTGGGGCGTCGAGGCGCTCAACGGGCGTATCGCCCGTGCGTTGCTGCAGCGTGGCCTGATCGAGCAGGAGCATGGCTGGTACGAAGGGCGGCCGGTGCTGGTCACCCGTAACGATTATGGCCTGGGCCTGATGAACGGCGACATCGGCATCGCCCTGCGTTTGCCCGAGCCGGCGCTGGAGGCGGGTGGCCCATTGCGCTCAGCGCTGCGCGTGGTGTTCCCACGCAACGATGGTTCGGGCGAGCTGCGCTCGATCCTGCCCAGCCGCCTGGGCGCGGTGGAAACCGTGTTCGCCATGACCGTGCACAAATCCCAGGGCTCTGAATTCGCCCATTGCGCCCTGGTGCTGCCGGATACCCTCAACCCGGTGCTGACCAAGGAGCTGGTGTACACCGGCATCACCCGCGCCCGGGATTGCTTCAGCCTGATCGAGAGCCGTGCCGGTATTTTCGAAGCGGCTATCGGGCGGCGAGTCGAAAGGCGCAGTGGGCTGTGGGAGCGGTTGGTTGGGGATGCATATATTGATTGATGGGTTGGCTCCGATCCATCCTGCGGATTTATCAAATGTGGGAGGGCGCCATGCGCCCGATTCGCGGGCATGGCCCGCTCCCACAACTAAATAGATGAGTCAGGTCGTAGGATGGGCGGCAGCCCATCAACCAGCAGCTATCAATTCAGGGCACCTTCACCCCAACCTCATCGAGCATTTCCACCAGACGAATCAGCGGCAGGCCGATCAGGCTGTTGACGTCGCTGCCTTCGGTTCGGCGAAACAGGCTGATGCCCAGACCTTCGGCCTTGAAGCTGCCGGCGCAGTCGTAAGGCTCTTCGGCATTCAGATAGCGGGTGATCTGCTCGGCATCCAGGGTGCGGAAATGCACCGTATAAGGAATGCAGTCGACCTGGCAGGTACCACTCTGGCTGTCCAGCAACGCCAGGCCGGTGAGAAAGGTCACGCTCTTGCCGCTGGCGGCGCTGAGCTGGGCATGGGCGCGCTCGAAGCCGTGGGGCTTGCCGAGCACCTGGCCGTCGAGCACGGCCACCTGGTCGGAGCCGATGATCAGGTGACAGGGGAATCGCCCGGCCAATGCCGCGGCCTTTTCCCGGGCCAGGCGGCGCACCAGCTCTTCGGCGGGCTCGCCATCCCGGCGCGACTCGTCGATACTTGGCGCGGCCCATTCGAAGGGCTGGCGCAGGCGGCTCAGCAGCTCGCGGCGATAGGGGGAGCTGGAAGCGAGAACCAGGGGCAACATGGGCATCGACCTCGTGCGAAACGGAGCGCCGATTCTAGTCGTCGGCAAAGGGCCTGGACAGGCGGAATTTCCTTTGACAGCGCACGGTTGCATCCATAGAATGCGGCGCCTATGTCAAATGGCCCGATTCCACCTCACGTTGATCCACGCAAACTCGCTGACCGCGGCGCCACCCTTCAGGGTGAATTGCCGTTAGCTGATTTGTCGAGGCTCTGCGATCCTCTCGCCGATAATGGCGGCAACGTGCGCGCGAAGCTGAGCTTCGAGCGTGACGAGCGCCACGCTGTGGTCATCCACAGCCAGCTTGAGGTCGAAGTCAAGATGGTTTGCCAGCGGTGTCTGGATCAGGTCACCTTACCGATCCTCAGCGAGTGTGATTACGCTGTGGTGAAGGAAGGCGCGAATACCCAGTCCGTGCCGCAAGGCTATGACGTACTGGAAATGGGTGAGGATCCTCTGGATCTGTTGGCCTTGATCGAGGATGAGCTGTTGCTCGCCTTGCCCATCGTGCCAATGCATGACCCGAAAGATTGCCAGCAGCCGGCGGGCCTCGATGAGCCCGAACCGAGCGAGGACGAGGTGACGCGGTCCAACCCGTTCAGTGTATTGGCACAGTTAAAGCGTGACCCAAACGTTTAGGAGTTAACTAGTATGGCTGTTCAGCAGAACAAAAAATCCCGTTCCGCCCGTGACATGCGTCGTTCGCACGACGCCCTCGAGGCTAACGCTCTGTCCGTTGAGAAGAGCACTGGTGAAGTTCACCTGCGCCACCACGTATCGCCGGAAGGCGTTTACCGTGGTCGCAAAGTGATCGACAAGGGCGCTGACGAGTAAATCTTGTCCGCTCCGATCATCGCGATTGATGCAATGGGTGGGGACTTCGGTCCCCACTGCATTGTTCCAGCCAGCGTCGCCTGTCTGGCCGAATTCCCCTCGCTGCACCTGGTCCTTGTTGGCCAAGCTCCTCTGATCGAAGAACTGCTCGCTGGTATTCCCGGTGTGGATCGCGCGCGCCTGCGCGTCGAGCATGCGGCCGAAAGCATCGAGATGGGCGAGCGCCCCAGTCAGGCCCTGCGCGGCAAACCGGAGTCTTCCATGCGCTTGGCGCTGGAGGCGGTGCGTGACGGGCGGGCCCATGCCTGCGTGAGCGCTGGCAATACCGGTGCGTTGATGGCGCTGTCGCGGTACGTGTTGAAAACCCTGCCGGGCATCGACCGGCCGGCGATGATCGCTGCCATTCCCAATCGCAAGGGCGTGTGCCTGTTGCTGGATCTGGGGGCCAACGTCGACTGCACGGCTGAGCAGTTGTGCCAGTTCGCGATCATGGGCGCGGTGGCGGCCGAGGTGCAGGGCGCCAGGGCGCCGCGCGTCGGCTTGCTGAACGTGGGCAGTGAAGAGACCAAGGGCAATCAGCAGGTCAAGCAGGCTGCGGCGCTGCTCGAAGGTGTCGACGGCCTCAACTATGTAGGCTTCGTCGAAGGCGATGGCCTGTATGGCGGCGAGGCTGACGTGCTGGTGTGTGATGGTTTCGTCGGCAATGCGTTGCTCAAGTCCAGCGAAGGGCTGGTGACCATGATTGTGGCGCGGCTTGAGGCGCTGTTTCGCGGCAGCTTGCTGGGCCGGGTCGCCGGGCTTCTGGCCTTGCCGCTGCTGCGCCGCTTACGTGGCGAGCTGGCGCCGGCGCGTCATAACGGCGCGAGTTTTCTGGGCTTGCAGGGCGTCGTGGTGAAGAGCCACGGTAGTGCCGGGCCGGATGGTATAAAGAGCGCCATTCGCCGGGCCATGACCGATGTGCAGGAGAATTTACCGGCGCGACTGGGTGGTCGAATCGAGCACTTGATCCGTAATATGTGACCGCTCGGGATGCTCAGCCATCCAAGGTGTCAGTTTTTCAACGCTTGCCCGAGGCGAGCGTAAATTTTTCGACGAGAAGATCACTAAGGGAACCGTTCCATGTCTGCATCCCTCGCATTCGTCTTTCCCGGTCAGGGCTCGCAAGCGCTGACCATGTTGGCCAGACACGGCGCAGAGCACGCGCTGATCCTCGATACCTTCGGCGAAGCTTCGAGCGCCCTGGGTTATGACCTGTGGGCACTGACCCAGCAGGGCCCGGAAGAGCAGCTCAACCAGACCGACAAGACTCAGCCCGCGATCCTCGCCGCCTCCATCGCCCTGTGGCGCCTGTGGCTGGCCGAAGGTGGCGCGCGTCCGGCATTCGTCGCCGGGCACAGTCTGGGTGAATACAGCGCGCTGGTCGCCTCCGGCGCCGTCGGCTTTGCCGAAGCGGTCAAGCTGGTCGAGCTGCGTGGCCAACTGATGCAGCAGGCCGTACCGGCCGGGCATGGCGGCATGGCGGCGATCATTGGTCTGGAAGATGCCGACGTGCAGGCGGCCTGCGCCGAAGCGGCCCAGGGAGATGTGGTCAGCGCGGTGAACTACAACGCGCCTGGGCAGGTGGTCATCGCCGGCTCCGCTGCTGCCGTTGCTCGCGCCGTCGAGGCCTGCAAGGCCCGTGGGGCCAAGCGTGCACTGCCGCTGCCGGTCAGCGTGCCGTCGCACTGCGAGCTGATGCGCCCAGCCGCCGAGCGTTTTGCCGAGGCGGTCAGCGCCATCGCCTGGCAGCCGCCGCAGATCCCGCTGGTGCAGAACGCCAGCGCTGCCGTGGTAGCCGACCTGGATACCCTCAAACGCGACCTGCTGGCTCAGCTGTACAGCCCGGTGCGTTGGGTCGAGTCCATCGTTCGTCTGGGCGAGCAGGGCGTTACCGATCTGGTCGAATGTGGTCCGGGCAAAGTGCTGTCGGGCCTGAACAAGCGTTGTGTCAAGGGCGTCAATACGCACAACCTCGACACCCCCGAAAGCTTTGCCGCTGCGCGCGCCGCACTGGCCGCCGTACAGTCCTGAACAAGGGAGAATGCTATGAGTCTGCAAGGTAAGGTTGCACTGGTCACTGGTGCCAGCCGTGGTATTGGCCAGGCCATCGCCCTGGAATTGGGTCGTCAGGGTGCCGTGGTCATCGGTACCGCAACGTCCGAGGCGGGTGCCGAGCGCATTGCGGCAACCCTCAAGGAAAACGGCATCGAAGGCACCGGCCTGATGCTCAATGTCAGCAACGACGAGTCCGTCGCTGCGACCCTGGAGAAGATCCAGAAGGACTTCGGTCAGGTGCTGGTGCTGGTCAACAACGCCGGCATCACCCGTGACAACCTGATGCTGCGCATGAAGGACGAAGAGTGGTACGACGTGATCGATACCAACCTCAACAGCCTGTATCGCCTGTCGAAGGCCGTGCTGCGCGGCATGACCAAGGCCCGTTTCGGGCGTATCATCAACATCGGTTCGGTGGTGGGTGCCATGGGCAACGCCGGGCAGGTGAACTATGCAGCCGCCAAGGCCGGCCTCGAAGGTTTTGGCCGTGCGCTGGCCCGTGAAGTGGGCTCGCGCTCGATCACGGTCAACGCCGTGGCACCGGGTTTCATCGATACCGACATGACCCGTGAATTGCCTGAAGCGCAACGTGAAGCGCTGCTGACACAGATTCCGCTGGGCCGTCTGGGGCAAGCGCAAGAGATCGCCAACGTGGTTTCTTTCCTCGCTTCCGATGGTGCAGCTTACGTCACAGGGGCTACTATCCCTGTGAACGGCGGGATGTACATGAGCTGAATCCGAGGGGCGCCGTCGGCGAACGTCTGCGATTCGATGCAAACTTGGTGATAAAGCTGTAAGTTTGCGCACCGAATCGTTGGCGTATTTCCGTGGGCGCCGCTGGCTTTCAGCTTGAAAAGCTGAAAACCCTTTCTATACACTTGCCGGCACAACCAGCTGGCTGGATTTGTCCAATAGGAGTGATAACACGTGAGCACCATCGAAGAACGCGTCAAGAAAATCGTTGCCGAGCAACTGGGCGTGAAGGAAGAAGAAGTAACCAACAGCGCTTCCTTCGTTGAAGACCTGGGTGCCGACTCGCTTGACACCGTTGAGCTGGTGATGGCTCTCGAGGAAGAATTCGAGACCGAGATCCCGGACGAACAAGCCGAGAAGATCACCACTGTTCAGGAAGCCATCGACTACGTTACTGCTCACGCTCAGTAAGCAGTTCGTCGCTTCCCGAATCGGAAAAGCCGCACGTCTGCAAAGGCGTGCGGCTTTTCTTTGACGGTTCGCTGTAAAAGTTTCAAGAGCGCCCTTTGGGCGTCTTTTCGCTCGGGTACCGGCTACCTTGAGCCAATCGCCGGATGATCAACGCCTGGGCAACGGTTTGCCAGGTGCATCGTGGCGTCGAAAAACCTGATAAGAGGAGATTGCTGTGTCGCGTAGACGCGTCGTGGTTACCGGTATGGGCATGCTGTCGCCGCTGGGTAACGATGTGCCGAGCAGCTGGCAGGGCATTCTGGCCGGCCGCAGTGGTATCGGCCTGATCGAACACATGGATCTTTCCGCTTTCTCGACCCGCATCGGCGGCTCGGTGAAGAATTTCGATGTCGAGCCCTATCTGTCGCCCAAAGAGGCGCGCAAGCTCGACCTGTTCATCCAGTACGGCCTGGCCGCCTGCTTCCAGGCCGCCCGCGATTCCGGCCTGGAAGTTACGGACGCCAACCGTGACCGTATCGGTGTGGCCATGGGTTCCGGCATCGGCGGCCTGACCAACATCGAGAACAACTGCAAATCGCTGCATGAGCAGGGCCCGCGACGTATTTCGCCGTTCTTCGTGCCTGGCTCGATCATCAACATGATTTCCGGTTTCCTGTCGATCCATCTGGGTCTGCAGGGCCCCAACTACGCCATCTCCACGGCGTGCACCACCGGCACCCACTGCATCGGTATGGCCGCGCGCAACATCGCCTACGGCGAGGCGGATGTGATGATCGCCGGTGGCGCCGAGATGGCCGCCTGCGGTCTTGGCCTGGGTGGCTTCGGCGCAGCGCGGGCGATGTCCACCCGCAACGACGAGCCCACCAAGGCAAGCCGTCCGTGGGACAAGGATCGTGACGGCTTCGTACTGTCCGACGGCGCTGGCGCTCTGGTGCTCGAAGAGCTCGAGCATGCCAAGGCCCGCGGCGCGACCATCTACGCTGAGCTGATCGGGTTCGGCATGAGCGGCGATGCTTTCCACATGACCTCGCCACCCGAAGATGGCGCTGGCGCGGCGCGCTGCATGGCCAACGCCCTTCGCGATGCCAGTATCGAACCCTCCGCGGTGCAGTACATCAACGCCCACGGCACCTCCACCTCGGCCGGCGACAAGGCGGAAGTGGCGGCGATCAAGACCGTGTTCGGCGAGCACGCGCACAAGCTGGCGGTCAGTTCGACCAAGTCCATGACCGGCCACCTGCTGGGCGCCGCCGGTGCGGTGGAGGCGATCTTCAGCGTGCTGGCGCTGCGCGACCAGATCGCGCCGCCGACCATCAACCTGGACCAGCCGGACGAAGGCTGCGACCTGGACTTCGTGCCCCATGAAGCGCGCAAGATGCCGATGGACGTGGTGCTGTCCAACTCCTTCGGGTTTGGTGGCACCAACGGTTCGCTGGTATTTCGTCGGTACGCCGACTGATGCTGCACTGGGTCGACGGTCAGCCAGCGGCGTCGCTGCCCCTGGCTGACCGCGGCCTGGCCTACGGTGACGGCCTGTTCGAGACCATGGCGGTGCGCGGCGGCCGGCCGGTGCTGCTGGAGCGGCATCTGGCGCGGGTCACGGCTGGTTGCACACGCCTGCATATCGTTCTGGATGCCGAGCGACTGCGCCGCGAAGTAACGGCCTTCTGTGCCGAGCTGGGGCAGGGCGTCGCCAAACTGATCGTCACCCGTGGTGATGGCCTGCGCGGCTATGCGCCGTCGACCGGTACGCCACGACATATCCTCCAATCCGCCGCCATGCCGGTGTATCCCGCCCAACACGCCGATCAGGGAATCTGCCTGTATCCCTGTTCGATGCGACTGGCAGAGCAGCCGCTGCTCGCCGGCCTCAAGCACCTCAATCGCCTCGAGCAAGTGCTGGCCCGTGCCGAGTGGCAAGATGCCGAGCATGCCGAAGGATTGATGCGCGATGTGTCCGGTCGAGTGATCGAAGGGGTGTTCAGCAACCTGTTTCTGGTCGCAGGCTGCGTGCTGGTCACCCCAGGCCTGCAGCGTTGCGGTGTGGCCGGGGTGATGCGCGCCGAGCTGCTCGAGCAGGCACAGGCGCTGGGTATCGAGTGTCAGGTTCGAGATATCGAACTGGACGAACTGCTGGGCGCCGATGAAGTCTTTCTCTGCAACAGCCTGTATGGCGTATGGCCGGTGCGTCGGCTGCAGGCCAGTCACTGGCCGGTGGGCCCGCTCACCCGTAAACTGCAGGCCCTTGCCCGTCATCTACTGGACCGCTGATTCGTGATTCGCAAATTACTGTTGATGCTCGAAATCGTCGTGGTGCTGGCCGGCCTTACCCTCGGTCTGGTCGCATGGCAGCAGCATCGCGCGCTCGAACAGCCGCTGACCCTCAGCGAGGCGCGCCTGATCGAAGTGCCGGCCGGCGCCACGCCCGGCGGCGTGCTGAATCGCCTGGAGGCCGACGGCGTGATCGATGGCGCCTTCTGGCTGCGCCTGTACTGGCGCTTCAACCTGCAGGGCCAGCCGCTGCACAGCGGCGAGTACCGGCTGACCCCCGACCTGCGGGTACGCGACATGCTCGACCTGTGGCGCCGCGGTGAAGTGGTGCAGTACAGCCTGACGCTGGTCGAAGGCTGGACCTTCCGCCAGGTGCGCGCTGCCCTGGCGCGCCAGGACAAACTGGAACTGACCCTGAGCGATCTGAGCGACGCCGAGATCATGGCCAAGCTCGGTCAGCCCGGCGAAAACCCCGAAGGGCGCTTCTTCCCCGATACCTACCGCTACGTGCGCGGCATGAGCGACCTGGATCTGCTCAAGCAGGCCCACAAGCGTCTGCAGGTGGTGCTCGACGAAGAGTGGGAGAAGCGCGCCGACGCGCTGCCCTACAAGGATCCCTACGAGGCGCTGATCATGGCCTCGATGATCGAGAAGGAAACCGGCGTGCCCGAAGAGCGTGGCGAGATCGCCGGTGTGTTCGTACGGCGCCTGGCTACCGGTATGCGCCTGCAGACGGATCCGACGGTGATCTTCGGCCTCGGCGAGCGCTATCAAGGGCGCATCACCCGTGCTCACCTGCGCGAACCCACGCCTTACAACACCTACACCATCGACGGCATGCCGCCGACGCCGATCGCCCTGGTCGGTCGTGAGGCGATTCATGCAGCCTTGCATCCGGTCGATGGCAAGACTCTGTATTTCGTGGCGCGCGGCGACGGCAGTCATGTGTTCTCGGAAACCCTCGACGAGCACAACCGCGCCGTGCGCGAGTACCAGTTGAAGCGCCGTGCGGACTATCGGTCCAGCCCGGCGCCCATACCCCAGACCAGCGAAAAGGACACCCAGTGAGCGGCTTGTTTATCACCCTGGAAGGCCCCGAGGGCGCCGGCAAGAGCACTAATCGGGAGTACCTGGCGGCGCGTTTGCGCGAGCAGGGGATCGACGTGCTGCTGACCCGCGAGCCCGGCGGCACACCGCTGGCCGAGCGGGTGCGTGAGCTGCTGCTGGCGCCCAGTGACGAGCCCATGGCCAGCGATACCGAGCTGCTGTTGGTGTTCGCCGCACGTGCCCAGCACCTGGCCCAGGTCATCGTTCCAGCCCTCGAACGCGGCGCGGTGGTGCTTTGCGATCGCTTCACCGATGCCACCTATGCCTACCAGGGCGGCGGCCGCGGCCTGGATGTCGCGCGCATCGCTCAGTTGGAAGAATTCGTGCAGGGCGCGCTGCGCCCGGACCTGACCGTGGTGTTCGACCTGCCGGTTGAAGTAGGTCTGTCGCGCGCCGCCGCCCGTGGTCGCCTGGACCGTTTCGAGCAGGAGGGCCGCAGCTTCTTCGAAGCGGTGCGTGCCACCTACCTGCAGCGTGCCAAGGCGGCGCCTGCACGTTATCGCATTCTCGATGCGTCGCAGTCTTTGGAGGCAGTTCAGCGTGACCTGGATGCGTTGCTGCCGCAACTGATGGAGCTGCAGCGTGGCTGACGTGTACCCCTGGCAGACCGAGCTCTGGCAGCAATTGGCTGGCCGCACGCAGCATGCCCACGCCTATCTGCTGCATGGCCCGGCCGGTATTGGTAAACGTGCGCTGGCCGAGCGCCTGATGGCCTTGCTGCTGTGCAAGTCGCCGGTGGACCTGCAGCCGTGCGAGCAGTGCAAGTCGTGCCATCTGCTGGCTGCCGGCAGTCATCCGGACAACTACGTGCTGGAGCCGGAAGAGGCCGACAAGCCGATCAAGGTCGACCAGGTACGTGCGCTGGTCAACTTCGTGGTGCAGACCGCGCAGCTCGGCGGGCGCAAGGTGGTGCTGCTCGAACCCACCGAAGCGATGAACCTCAACGCGGCCAACGCGCTGCTGAAAAGCCTGGAGGAGCCCTCGGGCGATACTGTGCTGCTGCTGATCAGCCACCAGCCGAGCCGCCTGCTGCCGACCATCAAGAGCCGTTGTGTGCAGCAGGCTTGCCCGCTGCCCAGCGAAGCGATGAGCCTACAATGGTTGAGCGAAACCCTGCCCGCTTGCAGCGAGCAGGAAATCCGCGAACTGCTGTACCTGGCGGCGGGCTCGCCGCTGGCGGCTGCCAGGCTGCAGGAGCAGGGCGTGCGCGAGCAGCGCGCACTGGTGGTCGACGGCGTGAAGAAGCTGCACAAGCAGCAGGTATCCGCCAGCCAACTGGCCGAAGGCTGGAAGGACGTGCCGCTGACGCTGTTGTTCGATTGGTTCTGCGACTGGGCACACCTTACCCTGCGCTATCAGCTCACCCAGGACGAACAGGGCCTTGGCCCCGCGGATATGGCCAAGGTGGTTCAGTACCTGGCGCAGAAAGCTTCCCAGGCCAAAGTGTTGGCCATCCAGGAATGGTTGCTGCAGCAGCGCCAGAAAGTGCTGGGCAAAGCCAACCTCAACCGTGTGCTGCTTCTCGAAGCCTTGCTGGTGCAGTGGGCAAGCCTGCCTGGACCGGGCTAGAATCGGGCTCACGTCATGACTTCAGGAATCACGCATGAACTTGCCACCTAATCTGGGACCCCGTAACGGCATCCTGTCCCTGACCATCAAGGACAAGTCTGTGCTGTATGCCGCCTACATGCCCTTCATCAAGAATGGCGGCCTGTTCATTCCCACCAACAAGAGCTACAAGCTCGGTGATGAAGTGTTCATGCTGCTCAACCTGATGGACGAGCCGGAGAAGATCCCGGTGGCCGGCAAGGTGGTGTGGATCACCCCGAAAGGCGCCCAGGGCAACCGCGCGGCTGGCGTAGGCGTGCAGTTCAACGAAGGCGACAATACCGCCCGCAACAAGATCGAGACCTACCTGGCTGGCGCCCTCAAGTCCGATCGCCCCACCCATACGATGTAACAGCGGCCCCTATGCGCATGGCTGACAGGCCATTTGGTCTGCCGGGTGACGTGCCGCATCCCGCCTGCCGCTCAAGGTTCTGATTTATGCTCATCGATTCCCACTGCCACCTCGACCGTCTCGACCTGGCCGTCCATGGCGGTTCCCTGGACGACGCGCTGGCTGCTGCCCGCGCCCGTGGCGTCGGCCACTTCCTGTGCATCGGAGTGAGCGCCGACAACGCTGCTGCCGTGCGCGAGTTGGCGGGTCGCTACGCCGATGTCGACTGCTCCGTCGGCATCCACCCGCTGGACCTCGAGCCCGGCAGTGCGCCGGCGCTGGACTGGCTGCTCGCCGAGTTGGACCATCCTGGCGTGGTGGCCATCGGCGAGACCGGCCTGGATTATCACTACGAGCCCGAAGCGGCCGAGCTGCAGCAGGAGGCGTTTCGCCTGCACCTGCGGGCCGCGCAGATCACCGGCAAGCCGGTCATCGTGCATACCCGTGAAGCCCGCGCCGATACCCTGAAGTTGCTGCGCGAAGCCGCGCTGCCCCAGGGCGGCGTGTTGCACTGCTTCACCGAAGATTGGGAGATGGCCAGGGCAGCGCTGGATATCGGCTTCTACATTTCGCTGTCCGGCATCGTTACGTTCCGCAATGCCGAGGCACTGCGCGAAGTCGCCCGTCAGGTACCAGCCGACCGGCTGCTGGTAGAAACCGATTCACCCTATCTCGCGCCCGTGCCGCACCGTGGCAAGCCGAACCTGCCAGAGTACGTGCGCGATGTCGCCGAGTATTTGGCGACGTTGCGCGGCGTCAGCTACGAAACCCTGGCGCAGCAGACTGGCGACAACTTCCGACGTCTGTTTCCCCTCGCCCGAGTCGCCGCTGACGCCTGACGCGCCGCCGGGTGGTCGCCAGGAATGGCGAGGCATAAAAAAACCCGGCTTCGGGACGGAATCCGGGTCAAGACCATTAGGAGTCAAACGAAGTGCGCGGTCCTCGGCACTTCGGCCGCTGCGACACTTGGGGGAATATGCCGCACCGGTACGATTGAGTATTGGTCATCCGCAGCCATCGTCCACGCCGGCTTTAAACGGATTTGGAATACTTCCGCCGCCTCTGAGTGCCTATTCGCTGAGTATTGCCCGCACGCGCTGCAGGCTGTGCTCGATCACCCGTGCCTCGGTGTAGAAATGCGGTGACAGGCGGATACCACCGCCGCGCTGGGCGCAGATGATCTGTTCAGCCTTGAAGCGTTCGTGCAGTTGGCGATTGTCCCAGCCGTCTGCCGTGAAGGTGACGATGCCGGCACGCCGGTCGCGTTCCTGGGCGCTAAGCAGGCGCACACCTGGCATCCCCTCGAGGCCATCGAGCAACCATTGCACCCGCTCGTGCAATGCGCGTTCGACCTGGGGCATGCCCACTTCCTCGAGCAGCGACAGGCTGGCCTCCAGGGCCATGGCGCCGAGCATGTTAGGGCTGCCGCATTCGAAGCGGCGGGCGCTGCGCGCGGGTGCCCACTCATCGCGGTCGTAGTCGCCGGCGTTTTCCAGCATGTGCCAGCCGTATTCGTGCAGCGCCAAGCGTTCTCGCAGATCCTGGCGGCAATAGAACACGCCCAGGCCTTCCGGGCCGAGCATCCACTTGTGGCCGTCAGCCATGGCGAAGGCGCAGCGGCTGCGCTGCACATCCATGGCCAGGGCGCCGAGTTGTTGAATGGCATCGACGCACAGCAG
The DNA here is from genome assembly GCF_900112645.1 of Phytopseudomonas straminea. Taxonomy (GTDB): domain Bacteria; phylum Pseudomonadota; class Gammaproteobacteria; order Pseudomonadales; family Pseudomonadaceae; genus Aquipseudomonas; species Aquipseudomonas straminea. The sequence goes on along the minus strand of NZ_FOMO01000002.1, from coordinate 90,639 downwards.
TACGCCGCGTTGCTCGCAGCCCAGGCCTAGGCGTTCGAGGGCCAGGCGCAGGCCGCTGGCGTATTGCACGGCGCTGATCGCCATCAGGCGGGTGCGCGGTGTGCAGGCGGCGAGCAGGGCGCCTTCGGCATCGCCACCCTGTAGATCGACCTGCACCACTTCCACACCACGCGGGCGCAGCGCCTCCCAGACGATACGGTTGGAGGGGAACTCCTCTGTGCTGATGATCACCTGGTCGCCTTCGCGCCAATCCAAGCCGAAGGCCACAAAGGAAAGAGCTTCAGAGGTGTTCTTCACCAGCGCGATATCGGCGCGTGAGGCCGCATTTAGCAGGCGCGCCAGGCGTTCGCGCAGGGTGCGCTCGGTGACCAGCCATTGCGCGTAGTCGCGGGCGCCAGTGGCGATATTCTCCCGGGCGAAGCGCTCCACAGCCCGTGCGCTGCGTGCCGGCCAGGGGGCGACGGCGGCGTGGTTCAGGTAGTAGAGATCGGCCGGCTGGGGAAACTCGTCAATGATGGCATTCATGTCGCATGATCCGTGCAATTTGGCGTTAGTTGGGCATAATAGCGGACTCGAATTCCGACCTTGTCATTTCCCTATGCAGAAAGAACCCCGCAAGATCCGTGAGTTTCGCCGCCGCGAGCAGGAGATCCTCGACATCGCTCTGAAACTCTTCCTCGAGCAGGGTGAGGACAGCGTGACCGTGGAGATGATTGCCGATGCCGTGGGCATCGGCAAAGGCACCATCTACAAGCACTTCAAGTCGAAGGCGGAAATCTACCTGCGCCTGATGCTCGACTACGAGCGGGATCTGAACGAGCTGCTGCACTCGTCCGATATCGACCGTGACAAGGAAGCGTTGTCGCGGGCCTATTTCGAGTTCCGCATGCGCGACCCGCAGCGCTACCGTCTGTTTGATCGTCTGGAAGAGAAGGTGGTCAAGGGCAATCAGGTGCCGGAACTGGTCGAGCAGTTGCACGCCATCCGCGCCTCGAACTTCGAGCGGCTGACCCAGTTGATCAAGGGGCGCATCGCCGAAGGCAAGCTCGAAGACGTGCCGCCGTACTTCCACTACTGCGCGGCCTGGGCGCTGGTGCACGGCGCAGTGGCGCTCTATCACTCGCCGTTCTGGAGCAACGTGCTCGAGGATCAGGAAGGCTTCTTCCAGTTCCTGATGGACATCGGCGTGCGCATGGGCAACAAGCGCAAGCGCGACAGCGAAACGCCTCCCGCCTGAGTCATGGCGCGACCTGGCGCAGTCGCGCGCGTCTCCTGGCGCGAAACCTGCTTGGAGCAGTCATTCGCCGGTTTTCCGTCGCCGGTGTCGGGAGATTACATATGCGTAACCTGTTCGCCCTGGCTTTCGTGCTGAGCCTGACCGGCTGCATGAACGTCAGCGACATGGCCGATGGCGCCACCTACCACCTGCGCGATGCCGGCGTGCTGGACTACAGCAAGATCCGCCGCTCGGCTTCCTGGCGCCTGCAGCCCGATTCGTTCATCTACATCGCCCAGGGGCCATTCACCCCCAGCGGCAAGCATGCCTATCCGCGGCCCAATGTGGTCGCCGAGGAGGCGTTCCGCGGTTTCGTGGAGTACTTCCCCATGGTTCGCCGCGCCCGCGCGCCGGTCGGCCTGGATGAGGCGCTGGGCGAGGCTCGTGCCGCCGGCGCCCACTATCTGCTCTACACCCGGTTCGCCTATGCAGACGATCGCATCGGTACGATGGAGGAGTGGGAGGATCAGGAGGAGTTCGATCGCCTGGGCACCGACCGCAGCGTGCTGCAACTGATGCTGATTGAAACCAACACTCGTTTTCTAGTGGACACCGCGCGCATTCGCAGCCGCGGCGGATTCCTGACTTTCTACGACGCCAAACCCGAAGACCTGATCCGGGCGCCGCTCGAGGATTATGCGCGTACACTCCTGGGTTTCAGTCAGTAACCCGGAGTGTTCATGAGCGAGGGCGACAAGGCCGGCAACTTGCTGGCGCAAATCCCGCCGGCAGGCAGCAAGGGCATGCCGCCGGTGCACCTGTGGAACCCTGATTTCTGTGGCGATATCGACATGCGCATCGCCAGGGACGGCACCTGGTTCTACATGGGCACGCCGATCGGGCGGCCGGCGATGGTGCGGCTGTTCTCGACCATCATTCGCCGCGATGGCGATGATTACTTCCTGGTCACGCCGGTGGAGAAAGTCGGCATCACCGTCGATGACGCGCCCTTCGTGGCGGTGTCGCTGCAGGCGAGCGGGCAGGGCGAAACCCAGGTGCTGAAGTTCGTCACCAACGTCGGCGACGAGGTCGAGGCAGGTGCCGAGCATCCGCTGCGGGTAGAACTCGACCCGCAAACCCAGGAGCCTTCGCCCTACGTGCACGTGCGCGCCAACCTGGAAGCACTGATTCACCGCAACGTGTTCTATCAACTGGTAGAGCTGGCCCAGACTCGCGAAATCGATGGCCAACCCTGGCTGGGCGTGTGGAGCGGCGGAGTGTTCTTTCCCATCGGCCCGCTGGAGTAGCACCCAATAAAAAGGCTCCCGAAGGAGCCTTTTTCGCACTTACATGTTGGGGTAGTTGGGGCCGCCAGTCCCTTCCGGCGCCACCCAGGTGATGTTCTGGGCCGGATCCTTGATGTCGCAGGTCTTGCAGTGCACGCAGTTCTGCGCGTTGATCTGGAAGCGCTTGCTGCCATCGTCGTTGGCCACCACTTCGTATACGCCGGCCGGGCAATAGCGCTGCGCCGGCTCATCGTATAGCGGCAGGTTCTTGTCGATCGGGATGCTCGGGTCGGTGAGCTTCAGGTGACAAGGCTGTTCTTCTTCGTGGTTGGTGTTGGACAGGAACACCGAGCTGAGCTTGTCGAAGCTGAGCTTGCCATCCGGTTTTGGGTACTCGACCTTCTTGCAGTCGGCTGCAGGCTTCAGGCAGGCGTAGTCCGGCTTGTTGTCGTGCAGCGTGAAGGGCAGCTTGCCGCCGAACAGGTTCTGGTCGACCCAGTTGATGCCGCCGCCGATCACTGCGCCGTACTTGTGGATCGCCGCGCCGAAGTTGCGGCTGCGGAACAATTCGTCGTAAAGCCAGCTGGCCTTGAAGCCGTCTACATAGCTGCCCAGCTCGTCGCCGCCTTCACTACCGCTGGCCAGAGCTTCGGCGATGGCTTCGGCGGCGAGCATGCCGGACTTCATGGCAGTGTGGCTGCCCTTGATCTTGGCAAAGTTCAGGGTGCCTAGGTCGCAGCCGATCAGCGCGCCGCCCGGGAAGACCATCTTCGGCAGCGAGTTGAGGCCGCCCTTGGCGATGGCGCGAGCGCCGTAGGCGACACGCTTGCCGCCTTCCAGGTACTGCTTGAGCACCGGGTGGTGCTTGAGGCGCTGGAACTCGTCGAACGGCGACAGGTGCGGGTTGGCGTAGGACAGGTCGACGATCAAGCCGACCACCACCTGGTTGTTCTCCAGGTGATAGAGGAAGGAGCCGCCAGTGTTATCGGTGCCCATGATGTCCATCGGCCAGCCGGCGGTGTGAACCACCAGGCCCTGCTGGTGCTTGCTTGGGTCGATGTCCCAGATTTCCTTGATGCCAATGCCGTAATGCTGGGCGTCGGCTTCGCTGTCCAGGTTGTACTTCTTGATCAGCTGCTTGCCGATATGGCCGCGGCAACCCTCGGCGAACAGCGTGTACTTGCCGCGCAGTTCCATGCCGGGGGTGTAGTAGCCTTCTTTCGGGTTGCCTTCGCGGTCGACGCCCAGGTCACCGGTGACGATGCCACGCACCACGCCGTTTTCGTCGATCAGCGCTTCCTGAGCCGCGAAGCCTGGGTAGATTTCCACACCGAGGTTCTCGGCCTGCTGGGCCAGCCAGCGGCACAGGTTGCCCAGCGAGATGATATAGTTGCCTTCGTTGTGCATGGTCTTGGGCACGAAGAAACCCGGCACCTTGGTGGCGCTTTCGGCATCCTTGAGCACATAGATGTCATCACCCTTGACCGGGGTGTTGAGCGGGGCGCCCAGCGCTTTCCAGTCGGGGAACAGCTCGTTCAGGGCGCGCGGTTCGAATACCGCGCCGGAGAGGATGTGGGCACCGACTTCGGAGCCTTTCTCGACCACGCAGACGCTGATTTCCTGGCCAGCCTCGGCGGCCTTCTGCTTCAGGCGACAAGCGGCGGACAGACCGGCAGGGCCGGCGCCGACGATGACGACGTCGAATTCCATAAATTCGCGTTCCACGGGCTATCTCCTCATCAAGGCTCTCTAATTTTCATGGCGGGCCGGCATCCTTCCCGAGGCACGCTCGCGCAGTATATAGCGAGCCCCGATCAGGGCCAATACAAACGTTTGTTTGAATTTTCTGTAGGCCTGCTAGAATCCGGCTACAACACGAATGGCTCGCAGCCAGTCGTATTGACCGAGCTAGGTCGTACGGTCAAGATACGGGCGGTTTTGCGCTCGCCGTCTGGGCTGAAGGTCGCTCGCGTCCTGCTTGTCTGCATCACCCGCATGCTCGCTTCTGGCGACATTCCTATTCACCGGAGAGTAACGAGGAATCCATGAAGGTTCTTGTAGCTGTCAAACGAGTGGTCGATTACAACGTCAAGGTTCGCGTCAAACCGGACAATAGTGGCGTCGATCTTGCCAACGTCAAGATGTCGATGAACCCTTTCTGTGAAATCGCCGTTGAAGAAGCCGTGCGCCTGAAAGAGAAGGGTGTGGCCAGCGAGATCGTGGTGGTTTCCATTGGCCCGACCCAGGCTCAGGAGCAACTGCGTACCGCTCTGGCGCTGGGTGCTGATCGCGCCATCCTTGTCGAGTCCGCCGACGAGCTGAACTCCCTGGCTGTCGCCAAGCTGCTCAAGGCCGTGGTCGACAAGGAGCAGCCGCAGCTGGTCATTCTCGGCAAACAGGCTATCGACAGCGACAATAACCAGACCGGCCAGATGCTCGCCGCGCTGACTGGCTACGCCCAGGGCACTTTCGCCTCCAAGGTCGAGATCAATGGCGACAAGGCCAACGTGACCCGTGAGATCGATGGCGGTCTGCAGACCGTTGCTCTGAATCTGCCGGCCATCGTCACCACCGACCTGCGCCTGAACGAGCCGCGCTACGCCTCGCTGCCGAACATCATGAAGGCCAAGAAGAAGCCGCTGGAAACCCTGACCCCCGACGCGCTGGGCGTTTCCACCGCGTCCACCGTTAAGACCGTCAAGGTCGAAGCGCCTGCGGCACGTGGCGCAGGCATCAAGGTCAAGTCGGTCGCCGAACTGGTCGAGAAACTGAAAACCGAAGCGAAGGTGATCTGATGACTATCCTGGTAATCGCTGAAAACACCAATTCCGTGCTGGCACCTGCCACGCTGAACACCGTTGCCGCTGCCCAGAAGATCGGTGGCGACATCCATGTGCTGGTTGCCGGCCAGGGCGTTGGCGCCGTTGCCGAAGCCGCTGCCAAGATCGCTGGCGTGGCCAAGGTGCTGGTTGCCGACAACGCTGCGTTCGCTCATCAGCTGCCGGAAAACGTTGCGCCGCTGGTTGCCGAGCTGGGCAAGAGCTACAGCCACGTGCTGGCTGCTGCTACCAGCAACGGCAAGAACATCCTGCCGCGTGTCGCTGCGCAGTTGGACGTCGACCAGATCTCCGAGATCGTTTCCGTGGAAAGCCCGGATACCTTCAAGCGTCCGATCTATGCCGGTAACGCCATCGCTACCGTACAGTCGTCGGCTGCCGTGAAAGTCATCACCGTGCGTGCCACCGGCTTCGACGCCGTGGCAGCCGAGGGCGGCTCCGCTGCCATCGAAAACGTTTCGGCAGGCGGCGATGCCGGCAAGTCGGCGTTCGTTGGTGAAGAGCTGGCCAAGTCCGACCGTCCGGAGCTGACCGCTGCAAAGATCGTGGTTTCCGGTGGTCGCGGCATGCAGAACGGCGACAACTTCAAGCACCTCTACGCCCTGGCCGACAAGCTCGGCGCGGCAGTGGGCGCTTCCCGCGCTGCCGTGGACGCCGGCTTCGTGCCCAACGACATGCAGGTCGGTCAGACCGGCAAGATCGTCGCGCCGCAGCTGTACATCGCGGTCGGCATCAGCGGCGCCATCCAGCACCTGGCGGGCATGAAGGACTCCAAGGTGATCGTCGCGATCAACAAGGATGAAGAGGCACCGATCTTCCAGGTTGCCGACTACGGCCTGGTGGCTGACCTGTTCGAAGCCGTACCGGAGCTGGAAAAGCTGGTCTGACCTGCTTTTTCCCGCAACGAAAAACCCGCTCATCGAGCGGGTTTTTTATTGGCTGGCAGCGCGCTATTGCCTTGGCGCCGTCCTGCGGGCCTCGGCTGCCTGCAGGCTCGCCTGATCGATGAACTTGAGGTAGTCGGCTGCGCTTTCCTGCGGGCGCTCGAGAATTGGCGCATGGCCGCAGCCCTTGATGATCACCACGCTGGCGTCTTTGAGCAGCGGCTGCATGGCCTCGATGCTGGACACGTCGAGGATGCGGTCCTGATCGCCCCACAGCAGCAGCGTCGGAGCCTGGATTCTCGGCAGCTCCGGCTCCAGCGGCACATAACGATCGCGCAGGTGCTCGAAGACTTCGCGCTGGTGCGCGCTGTCCGCCACGGCGCGTTGCGCCAGGTACTGATGCAGGCGCTCGGGCAACTGTGGCGGGGCGACGAACAGCCAGTCGAGCAGCTCGTCGAATTGCGGTTCACTGTCCACCAGCAACGGATTGCCGCCCTGTTCCTCGAGGCGCTGGAAGAACGGGCTGCGCCGCGGCGCGGTGACCCCGGCGTTGGCGATCAGCGTCAGGCTGGTCACCTGTTCGGGATAGCGGGCTGCGTAGAGCGCTGCGATATGCCCGCCCATGGAATGGCCGGCGAGGTGCAGGCGGCGGATACCCAGGGCGTCGACGAATGCGGCGAGGCGTTCGGTCTGGGTGCCGACGTCATAGCTGCCGTTGGGGCGGTCGCTGTCGCCGAAACCGGGCAGGTCCACAGCGATGACGTGGTAGCGCTCGGTCAGGTCCCGGGCGAACCACAGCCAGGTGCTCTTGTCGGCACCGAAGCCGTGAACGAGCAGTACGGTTTCGGCGCCCTGGGGGCCGCCTTCGTAATAGCTGACCTTGAGGTCGTTCACGCTGATGCTGCGCGCGTGCAGCCCGGCGCGCCACTGCTCGACGCCCTGATAGACCGCCAGCTGCGCCGCTGGTGAAAGGTACAGAGCGGTGCCAGCGGCAGTCAGGAGAACCAATACGGCAAGGATCAATTTCTTCATGCGGCGTCTTATCGCTGATTATCGAGATCGTATGAGCTAGCATGTCACGAATCTATGGCCGGTGGTCGCCGGTCGTGTCGCAATCGAGAGTATGCCAATGGGGGAGCGAGGCTTTAGCAGGGTTGGGCTTTGGGCGTGCGCCGCCATGTTGCTGGCCGGTGGTGCGCAGGCCGCCGGCAAGTGTGAGCGCCTGGTCGCCACGGGCAACCCAGAGTATCCACCTTACTTGTGGCGTGATCCGCAGAACCCGGACAAGCTGATCGGTGCGACGGTCGATCTGCTCAAGGCGGTCGCCACCGATCTTGGCGTCGGCATTGACGTGATCTATGCCGGGCCCTGGTCGCGAGCCCAGGAAGAAGTACGCGCCGGGCGTGTCGACATGCTCGCTGGCGCCTTTGTGACCGTACCGCGTCTGGAAACCATGGACTTCGTGCACCCGGCCTTTCTCTCCACGCCAAGCGTGGTGTGGGTGCGCAAGGGCCATGAGTTTCCCTATGCCAGCTGGGCCGATCTGCAAGGCCGCACCGGCGATACGCTGGTCAATAACAGCTTTGGCCAGGCCTTCGATGCCTATGCCCGTGACAACCTGACTCTGGAAGGCGTTTCCAGCCTCACCCAGGCGTTCCAGAAGCTGATGCTCGAACGTACCGATTACGTGATCTACGAGCGCTACCCCGGCCAGGCACTGGCCTCGACCCTGGGGCTGCAGGACGATCTGCAGGTGCTTGACCCGCCGGTCTCCAGCGAAGGCCTGCATCTGGCGCTGTCGCACAACTCGGCCTGCAACGACGCCTGGCTGCGCGGACAGCTGGCCAAAAAAATGACAGAATTCACTTCCGCCGGCATGCCGCAAACCCTTCTGCAGCGCAACTTGCAGCGCTGGAAGGAGCAACAGCCCGCACCGGCCGCCAGTGTTCCGAATCAGTAGGACGTACCCGTGATCTATCGATATACCAGTGCCGCTTTGGCGTTGCTGTTGCTCCAGGGTTGTGCCAGCGATCCCGCGCCGACCGAGCAGATGCGTTTGACCGAACAGGAAGTCGAGCAGGCACGTACTGTGGCTGCCGGTGACGCCGTCGCCGAGCTGAGCCTGGCCGAAGAAAAGCTCGCCAAGGCCCAGGGCGCCATGGCTGCGGGCGCCTATCGCACGGCCCGTGTGCAGGCCGAGCAGGCCGAGCTGGATGCGCGACTGGCCGAGGCCCGTGTGCTGACGCTGCGCAGCCAGGCCGAACTGACTGAACTGAATCGCCGTATCGGGCGCTTACGTGACCAGCTGGGAGCCATGCCATGAGCCTGCTGCGTTGTGGCGTGCTGGCGCTGATGGGCCTGACCCTGGCCGGTTGTGCCGGGCTCGGAGACAAACAACAGGCTGAGCTTGAGGCTGCCCGTACCAGCTTTCAGTCCGTGAAGGAAGATCCACAAGTGCTGCGCAGCGCGCCCAAGGATGTGATTCGCGCTGGCGAATCCCTGGGCCGTGCCGAGCGCCTGGCTGACTACTGGGGTAGCGCCGATGACGTGGCCCATTATGCCTACCTGAGCCAACGCTACAGCGAGATCGCTCGCGAGCACGCCAAGCTCGCTCTGGATCAGGAGCGAGCGGCGCGTTTGGAACTGGATCGTCAGCGCCTGCAGTTGGCCTTGCGTGAGGCCAAGCTGCTCAGCGTGCAGGAGCAGAATGCCTGGTTGGAAGAGCAGATCATCAACCTGGCCACGGCGCAAACCGACCGTGGCCTGGTGATGACCCTCGGTGACGTGCTGTTCGATGCCGGCGAGGCGCGCCTCAAGACCAGCGCCAATCGCACCGTGCTCAAGCTGGTGCAGTTTCTCCAGCTCAACCCGCGGCGCACCTTGCGTATCGAGGGTTACAGCGACAGCAGTGGCAAGCGTGAGGAAAACCTGGAGCTCTCCAGGGCGCGGGCGCAGACCGTTGCCGATGCATTGATCGACTTGGGGGTCGATGCCAAGCGCATCGAAGTTCAGGGTTTCGGTGAGAGTTTCCCGGTCGCCGAAAACGCCTCGGCCAAGGGCCGTGCGCAGAACCGCCGCGTAGAAATCCTGTTCTCCGACGAGAAGGGGCGTCTGGGCGCCACGCGCTGAGTCAGTTGTCGAAAAACCCCGCCACTGAATAGCAGAGCGGGGTTTTTTATTGCCTCTGAGATGAGTGTATCGTCGAGATATTTCAGGGCTGTACCGGTACAGAAACAATTTCATGGAGTACTGTTATGGTTCAGTAGCGGGATCACACGGCCATGACCAATCTGTTGCTTTACCAGCGAATTGCCCAGCAACTGGCGGATGACATCCGCCGCGGCGTCTATCAGCCCGGCGAGCGCGTACCTTCGGTGCGCAAGATGAGCGCCCAGCTCAGCGTCAGCCACGCCACGGTATTGCAGGCCTACGCCAATCTTGAAGACCTCGGGCTGATTCGCGCTCGTCCGCAATCCGGTTTCTACGTGCACCAGACGCCGGCGCTGACCGCCGAAACCCCGGAGATCGCCCGGGTCGAGCGGCCCGGTCTGGTTACGCGCAGCAGCATCATCAACCAGGTGCTCGGCGAGGCCCGTCGCGAGGGTGTGTTCCCGCTCGGCGCGGCAGTGCCTCACGTGGAGTATTTGCCGGTACGCGCACTGCACCAGCAACTGGCCAAGGTCACCCGTTTCCAGAGCCCGCGCGCCTTCAGCTACATGTTCAGCCCGGGTTTCGAGCCGCTGCGCCGCCAGGTGGCGATTCGCATGCGCGATGCCGGCGTGTTGGTCGATCCTTCCGAGGTAGTGATCACCCACGGTTGCGTCGATGCCCTGCAGATGAGCCTGCGCGTGCTGACGCGTCCCGGCGACCTGATCGCCACCGAGTCGCCGACCTACTATGGCTTGCTGCAGCTGGCCGATCTGCTGGGGCTCAAGGTTATCGAGATTCCCAGCGACCCGACCACCGGGATCAGCGTCGAGGCCCTGCAACTGGCGGCCAGCCAGTGGCCGATCAAGGCGCTGGTGCTGACAGCGCGGCTGAGCAATCCCCTGGGCGGCACCATTCCCGAGGCCCGGCAGAAACAGTTGCTGCGCCTGGCCAGCGACTTCGACATCCAGATCGTCGAGGACGACATCTATGGCGAGCTGATGTTCGAGCAGGGCCGCACCAAGGCGCTCAAGGCCAGCGATCTGGAAGGCCGCGTGGTGTACTGCTCGAGTTTCTCGAAAACCCTGTCGCCCGGCGTGCGCATCGGCTGGATCATCGCCGGCAAGTACCACGACGAAGTGCAGCGTCTGCAGATGTTCACCACCCATTCTGCGTGCAGCGTCACCCAGATGGCGGTGGCTGCCTACCTAGAGAACGGCGGCTACGACCGCCATCTGCGACATATCCGTCAGGAGTACCGCAAGAACCTCAGCGCCTTCCAGTTGGCCATCCAGCAGTACTTCCCCGAAGGCACGCAGATCACCCGGCCCAACGGCGGATTTATTCTGTGGGTAAGCCTACCGGCGCGGGTCAACACCAAGGATCTTCACATCAATGCGCTGCAGCAGGGCATCAGCATCGCGCCGGGGCTAATCTTCAGCAATACCGAGCAGTTCAACCACTGTGTACGCATCAACTGCGGCATCCCGTGGAACCGCGAGGCCGAGCGCGCCGTTATGACCCTGGGCATGCTGGCCACCCAGCTGTGCCACGAGGCGAGCTGAGGCAGCTCGCGCCGGATTAACCCGAATCGGCGGCGGCCTGCGTCTACTGGATCGAAGCGCTCTTTCGATCCAGGAGAAACATCATGGGCAGCCTTTGCCAATTCGTGTCGTACAGTCTCGCCGGCAGCATCGTACTGTCGCTGGTTGCTTGCAGTGCCGGGCAGAATCCTTCGCAAGACTCAGCAGCCAAGCCAGCACAGACCGTTGAAGCGCCTCGCATTGCGCCAGCCATTGCCCCGGCGCCGATGACGACCCGCATGGCCGCACCGGCGGCGCGCGAGTACGCGTACTTGCCGCAACCAGAAGCCAGCCGCGAACAGTATCAGCGTTTGGCTGCCAACCCCGTGCAGTCGGCTGCCGAGGCGCCGGTGTCGACCTTCAGCATCGATGTCGATACCGGCAGTTACGCCAACGTGCGCCGCTTCCTCAACGAAGGCCGCCTGCCACCTGCCGAGGCGGTGCGCCTGGAGGAACTGGTCAATTACTTCCCCTACGCCTATCCGTTGCCTACCGGCAGCACGCCGTTCGGTGTCGGCACCGAGCTGGCGGTCACGCCTTGGAATTCCCAGAGCCGCCTGCTGCGCATCGCCATAAAGGCCTCCGACATGCAGGTTGCCCAACTGCCGGCCGCCAATCTGGTGTTTCTGGTCGATGTGTCCGGCTCGATGGATCGCCCCGACGGCCTGCCGCTGGTGCAGAGCACCCTGAAGCTGTTGGTGGACCAGTTGCGTACACAGGACCGTGTTTCGCTGGTGATCTACGCCGGCGATTCCAGTGTGGTGCTGGAGCCGACGGCAGGTTCGCAAAAAGCGCAGATCCGCGCGGCGATCGAGCAATTGCGCGCGGGTGGTTCGACGGCGGGGGAATCGGCTATCCAGCTGGCTTATCAGCAGGCGCAGCAGGGCTTTATCAAGGGCGGCATCAACCGCATCCTGCTGGCCACCGATGGCGACTTCAATGTCGGCATCAGCGATTTCGAAAGCCTCAAGGCGCTGGCGGCCGACAAGCGCAAGACCGGCATCTCGTTGACTACCCTGGGCTTCGGCACGGGCAACTACAACGAGCAACTGATGGAGCAGCTGGCCGACGCCGGTGACGGCAACTATGCCTATATCGACAGCCTGCGCGAGGCGCGCAAGGTGCTGGTCGAGCAGCTCAGTTCGACCCTGGCCACGGTGGCGCGGGATGTGAAGATTCAGGTCGAATTCAACCCGGCCCAGGTCAGCGAGTACCGCCTGCTCGGTTATGAGAACCGTACCCTGAATCGTGAGGATTTCGCCAACGACAAGGTCGATGCTGGCGATATCGGCGCCGGACACAGTGTCACGGCGCTTTACGAAATCGTGCCGGTCGGTAACCCGGGCTGGCTGGAGCCGCTGCGCTACCGCCAGGCGCCATCGTCTACAACGGGCTCAGGTGAGCTGGCCTGGTTGCGTATCCGCTACAAGGCACCGGAGCGCAATGACAGCCGGCTGCTGGAGACTGCCATCGAAGCACCCGCGTCCATTACGCCAATCGCCAAGGCCAGCGAGGATCTGCGTTTCGCTGCCGCTGTCGCCGCGTTCGCCCAGCAACTGAGCGGCGGTCGTTACACCGGTCGCTTCGATTGGGCGGCTACCGAGGCGCTGGCGCGGGGCAGTCGTGGCGAAGACCCGTTCGGCCTGCGTAGCGAGTTCGTGCAACTGGTGGAACTGGCGCAAAGCCTGCAAACTGGCGACTCCCGCACCCCCGGAGCCGAGTGAGTGTGACTGTCCATCCCTCCAATGCCGAGCCCGGCGACGCCGACCTGTTGCGTCGCTACCGGGCCGGCGACGCTGCAGCATTCACGCAACTCTACGAGCGCCATCGCCTGGGGCTGTTTCGCTTTCTGATGGGCTTGTGCGGCGATCAGGCGGTCGCCGAGGAAGTGTTCCAGGAAACCTGGATGAGCCTGATTCGCAGCGAATCGGTGCAGCGAGAAGCGGCGGTGCTGTTCAAGACCTGGTTGTATCAGATCGCCCGTAATCGCCTGATCGATCACTGGCGCAAGCAGGGCAAACGCCTGCAGCGCGAAGAGGTGTTCGACGAGCAACTGCACGACCAGGCCATCGACGAGCCGGATCCCGAGCGGCAACTCAGCCTCAGCCAGGACCAGGCGCGCATCCAGGCAGCGCTCGCCGACCTGCCGGCCGAACAGCGTGAAGTGTTCCTGTTGCGTGCCCATGGCGACCTGGAACTGCATGAGATTGCCGAGTTGACCCGCACACCGGCAGAAACGGTAAAAAGTCGCCTGCGTTATGCGTTGCAGAAAATGCGCCGCTTGCTCAGCGCGGCTGAAGAGGTAGCACCATGAACGATCACGACGAGGCCTTGCTACGCCATGTGAGTGAGCACAGTCGCGCAGAGCCGAGGCCGGCGTTGGATGCGCATATCCTGGCAGCTGCTGCCGATGCGGCCAAGCGACGCCAGCCGCAGGGCTTCTGGCAGCGGCTACGACACTCGCTGAGTGGCGCCTCCACGCGCGGGCGCTGGTCGGCGGCCTTCGGGTGTCTGGCGCTGCTGGGCGTGGGGCTTGGCCTGAGCTTGCGCACGCTGGAACAGGCACCGCCTCGCTACGATGCACCAGCCGCCGCGATGCAACGTCAGGCGCCCATGGCCCTGCAGGCACCGCCGAGCCCGGCACCGATGGCCGAGATGACAGAGGCGCCACGGTTGATGGCGCGCATGGCCGCCAAGGCAGCACCGCCAGCTGACGAGGTGTTGGCGAAACTGCGCGAAATTGCCGAGCTGCGCGCTGCTGGAGAGGGTGAGGAGGCCGAGCTGCGCAAGGCGCAGTTGCAGGCCGAACATCCCGGGCTGGATATCGAGGCCGAGCTCCAGCGTTTGCCCGAGCGCTGAGGGCGTTTGTACGACGGGCGGTGTTGCCATTCGGCAGACTGGCTGGCGTTATTGCACAGTCGTTTTAAAATGAAGGGCTACCTAGTGATAAATCAGGGGTGATGAGTTCGATGCGTTATCTGTTGCTGCCGCTTTGTCTTGCCGTGCTGCTGAGTGCCTGTGGTTCCGATGAGCAGGGCAAGGATGTGCCGCGCAAGAACGCCGAGCCAGCAGTAGCCGCCGAGCCCGCCAAGGCTCCTGCGAAACCCGCCGAACAGAGCCCCGCGCCAGCACCACAGGCCGCACCAGCCCAGGCTGCCGAGCCGCAAACCGAGGCGGTACAGAAGCCGGCGCCTGCCGAGCCGAAAAAGACCGCTCAGCGCGCCAAGGCGCAGAGCAAGCCAGCGCAAAAAATGGCCCATGAAGCCCCCAAGACCAAGTTGGACCTGAGCCTGCCACCCGAACTTGCTGCCGCACTGGACGCTGAAGACAAGGCCGCCAGCGATGGTGTGGCGCCCATCCTTCCGGCGTTTTTCGAGGAGCGTAAGCCCTCGATCAACCCCTTTCAGGTCAGCGGCAAGCTGCTCACCGGCGAGCTGGGTTCTCAGACCTGGGACAGCGTGGAGGGCGCTCAGCTGCAATTCGAGTTCCGACGCTAACCGCGTGCCGGGTATCAGTCGATCCGCAATGGATAGCTCAGCAACGTGAAGTGCAGCAGGTTGACCAGCCCGTGCAGGGCGATCGCCATGCTGAGCCTGCCACTGACCTGCATGGCCAAGCCATAACCCAAACCCGCAAGCGCGGCCACGACTGCAAAGGTCGGGCTGGAGGGGATATGCACGGCGCCGAACAGCAGCGCCGTCACCAGCAGTCCCGGCCACATGCCCAGCCAGCCGATCAGGCGCGGTTGCAAGATGCCACGAAACAGCAGTTCCTCGGCCAGCACGGCAACGGCAAGGTTGACCGCCAGCCAGGCGCCGAGCATGTCAGGCCATTTCGGCTGCCAGGCGACCACTCCCGACAGCAGCGCCAGGCCCGGCACCGCCAGCAGAGTGAGGATAAAGATCGGTGCCAAGAGTGTTGGCCGTTGCGCCGGTTTCGACGGCAAGCCCAGCCACCAGGCAAGCAGCGTACAACCCACCAGCAGCTTGTCCCATGACAGTCTCAGCAGGTAAGGCAGCGTATCGGCGCTTATGCGCTGCGGCTCGGCGAGTTGCCATGGTGCAAAGCCAGGTAGCAGGTGCGCCGCCAGCAGAACGCTGGCGACTATCACCAGCAGGCTCCATAGCCACTGTGGCAGGCGCATTGGCGCCAGCACCAGGGCGATGAACAGGCAGGCGAGCAACAGGCCGATGGGCTGGATATGGCCCATGAGAACACCCGCCAGAAGCGGGAAGCAGGGTAGTAACAGGCGGGGAATTAGCGGCATTGCGCCTCCTGGCTGGAGGCGCAGTTTACAGCGCGGCAGGGTCAGCTTGCGCGGTGTGATCAGCGATCTTGTGCGTCCTTGGCGTTCTGCTCGATTTCGCGTTCGTGAATGCGTTTGAGCTGCTCCTCACTGAGCGGCAACTTCTTGGCACTGTCTCGCAGCATCAGCAGGCCACCAACGATGGAGCCGATCGCCACAATCAGGATCAACCAGGCATACCAGGGCATGTGCGACTCCTTCTGTCGGATGATGGGCTTCGCCGTTTTCTTCTCTCGAAACCCTGTTCTGAAGACCTTTGGCCGGTCCGCTTGGTTCAGGTTAACGCGCCGCTCAGCGGCGAACCTGTTTGAGGGTTTCGGCGATCATGAATGCCAGTTCCAGGGATTGGTCGGCGTTCATCCGTGGATCGCAGTGGGTGTGATAACGATCCGACAGGCCGGCCTCGGTGATTGGCTTGGCACCGCCGATGCATTCGGTCACGTCCTGGCCGGTCATCTCGATATGGATGCCGCCGGCGTAGCTGCCCTCGGCGTGGTGCACGGCAAAGAACTGCCTGACCTCGGCGAGGATCTGCGCGAAATCCCGGGTCTTGTAGCCACTCGAGGCCTTGATGGTGTTGCCGTGCATCGGGTCGCTGCTCCACAGCACCTGGCGACCCTCGCGTTGCACGGTGCGGATCAGCCGTGGCAAGCCGGCCTCGACCTTGTCGGCGCCCATGCGCACGATCAGGTTGAGGCGACCCGGGTCGTTATCCGGGTTGAGGATGTCGATCAGGCGGATCAGGTCCTCGTCGGTCATGCTCGGGCCGACCTTGACGCCGATCGGGTTGCCCACGCCGCGCAGGAATTCCACATGGGCGCCGTCCACCTGGCGGGTGCGGTCGCCGATCCACAGCATGTGCGCCGAGCAGTCGTAGAAGTCGCCGGTCAGGCTATCGCGGCGTACGAAGGCTTCTTCGTAGTTGAGCAGCAGGGCTTCGTGGGCGGTGAAGAAACTGGTCTCGCGCACCTGGGCCGCGCTGTCCATGCCGCAGGCACGCATGAAGGCCAAGGTTTCGTCGATGCGGTCTGCCAGTTGGTGGTACTTCTGGGCCAGTGTCGAGTTGGCGATGAAATCCAGGTTCCACTGATGCACCTGATGCAGGTCGGCGAAGCCGCCCTGTGCGAAGGCGCGCAGCAGGTTCAGCGAGGCGGTGGACTGGTGATACGCCTGCAGCAGACGCTGCGGGTCCGGCGCACGGCTGGCCGCGTCGAAGCCGATACCGTTGACGATATCGCCGCGGTAAGCGGGCAGGGTGACGCCGTCGAGGGTCTCGTCATTGGCCGAGCGCGGCTTGGCGAACTGGCCTGCCATGCGGCCAACCTTCACCACCGGGCAGCCGGCGGCAAAGGTCATGACGATGGCCATCTGCAGCAGCACCTTGAAAGTGTCGCGGATCTTCGCGGCGCTGAACTCGGCGAAGCTCTCGGCGCAGTCGCCGCCCTGCAGCAGGAATGCGCGGCCCTGGGTGACCTCGGCGAACTGCTTGCGCAGCTCGCGCGCCTCGCCGGCGAACACCAGGGGCGGAAAGCTCGCCAGGGTCTGCTCGACCTGGGCTAGTTTCGCGGCGTTCGGGTACTGAGGTTGTTGCTGGATGGGGCGGCTTCTCCAGCTATCGGGGCTCCAGGGCTGACTCATGGCGGCATCTCTTGTTGGCGATTGGCCATGGTAACCGATCGCCGCGCAACACCAAGCATGCCGCCCGGCTCGTGCCCAGGGCATTTAGCACGTGACCTCGGCGTGCTCCATGGCCGACAATCAGCGCCCAGCCCGGCGGTAGCCGGGTAACGCGATGGTGGAGAATCTGCGTATGCCTGGCTTGCCTCCGGTGGAGGATATGAAGGACGAAGTGGTGCTGGCCGAGGTGCGCGACGCCTTCGGGGTGATCCGTGTGGTCGAGGTCGGTGAATACCGGTTTCTCGAATTCGGCGAGGCGATCGAGCAGAGCTGCGTGTTCACCGCTGATCCGAGCTGGCTGGAGTACGACTACACCCGCGCCATGTTCGTCGGTGCGCTGTGCCACCAGGCGCCGGAAAGTGCGCTGTTTCTTGGCCTTGGCGCCGGTACGCTGACCCAGGCCTGTCTGCGCTTTTTGCCGCTGGACGATGTCGAGACCATCGAGCTGCGCTCTGACGTGCCGCGTTTGGCCATGGAGTACCTGGGGCTGGAAGACGACGAGCGCCTGACCGTGCGCGTTGGCGATGCCATGCAGTTGCTGCCTACCGCGGAAACGGCGGATCTGATCTTCGTCGACCTCTACACCGACACCGGCCCCGGTGTCGGCCACCTGGCCTGGCGCTTTCTCGACGATTGCCGGGCCAAGCTAAACCCTGGCGGCTGGCTGATTATCAACCAGTGGGCCGGCGATGACGGCAAGCCGCTGGGCGCCGCACTGTTGCGCGGTCTCTATCACCGCCATTATTGGGAATGCCCGGTGGTGGAGGGCAATGTGGTGGTGTTGGTGCCAGCTGATCTGGATCAGCATTTCGACCGCGAGACGGTGAGTCAGCGCGCTAAGGCCTTGCAGCCGCAGCTCGGCTATTCGCTGCAGCCGTTGATCGATGCCGTGCGCATGGCGAGCTAGGGGCTGTTCACGATCTCCATGCTCGTGAAGCGGCAATTACAAGGCAGAGGCGGCCGCCCAGCGATCGCGTGGGAGCGGCTTTAGCCGCGAGTTTTCATTAATGTAAGTAAAGAGCTCGGGGCTAAAGCCCCTCCCACAAAATCACGCATTTACCGTCTGCTTTTGCCAAACTTGGCTGCCAGAATCGGGGAGCCTGGGCTGAAAGATTATGAATAGGTTCCAAGGGCGCCTCAGCCTCGCCAGGAATTAACTGCCACCGACGCTGTCCTTTTAGAGCCTTGCAGGGCTCAGCGCATCACCTGAGCCTGCGAACTCTCAAGCCCACTGCGACGGAGCCCTGTCATGACCGATCAAGATCTACCTTCGGTGTATCGCGCCTATATCGATTGCCTCAACCGGCAGGACTGGGCCAGCCTGGGGCAGTTTGTTCACGATGACGTGGTGCACAACGGTCGGCGTCTGGGGCTGAGCGGCTATCGCGAGATGCTCGAGCGTGACTTCCAGGAAATTCCCGATCTGCAGTTCAACATCCGCCTGCTGACTTGCGAGGATTCGATGATTGCCAGCCGCCTGGATTTCCACTGCACCCCGAAAGGCCGCTTTCTCGATGTGCCGGTCCATGGCCGCAAGGTGGCCTTCAGCGAGAACGTGTTCTACGCCTTTCGGGACGACAGAATCGCCGAGGTCTGGTCGGTGGTCGACAAGGTGGCGATCGAAGCGCAGCTGGTTAGCAGAGCCTGACTGATCGATCAGGGGCGGGCGGCTGCGGCATAGCGTCGCAATGGGGCCGCCGCCTGCTTTTGTCCTATTTATTGTGTGAAAAAGCGCACACGTCTATATGAATTCCGGTATAGTACGCGCCGGCCAATTCATGGCCCCGTTCAAGTAGTGCAACTCGCCCGGAAGCTTTCCGGCAGCCAGTCCGCCAAGCGGGCTATCTTGACGATTCATTACCACCACAGTCTTCGCAAATTCTCGCCTACATTGCTGCCAGGGTGACCCACAAGGTCCTACATGGCATGTGCAGCTTTGGAACATGGGTCTTTGCGGATGCACGAGAGGCAGACCCATGACCCAGGAAACCGGCGGCTTCGCCGCACTCGGCCTTCACGCCAATATTCTCTCCGCCCTGACCGCAGTCGGCTACGAAGAGCCTTCTCCCATTCAGTCGCAAGCCATCCCGGTAATTCTTTCCGGTCAGGACATGATCGGCCAGGCACAGACGGGTACCGGCAAGACCGCCGCCTTCGCGCTGCCGATCCTGTCGAAGATCGACCCGGCCAAGCGTGAGCCTCAGGCGCTGATTCTCGCCCCGACTCGCGAGCTGGCCCTGCAGGTTGCCACCGCCTTCGAAACCTACTCCAAGCAGATGCCTGGCCTGAACGTGGTCGCTGTCTACGGCGGCGCGCCGATGGGCCCGCAGCTCAAGGCCATTCGCCAGGGCGCACAGGTCATCGTCGCTACGCCGGGCCGTCTGGTCGATCACCTGCGTCGCGACGAGAAAGTGCTGTCGACCATCCAGTATCTGGTACTCGACGAAGCCGACGAAATGCTCAAGCTGGGCTTCATGGATGACCTCGAGGTGATCTTCGAGGCCATGCCGGAAAGCCGCCAGAGCGTATTGTTCTCCGCGACCCTGCCGCACTCGATCCGTGCCATCGCCGAGAAGCACCTGCGCGAGCCGCAGCACATCAAGATTGCAGCCAAGACCCAGACCGTCTCGCGCATCGAGCAGGCGCACCTGATGATCCACGCCGATCAGAAGACCAACGCCGTGCTGCGTCTCTTGGAAGTCGAGGAATTCGACGCGCTGATCGCTTTCGTGCGCACCAAGCAGGCCACCCTGGACCTGGCCGCCGCCCTGGAAGCCAAGGGCTTCAAGGCTGCTGCACTGAACGGCGACATCGCCCAGAACCAGCGTGAGCGCGTCATCGAGTCGCTCAAGGATGGCCGCCTGGACATCGTCGTGGCCACTGACGTCGCCGCCCGTGGTATCGATGTGCCGCGCATCACCCACGTATTCAACGTCGACATGCCGTACGACCCCGAGTCCTACGTGCACCGTATCGGCCGTACCGGCCGTGCCGGTCGCGATGGCCGTGCGCTGCTGCTGGTCACCCCGCGTGAGCGCCGCATGCTGCAGGTGATCGAGCGTGTAACCGGCCAGAAGGTTGGCGAGGTCAAGCTGCCTAACGCCCAGCAGGTGCTGGATGCGCGCATCAAGAAGCTCACCAACAGCCTGGCGCCGCTGGTGGCCGATGCCGAAGCCAGCCATGGCGATCTGCTCGACCGCCTGACCACCGACATCGGTTGCAGCCCGCGTGCCCTGGCCGCTGCGCTGCTGAAGAAGGCCACCAACGGCCAGGCTCTTGATCTGGCCAGCGTCGAGCGCGAGCAACCTCTGGTGCCGGGCGTCGGTGGTGCTCCTCGCGAGCGTCGTGAGCGTGATGGCGAGCGCAGCGGTGAGCCGCGTGAGCGTCGTGCGCCGATGCCGCTGGCCGAAGGCCGTGCACGCTGCCGCACCGCTCTGGGTGCCCGTGACGGTATCGCCGCCAAGAACCTGCTCGGCGCGATCCTCAACGAGGGCGGCCTGGCTCGTGAAGCCATCGGCCGTATCCAGATCCGCGAGAGCTTCAGCCTGGTGGAACTGCCGGAGGAAGGCCTGGAGCGCCTGCTCGGCAAGCTCAAGGACACTCGCGTTGCCGGCAAGCCGCTGAAACTGCGTCGCTACCGCGAAGACTGATCCGTAATGCAGCACTGATTCGGGGGAGCCAATGGCTCCCCCGAGTCGTTTCTGGAACCTGAACCGTCGCGTGTCAGCCCTAGGACGATCCGGCCGGCGGCTCTACAATCGGCCGTCCTCGTTTTCGTGATGCCTCGAATGCCTATCTGTCTCGTTCACCGCCTGCCGTATCAGGCCGATCCTGCCGTGTATTTTCAGGTGGTGCGCCAGGCGCCTGGGGCGGTGTTGCTGGATGCCGGCAGGCCGGCGGCAAGCCGTGGGCGTTATGACCTGCTCAGCGCCTGGCCGATGGCCGAGCTGACGCCATTGCAGAAGGAATCGGGCGCCGCATTCTTCGCGCGCCTGCGTGAGCAGCTCACTGCACTCGGGCCTGCCGATTTGCCCGCCGGCGTCGAGCTGCCGTTCGCCGGTGGCCTGCTGGGCTATCTGGCCTACGACTTTGGGCGCCGTATCGAAGCGTTGCCTGAGCAGGCTCGGGACGATCTGGGGTTGGGCGACGCCGTTTTCGGCCTTTACGCCTGGGCATTGATTACCGATCACCAGGCGCAGACCAGCCAACTGGTGTTCCATCCTACCTTGCCGGCAGCCGAGCAGACGCGCTTGCGGGCGCTGTTCGAGCAACCTTTGACAGGCGAAGCAGGGCAGGTGTCGTTCGCCTTGCTGGCGACCTTCAAGGCGGATATCGAACCGCAGCGCTACGCCGAGGCCATCGGCCGGATTCAGGCCTATATCGCATCCGGGGACTGCTACCAGGTCAACTATGCGCAGCGCTTCCAGGCCCGCTATCAGGGCGATCCTTGGCAGGCCTATGGCGCGTTGCGCGGTGCTTGCCCGACGCCGTTTTCCGGTTATCTGACTCTGCCCGGTGGCGGCACCTTACTGAGTCTGTCCCCCGAGCGCTTTATGCGCGTCAGTGGCGGTCAGGTGGAGACGCGTCCGATCAAGGGCACCCAGCCGCGTGGGCGTGACGAGCAGGAAGATGCACGCAACGCTCAGGTGCTGCTCACCAGCATCAAGGACCGCGCCGAGAACCTGATGATCGTCGATCTGCTGCGCAACGACCTGGGGCGCAGTTGCCGCATCGGCTCGGTGCGTGTGCCCGAGCTGTTTTCCCTGGAAAGTTATCCGAACGTGCACCACCTGGTCAGCGCGGTGACCGGTGAGCTGGCCGCCGACAAGGATGCGCTGGATCTGCTGCTGGGTGCCTTCCCTGGGGGTTCTATCACCGGTGCGCCGAAGATCCGCGCGATGCAGATCATCGATGAGCTCGAGCCGACACGACGCGGCCCCTACTGCGGGTCGCTGTTGTATCTGGACGTGCGTGGCGAGATGGACAGCTCCATCGCCATCCGCAGCCTGCTGGCCAAAGACGGTGTGATCAGTTGCTGGGGCGGTGGCGGTATCGTCGCCGACTCGGCCTGGCAGGCCGAGTATCAGGAATCCATCACCAAGGTGCAGGTGCTGCTCAGCACCTTGGAAAGCTTTTGTCAGTCGAAGCGGTAGATGTCCATGCCCAGGGCGCCCAGGGTGAACCCCTGGTGCTCGATGGCGAAGGTATCGCCGGCGCCGCGGGCGAAGAACAATGGTAGAAGGTGTTCTTCGCTCGGGTGGTTGCGCTGTGCGTGTGGGGCCTGGCGGCGGTAATCGATTAACGCGGTGAGGTCGTCCTCCTGCAGCCGCTCGACCATCCAGTCGCGAAACTCCAGTGCCCAGGGCGCGGCTTCATCGCCGGTGGAGCGCCAGTCGAGCTCGCCCAGGTTGTGGGTGATGCTGCCGGAACCAATCAGCAGTACGTTCTGCTTGCGCAACGCGACCAGTGCTTCGCCTACCCGTACTTGCAGGCCCGGGCCCTGGCGGCTGGGCAGTGAGACCTGCACCACCGGGATATCGGCGTTGGGGTAGAGCAGTGACAGCGGCACCCAGCTGCCATGGTCGAACGGGCGGCGGTCATCGGTGGCGGCGGCGAGGCCGGCGGCGTGCAGGCGCTGTACGATGTCTTCTGCCAATTGCGGGCTGCCGGGCGCCGGGTATTGCACTTGGTAGAGTTCGGCCGGAAAACCACCGAAGTCGTGCCAGGTTTGCGGCTGCGGGTTGCTCATCACTCGCAGCGTCTCGCTTTCCCAATGTGCCGAGACCACCACGATCGCGTCTGGCCGCTGCAGCTTGGCGGCGATACGCGCCAGGGCAGGGCCGCTGGCGCCGGGTTGCAGGGCGAGCATGGGCGAACCGTGGGAAATGAACAGGCTAGGTTGCATGGTGTTCTCCTGATATTGCAGGCATGATCTATCAGCCAAGTTGGCCTAACAACGGGTAAAGTCTGCTCGGTTTTATCTGTTTTATTGATGGTTTTGGAGCAAAACATGCAGGAATCATTCTGGCTGCAACGCTGGCACGCCAATCAGATCGGCTTTCATGCCCGCCAAGTCAACGGCCAGTTGCAACGTCACTGGGTGACGGTGGCCGGTGCGAGCGACGCGACCGTGCTGGTGCCCTTGTGTGGCAAAAGTCTGGATGTTGCCTGGCTGGCGGCGCAGGGGCATCGCGTGGTGGGCGTGGAACTGGCCGAAGTGGCGGTCGCGGCTTTCTTCGCCGAGCAGGGCGTCGAGCCGGTGATCACCCAGGAAGGCGCCTTCAAGGTGTATCGTCACGGCCGAGTAGAACTATTCTGCGGCGATTTCTTTGCCTTCGAAGCCCGCCATATGCCGGGTTGCGCGTTGTTCTACGATCGCGCGGCGCTGATTGCGCTGCCTGCCGAGATGCGTGAGCGCTACGTGCGTCACCTGCGGCAGATCCTGCTGCCGGAAAGCCACGGCCTGCTGGTGACCCTGGATTACGACCAGGCGCTGATGGAAGGGCCACCGTTCTCGGTGACTGACGCCGAGGTGCGCAGCTGGAACGGCGCTATATGGGAAAGCGAATTGCTGGAAAGCCAGAATGCCCTGGAGGATCGTTTCAGGGCTCGAGGCCTCACGCGTATGGATGAGCGGGCCTACCACCTGCGCCTGCTCTAGGGCGAATCATGAGTATGAAAAAGGCGACCCTCGGGTCGCCTTTTCGTTGCGTTTCGATCAGGCCATGCGGCGCAGGGCTTCGATACGCTCTTCCAGCGGCGGATGAGTCATCAGCAGGCCCGCCAGGCCGTTCTTAAGGCCGCCGTTGATGCCGAAGGCGGTCAGGCTGTCGGGCATCTGCACCGGTACGCCCTGTTCGGCACGCAGGCGCTGCAGGGCGGCGATCATCGCACCCTTGCCGGCCAATCGTGCGCCGGCTTCGTCGGCCTTGTACTCGCGTTTGCGCGAGAACCACATGACGATGATGCTGGCCAGGATACCCAGCACCAGTTCGGCGAAGATGGTTGCCACGAAGTAGCCAATGCCGTGGCCGTCTTCGTTCTTCAGGATCGCCTTGTCGACGAAGTTACCGAAGATACGTGCGAAGAACATCACGAAAGTGTTCACCACGCCCTGGATCAGCGCAAGCGTCACCATGTCGCCATTGGCCACATGGCCGATTTCGTGCGCCAGTACGGCTTTCACCTCGTCAGGCGAGAAGCGCTCGAGCAGGCCCTGGCTGACGGCGACCAGCGCGTCGTTCTTGTTCCAGCCGGTGGCGAAGGCGTTGGATTCATAAGCCGGGAAGATACCCACTTCCGGCATCTTGATGCCGGCATCGCGCGACAGCTCTTCGACGGTCTGCAGCAGCCACTGTTCGTGGCGGGTGCGCGGCTGGGTGATGATTTCGGTCCCGGTGCTCATCTTCGCCATCCACTTGGACAGGAAGAGCGAGACCAGCGAGCCGGCAAAACCAAAGACGGCGCAGAAGATCAGCAGGCTGCCGTGGTTCTGGCCGGTGAAGCGATCAACCCCCAGCAGTTTGAGGGTGATGCTGGCGATAACCAGTACCGCCAAGTTGGTAGCCAGGAACAACATAATGCGCATCATGGTGTGAAACGACTCCTCAAGGGAAAGACAGGCTCGATACGGCGGCTATATAAGGGCGCGCCCTGTAGCGATTCAACCGAGTCACTATTTCAAACTGTGTCGCCTGGCTCAGCGGCTGCAAGCAGCCTCACGCGGGCGGCAAAGCTTAGATGGACTTTTTCGCGTTTATTTCAATCGAGGCCAAGAAAAACCGCTGCTTTCGCTGTGCCGAGTGCAGTCAGTAAGGGGTAGCAGGGCGCTGTTCGAACAACTGGCGGGTCAGGCGCGCAATCCGTTCACCATGTTGCTGGGCGAGCGCTTCGCGCAACTGAAAGGCCAGGGTCGCCTGCACTCGATCCACCGCCGGCGGCAAGGCTTCCCCCTCGCTGATCGCCCGGGGAATGCCGCGCGACAGACGCAGAAAGCCTTTTTCGGTCAGCACCGCCTGATCCAGCGCGTCATAACCGATGGTGGATTCGTAGCGCAGGTAGCCTTCTTCGGCCAGCCACAGCAGCGCGCCCAGGCAGGCCTGGTGGCGTTTGCTCGGCAAACCGAATTCATCCGGTTCTTCGCGACCGATCAGGTCTTCCACGTACAGCGATACCTTGCGCGGAAAGGCCTGGTAGAGCATCAGCAAGCCGCTGGCGGCGTCCTTGTAGAAGTCGTCTATCTGCAGGTCCATGGGCTCGTGCTCTGGCGGCGAAGGAGGCGGATGCCTGGTCTGGCATCCGCACAGGCTGAAGTTACTGGCGGTAGGTCTTGAGGAAGTTGCCGATGCGGCCAATGGCCTGCTCCAGATCGTCGACGCGGGGCAGGGTGACCACGCGGAAGTGGTCCGGCCACGGCCAGTTGAAGGCGGTGCCCTGGACGATCAGCAGCTTCTCGGAGAGCAGCAGGTCGAGGACGAACTTCTCGTCGTTGTGGATCGGGCAGACCTTGGGGTCGATCTTCGGGAAGGCATAAAGCGCGCCCATGGGTTTGACGCAGCTGACGCCGGGAATGTCGTTGAGCAGCTCCCAGGTGCGGTTGCGCTGTTCCAGCAGGCGACCGTTGGGCAGTACCAGATCATTGATGCTCTGGTAGCCGCCCAGGGCTGTCTGAATCGCATGCTGGCTGGGCACGTTGGCGCACAGGCGCATGTTGGCCAGGATATCG
This sequence comes from Phytopseudomonas straminea, assembly GCF_900112645.1. Lineage (GTDB taxonomy): Bacteria > Pseudomonadota > Gammaproteobacteria > Pseudomonadales > Pseudomonadaceae > Aquipseudomonas > Aquipseudomonas straminea. The sequence goes on along the minus strand of NZ_FOMO01000002.1, from coordinate 64,978 downwards.
AGACCCTCGATGTAGCTTTTCGCGTTGTGCTTGGGGCCGGAAATGATCACCCAGCCGGAGCGGAAACCGGCCACGCGGTAGGATTTGGACAGGCCGTTGAAGGTCAGGCACAGCACGTCCGGCGCCAGGGAGGCGGTGGAGATGTGCTGGGCTTCGTCATAAAGAATCTTGTCGTAGATCTCGTCGGAGAAGATCACCAGGTTGTGCTGGCGGGCCAGTTCGACGATATCCAGCAGCACTTCGCGCGAATACACGGCGCCGGTGGGGTTGTTCGGGTTGATCAGCACCAGCGCCTTGGTGTTCGGGGTGATCTTGGCGCGCATGTCGGCGATATCCGGGAACCAGCCGGCCTGCTCATCGCACAGGTAATGCACCGGCTTGCCGCCGGAGAGCGCCACGGCGGCGGTCCACAGCGGGTAGTCGGGTGCCGGGATCAGCACTTCGTCACCGTTGTTGAGCAGCGCCTGCATGGCCATGACGATCAGCTCGGACACGCCGTTGCCCAGGTAGATGTCCTCGATGCCGACGCCTTCGATCTGCTTCTGCTGGCAGTACTGCATCACTGCCTTGCGCGCGCTGAACAGGCCCTTGGAGTCGCTGTAGCCTTGCGCCGTGGGCAGGTTGCGGATCACGTCCTGGAGGATTTCTTCGGGGGCCTCAAAGCCGAACGGCGCCGGGTTGCCGATGTTCAGCTTGAGGATGCGCTGGCCTTCCTCTTCCAGACGCTTGGCGTGTTTGAGCACCGGGCCGCGAATGTCGTAGCAGACGTTGGCGAGCTTGTTGGATTTGCTGACCTGCATGGTGAAGAATCCCGAATCGAAGAAAGGCGGCCTCTAATGGGCCGAGGCGGCTGCGCGCCGTGGCGGGTTGAGGTGTCGAATCATACGTGTCAGCCTGAGTCGGGCAAAGATACAGATAGGGCTTTTTTATCCTGAGGAGGACGGCCTGTGAGCAAGCTCGAAAAACCACTGGAAACCTGGCGCGATGAGCTGACCGACGCGCAGTTCAACGTCTGCCGCCTGGGCGGCACCGAACGGCCGTTCACCGGTGAGTACCACGACAGCAAGGTGCCGGGCATCTACCAGTGCGTGTGCTGCGGCACGCCGCTGTTCGACTCGGATGCCAAGTTCGATTCCGGCTGTGGCTGGCCAAGTTATTTCCAGCCGCTCAACGACCAGGTGATCACCGAGCTGGACGACTTCAGCCACGGCATGCACCGCATCGAAGTGCGCTGCAGCAATTGCGACGCTCACCTGGGTCATGTGTTTCCCGATGGCCCGCGGCCGACCGGGCAGCGCTACTGCATCAACTCGGTGTCGCTCAAGCACGTGCCACGCGAGACGTAGGTACCACACGCTGTTATCAGGCCCGCTGATGGCGGGCCTGATTTTTAATTAATTAAGTTGTATACAATTTAATTGCTTACTATTCTTTACGCTCTATCCATCAAAAGAGCGTCATCTAATGAGCCAGGATCTGCTGACAATTCCCTGCACCACTATCGCCGGCGAGCAGAAGTGCCTGGCCGATTTCGGCGCCAAGGCCATTTTGGTGGTCAACACCGCCAGCCAGTGTGGCTACACGCCGCAGTATCAAGGGCTGGAAACGTTGTGGAAGCAGCACCGTGACAAGGGGTTGGTGGTACTGGGATTTCCCTGCAACCAGTTCGGTAAGCAGGAGCCGGGTGACGAGCAAGCCATCGCCAGTTTCTGTGAGCTGAATTTCGGTGTGAGCTTTCCGCTGTTTCGCAAGGTTGAGGTCAATGGCCCGGGCGCCCATCCGCTGTTCGTGGAACTCAAGCGCCGGGCGCCGGGTTTGCTCGGTACCCAGCGCATCAAGTGGAACTTCACCAAGTTCCTGATCAGTGGCGATGGCCGTCAGGTCACGCGCTTCGCCACGGCCACCAAGCCGCATGCGCTGCAGGCGGCCATCGAAGCGCTCATCGATGGATGAGTTGAAACTCGACCGGCAGCTGTGCTTCAAGCTGTACGCCGCGTCCCGACAGGTGGTGCGAGCCTACAAGCCGATGCTCGAAGCGCTGCAACTGACCTACCCACAGTACCTGGTGATGCTGGTGCTCTGGGAGTGGGATGAGCAGGCGCCGCCACAGCCGACGGTCAAGGCCCTCGGTGAGCGCCTGCTGCTTGACTCGGGCACCCTGACACCGCTGCTCAAGCGTCTGCAGGCGGCCGGGCTGATCGACCGCCGGCGCAGCAATGCGGACGAGCGCGAGATGCATCTATGCCTCAGCGAGCAGGGCCGTGAGCTTCGCAACCGCGTGCCGGCTCTCAAGCGTCAGCTGCTCTGCGAGCAGGGCGTCGACAGCGAGCAGCTGGCGCCCTTGCGCGCGCAATTGGATGTGCTGTTGCAGCGCATCGCCGGGCAAATTTCTGATTAGCCGATGGGCTGCCGCTCAGGCGGGCAGCCACTGGTCGAGCAGGACGAGCAGCTCTTCACGGCGAAACGGCTTGGCCAGGTAGTCGTTCATGCCCGCGGCCAGGCAGCGCTCGCGCTCGTCCGACAGCGCGTTGGCGGTCAGGGCGATGACTGGCAGGTGCCGCCAAGCCGGGTTTTCGCGGATGCGGCGGCTGGCTTCGTAGCCGTCCATGATCGGCATGTTGCAGTCCATCAGCACCAGTTCGAAGGTGTTTTCCTGCAGCCGCTCCAGCGCCTGCTGGCCATTATTGGCCAGCACCACTTCGAGCCCCTGTTTGGCCAGCATGCCCTTGGCGACCAGCTGGTTGACCGGGTTGTCCTCGACCAGCAGCACGCGGGCCGGCTTGCGGTCGCTCACAGTCGGGGCAGGAGCGCTGGTCGATTCTTCCGGCGAATTTTTCAGCGCATGGCTGAGTGCCTGCAGCAGATGCTGGCGTGTCAGGGGTCTTGCGACCTGTTCCAGTGGAGCCAGTGCGGCAGCCTGTTCGGCATCCAGAAAGCTACCGTATGCAGTGACCAGGATAATCGGCACCGCGGTTTGCCCGCGCAGCTTTTTCATGCAGCCGGGGCAGTCGCTGATGATTACGTCTGCCTCGATATCTTCGACGTCCCGGGCGCTGTCTAGGCGGCGGTAACTCAGGCCCCAATTGCCGATCAGCACCGGCAGCAGCTCGGCAAGCCCGGTATCGGCGCCGCAAATCGCCAGTACGCGCCCACCCAGCTTTGGCGCCGCGGACGGTACCTCCAGGCCCTGCAATGGCAGGATGGCGCTGAAACGGCTGCCGCTGCCAGGTGTGGATTGCAGCTCCAGTTTGCCCTGCATCGCCTCGCACAGGCGGCGAGTCAGCGCCAGGCCGAGCCCGGTACCACCGAACTGCCGGGTGATGTTGGCGCCGGCCTGAGTGAACGGCTGGAAGATACGCGCCTGGGCATCTTCGGCGATGCCGATACCGGTGTCGCACACCTCGATACGGATACGTTCGCCCTCGGCGCCGATGCGAATGTCGACGCGTCCTTCGCGGGTGAATTTCAGGGCGTTGGACAGCAGGTTGCTGACGATCTGCCGGACACGGGTCGGGTCGCCGAGCACCTGTGCGGGCAGCCGGGGATCGATCAGGCAGGTCAGCTCCACGCCGGCCTGGGCATTTTGCGAGAGCAGGCTGGCAGTGCCTTCCACCAGCGCGCCGAGGTCGAAGGCGATACGCTCCAGTTCCAGCTGGCCGGCCTCGAATTTGGACAAATCGAGAATGTCGTTGAGCAGGTCGACCAGCACCTTGCCCGAGTCGTGGGCGATGGACAGCTGCTGGCGTTGTTCGCTGCTCAGCGGGCCTTCGAGTGACAGGGCGAGCATGCCCAGTAAGCCGTTCAGTGGCGTACGGATCTCGTGACTCATGTTGGCCAGGAAAATCGAGCGCGCCTGGGCCATGGCCAGGGCGTCACGGCGGGCCTGCTCCAGCTCTTCATTGGAGCGGCTGAGGCGGCTGTTGGCGGCCTTCAACTCGACTGTGCGGGCCGAGACGATGGCTTCCAGTTCGCCCAGATAGTCGGTAAGCCGGTCTTCGGCACTGCGCCGCTGCTCGATCTCGGTGGCGATGCTGGCAAATTGTCGATTGGCGACTTTCACCAGTACGCCAAGTTCATCGCGCTCGTGACCGGGGGGGCAGGGCAGTGGCGTGCGATCCGGAGTACGCAGGTCGCGCTCGGCCAGTGCCTGGATAACCTGGTTAAATGGCTTGGTCAGCATGAAGTAGAACAGCACCAGGAGGATCGCCGAAAGCAGCAGGCTGCGGGTGAAACCATTGATCATGGTCAGCATCGAGCGTTTGAGAAAATTGCTGCCGAACGCGTAGGTATCGATGTCCAGCTGCAGCATGCCGAGCGGCTCATCCGGTGCGTGACCGACCGAAAGTGTGGTCTGGAAGTGACGTGTGGCGCCGAACAGGAAATCGCTGAACAGCCGGTAGCGGCTCTGCATGGATGGCTGCGTGGCGCTGGCCAACTCTTCGCCATTGCTGTCGACGATGCGTGCGGTGATTACCGCGGGGGAGCGGCGCAGGCCGACGACCAGCTCCTGGGCGAGTTCGGCATCGATGTTGTAGGCGATTCGGGCGGCGGGATCGTGGCTGATCTCCATCAGTGCACGAATCTCGCGGTTGATGGCAGCGTCTTCACTGGCATAATCGACGCCGATCTGCACCAGACTGAGCAGCGCGCCGAGAATGAAGGCGACCAGAACGGTGAGGCCTGCCTGCTTGAATGACAGTCGCTGTCTGAGTGGTATTTCCATATTGGGGCGCTGTCTCGTTCCGTTCGCTGCCCAAGCATAGTCGATCTGGCCTATTTTTCGGCACGCCTGACTCACAGACTGAATATCCGAGGAGCTGCTACGTGGATTCGCGCATTACCGATTTTCTACAGCGCGCCGAGAGCGTGCTGATGCGCCTAGAGCCGCTATTGCCGGCCGAGCGCGAACCGCTGGACTGGCGTCATACCCTCGCCGCGCGCTGGCAGCGTGAGGGGCGCTCGGGCTATCTGCAGGCGCTCAAGGTCAGTCTGGACATGAATCTGTCCGACCTGATTGGCGTCGATGCCCAGCGCGAGCAACTGGCGCGTAACACCCGCCAGTTCGTGCAGGGCATGCCGGCCAACCACGCGCTGCTTTGGGGCGCGCGTGGCACAGGTAAATCGTCGCTGGTTCGCGCGCTGTTGGCCGAGCATGCCAGCGCCGGGCTACGTTTGATCGAGATCGAGCGTGACCACTTGGCCGATTTGCCGCGGGTGGTCGAGCAACTGATGACGCTCCCGCAGCGTTTCATCCTGTTCTGCGACGATTTGTCATTCGAGGCGGGCGAGGGTGATTACCGGGTACTCAAGAGCGTGCTCGATGGCTCGCTGGAGCGCTCGCCGGAGAATGTGCTGCTGTACGCCACGTCCAACCGTCGACACCTGGTGCCGGAGCGCGAGAGCGACAACGCCAACACCAAGATGGTCGACGGCGAGCTGCACCCGAACGAGGCCGTCGAGGACAAGATCGCATTGTCGGACCGCTTCGGCCTGTGGCTTTCCTTCTATCCGTTCACCCAGGAGCATTACCTGGATGTGGTGCGTCACTGGGTCGAGGTTCAGGCAGAGCAGGCCGGCCTGCAATGGCGGTGGAGCGAGGAGCTGGAAAAGCTCGCCGTGCGCTGGGCCACCGGACGCGGCAACCGCAATGGAAGGTGTGCCTATCAGTTTGCCCGCCACTGGGTCGGGCTGCAGTTACTGGAGACTTCGCAATGATCGATTTGAGTCAGACCGGTTCGGGGCTGGATGGTTACGCCTTGATGACTGCCCAGCTGGAAGCACTTTTGTCCGGTGAGCGGGACTTCATCGCCAATGCTGCGCAGTTCAGCGCCTTCATTTATCACGAGCTGGAAGGTCTGAACTGGGCCGGCTTCTACTTGGTGAAGGACGATGAGCTGGTGCTCGGCCCGTTCCAGGGCAAGGTGGCCTGCGTGCGGATCGCGTTCGGACGCGGCGTGTGCGGCGCTGCGGCGGCATCGCGGCAAACCCAGCGCATCGAGGATGTGCATGCCTTCCCCGGGCATATCGCCTGCGACAGCGCATCCAACAGCGAGCTGGTGGTGCCTTTGGTCAAGGATGGCCGGCTAATCGGCGTATTGGATCTGGACAGCCCAAGAATGGGGCGTTTCAGCGAGGTGGATCAGCGCGGTATCGAAGGGCTGGCCGCTGTGCTGCTGCGCGCCAGTGATTGCTAAAAGAGAAGTGAGGGCTGAGAGGCGCAGGCCTCTCAGTCGTACAGCGCCTTTTTCTTCCAGCCGTCGTCTTCCATCGATTTGAGACCCTCGGTCAGCTCGCTGTCGGCGTCGCCGGTTGGCGCTTGGGCGCTGACCAGCATCGCATTGACCCGCTCCAGCTGCTTCTGGAACTGCGCCAGGGTCGCCTGATAACGCGCAGTGTCTGGCTGCTTCTGCAGGAACTGCACACCACGCTCCAGAGCCAGGCGGGCATGCCCGTTCTGTTGCTGCTGCAACGCCTGCTTGGCTTGGTTACCGTAAAGGTCAATGTATAGCTGCACCAGCATGTGGCGAATATCCTTTGCCCACTTTTTCGCTTCGTCCACCGGCAGCTGGCCGTTCTGGGCTAATTTGCCAACTTGGCCATGCAGTGCCTCCAGCTGGGCGCGGACCTGGGTAGCCTTGGCATCGTCGGTGACGGCGTAAGGCGCATTGCGAACGGGGATGTCTTGGCCCATGGCGATCAGCTTGCGCAGCTCTTCGGCCATGGTCGCGTAGACCGTGTCCTGCTTGTCGACTTCCAGAATGCGTTCGGCGAACTGCAGCTGCAGGCGGCACAGCAGCAATTTGAGTTCAGGGCTCATGAACTGGCCGACGAACTGCTCGTTGAGGTCGGCAATGCGCCGGTAACGCTCAGCCAGGTCAGCCTTGAGTCGGGCCTTCTTGCGTTTGTTGTTCTCAGCCAATTGATTCAGGTAGGCCAGCAGCACCAACAGCGTGATACCGCCGATTATCGCCATGGTGATAACGAGCGAGGACATCGTCTTAACCTCTTTAAAGCTGTCGGGGCAGGGCGCAGCGATCCGCGAGGCGGTGGCTGCCTGTCGATGTCAGTCATCTTACTCGCGTTCTGCCATCATTGCGCGGTTTGCGCGAAGCCAGCGCGTTTCGCTTGTCGCATTAAAGCAGGCATGCTCGGCAAGCACTCTGCCGATGGTCCTGGAATCAGATTGAAGTCGTTGATTTTAAAAATTTTTATATGAGCTGTTGACGAGTGTTGAAAGGCTCCATAGAATGCGCGCCACTTCCACGGTAATGCTGAAAAGCACAACGGGGAAGCCGGAAATTCCGGGCAATGTCCCCTTCGTCTAGTGGCCTAGGACACCGCCCTTTCACGGCGGTAACAGGGGTTCGAGTCCCCTAGGGGACGCCA
>NZ_FOMO01000002.1:0-57407 GCF_900112645.1 Phytopseudomonas straminea | reverse complement strand
TGCGGGAATAGCTCAGTTGGTAGAGCACGACCTTGCCAAGGTCGGGGTCGCGAGTTCGAGTCTCGTTTCCCGCTCCAAATAAACGAAAACGCCGCTCAATCGAGCGGCGTTTTCGTATCTGCGTTTCGGCGCTAAGAAAAAGCCCTCCAGCATCACTACTGCTGGCGGGCTTTTTCGTCAGTGTCGGCTTGTCGGTGCCGGCATGGCCAGCAGCTGCTTTTCCTGGTTCCAGTCGAACGGCTCGTCGTTCTCTTCGGCGTAGAAACGACGTTCGTCGAGCTGCTGGTACAACTCGATCTCTTCGTCCGGCATGAAGTGAAGGCAATCGCCGCCGAAGAACCACAGCAGGTCGCGCGGCACCAAGTGGGCGATCTGCGGGTAGCGCTGGAAGATCTGGCTGATCAGTTCCTGGCCCAGGTACTGGCTGCGCTCCATGTCCACGGGCAGCTCGGCGAGCAACTCGTCGTAGCGCTCGAGAAAGTTGGCATGGCTGGCATCGAGGATCTGCTCGGCTTCACCCAGGGCGACCAGGATGGTGCGCAGGTGGTTGAGCAGGACGATGTGGTGGTCGAGGTGGGGATTGGCCATGTCCGGGTGATCCTGAAAGTAAAACGGGCGCCGGAGTATAAGGTCCATGGCGCCCGCTGTCGTCTCTGCCTTGCGATTACCTCACCTTGCCTTCGCTGGGCAGCAGCTCCTCCTTGCTGAAGTCGTCGACGTCGATCACCACGCGGCGGGCCTGCTCGGCGCGCTGCAGTTGCTGGCCTTCCTCGGCGCTGAGCACGCCGGCGGCGACCGCCGTTTCTATCTCATTCTGCCCAGGCGTTTCACGCACTTGCCCGGCCTTGACGGCCTTATGTAGTTTCTTCTGCAGTGGCGCAGCTTCCTGCAGTAGATTGAAGGCGTGTTGCAGAGCGCCAACCGGGTCCTCGGTCGAGGTGGGGCGGAAGCAACCTTCGAGCACGGCCTCGAGCGCTGGGTCACCGGCATTTTGACCAATGATCGCGGCGACTTGCGCATCGAGGTGATCGTCCGGACCCTGGTGACGGCGGCCGAACGGGAACACCAGCACGCGCAGGGCGCTGCCGAGCAGGCGGTTTGGGAAGTTGCTAAGCAGCTCGTCGATGGCGTTTTCGGCCTTGCCCAGGCTTTCTTCCAATGCCCAGTGCAGCAGCGGGCGCACGTGCTCCGGGTAATCCTGGTCGTGATAGCGCTTGAGCGCCGCCGAGGCCAGATACAGATGGCTGAGTACGTCGCCCAGGCGGGCCGACAGACGCTCACGGCGCTTCAGCTCACCACCCAGCAGCATCATGCTCAGGTCCGCCAGCATGGCGAACGCGGCGCTCAGGCGGTTGAGAGCGCGGAAGTAGGGGCGGCTGATGCGGTCCCCCGGCACCTTGCCGAGCAGGCCCAGGCTGAGGCTCAGGATCAACGTGCTGGCGGCATTGCTGACGGCGAAGCCGATGTGCTGCATCAGCAAATCGTCGAACTCCAGCAGCGCCTGGTCGCGGTCCTCGCGGCCGGCCAGGGCCATTTCCTTGAGTACGTAGGGATGGCAGCGGATGGCGCCCTGACCGAAGATCATCAGGTTGCGCGAGAGGATGTTGGCGCCCTCGACGGTGATGAATATCGGCGCACCTTGCCAGGAACGGCCCAGGTAGTTGCTCGGGCCCATGATGATGCCTTTGCCGCCGTGCACGTCCATGGCGTGGGTGATGCATTCACGGCCGCGTTCGGTCAGGTGGTATTTGAGGATCGCCGAAAGCACCGATGGTTTCTCGCCCAGATCCACCGCGTTGGCGGTTAGGATGCGCGCGCTGTCCATCAGCCAGGCATTGCCGCCGATACGCGCAAGGGCTTCCTGGATACCTTCGAAGGCCGAGAGCGGTACGTTGAACTGCTCGCGCACCTGGCTGTACTGGCCGGTGACCAGGCTGGTGAACTTGGCGGCGCCGGTGCCTACAGCCGGAAGGGAAATCGAACGGCCGACCGACAGGCAGTTCATCAGCATCATCCAGCCCTTGCCGAGGTAGTCCGGCCCACCGATCAGGTAGTCGAGGGGGATGAATACATCCTTGCCGGAGTTCGGGCCGTTCATGAAGGCGGCGCCCAGCGGCACGTGGCGACGACCGATGTTCACGCCGGGAGTGTCGGTCGGAATCAGCGCCAGGCTGATGCCGAGCTCTTCCTTGTCGCCGAGCAGATGATCCGGGTCATAGGCCTTGAAGGCCACGCCCAGCAGGGTCGCTACCGGGCCGAGAGTGATGTAGCGCTTTTCCCAGTTCAGGCGCAGGCCGACGACTTCCTCGCCGTTCCACTGGCCTTTGCAGATCACCCCGCTGTCGGGCATGGCGCCGGCATCGGAGCCGGCCAGCGGGCCGGTCAGGGCAAAGCAGGGAATGTCTTCACCGCGAGCCAGGCGCGGCAGGTAATGATTGCGCTGTTCTTCGGTGCCGTAATGCAGCAGCAGCTCGGCCGGGCCCAGGGAGTTGGGCACCATCACGGTGGAGGCCAGGTCGCCGCTGCGGGTGGCCAGCTTCATCGCCACCTGGGAGTGGGCGTAGGCCGAGAATCCCTTGCCGCCGTATTCCTTGGGAATGATCAGGGCGAAGAAACCGTGCTGTTTAATGTGATCCCAGGCTTCGGGCGGCAGATCCATGCGTTGGCCGATCTGCCATTCGCTGACCATGGCGCACAGCTCTTCGGTCGGGCCGTCGATAAAGGCCTGTTCTTCCTCGGTCAGCCGGGCTTTCGGGTAAGCCAGCAGCTTGTCCCAGTCGGGGCGGCCACTGAACAGCTCGCCGTCCCACCAGACGGTGCCGGCTTCGATGGCATCCTTTTCGGTATTGGACATCGGCGGCAGCACCTTCTGGAACCAGGCGAACAGCGGCTTGGTGAAGTGCTTGCGGCGCAGCTCCGGAAGCGCCAGTGGCAGGGCGACGGCCAGCCACAGCAGCCAGAAGATCACCATCAGCCAGCTGGGAGCATGGCTGTAGGCGCCCATGACGAGCAGGTAGGCGGCAACGATGGCCAAGGCGGGCAGGGGAGCCGTGCGGCGGTGGGCCAGATAGGCCGTACCGAGAACCAGGACGAGCAACCAGACAGCGAGCATGCAGAATCCTCCGTGATGGCGACAGCAGAACGGCAAGCGCCGCCATAATCGTAGTCGGCTTGGGTGGAAGCTGCCGACAGGGGGTGTAACAGGGCGCTTGCTGAGCAGATGCGGCCGGTCACGTTCCGATAGTGACCCCGCGCCAGGCAGGCGAGTTCGGATAACAAATTGTCTGCGCGGATGACCTGTTGGTCAGGTGCCCAATGGTGCTGACTGCCTGCGGTATGAACCCGGTCGATAGCCAACATTATTGTGGCCGGCTTCCTTCCTGGCGACACAGTGGTAGGGTTGTCAGCCTCCTGGCAGGCAGGACTCTGATAAGGACGATGGGTGATGCTGAAAATTTGGGGTCGCAAGAATTCCAGTAATGTACGCAAGGCGCTGTGGTGCGCTGAAGAAGCAGGTGTCGCTTACCAGCGCGTCGAGGCCGGTGGCGCCTTCGGGGTGGTCGACCAACCCGAGTACCTGGCACGCAATCCCAATGGGCGCGTGCCGATGATCGAAGACGGCGACCTGGTGTTATGGGAATCCAACGCCATCGTGCGCTACCTGGCCGCGGCCTATGCGCCGGGCAGCCTTTACCCTGAAGAGCCTGCCAGCCGTGCGTGCGGCGACAAGTGGATGGACTGGACGACCTCCAGCTTCGCCGGCGAGTTTCGCGATCTGTTCTGGGGCGTTTTGCGTACTCCGGTCGAGCAGCGCAATGAAGTGGTGATCGAAGCGGCTCGGCAACGCTGTATCGACTTGTTGGCGCTGCCCGAAAAAGCGTTGGGCGAGCAGCCCTACCTGTCCGGCGAGCGCTTCGCCATGGGCGACATCCCGCTGGGCAGCTTCATCTATGCTTGGTTCGAAATGCCCATCGAGCGGCCAGCGCAGCCCAACCTGCAGGCCTGGTACGCCCGCTTGTGTGAGCGGCCGGCCTATCGGCGCGCGGTGATGACCGACCTGACCTGAGGGCACCTCTAAAAACTACCTGCGTTGTCATCGCAGCGTTGAAAACAGGCTAAAAATGCTCATTTACAAGCTGTAAACTCCGCTTTTTCGCCTGTTTTCGCCTTGCGATGACTGCCTCGCCTACGTTTTTAGAGGCGCCCTGAGTGGGCAATTGCGTTGCAATGTTTGCATGGCATCCCCCCTCTAAACCCTGTCTTTTTAATGGGTGCATATCCTTTATGAGTACTGCTCTGTCGATCCGACAGCTGACCAAGACCTACGGCAACGGCTTCACCGCCTTGCATGGTCTCGACCTTGACGTCGCCGAGGGCGACTTCTTCGCCTTGCTGGGGCCAAACGGCGCCGGCAAGTCCACCACCATCGGAATTCTTTCCACCCTGGTGAACAAGTCCAGCGGTACGGTCAACGTATTCGGCCACGATCTGGACGCCCAGCCCGCCGCGCTCAAGCGCTGCATCGGCGTGGTACCCCAGGAATTCAACTTCAACCAGTTCGAAAAGGTCTTCGACATCGTCGTGACCCAGGCCGGCTATTACGGCATTCCGGCGCGCCTGGCCAAGGAGCGCGCCGAGCGATACCTCACCCAGCTGGGGCTGTGGGAAAAGCGCGGCGTGGCGTCACGAGAGCTCTCCGGTGGCATGAAGCGCCGGTTGATGATCGCCCGCGCGCTGGTGCATGAACCGCGCCTGCTGATCCTCGACGAGCCGACCGCGGGCGTCGACATCGAGCTGCGCCGTTCGATGTGGAGTTTTCTCACCGACCTCAATAAGCAAGGCATTACCATCATTCTCACCACCCATTACCTGGAAGAGGCCGAGCAGCTGTGCCGCAACATCGGCATCATCGACCACGGGCGGATCGTCGAGAACACCAGCATGAAGGCGCTGCTGGGCAAGCTGCACGTCGAGACCTTCCTGCTCGATCTCAAGCACGATCTGGCTGCCGTGCCGGCCCTTGCCGGTTATCCGGTCAAGCTGGTCGACCATCACACCCTCGAAGTGCAGGTCGACAAGAGCCAGGGCGTCACCGACCTGTTCCGTCAGTTGGCGGCGCACGACATCGAGGTGCTGAGCCTGCGTAACAAGAGCAACCGCCTGGAGGAGCTGTTCGTGTCCCTGGTCGAGAAGAACCTGTCGAAGGTGGCCGTATGATGCACGAGCAGTCCGAGTTCAGCGCCAATCTGGTGGCCTTGCGCACCATCGTCTATCGCGAAGTGCGCCGCTTCATGCGCATCTGGCCGCAGACCCTGTTGCCGCCGGCGATCACCATGGTTCTGTACTTCGTGATCTTCGGCAATCTGATCGGCCGGCAGATCGGCGACATGGGTGGCTTCACCTACATGGAATACATCGTACCGGGGCTGATCATGATGTCGGTGATCACCAACAGCTACGGCAACGTGGTGTCGAGCTTCTTCGGCAGCAAGTTTCAGCGCTCGGTCGAAGAATTGATGGTCTCGCCGGTCTCGCCGCATACCATCCTGATCGGTTACGTCACCGGTGGCGTGCTGCGCGGCCTGGCGGTGGGCGTCATCGTCACCATCCTGTCGCTGTTCTTCACCCACTTGCAGGTGCATCACCTTGGGCTGACAGTACTGGTGGTGTTGCTGACGGCGACGATCTTCTCCCTCGGTGGTTTCGTCAACGCGGTGTTCGCGCGCAACTTCGACGATATCTCGATCATCCCGACCTTCGTGCTGACGCCGCTGACCTACCTGGGTGGGGTGTTCTATTCGATCAGCCTGCTGCCGCCGTTCTGGCAGACGGTATCGATGGCCAACCCGGTGCTGCACATGGTCAACGCCTTCCGTTACGGCATCCTCGGCGTGTCGGACATCAGCATCGGCACCGCCATCGGCTTCATGCTGGTCGCCACGGCGGTGCTCTATGTGCTGTGCGTTCGCCTGCTGGTCAGCGGCCGTGGGATGCGTCAGTGAGCAGATCGAGCTGAGAGCACACTGCAACAGCGTGCTCTGGTCGCGCTACAGCCAGCCGTAATGGCGGAAGCTGGCGTACAGCCCTACGCAGCCAGCGCCGATCACGCCGAGTACGGCGAAGTAGCCGTACTGCCAGTTCAGCTCCGGCATGTTGTGAAAGTTCATGCCGTAGATGCCGGCTACCGCGGTGGGAAAGGCCAGTATCGCCGCCCAGGCGGCGAACTTGCGCTGCACCACGCTCTGCCGGGATGACTCGAGCAGAAGGCCGACTTCGATGGCATGGTCGGCCATCTCCCGCAGATTGGTCAGGTCCTCGAGCAGCCGATTGACGTGAATCGCCACGTCGCGAAAGTACGGTCGCATGTTTTTGTCGATAAAGGGGAAGTCCAGGTGCTGCAGCTCCTGGCAGATCTCCGCGAGGGGCCCGATATTGCGGCGCAGGCGCAGAAGATCTCGGCGCAACTGCTGGATACGTACCACCTCGCCGTGGGTCATGGCGCATTCGAGCACGGTTTGCTCGAGTTGCTCCAACTCGGTGTAATAGGTGTCCATCAGCGGCCGGTAGTTCTCGATGATGAAACTGATCAAGGCGTAGAGTACGAAGTCTTCGCCGTGCTCAAGCAGCAGCGGCCGCGCCTCGCAGCGCTGACGTACCTTGGTGTAGGACGCGGAGTCGCCGTAGCGGGCGCTGATTACGTAACCCTTGCCGGCGAATAGCTGGGTTTCCACAAAAGTCAGTTCATTAGCGATATGTACGGGCGAGTAGAGCACCAGAAACAGCGCATCGCCGAAGATTTCGAGCTTGGGACGTGTGTGCCGCTGCAGCGCATCTTCTAGAGCCAGCTCATGCAGATTGAACTGTTGTTGCAGGTTGCCGAGTTCCTGGTTGCCGGGGTCGTGCAGGCCGATCCACACGAAGTGTTCGGGCTTGGCGGCCCATTCCCGACCTTCGTCGAGGTGAATGTCGCTGACTTTGCGACCCTTGCTGTAAACCGCTGCTGCGACCACATCGCCCATGGTGTACCCCGTGCCAGATTAGTGGTCGCAGCTTACCTGCTTATCTCGATGTGCTCAGTAGCCGCTGAGCGGCTCTTTCACGGCTGGCGTTACAGCGAATGCTGCTTGTCCAGCTCGATTGCTTTGTCGAGAGTTTCCAGCAGCGCGGCACGTACCTTGAGCTTGGTCTTGCGGTGAGCGTTCATGTTGATCTTCTTGAACTGCGCCGCCGCGGCCTGGGCGGTAGCCATTAATTGCTCGGCCGGTACCACCTTGTCGAGGAAGCCGGCATCGACGGCGCTTTGCGGGTCAAACATCTCGCCGTTGATCACCGAGCGATGGAAGGCGGACTTGCGCAGACGATCGCGCGCCAGTTCGATGCCGACGTGGTGCATGGTCATGCCGATCTGCACTTCGTTGAGGCCGATAGTGAAGGCTCCTTCAACGCCGATGCGGTAATCGCTGGAAAGCAGCAGGAAGGCGCCTTTGGCCACTGCGTGGCCGGGGCAGGCGGCGATGATGGGATAAGGATGGGCGAGCATGCGCCTGGCCAGCGTCGAGCCGGCAGCGACCAGATCGATTGCGTTTTGCGGGCCGGAGGTTATCACCTTGAGGTCGTAGCCGCCGGAGAGAATACCCGGCTGGCCGGTGAGGATAACGATGGCCTTGTCCTGGGTCGCGCGGTCCAGGGCCGCGTTGAAGGCCTCTATCAGCGCCGGCGAGATCGCGTTGACCTTGCCGTTGTTGAGCGTCAGCGTGGCGATGCCGTCATCGAGTTGGTAGCTGATCAGGTCGCTCATGGTCGACTCCTTGTTGTGAAAGTGCGGCTGACGTTACCCATCCGCCGTGATCCGGTAAAGCACGAAGGGTGACCATAGAGTCAGGTTGGCTGGGCGATGTAGGTGCAGGGCGGGGTGGTCATGCCGGTGATGGAGTGGACTGATTACCACTGTCGGCTTTCCTCGGGCCTCGCCTGCCAGCGCTATGCGCGCTTGCTCGCACCATAGCGATGGCGCGTACGTCGCCCCGACATCTCTCAATGGCTTAAGCGCATGAATCTTTTGAAAAAAGTTTTGCGTTTGGAAGAACCTTCGATTACATTAGCGCGCCTCGACAGACAGCGCGTTTGGCGAGATCCGGTGAAGTGTCCGAGCGGTTGAAGGAGCACGCCTGGAAAGTGTGTATACGGGAAACCGTATCAAGGGTTCGAATCCCTTCTTCACCGCCACTTTCGATTCAACGCAAACCCCCGTCATTCCTAGCGAAGCGGGGGTTTTGTGTTTCTGGTGTTCAGGTTTTGGAACGGTCTTGGGCTAAAACGGCAGTTTTGCAGCCAACAATCCACCGTTAGCTGCTTGCAGGCACATCGGCTTACAAACCGCCTTATCGCCATTTGCGAACTATCCGCAACCGATGGAGTCAGCTTAGATCGCGCCGATGAAAGATATAGAGGCGGTCAAGCTGGAGTTCCGATGTTGCAATCCCTGTTTCTACGCCCGGCGCGGCGCTTGTACAGCAAGCTGAGCGCTCGTCAACGTCGTGGCGCAGTGGCCGCCTGCGTGGCGGCTTCCTTCGCGACTGCCCTGGGGGCGTTCGTGATGCAGCCGCCCGAGATCGAAGATCTTTCCGAAGAGCGCAGCCATGAGTTGCCCAGTCTCCTTGCCAAGTGGCAGGAGGGCGATGTGATCGTTCTGCTGCGTCATCTGGAGCGCTGCGACAAGGAAGACTATCCCTGCCTGGAGGGAACGGAGGGCATCACCTCCCGATCACTCCCTGTTGGTGGTTGGCTGGCAGATGGTTTCGGGCAACTGGGTCTGACCAGAACCGACGTCTACAACAGCCCGCTTACCCGCACGGCCCAGACCGAGTCGCTGGTGTTCAACGACGTGGGTATGGACGAAGACTGGCTGTATCGGTGCAAAGAACGGATGCTCGATGATGCGCTCGAGCATAAGGTGCCGGGCAAGAATATGGTTCTGGTCACCCACAGCAGTTGTATCTCAGCGTTTGAGAAGTCTCTGGGTTATGACAGCGACACGCCGGAATACGGAACTGCGCTGTTTTTCAGTAAAGCTGCTGATTCCGACTCGCTGCAGGTGATCGGTTTTCTCGACGCCGACGACTGGAAGAGTGCGCTGAGCGACCAGGCTCAGCGCCAGCGAGGCTGAGCCCTCAGAGCAGTGAGGCCGTCGCTTGCATGGCAGGCGACGGCATCGTCGTATTTTGCTGTTGCGGTTAGTGGGCAATCGATCACGACTACGTGGCTGAGCCGATTGTTCGAGCCCCTCTGCTCGTGTATCGTCCGCGGCCTTTGATGGGCGGCCTGCGCCCCTCAGGTTTCACCGTTTCAGCTCCCTCGCCTTACAAAATCAAAAACCAGAGCCGCCCCGGCTTTCGAGGTTTTTGGGTGTTGGCGTCCGTGTTTACGTGCGGCGTCTTTCCTGAAACATTCCCCCACTCGGCCAAGCATCGCTTGTCGTCGAGCGGCATGGTGTGCGCAGCCTGTAACGGTTACAGCATTCTTTTTTCCGATGCGCTCAAGGGGCGGCATCGCTTCGAGGTTTTTATGTCGCAATTGCTTGGCATGGCGCTGGGGCCCTTGCTCGGTTTGTTCATCATCAGTATCGGCAACGGCTTCATTTCGTCGCTGACCACACTGCGCTTGGATGCGGCAGGCGTGTCGGCGACGGTGATCGGTATCGTGTCGGCTTCCTATTTCATCGGCCTGACCCTGGGAGCGCTGTTCAATGACCGGCTGATCCTGCGCATCGGCCATATCCGCGCCTACAGCAGTTTCGCCTCGCTGACGGCGGTGAGCGTACTGCTGCAGGGGCTGTTCTTTGACCCCTGGGCCTGGTTCGTCTTCCGGCTGATCGCCGGCTGGTCGATTCTTGGTGTGTTTCTCGTCGTCGAAAGCTGGATGCTTCTGGCGGGTGACCAGAAGGTGCGTGGTCGCCTGCTGGCGTTGTACATGATGGCGCTCTACGGCTCCGGCATGCTCGGCCAGTTGCAGCTCGGCGCCATCGATGCCTGGGGCGACACCGCGCCGTTCATAGTGGCCGGGCTGCTGGCGTCGTTGTCGGTGCTGCCCATGGGCATCATTCCGCGGGTTACGCCCTTGGTGGAGAAGGTCGAGCCGCTGCTGCCGCAGCAGTTGATCCGTATGACGCCGACCGGGGTGATTGGCTGCTTCGGGTCCGGTATCGCCATCGCTGCGGTCTATTCGCTGCTGCCGCTGTACCTGCAGCGCGTCGGCATGAGCGTCAGCGAGGTCGGGCAGATGATGGCCAGCGTGATTCTCGGCGCCATGCTGCTGCAGTACCCGGTGGGGCGTTGGTCCGATCAGCATGATCGGCAGAGTGTGCTGATCGTACTGAGCCTGTTCTGCCTGCTGATTTCCCTAGCGATCATGATTCTGCCGTCTTCGCCGCTGCTGCTCATGGTGCTGCTGTTCCTGCTCGGTGGTGGCGTGTTCGCCGTTTACCCGGTGGCAGTCAGCCACGCCGCTGACCGGGCGCCTGCTGGCGCGCTGGTGCGTATGGTGCAGGGGCTGCTGCTGATCAACTCTCTGGGCTCGGCGATCAGCCCGCTGATGATCTCGCCGCTGATGGAGCATGACGGCGACGCCGGCTTGTTCCTGGCCTTCAGCCTGCTCAACGGTTGCCTGGTGCTGTTGTTCTTCTGGCGCCGCAAGCTGCGCCCCGCGCCTCAGCCTGTGGCACCATTCGAGCCGGCGACGCCCGCCTCGATGGTGGGGGCAGAGCTGCGGGTGACCGAGGATCTGGTTCAGGGCGCGCTGGAGCACGAGCGCCAGGAAGATCTTTCCGATGTGGTGCCCGGCGTCGAAGTGGCCGAGCCGCTGGTCGATGCCAGCATGAACACGCGGCAGTGTGAGGGCGGGCTGCAGGCCTGAAGGGAAGGGCGTTATGAGGTGGGATATTTTCTGCCGTGTCGTCGACAACTACGGCGATATCGGCGTGACCTGGCGCCTGGCCCGGCAGCTGGTGGCCGAGCAGGGCGCTGCGGTGCGCCTGTGGGTCGATGATCTGGCGGCGCTGGCGCGTATCTGCCCGCAGGCCGATGCGGATTCCGATTGTCAGCTATTGAGCAGCGTCGAGGTGTGCCATTGGGCGCAGGCCTGGCAGGCGGTGGAGCCGGCGGATGTGGTGATCGAAGCCTTCGCCTGCGAGCTGCCCGCCGAGTATGTGGCGGCGATGGCGGCGCGCAAGGCGCCCGCACTCTGGTTGAACCTGGAGTACCTGAGCGCCGAGAGCTGGGTCGAAGGTTGCCACGGCCTGCCGTCGATGCAGGGTAATGGGCTGCAGAAGTTCTTCTTCTTTCCAGGCTTCAGCGCCGGCACGGGTGGGCTGCTGCGCGAAAGCGGGCTGCTCGCCGCTCGCGACCGGCTGCAGAGTGACGCCAGAGCCCGCACTGATTTTCTTGCGTCATTGGGTATCAGCCCGCTCACCGATGCGCGCCTGGTTTCCCTGTTCGCCTATGAGAATAGTGCCCTGGCCGGTTGGCTGGATGCCCTGGCTGGCGCTGACACAACGACCCATATGCTGGTTCCGGAAGGACGCATCCTCGGCGATTTGCAGCGCTGGGCCGGTTCGCCGCTCATGCTTGGCGAGGTCATGCAGCGCGGCGCCTTGAGCGTGCAGCTGCTGCCCTTCATGCAGCAGGATCAGTATGACGCGCTGCTCTGGTGCTGCGACCTCAACCTGGTGCGCGGCGAGGATTCTTTCGTGCGTGCGCAATGGGCGGGCCGACCGCTGGTCTGGCATATCTACCCACAGCAGGAAGAGGCGCACTGGGAAAAGCTCGAGGCCTTCATGGCACTGTATTGCCGGGGGCTTTCGAGCGAGGCCGAGGCCGCCCTGCGCCTCGTATGGCGGGCGTGGAATGCGGGCGAAGGCATGGCGCCGGCCTGGGCCGCCTGGCTGGAGCGCGCCGATGAGTTGGCCGCCCATGCCCAAGTCTGGGCCAGGCGCCAGGCGGTATATGCAGATCTTGCCGCGGCGCTGGTGCAGTTTTATCGAAATTGGCTATGATACGCGGCCTCGAATTTTGTAAATCCATTCAGATCCGGATATTCGTATGAAAACCGCACAAGAAATGAAGCCTAACAGCGTGGCCCTGATCGACGGCCAGCCATGGCTGATCCAGAAGGCCGAGTTCACCAAGTCCGGTCGTAACAGCGCTATCGTCAAGATGAAGCTGAAGAACCTGATCAACGGCTCCAAGACCGAAACCGTCTACAAAGCCGATGACAAGATGGAGCCGGTGATCCTTGAACGCAAGGAAGTGAACCTGTCCTACATCAGCGGCGACGACTACGTGTTCATGGATCCGGAGTACAACTCCTACGAGCTGCGCGCCGAAGACCTGGAAAGCGTTCTGCCGTTCATCGAAGAAGGCATGAACGACGTCTGCGAAGCCGTGTTCTTCGAAGGCAAGGTTATCTCCGTCGACCTGCCGACCACCATCGTGCGTCAGCTGGCCTACACCGAAGGCTCCGCCCGTGGCGACACCTCCGGCAAGGTGATGAAGCCTGCCAAGTTGAACAACGGTACCGAAGTGAAGGTTGCCGACTTCTGCGAAATCGGCGACTGGATCGAAATCGATACCCGCACCGGCGAGTACAAGTCCCGCGCCAAAGCGCCGGCCTGATTCAGCGCTGCGCTGTACAGAAAACCCGGCCTGGCGCCGGGTTTTTTATGCGCTGCGATCAGCGCTTTGTAGGGGAGCGGATCAAGCGATTACTCGTCACGGCCATCCATCATGGTGCGTTTGAGCATCACATAGATGGCCCCCGTGCCCCCGTGCTTGGCCACACAGGAGGCAAAGCCCAGTACCTGCGGATGCTGGCGCAGCCAGGTGTTCACGTGGCTTTTGATCATCGGCTTGCGGCCATCGGTGCGTACTGCCTTGCCGTGGGTCACCCGCACGCAGCGGATTTCAAGCTTGGTGGCTTCGGCGAGAAAATCCCAGAGTGTGTCGCGGGCCTTTTCCACGCTCATGCCGTGCAGGTCGAGGCTGCCGTCGAAGGGAATCTGGCCCAGCTTGAGCTTGCGCATCTGGCCGTCCTGCACGCCGTTTTCGGCCCAGAACAGCGCGTCTTCGGCGCCGACGTCGATGACGAACTGATCGGACAGGCCGTCGACCTTGATGGTGTCGGTACGCTGGGTGGCAGCCTGGCGCAAGGTGGCCAGTCGCGCGCGGTCGCTCTTCGGTTTGCCGGTGTCTGCACGGTCGTGCTTGATCGGCTTCACGCCTTGCAGCTGGGCTTTGAACAGGGAAAGGTCGTCGTCTTGCATGGGGCCTCCGCAGGGGCGCCCAGTTTACCAAGCGGCGCGGGGTGGGTCAGTCGCGTTTCTTCATCAGGTGCGGAGACATGGCCATGTCAGCCCTGCGCTGGCGCATGCGGCGTCGGGCTTTGCGCCAGCCCAGTACGCCACCCCAGAGAAGTACCACTCCGAGCACCAGCAGTACGCTGGCGTCAGTGGTCGAGTCATTGAGGTTGCCCAGAGCCGGCGGGCGACCCAGCAGGGTCGACGCGCCCGCCATCAGCAGCAGAATGCCCAATACCGCAAACAGCGCCGTCAGCGCAGCGGCAAAACGCAGTCGCCAGCTGAACGAGCGTCGCGGGCGGAGGCTGACACTGAAACCGTCTGTTTGCTTCATGCGCTGATTCCTTGAGGGATCTTCTCGCTATGACTGGCAGTGTAGTAGCGGGTTCCAACCGATAAAGCACCTGAATGCTCAGAGTAAAGCGTTGGCGTCCGGCACCCAGGCGGCAAAGTTGTCGGCCAGGGCGATCATCTCCACACGGTGCATCTCGGCGGCGCTGATCACCTTGCCATCTGGCGTGGGCAAGTCGCGGGTAGCACAGGCGGCGTCGACCACGGTGCAGCGGTAACCGTAATCCTTGGTGGCGCGGATGGTGGTGCTGATGCTCGAGTGAGTCATGAAACCGCAGACGATCAGGTCCAGGTGGCCGAGGGACTGCAGCTTCTCGTGCAGTTCGGTGCCGGAAAAGGCGTTCGGCATGCGCTTTTCGACGACGATCTCGCCTGGCAGCGGCGCCACTTCCGGCAGGTGATCACCCCGCGGGCCGCGCGGGTCGAGCAGACCACCGGGTATGCCCAGGTGCTTGATGTGCACGATGGCGCCGCCCTGAGCACGTACGGCGTCGAGCAGCTTGGCGATCTCGACCAGCGCGGCATCGAGGCCGGGCAGTTGCACCACGCCGCTGCGATATTCCTCCTGAGCATCGATGACCAGCAGGGTCGCATTGCTCAAGTTGGCGGGGGCGTGGCCACGGCCGGTGAGCTGATAGAACGTTTGCGGGTGGGACGACATGTACGACTCCTTGCTGGCGCGGTTAACGGTGCATATTGTCCGCCTCTATGACGCCGCTGTGAACCTCTCTGTTGGCTGTATTGCTGCCTGGCAGCGCAGCGCTGGCAGCAGAATCGTTTCAGCAAGCCGGCACTTTTGAACGCCCAGCGTGCTGCCAATCCTTTGCAGGGCGCTGGAATGCTGGGGCTGGCCTGCTAGACTAACGGCTTTTGCCCGGAGCCCTGTCGTGACCGATGCCCACCCAGCCCTGAAAACCCGCCTGCGCACCCTGCGCGACTACATCCGCTGGGCGGTGAGCCGTTTTCAGGCCGAAGAGCTGTTCTTCGGGCACGGCACCGACAATGCGTGGGACGAAGCCCGTCAGCTGGTGCTCGGCGCGCTGCACCTACCCTGGGAAATCGCCGACGGTTACCTGGACTGCCGCCTCGAGGACGACGAGCATCTGCATTTGCAGACCCTGTTCAAGCGCCGCATCGAAGATCGCGTGCCCACCGCCTATCTGCTGGGCGAAGCGTGGTTCTGCGGTTTGCCGTTCATCGTCGACGAGCGCGTGCTGGTGCCGCGTTCACCGATTGGTGAGCTGATCGAGCAGCGCTTCAGCCCCTGGCTGGCCGGCGAACCCGCGCGGATTCTCGATCTGTGCAGCGGCTCCGGGTGCATCGGTATCGCTTGCGCCTACGAATTCCTCGAAGCCGAAGTGGTGCTTGGTGATCTGTCCTTCGAGGCGCTGGAAGTGGCCAATCGCAATATCGAGCGTCATGGTCTCGAGGAGCGCGTCTATACCGTGCAAGGCGATGGCTTCGCCGGGCTGCCTGGGCAGCGCTTCGACCTGATCGTCTCCAACCCGCCGTATGTCGATGCCGAGGATTTCGCCGACATGCCGGCCGAATATCAGCACGAGCCGGAAATGGGCCTGGCCTGCGGCGACGATGGCCTGGACCTGGTGCGGCGGATGCTCGCCGAGGCTGCCGATCACCTGACCGAAAAAGGCTTGCTGATCGTCGAGGTGGGCAACAGCCAGGTGCACGTCGAAGCACTTTACCCGGAAGTGGATTTCGCCTGGCTGGACTTCGCCCGCGGCGGCCACGGCGTGTTCATGCTCTCGGCCGAGCAGTGCCGCGAGCACCAAGCGCTGTTTCGCGAACGCTGTTGAGGCGATGCTCTCGATCGGCCAGCTTGAAAAAAGTCGCCTGGCCGGACGCTGAATACTGGCCTTTGCGATTTCGTGGGAGGGGCTTTAGCCCCAAGCTCTTAACACCTAGCTGGCAAAATCGAGGCTAAAGCCTCTCCCACAAAGCCCTGCTCAGCGTCCACTTATGCCATTGCCGCGATCAAACAGCCAGGCGACAGGCTGCGGGCGGGCGCTACCCACAAGTCTGCTATCAGGCCTCACGCCCGCCGCGGCGCAGCAAATAACTGTCCATGATCCAGCCGTTGGCTTCGCGTGCTGCTGCGCGGGTCGTGGCGATCTGCTCGGCCACTTCCACCAGCTTGCCGGCGATCAGGATCTCGTCCGGCGTGCCGACGTAGGCGCCCCAGTAGATGTGCAGGTCTTCGTCGATTACCTGGCGATAGCTGTCCTGGGCGTCGAGCATCACCACCACGCTGTCCACGCCTTGGGGCCAGCCCTCGCGCAGTCGACGCCCAGTGGTGATCTGCACGGCGCGGCCGATTTGGTTGAGGGGAATGCGGTGGCGTGCGGTGAGGGCCTGCACGCTGGTAATGCCGGGGATCACTTCGTAGGCGAGGGGCCGGCCGCCAGCGATCACGCCATCGAGAATGCGGATGGTGCTGTCGTACAGCGACGGATCGCCCCAGACCAGAAAGGCGCCGGTTTCGCCCTCTTGCAGCTGGCCGAGCAACTGCTCGAACACCACCTGCTTGTCGCGGTTGAGGCTGTCGATGCTGGCGTCATAGTTTGACACGTCTCGCTCGCGCTCCGGGTTGGTGGCCTCCAGAACGCGGTACTGGCGGCCCGGCGCGATATAGCGATCGAGGATCAGGCGGCGCAGGGCGATCAGCTTGTCCTTGGCCTCGCCCTTATCGAGGATGAAGAACACGTCGGCGCGGTTGAGGGCCTTGATCGCCTGGGTGGTCAGATAGTCAGGGTCACCGGCGCCGATACCGATGATCAGGATGTCGTTCATGCTGCACGTCTCGTTCTTGCGATGGCGCGCAGCATATCAGTTCGTCATCACGACAGACCGTAGCCTGCTGCTGAGCGAAGCGATGCGCAGGGGCGGTGTCTCGGCAGGCTGCACATCCCTGACCTGGATATCGCTTCGCTCAACGCCAGACTACTGATGGTTAGCCAGCCGCCAGGCGCAGGACATTTTCCGCCTCTTCCTCCGGCTCGGCGACACCAGCCAGGAACTCATCGCCCCAACGGCGGATGTCGTTGTAGCTGACGATATCGAACAGCTCGCGCAGCCGAGCCCGGGCTTCGGCCTTGGGCATGTTCAGCGCCAGGTAGCAGGTTTGCGCCAGGTCGGCGGTGTCGTGAGGGTTGGTCAGCAGGGCGCCCTTGAGTTCGGCGGCGGCACCGGCGAATTCCGATAGCGCCAGCACGCCCTGGCCGTCGGTCAGCCCCTGAGTGGCGATGAATTCCTTGGCCACCAGGTTGAGGCCGTCGCGCAGCGGGGTGATCCACATCACGTCGGCCATGGCGTACCAGGCCACCACCTCGTCGAACGGGAAACTGCGGAAGAAGAACTGCACGGGCGTCCAGCCGACCCGTGCGAAGCGGCCGTTGATGCGCCCAACCGCCTGTTCGATCTGCGATTGCAGTTCGTCGTAGATGGTCATCTCGCGCGCTGCCGGTACGCAGATGCTGACCAGGGTGATCTTCTTGTGCAGCTCCGGATTGTCGGCCAGCAGGCGCTCGTAGGCCTGCAGCTTCTCCAGAATGCCCTTGGTGTAATCCAGGCGCTCGACCGACAGGATCAGCTTGATGCCGCTCAGCTCCTCGCGCAGGTTGGCCATCTGCTCGCGGGTCTTGTCCTGGGCCAGGGCGTTGCGCACCCGTTCGATATCCAGGCCGACCGGATGGGCGCCGAGCTTGACCACCCGGCTGCCGGTGTCCACCGCGGTGGTCATGCGCTCCAAACCAACGGCGCAACCATAGGTGACGAAGCGCGGCGCGCAGTTCTGCCGGCTGACGGTCTGCAGCGGCGTGACGCCACGAGCCACGTCGACGAAGTTCTCCACCTGGCGCGGGATATGAAAACCGATGTAGTCGCACTGCAGCAGGCTGCCGATGATCTGCCGGCGCCACGGCAGCACGTTGAACACGTCGGCCGAAGGGAAGTAGGTGTGGTGAAAGAAGGCGATGCGCAGGTCCGGGCGAAGCTCGCGCAGGTAGCCGGGCACCATCCACAGGTTGTAGTCGTGCAGCCACACCACGGCGCCTTCCGCGGCTTCCTTGGCGGTACGCTCGGCGAAGGCGCGGTTGACCTTGAGAAATACCTGCCAGTCGTCCTCGTCGAAGCGTGCCCGCTCCCAGAAGGTGTGCAGCGTCGGCCAGAAGGCTTCCTTGGAGAAGCGCTTGTAGAAGATGTCGACCTCCTGCTTGCTCAGCGCCACCCGGGCAGCGGTGAGCTTCGGGTAGCGCTCGGCATCCACGGTGGTGTGGGTTTCGAACGGCTCGTCGCCGCCTTCGTCGACGGCCCAGGCGACCCATGAACCCGGGCGAGAGTCGCCGAAGAAACTCATCAGGGTCGGGATGATGCCGTTGGGGGACGTGGGGCGACGGCGCTGCACCTTGCCGTCCGCGCCGCGGTGCTCCTCGTAGGGCAGACGGTGATAGACCATCACCAGCTCGGCGCGACCCGGCTTGGTGGCGGTGCGTTTTTCCGCGGCGATGCCGTGCTCGCCAAGAAAGCCGAAATGCACGAAGGCCTGCAGAATGCCGCCGCAGCCCGGACGGTCCGCCTGCAGGATCCACGACTGATGCTCGGTGGCCTTGATCAGGTTGGGCTCGGATTCGCCCACGCAAACGCCCTTGTAGGTGCCGTCGAGCATGTTCAGGTCATTCAGGGTGTCGCCGCAGGCCAGCACCTCGCCGTCATCGAGCCCCAGCCACTCGACCAGCGCCTTGAGGCTGGTGCCCTTGTTGACGCCCTTGGGCAGAAAGTCGAGGTAGCGATCCGCGGAATACAGCAGATCGCAACCTAGGGTTTCTGCGACCTGGGCCAGGGCTGGATCGGCGGCCTGTTCGGGCGTGCAGAAGTACGAGCAGCGGCGCGCCTGAGGCACGTCCTGGCGTTCCAGGCCGAAGCCCTCCAGTGCCTGGGCGACCTGGCTTTCGCCGGGCCAGCGGGCGTCGACCTGGCCCTGTAGCTGCTGGATCG
The DNA here is from genome assembly GCF_900112645.1 of Phytopseudomonas straminea. Taxonomy (GTDB): domain Bacteria; phylum Pseudomonadota; class Gammaproteobacteria; order Pseudomonadales; family Pseudomonadaceae; genus Aquipseudomonas; species Aquipseudomonas straminea. The sequence continues at coordinate 38,698 of NZ_FOMO01000002.1, read as the reverse complement.
GTTGCAGGCTGTCGCCATGCACGAAGGTGGCGCCGACGTCGGCGATGATGAAGTCCGGTTGCGGCAGGGTGGGGTCGGCGAGCAGCGGCAGTACCGCTTCGAGGCTGCGCCCGGTGACGTAGGCCAGCTGGATTTCCGGGTGCGCGGCGATGGTCTGGTAGAGGCTAAGGCGATCCTCGGGATCACCGGCGAGAAAGGTTCCATCGAGATCGGTAGCAAGTAGCATGGGCTGTCTCCCTGTCAAAACGCCGGCATCGACCGGCGAGCAAAACGGGCACCTTGGTGGCGCCTCTGTTATGTAGGCGTGCGTGTGCCTACGACGAAGTGGTGACGGGCTCCCGCTCGTCACCGGTGTGATCGTTGTCCGAATCGATGTCATCCGCAGACGGCGGGGCAGCGGGCATCAGCTCCAGCACGGTGTGGCTGGTGCGCAGCATCGGCACGAAGTGCGCCTGTTCACCGGCGACCAGGTCGCTGACATGACGCAGGCGATAGAAGGTGTAGGCCGCCAGCAAGCCCAGGGTGGTGGCGAAGTAAAGCGGCAATGCCGCCGCGCCGCTGTATTGCATGAGCAGGCCGGCGAGCAGCGGGCCACATACCGAGCCGATGCCGTTGACCATCAGCAGGCTGCTGGAGCCGGAAAGGATTTCGTCGCTGTGCAATTGGTCGATCAACTGCGCCACGGCGATGGGGTAGATGGCGAACGACAGCCCGCCGAACAGGAACATCAATCCCAGCAACGGGCGGCCAGCGGGCAGCAGGCTCATCACCAACGCGACGATGACCGCTGCGCTGACCACCCAGAACAGCACCCAGCGCCGGTCGTGGGTATCGGAGAAGCGCCCGATCGGCCATTGCAGCAGCGCGCCACCGAGAATGGTCGCGCTCATCATCAGGCCGACCCCGGCGGCGTCGAAGCCGTTGAGGCTGGCATACACCGGCGCCATCCCCCAGAACGCACCCAGTGCCAGGCCGGAAAGGCCGGCCGCGGCGATCGACAGCGGCGCGATGCCGACGATGGCGCGCAGGTTGGTGTGCAGGGTATCGGGCACGTTGGGTTGCGCCTGGCGGGTCAGGGTGATGGGCATCAGGGCCGCGCTGATCAGCATCGCCGCCAGGGCGAACAGCAGGAAGTCAGCCGGATCGGCCAGGTTCAGCAATTGCTGGGCGGCCGCCAGGGCGCCGAGGTTGACCGCCATGTACACGGCGAACATCTGCCCGCGCTTGTCGTTGGGAACCTGGGCGTTGAGCCAGCTCTCAATGACCATGTACAGGCTGACCAACGCCAGGCCGTAGAGCACCCGCAAGCCGAGCCAGACCCAGGGGTCGACGATCAGCACGTGGAGCAGGACGGTGATGGCGGCCAGGGCGGCGCAGAACGAGAAGGCACGGATATGCCCAACGCGACGCACCAGCGGAATCGCCAGCCAGGTGCCGATCAGGAAACCGACGAAATACCCGGACATGATCAGGCCGAGCATCCCGGTGGAGTAGCCTTCGGCGACGCCACGCAGAGTCAGTAGGGTGTTGAGCAGACCGTTGCCGAGGAGGAGTAACGCGACCCCACCCAGCAACGAGCTGATAGGGGCAATCAAGGACCACATGGCGAACAACCCTAGGGAACTATGCCGGTGATGGCAAGCAGGAAGCGCGCCAGTGATCTCTAAGGTTGTTTTCTATCTATATGATATTTAAGGTTTATTTTTACCGACGAACGGTCTTTCGATTTTTCGGAGCAGTGAAAGGCACCAGCTCGGTGCGTACGCGAGCGAATTTTTCCCGTTTACGGGGCGCCTCACTTGCGCCCATCGGCCACCTTTGCCAGCTCGTCGGTGCGTGCTGCCATGACGAAATCGTTGCGGTGCAGGCCCTTGATCGAATGGCTCCACCAGGTGACGGTGACCTTGCCCCATTCGGTGAGCAGCGACGGATGGTGGTTCTCGCCCTCGGCGATCTCGCCCACTGCATTGGTGAAGGCCAGCGCATGCTTGAAGGTGCGAAAAGAGTAGGCGCGTTCGAGCTGCATCACGCCGTCGCGAACCTCGATGTTCCAGTCCGGGATTTCCTTGATCAGCTGTGCCAGTTCGGCCTCGCTGACTTTGGGCGCATCGGCGCTGCAGGCTTCGCAGGTGGCTTTGGACAGTGCGGTCATGGGGTTTCCTCGAATTCACAGGTGGTAGATGAGCTTCTGGCGGCGGCGCCTCGCCCGGGCTTGGCTGGCGCAGAAGTGCCGACGCACAGCAGATCGTAAGCAGGTTATCAGGCCGCCTTGGGCGGAAATTTCGGTGCGTGCAGGCCCAGCGCCATGGCCTGGTGCACCAGGCTCATGATGTCCTGTTGCGCCAGGGCGAACAGCCGTTGCAGGTCCGGCAGCACGAAGTACAGCGGTTGCAGGATGTCGATGCGATAGGGGGTGCGCATCGCCTCCACGGGGTCGAACGGCTGATGCTCGGGCTCGTCGGATAGACAATACACCGCCTCCCTGGGCGAGGAGAGAATGCCGCCGCCGTAGATGCGTCGGCCGGCCGGGGTATCGACCAGGCCGAACTCGATGGTCATCCAGTACAGGCGTGCCAGGAATACCCGTTCCTGCGGGCTGGCGGCCAGCCCCAGGCGGCCATAGGTATGGGTGAACTCGGCGAACCAGGAGTTGGTCAGCAGCGGGCAGTGGCCGAAGATCTCGTGAAAGATGTCCGGCTCCTGCAGGTAGTCCAGATCAGCCTCGGTGCGGATGAAGGTGGCCACCGGAAACTGCTTGTTGGCGAGCAGCTCGAAGAAGCGCTGAAAGGGAATCAGCGCCGGCACCTGGGCGACCTGCCAGCCGGTGGCGGCCTGCAGCACGCGGTTGATGTCCGGCAATTGAGGAATCCGGTCATGGGGCAGGGCGAGCTTGTCGATGCCGTCCAGGTAATCCTGGCAGGCGCTGGGCTTGATCACCTTGAGTTGGCGCTCGATGAGCGTCTGCCAGGTGCGGTGCTCGACCTCGCTGTAGTCAATGAAGCCGTTCGCGTCAGGCTGCCTGGCAACGTACTGGCTGGCTTTCATCTTGGCGATCTCCCTGCACATCCGTTCTGATCGTGGCTGGCCTGAGCATGCCCCATGCACGCGCGCCTTGCGCGGCTGCGCGCGACCGACGAGTGAGGGCGGATGGCGGTTTTCGTAAAGAAAGCATTACGTCACGCGGGAAAGCCTGTTCCTGGCTCGGTGGCTTCCTCTAGACTGGCAAGAAGCCTTGACGAAAATAACAAGAGCGGCCGTCATGCGTATCAAGATCCATTGCCAGAACCGTGTGGGCATCCTGCGCGACATCCTCGAACTGCTGGTCGACTACGGCATCAACGTCGCCCGTGGTGAGGTCGGTGGCGAGCAGGGCAACGCCATCTACCTGCATTGCCCCAACCTGATCAACCTGCAATTCCAGGCCCTGCGCGCCAAGTTCGAGGCCATCACCGGCGTGTTCGGCGTCAAGCGCGTGGGGCTGATGCCCAGCGAGCGCAGGCACCTGGAACTCAATGCTCTGCTCGGCGCCCTGGAATTTCCGGTGCTGTCCATCGACATGGGCGGCAGCATCGTCGCCGCCAACCGGGCCGCGGCAGCGCTGCTCGGCGTGCGGGTGGACGAAGTGCCGGGCATCGCGCTGTCGCGCTACGTCGAGGATTTCGATTTGCCGGAGCTGGTGCGTGCCAATCGCTCGCGCATCAACGGGCTGCGGGTGAAAGTCTGCGGCGATGTGTTTCTCGCCGACATCGCGCCGTTGCAGAGCGAACACGACGACAGCGAAGCCATGGCCGGCGCGGTGTTGACCCTGCACCGTGCCGACCGCGTTGGCGAGCGAATCTATCAGGTGCGCAAGCAGGAGCTGCGCGGCTTCGACAGCATCTTCCAGAGCTCCAGGGTGATGGCCGCCGTGGTGCGCGAGGCGCGACGCATGGCGCCGCTGGACGCACCGCTGCTGATCGAAGGTGAAACCGGCACCGGCAAGGAGCTGCTGGCCCGGGCCTGCCACCTGGCCAGCCCCCGCGGCCAGTCGCCATTTATGGCCCTGAATTGCGCGGGCTTGCCGGAGTCGATGGCCGAGACCGAGCTGTTCGGCTACGGCCCTGGCGCCTTCGAGGGCGCCCGCGCCGAAGGCAAGCTGGGTCTGCTGGAGCTGACCGCAGGCGGCACGCTGTTTCTCGATGGCGTCGGCGAGATGAGTCCGCGCCTGCAGGCCAAGCTGCTGCGCTTTTTGCAGGATGGCTGCTTTCGGCGGGTCGGCAGTGACGAGGAGGTGTACCTGGATGTGCGGGTGACCTGCGCCACCCAGGTCGACCTTTCCGAGCTGTGCGCTCGCGGCGAATTCCGCGAAGACCTTTACCACCGTCTCAATGTATTGAGCCTGCACATCCCGCCGCTGCGTGAATGCCTGGATGGCCTGCAGCCCCTGGCCGAGCATTTTCTCGACCGCGCCAGCCGACAGATCGGCTGCCCGCTACCGGGCCTGGCGCCCGCCGCGCTGGACAAGCTCGGTCGTTACCATTGGCCGGGCAATGTCAGGCAGCTGGAGAACGTGCTGTTCCAGGCGGTGTCGCTGTGCGACGGCGCGGTGGTGAAGCCCGAGCACGTTCGCCTGCCGGGCTACGGCGCGGCGCAGCCGCTGGGCGACTTCTCGCTGGAAGGCGGGCTGGACGCCATCGTCGGGCGTTTCGAGAAAGCCGTGCTGGAACGCCTGCACGGCGAATTCCCGAGCAGCCGCCTGCTCGGCAAGCGTCTGGGCGTGTCCCACACCACCATCGCCAACAAGCTGCGCGAACATAGGGTGGGCAAGGAGTAGAAAGAAACGAGCCCGGGGGCCGGGCTCTTGTGGCGGGCTTCAGCGAGCGCTGACGGGCCGCGCACGGGGGCCGGGCAGAATGCCATTGACCGCGTTGCTGCTCAGCAGGCGCGAGCTGGTGATGCCGGCGATCTCATGGCCGCGATCGTTCAGGCTGTTCATCACCTGATTGACCAGGGCGGTGATCAGGATCCCCGCCAGGCCGCCGCCGCTGTTCTGCTGTTGCTCTGCCGTGCTGGCCCGGGCCACGCCTTTCCACAGTTCCTTGCCGGTTCGCAGGTCGACCAGAGTGGCGCTGGCGGCCACCGCCACCTCGCTGCTGATCACCTTGTAGCTGCTGCCGTACTCGGTCACGTCGATGTACAGCACGGTGTCGGCACCGAAGATCTCGTAGAGCTTCTGCGGCGGGACTTCGCGGATTTCCTCGGCGTTGGCCATGCCGTTCTGCTTGAAGGTCTCGTTGACCACCGCCACCGGCAGCACGTAATAGCCGGCTTCGCTCAGGGGTGCGGTGATCAGCGAATACAGGCTGTAGGTGGCCTTGATGTCCGGCGATTTGTTGACCGGCGGCAGCACCAGGATGGAGGCCGGGCTGCTTTCCTTGAAGGCGCTGTAGTCGTAGGGCTGCTGGGTGGCGCAACCGGCCAGCAGGGCGATGGCGGCCAGGGCCGCGAGGGTTCTGAGAGAGGTCAGTAGAGGCATGTCGGTCACTTGGCCATATTGCGCATCAGGAAGTCCATGTACTGCGCGGACTCGGGGAACAGGGCTTTCTCGGTTTCGAATTGCTGGCGCACCTGATCGGGCTTGCCGATCTCCGCGTAGAGCATGCCGAGGTGGGCGTGAAAGCCCGGCGGCAGGGTGCGGTCGGCGGCGCGGGCCTTCTGGGCGCTGGCTTCCAGCGCGGCGATCTGCTCCTCGGTGCCGGTGGTGTTCTCGAAGCGCTGGTAGACCTGCTGCTGGTAGCCCTCCCAGTAGTAGAGGGATTTGGGTTGCTGGGCGCAGCCGCCCAGTAGAGCGGTGGCCAGTACGGTGGTGAGCAGAAGTGCGGATTTCATGGTTCGCTCCTCGCTCACTTGACCGGGCGCCAGGCGCCGCTGTCGACGCCGCTGACCAGTTTGTTGACGGCCTCGCGAATCGCCAGGTCGAGGACCTTGCCGTTGAGGGTGGAGTCGTAGCTGGCGGTGCCGCCGAAGCCGATGATCTCGCGGTTCGACAGTGCGTATTCGCCGGCGCCCTGGCTGGAGTACACCACTTCGGAGGTGGCGACATCGACGATGTTGAGGTTCACCTTGGCGTAGGCGATCTGCTGTTTACCGCGGCCGAGGATGCCGAACAGCTGGTGGTCGCCGACTTCCTTGCGGCCGAACTCGGTCACGTCACCGGTGACCACGAAGTTGGCGCCCTTGATCTGCTGAGCCTGCTTGGAGAAGCCCGACTCCTGCTGCAGTTCGCTGAGGTTGTCGCGATCGAGCACGTTGAAGCGGTTGGACTGCTGCAGGTGGGTGATCAGGATGGTCTTGGCCTGCCCGCCAAGGCGGTCGACGCTGTCGCTGAAAATGCCGCGCAGGTAGCTGGAGCGGTTGTCGAACTTGCCGACGGCGATCGGGCTGCGCGGGCCGCTGTATTGGCTGGTGGCGGTGTTGACCTTGGCGACTTCCAGCGTGCGCGAGCTTTCGGTGGCGCAGCCGGCGAGCAGCACGAGCATGCCTGCGAGGCCAGCGGTAATCATCTTGTTCATACGAATCTCGTTTGCAGAGTGGGCAGGGCGAGCCTGTAACGGGCAGGAGTCAGCCGGGCACGTTCACGAGGTATGACGCATGGGATGGCTTCGCGCGGGCGGCGCGAAGCGCTTAGGTGAGTCTATCCATGACGCTGACCCTGGACGGGTGCGGGGTGCTTCCTGCGGCGACGATTCTAATGATCGACAAGGCGTTTTGCCAGCAATGCCGACCACAGGTGTGATCGGCTTCGCGTCGTGTCTGGCGTGATCAATCAGCCCGCCGTCGATTCCGGCAGCAACGTGGCGATCAACGCCCGCACGCTGCCCGGCAGGGCTTCGAGATCGCGTACCAGCATGCTGCGTTCGCGCACGGCCCAGGGCTCGTCGAGTTCGATGGTGTGCAGTTTCATGGTGCGACGGTGCCGGCTGGCGGCGGACTCGGGGATGATGCCGATGCCGACGTTGGCCTCTACCATGCGGCAGATGGCTTCGAAGCTGGACATCTGGATGCGCAGCGACAGGGTGCCGCCCAGGGTCTCGACATGCTCGCGCAAAAAGGTCAGCAGGGTGCTGCCGTCGTGCAGGCCGATGTGCTGGTACTGCAGCGTATCGCGCAGGCTGACGCGTTCGCGGCCGGCCAGCGGGTGGCCCTCCGGCACCACCAGCACCAGACGGTCGGTGCTGAAGTGCAGCACCTGCAGGCCGGCCGCTTCCACCGGGCCTGCGATGATGCCCAGATCGGCACCGCCGTCGAGCACGCCGCGGACGATATCGCGGCTCAGGCGTTCCTGCAGATCCACCGTCACGCCGGGGCGCTCGGCGAGGAAGCCAGCCAGTACCTCGGGGAGAAATTCGGTCACCGCCGTGGTGTTGGCGAAGATGCGGATATGCCCGGCCGAATCGCTGCCGTATTCGGTGAACTCGCTTTTCAGGTAATCGACCTGGCGCATGATCAGTCGCGCGTGCTGCAGCAGGCGCTGGCCGGCTGGCGTCAGCTCCACACCGCGGCTATCGCGATAGAGCAGGCGAGTATCCAGCTGGCCTTCCAGCGCCTTGATGCGCGCGCTGGCCGCCGCCGGCGACAGGGAGGCACGGCGTGCGCCCTGGGTCAGGCTCGGCGACTCGGCGATATGGATGAAGAGGCGCAAATCCGGCAGGTCGAAGTGCATGGCGGCTCTGGGGCAGGTTGGAAAATGGCGTTCAGCATAGCCGAACGCCGGCTTAAATAAATGCGGATTCTCGGAACGTTCATCGGATTGCATGCTGCCTGCACTCCAAGAACAAGCCGGGATCGACCATGAGTGACTCTGCCTTCGCAGCCTGGATCGGCCGCACCGAAGAAGCCCACGATCAACTGAGCCGCAACCTGGTCAAGCGCATCGCCGCGACCCTGGGCGAGGACACCCCCGCCCATGGCGAGGCGCTACCGCCGCTCTGGCATTGGGCATTCTTCCAGGAGCCCATCGCCGAGAGCGGCCTGGGCGGCGACGGGCACCCGGCACGCGGCGGCTTCCTGCCACCGGCGGACAACCGCAATCGCATGTGGGCCGGAGGGCGCGTCGAGTTCATCGCGCCCCTGCGGGTCGGCGGCGAGGCCACCCGGGTCTCGACCATCAAGCACATCGAAGAAAAGCACGGGCGCACCGGCGCGCTGCTGTTCGTCACCGTGCAGCACGATTACCTGCAGGACGGCGAACTGGCGATCCGCGAGGAACAGGACATCGTCTACCGCGAGCCGAGCCCACCCAAGGGCGGTGCCGGCGAAGCGCTGCCAGCCGGTGACTGGCGCGAAGGCGTGGTGCCGAGCCCGACGCTGCTGTTTCGCTATAGCGCGGTGACCTTCAACGGCCATCGCATCCATTACGACTGGCCCTACGTCACCGAAACCGAAGGTTACGCCGGCCTGGTGGTGCATGGTCCGCTGATCGCCACCCTCAACCTGCGCGCGTTCTGCCGAGCCCAGCCCCAGGCGCGGCTGCGCCGTTTCGCCTACCGCGGCCTTCGCCCGCTGGTTGCGCCCGAACCCTTCGAGGTGGCCGGGCGAGTCGATGAGCCGGGCAGGGCGCAGTTGTGGGCGGGTAATGCCGCGGGCATGGCCCAGCAGGCCGAAGTGGAATTCGAATGATCGAGCCGAGGGTGGATCACGTTTCACCGATCCGCCGCTATCGGCCGCGAAAATAACAAGAATCGAGGAACTGAGATGACCCCGCAGCAGAGCGAAGAACTGAATTTCATCCGCGAAGGCGTACGTGGCCTGTGCGCCGAATTCCCGGCCGAATACTGGCGCAAGATCGACGAGGAGAAGGGCTTTCCCGAGGCCTTCGTCAGTGCCATGACCGAAGCCGGCTGGCTATCGGCGATGATCCCGGAAGAATACGGCGGCTCCGGCCTGGGCCTGGCCGAGGCGTCGGTAATCCTCGAGGAAGTGAACCGCTGCGGCGGCAACTCCGGCACCATCCACGGGCAGATGTACAACATGTTCACCCTGCTGCGTAACGGCAGCGACGCGCAGAAAAGCTACTACCTGCCCAAGCTGGCCAGCGGCGAGCTGCGCCTGCAGTCCATGGGCGTGACCGAGCCCACTACCGGCACCGACACCACCAAGATCAAGACCACCGCCGTGCGCCAGGGCGACAAGTACGTGATCAACGGCCAGAAGGTGTGGATCTCGCGCATCCAGCACTCCGACCTGATGATCCTGCTGGCGCGCACCACGCCGCTGGCCGAGGTGAAGAAGAAATCCGAGGGCATGTCGATCTTCCTGGTCGACCTGCGCGAGGCCATCGGCCGCGGCCTGACCGTGCAGCCGATCGCCAACATGGTCAACCACGAAACCAACGAGCTGTTCTTCGACAACCTGGAAATTCCCGCCAGCAGCCTGATCGGCGAAGAGGGCAAGGGCTTTCGCTACATCCTCGATGGCCTCAACGCCGAGCGTACGCTGATCGCTGCCGAATGCATCGGCGATGGTCGCTGGTTCATCGAGAAGGCCAGTGCCTATGCCCGTGATCGCGTGGTGTTCGGCCGCCCGATCGGTCAGAACCAGGGCGTGCAATTTCCCATCGCCAAGGCCCACATCGAAGTGGAGGCCGCCGACCTGATGCGCTGGCGCGCTTGCGAGCAATACGACCGCGGCGAGAACGCCGGGGCCAGCGCCAACATGGCCAAGTACCTGGCGGCGGAAGCCTCCTGGGCGGCGGCCAACGCCTGCCTGCAGACCCACGGCGGCTTCGGCTTCGCCAACGAATACGACGTCGAGCGCAAGTTCCGCGAGACCCGCCTGTACCAGGTGGCGCCGATCTCCACCAACCTGATCATGTCCTACGTGGCCGAGCATCTGCTCAAACTGCCGCGCAGCTTTTGAGGAGCCTACTTATGAACTGCTGCGCGTCGGCCATGCCGCGTTGTAACCGGGCTGGATCGCCAGCCCGGTCGAATGCTCATTTACAACTCGTAAACTCGGGTGCGAGCCCAGTCCGTTCCTCGCCCGCTTACGCGGGGCCGCCATCGGTATTGCCTGGCTCTAGCTCGCGAGCTCATAAGCAGACTCCTGGGAGCGGCTTATGAGCACTAATACTCAACAGCTCGCCAAATTCCTCGCCGAGCTGCGTTACGGCGATCTGCCTGACTACGTACTGGATCGCACCGAAGACCTGTTCCTCGACTGGCTTGGCTCGGCCCTGGCCAGCGAAGGCGCGCGGCCGATTCCGCTGTTCGAAGCCTATGCGCAGAAGATGGGCCCGGCCGATGGCCCGGCGCGCATTCTGGTCAACGGGCGCGGCACCTCGGCGTACTTCGCCGCCCTGGTCAACGGTGCGTCGTCGCACCTGGTGGAGCAGGACGACCTGCACAACAGCTCGGTGCTGCACCCGGCCACCGTGGTCTTTCCGGCGGCCCTGGCGGCAGCGCAGGATCTCGGCAAATCCGGCCGCGAGCTGCTGCTGGCCTCGGTGGCCGGCTACGAGGCGGGCATCCGCATCGGCGAATTCCTTGGCCGCTCGCACTACCGCATCTTCCACACCACGGCGACGGTCGGCACCCTGGCCGCCGCCGTGGCCGTGGGCAAGTTGCTGAACTTCGACCAGAAGCAGTTCGTGCATCTGCTCGGCAATGCCGCCACCCAGGCCGCCGGGCTGTGGGAGTTCCTGCGCGACGCCGCCGACTCCAAGCAACTGCACACCGCCAAGGCCGCCGCCGATGGCCTGCTGGCCGCGTACTTCACCGCCCAGGGCCTGACCGGTGCGCAGAACATTCTCGAGGGCGAGCAGGGCATGGCCGCCGGCATGTCCAGTGATGCCAAGCCTGGCAAGCTGTCGGATCGCCTCGGCAGCCGCTGGGCGCTGGTCGAGACCTCATTCAAGTTCCACGCCTCCTGCCGGCATACCCATCCGGCCGCCGATGCGCTGCTCGATCTCATGCAGCGCGAAGGCCTGCGCCATGGCGATATCGCCAAGGTCATCACCCATGTGCATCAGGGCGCCATCGACGTGCTCGGGCGTGTGGTGGTGCCGCAGACCGTGCACCAGGCCAAGTTCTCCATGGGCACCGTGCTCGGCCTGATCGCCGTGCATGGCAAGGCGCAGCTCACCGAGTTCGCCAACTTGGCGCTGAGCGATGCGGACGTCGCCGCGTTTCGCGACAAGGTCAGCATGCGTCTCGACCCCGAAGTGGACGGCGCCTATCCGGCGCGCTGGCTGGGGCGCGTCGAGGTGGTCACCACCGATGGTCGCACCCTGCATGGCGCCATCGACGAGCCCAAGGGCGATCCGGGCAACACCCTCAGCCGCACCGAGCTGGAAGACAAGTTCCGCCGCCTGCTGGCCTTTGCCGGCAAACGTGGCAGCGATGAGGCGGGCGAGCTGATCGCCAGGGTCTGGCGCCTGCGCGAGACCGACGACCTGAGCAACCTGGCTTGACCGAGGACGCGCATATGAACAACGCACAACAACCCCGGCCACTGGACGGCATCACCGTGGTCAGCCTGGAACATGCCATCGCCGCGCCGTTCTGCACCCGCCAACTCGCCGACATGGGCGCTCGGGTGATCAAGGTCGAGCGGCCGGGCAGCGGCGACTTCGCCCGCGGCTACGACGAACGCGTCAACGGCCTGGCCTCCCACTTCGTATGGACCAACCGCTCCAAGGAAAGCCTGACCCTGGACCTCAAGCAGGGCGATGCCAGCGACGTGCTCGACAGCCTGCTGGCCAAGGCCGATGTGCTGGTGCAGAACCTTGCGCCGGGTGCGGCGGCACGCATGGGGCTGTCGTTCGACAAGTTGCATGCGCGATTCCCGAAGCTGATCGTCTGCGACATTTCCGGCTACGGTGAGGGCGGCAGCTACGAGAAGAAGAAGGCCTATGACCTGCTGATCCAGAGCGAGGGCGGCTTCCTGTCGGTGACCGGCGGCGCGGGTGACGACCAGCTGGCCAAGGCCGGTTGTTCCATCGCCGATATCGCCGCAGGCATGTATGCCTATAGCAATATCCTTTCGGCCCTGCTGCTGCGCGGCAAGACCGGGTTGGGCAGCCGCATCGACGTGAGCATGCTCGAGAGCCTGGTCGAGTGGATGGGTTATCCCCTGTATTACGCGTACGACGGTGCCACGCCGCCGCCGCGTGCCGGGGCCGCCCACTCGACCATCTATCCCTACGGCCCGTTCCCTGCCGGTGATGGCGGCACGGTGATGCTCGGCCTGCAGAACGAACGGGAGTGGCAGGCGTTCTGCGAGCGGGTGCTGTTGCAGCCCGAGCTGGCAGGCGACGAGCGTTTTTCAGCCAATTTCAAACGCTCGGCCAACCGCGAGGTGCTGCGCGGCATCATCGTCGAGACCTTCGCGGCGCTGAGTGCCGAGCAAGTCATCGAGCGGCTGGAACAGGCGCAGATCGCCAATGCCCACGTCAATGACATGGCCGGCGTCTGGGCCCATCCGCAGCTCAAGGCCCGCAACCGCTGGCGCCAGGTCGCCAGCCCTGCCGGCAGCTTGCCCGCGCTGCTGCCGCCGGGCAGCAACAGCGCCTTTGCCCCACGCATGGACCCCGTGCCAGCGCTCGGCGAGCACACCGACGCCTTGCTCGCCGAGCTGGGTTATGGCGAGGCGCAGATAGCAGGATTGAAGGTGAGCGGGGTGGTTTGAGGTTGGTCGGTTTTTGGTGAAGGCGGACGGTCGCGTAAATCGTAGGAGGGGCTTTAGCCCCGAGCTTTATTAGCGAGCAAAGAGCTCGGGGCTAAAGCCCCTCCTACAAAAAACGGCGGCGCCCGATTTCCTCTTCTGCCTTCCAACCGCCAGCTATCGCCCAGCAGCTCCCTTTGTTCATTCAAATTCACGTCAGGGATCAGCTTCAATGACCAGACAGATCATTCGTACCGCGCTCTTCGTTCCCGCCTCACGGCCCGAGCGCATCCCCAAGGCCCTCGCCAGCAGCGCCGACGTGGTCATCGTCGACCTCGAGGACGCGGTGCAGGAAAGCCTCAAGGTCGAAGCGCGGGACAACCTCGAGCGCTTTCTGGCGGGTAACCCGGAGGCGCGCCTGCTGGTGCGCATCAATTCCCCTGAACACCCCGGCCACGCCGCCGATATCGAGCTGTGCCAACGCCATGGCGGGGTGATCGGCGTGTTGCTGCCCAAGGTGGAAAGTGCCGCGCAAGTGGCTCGCGTCGGCGAGGCCGGCAAACCGGTCTGGCCGATCATCGAAAGCGCCCGTGGCCTGCACGAACTGCCGGCCATCGCCGCGGCACCAGGCGTCGAACGGTTGTCTTTCGGCGGCCTGGACCTGGGCCTCGACCTCGGCCTCAACAGCGGCACCGCGGCGGCCGAGCGCCTGCTCGATCAGGCCCGCTACGCAATCCTGCTGCACAGCCGCCTGGCCAATCTGGCGGCGCCGCTCGATAGCGTGTTCCCGGCGATTCAGGATCAGGCCGGCCTCCACCGCGCCAGCCGTGACGCCCGCGACATGGGCTTTGGCGGCCTGCTGTGCATCCACCCCAGCCAGGTCGCCGTGGTGCACCAGGCCCTGGCGCCCTCGGCACAGGAACTCGACTGGGCGCGCCGGGTGCTGCAGGCCGGTGAGGGCGGTGACGGTGTGTTCGTGGTCGATGGCCAGATGGTCGACGCGCCGGTGGTCGGGCGCGCCCGGCGCATCGTCGCGCGGGCCGGCGGCACGGGCTGATCCCTCGGACCGCGTTCGGTACTGCCGAACGCGGCTTTGCACAATCACGAATTCCGCGCCCCTGCGGCGCGTTGTAAACAGGCAATCAGCACGTTCACTACCTACTTACAAAAACAAGATGAGGTACACCCATGCTCAAGCTTTCCCTCAAGGCGCTGGTCTGCGCTGTCGCCGTCTCCGTAGCCGGGGGTGCGCACGCCGCCGACTCGGCGCCCATCAGCATCAAGTTCGCCCATGTGGTCGCCGAACACACGCCCAAGGGGCAGGGCGCGCTGATGTTCAAGAAGCTGGCCGAAGAGCGCCTGCCGGGACGGGTCAAGGTCGAGGTCTACCCGAACTCGTCGCTGTTCGGCGATGGCAAGGAGATGGAGGCGCTGCTGCTCGGTGACGTGCAGTTGCTGGCGCCGTCGTTGGCCAAGTTCGAGCATTACGCCAAGCCTATCCAGATCTTCGACCTGCCGTTCCTGTTCGACAACATGGAGGCGGTCGACCGCTTCCAGGCCAGTGAGCAGGGCAAGGCGCTGCTGGCCAGCATGGAAGGCAAGGGCATCACCGGCCTGGCCTACTGGCACAACGGCCTCAAGCAGCTTTCGTCGAACAAGGCGATGCACGAGCCCAAGGATGCTCGTGGCCTGAAGTTCCGGGTGCAGGCATCGGCGGTGCTCGACGAGCAGTTCAAGGTGCTGCGCGCCGCGCCGCGCAAGATGAGCTTCGCCGAGGTCTACCAGGGCCTGCAGACCGGTGTGGTCAACGGCACCGAGAACACCTGGTCGAACTACTTCAGCCAGAAGGTCCATGAGGTGCAGCCGTTCTTCACCGAATCCAACCACGGTTTGATCGATTACATGGTGATCACCAACACCAAGTTCTGGAACGGCCTGCCGGAAGACGTGCGCAGCGAGCTGGACAAGGTCATGGTCGAGGTCACCGCCGAGGTGAACCGCCAGGCCGACGACCTCAACAAGGAAGCCCGCTCAGCCATCGTCAAGGCTGGTACCAGCGAGATCATCGAGCTGACCCCGGAGCAGCGCGAGAAGTGGCGCGAAGCCATGCGCCCGGTCTGGAAGAAGTTCGAGGGCGAGATCGGCGCCGGCCTGATCAAGGCGGCCGAGGCGTCCAATCAGGCGCAGTGATGAAAGGTTGAATCGGTCGAAACACGGGCCGCTTCCCTCGGGAGGCGGCCTTTGTTTTGATGGGCATCGATTGAGAGCGAGGAGCGCCAATGAAGGTCAGCCAGGCTTTGCGTGAGCGTCGTAGTGTTCGCGCCTTTCTCGACCGGCCAGTGCCGCCGGCCTTGCTGCGCGAGCTGTTGGAACTGGCGGCGCGGGCGCCCTCCAGTGGCAACCTGCAGCCCTGGCGCATTCATATGCTGCAGGGCGATGCGCTGAAGCGTTTCGTCGCACATATCGCCGAGCGGCTGACGAGCGATCCGGAGCCCGATCCGGCGGATTATCAGGTTTACCCGCAGCCCCTGCAGGAGCCTTACCGCACCTCGCGATTCGAGGTGGGCGAGCAGATGTATGGGCTGTTGGGCATCGGCCGCGAAGACAAACCCGCACGCCTGGCCTGGTTCGCCCGCAACTTCCGTTTTTTCGAGGCGCCCTGTGCGTTGTTCTTCTCGGTCGACCGTTGCATGGGGCCAGGGCAGTGGGCCGATCTTGGCATGTACCAACAGAGTCTGATGCTGCTGCTCAAAGAGCACGGCCTGGACAGCTGCCCGCAGGCCTGCTGGGCGCGTTATCACCGCAGCGTCGAAGAGTTTCTGCAGCTCCCGGCCGAACGCATGCTGCACTGCGCCATTGCCGTGGGCTATTCCGACACCGAAGCGCCGGTCAATCGACTGGTCAGCGAACGGCTGCCGCTGGAAGCGTTCTGCACTTTTCTGGAGTGAGCAGGGAAGAGCGACCAGAACTGAAGTAACCCCGGGTGTCGCTTCGCTCGACGCCAGGTTACCGACCATAGTCGGGTTGAGCCTGCGAAACCCGGGAACGATCTCGCGCTCAACCCTCGGCTACATAAATCCCCTGAACCCGCCCCATACCCGAGAGTCAGTCTCCTACCGCTGATTATTTCAAAGTATGTCTGTCGTTAATGTCGAGTATTACAAAATGTAATTGGGCTGATCGCTGCCTGGGCAGTAACCTGCATGGCATTCACTGCCTGGGCAGGTAATTGCCGATGCCGCATTTCGACCGCGAACATTTTTCGCTGCAGCACTCACCCGGCCACCTGATCGCGCTGACCAATCAGCTCAAGGATCGCCTGCTGGAACGCCACCTGGTGGATCACGGCGTAACCGCCGCGCAATTCAAGGTGGTGCTGTTGATCAGCCAAAGTCGGGTCAGCACGCCCGCCGATCTGGTGAGGCTGCTCAGCCTCGACAGCGGGGCGATGACCCGCATGCTCGACCGCCTGGAGCAGAAAGGTCTGCTCACCCGCGAGCGCAGCCATGAAGACCGCCGCCAAGTTCGCCTCACGTTGACTGAAGTCGGCGAAGCCCTGGGCGTGCGAGTGCCGCAGATCGCCGCCGACGCCACCAACGAGCTGACCGGCTGCCTGACCCGCGCCGAACTCGACGAATTCCAACGCCTGATGAAAAAGATGCTGATGGCCGCCGACGCCTTGCCAGAGCTGCCAGGAGAATGATGAACACCATGCCGTTGCGTACGCCTTTATCCCTGCTTTTCAGCGCCTTGTTGCTGGCTGCCTGTGCCTCCCAGGACGGCCTGCACACCGAAGGCCACACCCTCGACGCCGCCAGCCTGCAAGGACATACCTTCACGGGCAACCTGTCGACGGCGGCTTGGCCGGCCAGCGACTGGTGGAACCGCCTGGGCGATCCACAGCTCAATGCGCTGATCGAAGAAGCCCTGCGCAGCAATCCGGACCTACAGGTCGCCGATGCCCGTGCGCGCCAGGCCAATGCCGCCGTGCTGGCCGCCGATGCGCAACGCCAGCCGACCTTGGATGCCAATGCCGGCGTCACCCGCTCGCGCCTGGCACGGGTCGACGACCCCAGCGGGCAGGGGCGGCGCTATAGCACCTTGCGTAGCCTGTCGCTGGAAGGTGGCTATCACTTCGACTTGTGGGGCGGTGATCGTGCCGCCTGGGAAGCGGCCCTGGGCCGTGCCCGTGCCGGCGAGGTGGACCAGCAGGGCGCGCGCCTGACCTTGGCCGCCGAAGTGACCCGCGCCTACAACGACCTCGGTCTGGCCTACGCCACCCGTGATCTGGCCGAGCAGGACCTCAAACGCAGCCGCGACATGCTCGATCTGGCGCGCAGTCGGGTCGATGCGGGCCTGGATAGCGAATACCAACTGCAGCAGACTCAGAGCCTGGAAGCCGCCGCCGAAGCCAGCCTGACCGCCGCCAATCAAACGGTCGACAGCGCGCGCATTCGTCTGGCAGTGATGCTTGGCCAGGGCCCGGATCGTGGGGACACGCTACCGCGTCCGCAGCTGATTGCCCCGGATGCCATGAGCCTGCCGGCCAACGTGCCCGCCGAACTGCTCGGCCGTCGCCCAGATCTGGTCGCCGCGCGCTGGCGCGTCGAAGCGGCCACCAAGGACATCGCCGCCAGCAAAGCCGACTTCTATCCCAACCTCAACCTGAGTGTGGCGGCCGGCAGCAAGTCACTGCTAGGGGACGCCGTTTTCGGTGGCGCTAGCCGTTTCTTCAATATTGGCCCGGCGCTTAGCCTGCCAATCTTCGACGGTGGCGCGCGCCGCGCCGCGCTGGCCGGGCGTAACGCCGACTACGACGTAGCCGTGGCCCAGTACAACCAGACCCTGGTCGGTGCGCTGGGCGATATCGCTGACGGCATCAACCGCATTCGCTCTCTGGAGCAGCAGATCGCCCAGCAGCAACGGGCCCGTGACATCGCCCGCAGCTCTTACGACATCGCCATGCAGCGCTACGCCGATGGCATCGGCAATTACCTCGACGCGCTGAGCGTCGAGCAACAGCTGCTGCAGAACGAACGACAACTGGCCAGCCTGCGTGCCGAGCGTATCGACGCCTCGGTGCTGCTGATGCAGGCCCTGGGCGGCGGCTTCGAAGCGCCTGCTCAATCATCCACTTCCGCACGCTGAGTACTCGCCATGACCGACTCTCAAGCCACCTCCGCCAACCCGAATTCGGGCAAGCGCAAACGTCTGTTGCTGGGCCTGGGCCTTATCGTTGTTCTGGTCAGCGCGGCCATCTTCGCCTACCACGAGCTGTACGGGCGCTTCTATGAAGAAACCGACGACGCCTACGTCGGTGGCAACCTGGTGCAGATCACCCCGCAGATCACCGGCACTGTCACCCGTATCGCCGTGGATGACGGTGACTATGTCGAAGCCGGCCAGCCCCTGGTCTGGCTCGACCCGGCCGATACTGAAGTGGCCCAGCAGAGCGCCGAGGCCAACCTGGCGCGTACCGTGCGCCAGGTGCGCGGGTTGTACAGCAACGTCGACAGCTACAAGGCCCAGGTGGCCTCTCGCAAGATCGACGTGCAGCGTGCCAAGGCCGACTACCAGCGCCGCGTGACGCTGGCTGGCAAGGGCGCGATCTCCCGTGAAGAGCTGGCCCATGCCCAGGACACCCTGAACAGCGCACAGAGCGCCCTGACCTCTGCCCAGCAGCAACTCGACACCAACCAGGCACTGGTCGACGACACCGTGATCGCCTCACACCCGGACGTGAAGAGCGCCGCCGCGCAGCTGCGTCAGGCGTTCCTCAACAACGCCCGCAGCACCCTAGTGGCGCCGGTCAGCGGCTACGTGGCGCGCCGTTCCGTGCAGCTGGGGGCACGCATCCAGCCCGGTACCGCGCTGATGGCCGTGGTACCCCTGCATGAGGTGTGGATCGACGCCAACTTCAAGGAAACCCAGCTGCGCGAGATGCGCATCGGCCAGCCGGTGACCGTCGAGGCCGACCTGTACGGCGATGACGTAACCTACCAGGGCCACGTGGAAAGCCTTGGCGTCGGTACCGGCAGCGCCTTCTCGCTGCTTCCGGCGCAGAACGCCAGCGGCAACTGGATCAAGATCGTGCAGCGCCTGCCGGTGCGCATCCGCCTGGAAGACGAGGCGCTGGACAAGCACCCGCTGCGCATCGGCCTGTCCACCACGGTGACCGTCGACCTGCATGACCAGAGCGGCGCCCAGCTGACCAACCAGATGCCCAAGGACGCGCGCTTCAGCACCGCGGTGTACGACGCCCCGCTGGGCCAGGCCGACGTGCTGATCGAGCGCATCATCCACGACAACGGCCCGCAGAGCGCCAACGCCACGCCGGCGAAGCAGGGCTGACATGAGCGACGCCAATTTCCGCCCGGCCAGCATGCTGCTGGCCACCATCGGCATCTCCCTGGCGACCTTCATGCAGGTGCTCGACACCACCATCGCCAACGTCGCCCTGCCGACCATCTCCGGCAACCTGGGTGTCAGTTCGGAGCAGGGCACCTGGGTGATCACCTCGTTCGCCGTATGCAACGCCATCGCCTTGCCGCTGACCGGCTGGCTGGCGCGGCGCTTCGGCGAGGTGAAACTGTTCCTCGCCGCGGTGGTGCTGTTCGTGATCACCTCGTTCCTGTGCGGCATCGCCCGCTCGATGCCTGAGCTGGTGGTGTTCCGTGCCCTGCAGGGGCTGGTCGCCGGGCCGCTGTACCCGATGGCGCAGACGTTGCTGCTGGCGATCTTTCCCAGCGCCAAACGGGGCATGGCCCTGGCGTTGCTGGCGATGGTCACGGTGGTGGCGCCGATCATCGGGCCGATCGCCGGTGGCTGGATCACCGACAGCTACAGCTGGCCGTGGATCTTCTTCATCAACGTACCGATCGGCATTCTCGCCACCCTGGTGGTCTGGGCGCAGATGCGCAACCGCCCGGAAACCACCGAGCACCAGCCCATCGACTACGTCGGGCTGATGCTGCTGGTGCTCGGCGTCGGCGTGCTGCAGGTGGTGCTCGACAAGGGCAACGACCTGGACTGGTTCGAGTCGACCTTCATCCAGATCGGCACCGCGATTTCGGTGGTGTCGCTGATCGCGCTGGTGATCTGGGAGCTGACCGACAAGCACCCGATCATTAACCTGCGCCTGTTCATGTACCGCAACTTCACCTTCGGTACCCTGGCCCTGGTGCTCGGCTACTCGGGCTTCTTCGGCATCAACCTGCTGCTGCCCCAATGGCTGCAGACCCAGCTGGGCTACACGCCGATCTGGGCCGGGCTGGCAGCGGCACCGATCGGCATCCTGCCGCTGTTCCTGTCGCCACTGGTGGGCAAGTACGCCCACAAGTTCGACCTGCGCCTGCTGGCCGGCGGCTCGTTCTTGGTGATCGGCGCCTCGTGCTTCATGCGCGCCTCGTTCAACACCGAGGTGGATTATCGGCACATCGCCGAGGTGCAGGTGTTCATGGGCCTGGGGATCGCGCTGTTCTTCATGCCGACCACCAGCATCCTGCTCTCCAGCCTGCCACCCAAGGACATCGCCGACGGCTCGGGCCTGGCCACCTTCCTGCGCGTGCTGGGCGGCAGCTTCGCCTCGTCGCTGACCACCTGGATCTGGCACCGCCGGGAGATCTACCATCACGCCCAGCTGACCGAGCACGTCACGGCTTATGACCCGGCCACCCACCAGTACCTGGAACAGCTCGGCGGCGCCTCGCAATCGGCCTACCTGCAGATCGACCGGGTGGTGGAAAGCCAGGCCTACATGCTCTCCACGGTGGACTACTTCACCCTGATGGGCTGGCTGTTCTTCGGCCTGATCCTGATCATCTACCTGGCCAAACCACCGTTCTCGGCCAAGGGCGCGGCGGAGTCGGGTGGCGGGCATTGAGCCTCGGGCTTGCTGACGCTTTGCCGAGGACTGTTAAACCGTGGGTCGGTCAGCGCCCCACAGTGGTTTCCTTACTCCTTATCCTCCAGCCACTCCCTGGGCACATCGCGTTTCAGCGCCAGCTGGCACTGCTGGCTTTCCGGATCGAACACGATTACGGCTTCGCCTTTGTCCAGCGCGCGCCGCACGCGTTCGACGCGGGTTTGCAGCGGTGTGTCATCACCATTGTCTGTGCCGTCGCGGGTCACGAAATCTTCGATCAGGCGGGTGAGGGTATCTGCCTCGAGCAGATTGGCGGGGATCAGCAAGGTTTTCTCCTGAGGCGCAGCGTGGCTTTTAACCAACGGATGCATGAGGTTCGTTGGACGGTGCTCACTGGTATTTGATCACGTTGGTGCGCGGCCGCTCAGCAACATTGCGAGCGAATCGCCATGCCCGCTAACAATGCTGTTCAGTCAAAGACTTAGGTTCATGTGCCGGAAACGACGACAATTGATTCACGACGTCAACCACATTTTCGAAGTTGATGGTTTTTTAGGCTGTTCAAAAGCTGATCAGCGTGCTACAACCTTTTCCATCGAGTGACATAGCCGCTTGAAAACGAAGGGAAAAGTATGACCAAGTCGGAGTTGATCGAAAGAATTGTCACCCATCAAGGGCAGCTTTCAAACAAAGATGTCGAGCTGGCCATCAAGACCATGCTGGAACAGATGTCCCAGGCGCTGGCCACCGGTGACCGCATCGAGATCCGCGGCTTTGGCAGCTTTTCTCTCCACTATCGCGCGCCGCGGGTCGGTCGTAACCCCAAGACCGGGCAGTCGGTACGCCTGGATGGCAAGTTCGTTCCGCACTTCAAACCGGGCAAGGAATTGCGTGATCGGGTGAACGACGAGGAGGAGTGATTCTCCTGGCTTGTGCTGACATCCGCGTCAGTTGCCTTTTGATCACTCAATGGCACGCGAGTGGTAGTAGCTCGCAGTCCTCAGCCTGCAACGGGCTGCGGTGAAGTTTCCACTTCTTCCTTCAAGTAATTCTTTTGAGCCCGCAAGGCTTCTTTGTCCCTCCGTAAGAGATGTCGCCAAAGCATCTATCCTCGGGTTCCTGTTGTGGGGCCAGGCGGGTGCGCGCAGTCCATGCCCGCGATTTGCCGAATGACACTCCGCTCACGAGCCTGGCCAGTAGCTTGAGTCAGCCGCTGTAGCCTGGGTTGAGCGAAGCGATACCCGGGGGATCAGGCCCAGATTTAACAAAACACTCTATGCCTTGGCTCTTTATTCAATGCGCCTCATAACGCATCATTACGTCCCTCAAAAATCCCCCGCCAGACGTTAAAGGATTAACTGATGGAATACCCGCACATCACCCATCACGGCGCCCAAGACGGTGTAACCGGCTCCTGCCACCAGTTGCATATGGCGCAGCACAGCAGCGTCCTCATCGATTGCGGTCTGTTCCAGGGTGCTGATGCATCGCCACTCGGCGCGCGGGCTGATCACCAAATCATCGAGTTTTCGCTCGACGGCATTCGCGCCTTGATCGTCACTCACGTGCATGCCGACCATGTAGGGCGCATTCCCTATCTACTGGCCGCTGGTTTCAATGGCCCGATACTGTGCAGCGAGCCTTCGTCCAAACTGCTGCCCATCGTGCTGGAAGATGCTTTCAAGCTCACCTTCAGCCGCGACCAGAAACAGGTCGAGCGTTACCTCAAGCAGGTGCAAGAGCGCATCATCGCGCTGCCCTACGATCACTGGTTCACCCTGCAGAACGATGAAGGCCTGGAGGCCAAAGTGCGTCTGCAGCGAGCTGCTCATATGCTCGGCTCGGCTTATATAGAGGTCGATTTGCAGTACGGCCCTGGCCAAACCAGCAAGCGGGTAGTCTTCTCCGGCGACCTTGGCGCACTAGGCGCACCGATCCTCAAGCCCTGCGTGCCACCGAAGCGTGCCGACATTCTGGTACTGGAAAGCACCTACGGCGACCGCCTGCACGAAGACCGCAGCACCCGCCGCCAGCGCCTGGAACAGGTCATCGAACACGCCCTGGCCAACAACGGCACCGTGCTGATACCCGCCTTCAGCGTCGGCCGCACCCAGGAGCTACTCTACGAGCTCGAAGACATCATCCACAGCAAAAAGCTGGACACCGCCGCCGCTCCAGAACCCCCTGTGGGAGCGGGCCACGCCCGCGAAAATCTTCAAACAACACCCAGTGCCCCTGCAGGAACCGACTGGCCAAGCCTACCCATCATCCTCGACTCACCCCTGGCCAGCCGCTTCACCCAGGCCTACCGTGAACTCAAAGACCATTGGAACGACGAAGCCCAGGCCCGCGTACAGTCTGGCAGAACGCCCTTGGCATTCGACCAACTAATCACCATCGACAGCCATGCCGACCACCAGAAAATCCTCAACCACCTGGTCAGCAGCGCCCGGCCCGTCATCGTCATTGCCGGCAACGGCATGTGCTCCAGCGGTCGCATCGTCAATTATCTAAAGGCCATGCTGGGCGACCCGCGGCACGATGTGCTGTTTGTCGGCTATCAGGCCAGAGGCACCCCAGGCCATGCCATCCAGCGCTTCGGCCCGCGCAACGGTTATGTGGAATTTGACGGGCAACGCTATGAAATTCGGGCAGCAGTACACAGCATTGGTGGGTATTCGGCGCATGCGGATCAGGCGGGGTTGGTCGGTTTTGTCACTGCGATGGAGCAGTGGCCGGGAGAGATTCGGTTGGTGCACGGTGACAAGTCGGCAAAATGTGCTTTGGCTAATGCATTAAGGGAGCGCTATCTTAGCCAAGCGCGGGAGGGGGACGTCATATTGCCTGGAATTACCAATGACGAAGAAGCAGTGAGCTAATCCCCTTGCTATCTCCTCTATACAGAAGCCGCAGAAGTGCGGCTTCTATCGCATCTAGAGCGTGGTGAGCCGGAAGATCGGTTTGCCAACGCCTCTATATAAACACCCATTGCACAGGTTCGACGTTCGATGCTGTCAGCTAACCCCATTCAACCAGTCGTGCTATGTGGCGGCTCAGGCACACGTTTGTGGCCTTTGTCACGTTCAGGCTTTCCAAAGCAGTTCCTGTGTCTGGTAGGCACGGACAGTTTGTTCCAGCAGTCCGTCAAACGACTCATGGCTAACGGTGAGGATAGTGGCGCGCGATCATCGCCTTACATCGTGTGCAATGACGAGCACCGCTTTCTTGCGCAAGAACAGCTCAGAGAACTTGGGGTCGAGAACGCTACATTTCTGCTAGAGCCGGTAGGGCGCAATACTGCACCTGCATTGACACTCGCCGCCTTGGCTGCGCGCGATTCGGGAAGCGATCCTGTACTTGTTGTGACGCCGGCGGATCAAGCCATCATCGATGGCGATGGCTTCCGCGTGGTGATGGATCAGGCGGTTGAAGCCGCGATCGAGGGCAGCATCGTCATCCTTGGCATCACCCCTGACCGGCCGGAAACAGGTTACGGCTATATCAAAGTAGCCAGCAGCAACCAAGCAATTGCTGCCGTCGAACGTTTTATTGAAAAGCCCGATGAGAAAGCTGCGCAAGCTTATCTGGATGAAGGCGGCTATTACTGGAACGCTGGTTTATTCGTACTCAAGGCCTCGGTCTGGCTGGCAGCTTTGGAGAGTTTCCGCCCCGACATCCTTAAGGCGAGTGTGAATAGCTGGGAGAGCAAGCGTATCGATGGCGCCTTTGTTCGGCCTGGGAAAGAGGCATTTATGGCCATTACTGGTGAGTCGGTCGATTACGCCGTCATGGAGAAGTGCCCTGGCAGTGCCTGGCCCATCAAGATGCTGCCTTTGAATGCGGGATGGAGTGACTTGGGCGCTTGGGATGCTGTATGGAACGTTTTGGCTAAGGATGACGCTGGCAATGCACTCCAAGGTGATGTACTGATAACCGAGAGCCGTAATTCTTTGGTACATGCCAGTAGCCGCCTTGTAGCGTTAGCCGGCGTTGAAAACCTCGTGGTGGTTGAGACGGCAGACGCAGTTCTGGTTGCTGATAGAAGCCGGTGCCAGGACGTTAAGCATATTGTGAGCCTGCTCAACCAACAGTCACGCGAAGAGCATGCCCTGCATCGCAAGGTTCAACGCCCTTGGGGCTGGTACGACATTATTGATGAAGGCGGGCGCTTCAAGGTCAAGCGGATACAGGTCAACCCTAAAGCGAGCCTTAGCCTGCAGAAGCATCATCATCGAGCCGAGCATTGGATAGTCGTACACGGTACTGCCGAAATAACCCGGGGTAGTGAAACGCTTTTATTGAGCGAAAATCAGAGCACCTATATCCCTCTGGGCAAAGTTCATCGCCTCTCTAATCCGGGCAATATTCCATTGGAAATCATCGAAGTGCAATCCGGCAGTTACTTGGGCGAAGACGATATCGTGCGTTTTGAAGACCAGTACGGGAGAAACCATTGAAAATCGCCATCGCTGGCCTTGGTTACGTCGGCCTGGCCAATGCCGTTCTGCTGGCGCAGCACAACGAAGTCGTGGCTGTGGATCTTGTCCCTGAAAAGGTTGATCTACTGAACCGCCGCCAAGCGCCCATCCAAGACCCGGAGATTCAGGAGTTTCTGGATAACAAATCACTCAACTTCCGAGCGACGCTTAATAAGAACGAAGCCTATGAAGGTGCTGACTTCGTCATCATCGCGACGCCAACCGATTACGATCCTGGGACAAATTACTTTGACACTCGGTCAATTGAAACCGTGATCCGAGAAGTTCTGGATATTAGTCCTAGTGCTTTAATGATTATTAGATCAACCGTTCCAGTGGGATATACTGAGCGAGTACGTGATCAATTTCGTACAAACAATATAGTTTTCTGTCCCGAGTTTCTTAGGGAAGGAAAAGCACTGTATGATAATCTTTATCCTAGTCGGATTGTTGTGGGCGAGCGGTCGGCCAGAGGCGAGATGTTTGCGGGTCTTCTGCGGCAGGGAGCAGTTAAGCAGAATATTCCGGTGCTTTATACTGCTTGCAAGGAAGCAGAAGCTATAAAGCTATTTGCTAATACATACTTGGCGATGCGGGTGGCTTTTTTTAACGAGCTCGATACCTACGCTGTTACTAATGGTCTAGACGCTGGTCAAATTATTGAGAGTGTCTGCTTGGATCCGCGTATTGGCAGTCATTACAATAATCCGAGTTTTGGATATGGAGGATATTGCCTGCCAAAAGATGCTAAGCAACTTTTGGCTGATTACCGGGATGTTCCGCAGAGCCTCATTTGTGCGATAGTTGAGGCGAATAGAACGCGCAAAAATTTTATCGCAAAAGATATCTTGCGCCGTAACCCCAAGACGGTAGGTATTTATAAGTTAGCCATGAAGGAAGGGAGCGAAAATTTTCGAGCATCTGCTATTCAAGATGTAATGAATCTCTTGCAGAAGCAGGGTGTCGAAACCATTGTCTTTGAACCTGGCATCGAGTTGCGTGAATTTTATCAATCACGAGTTGTGAATGATCTGAGCACTTTTAAGCAGGAAGCAGATATTATCGTCGCAAACAGATTTAATGACGCACTTGCAGATGTTGCCGAAAAAGTTTACACGCGCGACATTTTTGGGATTGATGCGTGACTTATGAATATCTTGCCCACTTTTATTCGTCAACGCTTGATACATCGACCCAATACGCTTCGAGTTATAGATAACATCGCTTGGTTGACGTTCGACAAGATACTGAGGCTGGGGGTGGGGTTGATAGTTAGCGTCTGGGTGGCTCGATACCTCGGGCCCGAGCAATTTGGGCTGTTTAGTTTCGCAACTGCATTCGCAGGGATCTTCAGCGCTATTGCTGGACTCGGACTTGCAAGTATAGTGGTCCGCGACTTAGTTACAAGCCCACCAAGCTCGCCTGCTATAATGGGCTCGGCATTGTTGATACAACTGGTAGGAGGAGTTGTATCATATGGCTTAATGTTGGTGCTTATAGCGTGGCTGCGCCCGGGAGATGACTTTATAAAGTTGATTGTTGCCATAGTCGGTGTAGGTGTGGTTCTTAAGGGTTCTGACGTTGCGGTATATTGGTTTGAGGCCCAGGTGCAATCTAAATATATTGTTTGGGTACAGAATGGTACTTTTCTTATTTTTGCCATGGTCAGGCTCTTTCTAATTTTTTCAAAAGCTCCCCTATTGGCCTTTGCATTGTCAGTTTTCTTCGAAGCTATAGTGGTTTCACTGTTAATGCTAATAGCTCTACATAGTAAAGGTATAGCGTTAAGTAGTTTGCGTTCGGGTAGGCGGCGAATTCTGGGCTTGCTGCGAGACAGCTGGCCGTTATTGTTGTCTGCAATGAGTATTATGGTTTATATGAAGATTGATCAGATAATGTTGGGGCAGATGCTCGGTGAAGAGGCTGTAGGGATTTTTTCGGCTGCAGTTCGCGTGAGCGAAGTCTGGTATTTTTTACCGCTTACGGTGTGTGCTAGCTTGTTTCCGGGGATGTTACTGCTGAGGGAAACAAATAGAGCTCGCTACATGCAGCGTTTACAATTGTTGTTTGGTGCAATGGTTTGGCTGTCTCTTGTAGTCGCAATATTTATGATGTTTAGCTCTACATGGATTGTCGTAACGTTGTTTGGAGAGGCTTATGCTCCTGCGAGCGGCGTGCTTGCGACACATATTTGGGCATCAGTTTTTGTTTCGCTTGGTGTCATTAGTGGTCAATGGCTTGTCGCAGAGGGGCTGCAAATCCTAAGTATGCAAAGGGCTGTGCTCGGGGCACTGGCTAATGTTCTTTTAAATCTACTTCTTATACCGGCGTTTTCGGTTAATGGAGCAGCCATGGCAACTGTTATTTCATTTGCTATAGTAGCTCTGTTTTCTGATTTGATTAACCGGGAAACTAGATTTATTTTTTGGATGAAAATCAAGTCGCTGCTGCTTCCCTTTACTCTGTTGCTGTCGTTGAGGTCTTGAAATTGAAGTGGCTCATTGTGCTGTTAAAAAAATCTGTCAGGCAAATATTGAGTGTTTTTCAATGGGATCCGTGGTTCGGCAAGTCTTGGTCGCAAGAGGGTGAAGATCGAATATTAGAGCGGATATTTGAAGGGAAGACGTCGGGTTTTTATATTGATGTTGGTGCTCATCATCCAATGCGTTTCTCCAATACTTATCTTTTTTATAAAAAAGGGTGGTGTGGGATTAACATTGACGCTATGCCTGGATCCATGAGGAGCTTTCAGAAGTTTCGCTCTAGAGATATCAATATAGAAGCTGGGGTAGGGCTAAGTGAATGCGAGCTGGATTATTATATATTCAACGAGCCTGCCTTAAATGGATTTTCTTCTGAGTTATCCAGTGCGCGTAATGTGGAAGATAGTAGTTATAAAATAATCCGCACTGAGAAAGTAAAGGTTTTAACGCTTTGTCAAATACTTGAAGCTAACTGTAGTGAGGGACAGCTAATAGACTTTATGTCTGTCGATGTAGAGGGCTTGGATTTAGACGTTTTGTCATCGAATGACTGGGAGCGATTCAGGCCAGTCTATGTATTAGCAGAGTTATTGGAGAGCGATTTCACGGAAATAGATCGAGATAAGGTTGTTCTTTTAATGAGAAGCAAGGGGTATAAAGTTTTTGCAAAGTGCGTTAATACGGTTTTCTTCAAAGATGCGCAGGGAAAGAGGCATGAGTAGTTGCGCCAATTAACTGGGATTAAGGCGTGGTATGCGCGGTGCTTTCGAAATTCTAGTTTTCGTTATTTAGGTCTAGCTGTACTGTTTTTTGGCTTTTCTTGTCGCTCCATTTCAGTGTTTCGTGCAACTTGCTCATAGTGAGAGTTCAATGGATTTCGGGATGGTGTTTGTTTTTATAAGCCGGCGAGTGCTTATGAATTTATATGTGGGTTTTAATAGTGCAAAATAGACTTGCTCCGGTCGTGATTTTTGTTTATGCGCGAAGAGATCACGTTGAGAAAACAATAAGTGCTTTGCTGTCAAACGAACTGTCGCCGGATACTGATCTAATTGTGTATTCGGACGGGGCTCGCTCTCATGCTGATGTTGAAAAAGTTGCTGAAGTTCGGTTTTTTTTTGAATCCTTAATTGGTTTTAAGAGCGTTACGTTGCGTGCTAGGGAACATAATTTTGGCTTGGCTAAGAATATTATTGAGGGGGTTACAGAAGTTCTGGAGGATCATGAGAGTCTCATAGTCCTAGAAGATGATATGGTTACGTCTCCATTTTTCTTAAAATATATGAACGATGCGCTCGATTTTTATAAAGATGATAGTCGTATCATTAGCGTGCATGGTTATATTTTTCCAGTGAAATTGCTGTTGCCAGAGACTTTTTTTCTGTTAGGGGCAGATTGTTGGGGATGGGCTACTTGGCGTCGTGGTTGGGAGTTTTTTAATTGTGACGGAAACTATTTGCTGGAAAAGATAAAGCAGAGAGGGTTGCAAAAGAAATTCGATTTCAATGGTGCTTATCCTTATACACAGATGCTGCTTGACCAGATCGAAGGGCGTAATAATTCTTGGGCTATCCGTTGGTATGCATCGGCTTTTCTTGCGGATAAGTTAACTTTGTATCCTGGTAAAAGCCTCGTTCTAAATATAGGTAATGATGGGAGTGGGACTCATTGTGAGCAAGAAAATAGCTTTGATGTGTCGCTAAGCTCTCAGCCTATCGTTGTCGGCAGTGTCAAGGTAGAGGACTCCTACGAGGGGCGCAGAGCGTTTGAGGAATTCTTGAATGGTTTGAGAGGCTCTTTTCTTAAGAGATTGAAGCGGTTTCTATTTAGATTTTTAAGGTGATCTTTGAAGGGTGAAACTGTGCGACGGTTAATTAAACTGCTATTGCCTCCTATTTTTATTTCAGTATACAGGGCGCTTTTTCATAAAAAATACGGTTTTTATGGTAATTATAGTTCTTGGCAGGAGGCCGAAAGTCAATGTGAAGGGTATTCTTCTGTTCATATATTTGACCGAGTTAAAAAATCAGCTCAGTTAGTAAAGGATGAGAAATATTTCTGTGAGCGTGATTCAGTTCTCTTTGATTCGCCTCAATATTCTTGGCCTAGCTTGGCATGTCTCATGAACGTGGCAGCCCAGAATAAAGGTCGGTTAAGTGTGCTCGACTTTGGTGGCAGCCTTGGAAGTGCTTTTTTCCAAAATAGGCGATTCCTTGAAAACCTCTCTGTTGAGTGGTCAGTCGTAGAACAACCTCATTTTGTAAGTTATGGTGCGAAAGAGATTGCTGGTAACGGGTTGCAGTTTTTCTCTACTCTGGCTCAGTGCGCTGAGCAAAAAGCAATAAATGTAGTTTTTTTGTCTGGTGTTCTTCAGTATTTGCCCAATCCATATCAATTGTTAGACGAGATACTTAGCTATGGCTTTCCTTTTGTGATTCTAGATCGGACGCCATTTGGTCGAGCAGGGTATGATATTTTAAAAATTCAAATTGTCGATCCCTCTATATATGTTGCTAGTTATCCTGTGTGGCTATTAGACGAGAGCTTATTTTGTGAAAGATTGCATAGTCATGGTTATACGATTGTAGAAGAGTTTAGCTCTAATATTGATTGGCAAGATGCGAGCTATACCTTTAAGGGTTTTTTAATAAAAAAGAATTCGTAATGGTTTCGGTGGGGGCGTTATTAATTCCGCGTTGATTTGTTTTGCAGTGTTTGCGGGAGGCTATGTTGGGCGATGTATTCCAATGAATAAAATATTTTGATTGCGGGTCTATTGAGATGCTTTGTAGCTGACTACTAGCTTTTATTAGAGGTAAAATTGATGAGCTGTCTTCTAAGTATTGGGGAACTCCATGTTCTAATGATTGTGGGTGGGAGGTTATGCGGTGCATAATTTTTGTACGCTCTTTGACTCCCATTATTTGTCGCGCGGGTTGGCGATGTATGAGTCGTTAAAAAAATACTGTTCTAGTTTTCATTTGTATATTTTTTCATTCGATGATGATAGTTATAATTATTTGGTCTCGCAAAGTTTTGAGTATGTGACTGTTATCTCGTTGTCAGAATTGGAAAACCCGTCATTGCTGGCGGTTAAGCCTGGCAGGAGCAGAGCTGAATACTGCTGGACTTGTACGCCTCAAGTTTTAAAATATTCCTTGGAAAAATTTTCTATCGAGCGCTGTACATATTTAGATGCAGATCTCTATTTTTACTCTGACCCTGGCGTGCTGATCAATGAGATGGGTGATAAGTCAGTTTTGATTACAGAGCATCGGTATTCGCCTCGATATGATCAGTCGGCTATTAGCGGCATTTACTGTGTCCAGTTCATGACCTTTCGCAATGACTCGTTGGGATTGCACGTTCTTAATTGGTGGGTGGACGCTTGTCTGGAGTGGTGTTTTGCTCGCTGTGAAGACGGTCGTTTCGGGGATCAGAAATATCTTGATGACTGGTTGCATCGTTTTTCCGGAGTGCATTCTTTGGAGCATGTGGGCGGCGGTGTTGCTCCGTGGAATGTCCAGCAATATGATTTCCTTATGACTCCAGAGCAAAAGATCGTGGCCTGTAAGCGGGCAACGCAGCAACAAGTTTTACTCATATTTTATCACTTCCATGGATTCAAGTTTATGGGGGATAAATATGTAGAGTTGGGCTGCTATGAAATGACGGCTAAAGTGAAACGTTTGATATATAAGCCTTATCTGAAGCATTTGCTGGAAATTGAAAGCGCTATCTCTAATGATGTGAGGGGGGCAGGGCGGATTAACAGCGTTACGCCATTTCACCCGAGCCTTGTATGGGGCTTAAGACTTTTGAAGCGAAAACTGGTTGGGCACATGAATTTTCACTCTCTTAATAAAATATTGAGTTTGTAATGGCTAGTCTAATATCGCTACCAACATATTCCGATGCTCGAGGCTCGCTTTCAGTTGTCGAGGATGCTTTGCCGTTCGAAGTGCGGCGAGTCTATTTTGTTTATGACGTAGTTGGCGCACGTGGAGGGCATCGTCACAAGCGTACCCGGCAAGCATTGGTTTGTGTATCAGGCACATGCGATATATATGTTAACAATGGGCGTTCTGAGCTGACTTATAAGCTAGCGACACCCACCGATTGCTTGGTCTTGGAGCCCGAAGATTGGCATACCATGCACTCGTTTACAAAGGCCGCGACGCTACTCGTCTTTGCATCGGAGCGTTACGATAAATCCGACTATATTGATGAAAAATACCCATGATTGTATATGAAGATTTGGCACGTTTGAATGCTCCCTTTTTTGAGGATTTCAAGAAGGCTTTTAATTTAACTTTGGAAAGCGGCTGGTATGTACTTGGAGAGCAGGTGCGATCATTCGAAGCTGAGTTTGCAAGCTTTTTAGGGGTTCAATTTTGTTCCGGTGTCGCCAGCGGTCTTGATGCAATGGTTATTGCCTTGAAAGCACTGGATCTACCTCCGGACTCAGAGGTTATAGTCCCTGCAAATACTTACATTGCTACCATCTTGGCCGTTCTGCAGGCTGGATTGCGTCCGGTCTTGGTGGAGCCTGAGTTGGTAACTTACAATATAGATCCTTCGAAAATCGAAGCTCATATTACAAAAAAAACGAAAGCAATTTTGGTTGTTCATCTTTATGGTAAGGCCTGTGAGATGGATCCAATCTTATCTTTATGCGAAAAGCATGGCTTACGACTGCTTGAAGATTGTGCTCAGTCTCACGGAGCTACTTATAAAGGGCGCCTAACGGGAAGTTTTGGTGATTTTGGTTGTTTCAGCTTTTATCCCACTAAGAATTTAGGGGCTTTAGGTGACGCGGGTGCTATTGTTTGTAATAGTGAAGAGCTTGACCAGAAGGTTAGGGTCCTCAGAAATTATGGGTCGGCACGTAAATATTATAATGATGTGGTTGGTTTGAATTCTCGCCTAGATGAAATTCAAGCATCCTTTCTTCGTGTAAAACTTAAGCGGTTGAATGATATTAATAAGCACAAGAAAGCTCTTGCTGAGATATACCTTTCAAGGCTTTCCGATGAGTTCATAAAGCCTTGTGTCAGGGATGGGTTTTCTGATGTTTTTCATATTTTCAACATACGGCATCCGCGCCGTGATGAACTCAAGGCTTTTCTTCATGCCAACGGGGTTGGTGCGGAAATACATTACCCAGTTGCTCCGCACCGCCAAAATGCCATGCGGGCAGTCTTGAATGGGGAATACCCAATATCTGAACTTATTCATGATACTACTTTAAGTCTACCTGTATCATATTTTCATAGCTTTGACGAGGTGAATCAGGTGTGTGACATTGCTAATCGTTTTGCTTCTTCCTGATGTTAAGATTTCCTCATAACGCAAATGCAGGCTGAAGTGGGCGATCTACCGCTTGATATATATGTTTGATGAAATGTGAGTGCATAAAATGCCCGGTCTCTCAGCTTTGGAAGTCACAGTGGGTGAAACTGGTTTTTTCCTAATTTAGTTGCCTTATATTATCAGGCTGTAATCAATATTTCTGCCCTCAAAGGCTATCAAGTGAATCGAAAAAAAGCGCTGATAAGTGGAGTTACCGGGCAAGATGGTTCATACCTTGCTGAGCTTCTGTTGGAAAAAGGTTACCAGGTCCACGGTATCAAACGCCGTGCTTCCTCTTTCAATACCCAGCGGGTTGACCATATCTATCAAGATCCCCATGTCGAACATCAAAACTTCGTTTTACATTATGGTGACTTGACCGATTCGTCCAACATCACCCGTATTCTGCAAGAGGTTCAGCCGGACGAGGTCTACAATCTGGGTGCGCAATCTCACGTAGCCGTCAGCTTCGAGTCTCCGGAGTACACCGCCGATGTAGATGCCATGGGTACCTTGCGCATTTTGGAGGCAATCCGTCTCTTAGGACTGGAGAAAAAAACTCGCTTTTACCAAGCTTCTACCTCTGAGTTGTATGGGCTGGTTCAAGAAACGCCTCAAAAGGAGACGACACCGTTTTATCCCCGCTCTCCTTATGCCGTAGCCAAGCTATATGCTTACTGGATTACCGTGAATTATCGCGAGGCATACGGTATGTATGCTTGTAACGGTATCCTTTTCAATCATGAGTCTCCACGTCGCGGTGAGACCTTCGTGACGCGTAAGATCACCCGAGGCCTGGCGAATATTGCCCAGGGGCTGGAGAAGTGCCTTTACATGGGAAACATGGATGCGTTACGTGATTGGGGGCATGCGAAGGATTACGTCCGTATGCAGTGGATGATGCTGCAGCAGGAACAACCGGAAGATTTTGTGATTGCAACCGGTGTTCAGTATTCCGTGCGGCAGTTCATCATGTGGTCTGCTGCAGAGCTCGGCATCACGCTGCGTTTCGAGGGGCAAGGGGTTGATGAGATTGCCTTGATCGAGGCTGTCGAGGGTAATAAGGCGCCCGCCCTCAGCGTGGGTGACGTGGTAGTGCGTATTGATCCCCGGTATTTCCGTCCAGCGGAGGTAGAAACCTTATTGGGTGATCCTGCCAAAGCCAAGCAGAAGCTAGGCTGGGTACCCGAAATCACCGTGCAGGAGATGTGTGCCGAGATGGTGCACGAGGATTTGAAGGTTGCTCAACGTCACGCCTTGCTCAAGCAACACGGCCATGATGTGCCCGTGTCTGTGGAGAACTGAGTGTGGTGCGGGATCTCAACCAAGTAATCTTCGTTGCTGGCCATCGCGGCATGGTCGGCTCTGCGATTGTGCGTCGCCTGAAGGCGTTAGGCTACCAGCGTGTTTTGACTGCTTCCCGCGAAGAGCTGAATTTGCTCGATCAGGCAGCGGTACAGCGTTTCTTTTGTGCTAACCGCATCGATCAAGTCTACCTGGCAGCTGCTCGTGTCGGCGGTATACACGCCAATAACACCTATCCAGCTGATTTCATCTATGAAAATCTGATGATTGAGGCGAATGTCATTCAGTCTGCGCATATCAATGGTGTGCAGAAGCTGCTGTTCTTGGGATCATCCTGCATATACCCCAAGTATGCCGAACAACCGATGGCGGAGCAGGCCTTATTGACTGGTCCGCTGGAGTCGACAAATGAACCTTACGCAATTGCCAAAATTGCAGGTGTCAAGTTGTGTGAAAGTTATAATCGTCAGTATGGTCGCGACTATCGAAGCGTAATGCCGACCAATCTGTACGGTCCGGGTGATAACTATCACCCGGAAAACAGCCATGTGCTTCCTGCACTTATTCGCCGTTTCCATGACGCTAAGTTGAAGGGCGACGCCGAGGTCATGGTATGGGGCAGTGGAGCACCCCGCCGGGAGTTTCTTTATGTTGATGATATGGCTGCAGCCAGCGTGCATGTCATGAATCTCTCTCCGGATCATTGGAAAGCGGTCGTAACTCCAATGTGCTCGCATATAAACGTAGGGAGCGGTAGGGATTACAGTATTTTCGAGGTTGCTAAGCTAGTCGCTCAGACTGTTGGATATTGTGGAGATTTGTTCTTCGACGTGAGCAAACCTGACGGGGTACCTCGCAAGCTCATGAGCAGTGCAAAGCTGACAGCGTTAGGCTGGAAGCCGGAGGTTACCTTGGATTCAGGCTTAAGATATGCCTACGAGGCTTTCTCGGAGGCTCGCCATGCCTGACTTAAAGCCCACACTTAGTGTCGTTACTGCTACTTATAATGCCGCCGAAGTATTGCCGCAGCTGTTGGCCTCGCTGCGTGCTCAAACTGATTCGGATTTTGAGTGGGTAGTAATGGACGCGATGTCGACAGATGGTACAGTCGAACTGCTTGAGCAGGTCACGGATGTACGCTTGGTTTATCGGTCAGAACCTGATTTTGGTATTTATGATGCGTTAAATAAAGCAGTGAAGCTTTGCTCGGGTGATTACTATTTGGTAATTGGTGCAGATGATATTCTAGCTCCCGATGCGATCGCGAGTTATAAGTTTTGGGCTGCCGAAAGCAATGCCGATATTATTACTGCTGCTGTATCGATTGGTGCTGCCTCAAGGGGCGGCCCAGGTGGCCAGTCCTGGTTGAGAGGGCAGATGGCTTTCGTCACGGCTCACGCAGTCGGGTCGATATATAAAAAGTTGCTTCATGAGCGACCCGGCGTAGGTTTTTACTCTCGGGCTTATCCTATTGCCGCAGATCAGCTTTTCATATTGCGAGCAGTAAAGCATGGCGCGAGCGTGTATGTAGCCGAGTTTTACGCAGGCAAATTTGGTGATGACGGAGTCAGCTCTAATGACCTGTTAGGTGCGTTGACCGAGTTTTTTCGCATTCAAATGCAATTTGAGTGGCGACCGGCACAAATTTTATTATTTATGCTGCGGTTACTGAAGAATACCCCTCGACTCATTCGTAGGCAGTGATTTATGCGGAGTGCGAGTCTTTCGTCGTGTGTTGATCGTGACAGTTTACTTGTGGTGAGTTAGGGAGTATGTGTGCGCGCTGACGTTTCAGTTGTTATTCCTTTTTTTAACGCGCTGACCACCGTCGGTCGCAGTATTGAAAGTATCATTGCGCAGAGTATGCCGGTTCGCGAGTTGATCATTGTCGATGATGCCAGCAGTGATTCTGAAGCGTTGGTGCATTTGGTAGATAGTTATAGATCTTCATTAGAAATTGTTTTAATTTTGCTGGATGCCAATTGTGGGCCTGCCAATGCGCGCAATGTGGGGGTGGCCAGCGCTTCTTCATCTTATATAGCCTTTCTCGATTCGGATGATGTTTGGCACCCCGATAAGGTGCGGATCCAATATGGATTCATGCAGCAAAACCCGGTCTGTCTTACATCTCACGGCTATATTGCAGACCTGCAGGTGCGACCTTTTTCGAGTGAGGCGCCCCTATCCAGCAGTCTTATTAGTAAATATCGTTTCATTTATGGAAACCCAATTTTTACACCGACAGTCATGGTGCGAAAGGAGGGGTTCGTTCCATTCGATACCCGTTATCGGCGAATGGAAGACTACTTATGCTGGTATGAGAACCTGCGCAATGGAAATCACATATCACTAAATCGCGAGTTGGCAGGAGGTTTCAAGCCCGCTATAGGAGAGTCAGGATTAACTGCATCGGTTCGTCTGATGCATGAGGGGTATATCGACGTCTTGAGAGGGTTGCGCAAAGAACGCAAAATGCCGCTGTTCAATTATTTTCTCGCCTTCTCATGTGAAATGATCAAGTTTCCGATCAGGTCGTTTTGGGTTTTCCTCAGAAAGGTTTCCTCGTGAGTTCTATTGATCAGCCATTGCAGCGGGTAGCGGTTTTGCTTGCGGCATACAATGGCATGCAATGGCTGTCGGAGCAGCTCAAGTCGATCCTTAGTCAGGACGGTGTGGATGTCACGTTATATGTAAGCATCGACAGGTCGGACGATGGTACATATGAATGGGTATGTAGCGTTGCAGATAATGACTCAAGGATCGTGCCGTTGAGATACGGGGAGGTATTTGGGGGGGCGGCAAAGAACTTTTTCCGACTAATTCGTGACGTCAATTTTGAATCATTCGACTACATCGCATTCGCCGACCAGGATGACATCTGGCTGCCAAACAAGCTCCAACGTGCTCATTACCACCTCCAGTCTCGAAGCTGTGACGGATATTCAACGAATGTTACCGCCTTCTGGCCCGATGGGCGTCGCATTCTAGTAAATAAGTCTCAGCCACAGATGAAGTGGGACTACTACTTTGAGGCTGCTGGGCCCGGCTGTACTTACGTGATGACGGCTCGATTGGCAGAGGCGATAAAACAATGCGTACTTGCTCATCGAGAGCGTATAGAGGAAGTCGCGTTGCATGATTGGTTTTGCTATGCGTTCGCCCGTAGCAAAGGCTATAGCTGGTATATCGATCCAGAGCCGTCGATGCTATATCGGCAGCACGCGTACAATCAATTTGGCGCCAATACTGGTATTAAAGCGCTACGATCAAGGCTCAGGCAGATCTACAGTGGCTGGTGGCTGTCCCAGGTTCGCTTGCAGGCTAGCATTCTTCAAGCAAGGGAACTGCCATTGATATTTCGTCTGGACACTTCATTCCGCCCTGGACTGTTCGGTTTGTCACTCCGTGCCTGGCACTGTAGGCGCCGAGTGCGTGACAAGATGTTCTTTGTGCTGATTTGTTGGCTGCTCATGCTGAGAGGGCCCGATAATGGCTGAATGCGCTAGGCTTCTGGTCACCGGTGCTGCGGGTTTTATTGGCTCGGCGCTTATTGCTCGTCTGGTTACCGAGCCCCATTGGATGGTGGTCGCGTCCGTCCGTACTCGAGGGAAGCCATTCGCGCCGGATGTCGATGTCGTGTCTGTTGGTTCGATAGATGGCACTACCAACTGGTCTGTGCCTCTGCAAGGGACCCACGCCGTTGTGCATACTGCAGCGGTAGCTCATATACGCAAGGTTCACACAGCCGAGCAGCTGGCATGGCTGCGTAGGGTCAATGTTGATGGGACTTTGGCGCTTGCCCGCCAAGCGGCCGCGGCCGGCGTGAAGCGGTTCGTTTTCATCAGTTCAATCGGCGTTAACGGCAATGCCAATATTCGGCCGTATACTGCGCAGGACCCAGCGCAACCGGTAGAGCCCTATGCCCAATCCAAGTGGGAGGCTGAGCAAGGGCTTTGGCGTGTGCAGCAGGAAACCGGCATGGAGGTGGTGAGCATCCGGCCACCTTTGGTCTATGGCCCTAATGCTCCGGGTAACTTTAGCAGTCTGGTTCGCTGGATTGGTCAAGGGATTCCGCTGCCGCTCGGGGCAGTCCACAATCGTCGTTCGCTGGTAGGTATCGATAACCTCGTCGATCTGATCGTTCGCTGCGTTGACCATCCCTCTGCTGCCAACAATGTTTTTCTGGCGGGTGACGGTCGTGCTCTTTCTACTAGCGAGCTCCTGCGTTTAGTAGGTGAGGCCATGGAAAAGCCGGCGCGGTTGATTCCCGTGCCTGCAGCCGCTCTGCAGCTTGGGGCGACCTTGTTGGGGCGTAAGGCAATGGGTCAGCGTCTGCTCGGCTCGCTGCAGGTAGACATTTCGCATACGTGCGAGACACTGGATTGGCAACCGCCTTTCACGGTTGAAGAGGGGCTGAGGCGTTGTTTCTCGCCCTTGGGTTGATTGGCTTTTAGAGGTTTGGTTTTGTGATTCGTGTTTTAGGTTCTGTACGAAAAGTCGGTGCGGGTAGAATTGCCGCCATGATTGGCTGGAGGCCCGCATGGCAAAGCGCTACGAACTCCCCGATGCAGCCT
>NZ_FOMO01000011.1 GCF_900112645.1 Phytopseudomonas straminea | reverse complement strand
TCGTTGATCTCCGCCGAGGTGCCTTCCTGGGCGCGGATGCAGCCGGCGAAGTAGCGGAAGTGATCGGCGGCCAGCGGCACGTCGGCGTTCAGGGTCTCGCGTACGGCCTTGCCGTTGTCCCAGGTTTCGGCCACGGCCAGCAGTTCGAGGTTGGCTTCGATGCGGTCGGCGATCTTCAAGAGGATCAGCGCGCGGTCCTGCACTGACGTTTTGCCCCAGGCATCGGCGGCAGCGTGGGCGGCATCCAGGGCCTTGTCGATGTCCTTGGCGTCCGAGCGCGGGAATTCGCCGATGGCCGAGGCATCCACCGGGCTGGTATTGGTAAAGTACTGACCGCCCACCGGCGCGACGAACTCGCCGCCGATGTAGTTGCCGTAGCGCGATTTCAGGGTGACGACGGCGCCTGCGGTACCGGGTTTGGCATAAATCATGTGAGTGACCTCTTTATTGTTGGGGGCCTGCTTTCTGAGGCCAGAGACAGGCCGGGGTTCGATTCCGACTGCCAGCAACCTGCCGCCTGCCACCGAATCGCCGTAAACCGGCGTGGCAGAGCCTGCGGCTGCCGAGCTGCTATCAGGATAGACGCCTTCGTCGTTTTTGCCGCGGGGCCCAGCGAAGCCAGTTGCCGCCCCACGGGGAAGATTCTCTGAACATTGCAAGAACCGGGATAGTCACCTGATCACATGCCCACGATCAGGAGACCGACATGCACAAACTCATTGGCTCGACCCTACTGCTCGCCGCCCTGTTCAGCGCAGGTGCGCAGGCGGACGAAGATGGCCTGACCCTACAGCAACAGCGCGACAAAATCGGCGACGAGATGATTCAAGAACGCACCGGTACTCCGCCGACTGACGTAAACGGTGCAGGCCAATCGACTACCGATCCGATGCAACAGCAACAGCAGACGCCGCGCAGCACACTCAACTCCCCTGTCCGTCAGAACGGCACCGGCACCGGCACCGAGCGACAGCCTTCCACAACAGCGCCAAACATAGGTGGTGGCTCGACGGCTCCGGCCACCCCAGGAACCGGCGGTGGCAGCCAAGGCGTCGGCGGTGCGGCAACTCAATAAGGCGAGAATCCGCCACATCAACGACCCTTGCAGCGGCTCGACGGCGAAAACTCGCCAGTCGTGCTGCCTTCTTACTGCCACGCAATAAGCGCAGACTACTAATTAGCTGACTAATAGTTACGCAGGCATGGATCTTGCCTTTCGAGGCGGCCTGCGACGAAAGCGCGCAGATGAAGGTAAATGCCCGGTGTTTCAAAAAATCACCGGGACTGGCCGGTTTCGCAGAACGAAACCTGGCGACGAGCCGCGAACTTGACCGCCTGCTTACCGCACGCGAGTCGGCGTCAGCCTCGCCGCCATGCAATCACATCACTGAAATGGTCTGTCTAAATGAAAAAACTCCTGTTGTCCTTCCTGTGCTTGAGCGCGCTCGGCTGCGCCAAGCAGCCCGAACCGGAAAAATCCGTGGACGTCCTGCTGATCGGCGGGGGCATCATGAGTGCGAGCCTTGGCACCTACCTCAATGAACTGGAGCCGAGCTGGAAAATCGACCTGTACGAGCGTCTGCCTGCGGTCGCCAGCGAGAGCTCCAATGCCTGGAACAACGCCGGCACCGGTCACTCGGCCCTTGCGGAGCTGAATTACACCCCGGAAAAAGAAGACGGCAGCATCGACATCAGCAAGGCAGTGACGATCAACGAGTCCTTCGAGATTTCCAAGCAGTTCTGGGCCTACCAGGTCGAGCAAGGCGTTCTGAAGAACCCGACTTCCTTCATCAATAACGTGCCGCACATGAGCTTCGTGTGGGGTGACAAAAACACCGCGTTCCTCAAGAAGCGCTATGAAGCGCTGCAGCACAGTTCGCTGTTCCGCGGCATGGAGTTCTCCGAGGACCCCGAGCAGATCAAACAGTGGGTACCGCTGGTGATGGAAGGCCGCGAGCCGGGCGAGAAGATCGCTGCCACGCGCATGGAGATCGGCACCGACGTCAATTTCGGCGAGATCACCAATCAGCTGCTCAACAACCTGTCGCAGAAAAAGGACGTGTTCAACGTTCACGTGCAACATGAAGTGCGCGACATCAAGCGCGCCGACGATGGCACCTGGAACGTCGTGGTGGCGGATCTGGCCAACGGCGAGAAGCTGAGCACCGTCAACGCCAAGTTCGTATTCATCGGTGCCGGCGGCGGCGCCCTCAAGCTGCTGCAGAAATCCGGCATTCCGGAAGCCGAAGGCTATGCCGGTTTCCCGGTTGGCGGCTCCTGGTTGGTCACTCGCAATCAGGACATCGTCCAGCAGCACCAGGCCAAGGTTTACGGTATGGCTTCGGTCGGCTCGCCACCCATGTCGGTTCCTCACCTGGATACCCGCGTGATCGATGGCAAGAAGGCGCTGCTGTTCGGCCCATTCGCCACCTTCTCCACCAAGTTTCTGAAGAATGGTTCGCTGCTGGATATGTTCGGCACCATGACCACCCACAACATCTCGCCGATGGTCAATGCCGGCATCGACAACTTCTCCCTGAGCACCTACCTGATCGGCCAGCTGATGCTCAGCCAGGAAGACCGCATGGATTCGCTGCGCGAGTACTTCCCGATGGCCCGTGACGAAGACTGGGAAATGCTGCAGGCCGGCCAACGCGTACAGATCATCAAGAAGGATGCGGAGAAAGGCGGCATCCTGCAGTTCGGCACCGAAGTGGTCAGCTCCGAAGATGGCTCCATCGCCGCACTGCTGGGCGCATCGCCGGGTGCTTCCACCGCCGCGCCGATCATGCTTCACCTGATGGAGCGTACCTTCAAGGACAAGATCAAATCGCCGGAGTGGCAGGCCAAGCTGAAGGAGATCATCCCCTCCTACGGCCAGAACCTGAACAACAACCTGGAACTGACCAACCAGACCCGCGCCTGGAGCAGCGAGCGTCTGCAGTTGAAGTTCGTCGAGGTCAAGCCGGAGGCGCAAGCCGAGGATGCGCAGCAGGCAGAAGCTGCAGCGCTGTAAATCTGGCTAAGCGACGTCTCCACGCTCGGCGCCCAGCTGAAACGAAAAACGGCCCGCGAGGGCCGTTTTTTTATGGATGGTCAGCAAGCGCTCACGCCGGCTGTGCGGCCTTGCCGTTGGCCACGAAGCGCAGCATCCACTCGCCGACTGTACGCCCGTGGTGCGCCTGATCCAGCGTCTGGACCGCCGCCCGGTAAGTGGGTTCGCCGATGTGCTGCTGGCGGATGTCCAGCAACGCCCGGGAATACTCGGGCACGAATTCGGGGTGGCCCTGGAAGCACAGCACCTGATCGCCGATGCGATAGGCCGCATGGGCGCAAAACGGGCTGGTGGCCAGCAGTGTGGCGTTTTCCGGCAAGCGGGTGACCTGGTCCTGATGGCTGATCAATAGCGTCAGCTCATCCAGTTTCGGCGTCATCCAGTCGGGCTGCTCGGTGAGCTGGTAATGGTGGATACCCACGCCCCAACCCGCGCTCGCCCGCTCGGCCTTGCCACCGAGCAACAACGCCAGCAGCTGGTGACCGAAGCAGATACCCAGCAACTTGTCGCCGGCCTGGTAACGCTCGAGCAGGTACATCTTCAACGTTTCGATCCAGGGGTCGGTGGCGAAGGAATCGGCCTTGCTGCCGGTGACCAGATACGCATCGAAGCGCGCATCGGCAGGCGGATAGTCGCCCTGCATCACATTGAACACGTGGAACTCGGCGGCGATGGCCTGGCCCGCGAAGAGACGTTCGAACATCTTGCCGTAGCCCTGATACTGGTCGACCAGCTCGGGACGCAGGATGTCGGTTTCCAGAATGCAGATCTGCAGCGACATGGCGGTACCTGAAAAGAGAAACGAAGCAGGCAAAGCCTGCCTTGGCTGCTGCATCAAGGCAAGAGGCATGCCGCTATCCGAACCATCAGCCGTTTCGATGGCCGTCATAAGCCATATTCACCTCTCCCCCATCACAGGCGCGCCGATGATTGCGGCATCGGCCCAACGGCCCTTCACGAGCACGGCCTCATGCACAGCCAAACCATCCGCTACGCGCGCAACGGCGCCCTGGCCGCCATCGCGTTCTACCTGGCAATCGCCCTGCCCCTATTGGCGGCCAGCATGCAGCACCCGAGTCCACCAGTGCCGACACTGAGCGAAGCACCAGCGGCCGCACCAGACCAGGGCAGTTTTACCTGAACCCCAAGCGAAGCGTGGAACTCCAACGACCAGTGCCTGTTCGCAGGTACGACATTCCTATTGCGTAAAGGAGTTCCACGATGCTCAAGAAGACTCTGACTGCCCTTACCGCCGCTGCTGCCCTGAGCGCAGGCGCCGCCATGGCCGACCGCCCGGGCGCCGACTGGATCAGCATCGAGCAGGCGCTGAGCAGCGCCAAGCAGGCTGGGTATACCCAGATTCACAAGATCGAGGCCGACGATGCCGGCTATTGGGAAGGTGAAGGCACCAAGGAGGACAACCGTCTTTATGAGTTCCGTGTGGATGGCAAGACTGGCAAGGTTATCCGTGAGCAGCTGGACGACTGATCCAGCGTAGGAAGACCGGCCCCAGTGGCCGGTTTTTCATTGACTCGCGCGAGCCCGACGAACGGTTATGTCCAGCGAAATAGCCTTTGCAGGGCGCACAACGTCTGGCTCCACGGTTGTACGCAAGTGTAAAAGCGTTCCATATCCTTGTAGCAGGATAAAACGCCTTTTTAGCAACAAAGCGATCTAAAAAATCAAATCGCCCGCTCTACAGTCAATACATATGCCGTCGGGTTTTGCCGAGGCGCTGGGGACGAGGCGGTTTTCACGGCCCACATGACAACAATCACAAAAGGTGAATGGCCATGTTCAAGAAACCCAAATTCCGCCAAGCGGGGCTGATCCTCTTCGCCACCGCCGTTCTGCTGATTCTTCCCAACCTGAGCCGCATGATTGGCTGACGCCGATCAGCCGACTCGGGGCATCCACCAGGCCAGGATCAGCGGCAGCCAGCCAATGGCCAATAGCGTCGAACACATCACCAGGCTCGCGACTTGTTCGGGCGAGCGATTGGCGCGGATCGCGAACAGGTAGTTGAATACCGCCACCGGCATCGCCGACTGCACCACCAGCACGGCGTGAGTCAGCGGCTCCAGCCCCATCACCGCGCCGATTGCCCAGCCGACGCCAGCCCCCAGCATAATGCGCAGCGCCCCCAGCACCAGGCCGGAGCCAAGGTGATGCAGGCGAATGCTGGCCAGTGAAACGCCCAGGGTCAGTAGCATCAGCGGAATGGTCATGCCGCCCAAAAGGCCTACGGTATTGGCGACCCAGCGTGGCAACTGCAGATCCCAGAAAATCATTGGCAAAGCCACAATCAAGCTGATCATGATCGGGTTGCGCAGCAGGTTGCCCAGTAGCTGCTTGGTAGAGGTCGCGCTGCCGGACAACGCGACGCCAACGCTGAATTGCATGATCGACAACGTAAGGAAGAACGCCACGGCGAGCGCCAAGCCATGTTCGCCAAAGGCATACAGGCTGATCGGCAGGCCCATGTTGCCGGTGTTGGGAAACAGGAACGCCGGCACCAACACCTTCCACTGCTGGCGGAACAGCCGACTGAACAGCGCGCCGAACAGCCCCATGCATAGGGTCACCAGTACGCAACCCAGGGCCATGCTGGTAAACGCTTCGGGGTCGATATCGGCGCGGCTGAGGGTCGCCAGTACCAGGCTCGGCGTGCCGATGGTCAGCACCAGGCGGGCGATGAACTCGGTGGGGTATTGCTGGCCGCTACGGGCCCAGGCATAGCCGATGCCGGAAACGATGATCACCGGCGCCAGTACAGCAAACAACTCGGCCAGCATGGCCTCTCCCTTTGGGCAAAGCGCGCATGCTAGGGGCGATCAGCTGCTGATCGCAAGCACTGACGGCATGAATGGGCACAGCGATCCAGCATGGCTCGCTCGCGGCCCTTACCCATCACTGTGCCTGCACCTGAATCAGCGGCTCGACATCGACCCGCGCCATCATCCGCTCGCTGCCGCCGCCACGGCGCATGCCGCGTACCGGGCAGGCATCCAGGTAATCGAGGCCGATGGCCAGCTTGAGATGGCGCTCCGGGCGCGCCAGACAGTTGGTCACGTCGAAGCTGTACCAGGCGCCATCGAGCCAAGCCTCGGCCCAGGCGTGGCTGGCCAGGTGATCCTGACTGTCGGTC
Source organism: Phytopseudomonas straminea (assembly GCF_900112645.1). Taxonomy (GTDB): domain Bacteria; phylum Pseudomonadota; class Gammaproteobacteria; order Pseudomonadales; family Pseudomonadaceae; genus Aquipseudomonas; species Aquipseudomonas straminea. Next base: position 131,853 of record NZ_FOMO01000011.1, on the reverse strand, counting down.
ACCAGATAGCCAGATACGTAACGCGCCGGAATGCTGAGGCTGCGCGCGCAGGCGAGAAAGGCGTGGGCATGGTCCTGGCAGACGCCCTGACGCCCGGCGAACGCTTCGGCAGCGCTGGTTTCCACGGCAGTGGCCCCGGGCTGATAGCGAATGTGGTCGTTGAGGCCATGCATCAGGTCGATCAGCGCGTTGCGATCACGGCGCTGGGCGCACTGCTTCCAGGCGAACTCACGCAGCGCTGCATCCGCCTCTGTCAGCCGGGTGAAGCGCAGGAACGGCAGCGCCGACTGGCTCTCGTGCTCGGCATCACTGGACTCGTCGATATCTACCAGGCCTTGGGCGCCGATGACAATGGACTCGTGAGGTTCGTCCAGAGTCAGCACGTGGAGAATGTTGCCGTAGGGGTCGCGCTGCGCACGAACCGGCCGCGGCAGATCCAGCTGCCAGTCGAGGATTTGCTGGCGAGTGCTGTCATGGGGCGTAAGGCGCAGGTACTGGATGCTGGCCCGTACCTGATCGTCGTAGTGATAGCTGGTGTTGTGGCGAATGGACAGTCTCATGCGACCTCCAGATAGGACGTGTGAATGGCGCTGCCGAGTTCGTGAATCTGCTCGATGAATTCGGTCAGCCAGGCGTGCAGCCCCTCCTCCAGCACCTCATCGATGCTGGTGTAGCGCAGCCGCGCATTGAGTTCGGCCGCCAGGCGCTGCGCCGGGCGGCCGTTGTCGCCGGGCAGGCCGGCGAGCATCTGGTACAACTCGTCCATGCAGGCGCTCAGCGAGCGCGGTACCTCGCGACGCAGCAGCAGCAATTCCGACACTTTGCGCGCGCCCGGCGAGCCCCGATAGACCTCGGCGAACGCCTCGAACGAGGACAGCGCGCGCAGCAAGGCGCTCCACTGGTAATAACTGTGAGCCGGCCGGCCATCGACCTCATCGACGTCCTCGCCCATCAGTTCGTAGCGTGAATCGAGCAGGCGCAGGGTGTTGTCGGCGCGCTCGATGAAGGTGCCCAGGCGAATGAAGCGATAGGCCTCGCCACGCACGATGGTGCCGAAGGTGGCACCACGGAACAGATGCGAGCGCTCCTTGACCCACTCGCAGAACCGGCTGATGCCATAACGGCCCAGCCCCTGCTCGGCGATGCCGCGAATTTCAAGCCAGGTGGCGTTGATGTTCTCCCACATGTCGGCCGTAATTCGCCCGCGCACGGCGTGGGCATTGCTGCGTGCCGCACCCAGGCAGCTGTAGATGCTCGCGGGGTTCTCGGCGTCCAGAGCGAAGAAATGCAGAATGCGCTCGGCGTGCAGCGCGCCATGGCGTTGCTGGTAATCCTCCATGGTGCCGGTGATCAGCAGTGGCATCGCCAATTCGTCGAGGCCACCACGGCGCCCGTCCTGTGGCATCAGCGACAACGAGTAGCTGACGTCCAGCATGCGCGCCAGGTTCTCCGCGCGCTCCAGATAGCGGGACATCCAGTACAGGTCAGAGGCGGTTCTCGATAGCATGCTCAGTCCTCCACCACCCAGGTGTCCTTGGTGCCGCCGCCCTGCGACGAGTTGACCACCAGCGAGCCTTCACGCAGCGCCACGCGGGTCAGGCCGCCGGGCACGATGCGTGTTTCCTTGCCGGACAGCACGAAGGGGCGCAGGTCGATGTGCCGCGGCGCGATGCCGTTCTCCACGAATGTCGGGCAGGTCGACAGGCACAGCGTCGGTTGGGCGATATAGGCTTCCGGCCTGGCAATCAGGCGCAGGCGAAAGGCCTCGATTTCCGCGTTGCTGGCCGCGGGACCGACGAGCATCCCGTAACCGCCCGAGCCCTGGGTTTCCTTGACCACCAGGTCCTTCAAGTTGGCCAGCACGTGCGACAGCTCGGCCGGCTTGCGGCACTGCCAGGTCGGTACATTCTTGAGGATCGGCTCCTCGTCCAGATAGAAACGAATCATCTCGCCAACATAGGGGTAGATCGATTTGTCGTCCGCCACGCCGGTGCCGATGGCATTGGCCAGCACCACGTTGCCCGACCGATAGGTGGAAAGCAGCCCGGGTACCCCGAGCGTCGACTCCGGGTTGAAGGCCAACGGATCGAGAAAGGCGTCATCCAGGCGGCGATACACCACGTCGACCTGCTTGGCGCCAGCGGTGGTGCGCATGAACAGCTTGTCGTCACGCACGAACAGGTCGGCGCCCTCCACCAGCTCGACGCCCATCTCCCGCGCCAGGAACGCGTGCTCGAAATAGGCGCTGTTGAACCGCCCTGGGGTGAGGACCACCACGGTAGGGTTGTCGAGCGGGCTGGAGCTCTTCAGGGTGTCGAGCAGCAGGCTGGGATAGTGATCGATGGGTGCGATGCGCTGGTTGGCGAACAGCTCGGGGAACAGGCGCATCATCATCTTGCGGTCTTCGAGCATGTAGCTCACGCCGCTGGGGGTACGCAGGTTGTCCTCGAGCACGTAATAGGTGCCGTCGCCATCGCGCACCAGATCGACGCCGGCGATATGCGCATACAGGTCACGGTGCAGATCGAGACCCTGCATCGCCAGTTGATAGCCTTCGTTGGCCAGCACCTGTTCGGCCGGAATCAGGCCCGCCTTGATGATGCGCTGATCGTGGTAGAGATCGGCGAGAAACATGTTCAGCGCCTGCACGCGCTGGATGCAGCCACGCTCGACGATACGCCATTCGCTTGCTGGAATGCTGCGCGGAATAATATCGAAGGGAATCAGCCGCTCAGTGCCCTGAGCGTCGCCATACAGGGTAAAGGTGATGCCGGCGCGGTGAAAAAGCAGATCCGCCTCACGGCGGCGCTGGTCGAGCAGTTCCTGAGGTGTTTCCTGCAGCCAGCGGGAAAAGGCCTGGTAATGGGGGCGGCAGGTGCCGTCCGGCAGGTGCATCTCGTCGTAAAAGGCGCGGGTCATGCTCTACTCCTTGCAACCCAGTTCGACGCAGACAGTGCAAGCGTCGAGCCACCGAATTTAGGCCTTTATAATCAAGTACTTATTTTTAAAACCGGACCGCCTTGCACCATATTGGAGCGCAATGAGCGCACTCAGGCAGGTCGCCTGCACAATCTGCTGACATCGGCTTTCCAGACCGCCTGACTAAGCTGCTCTACCCCATGAAATCTCGGACAGGCGAGGCGGCAAAGCATTGCACTTTTATGTAGCGTGCCCTTTTGTCCAGAAATGTCAGCGCGGCGGAAACATTGCCGGCGTGTAGCGTTCCCACCTGAGAGTGGTCAGGTATCGACCTGGCCGGCATGCCTCTCCGGACAAGGATTCCCACCATGAACCGCAGCCTGATCCCGCCCTACCTTCTCGACCGCATCATCGGCCACGGCTCCGAGCAGCAGCGCGATTGCGCGCGCAACACCCTGCAGCACGTTGCCTCCCTCAGGCACAACAACGGCAAGCAGCGCCCGAATAACATGCAGGCGCGCCAGCTGATGGCCGCTGGCCAACCCGAGCGCAGCATCCATGATGCGCAGCAGCGGATGCAGCTACCCGGCCAGCTCGTTCGCGGCGAAGGCCAGCCAGCCAGTGGCGACGAGGCGGCCGACGAAGCTTACGAGGCCCTGGGTGCCACCTACCGGTTCTTCCACGAGGTGCTCGGCCGGCATTCCATCGATGGTAATGGCCTGCCGCTGATCGGCACCGTGCATTACGGCCAGCGCTACGAGAACGCCTTCTGGAACGGCGAGCAGATGGTTTTCGGCGACGGTGACGGCGAGATCTTCAACCGTTTCACCATTGCCCTGGATGTGGTCGCCCACGAGCTGACCCACGGCGTGATCGACAGTGAAGCGGCGCTGGTTTACGTCAACCAGTCTGGGGCGCTCAACGAATCGCTGTCCGACGTGTTCGGCATCCTCACCAAGCAATACGCCTTGCAGCAGACTGCCCAGCAGTCGGACTGGATCATCGGCGCCGGCTTGCTTACCGAGTGGGTCAACGGCAAGGGCCTGCGTTCCATGGCAGAACCTGGCAGCGCCTACGAGGATCCGCTGCTGGGCAAGGACCCGCAGCCGGCCCACATTCGCGACTTCGTGCAGACCCGCGAGGATAATGGTGGTGTTCATATCAACTCCGGCATCCCCAACCGCGCCTTCTATCTGGCCGCGACCGCGCTGGGCGGCCATGCCTGGGAAAAGGCCGGGCCGATCTGGTACGACACCTTGTGTGATGAACGGCTAGGCAACGACGCCGACTTCACCGCCTTCGCGAGCCTGTGCGTGGATCGCGCCGCACAGCGCTTCGGCCAGAGCTCAAGCGAAGCCGCTGCGGTAGCCAAGGCATGGAAGGATGTGGGCGTCGAGGTGACGCAACCATGAACAAGCTGCCGCCGTTGACCGACGAGGCCCTGGTGCGCATATCGCGCCAGGGCGGTTTCGCGGCGATTGCCGCGCTCAGCCGTCCACGGGAGATCGACTTCGCTCAGTGCGACCCCGAACAGCGTGGCCAGGTGTGTTCGCTACTCGAAGCCTGCCTGCCGATAGCCAGCAGCCAGCCTGGCCAGGGCGACCGACGCTTCTATCGCATCGAGCTTCGAAGTTGCGCCGAGCGCGCGCAGGAGATGGTGCTGAACGTTCCCGAGGAGCAGGCTCCCCGGGATCTGGTGACACTTTGGGAAAAAGGACTGTAGCGCCGAGCGGCGCTACTCGTGCGAGCTGGTGGCGCTGATCTGCTGGGTCACGCCCCAGCCGTCCAGCTCACCGCCCAGGGGGATCACCACAGACTCCAGATCCTGGGCGAAATCACCGATGCCGGCCGGCGTCACGTGCATGACCTTGCTGACCTGCAGATACCAGTCGCCCTCGTCACGCTCGGTGACCTGGGCGTGTAGGCTCTCGCCGCGAAAGTTGCGAGTGGCCTTCAGGGCCCGGTCCTGGTCGGGAAAAATAGCGTAGAACTCGATGGGATGGACGCTGGCGAAATCGAATCCGCCTTCCTTCATGCGGCGCAGAATGCCGCTACCAACATCTTCGTGCAGAATCGTGCTCATAGTTGATCTCCATCAGACGAGGATTGGATACGCCGTAAAACGGCGATCTGACTCAACATGCAACACACGGCGCACCGTGATGACGCGAAGGCCTGGGGCCTCTGGTACGAGCTGAAGTGAAGATACGTGCTCGATCAACGCAGCACGCCCTCAAAGCATAGACCGCGGGGCGCGCCGGGTCATGCAACTATCTTTTTCCACAGTTCGTCGGACCACAGCGCCAGCCCGTGGTGCCGTGTCATACCCGCAATTGAAGCCACGCCCTGCTGGCGGCGCCACTTGCATCGTGCTTGCCGCCCCGACACAGCAGGCCTCGATTACCCACGGCAAATGGCTGGTCAATCGGCATCTAGATAAAAGTCGGGATCTTTTTTGCGAAAACGTGGCCAAACGCCACGCAGCATGAGACTGCGACGAAAGGCCTGCATACGCAGCGGGCCTTTTGCTCTGCACCGGCATACCCATGCCTGATTCTCCCGGTCTCATGCCTTACCGACTCGGCCGCCTCGCGCGGCCGCTCCCATTCGAGACGAAGGTTGGATTTTCATGGCGAACCGTACGCTTTCAATTTCCGCTGTTGTGATGACCAGTATTCTGGCGCTGAGCGCCTGCAGCGACGCCAGCAATACCCCCGCCAAAACCGCCTCCGCCGCCCAGAGCAGCCCGCCCAAGCTGCAGGAAAAGGAGGACCTGAGTCCCTTCGCCGGCTTTGCCAGCGCCCGGTTTGGTAGTGACGAAACGGCCGTGCGCGCAGCCTGGAAAGGCTCGCTGCGTGACGGCGGCGGCTCGGGCACCTGTCGCCAACTGTTTCAGGATCCGCGTCCGGCCAACGGCTTCGGCACCTCATTCATGCTCGAGAACGGCCAATTCGTGCGTTATGACATCGACACCCGCGAGCGCAAGGCGCCCCGCGGCCTGCAGGTGGGCAGCAGTTCCCAGCAAATTCGCGCGACCTATCCGGGTCGCTTCGAGGAGCAGCCCAACAAATACGAGCCAGGTGCCACCGATTTCATCGTCACGCCTTACACCGATAGCGACGCTCGCCTGGTATTCCAAACCGATAGCAATGGTGTAGTGACCCGGTGGCGCATCGGCCTGCCGCCTGCGGTGTTCTATGTGGAAGGTTGCAGCTGACCACTCACCTGCCCTAATCAAAAACCGGCGCATATGCGCCGGTTTTCATTTCTGCCTCAGGGCTTTGGTTTGTCAGGCATGCCGTCCACCACGCCAGCAGTATTGTCCAGCAGGCTCTTGGTGGCGGTTTGCAGGAAGGCCTCCAGGCGTTTCTTCAGCGTCTCGTCGACCGGGCCTTCGATGCGCGTGGCCGCCGGCTTTGCACCCAGCTGATAGCGGTACATCCGCGGCTCGAAATCCTTGGGCTGCACCAGTATCTGGTCAGCCGTGACGATGGCCACGGTCTGATCACCGCCCGAAGGTTTGATCACTCCTACACCTGTGTCGCCCTCAGGCAGATTGAGCAGGTCACGGCCCCAGCACTGGTGGCGTGCATCGCCACCAAGGCGGCCCATGATGGTTGGCACGATATCGACCTGGGTGCCGACGGTGTGGCTGACCTTGCCGAACTTCTCCTGAATGCCGGGGGCGATCAGCAAGAGCGGCACGTTGAAACGGTGCAGATCGATATCGGTCAGCTGATCGGGCGCTACGTAGCCATGGTCACCGACCACCACGAACAGCGTCTGGTTGAAATACGGCTCCTTGCGCGCCTTCTCGAAGAACTGCCCCAACGCCCAGTCCGAATAGCGCATCGCGGTGCGGTGCAGGTCTTCCTTGCCGTCGATCATCACCCGCTCCACCGGCAAATCCTTGGGCAGTGCATAGGGCGTATGGTTGGAAAGGGTCTGTAGCAGCGCGTAGAAGGGTTTCTGGCCGTAATTGGTTTTCAGCTCCAGGGCGCCGCGGTCGAACATGTCCTGATCGGACACGCCCCAGGTCGGGTCCATGAACACCGGGTCGACGAAATCCTCGCGGCCAATGAAATTGGTCATGCCCTGGTTGCTGAAGAAGCCGGACTGGTTGTCCCACTGGAAATTGCCGTTGTAGACGTACAGGTTGTCGTAGCCACGGGCGCTGAGCAGCTGCGGCAGGCCGGAGAACTTGTGGGCACCTTCCGGCGTGCGCATCAGGTACTCGAAGCTCGGCAGGTTCGGGAAGCACGCCATGGTGGCGAACATGCCCTGATGGGTGTGGGTGCCGTTGGAGAAGAAACGGTCGAACAGCAGCCCCTCCTTGCTCAGCTTGTCAAAGTTCGGCGTGATATTGCCCGGTGCTCCAAGCGCGCCGACCGAATGGCCGGCGAAGCTTTCCATCAGGATCACCACCACGTTGCGAATCGGTAGGGTCTTGTCGCTCGGCGGCGTGTAGACGCGGCGGATGGCGGCGCTGTCGGCGTCGACCAACTGGTCGTCCGGGGTCAGCAGCATGTCGCGAGTGATCTGCCGGGCCTGCTCATCCTCCATGGTCGACTTCCAGGTGTTGTCGCGGTGTGCGCTGAACGTTGCCTGAGCGGCACTGACCAGGGTCAGCGTGCCATTGAGGCCGAGCTGGTTGGCGAACATCGATTCGGTGGTGTAGGCATCACCCCAGCGCAGCGGCGGCCCCTGACGCAAATGACCACGGGCAGCGATCACCGCGATCAGCAGGCAAAGAAAGAACGCCGAGAAGCGCCAGTACCAGGCCACCGTTGGCCGAGCGGTACCCGCAGCAACCGGCGTTTTGGCCCGACTGGCGCGGTCGAAACGGCTGAACATCCACCACAGCAGGCCAGTGATCACGGCCCAGGCGATCAGATAGCGCGCCACCGGAAAGCCGTTCCACAGCATGCTCATCACCGTGGCTTGGTCTTCCTGCAGGTACTGGAACACCAGGCTGTTCAGACGCTGGTGAAATTCCTTGTAGAAATCCAGCTCGGCCAGGCCGAGAAACAGCGTGATGCTGGCGAACAAGGTCAGCCAGGTGCGCTGCCAGATGCGCGCGAGCATGACGCGGGTGCTGAGTAGCGCGATCAGCAGCGGCGCACAGGCGTAAACCACCACGCGCAGGTCGAAGCGCATCCCATTGTAGAAAGCCTCCACAAAGGCGGCGCCCGGCGTGTCGCCGATCAGCTCGCGGTTATAGACCAGCAAGGCGACGCGCAGCAGCGTGTACATCACCAACAGGGCAAGGCCGCTGTACAGGGTGAAGAGCAACTGGCTGCGTAAGGGATTCGATGTTTTTTGAGGGGTGCCCTGAACTGCTGTAGGGGTCATGATCGATCTTCCGCTTGAGACATTTACGGCAGGCCCGGCCAATTCGGCGAGCGGCGCCGCAGCAGTGTGCTCGCTCGGATGTGAAAATTTTGTCGACAGCCCTCTCCGTGCCGTTTGAAAGTCACTTTGCACGCAGACAAAGTCTTGCCACGAGGTTATCGTCGTCGCCATGACCAACACCCTCCTCACCCTGCCCTACCAGGCGCCCTGGGACTGGCAGCAGTTCCACGCTCACTTCCAGCTGCGCGCCATCGCCGGCCAGGAATGCCTGGGTGAACGCGATTACTGCCGTAGCTTTCGCCTGGGCGAAGTTACCGGCTGGTTTCGCGTTACCGCCCTGCCTGACCAGCACGCCCTGACCCTGGAGCACAGCGCCTCGGCCAACGCCTGCCTGCCGGAATTGGTACAGCGCGTACGGCGTATGTTCGACATGGACGCTGAACCTGCGCTGATCGCCGCGCATTTCGCGGCCGACCAATATCTGGCAGAGATGCTGGCACGCAATCCAGGCCTACGCCTGCCGACCGCCTTCGATGCCTTCGAGCAAGCGGTGCGCGCCATCGTCGGCCAGCAGGTCACCGTCAAGGCCGCGGTGACTATCACCGGGCGTTTGATAACGCGGCTTGGCGAATCGCTGGAGGGAGCCCCCGACGGTATCGACCGGCTGTTTCCAACGCCGGCGGCCATCGCCGAGGCCAATCTCGACGGCATCGGCATGCCCGGCAAACGGGTGCAGACCCTGCAGCATTTCGCCGCCCAGGTTGCCAGCGGCGCGCTACGCCTGGATATCAGTCAGGGGGCGAGCGAGCTGATCGAGCAGCTGTGCGCTCTGCCCGGCATCGGCCCATGGACAGCCGAATACATCGCCCTGCGTGCTTTCGGCGACGCCGACGCCTTCCCCGCCAGTGACCTGGGCCTGCTCAAGGCGCCGATCTGGGGCCCGGCCGGCATCAGCGCCCGGCAACTGCAATTGCATGCCGAGGCCTGGCGGCCGTGGCGCGCCTATGCCGCCGCGCATCTGTGGCATAACTACTCGGGAGGCTGAGGATGTTCTATCGCTATCAGGAAAGCCCTATCGGCCGCCTGTTCATGGTCGGCGACGAGCACGGTCTGCAGCAGTTGCTGATGGACGTGGAGCGCACGCCCTGGCGGATCGGTGATGGGTGGCGCGAGGCCGGCTCACAGCTCGATGACGCCAGCCGCCAGCTCGATGAATACTTCGAAGGCCGCCGGCGACGCTTCGAGCTGCGCCTCAACCCGCAGGGTACGCCCTTCCAGCAGGCGGTTTGGCGAGCGCTGCAGCAAATTCCCTTCGGCAAGATCGACAGCTACAGCGCCCTCGCCCAGCGCATCAAGCGGCCCAAAGCAGTACGCGCCGTGGGCGCGGCCAATGGCGCCAATTCGATCTGCATCATCATTCCCTGCCACCGGGTGATCGGCCGTGACGGCAGCCTCACCGGCTTTGCCGGCGGCCTGCCGCGCAAACAGCTGCTGCTGGAGCTCGAAGGCGCGGTGCCGCGGCCCCAAGCAAACCTGTTCGATTAGTCCTCCAGGCGCGGGAAATCGCCAGCGATAGCATCACCACTTGGCCGCACCGCCACGGCGTTTGCGGCAGACAGACGAATCGCCGCGCAGTGGGGAAATTCGCCCAGATCGAACCAGTGACGCGTGCCGGCCGGCACGCTGATCAGCGCATTGCGCTCACCGACCAAGGCATACACGTAGTCATCGACATGCAGGCTCAGCAGGCCCTGCCCGGCCAGGAACAGGTACAGCTGCGCGCCGTCGGCCAGCACCTCGACCGGCGCCTGAACCGGTTTGTCGCCCTCGCGGGGCCAGTGGCGCTGGTCGATGCTGATCACCTCGGCGTGGCTCAGGTCGCTGTCACGCTTGAGCGGCTCCAGGATCTCGCCTAGCGCAGCCAGAATTTCCTGCTCGCTAGCGCCAGCCTGCAGGCGGTTTTCCAGCGGCAACTCGCGAAACTCGATACCGACCGCCGCCAGTGTGCTGGCGATGTCTTCGGCATGGCCCAGCACCTTGTTGGGGATCTGCGGGCTGGACTGGTGGTGAACGCTCAGGCGACTCATGGGTGATTCCTGTCTGCTGTCGGCCACCTTGCGGCGACCTGATTGGGTCATGTCGGCTCGGCCGTGCGTCGGGCCATGATAACGGCTGCGACCAACGCGGCCAGCCCCGCCAGGGCGAATGTCCACTGCGGACCAAGGCCGTTCCAGCTGTAACCGGCGTACAAGGCACCCAGCGCGCCGCCAATGCCGGCCAGCGAGGCGTACAGCGCCTGCCCCTGGCCCTGCTGGCGGGCGCCGAAACTGCGCTGCACGAAGGCGATGGATGCGGCGTGGAAACTTCCGAAAGTGGCCGCGTGCAGCACCTGGGCGAACAGCAGCACGCTCAGGTGATCGGCCAGAAAGCCCATCAGCACCCAGCGCAGTGCCGCGATGGCGAAACTGGCGATCAGCACCTGACGCAGGCTGAAGCGTTGCAGCAGGCGCGCCATGGCCATGAACATCAGCACCTCGGCCACCACCCCCAGAGCCCACAGCAGGCCGATCAACCCACGGCTGTAACCGAGCTGCTCCAGGTGGATGCTCAGAAAGGTGTAATACGGCCCGTGGGACAGCTGCATCAGCGCCACGCACAGGTAGAAGGCCAGCACCCCAGGCTGCCTGAGCTGCTTCAGGAAACCACCCCGATCTGCCACCTGCGACGACGCCAGCGGCTGCGCATCCGGCACCCAGAAGCTGCTCAGGGCGATGCCGGTGATGATCAGCAGCAGCGCCCAGGGATAGACGTCCAGGCTCAGCAGATCGAACGCCTTGCCCAGGCCGACCACGCTGAGAATGAAACCGATCGAGCCCCACAGACGAATCTGCGCATAGCGCGCCGATTGCTCGCGCAGATGCGCCAGGGTGATGACCTCGAATTGCGGCAGCACCGCATGCCAGAAGAACGCATGCAGGGCCATCACCAATGCCAGCCAGGCATAGCTGTGACTGACGAAGATCAGGCTCAGGCTGAGCAAGGTGCACAAGGCGCCCAACCGCACGATCAGCAGGCGTCGGCCGCTGCAATCGCCCAGCCAGCCCCACAGGTTCGGCGCGATGCAGCGCATCAGCATGGGAATGGCCACCAACTCGCCGATGCGCGCCGGCGAGAAACCCAGGTGCGCGAAATACAGCCCGAGAAACGGCGCCGTGGCGCCCAGCAGCGCGAAGTAAAAGAGATAGAAGCCGGACAGCCGCCAGTACGGGAGGGCCGGCGTCAAATCTGAACATCCTTGCTAGCGAAGAATTGCCGAATCATTGCACTGCTTGCGCCCGGTTCGCGCAGGGTGATCAACGTACCGTTTTCATCTACCGTGAAATGCCCTTTGAAGGCTTCCGGCATGGCTTCGTACTGTTGGTTGACCTGCTCGAGGGTATCGCGCAGGCAGGCGTAGCCATAACGCTCGACCAGATACGGCAGCGCATTACGCCCCCTGAGCAGCTCGTACTCCTGATAGTTGTACGGCGTGGAATGCTGCCGCTTCGCCAGGGTTTGGCGAAAACCCTCGAGCAATTGCTGCAGCTGCTTCTCTTCGGAGCGCCGCGCTAGGCCACGAAGCGCATAGATTTTCATGTCCAGGTAGCGCTCTTTTCGATAGGCCAGAGCGAAAAACCCATCGAGCGCCTGCAAATCGAAGTCATACAGCAACTTGAGTATCTGTTTGCGCACATCGAGCTGCTTGCTACTGGTGTAGAGCGCAACGAGGTAACCGGCCCCCTGCTCGTCGATCTGGGTCGACTCCAGCGCGAACAGCGCATCGCGAACGCTCGAGATGCGCTTGCCGGCCACGCTGCGCAGCACCTCGGGAAATTCGCTCATGCCGCTCTCGCTTTGCACGATGCCAGAGCGCTCGATTAAAGCTGCGGCAGCACTGGCGTATTCACGCGCACGTCGGCGTTCTGCCCACGGTGACGCAGCAGATGATCCATCAGCACCATAGCCATCATCGCCTCGGCGATGGGCGTGGCGCGGATGCCGACGCAGGGGTCATGACGGCCCTTGGTGATCACGTCCGCCGGGTTGCCATCCACATCGATGGAGCGGCCCGGCGTGGTGATGCTGGACGTCGGCTTGAGCGCCAGGTGAGCCACGATCGGCTGGCCGCTGGAAATGCCACCAAGAATGCCGCCGGCGTGATTGGTCAAGAAGCCCGCCGGGGTCAGCTCGTCACGGTGCTCGGTGCCGCGCTGGGCAACGGCCGCGAAACCATCACCGATTTCCACGCCCTTGACCGCGTTGATGCTCATCAGCGCATGGGCCAGCTCGGCGTCCAGGCGATCGAAGATCGGCTCGCCGAGGCCCGGCATCACGCCTTCGGCCACCACGGTGATCTTCGCGCCTACCGAATCCTGGTCGCGGCGCAGCTGGTCCATGTAGGCCTCCAGCTCCGGCACCTTGGCAGGATCAGGGCTGAAGAAGGCGTTCTCTTCCACCGAATCCCAGGTCTTGAACGGGATTTCGATAGGGCCGAGCTGGCTCATGTAGCCGCGAATGACGATACCCTGGCTGGCCAGGTACTTCTTGGCGATGGCGCCGGCCGCCACGCGCATGGCGGTCTCGCGGGCCGAGCTGCGGCCGCCGCCACGGTAGTCGCGGATCCCGTACTTGTGGTGGTAGGTGTAGTCGGCATGGGCCGGGCGGAACAGGTCCTTGATCGCCGAGTAGTCCTTGGACTTCTGGTCAGTGTTGCGGATCAGCAGGCCGATGGCGCAGCCGGTGGTCTTGCCTTCGAACACCCCGGAGAGGATTTCCACCTCGTCGGCTTCCTGACGCTGGGTGGTATGGCGACTGGTGCCGGGCTTGCGGCGATCCAGGTCGCGCTGCAGGTCGTCCAGGGAAATCTGCAGGCCGGGCGGGCAGCCGTCGACGATGGCGACCAGCGCCGGGCCATGGCTCTCGCCTGCCGTGGTGACGGTGAACAGCTTGCCGAAGGTATTGCCGGACATTGCGCGAGGCTCCAGAGAAGTTCGATCCGCAGCCTGCGGCGAAAAGGCAGGCCCATGAAGAAAGCCGCTGAGTATACTCCCAGCCAACCGCCGAGATCACCCGCGCGCGAACCTTTGGCCATTGGCCAGCGTCCAACAGAGCCCATCACAGACCTGCCACCATCATGCTGCGAGCCCTGCTTTTGACCCTTTCCCTGTTTACCGGCCTGGTTCAGGCCGCTCCCATCCTGCGTGAGCCGGTCAGCCTGGATACCGGCCAGGGCGTGCTGAACGGCTCGCTGGTACTACCGCAGCGCGACGCGCCGGTGCCCGTGGTGCTGCTGGTGGCCGGCTCCGGGCCGACCGACCGCAACGGCAACAACCCTGGTGGCGGCCATAACGACGCCCACCGCAAGCTGGCCATGGCCCTGGCCCAGCAAGGCATCGCCAGCGTGCGCTACGACAAGCGCGGCATCGGCGAAAGCTTTGCCGCCACGCCCCATGAGCGCGACCTCAGCGTTGAGCGTTATGCGGCCGACGTGGTCGCCTGGGTGCAGCAGCTGCGCCAGGACAAACGCTTCAGCCAGGTAATTCTGGTCGGCCACAGCGAAGGTGCGCTAATCGCCACACTGGCAGCCAATCAATCGGGTGCCGATGCTCTGGTGTCCATCGCCGGCAGTGCGCGGCCCATCGACCAGCTGCTGCGCGAGCAACTGCGCAACCGCCTGCCGCCGCACCTGCGTGGCGAAGCCGAGGCGCTGCTCGAAGCCCTGCATGAAGGACGCCAGGTGCCCCAGGTGTCGGACGAGCTGACGGTGCTGTTTCGTACCAGCGTGCAGCCTTACCTGATTTCCCTGTTCCGCCAGGATCCCGCGGCCGCCTTCGCCCAGGTCAAGGCGCCGGCGCTGATCCTGCAGGGCGATCACGACATTCAGGTCAGCGTGCAGGACGCCGAGGCGCTGCATGCTGCCAACCCAAGGGCGGAGCTGCAAATCGTCAACGGCATGAACCATGTGCTGCGCATCGTGCCGATGGACATGGAGGCGCAACTAGCGTCCTATAACAACCCGGATCTGCCGCTTGCCCGCGGCCTGACCACCCGCCTGGCAAGCTTCATCAAGGCACTGCCGCCTGCAGATAACGGCAAGGCTGCCGATAACGGCTAGAACCGATCATGAGCCCGCCCTGCCAGGCGGCTCCCCAAGGAGCGCCAGATGACCGACAGCGAAACCACCGCCGTCGCCCCGCCGGAAAGCGAACAGCCCGCCCCTTCCCATCCCTGGGACGGCCTTGGGCCGGAGCATTTTCGCCTGCTGCGTCTGTCGCCCCTGCCCGTCGACCGCCACACCGGCGCCCGCCCGCTGCGCTTCGTGCAGCTAGGCCGTGTAGAGCGGCACAGCAAGGAACAGAGCCTGCTGCGCCTGAGCCTGCAGCTGCCCGGCCAGAAGGTGCGCAAGGAGCAAAACGTACTGGAACTGTGGCTCGATCACCGCAACAAGGAAGCGCGCTTCGGCCCTGACAGCGGCCTGAGCCTGGAGCCCCAGAACCGAGGCCTGGGGCGCTTCCTGCTGGCCCAGGCGGCAGCCTGGGCCAAACAGCACTGCGCCCACTACACCCTGGAAAGCGGCCCGCTGCCGAGCCGCGATGCGCTCAACGACGAAGCCCGCGCGCGCCGCGATCACTGCCTCAAGGCCCAGGGTTTCAGCGTCGACTACCAAGAAAATCAGCTCAAGGCCCAGTACAGCGCCTCGCGCCTAAGCGCTCTGCACAGCGACTGGAATGGCGAGAAGGTGCAGTTCATCGAACAGCTGGACGCCGCGCAGATGCTGCAACAGGCCGACCAGAACCTGCAGGAACAGGACGTGCAGTTGCGCAAGCAGCGCGAGCGCCTGGAGCAACTCAAGCGTGAGGATGGCGGCCTGCGCTTCACCATCGGCTGTCTGGTGGCCTTCTGTCTGTTCCAGGCCGGTTTGCTGATCTGGATTGCCACGCACTAACGGGTTTCCATGGTTGTTAAACAAGGGGCTTCGCACGGTTTGGGAACGTGCGGGACACCGGACTGGCAAGTTAGTGTGAGTACGCGGGTGGTTTTGGCGCTCAAGCGGTCTATCGGCTTATCGAGGTCCTACTGACGTCTCCGGTTTCGCCCTGTCGGGCGAGTCACTTTTGCGGGCAAAAGTAACCAAAACCCTCCGCCCGATCATCCGGCCCCGGCTGCGCCGGGATTCGCTCACTCCATCGCTGTTCCAGAGGCACGCCGCGAAGGGCCATCCATGGCCCATCGCGGCTCTCGCGGCATCCATGCCGCTCAACCTCTTCCACAACGATTGCGCTCGCCCTCCTGGACGGGCTCTGCGCGCGCCCCATTGAACCGAAGGTAATTCACGGAGCTTTGTGTGCTTGAAGGTGAGGTCAGCCATAGGCTGACCTGGGTGCTATCCCGTGCATCCGAAAAAGCATGCCCGGTCGGGCAGGTGCGCGAATGTCCCCTTCAGGAGGGTGAGTGGAATCGTTGCGTAAAGGGGCGCCGCGAGAGGCTTAAAGGGCCAGGAATGGCCCTTTAAGCCGACCCTCGGAGCAACGATGGAGCGAACGAACCCTCGCGCAGCCAGGGCCGGATGATGGGGTGCGCTTTCTTTTGCTTACTTTTCTTTGCGCACTTCAAAGAAAAGTGAGTCGCCCGAGGGGGCGAAACAGGGAGTTTCTGCACACAAAGCAGCGGCGTTCAAACGCCTAACGAGATGACACACTAAGTTGCCAGTACGGTGCCAAAACTGGCTTCCACAAAACTCCGCGAAAAACCAAAAAAGGCCGTTGCTCATCGAGCAACAGCCTTTTCGTTTCAGCTCACCGCCGCGATCAGACGCGGAAGTGGCTGACCATCTGCTGCAGCTGGCTACCCAGGCGAGCCAGCTCGACGCTGGAGGCGGCGGTTTCCTCGCTGGCGGCTGCGGTCTGCTCGGAGATGTCGCGCACGTTGATCACGCTGCGGCTGATCTCCTCGGCCACCGCGCTCTGCTGCTCGGCAGCGGCGGCAATCTGCTGGTTCATCGACTGGATGTTGGATACCGTACGGGTGATGCTTTCCAGCGAACCACCGGCCTTGCGGGTCAGCTCCACGGTGCTGTCGGTCAGCTCGCGGCTGCTGTGCATGATGTTGGCGACCTGCTGGGTGCCATGCTGCAGGCCGGCGACCAGCTCCTCGATCTCCTCGGTGGATTTCTGCGTGCGCTGGGCCAGGCCACGCACCTCGTCGGCGACCACGGCGAAACCACGGCCGGCTTCACCAGCGCGGGCGGCTTCGATGGCGGCGTTGAGGGCCAGCAGGTTGGTCTGCTCGGCCACCGCCTTGATCACGTCCATCACGCTGCCGATCTTGTTGCTCTCCTGCTGAAGGTGGCTCATCGCTTCGGTGGAGCGCGTCACTTCGGCAGCCAGGCGCTCGATCTGCGCGATGGCCTCGCCGACCACGCGATCACCCTGATTGGCTTCGCGGTCGGCATCGGAGGCGGCGCGCGAGGCGTCGGCGGCGTTGCGCGCGACTTCCTGAACAGTGGCAGACATCTCGTGCATGGCGGTGGCTACCTGATCGGTTTCCACTTTCTGGCTGTTCACCCCGGCGCTGGTCTGCTCGGTCACGGCCGACAGCTCTTCGGCGGCGCTGGCGATCTGGGTGACGCCGTCGCGGATGCCGCCAATCAGGTCACGCAATGTACTGCCCATGCGCTGGATGCCCAGCTGCAGCACGCCCATTTCGTCGCGCCGGGTCACCTGCAGGGTCTGGCTCAGGTCGCCACCGGCGATGCGCTCCACTGCCACCAGGGTTTCCTGCAGCGGGCGGGTGATCTGGCGGGTGATCAGCCAGGCCGCCAACACACCGACCAACAGCGCGATCAGCGTGGTAGTCAGCTGCAGGGTGCGGGCTGAGGCGGTTTCGCTGTTGCGGCGTTCCATCTGGATGGCGGTCAGCTCCTTGCTGATGCGCACGATCTCGTAGCCTTCGTCGGTCAGCTCCTTGCGCGCCACGGCGATGGTGTCGATAGCGGCCTTGAAGGCCATGACCGCATCACGGTACTTGTCCAGCGCCGCGGTAACCTGGTTGACGCGCTGCGGGTGCTCGGCAGCGAAGGCCTGGCGGAAGTCGTCCATGTCCTTGATGGTGGTATCGATCTGGGCCACGGCCACGCGCTCGGCATCGGCATTCGGGCTGCCGGTATAGCCGCGCACCTGGTAACGCACCAGCTGCCAGTCTTCCTTGGCTTTGGTAATGGCCTGGAACTGGGCGGCGCGGCTGTCATCGTAGGGCGGCAGGCTCATCACCGCCGTGTTGATCTCATCGATCGCTTCGCCAGCGGTCACCGCGTTGCGGGTCATCTCCTGGCGCGCGTCGTTGCTGGCACGAAAGCCACCGCGCATCTTGTTCAACGACAGCTGATAGGCATCGATCTGCGCGCCCTGGGCCTGCAGCAGGCGTACGTTCTCGGGGCTCTTGAACTTGGCCAGTACCTGGCCGTGCTGGGCCTTGAAGCCGTCGAGGGACTTTTGCACGGTTTCGGCGATGGTTTCGTCGCCGTTGGCCAGCATGTACTGCAGGCGGGTGATACGCAGGTCGGTCAAGGTATCGTTCAGGTGAGCGATATCCGCCGTCCAGTCGCTGCGCTGCACCAGGCTACCGAGGCTGGTCCAGCCGACCAGGGCAAGAATGCAGGTGAGCGCGAGCACGAGGCCGAAGCCCAAGGCAAGTTTCAGGGTGACGCTGATGTTCGAAAACCAGCTGTTCATTCAATAGTTCTCCGACTTTTTTAACCGAGTTAGAGCAGCTGGAGAATTGTTGTTGGACCAGTCTGATTTTTTTGCGGCAGGCATTCTATCGACCGCGAGGCAAATAACTAGAGGAAGGTGAAACGTTTCAGTCGACCAACGGCGATGCCCGGTGAGAGTTACTGCCGGGACTGTGAACCGAATCACGATTGTTCAACGATTTACAGCGGATAAGAGGCTGATCGTCAGTTTTCCGTCTGACCGAACTGTGGCGATATGCCACACCGTAATCAGGCCAATCGCCACACCGCCCCATCCAGGGCGCCATAAATGGCACGTTCTGGCATCGACTCGATGGCCAGGCCGCCAGTGAACTCACCGAACGCCGGTAGCAGAGTCGCCGCCGGCTCGATGCAGAAGCACGGCATGCGCAACCGGTCCCGCCCTCGCCCACGCAGCACGAACACCGGATGCAAGTGCCCGGCGAGCACGTGGCGGCCCGGGCAGCTCGTCAGCTCATGACACAAGGCGAACGGCCCCATCGGCCAAGGCTCGCCCACCACCTCGATACCCAGCTCGGCCGGGGGATCACCGGCACTGCGATCATGGTTGCCACGTATCAGCAGGATCTGCAGGGCGGGATTGCGGGCTCGCCAGGCCTGCAAGGCGGCCAGGGTGCTGCCACCGCGCGCCGGCCTGGCATGCAGGAAGTCGCCGAGAAAGATCAGTTGCCGGGTGGGATAGTCCTGCAGTATCCGGTCGAGGCGCTCCAGGTTGCGCGCCGTGGTGCCCTGGGGTACGGGCTGACCAAGTACGCGGTAGGTGGCCGCCTTGCCGAAATGCGCATCGGCGATCAGCAGCGCCTGGCGGGCCGGCCAGTACAGCGCCTTGTCGGCCAGCAGCCAGAGGGTTTCCCCGGCCAGCTCCACTGCCAGATGAGCTGCACTCATGCAGATCCGGCCTTGGCCTTGCCTCGCGGACGCCCATCCTTGCGCTTGCGCTCGCGGCGACGGCTTGCCGGTTCGACCTCGACCAGCGGAGCGTCCGCCACCTGCGGGCCAGGCCCGGCGGCGCGCTCCAGTTCGCCGAGCATACGGGCGATGCGGTCGGCGAGCTTTTCCGAACTGAGCCGCTCGCGAAAGCGCTCGACCATCAACGGGAACGCCAGCGGCGTAGCACGGCGCAAGGCGTGCAGGTTCAGCTGCGCGGCGCGCATGTCGGCCAGGGTGTGACGCAGCAGCTGCACGTCCAGTTCCTGGCTCAGCACTTCGTCATGGGCCTGGGCGAGCAACAGGTTGCCGGGGTCGTACTGGCGGAACACGTCGAAGAACAGGCCGCTGGAAGCCTGTACCTGGCGCAGGCTCTTGCCGGCTCCGGGATAGCCGCCGAACACCAGCCCGGCAATCCGCGCGATCTCGCGAAAGCGCCGCTGTGCCAGCTCTCCGGCATTGAGGCTGGCGAGCACGTCATGCAACAGATCGCGCTCGTCGAACAGCTCGCCGTCGAGCAGCTGCCCCCACTCCACTTCACTGGCGCACAGCAGTTCCAGGCCGTAGTCGTTGACGGCGATGGAAAAACTCAACGGCCGCCGCTGGCCCAGGCGCCAGGCCAGCAGGCTGGCCAGCCCAAGATGCACGTTGCGCCCGGCGAAGGGATAGAGAAACAGGTGCCAGCCTTCGCGCGAATGCAGGGTTTCGGCCAGCAACGTGCCGGGCGCCGGCAATGCCGACCAGTTGGCCTGCACCTCGAGCAGCGGCTGCAGCAGGCGCATTTCCGGACCCTCGAAACGGCCTTGAGCAGCCTCGCCGAAGCGCGCCACCAGCGCTTCGGCCAGGGTGTTGGAAAGCGGCATGCGCCCGCCATTCCAGCGCGGTACGCTGGCTTTGCCGGCAGCGCTGCGCTTGACGTAGGCGGTCATGTTCTCGACCCGCACCAGCTCCAGCGGGCGGCCGCCGAACAGGAACACGTCGCCGGGCCGCAGGCGGGCGATGAAACCCTCTTCCACGCTGCCCAGGGAACCGCCACCGCCGCCCTTGCTCCACCATTTCACGGTCAGGCTGGCATCGCTGACGATGGTGCCCACGCTCATCCGGTGGCGCCGCGCCAGGCGCGGGCTGGGCACCCGCCACACGCCCTCTGCGTCCGGCTCGACACGTTGGTAATCCGGGTAGGCACTCAGGGACTCGCCGCCCTGGCGCACGAAGGCCAGTGCCCAGCGCCACTGCGCCTCATCGAGGTCGCGATAGGCCCAGGTACCACGTATTTCGCGCAGCAACTCGTCAGGCCGGAAGCCACCGCCGAGGGCCATGCTGACCAGGTGCTGGACCAGTACGTCCAGCGGCTGATGGGGGGATTCACGGGCCTCGATACGCCCCGCCGCTACCGCATCCTGCAGGGCCGCCGCCTCGAGCAGTTCCACGGCATGGGTCGGTACCAGGGTGGCGCGCGAGGTGCGCCCGGGCGCATGGCCGGAGCGCCCGGCGCGCTGCAGCAAACGGGCGACGCCCTTGGCCGAGCCGATCTGCAGCACCCGCTCGACCGGCAGGAAGTCGACCCCCAGATCCAGGCTGGAGGTGCACACCACCGCCTTGAGCTTGCCCTGCTTGAGCCCGTTCTCGACCCAGTCGCGCACTTCGCGGGCCAGCGAGCCGTGATGCAGGGCGATCAGCCCGGCCCAGTCCGGCCGGGCCTCGAGCAACGCCTGATACCAGAGCTCCGACTGCGAGCGGGTATTAGTGAACACCAGGCTCACGCTGCTGCTCTCCAGCTCTTCGACCACCTGGGGCAGCAACCGCAAGCCCAGGTGACCGGCCCAGGGAAAGCGCTCCACCGCCGGCGGCAACAGTGTGTCGATCAGCGGTTTGCCGCCCTGCTCGCCGTGCACCAGACGGCCGTTGCCGTCGGGCAGCAAGACCTCCAGAGCGTGAGGCTGATTACCCAGCGTCGCCGACAGCCCCCAGATGATCAATTGCGGATTCCACCGGCGCAGCCGCGCCAGGGCCAGCTGCAACTGCACACCGCGCTTGTTGCCGAGCAGCTCGTGCCACTCGTCCACGATCAGCATGCCGACATGGGCGAACTGGTTTTTCGCGTCGGCGCCAGTCAGCAGCAGGGTCAGGCTTTCGGGGGTGGTGACCAGCGCCGTGGGCAGGCGCCGCGACTGGCGCTGGCGCTCGGCGCTGCCGGTGTCGCCGGTGCGCATGCCCACCGTCCAGGGTAGCTCCAGGCCGTCGACCGGCGCCTGCAAGGCACGCTGCGTATCGGCAGCCAGGGCGCGCATCGGGGTGATCCACAGCACTGTCAACGGCGCCGCTGCCGGCGCTCGTTTGCTGACTGGAGCCTTTTTCGGCGACGCCTTACCGGCGAAACGATTGAGCGCGGCCAGCCATACCGCGTAGGTCTTGCCGGCGCCGGTGGAGGCATGCAGCAAGCCGCTCTGCCCATCGGCGACGGCCTGCCAGACCTCCTTCTGGAAATCGAAAGCCTTCCAGCCGTTGCGCCGCAGCCATGTGCTGGCCAGGCTCATGGTAGCAATTCCTGCAGCAGCTCCAGGGTATCGGCCTCCTCCACGCCTTTGTCATGACGCCAGCGCAGCATCCGCGGAAAGCGCACGGCGATGCCGCTCTTGTGCCGGGGCGAACGGGCGATGCCTTCGAAGCCCAGCTCGAATACCAGGCTGGGTGTGACGCTGCGCACCGGGCCGAATTTCTCCACCGTGGTCTTGCGCACAATGGCATCGACCTTGCGCATCTCCTCGTCGGTGAGCCCCGAATAGGCCTTGGCGAAGGGCACAAGACGCCGTTCGGGATCGCCTGGTGCGCCGTCCCACACGGCAAAGGTGTAATCGCTGTACAAACTGGCGCGCCGGCCATGGCCACGCTGGGCGTAGATCAGCACGGCGTCGACGCTCAACGGGTCGATCTTCCACTTCCACCACACGCCGACGTCCTTGCTGCGCCCCACGCCATAGGCCGACTCACGGGCCTTGAGCATCATGCCCTCGACACCCAGCGAGCGTGAGGCTTCGCGCTGCTCGGCCAGCGCCTGCCAGGTGTCGCCGTGCAGCAGCGGCGACGGCATCAGCCGAGGGCTGGCACAACTAGCCACCACCTGTTCCATCTGCGCACGACGCTGGTGCTGCGGGTGGCTGCGCCAGTCCTCGCCCTGCCACTCCAGCAGGTCGTAAGCGAGCACCGCCACCGGCACTTCCTCGAGCAGCTTGCGGCTGAGGGTCTTGCGGCCGATGCGCTGCTGCAGCAAGGCGAACGGCTGAATGCCGAAGCGTTCGAGCTGCTCCTCGACCTGATCGTTGAGGCGCTCGGCAGGCTCATCCGCCGCCGCGGCCATCAATTCGCCCTGCCTGGCGGTCGCTTCCGGCGCGTGGCGCCAGACCACCAGCTCGCCATCGATCACCGTGCCATCGGGCAGCAGCGGCGCCAATTCCTGCAGTTCGGGAAAGCGCTCGCTGATCAACTCCTCACCCCGCGACCAGACCCACAGCTGGCCGTCGCGCTTGACCAGTTGCGCGCGAATGCCATCCCACTTCCACTCGATCAGCCAATCGCCGGGCGAGCCCAGGCTGGCGTCGAATTCCTCGAGCGGGCGCTGTAGCGGATGGGCGAGGAAGAACGGATAGGGCTGGCCGCCGCGCTGGGCGTGCTCGTCTTCGGATTCAGCGGCGATAAGCCGTTCGTAGGACGCCGCCGTGGGCCGGTTCGACAGGTCGGTATAGCCGACCAGGCGCTGGGCGACGCGCTTGGCGTCCACCTCGGCGATGGCCGCCAGGGCACGGGTGACCAGCAGCTTGGAAACCCCGACCCGGAATGCGCCGGTGATCAGCTTGATGCTGACCATCAGCGATGGCCGGTCGAGCTGCGCCCACAGGGCGTCCAGGCGCATCGCCAGTTCATCGGGCGGCAGGTCGCGCAACGGCAGCAGCTTCTGCTCGACCCACACCGCCAGGCCGTCTGTAGAGGTCGAGGTGGCCTCGGGCAACAACAGTGCGATGGTTTCCGCCAGGTCGCCCACCGCCGAATAGCTTTCCTCGAACAACCACTCGGACAAGCCGGCGCGCTG
The DNA here is from genome assembly GCF_900112645.1 of Phytopseudomonas straminea. GTDB lineage: Bacteria > Pseudomonadota > Gammaproteobacteria > Pseudomonadales > Pseudomonadaceae > Aquipseudomonas > Aquipseudomonas straminea. The sequence goes on along the minus strand of NZ_FOMO01000011.1, from coordinate 108,757 downwards.
CATCGCCAGTTCGCGCAGTTGCCGCGAAGGCACCAGTTGCCGAGGCCGTCCACCGGCCAGAAAGTACACGGCCCAGGCGGCATCGGCCGGCTCGGCATCGCGCAGGTAATCCTGCAGGGCAGCGAGCTTGGCGTTGCTCGAGGTGGTGGCGTCGAGGCGCGCATACAGCTGCGCGAAGGCGATCATGAACTCGGCTCCACGGCCGCGTCGTCTTCCTCGCCGTATTCGGTGGCGAACGCTTGGGCATCCAGGCCCTGTTCGCGCAGATGGCGAACGAGAATGTTCACCGAACCGTGGGTAACCATCACCCGCTCGGCGCCGGTCTGCTCGATGGCCCACAGCAGGCCCGGCCAGTCGGCGTGGTCGGACAGCACGAAACCGCGGTCCACGCCACGGCGCCGACGCGTGCCGCGCAGCAACATCCAGCCACTGGCGAAGGCATCGCTGTAATCGCCGAAACGGCGTATCCAGGTGCTGCCGCCAGCCGACGGCGGTGCCAGGACCAGCGCCTGGCGCAGCAGCGGGTCGCCCTTTGGCACATCACCGGCATAGCGCGTTTCGGGCAGGTAAACGCCAGCATCGCGATACACCTGATGCAGCGGTTCCATGGAGCCATGACCGAGGATCGGCCCGATGCTTTCGTCGATGCCATGCAGGATGCGCTGCGCCTTGCCAAAGGCGTAGCAGAACAGCACGCTGGCGCGCCCGGCCTGCTGGTTCTGGCGCCACCAGTCGTTGATGCCGGCGAAGATCTGCGCCTGGGGCTGCCAGCGGTAGATCGGCAGACCGAAAGTCGACTCGGTGATGAAGGTATGGCAACGCACCGGCTCGAACGGGTCGCAGGTGCCGTCCGGCTCGACCTTGTAGTCGCCCGAGGCGACCCAGACTTCGCCCCGGTACTCCAGGCGCACCTGGGCCGATCCCAGCACGTGGCCGGCGGGATGGAAGCTCAGGGTCACGCCATGGTGGTCGATGGTTTCGCCGTAGGCCAGGGTCTGCAAATTGATGTCGCGACCCAGGCGCGTGCGCAGAATACCCTCACCCGGCGCTGCGGCCAGATAATGGGCGCTGCCGGTGCGCGCATGGTCACCATGGCCGTGGGTGATGACGGCGCGCTCGACGGGGCGCCAGGGGTCGATATAGAAATCTCCGGGAGGACAGTACAGGCCTTCGGGCCGTGCAATCACCAGATCCAAGCAGGCGGCCTCCGCAAATAACAATGAGGGGGGGGTAAAGCGAGTATTGCCTGAGTCGAGCCGCCGCCAGCGGTGTTTGCCGCTGGCGACGGCGCCTGCATCAGCGATGCAGGCGCTGGCTCATATGTAGCCCAGTAGTAACAGCACCAGCACGATGACCAGCACCAGACCGAGGCCGCCGGTCGGGCCGTAGCCCCAGCTGCGGCTGTGCGGCCATGCCGGGATGGCACCAATCAGCATCAGGATCAGAATGATCAGCAGTATGGTTCCCAAGCCCATGGCTATCTCCTTGCTCGTCTGTCGGCGGCCGCCGGTTAGCGACGCACCTGGCTTCGGAAGCCTGGATAAGGCGTTCCGTTCGGATTGCAGGGCATGGCGCTACGGCGAAGCCAGCGTCTGGCAGAGCGCTCGACGCAGCGCCATGCCCTACACCTTTTACGACTTGGCCGGGAAACGGAAAGTGCAAACTTTTAATGACCGGGCCCAGAAGCCCGGTCAGAACACGGTAGGAGACGGGCGTTGCTAATCGGCCAGGGCGAAGCACGCGGCCCGCTCGATCAGCTCGTTATCAGGGCGCACGCCGGTGTACAGCACGAACTGCTCGACGGCCTGCAGCACGATCACTTCGCCGCCGGTGATCACTGGCTTGCCCAGGGAGCGGGCCAGGCGGATCAGCGGGGTTTCCACCGGTACCGCGACCACGTCGAAAACCCACTGCGCCGCCGCCACCGCCTGCTCGCTGAAGGCCAACTGTTCGGCCTCGGCGCCACGCATGCCCAGTGGCGTGACGTTGACCAGCAACTGCGCCGGTTCGTCGTCCAACGCCTCGCGCCAGTGCACACCGCACTGCTCGGCCAGCGCCCTGCCCGCCGCCTCGTTTCGGGCGACGATGCAACCGTCGGCGAAGCCGCTGTCGCGCAATGCGCAGGCCACGGCCTTGGCCATGCCGCCGCTACCACGCAAGGCATAGCGGCTGGCCGCAGGCACGCCGTGTTTCTGGAGCAGTTTCACCACCGCGCTGTAGTCGGTGTTGTAGCCGGTCAGCCGGCCATCATCGGCAACGATGGTGTTGACCGACTGCAGGGTCGCCGCCGAGTCGTGCAAGCCATCGAGGTGCTCGATGCAGGCCTCCTTGAACGGCATCGACACCGCACAGCCGCGTACGCCAAGGGCACGGATGCCGCCGATGGCCGCCGGCAGATCGCTGGTGGTGAACGCTTTGTACAGGTAATCCAGCTCCAGCTCGCGGTACAGGTAGTTCTGAAAACGCGTGCCGAAGTTACCGGGCCGCCCGGACAGCGACATGCACAGGCGAGTGTCTTTGCTGATGCGCAGGGTCATTCGGAACCTCGGAAATAGAGACGCCGGCGCGACGGAGGCATCGAGCCGGCGACAGAAAAATGGTCATGCAGGCCCGCACGTGGCGGGCCGTGATTCAGCCCAGCAGCGCCAGGGCGTCGGCACTGGCCTGGCGTACGGCGTCCCAGCCTTTGCTGCTGTCGAGCATCCAGCTGCCGCCCACGCACATCACGTTCGCCAGCGCCATGTACTTTTGCACGTTGGCCGGGCCGACACCACCGGTCGGGCAGAAGCGGATATCGCCAAACGGTCCGCCCAGCGCCTTGAGCGCGGCGGTACCGCCACAGACCTCGGCCGGGAACAGCTTGAAGCGGCGATAGCCCAGGGCATAGCCGACCATGATCTCCGAGGCACTGGCCACGCCCGGCAGCATCGGCACCTGGCTCTGCAGCGCGGCGCGCAGCAGTTCGTCAGTAGAACCGGGGCTGACGATGAACTGGGCGCCGGCATCCTCCACCGCTTCGAGCATGTGGCGATCGAGCACCGTGCCGGCGCCCACGCACAGATGCGGGCGTTCTTCACGCAGGCGGCGAATGGCGGTCAGGCCATGGGGCGAGCGCAGGGTGATTTCCAGCACCTGCAGGCCGCCGGCATCCAGGGCGTCGGCCAGCGGCAGGATGTCTTCCTCACGGGCGATGGTGATCACCGGCATGATCCGCGCACGGGCGCAGAGCGCGTCGATGCTTTCGATCTTTTCCGCCATGGTCGGGGCTGGACGGCTGATGGCTTGTGTCATGGTCGTGTTCCTTTCGGGCCTAAGGGCACCAGTAGATTTCGAGCGGCGCGCGCAGGAACGCGCTGATCGGCATGTTCTTGTGATTGTCTTGCTGCAGGGCCTGTTCGAGTACCGCGAGCTTGCCCGGCCCCTCGATCGCCAGCAGCGGCAGGCGGGCCGCCCTGAGTAGCGGCAGGGTCAGGGTCAGGCGCTGGTGCGGCACGCTGGGTGCCAGCATCGGCAGGCAGCGGCGCGGGCAGTTTTCGCTGAGCGCCTCTTCCAGGTTCGGGCTATTGGGGAACAGTGAGGCGGTATGCCCGTCGGTGCCCATGCCCAGTACCAGCACGTCGATGACTGGCAAGCCACGCAGCGCCTGCTCGGTGAGTTCGGCCGCCTCCTCGAGGCTGCCAGCACTGTGATACAGCCCCAGCAACCGAGCCTCGGCAGCTGGCCCCTGCAGCAGATGGCGGCGTACCAGCGCCTCGTTGCTGTCCTCGTGACTGGTTGGCACCCAGCGCTCGTCGGCCAGGCTTACCAGCACCTTGTTCCAGGGCAAGGATTGCTGCGACAGCGCCTTAAAGAAAGCGATCGGGCTGCGCCCACCGGACACCACCAGGGTCGCCTGGCCGTGGCTGTCGATGGCAGCGCACAGCGCGCCGGCCACGTTCTCGGCCAGCGCGCTCGCCAGGTGCTGCGCATCGCTGTGACTGCGGGCGACCACGCCCACGGGAAATTCGAGGTCAGAGATCGCCATACCAGGCCCTCCCATCGCGAGTTATCAGGGCGATGGAACTCATCGGCCCCCAGGTGCCGGCGACATATGGCTTGGGCGGGTCGCCGAGTTTCTTCCAGCCGGCGATCAGCTGATCGCACCACTGCCAGGCGTGCTCGATCTCGTCCTTGCGCACGAACAGGTTCTGATTGCCGCGCATCACTTCCAGCAGCAGACGCTCGTAGGCATCGGGAATCCGCGCACTCTTGTAGGCGGTGGAAAAATTCAGCTGCAGCGGGCCGCTGCGTAGCTGCATGCCCTTGTCCAGGCCTTGGTCCTTGGTCATCACCTGCAGGGAAATGCTCTCGTCCGGCTGCAGGCGGATGATCAGCTTGTTGCCGATCAACTGACGCTGTTCTGGCGCGAAGATGTAGTGCGGCGGCTCCTTGAAGTGGATGACGATCTGCGACAGCTTCTGCGCCATGCGCTTGCCGGTACGCAGGTAGAACGGCACGCCGGCCCAGCGCCAGTTGCGGATGTCGGCGCGCAGGGCGACGAAGGTTTCGGTGTCGCTCTGGGCGTTGGAATTCTCTTCTTCCAGGTAGCCGGGAACCGGCTTGCCGTCACTGGTGCCGGCCACGTACTGGCCGCGCACCACGTGACGCGACAGCTGCTCGGCGGTCATCGGTTCGAGGGCCTTGAGCACCTTGACCTTCTCGTCACGGATGGCATCGGCGGACAGATCGCCGGGCGGGTCCATGGCGATCAGGCAGAGCAGCTGCAGCAGATGGTTCTGAATCATGTCGCGCAGCTGGCCGGCCTTGTCGAAGTAACCCCAGCGGCCTTCGATACCGACCTTTTCCGCCACGGTGATTTCCACGTGGGTGATGTGGTTCTGGTTCCACTGGGTCTCGAAGAGGCTGTTGGCGAAGCGCAGGGCAATCAGGTTCTGCACCGTTTCCTTGCCCAGATAATGGTCGATCCGATAGACCTGGCTTTCCGGGAAATAGGCCGCCACCGCATCGTTGACCGCGCGCGAAGAATCGAGGTCATGGCCGATGGGTTTCTCCAGCACCACCCGGGTGTTCTCGGCCAGGCCGACCGCTGCCAGGTTGGCGCAGATGCCGCCGTACACCGAGGCCGGTGTGGCGAAATAGGCGATCAGCTGGCGACCGCTGCCGACCATTTCGGCCAGCTGCGGGTAGCTGTCGGCGGGCAGGAATTCCATGCTCAGATAACGCATGCGCCCCTGGAAGCGCTGCATCACCGTCTCGTCCAGTTCGGAAGCTGGTAGGTAACGGCGCAGGTGCGCGTCGATAGTACTCAGGTGCTTGTCAGGGTCGCCGCTGTCGCGCGCGAGGGCGAGCAACTGGGTATCCTCGTGCAGCAGCCCGGCACGGTCGAGCTGATAGAGGGCGGGAAACAGCTTGCGCAATGCCAGATCGCCCAGGGCGCCAAACAGTGCGAGGGTACAAGGCTCAACGGGAATCATCGACATGATCTTTGTTCTTCTATCAAGTTGCCCTATTGATAGCGAGTAAATCGCCATTTCGCAACCAAAAATGTAGTAATAACCACAACATATTCGTAGAGTGCGTGGAAGCCGGTAGCCAGTAGACCAGCCCCGGCTTAGGATTAACCCGGCATTTCATCGAACAAGGACAATAATGGATCGCGTGCGCAACCTTCTCGAACAGATCCAGGGCCGCCTCGAGAGCCTGAACAAGGCTGAGCGTAAGGTCGCCGAAGTGATACTGCTCAATCCGCAGCAGGCCACCCGCCTGAGCATCGCCGCCCTCGCCCAGGCCGCCCAGGTCAGCGAGCCAACGGTCAACCGTTTCTGCCGCTCGTTCGGCGTAAACGGTTACCCGGAACTGAAGATGCAGCTGGCTCAGAGCCTGGCCAGCGGCGCCGCGTACGTGAGCCGCGCGGTGGAAGCCGACGACGAGCCCGAGGCCTATACCCGCAAGATTTTCGGCAGCGCCATCGCCTCACTGGACAGCGCCTGCCAGAGCCTGGACCCGCATCTGATCAGTCGCGCCGTCGACCTGCTGATCCAGGCCCGGCAGATCCACTTCTTCGGCCTTGGCGCCTCGGCGCCGGTGGCGCTGGACGCCCAACACAAGTTCTTCCGCTTCAACCTCGCCGTATCCGCCCACGCCGACGTGCTGATGCAGCGCATGCTCGCCTCGGTGGCGCACACCGGTGACCTGTTCGTGATCATTTCCTATACCGGCCGCACCCGCGAGCTGGTCGAGGTGGCGCGCCTGGCGCGGGAGAATGGCGCCTCGGTACTAGGCCTGACCGCCGCCGGCTCACCGCTGGCCCAGGCCTGCAGCCTCAGCGTACATATTCCGCTACCCGAAGACACCGACATCTACATGCCGATGACCTCGCGCATCATTCAATTGACGGTATTGGACGTACTGGCAACCGGCATGACGCTGCGCCGCGGCGCGGATTTCCAGCCGCACCTGCGCAAGATCAAGGAAAGCCTCAACGCCAGCCGTTACCCAGCCAGCGAAGAGCCGGGTTGATACGCGATACCAATGGTGGGTTGCGGCGCACAAAGATCGATGCCGGCTCGACAATAGCGACCAGCGCCTCCACCCACCCTACAGGATGGGGTCCGTAGAGTGGGTGGAGCGGCGCCGGAACGCTAACAACGACTCAACACGATCCCGGAGCGCTGCGTAACCCACCGCGCGGGCCACGCCGATCTCAATGGTGGGTTACGGCGCACGAAGACCGAGCCAAGGCCAACACCAGCGATCAGCGCCTCCACCCACCTCACGGGATGGGGTCCGTAGGGTGGGTGTGGAACTGCGCCAGAACGCCAACGGCGGCTCAGCACGGTACCGGAGCGCCGCGTAACCCACCACTGGAGCCACGCAAGCGCAAAGGTATCAGCGCCCTACTTCCACCAGTACTCGACCTGCACGCCGAAGTTGGAGCCGTTGCGCGAGCTGCCAAAGGCGCCGGTGTCGGACAATGCGGAGCCTTCAGCCAGCAGATTCGCCGCTTCCTGCGCCGCCTTGTTCCAGGTGGCGTAGGTGTAATACAGGCGAATTTCCGGGCGCTCGAAGAAGCCGGGGCCGTTCGGCGACCAGGTCGGCGCGATGGTGAACTTGCTCAGCTTGCGGGTGCCGCCAGAGGCGTCCACTTGGTCGTGGCCGATCTCGCCGACCAGCTTGAACTGCTGGGTGAAGGCATAGCTGGTACGCCCGCCCACCGACCACCAGTCCTGGTCGCCACCGTCTTCACGCTTGTCCTTCTGGTACACGGCCTGCACCTGCCCCCCCAGACGCGGGGTCATCTGGAAGTCGAAGAACTCGACCACACGCCAGCTCTTGGCGCTGCGATCCAGAGTCGGATCGCCGGTGTAACCAAGGCCGGTACCCGGACCCTCGCCGTATTGCAGGGCGAACTTGTTGTCGCCGCCCAGGCCAAGGAAGTTCTTCTGCACGTGCTGGCCGGTCACCGCCCAGCCACTGTTCGAATCGTCAACGGAAGAAGGCTTGTCGATATAGCTGACGCCCACTTCGACCTCGCCACCCGGGTTGGTAACGAAGCCGCCGACGTTGAAGTCGTGACGGTTGATGTATTCCTTCTGGTCGTAGCTGTCCTTGCGCGAGAACACGTAGCTGTACTTGTAATCACCGATCTTCATCTCGTCGATACCGAAACCGGTGGCGCTCTGGTTCCAGTAGTAGAAGTCGGAGATGTGGATGTCGTTACGTTTGTAGAAACGTCGCCCGGCCCACAGCGAGCCGCCGTTGAGCGCCGGCATCTTGCTCCACTCGGCGTACATCTGGTTCATCCGCGCAGTGCCGCGGTCGCCGGTGAATTTAGGCGTGTGGCCGTATTCGTTGAACAGCTGCGCCATGCCCTCAATGCTCAGCACCGAGCCGTCGTCGAGCGTGAACAGATCCTGACGCAGATCCAGCTCGGCGTAGTGTTCGCACTCGTTACCCAGACGGTACTTGGAACGCGCGCCCGGCAGCTGGAAGCATGATTGCCGGCCGTTGCCGTCGGCCGTGCCGGCACCACTGCGCACGTAGCCGGAAAATTCCGTCGCCATGGCCGTAACCGGCAGTGTCAGGGAGCCCAGCGCCAAGGCCAGGCCGATACCTGCTGATCGTTTCATATCCTCTCCTGCAGTTTTTTATTGTTGTTACCGCTTTGCTTTACCAGCCTCAGGACTGCGAGGCCGGCTCCTTCTCAACGATTCGTTAGCGAGGTGACATTGCTCGGCTGCGCGGCGCGGGTCAGGGGCCGCACGCGCTCACCGCTGTTGGCGTCGAACAGCAGGACGCGCGCCGCATCGATGGACAGTTGCAGAGGCTGGCCGACCGCCGGCGCCTGATCCGGCGCCAGACGACAGCACAGCTTGCTGTCATTGACGGTCACGAAAACCAGGGTGTCCGGGCCGGTGGGCTCGGTGACTTCCACCTGAGCAGGCAGCCCATGGCCCTGCCCCGCGCCCGCCAGCTGCACCTGCTCGGGGCGCACGCCGAGCAGCATGTCACGCTGTTCGGCACCTTCGGGCAGCTCGCCCATGGGCAGTTCGCAGCGCCCGGCCGAAGAGGTGAGCACAGCCCACGCCTGGCCGTCGCGGCGCTGCAGTTGCACCGGGATGAAGTTCATCGGTGGCGAGCCGATAAAGCTCGCCACGAACTGGTTGGCCGGGTCGTTATAGATCTGCTGCGGCGTGCCGAACTGCTGAATCACGCCCTCCTTCATCACCGCCACCTTGTCGCCCAGGGTCATGGCCTCGATCTGGTCATGGGTGACGTACACCGTGGTGGTCTTCAGGCGCTGGTGCATCAGCTTGATTTCGGTACGCATCTCCACGCGCAGCTTGGCGTCGAGGTTGGACAGCGGCTCGTCGAACAGGTAGATCTTCGGCCGCCGCGCCAGGGCCCGGCCCATGGCCACGCGCTGCTGCTGGCCACCGGAGAGTTGGCCGGGCTTGCGCGCCAGCAGGTGCTCGATCTGCAAAAGCTTGGCGACCCGCGCCACTTCCTCGTCGATGGCCGCCGGGGCCATCTTGCGCATCTTAAGGCCGAAGGCGATGTTGTCGCGCACGTTCATGGTCGGGTACAGCGCGTAGGACTGGAACACCATGGCGATGTCGCGATCCTTGGGGCTCATGCCACTGATATCCGCATCGTCGACCAGAATGGCGCCGTTGCTGATGTTCTCCAGGCCGGCGATGCAGTTCATCAGGGTGGATTTGCCGCAGCCCGAGGGGCCGACCAGGATCAGGAATTCGCCGTCGTCGATTTTCAGATCGATGCTTTTCAGGGTGTCCGCCAGGCCGCTGCCGTAGGACTTGTTGACGTTGCGCAGTTCGAGCGTTGCCATCTACTTCTCCACTCTGAAAGCAGGGCTTTCAGCCCTTTACCGCGCCAGCCGTAAGGCCGCGCAGGAAATACTTGCCTGCCAGGATGTACACCAGCAGGGTCGGCAGCCCGGCGATCATCGCCGCGGCCATGTCCACGTTGTATTCCTTGGCCCCGGTGCTGGTGTTGACCAGGTTGTTGAGGGCCACGGTGATCGGCTGGGCGTCGCCACTGGCGAACACCACGCCGAACAGGAAATCGTTCCAGATCTGGGTGAACTGCCAGATCAGGCAGACCATGATGATCGGCACCGACATCGGCAGCAGGATGCGCCCGAAGATGGTGAAGAACCCCGCGCCATCCAGGCGAGCGGCCTTGACCAGAGCATCCGGCACGCTGACGTAGAAGTTGCGGAAGAACAGCGTGGTGAAGGCGATGCCGTACACCACGTGCACCAGCACCAGGCCGACGGTGGTGTTGGCCAGGCCGAACTTGCCGAGGGTGAACGAGGCCGGCAGCAAGATGGTCTGGAACGGCAGGAAGCAGCCGAACAGCAGCAGGCCGAAGAACAGCTGCGAGCCACGGAAGCGCCACATCGACAGCACGTAGCCGTTGAGCGCGCCGATGGCCGTGGAGATCAGCACCGCCGGAATGGCCATCTTCGCCGAGTTCCAGAAGTGCCCGCCGACCACGTCCCAGGCCTTGACCCAACCGATCAGGGTGAATACGTCGGGCAGCGACAGCAGGTTGCTGGCGCGCACGTCCTCGGGGGTCTTGAAGCTGGTCAGCAGCATCACCACCAGCGGCACCAGGTACAGCGCGGCGGCGAACAACAGGGTGGCGTGAATCGCCAGGCGGCTTGGACTGAAGGCGTTAGTCATGGCGCTTGCCTCGCAATTCCGAGTAGAGGTACGGCACCAGAATGGCCAGGATCGCGCCGAGCATCAGCATCGCACTGGCTGAGCCGATGCCCATCTGGCCGCGGCTGAAGGTGAAGTTGTACATGAACATCGCCGGCAGATCGGAGGCGTAGCCAGGGCCGCCTGCGGTCATCGCCGCGACCAGGTCGAAACTCTTGATGGCGATGTGAGCGAGGATCATCACCGCGCTGAAAAACACCGGACGCAGACTCGGCAGCACGATGCGCAGGTAGATGGTCGGAAGGCTCGCGCCATCGACCTGAGCGGCGCGGATGATCGACTGATCGACGCCGCGCAGGCCAGCCAAAAACAGCGCCATGACGAAGCCCGAGGCCTGCCACACCGCGGCGATCACCAGGCAGTAGACGACCCGCTCGGGGTCGACCAGCCAGTCCAGGCGAAAGCCTTCCCAGCCCCAGTCACGCAACAGTTTGTCCAGGCCCAGGCCGGGGTTGAGCAGCCATTTCCAGGCGGTACCGGTGACGATCATCGACAGCGCCATCGGGTACAGGTAGATGGTGCGGATCACCCCTTCGCGGCGGATGCGCTGATCGAGCAGCACCGCCAGTAGCACGCCGATAACCAGGCTGATGCCGATGAACATGCCACCGAAGACCATCAGGTTCTTGCTGGCGACCCACCAGCGGTCGTTATCCATCAGCCGCATGTATTGCTGCAGGCCCACCCACTTGTAGCTGGGCATGAAGCTGGAATTGGTGAACGACAGCACCGCCGTCCACAGGATGTAGCCGTAGAACCCCACCAGCACCACCAGCATGGTGGGCGCCAGCACCAGCTTGGGCAGCCAGCGCTGCAGCGCATCGAAGGGTGAAGCCTTGCCGATTACCGTCGTGACACTCATCGGGCCTACCGTGATTGCAGAAACTCGGAACGAACTCCACCAGGGGCGAGCCAAATGCCCGTCACGCAGTGGAAGGTGAAATCAGGCGGGCCGCCGGACGGCGGCCCGCTTCAGGTTACTGAGCGGATTTGATCGCCGCGGCCATTTGCGCGCCGGCCTTGCTCGGGTCGGCGTTCTTATCGGCCATGAAGTTGGTGACCACATCGAAGATCGCGCCCTGCACCGCCAGGTTGGTAGCCATGCTGTGGGCCATGCTCGGCTCCAGCTTGCCGGCCTTGTCGGCTTCCTGGAAATCCTTCATGGAGGCCTGGGCGCAGCTGTCGAACTTGCTCATGTCGAGGTCCGAACGTACCGGGATCGAGCCCTTGTTCTCGTTGAACACGTACTGGAACTCGGGCTCCAGAGCGATGCGCGCCAGGTCGTGCTGAGCGGCAATGTCGCCCTCGTTCTTGAGCTTGAACATGGCCATGGAGTCGATGTTGTAGGTGTAGCTGCCGGCGGTGCCCGGCATCGGCACGCACTGGTAGTCCTTGCCCGCGACCTTGCCGGCGGCGGTCCATTCGCTCTTGGCCCAGTCGCCCATGATCTGCATGCCGGCCTTGCCGTCGATGACTTCGGCAGTGGCCAGGTTCCAGTCGCGGCCGGCGCGGTTGTCGTCCATGTAGGTGGAGAGCTTTTTCAGCGCGGTGAACACTTCGGTCATTTTCGGGCTGGTCAAGGTCGCCTCGTCGTTCTCGACGAACGCCTTGTGATAGCCCTCGGCGCCCATGATGCCGAGCACCAGGCCTTCGAACACGGTGCTGTCCTGCCACGGCTGGCCACCGTGGGCGAGCGGCGTGAAGCCGGCAGCCTTGAGCTTGTCGCCAGCGGCGTAGAGTTCGTCCAGGGTGGTCGGCGCCTTGTCGATGCCGGCCTTCTTGAAGACTGCCGGGTTGATCCACAGCCAGTTGACGCGGTGGATGTTCACCGGCACGGCGACGTAGTGGCCGTCGTACTTCATGGTGTTGGCGACGGTTTTCGACAGCAGGCCATCCCAGTTGTTGGCCTTGGCCACGTCATCCAGCGGCGCGAGCAAATCCAGCGCGCCCCACTCCTGCAGGTCCGGGCCCTTGATCTGCGCGGCGCCCGGCGGGTTGCCGGAGACCACGCGGGTCTTGAGTACAGTCATGGCGGCCGAGCCGGCACCACCGGCTACTGCGCTGTCCTTCCAGGTGTAGCCGTCCTTCTCGACCAGCTCACGCAGGACCTTGACGGCTGCCGCTTCGCCACCAGAGGTCCACCAATGCACGACCTCGACCGTACCTTTGGAGTCGGCCGCCAGCGCGGTGAGGGGGAACAGGGAAGCGAGAGAAACGGCAGTAGCGAGACGGGTGATCGCGTTCATCGAAGTACCTTTCTTTTATTGTTAGCGGCAAGTCAGGGTGCTTGCGTTGCAGGGAGTTTAATCAGGGTTGCCAGGCGACCAAGTAACGAAGGGATGCGTGAATGTCACCACCTCGTTACATGGCCGAAAGTGCGGTGGCCAGGCTCGGCGCCAGTGGCAGACGCGGCAGCAGCACGGCCTGGTAGGCGTGATACAGATCGGGTTTGCCGGGCCAGATAGCCGCCGCCGGGCGATTCTCGGTATCGAGCTCGTGATGCCAGTTGCCCTGGCACAGGTCGATGAAATGCCGGCCGGTGAATTCCCAGAAGCATCGGTACCACTGCTCGTAATCCGACTCCCCGGTGCGTCGTAGCAAAGCTGCGGCGGCGGCGCTGGCTTCAGCTTGCACCCAGTGCAGGCGCGCCCGCACCACCGGTTGCGCCTGCCAGTCGAGGGTGTAGACCAGCCCTGGCGCGCCATCGGCGTGCCAGGCGTCGCGGCAGGCGCTGTCGAACAGGCCGCGGGCATCATCCAGCAGCCAGCCGGGCGCCTCCAGCCCCGCGCGCTGCAGAGCGGCTTCCAGGTGCAGCAGCAGGCGCGCCCACTCGAAGCTATGGCCGGGCGTGCTGCCGTAAGGGCGAAACGGATCGGCGCGGTTGTCGGCGTTGTACTCGGGCAGCGCCTGCCACTGGCAGTCGAAATGCTCGACCACCGCATGGCCGCGGGCGGCGGCATGCCCATGAATCAGCCGCTCGGCAATGCGCAGCGCACGCTGCAGCCAGACGCTGTCGCCAGTGACATCGGCCAGGGCGAGAAAGGCTTCCACGCCGTGCATGTTGCTGTTGGCGCCACGGTAGGCTTCTTCCTCGGACCAGTCGCGGCTGAAGCTCTCTCGTAGCGCGCCCTCTTCCTCGCTCCAGAAATGCCTCTCGAGGATGCCGATCGCCTCCTCCAGCAACCCATCAGCGCCGGGGCGCGCAGCCGCCTGGGCGGAACTGGCCGCCAGGGCCACGAAAGCGTGTAGATAGGCGCTCTTGTCGCTCTTGCGGGTGGCGTCTGCAAACCAGCCGCCGGCCACCTCGTCACGCAGCCGGCCTTGCAGCGTAGCGACGCCGTGATCGACCAGTGCGCCATAGCCAGGAATTCCCTGCAGATGAGCCAGGGCGAAGCAATGGGTCATGCGCGTGGTATGAATCAATTCAGCAATGGCAGCGGGCGGCAACGCGCCCCTTTCATCGAGGGCCGCAAAACCCTCTTCGACCTTCGACGCACGGGCAAACGGCAGCAGGCGCAGGCCTTCGGCATTCAGCCAGGCCTGATGGGCGGGCTTCACCAGCCAGCTGTCGGCAGGTAATGGGGGTGTGATCATTATTGTTATTCCATGCAAGCGAGCCGGCGCCTCAGGGGCAAGTTGCCCGCCCGGCTCGTGGGCTGTGGTCGCCCGAGTCTACTGGCGCGCCGGGGCTGCTCAGGTAACGAAGGCCGGCGGCTTTGTCACAGGGCGGTGACATTCAATCGGGCATCCGCGGCAGGCGCAGGGTTACCCGCAGGCCGCCTTCACGCAGGTTCTGCAGGCTCACCTCGCCACCATGGCTGTGGGCGATGTTGCGCGCGATGCCGAGCCCCAGGCCGTAGCCCTGCTGCTGTCCGGCCAGGCGAAAGTGCGGCTCGAACACCTGTTCCAGGCGCTGCTCGGGCACGCCCGGCCCTTCGTCATCGACGTGCAGCACATAGGCCTCGTCGTCATCCTCGACATGCAGATGGGCGCGGTGGCCGTACTTCAAGGCATTGTCGATCAGGTTGCCGATACAGCGGCGCAGCGCCAGCGGCTTGCCGAGATAGGCCGCGCCGGCCTCGCCATGCAGGGTTACCCGGCCATTGCCGGTCGGCGCCAGGTAAGGCTCGACCAGGCAGTGCAGCAGCTGGTTGAGGTCCACCGATTCGATGTTCTCGTGAATGTCGGTGTCCTTGACGCACTGCAGCGCGCCCTTGACCAGCAGCTCCAACTCATCGAGATCGCGGCCGAACTTGGCCTGCAGGGTTTCGTCGTCGAGCAGCTCGACGCGCAGGCGCAGGCGGGTGATCGGCGTGCGCAGGTCATGGGAAATGGCGCTGAACAGCTGGGCGCGCTCGGTCAGATAACGGCTGATGCGCTCGCGCATCGCATTGAAGGCCCGTGCCACCTCGACGACTTCCTTGCCGCCGGCCTCCTCCACCGGCTGGATATCGGCGCCCAGCGACAGGTGCCGCGCGGCGCGGGCCAGGCGTTTGAGTGGCCGACTCTGCCAGCGCACCAGAATGCCGATGAACAACAGCAGAAAGCCGCTGCTGAGCAAGATGAACCACAGCTGCTGGGTCGGCAGCACCGGCTCTTCCAGGCTGGTGTAGGGCTCGGGCAACAGCGAGGCGATATACAGCCATTCGCCAGGCGCGAGCTGGATCTGGGTGACCAGGACAGGCGGATTGACCGGCTCGAGAGTCAGCGCGTAGTGGGCCCATGAGCGCGGCAGCTCGTCGAGCTTCACGCCGCCATTGAAGATGCGCAGGTCATCGGGGCTGACGAAGCTCACGGAGATGTCCGCATTCTTGCCCAGTGACGCGTGCAGCACATCGCTCACTGCCTCGGTCACCGCCAGCTTGCGCGGCGTGGCGGGCAGCAGCTGCATGGCCAGCGGCCGGTCATTGAGGCTGACCACGAAACGGGTGCCGCCCATGCTGCGCAGTTGATCGAGCACCATGGGCCGGTAGGCCACCGGCAGCGAACGAAAGTAGCGCACGCTGGCCGACATCGAATGGGCCAGGCTGCGCGCGGAAGTCACCAGACCTTCGAGCTGGGTGGCGCGCAGTTGCGATAGCCAGATGGCGCTGGACAGCGTCTGCGCCACCAGCACCGAGAGCAGCGTCAGCAGCAGCATGCGGCCCAGCAGCGAGCGTGGAATCGGCAGCAGCCGACGCCAGTCAGCGCGCATTGCCGGCCTGGGCGCTGACACTGGCGGCCAGTTGGTAACCGCTGCCGCGCACGGTGCGGATCAGCCGTGGCGGCTTGGTGGTATCACGCAAACGCTGGCGCAGTCGGCTCACCGCCATATCGACGATGCGCTCGAGCGGCATCATCTCGCGGCCACGGGTGGCGTTGCCGATGGTGTCACGGTCAAGAATCTGCTGCGGGTGATCGAGAAACAGCTTGAGCAGCGCGAAGTCGGCACCGGAAAGCAGCACTTCCTCGCCGTCACGGTGAAACAACCGGTGGCTGACCATGTCCAGGCGCCAGTCGTCGAAGGCCAGCACATCGGCGCCACGTTCCTGGGCGAAATTCACCCGTCGCAACAGTGCCTTGATGCGCGCCAGCAGTTCCCGGGGGCTGAAGGGTTTGCCGATGTAGTCGTCAGCGCCCAGCTCCAGGCCGACGACGCGGTCGGCCTCGTCGGAGCTGGCGGTCAGCATGATGATCGGCACCTGAGCGAAGCGCTGGTGCTCGCGCGTCCAGCGGCACAGGCTGAAGCCGTCCTCGTCGGGCAGCATCACGTCAAGGATGACCAGATCGGCGCCACCTTCGCACAAGGTTTCACGAAACCCCGCACCGTCGGCCACGGTGCGTACTTGCAGGCCGGCGCGGCCGAGGTAGGTTTGCAGCAGTTCCCGAATATCCTGGTCGTCATCGACCAGCAGGATCGATTTTCCGGTTGGGCTCACATCGATAATCCTTGTTGTTATTGGCGATGCTAGACAGAACGTTGTGGGCGCTAGTTCCTCTGCAGATGTTGCTCCACCGCCACGCCCGCGCCGACCAGCCCCGGGTAAGGCGCGGTTACCAGCCATACCGGCAGGCCGTCGAAGTAATCGCTCATGCAGCCCTTGTCGCGCAGGCTACGGGAGAACCCGCTGGCCATGAAGAAATCGGCGAAGCGCGGCACCATACCGCCGGCGATATACACGCCGCCGCGGCCGCCAACGGTCAGCACGTTATTGCCGGCAACCCGGCCCAGCAGGCAGCAGAACTGTTCCAGCACGCCAACCGCCAGCGGCTCGCCGTCAAGCGCTGCGCGGGTGACCTGCGCGGCGCTTTGCAGCGAGGCCTGCTGACCATCCACTGCGCAGGTCGCGCGATAAAGCGCCAGCAGACCATTACCGCTGAGCGCACCAGCCTCGGCGCTGACATGGCCGAGCTGGCGATGCAGCGCCTGCCAGATCAGCGCCTCGCGATTGCTGCCCACCGGCAGGTCGACGTGGCCACCCTCACCCGGCAACGCATGCCAGCTGCCATCGGGCAGGCTCAGCAAGGTGCCGACGCCCAGGCCGGTGCCGGCACCGATCACCACCGCCGGGCGCCCCGGCTGCGCCTCGCCCGGGCAGACGTTGACGTATTCATCGTCCTGCAGGCAGGTCATGCCCAGGGCCATGGCGGAAAAATCGTTGAGCAGCAGCAGCTCGCGCACCTGCAGTTCGGCGCAGAACGCCTGGCGGTCGATGCGCCAGGCGTTGTTGGTGAAGCGGAACGGATCGATTTCCACTGGTCCGGCGCAGGCCAGACAGATGGTCTCTACGTCGCCGAGCGCCAGGCCTTCAGCCGCCAGGTAAGCGGCGATGGCCTGCTCGACGGTGGCGTGATCGGCAGTCGCCGATACCCGCACGCCATGCAGGCCACCGTCACGCCACAAGGCGAAACGCGCATTGGTACCGCCGATGTCGCCCACCAGCGCCAGGCTCATCGCAGCGAATCCAGTTCGGAGGTGAAGGCGCTGGCGCCCTCTTCCGCGGGGCTGAACGCGGCGCGCATGAAGGCGAACAGCTCGCGGCCACAGCCGACGCCGGTGCCTTGCGGACGCGGCGTGATCTCGCGGGCGTTCCAGGCGATGTCGTCGACCAGCACCTGCAAGTGGCCGGTCACGCCGTCGACGCGAATCAGATCGCCGTCGCGCACCCGCGCCAGCGGGCCTCCATCCCAGGCCTCGGGGCTGACGTGAATGGCCGCTGGCACCTTGCCCGACGCGCCGGACATGCGTCCATCGGTAACCAGCGCCACCTTGAAACCGCGATCCTGAAGGATACCCAGGTACGGCGTGAGCTTGTGCAGTTCGGGCATGCCGTTGGCCTTCGGCCCCTGAAAGCGCACCACTGCGACGAAGTCGCGCTCCAGCTCGCCGGCCTTGAAGGCTTCGGCCAGCTCGACCTGGGTTTCGAAGACACGGGCCGGCGCTTCGACCACTTGATGCTCCGGCGCCACGGCCGACACCTTGGCCACGCCGTTGCCGAGATTGCCGGTCAGCACGCGCAGCCCGCCTTCGGGTGAGAACGCCTCCGGCACGCTGCGCAGGATGTTGCGATCCAGGCTCTGCTCCGGGCCCTGGCGCCAGACCAGCCGCTCGCCATCGAGGAACGGCTCCTGGGTATAGCGCGACAGGCCAGGCCCGGCGACGGTGTAGACGTCTTCGTGCAGCAGGCCGGCTTCGAGCAGCGTGCGCACCATGAACGGCACGCCGCCACAGGCATGGAAGTGGTTCACGTCGGCCTGGCCGTTGGGGTAGACCTTGGCCAGGGTCGGGGTGACGGCGGAGAGATCGGCCATGTCCTGCCAGGTCAGCTGGATGCCGGCAGCCCGCGCGAAGGCCGGAATATGCAGCGTGTGGTTGGTCGAACCGCCGGTGGCGTTGAGGGCCACCACCGAGTTGACGATGGCCTTCTCGTCGATGATCCGACACAGCGGCGTGTACTCGCCGCCTTGCCGCGTGAGGCGCACCACCTGGCGGGCGGCCTCGGTGGTCAGCGCGTCACGCAGCGGCGTGTACGGGTTGACGAACGACGAGCCCGGCAGATGCAGGCCCATGATTTCCATCACCACCTGATTGGTGTTGGCAGTGCCGTAGAAGGTGCAGGTACCCGGGCTGTGGTAGGACTTCATCTCCGACTCGAGCAGTTGCTCGCGTGTCGCCTTGCCTTCGGCATAGAGCTGGCGGACCTCGGCCTTTTCCTTGTTGGGAATGCCCGAGGGCATCGGCCCGCCCGGTACGAAGATCATCGGCAGATGGCCGAAACGCAGCGCACCGATCATCAGCCCCGGCACGATCTTGTCGCAGATGCCCAGCAGCATCGCCGCATCGAACATGTTGTGCGACAGCGCCACGGCGGTGGACATGGCGATCACTTCGCGGCTGGCCAGGCTCAGCTCCATGCCCGGCTCGCCTTGGGTCACGCCGTCGCACATCGCCGGTACGCCGCCGGCCACCTGGCCCACGGAGCCGACCTGGCGCAAGGCCTGCTTGATCAATTCCGGATAATGTTCATAAGGCTGGTGGGCGGACAGCATGTCGTTGTAGGCGGTGACGATGCCGACGTTGGCCTCGTTCATCAGCCGCAGGCGCTGCTTGTCTTCGGCCGAACCACAACCGGCTACACCGTGGGCGAAGTTGGCGCATTGCAGCGCGCCGCGGTGCGGGCCCTGGCTGTCGGCGGCGGCCATCTGCGCCAGGTAGCGCTCGCGGGTGGCGCGGCTGCGGGCGATCAGACGGTCGGTTACCTCAAGGATGCGGGGATGCATGGTGTCGACTCCGGGCTAACAGGTAGCACTTCGAATTGTATTTTTATCAAAATATTGACAGCTAAAACGCTTGATTTCTACTTTCATGAGCATAATCTTGTTTTTAAAACAACAAATCAGGATCTAAGCTCATGACTATACGAATTGCCATCAATGGATTCGGCCGCATCGGCCGTAACGTGCTGCGGGCACTCTATACCCAGAACTATCGCGAAAAGCTGCAAGTCGTCGCCATCAATGACCTGGGCGACAGCGCCATCAACGCTCATTTGCTCAAGTACGACAGCGTACACGGCATCTTCGATGCCGACGTCGAGGTCGACGGGCAGAACCTGCTTATCAATGGTGACCGCATCGCGGTCAGCACGATCCGTAATCCTGCCGAACTTCCCTGGAAGGATCTGGACGTCGACGTGGTGTTCGAATGCACCGGTCTGTTCACTGATCGCGAAAAGGCAGCCGCCCACCTGACTGCCGGCGCGCGCAAGGTGATCATCTCCGCGCCAGCCAAGGGTGCCGATGCGACCATCGTCTACGGGGTCAACGAAGGCAGCCTGCGCGCCGAGCAGCAGATCATCTCCAACGCCTCGTGCACCACCAACTGCCTGGCGCCGGTGGCCCAGGTGCTGCAGCGCGAGCTGGGCATCGAAAGCGGGCTGATGACCACCATCCACGCCTACACCAATGACCAGAACCTTTCCGACGTGTACCACAGCGACCTGTTCCGCGCGCGCTCGGCCACCCAGTCGATGATCCCCACCAAGACCGGCGCTGCCGAAGCGGTGGGCCTGGTGCTGCCGGAACTGGCCGGTCGCCTGACCGGCATGGCGGTGCGCGTGCCGGTGATCAACGTGTCGCTGGTCGACCTGACCATTCAGGTGCAGCGCGATACCAGCGTCGAGGAAATCAACGCCCTGCTCAAGGCTGCGGCGGAGAAATCCCCGGTGCTGGGCTACAACGCGCTGCCGCTGGTGTCGTGCGACTTCAACCACAATCCGCTGTCGTCGATCTTCGATGCCAACCACACCAAGGTGAATGGCCGCCTGGTGAAAGTGTTGGCCTGGTACGACAACGAATGGGGTTTTTCCAACCGCATGCTCGATACCTGCCTGGCTGCCCACGCCGTCAAGTAAACCTACGCTGACAGACGCAGCGATGCACCGAGCGGCATAAAGGCTCGGTAAATCGCTGCGAGCGGATTACAATTGCTGCCCGCCTCGCCCACCAAGCCGAGCTTGATGCCGCGGCAAACGCGCTGGCGTTGGCGCCAGGCAGCCGCTAATCGATATCCGCAAACCACTGGAAGCCGCATGGACTCTAGCCGCAACACCCTCGAACAGCACTACACCGAAATTCTCGGCCAGCTCGGCGAAGACGTTTCCCGCGAAGGCCTGCTCGACACGCCCAAGCGCGCCGCCAAGGCCATGCAGTACCTGTGCAATGGCTACCAGAAGACCTTGGAAGAAGTCACCAACGGTGCACTGTTCAGCTCCGACGCCAGCGAGATGGTGGTGGTCAAGGATATCGAGCTGTATTCGCTGTGCGAGCACCACCTGCTGCCCTTCATCGGCAAGGCCCACGTCGCCTACATTCCCAGCGGCAAGGTGCTGGGCCTGTCCAAGGTCGCGCGCATCGTCGACATGTACGCCCGCCGCCTGCAGATCCAGGAAAGCCTGAGCCGACAGATCGCCGAAGCCGTCCAGCAAGTCACGGGCGCCCTGGGCGTGGCGGTGGTCATCGAAGCCAAGCACATGTGCATGATGATGCGCGGCGTGGAGAAGCAGAACTCCTCCATGGTCACCTCGGTGATGCTCGGCGAATTTCGCGAGAACGCCGCGACCCGCAGCGAGTTTCTGAGTCTGGTCAACGGCTGAGACTGACTTGCTCTCAACTCGTCATCTCGAAATTGAAGTGATCTGAAGAATGTTGCATCTGTGGGATGCGGGCCATGCCCACGACTCACAGGGCGCCCCGCCCCCTTCCCACAGAACCACCGCACGCCGACAGCCTGTAGGGTGGGTCACGCTTCACCGCCCCACCACACACTCAACACCAATACCGGCGCACTGCCCCTAGCTCTTCTCCACAAACTGCAACTCGGCCAACCGCGCATAGAGCGGATTGCTGGCGACCAGTTCGGCATGTTTGCCTAACGCTACCAACTGCCCCTGATCGAAGACCGCGATGCGGTCGGCACTCTTCACCGTGGCCAGGCGGTGGGCGATCACCAGGGTAGTGCGGCCACGCATCAGCTCCGGCAGTGCCTGCTGGATCAGGTGCTCGCTCTCGGCGTCCAGGGCACTGGTGGCTTCGTCGAGCAGCAGGATCGGTGCATCCACCAGCAAGGCGCGGGCAATCGCCAGGCGCTGCCGTTGGCCGCCGGAAAGCCCCAGGCCGGCATCGCCCAGATGGGTCTGATAACCCTGGGGCAAGCGCGCGATGAATTCATGGGCATGGGCCGCGCGGGCAGCAGCCTGCACCTCGGCATCGCTGGCGTCCGGGTGCCCGTAGCGAATGTTGTCGGCCACGCTGCCGAAGAACAGCGCCGGGTGCTGGGAAACCAGCGCGAAGTTCTCGCGCAGGGCGTGCGGGTCGAGGCGCTCGATGGGCAGGCCGTCGATCAGGATGCGCCCCCGTAGCGGATCGTAGAAGCGCAGCAGCAGGTCGAACAGCGTCGACTTGCCGGCTCCGGACGGGCCGACGATGGCCAGGGTTTCGCCCGGTTCCACCGCCAGGGTGATGTCTTGCAGCGCCAGGCTGTCGGGGCGCGTCGGGTAGGCGAAGGACAAATCCTGCACTTCGATACGGCCCTCCGCGGGCCGGGCCGCAACCAGCGCGCCGTCGAGCGGCGCATGGATCTCGTTGCGCGCACTGAGCAGTTCGCTGATGCGCTCGGCGGCGCCAGCGGCGCGTTGCAGCTCGCCGATCACCTCGCTGAGGGTGCCGAACGACGAGCCGACGATCAGGCTGTAGAACACGAATGCCGCCAGCTCACCGCCGCTGATGCGCCCGGCGATCACATCCATGCCGCCGACCCAGAGCATCACGCCCACAGCGCCGAGCACCAGCACGATGACCACGGTGATCAGCCAGGCACGCTGGGCGACGCGCTTGCGGGCAGTGTCGAACGCCGCCTCGGCGGACAGGCCGAAGCGCCGGCGGTCTTCGGCCTGATGGTTGTAAGCCTGCACTGTCTTGATCTGCCCGAGCACTTCG
Source organism: Phytopseudomonas straminea (assembly GCF_900112645.1). Lineage (GTDB taxonomy): Bacteria > Pseudomonadota > Gammaproteobacteria > Pseudomonadales > Pseudomonadaceae > Aquipseudomonas > Aquipseudomonas straminea. The sequence goes on along the minus strand of NZ_FOMO01000011.1, from coordinate 86,534 downwards.
CTGACGTAGCTGCCGACATCGGCGATGCGATCCTGGCTCTGCCGCGACAACTCACGCACACGGCGGCCGAACAGCAGGATCGGCGCCACCACCAGCGGCAGCGCGGCCAGCACGATGGCGCTGAGCTTGGGGTTGGTGACCACCAGCAGGATCATGCCGCCGACCAGCATGATCAGGTTGCGCAGCGCCATCGACAGCGACGAGCCGATGACCGACTGCAGCAAGGTGGTATCGGCGGTCAGCCGCGACTGGATCTCAGAGGCGCGGTTGTGGGCGTAAAAGCCGGGGTGCAGGCCGACCAGGTGATCGAACACGCGCTTGCGGATGTCTGCCACCACCCGCTCGCCCAGCCAGGACACCAGGTAGAAGCGCGTGTAGGTACCTACCGCCAGGGCCAGCACCAGCACGAAGAACAGCAGTATCGAATGGCGCAGCGCTTCCGGCGACTGAGTGGCCAGGCCCTGATCGACCAGCAGCTTGATGCCCTGCCCCATGGACAAGGTAATGGCAGCAGTGAACAGCAGCGCCAGCAGCGCACCGACCACGCGACCGCGATAAGGGGCGATAAACGCCCAGGATGTGCGCAGGGCACCGCGCTGGCGACCGGACAAAAGCGATTTCATGGCGGGCTCGAAGGCTGATGGCGAGAGGGTTACAGCCCATCAGATGGGGTCTATTGGCGCAAACATCAAGCGGGGGCCCTGCGCTTGGCGGCGATCAGCGCTCCATTTAATATATGGAACCCGATTCCAAAAACAATCATAAGCCGCCAGGAGCGCCCATGCCCGCCGCCACCACCACTCCACTTCCCCAACACTGCGACCTGCTGGTGGTCGGCTCGGGCGCCGCCGGGCTGGCCGCTGCGGTGACTGCAGCGTGGCATGGCCAGCGCGTGGTGCTGGTGGAAAAGGACGCCGTGTTCGGCGGCGCCACCGCCTGGTCCGGAGGTTGGGCCTGGGTTCCGCGCAACCCGCTGGCGCAGCGGGCCGGCATCCAGGAAGACATCGAGCAGCCGCTCACCTACCTGCGCCACGAGCTGGGCGAGCATTTCGACGAAACGCGGGTCAGGGCCTTTCTCGACGCCTGCCCGCAGATGGTGGCGTTCTTCGAACGGCACACCGCCCTGCAGTTCGCCGACGGCAACGGCATTCCCGACATGCATGGCGACACGCCCGGCGCCGCCACCGGCGGCCATCAGGTGATCGCCGCGCCCTATGACGGCCGCGAAGTGCTCGACCTGCTACCGCGCCTGCGCAGGACGCTGCGCGAAACCTCGTTCATGGGCATGCCGATCATGGCCGGCGCCGACCTGGCCGCCTTCCTGAGCATGACCCGCTCACCGAGAGCGCTGTGGCACGTGACCCGTCGTTTCGCCGCCCACCTCTATCACCTGGCCCGTTATGGCCGCGCCATGCACCTGGTCAACGGCGTCGCGCTGGTGGCCCGGCTGGCCCGCTCGGCCGCCGACCTGGGCGTGACGATGATCGAGTCGGCACCGGTGATCAGCCTGCATCAGCAAGATGGCCGTATCAGCGGCGCCACGCTGCGCCGTGCGGACGGCGAGCACTTCATCGGTGCCCGTGCCGTGGTGCTGGCGGCCGGCGGTTTCCCCAACGATCCGCGGCGGCGCCAGCAGCTGTTTCCCCGCGATGTCAGCGGCGCGGACAACCTGGCCCTGCCGCCAACCGCCTGCTCCGGCGATGGCCTGCGCCTGGGCGAAGCGCTGGGTGCCCAGGTCGATACCCGGCTGAAATCGCCGGTCGCCTGGGCACCGGTGTCCCGGGTGCCGCACCGCGACGGCAGCATCGGCCACTTCCCGCACATCATCGAGCGCGGCAAGCCCGGCATCATCGGCGTGCTGGCCAGCGGCAAGCGCTTCGTCAACGAAGCCCACGGCTACTACGACTACGTGGCGGCGATGGTCGAACAGGTGCCCGAGGACCAGCCGGTGTGTTCCTGGCTGATCTGCGATCATCGCTTCCAGCGCCGCTACGGCCTGGGTTTCGCCCGCCCGGCGCCCGTACCACTGTGGGCGATGCTGCGTAGCGGCTACCTGAAACGTGCGGCGACCATCGAGCAGCTGGCGCTCGACTGCGGCATCGACCCGATGGGCCTGGCGAGCACGGTGGCCACTTTCAACCAACATGCCCGCAACGGCGAAGACCCGCAGTTCGGCCGCGGCAGCACCGCCTTCAACCGCAAACAAGGCGACCCGCTGCACCCTGGCGCCAACCCCTGCGTGGCGCCTATCGAGCATGGCCCGTTCTACGCGGTGAAGGTGCAGCCCGGCTGTTTCGGCACCTTCGCCGGCCTGAAGACCGACGGCAGCGCCCGGGTGCTGGATGCCGATGGCCAGCCGATCCCTGGCCTCTACGCCGCCGGCAGCGACATGGCCAGCGTGTTCGGCGGTCACTATCCCTCAGGCGGCATCAACCTGGGCCCGGCACTGACCTTCGGCTACGTCGCGGCCCGGCATGCGGCGGGCGTCAGTGAGTACGAGTAATCGCCGGACAACAAAAAGCCCCGCTTGGCAAGCTGTGTGAAAACGTAGCGAGCGACGGTCAGGCAAGGCAAAAACCGGCGAAAAAGCGCAGTTTACGTGCTGTAAATGAGCATTTTGATTGGACTCGCATCCGAGCCGGTTTTTTACGCAGCATGACCGAGCGCAGTAGTTTTCACACAGTCTGTTGGGTGGGCTCTGCAGATCGCTACGATGTCAGGCCTTGTTCAGCGACTCGACGCCGACTTCGTCCCACAACTCTTCGGCCAGGTGGAAGGTGGCGTTGGCTGCCGGAATGCCGCAGTAAATCGCGCTCTGCATGATCACTTCCTTGATTTCCTCGCGGGTCACGCCGTTGTTCTTGGCGGCCTTGAGGTGCAGCTTCAACTCGCCCTCGCGGTTCATGCCGATCAACATGGCAATGGTGATCAGGCTGCGGGTGTGGCGCGGCAACCCCGGGCGCGTCCAGATGTCGCCCCAGGCGTGGCGGGTGATCATCTCCTGGAATTCTTCGTTGAACGGCGTCAGTTTTTCCAGGCTGCGGTCGACGTGGGCATCGCCCAGCACCGCACGGCGCACCTGCATGCCGGCGTCGTAGCGTTGTTTCTCGTCCATCGGTGGCTCCATTTCTCTTCACGGCGTGGGCGTGCGACGACGCCCACGCACTGCAGGCTCAATTGGTTTGCAGAAAGCTCAGCACGCGCCTGGTGAACAGTTCACCAGCCTGCACGTTGGACAGGTGCGCAGCATCGAACTCGACCAGCTCGGCGCCCGGAATACGCTCTTGCATGAAGCGACCGTGTTCGGGCGTGGTCACCGCATCACCGGTGCCGCATACGATCAGGGTCGGCACGTCGATCGTGGCGATCTGCTCGCGGTAGTCGGCATCGCGCACCGCTGCACAGTTACCGGCATAGCCCTGGGGCGAGGTCTGCGCCAGCATGGTGACGATCGGCTCGACCTTCTCCGGCTGGGCCTTGGCGAACGGCGCGGTGAACCAGCGCTCGATGGAGGCATCACGCAGGTCGCGCATGGCCTTCTCGCCACCCTTGAGCACGGTGTCGATGCGGGTGTTCCACACCTCGTCGGTGCCGATCTTGGCGCCGGTGTTGCACAGCACCAGGCGATCCAGGCGCGAGGCGGCGTTGATCGCCAGCCACTGGCCGATCAGCCCGCCCATGGACAGACCGCAGAAGTGCACCTTGTCGATGTTCAGGGCATCGAGCAGTGCCAGCACGTCGCGGCCGTTCTGCTCGATGCTGTAGAAGCCCGGCGTGACCAGCGACTGGCCATGGCCACGGGTGTCATAACGCAGCACCCGGAAGTGCTCGGTGAACGCCGGAATCTGCGCATCCCACATGTGCAGGTTGGTGCCCAGAGAATTGGACAACACCAGCACCGGTGCGTCGGCCGGGCCTTCTAGCAGGTAGTTCAGGTCGCCATCGGCGAGGGAAACGACAGGCATGACAATCTCCTAACGGGAAAACGGTTCAGTGATTCGCGCTGCGGTGCAGGGCCACGGCGCGATCGACCCAGCGCTGCGCCTGGCCCAGGTAATGGGCCGGATCGAGCAGGCGGTCCAGCTCATCGGCGGACAGTTGGGCGCTGACCTCGGCGTTGGCGTCGAGTACGGCGCGCAGGTGTGCCCCCTCCTTCACCGCCTGCTTGCAGCATTGCTCGACAAGATGGTGGGCAGCGTCACGACCGATGCGTTGCGCCAGGGCGATGCTCACCGCCTCGGCCAGCACCAGGCCGCGGGTCAATTCGAGGTTGGTGGCCATGCGCTCGGCGTCCACTTCCAGGCCCGGCACCAGGATCAGCGCCTGCTGCAGGGCGCCGGAGACCAGGCAGCATAGCTCCGGCAGCGTCTCCCACTCGGCGTGCCACAACCCCAGGCTGCGCTCGTGCTCTTGGGGCATGGCCGCGAACATGGTGGCGACCAGCCCGGGCGCGCGGGTGGCGGCGCCGATCAACACCGCCGCGCCCACCGGGTTGCGCTTGTGCGGCATGGTCGAGGAGCCGCCCTTGCCCGGCGCCGAGGGCTCGAACAGCTCGCCGGCTTCGGTCTGCATCAGCAGGCTGAGGTCGCGGCCCAGCTTGCCCAGGCTGCCGGCGATCAGGCCGAGCAGGCTGGCGAACTCGACCAGGCGATCACGCTGGGTGTGCCAGGGCTGCTCGGGCAGTTGCAGGTCCAGTTCGGCGGCCAGCGCACCGGCCACCGGCCAGGCCTTGTCACCCAATGCGGCCAGGCTGCCCGAGGCGCCGCCGAACTGCAGGCACAGCAGGCGCGGTTTGATTTCGTCGAGGCGCTGGCGATGACGATCGATGGCGCCCAGCCAGCCTGCGATCTTCATGCCCAGGGTCACCGGCGTGGCATGCTGCAGCCAGGTGCGCCCGGCCATGGGCGTTGCCGCATGACACTGGGCCTGCGTGGCCAGTTGTCTGCTCAGGGCGTCCAGATCCTTTTCCAGCAGATCGATGGCCGCGCGCAGCTGCAGCACCAGGCCGCTGTCCATGGCGTCCTGACTGGTGGCGCCCAGATGCACGTAGCGCTCGGCCTCGGGGTTGCTCGCCGCGATACGCTTGCCCAGCGCCTTGACCAGCGGAATCGCCGAGTTGCCAGCGCTGCCGATGGCCACCGCCAACGCGTCGAAGTCGTAGAGTTCGGCGCGGCAAGCCGCCTCGATCTCGGCGACCACCGCCTGCGGGATCACCCCGGCCGCCGCTTCGGCCCGGGCCAGCGCTGCCTCGAAGTCGAGCATGCCCTGCACACGCCCCTGATCGCTGAACACCTGGCGCATCGGCGCACCCGTGAAATAGGCATCGAACAGCTGGCTAGCGGGCCTTGAACTCATACAGCGAACACTCCGTGGTCAATGATCGTGGTGCAGGTAACTGGCCTGGCGCGGCAGGCGCAGGCTGACCAGAAAGGCCAGCACCATCATGCCTGATACGTACCAATAGAAGGTCTGTTCCATGCCGATGGATTTCAGTCCCAGGGCAACGTATTCCGCCGAGCCGCCGAACAATGCGTTGGCCACCGCGTAAGCCAGGCCGACGCCCAGGGCGCGCACCTCCGGCGGGAACATCTCGGCCTTCACCAGACCGCTGATCGAGGTATACAGGCTGACGATGGCCAGCGCCGCGATGATCAGCAGAAAGGCCATCACCGGGCTCTGCACGGTGTGCAGCAAGGCCAGGATCGGCCAGGTGCAGATCGCACCGAGGGCGCCGAACCAGAGCATCGAGGCGCGGCGCCCGATACGGTCGGACAGCGCACCGAACAGCGGCTGCATGAGCATGAACAGGAACAGTGCGCCGGTCATGATGCCGCTGGCGGTCTTGGCGCTCATGCCGGCCGAGTTGACCAGGTACTTCTGCATGTAGGTGGTAAAGGTGTAGAAGATCAGCGAGCCACCGGCGGTGTAGCCCAGCACGGTGAAGAACGCGGCCTTGTGGTGCTTGAACAGGTAGGCGACGCTGCCCGATTCCTTGTTGCCGATCTGGTCTTGCTTGGCGGTTTCGTCCAGCGAGCGACGCAGATAGAAAGCCACCACTGCCGCCATGGCGCCGATCACGAATGGGATGCGCCAGCCCCAGGCCCGCAGCTCGTCTTCACTGAGCGCCTGCTGCAGGATCACCACCACCAGCACGGCCAGCAACTGGCCGCCAATCAGGGTGACGTACTGGAACGAGGCGTAAAAGCCGCGTTGGCCCTTGAGCGCCACTTCGCTCATGTAGGTGGCGGTGGTGCCATACTCGCCACCCACCGACAGGCCCTGGAACAGCCGCGCCAGCAACAGCAGCGCAGGCGCCAGGGTGCCGATGCTGCTGTAGGTGGGCAGGCAGGCGATGGCCAACGAGCCCAGGCACATCATCAGCACCGAGATCATCATCGAGACCTTGCGGCCGTATTTGTCCGCCACACGGCCAAATACCCAGCCGCCGATTGGCCGCATCAGAAAGCCGGCAGCGAAAACGCCAGCGGTATTGAGCAACTGCACGGTGGGGTCGTCGGAAGGAAAAAAGGCCGGCGCGAAGTAGATCGCGCAGAAGGCATACACGTAAAAGTCGAACCATTCGACCAGGTTGCCCGACGAGGCACCAACGATGGCGAAGATGCGCTTGCGGCGCTCTTCCGGGCTGTAGTTGGGGGCTTCGTACGCCGTGCTGGTATCAGTAGTCATTGTGGATACTCACTGGTAGGAAACGGAACGATCCCTACTCCGACCCCATCTGTAACCAAATGATTCGTCATTTTAGGTCGCTCATCCCCACCGGGGCACGGGGTCGTGGACCGTGACCTGGTGAGGACAAACGAAACTTCGAAAATCGCCTTAGCAATAGAGCTGATAGCTTGGTCATGATCCTGGGAGCGGGCCATGCCCGCGAATCGGGCGCATGGCGCCCCCCCACAGGATATGCGGCCGACCTCGAAACGTAGCCGTAGGGTGGACGACGCTTCACCTACGCGGCCCGCCCCGTCCACCGCCGCAATCGCAATGGTGGATGAAAAAGCACCATCCACCCTACGAGGCTACCAAGACAAACGGCCGATTCCGCGATCAAACCCGCTCGATAGCCAATGCCAGCCCCTGCCCCACGCCCACGCACATGGTCGCCAGGCCGAGCTTGCCGCCGGTCTTTTCCAGATGGTGCACCGCGGTCAGCACCAGGCGGTTGCCGCTCATGCCCAGCGGGTGGCCGAGGGCGATGGCGCCGCCGTTCGGGTTGACCTTGGGGCTGTCGTCCGGCAGACCGAGGTCGCGGGTCACTGCCAGGCCCTGGGCCGCGAAGGCTTCGTTCAGCTCGATCACGTCGAAGGCATCGATGTCCAGATTCAGGCGCGTCAGCAGCTTGCGCACCGCCGGCACCGGGCCGACGCCCATGATGCGCGGGGCAACGCCGCCGCTGGCCATGCCCAGCACTTTGGCACGGGGCTTGAGGCCGTACTGTTCAACGGCTTCGGCCGAGGCCAGGATCATCGCCGAGGCGCCATCGTTGAGGCCCGAGGCGTTGCCGGCGGTGACGGTCTTGTCGGGGCCGTTGACCGGTTTGAGCTTGGCCAGGCCTTCGGCCGTGGTGTCGGCACGCGGGTGCTCGTCACGGTCGACGACGATCTCGCCCTTCTTGGTCTTGATCACCACCGGGACGATCTCCTCGGCGTAGTAACCGGCTTCCTGGGCCGCCGCTGCACGCTGCTGGCTGCGCAGGCCGAAGGCGTCCTGGTCGGCACGGCTGACGCCATAGTCCTCGGCAACGTTGTCACCGGTGACCGGCATCGGGTCGACGCCGTACTGTTCTTTCATCGCCGGGTTGACGAAGCGCCAGCCCAGGGTGGTGTCTTCCAGCTTCTGGCCGCGGCCAAAGGCGCTGTCTGCCTTGCCCATCACGTAGGGCGCGCGGGTCATCGACTCGACGCCGGCAGCAATGGCCAGTTCCATTTCGCCCGAGGCGATGGCGCGGAACGCAGCCCCCACCGCTTCCATACCCGAGGCGCACAGGCGGTTGAGGGTCACGCCCGGCACGGTTTCCGGCAGGCCGGCGAGCAGCAGCGCCATCCGCGCGACGTTGCGGTTGTCTTCGCCGGACTGGTTGGCGCAGCCCATGAAAACCTCATCGACCGCCGACCAATCGACTTGCGGGTTACGCTCGATCAGGGCCTTGAGCGGGATCGCTGCCAGGTCGTCGGCACGCACCGCGGACAGCGCGCCGTTGAGGCGACCAATCGGCGTGCGGATGGCGTCGCAGATGAAGACTTCGCGGCTCATTCGTCACCTCCTTTCTGGCCGTGGGCCTCGGCGGTGCGCGCTTCCAGGTCACGCAGCGCAGCCAGCTCCTCGGCTTTCGGCGCCTCGGTGGTGGTCACGTTGTCGGCGAAACGGATCTGCCAGCCGGTGTTCTCGATCACCTGCTCACGGGTCACGCCCGGGTGCAGCGAAGTGACGATGAATTCGTTGCTGCCGGCTTCCGGCTCCATGATGCACAGGTCGGTGATGATCGCCACCGGGCCGTCACCCGGCAGGCCGAGACGCTTGCGATGATCACCGCCCTCGCCGTGGCCGACCGAGGTGATGAACGCCAGCTTGTCGACGAAAGTGCGGTGACCCTGTTTGAGGATGATCAGCACTTTCTTGGCACTGCCGGCAATCTCCGGTGCGCCACCGGCGCCCGGCAGACGAACTTTCGGCGCGTGGTAGTCGCCAATCACGGTGGTGTTGATGTTGCCGAACTTGTCGACCTGGGCGGCGCCGAGGAAGCCGACGTCGATGCGCCCGCCCTGCAGCCAGTAGCGGAAGATTTCGCCGGTCGGCACCACGGTGTCGGCGGTTTCCGCCAGCTCGCCGTCACCGATGGACAGCGGCAGCACGCTCGGCTTTGCACCGATCGGGCCGGATTCATAGATCAGCACCACTTCCGGGGCATGGGTCAGACGCGCCAGGTTGGCGGCCTTGGACGGCAGGCCGATGCCGACGAAGCAGACGCTGCCATTGCCGAGGCGGCGTGCGGCGGCCACGGTCATCATTTCATTGGTGTTGAAATCGCTCATCACTTGGCCTCCCCATTAACCTTCGCCTGGTATTGCGCAAAATCCTCGGTGCCACGGATGTATTCGTCGATCCAGGCGGTGAAGGTTTCACGGCCGCGGGCAATCGGGTCCCAGGCCTGGTAGAAGCGGTTGTCGCGCTCATAATAACCGTGGGCGTAGGACGGATGGGCGCCACCGGGTACCACGCAGACCGCGGTGATGGCCCAGGTCGGCAGCACGCAGGCGTTCATCGGTGCCTCAAGGTCGTCGACGATTTCTTCGACAGTGACGATGCAGCGCTTGGCCGCCAGAGCCGCTTCCTTCTGCACGCCAAGGATGCCCTGGATCAGCACGTTACCCTTGCGATCGGCCTTCTGCGCGTGGATCACGGTGACGTCCGGGCGAACGCTCGGCACCGCTGCCAGCTTCTCGCCGGTGAACGGGCATTCGATGAACTTGATGTCCGGGTTGACCTTGACCAGGTCCGAGCCCTGATAGCCGCGCAGCACCGCAAATGGCAGGTTGGAGGCGCCGGAGACGTAGGCATTGGCCATGGCGGCGTGGCTGTGTTCGCTGATTTCCAGCTTGTGCGGCCAGTGTTTCTCGACGGCGTCACGCAGGCGGTGCAGCGAACCGACACCGGGGTTGCCGCCCCAGGAGAACACCAGCTTCTTGGCGCAACCGGCACCGATCAACAGATCGTAGACCAGGTCGGGGGTCATGCGCACAAGGGTCAGATCCTTCTTGTTCTGACGGATCAGCTCGTGGGAAGCAGCGGTCGGAATCAGGTGGGTGAAGCCTTCGAGGGCAACGGTGTCGCCATCGTGAACGAAGCGTTCGACCGCTTCGCGCAGGGAGAGAATCTCAGCCATGGTCGTTCTCGTCTTGTTGCTCTGGGTGCTGGGCGGCGGGTGTGCCGTATGGTCACAAGGTACTCACCCAATAGCCTGCTAACAATCCGATAATCGACTATCCGTTCGATAATCGAACGAGACTTGTGTTCGCCTTTTAGCGGTTGCGCTTGTAGGTCTCAGACGGCAGCTCACCAAAGCGGCGACGGTAGGCTTCGGCGAAGCGACCCAGGTGCAGGAAGCCGTGATCCAGGGCGATTTCGGTGACGCTGCGCACCGCGCTTGCTGGGTCGAGCAGCTGGGCGTGGATTCTGTCGAGCTTGCGCTGGCGCACGTAATCCCTGGGGCTGATGCCGGCGTGGCGCTCGAACAGCGCATACAGCGAACGCTCGCTGACCCTTGCTACGGCCAACAGCTGCTCGATGCCGATGTCCTGGGTGAGGTTCTGCTCGATGTAATCGACCACCTGCTCGAACGAGCTGGTCTGAGCCCGGGGCTGCACGCGCTGCACATTATTGCCGAGCAGACCGAGCAGCTTGCTGGCGATGATGCGCACGTAATGCTCCTGCACCTGGGGCATGCTGGAGGCCGCTTCGGCTTCCTGGCAGATCAGCATCAGCAGGTTGGAAAAGCCTTCCAGCTCGCGCATGTCGTGGCGCGCGGCGGTAAAGCGAATACCGCTTTGCGGCAGCATCCAGCGGTTTTCCAGGCAGGTGTTCTCGAACAGGCTGACCGGCAGCTTGACGATGAATTTCTCGCAGTCGGCCGAATAGGTCAGGTCCACCGGGTCGTCCGGGTTGATCAGTAGCAACTCGCCGGGCACGAAGAAGTGCTCCTGGCCGCGGTACTGCGAACGGCAGTTGCCCTTGAGCAGTACCTGCAGGTGATAGATGGTTTCCAGCGCCGGCGAGGTGACGCGCACGCTGCCGCCATAACTGATGCGGCACAGGTCGAGGCTGGCGAACTTGCGGTGATTGAGGCTCGCTTCGGGAAAACCCGTGGTCGGCAGGCGAATGCAATGGGCACCGACGTGCTGATTGACGTAGTCGGACACCGCGTAAGGGTCGGCGCGCTCGAACACCTGGCTGCGCGCGCTCAGCAGGAAATCGCTCATCATCAGGCCTCGTTGTTTTTCTTATAAGGCTGAATCGCCGTCATCGGGCAATCCACTAATCGTCCGGCGATTCTAACCATCCCCCTGGCAGGCGATACGCCAGCGTGACAAAGGGTTACATCTCTTTCGCCGCCATTCAGTGTGACCGTTCAATGCAGGATGCCGCGCGGCCCCTCGCCTGCCAGGCAAGGCAGACGAACGGCAGCGCGGCACCTCGCCCTGCTGGGCGGCGCGGGGCTTATACCTCCAGCGCGCGAACCCGCTCGTGGCGTTTCTGCGCCTTGGGCTCGGTGGTGGACTGCAGGGTGAAATCGAACTCGATTTCGGCGAAGCGACCTTCAACACCATGGGCTTTGGCGCGTTCGGCATCGTCGAAGAAGTCGATATTGGCGATAAGCTCGTCGCGCGTGGCGTAGGCGAAGTCGTCGTGCAGGTACTTGTCGCCATCCAGGTTGATCTGGGTGGTCAGGTGGCGATGGCCGGGCGCGGAAATGAAGAAGTGCACGTGGGCCGGGCGCTGGCCATGGCGGCCGAGCTGGTCGAGCAGCTGCTGGGTCGGGCCATCGGGCGGGCAGCCATAGCCGGACGGCACGATGCTGCGGAAACGATAACGGCCTTCGGCGTCGGTCTCGATGCGGCGGCGCAGGTTGAACTCCGATTGCGCCGGGTCGAAATACGAATAGGTGCCACGGGTATTGGCATGCCATACGTCGACGATGGCACCAGCCAACGGCTTACCGTTGGTGTCGAACACCTGCCCCTGCATGAACAGCGGCGTGCCAGCATCAGTGCCGTCGTCCAGGCGCGCTTCGCCCTTGCTCAGCGGCGCGCCGGCCACGTAAAGCGGGCCTTCGATGGTGCGCGGGGTGCCGCCGGTGTGGCCGGCCTCTTCGTCCTCGGCGTCCATCAGCATGTCCAGGTAGTGCTCGACACCGAGGCCGGCGACCACCAGCCCGGCTTCCTGCCGTGCGCCGAGCTCGTTCAGGTAGTTGACCGCTTTCCAGAATTCTTCCGGGGTGATCTGCAGGTCTTCGATGATCTTGGCCGTGTCATTGAGTACACGGTGAATCACCGTCTTCATACGGGCATTGCCCTTGTCGTTGGTGAAGCCGGCGGCATCTTCGAAGAACTTCTGCACTTCGACGGTCTGGGCGATACGTACGGTCATGGCGTGTTTCCTCATCTTGTTGTTGTGGTGATCGGATCAGGCGAGTGATGGCGCCGATCAGCGATCGTCATCGTGGATCGAGGACGGGTGGCGACACAGCGCCATGACCTCGATGTCCATGTACGGGTACAGCGGCAGCTGCATCAGCGTGTCATGCAGGGCCTGGGCGTCGGCCACGTCGAAAATGCTGACATTGGCGTAAAGCCCGGCGATGCGCCACAGGTGACGCCAGGTGCCTTCGCGCTGCAGGCGCTGGGCCAGTTCCTTTTCGTCGGCCTTGAGGCGGGCGGCCTGCTCGGCCGGCATGTCGGTGGGCAGTTTGACGGTCATGCGCACGTGAAACAGCATGGCTTTCTCCTTGTGGGTTCGGTTCAGCGGCGGCTAAAGCGCTGCAGGCGTTCTTCGTCCAGGCTCACACCGAGGCCCGGCGTGGTCGGGATCTTCAGTTCGAAATCGCGGTACACCGGCACGTCGACGAGGATGTCCTCGGTCAGCAGCAGCGGGCCGAACAGTTCGGTGTGCCATTCCAGCTTGCTGAGCGTGGCGAAGGCATGGGCCGAGGCCAGGGTGCCGACGCTGCCTTCGAGCATGGTGCCGCCGTACAGGCCGATGCCCGCCGCTTCAGCGATATAGGCACTACGCAGCACCGCACGCGGGCCGCCGTTCTTGGCAATCTTCAGGGCGAATACCGGCGCGGCGCCGCCGCGGGCCAGGTTGAAGCTGTCCTCGACGCTCTCGATGGCTTCGTCGGCCATGATCGGCGCCGGGCTGCGGGCGCTGACGCGGGCCTGGGCCAGCACGTCCTGACGCGGAATGGGCTGCTCGATCAGGTCGACACCGGCATCGCCGAGGGCCTGGCAGGCGCGAATGGCCACCGCCTCGCTCCACGCCTGATTGACGTCCACCCGCACGCTGGCGCGGTCGCCCAGGGCACGCTTGATCGCCGCCACGTGGGCGATGTCCAGCGCCGCCTCGCGGCTGCCGATCTTCAGCTTGAAAACCCGATGACGACGCAGGTCGAGCATGCGCTCGGCTTCGTCGATGTCCTTGGCGGTATCGCCGCTGGCCAATGTCCAGGCCACTTCCAGGCCATCGCGCACGCGGCCGCCGAGCAATTCGGCAACCGGCAGACCAAGGCGCTTGCCCTGGGCATCGAGCAGCGCGGTTTCCACCGCAGAGCGGGCGAAGGTGTTGGCGCGTACGCTGCGGTCGATGCGCAGCATGGCGGCATTGATGTTGCCGGCCGGCTGGCCGATCAGCAGCGGCGCAAAATAGGTATCGATGTTGGTCTTGATGCTTTCCGGGCTTTCCCCGGCATAGGCCAGGCCGCCGATGGTGGTGGCTTCACCGACGCCTTCAATACCGTCGCTGCAGCGCAGGCGCAGAATCACCAGGGTCTGCTGCTGCATGGTGTGCATAGCCAGCTTGTGCGGGCGAATGGTGGGCAGGTCGACGATCAGGGTGTCGAGGCTTTCGATCAGCGGAAGGCTCATGGGCGATGATCCGTGTGCAGGTCAATGCCACGGGCCGATGCCAGGGAACCGGCGCGCTGTGGCGCCTCGTTCACAGGGCCGGCCAGCAGCGGGAGAGAAGAACAAAGGATGCGAGTGAGCACGAGCATATCCTTGAGGTTTTATTTTTGTCTGGGCACAGATTGACCTCAGCAAATAGGCCAGTCCAATATTGAATCGGTCTGGTTTCATACCCTGGAGGTATCATGGAGCTGCGCCATTTGCGTTACTTCCGCGTGCTGGCGGAAACGCTCAATTTCACCCGTGCGGCCGAACGCCTGCATATCGCCCAGCCGCCGCTGAGCCGGCAGATTCAGCAACTGGAGGACGAATTGGGGGTGGCCTTGATCGAGCGCGGCAGGCCGCTGCGCCTGACCGAAGCAGGGCGCTTCTTCTATGAGCATTCCGTACAGCTGCTCGAACAACTGGGCCGCGTCAGCGACGACACCCGGCGCATCGCCGAAGGCCAGCGGCGCTGGTTCGGCATCGGCTTCGCGCCTTCCACACTGTATGGCGCGCTGCCGGAACTGATTCGCCAGCTACGTGGCGAAGCGGCCATCGAACTGGGTTTGTCCGAGCTGACCACCTTGCCACAGGTGGAAGCGCTCAAGCGCGGCCGTATCGATATCGGCTTCGGGCGCATTCATATCGAGGATCCGGCCATCGTCCAGGAAGTGATCCGCCAGGACCCGCTGGTCGCCGCCCTGCCCGCCGGCCATCGATTGCTGGTCGCTCCGGCTTCGCTGGAGGAACTGGCCCGCGAGCCGTTCGTGCTCTACCCTGCCTCGCCACGGCCCAGCTACGCCGACCATGTGCTGGCGCTGTTCGCCCGTGACGACCTGAAGATTCGCGTGGCGCAGATGACCAACGAATTGCAGACCGCCATCGGCCTGGTATCCGCCGGCATCGGCATCAGCCTGGTACCCGCCTCGGTGCAACGCCTGCACCGCGACGATATCGGCTACACGCCATTGCTCGACGCCAGTGCCACGTCACCCATCGTGATCAGCTACCGCAAGGACGATAATTCGCCACTGCTCAGGCGCTGCCTGAAGCTGGTGAAGAATCTGGATAGTGAGTAAGAGCGATTGGCAGGCCGAGTTGCCAAGCCCATTGGCACGAAAAGCATCGCGGGCATGGACTGGGCGTCCCCGCCCGCTCCCACGGATGCTGTTCTCCAGCCCGTAGGATGGGTGGAACCCATCAAACTGCGATGGGTTCCACCCATCCTACGACTACGCGGCTCGCCCCATCCTACGATTGGGCCCAATGAACCACGGCTATCGACGCCCCTGTGGGAGCGCGCCATGCGCGCGAAAAAATCGCGCCAGCGCCTCAGAGCAACGTCCAGGTGTACGAAAGGATCAGCCGGTTCTCGTCGATATCGCTACGGTAGTTGGAACGCGCTTCGACATTACGCACCCGCACACCCAGCCCCTTGAGCGCCCCGCTCTGCACCACGTAGCTGATATCCAGATCGCGTTCGCGATCCTTGCCTTCGAAGCCGCGACCAGTATCGACGTTGTTGCCGCGGATATAGCGCACCGTGGTAGTCAGACCGGGCAAGCCGAGGACGGCGAAGTCGTAGTCGTAACGGACCTGCCAGGAGCGCTCGTCGGTGTAGGCGAACTCGTAGGTCGGCACCTCGTTGCCCAGCGGCGTGACGTTGGCGAACACCCGCGGGAACGGGTTGTCGCCGAACATCGCCTGGTAGCCGACATAGAAGGTATGGCCGCCATGCTTGGCGGAAATCAGCGAGTAGAAGGCCTGGTTATCGATATCGCCAAGCAGCTTTTCGCCATCTTCATGGCTGTCGAAATAGCCAAGGTTGGCGCCCAGGGTCCAGGCGCCCAGTGGCTCGCTGTGCTTGAGGCCGACGAAACGCTGGTTGTAGATGTCCTCGAGCTGCGCGTACCACAGGCTGGCAGTGGTGCGTTTGTCGTTGAAGGCGTAATCGGCGCCCACATAGTTGAACGCATCGCTGCTGACCTGGCGCTGCGGCACATGGCCGAGCATGGCCTGCAGTTTGTCGTCGCCGGCTTCGTTGCGCAGGCTGGTGGAACGCAGATGGCCGCCCTGCAAGGTCAAACCCTCGATCTCCCGCGACAGCAGCGAGGCGCCCTGGTAGCTCGGCGGCAGCAGGCGGATATCGCTGAAGGTCAGCACCGGCAGGTTGGGTTGCAGCTCGCCGACACGCAGTTCGGTCTGCGAGTAATGGGCCTTCAGCGCCACCCCGAGACGGCTGTATTCATCGGCGGCTTGGCCGTTGTCGCGCACCGGCAGCAACCCGGTATTGACCCGATCCCGGCTGCTGTCGAGCTTGATACCAAGCAGCCCCTGGGCGTCCAGGCCAAAGCCGAGCGCACCCGGCGTGTAGCCGGACTTGAAATCGAGGATAAAGCCCTGGGCCCACTCCTCGGCCTTGGATTGTCGGTTGGCACCGACGATGTCGGAGAAGTCCCGGCTGAAGTAGTAATTGCGCGCCTGCAGGGTCGCGCTGGCGCCGTCGATGAAGCCCTCGCCCGCGGCCTGTACGGCAGCCGGCAGGCTCAGCACGCTTAGGGAAAATACGCACAAGGTAGTCTGATGTTTACTCATGATTGCTCTGCTCTTGTTGTTATTGCATGGGTACAACGGCGCCCCAAGCCAAACAGCGCGGAGAGCCGGATCAGGAAAATCGGGGTTCAGCGAGTCTCTTGAGCGGGCCTGGAACGCACGGCCTGCTCGGTGGCGGGCGCGGTTCCATGAGTCAGCAGCCAATGGGCGAACAGTCCGAAGATCAGCCCCCAGAACGCCGCCGACAGACCGAGAAAGGACATGCCCGAGGCGGTGACCAGAAAGGCCACCAGCGCCGCTTCACGCTCTTGCGGCACGGCCATGGCCCCGGCCAGCGAAGCCGAAATCGCGCCGAACAGTGCGAGCCCCGCCAACGCCGCCACCAGCGCCTGGGGAAAGGCGGTGAACAGGCTGACCAGGGTTGCCCCGAACAGGCCGAACAGCAGATAGAACACTCCACCGACTACACCGGCCACATAGCGACGCTCGGGCCGCTCATGGGCCTCACGGCCAGTACAGATCGCCGCGGTAATCGCCCCCAGCGCCAGGCCATGGCAGGCAAAGGGCGCCAGCAGCAAGCTGCCCAGGCCACAGCCCGCCAGCAACGGCCGCGCCGGCACGCCTACGTAACCGCTACTGCGCAGCAAAGCCATGCCGGGTATGAACTGCCCGGTCAGCGCCACCACCGCCAGCGGTACGCCGATGTTGAGCATCGCCGTCAGGGAGAACTGCGGGGTGATCCACACCGGCGTGGCCAGGCCGATCACCCAGGCGTCGGCGCTCAACTCGCCGCGGCCGATCACCAACCCGACACCGACCAGCAACACCGCCAGTACCGCGTAGCGCGGCGACAGGCGCTTGCACACCAGGTAGGTGACGAACATCGCCAGCACCAGCAGCGGCTGTTCCTGCAGCGAGGTGAACAGCGCACTGCCGAAGCTGAACAGAATGCCCGCCAGCATCGCCGCACACACCGACAGCGGTAGCCGTGCGACCAGTTTGTCGAAGGCGCCGCTGAGGCCCACCACCAGCACGATCAGGTTGGCTACCAGGTAGGCGCCCACCGCCTCGCCGAGACTCACCTGCGGCAACAGACTGACCAGCAGCGCCGAGCCCGGCGCCGACCAGGCGATCACCACCGGCGCCCGGTAGCGCAGGCTGAGCACGATGCCCAGCACACCGCTGCCGATGCTGATCGCCCAGATCCACGACGACAGCACCTCGGCCGGCAGACCTGCCGTGCGCGCCGCCTGGAAGATGATCACCAGCGGCCCGGCATAGGAAATCACCGTGGCAATAAAGCCGGCGACGGGCGCCGACAGCGACATGTCCTTCAGCGTCATTGCTTCGCTCCATCAAACGGGCGGCCGCAGCCGCTCCCCGTTCACCGACAAGGTGAACGGGGATGGATCAGAGTTCGGATGGCAGGTGGCGATCAGGCCTTGCTGGGTTGCAGGCTGAGCCTTTCGGACCGAGCGCTGTTCAGGGCGAATACCAGCATGGCCAGAGCCGCGATCGCGCCGGGAATGGCGAAAGCCATGAAGTTGAGCTGCAGCGGCAGCTCGATGCCCATCAGCGCGCCACCGAGCAGCGGGCCGACGATGGCGCCGTTGCGGCCGATACCCGAGGCCCAACCAAGGCCCGTGGAGCGGATCGACAGGCCATACAGCTGGGCGGTGCCGGCATACAGCAGGATCTGCGTGCCGATGGTGGTCGCACCGGCGATGAAGATCAGCAGGTACAGCACCAGCGTCGGGCTCTTGAACCCGAGCAGGCTGATGGACACCGCCGCGGCGATGAAGAAGCCGACCTTGACTTTGGTCAGGTTGAAGCGGTCGCCCAGCCAGCCACCAAGAATCGCGCCGGCCATGCCCCCGAAGTTGAGGGCCAGCAGGAACGACAGACTCGAGCCCAGGCTGTAGCCGGCATTGGCCATCAGCTTCGGTAGCCAGGAGCTCAGCGCGTAGACCATCAGCAGGCAGCAGAAGAACGCTACCCAGATCGACAGGGTGCGTACCGCCAGGCCATTGCGAAACAACTCCAGCACAGAAACGCCGCCGCCCTTGCGCTCGTTGACGGTCAGTTGCACGTCGGCATCCAGCGCTAGATTCGGGTCAAGTCGGCCTAGCAAGGCGCGGGCCCTGTCATGCTCGCCACGGCGCACCAGAAAACCGACGGATTCGGGCAGGTAGTAGAGGATCACCGGCAACAACAGCAACGGCAGCGCGGCGGCGAAGAACATCGACTCCCAGCCAAAACGCGGCAGCATGAAGATGCCCACGCCGGCCGACAGCATGCCGCCCAGCGAATAGCCGCTGAACATCACCGCCACCAGGGTGCTGCGCAGTTTCTTCGGCGCGTATTCGTTCATCAGCGCCACCGCGTTGGGCATCAGGCCGCCGCAGCCGAGACCGGCGATAAAGCGACAGATGCCGAACTCGGTGGGATTACTGGCGAAGCCGTTGACGATGGTCGCCACGCTGAACAGCGCGAAGCAGATGGCGATGCCCTTCTTGCGGCCGATTTTGTCCGCCAGGCTGCCGAACAACAGCGCACCGAACATCATGCCGAACAGCGCATAGCTGCCCAGGGCGCCGGCCTGCAGTGGAGTGAGCCCCCATTCTTTCATGATCACCGGCAGCACCACGCCGTAGATGAACAGGTCGTAGCCGTCGAAGATCAGCAGCAAGGCGCACAGGCACATCACCAGCCAGTGGAAGGAATTGAAACAGGCATTGTCGATCACGTCGTTGACGTCGAGGTTACGCATGGCATGGGTCTCTTATTGTTGTTGTGAAGCCTTGGCAGGCGTTGTCGCCTGGTCTACTTGTGTTACGCGGGGTGCTAGCCCAGGTCACCGCCACCCACCGGCAAGGTCACGCCAGTGATGTACGACGCCTCGTCGGACGCCAGAAACAGAATCGCGCCGACCTGCTCGTCGAGCGTGCCGTAGCGTTTCATCAGACTGCTGTCGAGGGTCTGGTCGACGATCTGCTGGTACCAGGTCTTTTCCTGTTCGCTCTGTTCGGCGGCGTTGCGTGGGATACGCCGCGGCGGCGCCTCGGTGCCGCCCGGTGCAGTGGCATTGACGCGAATCCCCCGCTGCGCGTTCTCGAAGGCCAGGCAGGCGGTCAGCGCATTGACGCCGCCCTTGGCCGCACCGTAGGGCACGCGATTGAGGCTGCGCGTGGCGATGGACGACACGTTGACGATGGCGCCACTGCCCTGCTCCAGCATCACCGGCAAGGCAGCGTGGCAGCACCACAGGGTCGGGAACAGCGAGCGGCGCACCTCGGCTTCGATTTCCGCTTCTCGATAATGCTCGAAGGGTTTCGCCCAGATGGTGCCGCCAACGTTGTTGATCAGGATGTCCAGACGACCGAAACGCCCCACGGCCTGCCTCATCACCTGCTGGCAGTCCTCGTAGCGCTCCAAATCGGCGGTCAGGGTCAGCAACTCGGCGCCCCGTCCCAGCTCGCCGTTGAGTTCATGAACCAGCTCGGCCCGGTCCACCGCGACGATGCGCGCACCCTCGGCCGCCAGGCGCTCGACGACCCGCCGACCAATGCCCTGCGCTGCGCCGGTGACCAGTGCCACCTTGTTGTCGAATCGCTTGTGCATGGCGCTCTCCTCAGGCCGTCAGGGCTTGCCGATCGGTGCTGACCACCTGGGTTGGGGTGAATTTCTCGTAATGAAAACTCGCTGGCGTGACGCCCTGCTCGGTGAAGTGCTGGCGCACGGCATCGACCATCGGCGGCGGCCCGCACAGGTAAACGTCGACGTTGCCGTCATTGAGCATCGCCGCGCTCATGTGCTGAGTGACGTAGCCCTTGCGCGGATGCTGGGACTGCGCCTCCGCCACACAGGTGATGAACACCAGGCTCGGCAAGCGCTCGGCCAGCTGCTGCAGACGCTCGACCAGCACCAGATCGAGATCGCGAGTGACGCCGTAGATCAGGCTGATCGGCTGCTCGCAGCCGCGCTCGGCCAGTACCTCGAGCATCGACAGAAAGGGCGCCAGGCCGGTCCCGCCAGCCAGCAACAGCAGCGGCCGGCGCACATCGCGCAGGTAGAAGGTGCCCAGCGGCCCGCTGAACTGCAGACGCTCGCCCGGCTGCGCCTGATCCAGGTAGGCGCTCATCAGCCCGCCGGGCACGCGCTTGATCAGGAAGCCGAAACGCGACTCGCCCGGCTTGTTGCTGAACGAGTAGGCGCGGGTCTGGCCTGCGCCCGGCACGGCGATGTTCACGTACTGGCCCGGCAAAAAGCTCGGCGCAGCAGCGCCACCGGCGATATCGAAGGTCACTTCCAGCGCCGCATCAGCGTGGGGCGTGATCGACACCAGCTCGCCTTGGAAGCTACCCGTGCCGGTCTTGCAGGCGGTGGACGGCACCGGAACGGCGATCACGCAGTCCGAGGCCGGCACCATCTGGCAGGTCAGCACCAGGCCCTGGGCGGCCTCGTCGTCACTGAGGGCATCCTCGATGTAGTCCTCGCCCTGGTCGTACTCACCGTCCTCGCAGCGGCACTTGCAGGTGCCGCACACGCCGTCGGAGCAATCCATGGGCAGGTTGATGCGGTTGCGGTAGGCCGCATCCAGCACCTTTTCGTTGGCCTTGCAGTCGATGAAGCGGGTAACCCCGTCTTCGAAATTCAGGGCGATGGTGTACGTCATGGCAATACCTCGGCCCAGCCGCCAGATGCTGTGCTGGCGGCCGCGTGCGAATTCAGATGTGGTAGATGTCGAGAACCTGGTGCACGTAATCGTTCTTGAGCACCACCTTCTTGCGGGTGATCAACGGCTGATCGCCACGCATGTCCAGGTGGTAGAACGAGGTGCCGAAGTAGACATCGGTGCTCTTGTAGCGATGGCTCAGGGTCTGCCAGTTGAAACGCACCTGAACCTGCTCGGCGCTCTCCTCGAGCACCTCCAGGTTGGCGATGAAGTGCGCGGTACGCGGCTCCGGCGTGCTGGCGCTGGAGCGCTCGGTCTTGATGCGGAACACCCGGTCCTCCAACCCTTCGCGGTTGGGGTAGTAGATCAGCGAGATCTCCCGCTGTGGGTCCTCGATCAGCTGGTCGTTATCGTCCCAGGCCGGCATCCAGAACACCGCCTTGCTCGAATAGCACTCCAGCCACTCGTCCCACTGACGATCGTCGAGCAGGCGTGCTTCGCGGTAGATGAAATCGAGGATCAGCTGTCGATTGGCGCTCATGCTACGTGCTCCCCGTCGGTGGCGATCAGCTTCGCCCGCTCGCTGTCGATGGCCCTGCTCATCACCTGCGCCCAGTGGGCGTGCTGACGCACGAACAGCCCCTCGTCCTCGGACTTCACGCCGCTGAGCAAGGGCTGCATGCCCATGGCCTTGGCATTGTCGTCAGCCCCTTCGATCCAGTGGCTGGCGCCACGACTGAGGTCGTTCCACTGCGCGGCCTGGCCGGCATAGCCGCTCTGGCAGGCGCGAAACTCTTCCAGGTCGTCCGGCGTACCCATGCCGGTGACGTTGAAGAAATCCTCGTACTGACGAATACGCAGCGCCCGGGCCTGGTCGCTTTCGCCCTTGGGTGCGAAGCAGTAGATGGTCACTTCGGTCTTGTCGACGGCAATCGGGCGTACCACGCGGATCTGCGTGGAGAACTGATCCATCAGGTACACGCTGGGGTACAGGCACAGGTTGCGGGTCTGGCCGACGATGATGTCGGCGCGGGTTTCACCGAATTTGGCCACCAGCTCGTCGCGATGCTCGAATACCGGGCGTACTTCAGGGTTGATCAACCGCGTCCACAACAGGATGTGTCCGTGGTCGTAGGCATAGAAGCCGCCGAC
Organism: Phytopseudomonas straminea; assembly: GCF_900112645.1. Classification (GTDB taxonomy): domain Bacteria; phylum Pseudomonadota; class Gammaproteobacteria; order Pseudomonadales; family Pseudomonadaceae; genus Aquipseudomonas; species Aquipseudomonas straminea. The sequence goes on along the minus strand of NZ_FOMO01000011.1, from coordinate 64,478 downwards.
GCTCTTCGACCAGCCGTTGGCATCCACGGTACGGGTGCCTTCGGCTTCGTAGTTGCGGCGCTGCATGGTCGCCGAGTAGTTCCAATGCACGGAGCTGACGTGATAACCGTCGGCACCGTTCTCGATCTGCAGCTTCCAGTTGCCGTCGTAGAAGTACGAGGAGTTGCCGCGCAGCACTTCGATGCCTTCGGGCGCCTGGTCGACGATCTGGTCGATGATCACCCGGGTTTCGCCCAGGTAGTCTTCCAGCGCCGGCACTGCCTCGCTGAGGCTGCCGAACAGGAACCCCCGGTAGCTCTGGAAGCGCGCCAGGCGCGTGAGATCGTGGGAACCGTCGCAGTCGAAGCTGTCGGGGTAGCCGCCGGTCTTGGCGTCCTTCACCTTGAGCAGCTTGCCGACGTTGCTGAAGGTCCAGCCGTGGAATGGGCAGGTGAACGAGCCCTTGTTGCCCTGCTTGCGGCGGCACAGCACGGCGCCGCGGTGCGCGCAGGCGTTGATCAGACCATGCAGCTCACCGCCTTTGTCGCGGGTGATGACCACGGGCTGGCGGCCGATATGGGTAGTGAAGTAATCGTTGATCTCGAGAATCTGGCTCTCATGGGCGAGGTAAACCCAGCCGCTTTCGAAGATGTGCTTCATCTCCAGTTCGAACAGATCCGGATCAGTAAAAACGTCGCGGCGGCAGCGGAAAATACCCTTGGCAGGATCCTCCTGAACGGATTCAGTGAGCTGCCGGGCAAGGCGATCGAGTGTGCCGGTCATGGGGTCGTACCCTCCGTTGTTCTTATCAGGCAACGCCACAGCGGGCGTATCAGCTAACGCCAGATGGGCGTATCAGGCAGGGCCAGATTAAGAGCGGGTACGAAGGGGCAATAGCCGTTTACTGCAGATCGATATCCGGATTCTGCAGGGCCCCTTTGCGGGGTGTTTCAGTTTTCTACAGGTATAAAAAAGGGCGACCGAAGTCGCCCTTTTTTTGGTGGATTACCCGAACTTAGTTCTGGTTTTCCATTTGCGCACGAATCAGATCACCGATGGTGGTCGGACCGGAAGTTTCAACTTCCTGCTTGCGCATTTCCTTGATGGCTTCTTTTTCGTCTTCAACGTCTTTCGACTTGACGGACAGGCTGATCACGCGGCTCTTGCGATCGACGCTGATGATCTTGGCCTCTACTTCTTCGCCTTCTTTCAGAACGTTGCGCGCGTCTTCAACGCGGTCACGGCTGATTTCGGAGGCTTTCAGAGTGGCTTCGATGCCGTCGGCCAGAGTGATGATGGCGCCCTTGGCGTCAACTTCCTTCACGGTACCGCGAACGATGGTGCCTTTGTCGTTGACAGCAACGTAGTCGGAGAACGGATCTTCTTCCAGTTGCTTGATGCCCAGGGAGATGCGCTCACGCTCCGGGTCAACCGACAGGATGACGGTTTCCAGCTCGTCGCCCTTCTTGAAGCGACGTACGGCTTCTTCGCCGACTTCGTTCCAGGAGATGTCGGACAGGTGAACCAGGCCGTCGATGCCGCCGTCCAGACCAATGAAGATACCGAAATCGGTGATCGACTTGATGGTGCCGGAGATCTTGTCACCCTTGTTGAACTGACCGGAGAAGTCTTCCCACGGGTTGGTTTTGCACTGCTTGATACCCAGGGAGATACGACGACGCTCTTCGTCGATGTCCAGAACCATGACTTCCACTTCGTCGCCAACCTGAACGACTTTCGACGGGTGGATGTTCTTGTTGGTCCAGTCCATTTCGGAAACGTGTACCAGGCCTTCCACGCCTTCTTCCAGCTCTGCGAAGCAGCCGTAGTCGGTCAGGTTGGTCACACGCGCCATGACGCGGGTGCTTTCCGGGTAACGAGCCTTGATGGCAACCCATGGGTCTTCGCCCAGTTGCTTCAGGCCCAGGGAAACACGGTTACGCTCGCGATCGTACTTCAGAACCTTGACGTCGATCTCGTCGCCAACGTTGACGATCTCGGACGGGTGCTTGATACGCTTCCAGGCCATGTCGGTGATGTGCAGCAGGCCGTCGACGCCACCCAGATCCACGAATGCGCCGTAGTCGGTGAGGTTCTTGACGATACCCTTGACCTGCTGGCCTTCCTGCAGCGATTCCAGCAGCGCTTCGCGCTCGGCACTGTTTTCGGCTTCCAGGACGCTGCGACGGGAAACGACAACGTTGTTGCGCTTCTGGTCCAGCTTGATGACCTTGAATTCCAGCTCTTTGCCTTCCAGGTGAGTGGTATCACGCACCGGACGGACATCGACCAGGGAACCTGGCAGGAACGCACGGATGCCGTTAACGTCGACAGTGAAGCCGCCTTTAACCTTACCGTTGATAACGCCCTTGACCACTTCCTCAGCGGCGAAAGCTGCTTCCAGAACGATCCAGCACTCGGCGCGCTTGGCTTTTTCGCGGGACAGCTTGGTTTCACCGAAGCCGTCTTCGACCGCGTCCAGCGCTACGTGTACTTCGTCACCGACCTTGATAGTCAGCTCGCCTTGTTCGTTGAAGAACTGCTCCAGAGGGATGACGCCCTCGGACTTCAGGCCAGCGTGAACGGTAACCCAGTCGCCGTCGATGTCGACCACGATGCCGGTGATGATGGCACCCGGCTGCATGTCGAGGGACTTCAGGCTTTCTTCAAAAAGTTCTGCAAAGCTTTCGCTCATGTTGATTCCTGTTGGGTCGGGCGGGGATTCGCCCTGCTCCGCATTCCAGACTATGCGGGTTTATTCATATAAAAAGAGGCCTACGGGACTGGGACTGGTCTCCCGTATGCCTCCCTTGTGAGCCGAAAGTGGCTCTTTTCAACCGGCGAGGTCGCGATTGGCGACCTCGCTCAGGATTCTTTCCAGTACCTGCTCGATGGACAATTCGGTGGAATCCAGCTGGATCGCATCGACTGCCGGCTTGAGCGGAGCCACTGCGCGCTGGGTATCGCGCTCGTCGCGCGCCCGAATCTCATCGAGAAGACTCGCGAGATTAACATCATCGCCCTTGGCCTTCAACTGCAGGTAACGTCGATTGGCCCGTTCCTCGGCGCTGGCGGTCAGGAAAACCTTGAGCGGCGCATCGCTGAACACCACCGTGCCCATGTCGCGGCCGTCGGCCACCAGGCCCGGCGCCTCGCGGAACGCCCGCTGGCGCTGCAACAGGGCCTCACGCACCGCCGGCAGTGCCGCGACCTGAGAGGCCCCCGCACCGACCTGCTCGTTGCGGATGGCGTCGGTCACCTCTTCGCCTTCGAGGATGATGCGCTGCGGCTTGCCGTCACCGGCGGCCAGGAACTGCACGTCCAGATGCGCAGCCAGCAGCTTCAGCGACGCTTCGTTGGCCAGATCGACACCGTGGTTGCCGGCGCAGAACGCCAGCAGGCGGTACAGCGCACCGGAGTCCAGCAGGTTCCAGCCCAGCTGCTTGGCCAGCAGGCCGGCAACGGTGCCCTTGCCCGAGCCGCTTGGCCCGTCGATGGTGATGACCGGTGCATTCAGGCTCATTGCTTGCCCTCCACGGCGACACGAATACCCACCTGCTCGGCCAGGGCCAGGAAGTTGGGGAACGAGGTGGCGACGTTGGCGCAGTCGTGGATGCGGATCGGCGCGGTGGCGCGCAGCGAGGCGACGCTGAAGGCCATGGCGATGCGGTGATCGCCGTGGCTGTGCACTTCGCCGCCGCCGATGCTTTGGCCACCGTCGATGATGATGCCATCCGCCGTCGGTTCGACTTTCACACCCAGGCTGGTCAGGCCGTCGGCCATCACTTGGATGCGGTCGGATTCCTTGACCCGCAGTTCTTCGGCGCCGCGCAGCACGGTACGCCCTTCGGCGCAGACCGCGGCGACGAACAGCACCGGGAATTCGTCGATGGCCAGCGGTACCAGCTCTTCGGGGATCTCGATGCCCTTGAGCTTGGCACCACGCACGCGCAGGTCGGCCACCGGCTCACCGCCGACTTCACGCTGGTTTTCCAGGGTGATGTCGCCGCCCATCAGGCGCAGGATCTCGATCACACCGATACGGGTCGGGTTGATGCCGACATGCTCGAGCAGCAGGTCGGAACCTTCGGCGATGGACGCCGCGACCAGGAAGAAGGCCGCCGAAGAAATGTCCGCCGGCACTTCGATGCGCGTGGCGGTCAGCTTGCCGCCGGCCTGCAGGGAGGCCACCGGACCGTTGGACTGAACCGCGTAACCGAAGCCGCGCAGCATTCGCTCGGTATGGTCGCGGGTCGGCGCCGGCTCGGTCACGGTCGTGACGCCTTCGGCGTACAGGCCGGCCAGCAGCAGACAGGACTTCACCTGGGCGCTGGCCATCGGCAGGGTGTAGGTCAGCGCCTTGAGCTTGCTGCCACCACGGATGGTCAGCGGCGGACGGCCGTCCGGGCCGGTCTCGACCACGGCGCCCATTTCCCGCAGCGGGTTGGCCACACGGTTCATCGGACGCTTGGACAGCGAGGCGTCGCCCGTCATGGTCACGTCGAACGGCTGGCCAGCCAGCAGGCCGGAGAGCAGGCGCATCGAGGTCCCGGAGTTGCCGACGTAGATCGGACCGGGTGGCGGCTTCAGACCGTGCAGGCCGACGCCATGGATGGTCACGCGGCCATGGTGCGGGCCTTCGATGACCACGCCCATGTCGCGAAAGGCCTGCAGGGTCGCCAAGGCGTCTTCGCCCTCCAGGAAACCTTCGACCTCGGTGGTGCCCTCGGCCAGCGAGCCGAGCATGATCGAGCGGTGCGAGATGGACTTGTCGCCCGGTACGCGGATGCGGCCGGCGACCTTGCCGCCAGGATTTGCCAGGAAAATCAAATCGTTCGAGTGCATAGCGTCCACATAGGCCCGGCGGGCCAGTATTTTGCTGAAATGTTCGCGGGCCACGCGGGCGCGGGTGAATACGCCCAGCAGATGATGCCCGTCCCCTGCGTCGACCGCGTCGCGCAAGGCGTCGAGATCGTCGCGAAATACATCCAAGGTGCGCAGCACGGCCTCGCGGTTGGCGAGAAAGATGTCGTGCCACATGACCGGGTCGCTGCCGGCGATTCTCGTGAAATCGCGGAAGCCGCCGGCGGCGTAGCGGAAAATCTCCAGGTTTTCGTTGCGCTTGGCCAGCGAGTCGACCAGGCCGAAGGCCAGCAGATGGGGCAAGTGGCTGGTGGCAGCGAGGACCTGGTCGTGGTGCTCGACCTGCATGTGCTCGACATCGGCACCCAGCTCGCGCCACAACTGGTCGACGCGCTGCAAGGCCAGGGCGTCGGTCTGCGCCAGCGGCGTGAGGATGACTTTGTGACGCTTGAACAGCTCGCCATTGGCCGCCTCTACCCCGCTCTGCTCGGAGCCGGCGATCGGGTGACCCGGCACGAACCGCGCCGGCACGCCGCCGAACACCGCATCGGCAGCGCGCACCACATTGCCCTTGGCACTGCCGGCATCGGTCAGGATGGCATCGCCCAGATCCAGCCTGGCCAATTCGCCGAGTACGCGTTCCATGGCCAGGATAGGGACGGCCAGCATGATCACGTCCGCGCCCTGACAGGCGGCTGCCAGTGCCTCTTCGCAGCGGTCGACGACGCCAAGCTCGACGGCCAGGCGCCGCGACTGCGCATCCAGATCGACGCCCACCACTTCACGGCACACGCCGCGGGCGCGCAGGCCCTTGGCGAAGGAACCGCCGATCAGCCCCAGGCCGACGACGACCAGGCGCTCGACCAGCGGTTTCACAGGTGCATGGCGTTCGATCACGCGTTCAACACCTTGCGCAGCGCTTCCAGGAAGCGAGCGTTCTCGGCCGGCAGGCCAATGGAAACGCGCAGGTGGTTGGGCATGCCGTAGCCGGCGACCGGACGCACGATCACGCCTTCGCGCAGCAGGCCCTGGTTGATCGCCGCGGTGTCACGGCCGAAGTCGATGGCCAGGAAGTTGGCTTTCGACGGAATCCAGCTCAGGCCCAGCTCACGGCAACCTTCCTGCAACTGCAGCATGCCGGCGGTGTTGATCTCGCGGCTGCGCGCCAGGTACTCGGTATCGTCGAAGGCAGCGCAGGCCGCCGCCAGGGCGAAACTGTTGACGTTGAACGGCTGGCGGACGCGGTTCAGCACGTCGGCCACGTCCGGTCGGCTCAGGCCGTAGCCGACGCGCAGCGAGGCCAGGCCGTAGGCCTTGGAGAAGGTACGCGATACCAGCAGGTTGGGGTGATCGGCCAGGTAATCCAGGCCGTCCGGCAACTCGTCGCCGTCGGCGTATTCGATGTAGGCCTCGTCCAGCACCACCAGCACGTTTTCCGGCACGGCGGCGAGGAAATCGCCCAGTGCCTGCTTGCCGAACCAGGTGCCGGTCGGGTTGTTGGGGTTGGCGATGAACACCACGCGGGTATTGGCATCGATGGCCGCCAGCATCGCCGGCAGGTCATGGCCGAAGTTCACCGCCGGCACGACCTTGGCCTGGGCGCCGACGGCCTGGGTAGCGATCGGGTAGACGGCAAACGCATGGGCGCTGAACACCGCGTTCAGGCCAGGCGCCAGGTAAGCACGGGCGACCAACTCGAGGATGTCGTTGGAGCCGTTGCCCAGGGTGACCTGGGTAGTGGTCACGCCGCAGCGCTCGGCCAGCAGGGTCTTCAGGGCGAAGCCATTGCCGTCGGGATAACGGGTCAGTTCGTCCAGCTCGGCGCGGATCGCCGCCAGCGCCTTGGGGCTCGGGCCCAGCGGGTTTTCGTTGCTGGCCAGTTTGACGATGCTGGCCGGATCCATGTTCAGCTCACGGGCCAACTCGTCGACCGGCTTGCCTGGCACGTAGGGGGACAGTTTCTGTACGCCTGGCTGGGCCAGGGCGATGAAATCACAACTCATAGTCAGGCCTCGGGCTGCAGGCCCGGGCAGCGAGCACAAGCCTGTCGCCTGTCGCCCGCAACCCGCGGCCTGGAGCCGCAGTTAAAGTACTGCCTTGGGATAGGAACCCAGCACCTTGAGCGCCACGGCTTCCTGATTGATTTTTTCCAGCACGTCCTTGATCAGCGGGTCGCGGTGATGGCCGACGAAGTCGATGAAGAAGGCGTAGGTCCACTTGCCGCTGCGCGACGGGCGCGTTTCGATACGGGTCAGGTCGATGCCGTTCTGGTGGAACGGCACCAGCAGCTCGTGCAGGGCACCGGGCTTGTTGCGCATCGAAACGATCACCGAAGTCTTGTCATCCCCGGTCGGCGGCACCTGCTGGTTGCCGATGATCAGGAAGCGCGTGGAGTTGTCCGGGCGATCCTCGATCTTCTCCGCCAGGCGGGTCAGGTCATACAGGTTGGCCGCCATGTCGCCGGCAATCGCCGCCGAGTTCCACTCGCTCTTCACCCGGCGTGCCGCATCGGCGTTGCTGGAAACCGCCACGCGCTCGACATTCGGGTAATGGGCGTCCAGCCACTTGCGGCACTGGGCCAGGGACTGGGCGTGGGAATAGATGCGGGTGATACGGTCGGTCTTGGTGGCGTCACCGACTAGCAGGTGATGGTGGATGCGCAGCTCCACTTCGCCGCAGATCACCAGGTCGTGCTCGAGGAAGCTGTCGAGGGTGTGGTTGACCGCGCCCTCGGTGGAATTTTCCACCGGCACCACGCCGAAATTGACGGCACCTGCTACCACTTCGCGGAACACTTCGTCGATCGCCGCCATGGGCTGGCTGATCACCGCGTGACCGAAATGCTTCATCGCCGCTGCTTGGGAGAAAGTCCCTTCCGGGCCGAGGTAGGCGACCTTGAGCGGGTTCTCCAAGGCCAGGCAGGAGGACATGATCTCGCGGAACAACCGCGCCATGTCCTCGTTGCCGAGTGGGCCGCGGTTGCGCTCCATCACCCGCTTGAGTACCTGCGCCTCACGCTCGGGGCGGTAGAACACCGGCACCTCTCCTTCGGCCAGGGTCGCCATCTTCACCCGCGCCACTTCTTCGGCGCAGCGCGCACGGTCGCTGATCAGCTCGAGGATCTTCTCGTCCAGGCTGTCGATGCGCAGGCGCAGGGCCTGCAGCGCCTGGTCGGTATTGGCATCGTTGCTCATCAGGCGTGCTCCTTCTCGAACTCCGCCATGTAGGCGACCAGCGCCTCGACCGCGTCCAGGCCCACGGCGTTATAGATGGAGGCGCGCATGCCGCCCACCGAACGATGGCCCTTGAGGTTGAGCAGGCCGCGGGCATCGGCGCCGGCCAGGAACGGCTTGTCGAGGCGCTCGTCCGCCAGGCGGAACGGCACGTTCATCCACGAGCGGGCGTTCTTGGCGATCGGGTTGCTGTAGAACTCGCTGGCGTCGATGGCCTTGTAAAGCAGGTCCTTCTTGGCCTTGTTGCGCTGCTCCATGGCGGCAACGCCGCCCTGCTCCTTCAGCCATTCGAACACCAGGCCGGACAGGTACCAGCTGAAGGTCGCCGGGGTGTTGTACATCGAGCCGTTATCGGCGGCGATCTTGTAATTGAGCATGGTTGGGCAGCTGCTGCGCGCGCGACCAAGCAGGTCTTCGCGGATGATTGCCACCACCAGGCCGCTGGGGCCGATGTTCTTCTGGGCGCCGGCGTAGATCAGGCCGAACTTGGAGATGTCCACTTCGCGGGACAGGATGTCCGAGGACATGTCGACCACCAGCGGCACGTCGCCGGTTTCCGGAATCCAGTCGAACTGCAGGCCACCGATGGTTTCGTTGCTGGCGTAGTGCAGGTAGGCGGCGTCTTTCGACAACTGCCACTCGTTCTGGCCGGGAATGGCGAAGTAATCGTAGGGCTTGGCGCTGGCAGCGACGTTGACGTTGCCGTAGCGGCGCGCCTCCTCGATGCTCTTCTTCGACCAGATGCCGGTGTCGATGTAGTCGGCGGTGCCGTCTTCGGGCAGCAGGTTGAGCGGAATCTCGGCGAACTGCTGGCTCGCCCCGCCCTGCAGGAACAGCACCTTGTAGTCGGAGGGAATGCTCAGCAGGTCGCGCAGATCCTGCTCGGCCTTTTCGGCGATGGCCACGTAATCGTCGCTGCGGTGGCTCATTTCCATGACGGAAAGGCCCTTGCCCTGCCAGTCGAGCAACTCGGCCTGGGCACGCTGCAGAACGGCTTCGGGAAGCGCGGCCGGGCCGGCGCAGAAGTTAAAGGCTCGCTTGCTCACAATTCACTCTCGCTTGACTGTCTGCTACATCTATCTGGCGAAATGCTGCCCGCAGTGCCGTGACACTGCAGGCAGAGCGGCGCGGTTAGGCGTCGCGATCTTCTGCTGCTGGCTCGTCACCCTCTGCTGCCGACTCTTCACCGGCAGCAGTTTCATCGGCTTCGGCGTCGACGATCGGATTGCCCTCTTCGTCCAGCGCCTCTTCGATGTCCTCTTCGGACGGCTCCTGCACGCGCTCCAGGCCGACCAGTTTCTCGTCCTTGGCCAGCTTGATCAGGGTCACGCCCTGGGTGTTACGGCCGGAACTGGACACTTCGTCGACACGGGTACGTACCAGGGTGCCCTGGTCGGAAATCAGCATGATTTCCTCGCCGTCCTGCACCTGGATGGCGCCGATCAGCGGGCCGTTACGCTCCTTGGTGATCATGCCGATCACACCCTGGCCGCCACGGCCGCGACGCGGGAACTTGGACAGCGCGGTGCGCTTGCCGAAACCACGCTCGGAGGCGGTGAGGATTTGCGCACCGGCCTCCGGGATCAGCATGGAGATCAGGCGCTGGTCCTTGCCCAGGCGCATGCCGCGGATACCACGGGCGCCACGACCCATGACGCGCACCACGCTCTCGGCGAAACGGATCACCTTGCCGGCGCTGGAGAACAACATCACTTCCTTGGCACCATCGGTGATGGCAGCGGCAATCAGGGTGTCGCCTTCCTTCAGTTTCAGGGCGATCAGGCCGTTGGAACGCGGACGGCTGAACTGCACCAGTGGGGTCTTCTTCACGGTGCCGGAGGCGGTGGCCATGAAGATGTAGGCACCAGTCGGCTCGGCCACCAGCTCGGCGGTCTCGCCTTCGACTTCCTCGACCTCGGCGGCTTCGGCCACTTCTTCGGCTTCGACGATCTCGCCTTCAAGCACGGCATCGTCGCTGTCGTCCACGTCGTCAGCGCCGGCCTGCTGCTGCAGGGCCTCGAGGTCGATCTGCAGCATGGTGGTGATGTATTCACCTTCTTCCAGCGGCAGCAGGTTGACCAGCGGACGACCGCGGGCGGCCCGGGACGCTTCGGGAATTTCGTAGGTTTTCAGCCAGTACACCTTGCCCTTGCTGGAGAACAGCAGCAGCGTGGCGTGGCTGTTGGCGACCAGCAGGTGCGCGATGTAATCCTCGTCCTTGATGCCGGTGGCCGACTTGCCCTTGCCGCCGCGACGCTGGGCCTGGTAGGCGGCCAATGGCTGGGTCTTGGCGTAACCGCCGTAGGAGATGGTCACCACGCGCTCTTCCTGCGGGATCATGTCACCCAGGGTGAGGTCCAGACGCGAATCGAGAATCTCTGTACGGCGCTTGTCACCGAACTCGGCCTTGACCGCTTCCAGTTCCTCGCGAATCACTTCCATCAGGCGCTCGGCGCTGGTCAGGATGCGGATCAGCTCGCCGATCTGGTTGAGGATCTCTTGGTACTCGGCCAGCAGCTTCTCGTGCTCAAGACCGGTCAGGCGGTGCAGGCGCAGGTCGAGGATCGCTTGGGCCTGTTCCGGCGACAGGTAATACTTGCCGTCGCGCAGGCCGTATTGCGCATCGAGACCTTCCGGGCGGCAGGAATCGGCACCAGCGCGCTCGACCATGGCCTCCACGGCGGTGGATTCCCAAGCGGTGGAGATCAGCGCTTCCTTGGCTTCGGACGGCGTCGGCGAGGCCTTGATCAGGGCGATGACCGGGTCGATGTTGGACAGCGCGACCGCCTGACCTTCGAGGATGTGGCCACGCTCACGGGCCTTGCGCAGCTCGAACACGGTGCGGCGGGTGACCACCTCACGACGGTGCAGGATGAAGGCATCAAGCATGTCCTTGAGGTTGAGGATCTTCGGCTGGCCGTCGATCAACGCCACCACGTTGATGCCAAACACGCTCTGCATTTGGGTCTGGGCGTACAGGTTGTTGAGGATCACCTCGGGCACTTCGCCGCGGCGCAGCTCGATGACCACGCGCATGCCATCCTTGTCGGACTCGTCGCGCAGCTCGGTGATGCCTTCGAGCTTCTTCTCCTTGACCAGCTCGGCGATCTTCTCGATCAGGCGGGCCTTGTTGAGCTGGTACGGCAGTTCGGTGACGACGATCTGCTGGCGACCGCCGACCTTGTCGATGTCCTCGACTTCGGCACGGGCGCGGATATAGATGCGACCACGGCCGGTACGGTAGGCCTCGATGATGCCGGCGCGCCCGTTGATGATGCCCGCGGTCGGGAAGTCCGGGCCGGGGATGTACTGCATCAGCTCATCGACGGTCAGTTCCGGGTTGTCGATCAGCGCCAGGCAGCCGTCGATCACTTCGCCGAGGTTGTGCGGCGGGATGTTGGTCGCCATGCCCACGGCGATACCGCTGGAACCGTTGACCAGCAGGTTGGGGATCTTGGTCGGCATGACCGCCGGGATCTGCTCGGTGCCGTCGTAGTTGGGCACCCAGTCGACGGTTTCCTTGTGCAGATCGGCCAACAGCTCGTGAGCCAACTTGGTCATGCGCACTTCGGTGTATCGCATGGCCGCAGCGTTGTCGCCGTCCACCGAACCGAAGTTGCCCTGGCCGTCGACCAGCAGGTAGCGTAGCGAGAACGGCTGCGCCATCCGTACGATGGTGTCGTAGACGGCGGTATCACCGTGGGGGTGATATTTACCGATCACGTCACCGACCACACGGGCGGATTTCTTGTAGGGCTTGTTCCAGTCATTGCCCAGCTCGCTCATGGCGAACAGCACCCGGCGATGCACGGGCTTCAGGCCGTCGCGCGCATCCGGCAAGGCACGCCCAACGATCACGCTCATCGCGTAGTCGAGGTACGACTGTTTCAGTTCATCTTCGATGTTGACCGGGAGGATTTCTTTGGCCAGTTCGCCCATGAGTAGCCTGATTCCTTTTTTCTGATGAAACTCCGCCCGGCTCATCTGGAGCCTGGCGAAGCGCGTCGCGATGGCATCAGGCCAGCGACGACTCACGACAAATCAATACGTTATGTCATGCATTCGAGCAGTGACGGCAGCCGCAGGCGGTGCCCCTGAAAACTGCCGGAGCTTACCACAAAGCGCGCCCTGCACCTATCCCCGCAGCTTATGTAGCCAGGTGCTCAATGCAGCCGCTTGCGACACATCAACTGGATGAGTTTGGCGGCATCCGGCCGCTCGATCACCCCACGCTCGGTGACCAGAAAATCCACCAGATCGGCAGGCGTTACGTCGTAGCGCGGCGCCACTTCTTCCACGCCCTCGATGCGTTCGCCAGGCGCGTAGACCAAAGGCGCATGGCCCAGATCATGAAAATCGTCCTCGCCGCTCTCCAGCTGCAGGTCAATGAGTGCACTCGGCGCCACCACCATTAGCCGCACGCCGTGGTGCATGGCGGCCACGGCCAGCTGATAGGTGCCGATCACGCCGAGCACATCACCGTTGGCGGCAATCCGCTCGGCACCGACGATGGCCCAGGTGACGCCACGCTCCTTCATCACATGGGCGAGCGCCGCATCCGCGCTCAACGCCACGGCGATACCTTCCTGATGCAGCTCCCAGGCAGCCAGGCGCGCGCCTTGCAGAAACGGTCGGCTTTCACCCAAGTAGCAACGCTCCAGCAACCCTTCGAGCTGCGCCGCGCGCACCACACCAAGGGCGGTACCGATGCCGCCACCGGCCAGCGCGCCGGCACTGCCGATGCTCAAGAGGTTCTGCAGGTTGCCCTGGAAGCCGCGGATCAGCTCCACACCCAGCTGGGCCATGGCCAGATTGGCTTCGCGATCACGCTGATGGGCGCCGCAGGCTTCGTCCTCCAGCACGGCCACGGGCTGCGCGCCGGGCTTGCTGATCGCCAGGCGCTGCTGCATGCGCGCCAGCAGGCGTTCGCCCTCCTCAAACGGCAAACCGGCCGCGCACAAGGCGTCGATATCGACCTGCAGCCCGGCACGCCAGTCGGCGCCCTCTTCCATGCGCTGGCGCGCGCCCAGCACCAGCCCATAACCACTGCAGATCACCTGCGCGGCAACGCCCTGCAGCGCACCCTCGGCGAGCATGGCGACCACCGCCGACACCGAGTGACAGGCCTGCCAGACCTGCTCGCCGGGCAGGCGGCGCTGATCGAGCACGTGCAGCGCACCCTCGCGCCAGACGAACCCCACGACCTGCTCGGCAGCCAGCAAACGCTCGCGCATCACCTACTCCATCCTAGAAAGCCGGCCAGTATACGCCCGCCAGGCAACCGACCGCACGCCGCGCACCTTCAAGACCGAGGCATTGCGCTATAGACTCAGCACTTTCGCTCACGGAAACCCGCCCATGGCAGATGCTGCGCTCGACCTTTTATTGCTGCCCACCTGGCTGGTGCCGGTCGAGCCCGCCGGCGTCGTGCTGCATGACCATGGCCTGGGTATCCGCGACGGCAAGATCGCCTTGATCGCCCCCTGCGCCGAGGCCTTGCGCCGCGGGGCGACGGAAATTCGCGAACTGCCCGGCCGCCTGCTGACCCCCGGCCTGGTCAATGCCCACGGCCACGCCGCCATGACCCTGTTCCGCGGCCTGGCCGATGACCTGCCGCTAATGACCTGGCTTGAAAAGCACATCTGGCCGGCGGAAGCCAAGTGGGTCGATGAGCAGTTCGTGCAGGACGGCACCGAACTGGCCATCGCCGAACAGATAAAGAGCGGCATTAGCTGCTTCGCCGACATGTACTTCTTTCCCGAGATGGCCTGCGAACGGGTGCACGCCAGCGGCATGCGCGCACAGATCAGCATCCCGGTACTGGACTTCGCCATCCCCGGCGCCCGGGATGCCGACGAGGCGCTGCGCAAGGGCGTGACGCTGCTCGACGACATGAAGCACCACCCGCGCATCAGCGTCGCCTTCGGCCCCCATGCGCCCTACACGGTCAGCGATGCCAACCTGGAAAAACTGCGCATCCTCGCCGAGGAAGTGGACGCCGGCATCCACATGCATGTCCATGAAACCGCCTTCGAAGTGCAGCAGAGCCTGGAGCACCACGGCGAGCGCCCGCTGGCGCGACTGAACCGCCTGGGCCTGCTGGGCCCGCGCTTCCAGGCCGTGCACATGACGCAGATCGATGACGAAGACATCGCCCTGCTGGTGGCCACCAATAGCAGCGTGATCCACTGCCCCGAATCCAACCTCAAGCTGGCCAGCGGCTTCTGCCCGGTCGAGAAGCTATGGCAGGCCGGCGTCAACGTGGCCATCGGCACCGACGGTGCGGCCAGCAACAACGACCTCGATCTGCTCGGCGAAACCCGCACGGCCGCCCTGCTGGCCAAGGCCGTGGCGGGCTCGGCCAGCGCCCTGGATGCCCACCGCGCCCTGCGCATGGCGACCCTCAACGGCGCCCGCGCCCTGGGCCTGGAAGGCGAAATCGGCTCGCTGGAAATCGGCAAGGCCGCCGACATCGTCGCCTTCGACCTGCGCGGCCTCGCCCAGCAGCCGGTGTACGATCCAGTTTCGCAGCTGATCTACGCCACCTCGCGGCACTGCGTGGAGCACCTGTGGGTGGCCGGCAAACCGCTGCTAGAAGAAGGTCGGCTGACGCGCCTGGACGAAGAACGCATCATTGCCACCACGCAGCAATGGGGTGCGAAGATAAGACACCGCTAAAAACGTTACCGAGGCAGTCAGCACAAGGCAAAAACAGGCGAGGAAGCGGAGTTTACGAGCGGTAAATGAGCATTTCGAGCCTGTTTTTAACGCAGTGATGACAACGCAGGTAGTTTTTAGGGTGTCCGATTACCGGGCGTCCGGCACATTGATCGCAAACTACGGCAAACTGTCACACATCACAGGCCAGCAGCGCCGCGCAAGGCTGGCAATATGGACGCACTGCGCGTCCTGTCATACGTATTCGTTTTATTCAGGGAAAACCATGAGCAACGTCGACCACGCTGAAATCGCCAAATTCGAAGCCCTCGCCCATCGCTGGTGGGACAAGGAAAGCGAGTTCAAGCCGCTGCACGAGATCAACCCGCTGCGCGTCAACTGGATCGACGAGCGAGCCGGCCTGGCCGGCAAGAAGGTGCTGGATGTCGGCTGTGGCGGCGGCATTCTCAGTGAAGCCATGGCCCAGCGCGGCGCCAGCGTGACCGGTATCGACATGGGCGAAGCGCCGCTGGCCGTGGCCCGTCTGCACCAGCTCGAGTCGGGCGTAGAGGTGGATTATCGGCAGATCACCGCCGAAGCCATGGCCGAAGAAATGCCCGGCCAGTTCGACGTGGTTACCTGCCTGGAAATGCTCGAGCACGTGCCGGATCCGTCCTCGGTGATTCGCGCCTGCCACAAGCTGGTCAAACCCGGCGGCCAGGTGTTCTTCTCCACCATCAACCGCAACCCCAAGGCCTACCTGTTCGCGGTGATCGGCGCCGAATACATCCTGCGCCTGCTGCCGCGCGGCACCCACGATTTCAAGAAATTCATCCGCCCTTCCGAGCTGGGCGCCTGGAGCCGTCAGGCCGGCCTGGAGGTCAAGGACATCATCGGCCTGACCTACAACCCGCTGACCAAGCACTACAAGCTGGCCAAGGATGTCGACGTCAATTACATGATGCACACACGCAAGGCCGACTGACCGCCAGCTCTACCCTCAGGCCGCCGACTCCGGCGGCTGTTCGGCCAGCGCCTGCGCCCAGCGCGCGTAGGCGTCGACCGCCAGGCCCACGTCCTCGGCTGCAACCGCCTCGGCCGGGTTATGGCTGATGCCCCCGGCACAACGCACGAACAGCATGCCGACCGGCCAGCGCTCAGCCATGGCGATGGCGTCATGGCCAGCGCCACTGGGCAGCGACAGGCTGCGCCCCTGCACCTCGCTCAACACCTGCGCCAGTGACGCCTGCATGGCGGCGTCGCAGCGGGTCGCGCAAATACCGTAATACTGGCTGGCAGCGAAGCTCAGCCCGCGCTGCCGGGCGATGGCTTCGCCCTCGCCGAGCAGGTCGTCGAGCAGCTCGGCCAGGGCGTGATCCTCGGGGCCACGGACATCCAGGGTCAATTCGACCTCCCCCGGAATGACGTTCACCGCCCCTGGATGGCATTGCAGGCGGCCCACGGTGGCCACCAGTTGCGGGCCATGCTGCCGGGTCCGTGCCTCGATCGCCACCATCCAATGCGCGGCGGCGGCCAGGGCGTCCTGGCGATGACTCATCGGCACCGTACCGGCATGCCCGGCCTGGCCGATGAAATGGCAGTTGAGCCGGCGCGCGCCATTGATGGCCGTGACCACGCCCAGCGCCAGCGCTTCACGCTCCAGGCACGGGCCCTGCTCGATATGCAGTTCCAAATAGGCCGCGAAATCCCCGACCGGGCGGGCAGCGCTGGCGATAGCCGAGCCATCGAGCCCCCAGGCCGTCATCGCCTGGGCGACGCTGATGCCATCCGCATCGGCCTGGGCGAGCCACTGCTGCGGCCAACTGCCAGTCAGCCCGCGGCTGCCCAGCAGGGTGATGCCGAAGCGCGTGCCCTCCTCGTCGCCGAAGCCGACGATCTCGATGGCCAGCGGCAGGCGGATACCGAGGTCGTGAAAACGCTGCACCACCTCGATGGCGGCGATCACCCCGAGCATGCCGTCGTAGCGCCCGGCATTGCGCACGGTGTCCAAGTGCGAGCCGAGCAGCAGCGCCTGGGCGCCGGCACTCTGGCCTTCATAGCGGCCGCAGATGTTGCCGACGGCATCCTGCCAGGTGCGCATGCCGGCCCCTTGCATCCACTCGCCGACCAGGGCATTGGCGCGCTGGTGCTCGGGCGACAGGTACACCCGGGTCAGCCCGTCGGCGGACTCGCTGATCGCCGCCAGTTCGTCGCAGCGCGCCATGACCCGCGCCGCGGCCTGTCGATTGTCCAGAGCACACATCAGCGGCGCTCGCCGTAGTGATCCCAGGCCGCCTGCATGGCCGCGCCCTGGGTGGTGCGCAGGCCGAGGCGGTTGAGCACCGCCTCCAGGGCGCTGAGGGTCTGCATCACGCAATCCTTGCGGGCGTTGTAGCCCATGGTGCCGATGCGCCAGATCTTGCCGGCCAACGGCCCGAACGAGGTGCCGATCTCGATGCCGAAGTCCTCGAGCAGCAGCTTGCGCACCTCATCGCCGTTGACCGTCTGGGGAATCACCACGCCCAGCACGTTGTTCATCTTGTGTTCGAGATTGCCGAAAGTCTCCAGGCCCATGCCCTGAATGCCCTTGAGCAGCGCGTCGCCGTGCAGCTTGTGGCGCGCGATGGCAGCGTCCAGGCCTTCTTCGAGCAGCACACGGGCGCACTCGCGGGCACCGAACAGCGCCGAGGTGGCTTCGGTGTGGTGGTTGAGGCGCTCGGGGCCCCAGTAGTCGAGGATCATGCCGAGGTCGAAATAGTTGGAGTAAATCATCTCGTCCTCGCCGTCGCGATGGGCGTCGGTGCGGATGCCGGCCTCGACATGAGCGCGGCGGCGGATCACCTCCACCATCGCCGCACCCAGGGTGATCGGCGCGGTGCCGGATGGCCCGCCGAGGCACTTCTGCAAGCCGGCGGAGACCGCATCCAGCCCCCAGGCATCGGCTTCCAGGGCATTACCGCCCAGGGAGGCGGTAGCGTCGGTGTAGAACAGCACGCCGTGGCGGCGGCAGATCTCGCCCAGCTCGGCCAGCGGCTGCAGCATGGTGGTCGAGGTGTCGCCCTGCACGGTCAGCAGCAGGCGCGGCTTGACCTGCTTGATCGCATCCTCGATCTGCTGCGCGCTGAACACTTCGCCCCACGGCACTTCGATGCTGTGCACCTCGGCGCGGCAGCGTCGGGCGATTTCACAGAGCAGGTGGCCGAAACGGCCGAATACCGGCACCAGCACCTTGTCGCCGGGGCGAATCGCCGACACCAGGATGGCCTCAATGCCGGCGCGCGAGGTGCCGTCGACCAGCAAGGTGGCGGCATTGGTGCTGCGGAACACGCCGCGATAGAGGGCCATCACTTCGTTCATGTAGCCGGTCATGGCCGGGTCGTACTGGCCGATCAACTGGCTCGACATGGCGCGCAGCACGCACGGGTCGGCATTGATCGGGCCGGGGCCCATGAGCAGGCGCTGGGGCGGATTGACGGGCAGGAAAGTCGTGTTCATCTGGTTTTCTCGTTCTTGAGACGCTCAGTTCAGTCCGCGTACGGACGAGATGAATTGCTTGAGTTCGGCGCTTTGCGGGTTGGCGAACAGTTCGCGGCTGGGGCCTTGCTCCCATACGCGGCCCTGATGCATGAACACCACGCGGTCACCCACTTCCTGGGCGAAATTCATTTCGTGGGTGACCAGGATCAGCGTCATACCCTCCTTGGCCAGTTGTTCGAGCACCTTGAGCACCTCGCCGACCAGCTCCGGGTCCAGCGCCGAGGTGATTTCGTCGCACAGCAGCACCTTGGGCGTCATGGCCAGCGCACGGGCGATGGCGACGCGCTGCTGCTGGCCACCGGAAAGGCTCGCCGGGTAATAGTCCAGGCGATCACCGAGGCCCACCTTCTCCAGCATGCGTGCCGCGAGCTCACGGCACTCGGCCTCGCTCTTCTTGAGCACGCGACGCGGCGCCAGCATGACGTTCTCACGGGCGGTCATGTGCGGGAACAGATTGAAGCTCTGGAACACCATGCCCACCGAGCGGCTGATTTCCCGCGCCTGGGAATCGCGGTCGGTGATGGTCATGCCGCCGAGTTTGATGCTGCCGTCCTGATAGCCCTCCAGGCCATTGATGCAGCGCAGCAAGGTGCTCTTGCCCGAGCCGCTGCGGCCGATGATCGACACCACCTCGCCCACCTCGATATCGAGATCGACACCCTTGAGCACGTGGTTGTCGCCGTAGTACTTCTGTACCTGATCAATGGTGATGAGCGGCATTGAATTTCTTCTCCAGATACTGGCTGTAACGCGACAGCGGATAACACATCAGGAAGTAGCCCAGCGCCACCAGACCGAACACCTTGAATGGCTCGTAGGTGACGTTGTTGAGGATGGTGCCGGCCTTGGTCAGCTCGACGAAACCGATGATCGACGCCAACGCGGTGCCCTTGATCACCTGGACGGCGAAGCCCACGGTGGGCGCGATGCCGGTGCGCAGCGCCTGGGGCAGGATGACGCGAAACAGCGTCTGCCCGACATCCAGCCCCAGGCAGCGACAGGCTTCCCACTGACCACGGGGTAGCGCGCGGATGCTGCCGTGCCAGATATCCACCAGAAACGCGCTGGTGTAGAAGGTCAGCGCCAGCGAGGCGGCCGTCCAGGGCGACACGTCGATGCCCAGCAGGGCCACGCCAAAGAACGCCAGGAACAGCTGCATGAGCAGCGGCGTGCCCTGAAACAGTTCGGTATAGCCGCGAATCAGCCAGTGCGGCCAGGCGCGCTTAGACAGCCGCGCCATCACCAGGGGGATGGCCACCAGGGTGCCGCCGATGAATGCGGTCAGAGACAACAGAACGGTCCAGCGCGCAGCCAGGAGCAGATTGCGCAGGATGTCCCAGTCGGTGAAGGTGGTCATCATGGCTGCTCTCCAAACCACTTGCGGCCGGCCGCCAACAGCAGCTGACGCATGGCGATGGACAGCGCCAGGTACATCAGCGTGGTCACCAGGTAAACCTCGAAGCTCAGGAAGGTACGCGACTGGATCAGGTTGGCCGCGAAGGTCAGCTCCTCGTGGGAGACCTGGGAAACCACCGAGGAGCCGAGCATGACGATGATGCACTGGCTGACCAGCGCCGGATAAATGCGCTTGAGCGATGGCGGCAGCACCACACGCACGAAGGTCTGCGTGCGGCTCAGCCCCAGTACGCGACCTGCCTCCCACTGGCCCCGGGGCGTGACCTGGATGCCGGCGCGGATGATCTCGGTGCTGTAGGCGCCCAGGTTGATCAGCATGGCCAGCAGCGCCGCCTCGCCCGCCGTTAGCTTCACACCCAGGTTGGGCAGGCCGAAGACGATGAAGAACAGCTGCACCACGAACGGCGTGTTGCGAATCAGCTCGACGTAGACGCCCCACAGGCGGCTCAGCACGCTGGGCCGGCTGCTGCGCAGGGCCGCACCGAGAATGCCCAGGCCCACGCCGCCCACGGTCGCCATCACCGTGAGCTGAATGGTCACCCAGAGACCGGACAGCAGCTCCGGCCAGTAGGGCCATAGAGCGGAAAAGTTCAGCTGCGCCATCATCAATCAGCCCTTACGCGCCCAGGTTCGCGGGCAGCGGTGCCTTCAGCCATTGCTCGGAAAGGTCGTTGAGCGTGCCATCGGCCTTGGCCTGTTCGATCAGTGCATCGACCTTGGCTTTCAGTGCCGCCTCCCCCTTGCGCAGGCCGATGTAGCACGGCGAATCCTTGAGCATGAACTTGGCCACCGGAGCACGGGCCGCGTTCTGACGCTCGATGGCCGCAACCACCAGGTTGCCGGTGGCGACGAACTCAACCTGCCCGGACAGATAGGCCGACAGCGTGGTGTTGTTGTCCTCGTAGCGCTTGACCTCAGCCCCCTTCGGCGCCACCTCGGTGAGCACCATGTCCTCTACTGCGCCGCGGGTCACGCCAATCGACTTGCCGACCAGCTCGTCGGCCTTCGCCAGGGCGGCGTCCTTGGCACCGAACACGCCAAGGAAGAACGGCGCGTACGCGGCGCTGAAATCGATCACCTGCTCACGCTCGGCGTTCTTGCCCAGGCTGGAGATCACCAGGTCGACCTTGTCGGTCTGCAGGTACGGCACCCGGTTGGCGCTGGTGACCGGCACCAGCTGCAATTTAAGTTTCATCTCCTTGGCCAGGTACTTGGCCATGTCGATGTCGTAGCCCTTAGGTTGCAGGTCGGTGCCCACGGAGCCAAATGGCGGGAAATCCTGCGGCACGGCGATGCGGATCACCCCGCGTTTTTCGATCTCTTGCAACTGGTCCGCAAGCGCAGTGGCTGCCTGGGTCAGCAGCAGGCCAGCGGTCAGCAGTGCGATCAGTCCCTTCTTCATCGGCTTCACCCCATCATCGTCAGTCATGAAACGAAAGATTCGTTATTTACAAATCTGCAACCAACGTGCCAGTGCATTTTCCAGCCATGCTTTTTCCGGGCAACGCCTGCCAGACCGGCCCGGCAAGCCAACCACCTCGGACATTGCAAGCGATTGCTACCGTTCCAAAAGCACGATAAAGAGGCGAAACAAATGCATAGACCGCCACAAAAAAGGGCGCCATCTGGCGCCCTGATACTGCTTCGCACCACAAAGGCGCACTAACGCTGTTCCAATTCGTCCAGTTGGCCATAGAGCCCGGCGATCTGGTGAATGCGTTGACGCCCCTCGGTCAATCGCTCATGCAGCAGCGCGTTGACCAGCAGGTTGATCAGGCTGTTGGCGCTGGAATAACTGTCGAATGCCGACACGCTGTCCAGTGGCGCGCACAAGTGCCAGCTGGCGAGCGCGATGACGCCCTGGGCCTGCGGCTCGCAGATCACCAGGGTCGGTACCTGCTGGGCCTGCAGGGCTTGCAGGAGCGGGCGAATGATCCGCGGGCGGCGCCTGAACCCGAACACCACCACCAGATCGTCGGCCGTCAGGTCGACCAGCTCCTCGGCCAGCGTCTGCCCTGGCTGGGGCAGCACCTGCACCGCACTGCGCACCTGCAGCAGTTGCTGGCGCATGTGCAGCGCCACGGGAAAGGCGTTGCGCAGGCCCACCACGAAGACGCGCCTGCTGCTGCCCAGCGCGCGAACCACCTCGCCGAACGACTCGGCCTCGATGGCATTGACCCACTGGGTGAGGTTGGCCATTTCCTGTTTGTAATGGCGGGCCAGCAAGGTGTTGCCCTGTACCACGTCACGGTTGTCGGCCACCGGCATGCCGCTCTGGCGCAGGCTGCGCTGCTCATCGCGCATGTCCTTGTATTTCTCGTAGCCCAGGCGCTTGAACAGCCGGCTCACGGTGGCCTTGGAGACCCCGGCGAGCCGCGCCAGCTCGGCGCTGTTGTAGCTGACCAGATCATCGTAATGATCGAGCACGAAGTCAGCGATGCGCTGCTCCTGTGGCGCGAGCTGTGCATAGTGGCTGCGCAGACGTTCATCGAGTTGAGTCATGGAAGGCGCCTTGTAACTTTCGTTTCACTCGACCGATGATATAGAAACTGCCCACCTGCTGAAATCGCCCGCGGCAATTCATTCCACCGCACCCGTGGCCTAGAACCCCCACTTCGCAAGGAGATCACCATGCCACCGATCACGCCCGACTGGGCCGCCTATGTCGCCCAGATGGAACAGGTTCTGGCCCTGGAGCTGGACGACGCGCGGCGCCAGGAGCTGCTCACCCAGTTCAGCCGCATCGCCGCCATGGCCGAACCGCTGATGGCCTTTGCGCTTGATGATCGACTGGAAGTTGCGGGGGTGTACCAGGCATGAATCCCGCCCTGCTCTCCATCGACGAAATCCGAACGGCCCTGGCAGCGGGCGAGCTCAGCGCCCAGGAAATCACCGAGCACAGCCTGGCGGCCATCGAACGTCATAACCCGGCAATCAATGCCTGGACGCAGATCACCCACCAGCGCATGCGCGAGAAAGCCGAGCGGCTAGACCGCTTGCGCCGCGAAGGCTCGCCCCTGCCCGCCCTGGCGGCGGTGCCCTATGGGGCGAAGAACCTGTTCGATGTCGCTGGCTTTCCGACTCTGGCCGGTGCCCAGTTGTTCCAGAACCGACCGGCCGCACAGGCCGACGCCTGGGCCGTGCGTCAGCTGTCCGCCAGCGGCGCCCTGCTCGCGGGGATGCTGAACATGGATGCCTACGCCTACGGGTTCACCACGGAAAACACCCACTTCGGCGCGACCCGCAACCCCCACGACCTGTCGCGCATCGCCGGTGGATCCTCCGGAGGCTCGGCAGCGGCGGTCGCAGCCGGCCTGGTGAACTTCTCCTTGGGCAGCGACACCAACGGCTCCATTCGCGTGCCCGCCTCGCTCTGCGGAATCTTCGGCCTCAAGCCCACCTTTGGCAGGCTGTCGCGCAGCGGCTCGCACCCCTTCGTGGGCAGCCTCGACCATATCGGGCCGCTGGCGCGCAGCACCGCCGACCTTGCCGCCGTCTACGACGCACTGCAGGGCCATGATCCGGCGGACGGTTTCCAGGCCAGCCAGCCGCCGCAAGCCGTATCGGAGCTTCTCGAGCAGGATCTGGGTGGCCTGCGCGTCGGCGTGCTGGGTGGCTACTTCCAGCAGTGGTGCGATGACAGCGCCCGTGAGGCCGTGGCCCGGGCCGCCAAGGCCCTGAACGCCAGCGAGGAAGTCACCCTGGCCGACGCCGAGCTGGCCCGCACCTCGGCGTTCATCATCAGCGCCAGCGAGGGCGGCAACGCCTACCTGCCGGCACTGCGCAGCTCACCGGAGATGTTCGAGCCGCTGTCGCGCGAACGTCTGCTGGCTGGCGCGATGATTCCCGCCGCCTGGTACGTCCAGGCGCAGCGCTTCCGGCGGCATTTCCGGAACCAGGTACTGCCGCTGTTCAACGATATCGATGTGCTGATCGCCCCGGCAACGCCCACCAGCGCGACGCCGATCGGCCAGGCGACCCTGCGCATCAACGGCGTCGATCTGCCGACCCGCGCCAGCATGGGCATGCTGGCCCAGCCGATTTCCTTCCTCGGCCTGCCGGTGGTCAGCGTGCCGCTGCGTACCGCCGCCGGCCTGCCGATCGGCGTGCAGCTGATCGCCGCGCCATTTCGTGAAGATGCCTGCCTGCGGGCTGCTGCAGCGTTGGAACGCCTGGGCATCGCGCAAGCCCAAGCCGTGAATCTGGAGTGAATGCATGAACCCTGAACAGATAGACCTGCCCGCCGTGCACGCCGAAGTCACCGCGGCCTTCCAGCGCTACGAACGGGCGTTGGTCAGCAACGATATCGCCGTGCTCGACGAGCTGTTCTGGCACGACCCGCGCACCGTGCGCCTCGGCGCCTCCGAAAACCTCTATGGCATCGACGAGATCCGCGCCTTTCGCGCTGCGCGACCAACCGCCGGCCTGCACCGCGAATTGCACAACACGGTCATCACCACCTACGGCGAGAACTTCGCGGTGTGCAGCACCGAGTTCACCCGCGCGGGCAGCGAGCGCATCGGCCGCCAGCAGCAGAGCTGGGTGAAGCTGGATGGCCAATGGCGCATCGTCGCCGCCCAGGTAAGCCTGATGAGCTGAGCGGCTGCACGCTGCGACAAAGTGACATACAGTGGGAGAACGCCGCCCCAATCGGCAACGGAAACTGGCAACATGCGGCCTACGCCATTTGCCTACGCCGATGTGGGCACATGCCAACGCTATGACTCGAATCCCCAAGGAGGCCTGATGCGCTTGCGCGCGGTTCTTTTCGACATGGATGGCACGCTGCTCGACAGCGCGCCGGACTTCATCGCCATCTGCCAGGCCATGCGCGCCGAGCGCGGCCTGCCGCCGGTGGCGGAAAAGCTGATTCGCGACCACGTCTCCGGCGGTGCCCGGGCGATGATCCTCAACGCCTTCGACATCGACCCGATGAGCCCGGGTTTCGAAGCCTTGCGCCTGGAGTTCCTGGAGCGCTATCAGGATCACTGCGCGGTGCTGACCCGCCCCTACGAAGGCATCGAGCCGCTGCTCGAGGATATCGAACGGGCCAAGCTGATCTGGGGCGTGGTGACCAACAAGCCGCTGCGTTTCGCCGAGCCGATCATGCAGCGCCTGGGCCTGGCCGAGCGCTCCTCGATCCTGATCTGCCCGGACCACGTGACCCGCAGCAAGCCCGATCCGGAGCCGATGATCCTCGCCTGCTCGACCCTCAAACTCGACCCGGCCAGCGTGCTGTTCGTCGGCGACGACCTGCGCGACATCGAATCCGGCCGCGACGCCGGCACCAAGACCGCGGCGGTCACCTACGGCTACATCCACCCCGACGACAACCCCCGTCACTGGGGCGCCGACGTGGTCATCGACCACCCGCTGGAGCTGCGCAAGGTGCTCGATCAGGCGCTGTGCAGCTGCTGAATCGTTTGCCCCTTCATGACACCGATCAGCAAGCGCTGAGCGTCCCCCGCCTAAAATGAGCCCGCTGCCTTGTCGGCGGGCTCCATTCATTTCATCCCTTCGAAACCAGAGGACTGTTGCCATGTTCGATTACAGCGCCCGCCCCGACCTGCTCAAGGATCGCGTGATCCTGGTGACCGGCGCCGGCCGCGGGATTGGCGCCGCCGCAGCGCGCACCTATGCTGCCCATGGCGCTACCGTGCTGCTATTGGGCAAGAGCGAGGAGAACCTGGCGCGTACCTACGACGCCATCGAGCAGGCGGGCCACCCGCAGCCGGTGGTGATTCCATTCGACCTGGAAACGGCGCTGCCGCACCAGTACGACGAGCTGGCGGCGATGGTCGAAAAGGAATTCGGCAAGCTCGACGGCCTGCTGCACAACGCCTCGATCATCGGCCCACGTACACCGCTGGAGCAGCTGTCCGGCGATAATTTCATGCGTGTCATGCAGGTCAACGTCAACGCGATGTTCATGCTGACCAGCACACTGTTGCCGCTGCTCAAGTTGTCCGCCGATGCTTCGGTGGTATTCACCTCCAGCAGCGTGGGCCGCAAGGGCCGCGCTTACTGGGGCGCTTATGCGGTGTCCAAGTTCGCCACCGAAGGGCTGATGCAGGTGATGGCCGACGAGATCGAAGGCATCACTACGATCCGCGCCAACAGCGTCAACCCGGGCGGCACCCGCACCGACATGCGCGCCCAGGCTTATCCTGGCGAGGATCCGCAGACCCGACCGACGCCGGAGGCCATCATGCCGGTCTACCTGTACCTGATGGGGCCGGATAGCAAGGGCATCAATGGCCAGGCATTCGACGCCCAATAATCGCCGCCTTATCGCCCTCGCCCACCACGATCGGCGCCGCGACATTAAATTGTCGCGGCGTCTTTCCAGAGCGGCAAATGCTTGCCGTCATTCTGACGGCGCATTGCCATCAATGGCCCTCTGCCGCTATCGATCAGCTGCAACCTGTTGAACCTCAAGGCTTTTAATCGGCCCTAAAAGACTGGCACGAAATTAGCTCTGTAGCCTGCAAGCTGCAATGAAGCGCCAGAGGTTCACAAAAATGGTCCCACCCAGCCAGAAAAACACCATCGATTTCGATGCCGCCAAAGTGCAGCGTCTCGGCGCTTCAGCGCAAAAGGAGCAGACCCGCCCGGTCAGCCTGGCACAGCTGCGTCAACGCCTCGGCCTGCAATTGCAGACCAGCCTGGACGCCGAGCGCATCCTCGCCACCTTCTTCCGTGAACTGCAGCACCTGGTTGCGGTGGATTCGCTGGGCTATCAGCACTCGAGCAGCGACCTGCGCCTGGATTTCGGCCAGCAGGCCAATCACTCGGCGACCTATCGCCTCAGCCATGAGAGCGAGTACCTGGGTGAGCTGACCTTCCGGAGGCGCCAGCGTTTTTCCGATCACGAACTGGCGCAGCTCGAATCCCTGCTGGCCAGCCTCATGTATCCGCTGCGCAACGCCCTGCTCTACCGCGTGGCAATCCAGAGCGCGCTGCGCGATCCGCTGACCAACACCGGCAACCGCATCGCCATGGACCAAGTGCTGGGCCGCGAGATCGAACTGGCACGCCGTAGCGGCCAGCCGATGTCATTGCTGATGTTGGACATCGATCACTTCAAGGGCATCAACGACGAGCACGGCCACAGCGCCGGCGACGAAGTACTCAAGGCGGTGGCGACTACTATCAAGGATCAGCTGCGCAACATCGACATGGTGTTCCGCTATGGTGGCGAGGAGTTTCTGGTATTGCTTTCCGCCACGTCGCGCGAGGGTGCGCAGCTGGTTGGCGAGCGCCTGCGCGAGGCGGTACTGGGTCTACAGTGCGTGGCGCAGGGCCGTCCGGTGCAGATTTCCATCAGCCTGGGTTGCGCCAGCCTGAAACTCGGCGAGTCGGTGGACGGTCTGCTCAACCGCGCCGACAAGGCGCTGTACAGCGCCAAGCGCAGCGGCCGCAACTGCCTGGCCATGGCTGTCTGAATCGCCTGATCAACGCCCATGAAAAAGGGCCCCGTCCGTAAGGATCGGGGCCCTTTTCATCAGTAAGCTGCTGGCATCGATGCGCAGGAGCGGCTTCAGCCGCGAGCCCTTCGCAGGGAATCGCGGCTAAAGCCGCTCCTACAGGCTAGCCTGTGTGCTCTCCTGCCGAGGGCGTTGCCGCCCCTACGCTACACCAAGCTTTCAGCCTTCACTGCGGCTTGCGGCTGCCGCGACCGAAGCCCGGACGCTGGCCATCACCAGCCGGACGGCTGCGACGGTTATCGCTATCCGCCGGCTTGCGTGGCACCCGCTCGCTCGACTCGGCGCGCTCGCCACGCGGCTTGCCCGGCTTCTTGCCGACATCACGCGGGCGCTCGGCAACTGGCGTACCGCGAGAAGAGTCGGCCCGCGGCGTACGGGGGGTACGGCTTGGGCGCTCACCTTGCTCTTCACGAGTACCGCGAGCTGAACCCTGGGCAGGACCACCGTTGGCAGGACGCAGGGTGCGTCCCGGGCGCTCACCACGACCAACCGGCTTGGCGGCCTTGCGCTGCATGCGGTCGAGCTTCTCGCGGGTCTTTTCCTTCATCTCCGGCAAGGCAACCGGCTTAAGGCCAACTTCCTCGCTGAGGATGTCAACTTCGCGCTGGCCCATTTCGCGCCAGCGGCCCATGGGCAGGTCCGAGGTCATGAACACCGGGCCGAAGCGCACGCGCTTCAGGCGGCTGACCACCAGGCCCTGGGATTCCCACAGGCGACGTACTTCGCGGTTACGACCTTCCATGACCACGCAGTGATACCAGTGGTTGAAGCCTTCGCCGCCCGGCGCTTCCTGGATATCGGTGAATTTGGCCGGGCCGTCCTCGAGCATCACGCCCGCCTTGAGGCGCTCGATCATCTCCTCGTCCACCTCGCCACGTACGCGCACGGCATACTCACGGTCCATCTGGTAGGACGGGTGCATCAGGCGGTTGGCCAGCTCGCCGTCGGTGGTGAACATCAACAGACCGGTGGTGTTGATGTCCAGGCGACCGATATTGATCCAGCGGCCGTCTTTCGGGCGTGGCAAGCGGTCGAATACCGTCGGGCGGCCTTCCGGGTCGTCGCGGGTGCAGATCTCGCCGTCGGGCTTGTTGTAGATCAGCACGCGGCGCACGGTTTCCGTCGCCTCTTCGCGGCGTAGCAGACGACCGTCGACAGAGATGGCGTCATGCAGGTCGACACGCTGGCCGAGGCTGGCGTCGTTGCCATTGACCTTGACGCGGCCGGCGGTGATCCAGGATTCGATTTCGCGGCGCGAGGCCAGGCCCATGCGTGCCAGGACCTTCTGCAGTTTTTCGCCAGCGGGGCTGTATTCTTCGGTTTCACTCATCTGGGCACCTCCCGGTGTTTTCTGGTGATGGGACGATCAAGTCGTCGAAGGGGCGCGCATCATACGCGGATCAGGCGCTGGAAGCACCTGCCAGCAGAGCATAGCCGGCGAGCGGTCTAGCGACTGACCGCTGGTCGGTGGCTAGCGTTTGCGACGTGCCTTGCTACCCATTGCCAGCAGGCGCATGTCGGCCTTGGCGACGACCAGGCGCCGTTCGGCCTTGTCGAGCTTCTTCCAGGCCTTGATTTCCGCCTTGCTGCGTCCGCAGCCCAGGCAGATGCCGTCATCGAATTTGCAGACGCTGATGCAGGGATCTTTCATGACGTCTCTTCACGCTCGCTGGTGGACGGGCCGTCCACAGCGTTAGAGACCGTTTCCGGCGCATCCGGGTTCGACTCATCGCCATCGCGTGCCAGGTCATCGAAGTCGGTTTTCAGGCCCTGCTCCATGGCGTCCAGCTCAGCGAGCAGCGAGCCGAAGCTGGTTTCGGCCTTGGCCTGGGCATCGATTTCCTGCTCGGAATCTTCGTCCGCCAGGGCCAGATCGGCGCGTGCTTGCAGACTCTGCGGCACCGCCGGGTCATCGTCATCCTGAGCCAGCACCGGTTCGGGCTCCAGCTCGCGCAGCGCGGCCAGCGGCGGCAGCTCGTCGAGGTTCTTCAGGTTGAAATGATCGAGAAAGCCCTTGGTGGTGGCGAACATGGCGGGCCGACCGGGCACGTCACGGTAGCCGACCACGCGGATCCACTCGCGCTCCTGCAGCGTCTTGACGATTTGGCTGTTCACGGCCACGCCACGGATTTCCTCGATCTCGCCACGGGTGATGGGTTGGCGGTAGGCGATCAGCGCCAGGGTTTCCAGCATGGCCCGCGAATAGCGCTGCGGGCGCTCTTCCCAGAGGCGGCCGACCCACGGCGAGAAGGTGTCGCGAATCTGCAGGCGATAGCCGGAAGCCACTTCCTTGAGCTCGAAGGCACGGCCCTTGCAACTGCCCCCGAGAATCGCCAGCGCCTTGCGAAACACATCGGCCTCGGGGCGCTCGGCCTCCTCGAACAGCTCCATGATCCGCTCGAGCGACAGCGGCTTGCCGGAGGCCAGCAGCAGGCCCTCGAGCAAGGTGGAGAGTTGCTTGGGATCGGACAGGTTCATAAGCAGGAAACACCGCGTGCAGCCACGAAAGCGGCGAGTCTAGCAGTTCATTCGAACTCGCTGTCGCCCTCTTCCACGCCCGCCACGCGCAGGCGCACGTGCACGGCGGCGAAGGCTTCGTTCTGCACCAGCTCGACCAGGGATTCCTTGACCAGTTCGAGAATCGCCATGAAGGTCACCACCACGCCAAGTCGCCCTTCTTCTGCGCTGAACAGCTGCACGAACGGCACGAATGCGCCGTCCTTGAGGCGGTCGAGCACTTCACCCATGCGCTCGCGGGTGGACAGCGCCTCGCGACTGACCTGGTGGCTTTCGAACATGTCGGCGCGGCGCAGCACTTCGGCCATCGACACCAGCAGTTCCTGAAGGTCCACAGTCGGCAAGAGTTTGCGCGCCCGCGCTTCGGGCGCCTCGACGCGCGGCACGATCAGGTCACGGCCCACCCGCGGCAGCGCGTCGATGCCCTCGGCGGCAGCCTTGAAGCGCTCGTATTCGAGCAGGCGGCGAATCAGCTCGGCGCGCGGGTCGTCTTCCTCTTCTTCGGCCTCGGCCGAGCGCGGCAAGAGCATGCGTGACTTGATCTCGGCGAGCATGGCCGCCATCACCAGGTACTCAGCGGCCAGCTCCAGGCGCACGGTGTGCATAAGCTCGACGTAGCCCATGTACTGGCGGGTGATCTCCGCCACCGGGATGTCCAACACGTCGATGTTCTGCTTGCGGATCAGATAGAGCAGCAGATCCAGCGGGCCCTCGAAGGCTTCGAGAAACACCTCCAGGGCGTCCGGCGGGATGTACAGGTCGACGGGCAGCTCGGTGAGCGCCTCGCCATAGACCATGGCGAACGGCAGCTCCTGCTGGGCGCCGGCCTGGCTGTCGACGGTTTCGGTCGCGGTCGACATCGAATCAGTGCGACTCGAAAGGCGACGGATCGCCACAACCGACGCGGATCACCTCGGGCTCGTCGTCCACCAGGCCAATCACCGTGGAGGCCTCGAGGCCGCCAAAACCGCCGTCGATGATCAGATCCACCTGGTGTTCAAGCATCTGACGCATCTCGTAAGGGTCGCTCATCGGCAGGTCCTCGCCAGGCAGGATCAGGCTGACGCTCATCATCGGCTCGCCGAGTTCTTCGAGCAGTGCCGCGGCGATGGGATAGCTGGGCACCCGCAGGCCGATGGTGCGGCGCTTGGGGTGCAGCAGCATGCGCGGCACTTCGCGGGTGGCGTTGAGAATGAAAGTGTACGGCCCCGGCGTGTGGTTCTTCAGCAGCCGAAAGGCGGCGGTGTCGACCTTGGCGAAGGTGCTGAGCTGCGACAGGTCGCGGCACACCAGGGTGAAGTTGTGCTTGTCATCGAGCTGACGCAGGCGCCGAATGCGCTCCATGGCGTTCTTGGCGCCCATCTGGCAGCCCACCGCGTAGGACGAGTCGGTGGGATACACCACCACGCCACCGTTGCGGATGATGTCGACCGCCTGCTTGATCAGACGGGCCTGGGGACTTTCCGGGTGGATCTGAAAAAACTGGCTCATGGCTAGCAACTCTCAAACGGCTTCGGTCGAGGGCGCGCAGCCGAAACGCGTCCATAACGGGGAAAGGTCATCGGGCAGCGGCCGGTACAAACCCAGCTCCGACCAGTCGCCCGGGGCGTGAAAGTCGCTGCCTACACTGGCCATTAGACCGAATTCACGCGCCAGGATCGCCAGGCCACCGACCTGCTCGGCCGGCTGCATGCCGTTGACGACTTCCAGCGCATGGCCGCCTGCTGCGGCGAAGGCTGCCACCAGCTTGCGGCGCTTGCTGCGCGTGAAGTCGTATTGCCAGGGGTGCGCGAGGCTGATCCATGCGTTGGACTGGCGCAGCGTCTCGAGCGTTTCATCTAACGTCGGCCAGTGCTGCTTGACGTCGCCGAGCTTGCCGGAGCCCAGCCATTTGCGAAAGGCGTCGGCGCGATCCTTGACGAAACCGGCGCGCACCATGAACTCCGCGAAATGCGGACGCGCCGGGGCGTTGTCGCTTTCACCCTGGGCCTGCTGAATCGCCCGCGCGCCTTCCAGCGCGCCTTCCATGCCCTTGAGCGCCAGGCGCCGGGAAATCTCCTCGGCTCGCAGCCAGCGGCCCTGGTGCAGTTCGGCGATGGCTTGGCGCAAGGCCGGCGCGTCGCTGTCGAAGGCATAGCCCAGCACATGGATAGTCGCGCCGCCCCAGGTGCAGGACAGTTCGATGCCATTGACCAACTGCATGCCCAGCTCGCTTGCCGTGGCACGTGCCTCATCGAGTCCTTCGAGGGTGTCGTGATCGGTCAGCGCCAGCGTCGTGACGCCACGCTCGTGCGCCCGCGCGACAACCTCGGCAGGCGGCAAGGCGCCGTCCGAGGCGGTGCTGTGACAATGAAGATCAACCTGCATAAGGGGCGCTTTCCCGACGATTCATGTTTGTTATTATGCCGCGGCCGGCAGATTCCTGCCCCGCTATCGCGCCGTTCTCTCGCCTTTTTCTCGCGGTTTACCCACAAGGATCGACATGCTCTACGCCATCATCGCCACCGACGTGGAAAACTCCCTCGAGCTTCGCCTCTCCGTTCGCCCTGCTCACCTGGCTCGGCTGGAGCAGCTGAAAAGCGAAGGCCGTCTGGTGCTGGCCGGCCCCAACCCGGCCATCGACAGCAATGACCCGGGCCCGGCGGGTTTCACTGGCAGCCTGATCGTCGCCGAGTTCGAGTCGCTGGAAGCCGCCAAAACCTGGGCCAACGCCGACCCGTTCCGCACCGCCGGCGTCTACGCCAGCGTGGTGGTCAAGCCCTTCAAGCACGTCCTGCCGTAATAGGATTCGTCATCACCGCCATGAGTGAGCTGCTGCTGATCGACGACGACGTCGAACTCTGTGACCTGCTGGCCAGTTGGCTGACCCAGGAAGGCTTCCAGGTCACCGCCTGCCACGACGGCCAAGCTGCACGCCAAGCGCTAGCGCAACAAGCACCCGACGCCGTGGTGCTGGACGTGATGCTGCCTGATGGCAGCGGCCTGGAACTGCTCAAGCAGCTACGCAGCGAGCACCCGGAGCTGCCCGTGCTGATGCTCTCGGCGCGTGGCGAGCCGCTGGACCGCATTCTCGGCCTTGAGCTGGGCGCCGACGATTACCTAGCCAAGCCGTGCGACCCACGCGAGCTGACCGCTCGCCTGCGTGCGGTACTGCGCCGCAGCCTGCCGCCGGCCACCTCCAGCCAGATCGAGATCGGCGACCTGCGTTTCAGCCCGGCACGTGGCGTGGCCGCATTGGGCGCCGAGGGTCAGGAAATCGTGCTGACGCTTTCCGAGAGCCGGGTGCTCGAAGCGCTGCTCAAGCAACCGGGCGAGCCGGTCGACAAGCAGGCGCTTGCTCAACTGGCATTGGGCCGCAAGCTGACCCTCTATGACCGCAGCCTGGACATGCACGTCAGCAACCTGCGCAAGAAGATTGGCCCCCACCCCGATGGCCGCCCCCGTGTGGTCGCGCTGCGCGGCCGCGGTTATTACTACGCGCCCTGATGCACGGCGGCCCGCTTTACAAAGCGCGGCCGACCTTTACCCTGCCTTTACCTTGGCTGACTGCGCCTTACCTTGAAAGCCCTAATCTGGGCACATCCGGCAACCGGCCGGTTTCGAGACAAGGAGATACACCATGCGCAAGACCATGACCGCCCTGCTCCTCGCCATGACCCTGCCGACCCTGGCCATGGCTGCTCCCGGTGACGACCACCGCCCAGGCGGCCCGGGCCCAGGCCCACGTATGTTCCATGAGCTGGATCTGAACAAGGATCAACAACGCCAGGTTCACAAACTGATGATGGATCAGCGCAAGAACGACCGCGAGATGATCCAGCGTTATCTGGACAAACTGCCCGAGGCCGACAAGCAGGCCCTGAAAAACGAACGCGAGGCTTCCCATGACAAGCAGCAAAAAGCCATTCGCGGTCTGCTGACCCCCGAGCAACAGAAGACCTTCGACGAACATGTCGCCAAGATGAAAGAACGCAAGGCCGACCGCGAAGAATTCGAAGCCTGGAAAGCCGAGCACAAGAAAGCTGGCTGACCCTGTCGCTGGCCGTGATCACGACCAGTCAACTTGCCGCCTGCACCACTCAAGTGGTGCAGGCGTTTGCCGTTTGAAGGAGCTCCTGTGCGTTCATTGTTCTGGCGGATTTTTGGCAGTTTTTGGCTGGCGATTGCCCTAGTCGCGGGCCTGTCCATGCTGCTCGGCCGCGCCCTGAATCAGGACGCTTGGATTCTCAACCAGCACCCAGGCCTGGAAAATCTGCCGGCCGAATGGGTACAAGCCTTCGAGAATGACGGCCCCAAGGCGGCGCAGGATCTGCTCGAGCAGCGCAAAAGGCGCTTTCGCATCGACACCCAGGTACTGGCGGACACCGGCCAGCCGGCTATTCGCGGCACCTTCCCGCCTCGTGCGGCGGCCATGGAAGAGCGCAACAAAGGCGACAAGCGGCTGCCGTGGCGGCGCCTGACCACCGAGTACACCAGCCCGGTAAGCGGCGAAACCTACCTGTTCATCTACCGTATTCCCCACCCGGAACTGGATGCCTGGCACCGTGGCAGCCTGCTGTGGCCACTCAGCGCACTGGGTATCGCCCTGGTAGTATTGACCGGGCTCAGCCTGTTGCTGACCCTGTCCATCACCCGCCCGCTGAATCGCCTGCGCGGCGCGGTACACGACCTGGGACAGACAGCCTACCAGCAGAACAGCCTGGCACGTTTGGCCAGCCGGCGTGACGAGCTTGGCGTGCTGGCCAACGATTTCAACCGCATGGGCGCGCGCCTGCAGGACCTGATCGGCAGCCAGCGCCAGCTGTTGCGTGACGTCTCCCATGAGCTGCGCTCGCCGCTGGCCCGCCTGCGCATCGCCCTGGCACTGGCCGAGCGCGCCGAGCCGGCCGAGCGCGAGAAGCTGTGGCCAAGGCTGATCCGCGAATGCGACCGCCTTGAAGACCTTATCAGCGAGATCCTCATTCTCGCCCGTCTGGATGCCGAGCCTAGCGCTACCCAGCCCATCGACCTGGCACAACTGGCCGCCAAGCTGCGCGAGGACATGGCCCTCAGCCATCCAACCCAGCAGCTCGACGTCTGCCTGCAACCAGGCATGCACCTGCGCGGCTGGCCGGCGATGATCGAACGCGCCCTGGACAACCTGCTGCGCAATGCCCTGCGCTTCAATCCCGATGGTCAGTCCATCGAGCTGAATGTCGTGCGCCGCAGCAACGAGGCTCACCTGGAGGTACGCGACCATGGCCCCGGCGTGGCTGCCGAATACCTGCACCAGTTGGGCGAGCCATTCTTTCGCGCTCCCGGCCAATCGGCAGCCGGCCATGGCCTGGGGTTGGCCATCACAAGGCGCGCCGCCGAACGCCATGGCGGTCGGCTGGAACTGGCGAATCACCCGCAAGGCGGGTTTAGTGCCAAGCTGGTGCTGCCGCTGGAGACGGCTTTTTAGCCTTCTCTTTTACAGCCTACTGACAAGGGTGGCTGGCTCGGCGTCGTGCGGCCGCGGGCGGGGACGCCCCAGCCCACGCCCGCGAACTCGCGCGTAGGCACGCTCCCACAAAAACAAAATATGCCGACTCGCGTGCCCCTGCGCTTATCCGACCTATGAATAGCCCGAGTGGTAAAAGCGGTCAGCCCTACGCTTTGCCCGTCCAGCCACTGACATACTCATCGACATTTACCGCCGGCGCCTCACGCAGCTCGCGCTGTGGCGTGCCCAGATACAGGTAGCCGATCACCTGCTCATTGGCCGCCAACCCCAGGCCAGCATTCACCACCGCGTCGTAGGACAGCTCCCCCGTACGCCAGACCGCGCCGATGTCCTGGGCATAGGCGGCGAGCAGAATGCCGTGGGCAGCACATCCGGCAGCCAATACCTGCTCCTGGGCCGGCACCTTGGGGTGCTCCTGGATGCGCGCGATCACCACGATCATCAGCGGTGCACGCAGCGGCATGTTGCGTGCCTTAGTCAGCGCCTCTTCGTCGGCCTGCGGGTTCTTGCTGGCAATCGCCTCGGCGTACAGCTCGCCGAGTGCATGGCGCGCATCCCCCTCGACGGTGAGAAATCGCCAGGGGCGTAGTTGGCCATGATCCGGCGCCCGCAGCGCAGCCCTGAACAGCCGCTCGCGCTGCTCGGCAGTCGGCGCCGGTTCGATCAGGCGCGGCGCGGAAACACGGTTGATCAGCGTATCGAGGGCATCCATCGGTTCACCTCCAGAGGAAAAGAGCCGGGATTCTACCAGCCGAGCATGAGCTTCGCAGACCACAGCGCGCCCGCAGCCTGGTGTTGAGCGAAGCGATACCCAAGGCAATATCCCGAGTGTCGCTGCGCTCGACCCGGGCTACACGTAACGGCGATCAAGCAGCCACCTACGCTACCCGATCCGGCGATAGCTCCGGCTGCACAGGCGGCGTTAAAGGCGGCAGGCCATAGGCCTTACGCGCATCATCGCAACGCGGGTTGTGCTCACCGTTGGCCCAGGAGGCTTGGAAATCGCGGCAAGGGCTGGAACGCTGCTCGTAAATCGTGCAGCGGGTGCCCTGGCCGACATCGCCAAGCAACGCATTGCAACGCGCGGGCTTGTATTCGGTACCGCGCATGGCAACCAGGTGCGGAGAGATCTGGATGACCTGCTCGTCCGGCACACTGCCACCGGCCGATTGACACTCACCCCAGAAGAAGGACACACGAAAATACGCGCAGCAGGCGCCGCACGTGAGACAAGGATTGCTTTCGGACATGATGAGAGGGCTCAGAAACCGGCAAGGGCCGGCACCTGGCGGCGTATTCTATGCACCGCAAGCAACTTGTAAAGAGGCCCGCAGGCGCCTGACGACGGGCGCGCCAGCGGGTGTACAGCGATGCCGGCACAGGTAGAATGGCGCCACTTTTTCGCGGATAAAACCGATGGCCTGGCCGACCCTACGACTTATCGCATTCATCAATGGCATTTTCCTGATTACCCTGGCCATTGGCATGATCGGCCCAATGTTCACCCTGTTCGTCTTCGACCGCGCCGCAGAGGTGAGCCCCTTCGCCTGGTCGAGTCTGATCACCTTTATCGCCGGGCTGTCGATGATCGCCCGCGGCAAGCCCCAGGACGTGCACCTGCGCCCCCGCGACATGTACATGCTGACGGTATCGAGCTGGCTGATGGTGTGCATCTTCGCCGCCCTGCCGTTCATGTTCACCCAACACATGAGCTACACCGACGCCTTCTTCGAGAGCATGTCGGGCATCACCGCCACTGGCGCCACGGTGCTGATTGGCCTGGACAACATGTCGCCGGGCATTCTGATCTGGCGCTCGATGCTGCACTGGCTCGGCGGTATCGGCTTCATCGCCATGGCGGTGGCGATTCTGCCCATGCTGCGCATCGGTGGCATGCGCCTGTTCCAGACCGAATCCTCGGACCGCTCCGACAAGGTCATGCCGCGCTCGCACATGGTCGCCAAGTACATGGCGGTGGCCTACTTCGGCATCAGCCTGCTCGGCTGCCTGGCCTTCTGGCTGGCAGGCATGAGTTTCTTCGATGCGATCAACCACAGCATGTCGGCGATCTCCACCGGCGGTTTCTCCACTTCGGACCTGTCGCTGGCCAAATGGACGCAGCCGGCCGTGCACTGGGTCGCCGTGGTGCTGATGATTCTCGGCAGCCTGCCGTTCGTACTCTACGTGTCCACGCTACGCGGCAACTTTGGCGCCGTGCTAGCCGATCAGCAGGTGCGCGGTTTTCTCGGCATTCTGCTGGGTGTCTGGCTGACCATGGGCACCTGGTACTACTTCACCACCGACCTGCACTGGCTCGACGCCCTGCGCCACGTGGCCGTGAACGCCACCTCGGTGATGACCACCACCGGCTTCGCTCTGGGCGACTACTCGCTATGGGGCGGTTTCGCCGGCATGCTGTTCTTCTACCTGGGCTTTATCGGCGGCTGCTCGGGCTCTACGGCCGGCGGTCTGAAGATCTTCCGCTTCCAGGTCGCCTACATCCTGCTCAAGGCCAACCTGATGCAACTGGTGCACCCGCGTGCGGTGATCAAGCAGCAGTACAACCGTCATCGCCTGGACGAAGACATCGTTCGCTCGATTCTGACCTTCTCGTTCTTCTTCACCATCATCATCGCCGTGCTGGCCCTGGCTCTGACCCTCTGCGGTCTGGACTGGATCACCGCCCTGAGCGGCGCCGCCAGCACGGTCGCCGGCGTCGGCCCAGGCATGGGCCCGATCATCGGCCCGGCCGGCACCTACGCCAGCCTGCCGGACATGGCCAAGTGGCTACTGACCCTGGGCATGCTGATGGGCCGCCTGGAAATCCTCACCGTGCTGGTGCTGTTTATGCCGGCGTTCTGGCGGCATTGACCCTGTTGCTGCCGGCAATCTCGGCCTAGACTTTGCGAACATAACAACAACAGGAAGTCGCAATGAGCAGCCAGCCCCGCGAGCGTTTTAGCTCCTTCGCCGAGTTCTATCCTTACTACTTGGAAGAACACCGCAACCCGACCTGCAGGCGCCTGCATTATGTCGGCAGCCTTCTGGTGCTGGTGGTGCTTGGCTATGCGCTGACCAGCGGGCAATGGCTGTGGCTGTTGGCCCTGCCGGTGATCGGCTATGGCTTCGCCTGGGTCGGTCACTTCGCCTTCGAACGCAATCGCCCCGCCACCTTCCAGTACCCGCTGTATTCGCTGATGGGCGACTGGGTGATGCTCAAGGACATGCTCACCGGACGCATTCGTTTCTGAACGAACGGTCAAATGCAATTGCCCACGCCGGGATTAGCGCCGTCATGGCATTGCGCCTTTGCCGACCGGCCCTGCAGCGTATATGATCCCCACTTTCCGCTGGCCCCGTCCGCACGCCGCTTGCAGCCTGGCGCTCGGTCATGCAGTCGGACTTTCAGCAGGGGTCGCCGTTAGCGCATGAGCACCAGTATTACCGCCGTACCAAACCTGCCCTCGTTGCTCACCCGCGAATATTATTCGCGGGTGCTGGCCTATCTTGCCGTGGCCGCGAGCGTAGCAGCCGGCACCTATGAGCAAGTGTTCAGCCACGGCCTGCTGTGGCTCGTGCCCTATGCGCTGCTCTATCCCCACCTGGCTCACTGGCTGAGCAAACGCTTTCGCGACGACCACCGACATCGCACACTGATGAGCCTGCTGTTCGTCGATGCCCTGCACTGTGGCGCATTTGCGGCACTACTCGGGTTTTCGGTGGTACCCAGCCTGATGTTTCTGCTGACCCTGAGTTTCAGTACCCTGATAGTCGGTGGCTTGCGCGACATGAGTGTGGCGCTGCTGGTCGCCTTCAGCGGTACGCTGCTCACTGCCTCGCTCACCGACCTCCACGTGGCCCCGCAAACACCGGCGCTGGTGGCCCTGGTGAGCATCGCTTTCACCATCTTCTATATCTGCATCTCGGCCTATTTCGTGCACCAGCAGGGCATTCGCCTTGCTCAGGTACGACACCAGATCAAGGGCGAGCAGGAAAAGGCCGCACGCCTGGCTCGCAACCTCGCCAAATACCTGTCGCCCCAGGTGTGGGAGTCGATCTTCAGCGGCAAGAAGCACGTGCGCCTGGAAACCCAGCGCAAGAAACTCACCGTATTTTTTTCCGACATCCGCGGTTTCACCGAGCTGTCCGAGGAGCTGGAAGCCGAGGCCCTGACTGACCTGCTCAACACCTATCTCAACGAGATGTCGAAGATCTGCATGAAGTTCGGCGGCACCATCGATAAGTTCATCGGTGACAGCGTGATGGTGTTCTTTGGTGACCCGAGCAGCCAGGGCGCCAAGAAGGACGCCATGGCCGCGGTGTCGATGGCCATCGCCATGCGCAAGCATATGAAGGTGCTGCGCCAGCACTGGCGTGCCCAGGGCATTACCAAACCCCTGGAAATCCGCATGGGCCTCAACACCGGTTACTGCACGGTGGGCAACTTCGGTGCCG
Organism: Phytopseudomonas straminea; assembly: GCF_900112645.1. Classification (GTDB taxonomy): domain Bacteria; phylum Pseudomonadota; class Gammaproteobacteria; order Pseudomonadales; family Pseudomonadaceae; genus Aquipseudomonas; species Aquipseudomonas straminea. Next base: position 24,849 of record NZ_FOMO01000011.1, on the reverse strand, counting down.
ACACGCGCATGGACTACACCATCATCGGCCGCGACGTGAACCTCGCCAGCCGCCTGGAAAGCGCCGCCGAAGCCGGTGAGATCCTGATCTCCCACGAGACCTATTCGCTGATCAAGGACGTAATCATGTGCCGCGACAAGGGCCAGATAAGCGTCAAGGGCTTCAGCCGCCCGGTGCAGATCTACCAGGTCGTGGATTTTCGCCGCGACCTGGGCGCCAGTTCCAGCTACATGGAGCACGAGTTGCCTGGCTTCTCCATGTACCTGGACACCAACGGCATCCAGAACTTCGACAAGGACCGGGTCATCGAGGCCCTGGAACAGGCCGCCGAAAAGCTGCGCGACAAGATCATTTAAGGCAGGCTGCTCAGCAGTTGCGCGCGATGACCTTACTCAACTCACCACTGGCAGGCCTGCCACTGAGCAGCGGTTGGCTGGCCAGAAACTCTACCGCCGATGCCCGCCACGATTGGCGCCCCGCCTCCTCGGCGCAGCGTGCGCGATCCAGTTCCAACGCCGCCAGGCAGGCGTCACGCAAGTTGGCGGCCAGCACGCCGGTCACGCCTGGCACCACCACATCCAGCGGCCCTGGCACGTTAAAGGCTGCCACCGGCGTGCCGCAGGCCTGGGCCTCGAGCATCACAAGGCCATAGGTGTCGGTTAGCGACGGAAACACCAGCGCGCTGGCGCGCCGGTAGAAATCGGCTAGTGCCTCGCCGTGCTGATAGCCAAAGAATTTCACGCCCGGATACACCTGCTCCAGCATCACGCGCTGCGGACCATCACCGACCACCCACTTCTCGCCCGGCAGTTGCAGATCGAGAAACGCCTGCAGATTCTTCTCTGCGGCGATGCGTCCGACATAGAGGAAGATCGCACTCACCGGCGCTGCCAGCTCGGGCCTGGGCGCGAAAAGCTGCGTATCCACGCCCTTGCGCCAGAGCATCAACCGCCGCAGCCCGCGCTCTGCCAAGCCAGCACGCAAGCGCTCGGTGCTGACCAGCACTGCCTGGCTGTGGCGATGAAAGCGCTGCAGGCAGGCATAGCCGACGCCCAACCCGATCCAGCGGCAGCGCGCTGTCAGGTATTCGGGAAAGCGCGTATGCACCGCACTGGAAAAGGCCAGGCCGCGGCGCAGCAACCAACGCCTGGCGGCCCAGCCCAGCGGGCCTTCGGTGGCCAGGTGCACACAGTCGGGTGCGAACGCCTCGATGGCCGGGCCGACGCGCCACAGGTTCCAGGCCAGGGGAATTTCCGGATAGCTCGGGCATGGCACGCAGCTAAAGCGTTGCGGCGACAACACTTCCACCTGATGACCCATGTCGCACAATTCCCCAACCAGCGCCAGCAGGCTGGTGACCACACCGTTGACCTGGGGCGTCCAGGCGTCACTGACGATCAGCAGCCTCATGCTGCCGGCTCGATGACCGCCACCTTGGCGGCCTGCAGCTGCGCCAGACGCTGCTGCTCCTCGGCCAGACGATAGAGCTCGATACGGCCGTCCGGATGTTCGATCAGCGCCGTGCAGGACTCCACCCAGTCACCACAGTTGAGGTACTCGACGTCGCCCAGCTTGCGGATTTCGGCATGGTGGATATGCCCGCACACCACGCCGTCGAAACCTCGACGCGCGCACTCATGGGTGATCGCCTCCTCGAAGTCACTGATGAAGTTCACCGCCGTCTTCACCTTGTGCTTGAGGTAGGCCGACAGCGACCAATAGCCATAGCCGTAACGGCGCCGCCAGTGATTGAGCCAGCGGTTGAGCACCAGGGTTACGGTGTAGGCCGAGTCGCCGAGAAAGGCCAGCCAGCGGTGGTAACGGGTAATCACGTCGAACTGATCGCCATGGATCACCAGTAGCTTGCGGCCATCGGCCGTCACATGCTCAGCCTCGTCGACCAGCTGGATATTGCCCAGCAGCAACTTGGAGTAACGGCGCAGGAATTCGTCGTGGTTGCCGGTGACGTAGATGACCTCGGTGCCACGCTTGCTCATGGTCAGCAGCCGGCGGATCACGTTGGTGTGCGCCTGGGGCCAGTAGATGCCGCTGCGCAGCTTCCAGCCGTCGATGATGTCACCCACCAGATAGACTCGCTCGGCCTGGTAGCGCTTGAGAAACGCCGCCAGGTGTTCGGCCTGGCTGTCGCGGGTCCCCAGATGCACGTCGGAGATCCATAGCGTGCGTACAGGTTGCTTGCGGCTCGGCCTTACCAGGGGTTCGATGCTCATCGGGCAGTCTCCGGCAGATTTTTGCCGAGCTTGCGCGAACGCAGTGAAACGATTGTGAACGCGCCGTGGCAATTCGATGACGACGGCGCGCTTCGCCTATGAGTGCGCCGTTGCACCCAACCTGCGATCCAGGGCGTAAACTGACGCGACCGTTCGAGGAACCCGCCATGTCAGCGCTCTTGTCAGTTCGCCACTACCACCATGACATCGTCTGCCATGAGCATGACCATGCCCAGTTGGTGTTCGGCCTGAGCGGCCACCTGCAGTTCGAGGTAGCGGGCCACGGCAGTCGTGTCAGCCGGCAAACGCTGGCGGTCGTCCCCGCCGGTGCACGCCACGCCTGCGAGAGCCGCACAGGTAGCGAGTGCCTAGTGCTCGATATCCCGGCCGGCGACTGGCTGCAGCGCAATCTGGGTGATCATGCCGATGCCAGCCGCCGCCTGCTGGAAGCGCCAAACAAAGTCGAGCTGTCGGTAAACCAGAGTGGCCTGGTCAACTGGCTGGCCGCAAGCGCGGTCAAAGATCCGCTGATCGCCCGCCAGGGCGCCATCCTGCTACTGGCCAGTCTCAATGCACCAGCGGCACTCCTTCCCAGCCCGGCCCTGCCGCTGAGCGCACTGAACGCCTATATCGAGCGACATGCTGCCCACCCCATTCAGGTGGCGGACCTGGCGAGCCTCGCCGGGCTTTCCGCGGCACGCTTCCACCATCGTTTTCTCGACGAGACCGGGCTCACGCCCATGGCCTACGTGCGCGACAAACGCCTGCGCCTGGGCCGCCAACTGCTGCACAACAGCCGTCTCAGCGTTGGCGAAATCGCTGCGCGGGTCGGCTACACCTCACAAAGCGCCTTTACAGCCGCCCTCTCCAGACATTTCGGCGAGACACCCCGAGTACTGCGCGCGCGTGAGCCTCGCGACAAATAACAGCAGTTTTGCAACAGCTCTGTCTGTTCGCCGCCGTTACAGTGCGGCCAAAACAGGAGAGCATCATGCAGATCATCGAATGGCAAGACTTCGAGCGCGTTGAGCTGCGCGTCGGCACCCTCATCAGCGCAGAACCTAACGAGAAAGCGACCAAACCTGCCTATGTGCTGCAGGTCGATCTAGGTGAACTGGGCATCCGCACCTCCAGTGCCCAGGTCACCGCCCATTATCTTGCCGACGAACTGGTCGGACGCCAAGTACTGTGCGTATGCAATTTCGCTCCCAAGCGCATTGCCGGTGTACGCTCAGAGGTGCTGGTCACCGGCGTCTACGACAGCGACGGCAAAGTGGTGCTGGCAGGCTTCGACAAGCCACTGCCCAATGGCGCACGCCTGGCCTGAGCTGCAGACCAGACCGGGGAGCACGCCGTCCTGGGGCGCCAGCGAACGGCCCGCCATGACGAAGCACGGACGAAACGCTGCACGGCAAGCCCTACGCTTCCAGGTTTCGAGGCTCTGCGGATTTAACTCGCTGCGGGGCGGTCGTTATGGCCCAGGTCGCGGGCCGGATCAATCTGGTCGCGTACTCGCTGCTTGAGCACCTTGGCTTCTGGAAAGCCGCCGTCGGCCTTGCGCTCCCAGATCTCCACACCATTGCACTGAATACAAAAGGTACCGCCAGTGGCGGGTTCGAGGCTGACCCTGGCCAGGTCGTCAGCGAAGGTGGACAGCAACTCCTGCGCCAACCACGCCGCGCGCAGCAGCCATTGGCACTGAGTGCAATAGGTAATCGTCACTTCGGCTTTGCTGGTGCTCATGGGCTCACTCCAGTACAGCGGACGTTTACCAACGCCCATGAAAAAGCGCGGCCAGGCCGCGCTCGGATGAAAACAACAAGAATTCAGGCGATGCGCGCGAGCAGCTCGCGGGCTTCCTGTTTCTCTTCCTCGTCACCTTCGTTGATCACCTCATTGAGGATGTCGCACGCGGCCTCCAGATCATCCTGTTCGATATAGGCCATGGCCAGGTTGAGCTTGGTGAGATTCTCGTGATTGGTGACAAAGCGCTCGGCCTCTTCGGAGGCGTCTGCCGGCAGCTCGTCCAGCTCCAGCCACTCCTCCTGCGGGTCCTCTTCCTCGACCAGCATGGTGCCGGCAAACGGACTGTTCGCATCATGGCCGAAGATATCGCTCGAGGCGTTCTCGGGCGCAGCAGGCGGCATATCGGCCTCAGGGCCAGGACGCTTCTTGCGCGAGGCGTTCTCGAAGGGGTTCACCAGATCCCAGTCGGCATCCAGCGACAGGTCATCGAGGTTGAGCTGAAAGTCGTCGTCCTGGGGCTTTTGCTCTGCTGGCATGTCGTCCAAATCGAGGGTCAGATCTTCCAGCGGGCCCAGAGACTCCAGCTCATCGACTGGCTGCGCGAACAGCGCGGGATAGCTGGCTTTGAGGGCATCGATACGCTCAGGGTCGAAGCCGTACTCGCGTAGGCGCATTTCCTCTTCGGCGAAGGCCAGGGTGTTGCCCTGCTGCGCCAGCACTTCGAGCAGCCGGAAGCCGATATCCAGACGCTGTGGGTTGGCCTGAGAGGCCTGGCGCAGCACGGACACCGCCTCACCCAGACGACCGTAAGCCAGGTAGATATTGGCAGCGTCCAGCGGATCAGTAGCACTGGTCTCCGTGCGCGGAGTGACTGGGGCACGAACCGGCGGTGGTACGTCGGCCTCGGTAGCACGTGGTGCGATGATCGGCTCGACCGGCGCGGCAAGCGGTGCCTGCACCACGGGCGGCACAACCACCACAGGCTCGGCGATGGCCTCAGGATCAGGTTTGCGCTTGCGCTTGAACAGCACCAGCAGCAACGCCAGCGCACCGAGCAGACCGGCCAACAGGATATTCCAGAGACTCCAGAAACCTTCGGATTGGGCTGGCTGCGGGGCAGCGGCCGGCGCTTGAGCGGGTTGTGCGCTGGCAGTTGGGGCGACAGTGCTTGGAGTGACCGCCTGAGGCGCTGCGTCGGCAGGTGCAGCGGGCGCGGCTACCGGACGCTGGGCCAGTTGCTCGAGCAACTGGGCGATCTGCTGATCGCGCGTTTCCATGCGCACCATCATGTCCTTCAACTGGTTCTGGACGGTCAACAGATCCTGTTGCAGCTGAAGGTTCTCGGCAGTGCGGTTGGCAACCTCTTCCTCGACACGGCGAATCTGCGCCAGCACTTCCACCTGTGGTTCGGCAGGCTGCTGGGGCGCGGTGTCGGGAATTATCTCTGCCGGTGCGGCGGGCTGCGTCGGTGTCGCGGCGTCGGCAGGCTTGACCGGCGCGGCCTCGGCTATCCGCGCATGATCAGGCAGTAACAACGAAGCACCGGCACGCAGGCGATGGATATCGCCATTGGTGAAGGCTTCGGGGTTCAGCGCATGAATGTCGAGCATCAGATCTTGCAGCGACGACTTGTCGCCATCGACCCGCAGCTTGGACGCTATCGTCCACAGGCTCTCGCCACTGGCCACCCGATAGCGCTCACCCCGGCTGGCAATCGGCGTGCGGCGTGGCGGCGCGTAAGAAGTGAATTGCTGGTCGCCCACCTGTGCAGCCTGGCTGGTGTAGGCCGAAGAAGACGGCGGATCGAGCAACACCGTGTATTCGCGCAGCAACTGCCCACCGGGACGCTTCAGCTCGACGATGAAATTCAGGTAAGGCTCGCGCACTGGCTGATTGGACACCACGCGCACAACGCTCTTGCCGCCGCGCAACAACGGGCTGAAACGCAGGTCATTGAGGAAGTAGACGCGATCCACACCCGCTTGGTTGAAGGCATCGGCCGGCGCCAGCGCGACCTTGATGTCCGACGCGGTCATGTCATCACCTACCGCCAGCAACTCGATTTCGGCGTTCAAAGGCTGGTTGAGCGCCGAATGCAGGGTGATCTCACCCAGCCCCAGCGCAGGCGCCAGCCCCGAATAAAACGCCGAGCTCGATGCCAGGCCGATCAATAGATGACGAACACGAGTCATAAAAGCTCCCGGTAACTCCGCTCGAAAAACAGTTGCAGTGGCTCCAACCGGGCCTAAGGTTCTGCAAGGTACGGCGTAGCATAGCTGCCTCGGCAAACGTTCCCTGCTTCACCGAGTAATGAGTATGGCCAAAATTCAACGACTTGCGACTTTCAGACGTGCCGCCCCCAATAGGGTTCAGCAATTCGCCATCATACGCATAAAGCCAGAAAAGCGGCTAGTTATGTAAATAACGTCAACGTTGTGACGGACGCAGGTTCCAGGCCGCCAATATCGTCACCACAAACAGTGCGCCCATAAGCCAGAAACTCTGTTGAAACGCCGCTACCTCGCCAGCGAAATCGCCACCTTCCTGGCGATGGCGCCACTCCAAAAAGAAGGTCAGCAGGTTCACACCGAAAGCCCCGCCCAACTGCCGTACAAAGGTGATAGCACCTGCGCCGTGGGGTACTTGCTCGCGGTCAAGCGCATCCAGCGCGCCGGTGGTCAGCGCCGGCAGCAGGATGCCCAGACCGATCCGTCCGATGCAGGCCCAGAAACACAGCGCCACAAACGATGCCCCCGGATCCAGCCAGCCAAGGCCGATGGACGACACCACCAATGCCAGCAAGCCGGCGACCAGCAGCACGGCGCTAGACAGATGGTCGCTCAGGCGCCCCCCCATGAACGACGCAATCCCCATGACCAGTCCGGTGGGCAAGAGCAACAATCCTGCCCAGCCCGCGCTGTAACCTTCGACGGCCTGCACATGCAGTGGGATGATGTAGGTAGTGCCATATAGCCCCATACCGAGGGCCAGCGCCACCCAGCTTGCCTTACGAAAACCCGCGTGTCGCCAAAGCGCCAGCGGCAACAAAGGTTGGTGGCTGAAGCGGCTACGCCACAGAAAACCGGCGACAGCCAACAGACCAACCAGCCCCGCCCCCCAAACCCGCGGCTCGCCCCAAGGGAAACGCTGAGCTTCGGCGAGGGCACCCAGGGTCGCGAATAAACCCACGTTCAAAAGCAAGAAGGCCCAAAGATCAAGAAACGGCGTGCGGCGCTCGCGCTCGTTGGGCATTAGAAAAAGCCCGGCCAGCATAGCGAGCACGCACATAGGCAGCGGCAGCCAGAACACCGCATACCAGCCAAACCCATCGACCAGATAACCCCCGATGGTCGGCCCAAGCGTCGGCGCGATCATCACCCCAAGCCCGTAGGCACCCAGCGCAGCACCACGACCGCCGCCGGCAAACACCCGGAAGATCAGCACCATGGCCAGCGGCTGGACGATACCGGCGCACAGGCCCTGAATAATACGCAGGGTGATCAACTGCCAGGCAGCGCTAGCGATCAGAGCAAGCAGCGAAGTAAGGATGAAAATGGCAAGACCGGCTTGCGCCGTCGCCCTGGCGCCGAAGCGCGCCTGAGCCCATGCGGAGAGCAACAGCCCGGAGGTCATCGAAGCGAGAAAGCCGGTGGACAGCCACTGGGCCAGCGGGCGGCCGATGCGAAAGTCGGCCATGATCGCCGGCAGCGCGACGTTGACACTGGTCGAGGCCAGGATCATCGCCATGCTGCCGAGCATCAACAAGATCAGCAGGTAATTGGGATAGCGCGGCCCATAACGTCTCTGCAGCAGAGACAGGTCCTGCATCAACGCCGCTCCAGATTGCCCAGAATGCGCGCGTGCACCTGTTGGCAGCGGCGCAGATCTTCCTGGTCGATGCCGGCGAACAGCTCCTCACGCAGCTGCGTGGAAATCGCTTCGATCTTCTCGATCAAAGGCTTGGCAGCCGGACACAGGGCAATCTTCTTGGCGCGGCGGTCTTCGGGTACCGCATGGCGTACCACCAGCCCCTGAGCTTCGAGGCTATCGAGCAGCCGGGCCAATGTCGGCCCTTCTACCCCGACGCTCTGCGCCAGCTCACGCTGGGTCGGCAGCTCAGCGAAGCGGCCGATATGCAGCAACACCAGCCAGCGTGCTTGGGAAAGGCCCAGGCCGGCAAGCCTGCGATCGAGTTCTGCGCGCCAGGCGCGGGACATTTGCGCCACCTGCATGGCGAAACGATGGGGTTCGGCTGGAGACATGAAGGTCACTCTTGGAATTATCAAAAACTAATTATTAGTGAGCTAACCATAGCTTTTGACGGAGAGCAAGATTTCAGTCGCAACGAGACATGCTTGCGTCGCCGCCTTGTCAGGCTTCGAACTCGGCCTGCAACGCGGCGCGCACGCAGTGCAGAACGCCCTCTTCCACCCGCCCGGCGAACAGGGGGCTGACCTCGGCGACCGATGGCAGCTCACCCTCACCATCGAGAAAGGCGTCCTGAATCTCGCCCAGCAACTCTTCGGGCAGATCAAGGGCCTGCTGCAGGGAAATCTGCTGCTCGGCGATGGCTTCGGCGAGCATCGCGTAGGCGCTTTTCGGGCTGCAGTTCAGCTGACTGGCGATCTGGGTCGGTGTCATGCCGGCACGAGCCAGGCTGACCAGTTCGTGACGCAGGTCGACTACCGGCGCCGGACTATCGCCGCCGGCCAGCACTTCCAGGAAGGCTTCGCCGTAACGCTCCAACTTGCGTGCACCAACACCACTGACCCGGGCCATCTCAGCCAGGGTGGTCGGCTTGCTGCGCAGCATTTCCAGCAGGGTGGCGTCGGGGAAGATCACATAAGGCGGCACCGCGTGTTCTTCTGCCAGACGCTTGCGCAGGGCGCGCAGCGCTTCCCACTGCTCGCGCTCGTCGCCACGTACCAGTTGCCGTGCGGCGCTGCCAGAGGCCTTGGCGCTCTGCTGGGGCTTGAGATCACGGCGCAGTTGCAGACTTACTTCACCGCGCAGCAGCGGGCGGCAGCTGTCGGACAGGCGTAAGCCGCCAAAGCCTTCCAGATCGACATCGGCCAAGCCGCGGGCAACCAACTGACGGAACAACGAACGCCATTCGCCCTCACTGAGCGCGCTGCCCACGCCGAAGACCGACAGGTGCTGATGACCGAGGCCGCGCATCTTCTCGTTGTCGCGGCCCAGCAGAATATCCACCAGATGGCCGACGCCATAGCGCTGGCCGCTGCGATAGATCGCTGACAGCGCCTGGCGGGCCGGCTCGGTGGCGTCCCAGGTCTGTACGCCGTCGGTACAGTTGTCGCAATGCCCGCAGGGTTGCGGCAGTTCTTCATCGAAATAGGCCAGCAGCACCTGGCGCCGGCAGCGGGTCTCCTCGCACAGCGCCAGCATGGCGTCGAGCTTGTGCTGCTCCACGCGCTTGTGGCGCTCGTCGCCTTCGGAATTGGCGAGCATCTGCTTGAGGAAAATCATGTCCTGCAGGCCGTAGGCCATCCAGGCATCGGCCGGCAGCCCATCACGACCGGCGCGGCCGGTTTCCTGGTAGTAGGCTTCCAGCGACTTGGGCAGATCCAGATGCGCGACGAAGCGCACGTTGGGCTTGTCGATGCCCATGCCGAAGGCGATGGTCGCCACCATGATCAGGCCTTCCTCGTTGAGAAAGCGCTTCTGGTTGAAGGCACGCAACTCGGCCGGCAGGCCGGCGTGATACGGCAACGCCGGGAAGCCCTGTTCGGTGAGGAAGCTCGCCACTTCCTCGACCTTCTTGCGTGACAAGCAATAGACGATGCCGGCATCTCCCTTGCGCGCCGCCAGGAACGCCAGCAGCTGTTTGCGTGGCTGCTCCTTGGGCACGATGCGGTAGAAGATGTTGGGGCGGTCGAAGCTCGACAGAAAGCGCTCGGCGTTCTGCAGGTGCAGGCGATTGACAATTTCCTCGCGGGTGCGCATGTCCGCGGTCGCCGTCAGGGCGATGCGCGGTACCTCGGGGAATAGTTCGGCCAGCTGACCCAGCTGCAGGTATTCAGGGCGGAAGTCGTGGCCCCACTGCGACACGCAATGGGCTTCGTCAATGGCGAACAGGGCGATCTGCAGCTGGCGCAGAAAGTCCAGCATGCGCGGCTGTACCAGCCGTTCCGGTGCGAGATAGAGCATCTTGATCTCGCCGCGGCGGATGCGCGCGGCGATGTCGCGCTGTTGTTCGGCCTCGAGCGTCGAGTTCAGCGCCACGGCCGCCACGCCCAGCTCTTCCAGGGTGGCCACCTGATCGTCCATCAGCGCGATCAGCGGCGAGACCACCACCGCCAAGCCGTCACGCAGCAGCGCTGGAACCTGGAAACACAGCGACTTGCCACCGCCGGTGGGCATCAGCACCAGCGCATCGCCGCCGCTGGCCACGCGCTCGATGATCGCGCCCTGGCGACCCCGGAAGCTGTCATAGCCAAATACTTCTTTGAGGATGCGTTGCGCCTGCTCGAGCATGTAGGGTCTCCGAATCAAGCGCCGCATTATACGCACCTGGGCCGCGAGGTGCGGCCTTGCAGACAGTGTTTACCTGCAACTCTGCCTGCCGGCGCCGGTCTGCACTTGCAGGCTCGCTGAAAAATTCGCGCCAGGCGCTCGCCGACTGTTTTGAGCGGCGGCAACGCAACGCAGATAGTTTTTCGGCAGCCTGCTAGAATCCAGCCTCGTTTACTTCTTCCTCAAGGTAGCCACTGATGTCCTTCGCCGAGCAACTGTCCCGCCTGCAAGCCTTTCTCGATGCCGATGATCTGCATGAAGAGGCTCTGGACTATGTCGCCGCCCATGGCTACCTGACGGCCCTGTCCATCTGCCCAGAAAAGATCGAGCCACGCGAGTGGATCGACGCCCTGTTCTCCGAGCCGCCGCACTACCGCAGTGACGAGGAGCGCGACGAGATCGAAGCCACCTTGATCCAGCTGCAGGCCCATATCGCCCGCCAACTGGCCAGCGATGACGAGCCGGAAGTGCCGTGCGACCTGGACCTGGGCGACGAGCCGGACGACTCGGACCTGCGCGGCTGGTGCATCGGCTTCATGGAAGGCGTGTTCCTGCGCGAAAGCGTATGGTTCGACGACGCCGAAGACGAAGTAAGCGAACTGCTGCTGCCGATCATGGTCGGTTCGGGCCTGTTCGACGAACAGCCGGAATTCGCCGAAATCGCCCGTGACCGCGACCTGGTCGACAGCATGGTCGATCAGATCCCTGAGTTGCTGACCGCCCTGTTCCTGCTGTGCAACGCCCCCGACGAGAAGCCGGCGCTGCTCAAGCCTCGCCACCACTAACAGCGCCGCCATCGTCATGGCGCGCGAACCCTTCGAGACACGCAACCCGCTGCTGCGCTATTGCCTGCTGACCATCGGCTGGCTGAGCGTGGCGCTGGGCGTGCTCGGCATCTTCCTGCCACTGCTGCCCACCACGCCGTTCCTGCTGCTCGCTGCGGCTTGCTTCATGCGCAGCTCCAAGCGCTTCTACCTGTGGCTGGTCGAGCACCCGCGATTGGGGCCGTGGATTCGCGACTACCTGGCCGGCGAAGGCATCCCGCGCAAGGCCAAGATCTACGCCATCAGCCTGATGTGGCTGAGCATCGGCATCTCCTGCGCGCTGGTGCCGCTGATCTGGGCACGTCTGTTCATGCTGACCAGTGCCGTACTGGTCAGCCTGTACATCCTCAAGCAGAAAACCTTGCCGGATCGCCGTTAAACCTCAGTTCTGAGGTCATCCGGCAAGCTTGCCAAGCGCAGCTACACTGCATGAAGCTCGGCACACCTGAGGCGCCTTCCATGGCAAGCATCCAGCGCGCAAAAGACACTCGCCAGACCACTTATTTTCGCAGCGAGCGGATCAGCACCATCAATGGCCACTTCTTTTTCAGCACCCGCGAAGGCACGCTGGAAGGCCCCTACTTTTCTCGCGACGAGGCCGAGCGCCAGGTGCCGCGCTATATCGCGCGCATGCTGCAATCCCAGGCCATTCTCGACAGCCGCAACCGCGAGAACGACCTGAGCGGGTAAGCGCTGCGGCTGCGAACATCGCCTCTAGAGATCAATGCCTGGCCTTCTCGAACGCCGCCTCCAGCGCATCGTTGATCGTACGCAACACCTTGACCCGGGCGAACTGCTTGTCGTTGGCCTCGACCAGTGTCCAGGGCGCCAGCCGGGTGCTGGTACGGTCGACCATATCGCCAACCGCTTCGCGGTACAGCGGCCACTTCTCGCGGTTGCGCCAATCTTCCTCGGTGATCTTGAAGCGTTTGACCGGATTGTTCTCGCGCTCGCGAAAACGCTGCAGCTGGGTTTTCTCGTCGATGGCCAGCCAGAACTTCACCAGCACCACGCCAGCATTGCTCAGCTGTTCCTCGAAGTCATTGATCTCCCCATAGGCGCGCAGCCAGTCCTCGGGCGCGCAGAAGCCCTCCACCCGCTCCACCAGCACCCGGCCGTACCAGGAGCGATCGAACACCGTGAACTTGCCGCGTGCGGGGATATGCCGCCAGAAACGCCACAGATAAGGTTGCGCACGCTCCTCCTCGGTTGGCGCGGCGACCGGCACGATGCGGTACTGGCGCGGATCCAGCGCCGCTGCCACCCGGCGAATGGCTCCGCCCTTGCCGGCCGCGTCGTTACCCTCGAACACCGCGACCAGCGCGTGGCGGCGCATGCGCTTGTCGCGCATCAGTTGGGCCAGGCGCGCCTGCTCCTGCACCAGTTGCTCACGGTAGTCAGCCTTGGCGAGATGCACGCCCATATTCAGGCTGTCGAGCAAACTGCGCTCATCGGTGCGCGTCATGAGCGGCGTGGTGTGCGGCAGCGGCGCCCGCTCGGCGCTGTTGCGCAGTGCAGCCTGCAAACCTTCGAGCAGGATGCGCCCGACCGTCAGGCTACGGTAATTGGCATCGGCACCGGCGACGATGTACCAGGGCGCGTAATCACGGCTGGTGCGCCGCAACACGTCTTCGCCGGCGCGAACGAACTTGTCGTAGGTCTTCGATTGCTGCCAGTCCAGCGGGCTCAGGCGCCAGCTGTGCAGCGGATCGTCCTTCAGTGTTTCCAGCCGCTTGAGCATCTGTTTCTTGGACAGATGGAACCAGAACTTGAAGATCAGCGTGCCTTCGTTGCAGAGCATCTGCTCCAAGCCCAGCGCGCCCTCGATGGCGCCATTGAGCTGGTCCTTCTTGAGGTCGCCGTGCACCCGGCCCTGCAGCATCTGGCTGTACCAGTTGCCGAAAAAAATGCCAATGCGGCCCTTAGGCGGCAGCTGCCGCCAGTAACGCCAGGCCGCCGGCCGGGCCAGCTCTTCGTCGGTCTGCTGGTCGAAGGTGCTGACCTGAATCAGGCGCGGGTCCATCCACTCGTTGAGCAGCTTCACCGTCTCGCCCTTACCGGCGCCCTCGATACCATTGATCAGGATGATCACTGCATGGCGACTTTGCTCGCGCAAAGCGTACTGGGCTTCGAGCAGCGCCTCGCGCAGCACCTGCTCTTCGGCATCGAACGTGGCCTTATCGATGACGTGGTCGATCTCGGCGGACTCGAACATAAGCACCTCTCCCTGAACGGTGAGTGCAGACTAGGAGCGCTTCGCCGCTCAGTGCAAGCCTCGACGCCGCTCGCAGCAACGAACCGACACATCACAGTGGCTCCCCGGCCCTGCTAGAATCGCCGCCCTGCTCGCTACAGGCACCCGACCATGGCCGATCAATACGCACAACTCGACTGGGACGACCAGGGCCTGCCCTCCTCGCGCCAGTACGCGGACGTCTACTTTTCCCGGGAAAACGGCCTGGAAGAAACCCGCTACGTCTTTCTCGACAACAACGACCTGCCGCGTCGCTTCGCCACGCTAAAGCCAGACGAGCAGTTGGTGATCGGCGAAACCGGCTTTGGCACCGGGATGAATTTTCTCTGCGCCTGGCAGCTGTTCGACGAGCAGGCACCCGCCGGTGCACGCTTACACTTCGTCAGCGTGGAAAAGCATCCGCTGAGTGCGGCGGATCTGCAGCGCGCCCTGACGCTGTGGCCATCGCTGCAGTGCTACAGCCAGCAGTTGCTGACTGCCTATCGCTGCCTGAACCCGGGCTTCCAGCGCCTGGTGTTCGATAGCGGTCGCGTCGTGCTGACCCTGATGATCGGCGATGCGCTGACCATGCTGCCGCAGCTCGATGCACGCATCGATGCCTGGTTTCTCGACGGCTTCGCACCCTCGAAAAACCCCGAGATGTGGACGCCCGAGCTGTTTGCGCAACTGGCCAGGCTGAGCGCGCCGGGCACCACCCTGGGCACCTTTACCGCCACCGGTTACGTGCGCCGCGGCCTGATCGAGTCGGGCTTCTCCATGAAACGCGTGCCCGGGCTCGGCAAGAAATGGGAAGTGATGTGCGGCGCCTTCACCGGCCAGGCCTCCAATCAGGCCAAGCCCTGGTTTGCGCGCCCCAATCAAGATCACCAGAAACGACACGCCCTGGTGATAGGCGCCGGCCTGGCCGGTTGCGCCACGGCTGCCAGCCTGGCCAAACGCGGTTGGCAGGTTACCGTGCTGGAGCGCCATGGCGCCGCGGCCCAGGAAGCCTCGGGCAACCCCCAGGGCGTCTTGTACCTCAAGCTGTCCGCCCATGGCACGGCGTTGTCGCGGCTGATCGTCGATGGCTTTGGCTACACCCGTCGGCTGCTCGAACGCCTGCACAAGGGCCAGGATTGGGACGACTGCGGCGTGCTGCAACTGGCCTTCGACGAGCGCGAAGCCCAGCGCCAGGCCAAGCTTGCCACCGCCTTCCCGACCACCCTGCTGCGCTCGCTGGACCGTCAGCAGGCCGAGCTGCAGGCCGGCATCGGCCTGGCCAACGGCGGCTTGTTCTATCCCGATGCCGGTTGGGTGCATCCGCCGGCGCTGTGCGCGCAATTGCTCGACCATCCCGCAATCCGCCTGCAGTGCCACCAAGAGGCTCTGGCGCTCGAGCATATCGACGGACAATGGCAGGCGCTGAGCGGCCGGGAGATATTGGCTGAAGCGCCAGTGGTAGTGATCTGCAGCGCGGCGGATACCCTGCGCTTCGCGCAGAGTGCGTATCTGCCGCTCAAGCGCATCCGCGGGCAGATCAGTCGGCTGCCGGCCTCACCACGCAGCGCCGGGCTGAGTACCGTGGTGTGCGCCGAAGGCTATGTCGCACCGGTGCGCCAAGGCGAACACACCCTGGGCGCCAGCTTCAACTTCGACAGTGACGACCTCACGCCGAGCAGCGCCGAACATGCCAGCAATCTGGATCTGCTGCGGGAAATCTCCAGCGACCTGGCCGCACGCCTCGACGCCAACACCCTCGACCCGGTCACTTTGCAGGGCCGCGCGGCCTTTCGCTGCACCAGCCCGGATTATCTGCCGATCATCGGCCCGCTGGCCGACGCCGAACAGTTCACCACCGCCTACGCCGTGCTGGCCCGTGACGCCCGCCAGGTACCGCCAATCCCCTGCCCCTGGCAGCAAGGCCTGTACATCAACAGCGGACACGGCTCCCGCGGCCTGATCACCGCCCCGCTATCCGGCGAACTGATCGCCGCCTGGCTGGAAAACGAGCCGCTACCATTGCCCCGCGACGTCGCCGAAGGCTGCCATCCCAATCGGTTTATGCTGCGCCAGTTGATTCGTAAGGGCTGATGCCTCAGCACAACGCTGGCAAACCGCCCACTTTCTGTGAGCATCCGGCCTAGCGAATCGCGGGCATGGCCCGCTTCCCCAGTTAAAGAGCGTGATGACAGCCAAGAGGGGCATGCCCGCCACCTTCTGTGGGAGCGGGCCATGCCCGCGAAGCAATAGTGGCCTTGCTGCGCAGCCAGAACTATCAGCCCACCGGCCATTTTATTGAACATTCCCCGCACACAGGGACTCGAAAAAACTCGAGCCTGCTGTGCCGCCACCCTGTGCGCAGCAGCTTTTTCACTGCTCGATCGTCTCCGGCGCGCCCTGGAGCGCACTGGAACTCAGAACCGGTACACCACTGGTACGGACTGACGTTAAGGAGGAACAGAGCCCAGGAAGCATGCGGGCTTTATAGACTATGTGCGGAATAGCAGGCGAACTTCGATTCGATAACCAACCGGCCGATCTGGCTGCCGTTGAACGCATCACTCACCACCTCGCCCCTCGCGGCCCGGATGCCCATGGCTTCCACAGCCGCGGCCCTGTCGCCTTTGGCCACCGCCGGCTGAAGATCATGGATCTAGCCGAAGCCTCGGGCCAGCCGATGATCGATAACGATCTTGGCCTGTCGATGGTCTTCAATGGCGCCATCTACAACTACCCGGAACTGCGCAGCGAGCTGGAACGGCTCGGCTACCGCTTCTTCTCCGGTGGCGATACCGAGGTGCTGCTCAAGGGCTACCACGCCTGGGGCGCCGACCTGCTGCCCAAGCTCAATGGCATGTTCGCCTTCGCCGTTTGGGAGCGCGACAGCCAGCAGTTGTTCATCGCTCGCGATCGTCTGGGCGTGAAGCCTCTGTACCTTTCCAAGACCAAGGATCGCCTGCGCTTCGCCTCCAGCCTGCCTGCGCTGCTCAAAGGCGGCGACATCGGCAAGACCCTCGATCCCATTGCGCTCAACCACTACCTGAACTTCCACGCAGTGGTCCCAGCCCCACGTACCATCCTCGCTGGCGTTGAAAAACTGCCGCCGGCTACCTGGATGCGTATCGACACCAACGGCAAGGTCGAGCAAAAGGTCTGGTGGACGCTGAACTTCGGCCCGAATGCCGACGAAGCCAACTTCACCTTCGAAGACTGGCGCGACGCCACCCTCGACAGCATGCGCGAAGCGGTCGAAATCCGTCAGCGTGCTGCCGTGGACGTCGGCGTGCTGCTTTCCGGTGGCGTCGACTCCAGCATGCTGGTCGGCTTACTGCGCGAGGCGGGTGTCGAAAACCTGCTGACCTTCTCCATCGGTTTCCAGGATGCCGGCGGCGAGCGTGGCGACGAATTCCAGTATTCGGACCTGATCGCCAAGCGCTTCGAAACCCAGCATCACCAACTGCGTATCGGCGAGAACGAGATTCTCGACCAGCTGCCGGCGGCCTTCCGTGCCATGAGCGAGCCGATGGTCAGCCACGACTGCATCGCCTTCTACCTGCTCTCGCGGGAAGTGGCCAAGCACTGCAAGGTGGTGCAAAGCGGCCAGGGCGCCGACGAGCTCTTCGCCGGTTACCACTGGTACCCGCTGGTCGACGGTGCGGATGACGCCTACAGCGCCTATCGCAAGGCCTTCTTCGACCGCGAGCACGACGAGTACGCCGCCTGCGTACAGCCTGCCTGGCTGACCGACGACGTATCCGGCGAATTCGTCCGCCAGCATTTCGCCCAGCCAGGCGCGACCGCCGCCGTGGACAAGGCACTGCGCCTGGATAGCACGGTGATGCTGGTCGACGATCCGGTCAAGCGCGTCGACAACATGACCATGGCTTGGGGCCTCGAGGCGCGCACCCCGTTTCTGGACTACCGAGTGGCGGAATTGTCGGCGCGCATCCCTGGCCAGTTCAAACTGCCGGAAGGCGGCAAGTACGTGCTCAAGGAAGCGGCCCGCAAGGTGATTCCGTCCGAGGTCATCGACCGCAAGAAGGGTTACTTCCCGGTACCGGGCCTCAAGCACCTGGAAGGCGCCACGCTGGGCTGGGTACGCGACCTGCTGGTCGATCCGGCCCATGATCGCGGTATCTTCAACCCGCAGATGCTCGACCGCCTGCTTACCGACCCGCAGGGCCAGCTGACGCCGCTACGCGGCTCCAAGCTGTGGCAGATGGCGGCCTTGAACCTGTGGCTGAGCGAACAGGGCCTGTAACGACGAATCGGGGGAGCTGCGGCTTCCCCGTTCCCCGACTGGAATGGCCGCGTCCGCCTCGCTGCGGACAAAAACACAGGCCAATCGATAGCCGGCAAAGCCGGCCATGCGCAAGCAAAGGAACACTCTTCAATGCGAGCCACTGCCCACAACCAACGCCTTCTTCGGGGCCAATCCCCCTCCTACGAGCGCCTGCAGGCGCGATTTGCCGAAGAGCACGGTGACGGCATCAGCCAACCGCAAATCGTCCATTGTGGCTGGGGTCGACTGCTGATCGGCCACACCTTTCCGGACGCCGCAGTACTAGCCGAGGAGCTGCTCAGCGAGCAACCCGGCGAACGTGACATCGCGCTCTACGTCGCGGCGCCACAGCAGGTCCTCGCCCACGCCCCGCAACAACTGTTTCTTGACCCCTCCGACACCCTGCGCCTGTGGTTCAGCGACTACCGCCAGGCACGCCGCGGCTTTCGCGGCTTTCGCGTACGCCGCGCGCAGACCGAGGCCGATTGGCAGGCAATCAACTGCCTGTACCAGACCCGCGGCATGCTGCCGCTCGATCCAGAGAAGCTCACCCCGCGTCACCAGGGCGGCCCGGTTTACTGGCTGGCCGAGGATGAAGACAGCGGCGCAGTGATCGGCAGCGTGATGGGCCTCAATCACCAGAAGGCCTACCAGGATCCTGAGCTGGGCAGCAGCCTCTGGTGCCTGGCCGTCGACCCGGCCTGCAGCCGCCCCGGCGTGGGCGAAGTGCTGGTGCGTCACCTGATCGAGCACTTCATGAGCCGCGGGCTCAGCCACCTAGACCTGTCAGTGCTGCATGACAACGGCCAGGCCAAGAAACTGTACGCCAAGCTGGGCTTTCGCGAGCTGCAGACCTTCAGCATCAAGCGTAAGAACGGCATCAACCAGCCCCTGTTCCTCGGCCCGGGGCCTGATGACAAGCTCAACCCCTATGCGCGCATCATCGTCGACGAAGCTCGTCGTCGTGGCATCGATGCGCAGATCGACGACGCCGAAGCCGGCCTGTTCACCCTGAGCCAGGGCGGCCGACGCATTCGTTGCCGCGAGTCGCTGACCGACCTGACCAGCGCCGTGACCATGACCCTCTGCCAGGACAAGCGCTTGACTCACCGCACCCTCAGCCGTGCCGGCCTGAGCCTCCCTGCCCAGCGCCTGGCAGGCAGCGCCGAGGACAATGCGGCGTTTCTGGCCGAGCATGGCAGCCTGGTGGTCAAGCCCGTGGATGGCGAACAGGGCCAGGGGGTTGCCGTTGATCTGCGCACGCCTGCTGATGTGCAAGCTGCGATAGAGCGCGCCCGCCCCTTCGATGAGCGAGTGCTGCTGGAGAGCTATCACGAAGGCTTCGACCTGCGCATCGTGGTCATCGGCTTCGAAGTGGTTGCCGCCGCGATCCGTCGCCCGGCGGAAATCCTCGGTGATGGCCGCCATACCATTGGCGAGCTTATCGACGCGCAAAGCCGTCGTCGTCAGGCAGCAACGGGCGGCGAAAGCCGTATTCCGAAGGACGCCGAAACCCTGCGCACCTTGCACGCCGCTGGCTTCGACTACGACAGCGTGCTGCCCCAGGGCAAGCGCATGGCCGTGCGCAAGACCGCCAACCTGCACACCGGCGGGATTCTCGAGGACGTCACCGGCATCCTTCACCCGACCCTCGCCGATGCCGCCGTCAAAGCCGCCCGTGCGCTGGACATTCCGGTGGTGGGCCTCGACCTGCTGGTGCCTGCGGCGGATCAGCCCGAGTACGTATTCATCGAAGCTAACGAGCGCGCGGGCCTGGCCAACCATGAACCGCAGCCGACTGCAGAACGTTTTATCGACCTGCTGTTTCCGCTGAGCCATGGCGTTGGGGATTGAATGACGTTTGCCGGTACCGCGGTGATTGCCCCATTCGCCGCGGGTCGCCGTTCCTACAAGGATCGTGAGCAACCCACCGCCCGTGTAGGAGCGCCGACCCGGCGCGAAAAATTGCGGCATTGCTGCGATTACAGCGCCACCTAACCATTCGCCACAACCCCGTACGAGTTCCCCTTGAAACCCTATCGGCAAATACAGGTCAGGATGTAACACAGCGCAAATTTCCCGTCCGTCGACAGGCGTCACGCAATCACCGCAGACAGACGCCGCCCGGCGGCCCGCCCCGTCCTAGATGGAGAGCCCATGTCGCAAATTCCAGAACCCGATCTCGAATACATGCAAAAGGTCCTGCTGGAAATGCTCGCCATTCCCAGCCCCACCGGTTTCACCGACACCATCGTGCGCTATGTCGCTGAGCGCCTCACCGAAATCGGCATCCCCTTCGAAATGACCCGGCGCGGCACCATCCGCGGTACCCTAAAAGGCCGTCGCGACAGCCCGGACCGCGCCGTCTCCGTGCATCTGGATACCATCGGCGCCATGGTGCGCGAGATCAAGGACAACGGCCGGCTGTGCCTGACCGCTGTAGGTTGCTGGTCGAGCCGCTTCGCCGAAGGCAGCCGGGTCAGCGTGTTCAGCGATCATGGCGTTTACCGCGGCAGCGTCCTGCCGCTGCTGGCCTCCGGGCACGCGTTCAATACCGAAGTGGACCAGATGCCGATTTCCTGGGATCACGTCGAGTTGCGCCTCGATGCCCTGGTCGCCAGCCGCGCCGACTGCGAGAGCCTGGGCGTATCGGTAGGCGACTTCGTGGCCTTCGACCCGCTGCCCGAGTTCACCGAAAGCGGCCATGTCAGTGCCCGCCACCTGGACGACAAGGCCGGCGTCGCCGCGCTGCTCGCGGCACTCAAGGCGGTGGTCGAAAGCGGTCAGGAGCCGCCCATCGACTGCCACCCGCTGTTCACCATCACCGAAGAAGTCGGCTCCGGTGCGGCGGCTGCATTGCCTTGGGACGTCAGTGAATTCGTGGGCATCGACATCGCTCCGGTCGCCGCCGGCCAGCGCTCCACCGAACACACCGTCAGCGTGGCCATGCACGACTCCGGCGGCCCCTACGATTATCACCTGTCGCGCCAACTGCTGCGCCTGGCCAGCGACAACGAAATCCCGGTACGTCGCGACCTCTTCCGCTACTACCACAGCGACGCCCAGTCAGCCGTCACCGCTGGCCACGATATCCGCACCGCCCTGATCGCCTTCGGCTGCGACGCCACCCACGGCTACGAACGTACTCACATCGACAGCCTCGCCGCACTCTCCCGGCTACTCGGCGCCTACCTGCTTAGCCCGCCGGTATTCGCCAGCGACGCTCAGCCGGAAAACGGCTCGCTGGAGCGTTTCAGCCATCAGCTGGAACATGATGCGCAAATGGAGCCCGAGACGCGGGTGCCGACGGTGGATAGTTTGGTGGGCAATCGGGAAAAAGAAGATAAATAAGAGAAAAATAAGGCGCCTACGAATCACTCTGTAGGCGCCTTAATATTTCGGCTTCATTAATCAAGGTTTTACTAGTGGCAAACTTTGCAATACCGCTACCTAAGTATAAGAGGATTCAGTCCAAAGGCTTTCTAACCGAACGACGCAGATGCATCCAGTCAACGATCTCGCCCTCTGGGGCATAACCGGCAACCGTTTCACGCAATAGCTGACGCACGCGATCATAATCGTCCAGCTCAACTGCGTTTAGCAGTTGCGCTATAACGCCCTTGAAAGTCTCCCAGGGTAGATGCTCTTCATTGGCACGCATGATCATCGGGTGCTCGGTCGGGATTACGTTGTCACCTATAAGTAGTTCTTCGTATAACTTCTCGCCCGGCCGCAAACCCGTGTACTCGATGCAGATGTCACCCTTGGGATTGGCGTCGGAGCAGACACTCAAGCCTGTCAGGTGAATCATCTTCTCCGCCAGTTCGGCGATCTTCACTGGCTGGCCCATATCCAGCACGAATACATCACCGCCCTGCCCCATGGAGCCGGCCTGAATTACCAGTTGCGCAGCTTCAGGAATGGTCATGAAATAGCGCGTGATATTCGGATGGGTAACCGTTACTGGGCCACCAACCTTGATCTGCTCGCGGAACAATGGAATGACAGATCCTGAGGAGCCCAGCACATTACCGAATCGCACCATGGTAAAGCGGGTTTTATTGACCTGACGAACACCTGAGTCATCGCCGAACAACAGGGGAGCCGGCTGGCGACTGAGTGCCTGCAGGACCATTTCGGCCAAGCGCTTGGTGCTGCCCATGACATTAGTGGGGCGCACCGCCTTATCCGTCGAAATCAAAACAAAATTGGCGACTCCAGCCTGAACGGCAGCCTGCGCCGTATTCAGAGTTCCGACGACATTATTCAGCACACCCTCCGCCACATTGTGCTCGACGATCGGTACATGTTTGTAAGCAGCCGCGTGATAGACCGTATTCACCCGCCAGGCCTGCAGAATAGTGAGCAGACGCTCGGCATTACGAATCGAACCCAGCACAGGCACAAGGCGAATAGACAGTGACTCACGCTGAACACGCTGGTGCAGCTCACTGTGAATACTGTAAAGATTGAATTCGCTATGCTCGAACAGTACCAACGTCCGAGCGCCACTGGTCAGAATCTGCCGGCACAATTCTGAGCCTATAGAGCCACCAGCCCCCGTCACCAAGACCACTTGGTCCCTGATGCAACGCTCAAACAAATCCTGGCGCGGTGGCACGGCATCACGCCCCAGAAGATCAGCGATATCGACTTCCTGAATATCTTCGACCTTCACTCGCCCACTGGCTAGATCGGTGAAACCGGGCACGCTCCGAACATGCAATGCATAGGGTTCAAGTGCATCGAGGATCTCGCGTCGGCGTGCGCGAGAAATCGACGGCATGGCCAAAAGAATCTCGCCTGCGCCAGTCTCATCGATCATCTGCTGAATACTTGTGGGCGAATAAACCCTCAATCCTGCAATGATCCGATTGGCAAGGCCTGCATCATCATCCACGAAGGCAGCCGCCCTCATGCTACGCCCCAAGCGTAAAGCAGCTACCAATTGGTTACCCGCTGTGCCTGCACCATAGATGGCAACCCGAGGTATAACGGCCCCCATGTCATGTTGCCGCGTCACCGGCTCGAGCCAGGACCCAATAAAAAACTGACGCATTACAAGGCGCAGGCCACCTAGCAACAGCAGGCTCAGCCACCAGTAATTAAAAACCATGGACCGCGGTACCAGTGCTGTTGGGCCACGGTACCAATAGACAGCAAGTGCCAGTACCAATGCAGAAAGAGACACGGCTTTTGCGATGGTGATGAGCGCATCACTGCCTACATAACGCATCACCGCACGGTACATGCCCAAACGAATGAAAATCGGCAGCGCGATCAGCGGCGCGAGGATAAACAACCAGCCATGTCCGGAAATGGGTTTGGCGGCATCGAGTTCGCCCAGGCGGATAGCAAATGACAGCCAGAGCGCAATCCATATGAGGATAGTATCGGCCAGCAGCTGCAAGAGGCGCTTCTGCCCCCGGGACATGCTGACCATAAACTGACGCACAACCTTCATCCTCATCCCTCAGATTACTTTGATGCAACTTCCAAAATAGCGCACTACCAGGCGCAGCTGCGCAACGACACTCAACCGTCAGCCTCAATGCACAACACGGTCACCAGCACCTCGACCCAATGCAGTCTGCAGAATCAACGTAAAGTAGAGAGAAATCGACAGTGACCGAATCATCTTCTGATCAGCCTCGGCAAGCAAAGCGGGCGTAGACATATCTATACCCCGAACTTGAGCCAACCCAGTGATTCCAGGGCGAACGCTATACACACCACGAACAGTCCGCTCGGCAATCAATTCGTCCTGATTTAACAGGTTAGGTCGAGGCCCGACCAAACTCATTTCGCCCTTGAGCACATTCCATAGCTGCGGCAACTCATCGAGCTTGGTCTTGCGCAAGAAAGCGCCCAAACGAGTAATAGAAGCGCGGGATGCCAAATGGGTCGCAACGGAGGCAGTATCCACACCCATGGTTCGAAACTTGACCAAGGTGAAGGGTCGCTT
The DNA here is from genome assembly GCF_900112645.1 of Phytopseudomonas straminea. Lineage (GTDB taxonomy): Bacteria > Pseudomonadota > Gammaproteobacteria > Pseudomonadales > Pseudomonadaceae > Aquipseudomonas > Aquipseudomonas straminea. The sequence continues at coordinate 1,034 of NZ_FOMO01000011.1, read as the reverse complement.
ATCACGACCCACGCGTGTCTGCCGGAACAAAGGAGCCCCTGTATCCAGCAAGCCGAGGATGTAGATCACAATCAATACAGGGAGGCCAACGAGCAACCCCAGCAGGGCGAAGGCGATATCTAGGTTCTGTACGAAAAGTACTGCCTTAAGCATCGCAGCGCGCAAGCCAGCGTGACCATCGCGCCAAAACTTCTGGCGAGCTTGTCGTAGCGGGTGCCGATCCTCCGGCTCTCTTTCAGCCAGCCAAACATACGCTCGATGATGTTCCGTTGCCGGTATTTCGGGCGATCAAAAAGCCTGGGTAGCCCTGGCTTGGGTTTGCGTTTCATGGTGCGCTGCGGAATTACCGGTTGCATGCGGTAACGGTCGCAGTACTGGCGCAGATGTTCGGCATCGTAACCTTTGTCAGCCAGTAACCAACGGCAGCGCTTACGAGGCCGTCCCGGCTTTCCGGGGATACGCACCTGGTCCAAGAGCGGCTGAGCATGTGCAATATCGCTGGCCTGTCCTGGCGACAGCACAAAGCGAAGAGGTATCCCATTGGCATCGCAGATTAAGTGAATCTTGGTGGTCAGGCCGCCTCGGCTACGTCCCAACGCATGGTCTACCGGTTCTTCTGGCCCCCCTTTTTCCCGGCACCTGACGAGGCTCGGCTTGCACGTACTGCAGTGGAGTCGATCATCCAGGTGTCCAGATCGATCAGGCCTTCCTGATTCAACCGGACGTGCAACCGCTCAAGTACTCGGTCAAACGTGCCATCGTCTCGCCAATCACGGAACCGTTGATATACCGTTGACCACGGGCCGAAACGCTCCGGCAGGTCGCGCCAGGCGGCACCGGAGCAGAGAATCCAGAAGATTCCGTTGAGCAACAGACGATCATCACTGCGCGGCCGGCCCATCTTCTGTTCCGGGGAAACGAGATCCTTGATCAACTCCCAGGCTGCATCGGGGAGTTCGTAGCGCTTTGCCATGCGGGCCTCCAGCCAATCATGGCGGCAATTCTACCCGCACCGACTTTTCGTACAGAACCTA
>NZ_FOMO01000014.1 GCF_900112645.1 Phytopseudomonas straminea | reverse complement strand
AATCTCTGGCTGAGTGTTTCGAAACGAGTGATGTTGACCGGTCTGCTCGCAATAACTAACCAGTTCAACTTTGGCGACATCGACACCAATGATGAATGGCTTCGCTGGCATTGCCATCAGTTGAGCTCCCACGCTATGGTTTTTAGGCTCGGAGGGGTTCACCAAGAGGCGCTGACTTGCTCCTATCGTCGCTTGCAAACGATGCATTCTTTATCGGCGCTTTGGTGAAGGGGTGGGGCGAGGTCTCCTACCGTCTGTACTGCTGCGAACAGTCAGAATTGGCTTTGTCGTCCCACCACCCCTTCGAGTATCACCATACAAGGGGCTTTAGCCCCGAGCTGTATTAGGGCGCAAAGAGCTCGGGGCTAAAGCCCCTCCTACCGGATCGTTAGATGGCCGCTTTTGCCTTGTAGCAGCCTCATCAGTGTCGCCTAGAGAAACCGTGAACAGGTTCTAGAGGATCACCCGCAGACACTGGCCGGCGTGGTACAGCGAGAAGCCCGCTTCGTAGTAGCAGGCGCGCAGCGCGGCGGTACGCAGCGCTTTCATCCGCGACAGCGGAATGGGCAGCACGCTGGTGTCGCTTTTGAGCAGGTAGTCGGCCAGGGCGTGGCCCACCACGGTGCCGGTGGTGTTGCCGCGGCCGTTGTAGCCGGTCACCGCGACCACGCCAGGCGCCGGTTCGAACAGCTTCATCAGGTGATCCGGGGTGAAGTCGATGCAACCGGTCCAGTGCATTTCCCAATCGACCTTGCCGAGCTGCGGGAAGTAATGGCCCTGGATGCGGTCCGCCCAACTGCGCACGAACCAGTCCGGCTTGTTGTTGGACTTGCCCATGCTGCCCAGCAGCAGGCGGCCCTGGTCATCACGGCGTATGCTGCTGAGCACCGTGCGGGTGTCCCACGAGCCCTGGCCGTGGGGCAGCACGCTGTCGGCCGCCGTGCCGCTCAGCGGCTTCGAGGCGACCTGATAATAATAGCCGCGGAAGAAGTTGCGCTGCACCTCGGTCCAGTCGCCCTCGGTGTAGGCACCGGTGGAAATCACGATCTTCTCGGCCGTGACCGTGCCCAGGGCCGTGCGCACCAGCCAGCCATCGGCCTGCCTGTGCAGCTCGCTCACCGGCGATTGCTGGTGCAGCACACCACCCAGGCGCAGCACGGCACCGGCGAGGCCCTTGGTATAGCCCATGGGGTTGATGGTGCCGGCGCGACGGTCCAGCAGGGCGCCGGTGATCTTGTCGGTGCCGCAATGCTCCACACAGGTGGCGCCGGTCAGCAGCTCGACATCCGCGCCACGGCGGCGCCACTGCGATTCGCGGGCCTTGAGGTCTTCCAGGCCTGCGGCGTTGTGGGCCATGTGCAGGGTGCCTTGATGGCGTGCCTGGCAGTCGATCTGGTAGCGAGCGATGGCTTCGAACACCTTGGCCGGCGCATCGCCCAATACCTTATTGAGGCGGCTACCGACCTTTTCGCCCAGCGTGGCTTCCACGTCGTCGGGCTTGATCCAGGTGCCGGCGTTGACCAGCCCGACGTTGCGCCCCGAACCGCCATGGCCGACTTCGAAGGCCTCCAGCACGCACACGCGCTTGCCTGCCTCAAGTAGTTGCAACGCCGCCGACAGCCCGGTGATTCCGCCGCCGATCACGCAGACATCGACTTTAACCTCGCCAACCATTACACCGGCGTCAATGGGCGCTGGCGTTGCCACTTCCCAGAGGCACTGTTGCTGGAAAACTGTCATTTCACCCACTCCCTTCAACATCGGTTAGCGCGGTAGCAGGCCCATTTCCGGCGACGCTGCGAAAGGACCTGCTCTCTTACGTTTTGGTGTGGCAGCCCGCCCAGGTTGGGGCCGTTATTTTTCCAGTACCCGGATTGGACTGAAAAGACCATCGGTATTGCTTTGAACTGGTGCCTGCGGCTCGACCCTAGGTATGAACTTTCCGGTGGCCGCCCAGATCAGTCCGATCACCGGCGACAGCCAGCAAGCGAACGCGACTGGCGCATACAGCAGGGTCGGTATGCCCAGCGAGGATGAGACGAATGCCCCGCCCATGTTCCAGGGAATCAGCGGTGAACACAGCGTGCCGCAATCTTCGATGCTGCGCGACAGTACCGTCGGCTTGTAGCCCATGGCGGCGTACTTGTCTTTGAGCAGTTGCCCGGGTAGTACCAGCGAGGTGTAGACATCACCGACCAGGGTGCCAACGCCCAGTACGCTGGTGTAGCTGCTCAGCACGAGGCCAAAGCGATTCTTGATCACCTGATCGAGCTTCTTGCGTAGGGCGTCGAGCGTGCCGTGGGCCTCCAGGGCGCCGACGAAAGCCAGTGCGATCAGCGTCAGGGTGATGACCCAGGTCATCGACATGATGCCGCCCTTGGACAGCAGCTTGTCCACTGAGGCGATCCCTGTCTGGCTGACGAAGCCGTTATGCAGGATATTGGTCAGCTCCTTGGGGCTGACACCCTGGTAGAACACCGCCACAACGGCGGCCAGCACTACGCCAGCGAACATCACTGGCAGGGCCGGCGCTTTGCGCATGGCCAGGATGATCACCGCCAGCGGTGGCAGCATGGTCAACAGGCCGATACGGTAATGCTGCTCTACGCCAGAACGCATCAGCTCAATACCGCTGGCATCCTCCGCCTGAGCTGCGTAGCCGGAACCGATCCAGGCGTAGAGCACCAGGGAAATCAGCATGGCCGGTACGGTGGTCGGCAGCATGCCCTTGATGTGGCTCCAAAGATCGGTACCGCACACGGCCGGGGTCAGGTTGGTGGTTTCCGAAAGCGGTGACATCTTGTCGCCGAAGAAGGCGCCGGAGACGATCGCACCGCCGGTCAGGTAGGCCGGTACGCCCAGCCCTTCGCCTACGCCCATCAGTGCCAGGCCTACCGTGCCCACGGTGCCCCATGAGGTTCCGGTCATCAGTGAGATCAACGAACAGAGCAGGCACGTCACCACCAGGAAGCTGCCACCAGACAGGTAGCTGAAACCGTAATAGAGCAGCGTGGGCACGGTACCGGAGGCGATCCACGAGCCGATCAGCATGCCGATGCACATCAGAATGAAGATGGCCGGGATGCCGATACGCACCACCTTGAACATCGAGGCTTCGATACTGAACCAGGGCATGCCCCGGCCTACTGCGAACAGTCCGCACAGCAGCACACCCAAGGCGAGCGGTACATGGGGGGTGAAATCCTCGAAGAGGAAGAACTGAACCATCAGCAAGATGGCGGTAATTATCAGGGGAGCCACTGCCACAGCAAAGGACGGCGCCTCCCTGGTCACTTCCTTACGGGCGTCCAAGGTCAAACTCCTTTGTTTTTGGGGCAGTACGCGAAAAGGGGGGAGTGCGCATCGCGAGCCTCTTTTGTTTTTATTGGGCTGCAGTCACTGGCTCCTCTGCCTTTGCTGCACGCAGGCAGGGGCCGCTGTGTAACGGTCAACAGCTACTGGTTATCCGTCTTTGTGGGAAACGCCATGCCGATCCAGATCGACATGGCGGGTGCCAATCAGTCGAACACGATGCCCTGGGCCAGCGGCAGTTCGCGGGAGTAGTTGACGGTGTTGGTCTGGCGGCGCATGTAGGCCTTCCAGGCATCGGAGCCGGACTCGCGACCGCCACCGGTTTCCTTCTCGCCGCCAAAGGCGCCGCCGATCTCCGCACCGCTGGTGCCAATGTTGACGTTGGCGATGCCGCAGTCGCTGCCGGCCGAGCCCTGGAAGGCTTCGGCCTCGCGCACGTCGGTGGTGAAAATGCACGAGGACAGGCCCTGGGGTACTTCGTTGTTCAGGCGCAGCGCTTCCTCGAAGTCGTCGTAGGCGAGCACGTAGAGGATCGGCGCGAAGGTTTCATGGCGCACCACTGCAGTCTGGCCCGGCATCTCGACGATGGCGGGGCTCACGTAGTAGCCGTTGGGGAAGGTGTCGGCCAGCTGACGCTCGCCACCGAACACCTGGCCGCCTTCGTCGCGGGCCTTGGTCAGGGCGTCCTGCATGGCGCTGAACGCCTGCTTGTCGATCAGCGGGCCGATCAGGTTGCCCTGGCGTGGGTCGCCGATGCGTACCTTGGCATAAGCGGCTTTGACGCGGGCGACTACCTCGTCCTTGATCGAGCGATGGACGATCAGGCGGCGCAGGGTGGTGCAGCGCTGGCCGGCGGTGCCCACGGCGCTGAACAGGATGCCGCGCACGGCCAGGTCAAGGTCGGCGCTGGGAGTGAGGATCATGGCGTTGTTGCCGCCCAGCTCCAGGATGCTGCGGCCGAAGCGGGCGGCTACGCGAGGGGCGACTTCACGGCCCATGCGGGTACTGCCGGTGGCGCTGATCAGCGGCACGCGCGGGTCGTCGACCAGCAATTCGCCGGCTTCGCGGTCACCGATGACCAGTTGCGCCAGGCCTTGCGGAGCGTCGTTGCCGAAGCGGGCGAGAGCCTTGTCGAATAGCGCCTGAGAGGCGAGGGCGGTCAGCGGGGTCTTTTCCGACGGTTTCCAGATCACCGCGTTGCCGGCGACCAGGGCCAGGGTGGTGTTCCACGCCCACACGGCGACCGGGAAGTTGAAGGCGCTGATCACCCCGACCACGCCCAGCGGGTGCCAGGTTTCACGCATATGGTGGCCGGGGCGCTCGGAGGCGATGGTCAGGCCGTAGAGCTGACGCGACAGGCCGACGGCGAAGTCGCAGATGTCGATCATTTCCTGCACTTCGCCCAGGCCTTCCTGGGTGATCTTGCCGGCTTCGATGGACACCAGTTCGCCGAGGTCGGCCTTGTGCTCGCGCAGCACCTCGCCGAACAGGCGTACCAGCTCGCCACGGCGCGGCGCCGGCACCTTGCGCCAGGCCAGAAAGGCGTTGTGGCCGGCGGTGATCTTGGCGCGCACGGCATCGGCGCCCTCAAGGGTCAGGCTGCCGATCTGGCTGCCGTCGATCGGCGTGTAAACCGCGTGGCTGCCGTTCTGGTAGGCGCTGGCGCTGACACCGAGACGTTCGAGTAGCGAGTTGACCATGACGATCTCCTGAGTCGTGAAGTTGAAATCCGGGATGAGGATCAGTATTAATCCCGAATCTGCGCTCAACAAACGACGTTTACGCACCATATCATTCCGTCATGGAATCAAGTCGCCCCGTCTGACCTCGAGAAACCCATGTCCAAACGCCTGCTGCCAACCATGACCGCCCTGCAATGTTTCGAGGCCGCAGCCAGGCACCTGAGCTTCACCCGCGCCGCCCAGGAATTGCACCTGACGCAGAGCGCGGTGAGCAAGCAGGTGGCGCAGCTCGAGGACATGCTCCAGCACCCGCTGTTTCATCGCGTGCGCCGCCGCCTGCAACTGGCGCCGGCCGGCGAGCTTTACCTGGCCGAGGTCAACAAGATCCTCACCCAGGTGGATATCTCCAGCCGCTACATTCTCTCCTACGGTGGCGAGACCGAGGTGCTCAAGGTCGCTACCCAACCGACGTTCGGGGCGCGCTGGCTGGTGCCGAACCTGAAGGGTTTTTCCCGGCGCAACCCCAACATCCATCTGGACATCAAGAACGAACTGGAGCCTTTCGACTTGGTGCAGGCCAAGGCCGATGTGGCGTTCTTCTATGGCACCGGCTCCTGGCCGGGCGCCATCTGCATCGAGCTGTTCGGCGAGGACGTGATCCCGGTGTGCGCGCCGGATCTGCTGCCCAGCGAGCCGCTATTCGACGCTGGCGACCTGGCCAGCCTGGTGCTGTTGCAATGCACCTCGCGCCCCGGTGCCTGGCACGAATGGTTCGAGGAGCAGGGCATCAGCACCGAAAACAGCTACCACGGGCCGCGCTTCGATACCTTCTACATGTGCATCCGCGCGGCCGAGTCCGGCTGTGGTGTGGCCCTGGTGCCGCGCTTTCTGGTGCTGGACGAGCTGCAGGAAGGCAAGCTGGTGATCCCTTGGCAGCACTACAAACCCAGTCAGGGGGCGCACTTCATCGCCTTCGCCGAGCAGTCCGCCGAGGTGCCGAAGGTCAGGGCGTTGATCGACTGGATTCTGGAAAAGGCCAGGGACGGTAAGGGCGGTGTTCAGCAAGTTCCTGAATTTAAGGAATGACGGCAGCACTTTATTTCGCTTGTGGCATGGGCGCCTGAATCGCTTTTATAGGGGCATCGTTTCCAGGCACTGCTGCCTGTCATCGCGCCCCGGTGATGGCGGCCCAGGTAGGTAATTCATGAGTCACTCGCCCATTAGCTCGTCCCTTTCCGTGGTGCATCCCATCACGCTGTCCCATGGCCTTAACGCCCAAGTGTGGGACACCGAGGGCAAGTCGTATATCGACTTCGTCGGCGGCATCGGCGTGCTCAACCTCGGCCACTGCAACCCTCAGGTGGTCAGTGCCATCACCGAGCAGGCCGGGCGGCTGACCCATTCGACCTTCAACGCCGTACCGCACCAGGGCTACCGGGAGCTGATGGACGCGCTGGCGGCCTTCGTGCCGGTCAGCTATCCGCTGGCGGGCATGCTCACCAACAGTGGCGCCGAAGCCGCCGAGAATGCCCTGAAGGTGGTGCGCGCGGCGACCGGCCGTAGCGTGGTGATCGCCTTCGACGGCGGCTTCCACGGTCGCACCCTGGCCACCCTCAACCTCAACGGCAAGGTGGCGCCGTACAAGCAGAAAGTCGGTGTGCTGCCGGGGCCCGTCTATCACGTGCCGTACCCGAGCGCGGACACCGGCGTGACCGCGGACGAAGCCTTCAAGGCCATCGACCGGCTGTTCAGCGTCGAGGTGGACGTCAACGATGTTGCCTGCTTCATCATCGAGCCGGTGCAGGGCGAGGGCGGTTTTCTGGCTCTGGATGCGGACTTCGCCAAGCGCCTGCGCCGCTGGTGCGACGAGCACGGTGTGCTGCTGATGCTTGATGAAATCCAGTCCGGCTTCGGCCGCACCGGGCAGCGCTTCGCCTTCACCCGCCTGGGCATCGAGCCCGACCTGCTGCTGCTCGGCAAGAGCATCGCCGGCGGTCTGCCGCTGGGCGCCGTGGTTGGCCGCCCCGAGCTGCTGGGCGCGCTGCCCAAAGGCGGGCTCGGCGGCACCTACTCGGGCAACCCCATCGCCTGTGCGGCGGCCCTGGCCAGCCTGCGGCAGATGACCGACGCCAACCTGGCCACCTGGGGCGAGGCCCAGGAACAGGCGCTGCTGCGCCGCTACGAGCAGTGGCGCGCCACGGGCCTGTCGCCGTACCTGGGCCGGCTTACCGGGGTTGGCGCGATGCGCGGTATCGAGCTGCTCACCCGCGACGGCCAGCCCGGCACTACGCAGTTGGCCGAACTGCTGGAGGCAGCGCGGGCCAGGGGCCTGTTGCTGATGCCCAGCGGCAAGAACCGCCATATCGTGCGCCTGTTGGCACCGCTGACCATCGAGCCGGCGCTGTTCGAGCATGGCCTGGATATCATCGAACACTGCCTGGCCAACCTCGGCTGAGCGCATTCGCCACCTTCAGGGCCCGCGAGCGCCGCCAGGGCCAACCGACAAGCGCGACAGGAGATTCGCCCGCTATGAACACCTCAGGATTCGTCGATCCCTCGCAAATCCGTGCGCAGTTTTCCAGCGCCATGTCCGCCATGTACCGCGCCGAAGTGCCGCTGTATGGCGACCTGCTCGACCTGGTGGCAGACACCAACGCCCAGGTGCTGGCGGGCTCTACAGCGCTGAAGCAGCAGCTGGAGTGGACCGGTGAAATCGAGCGCCTCGCCATGGAGCGCCACGGCGCGATTCGCGTCGGCACTGCCGAGGAGCTGTCGACCATCCGCCGCCTGTTCGCGGTCATGGGCATGCAGCCGGTGGGCTACTACGACCTTAGCTCGGCCGGCGTGCCGGTGCATTCCACCGCCTTTCGCGCTGTGCATGAAACCGACCTGCAGGTCAGCCCGTTTCGCGTGTTCACCTCGCTGTTGCGTCTGGAGCTGATCGAGGACGAAGCACTGCGTGCCCTGGCCGCCGAGATTCTCGCCAAGCGCGACATCTTCACCCCGCGCGCGCGGGCGCTGATCGAACAATGCGAAGCCCAGGGCGGCCTGAATGCCGCCGATGCCGAGGAGTTCGTCAAGCAAGCCCTGGAGACCTTTCGCTGGCACACCGAGGCCACCGTCAGCGCCGCCGAGTACGACAGGTTGCACGGCCAGCACCGCCTGATCGCCGACGTGGTGGCCTTCAAGGGGCCGCACATCAATCACCTGACGCCGCGCACACTAGATATCGATGAAGTGCAGGCGGCCATGCCCCGGCGCGGCATCACGCCCAAGGCGGTGGTCGAGGGCCCGCCCCGGCGCCAGTGCCCGATCCTGCTGCGCCAGACCAGCTTCAAGGCGCTGCAGGAACGCGTGGCCTTCGTCGGCCAGCCCGGCGCGGCCGGCAGCCACACCGCGCGCTTTGGCGAGATCGAGCAGCGCGGTGCCGCCCTGACCCCTGCCGGTCGCGCGCTGTACGACCGGCTGCTCAACGAAGCGCGCGACGACCTGGGCGTGTTCCCCAGCGAAGCCAATGCCCAGCGCTATGCAGACTTGCTGGAGCAACGCTTCGAAGCCTTCCCGGATAGCTACCTGGCCATGCGCCGCGAAGGCCTGGCCTACTTCCGCTACTTCGTCACCGAAGCCGGCAAGGCCGCGCGCCGAGACGAAACCGCACCGCGCAGCCTGGACGCCCTGATCGAGGCCGGCCATGTGCATTTCGAGCCGCTGGTCTACGAGGATTTTCTGCCGGTGAGCGCTGCTGGCATCTTCCAGTCCAACCTCGGTGACGACGCCCAGGTCAGCTACGACGCCACCTCCAACCAGCAGGCCTTCCATGCCGCCCTCGGCGCCACGGTGCACGACGAGTTGGCGCTGTACGCCGAAACCCAGCGCCGCTCGCTGGCCGAGTGCGCGAAGGCACTGGGGCTCGAATCGCTGGGCTGATCAACGCGGCTTGGCGCGCTACCGCTTCTGACCAGGCGCGTTGCGCGGATTCTGGTCAGCGGTCGCCAGCCCCAGCTCGCTATCGACGCTGATGCTCTGTTCACTGACCACTGCCCGCACGGTGGTGGTCAGGGTGTAGTACATCTCCGGGCTGATCACCTGGCGGCCATCTGCATAGGTCACGCTGAAGGTGATACCGCCCTCGCCAGGCACCCTGAAAACCTCGGTCTGCCCAGGCCGGATCGCGCCCAGGTCGTGGCTCTGGTTACGCCACTGGGCCACCACCTGCACGGCAGCGGCCGACTCGTTGCGCACCTCGGCGGTCGGCACGGCCCAGTAGGCAATGGCGACGAACAGCGCACCCAGCGCTGCGACAATGACGGCCAATGCAATCGCCAGTTGTTTGAGGCTGTGCTTCATGGAGTCTCTCTTTCCCGTTGGCGGCTTCGGTTGGTGCCTTTTGCTGGCAGTGATGGCCGTCGGTACGGCATTGTAGGTCTGCTGGCGGGTTGCTCGATGTGAAGCGCCTGGCTGATCTGAATTTCAATCTGGAGGATCGGAAGACCCATGGATATCCGCGCCACCCACAAGGACGACTGGCAGCTACTGAAACGGATCCGCCTGGCCGCCTTGCAGGACACGCCTACCGCGTTCGGAGTGAGCTACCAGACGGCAGTGGCCGACAGCGATGCCCACTGGCAGGTGCGGGCGGCGGGGGAGAGGACGCGGTTCTGGCTGGCTCTCGACGAGGGCAGGCCGGTCGGCCTGGTGGGCGCGGGTTTTCGCGACCCAGCCCGCTATGAGTTGATCGCCATGTGGGTCGAGCCGGCTGCTCGCGGTTCCGGCGTGGCGGACGGGCTGGTGGCAGCGGTAAAGGCACGTGCCGTGGTGTTGGGCCTGGAGGCGCTGTTTCTCGAAGTTGCCCCGGAGAACATCAGGGCCGTGCAGTTCTACCGCCGGCACGGTTTCGAATTCCTCGACGAGTGGGAACCGATCGACAGCCACCCGCATATCCTCGCGCAGAGCATGCGCTGGAGCTGCAAGTAACGATTGGAGAAGGGACGAGGCACCCGGAACGGGTGCCTCGTTTATTCGATCAGCCGAAGATCAGCGTCGAGACGTAGAACAGGCCGGCGGCCAGGGCCATCGAGGTAGGCAGGGTGAGCACCCAAGCCAGCAGGATGTTGCTGATGGTGCTGCCCTGCAGGCCGCTGCGGTTGGCGACCATGGTGCCGGCCACGCCCGAGGACAATACGTGGGTGGTCGACACCGGCAGGCTATACACGTTGGCCAGGCCGATGGCGCAGGCCGCGGTGATCTGCGCGCTCATGCCTTGGGCGTAGGTCATGCCCTGCTTGCCGATCTTCTCGCCGACGGTTTTCACCACGCGCTTCCAGCCGACCATGGTGCCGATTCCCAGGGCCAGGGCCACGGCGAGGATCACCCAGAACGGCGCGTATTCGGTGGTGGCGGTCAGGTCCTTGCGCAGCTTGTCGAGGTCGGCCTTCTCGCGTGCCGGCAGGTCCGGCAGCTTGCCGACCTTCTTCGCCGAGTCGTCGAGGCACAGCAGGTAGCGACGGATGTCGATGCGCGCCTCTTCGTTGAGGTCGCGGTAGTCGTTGACGCCATCGAGGGTGCGCAGCAGGCCGTTGATGGTCGGCTCGGTGAGCTTGGGGTCGCAACGGAACTGCTTGGGCAGCTCGGTATTGGCAGCCTGGCCCAGGGCCAGGTATTCGCTCAGGGTCGGCGCGTTGCGCTGATAGAACTCACCCAGGTGCACGGCCGCATCGCGAGTCCGGGAAATCTGGTAGGTGGTGCTGTTCAGGTCGAGCACGAACTTGGCCGGCACGATACCGATCAGCACCAGCATGATCAGGCCGATACCTTTCTGGCCGTCGTTGGAGCCGTGCACGAAGCTCACCGCCATGGCCGAAACGATCAGCACCAGGCGGTTCCAGAACGGCGGCTTGTTCTTGCCCTTGGTTTCCTTGCGCACCACCGGCGTGCTGTGCACCTTGGGCGTCGGCATCCAATACTTGAGCGCCAGGAACAGCAGGGCGGCGACCACGAAGCCAGCCACCGGCGAGAACACCAGCGACAGGCCGATATCGATCGCCTTCTGCCAGTTCACGCCGTCACCCAGGGGAATATCGGTGAGCAGCGCGTTGGCCAGGCCGACGCCGAGGATCGAGCCGATCAGGGTGTGCGAGCTGGACGCCGGGATGCCGAAATACCAGGTGCCCAGGTTCCAAGTGATGGCCGCAGCCAGCAGTGAGAACACCATGATCAGGCCGCGACTGGTGTTGACGTTGATCAGCAGCTCCACCGGTAGCAGGTGGACGATGGCATAGGCCACGCCGACGCCGCCGAGCAGCACGCCGAGGAAGTTGAAGATGCCGGACATGATCACCGCCAGGTTTGGCGGCATGGCCTTGGTGTAGATGACCGTGGCCACGGCGTTGGCCGTGTCGTGGAAACCGTTGATGAATTCGAAGGTTAGGACGAAGAGCAGGGCGAGTGCGAGGCTCAGCGCCAACCAGGCATCAAGCCCGCTGAATAGTTCGAACATGGGGGGTTACGTCTGGCTCAAGGAAAAAGTGGGTTGTTCCAGGCAACGCAGGGCGTTGTCGACCGATTGTATGGCCTGACAGCCGGCAGTCGTGGAGTGAGCACTAAAGCGGTGTGCCATGCCTGCGATGCTCTCTACCCGTCGAAAGCCAAGGCACGCTGCCAGGCAAGACCTGGCAGCGTGCACTCGATGCGGGCGGGGTACCACGAGGGTCAGCAAGCGCCTGCGCAGCGCGAGCCGATTTGGCTCACGGATCTGCTTTTTACGCTGCTTGCCCAGGCGTCGATCCCGCCACCTGAAATATCTGGACGCGATTTACCGCCAAAATCGATCCAGAAACAACAGTTGGTGCATAAAGAATACATATTTTTTTAATCTGACTCAGGGCCGCCAGACTACCTCTCAGCCCTTTGCAACCCGTCTACAGCATGCGTTTGAGCACGTTGTCGCGGCGTGCGAAGTGGTGCCAGAGCGCCGCGGCGATATGCAGGGCGATCACGTAGTAGAACGCGGTGCCGACCAGCACGTGCAGCTCCTCGATATTGTGGGCCAGCGCTTTGTCGAGTGCGAAAGGCGAGGGCACCATCATGCTGCCCAAGGGGATGCCGCCGCGCTCGAGCAGGACCACCAGTACGCCCATCAGCGGTTGCAACAGTAGGAAAGCATAGAGCGCTACGTGGGTCAGCTTGGAGAACAGGTTGATCATCGGGCTGAGGGGCGGCTCGATCGCTGGCACCGGCTTGGAGAAGCGCGCCAGCAGGCGCGGTAGTACCAATGCCAGAACCAGCAAGCCTACCCAGAAGTGGCCCTGGACAAACAGCGTACGCAGGGCGCTGCCTTTTTCAAACCAGCCACGACCGTTGATCAATATGTAGGCGAGTACCACCAGCGCGGCCATCAGCCAGTGCAGATGACGACTGGCTGCGCTATAGGTGGCCTGGCCAGTTGAGAGTTGCCGGGGCGATGAGCTGTTGTGTTGGTTCATGTCGACCTCTGCGAGTGACTGGCCGGACAACCTTGTCCGGCCTTGTGGAAATAGTTTTGGTGAATTGCCTTAAGGGAGTCTGAAGAAGCACGGTGCTCGGCCTTCAGGTCACCTCCAAATGGCGTGCGAATGTCAGGGTCGCGAGCAGGCCGCCGTCAGGGTGATTGCTCAGGCTGATACGACCGCCCAGATGACTGGCGATCATCTCCACGATGGACAGGCCCAGACCGGCACCGCCAGGGTTGTCGCGGCTGTAGAAACGCTCGAACAGCCGCTCCATTTTCTGTTCGTCGATGCCCGGGCCGTGATCTCGCACGCTGAGGCTGACTTGCTGTTCGTCGTCGGCCGCTAGAGTTACCTCTACCTCGGCGCCTTGCGGCGAGAAGTTGGCGGCGTTGGTGACCAGATTCTGCAGGGCAATTGCGACCAGCTGCGCATTGCCGTGAATCAGGTAACTGCCGGGCTTCACGTCCAGGGCCAGCTCCAGGCCCCTGCCGAGCATCCACGGGGTGAGCTCTACCAGCGTCTCGCGAGCGGTACTTTCCAGGTCCACGGGTTGCCAGGCCTGGCGGGCGATTTCCGGCTCGACGCGGGCAAGGGTCAACAATTGGTTGACCACCCGGGTCAGGCGGTCAACGCCGCCAACCAGATGGTTCAGGGCTTTGTCTCGTGGTTCGGCCTGGGTGGCCTGCAGGGCGTTCTGGGCATGGATGCGCAAGGTCGCCAGGGGCGTGCGCATTTCGTGGGCGGCATCGCCGATAAAGCGCCGTTCGCGCTGCAGCAACTGCTCGATCTGCGAGAGCAGCCGATTGAGCGCCGCCTGCATGGGTTCCAACTCACGGGGCAGGGGTGTCAGTTGCAGCGGTTCAAGAGAGCCGCCGTGACGTTTGCGGATGATCTGCGCCATGTTCTGCAAGGGCCGCAGGCCCCAGCCGATGGCCAGCCAGATCAGCGCAGAGAGCACGATGATGCCGATCAGATTGGGGATCAGGGTGTGGCGCACGATGCGATTGACCAGGTCCTGGCGCACATCCTCGCGCTCACCGACCCAGATCAGCAGACCGTGGCGTTCATCAGGTAGCAGAAAACCGTGCCAGTTGACGTCGTAGAGGCGCTGATCGGAAAACCCGGGGGTGGTCAGCGGGCGCTCGAATGCCGGTGCGCTGGAGGAGCGAATCAGGCTGTTGCCCTCTTTGTCCCACACCTGAAAGGCCATCTTTCCTTCATAGGGGTGGCCGATGCGGTGGTTGCCAGCCTGGCTCAGGGCCGCATTGAAGGCGCGATACAGCGCCTGGCGCTGCTCGTCCGGCAGTTGGGCGCGGATGGCGCCCTGTAACAGCCGTGCACTCTGCGCCAGCTGGGCATCGTAAATCTCGCCGATTTCATGGCGGCTGTCGTGAAAATTGTAAAGGCTGATGGTCAGGGTACCGAGCAACAACAGGCCCAGTACCAAGACCAGTGTGCGGCGACGCAGTGAAGTCATCTCAGGCCTCCACCAGGTAGCCGATGCCGCGTACGGTTTTGATCAGCTCGCTGAACAGCTTCTTGCGCAGATGCGAGATGTGTACCTCCAGGGTGTTGCTTTCCGCTTCCTCGTCCCAGCCGTAGAGCAGCTGTACGAGGCGCTCGCGGGTGAACACCTTGCCCGGATGCGCCAGCAGCTCGTGCAGCAGCAGGTATTCCTTGGGCGTCAGCGCAACGGGGTTGCCTTGGTATTGCACCTGCTGGCTAGCGGGGTTGAGGGTGATACCAGCGTGTTCGACCAGCGCCTGGCCACGCCCTGCGCTGCGGCGCAACAGGGCACGGATACGCGCCTTGAGTTCGTTGAGGTCGAATGGTTTGGCCAGGTAATCGTCGGCGCCGGCGTCCAGCCCGGCGACGCGATCACGAGGTTCGTCCCGGGCGGTGAGAATCAGCACCGGAAGCTGCGAGCCGTTCTTGCGCAGCTGCTGCAATACCTGGATGCCGCTAAGGCGCGGCAGGCCCAGGTCTAGAACCAACAGGTCGAAGGTTTCGCTGAGCAGGGCATGCGCCGCGCTGGCGCCGTCGTATAGCCAGTCGACGGTGTAACCCTCGGCTTGCAACCCGTTACGCAGGCCCTCGCCAAGGGGGATATCGTCTTCAACCAGGAGCAGTCGCATGCGTGTCCTTAATCAGCCAACTTCCATCAATGGAGGTATCAATCGATCTTGCGCTCGACGTCGTTGAGTAAAGCAGATATCTCGCGCTGACGTCCTTGGTCGGCCAGTTCTCGACCCGGGCGTGGCGCGGCCTGCTGAGCTTTGAGCAATGCTTGCTTGGCTTCGGCATATTTGCCTTCGCGGGCCAGATGATCACCCCAGAAATACAGGCTGTCGATGCCGTTCGGGTTGATCAGCAGGGCCTGACGCAGTAGCTCATCGGCCTTCTTGGCATCGCCGAAACCGATGGGCCAACCGGGCACCCGGTCGTATAGCGCCGCCAGGCTGGTGTAGGCCGAGCCTTGCAGGGCGTCGGGGTCGAGCTGCAGGGCCTTTTCCAGATCGCTGCGCGACTGCTTGACCTTGCCCAGCGCACCGAGGCCACCCTGAGCACCGGCCCAGCTACTGGTGACGATGCCTTTCCAGATCCACGCTTCGGCGGCTTTCGGTTCGGCGGCTGTGAAGGCTTCGGCCTGCACCGCCAGCTTCTCGAACTCGGCCTCCTTGCGGTCATCCGGGGTGTCGTACTGGATCTGCGCCCAGCGTTGCTGAATGGCCTGCAGTTGCTGGGTACCGGCGGCGTCCAGCGCCCAGGCGCCGGTTTGTGCACTCAGGGCGGCAAGGGCCAAAGTGAGATGAAGCAGCGTCTTTTTCATCGTGGAGGCATCTCGGTGGAGTGGATAAAACGGCGGATGATCGGCAGTTGTTTGCGGATCGCCCGGTCGACCAGGCCCGGCAGCAAGCCGTTGAGGCGTACCAGAAGTTTTTCCGGCCAGCCCAGATAGAGCTCGGCCAGATTGCGCTCGATGGCGCTGGTCACCTGCATGGCCACGCGCTGGGGCTCGTCAATGCGGCTGTTGAGCGCCTCGTTGAGGGCCATGGCGGCGCTGCTGTTCATGCCGGTGCGGGTCGCCCGGGGCGCCACGTAGAGCACATCGACCTCGGTGTCGGCCAGTTCGCGGCGCAGCGCTTCGGAGAAACCACGCAGGGCGAATTTGCTGGCGCAATACACCGCGTAGCCCGGATAGCCGATGGAGCCGTAGGTGGAACCGACGTTGACGATCAGCGCATGGGGCTGATTGCGCAAGGTCGGCAGCAGGGCGCGGGTCAGCTGCAGGGTGGCAATGAGGTTTACGGTCAGGAGGTCGTCGATCTGCTCGTCATCGACCTGCTCGAACAGCGCGAAGCGGTTGACTCCGGCGGCGTTGAGCAGCAGGTTGACGCCGCCCATGCGCCGCGCGGCATCGAGCACGGCGTGGCGGCCGGCGGCGTCACGCAGGTCCGCCTCCACCGGGTGGATGCGCTGTGGGTACTGGCGCTGCAGGGCTTCGAGCACCTGGGGCTGGCGCGTTACGGCCAGCACCTGGGCACCCTCGGCGCACAGCTGTTCGGCGAGTGCCATGCCGATGCCACCGCTGGCGCCGGTAAGCACCACCCGGCAATCAGACAGCCGCATGGCGGGTCTCCCGATGAGCCGTTTCAAGGCGTGGCAGGCCGCGGAACATTTCAGCGTAGAGTTGGTAGACCACCTTGCTGGCGTGGATCACTGCCAACTGGTCGGCGCGGTCGTCGAGGCGGTTCATCAGGCTGCGATAGGTGTCCATGTGGCCGATGTCCAACGAACCGTGGGAAGCCAGGTAACTGAATGCCGTAGGCGGCAGCTGCAGGCCTTCACGTATGGCGCCGGCGGCTTGAGTGGCCAGGGCGATGCTGGTGCCCTCAAGCACGTTGACCATGCCGAACAGGCCGACCGGATTGCCGCGGGCGATCAGGTCGTAGAGAAAACTGACCATCAGCTCGATGGGAAGAGATGGCTGGCCATCGCGTACCTGCTCAGCATCACCACCGCACACGCGGATGTCATTGAGGATCCACTGCTCGTGGCCATACTCCTCCTCGATGTACTCGCACACCGCGCCGCGCAGCCATTCCAGGCGTGCCGGCAGGCGCGCGCCGCAGGCCATCATCAGCGGCACGGTATGGCGCACGTGGTAGTAGGCCTGCGTCAGGAAGGCGCGATAGCCCTCCAGGCTCACCTGGCCGGCCAGGGCGTCGCGGATCACCGGCGTGGCGAACAGCGCTTGGCGCTCTGCGGTGGTGGTGTTCTGCAGTTCGTCGAAGAAATTCATGGCTGCTCCTTTTGGGCAACTGGGGTGGAAAAACGATGGGCGTAGCGGGCCAGAATGGCCTCGCGGCGCAGTCGGCCGTTGCTGGTGAGCAGGCCGTTGGCAGGGGTGAAGGGTTCGGGCAAGCGCTGCCACTGGTGCACCCGTGCATAGTCAGGCAGTTCGATGTTGGCCCAGGCAACGCTGTTCTCCAGGGCCTCGTCGCTGCACTGCGGGTCGAGCGGCCAGAGCAGCGCGATGTTGTGGTCCATGGCTTCACCGTGGACGAAGGCCTGGGCGATCACCCCGCGTTGGGTCAGCTCGGCCTCGACCCAATCCGGATTGACGTTGCGCCCGAAGCTGGTAGTGAACTGATGTTTCTTGCGGCCCTTCAGAAACAGGTAACCGTCGGCATCGAGCACGCCGATATCTCCGGTGGCCAGCCAGTCGCTGCTGAATGGCGCGTCGCCCAGATAACCCAGCAGCGCCGAGCCGCGTACCCATACCTCGCCATCCTCGGCGATGCGCAGCTCGACATGGGGAAGGGGGCGCCCGACGCTGCCAGGGCGGTTATAGGCCGGGGTGTTAAGGCACACCACCGAGGCACATTCGGAAAGACCATAGCCCTGGTAGACCGGCAGATTCAGCTGCGCAGCACGTTCCAGCAGCTCGTCGCTGACCCGCGCACCGCCGACCGCAATGAAGTGAAATTGCCCGGCGTCCACCTGCCCGTGCTCCACTGCTATGATGAGGCCGAGCAGCAGCTGCGGCACCAGGATCAGGCTCTGCGCCTGCTGGCGCACCAGTTGGCCGAGCAGGCGCGGCCAGTCGACCCGGGTAGCGCCTTCGATGCCCAGACTTGGTTGTGGCAGCAGGGTGACGCTGGCGCCGGCTAGCAGGGCTGCGTAGGTGCCGAGGTTTTCCAGCAGTACTGCGAGCGGCAGCAGTGCCAGGTAATTGCGCGGCGCGGCCGGACGGCTGGCGGCGTACAGTTCCTGGGCCACACGCAACAGGGATTCGGCACTCAGGCACACGCCTTTGGGGGTGCCGGTGGTCCCCGAGGTGTAGGTAACCTTGGCGGTGCCGGCCGGCAATGATTCGCCGGCCGGGGTTTCACGTACCCAGAAACCGCCGGCTTGGCGGAAGCCTGCATCACCCAGTTGCTCGGCCAGCGGCGCGTCGGTCAGCAGCAGGTCGACGCCGCTCTGCTCCAGGCAATGGGCGGTCTGCGCCCAGGTGAAGAACGGCGGCAGGGTCACGCAGGGAATGCCGGCGAACAGCGCGGCCAGGTCCCAGAGCAGCATCTGCGGGCTGTTGTTCATCAACAGCGCGAAGGTCTTGCCGGGTTGGGCGAGCAGGAGCGCCTTATGGGTTTCGATCTCGCTCCACAGCTGCGCGTAGTCGATGCTCCCGTTGTCGTCGCGCAGCGCCGCGCACGACGGTTGGCAATGAGCGTGCAGCAGTAGCAGGGCCTTGAAGTCAGTCAGTTCAGGCTGCATGACTTTGCTCCATATCGAAGGCCGGCAGGCCCAGGCGTGCGGCCATGCCGCTGACCTGCAGATGGGCGAGACCGGCGCGGATGCTGCCGGTGAACACCTGGGGACGCTGCGCGTAGTAACTGCCCCAGCTGTGCTGTTCGCTACCCAGGCGCTGCGGGTCGGCATCACCGAGCAACAGCGGGTTGAGGCCCAGACGCTGAAAGCTGTTGATCAGCGAAGCGGCGCCGGTAAAGACCACCCAGTCGAGCTTGCGATGGGCCAGCAGCCAGGTCATAACCACGATGATGAGTCGGGCGCTGCCGCCACTGCGCGCGGCCAGATTGCCGACCTCGACGATCTGCTGGCGCTCCACCGGGGCACCTGCGAGCCGCGACACCACGCGCTCGATCGGCTGCTGCAGGTACTGCTCGAGAAACAGCGCGCCGCTGTCGGCGGTGCGCACGCCGGCGGCAGCGCAGAAGGTCCCGTGCGAATCGCGCAGGGCCATCAGGGTAGGCATGAAATGGCGGATGTCGGCGTGGTGCACAGTGGCGAAGCACTCGCGCACGAACCACTCCAGCGATTCACGATCAGCGTGTTGTTGCGGCACCAGCGACAGCGACAGATCGCGCCCGGCATACGGGCCAATGTGCAGCGGCAGGGCAAGGTTCCATTGGGTATCGATCATCGACAGCGCTCCAGTGACTAGGCGTTGGAGACACTATCGGGGCCGAACCTTAACGAAGTCTGAAGATGATTGGCGGGCCGCGGCTCAGTGTTTGGGCAACTGCTGTTGGCGCACGGTATGACGCGTGCGCTGCGGGGTTCAGGCGCGCATGCCTTCGAAAATCAGCCGTGTGGAGGCCCGCACGGTGGCCGAGTGGGCCTGCATGTCCGGCTCGTCGCTGGCGGTCAGGCGCAGCAGTTGCAGATGGGAGTAGTCGTTGAGCAGGAACGCCGCCAGCTCCACGTCCAGGTCGGCGCGTAGCTTGCCGGCCTCCTGCAGTTCGCGCACCACGTTGGCAATCTCGCCCTGCAGGCCGCGGTTCATCTGCCGGTAGGCCTCCGGCAGGCCGCCATCGCCGCCCACCAGCACCAGTGGTAACAGCTCGCGCCAGAGCGCCGGCGGCAACATTTCCAGGGCATAGCTGACAAGGATGTTTTCCAGGTGGCAGAGCGCGTCGACCGGGTCGTCGAACTCGGGAATACGCTTGTGCACGTCGATCAGCGCACGGCGATCGGACTCCTTGATCATCTCCAGGATGATCTCGTGCTTGCTGCCGAAGTACTTGAACACCGTGGGCGCCGATACGCCGGCATCGCGGGCGATCTGCTCGATGGTGGTCTCGCGAAAACCCTGGCGCTGGAACAGCGACACGGCGGCTGCCGAGATGGCCTGGCGGCGTAATTCCTTCTGACGTTCGCGTAATCCGCTCACCGTCGCTCCTGGGTTCGTGGGGTTAGCGGGAATGATAGCTGGCTAGGTTTTTTCGCGAAAATATTTTATTGACTAAAACAATTAATAGGATTAATTATTTTCCCGTACCTGCCGCACGCAGGGCCACTTCCAGGATGAGTCAGATGAACCATATCCTCGACCGCTCCCTGGTTTCCCGTAATACGGAAGTCAGTGAGATGTACGACAAACAAGAACAAGAGCCCGTACTGATGCAGGGCTTTCCTGCCGAGCCGGAAAAGCGCGTGACCTGGGCCAACTGGATGTCGCCGCCGTTCAACCGCTGGGGCTTCCGTAACCTGGCTCGCCTGCGTCCCACCATCGAGGTCGCCGCTGGTTCGCGGCCAAGCTCGGTACTGGCCCATGCGCCGGCAGAAGTCGAAGGTCTGACATTCCAGAGCAGCTGCGGACGCACCGTGAGCGTGCTCGACCACCTGCGCGCCAGCAAGACCGACAGCTTCCTGGTTCTGCACAAGGGCCGCGTGGTCTATGAAAACTATTTCAACGGCCAGGTCGCCAGCGACCGCCACATCATGTTCTCCGTCACCAAGTCGCTGATTGGCGTGCTCGGTGAGCAACTGGTCCACGACGGCGTGCTCGACCCCAACGCCCAGACCCAGCATTACGTGCCCGAGCTGGCCGGCAGCGCCTTTGGCGACGCCACCGTGCGCCATCTGTTCGATATGGCCGTTGGCGTTCACTACACCGAGATGTACGACGATCCGGCTTCGGAAAGCTCCCAGTACGGCTATGCCTGCGGTTTCAAGCCGGCGCTGCCCGAATATGCCCAGTACGAATCGCTGTACCAGTACCTGCCGTCGCTGCGTAAGCGTTGCGAGCATGGCGGCCTGTTCCATTACGTGACCGCCACCACCGAAGTGCTGGCCTGGGTGATGGAGCGCGCCAGTGGCGTGGGCTGCGCCGAGCAACTGCAAGCGGTATGGCAGCAACTGGGTTGCGAGCGCGACGCCTACTTCATGGCCGACCCCTGGGGCCGCAGCGTCGCCGGTGCCGGCTTCAACGCCACCCTGCGCGACATGGGCCGTTTCGGCCTGATGCTTGGCAACGGCGGCAAGGTCGACGGCAAGCTGGTCATCGACAAGGCGGTGATCGAGGCGATTGCCGCCGGTTCCGATCCGGCTATCTACGGCGTGCACAAGGACTTCTCCGAGTGGACCCCGGGCGCCTCCTACCGCAGCCAGTGGTACGTCTTCAACGACCACAGCCCGGCCATCATGGCCAGCGGCATCCATGGCCAGTACCTGTTCGTCGACTTCGACTCCGAGGTGGTGATCGTCAAGCAGTCGTCGCTGCCCGAGGCCGTCACCGAGCTGGATATCGACACCGTACAAATGCTCAGGACCATCACCGCTCAACTGCGCGGCTGATTCAACGCTGCTTCAACAGAACAAGATCCAAGAGCGCGGGTTCGCCGGCGCTCCTGCCTGCTGCGTCAGGTAATAGGTGGTCGAATTGGCCACCACTCACTGCCCTGTAATACAAAAAAAATACACAGGAGCTTCATATGTACACGTCCAAGCGTATCCCCTGCGTGTTGCTCGCACTCGGCATTCCGTTGGCCAGCCAACCGGCTCTGGCGGGTTACCAGTTCGAAGAAGGAAACCTCAAAGGCGAACTCAACCTGACCTTCGGCGCGGCCTCCGTCTCCACCCGCGGCGTCAACTTCGGCGCAGGTGTGGCTGACGCCCGTAACGGCGAAGACAAAGGCACCAAGATCAACTGGCAGGAGGCTTACCTCAAGCCAGGCATCACCCTCGATTACTCCCTCAATGAAACCGTCAGCCTGCTGGCCGGTGCCTCGGCGGTTGGCGCCTGGACCTTCGGTGACGGCGATGCCGCTGGCACCACGCGCAGCTCCGACAACCGCATCAACACAGAAGAGGCCTACGTCGGTTTTCGCGCCGGCGACTGGAAGTTCACCGCCGGCCGGCAGAACTACACCATCGGCACCGGCTTCATCGTCATGGACGGTAACCTCGACCTGTTCGGCGATGGCGCCTACTGGCTCGGCCCGCGCACGGCCTTCAAGGATTCGGCGATTCTCGACTGGAGCCACGGCCCGGTGAAGGCCCAGGCGTTCACCCTGCGCACCGATGATCATTACGGCGACTACCGCATGACCGGTGGCAACCTGGACTACGATCTCGACGGCCAGGTAACCCTCGGCGCGATGGCCATGAAGGTCGACACGGAGGCGAGCAAAAGCAGCAACGCGGTACGCCGCGACGGCATGGAGGTGTTCAACGTCCGCGCCTTGCGTGGTCATCTGCCGGGTGTGCCGAACCTGACCCTCAACGGCGAATACGCCGTGCAGCGCGGTGGCGACTCCACGCTGAAATTCGATGCCAATGCCTGGTACGCGCAAGCCGATTATCTGTTTCAGGATCTGCCGTTGACCCCGACGCTGGGCTACCGCTACGCGGTGTTCTCCGGCGACGACGACCTGACCGACAACACTCAGAAGGCCTGGGATCCGCTCAGCAAGGGCTTCGTGGACTGGAGCAGCTGGCTGGTCGGCGACGTGGTGGGCAACTACCTGTTGTTCAACAGCAACGAACGGGTTCAGCAGTTCTCGATCCGTACCCGCCTGACCGACACCCTGGCCCTGGGCACCATCCATTACCAGTTCTGGCTCGACGAGAAGAATTTCCGCGGTGCCGCCGTGGATGATCGCCGCTTCGCCGACGAGACCGTGGTGTTCCTCGACTGGACGCCCACCCCGAGCTTCTACGGTTCGGTGGCCTACAACTGGGTGAACGCCAAGTCGGCGGCCAAGCAGGCCTTCGGCGACGACGACCAGTTCAGCGCCCTCGAACTGTACATGACCTACCGCTACTGAAACCGAGCCAGCAGCGCCCTCTGGGGCGCAGGAGTGCGTGATGACAACCACAGCGCAAACCGGGCTCGGCGTGCCGACTCTGGAATGGGTAATGAGCATCCATGTGTTGATCGCCGCAGGAGAAGGGCTGGGCGCTTGCACGGATGGCCAGCGCAGCAATTTTCCCATCCTCGGTGGGCATTTCGAAGGCCTGGACGTACGTGGCGAAGTGCTCGCCGGCGGCGCCGACTTCTACCTGCAGCGCAGCGACGGCGTGGGTGAGCTGGATGCCCGCTACAGCCTGCTCAGCGACCGCGGCGAGCGGATCAACATCCACAACGTCGGCGTGATCGTGCTCAGCGACAAGGCCCGCGAACTCGACGCGCAAGGCATCTGGCCGGTCGACGAGCAGAAGTACCAATGCACCTGTTCGCCGCGCTTTCAGGTGGCGAGCGGGCGACTGGACTGGCTGACCCGCAGTGCGCTGATCGGCAAGGTGGTTTATCCCGCCGCCGATCAGGTGGTCATTCACTGCTACCGACTCGCCTGACCGGCTTTCCTTTTCGCCATTCCTGAATTTCACTGAAACGGCAGGCCACCCGGTGGCCCAGCCGGCAGGTAACGACCATGAACACCGCCAACCAGAACCTTGTACGTGCCGCCTGTATTTTCATCGCGGCTGCTTCGATCATCGTCATCGGCGTGCAGCCGATTTTCATCGGTCTGTTGACCGAACGTCTGACCCTGACTCTGCTCCAGCAGAGCTGGACCATGTCCGCCGAGATGTGCGGCTCCATCGTCGGCACGTTGCTGTATGTGCCGATGCTGCGCTTTCTCGGGCCACGCACCATCGCCCTGAGCACGTCTCTCGTGCTGCTATTTGCCAACGTAGCCACCGCCAGCGTCACCGAGCTAGACATGCTGTTGGTACTGCGTTGCATCTCCGGCGTCTGCTCCGGAATCTTGTATTCCTATGCCATCTATTGTCTGGGCCGCATGAATGGGCCGGATCGCTCGTTCGGCATTCTGCTGTTCGTGCAGACCGCGCTATTCGCCAGCAGCGCGGTGATTCTGCCAATGATCGCCGAGTGGAAGGGGTTTACGGGGGCAATCTACTATCTGGTGGCCTGGTTCGTGCTGCTCTGCCTGGTGTGCTTCTGCCTGCCGACCAAGCAGAGTGAGCAAGACCAGATCGTCTCCAGCGAGCCGATGCTGTCCGGGCTGACCCTGATTGGCGTCTGCTCGCTGCTCGGCATGCTGTTCCTGCAGCTGTCTATCTACTCACTGTGGGGTTTCGTTGAGGGTATCGCCAGCGAGGCGGGCATCGCACCGGTGGACATTGGCTGGGCGATCAGCATCGGTCTGCTCGGCGGCCTGCCGGGTGCGGCGCTGCCAAGCATCGCCGGTCGCCACCTGGGTCGCATGCCGATGATCCTGCTCGGCTCGCTGGCCGTGCTCGCTGCCATCTACATGTTTGCAACGCGTATCCACGTGGCTTCGGACCTGGCGATCGCCGTGTTCCTGATGAACTTCGGCTGGAACCTGGCGCTGTCGTACTACATGTCCTCGGTGGTCACCCACGACCCGACCGGCCGCCTCACCAAGATCGTAGGTGTGGTGCAGGTGGCATCGGCCGCCGCGGCGCCGACCCTGCTGAGCCTGTTCATTGAAGGCAATGATCGCTTCAGCATCTTCGTGCTGTCCTCGGGTGCGATCCTGGTCGGCTGCGTCCTGGTGGTCATCATGCTGACCTTCGGGCGCCGTAACCTGCACAAGCCGGTCAGCAGTCTGGTCTGAGGCAGGGCGGCTGCAAGGTCTACCGCCTCGCGGTACCCTTGCAGCCCTGAAACGCAGGAGGGCGCAGATGAATACGGAGCAGGGCATCCTGCGTGGCTCGATTGCCATGACGTTGTTGGTGGCGGCCTTCGGCGTCGTCATCGGCCTGCTCTCGGGGTCGTTTTCCATCGTCTTCGATGGCGTCTACTCCCTGGCCGACGCCAGCATGAGCGGCCTGGCCCTGGTGGTTTCCACGCTGATTCTCCGGCACACCACGCAGAACGAGGCCAGCCGCCGGCTGGCCGAGCGTTTCAACATGGGCTTCTGGCACCTGGAGCCGATGGTGCTTGCCCTCAACGGTACGCTGCTGTGTGGGGTGGTGGCCTATGCACTGATCAACGCTCTGGCCAATCTGCTGTCCGGCGGTACGCCGTTGGCGTTCGGCCTGGCGGCGCTGTATGCCGGTGTCGCCACGCTGATCTGCTTCGCGTTCGCCAGCTACGAGTTTCGCGCCAACCGGCGTATCCGCTCGGACTTCCTTGCCCTCGACGCCAAAGGCTGGGTGATGTCCGGGTGTATTTCCCTCGCCCTGCTGATTGCCTTCGTCGTCGGCTACCTGATCGAGCAGACGCGATACGCCTGGCTTGGCCCATACATCGACCCGGCGGTGCTGGCATTGATCTGCCTGGTGATCCTGCCGATGCCGCTGGCGACCATTCGCCAGGCACTGGCGGATATCCTGCTGGTCACCCCACCGACGCTCAAACAACATGTGGATGATGTGGCCCAGGGCATCGTCGAGCAGTACGGTTTCATCAGCCACCAGGCCTATGTTGCGCGAGTTGGCCGCGCTCGGCAGATCGAGCTGTACTTCATCGTACCGGTCGACTGGCCGGCGCAAACCCTCGATGAGTGGGACGCCGTGCGCGACGTCATCGGCCAGGCCATCGGTGACGAAGGCCCGAACCGCTGGCTGACCATCGCCTTCACCACGGACCCGCAGTGGTCGCAGTGAGGAGGGCGGCGCGACAGATGCCTTGACGTCGCCCGGGTTATCGAGCCACGAGCTTTTTAGCGCCCGACGGTTTACCGTGTCGTCTGCCTGGGAGCGGCACGGAGAAAGACGACATGGGCAAATCGACAAGCCGCAGCGACTGGTTGCTGCGCAGCCCTGATCAGGGGCGGGTGGAGCGCATCGAGGCGTATTTCAGCGGCCATGGGTACGACCCTCATCGCCATGACGCTTACGCCATCGGCTGCACGCTGTCCGGTGTGCAGAGTTTTCGTTACCGGCGCGCCATGTGTCACAGCCTGCCCGGCGGCACTTTGGTGCTGCACCCGGATGAGCTCCACGACGGCATGGCCGGCACCGACGCCGGCTTTCATTACCGCATGCTGTATATCGACCCGGTGCTGATCCAGCAGGTATTGGGCGGTCAGCCACTGCCGTTCATCCAGGGTGGTTTGAGCGATGACGTGCGCCTGCGCCGGGCGACGCAGCGCTTCCTGCAGACAATGGACGACCCGCTGGAATCCTTGCAGGAAGACGACGCGATCTACGACCTGGCCCATGCCCTGCAGGCGGTTGCCGGCAAGCCCCGTGGGCGCCGCGCCTTCGATTATCCCGCCACGCAACGGGCGCGCGAGTACATCCACAGCCGCAACGGCGCGAGCGTGACCCTGGACGAGCTGGAGCGCGTCAGCGGGCGGGATCGCTGGAGCCTGTCGCGGGATTTTCGTGCTCTGTTCGGTACCAGCCCCTATCGCTACGTGACCATGCGCCGCCTGGCGCGCTGCCGCGACCTGGCCCTGTCGGGTGTCGGCCTGGCCGATGCGGCGTTGATTGCCGGGTTCTTCGACCAGAGCCATATGACCCGGCATTTCGTGGCCAGCTTCGGCTTGGCCCCGGCGCGCTGGCTGGCCATGCAGAAGTTGCAGGATCGTACAAGATAGCGCCTGGGGCCCCTCGCTAGAGTGGTGAAAACCAACCGAGGAACGCTCCATGAACCCGCCAGTTTCGTCTGCCAAACAATCCATCAACCTGATCCGCAAGATCGACCTGATCGCCGAACAATGGTCACCGCGGGTGGTTGCGGAAATGAACGACTACCAGTTCAAGGTGGTGCGCCTGCAGGGCGATTTCATCTGGCATGCCCATGCCGAAACCGACGAAGCCTTTCTGGTGCTCGACGGCCAGTTGCGCCTGGATTTTCGCGACGGTTCGGTAACCCTGGGCAGCGGCGAGCTGTACGTGGTGCCCAGGGGCGTGGAGCACAAACCCTATGCCGAGGAGGAGGTGAAGTTGCTGCTGATCGAGCCGCGCGGCGTGCTGAACACCGGGGCAGAGGGCGGGGAACGTACGGCGATCAATGATCTGTGGATCTGACTGCCGGGTTGGCGCTCCTGCGAGCGCCAACCCTTGGCAAGCGTGTCAGGTGCCGCTTTTCACCTTGGTCCAGATCCGTGTGCGGATGCGGTCGATGTTCAGCGGCATGGCCTCCAGGGCGTAGAGCTTTTCCATGACGTCAGCGGGTGGGTAGACGGTGGTGTCGGCCTTGAGCGCCGGGTCGACCAGCGCGTCGGCCTGGCTGTTGCCATTGGCGTAATGCACGTAATCGCTGATGCCGGCAATTACCTTTGGCTCCAGCAGGTAGTTCATGAAGGCGTAGGCGGCCTTTTCGTTGGGTGCGTCCTTGGGCATGGAGACCATGTCGAACCACATCGGCGCGCCTTCCTTGGGGATCACGTAGGCGATGTTCACGCCGTTGCCGGCCTCCTTGGCACGGGCGCTGGCCTGCATGATATCGCCGGAGAAACCGACCGCCATGCACACGTCGCCGTTGGCCAGCTCGCCCACGTATTTGGAGGAGTGGAAATAGGCGACGTTCTTGCGCATCTCCATCAGCAGCGCTTCGGCCTTCTTGTAGTCCTCGGGCTTCTGACTGTGGTGCGGCAGGCCCAGGTAGTGCAGGGCGATGGGCAGCATTTCCGGGCCGTTGTCGAGAATCGCCACGCCGCATTTGCTCAGCTTGGCCATCAGCTCGGGCTTGAAGATCAGGTCCCAGGAGTCCAGCGGCACGTCGTCGCCGAGCAAGGCCTTGACCTTCTCGACGTTGTAGCCGATGCCGGTGCTGCCCCACAGGTAAGGGAACCCGTGCTTGTTGCCTGGGTCGTTGCCTTCCAGGGCCTTGAGCAGCGTCGGATTGAGGTTCTTCCAGTTGGGCAGCTGGCTCTTGTCCAGTTCCTTGAGCGCACCGCCCTGTATCTGCCGGGCCATGAAGTGGTTGGAGGGGAACACTACGTCATAGCCGGAGCGGCCGGCCATCAGCTTGGCGTCGAGGGTTTCGTTGCTGTCGTAAACGTCATAGTGGGGCGTCACGCCGCTGGCCTGCTGAAAATTCTTCAGCGTGTCGGGGGCGATGTAGTCGGTCCAGTTGTAGATGCGCACGTCCTGCGCCGCCTGGCTGACCGAGGCGACGAGCATTAGCGGGATAAGCGTTTTCAGCATGGGAAACCTCAACTGTTGTTGTCGATGTTGTGGAGGCAGCAGTCAGAAAATCAGTACATAGGTCTTGCGCAGCGTTTCTTGTATGTCCCACACGCCAGTGGTGTTGGCCGGCAACATGAGGGCGTCGCCAGCCTTGATTTCTATGGGCTCGCCCACGTCGGGGATGAAGGTGCAGCGCCCGGCGATGAAGTGGCAGAACTCCTGCTGCACGATCTGCCGGCGCCAGCGGCCGGGGGTGCATTCCCATATGCCGGTTTCCACGCCATCGTCGCGCTCCACGCAGGTCACCGAGGTGATGGCGGCAGGTTCGCTGAGCGGCACGGCGACCGGGTTGTGTTCGTCGAGGGTGACGCTGGCGGTGTCACGGAAGTGGGTGATGGTCATGACTTTAACCTTGCTAGTGGGTGAAAACCGTCCACGATCTGCTGCGCGTCGGCCCTACTGCGTTAAAAACAGGCTCGGAATGCTCATTTACAGCTCGTAAACTCCGCTTCCTCGCCTGTTTTTGCCTTGTATGGCTCTAGCTCGCGAGATCGTGAACAGGTTTTGAGGGCGTTCACTTCATGAAGCCTTCCATCAGGCTGGCGATGCGCTGAGCCATGTAGCGCTGCCAGGGCCGGCTGGACGGGTCGGCCAGCAACCGGTCTTCGCGCACGAAGCTGCGGATGATCGCGTTGTAACCCAGCCAGCGGCACGGCTCCGGCTCCCAGCGCGGCAGGTCCTGCACGCGGGTGTCGTGGCGTACCCAGGGCTGGCGGGTGAGCGTGGTGCTGTGGCCGAGAATCAGGTCGGCCAGGGTGCGCCCGCCGAGGTTGCTGGCGCCCACGCCTTCGCCGCCGTAACCGCCGGACAGGGCGATGCCGGCGCTGCGGTCGCAGAGCATGTGCGGGTGGAAGCGCCGCGCCATGCCCAGGTTGCCGCCCCAGGCGTGGGTAATGCGCACGTTGCGCAATTGCGGGAACAGTTCGCTGAACAGGTAGCGGCGCAGGCCGCGCTCCTCGTCGTTGAGGTTGAAGTCGCTGCGCAGCTTGCTGCCGAAGCGATAGCCACCGCGTGCGCCGAAAATCAGTCGGTCGTCGCGGCTGCGCTGGCCGTAGGTGACCTGGCGGCTGGCTTCGCAAAACGCTTGCCCGCGCTCCAGGCCGATTTCCGCCCAGGTCGAGGCCGGCAGCGGTTCGGTGGCGACGATCAGGCTCTGCACCGGAATCTGATGGCGGCCCAGTGGCGGCAGCTTGGGTGAGTAGCCCTCGACGGCCGGCACCACCCAGTCGGCGCGCACCTCACCGGCCTCGCAGCGCACGCTACCGGCCTGCCAGCTGAGGGCAGGGGTGCCTTCATAGATGCTCACGCCCATGGCTTCGACGCAACGCGCCAGGCCACGAACCAGGCGGGCCGGCTGGATGGTCGCGCAATGGGGTGTGTGGATCGCCCCGTAGGCACCGGGAATGCGCAGTTGCTGGGCCAACTCCTCGGCGGGCAGCCAGCGGTAATCGTCGTCGTTCAGCCCCTCTTCGCGGTAGCCGCGCAGGTACTCGCGCAGGCGCAACTCCTGCTCCGGGTAGCGGGCTGCGCAATACAGTACGCCGCCCTTGCGGTAGTCGCAGTCGATGCCTTCGCGTTCCAGCACCTGGCCGACCTCGTCGGGAATGCCGTGCAGCAGGTCGTAGGATTCCCGCCGTGCCTGTGGGCCGAGGCCGGCGAGCAGGCGATCCTCGCCGAGCAGGTTGCCCATCAGCCAGCCGCCGTTGCGACCGGAAGCGCCGAAGCCGGCGATCTTCGCCTCGAGGATGGCGATGCGCAGATTGGGCGCCTGGCGCTTGAGGTAGTAGGCCGTCCACAGGCCGGTGTAGCCCGCGCCGATGATGGCCACGTCGACCTGCAGATCACCGGGCAGTGACGGGCGCGGCGTCAGGGGCTCATCGAGTTGATCCATCCACAGGCTGATGTTGCGCCAGTCGTTCATGCACCGCTTCCACACAAGATGTATGGGGCAAGACTAGTGACCGACTCAGGCGTTGTCTTGCGTGCGTGCCCGCGCGTACAGGTCCTTCAGGTAGGCCTTGGGCGTCATTCCGGTATGCCGGCGGAAGGTGCTGTAGAAGGCGGTCAGGGAGTTGAAGCCGGCCTCGAAGGCCAGTTCGTCCATGCGCCGCAGATCGCTGCCGGCCTGCAGGCGTTCTAGCAGGTGCTGCAGGCGCGCCTGGTTGACGTAGCGGTAGAAGCTCTGGCCGAGCACCTGGTTGAGCAGGTAGGAAATCTGGTTGCGGCTGTAGCCGGTGGCGCTGGCCACCTGCTGCAGGCTCAGGGCCGGGTCGAGAAAGGGCTGGCGCTGCTGGAAGTAATCCTGCAGGTCCTGGGCCATGAAGCCCAGCTGGCGGGTCGACAGGCCCAGCTTGCTGATCGCCGCACTGCTCTGGATCGGAGCCCGCGCATCGGGGCCTTCGTGCACCAGCGAAGCGTATTCGTTGACCCGCCAGATCAGCCCGTCGCGCACGGTGATGGCCTCGGCGGTACGAAACGACACCAGCCCCTCGCCGCCATGCAGCGTGGTGCGGTACTGGATGAACGCGGTATGGCCGTCGATGCGGATGCGGTCGGTGTGTTCCAGCGCCTCGTCCGGGTGGCGCGGCATGGTGCTGAGCACGTAGTTGCGCAGCTCGGCCAGGCCCATGGCGCGGTTGAGGAAGAAGTCGTGGTACTCGATCTCGGGGTGATACAGCGCCATCACCGCGTCGAGGTCGCGGTATTTCCAGCTGTAGTGATAGCGCAGCACGGTTTCGCGGGTGCGCTCGGTCTGGGCGGGGTCGTCGGGAAGCTCAGGCATGCCGGTCGTGTCCACAGGGCTGCAGCCAGCTTGCCCGAACTCCACCGTTTACCTCAAGCCGCTGAGCGAGGCGCATGAGCCATATCGATGAAACATGAGGGAAACTTGTTTTTAACGTTAGCACGTTGAGTTTGTTTCACTTGGGCCGAGTCTCGACAATGCACGCCATCATTTATGCAGTGGAGAGATCACCATGGCCCTGGCCCACAGCCTCGGATTCCCCCGAATCGGACGTGACCGTGAATTGAAGAAAGCCCAGGAGGCGTTCTGGAAAGTTGAACTGGACGAAGCCGGCCTGCGCGCCGTTGGCCGCGAGCTGCGGGCGCGCCATTGGCAGGTGCAGAAGGACGCCGGCATCGAGCTGCTGCCGGTCGGCGATTTCGCCTGGTATGACGGGGTGCTGGCGCACTCGCTGACCTTCGGCGTGATTCCCGAGCGCTTCCGCCCGGCGGGCGGCAAACCGACCCTGCAGACGCTGTTCGCCATGGCCCGTGGCGTCAGTGGCGATGCCTGCTGCGGTGGTTCTCACGCCCAAGAGATGACCAAGTGGTTCGATACCAACTACCACTACCTGGTGCCCGAATTCACCGCCGACCAGCAGTTCGCTCTCAGCTGGGAGCAGCTGTTCGAGGAAGTGGCCGAGGCCCATGCTCTTGGCCACAACGTCAAGCCGGTGGTGATCGGGCCGCTGACCTACCTGTGGCTGGGCAAGCTCAAGGGCGATGTTCAGGGTTTCGACAAGCTGGAGCTGCTCGAACGCCTGCTGCCGCTATACGGGCAGATCTTCCGGCGCCTGGCCGAGCAGGGCGTGGAGTGGGTGCAGATCGACGAGCCGATCCTAGTGCTCGATTTGCCTCAGGACTGGAAGAATGCCTTCGAACGCGCTTACAACATCTTGCAGCGCGAGCCACTGAAGAAGCTGATCGCCACCTACTTCGGCGGCCTGGAAGACAATCTCGGCCTGGCCGCCAACCTGCCGGTGGACGGTTTGCACATCGACCTGGTGCGCGCGCCGGAGCAGTACCCGACCATTCTCGACCGCCTGCCGGCCTACAAGGTGCTGTCCCTTGGTGTGGTCAATGGCCGCAATGTATGGCGCTGCGATCTGGAAAAGGCCCTGGCGGTGATCGGCCATGCCCACAGTCGGCTTGGCGAACGCCTGTGGATCGCGCCGTCCTGCTCGCTGCTGCACAGCCCGGTAGACCTGGCCCGTGAGGATGGCCTGGATGCGGAACTGAAAAGCTGGCTGGCCTTCGCCACCCAGAAGTGCGCCGAAGTGGCGGTGCTGGCGCGGGCCGTCAACCAGCCCGATGCCCCCGAGGTACACAAGGCGCTGGCCGAAAGCCGCGCCGTGCAGGCCGGCCGGGCGGCGTCGCCACGCATTCACAAACCCCAGGTGCAGGCGCGTCTCGCCGCGGTTAAAACGGGCGACAGCCAGCGCCGTTCGCCTTTCGCCCAGCGTATCGCCAAGCAGCGCATTGGCCTGGCCCTGCCGCCATTCCCCACCACCACCATCGGCTCCTTTCCGCAGACCTCGGCGATTCGCCTGGCCCGTCAGGCGTTCAGGCAGGGCAAGCTGTCGCTGGGTGATTACACCGATGCCATGCACGCCGAGATTCGCCATGCGGTGGAGATTCAGGAACGCCTGGGCCTGGACGTACTGGTGCACGGCGAGGCCGAGCGCAACGACATGGTCGAGTACTTCACCGAGCAGCTCGACGGCT
The DNA here is from genome assembly GCF_900112645.1 of Phytopseudomonas straminea. Classification (GTDB taxonomy): domain Bacteria; phylum Pseudomonadota; class Gammaproteobacteria; order Pseudomonadales; family Pseudomonadaceae; genus Aquipseudomonas; species Aquipseudomonas straminea. Next base: position 57,068 of record NZ_FOMO01000014.1, on the reverse strand, counting down.
ACCTGTTCACCCGCTTCGGCTGGGTGCAGAGCTACGGTTCGCGTTGCGTCAAACCGGCGATCATCTACGGTGACCTGAGCCGCCCGAAAGCCATGACCGTGGAGTGGATCCGCTATGCCCAGAGCCTCACTGGCAAGGTGATGAAGGGCATGCTGACCGGCCCGGTGACCATGCTAATGTGGTCGTTCCCCCGCGAGGACGTCAGCCGCGAGGTGCAGGCTCGCCAACTGGCCCTGGCGCTGCGTGAAGAGGTGGTGGACCTGGAAGCGGCCGGTATCAAGGTCATCCAGATCGACGAGGCGGCGTTCCGGGAAGGCTTGCCGTTGCGCAAGGCCGAGTGGCAGCGCTACCTGGATTGGGCGACCGAGTCGTTCCGCTTGTGCGCCAGCGGTGTGCGCGACGACACCCAGATCCACACCCACATGTGCTATAGCGAGTTCAACGACGTGATCGAGTCCATCGCCGCCATGGATGCCGACGTGATCACCATCGAGACTTCGCGCTCGGACATGGAGTTGCTGGACGCTTTCGAGGCCTTCGAATACCCCAACGAAATCGGCCCGGGCGTTTACGACATCCACTCGCCGCGGGTGCCGGACACCGCCGAGATGGTCAAGCTGATGCGCAAGGCGGTGCGGCGCATTCCTGCTGAGCGCCTATGGGTCAACCCGGATTGCGGCCTGAAGACCCGCGGCTGGCCGGAGACCGAGGCGGCGTTGATCAATATGGTCGCGGCGGCGCGGCAGCTGCGTAGAGAGCTGGCGTGAGGTGTTTATAGCCCGGCGTTGAGCGAGGCGATACCCGGGAGCGATTGCCCTGGGTATCGCTGCGCTCAACCGCAGGCTACGGAGTTGCAGCGTCATCAAGGAGTGTGGCGTCGCGCGCATGTAGGATGGGTGGCAACCCATCAATTTGCCGATGGGTTAGCACCTACACGGCCCGACCCATCCTACAGACTAAAGCGCCTCCTACGAGCGCGTGTTCAGTCCGCCAGATACTGCTCGGTCGACACCACCGTCGCATAGGCAAATGCCAGGGCCGCCATATAAGCGGCCTGCACCTGGGCGGCCGGCACCTGTTTGCCTTCGAACTCCTGATCACGGGTTGCGCAGGCATCGTGAATCACCGTGGTGGCGTAACCGAAATCGGCACTGGCGCGGGCGGCGGCGTCGATGCACATATGGCTCATGGCGCCGACCAGGGTGATTTGCTCCACGCCAGCCTTGTCGAGCAGCGCTTTGAGGTCGGTGCCGAGAAAGGCATTGACCTTGTGCTTGAGCACCACGGCTTCGCCGGCCAGCGGCTGCACTTCGGCGTGAATTTGCGCGCCGCTGGAGCCGGGGGCGAAGAAGGGCGCGTCCATACTCTCGAACTCATGGCGCACATGCACCACCGTGTCACCGGCGGCGCGGGCAGCGGCCAGTACGCGGGCGGCTTTGGCGGTGGCGGCGTCCATTTCGTGCAGCGACCACTTGCCGCCAGGGAAGTAGTCGTTCTGGATGTCGATCAGAATCAGGGCACGCTTGCTCATGGTGTTCTCCGTGGGATATATGGCCTACACCTTAGCGCTGGCACGCCACTTCCGGCACGGGCAGGGCCGACAATCTACGGGGAAAAACTGACAATGAAGCGCTACCTGGAGATCGGCCTGCTGCTGTACTCCGGTGTACAACTGGCGGCGGTGCATGGCCTGGGCGACCTGTTCACGGTAGCCAACCGCATGGCCGGCGGCCAGACGAGCAGAGCAACCTGCGGGTGATCATCGTGCCGCCTTGCTTGCAGCCGGCGCCGGGGCGTTTGCTGGGCGAGCCTTATCTGAGCTGGCTTCGCGACCAGCATACGGCGGGCGTGACCCTGACCTCGGTATGTGCCGGCGCCTTTGCGCTGGCCGAGGCCGGGCTGCTCGACGGCCGCTCGGTGACCACTCACTGGGCGCTGGGCAACGAGCTGGCCCAGCAGTACCCGCACGTTCGCGTGCTGCCCGAGCGCATGCTGGTGGAGGACGGTGACCTGATCACCGCCGGCGGCCTGATGGCCTGGACGGATCTGGGCCTGGCGCTGATCAACCGGTTGCTCGGCGCCACCATCGCGGCGGAAACCGCGCGCTTTCTGGTGGTCGACCTGAACCGCACCTCGCAGCTGCACTTCAGTCACTTCGTGCCGGTTTTCGACCATGGCGATGCACCGATCCTAGCTGTGCAGCACTGGTTGCAGGGGCAGGCCACGGTGGAGGCGAGCCTAGGCGAGATGGCTGAGCGGGCGTGTCTGGGCGGGCGCACCTTTCTGCGTCGCTTCCGGGCGGCCACGGGCCTGAACCCGACCCAGTACTGTCAGCAATTGCGGGTGGCCAGGGCGCGGGATCTGCTGGAATTCACTCGCCAGAGCATCGATCAGGTGGCGTGGCAGGTGGGCTACCGCGACAGCGGCGCCTTCCGCGGTGTGTTCACCCGATTGGTCGGTCTGTCGCCGGGTGACTATCGCAAGCGCTTTGCGGCTCCAGCGCACTAGCGCGAGATCTCATACCGAATCTTCGGCCGCCTTGCCCGCTGGGTTTTCTCGGGTCGGCATATCGAGAATTTCCGGCAACACCTCACGGGCGAACACCGCGTGCAGGCGCCACAGCTCGGCGACCGGGTCGCGGTGATGGTCGACGCGGATGTCCCACAGCGGATACTCCTCGCGGTCGACAATATAGATGACCGCCGAGGACTCGCCTTCGCGGTCGCCGCCGCGGTCATCACCGGCTTCCAGGGCATCGATCAGGCGTTCAACCAGCGGGCGTTCCTCGCCGCGGCGAAAGGCATCGGCTACGGCATCGAGCACTTGCGGCCCGGCCAGGCGATTGCCCTGCACGGAGAACTGTTCGCCGGACAGCGAGCCAGCCCAGGGAATGCAATCGCTGCCCGTCCAGCATACGCTGTCGCCATTACGGTCGATCAGCGCCAACTGACGCAGCTGCATGCAGGGGTCGGTGCCCATCAGCTTTTTCAGGGCTGCTGGCGCCGAATGGCCGTCACGTAACAGCGCCAGGCCGTCGAGCCCCAGATACGGATTGACCTGGGCCTGGGTCGCCACCGCGCCGGCACCGGCACCGGCATGGCTAAGCAGTTTGCCTACGGCGGGCATGGCGGTGGCGGCGGCAACCCCGAACTGGCCGGTGCGTGGGCAGCGGGCGACGATGGAAAAGGTCATGGGCAACTCCTATAGGCGCGTGTGGCTTAGGCCGTGGGCGATGACGGATCGTTCCGCCGGCGTATTGGGGCACTACCGAATTTATTTGATAAGCATTATCATTCGCTCCGCTTGCCGCCACGCTCCTGTCGGCATCGCCACGAGCCGCTTTCCTTCATGGTCGACCTGCCGTCCTTGCCCGATACCCACCAACCGGATCCAGCCGCTGCGCCTGCACCGCAGCGCGATGATTTCCTGCGCACCTTTCTTGCCCGGCGAGAACAGATGGAAGCGGTGCTGCGCCGTCGTGTCGGCTGTCGGGCCACGGCGGCTGATCTGTTGCAGGAGCTGTTCCTGCGCTTCTGGCGGCGGCCCAGCGCCCCCCTCGAAGATCTGGGCAGCTACCTGATCCGCAGCGCCCACAACCTGGCCATCGATCATTTGCGTAGCGAGGGCGCCCGTTCCCGTAGCGAGGCAGGGCTACTGCCATCACAGTGTGATGACGGTGCTGCTTCCCCGGATGCTGTTCTGGAAGCCGGCAGTGATCTGCGCCGCGTGGAGGCCGCCTTGCGCGCCTTGCCAGAGCGCACCCGGCACATCTTTCTGCTCAACCGCATTCACGGCAAGACCTACGGGCAGATCGCCCGCAGCATGGCGCTTTCCCAGAGCGCGGTGGAAAAACATATGATGCGCGCCCTGGAAGCTTGCAAGGCCAGCGTCATCGATACGCCGGCCAGCCATTCACACGGAAGCGCTGCGCCATGAGCCTCGAGTCATCCCCACCGCTGTCGCCTATCGAGCAGGACGCCTGGCTATGGCTTGGCCGCCTGCAGGGCCAGCCCGACGATGGCGTGCAGATGGCGTTTGAGCAATGGCTGGCCGCTGCGCCCGAGCATGTCGATACCTTCGTGCGCATGCAGTCGCTCTGGCACCTCAGTCGCCCGGCTGCCCAGCAACTGGCCAATGAGGAGCACGCCGCCCTGCAGCAGTACCTGAGTGCGTCGAAGCGCCAGCGCCGCTACTGGGCGCCGACCTTGGCGATGGCCGCCTGCCTGCTGCTAGTGGTGTGGGCCGGCGGCTGGCAGCCGCTACGTTGGGTCGATGACCTGGGCGCGGATATGGTCTCGGCGCCGGGTGAGGTGCGCACCGTGACGCTAAGCGACGGATCGAGCGTGGTGCTGGACGCCGACAGCGCCATCGCCGTGCGCTACAGCGCGGTTGAGCGGCACGTCGAACTGCGCCGTGGAGCGGCTTACTTCAGCGTGGTGCGGGGCGAGATTCCCTTTACCGTTGCCGCGGCCGGTGGCGAGTCGCGGGTGCTCGGTACGCGTTTCGAGGTGCGGCGCCTGGGCGAGGGCGCGCGGGTTTCGGTGCAGCAGGGGCGGGTGGCGGTGCGCGGCGGGCCACTGGAAGCCCCGCGAGTGCTGACGGCTGATCAGCAGGTCAGTTACCGGGATGGCGTCAGCGGCAATCCCCTGGCTGTCGATACCGCTGCGCTGACCGCCTGGCGCGATGGCCGCCTGAGTTTCTATCGCGCCCCGCTGGGCGAGGTGCTTGATGAGCTGCGCCGTTACTACCCGGGGCGCATCGTGCTGCTCGACGATGCGCTGCGCGGCAAGCGGGTCAGCGGCAGCTTCGCCAGCCAGGATCCCGAAGCGATTCTCGATGCCCTGCAGGGCGTGGTGGGCTTCGAGCAGCACAAGGTGCTTGGCCGGCTGATCATCCTGCGCTGAAAAATATTTTCAGGCCGGGGTGAGGTAGAGCCGCGCGGCATTCGTGTAGTGCTTTGAATGCGACTTTTTCGCACTGACAGCCCGCCTCTGGATGAACACCACCATGAACCACCGCACCATGCGCCGGCAGGATGCCTCCTTGAAACACATCGGTCTGGCCACCTGCCTGCTGGGCTCGGCCATCCTGCCCCAGGCGCAGCCGGCCCAGGCCCAGGTCAGCGCCGATCAGGCCGCGACCTATGACTTCGCCATCGCTGCGCAGCCGCTGCCACGGGCGCTCGACGCCTTCAGCCGCGTCACCGGCCTCAATGTGGTGTACACCGACGAAGCGCCCTACGCGTTACAGGCGCCAGCGCTCGAGGGGCGCATGAGCGCCGAGCAGGCGCTGGCCCGGTTGCTGGCCGGCTCCGGCTTCACCTTCGCCCGAGTCGGCGCCACCACCGTTACCCTGCATGCGCTGCCCGCCGACGGCGCGGTGAACCTCGGTGCGGTGAACATCCAGTCGCAGCGCACGCCGAGTTCCAGCTACCAGCCGCCGGAAACCACTTCGCTGACGCGCAGCGACACGCCGCTGCTGGAAATCCCCCAGGCCGTCGCGGTGGTGCCGACCCAGGTACTGCAGGATCAACAGCCGCAGACGCTCGACGAGGCGCTGGTCAACGTCAGTGGCATCACCCAGTCCAACACCTTGGGCAGCACCCTGGATGCGGTGATGAAGCGCGGTTTCGGCGATAACCGCGACGGCTCCATCCTGCGTGACGGCATGCGTACCATCCAGGGCCGCAACTTCACCGCCACCGCCGAGCGCGTCGAAGTGCTCAAGGGGCCGTCGTCGATGCTCTACGGCATTCTCGACCCGGGCGGCGTAATCAACGTGGTCAGCAAGAAGCCGCAGCTGGAGAGTTACCGCGCCATCACTGGCCGCGCCTCGACCTACGGCCACGGCAAGAACGGCAGCGGCGGCACCCTGGATGTCACCGGCCCGCTGGGCGAAAGCGGCCTGGCTTACCGGCTGGTCGCCGATTATGACGATGCCGATTACTGGCGCGACTTCGGCCACAACCGTGACAAGACTTTCGCGCCCTCGCTGGCCTGGTATGGCGAGGACACGACCATCAGCCTCAGTCACGAATACCGCGAGTATTCGGTGCCGTTCGACCGCGGCACCATTTTTCGCCACGGCAAGCCACTGGACATTCCCGCCGAGCGGCGCATGGACGAGGCCTATAACGTCACCGACGGCCGCTCGAACCTGACCATCTTCGACCTCTCGCACCAGCTCAACGAAGACTGGAAAGCCCACTTCGCTTACAGCTACAACCGTGATACCTACGACGACTACCAGGCGCGGATCTTTCGCGAGCCGCCCTCCGATAGCAGTAACGCCTATGTTCGCCGCCTGGATGGCACCCGCGGCGCGGTCAGCACCTCGCATTTCGCCACCTTCGATCTGGACGGCACCGTGCAACTCGGCGGCATGCAGCACGACCTTTTGATGGGCGTGGACCATGAGTACCGCAAGTTCTACCGCGAGGACCTGCTGCGCCAGAACACCGCCATTCGTTTCGACCCGTTCAACCCAGTCTACGGCAACGTGCCGGTGCCCACCACCGTGGCTGCATCGGACAGCGACCAGACCGATCGCGTGGTTACCCAGTCCGCCTTCTTCCAGGATTCGGTGCACCTCAACGAGCAATGGATCTTTGTGGCAGGCGCCCGCTATCAGCTCTATGACCAACTCGCCGGGCGTGGCCGGCCGTTCAACAAGAACACCGATATCGACGGTCAGGTCTGGGTGCCGCGGGTCGGCCTGGTGTACAAACTTAACGACGAGCTGTCGCTGTATGGCGGCTACACCGAATCGTTCAAGCCCAACTCGACCATCGCACCGCTGACCAATGGGGTCTCCATAAACGGTGTGCCGCCAGAGGAGGGCAAGAGCTGGGAGATCGGCGCCAAGCTGGATAGGCCCGGACGCATCACCGGCACCCTGGCGCTGTTCGATATCGTCAAGGAAAACGTGCTGGTGACCCAGACCGACAATGCTACAGGGCTCACAGTGGCGACTGGCGCCGGCGAAGTGCGCTCCCGCGGCGTCGAGCTGGATGTGACCGGGCAGCTGACCGATGACCTCAGCCTGATTGGCACTTACGCCTTTACCGATGCCGAGGTGACCAAGGACCCGGAGCTCAAGGGCAATGGCCTGCAGAACGTGGCCCGGCACACCGCGTCGCTGTACGGCGTGTACGACTTCGGTCAGGTGTTCGGTGGCGACCGTGTGCGTGCCGGTGTGGGCGCTCGCTATGTGGGTGACCGGGAAGGCGATGCGACCAACAGCTTCACCTTGCCGTCCTACACCGTGGCCGATGCCTTCACCAGCTACGACACGCGCCTGGGCGACAACAAGCTCAAGCTGCAGCTCAACGTGAAGAACCTGTTCGACAAGACCTACTACAGCTCGTCGGTGAACAACCTTGCCGTCTCCGTCGGCGAGCCGCGCCAGGTGCAGCTCTCCAGCACCCTAGAGTTCTGACTGGATGGCCGACCTGGGTATCGCTGCGTTCGACCACAGGCCTGTAGGATGGGTGTAACCCATCGAGCGTTGATGGGTTTCACCCATCCTACGAGCTGTCTGTAGCCCAGCGTTGAGCGTAGCGATACCCGGGGACGGTTGACGCTCGAATCCCAGAACGCAAAAGCCCGGCACTAGGCCGGGCTTTTGTTTATCGCAGGGCGATGCTTACTGCACTTCCACCGCCAGGCTTTCGGCGATCTTCTTGTTCCAGATCGCAGGGCCTGTGATGTGCACCGACTCGCCGTTGCTGTCGACGGCGACGGTGACTGGCATGTCCTTGACCTCGAACTCGTAGATCGCTTCCATGCCCAGCTCGGCGAACGCCAGCACCTTGGACTTCTTGATCGCCTGGGCGACCAGGTAGGCGGCGCCGCCGACGGCCATCAGGTACACGGCCTTGTTGTCCTTGATCGCTTCGATGGCGGTCGGGCCGCGCTCGGATTTGCCGATCATGCCCAACAGGCCGGTCTGCTCGAGGATCTGCCGGGTGAACTTGTCCATCCGCGTGGCGGTGGTCGGGCCGGCTGGGCCTACCACTTCGTCGCCGATCGGGTCGACCGGGCCCACGTAATAGATGAAGCGGCCCTTCAGGTCGACCGGCAGTTCTTCACCCTTGTTGAGCATCTCGACCATGCGCTTGTGCGCGGCGTCGCGACCGGTGAGCATCTTGCCGTTGAGCAGGATGGTCTCGCCCGGCTTCCAGCTCTGCACGTCTTCCGGGGTCAGGGTGTCGAGGTCGACGCGGCGCGCCGACGGGCCGGCTTCCCAGACGATTTCCGGGTAGGCGTCCAGGGACGGCGCTTCCAGCTCGGCCGGGCCGCTGCCATCGAGCACGAAGTGGGCGTGGCGGGTGGCGGCGCAGTTGGGGATCATGCACACCGGCAGCGAAGCGGCGTGGGTCGGGTAATCCATGATCTTCACGTCGAGCACGGTGGTCAGGCCGCCCAGGCCCTGGGCGCCGATGCCCAGCTGGTTGACCTTCTCGAACAGCTCCAGACGCAGTTCTTCGATCTTGTTCTGCGGGCCGCGGGCCTGCAGCTCATGGATGTCGATGTGCTCCATGAGCACTTCCTTGGCCATCACCGCGGCCTTCTCGGCGGTACCGCCGATGCCGATGCCGAGCATGCCAGGCGGGCACCAGCCGGCGCCCATGGTCGGCACGGTTTTCAGTACCCAGTCGACGATCGAGTCGGACGGGTTGAGCATGGCCATCTTCGACTTGTTCTCGGAGCCGCCGCCCTTGGCCGCGACGTCCACTTCCACCTTGTCACCAGGGACGATGGAGTAGTGGATGACTGCCGGGGTGTTGTCCTTGGTGTTCTTGCGGGCACCTGCCGGGTCGGCCAGGATCGAGGCGCGCAGCACGTTCTCGGGAAGATTGTAGGCGCGGCGAACGCCTTCGTTGATCATGTCATCCAGACTCATGGTGGCGCCGTCCCAGCGCACGTCCATGCCGACCTTGACGAATACGGTGACGATGCCGGTGTCCTGGCAGATCGGACGGTGGCCGGTGGCACACATGCGCGAGTTGATGAGGATCTGCGCCATGGAGTCGCGCGCGGCCGGCGACTCTTCCTTCAGGTAGGCTTCGTGCATCGCCTTGATGAAGTCGACGGGGTGGTAGTAGGAGATGAACTGCAGGGCGTCGGCGACGCTCTGGATCAGGTCGTCTTGCTTGATCACGGTCATGTGGGGCGCTCCCTTGTAGGGCAGGAACTTCAAATGCCGGAACATGGCCGGCTGGTTCAAAAAGGCGCCGCAGTATACCGCGCGGGCAGGGCACGGGACACCCGTTGGGCGGCTGCGATAACTCCACATAATCTCTAGGTTTTTTACGAGCGCCCAGTTACAGTAGAGGCCAGTTGCCAGTATGGGAGGGAGCCCATGACCTCCAGCAACCGTCCACTCAATCAAAAGACCCTGCAGCGTCTGCTGATCAAGCGCTTCGCCTTGGCTGTCGCCACCTACCTGACGATTTCCGTCGTGGTACTGCTGGCTTATTTCTGCGATCTGTTCCGGGCGCCAGGCATCGCCGTCGCCGCTGTGCTGGTGGCCACCTTCGCCACCCAGGCGCTGCTGTTGGGTTTGTTCCTGAGTGGCCGCAATCTACGTTTCAACGACCCGAGCCTCACCGAGGCGCAGGTGCTGATCAGCCTGGTGCTGACCACGACCCTGGTAGCCATGATCGACTATGGGCGTGGCGCCCTGTTGGTGGTCTACCCGATGTCGATGCTGTTCGGGTTGTTCCAGCTGCGCACCTGGGTGTTCTTTCGCTGCGCCTTCCTGGCGTTCGTCGGTTTCGTGGGCATCAACCTCTACGAGCACCAGGCCGGTACCCTGCGCGATGTCAGCCTGGCGGTGCTGCAGACCGGCATGCTGGCGCTGGTGCTGATCTGGCTGAACCTGTTCGCCTGGTACATGCAGCAGATGCGCCAGCGCATGCGCAATCGGCGCTTCGCGCTGAAGGCGCACCAGGAAACCCTGCGTGGCATGATGCGCCAGCTGGAAGACATGGTGGCCACCGACGAGCTCACCGGCCTGTTTAACCGCCGCCACTTCCTGCGCATGGCCGCCCAGGCGCTCGAGAGCCTGACACCCTTGAGCCAGCATGGCCTGGCACTGATCGACCTGGATCACTTCAAGAGCATCAATGACCGCTATGGCCATGCCGCCGGTGATCGCGTGCTGCAGGCGTTTGCCGGGGTGGCCAGCGCCTGCCTGCGCGAGGGCGATGTGATTGCCCGCTACGGCGGCGAGGAGTTCGTGCTGCTGATTCCCGATACCGATGCCGACTCTTTCATGGCCTGTTGCGAGCGCTTGCGCGTGGCCTTCAGTGAGTGCGAGCCGGTTAATGTTAAGGTGACCAACCTCAGCCTTTCCGTGGGAATGACCCTGGTGACCCTGTACGACGATCTCGACGATGCCCTGCACCGGGCTGATCAGGCCCTCTATGAGGCCAAACGTAGCGGTCGCAACCGCAGCGCCTCGACCTGGCAGCTGACCGATGCCCCAGCTGCGACTGAGTGACCGCTGCTGGGACGTCGCCCCGGCCAGCAATCTGCTCGATGGGCTACTCGCCGCCGGTGTGCCGGTGCCCTACAGCTGCCGCGCCGGCAGCTGCCAGGCCTGCCTGGTACGCTGCGTCGCCGGTGAGCCGCACGATGCCAAACCCGATGCGCTGGATATGGCGCGCCGCGAGCAGGGCTGGTGTCTGGCCTGCCAGTGCAGCGTGATCGAGCCGCTGCAACTGGAGGTTTTCGATCCCACCCGTGATGCCATGCCGGCGCAGATTCAGGCGCTGGACTGGTTGAGCGAGCGCGTCGTGCGCCTGCGCCTCCTGCCGCAGCACCCCATGCGTTATCGAGCGGGTCAGCATCTGCTGCTGTGGACAGCGGACGGCATCGCCCGGCCGTACTCGCTGGCCTCTTTGCCCTGTGAGGATGCCTGGCTGGAGTTTCATATCGATTGCGGCCGGCCCGGCGCCTTCTGCGATTCCGTGCGCCAACTGCAGGTCGGCGCCAGCCTGCGTCTGGGCGCACTCAGCGGCGCATCCCTGCACTACGACCCGGACTGGCAGGAAAAACCGCTGTGGCTGCTCGGCGCCGGCACCGGCCTGGCGCCCCTGTGGGCGGTATTGCGCGAGGCGCTGCGCCAGGATCATCAGGGGCCGATTCGCGTGGTGCATGTGGCCGGCACGCCTGCTGAGCATTACCTGGCCGACGCCCTGCAGGGCATCGCCAGTCGGCACCCGCAGGTACAGGTCGAGCTGATCGAGACGGCCGCCTTGCCGGCATTTCTGGGCAATCTGCGACCCGCATCGCGGCAAACGGTAGCGCTGCTCTGTGGCGGCCCGCAAACCGTCGAGGCGCTTTCGCGGCGCCTGTACCTGGCTGGCCTGCCGCGCAGCCAGCTGTTCAGCGACCTGTTTCTGCCTCACGCCTGAACGCTGCACAAATGAAAAGGCCCGCATCGATGCGGGCCTTCCTGTTACTGCGCCAATCCTCAGACCAGAACGTCACCGACATGCAGGATCTTCATGCCATTGGTGCCACCGATGGTGTGGTAGCTGTCGCCCTTGGTCAGGATCACCCAGTCGCCTTGCTCGACCAGGCCGCGCTTGAGCAGCTCGTCCACCGCCGCCTGGCTGACTTCGCCGGCCGGCAGGGCCGCCGGGTCGAACGGGATGGTGTACACGCCACGGAACATCGCCGAGCGCGCCTGGGTATCGCGGTGCGGGGAGAAGGAGTAGATCGGCACCGAGGAGCGGATGCGCGACATGACCAGCGGGGTGTAACCACTTTCGGTCAGGGCGATGATCGCCTTCACGCCTGGGAAGTGGTTGGCGGTGTACATGGCCGCCAGGGCGATGCTCTCGTCGCAACGCTCGAAGGTCTTGCCGATGCGGTGGCTGGAGCTCTTGCCGGTCGGGTGACGCTCTGCGCCCAGGCAGATACGCGCCATGGCCTGCACGGCTTCCAGCGGGTAGGCGCCAGCGGCGCTCTCGGCCGACAGCATGACTGCGTCGGTGTAGTCGAGCACGGCGTTGGCCACGTCGGACACCTCGGCACGGGTCGGCATCGGGTTCTGGATCATCGACTCCATCATCTGGGTCGCGACGATCACCGCCTTGTTGTGGCGACGTGCATGCAGAATGATCTTCTTCTGGATGCCGACCAGCTCGGCGTCGCCGATTTCCACACCGAGGTCACCTCGGGCGACCATCACCACGTCGCTGGCCTTGATCAGGCCGTCGAGGGTTTCGTCGTTGGCTACCGCTTCGGCGCGCTCGATCTTGGCGACCAGCCAGGCTTTGCCGCCGGCTTCGTCACGCAGCTGGCGGGCGTATTCCATGTCCGCGGCATCGCGCGGGAAGGAAACGGCCAAGTAGTCCAGGTCCATTTCAGCAGCCAGCTTGATGTCGGCCTTGTCCTTCTCGGTCAGGGCCGGGGCGGTCAGGCCGCCACCGCGACGGTTGATGCCTTTATGGTCGGACAGCGGGCCGCCGATCAGCACGACGCATTCGAGGGTGTCGGGGGTGGTGCTTTCAACGCGCATGACCACGCGACCATCGTCGAGCAGCAACTCGTCGCCGACGCCGCAATCCTTGACCAGATCCGGGTAGTCGATGCCGACTACCTGCTGGTTGCCTTCGGTCAGCGGATGGCTGGTGGAGAAGGTGAAGCGATCACCGACTTCCAGCTCGATACGCTTGTTGGCGAACTTGGCGATGCGGATCTTCGGGCCCTGCAGGTCACCCAGCAGAGCCACATGGCGGCCATGCTTGGCGGCGATGTCGCGTACCAGCTGGGCGCGTGCCTTGTGCTCTTCCGGCGTGCCGTGGGAGAAGTTCAGGCGGGCAACATCCAGCCCGGCCAGGATCAACTTTTCCAGCATCTGTGGCGAGTTGCTGGCTGGGCCGAGGGTGGCGACGATTTTGGTGCGGCGAACGGTCATGCGCGGACTCCTTTATTGAAGCAGACCGCGAGGCTACTACGCCGCCGCGCTGTAGTCATTGTTCCACTGCACTACTTTTCCACCGGCAACTTGACCACTAGCAGGTCGCAGTCCACCGACTCGAGCAGACGCTCGGCGGTGTGGCCGATCAGGATGGTATCCAGCCGCCCGCGGGCGATGGCGCCCATCACCAGCAGATCGATTTCGTGCTTGCGTACGAAGCGCGGCAGCATGTTCTCCGGCGCACCTTCGAGCAGATGAGCGGCGTCCGGCTCGATCCCGTGCTGACGAATCAGGTCTTCGAAGGCCTGGTGATGCTGCTGCGCATCATCGTTGACGTACTGCTGATAGGTGGCCAGCAGCTCGGCGTTGTTGAGCAGAGTGCGCGGCAGTGGCGCGTGGCAATGCACGACATCGGCATGCATGCCGAGGTCCTTGGCAAGCGCCTGGCTGGTGTCGATCAGGTGATGATCCAGCGCGGCCGGCTTGTCGTCCTTGTGCAGTGGGTCGACGGCGGTGCACAGGTTGTTGCCGCGCCACTGCGCGTGGTGCACCAACCATAGCGGGAAAGGGCAGTGGCGCATCAGTTGCCAGCAGCTGTCAGTGAGCAGCAAGCGGCGCAGCAGGTTGTTGTGGGCAGCGGATTTGAGCACCAGATCCGGTTGCAGCTGTTCGGCCACTTCCAGCACCGTTTCATGCAGCCGCTTGCCCCAGCGAACGTCCTGCTTCACGGCCAGCCCTTCGCCTTGCAGCGGCGCCAGCATCTCCTGAAGCCAGCTGCTGCGTTGCTCGATAAGGGCTTCCCGGGCTCTGCTCTGCAAGCTCTGCTCCAGGGTGCTGCCATCCAGCGCGGGGCTATACTCGACCAGCAGCACATGCACGCGCGCCCCGGCACGACGGGCCAGCCAGGCGGCACGTTCCAGAGCCGGGTGGCTGGGTTGGCTGGGGTCGATCACGACCAGTAGCGTTTCGAGTTTCATGGGGGCGACCTCGCGAAGTGGTTGTCTGGCATTGCAGCCCATCCTCGGTGGGCATGCGTTGACCTGAATCAGCCTAGAAGACCGCTACCCATCGTTAGTCGTCCAAGCCAATGCAGCATGTTGCGACTGTTCAGTTTTTGCGGGCCGCGCCGATACGCTGCTCATTGGAGGAGAAACCCATGCGTATTCTGTTGCTGCTGTGCTGTGTCCTGGTCGTTGGCGGGTGCACCCGCATGTCGCTCGATCACCATCTGAATAAGGCCTATCAGGCCTACGACCGGGGCGATTGCGAAGACGCCCTGCTGTATCTGTCCCAGGCCGAGCGCTCGAGCCGCTCGCGCAGCTATATACAGCCAGAGATTTCCCTGCTGCGCGGCCAATGCCTTGAGCGGCAGAACCTGTACCTCGATGCGGCGCAGACCTACCAGTTCATCATCGGCCGTTACCCCACCAGCGAATATGCCTTCCGTGCCCGCGCGCGGCTGGAAACCCTGCGCCAGCTCGGCCATCAAGGCGTCTCGGAGCCCGCCAAGGTGTCGCCTGCCGGCACGCTTTGACGGCACGGGACTGATTGCCTGGAGAAGGCCGTGACGCGTGCTCTGGTTGGTTTGCTGTTATTGCCCTGCCTGGCCTTCGGGCAGGTCTATCGCTGGGTCGATGAAAACGGTCAGGTGCATTTCGGTCAGCAGCCCCAGGCTGCCAATGCTCAAACTGTCGAGGTAAAGCCCCAGGTAATCGAACGCGACGCCGCCACCCAGGAGCGCGAGCAGCGTGCCGAGCGCTACTTCCAGGCGCGCCGCGACGAACAGGCCCAGGCTGCTCAAGCCCGCCGTGAGCAGCAGGCGCAGCTCGTCAAGGAGTGCGCTCAGTTGCGTGCGCAATTGGCTTCGATGCCCGAGGGGCGACGTTACTTTCATCAAGGCGCCAGTGGCGAGCGCCACTATTACAGCGACGAGCAGCTGAACGCCGCACGCAGCCAGCTTCGCGACCAGTTGTCAGGCCGCTGTCACTGAGCACTGGTCAGTCAGTTGGGCAGGCGGCATACTCGCCTCACACTCATAGCGCTCTGCCATCATGAACGCCAACCGCCATATCGAACGGCACCAGCTGCCTTACTACCTGAAGGTCTTCAATGCCTTTACCGACAAACCGGTCGGTTACCTGGGCAATGTATCGGCAGACGGCCTGATGCTGATCAGCCAACTGCCGGTGCTGGTGGGGGGCTGCTTCGATCTGCGCCTGAAAATTCCGGGTTGCGACGGCTTTCGCCATATCGACTTCACAGCCACCTGCCTGTGGTGCCAGGAAGACGTGACGCCTGGCAGCTTCGATTCGGGTTTCACGCTGCAGTCGCCGCCTCAGGATTACTTGGAGATGGTCGACGCCCTTCGCTACTACTTCAGCTTCCATCCGCTCGCCGCACCGGTGTGAGCTTGCATCGCTTCCATTGTTCCGCACGTTTTCGCCCAGATCATGTAAGTGATTGCTTACAAGCCCTGTAAGCCTGGGTGACGGTTTCGCGTTGGGAAACTGACGCTGAGCCATCTATATTTTCAAGTTATTGTAAATAAAGGATTTATTTATTGGATGCTTGAGTGTCTTGGCTGCCTGCGTCGGTTGAGAGGGCGTTGTGATAAATCTCGAGGCCGTTAATATCTGAACCGTGCTTAGGGACAAGCGCAGGTCGTTAGGGACAACGATCAGGACATCGCGGGAAGCGATTCATCAGGATGATGAGTTGGGAGTTTCAGGGAATAGGGACAAAAGAGTGGGCGGGTAAAACCGCCCCTTTTTTTGCCTGCAGAAAAGTGCTCAAGCCGCGTTGCTTATCCGCGATTCTGAATAGCCGCCAGGCGTCACCGTGCTGTTACGAGCGCGGCGGCAGGCGACTTTTCAAGCGCCCATAAAAAATGCCGCACCCTCTGGGGTAGCGGCATTTTTGTTAGCGGCTTGTGCCGCCTCGCTCAGCGCTCGAGGTGCTGAAGCTTGTCTTTCACGCCATCCCATTCTTCGGCATCGGGCAAGGCTTCTTTGCGCTCGGTGATATTCGGCCAGACTTCCGCCAGCTCGGCGTTGAGCTCGATGTATTCCTGCATGCCATCGGGAATCTCGTCTTCGGAGAAGATGGCCTGCGCTGGGCACTCCGGCTCGCAGAGCGCGCAGTCGATGCATTCATCCGGGTGGATCACCAGGAAGTTCGGGCCCTCGTAGAAGCAGTCCACCGGACAGACTTCCACGCAGTCGGTGTACTTGCACTTGATGCAGTTGTCGGTGACGACGAAGGTCATTTCTAGTTTTCTCCTCGGGCTACGGCAGCGAGCGGTTTCTTGAACGGCCGCTCTTAGGCTCTGGAATGGGCTGCGGGCCAGGCTAACAAGCCGTCGAAAACTACCTGCGTTGGCAATACTGCGTTAGAAACGGCCAAAAAATGCTCATTTACAGCCTGTAAACTGCGCTTTTTCGGCCGTTTTTGCCTTGTCTTGCCTGCCTCGCCTACGTTTTCAACGGCCTGCTAAAGGCCGCAGCGCTCCCGGAGCGCGCGGGATTCTATCAGCTAGTTGGCTCTGGCGTTAGACCCGCGCCTTCCATGCATATAACAGTTCAAGTGCCTGGCGCGGGCTCAGATCATTCGGATCGACCAGCTGCAGCTCTTCCAGCACCGGGTGCGGCAGGCTGGCGAACATATCGCTCTGCATCGGTGCAGCTGGTTGTCCCGGAGTTTGCGGCGGCAGGTCGTGGGGCAGGCTGGTGGTTTCCAGGCGCGCCAGATGCTCGCGGGCACGCAGGATCACCGGCGCCGGCACGCCTGCCAATTGCGCCACGGCCAAACCATAGCTCTGGCTGGCCGGACCGGGCAGAACGTGGTGCAGGAAGACGATGCGCTCGTTGTGCTCTGTGGCGTTGAGGTGCACGTTGGCCACTGCCGGCTGGCTTTCCGGTAATACGGTCAGCTCGAAGTAATGGGTGGCGAACAGCGTGTAGGCGCGCAGGTTGGCCAACTGCTCGGCAGCTGCCCAGGCCAGCGACAGGCCGTCGAAGGTGCTGGTGCCGCGGCCCACTTCGTCCATCAGCACCAGGCTGCGGTCGCTGGCGTTATGCAGGATGTTGGCGGTCTCGCTCATTTCCACCATGAAGGTCGAGCGACCGCCGGCCAGGTCGTCGCTGGAGCCGATGCGGGTGAAGATGCGGTCGACCATCGACAGTTCGCAGCGCGCCGCCGGCACGAAGCTGCCAATATGGGCGAGCAGCACGATCAGTGCGGTCTGGCGCATGTAGGTCGACTTACCGCCCATGTTCGGGCCGGTGATGATCAGCATCCGCGTGGCGTCGTCGAGCTTCAGGTCGTTGGCGACGAACGGTGTGGTCAGCACCTGCTCGACCACCGGGTGGCGGCCTTGCTCGATCAGCATGCACGGCTCGTCGACGAAGCGCGGACGATTGAGGTCCAGGTTCAGGGCACGTTCGGCCAGATTGCTCAGCACGTCCAATTCGGCCAGCGCGGCGGCGCTGTCCTGCAGCGGGCCGAGGTGGCCGATCAGCCGCTCCAGCAGTTCTTCATAGAGCTGCTTCTCACGGGCCAGCGCGCGGCTCTTGGCTGAAAGTGCCTTGTCTTCGAACTCCTTGAGCTCGGGAGTGATGAAGCGCTCGGCACCCTTGAGGGTCTGGCGACGGATATAGTCGGCCGGCGCCGACTCGGCCTGCTTGCTCGGCAGCTCGATGAAGTAACCGTGCACGCGGTTGTAGCCGACCTTGAGGTTGGCCAGGCCGGTACGGGCCTTCTCGCGGGCTTCCAGATCCATCAGGTACTGGCCGGCGTTCTCGCTGAGCGACTGCAGCTCGTCGAGTTCGGCGTCATAGCCGGTTTTCAGCACGCCACCATCGCGAATCACCGCGGGCGGGTTGTCGATGATCGCCGTCGCGAGCAGCTCGGCCAGTTCCGGGTAGGTGCTGATGGTGCCTGCCAGCGCGGTCAGGTGGGCGCAGTCGAGCTGGGCCATGGCCTGTTGCAGCTCGGGCAGGGCGCCAAGGGCATCGCGCAGGCGCGCCAGATCCCGCGGGCGCGCATTACGCAGGCCGATACGGGCGAGAATACGCTCCAGGTCGCCGATTTCCTTGAGCTGCGGCTGCAGGGTTTCGAAACGGTAGCGATCCAGCAGGCAGGCAATCGACTCCTGACGGGCTTCGAGCACTGTGCGATCGCGCAGCGGGCGGTTCAGCCAGCGGCCGAGCAGGCGGCTGCCCATGGCGGTCTGGCAACGGTCCACCACCGATTGTAGGGTGTTGTCGCGGCCGCCGGCGAGGTTGACGTCCAGCTCCAGGTTGCGGCGGCTGGCGCCGTCGAGGATCACCGTATCGTCGATGCGTTCATGGCGCAGGCTGCGCAGGTGGGGCAGGGCGGTGCGCTGGGTTTCCTTGGCATAGGCCAGCAGGCAGCCGGCTGCACCGATGGCCAGGGTCAGGGTTTCGCAGCCGAAGCCTTTGAGGTCCTGGGTGCCGAACTGTTGGCACAGGCTCTTCTGGGCCGTGTCGCGCTCGAAGTCCCAGGGCGCGCGACGACGCGAGCCACGGCGCTTCTCGGCCGGCAGGCCCTGGGGCCAGTCATCGGGAATCAGCAGCTCGGCCGGGTTGAGGCGCTCGAGTTCGGCCAGCAGGTTTTCCCAGCCTTTTATCTCCAGCACGCTGAAGCGGCCGCTGGTGATGTCCAGCACGGCAAGGCCGAACAGGCGCTCGTCACCCAATACGGCAGCCAGCAGGTTGTCGCGGTGTTCGTCGAGCAGCGCTTCGTCGCTGATGGTGCCCGGAGTGATGATGCGCACCACTTGGCGTTCCACCGGGCCCTTGCTGGTGGCCGGGTCGCCGATCTGCTCGCAGATGACCACCGACTCGCCGAGCTTGACCAGCTTGGCCAGGTAGCCTTCGACCGAGTGGAAGGGAATGCCGCACATCGGAATCGACTGCCCCGCCGACTGCCCGCGGGCGGTCAGGGTGATGTCCAGCAGTTTGGCGGCCTTCTTGGCGTCTTCGTAGAAGATCTCGTAAAAGTCACCCATGCGATAGAACATCAGCTGGTCCGGGTGCTGATTCTTCAGTCTCCAGTACTGCTGCATCATCGGGGTGTGGCTGGAGAGGTCGCTTTGGCTCATCGTGTCGAGTGTCCGGCTGAATCGCAAAAGCGCGTAGTGTACGGTATCGACCCCTCCCGCTTTAACCCCGGAGCGCAGATGAATATCGACGATCAGCCCATCACCGGGCTCGCCGCCCGTCTCGGCCAAGCCCTGCTGGAAAAGAGTGCCCAGGTCACCACCGCCGAGTCCTGCACCGGTGGTGGTATTGCCGAAGCCATTACCCGTGTGGCGGGCAGCTCGGCCTGGTTCGAGGCTGGCTTCGTCACCTATTCCAATGCCCAGAAAACCCGCCAGCTGGGCGTGCCCGAAGCGCACTTCGCTACGGTAGGCGCAGTCAGCCGCGAGGTGGTCGAGGCCATGGTGCGCGGCGCCCAGGCCCAGAGTGGCGCGCGCTACGCTACGGCGGTCAGCGGTATCGCCGGGCCGGGCGGCGGTAGCCTGGAGAAGCCGGTCGGTACCGTTTGGATCGCCTGGGGCGATGGCGACACCCTGTTCAGTCGGCGCTTCCAATTCCCCGGGGACCGCGATGCCGTGCGTTTGCAAACTGTGGAAGCGGCGTTGCAGGGGTTGTTGCGACTACTGGTCGAAGAAAATCCCGCTGCGGGGTAGGCGAGTGCCGAACCCTGTGGAATAATACTGGCTACTTATACAGTTATTGGCCGTCAGGCCCTTCTGATCACGTGAGGAATACAATGGACGAGAACAAGAAGCGCGCGTTGGCGGCTGCCCTGGGCCAGATCGAGAAACAGTTCGGCAAAGGCGCGGTCATGCGCATGGGCGATCATGACCGTCAGGCCATTCCGTCCATTTCCACCGGCTCCCTGGGCCTGGACATCGCACTGGGTATTGGTGGCCTGCCGAAAGGCCGTATCGTGGAAATCTACGGTCCGGAATCCTCGGGTAAGACCACGCTGACCCTGCAGGTCATCGCCGAAGCCCAGAAGGCAGGCGCAACCTGCGCCTTCGTCGACGCCGAGCACGCACTGGACCCGGACTACGCCGGCAAGCTGGGCGTCAACGTCGACGACCTGCTGGTCTCACAGCCGGACACTGGTGAGCAGGCCCTGGAAATCACCGACATGCTGGTGCGTTCCAACGCCATCGACGTGATCATCGTCGACTCCGTGGCGGCCCTGGTACCGAAAGCAGAAATCGAAGGTGAGATGGGCGACATGCACGTCGGCCTGCAGGCTCGCCTGATGAGCCAGGCGCTGCGCAAGATCACCGGCAACATCAAGAACGCCAACTGCCTGGTGATCTTCATCAACCAGATCCGCATGAAGATCGGCGTGATGTTCGGCAGCCCGGAAACCACCACCGGTGGTAACGCCCTGAAGTTCTACGCCTCGGTTCGCCTCGACATCCGCCGTACTGGTGCGGTGAAAGAGGGCGACGAAGTGGTCGGCAGCGAAACCCGCGTCAAGGTCGTCAAGAACAAGGTCGCTCCGCCGTTCCGCCAGGCCGAGTTCCAGATTCTCTATGGCAAGGGTATTTACCGTAACGGCGAGATCATCGACCTCGGCGTGCAGCAGGGCCTGGTCGAGAAGTCCGGTGCCTGGTACAGCTACAAGGGCAACAAGATCGGTCAGGGCAAGGCCAACGCCGCCAAGTTCCTGGAAGACAACGTGGAAGTAGCCCGCGAAATCGAAGGCCAGATCCGTGACAAACTGCTGGTGGTCTCTGGCCCTGCCAAGGCCAATGCCGCAGCTGCTGACTTGGTGGATACCGAAGCCGACTTCTGATGCCCGCTGTTCTGGATAACGTCGCCGCGGTACGGCATGCCGCCATGGATCTGCTGGCGCGCCGCGAACACGGGCGTGTCGAGCTGTCGCGCAAGTTGCGCCAGCGCGGCGCCAGCGACGAGCATATCGAAGCAGCCCTTGATCGCCTGAGCGAAGAAGGGCTGTTGTCCGAGGCGCGTTATCTGGAGAGTTTCATCAGCTATCGCGCGCGCTCGGGTTTCGGCCCGCAGCGCATCCGCGATGACCTTTCCCAGCGTGGCCTGGCCCGCGCGGATGTAGAGCAGGCGCTGCGCGAGAGCGGTATCGATTGGCGCGAAGGTTTGCGGGAAACCTGGCAACGCAAGTTTGCCGGTCAATTGCCTGGCGATGCGCGCGAACGGGCCAAGCAGATGCGTTTTCTGGTGTATCGCGGCTATCCGATGGATCTGGTCGGTCAGCTGCTGCGCGGCGGTTTCGACGACTGATCTTCAAGGTTGAGCCGTTCGGTTCGCCATCCTGACGCCTAGACGTCCCTTCCCATCCCGATGTATCAGCTCAGCCAGTGTTCCGGCTTGTTGATCACGTCGAGCAATTCGCGCAGCCGTCCGGCATTGCGCCCACTGAAAGTGAACAGCAGCCTTGGCAATTTGCACAGCTCGGGGCCGTCGACGAGTTCGTCGCTGCTTTGCTGTTGCTGGATTTCGCCCTGCTTGCACAGATCGCTGAACTGAAGGTTCAGGTACGCCAGTGCCGCGTCGTTTAGGGCATGGCGCATGCGCACCACGAACTGATCCTGCAGCCAGCGGCTGGAATGGTAATTGGCGTAGAAGCGATCAATTTCCTGGGCTGCTGACTCGGCGTCGTGTACCAGGCGCATCAGATTCATATCGCTGGAGAGGATGTAGCCGTTACTGTCCAGGTTTTGCCGGATGTAATCGAGCAAACCCTGCCAGAAGGTGCCATCCGGTTCGTCGAGGAGGATCACCGGCACCAGCGGGCTCTTGCCGGTCTGGATCAGGGTGATGACTTCCAGCGCTTCATCCAGAGTGCCGAAACCGCCGGGGCAGAGCACCAGGGCGTCGGCCTCCTTGACGAAGAACAGCTTGCGCAGAAAGAAGAAGTGGAAGGACAGCAGGTTGTCGCTGCCTTTCATCACCGCATTGGCGGATTGCTCGAAGGGCAGGGTGATGTTGAAGCCCAGGCTGTTGTCGCGGCCCGCGCCTTCATGGGCTGCGGCCATGATGCCGCCACCGGCGCCGGTGATCACCATCAGGTCATGGCGGGCCAAGGTCTTGCCCAGTTCCCGTGCCAGGGCGTAGACCGGATGGCCGGGCTGGGTGCGTGCCGAGCCGAACACGGTGACCTTGCGGCGATGGCGAAAGCGGTCGAGCATGGCGAAGGCGCGCTCGAGTTCACGCAGGGTCTGCAGCATGATCTTGGCGTCCCAGCGGTTGCGGTCGGCCTGGGCCATGCGCGCCACGGTGGCGAGCATCTCCCGGTACAGCGCGGTGTTGACGCTGCCGGCGGGAGTTATCCGCGCCGCCAGGGCATCCACTTCGGCTGCCAGTGCATCGCCGCCTAGCGGTAGGGTGCCATTGCTGTGATCGTTCATTGCGCTACTCCTTAATGCGTCAATGCCCTGGGTTTTACCACGCTCACATGACTTACAGGCGGCAGTCGGCCTTGCCGAATTGCTCGGTGGTGATGGGACGATTGCTCTGGATCTCGCTGAACTCGTAACGCAGCACCGCTCCGCTGGCCAGCAGCTTGCGAAAGCCGGGGTTGCTGCACACGCTGTTGGTCAGCTGTGCACGCACGGTATCGGGGTTGCTGCGCATCTGTGCACCATGGGCAGGGCGTACGCTGAGGTGGTTGATCAGCTGGTTACCTTCGACTGTATAGCCGCGGTCGAGGATGTCCTCGTTGATGGCGCGCGGGGTGCCGACGCTGCTTTCCTTGGCCACTTTTTCCAGGGTTTTGGTCAGCTCGTAATCGTTGAGCGAGGCGGCGTGGGCAGCGGGCAGGAGCAGGCTGGTAAGAAGAACGGATAGAGCAATACGCTGCATGGGGCAGACTCCTGAAGGCAGTGAGCGTTAATAGACCGGGCTCTTCTGGTTATGTTCGTTCTGGCGAACCAGGCCGGCAACCGATGCCCGATGTTACCAAGCTTGTTGTCGCCGCGGCGTGGTATTGAGCGGTGTGGCACAGCTAGACTACGCGCCCTTTTTGTCAGGCGATGCGCCCCATCATGTGTTCTCCTGCTTTGCACCGCGTGATCTTCACCAAACTGAGCGTGCGCCCATGAGCCACGCCGTTCACGCATTGCGCGCCGCGCGTCTGGCGCGCAGCGTCAAACCCTTTCTGGCCCGGGGCTCGCGGGCGGCGCGCTGCGAGCAGTGCCGTCTGGCCAGCAGCCATTGCCTGTGTGCGTGGAAGCCGCAGGTTTCTGCCCGCGCGGGCGTGTGCCTGGTGATGCACGATGTCGAGGCGCTGAAACCGAGCAATACCGGATGGCTGATCGCCGATGTGGTGGCCGATACCTCGGCCTTTGGCTGGTCGCGCACCGAAGTCGATCCGGCGCTGCCGGCCCTGCTCGATGACGAGCAATGGCAGCCTTATCTGGTATTTCCCGGCGAATATGCCGAGCCTGAACGGGTGGTGACCTCTGTGGAGGCTACAGAAGGCAAGCGCCCGCTGTTCGTACTGCTCGACGCCACCTGGACCCAGGCGCGCAAGATGTTTCGCAAGAGCCCGTACCTGGACAGCCTGCCGGTGCTCAGCCTGCAACCGGAGACCTTGTCGCGCTACCGGCTACGGCGTTCCAAGCGCGACGATCACCTGTGCACTGCCGAGGTCGCGGCGATGTGCCTGGAGTTGGCCGGTGATGAGCGCGCCGCCGATGCCTTGAACGCTTATCTCGACGTGTTCAGTGCGCATTACCTGGCCTCCAAGGCGCCGCGCGCGGTGGATCTCGACGACGCGTTACACCAGCGTCTCAAACCATTTCTCTGACCGCAGCCGGCTTGGGCCACAGTTGGGCGAGCAGCATGCCGGCGAACATCAGCGCACAGCCGACATAGCCTCGTGAAGACAACGCCTCGCCGAGCAACAGTGCGCCGGCGATGGCAGCGAACACGGCTTCCAGGGACAGAATGATCGCCGCGTGGGAAGCGATGGCATGTTTCTGCGCAATCACCTGCAGGGTGAAGCCCACGCCCACACCGAGGATGCCGCCGTAGGCGATGGCCGGCAGTGCGCGGGCGATATCGGCGCCGGGCAGTGGTTCGAACAGCAGCGCCAGGGCGAGACTGATCAGAGCGCAAGTGATGAACTGCACCAGGGCTAGCACCAGGGCGTCATGGCGGGTGGCGAAAAAGCTCACCAGCAGCACATGGATACCCCATACAAAGGCGCCGGCCAGTTGCAGCAGGTCACCGGAGGCGACGTGGAAACCGTCGCCGACGCTGAGCAGGAACATACCGATCACCGCCAGCGAGGCGCCGAGCCAGATGCCCAGCCCGGTCTTGTGCCCCAGCAGCAGGCCAAGCAGCGGCACCATGATTACATAGAGGCCGGTGATAAAGCCTGAGTTGGTGACGCTGGTGAACAGCAGGCCGACCTGCTGCAGGTTGATGCCTAGGGCCAGCACCGCACCCATCAGGCTGCCGCCGAGCAGCACCGGGCGATTGATGGGCGAGGCCGACTGGGCGCTACGGCGGCGCAGTAGCATGATCACCGGCAACAGCACGATCACCGCCAGGGCGAAACGCAGGCCGCTATACAGAAAGGGGCCGACGGCATCCATGCCCAGGCGCTGGGCGACGAAGGACGAACCCCAGATCAGCGCGGTAAGCAGCATCAACAGGTCGGCGCGCAGTTCGTGGTTGGGCATCGAAAGCTTCCTGCAAAAAAGGCGCAGACTTTGCCGCAAAGCGCTGCGCTTGACCACCCCGCCTGCGCTGGGCATGCTGGTGGGCACCGTACGTCACGCTGTCAGGCAAATGGGGTCTGCAGCACGGTATGCCTATAAGAAGAACAGGATCTGCCATGGTCGCTTACGAAATCCTGATTGCTGATGATCATCCGCTGTTTCGCAGTGCGCTGCAGCAGGCCCTGACGATGGGCCTGGGCGCTGGCGCGCGCCTGGTGGAGGTCGCCAGCATCGCCGAGCTGGAAGCCCGGCTGGCCGAGAAGACCGATTGGGATCTGGTTCTGCTCGACCTCAACATGCCCGGCGCCTACGGGTTCTCCGGGCTGGTGCTGCTGCGTGGGCAATACCCGCAGATTCCGGTGGTGATGATCTCCGCTCAGGAAGAAGCAGCGGTAGTGGTACGTGCCCGTGAGTTCGGCGCCAGCGGTTTCATTCCCAAATCCAGCTCCCTCGAAGTGATTCAGAAGGCGGTGCGCCAGGTGCTGGAAGGCGAGGTGTGGTGGCCGCCGCAAAGCGAGGAGGCGGTCAGCCTGTCCAGCGAGGCCAAGGCCGCCAGCGCCGGGTTGGCCAGCCTGACGCCCCAGCAGTTCCGTGTGCTGACCATGGTCTGCGAAGGGCTGCTGAACAAGCAGATTGCCTATGAACTGAGCGTTTCCGAAGCGACGGTCAAGGCTCACGTGACGGCCATTTTCCGCAAGCTAGGCGTGCGCACCCGCACCCAGGCGGCATTGCTGTTGCAGCAACTGGAGAGCGTGCCGGCCGCCTGACGCGTTGCTGGCGCATTTCACGAGATTTTCACGGTGTGCTCGCGTACCCTGCGCGCCTTTCCCGTCATAGTCCGATGCCCATGTCACCGTTCAAAGGTCAAACCGGTTTAAAGCGCGTCCTCAACGCCGCAGGCTATTCGCTCGATGGACTGCGCGCCGCTTTCACTGGCGAGGCGGCGTTCCGCCAGCTGGTGCTGCTCAACGTGGTGCTGATTCCCGTTGCGCTGCTGCTCGACGTAAGCCGCGTCGAGCGCGCGCTGATGGTTGCCGTGTGCCTCCTGGCGCTGATCGTCGAACTGCTCAATTCGGCGGTCGAAGCGGCCATCGACCGCATTTCCCTGGACCTGCATCCGCTGTCCAAAACCGCCAAGGACATGGGCAGCGCCGCCCAACTGGTGGCCCTGACGCTGATCGGTAGCGTGTGGGCGCTTATCCTGCTTGGCTAGCGGACTTCGGGCAATACGATCTCGTCGCTGCGGCGAATGCCGGCGGTCAGTGCCCGGCACATGTCGAGAAATTCGCGCATGGCGGCAGTTTGGTATTTCTGCCGGTGCCAGATGAAATAGAACTGCCGGCGCAGATCCAGGTCCGGTGTTTCCACCGGTACCAGGCTGCCGCGGCGAAAGGCATCGCGCAGCGCCAGCCGTGAAATGCAGCTGATGCCCAGGCCGGACTCTACGGCGCGCTTGATCGCCTCGGTGTGTTCCAACTCGAGGCGCACGTTGAGGGATGTGGAGTGGTGGCGCATGGCCTGGTCGAAGGTCAGCCGGGTGCCGGAGCCCTGTTCACGCAGGATCCAGTCTTGGCCGCTCAATTCGCGAATGCCCACCTGGCCGCGTTGCGCCAATGGGTGTTGCGGCGCGCAGAACACCACCAACTCGTCCTCGACCCAGCTCTGCACCTCGATGTCCGGGTGGTTGCAGTCGCCCTCGATCAGACCCAGGTCAATTTCGTAGTGGGCCACCTGTTGCACGATATGCGCGGTGTTCTGCACGTGCAATTTCACCTGGCTTTCCGGGTGGACCTTCATGAAACCGCCGATCAGCAAAGTGGCCAGGTAATTGCCGATGGTCAGGGTGGCGCCCACTGCCAGTGAACCGAAGCCGGATTTACCGTTCAGAAGGTCTTCGATTTCCTTCGCCTGATCGAGCAGGGCGACCGCCTGGGGCAACAACTGGCGGCCCAAGGCATTGAGGCTCAGGCGCTTGCCGGCGCGGTCGAACA
Source organism: Phytopseudomonas straminea (assembly GCF_900112645.1). GTDB lineage: Bacteria > Pseudomonadota > Gammaproteobacteria > Pseudomonadales > Pseudomonadaceae > Aquipseudomonas > Aquipseudomonas straminea. Next base: position 30,386 of record NZ_FOMO01000014.1, on the reverse strand, counting down.
GCTGGCAGCTCGATTGCCGTTCCAGTTCGGTGATCGAGGTACTGGCGGCCGATTGCGACAGGGCGAGCTGGGAAGCAGCCCGGGACACGCTCTCCTGCTGAGCGACGGCAACGAAGACCTGGAGCTGACGAAGTGTAAATCGCATATCTATATAACCGATAACCCATATCTTGATAATTCATTTAACAGATATTCTGGGCGCGATTAGAATGCCGCGCAATTGCGCTTTAACATCAGCGCCCCGACTTTTCAGGAGCCACCGTACATGAGCAACATGAACCACGAACGCGTTCTGAGTGTTCACCACTGGAATGACACGCTGTTCAGCTTCAAGTGCACCCGCGACCCGGGCCTGCGCTTCGAGAATGGCCAGTTCGTGATGATCGGCCTGCAGCAGGAAAATGGCCGTCCGCTCATGCGTGCTTATTCCATCGCCAGCCCGAACTGGGAAGAGCATCTGGAGTTCTTCAGCATCAAAGTGCCCGATGGCCCGCTGACCTCCCAACTGCAGCACCTCAAGGAAGGTGACGAAGTCATCATCAGCAAGAAGCCCACCGGAACCCTGGTGCTCGATGACCTCAACCCCGGCAAGCACCTGTACCTGCTCAGCACCGGCACGGGGCTGGCGCCGTTCATGAGCGTGATTCAGGACCCGGAAACCTACGAGCGTTTCGAGAAGGTGATCCTGGTTCACGGCGTGCGCTACGTGAATGAAGTGGCTTACCGCGAATTCATCACCGAGCACCTGCCGCAGAACGAATTCTTCGGCGAGGCGCTGAAGGAAAAGCTGATCTATTACCCCACAGTGACCCGCGAGCCGTTCGAGAATCAGGGCCGCCTGACCGACCTGATGCGCAGCGGCAAACTGTTCGCCGATATCGGCCTGCCGCCGATCAACCCGCAGGACGACCGCGCGATGATCTGCGGCAGCCCGAGCATGCTCGACGAAACCAGCGAAGTGCTCGACAGCTTCGGCCTGAAGATTTCGCCGCGCATGCGTGAGCCGGGTGACTATCTGATCGAGCGCGCCTTCGTCGAGAAGTGATTTGTTGAGCAGCTGCGCGTCGGCCCTGCTGCGTTGAAAACTGACTCAAAATGCCCATGTACAAAAGTACACTCCGCTTTTTCGCCAGTTTTCGCCTTGCATGGCTCTAGCTCGCAAGCTCCCTGAGTCACTAGTAGAAAAAACCGGAGTGCCCTTAAGGCTCTCCGGTTTTTTATGCCCAGTGCAGGCAAAAAAAACGGGAGCCTTGGCTCCCGTCTTTCGTTGCAGTCGACGATTATTCGTCCATCTGCGATTGCAGGTAATTCTGCAGACCAACTGCCTTGATCAGGCTCAGCTGGGTTTCCAGCCAGTCGATGTGCTCTTCCTCGGATTCGAGGATGTCCTCGAGCAGTTCGCGGCTGGCGTAGTCGCCGACGCTTTCGCAGTAGGCGATGGCTTCTTTCAGGTCGATATGCGCCTTGTGCTCGATCTTCAGATCGCACTCGAGCATTTCCTGGGTGTTCTCACCAATCAAGATCTTGCCCAGGTCCTGCAGGTTCGGCAGACCTTCAAGGAACAGGATGCGCTTGATGAGCTTGTCGGCGTGCTTCATCTCGTCGATGGATTCGTGGTACTCGTGCTTGCCCAGCTTGGTCAGGCCCCAGTCTTCGTACATGCGGGCGTGCAGGAAGTACTGGTTGATCGCGACCAGCTCGTTGCCGAGTATCTTGTTCAAATGCTGGATGACTTTCTTGTCGCCTTTCATGTGCATGCCCACCGAAATTGAGTAACCGATGGCGAATTCTGGGCTTGCACAATACGGCTGTCAAACGTAAGTTATTGAAATATAAGTGAAAATAAATATAAATGAGAGTGTTTAAGTTGTGCGTCTTGGCGCTAACTCATTGAATTTCAGGCATAAAAAAACCGGATGCGAGATCCGGTTCTTCAAAACAGGGCGATTCAAGCCGCAACAAAATTTCCCGAATAGGCCATCACGCCCTGAGTTTGCTGCACTTCGCTCAGCGTGTCGCGCACCACTTGCTTGGCCAGGCACGCACATTTGCCACACTGACTGGCAACGCCCAGCGTTTCACGGACTTCACGGTAGCTGCAGCAACCTTCGTAGATTGCTTCGCGGATCTGACCGTCGGTGACACCTTCGCAGAGGCAGACGTACATAGGCTTGGCCCGTCGCTTGGCTGAGACTGATGGCGAAGGATACTAATGTTAATGAGAATGCGTGTCAAAGATAAACCGACTCTTGATTGGCACACTTTGGACAGGCGGTACTCTGCGCCGGCAAACGGCCTTGAAAATCGGCCGAACAGCTGACGCGCAGGCAATAAAAAAACCGGCCTGTGGCCGGTTTTTCGGGGCGGCGGGCAGGGCTCAGTCGATCTGCGTACACAGCCCTTCTTCGAGCCCCAGCATGATGTTCAGGTTCTGCACCGCAGCCCCCGAGGCACCCTTGCCCAGGTTGTCCAGCTTGGCTACCAGCAGCGCCTGCTGACCATTGCTCGCACCGAACACCTGCAGCTCGGCACGGTTGCTGCCGCTCAGGCCGTGGGGTGTGATGAACGGTGCGGTGTCCGCGGCAATCTCGTTGTAGGGCTGCACTTGCACAAACTGCTCGCCCTGGTAGTAGGCGGCCAGCGCTTTGTGCAGCTCGGCGCCGTTGCTGCCCTGCAGCGGAATCATCACCAGCATGCCCTGGTCATAGCTGCCGACCGCCGGCTGGAAGATCGGGCGCGCCTTGAGGCCGCTCCAGTGCTGGATCTCCGGAATGTGCTTGTGATCGAAGCCCAGGCCGTAGGCGGCGTAGACCGGCGCGCCTTCGCGCTCGTAGCGCTCGACCATCTTGGTGCCGCCACCGGTATAGCCGGATACGGCGTTGATGCACAGCTCGCGATCGGCAGTCAGCAGGCCAGCATCGATCAGCGGGCGCAGCAGCAGGATGGCGCCGGTGGCGTAGCAACCCGGGTTGCTGACGGCGCGGGCGTTGGCGATCGCTTCGCGCTGACCCTTGGCCAGTTCGGCCATGCCGAATACCCAGTCGCTGGCGGTGCGGTGGGCGGAGCTGGCGTCCAGCACACGGCAGCCGACTTCGCGGGCCTGGGCGGCGGTTTCCTTGGCGGCGTCGTCAGGCAGGCACAGCACGGTGACGTCGACCGAGCGCATCAGTGCGAGCTTGGCGTCGACGTCGCGGCGCTTGTCGTGATCGATGGTGACCACCTCGATCTGCGGGTGATTGGCCAGGCGCTGGCGAATCTGCAGGCCCGTGGTGCCGGCCTGACCATCGATGAAGATCTGGTATTTTTTCATGGCATTCACTCGTCGAAGTCTTCCCAGCCGCCCATTTCCTTCCAGCGATTGACGATGCCGCAGAACAGCTCGGCGGTCTTCTCGGTGTCATAGCGGGCGGAGTGGGCTTCACGGCCATCGAACTCGATGCCGGCGGCCTGGCAGGCCTTGGCCAGGACGGTCTGGCCGTAGGCGAGGCCGGCGAGGCTCGCGGTGTCGAAGCTGGAGAAGGGGTGGAAGGGGTTGCGCTTGAGGTCGCAACGGGCGACCGCGGCATTCAGGAAGCCGAGGTCGAAGCTGCTGTTGTGGCCGACCAGAATCGCACGCTTGCAGCCGTTGGCCTTGAGGGACTTACGCAGGCCACGGAAGATTTCCGTCAGCGCATGCTCTTCGCTGACCGCCATGCGTAGTGGATGGTCGAGCTTGATGCCGGTGAAATCCAGCGCTGCCTGTTCGATATTGGCACCCTCGAACGGCTCGACCCGGAAGAAGTAGGTGTGGTCCGGGTACAGGAAGCCACCTTCGTCCATGCCGACTGTGGTGGCGGCAATTTCCAGCAGGGCGTCGGTTGCACTGTTGAAGCCGCCGGTCTCGACATCCACGACCACCGGCAGGTAGCCACGGAAGCGCGCGGCCATTGGGTGGCGTGCGCCGCTGCTGGTCGGCAGGTCCTGTTCGTCGTCGTACAGTTCTTCACTCATTGACCGGCCTCCAGCAGGCGCCAGCGCAGGGGTTCGCCGGCGCGCAGAGGAATCACCGTCTGCTCGCCGAACGGCAGGCTGGCCGGCGCGACCCAGGGTTCACGCACTAGGGTGATGGTGTCGGTGTTGCGCGGCAAGTTGTAGAAGTCCGGGCCGAAGTGGCTGGCGAAGCCTTCCAGTTTGTCCAGCGCACCACGCTCCTCGAACGCCTCGGCGTACAGCTCGATGGCTGCATAGGCGGTGTAGCAGCCGGCACAACCGCAGGCGTTTTCCTTGGCGTGCTTGGCGTGGGGCGCCGAGTCGGTGCCCAGGAAGAATTTCGGGCTGCCGCTGGTGGCCGCATCGAGCAGCGCCTGCTGGTGGGTGTTGCGCTTGAGGATCGGCAGGCAATAGAAGTGCGGGCGAATGCCGCCGACCAGCATGTGGTTGCGGTTGTACAGCAGGTGCTGGGCGGTGATGGTGGCGCCGACGTTGGCCGGTGCCTCTTTTACGAATTGCGCGGCATCGGCGGTGGTGATGTGCTCGAACACCACCTTGAGCGTCGGGAAGCGCTCGACGACGCGGCACAGGTGCTCGTCGATGAAGGCTTTCTCACGGTCGAACACGTCGATTTCCGAGCGGGTCACTTCGCCGTGCACCAAGAGCGGCAGGCCGGTTTCGGCCAGAGCCTCGAGGGCGCCGCTGATGTTGTCCAGGCTGGTGACGCCGGAGTCGGAATTGGTGGTAGCGCCCGCCGGGTACATCTTCGCCGCATACACGTAACCGCTGGCTTTGGCAGCGCGGATATCGTCGCCGGTGGTGCGGTCGGTGAGGTAAAGCACCATCAGCGGCTCGAACTGGCTGCCGGCTGGCCGTGCGGCGAGAATGCGCTGGCGATACTCGCCCGCCTCGACGGCGTTGCGCACCGGCGGAACCAGGTTGGGCATGATGATCGCGCGAGCGAAGGTGCGGGCCACATCGGCAACGGTGTGCGGCAGTACGGCGCCGTCGCGCAGGTGAATGTGCCAGTCGTCAGGACGCAGCAGGGTGATGCGGTCGGTCATTGAGGCTTCCAGGCGGGGCGAAAACATGCCCGGAATGCTACCGGAAAAGGGCGGCGGGGGCACGCCGCAGATAGGCGGGCTGCGCACTCAAGTTTTCCCGGTGGCCACCGATACCCAGAGGGTACGTGGTCGTTTTTCCCGGAGCTCGCTGTGCGTCAGCCTCTTTTCCTTCTCATCGGATTGATCGTCAGTGCTGGCGTGAGCCTGCCTGCCATGGCGATCAGCTTCCAGACCCGCCTGGAAAAGGTCGAGTGGCAGGTGGCTGGCGACAAGTTCGAGTGCCGCCTTAGCCAGCCAATCACCGATTTCGGTGCTGGAGAATTCGTGCGGCGCGCTGGCGAGCAGGCCACCTTCCGCCTGCAGGTACGGGAGCGCTGGCTGGGCAGCGGCTCGGCCACCTTGCTGGCGGCCGCGGCGCCGTGGCAGCCGGGGCGCGGCGACATCAATCTGGGCGCAGTCAGCGTGGTCAGTGGCGAGGTGCCGTTCAACAGCAGCCAGGAACAGGCCGGGCGCCTGCTCACCGGCCTGCTGGAGGGGCGCAGCCCGCTGGTACGCCATCGCACTTCCATGGGCGGAGAGAGCCTGGAAGTGCGGCTGTTGCCGGTGCGTTTTCGCAAGGCCTACGAGGATTACCTCAACTGCACGACCAAGCTGCTGCCGGTCAATTTCGACCAGGTGCGCCAGTCCAACATCGGTTTTCCTGGCGGTGGCACCGAACTCGATGCCATGGCCAAGGCCAAGCTTGAGATCATTCTCGATTTCATGAAGGCCGACCCCACGGTCAACCGCATCGAGCTGGACGGGCATTCCGACAACAGCGGCAATCGCCTGACCAACCGCGACTTGTCGCGCCGCCGTGCCCTGGCCGTGATGGATTACCTGAAGGCCCAGGGCGTGCCAGACGAACGCATCATCATGCGTTTTCATGGCGAGCGTTATCCGCTGGTGCCCAACAACAGTCCTGCCAACCGTGACAAGAACCGCCGGGTGTCCGTGCGCCTGGACAGGGTGCCGGAGACGCCGGTGCAGCCGACCGAGCAGGCCGCACCCGCAGCGCCGCCGGTGCCGGCAACTCCGGCTTCCACCTCCTGAGCCTGTCGCTTCGACGCCATCGCCTGTCGCACCCCTGTAAATCGGCGGCCATGGGCAGTAGAATCACGGGCTTTCGAACAACCCCGTGGAGTGGATGGCATGGCGGACGTCAAAAAGGTAGTTCTGGCCTATTCCGGTGGCCTGGACACCTCGGTGATCCTCAAGTGGCTGCAAGATACCTATAACTGTGAAGTGGTGACCTTCACCGCCGATCTCGGCCAGGGCGAAGAGGTCGAGCCGGCCCGCGCCAAGGCCCAGGCCATGGGCGTCAAGGAAATCTACATCGACGACCTGCGCGAAGAGTTCGTGCGTGATTTCGTTTACCCGATGTTCCGCGCCAACACCATCTACGAAGGCGAGTACCTGCTGGGTACCTCCATCGCCCGTCCGCTGATCGCCAAGCGCCTGATCGAGATCGCCAACGAGACTGGCGCCGACGCCATCTCCCACGGCGCGACTGGCAAGGGTAACGACCAGGTACGTTTCGAGCTGGGCGCCTACGCGCTCAAGCCAGGCGTCAAGGTCATCGCCCCGTGGCGCGAGTGGGATCTGCTGTCGCGCGAGAAGCTGATGGACTACGCCGAGAAGCACGCCATCCCGATCGAGCGCCACGGCAAGAAGAAGTCGCCGTACTCTATGGACGCCAACCTGCTGCACATCTCCTATGAAGGCGGCGTGCTGGAAGACACCTGGACCGAGCACGAAGAAGACATGTGGCGTTGGACCAAGTCGCCGGAAGCGGCGCCGGACGTTCCGACCTACATCGAGCTGACCTATCGCGCGGGTGACATCGTTGCCATCGATGGCAAGGAAATGACCCCAGCCCAGGTGCTGGCCGAGCTGAACCGCATCGGTGGCGAGAACGGCATTGGCCGTCTGGACATCGTCGAGAACCGCTTCGTCGGCATGAAGTCCCGTGGCTGCTACGAGACCCCCGGCGGCACCATCATGCTCAAAGGTCACCGCGCCATCGAGTCGATCACCCTCGACCGCGAAGTCGCGCACCTGAAAGACGAGCTGATGCCGAAATACGCCAGCCTGATCTACAACGGTTTCTGGTGGAGCCCGGAGCGTCTGATGCTGCAACAGATGATCGACGCCTCCCAGGCCAGCGTGAATGGCGTGGTACGCCTGAAGCTGTACAAGGGTAACGTCATCGTCACCGGCCGCAAGTCCGACGATTCGCTGTTCGATGCCAACATCGCCACCTTCGAAGAAGACGGCGGTGCCTATAACCAGGCCGACGCGGCGGGCTTCATCAAGCTCAACGCCCTGCGCCTGCGCATCGCAGCTGGCAAGGATCGCAAGCTGCTGTAAACGCTGGCATCCCGCTCACAGCGCAGCCCCGCATTCGTCGGGGCTGCGCTGTGCGATTCACGACTCTGTTTCCATCACCCGCACCTTTTTCACCGCTCTGGCTCTACGGCCGGCAGGGGCGATTGGCTGTGGGCGTGATGATTTGGGGCGGGGAATGCCCGCCAGGCGTGCTGGCGGGTGAGGGGAGATCGTCAGGCTTTGCGAGTCAATGGTTGCTGGTCGAACGCAACGCCGGCCAAGCCGCTCTTCATCAGGGCGCGGATGTTGCCATGGTCACTGCCTTCGGGCGTGGCCAAAACGCTGCGGTAGTGCTCGCCAAAGCACTGCAGGGCTTCCTGATCGCTCAGGCCTTCGAGCAGGGCCAGGCCCAAGGTCTTGCACGAACCTTCGTTCTGCCCAGCAGCGTTTTCCATTTCGCCGTTACGAAAGGCGCTCTGCTGGTAGTCGTAATGCTCAGCAATAAAAGCTAGGGTTTCGGCGAAGGCGAAATGCTCGGCGCCCAGGCGTGTGCGGAAATCGTTCAGGTGGCTCATGCGGATCCTTTTGGGTTCTTGGCGTTGAAGGCAGCCTGCTGCTCCTGGCTGGCTTCGGTCTGGTACTTGGCTTTCCACTCGGCGTAGGGCATGCCGTAGACCTCTTCGCGGGCCTGATCCGGAGTGATGGCGATTTCCAGGTCGTCGGCTGCGGCCTTGTACCATTTGGACAGGCAGTTGCGGCAGAAACCGGCTAGGTTCATCAGGTCGATGTTCTGCACGTCCGGGCGTTCACGCAGATGCTGAACCAGGCGGCGATAGGCGGCAGCTTCCAGTTCGAGGCGTTGTTGGTCGTTCATGGCGATGCTCTCTCCGGGAGGGATGGCGGCGATGATAGAAGCCGGCAGGCCGCTCGGCAACCGGGCGGCCGATGGCTCAGCGATGCCCGGCGAGGGTGATCGATACCGACTCGGCGAAGCGCAGCGCGTGGGGCTTGTCGACCTCCACTTCGGCATAGCGCACGGCCTCGTGGGTCATCACCAGGTCGAGAATCTCCTGGGTCAGTCGCTCCAACAGGGCGAAGCGGTTGCCTTCCACGTGGGCGATGATGGCCTTGGTGATGGTGCGGTAGTTGAGTGCATGCTCGATGTCGTTATCACGCACCGCGTCGACGGCAGGGTAGAGGATGGTCAGGTTGATCAACACGTCCTGCTTGTTGTTGATCTCCTCTTCCTTGATGCCGATGAAGGTGCGCAGGCGCAGGTCCTTGACGCGGATGCGCGCCATGCCGGGTTCGAGTCTGGGCATGTTTACTTGCTCCGTCCGATCAGTTGCAGGAATTCGTGACGGGTATTGTAGGACTCGCGGAAGGCGCCGAGCATCACCGAGGTGCTCATCACCGAGTTCTGCTTCTCCACGCCGCGCATCATCATGCACATGTGCTGGGCTTCGATCACCACGGCCACGCCGGCGGCCTGGGTGACCTGTTCGATGGCGGTGGCGATCTGCCGGGTGAGGTTTTCCTGGATCTGCAGGCGGCGCGCGTACATGTCGACGATACGCGCGATCTTCGACAGGCCGAGCACCTTGCCGGTGGGGATGTAAGCCACGTGCGCCTTGCCGATAAAAGGCAGCAGGTGGTGCTCGCACAGCGAATAAAGTTCGATGTCCTTGACGATCACCATCTCATCGCTTTCCGAGCTGAAGAGCGCGCCGTTGACGACTTCCTCCAGGCTCTTCTCGTAGCCGTTGCACAGGTACTGCATGGCCTTGGCGGCGCGCTTGGGCGTGTCGAGCAGGCCTTCGCGCTCGGGATTCTCGCCGAGGCCAACGAGGATTTCACGGTAATGGTTGGGCAGTAATGGGTTCATCGTCGGGTCCTCAAAGCGGCTCATTTGAGATGTCGGCCGCCGTTCACGGTCAGGGTGGTGCCAGTGATGTAGGGGTTGTCCAGCAAGTAGCGCAGGCTCTGGTAGATCACATGGGGGCCGGGTTCGAAACCCAGGGCGGATTTGCTCAGGGCCTTGGCGCGGTATTGGGCGTCGTCTTCTTCGTTGAACATCAACAGCGCCGGGGCGATGCCGTTGACTTTGATACCGGGCGCGAAGCGGGCCGCGAACGAAAGGGTGAGGCTGTCCAGGCCGGCCTTGCTGGCGCAGTAGGCCGGGCGGTTGCTCGAACCCTTGCGCACCACGTCATCGCTGATGTGGATGATGTCTGCCTGCTCGCTGCGCTGCAGCAACTCGGCGCAGTGCAGGTTGATCAGGTAGGGCGCCAGCATGTGCACGGTGAACAGCTGCGTGAAGGCCGAGGCCTCCTCGTCGGGCGCCTCGGCGAACCAGGCCGAGGCGTTGTGCACGATGGCGCGCAGGCTATCGGTATGGCTTTTCAGCTCGGTAATGAAGGCCAGGATGCTGGCTTCGTCGCGAAAGTCGGCTTGCAGGGTCAGCGCACCGCGCTCGCGTAGGCGTAGCAGAGCAGGTCTTTCGCTGCGAAAGGTGAGAATCACCTGATGGCCGTCGTCGAGCAGGCGTTCGGCGCAATGCAGACCGACGCGCTGGCTGGCACCGGTGATCAGAATCGGGGCGTTGCTGGCGCTCATAGAAGTCGACCGCAGGTGAACGAAGGAGGCGCCGCAATGCATGCCGGCTAATCAGGTTGTACAACGTTATAGCAGCCGTACAACCTGTACAACCCTTCGACTTCTACGTGAAAGTGAAATGCCGTCACCGTAAGGCGACGGCGTACTGATTCAACTGTTTGCCGAAGGGCTCGCGCGGCGCGGTATTGTTGGACTGCGGGTACCTTGCAGCCACGGGGTGAGCATGCGGGTGACCAGCGGAATGAACAGGTAGGTCATTAGCGGCGTCAGCGCCAGGGTGCTTAGCAATATGCGGGTGACCAGTGGCACATCGGCCAGCAGACCGCCAAACAACAGGTTGAAACATAGCGAAACCGGAAAGAACGCCAGCCAGATGGCGATGGTCTGCTTCCAGCGCGGCGGCTGGCGCATGCCGCTACCGAACCAGGCATCCAGACCCAGGGCACGATGTTCGTGGGGTTGGGCGAACAGGCCCTTGCCGCGCTCCAGCCAGGTCCGGCGCGAAGCGGAGTGCTCCCAGGTGGCCATGGTGTGCTCGTCGGTGAAGCGGAAGATCATCTGGAATTCGTCGTCGCCGGGCGGCGGGGCGAGTACGCCCGAACCCAGATAGCCGGGAAAGTCGGTAGCCAGTTGTTCGCCTTCGCGCAGCCAGGCGATGAAGTCGTGATAGCGCTCGCCAGCGACGCGGCGCGCCACCATGAGGGTGACCGGTTCGGTAGACATCGTGTATCTCCTGCTGAGCACATGACCAGGGTAGGGCCAGGCGATAGACGCGGTTCGGGGTGTTGAGCCGCGTCGTGATTGCAGCAAGGATTATTCCTATTTCCGGCCAATTAGCTAGAGGCCTTTGCGGGCAAACTGAAAAATATGGCCAGGTGCCTGCATCTACAGGGACGAGAGGCAATTTGCCGTTCGTCGGCCAAAGCGGCATTCGCCAGTCAGCTACCCGCGATTCACTTCAACTTTGCACCGGCTTGGGCAGTCTGGATTCGTTAGGGAGCACAGCAGTCGGGAGTTCTTATCGCCTGTACAGGGCTTGTACAAGTAACGTCAATGGCGGCCCGAGCTGGAGTAGACTTGTGAAATCCTGACCTCAGCAACGGTTTTTTCTATGTCCGATCTGGTTGGTTCCGCACCTTTCAACGTCAATGCCTTTAAGGAAGAGGACTTGTTCCCGATCCGCGAGGTGGCGCGCTTGACTGGCGTGAACCCGGTGACGCTGCGCGCCTGGGAGCGGCGTTACGGCCTCATTCAGCCGGTTCGCACCGACAGTGGCCACAGGCTTTATTCCCCGGCAGACGTGGAAATGGTGCGCAGCGTACTGGCGTGGATCGAGCGCGGCGTGCCGGTTAGCAAGGTTGGGCGCATCCTGGCGCGCAATGAAACCACTCAGGCCAGCATCACGCCGACTTACGAATCGGCCACCTCGGGTGAGTGGGCGCAGTGGCAAACGCGACTGCTGGCGGCTGTGCAGGCATTCGACGAGGCCGAGCTTGATCGGGTCTACGGCCAGGTGTTTTCCAGCTATCCGCAAGCAGTGACCTTTCAAGACATCATCATGCCGCTCTGGCAGCGTTTGCTGCTGCGTTACGGGCGGCCGGGCTACGGCAGCGAGTGGCTGTTCTTCGACACCTACCTGCGCACCCGGGTGTTGCAGCGCCTGCACAACCTGCGGGACGAGCCAGGCCGTCGCCTGTTGCTGGTGGCGTTGCCGGGGCGCTGCCGCGAGCTGGAGTTGCTGGTGACCGGGCTGTTGCTCAATCCGGCCGACGCCGCGGTGCATGTACTTGGCATTGGGCAAGCGCTGGAAGAGCTGCCGCAGGTATGCGACAAGATGCAACCGGTGGCGGTGGTGGTGTTTTCCAATCAAGCGCCGGCCGCCGACACCGCGCAACAGCTGGAGCGCCTGTCGATGAGCCTGGAATGCCCGCTGGCCATCGTAGGCGAGGGTGCCGATCTCTTGGAGGATACCTTCCGCGGCTCGGCCATCGCTTGCCTGGGAAGCGACGGGCGACTGATCAGACGCCGTCTGCGGCAGTTTCTGACGGGGCGGCTGGATACCTGAGTGGCCTCTTATAGGCTGTGCGCTTCGGGGTAGAGCTTGCGGTGCTGCTGGTACAGGTGCGCCTGCAGGCGCTCGCTGCTGTCTTCGTCGAGCGCCAGTTCGTAGGCCAGCATACCCTCGTCGGTAATGCGCACCAGGCTGCCCTGCAGGATCACCGGCTCGATATCCTCGATATCCAAACCCAGGCTGAAGCGCTCCGGCGGCGAGGCCTTGGCGGTTTGCGCCACCAGCAGGCCGCTCAGTGAAAGTTCATGAATCTCCAGGCTGCTCGGCTGGCCGTCACGGCGCAGTAACGGCTGCGGCGGGTCCAGTGGCAGGCGCCAGGCGCGGTTGAAGGAACCTTCCTCGAAAATCTGCGGCACGCCCAGCTCCAGATGCGGTGTGTTATGGGCATCGGTGACCAGGTGCGGTTTGAAGGTCAGGCGTTGATTGTCGATGTGCGCTTCGATGGTCAACTGCTCCTTGGCAGCGCAACTGGCCAGCAGCTCAGCGGTCTGACGTGCAGCATCGACCTGCAGAACCGGTTCTGGCTCGGCGGGTGTGGGAGCGCTTTCCGTAAGCTGTTGAATGAATTCCATTTCGAGCGGGGTTAACAGCGACGAGTCTTGCATGACTGCTTCTACGCAAGGGAGTGGGGCTCCCTTGTGACAACTCGCAACCCCTTTCGTTACCGCTACCGAGCGTTTTTAAGCGTTGCCAGTTCGGCGCGCACCTGCATCAGCTCGGCTTCGAGGTCTTTGACCCGCTGCTGATTGGCGACGTGTTCGCTGACGTCCTTCTGGATGCCGATGTAGTAGGTCAGCTGATCGGCTTCGTTGAAAACCGGGGTGATCGACAGCTCGTTCCAAAAGGTGCTGCCGTCCTTGCGGTAGTTGCGAATCACCTCACGGCAGGGCTGGCGGCTGTGGATGGCCTTGCGGATCAGCTTTAAGGCGGGCTGATCGCGCTCCTCGCCCTGCAGGAATCGGCAGTCCTGATAGAGGATCTCTTCGCCGTTGTAGCCGGTCAGTGCTTCGAAGGCTGGGTTTGCGTAGATGAGAATGTGGTCATCGCCTTCCTGTTCCGCGACCACGATGCCGTCGTTTGAAGCCTCGACCACCCGTTGCAGCAAGTTGGCATTGATCATCACAAGCGCCCCCGTCGATTTTCGCCAGTCTATCAGAGGTACTCCTAATGCCGCTTCGCTGTGCGCGGCAGCGCCGCGTGATACGGCATAATGGCGCGCAGTTCTAATCGATGGAGTTTTCATGAAAGTCGCGATTCTTTCCGGTTCGGTTTACGGCACTGCTGAAGAAGTGGCCCGGCATGCCGAGTCGCTGCTCAAAAAGGCCGGTATCCAAGCCTGGCACAACCCGCGCGCTACACTGGATGAGGTCAAGGCTTTCGCCCCTGAAGCCTTTCTGGTGGTGACGTCGACCACCGGCATGGGTGAGCTGCCGGATAACCTGCAACCGCTGTATCACCATATCCGCGATCAGCTGCCGGCCTGGAGTGGTCTGCCGGGCGGGGTGATCGCCCTGGGCGACTCCAGCTATGGCGATACCTATTGCGCAGGCGGCGAACAGGCCCGCGAACTGTATGGCGAACTGGGCGTGCGCGAAGTGCTGCCGATGCTGCGTATCGATGCCAGCGAAAGCGTCACGCCGGAGCAGGATGCGGAGCCGTGGATCGGCGAATTTGTCGAGATGTTGCAGGAAAACGACCGTTTATCCTGATTTACGAACGTTGTCGAACCTCGGCCAGTCGGGTGTAGGGAGCGTTCGCTTTCATTGAAGAAAGCGGATGAGCTTGCCCACCAACTGGATGAAAGGTGACGACAATGAACAAGATGAAGATTCCTGCCCTCGTACTTAGCGGCCTGCTAGCCGGTGCCGTTCTGCCTGCCGTTGCGGATTCCAGCGCGCCGGCCCCGGGCACCACTACGCCGCAGCCGTCGACCACACCGGGTGCCCCGCCTACCGATAACGGCATGATGACCCCGGGCACTCCTGCGCCTGGTACCGATGGCACCAGCACCACCCCGGGCACCGGAACGGGGACCGGCAATGGCACGGGCGCTGGTTCCGATCCGATGCCTGGCGGCACCGGTACCAACGGTGGCGGCACCGGCGGTTCGGGCACCGGGACAGGTACCGGCACCGGCGGCGGCATGGGTGGCGGCACCGGTGGTAGCGGCGGTGCAGGTGGCACTGGCGGCGGCGCCAGCCAGTAAGCGCTCATCGGCGTGGGTGTTTCTACCCCAAGGGGTTGGGAACACCCGCCCATGGCCAGGCCCTAGCGAGTGGCCTTGATTCCGTATTTGCGCAGGCGCGTGGCGATCGCACTGTGTGACGTATGCAGGCGTGCCGCCAATTGGCGCGTCGAGGGATGGCTGACGTAGAGCCGTTCCAGCAACTCCTTCTCGAATGCCGATACAGCCGCCTCCAGGCTGATCACTTCCCCTCCCGATTGCTGCTGAGCCACTGCCGTGCCGGCAATGTCCAGATCATCGACCTGCACCAGATTGCTTTCGCATATGGCGGCAGCCCGGAAGATCACGTTCTGCAACTGACGCACGTTACCTGGCCAGCGATTGCCGAGCAGGGCCGGATAGGTGTCCGGCGTCAGGCGGCACTGGGTGCGCTGAATCTGCGCGCAGGCCTGCTGCATGAAATGACGAGCCAGCAGCACGATGTCCTGGCCGCGTTCTCGCAACGGCGGCACTTGCAGGTTCAACACGTTCAGGCGGTAGAACAGATCCTCGCGAAATTCGCCCTCGGCGACCATGCGTTCCAGATCGCGGTGCGTGGCGCTGATGATGCGCACGTTCACGCGCTCTTCGCGGTCGCCACCGACCCGGCGAAAGGTGCCGTCGCTGAGAAAGCGCAGCAGCTTGGCCTGCAGGTACGGCGACATCTCGCCGATCTCGTCGAGAAAGACCGTGCCGTGATTGGCCAGCTCCAGCAGCCCGGGCTTGCCGCCGCGCTGGGCGCCGGTGAAGGCGCCGGGGGCGTAGCCGAACAGTTCGCTCTCGGCGAGGCTTTCCGGCAAAGCCGCGCAGTTGAGTGCCAGGAACGGTGCGCCATGGCGTGGGCTCAGGGCATGGCAGGCACGCGCGACCAGCTCCTTGCCGGTGCCGGTTTCGCCGTGGATCAGTAGTGGTGCATCGAGCGTCGCCACTCGCTGGGCGCGAGCCTTGAGGGTGCGGATGGGCAGCGAGTCGCCCAGCAGCGAATCGAATCCCTCGGCATGATCGTGGTGCAGCGCGGCGAGGCGCGCGCCGATGCGGCTGGGCTCGTAAAGGGTGAGCAGGGCACCCGCCAACTGGCCGGCTTCGGCGGTTTCGCTGATCGGCGCGGCGTCGAGCAACAACGCCTGGCCGTTGAGCGTCACCTCGCGCAGCGGCAGGCGAAACTGCTGGTCGAGCAGCGCCTGATGCAGATCGGCGTCGGCGAACAGCTCGCCCAACGCTTCGCCCTCCGGCTCCCGGCCGCACAGGGCAATCAGCGCCGGGTTGGCCAGCAGCACACGGCCGCCGCCATCGACCGCCAGCACCGGATCGCTCATGGCGGCCAGCAAGGCGTCGAGCTGCAGGCGCCGACGTTGCCCCGGCAGGATGTCGACCACCGTCACCGCCTGCACGCCGCGCACCTTGAACAGTGCATCGCGCAGTTCGTCGAGCACTTCGGCGCTGAGCGTCGGTGCGTCGATGTAGACGTTGGGCGGCACCATCTCCACGGCGTCGAGATTGAGGTTGCGACTGCCTAGCAGGGCGAGCACTTCCTGGGTGATTCCAACGCGATCGATGAAGGTGACGTGAATGCGCATGACGAGCCGGGCGAGGGGAGAACGGTGGCGCAGTATGCCCGGTCTACGCCGCGGCTGTTAACCGCCATGGATTGTTAATCTGAGCGTAACGATCTACCGTCGGGCTTGATTGATGGCGTTCGCCGCGACTTCTAAGGTGCCTCCACGACAGCGGAACTCGTGGAGTCTTCAATGACAACAACAATATCCCCACCGCCGCAATGGTCGCGGCGCCGAGCCGAGAAAGTACGGCGGCTCGACCAGGTGCGTCATCTCGCCGATGGTGTGGTGCTGCCGGGCGACAAGATCGTCGCGGCCCTCGAAGCCTTGATCGCGCCTGGTGACCGCGTGGTGCTCGAAGGCAACAACCAGAAGCAGGCGGATTTCCTCTCCCGCTCGCTGGCCCAGGTCGATCCCAGTCGCCTCCACGATCTGCACATGATCATGCCCAGCGTTAGTCGCGCCGAGCATCTCGATCTGTTCGAGCGCGGCATCGCCCGCAAGCTCGACTTCTCTTTCGCCGGCCCGCAGAGCCTGCGTATCGGCCAGCTGCTCGAAGACGGCCTGCTGGAAGTCGGCGCCATTCACACCTACATCGAGCTCTACTCGCGCCTGTTGGTGGATCTGATCCCCAACGTCGCCCTGGTCGCCGGCTTCCAGGCCGACCGCCACGGCAACATCTATACCGGCCCGAGTACCGAAGACACCCCCGCGCTGGTCGAACCCACGGCGTTCAGCGACGGCATCGTGATCTTCCAGGTCAACGAGATCGTCGACGAACTGCCGCGGGTCGACATCCCGGCGTCCTGGGTCGACTTCGTGGTGGTGGCCGACAAACCGTTCTACATCGAGCCGCTGTTCACCCGCGACCCGCGCCATATCAAGCCGGTGCACGTGCTGATGGCGATGATGGCGATCCGTGGCATCTACGAAAAACACAACGTGCAGTCGCTCAACCACGGCATCGGTTTCAACACTGCCGCCATCGAGCTGATCCTGCCGACCTACGGTGAATCCCTGGGCCTGAAGGGCAAGATCTGCCGCAACTGGACGCTCAACCCGCACCCGACGCTGATCCCGGCCATCGAGAGCGGCTGGGTGGAGAGTGTGCACTGCTTCGGCACCGAACTGGGCATGGAGGGCTACATCGCCCAGCGCCCGGACGTGTTCTTCACCGGTCGCGATGGCTCGATGCGCTCCAACCGCCTGATGTGCCAGCTGGCTGGGCAGTACGCGGTCGACCTGTTCATCGGTGCCACCCTGCAAGTGGACGGCGATGGCCATTCCTCCACCGTCACCCGTGGCCGCCTGGCCGGTTTCGGCGGCGCGCCGAACATGGGCCATGACCCGCGCGGTCGTCGCCACAGTACGCCGGCCTGGCTGGACATGGCCACGCCAGGCGGCGAAGGCCCGGTGACCCTGCTCGAACGCGGCAAGAAGCTGGTGGTGCAGATGGTCGAGACCTTCCAGGAGGGCGGCAAGCCCACTTTCGTCGAGCGTCTGGATGCCGTGGACGTGGCGAAGAAGGCCGGCATGCCCCTGGCGCCGATCATGATCTACGGCGACGACGTCACCCATCTGCTCACCGAGGAAGGCATCGCCTACCTGTACAAGGCGCGCTCCCTGGAAGAGCGCCAGGCGATGATCGCCGCGGTCGCCGGCGTCACCGCCATCGGCCTGCGCCATGACCCGAAAGAAACCGCACGCATGCGCCGCGAAGGGCTGATCGCGCTGCCCGAAGACCTCGGCATTCGCCGCACCGATGCCAGCCGCGAACTGCTCGCGGCCAAGAGCATCGCCGAGTTGGTCGAATGGTCGGGTGGCCTCTACAACCCGCCCGCCAAGTTCAGGAGCTGGTGATGAATGCACTCAATGCATTACAGCCAAAGCTCTCAGTGAGCGACTGGTTGGCTGATTTAGCGGTAGACGCGCTGATCGACGAGGCCGACCTGTCGCCCAAGCCGGGGCTGGTCGACCGGCGTGGCAGCGGCGCCCATACCGACCTGCACCTGGGGCTTATGCATGCCTCGGCGCTGGCCCTGTGGCCGAGCTTCAAGGCCATGGCCGAGGCGGCGCAGCATCGCGGTGCGATCGGCCTGCAACTGCGCGAGGACGTCGGCCGCATCGGCCGCGAAGGCGAGGTGGAGATGCTGCGCGTCACCGGCGGCGTCAACACCCATCGCGGCGCGATCTGGGCGCTGGGGTTGCTTAGTGCTGCCGCCGCGCTGGATCCCAGTGAGCTGGCGCCTGCACAGGTCGCCCTGCGCGCTGCGCGTCTGGCCCTGCTCAACGACCGCGCTGCGCCCGTCACTGGCGATAGTCATGGTGCCCAGGTTTGCCGTCTGTACGGCGTGCATGGGGCGCGCGAGGAGGCGCAGCTCGGTTTCCCTGCGGTGATCCAGCAGGCGCTGCCACAACTGGCGCGCAGCCGTGCCGCCGGTGCAGGTGAGCAGAACGCCCGTCTCGATGCGCTGCTGGCGATCATGACCCAGCTGGCCGACACCTGCGTGCTCTATCGCGCCGGCATGGCCGGGCTGGTCAGCGTGCAGAGCGGCGCCCGCGCGGTGCTCGCTGCCGGCGGTTGCGCCAGCCTCGACGGCCGTCGCCATTTGCGTGACCTCGAACGCGACATGCTGCATCTGCGCGCATCGCCTGGCGGCGCTGCCGATCTGCTCGCCGCCACCCTGTTCCTCGACCGCCTGCAGCATGGCCTGCCGGCGCAGCTTGGGAGTCTGTGAAATGGAAACCCTGTCTTTTCGATTTCCCGCCGGCCAACCGGCTCAGGGCCGCGCGCTGGTGGGCTGCGTCGGTTCCGGCGACCTGGAGGTGATGCTCGAGCCCGGCCAGGCCGGCACCCTGGCGATCCAGGTGGTGACCTCGGTCAACGGCAGCGCACCGCGTTGGCAACTGCTGTTCGAGCGCATGTTCGGCGAGCAGCAACTGCCGGCGCTGAACATCGCCATCCACGATTTCGGCGCTACTCCCGGCGTGGTGCGCTTGCGTCTGGAGCAGGGCCTGGAGGAACTCAACCATGGCTGATCAGAACATCCAGCGCCTGCTGGCGCAGCGCAGCTTTACCGAGCTTGGTGCCCGCGAGCGGGCGCGCGCGCTGCTCGATGCCGGCAGTTTTCGTGAGCTGGTCGATCCCTTCGCCCGGCTGATGTCACCCTGGCTGCCGAAGCAGGGCATCGTGCCGCAAGCCGATGACGGCGTGGTGGTCGGCAAGGGTTCGCTCGACGGCCAACCCGCGGTGGTGATCGCCATCGAAGGCGCCTTCCAGGGCGGCAGCCTGGGGGAAGTAGGTGGCGCGAAGATCGCGGGCGCCCTGGAACTGGCCGCCGAAGACAACCGTAACGGCACGCCGACCCGCGCCGTGCTGCTGCTGGAAACCGGTGGCGTGCGCCTGCAGGAAGCCAATCTGGGCCTGTCCGCCATCGCCGAGATCCAGGCCGCCATCGTCGACCTGCGCCAGTACCAGCCGGTGATCGGCCTGGTGGCCGGCCCGGTCGGCTGCTTCGGCGGTATGTCCATCGCCGCCGGGCTGTGCAGCTACCTGCTGGTCACCCGTGAGGCGCGCCTGGGCCTCAATGGCCCGCAAGTGATCGAGCAGGAGGCCGGGCTGGACGAATACGATTCGCGCGACCGTCCGTTTATCTGGAGCCTGACCGGTGGCGAGCAGCGCCACGCCAGCGGCCTGGTCGATGGCTACGTGAGTGATGACGTTGAGGCCATTCGCAGCGAGCTGCATGGGCTGTTCGCCAAGGGCAAACCTGAGCTTGAGCGCAGCCGTCGCCATGCCTGGTTCCTGCAGCGCCTGCGTGACGTCGACACCTCGATCCAGGCCGATGCCGCTGCCGTGCGCAGCGCCTACCAGGGAGCATGACCATGACCACTGCACTGGAACAACGCGGCCTGCACTGGTTCAACGCCTTGGCCGGCAACGCGCAGCCGATTTCCGGGCTGCCCGCCTCGCTACGGGTAGCCGACGGCGAGCTGGCCGGCCAGCCGGTGCGCTATCTGGCGGTGATCGCCGATGCCGGCAACCCCTTTCCCCGGGCTCGCAACGGCGAGGTCGGCCTGCTCGAAGGCTGGGGCCTGGCCCAGGCGGTCGACGAGGCCATCGAGGCGGATCGCGACAAGGCGTACAAGCGCGCACTGATCGCCATCGTCGACGTGCCGAGCCAGGCCTATGGCCGCCGCGAAGAAGCCTACGGCATTCATCAGGCCCTGGCCGGCGCAGTGGACGCCTATGCCCGTGCCCGTCTGGCCGGCCATGGGGTGGTCGGTTTGCTGGTCGGCAAGGCCATGTCCGGCGCCTTTCTCGCCCACGGCTACCAAGCCAATCGGCTGATCGCCCTGCGCGATGCCGGGGTGATGGTGCACGCCATGGGCAAGGCCGCTGCCGCGCGCATCACCCTGCGCAGCGTCGATGAGCTGGAAGCGCTGGCCGCCAGCGTGCCGCCAATGGCTTATGACCTGGATAACTACGCCTCGCTCGGCCTGCTCGCCGAAGTGCTCGACGTCGAGCAGGTTACGCAGCCTACGGCTGCCGACCTGACCCATGTGCAGGGTGCCCTGGGCCGCGCGCTGGCCGATATCGCCGCCAGCCCCCGTGACTTGCGCAACCGTCTGGGCGCCACCAACCGTGCGGCCTCTTCGCAGGTCCGCGAATTGCTGCGCGCGCAGTGGTAGGAGCCGATCATGCATTGCCCCCGTCCACATGACCTGCTCTGGGGCCTGCGCCCCGAGCACCTGCCCCAGGAGGCGCCGGTCTGGGCTCGCGCTGCCCTGGGCGGGCATGTGCCGGTGGTGGTGCGTCGTGCGCCGGCCGAGCCTGGTTGGGTCGCGGTGGGTGTACGCGGCGCTGCGCGTGAACAACGGTATGCGGCCTGGATGCGCCTGACCGACATCAGTCGTCTGGTCAGCCCCCAGGCGGTGGCCAGGGCCGGGCGCTGGCGCCGTCATGCCCAGCCCAATTGGCCGGCGCTGCGGGCTCTCAGCCAATTGGCGCCACGTCTCGACGCCCAGGGCCTGGCCTGGGGCGTCACTGGTAGCCTGGGCTTCGAGCTGGCCAGCGGCATCGCTGCCGCGCACCCGGACAGCGACCTCGACCTGTCGCTGCGCGCCCCCCACCCTCTGTCTCGGGCGTGGGCCGGTGCCCTGTGCCACCTGCTGGACGGCGCGCCGGGGTGTATCGACCTGCAACTGGAAACACCCCATGGCGCCGTGGCGCTGCGTGAATGGGCCGGCGAGGCGCCGCGCGTGTTGTTGAAAACCCAGAACGGCCCGCTGCTGGTCAGCGACCCGTGGCAACTCGAGCAGGTGGCGGCATGAGCGCGCTGTGGGCTTTTCCGGGGCAAGGCGCCCAGCAGCCCGGCATGCTGCACAGCTTGCCGGCTGACCCCATCGTTGCCGCGTGCCTCGCGGAAGCCGAAGCAGTGCTCGGCCAGCCCCTTGCCGAGCTGGATTCTGCCGAGGCGTTGCAAGGCACCCGCGCCGTCCAGCTGTGCCTGCTGATTGCCGGGGTGGCGGGAGCGCGACTGTTGAAGGCCCGTGGTCTGGCGGCCGATTACGTCGCGGGCCTGTCCATCGGCGCGTATGCCGCAGCGGTGGTCGCCGAGGCCCTGAGTTTCGCCGATGCGCTGCGGCTGGTGGCCCTGCGTGGCCAGCTGATGCAGCAGGCGTATCCCGAGGGCTACGGCATGACGGCAATTCTCGGCCTCGACCTGAATACCATCGAGCGCTTGCTGGCCGAGGTGAATGGCCCGCAGTCGCCGGTGTTCCTGGCCAACATCAATGCCGAAAACCAGCTGGTGATCGCCGGTAGTCACACGGCGATGCAGGCTGTGGGGGAGCGCGCCCGGGCGGCCGGGGCTGGGGCGGTGAAGCCGCTGGCGGTCAGCGTGCCCTCGCATTGCCTGCTGCTCGCCGAACCGGCGGCGAGGCTGGGCGAAGCGTTCGCCGATGTCGAACTGCGGCGACCTGCCGTTCGCTACCTGAGCGGCAGTACCGCGCGGCTGTTGAGCGAGCCCGAGGCCCTGCGTGACGACCTGGCCAACAACATGTGCCGGATCGTCGACTGGGCTGGCGTTTTGCAAACGGCGTTCGAGCGGGGCGTGCGGCTGCACCTCGAACTGCCGCCCGGCAGCGTGCTCAGTGGCCTGGCCCGGCGTGTGTTCGAGCCGGCAATGGTCGTTGCCTTTCAGGGCGCGCGCCTGGATACCCTGGAGGCGCTGTTGCGCCAGGAGGTGAGCCAGAGCCGATAACAAACGTCCGATTGCCGAAGCACAAGAACAATAACTTCGATGCGTCACGAGGATAAGAACAATGATCACCTACCGAAGAATCCCCTTCGCCATATTCCCCCAGGCCGGTTTCAGTACTCCGCAGATTCCTGTGTCACCAGTAGGCGTAGTCCGGAGGCGCGCATGAGCAGGCGCGCGCAATCGCAAGGGCAGACAGCACCCATGAGTGGTGCGTCGTCGTCGAGTCAACCGAACCAGGTGTATTCGGAGGGCGTATGAGTCCGGAAATCGCAACCATCGTCGGTCTGGTGATCATGTTTATCGTGGCCACGGCGCTGCCCATCAACATGGGCGCAGTCGGCTTTGCATTGGCCTTTATCGTGGGCGGCATCTGGGTCGGCACCACTGGCAAGGAGATTCTCGCAGGCTTTCCCGCTGATCTGTTCCTGACGCTGGTCGGCATCACTTATCTGTTCGCCATCGCCCAGAAGAACGGCACCATCGATCTGCTGGTGCACTGGGCAGTCAAAGGCGTGCGCGGCCATATCGTGGCCATTCCGTGGGTAATGTTCATCGTCACCGCGGTGCTCACCGCGTTCGGTGCGCTGGGGCCGGCGGCGGTGGCGATCATCGGACCGGTCGCGCTGCGCTTTGCCAAACAGTACGAAATCAACCCGCTGATGATGGGGTTGCTGGTGATCCACGGCGCTCAGGCGGGCGGCTTCTCGCCGATCAGTGTGTATGGCGGCATCACCAATCAGGTGGTGCAGAAGGCGGGGCTGGACGTTACCGAAATGGCGGTATTTCTCACCAGCCTGGGCTTCAACCTGCTGATGGCGTTCATCTGCTTCTTCGCCTTTGGCGGCATCGCCTTGCTGCGCCGTGGCCGTGCCGTGGCAGATGAGCCGTTGATCGCCGGTGTGCAGGCGTCGTCGCGGCAGTTCGCCATCGAAGGTCATGGCGCGGTGGTCAGTGCAGGCGGCGGCACGCTTTCCAACAACCCGCAGGCGCTGGATGAAGTGCGCATCAACCGCGATCACCTGATCACCCTGGTCGGGCTGCTGGGGCTGGGTATCGCGGCGCTGGTGTACGACCTCAACGTCGGTCTGGTGGCGATCACCGTCGCGGTCGCCATCGCGCTGGTTTCTCCGTCTGCGCAAAAAGGTGCGGTGGATGGCATCAGCTGGTCCACGGTGCTGCTGATCAGCGGTGTGGTGACCTATGTGGCCGTGTTGCAGAAGGCCGGTGCGGTGGATTTCGTCGGCCATGGCGTCAGTGCCATCGGCATTCCGCTCCTGGGGGCGCTGCTGGTCTGCTATGTCGGTGGCATTGTCTCGGCCTTTGCGTCTTCGGCAGCCGTGCTGGGCGCCACCATTCCGCTGGCGGTGCCGTTCCTGATGCAGGGCCAGCTCGGCGCGGCCGGGGTGATCTGCGCGCTGGCGATATCTTCCACGGTGGTGGACGTCAGTCCGTTCTCCACCAACGGTGCGCTGGTGGTGGCTTCAGCGGCGAAGGAAGAGCGTGAAGCGCTGTTCCGTCGTTTCCTGGTCTACAGCGGGCTGGTGGTAGCTTTCGGCCCCCTGTTGGCCTGGCTGATATTCGTGGTGCCAGGCTGGATGTAAGCCGCGCAGGTGGCGGCCTTTGGTCGCCACCTGCAGGTGCAGGGAGCGGACTGCCGGTGAACACACTTCTATCTTTCAGGAGCAATTGATCTTCACCTTGTAAGCCGTGGTTCGGACCATTAGCAATCGAGTGAGCAACAACAGCCAGTTGGCGCCACGGGCGTCAGGAGGTGAGCCTCTACCACGGGGCCAGCGTGCTTGGCGAAGCACAAAAACAACAACACTTCGACACGTAAAACGAGGACAACAACAATGATCATCTATGGTGTCGCCTTCCTGGCGATCTGTACGCTGGCCGGCATCTTCGTCGGCGAACTGCTGGGCAAACTGATCGGTGTACCCGCCAATGTCGGCGGGGTAGGCATCGCCATGATATTGCTGATATTCCTCGGCAGTTACCTGAGCAAGCGCGGCCTGCTCAGTAGCAAGTCCGAGCAGGGCGTGGAGTTCTGGAGCGCCATCTACATTCCCATCGTAGTGGCCATGGCGGCCCAGCAGAACGTCTACGGCGCGCTGAGCGGTGGGCCGATGGCGATCATCGCAGGCACCCTCGCTGTCGTTCTCGGTTTCGCTCTGGTGCCCGTGCTGTGCCGGCTCGGCCAGCAACCGACGCAGGCCGTCGAGGCGAAGGTTGTTTCCCAGCCCCTGAACAAAGCGCCACGGTGACCTCCATGTATGAATCGATGATGAAAGTGGTCGACAGCTACGCCATGCTCAGCAGCTTCGCCATTATCGGCGTCACCATGTGGCTGTCCTACTGGCTTTCCAACACGCTCACGAAGGGGCGTCTGCATGGTTCGGCCATCGCCATTCTGCTCGGACTGGTGCTGTCCTATATCGGCGGCATCTACACCGGTGGGCAGAAGGGTCTGGTCGACATTCCCCTGTTCGCCGGCCTTGGCCTGCTGGGCGGGGCCATGTTGCGCGACTTCGCCATCGTCGCCACAGCCTTTGGCGTCAGTGTCGACGAGCTCAAGCGCGCTGGGTTTGCCGGGGTGCTGGCGTTGTTCGTCGGCGTCGGATCGTCCTTCGTCGCAGGTGTGGCGGTGGCCATGGCTTTCGGCTACAGCGATGTGGTCAGCCTGACCACCATCGGCGCCGGCGCGGTGACCTATATCGTCGGCCCGGTGACTGGCGCGGCGCTGGGCGCCAGCTCCGACGTGATGGCGCTGTCCATTGCCGCGGGGCTGATCAAGGCGATTCTGGTGATGGTGGCCACGCCCTTCGTGGCGCCTTACATCGGTTTGAACAATCCGCGCAGCGCGGTGATCTTCGGTGGCTTGATGGGTACCTCCAGCGGTGTGGCCGGTGGCCTGGCAGCCACCGATCCGAAGCTGGTGCCCTATGGCTGCCTGACCGCGGCCTTCTATACCGCGCTGGGCTGCCTGCTGGGGCCATCGCTGCTGTACTTCCTGATGCGTGGCTTGATGGGTTGATGCTGTTTGCCCGCCGTCATGGCGGGCTTTTTTATTCCGGTGGATGTCGCGGTTCGGCAAATCGGGGTGCCCTGCTGCACATCAGGCCTGGCGGCTGTACATCCGGCATTCGGCGAGCAGTGCCAGCAGGTTCGGATCGCGTTCCCGGGTCTTGAGAAACACCACGCCAATGTGCTGCTGCATCTGGTATTTGGCCTGCAGTGGAATCAACTTCATACGGTTCTCATAGACCGCTGCCACACGCCCCGGTAGCAGCGCATAGCCGACGCCGGAGCTGACCATGCTGAGCAGGGTGAAGATGTCTTTCACCTGCATCGCTACCTTGGGCTCGAAACCAGCCTGCTCGAAGACCCGCTCGCCATCGCGAAAAGTCGCGTAGCCCTGGGTCAGGGTAATGAAGGTGTCGTCGGCCAGGGCCGCCAGATCCACATCGGTGTGCTCGGCGAAGGGCGAATCGTTGGGCGCCGCCAGAAAGATATCGTCGGAAAACAGCGGCAGCTGTTCGCAGTCCGGGTCGCTGACGCTGTCATCGAGGGCGATGAGAATGGCGTCAAGCTCCATGTTCTTGAGCTTGTACATCAGGTCGACGTTGGAGCCGAGGATCAGATCGATATTCAGCTCACTACGGCGCAGCTTGAGGCCCATGATCAATTGCGGAACCGTCTTGACCGTCAGTGAGTAGAGCGAGCCGAGCTTGAAGCGCTCGGCGCTGAAACCAGCGGCCTCGCGGGCCAGGCGCACCATGTCCTGGGCGTCCTGGATCAGCTTCTGGGCTTTTTCTTCGAGTACGTAGGCGCTTTCCAGGGGAATCAGGTTGCGGCCCTGGTGCTTGAACAGCGGGCAGCGCAGGGCGTTTTCCAGCGAGTGGATGGCGCGGTGCACGCTGACGTTGCTGGTGTTGAGCTCACTGGCGGCACGGGCCAGGTTGCCGCTGCGCATGAACGCCAGGAAGATTTCCAGCTTCTTGAGCGTCAGTTCTTCATCGATCTGCATGGGCCAGATCCAATCCCTGGTGATATGGAAGTGGCCCGATTGTGCCGCAGATGCCTGGCGCTGTGGCGAATCAGCCGCAGGTGATGCGCTCGATGATTTCGGCTTCGGTGATGTCGATGTTCAGGCGCTGGGAATCGTAGTCCAGGGTCACCATGTCGCCAGGCGACAGCACGCGGGCGGTGCGGGCTCCGGATTGTTCACGGGCCTTTTCGACCACTTCGGCGCTGGCCATCTGGCCGAGCAGGTTCTGGGCAGCTTCGGCGCTGCACTTGCCATTGTTGTTGGCGGGTTTCGACGCCTGGGTGGGTGCTGTGTCGGTCGAACTGCAGCCGGCGAGCAGGGCGAGCAGAGCGGCGCCGCCAATCAGGTGTTTGAAAGCCATTGCATGATCCTTGTGTGTGAAGGGTTCGCGGTGAAGTAGGTGAGTGTGCCGTGTATCGGACTCGGTTGTCGTGCCCGTGTTCCGAATTCGGTGCATGGCGCCGCGATCATCTTTCGCCAGCCTGGCTGCTGAAGGCAGCAGCCGAGCTCGTGTCGGCATGGCCGTGATCGCCGGGCGGCGCAGCGCCCAGGGCAACATTTCTTTACAATGGGCCGCTGTTTTCAGGATCGAGGCGTATCGTGCAACCGGTCATTTCCATTCAGCAGTTGAACAAGACCTACGCGTCCGGCCACCCGGCGCTCAAATCCATCGACCTGGATATCCGCAAGGGCGAGATCTTCGCGCTGCTCGGCCCCAATGGAGCAGGCAAGACCACGTTGATCAGCATCATCTGCGGCATCGTCAATCCGGGCAGCGGTTCGGTCATGGTCGCCGGCCACGACATCCTGCGCGACTACCGCGCAGCGCGCTCGAAGATCGGCCTGGTGCCTCAGGAGCTGTTCAACGAAGGTTTCGAGAGCGTTTGGGCGGCCGTGCGTTTCAGCCGCGGGCTGTTCGGCAAGTCGCCGGATAACGCCTACCTTGAGCAACTGCTGCGCGACCTGTCGCTGTGGGAAAAGAAGGACGCGCGGATCATGGAGCTGTCCGGCGGCATGAAGCGCCGGGTGATGATCGCCAAGGCGCTGTCCCACGAGCCGGAGATCCTGTTTCTCGACGAGCCGACCGCCGGCGTCGACGTCGAGCTGCGCCGCAACATGTGGGACATGGTGCGCAAGCTGCGCGAGCGCGGCGTGACCATCATCCTCACCACCCACTACATCGAGGAGGCCGAGGAGATGGCCGACCGCATCGGAGTGATCCGCAAGGGCGAGATCATCCTGGTGCAGGACAAGGACACCCTGATGCGCCAGCTCGGCCAGAAGCAGCTGACCCTTCACCTGCAACAGCCGCTCGCCGAGCTGCCGCCAGCGCTGCAGCGCGATGACCTGCAACTGCGTGATGACGGCCATGAGCTGGTCTACAGCTTCGACGGCCAGCAGGACGACACCGGCATCGCCGAGCTGCTGCAGGCCCTGGCCCAGCATGGCATCGCCTTCAAGGACCTGCAGTCGAGCGAGAGCTCGCTGGAAGATATTTTCGTCAGTCTCGTGAAGGAGCAGGCATGAATTTCTACGCGATCCGCGCCATCTACCTGTTCGAGCTGGCGCGCACCTGGCGCACTCTGCTGCAGAGCATCGCCACCCCGGTGATCACCACTTCGCTGTACTTCGTGGTGTTCGGCTCGGCCATCGGTTCGAGCATGACCCAGGTGCACGGCGTCAGCTACGGCGCCTTCATCATTCCCGGCCTGATCATGCTGGCACTGCTGACCGAGAGCATTTCCAACGCCTCGTTCGGCATCTACATGCCCAAGTATTCGGGGACCATCTACGAAGTGCTGTCGGCGCCGATTTCCTACCTGGAGATTCTCGTCGGTTACGTCGGCGCGGCGGCCACCAAGTCCATCGTGCTCGGTTTGATCATTCTCGCCACGGCGCGGCTGTTCGTCGATTTCGAGATTCTGCACCCGGTGTGGATGCTGGCCTTCCTGGTGCTCACGGCGCTGACCTTCAGCCTGTTCGGCTTCATCATCGGCGTGTGGGCCGATGGCTGGGAAAAGCTGCAGATCGTCCCGGCGCTGATCGTCACGCCGCTGACCTTTCTCGGCGGCAGCTTCTACTCGATCAGCATGCTGCCGCCGGTATGGCAGACGGTGACCCTGTTCAATCCGGTGGTGTACCTGATCAGCGCGTTTCGCTGGAGCTTCTACGGCGTGTCGGACGTCAACGTGATGGTCAGCCTGGGGATGATCCTGGGCTTTCTGCTGGCCTGTATCCTGACCGTAGGGTGGATTTTCAAAACCGGTTATCGCCTCAAGAGCTGATGCACTGGCCCTGCGCTGACTCTGGCAGCGCAGGGTTGGGCAGCGCCACGCTTTCATGCCATTATCCGGCGCAGAAGAATGCCGAGAATGCCCATGCTGGACGAGTTACTCCAACGCGTTCGTAATTACAGCCCACGTTTCATGGAAATCCAGGAGGGCTTTCCCGAAGCGGCGGTGCTGGTGCCCATCACCCGCAGCGACGAGCCCGAAGTGGTGCTCACGCTGCGCGCCAGCGGCCTGTCCACCCATGGCGGCGAAGTCGCGTTTCCAGGTGGCCGGCGTGATCCGGAAGATAATGACCTGATAGAAACCGCCCTGCGCGAGGCCGAAGAAGAAATCGGCTTGCCGCCGGGGCTGGTAGAGATCGTCGGGCCGCTGGGCACCCTGGTGTCGCGCCATGGCATTCAGGTCACGCCCTATGTCGGCGTGGTGCCGGATTTCGTCGACTACCAGGCCAACGATGGCGAGATCGCCGCGGTGTTTTCCGTGCCGCTGGAGTTCTTTCGCAATGACCCCCGCGAGGTTACTCACCGCATCGATTACCTCGGCCAAAGCTGGTACGTGCCGAGCTATCGCTACGGCGAGTACAAGATCTGGGGGCTGACGGCGATCATGCTGGTCGAGCTGGTCAACCTGGTTTACGACGCTGACATCGACATGCGCCGCCCGCCCGAGCACTACATTCACCTCAAGTGAACCTGCCTGCGAGACTCCCGTCATGAAATACCGCCTGGGCAAAGCCCGCGTCGAACAGCATCCACAAAGCTGGATCGCCCCCAACGCCACGGTGATCGGCAACGTGCGCCTGGACGAGGGCGCCAGCGTGTGGTTCGGCGCCGTGCTGCGTGGCGACAACGAACTCATTCATATCGGCCAGAACAGCAACGTGCAGGACGGCGCGGTGATGCACACCGACCCAGGCTCGCCACTCACCCTGGGTACCGGCGTGACCGTTGGCCACAACGCCATGTTGCATGGCTGCACGGTAGGCGATTACAGCCTGATCGGCATCAACGCCGTGGTGCTCAACGGTGCGCGTATCGGCAAGCACTGCATCATCGGCGCCAACGCGCTGATCGCCGAGGGCAAGGAAATTCCCGATGGCTCGCTGGTGGTGGGCTCGCCGGGCAAGGTGGTGCGTGAGCTCACCGAACCGCAGAAGAAGATGCTCGAAGCCGGCGCCGCCCACTACGTGCACAACGCCAAGCGCTACGCCACTGAACTGGCCGAGCAGGACGACTGATGCAAAGCCTCGAACGCCCGGTCGCCTCGCCCTGCGTGCATGTCTGTGCGCTGGATGAAGAGGACATCTGCATCGGTTGCCAGCGCAACGTCGACGAGATCACCCGCTGGAGCCGCATGGAAAACGACGAGCGTCGTCAGGTGCTGCAGCTTTGCCACGAGCGGGCTCGGGACAAGGGCATTTTGCTTTAAGGATCTGTTTGCGGTCTTTTTAAGCGACATCAACAGGCTGCTACAAGGCAGAAGCAGCCGTTCGCGTAACCCGTAGGAGGGGCCGGGCGGCGATCTGCTTCAGCCCCGAGCTTTTTATCAAGGCAAACAAAGAGCTCGGGGCTGAAGCCCCTTGTATGGTGATACTCGAAGGGGTGGTGGGACGACAAAGCCAATTCTGACTGTTCGCAGCAGTACAGACGGTAGGAGACCTCGCCCCACCCCTTCACCAAAGCGCCGATAAAGAATGCATCGTTTGCAAGCGACGATAGGAGCAAGTCAGCGCCTCTTGGTGAACCCCTCCGAGCCTAAAAACCATAGCGTGGGAGCTCAACTGATGGCAATGCCAGCGAAGCCATTCATCATTGGTGTCGATGTTGCCAAAGTTGAACTGGTTAGTTATTGCGAGCAGACCGGTCAACATCACTCGTTTCGAAACACTCAGCCAGAGATTCGCAAGTGGTT
>NZ_FOMO01000004.1 GCF_900112645.1 Phytopseudomonas straminea | reverse complement strand
ATTCGCAAGCTGACCAGCGGTTACCGTTTCGTCGACGCCGGGTCGGTTACCGCCCTGTGCCGCCAGCGCAAGTCGGCCGCCGAAATCGCCCTGATGCAACGCGCCAAGGACATGACCCTGGAAGTGCACAAGGCCGCGGCGAGCATCCTTCACGAAGGCATCACCACCACCGAAGTCGTCGAATTCATTCGTCAGGCACACCGCAAGGTCGGCGCGCCGGGTTCGATCTTCTGCATCGTGCTGTTTGGCCCGGCCAGCGCCTTCCCCCATGGCGTCAAACATGCGCAGACCCTGAAGGACGGCGACATGGTGCTGATCGACACCGGCTGCCAGGTGCACAGCTACCTGTCGGACATCACCCGTAGCTACGTCTTCGGCACGCCGAGCGAGCGCCAGCGCGAGTTCTGGAACAAGGAAAAGGCCGCCCAAGAGGCGGCCTTCGAAGCCGCCGTGATCGGTGCGCCCTGCGCCAGCGTCGACGCCGCCGCTCGCCGCAGCCTGGAGGCCGCGGGCCTGGGCCCGGCCTACAAACTGCCGGGCCTGCCGCACCGCACCGGTCACGGCATCGGCCTGGACATCCACGAAGGCCCGTACCTGGTCGGTGGCGACGATACGCCGCTTGCCGAAGGCATGTGCTTCAGCAACGAGCCGATGATCTGTGTGCCGGGCGAGTTCGGCATCCGTTTGGAGGATCACTTCTACATGACGGCCGAAGGCCCGCGCTGGTTTACCCAGCCCAGCCACTCGGTGGATGATCCATTCGGGTTGAATGCCTGAAGCGTCCCTGGAGCCGACTTTTTGGGCGCCATGAAAGGCAAAAGCGGACATCGGGCGATCTGGTAGGAGTGGCTTTAGCCGCGAGCTTTTTATCAAGGTAAACAAAGAGCTCGGGGCTGAAGCCCCTCCTACAAAGCCACGCATTCATCGGCCGCCCCCGCCTTTTGCAGGCAACGCGCTGAATTCAATCCGCAAGATCATGAACAGGCTCCTGGAAACGAAAACGCCCGGCCAATTGGCCGGGCGTTTTTCATTCACCGCGCTGGTTCAGTCGATGCTGACGCCGTAGAAGGGCGTCAGGCCGAACGGGCTGATGCGGAAGTCCTGCACCTCCTTGCGCATGGGCTGGAACACCCGGGAGTTGGCGATCGGGGTGATCGGTACCTGAGCCTTGAGGATCTGCTGGGCCTGCTGATACAGCTTGATGCGCTCGTCGTGGTTGCTGGTGGTCTTGGCCTGGGTGACCAGCTTGTCATAGGCGGGGTCGCACCACTTGGCATAGTTGCTGCCCTTGACCGCTGCGCAGCTGTAGAGAACACCCAGCCAGTTGTCCGGGTCGCCGTTGTCGCCGGTCCAGCCGTAGATCATCACGTCGTGTTCGCCGGCCTTGGCGCGCTTGATGTACTCGCCCCACTCGTAGCTGACGATATTGGCCTTGATGCCGATCTTGTCCCAGTCGGCCTGAATCATCTGGGCCGAGAGCCTGGCATTGGGGTTGGAGGCGCGCTGTACGGTCATGGCCCACAGGTTGATCTGGGTGCCGGGGACGATGCCGGCCTCCTTGAGCAGTTGCCGGGCCTTTTGCGGATCGTGCGGGGCGTCCTTGATCTTCGGGTCGAAGCCCCACTGGCCAGGCGGCAGGGCGTTCTCGGCCACTTGCCCGGCACTGCGGTAAACGGCCTTGATGATCGCCGGCTTGTCGATGGCCATGTCCAATGCCTGGCGCACCTTGAGCTGGTCGAGTGGCGGGTGCGTGACGTTATAGGCCAGGAAGCCCAGGTTGAAGCCCGGCTGGCTGAGTACCTTGAGGTTCGGGTCCTTCTCGGCCAGCTCGATATCTTCGGGCCGCGGGTAGCCGCTGACCTGGCATTCGCCGACCCTGAGCTTCTGCAGGCGCACGGCGGCGTCGGTGTTGATCGAGAAGATCAGGTTGTCGAGCTTCACGTCTTCGGGCTTCCAGTACTGCCGGTTGGCGGTATAGCGGATGCTGGAATCTTTCTGGTAGCGCTTGAACACGAACGGCCCGGTGCCGATCGGCTTCTGGTTGATCTCGCCAGCCTTGCCTTCCTTGAGCAGCTTGGCGGCGTACTCGGCCGACTGGATCGAGGCGAAGCTCATCGCCAGGTTCTGCACGAAAGCGGAATCGACATTGTTGAGGTTGAAGCGCACGGTGTAGTCGTCGAGCTTTTCCACGCTCTTGATCGTGGTGTTCAGGCCCATGTCGGTGAAGTAGGGCGACTCCGAAGGATAGGCCTTGCGAAATGGCTGCTCGGGGTCGAGCAGGCGGTTGAAGGTGAACAGCACGTCGTCGGCGTTGAAGTCCCGACTCGGCGTGAAATAGTCGGTGGTATGGAATTTCACACCCTTGCGCAGGTGGAAGGTGTAACTCAGCCCGTCATTGGCCACCTGCCACTCGGTGGCCAGCCCCGATTCGACCTCGGTGCCGCCACGCTTGAACTGGGTGAGGCGGTTGAACACGGTTTCCGCCGACGCATCGAAATCCGTGCCGCTGGTGTACTGGCTGGGGTCGAAGCCGGCCGGACTGGCCTCGGAGCAGTAAACCAGGGTGCTGGCGGCCTGGGCCATTGGCGCACAGGCCAACAGTGCGGTGGTCAGTAGCAAGGGTTTGAATAGGGTCTTGTCCATGAATGTCCTGTCGACAGGTGTGAATCGGTGTGTCGATGGAGCATGCCGCACTCTGGATTTTTTCTACAAGATCATCTGGTTTGCTGCTAATAACCCGTTTGCGATCCTTTTCCCATTGCCTATGCGATGCCGTACTGGATCGCGCTCACGGGCTCTGTCTGGTGCCGGCCAGTGCTTGCCGCTTTAGTGGTGGCGAGCCTGCTTATTTGCGCATAGTCGCGAACCCCGTGATGGGCTGGCTCAGCACCCGCTTTCGTTGGCGCGTGACGACACGCCGCTGGCCTGCGTGCCGGGTGAGTTCGGCGTCCGCCTGGAAGATCACTTCTATATGACGGTCGAAGGCCCGTGCTGGTTTACCCAGCCCAGCCACTCGGTGGATGATCCATTCGGGTTGAATGCCTGAAGCGTCCCTGGAGCCGATTTCTGGGCGATATGAAAGGCAAAAGCGGACATCGGGCGATCTGGTAGGAGTGGCTTTAGCCGCGAGCTTTTTATCAAGGCAAACAAAGAGCTCGGGGCTGAAGCCCCTCCTACAAAGCCACGCATTCATTGGCCGCTCTCACCTTTTGCAGGCAACGCGCTGAAGTCGATCTGCAAGATCACAGGCTCCCGGAAACGAAAACGCCCGGCCGATTGGCCGGGCGTTTTCATTCACGCTGCAGGGATTACTCGATACTCACACCGTAGAAGGAGTTCAGGCCGAACGGGCTGATCTTGAA
This sequence comes from Phytopseudomonas straminea, assembly GCF_900112645.1. Taxonomy (GTDB): domain Bacteria; phylum Pseudomonadota; class Gammaproteobacteria; order Pseudomonadales; family Pseudomonadaceae; genus Aquipseudomonas; species Aquipseudomonas straminea. The sequence goes on along the minus strand of NZ_FOMO01000004.1, from coordinate 545,055 downwards.
GTCCTTCACCCGGGTGCTCATCGGCTGGTACACCGTGGAGTGGGCGATTGGCGTGTTCTGCACGTCGGCCTTGAGCAGCTGCTGGGCCTGCTTGTAGAGCGCGGTACGCTCGTCGCGGTCGTTGATCGCCTTGGCTTTCTTGATCAGCGCGTCGAACTCCTTGTTGCACAGGCGGCTGTAGTTGTTGCCGCCAATGGAGTCGCAGCCGTACAGCACGCCCAGCCAGTTGTCGGGGTCACCGTTGTCGCCGGTCCAGCCGATCAGCAGGGTGTCGTGCTCGCCGGCCTTGGCGCGTTTGTTGTACTCGCCCCACTCGTAGCTGACGATGCGTGCCTTGATGCCGACCTTGGCCCAGTCGGCCTGAAGCATCTCGGCCATCAGCTTGGCGTTGGGGTTGTACGGGCGCTGCACCGGCATGGCCCACAGGGTGATCTCGGTGCCTTCCTTCACGCCGGCGGCCTTGAGCAGCTCCTTGGCCTTTTCCGGGTTGTAGGGGGTGTCCTTGATGGTGTCGTCATAGGACCACTGGGTCGGCGGCATGCCGTTGACCGCCACCTGGCCGGCGCCCTGGTACACGGCATTGATGATCGCCGGCTTGTTGATCGCCATGTCCAGCGCCTGGCGCACTTCCAGCTTGTCCAGCGGCTTGTGCTCGGTGTTGTAGGCCAGGTAGCCGACGTTGAAACCAGCCTGATCAGGCATCTGCAGCTTGGGATCCTTCTTCAGGGTTTCCAGGTCGGCGGGGCGCGGGTAAACGCTGACGTGGCACTCGCCAGCACGCAGTTTCTGCATGCGCACCGACGGGTCGGTATTGATGGCGAAGATCAGGTTGTCGATCTTCACGTCATCCGGGTTCCAGTATTCCTTGTTGCCCTTGTAGCGGATCTGCGCGTCCTTCTGGTACCGGCTGAACACGAACGGGCCTGTGCCAATGGGCTTCTGGTTGATTTCCGATGCCTTGCCGGCCTTGAGCAGCTGGGCGGCGTATTCGGCGGAGTGGATCGAGGCGAAGCTCATGGCCATGTTCTGGATGAAGGCGGCGTCGACCGTGTTGAGGGTGAAGCGCACCGTGTGTTCGTCGACCTTTTCGAGCTTGGCGATGTTCTTGTCCATGCCCATGTCGGTGAAGTACGGGAACTCGGTGGGGTAGGCCTTACGGAACGGGTCGTCCTTGTTGAGCATGCGGTTGAAGGTAAACAGCACGTCGTCGGCGTTGAATTCGCGGCTCGGCTTGAAGTAGTCGGTGGTGTGGAATTTCACGCCTTTACGCAGGTGGAAGGTGTAGGTGAGGCCGTCATCGCTGATGTCCCACTTCTCCGCCAGGCCCGGCATCACCGAGGTGCCACCACGCTCGAACTGCGAGAGGCGGTTGAAGACGGTTTCCGCTGCGGCATCGAAATCGGTGCCGGTGGTGTAGAGCCCCGGGTCGAAGCCCGCGGGGCTGCCTTCGGAGCAGTACACCAGATTGCCGGCTGCCTGTGCGAAGGGGGCGCTGGCTATCAGGCCGGCGACGACAAAAGCCTGAATAAAGGCGTTCTTGTGCATGGTTACCTCATGTCTGTTGTGATTTTTCCTGAGGGGTCTGCTGCGTTGAAGCGTGGCGTGTCGGATGGTGACGAGCCTGCCTTGAGCCTAGACCTTGTTTCAGCCTATGCACGGGCTGTGCCGAAAAGCGCCGGGCAAAAAAAGAGGAGGTTGCGAGCACGCTCGCAACCTCCTCTTTTGTGACGCCGGCAGGCGGATTACAGCTGTACCTCGATCACGCCGTCGGCGTTCATGGTCACCTGGCTGGTACCGGCTTCGACCTCTGGCGTTGCGCTGTCGGAAAACGCCGAGGCCTTCATGGCCTCCATGCGCATCGGTGGACGTACGAAGCCGCCGCTGTTGAGGTTCAGGCTGACCAGCTTGTAGCTCTTGCCGCCCAGGGCTTCGGTGGTCAGCTGGGCGCGCTCCTTGAAGGCCGCGACGGCGTCCTTGATCAGCGCGTCTTCTTCCTTCTTGCGGGTGGCGTCGGCAATGCTGAAGCTCATGCCGCCCATCTTCAGGGTTTTCAGCATCTCGCCGGTGAGCTTGGAGAGGGCGGCGAAGTCGGCGCTTTCCAGGCGGATTTCGGCACGCTCGCGCCAGGCGCTGATTTCTTCACCTTTCTCGCTGTATACCGGGTAGCTGTTGCGGCTGCCCTGGGAAACTGTCACGCCCTTCACGCCGCGGGCCTGGGTCAGGCCTGCATTGAGGGTGCGGGTGATCTCGGCGGCCAGTGCCGCCGGGTCCTTTTGCTGGGCTTCGGTGTACAGGGTGACCTGCATCAGGTCGTGGGCCACTTCATGGCTGACCTGGGTGCTCAGGGAAATCTGGTTGTAGCGCGGCTCTTCGGCGTGCGCGGCGATGCTCAGCAGGCCGGCGGTGGTGAAGGCCAGTGCGGTGGCGAGGCGGGACAGTGGCAGCATGGCGATTCCTTTTCGGTTACGTGCGGCTGGCTGCCGCGTTCATCAAGGTAGACGAAGGACATCGGGTAACCGGGTCAAGGTTCGGCAAATTTTTTTGCAGGGCAGGTAGACAGCGCTTTTCAGACAGTAGACGGCGCAGCGGGGAACCACGCCCAGCCAGTGCCGGGCGTGGTGTGCGGTCAGGCGGGAGTGACGTGGGCGTCAGGCAGCGGGGTGGGCGCCGGCGCTCCGGTGTCATGCCGTTCGCGGGCGACGGTCCAGACCAGAATGGCAGCGACGATATCGAAGATCGCCAGTACCACGAACAGCGGGCTGTAGCCGATCTGGGTGACCAGCACGCCGAACACCAGGGTGAAGGCTGCAGCGCCCAGGTAGCCGCACATGCCGCCCAGGCCGGTAGCAGTGGCCACCTGATCTTTCTTGAAGGAGTCGGAGGTGATCGAGTAGAGCGCGCCGGACAGCGTCTGGTGCGCGAAACCGCCGATGCACAGCAACAGAATCGCCGTGTACGGGCTTTCCACCAGGCCGATGCAGGCCGGGCCGATCATGCAGCTGGCGCCGAACAGCAGCACCATCTTGCGCGAGGTGAACAGCGATACCTTGCAGTAGCGGTGGAAGAACGGGCTCAGGTAGCCGCCGAGCACGCAGCCGATGTCGGCGGCAAGGAAGGGCAGCCAGGCGAACATGGCGATTTCCTTGATGTTCATGTGCCGCTCGGTCATCAGGTACAGCGGAATCCAGGCGTTGAAGGTCTGCCAGGCCGGTTCGGACAGCACCCGCGCGGCGGCGATTGCATAGAAGTTGCGCACCTTGAAGATGCCTTTCCAGGCGCCTTTCTCACGCTTCTCGCTGTGCAGGTGGGCTTCCTGACCAGAAAGGATGTAGTCGCGCTCTTCGTCGCCCAGGCGCCTCTGGTCACGCGGGTGCTTGTAGAGCCAGGCCCACAGCAGCGTCCACACCAGGCCCGAGCCGCCGACGATCAGAAACGCCAGCTGCCAGCCGCTGTGCAGGATCGCCCAGACCACCAGGGGTGGCGCCAGCAGCGCGCCAAGGGAGGAGCCGATGTTGAACCAGCCGATGGCCACCGAGCGCTCCTTGGCCGGGAACCATTCGGTGGTGGCCTTTACGCCAGCCGGTAGGCCGGCTGCTTCGGTGATGCCGAGCAGACCGCGCATGAACGCCATGCTCTTCCAGTCGGTAGCCAGCGCGGCAGATGCGCAGGCGATGGACCAGCCAATGGCGAACACCGCGAAACCCAGTTTGGTGCCGATGAAGTCGATGACCCAGCCAGCAATGGGCTGCATGAGGGCGTAGCAGATCTGCCAGGCGGCGACGATCTTGGCGTATTGCTCGGTGCTGATGGCGAGGTCGGTCATCAGCGTAGGGGCGGCGACCGACAGGGTGTTGCGAGCGAGGTAGTTGATGACCAGGCCGGCAGTGACCAGGCTGACCATCCACCACCGGATACCTTTTATTCTCATTATTTCACCTGAATTATTCTTGGAGACTGGTGATTGTTCAGGGCTGCTTTCGTGAGCGATCTGAGACAATTTGTTACATATATACGCTCTCAAGAAATATGTTGTCATACAACATAAATATGTGAATATTGAGTTTTATTTTTATAACTAAAAAGGAGTTTGGCGCTGATTTTCGGGTTTTTAACCGTTTTGACGTGCGTTTTTGCTCGGTTTTGTCGCGCGGTATAGGCGGGAACCTGCCGCGAAAAACCGTGATTTAGCCCTGTCGTACGATGACGTGTGGCGTAGTGCTATTCCTGTCCCAGTGCAGTTGAGGGCAGCGAGCTGTACCTCATGACTTGCGCGTGCGCACGTGCATGACGATGCAATCGAGCCTGCCGCCTGGGCTGCTGCGGCGCGTTGCCGCATCAGCCGGCAGGTGGCCTTGGTTATACTCGCCGGGCTCGCCATGAGCCTTTAGGAGAGTTGATGCTGGCCCCTGTTCAGTTGTTGTCCGCCAGTCGCCAGAACCTCTGGCGGCTGACCCTGATTCGCCTCCTGGTGCTGGCCGCGCAAGCCGGTTCGGTTGGCCTGGCGTATAAATCCGATCTGTTGCCGCTGCCCTGGCTGCAGCTGAGCATCACCCTGGGCGCGTCCCTGGTGCTTTTCCTGCTGACGGCGCTGCGCTTGCGCGGGCCCTGGCCGGTTACCGAGGCCGAGTACGCCATTCACCTGGGCTTCGACCTGATCATCCACAGCGTGCTGCTGTATTACTCGGGCGGCTCCACCAACCCCTTCGTGTCCTATTACCTGGTGCCGCTGACCATCGCCGCCGCGACGCTGCCATGGCTGTTCACCATGATTCTCGGCGGCATGGCGCTGGCGTCCTACACGCTGCTGCTGGTCTGGTCGCACCCGCTGCAACTGCCCGTGGGGCCACGCGAGAGCCTGCTGGTGTACGGCATGTGGCTGAGCTTCGCCCTGGCGGCGGGGCTGATCACCTTCTTCGTCGCCAAGATGGCCGAGGAACTGCGCCAGCAGGAAAAACTGCGCGCCGAGCGCCGCGAGGAGGGCATGCGTGACCAGCAGTTGCTGGCCGTCGCCACCCAGGCTGCCGGCGCCGCCCACGAGCTGGGCACGCCGCTGGCAACCATGAGCGTGCTGATCAAGGAGCTGCGCCGCGAGCACCAGAATCCGCTGCTGCAGGAGGACCTGGCGCTGCTGCAGGAGCAGGTCAAGCTGTGCAAGGAAACCTTGCAGCACCTGGTGCGCGCCGCCGAGGCGGACCGTCGCCAGGCCGTGGTGGAAATGCCGGCGGTCAGCTGGCTGGAAACCACCCTAAACCGCTGGCACCTGATGCGCCCGGAAGCCAGCTACCGTTACGAGTGCCTGGGTGTGGGCAAGTCGCCGCAGCTGATGCCGCCGGCCGACCTCACTCAGGCGCTGCTCAACCTGCTCAACAACGCCGCCGATGCCTGCCCGGACAACCTGGAAATCAGCCTGGACTGGGATCACCAGTGGGTACGCCTGAGCATCCGTGACTACGGCGCCGGTGTACCCTTGGCTATCGCCGAGCAGTTGGGCCGGCCGTTCTTCACCACCAAGGGCAAAGGCAAGGGCTTCGGCCTCGGCCTGTTTCTCAGCCAGGCCAGCGTGACCCGCGCCGGCGGCACGGTGAAGCTGTATAACCATGAAGAAGGCGGCACGCTCACCGAGCTCAAGTTGCCGCGCGCCTACGCCCGGGTGTGAGCCTGGCGCAGGTTTGTCGATGCAGCGCACTGCCGAGCCGGCAGACCGCGAGCATGTATTGAGGAGTGAACCATGAGTGACGAAACGCTGCTGGAAAGCGAAGAACAGCCCCACCTGCTGCTGGTCGACGACGACCCCACCTTCACTCGCGTGATGGCGCGCGCCATGAGCAGCCGTGGGCTGCGCGTGTCCACCGCCGCTTCCGCCGAGGAAGGCCTGGCACTGGCCGCCCAGGACCTGCCCGATTACGCCGTGCTCGACCTGAAGATGGAAGGCGATTCCGGCCTGGTGCTGCTGCCCAAGCTGCTGGAGCTGGATGCCGAGATGCGCGTGGTGATCCTCACCGGCTATTCGAGCATCGCCACCGCCGTGGAAGCCATCAAGCGTGGCGCCTGCAACTACCTGTGCAAGCCTGCCGATGCCGATGACGTGCTTGCCGCACTGCTGACCCAGCACGCCGATCTCGACACCCTGGTGCCGGAAAACCCCATGTCGGTGGATCGCTTGCAGTGGGAGCACATCCAGCGCGTGCTGACCGAGCATGAGGGCAACATTTCGGCGACCGCCCGCGCCCTGGGTATGCACCGCCGTACCCTGCAGCGCAAACTGCAGAAGCGCCCGGTTCGCCGCTGAGGTCAGTCGCATTGCTTGCGAGCGGCGCGCCCTGACAAGCGCCCGCCCGGGGGGCTGAAGCCTTGCTATCATTAGCAGCCTATCGACGTGCCTGAGCGCAGGCGCGTCGGCGCTTTCCATGGCCTCTTCACCCTTCGGAACCTCCATGCTCGCTGTAGTCCAGCAGACACTGGCGATCACCGCCCCCGTCTTCGCCATGCTGTTTCTCGGCGTGCTGCTCAAGCGGTTGCGCTGGATCGACGACCCCTTCATCGATACCGCCTCGTCCCTGGTGTTTCGCGGCACCATGCCGACGCTGCTGTTCATCAGCATCGTCCAGGCGGACCTGAGCACCGCGCTGCAACCTGCGCTGATCGGCTACTTCGTATTCGCTACCGTGGCGAGCTTCGCCCTGGCCTGGTTGTGGTCGATCTGGCGTTGCCCGAAGGTAGACCGCGGCATCTATACCCAGGGTGCGTTTCGCGGCAATAACGGCATCGTTGGCCTGGCTCTGGCCACCAGCATGTTCGGCGACTATGGCCTGTCGGTAGGCGCGGTGCTCGGTGGTATCGTGATCCTCTGCTACAACGTGCTGTCGGCCATCGTGTTGAACATCTACGCGCCAGGCATGAAGGCCGACCCCTGGTCGCTGTGCAAGAGCATTTTCACCAACCCGCTGATCATCGGCGTGCTATCGGCCATTCCCGTCGCCTACTGGAAGGTGCCGCTGCCGCACTGGACCATGGTCTCCGCCGAGTACTTCGCGCAGATGACCCTGCCGCTCGCACTGATCTGCATCGGCGGCACGCTGTCCCTGGCCTCGCTGCGCGAGAGCAGCGCCATGGCGGTCAGCTCCAGCCTGATGAAGATGGTCTGGCTGCCATTTCTGGCGACCATCGGCGCCTGGGCTCTGGGCTTCCGCGGCGCCGACCTGGCGATCCTGTTCCTCTATCTGGGCAGCCCAACGGCAGCGTCGAGCTTCGTCATGGCCCGGGCGGTGAATGGTAACTACCAGCTGGCCGCAGCTATCATCGTGATCACTACGCTGGCCGCGGTGGTCACCACCAACGTCGGGTTGTTGCTGTTGCAGTGGGCGGGATGGGTTTGACGGCGATTGTTGTGAGCGGACGCGCGTTGATTGTGATTCAGTACCGATTCGCAAGTGCCACGATTGTCAGCCTCCGGGCAACTCGCTAGCATTCCTGCCCAGCGTGTAACCTGATGTGACGGCGCCGCCCAATGCGGCTGATGACGCCGCACGCAGCGATTTCTTTTCTCAGAGCCAACAGTGTGAGTGCGGGCGCCAGCGCTGCTGAGCCAGCACAAGGAGTGCAGTGCGGTGGTTCGTTTCCCTCTGCGATGCCGAGCCTTTCGGCGCGCACCGGTCGCCTCGCGGCTGGTGCTGCTGCTCTGCGCCCTGCTTGCCATGCCATTGAGCTGGGCCGAGCCTGGGCAGACCGCACCGTCCGTTTCCCTGCAAGGCCCCAGCGGCGGCTGGCGCTATTACGGCCTCAACGATGGCGATAGCGACGCCCGTGTGGCGTACCCGACGCCGCCCATCGACCGCGGCGCCCAGCGTGGGCGCAGCCTGATCGAAGGTACTCTCAAGAACATCGGTCAGCTGCGTGCGCCACATCGGCTAGTGGTCAACGGCAACCCGCTGCCGCTGTACACCGATGAGCAGGGCAGCTTTGCCCGGCCTTACGCCTTTGGTGCGGGCTCCAATAGCGTGGAGCTGGTGGCTGGCGAGGGCAAATCGCTCAAGCGCGTGCAGTTCTACGAGGCCAATAACCTGCGCACGCCGGCGCGAATCCGCATGGTGCTCGGTTGGGACGATCCCAAGGCCGAGCTCGACCTGCATGTGGTCACCCCGGATGGCCAGCACGCGTTCTGGAGCCACCCGGTACTCACCAATGGCGGCGGCCTGGATGTCGACAGCGTCGATGGTCCCGGCCCGGAAATGTTCACCATGACTGCGCCGCTGCAAGGTACCTACCTGATCTACGTGAACTACTGGGGTAACCTGGGCAGCGAGGGCTACAACTTCGAGGCCGGCAGCAACCAGAACGAGATCATCACCGCGCAGATCAACCTGATCTTCAACGAGAACACCGTCAACGAGAAGCGCGAGACCTTCGTGGTACCGCTGCGCGCCATTGGCGAGCTGCTTTTCGTGAAATCCTTCAATTACTGATATCCCGAGGCTCGGATGAACCGGAATACCACTGCCCACCTGCGCCACGTCGCTCTGCTGCTGACGGCCGGCCTGCTGGCTGCCTGCGGTCAGGACTCACGCGAACTCGGTGAGCGCAGCGCCTTGGGCCTGGACCTCAAACACCCCGATGCGCTGATCGAAAGCGCCTCGCTCAGCCGTCTGCCCAAGGACCTGCTGGCCGTGCCGCTGCTGCGCGACACCCTCACCGAGGACTTCGTGTTCTATTACGAGCACAACGCCGACCGCCTCGGGCTGGTCGGCAGCCTGCGGCGGATCATCTACGAGCGTGACCTGAAACTGCGCGACAACTTGCTCGACGAGTTGCTCGACCAGCCCGCCGACGTCGCCCTTTGGAAGGGCGCCGACGGCAAGCTCAAGCACTTCGTGATGGTCATGCAGCGCGGCGGCCTGGCCAAGGTACTCGAGCCCCTGGCCCATGTGGCGCTGGACGACACCCAGCTCAGCCAGGCCGGTGAGCTGCGCGTCGATGGCAGCAGCGTGCCGCTGTACCGCCTCAATTACCTGGGTGATCGCGCCCTGCTGTTTGCCAGCCATGGCGACAAACTGCTGGTGCTGTCATCGCCCGGCATGCTGTTCGGCGAGGACGACAAGCTCGGCCGCGACGCCACCGAATCCGTCGAGGCACTGCTCGATGGTGACAATCCCTTCGCCAAGCGCTTCGGCCTCAAGGCTCGCGAAACCGAGCAGCAGCGCATTTCCCTGAGCGGCGAGTACGTCGCACTCGGTTATCAGCGCTTCTTCCCGGCCTTTGCCGGGGTGCGTTTCGAGAAGGGCGAGGGCGGCTGGAGCAGCTTCCTGGCACTGAACGAAGTGGACGACCAGCCGGCCATGGACTTCACGGCGATCTGGAAAGCCATGCCCATGGGCGCCAGCGCTTGCGTGGCGGTGCCGGTGGCGCCGGGCAGCGCCGAAAAACTGCTGGCCAAGGTCGGCGCCAGCGAGCAGGCCAGCGAAGAGCTGCGCAAGCGCCTGGGCAACGTTGCCGGCCTGTGCTGGTACGCCGACTCGCGGCTGCACTCGCCGCTGCTGGTCGCCCATCTGGATGAAGTCGCCACGCCGGAGCTGGATCAGGCCATCGGCGGGCTGTTCGACGGCATGATCGGCGCCTTCGAGCCCAATGCCGAGAACGGTCGCTTTCCGGTGGAAAGCCAGGCCACGGCCGATGGCCACACCTGGCGCCGCGAGGTGGGCTCCAACTTCGGCCAGTACCCGGCGGAGCAGGGCGCCATCCCCGATGCGCTGGTCTCCCAGGGCTTTTTCCGGGTGAGCCTGGCGCGTCAAGGCCAGACCCTGCTGTTCTCCCTGGATGACCGGCTGGTTAACAAGGCGCTCGATACGCTGAACAAGCGTTTCCCGCCACTGGCCGAAGTGCTGCCAGCCGACGGCGTGGTGCCCGGATACCTGGCGCCCGAAGGCCTGTCGCGCCTGCTCGAACAGGAAACCCTGGACAGCCTGCCGGCCAACTACGAGCCGGTATTCCGCAACGCCGCCGACACCCACCTGCTGCCCAAGCTGCGCGCCCTCGGCGGTTATGGCCAGTTCGCGCTGACGCTGCCCAAAGACACCGAAGCCGATGACGATTGGAAGTGGATTCCGCTCGAATGGCGCGCGCTTTGATCACTGCCATGCCGGCCTGGCGCGTGCTGCTGGCTGCGGCGCTGTTCGCGTTTGGCCTGTGCGCGCGCGCCGAGCAGGCGCCCGGCCTCGATCCCGAGCAGTCGCAGATCTTTCGCGCCTGGTTCGTGCGTATCGCCCAAGAGCAGCTGCGCCAGGGCCCGAGCCCGCGCTGGTATCAGCAGGATTGCGTAGGTCTAGTGCGTTTCGCCGCCAACGAGGCGCTCAAGGTGCACGACGCCAAGTGGCTGCGCGCCAATGGCCTGTCCAATCGTTACCTGCCGCCCGAGCTGCAGCTGAGCGACGCGCAACGCACGCTGGCGCAGAACTGGGAGCAGGGCGGCGGCAAGCGCGGCCCCTACGTCAACGCGATCAAGATGATCCAGTTCAACAGCGCTCTGGTCGGTCGCGACCTGAACCAGGCGCGCCCCGGCGACCTGATGTTCTTCGACCAGGGCGACGACCAGCACCTGATGATCTGGATGGGCCGCGACATCGTTTACCACACCGGCACCACCACTCCCACGGATAACGGCATGCGTGCCGTCAGCCTGCAACAACTCATGACATGGAAGGACACCCGATGGATACCCGACGACGCCAACCCCAACTTTATCGGCATCTATCGGCTGAATTTCCTCGCGCGATGAACCGTCTGCTCGCCGTCGCGCTGCTGGCGCTCATGCCCCTGGCCGCTCACTCCGAAGACGAAGTGCCGGCCAGCGGCTACACGCCGCTGGCCGGCGAGTCGTTCTTCCTGCTCGCCGACTCGAGCTTCGCTGCCGATGAAGTGGCCACCGTGCGCCTCGAGGCGCCGGGCCGCGATTACCGCCGTTATCGGATGGAAGGCTACGGCGGCGTGGACATGCGCCTGTACCGCATCGACCAGCCGCTGGAGTTCCTCAAGCGCCAGAAGAACCTGCACCGCGTGGTCGCCGAGGGCCAGTTCAAGGGCGAGGGGCTGTCCAACACCCTGTCGTACCTGTGGGACAACTGGTACCGCAAATCCCGCCGGGTGATGCAGCGCGCCTTCTCCTACGAGTCGCGCAAGCAGGTCACCGAGGAGGCGCCGGAGCTGAAGATGGGCAACGCCATCGCCGCTCCCACCGAGTACACCCCGCAGGTGCAATTCGCGCCGATGAAGGGCCTGCCGCTGGTCGCCGAGTTCCGCTACCCGCTGTGGGAAGCCAAGCCTATCGAGCCGCCTGCCGGCGTCGACCTGTCCGGCTCGTCGAGCAACTTCGTCAGCGTCGCCTCGGGTAACGTCTACGTGCCGCTGGGCAAGCTCAAGCCGGGCCTGTATCTGGCCGAAGCGATCATCGGCAAGTACCGCGCCACCACCGTGGTGTTCGTCTCCAACACCGTGGCGGTCAGCAAGATCGCTGGCGGCGAGCTGCTGGTGTGGACGGCCGACAAGCACCAGGGCACCCCTGTAGCCGACGCCAAGCTGCTGTGGAGCGATGGCGTGGGCGTGATGACCAGCGGCAAGACCGACGCCCAGGGCCTGCTGCGCCTGGGCCACGCCAGCCCGGAGCGCTCCTACGTGATAGGCGAGGACGTCGACGGCGGCGTGTTCGTTTCCGAGAACTTCTATTACGACAGCGAAATCTATGACACCAAGCTGTACGCCTTCACCGACCGCCCGCTGTACCGCCCCGGCGACTGGGTGGAAGTGAAGATCGTCGGCCGCGAGTTCAAGAACGCCCGCGAATCCGTAGCGGCCGGCACCGCACCGATCAGCCTCAGCGTGCTCGATGCCAACGGCACCGTGCTGCAGACCCAGAAGCTCGATTTCGACAGCGCCCGTGGCGGCCAGGCTCGCTTCCAGCTGCCGGACAACGCCGTGGCGGGCGGCTACGAGCTGCGCTTCGCCTACCGCGACGGGCTGTACAGCAGCGCCTTCCGCGTCGCCGAGTACATCAAGCCGCACTTCGAGGTGTCACTGGATCTCGACAAGCCGGACTTTCGCACCGGCGAGCCGGTCAAGGGCGCCCTGGTACTGCTTTACCCGGACGGCAAGCCGGTGGCCAACGCCAAGGTGCAGCTGAGCCTGCGTGCCCAGCAGCTGTCGATGGTCGACAACGAACTGCAGTACCTCGGCCAGTTCCCGGTCGAGCTGGCCAGTAGCGAAGTCAGCACCGACAGCCAGGGCCGCGCGGCGCTCGACCTGCCGGCTGCCGACAAGCCGAGCCGCTACCTGCTCAGCGTGTTCGCCAGCGATGGCGCCGCCTACCGGGTCAAGACCAGCAAGGAAATCCTCATCGAGCGCGGCGCCGCCCGCTATCGCCTGAGCGCGCCGCAGCGTTTCAGTTCGGCCGGCCAGGCGGTGAACTTCACCTATCAGAGTGAAGGCGCCAGTGAACGTAAACCGGCCCGCTACGAGTGGGTGCGCCTGGAAGATCAGAGCACCGGCAACGGTGAGCTGGCGGCGGATGCCAAGGGCTTCGAGCTGAATTTCGAGCGCCCCGGTACCTACAGCATCACCCTCAAGGATGACAGTGGCCTGATCCTCGGCGCCACCGGCCATTCGGTCAGCGGCGAAGGCGTCAAATCGGTGGCCGGCACCATCGAGATCGTGCTCGACAAGGCCGAGTACCAGGCCGGCGACGAAGCCCTGGCGCTGATCACCTTTCCCGAGCCGGTCAGCGATGCGCTGCTGACCCTGGAGCGCGACAAGGTCGAAGCCACCGCGCTGCTCTCCAAGGGCGGCGACTGGCTCAAGCTCGAGCGTTTGTCCGACACCCAGTACCGCGCGCGGATTCCGGTCGGCAAGACCTTCTCGCCGAACATCACCTTCTCGGCGCTGTATACCCGCGGCGGCGATTACAGCTTCCAGAACGCCGGCATCAAGGTCGCCACGCCGCAGATCGACATCGCTATCAAGGCCGACAAGGAGGTGGTGCAACCGGGCGAGCTGGTCACCGTCGAGCTGAGCACCCTGTTCGAAGGCAAGCCGGTGCCGACGCGCCTGACGGTCAGCGTGGTGGACGAGATGATCTACGCCCTGCAACCGGAAATCGCCCCGGGCATCGACCAGTTCTTCTATCACCCGCGCCGCAACAACGTGCGCACCAGCGCCAGCCTGTCGTTCATCAGCTACGACCTGGCCCTGCCGGGCATTCCCAGTGCACCGGGCCGCGCCAACCGCAGCGAGCGTGGTGTCAAGGTGCTGGAGCGCCCGCGCCGCGAAGAAGTCGACACCGCTGCCTGGCAGCCGGATCTGGTCACCGATGCCAACGGCAAGGCGAGCTTCAGCTTCCGCATGCCGGACTCGCTGACCCGCTGGCGCATCACCGCCCGAGCAGTCAGCGCTGACGGCGATGTCGGTCAGAAGCGCCAGTTCGTGCGCTCGGAAAAGCCGCTGTACCTGAAGTGGAGCGGCCCGAGCCGCTTCCGCGTCGGTGACAAACCGGCGTTGGGCCTGTTCGCCTTCAACCAGGGCGAGGCGGGCGCCAAGGCCGAGCTGCTGATTCGTCATGGCGAGCAGGAGCAGCGCCGCGAGGTGATGTTGGCCAAGGGCATCAACTACCTGCCGGTCGAAGAGGCAGTGATCGCCGCTGGCGATTTCAGCGCCGAGCTGCGCCAGGCCGACAAGATCGCCGACGCGCTGGCCGTCAAGCTGAGCACCGTGGCGCCCGGCTGGCAGCAGGTGCGCAGCGAGCACCTGTCGGTGTTCCCGGGCAGCACGCCGCTGCAATTGCCGGCCGATGCCAGCCAGGTGCAACTGCGCGTGGCCGACAGCGGCGCGGGCCTGTTCAACGCCGCGCTGGACGACCTGCTCGACTACCCCTATGGCGGTGTCGAGCAGACCGCCAGCCGCCTGCTGCCACTGAGCCTGGCCTACCCGGCGCTGGCCGCCGGCGAGCCGCGCATCAAGGATCGCCTGCGCCTGATCATGCAGAACAGCCGCCTGCGCCTGGTGCAGATGGCTGGTCCCGAAGCGACCTTCACCTGGTGGGGCGGCGATGCCGATGGCGACGCCTTCCTGACCACCTACGCCTATTATGCCGACTGGCACGCCAGCCGCGCCCTGGCCATTCAGTTGCCGCCCGAGCACTGGCAGCGCGTGCTGGAACTCTATGCCAAGCGCGCTCCAGAAACGCCACTGCTGCAGCGTGCGCTGATCCTGGCGTTCGCCCGCGACATGGGCCTGCCGGTGAAAACCCTGCTCGAAGGCCTGGTGTATGACCTGGCCGCCGCGGGTGAGGGCGAGGAAGTGGTGCTTGGCGAAGGCGACAGCCTGGTGATGGCGGCGCCGGATTCGGCCCTGGGCCAGGCGATTGCCCGCGAGCTGGGCAATCGCCTGGCGCAGCAGAACAACGTGCCGGTCGCCGAGGCCCTGCAAGTACAACTCGATGGTGCCCGTCGTCGCCTGGCCGAGAGCCAGTCGCCGTTCGTCGCGGCCGTCGCCTTGTACCTCGATGGCCCGGATCGTCAGCGCGCCCAGCGCCTGCTCGGCGAGCTGGCACCGGCCCAGGCCGGCCTGGAACGCGCCCTGGCGCTGACCTGGCTGCAACCTTCGCTGGACCTGCGCAGTGCCCAGCCGACGCTAGCGCTGGAGGGCGACTGGCAGGCCGTGGAAGGCACCAGCGGCGACAACTACTGGCAGTGGACGGGCGTGCAACCGCCCCAGGCCCTGCAGGTGGCCGGCGATCTGGATCAGCCGAACGACGTACGCCTCGACTACCAGAGCGCCCAGGCTGCGCCGAGCAATGTGCCGGTCACCGTCAAGCGTCGTCTGCTGCGGCTGGTACCGGGCGAAAAGGCCTTCGAGTTCCGTGCCGAAGAAGTCGGCAAGGACGAGATATCCAGCGCCGACCTGTACCTGGACGAAGTGACCCTCAGCAGCGAAGGCGAACAGATCCTGCGCTACGGCATGCTGGAAGTGCCGCTGCCGCCGGGCGCCGATGTGGAGCGCACCACCTGGGGCATCCAGGTCAGCGGCCTGGGTGGCGATGAAGCCGCGGCGCTGGAAAAGGCCCGCAACGAGCCGGGCGAACTCAGCTATGCGGTGCCGGTGGACGCCCTGCAAGGCGAACTGGTGCTGCGTCACCTGGTGCGCTTCTCGCAGAAGGGCGAGTTCGTGTTGCCGCCGGCTCGCTACGTGCGCCTCTACGCGCCGGGCCAGCAGGCACTCGAGAGCGAGCCCGCATTGCAGAAGGTAACCGTTGAGTAAGTACGGCCTGCTCGTTTCGCTAGCCCTGCTGGCCGCCTTGGGCGGTTCGGCGATGGCCAGCGAAGCGCCGCTGTCGCTGGCCTGGCTACGGGCCGACGGCAGCGAGTTGTTGCGCCTCGACGGGCAGCGGTTGCTCAGCCGCGAAGCTCTGTCTGACAGCCTGGAGGCGCCGCTGGGCAGCCTGTGGAAGCTGTTCGTCTACGCCTATCTGGTCGACACCAAACAGCCGGACAACGGCTATCAGTGCCGCGGGCAGGACAAGGAAGAGGTTTACTGCTGCAACCCCGGCGAGCGCATCGACCGGGACCAGGCGCTGGTCAAATCCTGCGGCCTGTATTTCGAGCAGCAGAACCTGCAACTGGACCAAGACGACTGGTCGCGCTACTGGCAGGCGCGCAAGGCGCCGAGCTGGATCAGCGAGCGCCAGCGCCTGGCGCCGGCGACCCGCGTCTCCATTCAGCAACTGCTCACGCAACTTGCGCAATTGCCCGCCCAGGCCGATGCCCGCAAGGTGCTGCTGGACGTGGTGCTGGCCGGCGACGGCTCGACCGTCAGCGCCCTGGGCAGCCGCCTGCGGGTGAAGACCTGGAGCTGGCTGGCCGATAACGATCCCCAGGCGCGC
The DNA here is from genome assembly GCF_900112645.1 of Phytopseudomonas straminea. Taxonomy (GTDB): domain Bacteria; phylum Pseudomonadota; class Gammaproteobacteria; order Pseudomonadales; family Pseudomonadaceae; genus Aquipseudomonas; species Aquipseudomonas straminea. The sequence goes on along the minus strand of NZ_FOMO01000004.1, from coordinate 529,139 downwards.
CAGGGTGGTTTCGCCGGCTGGCTGGCCGACGGCACGCCCGTCTGGGCGGGCGGCTCGGGCACCAGCGTGATGGTGCTCAAGCGCCATGCCGAGGCGCTCGGCCAGGTGCTGCCAGCGGCCTGGCCAAGCGAGGCCGGCAGCTGCGTCGAGGTGCGCCTGTTCGCCCGCTACCCGTTGCGTCAGCTGCGGCGCGAGGGCAGTGACGCGGCCATGGAGCCGGGTGTGCTCAACGGGCGCTACGAGGTCGAGTTCGCCAATGGCAACCGCCTGCCCATCGAAAGCCACGGCGAGCTGTTTCTCGAACGTACGAACGAGGGCCAGCAGCTCACTGCCCATCTGCAGCGCGAAGACTACGTGGCCCGGGTGCTGGATCGAGAGGCCTCGGCGCAGCCCGCCGAGGCCGCCAAGGCACTGGCCATCGCTGCGCGCACCTACCTGTTGCAGAGCGCCGGTCGCCGTGGCGAATGCCTGCGCATCGACGACAGCAGCGCCAGCCAGCGCGTGGCGCCGCGCCCGGCCAGCCAGGGCGCCAAGTATATCGCCGCGTGGACGGCCGACCTGGTGCTGGCCGGTACGCCGGTGACCTATCACAGCACCCAGCCGGGGCCTGATCGTCTGGCCTGGAGCCAAGCGGTCGAGCAGGCGAACAGTGGCCTGCGTTACGACGCCATCCTCGCTCGCGCCTTCCCGCGTGCCACCCTGAGCCGTTGGGACAAGCCCGTGGCCGCCTGCCAGCCGCTGGTCGCTGCCGAGCAGTGGCTGCGCAAGCAGCGCCGCGACTGGCGCCCGCGCCTGGACATGGAGCCGGGGTATGAAGAAATTCAGCAGTTCACCGTTTGCCAACTGGCTTCCGGGCGGCCCTATGTGGATCGTGAGCGGCAGCGCATTTTCGTGCGCGGCTTCTTCTCCCTACAGGATCGCCTCGACCTGACCCACGAATACCTGCACCTGGCGTTCGTCGCCCACCCCAATGGACAGGACGAGGCCTACGTCGAAGGCCTCGCCCGCACCCTGTTACTGGAATGACATCATGGCCCTGATCACCCCTCGTATCGCCCTCTGCCTGACCCTGCTGCCGCTGTGCGCACTGGCCGAGGTGAAGCTCGACACGCCACGTAGCGGTTGGCGCGTCGGCGGTGGCGACGGCGCGCAGTTCATGCAGGAGGTCAATTACCCGGCCTCTTCGGTGAACAGCGCCGCCAACCAGGCCGACACCGCACGCATCAAGGGTGCGATCAGCGCGTTGCGCAAGGACGAGAGCAGGGCGCCGGGTCGCTTGGTGGTCAACGGCACCAGCATGCCGCTGAAGATCGACGAGGACGGCGGCTTCGACCGCCCGTTCGTGTTCCCGGCCGGCAGCAACAACGTCGAGGTGCGCAGCCCGGATGGCAGCCAGCGTCGGCGCGTGCAGTTCTACAACAATGGCAGCGGCGAAACCCCCGCGCGCCTGCGCGTGGTGCTGTCGTGGGACAGCGACAACACCGACCTGGACCTGCACCTGGTCACGCCCGATGGCGAGCATGTGTGGTACGGCAATCGTTCGCTGGCCAACGGCGCTGCCCTGGATGTCGACGTGACCACCGGCTACGGCCCGGAAATGATCGCCTCGCCCACGCCGCTAAAGGGCCGGTACCTGGTCTACGTGAACTACTACGGCGGCGGCTACAGCTACGACGAAGAGGGCGAGGGCAACCCCGAGCAGATCCTCACCACCGGGCAGATCACCTTGATTACCGAAGAGGGCACGGTCAACGAGAAGCAGGAGAGTTTTCTGGTGCCGATGCGTACGCCGGGTGAGCTGACGCTGGTAAAAAGCTTCAGCTATCCCTGATCTTCAACCCGGGCTACAGGCGTGATGCGTGTCGTTTGGTATCAAAAAAAGCTTATCCATTCTTCATTATTATTCGTTTGATCGCGCTGAATCCCTTAGTCACACTCAGCTCCATTGCTCGCCACGGTTTCTCTGCCGGGGCGGGCAAGGTTGCAAACAGACGAGTACATCATCCAGGGACGGATGCTCCTGCCAGCCGCTTCCAGCGGTCCCCAGCGGGCCTCTCATTTGAGAGGCTCGATCTTTTCGACGGTAGCGATGAAGTCCCACGCGCATTTCCCCCAATGGCTCTCCGCCTTTCTGCCTGATGCCCTGCACACCCGTCCTCGTGAGTGGAGCCGCGCCGCCTTTGGTGCCGCTGCCGGGTTCCTGTTCAGCGCCTGGGTATGCAGCCAGTTGTTCGGCTTGCACATGGCGGTACATTTCTCCGGCCCCCTGGCGGCTTCGGCCGTGCTGCTGTTCGCCGTGTCCTCGGGGGCTCTGGCCCAGCCCTGGTCGATTCTCGGCAGCTACCTGTGCGCCAGTGCCGTCGCACTGACGATCACCCATTTCATCGATCACAGCCTGCTCGGCGCGGCGTTGGCCCTGGGCCTGAGCCTGCTATTGATGTGCCCGCTGCGCTGCCTGCATCCGCCGGGCGGGGCCATCGCTTTCTGCATGGTGTTCGCCACACCGCTGTCGGGCGAGCCATTCTGGCAGCCGGCGCTGGCGGCGATGACCGCCGGCGTCGGGCTCCTGGCCTGCGCGCTGCTCTACAACAACCTGACCCGCGTGCCGTATCCGCGCCCGCACCCCGGCACGCCTGCGGTGCATCACACCCGCGACCCGCTGCCGAGCGAGCGCGCCGGCATCAACGCCGATGACCTGGACTACGCCCTTGACGAACTGGGTTCCTTCGTCGACATCACCCGTGAAGACCTCGAGCTGATCGTGCGCAGCACCGAGAAGCACGCGCTGCGCCGCAGCACGGGCGAGATCCGTGCCGGGCAGATGATGTCCCGCGACCTGATCCACGCCACGCCGCAAACGGCGGTCGCCAAGGGCCTGTACCTGCTCACCCATCACGGCCTCAAGGCGCTGCCGATTCTCGACGCCGGCAGGCTGGTCGGTATCGTCAGCCTGGTCGATCTGGTCAGCGCCACGCGGGCCAATACGTTCAACCTGCGAGCGATCCTCGGCCTGCAGAAGAAGCAGACGCTGGGCGAGCTGATGACCGCGCCGGTGCGCACGGTGGATGTCGATACCCATGTCGTCGACCTGATCGCGTTGCTCTCCGACGACGGCCTGCATTGCCTGCCGGTGCTCGACGAGGGCCGGCTGGTCGGGGTGATCACCCAGACCGACCTGGTCGCCGCGCTGCACCGCGACCTGCTCAGACACCTCGATTGAAGCATCGAATGATCCGCCGCGCGCCCGTACACTGGGCGCCGGATCAGGCTTGAGGAATCGCCAGCGCCAATCGGGCTGGCCCAGCGACCATGGATATCGACCTTACCCGTACCTTTCTGGAAATCGTCCGTAGCGGCAGTTTCATCGCCGCCGCCGAGCGCATGCACGTCACCCAGACGGCGATCACCGCGCGTATCCAGAAGCTGGAAAGTCATCTGGGCAGCATGCTGTTCGTGCGCAATCGCGCTGGCGCGCGGCTGACGCCCGATGGCGAGGCGTTCGTCACCTACGCCAACCAGATCCAGCAGACCTGGGAGGCCGCGCAGCGCGACCTGCCGTTGCCGGACGGTTATCACAACGTGCTGCATATCGGCGGCGAGGTGAGCCTGTGCAATCCGCTGATGCTGCGTTGGGTCAGCGCCATCCGCGAGGGCGTCGACGGCTACGCGGTGCGCGCCCAGGTGGCCGAATGCGCCAGCCTGTTGCGGCAGGTGGAAATGGGCGTGATGGACGCGGCGCTGGTCTACCAGCCCACCTACTGGGCCGGCGTGCAGGTCGAGCAGGTGCTCGAGGAAAAGCTGATTCTGGTCCGTGCGGCAAACCCGGAGCCCTACGTCTATATCGACTGGAGCGACAGCTTCCGCGCCCAGCACGACCGCGCCCTGCCGGACAAGGCGCGGGCACCGGTGTCCTTCAATCTCGGGCCGCTGGCCCTGCAATACATCCTGGAGCACGGCGGCTCGGGCTACTTCCGCACGCGCGTTGTGCAGAGCTACCTGGACAAGAAGGTACTGGAGCGGGTGCCCAGGGCGCCAGAGTTCAGCTACCCGACCTATCTGGTGTATTCCCGCGAGCGGGATTCGGCAGCCCTGCAGCAAAGCTTCGAGCTGCTGCGCGAGATCGCTGCGCAAGATACCGACTGGTCGCAGCGCTGGGATCCGGCGTTGTAGGCGTCTGCTCACGATTTTCAGGTTGAAGTTCAGCGCTTTGCCTGCGAAGTGGCGGTAGCAGCCATAAGGCCCATCTGTGGGAGCGGGCCATGCCCGCGAAAAAATCACGGGCATGGCCCGTCCCCACAGGTAAAGCAACGATGTCCGCTTTTGTTTTGTAGCAGTCCTTTACGCTGCCTGAGAGATCATGAGCAACCCCTCCGTCTTACTTCAGGCTTTCCACCCGCACCGGCGCCACGCCCGTCTTGAGCATATCCAACGACTCGGCCGCCTTGCGCGACACGTCGATGATGCGCCCGCGGGCGAAGGGGCCTCGGTCGTTGATGCGCACCACCACGCTCTGGCCATTGTCGAGGTTGGTAACCCGAACCATGGTGCCGAAGGGTAGGGTGCGGTGTGCGGCGGTCAGCGCGTTCTGGTCGAAGCGCTCGCCGCTGGCGGTCTTGTTGCCGTGGTGCGCGCGGCCGTAATACGAGGCCTTGCCTTCAGCGCGGTAGTCGCCGGCCACGCTGCTGTCATAGCTGCCATAGGGCAGGCCGCCACGGGGCGTGCTGCAGCCGGCGAGCAGCAGGCTGAACAGCACCAGCACAATCGACAGTCCTCGCATCGTTGTTCTCCCTTTGCCATCCATCAGACATGAAAACGCCGGGCAATCCCGGCGTTTTCAAATCGCTCAACCTTCGAGCTTCTTCTTCAGCAGTTCGTTCACTTGCCCCGGGTTGGCCTTGCCCTTGGAGGCTTTCATGGCCTGGCCGACGAAGAAGCCGAACATCTTGCCGCGCTTGGCTTCGTCGCTGGCGCGGTATTGCTCGACCTGCTCAGCGTTGGCCGCCAGCACTTCGTCGAGCATCGTCTCGATGGCGCCGGAATCGGTGACCTGCTTGAGGCCCTTCTTCTGGATCACTTCATCGGCCGTTGCGCCTTCACCGGCAGCCAGGGCCTCGAAGACCATCTTGGCGATCTTGCCGCTGATGGTGTTGTCCTTGATGCGCAGGATCATGCCGCCCAGTTGCTCGGCCGACACCGGCGACTGCTCGATCTCCAGGCCTTCCTTGTTGAGCAGGCTGGACAGCTCGCCCATCACCCAGTTGGCCGACAGCTTGGCATCGCCACAGGTCTTTTCGACGGCTTCGAAGTAGTCGGCCATTTCGCGGCTGGCGCTGAGCACGCTGGCATCGTAGGTGGACAGGCCGAACTGGCTCTCGAAACGCTCGCGCTTCTGCGGCGGCAGCTCGGGCAGTTGGCTGCGCAGTTCGTCGAGGAAGCTGCGCTCAATCACCACCGGCAGCAGGTCCGGGCAGGGGAAGTAACGGTAGTCGTTGGCTTCTTCCTTGCTGCGCATGGAGCGCGTCTGATCCTTGTTGGGATCGTACAGGCGGGTTTCCTGCACCACCTTGCCGCCGTCCTCGATCAGCTCGATCTGGCGCTGCACTTCATGGTTGATGGCTTTCTCGATGAAGCGGAAGGAGTTGACGTTCTTGATCTCGGCGCGCGTGCCGAACTCGGCCTGGCCCTTAGGGCGTACCGACACGTTGCAGTCGCAACGCAGCGAGCCTTCGGCCATGTTGCCGTCGCAGATACCCAGATAACGGACGAGTGCGTGGATGGCCTTCACATAGGCCACCGCTTCCTTGGCCGAACGGATGTCCGGTTCGGAGACGATTTCCAGCAGCGGCGTGCCGGCGCGGTTCAGGTCGATGCCGCTCATGCCCTGGAAGTCTTCGTGCAGGCTCTTGCCGGCGTCTTCTTCGAGGTGCGCGCGGGTGATGCCGATACGCTTGACGGTGCCGTCTTCCAGGGTGATGTCGAGGAAGCCCTTGCCCACGATGGGATGATCCATCTGGCTGGTCTGGTAGCCCTTCGGCAGGTCCGGGTAGAAGTAGTTCTTGCGCGCGAAGACGTTACGCTCGGCGATCTCTGCATCGATGGCCAGGCCGAACTGGCAGGCCATGCGCACGGCCTCGGCGTTGAGCACCGGCAGGGTGCCGGGCATGCCGAGGTCGACCAGGCTGGCCTGGGTGTTGGGCTCGGCGCCGAAGGTGGTGGCGCTGGCCGAGAAGATCTTCGATTGGGTGCTGAGCTGAGCGTGAATCTCGAGCCCGATGACGGTTTCCCATTGCATAAAAGTGTTCCTCAGAATCCGCTCGGTGCTTGTTTGTGCCAGTCGCTGACCTGCTGGTACTGGTGCGCGACGTTGAGCAGACGACCTTCCTGGAAGTAGTTGCCGAGCAACTGCACGCCCACCGGCAGGCCATCGACGAAGCCGGCCGGCATCGACAGGCCGGGAATGCCGGCCAGGTTGGCGGTGATGGTGTAGATGTCTTCCAGGTAGGCGGAGACCGGGTCGGCGTTCTTCTCGCCGAGTTTCCAGGCCAGGTTCGGCGTGGTCGGGCCGAGGATCACGTCGACGTCCTTGAAGGCCGCCACGAAGTCGTTCTTGATCAGTCGGCGGATCTGCTGGGCCTTGATGTAGTAAGCGTCGTAGTAGCCGGCGGACAGCGCGTAGGTGCCGACCATGATGCGGCGCTTCACTTCCTCGCCGAAGCCTTCGCCACGGGAACGCTTGTACAGGTCCTGCAGGTCCTTCGGGTTTTCGCAGCGATAGCCGAAACGCACGCCGTCGAAACGCGACAGGTTGGAGCTGGCCTCGGCCGGGGCGATCACGTAGTAGGCCGGGATGGCATGCTGCATGTTCGGCAGGCTGATGTCCTTGACGGTTGCGCCGAGCTTCTTCAGCTCCTCGACCACGGCCATGACTTTCTCGCCGATGCGCGCGTCCAGGCCGGCACCGAAGTACTCCTTGGGCAGGCCGATGCGCAGGCCCGCCAGTGGCTGGGCGAGGGCGGCCAGGTAGTCATCGACCGGTTGATCGACACTGGTCGAATCCTTCGGGTCGAAACCGGCCATGGCGCCGAGCAGCAGGGCGCAATCCTCGGCAGAGCGGGCCAGCGGGCCGCCCTGGTCGAGGCTGGAGGCGTAGGCGATCATGCCCCAGCGCGACACCCGACCGTAGGTCGGCTTGATGCCGGTGAGGTTGGTCAGCGCGGCCGGCTGGCGAATCGAGCCGCCGGTATCGGTGCCGGTGGCGGCCGGAATCAGCCGTGCCGCCACGGCAGCCGCGGAGCCGCCGGAGGAACCACCGGGTACACGGCTGGTGTCCCAGGGGTTCTTGACCGGGCCGTAGTGGCTGGATTCGTTGGCCGAGCCCATGGCGAACTCGTCCATGTTCAGCTTGCCGAGGCTGACGGTACCGGCAGCCTTGAGCTTGTCGACCACGGTGGCGTCGTAGGGCGCCTTGAAGCCGGTGAGGATCTTCGAGCCGCAACTGGTCAGCACGCCCTGGGTGCAGAACAGGTCCTTGTGGGCGATCGGCGCGCCGAGCAGCGGACCGTTTTCACCCGCAGCGCGGCGGGCGTCGGCGGCCTTGGCCTGCTCGAGGGCCTGGTCGGCGGTGACGGTGATGAAGCTGTTGAGCTGCGGATCGAGCTGCTCGACGCGGCTCAGCAGGCTCTGGGTCAGCTCGGCGGAGGAGAATTGCTTGTCGGCGAGTGCGCGGGCGATCTCGGCCAGGGTCAATTGATGCATGGCGGAAGGCTTTCCTTACTCGATGACTTTGGGAACCAGGTACAGGCCGCTTTCCACGGCCGGGGCGATGGCCTGATAGGCGTCGCGCTGGTTCGCTTCGGTAACGGCGTCGGCACGCAGGCGCTGGGTGGTTTCCAGCGGGTGGGCCAGGGGCTCGATGCCGGTGGTGTCGACCGCCTGCATGTTGTCGATCAGGCCCAGAATGCTGTTGAGGGTTGCGGTGGTCTGTGGCAGTTCACTGTCACTCAGGCCCAGGCGGGCCAGGTGTGCGATCTTTTCCACCTCGGAGCGTTCAAGCGCCATCGGGTTCTCCCTTTGAAAACTGGCCGCCAGGCGGTCGCCAGCGCGCGTATCGGCAGGTACCCGTGCACAGGTGGCAGGGAACGGATGCGCTTGGCTGGCGGTCTAAGGCGGCGACGTGCGGCTTGGGGCAGTTACCGGTAGCGCATGACAGCTTTTCAGTGCTGTCGCCACCCGTGTGAAAGATGCCTCAAGGCCGCGGAAAAACAGGCAATCTAACATATTGGTGCCTTGCTCAAAATCCCTGCCGTTGTTAGAGTTTGCCGCACTTTTTTACCTGCGTGTTTTCTTGCGCCGATCTTTACCACGCGTTGCCTAGGGTCCCTATCCCATGTTCAAAAAACTGCGTGGCATGTTTTCCAGCGATCTGTCGATTGACCTGGGCACTGCCAATACCCTTATTTATGTACGCGAGCGCGGCATCGTCCTGAACGAGCCGTCGGTCGTCGCCATTCGTACCCATGGCAATCAGAAGAGCGTCGTCGCCGTCGGTACCGACGCCAAGCGCATGCTCGGTCGTACTCCTGGCAACATTGCCGCCATTCGCCCGATGAAAGACGGCGTGATCGCCGACTTCAGCGTCTGCGAAAAGATGCTGCAGTACTTCATCAACAAGGTTCACGAAAATAGCTTCCTGCAGCCGTCGCCACGCGTGCTGATCTGCGTGCCGTGCAAGTCGACTCAGGTCGAGCGCCGCGCCATCCGTGAATCCGCCCTGGGCGCCGGTGCCCGCGAAGTGTTCCTGATCGAAGAGCCGATGGCCGCTGCCATCGGTGCCGGCCTGCCGGTCGAAGAAGCCCGTGGTTCGATGGTCGTCGATATCGGTGGTGGTACCACTGAAATCGCACTGATCTCCCTGAACGGCGTGGTCTATGCCGAATCCGTACGGGTTGGCGGCGACCGTTTCGACGAAGCCATCATCACCTATGTGCGCCGCAACTACGGTTCGCTGATCGGCGAATCCACCGCCGAGCGCATCAAGCAGGAAATCGGCACCGCCTACCCGGGCGGCGAGATCCGTGAGGTCGACGTACGTGGCCGCAATTTGGCCGAAGGCGTGCCGCGCAGCTTCACCCTGAACTCCAACGAAGTGCTCGAAGCGCTGCAGGAATCCCTGGCAACCATCGTCCAGGCGGTCAAGAGCGCCCTGGAGCAGTCGCCGCCCGAGCTGGCTTCGGACATCGCCGAGCGCGGCCTAGTGCTGACCGGTGGTGGCGCGCTGCTGCGTGACCTCGACAAGCTGCTGAGCCAGGAAACCGGCCTGCCGGTGATCGTCGCCGAAGACCCGCTGACCTGCGTCGCCCGTGGCGGCGGCAAGGCGCTGGAGATGATGGATCGTCACAGCATGGATCTGTTGTCCACCGAATAAGCCGCACGCCTCACGCTGCAGCAGCTCGGAAGCTACCATCGCGCCGCATGCAGCTTCCGGGCAGGCTACGAGGTAATCACCATAAAGCCGCTATTCGCCAAAGGTCCTTCGCTCGGTGTTCGCCTGCTGGTGTTCGCCGTGCTGTCGGCCGCTCTGATGGTCGTCGACGCCCGTCTCACCGTCCTGCATTCGGTTCGTAGCCAGCTCGGCCTGATCGTCGAGCCAGTGTACTGGCTTGGCCGTCTGCCGGTCACTCTGTGGGAAAGCGCCACCCAGGAGCTCAGCTCGCGCAACGAGCTGGCCGCCGAGAACGAGAAGCTCAAGGCCGAACAGCTGATGATGCAGCGCCGCCTGCAGAAGCTGGCCGCGCTGACCGAACAGAACGTGCGCCTGCGCGAACTGCTCAACTCCTCGGCGCTGGTCGACGATGAAGTGCTGGCCACCGAGCTGATCGGTATCGACCCCAACCCCTTCACCCACCGCATTCTCATCGACAAGGGCGAGAAGGACGGCGTGGTGCTCGGCCAGCCGGTACTCGATGCTCGCGGCCTGATGGGCCAGGTGGTTGAGGTGATGCCCTACACCTCCCGTGTGCTGCTGCTCACCGACACCACCCACAGCATTCCCGTGCAGGTCAACCGTAACGGCCTGCGCGCCATCGCCACCGGCACCGGTAACCCCGAACGCCTCGAGCTGCGCCACGTCGCCGATACCGCCGACATCAAGGAAGGCGATCTGCTGGTCAGCTCCGGTCTTGGCCAGCGTTTCCCGGCTGGCTATCCGGTGGCCACGGTGACCGAGGTGGTGCATGACTCCGGTCAGCCGTTCGCCATCGTCCGGGCCGTGCCGACCGCCAACCTTAATCGCACCCGCTACATGCTGCTGGTATTCACCGACCCGCGTTCGCCGGCGCAGCGTGCTGCCGAGTCGGCGGAGGCTCAGGAAGAAGTCGACCGCCAGACGCGTCACCGTCCTGACGCCGAAGCGCCTATCGAAGACGCCCCACCGGTCGAGGCGCCGCCACCGGAGGTGCAGCCCGTAGAGCCACCCAACGGTGAGGAGCCCCGCTAATGATCGCGTCCCGTTCGAGCAACCTCTGGGTGATCTGGGCCAGTCTGGTGCTGGCCTTGCTGCTCAGCGTATCGGCCATGCCGCGCTTCATGGAAATCGGCCGACCGCTGTGGCTGGCGCTGTTTCTCACCTACTGGGTGCTGGCCGTGCCGCACCGCATCGGCATGACCAGCGCCTTCTGCATCGGCCTGCTGGCCGACGTGCTCAATGGCACTTTGCTGGGGCAAAACGCGCTGATCCTCACCCTGATCACCTTTCTGGTGCTCAGCCTGCATCAGCGCCTACGCATGTTTCCCATGTGGCAGCAGAGCATGGTGCTGTTGGTGGTGTTCGGCGTGGCTCAACTGGTGCAGCTCTGGCTCAACGCCCTGACCGGCAACCGCCCGCCGACCCTCGCCTTCGTGCTGCCGGCTCTGGTCAGCGCGCTACTCTGGCCCTGGGTGTGCACCCTGCTGCGTGCCGTGCACCGGCGCATGCGAGTCAACTGAACCGCGCTGTAGCGCCTGATTGCGAGACCTGTGCATGACCACGCTCTACCTGGCCTCCGCTTCGCCGCGCCGTCGCGAGCTGCTCGCGCAGATCGGCGTCCCCTTCACCACCCACGTGGTGCCCATCGATGAAACCGCGCAGCCCGGCGAGGCGCCTGCGGCCTACGTCGAGCGCCTGGCACGGGCCAAGGCTCAGGCTGCTCTCGCGACTCTGGCTGATCGCCGCGACGCCGTGGTGCTCGGCTCCGACACCGCCGTGGTGCTCGATGGCCGGATTCTCGGCAAGCCCGTCGACCGCGAGGATGCGCTGGTCACGCTGGGGGCGCTGTCCGGCCGCGAGCATCAGGTGCTGACCGCCGTCGCGCTGGTCAGTGATAGCCGCGCCGAAGCGCGCGTGGTGACCAGCACGGTGTGCTTCAAGCCTCTCGACCGGAAACAGATTGAAGCCTATTGGGCCACTGGCGAGCCGCGCGACAAGGCTGGCAGTTATGGTATTCAGGGGCTGGCTGCAGTGTTCGTCAGCCAGATGCAGGGCAGTTATTCAGCGGTGGTTGGCCTGCCGTTGTGCGAGACTGCCGAACTGCTCGCGCAATTCGCGATTCCGTGTTGGCAAACGACTGCCAGCGCATAACCTAAGAGGTTGCAGGCTGCGATGGTTCGGGCGCGATGAGCCCGCCGCTGCTTTCAGCTTCATCTCAGCCAAGAGATGGGCGCATGAGTGAAGAGATTCTGATCAATATCACGCCGATGGAGTCGCGCGTGGCGGTGGTGGAAAACGGTGTCCTGCAGGAAGTGCACGTCGAGCGCACCCAGCGCCGTGGCATCGTCGGCAACATCTATAAAGGCAAAGTGGTGCGCGTGCTGCCCGGCATGCAGGCGGCGTTCGTCGACATCGGCCTGGAGCGTGCGGCGTTCATCCATGCTTCGGAAATTTCCAGCCGCGAAGGCAGCGCCGTGGAGAGCATCAGCGCCCTGGTGCACGAAGGCCAGAGCCTCACCGTCCAGGTCACCAAGGACCCGATTGGCAGCAAGGGCGCGCGCCTGACCACCCAGTTGTCGATCCCGTCGCGTTATCTGGTGTACATGCCGCGCACCAGTCATGTCGGCATCTCCCTGAAGATCGAAGACGAAGCCGAGCGCGAACGCCTCAAACAGGTGGTCACCGATTGCGTGGCCGCTGAAGGCATCGCCGAAGCCGGCGGGTTCATCCTGCGTACGGCGGCCGATGGCGCGCGGGCCGAGGAGATTCTCGTCGACATCCGCTACCTGCGCCGCCTGTGGACGCAGATCGCCGAGCAGATGAAAAGTGCGCCGACGCCCTCGGTGATCTATGAGGACCTGAGCCTGGCCCTGCGCACCCTGCGCGATCTGGTCAGCCCGCGCTCCGAGAAGATCCGCGTCGACTCCCGGGAAACCTTTGGCAAGGCCACCGCTTTCGTCGCCGAACTGATGCCGGAAATAGCCGACCGTCTGGAGCATTATCCGGGCGAGCGGCCGATCTTCGACCTGCACGGCATCGAGGACGAGATCCAGAAGGCCCTGGAGCGCAAGGTGCCGCTCAAGTCCGGCGGCTATCTGATCATCGACCCCGCCGAGGCGATGACCACCATCGACGTGAATACCGGCGCCTTCGTCGGCCATCGCACGCTCGAAGAGACCATCTTCAAGACCAACCTCGAGGCGGCCACCGCGATCGCCCGCCAGCTGCGCCTGCGCAACCTCGGCGGCATCATCATCATCGACTTCATCGACATGGAAGACGAGGAGCACCAGCGCCAGGTGCTGCGCACCCTGGAAAAGCAGCTGGAGCGCGATCACGCCAAGACCAACATCATCGGCATCACCGAGCTGGGCCTGGTGCAGATGACCCGCAAGCGCACTCGTGAAAGCCTCGAACAGGTGCTGTGCGAGCCTTGCAGCCACTGCCAGGGGCGCGGCAAGCTGAAAACCGCGGAAACCACCTGCTACGAAATCTTCCGTGAGATCCTCCGCGAGGCCCGTGCCTACCAGCCCGAGGGCTACCGCGTGCTGGCCAACCAGAAGGTGGTCGACCGCCTGCTCGACGAGGAATCGGGCAACGTCGCCGACCTTGAAGCATTCATAGGACGAACCATCAAGTTCCAGGTCGAAACCATGTACTCCCAGGAACAATATGATGTGGTGCTGCTGTAACGTTGCCCGGCCGGGCCGGGAAGTGAACTGAATGGCGCGTCTGGGGCAGGCATTCGCCACGTTGCTGCGCTGGGGCCTGGGGCTGTGTGCGCTGGGCCTGGTGCTGGCCGCCTTTTACGTGAGCCTCGGTCGCCAGTTGGTGCCCCTGGTGGCCGAATACCGCGAAGAGGCGCAAACCCGCGCCAGTGAGGCCCTGGGCATGCCGGTCAGCATCGGCGCACTGGAAGGGCACTGGAGCGGTTTCGCGCCGCTGCTGACCGTGCGCGATCTGCGCATTGGCGAAGGCGAGCAGGCACTGGCTCTCGACCAGGTGAAGGTGGTGCCCGACTTGCTTGGCAGCCTCATGACCTGGCAACCGCGCCTCGCCGATCTACAGCTCGATGGCCTCAGCCTGACCCTGCGTGAAGACAAGCAAGGCGCCTGGCACGTGGACGGCCTGCCGCAACGGCAGAATCAGCCGCCGCTGGATATCGCCAAGGCGCTGCGCCAGTCCCAGGTGCTCGGCCATCTTTCCCTGCTCGGCAGCCAGGTTAGCGTCCAGGCGCTCGGGCAGGCGCCGCTGCAACTCACCGACATCAACCTCAGCGTCGATAACGGCAGCAGCCGTCAGCGCCTGAACGCACGCCTGCACCTGCCGGATGGCCAACCCCTGGCCCTGCAGCTGCGCACGCGCATCCAGGCCGAGCACTGGCAGGACGCCCGTGCCGAGCTGTACCTGAGTGCGCCACAGAGCGACTGGGCCGCCTGGCTGCCGCAGAGGCTGACCCGCGATTGGCACCTCGACAATCTGCAACTGGGCGGTGAGCTGTGGGGCGTGTGGGACCAGCGTCAGTTGCAGCGTGCCGTTACTCGCCTGCATGCGCCAGCCATCAAGGGGCATTATGGCGAGCGCAAGTCCGTCGCCCTCAAGGATCTGGCCCTGAATGCCTACTTCGAGCGCAAGGGTGATGACTTCGACCTGTTGCTCGATGATTTCGCCTTCAGCCGTGGTGACAACCGCTGGGGCGAAGCGCGAATCGCCCTGGGCCATCAGGCGGCCAAGGACGACCAGTCGCAGCGTTGGAAACTGAGCGCCGACCGCCTCGATGTCGGCCCGCTTGTGCCGCTAGTCGAGAGCCTGGCGCCGCTGCCGGACACGGCGCTGGATCTGCTGCAGACCCTCAAGCCCCACGGCGGCCTGCGTAACCTCAACGCCAGCTTCCAGCCGGATGCTGAGGGGCCGAAACGTTTGCAGTTCTCCGCCAACCTAGAGCGCGTCGGCTTTTCCGCCTGGCATGCCTCGCCTGCCGTGGAGAACGGCAGTGGCAGCATCACCGGAGACCTGGGCGGCGGCGAACTGAAGGTCGACAGCGAAGATTTCTCCCTGCACCTGACCACCCTGTTCCCGAAGGCCTGGGTCTATCAGCAGGCCAAGGGTCGGCTGACCTGGACCCTCGACGACGAAGGCTTCACCCTGCGTGCGCCTTATCTGCAAGTGGTGGGTGAAGAGGGCAAGGTGGCCGGCGATTTTCTGATCCGCATGCTCAAGGACCCAGAGCGCGAGGACTATATGGACCTGCGCGTCGGCATGCGTGACGGCGATGCGCGTTTCACCGAAAAGTACCTGCCGACCCCGGTGCTCAGCCCGGCCCTCGACGAATGGCTGAAGACCGCCATCCGCAGCGGCAAGGTCAACGAGGGCTACTTTCAGTATCAGGGTTCGATCAACCGCAACCCGGATCCGGCAGTGCGTAGTATCAGCCTGTTCTTCGACGTGCAGGACGCCGAGCTGGCCTTCCAGCCCGGCTGGCCGGCGCTGCGTGATGCCCGCGGCCAGGTGCTGATCGAAGACAGCGGCGTGCGCGTGCGCGTTTCCGAAGGCAAGATTCTCGACAGCCGCGTGCGCGAGGCATTTGCCGATATCCCCCATGTCGACAGTGGCCAGACTCCGCACCTGAAGCTCAAGGGCAAGCTGCAGAGCAGCGTCGGCGATGGTCTGAAGATCCTTCAGGAAACCCCGCTTGGCGTCGCCGACACTTTCGCTGGCTGGAAGGGCGAGGGCGCCCTCAATGGCGCTCTGAATCTGGATATCCCACTGCAGAAAGGCGAGCCGGCCAATGTGATCGTCGACTTCAGCGCCAACAAGGCCTCGCTCGCCATCAGCAAGCCCGATCTGCAATTGAGCGACGTGACCGGAGATTTCCGTTACGACACGGGCAAGGGGCTGAGCGCGCCGACGATCACTGCCCGAGCGCTGGGACATGCCATCCGTGGCAAGGCGGTGGCCGATGGCAAACCCGGTCAGCCACGTAGCCAGATCGAGGCCAATGGCGTGGTAACTCTGGCGAGCCTGACGCAGTGGTTGGGCGTCAAGCAGAAGCTGCCGGCAGAAGGGAGCCTGCCATATCGCCTGAACCTGAGCCTGGAGGGCGCGCAAAGCCAGCTGAGCGTCGACTCCGACCTCAAGGGCCTGAGCATTGGCTTGCCGGCGCCCTTCGGCAAGGCTGCCAACGAGCAGCGCGCGGCTCAGTGGCGCATGAGTTTCGGCGGTGCCGAGCAGCGCTATGGGCTCGACTACGCCAATGTGGCCAGCTTCACCCTGGCTGCACCTACAGGCAAGTTTGACCAGAGTCGCGGTGAGCTGCGCATTGGCGATGGCCCGGCGATCCTGCCGAGCAGTCGCGGCGTGCGGGTGCGTGGGCGCGTCGAGCGGGTCAACCTGGCCGAATGGCAGAAGGCGATCGAGCCTTATCAACAGGCGTCACGTCAGCAGACGCAGCAGTTGTTCAGCGATGCGCAGCTGCGTATCGGCCACTTCGAAGGCCTTGGGCAGAAGCTCGATGATCTGGATGTGGGCCTCCGTCCGCTCAATGGCGGCTGGTCGCTGAAGCTGGACAGCACCCTGGCCAAGGGCCGCATCGACCTGTTCGAGGCCGCCGACAAGCCTATCGTCGCCGATATGGAATATGTGCGCCTGCCGGCCGCCAAGCCGAAAACCGAGGACGAACCGGAGCCTGAGGCGCCTGACCCGCTGGCCGATTTCGACCCGCGCAAGATTCCGGCGCTGAACCTGCGCGTCGCCCATGTGTTTCAGGGCGACGACGACATGGGCACCTGGTCGCTCAAGGCACGGCCGGACGGCCAGGGCGTGCAGTTCAGCGATCTGGACATCAACCTCAAGGGCTTGCATATGGGCGGCGCCATCGGCTGGCAGGGGGTGCCGGGGCAGACGCGCAGCTGGTACAAGGGCCGCCTGCAGGGCGAAAAGCTCTCCGAAGTGCTCAAGGCCTGGGGCTACGCGCCGTCGGCGACCAGCGAAAGCTTCCGCCTGGACGCCGACGGCCACTGGCCGGGCTCGCCAGCCTGGTTCAGCCTCAAACGCTACTCCGGCAGCCTCGACGCAGCGCTGCGCAAGGGCCAGTTCGTCGAGGTGCAGGGCTCAGCATCGGCGCTGCGGGTATTCGGCCTGCTCAACTTCAATTCCATCGGCCGGCGTCTGCGCCTGGATTTTTCCGACCTGCTCGACAAGGGCCTGAGCTACGACCGGGTGAAAGGCAACCTGCTGGCTACCGACGGCGTGTTCGTCACCCAGGAGCCGATCACCATGACCGGCCCGTCGAGCAACCTGGAGCTCAACGGCACCCTTAACATGGTTAACGAGGGCATCGACGCCAAGCTGCTGGTCACCCTGCCGGTGACCAACAACCTGCCGATTGCCGCCTTGATCGTCGGCGCACCGGCCATTGGCGGTGCGCTGTTCATCGCCGACAAGTTGTTGGGTGATCGCGTGGCGCGCTTCGCCAGCGTGCAGTACGACGTCAAGGGCACGCTGCACGACCCGGAACTGAAGTTCGACAAGCCGTTCGAGAAGCCCAACTGAGCCGGAGGTCATGATGTCATTCGCCGTGATCCAGATGGTCAGCCAGGACGATATCGCCGCCAACCTCCTGCAGGCCCGGCGCCTGCTGGAGCAGGCCGCGGCGGGTGGCGCGCGACTAGCCGTGCTGCCGGAAAATTTTTCCGCTCTGGGCCGCCGCGACGCCGCAGCTCTTGGCCGCCAGGAGGCCAGCGGCGAAGGCCCGGTGCTGCCCTGGCTGCGCAGCGCCGCCCGCGAGCTTGGTTTGTGGATAGTCGCCGGGACCCTGCCGCTGCCACCGCGAGATGAGCCCGACGGCAAGCCGCGGGCCTGCTCGCTACTGGTCGATGAGCACGGCGAGTTCGTCGCCCGTTACGACAAACTGCACCTGTTCGACGTGGATGTCAGCGACAGCCGCGGCCGTTATCGCGAGTCGGACGACTATGCCCATGGCGGGCAGATAGTGGTGGCCGACACGCCCGTCGGGCGTCTGGGTTTGACCGTCTGCTATGACCTGCGCTTTCCTGAACTCTATGGCGCCCTGCGTGAGGCTGGCGCCGAATTGATCACCGCGCCCTCGGCCTTCACTCGGGTTACCGGGGCGGCGCACTGGGAGGTGCTGATTCGCGCCCGCGCCATCGAAACCCAGTGCTACCTGCTGGCGGCGGCCCAGGGCGGCATTCACCCTGGCGGCCGGGAAACCCACGGCCACAGCCTGATCGTCGACCCCTGGGGGCGTAAGCTGGCAGAGTACGCCGAGGGTGAAGCGATGCTGCTGGCCGAGCGGGATGCCGGCGAGCAGGTGGCGATTCGCGAGCGCATGCCGGTGCTGCGACACAAACGTTTTTTCGCTGCGGCCGAGCCGCGGCAGCCTGATGTGGAGACCTTATGAGCGACCTGTTATCGACCGTCAGCGAGCAACTGCTGAGCCCCGGCGGCTTGACCCTGGAGCACCTGCCGGGCGTGCTCGGCGAGCTGGCCGGCCCTGGCATCGACGCCGCCGACCTGTACTTCCAGACCCAGGTCTCGGAAACCTGGGTGCTGGAAGACGGCATCGTCAAGGAGGGCAGTTTCAACCTCGACCAGGGCGTGGGCGTGCGTGCCCAGTCCGGTGAGAAGACCGGTTTCGCCTACAGCAATGCCATCACCCCCGAAGCGCTGAGCCAGGCGGCTCGCGCCGCGCGCTCGATTGCCCGCGCCGGTCAGCAGGGCCGCGTGCAGGCCTTCAAGGCTACCGAAGTGATGCCGCTGTACGCCGCCGACAACCCGCTGGACGTGATCGACCGCGCCCAGAAGGTCGAGCTGCTCAAGCGCATCGACCTCGCCACCCGTGCTCTGGATCCGCGCATCAAACAGGTGACGGTGAGCCTGGCCGGCGTCTGGGATCGCGTGCTGGTCGCGGCTACCGACGGCAGCCTGGGCGCCGATATCCGCCCTCTGGTGCGTTTCAACGTCAGCGTGATCGTCGAGCAGAACGGCCGTCGCGAGCGCGGCGGCCACGGTGGCGGCGGGCGTACCGACTACCGCTATTTCCTCAACGAAGATCGCGCCATGGGCTATGCCCGCGAGGCGCTGCGCCAGGCACTGGTCAATCTCGAGGCGATCGCTGCACCAGCCGGCACCCTGCCGGTGGTGATGGGCGCCGGCTGGTCCGGCGTGCTGCTGCATGAGGCGGTCGGCCACGGCCTGGAAGGTGATTTCAACCGCAAGGGCAGTTCCAACTACAGCGGCAAGATCGGCCAGCAGGTGGCATCCAAACTGTGCACCATCGTCGATGACGGCACCCTGGCCGAGCGCCGTGGTTCGTTGAGCATGGACGACGAGGGCACGCCGACCCAATGCACCACGCTGATCGAGAACGGCGTGCTCAAGGGCTACATGCAGGACAAGCTCAACGCCCGCCTGATGGGCGTGGCGCGCACCGGCAACGGCCGCCGCGAGTCCTACTCGCACCTGCCGATGCCGCGCATGACCAACACCTACATGCTGGCCGGCGAGAGCGACCCCGAGGAAATCATCCGCTCGGTAAAGAAGGGCATCTATTGCGCCAACCTCGGCGGCGGTCAGGTCGACATCACCAGCGGCAAGTTCGTGTTCTCCACCAGCGAGGCTTACCTGATCGAGGACGGCAAGATCACCGCACCGGTCAAGGGTGCGACCCTGATCGGCAACGGTCCGGAGGCGATGAGCCGGGTATCGATGGTCGGCAACGACCTGGCGCTGGACAGCGGCGTCGGCACCTGCGGCAAGGATGGCCAGTCGGTGCCGGTCGGCGTCGGTCAGCCGACCCTGAAGATCGATGCGATCACGGTCGGCGGTACTGGCGCGTGATGCGCGCGGGCGACGGCGTCATCCGCGCGGGGCGCTCAGCGCAAGCCGCGCTGGGTGTCGTCGAGCTCGCGTATGTACTTGAAGATCTTGCGTGAGGCGGCCGGTGCCTTGTTCTGCGCCGCTTCGTGCTGGGCATGGCGAATCAGGCCGCGCAGGTGCTGGCGGTCGGCGTCGGGGTACTCGCTGATGAATTTTTCCAGTAGCTCGTCGTTGCCCTCGATCAGCCGGTCACGCCAGCGCTCGAGATTGTGGAAGCGTTCGTTGTACTGGCGCGTGGAGGCATCGACCTGGTCGAGCAGCGCGACGATGGCGTCGATGTCCTGTTCGCGCATCAGCTTGCCGATGAACTGGACATGGCGCTTCTTGGCCGAATTGGCGGTGTGCTTCGGTGCTTCTTCCAGGGCGCGGCGCAGGGCGTCGGTCAGCGGTAGCTTGCGCTGCAGGTCGGGCTTGAGGCCGGCCAGGCGCTGGCCTAGTTCCTGGAGCGCATGCAGCTCGCGCTTGACCTGGGATTTGCTCTTCTCGCCGGAGAAGTCATCGGAGTAATCAGACATGGGGCGGTGATCCAATGGGAAACGCCGCCATGATAGCAGCAAGTTTCTTGCCGCATGCGCGACCCGCGTCGTTGCCGCTGTGGCTATCGTTCAGGAGTCGTTATGAGTGAAGTGGAAGTAGTCGGACCTGCCGCGTTGCCTGGTTTGCAGGCGCAGGTCGAACAGATCATCGCCGAGGCCAAGAAGCAGGGCGCCACCGCCTGCGAGGTCGCCGTATCGGTAGAGCAGGGGCTGTCCACCACGGTGCGGCAGCGCGAGGTGGAAACCGTCGAGTTCAATCGCGACCAGGGTTTCGGTATCACCCTGTACGTGGGCCAGCGCAAGGGCTCGGCCAGTACGTCGGCCACCGGCGAAGCGGCCATTCGCGAAACCGTGGCGGCTGCTCTGGCGATTGCCAAGCACGCCTCCGAAGATGAGAGTGCCGGCCTCGCCGACGCGGCGCTGATGGCTCGCGATCTGCCGGATCTGGACCTCTATCACGCCTGGGACATCACCCCCGAGCAGGCCGTCGAGCGTGCGCTGACCTGTGAAGCGGCGGCCTTCGATACCGATGCGCGCATTCGTAATGCCGATGGCACCAGCCTGGGCACTCACCAGGGCTGCCGCGTGTATGGCAACAGCCACGGTTTCATCGGCGGTTACGCCAGCACCCGCCACAGCCTGAGTTGCGTGATGATCGCCGAGAGCGAAGGGCAGATGCAGCGCGACTACTGGTATGACGTGAACCGCCAGGGCAACCTGCTCGCCGACGCCGCCAGCATCGGCCGGCGTGCCGCCCAGCGTGCGGTCAGCCGCCTGGGCGCGCGCCCGGTGCCGACCTGCGAGGTGCCGGTGCTGTTCTCGGCAGAGCTGGCCACCGGCCTTTTCGGCAGCTTTCTGGGCGCCATTTCAGGCGGCGCCCTGTACCGCAAATCGTCGTTCCTGGAAGGCACCCTGGGCGAGCAACTGTTCCCGTCCTGGCTGAGCCTCGATGAGCGCCCGCACATTCCGCGCGCCATGGGCAGCGCCTCTTTCGATGGCGACGGCCTTGCTACCTACGCCAAGCCGTTCGTCGAGGGCGGCCGGTTGGTGTCCTACATCCTGAGCACCTATTCCGGGCGCAAGCTGGGCATGCCGAGTACCGCCAACGCCGGTGGTGTGCACAACCTGTTCGTCAGCCATGGCGAGGAAGATCAGCAGGCGCTGATCAAGCGCATGGGCCGCGGCCTGCTGGTTACTGAGCTGATGGGCCATGGCCTGAACATGGTGACCGGTGACTATTCCCGCGGCGCAGGCGGTTACTGGGTCGAGAATGGCGAGATCCAGTTCGCCGTGCAGGAGGTGACCATCGCCGGCAACATGCGCGACATGTTCCGGCAGATCGTCGCCGTGGGCAGCGACCTAGAACTGCGCAGCAATATCCGCACGGGCTCGGTGCTGATCGAGAAGATGACCGTCGCCGGCAGCTGAACCAGAAGGGCGATCTCGGCGCCCTTCCTTATTGCAAGCCGTCGTGCAAGGCGACGGCTTTCCTTCCTACCGTTTCTTTCTCTGTGCTTTTTACCGGGCAAGTCCGCTTACGACATCCCACCTCTGCGAATCGGCACCTGCGTTTGCATTTGCCATAAAGGATTGATTATTTTTCCTATATAGGAATTAATATCATTATCTTTTGAGGGTTCGCCATGAGATTTCGTTCGAGCACTACGCCTTGTCTGGATTGCTGGCACTGGCTGGGATTCAGGATCCGCTGCGCGCTGCTGCCAGACGAGCCGCGACTGCTGGAACTGCACTGGGCGCAGGGCCGCCAGCTGGTCGAACACGGGCGTCTGTGCCCCTGGCGGATGTCGCTGACCACTCTGACCTTGCTCATGGACACCGCCTGCGACACGGCACTGCCCTGGCACTGGCGCAGTGTCTGTCTGGATCACGCCTATCGCTCGCTCTACGCCCTGCAGCATCTGGCGGTCGACCGCGAGCAGCAGCGCAGCCTGATTAGCGCGCGCAATCGCCTGTCCACCTTGCGCATGCAGCCCTCGCTTTCGATCTCCGAACTGGCAGAAGGAAACCCCTATGAATAATTTCCACAGCGACACCCGTATCGAGCGCGACAGCATGGGTGAGCTGGCTGTGCCCGCCGCAGCGCTGTATGGCGCCCAGACCCAGCGTGCGGTCAATAACTTCCCCGTTTCGGGGCAGGCCATGCCCGAGGCGTTCATCCGTGCCCTGGTGCTGGCCAAAGCGGCCGCCGCTCGCGCCAACGTCGACCTGGAGCAGATCCTGCCGGCTCAGGGCGATGCCATCGTCGCCGCCTGCCAGCAATTACTGGCTGAAGACTTCATGCAGCATTTCCCGGTGGATGTGTTTCAGACCGGTTCCGGCACCAGTTCCAACATGAACGCCAACGAGGTGATCGCCACCCTGGCCACGCGCATTCTGGGCGAGCCGATTAACCCCAACGATCACGTCAACTGCGGCCAGAGCAGCAACGACATCATTCCCACCACCATCCATGTCAGTGCCGCCATCGAGGTCAGCGAGAAGCTGCTGCCCGCGCTAGGGCATCTGCTCGAAGTGCTGTGCAACAAGTCCTTGGCAGTGCAGCCCTACGTGAAGACCGGCCGTACTCACCTGATGGATGCCATGCCCGTGCGCATGAGCCAGGTGCTCGATGGCTGGGCCCAGCAGATTCAGGCCAACATCCAGTTGCTCACTGGGTTGCTGCCGGCGCTGCAAGCGTTGGCCCAGGGCGGCACCGCCGTGGGCACCGGCATCAACGCCCATCCCCGTTTCGCCGAGCTGTTCTGTCAGGAGCTCAATGCCCTGACTGGCCGGCAGTTCACGCCGGGCACCAATTTCTTTGCCCTGATCGGCTCCCAGGACACCGCGGTCGCGCTCTCCGGTCAGCTGAAGACCACTGCCGTTTCGCTGATGAAGATCGCCAACGACCTGCGCTGGATGAACTCGGGGCCCCTGGCCGGCCTCAGCGAGATCGAGCTGGAAGCCCTGCAGCCCGGCTCGTCGATCATGCCCGGCAAGGTCAATCCGGTGATCCCCGAAGCCACCGCCATGGTCGCCGCGCAGGTAATCGGCAACGACGCTGCCATCGCCGTGGCCGGGCAGTCCGGCAACTTCGAGTTGAACGTCATGCTGCCGGTCATCGCCCATAACCTGCTCGGCAGCATCGAGCTGCTGGCCAATGTCAGCCGTCTGCTGGCCGATCGCGCCATCGCCAGCTTCAAGGTCAACGAACCCAAGCTCAAGGAAGCGCTAGGGCGCAATCCGATTCTGGTCACCGCGCTCAATCCGCTGATTGGTTACCAGAAAGCCGCGGAAATCGCCAAGAAGGCCTACCGCGAAGGTCGGCCGATCATCGATGTGGCCGAAGAAATGACCGAACTCGGTCGCGCCGAGCTGGAGCAGTTGCTCAACCCCGAGCGGCTCACCCAAGGCGGTCTTTAAGCGCTGCGTTTGTCAGCCGGGAGAGGGCAGATCATGGAGCAGTGGAAACGACTCATCGAGACCGGTAACCGCTACTTCGCCGAAGGCTCCTGGGTCGAGGCGCGTGAGCAGTACCTGCAGGCGCTCGCCCTCGCTCAGGTGCTGTTCGAACGCTGGCGTGATGCCGATGCGGCGGTGGCGGCGTTCGTCGTCTCGCAGCACAACCTTGCCGACCTGCAATTGACCATCGGCCATCCCGAGAGCGCGGCCGAGCATCTATGTGCCTGCCACGAGCACCTGCTGCACTGCATGGCGAGCGGACAGCTGTCGCCTGCGCTGTGTCAGGCGGCCCTGCATCACAGTCGGCGCAGCTACTCGGGGGTGTTGAACTTTGTCGCCGAGCACGGAGCCTACCCCCGTACGGAGCGATTGCTGGGTGCCCAGGCGTCCGGCGATGTGCCAATGGCAGTGCGCTCGGCGCCTGTCAGTCGTCAGTACCATTAGAGGAGTGAAATGATGCCGTACAGCCTGCCTGCTTTGCCCTATGCCTACGAAGCTCTGGAGCCGCATATCGATGCGCAAACCATGGAAATCCACCACAGCAAGCATCACCAGACTTATGTCAACAACCTCAATGCCGCGCTGGAAGGCAACCCGCTCGGCGAGCTGCCTGTCGAAGAGCTGCTGACCCGTCTCAAGGAGGTGCCGGAAGACAAGCGTGGTGCCGTGATCAATAACGGTGGCGGGCACGCCAACCATTCGCTGTTCTGGACGGTGATGAGCACCAGCGGCGGCGGTGAGCCCCAGGGCGATCTGAAAGCCGCCATCGACAGCCAGTTGGGCGGCTTCGAGGCCTTCAAGGAAGCCTTCACCAAGGCGGCACTGACCCGCTTCGGCAGCGGCTGGGCGTGGCTCAGCGTAACGCCAGAGAAGAAGCTGGTGGTCGAGAGCACCGGCAACCAGGACAGCCCGCTGATGAACGGTAATACGCCGATCCTCGGTCTGGATGTGTGGGAGCACGCCTATTACTTGCGTTATCAGAACCGTCGCCCGGAATACATCAGCGCGTTCTATAACGTGGTGAACTGGGCGGAGGTCACCCGTCGCTATCAGGCCGCGCTGGCTTGATCCAGCGCTTGGAGAGTATTCCATGAGCCCATTGCATGAGCTGATCGTGGCCAACCGCCGCTCGCTGCGTTATGCGCTGGGCTTCATGCTGGTGTTTGCGGGCGGGCTGATCATCGCCGTCAAGATCCTCGACGGCGCCACGGCCTGGTTCTTCTGAGCGCCCACGTCGAGGGGCGTGGTGGTTACTCGCCTTCGTCGAAGTAATTGTTGATCAGATCGACCAGCGCCTGCATCGCTTCGTCTTCCCGTTCACCGTCGGTCAGCAGGTGCACATTGGTGCCCTTGCCAGCGGCCAGCATCATCACCGCCATGATGCTTTTGCCGTCGACCATCGATTCGGCGCTACGACCAATCTTGATCTGGCACGGAAAGCGCCCCGCGACGCCGACGAACTTGGCAGCTGCCCGGGCGTGCAGGCCGAGCTTGTTGATGATGGTGATTTCACGGGCGGGCATCGCGGCAATTCCTTAACTGAGGTCGCGGTGGCGAATCTGAACGTTCTTCAGCAGCGGCTTGAGGGCCTGGCCCAGGCGATTGGCCAGATAGACGGAGCGGTGATGGCCACCCGTGCAGCCGATACCTACCGTCACGTAGGAGCGATTGCTGGCGGCGAAGCGCGGTAGCCATTTGTGCAGGTAGGTGTAGATGTCCTGGTACATCTCCTCGACGTCCGCCTGGGCCGACAAGTATTCCTCCACGGGCTGCTCCAGGCCGGTGAAGTCACGCAGCTCGGGTTTCCAGTAGGGGTTTGGCAGGCAGCGCACGTCGAACACCAGATCGGCATCCACCGGCATACCGCGCTTGAAGCCGAACGACTCGATCAGATACGCGGTGCCAGGCTCCGACTGGTTGAGCAGGCGCAGCTTGAGCGTATCGCGGAGCTGGTAGAGATTCAGGTGCGTGGTGTCGATCTTCAGGTCGGCCCGGTCGATGATCGGGCTGAGCAGCTTGACCTCGGCCACCATGGCCTCGGCCAGCGAGCGCTGGTCATTGGTCAGCGGGTGCCGGCGACGCGTCTCTGAGAAACGCTTGAGCAGGGTTTCTTCGCTGGCGTCGAGGTACAGCACGTCGCACTGGATATTGCGTGAGCGGACCTCGTCGAGCAGTTCGGAGAAGCGCCTGAGCTGGCTGGGCAGGTTGCGCGCATCGATGGACACGGCCACTTGCGGATGCAGAAGTTCGGAATGGGGCAGTGCGCGTTCTGCCAGCTCGGGTAGCAGGCCGGCCGGCAGGTTGTCGATGCAATAGAAACCGTTGTCTTCGAGCACGTCGAGCGCCGTGCTCTTGCCCGAACCGGAGCGACCACTGACGATGATCAGGCGCATGGCTCACCCTCGCAGGCTATTGGCCGTTCTGGACGTCGACGACGGTCTGGTATAGGGATTCGCTGTCTTGAGCCTGGCGAAGCCGTTCGCGGACATCCTCGCGGTCGAACATGCTGGCGATCTGGCGCAGCAGCTCGAGGTGCTCGTCGGTGGCCGCTTCGGGTACCAGCAGCACGAAGAGCAGGTCGACAGGGGCGCCGTCGATGGCATCGAAGTCGACGGCAGTGCTCAGCTTGAGCAGCGCGCTAATCGGCGTACTGCAACCGGGCAGGCGGCAGTGGGGAATGGCGATGCCATTGCCGAAGCCGGTGGAGCCAAGCTTCTCGCGGGCAATCAGGCTTTCATAGATGATCTGGCCGTCGAGATCGGGCAGGTCACGCGCGATCACGCTGGCTATCTGTTCGAGGACACGCTTCTTGCTGCCGCCCGGCACGTTCACCAGGGAACGGCCGGGGGTCAGGATGGTTTCAAGTCGGATCATAGGAGAAGGACGAACTCAGCGGGCCATTGCGCCCTGCTGGCGATCGAGCTGTTTTTCCTTGTGCTTGATAAGTTGGCGATCGAGTTTGTCGGTGAGTAGATCGATGGCTGCGTACATGTCGTCGTGCTCGGCATTGGCCACCACTTCGCCTCCTGCGATGTGCAAGGTGGCTTCGACTTTCTGCTTGAGTTTCTCGACCTCCAGGATGACCTGCACATTGGTGATCTTGTCGAAGTGCCGCTCGAGGCGCTCGAGCTTCTCTTCGATGTAGCTGCGTAGTGCGTCTGTCACATCCAGCTGGTGTCCACTGATGTTGACTTGCATACCGCTTCTCCTTGTTGCCGTGTGTGAGTGGCGGGTATCGAACCCACCGCAGGAACACTGGGGCGTCGCTTTCGCTACAAGGGCTCCCTTACATCAGTCGCTTGCGTTCGCTCGAAGGCGCTATACCGAGCGATTCACGGTACTTGGCGACTGTGCGGCGCGCCACTTGAATGCCCTGTGCTTCCAGTAAACCAGCGATCTTGCTGTCGCTCAATGGCTTTTTCGCATTTTCCGCTGCGACCAGTTTTTTGATGATCGCGCGGATCGCGGTCGACGAACATTCGCCGCCTTCGGAGGTGCTGACGTGGCTGGAGAAGAAGTATTTCAGCTCGTAAATGCCACGCGGGGTATGCATGTATTTCTGGGTGGTGACGCGGGAGATGGTCGACTCGTGCATGCCCACCGCCTCGGCGATGTCGTGCAGCACGAGAGGCTTCATTGCTTCGTCGCCGTAGTCGAGGAAACCGCGCTGGTGTTCGACGATCTGCGTGGCGACCTTCATTAGGGTTTCGTTGCGGCTCTGCAGACTCTTGATGAACCAACGTGCTTCCTGCAACTGATTGCGCATGAAGGTGTTGTCGGCACTGGAGTCGGCGCGCTTCACGAAGCCGGCGTACTGGGCGTTGACGCGCAGGCGTGGCATGGCTTCCTGATTGAGCTCGACCAGCCAGCGGTCGTTGTGCTTGCGCACGATCACGTCCGGCACCACGTATTCCGGCTCGCTGGATTCGATCTGCGAGCCTGGGCGGGGGTTGAGGCTTTGGATCAGCTCAATGACCGGGCGCAGCTCATCTTCCTTGAGCTTCATGCGGCGCATCAGCTGGCTGTAGTCACGGTTGCCGAGCAGATCCAGGTAATCACTGGTCAGGCGCTGTGCTTCCTTGAGCCAGAGCGTGGAGGCAGGCAGCTGGCGCAGTTGCAGGAGCAGGCATTCGCGCAGATCCCGCGCACCGATTCCCGAGGGCTCGAACTGCTGGATGCGGCGCAGCACGGCTTCGACTTCATCCAGCTCGACGTCCAGCTCCGGATCGAAGGAGTCGACGATTTCCTCGAGAGTTTCTTCCAGGTAGCCTTGGTCGTTGATGCAGTCGATGATCGTGACGGCGATCAGGCGGTCCTTGTCGGACATGGGCGCGAGGTTGAGTTGCCAGAGCATGTGGCTCTGCAGGCTCTCACCTGAGGACGTACGGGTAGTGAAGTCCCATTCATCATCGTCGTTGCTAGGCAGACTGCTGGCGCTGGTCTGATAGATGTCTTCCCACGCCGTGTCGACCGGCAGCTCGTTGGGAATGCGCTCGCCCCATTCGCCGTCTTCCAGGTTGTCGACGGTTTGTGGGGCTTCCTGGAAGCTCGGCTCCTGAAAGGTTTCTTCCTGAGCAGCAGTCGCGGTGGCGCTTTCGGCGCCATCGGCCATCGGGTCGGAATTGTCGAAGTCTTCGCCTTCTTCCTGACGCTCCAGCATCGGGTTGGATTCCAGCGCCTCCTGGATTTCCTGTTGCAGGTCCAGGGTCGACAGTTGGAGCAGGCGAATGGCTTGTTGCAGCTGCGGTGTCATCGTCAGCTGCTGGCCCATTTTCAGGACTAGCGATGGTTTCATTGCAGACCTTATCCGGCGTCTGTACGTAATCCACGACAGGGCGACGAAGCGCCACTAGGAAGCAAATTATATGCCTGAGTCCGAGCGCTTTGCCTAGGCCCTGTTACCATTTCGTTGCCGCCAGGGTAACGGGCCTTTGCAAAGGATCATGAGGAGCTGTCCGCTAGAGGCGGAATTCGTGGCCCAGATAGACTTCCTTGACCACCTGGTTGGCGAGAATCGCCTCTGAATCGCCTTCGGCGATCAGTTGACCATCATTGACGATGTAGGCGGTTTCGCAAATGTCCAGGGTTTCGCGCACGTTGTGATCGGTGATCAGCACGCCAATGCCTTTGGCCTTGAGGTGGTGAATGATCTGCTTGATGTCACCGACGGAAATCGGATCTACGCCAGCGAAGGGTTCGTCCAGCAGGATGAATTTTGGCGAGGTGGCCAGGGCGCGAGCGATTTCCACCCGGCGACGTTCACCGCCGGAGAGGCTCATGCCCAGGTTGTCGCGAATGTGGGTGATGTGGAATTCCTGCAGCAGGCCTTCGAGCTCCTGCAACCGCTGCTCGCGGTTCAGGTCCTTGCGGGTTTCCAGGATCGCCATGATGTTGTCGGCGACGCTGAGTTTGCGAAAGATCGAGGCTTCCTGGGGCAGGTAGCCGATCCCTGCGCGCGCGCGGCCGTGCATCGGCTGATGGCTGACGTCCAGATCGTCGATCAGTACGCGGCCCTGATCGGCCTGAACCAGGCCGACGATCATGTAGAAGCAGGTGGTCTTGCCGGCGCCGTTAGGACCGAGCAGACCGACGATCTGGCCGCTGTCGATGCTCAGACTGACGTCGCGCACAACCTGGCGACCCTTGTAGCTCTTGGCCAGGTGCTGGGCTTTCAAAGTTGCCATGGTTATTGGCCCTGCTCGGCAGCCGGGGCTGCCTTTTTCTGCGGCTGAATCACCATGTCGATGCGTGGGCGCGGGCTCGACACGTTGGTGCCGGTGGCGCGACCAGCGTTGACGATCTGACGGCGCGTGTCATAGACGATCTTCTCGCCTTCAAAGGTGTTGCCTTCCTGTACGACCTTGGCCTGGTCGATCAGCACGATGCGCTCATTGGCCGCGAAGTACTGGATGGTCAGGCCGTATGCCTTAACGATCTGCTTGTCGACCGCCGGCTTCTGCTCGTAATAGGCCGGTTTGCCCACCGAGGTGAACACGTCGACATCGCCCTGGGCATTCTGGGTGATGGTCACCGTATCGCCGGTGATCTTCATGGTGCCCTGGGTGATGACCACGTCGCCGCGGTACACCGCGACGCCTTGTTTGTCGTCCAGTTCAGCGCTGTCGGCCTGCACGCGGATCGGCTGATCGCGGTCACTCGGCAGAGCCCAGGCGCTTACGCTTCCAAGCGTGGCGCCGAGGCTGAGAAGTAGGGGGAGGGTTTTAACGAACCTCATGCTGGCCTCTTACGTTGGACTGCAGGATCATCCTGCCGTCATTCAAGTACGCTTTCATTCCTTGTGCCGTGGTCACCCCATTGGCCGCGTCGATTCTAACGGCTTGCTGGGTCTGCGCATATTCCTTCTGTGGGAATACGGTCAGGCGGCTGGTGGTGAGTATAGTGGGGCGGCCCTTTTCGTCCGTGCGCTCGACGCGTACCTGTTCGATCAGCTCGACTTCGTTGCCGTCAGGGCCGACTTCGCCACGGGCGCTGCGCACCTTCCAAGGCAGGTCGGTGCCGCGAAACAGGTTCATGCGCGGCTCGGTCAGCAGGGTGGTGTCGGTGCTCTGCACGTGCTCGAGCTTTTCGCTGGTCATGTCGTTCTGCACCCGACCGTCAGGCAGGTACTGAATGCTGCGCGCATTGAGCGCATAAAAGTCGATCGGGTTTTCTGGCCCGGTGTGTTGCGGTGTACCGGAAAAGCTGTCCGGGTTGATGTTCCAATAGCCGGCCGCGACCACCAGCAGGGCGCCGAAGGTCAGCAGAACGGGAGTGAGGAGTTTGCGCAGCATTGTCAGGCCCTAGAGGTAGGCAGACTGGGCGGCGTCGAGCGTGCCCTGTCCGCGCATGATCAGTTCACAGAATTCACGGGCAGCGCCTTCACCGCCTCGTGCGCTTGTTACGCCGTGGGCATGCTCACGAACGAATTCGTTGGCGTTGGCCACAGCCATACCCAGGCCGACGCGGCGAATCACTGGCAGGTCCGGCAGATCATCGCCCAAGTAGGCGACCTGCTCGTAGCTCAGGCCCAGTTCGGCGAGCAGCTCGTCGAGCACGTCGAGCTTGTCCTCGCGACCCTGATACAGGTGCTGGATGCCGAGGTTCTGGGCGCGGCGTTCCACTACCGGGGTCTTGCGGCCGGTGATGATGGCGGTGCGCACGCCGGAGTTGATGAGCATCTTGATGCCCTGGCCATCGAGCGTATTGAATGTCTTGAATTCGCTGCCATCGACGAGAAAGTACAGTTTGCCGTCGGTCAGCACACCGTCGACATCGAAGACCGCAAGTTTGATCGCCTGAGTGCGTTTCAGTAGATCGCTCATCACATGACCCCCGCGCGCAGCAGGTCGCCCAGGTTGAAGGCGCCGATCGGAAAGCCCTTGGCGTCGATCACCACCAGCGCGCTGATCTTGTTGTCTTCCATGATCTTCAGGGCCTCGGCGGCAAGCATGTCGGCGCGGGCGGTCTTGCCGTGGGGGGTCATGACGTCGTCGATGCGCGCATCGCGTACGTCGATACCTTTATCCAGGGCTCGGCGCAGATCGCCGTCGGTGAAGATGCCGGCCAGGCGGCCATCGCCTTCCAGTACGGCGGTCATGCCCAGGCCCTTCTGGGTCATTTCCAGCAGTGCATCGCGCAGGCTGGTGCCGCGCTTGACCTGAGGCAGGCTGTCGCCGGCATGCATGACGTTCTCGACCTTGAGCAACAGGCGGCGGCCCAGGGCACCACCCGGGTGCGAGAAGGCGAAGTCTTCGGCGGTGAAACCGCGGGCTTCGAGTAGGGCGATGGCCAGGGCGTCGCCCAGTACCAAGGCGGCAGTGGTCGAGGAAGTTGGCGCCAGGTTAAGCGGGCAGGCTTCCTTGGCGACGCGGGTATCGAGGTTGACTTCGGCGGCCTTGGACAGCGGCGACTCGGGGTTGCCAGTCATGCTGATCAGGGTGATGCCTAGGCGCTTGATCAGCGGCAGCAGGGTGACGATTTCTGCGGTGGAGCCCGAATTGGAGAGCGCCAGCACCACGTCGTCACGGGTGATCATGCCCATGTCGCCGTGGCTGGCCTCGGCCGGATGCACGAAAAAGGCGGTGGTGCCTGTGCTCGCCAGGGTTGCAGCGATCTTGTTGCCGATATGCCCGGACTTGCCCATACCCACTACGACCACGCGGCCCCTGCTGGCTAGAATCAGCTCGCAGGCCTTGACGAAATTGGCGTTGATGCGAGGCAGCAGCTCCTGAATTGCCTCAATCTCGAGGCGAATGGTGCGCTGTGCGGAATCAATCAGGTCGGAGGTCTGGTTCATGCTCGGCTTGGACTGTTCTGATAAAAGTCCAAGATTATAGCGGGAAAGCCTTGGTGACTCATCACCCATGCAGTGGCTCATAAATGGCAAGGCTGTCACAACGTTGAACGCTAGGGCTGCCGAGCTTTGGTGGCCAAATGGGCAAGTGCTATAGTCCGCAGCCGTTTGAGAGGGCGAACGGAGTGCCCTTGTCCCGATCCCGGGCGTCTGATTAGGAAGGCAGTACGCAATGGAGTTCCGATGAGCGCGGAAAATCAGTACGCGGTCGAGCTTAAGAACGTAAGTTTTCAGCGCGGCGAGCGACACATCTTCAAGAACGTCGATATCTGTATCCCGCGGGGTAAGGTCACCGGGATCATGGGGCCGTCCGGCTGTGGCAAGACCACGCTGCTGCGCCTCATCGCCGCTGAGCTGCGTCCCAGCGCCGGCGAGATTCGGGTCAATGGCCTGAACCTGCCCGACCTGTCGCGCAGCGAGCTGTTCGACATGCGCAAGCAGATGGGCGTGCTGTTCCAGAGCGGCGCGCTGTTCACAGACCTCGACGTATTCGAGAACGTGGCGTTTCCGCTGCGTGTGCACACCCAGCTGCCTGAAGAAATGATTCGTGACATTGTTCTGATGAAGCTGCAGGCCGTTGGCTTGCGTGGCGCCATCGAGCTGATGCCTGATGAACTCTCCGGTGGCATGAAGCGTCGCGTGGCGCTGGCGCGGGCAATCGCCCTGGATCCGCAGATTCTCATGTATGACGAGCCGTTCGTCGGTCAGGACCCGATCGCTATGGGCGTGCTGGTGCGCTTGATCCGCCTGCTCAACGATGCGCTGGGCATCACCAGCATCGTGGTTTCCCATGACTTGGCCGAGACGGCCAGCATCGCCGACTACATCTATGTGGTAGGCGACAGCCAGGTGCTGGGCCAGGGGACGCCGGCCGAGCTGCGTGACTCGGATAATCCGCGAGTGCGTCAATTCATGCAGGGAACGCCGGATGGCCCGGTTCCCTTCCATTTCCAAGCGCCGAATTACCACGACGATCTACTGGGAGGGCGCTGATGCGCAGGACATCTTCACTCGAACGCGTGCGCCTGTTCGGACGGGCGGGTATCGATGTGGTCGCCGCGCTGGGGCGTTCGACTATCTTTCTGCTGCGCGCGCTGTTTGGCCGGGGTACCTCGGGCAACGGCCTGCAGCTGTTGATCAAGCAGCTGTATTCGGTGGGCGTGCTGTCGCTGGCGATCATTATCGTCTCGGGTGTATTTATCGGCATGGTGCTGTCGCTGCAGGGCTTCAGCATTTTGGCCAAGTACGGCTCCGAACAGGCGGTGGGACAGATGGTTGCTCTGACTCTGTTGCGTGAGCTGGGGCCGGTGGTGACCGCGCTGCTGTTCGCCGGGCGTGCCGGCTCGGCGCTTACTGCCGAGATCGGCAACATGAAGTCCACCGAGCAGTTGTCCAGTCTGGCGATGATCGGTGTCGACCCGCTCAAGCACATCGTCGCGCCACGCTTGTGGGCCGGCTTCATTTCCATGCCGCTGCTGGCGATGATTTTCAGCGTGGTCGGCATCTGGGGCGGCGCGATGGTCGCCGTGGACTGGCTGGGCGTTTACGAAGGCTCGTTCTGGGCCAACATGCAAAACAGTGTTTCTTTCCGCGAAGACGTGCTCAACGGTGTGATCAAGAGCATCGTCTTCGCCTTCGTGGTGACCTGGATCGCCGTGTTCCAGGGTTACGACTGCGAAGCCACTTCCGAAGGCATCAGCCGTGCGACCACTCGCACCGTGGTGTATGCCTCGCTGGCCGTACTGGGCCTGGACTTCATTCTGACCGCTTTGATGTTTGGAGATTTCTGATGCAAAACCGCACGATGGAAATCGGTGTCGGCATGTTCCTGCTCGCCGGCTTGCTGGCCCTGTTGCTGCTGGCTTTGCGAGTCAGTGGTCTGGCGCCGGGTAGCAGCGTCGATACCTACAAGGTGTACGCTTATTTCGACAACATTGCCGGCCTGACCGTGCGCGCCAAGGTGACCATGGCGGGCGTCAATATCGGTCGCGTCACGGCCATCGACCTGGATCGCGACAGCTACACCGGACGCGTAACGATGGAACTCGACCACGCTGTAGACAATCTTCCGGTGGACTCCACCGCGTCGATCCTGACCGCTGGTCTGCTTGGCGAGAAGTATGTGGGGATCAGCGTCGGTGGCGATGAACAGTTGCTGGCCGATGGCGGAACCATCCACGACACCCAGTCTTCCCTGGTGCTTGAAGACCTGATTGGCAAGTTCCTGCTCAATTCGGTCAACAAGGATCAGCAAAGCCAATGAGGTACCCGATGATGATCAAGACCCTGCGCAACAGCCTCGTCGCAATGCTGGCCGCTCTGCCTTTGCTGGCCATGGCCGCGCCTGCCGCCCACGAAGTGGTACAGAAAACCACTGACACCCTGCTGGCAGATCTGAAAGCCAACAAGGACGAATACCGCAAGAACCCGGACGCTTTCTACAAGTCGCTCAACGAGATTCTCGGCCCTGTGGTGGATGTCGACGGTGTTGCGCGCAGTGTGATGACCGTGCGTTATTCCCGTGAAGCCACGCCCGAGCAGATGACCCGTTTCCAGGAAAACTTCAAGCGCAGCCTGATGCAGTTCTATGGCAACGCGCTGCTGGAATATAACAATCAGGACATTCGCGTGATTCCCGCTTCCGGCAAGCAGGACCCGCAACGCACCTCGGTGAACATGGAAATCCGTGACGGCAAGGGCACCGTATACCCGCTGTCGTACACCATGGTCGCGATGGACGGCACCTGGAAGCTGCGTAATGTGGTGATCAACGGCATCAACGTCGGCAAGCTGTTCCGTGACCAGTTCGCACAATCGATGCAGAACAATCGCAATGACCTCGACAAGGTCATCGACAGCTGGGCCGACACCGTCGCCAGGGCCCGCCAGGCCCGGGGTGCGCAGTGAGTTCGGCAGCCATCATCGAGCAGGCGCCGGGCGTGCTCGCCCTCAGTGGCGTACTCGATTATCAGAGCGGCCCGGCCTTGCGCGAGCAGGGCGGGCGGCTGATTCGTAACCTGCAGGGCCCCGAGTGCGTGATCGATTGCTCGGCGGTGGAGAAATCCAGTAGCGTCGGCCTTTCACTGCTGCTCTGCTACATGCGTGATGCGCGCGCGGCCGGCAAGCAGCTGAGCGTACGCGGGCTGCCTCAGGACATGAGTGGCATCGCCAAGGTCTGCGAGTTGCAGCACGTACTGCCGGTTCCCGCCTGAGCAGCCATCGGGCACTTGTCTTAGCCTGTGAAGTCGAACTGCAGCGGTAAATCGCCGCTGGCAATTTTTTGGTATGATGCCGGCCCCATGCCTCCAGGCCAATGATCACCGGCTGCCTGGGTACCGGCTCACGCTTTACACAGATGTCGCCTGGCGACGTCCATGCCTATTGAACACGTTGATCGAGGTTGAGCATGCAGGCCCTTGAGGTAAAAAGTTTCTTGGAGACCAAACTGCCGGATGTCCAGGTAGAGGTCGAGGGCGAAGGCTGCAATTTCCAGCTCAACCTGATCAGCGACGAGTTGGCCGGCCTCAGCCCGGTCAAGCGTCAGCAACAGATCTACGCTCACCTCAACCCGTGGATCGCCGATGGCAGCATCCACGCCGTGAGCATGAAATTCTTCAGCCGTGCCGACTGGGCCGCGCGTTCCTGAGACGACGAATTAGCTATGGATAAATTGAGCATTACCGGCGGCGTCCGTCTCGACGGCGAAATCCGCATTTCCGGTGCGAAGAACTCCGCACTGCCGATCCTCGCTGCCACCCTGCTGGGTGACGCGCCGGTGACCATCTGCAACCTGCCGCACCTGCACGACATCACCACGATGATCGAGCTGTTCGGCCGCATGGGCATCGAGCCGATCATCGATGAGAAACTCAGCGTCGAAGTCGACGCGCGCACCATGAAGACCCTGGTCGCGCCTTACGAGCTGGTGAAAACCATGCGCGCCTCGATCCTGGTGCTCGGCCCCATGGTCGCGCGTTTCGGTGAGGCCGAGGTGGCGCTGCCGGGTGGTTGCGCCATTGGTTCGCGTCCGGTCGACCTGCACATCCGTGGCCTCGAAGCCATGGGCGCGATCATCGACGTCGAAGGCGGCTATATCAAGGCCAAGGCGCCCGAAGGCGGCCTGCGCGGTGCGCACTTCTTCTTCGACATGGTCAGCGTGACCGGCACCGAGAACATCCTGATGGCCGCCACCCTGGCCAAGGGCCGCACCGTTCTGGAAAACGCCGCGCGTGAACCGGAAGTGGTGGATCTGGCCAACTGCCTGATCGCCATGGGCGCCAAGATTCAGGGCGCCGGTACCGACACCATCACCATCGATGGTGTCGAGCGCCTGCATGGCGCACGTTTCAACGTGATGCCCGACCGTATCGAAACCGGCACCTACCTGGTTGCCGCTGCCGCCACCGGTGGCCGCGTCAAGGTCAAGGACGCCGATCCGAGCACGCTGGAAGCCGTCCTGGCCAAGCTGCAGGAAGCAGGTGCCGAGATCACTACCGGCGCCGACTGGATCGAGCTGGACATGAAGGGCAAGCGTCCGAAGGCCGTGAGCCTGCGTACCGCACCGTACCCGGCTTTCCCGACCGACATGCAGGCGCAGTTCATCGCCCTCAACGCCATTGCCGAAGGTACTGGCACGGTCATCGAAACCATCTTCGAAAACCGCTTCATGCATGTATACGAAATGAGCCGCATGGGCGCGCATATCCAGGTCGAGGGCAACACGGCCATCGTCACCGGCGCGCCGCAGCTCAAGGGTGCTCCGGTGATGGCCACCGACTTGCGTGCTTCGGCAAGCCTGGTCATCGCCGCGCTGGTCGCCCAGGGCGACACCGTAATCGATCGCATCTACCACATCGACCGTGGTTACGAATGCATCGAGGAAAAACTGCAATTGCTGGGGGCGAAGATTCGCCGCGTGCCGGGCTGACCACATGCTGACCATTGCCCTGTCCAAAGGCCGTATTCTCGATGACACCCTGCCGCTGCTCGCGGCTGCAGGCATCGTGCCGACCGAGAATCCGGACAAGAGCCGCAAGCTGATCATCTCCACCACCCAGGACGATGTGCGCCTGCTGATCGTGCGTGCCACCGATGTGCCGACCTACGTCGAACACGGCGCCGCCGACCTCGGCGTAGCTGGCAAGGACGTGCTGCTCGAGTACGGCGGCCAGGGGCTCTACGAGCCGCTGGACCTGCGTATCGCCCGCTGCAAGCTGATGACCGCCGGTGCCGTAGGCGCGCCCGAGCCAAAGGGCCGCCTGCGTGTGGCCACCAAGTTCGTCAACGTCGCCAAGCGCTACTATGCCGAGCAGGGCCGTCAGGTCGACATCATCAAGCTGTACGGCTCCATGGAGCTGGCGCCGCTGGTAGGCCTGGCCGACAAGATCATCGACGTGGTCGACACCGGCAATACCCTCAAGGCCAACGGCCTGGAAGCCCAGGAGCTGATCGCTCACATCAGCTCGCGACTGATCGTCAACAAGGCCTCCATGAAAATGCAGCACGGCCGCCTGCAGGCCCTTATCGACACGCTGCGTGAAGCGGTCGAGAGCCATCATCCGCATTGACCTTCTCTCGCGTGGCCTAGCCGCCACGCACTGCCTATCCGTGTCATAGCCAAATTCTCAGGTGCCCGCACGGTGGGCTTGCTACTCTAGCGGCGCCTGAGAAT
Organism: Phytopseudomonas straminea; assembly: GCF_900112645.1. Taxonomy (GTDB): domain Bacteria; phylum Pseudomonadota; class Gammaproteobacteria; order Pseudomonadales; family Pseudomonadaceae; genus Aquipseudomonas; species Aquipseudomonas straminea. The sequence continues at coordinate 491,760 of NZ_FOMO01000004.1, read as the reverse complement.
ACCGCCATCCAGATGAGGCTTCAGCTATGACCGCTCCAGTTGCCATTCGCCGACTCAACGCTGCCGACGCGGATTTCGCCCAGCATCTGGATCATCTGCTGAGCTGGGAAAGCGTCTCCGACGACGGCGTCAATGGGCGCGTGCTGGATATCATCAAGGCCGTGCGCGAGCGCGGTGACGCCGCCGTGGTCGAGTTCACTCAGCGTTTCGATGCGCTCGACGTGGCCTCGATGGCCGACCTGATCCTGCCGCGCGAGCGTCTGGAACTGGCGCTCACCCGCATCACCGCCGAGCAGCGCCAGGCGCTGGAAACTGCCGCCGCCCGGGTGCGCAGCTACCACGAAAAGCAGAAGCAGGATTCCTGGGCCTACACCGAGGCCGATGGCACGGTGCTGGGGCAGAAGGTCACGCCGCTCGATCGTGCCGGCCTGTACGTGCCTGGCGGCAAGGCTTCGTACCCATCCTCGGTATTGATGAATGCCATTCCCGCCAAGGTCGCCGGCGTGCCTGAGGTGGTCATGGTGGTTCCGACGCCGCGTGGCGAGATCAACGAGATCGTATTGGCCGCCGCCGCCATTGCCAGCGTCGACCGGGTGTTCACCATCGGTGGTGCCCAGGCTGTCGCCGCGCTGGCCTACGGAACCGAGAGCGTGCCGCCGGTGGACAAGATCGTCGGGCCGGGAAATATCTACGTGGCCACCGCCAAGCGCCATGTGTTTGGCAAGGTCGGTATCGACATGATCGCCGGGCCGTCGGAGATCCTCGTGGTGTGTGACGGCCAGACCGACCCGGACTGGATCGCCATGGATCTGTTCTCCCAGGCCGAGCACGACGAGGATGCCCAGGCGATTCTGGTCAGCCCGGACGCCGCCTTCCTCGACAAGGTCGCCGCAAGCATCGCCAAGCTGCTGCCGAGCCTGGAGCGCGAGACCATTGCCCGCACCTCCATCGAAGGTCGCGGTGCGCTGATTCTGGTCGAGGACATGACCCAGGCCATCGAAGTGGCCAACCGCATCGCCCCCGAGCACCTGGAGCTGTCGGTGGAGAACCCGGAGCAGTACCTGCCGCAGATTCGCCATGCCGGCGCGATCTTCATGGGCCGCTACACCGCCGAGGCGCTGGGCGATTACTGCGCTGGCCCCAACCACGTATTGCCGACCTCGGGCACCGCGCGCTTCTCCTCTCCACTGGGCGTATACGACTTCCAAAAGCGCTCGTCGATCATCCATTGCTCGGCCGCCGGTGCCTCCGAGCTTGGCAAGATCGCCTCGGTGCTGGCCCGCGGCGAGTCGCTGACCGCCCACGCGCGCAGCGCCGAATATCGCATCAAGAATTGACAGCCGGCGCGGGTATCCGCGCCACGATCACCATCGAATTCGAGGAGAGAAGGGCAGATGAGCAAATTCTGGAGCCCCTTCGTCAAGAGCCTGGTGCCCTATGTGCCAGGTGAACAGCCGAAGCTGACCAAGCTGGTCAAGCTCAACACCAACGAGAACCCTTACGGTCCGTCGCCAAAGGCCATCGCCGCCATGCAGGCGGAGCTCAACGACGACCTGCGCCTGTATCCCGACCCCAATGGCGATCGCCTCAAGCAGGCTGTCGCTACTTATTACGGTGTGCCGACCAGCCAGGTATTCGTCGGTAACGGGTCGGACGAAGTCCTGGCCCATGCCTTCCACGGCCTGTTCCAGCACGGCAAGCCGCTGTTGTTCCCGGATATCAGCTACAGCTTTTATCCGGTCTATTGCGGGCTGTACGGCATCCAGGCCGAGCCGATCGCTCTGGACGAGCAATTCCAGATTCGCGTCGAGGACTATGCGCGGCCCAACGGCGGCATCATTTTCCCCAATCCCAATGCGCCGACCGGTTGCCTGCTGGCGCTTGAGGCGGTGGAGCGTCTGCTGCAAGCCAACCCTGACAGCGTGGTGCTGGTGGACGAGGCCTATATCGACTTCGGCGGTGAGTCGGCAATCAGCCTGGTGAGCAAGTACCCCAACCTGCTGGTCACCCAGACATTGTCCAAGTCGCGCTCGCTGGCCGGTCTGCGTGTCGGCCTAGCGGTGGGTCAAGAGGATTTGATCGAGGCCTTGGAGCGGATCAAGAACAGCTTCAACTCCTACCCACTGGATCGCATCGCCATTGCTGGCGCCGCGGCCGCGTTCGAGGATCGTGCCTATTTCGAGCAGACCTGCGCTGCGGTGATCGAAAGTCGCGAGCAGGTCGTTGCCGGTTTGCAGGCTCTGGGCTTCGAGGTGCTGCCTTCGGCTGCCAACTTCATCTTCGCCCGCCATCCACAGCGTGACGCGGCCGGTATCGCCGCCTCGCTGCGTGAACAGGGCGTGATCGTGCGCCACTTCAAGCAGGAGCGAATCGCCCAGTTCCTGCGCATTAGCATCGGCTCGCCGGAGCAGAACCAGGCGCTGTTGGACGCACTCGCGGCGCTCTGAGCGATAGCTGCAATGAAAAAGCCAGGGCCTGAGCCCTGGCTTTTTTATATCGGCGGCAGTTGTTAGTTGCTGGTGGCCACCGGTGGGCGGATGCCGACCTCGGCCTTTAGCTCCAGCGGTTTGCCGTTGCGCATCACTTCGATGCGGATGGTCTCGCCGGGCTTGGCGCGTGCCACCTGGTTCATCGAACGGCGGGCGTCGCCGGCTGGTTCGCCGTCAATCTTGAGGATCAGGTCGTTTGGCTGCAGGCCAGCCTTCTGCGCCGGGCCGTTGCGGTAGATGCCGGCAACGATGATGCCCTTGCGGCCTTCAAGCCCGAAAGACTCGGCCAGTTCCGGGGTCAGCGGCTGCACTTCCAGGCCCAGCCAGCCGCGAATCACCTTGCCGTGCTCGATGATTGCCTGCATGACATCCATCGCCAACTTGACCGGGATGGCGAAGCCGATGCCCTGAGAACCGCCGGACTTGGAGAAGATCGCCGTGTTGATGCCCACCAGATTGCCGTAGGCGTCGACCAGGGCGCCGCCGGAGTTGCCCGGGTTGATCGCCGCGTCGGTCTGGATGAAGTCTTCGTAGGTGTTGAGGCCCAGCTGGTTGCGGCCGGTGGCGCTGATGATGCCCATGGTCACGGTCTGGCCGACGCCGAAGGGGTTGCCGATGGCCAGGGTGACGTCGCCGATGCGGATGTTGTCGGAGCGGCCGAGGGTGATGGCCGGTAGATCCTTGAGATCGATCTTCAGTACCGCCAGATCGGTCTCCGGGTCACTGCCGATCACCCGAGCCAGAGTCTCGCGGCCATCCTTGAGGGCCACCACGATCTGGTCGGCGTTGGCGGTCACGTGGTTATTGGTCAGCAGGTAGCCTTCCGGGCTCATGATCACCGCCGAGCCGAGGCTGGATTCCATGCGGCGCTGGCCGGGCAGATTCTCGCCATAGAACTTGCGGAACTGCGGGTCATCGAGCAGCGGGTGGTTGGATTTGCCCACGTACTTGGTGGTGTACAGGTTGGCCACCGCGGGCGAGGCGACACTGACGGCGGTGGCGTAGGAGGCAGGGCCCTCCTCGAAGCGCGTGTAGATCGGCGCCTGACGCAGCTGCACGTCATGCATGGGCAAACCGACCAGCTGCGGGTACTGCTGCATGATCAGCAGCGACACCAGAACGCCAACCAGTAGTGGCCAGCCGAAGAAACGCAGGGCCTTGAGCATCGATCCAGTCCTGAGAGTTGCGAGGCCCCTAGCGGGCCCTTAAGGTGCGCCATTATAGAGAACCGTGCCAAGAAAGCAGCGGTTCACAACCGTTCGTGAGGAATTCTGTATGGCCATTGCCCTGACCACTCTGGTGGAGGAAGCCGAACGCTGCCTTGGCGCCTCGCGCATCAGCGATTATTGCCCCAATGGCCTGCAGGTCGAGGGGCGGCCGCAGGTGCAGCGCATCGTCAGCGGCGTGACCGCCAGCCTGGCGATGATCGAGGCTGCCGTCGAGGCGCGCGCCGATGTGCTGCTGGTTCACCACGGGTACTTCTGGAAGGGTGAGAATCCCTGCATCACCGGCATGAAGCAGCGCCGTCTGAAAACCCTGCTGGCCAATGACATCAGCTTGCTGGCCTATCACCTGCCATTGGACGTGCACCCGGACGTCGGCAACAACGTGCAGCTGGCGCGGCAGCTCGATATCACCGTAGAGGGGCCGCTGGAGCCCGACAATCCTCGCACCGTTGGCCTGGTCGGCTCGCTGACGCAGCCAATGAGCGCCCGCGACTTCGCTCGCCGTGTGCACGAAGTGCTGGGCCGCGAACCACTGCTGGTGGAGGAAGACCGAATGGTCAGCCGTATCGGCTGGTGTACCGGCGGCGGCCAGGGCTATATCGACCAGGCCATCGCTGCTGGCGTCGACCTGTACCTCACCGGGGAAGCTTCGGAGCAGACCTACCACAGCGCCCGGGAAAACGGTGTCAGCTTCATCGCCGCCGGCCACCACGCCACCGAGCGCTACGGCGTGCAGGCGCTGGGCGAATACCTTAGCCGACGCTTCGCCATCGAGCACCTGTTTATCGATTGCCCGAATCCAATTTGAGTACCAGACGTCCAAATTCCCAGGCATAAAGCTAGAGCGTTTCGATCTAAGCGGCGCCCTGATTAGAAGTAGGTGCTGTGCTAGAGTGCGCGCTCGTCCAAGGCCCGTTTGGCCTGAATAAATACCGTGACCTCGTGAGTAGCCATGCTCGACAAACTGACGCACTTGAAACAGCTCGAGGCGGAAAGTATCCACATCATTCGTGAAGTGGCCGCCGAATTCGACAACCCGGTGATGCTCTATTCCATCGGCAAGGATTCCGCCGTGATGCTGCATCTAGCGCGCAAGGCGTTCTTTCCCGGCAAGCTGCCGTTTCCGGTGATGCACGTCGATACGCGCTGGAAATTCCAGGAGATGTATCGCTTCCGCGACAAGATGGTCAGCGAGATGGGTCTGGACCTGATCACCCACATCAATCCCGACGGTGTGGCGCAGGACATGAACCCCTTCACCTACGGCAGTGCCAAGCACACCGATGTGATGAAGACCGAGGGCCTCAAGCAGGCGCTGGACAAGTACGGCTTCGACGCCGCCTTCGGTGGGGCACGCCGCGACGAAGAGAAGTCCCGTGCCAAGGAGCGTGTCTACTCGTTCCGCGACAGCAAGCACCGCTGGGACCCGAAGAACCAGCGCCCCGAGCTGTGGAACGTGTACAACGGCAACGTCAAGAAGGGCGAGTCGATCCGCGTGTTCCCGCTCTCCAACTGGACCGAGCTGGATATCTGGCAGTACATCTATCTGGAACAGATCCCGATCGTGCCGCTGTACTTCGCCGCCGAGCGTGAAGTGATCGAGAAGAACGGCACGCTGATCATGATCGATGACGAGCGTATCCTCGAGCACCTGAGCGACGAGGAGAAGGCACGCATCCAGAAGAAGAAGGTGCGTTTCCGCACCCTGGGCTGCTACCCGCTGACCGGCGCGGTGGAGTCCGAGGCCGAAAGCCTGACCGACATCATCCAGGAAATGCTCCTGACCCGGACTTCCGAGCGCCAGGGCCGCGTGATCGATCACGACGCCGCCGGCTCGATGGAAGAAAAGAAACGTCAGGGCTATTTCTGAGGATCACGCACCATGAGTCACCAATCCGATTTGATCAGCCAGGACATTCACGCCTACCTGGCTCAGCACGAGCGCAAGGAACTGCTGCGCTTCCTCACCTGCGGTAACGTCGATGACGGCAAGAGCACCCTGATCGGGCGCCTGCTGCACGACTCCAAGATGATCTACGAAGATCACCTGGAAGCCATCACCCGCGATTCGAAGAAGAGCGGCACCACTGGTGAGGAGGTCGACCTGGCGCTGCTGGTCGACGGCCTGCAGGCCGAGCGCGAGCAGGGCATCACCATCGATGTCGCCTACCGCTATTTCTCAACCGCCAAGCGCAAGTTCATCATCGCCGACACCCCCGGCCATGAGCAGTACACGCGCAACATGGCCACCGGCGCTTCGACCTGCGACCTGGCCATCATCCTGATCGACGCCCGTTACGGCGTGCAGACCCAGACCAAACGGCACAGCTTTATCGCGTCTTTGCTGGGCATCAAGCACATCGTCGTCGCCGTCAACAAGATGGACCTCAAGGACTTCGACCAGGGCGTGTTCGAGCAGATCAAGGCCGATTACCTGGCCTTTGCCGAGAAGATCGACCTGCGCCCGACCACCCTGGAGTTTGTACCCATGTCGGCGCTCAAGGGCGACAACGTGGTCAACAAGTCCGAGCGCTCGCCCTGGTACACCGGCCAGTCGCTGATGGAAATTCTTGAGAGCGTGGAAGTGGCGGGCGATCGCAACTTCGACGACCTGCGCTTACCGGTGCAGTACGTCAACCGCCCGAACCTCAATTTCCGCGGTTTCGCCGGCACCCTGGCCAGCGGCATCGTGCGCAAGGGCGATGAAGTCATCGCGCTGCCGTCGGGCAAGGGCAGCCGGGTGAAGTCCATTGTCACCTTCGAAGGTGAGCTGGAGCAGGCCGGCCCGGGCCAGGCGATTACCCTGACCCTGGAAGACGAGATCGACGTGTCGCGCGGCGACATGCTGGTGCATGCCGACAACCGTCCGCAGGTGACCGACAGCTTTGACGCCATGCTGGTGTGGATGGCCGAAGAGCCGATGCTGCCGGGCAAGAAATACGACATCAAGCGTGCTACCAGTTATGTGCCGGGCTCGATCGCCAGCATCACCCACCGGGTCGACGTGAACACTCTGGAGCAGGGGGCGGCGAGCAGCCTCCAGCTCAACGAGATCGGCAAGGTCAAAATCGCCCTGGATGCCCCGATTGCGCTCGACGGCTACGAGCACAACCGCACCACCGGTGCGTTCATCGTCATTGATCGCCTGACCAACGGCACCGTAGGCGCCGGCATGATCATCGCCGATGCCAGCAGTGGTGCGCACCATGCCGACAGCGGCCACGTGTCTACCGAGGAACGTGCTGCGCGCCTCGGCCAGCAGCCGGCCACCGTGCTGTTCAGTGGTCTGTCCGGCGCTGGCAAGAGCACCCTGGCCTATGCCCTGGAGCGCAAGCTGTTCGACATGGGGCGTGCGGTGTACGTGCTCGACGGCCAGAACCTGCGCCATGACCTGAACAAAGGGCTGCCGCAGGATCGTGCCGGCCGTGCCGAGAACTGGCGTCGTGCCGCCCATGTGGCGCGTCAGTTCAACGAAGCAGGGCTGATTGCTCTCGCTGCGTTCGTGGCGCCGGATGCCGAAGGCCGCGAGCAGGCCAGGGCGCTGATCGGCGCCGAGCGACTGGTCACCGTCTACGTACAGGCTTCGCCGCAGGTGTGCGCCGAGCGCGATCCGCAGGGGCTGTACGCGGCCGGTGGCGACAACATCCCGGGCGAGTCCTTCCCGTACGATGTACCGCTCAATGCCGACCTGGTTATCGACACCCAAAGCGTGTCGGTGGAGGACGGCGTCAAGCAGGTGCTAGCCGTACTGCGTGCCCGCGGCGCCATCTAAAACCTGCTTATGGTCAGCTGCGCTTCGGCGCAGCTGCGTTAGAGGCAGGTTTTGCTGGACATAAAAAATGCCCGCTCTCTCACGAGGCGGGCATTTTTAATTTCAGCGTCAGCAATCAGATGCCGTGACCACGGGCGCGCTCGCGCTCGTTGATCTCCATCTGTTCGCAGGTCAGGAAGCCCTTGCTTTCCACGCGGTCAGCCGAGTTGAACGCGACGTAGTAGGGCTGCTGCTTGCCATCCTTGTTGAGGATGTAGTTGTTGCAGGTGCCCGGCGCGACGGTGCGGTTGATTTCCGTGGAAGGTGGGCCGCCCAGTTCGAGAACGGTGGACTTGCTCATATCCTTCTCGACCTGCTTGACCAGCGGTTCGTTGCGGAAGGTGAAGTGGTCGACCGGATTTTCCGGCTTGCCGGCACAACCGGTCAGAACGGCCAGTACGCAGGCGGCACCCAGGCTTTGCTTGAACATGGTTAATTTCCCTTGTGATGAACCAGACCATTTTTCTGAGCCTGGGCCAGGGAATTAAGTTCGGCTTAAATCAGGTGCCTTCGCACAGGCCTTGCGGTGGGCGCCTCACTGCTCGGTCGGCATCTGCAGCTGGGTGCTGTCTACGGCTTCACCAAGGATCGGCGACGGGTTGCGGCTTGGGAGGGCCATCACCTGGGTGCTGAGCAGGCTCAGCAGCAGGGTAATTGTCAGGGCTTTCATGGTGTACCTCGTTTCGCATTCGGTGTTTCACGGAACCATGCTAGGGGCGAGGCAGTCTTGGATGAAGTCGAACGGCTCGATAGTGGCCATCGACTGTCATGATGCGCGTTGCACGTGACCAGTCGCTCACGAGGTAACGCTCCAATGGAAGCTGAAAAGGGTCATCGCGCAGTTCCCCGGTATCCACTGGTGCTGGTGCCCGGCATGCTGGGCTTCGTAAAACTGTGCGGGATGGACTACTGGTATGGCATCACCACTGCGCTGCGCAATCAGGGTGTTGAGGTATACCCGGCGCGTCTGTCGCCGGTGCATGCCACCGAACTGCGTGGTGAACAGCTGCTGCTGCAGATTGCCGAGGCGCGGCGGCGCAGCGGCGCGCAGAAGGTGCACCTGATCGGCCATAGCCAGGGCGCACTGGTGTGCCGGTACGCCGCCGCCCACCGCCCGGAATGGGTCGCCTCGGTAACCTCCGTGGCCGGGCCCAACCAGGGTTCCGAGCTGGCCGATCACCTAGAACGCAAGTACGCCTCGAAAAGCCTGCGCAGCCTGCTGATGCGCACCAGCACCCATATGCTGGCGCGGCTATTTACCCTGCTCGACGGCGGGCTACGCGGGGCGAGCCTGCCGATCAACGCCACCGCCGCCCACCGCTCGCTGACCACCGAGGGCGTGGGCATTTTCAACCACCAGTACCCGCAGGGTTTGCCCTCGGCTTGGGGCGAAGACGGGCCCGAGGAGGTCAATGGCGTGCGCTATTACTCCTGGTCCGGCACCCTGCAGCCGGGCATCACCGACCAGGGTGGCAACCGACGTGATCCGTCGAACTGGTTCTGTCGGCGTTTCGCCCGCACCTTCGTGCGCGAGGCCGGTCAATGCGACGGCATGGTCGGGCGGGTCAGTTCGCATCTGGGCAAGGTGATCCGCGACGATTACCCGCTCGATCACCTGGATATCGTCAACCAGCACTTCGGCCGGGTCGGCGAGGGTGTCGATCCGGTCGGCCTGTATATCGAGCACCTGCGTCGGCTGCACGACGCGGGGCTTTAAAGTGACGTAGCCTGGGTCGAGCGAAGCGACACTCAGGTGCCAGCAGTATTTATTGCGCCCGAGCAGCCTTCAGCGCTTCGTAAGCCGGCGCCGCGTAAATGCCGATCTCGACCGCCAGCTCCAGCACTCGTGGCAGGTCGGTGGTGTAAACCAGCACCGCCTGCAGCTCGTCATCCAGCGGTTCGCTGAAGTCGACCAGCGTGTAGCCCTGGGTTTCCTTCGACAGGCTGCCGAGCTGCACCTGGATGCGGTTCAGGGCCTTGAGCGGTTCGACCTTCTTCAACTGCTTGGCGGCCAGTACGAAGCTCACCTCGGGCCCGAACGACTCGGTGATCTGGCTGAACAGGTCTTCATAGCTGTCGGCCTGGAACAGCACGGTCTCTGGCAGGTTGCCGACCACCATCCACTCGCCCAGGGGAATGGGAAAACTGTCGTCGTAATTGATGTCCGGATTGGCCGCCAGGAAAGCGGCCGGGTCTGCGTAGGCCTGGGCGGCCTCGTCGGCAATGCGGGTGATTTCATCCTGCGGCAGGCAGCCCGAGCTGATTTTGCCGATGAGTTCTTCGAACTGGGCGCGCATGGCGATTTCCTGATGATGACGTTGGGTGGGCAAGGCTGACCGTTAGCGGCGTTCAGCGCAACTGGCTTTCCGCGAGGTTGCGGGTACGGGGAATGAGGCTGGCGTCCCAATGCCTGGCGCTCCACTGCAGCAGCTCTTCGACGCTGGTATCGACCAACTCGTCGGGCGCGGGCTGACCCAGGGCACGTAATGCGCGGATCAGCAAAGGCGTGGCCTGGTCGCCGGGCAGGGGCGGCGAGCGGTAGGACTTGCCGAGCTTGTGGCCGTCGGGCTGGATGATCAGCGGCACATGCAGATAACGCGGCTGGGATAAGCCGAGCAGCTCCTGCAGGTAGAGCTGGCGCGGCGTGGAGTCGAGCAGGTCGGCGCCGCGTACCACGCTGTTGATGCCCTGCCAGGCATCGTCCAGCACCACGGCGAGCTGGTAGGCGTACAGGCCGTCGCGGCGACGGATCACGAAGTCGCCGACCTCGCGGCCCAGGTGCTGGCTGTATTCGCCCTGCACGCGATCGGTGAAACGGTAGGTCAGCTCGGGCACGCGCAGGCGGATGGCCGCGTCATGGCAGGCGTGCCCGGCGTTGCGGCAATGGCCCGGGTAAATGCCACCGCAGCCTTCGAGCTGCTTGCGCGAACAGGTGCAGGCGTAGGCCAGGCCCTGGTCGAACAGGCGCTGCACCAGCGCTTCGTATTCGCCGTGGCGATCGCTCTGGCGCACCAGCTCGCCGTCCCAGTGCAGGCCATAGCGCTCCAGGGTCTGCAGGATGGCGGCCTGGGCACCAGGCACTTCTCGGGGCGGGTCGAGGTCTTCCATGCGCAGCAGCCAGCGGCCGCCGACGGAGCGGGCATCGAGATAGGAGGCAAGGGCGGCGACCAGTGAGCCGAAGTGCAGGTAGCCACTGGGCGTGGGCGCGAAGCGACCGATATAGGCGGGTTTATGCATGGCGGGGCGTTTGTGCGGGGGCGAAACGAAACGGGGCGCCTGAGCGCCCCGTCTGTGGATCGACTCAGGAGCCGACCTGTTTTTCCTTGATTTCCGCCAGGGTCTTGCAATCGATGCACAGGGTGGCGGTAGGGCGCGCTTCCAGGCGACGGATGCCGATCTCGACACCGCAGGAGTCGCACCAGCCGTAGTCTTCGTCTTCGATCAGCTGCAGCGTCTCGTCGATCTTCTTGATCAGCTTGCGCTCGCGATCACGGGCGCGCAGTTCCAGGCTGAATTCCTCTTCCTGGCTGGCGCGGTCGGCTGGATCCGGGAAGTTGGCCGCTTCGTCCTGCATGTGGTGCACGGTACGGTCGACTTCCTGCATCAGTTCCAGCTTCCATTTGTTCAGGATACTGGTGAAGTGGGCGCGCATCGCCTCGCTCATGTACTCCTCGCCCTTGGTTTCCTTGTAGGGTTCGAAGCCACGAATCAATTGGCCGTTTGTTGCTTTTGCTTTGGTGGGCATGGATGACCGCCTCTCACTCTCTCTAATCCACTGCGCAGGGAATGTGTCCGTTGCCGTTTACAATAACGGCCCTGCGACTGCAAGCCGGCGAACTTACCAGATCGACTCAAGCCGCGCCACTCCCGGATGTCGCGGTTGTGCGTCTGGTTTCCAGCCGGCCCTGCCTGGGCTTCGTGGTGAGCCTGAAGAGCCACCCCATGGCGGATGCCAAAGCCTGCAATCGCAATGTAAACACGTATTTCAGTGGTGCGTTGGCACGGTATGACAGAGCGCCCCTGATAGAATTCCACCTTTATCGTTTCCCGGGGCATTCCCATGGCACAGCCTTACAGCGCCCGCAGCCGCGCGATCGAACCCTTTCATGTGATGGCCCTGCTGGCGCGCGCCAACCAGTTGCAGGCCGAGGGCCATGACGTCATTCACCTGGAGATCGGCGAGCCGGATTTCACCACCGCCGCGCCCATCGTGGCCGCTGGCCAGGCGGCGCTGGCTGCCGGCCATACCCGTTACACCGCCGCACGCGGCTTGCCGGCATTGCGTGAGGCGATTGCGGGCTTCTACGCGCAACGCTATCGGCTGAGCATAGACCCCCAGCGCATTCTCATCACGCCGGGCGGCTCCGGTGCACTGCTGCTGGCGGCGAGCCTGCTGGTCGACCCCGGCAAGCACTGGCTGCTGGCCGACCCGGGCTACCCCTGCAACCGGCATTTTCTGCGCCTGGTCGAAGGGGCGGCGCAGTTGGTGCCGGTCGGCCCCGAGCAGCGTTATCAGCTCACACCGGGAACGGTTGCCGAGCACTGGAATGACGACAGCGTCGGCGCCTTGCTCGCCTCACCGGCCAACCCGACCGGCACGCTGTTGAGCGCCGCCGAGCTCGCTGCCCTGTCCCAAGCGCTGAAAGCCCGTGGCGGGCATATGGTGGTCGACGAGATCTACCACGGCCTGACCTACGGCGTGGACGCCAGCAGCGTGCTGGAAGTGGATAACGACGCCTTCGTACTCAACAGCTTCTCCAAATACTTCGGCATGACCGGCTGGCGCCTGGGCTGGCTGGTGGCGCCCGATGCGGCGGTGGCGGACCTGGAGAAACTGGCGCAGAACCTCTACATCAGCGCGCCGAGCATGGCTCAGCATGCTGCGCTGGCCTGCTTCCAGCCGGAGTCGATGGCCATCTTCGAGGAGCGCCGCGCCGCCTTTGCCGAGCGCCGCGACTTTCTGCTGCCGGCGTTGCGCGAGCTCGGCTTCGGCATCGCCGTCGAGCCCGAGGGGGCCTTCTATCTGTATGCCGACGTGAGCGCTTTTGGCGGTGATGCCTATGCCTTCTGTCAGCACTTCCTGGAAACCGAACATGTGGCCTTCACGCCGGGATTGGACTTCGGTCGCCATCAGGCCGGCCACCATGTGCGTTTCGCCTACACCCAGAGCCTGCCGCGTCTCGAAGAAGCCGTCGCGCGCATCGCCCGTGGCCTGAAGAGCTGGCAAGCCCATGCAGTTTGATCCGCCCCTCGAAGAGGCCCGGTTGCTGCGCCGCTACAAGCGCTTTCTCGCCGATATCGAAACCGCTGGCGGTGAACTGCTGACCATCCACTGCCCGAACACCGGCTCGATGCTCAACTGCATGAGCGAAGGCTGTTGGGTGTGGTTCAGCCGCTCCAACGATCCCAAGCGCAAGCTGCCCGGCACCTGGGAAGTCGGTGAAACGCCCCATGGTCGGCTGGCCTGCATCAATACGGCGCGGGCCAACGCGCTGGTCGAAGAGGCCTTGCGTGCCGGGCGAATCCCCGAGCTGGCCGGCTTCACTGCCTTGCGCCGCGAGGTGCCGTACGGCGTGGAGCGCAGCCGGGTCGACTTCTGCCTCGAGTATCCGGGCGGCGTAGCCTTCGTCGAAGTGAAAAGCGTGACCCTGGGATTTTCCGACAGCAGGGTCGCTGCCTTCCCGGATGCGCGCACCGAGCGCGGCGCCAAGCACCTGCGCGAGCTGGCTGCCCTGGCGCGCAGCGGCGTGCGCGCCGTGCAGCTGTATTGCGTGAACCTGTCGGGCATCGAGGCTGTGCGGCCAGCCGAGGAAATCGATCCGGCTTACGCCGCTGCGCTGCGCGAGGCGGTGCAGGCGGGCGTCGAGGTGCTGGCCTATGGGGTGGATATTTCGCCTCAGGGGATCGAGGTGATGCGACGGCTGGATGTGCTGCTGGGTTGAGTGCGTTCCTGGGTATCGCAGCGCTCGACTCGGGCTACGGGGCGGCGTCGCTCCTGTAGCCTGGGGTTGAGCGAAGCGATACCCAGGGTTATTGGCGCTACAGATCGACCCAGATCCCCTCGCCATCTTCGCGGCTGTCGATAGGCCGCAGCGCTTGCCCCTCGCACGGCCCCGCCACGCACTCACCGGACTCGATCAGAAACAGCGCGCCATGCCGTGCGCACTGGATCAGGCTGGCACTGGGATCGAGAAACTGGTCGGCCTGCCATTCCAGCGGCACGCCGCGGTGCGGGCAACGGTTGCGGTACACGAACACCTCGCCGCCCTTGCGCACGGCGAACAGCTGCATGTCTTCAACACGAAACCCCCGGCTCTGAGCTTCCGGCAGCTCATCGGGGGCGCATAGACGGATCATCGAATTCTCCAGGCCAGGGCGGGGATTATCCCGCATCGGCCTGGGGATGGAAGGGGCGCGCGTCCGTATGCAAGGAGCTTTGGCTCAGATCTCCCAGATCAGGTTGAAGGCCGCGTGACGACCTGGCTGGGTGTAGCGGCCAAGGCTCGAACTGTTCTCGGTGAGGCTGCGCACGTCGCCCCAGTGCCAGTACTGCTTGTCCGTCAGGTTGAACAGCCCGGCATTGACCGATACGCCAGCGCCGATGTTCCAGTACGCGCTCAGATCCAGTGTGCCGTAACCCGAGGGTTCGTACTGATTGGCGATCTGCGTCTGATCGACACGCTTCTTGGCGGCCGCCAGGGTCCAGCTCAGTTCGCCGCCGTATTGCCCGCTCGGTGCATCGTAGCCGAGACCGAAGACTGCCTTGAGCGGGTCGATGCTGTTGATCGGCTGGCCGGTTGCCTCATCCTTGCCGCGGGCGTAAGCGATGGCGCTGCGCAAATGGCTGCCGGCGGGCAGACCGAGGCGATCCAGGCGCAGTTCGCCGCGCGCCTCGGCACCACGGATGGTCACCCGGTCGAGGTTCTGGTACTGGAACGTCATGCGGCCCGCTCCCGTTGGGTCGTTGGGCAGCGTGACCTGCTCGATGAAGTCGTCGTAGCGGTTGTAGAACAGAGCGATGCCGAAGACCCCGGCATCGTACTGACCGCGCAGGCCGATTTCGTAGCTGTCGCTGGTTTCCGGCTTGAGGCTGGGGTTGGCGATGGTCTGGTAATTACGGGCGAAGTTGATGAACTCGCCAAAGATATCCACCGGGTTAGGTGCGCGAAACCCAGCGGCGTATTGGCCGTAAACACTGTGGGCGTCATCGATGCGATAAGTGATACCGAGCTTGGGCGATAGCGCCTCATCGCGATAATTAGCCGGGTTGCGGTTGATCGGCTGGCTGTTCAGGTAGTGCGTTGTGACCTCCGGCTTCATCTCATAATGGTCGTAGCGCAAGCCGGGCAGCAGCGTCCAGCGACCGATGTCGATGGTGTCCTGCACGAAAAAGGCGTATTCGGTCGAGGTGGGATCGGGGAAGTCGCTGAGCGGGAAGCTTTCATCACCGGGAATGGCCGGTACGGGCAAGCCGGTGCTGGCGAATACTTCGCGGCCCTTGCGCAGGTCGCTGCTTTCCAAGCGCTTGAAGTCGACGCCATAAATCAGGTGGTGGCTTGCTGCTCCGGTGTCGAAGGCCTTGTCGAGCTTGGCGTTGAACGCCCACAGGTCTTCCTGATACGTCGAGTCGCGACTGCGCTCGCGCAGGCTGCCACCGCTGAAGCGCTGCTGGAAGGTACGCTGCCGAATCTGGCTTTGCTGATAACTCACTTGCCATTCGGCGCTGTCACTGATGGCCGTATCCAGGGCGAAGCTGTGCTGCAGGCTGAGGCGCTGGCGGTCGGTGTTGTCGGTCGCGTCGGAGGTACGGACGGTGGCCGTGGTGCTGTATTCGCTGAGCACCCGGGTATCGGCATCGTCTTCGTAGCGCTCATAGGTCAGTTGCAAGCGATCAGTGTCGAGGTAATTCCAGCCGAGCTTGGCGAGCAGGTTGTTGGCTGTGTAGTCCTGGGGGTTGGCTTCTTCCCGTGCAGCCCCGATTCCGCTGCGTCCACCGAAGGTGTCGAGCGCCTGGCCGTCACGTCGCCCCAGGTGCAGCAGGCCATCGACCTGACCCTGGCGTGCGGCGAACGTGGCACTGCGCGACCACCTGTCGTCGGCGCCATCGTAGCCCGTCTTGAATCGTGCGTAGGCGTCATCGCCCGCGTCGAGATAGTCGGCGGCATCCTTGGTCAGGAAGCTGACCGCGCCGCCAATCGCATCGCTGCCGTACAGTGAGCTGGCGGGGCCGCGAATGATCTCCACGCGCTTGAGCGTATCCGGGTCGACATAGTTGCGCCGCGCGTCGAGGAATGGGCCGAAGGCGAATGCATCCGGCATCGGCACACCATCCACCTGGGTGAGGATGCGATTGCCGCCGATGCCGCGAATGGTGAAGCCTGCCAGGCCGAATCGGCTACCTGTACCGCTGACCGACACCCCGGGCTCGTAACGCACCAGATCGCGGATGTCCTTCACGTTCTTGCGGTCGATGTCCTGCTCGGTCAGCACCGTCACTGTGCTGGGTACGGCATCCACAGGCTGTTCCGTGCGGGTTGCACTGATCGTGGTTCGTTCCAGCTGCAATGGTTCTGCGGTGGCGAGGGTGGAGCCCAATAGCAACAAGGGCAGGCAGGCGCGAAGCGGGTAGGGCGGGCGAGTCGACATGCGATTCTCCTTGATCATGTCGGAAGGGGTCGGCACGGCGGCTGATTAAATATTAATGATTCGTATTTGTAAAAGAGATTGTTTGTCGATTAGGATTCGTCGGCTGTTGGCGGTTTCGTTCCCCGTACCAGGCGTTTAACCTTTCAATTAGGGGCGCCCCGCCTGTCGATGGGCCTAAAAGGAGTTGGTGTGATGAGTGATCTATCCGTAGCGGGCGAGGGCTTGCATGCCGCCTGGCAGAACCTGCGTGCCGAGCAGCCGCACCTGCGGGCCCGGGATGCGGCGGCGAAGCTGGGCGTCAGTGAGGCCGAGCTGACCGCCAGCCGCCTGGCTGTGGATACCGTGCGCCTGCGCCCCGACTGGGCAACGCTGCTGCCCGCGCTGGGCGAGCTCGGCCACGTGATGGCGCTGACCCGCAACGAATCCTGCGTGCACGAGCGCAAGGGCGTTTACCGCGAGGTGACGATCGCCGGTAATGGCCAGATGGGCCTGGTGGTGTCGCCGGATATCGACCTGCGTCTGTTCCTCGGCGGCTGGGCCAGCGTCTTCGCCGTGGCCGAGCAGACGCCGCGCGGCGTGCTGCGCAGCGTGCAGGTGTTCGATCACCAGGGCACCGCGGTGCACAAGGTCTACCTTACCGAACGCAGCGAGCTGGAAGCCTGGGAGCCGCTGCTCTCGCGTTTTCGCGATGAGCAGCAAAGCAGCGAACTGGCGCTCAAGCCGATGCCGGCTCCTGCGACCGTTCAGCCGGACGCCGCTATCGACGGCGACGCCTTGCGCGCCGGCTGGGCAGCGCTGAAGGACACCCACCATTTCTTCGCCCTGCTGAAGAACCACGGCGCGGCACGCACCCAGGCGTTGCGCCTGGCCGGTCGTGAATGGGCCGAACCGCTGGCGCCCGAGGCGCTTGCGGGGTTGTTCGAGCGCGCGGCAGCCGGCGAAGTGCCGATCATGGTGTTCGTCGGCAACCGTCACTGCATCCAGATCCATACCGGGCCGGTCAGCAACCTGAAGTGGATGGACACCTGGTTCAACGTGCTCGACCCGCAGTTCAACCTGCACCTCAAGACCGGCGACATCCATGAACTGTGGCGCGTCCGCAAACCGAGCAGCGACGGCGTGATCACCAGTTGGGAGGCGTTCGATGCCAGCGGTGAGCTGATCGTGCAGTTGTTCGGCGCGCGCAAGCCCGGCGTGCCGGAGCGCGAGGATTGGCGTCTTCTGGCCGAGCAGACACCTGCTCTGCCGGCCTGACGCTACACTGCCAGCCTCGGCCGCCCCTGCGTTCGGGCGGCCGCTACGAACCCGCTTCCGGAGTTGTTCCATGATCCGTCCCCTCGCTGCATTCACCCTGCTCGCCAGCCTGCTGGTGCCACTGGCGGCAAGCGCCGACAACCTGCCGCAACGCTGGGTCAGCGCCGGGGGCTCCCTGAGCGAGTGGGTGGTCGAGCTCGGCGGTGAGGCCAAACTGGTCGGCGTGGACACCACCAGCCAACACCCGGCCTCGTTGCAGAAGCTGCCAAGCGTCGGGTACCAGCGCCAACTGGCCGCCGAGGGCATTCTGGCCTTGCGCCCCGAGGTGCTCCTCGGTACCGAGGAGATGGGCCCGCCGCCGGTACTGGCGCAGCTGGCCGCCGCCGGCGTAAAGGTCGAGGCGCTGCCTGCCGATGCCGACCTGCAGGTGCTGCATGGCAATCTCAAGCGCATTGGGGTGCTGCTGGGCGACGAGGCGCGGGCCGAGAGCGTGTTCGCCGCTTATCAGGCGCGTTTGAGCGAACAGGCCGACTGGGTCGCCAGGGCCCAGGCGCAAAGCCCGGCGCCGACCGTTCTGCTGCTGCTGCTCGGCCATGCCGGCAGCAGCCCCATGGCCGGCGGCAAGGATACGGCGGCTGCCTGGATGATCGAGCAGGCTGGCGGCAAGAACCTGACCACCCACGAAGGCTACAAGGCGCTGTCCACCGAGGCGCTGCTGGCGCTGGATCCTGAGGTGGTGGTCTTCGCCGACCGCCGCCTTAGCGGCGACGAGGCCCGCCAGGCGCTGCTCAAGCAGAACCCGGCTCTGGCCTCGACCAAGGCCGGCAAGCAAGGGCGCCTGGTGGCTATCGACCCGACCCTGCTGGTCGGCGGGCTCGGCCCGCGCATTCCCGCCGGCCTCGCCGAGCTTTCCGCCGCCTTCTATCCCGGGCTTACACCGCTGGCACCCGCCACGCCATGAAACCGGTGATCGCCCCGCGCTCACTGTTCATCGCGCTGGGCCTGCTGCTGGCGCTCGCCCTGTGGCTGTCCCTGGCCCTCGGGCCGGTGAGCCTGCCACTGGGCGATACCCTGCGGGCCGCCCTGCGCCTGGCCGGCTTACCACTGGCGGACGATGGCCTGCAGCAAGCCGAGCTGATTCTTGGCCAGATCCGCATGCCGCGCACCCTGCTGGGCCTGGCGGTCGGCGCCGTGCTGGCGCTGTGCGGCGTGGCCATGCAGGGGCTGTTTCGCAACCCGCTGGCCGACCCCGGCCTGATCGGCGTTTCCAGCGGTGCGGCACTCGGCGCAGCCATCGCCATCGTCGGGGGCGCCGCCATGGGCGGGATGCCGGAGCTGTTCGCGCCTTACCTGCTATCGCTGTGCGCCTTTCTCGGCGGCCTGGTGGTGACCGCGCTGGTCTATCGCCTGGGGCGCCGCAACGGGCAAACCAGCGTGACCACCATGCTGCTTGCCGGCATCGCCCTCAATGCCCTGGCGTTCGCCTGCATCGGCCTGTTCACCTACCTGGCCGACGATGCCACCTTGCGCACCCTGACCTTCTGGAACCTGGGCAGCCTCAACGGCGCCAGCTATGCCCGGCTGTGGCCGCTGCTGCTGGTCACCCTGGCGGTGGCGCTGTGGCTGCCGCGCCGCGCCCAGGCGCTGAACGCCCTGCTGCTCGGCGAGTCCGAGGCGCGCCATCTGGGCGTTGCGGTGGAACGCCTCAAGCGCGAGCTGGTGTTCTGTACCGCGCTGGGCGTGGGTGCTGCCGTAGCTGCTGCGGGGATGATCGGTTTCATCGGCCTAGTGGTGCCGCACCTGGTGCGGCTGCTGGTCGGCCCCGATCACCGCGTGCTGCTGCCGGCCTCGGCGTTGGCGGGCGCCAGTTTGCTGCTGCTCGCCGACCTGTTCGCGCGGCTGATCCTGTCCCCCGCCGAGCTGCCCATCGGCATCGTCACCGCCCTGATCGGCGCGCCGTTCTTTCTCTACCTGCTGCTGCGAGGACGCACCTGATGCTCAGTGCCCGCAAGCTGTCGATCCAGCGTGGCGACAAGACCGTACTGGCCGATATCGACCTGCAGCTGCAGCCTGGTGAAGTGCTGGGCGTGCTCGGCCCCAATGGCGCTGGCAAGAGCACCTTGCTGGGCGCCCTGTGCGGCGAGTTGAGCCCTGCAGCGGGCGAGGTCGTTCTGGACGATCGTCCGCTGCAGGGTTGGCCGGGCACGGAACGCGCGCGGCGCCTGGCGGTGCTGCCGCAAAGCTCGTCGCTGAGCTTCGGTTTCGTGGTCGGCGATGTGGTGATGATGGGCCGCATGCCCCACGACACCGGCCGCGAGCGTGATGAACAGATCGTCCGCGAGGCGCTGCAGGCCGCCGATGCCGAGCACCTGGCCGAACGCAGCTACCTGCAGCTGTCCGGCGGCGAGCGTCAGCGTGTGCACCTGGCGCGGGTGCTGGCGCAGCTATGGCCTGGCGGTGCCGAGCAGACGCTGCTGCTCGACGAGCCGACCTCCATGCTCGACCCGTTGCATCAGCACACCACCTTGCAGGCCGTGCGCCGCTTCGCCGAACAGGGCGCCGCGGTGATGGTCATTCTCCATGACCTGAACCTGGCGGCGCGTTATTGCGACCGCCTGCTGTTGCTCAACGACGGTCGTGCCCATGCCATCGGACTGCCTGCCGAGGTGCTGCGTGCCGAGCCGCTGCACGCGGTGTTCGGCCTGGAAGTGCTGGTGCAACGCCACCCCGAACGCGGGCACCCGTTGATCGTCGCCCGTTGAAGGAAGCCCGATGCGTACGCTGTTTTTCGCCCTGCTGTTGCTGCTCACTGCCTGCCAAAGCCCGCCCGCCCTGGCGCCCGTGCCCGTGTGGCAAAGCCCGGAGGGGCGTGGGCACGCCAACCTGGGGCAGATCATCGACCTGCGCAGCGGCGCACGGCTGACGCCCGAGCAACTCGTCGCTCACCTGGCGAAGGCGCCCCGGGTGCTGGTCGGCGAGCAGCATGACAATCCGGATCACCATGCCCTGCAGCTGTGGTTGCTGCGCGCCCTGGAGGCGCGGCGAGGGCAAGGCAGCCTGTTGCTGGAAATGCTCGCGAACAGCCAGCAGCCGCAGGTCGAAGATGTGAAGCAGCAATTGCGTGAAGGCCTGCAGATCGCCGATCTGCCCAAGGCGCTGGAGTGGAGTAACGGTTGGCCGTGGGCGCTGTACGGCCCCATCGTGCGTCATGCACTGGTGCAGGATTACCCGCTGCGTGCAGCGAATCTCGACCGTGCCGAGATCATGACGATTTACCGCAAGCAATCGCTGCTGAGAGGGGAGGCCTCGACCGCGGCGGCCGTGCAGGAGCCGCTACTGGCGCAGATTCGCGAGTCCCATTGCGACAAGCTGCCGATCAGCCAGCTGCCAGCGATGCTCGCCGTGCAGCAGCAACGCGACCGGCGCATGGCCGAGCAACTGTTGAAAGCGCCGCAGCCGGCGATGCTGTTCGCTGGCGCCTTTCACGTGCGGCGCGATCTGGGCGTGCCGCTGCACCTGAGCGACCTGGGCGAGCCAGATGGCGCCCAGGTGCTGATCCTTTCCGAAGTGGGTAAACCGGTGACCGCCGAGCAAGCGGATTACGTGTGGTACACCGCCGCCTTGCCGCCCGAGGATCATTGCGCACGATTTCGATAGTGCAAGATCCCCGTAGGGCAGGTCAGGTGCCTGTCCCAGAGGCGAGGCGCTCCGGTTATCGGCGCCTCTCAGGCAGGATCAGAACCCTTCCAGCACGATCTTGCCCTTGGCCTTGCCGCTTTCCAGCAGGGCATGGGCGCGGCGCAGGTTTTCGGCATTGATGGTGCCGAAGTGCTCGCCCAGTGTGGTTTTCAGGGTGCCGGCATCCACCAGGTCGGCGACGCGATTGAGCAAGCGGTGTTGCTCGATCATGTCGGCGGTCTCGAACAGCGAGCGGGTGAACATCAGTTCCCAATGCAGGGAGATGCTCTTGCGCTTGAGCTTCATCACGTCCAGCGGCTGCAGCGGGTCGTCGATCAGCGCCAGGCGGCCTTGCGGGGCCAGGGCTTCGACGATGGCGTCATAGTGCTGGTCGGTCTGGGTCAGGCTGGCCACGTGGGTGACCTGGGCGATGCCGATCCGCGCCAGTTCTTCGTTCAGCGGCTTGCTGTGGTCGATCACATGATGGGCGCCCAGTTCGCGCACCCAGGCCTGGGTTTCCGGACGCGAGGCGGTGCCGATCACGGTCAGCCCGGTGAGCTGTCGGGCCAGTTGCACGAGGATCGAGCCGACGCCACCGGCGGCGCCGATGACCAATAGGCTCTGGCCCTGGTCGGCCGTGCCATCGGCGACCTGCAGGCGGTCGAACAGCAGCTCCCAGGCAGTGATGGCGGTCAGCGGCAGGGCAGCGGCTTCGGCGAAGGGCAGGCTGCTTGGCTTGCGACCGACGATGCGCTCGTCGACCACGTGCAGCTCGCTGTTGGCCCCGGCACGGTTGACGGCGCCGGCGTAGGCGACTTCATCACCGACCTTGAACAGCGTCACCTCGCTGCCGACCGCCTTGACCACACCGGTGGCGTCCCAGCCCAGCACCTTGGGCTGGACGGCGTCGGGCGCCACGTTACGGCGGATTTTGGTGTCCACCGGGTTCACGGAGATGGCTTTCACTTCGACGAGCAGGTCGCGCGGGCCGGGCGTCGGTGCGTCGAGCGTGACGTCCTGCAGAGCCTGCGGATTATCGATGGGCAGCGACTGGTGATAGGCAACGGCTTTCATGGGGGCGTCCTGTAGCGGATGTGAGATGGAAGGCAGCTTGCGCCAATCCATTGCCAGGAGAAACCATAGGCAGCTAGAGTCTCTTTCAATATTTTTTTGAAGATGATCGCCATGCTGCGTTTCGATGACCTGCAACTGTTCGTGCGCATCGCCGGGGAGGGCAGCCTGTCGGCGGCCGCGCGCCAGCTGGACATATCGCCGGCCGTGGCCAGCGCCGGCCTCAAACGCCTGGAGCAGCAGTTGCAGGCGCGCCTGTTCGTGCGCTCGACCCGCAGCTTGCGGCTGACCGCCGACGGCGAGGCCTTTCTGCTGCACGCTCGCCAGGCGCTACAGAGCCTGGAGGCGGGGCGCCAGCAACTGGCCGGCAGCAAGTCGGCGATCAGCGGGCCGCTGCAGCTCGCGGCGCCTTCGGACTTCGGCCGCAACACGCTGCTGCCCTGGCTCGATACCTTCATGCAGACCCATCCCCAGGTGCAATTGCGCCTGCTGCTTGGCGATCGGGTCACCGATCTGTTTCGCGAGCCCGTCGACATCGCCCTGCGCTACGGCGAGCCAGAGGACTCGAGCCTGGTGGCGCTGCCGGTGGCGCCGGGCAACCGCCGGGTGCTGTGCGCCGCGCCAGCCTACCTGCAGCGCCATGGCGAGCCGCGGCAGATCGCTGATCTGCGCCAGCACAACTGCCTGGTCTACATGCTTGGTGGCCGCGCCTACGAGCGCTGGCGGTTTCACGACGGCGACCGGGCACACAGCCTGCAGGTGGCTGGTGATCGCCTCAGCGACGATGCCGATGTGGTGCGGCGCTGGGCCGTGGCTGGCGCCGGGGTGGTGTACAAATCCTGGCTGGACGTGGCCGGCGACGTGCACGCCGGGCGCCTGAAAGTGCTGCTACCAGAGGTGCTCGGCGAACCGACGCCGCTCAACCTGATCTGTACCCACCGCGAGCAGCTGAGCAAGCCGGTGCACCTGCTGCGCGAGTTCGTGCAGGCCCGTTGCGCCGAGTTGCTGGCGCAGGCGCCGTGGCGCCGCTAAGCTGCTGCGGCAATCCACCACAGCCCGTTTGCCGCCACTGCCCCTAAAATCGCCAGCCATGAACCTGTCCCGCTCCAACCGCTCATTGCTCGCCTGGGTGCTGTATTTCAGCGTCCTGTTCAGCGCGCTCGCCTGTGCGGTCGGTCATGGGCAGATGACCGGTCTGCAGCTCAGCGGCATGGATGGCGGCTACTGCGGCCTGGATGCCGGCGCAGGCCACGGAGCCGCCATGGACATGGGCGCTGCCGGCACGAACATGCCAATGCCGCTGATGGGCAGTGGCTGTCTGCTGTGTTCCACCTTTGTGGCTCTGGCGCTGGCCGCTTTCTTCGGCCTGCTCGGCCTGCTGCCCAGGCTGCGCCGGATCACTCCACGCCCCAGCGCCGAACCCGGCGGTGCTGTCCGTTATCTGTGGCCCTCGGCCAACCCTCGCGCTTCGCCCCTGATCGCCTGATTCGCTGATTTGTCGTGGCCTGCTGCGCGCTTGGCGTTGCGGGCCGTTCGCTTATGCACACGATCGGGCTTCACATGAAAAACGCGACACCGTCCTTCTATAACCTCGCCTGGCGCTGGCACTTCTACGCCGGGCTGTTCGTCATTCCGTTCATGATCATGCTGTCGCTGACCGGCATCATTTACCTTTTCAAACCGCAGCTGGACCAGTTGATGTACGCCGACCTGCTGCAGGTCGAACCTTCGGGGCAGCAGCTGACCGCTGACGAGATGTTCGGCCGCGTGCAGGCCGTTTATCCCCAGGGCAGCATTGGCAAGTACCTGCCGCCGGTGGACGCCAACCACAGCGCCCAGTTCGTGGTGAAGGTCGGCGAGCGCACTCGTAACGTGTTCGTCGACCCCTACGGGGGCGCGATTCTCGGTACCCAGGACGCCCACGACAACCTGCAGGCCCTGGCCCGCGCCGTGCACGCCGACCTGTTGATAGGCACGCCGGGCGATCGGCTGATCGAACTGGCTGCCGGCTGGGGCGTGGTGCTGGTGGTGTCTGGGCTGTACCTGTGGTGGCCGCGTGGGCGCGGCGCGGGTGTGCTATGGCCACGGCTGTCGGCTCGTGGCCGCTTGTTCTGGCGTGATCTGCACGCAGTCACCGGCTTCTGGGGCGCTTTGCTACTGCTGTTCATGCTGCTCACCGGCATGACCTGGACCGGCTTCTGGGGCAAGCAGTTCGCTGGCGCCTGGAACCAGTTTCCGGCCGCTATGTGGGATCAGGTGCCGACCTCCGAGCGCCAGGCCGGCGAGCTCAATCAGAGCCACAAGCAAACCGTGCCCTGGGCGCTGGAGAACACCCCGCTGCCCGAATCCGACCCCCATGCGGCGCACAATGGCGGCGCCACCCCGGCATCCACCGCCAACCCGACCGTGGGCCTGCAGCAGGTGGTGGACATCGCCAGCGAGCGAAACGTGCACCCAGGCTACAGCATCACCTTTCCGACTACGCCGACCGGCGTCTACACCATCGCGGTGTTCGCCGATGATCCGCGCAACGACGCCACCCTGCATGTCGATCAATACAGCGGCGCGGTGTTGGCTGACGTGCGCTGGGCCGACTACGGCCTGGCGGCGCGTGCAGTGGAAGGTGGCGTGATGCTGCACATGGGCAAATTCTACGGCCTGCCACATCAGCTGTTCATGCTGTTCGTGTGTCTGATGATTCTGCTCAGCTCGGTCAGTGGCCTGATCATGTGGTGGAAACGCCGCCCCGCCGGAGGCCTGGGCGTGCCGCCGCTGCGCCATGACCTGCCGCGCTGGAAGATCGGCGTGGCGATCATGATCGGCCTCGGCGTGCTGTTCCCCCTGGTCGGCGCTTCGCTGTTGGCGATTTGGGCACTCGATTTTCTGCTGCTGTCACGCCTCGGCGCGCGCCGTCTGGCCTGAACCTGTCGGCCGCCTCGCAGCGGCCGACCCGAATTCATTTGAAGGAGAAACACCATGATCTTGAAGAAACTGGCTCTGACCGCCGCACTGCTCGCCACTAGCCTGCTGGCCAATGCTCACGAATATGAAGTCGGCCAACTGCACATCGACCACCCCTGGTCGCGTGAAATGCCGCCGGTGGCGCCGACTGCCGCTGCCTACTTCGTGGTGCACAACAAGGGCGATGCCGATGACCGTCTGCTCACCGTCGAAACGCCGGTTGCCGGCAAGGCGGAGATCCATGAGCACGCCCACGTGAACGGCATGATGAAGATGCAGCAGGTACAGAACGTGGTGATTCCGGCTGGCGGCGAAGTGAAGTTCGCGCCCATGGGCTATCACGTGATGCTGTTCAACCTGAAGCAGCAGGCCCAGGCCGGTGATCGCTTTCCGATGACCCTGACCTTCGAAAAGGCCGGGCCGGTGACGGTCGAAGTGGCGGTGCAGAAGGATGAGCCGGCGGCAGAAGGTGGGCATGAGCATAAGGGGCATTGATCCCGGCTCGCCACCCGTAGGCTGCTTTTGAGCGCAGTGATACCCAGGAATCGGCTGCCCCGGGTATCGCTTCGCTCAACGCCGGGCTACCGGCTTTTCACACCAGCCTGGCATCCAGGCTGTTCTGCGCCAGGCGCTTGGCTTGCGCTTCGCTCATGCCCAGGCCTTCGTGCAGGGCCATGAAGTTCTCGGTGACGTAGCCGCCGAAGTAGGCCGGGTCGTCGGAGTTGACGGTGACCTTCACGCCGCGCTCGAGCATGTCGAGGATGTTGTGCTGGCCCATGTGCTCGAACACGCAGAGTTTGGTGTTCGACAGTGGGCAGACGGTCAGCGGAATCTGCTCGTCAATGATGCGCTGCATCAGCCGCTCGTCCTCGCTGGCCCGTACGCCATGGTCGATGCGCACGATCTTCAGCAGGTCCAGCGCTTCCCAGATGTACTCGGGCGGGCCTTCCTCGCCAGCATGGGCCACGGCGTGCAGGCCTTCGCTGCGGGCCTTGGCGAACACGCGCTCGAACAGGCGCGGTGGAAAGCCTTTCTCCGAGCTGTCGAGGCCAACGCCGATAAAGGCGTCGCGAAACGGCATGGCCTGCTCCAGAGTCTTGAAGGCCTGCTCTTCGGGCAGATGGCGCAGGAACGCGAGGATTAGGCCGTGGCTGATGCCCAGCTGCTTCTCGCCATCGACCAGCGCGCCCTTGATGCCGCGCATCACCACTTCGAAGGGAATGCCGCGGTCTGTGTGGGTCTGCGGATCGAAGAACGGCTCGACGTGCACCACGTTCTGCGCCTTGCACTTGAGCAGGTAGGCCCAGGTCAGGTCGTAGAAGTCCTGCTCGGTGCGCAGTACATCGGCGCCGCGGTAATACAGGTCGAGGAATTCCTGCAGGTTGTTGAAGGCGTAAGCCGCGCGCAGCGCCTCGACATCGCTCCAAGGCAGGGCGATACGATTGCGCTCGGCCAGGGCGAACAGCAGCTCGGGCTCCAGCGAACCTTCGAGGTGCAAGTGCAGTTCGGCCTTGGGCAGGGCGTTGAGCCAGTCGTACATGGGCAAATCTCATCAGCTTGAAAACGTGGTGCGGAGTTTACCTGCCTGGGGTCGCTCGTGCGGCATCGGCCTTGCCGAGCGGTAGTTGGGTTGAATCATTTACAGAATGTTGCAGTCGGAGCAGGATCGTCCGCCGTCACAGACCCATAGAAAGGAATCACCCCATGTTCAATGCCGTCAAGCAGGAATACTGGCTGCTGCTGGCCGTGCTCGCCGCCCTGATCGCTCTGCCGATGGAGCACGCGCTGCTCGGCCATGGCCAGGTCATCGCCCTGGCTGGCGCGGTTGCGCTGATCGCCGCCATCGTCTGCGCCTCGCTGCGCGTTGCCCACCATGCCGAGCAACTGGCCGAGCGGGTCGGTGACCCCTACGGCACCATGATCCTCACCCTGTCGGCGGTGCTGGTCGAGGTAGTGATCCTGGCGATCATGATGAGCAACCAGGCGTCGCCGACCCTGGTACGCGACACCATCTATTCGGCGGTGATGCTCGACATCAACGGCATTCTCGGCCTGGCCGCGCTGATGGGCGGCCTCAAGCACGGCGAGCAGCCCTACAACGATGACTCGGCGCGCAGCTACAGCGTGATGATCCTCACCGCCATGGGCATTTCCATGGTGGTGCCCGAGTTCATTCCCGAGTCGGACTGGAAGGCGTATTCGATGTTCACCATCGGCGCCATGCTGGTGCTCTACGCGGTGTTCCTGCGCATGCAGGTCGGCCCGCACAGCTACTTCTTCAGCTACAGCTACCCGGAGAAGAAGCACCGCGGCGGCGACGGGCATGGCCACGGCGAGCAGGGCTCGGAGGTCAACGTGGCCTGGTCGATCGGCGTGCTGGTGTTCGGGGTGATCGTCATCGGCGTGCTGGCCGAAGTGATGTCCCTGGCGCTGGACGTCGGCCTGGAAGGTACCGGCGCGCCGCCCGTGCTGACTGCCATCGTGGTAGCCGGCATATCCGCCGCGCCAGAGATCCTCACCGCATTGCGGGCGGCGCTGGCCAACCGCATGCAGTCGGTTGTCAACATTGCCCTGGGTGCGTCGCTGTCGACGGTGATTCTCACCGTGCCGGTGATGGAGGCCATGGCGCTGTACAGCGGCCAGCCGTTCCAGATGGCGATGACCCCGGTGCAGACGGTGATGGTGTTCATCACCCTGATCGTCTGCGCCATCAACCTCAACGACGGCGAAACCAACGCTATCGAGGGCATGACTCACTTCGTGTTGTTTGCCACGTTCATCATGTTGGCGATGCTGGGGCTTTAGGTAGCGTCTCTACCGCGGTCTCGATGGGCTGTCGCCCATCCTACGGTTGCGCGTCGCAATATGTGGGCGCGGGCGTCAGAATCGTAGGATGGGCGCCAGCCCATCACCGTACTACCAATCGATCTTCTGGCCCTGATAGTCGACGAAGTGGTGGCCGCCCTGGCCAGCGAAGCGTTCGACCTGGGCGATCAGGCCGCGGCAGCTGTCGGCCACTTCGACCATGGCATTTTCGCCGCCCATGTCGGTCTTCACCCAGCCCGGATGCAGCGACAGCACCGTCGGGCGCGGCTCTGGCAGCTCACAGACAAAGGTGTTGGTCAGCGAGTTGAGCGCTGCCTTGCTGGCCTTGTACAGCGCCAGGTTGTTGCCTTCCGGGTTGGCCACGCTGCCCAGCCCCGAACTCATGAACGCCAGCACGCCGGTCTGCGGGCGCACTTGACCGACCAGGCGCTCGGCCAGGCGGATAGGCGCTGTCACGTTGGTCAGGAACAGCTGGCCGAGCTCCTCGGCTGTAGCCTGTGCAGCCGACTGGTGGCCGGGGCCCAGAACGCCTGCGTTGACGAACAGCAGGTCGAAGACCTGGCCCTGCAGGCGTTGCGCCAGGGCATCCAGCGCAGCGCCGTCATCGATATCCAGCGATTCGATCTGCACACCACTCAATGCCTGTAGTTCGGTGGCACGCGCTGGGCTGCGCACGGTGGCGGTCACCTGCCAGCCATCGGCGTGTAGCTGGCGTACCAGGCCCAGGCCGATGCCGCGCGAGGCGCCGATGATCAAGGCAGTTCTGTTCGAGGGCATAACGAAGCTCCGCTAATTGGCAAGGCCCATCAGCTTAGCAAGGGCGCGCAACTGTTACCTCGGATTACTACATATTCACTGACAAATCATGGGCTTAGCGACGCCAGCCATAAAGGTTCGTGAAAGGTTGGTGGTCTAGAGTCCGCGCCTCGTGTCCGTGCCCGCACCGACTTGAACAAGAAAAAGAGGAGAACCCGGTTTGTTGACCCTGATTGGCTTGTTGACCATTTTCTGCCTGGTGGTGATGCTGCTCAGCGGGCGCATGTCACCCGTATTGCCGCTGATCGTGGTGCCCTTGCTGGGCGCACTGTGTGCCGGTTTCGGCGCGGATGAGATTTCCGGGTTCTTCACCGACGGCGTTGGCAAGGTGGTGTCCATCGCCACCATGTTCATCTTCGCCATTATCTTCTTCGGCGTGCTGCAGGACACCGGCCTGTTTCGGCCGATCATCGGCTTTCTGGTCAAACTGACCCGCGGCAACGTCATCGCCGTTGCGGTCGCCACGGCGATCATCGGCATGCTGGCCCACCTCGACGGTGCCGGCGCAACTACTTTCCTGCTGACCATTCCCGCCCTCTTGCCGCTGTACAAGCAGCTGCGCATGAGCCCGTACCTGATGCTGATGCTGCTGGCCACCGGCGCCGGCATCCTCAACATGGTTCCGTGGGCAGGCCCGCTGGGCCGTTCGGCCGCGGTCACCGGGTTGGACGTCACTGAACTGTGGCGGCCGTTGCTGGCCATTCAGGGCACCGGCGTCGTGCTGCTAATAGTGCTGGCAGCCTTTCTTGGCTGGCGCGAGCAGCGTCGCATTGCTGCGACCGGTGGCACCGTAGTGGACGATGGCTCCGAGGATCATGTCGGTGCGCCTGGCCAGATCAGCGACGAAGAGCGTGCCCTGGAGCGCCCGGGCCGCATGTGGATCAACTTCGGCCTGTTCGTGCTGGTGCTGGTGGCGCTGTTCACCGGCGTGCTGCCGGCCGGCTACGTGTTCATGATCGGCCTGAGCCTGGCGCTGCTGATCAACTACCCCAACGGCAAGATGCAGATGCAGCGCATCGCCGCGCATTCTTCGGCGGCCCTGAGCATGGGCATGATCATTCTGGCCGCTGGCTCCATGCTCGGCATTCTGTCCGGCACCGGCATGCTCACTTCCATCGCCCAGGATCTGGTCAAGGTGCTGCCCGCCGGCATGGTCGGCCAACTGCACATCATCCTCGGCGTGTTCGGCTTCCCCATGGAATTCGTGCTCAACACCGACGCCTATTATTTCGGCCTGCTGCCGGTGGTGATGGAAGTGGTCGAGAACCATGGTGTCGCCGCCCCGAGCGTGGTCTACGCGCTGATGATCGGCAACATCATCGGCACCTTCATCAGCCCATTCTCCCCGGCACTGTGGCTAGCACTCGGCCTGGCGCGCCTGGAGATGGGCCAGCACATTCGCTATTCGTTCTGGTGGATGTGGGGCTTCTCGCTGGCGCTGTTCGCCACGGCCTGGGCCATTGGGCTGTTCTGAGCAAAAACCTTTGCTGAATAAAAAAGGCGCCGTGGAAACGGCGCCTTTTTGCTTTCAGCGGCCCAAGCGCCGCAGCTCGTCGGATTCGACGATACGCAGCCCTTCGCCTTCTTCCAGGGCCAGGCGCCATAACGCACGGGCCAGGGCGGTGACGTCGATGGCGCGGTGCTTGCCCGGCAGCCAGCGCAGGAAGGGCGCGGCCAGCCGCTCGCCAAGGCGGAACTCGTTGCGCGGGCCAAGCAGCAGGGAAGGGCGGGCGATGGTCAGTTGCGGCCAGCCCTGGGCCTTGAGCGCTTCTTCGGTCTGGCCCTTGGTGCGGTTGTAGAACACCGAGGACTGCGGGTCGGCGCCAATGGCGCTGACTACCAGCAGGTGGCGGGCGCCCAGTTCCCGGGCA
Organism: Phytopseudomonas straminea; assembly: GCF_900112645.1. GTDB lineage: Bacteria > Pseudomonadota > Gammaproteobacteria > Pseudomonadales > Pseudomonadaceae > Aquipseudomonas > Aquipseudomonas straminea. The sequence continues at coordinate 461,111 of NZ_FOMO01000004.1, read as the reverse complement.
CGCGCCGCGAACGCTACTACCAGATCATGATCGACGGCGCGAAAAGCGTCCTGCGAGCCAGCCTGCTTGATGGTGCTGCCCAAACAGCAGAAGGCGGTATGCACCGAGCCATCCAGGGCTGGCAGAAGGTCGAGCAATTCGCCGACCGGGTTTTCCAGATGAGGATGTTCGGCCAGCGGCTTGCGACTCGGTGCCAGCACGCGCTCGACGGTAGGTTCGTTGAGCAGGCGGTCCAGCAGGTGTTCACCGGTCATGCCCGAGGCGCCTGCCAGAAGAATGTGCTGGGGAGTCAAATACATGGTCGATCCTCGACTGCTATTCATTATAGAGTTTAGAGGGCAATCGCCGATTTATCGTTCAAGGCGCTTCGCTGTTTGCCCGGCGCAGCGCATTCCAGTGCTCGAGCACTGCGGCAGGCGCCCAGATCTGCGGCTCGGACGGCTCGAAACCGTCGGCCTGCTCGCGCTCGGCCACCGCCTGGCGGGCCAGCTCGAACGCCTCTTGCAGGTCATCGGTTTGCTGCAGCGCTTCGGCGAACAGGGCGCGGCCGAAGTAGGTGAAGTCGGCCTCCTCGGAGCAACCGAAGGACACCCGGTCGGCTCGGGCGGCAGTCATTACCAGGGTCTTGTCATCTTTCAGGGCCGGGATGAACCCACCGGAATAGCAGGCGGAAATCACCACCACCTTGTCGCGCCCAGCCAGGGGCTTGAGCAGATCGGCCAGATCACTGGCGAGCAGATCAGCGAGTTGCAGGCGCGGCTGGTCAAGGTTCAGCTCGTGAGTGCGCGAACCGTGGCTGGTCAGGTAGATGAACACCAGGTCTTCCGGGCCGCTGCGCTCGGCGATGGCCTGTACCGCACGGCGCAGGTTCTCGCGGGTCGCCACGGGGCGGTCGGCCAGATGATCACGGTGGTTGGCCAGGGTGATGCGGCCGTAGGCGGCAAAACGCTTGCTAAGCAAGTCGGCCACGTAGTCGGCCTCACGCAGGAACACGCTCTGCTTGCCGTCGCCGGCCAGGGTCAGCGCATAGAGCTCGCGGCGGGGGGTTGAGGCGGGCAGGGCAGCGATGGCCTGGTCGAGCAGCTCGCCCTGTTTCAGCAGGCCGATTTCCAGTGGATCAGGCAGCGCCTGGCCGTTTTCGTCACGCACGCGAATGCCGCGACGCCAGGTGCCTTGCTGCTTGCTGCCATCTGCATTGAGCCGAGTGCCCACGCCGTTGAACTGGCCATTGGCGAACTGACCGTCATAACGGCTGCCGTCGGGCTGTTGCAGATGGCCTTCACCCTGGTAGCGCCAGTCGCGAAATTGCCCGGTATAACGGCTGCCATCGCTGCCGCGGTATTCACCCTTGCCGTTGAGCGCGCCCTCGGCAAAGGTGCCGCTCCATGCATCGCCGGCTGCGCTCTGGTAGCGGCCCTTGCCATGGAACAGGTTGTCTTTGAAGTCGCCGTCGTAGCTGTCGCCTTCGCTGCCGCGGTAGCTGCCGGCACCCTTGAGCTGGCCGCCTGCGAAGTGCCCGGAAAGCTGGTTGCCGGCTTCGTCTTCGCGCATGCCCTGGCCGTCCGGCAGACCTTTGACGAATAAGCCCTGGAAGCGGCTGCCATCGGCCTGTTCGAGAATGCCGAAGCCGTGAAAGCGGCCAGCACGAAACTGCCCGCGATAGGTTTGCCCGGCTTCTTCCAGCACGCCTTCGCCCTCGAACTGGCCCTGGCGGAAGCCGCCGCTGTAATGGCTGCCATCAGCTTTTTTCAGCGTACCCTGGCCGTCGTAACGGCCGGCAGCGAATTCACCGACGTAGTGCTCGCCATTGGCGCCCTGCCACTCCCCGGCGCCCTGCCACTCCCCGGCGCCCTGGCGCTGGCCATCGACGAAGTGGCCGACGTAGCGGCTGCCGTCGGGATAGTCGAGGCGGCCTTTGCCCTGCAGCAGGCCGTCGACCACATCGCCTTGGTAGCGCGAGCCGTCGGGCAGGATAGCGTCAGGTGGCAGCAGCTGCGTGCTCGGGCCGCAGGCCGTGAGGGCAAGGGTGAGGGCCAAAGGCGCGAGGCGAAGCATGCGGTACGTCCCTGTCAGCGAGGAGATGCCGCAGTATGCCGCAAACTCTCTGCCGCGCGCTGCCCGGCTGATTCACTCGCAGCCAAGGGTGTTAAGGCACCTGTATTCGCGGCCTATAATGGCCGTCTTGTTGACGGGCGCGCCCGTCGAGTTTGCGGGAGACAATCATGCTGCTTCGTGGCCTGTTCTGGTTGGTGCTGTGCCAACTGCTGGGCACGGCGCTCAATGCGCTGTTGCTGCCTATGCTGCCGGGGCCGATTCTCGGCATGCTGCTGCTGGTGGGATTTCTGCTCTGCCGCGGCCAGGTCGATGAACCGATCCAGCAGGCAGCCAGCGGACTGCTCAAATACCTGCCGCTATTGCTGGTACCGCCGGCAGTGGGCGTGATGGCCTATGCCGAGGCCATCGCCGCCGACTTCTGGGCGGTGATCGGCGCGCTGGTGCTGTCGCTGATTCTGTCCCTGGTGTTCGCCGGCTGGATGATGCAGAAGTTGATCGAGCGCCAGGCGCGCCGTCGGGAGCAGCCATGATGCTCGACTGGCACGGCGCCTGGATGGCCGTTACCCATCACCCGCTGTTTGGCGCGGGCGTCACCCTTGGTGCCTATCAATTGGCGATTGCTCTCTATGAAAGGACTCGCCTGGTATTTCTGCAGCCGGTGTTGGTGTCGACCAGCCTGGTGATCGCTATCCTGCTGCTGTGTGGCCTGACTTTTACCGAGTACAAGGCCAGCGCCGACACACTGACCCTGTTCCTCGGCCCGGCCACCGTCGCCCTGGCGGTGCCGCTGTACCTCAACCTGCGGCGCATCCGCCAGGTCTTCTGGCCTACGGTGCTCACCCTGCTGGTCGCCGGCGTGGTCGCCACGGTGCTTGGCGTCGCCCTGGCCTGGTTGCTGGGTGCCGAGCACAACATGCTGATGAGCATGGCGCCCAAGTCCGTCACCTCGCCGATCGCGATGCTAGTTGCCACGCAGATTGGCGGCCTCGCGGCACTTGCCGCGGTGTTCGTGATGATTACCGGGGTACTGGGTGCGATCATCGGGCCGTCGTTGCTGCGTTGGTGTGGCGTGCGCAATCATGCCGCCATGGGCATGGCGCTGGGCATCACCGCCCACGCAGTCGGTACATCACGCGCGATGCAGGAGAGCGAGGAGTGCGGCGCGTTTGCGGCTCTGGCCATGAGCCTGATGGGCGTGTTCACGGCGATCCTGCTGCCGCTCGCCATCGTCTTGCTGAGTTGAGAGCCTTATGACCCTATCTCTATTCCCGCTGCACACTGTTCTGTTTCCCGGCTGCACGCTGGATCTGCAGATCTTCGAGGCGCGCTACCTGGACATGATCAGCCGCTGCATGAAGCAGGGTGAAGGTTTTGGTGTGGTGTGCATCGTCGAAGGCGCCGAGGTCGGCGAGGCCGCCGAGCGCGTCGCGCAGATCGGTTGCGAAGCGCGGATCACCGATTTCCAGCAGCGTCCCAATGGCCTGCTGGGCATTCGCGTAGAGGGCGGGCGGCGTTTTCGCGTCAAGCAGGCTCAGGTGCTGCCCGACAAGCTGACCGTCGCTCAGGTGCAATGGCTTGACGAGCAACCTGATGCGCCGCTGGGTGAGGAACATGAGGATTTGCTGGCGCTGCTCGCCGCCCTGGCCGAGCACCCGATGGTCGCCAGCCTGGACATGGGCGCAGACGCCGGCAGCCAGGCCGAGCTGGCCGACAAACTCGGCTATCTATTGCCGTTCGGCGCCGAGCAAAAGGTCGCCCTGCTGGCCGAGCCCGACGCCAGCGTGCGGCTGGACATGCTGCAAGCATGGGTCGAGGAGCTGCAGGGCGACGGCGCCGCCTAGCCTAGTAGCGGTAAATCTCCACCCCTTCGGACATGCGTATCAGCGCCATGCTGGTGAGCAGCAGGGCGCAGGCCGGCACTATCATCCACCACGCCCGCGCCGGCAGCGGCGGCAGTGACGCGTAGCGCTGCATCAGTGCCAAGCTCAGCGCGCATAGGCTGCTGGCCAACAGGGCGCCGGCGATAATGTCGCTCGGCCAATGCACACCCAGATAAACCCGCGACAGGGCGATGAACAGCGCCGGCAGGCAGGCCAGTAGAATCCAGGTCAGACGCAGGCGCGCCGGCTGACCACGGCCGGCCAGAATGGCAACGCTCAGGAAGAAGGCGAAGGCCGCCGAGCTGTGGCCGCTGGGAAAACTGTAGGTATTGAGCGGCTCGAGCAGCACATCCGGTCGCGCCCGCTCGAACAAACCCTTGAACAGGCGATTGCCCAGCGCCGTGCTGAGCATGGCGCCGCCGGCGAACAGCAGCGCCTGCCATTGGCGATTGAGCAATAGCAGGATGCACAGCAGCGCAGCGACCGCGAACTGCACGCCGAAATCGCCAAAGTGGGTGACCAGCACGGCGATATGATCGAAGCGCGGATTGCGTTCTTCCTGAATCAGCTTCATCAGACCTTGGTCCAGAGCGATCAGGTGTGGCCAGCCGATAAACAGCGCGATCAGCAGTACGCTGCCCAGCCCGGCAGCGATCAGTGCAGCTTGGCGCTGTTCGCGCAGACTGCTCTGGATGGTCAGCACCAGCAGCAGCGCCAGGCCGCCGGCCACCACCGCCGCTTGCGGCCAGAAGCCATCGGGCAATGGTAGGCGCAGCGCGGCTCCGGCGGCCCAGCCCGGCATCAGGTAGGCGATCGCCCAGCCGGCGGCGGCCAGCATGCTCACGGCGATGAAGCGGCCAACCGGCATGCTCAGCATGCCGGCAACCATCGGCAGCATGGGGCGCAACGGGCCGATGTAGCGGCCCACCAGCAGGCTGGCCACGCCATAGCGTTCGAAATAGGTTTCCGCGCCACTGAGCCACTGCGGGTGGCTGCGCAGGCCCGGTAGGCGGCGTATGTCCTGATGGAAGTAGCGGCCCAGAGCGTAGGAGATGGCGTCACCGAGCAGGCCGCCGAAATAGGCCAACAGCAAGGTTTCCCAAAGGCTCAGGGCGCCGTTGCCGGCCATCACGCCGACGGCGAACAGCAGCACGGTGCCGGGAACGATGATGCCGGCGATGGCCAGGCATTCGATGCAGGCGATCACGAAGATCGCCAGGCCCAGCCACTGCGGGTTGGCCGCCAGCCAGGTAGTCAGACTATCGAGCCATTGGCCCATGGATGGACACCTTAATAGAGACGAAATCGAGCCTTCGACCTGCCGACCTGAAAAGCGGTTCCTTTGCGCGCAAGCCGCTGGCGGGCGCCTGTCGCGGGCGATCATAGCAATGCATCCGGCGTTTGCGCCGCCGCCATACGCCCCGTTACAAGCCTTTGATGACCATCTGCCCGGCGCCGCTGTGCGCGGGGCGGCTTGACCGCTATAATCAGCAACTTTTTCCAACTGCCGACCTGAGTTGCCATGACCGAGTCCGTGCTTGACTACATGACCCGCCTGGGCCGCGCCGCCCGCCAGGCTTCGCGCGTGCTCGCGCGGGCCAGCACTGCGCAGAAGAATCAGGCCCTGCAGGCCGCCGCTGCCGCCCTCGATGCGGCGCGTGACGAGCTGACCGCCGCCAATGAAAAGGACCTGGCCGCCGCCCGCGCCAGTGGCCTGGAGCCGGCCATGGTCGACCGCCTGGCGCTGACGCCGAAGGTCATCGACAGCATGATCGAAGGCCTGCGTCAGGTCGCGACCTTGCCGGACCCGATTGGCGAGATCCAGGGTATGCGCTACCTGCCGTCCGGCATTCAGGTCGGCAAGATGCGCGTGCCGCTGGGCGTGATCGGCATCATCTACGAGTCGCGGCCCAACGTGACCATCGACGCCGCCAGCCTGTGCCTGAAGTCCGGCAACGCCACTATCCTGCGCGGCGGCTCGGAAGCCATTCATTCCAACCAGGCCATCGCCCGCTGCATCCAGACTGGTCTGGCCGAGGCCGGTTTGCCGGCCAGCGCCGTGCAGGTGGTGGAAACCACTGACCGCGCCGCCGTCGGCGCGCTGATCACCATGCCGGAATTCGTCGACGTCATCGTGCCGCGCGGCGGCAAGGGCCTGATCGAGCGCATCAGCCGCGACGCCAAGGTGCCGGTGATCAAGCATCTGGATGGCGTGTGCCACGTTTATGTGGATATCGCCGCCGATCTCGACAAGGCCATCCGCGTTTGCGACAACGCCAAGACCCAGCGCTACTCGCCGTGCAACGCCATGGAAACCCTGCTGGTGCATGCCGATATCGCCGCCCGGGTGCTGCCGCCGCTGGCCGCCATCTACCGTGAGAAGGGCGTCGAGCTGCGCGGCGATGCGCAGACCCGCGCACTGCTCGGCAGTGACGTGCTGGAGGCCAGCGAAGACGACTGGTACGCCGAGTACAACGCGCCGATCCTGGCGATCCGCGTGGTCGACTCGCTGGAAGCGGCCATCGAGCACATCAATAAATACGGTTCGCAGCACACCGACGCGATCATCACCGAAAACTTCAGCGACGCCCGGCGCTTCCTTACCGAGGTGGATTCCAGCTCGGTGATGGTCAACGCCTCGACGCGCTTCGCCGATGGTTTCGAGTACGGCCTGGGCGCGGAGATCGGCATTTCCACCGACAAGCTGCACGCCCGTGGCCCGGTCGGCCTCGAGGGGCTGACCAGCGAGAAGTACGTGGTATTCGGCGACGGGCACGTGCGCACCTGATGGCAAATCCCAGGCGCATCGGGCTGCTCGGCGGTACGTTCGACCCAGTGCATATCGGCCATTTGCGCGGTGCGCTGGAGGTGGCCGAGTTCATGGCGCTGGACGAGTTGCGGCTGATCCCCAGCGCGCGGCCGCCGCACCGTGAAACCCCGCAGGTCGGGGCGCAGGATCGCCTGGCGATGGTCGAGCAGGCGGTGGTGGGGCTCTCGCCGCTGCAGGTGGATGATCGCGAACTCAAGCGCGACAAGCCGTCGTACAGCATCGACACCCTGGAGTCGCTGCGCGGCGAGCTGCGCGCCGATGACCAGCTGTTTCTGATTCTGGGCTGGGATGCCTTTTGCGGCTTGCCAGCCTGGCACCGCTGGGACGAGTTGCTGCAGCACTGCCACATTCTGGTGCTGCAGCGCCCGGACGCCGGCAGTGAGGCGAGCGAGCCGCTGCGCGACCTGATGGCCGCGCGCAACGTGGCAGACCCGCTGGCGCTCAAGGGGCCGGCGGGACAGATTTCTTTCATCTGGCAGACGCCTCTGGCGGTGTCTGCCACCCAGATCCGTTCGCTATTGGCGAGCGGCCGCTCGGTGCACTTTCTGGTGCCCGATGCGGTTCTGGCTTATATCAACGCCCATGGACTTTACCGTGGGTGAATCGAACACGAGGCAAACGAGCACGTTATGACGGACAAAACCATGCACAGTGAAGACCTGGTCAAAGTGGCCATCGCAGCACTGGAAGAAATCAAGGCCCAGGACATCACCACCATCGACGTGCGTGAGAAGACCAGCATCACCGACTACATGGTGATCGCCAGCGGCACCTCCAGCCGCCACGTCAAGTCGCTGGTCGACAACGTACTGGAAAAGACCAAGGAGCAGGGCGTGCGTCCGATCGGCAGCGAAGGCCTGGACAGCGGCGAGTGGGCCCTGCTCGACCTGGGCGACATCGTCGTTCACGTGATGCTGCCGACCACCCGCCAGTTCTACGACCTGGAGCGTCTGTGGCAGGGCGCCGAGCAGAGCCGTGCCCAGCAGGGCGGTGAGCGCGAGTAAGGCATTCGCGTGCGCATCAAACTGATCGCGGTCGGCTCGCGCATGCCGCGCTGGGTCGAGGACGGCTGGCAGGAATATGCCAAGCGCATGCCGTCCGAGCTTTCCCTGGAACTGGTGGAAATTCCCCTGACCACGCGTGGCAAGAATGCCGACGTGGCGCGGATGATCCGTCAGGAAGGTGAGGCCATGCTGGCGAAGGTGCAGCCCGGGGAACGCATCGTCACCCTGGAAGTCGAAGGGCGACCCTGGAGCACCGAGCAGTTGGCGGTCGAGCTGGACAAGTGGCGGCTCGATTCGCGCACGGTCAACCTGATGGTCGGCGGCCCCGAAGGCCTGGCGCCGGAAGTGATGGCGCGTAGCGAACAGCGCTGGTCGCTGTCGCCGCTGACCTTGCCCCACCCGCTGGTACGGATACTGGTCGGCGAACAGATTTATCGTGCCTGGACGGTGTTGTCCGGTCACCCTTATCACAAGTAGTCAGCGGTCCCGATGCCCCAGCCGATCCGTCTAAAAGATCACGAGAAGGACGCGCGCCTGATTCGCAAGCGCGCGCTGGTCGGCGGCTCGGTATTTCTGGTGCTGACCCTGGTGCTGATCGCCCGCATGTATTACCTGCAGGTGATCCAGTACGAGTACCACTCCACTCTGGCGGAAAACAACCGCATCCACGTGCAGCCGATCCCGCCCAACCGTGGGCTGATCTACGACCGCAACGGGGTGATCATCGCCGACAACCGGCCCAGCTTCAGCCTGACCCTGACCCGCGAGCGCGCCGGCGACTGGGAGAAGGTGCTGGACGTGATCGTCGAGGTGCTGGAGCTTGCCCCCGAGGATCGCGAGCTGTTCGAGCGCCGCGTCAGGCAAGGGCGGCGGCCATTCGAGCCGGTGCCGGTGCTGTTCGAACTTAGCGAGGAGCAGATCGCCCGCCTGGCGGTGAATCAGTTCCGTCTGCCCGGCGTCGAGGTGGTCGCCCAGCTGGTGCGCCACTATCCGCAGCGCGAGCACTTTGCCCACTCGGTCGGCTATGTGGGGCGCATCAACGAGAAAGAGCTCAAGGAGCTCGATCCGGTCGAATACAGCGGCACTCACCATATCGGCAAGACCGGTATCGAACGCTTCTACGAAGACGAGCTGCACGGCAAGGTCGGTTACGAAGAAGTCGAAACCAACGCCCGTGGTCGCGTGCTGCGGGTGCTCAACCGCACCGACCCACTGCCCGGTCGAGACGTGACGCTGACGCTCGACGTGCATCTGCAGGAAGTCGCCGAGAAGGCCCTGGGCGGACGCCGTGGTGCAGTGGTGGCGATCCAGCCGCAGACCGGTGAAGTGCTGGCGATGGTCAGTCAGCCGAGTTTCGACCCCAACCCCTTCGTGACCGGTATCAGTTTCAAGGCATACGCCGAGCTGCGCGACTCCATCGACCGACCGCTCTACAATCGCGTGTTGCGCGGCCTGTATCCGCCAGGTTCGACCATCAAGCCAATGGTTGCCGTATCGGGGCTGGATGCCGGCGTGGTAACGCCGAGTACACGGGTGTTCGACCCCGGCTACTATCAGTTGCCCAACAACAGCCACAAGTACCGTAACTGGAATCGCACCGGCGATGGCTGGGTGGACATGAACACGGCGATCATGCGGTCCAACGACACCTACTTCTACGATCTGGCCCACAAGATGGGCATTGATCGCCTGCATGACTACCTGAGCCGTTTCGGCATCGGCCAGCGCGTGTCGCTGGACATGTTCGAGGAAACCGCCGGCCTGATGCCGTCGCGGGAGTGGAAGCGCGCCCGCTATCGTCAGGGATGGTACCCGGGAGAGACGCTGATTCTCGGCATTGGACAGGGATACATGCAGGCCACGCCGCTGCAGTTGGCCCAGGCCACCGCGTTGGTAGCCAACAAGGGCAAGTGGATTCGTCCGCACTTGGCGCGCACCATCGACGGCAGCCCGCCCCAGGATCCGAATCCGATGCCGGATATCGTGCTGCGCGATCCCAAATATTGGGATTACGCGCGACAGGGTATGGAGTCGGTGATGCACGGCGCTCGTGGTACGGCGCGCAAGGTCGGCGACACCGCCGCCTACCGGATCGCCGGCAAGAGCGGTACCGCCCAGGTGGTCGCGATCAAGCAGGGCGAGAAGTACGACCGCAGCAAGGTACAGGAACGCCACCGTGACCACGCCCTGTTCGTCGGTTTCGCGCCGGCGGACAATCCACAGATCGTGGTGTCGGTGATGGTCGAGAATGGCGAGTCCGGCTCCGGGGTCGGTGCACCGCTGGTCAAGCAGGTAATGGACGCCTGGCTTCTCGACGAAAACGGCCAGCTCAAGGCCGAGTACGCCAAGCCCGGTGCCGCGGCGCCACTCAACGCAGAGGTGAAGCAACCATGAGCCTGACCGGCAGCTTCGACCGTACGCTGTCCAGCGAAGACGTTTTGCGGCGGCGCTCCAGCCTGCTGCAGCGCATGCACATCGATGGCATCTTGCTGCTGCTGTTGTTGCTGCTCGCCACTGGCAGCCTGTTCGTCCTCTATTCGGCCAGCGGCAAGAACGTCGACCTGCTGATGAAACAGGCTTCATCCTTCGGTATCGGCCTGGTGGCGATGGTGATCATCGCCCAGTTCGAGCCGCGCTTCATGGCCCGCTGGGTGCCGCTGGGTTACCTGTGCGGGGTTGGTCTGCTGGTGGTGGTGGACGTCATGGGCCACAACGCCATGGGTGCCACGCGGTGGATCAACATCCCCGGTGTGATTCGCTTCCAGCCCTCGGAATTCATGAAGATCCTGATGCCGGCGACCATGGCCTGGTACCTGTCCAAACGCACCTTGCCGCCGAGCCTCAAGCACGTGTCGGTGAGCCTGGGCCTGGTGGTCACGCCGTTCGTGCTGATTCTGCTGCAGCCGGACCTCGGTACTTCGCTTTTGATTCTTGCCTCGGGCGCCTTCGTGCTGTTCATGGCCGGTCTGCAGTGGCGCTGGATCGCTGGGGCTGTGGCAGCGGTGGCGCCGATTGCCGTGGCGATGTGGTTCTTCGTGATGCATGACTACCAGAAGCGCCGGGTACTGACCTTCATGAATCCGGAAAGCGATCCGCTGGGCGCCGGCTGGAACATCATCCAGTCCAAGGCTGCGATCGGCTCCGGCGGCGTGTTCGGCAAGGGCTGGCTGCTCGGCACCCAGTCGCACCTGGACTTTTTGCCGGAAAGCCACACGGACTTTATCATTGCCGTTCTGGCCGAAGAATTCGGCCTGATTGGTGTCTGTCTGTTGCTGCTGTTGTACAGCCTGTTGATTGCGCGCGGTCTGGTGATTACCGTGCAAGCGCAGACGCTGTTCGGTAAGCTGCTTGCCGGCGGTTTGACCATGACCTTCTTCGTTTATGTGTTCATCAATATCGGCATGGTCAGCGGTTTGTTGCCGGTAGTGGGGGTACCGCTGCCGTTCATCAGTTATGGCGGCACGTCACTGATTACGTTGTTGTCGAGTTTCGGAATCCTGATGTCCATCCACACGCATCGCAAGTGGATCGCTCAGGCATGATTGGGGTTATGAATTCAATGCAGATTCTGCGTGGCTGGGCCGCACGACATGCACACTGGCTGGCAGTCGCCGGCCTGCTCGGAGCGCCTCAGGCGATGGCTGCCGGCGAATACGCGAACTCCCCGGACGTGGGCGAGTTCATCACCGAGATGACCCGTGACTACGGCTTCGCCAGCGAACAACTGACCGCTCTGTTCGCCGATGTGGAACGCAAGCAACCGATCATCGATGCCATCTCGCGGCCCGCCGAGCGGGTCAAGCCGTGGAGCGAATACCGGCCGATCTTCATCACCGACGCACGCATCAACAAGGGCGTGGCGTTCTGGAACGAGCATGCCGAAGCTCTGGCGCGTGCCGAGAAGGAATACGGTGTACCGGCGCAGATCATCGTTGCCATCATCGGCGTGGAAACCTCCTATGGTGGCAATACCGGCAACTACCGAGTGATCGACGCGCTGTCGACCCTGGCCTTCGATTACCCACCGCGCGCGCCGTTCTTCCGCAAGGAGTTGCGCGAATACCTGATGCTGACTCGTGAGGAGCAGGTCGACCCGGCCAGCCTCAAGGGTTCCTACGCCGGCGCCATGGGGCTGCCGCAGTTCATGCCGAGCAGTTTCCGCGCCTACGCCGTGGACTTCGATGGCGATGGCCACATCAACATCTGGAGCGATCCGACTGACGCCATCGGCAGCGTGGCCAGCTACTTCAAACGCCATAACTGGCAGCCGGGGCAGCCGGTGGCAACCCCGGCCAAGGTCAAGGGCGAGCATGTCGATCAGGGCCTGAGTGCGGGGCTCGATCCGGACAAGACGGTTGGCGAGCTGCGCGCCCTTGGCTGGTCGAGCCAAGATGCGCTTGCCGACGATCTTCCGGTCACCGCCTTTCGTCTCGACGGCGCCGAAGGCCCCGAGTACTGGATTGGTCAGCCGAATTTCTTCGTCATTACTCGCTACAACCGCAGCGTGATGTACGCCATGGCGGTCAATCAGTTGTCCGAGTTGCTGGTTCAGGCCCGAGGTGCCAATCAATGACACGCTTGCCGTTCAAGCTGGCCGCCTGCGGCATCGCTGTTTTGCTGCTGGCCAGTTGTTCTTCCAGCCGGGCGCCGAGCAGCTCGTCGCCAACCCAGGCGGGCAGCTCGATGTCCGGCCCGGATGATTTCAACCGTCCGCACAAGGACGGCGCGCCCTGGTGGGACGTCGACGTCTCGAAGATCCAGGACGCCGTGCCGATGCCTCACTACGGCCCGGTCAAGGCCAGCCCCTATGTCGTGTTCGGCAAGCAGTATTACCCGCTTACCGACGCCCGTCGCTACGTGGCGACCGGCCCGGCGTCGTGGTACGGCACCAAGTTCCATGGTCAGGCCACCGCCAATGGTGAAGCCTACGACCTGTACGGTATGACCGCGGCGCACAAGACCTTGCCGCTGCCCAGCTATGTGCGGGTGACCAACCTGGAGAATGGCAAGAGCGTGATCCTGCGCGTCAACGACCGTGGGCCGTTCTATTCCGACCGGATCATCGACCTGTCCTTCGCCGCCGCCAAGAAGCTCGGGTATGCCGAGAAGGGCACTGCCCAGGTGCGCGTCGAAGGCATCGACCCGACCGAGTGGTGGGCCCAGCAGGGGCGCCCGGTGCCGATGATGATGGCGCAGCCTAAGATGGCCCAGGTGCAGGGCGCTCAGGTGGAGCAGTTGAAACTGGCTAGCGCGCCGGTCGAGCAGTACTCGCCACCACCGCAGCAGCATGCCGCCGCCACCGTACCGGTGCAGATCGACTCAAAAAAAAACGGTTCAGCCGCAGCGTCTGGCCTGTATCTCCAAGTTGGAGCTTTCGCCAATCCCGACGCTGCGGAGCTCCTGAAGGACAAGCTGAGCCAAACGGTGAGTGCGCCGGTATTCATCAACTCAGTGGCGCGCAACCAGCAGATACTGCACCGCGTGCGGCTGGGACCGATCAGCAGCCAGGGCGAGGCTGACCGGGTGCGTGACAGCATCCGCGTCGCCAACCTCGGCCAGGCGACCCTGGTCAAGGCGGAGTGAGGGCATAGCCCTCTGGCGAGCAACTAAATGGCTCGCCGCCTGACTAAGCAGTGGCTCGCTGCGATGTGGCGGCCACGTTGCACATTTACCCGCAAGGGCCTGTTCCACCTTCCAGCGATCTAGAGAGACGGATGAAAATCACCAGCTTCGCGCAACGCATCTTCCTGTCACTTACTTTGCTCGGCGCTTCCAGTGCCTGGGCAAACCAGGCGCCGCTGCCGGCTCCACCCCAACTGGCAGCCAAGTCCTACGTGCTGATGGACGGCGCCAGTGGCAACATCCTGGTCGAGAACAACGGTGACGAGCGTCTGCCGCCGGCCAGCCTGACCAAGCTGATGACCGCCTACATTGCCACGCTGGAAATCCGCAACGGCAAGATCAGCGAGCAGGACAAGGTCACCATCAGCGAGCACGCCTGGCGTACAGGTGGTGCGGCTTCCGGTGGCTCGACCATGTTCCTGCCGGTGAACAGTCAGGCCACCGTCGGCGAGCTGCTGCACGGTGTGATCATTCAGTCCGGCAACGACGCCAGCATCGCCATCGCCGAGCACATCGCCGGCAGTGAAGACGCCTTCGCCGACATGATGAACGCCACTGCCGAGCGTCTGGGCATGAAGAACAGCCACTTCATGAACGCCACCGGCCTGCCGAACCCTGAGCACTACTCCAGTGCTCATGACATGGCGATTCTCGCGCGCGCGATCATCAACGAAGATGCCGAGCACTACGCCATCTACTCGCAGAAAGAGTTTCTGTGGAACAACATCAAGCAGCCCAACCGCAACCTGCTGCTGTGGCGCGACCGCACCGTCGACGGTCTGAAAACCGGCCACACCCAGGAAGCCGGTTTCTGCCTGGTAGCCTCGGCCGTACGTGACGGCGCGCGGATGATCACCTCGGTATTCGGCACCGACAGCGAAAGCGCTCGTGCTGCCGAAACCCAGAAGCTGCTGACCTACGGTTTCCGTTTCTTCGAAACCCGTACCTTCTACCAGAAGGGCACCGAGCTGGCTCAGGCGCCTGTGTGGAAAGGCCAGACCTCCCAGGTCAAGGCCGGTCTGGCGCAGGACCTGACCCTCACGTTGCCCAAAGGCCAGCTGGAGAGGCTGCAGGCGAGTATGACTCTCAACCAGCAGATCACCGCGCCCATCGCCAAGGGCGACGTGATCGGCAAAGTAGAAGTGAAGATGGGTGATCAGGTGGTGCACAGCGCCGACCTGGTGGCGCTGGAGGCGGTTGAGGAGGGTGGTTTCTTCCGTCAGCTGTGGGATAGCATCCGCCTGTTCTTCTACGGGTTGTTTAACTGACAGCTTGCCCCCATGTTGTGATGAACGCCCTCGAACCGAGGGCGTTTCATTTTGGATCCGGGAACATCATGACCGACACCGACGTACAAGCCCCGAAAATCGAATTCCCCTGCAAGAACTATCCGATCAAGGTGATCGGTGAAGCTGGCGACGGGTTCACCGACATGGTGATCGAAGTGATGCAGCGCCACGCGCCCGACTTCGACGCCGGCACTCTGGTCACGCGCGACAGCAGCAAGGGCCGCTTTCTCTCCGTGCAGGTGCTGATCACCGCCACCGGTGTCGAGCAGCTGGAAGCCATTCATGTCGACCTGCGTGCCACCGGCCGCGTGCACATGGTGCTGTAGTGGCTGCAGCCGAACTGATCGTGCGCCATCTCGGGCTGGTGGACTATCTGCCAACCCTGGAGGCCATGCGCACGCTGACCGCCGAGCGAGATGAAGCCACGCCCGACGAGATCTGGCTGTTGCAGCACCCGCAGGTGTTCACCCAGGGGCAGGCTGGCAAGCCCGAGCACCTGCTGGCACCCGGCGACATTCCGGTGGTGCAGGTCGAGCGCGGCGGGCAGGTGACCTTTCACGGCCCCGGCCAACTGGTCGGCTACCTGATGCTGGATTTGCGTCGCCTCGATCTGGGCGTGCGTGAACTGGTCACGCTGATGGAGCAGGCACTGGTCGAGGTACTGGCGGGCTATGGCGTCGAGGCAGCGCCCAAGGCTGATGCGCCGGGCGTTTACGTGGGCGGTGACAAGATCGCCTCGCTGGGGCTGCGGGTGCGCCGCGGCTGCTCGTTCCACGGCCTGGCGCTCAACGTCGACATGGACATGACGCCTTTCGGGCGCATCAACCCGTGCGGCTATGCCGGCTTGAAGATGACCCAGTTGAAGGATCTGGTGGCGACGCCGCCTGCCTTCGATGAGGTCGCCAAGCGCCTTGAGCAGGTGCTACGTCAGTGCTTGGGCTACGTTTAATACGGTAAGCAACAAAAAAGGGACGCCGAGGCGTCCCTTTTTTGTTCGTCCGGTAGAACGTGATCAGTTGACGTTCAGCGCGGGGATCAGGCTGTTGTCGACCTGCTGGCCCGGCACCGGAACCGGTGCAGCCAGGCCCAGATTGTTCTTCTCGAACACCTTGTCGGCACGGTAGCTGGAGCGCACCAGCGGGCCGGCTGCCACTTCCATGAAGCCCATCTGCAGGCCGATGTCGCGGAAGCGATTGAATTCGTCCGGGCTCACCCAGCGCTTGACCGGAAGGTGGTTACGGGTCGGCTGCAGGTACTGGCCGAGGGTAAGGATGTCGACGCCCACGGCGCGCATGTCCTGCATGGCTTCGAACACTTCGTCATCGGTCTCGCCGAGACCGAGCATCAGGCTGGTCTTGGTGAGCACGTCGGGACGATGGCGCTTGGCGTGGGCCAGCACGTCGAGCGTTTTGCGGTAACCCGCGCGCGGATCGCGCACTTCACGGGTCAGACGGTTGACGGTCTCGACGTTCTGGGCGAACACCTCGAGGCCCGAATCCACTACGCGCTCGATGCACGCCAGGTCGCCGTCGAAGTCCGGCGTCAGGGCTTCGACCACCACCTGCGGGGTGTTGGCCTTGATCGCCTGGACGCAGGCCGCGTAATGCGCGGCGCCACCGTCGGGCAGGTCGTCGCGGTCCACCGAGGTCAGCACGATGTAGCGCAGGGCCATCAGCTCTACCGATTTGGCGGTGTTCTGTGGCTCTTCCTTGTCCAGCCAGCCGTTCGGGTTGCCGGTGTCCACTGCACAGAAGCGGCAGGCGCGGGTGCACACCGAGCCCATCAGCATGATGGTCGCCGTGCCATTGGACCAGCACTCGCCCATGTTCGGGCAGTGCGATTCCTGGCAGACGGTGCTCAGGCGATGCTCGCCAACGTTACGCTTGACCGCTTCGAAACGGCTGCCGCCCGGCGCCTTGACCCGCAACCAGCTCGGCTTGGGCTCGTACACCTTTGCTTCGGTCGAGGCGCGGCGCTTCTGACCGTCCTTGATGGCGGTAATACCCTGTGCAGTGCGGAATTTTTCGCCGCTGGCGATGGGCTTCGGGGGGGCAGTATCGGACATCGAAAATCTCGGCTCCGGTAGGGGCTGCGGTGGCGGAGGGGCAGCTTTTGACCGCCGCGCAGTGTATCACAGCGCGCGGCGGCAAGCGCCCGACCGTCTGCCCCTGTGGAGCCGCCTCGGGCGGCGATCAGGTGTCCGGCAGCTTGGCGATCACCTTGATCTCGAACTGGAAGCCATACAGCCAGGTCACGCCCACGCAGGTGATGTTCGGGAAAGGCGCGTCGCCCCAATAGTCGGGCACCACTTCCCAGATGGTCTCGAAGCGCTCTTCGGGGTTGACGATGAATACCGTCACGTCGACCACGTCGTCGAAGCTGCAATCGGCGGCCCTGAGCACCGCATTGAGATTCTCGAAGGCCAGACGAACCTGGGCCTTGAGATCCGGCTCGGGTGAGCCGTCCGGGCGGCTGCCCACCTGGCCGGATACGAACAGCAGGCCGTTGGAGCGTACAGCCGGTGAGTAGCGGTTGCGTTCGTAGAGGGCCTGGCGGCCGGCGGGGAAAACCACCTCGCGCGTTGTCATGTCGTCTCCTCTGGGCCTTTGGCCCGTTCAAGTGATGGATTCACTTTAGAAAGGCTCGGGCGCTGGATAAACCGGCCAGTTCGTTCAACACTGTTTGTAAATCCCAAACAATCAGTGGTTGAGCGGATGGACCGATTCGATGCGATGCGCGCCTTCGCCCGGGTGGTGGAGTCAGGCAGCTTCACCAAGGCAGCCGATACCCTGCACATGAGCAAGACCAGCGTGACCCAGCTGGTGCAGCAGCTCGAGGCGCGTTTGCGTGTGCGCCTGCTGAATCGCACTACCCGCAAGGTTGCCGTTACAGCCGATGGCGCTGCCTATTACGAGCGTGTGGTGCGCCTGCTCGCCGACATGGACGACGCCGAGACCAGTCTGTCCGATGCCAGTAGCCAACCCCGCGGGCGCCTGCGTATCGACGTGCCGAGCCCATTCGCGCGGATGATCCTGGTGCCCTCGCTGCCGGCCTTTTATGCCCGCTATCCGGATATCCAGCTCGATCTCGGCGCCAGTGATCGCCTCGTCGACCTGCTCGGCGAGAACGTCGATTGCGTGATCCGCGGCGGGGAGATCACCGATCAGTCACTGATGGCTCGCCGCGTCGGCGACCTGCGTTCCGGCGTCTATGCCGCGCCGGATTACCTGCAGCGCTGCGGTACGCCGCTGCACCCACAGCAGCTGGTCGACAGCCATCACCGTATCGTCGGCTTCAAGCGGGCGCGGACCGGCAAGCTGTTTGCTTACCGCATGCAACGCGGCGACGAACGCCTGGAGGTGGAAGGTCGCTACGTGCTGGCCGTGGATGACGGTAATGCCTATCAGGCCGCCGGCCTGGCCGGCTTGGGCGTACTCTGGCTACCCACTTACATGGCCGATGAGCATGTGCAGCGCGGCGAGCTGGTCGAGGTGTTCACGGATTGGCAGTTCGAGCCGATGCCCATGTACATCGCCTATCCGCCCAACCGTCACGTTAGCGCCAAGCTGCGGGTGTTCATCGAGTGGATCGTCGAGCTCATGGCGCTGCATGCGCCGGTGATCGACCGCAGCGACCGCTGAACGACCGGGCAGAGGCGATCCTGTGCCGCGGATAGCGGCGGCGTTGCGGTAAACTGCATGCCCGTTTCGCCATGATGTTCGTCGCATGTCTCGACCCAAACGCCCCGCATCGCGTCCCTACCGAGTGGCCAAGGCCCCGCCCGCCGAGCCGCGGCTGATCGTGCTGAACAAGCCGTTCGATGTGCTGACCCAGTTCAATGACGACCAGGGCCGCGCCACGCTCAAGGATTTCGTCGCCGTGCCCGGCGTGTATCCGGCTGGTCGGCTGGATCGCGACAGCGAAGGTTTGCTGCTGCTCACCAATGATGGGCAGTTGCAGGCGAAGATCGCCGACCCCAAGCACAAGCTGGCCAAGACTTATTGGGTGCAGGTAGAAGGCGAGCCCAGCGCGGAACAGCTGAAGCAGTTACGCGACGGCGTGCAGCTCAACGATGGGCCGACGTTGCCTGCCGAGGCGCGGCAATTGGATGAGCCCGAGCTGTGGCCACGCAATCCGCCGGTGCGCTTTCGCAAGAGCGTGCCCACCAGCTGGTTGGAGCTGGTGATTCGCGAAGGCCGTAACCGCCAGGTGCGGCGCATGACGGCAGCGGTCGGCTTGCCGACCCTGCGCCTGGTGCGCGTGCGCATCGGGCCCTGGTCCCTGGATGGCCTGCAGCCGGGGGAGTGGCGCGACCTGTCGCCGCGCCTCGATTGAACCGGGCGGCTTAGCCGTTGTAGCCGGCCTTGATCACGCTGATGCCCTTGATCAGCACTTCGCGCCAGCCTTGCTGGGTGGCTGCGTCAGCTTCCCTGTCGTGCTCGATGATGGTCTTGAGCAGCGCCTCCAGCCACAGATCGTAGAGCTCGGGGCGAATATCCATGGCGCTGCGTGCGTGGGTGCAGCCCAGGGCGCGCAATTTGGTGTCCGGCATACCGCGGGCGTGCATCACCAGGTTGAGAATGCCCTGGCGCAGCAGCAACTTCTGCGCGGCCATGTCGGTATTGACGAACTTCTCGCGCACGGCCGGTGAGCTGGCGAGGAAGTGCCGGTAGAAATCGTCGAAAAAGGCCGGGCTGGCACAGCAGCGTCCGTAACTTTGCATGACGCGATCGGTGGCGTTCATGTGTTTCTCCATGGGCAGCAGACAAGGCAATGCGGCGGGCGCCGCGATTCTTTTTGGTGGTTTCAGACGCTTTCCAGGCCAGCGATGACTAGGCTCTTGATGACAAAGCCGAGCACGCCCAGGCCCAGGGCGAAGAACAGAATGAAGGTGCCAAAGCGGCCGGCGCGGGACTTTTTCGCCAGGTCCCAGACGATGAACGCCATGAACAGCACCAGGCCGCCTACTAGCAGGGTCATCATCAGCTCTTCGAAAAACTCGGGTTCCATCCTGACCTCGGCGGCGATCCATCGGCTGCCGCCCAGGGTCGGGCGGCAAGGCACAACAAAGGTGTGGATATTACAGCGTTGCTGGCCAGTAGGCGTAGTTGCCCGATGGTCTTAGAACCTGTTCACGATCTTTATGCGCCTGAAGCGGTAGCTACAAGGCAAAAGCGGACTGTCTCTGCAAAGGGGGGACGACGCTTCACCTACGCGGCCCGACGCGTCCACCGCTCCAAAACCACAATGGTGGACGAAAAAAGCGTCATCCACCCTACGTCCTGACTTTCAGCGATCTCGTGGGAGCGGCTTTAGCCGCGAGTTTTTTATTGAGGCAAACATAGAGCTCGGGGCTAAAGCGCCCCTCCTACACGTTTACGAGAACGGCTACTCCCGCCACTTAGCCGCGCAGGTGCTGCAGCGGCAGCTGGGTGCTGGAGAGGATCTGCTGCAGCACGAAGCTTGAGCGTACGCTGGACACGCCATCGATCCGGGTCAGGGTGCCGAGCAGCAGCTTCTGGTAATGGTCCATGTCCGGCACCACCACCTTGAGCTGGTAGTCGGCGTCCATCCCGGTAACCAGGCAGCATTCCAGCACTTCCGGGCATTTGCGGATCTCTTCCTGGAAGTGCTCGAAGCGTTCGGGCGTATGGCGATCCATGCCGATCAGTACATAGGCGGTCAGGGTGAGCCCCAGTTGGCGGCGGTCGAGCAGCGCGACCTGGCCAGTGATGTAACCGTCATCCTGCAGTTGTTTGACGCGGCGTGAGCAAGGCGAGGGCGACAGGCCGATACGCTCGGCCAGTTCCTGATTGGATAGCGTCGCGTCGCGCTGCAATTCGGCGAGAATATTCAGGTCGTAGCGATCGAGTTTGTTCATGGTTAACCGATTTCGTTATCAGATTGCTGTTTTGGTTTGTTAATCGATTTATTATTGCGCAATTGGTTATCTGATTAGCAATGTTAGCAATCTTTCTTCACGGCCGTGGGCGTAGTCTTTACCTCAGTTTCACGGCCCGGACGACACGTCCACCCGGCTCGCCCAATCAGGGGAGCTGGCGCCGCCGACCCTACCGGGTCGTCACGGCACCCGGGTCCGCACTGCCCAACCAGGCGGGCGACGAAAGCGGCGACAGAATTGCCAGCACAGGACATCTACGAGAGGGGAGGCCGAGAGGTCTCCCCTTTCTTCTTTTCGTGCCTCAGTGATTCTTGCAGCAGGATACCCAGTGCTTCTTCTTGGACGTCTGGCCGATGCCCGGGTTGAAGGCATTGGTCGGGTCCAGCTCGCGGTAGAAGTCCGCCAGGGCCGGTTTGGCGACGTAGAGATGGCCCACGTTGTGCTCGGCCGGGTACTCGGCGCGGCGCTCGTCGAGCAGCTTCCACATCGCGTGCTCCATGGCGATCGGATCGACGCCCTTCTTGACGATGTAGTCCTGGTGGAACACGTGGCAGAAGAAGTGCCCGTAGTAAAGCTTGTGGATGATCTGCGCCTCCATGTGCGCCGGTAGCGTTTCCACCCAGTCACGGTCGTTGCGGCGCAGGGCGATATCCAGAGCGAGGATGTCCTCGACGCTGCCGGGGTGCGCCTCACGGTAGCGAATCGCCGCGCCGGCAATGGCAAAACGATGCAGAAAGGCCTTGCGGCCTTCGTCGGCGTCGCACTCGAAAAAGGCTCCGGTGCTGGCGCTGCCGAAGTACTCGGCTAGAAAACGCCTGGTTTCTTCCAGGCTGTCGTTGGCCACGCGAATCATCAGGTGATGCTCGAAACGCTCGCGGTAATCGCGCATGCGCGCCGGCAGGTGGCTGGGCAGCAGATTCATGGCCAGCTGGATGATGCGGTCGCTGACGCCGCGCAGGCCGAAGCGCTCGAAGAAGCCGTCGACCCGGCTTTTCATGGCGAAGGCAGCCGGCACTCTGGCGGTGCCGAAGCGGTCGATCAGCAGAAAAGTGTCCTTGCCATATTTCTCGCCGATATCGAAAGCGGTGCGGTGAATGTATTCACCGGCGATCGGCAGGCTCGGCAGCTGGTTGAGCAGGTGGCGGCGTACCTCGGTCAGGTCGTCCGCGGCGTTGGTGCCGATGTAGAAGACCGTACTCGGCTCCTTGGGGAAGGTGTCCAGGCGCACGGCGAACAGGCACAGCTTGCCAGCCGAGCCCGAGGCTTCGAACAGCCGTGATGGGTCGGCATTGAAACGTGCCGGCGTGTCGGCGTCGACATCGCGTACGTGCTCGCCGTAACGCTGGTCCGAGGCTTTGCCAGCTGCCTCGTTGCTGACCTGGTGCGGGCCGTAGTCGCCGCGCTGCAGGCGCGTGAGGATTTCCTCGGGGCTGTTGCCCAGGTCGATACCCAGGTGGTTGACCAGCTCCAGGGAGCCATCGGCTCTCACCTGGGCATAGAGCGCGAGCTCGGTGTAGGCCGGCCCACGGCGTACCAGCGAACCTCCGGAATTGTTGCACACGCCGCCGAGCACCGACGCGCCGATGCACGACGAGCCGATCACCGAGTGCGGCTCGCGGCCCAGGGGCGCTAGGGCCTGCTCCAGGCGGTCGAGGGTGGCGCCGGGCAGGCATATCACCTGCGCGCCGTCGTTGATCAGCTGTACGCCGCTGATACGCAGGGTGTTGATCAGCACGATTTCGCGGTCGTAATCGTTACCGTCCGGCGTCGAGCCGCCGGTCAGGCCGGTGTTGGCCGCCTGCATGATGACAATACGGTCGGCGGCAACGGCGGCCTCAAGCACCCGCCACTGTTCCAGCAGGGTGCCGGGGCGCACCACCGCCAGCACGTTGCCCTCGCCGGTACGGTGGCCCTTGCGAAAGCGCCGGGTGCTTTGCGCGTCGGTGAGCACATGGTCGCGGCCAACGGCGTCGCGTAGCTGTTTTAGCAGTGCGTCGCGGCTGATCATCTCAGAGCTCCCGAACCAGTGAATCTGCACTGATCTGGTCGATGGACCTAGCGCCGGTCAGCACCATGGCCACGCGCATTTCCTTGTCGATCAGGCTCAGCAGGTTGCTCACCCCGGCACCACCCGCAGCAGCCAGGGCATACACGAAGGCGCGACCGAGCATCACCGTGTCGGCGCCCAAGGCGATCATGCGCACCACGTCGAGGCCGCTGCGGATGCCGGAGTCGGCGAGAATCTTCAGGTCACCCTTCACTGCGTCGGCAATGGCCGGCAGCGCGCGGGCGCTGGAAAGAACACCATCGAGCTGACGACCGCCGTGGTTGGAGACCACGATGCCGTCGGCGCCGAACTTGACCGCGTCGCGCGCATCCTCGGCATCGAGAATACCCTTGATGACCATCGGGCCGTCCCAGAACTCACGAATCCACTCCAGATCCTTCCAGGAAATCGACGGGTCGAAGTTGGCACCCAGCCAGCCGATGTAATCGGCCAGCCCAGTCGGGTTGCCTCGGTAAGTGGAGATGTTGCCCAAATCATGGGGCTTGCCCATGACGCCCACGTCCCAGGCCCAAGCCGGGTGCGTGAAAGCCTGCAGCATGCGGCGCATGGCAGCGTTCGGCCCGCTCATGCCGGAGTGGGCGTCACGGTAGCGGGCACCGGGCGTGGGCATGTCCACAGTGAACACCAGGGTGGTCACGCCCGCGGCCTTGGCGCGCTCCAGGGCGTTCTTCATGAATCCGCGGTCTTTCAGTACATACAGCTGGAACCACATCGGCCGGCTGATCGCTGGTGCGACCTCTTCGATCGGGCACACCGACACGGTCGACAGGGTAAAGGGGATGCCCTTGTCCGCCGCTGCCTTGGCGGCCTGCACTTCACCGCGGCGCGCATACATGCCGGTCAGGCCGACCGGTGCCAGGGCCACCGGCATCGACAGGGTCTCGCCGAACAGCTTCGTTTCCAGGCTCAGCTCGGCCATGTTCTTCAGCACGCGCTGGCGCAGGGCGATACCTGCCAGGTCTTCGACGTTGCGCTTGAGGGTGTACTCGGCATAGGCGCCGCCATCGATGTAGTGGAACAGAAACGGCGGCAGGCGCCGCTGGGCAGCAGCGCGGTAATCGGTGGAGGCAGAAATGATCATGGGCTCTATTCCGAGTCTGGGCTGGCGCGTTGCCGCGGCAGCTACAAAGCCCGGACACTGTCGCGGGCTTTGGGTGTGTAGCACGCCCGGGGCAGGGCGCTGCGTTTGTATTCAAGTGCGCGTGGCCGCAGGGCCGACGCGCAGCTGCTCGTACCTCAATGCACCAGCATGCCGGTCAGCCAGTAAGCCTGCGTCAAGGTGATCAGGCCGACGAAGGTGGCGAAGATCAGGCTGTGCTTGAGGGTGAAGCGGAACAGGTCGGATTCCTTGCCGACCATGCCGGTCGCGGCGCAGGCTACGGCGATCGATTGCGGCGAGATCATCTTGCCGGTTACCCCGCCGCTGGTGTTCGCCGCCACCAGCAGGGTGTCGCTGACACCGATCTGATGTGCCGTGGTGGCTTGCAGCGAGCTGAAGAGTGCGTTGGACGAGGTATCCGAGCCGGTCAGGAACACGCCCAGCCAGCCGAGGAACGGCGAGAAGAACGGGAAGGCCGCGCCGGTTCCAGCCAGCACCAGGGCAAGGGTAGTCGACATGCCGGAGTAGTTGGTGACGAAGGCGAATGCCAGCACCATACCGATGGACAGGATGGGCCAGCGCAGTTCGTAGAAGGTTTCCTTAAAGGTGGTCAGACCAATTTTAAGGTTGATCTTCAGAATCAGCATCGACAGGACAGCAGAGAAGAAAATCGCAGTGCCGGTCGCCGAGATCGGATCGAGCTTGAATACGGCAGCGATCGGCGTCGGGTTGGCGACGATGGGGGCGACCTTGACCACCAGCTGATCCAGATGCGGGATCGGCACCATGAACACCAGGTGATCCAGAGCGCCGCCTGGGGCGAATAGCGCCTTGAAGGGTTTCAGCGTCCAGACGGTGACCATGGCGGTGAGAATCAGGAAGGGCGACCAGGCCTTGAGGATCTGCGCGAAGCTGTAGGGCGACGGTGTGGTGCTGCGCACACCGCCAAAGCCGCCGGCTACCGCAGCGCCACCGGAGGTGCCGGCGACCTGGCTGTCGGCAGCGCGCTTGGGCTGCCAGACCTTGAGGAACAGGGTCAGGCATACCAGGCTGACCAGCGCCGAGGTGATGTCCGGCAGCTCAGGGCCGATGTAGTTGGAGGTGTAGTACTGGGTGATGGCGAAGCTCACGCCAGCCACCAGCGCAGCCGGCCAGGTTTCGCGGATGCCTTTCCAGCCGTCCATCATCGCCACCAGCCAGAACGGCACGATGATCGACAGGATGGGCAGCTGGCGACCTGTCATGGCGCCGATCTTGAAAGCGTCGATACCCGTGACCTGGCCGGCGACGATGATCGGGATGCCCAGGGCGCCGAACGCCACCGGGGCGGTGTTGGCGATCAGGCACAGGCCGGCTGCATAGAGCGGGTTGAAACCAAGGCCGACGAGTAGGGCGGCGGTGATTGCCACCGGTGCGCCGAAGCCCGCTGCGCCTTCCAGGAAAGCACCGAACGAGAAGCCGATCAGCAGTACCTGCAGGCGCTGGTCATCGGTGATCGAAAGCACCGAGCTGCGGATGACTTCGAACTGGCCGCTCTTGACGGTCAGTTTGTAGAGGAACACTGCCGCGACGATGATCCAGGCGATCGGCCACAGGCCGTAGGCGAAGCCATAGCCGGCGGCGGCCAGGGCCATGTCCACCGGCATGCCGAAGGCAGCGATGGCGATGATGATCGACAGCGCCAGAGTGATGCTACCCGCTAAATGCCCCTTGAGGCGGAATACGGCGAGGGCGAGAAAGAAGAAAACGATGGGGATCACGGCCGCTAGTGCGGACAGGCCAAGGCTGCCGAGCGGTGTGTAGAACTGTTGCCATGTTTGCATGGGGAGGCTCGCTGATTGTTGTTGGTATCGCCTGATCGCGAGCTGCTGGTGATTCACCGAATGCAGAGCAGTTTTGCGAACGGGTTGTTATTATTGGTAAGACCAATTTACAAGTGGCAAGCGCCAGAATAATTTCTTTTGCTCGGGTGCGTCAATTTGCGCTGTTTCGACTTTGGTCTGAGGAGTGGTGAAGGGAGCCGTGCTTGTGGCGATAGAGGTCACTGGGTAGGCTGCATGGATTTTCGGCCGCCAGGCGATCTGGCGCCGTTTTCGGGGTGGTGTGGGATGTTGAAGCAATGAATTTCGGTCCGCTGCGCCAAAGGCGTCTGTCCGACGATATCGTCGAGCGCCTGGAAGCAATGATCCTCGAAGGCACGCTCAAGGCCGGTGAGCGCCTGCCAGCCGAGCGGGTGCTCGCCGAACAGTTCGGTGTGTCACGGCCTTCGTTGCGTGAGGCTATCCAGAAGCTGGCGACCAAGGGGTTGCTCAGCAGCCGTCAGGGCGGCGGTACATATGTATGCGAGAACCTTGGCTCGACCTTTAGCGACCCGCTGATGCACCTGCTGGAAAGCAGCGCCGACGCCCAGCGCGACCTGCTCGAATTTCGCCATACCCTGGAAGGCTCCTGCGCCTATTACGCGGCACTGCGCGCTACCGATGTGGATCGCCGGCGTCTCACTGAAGCCTTTGAGCGGCTACAGGATTGCTACGGCCGCGCAGGTGAGGTGACCCGTGCCGAGGAGGGTGTGGCGGACGCCAATTTCCACCTGGCCATCGCCGAGGCCAGCCATAACGCTGTGCTACTGCACACCATTCGCGGTCTGTTCGATCTGCTCAAGCGCAACGTGGTCACCAACATCGGTGGCATGTATGCCCTGCGCGGCGAGACCCGCGGCATGCTTAACGCCCAGCATCGTGCTCTATACGAGGCGATCATGCAGGGTCGTGCCGAGGATGCGCGGGCGCTGTCCAATCAGCATATCGATTATGTGCAGGAGGTCTTGGCGGACGTTGTTCAGCAGGAAGCCCGTGAGCAGCGTGCGCAACGGCGCCAGGGGCTGTAGTCAGTCGGTCGGAGTTGCCTGGAAAGGCGAGATGTAAGGGGTTGGAGCGCGCTGCGGTTCGCTATCGAACCGCAGTGCTTACTCGTCCTTGCCCTTGCTGCGCATGGCGCGCTGCACTTCGCGATCGGCGTCGCGCTCTTTCTCGGTGTGGCGCTTGTCGAAATCCTTCTTGCCCTTGGCCAGGGCGATTTCGCATTTGACCAGATGCTGTTTCCAGTACAGAGACAGCGCCACGCAGGTGTGGCCCTTCTGCTGCACGGCGCCGAACAGCTTTTCCAGCTCGCGACGATTGAGCAACAGCTTGCGCGTGCGCGTCGGATCGGCGATGACGTGGGTGCTGGCGGTTTTCAGCGGCGTGATGTGGCAGCCCATCAGCCAGGCTTCGTCGTCCTTGAGCAGGACGTAACTGTCGACCAATTGAGCCTTGCCGGCACGCAGGCTCTTCACTTCCCAGCCGGCCAGCGCCAGGCCGGCCTCGAAGCGGGACTCCACGAAATAGTCGTGCATCGCCTTCTTGTTCTGGGCGATGCTGCCTTGCGGATGTTTCTTTTGTTTAGCCATAGGCGGCGCATTATAGGGAGTCATGTGACGGTGCGCCATGCGTGCGCGTGCTAAAAGCACTGCGGCAGCTGTCCGCTTGAGCCCTCAAGGCGAATCCCCGACAATATTGGGATACTCGCCTCGGGTTGATGTCTTTAGTAAGAGCATCAGCCCGAGACATCGCGCTGCTGCGATGTCGTCAACCGTGGAAATTCAATCGTTATGAGTACTCACATCCAGCGCTCGGCCTTGCTTCCGTATCCGGCCCAGGCTCTCTACGACCTGGTCAATGATGTTGAGCGCTATCCCGAGTTCCTGCCCTGGTGTGCGTCAAGCGAGGTCGTCGAGGCCAGCGATACGCACATGGTCGCCAGCCTGGAAGTGGCCAAGGCTGGTTTGAGCCAGCGCTTCACCACGCGCAATGTGCTGGTGCCGGGGCAGTCCATCGAGCTGAACCTGGAAGATGGCCCGTTCGAGCATCTGCACGGTCAGTGGACCTTCAAGGCATTGGGCGACAAGGCCTGTAAAATCAGCCTGGACCTGACCTTTGACTACGCCGGCCCGATCATGCGCGCAACCCTCGGCCCGCTGTTCAATCAGGCGGCCAACACCATGGTCGACGCCTTCTGCCAGCGGGCCAAGGAACTGCATGGTCAGTAATCAGTTGTCGGTGGAGGTGGTTTTCGCCGCGCCGGATCGGCAGATGTTGATCAGTCTGCGTTTGCCTGTCGGCGCCACGGTGCGCGAGGCCGCCTTGCAATCCGGCTTGCAGGCGCACTTTGCCGGGCTGGATCTGGCTGCGGCGCCACTGGGAATATTCGGCAAGATCGTTACGTCGCCCGAGACGCAGCGTCTGGAGGAGGGCGATCGTGTGGAAATCTACCGGCCTCTGCTCGCTGATCCGAAAGAGGTGCGCAAACGCCGCGCCGCCCAGGCCGCTGAGCGGGCGAGGAATGCTGACCAGCGTTGAGCTTCCAGATTTCCAGGCGGTAATGAAAAGCCCCGGCATTTGCCGGGGCTTTTCGTTGTGCGCTGCTCGCGAGCTCACTGCGGCGAGGTTTCCAGCGGTTCCGGTGTCGGTACCGGTACGGTTTCGACGTTGTCGACGTCACGCTGGATCTGCTCGAGTACCGAGCCTGGTGCGGCTGGCTCATCTTGTTGCTGAGTCGGTGCCTGTGTCGGGGCGCCATCGCGGCCGAGAATCTGGTCGTCGCGGCTGGTGCCTGGCATGAAGTCGCCGGACAGGCTGACCAACTGGTCGTTGCCGTCGAAGTTGAGCGTTACACGCTCCTGCTGACGCTGGCTGCCGCCGGCCTGCATGCTGTACAGATAATCCCAGCGGTTGGCGTGGAAGGTATCCGTGATCAGTGGGTTACCCATGATAAACCGCACTTGGCGCCGGGTCATTCCGGGGCGCAACTGGTCTATCATGTCCTGCGTGACGACATTGCCCTGTTGGATGTCGATTTTATAAACCCCGGGGAATGAGCAACCGGCGAGTGCGATGAGCCCCATGAAGGTGAGGCTGGTCAGCAGGAGTCTGGTTTTTTGCATCGGTGGGCGTCTTCCACTATCTTGGCTGGGCAACGTAAACCCCGATCATACCCGCAATAAGGGAAGCTGCGAAGCGCTTCCGCGAGAAAGCAGACCATGGTTGAAAATAGCGAACTGCGCAAAGCTGGCCTGAAAGTAACCCTGCCACGGGTCAAAATCCTGCAGATGCTGGACTCTGCCGAGCAGCGTCACATGAGCGCCGAAGATGTCTACAAGTCGCTGATGGATGCGGGCGAGGATGTCGGTTTGGCGACCGTCTACCGCGTACTGACCCAGTTCGAAGCGGCCGGCCTGGTGGTGCGCCATAACTTCGATGGCGGCCATGCCGTGTTCGAGCTGGCTGACGGTGGTCACCACGATCACATGGTGTGCGTGGACTCCGGCGACGTGATCGAATTCTTCGACGCCGAGATCGAGAAACGCCAGAAGGAAATCGTTCGTGAGCACGGTTTCGAGCTGGTGGACCACAATCTGGTGCTTTACGTACGCCGTACCGCTAAATAAGCGTTCGGTTGACAAAAAAGGCGACTTAGGTCGCCTTTTTCATGCCTGCAGGAAATGTTTTCTGCAGATGTCTGTGGGGCGTCAGCTCTGGGCGTTGCTGACCAGTTTACGGGCGTGAGCCAGGGATTCGTCGGTGAGATCGATGCCGCCCAACATGCGTGCGACTTCCTCGATACGCTGGGCTTCGCCGAGCTTGCTGACCGCCGTACGGGTGGCGTTGTTGCCACGCACCTTGTGGACGAACAGGTGCTGGTGGCCCTGGGCGGCGACCTGAGGCAGGTGGGTGACGGTCAGCACCTGACCGCGCTCGCCGAGGCGGCGCAACAGCTGGCCGACCACTTCGGCGGTCGGGCCGCCAATGCCCACGTCCACCTCGTCGAACACCAGGGTCGGAACCCGTGAGGTTTGCGCGGTGATCACCTGGATGGCCAGGCTGATGCGCGACAGTTCACCGCCCGAGGCGACCTTGGCCAGTGCCTTGATCGGTTGCCCAGGGTTGGCGCTGACCAGAAACTCGACCTGTTCCAGGCCATTGGCATTTGGCTCGCCGCCTTCGATGGGCTGCAGCTGAATACTGAAGCGTCCGCCTGGCATGCCCAGGGTCTGCATTTCCTTTTCAACCGCCTTGCCCAGTTTGCTAGCGGCCTTCTGGCGCTTGGCGCTGAGTTCGGCCGCCTTTTCCTGGTAGTGACGACCGTAGGCGGCAAGCTCTTCGCCCAGGCGCTCGGCGGCCTGGTCGTCGGCATTGAGACTTTCCAGTTCGTCGAACAACTGCTGCTGCATGGCGGGCAGTTCGCTGGGGTGGATGCGGTGTTTACGCGCCAGGGTATAGATGGTGTCCAGGCGTTCTTCGAGTTGTTGCTGGCGCCCAGGGTCGGCGTCGAAGTGGTCGAGAAAACGGTTGAGCTCGCCCACTGCTTCCTCGATCTGGATCTGCGCGCTGGCCAGCAGGTTGGTGGCTTCGTTCAGGGCGCCCGGCTGGCCTTGCAGGCCGCTAAGGCGGTTGAGGCTGGCAGTGAGCACCGACAGTACGTTGCCGGCATCGCTTTCGCTGCACTGATCGATCACCTGGCGGCAGGCGCTGAGCAGGCTCTCGGCATTGGTCAGCGCCTTGTGATCCTGCTCCAGTTGCTCCAGTTCGTTGTCACCCAAACCAAGGTTCTCAAGTTCTTCGAGCTGATAGCTGAGCAACTGATGGCGGGCGCGCTGCTCGTCGCCCTGGGAGGTCACGCGTTCGAGTTCACTGCGGGTCTGCTTCCAGCGCTGCGCGGCCAGCTGGACCTGGCGGGCCAGCTCCTGGGCGCCGGCGTATTCGTCGAGCAGCCGGCGGTGGGTGTCGGTCTTGAGCAGCGACTGGTGCTCGTGCTGGCTGTGAATGTCGATCAGCAGCTCGCCCAGTGCCTTGAGGTCGCCGAGCGGGCAGGGCGTGCCGTTGATGTAACCGCGCGAGCGGCCTTCGGCGGTGATCACCCGGCGCAGGATGCACGGCCCGTCGTTATCCAGGTCGCGCTCGGCGAGCCAGGCGTGGGCTTCGGGGATGTCGGCGAGGTCGAAGCTGGCCAGTATGTCCGCCTTGTCGGCGCCTGGGCGAACCACGCCGCTGTCGGCGCGATCGCCCAGAGTCAGGCCGAGGGCGTCGAGCATGATCGACTTGCCGGCGCCGGTTTCGCCGCTGATGACGCTCATGCCCCGGTCCAGTTCCAGATCCAGGTGTTCGACGATGGCGTAATTGTGGACGGACAGGTGCACCAGCATGGCGAGGCCTCTCAGGGTTGTTCTGGTTATTTATACAGTGGTTTGCGATGAGGTGGCAATACGCTGACGACTGGCTGCCGGAAAGTGGTAGTGGCCCTTGAAACCCTACAAATCATCCTTATATAGGCGGCAGACGCGCGAGTTGAGGCTCGTCGAATCATTCAGAGGAGAAATGCATGGCTGACGAACAGAACCTGGATCCGCAGACTTCCGAAGCGCAAGCGAACGACGCCGCGCCAAGCGAAGACCTGGCTGCTCGCGTGCAAGCGCTGGAAGAGCAACTGGCGACTGCGCAGGATCAGTCGCTGCGCATGGCTGCCGATCTGCAGAACGTGCGCCGTCGCGCTGAACAGGATGTCGAGAAGGCGCACAAGTTCGCCCTCGAGAAATTTGCCAACGACCTGCTGCCGGTGGTCGACAGTCTCGAACGTGGTCTCGAGTTGTCCAGCGCCGACGACGAATCGATCAAGGCGGTGCGTGAGGGCATGGAGCTGACGCTTAAGTTGCTGCTCGACACCCTCAAGCGCCACCAGCTGGAAGCCATTGACCCTCATGGTGCGCCGTTCAACCCGGAGCATCATCAGGCGATGGCCATGCAGGAAAGCACCAACGTCGAGCCCAACAGCGTGCTCAAGGTTTTCCAGAAGGGCTACCTGCTCAACGGTCGCCTGCTGCGTCCGGCCATGGTCGTGGTCAGTAAGGCCCCGGCCGAGGCGCCGCCATCTATCGATGAGCAGGCTTGAAATCGGCGGGCCACACCCCATTTAGTGAGTCAAGCGTATTAGTGCTACCGCAGCGGTCACGACAACGCGGCGGATATTTCAAAGTTTCGGGAGAGTGAAATGGGCAAAATCATCGGTATCGACCTGGGGACCACCAACTCCTGCGTCTCCATTCTTGAAAACGGTAACGTCAAAGTCATCGAAAACGCCGAAGGCGCGCGTACCACGCCGTCCATCGTTGCTTATGCCAACGATGGCGAGATTCTGGTCGGTCAGTCGGCCAAACGTCAGGCGGTTACCAACCCGCACAATACCCTGTTCGCGGTTAAGCGCCTGATCGGCCGTCGCTTCGAAGAAGACGTCGTGCAGAAAGACATCAAGCTGGTGCCTTACAAGATCGTCAAGGCCAGCAACGGTGACGCCTGGGTGCAGGCCAGCGGCAAGGACATGGCGCCGCCGCAGATCAGCGCCGAAGTGCTGAAGAAGATGAAGAAGACCGCCGAGGACTACCTGGGCGAGCCTGTCACCGAAGCGGTCATCACCGTGCCGGCCTACTTCAACGACAGCCAGCGTCAGGCCACCAAGGACGCCGGCCGCATCGCCGGTCTGGACGTCAAGCGCATCATCAACGAGCCGACCGCTGCAGCCCTTGCCTATGGCATGGACAAAGCCAAGGGCGACCACACTGTGATCGTCTATGACCTGGGCGGCGGTACCTTTGACGTGTCGGTGATCGAAATCGCCGAAGTCGACGGCGAGCACCAGTTCGAAGTACTGGCCACCAACGGTGACACCTTCCTGGGTGGTGAAGACTTCGACATGCGCCTGATCGACTACCTCGTCGACGAGTTCAAGAAAGAGTCCGGCATGGACCTGAAGAACGATCCGCTGGCTTTGCAGCGCCTGAAGGAAGCTGCCGAGAAGGCCAAGATCGAGCTGTCGTCTTCGCAGTCGACAGACGTCAACCTGCCGTACATCACTGCCGATGCCACCGGTCCGAAGCACCTGAACGTGAAGATCTCCCGCGCCAAGCTGGAGTCGCTGGTCGAGGATCTGGTCAGCCGTACCATCGAGCCTTGCCGCATCGCGCTGAAAGACGCCGGTATCGACGTCGGCAAGATCGACGACGTGATCCTGGTCGGCGGTCAGACCCGTATGCCGCTGGTACAGAAGGCCGTTTCCGACTTCTTCGGCAAAGACGCTCGCAAGGACGTCAACCCGGACGAGGCTGTGGCCATGGGCGCTGCCATTCAGGGCGCTGTACTGGCCGGTGACGTCAAGGACGTACTGCTGCTCGACGTCTCCCCGCTGACCCTGGGTATCGAAACCATGGGCGGTGTGATGACGCCGCTGATCGAAAAGAACACCACCATCCCGACCAAGAAGTCGCAGGTGTTCTCGACCGCCGACGACAACCAGAGCGCGGTGACCATTCATGTGCTGCAGGGTGAGCGTAAGCAGGCCGCACAGAACAAGTCCCTGGGCAAGTTCGACCTGGCCGAGATTCCGCCGGCTCCGCGCGGCGTGCCGCAGATCGAAGTGACCTTCGACATCGACGCCAACGGCATCCTGCACGTCGGCGCCAAAGACAAGGCCACCGGCAAGCAGCAGTCCATCGTGATCAAGGCCAACTCCGGTCTGTCCGATGACGAGATCGAGCGCATGGTGCGTGACGCCGAGGCCAACGCCGAGGAAGACCGCAAGTTCGAAGAGCTGGCAGCAGCGCGCAACCAGGGTGACCAACTGGTGCACGCCACCCGCAAGATGCTCACCGAGGCTGGCGACAAGGCGACTGCCGAAGAGAAGACAGCCATCGAAGCGGCGCTGGGCGAGCTGGAAGTTGCCGTGAAGGGCGACGACAAGGCGGCCATCGAAGCGAAGATGAATGCGCTGTCCGAAGCCACCACTCCGCTGGCGCAGAAGATGTACGCCGAGCAGCCGCAGCCTGGCGCTGCCGGTGCGGCGGATGCTGGCGAAACCAAGGGCTCTGCCGACGACGTGGTCGACGCCGAGTTCGAGGAAGTCAAGGACAACAAGTAAGCCCCGGCTTGCCTGTGTTTGCGCCCTGTCACGCTACGGTGTGGCAGGGTGATCCGCCGCGCGGGGGCTTGCTCCCGCGTTGGCGTGTCTGGACTTTAAGAATTTTGAGAGTGCTAGAAACCCATGTCTAAACGTGACTACTACGAAGTGCTCGGGGTCGAGCGCGGGGCCAGCGAGGCGGAGCTGAAGAAGGCTTACCGTCGCCTGGCGATGAAGCATCACCCCGATCGCAATCCCGGCGACAAAGCGGCCGAAGACGCCTTCAAGGAGGCTAACGAGGCCTACGAAGTGCTGTCCGATGCCGGCAAGCGCAGCGCCTACGATCAGTACGGTCATGCAGGCGTCGACCCGCAAATGGGCGGCGGTGGCGGCTTTGGTGGTGGCGGCGCGAACTTCTCCGACATCTTCGGCGACGTGTTCAGCGATTTCTTCGGCGGCCAGCGTGGCGGTCAGCGCGGTGGTGCGCAGCGCGGCAGTGACCTGCGTTACACCCTGGAGCTGGATCTCGAGGAGGCGGTACGTGGCACCACGGTGACCATTCGCGTGCCGACCCTGGTCAACTGCAAGACCTGCGATGGTTCGGGTGCCAAGAAGGGCACCAGCCCGGTGACCTGTACCACGTGCGGCGGCATCGGCCAGGTGCGCATGCAGCAGGGCTTCTTCTCGGTGCAGCAGACCTGCCCGCGCTGCCACGGCAGCGGCAAGATGATCACCGACCCCTGCGGC
Source organism: Phytopseudomonas straminea (assembly GCF_900112645.1). Classification (GTDB taxonomy): domain Bacteria; phylum Pseudomonadota; class Gammaproteobacteria; order Pseudomonadales; family Pseudomonadaceae; genus Aquipseudomonas; species Aquipseudomonas straminea. Next base: position 426,634 of record NZ_FOMO01000004.1, on the reverse strand, counting down.
TCCTGCCATGGCCATGGTCGTGTCGAAGAGCACAAGACCCTGTCGGTCAAGGTACCGGCCGGTGTCGATACCGGCGACCGTATCCGTCTGTCCGGCGAGGGCGAGGCGGGTACCCTGGGCGGCCCGTCGGGCGACCTCTACGTGGTGGTCAACGTGCGCGAGCACGCGATCTTCCAGCGTGACGGCAAGCACCTGTATTGCGAGGTGCCGATCAGCTTCGTCGATGCCGCTCTGGGCGGCGAGCTGGAAGTGCCTACCCTCGATGGTCGGGTCAAACTGAAGATTCCGGAAGGCACCCAGACCGGCAAGTTGTTCCGTCTGCGCGGCAAGGGCGTCGCCCCGGTGCGTGGCGGCGGTGCGGGCGATCTGATGTGCAAGGTGGCGGTGGAAACGCCGGTCAATCTCGATCGTCGCCAGCGCGAGCTGCTCGAAGAGTTTCGTCAGTCCCTGGTGGGCAACAGCTCCAATTCGCCCAAGGCCAATGGCTGGTTCGAAGGCGTGAAGCGCTTCTTCGGCGACCTTTAATGCGGTAATGCACGGCGAGCAACTGGCGGTGGCCGGCTGCTCGCCGTTTGTACTTTGGAGTTATGCATATGCGTATTGCAGTCACGGGCGCCGCCGGGCGCATGGGCAAGAACCTGATCGAGGCCGTGCATCAGGCCGATGGCGTCGTGCTCGGCGCCGCTGTGGCGCGTCCGACCAGCACACTGCTCGGCGCCGATGCCGGTGAGCTGGCGGGCGTCGGCAAGCTGGGCGTGGCTCTGTCCGGCAGCCTGGAAAGCGTGCTCGACGAGTTCGACGTGCTGATCGACTTCACCCATCCCTCGGTGACCCTCGAGAACCTGGAGGTCTGCCGCCGCGCCGGCAAGGCGATGGTCATTGGCACCACCGGTTTCAGTGCCGCGCAAAAGCAGTTGCTGGTCGATGCCGGCAAACAGATTCCGATCGTCTTCGCCGCCAATTTCAGTGTGGGCGTGAACCTGTGCCTGAAGTTGCTCGATACCGCCGCCCGCGTGCTGGGCGACGATGTGGATATCGAAGTACTCGAGGCTCATCACCGTCACAAGGTCGACGCGCCATCGGGAACCGCGCTGCGCATGGGCGAGGTGGTGGCCAATGCGCTGGGGCGTGACCTGGAAAAGGTCGCGGTCTATGGGCGTGAAGGGCAGACCGGTGCACGCCAGCGCGAGACCATCGGTTTCGCCACGGTGCGCGCCGGTGATGTGGTCGGTGATCACACCGTACTGTTCGCCGCTGACGGCGAGCGCGTGGAAATCACCCACAAGGCGTCCAGCCGCATGACCTTCGCCAAGGGCGCAGTGCGCGCGGCCTCCTGGCTGCAGCAGCGCTCGCCAGCGCTCTACGACATGCAGGACGTGCTGGGGCTGAAGTAACCGAAATCGAGGGTGCCAATGGCGCCCTCGGTGGTTATCAGGGGCGGCCGCGGATCGGATTTCAGGTTTTTGGCCTTGAACGCCTTTCGAAAAAGGCACTTTTCCTGTAAGCTTTTCGCTTTAGTGTGTCCACTAAAAGTTGCGCAGAATGAATCAATCAAAAAAGCGGGATGACCTTCACACGTCATCCCGCTTTTTTACAATCTGCGTTTGCTCCACGATCTACGGGAGGTCTTCTTGAGTAAGCCAGCCATACTCGCCCTTGCTGACGGCAGCATTTTTCGCGGCGAGGCCATCGGGGCCGACGGCCAAACTGTCGGGGAGGTGGTGTTCAACACCGCCATGACCGGCTATCAGGAAATTCTTACCGATCCGTCTTATGCCCAGCAGATCGTTACCCTGACCTATCCACATATCGGCAATACCGGCACCACGCCGGAAGACGCCGAGTCCGATCGTGTCTGGGCTGCCGGCCTGATCATTCGCGATCTGCCGCTGATCGCCAGCAACTGGCGTAACAAGCAGTCGCTGCCTGATTACCTCAAGGAAAACGGCACCGTCGCCATCGCCGGTATCGATACCCGCCGCCTGACGCGCATCCTGCGTGAAAAAGGCTCCCAAAACGGCTGCATCCTGGTTGGCGCCGACGCCACCGAGGAAAAAGCCCTGGAGCTGGCGCGTGGCTTCCCGGGCCTGAAAGGCATGGACCTGGCCAAGGAAGTCAGCTGCACCGAGCGCTACGAGTGGCGCTCCAGTGTGTGGAACCTGAAAGACGACAGCCATCCCGAGATCGCTGCCAGCGAGCTGCCGTACCACGTGGTCGCCTACGACTACGGCGTCAAGCTGAACATCCTGCGCATGCTGGTCGAGCGCGGTTGCCGCCTGACCGTGGTGCCGGCGCAGACCCCGGCCAGCGAAGTGCTGGCGCTCAATCCCGAGGGCGTGTTCCTGTCCAACGGTCCTGGCGACCCCGAGCCGTGTGACTACGCCATTCAGGCGATCAAGGACGTTCTGGAAACCGACATCCCGGTATTCGGCATCTGCCTCGGCCACCAGTTGCTGGCCCTGGCCTCCGGCGCCAAGACCCTGAAAATGGGCCACGGCCACCACGGTGCCAACCATCCGGTACAGGATCTCGACACCGGCGTGGTGATGATCACCAGCCAGAACCACGGTTTCGCCGTGGACGAGAACAGCCTGCCGAGCAATCTTCGCCCGATCCACAAGTCGCTGTTCGACGGCACCCTGCAGGGCATCGAGCGTACCGACAAGGACGCCTTCAGCTTCCAGGGTCACCCCGAAGCCAGCCCGGGCCCGAACGATGTCGCCCCGCTGTTCGACCGCTTCATCGAAGCCATGGCCAAGCGCCGCTAAGCCTCGCCGACTGACCCAAGGATTCGAGTAACCGCTATGCCAAAACGTACAGACATCAAAAGTATCCTGATCCTCGGCGCCGGCCCCATCGTCATCGGCCAGGCCTGCGAGTTCGACTATTCCGGCGCCCAGGCCTGCAAGGCCCTGCGCGAGGAAGGTTTCCGCGTCATCCTGGTGAACTCCAACCCGGCCACCATCATGACCGACCCGGCCATGGCCGACGCCACCTACATCGAGCCGATCAAATGGGCCACCGTGGCCAAGATCATCGAGAAGGAACGTCCGGACGCGCTGCTGCCGACCATGGGCGGCCAGACCGCGCTGAACTGTGCGCTGGATCTGGAGCGTCACGGCGTGCTGGAGAAGTTCGGCGTCGAGATGATCGGTGCCAACGCCGACACCATCGACAAGGCCGAAGACCGCTCGCGCTTCGACAAGGCGATGAAGGACATCGGCCTGGCTTGCCCGGTATCGGGTATCGCCCACAGCATGGAAGAAGCCTACGGTGTGCTCGAGAAGGTCGGCTTCCCGTGCATCATCCGTCCGAGCTTCACCATGGGCGGCACCGGCGGCGGTATCGCCTACAACCGCGAAGAGTTCGAGGAAATCTGTACACGTGGTCTGGACCTGTCGCCGACCAACGAGCTGCTGATCGACGAGTCGCTGATCGGCTGGAAGGAATACGAGATGGAGGTGGTCCGCGACAAGAAGGACAACTGCATCATCGTCTGCTCCATCGAGAACTTCGACCCGATGGGCGTGCACACCGGTGACTCGATCACCGTGGCACCGGCCCAGACCCTGACGGACAAGGAATACCAGATCCTGCGTAACGCCTCCCTGGCGGTGCTGCGCGAGATCGGCGTGGAAACCGGCGGCTCCAACGTGCAGTTCGGCATCTGCCCGAACACTGGTCGTATGGTCGTCATCGAGATGAACCCGCGCGTATCGCGTTCCTCGGCACTGGCTTCCAAGGCCACCGGCTTCCCGATCGCCAAGATCGCCGCCAAGCTGGCCGTGGGTTACACCCTCGACGAACTGCAGAACGACATCACCGGCGGTCGTACCCCGGCGTCGTTCGAGCCGGCCATCGATTACGTGGTCACCAAGATCCCGCGTTTCGCTTTCGAGAAATTCCCCAACGCCGACGCCCGCCTGACCACTCAGATGAAGTCCGTCGGTGAAGTCATGGCCATCGGCCGGACCTTCCAGGAATCCCTGCACAAGGCGCTGCGCGGTCTGGAAGTTGGCGTTGCCGGCTTCGATCCGAAGCTCGATCCGGCTGACCCGGAAGCCGAAAGCACCCTCAAGCGCGAGCTGATCGTGCCGGGCGCCGACCGTATCTGGTACGTGGGCGACGCCTTCCGTGCCGGCAAGACCGTCGAGGAAGTGTTCGAGCTGACCCGCATCGATGAATGGTTCCTGGTGCAGATCGAAGACCTGATCAAGGACGAGCAGCGCATCCAGACCCTGGGCCTGTCGAGCATCGACCGCGACCTGATGTTCAGCCTCAAGCGCAAGGGTTTCTCCGATGCGCGCCTGGCCGCGCTGCTCGGCGTCACCGAGAAGAACCTGCGCAGCCATCGTCACAAGCTCAAGGTGCTGCCGGTCTACAAGCGCGTCGACACCTGCGCCGCCGAGTTCGCCACCGACACCGCCTACATGTACTCGACCTACGAGGAAGAGTGCGAGGCCAATCCGAGCAGCCGTGACAAGATCATGATCCTCGGTGGCGGCCCGAACCGCATCGGCCAGGGTATCGAGTTCGACTATTGCTGCGTACACGCCGCGCTGGCCATGCGTGAAGACGGTTACGAGACCATCATGGTCAACTGCAACCCGGAAACCGTCTCCACCGACTACGACACCTCCGATCGCCTCTACTTCGAACCGGTGACCCTGGAGGACGTGCTGGAAATCGTCCGCGTCGAGCAGCCCAAGGGCGTGATCGTCCAGTACGGCGGCCAGACCCCGCTGAAGCTGTGCCGCGCCCTGGAAGAGGCGGGCGTGCCGATCATCGGCACCAGCCCGGACGCCATCGACCGCGCCGAAGACCGCGAGCGCTTCCAGCAGATGGTGCAGCGCCTCGGCCTGCGTCAGCCGGCCAACGCCACCGCGCGCAGTGAAGAAGAAGCGCTGACCCTGTCCAAGAACATCGGCTACCCGATGGTGGTGCGTCCGTCCTACGTGCTGGGCGGCCGGGCGATGGAAATCGTCTACCAGGAAGAAGAGCTCAAGCGTTACATGCGCGAAGCGGTAAAGGTTTCCAACGACAGCCCGGTGCTGCTCGACCGCTTCCTCAACTGCGCCATCGAGGTGGACGTGGACGCAGTCAGCGACGGCGAGATCGTGGTGATCGGCGCGATCATGCAGCACATCGAGCAGGCCGGCGTTCACTCCGGTGACTCGGCGTGCTCGCTGCCGCCGTACTCGCTGCCGGCGCACATCCAGGACGAGATCCGCGACCAGGTCAAGAAGATGGCTCTGGAGCTGGGCGTCGTCGGCCTGATGAACGTGCAGATGGCCGTGCAGGGCGAGGACATCTACGTGATCGAGGTCAATCCGCGTGCCTCGCGTACCGTGCCGTTCGTGTCCAAGTGCATTGGCGAGTCGCTGGCCAAGGTGGCTGCCCGCGTGATGGCCGGCAAGAGTCTGGCTGAACTGGGCTTCACCCAGGAAATCATCCCGCCGTTCTTCAGCGTCAAGGAAGCGGTGTTCCCGTTCAACAAGTTCCCGGGTGTCGACCCGATCCTCGGCCCGGAAATGAAGTCCACCGGTGAAGTGATGGGCGTTGGCGACAGCTTCGGCGAGGCGTTTGCCAAGGCGCAGCTCGGTGCCAGCGAGATCCTGCCGAACTCCGGTTGCGCGTTTATCAGCGTGCGTGAAGACGACAAGCCGGAAGCCGTACGGGTCGCCCGCGATCTGGTCGCGCTGGGCTTCGAAGTGGTGGCCACTGCCGGCACCGCCAAGGTGATCGAAGCGGCTGGTCTGCCGGTACGCCGCGTCAACAAGGTGACCGAGGGCCGTCCGCACGTGGTCGACATGATCAAGAACGACGAAGTCACCCTGATCATCAACACCACCGAAGGCCGTCAGTCCATCGCTGACTCCTACTCCATTCGTCGTAACGCTCTGCAGCACAAGATCTACTGCACCACCACCATTGCGGCGGGGCAGGCGGTCTGCGAGGCGCTCAAGTTCGGTCCCGAGAAGACCGTGCGCCGTCTGCAGGATCTGCACGCAGGAATCAAGGCATGAACAAGTACCCCATGACCATTCAGGGCGCTCGCGCCCTGGAAGAAGAGCTGGCGCACCTGACCAAGGTGCGTCGCCCGGCGCTCAGTCAGGCGATCGCCGAGGCCCGTGAGCTGGGTGACCTCAAGGAAAACGCCGAATACCATGCCGCCCGCGAGGAGCAGGGCATGGTCGAGGCGCGTGTGCGTGACATCGAAGGCCGCCTGCAGAATGCGGTGATCATCGACGTCACCACTATTGCCCATACCGGCAAGGTGATCTTCGGCACCACCGTGGAAATCGCCAACGTCGAGACCGACGAGAGCGTGACCTACCAGATCGTTGGCGAGGACGAAGCCGACATCAAGCAGGGCAAGATTTCCGTGGGTTCGCCCATCGCTCGCGCCCTGGTGGGCAAGAGCGAAGGTGACGTGGTTGGTGTCAACACGCCCAGTGGCTTGGTCGAGTACGAGATTGTCGAAGTTCGCCACATCTGACCGGATGGCTGCGCGTGACAGCGCAGCCAACGCCTGGATGCTGCTGCAAACCCTCTGGGTCGGCGGCATCTGGATCCTGCACTTTCTGGTGCTGCCGGGGCTCGCTAGTGTCGGTCTGGCGTCCTTGCTGATCGAAGAAGTCGCGCGCACTCTGGTGCCGCAGATGGTCGGCATTACGCTGGGTGCAGCGCTGCTGCAGCTCTTGCTGCTGGTTCGTCAGTGTGGAATGTCGGCGCTGTGGCGAGTGCGCAGCGGGCAATTGCTGCTCGCGGTGCTGGTCGTCTCGCTGGCCTTTCTGGTTTCGCTGGTGCTGTGGCCGCAGGCGCTGCGCTGGCAACTGTTCAGCTACCTGCTGCTGGCGTTCTTCGGCGTGTTGCTGGTGTTGCAGCCTGTGCCGCGCAAGAGCGGGGCAGCCGACCCGTAGGTCGGCTGAGCATCTGAATCAGCCCTGATAACGGCTGATGTTGGACAGGTTGCGATTGGCCTTGGGGTTCTTGCGGTACAGCAGCGCCATCTTGCCGATGACCTGCGCCAGTTCGGCATTGCCGGCCTTGCACAGTTCTTCGATCACCGCCAGGCGGTCGTCACGTTCGGCGACACGCACCTGGATCTTGATCAGTTCATGGTCGTTCAGCGCGCGTTCGAGTTCGGCCGCTACGCCTTCGGTAACACCGTTGTCGGCGACGATCAATACCGGTTTCAGGTGGTGGCCGATAGATTTGAACTGTTTCTTCTGCTCTTGAGTGAGCGGCATAATCTGAACCCTGCGTATTAATCTGGGAAAGCGGGCTATTTTAACCGAGCCGCCCGAGGCCCGCCCAGTTATTCATTCTGTTCTCTCGAGGTGTTGTGTGGCCCGTTCCAAGACCAGCCAGCGTTGGCTGAAAGAGCATTTCGACGATCCGTACGTCAAAATGGCGCAAAAGGACGGCTACCGTTCACGCGCCAGTTACAAGCTTTTAGAGGTGCAGGAGAAGGATCGCATCCTGCGGCCCGGTATGACCGTGGTCGACCTCGGCGCTGCGCCGGGCGGTTGGTCCCAGGTTACCAGCCGGGTGATCGGCGACAAGGGCCGGCTGATCGCCTCCGACATCCTGGAGATGGACAGCATCCCGGACGTCACCTTCATTCAGGGCGATTTCACCGACGACGCCGTGTTCGCCCGGATTCTCGAGGCCATCGACAATAATCCCGTCGACCTTGTGATTTCCGATATGGCCCCCAATATGAGTGGGGTGAGGGCCGCCGATCAGCCGCGCGCGATGTACTTGTGCGAGCTGGCGCTGGATCTGGCTGGCCGGGTGCTCAAGCCCGGCGGCGATTTCCTGATCAAGATCTTCCAGGGCGAGGGTTTCGACGAGTACCACAAGGAGGTGCGCCGTCAGTTCGACAAGGTGCAGATGCGCAAACCCCTGTCGTCCCGTGACCGCTCCCGCGAGCAGTATCTGCTGGCCCGAGGCTTCAAGGGGCCGGTGGCCGAGTAAAACCAATGGCGTGGTTGTCAGTCCAAGCCAAGACGCGCATCGTAATGGGCAGACGTCTCATAAAGGGTTACAGACGGTGTCAGCCACGAGCGGGCGTTTGTAGTAAGTTAGATCGGTTTATAACTGGTCGTCATGCGAAGCACGCTTCGGCAAGGGGCCTGCTTCAGAGGGTAGCTAATTGAACGACATGGCAAAGAATCTGATCCTGTGGCTGATCATCGCCGCCGTCCTCGTCACGGTGATGAACAACTTCTCCAGCCCCAGTGAGACCAACAAGCTCAACTACTCGCAATTCATCGAGCAGGTGCAGAGCGGTGGGGTCAAGCGCGTCACCGTCGATGGCTACATCATCAGCGGCCTGCGTTCCGACGGCTCCTCGTTCGAAACCGTGCGCCCGGCGATCCAGGATAACGGCCTGATCAAGGATCTGATGGACAACAACGTCGAGATCGTTGGCAAGCAGCCAGAGCAACAGAGCATCTGGACTCAGCTGCTGGTCGCCAGCTTCCCGATTCTGGTGATCATCGCCGTGTTCATGTTCTTCATGCGCCAGATGCAGGGCGGTGCAGGCGGCAAGGGCGGGCCAATGAGCTTCGGCAAATCCAAGGCGCGCCTGCTCTCCGAAGATCAGGTCAAGACCACCTTTGCTGACGTCGCCGGCTGCGACGAGGCCAAGGAAGAGGTCAGCGAGCTGGTCGAGTTCCTGCGCGATCCGGGCAAATTCCAGCGTCTGGGCGGTCGTATTCCTCGCGGCGTGCTGATGGTCGGCTCGCCAGGTACCGGTAAGACACTGCTGGCCAAGGCCGTTGCCGGCGAAGCCAAGGTGCCGTTCTTCACCATTTCCGGTTCCGATTTCGTCGAGATGTTCGTCGGTGTCGGTGCTTCCCGCGTGCGCGACATGTTCGAGCAGGCCAAGAAACATGCCCCCTGCATCATCTTCATCGACGAGATCGACGCCGTCGGTCGCCACCGTGGCGCTGGCATGGGCGGTGGTCATGACGAGCGCGAGCAGACCCTCAACCAGCTGCTGGTGGAGATGGACGGTTTCGAAATGAATGACGGCATCATCGTCATCGCCGCCACCAACCGTCCGGACGTGCTCGATCAGGCCCTGCTGCGTCCGGGTCGTTTCGACCGTCAAGTGGTCGTCGGCCTGCCGGACATCCGCGGCCGCGAGCAGATTCTCAACGTGCACATGCGCAAGATCCCGATGGGCGAAGACGTCAAAGCTGCGGTCATCGCCCGTGGTACGCCGGGCTTCTCCGGTGCCGACCTGGCCAACCTGGTCAACGAGGCGTCGCTGTTCGCTGCCCGCGCGGGCAAGCGACTGGTGGAGATGAAAGAGTTCGAACTGGCCAAAGACAAGATCATGATGGGCGCCGAGCGCAAGACCATGGTCATGTCCGACAAGGAAAAGCTCAACACCGCGTATCACGAGGCGGGCCACGCCATTGTCGGTCGCCTAGTGCCCGAGCACGATCCAGTCTACAAGGTCACCATCATTCCCCGCGGCCGCGCCCTGGGCGTAACTATGTTCCTGCCCGAGGAAGATCGCTACAGCCTCAGTAAGCGCGCGCTGACCAGCCAGATCTGTTCGCTTTACGGCGGCCGTATCGCCGAGGAAATGACTCTGGGCTTCGATGGCGTCACCACCGGTGCGTCCAACGACATCATGCGGGCCAGCCAGATCGCTCGGAACATGGTCACCAAGTGGGGGCTTTCCGAAAAACTCGGTCCACTTCTGTATGCCGAAGACGAAGACCAGCCCTTCCTGCGCGGTGGTGGCGGTTCCTCCGGTGCCAGCGTGTCGGGTGAAACTGCCAAGCTGATCGACTCCGAAGTGCGCGCAGTCATCGACGGCTGCTACAACACTGCCAAGCAGATTCTGACCGACAACCGCGACAAGCTCGATGCCATGGCCGAAGCGCTGATGAAGTTCGAGACCATCGACATCGATCAGATCGATGACATCATGAGTGGTCGCCCAGTGCGCGAACCGAAGGACTGGACGGGCGGCGGCAACGGTGCCGGCACGCCTTCTGCCAAGCCTGACGAAGCGGATCGTCCCGAGAAGCCCATCGGCGGTCCTGCTGCCGAGGTATAAAAGTCTTCTCATGTCTCTTGTGCAAAAAAACAACCGGCTGCCTTGTGGCAGCCGGTTTCTTGATTTAAGCCGTCCGCAAGTGATGGGCATCCTCAACGTCACCCCAGATTCCTTTTCCGACGGTGGTCGCTTCGCTCTTCGCGATACGGCGCTACGGCACGCCGAAGGCATGGTGCGTGCCGGTGCGACGCTGATCGATATCGGCGGCGAATCCACGCGTCCCGGCGCTGCGCCGGTGTCGGTGGTCGAGGAGTTGGAGCGGGTCGCGCCCATGGTGGAGGCGGTCGCCGCCGAACTGGACGTGATCATCTCCGTGGATACTTCCACGCCCGAGGTGATGCGCGAGTCGGCCAGGCTGGGTGCCGGGTTGATCAACGATGTTCGCTCGCTGCAGCGTGAGGGTGCGCTGCAGGCTGCTGCCGAAAGCGGTTTGCCGGTGTGCCTGATGCATATGCGGGGCGAGCCAACGACCATGCAGCAAAGCCCTCAGTACGATGACGTGCTACAAGCCGTGGCCGATTTTCTGCGCGAGCGACTAGCCGTCTGCGAGGCGGCCGGTATCCCGGCGCAGCGCATCGTGCTCGACCCTGGTTTCGGCTTCGCCAAGACCTTGGAGCACAACCTCAGCCTGTTCAGGCGTATGCCGGCGTTGCAGGAATTTGGTCTGCCGCTGCTGGTCGGCGTGTCACGCAAGAGTATGATTGGCGCCGTGCTGGGCCGCGAGGTCGATGGTCGTCTGTACGGCAGCCTGGCCCTGGCGGCCCTGGCGGTCGCCAAGGGCGCGCATATCCTGCGCGTGCACGATGTGGCGGAAACCGTGGACGTGGTGCGCATGGTCGCTGCGGTCGAAGCGGCGCAGTGAATAGAAAAAGGGAGTTGTCGTTTTGAGTCGCAAGTATTTTGGCACCGACGGTATCCGTGGGCGCGTCGGTCAGTACCCCATCACGCCGGACTTCATGCTCAAGCTGGGCTGGGCCGCCGGTATGGCGTTTCGCAAACAGGGCAAGTGCCGCATTCTGATCGGCAAGGACACGCGCATTTCCGGCTACATGTTCGAATCGGCACTCGAGGCGGGGCTCTCCGCAGCGGGTGCTGACGTGATGTTGCTGGGGCCGATGCCGACGCCAGCGATCGCCTATTTGACGCGCACCTTTCACGCCGAGGCTGGCATCGTTATCAGTGCTTCGCACAATCCGCACCACGACAACGGCATCAAGTTCTTCTCAGGGCAGGGCACCAAGCTGCCGGATGAAGTCGAGCTGATGATCGAAGAACTGCTCGATGCGCCTATGACCGTGGTCGAGTCCGAGCAGCTCGGCAAGGTATCGCGAATCAACGACGCCGCCGGCCGCTATATCGAATTCTGCAAGAGCAGTGTGCCGACCAGCACCAACTTCTCCGGGTTAAAGATCGTGCTCGACTGCGCCCACGGTGCAGCCTACAAGGTCGCGCCGGCGGTATTTCAGGAGCTTGGCGCCGAGGTTTCAGTATTGTCGGCCCAGCCCAACGGGCTGAATATCAATGCCGATTGCGGTTCGACCCATATCGAGAACCTTCAGGCCGAAGTGACGGCGCGTCACGCTGACCTGGGTATTGCCTTCGATGGTGATGCCGATCGAGTATTGATGGTCGATCACACTGGTGCCGTGGTGGATGGCGATGAGCTGCTCTTCATCATCGCCCGGGATCTGCAGGCCCGCGGCAAGCTGCAGGGCGGTGTCGTGGGTACGCTGATGAGCAATCTGGGCCTGGAGCTTGCGCTCAAGGAGCTGGATATTCCTTTTGTGCGAGCCAATGTCGGTGACCGCTACGTGATCGCCGAGCTGCTCGAGCGCGGCTGGCAGGTCGGCGGTGAGAATTCGGGTCATCTAGTGTGCTTCCAGCATGTGACGACTGGCGATGCCATCGTTGCTGCGCTGCAGGTGCTTCTAGCCATTCGTCGCCGCGGTCAGAGCCTGGCGGAAGCCCGTCAGGGGCTGCGCAAGTGCCCGCAAGTATTAGTCAATGTGCGTTTCGGCGGTGGCGTCGATCCGCTCAAACACCCGGATGTACAGGCGGCCAGCGACAGTGTGACCGAACGCATGGCTGGGCGTGGCCGGGTGCTGCTGCGCAAGTCCGGTACCGAGCCACTGGTGCGGGTAATGGTCGAAGGCGAGGACGAAACTCAGGTTCGAGCCTATGCCGATGAATTGGCTGAAATTGTCTCGCGCGTCTGTGCTTGATTCGGCTTGCCAGTCCACAAGCGGTTGGGTAACATCTGCGCCCTCTTTGACCAACGAGGTAAAGCATGCGTCGCTCAATGGTTGCTGGTAACTGGAAAATGCACGGTACCCGCGCCAGTGTCGCAGAGCTGATCGATGGTCTGAATCGGCAGTCACTGCCTGCCGATGTCGAGGTTGCGGTGTTTCCTGTCAGTGTTCATCTCGGCCAGGTTGTCGAGGGGGTCAGTGGTCTTGCGGTGTCGGTAGGCGCCCAGGATTGCGCCGTCGAAGCGGGGCAGGGTGCATTGACCGGAGAGGTGTCGAGCGATCAGTTGCGCGATGTCGGTTGCGAGTTGGTGCTGATCGGTCATTCCGAGCGTCGCCTGATTCTGGGTGATAGCGAAGAGCAGGTCGTACGCAAGTTCGCGGCGGCTCAGGTCGCAGGGCTGGTGCCGGTGCTGTGCGTTGGGGAAACCCTGGAGCAGCGCGAGGCAGGTGAAACCCTCAAGGTGGTTGCCGGTCAGCTCGATAGTGTGATCGATGCGCTGGGTGTTTCGGTGCTTGCTGGTGCGGTTGTGGCATATGAGCCGGTCTGGGCAATTGGTACCGGGCTGACGGCGACGCCTCAGCAAGCGCAGGACGTGCATGCGGCCATTCGTGCGCAAGTCGCAGCGAAAGACCCGCAGGTAGCGGGTGGTTTGAGAATTCTTTACGGCGGCAGCGTCAAGGCCGCCAATGCAGCCGAGCTTTTCGGCATGCCTGATATCGATGGGGGGCTTGTGGGTGGGGCCTCTCTGAATGCGGATGAGTTCGGTGCGATTTGTCGCGCTGCAGGAAACTAAGAATATGCTGGAAACAGGCGTTGTAGTTCTTCATCTGCTGGCTGCGATCGGCGTGGTTGTGCTGGTTCTGCTGCAGCAGGGTAAAGGTGCCGATGCAGGTGCTTCGTTCGGCGCGGGTGCTTCCAATACCGTTTTCGGTAGCCAAGGAAGTACTACCTTTCTGAGTCGAGTTACTGCTATACTCGCCGCCAGTTTTTTCATTACCAGCTTGGGGTTAGCGTATTTTGCTAATCAAAAGTCTGATACACTGGGTCAGGCTGGTTTGCCGGATCCGGCGGTGATGGAAGCGCCGCAGAGCAGCAAGCCTGCGGAAGATGTACCGGTGCTTGAGCAACAACAAGCGCCAGTTTCGGGAGAGCAAGACGTACCTCAGGCTCCCGAAACGAAGTAAGTGTCAAATTGCCGAGGTGGTGGAATTGGTAGACACGCTACCTTGAGGTGGTAGTGGCCATAGGCTGTAGGGGTTCGAGTCCCCTTCTCGGTACCAATTAAACAGAAAAGCCCGCTGCATGCGGGCTTTTCTGTATTTGGGGGTTGGTTGACCCGTGTGGCGTTTCAGCCGTATAATCCGCTCCCAGTTTTAGCGCGGGGTGAACAGTCCGGTAGCTCGTCGGGCTCATAACCCGAAGGTCTTTGGCTCAAGTCCATCCCCCGCAGTCGGTTTTCATTGAGCCCCTTTCAAGGGGCTTTTTGTTACTTGGCAGACAGATTTTCCGCCGTCTGGGCGGTCTTGTAGATGGGCGTTTCGCCCATTTTTTATTTGCACAGCATGCGCGAGGGGTTCAGGTGTCGAGCAAGCTAGAACAGTTGCAGGCCTTGGTGGCCCCAGTAGTCGAAGCGCTTGGCTACGAATGCTGGGGTATCGAGTTCCTGTCTCAGGGGCGGCACTCGCTGCTGCGTATCTACATCGATCATGCCAACGGCATTCTTATCGACGATTGCGAGAAGGTCAGTCGGCAGATCAGTGGCGTTCTCGACGTCGAGGATCCCATCAGTGCCGAATACACTCTCGAGGTATCGTCGCCTGGCATGGATCGGCCACTGTTTACGTTGGCTCAGTTCGCCAGTCACGTCGGCGAGCAGGTGAAAATCAAGTTGCGCTCGCCGTTCGAAGGGCGCCGCAACTTCCAGGGTCTGCTCCGTGGTGTGGAGGAAGAGGACGTGGTGGTGCAGGTGGATGACCACGAGTTTCTTTTGCCGATCGACATGATCGACAAGGCCAACATTATCCCCCGATTTGATTGAGACACGGATCCTGCGGGATCGGAATGTGTGGATCCCAATGGATTGCGAAAGGCGAGGCGTACGATGAGCAAAGAAGTACTGCTGGTTGTTGAGTCGGTATCCAATGAAAAGGGCGTACCGGCCGCTGTGATTTTCGAGGCGCTCGAGTTGGCGCTGGCCACAGCGACCAAGAAACGTTTTGAAGACGAAGTCGAACTGCGTGTGTCGATCAATCGTCAGAGTGGTAACTACGAGACCTTCCGTTGCTGGACCGTGGTCGACGAAGAAAACTTCGAAGACCCGGCTCATCAGGTAACGACCGACATGCCGCGTGCTGTCGAGGCCAATGCCAAGGTCGGCGACGTGCTCGAGGAGAAGATCGAATCCATCGAGTTCGGTCGTATCGCTGCGCAGACCGCCAAGCAGGTCATCGTGCAAAAGGTTCGTGAAGCCGAGCGCGCCCAGGTGGTCGAAGCCTACCGCGAACGGTTGGGTGAGATCATCGCCGGTACCGTCAAGAAGGTGACCCGCGACAGCGTCATCGTTGATCTGGGTGCCAACGCCGAGGCCCTGCTGGCGCGCGAAGACATCATCCCGCGTGAGACTTTCCGTGTCGGTGTGCGCCTGCGTGCACTGCTCAAGGAAATCCGCACCGAGAACCGCGGCCCTCAGCTGATCCTGTCGCGTACCGCGCCGGAAATGCTGATCGAGCTGTTCCGCATCGAAGTGCCGGAGATCGCTGAAGGCCTCATTGAGGTCAAGGCCGCCTCCCGAGACCCGGGTTCGCGCGCCAAGATCGCGGTGCGTTCCAAGGACAAACGCATTGATCCGCAGGGTGCCTGCATCGGCATGCGCGGTTCGCGCGTTCAGGCTGTTTCCGGCGAGCTGGTTGGCGAGCGTGTGGATATCGTGCTGTGGGACGACAACCCGGCGCAGTTCGTCATCAACGCGATGTCGCCGGCCGAAGTCGCGGCGATCATCGTCGATGAAGATGCCCACGCGATGGACATCGCCGTTGGCGAAGACAACCTGGCGCAGGCGATTGGTCGTGGTGGCCAGAACGTGCGCCTGGCTAGCCAACTGACTGGCTGGACGCTGAACGTGATGACCGAGGCGGACATCCAGGCCAAGCAGCAGGCCGAGACCGGCGATATCCTGCAGGGCTTCATCGACGAGCTGGAAGTCGACGAAGAGCTGGCCCAGGTGCTGGTCGAAGAAGGCTTCACCAGCCTGGAAGAAATCGCCTACGTGCCGATGGAAGAGATGCTCAGCATCGATGGTTTCGACGAAGAAATCGTCAACGAACTGCGCTCTCGGGCGAAGGATCGTTTGCTGACCAAGGCTATCGCCACGGAAGAAAAACTGGCAGACGCCCAGCCGGCCGAAGACCTCCTCGAAGTCGAGGGTATGGACAAAGGTTTGGCGCAGGAACTGGCAGTACGCGGGGTGGTTACCCGTGAAGACCTGGCCGAGCAGTCGATCGACGACCTGCTCGACATCGACGGCATCGACCAAGAGCGTGCCGGCAAGCTGATCATGGCCGCCCGAGCCCACTGGTTCGAGTAAGTTTTACGGCCTGAGGAGAGAAGTGCATGACGCAAGTCACGGTGAAAGAACTGGCCCAAGTGGTCGACACACCGGTAGAGCGCCTGCTGCAGCAGATGCGAGAGGCGGGTTTGCCGCACAGCAGTGCCGAGCAAGTTGTCACCGATAACGAAAAGCAGGCCCTGCTTGCTCACCTGAAGAGCAGCCACGGCGACAAGAAAGCCGAGGAACCGCGCAAGATTACCTTGCAGCGCAAGACCACCAGCACCCTCCGGGTTGCTGGTAGCAAGACCATCAGCGTTGAAGTGCGTAAGAAGAAGACCTTCGTCAAGCGCAGCAACGAAGAGATCGAAGCCGAGAAACAGCGCGAGCTCGAAGAGCAACGTGCTGCGGCGGAAGCTGCTCGCCTGAAGGCCGAGGAAGAAGCCAAGCGCCAGGCCGAAGAAGAAGCCAAGCGTCAGACGGCTGCAGCCCCGGCTGAGCGCGCTGTCGAAGCGACTGCGGCTCCGGCCACTGTCGATGCGCCAGTTGCCCCGGTTGTCGAGGAGCGCAAGAAAGAAGAGCCACGTCGTCCCGATAAGGCACGTAGCGACGATGCCGATCGTCGTGGTGGTGAGCGCAAGACCACTCAGCACCGCCCGACCGTCAAGGAAAAGGCACCTGCTCCACGTGTGGCGCCGCGTACCATCGACGAAGAGAGCGATGGCTTCCGTCGCGGTGGCCGTGGCAAGTCCAAGCTCAAGAAGCGCAACCAGCATGGCTTCCAGGCTCCGGCCGGCCCGGTGGTGCGTGAAGTGTCGATCGGCGAGACCATCACCGTGGGCGAACTGGCCCAACAGATGTCGGTGAAGGCTGCTGAAGTCATCAAGTTCATGTTCAAGATGGGCACGCCTGCCACCATCAACCAGGTGCTGGACCAGGAGACCGCTCAGCTGGTCGCCGAAGAGCTCGGCCACAAAGTCAAGCTGGTCAGCGACAACGCGCTCGAAGAGCAGTTGGCCGAGTCCCTGAAGTTCGAAGGTGAGGCGATTTCCCGTGCGCCGGTGGTGACCGTAATGGGTCACGTCGACCATGGTAAGACCTCGCTGCTCGACTACATTCGTCGTGCCAAGGTCGCGTCCGGTGAAGCCGGTGGTATCACGCAGCATATTGGTGCCTACCACGTGGAAACCGAGCGCGGCATGGTGACCTTCCTCGATACCCCTGGTCACGCTGCGTTCACTCAGATGCGCGCCCGTGGTGCCAAGGCTACCGACATCGTCATCCTCGTGGTGGCGGCCGATGACGGCGTGATGCCGCAGACCCAGGAAGCGGTTCAGCACGCGAAAGCGGCTGGCGTGCCGATCGTGGTCGCGGTTAACAAGATCGACAAGCCCGATGCCAACCCGGACAACATCAAGAACGGCCTGGCCGCACTCGACGTGATTCCGGAAGAGTGGGGCGGCGACGCACCCTACGTGCACGTCTCGGCCAAGATGGGTACAGGCGTGGACGAACTGCTCGAAGCAGTTCTGCTGCAGGCCGAAGTGCTCGAACTCAAGGCCATGCCGACGGCGCCTGGCCGTGGCGTGGTCGTCGAATCGCGTCTGGACAAGGGCCGCGGCCCTGTAGCCACCGTTCTGGTCCAGGACGGTACGCTGCGCCAGGGCGACATGGTGCTGGTCGGCTCCAACTACGGCCGCATCCGCGCCATGCTGGACGAAAATGGCAAGCCTGTTAAGGAAGCCGGCCCGTCCATCCCGGTCGAGATTCTCGGCCTGGACGGCACGCCTGAAGCCGGCGACGACATGACCGTCGTCGCCGACGAGAAGAAGGCTCGTGAGGTTGCGCTGTTCCGTCAGGGCAAGTTCCGCGAAGTGAAACTGGCTCGTGCCCACGCCGGCAAGCTGGAGAACATCTTCGAGAGCATGGGCCAGGAAGAGAAGAAAACCCTCAACATCGTTCTCAAGTCCGATGTGCGTGGTTCTCTCGAGGCACTGCAGGGCTCGCTCAGCACCCTGGGCAACGACGAAGTGCAGGTGCGCGTGGTCGGTGGCGGCGTCGGTGGTATCACCGAGTCCGATGCCAACCTGGCCCTGGCGTCGAACGCCGTGCTGTTCGGCTTCAACGTCCGTGCTGACGCTGGTGCGCGCAAGATCGTCGAGGCCGAAGGCCTGGACATGCGCTACTACAACGTCATCTACGACATCATCGAGGACGTCAAGAAGGCGCTCACCGGTATGCTCGGCAGCGACGTTCGCGAGAACATCCTCGGTATCGCCGAAGTGCGCGACGTATTCCGTTCGCCGAAGTTCGGTGCGGTCGCCGGTTGTATGGTGGTCGAGGGTACGGTTTACCGTAACCGTCCGATCCGCGTACTGCGCGACGACGTGGTGATCTTCGAAGGCGAGCTGGAGTCCCTGCGTCGCTTCAAGGACGATATGGCCGAAGTGCGTAACGGCATGGAGTGCGGTATTGCCGTGAAGAGCTACAACGACGTCAAGGTCGGCGACAAGATCGAAGTGTTCGAGAAAGTCCAGGTGGCTCGCAGCCTGTAATCGCGAGTCGCAACACGCAACGCCCGGCCCCGCATCTGCGCGGCCGGGCGTTTGCCGCTTTTGAGTCCGCTGCTTTTGCAGGCAGCGAGACGAGTGGAAGGTAGCAACGATGGCAAAAGACTACAGCCGTGCCCAGCGTATCGGCGACCAGATTCAACGCGAATTGGCGCAGCTGATTCGTACCGAAGTCAAAGACCCGCGGCTGGGTGGCCTGGTCACCGTTACCGCGGTCGATGTCAGCCGTGACGCCAGCCATGCCAAGGTGTTCGTCACCGTCATGGGCGCCGAGCCGCAGGAGGGTTCCGACCCCATTGCGCAGAGCCTCAAGGTGCTGAACGACGCCAGTGGTTTCCTGCGCATGCAGCTGGGCAAGGCGATGAAGCTGCGCAGCGTGCCGCACCTGCGTTTCCATTACGATGAAAGCATCGTGCGTGGTGCCCAGTTGTCGGCGCTGATCGAGCGTGCGGTGACCGAGGACAGCAAGCACGTTGACAGCGACACCGAGGCCAAGGAGTAAGCGCGTGGCCCAGGTTAAACGTATTCGTCGCAAGGTCGACGGCATCATCCTGCTCGACAAGCCCAAGGGCTTCAGCTCCAACGCGGCGTTGCAGAAGGTGCGCTGGTTGCTCAATGCCGAGAAGGCCGGGCACACCGGTAGCCTCGATCCGCTGGCCACCGGTGTGCTGCCGTTGTGCTTCGGCGAGGCGACCAAGTTCTCCCAGTACCTGCTCGATGCCGACAAGGGCTATGAGACGGTCATGCAGCTCGGCGTGACCACCACCACGGCCGATGCCGAGGGTGAGGTGATCGAGCGCCGCGAAGTGAATGTCGAAGCTTCGGACATCGAGGCGCTGCTGCCGCGTTTTCGCGGTGACATCCGCCAGGTGCCGCCGATGTATTCGGCGCTCAAGCGCGATGGCCAGCCGTTGTACAAACTTGCGCGTGCCGGAGAAGTAGTGGAGCGCGAGGCGCGTTCTGTTACTATTGCGCGCCTGGAGTTGCTGAGCAGCGCGGCCGACAAGGCGAGCCTGGCGGTGGACTGCAGTAAAGGTACCTATATCCGTACGCTGGTCGAGGATATCGGGCATCTGCTGGGCTGTGGTGCCCATGTCACCGAGCTGCGCCGTACCAAGGCCGGCCCGTTCGACCTGTCCCAGAGCGTCAGTCTGGATGAACTGCTGCAGGCCCATGAAGAGGGTGGCAACGAAGCCGTCGATCGCTTCCTGCTGCCGGTGGACAGCGGGCTGGAGCATTGGCCGCTGCTGAGCTTTTCGGAGCACAGTTCGTTCTATTGGCTGCAAGGGCAGCCGGTTCGCGCCGCGGACGCGCCGAAGTTCGGCATGGTTCGGGTGCAAGATCACAATGGTCGCTTCATCGGTATCGGTGAAGTGAGCGAAGACGGGCGCATTGCGCCGCGTCGTCTGATTCGGTCCGCGTGACCGTGGCGAACCGTTTCGGCGGTTCGTAACGAGGGTGGCTGTCAATAGGCACGGTCATACCTCCTTTTAAAACACGGGAAGCGATTCCCGGCCTATTGAGACTGCCCTTGCGACTGTCTCCAGATGAGAGGATGCCCACATGGCACTCAGCGTTGAAGAAAAAGCCCAGATCGTTAACGACTACAAGCAAGCTGAAGGCGATACCGGTAGCCCGGAAGTCCAGGTTGCTCTGCTGTCCGCCAACATCAACAAGCTGCAAGGCCACTTCAAGGCCAACGGCAAAGACCACCACTCGCGTCGTGGCCTGATCCGTATGGTCAACCAGCGCCGCAAGCTGCTGGACTACCTGAAGGGTAAGGACACCAGCCGTTACAGCGCCCTGATCGGTCGCCTGGGTCTGCGTCGCTAAGCAATGCTTAGTCGTCGTTGACCGCAAAAGCTGGAAGTGGGCTCGCCCCGCTTCCAGCTTTTGCGTTTATGCTTCATCCGTTTTACGCCGTACCGAAGCCTTAAGTCGCTTCATCTCAGGACAGCGCCGGGCCGACTCCCGAAGCGATTGCCCACGAATTCGCAAGAAACCGTTTCCCCAAAGGCAACAGAGAGAAGGAAAACACCGTGAACCCGGTAATCAAGAAATTTCAATTCGGTCAGTCGACCGTAACCCTCGAGACTGGCCGTATCGCCCGTCAGGCCTCCGGCGCCGTGCTGGTCACCGTCGACAACGACGTAACCGTGCTGGTCACCGTGGTAGGCGCCAAGTCGGCTGACCCGAGCAAAGGCTTCTTCCCGCTGTCCGTGCACTACCAGGAAAAGACCTACGCAGCCGGCAAGATCCCTGGCGGCTTCTTCAAGCGTGAAGCGCGCCCGAGCGAGAAGGAAACCCTGACCTCGCGCCTGATCGATCGTCCGATCCGCCCGCTGTTCCCGGAAGGCTTCCAGAACGAAGTGCAGGTCATTTGCACCGTGGTCTCCACCAGCAAGAAGACCGATCCGGACATCGCTGCGATGATCGGCACCTCCGCTGCCCTGGCCATCTCCGGCATTCCGTTCGACGGCCCCATCGGTGCCGCCCGTGTTGCCTATCACCCCGAGACCGGCTACCTGCTGAACCCGAACTACGAGCAGCTCAAGGCGTCGAGCCTGGACATGGTCGTGGCCGGCACCAAAGACGCCGTACTGATGGTCGAATCCGAAGCCAAAGAGCTGACCGAAGACCAGATGCTGGGTGCCGTGCTGTTCGCCCATGACGAATTCCAGGCCGTTATCCAGGCCGTTACCGAGCTGGCCGCCGAAGCGGGCAAGCCGCGTTGGGACTGGCAGCCTGCTGCTGCCAACACCAGCCTGCTGGACGCCATCCGCGCCGAGTTCGGTGCCGCGATCTCCGACGCCTACACCATCATCATCAAACAGGATCGCTATGCGCGCCTGGGCGAGCTGCGTGACCAGGTGGTTGCCAAGTTCTCTGGTGAGGAAGGTCAGCCGAGCGCTGGCGAAGTCAAAGACGCCTTCGGCGAAATCGAATACCGCACCGTGCGCGAGAACATCGTCAACGGCAAGCCGCGTATCGATGGTCGTGACACCCGTACCGTACGTGGCCTGAACATCGAAGTCGGTGTGCTGGACAAGACCCACGGTTCGGCCCTGTTCACCCGTGGCGAAACCCAGGCGCTGGTCGTGGCCACCCTCGGTACCGCCCGCGACGCACAGCTGCTCGACACCCTCGAAGGCGAGAAGAAAGACCCCTTCATGCTGCACTACAACTTCCCGCCCTACTCGGTGGGCGAGTGTGGTCGCATGGGCGCCACTGGTCGTCGTGAGATCGGTCACGGTCGTCTGGCTCGTCGTGGCGTTGCTGCCATGCTGCCGAGCGCTGACGAGTTCCCGTACACCATCCGTATCGTCTCGGAGATCACCGAATCCAACGGTTCGTCCTCCATGGCCTCCGTTTGCGGCGCTTCCCTGGCGCTGATGGACGCGGGTGTACCGATGAAGGCGCCGGTTGCCGGTATCGCCATGGGTCTGGTCAAGGAAGGCGAGAAATTCGCCGTTCTGACCGACATCCTCGGTGACGAAGACCACCTGGGCGACATGGACTTCAAGGTAGCTGGTACCGCCAATGGCGTCACCGCGCTGCAGATGGACATCAAGATCCAGGGCATCACCGAAGAGATCATGGAGATCGCCCTGAATCAGGCCCTGGAAGCGCGCCTGAACATCCTCGGCCAGATGAACCAGGTGATCGCCCAGTCGCGCAGCGAGCTGTCGGCCAACGCCCCGACCATGCTGGCGATGAAGATCGATCAGGACAAGATCCGTGACGTCATCGGCAAGGGCGGCGCCACCATCCGCGCCATCTGCGAAGAGACCAAAGCCTCGATCGACATCGAAGACGACGGCTCGATCAAGATCTTTGGCGAAACCAAGGAAGCCGCCGACGCTGCCAAGCAGCGCGTACTTGCGATCACCGCCGAGGCCGAGATCGGCAAGATCTACGTCGGCAAGGTTGAGCGCATCGTCGACTTCGGCGCCTTCGTCAACATCCTGCCGGGCAAGGACGGTCTGGTGCACATCTCCATGCTCAGCGATGCGCGCGTAGAGAAGGTCACTGACATCCTCAAGGAAGGTCAGGAAGTAGAAGTGCTGGTGCTGGACGTGGACAACCGCGGCCGTATCAAGCTGTCCATCAAGGACGTCGCCGCCGCCAAGGCCTCGGGTGTCTGATCCGGGCTGAAGTCGCGTAACGAGAAAGCCAGTCAGGGTGACCTGACTGGCTTTTTTATTATCCGTCGTCTGGCTGGCCGGCTTCTCTTGGCATTCTGCTGTGTTGAAACCAGCGGCTGGGATAAGGTGGCGCTTTTTCTGGAGAAGCCTATGGCATCCGTTATGGTTGCTGCCCAGTGTGTGGTTCGCGCTGGCGATCTCGAGGCCAATCTGGCCATGCATATACGTTTCATGCAGCACGCCGCTGAGCAGGGTGCCAGGTTGCTGGTTTTTCCTGAGTTATCGCTAACGGGATACGAGCCGACCTTGGCATGTGGCCTGGCGCAGGGGCCTGACAGCGGCCTGTTCGACCCTTTGCGCAGTATGGCCAGGGAGGCGGAGATGACCACGGTAGTCGGTGTTCCGCTACGTGTGCCTGGTCTCGACAAACCGCAAATCGCGGCCTGTGTCCTCAAAGGCGACGGTTCTCTGGGCGTATACACCAAGCAGCACCTGCATGCGGGAGAGGAGGTGTTCTTCTGTCCGGGGGCCGGCGGCGAGTTGCTGTGTATCGATGATCGGGCAGTGGCCTTGTCGGTATGCGCCGACTTCAGCCGCGCTGAGCATCCGGCTCAGGCCGCTGAGCGTGGCGCGCAAATTTACGCCTCCAGTGTGCTGATCGGCGAGGGCGGCTACACCCATGACAGTGCATTGCTGCAGGGGTATGCGTAGCGTCATGGCATGGCTGTGCTGATGGTCAATCACGGTGGACCGACGGGTGGTTGGGCGGCAGCCGGGCGTAGCGCATTCTGGGATGAGCAGGGGCGCTGCGTTGCCGCAACAGCCGGCACGTGCAATCGTCTGCTGGTCATATCCAGGCAGGCCGATGGCTGGCACGGGCGCGATATCGTGCTGGCCTGCTGAACCGTCAGGCATAAAAAACGCCAGTCAGGCTCGGCCTAGCTGGCGTTTTTTATGGGGTGTGGCGGTCAGTCGGTGTACTGGAACAGCTTGATGACTTTCTGCACGCCCGAGGTGTTCTGCACCACGTTGCTGGCCGCGTTGGCCTCCTGGCGGCTGACCACGCCGAGCAGGTAGACGATGCCGTTTTCGGTGATCACCTTGACGCGGCTGCCCGGCACGCCGCTGTCGGCGAGCATCTGGGTCTTGATCTTGGTGGTCAGCAGCGAGTCGTTGCTACGTGCCAAGAGTGAGCTAGGCTGCTGTACCTGCAGCTCGTTATGTACCTTACGTACGCCCTGAACGCGGCGGGCGGCCTGCTCGGCGGTAGATTTCAGTTCAGCGCGGGGCGTTTGCCCGGCAAGCAGAATCACGCCGTTGTAGCTGGTCACCACGATGTGCGAGGTGGGGCTGGCAAGGTCGGCGTGAGCGCGGCTGATGGCGTTGGCCACATCCGGGCCGACGAACTGGTCGTCGATCTTGTTGCCAATGCTGCGGCTGCCGCAACCGCCCAAGATCAAGCTCAATGCCAAGGCGGCGAAGATCAGTGGTGAACGGGTCATTCTTCACTCCCAAACAGTTGACTGTCGATAAGGTCGCACAAGCAGTGGATGGCCAATAGATGGACTTCCTGAATGCGCGCCGTGACCTTCGACGGCACGCGAATTTCGACATCTTCGGGCAGCAGCAGCGAGGCCATGCCGCCGCCGTCGCGGCCAGTCAGGGCGACCACGGTCATTTCCCGGTCATGGGCAGCCTGGATGGCTTGAATGACGTTGGCGGAGTTGCCGCTGGTGGATATGGCCAGCAGCACGTCGCCGGGTTGACCCAGGGCGCGGATCTGCTTGGAAAAGACTTCGTTATAGCTGTAATCGTTGGCGATCGAGGTGATCGTCGAGCTGTCGGTAGTCAGGGCGATCGCCGGCAGGCTGGGGCGCTCGCGCTCGAAGCGGTTGAGCAGCTCCGAAGAAAAGTGCTGCGCATCGCCGGCCGAGCCACCATTGCCGCAGGAGAGAATCTTGCCCTCGCTGAGCAGCGCCTGAACCATCACCTGGCTGGCGTGCTCGATGAACGGAGGCAGCACCTCCATGGCGTGGTGCTTGGTTTCGATGCTGGCTTGAAACAGCTGGCGAATACGGGCTTGCATGTCCATGTAGAGCTTTGACCTTGACTATAACGAGGCCGCGGCCGCTGGGCGCGTGGCGCTGTCGTTGGAAAGGGCGGTGAATCAGGGCATCTCAGCGAGCAAGTGCTTCAACTGTCGAAGGCGTTTCTGATCCATTGCAGTGATGCGGGTGTGCCATGGCCTACGGCTATGACATCGAAACGGCAGGGATGTTTGGCCCAGCGCTTCTCCTGTTGCAGAAATTGCGTAGCGGTGGCGATCAGTTTGTCACGCTTGCGCCAGTCGACGCTTTCCACCGCGCCACCCCAGGCGCTGTGCTTGCGGTAGCGCACTTCGGCGAATACTACTGTATCGCCATCGAGCATGACCAGATCGAGTTCGCCGCGCTTGCCGCGCCAGTTCTGCTCTATCAGGCGCAGGCCATGGTCTTGCAGATGCTCGCGGGCGAGGGCTTCGGCCGCTCGCCCGCTGACATGGCGCGGATCGTCACTCAATGTTGGCGTCGGGCAGGCGCTGAACCTGGCCATTGCTGAATTGTGCCCAGGGCAGCTGACGCTCGACGCGCTGCGAGGCGCCCAGGCTCAGGTTGCCGGACAGGCCTTCGACGCGGCTGTCGGGCAGGGTCTTGAGCTGATCCAGGCGCGGTGCCAGGCGGAAGGCGTCGACGCCCATGGCGTACAGCCGGCCCAGGCTGCCACCGGCCTGCGGCCACTGGCTGTTGACCTGCTGGCGCAGCGGGTCGTTGGCATCCAGCAGCCACGGGGTTTCGCAGAAGCGTATGCCGTCCAGGTCGCGGTACTGGGCTGCGCTCATGCTGCCGCTGAACAGATGCGAGGTGGCGTACACCGGTACGTCGCCGGCATATTGGTAGGCCAGGGTCGGTTTGATCTGCTGGGCCTGTTGCGGTGTGGCGGCGAGGAAGATGAAATCCACGTCCTGACGGCGCGAAGTGCCGTTTACCTGCATCAGGCGGGCGACCTGGCTGGCCATGTCCACCGGCTGATCAATCTGCTCGGCGCCCAGGAAGGTGCCGCCGGCGGCTTGCCAACTCTGGCGGAAGGCATCCAGCACGCGGTTGCCCCAATCGCCCTTGGGTACCAGCGCGACGGCACTGCGCTTGCCATCGGCCCAGGCGCGGCGGGCGACTTCACGGGCTTCGTCTTCGGCGGCCAGGCCGAACTGGAACAGCTGGGCCGGGTTCTTGGCGCTTGGATCGGCATAATTCAGGGCCAGGGTGGTGATCGGCAGCTGATCGCGGTTGCCCAGCTGGGTAACCAGGTTCTTCTCCAGCGGGCCGATCACCAGCTCTACGCCGTCAGCCTGGGCCTGGCGATAAAAGTCGTCCAGCGAGCTGAGGCGGGCGCTGTCGTAAAACTGGATCTGCGGCGGCTTCTCACCAGCTTGCTGGGCTTGGTAGTGTGCGGCCAGGAAACCGTCACGCAGGGCACGCGACACCGAAGCCAGCTGGCCTTCCTGGGGCAGCAGCAGGGCGATCTTTTCCAGCGGCTTGCTGGACAGGGCGCGCAGGTCGGCGAGGGCCTTGGGCAGCTGCTGGGCGGCCGGGTGGTTGGGGTGCTGGGCCAGCCAGTTGTCGATGGCGTCCTGTTGCTGTTTGAGCGTGCCGACGGTTTTCGCCACCTGGGCCAGCGACAGCCAGCCAGCCAAGTCTGCGTCATCGGCGGTCGCAGCAGGCTCGGTCGGCAGGCTGGAGACCAGGCTCCAGATATGGTCCTGATTGCGCTGCGCTTCGTCGCCGCTCAACAGCGGGGCGATGAATACGCGCTCGCGGGCGGCGGCGAGAACCTGGCCGTCCTTTTCCAGCGCGTTGGCGCGGGCCAGCTGGGTGCGGGTCTGCTGTTCGACCGGCAGTTCGCCGAGGCGCTCCAGGCTGGGGTGGTTCAGGGCGGCGAGGGCGGCCTTGGCGTCGTTGCGCATCAGGGCCAGTTCGGCCTTGAGGGTGCTGGCATAGATCTGCTGCGCCGGTTTGAGCAGTTGCAGGTCGACCTGCCCGAGAATGCTTTCGGCGCGTTGCGTGTTGCCCTGCTTGGCAGCCAGGTCGGCGGCCGACAGGCGCAGCAGTTGGGCCTCTTCGTTCTGGCTGGTGCCGGCTTTCTGGAGCATCTGCTCCACGCTGGCCTGGGGTGTGCGCGGCAGTTCGCCAAGGTTCGAGGAGGGCGAGCTGCTGCAGGCAACGAGCAGGCCGGCTAGGCAGAGTGCAGAGAGCGGACGCAGGCAGGCAATCATGTAAGCGATTCCGGGTCTTGAGCAAATGAACGCCGGATTGTACCCAAGGCACCGCCTTGGCGCGACGCTGAAGGTGTTAACCGGTACGCAGAGGTCGCAGGCGCTCGTATTGCGCCCGTATTGGTGGTGCAGTTCTGCCCTGGCGGTTGGCTCGCGTTACAATGGCGGCTTTCCGCTTATTTAAAGAGGCATTGCCGTGACTGCTAATGAAGCACCCCGAAGCGCCGCGGGCACCCTGTTCGTGGTGGCGACGCCCATTGGCAATCTCGACGATCTCAGTGCCCGGGCCTTGAAGGTGCTTGGCGATGTGGCGCTGATCGCCGCTGAAGACACCCGGCACTCGGCGCGCCTGATGCAGCACTTCGGTATCGGTACACCGCTGGCGGCCTGCCATGAGCACAACGAGCGCGATGAAGGCAATCGGTTCATCGAGCGCCTGCTGGCGGGAGACGATGTGGCGCTGATTTCCGATGCCGGCACGCCGCTGATTTCCGACCCGGGCTATCACCTGGTGCGCCAGGCCCGGGCCGCCGGGGTTCGCGTGGTTCCGGTGCCTGGTGCCTGCGCACTGATCGCGGCACTGTCGGCTGCCGGCCTGCCGTCCGATCGCTTCGTCTTCGAAGGCTTTCTGCCAGCCAAGACGGTCGGGCGGCGGGCCCGCCTCGAGCTGGTTCGCGAGGAGCCGCGCACGCTGATCTTCTATGAAGCGCCGCATCGCATCCTCGAGTGCCTGCAGGACATGCGCGAGGTGTTTGGCAGCGAGCGCCAGGCGCTGCTGGCCCGGGAGCTGACCAAGACGTTCGAGACCCTGCAGGGCATGCCGCTAGAGCAGTTGTGCGAGTGGGTGGCGGCCGATGCCAATCAGCAGCGTGGCGAATGCGTGGTGCTGGTTGCCGGTTGGCAGGCGCCCGAAGACGAGGCGGCGGTAAGCGTCGAGGCGCTGCGCGTGCTCGATCTGCTGCTTGCCGAAATGCCGCTCAAGCGTGCGGCAGCACTGGCCGCGCAGATCACCGGCGCGCGTAAGAACCTGCTCTATCAGGCAGCTTTGGAGCGTCAGCAGGACGGTTGACCTTGTTCTAGGCGTGCGCCAGCGGTTACCCTACGCGGCGGAGAGTCGATCGGACAGTCGCTGCCTTCCATCTGGAAGGGGGAGGAAAGTCCGGGCTCCATAGGGCGGAGTGCCAGGTAATGCCTGGGAGGCGTGAGCCTACGGAAAGTGCCACAGAAAATAACCGCCTAAGCGCTTCGGCGCCGGTAAGGGTGAAAAGGTGCGGTAAGAGCGCACCGCACGGCTGGTAACAGTCCGTGGCTAGGCAAACCCCACTCGGAGCAAGACCAAATAGGGTTCCATTGGCGTGGCCCGCGCTGGAACCGGGTAGGTTGCTAAAGACGTGCAGTGATGTACGTCGTAGAGGAATGGCTGTCCTCGACAGAACCCGGCTTATAGATCGACTCTCCACCTCCTTACTGTTTTTGCTTCTCCTCCTCATTTCTAATACCGAAAAAATCTTACTCTTAACAAACTACTTTAAGTTCGTTGAGTAGGTTCTTGTATGTGGTTGTTTTTTAGCCATCTTTCCGGCTTTGGGCGCTCGTCCCACTTCTTATTTATTCGCTAAATCTCCGTTCTATAAGGAATTTTCCGTTCTGGCCCGCCTTGACGGTGGGGTATGCGCGTTCCTATAGTGTGCTCCGGTGGTAAAAAGTGGCATGAAGTGGGTTTTTTTGGATGCGGATGGCTGATTAAAGGGGAAACGCGATCGTGTTTCGCGGAGCTAACGCCATAAGTCTTGACGCCAAGGGGCGGCTCGCGATGCCAAGTCGGTATCGGGATGAGCTCGTTTCGCGTTCGGCTGGCCAGCTCATCGTCACCATCGACGCCATCGATCCCTGCCTTTGTGTCTACCCGCTGCCGGAGTGGGAAATCATCGAGAACAAGCTGCGCGAACTGGCCTCCTTCCGTGAAGAGAACCGTCGCCTGCAACGTCTGCTGATTGGTAATGCCGTCGATCTCGAACTGGATGGCAGCGGTCGTTTCCTGGTTCCACCGCGGTTGCGCGAATACGCCAAACTGGACAAGCGCGCGATGCTGGTGGGGCAGCTCAATAAATTTCAACTGTGGGATGAGGATTCCTGGAACGCCGTGGCTGATGCCGATCTGGCCGCCATCAAACAACCGGGTGCTCTTTCCGATGACCTTCGTGACCTGATTCTGTGAACATGACCTCTACCTTCCGCCATATCACCGTGTTGCTCGAGGAAGCCGTTGCGGCGCTCTCGCTGCGCACCGATGGCTGCTATGTAGATGGCACGTTCGGGCGGGGTGGGCACAGCCGGCTGATCCTGGAGAGGATTGGGCCAGGCGGTCGCTTGCTGGGGTTCGACAAGGACCCTCTCGCAATCGCGACTGGAAATACGCTAGCGGCCGAAGACGGCCGCTTTGTCGTTGTACAGAGAAGCTTTGCGGAACTTGCCGACGAGCTCGCTGTCCGCGGCCTGGCCGGTCAGGTCAGCGGCATTCTGCTGGATCTGGGCGTGTCGTCGCCGCAGCTCGATGACGCCGAGCGCGGCTTCAGCTTTCTCAACGACGGTCCGCTGGATATGCGCATGGACCCCTCGCGCGGCGTCAGCGCGGCGCAGTTCATCGCCACTGCCGACGAAGACGAAATCGCCCGGGTGTTCAAGGAGTATGGCGAGGAGCGTTTCGCCAAGCGTATGGCCCGCGCCGTGGTCGCCCGTCGCCAGGAGCAGCCGTTCGAGCGCACCGCCGATCTGGCCCAGGTGCTGACCGTCGCCAATCCCGCCTGGGAGAAGGGCAAGAATCCGGCGACTCGCGCGTTCCAGGGGCTGCGCATTCACGTCAACAACGAGCTGGGTGATCTGGAGCGCGGCCTTGATGCGGCGCTGGAAAGTCTGGAAGTCGGCGGCCGCCTGGTGGTGATCAGCTTCCACTCCCTGGAAGACCGCATCGTCAAACAGTTCATGCGCAAACACGCCAAGGGCGAGATGGACAAGCTGCCGCGTGATCTGCCCATCATCCCCAAAGCCTTCGAGCCGCGTCTGAAGCTGATCGGCAAGCCGCAGTTCGCTTCCGAGGCCGAACTCAAAGCCAACCCACGTTCGCGCAGTGCGGTCATGCGTGTCGCGGAGAAGCTACGATGAGCGGCGTGGGCGCCAAGCGCTTTCCCAAGGGCAGCCTGCTGATGCTGGTGCTCTTTATCGCCGTGCTGGGCTCCGCGCTGGCGGTTTCCTACAGCGCGCACTGGAATCGCCAACTGCTCAATAGCCTGTACGGCGAGCTCAGCGTGCGTGACAAGGCGCAGGCCGAGTGGGGCCGTTTGATCCTCGAGCAGAGCACCTGGACCGCCCACAATCGTATCGAGACCCTGGCCAGCGAACAGCTTAAAATGCGCATTCCCGACGCCGCCGAAGTGCGCATGGTGGCGCCATGATGAAGCTCGAGGGTGCTCTGTACCCATGGCGCTTCCGTCTAGTCATGTTGCTGCTGGCGCTGATGGTCGCGGCCATCGCCGCACGTATCTTCGAGCTGCATGTGTTCGACCATGACTTCCTCAAGGCTCATGGCGATGCGCGTAGCGTGCGACATATCCCGATTCCGGCGCATCGTGGCCTGATTACCGACCGTAACGGCGAGCCGCTGGCGGTCAGTACGCCGGTCACCACGCTGTGGGCCAACGGCAAGGAGCTGCAGGCTGGCAAGGCGCAGTGGCCGGTGCTGGCAGCGGCCCTGGGCCAGGAGCCCAATGCCTTCGCGCAGCGTCTGCAGGCCAACGCCGAGCGCGAGTTCATGTACCTGGTGCGCGGCCTGACCCCCGAGCAGGGTCAACGCGTGCTCGACCTCAAGGTGCCGGGCGTCTACTCCATCGAAGAGTTTCGTCGTTTCTATCCGGCCGGCGAAGTCACAGCGCACATGGTCGGCTTTACCGATATCGACGACCACGGTCGCGAAGGCGTCGAGCTGGCGTTCGAAGACTGGCTGGCTGGCGTGCCGGGCAAGCGTCAGGTGCTCAAGGATCGCCGCGGCCGTCTGATCCGCGATGTGCAGGTCACCCAGAATGCCAAGGCCGGCAAGTCGCTGGCGCTGTCCATCGACCTGCGTCTGCAGTATCTGGCGCACCGTGAACTGCGCAACGCGCTGGTCGAGTTCGGCGCCAAGGCCGGCAGCCTGGTGATGCTCGACGTGAAGACCGGTGAAATCCTCGCCATGGTCAATCAGCCGACCTACAACCCCAACAACCGTCGCAACCTGCAACCGGCGGCCATGCGTAACCGCGCCATGATCGACGTGTTCGAGCCGGGTTCGACCATGAAACCGTTCTCTATGAGCGCCGCCCTGGAAACTGGGCGCTGGAAACCGACCGACAAGGTCGACGTGCAGGGCGGTACGCTGCAGATCGGCCGTTACACCATCAAGGACGTATCGCGCGCGCCGGAAGGTGTGCTGGATCTGACCGGCATTCTGATCAAGTCCAGTAACGTGGGCATGAGCAAGGTCGCCTTCGATATTGGCGGCGCGGCTATTTATGACGTGATGCAGCAGGTCGGCCTCGGTCAGGACACCGGCCTGAGTTTCCCTGGCGAGCGCGTCGGCAACCTGCCCAACCACCGTGAGTGGCGCAAGGCGGAAACCGCGACCCTGTCCTACGGTTACGGCCTGTCCGTGACCGCCGTGCAGCTGGCCCACGCCTATGCGGTGCTCGGCAATAACGGTCGTAGCGTACCGATGTCGCTGACCCGCACCGACAGCGTACGTGACGGCGTGCAGGTGATTCCTGAAGACGTCGCCCACACCCTGCAGGGCATGCTGCAACAGGTTATCGAGGCCCCAGGTGGCGTGTTCCGCGCTCAGGTTCCGGGTTACCACGTGGCCGGCAAGAGTGGCACGGCGCGCAAGACCGCCTCGGGTACCAAAGGCTACCAAGCCAATGCCTATCGCTCGCTGTTCGCCGGCTTCGCACCAGCCAGCAACCCACGCATCGCGGTGGCCGTGGTCATCGACGAGCCGAGCAAGAGCGGCTACTTCGGCGGCCTGGTATCGGCACCGGTATTCAGCCGCGTCATGGCTGGCGGCCTGCGCCTGATGAACATTACCCCGGACAACCTGCCCGAAACCGCCGCGGCGAAAGCCGATGCGCCGGCGGCGGCTAGCAATGGAGGGCGCGGCTGATGCCCATGCCATTGAATCAGCTTCTGCCTCAGGCCAGCAGCGGCGTACTGATCCGCGAATTGACCCTCGACAGCCGCCAGGTGCGCCCAGGCGACCTGTTCCTGGCCGTGCCCGGTACTCGTCAGGACGGTCGCGTACATATCGCCGATGCAATTTCCCGCGGTGCGGCGGCAGTTGCTTATGAAACCGACGGCTCGCTGCCGATGACTGCCGAAAGCGCCGAGCTGGTCGCCATCAAGGGCCTGGCCGGCCAACTGTCGGCCATCGCCGGGCGCTTCTATGGCGAGCCGAGCCGCGGCCTGCACATGGTCGGCATCACCGGCACCAACGGTAAAACCAGCGTCAGCCAGCTGCTGGCCCAGGCGCTGGATCTGCTCGGCGAACCCTGCGGCATCGTCGGCACCCTCGGCAACGGCTTCTACGGCGCGCTGGCCCAGGGCATGCACACCACGCCTGATCCGATCGGCGTACAGGCGACTCTGGCTGGTCTGAAGAAGCAAGGTGCCCGTGCGATCGCCATGGAAGTGTCCTCCCATGGCCTGCATCAGGGCCGCGTGGCCGCTCTG
This sequence comes from Phytopseudomonas straminea, assembly GCF_900112645.1. Lineage (GTDB taxonomy): Bacteria > Pseudomonadota > Gammaproteobacteria > Pseudomonadales > Pseudomonadaceae > Aquipseudomonas > Aquipseudomonas straminea. The sequence continues at coordinate 393,975 of NZ_FOMO01000004.1, read as the reverse complement.
GATTTCGACGTGGCGGTGTTCACCAACCTGTCGCGCGATCACCTCGACTACCACGGTTCGATGCAAGCCTATCAGGCTGCCAAGGCCGCACTGTTCGCCTGGCCTAGCCTGCGCGCTCGCGTTATCAATCTTGACGACGCCATGGGCCGCGAACTGGCTGCTCAGGAGCGTGACTCGCGGCTGATCGGCTACAGCCTGCAGGATCAGGGCGCCTACCTGTTCTGCCGCGATATTCACTTCGACGATCAGGGCGTGCGGGCCACGCTGGTCACCCCACGTGGCGAAGGCAGCCTGCGCAGTTCGCTGCTGGGCCGCTTCAACCTGAGCAACCTGCTGGCCGTGGTCGGTGCGCTGGTCGCCATGGACTACCCGCTGGACGAAATTCTCAAGGTGTTGCCGCGTCTGCAGGGCCCGATTGGCCGCATGCAGCGTCTGGGCGGCCAGGATGCGCCGCTGGTAGTGGTCGACTACGCCCACACCCCGGATGCGCTGGAGCAGGTGCTGGGCGCACTGCGCCCCCATGTGACCGGCCGCCTGCTGTGCCTGTTCGGTTGTGGCGGTGACCGTGATCGCGGCAAGCGCCCGCTGATGGCTGAAGTGGTCGAGCGCCTGGCCGATGCTGCGCTGGTTACCGACGACAACCCACGTACTGAAGCGCCCGCACAGATTTTCGACGACATTCGCGAAGGCTTCCGTAGCGCTGATCAGGTCCGCTTCGTACACGGCCGTGGCGATGCAATCGCCAAGCTGATTGGCGAAGCCCAGGTCGGCGATGTGGTGGTGTTGGCCGGCAAGGGCCATGAGGACTATCAGGAAATCGACGGCGTCCGCCAGCAGTTTTCCGATCTGCAGCAAGCCAGCAGTGCGTTGGCTGCATGGGAGGCGGCACATGCTTAAGGCCCTGCGGTTGAGCGACGTGGCAAGTGCACTGAATGGCCGTGTGGTTGGTGCCGACTGCGCCTTCTCGGCAGTCAGCACCGACAGCCGCAGCATCGTGCCGGGCCAGCTGTTCGTGGCCCTGAGCGGCCCGCGCTTCGACGGCCATGACTACCTGGCTCAGGTCGCTGCCAAGGGCGCCGTCGCTGCGCTGGTGTCGCGCGAAGTGGCGGGCGTCGATCTGCCGCAGCTGGTCGTCGCCGACACTACCCTGGCGCTCGGCCAGCTCGGCGCGCTCAATCGTCAGGCCTACGGCGGCTTACTGGCAGCCGTGACCGGTTCCAGCGGCAAGACCACGGTCAAGGAAATGCTCGCGGCCATCCTGCGTGCAGCCTGTGCCCAAGACGGCGGCGCCGTGCTGGCGACCCGTGGCAACCTCAATAATCAACTGGGTGTACCGCTGACTCTGCTGGAACTGGGCCCGCAGCACACCGGCGCTGTGATCGAGCTCGGCGCTTCGGGTATCGGCGAGATCGCCTACACCGTTGGCTTGACCAAGCCGCAGGTTGCCATCATCACCAATGCCGGTAACGCCCACGTCGGTGAGTTCGGCGGTCCCGAGAACATCGTGCTGGCCAAGGGCGAGATTCTCGAAGGCCTGAGCGATAACGGCGTGGCCGTGCTCAACCGTGACGACGTGGCGTTCGAGCGCTGGGTCAAGCGCGCTGCCGGTCGCCGCGTGCTGAGCTTCGCCCTGCGCGACGCCAGCGCTGATTTCCATGCCCGTGAGCTGAGCCGCGATCCACGCGGCTGTCCGGCGTTCACGCTGTTCTGCCATGAAGGCCAGGCCCGCGTGCAACTGAATCTGCTTGGCGAGCACAACGTGGCCAATGCGCTGGCCGCCGCTGCCGCCGCCCATGCCCTGGCGGTGCCGCTGGTGGCCATCAAGAACGGTCTCGAGAGCCTGCTGCCGGTCAAGGGCCGCGCCGTGGCGCAACTGGCGCAAAACGGCGCCCGGGTGATCGACGATACCTACAACGCCAATCCGGCCTCCATCTGCGCAGCCATCGACATCCTTACCGGCTTTTCCGGCCGCAAGGTGCTGGTGCTGGGCGATATCGGCGAGCTGGGCGAGTGGTCCGAGCAGGGCCACCGCGAAGTGGGTGAATACGCCCGCGGCCGCGCCGACGTGCTGTACGCGGTTGGCCCGCAGATGAAACACGCCGTGCAGGCCTTTGGCGCCGAGGGTCGGCATTTCGCCGATCAGGCCGCGCTGATCGACGCGGTACGCGCCGAGAGCGGCGACAGCACCATTCTAATTAAAGGTTCACGCAGCGCCGCGATGGAAAACGTCGTCGCCGCCTTGTGTGGCGACAGTGGGGAGAGTCACTAAATGCTGCTGCTGCTGGCAGAGTATCTGCAACAGTTCTACAAGGGCTTCGCGGTCTTTCAGTACCTGACCCTGCGCGGGATTCTCGGCGTGCTGACCGCGCTGGTGCTGGCGCTGTGCCTGGGCCCGTGGATGATTCGTACCCTGCAGATACGCCAGATCGGCCAGGCCGTGCGTAACGACGGCCCGCAATCGCACCTGTCCAAGAAGGGCACGCCGACCATGGGTGGCGCGCTGATCCTCTCGGCCATCGCCATCAGCACGCTGCTGTGGGCTGACCTGAGCAACCGTTACGTGTGGGTGGTGCTGATCGTCACCCTGCTGTTCGGCGCCATCGGCTGGGTCGACGACTACCGCAAGGTGATCGAGAAGAACTCGCGCGGCCTGCCGAGCCGCTGGAAGTACTTCTGGCAGTCGGTGTTCGGCATCGGCGCGGCTGTCTTCCTTTATATGACTGCGCAGAGCCCGATCGAAACCACCTTCATCGTGCCGCTGCTCAAGGACGTCAGCATCCCGCTGGGCATCGGTTTCGTGGTGCTGACCTACTTCGTGATCGTCGGCTCCAGCAACGCGGTGAACCTCACCGACGGCCTCGACGGCCTGGCGATTCTGCCCACCGTAATGGTTGGCGGCGCCCTGGGCATCTTCTGCTACCTGTCGGGCAACGTGAAGTTCGCCGAATACCTGCTGATTCCCTACGTGCCGGGCGCGGGCGAGCTGATCGTGTTCTGCGGCGCGCTGATCGGCGCCGGCCTGGGCTTTCTGTGGTTCAACACCTACCCGGCGCAGGTGTTCATGGGCGACGTCGGCGCGCTGGCGCTGGGCGCCGCGCTGGGCACCATCGCCGTGATCGTGCGTCAGGAAATCGTGCTGTTCATCATGGGCGGCGTGTTCGTGATGGAAACCCTGTCGGTGATCATCCAGGTCGCCAGCTTCAAGCTGACCGGCAAGCGCGTGTTCCGCATGGCACCGATTCACCACCATTTCGAGTTGAAGGGTTGGCCCGAGCCACGGGTCATCGTTCGTTTCTGGATCATCACCGTCATTTTGGTGCTGATCGGCCTCGCTACTTTGAAACTGCGTTGAGGACAGCATGAGCCTGATCGCTTCCGACCAATTCCGCATCGTTGTCGGCCTCGGCAAGAGCGGCATGTCCCTGGTGCGCTACCTCGCGCGCCAGGGCGTGCGCTTCGCCGTGGCCGACACCCGTGCCAATCCGCCGGAACTGAGCACCTTGCGTGAGCAGTTCCCGCAGGTCGAAGTGCGTTGTGGCGAGCTGGACGTGGAATTCCTCAGCCGTGCCAGTGAACTGCTGATCAGCCCCGGCCTGGCCGTAGCCACCCCGGCGCTGCAGGAAGCGGCCAAACGCGGCGTCAAGCTGTCCGGCGATATCGACCTGTTCGCCCGCGCGGCAAAGGCGCCGATCGTCGCCATCACCGGCTCCAATGCCAAGAGCACCGTGACCACCCTGGTCGGCGAGATGGCTGCCGCGGCCGGCCGCAAGGTCGCCGTGGGTGGCAACCTCGGCACGCCGGCGCTGGATCTGCTAGCTGATGACGTCGAGCTTTACGTGATCGAGCTGTCCAGCTTCCAGCTGGAAACCACCGAGCTGCTCAACGCCGAAGTGGCCACCTGCCTGAACGTCAGCGAAGACCACATGGATCGCTATGCCGATCTGCCGGCCTACCACCTGGCCAAGCACCGCATCTTCCGCGGCGCGCGTCAGGTGGTGGTCAACCGTGACGATCCGCTGTCGCGGCCGATGATCGGCGATCAGGTACCGTGCTGGAGCTTCGGCCTCGGCAAGCCGGACTTCAAGCGCTTCGGCTTGCTCGAAGAGAACGGCGAAAAATACCTGGCCTATCAATTCGACGCGCTGCTTCCGGTACGCGAGCTCAAGGTGCGTGGCGCGCACAATCAGTCCAACGCCCTGGCGGCGCTGGCGCTGGGCCATGCCGTGGGCCTGCCTATGGCGGCCATGCTGGAAACCCTCAAGCAGTTCACCGGGCTGGCGCACCGCTGCCAGTGGGTCGGTGAGCGCGCGGGCGTGAGTTACTACGACGATTCCAAAGCCACCAATGTCGGGGCAGCACTCGCGGCCATCGAAGGCCTGGGCGCGGACATCGCCGGCAAGCTGGTGCTGATCGCCGGTGGCGACGGCAAGGGCGCCGACTTCTCCAGCCTGCGCAAGCCGGTTGCCGCTCACTGCCGCGCCGTGGTGCTGCTCGGCCGTGATGCCGACAAGCTGGCTGCGGTGCTCGATGGCGCGGTGGACATCATTCGTGTCGACAGCCTGCAGGCCGCCGTCGAGCGCGCTGCTGCCATCGCCCAGAGCGGCGACGCCGTCCTGCTGTCGCCCGCCTGCGCAAGCCTGGACATGTTCAAGAATTTCGAAGAGCGCGGACGTCTGTTCGCCCAGGCAGTGGAGGAGCTTAACTGATGCTGTCCTTCCTGCGCCCCTATCCGTCCCCACTGTTCGGCCGTCGTGGCCTGATGGACATGGACTTCGCGATGCTCGCCGGCTGCCTGGCGCTGCTCGGTCTCGGCCTGGTGATGATCTCCTCGGCCTCCACCGAAGTGGCGGCGGCCAACACCGGCAGCCCGCTGTACTACATGATCCGCCACCTGATCTATCTGGCCATCGGCCTGGGCGCAGCCGGCGTGGTGCTTATGATCCCGCTGTCCACCTGGCAACGTCACAGCTGGGTGATGCTGATCATCGCCATCGTGCTGCTGGTCTTGGTGCTGCTGCCCGGCATTGGCCGTGAGGTCAACGGCGCCAAGCGCTGGATCGGTTTCGGCGCCTTCAACATTCAGCCGTCGGAGATCGCCAAGGTCTTCGTGGTGCTTTATCTGGCTGGCTACCTGGTGCGTCGTCAGGAAGAAGTGCGTGAAAGCTGGGCCGGCTTCTTCAAGCCCTTCGTGGTGTTGCTGCCGATGGCCTTCCTGCTGCTGCTCGAGCCCGACTTCGGCGCCACGGTGGTCATGATGGGCGCGGCCATGGCCATGCTGTTCCTCGGCGGCGTCGGCCTGTTCCGCTTCCTGCTGATGGTGGCTCTGGCAGTCGGCGCGGTGTTCGTGCTGGTGCAGAGCCAGGAATACCGCCTGCAGCGTCTGATCACCTTCACCGATCCCTGGGCCGACCAGTACGGCTCCGGTTACCAGCTGACCCAGGCGCTGATCGCTTTCGGCCGTGGCGAGTGGCTGGGCGTTGGCCTGGGCAACAGCATCCAGAAGCAGTTCTACCTGCCTGAAGCCCACACCGACTTCGTATTCTCCGTTCTGGCCGAAGAGCTGGGCCTGGTCGGCGCGCTGGCGACCGTGGGCCTGTTCGTGTTCGTCAGCGTACGCGCGCTGTACATCGGCCTGTGGGCCGAGAAGGCCAAGCAGTTCTTCTCCGCCTATGTGGCGTTCGGCCTGGGGTTCCTGTGGATCGGCCAGTTCCTGATCAACATCGGCGTGAACATCGGTTTGCTGCCGACCAAGGGCCTGACCCTGCCGTTCCTCAGCTACGGCGGTTCGTCCCTGGTGATCTGCTGCGTCAGCCTGGCGCTGCTGCTGCGCATCGAGTGGGAAGCACGCAACGGCCTGGGCAACGAAGACATCGAATTCGACGAGAGCGACTTCCCCGAGCCCGAGCGGGAGGTGCAGCATGGCCGCTAACGTATTGATCATGGCCGGCGGCACTGGCGGCCACGTGTTCCCGGCGCTGGCCTGCGCCCGCGAATTCCAGGCGCGCGGCTATCGTGTGCACTGGCTGGGCACACCGCGCGGCATCGAGAACGAATTGGTGCCGGCGGCTGGTCTGCCGCTGCACCTGATCAACGTCAGTGGCCTGCGCGGCAAAGGCAAACTGTCGCTGCTCAAGGCGCCGCTGCAACTGATCAAGGCACTGTTCCAGGCCCGCAAGGTGGTGCGCGAGCTGCAACCGGTCTGCGTGCTCGGCATGGGCGGCTACGTGACTGGCCCGGGCGGCCTGGCTGCCAAGCTGGCCGGCGTGCCACTGATCATTCACGAACAGAATGCCGTGGCTGGTACCGCTAATCGCAGCCTGGTGGCATTCGCCAGCCGGGTCTGCGAGGCTTTCCCCGATACCTTCGCTGCGTCCGACAAGCGTCGTACCACCGGCAACCCGGTGCGCGAAGAGCTGTTCCTGGAAACCCCGCGTGATTCGCTGACCGGCCGTCGGCCACGTCTGCTGATTCTCGGTGGCAGCCTGGGCGCCGAACCGCTGAACAAACTGCTGCCGGAGGCGCTGGCACAGGTATCTGCCGAGTTGCGTCCGGAAGTCTTCCACCAGGCCGGCAAGCAACACGCCGCGGTGACCGCCGAACGATACAGTGCAGTGGGCGTCGAAGCGCAGGTCGCTCCCTTTATCAGCGACATGGCCCGCGCTTACGCCTGGGCCGACCTGGTGGTCTGCCGCTCCGGTGCGCTGACCGTCAGCGAACTGGCTGCCGCCGGTCTGCCGGCTTTCCTGGTGCCGTTGCCCCACGCGATCGACGATCACCAGACGCGCAACGCCAGCTATCTCGCGAAGGACGGTGCCGCCGTTCTTCTGCCGCAACGTTCCACTGACGCTGCCGATCTGGCAGCGCAGCTGACCGAGGTCTTGATGCACCCCGAACGACTCAAACAAATGGCCAGCACCGCACGTCGCCTGGCCAAGCCCGATGCTACCCGTACCGTTGTCGATGTTTGTCTGGAGGTGGCCCGTGGCTAAGTCTCCCGCAGCGGTCAAGGCAGAAGTGCGGCGCATGCGCCGTATCCGCCGCATTCACTTCGTCGGTATCGGCGGCGCCGGCATGTGCGGTATCGCGGAAGTCCTGCTCAACCTGGGCTACGAAGTGTCCGGCTCCGATCTGAAAACCTCGGCCGTGACCGAGCGCCTGGAAAAATTCGGCGCGCAGATCTTCATCGGCCACCGCGCCGAGAACGCCGAGAACGCCGATGTGCTGGTGGTTTCCAGCGCAATCAATACCTCCAACCCGGAAGTGGCCACTGCCCTGGAGCGTCGCATCCCCGTGGTGCCGCGCGCCGAGATGCTCGCCGAGCTGATGCGCTACCGCCATGGCATCGCCGTGGCCGGTACTCATGGCAAGACCACCACCACCAGCCTGCTGGCTTCGGTGTTCGCCGCCGGCGGCCTGGATCCGACCTTCGTGATCGGCGGCCGCCTCAACGCTGCCGGAACCAACGCCCAGCTGGGTTCCAGTCGCTACCTGATCGCCGAAGCTGATGAGAGCGACGCCAGCTTCCTGCACCTGCAGCCCATGGTGTCGGTGGTGACCAACATCGACATGGACCACATGAGCACCTATGAGGGCGACTTCAACAAACTGAAGAAGACCTTCATCGAGTTCCTGCACAACCTGCCGTTCTATGGCTTGGCTGTGCTCTGTGTGGACGATCCGGTGGTGCGCGAGATTCTCGCCCAGGTCGGTCGCCCGACCCTGACCTACGGCTTCAGCGAAGACGCCGACGTGCGCGCCATCAACGTGCGCCAGCAGGGCATGCAGACCTTCTTCACCGTGCTGCGCCCGGACTGCGAACCGCTGGACGTATCGGTGAACATGCCGGGCAACCACAACGTGCTCAACGCCCTGGCGACCATCTGCATCGCCAGCGACGAAGGCATCAGCGACGAGGCCATCGTTCAGGGCCTGTCGCAGTTCCAGGGCGTCGGCCGGCGCTTCCAGGTGTACGGTCAGCTGCCGGTCGAAGGCGGCGAAGTGATGCTGGTCGACGACTACGGCCACCACCCGCGCGAAGTGGCGGCGGTGATCAAGGCCGTGCGCGGCGGCTGGCCGGAGCGTCGCCTGGTGATGGTCTATCAGCCGCACCGCTACAGCCGTACCCGCGATCTGTACGACGATTTCGTGCAGGTGCTGACCGATGCCAACGTGCTGCTGCTGATGGAGGTCTACCCGGCCGGCGAAGAGCCGATCCCCGGTGCCGACAGCCGTCAGCTGTGCCACAGCATCCGCCAGCGCGGTCAGCTGGACCCCATCTATATCGAGCGCGGTGCCGACCTGGCGCCGCTGATCAAGCCGCTGCTGCGTGCTGGCGACATCCTGCTGTGTCAGGGCGCCGGTGACATCGGTGGCGTGGCCCCCCAACTGCTGCAGAGCCCGCTGTTTCGCGCGCAAGGTCAAGGGAAATGAGTGCTGAAACCCTGAAATCACAACTGCCGGGCGCCGCCTTCGGTCGCGTTGCCGTACTGTTCGGCGGCAAGAGCGCCGAGCGCGAAGTGTCGCTCAAGTCCGGCAATGCCGTGCTCAGCGCGCTGCAGAGCGCCGGTGTGGACGCCTTCGGCATTGACGTGGGCGATGATTTCCTGGCGCGTCTGACCAGCGAGAAGATCGACCGCGCCTTTATCGTGCTGCACGGCCGTGGGGGTGAGGACGGCAGCATGCAGGGCCTGCTCGAGTGCGCCGGCATTCCTTACACGGGCAGCGGCATCCTGGCTTCGGCCCTGGCCATGGACAAGCTGCGCACCAAGCAGGTGTGGCAGAGCCTGGGGCTGTCCACGCCGCGTCACGCGGTGCTGAGCAGCGCCGACGATTGCCGCCGCGCCGCCTACGAGCTGGGCTTCCCATTGATCGTCAAACCGGCCCACGAAGGCTCGAGCATCGGCATGGCCAAGGTCGGCGACGTCGACTCCCTGATCGCCGCCTGGCAGGACGCTGCCTGCTACGACAGCCAGGTGCTGGTCGAGCAGTGGATCCAGGGCCCGGAGTTCACCATCGCCATGCTGCGCGGCGAGGTACTGCCACCGATCGCCCTGGGCACGCCACACAGCTTCTACGACTACGACGCCAAGTACCTGGCCAATGACACCCAGTACCGCGTGCCCTGCGGCTTGCCTGCAGACAAGGAAGCCGAGCTGAAGGCCCTGACCGCCCGCGCCTGCGAAGCCGTTGGCGCCCAGGGCTGGGCCCGCGCCGACGTGATGCAGGACGCCGACGGCCGCTTCTGGCTGCTGGAGGTGAATACCGTTCCGGGTATGACCGACCACAGCCTGGTGCCGATGGCGGCGCAGGCGGCCGGTCTGGATTTCCAGCAGCTGGTGTTGGCGATTCTCGCTGACAGCGTCGAGGCTCGGGGGTAAGCATGGGCGCCGTCCTTCGTCATCAGCCAGGTTCAGGCACGCCGCCACGCGGCAAGGCCGTACCGCGTGGCGCCAGCCGCCTGGTGGCCAAGGAGCCGATCAGTGCGCGTCTGCCGCGGCCGAATTTCAGCCTGTTCAAGCGCCTGACCTGGCCGGTGATGCTGCTGGTGCTGGGCTTTGGCGCCTATGAACTGTCGCTGCGTCTGCTGCCTTACGCCGACCGGCCCATCGCCAAGATCAGCGTGGAAGGCGACCTGAGCTATATCAGCCAGCAATCGGTGCAACAACGCATTGAACCTTTTGTGAGTGCGAGCTTCTTCAGTGTCGACCTTGTCGGTATGCGCCATGAACTGGAGCAGATGCCATGGATCGCCCACGCCGAAGTTCGCCGCGTGTGGCCCGATCAGGTGGTGGTGCGCCTTGAAGAGCAGCTGCCGATCGCCCGCTGGGGCAACGAGGCGCTGCTCAACAACCAGGGCCAGGCATTCGCGCCACGGGAACTGGCGCACTACGAGAATTTGCCGCAGCTGGTCGGCCCGAAACGCGCCCAGCAGCAAGTGATGCAGCAGTATCAGGTACTCAGCCAGATGCTGCGCCCCATGGGCTTCACCGTGACACGCCTGGAACTGCGTGAGCGGGGCAGCTGGTTCCTGTCCACCGGGCAGGGGATCGAAGTGCTGCTGGGGCGCGACCATCTTGTGGAAAAAATACGTCGTTTCGGCGCCATTTACAGCAAGGCGCTGAAGGATCAGAAAGACAACATCGCGCGGGTCGATCTGCGTTACGCCAACGGCCTGGCCGTCGCGTGGCGCGAGCCGCCGGCACCTGCGGCGGTCGACACCGCTGCAGTGCAGTGAATAGAGAGAGAAGGCAGGAAACATGGCAAACGTGCAGAGCGGCAAGATGATCGTCGGCCTCGACATCGGCACCTCCAAGGTGGTGGCGCTGGTAGGCGAAGTGACCGCTGATGGTCAGCTGGAAATCGTTGGCATCGGTACTCACCCATCGCGCGGCCTGAAGAAGGGCGTGGTGGTCAACATCGAGTCCACCGTGGCGTCGATCCAGCGCGCAGTGGAGGAAGCCCAGCTGATGGCGGGCTGCCGCATCCACTCGGCATTCGTCGGCGTGGCCGGCAACCACATCCGCAGCCTGAACAGCCACGGTATCGTCGCCATCCGTGATCGTGAAGTCAGCAATGCCGACCTGGAGCGCGTGCTGGATGCCGCCCAGGCAGTGGCCATTCCTGCCGACCAGCGTGTGCTGCATACCCTGCCGCAGGACTACGTGATCGATAACCAGGAAGGCGTGCGCGAGCCCCTGGGCATGTCCGGCGTACGCCTGGAAGCCAAGGTGCACGTGGTCACCTGCGCGGTGAACGCGGCGCAGAACATCGAAAAATGCGTGCGCCGTTGCGGCCTGGAAGTCGACGACATCATCCTCGAGCAACTGGCTTCCGCCTATGCGGTGCTGACCGACGACGAGAAAGAGCTGGGTGTGTGCCTGGTCGACATCGGCGGCGGCACCACCGACATCTGCATCTTCACCGAAGGCGCTATCCGTCACACCGCGGTAATCCCGATTGCCGGTGACCAGGTTACCAACGACATCGCCATGGCGCTGCGCACCCCGACCCAGTACGCCGAAGAGATCAAGATCCGTTACGCCTGCGCCCTGGCCAAGCTGGCCGGCGCCGGCGAAACCATCAAGGTGCCGAGCGTCGGTGATCGTCCGCCGCGCGACCTGTCGCGCCAGTCCCTGGCCGAGGTGGTCGAGCCGCGTTACGACGAGCTGTTCACCCTGATCCAGGCCGAATTGCGCCGCAGTGGCTACGAAGATCTGATCCCGGCGGGCATCGTGCTTACCGGTGGTACGGCGAAGATGGAAGGCGCGGTCGAGCTGGCTGAAGAAATCTTTCACATGCCGGTGCGCCTGGGCGTGCCGCACAGTGTCAAAGGCCTCAGCGATGTGGTCCGCAACCCTATTTACTCGACGGGCGTTGGCCTGTTGATGTATGGCCTGCGCAAGCAGTCCGACGACATCCCGATGCCCGGCAATGGCGGGTACGGTGATGAAACCAAGGCACCCGCTCTGGAACGGCTCAAGCGCTGGATTCAGGGCAATTTCTAAGGCGGGCGACGCGGCACGGGCGTGTGCAGCGTTGTCGGCACTAGGCGTTAAAAACTAGAAAATACAGGAGAGAGACCATGTTTGAACTCGTAGACAACCTTCCGCAAAGCGCGGTCATCAAGGTTATCGGTGTCGGCGGTGGCGGTGGCAACGCAGTCAACCACATGGCCAAGAGCAACATCGAAGGCGTCGAATTCATTTGCGCCAACACCGATGCTCAGGCACTGAAGAACATCGGCGCACGTACCGTGCTGCAACTCGGTACTGGCGTCACCAAGGGCCTGGGCGCTGGCGCCAACCCGGAAGTTGGCCGTCAGGCGGCCATCGAAGACCGTGAGCGCATCGCCGAAGTACTACAGGGCTGCGACATGGTTTTCATCACCACCGGCATGGGCGGCGGTACCGGTACCGGTGCAGCACCTGTGATTGCCGAAGTGGCCAAGGAGCTGGGCATCCTCACCGTTGCGGTGGTGACCCGTCCGTTCCCGTTCGAAGGCCGCAAGCGCATGCAGATCGCCGACGAAGGCATCCGCGCGCTGCAGGAAAGCGTTGACTCGCTGATCACCATCCCCAACGAGAAGCTGCTGACCATCCTCGGCAAGGACGCCAGCCTGCTGTCCGCCTTCTCCAAGGCCGACGACGTGCTCAGTGGTGCCGTGCGTGGTATCTCCGACATCATCAAGCGCCCGGGCATGATCAACGTCGACTTCGCCGACGTGAAGACCGTGATGAGCGAAATGGGCATGGCGATGATGGGCACCGGCTGCGCCAGTGGTCCGAACCGTGCGCGTGAAGCCACCGAAGCGGCCATCCGCAACCCGCTGCTCGAAGACGTCAACCTGCAGGGCGCCCGCGGCATCCTGGTGAACATCACCGCTGGCCCGGACCTGTCCCTGGGTGAGTACTCCGATGTGGGTAACATCATCGAACAGTTCGCTTCCGAGCACGCTACCGTCAAGGTCGGCACCGTGATCGATCCGGACATGCGCGACGAGCTGCACGTGACCGTGGTTGCCACTGGTCTGGGCGCGCGCATGGAGAAGCCGGTCAAGGTCGTCGACAACACCGTTCAGGTCGCCGCCGCACAGCCAGTTGCCCCGGTAGCCGCTCCGGTTCGCGCCGAGCAGAACGTCAACTACAAGGACTACGAGCGCCCGACCGTTCAGCGTCAGAGCCATGGTGGCGCAGCCACTGCGGCGAAAATGAATCCGCAGGACGACCTGGATTACCTAGACATTCCGGCATTCCTGCGTCGTCAGGCGGATTAATGAAATCTATCAGGGGTATAAAGGTGATTGGTGTTCAGCAAAGGTCGGTTCTGCTATCATCGCCAGCCTTTGTTGAAAACAATTCGCACCTAGCGTAATAGCGGCCAGACCCATGATCAGACAACGCACCCTGAAGAACATCATCCGCGCCACGGGTATCGGCCTGCATTCCGGGGAGAAGGTTTACCTGACCCTGAAGCCGGCTCCGGTGGATACCGGTATCGTGTTCCGTCGTACCGACCTTGACCCTGTGGTGGAGGTGAAGGGGCACGCCCTGAACGTTGGTGAGACCACCATGTCGACCACGCTGGTCAACGGTGATGTCAAGGTGGATACGGTCGAGCATCTGCTTTCGGCCATGGCAGGCCTGGGCATCGATAACGCCTACGTCGAGCTCTCCGCCTGTGAAGTGCCGATCATGGATGGCAGTGCGGGTCCCTTTGTTTTCCTGATTCAGTCGGCTGGTCTGCAAGAGCAGGACGCCCCCAAGAAGTTCATCCGCATCACCCGTGAAGTGACCGTGACGGACGGCGACAAGCGCGCCACCTTCGTTCCGTTCGATGGCTTCAAGGTGAGTTTCGAGATCGACTTCGATCACCCGGTATTCCACGACCGCACCAAGACCGCGAGTGTCGATTTTTCCAGCACCTCGTTCGTCAAGGAAGTCAGCCGTGCCCGCACCTTCGGTTTCATGCGTGATATCGAATTCCTGCGTTCGCACAACCTGGCGCGCGGCGGCAGTGTGGACAATGCCATCGTGGTGGACGAAGACGGTGTGCTCAACGAAGACGGCCTGCGTTACGAGGACGAATTCGTCAGGCACAAGATTCTCGATGCGATCGGTGACCTCTATCTGCTCGGCAACAGCCTGATCGGTGAGTTCCGCGGCTACAAATCCGGCCATGGCCTGAACAATCGTCTGCTGCGAGCGTTGATCGCACAGCCGGATGCTTGGGAAACGGTGACGTTCGAAGACGCCGACACTGCTCCGATCTCTTACATGCGCCCGGCTGCGGCGGTGTAAGGCACTCTCTCCTAGTTTTAACTTCTTCAAGGCCACCCTCGGGTGGCCTTTTTTATGCCGAGTTCAAGTGACCCGACAAACGGCCAGGGGCCGGTCCGGCGTGAGTTGTGCAGGAATCGTTAACCGAGCTGTCATTTTTATGGCGCTCGCCGTTTGGTGAATCTAACTGGCTGACGAGTTTAAGAATCACTGCGGCGGCGATGGCTGGCGAGGCGTTCCAGAGCGGCCTTCAGGCGCGGATCGCTGACCCCTTCGGCAGTTTCCTGGATGTTGTCGGCGGCGCTGTCGGAGAGCTTAAAAGGCCGTGGCGCCTGGCGTTTCTCGCCGCTCGGAGGTTGCACCTTGAAGAGGATTTTCGTTAAGGTCGCGAACGTTTCGAGCGCCTGCAACTGCCGTTGCAGGCGTTTTTGTTGATAACGCAGCCGCGTGGCCCAGTGGCCGTCGGTGACGATCAGCAGCAGGCAGCCTTCACGCCACGATGCCACGCGACAGTGTTCACGGGCGGCAGGCTGCAGCTGGCTTTCCACCACCTGCTGCAGGTGGTCGAGGCGTTGAGCCTGGCTGAACAGCGCTTTCAGCGGCTTCGCCTCGCGCAGGAGCGCGGCGGGCGCCTTGGCCGGCAAGGGACGAAAACTCATGGCAGGAAGCCTGCGACGTTTTGGGGCCGTCATGGTAGCAGAACCTCTGCTGACCGCTCGGGTTCCACTTTTTTCGAAATGGGGATGTGATGCACATCATTTTGCTCAGCAGGCGCCACGGCGCCGCGCGCTCGCTCAGCCTCGATTTGCGCTGGCTGATGGCCGGCGCGGTGCTGCTGGTCGTTCTGGCGGTGGGCGGCGGTGCAGCGCTGGGGGCGTGGATTGCGCCGCAATCGGTGCCGGTACTGAACAGCGATGTTGTCAGCCAGGCCCTCGATGCCCAGCGCGAGGAAGTCGGGGCGGTGAAGATCGACGCCCAGCGTCAGCTCGATGCCTTCGCCGCCCACGTCGCCGAGCTGCAGGCGCGCCTGACCCGGCTCGACGCCCTGGGCGAGCGGCTTACCGAACTGGCCGAACTGGATGCTAGTGAGTTCGATTTTTCTCTTGGCGTGGGGCAGGGCGGTCCTGAGGAACCGCTTGGCAGCGCGGCCTACGCGCCACCGCCGTTCATGAGCACTCTCGACGAGCTGGCCCTGCGCATGGACAGCCGTGAGCAGCAGCTCGAAGTGTTGGAACAGCTGCTCGCCGACCGTCGTCTCGACGAGGCGACGATGCTCTCCGGCCATCCGGTGTTGCAAGGCTACGTGTCGTCACCGTTCGGGCGGCGTATCGACCCGCTGACCGGACGCGTCAGCGTGCACAAGGGCGTTGACTTCGCTGCCAAGGCCGGCAGTGACGTGGTGGCGGTCGGTGCCGGCGTGGTGACCTTCGCCGGGCGCCGCAATGGTTATGGCAACACCGTGGAAATCAGCCACGCCGACGGCTATGTCACCCTGTATGCGCACAACCGCAGCAACAAGGTGCAGGTCGGCGATCTGGTCCAGCGTGGCCAGGCCATCGCCACGGTCGGCAGCACTGGGCGCTCGACCGGTAACCACGTGCACTTCGAAGTCACCCGCAGCGGCGAGCTGGTCAACCCGCACAGCTATATCGCCCGCGTCAGCGACGAGCCCTGACAAAAGCCGGTCAAGGCCGGCTTGCCCTGCGCCAATGGCCCTGTGCCAATCGCGCTCTTTCTTCAATTCCGTTTCCGGGTAGAATGCCCCCTTCGCACGCAGCCATACGGGCTGCATGGGCGACTCACGGGGCCGCCCTCCATTCATAGCGTGGAAGATCCTGTCGATATGTTTGCGCCTTTGTTGAAAAAACTCTTTGGAAGCAAGAACGAGCGTGAAGTCAAACGCATGCTCAAGGCGGTTCAGGCCGTCAATGCATTCGAGGAGCAGATGCTCGCGCTCTCCGATGAGCAACTGCGTGCCAAGACCGAAGAATTCAAGGCCCGCCTGGCCAAGGGCGAAACCCTGGATCAACTGCTGCCTGAAGCCTTTGCCGTGGCCCGCGAGGCGGGTAAGCGCGTGATGGGCATGCGCCACTTCGACGTCCAGCTGATCGGCGGTATGACTCTGCACGAAGGCAAGATCGCCGAAATGCGTACCGGTGAGGGTAAAACCCTGGTCGGTACCCTGGCCGTCTACCTTAACGCCCTGGAAGGCAAGGGTGTGCACGTGGTCACGGTCAACGACTACCTGGCCCGCCGCGACGCCAACTGGATGCGCCCGCTGTACGAATTCCTCGGCCTGTCGGTCGGCATTGTCACCCCGTTCATGCCGCCGGAAGAGAAGCGCGCCGCTTACGCTGCCGACATCACCTACGGTACCAACAACGAATTCGGTTTCGATTACCTGCGCGACAACATGGCGTTCAGCCTGGAAGAGAAATTCCAGCGCGAACTGAATTTCGCGGTGATCGACGAAGTGGACTCGATCCTCATCGACGAAGCCCGTACGCCGCTGATCATTTCCGGTCAGGCCGAAGACAGTTCCAAGCTGTACATCGAGATCAACAAGCTGATTCCCCGCCTCAAGCAGCACATCGAGGAAGAGGAAGGCGTGGTCACTCAGGAAGGCCACTACAAGGTCGACGAGAAGAGCCGTCAGGTCGAACTCAACGAAGCCGGCCATCAGATCATCGAAGACATGCTCACCCAGATCGGCTTGCTGGCCGAGGGCGAGAGCCTGTACTCGGCGCATAATCTGGGCCTGCTGACCCACGTATATGCCGGCCTGCGTGCCCACACCCTGTTCCATCGCAACGTCGAATACATCGTGCAGAACGGTCAGGTCATCCTGATCGACGAACACACCGGGCGTACCATGCAGGGCCGTCGCTTGTCCGAAGGCCTGCACCAGGCCATCGAGGCGAAGGAAGGCGTGCAGATCCAGGCCGAAAGCCAGACCCTGGCGTCGACCACCTTCCAGAACTACTTCCGCCTGTACAACAAGCTGTCCGGCATGACCGGTACCGCCGACACCGAAGCTTTCGAATTCCGCCAGATCTACGGTCTGGACGTGATGGTGATCCCGACCAACAAGCCGATCGCCCGTAAGGACTTCAACGACCTCGTCTACCTGACCCAGGAAGAGAAGTACGCCGCGATCATCAACGATATCCGCGAGTGCCAGGCCCAGGGCCGCCCGATCCTGGTCGGCACCGCGACCATCGAGACCTCCGAATACGTGTCGCGCCTGCTCGAGCAGGAAGGCATCGAGCACAAGGTGCTCAACGCCAAGTTCCACGAGAAGGAAGCCGAGATCATCGCCCAGGCCGGTCGTCCCGGCGCGCTGACCATCGCCACCAACATGGCCGGTCGTGGTACCGACATCCTGCTCGGCGGCAACTGGGAAGTGGAAGTCGCTGCGCTGGAGAACCCAAGCGACGAGCAGATCGCGCAGATCAAGGCCGACTGGCAGAAGCGTCACCAGCAGGTGCTGGAAGCCGGTGGCCTGCACGTGATCGCCTCCGAGCGCCACGAGTCGCGGCGTATCGACAACCAGCTGCGCGGCCGTGCCGGTCGCCAGGGCGATGCCGGTTCCAGCCGCTTCTACCTGTCTCTCGAAGACAGCCTGATGCGCATCTTTGCCTCCGACCGCGTGAAGAACTTCATGAAAGCCCTGGGCATGCAGCCGGGAGAAGCCATCGAACACCGCATGGTGACCAACGCCATCGAGAAGGCGCAGCGCAAGGTCGAAGGCCGTAACTTCGACATGCGTAAACAGCTGCTCGAATACGATGACGTGGCCAACGAGCAGCGCAAGGTGATCTATCACATGCGCAACACCGTGCTGGCTTCCGACAACGTCGGCGAGACCATCGAAGACTTCCGCCAGGAAGTGCTGGACAGCACCATCAGCGCGCACATGCCGCCGCAGTCGCTGCCCGAGCAGTGGGACATCGCCGGTCTGGAAGAGGCGATCTTCGCCGGCTTCAACCTGCGCCTGCCGATCCAGCAGTGGCTCGACGAAGACGACAAGCTGTACGAAGAAACCCTGCGCGAGCGCATCCTCAAGGAACTGGTGGACGCTTACAACGAGAAGGAAACCCAGGCCAGCGCCGAAGCCCTGCGTACCTTCGAGAAGCAGATTCTGCTGCGCGTTCTGGACGACCTGTGGAAAGACCACCTGTCGACCATGGACCACCTGCGTCACGGTATCCACCTGCGTGGTTACGCGCAGAAGAACCCGAAACAGGAATACAAGCGCGAGTCCTTCACCCTGTTCCAGGAACTACTGGATTCGATCAAGCGCGACACCATCCGCGTGCTGTCCCACGTGCAGGTGCGCCGCGAAGATCCTGCCGAGGAAGAAGCCCGTCTGCGCCGCGAAGCCGAAGCCATGGCCCAGCGTATGCAGTTCCAGCACGATGAAGTTTCCGCGCTCGAAGAGCCGGAAGCCGAAGGCCAGGACGGCGATGTCGCCGTGGCTGCCGCGCCGGTACGCGCCGAGCAGAAGATCGGTCGCAACGAGCTGTGCCCTTGCGGTTCCGGCAAGAAGTACAAGCACTGCCACGGTCAGGTCAACTGAGAGCCTGAACACGACTAGCTGCGCGTCGGCCCTGCGGCGTTGAAAACAGGTTCGGCAAGCCGCTTGCGGCTAACGCACTTTAGTGCGGCCCCGTAGGGGCGAGCGAAGCGAGTAATGCTCATGTACACCAGTACACTCCGCGTCCTCGCCTGTTTTCGTGGGGCCGCCTAGGCCTTGCAGGACTCTAGCTCGCAAGGTCGTGATCAGGTTCTTAACCTGAGCTGGTTATAAAATTAACGCCGCGAGGGTCTAGCCCTTCGCGGCGTTTTCGCATCGAACATGCTGTGCCCATCCACCTAATTCAAGGAGCTTCACCATGGCTGTTGGTCTTGGCCCGCTGTCTACCCTGCATCCGGTTCCAGGTTTCGAGCTGGGCATCGCCTCTGCCGGCATCAAGCGCCCAGGGCGCAAGGATGTAGTGGTGATGCGCTGTGCCGAGGGGAGCAGCGTGGCGGGAGTGTTCACCCTCAACGCGTTCTGCGCGGCGCCGGTGATCCTGGCCAAGAAGCGAGCGTCCGGCAGCGTGCGTTACCTGCTGACCAACACTGGTAATGCCAATGCCGGCACCGGCGAGCCGGGCCTGCAGAACGCCATGCGTACCTGCGCCAGCCTGGCTATCCTGGCCGGCGTCGATGAGAGCGAAGTGCTGCCGTTCTCCACCGGGGTAATCGGTGAGCCGCTGCCGGTCGAGAAGATCGAAGGTGCCCTGCAGGCCGCGCTGGACAACCTCTCTGAAAACAACTGGGCCGATGCCGCCACCGGCATCATGACCACCGACACGCTGCCCAAGGGGGCCAGCCGCCAGTTCACCCACGAGGGCGTGACCGTCACCGTGACCGGCATCAGCAAGGGCGCGGGCATGATCAAACCGAACATGGCCACCATGCTCGGCTACATCGCCACCGACGCCAAGGTCGCCCAGGGCGTGTTGCAGGACCTGCTGCGCGACGCGGCGAACAAGTCGTTCAACCGCATCACTATCGATGGCGATACCTCCACCAACGACTGCTGCATGCTGATCGCCACCGGCAAGGCCGCCCTGCCGGAAATCACCCAGGCCAGCGGGGCGCTGTTCGCCGCGCTCAAGCAGGCTGTATTCGAGGTGTGCATGGAAGTGGCCCAGGCCATCGTGCGTGACGGCGAAGGCGCTACCAAGTTCGTCACCGTGCAGGTCAACGGCGGCGCGACCCACCAGGAATGCCTGGATGTCGGCTATGCCGTGGCCCACTCGCCGCTGATCAAGACCGCGCTGTTCGCCTCCGACCCCAACTGGGGGCGCATCCTCGCCGCCGTCGGTCGTGCCGGTGTGGCGCAGCTGGACGTCAGCAAGATCGACGTGTTCCTGGGCGAGGTGTGCATCGCCAGCAAGGGCTGCCGTGCGGTCAGCTACACCGAAGAGCAGGGCGCGGCGGTGATGGCCGAAGAGGAAATCACCATCCGTATCGAGCTGGGCCGCGGCACCTGCAGCGAGACGATCTGGACCACCGACCTGTCTCACGAGTACGTGAAGATCAACGCCGAATACCGTACCTGATCGCCGATGGATTCCGCGCGCGCATGGCCCCATGCGCGCGGGGAATTTGCCTTGCTGGCAGCCACGGGTGAAGCTGTCGCTCTGTTCCTTCCGAACGCTGGAGAAATAGATGTCGCTCGAACTGGTGATAGGCAACAAGAACTACTCCTCCTGGTCGCTGCGCGGCTGGCTGTTGGTTGAACTCAGCGGCGCGGCCTATCAGGAAACCCTGGTGCCGCTTTTTCGCGCCGACACCCATGCACGCCTGCTGGAGCATTCGCCGACCGGCAAGGTGCCGGTGCTCAAGACCGAGGACGTCGGGGTGATCTGGGATTCTCTGGCCATCGCCGAATACCTGGCCGAGCGTTTCTCCGATGCCGGGCTGTGGCCCCGTGATGTGGCTGCCCGCGCGATGGCCCGTTCGGCCTGCGCGGAAATGCACAGCGGCTTCGGTGCGCTGCGTAGCCACATGCCGATGGACATGCAGCGCAATGCGCCGCTGGCCAGCGTGACCGACGAGGTCAAGCACGATATCCAGCGCATCGTCGCGCTGTGGGCGGGCTGTCGTGAGCGATTCGGTCAAGGCGGGCCGTACCTGTTCGGTCAGCTCAGCATTGCCGACGCCTACTTCGCCCCGGTCGCCAGCCGGCTGCGCAGCTACGGCGTGCAACTTCCGGCGGATGCGGCGGCCTATGTGGAAACCATTTTTCAGTGGCCGGCATTCCAGCGCTGGCACCAGGCAGCTCTAGAGGAGAAGACGTGAAACGCGTGCATGTAGCGGCCGCGGTAATCCGTGGTGATGATGGGCGGATCCTGATCGCCAAACGCTCGGACGACAAACACCAGGGCGGGCTTTGGGAGTTTCCGGGCGGCAAGGTCGAGGAGGGCGAGGCCGTTCTGGCGGCGCTGTCGCGCGAGTTGCACGAGGAATTGGACATACGCGTGGAAGCGGCGCGGCCGCTGATTCAGGTGCGCCACGACTACAGCGACAAGCAGGTGTTGCTGGACGTCTGGGAAGTCAGTCGCTTCGCGGGTGAACCCCACGGCGCCGAAGGCCAGCCGCTGGCGTGGGTCAGCGCACGGCAATTGGGCGACTATGAATTTCCTGCCGCCAACCGACCGATCGTCGCGGCTGCTCGGCTGCCCGAGCATTACCTGATCACCCCGGAAGGGTTGGACGGCCCCGAGCTGCTTGCGGGTGCACGTGCAGCGATTGCCAACGGTATTCGCCTGATCCAACTGCGCGCGCCGGCGATGTTCGACGCCCAGTACCGGGACATCGCCGTTGACGTCCAGGGGCTCTGCGCCGGCAAGGCGCAGTTGATGCTCAAGGGCCCGCTGGAGTGGCTGGGCGATTTCCCCGCAGCCGGCTGGCACCTCACTGCCGAGCAGCTACGCAAGTACGCCAGCAAGGGCCGTCCACTGCCCGAAGGCCGCTGGCTGGCCGCTTCCTGCCACAATGCCGAAGAGCTCGAGCTGGCCTCGCAAATCGGTGCCGATTTCATCACCCTGTCGCCTTTGCAGGCCACCGCAAGCCATCCCGATGCCCTGCCGCTGGGTTGGGAGCAGGCGACCGAATTGCTGAAGGGCTTCAACCAGCCGTGCTACCTGCTCGGCGGTGTGGGGCCGCAGCAGATCGAGCAGGCCTGGCAGGCCGGTGCCCAGGGCGTCGCCGGGATTCGTGCGTTCTGGCCCGAGCGTCAGCAGTGACGGCTGCGCTTGTGTGAGCAGGCCGTAGCGCCTACCCTGCGGCGTCCCGTTTTCGAGTGATCCACGGCCCATGGCCTCCGTTCTCAACGTCATCCTGCCGGTCTTCGCGCTGATCCTTGCCGGATTCGCCTGCCGGCGCCTGGGCCTGCTGGGCGCCACCGCCGCCTCGGAGATCAACCGCATGGTGGTCTGGCTGTGCCTGCCGGCGCTGCTGTTCGAGGCGATGGCCACCGTGGTGTGGGACGAGATCTGGCAGCCCGGTTTCATCCTCGCCTATGGCATCGCCACCCTGGGCCTTTTTGCCCTGGTGCTGCTGTGGCGCCTGCGCAGCACCAGCCTGGCCGATGCCAGCGTGCAGGGGCTGAGCGCTTCCTACGCCAATACCGGTTACATGGGCATTCCGCTGTGCCTGCTGGTGTTCGGCGATGCCGGTATGGAGCCGGCGCTGATCGCCTGCCTGATCGTCATCTGCGTACTTTTCGCCCTGGCGGTGGTGTGCATCGAAGTGGGCCTGCAGAACGAAAAGAGCCTGCTGGCCGCGGTGCGCAAAGTCGGTATCGCTCTGCTGAAGAACCCCATCGTCATGGCGCCGCTGCTCGGTGGTCTGTGGGCGGCTACGGCGCAGCCGCTGCCGGCGCCCCTGCACCAGTTTCTCAAATTGCTCGCCGCCGCCACGGGCCCCTGCGCGCTCATCGCCCTGGGTTTGTTCCTGGCTGCAAAGCACGCAGGGCCGAAGCAGCGCGGTACCGGCCTGGTACTGATCAAGCTGGTCGCTCATCCGCTGATCACCTGGACATTGGCCGTCTACGTGTTCCGCCTGCCGTCGATGTGGGCCCACGCCGCGCTGCTGCTCAGCGCGTTGCCGACCGGTACCGGGCCGTTCATGCTCGCCGAGTTCTATCGCCGCGACGGTGCCGAGGTGTCGAGCACCATTCTGTTGTCGACGCTGGGTTCGCTGGTGACGCTGTCGATCTTTCTCTACCTGATCGCGCCCTGACTACCGCGCCTGGAGCCTTCGCATGCCACCATCCGATCAGCCGACCCTGCGTCCCAGCACGCTGCACCTGCCTGCCGGCGACTGGGCGACGGTGCTCGACTGCCTGTGCGCGCATTTCTCGGCGATTCCGCGAGACGTCTGGCTCGAGCGCATGGCCCGTGGCCGGGTGCTGGACGCCGACGGCGCGCCCATCGGCGTCGATCACCCGTATCGGGTCGGCCTGCGCGTGCATTATTTCCGTGAGGTGCCCGCCGAGCCGCTGATTCCCTTCGAGGAAGCCATCCTGCATGTCGACGAGCACATTCTGGTCGCCGACAAGCCACATTTCCTGTCGGTGATGCCGGCCGGCGCCTATGTCGAGCAGACTCTGCTGGCGCGGCTGGTCAAGCGTACCGGCAATGCCGATCTGGTGCCCCTGCATCGCATCGACCGGCACACCGCCGGGCTGGTGCTGTTCTCCAGCAATCCGCAGACTCGCGGGCGCTACCAGGCAATGTTTCGCGAGCGCGCCATCGACAAGCGCTACGAGGCGCTGGCTGCTCCCTTGCCCGGGCTGCAGTTTCCGCTGTTGCGCGAGACGCGTTTCGAAGCCGGGGAGCCGTTCTTTCGCATGCGCGAGGCACCGGGGGTGGCGAACACCCGTACGCGCGTCGAGGTGATCGAGAAGCGCGCCGAGCATTGGTTGTACGGTCTGGAGCCAGTCACCGGCAAGAAACATCAGCTACGGGTGCATATGGCGGCCCTGGGCGCGCCGATCCTCAACGATCCGTTCTATCCCGAAGTCAGCTGCGCCGAGGGTGAGCCCGACGACTACGGGCGGCCGCTGAAGCTGCTGGCCCGTGGGCTGTCGTTCAGCGACCCGCTGAGCGGCGAGCTGCGCCGCTTCGAGAGTTGCCTCAGCCTTTGACGGCGGCCTGCCAGAGCACTTCGTCGATGCCCTGGCGCCTGGCGATCAGCCGCGCGGCCACGAACAGCAGGTCGGACAGCCGGTTGATGTAGGCCAGCAACTCACCGCGCAGTGGTTCGATGGTATGCAGCTGGCCGCAGCGTCGCTCGGCGGTGCGGGCGCTGCTGCGACACAGGTGGGCCTGGGCGATCAGCCGTGAGCCGCCGGGCAGGATGAAGTTGGTGAGCGGCCCGACTTCCTCGTTCCAGCGGTCGATGGCCGCTTCCAGGCGCTCGATTTCGGCGCCCTGCAGCGCTTGGTACTCGGGCATCGCCAGCTCGCCACCGAGGTCGAACAGGCGGTGCTGGCAGGGCGCGAGCACTTCGACAAGCTCGCCGAGACCCGGGTGGTTAGCCTGCTGCTCGAGCAGGTCGGCGAGTAGCAGGCCGAGCTGGCTGTTGAGGGTGTCCACTTCGCCGATGGCTTCGATGCGCGGATGATCCTTGGCGACGCGGCGGCCGTCGGCCAGACCGGTTTGTCCGGCATCGCCGGTGCGCGTGTAGATTTTCGAGAGTCGATAACCCATGGGGTCTCCGCTGATCAGCTGCTGGCGCCCAGGGGCAGGCGCAGGGTGAAACAGGTGCCCTGGCCGGTGCGCGAGTGCACTTCCATCTGGCCCTTGTGGTTGTTGGTGACGATGAAGTACGACACCGAAAGTCCCAGTCCGGTGCCTTGACCGACCTCTTTGGTGGTGAAGAACGGTTCGAAGATGCGCTTGCGCACGGCTTCGGGGATGCCCACGCCATTGTCTTCGACCTGCACTTCGGCCCAGGGCGGCGCCAGGCGCGTGCGCAGTATCAGCTTGCCGGGCTCACTTTCGTCTTCACGCAGGTGAATGGCCTGGGCAGCGTTCTTCAGCAGGTTGAGCAGCACCTGCTCCAGTTCGTTGGCGATGCCGGGAATTGGCCCCAGCTGCGGGTCGAATTCACGCTGGATCAGCAGGCTCTTGAAGTCGAAGCTTTCGGTCAGGTCGAAGTCGTTGCTGGCGATCTCCACCGCCTGGTCGATCAGCGCCGGCAACTGGCAGGGCGCCAGCTGACGGTTGCTCAGGCGGCTGAAGCTGAGCATGTGGGTGACGATCTTCGAGGCTCGTGCACCGGCCTGCTGGATGCCGTCGAGCAGCATAGGGATCTCCCGCGCTACCAGGTATCGGTCAATGGCCGGCAGGCTGACGCCGGCCAATTCGGCTTGCTCCTGATTGCGTGGAAGCTCCGGCGACAGGCGCCGGCGGATGTTCTGCACGTTGTGCAGGATGGCGCCCAGCGGGTTGTTGATCTCGTGCGCCATGCCGGCCGCCAGGCCGCCCACGGAAAGCATCTTCTCGGACTGCACCATGACCTCTTCGAGATTCAGGCGCTGGGTGATGTCGTCGATGCGGATCACCACGCCACGGCCGATGCTGCCGATCAGCGGATAGAAGGTCAGGGCGTAGTGATGGGGCTCGTCATCGCGAATCCAGGTAACGCGTTCGATCTTCTCGACCCGATGTTGCTCGGCGGTGCGCTTGAGTTTGGACAGGTACGGCTTGAGCAGCGGGAAGGCGAGGAACACCGGCTGGTTGACAGCCTCGTCGATGGATGTGCCAGACAGCGCACTGGCCTCCTGATTCCACTGCGCCACATAGAGCTGCTCGTCGAGGGCGATGAGCGCCGAGGGCATGGAGTCGATGATGCTGTTGAGGTAGTTCTGGAAGCCCGTGAGCTTCTTCTCGATCTTGCTGCGAACCTGCACTTCGAGTTCCAGCTTGCGGTTCGACAGGCGGGTTTCCTCGGCCAGACCGCGGGCCTGGTTGTAAGCCTCTTCGGAATCGTCGCGGGCACGCTTGAGCTGCTGTTCGCGGGCCTCGATGCGCTCGAGCATGGTGTTGAAGGCTTCGGCCAGGCTACCGATTTCGTCGCGGTTGCCGCGTCGCGCGCGCAGCGAGTAGTTCTCTTCGCGGGTGACCTGGCGGGTCAGCTCTTCCAGGCGTTTGATCGGGCTGGTGACCAGGCGGCGGATCTGCCGCGCCACCAACAGCCATAGCACCAGGCTGAACAGCAGGATCACCAGGCTGGCGGTGACGGTGCCGGTGTAGAACGCGCCCGGCAACTCACTGGATGCGACCAGTAGCAGGTGGCCTGGCGGAGCATCGGATCGCGGCAGCTCGACCAACTGGTTGGCGCGAAATTCACCGATGCGCCAGTTGTCCAGAGCAGCGACCTGCTCGGGTAGGTCGAGTTTCTCGCCCCTCTGCAACTGCGCCATGCTATTGCCGTCGGCGTCGTAGATCACCGCGGCGCGTAGTGGGCCATAACCCTCCAGGCGCTTGAGTAGCTCATGGGCGTTTTCGGGAGAGCTCAGGGCGTCGCGGCTCAGGGCGGGAGTGGCGAACAGCCGGCCCAAGGTCTGCAGCGCCTGGGGCGCGACGCTTTCCTGGGAGATCCAGTAGGCCGCGCTGATGAAGGTCATGTTGGCGACCACCAGCACGGCGGCCAGCAGGACCAGCAGGGCAGCGAGCAGCTTTCGGCCTACGGGCAGGTTCTTCAGGCGGTGGCGCAGACGCATGGGCGTGTTTCGTGGTGGCAGGTGAGGGCGCAGGGTAGCGCGTGACTCAATAGCGCGGCAATCCGTGGCCGTCCAGATGCTCCTGCAGTCGCTGGTGCAAGGCTTTCAGCTGCGGCAGCTGCAGCAAAGCGCGTTCGCCGGCGGCGCAGGCGTAGCCGAGCAGGTAGCTGATTTCGGTGCGCCGACCAGCGGCGACGTCCTGGTACATGGACGAGTAATTGGCGGCCGTGGCCTCGATCACCCGCCACACTTCGCTATGCAGCTTTTGGGCGGCCTCTACCTGGCCACAGCCGATCAACAGCTCGGCCAGCTCGGTACATAGCGCATCGACCTGTTCGTGATAGCGCACCAGTTCGCCATTGCGGCAGCCGTGCAGCACGGTCAGCGGGTTTATCGCGCAATTGAACGCCAGCTTACGCCACAGGCGCGCGAGGATGTCCGCGCTCCAGGTGTGGGGAATCTGGCTACGTTCCAGTTCCTGCAGCCAGGCAGGCGCCGCCGCGCCGCATGGATCGCCGATCCAGGTGTGGCCCTGACCGGCGAATACCACGCGCCAGTCACCGTCACGAAACGCGCCTTCGGTGCTGGAGGCGGGCAGGCAACGGCGGCCAGGCAACTGCTGCGCCACTTCGTCCTGGCTGCCCAGGCCGTTCTGCAGCAGGACGACTTCGGCAGCCGGTGTCAGGCGATGGGCCACGGCGGCAATCGCCTCAGCGGCGTCATAGGCCTTGCAGGCCAGCAGCAGACGCTCGATGGGCGCCGAATCCTGCAGGTCGCTGGCCGGGATAGGGTAGAGGTGGCTGTGGCCCTGCTCGACCAGGGTCAGGCCGCTCGCCTGGCGATACGCGGTCAGACGCCGCGGGTCACGGAGCACAAGCTGCACCTGCACATCGGCGCGAAACAGGCGGCAGGCCCACAGACTGCCCAGGCTGCCGGCACCGAGTACATGCCAGCTCATGGACGGGGCAGGCGTACCGCGGTCACGCGGCCGCTGGCGTGGGCTTCGGGTAGCAGACGAGTGGCCAGGTCGAGCAGTTGCTGCTGCTCCATGGGCATGGCCTTGCTGTCCAGCCCGACCACGGCGATGCCGGCCTTGAGGCTGATAAAGCCTTCGCTGGTCTTGAAGGCCTTGAGGTTGAGGCCTTCGTGCAGACGCTTGAAGCTGCTCGGCGAGCATTCCTGCAGATCTTCGAGCAGGGTGATCAGTGCGAAATGACGATCATCCAGGCTGACCAGCACGTCCAGCGGGCGTACCAGCTGTTGCAGGCGGCGGGCCACGCTGCGCAGCAACTCGTTGCTGAATACCGCGCCGTGGCGTGCGCTCAGCTCGTCGACGCCCTGCAGACCGATCATCAGGTAGCACAGTGCGCCACCACGCGATTCCACCTGGCGCAGGCTGTCGGCCATCTTCTGTTTCAGGTAGCGGGTGTTGCCCAGGCCGGTCAGTGGGTCGACCAGGTTGCGTTCTTCCAGGCTGGCGATGTTCTGCACCAGCAGGGCGTTTTCGTGGAGCAGGCGCTGCAGGGTGCTGCACAGGCGTTCGGCGGCGAATACCCGGGGCAGCAGCTGTTCGTTCATCGCTGACTTGCTGATGAAGTCATCGACGCCGCGGTCGAAGGCTTCGTTGAGGACGTTCTCGCCCTCCTTGCCGGTCAGCAGGATGATGTAGGTGTAGTGCTCGGCCGCCTCGTCGAGCTGGCGCACCCGTCCGGTCAGCTCCAGACCGTCCATTTCGGGCATCAGCCAGTCTGCCAGCAGTACGCTGGCGGGGCGTTGTTCGAGATTGCTGATGGCTTCGGCAGCGCTGCTGGCGAAGCGAATATCCTGATATCCAGCCTGGCTCAATGCACGGCCGATCATGGCGCTCGAGAACTTGGCGTCGTCCACCACCAGAATACTGAGATGGGGGTTGGGCATTTTTTATGGCACTCGCGGGCAGGAAAACAGGTCGAGGGAAGGGAGTAACCAATACAACGCCGAGCGATCTGTATCAGAGCGGATATAATGATCGCGCCAATTTTATCGTCAAGCCATCCGCGCGATTTGCGCAGACTTAATTCACGATCTCGCGAACTGGCGCCCAGCCCGATGCATTCGTAGCGCGGCCAAGGCGGCTGCCGGCAGCGACTCGCGAAACGGTGCTGCCGGTCGCGCTTTTTAACTGGAGGAATTCCATGCCCTCGTTCGACGTGGTGTCGGAGCTGGACAAACACGAACTCACCAACGCCCTGGATAATGCCACCAAGGAGCTGGAGCGGCGCTTCGACCTGCGCGGCAAGTGCAGTTTCGAAGTCAAGGACAAGGCCGTTACGCTGACCGCCGAAGCCGATTTCATGCTTGAGCAGATGCTCGACATCATTCGCAGCTGCCTGATCAAGCGCAAGATCGACAGCCAGTGCATGGAGACCAAGGACCCGTATGCGTCCGGCAAGGTGATCAAGCAGGAAGTCGAATTCCGCGAAGGCATCGACAAGGAGCTGGCCAAGAAGATCGTCGCCCACATCAAGGACGCCAAGCTCAAAGTGCAGGCCGCCATCCAGGGCGAGCAGGTGCGCGTTACTGGCAAGAAGCGCGACGACCTGCAGGAATGCATCGCCTCGCTGCGCGGCAAGGACTTCGGCATGCCCCTGCAGTACAACAATTTCCGCGACTGATAGGGCGGGGTTTATTGAACCCCGACGGAACGGCAGCGTCGCAAGTTCGTGAACGCCCGAGCAAACGCCATGGCCTGCCATGGCGTTTTCGTTTGAATTGCTAGAAGGAATGCCCGATGGATATGAGCATCGACCAGCTGGTCGTCATGTCACAGGCCTGGATTCCGGTATTGCTGCAGTACAGCGGCAAGCTGGCCCTGGCCATCGTTACCCTGCTGATCGGCTGGTGGCTGATCAGCAAGCTGACCAGCAAGGTCAGCGCCCTGATGGACGGCCGCAAGGTCGACCGCGCGCTGAGCAGTTTCATCGGTAGCCTGGCGAGCATTGTGCTCAAAGTGCTGCTGATCATCAGCGTGGCGTCGATGATCGGCGTGGAGACCACCTCGTTCATCGCGGTGATCGGTGCGGCGGGCCTGGCCATCGGCCTGGCGCTGCAGGGCAGCCTCGCGAACTTCGCCGGCGGCGTGCTGATCATGCTGTTCCGCCCCTTCAAGGCCGGCGACTTCATCGAGGCCCAGGGTGTTTCCGGTTCGGTGGACTACATCCAGATCTTCCACACCGTGCTGCGTACCGGTGACAACAAGGTGGTGATCGTGCCCAACGGCACCCTGTCCAACGGCATCATCACCAACCACTCGCGGCAGAACACCCGCCAGGTGCTGTACGACGTGAAGCTCGACTACGATGCCGACCTGGCCAAGGCTCGCGAAGTGCTGCTGGAGCTTTCCAAGGATGCGCGCGTGCATCAGGAGCCGGCGCCGGTGGTGGTGGTATCTAGCCTGGGCGAAACCTCGATCAACCTGTCGCTGCGCATGTGGACGGCTGCCGGCGATTACTGGCCAGTGATCTTCATGCTCAACGAGAGCGTGCGCGATCGTCTGCGCGCCGAGGGCGTCGAGCTGGCGCAGCCGCCGCGCATGGTGCAGATGATGCAGCAGGGCAAGGCCGGCTGACGCGCGGCCCGCAGAAACGAAAAAGCCGACGAGAGTCGGCTTTTTCATGGGCGTCATTCCTGCTTCGGTGGCTCGTCGGCCGGTAGCGCGCTGGCCCGGTTACCCTGGCGATGCCACTGCAGCAGGATCAGCAGCAGGGTCGGTACGCCCATCAGTGCGGTGATCAGGAAGAAATCCGCGTAGCCGAACTTCTCCACCAGTACGCCGGAATAGCCGCCGATCAACCGTGGCAGCAGCAGCATGATGGAGCTCAGCAGCGCGTACTGGGTGGCGGAGAACTTCAGGTTGGTCAGGCTCGACAGGTAGGCGACGAACGCCGCCGTGGCCAGGCCGGAGCTGAAGTTGTCCGCCGAGATGGTGAAGATCAGCATTTGCAGGTTGGCGCCCATGCCAGCCAGGGCCATGAACAGCAGGTTGGTGGCCGCCGACGCCGCGCCGCCGATGAACAGGATCGGCATGATGCCGAAGCGCACGATCAGCAACCCGCCGGCACCGGCGCCGACCAGGGTCATGATCAGCCCAAACAGTTTGCTGACGCTGGCGATCTGGTCCTTGGTAAAGCCCTGGTCGATGTAGAAGACGTTGGCCATCACGCCCATGACCGTGTCGGACATGCGGTAGGTGGCGATCAACCCCAGTAGCAGGAAGGCCTGCCAGCGGTAACGCAGGATGAAGTCGTTGACCGGCGTGAGTACT
This sequence comes from Phytopseudomonas straminea, assembly GCF_900112645.1. Taxonomy (GTDB): domain Bacteria; phylum Pseudomonadota; class Gammaproteobacteria; order Pseudomonadales; family Pseudomonadaceae; genus Aquipseudomonas; species Aquipseudomonas straminea. The sequence goes on along the minus strand of NZ_FOMO01000004.1, from coordinate 363,608 downwards.
GGCGCCAGTCCGCGGCGGCCCATGGACGACAGGCACAGGGCAGTCAGGATCGTATAGAGGATGGCGCGCAGGAAGGCGCGGTCCTCGAGCAACAGGTCCAGCAGCGTGGCTTCACCGGTGACCAGACTGGGGAAGTCGGTGTTGTAGAGCTGGGTGAACATCGCCGGCACCGACACCAGCAGCACGATCAGCACCAGCACCGAGGCGATCTGGTGGCTGAATCCATACTTGGCGGCGGCCAGCTGGGTCTTCATCGACACCGCCGGCTCTTTCATCCACAGGCTGGTCAGGAGGCCCGGCAGCATCAGCAGGGCGAACAGCAGGTAGGTGCCGGCCCAGGCGGCGTGCTGGTAGAGCAGGGTGGTCGAGCCGAGGCCCTCGGCGACGTACAGTGCGCCGGCGGTGGCGAGCAGCGCGGCGACCCGGTAGCCGGCCATGTAGCTGGCGGCCAGGGCGGCCTGGCGGGTGTCGTCGACGATCTCCAGACGGTAGGCATCGACAGCGATGTCCTGGGTTGCCGAGGCGAAGGCCACCAGCACGGCGAGGGCGATCAGCCAGGTCAGGTGGGTGTGCGGATCGCACAGCGCCATGCCGGCGAGGCCGACGGCGATCAGAATCTGCGACAGCACCAGCCAGGAACGTCGCCTGCCGAGCTTGCCGAGCAGCGGCAGGCGCCATTGGTCGAGCAGCGGCGACCACACCCATTTGAAGGCGTAAGCCAGGCCGATCAGGCTGGCGAAACCGATGGTTTCCCGCGCCACGCCGGCTTCGCGCAGCCACACCGACAGGGTCGAGAACACCAACATGTAAGGCAGGCCGGCGGCAAAGCCCAGCACCAGAAGAACCAGTGTCGAGGGGCTGGAATAGGCGGCGACCGCGTCGCGCCAGCTTTTACGATGCATTGAGGGGGATCGGCCTGGAGGGAGAAAGCATGAACAAGTGGCGCACTCTAGGGGCTAGGGTCGGGTCAGTGCAAGCCGGTTGCGCGTGGCGCCGCGAGTCTCATGCCTCGTGCTCCAGGGGCCGCCAGCCGTGGCGTCGGATATCCACCCGACCATTGTGGGATAGCACCCCTTCGACGCGCAATCGGGCACGTTGTTCAACCCCGCTTGGCGAGTCTGCTGTCAGGCTCAACCGGCCGCCAGCCGCGACCACCCGATGCCAGGGCAGGGTGGTGCCGTCCGGCAACTGGCCTAGGGTGCGGCCGACCCAGCGCGCTGCACGTCCCAGGCCGGCCAGCGCCGCCAGTTCGCCATAGGTCACCACCTTGCCGGGCGGCACCTGGGCCAGCGCCAGATAAAGGGCATCGCGGCGGGCTTGCTGATCGTCTGGACGAGGGGCGTTGTCACCGGGCTGTAGCGCGGGCATTACAGACTCCTGAGGCCGACGAATAACGGCTCTCGATGAACTCAAGGCATTTCCGTCGGTCATTTCTTGCTCAATTTTCGGGTATGCGGATAATGCCCGATTTCCCGCGAACCGGAGCAGACTCGTCCGCTTATGTTTACTCGTACTCTGTTGTGCCTGGGCCTTAGCGTGGCCGCCACGCCGCTGATGGCCGATACCGTCTGGATGAAGAACGGCGACCGCCTGACCGGGACCATCCGTGTCTTCGACGGCGGCAAATTGATGCTGCAGACCGAATACGGCGGCTCCATCCCGCTGGACTGGAAGCAGGTCGCTACTCTGGAAAGCGACCGCGAACTGCTGGTCAAGGAAAACGACATCACCGGCGAGCGGGCCAAGTCGCTGCAGGCCGCAGAGCCCGGCAAGGTGACGTTGGCCAATGGCGCTGCACCCAAGACCGTCGAGCTGGCCAGCATCAAGCAGATCATGAAGCCCAAGCCGCTGGTGGAAGACTTCCTGTGGAAGGGCAACGTCGACGTGGCCATGGACTACAAGCGCGCCGAGCGCGACACCGATGACTACGATGTCGATCTCAAGACCCAGGCGCGTCATGGCAAGTGGCGTCACAACGCCGAGGTCGATTACAACCGCGAACTCAAGGACGACGTGGTCAGTACCGACAACTGGAGCACCGAGTACGCGCTGGACCGCTTTCTCGACGAGAAGTGGTTCTGGCAGGGGCGCCTGGAATACAAGCGCGACAAGATCGAGGATCTGGCCCGTCAGCGCACTGTCGGTACCGGTCCGGGTTACCAGTTCTGGGATAACGAACTCGGCGCCTTCTCTCTGGCTGGCCTGATCAACCGTTCCGACTACGAGTTTGCCAATGGCGAGAAGGATAACTTCTACGCCATCAGTATGAAGTGGGATTACAACCGCTACCTGGTCGGCAAGACCATCGAGCTGTTCAGCAATGGCGAGATTGGCAAGCCGCTGGCCGGCGCTGCCGATTATTCCCTGGATGCCGAAGTGGGCCTGCGCTACAAGGTCACCGACTGGGCGTCGCTGAACATGAAGGCTTCCAAGGATCAGGTCAGTGGATCGGAAGGCGACAAGGACGAAACCCGTTACACTCTGGGCTTCGGTGTAGGCTGGTAAGCCAAGCCGATGCACAGCAAAAAGCCCCGCCAGATGCGGGGCTTTCTGTTGTCCGGCGTTTGCCGGCTGACGCCTTACAGCCGCACGCCGCCGTCGAGTTCGAGGATGCGCCCGGTGAAGTAGTCGTTTTCCAATAGGAAGGCGATGGCGTGGGCGATCTCCTGCGGCTTGCCGAGGCGCTTGAGCGGGATCACGTCGGTCATGCGCTGCAGCGCTTCGGGCTTCATGCTGGCGACCATGTCGGTTTCGATGAATCCGGGCGCCACGCCGGACACGCGGATGCCATAACGGGCGAACTCGCGGGCCCATACCACGGTGTCGGCAGCGACCGCCGCCTTGGCTGCCGAGTAGTTGGCTTGGCCGATATTGCCGGCGCGCGACACCGAGGAAATATTGATGATCGCGCCCTCGTTCTGCAGCTCGATCATCTTCGCCGCCACTTCGCGAGTACACAGGAACACGCCGGTCAGGTTGACGTCGATCACCGACTGCCACTGGGCCAGGCTCATCTTGCTCATCTCGCCGTCTTTGACCTTGATGGTCAGGCCATCGCGCAGGATGCCGGCGTTGTTGACCAGGCCATTGATCGAACCGAAGTCCTCGGCGATCTGCGCCACGGTCTGAGTCACCTGTTCTTCGTTGGCCACGTTGCACAGGTAGGTACGCGTCTGCACGCCGATGGCCCGGCAGGCCGTGGCGGTTTCATCGAGCTTTTCCTGATTCAGGTCGACCAGTGCCAGGCGCACGCCGCGCTCGGCGAGATACTCGGCCATGGCGCGGCCCAGGCCCTGGCCGCCGCCGGTGATGATGATGACTTTGTCTTGGAGTTGCATGCCAATTCCCTTGATTGAGAGTCGAACGGGTCGTACCGGTGCAAGGTGATTCGCTTGTTCGCGCCGGTCGATTGCCATGACGTACCGGCAGCAGCATAGAGTGCGACGAGGCCGGCGCACCAGTGCCTGTAATCGCGATCACCAACATCCTGTAACAGCGCTGCTCGCCTAGCCGAAGCCCCGCGTCGCCTGGCTTGGAACGTGGCGGCTACTTGAGAAGTCGAAACTTCAGCTTGAATTAAGCGCAACACCCCATATTTCTCTCCTACTGGAAGGTGTTCTTCCGTCAAGGAAACCGCGATGCGCATTTTCACGTTGTTGTTCCTGCTGTTCCCGATTCTCGAGCTGGCCGTGCTCATCTCGGTGGGCAGTGCTATCGGTGTGCTGCCGACCATTGCCCTGGTGATTCTCACCTCGATCTTCGGCGGCCTGATGCTGCGCATCGCCGGTATCACCACCGCTTGGCGTGCCCGCGAGCGCCTGGCGCGCGGCGAAATGCCGGATCAGGAAGTGCTGCAGGGCCTGATGATGGCAGTCGGTGGTGGCCTGTTGCTGCTGCCGGGGTTCATCAGTGATGTCATCGGCATTTTCTGCCTGCTGCCCTTCACCCGCCGCTGGCTGGTCGAGCGGGTACGTCAACGCGCTGCCGAGCAGGCCGAGCGGCAACGTGCTTTCGCCGATGACATGGCGGCTCGTAATGGCCAGCCCGGCGGTCACAAGCCCAATGTGCTTGAAGGTGAATACGAGCGCCGCGACTGATCCCGCGCGCTGCTCCCGGGCCCCGGTCAGTGTTCACTGACCGGGGCCTTGCTTTTTCAGGTGCCGAGCGTCCGTTGCCTGCGTAAAAAAATTAGCGGCTGCCCTTGAATTGCGTTTGGCCGCCCCTATGTAGCGGACACCGCAAGGTTTTTCAGCGTCAGCTGAAGCAAATTTCGGCGTTGGGTGTTTGCGCAGCGCCATGATCCTGCCGGTGAGAGCACCGGTAATTTCAACAACTATTGGGAGAGATCGACAATGAAGCTTCGTCCTTTGCATGACCGCGTCGTGATCCGTCGCAGCGAAGAAGAAACCAAAACCGCTGGCGGTATCGTGCTGCCGGGCTCGGCCGCCGAGAAGCCGAATCAGGGCGAAATCGTTGCCGTTGGTACTGGCCGTGTTCTGGACAACGGTGAAGTCCGTGCCCTGGCCGTCAAGGTCGGTGACAAAGTGGTGTTCGGCCCGTATTCGGGCAGCAACACCGTCAAGGTCAATGGCGAAGACCTGCTGGTAATGGGCGAGAGCGAAATCCTCGCTGTTATCGAAGCCTGATCGACCGCGAATTTCCGTTTAATCGTCAAGAATTGAGGATCAAATAACATGGCAGCTAAAGACGTAAAATTCGGCGACGCCGCTCGCAAGAAACTGCTCACCGGTGTCAACGTTCTGGCCGATGCAGTCAAAGCCACCCTCGGCCCGAAGGGCCGTAACGTGGTCCTGGAGCGCAGCTTCGGCGCGCCGCTGATCACCAAGGACGGCGTTTCCGTCGCCAAAGAGATCGAGCTCAAGGACAAGATCGAAAACATCGGCGCCCAGCTGGTCAAAGACGTTGCCTCCAAGGCCAACGACGCTGCCGGTGACGGCACCACCACCGCTACCGTTCTGGCTCAAGCCATCGTCACCGAAGGCCTGAAGTCGGTCGCTGCCGGCCTGAACCCGATGGACCTGAAGCGCGGCATCGACAAGGCCACCGCAGCCATCGTCGCCGAGCTGAAGAACCTGTCCAAGCCGTGCACCGACAGCAAAGCCATTGCCCAGGTTGGCACCATCTCCGCCAACTCCGATGACTCCATCGGCAACATCATTGCCGAAGCCATGGAAAAAGTCGGTAAAGAAGGCGTGATCACCGTTGAAGAAGGCTCGGGCCTGGAAAACGAACTGTCCGTCGTAGAAGGCATGCAGTTCGACCGCGGCTACCTGTCGCCGTACTTCATCAACAAGCCGGACACCATGGTTGCCGAGCTGGATAGCCCGCTGCTGCTGCTGGTCGACAAGAAAATCAGCAACATCCGCGAACTGCTGCCGGTCCTGGAAGCCGTTGCCAAGGCTGGCCGTCCGCTGCTGATCGTTGCCGAAGATGTCGAGGGCGAAGCCCTGGCTACTCTGGTAGTCAACAACATGCGTGGCATCGTCAAGGTCGCTGCCGTCAAGGCGCCGGGCTTCGGTGATCGTCGCAAGGCCATGCTGCAGGACATCGCCGTTCTGACCGGCGGTACCGTGATCTCCGAAGAGATCGGCCTGAGCCTGGAAAGCACCACTCTGGAGCACCTGGGTCAAGCCAAGCGTGTAGTCCTGAACAAGGAAAACACCACTATCATCGACGGTGCTGGCCAGCAATCCGACATCGAGTCGCGCGTTGCCCAGATCCGCAAGCAGGTTGAAGAGACCTCTTCGGACTACGACAAAGAGAAGCTGCAAGAGCGTCTGGCCAAGCTGGCCGGCGGTGTTGCAGTGATCAAGGTCGGCGCTGCCACCGAAGTCGAGATGAAAGAGAAGAAAGCCCGCGTTGAAGACGCCCTGCACGCAACCCGCGCAGCCGTCGAAGAGGGCGTGGTACCTGGCGGTGGTGTTGCCCTGGTTCGTGCTCAGTCCGCTCTGGACGGCCTCAAAGGCATCAACCTGGAGCAGGACGCTGGTATCAGCATTCTGCGCCGTGCCATCGAAGCGCCGCTGCGTCAGATCGTCACCAACGCTGGCGACGAAGCGTCCGTGGTTCTGGACAAGGTCAAACAGGGTTCCGGTAACTACGGTTACAACGCTGCCAACGGCGAGTACGGCGACCTGATCGAGTTCGGCATCATCGACCCGGCCAAGGTTACCCGTAGCGCGCTGCAAGCCGCTGCTTCCATCGCTGGCCTGCTGATCACCACCGAGGCGATCGTTGCAGAGCTGCCGGAAGACAAGGCTGCTCCGGCCATGCCGGACATGGGCGGTATGGGTGGCATGGGCGGCATGATGTAAGCCTCCCGGCACCTGAGCTGTACCGAAAACCCCGCGCCCTGCGCGGGGTTTTTTATTGCGTGCTTTTTTGCACCGCAAGTGTCTAGCTGGCGGGCCAGCGGCAATAGTTGGCTGATGGCGAGACCGCTTTCGGCGCAAAGGGTTTTGACCGTTCGTCTTGTTGCAACCTTTCCAAGTCCATCGTGATCTAGTGTTAGCGGACGCATTGGCCGCACTATCAAGAGGTTGCGATCATGAGCTTAGGCGTAGCCAGAGGTTTGTTTCTTGTTGCTGCATTGAGCGTTTCGGCGTTCGCGGCGACCTCCTGGTATGAGCCTGGCCCAGGTGTCGTGACCAGCACTCACCGAACCAATTGCCTGAGCCCGAAAATCAAACGGGTTACCCAGGCGTCTCCTGAAGCCAGCCAGAATCTGTTGTTATTGGTGATGGGCCTTTCCCAGGCACGACGCTGATCTCCTGCCGATTTGCCTTGCGCCGGATCGCGGAACAGTGAATTTCTTCCGAAGCTGCGAACTCCGATACCCTGAGCGCTCACTCGACGCAAGGGAAGCAGCCGATGTCCATCTACCGTGAACGTGCCGAACGCCTCCGGGCATTGCACCAGCAAGCCGAGCTACTGGTTCTGCCCAACCCCTGGGATGCCGGGTCGGCGAAGATGCTCGCCGCGCTTGGTTTTCACGCTCTGGCTACCACCAGCGCCGGACTGGCCTTTTCCTTGGGCCGCCGCGATGCCGAAGGCGCGGTAAACCGCGACGAGGCACTGGCCAATGCCCGCGCCATCGTCGAGGCGACTTCGCTGCCGGTGGTCGCCGACTTGGAAAATGGCTATGGCGATTCCCCCGAGGCATGTGCCGCGACCGTGCGGCTGGCGGCGCAGGTCGGCCTGGTCGGCGGCTCCATCGAGGATGCCACCGGCCGGCCGGAACAGCCCATCTACCCCTTCGAACTGGCGGTGCAGCGCATTCGCGCTTGCGTGGTGGCGGCTCGCGAGCTGGACATTCCCTTCACCCTGACGGCGCGGGCGGAAAACTTCCTGCACGGCCGTGCCTACCTGAACGACACCATCCGCCGCCTGGTGGCTTACGCTGAGGCGGGCGCGGACGTGCTCTACGCGCCAGGGCTGACCAGTCGTGAACAGATCAAGGCAGTGGTCGAGGCGGTGGCGCCCAAACCGGTCAACGTGCTGGTCGGCTCGCCGAGCCTGACACTGTCGCTAGACGAGCTGGCGCAACTGGGCGTCAAGCGTGTCAGCCTGGGCTCCAATCTGGCCCGCGCTGCCTATGGCGCCTTTCTGCAGGCAGCCACGGGGCTTGCCGAACGTGGCGACCTGGGCGGCGCCCGACAGGCCCTGCCGTTCGACGCCATCAACGATCTGTTCAAGGGCTAGCGTGCGGCAGTTCCTGATTGCGCTGCTGATCTTCGTGGTGGTCGGCGGCCCACTGGCGCTGTACCGCCAGTGGATCGACGTGCCGCCGCGCTGGAATCCCTGGGCGCCTCTGGACCTGCGCGACACGCCCAACTGGCTGACCGCCTACAAGCTGCGTCGTCTGCAGGGCGACGCCGAGCTATGCCGCACGGTGCTGGATACGTCCGCGCTGCGTTATGTTGTGCTGCCCGACAGCACGCCTGCCGCCGACTGCCCGCTGACCAATACGGTACGCGTGCAGGGCAGCGACGTGCGCCTGAGCAGCAGCTTCATCGCCACCTGCCCGGTAGCTGCGGCCTTCGCCCTGTTCGAGCGCCACGGCCTGCAGCCGGCAGCTGAGCAGCGCTTCGGCCAGCGTGTGGTGCAGGTCGACCACGTTGGCAGCTTCGCCTGCCGCACCATCGCTGGTAGTCAGCGGCGCAGCCAGCACGCCTCGGCCAATGCCCTGGATATCGTCGGCTTTCGCCTGGCCGATGGCCGGCGCATCAGCGTGCTGCGCGACTGGCCGGGGGAGGATGACAAGTCGCTGTTCCTGCGCCAGGTGCAGCAGGCGGCGTGCTCCAGTTTCAACACTACTCTGGGTCCGGACTACAACGCCGCGCACCGCGATCATTTCCACTTGGATATGGGCGGTTTTCGCATGTGTCGTTGAGTTCAGCGAGCCAGGCGTTGCTGTAGGGTCAGATGGCCCATCAGCAGCTCCCAGGGCGCCAGGGATTCTTCCAACAGCGGGTTGCTCGAGGCGTTCTCGGCATTGCCAGACGGCGCCAGCAGATTCTGCTGCGACGCCAGTTCTCCGAGGGGCAGGGCGGCGCCCACGTCTTTCAGCGAGCAGGTGAACTGGCGCTGCATCATCACATCTTCCAAGGTTCGCATGCCTTGCAGGGGCGCTTCATCGGCGGGGGTTGCCGTTGGTGTGGGCGTGACCAGTGCTGGCGCCGAGTGCTGGGCGATGGCGCTTTCCATCTCGCGCAGCACGCTGCGCAGAATCTGGTCGTACAGCGCCGCGCTGGCGCTCGATGGCGTACCGGATTTCTGGGCGGCTACCCGGATGTCACCGGGAATACGGGAGATGACTTCAAACATCGAACGTCGGGCTCTGGCAAACTAGCGCTTTCCAAGGTATCGGCTGCTGTCGGCCCGAGTTGAGCCCCGCGGTTGCTTGAAAGCTGCCGCATCTGAGTTGATGGACGATCCGCAATGAGTGAACTACAGCCCGACGCGCGCATTCGCATGGAGGCCCTGGCGCCGCATCTGCAAGCCGGCGCGCAGCAATGGGCGCAGCGTCTGGGCTTGCCGCTCGAAGGCGAGGCCGGTTATGCGTTGCAACTGGGCGAGGCTGGCTTGCAGCTGGTCGAGCTCGGCCCGCAGGCGCCAGGGCCGGTGCGGGTGGATTTCGTCGAGGGCGCGGTGGCGCATCGTCGCCAGTTCGGCGGCGGCGCTGGGCAGATGATCGCCAAGGCTGTCGGCATCTCCCAGGGCATTCGCCCGCGGGTGCTGGATGCCACCGCAGGGCTGGGCCGCGATGCCTTCGTGTTGGCCAGCCTGGGTTGCCAGGTCGACCTGATCGAGCGCCAGCCGCTGGTCGGTGCGCTGCTCGAGGAGGGCCTGCAGCGGGCGGCAGCGGACGCCGAGGTGGCAGGTATCGTCGCGCGCATGCGCCTGCTGCAGGGCAACGCCATCGAGCTGATGGCCGGTTGGCAGGGCGAGGCGCCGCAAGTGATCTACCTCGACCCGATGTTTCCTCACCGCGACAAGAGCGCTCTGGTGAAAAAGGAGATGCGCCTGTTCCGTCCCTTCGTCGGCGATGATCTGGATGCTCCGGCACTGCTCGAGGCGGCGCTCAAACTCGCCAGCCACCGCGTGGTGGTCAAGCGCCCGCGCAAGGCGCCGGTCATCGAGGGCGCTAAGCCGGGTTATGCGCTGGAGGGCAAGTCCAGCCGCTACGACATCTACCCATTGAAGAAGCTCACGCCTTAAAGGCTTGCTCACGATCTTTCGGCTCGGCTTCAGCGCTTGACCGCCAAGTGGCGGGAGCTGACGTTTGCGTAAACGTGTAGGAGGGGCTTCAGCCCCGAGCTCTTTTCACCCATCTAAAGCTCGGGGCTAAAGCCCTTCCTACAAAAGCAGCGGCGCCCTGATGTCCGCTTCCGCCTTGTAACCGCCTCATCAATGTCGCCCAAAGAGACCGTGAAGAGGTTCTTCAACGAACCGCTCTACGGTCGTGATCCAACCTGAACGTTTTTGGCGGGCCTCACCTCAGATTTTGAACGGATGCACGAGATATCCGAGCGAACCGAGGTAGCCCCATGAGCGAGACCATCACAGCTGGCGCCGAGCGCCGGACGATTTCCCTGTCGTTGAACGGCAGCCCCACCCAGGTCGAGGTGTACCCGTGGATCACGGCCCTTGATCTGCTTCGTGAACAGCTCGACCTGATCGGTACCAAGAAAGGCTGCGACCACGGCCAGTGCGGCGCCTGCACGGTGCTGGTGGACGGCCGGCGGGTCAATGCCTGCCTGACCCTGGCGGTCATGCTCGACGGTCGTGAGCTGACCACCATCGAAGGCCTGGCCACGGGCGACGAGCTGCACCCCATGCAGCGTGCCTTCGTCAAGCACGATGCCTTTCAATGCGGCTACTGCACACCTGGGCAGATCTGCTCGGCGGTCGGCCTGGCCAATGAAGGGCGGGTCGGCGACGCTGCCGACATCCGTGAGCGCATGAGCGGCAACCTGTGCCGCTGCGGCGCCTACAGCAACATCCTGGCGGCCATCGAAGAGGCACTACCCGAGAGCGAACAGGCGGTGCGCCCATGACCCCCTTCGCCTACAGCAAACCCGAGGCCATCGACGAAGCGGTGCGCCTGGCCGGGCCCGACAGCCTGTTTATCGCCGGCGGCACCAACCTGGTCGACCTGATGAAGGAAAACCTGGTGCGGCCCAAGCGCCTCATCGACATCAACGCGTTGCCGCTGCGTGACGTGACCGCCACCGCCGAGGGCGGCCTGCGCATCGGCGCTCTGGTCGGCAACGCCGAGCTGGCCTGGCACCCGGAAGTCGAGCGGCGTTATCCGCTGCTCGCCCAGGCGCTGCTGTCCGGTGCGTCGCCCCAGGTGCGCAACATGGCCAGCGCGGGCGGCAACCTGCTGCAGCGTACCCGCTGCCATTACTTCTACGATGCCCAGGTGCCGTGCAACAAGCGTGAGCCGGGGAGCGGCTGCCCGGCCCGCGCGGGGCTGAACCGCAACCATGCGCTGTTCGGCGCCAGCGAGCATTGCGTGGCGGTGCACCCGTCGGACTTCTGCGTGGCCCTGGCCGCCCTGGATGCCGAGGTGATCATCACCGGCCTGCAAGGCGAGCGCCGCGTAGCCATGAGCGACTTTCACCGCTTGCCGGGCGATACCCCGCAACGCGACACGGTGCTGGAGCCAGGCGAACTGATCCTTGCCATCGAGCTGCCGGCCGAAGATTTCGCCAGTCATCACGCCTACCTCAAGTTGCGTGACCGTGCTTCGTTCGCCTTCGCCCTGGTGTCGGTGGCCGCAGCGCTGCAGCTGGATGAAAACGGCCAGATCCACCAGGCGCGCATCGCCTTGGGCGGTGTCGCCCACAAACCTTGGCGGCGAGTAGACGTGGAGGCCAGCCTGGTTGGCCAGGTCGCCACACCTGAACATTTCGAGGCAGCCGCCGAGCTGCTGCTCAAGGATGCCCAGCCGCTGGCCCACAACGCCTTCAAGGTCGAACTGGCGCGTCGCGCGGTAGTTCGTGCCCTGTCTACCGCCGCAGAAGGAGCCCGCCCATGAACGCGCGAACCCTCGGCCAACCCCTGGACCGCGTCGACGGCCCGCTGAAAGTCAGCGGCCAGGCGCGTTATGCCGCCGAGCATCCGGCCGATGGCCTGCTGCATGGCAGCGTGATCTGCAGCGTGATCGCTCGCGGCCGCATCACTGACATCGACGACTCGGCAGCCTTGGCGCTGCCTGGCGTCAAGCTGGTGCTCAGCCACCTCAATCGTCCGCCCATGGCCCAGGACGACGAGAGCTACGAGGATGACGATGCCGCCGACGGCTCGCCCTTTCGCCCGTTGTTCAACGCGCGCATCCGCTACAGCGGCCAGCCGGTGGCGCTGGTGGTCGCTGACACCCTGGAGCTGGCCCGTCATGCCGGCTCGTTGGTGCGCATCAGCTACGAGCGGCAGCCCCATGCCACCGACCTGCGCGAAGCCCTCAGCGAGGCTCACGCCGCGCCGGCCGAACTGCCCAAACCCCGTGGCGACGCCGATGGGGTGATCGCTGGCGCGCCGCTGCGCCTGGAGCTGGAATACGAACTGCCGTGCGAGTATCACCACCCGATGGAGCCCCATGCATCGACGGTAATCTACCAGGCCGATGGCAGCCTGCTGGTGCACGACAAGACCCAGGGCCCGCAGAACAGCCAGCGGTATCTGGCCGATGTGCTCAAGCTCGAGCCTGGCCGCGTGCGTATCAAATCTTCCTTCGTCGGCGGCGCCTTCGGTTCCGGCCTGCGCCCGCAGTACCAGTTGCCGCTGGCCGCCATGGCCGCGTTGAAGCTGCAGCAATCGGTGCGCGTGACCCTGACCCGCCAGCAGATGTTCACCTTCGGCTATCGCCCGCGGGCGGTGCAGCACCTGCAGCTCGGCGCTGATGAAAGTGGCAGGTTGCAGGGCCTGGTGCACGAGGTGATCGCCCAGACCTCGCGCTTCGAAGATTTCACCGAGCACGTCGCCGAATGGTCGGGGATGCTCTACCACTGCGATCACGTGCGCCTGGCTTATCGGCTGGCGCCGCTGGATGTCTACACGCCGCTGGACATGCGTGCGCCGGGCGCTGCGACCGGGCTCTATGCCCTGGAGTCGGCGATGGACGAGCTGGCCTGGGCGGCGGGTGTCGACCCCGTGCAATTGCGCCTGACCAACTACGCCGAAACCAACCAGAACGAGGGCAAGCCCTATTCCAGCAAGGAGCTGCGCGCCTGCTACCAGCAGGGTGCCGAGGCCTTCGGCTGGAGCAAGCGCAGCCCGCAGCCGGGGGGCATGCGCGAGGGTAATCAGCTGATCGGCTACGGCATGGCCACCGGCGTGTGGGAAGCCATGCAGATGCCGGCCAGCGCCCGCGCCAGTTTCACCGCCGACGGCCGCCTGATCGTCGCTAGCGCGACCTGCGACATCGGCCCAGGCACCGCCACGGTGATGACCCAAATCGCTGCTGACGTGCTGGGTATGGACCCGTCCCAGGTGGAGTTTCGCCTCGGTGACTCCAGCCTGCCCAAGGCACCGCTGCAGGGCGGCTCGTTCACCGTGTCATCGGTGGGCAGTGCGGTACGCGAGGCGTGCCTGGCCCTGGCCGAAAAACTCTGCGAAGCGGCCCGGCAATGGCCGGAGGCACCGTTCAGCGATGGTGCGGCGCTACGCTTCAGTGCAGGTCGCGTACAGCAGGGCGAGGATGCCAGCCGTGCGGTCGAGCTGGGCGCGCTACTCGCCCGGCATGGCAGCCTGGAGGCCGAAGTGCAGGCGCAGCCCGGCAAACAGCGTGAGCGCTACGCCAGTGCCAGCCATTCGGCGGTGTTCGTCGAGGTGCAGGTGGACGAAGCGCTGGGCACGGTGCGGGTCACCCGCGTGGTCAGCGCCATCGCCGCGGGCCGGGTGATCAACCCGAAAACCGCACGCAGCCAGATTCTCGGCGGCGTGGTGTGGGGCATCGGCATGGCCCTGCACGAGGAGGCGATGATCGATCATGACCTGGGACGCTGCATGAACCACAACCTGGCCGATTATCACCTGCCGGTGCAAGCCGATATCGGTGATATCGAAGTGATCTTCGTCGAGGAGAACGACACCATCATCAACCCGCTGGGCTCCAAGGGCGTGGGCGAGATCGGTATCGTCGGCGTTGCCGCGGCGGTCGCCAATGCGGTCTACCACGCCACTGGCAAGCGCATCCGCCAGTTGCCGATCACCCTCGACAAGCTGCTTTGACGGGTGCCGATGACGGGCTCACCTGCACGGGCCCGTCATCACGCTCCTTTGGTTCATTACGTATCACCAGCCAGATTCCCAGCCCCGAAATCAGCGTGCCCAGGCCCATCACCCAGGACAGTGGCTCGCCGAACATCGCCCAGGCCCACACCAGCGTCAGCGCGGGACTCAGGTACAGCACGCTGGCCACCCGGGTCGGCGTTGAGCGCTTCAGGCACAGCCAGTACAAGCCGTAGCCGCCGATGGTGGAGATGCTCGTCCACAGCACGCTCAGGGCGAAGCCGCCTGAGGGCACCGGCATCAGGCTGCCGTCTATCGCGGCCAGCAGCGCGAACGGCACGCAGCAGATGCAGCATTGCAGCCACAGGTTGCCGAGCAGGTCGAACGACGCCGTGGCCCTGGTGCGTTTCTGCCACAGGGTCGCGACCGCCAGCGAGAACATCCCCAGTAGGGGCAAGCCGTACACCCACAACGGCGCATCACCCCAGGCCAGCGCATCCGAGGTGACCAGCACCACGCCCGTCAGGCCGATGAGCAGACCCAGCCAGGTTTGCCAGCCCAGGCGCTGGCGCAGCACCAGCACGCTGAGCAGGGCAACGCCGATGGGCAGCAGATCGGCCAGCAGGGCGGCAAGCCCGGCAGGGACGCCCAAGGCGATGCCCTGAACCACACCAGCTAGGTAGCCGCCCATTGCCAGCAAACCGATAGCGGCGTGGCGCAGCAGGGTGGCTGGCGCGGCATTGCGCAGGCGGGGCAGCGCCCAGGGTGCCAGCAGCAGCGCGAACAGCAGGCTGCGCCAGAACACCACCAGCATGGCCGGCGCATGGTCGATGGAAAAGCGCGCGCCGATGAAGCCCGAACTCCAGATCACTACCAGCGCTGCCTCGATCAGCAGCAGGGGAATGACAACGGGCCAAAGGCGGGCAGTCTGTCGAACGGACATGGCGGTAAACCGGATGAAGGGTGTAGGTCCAGCCTACGAAGTTGGCGTAATCTAATAAATCAAAATGTATTGAATGAGTCGTTCGGAGTTTTTGAATCATGAGCGCCGTGCTCGACATCGAACTGATCCGCACCTTTCACGCTGTGGCACGTAGCGGGCGCTTCAAGGCCGCTGCCGAACAGTTGCACAAGAGCCCGGCGGCGATCAGCGTGCATATCCAGCGTCTGGAGGTGGTCGCCGGTGGCCGGCTGTTCGACCGCGACAACCAGTCGGTGGCGCTGACCGCGCTGGGCAAGCGGCTGCTGCGCTCGACCAGCGAACTGCTCAGTACCCACGACCGGGTGCTCGCCGAGCTGCATGGCCCGCGGCTGGTCGGGCGCATCCGCCTGGGGATTCCCGATGAGTACGCTGCCCACGTGATCCGCGACATCCTGCCGATCTTCGCGGCGGCCTGGCCCAACGTGGTGCTGGAGGTGAAGACCGCCTCCAGCTACACGCTGCGCGAGCAGGTGCAGGCCGGCAAGCTGCACGGCGCGGTACTCACCCTGCCGTTGGGGCAGCGCGAGCCCCGGGCTCAGGTGCTGGTCGCCACCACGCCGGTGTGGGTCGCGGCGGCGGCCTATCCCCAGGCCTGGAAGGAGACGCTACCGTTGGCCATCCATGCAGCCGAATGTCCGTACCGCAGCCTGATGCTGGAATCGCTTAAAGCGGCGGGGCACACCTGGCGGGTGGTGCTGGAAAGCCCGTCCAGCCAGGCCATCAGGGCCTGTGTCGAATCAGGGTTGGCGATTACCCTGATGGACCGCGCGAAGATGACCAGTGCCATGCGCATCGTCGAGGAGTTGCCCCTGGCTGCCGAGCACGAGGTGATGTTCCTGCGCTCAGCCCAGGCGCAGCACGACGAAGCCCTGGCGCTGTTGGCCCAGGCCATTCATCAGCATTTCCGGCTGTGATCAGCGGTGCTTGGTGCTCGAGCGCAGCTTGTAGCGCTCGCCCGGGTGAATCAGTCGCACGTAGCTGATCAGGTGCTCGTCCGACCAGGTGCGGCGAATCATCGACAGGCACGCGGCGCCCGGTGCGATATCCAGCCATTCGGCGGTGCGGGCGTCGGCGTGCACGGCCTCGACCACATGCTCCACGTCGCTGATCGGGCAACTGGCGACCAGCACTTCGTTGGGCGTCTGCTTGGAAAAGTCGCTGCTCAGGTAATGGGGCACCCAGCGTGGATTGACGAAGCGATCCTCGAGCTGGATCGGCACGCCATCTTCCAGGTGCACGAGGATGCTGTGAAACACCTCGGCGCCGATGCGCAGACCCAGGCGCAGCGCTACTTCGTCGTCGGCGGCCAGCGCTTCGCTGCGCAGGATGCGATTGGAGTAGGTGTGGCCACGGGCGCGCACCTCGGCGGCGATGTTCATCACCTCGTGCAGTGAAGACTCGGACTTGCGGTCGGTGACGAAGGTACCCAGGCCCGCCTGGCGAATCAGGTAACCCTGCTGCACCAGGTTGTTGATGGCCTTGTTGGCGGTCATGCGGCTGACGCCGAAGTCCCTGGCCAGCTGCTCTTCGGGGGGAATCTGGTGATGTAACGGGTAGTCACCGTTGCCGATGCGCTCGAGCAGAAAATCCTCGATGGCCTTGTAGCGCGGGGTGGAACTGGTCACGGCAACTCCTTGGTAATGCCCGGTGCGCGGATGATACATCAGCCATACAACTGATCTCGTAGGAGCCCCGCCTCGGGTCGAAAGCGGTCGGAGCCACTCAGCAAGACCTGCGGTATAACTCCCCTCGCCGCTGGGCGCGGCTCCTACAAAGATGTAGCGCGGCTCAGCCTACCGACGGCAACATGCCGGCCGGCAGCAACGGCGTCAGCACGCGTTCGGCCAGCAGCTCATCGGCGACGGCGATATCCGGGGCGAAGAAGCGATCCTCTACGTAGTAGGGCACCTTGGTGCGCAGCGTCTGGCGCGCCTGCTCCAGCGCCGGCGTGCTCTTAAGGCCCTCACGGAAGTCCAGGCCCTGGCAGGCACCCAGCCACTCCACGGCCAGCACGCCACGGGTGTTGGCAGCCATGTCCCACAGGCGTTTGCCGGCAGCCGGGGCCATGGACACATGGTCTTCCTGGTTGGCCGAGGTCGGCAGGCTGTCGACGCTGTGCGGATGGGCCAACGCCTTGTTCTCGCTGGTCAATGCCGCGGCAGTGACCTGGGCGATCATGAAACCGGAGTTGACCCCGCCGTTGGCCACCAGGAACGGAGGCAGTTGCGACATGTGCTTGTCCATCATCAGTGAGATGCGCCGCTCTGACAGCGCGCCGATTTCAGCGATGGCCAGGGCGATATTGTCGGCGGCCATGGCCACGAGTTCTGCGTGGAAGTTGCCACCGGAAATCACCTCGCCTTCGGCGGCGAATACCAGCGGGTTGTCGGAGACCGCGTTGGCCTCGACACCGAGCACTTCGGCGGCCTGGCGCAGTTGGGTCAGGCAGGCGCCCATGACCTGCGGCTGGCAGCGCAGCGAATACGGATCCTGCACCTTGTCGCAGGCGGCATGGGAGCGGCCGATCTCGCTGCTGTCGCCGAGCAGGTGACGGAAGGCGGCTGCCGCATCGATCTGCCCACGCTGGCCACGGGCGGCATGGATGCGTGCATCGAAAGGCGAGCGCGAACCGAGCAGCGCCTCGACGCTGAGCGCGCCGCAGACGCTGGCGGCGGCATACAAGTCTTCGGCCTCGAACAGGCCGCGCAGAGCGTAGGCGGTGGACACCTGGGTGCCGTTGAGCAGGGCCAGTCCCTCCTTGGCGGCCAGGGTCATCGGCTCCAGGCCGGCGATGGCCAGCGCCTCGCTGGCTGGCAGCCATTGGCCCTTGTGCCGCGCCTGGCTTTCGCCGAGCAGCACCAGCGACATATGCGCCAACGGCGCCAGGTCACCGGAGGCGCCGACCGAACCTTTGAGCGGGATATGCGGGTAGACCTCGGCATTGACCAGGGCGATCAGCGCCTCGATCACCGGGCGGCGGATACCGGAGAAACCACGCGCCAGGCTGTTGATCTTCAGCAGCATGATTAGGCGAACCATGGCATCGCTCAGCGGCTCGCCAATGCCGGCGGCGTGGGACAGCACCAGCGAACGCTGCAGCTTTTCCAGGTCGGCGTTGGCAATGCGGGTCGAGGCCAGCAGGCCGAAACCGGTGTTGATGCCGTAGGCGGTGCGGCCCTCGGCGATGATCTGGTTGACACAGGCGACACTGGCGTCGATGGCCTGATGGGCGCTGGCGTCCAGGTTCAGGTGCACGGGCGTTTGGTAGGCGGCGCGCAGGTCGGCCAGGGTCAGGTGGCCGGGTTTCAGGTTCAGGATGTTCATGAGTTGTGTGTCCTTAGCCGATCATCGGCAGATTCAAACCCTGCTCGCGGGCGCAATCGATGGCGATCTGGTAACCAGCGTCGGCATGACGCATCACGCCGGTGCCCGGGTCGTTGGTCAGCACGCGGGCAATGCGCGCGGCGGCTTCATCGGAGCCATCGCAAACGATGACCATACCCGAATGCTGGGAGAAGCCCATGCCCACGCCACCGCCGTGGTGCAGCGACACCCAGGTGGCGCCGCTGGCGGTGTTGAGCAGGGCGTTGAGCAGCGGCCAGTCGGACACGGCATCGGAGCCATCCTGCATGGCCTCGGTTTCGCGGTTGGGGCTGGACACCGAGCCGCTGTCGAGGTGGTCGCGACCGATGACGATGGGCGCACTCAGCTTTCCCGAACGCACCATCTCGTTGAAGGCCAGGCCGAGCTTGGCACGCAGACCCAGGCCGACCCAGCAGATACGCGCCGGCAGCCCTTGGAAGGCGATGCGCTCGCGGGCCATGTCCAGCCAGCGGTGCAGGTGGGCGTCGTCCGGGATCAGTTCCTTGACCTTGGCGTCGGTCTTGTAGATGTCCTCGGGGTTGCCGGACAGCGCCGCCCAGCGGAACGGGCCGATGCCGCGGCAGAACAGTGGGCGGATATAGGCCGGGACGAAACCGGGGAAGTCGAAGGCATTGCTCACGCCTTCTTCCTTGGCCATCTGGCGGATATTGTTGCCGTAGTCGAAGGTCGGTACGCCCATCTTCTGGAAGTCGAGCATGGCCTGCACGTGCACGGCCATGGACTGCTTGGCGGCCTTGACCACGCCAGCCGGGTCGGTGGCTGCACGGTCCTTGTACTCGGCCCAGCTCCAGCCGATCGGCAGGTAGCCGTTGAGCGGGTCGTGGGCGCTGGTCTGGTCGGTGACCATATCCGGACGCACGCCACGGCGTACCAGTTCCGGCAGGATTTCGGCAGCGTTACCCAGCAGCGCGACGGAGATGGCCTTGCCTTCTGCGCAGTACTTGGCGATACGCGCCAGGGCGTCGTCCAGATCGCTGGCCTGCTCATCGACGTAACGGCTGCGCAGGCGGAAATCGATGCTGCTCTGCTGGCATTCGATGTTCAGCGAGCAGGCGCCAGCCAGGGTGGCGGCCAGCGGCTGGGCACCGCCCATGCCACCCAGACCCGCGGTCAGCACCCAGCGGCCCTTGAGGTTGCCGGCGTAGTGCTGGCGACCGGCTTCGACGAAGGTTTCATAGGTGCCCTGGACGATGCCCTGGCTACCGATGTAGATCCACGAACCGGCGGTCATCTGGCCGTACATGGCCAGGCCCTTGGCGTCGAGCTCGTTGAAGTGCTCCCAGCTCGCCCAGTGCGGCACTAGGTTGGAGTTGGCGATCAGCACGCGCGGCGCGTTGGCGTGGGTCTTGAACACGCCGACCGGCTTGCCGGATTGCACCAGCAGGGTCTCGTCGTCATTCAGGTTGGTCAGGCTCTCGACGATCTTGTCGTAGCACTCCCAGTTGCGCGCGGCGCGGCCGATGCCGCCGTACACCACCAGCTCCTTGGGGTTCTCGGCCACGTCCGGGTCGAGGTTGTTCATCAGCATGCGCAGCGGCGCCTCGGTCAGCCAGCTCTTCGCGGTGAGCGTGGTGCCGCGCGGGGCGCGGATTTCTGTGTCGCGGAACTTGGTCATGTTGCGGGCTCCTGTGGGAACGGGTCAGTGGTGGGCGGTCAGAGCCAACCCAGAAATTGGGCGAGGTAGGCCAGCGGAATGGCCAACAGCAGGCTGAGCAAGGTGCGCTGCAGCCAGATCAGCAGCAGGTGGCCCAGGCTCAGCGGAATTCGCGTGGCCAGCACGCAGGGAATCGAGGCGGAGAGAAACAGCACGCTGCTTACCGAGACGATGGCGGTGACGAACTTCACCAGCACGTCGGCATCCTTTAGCAGCATCGCCGGCAGGAACATCTCGGCCAGGCCGGCTGACATGGCGCGCGCCACCTGCATGGGTTCTTCCAGGCCGAACAGCCAGGTCAGCGGGTAGAGCAGCACGCCGAGGGCGTCGAACAGCGGGGTGTACTTGGCGGCCAGCAGCCCGAGCAGGCCGACGGCGAGAATGCTCGGCAGGATGGCGGCGGTCATGCGCAGGCCATCGATGAAGGTTTCACGCAGTGCCGACCACAGCGACGGCGCCACGCTGGCCTGCTGCATGCCGGCGCGCCAGGCGCTGCCCAGACGACTTTCACCGGGTTGCAGCTGCGCCTCGGGTGTGGACTCGGACGGCAGGCGCGACAGCGGGTAGATGCGCGCGCTGATCGCGGTGACGGCGAAGGTCACCGCCATGGCGCCCCAGAAATACAGGTTCCACTGGCCCATCAGGCCCAGGGTCTTGGCGATGATCATCATGAACGGCGCCGACACGGTGGAGAAGCCGGTGGCGATGATCGCCGCCTCGCGCACGCTGTAATGGCCCTGCTGGTACATGCGATCGGTGATCAACAGGCCCACCGAGTAGCTGCCGACGAAGGACGCCACGGCGTCGATGGCCGACTTGCCCGGCGTGCGCCAGATCGGCCGCATTACCGGCTGCATCAGCACACCGATCAGCTCCAGCAGGCCGAAGCCGATCAGGAACACCAGCGCCAGCGAGCCCAGCGGCACGATCAGCGCCAGGCTGAGCACCAGCTTCTCGAACAGGAACGGCAGCATGTCCGGCTGGTACAGCGCTTGCGGGCCGAGCTGCAGCAGGTAGGCGGCGCCGATCAGCAAGCCGCACACCTTGAGCACGCTGAATGCGCTGTGGGTCAGGCTGCGCCGCCAACTGCCGTCGAGCCAGGGCGCGACGGCGCCGTAGAGCATGAACAGCAGCGCCACGCCGATCACCAATGGCCGCGCGTGCAGTTGCAGGGCGCTGGCGGCGTGGTCGAGGAGGATGGTCGAGCGCCCGGCGATCTCGAACGGCACGAAGAACAGCAGCAGGCCGATCAGGCTGTAACCCAGCAGGCGCGCCAGCGCGCGCGGGCGCGATACGCCGCTGCTCAAGGACAGGGACTCAGACATGACGCGGCTCCTGGCCGCGGCGGGCGGTGATGAACATCGGGTTTTCCTCGTAGTTGTTGTTGTGCGGGAAAGCGTCGGGCTCAGAGGCTAAGCAGATGAATCAGCCGCGCCGCCACCTTGGCAGTGCGGTTGTCGATGTCATATTCGGGGTTGATTTCGGCCAGGTCGGCCAGGCGCAGCTTGCCGCTGGCCTTGAGCCGTTCGAGCAGCGGCTCCAGCAGCTCCAGGCGCACGCCACGGGCGGCTGGCGCGCTGACGCCCGGCGCCTCGCAGGCCGGCAGCACGTCGATATCGATGGTCAGGTAAAGCGCGTCGCACTCGGCGGCGAAGGCGTCCAGCTCGGCGCCGATGGCATCGAGGGTCGACTCGCGAATTTCATGATCCTCACGCACCAGCACATTCAGCTCGGCGGCGCGGGCGAACAGCGCGCGGGTGTTGCTGGCGCGGCTGACGCCGAGGCAGGCATAGCGGAACGGCCAGCCGCGTGCGGCGCACTGCTCGGCGATCTGCGCGAAGGGCGTGCCGGAGGAATGCACATGGGCCGGGTCGCGCAGATCGAAATGGGCGTCGAAATTGATGATGCCGATTTTTGGGGCTGGGTTGCCGGACAGGTGCTCGGCCAGACCCGACCAGCTACCGAAGGCGACTTCATGCCCACCACCGATCACCAGCGGCAGATGGCCGGCGTCCAGCAGCGCGCAGACGTTTTGGCCGAGGCGCGCCTGGGCAGCTTCCAGGTCGCCATCCTCGCAGATCACGTCACCGGCGTCATAGGCCGGCGCCTGGCGATGCCAGGCCAGGTTGGCCAGGGCCTTGCGCACGCTTTGTGGCGCAGCGGCGGCGCCAACGCGACCGTGGTTGCGGCGCACACCCTCGTCGCAGGCGAAACCGAGTAGGGCCAGGCCCGGCTGGCTGTTTTCTGCCAGCGCCTGGATGCGCTGGTGCCAGCGCGCGCTATCGGTTTCCGGATCGGTACGGCCGCTCCAGGCGACCATGCTGTGACGATCAGCGTGCATAGGTAATGGCTCCATTGAACACGCGCTGGCGCAGACGTCCGGCCTGAACCGCGTAGGCCAGTTCGGCCGGTTGCTGGATATCCCACAGGCACAGATCCGCGGGTGCGCCGACGGCGATGCGGCCGAGATCTGGCAGACCGAGGGCACGGGCGCCGTGGGCGGTCATGCCGGCCAGGGCTTCGCGCGGGGTGAGGCGAAACAGGGTGCAGGCCAGGTTGGCCATCAGCGTGGGCATGCAGATCGGCGAGGTGCCGGGATTGGCGTCGCTGGCCACGGCCATCGGCACGCCGTACTGGCGCAGCAATTCAATGGGTGGCAACTGGGTTTCGCGCAGCACATGAAAGGCGCCGGGCAGTAACACGGCCACCGTGCCAGCCTCGGCCATGGCGCGCACGCCGGCTTCATCCAGGTATTCGATATGGTCGGCGGACAGCGCGCCGTGGCGTGCGGCCAGGGCACTGCCGCCAAGGTTGGAGAGTTGCTCGGCATGGGCCTTGATGGCCAGACAGTGGGCCTGGGCTGCCTGATAGATGCGTTCGCACTGCGCCGGGGAAAAGCCGATGCCCTCGCAGAACACGTCCACCGCATCGGCCAGCCCTTCACGAGCAGCAGCCGGGATCATCTCGTCGCAGACCAGGCTTACATAGTCATCGGCGCGGCCGGCATATTCCGGCGGTAGGGCATGGGCACCGAGCAGCGTGGTGAGCACCCGCACCGGGCGCAGTTCGCCGAGGCGGCGGGCCGCACGCAGCATCTTCAGCTCGTCGGCAACGGTCAGGCCGTAGCCGGACTTGATCTCCAGCGTGGTCACGCCATCAGCCAGCAGCGCATCGAGACGCGGCAGGCAGGCGGCGATCAGCTCGTCTTCGCTGGCGGCACGGGTAGCGCGCACGCTGCTGAGGATGCCGCCGCCGTTGCGGGCGATGGTTTCGTAGCTGACGCCTTCCAGGCGCTGCTCGAATTCACCCGCGCGGTCACCGGCGTACACCAGATGGGTGTGGCAATCGACCAGTCCCGGAGTCATCACGCCGCCGCTTGCTGCTTGCTCGGCGTCGCCAGCCAGACTCATATCGAACTCGCTTTCCGACCACAGGCCCGCCACACGATCGTTCTCGATCAGAACGGCCATCGGCTCGGGGAGCTGTTCGAGGCCGTCGAACAGCGTGACGTTGCGCCAGAGCAAGCGGGTGGACTGAGAAGAAACCATGTAGATCGTCCTTTCTTGTAATGTATATACAATTTAACGAAAGGCACGGTCTGGTCAAGAGCCAGGCGATCAATTGCGCTGTCGATGAGGTGCTATGAGATGGTTATGTATATACATATTGGTTGGGCATGACTGCACAAGCGCGGTAATGCGATCAGCGGCTGGCTTAAAGAATCAGATGCGATCCTTGGGATAGCGCTTGCTGACGGAAAAGACCGGCAGCCAGGTTTCGCGCCGGCTGGTCCAGCATTCGTAGGTGGGCTGCAGCTGATCAGGCGCGTCGAGGGCGCCCAAGTGGATTTCGATTTCATCGCCGCTGCGGGCGAAGATCGATGAGCCGCAACGTGGGCAAAAGTGGCGCCCGGCGTAGCTATGGGTTTCGCCACTGATCGTCACGGCGCGCAGGGCAAAGATCGCGGCGGCGTAGAACAGCGCGCCGTGGTGCTTACGGCAGTCGAGACAATGGCAAATACCGACTCGGTCAGGCTGGCCTCTGGCCTCGAAACGTACCTCGCCGCAAAGGCAGCCGCCGCTGAATCGTTCCATGCCACACCTCCTGTTGAGTCATGGCAGAAACCCTAGCAGTAGGCGAGCGCTCGACGGCTCAGGGACGATAGGCGCGCAAGAACAGCTCGACGGTAGCACGAGCATGTTGCTCCTGCTGTGCCTCGGTTTCCGGCTCGCCGCAGCCAATCAGCAGGCGAAAGTTGGCGCAGCCCTTGAGCAGGGAGAAGAACTGATCGGCGGCGAGCTTCGGCGATTCGATACGCAACTGGCCGCTCTGGTCCATCTTGCCCAGCAGGCGCTCCATCTCGGCGAGCAAGCGCTGCGGCCCGGCCTCGTAGAAGATTTTCGCCAGTTGCGGGTCCTGGGCGCCCAGGCTGGTCATCAGGCGATGCAAGTCGACGGACTCGCTGCTGTTGAGTAGTTGGACGAAGCCACGGGCAATATTCAGCAGCACGTTGTGGGCGGTCGCTCCAGCGGGAAATTCGAAGAACAGCTCGGGTAATTGCTCCTCGCACCGGGCCTTCACCGCCGCGCAGAACAGCGTCTCCTTGTCGTTGAAGTGGCTGTACACCGTGAGCTTGGAAACCCCGGCGTGGGCGGCGATGGCATCCATGCTGCTGCCAGCGTAACCGTGGCGCAGAAACAGGCACTTGGCTGCCTCGAGAATGGCTTCGCGCTTGGCGGGATCCTTGGGGCGGCCGGGGCCGCTGGACTGTAATGAAGTGTCTGACATCGGGCGATTTTAATACTGGACTGCCGAGTACGCTATTTTTAATATACTCGGCAGTACAAATATTAGAAAAAGTTCCCCAACAAGGACGCTCATCATGTTTCGCCATGCTCTGTATCGCCTCGCGCCCATGTGCCTGGCCTTGTTCCTTGCCGCCTGCAGCGATACACAGGCGCCGCAGCCGGGCATTCGGCCGGCGATGGTGGCGCAGCCGCAGCTGGCAGCGGAGCAGGTGGACAGTTACCCGGGTGAGATAAGAGCGCGGCTGGAGCCAGAGCTGGCGTTTCGCATCAGCGGCAAGATCACCCGGCGGCTGGTCGAAGTCGGCCAGCGGGTCGGCAAGGATGAGCCACTGGCCGAGTTGGATCCGCAGGACGTGCGCCTGCAGCTCGACGCCAGTCGCGCTCAACTGCAAGCGGCCGAATCCAACCTGCAATTGGCGCGCGCCGAGCGCGACCGTTATCGCACCCTGCAGCAGCGCGGGATGATCAGTAAATCCCAGGCGGACAACGCCGAGAACACCTACCGCGCCGCCGAGGCGCGTCTGCGCCAGGTGCGCGCCGAACTCAACGTTGCCGACAACCAGGCCGGGTATGCCGTGCTGAAAGCGCCGCAAAGCGGGGTGATCGTGCAGCGCCGCGCCGAGGTCGGGCAAGTGGTGGCGGCCGGACAGAGCGTGTTCGTGCTGGCCGCCGATGGCGAGCGCGAGGTGGCGATCGACCTTCCCGAGCAGACAATCAGAAATCTAGCCATCGGCCAGGAAGTGGCCGTGGAACTGTGGTCGCAGCCTGGCGAGCGGCTGGTCGGTCGCGTGCGTGAGCTGTCGCCAGCGGCTGATCCGCGTTCGCGGACCTACGCCGCGCGGGTGACGCTGCAGGCCGCGGATAAACAGGTCGAGATCGGTCAGAGCGCGCGGGTATTCATTGCCCGCAATGGCGACGTGCCGCTGGCGGTGCCGCTGTCGGCGCTGAGTGCGGAAAAGGATCAGCCGTATGTCTGGGTGGTCGATCCGCAAACCTCCACGCTCAAGCGCACCCAAGTGCGGGTCGGCGCCTTTGGCGAGAAGAGCGTGCCGGTGCTTGAGGGCCTCAAGGCCAGCGACTGGGTGGTGGTAGCCGGTGTGCAGGTGCTGCTGGACGGGCAGCAGGTGCGCCCGGTGGACCGGCAGAACCGCGCCGTCGACCTGGCTGCCAAGGAGTAAGCGCCGATGTCGTTCAACCTGTCTGCCTGGGCGCTGCGGCATCGCCAGATCGTGCTCTACCTCATGCTCCTGCTCGGTGTCGTTGGCGCGCTGTCCTACACCAAGCTGGGGCAGAGCGAGGACCCGCCGTTCACCTTCAAGGCCATGGTGGTGAAGACCAACTGGCCTGGCGCCACCGCTGAGCAGGTGTCGCGCCAAGTGACCGAGCGCATCGAGAAGAAGCTGATGGAAACCGGCGAGTACGAGCGCATCGTTTCGTTCTCGCGGCCCGGCGAGTCCCAGGTCACCTTCATGGCCCGCGACTCGATGCACTCCAACGAGATTCCCGAACTCTGGTACCAGTTGCGCAAGAAGATCGGCGACATTCGCCATACGCTGCCCGCCGGAATCCAGGGGCCGTTCTTCAACGACGAGTTCGGTACTACCTTCGGCAATATCTACGCGCTGACCGGCAACGGCTTCGACTACGCGGTGCTCAAGGATTATGCCGACCGCGTGCAGCTGCAGCTGCAGCGCGTTAAGGATGTCGGCAAGGTCGAGCTGGTCGGCCTGCAGGACGAGAAGATCTGGATCGAGTTATCGAACACCAAGATGGCCAATCTCGGGCTGCCGCTCGCTGCCGTGCAGCAGGCCCTCGAGCAGCAGAATGCCATGCCGGTGGCCGGCTTCTTCGAGACCGATACCGATCGGGTGCAGCTGCGCGTCAGCGGTAACTTCGAGACGGTCGAGCAGATCCGCGACTTCCCCATCCGCGTGGCCGACCGCACTTTCCGCATCGGCGATGTGGCCGATGTCAGCCGTGGTTTCAACGATCCGCCGGCGCCGCGTATGCGTTTCATGGGCGAGGATGCCATCGGCCTGGCGGTTTCCATGAAGCCGGGCGGCGACATTCTGGTGCTCGGCAAAGCGCTGGAGGGCGAATTTACCCGCCTGCAGAACAACTTGCCCGCGGGCATGCAACTGCGCAAGGTGTCGGACCAGCCGGCGGCGGTGAAGACCGGTGTCGGCGAGTTCGTGAAGGTGCTTGCCGAGGCGCTGATCATCGTCCTGCTGGTCAGCTTCTTCTCCCTCGGGCTACGTACCGGGCTGGTGGTGGCGCTGTCGATTCCTCTGGTGCTGGCGATGACCTTCGCCGCCATGTACTACCTGAACATCGGCCTGCACAAGATTTCCCTCGGCGCTCTGGTGCTGGCGTTGGGCCTGCTGGTGGACGACGCGATCATTGCCGTGGAGATCATGGCGATCAAGATGGAACAGGGCTACGACCGCCTCAAGGCGGCCAGCTTCGCCTGGACCAGCACGGCCTTCCCGATGCTCACTGGCACGCTGATCACTGCGGCGGGCTTTCTGCCGATCGCCACCGCGCAGTCGGGCACCGGCGAATATACCCGCTCGATTTTCCAGGTAGTGACCATCGCGCTGCTGATGTCCTGGGTGGCCGCGGTGATGTTCGTGCCGTACCTGGGGGCGCGGCTGCTGCCGGACCTGGCCAAGCGCGCTGCAGAAAAACATGGTGGCAGCGAAGGTCACGATCCCTATGCCACGCCGTTCTATCATCGCGTTCGTAACCTGGTGCACTGGTGCGTGCGTTGGCGCAAGACGGTCATCGTGCTGACCCTGGCGCTGTTCGTCGGCTCGATCTTTCTGTTCCGGTTCGTGCCGCAGCAGTTCTTTCCGGCCTCGGGGCGTCTGGAATTGATGGTCGATTTCAAGCTGGCCGAAGGCGCTTCGCTGATCGCCACCGAAGCCGAAGTGCGTCGCCTGGAAGAGCGCCTGACTGGGCACCCGGGTGTGGACAACTACGTGGCCTATGTCGGCACCGGTTCGCCGCGCTTCTACCTGCCGCTGGACCAGCAGTTGCCGGCCACCAGCTTTGCGCAGATCGTGGTGCTGGCCACATCCATCGAGGAGCGCGAAGCGGTGCGCGCCTGGCTGATCGGCGTGTTGCGCGATGAATTCCCGAGCCTGCGCACGCGCATCTCGCGCCTGGAGAATGGCCCGCCCGTTGGCTACCCGGTGCAGTTCCGCGTCTCCGGCGAGCATATCGAAGAGGTGCGCGCCCTGGCCCGCCAGGTCGCCGACAAGGTGCGCGCCAACCCCGATGTGGTCAACGTGCACCTCGATTGGCAGGAGCCGAGCAAGGTGGTGTACCTGAACATCGACCAGGAGCGCGCCCGGGCTCTGGGCGTGAGCACCGCCGATGTGGCCAGTTTCCTGCGCAGCTCGCTCAACGGCTCGTCGGTCAGCGATTACCGCGAGGACAACGAGCTGATCGAGATCCTCCTGCGCGGCACCTCGACCGAGCGCAAAGCACTGGAGCGGCTGCCGAGCCTGGCGGTGCCCACCGACAGCGGCAAGAGCGTGGCGCTGGCGCAGATCGCCACCCTGGAGTACGGCTTCGAAGAGGGTGTGATCTGGCACCGCAACCGCCTGCCGACCGTTACTGTGCGTGCCGATATCTACGGGCCTCAGCAGCCGGCCACGCTGACCAAACAGATCCTGCCGACCCTGGCCGATATCCGCGCCAACCTGCCCGATGGTTACCTCTTGGAAGTGGGCGGCTCGGCGGAGGACTCCGCCAAGGGCCAGGCCTCGGTGGTGGCTGGTGTGCCGTTGTTCATCGTGGTGGTGCTGACCCTGCTGATGCTGCAGCTCAAGAGCTTCTCGCGCATGGTCATGGTGTTTCTCACCGCGCCGCTGGGACTGATCGGCGTGACCCTGTTTCTGCTGCTGTTCGGCCAGCCGTTCGGCTTCGTGGCGATGCTCGGCACCATCGCGCTGTCAGGGATGATCATGCGCAATTCGGTGATTCTGGTCGACCAGATCGAGCAGGACCGCGAGGCCGGGCTGGACAGCTGGAATGCCATCGTCGAAGCCACCGTGCGACGCTTCCGGCCCATCGTGCTGACTGCGTTGGCCGCTGTGCTGGCGATGATTCCGCTGTCGCGCAGCGTGTTCTTCGGGCCGATGGCGGTGGCGATCATGGGTGGGCTGGTGGTGGCCACGGCGTTGACCCTGCTGTTTTTGCCGGCGCTTTATGCGGCTTGGTTCAGAGTGAAGCCGAGTGAGAGGGCGCAGGCTGCGGGTGACAGTTAAGATCCATGGTCTTTTGGGGCCGCAAGCTCGTATTTCTATGGCGAGTTGGTCAAAGGCGATAGCTGCCGGTCAACGATGATAGCTCCCACGCTCTAGCGTGGGAGCACAGGGCAAGGCGCTCCGCGCCGGCTCTGGTGGTGGACTGCATCCAACAGCGGACGCGGAGCGTCCACGGATGCATTCCCACGCGAAGCGTGAGGAACGATCAAAAGCTCTGCTCGCCGGCCGCTCCCGCCACTTTTCAGTCATTACAGTCGTAGACTCGGCGACGCTTTATCCGTCTCCCACGCAGAAAAAAGGGCTGATACATAACGCACCAGCCCTTTTTCTTGCAGCGCTCCAGTTACAGCGCGCCAAACACCTTCTTGGCCAGGCTGGTGGCCGCCGCCGCCGGGTTCTCGCGGATGCTGGCTTCCTGCTTGGCGATCATGTCGAACAAACCGTCTAGGGCCTGTTCTGTCACGTAGCTTTCGATATTGGCGCTCTTGGCGTCGAGTACGCCGAAGGTGGCCGCCTGGCCGGCGAAGCTGTTGTACTGCTTGGCCAGGCCCACCTGGTCGGTGGCCTGCTTGACGATGGGCAGGAACTTGGCGCGAATCTGCTCGCGGCTGCTCTTGTTCAGGTACTGAGTGGCCGAATCCTGAGGGCCTGCGAGGATGCTCTTGGCGTCCTGCACGGTCATCTTCTTCACCGCGTCGACCAGCAGCGCCTGGGCCTGAGGTACGGCGGCTTCGGCGGCCTTGTTCATGCTGGTTTCCAGCTGCTCGACCTGGGCGCCCATGCCCATCATCTTCATGGTCTTGGCGGCCTTGCCGAGTTTGCCCGGCAGTTCGATGCGCACTTCAGGGTTGTTGCTGAAGCCGCCGGGCTTACCGAGCTGCTGCACGGCCACCTTGGCGCCCTGGGTGAGGGCATCCTTGAGGCCGCCGCTGGCGTCCTGCTGGCTGAGGTCGGAGAGCGACAGGGCGAACACGTTGGCGGACAGCAGCAGGCCGGCGACGAGAACGGGGATGCGGAGCATGGCGGTAACCTTCGAGCGGTGGAGATAAGCAGCGAGCTTAGCAGGCTGGCGAGGGGCGCGGCGAAGGTTGAGGAAAAGCATGGGCGGGGAAAGCGCGGCACGCCCGTTGCGGGCGTGCCGGTTCGGCGTTAGCGGACTTCCAGGGCGGTCAGGCTTTCCAGGGTCAGGGCGCCGACGGCCAGGCCGTTGGCGGTCTGGAATTCGGTCAGCGCGTCGAGGGTGCGCTTGCCGAGCTTGCCGTCGACACTGCCTGGGTTGAAGCCGCGCTTGACCAGGCTCTGCTGCAGGCGGGTGACCAGGTCGTCGTTGATGTCCGGGTCACACACGGTCTGCCGGGAAACGATGCGCGCGTTGCCTTCGAAGCGCGTGACCTTAAGCTGGCGCTTCTCTTCCGGCAGGATGATCTGGTTGGCTTCCACCGGGCGTACCACTTCGGTGGAGGCGACCTTGGTGTATTGCGGGTCCAGGGTGACTTCGATGGCCTGGGCCGGCTTGTCGACGATCCAGCGGGTCACGCTCTTGTACTGCGCAGGGTCGGTTTCCACTCGCACGGTCTCCGGCGAAACCAGCTTCTTGACCTTGACTACTTCCTGCTTGGCCGGCACCTGGCGGGCGCAGAAGGACATGGCGCCGGTGCCGCTCGAATAACGGGTGCCGGCAGCGCGGCACTGGTCGAGCACGGTCTTGGCTTCTTCGAGGGTCACGGTTTCCTTGACGTCCTCGTAGACGGCCGGCACCACGATGTAGCGCTTCACTTCCGGGCGCACCTTCACCTGCTCGGAGACCACGCGGTAGGTCGGCGGCTCGATGCGGTAGGTCTTGGTGCCTTCACGGGTGACCACCTGCTTGAAGCCCTTCTCGAGCTCTGCGGGGGTGACGGTGATCTTGTTGACCGAATCCTTGACCACCACTTCCTGGGTGCTCTGCACCGGGCGCGGACGCACCTGGGCGTGCACCCAGCACTGGCCAGGCTGGATCTCGTATTCCTGCGGCTCGCGGGCGACCGGCGCGGCGGCTGGCGCCTCGCTCGGCGTGGCGGCGGCAACCGGCTGCGGCGCGGGTTGCGCGCTGGCGG
This sequence comes from Phytopseudomonas straminea, assembly GCF_900112645.1. Classification (GTDB taxonomy): domain Bacteria; phylum Pseudomonadota; class Gammaproteobacteria; order Pseudomonadales; family Pseudomonadaceae; genus Aquipseudomonas; species Aquipseudomonas straminea. The sequence continues at coordinate 332,652 of NZ_FOMO01000004.1, read as the reverse complement.
GTGCGGCGGCGGTCTGTTCTGCGACGGGAGCCGGTTGTGCCGGCTTTTCTTCTTGAGAGGTCGATGCGGACGGTTGCATGGCGCAACCGGAAACCACGATCGCCAGTGATCCTAGAATGGTGTGATAACGCACGAAAATCCCTGCCCTAAGTGGCCCCAACGACGCATCTTAGGTGCTGCGGCGGCAAAGCTCAACAATGCCCGCCGCACTCGATGCATCCGCTGGATAACCGGGCTGTCAGAGCCCGTCGAGCAGCTCCTCACTACGATCCATGGTCACCTGCCGGATCGACAGACGAATCTCCGCCGGCAGCACGCGCTTGGCGGCGCCTTCGGCCAGTTCGGCGAAGGCCGGCGGGTGGCTGAGCTTGCCGGCCTCGTCCTGGCGCAGCACGCCCTTGTCGAGCAGCGTCTGGATGAAATGGCGGAACAGGCTCTTGTCGAAGAACTCCGGCGCATTGAGCCCATGCAGGATTGACAGGCGCTGGGCCATGACCGTGCACAGCTCCTCCAGCTCCTCGGCGCTGATCGCGTTCTGCCCGGCATTGAGCAGCAGGGCGCTGGCCATGTAGAAACGCTGCAGCGTCTGGGCGATGGCCCGCGACAGCAGGGTCAGCAGCACGAAGTTGCGCGAGCTGGGCGCCGGGCGTACGTAGAGGTCGCTCTCTTGCTTGAGCAGGCCCTGCTCGACGAAAGCTTCGAGCCACTGGTCGACCACTTCGTCCAGCTCCTCGTCGGTCCAGCGCAGGTACAGCTCGGACTGCAGGTACGGGTACAGCGCGTGGACGAAACGCAGGATCTGCTCGCGGCTCATCCGCCCGCTGCTCTGGAAGAAACTGGCGATCAGCCCGGGCAGGGCGAAGATGTGCAGCACGTTGTTGCGGTAGTAGGTCATCAGTACCGCGTTCTGCTCGTCCAGATAGAGGATGCGGCCCAGCGCGTCCTTCTGTTCGGAGAGCAATTGCATGCCGCGCACGTGCTCGATCAGCGCCAGGCCGTCGCCTTCCGGCACCGTGGTGTGCGGCGAGTAGGGCACGCGGCGCAGCAGGCTCTGGTACAGGTCGAGGATGCGCACCAGGCCGCGCTCGTCCAACGCCAGCTTGCTGGTGGACAGCAGCGCCAGGGCCACCAGGTTGACCGGGTTGATCGCTGCCGCCTCGTTGAGGCGCTGCGCGACCCGCTCGCCGAGGCGGTTGGTGGTTTCGTTGAGCCAGGCCGGGCGGTAATCCGGCCCCAGGTTCTGCTCGCGCCAGTCGGCCTGTTGCGCATCGAGAAAGGCGTCCAGCTTGATCGGCTCGCCAAAGTTGACCCACACGTGGCCAAAGCGCTGCTTGAGTGCGCCGATGACCTTGAAGATGTCGAAGATCGACTCTTTCTTCTTGCTTGCTCCGCGCAGTTCGCCCAGGTAGGTACGGCCTTCCAGCACGCGCTCGTAGCCGATGTACACCGGTACGAATACCACTGGCAGACGGTGGCTCTGCAGGTAGCTGCGCAGCGTGATGGCGAGCATGCCCGTCTTGGGCCGCAGCATACGCCCGGTGCGCGAACGGCCACCCTCGACGAAGTACTCCACCGGATGGCCCTTGCGGATCAGGGTGTGCAGGTATTCGTTGAACACGGCGGTGTACAGCGGGTTGCCCTTGAAGGTGCGGCGCATGAAGAAGGCGCCGCCCCGGCGCAGCAGACCGCCGATGACCGGCATGTTGAGGTTGATGCCGGCGGCGATGTGCGGCGGCGTCAGACCGTTGCGAAACAGCAGGTAGGAGAGCAGCAGGTAGTCGATGTGGCTGCGGTGGCAGGGTACGTAGATCACTTCGTGACCCTGGGCAATGTCCTGCACGCCTTCGATGTGGTTGACCTTGATACCGTCGTAGATCTTGTTCCAGAACCACGACAGGATCAGTTCGAGAAAGCGGATCGCCGTGTAGGTGTAATCCGAGGCGATCTCGTTGCCGTAGCGCAGCGCCAGGGCCTCGGCCTTGTCGACGGAAATGTTCTCGCGGCTGGCTTCGTCGGCAATCGCCTGGCGTACCTGCGGGCCGTGCACCAGGCCTTTGACCAGGTTGCGCCGGTGCGACACGTCCGGGCCGATGACCGCGGCCTTCTGGTTGCGAAAATGTACCCGCAGGATGCGGTGCACCATACGCAGGGTTCGTTCCTGGCCCTTGTTCTGCTCGACCAGGTCGCGTAGCTGGATGGGCGTGGAAAACTGCACGCGGGTGGTGCGGCCCAGAATCAGGATGCTCACCAGCCGGCGCAGGCGACCGGTGACTGCCCAGCTGTCGGCGAACAACAGCTTCCAGGCACTGGTTTCGCGGTTCGGCGACTGTCCCCAGAACACGCTGACCGGAATGATCTGCGCCTGCTCGGCAGCATCTTCACCGAGGGCTTCGACCATGCGCTGCAGGGTTGGCGAGATACCGCGCTTGTCCTGGCGGCCAAGCCAGTCGGGCTCCGGCGTCAGGTAGAAGAACGCCGCCGGCTCGATCAGCTTGCCCACCGCCACGGGCAGCACCGGGCGCGGCAGGTTGGCCTTGGTGCACTCGTGATCGAGCACTGCCAGGTCGCTCACCGAAGGCTGCTGCAGCACGTAGAACACCGGCTTGCTGCGGTCGAGCTTGAGGGTGAAGGCCGACTGGTTGATGGTTTCCGAGCGCACCCACAGGTACAGCAGGCGGCGCAGGGTGCCGAAGGCAAGGCGGCGAAGCGGGGAGCGGGTCATACGAAATCTGGCTGCGGCGACGAGCCGGAGCTCGGGGCCGCTAGTGTGCCGGATCGCCGCCCTGTCGGCAAAATCTTGTAAAAGTTACCGTTTCGTTGCGAAAAGCGCGGTTGCGGGGCGGTCACTCGTTGGCGTGCTCGTCCTTCACCGCGTTGATGAAGGCCTGCATGGCCGACGACTGAATGCGGTGCCTGCGGGTGATCAGGCCGTAGGGCGGCAGGCGCGGCTCGAAGGTGATCGGCAGGATCTTGAGCAAGTGGCGGGCCGGGTAGTCGTTGATCACCGATACCGGGGTCACGCCGATCATGTCGGTCTGCTGCAACAGCGACAGCAGGGTCATGATCGAGGTGGTTTCGACGATGCTGCTGGGAATGTCGACCCGCGCGTTGTGAAACGCCTGGTTGATGATGGTGCGCATCGGGCTGGGGTGTTGCTGCAGCACCCAGGTCAGGTCCTGCAACTCGTGCCAGGTCAGCTTGTTGGCGCCGGCCATGGGGTGCTGGGCGCCGGCCACCACGCACAGGGTTTCCTCGCCAAGGCTGTCGAACAGCAGGTCATCGGTGCGCGCGCCGTCGGGAATCCGCCCCAGCACCACGTCCAGTTGGTCCTGTTGCAGGGCCTGCACCAGCACGTCGCTGGTGTCGACCTGGATGCTCATCGACAGCCGCGGGTGGCTCTTCTTCAGGGTGGCGATGGTGCGCGTCAGCAGCCCCGAGGCCAGGGCCGGAATGGCGCCGATGGTGACACGGCCGAGGTTGCCCGATTCCAGCGCGGCGAATTCCTCACGCATGCCCGACAGCTCGGCGAAGATCATCTTGGCGTAGTAGATCGCCGTTTCACCGAACGCCGTGGCGCGCATGCCGCGCGGCAGGCGCTCGAACAGCTCGACGCCAAGCAGGCTTTCCGCCTCGTGGAGCATCTTGGTCGCCGCCGGCTGGGTCATGCCGATCTCCTCGGCGGCCCGGCGCAGCGAACCGAACTCCTGCAGGGCCAGCATCAGGCGCAACTGCCGCAAACGCAGGCGACTGTGGATGATGCTGGCGTCAGGAATGCGGGACATGGCGCGGCTCGTGGCAGGGGAATCAGCCAAGGGTGACAAGAAATCGCGACGCTCGCCAGTCATCAGCGAGCGCCCCGTGGCCGTGGCCAGGAACAGCCCGGCCTGCTGGCGATTACGAGACATGACGGGCCTGCCCCTGGCGTGCGCCGAACAGCGCCTTGAGGCCGCGGGCCAGCAGCGGCCAGAACAGCATCAGCAGCGCGGCGGTAGTCAGGCTGCCGACCAGCGGGTTGGACCAGAAGATCGACAGTTGCCCGTCGGAGAACAGCATCGACTGGCGGAACGCGTCCTCGGCCTTGTCGCCCAGCACCGCAGCGAGGATCAGCGGGGCGATGGGGTAGCCGAGCTTCTTGAACAGGTAACCCAGGGCACCGAAGATCAGCATCAGGCCAACGTCGAACATCGAGTTGTGCACCGAGTAGGCGCCGATCGAGCAGACCATGATGATGATCGGCGCGATGATCGAGAACGGAATGCGCAGGATCGAGGCGAACAGCGGCACGGTGGCCAGCACCACGATCAGGCTCACCACGTTGCCCAGGTACATGCTGGCGATCAGGCCCCAGACGAAGTCGTGCTGCTCGACGAACAGCGTCGGCCCCGGGTGCAGGCCCCAGATCATCAGGCCGCCGAGCATCACCGCGGCGGTCGCCGAGCCGGGAATGCCGAGGGTCAACATCGGCAGCAGGGCGCTGGTGCCGGCGCTGTGGTCGGCGGTTTCCGGAGCGATCACGCCTTCCACTTCGCCCTTGCCGAAGTTGTCGCGGTTCTTCGAGAAGCGCCGCGCCAGGCTGTAGCTCATGAACGAGGCGGCAGTCGGCCCGCCGGGCGTCACACCCATCCAGCAGCCGACCAGGGCGCTGCGCAGCCAGGTCAGCCAGTAGCGCGGCAGCTTGGCCCAGGTGCGCAGGATGGTCATCGGTGTGATGCGTGCACGTTCGCCACGGAACACCAGGCCTTCCTCTACGGTGCAGAGAATCTCGCCGATACCGAACAACCCGATCACCGCCACCTCGAAGCTCAGGCCCGAGAGCAGCCAGGGCTGGTCGTAGGTCAGGCGCAGTTCGCCGGACACGGTGTCCATGCCGACGGCGGCCATGGCGAAGCCGATCATCATTGCTACCACGGTCTTCAGCGGCGGGTTCTTGCTCATGCCGATGAAGGTACAGAACGCCAGCAGGTAGACGGCGAAGAACTCTGGCGAGCTGAATTCCATGGCGAACTCGGCGATGCGCGTCGACAGGAAGGTCAGCAACAGCACGCCGACCAGCGCTCCGAGCAGCGCCGAGGTGAAGGCCGCCGTCAGCGCTTCGCCGGCCTGGCCGTTGCGGGCCATGGGGTAGCCGTCGAAGGTGGTCGCCACCGACGAGGGTTCGCCGGGAATGTTGAACAGGATCGAGGTGATCGAGCCGCCGAACAGTGCGCCCCAGTACATGCACGAGAGCAGGATGATCGCCGACACCGGTTCCATGGTGAAGGTCAGCGGCAGCAACAGTGCTACGCCGTTGGGGGCGCCAAGGCCGGGCAGCACACCGACGAGAATACCGAGCAGCACGCCGATGACCATCAGGCCGATGTGGTGCGGGGTCAGAATCAGCGCCATGCCCTGCATCAGGGAGTCGATTTCGCTCATCGCAATGCCCCTCCGACAACGGCCACCAGGTCACCCAGCACGCCGCTGTCCAGCGGCACCTTGAACCACAGTGAGAAGATCAGGTAACTGGCCAGTGCCGCGCCGCAGGAGATGGTCGCGATCAGCGCAATGCCATAGGGCTTGCTGCGCTGACGATCACGCCACATGAACCAGGCGATGAATACTGCGGATGCCAGGTAGATGCCCGCAAAGGGCATGGTGGCTACGTACAGCACGATCGGCAGGAACACCGCCAGCACCTGGCCGAATGCCTGGCGCCCGACGAATGCGGCGCTCATCGCCGGCGTGCGCAACAGTGCCAGGATCAGGTTGCCCACGCTGGCAGCGCTCATCAGCAGACCGATGTAGAAGGGAAAGTAACCGGCCTCGGGGCCGGCGTCGCCCCAGCCGATGCCGATCTCGATGGCGCCGAACATGACGATGCCGCCCAAGGCAGCGGTGAACAGCGCCAGGCCGATCTCCACCCAGCGGGTGGCAACCAGGGGCGTATCCGTGGTGTTGGACATGAGGGTTTCCTCGTGTTGTGCATGGCAATCCGACGCCTGAGCGCCGGTCGGGGAGAGCGCGCGATTTACTCGCGCAGCCATCCGGCCTGCTTGAACACAGGGATAACCCGCTCGCGATCCTTCTCGATGTAGCTCACCAGCTCATCACCGGAAAGGAAGGTCGGTGCCAGGGCGGAGCGCTCCACGTAGGTCTTGAACTCCGGCGTCTGGCTGACCTTGCGCAACAGCTCGACGTAGAAGGCGCGCTGCTCGTCGGTGACACCGCCGGGCAGGAACACGGTGCGCGGGAAACGGTACTGGTCGATGCCCAGGCCCAGCTCCTTGCAGGTCGGCACATCGGCCCAGGACTGGGTCTCGGTGACTTTTTGGGTGTAGCCCATGCGCGCCTGGCTGAATACGCACAGCGGCACCACCTGGCCACCGCGCCACTGGCTGACGCTTTCGGCCGGGTTGTTGAAGTTGGCAGCGATGTGCTTGCCGGCCAGTTGCGTGGACGCCTCGCTGCCGCTTTTGAAGGGGATGTAGGTGATCTTGGCGCCCGCCTGCTGGCCGAGCAGCAGCGACAGGGTCTGGTCGACGTCCTTGGACTGGCTGCCGCCGACGCGCATGTTTGCGGCATTCTTGGCCAGGTCGGCCTTGAACGCGGCGGCATCCTTCCAGGGCGAACCCTGGTAGGTCCAGAGAATGAAGTCATCCTCGGCCACGGCGGCGACCGGCGTCAGGTCCGTCCACTGATAGCCTAGCTTGGCCACCAGCGGCAGCAGGTAGACGTTGTTGGTGCCGATCACCAGCTTGTTGGCATCACCCTTGGCCAACTTCATCTCCAGAAAGGCTTCAGCGCCGTTGCCGCCACCCTTGTTGAGCACCACGGTGTTGACGTCGAGCAGCTTGTGCTGAGTGATCGCCGACTGGATCACCCGGCCGAGCTGATCGGTTCCGCCACCCGGGCCGCCGGCCACCACGATCTCCACGTTCTTTTCGGGTGTCCAGTCCGCCACGGCGGCCAATGGCGCGGTGCAGAGCAGGGCGGCGAGCAGGGCCGGAACATGACGCGTACGGGGGCTGTACATGGGGCTACCTCATTGTTGTCGTTCTTGTGGGTTGCCTGGAGTGTGCGAAGGGTGTCGATAAGCGTCTACTCAAAAGAACTGATACTCCGATAGCCTCAGGTTATGCCTGGTATCCCTGCTCAGCGATAACTCCAGGCTATGTCCGTATGAGAAGCTTTGATTAGACGGTTATCGTTGGCCGGGCAGATAGTTCGCTTGACCGGGCTGACCACTCGTCGCCCGCTACTACAAAAACAACAACACAGAGGTACTCCCCATGGCTCAGGCTCAACCTGTCGCCCTGCAGGTGCGCACCCCCTCGGCCGGTGTTCAGGCTGGCAAACCTTCCCGGGTGCGCTGGCGCATCTTCGCCATCATCTTCGCGCTCACGGTGATCAACCTGGTCGACCGGGTTTCCCTGTCCATCGCCATGCCGGTCATCGCCAATGAATTCAGCCTGAGCCCGAGCATGCAGGGGCTGATCCTCAGCAGCTTCTTCTGGGCCTACGCCCTGTTGCAGATCCCCGGCGGCTGGCTGATCGACCGCTACGGCCCGCGCCGCGTGATCGGCTGGTCGACCGGTCTGTGGGGCGCTTTCCAGACCCTTGCCGCGTTCGCCACCGGTGGCTTGTCGCTGATGTTCGCCCGGGTGGCCCTGGGCGCTGCCGAAGCGCCGTTGTTTCCCGCCGGCGGCAAGCTCAATTCGTTGTGGCTGGGCAGCGGCGAGCGCAGCCGTGGCGCGGTGTTGATGGATTGTGGCGGGCCGCTGGGCGTGGCCCTCGGCGGGCTGATCATCGCCTACCTGATCGCCGTGCTGGGCTCCTGGCGTACCGCGTTCTTTATCGCCGGTATCGCCACGCTCGCCATGGCCTGGTTGGCCTGGCACTACCTGCGCGATAACCCCGCCGATCACCCGGACGTCAACGACGCCGAGCTGGCAGCCATCAACGAAGGCCGCGCGGTCACCATGGCCGAAGCAGCCAAACAGACCGTGCGCGGCCTGGGCATCGCCCGCCGCTCGCTGACCGGCATCCTGCTCGGCCGCGCCAGCTGGGCCATGGTGTTCTTCGGCCTACTGACCTGGGGGCCGAGCTACCTGGCCCAGGCCCGCGGCTTCGATATCAAGGGCATCGGCGCTGCTACCTTCGTGATCTTCATCTGCGGCGCCGCCGGCTCGCTGACCGGCGGCTTCCTGTGCGACCGGCTGATCGCCAAGGGTGTGCGCCGTGGCCTGGCGGCCAAGAGCTTACTGAGCCTCTCCGGGCTGGTGGCGCTGGTCGCCTTCCTGCTGCTGCCGAGCCTGAACGATCCGTACCTGGCCGTCGGCCTGTTGTCGCTGACCGCGTTCTTCCTGATGTGGGGCAGCCTGTACTGGAGCTTCCCGGCGCTGCTGGCTTCGCCGGCGCGGGTCGGGCTGATCGGCGGGGTGATGAACATGGCCGGCAGCCTGGGCGGCATCGCCGTGCCGATTCTGGTCGGCCTGCTGCTGCAACACGCTGGTGGCTACGCTGCGGTGCTGGGTTTCTTTGCGCTGTGCTCGGGGCTGTTCATCGTCGGCACCCTGCTGATCTCCCTCGACAAGGCCGAGGTGGCCCATGGCTGATCTGTACGACGGGCCGATCATCGATGCCCATCACCATTTCTGGGACCCGCAGCGCAACCATCACCCCTGGCTGTCGGACGAGGAGAACATCCCGTTTCGTTATGGCGACTACAGGGCCATCAAGCGGCCCTACTACCCGGACGACTACATGGCCGATGCCGGTGAGCACCAGGTGGTGGCCACCGTGTACGTGGAAACCGAGTGGGACCCGCGTGACCCGATTGGCGAAACCGCTTTCATCCACGACGTCGCCCTGCGCTATGGCGCACCCAACGCCGTGGTCGCCCAGGCCTGGCTGGATGCGCCGGATGCCGCCCAGGTACTGGCCGCACAGGCGGCGTTTCAACGTGTACGTAGCGTACGCCACAAGCCCGGCGGCCCTGCTTCGCCAGCTGACGTTGGTAAGCTGCGCACCCTGATGAGCGATGACGCATGGCGCTGCGGTTACGCCGAACTGGCGCGCCACGGCCTGCACTTCGACCTGCAGACGCCCTGGTGGAACCTTCCCGAAGCCATCGCGCTGGCCCGCGACTTTCCTGGCACCCAGCTGATTCTCAACCACGCCGGCCTGCCGTCGGATCGCAGCGAGCAGGGCCTGGCGGCCTGGCATGCGGCGATGGCGAAGTTGGCCGACTGCGCGAACGTGGCGGTAAAGGTGTCCGGCATCGGCCTGCCGGGCCGGCGCTGGTGCGTCGAAGACAACGCCTGGATCGTGGGCGAAACCATCGCCCTGTTCGGCCCCGAGCGGGTGATGTTCGCCAGCAACTTCCCGGTCGACAGCCTGTGCGGCTCGTTCGACGACATCTATGGCGGCTTCAAGCGCATCGTCGCCGATCTGCCGCGCCATCAGCAGCAACTGCTTTTCCACGACAACGCGCGGCGCCTGTATCGCACCGTGCCCGATGTCATTCGCATCCCGGACGCATCTTCTGACCTGAGGACAACCGCATGAGCAACTCGACTCTTCCCCGCCTGGCCATTGTGCTGGGTGACCCCGCCGGCATCGGCCCCGAGCTGATCGCCCGTCTGCTCGCCGAGCCAGAAGTGCGTCGCAAGGCTCAGGTGCTGCTGATCGCCGATGAAGCCGAAGTGCGCCGTGGCATGGACATCGCCGGCCAGTCGTTCCCGTATCGCCTCATCGACTCGACCGACAACCTGAACTTCGCTGACGACACGCCGCTGCTGCTGCCGTTTCGGGGCCGCGCCAAGGGCGATTTCCCGCGCAGCGAAGCCAGCGTGATCGGCGGCCATTACAGCCTCGACACCCTCGAGCAGGCCCTGCGCCTGACCGCTGACGGCACGACCGATGCCATTCTGTTCGGCCCGCTCAACAAGACCTCGCTGCACATGGCCGGCATGGGCCATAGCGACGAGCTGCACTGGTTCGCCGAGTACCTGGGTTTCGATGGCCCGTTCTGCGAATTCAACGTGCTCGACAACCTGTGGACCTCGCGGGTGACCTCCCACGTCGCCTTGGCCGACGTGCCGGGCATGCTCAGCCAGGATCGGGTGATCGAGGCGATCCGCCTGATCGACACCGCACTCAAGCGCAATGGCCTGGAGAAACCGCGCATCGGCGTCTGTGGCCTCAACCCGCACAACGGCGACAACGGCAGTTTCGGCCGTGAGGAACTGGACATCATCGGCCCTGCGGTGGAGCGCGCCCGTGAGCAGGGCATCGAGGCCATCGGCCCGTACCCGGGCGACACCATCTTCCTCAAGGTGCAGGGCGACAGCCAGGCCTTCGATGCGGTGGTGACCATGTACCACGACCAAGGCCAGATCGCGATCAAGCTGATGGGTTTCTCCCGCGGCGTGACGGTGCAGGGCGGCCTGCCGATCCCCATCACCACGCCGGCCCACGGCACCGCCTTCGACATCGCCGGGCAGGGCAAGGCCAACGTCGGCGCGACCCGCCAGGCCTTCGAGATCGCCTGTCGGATGGGGAGTCGGCAGCGGGGCTGATCCGGCGCTTTTCCGAGAACAACAATAACAAGGAGTCAGTCATGGACACGTTCAACGATTGGCGGCCCTCGCGGCCGTCGATGGGCTGCCGCGTGGGCGGCGTCAAGGGATTACAGGGGAGGGCACTGCCATGCGCCTGCTGAGTCTGCTGCTGTCGCGGCTGTTCGAAAGCATCGTAGTGTTCTGCATGGGCACCATGGTGATCCTGGTGTTCTTCAACGTGGTGCTGCGCTACGGCTTCAATTCCGGCATCGCCCTGTCGGATGAAGGCGCGCGCTACCTGTTCGTATGGCTGACCTTCATCGGCGCCGTGGTGGCCCTGCGTGACAACGCCCACCTGGGCATCGACCTGCTGTACCGCCGCCTGCCGGCCCTCGGCCAGCGAGTCTGCGCAGTGCTCGCCGAGGTGATGATGCTGTTCTGCTGCGGCCTGTTCCTGGTCGGCAGCTACAAGCAGACCGTCATCAACATGGACAACCTGTCTCCGGTGGCCGAACTGCCTCTGGGGCTGATGTACGCCGCCGGTGTGGTGTGCAGCCTGGGCATGGCGGCGATCATCATCAAGCGCCTGTACCTGCTGCTGTTCCGTCACGTGGATCCGGACCAGGTCATGCCGCTGAGCCCTGAAGACGCACTGATTTCCGAGGTGTCGAAATGACCATCGTGGTATTCCTCGGCTCCCTTCTGGGCGCCATGGCGATGCGCATTCCGGTGGCCTTCGCGCTGCTGGTGGCCGGTGTTGCGCTGATGATCCAGCTCGATACCTTCGACGCGCAGATTCTCGCCCAGAACCTGATCAGCGGCGCCGACAGCTTCCCGCTGCTGGCCATCCCATTCTTCATGCTGGCGGGCGAGCTGATGAACGCCGGCGGCCTGTCGCGGCGCATCGTCGCTCTGCCCATGGCGTTGGTCGGCCACAAGCGCGGCGGCCTGGGCTTCGTGGCGATCATCGCAGCCATGGTGATGGCGTCGCTGTCCGGTTCTGCCGTGGCGGATACTGCAGCGGTCGCGGCGATGCTGATGCCGATGATGCGCAAGGCCGGTTACGACCCCAATCGTTCGGCCGGGTTGATCGCCGCTGGCGGCATCATCGCGCCGGTGATCCCACCGTCCATTCCACTGGTGGTGTTCGGCGTCGCCGGTGGCGTGTCGATCACCAAGCTGTTCATGGCCGGCATCGTGCCGGGACTGATGATGGGCCTGGCGCTGTGGGCAACCTGGTGGTGGCTGGCGCGCAACAGTGACCTGCCCTGTGGCGAAAAGGCGCCGTTCAGCGAAGTCTGGAAAGCCTTCCTCGATGGCATCTGGGCATTGCTGTTGCCGGTGCTGATCATCGGCGGCCTGAAGATGGGCATCTTCACGCCCACCGAAGCGGCGGCCGTGGCGGCGGTGTATGCACTGTTCATCTCGCTGTTCGTGTACCGCGAGCTGAAGGTGCGCGACCTGTTCAAGGTGTTCCTCGACGCCGGGCGCACCAGTGCGGTGGTGATGTTCCTGGTGGCCGCGGCGTTGGTTTCGTCGTGGCTGATGACCATCGCCGAGCTGCCGATGCTGGTCAGCGGGTTGCTCGAGCCGTTGATCGACCGCCCGCAACTGCTGCTGGTGGTGATCATGGTCATCGTGCTGCTGGTCGGCACCACCATGGATCTGATGCCCATCGTGCTGATCCTCACCCCGGTGTTCATGCCGGTGATCAAGATGGCCGGTATCGACCCGGTGTACTTCGGGATCCTGTTCATCCTCAACACCTCCATCGGCCTGATCACTCCGCCAATCGGCAACGTGCTCAGCGTCATGAGCGGGGTCGGCAAGGTGCCGCTCGATGGCGTGATGCGCGGCGTGACGCCCTTCCTGTTCGCGCACCTGGGCGTGCTGGCGCTGCTGATCATTTTCCCGGAACTGGTGATGACGCCCATGCGCTGGTTCCTGCCCTGAATCCGTTTTCCCTCACTGCAAGGATGTAACGATGAAAAACAACAAGAACACATTGCGTACCCTGGGCTGCCTGTTGCTGCTGAGCTGTTCGCTGCTGCAGGCCGAGGCGGCCACCACCCTGCGCTTCGGTTTCGCTGGCTCGGACAGCGACACCCAGAGCCTGGCGGCCAAGGAGTTCGCACAGCGGGTCAAGGATGGCTCCAAGGGCGAGCTGCTGGTGCGTCCCTATGGCAACAGCATGCTGGGCAACGACCAGGCGATGATCGCCGGCGTGCGCGGCGGCACCATCGAGATGGAAATGTCCGGCACGCCCAACTTCAGCGGCCTGACACCGCGCATGTCGGTGCTCGACCTGCCGTTCGTGTTCGCCGACAGCGCCCATGCCTACCGCGTGCTGGACGGCGAGATCGGCCAGCAGCTGCTCGACGATCTGTCGGCCTACAACCTCAAAGGCCTGGCCTACTGGGAAGTGGGATTTCGCGACATCACCAACTCGCGCAAACCGGTGCGCGTGCCCGATGACGTCAAGGGCCTGAAGATCCGTACCTCCAGCAACCCGGCGCAGATCGAGGCCTTCCGCCTGCTCGGCGCCAACCCGCAGCCGCTGCCGCTGGCCGAGCTGTACAACGCCCTGGAAATGAAGGCGGTGGATGCCCAGGAGCACCCGCTGAGCATCACCTGGTCGTCGGGCTTCTATGAAGTGCAGAAGTACCTGTCGCAGACCCATCACGCCTATACCGCCCTGGTGTTGGTGATGAACAAGGAGAAGTTCGATGCCTTGCCAGCCGAGCAACAAAAACTGCTGGTTGACGCAGCCCGCGCTGCCGGCCAGTCGCAGCGCAAGATGAACGCCGAGAACGACAGCAAGTTCCTCGTCGAGCTGGCCGAGAAGGGCATGCAGATCGAGCCGAACGTCGATCGCGAGGCTTTCCGCAAGGCGGTGTCCGCGCCGGTGCGCGAGGCCTTCGTGAAACAGCACGGCAGCGAACTGCTCGACGCCATCGACGCCCTGCGCTGAGCCCATCAACCCGGCGGCGCGCCGAGCGCCGCTTCAAGGAATCGAGATCATGAGTCAGGAAGTTCTGCTGCTGGTGCAGAAATGTGCCCATACCTTCAGCTTCTACGACGTGCAGAGCGGCGACGCCATCAAGCATATCCGCCTGCCGGAGTTCCCCCACGAGTTCGTGGTGGATTCGCAGAACCGCTTCGCCTACGTCGGCCACTACGGTATCGAAACCTCCAGCCATGAAGGCGAGGGCGGCTGCTCGGTATTCGTCATCGACCTGGAAAAGGCCGAGCACGTGCGCACCCTGAGCATCTGGCCGTTCCGCCGTCCCCATGGCCTGGCGATGGACGACCAGGATCGCCTCTACGTGCTCAGCGAAGGCAATTCGACCCTGCTGATCTTCGATCAGCCGCACCTCAAGGACACCCCGGACCGGGCCATTCCGTCCGGCGGCTACAAGAGCCACCTGGTGGCACTGACTCGCAGCGGCGAAACCGCCTTCGCCCTCAACCTGCTGAGCAACACCATCACCCGCCTCAAGCCGCAGGATCCGACCATCGCGCCGCTGCCGGTGCAGCCGGGCAGCATGCCCGAGGGCAACTGCTTCAGCGCCGACGAACGCACCCTGTACGTCGCCACCCGCGGCGACGACAGCATCGTCGCCGTGGATGTCGAGACCCTGCAAGTGACCCGCCGTGGCCGCACCGGTGCCGACCCGACGCGTATCTACCGCGACCGTCAGGGTCGCCTGTTCGTGACCAACTATGCCGAACACTCGATCTCGGTATTCAACGCCGATCTCGAGGAAATCCACCGCATCGAACTCGACACCCACGCCATCGCCATGAGCCTGCACCCGACCCGCGACCTGGCCTTCGTCACCCTCAAGGATCAGCGCGTCGGCATGCTCGATCTCGACACCTTCACCTTCCAGCGTTACTTCCACACCCTGCTCGAGCCTGATGTTTCCCAGGTCATCGTGCGCTGAAGTCCCGTGCTTTCGGAGAACAACAAGATGAACAACGCATTCACTCGTACCCTGGCCGCCCTCGGCCTGGCCCTGTTGCTGCCAGGGCTGGCCGCCCATGCCGACGAACGCAGCTTCAAGCTCAGCGCCGGTGACCCCATCGACGCCCCGGGGCCGCAAGGCGCCAAGCTGTTCGCCGAACACCTGAAGGAGGGCAGCGGCGGCGCGATGAACGTCAAGGTGTTCCCGTCGGCGATGCTCGGCAACGATGTGCAGATGCTCGGCGCGCTGCCGGCCGGCACCATCGAGTTCGCCCTGGTGGGCGCGCCGACGCTGGTCGGGCTGGTCAAGGAGTTCGGCGTGCTGGACCTGCCGTACCAGTTCAATTCCACCGCCGAGGTGGACGCCATGCTCGACGGGCCGATGGGCCAGCAACTGTTGGCCAAGCTGGAAGCCAAGGGGCTGGTCGGCCTGGGTTTCTGGGAGATCGGTTTTCGCAACCTGACCAACAGCAAACGGCCCATCGACAAGTGGGAAGACCTCAAGGGCCTGAAGATCCGTACCGTGCAAAGCCCGGTGTTCCGTACCTTCTTCGATCACCTGGGCGCCAATGCCCAGCCGATGCCGATCAACGAAGTGTTCAGCGCCCTTGAGATGCACGCCATCGACGGCCAGGAGAACCCCATTTCGCTGATTGCCACCCAGCGCTACAACGAAGTGCAGAAGTACCTGACCCTTAGCGAACACATCTACACCGCCTACGTGCTGTTGATGAGCAAGAAGACCTGGGACTCGCTCGACGACGCCCAGCGCGCCCAGGTGCGCAAGGCCGCCGAGCAGGCACGTGGCGAGCAGCGTGAGCTGGCGCGCAAGGCCAACAGCGAGAAGCTCGCCGAACTCAAGGACAGCGGCATGCAGGTCAATGCGCTCAGCGACGAGCAGCGCCAGCGCTTCGTCGACCAGGCCAAGGTGGTCACCGAACAGGTCAGCGGCAGCATCGACGCCGAGTTCGTCAGCGCCTGGCAGACCGAACTGCAGCGCCTGCGTGGAGCCAACTGAAAATGACCGAGTGCCTGCACCAGCGCCTCGGTCTGCCGTATGCGGCAGGCGGGCAGCGGCTGATCGATGCCCATCATCACCTGTGGAATCTCGACAGCCACCGCTACCCCTGGTTGCAGGACGAGGTCGACCCGGGCTTCTTTCTCGGCGACTACGCGCCGCTGCGGCGTAACTACCTGCCCGAGGACTACCTGGCCGACAGCGCTGGCCAGCGGGTGCTGGCCACGGTGCACTGCGAGGCCGAGCACGACCGCGCCGATCAGGTGGCGGAAACCCGCTGGATACACGAGCAACATGCTCGCTACGGTTTTCCCAATGCGGTGGTCGCCCACGTCTGGTTCCACCGCCCGGAATGCGAGGAGGTGCTTGGCCGGCATCTGGAATATCCGCTGCTGCGCGGCATTCGCAGCAAACCGGTGACGGCGCCGCGCCCCGAGCTGGCTGCCAGCGTACGCGGCCAGAGCGGCAGCATGCAGGACGAGGCCTGGCTACGCGGCTTCGAACTGCTGGCCAGGCACGGGCTTTCCTGGGATTTGCGCGTACCGTACTGGCATCTGCAGGAAGCCGCCGAGGTGGCGGCCGCCTTTCCCGAGGTGCCCATCGTGCTCAACCACATGGGCTTTCCCTGGGATCGCAGCCCCGCCGGGCTCGACGGCTGGCGCGCCGGCATGGCCGCGCTGGCGGGGCAGCCGAACGTCAGCGTGAAGGTCTCCGAACTGGGCCTGCGGGATCAACCCTGGACGCTGGAAGGCAACCGCGGGGTGATCGAAGAAACCCTGGCGTTGTTCGGCATTGAGCGCTGCCTGTTTGCCAGCAACTACCCGGTGGCGGGTTTGCGTATTGGCTACGACGAGCTGGTCACGGCGCTGCAGACCATTCTTGCCGGCTACGACGAGGCGCAGCGCGATGGCTTCTTCTGGCGCAATTCGCGGGATTTCTATCGGATCGAGCTGGACGAGTAGTCTGCCAGACGTATGCAGCGGGGACGGTCGAAGGCATCCGGCTTCGTCACCGTCCCATGCTATCGATGCTTAGGTAGAGCGACAGCCAAGGGTGTTCACTTTGAGTGGCTTTGGTCTTTTCGATCAGCGAATGGATAAGCCTGAGGGGCATCGTTTCAGAGGCCAGTTCCTCAACGGAAACGTTTTTCCAGGTACCCGAACCATCTTTGCCAACCATAAAGGCCAGTAAGGGTTTGCCCTGGCTATCCAGATTCTGATATTCGGGTAGTGTTGGCAGCTTCGCCGGATCATTGCGCACTGCCGCGACTGCAATAGCCTCGAGTTGCACGGCTGTGGGCCATTTTTTCCATGCCTTCTCTGCCTCGCTCATGGTGCCTTCCAGCTTTGCATCGCGCAGAAAACTGATTACATAAGATCCCGCCAAGTCTTCGGATCTTCTTAATCTTTCACTCAAATCATAGGTTTCATTGCGATACAGCATGTCGCGATTGGTCATTTCCAGAAAGGCTACCTGGCGCTCTGCTGGGGTAAAAAGTCCTGAGTCGTTGAAGGAAATTTTTGAAAGTGTCACGCGATCTAGTGACGCGAAGGGATTTTCTGCCGTTTGGGAGTCATAGAGTTTCTCCTCCTGGTAATGGTGGTCGAGGAGGTAGTTGGCTGCCTGCTTGGCCAGCGCCTGCCGCTCATGGCTGAGGTCGTCTGGCAACGCCTGGACAAAATCGGCGTTCTTGCCCTGTTCCCTGATCTGCTGATGGTTACCGTCCAGAAACGCATCGAAATCGGCGGCAGCGCTGGTACTTCCCGTGGACTCGCTCTTGAGTAAAAGCGATATCTTCGTGGCAGTGGGCGAGAGGGTTACCGTGACGCCTGAGGAGCTGTAGACAGGCTGTCTACTGGGCGCTGACGTGCTTTTTCCGACATCGTTCTGAACGACCTTGATCGAAGCGCCCGCCGTGACCGAGCGGCTTGCCAGCAGGCTGTCCACGCTGAAGTTGGTCATATCCATGTCCTTTGGATTTTGCTGGCCCGGGCGCGCCAATGAGCCCAGGTACGCGATGCGATTTTTCCTTCACTATCACATCGGCCGCTTGCGGAGAGTCTTGAGGGCTGTCGCTTCTGGCTGACACTAGCGGTCATGGGCATAGATGGTTGGTATGTGTGGCGCATCTCAGCCTGATACTGCTTCGCCCCTCTTTTGACGATCAGTGCCGCACCCGAACCGTCGGGCGATAACACCCGCGCGTCTTTTGCCGTTCCAGGCATTTCCTGTGGTTATCACCGAATGCGCATAAGTGATTATCCGCCACCGTGCGCCGTGGCTAGAGTCGTCGGCAACAGGCAGCTCGGCTGCCGCCGTAGACCAACAAGAAGCCGGCCCTGATCGCCAGGGCAAAAAGCGGCAACAAGGAATCGACCATGACACCGATGGCATCGGCCAGAGCGCTGGCCTTGCTGTGCTCGCCACCTCTTTTCAGTTTCCCGCTCAACCAACCCCGTCGTATCGCCGAGAGCCAGTCTCTGCCGGTCGCCCGTCTATCGTGAAAGGAGCCGTACCATGAAAATAAAATCCATCCGTACCCGCGTTTTTGAGTGGAAGGGCGAGGTCGTGCCGCCCCAGGCGCACTTCTGCACCAACGCCAGCGATATTCTGTTCGAGAAGGGCGATGCCATGGGCTCGTTCCGTTTCCACGGCTGGCTGGTTGTGGAGGTGGAGACCGACAACGGCATCGTCGGCATCGGTAACTGCGCCCTGGCACCGCGTGTGGCCAAGGAAATCATCGACACGTACCTGGCGCCCATCGCCATCGGCGAGGACCCGTTCGACAACGAGTACATCTGGCAGAAGATGTATCGCCAGAGCCACGCCTGGGGCCGCAAGGGCATCGGCATGGCGGCGATCTCGGCGATCGACATCGCCATCTGGGACATCATGGGCAAGGCGGTGAACAAGCCGGTGTTCAAGCTGCTCGGCGGGCGCACCAAGGAAAAGATCTGGACCTACGCCTCCAAGCTCTACGCCAACGACAACCTCGACCTGTTCCTCGAAGAAGCCCAGGGCTATTTGAACCAGGGCTTCAATGCTCTGAAGATGCGCTTCGGCTACGGCCCGAAAGACGGCCCGGCGGGCATGCGCCGCAATATCGAGCAGGTGCGTGCGCTGCGTGAACTGGCCGGCCCGGACGTGGACATCATGCTCGAGTGCTACATGGGCTGGACCCTGGAATACGCCCGCCGCATGCTGCCAAAGCTCGCCGAGTTCGAGCCGCGCTGGCTGGAAGAGCCGGTGATCGCCGACGACCTGGAAGGCTACATCGAGCTGAAGAAGATGGGCATCATGCCGATCTCCGGTGGCGAGCACGAGTTCACTTCGTACGGCTTCAAGGAGATGCTCGAACGCCGCGCCGTGGACGTGATCCAGTACGACACCAACCGCGTGGGCGGCATCACCGCGGCGCGCAAGATCAACGCCATGGCCGAGGCCTGGTCGGTGCCGGTGATTCCCCATGCCGGGCAGATGCACAACTACCACCTGACCATGTCGACCACCGCGTCGCCAATGGCCGAGTTCTTCCCGGTGTTCGACGTCGAGGTCGGTAACGAGCTGTTCTACTACGTGTTCAAGGGCGAGCCGGCGCCGGTCAATGGCTATATCCAGCTGGATGACCACAAGCCCGGCCTGGGCCTGGAGATCTCCGAAGAGTACCTGAGCGAGTTCAACATCATCGAGTGAGCCGCAGTGCGTTTGCAGCAGCGAGAGCCCCGGCCATCCGGGGCTTTTCGTTAGCGACGGCGCAGCAGGCTGACCAGACCGATCAGGGCCAGCAGCAGAATCACCACCGCCACCGCACCCCCCCCATACAGACCGGTGGTGCTCAGTAACGGTTGTTCGACGCGCTGGTAGCTCGGCTGTTTGAGCAGCAGGTTCAGCGCGGCATCCAATTGGGCGGTATGGATCTTGCGCAGCTCCGGTGCCGGGTCGGCGAAGTGGCCTTCTTCGTAGCTGCCGAGCGAGCTCCAGTAGGTGTCGGCCAGAGCGCTGTTGCCCTGTGCAGTCCAGTTCTGGCGGGCGAGGGCGACGTTGCGCAGGCGCTCGACGGTGGCGTCGTCCAGCCCGTCCTTGGCGAGGCGTTGCAGCAGGTCATGCAGGCGCTGCCCGGTTTGCGCCACGTCCGCACGGTCCACCTCGGCGCTGATGCTGAAGAAGCTGCTGCTGCCGTAGGCGCTGCGCTCCACTTCGGGGCTGTAGGCCAGGCCGTGCTCGATGCGCAGATCTTTGTATACGGCCCACTGCAGGTAGTCGCGCAGCAGTTGCCAGGTGCCCTGGTCGAGTTCGCCGACCCAGGGCTCGGTGAAGATCAGGTTCACCTGGGCGGTATCACCGAGCAGGCCGGTGATCAGTGTGCGTTCAGGCTCGGCATGGCCGTTGCTTTCCGGCAATTCGCGCAGCTCCGGCATCGGGCCGGGCGGCAGTTCGCCGAAGCGCCGTTCGAGGTAGGCGGGCAGGCGGCGATCCAGATCACCGACCATGATCAGGGTCATGTTGTTGGCCACGTACCATTGCTCGCGCAGGCGCTCCAGGGCCGCGGCGTCCAGGCGCTCCAGCGAGTCCTGTTCGGCGCAGGCCTGGCCAAGTTCGGCGGCCAGCTGTTCGGTGGCGTCGTTGCGCTTGCTCGACGCGCCCAGCAGGCGCTGCCAGGCAGCCGGGTGTTCGCCGTTCTCGTGGACGATCACCCGTTTGGCCGCGTCGATGCGTTCGGGCGTGAGTTCGGTGTTGAACAGCGCGGCGAGCAGCAGGTCCAGCGCCGCCCGCTGGTTGGCGGCAGGCACTTCGAGGACGAAGGTGGTGTCGCTGTCGCGGGTGAAGGCATTCCAGTCGCCACCCAGGGCCTGCATACGTTCTTCCAGGCCGGCTTCGCCGCTGGCGTCGATGCCGCTGAACAGCAGGTGTTCGAGCAGGTGCGGCAGTTCCTTGTGGTCGCAGTCGAACTGGTCGAAGCCGACGCCGACCACCAGGCGAATCGACACGTGGCCGCGGTCGCTGGTGGGCTTGAGGATCAGCTGCAGGCCGTTGTCCAGCGGGTAGCCTTCGACCTTCAGGTAGTCCGCTGCCCATAGCGGGCCACACAGCATCAGGCCCAGCAGCAGCGCCAGTGAGCGGGCCATGGCCCGCACTATTCGCCACCCTCTTCGGCGAGCAGGGCGCCGGTGTCCTGGTTACCAAGTACGGCGTAGGCGCTTGCGCAAAACAGCGAGTTGAGGCGTTTCATGTCGTCGATCAGTTCCAGGTGCAGAGAGCTGGTTTCCAGACTCTTGACCACCTGCTTATGCAGACGTTCGACATGTAAATGGGTGAGCCGGCGCTCCTGGATGCGGAAGCGGCGCTTCTCGCGCAGCAGTTGCCGTGCGGCATCGGCGTCAGCCGAGAAGAACACCGACAGGCCCAGGCGCAGGTTGCCGAGCAGGCGCTCGTGCAGGGCGATGAGTTCCTCCAGGCCACTGTCGGAGAAGGCATGGCGCTGGGCGGTTTTCTCGTCCTGGATCTTGCCGAGCATGCGCTCGATCAGATCACCCGAGCGCTCCAGATTCGAGGAGAACTCGATGATCTCGGCCCAGCGATGGCGGTCGGTTTCGCTCAAGTCTTCCTGGGACACCTGGGCGAGGTAGAGCTTCACCGCGTTGTACAGCGCATCGATGTCGTCGTCGATACGGCGCAGGTCCTTGGCGAGGATCGGCTGGCTGCCTCGCAGGGCATCCTGCAGATGGCCGAGCATGGTGTCGACCAGATCGCCGATGCGCAGTGTCTCGCGCACCGCATTGGCCAGCGCCAGGGTGGGTGTGGAGAGCGCGGTAGTGTCGAGGTGGCGGGGCTTGGCGACAGCGTTGACGTCCGGGCGGTCGGGCAGCAGCCAGTTGCAGAAGCGCGCCATCAGATTCAGGGTCGGCAGCATCAGCAGGCAGCGCAGGGTGTTGTAGAGCACGTGGAAGCCGATCACCAGCTCGGCCGGGTGCCAGTTCAGGCTGTCCAGCCAGTGCGCCAGCGGGTCGAGCACCGGGATCACCAGAATCAGGCCGATCAGCTTGTAGAGCAGGCTGCCCAGGGCCACGCGGCGGCCGGCTTGGCTCTGCATACTGGCGTTGAGAAAGGCCAGCACGCCGCTGCCGATGTTGGCGCCGATCACCAGGCCGATGGCCACCGGCAGGCCGATCACCCCGGAGCCGGTCAACGTGGCGGTGAGCAGAACCGCAGCCAGGCTGGAGTAGGAAATCAGCGCGAACAGCGCGCCAACCACCGCATCGAGCAGCACATCGCCGGTCAGCGAGGCGAACAGCACGTGGATGCCCTTGGCCTCGGTGATTGGCGTGGCGGCGGTGACGATCAACTGCAGGGCGAGGATCATCAGGCCCAGGCCGATGCCCACGCGGCCGAGCTGGCCGGCGCGGGTCTGCTTGCGCGACAGGAAGAACACCACGCCGAGAAAGATCAGCAGCGGCGACAGCCAGCTGAGGTCGAAGGTCAGCACCCGGGCCATCAGCGCGGTGCCGACATCGGCGCCAAGCATGATCGCCAGCGCCGGGGTCAGCGCCATCAGGCCCTGGCCCACGAACGAGGTGACCAGCAGCGCCGTGGCGTTGCTGCTCTGCACCAGCGCGGTCACGGCGATGCCGGCGACGAAGGCCATCGGCCGCTTGCCGACGTTGTGGCTGAGCACGCGGCGCAACTGCGAGCCGTACACCCGCAGGATGCCGGTGCGCACGATATGGGTGCCCCAGATGAGCAGGGCAATGGCGGACAACAGATTGAGCAGCGTCAACATCACGCATCTCCCTGATATGCAGATTCGATCCCGGTACTTGGGATACTGCCGATGACGGCGTTCGCGCAGGTGTGGTCACCAACACCGCTGCCTATTACAAGCTGTAGTTGGAGAAGCGCAGGTTGCCAAGCAAGGAGTGGACCGCCGCCTGGCCGGCAGGTTGCGCGGTGCGTCAGTCAATCACCGTGCTCTGTTGCAAGCGAGCGCCAATGCGCCTAGCATGCGCGCCTTCTCTCAACCGACAGCAAAGGAGGCACATCATGCAGCAGCTGATCACCCTTTGCAGGTCGCGCCTGGCTTGATCGCATTCGCCGCTCCTCGTTAGCGGCGCCGCAACGCCCGGCCTCTGGCCTGCCAATCCGAACATCTTTCTGTTTCAACCCATCAGGATTGGACTATGGGCAATTGCATTCGCAATCTGTCCGACGGCGCCGTATTGGTCGCCGCGGACGACACCTGGATCGAAGGAAAAGCGATCCAGCAACTTGAAACCACCGCTCGCTTAGCGGGCATGCATCGGGTGGCCGGCATGCCGGATCTGCATCCGGGGCGTGGCTACCCGGTTGGTGCGGCATTCTTTTCCGTAGGGCGTTTTTACCCGGCGCTGGTCGGTAACGACATTGGCTGCGGCATGGCGCTGTGGCGCACGGACATACCGACCGCCAAGCTGCATCTGGACAAGCTGGAGAAGCGCCTCGGCAACCTCGACCTGCCACTCGACGAGAGCTGGCAGGAAGCGGTTGGCGCGTTCGGTTTGCCGGTCACGGGGCACGAGCGCTCTCTCGGCACCATCGGCGGCGGTAACCATTTCGCTGAACTGCAGCAACTCGATGAAAGCTACGACGATGCTGCGCTAACAGCCTTGAACATTGAGCGTAAACACCTGCTGTTGCTGGTGCACAGCGGCTCGCGCGGCCTCGGTGAAGCGATCCTGCGTGAGCAGGTCGACCTGTTCGGCCATCAGGGCCTGGAGGCGGGCAGCGATGCCAGCAGCCATTACCTGAGCCGACACGACGGCGCGCTGCGTTTCGCTGAAGCCAACCGCCAGCTGATCGCCCGGCGCATGCTCGAGCGCTTGCGTGCTGATGGCGAGAGGGTGCTCGATATCAACCACAACCTGGTCTCGCCAGCGCGTATCGATGGCCTCGATGGCTGGCTGCACCGCAAGGGCGCCACGCCGTCGGATCAGGGCGCGGTGGTGATCCCTGGTTCGCGCGGCGACTACAGCTACCTGGTGCAGCCGATCGCCGATGAGCGCAGCCTGCTGTCCCTGGCCCATGGCGCCGGGCGCAAATGGATGCGCAGCGAGTGCAAGGATCGCCTCGCCGCGCGTTACAGCGTCGAGCAACTGAGCCGCACCGCACTCGGTAGCCGGGTGATCTGCGCCGACCGCGCGCTGATCTACGAGGAAGCGCCCGAGGCCTACAAGGCCATCGACTCAGTCGTCGGCGCCTTGCGTGAGGCGGGGCTGGTTCGCGTGCTAGCGCGACTGAAACCGGTGCTGACCTACAAGACGCGAGGAGGGTGCTGCTGATGATCCTTTTACAGCTATCAGCGGCCCAAGGGCCGGACGAGTGTGCGTTGGCAGTGGCCAAGGCGTTACCCAGGCTGCAGGGCGAAGCGGACGAGTTGGGCGTGACGGTGCGGGTACTCGAAGACGAACCGGGGCCGCGGCGCGGCACCCTGCGTTCGGTATTGCTGGCGCTGGAAGGCGAGCAGGCCGAGGGGCTGGCCGGTGACTGGACGGGTTCGCTGCAGTGGATCTGCCCCAGCCCCTACAGGCCCGGCCATGCTCGCAAGAACTGGTTCTTCGGTGGTGCGCAATTCACTGCGCCAGCGCCGGAACTGGCCGGCGAAATCCGTTTCGAAACCCTGCGCTCGTCGGGGCCGGGTGGCCAGCACGTCAACACCACCGACTCGGCGGTGCGTGCCATCCATGTGGCCAGCGGCATCAGCGTCAAGGTGCAGAGCGAGCGCAGCCAGCACGCCAACAAGCGCCTGGCGCTGCTGCTGATCGCCCAGCGCCTCGCCCTGCGCGCCCAGGCGCAAGCCGATGCCGCGCGGGCGCAACGTCGTGATGCGCACCTGCAGGTCGAGCGGGGCAACCCGCAGCGGGTGTTTCGTGGTGAGCGCTTCGAGCCCGCAGCGGATCGAGTCTGAGCGCATAAAAAAACGGGGCCGTCGAGGCCCCGTTTTTCATTGCACCGGCGTCAGCCGATCACTGCCCCGGAACGTCCTTGCGCAGTTTTACCGGCTCCGGGTCGGCCTTGCCTTCGGCGCGGCGGCGGGCGGTGCGCATGCGGATGTTCAGCGCTTCCACGGCCAGGGAGAAGGCCATGGCGAAGTAGACGTAGCCTTTGGGTACGTGCACGTCGAAGCTCTCGGCGATCAACACGGTGCCGACCACGATGAGGAACGACAGGGCCAGGATCTTCAGGCTCGGGTGCTTCTCGATGAAGTCGCTGATGGTGCCGGCGCAGATCATCATCACGATGACCGCCACGACGATGGCCGCGACCATGACCGGTACATGGGAGACCATGCCGACCGCGGTGATGACCGAGTCCAGCGAGAAGACGATGTCGATGATGGCGATCTGGATGATGGTACCGAGGAACTGCTTGCCGGCGCCCGAGGGTTGCTCGGTGCTTTCTTCCTCGCCTTCCATGCCGTGGTAGATCTCGGTGCTGCTCTTCCACAACAGGAACAGGCCGCCGAAGAACAGGATCAGGTCACGGCCGGAAATGCCCTGGCCGAACACATGGAACAGGTCGGTGGTCAGGCGCATGATCCAGGTGATGGACAGCAGCAGCATGATGCGCGTGACCATGGCCAGGGCCAGGCCGAAGAACCGGGTGCGCGCCTGCATGTGCGGCGGCATGCGCGACACCAGAATGGCGATCATGATGATGTTGTCGATACCCAGGACGATTTCCAGGGCCGTCAGAGTCAGGAAAGCAACCCAGATTTCCGGGTTGGTGAGCCATTCCATTAGAGGTTCCTTGTGATGATAGAAAACTGGCGCAGGGCCATCGGCACGAATGCCGAAGTCTAGCGCCAGAGATGTGAAATTTTCGTCAAATCAGCTGCCGAACAGCGGAAATACCCCCAGCACCAGAGCAGCGGTCAGGATCGCCATGCAGATCAGGATCGCCCATTTCAGGGTGAAGCGCTGCAGGTCACCGAATTCGATCTTGGCCAGACCGATCAGCAGGTAGGTGGACGGCACCAGCGGACTGAGCAGGTGCACCGGTTGGCCGACGATGGAGGCGCGGGCCATTTCCACAGCGCTGATGCCGTAGCCGGAGGCCGCCTGGTTCAGCACCGGCAGAATGCCGTAGTAGAACGCATCGTTGGACATGAAGAAGGTGAACGGCATGCTCACCAGCGCGGTGATGACCGCCAGATGCGGACCGAGGGCGTCCGGGATGACCGCCAGCAGGCTCTTGGACATGGCGTCGACCATGCCGGTGCCGCTGAGGATGCCGGTGAAGATGCCTGCCGCGAAAATCAGCCCGACCACCGCCAGCACGTTGCCGGCATGGGCGGATATACGGTCCTTCTGCTGCTGCAGGCAGGGGTAATTGATGATCATGGCGATGCTGAAGGCGATCATGAACAGCACCGGCATTGGCAGCAGGCCGGCGATCAGGGTAGCCATCAGCACGATGGTCAGCAGGGCGTTGATCAGGATCAGTTTCGGGCGACGGGCTTCCGGGAACTGGGAAACGCTGATCTCGTTCTGGGTGATCTTGCCTTCCGGCAGTTGCAGCACGCCCAGACGCTTGCGCTCACGCAGACCGTAGAGGTACGCCACGGCGAACAGCACGATGGCGCCGACGATCATGCCGGGAATCATCGGCACGAACACGTCAGACGGGTCCACGTGCAGGGCACTGGCCGCGCGGGCGGTCGGGCCGCCCCAGGGGGTCATGTTCATGATGCCGCCGGCCATGATGATCAAGCCGGCCATGATGGTCGGGCTCATTTTCAGGCGGCTGTACAGCGGCAGCATGGCGCCGACGCAGATCATGTAGGTGGTCGAGCCGTCGCCATCCAGGGAGACGATCAGCGCCAGGGCCACGGTGCCGACCGCGACTTTCAGCGGGTCACCCTTGACCAGTTTGAGAATCAGGCGCACGGGCGGATCGAACAGGCCCGAGTCGATCATGATGGCGAAGTAGAGGATGGCGAACATCAGCATTACGCCGGTGGGCGCGAGCTTGCTGATGCCTTCGAGCATCATCGGGCCGATCTGTGCGGCGAAGCCGCCGATCAGGGCGAAGATGATCGGGATGATGATCAGGGCGATCAACGCCGACAGGCGTTTGCTCATGATCAGGTACATGAAGGTGGAAACCATGGCGAAGCCAAGGAATGTGAGCATGGTGTTTCTCCGGACGTTATTCGGCTAGGTGCGGGTAATGCGCGAAAGGGCTAGCGTGGAAGCGAGCGGAGAAGAAGCAGGCGTGAGGAGCTGGGGCGAAGCATGGTTGGTTACCTGTTTTGTTCTTGTTGACGGCAGCTGCGGGCCTCACTGGCGGCAGCTCATCGACCAATCTGTGTTGGTCAGTGAGCAGATGCTAGAGCACGAAGCTTTCAGCCAGCTTTCGTCGAAGACAGGTAAACGGGGCAGCAGTGGCTCGCTCGCGAGGCCCCTGTAGGCCACGCGAGCCGTGGCCTAGAGGATGATGTCCAGCGTCAGCAATACGCCGACAAGCGAAGCGGCAGCCAGCAGATGCTGCAAGGTGATGATGCCGGCCATCAGGTTGGCATCACCGCCCAACTGACGGGTCAGCACATAGGCGGTCGGTGCGGTGGGCAGGGCGAAGAACAGCACCAGTACGGTGCTTTCCATGGCCGGCAACTGCAGTCCGACGGCCACCGCCAGGGCCAGTAGCGGCATCAGCAGCAGGCGCAGCAGGCTGTTCCAGACCAGGGCCGGTACCTCGCCTCCCAACTGCTCGGGTTTCAGCGCCGCGCCCACGCACAATAGGCCCAGGGGCAGGCTGGCAGCGGCGAGCAGGCTGAGCAGTCGACCGCTGCCGCCGGGCAAGCCCAGGCCGCTCAGGTTGACCAGTGCACCGGCCAGGCAGGCGAGAATCAGCGGGTTGCGGATGATCGGCAGCAGCAGACTGCGCGCACTGACGCCGCGCTCGGCGGTCAGCGACCACACCGAGAGCACGTTGACGGTCGGCACCATCAGCGCCAGCATCAACGCGGCCAGGGTTAGGCCCGGCTGGCCGAACAGGCTGCCCACGGCAGCCAGGCCCAGGTAGGTGTTGAAACGCAGAATGCCCTGGCTGAAGGCGCCGAAGCGCGCCGCCGGCCAGCCGCGCAGGCGCCGCACCACCAGTAGCGCCAGCCAGGCAATGCCCAAGCCGAGCAACACGGCCAGGGCCATGCGCGGCAGTTGTGGGTTGTCCAGCGGTGCGGTGGCCAGGCTGTTGAACAGCAGAGCGGGAAACAGGATGAAGTAGTTGAGGCGTTCGGCGCCTGGCCAGAAGGCTTCGTTGGGAAAGCCCCGACGGCTGAGCACGTAGCCGCCGACGATCAGCGCAAACAGTGGCCAGAGGGCCAAGAGCAGTTCGGTCACGGGAGCCCCCGGTGGTGGTGAGGGTGCATCTTCGCCAGTGCCGGTCGATCAGGCAAGCAGGGATTCGCGCGCGTATTCAGGAGCATGAAATGAGCGATCTGCATCAAGGCGGCTGCCAATGCGGCGCCGTGCGTTACCAGTTCCGTGCGCCGCTGCGCGATATCGCCCACTGTCACTGTTCGGTATGCCGGCGCAGCACTGGCGGCATCCTGGTGACCTGGATCACCGTGCCGCGGGCCAGCTTCACGTGGGCTTGCGGCGAGCCTGCACGCTTCGCGTCTTCGCCGACCTGCGAGCGTTATTTCTGCCCGAGCTGCGGCGCTCACCTGGCGCTGTTCACCACCCTGAGCCCGAACAGCCTGGACGTGACCATCGCCACGCTCGATCACCCCGAACACGCGGCCGCCGACCGGCATATCTGGACCCAGAGCCGTTTGCCGTGGCTGGAGATCGACCCGCTGTTGCCCCAGGAGCAACAAGAGCGGATCGACTAGCGGTGCGTAACCGATTTAGCGGCCTGCAACCTCTCGTTGCCCTGTTTCGATAGTTGGGTCGAACTTTATTAAAGATTGGGTGTCACGCGCCGATTACCCTTCTGTACCTCGTCTATTGCCTAACGTGCCGCATGCCAAATGCGTCCCCCTGTTCAACGCGCCGCGCAGACGGTGCGACAACAGGCAACCCTTCGCTTCGTAATCAGAACTGCCGAAGTAAATTGAATAGGTGAAACGTCGTGCTCAGAAACATCCCCTTGAGCCTCAAGCTCCTGCTGATTCTCGCCTGCCCGTTGCTGGGCTTTCTCTGGCTGGCCGCTCTGCAGCTCAACAGCAGCTACCAGACCTTGCAGGAGATGGAGCAGACGCAGGAGGCCAGCGTCGTCGCGCAAAAGGTAAGCCAGCTGATCACCGTATTGCAGCGTGAGCGCGGCGCCAGTGGCGTATTCCTGGGCAGCCAGGGCAAGAACATGCAAGACGTCCTGCTGCGCATGCGCGGCCAGACCGACACCGCCCTGGCCGACGCACGCGCGCTGGGCAATATCGATGCCGGGCTGAGTGAGGCGTTGGCTGCGTTGAGCGGCCTGGATGCCATGCGTGGACAGATCGACAAGCTGGCGATCAACAACCGTGAATCCGGCGCGCGCTTCACCGACATCATTCGCAAGCTGATCGGCTACACCCACGCCGTCGAGCGTTCGGTCAAGGATCCGATATTGTCGCGGGCGCTGTCCTCGCTCAACCAGTTCATCGAGATGAAGGAGCGCGCCGGCCGCGAACGCGCCATGCTCGGTGTAGTGTTCAACCAAGACCGCTTCGATGCTGACCTGCTGTCGATCTTCAGCCGCAACCTGGGCGAATTCACCGCCTATTCGGAAGGCTTCCGCCGCAACGCCTCGCCTGAGTTCGTAAGCAAACTCGACGAGAAGATGCAGCAACCCAGCGGCCTGGAAGTGGCGCGCCTGCAAAAATTGGCCTTCGAAACGCCGCTCGGCCAGCCGCTGGGCGTCAAGGCCACCGACTGGTTCCAGACCTCTACCAATCGCATCGACCTGATGGGTGAAGTGGAGAATGAGCTGGGGGGCAGTGTGTACGAGTTGGCCGCTCAAGAACGCAGCAAGGCCTCTGCCATGTTGTGGATGACGGTCATCAGCGTGCTTGTGGCCATCGCCGTGGTGGCTGCGCTTTCCTACCTGATCATCCGCAATATCAACCTGGCGGTGGGCGAGGCCAACCGTGCGCTGTTGGCGCTGTCGCAGCGTAACCTGACGGCCCGTTCGGGTTACGTCGGCAACGACGAGTTCGGCGAGATCACCCGCAACCTCAACACCATGGCCGAGGAGTTGACGCAGATCGTCCAGGAAATCGGTTCGGCCACCGCGCAGGTGGCCACCGCCGCCGAGGAGTGCTCGGCGGTCACCCTGCAAACCAGCGACAGCCTGGAGCGCCAGCGCCAGGGCACCGAGCTGGTGGTCACCGCGATCAACGAGATGAGCGCCACGGTTCGCGAGGTGGCGCAGAGCACCAACGACGCCGCGGAGATGTCACGCCAGGTCAACCTCAGCACCACCCAGGGCCGCCAGGAAATCGAGCGCACCGTTGAGGTGATTCGTGAGCTGTCGACCCAGGCCGATGACACTGCGCGCATCATCGGTGACCTCAAGCACGAGAGCGATTCGATCTCCTCGGTGCTCGACGTGATTCGCGGCATCGCCGACCAGACCAACCTGCTGGCCCTCAACGCGGCCATCGAAGCGGCGCGCGCCGGCGATCACGGTCGAGGCTTCGCAGTGGTGGCCTCCGAGGTGCGCACCCTGGCGCAGAAAACCCAGGAGTCCACCGGCAACATCCAGGAGATGATCGCCAATCTGCAGCGCGGCTCCGACCTGGCCACGCAGTCCATGCAGGAAACCCTCGGCAAGGCCCGCGCTGGTGCCAGCAACATCGAGCGCGCTGGCGACCTGCTGGCCGATATCGCCTCGGGCGTCTCCAGTATCAGCGACCGCAACATGCAGATCGCCGCGGCGGCCGAGGAGCAGAGCGCGGTGGCCGAAGACATCAACCGCAACGTGGTAGACATCAACGACGTGGCCATCCAGGTCAGTTCCGGTGCCGAGCAGACCGCCGTGACCAGCCAGGAGCTGGCGCGCCTGGCCGATCACCAGCAGAAGCTGGTGAGCCGCTTCCGCCTGGCCTGATCGCCCTGGCGAGCTGTCGCCCGTCGCAATGGCGGGCGACGATTCGGCGCTTGCAGGCCGCCAGTCGGCGCCACTAAAAATTAATGAAATCTTGCCCGATCGGGCAGGTCAGAGCCTGACCCTTACTGCCGGATCCGCGCAATGCCACTGATAGTCATAGCCGAAGACGAACGCTCGATCAGAGAGATGCTTGTGGAAATCTTCGAAGACGAAGGCCACGAGGTCAAAGCCTTCCCTTGTGCTGACGACGCCTGGGAATACCTGTCCAGCTGCGATGGTCAGGTGGACATGGTGCTCACCGATTTCAGCATGCCCGGCGACATCGACGGCATCTTTCTCGCCCACCTGATTCGTGACCGTTTCCCGGATCTGCCGATCATCATCTCCTCGGGTTTTCTCGGTGCCTCCACGGATTTCGACGGTCTCAACGTTGCGGTGATTCCCAAGCCCTGGAGCGTCAGCCAACTGCTCGCCATGTGCGCCTCGATGACACCCGGCAAGGCGCAACAGCCCGGTGCTCCACGGGGCTGATCGCCCGCATTGTTCAGCGTGGCAGATGATGGCGCGGAAAACGCGGCGGATATGTAAAATCGCCGCCCCGTTTTACTGCCGGAGATGTCCCCCTTGGCTATTCACTTCTCGCCTTCCTCGAACACCATCGCCTGTGGTCGCAGCGGCGCCAGCCTGAGCACCACCGAGGATCAGGCGCAGGTTTCCTGCAAACTTTGCCTGCGGTCGCTGGACAAGGCGGCTGCTCCGGTCGCGACCAATCGCACGCCGACCCTGGCCGAGCTGCGCGCCGCCGCCCGTGCCGCCAAAGCCCCGGCCGAAACTCCAGCTCCGACTTCAGCCCTGGCCCCTGCCAAGCCAGCCGAAAAGCCGGCCCTGAGCGTCAAGACCGCCTGGCAGCATAAGCTCGAGCAACTGCCGGGGCGCAATCGCCTGCCCCGCGGTGCCGCGCGCCAGCGCTTCGTGTAAACCGTTCGGCTGCCGATGCATTCGCCCCAAAAACACTGAACCGAAGCGCCGGCCTGGCCACCAACTTGCATGCCTGCCAGCGTGTCGATTTTGATGCGTTGGCGTAGCGCGATGGTGTTGAGGTGGTGTCGATGAAGCAACTAGACCTGCAGGTGGTTCAGCAGGCTCGCAACTGGCTTGAGCAAGGCCATGCCGTGTGGCTGTGCACGGTGCTGTCCACTTTCGGTTCGGCACCACGTGCGCCCGGGGCGATGTTGGTGGCGCTGCCGTCCGGCGAGTCCTGCGGGTCGCTGTCCGGCGGCTGCGTTGAAGAAGACTTTCTCGAGCGTGTGCAGAACGCTGGTTTCGACACCTGCAACCAGATCGTCCGTTATGGCGAAGGCGGCCTGACGCCCAACCGTGCGCTGCCCTGCGGTGGCGTGCTGGATGTGCTGATCGAGTACCTGCAACCAGGCGAAGCCGTGCAGCGCATGCTCGGCCAGGTCGAACAGGCACTTGGCGGCGGCGAGCTGCTGGTACGCGACGTGCCGCTTGGCGATGGCGCCAGCCGCTGCCGGCCCGGCAGCATGAGCGAGGCGAAGATCCAACGCAGTGCCGAGCAGGTATCGATTCGTGTTGGCGCCGTACTGCGTGTGGTGTTGGCCGGCTGGTCGCCAGTGGCCGAGTTCTGCGCCGGCTTTGCCGTGGCGCTTGGCTACGAGGTGATCGTCTGCGACCCGCGTGCTGAAGCCATCGCCGAAGTGAAGGTGGCGGGCGTGCAGGCGCTCGAAATCCTGCCCGCGCGCTTTATTGCCGAGCAGGGCGCCCACAGCGCCACCGCGATTCTGGCCCTGACCCATGACCCGCGCCTGGACGACCCGACCCTGATCGAAGCGGTCCGCACCGAAGCCTTCTACATCGGCGCCATGGGTTCTCAGCGCACCAGCGCCAAACGCCTGGATCGGCTGGCGCGCCTCGGCGGTTTGCAACCCGAAGACATGGCGCGCATCCACGCGCCCATCGGCCTGCAACTGGGCAGTAAAGCCCCGGCCGAAATCGCTCTGGCGACCCTGGCCGACGTGCTGCGGGTCGCCAACGGCATCGACCGGGGTGCGCTCTAGGCATGAGCGACGGCCCTGTGGTTATCGTGCTCGCCGCCGGGCTCGGCAGGCGCTTTCGTGCTTCCGGCGGCGAGGGCAGCAAGCTGCAGGCCGACCTGCATGGCAAGCCGGTGCTCGACCACGTGCTGGCGACGGTCAAGCGCTCGGGCCTGAAGCATCATGTGGTGCGAAGTGCTGACGGCGACGGTATGGCCGACTCGATTGCCGCCGGTGTGCGGGCCGCGGCAAGCGCATCGGGCTGGCTGATCCTGCCCGGCGATCTGCCGCTGATCGGCGAAATGAGCCTGCATCGCGTGGCCAGGGCCTTGGCCGACCAACCAGTGGTGGTGCCGACCTTCGAGGGCAACCGCGGCCACCCTGTCGGTTTTACCCGGGAATGCTTCGAGGCACTGGCCGTCCTGCGCGGCGAGGCGGGCGCTGCCTCGGTGGTGCAGTGCTATCGCGAGCAGGGCCGCGCTCTGCTGTTACCGCTCGATGATCCGGGCATCCTCACCGATGTCGATACCTTGGACGATCTGCAGTGCGTCCGTGATCTGCTGGACGCATCGCGCTAGCCGGCAGCCTTCGATTATCACTATCGACGCAAATGATGCGGTGCTGCGCGGCTTTACCGATACCCTGTATCTCGATGAACACAACGCCATGGGCTTCGAGCGAAGCCGGTGGTCTCTCCGGTTCATCATCCTTTGGTTACCGCCTCCCTGATGAGGCGGTTTTTTTTTGCCTGGGGAAAATGTCACGAAAGTGCAGTGCACCGCCGGGCCGATGCGCTGTCACAGTGGGGGCTTGCGATCCATCCTGACAGGCGAGATAACGGTGTTCCATCTGATCACGGGCGTTCTGGCCCTGTATGTATTCTGGCGAATGGTGTGGCTGCAGCGTTGGCCACAGGTGCTCAAGGTGTTGCTAGGCGTGTTGATTCTGGCGGCGGCCGAGCACCATCTGGTGACCCGCCACTTCTTCGGCAGCATGGCTTCGCCGGAGATTCCCGGCCCACTTCTGATGATGCTGGGCTGCGCCTTCGGGGCGCTGATCATCAGTGCCATGGCGTTGCTGGTTCTGGATATCGCCGCGCTGCTGCCGCGCTTTCGTAAAGCGTTGACCAAGCCTCGGCTACGCGCCACGGTTGGGGTTGCAGCCATCGCACTCTCGGCGCTGGGCGTCTGGCAGGCAGTGCGGGTGCCGGATGTGCGTGAGGTGGAAATCACCCTGGCCCAGCTACCCGCTGAACTGGACGGGCTGCAGCTGGTGCAGCTCACCGACCTGCACGCCAGCCGCCTGCTGCAGCGGCCATGGCTGGAAGCGGTGGTCGCCAAGACCAATGCGCTGGAGCCGGATCTGCTGGTGATTACCGGTGACCTGGTTGACGGCACCGTGGCGGCGCGAACCCGCGATGTCGAGCCGCTGCGCGAGTTGCACGCGCGCCTGGGTGTGTATGCGATTCCCGGTAACCATGAGTACTACGCCGAGTACCAGCAGTGGCTGGATCACTTCGCGCAGATGGGCCTGCCGATGCTGCTCAACAGCCATGTGACCATCGAGGACCGTAGCGTCAGCCTGGTGCTGGCCGGCGTTACCGATCCGGCCGCCGCGCGTTTCGGCCAGCCGCTGCCGGATATCGACGCCGCCTTGGCCGGGGTGCCGAAAGACGCCGCGGTGATTCTGCTCAGCCACCGGCCCCTGGCCGCAGCGGACAACGCCCTGGCTGGCGTCGACTTGCAGCTGTCCGGGCATACCCATGGCGGCCAGGTGCTGGGCATGCACTGGGTTACCCAGGCGTTCAACCAGGGCTATGTGTCGGGTGAGTACGCAGTGGGCAGCATGCGCCTTTACGTCAGCAACGGCACCGGCCTGTGGAACGGCTTTCCCATCCGCCTGGGCAAACCCTCGGAAATCACCCGCATCACCCTGCGCGCAGCCAAAGGCTAAGGCCTTAGAACCTGTTCAAGGTCTGCTGCGCGTCGGCACTGCTGCGTTAAAAACAGGCTCGGCAAGCCGTTCGCGGCTAAGGCGCTTTAGCGCGGCCCGCAGAGCGAGCGAAGCGAGTACTGCTCATTTACAGCTCGTGAAGTCGAGCGCGACTCCGACCGGTCCTTGCCTGTTTTTGCGAGGCCGCTTAGGCCTTGCATTGCTCTAGCTCGCGAGACGCTGAACAGGCTCTTAGCATCGGGCCTCGGTTTCGCGCAGCAGCAGGCTCAGCAACTGCGGCGGCTGGTGCACCAGACCGTTGGGCGTTTCGCAGACGCGCTGCACGAAGTTGTCGGTGAACAGCAATTTGCCGTGCACGAAGTACTCGTTGGGGCGCAAGTTGGGGTTGTGGATGCGCGTGCCGAGGCGCGCGGCCAGCCATTTTCCGGCTTCGTAATGGCTGATCCAGCGTTCGGCCGACAGGCTCGCCATGGTCTCGGCCTTGGCCTCGCGGCCGATGACGATAACCGGCACGTCGCTGACTTGCGGCACCAGGTCGTTATGGCCCCAGTGACCGCCCTCACCGAGGCGCTGGCCATGGTCACCAGTGATGATCAGGTAGCGCTCGCCCTCCAGGCGGTCGAAGTCGGCGATCACCTCGGCCAACAGGCCGTCCAGGTAATGCACCGAGTTGTCGTAGGCGTTGCTCTGGCCATCGGGCCCCTGGTCAGCCCAGGGCGCCGGGGTCTTTTCATGGCGGTAATTCTGCGCGTAGGGCAGGTGCGCGGTGCGCAGGTTGAGCACCACGAAGTTACGCTCGGCCCAGCGCTGCGCGTCGAGCACGTCGAGCAGGGCGCGATCCTGTTGTTTGAGGAAGCGCACCGGGTGGTCTTCGCGAGTGATCGATACGTCCAGGTAACGGCTGCCCAGGTTGGCCAGCAGCTTGGATTCCTGGGAGGAAATCCAGTGGGTGCGAAAGCCCGCCTGTTTGGCGAAGCGGAACAGGTTGATGTCGCCGGTGCGCAGCAGTGCGTCCTTGCCGGGCTCGCGAATCGGGTTGATCAGGTAGGGCAGACTGACGTCGGTGGCCACGCCGGCAGCGATGCCTGGGCGCACGAAGGCGCTGGGATGCTCACGCAGGTAGGCGGCCAGTTTAGGCGTGGTGTCGCGGCCATAGCCAAACACGCCAAGACGGTCACTGCGCAACGAGTCGGCGACCACCAGCCAGACGTGTTTGGCTTCGCTGATGTTGGGGCTCAGTGTATAGGGCGCGAAGGGCGCAGGCGGCAGCTCGACTTCCGGCTTGAACGCCAGGTGCACGGCCCAGGCGGAGAATACGTTGAGGTTGTTGTGCAGCGCGCTGCGGCTGGGGCTGGCAGCGAACGAGTCGAGGTTGCGGTAGGTGGCGCGATAGGGTTTGGAGAGCAGCACCACGGCGATCAGCAGCAACGCCCAGCGGCTCTGTGGCAGGTTCACACGGCCGGGCAAGCGCCAGTGCAGAGCCAGCAGCAGGCCATAAGGAATGCCCACGCAGAGCAACACCGGCCAGTGCGCGGCCAGGCTGTGCGCAGCGGTCTCGTGCACCTCGCCAGGTTCATTGACCAACGACTGGATATCGATGGCGGTCAGCGGTTCGCCAAAGAAGCTGATGTTGGCCAGCTGCATCAGTTGCATTACCGCGAACAGCGTCAGGATGATCATGCTCAGCGGGCGCAGGTTGCACAGCCACAATCCCAGGCTGAACAGCCACAGCACGACCACGTAGCCCGCTTCCAGCTCGGCGTGGTTGTTCGGGGTGAACAGCTGCTGCAGAAAATCATCGGCAAGCAGCAGGGCGCAGCTCAGGGTGGCCAGGGCAAGCAGCGACAGCCAGGCGCGCGGGGCGCTGGCACGGCGAGGCGCAAGCAGGGTCAGCATGGGTCGAGTCTCAGCGATGTTCGGACGGAGCGCGGCGTTTACCGGTGATCATCGACAGCGGCAGATTCTCGCGCAGGTGCAGGCTTTCGATTACTGCCGCGGCCACATGAATGGCCACCAGCGTCGCCAGGCTGTTGGCGGCCCAGGCGTGCAGGGTGAGCGGCCAGTCGGCGCCCCACAGGGCATCGACCTCCTTCATCAGAAAGCCGCTGATGCCGAGGGTGGCGATGGCCGTCATCATCAGCAGCATCACCAGGGCGCCGATCGGCGAGTGGCCGAGGCGGCGGTGGGGTTCGCCCTTGAGCACCAGGCTCAGGTGTTCGCGCAGCCGCGCGCGGGTCGGCCAGAAGTCCGTCCAGCGTGCACTGCGCGGGCCGACGAAGCCCCAGATCAGACGTACGGCGAGCCAGGCGCAGGCGTAGTAGCCGAGCCAGGTGTGCCAGTCGTCACCTTCCTCGGTAAAGAAATAGTTGGCGACGAAGACCCCGGCCACCGATATATGGAACAGACGGATCAGGGGATCCCAGAGTCGAATCGTCGCCGCGTTCATCAGTCTTCGATCTCGGTCTTGATAGCCTTGCCGCTAACCGGATCGTGGTAGATCTCGACCTTGCGCTTGTCCTTGTCGAAACCGTAGATCTCGTAGCAGTTACCCTCGGTGATCTTGAACTTGCTGATCTGGTAGCCCTGCTCTTTCAGTTTCTCCTGAAACTGTTCCGGGTTCTGCCAGGTCGAGCGATCGGCGGTGGTACATTCTGTACTGGCCATGGCCAGCGGGCTGCCCAGCAGCAGGGCGAAGAGTGCGACGTAACGCATGGTGAATCTCCTTCTTGGGGTAGTCAGGAGCACCTTGCGGCGCGAAGCTTAGGAAAGTCTTAATGGGCAAAGCTCGGTAACATCTCCCCCTGCCCAATACGCCGCGCGAAGCGCATCATGGCGCCGTTTATGGCTGACGAGGTACGTGCCGTGCGAGTCCTGCTGGTTGAAGATGATCGTGCCTTGGCGCGCGGGATCCGCGTGGCCCTGCGTGGCGAAGGCTATACGCTGGACTGGCTGGAGGATGGTCTCGAAGCTGCCCACGCGCTGCGCAGCGAGCAGTTCGATCTGGTGCTGCTCGATCTCGGCCTGCCGCGGCTCGATGGCATGACCCTGTTGCGCCAGCTGCGCACGCGTAGCGAGAACGCCGTGCCGGTGCTGGTGCTCACTGCCCGCGACGCCATGGATGACCGCATTCAGGGTCTGGACGCCGGCGCCGACGATTACCTGGTCAAGCCCTTCGACCCCGAAGAGCTCAAGGCACGCATCCGCGCCCTGCTGCGGCGCAGCCAGGGCCGCGTGCAGCCGGTGCTGGAATTCGCTGGCGTGACCCTGGATCCGTCCACTCAAGAGGTGCGCTACCTGGGCCACAGTGTGGCGATGACGCCCATGGAATATCAGTTGCTGCACCAGTTGCTGATTCGTCCCGGTGTGGTGGTCACCCGCGAGCGCCTGGCCAATACACTCTACGGCTGGCAGGAAAGCGGCCCGGGTAACACCCTGGAAGTGCTTATCCATAATCTGCGCCGTAAGCTGTGCAGCGAGCTGATCCGCACGGTACGCGGAGTCGGTTACCTGTTGGAGCAGAAACCATGATTTCCATCCGCACGCGGATTCTGGCGCCAACCATCGCCCTGGTGCTGGCCGGCAGCCTGGCTCTGGTGCTGCTCGCCCTGCGCGACAGCCACCGGCAGACCGAGGCGGTCTATGATGCCCAATTGGTACAGGCCGCGCGCGTGCTGCAGGGCATGCTGCAGCAGCCGGACGGCCGTCCGGTGGATTGGCAGTTCGTCCGTCAGGCGCTGGATGGCGCCCTGAATCGTTCGACCGAGGGCGTGTTCTCTCATCCCTATGAAATCAACCTGGCGTTTCAGGTGTGGGACCGCGACGGCAACTTGCTGGTGCGTTCCGAGCAGGCGCCGCACCTGACGAAACTGCCGCCGCCGGGCATTCACGAATTCTTCTTCAACGATCAGGAATGGTGCGGCGTGCTGCTCGATGACAGCGCCGCTGGCCTGCGTATCTGGGTTGGCGAGCGTGAGGATCTGCGCCAGGACCTGATCCATCAGATTCTTCAGCACACTCTGATGCCGACGCTGATCTGCTTACCGCTGCTGGCTGCCTTCATCTGGCTGTTGCTCGGTTGGGGCCTGCGCCCGCTGCAGCGTTTGGCCCAGCAGTTGCGCGAGCGCCCTGAGCATAGCCTCGAGCCGCTGCCGACAGGACCTCTGCCGCCGGAGCTGGAGCCGATGCGCCTGGCTCTGGATGATGTATTGAGCCAGCTGCGTGCGCTGCTTGAACGCGAACGCCGCTTCATCGCCGATGCCGCCCATGAGCTGCGCACACCGCTGGCGATTCTCGAGATTCACGTGCGTAACGCGGCGCTGGCCGAAAGCGTGCAGGAGCGCGAGGAGGCATTGGCATTCCTCAAGCACGGCGTGCAGCGCGCCACTCGTATTGCCAGCCAGCTGCTGACCATGGCGCGCCTGGAAGCGCCGTCGCAGAATCTACAACCGCTGGACCTGACCGCCGTGGTGCGCGAGGAACTGGCCGACCTGGCGCCGCTGGCGATCAACCGGCGGATCGACCTGGCCCTGGAGGCCGAGGAAAAAGCTGTGATTCAGGGCGACCGCGGATTGATCGTCATCCTGCTGCAGAACCTGGTCAGCAACGCGCTGACCTTCTCGTCACCGGGCAGCGAAGTCAGCGTGCGCGTGAGCCGCGAAGGCGAAGACGTGCACCTGCAGGTCGTCGACCAAGGGCCGGGCGTCGAGGAAGCTCGCCTGCCACGCCTTGGCGAGCGCTTCCATAGCGCCGGCAATCCCCAGGGTGCGGGGCTGGGGCTAGCCATCGTCGGCATGATCGCCCGTCACCTGGGCGGCTCCATCGGCTTCAGCAATGCCAGCCCGCAAGGCTTCAGCGCGGTGGTCAGGTTTCCCGATACGGCGCTTTGATCAGGACTACCCGGGCTGCGCCATTCAGAGCTGCAGCCCGCCGCTTTCCTTGTGCAGTTTGCGCAGATGGTCGCCGAGCTGTTTCAGGTTGGCCTCGTTGGCTTCCAGCTCGGCCAGGCGCTGGGGTTCGAGCAGGCTGCGCACCTCGCCGTCGAGGTCGGCGCTGAGCAGGCTCAGCTGCTGCTGGCGCGTGCGGGTTTCGCTTTCCAGGCGTTGCCATTCTTCCTGCTGCGGCAGGCCGTAACCGCCTTCGAGCAATTCGGCCGGGCGGCTCAGAAAGCCGGTGTTGGCGAGGATCTGCTCCAGCGCGTCACCGGCCT
This sequence comes from Phytopseudomonas straminea, assembly GCF_900112645.1. GTDB lineage: Bacteria > Pseudomonadota > Gammaproteobacteria > Pseudomonadales > Pseudomonadaceae > Aquipseudomonas > Aquipseudomonas straminea. Next base: position 292,847 of record NZ_FOMO01000004.1, on the reverse strand, counting down.
TGTTCAGGCTGGGGTCCTTGGCGGCGCGGCCGGTCAGGTAACGCTGCTTGAGTTCGTCCTGGGAGAGCAGCAACTGGCGACGCATCGCTGCCTGTTCGAGCAGCAGCATGGCGGCGCTGGCGCGCAGGTCGGCCTGCTCGAACCATTGGCGGCGCTGCTCGGATGGCTGTTCGAGCCAGTCCTCTACGCGCTGTTGGCGAATCGGCAGGCGCTGTTGCAGCACCTTGAACATGGCCTGATAGCGGTCGCGGAACGAGTCGAAACGATACCCCAGGCGCAGTGCTTCGCGGGAATCGTTCAGCACGCTGCCGTCGGCCAGGTCGCGGGCCTCGAGTACTTCCAGCAGGCCGATGGGGGTGATGCTGTCCAGCGTCTGCAGGCGCGGGTCGGCGGTGCCGCTGCGCAGCAGCTTGAGAGTTTCCACCGCGCAGTTGTTGGAAACGAAGAAGTAGTCGCCGTCGTAGCTCCAGTGCTGCTCGACGGCACGGGCGACCAGCTGCTCCAGGCGCTCGCGCGACAGCTTCAGGGGGACCGAGGCGAGGCTGCGTAGCTCGACCTTGGTGTATTCCTCGATCACCTGGGCCAGGGGCAGCACGAACAGCCGCGACGGGTAGGCTCCAGTCAGGCCGTCCCAGCTCGACAGCTGCACGTCGTTGACGAACGCGCGGTAGGACAGCACCAGGTGCTGGTCCAGGTCCAGCCGGCAATCCGGCCCACGGGGGCGGCCCGGCGCGCAGATCACCAGCCGCAGCATGCTGTGGCCCCAGCGGCTGGCCATGTTCTGGTTGGCCTCGGCGAGCAGGTAATCCACTTCGTAAACGCGCTCGGGGTCGAGGTTGGCCAGCGCCTGCTTGTCGAAATCGCGCCCGGCGTTCAGGTAGGCGTAACCATTGCCGCAGGGCGTTTGCCTGGCTGGCGCCCAGCCGAAGTGCTCGCTGAAAAAGCGCGCCAGGGACGGGCGGCGGCAGGCGTATTCGGGGTCGAGGAGAAAGTACTCTATGTTCACCGCGACGAACTCGCGCGGGTTGCTCAGCTCGTAGTTGTCCGGGCTGCGGGCGACCTGGCCGTTATGAATGTCACGCTCACCGCGTTTGCCGACGCGTTGCGGCCAGCCGGCCAGGTCGAGCAGGCGCGGATCGTCGCTGAGGGTGAAGCGCCGTTCAGTTTGGCCGCGGCACTCGGGGCGCAGGCCGACTGGGCCCAGGTCGGCGTTCTGGCGCTGGCAGCGGCGCAGTAGGGTGCGCTGCTCGGCGCTCCAGTAGGTGCCGCGATCATAAAGGTGAGTGATTTCATGCAGCACAGTAGCCAGCAGTTCCTGGCGCACGGTGCCGTGCGGGCGCCCGTTTGGCGTGCTTGCGGCGCTGCCGTCGGTGAGACTCGGCAGCAGCTTGGCATTGAGCTCGACGCCGCTGAGGCGCCCGGCTCGGCCGTAATTGTCCGCTGGCATATCGACCCAGTGCACGGCTACGTCACGATCCAGCGCTTCGCGCAGGTGCGGCGGCAGGGCGGCGTGAGCTTCGTCGAGTAATGTCTGGCTGGCGTGGCGTTGCTCGGGCGTGAGGCCGGAGCCTTCGAGGGCGAATTGCAGCTGGGCGTGGCTGGCCGTGCTGACCAGCAGGGTCAGCAGCAGGAGCCAGCCACGGGCGGTCATCACAGCGCGAGAATGGCTTCTGCGAGCACCTGGTCGGAGGCGTTCTGGGCCTCGGGGACTTGACTGCGCAGCGCGCCGAAGGCGGCTTCGAGCTGGGCACCACGGATGTCACCCTGGCTGGCGACGAAGCTGGCCGCGTCGTCACGGGCTTCGATCACCACTTTCATGTCGCGGATCGAGGTAGTGGTGTCCGAGGTGAAGTTGATGGTGCGATCCAGCGCGCGGACGATGATGTTGCTGGTGGCCACCAGGGTCTGGGCCTGTACGGCGCCAGCGAACAGGGCCAGCGAGGCGGTGGCGGCTAACAACGGACGCTTCATGAACGGTCTCCGAATGGGGTTTGATTGGCTGCTTGGACGAGGAACGCCTGCCGCAGTTCCGGCAATGACGAATGGTTAGTGAGCGAGGATAGCCTGCGCCAGTTGCGCATCGTCGGCCTGCAGGCTCGGCATGCGCTCGCGGATGTGCTGCAGAGCGTTTTCCAGGTGAGCGCCACGCACGGCGCCGGCGCTGGCGACGAAGCTGGCAGCGTCGTCCCTGGCGGCCAGCACGACCTTGTTGTCGACCACCGAAGAGGTCGCGTTGGAGGTGGTGTCGATGGTGGCGGCAAGTGCGTCGACCAGGGTGTCAGTGGTGACCACGAAGCTGCTGGCACTGGCGCCGGTAGCGAGGCCGAACAGACTGACGAAGGCGAGGGTGCGGACGGTGGGCATGGGCTTGGTCTCTACGGCTCACGGAAAGCCGCATTCTAACCGCTCTGCAGCGCGCCGTTGAGAAAGACCTGCACAGTTTGTGTAGCGCTGGTGGCAGTCCGATGACTGTGCCCCTGAAACGACAAAACCCCACAGGCGCTGCATGCCGGTGGGGTTTTGCGGGAGAAGCTCAGCGCGTGCGATTAACGCCAGAACGGCTTGCTCAGCTCGGCGTAACGCTCGCTTTCGCTGATACCGGCGTCGGCCAGCAGGCGAGTGTCGAGGCGTGCCAGCTGGCGGCGGCTGACGATCCGGCGCTGCCACAGGAGCAGGGTGGCCAGGATGTTCAGCGGCAGGCTGGTGGCAGATTTGGACGAGTTGTCGACAAGCAGATCGGAACTGAGGGTACGTTCCATGGCGTGCATCCTTCCGCTTTTGGCGGGATTGGTTAAGTTCTGGTGCCTATTTTCGTCCTCGCGCGGAGTTAGCAGTAGCCACAGCTGAAGTAAATTAGCTAAGTACTAGATAGGTTGCTTTGTAACTGTTCTCATTATTTAAATTGTAACTGTACCGGTGTTTGTGAATTTGCCGTGACTTGAGCTGTTTGTCAGTTTTTTACCCTGAAAATAGTCTTATTTTTAGAGGATTCGTTGCGGTACAGTTACGATTGTTCGCTGTAGTTGCTTAGCTATTTATTTTTCCGAGCAGGGTTTTTCGCTATCCATCAGCACTGCTGTGCTTTTTCTCTTGACCTCGAATTGCACCTGAAAGGGGCGCGTCCGCTCTACTGCGCCCCTTTGCAGGTCATTCTACGGCCTTGAGCATATCCTCGATGACCTTCTTGGCGTCGCCAAATACCATCATGGTCTTGTCCAAATAGAACAGTTCGTTGTCCAGGCCGGCATAGCCGCTGGCCATCGAGCGCTTGTTGACGATGATGGTCTTGGCCTTGAAGGCTTCCAGGATCGGCATGCCGGCAATCGGTGACTTTGGATCGTTCTTAGCCGCCGGGTTGACCACATCGTTGGCACCGAGCACCAGCACCACATCGGCCTGACCGAATTCGGCGTTGATGTCTTCCATCTCGAACACCTGGTCGTAAGGTACTTCGGCCTCGGCCAGCAGCACGTTCATGTGGCCGGGCATGCGGCCCGCCACTGGGTGGATCGCGTACTTCACGGTCACGCCCTTGTGCGCCAGCTTCTCGGTCAATTCCTTCAGTGCATGCTGAGCGCGGGCCACGGCCAGGCCGTAGCCGGGCACGATGATCACGCTGTCGGCATTGCCGAGCAGGAACGCGGCATCGTCGGCGGAGCCGGATTTGACCGGGCGTTGCTCGCCGCCGCCTGCCGCCGGGCCGGCATCGGCCGCGCCGCCGAAACCGCCGAGAATGACGTTGAAGAACGAGCGGTTCATCGCCTTGCACATGATGTACGAGAGAATCGCGCCGCTGGAGCCGACCAGGGAGCCGGCGATGATCAGCATCGAATTGTTCAGCGAGAAACCGATACCGGCCGCCGCCCAGCCCGAGTAGCTGTTGAGCATCGACACCACCACGGGCATGTCCGCGCCGCCGATGGGGATGATGATCAGCACACCGATCACGAAGGCCAGGGCTACCAATACGGCGAAGGCCGTGAGATTGCCGGTGAAGGTGAAGTACAGCCCGAGGCCGGCGATGGCCAGGCCGATCAGCAGGTTGATCAGGTGCTGGCCGGCGAACTGTACCGGCGCCCCCTGGAACAGGCGGAACTTGTACTTGCCGGACAGCTTGCCGAAGGCGATCACCGAGCCGGAGAAGGTGATGGCGCCGATGGCCGCACCGAGGAACAGCTCCAGGCGATTGCCGTTGGGAATCGGATCGCTGATCGCGGCAACGATACCCAGGGATTGCGGCTCGACGACGGCCGCGATGGCGATGAACACCGCCGCCAGGCCGATCATGCTGTGCATGAAGGCGACCAGCTCGGGCATCTTGGTCATTTCGACGCGCTTGGCCATGATCGAACCGGCGGTGCCGCCGACCAGCAGGCCGACGATCACGTAGCCGATGCCCTGAACGGCCAGCTCGCTGCCGAGCTTATGGATGAGGCCAAGGGTGGTGAGCACGGCGATGGTCATGCCGATCATGCCGAAGGCGTTGCCGCGCCGCGAGGTGGTCGGGTGCGACAGGCCCTTGAGCGCCTGGATGAAGCACACCGAGGCGACGAGGTAGAGCAGGGTGATCAGGTTCATGCTCATCGCTTACTTCTCCACCGCCGCTTTGGCGGCCTTCTTCTTGAACATTTCCAGCATGCGTCGGGTAACCAGGAAGCCACCGAACACGTTGACCGCCGCCAGTGCCACGGCCAGGGTGCCCATGGTCTTGCCCAGCGGGGTGACGGTGAGCGCGGCAGCGAGCGTGGCGCCGACGATGACGATCGCCGAAATGGCATTGGTGACCGCCATCAGCGGCGTATGCAGTGCAGGGGTGACGTTCCAGACCACGTGGTAGCCGACGTAGATGGCCAGCACGAAGATGATCAGGTTGTAGATTCCGTCGGAAATCAGATCCATCGCTGTGATCCTTTCTTGTAGTCGTTGGCCTCTCCATAAGGAGAGGAAGGCATCATTTGTTGAGGCGCTTGATCTCGCCGCCCGTGCACATCAGGCAGGCCGCGACGATGTCGTCTTCCAGGTCGAGGTGGAAGACGCCGTCCTTGGTCACCAGCTTGAGGAAATCGAGCAGGTTGCGCGCGTACAGGGCCGAAGCGTCGGCGGCGACCAGAGCGGGCAGGTTGCCGTGGCCGACCAGGGTCACGCCGTGCTTGACCACCACCTTGTCCAGTTCGGTCAGCGGGCAGTTGCCGCCCTGGATGGCGGCCAGGTCGATGACCACGGAGCCGGGCTTCATCTCGGCGACCGTGGCTTCGTGCAGCAGTGTTGGCGCCTTGCGGCCGGGAATCAGTGCGGTGGTGATGACGATGTCGGCCTGCTTGGTGCGTTCGTGCACTGCCCTGGCCTGGCGCTCCATCCACGAGGTCGGCATCGGCCGGGCGTAACCGCCGACGCCCTCGGCGCACTCGCGCTCCTCGTCGGTTTCGAACGGCACGTCAACGAACTTGGCGCCGAGGGACTCGATCTGCTCCTTCACGGCTGGGCGCACGTCGGAAGCCTCGATCACCGCGCCCAGGCGTTTGGCCGTGGCGATGGCCTGCAGGCCCGCAACGCCTGCACCGAGGATCAGCACGCGAGCGGCTTTCGCCGTGCCCGCGGCGGTCATCAGCATGGGCATGAAGCGCGGGTAATGGTTGGCCGCTAGCATTACCGCCTTGTAGCCGGCGATGTTGGCCTGGGAGCTGAGTACGTCCAGGCTCTGAGCGCGAGACGTACGCGGGGCCGCTTCCAGGGCGAAGGCGGTGACGCCGGCAGCGTTGAGCCGGGCGATGGTCTCGTTGCTGAACGGGTTGAGCATGCCGACCAACACGGCGCCGCTTTTCATCAAGGCCAACTCGGCGTCGCTGGGGGCGACCACCTTGAGAATCAGCTCGGCGCCGAATGCCGCGGCGGCATCACCGATGCTGGCACCGGCGGCGGTATAGGCCGCATCGGTAATGCTGGCGGCAATGCCGGCACCGCTCTGAACGGTGACCTGATGGCCTAGGCCGATCAGTTTCTTGATGGTTTCCGGCGTCGCGGCCACCCGCGTTTCGCCTGCCTGGGATTCGAGGGGAACACCAATGTGCACGCTTGCATCTCCTGCGATCGTTGCAGATTCACCCAGAGGGCGGCAGAGGTACGGTGTCGACTAAAGTCGTACCGCGGCATTCTGCAAACAGAGCAAGGCGGTAAGCAATATTCATGGAGTAATTATTTTTCATGACTACAAGTTATCGGAGATATTGTTATTTTTCATGCTGAACTATCTCGATAAAAACTGGGCTTTTAGCGGTTAAAATCGGTTTATGTGCAGTTATCGTGAATAAATGTCTGTAAAGATGATCGCTAAACGTTTGTTTGGGTGCGGCGCGATGTCGCACCGTTCAAAATCATTTACAGGTAGGAAAAACGACGTTTTTGAGATTTATGTAGTCGTTTTGTGGGGCCGCTACCCTTGTTCAGCAGATGTCCTCAAGCGCGTCCCTGATTGATCAGGAAGGTCCATGTCGTGGGTCATTGGCGAGAAAGTACGGGACTTAAAGGAGGGGAGAGAGTCGCTGGGAGAGTGCAAGCGCCCGGTGCCGGCCAGGCGGCACCGCGGCGATGAGTGCTGAGCTGGAGTCGCTGATCAGCCGGTACGCCAGGTGATTTCCTGCACGCCATCGGCGCTGATGCGCAGCCATTGGTCGGCCTGCTCGTCGCTCTCGTTCTCGTCCCAGCTGCCGGGAGCACAACGTACTTCCACGTCCAGAGCCGCATATGCCGCCTGGGCGCAGGCGAGGTCGTCTTCCCATGGAGTGGCATCGCTTTCCAGGTACAGGCTGTGCCATTTGCCTACGGCCTTGGGCAGCCAGGTCACCGGAATGTCGCCGGCGCGGCATTGGAACGTCTGGCCCTTCTGCTGCCAGTCCGAGCAGGGGCCCAGTGCCTGGGTCAGCCAGGCGGCCACGGCCTGGTGGTCGGCGTCCTTCAGGTAGATTTCGATATCCGGTTGGCGCATGTGGGTTCTCATCTGGTCGGGGCGTTAGGACGCGTCTCGCTCGATCCAATCGTAGCGGATGGCGACGGTCACTTCGAAGCGTTCGGCGATCACCGCTGCGCGGCGCTCGGCACTGGCGCGCCAGCCGTGGGGCGTCATCGCCAGCAGGTCGGCGCGAGCTTGCTCGGTCTCGAGCGGCAGGCGAAAACTCAGGGTTTCGCTGTGTGCCAGGTGCATGCCCTGCGGGATCAGTTCGAGGTGCTTGCTGTCATCGTAGTCGCGCACTTCGTCGTAGAGCTTCTGGCGCAGTTCCATCAGGTGCTTGCGAGTCGGGCCCATGCGCAGCAGGCCACCGCCGGGCGCGAGCAGGCGCTTGGCCTCCTGCCAGTCCAGCGGGCTGAACACGCTGGCCAACAGCCCGCAGCTGGCATCGGCCAAGGGCACGCGGGCCATGCTGGCGATCAACCAGTTCAACTGCGGGGCGCGCTTGCAGGCACGCTTGACCGCTTCGCGGGAAATATCCAGCGCATAGCCGTCGGCATCCGGCAGAGCTTCGGCGATCTGCGCGGTGTAGTAGCCCTCGCCGCAACCGATATCCAGCCAGCGCTGTGGCTGATAGCCAGCGGCCAGGGCTGCCAGGCGCTCGGCCAGCGGCGCATAGTGGCCGGCGCTCAGGAAGCGGCGACGGGCCTCGACCATGGCGGCATTGTCGCCCGGGTCGCGGCTGTTCTTGTGCTGCACCGGCAGCAGGTTCAGGTAGCCCTGGCGTGCGCGGTCGAAACGGTGGTTGGCCGGGCAGGCCACGCCATTGTCGACGGCGGTCAGTGGCGCCTGGCAGATCGGGCAGGCGAGCATCAGGCGAGCAGCTTGACCAGGGTCTGGTAGTAGATCTCGGTGAGTACATCGAGATCGCTGGCCAGCACGCGTTCGTTGACCTGGTGGATGGTCGCGTTGACCGGGCCGAGCTCGACCACCTGGGTGCCCAGGGTGGCGATGAAGCGGCCGTCTGAGGTGCCACCGCTGGTGCTCGGCGTGGTTTCACGGCCGGTCACGCTGCGAATGCTGGTGCTGACCGCATCGAGCAGCGCGCCCGGCTCGGTGAGGAACGGCAGGCCCGACAGCGCCCAGTCGATGTGGTAGTCCAGGCCATGCTTGTCAAAGATGGCATTGACCCGCTGCTGCAGGCCTTCAACGGTGGACTCGGTGGAGAAGCGGAAGTTGAACACTGCCTTCAGCTCGCCGGGAATCACGTTGGTGGCGCCGGTACCCGAATTGAGGTTGGAGACCTGGAAGCTGGTCGGCGGGAAGAAGGCGTTGCCGTCGTCCCAATGCTCGGCCGCCAGTTCGGCCAACGCCGGCGCGGCCAGGTGGATCGGATTCTTCGCCAGGTGCGGGTAGGCCACGTGGCCCTGGATGCCACGCACGGTCAGGGTGGCGCCGAGGGAGCCGCGGCGACCGTTCTTCACCACATCACCGACCAGGGTGGTGCTCGACGGCTCGCCGACAATGCACCAGTCCAGCCGCTCGTTGCGCGCGGCCAGGCGTTCGACCACTGCCTTGGTGCCGTGGTGCGCCGGGCCTTCCTCGTCACTGGTGATCAGAAAGGCGATGCGGCCCTTGTGATTCGGGTATTCGGCAACAAAGCGCTCGACGGCGATGATCATCGACGCCAGGCTGCCTTTCATGTCCGCTGCACCGCGGCCGCAGAGCATGCCCTGCTCGTCGATCAGGGCGTCGAACGGGCCGTGCTGCCAGGCCTGAACCGGGCCGGTGGGCACCACGTCGGTATGGCCCGCGAAGCACAGCACCGGGCCCTCGTCATTGCCGTGGCTGGCCCAGAAGTTGTCCACATCCTCGATACGCATCGGCTCGACGGCGAAACCCAGGGCGGCCAGTCGGCGCATCATCAGCTCCTGGCAGCCCTCGTCCAGCGGGGTGACCGAGGGGCGGCGGATCAGGTCGCAGGCGAGTTCGAGGGTGGGGGACAGGGCCGTCATGGGAGCTCCGGTAAAACTGTGCAGGGCGGGAAGGGCGCATAGCTTAAAGCAAAACGCCCGGGGCTCGTAGGCGTAAGGACGGCCGGGGCCTTGATGAAAACTTCAAACCATAAAAAAACGGCGGCCATTGGCCGCCGTTTTCAGATCAGGCTAACGCCGATCAGACTTTCTGCGCTTCGTTCTCAGCGTCGTCCTGCACCACTGGGATTTCCAGCGGTTTGGGTTGCGAGGAGAGCAACGCCATGATCAGGGCGGCCAGATACGGGAGCGACTGCACCAGCAGCATGATCACCCAGAACTTCACGTCATAACTTGGCAGGCCCTGGACGATGCCGATACCCAGGGCGGCGCCCCACAGCAGCAGCATGACGAACACTTCTTCGCGAGCCTCGGCCAGGGCGACCATCAGGCCGTGGCTGGAGCGCATCTTCGGGGTGCGGAAGAACGGGATGGTCTTGGTGAACATGCCGTACAGCACCGCCTTGGCGATGGTGTGCGACAGCGCCAGGCCAGCCACCGCCGCGCAGAAGGCATCCTTGAGGTTAACGCCCACCGCCCGCTGGTAGAGGAAGATGATCTTGCCGACTTTGAACAGGAACAGCGCAAGCGGCGGAATCGCGAAGATCAGCAGCGGTGGGTCGACCCGTTGCGGCACGATGATCATCGCCGCCGACCACAGCAGCGCACCGGCGGTGAAGAAGATGTTCAGGCCATCGGCGACCCACGGCAGCCAGCCGGCGATGAAGTGATAACGCTGGCCGCGCTTGAGCTCGCTGTCCTTGCCAGCCAGCAGCTGACGGGCGTGGCCCTTCATGATCTGGATGGCGCCGTAGGCCCAGCGGAAGCGCTGCTTCTTGTAGTCGATGAAGGTATCGGGCATCAGGCCCTTGCCGAAGCTGTCGTGGGCGTAGGCGGCCGAATAGCCTTTCTCGAACACGCGCAGGCCCAGTTCGGCATCCTCGCAGATGGTCCAGTCGGCCCACTTCAGCTCGTCCATCACGGTACGGCGGATCATGGTCATGGTGCCGTGCTGGATGATCGCGTTGCGGTCGTTGCGGGTCACCATGCCGATGTGGAAGAAGCCCTTGTACTCGGCGTAGCAGAGCTTCTTGAAGGTGCTTTCCTCACCGTCGCGATAGTCCTGCGGCGACTGCACCACGGCAATTGCCGGGTCGGCGAAGTGCGGCACCATATGCTTGAGCCAGTTGCGGTCGACGCAGTAGTCGGAGTCGATCACCGCCACCACTTCGACGTCTGGCGCGGTGTGCGGCAGGATGTAGTTCAGTGCACCGCCCTTGAAGCCATGCAGCGGTGCGACGTGGAAGAAGCGGAAGCGCGGGCCGAGTTCCTCGCAATAGTCGCGCACCGGCTCCCACACCGCCGGGTCCTTGGTGTTGTTATCGATGATCAGGACTTCGAAGTCCGGGTAATCGAGGTTGGCCAGGGCGTCGAGGGTCTGTTTGACCATCTCCGGCGGCTCGTTGTAGCACGGCACGTGGATCGACACCTTGGGCCGGTAATGGCTGTCGCCGACCACCGGGGTGAACGGCCGGCGGCGCTGCGTCCACACCGTCTCGGCCAGCTCGTGGGCTTCGGTGAGCAGCACGATGAACACGCCGATGGCGCCGACGCCGAGCAGCACACCAACCAGAGTGCTGAACCAGGTGCTGTATTGCTGGCTGTAGTCGTAGCCGATCCACACCAGCGCCGAGCCGCCAGCGAACGCCACGAAGGTCAGGAAGGTGCGGCCGCGCTGGCGCAGGGCACTGCCGTCGATCAGCATCAGCGCCAGCGACAGCAGCGCCATGACCACCGAGGCGACGGCCAGCATGCGCCATTTCGGAATGGCGACTACCGGGCCTTCGAAGTTGAATTTCGGCTGACGGTCGAGGTTGTAGACGCCCCAGTAGGCACCCACCGAACCTTCGTCGCCGGCTTTCCACGGCTGGTCGAAGGCCTCGATCACGAAGTAGTTGTAGCCCTGGGCGTTGAGTGTGGTGACCAGGGTACGCAGGTAGATGGCCTGATCCGCCTGGGTCGCCTCGGCGCCGCCGCGCACCCGGCCGTTGCTCGGCCAGCCTACTTCGGAGAGCAGCAGCGGTTTTTTCGGGAACAGTTTCTTCAGGTCGCGGGCGCGGTCCAGGGTGAACTGGGTGGAATCCTTCATGGGAATGAATTCCCAGTAGGGCAGCACGTGGGCGGCGATCAGGTCGGCGTGGTCGGCCAGCTCCGGGTATTCCTCCCAGATGTGCCACTGCTCGGACGTGGTAACCGGCACCTTGACCGCCGAACGCACGCGGTCCATGTAGGCGGTCAGCTGCTTGACGGTGACTTCACGGCGGAATAGCGCCTCGTTACCGACCACCACGCGAACCACGCTGCGCGAGTGGTTGGCGATGTCGATGGCCTTGGTGATTTCGCGCTCGTTGCGCTCCTCGTCCGGGCTGATCCACACGCCCAGGGTCACGCGCAGGCCGAACTCCTCGGCCAGCGCAGGAATCTTGTCGAGGTCGCCATCTACCGAGTAGGTGCGGATGCTGTCGGTCTGCTTGGACAGCAGCTCCAGATCCTCACGCATCTCCTGATCGCTCGGGTAGACGCCGGTTTGCGGGCTCTGTCCCTGGCGGAACGGCGAGAAGGAATAGCCGGAGATCTGTTCCGGCCAATCGGGGGCGGTGACGGGGCGGTTGTAGAGCGCCCAGATACCGGTGAACAAGGCGGCAATCGCCAGGAAAACAACGAGATTGAGACCGAACTTGCGCGAAAGCATGCTGTGTAGGGTTCCGAAGGGTGGAACGGGGAGAAGACCGGCGAGCGCCGGCTGGCGCGCATGCTACTCCGTCGATGATTGACTGTATAGCACAGCTCCGGGGACCTGCCCGGCTATCTGCGCCGGCTTGTATCGCCGCACTGCAATCACCGGCCCGATGGTGCTTGGGAAGCGCTGCCGGCCTTCTTATAATGCCCGCCCGGAAAGAGGAGCCCCCATGTCGTTCGATGAACAGCGTTTCGCCGGTATTGCCCGGTTGTATGGCCGCGAAGGCGCCGAGCGACTGGCCGCGGCCCACGTGGCTGTGGTCGGCATTGGCGGTGTCGGCTCCTGGGCGGCCGAGGCGCTGGTGCGTTCCGGGGTGGGCGAAATCTCTCTGTTCGACCTGGACGATGTCTGCGTCAGCAATACCAACCGCCAGGCCCACGCCCTGCAAGGGCAGGTAGGGCGCGCCAAGGTCGAGGTGATGGGCGAGCGCTTGCGGGCCATCAGCCCGGCTCTGGTGGTCCACGAGGTGGCCGATTTCGTGACCCGCGAGACCATGGCCGAGTACATCACGGTCGAGCTGGATGCGGTGGTCGACTGTATCGACAGCGTGGCCGCCAAGGCGGCGCTGATCGCCTGGTGCAAGCGCCGCAAGATCGCCCTGGTGACCACCGGCGGCGCCGGCGGGCAGATCGACCCGGCCCAGGTGCAGGTGGCGGATCTGAACAAGACCTTCAACGACCCCCTGGCCGCCAAGGTGCGCTCGACCCTGCGCCGCGACTACGGCTTCTCGCGCACGCCGGGGCGCACCTACAGCGTGCCCTGCGTGTTCTCCACCGAGCAGCTGCGCTACCCGGGCGCGGACGGCGGTGTGTGCCAGAGCAAGGCATTCGTCGGTGAGGGCGTGAAGCTCGACTGCGCCGGCGGTTTCGGCGCGGTGATGATGGTCACCGCCACCTTCGGCATGGTCGCTGCGGCGCGCATCGTGGACAAAATCGTGGCTGGGGCCAGGCGCCCAAGCGAGCGCGTCGCGCCGCCCGCTTAACCCGCTTCGATCAGCCGGCGCATCTGCTGCACCACGGCGTTCATGCCGCTGGCTCGTGACGGCGACAGCTGGCGGGACAAACCGAGCTGGGCGAACCAGTCGGCGATATCCAGGGCGGCCAGCTCGCCTGCGTCAAGGCCGTTGACCCGGGCCAGCAGCACGGCCAGCAGGCCGCGTATCAGCCGGGCATCGCTGCTGGCGCGAAAGTGCCAGAGGCCGTCCTGTATTTCACCGCTCAGCCACACCTGGCTTTCACAGCCGTGTACGCGATCCGCTTCATTCCGCTCGGCGAGCGGCTCCAGGCGTTCGCCCCATTGCATCAGCAGGCGCGCGCGCTGTTCCCAGCCGGGGCAGGCGATAAAGGCGTCGAGCGCTTCCTGCGCGGCGGTCGGCAGGGTCATCGCAACAACTCCAGGGCTTTGTCCACGGCGGCGAAGAAGCGCTGCAGGTCGGCCTCGTCGTTGTACAGGCCGAGGGATACGCGAATCGCGCCGTTCACGCCCAGGCGCTGCAGCAGCGGCATGGCACAGTGATGACCGACCCGCACGGCGATGCCCTGCTCGGTGAGCAGGTGGGCGAGGTCGCCGCTGTGGATACCGTCGACGGTGAAGCAGGCCAGTGCAGTTTTCGGCTCGCCAAGCAGGCGCACACCTTCATGGCGTTGCAGGCCTTCCAGCAACACCCGGTGCAGCGCTGCTTCGTGGCGGCTGACCGCGTCGGCGTCGAGGTGCTCGAGGTAGTCCAGTGCTGCGCCGAGGGCGATCACCCCGGATACCGCCGGCGTACCGGCTTCCAGGCCGAGCGGGGCGGGGCGGAAGGTCGCGGCGTGATAATCCGCCTGCTGGACCATCTCACCGCCGAACTGCCAGTGGTTCAGGCGCTGCAGCGCGTCGCGCCGGCCGTAGAGCAGGCCGACGCCATCGGGCCCATACAGCTTGTGGCTTGAGCAGACGTAGAAGTCGCAGCCCAGCGCCTGCACGTCCTGGCGGCCATGCACCACCGCCTGGGCGCCGTCCACCACGGTCAGGGCGCCGTGCTTCTGCGCCTGGCGAATCAGCGGCTGCACGTCCTGCCAGCGCCCCAGCACGTTGGAGAGCTGGCTGAGGGCGAGCAGCCGGGTACGCGGGCCGATCAGCGCGGTGGCCTGCTGCGGGTCGATATCGCCAGCGGGAGTGAGCGGCAGGATCACCAGTTTCAGGGATTTGCGCGCGGCCAGTTGCTGCCAGGGCAGCAGGTTGGCGTGGTGTTCGGCGGCGCTGACGACGATCTCGTCGCCGGCCATGAACACCGACTCCAGCCCATAGGCGAGCAGGTTGAGCGATTCGGTGGCGCCGCGGGTGAAGACGATCTCGTCGCGGCTAGCCGCATTCAGCCAGCTGGCCGCCTTGTCACGGGTCGCCTCGAAGGCGCGGGTGGCGCGTTCGCCTGGCAGGTGCTGGGCACGGTGCACGTTGGCAGCGCCGCCAGCGTAGTAGGCCAGCAGGGCATCGAGTACGGCCTGCGGCTTTTGCGCGGTCGCGGCGCTGTCGAGGTAGGTCTGGCCGTCGGCGTCGAAGGCCCCGAGGCCGGGGAAGTCGGCGCGCCAGGGGGAAATCAGGGTCATCCGGATCTCGTCACGCTGGATGTGAAAACGGGCTGTGCCAACGAAGACGTCAGTCTATCGCGCGCACAGCCCGTTCGGGCGAAGCCTGGGCTCAGTTGTGAGCGTGCAGGGCTTCGTTCAGCTCAATGGCCGACTTGTTGGTCTTGCACTCGACCGCGCCGCTCTGCGAGTTACGACGGAACAGCAGGTCGGCCTGGCCAGCCAGATCACGACCCTTGACCACCTTGACCAGGTTGTTCTGGTCGTCGAGCAGGGCAATCTTGGTGCCGGCGGTGACGTACAGACCAGCCTCGACGATGTTGCGGTCGCCCAGCGGGATGCCGATACCGGCGTTGGCGCCGATCAGGCAGCCTTCACCCACGGAGATGACGATGTTGCCGCCACCGGACAGGGTGCCCATGGTCGAGCAGCCGCCGCCCAGATCCGAACCCTTGCCGACGAACACACCGGCGGACACGCGACCTTCGATCATGCCCGGGCCGGCGGTACCGGCGTTGAAGTTGACGAAGCCTTCGTGCATCACGGTGGTGCCTTCGCCGATGTAGGCGCCCAGACGAACCCGTGCGCTGTCAGCGATACGTACGCCGCTCGGCACCACGTAGTCGGTCATTTTCGGGAACTTGTCCACCGAGAAGACTTCCAGCAGGTCGCCCTTGAGGCGCGCTTCCAACTGACGCTCCGGCAGCTCGGCCAGGTCGACCGCACCCTGACTGGTCCAGGCGACGTTGGGCAGCAGCGGGAAGATGCCGGTCAAGTTCAGGCTGTGTGGCTTGACCAGGCGGTGAGACAGCAGGTGCAGCTTGAGGTAGGCCTCGGGCGTGCTGGTCAGTGCGGCGTCTTCGGCCAGCAGGGTGGCGACCAGCGGCTTGGCGCTTTCGGCCAGGCGGGTGAGCAGCGCGGCTTGTACCGAGTCGACGTGCTTCAGGGCGCTGGCCAGTTCACCGGCTTGCTGATTGGTGATGGCGATGGCCTGGTTGCCGCCGGTATAACCGAGTTTCTCGGTGACCTTGGCGACCAGTTCGGCGCTCGGGTTGAGCAGCGGCTGGGCATAGAACACTTCCAGCCAGGTGCTTTGACGGTTTTGCGTGCCGACCCCGAAGGCCAGGCTGAACAGAGTATTGGACATGAGCTTTTCCTTGCAGCGAATTCGATTGAGGTCGCGATATCAGGCCAGTTCGGCGGCGTAACGCTCGGGTTTGAAACCGATCAGGGTGCGGGTGCCAAGGTCCAGCACCGGGCGCTTGATCATCGATGGTTGGGCCAGCATCAGGTCGATGGCCTTGGCCTGGTCGAGATCGCTTTTCTGCGCGTCGTCGAGCTTGCGGAAGGTGGTGCCGGCACGATTGAGGATGGTTTCCCAGCCGTGTTCGTCGCACCATTTCTGCAGGTTGCCGCGGTCGATGCCGGCGGTCTTGTAATCGTGGAACTGGTAAGTGGCACCGCGCTCGTCGAGCCAGGTGCGGGCCTTCTTCATGGTGTCGCAGGCCTTGATGCCATAAAGCACGTAACTCATTGGTCTACCTCTGGAGGACTCCACTCGTCGAGTCCCCGTTGCTGCTTGTGAATACCGAGGCCGCCGATTATGCCACGTCGATTCGGCTTGCGGCGCATCCGCCTGCACGCTGCTGGCGTTAGAATGCACCGGCCCTCGCCAGGCGGCCGTCATCGCAAAGGATCTCTCCCCTCATGCAGCTTCTCTACACCATTCTGATCATGTTGCTGGTGGTCAGTGGCACCCGTATCAGCGCGCAATTCATTCCCTTGCCGCTGCCGATCCTGCAGATCGTTATCGGCGCCTTGCTGGCGGTGCCAGCGCTGGGCCTGCACGTACGCCTGGACCCTGAGTTGTTCCTGCTGCTGTTCATCCCGCCGCTGCTGTTCGTCGATGGTTGGCGCATGCCCAAGGGGCAGTTTCGCAAACTGCGCGCGCCGATCCTGTTCCTGGCGTTCGTGCTGGTGTTCGTGACTATTCTGGGCGCCGGATATTTCATTCACTGGTTGCTGCCCCAGGTTCCCCTGGCCGCCTGTTTCGCTCTGGCAGCGGTGCTATCGCCGACCGATGCGGTGGCGGTATCGGCGATTACCCACGGGCGCCTGCCCAATACGCTGAACAATCTGCTGCAAGGCGAAGCCTTGATGAACGATGCCTCCGGTCTGGTGGCATTCAAGTTCGCCGTGGCGGCCACCCTCACCGGGGTGTTCTCGTTCACCGATGCCAGCCTGCAGTTCGTGCTGGTAGCCGCCGGCGGCCTGCTGATCGGCATGGCGCTGAGTTACCTGCTCGGTCGCCTGCGCGCCTGGATGATCGCCCGAGGCTGGGAGGAGCCGGCGCCCCATGTGCTGCTCATGCTGTTGTTGCCTTTTGCGGCCTATGTGGCGGCCGAGCACCTGGGGCTGTCTGGAATTCTCTCGGCGGTGGCGGCCGGCATGATGCAGAGCCGCCTCGACCTGTTGCCACGGCAGACCACCACGCGGCTGCTCAACCGTGGCGTATGGGCGATGCTCGAGTTCACCTTCAACGGCCTGATATTCCTGCTGCTGGGCCTGCAGTTGCCGGACATCATCAAGGCGGTGATCGGTGATCATGCCGACGCCTGGCACCTGCTGTGGCCGGCGCTGGGCTATGTGCTGGCGATCTACGGAGTGTTGATGGTGCTGCGTTTCGTCTGGGTGTACTGCTACTGGCGCACCTCCGGCATGCTGCGGCGCTGGCGGGGCAAGTCGACGCGCTTCGCCGGGCAATCGCGCATCGCGCTGACTGCGGTGCTGACCATCGGCGGTGTGCGCGGTGCGGTGACCCTGGCCGGTGTGATGTCGCTGCCGTTGCTGCTCAACAATGGCGAGGCCTTTCCCGAGCGTAACCTGCTGATCCTCATCGCTGCCGGGGTGATTCTGGTGTCGTTGCTGGTCGCCAGTGTGCTGCTGCCCCAACTGCTGCCGCGGCTGCCCCAGGACAACGTGGCGCGGCACGAGGCCGAGCTCAATCAGCACCGCGCCCAGGTGCTAGAGGCGGCGATCCGCTGTCTGGAGGCTGATGAGGAAAAAGCCGCCGATACCGACAGCGCCATCGCTACGGCCGAGATCCGCGCCAAGCTGATGAGCGAATATCGCGACCTGCTCGAACGCGCACGCACCCGGCGTGCCGAGGAGTCGCGCGAGCACCAGCGCCAGTGTGACCAGCTCGAATACCGCATGCGCCTCAATGCCCTGCGCACCCAGCGGCTGGAGCTGTACCGGATGCGCAAGGATCATCAACTGGACGACGACATGCTGGCCGAGATCCTCCGCGATCTGGATAACGCGGAGGCGCGGCTGCTCAAGGGTTAGGAGAAGTGCTTAGAAACTGTTCATGATCTTGCAGCCCAGGTTCTTCGATTTTGGCAGCCAAGTGGCGGTAGTGGTCATCGGCGCAGTATCTGTGGGAGCGGACCATGCCCGCGATTTTTCGCGGGCATGAACTAGGCGTCCCCGCCCGCTCCCACAATGGATCATTGACGGCTGCCTTTTCCCGAGGAAACGGCCGTTCGCGAACTCGTGGGAGGGGCTTTAGCCCCGAGCTCTTTGTTTGCCTTGAAAAAGACTCGAGGCTAAAGCATGTCCCACAAAGCACCATGCCCACCGTCCGCTCTCACCTTGTAGCTGCAGCTTCATGCATAACGATCGTGAACAGGTTCTTACAGCAAGTAGTGCTTGAGTTCCCGGGCGATCAGTAGGCGCTGGATTTCGCTGGCGCCTTCGTAGATCTGGGTGATGCGCGCATCACGGTAATAACGCTGCACCGGGAAGTCCTCCAGATAGCCGTAGCCACCGTGTACCTGCAGGGCCTTGGAGCACACCCGCTCGGCCATTTCCGAGGCGAACAGCTTGGCCTGGGAGGCTTCCGACAGGCATGGCTGGCCGGCGCTGCGCAGGCGTGCGGCATGCAGGGTCAGCAGGCGGGCGGCGTTGATCTGGGTGTGCATGTCGGCTAACAGGTTGGCGATGCTCTGGTGTTCGCCAATCGGCTTGTCGAACTGTACCCGTTCGCGGGAGTAGAGCAGAGCAGCTTCGAATGCAGCGCGAGCGATACCGACCGCTTGGGCGGCAATGCCGATGCGTCCGCCTTCGAGATTGGACAGGGCGATGCTCAGGCCCTTGCCGCGCTCGCCGAGCAGGTTGGCGGCCGGAATGCTGCAGTCGTCCAGGGTGATGGCGCAGGTGTCCGAGGCGCGGATGCCCATCTTGTGTTCGCTGCGCTCGATGCGAAACCCCGGAGTATTGGTGGGCACCAGAAAGGCTGAGATGCCCTGCTTGCCCAGTGGGGCATCGGTCACCGCGAAGACGATGGCCAGCCCGGCGCGGCGGCCATTGCTGACGAACTGCTTGGCGCCATTGAGCACCCAGCGGCCGTCGCGCAGCTCGGCGCGGGTGCGCAGGTTGTGGGCCTCGGAGCCGGCCTGGGGTTCGGTCAGGCAGAAGCAGCCGATTACTTCGCCGCTGGCCAGGCGCGCCAGCCATTCGCCTTTCTGCTCCTCGCTGCCGTAATTGAGCAGCGGGCCGCAGCCTACCGAGTTGTGCACGCTCATCAGGGTGCCGGTGGCACCGTCGGCGGCGGATACTTCTTCCACGGCCAGGGCATAGGCCACGTAATCCAGATAGCTGCCGCCCCAGGTGTCCGGCACGATCATGCCCAAGAGGCCCATCTCGCCCATCTGGGAGACCGCCGCGTCGTCTATCCAGCCTGCCTTTTCCCAGTCCTGGGCGTGGGGCGCGATGGCGCGCCGGGCGAACTGCCGGGTGCAGTCGCGGATCATGCGTTGTTCTTCGTTCAGCTCGATGTCGTGCATAGCGACCTCTCTGTTGTCATTGACCCGCGCCGGATCACGGCTTTCGGGCAGTCAGGCATCTCCTGGATCACAGGGGATGCCTGCTACAGAGTCGCCCAGGAACGGGCGAATCGCAAACGCAGAAAAAACGCGTGGTGAGGGGCATCACCACGCGGCGGGGTCAGTGCGGCTGGCGCAGCTGTTCGAGCAGCTCGGCATCCGGGTAGCCGTCGGCTGGCCAGCCCAGGTGCAGCTGGAAGGCGCGGATGGCCTTGCGGGTGTTGGCGCCGATGATGCCGTCGGCATGGCCGGAGTCGAAGCCGCGCGCGTTGAGGCGTTCCTGCAGTTCGATGCGCTCGCTGCGGCCCAGCTGGCGGTCGCCCTCTGGCCAGCTGGCCTGTACAGCGTTGCCGCCACGCAGCGCGTCGGACAGCAGGCCGATAGCCAGGGCGTAGGAGGTCGAATTGTTGTAGCGCAGGATGCTTCGGAAGTTGTTGAACAGCAGGAACGCCGGCCCGCGGTGCCCGGCGGGCAGCAGCAGGGTGGCGGTGGCGTCGTCACGCGGTGGGCTCAGGGGCTGGCCCATCGGTCGCACGCCCAGTTCGCGCCACTGCGCCAAGCTGCGGCGCACTTCCGGGTCGGCCTGGGCGTAGTCGAAGCCCTTCGGCAGATGGACTTCGAAGCCCCAGGGCTGGCGCAGCTGCCAGTTGCCGCTTTGCAGGTAGTGAGCGGCGGAGGCCAGAGCATCGGCGGTGGAGGTCCATACGTCACGCTTGCCGTCGCCGTCGAAATCCACGGCATGCTCGTTGTAGGTAGTAGGCATGAACTGGGTCTGGCCCATGGCGCCGGCCCAGGAACCGACGAGGCTCTCGGGAGCGATGTCGCCATGCTGGAGAATCTGCAGCACGGCCAGCAACTGCCCCCGCCAGAAGGCCTGACGACGGCCTTCGTAGGCCAGGGTCGCCAGCGAGCGCACCACGTTGTGGCTGCCTATGTTGCTGCCGAAGTTGCTCTCCAGGCCCCAGATGGCGACCAGGGTTTCGGCGTCAACGCCGTAACGCTGTTCGATCTGGTTGAGGGTGGCACGGTTCTGGGCCAGCAGAATGCGCCCGCGAGCGACCCGGCTCGGCGACACCGCGCCCTTGAGGTATTCCCATACGGGGCGGCTGAATTCGGGCTGGCTGCTGTCGGCCTTGACCACATCCGGGTTGGGCGTCACGCCGGCGAAAGCGCGGTCGAACAGGGGCGGGCTGATACCGGCGGCGATGGCGTCGCTGCGCAGCAGGTCGCGCCACTGTTCGAAGGTCAGCTGCTGGTCGACGGGCTGGCTGTTGGCATCGGTTGCACTCGGCGCGGCACTCGTGGACGCCAGGGGCTGGGCAGGGGCATCGGCGCAAGCCGTGAGCAAAAGCAGGAAGCTGGCCGCAGCGGTCGCCGGCAGGCCGCGAATGAACAGGTTGGGCATGGTCATCTCAACACGTTTTGCAGGCGACCACCTTAGCACGGATGAGGGGAAATTCGGGCCGGGCGAATTTTTCAAGCCGCCACAAACGAACAAGCCTCCCAGTTTTGCTGGGAGGCTTGGCGGTTGTAGCTGCCTTTTCCTTTGCCGGGGCGCTCCTGGCGTGAGCGGAACAGCGGCTGGGCGATGATGGATTTGGCCTTGTTGGGGCGCTTCTTCTTGCTCATGGCAGATCCTCGATCGGTGCCCGCCCGGATAGCGAGCGGCGCGAATGATGCGCCGCTGCAGAGCCAATGTCCATACGCAAGGTAGGCTTAAGCGCCAAGCTTCAGACGTTGCCCGGCCATCATCAGCACAAGGCGCGACAGGCTGGCCCAGGGATCACCCGGCGCCTGGCCCTTGACCTGTGCATCGATCTGCTGGGCATCCATCAGCAGGGCGTTCCAGCGTGCTGGCGTGTGTCGCTGCAGGGCCTTGCTGACCAGCGGGCGGCGCTTATCCCACACCGGCGGGCGGGCGGAGGCGAAGGCCTTGTCCAGCGGTATGCCCTGACCATGCTGGTAAGCAATGTTGGCCAACTGGCGCAGTTCGCGGGCCAGCATGACCACGATGAACAGCGATTCCTGACCCTCGCCGCGCAGGCCGTCGAGCATGCGCAAGGCGTGGGCGGCTTCGCCATTGAGGATGGCGTCGATCAGGCCGAAGACGTCGTAACGGGCGCTGTCGGCGACAGCGGCCTGCACGGTTCCGGCATCGATCTGCTGGCCATCGGCGAGCAGCTTGAGCTTCTCGATTTCCTGGGCGGCGGCCAGCAGGTTGCCTTCGACCCGCGCGGCGATCAGGTCGACCGCATCGGCACTGGCGTTCATGCCGGCCTGGGCCAGGCGCTGGCGGATCCACTGCGGCAACTGATTGGCATCCACCGGCCAGATCTGCACGAACTGGCAGTTGGGCCCGTCGATGAGCGCCTTGGCCCACTTGGTCTTCTGCGTGCTGCCATCGAGTTTGGGCAGGGTGATCAGCAGCAGGGTGTCTTCCGGCGGACGATTGAGGTATTCGAGAATCGCCGCCGCGCCCTTGTCCCCAGGCTTGCCGTTGGGGATGCGCAGCTCGATGACGCGCTTCTCGGCGAACAACGACAGGCTGGCGCCGGCTTCGTAGAGCATGCCCCAGTCGAAATTGGCCTCGGCATGAAACACTTCGCGCTCGGTGAAACCCTGGGCGCGGCTGGCGCTGCGGATGGCGTCAGTGGCTTCCTGGCAGAGCAGGGCCTCATCGCCACATACCACGTAAACCGGGGCGAGGGTGCCTTGCAGGTGTTTGCCGAGTTGGGCGGGAGCGAGTTTCATGGGTAAGCCTGAGAGGCCTCGTCCGTCTTGGAACGTCTTTAGATCTTGCGAGCTAGAGCCCTGCAAGGCCTAAAAGGCCTCACAAAAACAGGCGAGGAACGGTCGGAGTCGCGGGCGACTGTACTTTTGTACATGAGCATTCCGCGCCTGTTTTTAACGCCGCAGGGCCGACGCGCAGCAGATCGTAAACAGGTTCTTACTGGACAGGTAGTTCGATGGGCGACTGCTGCGGCTGCGCGGCTTCACGCTGACGGGCTGCTTCCAGGGCGTCGGCTTCGGCCTTCGCCTTGGCTTCGGCGGTCTGCTGCAGTTCGTCCAGCTGTGCCGGGGTGATCTGCTGCAGGCGCAGAGTCAGCTGTTGCACCAGGTCGCGGCGCATTTCGGTGCGCAGCTGGGCAGCCTGCTGGTCGTTGCCGATCAGGTTGTTGGAGTCCTGCACGTAATAGTTCTGCACTTCGAGCGTGTTGCTCAGCAGCAGCAGGTTCTTGGCGCCACGGATCTCGTAATTCAGCGTCATGGTGCGCTCGTACTCGACGCTGCGCGCCGAGCTGGTGTAACTGGCCGAACGCTGGCTTTCCTTCTCGCCTGCCAGGTACAGCTTGTAAGCGGCGCCCTGGAACACTTTTACGCCGTTGTTCTCGAGCACGTCCTTGACCTCACGCACGGTGTCGCCGTAAGTGTCGCGTGCGCTGACGTCGAGCTCCTTGAGGGCGAACTGCACGTCGCCGGTGCCACGCAGCTGGAAGCCGCACGCGCCGAGCAGGCCTGCCAGGCCGATTACCAACAGATTGCGCTTGATCATCTCGTATCCCCTTGTCCTGCCGGCTCCGCTGGCCGGCATGGCCGAAACTCTAGACCGGATGCCGGTCGCCAGTGGCGACCGGCCGTTCCCTGTCGCCTCAACCGGCGACGATATTGACCAGCTTGCCGGGCACCACGATGACCTTGCGGATCGTCAGCCCTTCGGTGAAGCGTTGTACGTTCTCGTTGCTGCGTGCAGCGACCTCGACCGCCTCACGGCTGGCATCGGCCGGCACTTCGATCTGCCCGCGCAGCTTACCGTTGACCTGGATCACCAGGGTCAGGCTGTCCTGCACCAGAGCCGACTCGTCCACCACCGGCCAGCTGGCGTCGATGATGGCTTCTTCGTGGCCCAGCTCCTGCCACAGTTCGTGACAGATGTGCGGGGTGATCGGGGCGAGCAGCAGGGCGACGGTTTCCAGGCCTTCCTGGATCAGGGCGCGCTGCTGGTCATTGTCCTGGGGGGCTTTTTCCAGCACGTTCATCAGGGTCATCACCTGGGCGATGGCGGTGTTGAACTTGTGGTGCTGGCCTACGTCCTGGGAGGCCTGCTTGATGGCCAGGTGGATGGCGCGGCGGATTTCCTTGCCGGCGTCATCCAGCTTGGCGACATCCAGCACGCTCGGCAGGCCCTGAGCGACGTGGCCTTGGGCCAGACGCCAGACGCGGCGCAGGAAGCGGTTGGCGCCTTCGACGCCAGCATCCGACCATTCGCAGCTCATGTCGGGTGGTGAAGCGAACATCATGAACAGGCGGCAAGTGTCGGCGCCGTAGGCATCGATCATCGCTTGCGGGTCGACACCGTTGTTCTTGGACTTGGCCATCTTCTCGGTGCCGCCGATTTCCACCGGAAGTCCGTCGCTTTTGAGAACAGCGGAGATGATCTTGCCTTTGCTGTCGCGCTCGATTACCACGTCAGCCGGGTTGATCCAGGTCCTATTGGTCACTGGGCCGCGGTAGTAGGTCTCAGCGACCACCATGCCCTGGGTCAGCAGGTTCTTGAACGGCTCGTTGGAGGTGACCAGGCCTTCGTCGCGCATCAGCTTGTGGAAGAAGCGCGCATAGAGCAGGTGCAGGATGGCGTGTTCGATACCGCCGATGTACTGGTCAACCGGCAGCCAGTGGTTGGCCGCGACTGGGTCGACCATGCCGCCGGTGTAGTGCGGCGAGGCGTAGCGGGCGAAGTACCAGGACGACTCCACGAAGGTGTCCATGGTGTCGGTTTCGCGCTTGGCCGGTGCGCCGCATTTCGGGCAGCTGCATTCGTAGAATTCCGGCATGCGTGCCAGCGGCGAGCCGGCGCCATCGGGCACCACGTCTTCGGGCAGCACCACCGGCAGCTGGTCTTCCGGCACCGGTACGTCGCCACAGCTGTCACAGTGGATGATCGGGATCGGGCAGCCCCAGTAGCGCTGGCGGCTGATGCCCCAGTCGCGCAGGCGGAACTGGGTGCGGGATTTGCCGAGGTTCTTGCGCAGCAGCGCCGCTTCGATGGCGTCGAACGCGCCTTCGAAGTCCAGGCCGTCGAACTCGCCGGAGTTGATCAGCTGGCCGTGCTCGCCATAGGCGTCCTGCCATTCGCTACCGACTTCATCGCCGGCGCTGGTACGCACCACGGCCTTGACCGGCAGGTGGTACTTGCGGGCGAAGGCGAAGTCGCGCTCATCGTGGGCCGGAACCGCCATCACCGCGCCATCGCCGTAATGCATCAGCACGTAGTTGGCGACCCACACCGGCAGCTTCTCGCCGGTCAGCGGGTGCTCGACGAACAGCGAGGTCGGCAGGCCTTTCTTTTCCTGGGT
The DNA here is from genome assembly GCF_900112645.1 of Phytopseudomonas straminea. Classification (GTDB taxonomy): domain Bacteria; phylum Pseudomonadota; class Gammaproteobacteria; order Pseudomonadales; family Pseudomonadaceae; genus Aquipseudomonas; species Aquipseudomonas straminea. The sequence continues at coordinate 268,267 of NZ_FOMO01000004.1, read as the reverse complement.
GGCCATGTCGGCTTCGGCGACGCTGCCAGCCTTGCATTCGGCGATGAACGCCTGCAGCTCGGGGTTCTCCTTGGCGGCCAGGGTGGCCAGCGGGTGCTCGGCAGCCACGGCGACGTAGGTTGCACCCATCAGGGTATCCGGGCGGGTGGTGAAGACTTTCAGCGCACCGGCTTCGCCAATGGAGTCGACGTTGTAGGGAAACTGCACTTCCATGCCGCGGGATTTGCCGATCCAGTTGCGCTGCATGGTCTTGACCTGTTCCGGCCAGCCATCGAGTTCGTCCAGGCTACTCAGGAGTTCATCCGCGTAGGCGGTGATCTTGAAGTAGTACATGGGGATCTCGCGCTTTTCGATCACCGCGCCGGAACGCCAGCCGCGGCCGTCGATGACTTGCTCGTTGGCCAGCACGGTCTGATCGACCGGGTCCCAGTTGACGGTACCGTTCTTGCGGTAGATCACGCCTTTTTCGAACAGGCGGGTGAACAGCCATTGTTCCCAGCGGTAGTAGTCCGGCTTGCAGGTGGTGACTTCACGAGACCAGTCGATGGCCAGGCCCAGGCTTTTCAGCTGGGACTTCATGTAGGCGATGTTCTCGTAGGTCCACTTGGCCGGCGCCACGTTGTTCTTCATGGCGGCGTTTTCCGCCGGCATGCCGAAAGCGTCCCAGCCCATGGGCTGCAGCACGTTCTTGCCCTGCATGCGCTGGTAGCGGGCAATCACGTCACCGATGGTGTAGTTGCGCACGTGCCCCATGTGTAGCTTGCCGCTCGGATAGGGGAACATCGACAGGCAGTAGAAGGTGTCCTTGCCGGGTTGTTCGCTGACAGCAAAGGAGTTCTGCGCGTCCCAGTGGGATTGCGCGGCGGCTTCGATTTCACGTGGCTGATACTGTTCGTGCATGGCTACTTGCGCTAGGGAAAGGGGCTTTCGGGAAACGCCGTAGCATACATGACCCCCCTTGGCAGAGGGAAACGCTGATTGCGCGGCGCGCTGTCGACGGCGCCATTTGTCGTCGCGGCAAGCCGGCTGCGGGGTGGCGGCTACGCTCAGTTGAGGGCGCCCTGCCTGGAGGTGTGCGATGCAAGTCCCCTTAGATACCCATAGCGAGAGCGACCCCTACGGACGGTTGCTGGAACGCCTGACCGTTGCCCTGGACGAAGCCGATAATCTGGCGCAGCTGTCCAGCCAGCCGCCCCCGGACATGGAAGTGCGCGGCCTGTCGCCCGACGAGCTGGCGCTGATCACCGCCTACCTTGCCAAGGATCGCGCCTGGCTCAATGGCTGGCACGCCACGGCGGCGCGTCACTACCAGTCGGCGGTTGCGCAGCCGCCATTCGAGCGCCAGCCGGCCTTGGCCGGTCGCGAGCCCGAGTGCCACAAGTCCTGACCCTGGCCGCAGGTTGCTGCGTTCGCTTGCGCTGAAACGTCAACAGACCCTAGGCTTCGAGCCTTTTTGGAGGTGCTCGATGCCGCTGCGCTATCTGCTCAAGCAATTCTTCATGCCGCCCGGCATCCTGTTGCTGCTCATCGCCCTGGGCTGGTTCCTGCGTCGGCGTTTCCCGCGCCTGGCGCTGTGCTGTTTCACGCTCGGGCTGGGTGGCCTGTGGCTGATGAGCCTGCCGGTGACGGTAGAGTGGATGGCCAAGGTGATCGAGCGCGAGCCGGCCATCGCCCAGCAGCAGTGGAGCGCCCTGGTGCAGCAGGCGGATGTGATCGTCGTGCTCGGCGGTGGCCGTGATTCGGACGACCCCGCCTGGGGTGGCGAGCAGCCCAGCGCCATGGCCCTTGAGCGCACCCGCTATGCGGCGCGGCTGGCCAAGGCGTCCGGGTTGCCGGTGCTGACCACTGGTGGCCTGCATTTTGGTCGCCCGCCGAGCGAAGCGGCGATGATGGCCGAGGTGATGCACGAGGATCTCGGTGTCGAGGTGCGCTGGCAGGAAGCGCGCAGCCGCACCACCTGGGAGAATGCGACCGAGACCGCTGCGCTGCTGAAACCTGAAGGTATTCGCCGGGTGTTGCTGGTGACCCAGGCCTGGCACATGCCGCGTTCGCGCTGGTGTTTCGAACAGGCAGGTTTTGAAGTGGCGACAGCGCCGGTGGGCTTTCTCGGTGTGCCCAACGGCCGACCGATGGGCGGCTGGCTGCCGGAAGGCAAGGCGTTCTGGCAGAGCACCTTGCTGCTCAATGAGGTGATCGGCGCGCTGGCTTATTCGCTGGTTTACGGACGGTAGCGTCAAGTGGTGGGCTAAAGCCCACCCTACTCATCGGAGTGCAGGCTGCGGATTGGCCGGTGAGTTGGTCGTCGCCGCTTATCCCCTGTGGGAACGGGCCATGCCCGTCACGTCGCGCGCATGGACCATGGGGCCCTGCGCGCTTCCATTAGTCATGGCGCCGATTCTGCGTATGGGATAAGCGCCAGCCTGGTCCCAATAGTCAGCTCAACTCAGTTACTTCGCATCCTGACGCCGCCGCACCAGCGCCCAGCCGGCCAGCAAGCTGCAGAGCATGATCAGCGGCCACGAGCGCCATTGCAGGTAGGGCGTCAGGTGCTGCATCGGCTGCACCTGGCCGTAGAGCGTGGCTTGCTCGAATTGCGGCAGGCGTTCGGTGATGTGCCCGAACGGGTCGATCAGCACGGTCACGCCGTTGTTGGTGGCGCGGATCATCCAGCGGCCAGCCTCCAGAGCGCGCATCTGCGCCATCTGCAGATGCTGCAGCGGGCCGATCGACTTGCCGAACCAGGTGTCGTTGCTGACCGTCAGCAGCAGATCGCTCTGGGCTGCCATCTCGGCGGCGAATTCCGGGTAGACCACTTCGTAGCAGATAAAGGTGGCGATGCGGTGCCCCTTGGCTTCGAGCAGCGGCTGGTCGTGCTCGCCGCGGGCAAAGTCGGACATCGGCAGGTCGAAGAAGGCGATCAGCCCGCGCAGCATATCCTGCAGCGGCACGTATTCGCCGAATGGCACCAGGCGCTGCTTGAGGTAGTCGCCAGCGCCCTGGCCGACCACGCTGACCGCGTTGTAGTAACGCATCTCACCGTCGGCATTGGGCTGGCGAATCGGCACGCCGGTGATTAGCGCGCTTTTCCGGTCGCTGGCGAAGCGATCCATCATGCTCAGGTAGCCGATGGCTTGATCCTTGAGCACCGGCACTGCGGTTTCCGGCCACACCAGAATGTCTACTGGCTTGCTGGCGAAACTCATGTCGCGGTACAGCGCCAGCTGCGCATTGAGCTGGGCCGGGTCCCACTTGAGGTTCTGGGCCACATTGCCCTGGATCGCCGCGACGCTGACCGGCTCGCCCGCCGGGGCGGTCCAGGGGTGATCCTTGAATGCCGCGCCGAGCAGCCAGGGCGCGATCAGCAGCACCAGCGCCTCGGCTAGTTGTGGCTTGTTGCCGAGCAGGCGCGGCAGGTTAACCAGGAGCGCGGCGCTCAATGCCAGGGCGAACGACAGCAGCCACACGCCGCCAATCGGCGCCAGGCCGGCCATGGGGCCGTCGAGCTGGCTGTAGCCGGCGTAGAGCCACGGAAAGCCGGTGAGGAACCAACCGCGAAACGCTTCCTGGGCCACCCACAGCGCAGCGAACGCCAGAGCATCGCCCAATGGCGCACTGTCACGGCGCAGGCACAGCGCCCACAGCCAGGTGGCGAGGGCGAAGAAGAGGCCCAGGCCGGCGACAAAACCCAGGGTCAGGAAGGCGGCCAGCGGCGGTGAGGCCGCGCCGTAGTCGTGAATGCTCACGTAAACCCAGCTGGTGCCCGAGGCGAACAGCCCGAAGCCGTACCACCAGCCGCGCCAGGCTGCCTGGCGCGGGGTCAGCGCCCGCAGGCCGCGGTAGAGCAGGGCGATGGACAGCAGCGCCAGCGGCCAGATGCCATAGGGCGCCAGCGCCAGGGTAGTCAGCGCACCGGCCAGCAGAGCGATCAGGTTGCCGGCCCAGCCGGGTTGGAACAGTCGGTTCATCGAGAGACTCACGATAGAAAACACCCCATCGAATGATGGGGTGTCGGGTCAGCGGGCCAGCGGTGTCAGGCGTAGCAGGTGCACACGGCGGCTGTCGGCGTTGAGCACGCGAAAGCGGAATTCGCCGATCACCGTCACTTCGTTGCGCTTGGGCAGGTGGCCGAACGCGCTCATCACCAAGCCGCCGACGGTGTCGAACTCGTCGTCGGAGAAATCGGTGGTGAAGGTTTCGTTGAAGTGATCGATAGGCGTCAGCGCCTTGACCAGGAAGTCGCCGCTGGGCAGCGGTTTGACGTAGCTGTCTTCCTCGACGTCGTGCTCGTCCTCGATGTCGCCGACGATCTGCTCGAGCACATCCTCGATGGTCACCAGGCCGGCGACGCCTCCGTATTCGTCGATCACCACCGCCATGTGGTTGTGGTTGGCGCGAAATTCGCGCAGCAGCACGTTGAGGCGCTTGGACTCGGGCACGAAAGTGGCCGGGCGCAGCATGTCGCGGATGTTGAAGTCCGGCTGGTCGGTCAGCAGCAGGGGCAGCAGATCCTTGGCCAGCAGGATGCCGAGCACGTCGTCGAGGGTTTCGCCGATCACCGGATAGCGCGAGTGCGCCGCGTCGATGATCACCGGGAGGAATTCCTTGGGAGACTGGCTGGCCTTGATGGTTACCACCTGGGAGCGCGGCACCATGATGTCGCGAACCTGCAGGTCGGCGACCTGGATGGCGCCTTCGACGATGGCCAGGGCCTCGCTATCGAGCAGCTTGTTCTGGTGGGCATCGCGCAGGACTTCCAGCAGTTCCTGGCGGTTTTTCGGCTCATGAGCAAAAGCCTGGGTCAGTTTGTTCAACCAGGACTTCTGCTCGTTGCTCGATCGGTCTTCGCTCATGGCGTTTTACTCGGGATCCCTATGTCATTCGTCGCCGGCATACGGGTCGGGATGACCCAGCTCGGCGAGCAATATTCGTTCCAGGCCTTCCATCTCCTCGGCTTCCGAGTCAAGGATGTGGTCGTAGCCCAAAAGATGCAAACAGCCGTGTATCACCAGATGCGCCCAATGCGCCTCCAGAGTCTTGCCTTGCTCGACAGCCTCACGCTCGACCACTGGCACGCAGATCACTAGGTCGCCGAGCAGCGGTATATCGAGTAATTCGTCGGGTACATCGGCCGGGAAGGACAGCACGTTGGTGGCGTAGTCCTTGCCGCGCCAGGTGCGATTGAGCTCGCGGCCTTCCTCTTCGTCCACCAGGCGGATGGTCAGTTCCGAGTCGGCGCTGCGTTGGCGCAAGGCAATCGCACACCAAGCCTGAAAGTCGGCCTCGGCGGGCAGGTGGCCAGCTGTGCTCGCGACCTGCAGATCCAGTTCGATCATGGCTCGGAGCGCGCTCCCGGGTCGTTGTCCGCCGGGCGGCGGTCGAACGGCTGATGCTCGGCGTCGAAACGCTCATAGGCCTCGACAATGCGCTGAACCAGCGGGTGGCGCACCACGTCCTTGGGCAGGAAGTGGGTGAAGCTGATGCCTGGTACGCCCTTGAGCACTTCGATCACGTGCTTGAGGCCACTCTTGGTGCCGCGCGGCAGGTCGACCTGGGTGACGTCGCCGGTGATCACCGCGGTGGAGCCGAAACCGATACGGGTCAGGAACATCTTCATCTGTTCCATGGTGGTGTTCTGACTCTCATCGAGAATGATGAAGCTGTTGTTCAGCGTGCGGCCGCGCATGTAGGCCAGCGGCGCGACTTCGATCACCTGTTTCTCGATCAGCTTGGCCACCTGCTCGAAACCGAGCATCTCGTACAGGGCGTCGTAGAGCGGGCGCAGGTACGGGTCGATCTTCTGCGACAGGTCACCGGGCAGGAAACCGAGCTTCTCGCCAGCCTCGACCGCCGGGCGCACCAGCAGGATGCGGCGGATCTGCTCGCGTTCCAGGGCGTCCACGGCAGCGGCTACGGCCAGATAGGTCTTGCCGGTACCGGCCGGGCCTATGCCGAAGTTGATGTCGTGGTCGAGAATTGCCTTCACGTACAACTGCTGGTTGGCGCCGCGCGGGCGGATCATGCCCTTGCGCGTGCGCAGTGCGATATTGAGGTTGGCACTGGGGTTGTTCAGCTCCTCGATGCCCGACTCCTGCAGGAACAGGTGCACCATGTCCGGCGACAGCTCGGTCGCGTCGGTTTCACGGTACAGGCGGCGCAGCAGGTTCTCGGCAGAGGTGGTCTGCCCGGGCTCGCCCAGCAGCTCGAACTGGTTGCCGCGGTTGCGGATCTCGATGCCAAGGCGCGATTCGATCAGGCGCAGGTGCTCGTCGAATTGCCCGCTGAGGTTGGCGAAGCGCTTGGCTTCGAAGGGTTCGAGGGTGAAGCGATGAGGTGTCGAGGTGGTATTCAAGGTCGTTTTATGGCCGCCGTCGGCTGAATGGAAGGGAGAGAATAGCGCTAGCCAGGGACGAGTGAAAGCGCGGCCGACAGCCGCGCTGCGCTTGGCGCGTCATCACCATATGCGGGCAGCCGGCTACTTCTTCAATGGCGTTCGATCAGGGTGCCGCGTAAGGAGTGCGGCAGCGCTTCGTCGATATGCACGTCGACGAACTGGCCGATCAGGCGTGGGTTGTCGCACTGGAAGTTGACGAAGCGGTTGTTCTCGGTCTTGCCCTGTAGCTTGCCCGGGTCCTTCTTGGAGAAGTCGGTGACCAGGATGCGCTGTACGCTGCCGACCATGCGCCGGCTGGTCTCGAAGCCCTGCTGGTTGATGCGGTTCTGCAGAATCTGCAGGCGCTGCTTCTTGACCTCTTCCGGGGTGTCGTCGGCCAGATCGGCCGCCGGCGTGCCCGGGCGCGAGCTGTAGACGAAGGAATAGGAGAAGTCGAAACCGACGTCCTGCACCAGCTTCATGGTCTGCTCGAAGTCCTTCTCGGTCTCGCCGGGGAAGCCGATGATGAAGTCCGAACTGATCACGATGTCCGGCACCGCGGCCTTGAGCTTGCGGATGCGCGACTTGTATTCCAGCGCGGTGTGGTTGCGCTTCATGGCTGCCAGGATGCGGTCCGAGCCCGATTGCACCGGCAGGTGCACGAATTTCACCAGCTCGGGGATTTCCGCGTGGGCCTTGATCAGCGCGTCGGAGAATTCCAGCGGGTGGCTGGTGGTGTAGCGAATGCGGTCGATGCCGTCGATGGCCGCCACCAGGTACAGCAGCTCGGCGAAGTCGGCGATGCCGCCATCACGGGTTTCGCCGCGGTAGCCGTTGACGTTCTGGCCCAGCAGGGTCACTTCACGCACGCCGTTCTCGGCCAGATGGATGATCTCGCCGAGTACATCGTCCAGTGGGCGGCTGACTTCCTCGCCGCGGGTGTAGGGCACCACGCAGAAGGTGCAGTACTTGCTGCAGCCTTCCATCACTGAAACGAAGGCGCTGGGGCCGTCCACGCGTGGCTCGGGCAGGCGATCGAACTTCTCGATCTCGGGGAAGGAAATGTCCACCTGGGCGGTTTTGGTCACGCGCGCGGCGTCGATCATCTCCGGCAGGCGATGCAGGGTCTGCGGGCCGAATACCACGTCGACGTAGGGCGCGCGGTCACGGATCGCCGCACCTTCCTGGCTGGCCACGCAGCCGCCGACGCCGATCACCAGATCCGGGTTCTCCAGCTTCAGCTCGCGCCAGCGGCCAAGCTGGGAGAACACCTTGTCCTGGGCCTTCTCGCGGATCGAGCAGGTGTTGAGCAGGATGACGTCGGCATCCTCCGGCCGATCGGTGACTTCCAGGGCCTGATGCTCGCCCAGCAGGTCGACCATGCGCGAGCTGTCGTACTCGTTCATCTGGCAACCGTGGGTTTCGATATAGAGCTTCTTGGTCATGGCGATTCGTCGGCGGTGAAAAAATGACCGCGGATTATAGGAGGGTTGGCCGCCCGAGGCCACAGGCGCAGGACGGGAGGGGCACGACGCGATGTGGTGGCGTGCTAAGATTCGCGCCCTTTCATTGCACAGCCAGCCGTTCGTTATCCATGACCAAGCGCGACCCCATCTACAAGGTGATCTTTCTCAACCAGGGCCAGGTGTACGAGATGTACGCCAAGCAGATCTTCCAGAGCGATCTGTGGGGCTTTCTGGAAATCGAGGAATTCGTGTTCGGCGAGCGCTCGCAACTGGTGGTCGATCCCAGCGAGGAGAAGCTCAAGGCGCAGTTCGACGGCGTGGTACGCAGCTTCGTGCCGATGCATTCGATCGTGCGTATCGATGAGGTGGAACGCCTGGGCACGCCGAAGATCAGCGAAGCCAAGGGCAGCGGCAACGTCATGCCGTTCCCGATGCCGCCCCTGCCGGAGAAGTGAGTGGCCGCAAGCGCGGCTGACTAGCTGATTACTTGAGGGGTGCGAACGGCGACAGGCTGTCGGCGGCCTGCAGTTCCTGCAGGTAGTTGCGGAAAATCTGCCCCAGCACCTGGGTGGCGACTTCCTGTTCGGCGCGGGGCATCTGCATGGCCACTTCGTCGGCGCCATCCATCGCTTCATCCGAGCCGTTGACCGCGGCCATCTTCAGCACGATGTAGGCCTGCACGTTGTTGGCGGCCACCCCTTCGCCATGGAAGAACATCATGCCCAGGCGGTACTGCGCCTGGGCATGGCCCTGGAGGGAGGCGTGTTCGAACCAGTTCAGCGCCTGAGGCAGGTCGCGCTCGCCGGAACGGCCTTCGTAATAGAACTCGCCGAGTTCGTACTGGGCCTGGGCATCGCCGCCTTCAGCGCTCTGTTGGCAGGCTTGCAACGCAGCAGGCAGGTCTTCGGTGGCGACGTTGAGCGAGCAGCTCCCGGTCGCCGGGATCAGCAATGAGTTTCCATCCGCCACGCCGAGCGTTGGCAGCAGGAGCAACAGGCAGCCCAGGGACAGGGTGCGGCCGGTGCGCTTCATGAAGATCCGGATACCTCGACAGGCTGAAAGGTGGATGATGGATGACGAGGCCAATTGGGCTCGGCATCACATTATGAAATAAGCAACACCGTTCTTACAAAGTCTTTGCCGGCTTTTCTGCCCCAACCTGGCGCAAAAGTGTCGCCAGAGCGTCGGTTTGTGCGCGGCGGGTGTCTGACAGAGAACTGTTCAGGCTGCCCGCCGTTCACTTCAGGCGCCGAACGGCGCTACTTCGATCAGGCCTGCTTGAGGGCGGCAAAGGCGCGCTCGGCGGCGTCGAGGGTCAGTTTCAGCTCGGTCTCGCCATGGGCGATGGAGGTGAAGCCGGCCTCGAAGGCGCTCGGCGCCAGGTACACGCCGCCGTCGAGCATCAGGTGGAAGAAGCGCTTGAAGCGTTCGGCGTCGCTGGCCATCACGTCGTCGAAGGTGACGATATCGTCGGCGCCACTGAAGTACAGGCCGAACATGCCACCCGCCTGGGTGGTGACGAACGGGATGCCGGCGGCATCGGCGCGATCCTGCAGGCCCTGCAACAGGCGGCTGGTGTAGTCGGCGAGCTCGGCGTGGAAGCCCGGACGGCTGATCAGTTTGAGAGTGGTCAGGCCGGCGGCCATGGCCAGCGGGTTACCCGACAGGGTGCCGGCCTGGTAGACCGGGCCGAGCGGGGCGATGCGCTCCATGATGGCGCGCTTGCCACCGAAGCAGCCTACCGGCATGCCGCCGCCGACGATCTTGCCGAAGGTCGACAGATCCGGGGTAACGCCGTAGTGCGCCTGGGCGCCGCCGAGGGCGACGCGGAAACCGGTCATCACTTCGTCGAAGATCAGCACCACGCCATGTTTGTCGCATTGTTCACGCAGGCCTTCGAGGAAGCCCGGCGCGGGCGGCACGCAGTTCATGTTGCCGGCCACCGGCTCGACGATGATGCAGGCCACGCTCTGGCCGACATCGGCGAGGGTCTTGGCGACGGCGTCGATATCGTTGAATGGCAGGGTCAGGGTGTGTTTGGCGAAATCCGCCGGCACACCGGCCGAGCTGGGTACGCCTTGAGTCAGCAGGCCGGAACCGGCCTTGACCAGCAGGCTGTCGGAATGGCCGTGGTAGCAGCCTTCGAACTTGATGATCGCATCGCGGCCGGTGTAACCACGGGCCAGACGGATGGCGCTCATGGTCGCCTCGGTGCCCGAACTGACCATGCGCACCATCTCCATGGACGGCACGATCGAGCAGGCCAGATCGGCCATCTCGGTTTCCATGGCGGTCGGCGCGCCGTAGGACAGGCCGTGGTCGAGCTGCTTGCGCACTGCGTCGAGTACTTCAGGATGGCTGTGGCCGAGAATCATCGGGCCCCAGGAACCGACGTAGTCGACATAGCGCTTGTCGTCTTCATCGGTGACGTAGGCGCCTTCGGCGTGCTTGAAGAACAGCGGCGTGCCGCCCACGCTCCTGAACGCGCGGACCGGGGAATTGACGCCGCCGGGGATGTGTTTCTGAGCGTTGGCGAACAGCGTTTCGGAGCGGGACATAGGGTTCTCCTGAAAAAGTAGGTCAGTTCGATTCGAACAGCGCGCTGAAGGCGCGCGCGCGGCGCTCCACTTCGGTAGCAGAGTCGGCGGCGAACAGGGCGTGGATCACGGCGATCATGCTGGCGCCGCGCTCGATCAGCGGGGCGGCGTTATGCAGATCGACGCCGCCGATGGCGACGATCGGCAGCGCTACGCGGGCTTTGGCCGTCTCGAGCAGATCCAGGGTGGCGGCCGGAGCGCCGGGTTTGGTCCGTGAATTGAAGAAGCGTCCGAAGGCCACGTAGCTGGCGCCTTCGCGCGCAGCTTGCTCGGCCAGGGCCAGCTGGGCGTGGCAGGTGCCGCCGATGATCGCCTGGCGGCCGAGCAGGGCGCGTGCAGCAGCCAGCGAGCCGTCTTCCTGGCCGAGGTGCAGGCCGACACTCAGGCGCGCCGCCAGCTCGGCGTCATCATTGATGATCAGCGTGGCGCCGTAGTGCTCGCACAGCGTACGCAGTCCTTCGGCCTCGCGCAGACGGCGGGCTTCATCGGTGGATTTGTCGCGGTACTGCAACAGGCGCGCGCCGCCGGCCAGGGCCGCTTCCACGTAGGGCAGCAGCTTGCCGCCGGCCAGCAGTTCGCTGTCGGTGATGGCGTACAGGCCGCGCAGTTTGCCAGGTGCTGCCATCAGCTGAGGTCCAGCGGCAGGCGGCGCGGCACGAACTGGCCGCGGCCGGGTTGTTCGGCATCGCGCAGGGTACGCCAGGTGTAATCCAGGGCGGTTTTCACCGCGCCGATCAGGTCCTGGCCCAGGGCCAGGCGGCCGGCCAGGGTGCTGGCCAGGGTGCAGCCCGAGCCGTGGTAGCTGCCGGGCAGACGCGCGCAGGTGAAGTCGTGGCGGCTGCCGTCACGCAGGTATAGGCGGTTGTGCACTTCGCTTTCGTCGCCGTGGCCGCCGGTGATCAGCAGGTGCTCGATGTAGGGCAGCAGCTTCTCGGCACACTGGTCGGCCGTGCCATCGGGCAGTTCGGCGAGGATGCGTGCTTCGGGGAGGTTCGGCGTGGCGATGGTGGAAACGGCGAACAGCCGCTCGCGCATGGCGAAGCCGACGTCCTCCTTGCCCAGGGCGCCGCCGCCACCGGCGCGCAGTACCGGATCGCAGACCAGCGGGATGCCTGGCAGCTTGTCCATGATCATCAGCACGGTGTCGACCATTTCCACCGAGCCGAGCATGCCCAGCTTGACCGCGGCCACCGGCATGTCGGCGATCACCGCATGGGCCTGGGCCAGCACCCAGTCACGGTCGAGTACCCGGAAGTCGCTGACGTCGACGGTGTCCTGCACCGTTAGCGCGGTGACCGCAGGCGCTGCGTGGCAGCTCTGGGCGAGCAGCGCTTCGATGTCGGCCTGCAGGCCGGCGCCGCCGCTCGGGTCATGACCGGACAGACACAGCACCACGGGGCGCGACGGGGCGAGGCGGGCGGTGCTGCGTGGGTAATCGGGAAGGCCGAAATCGATCATCTGTATCGCGGGTTCCGGTTTACGGGTACGGCGCTGGCGCGGTACCGGGTGGGTCGGGCTCGCACCGGCACGGGGCAGGCGGCATTGGGACGGGGCGCGAGCTTAACATTTTATGGGCGGCGATGAGGCCGACGGATCGACGGTCGCCTTGAGCCGGGCCTGCGAGCTTTGTACGATGGCCTGCGCCCAGGATCGGGCGACATTCCTTTCATCCAGCAGGGCAGAAGGCGCCTGGCATGAACAATCTGTTGCGTTGTGTCCCGCTGCTGCTGTGCCTGCTGGCTGGTCTGGCCCAGGCCGCCGAGCCGCGGGTGGTGGCGCTGAGCTGGGAGGCCGCCGAACACCTGCTCAAGCTCGATATCACCCCGGTTGCCGTGGCCGACGCCAGGCAGTACCGCGCCCAGGTGGCGCGCCCGCCGTTGCCGGCCAATGTGCCCAGCGTGGGATCGCGACGCGCGCCGGATCTCGACAAGCTGGCCGCCCTCAAGCCGGAGCTGATCGTTATCGGCGAGCGCCAGGAAGCCATGCGTGCGCAGCTGGCCCGTATCGCACCGGTCACCACATACGGCAGCCTGTCCCGGGAACATGACAGTTACCTGGTCGCCCGCGACGATTACCTGGCGCTGGCCCAGCGCTTCGGCCGCGAGGATCACGCGTTGCGCGAACTGGCCGCCATGCAGGTGCAGATCGACGGGCTGCATCAGCGCCTGGTCGAGCACTTTCGCGGGCACCTGCCCAAGGTGCTGGTGATCCGTTTCGTGTCGCAGGGCATGGTGCGCGTCGACGGCGGCGACTCGATGATCGACTCTGCCCTGCAGCAGTTGCACCTGCAGCCTGCCTACCCGCAACCCCATGACGCGGTGGTGCCGATTGAAGCCCTGGCAGGTATCGAGGAGGGCGTGGTGGTCTACGTCGAGCCGTTCGCCGGGCAGGAACAGCTGTTCGCCAGTCCCGAATGGCGCGCGATGCCCTTCGCGCGTGCCGACCGCCTGGCGGCGATGCCTGACACCTGGGCCCATGGCGGGGTGTTTTCCATTCAGTATTTGGCCGAGGCCATCACCCAGGCATTGCTCAGCCTGCCGGCGCCCTGAGAACCTGTTCAAAGTCTGCTGCCCGTCGGCACTGCTGCGTTAAAAACAGGCTCGGCAAGCCGCTTGCGGCTAACGCGCTTTAGCGCGGCCCGCAGGGCGAGCGAAGCGAGTACTGCTCATTTACAGCTCGTAAAGTCGAGCGCGACTCCGACCGGTCCTCGCCTGTTTTTGCGGGGCCGCCCAGGTTTTGCATTGCTCTAGCTCGCGAGACTTTGAACAGGCGCTGAGCCAATCGTCATAGCGCTTGCGATGGGCCGGCGAGGCCCCTAGAGTTGCCGACATTCATATGTTGAGTCTTGAACGGCTGCATCACTCTGAAGGCGTGGGGCCTCGCGATGCGGCACAACAGGGCCATCTGCGGGGCTGCATGCGTTTTTTCCTGACTGTTTTTCTGGCGCTCTTTTCGCTGCTGGCCAGTGCGGCCGGGCCGGTGGTTTTCGACGAGCGGGTTCGCTCGCTGCCGCTCGGCGAGCATATGGCGGTGTTCGAGGACGTGCGTGGCGACAAGACCATCGACGATGTCACCTCCAGCGCCCTGCAGGGCAGCTTCCGCCAACACGACAAGGCGGTGCTTAACGCTGGTTATTCGCGTTCGGCGTACTGGCTGCGCATCGATCTGCAGTACCAGCCCAAAAGCGCAGCCGGCAGTGGCCCGCAGACCTGGCTACTGGAGCTGGCCTACCCGCCGCTAGATCACCTCGAACTGTACGAGCAGGGCGCTGATGGCCGCTTTCATCTGACTCGCCAAACCGGCGATGCCTTGCCATTCTCAAGCCGCGAGATCCGCCAGAACAACTACCTGTTCACCCTCGACTTCCAGCCCGAGCAGGTGCGCCGCGTATACCTGCGCCTGGAAAGCCAGGGCTCCATCCAGGCACCGCTGAGCCTGTGGTCGCCGGCCGCCTATCTGGAAGAGCAGCCGGCACGCATCTACGTGCTGGGCATCATCTACGGCGTGTTGCTGGTGATGGCGGTCTACAACCTGTTCATCTTTATCGCCGTGCGCGACACCAGCTATCTCTACTACATCTTCTACATCGCTTCGTTCGGCATGTATCAGGTGTCGGTCAACGGCGCCGGCATCGAGTTCTTCTGGCCAGACAACCCCTGGTGGGCCAATGCCGCCACGCCGTTTTTGATCGGCGCCACGGCGCTGTTCGGCTGCCAGTTCGCGCGTAGCTTCCTGCACACCCGCGAGCACAGCCGTTGGGTGGACCGCAGCCTGCTGCTGATGATGGCCTGGGGCGCTCTGGTGATGGTACTGGCGCTGTGCACCACCTACGCCTTGTCGCTGCGCTTGGCTACTGTGCTGGCGCTGGTGTTCACCGTGGTGGTGCCGGTGGCCGGCGCCCTGGCGCTGTGGCGCGGCATGCGCGTGGCCCGTTACTTCCTGATCGCCTGGGCGGCGTTCCTGCTCGGCGGGGTGGTCAACACCCTGATGGTGCTCGGCTACCTGCCCAATATGTTCCTGACCATGTACGCCAGCCAGATCGGCAGTGCCATCGAGGTGGCGTTGCTGTCCCTGGCGCTGGCCGACCGCATCAACGCCATGAAGGAGGAGCGCGCGCGCATCCTGCAGAACGCCAGTGCCAAGCTGGAGGTGCTCAACCACGAGCTGGCCGACAGCAACCGCCTCAAGGACGACTTCCTGGCCACCGTGACCCACGAGTTGCGCACGCCGATGAATGGCGTGATCGGCTCCCTGGAGCTGATGCAGACCCTGCGCCTGGACCCCGAGGTGGAGCAGTACCAGAAGACCGCCACGCGTTCGGCGCGGGACATGATGCAGATGGTCAACGACATCCTCGCGCTGACCGAACTGCAGGCCGGGCGGCTCTATCCGCGGCGCGAGACCTTCAGTTTGCGCGGGCTGCTCGACGGCCTGTGCGCCAACTTCGAGGGGCGCGCCCGCGACAAGGGCCTGGACTTCGCCCTGGATCTCGACGAGCGCCTGGCCGATACCGTCGAAGGCGACGGGCAGAAGTTGGCCCAGGCCCTGGGTTATCTGCTCGATAACGCCATCAAGTTCACCTCGGCCGGCCAGGTGCGCCTGCGTGTACGCGGCGATGCCCAGGCCGCGCTGGACAGCCTGCCGCTGAGCTTCGAGGTGATCGACGCCGGCATTGGTCTGGAGAATGTGCGGGAAACCGATCTGTACCGCCGCTTCCATCAGCTCGACACCTCGATGACCCGCGAATATGGCGGTCTGGGCATCGGCCTGAGCATCTGCCGGCAGCTGGTCGATCTGCTCGGCGGCAAGCTGGCCTACGAGCCCAATCGTGCCGGCAGCGGTGGCAGCATCTTCCGACTTGAACTGACCCTGGCACTGCCAGTGCAAAAGCCTGCTGAGCAGACCGCGATACGGCGCAGCAGTGGCGCGGCATTGCGAGCCCCCGAGCAGTGCACCGTACTGATTGTCGAGGACAACGCTATCAATCAACTGGTGATCCGCGGCATGCTGCTCAAGCTCGGCTACCGGGTGCGTACCGTCGACAACGGCAGCGATGCGCTGGAGCAACTGCAGCGCGAGCCCATCGACGCCGTTCTGCTGGATTGCCAGATGCCGGTAATGGACGGCTTCGCCACTTGCCGTGCCCTGCGTCAGCTGCCGGCTTGCGCCGAGCTGCCGGTGCTGGCGATCACCGCCCATAGCCAGTCGGGCGACCGTGAGCGCTGCCTGGCGGCAGGCATGAGCGACTACCTGGCCAAGCCGGTGAAGTTCGACGAGTTGCGCGTGCTGCTACACGACTGGGTGCTGTGCCGCCCGGCCTGAGGGCGACACTTAGAGCCTGTTCAAAGTCTGCTGCGCGTCGGCACTGCGGCGTTGAAAGCAGGCTGGATTGCCAGCCCAGTCGGACTGCTCATTTACAGCTCGTAAAGTCGAGCGCGACTCCGACCGGTCCTCGCCTGTTTTCTCCTTGCATTGCTCTAGCTCGCGAGACTTTGAACAGGCTCTTAGGCTCAGTGATGCACGTGGGCGCCGGTAGGGTCTTCGATCTGGAATACCTTGCCCTTCTGCCAGGCATCGGCGCCGGGCTGTATGGGAGGGCGCTGGATGTCAGCGCGGCTCTGGCGCTTCTCGTTGCTGTCGATGCCGAAGCGCTGGTCGCGCTCATCGACCATGCGTTGGTCCAGTTGGCCATCGGCGGTAAAGCCCATCATCAACTGTGGCACGCCCAGGGGCAGACTTTTCTTCTGGTCGGTATGCCAGGTGTGCCAGGTCTTGCCGTAGGTGCGCACCAGCTTTTGCATCAGCGCATGCTCGGCGGTTTGCGGAATGCCGGGCGCCACCAGTTGGCCTGATTTCACTTCGTGTACGTGGCTGTGCCACAGCATCTTTTCGTCTTCCGGCAGGGTTTTGAACAGCTGCTCGCTGATGATGTACTCGACGCCCATCAGCTTGGCGTCCCTGACATTGCCGTCATAGATCACGCACTGGATCAGCTCTTCGCTGAGGATGGCGCAGTAATGATGGGCTTCCATCTGCGCCTGCTGCCGGCCGTTGTAGAAATGAAAGCCATTGAGGTAGGCGTTCAGGGCGGTGACTGGCGGCTGGGTTTGCAAGGTTGCCGCGCCGGCTTCCAGCAAGCGGGTATCGGCCTGAGCGGGTGCGCCCTCGGTGCCGACGTTGGAGTGGCTGGCGGTGGTCATGCAGCCGGCCAGCGGCAGGATGGCCAGAAGGGGTAGCAGCGCTGCGCCGATTCGCGCGGACATGGTGGTCTCCAAACGTGCCAGAGCCCGGAATTTGCCGGGCTCTGGGCTGAGATTACTGACGTGTCTTGCCCTGCAGGTCCGTGGCCATTTGCAGGTGATGTTCCAGCTTGGGCAGGGTCTTCTTGGCCCAGGCGCTGATTTCACCGTCGTCAGGCGCGGCCGCCTTCTGGTACAGCTCGATGGCCTGCTCGTGGGCAACGACCTGGTTGTTGGCATAGGCCTCGTCGAAGTTCTCGCCATCACGTACCTGCAGAATCATGGCCTTGGCCTTGTTCATCAGGTCGGCGTCGTCGGAGAGCTCGAGGTTGTTCTTCTTGGCTAGGGCCTTGAGCTCTTCGTTGGCGCGGGTGTGATCGTCGATCATCGTCTGGGCGAATTTCTTGACCTCGGCGTTGCTGCCTTTTTCGAGTGCCAGCTTGCTGGTCTCGATCTCGGCGATGCCCTTGGCCGAGGCTTCTTCGGCAAAGTCGTTGGCGCTGACCTTGTCGGCTGCCTGGACCAAGCCGGCGAAAGCGAAGAGCAGGGCGGCGGTTGCGCCGATCAATACAGCTGTGCGTTTCATGGTGACTCCTTGGAGAGATCTATGCAGAGCACCGATGCCCGGATGGCGGCGGTGGTAAGTTTTTGCGTTGTATTGGAATACGTGCTGGCAACTTGATTAACGAAGCGGTCTTTAGCGAAGCCGGTTTAGCCTGCCATCAGTGACAGGTAAAAGTTCGAGAGGAGGGCCTTGCACAATGTTCGAGTTAAAAGTTGCAGGGAACGATGAGCGGTAAAAGTGATGGTGTTGTGCTGCCAGCTTGTACAGTTACTGTATAAGAGTCTGGCTGGTGTAATTAATTTGTGTCCGAGATTAGTGCTTCGCTTGCTGTCACTGTGCTTCAAGTTCCTAAGTAAGAGTTTTTTGAACATTGGTTTTTTATTGGCAGTCAGTGCTTTGGCTGTGCTGCGTTTATACGCGGGATAAACTGATAAAACTATGTGCCAGCACGCCGAGTGCTGGCCTTTCAGTAGCGAGGTCTCTCCATGAAAGGGCAGATATTTCTGATCAACTACATCTGTGATAACCAGCCGATGCATCTTGAGATGTCGTCTGACGCTGAGACGCTGAGACGCTGAGACGCTGAGACGCTGAGACGCTGAGCAGGCCAGCAGCATGTGCAAAACGAGGGAGCCAAAGGGCGGATCACCGATGTACAGGTGAGCAAGATCACCCGCACTTGCGAGGCGGACACCACGCCTGGGCATTACCAGCAGCCCTGAGCCATTACGTATAAAGCCGGCGCATGCGCCGGCTTTATACAAAGTTTGGCAGCCCCGGATTAGAAGGCCTTACTCGTCTAGCGCTTGGCTTCCAGGCCCGGTGTATCGGAGCGATCCAGAAAGGCCTGACTCAACTCCGACAAGTGCAGGCGCAGCCAGTCGGCCATGGCGATTTCCTGCTGCAGGATCGCTTCGCAGTCCTGCTGGGTCTGGGTATCGCCCACCGCTTTGGCGGTGGCGATCAATACCGTGTAAGAGGCGATTTCCAGAGTCTCGAAGACATAGCCGGACATGGTGCCCTTGAGCACTTCGTCGCTCATCATCATGCCGCCCACGGCCTGACCGAAGGCCATCAACTTGCCGCTCATGTCTTTCAGTGTTGACGGTTCGCTGCCGAGGCGGGTCAGGGCCCGTTCCAGTGTTTTGCGTTGGCCCACGGTTTCTTCGATATGTTTTTCAATGCGTTTGCGCAACTTCGGGTAATTGTGCAGGCGCTCTTTTTGCGCCGTCAGCATCTGTTCGGCTTGCTGTTCCAAGGCGTGCGCGTCGCGCAGCCAACTCACCAGGTTTTCATGTTTCGTGGTCATGATCGACTCCCGCAGTTTAGAAATAGCCACTGTTGCGAGAGGGGCGCTGAGTTGGAGGTTCATTACTTTTCGTCAGTGGTATTAAACGAAGCGCTATTAAGCGAAACGGCAAAGCGGAGTTTGCCTAGGAAGTTGCCGTTTCGGTTAATTGTAAAGTTTGTTTTTACTTGAGCTCGTTGCGCACTTTTGCATTCGGTTATTACAAGTCCCATCAGGGCAGGGAGCGAAACCATCAAGGGAATTATAGCCGGTGAGGAGAACGTTCCATGTTCGTACATAACAAGCGATTGCAATACACGGTAAGAGTGGCCGGGCCCAATCCGGGGCTGGCCAATCTGCTGCTCGAACAATTCGGTGGCCCCCAGGGCGAATTGGCAGCGGCCATGCGTTATTTCACCCAGGGCCTGGCTGAAGACGATGCAGGGCGCAAGGATCTGCTGCTGGACATCGCCACCGAAGAGCTCAGCCACCTGGAAATCATCGGCTCGATCGTCGGCATGCTCAACCCGCCAAGGGTGATCTGGCCGAGGCGGTGGAAGAGGAGGCGGCGCTTTACCGCTCGTTGACCGAGGGCGGCAACGACTCGCACATCACCTCGCTGCTGTATGGCGGTGGCCCTGCGCTGACCAACTCTGCCGGTGTGCCCTGGACGGCGGCCTACATCGACACCATCGGTGAGCCGACGGCGGATTTTCGCTCCAACATCGCCGCCGAGGCCCGGGCCAAGATCATCTACGAGCGGCTGATCAACGTCACCGACGATCCGGGCATCAAGGATGCGCTGGCCTTTCTGATGACCCGTGAGCTGGCGCACCAGAAATCCTTCGAGAAGGCGCTGCACGCCATCCAGCCGAACTTCCCGCAAGGCAAGCTGCCGGGCGTGCCGGAGTTCACCAGTGTGTACTTCAACATGTCCCAGGGTGACGAGGACCGTCGTGGGCCATGGAACGAAGGGGATCAGTGGGAGTTCGTCGCCGATCCGCAACCCGCGGTGGACGGGGGCGATGGCACCGCCGAGGTAATGCTGCCAGCCAAGCAGGCGGAAACCCTGCTGCAGATGGCCAAGCGCACCGCGTCGGATCCGACCCTGGACTCGATCACCGGCGCCGACCTTGGCTTCGGGGCTGCGCGCAAGCCTGAGTAAGCATGGCTTGTTGCATCTACACAGCCAGGCGAGCACTGCTCGACCTGGCTTTCTTATGCCTGTTGCCACGAACCACGCCGGGCTGGTTACCACTGATCCCCGAGGTTG
This sequence comes from Phytopseudomonas straminea, assembly GCF_900112645.1. Lineage (GTDB taxonomy): Bacteria > Pseudomonadota > Gammaproteobacteria > Pseudomonadales > Pseudomonadaceae > Aquipseudomonas > Aquipseudomonas straminea. Next base: position 248,469 of record NZ_FOMO01000004.1, on the reverse strand, counting down.
AATCTTTTCTCGGGCGGCATTCTCCCAACCTCATAAGGCCATGAGCGTCATGGGCGCCGGCCATTCCAAGAAACCTGTGAGCGCCGCCTCGTTGCCCCCGGCGCTTTCGACTGCCACGCAAGGCTCGACCATGACGACTTTGATGCCGATTTTCACCACGTCCAGCCAGAGCTGCCATTTCCTCAAGGCCGGCCCCGCCCGCACCCTGTATGAGCGCCTGCTGCAGCCGCAGCTGGATGACGCCGCGCTTAACGAAGCGCGCAGCTTTCTAGAAGCTCAACTGACCAAGACCAGTGAGTTGCCCTGCGATATTCCCGCTAAGCCTGAAGCCCTGCTGGACTGGATGCGCAGTGCGGCCCTACGCACCACCGAGGCGTACGGCCACTACCTGCAGGAGCGACGCCAGGGCGCGCTGCGGCGTTACTTTCACAATCGCGCCCATGCCCTGTATTTTCTGCGTCATGTTGCGCCCACCAAATTGGTGGACGGCGCCTGGTTGTATGGGTTGCTCAGGCACTGGCAGGAGCTGCGCCTGCGTCCCTTGCTGCGCACCTATCTGGAAGAGCTGGGCGATGGTGTGCCGGCGATGAACCATGTGGTGCTCTACAAGCAGTTGCTGGCCCAGCATGGCTGCGACGAGCTGGCCGAACTCGAAGACGAGCATTTTCTGCAGGGCGCCCAGCAACTGGCGCTCGGTCATCTGGCCGATGATTATCTGCCTGAAGTGATCGGCTACAACCTGGGCTACGAGCAGTTGCCACTGCACCTGCTGATCACCAGCTATGAGCTGACCGAGCTGGATATCGACCCCTATTACTTTCAACTGCACGTGACCATCGACAACGCCAGTACCGGCCATGCCCAGAAGGCCGTGCAGGCGGTGCTGGAAAACCTGCCGCTGGTGGGTGATCGCGATGAATTCTATCGCCGCGTGATGCGCGGCTATCAGCTCAACGATCTGGGCATTGGCTCCACTGCGGTGATCGCCGCTTTCGACCTCGAGGACGAACTCTGTGCGATGCTCGAACGCAAGCGCGAAGTGGCCACCCAGGTGCATTCTGACTACTGCCGCATCGAAGGGCGCACGGTCAACGAATGGCTTAGCGAGCCCGGCCAGGTGCGCGCTTTTCTCGACGCTCTGCAGAAACGCGGCTGGATTCGCCGCGACGAAGATCCGCAGAACAGCCGGTTCTGGCAACTGGTGCAGGGCGAGCGCGCCGCCATGTTCGGGGTGTTCAGTGCCTATGAGCAGCAACTCTTGCACGACTGGATCGCTGGCAGCTGGGCGCCTGCCCGCAGGCGCGCTCGTCCACGCAGTCGTCCGGCTGCCACTGGCGCCGAGCAGTCGGTTGGTCTGGACGACGAAGCCCAGGCGCTGCAGGCTGCCCTGCGCGAACTGCCGGCCGGCCAGCAGACCAGCAAACTGATTGAGCTGATGTCGCCGGCCAGTCACTTCACGCCGGCCGGTTTATTGGCCACCCGTCTGTTCAACGCCTACCTCCAATAACCATGTCCGGGGCATCGATGCACAGCGAGCAAAACACCGAAAAGCAGCAGGCGTTATTGAGCCTTGGCCAGCATCTCAAGAACGAGGGTTATCGATTCACCACCGGCACGCCGCTGACCCACGAGCGGGTCAACGCGCGCAGCGAAAATCGGCAAGCCTACGACTTGGCCGGCGTGTTTGGTTGGAGCCGGCCGTTCGAGGCGCCGGTGCTGGGCGGCCAGTTGCTGGGGTTGCTGAGAGCCGGCGGCATGTTGGTCGAGGAGGGCGCCCAGTTCGCCAGCGCGGTGCGTTGGTCGAGCCTGGGCGACAACCTGTTCGTGCATTCTCGCTACCCGACGGTGCAGGGCGACGCCGTGTTCTTCGGCCCCGATACCTATCGCTTTGTGCGCGCCATCGATGCCTTTCTTGCCACGCCGTCGACTGCGACGGTGTTGCGGGCGGTGGATATCTGCTGCGGCGCAGGGCCGGGCGCCCTTTGCATCGCCCAGGCACGGCCGGCGGCTCAGGTGCTGGCAGTGGATATCAACCCGCGGGCGCTGGAGTTCACTCGCATCAACGCGGCGCTGGCGGGGGTAAGCAATGTCGAGGCGCTTTACAGCGATCTGCTTAGAGATGTGGATGGCGCGTTCGACCTGATCGTCGCCAATCCGCCCTATATGCTCGACGCCGACAGCCGCGCCTATCGCGATGGCGGTGGTGAGTTGGGCATCGGCCTGTCCCAGGCTATCGTCGAGGCAGCCATCGCTCGCCTGGCGCCGGGCGGCAGTTTGTTGCTGTATACCGGTGTGGCGATGAAGGCGGCGGGTGATCCGTTTCTGGCCTATGTCAAACGCACCTTGGGCGATGCGTCCCTGGCCTGGCGCTATGAAGAAGTGGACCCGGACGTGTTCGGCGAGGAACTGCTCAAGCCTGGCTATGAGCAGGTCGAGCGCATTGCCGCGGTGGTGCTGACGGTTACCCGCACGGCGGGCTGATGGTGTGGCGCTGAGGGCCGTTGCGAGCCCTCAGCGCCCAGGCATCAGGCGTTTTCGATAAAACGGCGGATGCGCTGCGCCGCCTCTACGCATTCGGCCAGGGGCGCGACCAGCGCCATGCGCACTCGACCCGCGCCTGGGTTGAAGCCATTCACGTCGCGAGATAGGTAAGAGCCCGGCACCACGGTGACGTGTTCCCTGGCGAACAGCGCGCGGGTGAACTCGGCATCGTCGCCCGGCGTTTTGGCCCACAGGTAGAAACCGCCGTCCGGGCGCTGAACGTCCATCACGCCGTTGAGAATCGCCAGCACGGCATCGAACTTCTCGCGGTACAGGTCGCGGTTGGCGCGTACATGGTCTTCGTCCTGCCAGGCGGCGATGCTGGCCAGCTGGGTTTGTACCGGCATGGCGCAGCCATGGTAGGTGCGGTACAGCAGGAAGGCTTTGAGAATCTCCGCATCGCCGGCCACGAAGCCCGAGCGCAGGCCCGGCAGATTGGAGCGCTTGGAGAGGCTGTGGAACACCACGCAGCGCTTGAAATCGCTACGGCCCAGCTCGGCGCAGGCAGTCAGCAGACCGGCCGGCGGGTTCGCCTCGTCGAAATACAGCTCGCTGTAGCACTCGTCGGCAGCGATCACGAAGTCGTGCTGGTCGGCCAGGGCGATCAGCTTTTTCAGGGTATCGAGCGGAATCAGTGCGCCGGTCGGGTTGCCCGGCGAGCATAGGAAGAGGATCTGGCAGCGCTGCCAGACGTCAGGCGTGACAGCGTCGAAATCCGGATTGAAGCCATGTTCTTCCAGGCACGGCAGGTAGTGCGGCTGGGTGCCGGCCAGCAGCGCCGCGCCTTCGTAGATCTGGTAGAACGGGTTGGGGCTGACTACCAGGCCATCGACATCACGCTGCGCCACGGTCTGGGTAAAGGCGAACAGCGCCTCGCGGGTGCCGTTGACCGGCAGCACGTGGTGGGCGGCGTCCAGCCAGCCGGCTGGCACCTTGAAGCGTCGCTCGCACCAAGTAGCAATGGCTTCGCGCAGCGCCGGGATGCCCAGGGTGGTCGGGTAGACCGCCATCTGGTCGAGGTTGTCGGTCAGCGCCTTGGCGACGAAAGCCGGCGAGCGGTGCTTGGGTTCGCCGATGGACAGGGCAATGGGCGAGCGATCCGCAGCGGGGGAAACGCCGGCGAGCAGGGCGCGCAGTTTTTCGAAGGGGTAGGGCTGCAGCTGGGCGAGGGCGTGGTTCATGATGATCCGACGGGTCCTTTGTAAGGCGGCGACAAAGCCGGTGACACTAGCACGGCAGCGGTCTCAGGAAAATTTCTTATCGGCGCTGCCCCGTGGTGAGGGCACCAACACGCTGCCTGCTGGTTGGTTTCGGGTCAATCAATCCGCACATTGGCAAACGCGCTTGAGCCGCTCAAGCATGCGCTTTTCCGTCGCCATTTATTTGGCTGACACTTTGGTCAGATTTTTCGTGAAGGTGCTAAAGACGCATCGCTTTGGGTCGATAGCCTGGGCGTAATCCCCTCCGGCATTCCTTTAGCGAGAGCTTCTTTCATGCGCACCCTCAAGTTCAGCCACAAGATCATGCTGGCTGCTTCCCTGGTGGTCATTGCGGCCTTCGCATCCTTTGCGCTGTACAACGATTACCTGCAGCGCACGGCGATTCGCGACAACCTGAGCAACTACCTGCACGATGTCGGTCAGGTGTCGACCGGCAACATCCAGCACTGGCTTTCCGGGCGCATGCAGCTGCTCGACAACCTGGCCGAGTCGGTGCAGGACGACAGCGCCCAGGCGCCGCTGGCCAGAAACCTGCAGCACCGCAGCGTCGCTTCGGCTTTCCTGTATGCCTACTACGGCCAGAACGACGGCACCTACACCCAGTTTCCGCCCAGCGAACTGCCGGCCGGCTACGATCCGCGTCAGCGCCCCTGGTACAAGAGCGCGGCGAACAGCAGCGGCCCGGGCCTGACCGAGCCATACCTGGCGGCTGACCCCCGTGACGGCCTGCTGATCACCATCACCCGCCCGGTCAGCGTTGGCGGCACCCTGCAGGGCGTGGTCGGCGGCGACCTCAAGTTGCAGACCATCGACGACATCCTCAACTCTTTCGATCTGGGCGGCATGGGCTATGCCTTCTTGGTCGACGACAAGGGCACGGTGTTCGTGCACCCGGACAAGAGCCTGGTACTGAAGAAACTCAGCGACCTGTTCCCGGGTGGTGCACCGCGCCTGGATCCGGGCCTGCAGAACGTGGTGGCAGCCGATGGCAGTGCGCGCATCGTCAGCTTCCTGCCGGTGCAGGGCCTGGCGGGCGTGCGCTGGTACGTCGGCCTGTCGGTCGACGAAAGCAAGGCCTTCGCTGCACTGCGTGAATTCCGCATCTCGGCGCTGACCTCCACGGTCATCGGGGTGATCGCCATCCTGCTGCTGCTTGGTGCGCTGATCCGCATTCTGTTGCGTCCGCTGCACGTGATGAGCCACGCCATGAGCGGTATCGCCGAGGGTGAGGGCGACCTGACTCAGCGCCTGAAGGTCGAGTCCGGCGACGAGTTCGGTGAGCTGGCCGGCGCCTTCAACCGCTTCGTCGAGCGTATCCACGAGTCGATCCGTGAAGTGGCTTCTGCCACCCGAGAGGTGCATGCCCGGGTCAGTACCGTGGTACAGGCCTCCAATGCGTCCATGGGTAATTCCAGCGAGCAGGCGGCGCGCACCGACAGCGTCGCTGCGGCGATCAACGAGCTTGGTGCTGCGGCCCAGGAAATCGCCCGCAACGCTGCCGATGCCTCGGTGCAGGCCAGCGAGGCGCGCCGTGATGCCGAAGAAGGCCAGGGCATGGTCGAGCGCACCCTGGGTTCGATGGGTGACCTCTCGGACAAGATCCAGGCCTCTGGCAGCCATATTGAGTTGCTCAGCGAGAAGAGTAACGACATCGGCCAGATTCTCGACGTGATCAAGGGCATTTCCGAGCAGACCAACCTGCTGGCGCTCAACGCCGCCATCGAAGCGGCGCGTGCCGGTGAGGCCGGTCGCGGCTTTGCCGTGGTGGCCGACGAGGTGCGCAACCTGGCTCAGCGTACGCAGAGCTCGGCCCAGGAAATCCAGCAGATGATCGAGCAGTTGCAGTCAGGCGCCCGTGACGCCGTGGCGACCATGGGCGAGAGCCGCCGCTTCAGCGACGACAGCGTGCGTATCGGTGGTCAGGCCGGCGAGAACCTGCGCGGCGTGACCCGCCGCATCGGCGAGATCGACGGCATGAACCAGTCCGTGGCCACAGCCACCGAGGAGCAGACCTCGGTGATCGAGAGCCTGAACATGGATATCACCGAGATCAATACGCTCAACCAGGACGGCGTGCGCAACCTGCAGGCCAGCCTCAGCGCCTGTACCGAACTGGATCAGCAGGTCGGGCGGCTCAAGCAGCTGGTCGACAGCTTCCGCATCTGACACCCACTGCGCGGGCCCCAAATGGGGCCCGCGCTGCATTCAGATGCTGATTTGCGCCGGGCTGGGGCTGCTCGCCGACAGCTGGGTGACGATGGTCTGCTGCAGGCGCGCGCACAGCTCGGGGTCGGACAGCGGCTGGTTGTCGGCATCGGTGACGAAGAACACGTCCTCTACCCGTTCGCCAAGCGTGGCGATCTTGGCGTTCTGCACCGACAGGTCGAAGTCCAGGAAGATGCGCCCGATCTTGGCCAGCAGGCCCGGGCGATCCGGCGCGGTCAGCTCGACCACGGTGACCGGCCGCTGTGCATCGTTGTGAATGGTCACCTGGGGCGCAAAGGCGAAGTGCTTGAGCTGGCGCGGTACGCGGCGCTGGATGATGCTCGGGTACTCGTCCGGGTGCATCAGGGTGTCGATCAGGCTTTGGCGGATCTGCTGGATGCGCTTGGGGTTGTCGCCGATCGAGCCGCCTTCGGCCTCGAGTACGATGTAGGTGTCGAGGGTGAACTGGCTGGTGGAGGTGAGAATACGCGCGTCGTGAATGTTCAGGTTCAGCTGCGCCATGGCCGCTACCGTCACCGCGAAGAAGTCATGCTGATCCGGCGCATAGATGAAGATCTGCGTGCCGCCCTCGAATTCGCGTTGGGTGGTTTCCTTGATCAGTACCAGCGGGCCGCCGTCATCGGGGTGACGGAGGATGGCATCGCTGTGCCAGGCCACGTCGCTGGCGCTGTGGCGCAGGAAGTAGTCATCGCCCAGCTGTGACCAGAGTTGCTCGACGTCGTCGGCATCGGTGCCGGCAGCGGTCAGAATGTCCAATGCTGCAGCCTGGGTCAGGCGAATCTGCTCCTCGCGCTCCACCGGGTTTTCCAGGCCGCGGCGCAGGGCGCTGGCGGTTTCGGTGTACAGCTGGCGCATCAGGCTGGCACGCCAGGAGTTCCACAGCGTCGGGTTGGTAGCGTTGATGTCGGCCACGGTGAGCACGTAGAGGTAATCCAGATGCGTCTGGTCACCGACGAAGGCGGCGAAGTCGTTGATCACCTGCGGGTCGGACAGGTCCTTGCGCTGGGCGGTGGTCGACATCGCCAGGTGGTTCTGCACCAGCCAGACGATCAGCGCGGTGTCCCAGGCCGGCAAGTGGTGGCGCTGGCCGAAGGCTTCGGCATCCAGGGCGCCGATCTCCGAGTGATCGCCGCCGCGGCCCTTGCCGATGTCGTGGTACAGGCCGGCCAGGTAGATCAGCTCGGGCTTGGGCAGCTTGTCGATCAACTGGCTGGCCAGGGGGAATTTCTCCGCCAGCTCCGGCCACTTGAACTTGCGCAGGTGCTTGATCAGGTTGAGCGTGTGGGCGTCGACCGTATAGATGTGGAACAGGTCGTGCTGCATCTGCCCGACGATATGGCCGAACTCCGGCAGGTAGCGGCCGAGGATGCCGTAGCGGTTCATGCGCCGCAGGTTGCGGTGGATGCCCTGCTCGCACTTGAACAGTTCGATGAACAGGCTGGTGTTGCGGATGTCGCGGCGGAACTCGTCGTCGATCAGGTAGCGGTGATCGCGCAGCAGGCGGATGGTGTCGGCGCACACGCCGTTGAGCTCGGGGTGCTGGGCCATCAGCACGAAGATCTCGATGATGGCGAACGGCGTGCGCTTGAAGACGTTGGCGTGGGTGACTTCGATGTAGCCGTCACGCACCTGGAAGCGACTGTTGAGCGGCTGCACCGGCAGGTTTTCACCGGCGCGCAGGATTTCTTCCTCGAAGTGCTGGTTGATCAGGTCGCTCAGCTCGGCGATGGCCATCACCACGCGGTAGTACTTCTGCATGAAGCGCTCGATGGTGCGCTTGGTGTCGCCCTCGTTGTAGCCGAGCAGCTCGGCAACCTTGCTCTGGTGATCGAACAGCAGTCGGTCTTCGGCGCGCCCGGCCAGCATGTGCAGGGCGTAGCGCACCTTCCAGAGAAACTCCTGGCTGGAGGCGAGCAGGGCGTATTCGCTTTCCAGCAGAAAGCCCTGGCCGACCATGGCATGCAAATTCAGCGTGCCGAAATGCCGACGCGCCACCCACAGGATGGTCTGGATATCGCGCAGGCCGCCTGGTGACCCCTTCACGTTGGGTTCCAGGTTGTACTCGGTGTCGTTGTACTTGGCGTGGCGGGCCTTTTGTTCGTCGCGTTTGGCCCGGTAGAAGGCCTTGCTCGGCCACATCTGGGCGGTGGAGGTCACCGTCTGCATGCGCTCGCGCAGGTGCTCGGGGCCGGCGATGGTGCGGCTTTCCATCAGGTTGGTGATGATGGTCAGGTCGGCGCGCGCCTCTTCGCCACACTCGGCCACCGAGCGCACGCTCTGGCCAACTTCCAGGCCGATGTCCCAGAGTAGGGTGAGAAAGCCTTCGATGGGTTCGCGGAAGGTTTCCTGATCGTCCCCGCCAAGCAGGATCAGCAGGTCGATATCGGAATAGGGATGCAGCTCGCCGCGGCCGTAGCCGCCCACCGCCAGCAGGGCGATTTCCGCCTCGCTGCTCCAGGTGAAGCGGTTCCAGGCTTCGAGCAGGATCTGGTCGGTGAAACGGGCGCGATCCTCGACCAGGCGGCGCACGTCGCGGTTGTCGCGAAAACGCGCATCCAGCACCTCGTGGGCGCGGCGGATGGCTTTCTTGAAGGCGCCGATTGGGCTGGACTTGAGCGCCAGTTCCGCCTGGAACTGGCCGCGATCGAACAACTCGGTGTCTGTCAGCGACATGCGGCGGCCTTCCTTCATCTAATTTGTGGGGCGGCGGATCTCAGGCCGAGGTGTGGGCGATGGTGTCGTCGCTGCGCAGGGTAAAGATCTCGTAGCCATCGGCGGTGACCAGCAGGGTGTGCTCCCACTGGGCGGACAGCTTGCGGTCCTTGGTGATGGCGGTCCAGCCGTCACCCAGTACGCGGGTTTCCGGGCGGCCCTGGTTGATCATCGGCTCGATGGTGAAGGTCATGCCTTCCTTGAGCTCCATTCCGGTGCCGGCACGGCCGTAGTGCAGGATCTGCGGGTCTTCGTGGAACACCGAGCCGATGCCGTGGCCACAGAACTCACGCACCACCGAGAAGCCGTGTTTCTCGGCGTGCTTCTGGATCACTTCGCCGATGTCGCCCAGGCGTGCACCCGGACGCACCACTTCGATGCCTTTATAGAGGCATTCCTGAGTGACGCGCGACAGGCGTTCGGCCCACTCCGGCACTTTGCCGATATGGAACATACGGCTGGTGTCGCCGAAGTAGCCGTCCTTGATCACGGTAACGTCGATATTCATCACGTCACCTTCCTTGAGCGGCTTGTCGTTGGGGATGCCGTGGCATACCACGTGGTTGAGCGAGGTGCAGATGGATTTCGGAAAGCCCGGGCGGCCCGGCGCTGCGCCGTAGTTGAGCGGGGCGGGAATGGCCTTCTGCACGTCGACGATATAGTTGTGGCAGATGGTGTTGAGTTCGTCCGTGGTAACGCCGGGTTTGACGTGTTCGGCGATCATCTCCAGTACGTCGGCGGCCAGGCGACCGGCGATGCGCATTTTCTCGATTTCGTCGGGCGTCTTCAGGGTGACGGTCATGGTGATCTCGTAAGCTCGATAGAGGACGACATTCTAAGCCGCAGGCCACAAGCTGCAAGCCACAAGTGCGGGCACGGCGCCGATCCTGAGCTAGACTCAATGGTCCGGGCGCACGGCCTTAGCGCTTGTGTCTGGCTCTTGTAGCTTACGGCTGCTTGTTGTGGTATAAAACGCGCCGCTTTACGGGGTAGACCCCGAAAGCCTAAACCCCACACACGTATCGACACGATTTCCTGGGTGCCCGCAAGGGTTGGAAATTGGGATGCGTGGAGGCCTAACCCGACTTATCAAGGAACTATCATGTCCCAAGTCAATATGCGCGATATGCTGAAGGCCGGTGTGCACTTCGGCCACCAGACCCGTTACTGGAACCCGAAAATGGGCAAGTACATTTTCGGCGCGCGCAACAAGATTCACATCATCAACCTGGAAAAGACCCTGCCGATGTTCAACGACGCCCTGTCGTTCGTTGAAAAGCTGGCTGCTGGCAAGAACAAGATCCTGTTCGTCGGCACCAAGCGTTCCGCTGGCAAGATCGTTCGCGAAGAAGCTGCTCGTTGCGGCTCGCCGTTCGTCGATCACCGCTGGTTGGGCGGCATGCTCACCAACTACAAAACCATCCGTGCCTCGATCAAGCGTCTGCGCGATCTGGAAGTACAGTCCCAGGACGGTACCTTCAGCAAGCTGACCAAGAAAGAAGCCCTGATGCGCACCCGTGATCTGGAAAAACTGGATCGCAGCCTGGGTGGTATCAAGGATATGGGCGGTCTGCCGGACGCGTTGTTCGTCATCGACGTTGATCACGAGCGCATCGCGATCACCGAAGCCAACAAGCTGGGCATCCCGGTTATCGGCGTTGTCGATACCAACAGCAGCCCGGAAGGCGTTGACTACATCATCCCGGGTAACGACGACGCCATTCGCGCCATCCAGCTGTACATGGGTGCCATGGCCGACGCCGTGATCCGTGGTCGCAGCAACACCGGCGGCGCTACCGAAGAGTTCGTCGAAGAAGCGCCGGCTGCAGAAGCTGCCGAAGGCTAAGCGGTAACGCAGAGCATCTCGTGTTATGCGCTGCGCAAAAAGGGGGCTAGGCCCCCTTTTTGCCACTCACAGATTTGATCGCCCGCCGTGCGGGTGATGGTTGAAGACCTACCAAGAGGATTTTCAAGATGGCAGAGATTACTGCAGCACTGGTCAAGGAACTGCGCGAGCGTACCGGCCAAGGCATGATGGAATGCAAGAAGGCCCTGGTTGCCGCCGGTGGCGACATCGAGAAGGCCATTGATGACATGCGCGCTTCGGGCGCCATCAAGGCTGCCAAGAAGGCTGGCAACATCGCTGCTGAAGGTTCCATCGCCGTTCGCGTCGAAGGCAACCGTGGCCTGATCATCGAAGTCAACTCGCAGACCGACTTCCTGGCTCTGCAGGACGACTTCAAGGCTTTCGTCAAGGAAAGCCTGGACGAAGCCTTCGAGAAGAACCTGACCGAAGCCGCTCCGCTGATCGCCTCGCGCGAATCCGCTCGTGAAGCCCTGGTTGCCAAGTGTGGCGAGAACGTCAACATCCGTCGTCTGACTGCTGTTTCCGGTGACACCGTTGGTGCCTACCTGCACGGCCACCGTATCGGCGTTCTGGTTGTCCTGAAAGGCGGCAACGACGAACTGGCCAAGCACGTTGCCATGCACGTCGCCGCTTCCAACCCGGCCGTTGTTTCCCCGGATCAGGTTTCCGAGGAACTGGTTGCCAAGGAAAAGGAAATCTTCCTGCAGCTGAACGCCGAGAAGATCGCCGGCAAGCCGGAAAACATCGTCGAGAACATGGTCAAGGGTCGTATCGCCAAGTTCCTGGCTGAAGCCAGTCTGGTCGAGCAAGCCTTCATCATGGATCCGGAAGTCAAGGTCGGTGACCTAGTGAAGAAAGCCGGTGCCGAAGTCGTTTCCTTCGTTCGTTACGAAGTGGGCGAGGGCATCGAGAAGGCCGAGACCGACTTCGCTGCCGAAGTTGCTGCTCAGGTTGCTGCCAGCAAGCAGTGATAACTGCTTAGGTAGCGCCCCAGAAGAGGCTGCCCGCTCACGCGCGCGGCCTCTTTTTCAAAGGGGATTTTTTTCGAAACGACGGTTGGTGCCTGTGGCACTCACGGTCGTGAGCGCTGTCGAAGCGCTCGATATGCGAGCCACTCGGTTCGCAGGTTTTTCTTACGCCGCAGGAGAGATTGGTAATGGCTCAGCAGGTGAGTGGTCGTCAACCGCGCTACAAGCGCATTCTGCTCAAACTCAGCGGCGAGGCCCTGATGGGCTCCGAAGATTTCGGCATCGATCCCAAGGTGCTCGATCGCATGGCGCTGGAAGTCGGTCAGTTGGTCGGTATCGGCGTGCAAGTGGGTGTAGTGATCGGCGGTGGCAACCTGTTCCGTGGCGCTGCATTGAGCGCTGCCGGCATGGACCGCGTTACCGGTGACCACATGGGCATGCTGGCCACGGTGATGAACGCCCTTGCCATGCGTGACGCCCTGGAGCGCTCGAACATCCCGGCGCTGGTCATGTCGGCCATCTCCATGGTCGGCGTCACCGATCACTACGATCGCCGCAAGGCCATGCGCCATCTGAAGACCGGTGAGGTGGTGATCTTCGCCGCTGGCACTGGCAACCCGTTCTTCACCACCGACTCGGCCGCCTGCTTGCGGGGTATCGAGATCGACGCCGATGTGGTGCTGAAGGCAACCAAGGTCGATGGTGTGTACACTGCCGATCCATTCAAAGATCCGCATGCGGAGAAGTTCGATCGCCTCACCTATGACGAGGTGCTCGATCGCAAGCTGGGTGTGATGGATCTGACGGCTATTTGCCTGTGCCGTGATCACAACATGCCGCTGCGCGTTTTCAACATGAACAAGCCCGGTGCCCTGCTCAATGTCGTGGTGGGCGGCGCCGAAGGCACTCTGGTCGAGGAAGGTAAAGAATGATCAACGAAATCAAGAAGGACGCCCAGGCGCGCATGCAGAAGAGCCTGGAATCGCTGGCTCATGCATTCAGCCGCATTCGTACCGGTCAGGCTCACCCCAGCATCCTCAGTGGCGTGATGGTTCCGTACTACGGCGCCGACACCCCGCTCAACCAGGTTGCCAGCGTTACCGTCAAGGACTCGCGTACCCTGCAGGTCGTGGCCTTCGAGCGCAGCATGCTGAGCGCAGTCGACAAGGCCATCCAGAGCTCCGGTCTGGGCTTCAACCCGACCAACCTGGGCGAGTTGCTGCTGGTCACCATGCCGGCGTTGACCGAAGAAACCCGCCGCGGCTTCACCAAGCAGGCCCGTGATGCTGCCGAAGACGCCCGTGTTGCCGTGCGCAACATCCGTCGTGACGCCATGAGCCAGCTCAAGGATCTGGTGAAGGAAAAGGAAATCACCGAGGACGAAGAGCGCCGCGCCGCTGACGACGTACAGAAGCTGACCGACAAGTTCGTGGGCGAAATCGACGTCGCCGTGAAGCAGAAAGAAGCGGACCTGATGGCCGTCTGACGGCCAGGAAGTCGCCATGGACAATTCCAAAGTCGGTGCCGTGATGGCCGTTCCACGGCACGTGGCGATCATTATGGATGGTAACAACCGCTGGGCGCGCAAACGCCTGTTGCCTGGCGTCGCCGGGCATAAGGCCGGCGTCGATGCGGTGCGAGCGGTCATCGAAGTGTGCGCCGATTCCGGCGTTGAAGTGCTGACCCTGTTCGCTTTCTCCAGTGAGAACTGGCAGCGCCCGGCCGATGAGGTCGGTGCGCTGATGGAGCTGTTCCTCAGTGCCCTGCGTCGCGAGGCACGCAAGCTCGACGAGAACCGCATCAGCCTGCGCATCATCGGCGACCGTTCGCGCTTCCATCCCGAGCTGCAGGCCGCCATGCGCGAAGCCGAAGCGGCGACCGCCGGCGCGCCGGGCGAGCAGCGCTTCATCCTGCAGATCGCCGCCAACTACGGCGGTCAGTGGGATATCGCCCAGGCCGCGCAACGCCTGGCGCGTGAAGTGCAGGGCGGTCATCTGCAACCCGAGGACATCACCCCGCGTCTGTTGCAGGGTTGTCTGGCCACTGGTGAGCAGCCGCTGCCGGATCTGTGCATCCGCACGGGCGGCGAACACCGGGTCAGCAATTTCCTGCTCTGGCAGATGGCCTACAGTGAATTGTACTTCTCCGACCTGCTGTGGCCGGACTTCAAGCACGACGCCATGCGCGCAGCGCTGGCGGATTTTGCCAAGCGCCAACGGCGTTTTGGCAAAACCAGTGAACAAGTCGAAGCCGAGGCCCGCGCCTGATGCTCAAGCAACGAATCATTACGGCGCTGATCCTGCTGCCGATCGCCCTGGCAGGTTTCTTCCTGCTCGAAGGTGGCGCATTCGCGCTGTTCATCGCCGTAGTGGTCGTGCTCGGTGCCTGGGAGTGGGCCCGCCTGGCGGGCTTCGAGGCCCAGCCGCTGCGTGTTGCCTATGCCGCCCTGGTGGCGGTGTTGCTTTATCTGGTTTACGCCGCCCCCGCGCTGGCGCCCTGGCTGTTGGCCATCGGCGTGCTGTGGTGGGCGTTCGCGACCTTTCTGGTGCTCAACTACCCGGATAGCAGCCGCTACTGGGGCGGTCTGCCGGGGCGTCTGGCGATAGGCCTGCTGATTCTGCTGCCGGCCTGGCAAGGACTGGTGGTGATCAAGCAGTGGCAGCTGGCCAACTGGCTAATCCTGGCGGTGATGGCGCTGGTCTGGGTGGCGGATATCGGCGCCTATTTCTCCGGCAAGCGCTTCGGCAAGCGCAAGCTGGCCCCGCAGGTCAGTCCTGGCAAGAGCTGGGAAGGCCTGGTCGGTGGTTTGCTGCTCAGCCTGCTGCTGACCATCGTGGTCGGCGTTGTTCGTGATTGGTCGTTTACTCAGTTTCTGCAGGCGCTACCGGCCGCTGCCTTGGTGGTGCTGATCTCCGTGGTTGGTGACCTGACCGAGAGCATGTTCAAGCGTCAGTCCGGCATCAAGGACAGCAGCAATCTGCTGCCGGGGCATGGTGGGGTGCTCGACCGCATCGACAGCCTGACCGCCGCGGTGCCGGTATTCGCCCTGCTGCTGTGGCTGGCTGGCTGGGGCACATTGTGAGCCAGGTTCAGCAGATCACCGTTCTTGGTGCAACCGGCTCAATCGGTCTCAGCACCCTCGATGTCATCGCCCGCCATCCGTCGCGTTACCAGGCTTTTGCCCTGACCGCTTTCACGCGGCTGGCCGAGCTGGAGGCGCTTTGCGTCATTCACCGGCCGCGTTTCGCCGTTGTAGCCGATGCCGTAGCGGCAGCCGATCTGCAAGCTCGCCTGCAGCAGGCCGGGCTGGATACTCGCGTATTGTCTGGCGAGGCCGGATTGTGCGAGGTTGCCGCCCATGCCGAGGTGGATGCCGTGATGGCTGCCATCGTCGGTGCGGCCGGGCTCAAGCCGACACTGGCTGCGGTCGAAGCCGGCAAGAAGGTACTGCTTGCCAACAAGGAAGCCCTGGTGATGTCTGGCGCGCTGTTCATGCGCGCGGTGCGTCAGAGTGGCGCCGTGCTGCTGCCGATCGACAGCGAGCACAACGCGATCTTCCAGTGCCTGCCTCAGGATTACGCTCGTGGCCTGCAGCCGGTCGGCGTGCGGCGTATCCTGCTCACCGCCTCTGGTGGCCCGTTTCGTCAGGCCTCGCCCGAGTCGCTGCACGCGGTAACGCCCGAGCAGGCCTGTGCTCACCCAAACTGGTCGATGGGCCGCAAGATTTCCGTCGACTCGGCGAGCATGATGAATAAGGGCCTGGAGCTGATCGAAGCCTGCTGGCTGTTCGATGCGTGCCCGGAGCAGGTCGAGGTGTTGATTCACCCGCAGAGCGTCATCCATTCGTTGGTCGATTACGTCGATGGTTCGGTGCTCGCTCAACTGGGTAATCCCGACATGCGCACGCCCATCGCCCATGCGCTGGCCTGGCCGCAGCGCATCGACTCGGGTGTGGCGCCGCTGGATCTGCTCGCGGTGGCGCGTCTGGATTTCCAGGCGCCGGATGATGTTCGCTTCCCCTGTCTGCGCCTTGCCCGCGAGGCCGCCGAAGCAGGCGGCAGCGCGCCGGCCATGCTCAATGCCGCGAACGAGGTGGCGGTGGCGGCATTTCTCGAGCGGCGGATTCGCTTTACCGATATCGCGCGTATCATTGGCAGCGTTCTCGAGGCAGAGCCTAGCGTTGCGGTGGACTGTCTCGATGCCGTGCTTGAAGCTGACCGCCGCGCGCGGGAGCTGGCCGGGCAATGGTTGAATCGTGGAGAGGTGGCATGAGCGCACTCTATATGATCGTCGGTACCCTGATCGCCCTCGGGGTGCTGGTGACCTTTCATGAATACGGTCATTTCTGGGTTGCTCGCCGCTGTGGCGTCAAGGTGCTGCGCTTCTCCGTAGGTTTCGGCACGCCGCTGGTGCGCTGGCACGACCGTCAGGGCACCGAATTCGTGATCGCCGCCATCCCGCTGGGTGGCTATGTGAAGATGCTCGATGAGCGCGAAGGCGATGTGCCGCCGGAGTTGGCCGAGCAGTCGTTCAATCGCAAGACCGTCAAGCAGCGCTTCGCCATCGTCGCCGCTGGGCCGGCTGCCAACTTCGCCCTGGCCCTGGTGTTCTTCTGGCTGGTGGCCATGCTCGGCAGCCAGCAGGTGCGCCCGGTCATTGGCGCCGTGGAGTCGGGCAGCCTGGCTCAGGTCGCTGGCCTGCAGGCCGGTGAGGAAATCGTTTCGGTCAACGGCAAGGCGGTCACCGGCTGGTCGGCGGTCAACCTGCAGTTGGTACGCCGCCTCGGCGAAAGCGGCGAGCTGCTGATCACCACCCGCCATCCTGATGGTGGAGCCGATACTCCGCACCGCGTCGAGCTGGACAACTGGCTGCGCGGCGCCAATGAGCCGGATCCGATTGCCTCGCTGGGTATCCGCCCGTGGCGGCCAAGCCTCGAGCCAGTGCTCGCCGAGTTCGACCCTGAAGGGCCGGCCCAGGCCGCCGGCCTGCGCATTGGAGATCGCCTGCTGGCGCTCGACGATCAGCCGCTGAGCGACTGGCAGGATCTGGTCGATCGTGTGCGCGGGCTGCCGGGCAAGTCGGTATCCATTGCGCTGGAGCGCGATGGGCTGCGTCTGGATGTGCCCGTCACCCTGGCCGCGAAAGGCGAGGGCGAGGCGGCCACTGGCTACCTCGGCGCCGGCGTGGCAGCGGCTCAGTGGCCGCCTGAAATGCTCCGTGAAGTCAGCTACGGCCCGCTGCAGGCGGTCGGTGAAGCGGGCACACGCACTTGGACGATGAGCCTCCTGACTCTCGATTCACTGAAGAAAATGCTCTTCGGTGAGCTCTCGGTAAAAAACTTGAGTGGGCCGATAACCATTGCTAAAGTGGCGGGCGCTTCGGCCGAGTCGGGCCTTGGGGACTTTTTGAATTTCCTCGCGTACCTGAGCATCAGCCTGGGCGTTCTCAATTTGCTGCCCATCCCGGTTCTGGATGGCGGACATCTGCTTTATTACCTGCTCGAGTGGGTGCGAGGCCGCCCGCTTTCGGAACGGGTGCAGGGTTGGGGGATGCAGATTGGTATCAGCCTGGTGATCGGGGTGATGCTGCTGGCTCTGGTCAACGACCTTGGTCGCTTGTGAGCTCAGCTGAATTATATATCTTTCGTCTCGAACGACTGATTTCTTATCGTTAGTTGGAATAAGAAAGGACTTCATGAAACGTCTGCTGCTACCTGCGGTTCTTTCCGCATTGATGATCGCCGAAGTTCACGCCGAGTCCTTCACCATCTCCGATATTCGCGTTAACGGCCTGCAGCGCGTCTCCGCGGGCAGCCTGTTTGGCGCACTGCCTCTGAACGTTGGCGAGTCGGCCGACGACCGTACGCTTACCGAAGCGACGCGCGAACTGTTCAAAACCGGTTTCTTCCAGGACATCCAGCTCGGCCGCGACGGCAACGTGCTGGTCATTACCGTTGTCGAGCGTCCGTCGATCTCCAGCATCGAGATCGAAGGCAACAAGGCCATCAGCACCGATGACCTGATGAAGGGCTTGAAGCAGTCCGGCCTCGACGAAGGTGAAATCTTCCAACGCGCGACTCTGGAAGGCGTGCGTAACGAATTGCAACGTCAGTACGTGGCCCAGGGCCGTTATTCCGCCGAAATCGACGCCGAAGTGATTCCTCAGCCGCGCAATCGCGTGGCGCTGAAGATCAACATCAACGAAGGCAGCGTCGCGGCCATTCAGCACATCAATGTGGTCGGCAACAAGGTCTTCTCTGATGAAGAGTTGCAGGATCTGTTCGAGCTGAAAACTACCAACTGGCTGTCCTTCTTCAAGAACGATGACAAGTACGCCCGCGAGAAGCTCTCCGGTGACCTGGAGCGTTTGCGTTCCTATTATCTGGACCGCGGCTACATCAACATGGATATCACCTCTACCCAGGTATCCATCACTCCGGACAAGAAGCATGTCTACATCACCGTCAACGTCGACGAGGGTGAAAAGTACACCGTTCGCGACGTGAAGCTGTCCGGCGACCTCAAGGTGCCGGAAGAAGAAGTACGCGCGTTGCTGCTGGTCAAGGAAGGTCAGGTGTTCTCCCGCAAGGTGATGACTTCCACCAGCGAATTGATCACGCGTCGCCTGGGCAACGAGGGCTACACCTTCGCCAACGTCAACGGTGTGCCAGAGCCGCACAACGATGACAACACCGTATCCATCACTTTCGTCGTGGATCCGGGCAAGCGTGCCTACGTCAATCGCATCAACTTCCGCGGTAACACCAAGACCGAAGACGAAGTACTGCGTCGCGAAATGCGCCAGATGGAAGGCGGCTGGGCTTCGACCTATCTGATCGACCAGTCGAAGACGCGTCTGGAGCGTCTGGGCTTCTTCAAGGAAGTCAACGTCGAGACCCCTCAGGTGCCGGGCACCGATGACCAGGTCGACGTCAACTACAGCGTCGAGGAACAGGCATCGGGCTCGATCACCGCCAGCGTGGGCTTTGCCCAGAACGCCGGTCTGATCCTCGGCGGCTCGATTACCCAGAACAACTTCCTGGGTAGCGGTAACCGCGTCAGCATTGGCCTGACCCGCAGCGAATACCAGAGTCGCTACAACTTCTCCTATACCGATCCGTACTGGACCGAAGATGGCGTGAGCCTGGGCTACAACGCCTTCTACCGCACCACCGACTACGACAAGCTCGATGTGGACGTGTCCAGCTACTCGGTCGACAGCCTCGGTGCCGGCATCAATATCGGTTACCCGATCAGCGAGACCTCGCGCCTGACATATGGGCTGACCGTACAGCAGGACGAGATCAACACCGGCCGCTATACCGTCGACGAGATCTTCGACTTCACCCGTCAGGAAGGCGACAAGTACCTCAACTTCAAGGCGTCTGCCGGCTGGTCCGAGTCGACCCTCAACCGTGGCGTGCTGGCCAACCGTGGCCACTCGCAGAGCCTGGTATTCGAAACCACGGTGCCGGGTAGCGACCTTTCGTTCTACAAAATCGATTACCGCGGCCAGATCTTCAAGCCGCTGACCGATACCTACACCATGCGCTTCCATACGCAGCTGGGTTACGGCGGCGCCTTCGGTTCCACCAGCAAGCTGCCGTTCTACGAGAACTACTACGCCGGTGGTTTCAACTCTGTGCGAGGCTTCAAGGACAGCAGCCTGGGCCCGCGCAGTACACCGAGTACTGGTCAAAATGGCACGGCGCGTGACCCAGATCAGGATCCGTTGCCGTTCGGTGGCAACGTACTGATCCAGGGTGGTGCCGAATTGCTGTTCCCGATGCCATTCGTCAAGGACCAGCGCTCGCTGCGTACTGCGCTGTTCTGGGATGTGGGTAACGTCTTCGATACAGACTGCAGCGCCGGCCAGAAGCGCCGTGGCGACAGCTGCGACATCGATTTCGGCAACCTGGCCAGCTCTGTGGGTGTTGGCGTCACCTGGATCACGGCTCTCGGTCCGCTGAGCTTCAGTCTGGGCATGCCGATCAAGAAACCGGATGATGCCGACACCCAGGTGTTCCAGTTCTCCCTCGGTCAGACGTTTTAAGCGTCTGCTCATGAATCAAGACAGTTTTCTGCAGGAGTTGCACCGTGCGTAAGTTGATTAAACTGGCTCTGTTAAGCGTCACCATGCTGGCTACCCCGGCCTTCGCGGAAATGAAGATCGCGGTGCTCAACTACCAGATGGCTCTGCTCGAGTCGGACGCTGCCAAGCGTTACGCCGTCGATGCCGAGAAGAAATTCGGTCCGCAGCTTAACAAGCTCAAGACCCTGGAAAGCGACGCCAAGCGCATTCAGGACCGCATCGTCAAAGACGGTGAGAAGATGCAGACTGCCGAACGCGAGCGCCTCGAGCTGGACTTCAAGCAAAAGGCCCGTGACTTCCAGTTCCAGTCCAAGGAACTGAACGAAGCCAAGGCCGTCGCAGATCGCGACATGCTCAAGAAGCTCAAGCCCAACCTGGACAAGGCCGTTGAAGAAGTCATCAAGAATGGCAACTTCGATCTCGTGCTCGAGCGTGGCGCCGTCATCGATGTGAAACCGCAATTCGACATCACCCGTCAGGTGATCGAGCGCATGAACCAGATGCGTTGATGATGTCCACACCGGTATTCACGCTCGGCCAGTTGGCCGAGCAGCTGGGCGCCACCTTGCGTGGCGTGGCTGATCAGACAGTCGACGGGCTGGCAACCTTGCAGGATGCCGGCCCGTCTCAGCTGACGTTCCTGTCCAATGCGCAGTACCGCAAGCATCTGGCCAGCTGCCAGGCCGCTGCTGTGTTGCTCACTGCGGCCGATGCGGAGAGCTTCAGCGGTAATGCGCTGGTGGTTGCCAATCCGTATCTGGCCTACGCCTCGCTTTCCCATCTGTTCGATCGCAAGCCCAAGGCGCAGCCAGGCGTTCATCCTACCGCGGTGGTGGCTGATGACGCTCAGATCGATACTACTGCTGCGATCGGTCCTTACGCAGTGATCGAAACGGGCGCGAAGATCGCCGCCGGCGTGACCATAGGCGCCCACTGCGTGATCGGTGCGCGTTCGCAGATCGGCGAAGGCGGCTGGTTGGCACCGCGGGTTACCCTGTATCACGACGTGCGTATCGGCAAGCGGGTGGTCATCCAGTCCGGTGCGGTGATCGGTGGCGAGGGCTTCGGCTTCGCCAACGAGAAAGGTGTCTGGCAGAAGATCGCTCAGATCGGTGGCGTCAGCATCGGTGATGACGTCGAAATCGGCGCCAACACCACGCTCGACCGCGGCGCGCTGTCCGATACGCGGATCGGCAACGGCGTGAAGCTGGATAACCAGATCATGATCGCGCATAACGTGCAGGTCGGCGACAACACGGCGATGGCCGCCTGCGTTGGTATTTCCGGCAGTACCTCCATCGGCAAGAACTGTATGATCGCCGGCGGCGTAGGCATGGTCGGCCATATCGACGTGTGTGACGGCGTATTCGTGACAGGCATGACCATGGTCACCCGCTCGATCACCGAGCCCGGCGCCTATTCCTCGGGCACCGCCATGCAACCTGCAGCCGAGTGGAAGAAAAGCGTGGCGCGCATCCGCCAGCTGGACGACATGGCGCGGCGTGTGAAGCAGTTGGAAAAACAGCTGGCTGCCGTGACCTCGAGCGGGAATGCCTCATCTGATGCCTGAGCCAATGGCTGGCTCTTTCTCTTTATTACGGGCTTCTCTGGAAATGATGGAAATCAACGAAATTCGCGAGTACTTGCCGCACCGTTATCCGTTCCTGCTGGTGGACCGGGTCACGGATCTGGATCTGGAAGGCAAGTGCGTTCGTGCCTACAAGAATGTCAGCGTCAACGAGCCATTCTTCAACGGCCACTTTCCCGAGCACCCGATCATGCCAGGCGTGCTCATCATCGAAGCCATGGCGCAGGCCGCCGGTATCCTCGGCTTCAAGATGATGGATGTGAAGCCTGCCGATGGCACGCTCTACTACTTCGTCGGCTCCGATAAGCTACGCTTCCGTCAACCGGTCGTGCCCGGTGACCAGCTGATCCTCGAGGCCAAGTTCCTCAGCAGCAAGCGCAGCATCTGGAAGTTCGAATGCAAGGCCACGGTCGATGGCAAGGAAGTGTGCTCGGCCGAAATCATCTGTGCGGAACGCAAGTTATGAGTTTGATTGACCCTCGTGCCATCATCGATCCCAGCGCCAAGCTGGCCGACGACGTCGTCGTCGGCCCTTGGTCGATCATTGGGCCCGACGTAGAAATTGGCGAGGGCTGCGTGCTGGGTCCCAACGTGATCATCAAGGGCCCTACCCGAATCGGGAAGCACAACAAGATCTACCAGTTCGCCTCGCTCGGTGAAGACACCCCGGATCGCAAGTACAAGGGCGAGCCTACGCGCCTGGTCATCGGTGATCACAACATCATCCGTGAAGGCGTGACCATGCACCGCGGCACCATTCAGGATCGTGACGAAACCACCATCGGTGACTACAACCTGATCATGGCCTATGCCCATATCGGCCACGACAGCGTGGTCGGCAATCACTGCATTCTGGTCAACAACGTGGCTCTGGCCGGCCATGTACACATCGGCGACTGGGCGATCCTGTCCGGCTACACCCTGGTGCACCAGTTCTGCCATATCGGCGCGCATGCCTTTGCCGGCATGGGGGCGGCGATCGGCAAGGACGTCCCTGCTTACGTGACGGTATCCGGCAACCCGGCCGAAGCGCGCAGCATGAACTTCGAAGGCCTGCGCCGTCGTGGTTTCAGTGCCGAGTCGATGCAGGCGTTGCGCCGCGCCTACAAGATCGTCTATCGCCAGGGCTTCACCATCGAAGAGGCGCTGGTCGAGCTGGAAGAAGTAGCTGCCCAGTTTGCCGAAGTGGCGGTTTTCCGTGATTCGATCCTGACCTCCAGCCGCGGCATTACCCGCTGAATCATGGCTGAGGTATTGCGTGTCGCGCTGGTCGCCGGCGAGGCATCGGGCGACATTCTCGGTTCCGGCCTCATGCAAGCGCTCAAGGCGCAGCACCCGAACGTCGAGTTCATCGGTGTTGGCGGACCGCGTATGCAGGCTGAGGGGCTGGTCAGTGATTTTCCGATGGAACGCCTGGCGGTCATGGGGTTGGTCGAGGTGTTGGGCCGACTGCCTGAATTGCTGTCGCGCCGCCGCCGCCTGATCGCCAGCCTGATCGAGCGTAAGCCCGACGTATTTATTGGCATCGATGCACCGGATTTCACCCTCGGCGTCGAGCTCAAGTTGCGGCAGGCCGGCATTCGCACCGTGCACTACGTCAGCCCCTCCGTGTGGGCGTGGCGGCAGAAACGCGTGTTGAAGATTCGCGATGCCTGCGACCTGATGCTGACCCTGTTTCCCTTCGAGGCGCAGTTCTACGAGGCGCATCAGGTGCCGGTCTGCTTCGTCGGCCATCCGCTGGCTGATGCGATTCCGCTACAGGCTGATCGCGCCGCCGCCCGTGAACAGCTGGGCTTGCCCCTTGACGTACCGGTCATCGCGTTGCTGCCCGGCAGCCGCGGTGGCGAGGTTGCGCGCCTGGGTAGTCTGTTTCTCGATGCCGCCGAGCGCCTGCGTGCGCTGCGTCCGGGCGTGCGTTTCGTGCTGCCCTGTGCCAGCGCCGAGCGTCGCCAGCAGCTGGAGCAGATGCTGATCGGCCGTGATCTGCCGCTGCACTTGCTCGACGGCCGCTCACACGACGCGCTGGCAGCCTGCGATGCAGTGTTGATCGCCTCTGGAACCGCTACGCTCGAAGCGCTGCTCTACAAGCGGCCGATGGTGGTGGCTTACCGCGTCGCACCGATGACCTTCCGCATTCTCAAGCGGCTGGTGAAGAGCCCGTACATCTCGCTGCCCAATCTGCTCGCCCAGCGCCTGCTGGTGCCCGAGCTGATTCAGGATGCCGCCACGCCCGAAGCGCTGGCCCAGACCGTTTCACCGCTGCTGGTCGACGGTGAAGTGCAGACCGAAGGCTTCGATGCCATTCACCGCACCCTGCGCCGTGACGCTTCCCAGCGTGCCGCGGCTGCCGTGCTCGGTCTGCTGGGGCGTAATTGATGCAACTGGGCCTGGATTTCGCTACCGTCGAGGAGCTGGTCGCCGGTGTCGACGAAGTGGGTCGTGGTCCGCTGTGTGGTGCAGTGGTGACCGCGGCGGTGATTCTCGATCCGGCGCGGCCGATCCTCGGGCTCAACGACTCCAAGAAGCTGACCGAGGCGCGCCGTGAGAAGCTGTTCGACGAGATCCGCGAAAAGGCTTTGGCCTGGTGCATCGCCCGCGCGGAAGTAGAAGAAATCGACCGCCTGAATATTCTGCATGCCACCATGCTGGCCATGCAGCGCGCGGTCGAGGGCCTCAGTGTGACGCCTAAACTGGCGCTTATCGACGGCAACCGCTGCCCTAAACTCTCGGTGCCCAGCGCGCCGGTGATCGGCGGCGATGCCCAGGTGCCAGCCATCGCTGCGGCTTCGATCCTCGCCAAGGTCAGCCGTGATCGCGAAATGCGCGAGCTGGACGCCCTATACCCGGGTTACGGCATCGCGCTGCACAAGGGCTATCCGACGCCCGTTCATCTCGAGGCCCTGACCCGTCTGGGCCCGACTCCCATCCACCGGCGCTCCTTCGCGCCGGTACGTCGCCTGCTGGAAGCCACGAGCGGCAACTGAGCGTACTCAGGCCGCTGTCGATCCTTCCAGTTACGGTACAATCCGCGTTTTGTCGCTTTTCCTGCAGGGCTTCTTCATGGCTGTTTCCTTCGTTCATCTTCGCCTGCACACCGAATACTCCCTTGTCGATGGCCTGGTTCGCGTCAAGCCACTGGTCAAGGCCGTGGCTGGCGGCGGCATGCCCGCCGTGGCGGTCACCGACATGAGCAACATGTGCTCGCTGGTGAAGTTCTACAAAGCGGCCATGGGCGCCGGCATCAAGCCGATCTGCGGTGCCGACATCTGGCTGGCCAGCGCCTACGAAGATGGCCCGCTGACGCGTATCACTCTCTTGGCGATGAACCCCAAGGGCTATCGCAACCTGACCGAACTGATCTCGCGCGGTTGGAGCGAGGGGCAGAGCAATGACCTGGTGATCATCCAGCGCGACTGGGTCAAGGAAGCCAGCGAAGGGCTGATCGCCCTGTCCGGCGCCAAGGAGGGCGAGATCGGCCATGCGCTGCTCGATGGCGAGCTGGCCAAGGCCGAAGCGCTGCTGCAGGAGTGGCTGGCGGTGTTCCCCGAGCGCTTTTACCTCGAAGTGCAGCGCACCAGTCGCGTCAACGACGAAGAGCACGTGCACGCCGCCGTTGCCCTGGCCGACAAGACCGGCGCGCCGCTGGTGGCCACCAACGACGTGCGCTTTCTCAAGCAGAGCGATTTCGAAGCCCACGAGACCCGCGTGTGCATCGGCGAAGGCCGCATCCTCGACGACCCGCGCCGCCCGCGGATCTACTCCGACCAGCAGTACCTGAAATCGCCAGAGGAAATGGCCGAGCTGTTCAGCGACCTGCCGGACGCGCTGCAGAACACCGTCGAGATCGCCAAGCGCTGCAACATCGACGTGCAACTGGGCAAATACTTCCTGCCGGATTTCCCGGTACCGGAAGGCATGACCATCGACGAGTATTTCCGCAAGGTTTCGTTCGACGGCCTCGAGGAGCGCCTCGAGGTCCTGTTGCCCAAGGACACGCCGGATTACGACGCCAAGAAGCAGGTGTACATCGACCGGCTGAATTTCGAGCTGGATATCATCATCCAGATGGGCTTCCCCGGTTACTTCCTGATCGTTATGGACTTCATCCAGTGGGCCAAGAGCAACGGCGTGCCAGTGGGGCCGGGCCGTGGTTCAGGTGCCGGTTCGCTGGTGGCCTACGTGCAGAAGATCACCGACCTCGATCCGCTGGCCTACGACCTGCTGTTCGAGCGCTTCCTCAACCCCGAGCGGGTCTCCATGCCCGACTTCGACGTCGACTTCTGCATGGACGGTCGTGACCGGGTCATCGATTACGTGGCCGAGAAGTACGGGCGTAATGCGGTGAGCCAGATCATCACCTTCGGCTCCATGGCGGCCAAGGCGGTAGTGCGCGACGTGGCGCGGGTACAGGGCAAGTCCTACGGCTTGGCGGATCGTCTGTCGAAGATGATCCCCTTCGAAGTCGGCATGACGCTGGAAAAGGCCTTTGAAATGGAAGAGCCGCTGCGCGACTTCCTCAAGGTCGACGAGGAGGCTGCTGAGATCTGGGACATGTCCCTCAAGCTCGAAGGCATCGTGCGTGGTACCGGCAAGCACGCCGGGGGCGTGGTGATCGCGCCGACCAAGCTGACCGATTTCGCGCCGATCGCCTGTGACGAGGAGGGCGCCGGCCTGGTGACCCAGTTCGACAAGGACGACGTCGAGCAGGCCGGTCTGGTGAAGTTCGACTTCCTCGGCCTACGCACCCTGACCATTATCAAGTGGGCACTGGAAACCATTCACCGTGACCAGCGCGCCGCCGGGGTGGCCGAAGAGGATCTGGTCAACATCGACTTCATTCCGCTCGATGACAAGCCGACTTACCAGATGCTGCAGAAAGCCGAAACCACGGCAGTCTTCCAGCTCGAATCGCGCGGCATGAAGGAGCTGATCAAGAAGCTCAAGCCCGACTGCCTGGAAGACATGATCGCATTGGTGGCGCTGTTCCGCCCCGGCCCGCTGCAGTCCGGCATGGTGGACGACTTCATCAACCGTAAGCACGGCCGCGCCGAGCTATCCTACCCGCACCCTGATTACCAGTACGCGGGCCTGGAACCGGTGCTCAAGCCGACGTACGGGATCATCCTCTATCAGGAACAGGTCATGCAGATCGCCCAGGTAATGGGCGGTTATACCCTGGGCCAGGCGGACATGTTGCGCCGCGCCATGGGCAAGAAGAAGCCCGAGGAAATGGCCAAGCAGCGTGGCGGCTTCATCGAAGGTTGTGCCAACAACGGCATCGATGCCGATCTGGCGGGCAACATCTTCGATCTGGTGGAAAAGTTCGCAGGCTACGGCTTCAACAAATCCCACTCCGCCGCTTACGGCTTGGTGTCCTACCAAACCGCCTGGTTAAAGGCGCATTACCCGGCGCCATTTATGGCCGCGGTGCTGTCGGCGGATATGCACAACACCGACAAGGTGGTGATCCTTATCGAGGAATGCCGCAGCATGAAGCTGCGCATCGATCCGCCGGATGTGAACGCTTCGGAGTTCAAGTTCACCGTCAGCCACGACGCGAACCAGACCCAGCGCATCCTCTATGGCCTCGGTGCAGTCAAGGGCGTGGGCGAAGGTCCGGTGGAAGCCATCGTCGAAGCGCGTCAGGACGGCCCGTTCAAGGACCTGTTCGACTTCTGCTCGCGCGTCGACCTCAAACGCATCAACAAACGGACCATGGAAGCGCTGATTCGCAGCGGCGCTCTGGATCGCCTGGGCCCGCACTTTCACGACGAGATCAAGGCCTACCAGGCCAACATCGACCGTAATCGTGCCGTGCTGCTCGCAGCGATGGAAGAGGCGGTGCAGGCCGCCGAGCAGACCGCACGTAGCCACGACAGCGGCCATATGGACCTGTTCGGCGGCGTGTTCGCCAGCCCCGAAGCGGATGTCTATGCCAACCATCGCAAGGCGCGCGAGCTGTCCCTCAAGGAGCGCCTCAAGGGCGAGAAGGACACCCTGGGCCTGTACCTGACCGGCCACCCGATCGACGAATACGAAAGCGAAGTGCGTCGGTTCGCCCGCCAGCGCATCGTCGACCTCAAGCCGGCTCGCGACACCCAGACCATCGCCGGCCTGATCGTCAACCTGCGGGTGATGAAGAACAAGAAAGGCGACAAGATGGGCTTCATCACCCTGGACGACCGTTCCGGGCGCATCGAGGCCTCGCTGTTCGCCGATGCCTTCGCCAGCAACCAGGCACTGCTGCAGAGCGATGCCTTGGTGGTGGTGGAAGGCGAGGTCAGTAACGACGATTTCTCCGGCGGCATGCGCCTGCGTGCCAAGCGGGTGATGAGCCTGGAAGAAGCGCGCACCGGCCTGGCCGAAAGCCTGCGGGTCAAGGTGCAGGCCGCGGCGCTCAAGGGCGACCGGCTGCGCTGGCTGGGCGAGCTTTGCCAACGCCATCGCGGGGCTTGTCCGATCACCCTGGATTACACCGGTGCCGATGCCAAAGCCCTGCTGCAGTTTGGCGAAGAGTGGCGAATCGACCCGGCCGACAGCTTGATTCAAGCGTTACGTGACCAGTTCGGGCGAGACAACGTCTTCCTGCAATACCGCTGATATGGCGGCGCTGAAAAGGTAGGGCTCAGGCCACGTCTTTTCAGCCCTGACACTGCATGTTTGCCCCTGGTGTGCGCAAATCTTATGATTTGCCGCCGTGCGAATGCCTGGCGCATTTGCCGGCATTTTCGCCGGAAGTGCACTGCAGGTGTCGACCTGAAGGCGCCTGTTCCTATAAGGTAGGCGCCAATTGGATACACGCTCCCCGGCCCTTTTGGCCGTCGACGCATGACGGATGCCTATGAACCCGAATTATCTCGATTTCGAACAGCCGATTGCCGACCTGCAAGCCAAGATCGAAGAGCTTCGTCTGGTCGGTAACGACAACTCCCTGAACATCGGCGACGAAATCGCCCGCCTGCAGGACAAGAGCAGCACGCTCACCGAGAGCATTTTCAGCAATCTGACCAGCTGGCAGATCGCCCGCCTCGCGCGCCACCCGCAGCGTCCGTATACCCTGGACTACCTGCAGCACATCTTCACCGAATTCGAAGAGCTGCATGGCGACCGCCATTTCTCTGACGACGCCGCCATCGTGGGTGGCGTTGCCCGTTTGAATGGCCAGCCAGCCATGGTCATCGGCCACCAGAAGGGCCGCGAAGTGCGTGAGAAGGTACGCCGCAATTTCGGCATGCCGCGCCCGGAAGGCTACCGCAAGGCTTGCCGTCTGATGGAAATGGCCGAGCGCTTCAAGATGCCGATCCTGACCTTCATCGACACTCCAGGCGCCTATCCGGGTATCGACGCCGAAGAGCGTGGCCAGAGCGAGGCAATCGCCTGGAATCTGCGCGTGATGGCCCGCCTGAAAACGCCGATCATCTCCACCGTGATCGGTGAAGGTGGCTCCGGCGGCGCTCTGGCCATCGGCGTGTGCGACAACCTCAACATGCTCGAATACTCGACCTATGCGGTGATCTCGCCGGAAGGCTGCGCTTCGATTCTGTGGAAGACTGCCGAGAAAGCGCCGGATGCTGCCGAAGCCATGGGCATTACCGCCGAGCGCCTGAAAGGCCTGGGTATCGTCGACAAGGTGATTGCCGAGCCGCTGGGTGGTGCACACCGTGATCCGGCCGCTGCCGCCGAATCGATCCGTCAGACGCTGGCCGCTCAGCTCGAGGACCTTCGCAAGCTCGACACCGACGCGCTGCTGGCCCGTCGCTACGAGCGCCTGATGAGCTACGGTATCGCCTGATGCCGCTTCACCCCGCAAGCAGGCCAATCGCCCCGATGGCCGCCATGCTTGCGGGGTTGCTCCACTGATCTGTCCAATGTCTCTCGAATCTGCGGTGCTTGCACGCCTTGCGGCCTGGCGTCATGCGCCTGCCTGGCGAGTAGCGTTTTCCGGCGGGCTCGATTCTTCCGTTCTGTTGCATCTGCTCGCCACGGCGGCCCGGCAGCATGAGTTGCCGCCGATTTGCGCCGTTCACGTTCATCACGGGTTGCAGGCGGTTGCTGATCAGTGGCCTGCGCATTGTCAGCGCTTTTGCGATGAACTTGGTGTTTCTCTAAATATCGCGCCTGTACAGGTTGCGCCCGGAGCGAGCCTGGAGCGCGCGGCACGCGAGGCGCGCTATGCAGCATTTTCCGATTTGCTGAAAGCGGACGAAGTGCTTTTGCTGGCCCAGCATCAGGATGACCAGGCGGAAACCCTGCTTTATCGGCTGCTGCGTGGCGCCGGTGTGCGCGGGCTGGCGGCGATGGCGCAGAGTCGTTCATTGGGTGCGGGGCATGCGGTCAGACCGCTGCTGGAGGTGCCTCGCAAGACGCTGGAAGCCTACGCCGCTCGTCATGGGCTGCAGTGGGTGGAAGACCCCTCGAACGACGACAGCGGTTTTGCCCGCAACTTTCTGCGTCGAGACATCCTGCCTAAGCTGGCCGCTTATTGGCCCGGCGCACCGGCGGTACTGGCCCGCGCCGCGGCGCATCAGGCTGAGGCTCACGGGTTGCTGCGGGATCTGGCGGAAATCGATCTTGAACGCTGTCGCGGGCAGCTGGAGATTTCCTGGTTGGGTACTCCCTGTCTGGATCTGTCGGCGCTGCGCCAGCTCACCGAGGCGCGGCAGCGCAACCTGCTCAGGCACTGGCTGGACAATGAAACCCGTATGCCGGACAGCCGGCATTGGCAGGGCTGGGCGGATCTGCGTGATGCTGTCGCCGATGCGTCGCCCGTGTGGCGGCTGGAAAGCGGCGAGCTGCGCCGCCATGGCGATCAGCTGCTGTGGCTTGGCGAAGCATGGGGCGCGCCATGGGCGAGCCAGGAGCAACCTTGGCCTAACGGTGAACGCCCGCTCGAGCTGCCCGGCAACGGCATCGTTGCCTTTGCCGGGCCAGTTCCCGATGGGCGACTGAGCATCGCTTATCGGCAGGGCGGGGAGGTGCTCGACCTTCCAGGGCGTGGCCGGCGTGATCTGAAGAAGTTGCTTCAGGAAGCTGGCGTGCCCGAGTTCATCCGTCCGCGGCTGCCGCTGTTGAGGCGTGATGGCCAGGTTGTCGCGGTGGCCAATTTGCGGCTGGATCCTTCTGGCGCAGAACTGCGCTGGCAATTCTCATCGGTGGTGAGGCCTGTTGGGGCGTGGTAACGCCGGCCGTAGTTTTTGCTCGGCGCTAACTCGCTGATTTGTTGAAAGTTATCCCCGGCTCGGAAGTTACACCGGTAGCCGTTTTCACGCCGTACCAGCTTGCTGTTCTTCCCCCCTCAGGACCTTTCCGGTAGACTACGCTCCCGTCTCTATTCAGGTATTCGCTGCTTCTTCCGGAAGCGGTGGATGTTTGCTATTTGCCGGCATGGTTCGCCATGTTTGCTAAGGTGAACCAAGGCCTTCTCTGCTCCCCGGCGGCACGACCGCCACTGCTGACTTCTTAGGGTTTTTCATGACGCGCTTCATTTTCGTCACGGGTGGTGTTGTTTCTTCATTGGGGAAAGGCATCGCCTCGGCATCCTTGGCGGCAATCCTGGAGGCGCGGGGCCTGAAGGTCACGATGCTCAAACTGGATCCGTACATCAACGTCGATCCGGGCACCATGAGCCCGTTCCAGCATGGTGAGGTGTTCGTCACCCACGATGGCGCCGAGACCGACCTCGACCTGGGGCACTACGAGCGTTTCATCCGCACCACCATGACCAAGAGCAACAACTTCACCACCGGCCGCGTGTACGAAGACGTACTGCGCAAGGAGCGCCGTGGTGATTACCTGGGCGCGACCATCCAGGTCATTCCGCACATCACCGACGAGATCAAGCGCCGCATCATCAAGGGTGCTGGAGACGCCGACGTGGCCATGGTCGAGATCGGCGGTACGGTCGGTGACATCGAATCCCAGCCGTTCCTAGAGGCGATCCGCCAGCTGCGCGTGGAAGTGGGCGCCAAGCGCGCCATGCTGATGCACCTGACTCTGGTGCCATACATCGCCACCGCCGGCGAAACCAAGACCAAGCCGACTCAGCATTCTGTCAAGGAACTGCGCTCCATCGGCCTGCAACCCGACGTACTGGTGTGCCGCTCGGATCACCCGATCGATGTATCGTCGCGCCGCAAGATCGCCCTGTTCACCAACGTCGAAGAGCGCGCGGTGATCAGCCTGGAAGACGTGGATACCATCTACAAGATCCCGGGTGTGCTGCATGCCCAAGGCCTGGATGACTTTGTCGTCGAGCGTTTCGGCCTGGATTGCCGCGGCGCCGATCTCTCCGAATGGGACCGCGTGGTGGATGCCAAGCTGAACCCGGAGAAGGAAGTCACCATCGCCATGGTCGGTAAGTACATGGAGCTGCTGGATGCCTACAAGTCGCTGATCGAAGCGATGAGCCACGCCGGTATCCAGAACCGCACCAAGGTCAACCTGCGTTACATCGACTCCGAAGACATCGAGAACCAGGGCACCGACCTGCTGCAGGGCGTCGACGCGATTCTGGTGCCGGGCGGTTTCGGCCTGCGCGGTGTGGAAGGCAAGATCACCACGGTCAAATATGCCCGTGAGAACAAGATTCCGTACCTGGGCATCTGCCTCGGCATGCAGGTGGCGGTCATCGAGTTCGCCCGTAACGTGCTGGGCTGGAGCGACGCCAACTCCACCGAATTCGATATCGCCAGCGGTCACCCGGTGGTCGGCCTGATCACCGAATGGCAGGACGCGACCGGCGTCACCGAGTCGCGCACCGAGGCCTCCGATCTGGGCGGCACCATGCGCCTGGGTGCCCAGGATTGCCAGCTACTGCCGAACTCGCAGGTGCATGCCTGCTACGGCAAGGACGTGATCGTCGAGCGCCATCGCCATCGCTACGAAGTGAACAACAACCTGCTGCCGCAGCTCATCGAAGCGGGCCTCAAGGTGACCGGCCGCTCCGGTGACGGTGCTCTGGTCGAAGTAGTGGAGAGCGCTGACCATCCGTGGTTCGTGGCCTGCCAGTTCCACCCGGAGTTCACCTCCACGCCCCGTGATGGTCATCCGCTGTTCAGCGGCTTCGTCAACGCGGCGCTCGCCCATCAAGCTAAGAAGGCCTGACCCATGGCACAGAAAACCGTTCGTGTCGGCAAGATCGACATCGCCAACGACAAGCCCTTCGTGCTGTTCGGCGGCATCAATGTGCTGGAGTCCCGTGACCTGGCCATGCGTGCCTGCGAGGAATACGTACGGGTTACCGACAAGCTCGGCATCCCCTACGTGTTCAAGGCCAGTTTCGACAAGGCCAACCGCTCCTCGGTGACCTCCTTCCGCGGCCCTGGCCTGGAAGAAGGCATGAAGATCTTCGAGGAAGTGAAGAAGACCTTCGGCGTACCGGTGATCACCGACGTGCACGAACCCTACCAGGCGCAACCGGTGGCCGATGTCTGTGACATCATCCAGCTACCGGCCTTCCTGTCCCGGCAAACCGACCTGGTCGTCGCGATGGCCAAGACCGGCGCGGTGATCAACATCAAGAAGGCGCAGTTTCTCGCTCCCCAGGAGATGAAACATATTCTCGCCAAATGTGTCGAAGCCGGGAACGATCAGTTGATCCTCTGCGAGCGTGGCTCGTCCTTCGGGTACAACAACCTGGTGGTCGACATGCTCGGCTTCGGCATCATGAAGGCCTTCGAATACCCGGTGTTCTTCGATGTTACCCATGCCCTGCAGATGCCGGGGGGCCGTGCGGATTCCGCCGGCGGGCGTCGCGCCCAGGTCACCGAGCTGGCCAAGGCCGGCATGAGTCAGGGCCTGGCAGGTCTGTTCCTCGAGGCGCATCCGGATCCGGAAAACGCCAAGTGCGACGGCCCGTGCGCATTGCGTCTGGACAAGCTGGAGCCGTTCCTGGCGCAGCTCAAGCAGCTGGATGATCTGATCAAAAGTCAGGATCCGATCGAAACCGCCTGATGGCGTTTCCCGGTCTCGTCTGTTTCACCGCCCGGCCTTTTGGCCGGGTTTGTATGTCCGGCTGGCTGCCATCGCGTGCGGCCGGTCGCGATCAGCGAATGCAGCAGTGCGTTTTCGACAACTTCTGGAGAGCTTACAAGAATGGCAAAGATCGTCGACATCAAGGGTCGTGAGGTTCTCGACTCCCGTGGCAACCCCACCGTGGAAGCGGACGTAATCCTCGACAACGGCATCGTTGGCAGCGCCTGTGCGCCGTCCGGTGCCTCCACCGGTTCGCGCGAAGCGCTGGAACTGCGTGATGGCGACAAGAGCCGTTACCTGGGCAAGGGTGTGCTGAAAGCCGTGGCCAACATCAATGGCCCGATCCGCGACGCACTGCTGGGCAAGGACCCGGTCGACCAGAAAGCCCTCGACAAGACCATGATCGAGCTCGATGGCACCGAGAACAAAGCCAAGCTGGGCGCCAACGCCATCCTCGCCGTGTCCCTGGCCTCTGCCAAGGCTGCTGCCCAGGATCAGGATCTGCCGCTGTACGCGCACATCGCCAACCTCAACGGCACCCCGGGCCTGTACTCCATGCCGGTGCCGATGATGAACATCATCAACGGTGGCGAGCATGCCGACAACAACGTCGACATCCAGGAGTTCATGGTGCAGCCGGTTGGCGCCAAGACCTTCTCCGACGGCCTGCGCATGGGCACCGAAATCTTCCATCACCTCAAGGCTGTGCTGAAGGCCCGTGGCCTGAACACCGCTGTAGGTGACGAAGGCGGCTTCGCACCGAACCTGACCTCCAACGAAGACGCCCTGTCGGCCATTGCCGAAGCCATAGCCAACGCCGGCTACAAGCTGGGCACCGACGTGACCCTGGCTCTGGACTGCGCGGCTTCCGAGTTCTATGAAGATGGCAAGTACAACCTGTCCGGTGAAGGCAAGTCGTTCGATGCGGAAGGTTTCGCCGAGTACCTCAAGGGTCTGACCGAGCGCTTCCCGATCATCTCCATCGAAGACGGTCTGGACGAGTCCGACTGGGCGGGCTGGAAGATCCTTACCGACAAGATCGGCGCCAAGGTTCAGCTGGTGGGTGACGACCTGTTCGTGACCAATACCAAGATCCTCAAGGAAGGTATCGACAAGGGCATCGGTAACTCGATCCTGATCAAGTTCAACCAGATCGGCTCGCTGACCGAAACCCTGGAAGCCATCCAGATGGCCAAGGCGGCCGGCTATACCGCGGTGATCTCGCATCGCTCGGGCGAAACCGAAGACAGCACCATCGCCGACCTGGCTGTCGGTACTGCCGCTGGTCAGATCAAGACCGGTTCGCTGTGCCGTTCCGACCGCGTCTCCAAGTACAACCAGTTGCTGCGTATCGAAGAGCAGCTGGGCGCCAAGGCGCTGTACCGCGGTCGCAGCGAGTTCCGCGGCTGAGTCAGGTTCGTGCGGCTGGGGCAATTTCCTGCCGCGCGGGCTTCCTTGGAGCACCGCCAGGCTCACTGGCGGCCTTGCCGGATAGCAATGACGCAGGGAGAATCCACGGATGTCCGCCGCCGCGACCCTTTCCTACCCGAGTGCCTCACCTGCCATGCGTAGTCCCTACTGGCTCTTTCCCGTTCTGATCCTTGTGCTTGCAGGCCTGCAGTATCGCCTGTGGGTGGGCGAGGGCAGTCTGGCGCAAGTGAGTGAGCTGCAGCAGCAGATCGCCGATCAGCAGGGCGAGAACGAGCGCCTGCTCGAACGCAACCGCATCCTCGAAGCCGAGGTGATGGAGCTGAAGAAAGGTATGGAAACCGTCGAAGAACGTGCCCGCCACGAGCTGGGTATGGTCAAGGACGGCGAAACCCTCTATCAGTTGGCTGAATGAACACACCTGATCTGCCGCCGTTCTGGGCGGTAATTCCGGCCGCCGGCATCGGCAGCCGCATGCGTGCCGACAGGCCCAAGCAGTATCTGCAGCTGGCCGGCAAGAGCATTCTCGAACACACCCTCCACTGTTTTCTCGATCACCCCTGCCTGCGTGGTGTGGTGGTCAGCCTGGCCGAGGACGATCCGTTCTGGCCATCGCTCGATTGCGCCCATGATGGGCGAATCCACACCGCTGCCGGCGGGGCCGAACGCGCCGACTCGGTACTCAACGCCCTGCTGCGTCTGGCCGAGCTGGGTGCTGGTGAACAGGACTGGGTGCTGGTGCACGATGCCGCGCGGCCGAATCTGGCGCAGTCTGATCTGGATCTGCTGCTGGCCGAATTGGCCGACGACGCCATCGGCGGGCTGCTCGCCGTGCCGGCCCGCGATACCCTCAAGCGCGTGGGTAGCGATGGCCGCGTGCGCGAAACCATTGATCGCTCGGTAATCTGGCAGGCTTACACGCCGCAGATGTTCCGTCTCGGCGCCTTGCATCAGGCACTGGCTGAAGCCTTGGTGTCGGACGTCGCGGTCACCGATGAGGCCTCGGCCATGGAATGGGCCGGGCAAGCGCCGCGGCTGATCGAAGGCCGGGCGGACAACCTCAAGGTCACCCGCCCGGAAGACTTGCACTATCTGGAGCGCCTCTGGCGAGGCCGCCACTGAGTCACAGTCTGGAGCTTAGTGAATCCACTTCTTGGCGTTCTTGCCGATGTTGCGTTCCAGCACCGAAGTTAGCTTGTTCATGGCGCCGTCGATAGCCTGCTGCAATTCGCAGGCATCAAAAGACACCGACATCGGGTCACGCCCCTTCATCCGCGCTTCGACCTTGCAGCGTTTGTCCTGGGGGCCGCTCTTGAGGGCGTTCTCGTCCGAGAGGTGGATTTCCACCCGTGTGAGATGTTCTTCGTAGCGCTGAAGTTTGTTGCGCACTCGACTGCGAATGTCCGTCTTGAAGGCCATGGAGGTATCGACGTGCTTTCCGCTGTTGACCATGACTTGCATAACCCTGTCCTCATGCTGGTGGTTTGCAACGCCCCGAGCAGGGGCCTCATGGATTCCGACGGAGTGTGGGCGGCGGTGTTCGCCGGCGCTTGTGACATTCTGTGAGCGCTGGGCTTGCAGGCACCGGCATCAGGCGTATTCAGGGCGCTTGGCAAGACCGTAACGCAATGCGTCGATCAACTGCCTAACCTTGGGCGACAGATGACGCTGTTGGGGATACAGCGCCCACACCGCGGTGTTGGGCGGTTGGTGATTGTCTAGCAGGGAAACCAGGGCACCGCTGCGCAGATGCTCGAGCACGTAGTAATCCGGCAACTGACACAAGCCGAGCCCGGCCATGGCTGCGTCCAGAACGGCCTGTCCGCTGTTGCAGCGCCAGTTTCCGTTGATTCGCTGCGAAGCTTCACGGCCTTCGAGTTGAAAGGCCCAGACATCGCTGCTGCCAATCAGGCAATTGTGCCGAGCCAGTTCTGACAGGCTGTGCGGGCGACCGTAGCGCTGCAGGTAGTCGGGCGACGCGCACAGGTACATGCGCCGAGGTGCCAGGCGGGAGGCCAGCATGCGTGAATCCTGCAGGCGCCCCAGGCGGATGGCGATGTCGAAGCCGTCCTGCACCAGATCGAGGGTGCGATTGCTCAGCTCGATTTCCACGGAAAGCCTGGGGTGGCGCGCCATGAAGCTGGTCACCAGCGGCACGATGAAGCGCTCGCCGTAGGCCACCGCGCAGGTCATGCGCAGCAGACCCTTGGGCTCGCTGCCCAGGTCGCCGACGGCGTTCAGTGCCTCCTCGCGCGCGTCCTGCAGGCGCTGGCAGTGCTGCAGAAAGGTCTGGCCGGCTTCGGTCAGCGCCACCTTGCGTGTGGTGCGGTAGAACAGGCGGGTATGCAGGCGTTCTTCGAGGCGCGCTATCTGCCGGCTCACCTGCGAAGACGAAAGCCCCAGGCGTTCTGCCGCTGCGGTGAACTGGCCGCATTCGGCGACGGCAACGAATTCGTCCAGCCCTTCCCAGCGGCTCACGGCATCACTCGCGACATTATCGATTATCCCTGTAGAGCAATAATGTTTTGCATTCTGCCTGATTATCTCAATCGATGGCTCTACTACACTCGTCGCCATCGCAATTCATCTGGAGAGCCGAAACATGATCAAGTCGCGCGCCGCTGTAGCCTTTGCCCCCAACGAGCCGCTGAAAATCGTCGAAGTGGATGTCGAGCCGCCAAAGGCCGGCGAAGTGCTGGTGCGCATCGTCGCCACCGGCGTGTGCCATACCGATGCCTACACCCTGTCCGGCGCCGACTCCGAAGGCGTGTTCCCGTCGATCCTCGGCCATGAAGGCGGTGGCATCGTCGAAGCCATCGGCGAGGGCGTGACCTCGGTGGCCGTCGGTGATCATGTGATCCCGCTGTATACCGCCGAATGCCGCAAGTGCAAATTCTGCCTGTCCGGCAAGAGCAACCTGTGCAGTTCGGTGCGCGCCACCCAGGGCAAGGGCCTGATGCCCGACGGCACCACGCGTTTCAGCTACAACGGCGAGCCGATCTACCACTACATGGGCTGCTCGACCTTCTCCGAGTACACCGTGCTGCCGGAAGTGTCCCTGGCCGTCATTCCGAAAGAAGCGCCGCTGGAAAAGGTCTGCCTGCTCGGTTGCGGCGTGACCACCGGCATCGGCGCCGTGCTCAACACCGCCAAGGTGGAGGAGGGGGCCACCGTGGCGATCTTCGGCCTGGGCGGCATCGGCCTTGCGGCGATCATTGGCGCCAAGATGGCCAAGGCCTCGCGCATCATCGCCATCGACATCAACCCGGCCAAGTTCGACGTGGCTCGGGAGCTGGGTGCGACCGATTTCGTCAATCCGAAGGATTACGACAAGCCGATCCAGGACGTCATCGTCGAGCTCACCGACGGCGGCGTGGACTACAGCTTCGAGTGCGTCGGCAACGTGCAACTGATGCGCGCCGCTCTGGAATGCGCCCACAAGGGCTGGGGCGAGAGCGTGATCATCGGCGTGGCCGGCGCGGGTCAGGAGATCAGCACTCGTCCGTTCCAGCTGGTGACCGGTCGAGTATGGCGCGGCAGCGCCTTCGGTGGCGTCAAAGGCCGTACCGAACTGCCGAGCTATGTCGAGAAGTCGCAGAGCGGCGAGATTCCGCTGGACACCTTCATCACCCACACAATGGGCCTGGACAAGATCAACGACGCCTTCGACCTGATGCATGAAGGCAAGAGCATCCGCACCGTCATCCACTACTGATCAGTGGGGCGGATGGCACCTTCGCAAGAGGGCGCTATCCTCCGCCCGTGAGGATTTGCCATGACCTTGGAAATCGTTTCCAGCAACAAGAGCTTCGGCGGCTGGCACAAGCGCTACAAGCACCGCTCCTCCAGCCTCAACTGCGACATGGTGTTCGCCGTCTACCTGCCGCCGCAGGCCGAAAAAGGCGCCAAGTTGCCGGTGCTGTACTGGCTCAGTGGCCTGACCTGCACCGACGAGAACTTCATGCAGAAGGCCGGCGCCCAGCGCATTGCCGCCGAGCTGGGGTTGATCATCGTCGCGCCGGACACCAGCCCGCGAGGCGAGGACGTGCCGGATGACGCCAATGGCGCTTATGACTTCGGCCTCGGCGCCGGCTTTTACGTCAACGCCACCCAGGAGCCCTGGGCCCGCCATTACCGCATGTACGACTACGCGGTGCAGGAGCTGCCGGCGCTGATCGAGGCCAACTTCCCAGTATCGGAGAAGCGCGGTATCGCCGGCCACTCCATGGGCGGCCACGGTGCGCTGATCTGTGCGCTGAAGAACCCGGGTCGTTACCAGTCGGTATCGGCGTTTTCGCCGATCGCCAACCCGGTCAATTGCCCGTGGGGCGAGAAAGCTTTCAGCAACTATCTGGGTGAGGACCGTTCGCGCTGGCGCGAGTGGGATGCCAGCCTGCTGATCGCCGAGGCCGGGGAGAAACTGCCGATTCTGGTTGATCAGGGTGATCGCGATGATCTTCTCGATGGTCAGCTCAAGCCCCAGGCGCTGGAGGCAGCCGCCAAGGCGGCAGGGCACCCGCTGACTTTGCGGATGCAGCCGGGCTACGACCACAGCTATTACTTCATTGCCAGCTTCATTGAAGATCACCTGCGCCATCATGCCGAGGCGTTGGCAGGCTGAAGTAGTTCCTCGATAGGAGAGACTTTCGCGGGCATGGACTGGGCGTGCCCGTCCGCTGCCAAAGGTTTCCGCTCATATTGTGGGAGCGGGCCATGCCCGCGAAGCGATAGTGAAAGCACAGAACGGAAAAAGGGCGCTGCAGACCAAATCCGCAGCGCCCTTTTTATCGCCTGACGCTTATTCGCCCAGACTGGAACGCAGCATCCAGGCGTTCTGCTCGTGCACGCCGATTCGCGCTACCAGCATGTCGTGGCTGAACAGGTCGCCAGCCTCTTCGGCCAGCTCCGCGAACTCGCTCATGCGACGGGCAGCGGTTTCGTTATCCAGCACCAGTTGCTTGATCATCTGCGGCGTGGTGCCGTGGGGCGCCTCGTTGTCGATCACGGTCAGCGAGCGGAAAGTTTCTCCGCCAGTCGGCACCAGCTTGCCCAGGGCGCGGATGCGCTCGGCAATTTCGTCGGCGGCCTGGTGCAGTTCGTTGTACTGCTCGTCGGTCAGCTTGTGCAGACCATAGAAGTTGGCGCCTTGCACGTTCCAATGCACACCCAGCGTTTTCACGTACAGGGTATAGCTGTCGGCCACCGCCTTAGTTAGGGCCTCGGCGACTTTCTCGCGAGCGCCACGATCAACACTGGTGTTGATGCTCAGGCCATCGCCTTTGGGTTTGGGTTGTGCAGCCTTGGGCGCGGCTTTGCTCTTGGGTTTCGCTACTGCTGGTTTCTTTGCTACTGCCATGATGGTCTCCATGGTTGCTAGAAATTCTGCTACCTCTTGTCGACCCACCAAAACGCCAAAACATTCCCACGTTTTTCATCATGGCGACTCCGTCCCACTAAACAGCACGCCAGTACCTGCCTCGATTGCCGAGTCGCCCGTTCACCGCTTGCTTTCGGGTAGAATCAGCCTTTTTTGCGAGGGCAGCGGCTCATGCGGATTGGCCATGGTTACGACGTGCACCGGTTCGGCGACGGGGATTTCATCACCCTGGGCGGGGTGCGCATTCCCCACAAGTTCGGCCTGGTTGCCCATTCCGATGGCGACGTGGTGCTGCATGCCCTGAGCGATGCGCTGCTGGGCGCCATGGCGCTCGGTGACATCGGCAAGCATTTCCCCGACATCGACCCGAATTTCAAGGGCGCCGACAGCCGCGTGCTGCTGCGTCACGTGGTCGGCTTGGTGCATGCCAAGGGTTGGAAGGTCGGCAATGTCGACGCCACCATCGAAGCTCAGGCGCCGAAGATGGCGCCGCATATCGAGACCATGCGCAAACTGATCGCCGAAGACCTGCAGGTCGAACTCGACCAAGTCAACGTCAAGGCCACGACCACCGAAAAACTCGGTTTCGTCGGCCGTGAAGAAGGTATCGCCGTACACGCCGTCGCGCTGCTGGTCAGCGCATGACCGAGCAGGAATTGCTCGGCCCGCGCGCCCATGGCGAACCCTGCGGCCAGGCCATACTCAAAGCCGTGGCCAAGGATTTTCAGGTCGACGAAGTGCTGGACATCGAGCTGTCCGGCGCCGGTGAGCACCTATGGCTGTGGGTCGAAAAACGCGAGCTGAATACCGAGGATGCCGCCCGCCGTCTGGCGCGCGCGGCAGGCGTGCCGGTTCGGCTGATCAGCTACGCCGGCTTGAAGGACAAGCAGGCGCTGACCCGGCAATGGTTCAGTTTGCACCTGCCGGGCAAGCTCGATCCCGATCTGAGCATCGCCCAGGACGACACCCTGACGATCCTCAAGCAGGTGCGTCACAGCCGCAAGCTGCAGCGCGGCGCCCATGCGGCCAATGGCTTCACCTTGCGCCTGACCCAGCTCCAGGCCGATCAGGCCGCGCTGGAGCAGCGCCTGCAGGCGATCCGCGGGCAGGGCATTCCCAATTACTATGGCGCCCAGCGCTTCGGCTTCGAGGGCGGCAACGTGGCTCACGCCCGGCATTTCGCCGAGCGCGGTGAATTGCCGGAAAAACGCAACGTGCGCTCGCGGGTGCTCTCGGCGGCGCGCAGCTTCCTGTTCAACCGCGTACTGGCGGAGCGGGTGGCGGCCGGCACTTGGAGTCAGGCGTTGCCTGGCGATCTATTGGCATTCACCGACAGCCGCAGCTTTTTCGCCGCTGGCGAGGCCGAATGCAAGGATCCACGCCTGGCTGAACTGGATCTGCATCCCACTGGGCCACTGTGGGGCGAGGGCGCTTCGCCTGCCCGGGGTGCCACGTTCGATCTCGAGCAGCGCGTCGCGGCTGCCGAGCCACAACTGACAGCTTGGCTCGCACAAGCGGACATGGCGCACGAACGGCGTATCCTGCGCCTCCCCATCAGCGGTTTGACGTGGCATTATCCCGAGCCTGACATTCTGCAACTGGAATTCGTCCTGCCGGCTGGATGTTTTGCCACCGCTCTGGTGCGCGAAATCGTCGAGCTTTTGCCGGCA
Source organism: Phytopseudomonas straminea (assembly GCF_900112645.1). GTDB lineage: Bacteria > Pseudomonadota > Gammaproteobacteria > Pseudomonadales > Pseudomonadaceae > Aquipseudomonas > Aquipseudomonas straminea. The sequence goes on along the minus strand of NZ_FOMO01000004.1, from coordinate 206,808 downwards.
GGGCAGACGGACAACCCATGCGTATTCTGATTTCTAACGATGACGGCGTGGCCGCACCGGGCCTCGCCGCGTTGCATGCTGCGCTGGCTGATTACGCCGACTGCACGGTGATTGCCCCTGATGGTGACCGTAGCGGCGCCAGCAGCGCGCTGACCCTGGATCGCCCGCTGCATCCGTGCACGCTGGCCAATGGTTACATCAGCCTCAACGGCACGCCCACCGACTGCGTGCACCTGGGCATTAACGGCCTGTTGCCCGAAGTGCCAGACCTGGTCGTCTCGGGAATCAACATGGGTGCGAACCTGGGTGACGACGTGCTGTATTCCGGCACCGTCGGCGCCGCGCTCGAAGGTCGCTTTCTGGCCAGGCCGGCGTTCGCCTTTTCGCTGGTTTCGCGCTCGGCCGAGAATCTGGCCACTGCCGCCCATTTCGCCCGCAAGCTGGTCGAGGCCCATGAGCAGCTAGACCTGCCGCCGCGTACGGTATTGAACGTCAACGTACCGAACCTGCCGCTCGAGCGTATCCGTGGCGTGCAGCTGACCCGCCTGGGCCACCGTGCCCGCTCCGCCGCACCAGTTCGGGACGTCAACCCGCGTGGCAAGGCCGGCTATTGGATCGCCGCTGCCGGTGACGTCGAAGACGGCGCCGAGGGCACCGATTTCCACGCCGTGATGCAGGGCTTTGTGTCGGTCACGCCGTTGCAGCTCGACCGTACTTATCAGGATGGACTCAACCGCCTCAAACCCTGGCTGGAGGGGTTGATGAAATGAATCGGGAGCATGACCGCCACGGGATTGGCATGACCTCGCAGCGCACCCGCGAGCGCCTGATCCAGCGACTCTATGAAGAAGGGCTGTCCAACGCCGGGGTGCTCGAGGTGATCAGGCGCACGCCGCGTCATCTGTTCGTTGACGAAGCCTTGGCCCATCGCGCCTATGAAGATACGGCGCTGCCGATCGGCCACAACCAGACCATCTCGCAGCCTTATATGGTGGCGCGCATGAGCGAGCTGCTGCTCGCCGCCGGGCCGCTGGACAAGGTGCTGGAGATCGGCACCGGCTCCGGCTACCAGACGGCGATCCTGGCGCAACTGGTCGAGCGGGTGTTCACCGTCGAGCGCATTCAGGGGCTGCAGGAACGAGCGAAGGAACGATTGATCAAACTCAGCTTGCGCAATGTGGTCTTTCGTTGGGGCGACGGCTGGGAAGGCTGGCCGGCGTTGGCGCCTTACAACGGCATCATCGTGACCGCAGCAGCCTCGGAAGTGCCCCAGGCGCTGCTGGATCAGCTGTCTCCGGGGGCGCGCCTGGTGATCCCCGTCGGTTCAGGTGACGTTCAGCAACTGTTATTGATCATTCGTGAGGAACAGGGTTTCTCCCGGCACGTACTCGACGCAGTACGGTTCGTGCCTCTGCTTAACGGCCCCTTGGCCTGATTCAAATCGAACGGAAGGATGCATGAAGAAAACCTTGTTGCTGTATACCAAAGGAATGGCGATGGGCGCGGTCGATGTGGTGCCTGGTTTCTCCGGCGGCACCGTTGCCCTCATCACCGGTATATACGACAAGCTTCTTGCGTCCTTCGCCGCCATGCCCAAGGCGCTTATGCTGGTCGCCCGCGGGCGCATCGGCGCGGCCTGGCGGGCTTGCAACGCCAGCTTTCTGCTGGTGGTTCTGCTGGGCATTCTCAGCAGCATCTTTACCCTGGCCCGGGCCATCAGCTACCTGATGAACGAACACCCGGTGCCGCTGTGGGCCTTCTTCTTCGGGCTGGTACTGGTGTCCGTCTACCTGGTGGGGCGCGAGGTGCAGGCCTGGCGCGGTAACCGGTTGATCGGCTTTGCCGTCGGCCTGGCATTCGCATTGTGGATTACTCTGGCGGTGCCCATGCAGCTATCTGCCGATCCACTGATGCTGTTCTTCGCCGGCGCTATCGCCATCAGCGCGATGATTCTGCCGGGCATCTCGGGCAGCTTCATTCTGGTCTTGCTGGGCCTTTACCCGGTGGTGCTGGGGGCGGTGAAGAATTTCGATCTGGCCGTGCTCGCGGTGTTCTGCGCAGGCTGCGTGCTTGGCCTGCTGGCCTTCTCGAAGGTGTTGAGCTGGCTGCTCGCTCATATGCGCGACCTGACCATGGCCTTTCTTGCAGGGCTGATGCTTGGTTCGCTGGTCAAGGTCTGGCCCTGGAAACAGACGCTGACGTGGCAAACCAACCGGCACGGTGAATCGTTTCCTCTCGAGCAGGTCAATCTATTGCCCTGGCAGTTCGCCGATATCAGCGGCGAGGATGCACAACTGCTGCTGGCCATCGTGCTGAGTCTGTGCGCCATTGCCCTAGTGTTGGGCGTCGAGTGGCTGGCGCGCCGCCAGGTTGAAGAGGTATGAGGTTGCCGCGTTCGTTACCGGTCGCTCGAGGCCGTCTGCAAGGGAGATTGGGGTGAGTTCCACAGCCAAACAAGGACTGCGTTCCTCGGGCATGCTGCGCAACCTGCTGGTGTTGGTCGCCGTAGGTGCGCTGTCGGCCGGCTGCGCCAGCTCGCCATCCGGCGGTGTGCAGGTCGTGGATCGCAACAACGCGGCGGCGCAGCGTCAGCCGGTTACATCCGGCCAATACCGTGTGCAACGTGGCGATACACTTTACTCCATCGCCTTTCGCTATGGGTGGGACTGGAAAGCACTGGCAGCACACAACAGCATCGCACCGCCTTACATGATTCGTGTTGGCCAGGTTATTCGCTTCGGCTCGGGGAGTTCGAGCAGGCCTGTCGTGGCTTCTACGCCGACTGTCTCAACACCCGTGGTGACCACGCCTAGCCGGCCATCTACGTCAGTGCAGACTCCTCCAGCACAAACGCCTGCGCGGCCCTCGACACCGGTTGTAGTGACGCCTGCAACCACGCCCGTGCAGAGCGTTCCTCGCTCTTCGACCGGCTGGGCATGGCCCGCTGGTGGTGCGATTATCGGCCGATTTTCCTCAAACGGTAGTTTGAATAAAGGCATTGATATAGCAGGGGAATTGGGACAGCCTGTCCTTGCTGCGTCTGGTGGAACCGTTGTATACGCCGGGAGTGGGTTACGGGGCTACGGCGAATTGGTGATCATCAAACACAGCGATACCTACGTGAGTGCCTACGGCCACAACCGCAGGCTGTTGGTACGGGAGGGGCAGCAGGTCAAGGTCGGGCAACAGATTGCCGAGATGGGCTCTACGGGAACTGACCGGGTGAAACTTCACTTTGAAATTCGCCGCCAAGGTAAGCCTGTAGATCCAATGCAATACCTGCCAAGCCGTTGATCTGTCGCTCGTTCACCCGCTCACGTGGGATGGACGGGCTCGGATGTAGCCAAGGAGAAGGGCACATCGGAGCTTGCTGGTCGAACTCAGCAAGGGACGGAATAATAAAATGGCACTCGATACCAAGGCAGCGCCGGAGTTTGACATCGATGACGCCGTGCTCCTGATGGAGCCTGACATCGATCTTGACGAGGCTAATGACAAAGCGGCCTGTGCCAAGGTCGCCACGCGCAGCAAGGCCAAGCAGCCGGCCGGCAGCAAGCAGCATAAGTACATCGACTACACCCGGGCGCTCGACGCCACTCAGCTTTACCTCAACGAAATCGGATTTTCTCCCCTGCTTACCCCGGAAGAAGAGGTGTTCTTCGCGCGTCTCGCGCAGAAGGGCGACCCCGCCGGGCGCAAACGCATGATCGAAAGCAACCTGCGGCTGGTGGTGAAGATCGCCCGGCGCTACGTGAATCGCGGGTTGTCGCTGCTGGACCTGATTGAAGAAGGCAACCTGGGCCTGATTCGCGCTGTCGAGAAGTTTGACCCGGAGCGCGGTTTCCGTTTCTCCACCTACGCAACCTGGTGGATCCGGCAGACAATCGAGCGGGCGATCATGAATCAGACCCGCACCATCCGCTTGCCTATTCACGTCGTCAAAGAACTTAACGTCTACCTGCGCGCCGCGCGGGAGCTTACCCAGAAGCTCGACCATGAGCCTTCCCCGGAAGAAATCGCCAACCTGCTGGAAAAACCGGTGGGAGAGGTCAAGCGCATGCTGGGCCTGAATGAGCGCGTATCCTCGGTGGATGTGTCGCTGGGCCCAGATTCCGACAAGACGCTGCTCGATACCCTGACCGATGACCGTCCTACGGACCCTTGCGAGTTGCTGCAGGACGATGATCTGTCCCAGAGCATCGACCAGTGGCTTTCGGAGCTGACCGACAAGCAGCGTGAAGTGGTGGTACGCCGCTTCGGTCTGCGCGGCCACGAGAGTTGTACGCTCGAAGAGGTAGGCCAGGAAATTGGCCTCACCCGTGAGCGCGTGCGGCAGATCCAGGTCGAAGCACTCAAGCGCCTGCGCGAAATACTCGAGAAAAACGGCCTTTCCGCCGACTCGCTGTTCCAGTAACGCCCGGCCTGCCAGGCCCTCGGCCAGTCAGCTTGCTGACTGGCTTTTTTATTGTCTCGGGCTTTGGATGGAGAAATGAAAACGGCGCCTCAAGGGCGCCGTTTTCGTCAGGCCATCGATCAGACCGGCGAGACATCTCGCAGCTGCAGCAGCGTATCGGACTGCGCCTGAACAGCACGGTACTGCTCGGCATCCTTGATCAGGACCGAGGCAGGCACCGGGAAGATCTCGTTCAGCTTGGTGCTCCACTCGGCTGAGGTCGCCTGCTCGGGGAAGCAGCGGCGAATCAGGTCGAGCATGATCGAAACGGTTACCGAGGCGCCTGGAGAGGCACCCAGCAGAGCGGCGATGGAGCCGTCCTGAGCCGCCACCAGTTCGGTACCGAACTGCAGGATGCCGCCTTTCTTGGCGTCCTTCTTGATGATCTGCACACGTTGACCAGCAATCTCCAGGCGCCAGTCGCTGGCTTTGGCCTCCGGGTAGAAGCCGCGCAGGGTATTGAGGCGCTGCTCCTGGGACTGCATGACTTCCTTGACCAAGTAACGGGTCAGGTCGAAGTTGTCGCGGGCAACGGCCAGCATCGGGCCGATGTTGTTCAGGCGCACTGACATCGGCAGGTCCAGGAACGAGCCCTTCTTCAGGAACTTGGTGGTGAAGCCGGCATAAGGCCCGAACAGCAGCGATTTCTTGCCGTCGACCACACGGGTATCCAGGTGCGGTACCGACATGGGCGGTGAGCCGACTTCGGCCTGGCTGTATACCTTGGCCTGATGCTGGTTGACCACCTCCGGGTTGTCGCAGCGCAGCCACTGGCCACTGACCGGGAAGCCACCGAAACCCTTGCCCTCTGCGATGCCGGACATCTGCAGCAGGGGTAGGGCGCCGCCGCCGGCGCCGAGGAATACGAAGCGCGCCTGGATCTGGCGATGATTACCGCTTTGCTGATCCTTGGTGCTCACACGCCAGCCGTGCTCGTTGCGGGTGAGATCAGTGACGCGCTGATTGAAGGTCACACGGGCATTGCTCTGCTGAACCAGATGATCGAGCAGGCTCTTGGTCAGCGCGCCGAAGTTGACATCGGTGCCATTGGCCACGCGGGTCGCTGCAATCGGCTCGTTCGGGTCACGGCCCGGCATCATCAACGGCATCCACTCGCTCATGGTGGCGCGGTCTTCGCTGTACACCATGTCTTCGAAAGCGTGATGCACGTGCAGCGCCTCGAAGCGCTTCTTGAGGTAGTCGATGCCTTTCTGGCCACGGACGAAGCTCAGGTGCGGTACCGGGTTGATAAAGGACTTGGGCGAGCCAAAGGTGCCTTTCTTGACCAGGTGGGCCCAGAACTGCTTGGACTCCTCGAACTGAGCATTGATGCTCACGGCTTTCTTGATGTCGATGGAACCGTCGGCGGACTCGGGGGTGTAGTTGAGTTCGCACAAACCGGCATGCCCGGTGCCCGCGTTGTTCCACGGGTTGGAGCTTTCTGCCGCGCCGGCGCTCATTGCCTCGACGACTTCCAGTTTGATGCCAGGGTCGAGCTCCTTGAGCAGCACGGCCAGCGTTGCGCTCATGATGCCGGCACCGACCAGCACTACATCTACAGCTTCGTAATCGTTCTGCGCCATTACCACATCTCCAAAAAATCAGCGTCCAGTCATAGGCCGTCGGCCTGGGCGTCAAAGGCGCCTGTCAGCAGCGGTTGCAGAGCTGTAATGAGGAATGGGATGACGGAAGGAGGTCGCCTTGTCCTGCCGCAAGCTGATTCATATGTTCGCCACACTCTTGTGAAGTTATTGAAACCGTTTTTTCACGTTCTTTTGGAACGCGAACCTCAAAAGTTCATGTGCCTGTTGGGCCGTCTCAGCCGGCAGATGTTCCGCGAAAACGCAGCTTCTGCAGCGGGTGATGGCCTTCGATATCGAGCAGCACGAAGTGGGCGACTCTCTGTGGCGTTGCCGATGGCATGAGTGCATCAGCGGTACGGCGATGCCGATCAGGAGGCGTCCTTATAATCGGGGCGCGATTATAAGGCGAAAGCGGGGGAAGTGATCAGCTGCGTGTGACTTTTATTGCACACGCATCAGGGTAGGAAAACGCCCCTATGAGCGCTCAGTGGCGGGTAAATGCGCTTTTCGGTAAGGGCGCGCCAAGCCAGCTCAGACGTTGCTCGTTGACCTCATGCCAGCCTGCAGGGCCCGGCGGCTGGGCGCTCTGGCGAAAGGCCCGGCAAATGCCGTGCTCGTCCAGACAGGCAAAAATGCGTGGGCTAGGGGCGCTGGCGACTTTCTTGAGGAATGCACGCATCAAACAAGCTCCGTTCATGCAAAGCGACCAAAGTCTTATACCGCCAGCATGTGACGAGCAGGTGACGCGGAACCGCGCTGACCGTTTACAGGTCGATTCGTTATACTTCGCCAGCCTTTAGCGCCCCTCATGGAGAACCGAGTATGAAACGCCTGTTGTTTGGTCTGGTTGCCGTTTTCAGTCTGGCTCTTGTTGGTTGTGCCCACAGCCCGCAGCAACTCAGCCCGCAGCCCAAACTGACCGGGCCGCTCAACGCGGTAGGCCAGGGCCAGCCTGTGGTGGTGCGGGTGGTCGATGGGCGTCCTTCTCCGGTGCTGGGCACCCGAGGCGGTCTGTACCCTGAAACCAGCGCGATCAGCGTTTCCGGCCAGGACATTCTGCCCAAGCTGCAGGCGCAGGCCGAAGCTGCTGTGCGTTTGCTGGGTTTCACCCCGACGCCAAACGCTTATAACGCACCGCAGCTGACCCTGACCCTGGCCGAGCTGAAATATCAGTCGCCCAAGGAAGGCATGTACGTGACTGAGGCCGACATGACCGCCAGCTTCCGAGCTGATGTGCAGAACAGCAATCGTCGTTACAGCGGCCGCTACGGCGCTTCGTTGAACCAGCGTTTCGGCATGGCGCCGAACCAGGAAACCAACACCAAGCTGGTCAGTGATGTGCTGAGCGACGCTCTCACCCGTGCATTCAAGGATCCGACCCTGGGGCAGATCCTCAACGGTCAGTAACTGCCGGCAGATGCAAAAAAGCCCCGACTCGTCGGGGCTTTTTCGTTTTTCGGGGCAGCTGAATCAGAGCGGCAGACCAGCCTTGACGCGATATTGGTTACGCACCGGCATCGCGTACTGCAGGATCAGGTAAGGCTGTTGTTCGCTCGGGCAGCGGCTCAGGCGCTGTTGCCACTGTTCCTTGGCGGCGGCCAGCTCGTCTGCGCCGAACAGCGATTCGGCTGCCGGCACTTCAAGCTGCGGATCGCGCTCGCTCCACATGGCGTAGGCCAGGTAGTGCACCGGGAACAGCCGGTAGCCGGTGAGGATCTGCGCATCGGTCAGCGCTGCCAGCTGCTTGGCATCCTCGAAGCCGCTGGTGATCGGGTCGCCGAAATGCACATGCACGCGGCCCTTGTAGCCAGTGATGCCCAGGCCGATGCTCTTGTCATCCTCGCCCGGCTGCTTGGTGTAGCTGCCGGTAGTAGCGCGGGTGTACAGCTCGCGCGCCTTGGCCTGGTCACAGGGATCGTATTCGTAGCTGATCGACACCGGGGTCAGTTTGAGGCTGGCGATGACGTCGGCGAACGGCTCGTCCTTGCGGCTCATGTGAAACATCTTGAGGATTGCCGAATCGGTGCGGTCATCACCGTCCTTGGCGCGGCCTTCTGCCTGGGCGATCCAGATCGATTCGCCATCCTGCCCGATCGAGTGGCTGATGTAGGCCGACAGCAGCTGGTAGGCCGCGAGTTTTTCGCGACGCCCGGTGATCGAGCGGTGCACGATGAAGCTCTTGTTCAGGCGCATCAGGTCGCTGACGAAAGGCTTCTGCAGTAAGTTGTCGCCGATGGCGATGCGCGGCGTCTGTAGGCCGGCGTGATACACGGCGTAATTGACGAAGGCCGGGTCCATGACGATGTCGCGGTGGTTGGCGAGGAACAGGTAGGGGCTGCCGGCCTTCAGCGTTTCCACGCCCGAGTAGGTCACGCCATCGGTGGCGTGCTCGACGGTGCGGTCGATATACGGCTCGATAGATTCCTGCAGCGCGCGAACCGAATCGATATGGCGGAACTGCGAACGCAGCCGATGAGCTATAAGAGGTTTGAGCGCCCAGCCAAACGGGCCGGCCAGGCGCGGAAAACGAAACTGGGTAAGGATGTCGAGAAACGCATCGTCGGCCAACAGGCGCGCCAGAACCGCTGGAATTTCCGCGTCGGCGTAGGGTCGGATGCTGTCGAATTCGCCCATCATGATCTCTTGTGATTATCGCTGCGATTGAAGAGTTGAAAGCGCTGCGCCCCGTGCCGTGATGACGCCTGATGAGGGCGTGACGGCAACCCGGAAGCAGCAAGTGATCGAGCATTATAACCTGCAAGTCACCCGGAGGCGCCCCATGTTGGAAACCCAGGATTACCAGTGCCCCTATTGCGGTGAACTGGTCGAAGCGGTGCTGGACTTGTCGGCGGGTGATCAGCATTACATCGAGGACTGCCCCGTGTGTTGCCGGCCCATTGTCTTCCTGCTCGAAACCGACGGCCAGAGCTGGAATCTGGATGTGCGTGGGGAGAACGACTGATGAAGCGCGTTTACGAGCCGCAGGACCTGATGGAGGGCGAGTTGCTCAAGGCCATGCTGGCCAGCGAGGGCATCCAGGCGCATCTGGTCGGAGCCCATCTGGCTGGCGCCGTGGGCGAGCTGCCAGCCTGCGGGTTGCTCGGCATGCTGGTCGAGGACGCCGACGCCGAGCGCGCCCGCTGGCTGATCGGCGAGTACAATGGCGCGCAACCGCTACCCGGTGACGAGCCGGACTCTGTTCAGGGCGTACTGCTGTGTTGAGCAGCTTGCGCCACCCATCCCGATGAGCCTTTCATGAGTGGACGCTTCGCGCTGTTTCGCTGGACGCCCGCCTTCGCAGAGCAGTCTGGTTTTCCCGCTGACCAGCTACCACACTGGAACCTGGCACCTGGCTCCCAGGTGTTGCTGCTGCGCAGCGCACATGAGCAGCCCGCTCTGGTTCGTGCGCGCTGGGGGCTGACTCCCCCATGGCTCAAGGATCTGTCGAAGACGCCATCCCACGCCCGCGCCGAAACCCTGAGCGAGCAACCGATGTTTCGCGATGCGTTTCGTCTGCGCCGCGGCCTGATTCCTGCCAACGGTTTCTACGAATGGCGCGGCGCGGCGCGCAAGCGCCCGTACTGGCTGAGCGGTGAGGATTCGCTGCTGTATTTCGCAGCGGTGTGGGAGGCTTATCCAGTGGAAGGGCACGTGTACCTGAGCACGGCCATGATCACCCAGGCGGCCGCGACGCTGCGTCGCCCCTTGATTCTCGATACCGAGCAACGGCAGCGCTGGCTGGCCGCCGATACGCCGCTTGAGGAATTGCAGGCGCTGCTCGTCGCCAAGCCGATAGCGCTGCGCGAACGCGTGTTGAGCAATCTGGTCAATGACCCGAAGCTCGACGGGCCGGAGTGCCTGACGCCTGCCTGAGGCTTTGCTTGCACTGAAATACGGGCAGCCCCTAGCATACCTTTCTTAGTTACCAGGGAGATCCAGCATGAAACCGTCGTTGTCCATCACCACGCTGACCGCGGCTCTGCTGCTGGCAGGATGCCAAGCCGTCAATACCACCAGCGGTGGCTCGGTCGGCGTCGAGCGCAAGCAGTACATGTTCAGTGCGCTGTCGACCGATGAGGTCAACCAGATGTATGCCCAGTCCTATCAGCAAACGTTGAAGGAAGCCTCTAGCCAGGGCGCGCTGGACAAGAACAGTGCCGAGGCCAAGCGCTTGCAGCGCGTGGCCGACCGCCTGATCAAGCAGGCGCCGCTGTTCCGTCCGGATGCGGCCCAGTGGCAATGGGAGGTCAACCTGATCAAGAGCCCTGAGCTGAACGCCAACTGCGGCCCAGGCGGCAAGATCATTTTCTACACCGGCATCATCGACAAGCTGAATCTTACCGATGACGAAATCGCCGCGGTCATGGGCCATGAGATCGCCCATGCCCTGCGTGAGCACGGCCGCGAAGCGATGTCCAAGGCCTATGGCGTGAACTTGGCGAAGCAGGGCGCTGCCGCGCTACTGGGCGTCAGCTCGGACCAGATGGCACTGGCCGATGCTGCAGTGAATTACGGCATGACGCTACCCAATAGCCGCGGCAACGAGAACGAAGCCGACCTGATCGGCCTCGAACTCGCTGCACGTGCAGGCTACAACCCCAATGCGGCGGTCAGCCTGTGGCAAAAGATGGCCAAGGCCAGCGAAGGTGCGCCGCCAGAGTTCATGAGCACGCACCCATCCTCGTCGAGCCGTATCGCCTCGCTGCAGGCGGCTATCCCGAAAGTCATGCCACTGTATCAGCAGGCCAAGAAAGGCTGATCACGATGTGAAAAGCCGCCACCGTCTGCTTGGTGGCGGCTCAGCTTCAAGGCCAAAACCTTGTGCCGGCGTTGGTTTTGTCCCTGGGAGTTCAGCCGTTTAAAAAGCCACTCAACAGCATGGCCTGGTACGCCGCATAGATCGCCAGTACGGCGAAGGCGAGGGCGGCAAGCCGGCGAATCAGAGTGAGCGGCAGGCGGTCGGCCGCAAAGTTGCCGGCCAGCACCACCGGTACGTTGGCGATCAGCATGCCCAGCGTAGTCCCCAGCACCACCATGATGAAGTGTGGGTACTGGGCGGCGAGCATCACTGTCGCCACCTGGGTCTTGTCACCCATCTCCGCCAGGAAGAAGGCCACCAGGGTGGTCAGGAACGGCCCATAGCGTTTTAGGCTGGAGCTTTCGTCATCGTCGAGCTTGTCGGGGATCAGTGTCCACAGTGCCACGGCGATAAAGGACGCCGCCAGAATCCAGCTCAGCAGCGCGGGCGAGAGCAGACCTGCGACCCAGTTGCCTACCGCGCCGGCGGCCAGGTGATTGGCAAGGGTGGCGGCGACCATGCCCCAGATGATTGGCCAGGGCCTGCGAAAGCGTGCGGCCAGCAACAGGGCGAGCAGTTGCGTCTTGTCGCCGATTTCCGCCAGGGCAACGATCAGAGTGGGAACGAACAGGGATTCCAGCATCAGGCTTCCTAAAGGGGCGGGTAGACACGGCTATGACACGGACGGCCTCCCCGCCCCGGGTAAGGTGTTCGTGTCATAGGTCTTGTCAAACCCTGTGCGGCGTTCGAGCCGAACGGCGCAGATCCATCTCGGCGGATCTTGGGTCGCACGCACCATGGTCTGTGGACCAAGTATGTTGATGCATGCCGGGCGAGCTGGTGCTCGCGGGAGACTACTCCCCTAGGACGCGCGCATTCTGCCCAAACGCCTCACGTTGGGCAAGGCCTGCGCCGCTCTGCCGCAGGCGACCTGCGTTACGGGCGGGTCGCCTGGTAGATACGAAAGCCATCGGCATCGGCCAGGGTCTGGCAGGGGCCGATATGCTGTTCGATCAGCGGCGGGTACTTGAGAAAACGGTTGGCCACCAGGCGGATCTGGCCGCCCTTGCGCAGATGCTGCGAGGCCTGGCGCATCAGGTCTTCGCTGGCCTGGTAATGAGTATATACGCCCTGATGGAAGGGCGGGTTGCTCAGAATTGCGCTCAGTTCGAAGGGCGCGGCGGCAATACCATCGCCGCTGATCACCTCGGTCTGCAGCCCGTTGGCGGCCAGGGTCAGGCGGCTGCTGGCGACGGCGAAGGCGTCGACGTCCAGCATCGTGACTTGGCTTTGCGGATAGCGGCGCTTGAGCACTGCACCGAGCACGCCTGCGCCGCAGCCGAAGTCGAGCAGATGGCCATCTGGCAATTGATCCAGGTATTCGAGCAGCAGTGCGCTGCCGATATCCAGGCGGCCGTGGCTGAATACACCGGGCAGGGTGACTATCTCGAGGGGGCCGTCAGCCAGCGGCAGGCTGTAGCGCTGAGCCAGTGCGTTCAGGTCGGGTTCGGCCGGAGCCAGATCAACCCGCACCTCCCACAGCTGGCAGTGGCGTGCGCTGTCGAGCTTGCGCGGCTTGCCGTAGGCGGCCATCTGCTTGGCGGCACGTTCGACGCCGGCGCGCTTCTCGCCCACCAGATACAGCGGTTTGCCGGGCAGGCGGGAGGCCAGGGCGTCGAGCAGATAGGCCGTCAATTCGCGGGACTTAGGCAGGAACAGCACGGCCGTCTCGCAGGCGGCCGCCGGCGGCATGACGCCAAAGGCGCTACGCCCGGCAAAACGCCCTTCCAGTCGGGCGTGATCGCCTGCATGCCAGCTCCAGCCTGCAGCCTGTGGTAGCTGCCCGAGCAGATCATCGGCCGGCAAGCCCGCGAGCAAGGCGGGGCCAGCGAATAGTTCGGCCTGGCGCAGCAGCACTTCACTTCGCGGATCCATCAGCTATACCCCGGCAAAAGCGCGAAGGGTAGGGGCGTGGACCTTAAGCTGCAAGCCCGAGGTACCAAAGGATCAGTTGACTTGGCGTTTGGCATGGCCTGCGAAAAATCCCGCGGCGTTTTCCGCCAGTTGGCCGACGATCCGCTGGCGCGCCTCGCGAGCGCCCCAGGCGCTGTGCGGGGTGATTATCAGTCGCGGAATGTCGTCGGCCAGCAATGGATTGCCTTCTCTGGGTGGTTCCTGGGTCAGCACGTCGGTGGCTGCACCGCCCAGCTTTCCCGCTCGTAGGGCGTCGGCCAGAGCCTGTTCGTCGATCAGGCCGCCGCGGGCGGTGTTGATCACGAAGGCGCCTGGCTTGAGCAGATCGAGCTCGCGGGCTCCAATCAGGTTGCGGGTCTGTTCGGTGAGCGGGCAGTGCAGGGTCAGGGCATCGGCCTGGGTGAGCAACTCGTCCAGCGCGAGCCGATCAGCGCGGGGCGGGCGCCCCGGCAGTTGGCCATAGAGCACGCGCATGCCGAACGCTTCGGCCAATCTGGCTACTGCGCCGCCCAGCTCGCCATGACCGAGCAGCCCCAGCGTCTTGCCTTCGAGCTCGACGATGGGGTGGTCGAGCAGGCAGAACATGGGCGACTGCTGCCAACGGCCAGCGCGAACATCACGCTGATAGTCTTGCAGACTTGTGGCCAGGGCGAGCAGGAGTGTCAGGGTGTGCTGGGCCACCGAAGGTGTGCCGTAACCCTGGCAGTTGCACACGGTGACGCCATGCGCCCGGGCGGCGGCGAGGTCGATGTTATTGGTGCCGGTGGCAGCAACGAGGATCAGTTCGAGCTCGGGGCAGCCTGCCAACACGTCCGCATCGATCACCGCCTTGTTGCTGATCGCTACGCGGGCGCCCTGCAGACGCTCGATGATCTGCACCGGGCTGCTTTGGTCGTGCAGTACCAGCTCGGCGAAGGGCTCGCGCAGCGGCGCCATGTCCAGATCGCCGAGGTCGAGGGAGCGATAATCGAGAAACACTGCGCGGCCTGTTTTACTCATCAGCTGTACCTTTCTGGCTGTCCTGTCGGGAAGTAAAGTGCAGCCTATCAGAAGTGCTCTGCCGCAGAGTGCGCCCTTGGACCCACTAGCCAATCCTGGAGTCGCCGTGTACTGGATGGAATTCTTTACCGTTGCCCTCATCCATCTGCTGGCCTTGGCCAGCCCGGGACCGGACTTCGCCATCGTGGTGCGTGAGAGCGTGGCCCATGGGCGCCGTGCCGGTGTGTTCTGTGCGCTGGGCGTGGGCACCGGAATTTTTGTGCACGTAGCCTATTCGCTACTGGGCATCGGCCTGATCGTGTCCCAGTCGATCGTGCTGTTCAACGCGCTGAAGTGGCTGGCCGCCGCCTACCTGCTGTATATCGGCTTCAAGGCACTGCGGGCGCAGCCGGCAGCGCCCGGCGCGGTTCAGGAACAAGCCGCCGCTCCAGCGAGAACGCCACGCGGCGCCTTCGTTACCGGCTTCGTGACCAACGGCCTTAACCCCAAAGCGACGCTGTTCTTCCTGTCGTTGTTTACCGTGGTGATCAACCCCCACACCCCGTTGCTCGTGCAGGGCGGCTACGGCGTTTATCTGGCCGTGGCGACGGCCTTGTGGTTCTGCCTGGTGGCAATGCTGTTCAGCCAGCAGCGTGTGCGCGACGGCTTCGCGCGCTTGGGCCACTGGTTCGATCGTCTGATGGGCGCGGTACTGGTTGGTCTGGGGATCAAGCTGGCGTTTACCGAGCTGAAATAAGGGGCGCGAGCGCGCCCCTGACTGGTCTCTTACAACACCTCAACCGCGACCGCTGTTGCTTCGCCGCCGCCGATGCACAGCGAGGCGATGCCGCGCTTGCCGCCGGTCTGGCGCAGGGCGTTGATCAGCGTGACGATGATCCGCGAGCCGGTCGAGCCGACCGGATGCCCCTGCGCGCAGGCGCCACCGTAGATATTCACCTTGGCGTGAGCGAGGTCATGCTCCTGCATGGCCAACATGGTGACCATGGCGAAGGCCTCGTTGATTTCAAATAGATCCACCTCGTTCTTCTGCCAGCCGGCCTTGTGCTGCACCTTGCTGATAGCGCCGATGGGCGCGATGGTGAATTCGCTGGGGTCCTGACTCTGGGTGGCGTGGGCAACGATGCGTGCCAGCGGTTTCAGGCCGCGGGCCTGGGCCTGCTCGGCGCTCATCAGCAGCAGCGCGCTGGCCCCATCGGAAATCGAACTGGCATTGGCGGCAGTGATGCTGCCGTCCTTGCTGAAGGCCGGTTTCAGGCTGGTGATCTTGTCTATCCTGGCGTTCAGCGGCTGTTCGTCTTCGCTCACTTCGATATCGCCCTTACGGCTCGCCACCGTCACCGGCACGATCTCATCGACCAGTGCACCGGACTGCATAGCCTGCTGCGCGCGTCGCAGCGATTCGATGGCGTAGGCGTCCATCGCTTCGCGGGTGATGCCGTAGCGGTCCGCGGTTTCCTGGGCGAAGGAGCCCATAAGGCGCCCAGTGCGGGCATCCTCCAGGCCATCGAAGAACATGTGATCCTTCACTTCGCCATGGCCCATACGCAGGCCGCCGCGTGCCTTGGGCAGCAGATAGGGCGCGTTGGACATGCTCTCCATTCCGCCAGCGATCATCACCTCGGCGCTGCCGGCCTTGATCAGGTCGTGGGCGAGCATCACCGCCTTCATGCCCGAGCCGCAGAGCTTGTTAATGGTGGTGCAACCGGTGGCGCTCGGCAGGCCGGCGGCCAGCGATGCCTGACGCGCCGGGCCCTGCTTGAGGCCGGCGGGCAGCACGCAGCCCATGATCACTTCCTGTACGTCGCTTGCTGCTACGCCCGCCCGAGCGATGGCGGCGCGAATCGCCGCGGCACCAAGATCCGTTGTGCTTAGCGAAGACAGGCTACCCTGAAAACCACCCATCGGCGTGCGAGCGCCGCTGACGATAACAATATCCGACATGAATCCACCTCAATTCGCAGTGAAGGGGCGAAACCGGCTTGTGCTCAGCTTGGGCCACAATCCTCCTTTCGGCTGATTGAGCAGGCGCTGGCGCAGGCTACTTTTAGGCAATGCCCGTTAACGATCAGGTTTCGCTTCAATTTCGACGCTTTCAACAATAGTCCAGAACAGGTGAGCCCATGTTGCAGACCCGCATCATTCCCCCCGCCGCAAATGCCCACCCATACCCGCTGTTGATCAAGAGCCTGCTGCTTTCCGGCAGCCGCTACGAAAAAAATCGGGAAATCGTCTATCGCGACACCTTGCGTTACAACTACGCGACCTTCAATGAGCGGGTGGCACGCCTCGCCAATGTGCTTACCGAGGCTGGCGTAAAGGCCGGTGATACCGTGGCGGTGATGGACTGGGACAGCCACCGCTATCTGGAATGCATGTTCGCGGTACCGATGCTGGGGGCGGTGTTGCACACCATCAACATTCGCCTGTCGCCCGAGCAGATTCTCTACACCATGAATCACGCCGAGGACCGCTTCGTGCTGGTCAACAGCGATTTCGCGGCGTTGTACCAAGGCATCGTCGGGCAGCTCACCACGGTGATCGGCACCATGCTGCTGACCGACAACGCCGCCGCCGTCGAGCTTCCCGGTTCGGTCGGTGAATACGAGAGCCTGTTGGCGGCAGCCGAGCCTAGCTACGCATTCGCCGATTTCGACGAGAACTCCGTCGCCACCACGTTCTACACCACCGGCACCACCGGCAACCCGAAGGGCGTGTACTTCACCCATCGCCAGCTGGTGCTGCATACCCTGTCGATGGCCACCACCCTGGGCAGCCTGGACAGCATCCGCCTGATGGGCAGCGACGATGTGTACATGCCCATTACACCCATGTTCCACGTACATGCCTGGGGTGCGCCCTACGTGGCGACGATGCTGGGTGTGAAACAGGTCTATCCGGGGCGTTACGAGCCGGAGATGCTCTGCAAATTGATCAAGCAAGAGCAGGTGACCTTCTCTCATTGCGTACCGACCATCCTGCAGATGGTACTGGCGGCGCCTGGCGCTCAAGGCCATGACTTCAAGGGCATGAAAGTGATCATCGGCGGCAGCGCGCTTAATCGCGCGCTGTACGAAGCCGCCAAGGCCTGCGGCATCCAGCTGACGGCCGCTTATGGGATGTCCGAGACCTGCCCGTTGATTTCATGTGGCTACCTCAACGAAGAATTGCTCGCGGTGGGCGAGGAGCAATCTACGACCTATCGCATCAAGGCTGGAGTTCCCGTGCCGCTGGTCGAGGCGGCGATCATGGACAGCGAGGGCAATCGCCTTCCTGCTGATGGTGAGACCCAGGGCGAGCTGGTGCTGCGCGCACCCTGGCTGACTCAGGGTTACTTCCGCGAGCCGGAGAAGGGACAGGAGTTGTGGACCCACGGCTGGTTGCACACCGGCGACGTGGCAACCCTGGACGAAATGGGCGTTATCGACATTCGCGACCGCCTCAAGGATGTGATCAAGACTGGCGGCGAATGGATTTCCTCGCTGGAGCTGGAAGACCTGATCAGCCGTCAGCCTGCGGTCAAGGAAGTGGCTGTCGTGGGCGTGGTCGACTCGCAGTGGGGCGAGCGTCCGTTCGCCCTGATTGTCGCGAAGGAAGGCCAGTCGCTGAACGCAGGCCTGCTCAAGGAGCATCTCAAGCCATTCGTCGAGCGGGGCGTCATCAACAAGTGGGCCATTCCCTCACAGATAGCCCTTGTTACCGAAATTCCCAAGACCAGTGTGGGCAAGCTGGACAAAAAGCGTATCCGCGTTGATCTGGCGCAGTGGCAGGAGGCCGGAAGCGAGTTTTTATCGTCCCTGTAAGGCACGAATTTCAACGCCAAAAAAGTGACTGGTCAGTCAAACAAACGTTTGGCTTGCTAATTGCTGGATTCGGACCATCCTTGGCTTGTCACGGATGGGACTGATCCCTCTAAACCGGCGAGCCAGAGTGTCTCGGGCACTGCAAGCCACTCGTGGGAAGGCTCGCTGGATTTAGTCAATCAGCCATAACAAAAACAAATGGAGTAGCGTCGATGACCAACACAACAAGGCCGTTCTGGCGTCTGGCAAAACTGCCGCTGGCCGTCAGCCTCGCATCAACTCTTGCCAGCCCGGCATTCGCGGTGAACTTCAATATTGGGGAAATCGAAGGTCAGTTCGACTCGTCGTTGTCGGTGGGGGCTAGTTGGTCGATGGCTTCGCCGAACAAAGATTTGATTGGCTCAAATAATGGGGGGCGTGGACTGTCGCAGACGTCTGATGATGGGCATCTCAATTTCAAGCGTGGTGAAACGTTCTCGAAGATTTTTAAAGGCATCCATGATCTGGAGTTAAAGTACGGAGATACCGGTGTTTTTGTTCGAGGTAAATACTGGTATGACTTCGAGCTGAAAGATGAAGGGCGCGAGTTTAAGGATATCAGCGATTCTAATCGGAAAGAGGGTGCGAAATCGTCCGGTGCGCAGCTGCTTGACGCCTTTGTCTACCATAACTATTCGATTGCGGATCAGCCAGGCTCTGTTCGTCTTGGCAAGCAAGTTGTCAGTTGGGGAGAGAGTACTTTCCTACAGAATAGTATCAATTCTATAAACCCTGTTGATGTCGCCGCTTTTCGTCGCCCAGGGTCTGAGATTAAAGAAGCTCTGATCCCGGTTAACATGTTCTATGTTTCTCAGGGGTTGACGGAAAACTTATCTGCTGAGTTTTTTTATCAACTCGAGTGGGATCAAACAGTTGTCGAGAACTGCGGCACGTTCTTTTCTCAGGCAGATATCGTAGCCGATGGATGCGATGACAATTTGAGGGTTCTTCGTCCTGCTTCTTCCTTAAGTACCGCTGCCTTGGGAGCGTTAGGGAATTTCGGTGTAAATGCCAATGAAGAGGGGGTTTTGGTTCGGCGAGGGGGTGACAGGGATCCGTCTGATAGTGGGCAATGGGGAACGGCTTTCAGGTATTACTTTGCACCCCTTGATACTGAGTTCGGTGCTTATTTTATGAATTATCATAGTCGCAACCCAGTGTTTAGCGGTACTAGCGCTACCCAAGCGCAACTAAATGCGATTAATGCGGGGTTACCAAACGTTCCTGCTTTAGGTGCTAATAACCCGGCAAACTTAAGGCCTTTAGCGGTGGCTGGGTCCTCTCGTTACTTTATTGAATACCCCGAAAATATACAGCTCTACGGTCTAAGCTTCTCTACCACATTGCCCACTGGTACGGCGTGGAGTGGTGAAGTCAGCTATCGTCCCAATGCTCCTGTTCAGCTGAATACTACAGATATTCTCTTTGCCGGTGTTGGGTCTCTGGGCGGGCTATTCGGTAATGCATCTGTGTTGGATGGTGCTGCTGGGCAGGATTTACATGGTTATCGGCGCAAGGAAGTTACTCAGTTTCAGACAACTTTTACGCATTTCTTTGATCAGGTAATGGGGGCTAGCCGCTTTACAGTTGTTGGAGAAATAGGTGTTGTGCATGTAGGCGGGTTGGAAAGTACATCCGAGGCTCGTTACGGCCGTGATCCCGTTTTCGGCCCAGGGCCGTTACCGCCCACACAAGTTGCACCCGGGACAGTCGTCAATACATGTGAAACGCTAAACGGTTCTACGCTCGGTGGGGCGTCAAGGAAAAACGTTTCCCGGTATTGTGAGAACGACGGCTTCGTAACCAGTACCTCGTGGGGGTATCGCGCACGTGCAATTTGGGAGTACCCAGATGTATTTGCAGGCGTGAACCTTAAACCCAACGTCGCCTGGTCTCATGATGTGAATGGCTATGGCCCCAATGGCTTGTTCACTGAAGGTGCAAAAGCTGTGAGTCTGGGTCTGGATGCTGAGTATCAGAACACCTACACCGCCAGCCTCGCCTACACCGACTTCTTCGGCGGCAAATACAACACCCTTGTCGATCGTGACTTCCTGGCCCTCAGCTTCGGTATGAACTTCTAAGCGCCCGTATTCATAGGAAAACGTATTTATGAAAACAACAAAAAGGCTGTTGCAAACTGGCGCTCTGACCCTGTCGCTGCTGGCCACTGGTGTGATGGCGGCAGTGTCTGCGGATGAGGCGGCCAAGCTGGGTAACACCCTGACGCCGGTTGGTGCGGAAAAGGCAGGCAATGCCGATGGCAGCATCCCGGCCTGGACCGGCGGGCTGCCGGTCAATGCCGGTGCGGTGGATTCGGCTGGCTTTCTGGCCGATCCGTTCCCAAGCGAAAAGCCGCTGTTCACCATCACCGCGCAGAACGTCGAGCAATACAAGGACAAGCTGACGCCTGGCCAGTACGCGATGTTCAAGCGCTATCCGGAAACCTACCGGATGCCGGTCTACACCACGCACCGTACGGCGAACGTGCCGGACAGCATCGTCGCGGCGACCAAGGAAAATGCCACCAATACCAAGCTGATCCAGGGGGGCGAAGGGCTGGAGAACTTCAAGTTCGCTAACCCGTTCCCGATTCCGAAGGACGGCCTGGAAGCGATCTGGAACCACATCACTCGCTACCGTGGTGCCAGCGTACGTCGTCATGTGGTGCAGGTGACGCCGCAGGCCAATGGCTCGTTCAGCCCGGTCAGCCTGGAAGAAGAGTTCGCCTTCCGCAGCATGATGAAAGGCGTCGATACCAGTCAGCCGAGCAACATCCTGTTCTACTTCAAGCAGCGGGTAACCGCACCGTCGCGTCTGGCGGGTAACGTACTGCTGGTGCACGAGACCATCGACCAAGTGAAGGAGCCGCGCATGGCGTGGCTCTACAACGCCGGTCAGCGCCGCGTGCGTCGTGCGCCTCAGGTGTCCTACGACGGTCCGGGCACTGCGGCCGATGGCCTGCGTACCTCCGATAACCTGGATATGTACAACGGCTCGCCTGATCGTTACGACTGGCAGTTGCTGGGCAAGAAGGAAATCTACATTCCCTACAACAGCTACCGTCTCGATTCGCCGAAGCTCAAGTACACCGACATCGTCAAACCAGGCCATCTGAACCCGGATCTGACCCGCTACGAGCTGCACCGCGTCTGGCACGTGACCGCCACCCTCAAGCAGGGCGAGCGCCACATCTATGCCAAGCGTGACTTCTACATCGACGAGGATACCTGGCAGGCCGCTGCCATCGACCACTACGACGGTCGCGGTACTCTGTGGCGCGTGGCGGAAGCCCACGCACAGTACTACTACGACAAGCAGGTGCCGTGGTATGCCGTCGAGGTGATCCACGATCTGCTCTCCGGTCGCTATCTGGCCCTGGGCCTGAAGAACGAGGAGAAGCAGGCCTACGAGTTCGATTATCCTGCCAAGGAGAGCGACTACACTCCGGCAGCATTGCGTCAGTCCGGCGTGCGTTGATCGCTGCTTGAAACCAGAAAGCCGGCCCTCGGGCCGGCTTTTTGTTGCCTGTTCGACTGGCTTTTGAGGCTAGGGTGCTAGGTAGCTGACGGCGATAGGTGACCTGCCGTTCCAGCGCGCGACGGTTACAATCGGCTATCGCCTGCCATCCGCGTTACAGGAAACCCTTATGCAACTCACCTCACCTGCCCTGATCCGCGAAACCTTTCCTGTCGGGCCTTTGCAGTGCAACTGCAAATAAAGGCAATTTTACGAGCGATGTGAGACCTGGCTTTCAGGTGTCTAAGCCTCGTAAATCAAGGATCTAAGGCTGTTAACCAATAATCCATGTTCACGATGAGTCATCTGAAATCACACGCTCAGTGTGACAAGATTGTGCCGCGACGGTTGCGAGAATTACCGCCGATGATTACTCTGTCCTAGATCGCGCTGGCGAGGTACGAAAAATGCCCTGGCTCGGCATCTGCCACCTGGTAGTGGCTGGTGTAGCTAAACGAGTTAGCAGGGTTCCTCGGTTCAGCACTGTAGTGGGGAAAAGCGGAAGTACCTGCTACGGAAGAAAGGATGCCTCGAACGAGGCTATCGCCTGATGATGTCGAGCTACCGGCTTTGATGGGGCCGGAACCCAATTAGTGAGACACGGAGGAGAGCGGGAGCAGCTGAGGGCAAAACCCCGCGTCGGGCACGGTTCCCATTCTAGAGCTGAACCAGCAGTTCTAATTGGCAATCGCCGGCGCTGCCGCGCACCCATCCAAACCTGATCCTGCAATGCATGGATCGGGGGAGGATGAGTTATGTCTCTCGAAAAACTTCTCACAGTCGATGATCTCGCCAAAATCTTAGGCCGGTCGGCCGGCACCATCAAAAATCAGCACTCAAAGCACCCCTACAAGTTACCTCCTGTCTGCCGCATTCCTGGGGCGGGCCGGCTGCTGTGGCGTCGAGAGGATGTTGATCGATGGCTTCAGCAACACGTCGTCCGGCTCAATGACCCTGTTCTTAGTCCCGAAAAGCGGAAGCCGGGGCGACCGCGGAAGTCCGAAACGCTGGCTCGCAATAGGCTGGCGGATCGGGGGGCTCAGTATGCATGAGCCTTGGCAGGGGGAAGACGCTGCGCACGGCACCTCTTCAAGAGTTCATGCAGTTTTGCATAGGCGATTGCAAGAAGCTGCTGAACGAGAAAATTCTAAAAATGCCATGCAAGCCGAAGTTGGACGCCAAACCAGCGAGGCCGCGCCTTCTCAATATCAATTTCCCTTTCTACCTGTCATGGCATCAGCGATGCCGACGCAGTGGACTAGGACTAGTTTGTTTTCAAATCTCAAGAAAGGAGAGCGGAGAACTTTAAAGAATCAAGTTCTTGAGGGGCGGTCTGATTGCTTAGTAAGAATGTCAGGCGAGGAGTTAGATATGTATGACAATGATGTTTTTTTGCATACAATTCAGTTGGCCCAAGGTGCTTTCCCAGGCGAAAGGGTATATTTCGAGCGATCATCATTCTTGCGTGCAATTGGTCGTGGGAGCGATCTTTCTTCAGAGAGTTATCGACGTCTTCATGAGTCAATGGAGCGACTTACAAGTGCCACCATATTTGTTCAAGGCCAAATGGGGGGTGAAAGCTTTAGGTTGATAGATAAATTAAGATGGGGCGTGAGTGGGCAGTACTCCATAGAGATGGATGCGGAGATCGTTTCGATATTTGCAAATGAGTATCTCGCTTTCATTGATATGGATGTTCGGATGAGATTAAAAAGCCCTCTGGCAAAATATCTCCAAAATTATATTGCGGGACATAAAGTTGGGGGGCACGGAATAGGTTGTGACAAACTCAGAGTGTGGAGCGGTTCGCGAGGACGCGCACGTGACTTCAATTGCCGGGCATTACCGAGTGCGCTTAGCGAATTAGAAAATGAGGGAGTTATCAGAGATTGGTCAATCGGAGGCGATATCGTTCGATGGACGCGTATACCTCACGTCAGAAGCAGGAGGCTATGAGTTATCCACAGGCGTCGGGGTAGCTGCGCAGCTCTCATCGGGGTAGCTGCGCGTTGCTTCGGGGTTACTGCGCGGATCATCGGGGTTACTGCGCACACACACACGATGAAGACCAGTCTTCACGCGGGCTCCAGCGATGAGGTAGGGCCCCTAACATGTTTTTAAAATTGTATTTAACATCAGAGATTCAGGATTTTCGGCGTCGGGGTTACTGCGCACAGGTTGGATTCAGATATACCTGCCCAACTAAGCGCCTTACGGCGCTTTAGAGCCCCAGAAGGGAAAGGGAGTGGTTGGGAGCTGTGTGGCGGCTTCGCCGCTTCAGATCCAGGTGAGCGACAGGGAGCTGAACAGCAGCATATGAATCGGATAAAGCGGGTACATCCAGGTGCTGACCGGCCTGATCGACCGCACGCGGAATTGCAGTAGTGCCAGGCCGAGCAGCGGCGCCAGGGCGGCTGCAGAGATACTGGCCAGCGCCCTGGCGGGCAGATCGGGCAGTAGCATGATTCCGGCGCCGGTGTTCGCGAGAACCGCGATCAGAGCTGCAGTCGACCAGGTGACGATCTTGGTTTCAATGACGCGCGCCTGGAGAGCGGCCAGCAGAACGGCTGGCAGAAGTACGCCAGCAAGGCCGTAGCTCAGAATCGGTCGATAAGCTGCGGCGACGGCCAAGGCTACGACCCCTGCAGTGATCAGTGAGGGCGTTCGGTGATGTATCGCCTGAGTGATGACAAGACCAAGGCCCAAGGTGAAGAGGATATTTAAATAATTGCTCTCGAAAAATCTCGAATAAGGTTGCTGGCTAATCAGTGCAAATAAAAGAATTCCGCCGAGATATTTCAACCCGCCTGAGTATCCTGTCGGCTGCCGATAAACATTCGCCGCGATTGCGAGGCAGAAGAGAGGGAACGCGAGGCGTCCGATGGTGCGCATCCAGCGGAATGTCTCTTGTAACTCAACAGGCAGGATGTACCAGGAGTGATCGATGATCATGGTGATCAATGCGATCCACTTGAGTAGATCAAGAGAGTTATCTCTTTCGAAATTTTTCATTAGATAAACTCTACGAAGTCTGGCGTTTCAAAGGTTAATTAAATGGTACTTTTTTAGTGTGTAAAAGTCATCGCTTTTTTGTTTGTGGTGCTTGTATGATGAGTTTTGAGGATTATAATTAAGTTAAGATTTTTTGTTTGAGCAGTTGCTATATACCGAACCTCCCAGGATCAGCGACAGGGGAGGCTAGGCAATTAAAAGAAATGCTCTGTCGAGTGCTCGCTGTGACCTCAAGTTGATCCGCCGTTCAATCGGCTTCGCATGCAATCGCGTGCAACTTCAATCAACCTGTCGCAGTAAAGGACTCGACACATGAAAAAACTCATCACCTCATCGCTGATCCTCAGCATCCTCTCTCTCGCTGGCTGCGCTGGCATTGGCCCGACCGATCAGGACGGTAGTCGCAATCAAACTTTGACTTGGGGCAGCATCGGCACCCTGGCCGGCGCAGCTGCAGGCGCGCTCATCAACCAGGACAACCGTGGCAAGGGTGCGTTGATCGGCGCAGGTATCGGTGGCCTGGCAGGCGCTGGCTATGGCGCTTACGCCGACCGACAGGAAGCTGAATTGCGCAAGGCGACCGCAGGCACAGGGATCGAAGTGCAACGCCAGGGGGACGACATCAAGCTGGTGATGCCCGGCGCGATCACTTTCAACACTGGTTCGACTGAGCTCAGCCCAGCAGCTCAATTCAACCTCGATAAGCTGGCCGGCAGCTTCCGCCAGTACGGCGACAACAACATCGAGGTCACCGGCCACACCGATAGCGTGGGCTCCAACGCCAGCAACATCGAGCTGAGCCAGAAGCGCGCAATCAGTGTCGGCAAGCACCTGATCAGCCAGGGCATCGATAAGTCGCGCATCCAGGTATACGGTGCCGGCCCTTCGCAGCCGATCGCAAGCAATTCGAGCAAGGAGGGGAGGGCGCAGAACCGCCGCGTTGAGATCCGCCTGAAAGCGCCGATCCAGCCGGGTACCCTGGAACAGGGGGCCAGCTGATGACCCTGCGCCTGGCTCCGCTGCCAGGCCTCGATACCGCCCTGCTTCTCATGCAGGGCGAGATCCTAGAGCACGCTGCGCTGATGATTGAATCAGCGACCGCCAGCCGGGAGGAAATCGAGAAGCTGCGCTTACTGGGTCTGCCACCCACGCGGTAAGACTGAATATCAAGAAGTAGAGGTATCAAAAATGAAGACGGCAATCGGAGTTATAGGGGTCGCTTTTGCTGTAGCGGTTGCTGTTAGCGGCTGCGAGAAAAGTCCGGAAGTAAGACCTGACTCATGGAACGCAGAGGCAACAGCGTATTTCAATAAAAACGTACCACCACTGAAGAGTCTGCGTGGTGATAAGTACCACCTTCAAGTAGTTCGGGAAGAAGGAAATTACGCGTGTGTAACACGGGCATTTGTCGACGGAATACAAGTGGATTATACCAGTCGTAGTGCAGTCCAAGTTTTACCTGGTAATATCGACCCCTGCCAGTTTGACGGAGTGCATGTCGAGTACACTCGTGATGATGGATATCGGGTATTTCCAGGAGATAACCTTCCGAGCAGCGTGAAAGCTTTTCTTTATGCTGAAATACCAAGTCTATTTAGAAAGTACCAATGAATAAGGGCGCCATAGGGCGCCCTTAGTGTTTTGGGCAGTCTTAACCGCCAGCTTGGGGCGTTCGGGGGAAAGAACCAACGAAACGCCTAGCAATTGCTTGCGTAGCCATCGACAGCGGTGCCTTCACCATGCTGCTAACGCCGCCCATGACGCCTTGCGCTGTGTTCTCGTACGGGTTCAGGCCCGGCTCGGAGAACGAGATCATGTTCAGCACGGTGCGTGGGAAGTTGGTGATCAGGGATGCAGAGGTCATGCACACCGACCAGAACAGCATGCAGGTGAGCAGAACCATCATGACCGAGCCAATAAGAAGGCCCGCGAGCATGTCAAAGGGCTGGGTCAGATCGGCAACTCCGTTATCCATCATTCCCCACAGGCCACCCATCATGGTGTTCACGATCGGCAGACCGATGCTGGTGATGGTCACTGCAGCCGCAAGGCCACCTACGGCAAGCATTGGATAGAAGCCGATAAACACAAGAATGTTCCATCCCTTGCCGGCCATCTGAGACGTATGCTCTTCTCCCTTTGGTGCTGCCTGAGCTGCGCCCCATAGGGTTACCCCGAAGAACGCAGATGCGACAAAGGTCAGCCAGCTGATGACGCCCATGAGGCCGAAAATTGCGAATACGACCGGCAGAACGTAGCCAATCATCGCGCCTGCGAGTAGCAAAGCAAAACCGATTACTGTAAGTGCCTTAGAGCTCGCGCCATCAAAGCCTAGATACTTAGCTGCGCCAGTACCAGAAATCAGCATTAGACCTGTACCAGCAAGTTCACGTCCAAAGCCAGACACAGTATGTAGGTTTGCTTTTGATGGGTCGCTTTCGAGAATATTAAGACCGAGCAGCTCTTTGATATTTACATTGGGAATGACTCTCTCATTAGATAGCTCAAGCTTGCCTTGAGCAATTTTAGTTAGGTCGTCTCCAGTAGTTAGCGAAGCTAAAGCAGTGGTAGGATAAATTTTCGACGTGCTGCTTGCGGCTGACTTTTGAGCTCGTGAAAAATCATTTGCAGAGCGTAGAACGAATGTCCCGCCCATCATCCAACCCCATTGTTCAAGGCTGCTAAAGAAAGCTTCGCTTGCTTTTATGTTGACTTCAATTAGCTTTGAGCGGATTGTGCTTTTAGCAATTGCTGTATACCACTTAGCTTCTGCTTCATAATAGTTGTTGATGTCGGACGCAAGTTTTTGCTCTTGCTCATAGGTAAGGTCAAATATTGTCGCATTAACGGAGTTGGCAGTTTTGTACAGCCTTGTCCAAAGTTCTCTTTGAGCTTTAGCAAGTGCAACCGATATTGCTTTCTCATTTTGTACGCGCAACGCGTTCACTTCATTCGAGCACAACGAAGAATCTGAACCAAGCCAGGAGCATATGCCGCTTTCTGATCCCATTTCGTACTCTGTTGTTTGCTCGCCGAGCGAATTTCTGTCGATCTCATTTGATGAGTAAAGTATGGCTGATGCAATTGCATCGCTAGGCGGTATCAGAGGGATGTTTGTGTATTTGAGAATTGACTCAATGATTGGCGGCGTGGCCTCTGTGGAACCGTAGTATGCAGAGCTGTTTGGGTTTGTGTATTGGTTTCTCCACTTCGATTCAATCAGCAGCTTTGCAATTTCTTCAGCAGTTAAATCTTTAAGCTGATCGTGTGGGTTTTTATGTGTGAAGTAACCTGCCGCTGAATATGCAAGTGCGCTCCAGTTTTTTGCCATCTTCAGGCTTTCAGTTTCCTTAACCTGCGGTTCGTAGTTTGGATTCGTGAACAGGTTATATTCGTGCATCGCTTTGAACGATTGAATCTGAGCATCGTCTCCTGCGTTACTTCCGGCTTTGGCGATCCCCGCTATCAGTTGGTGACCAGGAGTAAGAACAATTTGTTGTGAATGCTGGCTGCTGCCAACAGGAATAACAGGTGCACAGAGAATTAGGGCCGCCACCACTCGAAGCGGGTAGAAGAACGCTTCATTGCCGTCTCGGGCGCCGAAGAAGTTGCCGTTCTGGCGGAGCCGGAAGATGCCCAGGAACATTGCCCATGATGCCAGTATGCCGAAGCCGGTCAGGCCGACGATGGAAAAGTAGCTAGCGAAGATCGTGAGCGGGGTGATCTGCGTCGCTTCGGCTAGGGCTTCCGCAGGAATTTCACCAGCAACGAACATCCAAGAGCCAAATAACCACAAGAGCACAAGCATTGAGAAAGTCGGCATGTCGCTATTCCTTTGCGAAGTAAGGCAACTCAGGCGGAGGAATCTGAGCAAATACTACCGGTTTAGGTGTGCTGATTTGCGGTTTCATAGAATGGCCTTCAATGAGCTCATGCAAGTGCGGTGCTGGAGGTGGTCCGATAATTAGTGTCATCAAGCAAAAAACGATAATCGCAAGTTTAATTTTGGCCAGATGCTCTGGCTTAAGGTGCTGTTTTATATAAGCGATATAGTGTTTAAGCATTTGATTTTCCTCTGTATCGACTCCACATTGTCGCTAAACTTTTTTTCTCGAATCTGTCTGAAAACAGGCTGTTTATGTACGAAAGTGAATTTCTGTAGCTATAGCCGTGCGTTGCAAGGCGCTCGATATCGCCGCTTACAAGATCGAAAATCTTTGTTGCGTTGACTATATCTTTGGGGAGCTTTCGGAGTCGGCGTGTTTTCTTCTCGATGCTATCGAGAAGAATCTCTGATTCTGGTTTTTCTGTTGCCATGACTTGTCCTCATTACATGGATTAATTATCAACCATGCGTAAACACTAGACAAATCACCTGCTTTATTAACGCAATCTCGAAAGAATAACTTTTATGGCCTTTTTCAAATTATTAAAACAATCGTTTGAAAATATTTTTTGCCGCTCATAAAAAAGCCCCTCTGGAAGGGGCTTTGAGAGCGTTTTGTTTAATACCGGACTTCATCCTTTTCAACGGTCACGCGCCATGTCATTGGTGCTCTCCCAGAGCAGCTGAAGATTTATAACGATAATGTATTTTATCGAGAATTTTCGATCCTGCTGGGAATTGAGCGGGGCAGGGTGGCCCGGTAGCATCCAGCCAATGATGAAACCCCACCTCGCCGATCTTCTCCTCGATCACATCGACCGCACCGTGCCCGTCATGCAGATAGGCCGAGATCGAATGATTTACTACCCGGGAGCGGCTTTCGCTGGCCTGGCCAGCAACGCCTACCCGCAAGCCTGGAAAGCATGGCCATCGAAAGAGCCCAGCGGTTCGCAGTGGTTTGCGATTCACCTGGACGCGATCGGCATCTTCTGGGAAGTGGACTATGTGACTTGGGGGAAGAGGTGCGCTTTCGTGTCGACGACAGATCACCGCTTTTACTGGCCGGACGGGAAACCCGGGCTGGCGTGGAGGGTGCTACGGCCCTTGTACCTGGACTGGATGCTCAGAGGTGCGCTTGCGGGAGAGTTCGGGCCTGACTATCTGCTTGGTCTGGCATCAGATCCGGTGCTACTGGATGAGTACGACGAGCACCTGGAGGAGATGGCCACGCTGCTGGCCAGGTACGAGATCGAGGAGAGGCAGAGCTGAAAAAACTAACCCCCTGGTGCGCAGTACCGGCAGAGTCGGCCCGAGGCGTGGGGGTTATTCTTGCTGACAAGGGTATTGCCCGCGGTGCTGGGCGTCAACACGAATCCGGCACACACCGTTTTCCCTTCTGGGCTGAAGCCCGCACAGCGGGCATAAAGAACCCGGCCGAGGCCGGGATCCTTTAAGGCGCGAGCCGACCAGGCTACCAGTCCAGTACCTGGACCTTTCCAGGCACACCAGTCGGTGCCGTGCGCGCCTTCGCCGTCGGTACGGGTGCAGCGGCTGGAGCTGATGCCGCAGGCGTCTCCAGCGGCATCACCGGCTCCGGTGCAACCGGCGCGGCCGGCGCCGCAGGCACAGAGCGAAGAGTTTCCGGCTTCGCCGGGGACCCGTGATCTTTCAGCTCACGAGTCTCGGTTTCAGAGCCAGAAGCAAAGCGCTCATAACCCATCCAGGCTGGCAGGCGCTTGCCCTGATCGATCAGTTCCAGGGCCTCGTTGATGTACCGCAGGTAATCAGCACCGGCCTGCAGCTTGGCACGCTCTACCTGGTAGTGCTCATCGAGCTTCGGACTTGTGCCAGCAGCAATCCAGCTATCGCGATCCGCATCAATAAATGCGTCGAAGGCGACGGGATCAATGCTCTGGAGCGGTTTGTAAGGCGCCGGATAACGGCGAAGCATTTCGGCCACGGCCGGGTCTTTATCCTTGTCCGCCAGCAGCCGCTGGAAACGGTCTTGCAGGGCATCACGCTCGGTGCTGATCTGGGTCTGCATAGCCGTCAGGCGTTTCTGCAGGCCGGCAACTTGCGCCGCAGCAATGCGCTGTTCCTCGGCTAGGCGTTCCGCCTCGGCCTTCTCCGCAGCAGCAACACGAGCAGCTTCCTCACGGATACCTTGGGTTACGTATCCTGCGCCAGCGGCAATCGAGATGCAGAGAGCTGCTGCGCCAAGAGCTTTCAGGAATCGCCCCGATTTACCCTGTAGGGGCTGGCCGGTGACAACTGGGCCGACTTGGAGCAGCTCGCCGTGCTGGGCGAGGAGATGAGCGGATGTGTTGTTCATGCTGCAGCCTCCTCGGTGGCCTGTTCGGTTTTCATCTCAACTGGGAAGGCGAACATCGGGCTCAAACGGATCTGGGCGCGACGAATTGTGCCGCAGCGATTCACTGCAGCCAGGGCCGTGAATTTATTCATCGTTAGCGAACGGATCTCATCCGGTGAAACAAGCGGGATTTCGCCAATCTTCACGCTGCCGGCTGGCCGTTCGCGGCGAATCGCGGCGGGCAGTTGCTGCCAAGCCTGTTCGGCACCCAGCTTCTTCGCCAACTCGGCTACGGTGCTGATCGCCTGGCCAACATGGCTATAGGAGCGGCCAACTTTGATCATCTCGTCCGACGTTTGCGCTTTAGCAGCCAGGGTTCCGGTGGAGTAACCACCAGCATTGGCGCCGTATAGATTGGCGGTGGCCACCGGGTCGGTGGAGTTCGCAGCGACTTCGGTGAACACTACGCGAGGCGCAGCGCCCAGACGCTGCGACACGTAGTCGAGAGTCATTTCAGAACCGACCTGCAGCGTTACTACAGAACGGAACTGATCGAGCAGCATGATCGTCGCCTGTTCGTCCTGGAGAGCAACCTGCAGACCATCGAGCCCCTGAGTCGAATACAGCGCACATAGGCCGAGCGAACGGGCTTTAGGCAGGATCGCCAACTCTTCATGCGACACCAGATCCTGCGCCTCATCGATCACCAGCAGCACAGGCACTTGGCCTTCAGCCTTCCAGCCATCGCCACGGCGCTTGATCGAGCTGTAGAAGCGGCGCTTGGCAAGAGCGGAGATGGCAACGCCAGTCTGGCTGTCTGGCAGAGCCAGGCCGAGCATCGCGCCATAAAGGCAGTCCTCGATCTCGACGCCTTCAACGGTGTCAGCCCATGCCCCGAGCTCTTGATCGTTGATCAGCGTACCCAACCAGGTCTCCAGATTGAGCTCAATGGAAGAGCGTGTTTCGTTCGCTTTTTCCATGTGGCGAGTCATGAATGCGCTGTAGGCACGGCGGAGATGGCCAGGGAGAAGATCGAAGCACTTGCTGTTCTCTTCGATGATTTGCTTAGCACGTGCGCGGCTGTTCGACTCGAATGCCAGTTTGTAGATTGACCCCAGAGTCCACGGCCATTCATCGGGCTCGATGGCATTCATCATTGCCAGAACCTTAGAGGCGCTGCGCAGCAATTCCCGCGCAAATTGCTCCCATTCGTTTCCGGCAACGTCGCCGGCGTTTCCCTTATCGGACGAGAAGAGCTTGAACAGTGTTTCCGCCACCTCATCCGGCATGAGCCCTTGGATTGGATTGAACGCAGTGTTTTCAGGGCTGATCACCTGGAAGCCTGGAAGGCCAACCAACTCCTTGGGCAGTTGGCCTTTACCATCGAGGACCAGCAGCCCACCCGCGTTGGCAACCTGCCATTGCCATACAACGGGGCGGATCACAGCAGCCGTTTTGCCGGTACCGGTTTGGCCCAGCGCGAGCATGTGGGTAGAAAGGTCCGCAACAGACAGGCCAAATGGCATGCCCGCTTGAGGCGGGCTGTACGGATCACGTCGCTCAGCAAAGAGATCAGTAGCAATGCCCAGGTTGATGAACAGCGACTTTTCGGCCATCGCTCGTTCGAGCTGTTCATCCAGGGCGCGATCAAAGTCCGCAAACTTCGACTTCCCTTCCTGTTCGATCAGCTTGGGGTAAGCGCTTACAGCGAGCGCCTCGCGAGCAGCTGCGGCGCGAGTCTTAGCGATCGACGCCAGATCGAAAATGGCCAGGAATGACCAAACAGCGGCGCCGCCGGCGGCAACAGGCGCGATGAACCAACTCAACGAGTCTGTCGCCACGAACAGGCCGGCCAGCAGAATCGCAATGCCAGCGACAGCCATCGGCACCGACTCATCAACCAACGCCTTGCGCAAATACGAAACAGACAGATCGTCAGGGACGATTTGACCATCGACAGGGTTGCCGTCGCGGTCGTACGTCCAGGAGCGATACGAACCCACCAGGTCGGCCGGTGACTGTGGCGGCGTGACGCGCAGCAGCACGCGAGCACCGAACTCCTTCACGTCCTGGATCTCTTCGCTGGTCAGCAACTCACCGGCCGGGACCATCGCCCGCCAAGCTGCAGGCGAAAGGCCGAGAGATAAGCGGAAAACATAGGCGCCGGCGCCCGCAATGCACAGACCTGCAGCCGTCGAGCCCCACTGCCATGCAAGGCTGGAGCCGTTGCGACCAAGCAGGTACGCCGTAGCAGACACGATAAAGAGCGTGCCGATGCTGAGCGCAAAATTCCGGGCACGCAGTCGGCGCTGGAGGCGGGCGCCGGCATGAAATGCAGCTCGGCCGTAGAAGGCGCGGCGCGTCAGCGCCGCACGATCTGACGGCAAAGGCTCGATCACATCGTCATGCAGGATCTGATTGACCGGCCAACCGCGGGTGTCAGCACTGAGTTGCGGGCCGAGAGCTGCGCGAATTGCCAGCGTGCGGCGCTCCCGCCAGGCGCGCTTAGCTGCTTCTGGATCAGTGACCCAGATGAGCAGGCTTTTCATATACTTCTGAAATTGCGTTACCATGTAATTTCTTCCTTTCGTGGGTTTTCCCTACCGCGAAACCGGCTCACGAGAGTTGCCGCTCTCGTGAGCCACCTATTTCACTCGATGATCCGGCGCGGTTTACGCGGCTGGCCTAGTTCTTCAGCAGCTTCCTCAATCATCGATCGCAGAACACTCGCGTGGATGCGTTGATCGAGTCGATCGAGCTGCGGCATGCGCCCAGTCGTCAGCACCTGGAGCACATCCGAAGCGATCGCGTCATGCAGACTCTGATACGAAGGCAACTGACGCATGCTCGTGAAGTCGGGCTCTTTGCCTGTTTCAAGGGCGCGCCGCAGAGCCCGGTTTTCGGCCTGGATCATTGCCACTTGCAGGCGCGATGCGATCAGCGCGGTATGTTGCATCGCCTGAACTGGATCTTTCAGATCCTGCATCCGCTCGAACCAGTCTTTGCCCATCGCAACGACATAAGCCTTATCCTCGTTCGAGCCAGCCAGCTCGGGCATGCACTCGCTGAGAGGGCAGGCCGACACAGAAACGCTCGCCAACAGGGCGGCGATCATCACCGCAATTTTCTTCATATCCATCACATCGATCTCCGTTGTGCTTGTTGTTCCTCGTTTCCCTGGACTACCTGCTTTTCCAACTCGCTGATCTCGTTCATCGGCACGAGGGTGCGCTCGTTTTTTTCACGCTGGCCCGCCGCTTCCGCTTTGTCCGAGTCGGCTTTTTCATGCGCCTTGTCCGAGGCGGCCTGCCGATCGACGTGGCCCTTATGGATCTCATCCATCCGGGGATCACGGGCCAACTTGTCGAGTCCGTCCATGTCGGTGCCTTCGGCAGCCTTGAACTGCTCGCGCTCCTCGCGTTTGGCCTTGATCCAGGCCTCGGCGTCGTAGCCGAGAATGCGCGCCTGCTTTTTGCGGCCGCGAAAGTCTTCATCATCGCTATGAGTACCCATGCGATTTTTCTCCTGCAGGTTGTGCGCGTTAGCGCTGTTGGTGGTTATGCGATGGGGTTTTGAGGTACTGCTCAGCAGCTGGGTACAGGGTGCTCAGCGAAACCACGAGCGCGATCAATGCACCGACTCCGACATCGACCATTCGAGCGCTACCGGAGCGTTTGCTCACGTTCGCGAATTCAGAGGAAAGCAGCCGTAGAGCGTTGTCTTTGTCCTGTTCGAAATACGCCATACGCTTCACAAGCGCGGCGTTCTTCTCCCTCTCTGCTTCGAGTTGGCCCTTAAGTTGGTTTCGCTCGGCGAAGTAGTTCGCCGAGCTTTCACCCATCTGAGCCATTGCAGCTTTGATGCGGTTAGCCACATCGCTAATTGCCACATCAACCGCTTCACTCTCGACCTGGAGCTTCGCGTCGATGATCGAATCGGCGAGAACCTGGGCGATCCCCTCGCGCAGCGAGGCACGGAAATCCATCTCATCAGCCGGCTTCAGTAGGCGACTTGGCAGGCCTGCAATTTGACGGGAGAGTGAATCGAGCACCTGGGAGAAACCATCCAGGTTCATTCCCTGAATGGTCGAAGCTGCGCCACGGATCTGCCCAGCGGCATCGAGGAGCAACTCAGCCAAGCCGGCCTGTTCGCCTGTGCCGTGCAGCGAGCGTTCAACAGCAGCGACCTGCTGTGCGGCAGCCTCGAACTGATCAGCTAACTTAAAGTGATCCTGGAACAGTTCTCGCAGCATGAGCTGCTCCCGAGTGAGAGCAGCATCGCCAACATTCATCGGGAGCGCGCTCATTTCAGGCACCTACCGGCGAGGTCAGCAGTTCAAACACATGCTGGAGCTGGCGATCCATCGACTTGGATTGTTTGGTAATGGCCAGCATGTCCATTGCACGACGCCAGGCCTTTTTGTCGTCGCTGCGCGTTGCTGCTTTCAGCTCAGCCTTGTAGTCCGTGGTATCCGCCAGAGCCTGAACGATGTTCATTTTCCGGTCGCTGAGGAGCGCGAAAAGTTCGGATTCCGGGACTACGCATGCTGGATTGGCCTGAGCCAAACCAGTCTTCTTCGCAAAATTCAGCACGTCACCGAATTCGGCTTCTACCCCATCCACTACGCGGTTGAAGACAAACTGGATCTTTTCGGCCGGGACGCCGAGCGCGCTCAGCATGTGGGCGGTTTTGATGGCCTCAGTGCGCTCCTTGGTATCCGAAGTACACGGAATGACAAAGAGATCGATTTCATCGTGGCCATCTTCGAAGCGGCTGAGGCCGACCAGGAAGTCTTCGATATTGGATGCACCGACATCGAGGATCAGCTCATCGGCCGCGGCGAGTTCGGCATAGATACGGGCGAACTGCTCACCCTTCAGCTGCTCAACAGCAGCACCAAGGTCGCCACCGGCAGCGTTGATCGTTTCAACAGCCAGGATCTTCGCTTCCGGCATACGCGGGGCGAACAGGTTAACTGCGAGGGTGGTCTTGCCTTGGTTGCCGCCAAGGTTGACGAGTGCTACGCGCATGTTTCTCTTCCTTTCGTGGTTGTCCCGACTACTCGTCGGATCGGTACGTCTCAGGGTCAATCTGCCCCGTCATGGCCCGAAGATCGCCAGCTGTAAGCGGCGGTTTCTTTGCAGACGGTTCAGCGGGTTTAACTTGTGTTTCAAGGGTTGCCGACCCTAGAAACTTGTCTACTTCAGCTTGCTCGACCGGGGTCAGCGGAGCTTGTAGTTCCTCATCAGTCGGCTTTGATTCATCCCTGAAAACACGGTTTTCCTTCTTGCCGCGTTTCGTTGCGCCTAGGTACGAGGCGTATTCCTCGGGCATGTGGTCGACCATGAATTTGCGAACTGTCTTCAGGTCCACCTTGATGCCGAGCGCTTCATCGAGCGCACGGTGAATGTCCTTAACTGTCTTCCCGCGCTGCATCAGCAGAGCGATCTGTGCTCGAACCGGGTTCAGTAGGCGATACCCCGCCCCCCGCCGATTTTTCTGCTCCGTGGCTTCTTCTTTCGCGAGCCATGCCTCCAGTTCTGCAGCCATCTCTTCGGCTTCCTGTTGTTCCGCGATCAGGTCCTCAGGGCGTTTGAACATTCCCGTTCTCCTCCAGTGTGCTGTTAATGGCTAAAACTGGATGTTAGTGGGTTTATCTGGTTTTACACACCCCTTGGCGACGATTTAAAGCTGGATTTATCTGGCCGTCAATGGTTTATTCTGGTTTTGCGTGGTGGATATTGTGGTTTTTCTGGTATTGCTAAAGTGGTTTTACTGGATTATTGTGGTTTTGCATTGGGGTTTTCTTAACACATCTGCACCCTTCGGGTGCTTCGCGTCGGCCCGGATCCCGCGCACAGCGCGGACTCCAAGCCGGAAAGCAGACAAAGCAAAAGCAAGGTACGCCGGCATAGTGCTGTCTACCTGAGAAGCGTTCTCAGAAGGGAAAAGGAAAATGGCGCGGAAGAAGGCCGGGGCAAAGACCTCGACCCAGTACCTAGATGAAGTTGCGGTCGTGCGCCTGGAGCGCCTTTCCGCGCGCTTGGGCGTCGCTCAAGGCCGCGTGCTCGATGCCCTCATGTCCCAGCGCACAGACGAAGAAATCGCCGGCTTCCTGGAGGCGCAGCGTTTCTCTGCCGAGCCTTTCCGACCTATTCCCATCCTCCTCGATGGTCCGGTTGTGGCGTCGATGGCCGGTGCAATCACCCAGTCCGTTGCTTCCCTTCTGGGCTCCGCTCTTCCTGATCTGGTGTTGCAGGTTCTCGCCAGCCAGGCCGAGCGCCGGCCTGAACTGCTCGCCGACACCGTTGAGCCGATGCTCAATCGGCTGGTACCGATGGTCATGGATCGGCTCATTGCTGAGCAGACAGGCATGGAGATCGATCGATGAGCCATTATGGGATGAGCAACCAGAAGACCACGGCCGGCAACTTTGCGGCCAAGGCCAGCTACTTCGAAAAGAAGCTGAAGGAGCTCCAGGCACTGCGCGAGGAGCGCATTGCTTTGGGTGCAGAGCGCGGCGTGACAGATGCGGTCATGGCTGCCGAGCTGGCGAAAGTCGATGCCGAGATCGCCTCCATCGTCAGCCAGGTTGAGGGTGACCAGGGTACGGGGCGGGAGGACTACTACCACAAGTCCGGTAACGACACTCTAGCGTCTGGAATTGCTGGCCCGCTGGCTGCAAAGCTGGGCCTTGGTGAGCATCCTCAGGACGGCGACTATCTGGCGCTTTTCCGTGGAATCAACCCGCGGACTGGCGAGGCGTTCCTGGACGAGAAGCGCCAAAAGTCTATCTACAAGGCTATTCAGGAAGCTGAATCGAAGAAGGCAAATCCATCCTCGAAAAAGCAACTCGAAGCCGGTGATCTGGAGCGCCTGGAGAAGGAAAGCAAAGAACAAGCGGCAAAGGACCCTGTTCTCGGTTTCTCCTCATGCGTGAGCCTTCAGAAGTCAATCAGCCTCTATTGGGCACAGACCGACGACAGAACCCGTCGAGTGATCCAGGAATGCATGATGGGTGCTGTGAACGATGCGATCGAGAATGAGCATCGCACTGGCCGGATTCGCGGGCGTGAAGGCGCCCAGGGGGCCGAGTCGGTCACCGGTGATTGCGTCACACTCACATATGCCCACTGCACTGCCCGTCGCGCACCCGGCCAGGACTTCCCTGATCCTCAGCTGCATGTACACCTGGAGCGTCCGAACTTCGTTCGCACCATCGATGGCAAGTTCCTGACCCTCGATGCGGGGTGGCTGTACAAGAGCCAGAAGGAGTTTGGTGCAGTCGTCGACGTGGCCTTTTTTCAGCGTCTCCAGGCACGCCTACCAGAGTTGGCCTCGGCGATGGTCGTCGACTGGAGCGGGCACGGTCTTCGCCTCAACGAGGCGTCAGTCTCAAAGCAACTCGTAGCCGAGTTCTCCAAGCGCAGCGAGCAGATCCAGACCGAGAAGAAGACGATGGCCACCTCTGGCCAAGCGGCCGCTCAGGCGATCGCTGTCCGAAGTCGCGATGCGAAAGACATCGAGTTGGGCGACAGTCTGGACGCCCATTGGCGCGAAGCGATCCCCACAATCAAGCTGAAAGCATCCACAGCAGCAGACCTGAAGGCACCGAGCCTGGCCGAACTGCAGCGCATGGTGTTCCGCGGCTCCACTGTCATTGATGAATTCGCGATCGATTCCGCAGCCGCACACCTGACCATCGGTAAAGGTGGACTGGATCAAATCGCGGCAACCAAGTCGGAGATCTTCACGCAGCTCGGCCTTATCGAGATCCCCCAGCAACCGGACGATAACGGCCGGACGCCGCCGCGGCGTTACACGACGAAGGAGTTCATTACCTTGGAGGCCGACTGCCTCAAGGCGGTCTATGCCGGTCTGAATGATCCCCGTTGGAATGTTGATCGCGCCTTGGTTGACCGTGTAATCGACGCTTATGAAACAGAAAAGCAGGCAACCCAAAAGCCCGGAGAGAAGCCTTTCAAGCTGACCCAGGAACAGCGTCAGGCCGCGTACGATCTGACCGGCTCAGGCCAGTACACATTCCTGAAGGGGGCTGCTGGCGTGGGTAAGTCGGCCACCTTGGCGCCGACCTTCCGAGTCTACGCCGAAGCATTCAAAGCGCAGGGCCGGCGAGTCATTGGCGTTGCCCCCGCAAACAAGCAAGCGACGGAGCTGGCGAAGTCGACCGGAATCCAGGCTCAAACCGTCCATTCGTTGCTGATCAAGCACCAGAACGCGCTTGCCGCGCAGCAGGCCGGGCAGCGTTTCAAACAGCAAGATCTCATCGGTCGCGGCGATATTGTCGTTTGCGATGAGGCCGGCATGCTGGATACCTACCAGATGCATAACCTGGTGGTTGCGTGCCATCAGGCGGGCGCCCGCCTGATCTGCGTCGGTGACAGAAACCAGCATGATGCGGTGGAAACCGCCGCATTGTTCGGCCTTCTGCATAATGCTGTTGGCGACCGTTGCGCCAAGATCGAAACCATCGCCCGCCAGGTTGAACAGTTCAAGCCGACTGCCCAGGCCCTATACGAAGGCAAGGTGAGCGACGCAATTCGGTACATGCAGCGCGACGATCAGCTCAAGGTTTTCTCCGATGGTGTGTACGAGGCCGACGAACTGGTTGGCGATGTTTTTGCCGACATGAAAACCGGCCTACCCGGAAAAGATGGTGTTGTTCGAGAGTTGGACTGGTCCCAGATCCTCGTCCTGGCTGACACCAACGAACAGGTTAGAGCGCTTAACGACAAGATCCGTGATGCCCGATTCGCTCGTGGTGAATTGCGGGTTGAGGGCAGCGTGAGTATCGAAACGGAGGTACTTCCCGGGGAGCGCTTCACGATCCAGGTTGCTGTTGGCGATCGACTGCTGCTGCGCAAAACGGCCAAGGATGCTCAGAGCGAACCTGTCTACAACGGCGACCTCGGCACTGTTCTGGGTATCGAGCGTGTCACTCGTGAAGTCGACGGTGATCAGATCGAGGACATTTTGTTCACCATCGCCCGGGACGATGGGAAGACGGTCAAGATCAACTCTAGCGAGTACGAGGCGCTTCAGCTCGGATACTGTCTGACCGGCCATAAAGCGCAAGGCTGCACGGTGATGGCCGCCTACTACTTGCCGGCGCATGCATCCCTCAAGTCCTGGTACACGGCTTATACGCGCGGGATCTATGGGTGCAAAACCTATCTGAGTGAAGCCAACTGGCTGTCCTTCAAGAAGTCGACTGCGGAATACGTCTACAAGGACAACGCCCTTGACCTGATGCCGCAGGCCCGCGAAGCGATCCGTGCATCCGTACAAACCGGGCAGCCGTTCAAGCTAACCCCTCAGAAGCTATCAGTCCTCGATCGCCTCCAGGATGTTTCGTCACTCTTCCAATTCCCAGGCCAGGCGAAGGCCCTGCCGCAGGAAAAAACCGGGCAATCCATCACCGTCCTGCTTCCCGTGCAATCTGAGATCGAGCACGCCAAGGCTTTCGGCGCTGCCGTCGTCGACCTTCGCACCGACGAACAGGCCTGGCCAGCCGATGCCCGCCGCGTGGCCGTAGTCGCCGCTGAAAACCCAGCTCCAGGCGTAGAAATCGTGCCTTGGACAAACCCCGGCGCGACCGAGACGCCCGAGCACCGCCGCGACCTGTGCGAAACGCTCCAGGGCATGAAACCCGCCCTCTTCACAACGAAATTGAAACCGATCAAGCCAGAGCCCCAGGAGGCCCGCTATGTCCGAATCGATCCTGCCCGACCTGCCCCCGTTGCCAGCCTCGGCAAATATCTCCGAGTTGACGGACGACCTGTCGCCGCCGGTGATGGAGTTTCCCGATCCGAACCCCGAACCGAGTCCGGTAGCCAAACCGTTGCCGGCAGCCTTGGCCGATTTGACCGCGCCGCCGGCGCCGGTGAAGCAGCAAACGAAGAAGCCTTCTCCCGTCCTTTCGGCCACGTTAAGCGCCCTGCAGGGCGAGCCCCCACAGACGGTTTGCGTACGTTGTCCACATGCGATTTGGCAGCAGATCCCGGAGGGCGACGTGAGGGTCTATTGCCCGGTAATGCACGCACTGATCGACACTCTCCTGGTGGAGTGCGACGGGCGGTTCCTGATTCGGGAGTAGCTCGCCCCATGAAATTCGACAAAGCAGCCGACGCCCGTGAAATAGCCGCGATGAAGCTCGACGTTGACCTGACCGCTTACGCCGCTCATTTGGGTATGGAGTACGACAAGCAGGCCTCGTACAAGGGCCATG
Source organism: Phytopseudomonas straminea (assembly GCF_900112645.1). Taxonomy (GTDB): domain Bacteria; phylum Pseudomonadota; class Gammaproteobacteria; order Pseudomonadales; family Pseudomonadaceae; genus Aquipseudomonas; species Aquipseudomonas straminea. The sequence goes on along the minus strand of NZ_FOMO01000004.1, from coordinate 166,185 downwards.
CAGTCTTTCGCTACGGTGCAGGTAAATACGACATCTACCAGGCCACTGATGACAACTGGATCTGGCATGACCGTCATGCGGACAAGAGCGGAGACATCTTCAAGCTCTACCAGGAGGTCAGGGGCGGAACCTTCGCCCAGGCCAAGGACGATGTTCGTGCGTTCCAGGGCGGCGTACTGCCGTCGCTCGGTAAATCACCAGAAGAGCAGGCCCGTATCGACCGGGCACGCGATGAGAAACGTCAGCAGAAGGAGCGTGAACGGCAGGAGACAATCGCCTCCAGCACGAAAGGTCACTATCGGGCTTTCGGATTCATGGGGCGGCGCGACATCTACCTGAGCCAGGAGCGGGGCATCTCGCCTGAAGTCTTGGCGGAAACGCGCTGGCGTACCAGCAAACACGGATCTGCTGTGTTCCCTCACATCGACGCGGAAGGCAAGTTTTGCGGTTATGAATACCGCGGGGCTCAGATGATCGACGGCGAACTACGTCAGTTCAAAGGCTTCACGACTGATACAGAGAAAGGCATCTATCTCGCTAACCCTCGCTGTGCCAACCCCATCGAAATCCGCTTCAGCGAAGGCGGCGTAGACGTTCTGAGCACCTATCAACTGGCCACCCCTGAAGAGCGTCAGCGGATCCTGTTCGTGGGAACCACAGGCGAACCTGGTTCGAATACCGAGGCGGCAATCATCGCCCTGGCCGAGCGCCACAATATCCGCCGATTTTCCCTGGCCTACGATCGCGACCAAGGCGGCGACAACCTCACCGCGAAGCGTTCCGCTCGGCTGGCCGAGCGCTTTCCTGATGCTGAGATCGAGGACGTGCGTGAGCGCATCGGCTTGCAGCTCGGCGAAGACCCGAACCAAGGCGTGCAGCGCCTGCAAGGCATGACCCCCGAGCCGACCGAGATCAAGACCACGCCGGCACAGATTGAACAAGCGCCTGCAGCGGCTACGCCGGCCCAGTCCACCGAACCCGAACACGCCGCGGAGCATGAAGCCGAATTCCGGCCAGAGCCCCGCCGCATGTAACACCCCCAGGGGGCGGCAACCCCCTTTTAACCACGAAAGGAAGAAACCATGTCTGAAACTTCCATGCTTGAAATTCGGCACTTAGCCGAACAGATGCGCGATCACCAAATCGCGAACCTGGAGGCGCAGCTCGCGGAGCTGCGTGTCTCTCCAGGCAATGGCCTCGCCGGCCCGTTCATTTTGACCATGACCATCGCCAACCTCGTGGTTCCAGTCAGCGCCGCCTTTGTCGTGCCGAGCCACATCCTCGGCCTACCAGGTGATGCCAACACCAGCTGGCACCTGGCGCTATTCAGTCCGTGGCCACCGACCGAGGCCGTTCTCCTGGATCTGCGCAACGCGCTTTTCGACGACGCGCCCAGCAGCGTCCGGGATCGAGTCGAACTGTTTTGTTACGACAATTCGGCACTGATGGCTAAGTGCCAAACAGCTGGTATCCAACTGACATTGCACGGGCAATTAAAATGACCGTTCGGACAACTTTTGCCCTCGATCTGAACGAAAACGACCGCGATGCGCTGCGAACTCTGCTGGAACAACCGGAAGCAGTAGCCAAGGCAGCAGCCCCGGCAGACCCACGAGAGCAAGCGCGGATCATCGATCTGCTCGTCGAGATCAAGGCCCAGTTGCCTGGTTGAGTTCTCTGAAGGAGGGGCTTTGCCTATCGAAATACAGAATTCTCCATGCATAGCCAGCTATCAGTTCCTCCAACGCCACTAGCGCTAAGCCTTCCAGTACGATGAGCCTTCAACAGATGAACTAGGAGTGGGGAAGGTGAAGCCTGAGTCGTCACGCGAACAATGGATTGATACTGCTTCGTTCAACGAGCGCTGGGAGATTCTTGAGGAAGGGGTCGGTGAGGGCGGTCAAGGAGTAGGGCACAAGGCTGTTCGCAAGGAGGATCAGCAGATCGCTTTCTTAAAGATCCTCAAAGAGGATCGTAGCGAACGACGTGCCAGATTCTATAGTGAGGCTCGCTCTTACAACTCGCTCTCAGGGCTTCAAGTCCCTCGAATGATCGAGTCCAATACTCATCTTCACGCTGACAAAAACGTCGGACTATATATCGCAACCGAATTTATTGAAGGAAGCACTCTGCGTGACTGGCTCAGTCGAAATAGGAAGCTCAGTCTCGACCAGATGATCGAAGTCACGCTCAAGCTACTGGATACGGTGGCTCATGCGCATGCTGCAGGAGTTCTCCACCGTGACATCAAACCGGACAACATTATCATGCGAGAGGGTGATGTGCTTTGCCCTGTACTGATTGACTTTGGCATCGCATACGATCAGAACTTGGATATGCCAAAGCCACTTACTTTGGAGGGTAATGAGCTTGGAAATAGATTCCTATCGCTACCGGAGTTGAAAGGGGGCAGTAAAGACAAGCGCAGCCCTGTTTCCGATCTCACGGTGGTTGCCGGTGTTTTCTTCTTTCTCTTCACCCATAGGAATCCGACCCAGCTAGTAGACGGGGAGGAGAAGCTTCCCCATCAGAGAGCGGACGTGCTGCGATACTTCTCAGGGTTTGAGCGAAGCGGCATTCGGAGCTTCTTCGACAAAGCATTCGCGGTACCTGTCAATAAACGGTTCCTGACCGCAGAGCAAATGAAGGACGGTTTACGCAAGATCCTCACAAGGCATTCTGAGCCAGAGCCGGCCGACAAGCATGAGCAGCTACAGCGGCTTATGGAAGATCGGTCCATTCAAAGCCGTGGAGATCGATCACAGCTTGTACGTAAAGCGCTGGAGTGGGCAATGGCGGCGTACAAGGATGTTGCAGTCAAAAGCAATGGACTTTTGACTGCCCAGCAAGTGGATATTGTTCCTAAAGCTGAGCTCGGCTTTGTGCGAATCCGTTGGGATATGGAAGGCGCCTATCGGCTGTGCACCTATATTTGGGTGGAGATAGCCGGCGGGGATCTTGTTTGGCATAACTTCTCAGGCGAGGTGCATCGGGTAGAGATCGGCATTGACCTAGAGAAGTTGTCACCATCCTCCGTCCTGGAGGAGGCCGTCATCACGGACATACTTCGTGTGATGAAGCATGAGCCGATAGATTTGACCCCTGAGTTTTCAGGACTTCATGTTCTCCGAGATCGCCTTACAAATTCGTGGGATGAAGCAATTGAACTGTCCCGCGTCTTCAATCTCCCGGTATTCACAATTGTCTATGATTGCGCTCAGCCGGTTGTACATCGAGAGCATTTACTTGAGAGAGTTTTAGGCGACCAGACGGTTCAGGATGTGCTCCGTTCGAGTTTCGTGCTACTGGTGGCTAAACGATCAAGCATGCCAAGTCATCTTGATCTTCCAAATGTCAGTGATCACAGCGGAGTCATCGTAGATGGACAATGGACCCGACAACGCCATCTGGCCGCAAACAGAGAGGCAGCTCGCATCGACTTGTCAGAATTGCAGCAGGGCTTCGCTCGCTAGATAACGGACCAACTGATCACCAATTGACCTATGCACGGTGCATAGGTCAATTGGACGACCTTAGAAAATGCGTCGTACCCACCGAAACGGAAATCTCATGTCAGCGTGTCAAGCATTAATGACGCAATGTTGCCCATGGACTCAATGGAAAAACGAGCTTGGGCGGGATTGATCCCGCTAATCCAAGGCCGTCCGTGACCAGTGCCCTCTTTGTTACGTAGAGCGTTCAAGGCGCAGCCCAAGTCATATGCGGCGCGCTCCATTCGCCTATTGACAGGTTCACCAGCGACTACTGGATCGCTTGGCGTGGCGAGGCCAAGGGCCGTAAATGCTTGACCTAACAACGTTGGAAAATTGGAGGTGCTTGGGTACGAACCCCACTTTTCCACCAGCACATGAGCAGCTGTTGCCTCCAGCAGGTCTTTGGCTGTGCCAGCTAACAGTGGGCTGTCCAAAGCACCGCGCCGTGCGCGGTCAGCATAAGCCTGCAGCGCTGAAGTAAGAGCCTTGCCCATCAGTGAGTCCAATACTCGCGGCTGAAGTGATCCATCCAACGAAAGAACCCAGCCTTGTGCAGCAAATACCGCGATGAGGTTTGTGATTGCCTCAGTGCCGCAGTAGTTGCTGGAGGTTGGGCGAAATCCGCCGTAGCCTTGGACAGTAGAAATGAGACCAGAAACAAGCAACTCGCCGGCAGCGGGATTATTCGATAGCGCCCAACTCAGGGTGCCGCGCACTCGTTTTGATTTTCCGGTGGGCTTGTTATTTAACCTTCCAGGATCTGCGGACGCGAGCTTGGCCTGATCGATCTGGAACTCGATGTCAGAGTGGGTGGGCTCACGCTTTTCAGTTTGTGAGTCATCAACGAGGCGTGAAATCGCTACGACAATAGCGTCCGTAAGTGGAGGTCGGTTTGCCATGGTGCCTGGTTTTCTCCCTAACCTTTTAAGACAAAAGCGCAGCCACTGGCTGTTCCGAGCTGATATGACCTATGCCCACATTACTGGCGTGCATATAGAGTGTCCATGGTCTGCTTTGGGCCGAAAGCGGGTGGGAATGGGGGCGAAGACCGATGCACGGTGCATAGCTCAACGGAGCAACCTCGGATGACGACACACCGCGTCTACTTAGATACCGAGTTCACCACCCTCAACCGCTACCGCGCACAGCTGATCAGCCTCGCCCTGGTAGTTCCTGGAGGCCCAGAGTTCTACGTCGAGTTGACCGATACCTGGTCAGCGGAAGACTGCTCGCCGTTTGTGATAGATACCGTTCTTCCCCTCCTCGATCGCGCCCGATACGGTCGCACCACCGACCAGTCCAGGGCCGAGCTGCTGGCGTTCCTGCAGGCCCTTGGGCCGGTTGAGGTAATCACTGACGCCCCCGATCACGACTGGCCCCTGCTGTTGTGGCTTGCAGGCCCTACAGGCCTACCGGCAAACGTACAGCCGGAACCTGGGCATCTGCCCATCGACCTGAACGCCACCTACAGCGGCGACGAGCCACCCCACCACGCCCTCCAGGATGCCCGCCTACTCGCCGCTCTCGCCGAGAAAACCAACCCCGCATGACGATGCTTCGTGTACGCTTAATCACATATCTGTGATTTTGCGTACAAGGACGGAGCACGATGAAAATCAACGCCGGCACTCTGCAGGACTACTTGGTCGCAACCTTTGAAAATGCCCAGGATCACGCATCCGAACCACCTCAACTGATGCTCCTGATTGAGCAGATGGACCAGATATTCCAGCGTGAGATATTCGCTCAGGATTTCGAGGTGCACCCAACGGCCTGTCTGTTGGTGATGAATGCCTACACCATGCTGCTGAGCGCAGTACGGCAGGCGCTGTCGGGGCATGTCGTATCGACGTATCCAATTGCACGCACAGCCTTAGAATCAGCCTGCTACGCATTCTTGATTGCCCGTGACGGAGCGAAGGCCGACATCTGGTTCCATCGGCATGATTCAGAGAAAGCTCATAAGAGCAGCCGGGACACGTTCACAGTCGCGAAGGCCGTGAAAGAGCTCAGGGTGATCGACCCTGTGATGGCTGAGTATGTCCAGGCGCACTATGACGCCTCAATCGACTTCGGCGCACACCCCAATCGGAAATCTGTGATTGATCACCTGGAGGACACCGGCCCACTCGAAGATGAGATGCACGGCTTTTCGTTGACGGGCGTTTATGGGCGAAACAGTTGGCACGTCAACCTAGGGTTGCTGGTCTGTGTTGAGGTGGGTCAGGCGATCGCGTTTCTGGTTGCCGCATCTGCCGAGGGTCACCCCCTGATCAATGAGCGCGTCGAGGTGTTTCAGGACTGGATGGACGCGAAAAACCGAATGGCCGAGGAGATCAACGGCGAACCCATCCACTACACAGGGCCGATGTATTCCTCAGTCGCCCCGACCTTGAGAATGAAGAGTTAGGCAGGCAGTTACCGCCTGCCTAACGAGCCTCTGGCAGGTAGCCGATCTACTGTGTCACTGCTGCGACGTGCTGCTGCTCGCCAAGCGAGTCGCTCATTTTCACCAGCACCTCCTTACGTTTTGCCTCAATATCGCGGCGCGCCTTTGCATATTGAGTCAGCAAGGATTTTTTCGCCTCTTTCAACTTTTCACTCGAAGCGCCAAGAGTGCTCAAAATCTCAGGTGTAGCCTTCATCGCGCGAGCTCGATCAACGGAAGCCTGCGCCCCTGCACTCAGGGCATTGAGGTCGTCGTAGGCTTTCCGAACCTGAGCGGCCAGCTGTTTCTTCTGGCAATTAAATGACTTGTTGATGTTTTGCATGGAGGCCAGAGTGATCTCCGACTTCATTGCTGTGCTGATGCCAGCGAAGGTGTTTTTTGAGCGCTGGGTCAATTCCTGGCTACGCTTTTCCATGTCCGCGCTAGTTGCTTTAACATCTGTAACAACAAGCGCTGGGTAGTTGAAAACAACGCGCTGACGTTCCATTCGTGTTTCGGGTACGCCGATAACCCAGTCTTGTCTTTTCATCGTGAACTCAGGAACGTCAAGCTTTGCCTCTTGCCGAGCCATAGTGATCACAGGGACATGAAGGCAAATATCCTTACCTGGTCGGATGGTAACTTTCGGGCAGCTGAAGGAAATTCCAAACGCCTCGCAGGTGCCACCTTCGACGACAGTTTCGGGGACACCTGGTGTGCACTGGAGCTCCATTGTCGTCTGGGGCACGTCCCACGACCACGTTTGGGTTTTCATCGTAACTTCAGGAAAATCCATCGACATAGGCGTGTCAACCATCGTGACTGATGGAAGGTCGAAGATCAGCTCCATTTGCTCGTCACGGAATGTAAAATCTACTTGTATGGCAGCCTCACCCGGATTTAGCTCTGGCATGTCATCTTTAATTGCTTTAGCTTCCTGCTCAATTTTGCTTTTTTCTGAGCTAATGACTTCGGTGAACTTGGCTTTGATGGCGTCCACATTGTTGCCGTTATTCAACGTGCACGATGTTGGGGACGAAAGCTGGGTGTTTGAGATTTCCGTATCAAGCATCTGTTGGTTGTCGGGCTCTGCTGCGAGCACCTGCAGCGATATAAGCGTAAGGGCTATTGCGAATGAGCGTTTGTCCATTTCAGTTGGCTCCATAGGGACGCAGGCACTGTGCCAGCACAGGTTGTATAGCTCATGCTGGAGTTGCGAGTGAGGTGCAGCATTTTCACGTCACGCACGGGCATGTGCCCGGGTACGGAGCTTACTACCCGGATCAGTTGGCGGAATTAGGAACACGCATGACGAAAGATGAACTGCGCGCCGAGTTGGAGCGCCAGAGGCAGAGGTTTGAAACGGTTTACGGCGGCGAAGTCGTGACGTACGCGGCTCAGCCAGAGCCAGAACGCAAGCCCTGGAGGAAACGCCCGAGCTTGCTCGATGAGGCCTTCCAGGAGGAGGTCAGGAAGGAAGAGCGCAGGCAGGCGACATTGCATCAGGACTGATCTTGCGCGACACTGCGGCCCGACAACTAACCCTCATGATCGGTATGGCGCGACCATTTTGCGCGAGGGAGAAAAGCCGGCCTAGCGCCGGTTTTTTCGCTTATGGATCCAGTGAAACTGTCTCGACATGAAGTCCCATAAAAACGACATTCGCTATCAGACGTACCGTTCTCAGGCTCGGAATCTGTCAGCTGAGCTTCTCCGCGAACAGCCTGACCTGCTACGCGAAGGCATCGATCCGCACCAGGTTAGATTCGAGCCGATCACCGATGAGGCTATCGAGGCCTGTCACCTCTGGGGCGAAGAGTCCGAGCTGTATCCATGGGAGGATGTCTCTTCTTGGAAGGCGACGGATCGCAAAGGCTTTGACCTGTCGCTGTGGTATGGGCCAGAGCTTTGCGGCCTCTGCTATGCAACACCCAAGCAGAGCAGCATCTGCATCAAAATCATTCTCCTTGAAGGCAAGCCCGACCAGTCGCATCCATTGAAGGGCGAAGTCGCGCCATTGGCCCTCTTGGCCATCGACTACTACGCTCGGATGATCAAATGCACGGAGATCGAGGTCCAAGACCCTGAACCCCTGGCAGTTCCTTGGTATTGCGAGCTTGGATTCGACTTCACAGAAGATGGTCGACTTGTCATCCAGGTCAATGCCTAATACGATGAATATCAAACCTATCGACACTGAGGTGTCTATGATCACCACCAAGCGCCAAGCAAAACCGTTGATTGCTAAGCTCGATGCCATCGTGCAGTTCGAGGCTGAAGCACGTCGCCTGGCTGGCCGGGTGTCCGAGAATCAGCTCCGTTTCCTCAAGGTCGCCAAAGCCAAGGGCAAGGAAATGGAACCTGTCGGCCGGATGGCCGGCGCCCGCGCCTAAAAGCGAACGGTTCACAAGAAGCCGCCCACGGGCGGCTTTTTTGCGCCAACGCGGGGCGCAAATCGAATGGAGGCAGCAATGACCGATCCAATTCACGACTACGATCCCACGCAAGCCCTGGAGGGCCGTGAGGCGATCGCTGTGTTCATCGCGGACGCCTTGGAAACGGGAGACGCCGCCTATATCGCCAAGGCTATGGACGTGGTTGCCCGTGCGAGGGGAATGATAGACCTCGATGATCTGCAGCTAGAGGTCCCGGCCAAAGCCCTGCCAGCCCTAGCCGAGATCCTGGATCAGGTTGCTAAGGGCCACGCTGTCGACATCCAGGCTATCCCCGCCCTGCTGGCCACCCACGAAGCGGCAGCCCTACTCAATCTCCCCCTCCCTCGGCTGCTGAAGCTCCTCGATGAGGGCGCGACAGCTCGCAAATGATTAAAGGGTGCCTGCGTGTTCAGGTTATCGACCTAGCGACTTTCAAGCACAGTCAAATGCAAGCAGCGCTGCCATGGATGAACTCGCAGACGAATCAGAGGGTTGAAGCTCGGCTACTGATTAAGTTTACGGGGGCGAGACTTTGTCTTTATCAGGACTGGTTTTGCTATCCATGTAGGGGCTAGTGATTCTGACACTTTATTCCGAAGATCCTGAGCCACTCGCGCTGGTGATTCTGACCCAGCCACTCCAGTGGTTGTGACCCACTACGCTGACGATGCTGACCCTCCACCCAAGCGCTAAATCTGCTCCCCCTCACGACAGGTCACCGCAATTAAATGACGAAGGGGCCATCGCCCCTTCGTTATCGATGATTACGTCTTGGCTGCTTGTTTACGCAGTGACTCGCCCTTGAGTCCTATTCGGTGTGACCGGTGGACGATACGATCTAGGATGGCCTCGGCCAGCGTGGCGTCGTTGAACATACTGTGCCAGTGCTCAGTAGGGAATTGGCTAGTGATGATCAGCGATCCGGCCTGCATCCGCTGATCGACAATATCCAGCAAGGTATATCCCACCGTGGGCTCCACCGGTGCCAACCCGAAGTCATCGAGGATAAGCAGGTGAGCTTTGCTCAAGGCTGCTCGGTACTTGGGTAGAGAGCCATCACCAATGGCGATTTGCAGCTCTTCATAGAGTTTCGATGCGTTTTTATAGATCACAGAGTAGCCCTGTCGGCAGGCCTGGCTGCCAAATGCGCAGGCGAGCCAACTCTTACCTGTGCCGGTGGCTCCGGTCAGCAGCAGGTTCTGTTGCTGAGCGATCCAGGAGCATCCCGCCAGACCGGCGATCACTTGCTTATCCAGACCGCGACTGCTGCGGTAATCCAGATCCTCAAGGTGCGCGGCATAACGCAGTTTCGCCTGCTTCAGTAGTCGAGACAGTTTGCGGTTCTCGCGCTCGCTGAGTTCACGATCCACCATCAGGCCGAAGCGATCATCGAAGGGAAGTTCCTGCATGCGCGGCTGCTCAAGCTGATCGCGGTAGGCCTTGGCCATGCCGGACAATTGCAGTTGCTGGAGCTTGCTTTGGGTCTGCTGATTCAGCATGTCGAGCGATCCTTTTCATCAGCAAAGTAGTGGGCACCACGCAGGTTCTCGTGAGCGGGTGTTGAGCTGGGCAGAGCTTTCAGACCAGGACGCTTGTCGGGCTGCTCGCGCAAGATGGATTGCAGGCTTTTCAGGGCGAAGGTATTAATGGTCAGCGCATAGGCACAGGCCTCCTCCAGTCGGGCATCGCCATGTAAACGAGCCTCTTTACGCAAAGCGCTGGCGGCCTTGTACCCGTTGGCCACATCGGTACGTTCGGTCAGGTGATACTGCAAGTGACGTAGCAGCGCAGGCCCGACCCTTTCGCCCCAAGCGAGCAATGCGGCGGGCTCACTCTCAGCGTAATACTGGTGGTTGGGCGGCCTGTGCTCCGGCTGCATGCTGATCCCAGAGACATACTGCCGGGGATGACTACTGACACGCAGATGGTTGTGAAAGACCTCCACGACCTCGCCCGTAGCGCGCACATCCACTTGCTGCTGCACCAATCGGCTCGGTACGGAATAGTGATGGTTGTCGTACTCCACTAGGTAATCACTGCGCACCCGCACCTTGAAGCGCCAATCGGCATGCTCATAGGCGTGGATCGGCAGTGGCTGGAGAGCAGGCTGTTCCACCTCGACGAACAGGCTGTGCCGACTGCAACCAGGCTGTCGCTTGAATGGGCGCTGATTGAATGCCGGTAGCAATTCCAATATGGCCTGATTTAGTTCTGCCAAGCTGAAGAATCGACGGTGACGCAGGGCTGCCAGCAGCCAGCGCTGAATCAGTTTCACTCCGGCCTCCACCTTGCCCTTGTCTTTAGGTTTACGCGGGCGCGCCGGCAAAATGATGGCCTGGTAGTGCTGGGCCAGTTGCTGGTAGATCAGGTTGAGCTGAACCTCATTCTTGCCATGCTTGATCACAGCCGCTTTGAGATTGTCGGGAACAAGCAGGCGGGGTACACCTTCGAAGAAATTGAAAGCCTGCACATGGCAGTGCATCCAGTCTTCAATCCGTTGACTCCAGACTGCGCAGGCGAAGGTGTAGCTGGAGTAGCCCAGCACACCGACAAAGATTTGCGCCATCCGAGGTTCTGATTGACCGTCCAGATAGACCGGCATGGTCTTGCCGGAGAAATCCAAAAAGAGCTTGTCGCCAGGCTGATGCAGCTGACGCATTGCCAATGGCTGCTGCTGTAGGAAGCGGCGATAGCTGGACGTGAACTGCGAATAGGCTATGCCGCCTGGCTCGGTGGCCCGCCATTCACGCCATAGCAGTTCCAAGGTGACGCTGGGGTTGCGCATCTCCGCATGCACCCAATTCCAGTCGGGACAAGCTTTCAAGCGAAAGCCACTGAATGGCTTGATCCCCAAATGATCATAGAGCTGTTCATCACTCCACCCGGCAAGCTGACCCAAGTCGAGATCAATGCGCTCCAAATGGCGTTGTAAGCGCTTGAGGCTGTTGCGCGAAAGCCCAGTGCTATGAGCAATTTCGCGCGTTGATAGACGTGTGCCATAGTGCAAGCGCACGGCTTCGCGCAGGAGGCGCGGTTCAATCCGGACTCTCATCCATACTCCTTCGTACCCCGTGAGTGGGGCGCTGAACGGCAGGCAGTACCTGCCCCTCGGCCTTGACAGCCGATAGAAGGACGCTGAGAATTCACAAGCGTTGAAGGTGCTTATGTCATCTGGAAAAAGGCTCGGAGTTGCTGCTCCGGGCCTTTTTTGCGTCCACAGTTTTTGTTTGCCTGTACGATCTAATCGATAACCTGACTCCCTATGGCTCTGTGAGGCTCAACTGCTATGGTGGCTCGATACTCCAGCCTGGGCTACAAGCCAACGCTCTACCTCCTGCTTGAGAAATAAGCGGCGGCGGCTGACACGGAACGATGGAGACATCGGTAAGCCCATGCTCAGCCGGTTGCGCGCCGTATGCTCAGAAATCCTGAGAATCTGGCTCACCTCCTTGAGTGTCATCGTTTCCACCGTTGTCTCCTTGCGTGGGCAGCAATATCCCGATGCCGCATGCTAGGTACTAGGCGGATGCTTAACTACTAGCCAGATTGGACACTTGATTTGCCTCTCTACATAGATGACGTATTTCTCGACTCTCTCGCCTATGAGGAGGTGGCAGTTGCTCTCTGGGCAATAAGGTTGCACGCCTCTGACGAGGCTGTAACGCCAACCATCGCGCTTCGGCTGATCAGGCAGTATCTGCAACCCCTGATCCCTCCCGAGCACTGCCATTTGCTTTATAAGCAGCGGGTGCCGACGTGGAACGGCATTTGGGGGATTTACGCCTCACTAGGGTTTGCTGTTTGCCAGAGCAACGACCCTCGCCTACTTGAAGTGATGAAGGCAGTGCAACTGATCCATGCCAACACCACATGGCCGCCAAGGGAATACACCTTCCCCACCGTCGTTGAAGTGACGAACTTCCTCAGCATATGCAACCATCTGCAAATCCCGGCTCAGGGTATGATTCGTGCAGAAGACGGATCCCAAATTGACCTTTTCAGCTTTTGCACTTTGTGCTGGCGACAACCACTGACAGGAAGAAAGCTCTGCGCACACCATGCACCGAATGCTCCGCTTCAGGACGAAGTCGGAACGCAGGCAGCTGCCGCGCGATACAAGTCAGGTGTTCGCCAGAGAGAACGGTTCGATAAGGAAGTAAATCGTATTCTGACCAAGGAAGTGACCGAGTTTCATGAAGGGCTCTTCACGCCCGTCGTGCTGTTCCCCGAACAGGATATAGCTATCTGGCTGACCGAACGCCGTCCTCTGCTGTGGCGATTGCTTAGTGAGCGTCAGCAAGAACTCAACGATGGAAACGCAGTTAGCTTGCTGCTTGATCTACTGCACAGCCCTGACGGACTGCCGCCCAAGGCATATCAGATTTACCGACAAATCAATAGGCACCTGCAGGGCCATCCGCTTCTGATTTGGCCAATGCTCATGCGGGCCGAGGGGTGGTACCGATGTTGAGAAAAAGTGCGGGGGCAATGGGGCGGTAAACGCTCTGGTGCAGGGCGTCCCGTGCAGCTAGCCACAGAACCGCCAGCTACCTCCCCAGATGCCGGGACGCAGGTCACGGTTACGCGATTATGAACCCTGATGAAATGCTGGTAGGTCTTCACATCTGATCATCCCTAATGAGCGTTCGCTTTGGGTCTAAATCGCCCCCTCGCGACCGGCAGTAATCGGCCTAGGCTTTGTAAAAACGTTTTCGAGTGCGATAGGTGCGCAGAGCCGGACTGAAAATTGCGCCTATGGGCGAAATGCGTATCTGCTGACGAGCCGATAAATTTCAGATTTCACGTAGACACACGCACTTCAATTTTTGCGAGGCGTTTTTACACACTCTTGGCCTATCGCTGTCTTTCGATGCGTAGGACGCAGGTTCGATCTCCCCGCCCCGGCAATCATTGCTACAGTCGATTGAATGTGGATCTTCTGGTTAATCCGAGCGTGCGCTCTCAGATTTTGCATTCTTGACTTGGTTCAATAACCGTAAAAATTGTTAGCTATTGAGGCAGGCCTTCACAGTGTCATCCAGGATGGCTATCAGCTCGGTGATGATTATTTCCGCGGGCCAAATGAGTTTCTTATCGCCCATGCATTTTTCTAATGATTTTTGCTATGGCAGTCCACTCGGTGTTGGCCAGATCCATCGTAGCATTTTAAGACGTGGCAGCTACATGCTGGCGAAATATCAGATACGTACTCGTACTCACGCCACCGAAAAACCAGTGGCGTGAGCTAGCCTATCAATTATTTGATGTCACGGCTTGGCAACGTGCCAGACTTGGTTGACGCCGTCACCAGTTGTATCGCCTGGCTTGACATCTTTGACCCAGCTGTAAAGTGGCATGCCTTTGTATGCCCATTGTTTTGTGCCATCGTCTCTAGTAACGATAGAGTAATCATGCTCCGCTTTCGCGTCTGCGGATACCGCTAAAGGTGGCCAGTTTGCAGCGCATGGCCCATTGCAGGCCGACTTGCCCGAGGAGTCCTTACCAAAGGTATAAAGAGTCATACCTTTGGCGTCTACGAGTACTTTTCCCTTGTCCGTTTCAGCAACCTTGACTGGCGCATCGGCGAGCGCCAAACCCGACATACAGCAGGCGGTGACAGCGACGGTGAAAATCATCTTTTTTAACATACGTATCCCCTTCTGGTGTTTTTAGCTTTTAGAGACTCACCTGCTATCTGGAGCAGCACGTGATTAAATAGTAGACGCCGTAGAAAAAACGTCCTGATATCATTTTTGCTGGAGTCCTGTTCGCCCCCGGCCCTGTGCTTTCTCGATTGGGCAACGCGCCGCTCACGGTCAAGCATCACTCGCTAATCCCAATGAGTGAAGGCGACTCATCCACCAGAACTCATCACTTTCACTCATTATTATTTATCCAGTCGTGGATTATTAGCAGTCCCCCGATGAAGACCAGGGCTGTCCAGTCAGTCGGCCTCGAGCGTCGAAACCACCTTGTTGCTGGCGAGATCGACTGTGGAGATACTCAAGTCCTCGTTGAGGACATAAGCCTTCGACTTGTCTTTGCTGAATACAATGGCCTGGCGGGGCGCCTTCAAACCGGTCACAGTCGTCGTCACTTTTAGCGTTTTGGTGTCGATCACTGAAAGGCTGTTGTCACCCAGGTTACCAGAGTAGACGTGCCGCCCGTCTGGAGTCAGAGCTGCGCCGTAGGGGTCTTTGCCCACCATGACCGTGGTTGTGATTGCGCGTTTTCGAGTGTCGACAACTGCGATGCTGTTACTGCCACTGTTAGCCGCGTACAGCGTATTACCGTCGGCTGATATGGAGATGGCGCGCAACTTGTTGAAGCCAGTGATCTCACCTTTGATCGTATTAGTTTTGCTGTCGACCAGGGTGATTTTGTCGCCAAGAAAGTTTGTGACATAGACGGTTTTGCCGTCAGGGCTTAATCGGATGCCTTGGCGCGGTTGGGAGAAGCCAGGTACCACAGCGACTGGCCGCTGGTGATCAAGATCAATGACCGACAGCGTGCTGGCCGCTTCATTGTTGACGTAGAGCAAGCCTCCGTCCTTGCTGAGTGTGGTACCAAAAGCACCTGCGCCCAATGGAATATCTGCGATCACTTTTAAAGTCTTGGTGTCAATCTTGCGCACGACCCCCAAACTGCTGTCGGAGAGGTAGAACACATCGCCAGTTGGCGAAAACACAATATTTCGCGGCGTGACGTATCCGTTCAGAACCTGCCGAACCTTGCCGTTTTTCAAATCATAGACCACTACATCTGGACGCTGACTGTACGAGACCACCGCCGTCATTTCATCTGGGCTGACAGCCAGCGAGTTGTTGCGAATATCGCCGTCAAACGTCCATCGATCTTGCGCGGCTAATGCGTTCATCGTTGTGGTCAACGCAACGCCCAGCGTCAGGGCTTTGACGGTTTTATTTATCACATTCATCAGAGCTTCCTCATAAGGGTAAGCAAGGCCTTCAGTCGCGCCTTGGCAAATACAACTCGTTCATTGCTGCAGGACAGTGAGTTGACCTTATGCGTCTTTGATAAATTCCGGAAACGACTTGTTTTTGTAGCGCTTACCTGTTTTTTAAATAGATCAAGCTATTTCTGGCTCGCGAATTGACTGCAGCTTTCCCAGAATCGCTCAAGCCCAGACGAGATATACTTGTCCCGGTGGCGGATCAGAAAAAAACGTCGGGTCAGTGCAGGCAAGGCGTGCGGCAGTTCAACCAGGACTTGGGAGGCAAGTAGATCCCGAACTACCCAGCGGGACAGGCAACTGATGCCGATGCCTTGTGCGAGGGTATGCTTGATAGCCTCTGAACTGCCGATCTGGCGGGTTTCGGCGAGATCGTGCAGATGACGCAGCAGCAATTGTTCGACTTCTTCACGGGTACCAGAACCTGGCTCGCGCAGTAGCCATTCAGCAGTACGAAAGTCATTAAGTGTGACCTGCTGCTTTAGCGCCAATGGGTGCCGTTGGCCTGCGACAATAAGCAGTTCATCAACAAGCCAAGGCTCAGCACGGAGTTCGGGCAGGTGGCAAGGCCCCTCAATCAGGCCCATATCAATGTCGAAATCAGCGACTCTCCTTGCGATAGCCATGCTGTTGGCCATGTCGATATCGACCCTCAAATGTGATGCTGATTGACGTAGCTCACCGAGAATCAATGGCAGAATGTAATTGCCTATAGTGGTACTGCACCCTACCCGCAAGCGTGTCTTCATCCCAGCATGGCCTGGTAAGAAGCCGGCCTCTATCTGTTGTGCGTTCTCAAGCATCCTTCTGGCTTGAGGCAGTAAGGCGTGGCCGTTATCGTTCAGCACTAAACGCTTTCCTACTCGGTCAAACAGCCTCGTATCCAAGGCGTTTTCCAACTCGTTGAGTGCGGCGCTAGTTGCAGATTGGGATAGTGACACTGATACGGCTGCGTTGGTGGTGCTACCGTGTTGTGCAACGGCGCAGAAAATTTGTAGCTGACGCAGGCTTAGCTTCAAAAGATCTACCCTCAAAATCGGTAATGAATACCTATATTATCCGTTTTTACAGCTATTCCCATCACGCTAGGCTTCAGTAATGTCAGATTGAACGCATACTGAGACGGAGCGCGTAAATGAGTGATACACGACTCGCAGCTATTATGGGCGGCCGCCATCCACTGGCGGCTTTGTCCAATCCAAGAGAGGCGATCCGGCAGTTCACACCTAACTGGTTTGCCGCCACGATGGGCACCGGCATTCTGGCCTTGGCCCTAGGGCAGTTGCCGGGTCACAGTGCGCTGCTTGCAGGTGTTGGCGAGGCCCTTTGGCTGTTCAATATCCTGCTGTTTACCGTCTTTACCTTGATGTACGCCGCCCGCTGGGTGTTCTTCTTCGATGAGGCAAAACAGATCTTTGGGCATTCCACGGTTTCGATGTTTTTCGGCACGATACCGATGGGCCTGGCAACCATCATCAACGGGCTGGTTCAGTACGGTCTGCCAAACTGGGGAGAGGGTGTGATTGCCCTGGCCCATGTGCTCTGGTGGCTGGACGTCGCCATGGCACTGGCGTGCGGTGTACTTATCCCATTCATGATGTTCACCCGACAAGAACACAGCATCGATCAGATGACTGCTGTATGGCTGCTTCCTGTGGTAGCGGCGGAAGTAGCAGCGGCGAGCGGCGGTATCATCGCACCGCATCTGGCCGATACCAACGCTCAGTTCACGATGCTGATCACCAGTTACGTCTTGTGGGCCTACTCGGTTCCGGTGGCCTTGAGCATTTTGGTTATTCTGGTACTGCGCCTGGCGCTTCATAAGTTACCGCACGAGAGCATGGCGGCATCGTCTTGGTTATCGCTGGGGCCGATTGGTACCGGTGCGCTGGGCATGTTGGTCATTGGCAACGATGCACCGGCCATCTTTGCCGCCCATGGCATGCCAGGCATAGGTGCGGTAGCTGCTGGCATCGGGGTGGTATCGGGTGTTCTATTTTGGGGGCTTGGCTTGTGGTGGATGCTCTTGGCACTGCTCATTACCGCTCGCTATGCGAAAGGAGGCATCCCTTTCAATCTTGGCTGGTGGGGCTTCACTTTCCCGCTTGGCGTCTATGCGGTAACAACGCTCAAGCTCGGTGTGACGCTGAACTTGGTCTTTTTTGATGTGCTGGGCGTTATCTTGGTGATGATGTTGGCCATCATGTGGCTGGTGGTTGCAACCAAAACCGCCGTCGGTGCATACCGTGGCAATCTGTTTGTATCGCCCTGCATCGCGTCGCTGAACGCCAAGCGCGCCGGTGCCTAACGATCAGACACTTGCCATCAGCGCCGCTCGGGTCAGAGTAGCGACAATGTCTTTAGCGACATCGGGATGCTGACACACCGAAAGAGGGCTCGGGTGGGGCATGGCGAGCAGCCTGACCTCAGGGCGATGATGCTCGATTTCGGGTGCAGCTCTCTGCGCCACGCGCCCAGCCAAGACCACAGCGCGCAGGCACGGGAGCAGATCCATTACCTCTTTCAGCAGAGTGACGCCCTCTGTGATTTTCAAGCGGCTGATGGCTTGGGCAGGACTGCCCAGATCCGGCAGCCATGGATAAATATTCCACAAGATGGTCTGCTCACGCGCGAGACATGCCTGTTCAAGAAAGCGCTTCAGGTTGCGTTGGGAAGGCCCGGTGTTGTCTCGGGAAACGAAGCGTGGCCACGAGCAATCCCTGGCCGGAGACTCCAGCAATATCAGTACAGAGGCATCGACCCCACCATCCATCGGATCAAAGTACGGCAGTCGTCTAGTTCCCAGGCTCCGGGCATCTACCCAGTTGTTTAGAATATCAACAGGCTGGGAGTACAGATGATGTCTGCGGGTATCTTGGATATTCATCTAGTCTCTAGGCGTCGAGGGGAAACCGTGCTCGCGTCAAGGATTGCAAAGCACTATTTACGTGACAATTGCGCGAGTGATATGTTGCTTCCAAGGAGATGGCATTCCTCCTCACAACCGCCCCGTGCTGATGATGCCTACGTGAACCCTGGACAGGGTGCGTAGGTGTGCTCCCTGTCCGCTAATCTAGGACAGGATCTTGACTCAAAATTCCGTATTACCTCTCTATCGCAATCTGCGTTTATCAGCACCTCCTCGGCCCTACCTGCTCAGAGGAGATTTACAGTCATGCTGAAATCACTCTTTGTCATCGCCATCGGCGCATCACTTGGTGCGTGGTTGCGCTGGCTCCTGGGTATAAAGCTCAACGCGCTGTTCCCAACTATTCCCCCAGGCACTTTGGTGGCGAACATGGTCGGGGGGTACATCATCGGCCTAGCCATCGCGTTCTTGGCCGCATCTCCCTCCTTAAGCCCCGAATGGCGCCTGCTGATAATCACGGGCTTTTGCGGGGGACTTACCACCTTTTCCACCTTTTCAGCCGAAACAGTTGCCCTAATCCAAGAAGGAAGATTGCTGTGGGCGCTTGGCTCAATTTCATTGCACGTCGTAGGTTCGTTAGCGATGACCGCTGCCGGACTACTGTCTTACCAAATGATTGGTACTCGCTGAGGAGATCAAAATGAAAGGCTATATGGTCGTTTTCTTCACCCAACAAAACCGTCGTTACCAAGGAAAGATGCTTGGCGAATGGATCGTTGACGTAGCTAAGGAAATGGGGCTGCGCGGTGCCACGCTGTGCACTGGAATCGAAGGTTTTGGACACACTGGAAAACTTCACTCATCGCACTTTTTTGAGCTGGCTGATCAACCCACGGAGATTCGCCTGGCAATCACGGAGGAGGAGTCAGAGCGGTTATTCAACCGACTGGACTGCGAGGAAATATCGGTGTTTTTCACGAAGACGCCAATCGAGATGGGCACGCTTGGAAAAACGCCTCCCAGCGATACCCAGTCCAAAACTTCGGAGCTATGAACATGAGCTATACGGACAGATCTTCGTTGACCGCTTCCTCAGTACACTGATGTTCTACTCGGCCAACTACGGGTTCGTTCCAACTACGCTGAGGGATGACGGCTATCCTCTCGACGCTCTGGTGATTTGTCCTTACCCGTTATCACCATAGCCCCTACAAGCCTTGGATGTGATCAGTGGCTCACCCAATCGGAGGAGGCCAGTGAGGAATGGGTCGACTCCAGTACCGAGCCCCTGAGACCTTCGAACCTCAAAATAGTCTCCCTGCAACGGTGAAAACGACTTCTTTTTGTCTGCTCCTAACTACTACGAAGGGCCGCTTTTGGCCGAGGCTGTGTAAAAACGTTTTCGAGTGCGACAGGTGCGCAGAACCGGACTGAAAATCGCGCCTCTGGGCGAAATCCGTATCTGCTGACGAGTCGATAAATTTCAGTTTTCACGTAGACGTGCGTACTTTAGCGTTTTTACACACTCTGGGCCGATAACTGCCCATCATCACCGACGGCAATCGCCCAGAAGCGGCTCTCACTCCAAAAGAAGTGCAAGGAAATTTCGACGTTCGCTACCTATGGCTTGGTGGGGCAGGATCGTCGGCGCAGTGGATTACAACCACTGGATTAGCTAGGCAGAACCTGCGGCTCGGATGGCGCACAATCACTGGAATTGGTTGCCACCATCACTGGAATACACATCCATGCAGGAGAGGCAGTGAGCGACTACTTTAGCGACAAAGAGCATGGGCCTGTTGCCCGAACCGAGCAAGTTATGCGCAATGATGCGTCTGCTGCTTGGAGCGATTTCTTAGGAAGAGTCGATGAGATTTCCTAGAGAGCAAATTGGGTTCGCACAGGCCGCCCTGCTTCTACATGCTATCAAGAGTGACCCTGATCGTCTTGAGTTAGTGTTTGAGTTGCAGCGTCTGTTAATTCGCCGAATCTCGCGATGTGAAAGGCGAATTCGCCGGTTGAAGAGTGCAAGAGGTCGACTGAGTGCCTTGAAGTCTCGCTGTCGGTTGCCTAAGGAAAAGGCGAGAGCGGTCAAAGGGCTAATAAAAGGGATAGATGACCTAGTCCTTGATATACGCCACTTAATATTCCTCTGGAAGTGCTTTGGTGATGGTATCGCGTCAGTGTATCAGTCGAAGTACAGCTTGAAGCATCTACTTTACGATGCTGATTACAACATCAAGCAAGATGCCGGATTTCTATCTGATAAAATTGGCTTTCTGCAAGAGTATCGTGCTTGTCGTCTTGGGATTCGTATGGGTGTCCCAGTTATCATGTCAGACTTAACAAATATGATCCGTCATGGTGATGTTTGTGGCTTGGGAGGTGAAGATCCTCTACCAGTCGAAATGAAATCTTCAAAGAACCGTAATGCTCGCTCTGATCGCCAGATTGAGCAGTTGCAAGTGCTCGCAGATTTTTTTGCGAATGATGGGGCGGATAATTTTCGAGGGTTTATAAATACTCGGCGTATTGAAGTGCGTAACCCCGAAGTAACTTACGAGGCGGATGCAAATGAGGTTTTAAGGCGGGCAGTTGAGGAGGGATTTTCCTCAGTTTCTCCAGAAGAGGGGCTAAGGTATTTCGCAATTAGCAGTGAATGTTTTGCGGCTAAATCTGAGCTGATTGACGAAGAGCTGAAGCGTCATGTTTCTCCGACTACCTTGTGCGTTGCGTTGACGCCCACTATTAACTGGTTGCCAGCATATCCGTTCACGCTTTCTCTGAATGCGGGGAATTCAATTTTATTTATGCAGGAGGTCGTTCATGCGATTGTGATGATTGATCTTCTGGTTCTGAAGCGGCTTTTCATGGAGAATGGGATATCTGCCACTGTCCTTATGGATGGGGTGCATTCTATTCAGATTTGCGTGGCCCCAGATGACCTTATGAAGGGGGCAATGCGTTTGAGTGAGCAGTTGCTTCTAAGGGTTGCTTGTGAGTTTCAGTCGTTGCGATGGTTTGCGAAAGAGCATTCATCGATCTTCGATGCTATGGACGTTTCAAGAGAGCCTATAAGTATTGACTCTCCTGGAATTCTTTATGAGCCTTTACCAGGTTGGCAAGATGTAAAGGATTGCTTTGATGGCTTGGAGTAGGCAGTGCTCATAGAGATGTTATAGATTTCTAAAGGTGTAAAACTCAGGGCCAATTTCGTAGTAGAGTTGGTCGTCGGATATAGTGCCTATGTCGCCGACTCCATAAGAGTTAGGCATGTACCTGTTCCTGAACTCATCCCATTTGGCCCGATTTCTTTCGTTTAATGTGAAAGGGCGGATGTCGTAGTACATGGCTCCAAGTGAATTAAATCCTAGGTAGAAATTTTGATAATTCCCAGCATTGCCTAGGTATAGGTACTCGCCGTAACCATAGTGCTTGGACGTGAGGTAGCTGTAAAGATAGTTATGCTCAAAGCTTGCGTCCATTTGGTCGGATCTTGCAATTTCCGCAAATGTGTTCCCAAGGCATTTGTTGAGTGTGGGGATGCATGGCTTGAACGATTCTGATCGTGAGACAACAGAGTAAAATTGAACGCTACCTGATTTTGAAAAGATAAACTGTAGGTAGAACTTGTCAAATTTATAGTTTGTTTCAGTTAGGCTGTCGAGCTCGTGCTTAAGCTCCACGATAGGAGTTCCAAATAGTTTTTCGACATAGGGTTTTCCCATGCCAATAAAAATTGAATCTAGCTTGCTTTCCGGGTTGTCCTCTACCGGCAAAGTTGCAGGGGGAGGAGTAGGCGCGTCGATTACCACTTGAGTGGCTGTAGTGCTGGCGGGCTTCTGTTCGGCTACTTCCTTTCCCCATAAGCCGAGATAGTGCGCCGTAACTGATCCAATCACGGCAGCAAGCACGCCGGCGCCTGAAGTCAGCCAGGCAATTTTCATGTTCTCACTCATTCGCAGTTCCCAATTGGCTAGGTTCTTAGAGCTGAAGAAGGTTTCTGATTTGTCTGTTCGTGTCAAAAATTATACTTCTCTCTTCGGCGTCGAAAAGCCTCTTCAGTGCCTTCCATTATATCTAGAACGGCTTTGGTAACTGCCAATTGATCCAGTCCACCAGCCGCATGTTTGACCCCTCGTCCATCTTTAGCTGCAATAGCGTAAACCAAGTCGCTGTCGCCATTTACAGGAAGGTTTGCGTTGTGTGTGGCCACGATTAACTGGCGGCTCGATTTGACCCTGCGAATCATTGGAATCAATTCTTTGAACACAAAATTGGAGTCTAGCTCATCCTCCGGCTGGTCAATTATTAGCGGGCCACCATCTTGGGCAAGAAGCAAGGCTAATGCGGCTGTATTACGTTGGCCATCTGATAATGAGCCGTCAGAGATTTTTCCTGCAAGACTTCCATCTGGTCTAAATAATGCAATGTCAACCGCGTCTTGGACTCTCTGAATTGTCAGGTGATCCCAAGCTTTGGAGTTGTCTGCAATATAAGTACTAACATCGCTCCAGATGTCGCCTAGTGCTTGTAGATGGCCTTGTTCAAACCAGATGTTCGTAAATTTCCATATGGAAGCAGGTGGTTTTGAATTTTCTTCAAACAAACTAAATAGCGTTCCCCCAAGATCGTTCCAAGATCTTCCGAGTTTAGTTCTTCCATCCGTCGGGCCAAAGGATTCCCATAGGTCAAGAAAGTTTTTCTTGTCGCCTTGGTATTTAACCGAAACATCAATAAATTGTTTTGATGATTCTTCGTGTACTGCTAGGGTATTGGCTTTGGATGCGGCTGCTTGGCGTACTAAAACTTGTTGGTGCCATATTTGAGTAAGGTTTTCTTGTTGCTCATCTAGGCCTATTACATCAAGCTTTATGGATTCAATCTTACTAATTTGATCATCTATCTCGGATTGTTTTTGAGTGCGAAGGATCGCTAGATTTGAAAGCTGTGAAACATCTTCTGTGCTGATTCCTTTGGCCTGGCAGGCTTGAGAGAATTGCTCGTCGGCATTTGAAAGCTCTCGGGAGATAGCTGTCCAGGCAGAAGACTTTTCAAAGATGTCAGAGATTTTCTTCTGATATGATGCGGTTAGTAGTGCTATATCTGCTTCTAGTTCTTCGGTTGCTTGCCTAAATTTTGTGTCGAGTTCTGATATCCATTCGAAATGAGGTGATTCGCCTCTGCTGAACGGAATGAGTTTGTCCTTAAGTGCTTTTGCAGTAGCAGATATTTGATCAGATTGCTCTGTCGCTAGTGTGACGGCTGAGTCAATGTGTTGCTTTTCTGCTTTTAGGTTTTCGTGAGTTTTGGCTTCGTTCTGAACGTCATTGCGTGCCTGCCATTGGCGGTCAAGATCACTTTTCTCTTGCTTCAATGAGCGTAGGGTCGCTTCAAGTTCTATTAGTTGGTGCTTGCGTTCTAACTTGCCAGTTATTTCTTGGTGGAGTTGCAGTTCTTTATTGTCTAGTTCTTTTAGTTCGTTGGCCTTGAAGCCATTTACTAATTCGAGTAGTTTTGCGGTATGTAAAATTCCTTCATCAGGATCCACTTGGGTAATTTTATTTAGTTGTTGCTGGCTGAAAAATTGTGCGGGTAGTTGCTTGAAGAAGGTTTTGGGGTCTTCAAGTTCAACGCCGTCTAGATGCGGAGATTTGCCGTTCCATATTAGTCTGTGTTGGACTCCATTCCAGCTTTGAAAGTCTACCGTTAATGAAACGCCGTCGCCTGCAGCAGTGTCTTTGATACGCTGCATGCGGGCTGCTGTGTCGCGGTCAAGATCGTCCCATTTCCCTAACATTAATCTAAGGTATTCTAGGACGGTAGATTTTCCGCTGCCTCTTCCGCCGATAATGCTACTCATATTAGGTGAGAAGTGGATTAGCTGATCGGCTAAGAACGTCACCCCCTTTATATCTACCGATTTAATATGTGGGTGATTGTTCAGTGATTCTGGGTGAGGGTCGTTTTTTACATCGACGGGTAATCGTATCCTGGATTTTGGATCTAGAAATGCTTGGCGAAGTGACTCAATTGAAGGCGCTGACATCTTCATCCAAGTGTAGCGATAACCTATGCTATTGGGCATAGGGCGGTCGTCCTCATCTTTGGCTAGTAGCATTTTGTTGTCGGACGACATTATCGTCGCTATTGGTCTCGCGCGACGCCATTCTTTTGCGCAATCTTTGTTTGATTCAAATAGGCGTTGAAAACCTAAGCTCATCTTCTCTACTGGTTTAGGTACTTCAACTGCTAATAGATCAGGATTTATAAATTCTTCCCGTTGGATCCATTCGCTAATTCGATCGTTATCGAAAAGGCTATCTGTAAATATATGGGGCACGATAACGATGCCGCGCCAAGATCCATCCGGATTTGGCTTTTGAACAATTTTCAGAATATCGGTGAGCTGTAATCTCGACTTTGCTAGCACTCCTTCGGACACCCTAGGTCGAGCAACGCCGCACTCAGTTAGAATGTGGTCCATGTCTTCAAGGTCGGTTCCGGGTTCGAAAAGGCAAAGGACGTGCATTCCTTTCCCAACGTCTGCCTCAAATTCGAAACCTGGGAAAATGGTTATCTCCCGATTGAACTCTTTGGATAGTGTCGAGAAGGCTTCGTACAGATAAGGCATGAAGTCTTTGTTTAGAAAATTGTGCTCGGTTATACCTACAGCATTTAATCCGGCCTCATAGCAGGCTCGGGCATAAGCTTCCGCAGCTTTACCCTCGGAACCCGCTATAAGAGCATCACCTTGCCAGTGCTGACGATCAGCAGGGGTCTGCATCTGAAAGTCGCATTTGAACCAGCGCATCCCTTCGTAGGTACTAGCCATGCGTTCAATTATCCTTAACTTCGTATTGATTTGACTGAATTCAGCTTGTGGTGCAATGACTCTTATTGCCCCGCCAGGGCCGCTTGGATTCACACTTGGCAAGCACGTGAAGTAGAGTCACTCAACGTGCCTGATATGGTCAACTTGTTAGCCCAAGTGTCTCGGTGCCCTTAAGCCAGCTTTTTGGCGAGATCCTCTGCCCTTGGATGGTAGTAACGCATAAGCATCCGAGTATCCTGGTGGCCGGTGATTTTGGTCAGCTCATGCAGTGGGAAGATCTCAGCCAAGCGTGATGTGGCCTCATGACGAAGGTCGTGGAATCTCAGGTCGACTAGAAATGGATCCCTGGCAATTTGCTCAGCAATCTGGTCTTGCTCTAGCCCTTCGGATTTGAGGTGCAGCTCCATCCCCCCCTCGTAAGCGTTACGAGCATCATCCAGAGCATCCATAAACGCCTTGGTGATGGTGTCCGGCTGACTTTTGAATACTCGGCCGTCCTCCAGCTTCGGTTGGTGTTCAATGATCGCTGCCGCTCGGCTCGATAGTGGCACTCCGCGTGATGAGCCATTCTTTGTGATGGGCAGGTGGGCGGTCCGCTTTGTCAAATCGACATTGGCCCGAAGCAGGTTAGATATCTCGCTGCGGCGCATGCCTGTCTCAACGGCGAATCGAACGATCTGAGGAAGCTCTGTTGAGCGTGAGTGCCGGCAGATCATTTCCAGCTCGTCTAAGCGCTCGCAAACCAGTTCATCGTTCTGAAGCGTCCATACATCTGCACTCAGGATTCGTCTGTCTCGGGCGTCATCAACGCTCGGTTGACGGATCAGCTCAACGGGGTTGCTCAGCGATTCCATGCGCCATTCTTTGCGAGCGATCGTAAAGACATGGGAAATCAGTGCGAGCTCACGGCGAACCGTGGCTGGTGCTAGGCCTTCAGCGAGGCGCTCGTCTCGATAACCAGCCATGTCTGCTCCTCGGATGCTTGCGATTGATCTGAGGGCTAGCGGGTGACGTAGCAAGACCTTAATGCGAGACAGCTCGGAGTCGCTGCTGCGCTTTTTTGAAGTCACCTGTTCGGCGTACATCTCCAGGGCGTTGGCGAATGAGGTCGACTCGGCTTCGTTGCGGCTGACGAACAGGCCGGCATCCATTTCGCGCTCGATCATGGTTGCCCACGTTTTCGCTTCGGCCTGGGTGTTGAACGTCTTGGTCTGCAGGGGCCATCCTTTACGTCTGACCTGCACTTGCCACTGGGATGGGCCACGTTTGCGAAGGGTCGCCATTTCTAATCTCAGTGTGACAAAATTGTGCCAAATATCATAAAGGAATACCCATGGAATCCGCAAAGACCGCGCTAATTCGTGAAACCTTCCCTGTCGGGCCTTTGCAGTGCAACTGCACCATTATTGGCGATCCAGTCAGCGGCAAGGCCATCGTGGTTGACCCGGGTGGCAATCCCGATCTGATCATGGCGCGGCTGGAGGCCCACGGCCTCAAGGTGGTGAGCATCATCCATACCCACGCACATCTTGATCATTTCCTGGCCTCGGGGCAGATGAAAGAAAAGACCGGCGCCACCCTGCACCTGCACAAGGATGACCAGTTCCTTTGGGACAACCTGGAGATGCAGTGCCAGATGTTCGGTGTTCCCTACACGCCCGTACCCGCGCCCGATCAATGGCTGGCCGATGACGAGGCACTGGCCTGCGGCTGCGGTGTGGCCCTGCATACGCCGGGGCACACGCCGGGCTCCATGAGCTTCTGGTTCCCCGAAGCCAAACTGTTGATTGCCGGCGACACGCTGTTTCGCCGCGGCATAGGCCGTACCGATCTGTGGGGTGGTGACTATGCGACCATCGAGCGCTCCATCAAGCAACGTCTGTATCGCCTGGATGAGGACGCCACCGTGGTAACCGGCCATGGCGCGGACACGCGATTGGGTGACGAGATGCGCGAAAATCCATTTGTACGGGCTTGAAAAACAAGCGGTTACAGATTTTCTACGTGGTGATTGTTAGCCTTGGTCGGGAACTTGGCGGCGTTCGTTGGCTCGAAGCCGCGAATAAAACTGCCCCATTCCGTAACACGACTCTAAGGATTACCCATGTTCAAGTGCCGCTCCCTGATTGCCGCAACGGCCGTTCTCGTTGTTCTGTCCGGCTGTACGGTCAACCCCTATACGGGTGAAAGCCAGGCGGGCAAAGCCGGTATCTACGGTGGTGTGGGCGCGCTGGCCGGTGCGGCCGTCGGCGCCGCCACTTCGAGCAAGAAGGACCGTAAGAAAGGCGCCCTGATCGGTGCCGCCGTGGGTGGTGCCGCAGGCGGTGGTTACGGCTACTACGTCGATACCCAGGAAGCCAAGCTGCGCCAGCAGCTGCAGGGTACCGGCGTGCAGGTGCAGCGTAACGGCAATGACCTGACTCTGATCATGCCTGGCAATATCACCTTCGCTAGCAATTCGGCGGACATTTCCAGCAGCTTCTACCCGACGTTGAATTCCCTGGTGCTGACCTTCAAGGAGTTCAACAAGAACGGTGTGAACATCGTCGGCCATACCGACAGCACCGGCTCGGCGGAACTGAACCAGAACCTCTCCACCCGCCGTGCCCAGAGCGTGGCGTCCTACCTGGCGGCCAACGGCGTGGCGTCCTCGCGCATCTCGGCCTACGGCGCCGGGCCGAACCAGCCTATTGCCAGCAACGCCAATGAAGCTGGACGCGCACAGAACCGCCGCGTGGAAATCAACCTGCGGCCGCTGTAGATCAACTGCCCATTAGAACCCCCCGCTATGGGCGGGGAGTTCTAATGCCTGTCTCATTTCTGTCGCCTGCCTGGTGCGTGCTGGCTAGGCTGTGAGGCTCGACAGATTGCACCGCTCGGTGCAAGTCAGTCGAACTGACCTTGGAACGAGAGCTGTCGCGCTTAGCTTCAGTATCGGTATCGCCCGTGCGGCGGCGCAGCTGAAGGCCTGCTAAACGGGGCCGGTACGCTTTCAAGAAAGGGCGGACTGACTTTAGGAATGCTGCTGGCGAAGGTCATCCAGCAGGGCGTCTTTGGTTTCCCATAGCGCATTGACCCACTGCTGGAAATCCTTGCGATAGGTTTCGTCCTGATCGTAGGTGCGGCCAATGAAGCGGGCGGGGATTTCCAGCTGCTCGACGACCACAACCACCTGGTCCAACTGGCCGCTGAGCAGGGTCCAGAAACCGGGGCTGCCCTGTGGATAATGCAGGGTGACGTTGATCATGCCGTGCAGCTGCTCGCCCATGGCGTCGAGCACGAAGGCCAGGCCGCCGGCCTTGGGCTTGAGCAGATAGCGGTAGGGGGATTGCTGTTCCTGATGTTTGGCCGGGGTGAAGCGGGTGCCTTCGACGAAGTTGAAGATGCCCACCGGGTTGTGACGAAACTTGGCGCAGGTGCGGCGCGTGGTCTGCAGATCCTTGCCTTTCTTCTCCGGGTGTTTGGCCAGGTACTCCTTCGAATAACGCTTCATGAAAGGAAACCCCAGCGCCCACCAGCACAGGCCGATCACCGGCACCCAGATCAGCTCCTGCTTGAGAAAGAACTTCAGCGGACGGATACGTCGGTTGAGCAGGTACTGCAGCACCAGGATGTCCACCCAGCTCTGGTGGTTACTGGTCACCAGGTACGAATGCTCGTAATCGAAATTCTGGTTGCCCTCGATATGCCAGCGGGTCTTGCCCAGCAAGTTCATCCACGCCTGGTTGCAGCCGATCCAGCCTTCCTGAATGAAGATCATCAGCCGGTCACAGGCGCGCCGCACCAGCGGCAGGGGCAGCAGGATACGCAGCAGGGTTACGGCGAACAGCGGCCAGCACCAGAACAGCGTGTTCAGCGCCAGGGAAAGGCTGCCCAAGAGACCAAGCAAGGGGGCAGGGAGAAAGTGCAGCATGGGCGTGCGAACCTCAGGCAGGTTGGCGCCCGCAAGCAGAGCGGGCGTGAATGGCGCACAGGGTAACGATTGGCGGGGGAACTGCAAGCCGATCCGAATGCGGGGTGTTTCACCCGCGTTCGGATCGGGCCGTATTCAGTGGCGCATGTTGGCGGCCTGAATGGCGGTCAGGGCGATGGTGAAGACGATATCGTCGACCAGCGCGCCGCGCGACAGGTCGTTCACCGGCTTGCGCAGGCCCTGCAGCATGGGGCCGACGCTGATGCAGTCAGCGCTGCGCTGCACCGCCTTGTAGGTGGTGTTGCCGGTGTTCAGATCCGGGAAGATGAACACCGTGGCGCGACCAGCCACCGGGCTGTTGGGCGCCTTTTGCCGGCCGACGCTTTCGATGGCCGCGGCGTCGTACTGCAGCGGGCCGTCGACCAGGAGCTCCGGGTTGGCTTCGCGCGCCAGGCGTGTGGCCTCGCGAACCTTTTCCACCTCCTCGCCACTGCCCGAATCACCGGTAGAATAGCTGAGCATGGCTACCCGCGGCGGAATGCCGAATGCCTGGGCGGAGCTGGCGCTCTGCAGGGCGATTTCCGCCAGTTGCTCGGCGTTGGGGTCCGGGTTGACGGCGCAGTCGCCATACACCAGCACCTGGTCCGGCAGCAGCATGAAGAACACCGACGACACCAGGTTGTAGCCCGGCGCGGTCTTGATCAGCTGCAGCGCCGGGCGGATGGTGTTGGCGGTGGTGTGCACGGCGCCGGATACCAGGCCGTCGACTTCATCCAGGGCCAGCATCATGGTGCCCAGCACCACCGTGTCCTCGAGCTGAGCGCTGGCCATCGGTGCGTTGAGACCCTTGCCCTTGCGCAGCTCGACCATCGGCTCGACGTAGCGCTCGCGAATCAGGTCCGGATCGAGAATTTCAAGGCCTGGTGGCAGTTCGATGCCTTGCGCCTGGGCCACGCTGCGCACCTCCTCGGGCTTGGCCAGCAGCACGCAGCGGGCGATGCCGCGGGCCTGGCAGATCGCCGCGGCTTGCACGGTACGTGGCTCGGCGCCTTCGGGCAGAACGATGCGTTTGTTGGCGGCCTTGGCCTGCTGAACCAGCTGGTAACGGAACGCCGGCGGCGACAGGCGCAGCTCCCGTGGGTTGCCGCAGCGGGCGGCCAGCCAGTCGTGATCCAGGTGGCTGGCGACGAAGTCGGCGACCTTCTCGGCGCGCTCCTTGTCGTCGACCGGGATTTCCTTGTTCAGGCGATTGAGGTTGGTGGCCGTGTCGTAGGAGCCGGTGCTCACCGTCATCACCGGCAGGCCGCTCTGCAGGGCGCCGCGGCACAGCTCCATGATGCGCGGGTCGGGGGCGAAGTCGCTGCACAGCAGCAGGCCGGCCAGCGGCATGCCGTTCATGGCGGCCAGGCTGGCGGCCAGAATGATGTCGTCGCGGTCACCCGGCGTGACCACCAGGGTGCCGGGCTTGAGCAACTGCACGGTGTTGGCCACGGCGCGGGCGCACAGCACGATTTTCAGCATGCGCCGCTGCTCGTAGTCGCCGGCATTGAGGATGCGCGCGCCGAGCAGTTCGGCGATGTCGCGAGTGCGCGGTGCATTCAGCTCGTCGAGCCAGGGGATGCAGCCCAGCAGGCGGAATTCCGGGTGGCGCAGCAGCGAGGACTGTTCGCGCAGGCGCGCGGTGAAGGCCTCCAGGCCGTCGTCGCTGCGGATCTTGTTGAGGATCACGCCGAGCACCTTGGGATCTTTCGGGCCGCCGAATTGCTGGGCCTGGATTTCCACGCGGTCGCACAGCTCGCCAAGGCTTTCCTGCTCCTGAGCCGAGACGAGGATCACGTCGGCGTCCAGGCTCTTGGCCAGGTGGAAGTTGACCCGCGCTGCATAGCTGGCCTGGCGCGTCGGCACCATGCCTTCGACGATCACCACGTCCTTGTCCTTGGCGGCCTCCTGGTAGAGGCTGATGATTTCTTCCAGCAGTTCGTCCAGGTCGCCGTCGCCGAGGCGTCGTTCGACATGGGCGAGTGCCAGCGGTTTGGGCGAGTGCAGGCCGTGGGTGCGCGCTACCAGTTCGCTGGAGCGCTCGGGGCCAGCGTCACCCTGGTGCGGCTGGGCGATGGGCTTGAAGAAACCGACCTTGAGGCCGGCGCGTTCCAGCGCACCGACCAGGCCCAGGCTGATGGAGGTGAGGCCGACGCCGAAGCCGGTCGGCGAAATGAAAAAGGTGTGCATGGGGTTCTCCGAAATCAGTCGAGCAGCGCCAGGGTGTCGAGGGCGATCTGCCGCTCCTCGTTGGTGGGCACCACCAGCACCCGCGTATGGTCCGCCGCGTGGATCGGCCCGCTGACGCCGCGCAGGCAGCGGGCGTTGGCCGCTTCGTAGAGCTTGAGGCCGAGCAGGCTCAGGTGCGCCACCGTCTTGCTGCGGATCAGCGGTGAGTTCTCGCCGATGCCCCCGGTGAAGATCAGGCCGTCCAGGCGCGGCAGGGCGCAGCTCATGGCCGCCAGGGATTTTGCCAGGCGATAGCAGAATACTTCGATGGCCAGGGTGGCACCGGCATGACCTTCCTCACGCGCCTGCTCGAGGCTGCGCATATCGTTGGAAAGCCCCGACAGGCCCAGCAGGCCGCTGTCGTGATTGAGCATGCGATCGATCTGCTCCAGGCTCCAGCCCAGGGTGCGCGAGAGGTGGCTGTGCAGATTGGGGTCGACGTCGCCGCTGCGCGTGCCCATCACCAGGCCTTCGAGTGGCGTCAGGCCCATGCTGGTGTCGCGGCTTTGACCATTGACCACCGCACAGGTCGAGCAGCCATTGCCCAGGTGGGCGACCAGCCAGGCGCTGTCGCTCGCCGGCAGACCGGTGAGTTCGGCCGCGCGGGCACTGACGAAGCGGTGGCTGGTGCCGTGGAAGCCATAGCGGCGTACGCCGTGATCACGATACAGCTGCTCCGGCACCGCGTAGCGGAAGGCGTGCTCGGGCAGGCTCTGATGGAAGGCCGTGTCGAACACCGCCACCTGGGGCAGCTCGGGGTACAGCGCCAGGGCCGCCTCGATGCCCAGCAGGCCCGCCGGATTGTGCAGCGGCGCCAGGGGCGCGACGGCGCGGATCGCGGCGATCACCGCGTCGTCAAGACGTTGGGCGCTGGTGAAGTGTTCACCGCCGTGTACCACCCGGTGGCCAATGCCGTGCAGTTGGCCGCCAGTGGCCTCCTGCACGCGCTGCAACAGGTGGGCCAGTGCGGCGCGATGGTCATCGCCGGGAATGGCTTGGCTGTGTTTGACGCCGCCCAGTTGCCAATGCAGCAACGCATCGGCGTTGCCGAGCCGCTCCGCCAGGCCGCTGATGGCGAACGCCTGCTGATCGGGGTCGACCAGGGCGAACTTGATGGAAGAGCTACCGCAGTTGATCACCAGAATATTGCGTGCGGGCATTCAGAAGTCCTTAGCATCCAGAAGCATTGGAACTGATGTTGCGACACACCAGCCACAGGTGAAGTTCGTGCCGATTCTCGCCTGACGCTGCGCGGCGTCGAGCACCCAGGCTCGATTTTGCCAGGGCGGTTGATGGCGCAAGTGTTGAGTATGGCCGCAGGATAGGACAGCCACCCAATAGCCGTCATGATCTTGCTCAAAACCGACCACGACGACCGCGGATGCGGCCCGCCCGTCTGGGCTTGGGTCGCTTTCGCCACCGCCGTTGGTTACACTTACACGTTCATTTTCCTCGAGCAAAAGGTTCGCCCCATGCAGATCGCCGCCAACAAGGCCGTTTCCATCGACTATACCCTGACCAACGATGCCGGTGAGGTGATCGATAGTTCCGCTGGCGGCGCGCCGCTGGTTTACCTGCACGGTGCCGGCAACATCATCGTCGGTCTCGAGAAGGCCCTGGTCGGCAAGCAGGCCGGTGACGAAGTCAAGGTTGCCGTCGAGCCGGAAGAAGCCTACGGCGAATACAGCGCCGAACTGGTTGCCACCCTGAACCGCTCGATGTTCGAAGGCGTCGACGAGCTGGAAGTCGGCATGCAGTTCCACGCCTCCGGCCCGGACGGCGGCATGCAGATCGTCACCATCCGCGAGCTGGAAGGCGATGACGTGATCGTCGACGGCAACCACCCGCTGGCCGGCCAGCGCCTGAATTTCGCGGTCAAGGTCGTCAACGTGCGCGACGCCAGCCAGGAAGAAATCGCCCATGGTCACATCCATGGCGAAGGTGGTCATCACCACTGATCCGTATGTCGGCAGCGAATCGGTCGCTGCTGGCAGATGGTCATGAGTGACTGCTAAGCTGCAGTCATGAAAAGGCGCCTTTTCAGGCGCCTTTTTAGTTTTATCTTCACTGCCTCGCTTTACCCGGAGCACCCATCATGAGCGCCTTCCACGACCTGACACTGCACGCATTAGACGGCCAGGAGCTGCCGCTGGCTCCGCTCAAGGGCAAGGTGGTGCTGGTGGTCAATGTCGCCTCCAAATGCGGCCTCACGCCGCAATATGCCGGTCTCGAACGCTTGCAGCAGACCTACGCCGCCCAAGGGTTCAGCGTGCTGGGCGTGCCCTGCAACCAGTTCGCCGGGCAGGAGCCGGATGACGAGGCGGCCATCGCCCAGTTCTGCAGCCTGAACTACGGCGTGACCTTTCCGCTGAGCAGCAAACTGGAGGTCAACGGCAGCGGTCGTCATCCGCTGTATCGCTTGCTGGCCGGTGAGGGCGCGGAGTTTCCCGGCGACATCACCTGGAATTTCGAGAAGTTTCTGGTGGGCCAGGATGGCCGTGTGCTCGCGCGTTTCTCGCCGCGCACCGCGCCGGATGATCCGGCGCTGATCCAGGCCATCGAGAAGGCCCTGGCCTGACTCTCGGGCCGCGGCCTGCGGCCCGTCATCTTCCCGGTCTCAATTCGCGCGTTTGCTCTCGATCGCCAGGGTTGGCTTGCGGCCAGCCTTAGGCACGCTGCTATCCAGCTGCGCGGTGTACAGGTGCTGTTCGAACTGTTCGACGATACTCGACCAGCCTTGTCTGGCCGCGTGCTGACGGGCGTTGAGGCGCACCCGACGCAGGTTCTCGCCGTTCTCCAGTAGCCAGCCGGCCGCGTCGATGAAAGTGCGTTCATCATCGACGCTGGCCAGCATGCCGTTGTGGCCATCCTCGACATGCTGGGCAGCGGCGGCCTGATCGAAGGCGACCACGCCAAGCCCCGAGGCCATGGCTTCGAGCAGCACGTTGCCAAAGGTTTCCGAGAGGCTCGGAAACAGAAAGATGTCGCCGCTGGCGTAATGCTGCGCCAGCGCCTCGCCGCGTTGGATGCCGCAGAACAGCGCATCCGGCAGCTGCTTGTGCAGGCTTTCACGCAGTGGCCCGTCACCGACCACCACCAGTCGCAGGCGCTTGCCGGCAGATTGGCGCTGCAACGCCTGGAAGGTGGTGACCAGCAGATCCAGGTTCTTCTCGGCGGCCAGCCGGCCGACATGCAGCACGGCGATGTCCTGCTCGCCCAGGCCCCAGGTGCGGCGCAGTTCATCGCTGCGTCGCGCCGGGTTGAACAGCCAGGCATCCACGCCGCGGGCGAGCAGTTCCAGGCGCTCGAAGCCGCGACGTTGCAGCTCGCAGCGCTGGCTGAGGCTGGGCACCAGGGTCATGCGTGAGGCGTTGTGAAACCAGCGCAGGTAATTGGTCAGCAGGCGGGTTAAAAGGGTGATGCCGTAATGCCCGGTATACTGCTGGAAGTTGGTGTGAAAGCCGCTGATCACCGGTATCTGTAGACGCCGCGCGGCACGTAGAGCTGAAAGGCCCAACGGCCCTTCGGTGGCGATATACAGCACATCAGGGCGCTGGCGTCGCCACAGGCGCAGCAGCTTGTGGCGCGCCGACTGCCCCCACTGCAGGCCGCGGTAGCCGGGCAGCGGCCAGCCGCGGGTCAGCAGCAGGTCGTCGTCATTGGCAGCGGGGGCGTCCTGGTGTTGGCGTGGGCGGATCAACTGCAGGCGATGGCCGCGGGCACGCAGGCCTTTGACCAGATGGCTAAGGGTATTGGCTACGCCGTTGATTTCCGGGCTGTAGGTCTCGCTGACCAGGGCGATGAATAGCGGGGGAGTGCTCATGACAGCAGTCTGTGCTGCTGTCATGTAGCGTTTGTGACATCAGCGTGGCGTTTGCGTGACAGCGACCGTTCCTGAACTCACCCCACCTTCGCGCACCCAGAAGAGGGTCGCGCCCGCCACCGCAGCCGGCATCATCAGGATGTTGACGAAGGGCACCAGCAGCGCAGCGTAGGTGATGCCGCCAAAACCCAGGGACTGCCAGCGCTTCTCGCGCAGCCAGGCGAGCATGTCCTGCCAGCTGACCTTGTTGTTGTCGGCGGGGTAGTCGATGTACTGGATGGCCATCATCCACACGCCGAACAGCAGCCACAGCGGCGCCGCGACCAGGTTGACCACCGGAATGAACGACAGGATCAAGAGGCCCAGGGCCCGTGGCAGGAAATACGCCAGCTTGCGCCCCTCGCGGCCCAGGGTACGCGGCACCATGGCGATCAGCTCGCCCCAGCTGAACGGCGGGAAGTTGTCCTGGCCGCGCACCACCACCTCGACCTTCTCGGCGAGAAAGCCGTTGAAGGGCGCCGCGACGATATTGGCCACCATGGTGAAGGTGAAGAACACCATGAGAATGACCAGCACCACGAACAGGGGCCAGAGGAGGTACTGCAGAAAGCTCAGCCAGCTCGGCAGCGACGGCATGAATGTATCCACCCAGCCGCTGAACTGCTGCACGGCAAAGCCGATCATCAGGCTGAACAGGATCAGGTTGATCGCCAGCGGCAACAGCACGAACAGCCGCAGGCCGGGGCTCATGACCAGCTTCAGGCCTTCGCCCAGGTATTGCGGGCCGGACAGCACGGGAGCGCGCATCAGGGTTGTCTCCAACAAGTGATCGTGGCGCGACCTTACCCATTTTGTGGCGTGGGTGAAAGCCGGGCAGGGCGATAGCGCGCGGCTATCCCGGAGATTGGCAAAGCACATTTCCATGGCGCAGGGCGCGCGGTCTAGTCTGCTCGCGTCCCTTGTTCAGCCGCCGATGTCCGACCGCTTGCGGCCGGTGGCGGCTTTTTTTGCAGCACTGCGCTGTGAGGAGT
This sequence comes from Phytopseudomonas straminea, assembly GCF_900112645.1. Lineage (GTDB taxonomy): Bacteria > Pseudomonadota > Gammaproteobacteria > Pseudomonadales > Pseudomonadaceae > Aquipseudomonas > Aquipseudomonas straminea. Next base: position 130,116 of record NZ_FOMO01000004.1, on the reverse strand, counting down.
CTCTGATGTCGAGTACCCGACACGCCCGCGTCATCATTCTCGGTTCCGGCCCGGCTGGCTATAGCGCGGCGGTCTACGCCGCGCGGGCCAATCTCAAGCCGCTGCTGATCACCGGCCTGCAGGCCGGCGGGCAACTGACCACCACCACTGAAGTGGACAACTGGCCAGGCGACGCCCATGGCCTGACCGGTCCGGAGCTGATGCAGCGCATGCAGGCCCACGCCGAGCGCTTCGAGACGGAGATCGTCTTCGACCATATCCAGGCCGTGGACCTGGCCGCGCGTCCCTTCACCCTGGTAGGCGACAGTATTTCCTACACCTGCGATGCGCTGATCATCGCTACCGGGGCCAGTGCCCGCTATTTGGGCTTGCCGAGTGAGACTGCCTTCATGGGCAAGGGCGTCTCGGCGTGCGCCACCTGTGACGGCTTCTTCTACCGCAACCGTGAAGTGGCGGTGGTCGGTGGCGGCAATACCGCAGTTGAAGAGGCGCTTTATCTGGCCAACATCGCCAGCCGCGTGACCCTGATTCACCGCCGTGGCGCGTTCCGCGCCGAGAAGATCCTGCAGAACAAGCTGCAGGCGCGGGTGGCCGAAGGGCGTATCGTGCTGGCGCTGAATGCCGAGGTGGACGAGGTACTGGGCGACGACTCGGGCGTTACCGGCGTACGCATTCGCGAGCAGGATGGCGGTACACGCGATCTGGCCGTGGATGGCCTGTTCGTGGCCATCGGCCATACGCCCAATACCGCGTTGTTCGAAGGGCAACTGGCGCTCAAGGACGGTTATCTGCAGGTCAATGGTGGGCGTGATGGCAATGCCACGGCGACCACCATGCGGGGTGTGTTCGCTGCTGGCGATGTGGCCGACAGCGTTTACCGCCAAGCCATCACCTCGGCAGGTGCCGGTTGCATGGCGGCGCTGGATGTGGAGCGTTTTCTCGACGGGCTGTAAATGTCCGGTGCGAGTCGCGCAACGAAAAATGCCCGTATCCATGGATACGGGCATTTTTTCATGTCTCGCCGCTGGTGACCGGTTTACAGATCGAAATCGTACTCGGCCAGCTGCTTGTGCAGGCGTCGCTCCTCGAGGAAATTGTCGATGATGCGTCGCTTAGTGAGGTTGGTTTTCGCCACTTCCACCGGGGCTTCGCTGCTGTCCGTTTCGTCGCTGACGAAGTCGTCGTCCAGTTCCAGGTCTTCTTTGCCGTTGCTCATGCGCTTCACTCCCGGCTACAGGGGCCATTTGCCGACCTTATAAGGGCAAACGTGAAGGGAGTAAAAAAGATTTTTTCAATCAACTCATATCAGAAAGCTATGAAGCATCAATCGTCCGACGTCTTCTGCTTGTATTCGCACAGGTCTTCGATACGGCAGCTGCCACAGCGCGGCTTGCGCGCCTGGCACACGTAGCGGCCATGCAGGATCAGCCAGTGGTGGGCGTCGAGCAGATAATCCCTGGGCACGAACTTGAGCAGCTTCTTCTCGACCTCCACGACGTTCTTGCCAGGGGCGATGCCGGTGCGGTTGCTGACCCGGAAAATGTGCGTATCCACGGCCATGGCCAGTTGGCGAAAGGCGGTGTTGAGCACCACGTTGGCGGTCTTGCGACCGACGCCGGGCAGGGCTTCAAGGTCCTCGCGATTGTCCGGCACCTGGCTGCCGTGTTTTTCGATAAGAATGCGGCAGGCCTCGATGACGTTCTTGGCCTTGCTGTTGTACAGGCCGATGGTCTTGATGTATTCGCTCAGCCCTTCTACACCCAGGGCGTAGATGGCCTCTGGCGTATTGGCCACCGGAAACAGCTTGGCCGTGGCCTTGTTGACGCTGACGTCGGTAGCCTGAGCCGATAGCGTTACCGCCACCAGCAGCTCGAAGGGCGTGCTGTAGGCCAGCTCGGTCTTGGGCTCGGGGTTGTCTTCGTGCAGGCGGCGGAAGATTTCAAGGCGTTTGGTGGCGTTCATGGTCGGGCATCAGGTCTGTCGTGGCGCTCTAACTGGCGCTGTTGTGCGCCTGCAGGCGGCGTTCTGCCTCTGCCAGGCGCGCTTGGGCATCGCGTATCTTGGTGCTGTCAGCCGGCTCACTGCGCTGCAATTTGCTGAGTTCGGCGCGAGCGTAGGCCAGGTCGGTCTTCAACTGGCGCAGCGGTGCGCCGAGCCCAGCCTTGTCGACCAGCACACGGGCAGGTGCGGGCTTGCCGCAGCGTTCTTCAGCCAGGTGCAGAGCCTCCTGGGCAGCGGCATAGGCACTGCGCAATGGCGCCAAGGCCTGTTCGTCGAGGCCTCGGCGCTCGGCGGCCTTCAGGGCCATGCGGTGGCCGGCCAGGTCGATCTTGGCTTGTTTGAGCGCCTGCTCGCCTGGGCTTGGCGCGTCCTGTGCGGGCGTCGCCTGCAGCTCGGCGAGGCGCTGCTGATCGCGCTCGGCAGCCTGTTGCAGCGCCGCGAGTTGCTGGCGCTGGTCATCACTGGGCGAGTCACCAAAGGCCTTTTGGGCTTTCTGCCACCGGGCGCGGCTCATGGCGGCATCGATCTTCGCCTGCTTCAGCGAGGGCGTAGCGGCCGATTGTTGGACGGGCGTTTCCACCTGTGCGGGGCGTACCGGGCGAGCCGCGCGACGGCGGGCATCGTTGCGTGCCAGGCGGGCCTGGCGATGCTGGTGACGAGCGCGGAACTGGTCAGCATGGGCGCGTTGTACCTCGGCTTCGGCTGGCGCCAGGGTGATCAGGTCGATGCAGTCCACCGGACAGGGGGCGATGCACAGCTCGCAGCCCGTGCATTCGTCGCCGATCACCGTGTGCATCAGCTTGGCGGCGCCGACGATGGCGTCCACCGGGCAGGCCTGGATGCATTTGGTACAGCCGATGCACTCGGCCTCGCGAATCACCGCCACCTGGGCCGGCGTGGCAGGCAAGGCCAGCGGCAGCTCGGGCACCTGCAACAGGTCGGCGAGGGCATGGATGGTCGCCATGCCGCCGGGTGGGCACTTGTTGATCGCCTCACCCGCAGCGATGCCTTCAGCGTAGGGCAGGCAGCCGGGGTGCCCGCACTTGCCGCATTGCGTTTGTGGCAGCAGGGCGTCGATGGCAGCGATCCGCTGCGCATTGCTCATGGGCGCACCCAGGCTCGACGGCATAGGCGCGAGCCATGACGGTACGAACAGGCGATGTGGGGAAAGTCGATCATCGGCGGAGCAGGTCTGGTGCAAGCGTGAGCCGGCCATTATCCGGCATGCGCCGCGCCCGGTACAGGGCACGGCGACGGGTCAGGCTTTGCGAACGCGGCTGGCCTTGCGCCACAGCCAGCGGACCAGCAGGGCGAGCGGGAACAGGATGATGACGAAGGGAATGCCGTAGCCGAGCAGGCGGATGGCTTCGGTGGCGCCCTCGGTGGCGTTGTCGAGCATGCCGCTGGCGGCAGCACCGATACGCGCCAGGCGCCCGACCGGCTCGCCGTCGGTGCTGAAACTCAGGGTCAGCAGATTGGTGGTCAATCGCCGTTGTTGCTGCGCCGATTGCTGGGCGTTGCCGGCCAGTTGCACTTCCACATCGGCCAACTCGCGGGCCAGGGCGAGCATGTCGCTGACACTCAGATCGGTGCGGGCCTGGTACTGCAGTAGCGTCTTGCGCTGGCGTTCCAGGCGCTGGCGTTGCTGCTCGGTATCGCTGACCGCCTGGGCGAGGTCTTCGGCGCGCGTATGCCGACTTTGCAACTCACCGCCGTCGCCCGCAAAGCCGACCATGGGCTCGACGCCGGCTGGGACGATGCGCACGGTAATGCTGGCGGCCTGGTAAGCGCCCTGGCTCTGCTCGATGCCCAGCAGATCACACTGGCCGAAGCGCTGGCTGCTGCACGCTTCACGCACGGCAGCCAGGCGCGGCTCGACCTGCTCGACCGGCAGGCGGATACCGACGCTGTGTTCGTAGGCGAGAAAGGCGCCTTGCTGTGCCGTTTCGCCAAGCAGCGCAGCGCCGGCCGGTGCGCGACCGTCACCAGACGGCGAGCAGCCGACCAGGGCCAGCAGGGCTAGAGCGGTGGTCAGAAAGCGGGATTTAGAGAAAAGCATCCCTGCACCTCGGAAACAGTTCGCGATCTTTCGCGCATGGCTTTCCAGCGCGTATGTTCGCCAGCAAAGGGACGATAGCGGACATCGACCTGCTTTCGTGGGAGCGCGCCATGCGCGCGAAATCGCGGGCGTGAACTAGGCGTCCCCACCCGTTCCCACAATTGGCCGCCAAACGGCCGCTTATCACTTGATTACCAGCTCCCGGCTCTGGGTGATGAGAGCCGGGGGTAGGCGATGATTATTTACTTGACCCGCTGGCCCGGCTTGGCGCCGCTGTCCGGGCTGAGCAGGTAGATTTCCTCGCCGCCAGGGCCGGCAGCCAGCACCATGCCTTCGGAGACGCCGAACTTCATCTTGCGCGCGGCCAGGTTGGCCACGTACAGGGTCAGGCGGCCTTCGAGCTTGCTCGGGTCCGGGTAGGCGCTCTTGATGCCGGAAAACACGTTGCGCTTCTCGTCACCAATATCCAGGGTCAGGCGCAGCAGCTTGTCGGCGCCTTCGACGAACTCGCATTTCTCGATCAGCGCGATTCGCAGGTCGACGGCGGCAAAGGCGTCGAAGGTGATTTCAGCGGCCAGCGGGTCCTTCTTCAGCTCGCCATTACCTTTGGGGGCTTCGGCGGCAGCCAGGTCTTCCTTGGACGCTTCGACCATGGCCTCGACCTTGGCCGGCTCGATGCGCGCGAGCAGTGGGGTGAAGGGGTTGAGCGGGTGATCGGCCAGTGGCGTGGCCAGGTCGGCCCAGGTCAGCGGTGCGACGTTGAGGAACGCTTCGGCATCGCGCGCCAGGTTCGGCAGCACCGGCTTGAGGAAGATCACCAGCTGGCGGAACAGGTTGACGCCCAGGGCGCAGATCGCCTGCACCTCGTCGGCCTTGCTGTCCTGCTTGGCCAGCGACCAGGGCGCCTTGTCGGCAATCCAGGCGTTGGCGCGGTCGGCCAGGGCCATGATCTCGCGCATGGCGCGGGCGAAGTCGCGGCTCTCGTAGGCTTCGGCGATGCCTGGCGCGGCGCTCTGGAAAGCGTTCCACAGCTCCGGCTCTGGATTGGCAGCGACCAGCACGCCGGCGTTGCCCTTGTGGATGAAGCCGGCGCAGCGGCTGGCGATGTTGACAACCTTGCCGACCAGGTCCGAGTTGACCTTCTGGATGAAGTCCTCGAGGTTCAGGTCTAGGTCATCGACGCCGCGGCCCAGCTTGGCAGCGTAGTAGTAACGCAGGTATTCGGGATTCAGATGATCCAGATAGGTGCGCGCCTTGATGAAGGTGCCGCGTGACTTGGACATCTTCTGGCCATTGACCGTCAGGTAGCCATGTACGTTGATGGCGGTCGGCTTGCGGTAGCCGGCGCCTTCGAGCATGGCTGGCCAGAACAGGGCGTGGAAGTTGACGATGTCCTTGCCGATGAAGTGATACACCTCGGCCTTGGAATCCTTGTTCCAGAACGCGTCGAAGTCCAGCTCCGGCCGGCGTGCGCAGAGGTTCTTGAAGCTGGCCATGTAGCCGATCGGGGCATCCAGCCAGACGTAGAAATACTTGCCCGGCTCGTCGGGAATCTCGAAACCGAAGTAGGGCGCATCACGGCTGATGTCCCACTCGTGCAGACCACCGTCCAGCCACTCGGCGAGCTTGTTGGCCACCGACTCCTGCAGGGTGCCGCTGCGCGTCCACTGCTGGAGCATGTCCTGGAATTGCGGCAGCTTGAAGAAGAAGTGCTTGGAGTCCTTGAGCACCGGCACCGCGCCGGAAATCGCCGAGCGCGGGTCTTTCAGTTCGGTGGGCTCGTAGGTGGCGCCGCATTTCTCGCAGTTGTCGCCGTACTGATCCGGCGTCGCGCATTTCGGGCAGGTGCCCTTGATGAAACGGTCGGCCAGGAACATGCCCTTTTCCGGGTCGAAATACTGGGTCACCGAGCGCGTGGCGATGTGGCCATTGTCGCGCAGCGCCTTGTATATCGACTCCGACAGTTCGCGGTTTTCCGGCGAGTGGGTGGAATGGAAATTGTCGAAGTCCACCAGGAAGTCGGCGAAGTCGCTGCTGTGCTCGGCCTTGACGCCGTCGATCAGCTGCTCCGGGGTGATGCCTTCCTTTTCCGCACGCAGCATGATCGCCGAGCCGTGGGCGTCGTCGGCGCACACGTAGATGGCCTGGTTGCCGCGCAGCTTCTGGAAACGCACCCACATGTCGGTCTGAATGTACTCGAGCATATGGCCGAGGTGGATCGAACCGTTGGCATAGGGAAGGGCGCTGGTAACGAGAATCTGGCGAGCTTGGGACATTGTCAGGCAGTCATCGGTTGGAAGGTGGTCGGTCACTATAAAGTAAGCGGGCGCGTTCCGGCCAGCGGGCAAATTTCACGGTGATGGGCTTGAATTTACGGGCATGGGCGGGTTCCAACAGGTACTTCCCGCCGCACCTCAGGAGATGACCTCATGCGTGCAATCCTACGTCCGCTCGCCTGCGCCACGGCGCTGGCTGTGCTGGTTGGCTGCGCCTCCAGCAACCCCTATGACAATGCCGGTGGCGGGGCGCCTAGCAGCAGCGGGCATCGTACCGCCACCTACGGCGGCCTAGCGGCTCTGGCAGGTGCGGCGGTCGGTGCGGCGATCAGCCATAACGACCGGGGCAAGGGCGCGGCCATCGGCGCCGTGCTGGCCGGCGCAGCCGGTGCCGGCTACGGCTACTACGCCGATCGCCAGGAAGCCGAGCTGCGCCGCAGCATGGAAGGCACTGGCGTGGAAGTGCAGCGCCAGGGCGATGACATTAAGCTGATCATGCCGGGCAATATCACCTTCGCCACAGACTCGGCGGAGATCGCCCCGAGCTTCTATGCGCCGCTGAACAACCTGGCCACGTCGTTCAAGCAGTTCCAGAACAACAGCATCGAGATCGTCGGCTACACCGACAGCACGGGCTCGCGTGAGCACAACATGGCGCTGTCACAGCGTCGTGCGCAGAGCGTGACGAGCTATCTCACTGCCCAGGGCATCGATGGCTCGCGCCTGTCCAGTCGCGGCGCCGGTCCGGACAATCCGATTGCCGACAATGGTTCCGCCGAAGGCCGCGCGCAGAACCGCCGCGTCGAGGTCAACCTCAAGCCGCTACCGGGCCAGCCCGTGCAGTGAGTCCCGCAGGCTGGCGGCCTGCCGGTTGCCAGCCTGCATCGCGCGTGCGGCTCGGGTAGGATAGGCGTCTTTTCTGCCATCTCCGGAGCCAAGCATGAGCGCTGATATCCGCGCTGCGGTCGAAGCCGTATTGCGTAAGTACACCGACCCCCATCTCGACCAGGATCCGCTCAGCGCCGGCTGCGTGCGTGGCATCGACGTGCAGGACGGGCAGGTCAGCGTGCAGCTCGAACTGGGTTACGCCGCAGCGCAATTCAAGCAGGGCTGGGCGCAGATGCTGCAGCTGGCCATCGAGAACATCGAAGGCGTGCGTAGCGCTCGCGTCGAGGTGAGCTGCGTGATCGCCGCTCACAAGGCGCCGGCCCAGGTGCCGGCGCTGGCCAACGTCAAGAACGTGATCGCCGTGGCGTCCGGCAAGGGTGGCGTGGGCAAGTCCACCACTGCGGCCAACCTGGCGTTGGCGTTGGCCCGCGAAGGCGCGCGGGTGGGCATTCTCGATGCCGATATCTACGGCCCCAGCCAGGGCATCATGTTCGGTATCGCCGAAGGCACGCGGCCCCAGGTGCGCGAACAGAAATGGTTCGTGCCGTTGGAAGCCCACGGCGTACAGGTGATGTCGATGGCCTTTCTGACCGACGACAATACCCCGGTGGTGTGGCGCGGCCCGATGGTTTCCGGAGCGCTGATCCAGTTGGTTACCCAGACGGCCTGGAATGATCTCGATTACCTGATCATCGATATGCCGCCGGGCACCGGTGACATTCACCTGACCCTGGCCCAGAAGGTGCCGGTGGCGGGCGCGGTGATCGTCACCACGCCGCAGGATCTGGCGCTGCTCGATGCCAAGAAGGGCGTGGAGATGTTCCGCAAGGTGAACATTCCCGTGCTTGGTGTAGTGGAGAACATGGCCGTGCACATCTGCTCGAACTGCGGCCATGCCGAGCACCTGTTCGGCGAGGGCGGCGGCGAGAAGCTGGCGGCACAATTCGGTGTCGATCTGCTGGCTTCGATGCCCTTGTCGATGGCCATCCGCCTGCAGGCTGATGGTGGCAAACCGACCGCCATCGCCGACCCGGAAAGTCAGATCGCCATGCTCTACCAGCAGATCGCCCGCATGGTCGGTGCGCGCATCGACACCAGCGCCAACAGCGCGCAGGGCATGCCGAACATCGTCATCGCCGACGATTGATCGCCATCGCAGGCGCGCTACGGTGCACCTGTCGCATGAAATGCAGACATAAAAAAACCCCGCCTAGGCGGGGTTCTTTTGCAGAAAGCGCAGGTTAGATAACCTGAACTTCCTCAGCTTGCATGCCTTTCTGACCACGGGTGGCCACGAAGGAAACTTGCTGGCCTTCTTTCAGGCTCTTGAAGCCATCGCTCTGGATAGCTTTGAAGTGTACGAACAGGTCGTCACCGGATTGCGGGGTGATGAAGCCGTAGCCTTTTTCATCGTTGAACCACTTAACGGTGCCAGTCTGACGATTGGACATGTGATGTCTCCTAAGAACTAAATAATTAACAGCCCTGGATAGAACCAGGCCGGGACTGAGTGCAACGAGTACTAGGAGTCGGACGATGTTTGGATCGAAATCTAGGCATCATGTAGCGATTCGCGGTGACACATGCAGCACAGTGGGATCACCATACCCGCTTTTTTCGCGAAGTGCGAATGGTCTGTCAGTCTTTCTGCGATTTACTTGCATTGGCGCCTGCGCAAGGGCGTCGCCGCGGGCCGTCGACAGGCTTTGAACCCAGCCCTGCAGCCCGGTAAGATGCGTGCACTTTTCACCGCATAAACCTTCAGGACGGCCCCGCCATGAGCATCAAATCGGACAAGTGGATTCGCCGCATGGCCCAGGAACACGGCATGATCGAGCCTTACGTCGAGCGCCAGGTGCGCGGCGCGGACGACAGCCGGGTAATCTCCTACGGGGTTTCCAGCTACGGCTACGATGTGCGCTGCGCGGACGAATTCAAGGTGTTCACCAACATCCATTCGGCCATCGTCGACCCGAAGAATTTCGACGCCAAGAGTTTCGTCGATATCAAGAGCGACGTGTGCATCATTCCACCGAACTCCTTCGCCCTGGCGCGCACCGTGGAGTTCTTCCGCATTCCTCGCGACGTGCTGACCATCTGCCTGGGCAAGAGCACCTACGCGCGCTGCGGCATCATCGTCAACGTCACGCCGCTGGAGCCGGAATGGGAAGGCCACGTGACCCTGGAATTCTCCAACACCACCAACCTGCCGGCGAAGATCTACGCCAACGAAGGCGTGGCGCAGATGCTGTTCCTGCAGTCGGACGAAGCGTGCGAAGTGTCCTACAAGGACCGCGGCGGCAAGTATCAGGGCCAGACTGGCGTCACTCTGCCAAAGGCCTGATGGTCGCTGCAGCGTGAAAGGAACCGGGCCCGGCCCGGTTTTTTTATGCCTGTTTTTTGCCCAGAAAACGCGCCGATACTGGACGCAGCGGTAAATCGCAGGCAAAAAAAATGGGCGCCTCATGCGCCCGGAGAAATCAATCGATGCGTAATTTCTGAGTAGCCATGGCCGGTGAAGTTCCCCGATATTTATAGGGCGAACTGTTTACTGACGACAGGTCTACATCTCTATCAGGGCACGCGCAGGCGTGCCACCACCTGCTGGAGACTCGCCATGAGCCAATGGATCATTACCTACAGCCGAGACGAAGCCGCCGAAGTCCTCAAGGTGAAATCGAAGGAAAGGCCCAGTCTGGAGCAGGCGGTCGCCTGGGTGCTCGAATGGGCACAAGAGAATCTCGAAGCTCTTGAGCCCAAGGAGCAACCCCACGAGGAGCAGACGCCGGCGGTGCGCCTGGAAGAGCGCTACGGCATCACCATCACCGGTATCGCCAAGGACTGATTTTTTACCTCCTCACGCCCGGGCGCGCTGCGCGTCGGCCGGCGCCGCAGCGCTACGCCGTTGCAGCGGTTCGACCTTACGCTGCTTTTCATGGAGAAAACTCAGTACCGCGTGGCGATAGGCGTTGTAGCGCGGATCATCGGCCAGGGCGATGCGGTCGCGGGGCCGCGGCAGATCGATGCTGAGGATCTCGCCAATGGTCGCCGATGGGCCGTTGGTCATCATCACGATGCGGTCGGAGAGCAGCACGGCTTCGTCGACGTCATGGGTGATCATCATCACCGTGTTATGCAGTTCGCTCTGGATGCGCATCACTTCGTCCTGCAGGTGCGCGCGGGTCAGGGCGTCCAGCGCGCCGAAGGGCTCGTCGAGCAGCAGCACCTTGGGTTCCATGGCCAGCGCACGGGCGATGCCGACACGTTGCTTCATGCCCCCGGAAATCTCGTTGGGCCGCTTGTGCAACGCGTGGCCCATGCTCACCAGCTCCAGATGATGCAGCGTCCAGTCACGGCGTTCGGCCTTGCTCTTGGTGCGCTTGAACACCTTGTCGACGGCCAGGGCGACGTTTTCCTGCACGGTCAGCCAGGGCAGCAGCGAGTGGTTCTGGAACACCAGGCTGCGATCCGGGCCAGGGCCACGTACCTCACGACCATCGAGAATCACCGCACCGCTGCTGGAGTCGGTCAGGCCGGCGACGATGTTGAGCACCGTCGACTTGCCACAGCCCGAGTGGCCGATGATGGAGATGTATTCGCCGCGCGCGACGTTGAGGTTGATCTGGTTCAGCACGTGGGAGGTGACGCCGTCACGCTCGAAGTACTTTTCCACATGCTCGATGCTCAGGTAGTGCTTGCTCATGTCTGTCTCCTCAGGCCGATGTGCCGCGGGTGATGCGATTGCCGACGAACAGCACCAGGCGGTCGAGCACGAAGCCGACCACGCCGACGTAGATCAGGGCGAGAATGATGTCGCTGATGCGCGAGGCGTTCCACGCATCCCAGATGAAGAAGCCGATACCCACGCCGCCGATCAGCATCTCGGCGGCGATGATCGCCAGCCACGACAGGCCCACACCGATGCGCAGCCCGGAGAAGATGTACGGCGCGGCGGCTGGCAGCATGATCTTGTGGAAGTACTCCACGCCGTTGAGGCGCAGCACCTTGGCGACGTTGCGGTAGTCCTCGGGAATGTTGCGGATGCCTACCGAGGTGTTGATGATGATCGGCCAGATGGCGGTGATGAAGATCACGAACAGCGCCGAAGGGTGGCTGTCCTTGAAACCGGCCAGTGACAGTGGCAGCCAGGCCAGTGGCGGCACGGTGCGCAGGATCTGGAACAGCGGATCGAGGCCGCGCATCGCCCAGGTAGACTGGCCGACCAGCACGCCGAGGGCTACGCCGACCACCACTGCCAGGGCATAGCCGTAAGCCACGCGCTCCAGGCTGGCGAGCAGTTGCCAGGCCATGCCGACATCGGTGCCGCCGTTGTCGTAGAACGGATTGACGATCAGCTCCCAGGTGTCTTCGATGACCTGGCTCGGCGGCGGCAAGGCGGCATTGGCGCCGCTGCACAAGAGTTGCCAGATGAGCATCAGTGCAGCGGTGATCACCAGCGGCGGCAGCACCGACTGCATCAGGGTTTTCGACAGACGTTTGAGCCAACTGGGGGCGACGACGCCGGCCGGCAGGGCCAGGGATTTGACGGGCGCATTCATGGCGTTTCTCCGGTTAGGCCTTGAGAGTCAGGCTGTCGAGATAGGCTTGCGGGTTTTGTGGGTTGAAGGTCTTGCCGTCGAAGAAGGTCTCGACGCCGCGGGATTTGCCTTGAGGAATCTGCTCGGCGGGCACGCCCAGCTCGGCCGCCGCCTGACGCCAGATGTCCTCGCGGTTGACCTGGTCTATCAGCGCCTGGCTGTCGAAATCCTTCGGCAGGTAGCCCCAACGCTTGTTTTCGGTGAGGAACCACAGGTCGTGGCTCTGGAACGGATAGGAGGCGAACTCGCTCCAGAAGCGCATCAGATGCGGGCTGTTTTGCACCACGCGGCCGTTGCCGTAATCGAAGTTGCCCTGCAGGCGCGCCAGCAGGTCCTTGGCAGGCGCGCCGATCCAGCGACGCTTGGCGCAGATTTCCGCGACTTGTTCCTTGTTCGCCGCCGCTTCGCAGAATATCTGCGCCTCCATCACCGCCTTGAGCAGGGCGCGGGTCGCGTTGGGGTTGGCGTTCACGTAGTCGGCGCGCAGCGACAGGGCCTTTTCCGGGTGGTTGGCCCACAGCTCGCCGGTGGTCACCGCGCTGTAGCCGATGTTCTGATTGATCAACTGGGCGTTCCATGGCTCGCCGACGCAGAAGGCGTCCATGCTGCCGACCTTCATGTTGGCGACCATCTGCGGTGGCGGGATGACCACGGTCGGCAAATCCTTGTTCGGCTCGATGCCGCCGGCGGCCAGCCAATAGCGCAGCCACAGGTCGTGGGTGCCGCCGGGGAAGGTCATCGCCGCGGCGATCTTCTGGCCCTTGGCCTGCTTGGCGGCGATCGCCTGTTTGAAGGCGCTGCCGTCGGTACCGAGTTTGAGGTCCTGGTATTCCTTGCTGATCGAGATGCCCTGGCCGTTGAGGTTCAGGCGCGCCAGCAGGACCATCGGCAGCGGCGTATTGTTGGTGGTGATCTTGCCGGCGGCCATCAGGTAAGGCATTGGCGTGAGGATGTGAGCGCCATCGATGCCGCCACTGCCGGCACCGAGTACCAGGTTGTCGCGGGTGGTGCCCCAGGAAGATTGCTTGAGCACCTCGACGTCGGTCATGCCGTGCTTGGCGAACAGCCCGAGCTCCTCGGCGACGAACAGCGGTGCGGCATCGGTGAGCGCGATGAAGCCGAGCTTGGCCTTGGTGGTTTCCAGGCCATCGGTTCCCGCCGCCCAGACCGCGCTGCTCAGGCCCGCCGGCAGTACGCTCATCAAGGCGCCGCCGCCGAGCAGCCCCATGGACTGCTTGAGGAAGGTGCGGCGTGGCAGGCCGGTTTTTTCGTCGCCGGCGCGTGGCGTGTCGTCCATCTCGTTCTCCCCAAAAAGCACGCATAAAAAAACGGCGTCACGCTCATGGCAGCGCTGGGCTGCATCGAGTGTGGACGCCGTTGTCCAGGAATTCGGATTGTGGAGGGGCAGAGCCTGCCCTCTCGCTTGGGATATAGCAGGTTGCATGCCAGCAGCGCCGGCGCCACGCCTTGCCGGCTTGCAATCGGCTCGCAGAGGTGGCGTTCGCGGAGTTAACTGGTTGAGTGGGAAGGCTTTTCAGTCGGTGCTGAGGCGCTTTGGCGAGCTGGCGTTTGAGGGGGCTGACTTGCGGTGCCGCACAGCTGCGGGGCGTCGGTCACCTGCGGTGCGCGGCACAGGTGCATGGGAGGGTGACCCTTAGCCTGCGGTTGAGCGAAGCGATACCCAGGATGGATTCCGAATTGGCGCTGGCTTTGTGGCGCAAACCCCTTCCCGGGCATCGCTACGCTCAGCGCCGGGCTACCAGGGCGCAGCGTATGCCCCACGGGCTACGGTTAAACGGGGCGTTACGCGGAGCCTGTTCAGATGCGCTTGCCCTTGTCGCTACGCGGCTTTTCCTGGGCCTTGCGCGCCGCAAAACTGAGCAAGCTCTGGGCGACGTCGACCAGGCGCATGCTGCGCTCCATGGCCGATTGACGCAGGCGGGCGTAGGCTGCGTCTTCGCTCAAGCCGTAGTCGGTCATCAACAGCTTCTTGGCGCGCTCGATCAGCTTGCGCTCGTTGAGGGTTTCGCGGGTTTCCTGCAGTTCGTCGCTGACCTGCTGCAGGCGCTGATTCTGCTCGTGCAGGAGGTCCAGTACCGAGCGGGCCAGGTGGTTGCCCACCGCGTCCTGGGGCGGGACGTCGAGGGTGCTGCTGTGCACGCTGAACAGCAGCGCCTGGTCGCTGCCGGCATCCATCTGCGCCACGCGGCCGAGCAGGGCGCGATGGTTGTCCAGGTCGGCATGGGCTTCGGCGATGCTGCGGCGGCAGCGTTCGAGCAGGCACTGGGTCAGGTGGCTTTCCACCTGTTTCATGGCGTCGATGCGCCTGGTGTTGAGGTCGAACCACAGCTCGCACAAACCCGGATCCACCTGGGCGATGGCCGAGGTGCGCTTGGCGACCCCGCGCAGGCTGATCACCTGGGCAACCGTGTCGGTGTCGAGAATCTGCTGCCACAGGGCATTGGCCTCGGCGTCGGCGAATTCGCCGAAGATGTCGACGCAGCGCTCCTGGCCTTCCTGCAGGTGCAGCAGGCGGGCCTGCAATTCATCGTCGAAATGCCCACGGGAAAACCCTTCGACGCCGGCTGCGCGTTCCTGGCCGGCGAGTTCCTTGCCCTGCATGAAGTTGAACAGCGCCACCAGCACGCGGGTGATGCTGGGGTCGGCAGCGGTGTCGGCCGCCTCGAAAACCACCGCCAGCAGCCCACCGATCAGGCGGGTGAAGGCCTGGGTCGCCTGCCTTGGGGACAACTGCCGCTCGCGGATGCGCCGACGCAGCCCGGGCAACTCTTCGAGGCCATGGAGCACGTAGGCGATGCGGTTGAACAGTCGGGCGCGGTCGGCGGCATTGGCCTGGGCGGTGTCCATGGATAGAAAACAATCGTGCACCTCGCGCTCTACGGCGGCAGAGCCTGCACTGTGCGCATCAAGTTGGTGCAGGTAGTGATCCGTCCGGTTGCCCAGGTAGACGTTCGAGTAGCCGCGCTCCTTCTGCAACTGGTGCACCAGTTGGCTGATCCGGGTGACCAGCTCGCAGGTGACGGACAGGCTCTCCAGGCCGTGCAGCTCGCAGCGGCGGGCGGCCAGCATGAAACGCAGGGTGGGGGGCATCTTGTGATCAGGCATGGGAACGTCTTGTTGGTCGCAGTGTTGAACCACAGCGGTGCAAATAACAGTCCAGTTCTGGCGCGGTGCAGCCAGGCGGGCAGGCAGCGATGCACTACAACGGGCCCCAGGGCGCCCCGAGGATGCAGCCGTGCTTATCGCTGTATTGATTTCAGGCG
The DNA here is from genome assembly GCF_900112645.1 of Phytopseudomonas straminea. Taxonomy (GTDB): domain Bacteria; phylum Pseudomonadota; class Gammaproteobacteria; order Pseudomonadales; family Pseudomonadaceae; genus Aquipseudomonas; species Aquipseudomonas straminea. Next base: position 115,010 of record NZ_FOMO01000004.1, on the reverse strand, counting down.
CTGTGCACCTGCAATTGTTCGGCGGCCAGGATGGTGGCGGCGCCGACTACGTCGCCGATCACCAGGATGGCCGGGCTTTTCAGCTCGAAGGCCTGGGCGTCGTTGGCCATCGCCAGCAAAGTGCTGCGGCATTCGCGCTGATCGGGCAGCGAAGCGTTTTCGATCATCGCCACGGCGGTGTGCGCGGCCATGCCGGCATCCAACAGGTGCTGGCGGGTGTCGGCCAGGGTGGCGATGCCCATGTACACCACCAATGTCGTACCACTGTGGGCCAGCGCCTGCCAATTGGGCGAGCTGCCGTCCTGAGTGTGGGCGGTGACCAGCGTCACCCCGCGGGCCACGCCGCGCAGGGTCAGGGAGATACCGCAACGCGTCGCTGCGGCGAGACCGGAGGTAATGCCATTGACGATCTCGCACTGCACGCCGCGCGCGGCCAGCCAATCGGCCTCTTCGCCGCCACGGCCGAAGATGCACGGGTCGCCGCCCTTGAGGCGTGCCACCACCTTGCCCTGGCGGGCATAGCGCAGCATCAGGCGGTGGATGAAGGCCTGGGGCGTCGAGCGGCAGCCGCCGCGCTTGCCGACGCGAATCACCCGGGCGCCGGGGCAGTGCTCCAGGACCTGCGGATTGACCAGGTCGTCGATCAGCACCACGTCGGCCAGACCGAGGGCGCGCACCGCCTTGAGGGTGAGCAGTTCCGGGTCGCCGGGGCCGGCGCCGATCAGCCATACGCTTGGGTTCATGACGGTAATCCTCATGGTTCGGGTCGACCTGATCTGCGTCAGGCTTCGAGGGTCTGTAGCGCCAGCAGGCGTTTGATTTCCGGGACGCAGGAGCCGCACTGCGTGCCGCAGCCAAGATTCTGTTTCAGTGCGTTGAGGTCGCAGCCGCGTTCGATGCCTTCGCGGATGGCTGCCTCGCTGACGTTCATGCAGGTGCACAGGGTTTTGCCGGTGCGGGTCGTGGTCTGCCCGGGCGGCGACTCCAGCGGTGCCAGCAGCCAGCGCCGCAGGGCGCGGCCGGTGTCATCGTCCAGCGAGGTCTGGTTCTGCCACAGTTCACGCAGCCAGTTGCGCGCGCGGGTTTCGCCGCTCAGGCAATAGCCGGTCAGGCGGCCTTCTTCGAGGCGTACCCGTTTGTGAATGGGAATGCAGCCCCTTTCATCGCGTGGGTCGTCGTAGCGCATCACCGGGCCATCGCTCAGGCCCAGGCACTCGTGCAACTGGTCGAGCAGGTCCGCCGCGGGAGCCTGATGATGGGCGGCGCGCAACACCAGCGCCGGCGTCTCGCGGCCGACCAGGCCGAAGCTGGCATGGGCGAAGCTTTCGCACAGCGGGCGCAGGGCCTCCAGGCGCTGCTGTACGTCACCTTCGATCAGCGCCTCGAGGGTCCAGGGCAGGTCAATGGCCTGCACCTCGATGCCGGCGTGCTTGAGCTCGGGTTGTTTGGACAGCGCATCGAATGCCGGCAAGGTCAGGGCGTTGATGCCCAGGCCCTTGAGAAAACGGTCGCCCCAATGCATGGGCAGGAATGCCTGGCCTGGTTGCAGGCTGGCATCGGTCTGCACCCGCACGACCAACGTGCCACGGCGGCTACGGACCTCAACCAGCGCGCCGTCCAGCAGCTGCCGCTGCGCCATGTCTTGGGGATGCAGGCCCAGTAGCGGTTCCTCGACATGGGCGAACAGTCGCGCAGCAGTACCGGTGCGGCTCATGCCGTGCCATTGATCGCGCAGCCGACCGGTATTGAGCGTCAGTGGATAGCGCTCGTCGCGGCGTTCCCTGGGCGGTTGATAGGCCTCGGCGATAAAGCGTGCACGGCCGCTGGCGCTCGTGAAGCGACCATCGCCGTAGAGGCGCGGCGTGCCGTGCTCGGCGTCTTCTGGAAACGGCCATTGCTGCGGACCACGGGCTTCCAGCAGGCCATAGCCGAGCCCGCTGAGGTCCAGGTCGCGCCGGCGGGTGAGCACCTTGTATTCCTCGAACAATTGCTCGGCGGTTTGGAAGGCGAAGTGGCCGGGCGCTACGCCAGGCAGCCTTGCTTCCAGGCGCCGGGCGAAGTCGCAGGTGATCGACCAATCCGCTCGCGCTTCGCCAGGTGCCGGCACGGCACGGCGCACGCGGCTGATGCGGCGCTCGGAGTTGGTCACCGTGCCTTCCTTCTCGCCCCAGCTGGTAGCGGGCAGCAGCAGGTCGGCGAAGCGGCAGGTTTCGGTGGTAGCGAAGGCCTCCTGCACCACCACGAACGGGCAGTCGCGCAGGGCCTGATGAATCTTGTGCTGGTCGGGCATCGACTGGGCCGGGTTGGTGCAGGCGATCCACAGCGCCTTGATCCTGCCGCTGCCGACGGCCTCGAACAGCTCGATGGCGCTGAGCCCCGGCGCTTCCGGCAACTGGTCGACGCCCCAGTAGGCGGCGACCTCGGCGCGGTGCTCGGGGTTGGCGACCTCGCGGTGGCCGGGCAGCAGGTTGGACAGGCTGCCGGTCTCCCGTCCGCCCATGGCATTGGGTTGGCCGGTCAGCGAGAAGGGGCCGCTGCCGACCTTGCCGATCTGCCCGGTGGCCAGATGCAGGTTGATGATCGCGGCATTCTTCGTGGTGCCGGCAGTGGATTGGTTGACGCCCATGCACCACAACGACAGAAAGCGCGGCGAGCGGCCGATCCAGTCGGCGCAGCGGCGCAGTTGCGCCTCGCTGATCGCGCACAGCTCGGTGACGCGCGCGGGTCCGTATTCGGCAACCAGGCTTTGCAGCGCCTCGAAGCCTTCGGTATGCGCTTCGATGAAGATGTGGTCGATCCGCCCTTGTTCCAGCAGCAGGTGCAACACGCCGTGCAGCAGCGCTACATCGCTACCAGGGGCGATGGCCAGGTGCAGATCGGCCAGCTCGCAAGTGTCGGTGCGCCGCGGGTCGACGACGATGACCTTCATCTGCGTGTTACCGGCCTTGGCGGCTTCCAGGCGACGAAACAGGATCGGGTGGGCATAGGCCATGTTGCTGCCGATGATCAGCAGGGTGTCGGCTTCTTCGATGTCTTCGTAGGAGCAGGGCGGCGCGTCGGCGCCCAGGCTGCGCTTGTAGCCGACCACCGCCGAGGACATGCACAGGCGCGAGTTGCTGTCGATGTTGTTGGTACCGACCAGGGCGCGGGCCAGCTTGTTGAAGGCGTAGTAGTCCTCGGTCAGCAACTGCCCGGAAATGTAGAAGGCGACGCTGTCCGGGCCGTGCTCGCGGATGGTCTCGGCGAATCGCTCGGCGGCGTGATCCAGGGCGCTGTCCCAGTCCGTGCGAGTGCGGCCCAGGCCTTTGACGAGGCGCAGCTCGGGGTACAAGGCGCGGGCGGCGAGGTCGCCGGTCAGGTGCAGCGAAGCGCCCTTGCTGCACAGCTTGCCGAAGTTGGCCGGGTGCGCCGGGTCGCCGGCAACGCCGAGAATGCGCTCGCCGTCGTGCTCGATCAGCACGCCGCAGCCGACGCCGCAGTAGCAGCAGGTCGAGGCGGTGGTCTGTGTGGCGCGGTCGTTCATCAGGCTGCTCCCTGCAAGAGCAGCGGTTCGGCAGTCACGGTCGGTGCCTGGCTTGCTGCGGCCGCTTCGCCGAACATCAGCTGGTCGCGGATGGCGGCCACATTGCGGCCTTCGCGGATCAGTTGCAGGTACCAGGCGCCATCAGCGGTATCGCCGTACAGGCAGGCACCGACCAGCACGTCGTTCTTCAGCACCAGCTTGCGGTAGCTGCCGGTAGTCGGGTCGTCCAGGGTGATGCTCTGGGTACCCGGGTCACCGGCGAAATCCCCGGCGGAAAACAGCTCAATGCCGGTGACCTTGAGCTTGGTGGAGGTCAGCGAGCCAAGGTAGCGACGATAGCCCTGCATGGCCAGGTGGCTGGCGCACACGCGGGCCTGCTCGAACAACGGCGCCACCAGGCCGTAGGCGACGCCGCGGTGGCTGACGCATTCGCCCACCGCGTAGACGCGTGGGTCGAAGCTCTGCAGGGTGTCGTCGACCAGGATGCCGCGTGCGCACGGCAGGCCGGCGCGCTGGGCCAGTTCGATATTGGGACGAATGCCGGCGGCCATCACCACCAGGTCGGCCGGCAGGCTCTGGCCATCGCTGAAGCGTACTGTACTGACCCGGCCGGTGGCGCCTCCGATCAGCTCGCTGGTCTGTTTACCGAGGGCGAAGTGCAGGCCGCGGCGTTCCAGCGCGGCTTGCAGCAGGCGCCCGGCACGCTCGTCGAGCTGGCGCTCCAGCAGGGTCGCGCCATTATGCACCACGCTGACCTCCATGCCGCGCAGCTTGAGGCCGTGGGCCGCTTCCAGGCCCAGCAGGCCGCCGCCGATCACCACCGCTCGGCGGTGCCGGCTGGCGCTGTCGAGCATAAGGCGGGTGTCGGCGATGTCGCGGTAGCCGATTACGCCGTCCAGCGTGTTGCCGGGGATCGGCAGCATGAACGGCCGCGAGCCGGTGGCGATCAGCAGGCGGTCGTACGCGGCGCGGCTGCCGTCATCAGCGATCACCTGGCGGCGGACGCGGTCGATCTCCAGCACCTTGCGACCCAGGCGCAGCCCGATGCCGTGGTCGGCGTACCAGGCGAGGTCGTTGAGCACGATGTCGTCGAAGGTCTGCTCACCGGCCAGTACCGGCGAGAGCAGGATGCGGTTGTAGTTGGGGTGCGGCTCGGCGCCGAACACGGTGATGTCGTAGAGATCGGGGGCGATCTTCAGCAGCTCTTCGAGCGTGCGCACGCCGGCCATACCGTTGCCGATCATCACCAGTTTCAAGCGTTTCATCCGCGACCTCCGTTGAGCTGACCCGGGCCAACGTGGGGCCGAAAAAAAGGCGTCCTGCACCGTGAGTGCAAGGACGCCTTTGTCCGGTCCCGATTCGCTTCGGGGCGTGTACCGATGGCCGGCACGCGCTATGTCTGGAAGATCCAGAGCAGAGACTGTGCCAACTCGTCAGAGCCCGCCGGAACGGGCCATTCGTGAAGCGCTGCTCTAATCGAAGCAGCACCTGCTGACTTTTATTGGTGCGCGGCGCACCGCTGCTGTGCGTCAGGGCGTCAGCAGCAGGCGTTTGCTGCCGTAGGTCTTCTCCAGGTTCTGCTGCAGCATCGGGAAGCTCACGTACTGGGCGCGACGCCAGGCGTCGATGCCGTCGGCATAGTGCGGGCTGGCCGGGTTGCCCGACTGCCCGGTGCTGTTGAGGCCGATCATCGGCTCCTCGCGGCCGAAGTCGACGATCATGCGCATGCTGGGGATCAGCCAGGTATCGAAATCCTGGCCCCAGTTGTAGGCCGAGACGTTCAGGGTGCTGTGGTCGCCACCGGCGGGGTAGGGGCCGCGGTCCAGATAGCCCTTGAGCGAGGCGATGCTGGCGCGCTGGCCGGCGCTCAGGTACGGCGCCATCTGCGTGCTGCCGCTGCGCCACTCGTAGGTGTGTAGCTTGCCCCACTGCCAGGCACTGCGGTCGGCGCCCAGGCGCTGTTCGAGCAGCTCGATGCTGGCCGCCAGGCTGCGCGCCAGGATCGCCGGTTTGTCTTCCTTCTGCGCGGTACGCACGTCATCCCAGAACGGGCTGTCGTCGCGGCCGAGCAGGTGGTCGGCCTGGGCCGAGTAGGACAGGTTGGCGGTGCCCACCAGCGCCTGCCAGGCCGGCGAGGTTTCCGAGCCCAGTTCGTCGAGGAAGATTTCCCGGGCGCTCTGCTGCAGGAAGGCGCCATAGATGGCGGCATCGGCCGAGGTGGCCGAGAGCTTGCCGTCGAAGGCCATCAGCCGGCTAAAGGCTTCGCGGGCCTTGCCGCGCTGTGGCTCGGGCAGGCGGTCGATGGCCTGGCGCAGCGGACCGGCCATGTGCGGGGCTTCGAACATGCCCTGCAGCTTGGCCACGAAAGGCGAGGTCTGGTCGTACTGCATGGCGATCATGCTTTGCGTGTCATGACGGCCGCTGCCGGCCAGCTGGGCGATGCGCTCATAGCGCTCCGGCCCGTACCAGGAATTGGACAGCTGCATGCCGTAGCCGCGCGGCACGCTGCGCTGGTTGGCGCTACCAAGCCAACCCTGCTGCGGGTCCTGATCGTAAGGGTGGAGCATCGGGTCGGCGAAACCGTCCCATTCGTAGCGGCTGTCCCAACCCGGCGAGGGCACCAGGCCCTGACCTTCGCGGCGGTTGGGGAAGCGCCCGGTGACCTGCCAGCCGATATGTTCGGCATCGGCGAATACCAGGTTCAGCGGCATGGCGCGGATTTCCCGGGTCGCCTCGAAGGCCTGCTCGACCGACTGGGCGCGGGACAGATCGAAGAAGGCGTCCAGGCTGGCGTCGTTCTCGAACTGCGCGGTCTGTAGCGCCAGGCCATAGCCGCTCTGGATCTGCAGGGGTTGCATGGGGTGCTTACGCTCGCCCAGCACGCTGTTGAGCAGCGGGCCGTGGCGGGTCTCGTAGATAGCTTCGCGGATCGGTTTCTGGCCCTTGATGAAGAAGGTTTCCTGGCGCTGCACGGCTGGCTGCCATTTGCCGTCGGCGAGGTACAGCAGGCGGTTGCCTTCGCGCTTGACCTGCTCGAGGAACAGGTCCTGGTTGTCGCCCATGACCATGGTCATGCCCCAGGCGAGCTTGCCGTTGAAGCCGGCGACCACCGCGGGAATGCCCGCGACCGTGACACCCGAGGCCTGGAATTTCGGCGCGCGGATCTGCACGAAGCTCCATACCGAAGGCAGCTCGATCGGCAGATGCATGTCGTTGGCCAAGAGGCTCTTGCCGCTGCGGCTGCGCGACGGGCCGATGGCCCAGTTGTTCGAGGCGGCGACGCCGAGCATGTGCTGTTCGGACACCTGGGCGGCGGCGCTCTTCACCGCCTGCAGGCCGGGGATGCTGCCGCCCAGGTTCAGGCCCTTGAGCTTGTCGGCCTCCTCGAACGGCAGCGGCTCGTCCGGGTAGGTCGGCAGCAGCCAGGCGAGTTTGTCGGCGCCGACCTTCTGGGTCAGGCTCAGGGCGGCGATTTCTTCCTGCAGGTTCACCGACAGGCCGAAGTTGAGCAGGCAGAACACCAGCACCGAGTCTTCCGGCTTCCAGTACGGCGGGCGATAGCCGGCTTCGGCCAGATCCATCGGCAGCTTGTCGCGATAACGGAACAGGTAGGCGTTGACACCGCGGGCGTAGACCTCGAAAAACGCCTTCATGCGTGGCGAGGCATTCTTGTAGAGCACCTCGGCGCTCTTCTTGAGGTTCACCGCGCGCATGAACCGGTCCATTTCCAGGGCGCCGGGGCCGGCCATTTCCGCCAGACGCCCCTCGGCCATCAGGCGCAGGCTGACCATCTGGCTGAGGCGATCGCTGGCATGCACGTAACCCAGGGTGAACAGGGCGTCGTGGAAAGTGTGGGTCTCGATCAGCGGCATGCCGAGCGGGTTATGGCGCACCGAAGCGGTCTGCGCCAGGCCCTGCACGCGAAAGGAGCCCTGATCGGGTGCCACGCTGCTGCGATAACGGCTGTCGAGCAGGGATTGGCAACCGCTCAGCGCGACCATGCCGGTGACGAGGCCGGCGAGGCTCAGGGTGGCGAGAGGGCGGAAAGCGCGCGGCAGCATGCGGCGGACTCCTGAAGGATAGAGAGGGTGGTGGGCGGGCGCCCGGGCGCGAAGGCGCTAAAGGTAGAGAGCCCCATGGCGCCTGGCAAGTGGCGCGAGAGGCGATGCGACGTGGGTTTATGGCCGGGCGGCCAGTCCTGTGTCTAGCAGCCAGCGTGCCGCCTCGTGAGCCTGCTGCTGGTGGGCCTCGGTCAGCTCGGAAAAACGCGCCTCGTGCTGGCGACGTTCGATGCGGCTCAGGGCCTGCCAGTCGGCGTGGGTCGGCACATGGGCGGTGGCGTCGTACAGGCGTTGGAATACCTGGGCTTGGGGCATGAGGCTCAGCTGGCTATCGTAATTGTCGAGCAGCACCTTGATGCGGATGGCGCCTTCGATCAGCGGCAGCTGGCCGTCGAGCAGAGAGCTCGCCAGCACACGAAGATCATCATGCAGGCGCTGGCGTTGCGCGAGGCGCACTTGCGCCTGCTGATGCTGCCTGGCCCAGACCTGGCGCCAGAGGTGAGCCGCGTACAAGGCGAGTGCGCCGACGATCAGTACCGCAAGCAGAATCAGGAGGCGATCAAGCCCCATGGCACTTCTTGAATTTCTTCTCGCTGCCGCATGGGCAGGGATCATTGCGGCCAACGTCCTTCAGGGAATTGCGCACTGGCTCCTGAGGCGCGTGGTTGCAGTGCGGGCCGTGCACGTGGCCGTGGTGGCCATGATCATGGTCGTGATCGTGGTTGCAGTCAGGGCCATGGACGTGGGGTTGCTGGGTCATGCGGGTCACTCCGGAAGATAATCGCCGGGAATTATCTCGCCATTGCGCGCCATGTGCACGCGGCGGCCGAAGAATAATCCGGTTTTCACCTGGCCTTGCAGGCGGTAGCGAATCGGCTCATTGGGGTTCTCCAGCAGCTTGACCACTTGGCGTACGTGGCGCCACAGGTTGGTGCGCACTGGCACGTCGAACTCCAGATGACCATTGGCCGGTACGGTGAACCAGACCTCCGATTCGCCATCGGCGAGCAGCACGTCGTTCAGGTGCACCACGTATTCGAGGCCACGTACCGGAAGGCTGACGTCATTGGGATTGTCGATGCGAAAGCGCAGCATGAAGCGCTGTTCGAGCAGCTTGGCCTTGACCACATTGACGTCGACGAGGCGTACGTCCGGATCCTTGAAGCTGTCCGAGAACCAGGTCGAGCAGCCGCTGAGTGCCGCGCCCATACCCAGGAATACCATTAGGCTAAGAATTCTTATCATTTGCGCCCGAGAAAACATTTCATACTCCGTTCGAGGCCTCAGTGTAACAAGAGACGGCGTTACTGCCCTAATGCTGTCGCGCGTGATTGGCCGTGAGGAAAATGCCGACTGTCACTCGTGTGTGCGCAAAAAGCTGCGTCATACTGGCCTGCATGCATTTAGGTTTTATTGCCGTGGCCGAAATGGCGCGGCGAGCTGACAAGAAGGAAGGGATGATGGCGCGATACGAAATCGCATTTTCCGGTGAACTGGTGCCCGGCGCTCAGCTGGAAGCGGTTCAGGCGAACTTGGCAAAGCTGTTCCAGGCCGACGCCCAGCGAATCGCCCAACTGTTTTCCGGGCGCCGCGTGGTGATCAAAAACAATCTGGACGAAGCCTCCGCGGAAAAGTACCGCAGCACGCTGGAGCGTGCTGGCGCTCGGGTCGAGGTGGTCGATACCGAAGCGCAGGTCATCGAGGAAATCGAGCTGGCGCCGCCACCGCCGCCACCGCCGCCACCGCCGCCACCGCCGGCTGCTCCGGTCAGCCAGACCTCGGCGCAACCCACTAGCCGCCTGGTCGTCGCGCCGCGGGATGAGTATATGGCCGCGTTTGCGGACGTGGACGCACCGGATTTCGGTGTGGCCGCCCTAGGCGCCGATCTGCAGGATGGCAAGGCCGAGGTGGCAGCGCCGAATCTGGATCTCTCCGCATTCAGCCTGGCGCCGGTAGGCAGCGACATGGGCCAGGCCAAGGCGGCACCGGCCACGCCTGCGCCGGATACCTCGCACCTCAAGCTACTGTGAGATCCGCCGCTACAGATAGGTCGCGCAGCACTTCTTGAATTTCTGGCCGCTGGCGCAGGGGCATGGATCGTTGCGACCCGCCTGCAAACCCACGGTCGGGTCGATGAAATACCAGCGGCCGCCGTTCTGCACGAAGGCCGAGCGTTCGCGATGGCTGTGCTCGCCATCGGCATCGTGCCAGCGTGCCACGAAGGTCACTCGCGCATGTTCGGGCTGGCCGCCGAGCAATTCCGAGTGCTCAACCTCCAGGCCCAGCCAGGTGCTCTGCAGGCTCCAGGCGCGAATGCCGTCCACGTCCAGCTTTGCCTGTTGCGCCGGCAGCGAGGTCGCCACCAGATAATCCACATTGCCCAGCACGTAGGCGCTGTAACGAGAGCGCATCAGGCTTTGCGCACAAGGCGCAGCGGCGCCCTCGTGATAACGCCCGCAGCAATCGGCGAGCGAGTCGCCGCTACCGCACGGGCAGCCACTTGAAGTCGCGTCGGGTTTCATGCTTACCACCAGTACTTGCCAAAATTCTCCGGGTTGGCCCAAAACTTGGCGTTCAGCCAGTCGGGCGCCTGTTTGTATTCAAGCAGGTCATAGGTGAACAGACTCAGGACCTGCTCGTCGCGTGCGAAGCGTTCACTGACCTGCAGCGCCAGCGCGTAGAAGTCGGTGTCCTGCCAGCGGCAGGCCGATAGGTCGACCAGCACCGCCATGCGGCTGGCATTGAGGTTGCGGATACCACCGAGCAATTGCAGGCCGTCCCGGCGCGGCAGGTGTTCCAGGCAGTCCACTACTACCGCTAGGTCGAAACGCTGGCTTGCCAGGTCACTATCAAGATTGCCGGGGACTGCGTGAGCGACAAAAGTGTGCGGATGCGCCTGCTGAAAAGCATTTATTGCGGGTTGTTCGCTGGCACTCACCAAAAGCAGCCTGGCGGGCGCATAGCGTTGTAGTAGAGCGGCCAACGATTGTTGGGGGGTACGGGGGGATGTGATCTGAGTCATCAGAAACCTCGAAGCGATCACGACAGACTACCGCGCATGCTCACATTCAACTAGAACTGTTCGGCCGACAGTGATGTCGTAGTGCTGTCTGGCAGATTTAAAAGCGGGCGTCTTTAATCCAGAGTGTCGGTTTTTGCGCCGATTCCCATTAGGAGACTTGCATATGAGTATTACAAGGAAAGCGGTACCCCTGATCATTGCGTCCACCTTTCTGACGGGCTGCGCTGGCGTCCAGAAATCCGACTGGCCGACCTGTGCTGCCGTGGGCGGCGTGGGTGGCGCGGCTCTGGGTGCTATCGAAAGCTCGGCCTGGGCGGGTGGTGGTGCCGTTGTCGGCGCCGGCATGGCAGCAGCTTATTGCTGGGTTCATGGTGCTGACGATCAGCAAGTGGCAGTGGTAGAAGAAACCGTAATGGTCGAGGAACCTGTCGCACCAGAGCCGGTTGCCGAAGCCGTACGTGTAGAGCTGGACGTCAAGTTCGATTTCGACAAGGCGCAAGTCAAGTCGGAAAGCATGGGCGACATCCAGAGCCTGGCTGATTTCATGAAGCAATACCCGCAAACCACCACCGTGGTTGAAGGCCATACCGACTCCGTTGGTACCGACGCCTACAACCAGAAACTGTCCGAGCGCCGTGCTAATGCCGTGCGTGAAGTGCTGGTCAACCAGTACGGTGTGGGCGGTACCCGCGTGAACGCAGTCGGCTACGGTGAAAGCCGTCCGGTTGCCGACAACGCTACCGAAGAAGGCCGTGCGATCAACCGTCGTGTGGAAGCGGAAGTCGAAGCCCGGCCATAAGCCTGACTCGATCTTCGTGAGCATCCTGGCCGGCCCTCGGGTCGGTCAGGAGTAGGGTGTTACGCAATGGACACCGTTTTTGGTTTGACCCTCTATTTCCCAGCCCGTAAACGCAGTAATGTGCCGCACATAACGAGTGGGGTGGGGCGGGCAATGAAAACTATCACGAGGCTGGGCAAACTGCTGGCGACACTGTTCTGGTGCGTCGTGCTGGCCAATCTAATCTCCCCGTTCGCGCAACCCTTCGCGCAGCTGCTGAACGTAGCCGGCATGGCCATGCTGGGCCTGCATCTGGCCGAATTGGCACTGTTCAAGGCCGAGCTCGGTACGCAGCCGCAGCTGACCATCGAGCGAGCCAAGGTTCTGGCCTTCGGCATCTTTCATATCTGGTCGCTGCCAAGTGCTGTGGCTGAGGTAAAGGCTGAGCCTGAGTCCGCGCCGGAAACAATGGCGACTCCAGCGTCGGCGAGTGTCGAGGAGGCCGTCCCATGCGCAAGCTGATCCTGGCGGCGGCCTTGTGCTGCCCGCTGGCTGCGATGGCTGCGGCCGTCATCGAAGTCGATTCCAACCACATGACCCGTCTGCCTGCCCATGGCAGCGTGCTACAGCTCGACCGCGTGGCCATTGCCGAGCGCGGTACGCTGCTGATTCCCGCCGGGGTCAGCGAGTTGCATATCGGTGAGCTGTATCTGGGCCACGATGCGCAGATCGCTGTCGCGCCTTCAACCGAACGTCTGCTGCTGGATATCGGCACCGGCGACATCGCCGCCGGTGCACAGATCAATGCACCGGGTGCGCCTGGTACTGCGCAGCGGGCCGCGCTGCCTGGGCGCACGCTGGTCATCCGCATGAAATCGGTAACCACCGAGCCCTGGGTACTCGACGCTCGTGGTGGTCGTGGTGCAGCGGGTTACGCTGGCCTGGACGGCGCCGATGGCAAGCCTGGCGGCTGCGCCTGGGGTCAGGCCAGCGGAGGCTATGACGGTCAGGATGGCAGCGATGGTCATCCAGGGGCGTCCGGTGGCCAGATTCGTCTGGAAGTACCCAGCGACTTTCCGGTCGAGCATCTACAGGCGCGCCTGGATGGCGGAGCAGGCGGGCTTGCCGGCACGGCAGGCAATGCCGGCAGCGGCGGTGCGAGCAAGGGCTGCTGGATCTACAGCACCAGCGCCGGCCTCGATGGCCGTTCTGGTGTACCCGGCCGGCCTGGCGAGGCCGGTCAGGCGGGGCGGCTGGACATAGTACGCTTCTGAATGAAAAAGGGCCTGTAGAGGCCCTTCTTTATTAGTGCTTCAAGCTGCCGTCAGAGGCTGGGGCGCGCTGCTGCGAGCGATACCACGCTTAGACCAAGCAGCAGATTGAAGGCGACCAGCCGGCGGATACGGCCCAGCCCCGCACCGGCTGCCGGCCAGTCCTGCGCTTCCACCGCGCGGCGCATGGCCGGCAGTTGCAGCGCCTGAATGCGTAGGAACAGCGCCAGCATCGCCAGGTACAGGCCGATCATTACGTGAACGTAACGCGGCGCACCATCGAAACCGCTGAAGCCCATGTGCAGCATGCCCACGCCGGTGATCGGCAGCGCCACGACGGCGATCCACACCCACACGAAGAAGCGGCGAAACACCTCAAGCCACAAGGTAAGGCGCTCCGGCACCTGCAGAGTGCCGGCGGCCGGGCGCAGCACCATCCACGCGAAGAACATGCCGCCAACCCAGATCAGCGCCGCCAACAGGTGCAAGGTGTACAGAGGGGAATAAGGTGGCATTCAGGCGCTCCGGTATTTCAACTGATCACCTCGGGACGCCGTTTGGCCATCCAGGTTGTTCAAGGCGCGGCTGCGCCTCACGTTGATCGATTTCAGAAGTCGGGCCCGGCGGCTTGCAAGTCGTGCGCTTCATCGGGAGCAGGCAAGCGAGTCAGCACGCAGGCGATAGGCGCGTTATGATAGCGGCCGTTTTCGAATACTGAAAATATATCCAGCCTTTTCGTAGTCAAGATCCTTAATGCTCAGCACCGAACTCAAGGCCCAGATTCAGGGCGCCTACACCCGTTTTCTCGAAGCCAAGGGCCTCAAGCCTCGCTATGGGCAGCGCCTGATGATCGCCGAGGTGGCCAAGGTGCTGGGTACCATCAAGACCGACGATGAAGGGCGTCGCCTCGGTGACCCGGCCGTGGTGGCCGTCGAGGCCGGCACCGGTACCGGCAAGACCGTGGCCTACTGCATGGCTGCCATCCCCACCGCTAAAGCGGCGGGCAAACGCCTGGTGCTGGCCACCGCCACCGTGGCGCTGCAGGAGCAGATCGTGCACAAGGATCTGCCCGACCTGATGCGCAACAGCGGCCTGAATTTCAGCTTCGCCCTGGCCAAGGGCCGAGGCCGCTATCTGTGTCTGTCCAAGCTCGACGTGTTGCTGCAGGAAGGCCAGGCGCAGAGCTCCACGGCGCAGTTGTTCGAGGAAGAAGGCTTTCGCATCGATGTCGATGAGGAAGGCCAGAAGCTGTTCACCAGCATGATCGAGAAGCTTGCCGGCAACAAATGGGACGGCGACCGCGACAGCTGGCCCCAGGAACTGGAAGACAGCCGTTGGGCGCAATTGACCACCGATCATAGCCAGTGCACCGGCCGCCACTGCCCGAATTTCGGACAATGCACCTTCTACAAGGCCCGCGAAGGCATGGGCAAGGTCGACGTGATCGTCACCAACCACGATATGGTGCTGGCCGATCTCGCCCTCGGTGGCGGCGCGGTGCTGCCTGACCCGCGCGACACCCTGTACGTTTTCGACGAAGGCCATCACCTGCCGGACAAAGCCATCGGCCATTTCGCCCACTTCACCCGGCTGCGTTCCACGGCCGATTGGCTGGAGCAGATCGCCAAGAACCTCACCAAGCTCCTGGCCCAGCACCCGCTGCCCGGTGATCTCGGGCGGCTGATCGAGCAGGTGCCGGAGCTGGCCCGCGAGCTCAAGACCCATCAGCAATTCATGTTCAGCGCTTGCGAGCAGGTGGCCGACTTCAAGCCTGGCGAGGACATGGAAGGGCGTGAGCGCCCGCGTCACCGTTTCGTCGGCGGCGTGGTGCCCGAGCACTTGATCGAGCTGGGCCTGGAATTGAAGAAGGGCTTTTCCAAGCTCAACGACCTGTTTACCGGGGTGACCGAGAAGCTCAAGGAGGCCATGGACGGCGAGACCAGCATCGGTATCGCCAGCCATCAGGCCGAGGAGTGGTACCCGCTGTTCGGCAGTCTGCTGGCACGGGCCCAAGGCACCTGGGAGCTGTGGCTGGCGTTCACCAGCGAAGATCCCGAAGACAGCCCGCCCATGGCGCGCTGGCTGACCCTGGCCGAGAGCGGCGCGCTGTTTGACATCGAAGTCAACGCCAGCCCGATCCTTGCCGCCGAAACCCTGCGCCGCAACCTGTGGAGCGTCGCCTATGGCGCGCTGGTCACCTCGGCCACGCTGACCGCACTGGGCACCTTCGACCGTTACCGCATGCGCGCCGGCCTGCCCAAGGTAGCGGCCACTGCAGTGGTGCCAAGCCCGTTCCACCACGCGGACGCCGGGGTGCTGCGGGTGCCGGATCTCAAGGCCGATCCGCGCAACGCCGCCGAGCACACCGCGGCAATCATCCGCGAGCTGCCCGATCTGGTGCAGGGCTCGCGCGGCACGCTGGTGCTGTTCTCCTCGCGCCGGCAGATGCAGGACGTGTTCGACGGCCTGGAGCGCGACTGGCGCAAGCGCGTATTCATCCAGGGCAACCTGTCCAAGCAGGAAACCATCAACAAGCACAAGGCGCGGGTCGACAGCGGCGAGGAGAGCGTGTTGTTCGGCCTGGCCAGTTTCGCTGAGGGCGTCGACCTGCCGGGCGCATACTGCGAGCACGTGGTGATCGCCAAGATTCCCTTTGCCGTGCCGGACGACCCGGTCGAGGCCGCGCTGGCCGAATGGATCGAAGCGCGTGGTGGCAACCCGTTCATGGAAATCGCCGTGCCCGATGCTTCGCTGCGCCTGGTGCAAGCCTGCGGGCGCCTGCTGCGTACCGAGGCGGACCGCGGCACCATTACGCTGCTGGATCGCCGCGTGGTGACCCAGCGCTATGGCAAGGCGATTCTCAATGCGCTTCCGCCGTTCCGGCGGGAAATCAGCTAGGGTCTGTTCCCGCTTCACGCACGGCCGCGCCGGATCCAGTTTTTGCGCGAGGCAAGGCACGAGGTGCGAAGTTTGGCAGGCCAAATGAGCCATCGAGTAACGCCGCATCGCGCAAAAATTGGCCCGGCCTTGTGGGTTGCGCCTAGCCGGAGGCCATTTCTCGCGGCAACGCGGCTCGCGCTGAAGCGGGAACAGACCCTCGTCTCCCGCCGCGCCCCCCTCGACGAAAAAAAACGCTCCGCAAGTCAGTCATCGGACATGCGGGCTTTGCGGTAGAGCCCCCATCTGTCGCACTATTGCGCCTGCGCGTTTAAGACGCAGCAAAAGGCTTGTGACGGGACTGTCGCGGGCACTCATATTTGGCGTCGAGTTGCGGGGAGAAGGGGTCTTGAAGGTCAACACCTGGCTGCTGTCGGCCGATCGTTCGGGGCAGTGCGACGCGCACGCACCCGCCGGTCTGGTCACCAAAGTTCTGTCACTGTGCATCGCTGCAGCCCGTCCTCGACATCCATTGGCGATGAGGCGCCTGGCGCTGGTGACGCTGCTCGGCCTGCCGACGCTGGGCGTTGCTGCCGATCGCCAGGAACTGTTCAACTTCGTGCGTCCCATGGACGCGGTTCAGGTCTCCGGCGACAACGCCTACCTGCCCAGCGTGACCGCGGAAAGCGCCGCCCAGGGCGAGATCCTGCGCCGTGTGACCTTCAATCCGGGCGAGCGCCCGACCCTGCGCCTGACTCCGCAAAACGGCAGTTGGGACTGGTCCCAGGCCAACGCCATGAGCCTGCGCGTGCAGAACGCCATGGATTGGGCGCTGACCCTGGACGTCACCATCGAAAGCGCCGACGGCAAGCGGCTGACCACCCAGATCGCCCTGCCGGCCGGCCCGGCGCAGACATTGCTGATCCCGCTGGGCGCCACCTCGCCGCGTGCCCAAGGCATGCGCGCCGGTGCGCCGATGCCCTGGCGTTACGACGGCCGCCTGCTGCTGCTGGCGGAAACCGTCAATGGCGAGATCGACGTCAAGAACGTCTCCGCCGTCACCCTGTCGATCCCCAACCCCCAGGCCACGCAAAACATCCTGCTGGGCCGCTTCGGTGTGCGCGGCAGCGGCGATCTGGAGCAGGCCTATCGCGGTATCGTCGATGGCTACGGCCAGTACACCCGACGCGACTGGCCGGGCAAGATCAAGAACGACGAGCAGCTGCGCCAGGGCATGGCCCAGGAAGACAAGCAGCTGCAAGCCTGGCAGGCCGGCCGTCCCAAGCAGGACATGTACGGCGGCTGGATCGGCGGCCCGTCGTTCGAGGCCACCGGTTTCTTCCGTACCGAGAAGCGCGGTGCCCGCTGGTTCCTGGTCACGCCGGAGGGCAATCCCTTCTACTCGCTGGGTGTGAACACCGTGACCGGCTCGCAGAGCCAGACCTACGTCGAAGGCCGCGAGATCATGTTCAGCGCGTTGCCGGCCGAGGGCGAGCCGCTCGCCGCGTTCTACGGCAGTGCCAGTAACGAGTCCGACACTGGCGCCAACCGCGGCCGCGACTTCGACAAGGGCCGCTGGTACGACTTCTACGCCGCCAACCTGCAGCGCACCTATGGCGCTCAGGATGCCAAGGCGTGGCGCGAGCGCGCGCAGAATCGCCTGCAAGCCTGGGGCTTCAATACCCTGGGTAACTGGAGCGACAACGAGTTCGCCGAAGACAAACGCATGCCGTACAGCATTCCGTTGTCGATCCATGGTGACTACGCCACCATCAGCACTGGCGTGGACTGGTGGGGCGGCATGCCCGACCCCTTCGATCCACGTTTCGCCATGGCCGCCGAACGTGCCATTGCCATCGCCACCCGTGGCCATCGCGACGATCCCTGGGTGATCGGTTACTACGCCGACAACGAGCTGGCCTGGGCCGGCCCGGCTGATGATCCGCTGTCGCGCTACGCCTTGGCTTACGCCACGCTGCGCCTGACCACTGACGTGCCGGCCAAGCGCGCCTTCCTCAAGCAGCTGCGCGACAAGTACCGCAACCAGGAAGGCCTGTCCAAGGCCTGGGGTATCGACCTCAAAGCGTGGGAGCTGATGGAGGATCCGGGCTTCCAGGCGCCACCGATCAATCCTGAGTACCCGGCCATCGAAGCCGACATGCAGCGCTTCCTGCGTCTGTTCGCCGATACCTACTTCAAGACCATCGACGATTCGCTGGAATGGCATACGCCGAACCACCTGCTGCTCGGCGGCCGTTTCTCGGCGAGCATTCCCGAGGCTGTGGAGGCCTGCGCCCAGTACTGCGACGTGCTGAGCTTCAACTTCTATACCCGCGAGCCGCAGCAGGGTTACGACTTCGAAGCCCTGCGCAAGCTCGACAAGCCGCTGCTGGTCACCGAGTTCCACTTTGGCTCCCGCGACCGCGGCCCTTTCTGGGGCGGCGTCGCCGAGGTGTACAAGGAGGAGGAGCGTGGCCCGGCCTATGCCAACTTCCTGAAGAAGGCCCTGGAAGAACCGCAGATCGTCGGTGTGCACTGGTTCCAGTATCTGGATCAGCCAGTCACCGGGCGCCTGCTCGATGGCGAGAACGGTCACCTGGGCCTGGTGGCGATCACCGATCGGCCGTGGGATGGCTTTGTCAGCGCCGTGCGCAAGGCCAACCTGACCGTGCCACCGCTGGTACTCGAGCAGGCCGCCAAGGAGCCCGCGCCCAAAACGGGTGCCGCGCCTGCTCAGGAGTCTCCGTCCAAAGAGGACGCAGCACCTTCGCAAGAGGCGGCGCCCGAGGCCGCGCCGGCTGCCGAGGGCGACGCCCCGGCGGCTGAAGCCAAGCCTTAATCCGTACGCGCCAGCCCTGCTGGCGCTTTTATTTGAAGCAGGAGCCGTCAGTGCAGATTCAGGGTTACTTCGACCTCAAATTCGAAGCGGTAAAGGAGGCCTTCGCCGCGCTGTTCGATGACCCGCAGGAGCGCGGCGCCGCGCTGTGCGTGCAGGTAGGCGGGGAAACCGTGGTGGATATCTGGGCCGGGGTCGCCGACAAGGACGGCCAAGAGGCCTGGTATAGCGATACCATCCTCAACCTGTTCTCCTGCACCAAGCCTTTCGCCGCGGTCACCGCGCTGCAACTGGTAGCCGAAGGCAAACTGGAGCTCGACGCTTCAGTGGCTCGCTACTGGCCCGAGTTCGCCGCCGCCGGCAAGGAGCGCATTACCGTGCGCCATCTGCTTTGCCATCAGGCCGGGCTGCCGGCGATTCGCGCGAATCTGCCTGCCGAAGCTCTCTACGACTGGCAGACCATGACCGACGCACTGGCCGCCGAGGCGCCCTGGTGGCCGCTGGGCGAGGGGCATGGTTATGCGCCGATCACCTTCGGCTGGCTGATCGGCGAGCTGCTGCGCCGCGTCGAGGGTCGCGGCCCGGGTGAGTCGATCGTTGCCCGTACCGCCAAGCCGCTAGGCCTGGATTTTCACGTTGGTTTGGCCGACGAGGAATTTCACCGCGTCGCCACCATCAGCCGTGGCAAGGGCAATATGGGCGATGCGGCAGCTCAGCGCATGCTCAAGACCATGATGACCGATGCCCAGGCCATGACCACCCGGGCGTTCACCAATCCGCCGTCGATCATGACCAGCACTAACAAACCAGAGTGGCGACGCATGCAGCAGCCAGCGGCCAATGGCCATGGCAACGCCCGTAGCCTGGCCGGTTTCTACAGTGGCCTGCTTGATGGCAGCCTGCTCGACAGCGAGCTGCTGGCTGAACTCACCCGCGAACACAGTGTCGGTGAGGACAGAACGTTGCTGACCCCGACGCGTTTCGGTCTGGGCTGCATGCTCGACCAGCCCACCGTCGCCAATGCTACCTACGGAATGGGCAAGGGCGCCTTCGGCCACCCCGGCGCGGGCGGCACCACAGGTTTCGCCGATCCGGAACGGGACGTGGCTGTGGGGTTTGTTACGAATAACCTGGGGCCGTTCGTCTTAATGGATCCGCGGGCACAGAAACTTGCGGGTATCTTATGCGAGTGTTTCTAGGAACCGCGCATAACCGCCTGCGCAATAACGCTTTTAGCTGCTGACTCCGGGTTGCCCGGGTGACTACGACCGATTACTTAGTGGATGAACCGATGCTTTCCTACAAGACTTGCGCACTGGCGCTTTGCGTACTGCTGACAGGTTGCTCCCTGTTCGAGAAGAAGGAAGATCCCAAGCCGGTCCCCATGCCACCGCCGGAAGTTACCCAGGCCTGGCTGGATGAATACGAGCCGCTGGTGCGCGAAGCGATCAAGGACAGCAACTTCGAGATGGAGCGTCGCGAGAACCTGCTGGTGGTCACCGCGCCGGTCAAGGGCAACTTCAACCCGGATCGCCCTGGCATGCTGCTGCCTGTCACCCTGGGCCCGATCACCCGGGTGGCCAAGGTAATGGAGAAAGACAGCAAGGTCGGTGTGCTGGTACTCGGCCACGCTGATAGCAGCGGCGCGCTGGATACCAATCGCTCCCTTAGCCTTGAGCGCGCTCGTGCCTTCACCGCCATCTTCCGCCTAAGCGGCCTCAAACAGGACCGTCTGATGGTCAAGGGCATGGGCCCGGACATGCCGCGTGCTGCCAACGATAGCGCCAATGGCCGTGAACTGAACCGCCGGGTGGAAATCCTCCTGACCCGTCAGGACACCCTACAGGCGCTGATAGCCAAGTACAGCACGCCAGATCCGGCGCCTGCTGCCGCCACCGCTGTGGCTGCTGCCGAAAAGCCGGCGGACAAGCCTGCCGAGAAACCGGCTGCCAAAGCTACTGCCAAGCCGGCAGCCAAAGCCGTAGCCAAGGCGCCTGCAAAGGCCAAACCCAAGGCAGCGGCCAAGCCAGCAGCGAAACCAGCGGCCAAGGCCGTGGCGAAAACCGCTGACAAATCGGCCGACAAGAGCACCACCAAGCTGGCCGATGCCAAGAAAGTGGTTGCCGCAGATCAAGCCAAATAAGATCCGTACCGTTAAGCTAGGGTCTTTGCCGCTTTCGAGAGCTTTCTCATGACTCAGACCCTGGCCGACATGCGCCGTGATTACACCCGTGACGGGTTGAGCGAGGATCAGGCGCCGCTTGAGCCTCTCGCGCTGTTCAGAAGCTGGTTCGCCGATGCGGTGAAAACTGAGCAGCCCCCCGTGGAACCCAACGCCATGACCCTGGCGACCGTCGATGGCGAAGGCCGGCCGCACTGTCGTGTGCTGCTGCTCAAGGGCCTGGATGAGCAAGGGTTCACTTTCTTCAGCAATTACCAGAGCGCCAAGGGCGAGCAGCTGCAGGCCAATCCCTTTGCCGCATTGACCTTTTTCTGGCCGACCCTGGAGCGCCAGGTGCGCATCGAAGGGCGGGTCGAAAAGGTCACAGCTGCCGAGTCCGACGCCTATTTCCAGGTGCGCCCGCTGGGCAGCCGCCTCGGCGCCTGGGCCTCGCCGCAGAGCCGGGTGATTCATGATCGCGGTGAGCTGGAAGGCCTGCTGGCACAAACCGAGCGACGCTTCGCCGACCAAGCGCCTGAATGCCCGCCGCATTGGGGCGGCTACCGCCTGCTGCCCGAGCGCATCGAGTTCTGGCAGGGCCGTGCCAGCCGTCTGCACGACCGCCTCGACTATCGGCTCAACGGCGAAGCCTGGCTGCGCCAGCGCCTGGCTCCCTGAGTTTTGTGGCCGGCCCTGGTGCCGGCCTGGTCTGAACCGTCGACTCCAATCACCAGGCCCGCCCATGCTCGAACTCGACTCCACCCTGGCGCAGCACATCGTCGACCGCGCCATGGCCATCCTGCCGTACAACATCAACGTGATGGACGCCCAGGGCATGATCATCGGCAGCGGCGACCCGGCGCGTTTGCATACCCGTCATGAAGGTGCCCAGTTGGTGCTGGCCAACCGCCGAGTGGTAGAAATCGACGAGCAGGCCGCCGCCTGTCTGCGCGGCGTTCGCCCGGGCGTGAATCTGCCGCTGCTGCATGCCGACGAGTTGATCGGCGTGCTGGGCATCACCGGCGATCCCGAGGTGGTACGGCCCTATGCCGAACTGGTGCGCATGGCCGCGGAGATGTTGGTCGAGCAGCGTCAGGTGCAGGCCGAGCGCCATTGGCAGCGGCACCAGCTCGATGCCTGGCTGCGCCAGCTGTTCGACCCGGCGGCCAGCGTCTCGACGCTGGCCGCGGATGCCGAGCGGCAGGGGCTGGCACTAGGCTGGCCACGTCAGGTTTGCCTGCTGGAGTTGCAGGAGCAGGGCGAGCCCCTGGTGCAGCAGGCTCGGCTGCTCGGGGCCTTGGCCGGTAAGAAGGAACACCTTGCTGCACCGCTGGGCATGCGCGAGCTGCTCTGGTGTCGTCCGCTGATGGCGGGGCAGGATGATCAGCATTGGCTGGACGTCGCGGACGAGCGGAGCTGGGGCGTGACGCGGCTGCTGGTCAGCGATCCGGTGCAGTCCCTCGAGCAGCTGCGTCAGGCCTGTCTGGCGCTGCGCGATCTGCAGGCCTTCGCCACGGCGCGGCATCCGGCGTTGCGCGTATTGGCCCTCGAAGAACATCGCCTGGCGACCTTGCTGCACGCCCAGCGCCACAGCTGGTTGCTGCAGGGCTGGCTGGCACCGTTGAAGAAGGTGCTGGCTCAGGACGCCAACGGCGTACTGCGCGCCACCCTCGAGGCCTGGTGCGCCCATGACGGCCAGGTGCAGAGCTGCGCCGATGCCCTGGGCATTCACCGCAATACCTTGCGCTATCGCCTCGACCGTATTGCCGAGCTGAGCGGCGTCGAGCTGACGCGCCTGGACCGGCGTCTGCAGTTATCCCTGGGCCTGGGGCTGATCGAGCCGAGCTGAGCCTGTGGTTGATGCGCTTGCACAGGAGTTGATCGTACTTTTCCCTCTGCCGTTGTGCGGGTGAACAGGGTTAAGCCTGCAGGTCCTGAGTGACAATGCCGGGCACTTGGAAACTCCTATAACAACAAGAGGAAACCACATGGCTCTGGTTCTGATCCTGGTCGCACTCATCGCCTTTATCGTGGTGTCGACGACGCGTCTCAAGCTGCATCCCTTTCTCGCGCTGCTGGCGGCTGCGGTGCTCGCCGGCTTCGCCTATCAACTGCCTCATCAGGACATTCTCAAGACGGTTGCCACGGGCTTCGGCAACATCTTGGGCAATATCGGTATCGTTATAGTGCTCGGCACCATCATCGGGGTGATTCTCGAGCGCAGCGGCGCGGCGATCACTATGGCCGAAACGGTGATCAAGCTGCTCGGCGAACGCTTCCCGACGCTGACCATGTCGATCATCGGTTACCTGGTGTCGATCCCGGTGTTCTGCGATTCGGGTTACGTCATTCTCAACTCCCTGAAAAACGCCCTGGCGGCGCGCATGAAGGTCTCGGTGATCGCCATGAGCGTAGCCCTGGCGACCGGTCTCTACGCCACGCACACCTTCGTGCCGCCGACGCCGGGGCCGATCGCCGCGGCCGGCAACCTTGGTCTGGGTTCCAGCCTGGGGCTGGTTATCGCCGTCGGTCTGGTGGTGGCGCTGGTCACCGCGCTGGCCGGCATGTTGTGGGCCAACCGCTTTATCGGTAAGGACATCGCCCTGGAAGATGACGGCACGCCTATGCCCGGCAGCGAAGACTTCGCGGCGCTGCGTGCTCAGTACGGCACGCTGCCCAGCGCGACCCAGGCCTTCGCACCGATATTTGTGCCGATTCTGCTGATCTGCCTGGGCTCTATCGCGGTGTTCCCGAGCCGGCCTCTGGGCGATGGCACGTTGCTGAGCGTGCTGAGCTTCCTCGGCCATCCGGTGATGGCGCTGCTGGTTGGTCTCGCCCTGGCTTCCACCCTGCTCAAGGGCAACGGCAAGCGCCAGA
Organism: Phytopseudomonas straminea; assembly: GCF_900112645.1. Lineage (GTDB taxonomy): Bacteria > Pseudomonadota > Gammaproteobacteria > Pseudomonadales > Pseudomonadaceae > Aquipseudomonas > Aquipseudomonas straminea. The sequence continues at coordinate 91,604 of NZ_FOMO01000004.1, read as the reverse complement.
ATCTGCATGACCGGGTATCCGAGGGCATCGTCTCGGCAGCGCCGATCATTCTGATCACCGGGGCAGGGGGCGCCTTTGGCGCCGTGCTCAGCGCCACGCCACTGGGTAATTACCTGGGCACCACGCTGTCCGCTCTGGGCGTCGGTCTGTTCATGCCGTTCCTGGTCGCCGCTGCGCTGAAGACCGCTCAGGGCTCCACCACCGTGGCGCTGGTGACCACCTCGGCGATGGTCGCGCCGCTGCTCGGCCAGCTGGGCCTGGATAGCGAAATGGGTCGCGTGCTGACCGTGATGGCCATTGGCGCAGGCGGCATGACGGTTTCCCACGCCAACGACAGCTTCTTCTGGGTGGTCACCCAGTTCAGTCGCATGCCGGTGGCCGTCGCCTACCGGGCACAAACCATGGCCACGCTGATTCAGGGTGTGGTCGGCATCATCACCGTCTGGCTGCTGAGCCTGGTTCTGCTGTAAAGCTATTCAATCGGGGCGCCTGCGGGCGCCTCGCCGTTTTCGAGGTTGTCCACATGAAAATCGTCATCGCTCCTGATTCGTTCAAGGAGAGCCTGAGTGCGCCTGACGTAGCCCAGGCTATCGCCCGCGGCTGGCTAGCCGTATATCCGGACGCCGAGATCGTCCTGTGTCCGATGGCCGATGGTGGCGAAGGCACCGTGGATGCGGTGCTGGCGGCCGCCGGTGGCGAGCGTCGTGAACAGGTGGTGCAGGGGCCGCTGGCGACATCGGTAACGGCGCACTGGGGCTGGCTGGGTGACGGTACGGCAGTCATCGAGATGGCGGCGGCCAGCGGCCTGCATCACGTACCGAGCGGCCAGCGCGACCCACGGGTAACCAGCAGCTACGGCACCGGCGAGCTGATCATTGCGGCGCTGGATGCAGGCGCCAAACGCATCATCCTTGGCCTCGGTGGCAGCGCCACCAATGATGGCGGCAGCGGCCTGCTGCGGGCACTGGGTGTGCGTTTTCTGGATGCTGGCGGCAACGAGCTACGCCCCGGCGGCGCGGCCCTCGCGGCGCTGCAGCGTGTCGACCTCAGTGCGCTGGACACGCGTCTGCACGACGTCCAGGTCGAGGTAGCCGCCGATGTCGACAATCCGCTGTGCGGCGCCAAGGGGGCGTCAGCGGTATTCGGCCCACAGAAGGGCGCCAGCGCGCAGCAGGTCGAAGAGCTCGATGCCGCCCTGGCGCGCCTAGCCGAGGTGGTCGGCGAGGCGCTGGGCGAGGACTTCAGCACCTTCCCCGGCGTCGGTGCCGCCGGCGGTCTGGGCTTTGCGGCCAAGGCCTTTCTCGGCGCGCGCTTTCGCCCCGGTATCGAGCTGGTGGCCGAGCTGTCCGGCCTGGCCGATGCAGTACGTGGCGCTGATCTGGTGATCACCGGAGAAGGGCGCCTGGATGACCAGAGTCTGCACGGCAAGACGCCGGTTGGCGTGGCTCGCGTGGCGCGCGAACAGGGCGTGCCGGTGATCGCCCTGGCAGGCAGCCTGGGCGAGGGCTACCAGCAGGTGTATGAGGCGGGCATCGAAGCCTGCTTCAGCCTGGCGCCAGGGCCGATCACCTTGGAGCAGGCCTGCGCCAGCGCCGGGAAAGAGCTCCAAGCGCGGGCTGCCGATCTCGCCAGGTTGTGGCGCGTCGCCCAGGCCGCCCGTCGCTGAGAGCCCTGTGGGGCGCGGTGACGATTGGCCGGTACGGCTGTCTATAAGCGTGTCGGGGTGATCAGACGCCGACCCTGTACCTACGCTGAACGGATGAAGTAATTTGTCGGCAATTACAGTGACCGTCCTGACGGCCAAGTTGTCGTAGGGTTATCAGTCCAGTCTGGAGAATCGTCATGCTTAAACCTGGTTTTTTTGCCGCTCTGTTCGCTGCTGCGACCCTTACGCTCGGCGGTTGCGCCTCCAGCCTGACCGGCGACAGCTACTCGCGTGATGAAGCGCGTGCCGTACAGACCGTACGTATGGGCACCATCGAATCGCTGCGCCCGGTGAAGATTGAAGGTACCAAGACCCCCATCGGCGGCGGTGCCGGTGCGGTAATCGGTGGTGTGGCCGGTAGCGGCGTCGGTGGTGGCCGTGGTTCGGCTGTCGCGGCGGTGATCGGCGCGGTAGCGGGGGGCTTGCTAGGCGCCGCTGCAGAGGAAGGCATCACCCGCACCCAGGGTGTGGAAATCACCGTTCGTGAAGACGACGGCAGCATGCGCGCTTATGTACAGGCGGTTGAAGAAAACCAGATCTTCCGCGTCGGTGATCGCGTACGCATCATGACCGTCAATGGCACCAGCCGCGTAACCCACTAACGGGTATATCGCGTTGCGCGTACCAAGGCCGGATCAGTTAGCTGATCCGGCCTTTTCGTTTGCGCCGTATGAAGCCCGGATTAGAGAGGCTGGTGGCCGGCGCCCAGGCTAATCCGAAGGCGTACCTGGGATAGTTTTAGTAATAATTCTATCCATGACGCCAAGTCGATAGCTAAGCATAATCGAAGGCGTTTCTTAGCCGGATTTTCAGGCTTCGTCTGGAAAAACAAGTCGAACGCTCAGGGTAGTTCACCAGTCAGTTACAGCGGGTCGCACGATATGCGAACACCAGATCGTAACTGGCTTGGTAATGCTCCGAGCCGGACTGCCGGAGGTGGTTTCTCCACTTGCCGGGTTGGCATCACGCACACCATTGCAGGGATCGGCCGGACGCCAGGCGACCGGCATTTCTGGCACACACTAACTGGCCGTCAGGCTACATGGCGGGCTTGTACAAGGGGTTTAGTGTATGGCGCTTGCGCTGATCATCGCCTTACCATTTTTAGGTATCTTTCTTCCGCTTCTGGCTGACCGCCTGGGGCGGTCGCTCTGCGCACTGGCCGCTGCGCTAGGCCCGGCCGCCGCCTTGGTGTTGCTGTGGCTACAGCAGCCTTCGGTATTCGCCGGCGATGTGCAGGTGGTCAGCTATCCATGGTTGCCCGAACTGGGGCTCAATCTGAGCCTGCGCCTCGATGGCCTGGGCTTTCTGTTTGCCCTGATGATCCTCGGCATCGGCTTGCTGGTGATTCTGTATGCCCGTTATTACCTGAGCAAACAGGAGCCCATGGGACGTTTCTTCGCCTATCTGCTGCTGTTCATGGGCGCCATGCTGGGCGTGGTGCTTTCGGAAAACATGCTGCTGATGCTGATGTTCTGGGAGCTGACCAGTCTGTCGTCGTTCCTGCTGATCGGTTTCTGGAGCGGCAGCTCGGACGCCCGACGCGGCTCGCGCATGGCCCTGACCGTCACCGGTGGCGGTGGCTTGGCGCTGCTGGCCGGGATTCTGCTGCTGGGTAATATCGCCGGCAGTTTCGAGCTGAGCGATGTGCTGGCAGCCGGCGACACCATCCGCAGCCACGGTCTGTATCCCATCACCCTTATCCTTATACTGCTCGGTGTGTTCACCAAGTCGGCACAGTTCCCGTTCCATTTCTGGCTGCCTCAGGCCATGGCCGCACCTACGCCGGTTTCGGCGTACCTGCACTCGGCGACCATGGTGAAGGCGGGCGTTTTTCTGCTGGCCCGCTTCTACCCGGCCCTGGCCGGCACCGAGTGGTGGTTCTACCTGGTTAGCATGACCGGCATGGCGACCCTGCTGTTCGGGGCGATCATGGCGCTGTTTCAGCACGACCTCAAAGGTCTGCTGGCTTACTCGACGATCAGCCACCTGGGCTTGATCACCCTGCTGTTCGGCTTCAACACCGACCTGTCCTCCGTCGCTGCGGTGTTCCACATCATCAACCACGCGACCTTCAAGGCCTCGCTGTTCATGGCAGCCGGCATCATCGATCACGAGACTGGTAGCCGCGACATGCGCCGTATCGCCGGCTTGTGGAAATACATGCCGCACACCGCCGTGCTGGCCATGGTGGCTGCCTCGGCGATGGCTGGCGTACCCCTGCTCAACGGCTTCCTGAGCAAGGAGATGTTCTTCACCGAGACGCTCAATCAGGATCTGCTGGGCATCTTCAACTGGATGATCCCTACCGTGGCGACCCTGGCCGGGGTGTTCTCGGTGGCCTATTCGCTGCGCTTCATCCACGACGTGTTCTTCAACGGTGAGCCGAAGGATCTGCCCAAGTATCCGCCCCACGAGCCACCGCGCTACATGAAAATTCCGGTGGAGATTCTGGTGTTCCTGTGCCTGCTGGTCGGCATGCTGCCGGCCTACACGGTGGCGCCGCTGCTGGCCTCGGCGGCCAGCGCCACCCTGGGCGGCGCGGTGCCGTATTACAGCCTGGCGATCTGGCACGGCTTCAACCTGCCGCTGGGCATGAGCGTGGTCGCGCTGATCGGCGGCATCATCGTCTACGCCTGCCGCGAGCCGCTGTTTCGCTGGTACAACGGCATGCCAGAAGTCGATGCCAAGGAACTGTTCGAGCTGCTCAACGCACGGCTGGTCAAAAGCGCCCGCTGGGTGACCAAGCTGATGGAAAGCGGCTCCCTGCAACGCTACGTGGCCTTTCTACTGCTCAGCGCGCTGATCCTAATCATCACCGCCTTGTCGCCCATGGAGTCGCTCAGAGGAGATGTACCGCTGACGCCGCCCGATGGCATCACCGTGCTCGGCATGGTCGTGCTGTGCGTGATGGCAGTTCTGACTGTGGTGTTCCACCGCAATCGCCTCAAGGCGCTGATGACCCTGAGCTGCGCCGGCCTGATGGTGGCCCTGGCGTTTGCCCGCTATTCGGCACCGGATCTGGCCCTGACCCAGCTGTCGGTCGAGGTGGTGACCATCATCCTGCTGGTGCTGGCGCTGTTCTTCATGCCTGACCGCACACCAATGGAGTCGAGCAGCCTGCGCGGCCTGCGCGATGTGCTGCTGGCTGGCGGTACCGGGATCGCCGTCGCTCTATTGGCCTATGCGGTGATGACCCGGCCGTATGACAGCATCGCCTCGTTCTTCCTGGAAAACAGCGTCAGCGGGGGCGGTGGTACCAACGTGGTCAACGTGATTCTGGTCGACTTCCGCGGTTTCGATACGCTCGGCGAGATCACCGTACTGGCGATCGCTGCGATTGGCATCTACGGGCTGCTGGCCGGATTGCACTTGCCCCATCCGCTCACCGACCCGAACGGCAAACCGTGGTCGAAGGACAGCCACCCAATGGTACTCGACAGCATCGCGCGTATCCTGCTGCCGATGGCGCTGCTGGTGTCGGCCTTCATCTTCCTGCGCGGTCACAACCTGCCGGGCGGCGGTTTTATCGCCGGGCTGATCACTGCCATCGCGCTGATTCTGCAATACGTCGCCCACGGCGTGGAGTGGACCCAGCGGCGCATGCCCTGGAGCTTCCACAGCATTGCTGGCTTCGGCGTGCTGATCGCCGCGCTCACCGGTCTGGGCAGCCTGGCCTTCGGTGCACCGTTCCTGACCTCAGCATTCGATCACTTCCACCTGCCGCTGATAGGTGAGTTCGAAATGGCCACTGCGCTGCTCTTCGACCTCGGCGTGTACCTGGCGGTGGTCGGCTCCACGCTGCTGATCCTCTCCAACATCGGCCACGTCAGCCAGGATGAAACCAGCAAGGAGGTTCTCTGATGGAAGCGTTATACGCCATCACCCTGGGTGTGCTGGCCGCCAGCGGTGTGTACCTGCTGATGCGCGCGCGCATCTACCCGGTGGTCATGGGCCTGACCCTGATCTCCTACGCGGTCAATCTGTTCCTGTTCGCTATGGGCCGCCTCGGTACCGGCGTGCCGGCGGTGATCGGCAAGAGCGCCGAATACGGCGATCCGATTCCCCAGGCGCTGGTACTCACCGCCATCGTCATCGGCTTCGCCATGACCGCTTTCGTGGTGGTGCTATCGTTGCGCGCCCTGGGTGAGCTGCGCACCGATCATGTCGATGGCGAGGAGTCGCGCTGATGAATCACGCGTTGATCCTGCCGATCCTGATTCCGCTGTTCACCGGCAGCCTGCTGTTGATTCGCTCGCAACTGTCGATTACCGCCAAGCGCTGGCTTTCGCTGCTGGCCACTTGGTCGCTGCTGCCGTTGAGCGCCTGGCTGGTGCTGCAGGCGGACAGCGGCGTGTTGCAGGTCTATGCCCTGGGTAACTGGCAGGCGCCCTTTGGTATCGTGCTGCTGCTCGACCGACTGGCGGCGCTGATGCTGCTGGTCACGGCCGTACTGGCCGGCTTCGCCATGCTCTACGCGGTGCGCGGCGATGACGAGCGGGGCCCGAATTTCCACGCGCTGATGCAGTTCCAGCTGCTCGGCATCAACGGCGCCTTCCTGACCGGCGACCTGTTCAACCTGTTCGTGTTCTTCGAGATCCTGCTGATCGCCTCCTACTCGCTGCTGGTGTATGGCGGCGGGCCGAAGCGCATCAAGGCCGGCATGCACTACGTGGTGCTCAACCTGGTGGCTTCGTCGTTCTTTCTGATCGGCGTGGGCATGCTCTATGGCTTGCTCGGCACCCTGAACATCGCCGATCTGGCGCTGAAGGTGGCCGAAGCCGATCCAGACCGCCAGCATTTGCTCGCTGCCGCGGGGTATCTGCTGCTGATCGTATTCGGCCTGAAAGGCGCCATCCTGCCGCTGTACTTCTGGCTGCCCAATGCCTATGCGGCGGCCACCGCGCCGGTGGCGGCGCTGTTCGCGGTGATGACCAAGGTCGGGTTGTACGCGATCATCCGAGTATTCACCCTGGTATTCGGCAGTGAAGCGGGGCAGTTGGCCCATCTGGTCGATTACCTGTTGTGGCCGTTGGCGGCGCTGACCCTGCTGCTGGGTGTGACCGGCGCGCTGGCGGCGCGCAGTCTGGGCCGGCTGATCGGCTATCTGGTGATCGTCTCGGTCGGCACCCTGCTTGCCGGTGTCGCGCTGGGCAGCGCGCAAAGCCTGGGGGCAGCGCTTTACTACCTGATCCACAGTACCTGGATATGCGGCGGCCTGTTCCTGCTCGCCGATATGCTGGCGCGCCAGCGCGGCGAAATCGGCCTGCGTCTGCGCAAGGGGCCGCAGCTGCTGCAGCCGAAATTGCTCGGTGGGCTGTTCTTTATCGGTGCGATCTCGGTGGCTGGTCTGCCGCCGTTCTCGGGGTTTCTGGGCAAGGTCATGCTGCTGCGCTCGGTGGAAAGCGGCTGGCAGACCTTCGTGCTGTGGCCGGTAGTGCTGTGTGGCGGCCTGGGCATGGTTATCGCCCTGGTGCGCGCCGGCAGCACGCTGTTCTGGCGCTGCAGCGGCGAGCCGGCACCGAATGCGCAGTTCGACCACATCCGCGCCCTGGCCACAATCTGCCTGCTGGCCGGTGGGCCGCTGCTGGTGGTCGCGGCACAGCCGATTCAGGAATACATCCAGGCTGTCGCCCAGCAGTTGCTGGATGTGAATAGCTACCTGCAGATCGTGCGCGGAGGTGAGCAATGAGCCGTCTGTTCCCCCATCCCATGCTCAGCGCGCTGCTCACGGTGATCTGGCTGCTGATGGTCAATGAGCCGAGCGTCGGTCATCTGCTGCTGGGCGCGTTTCTCGGCTGGGGTATCGCCTTGCTGTGCAGCGGCTTCATGCTCGACGTGCCGCGCCTGCGCCGGCCGCTGCTATTGTGCCGTTACCTGCTGATGGTGTTGTGGGACATCGTCATTGCCAACCTGCATGTTGCCCGCCTGGTGCTCGGGCCCACGCGCAAGCTGCGCCCGGCGTTCGTTGAAGTGCCGATGGAAATCGAGAACGACTTCATGCTCTCGGTGCTCGCCTGCATCGTCTCGCTGACCCCGGGCACCGTGTCCTCGGGCCTGAGCAGCGACCACAAGACCCTACTGCTGCACGGCCTGGACGTGGCCGATGATCAGGCGCTGATCGCCGAGGTCAAGTCGCGCTATGAAGCCCCGCTGATGGAGATTTTCGAATGCTCGCGTACGTGATTCCCTTCTGCATGGCCCTGATGGGCGTCGCCGTGACGCTCAACGTGATTCGCCTGGTGCGCGGCCCGGATATGCCCGACCGGGTGCTGGCGCTGGACACCCTGTACATCAACGCTCTGGCGCTGATCGTGGTGTTTGGCATCTGGCTGCAGTCGGATCTGTTCTTCGAGGCGGCGCTGCTGATCGCCGTCATGGGCTTCGTCGGCACCGTGGCGGTGGGCAAGCACCTGCTGCACGGCGAAATCATCGACTAAGGAGGTCATTGCCATGCCATTCTGGATCGAAGCACTGGTGGCGTTCTTTCTACTGGTCGGCTGCTCGTTCGCGCTGATCGGCGCCATCGGTCTGTACCGCCTGCCGGACTTCTTCACCCGCCTGCACGGCCCGACCAAGGCCACCACCCTGGGCGTGGGCAGCATGGTGGTGGCGTCGATGATTTTCTTCAGCAGCCATACGGACGGCCTGAGCCTGCATGAACTGCTGATCACCCTGTTCCTGTTCATCACCGCACCGGTCAGCGCGCACATGCTCGCCAAGTCGGCGATGCAGGAGAAGGTCAAGCTGGTGCGCCGTACCCGCGGGCGGCCCTGGGAGTCCTGAACTGGGCTGTCGCTTTGCTGGCCAACTGTGCCTGCCGACAGAATTGAGCTAACCCTAGACTGCTTCTGTCCCATCCCCTACGAGGTTAGGCAGATGCAGTGGCAGCAAAGGGTGGCAAACGCCGCCGACATCGAAGCGCTCCTCGCGTTGATCCTCGAACATGGCTCCAACCCCTGGAACTACCTGCCGCCGGCCGAGGTGACCGCTCACTTGCGGGGCATCGCCGATGGCAGCAGCCATGCGCTGCTGGCCGAGGGGCAGGGCGCGCTGTTTGGGCTCGTCAGCCATGTGCGTACCCGGCGCTTTCGTTCTCACCAGCCCGACAGTCGTATCGATACCGAGCACGCTTACATCTGCGAGGCGGTGATCCATCGTAATGCCGCGGGGCAGGGAGTCGGCTCGGCGTTGCTGCGCCAGGTGGTGGCGGACATCCAGGCGGCGGGCATCGTGGATATCTACATCGATCGCCATGAGGAGAACGCCGCCTCGGCCGGCATGATGCGCAAGGCCGGTTTCGTCGAGATCGCCACGGTCGCCGATCCCGAGCGCCGGTCCAATGGCTCGCGGCGTACCACGCTGTGCCGCTGGCAGGCGCCTTAGTTGGCTTGCTCGCCCATCAGCGCACGTGCCAGGCCTTCGGCGACACGGATCCCGTCGACGCCCGCTGACAGGATGCCGCCGGCATAGCCAGCGCCTTCCCCGGCCGGGAACAGACCGCGTACGTTGAGGCTTTGCAGGTCTTCGCCGCGGGTGATGCGCAGCGGCGATGAGGTGCGCGTTTCGATACCGGTCAGCACTGCGTCGTGCAGGTCGAAGCCCCTGATCTGCTTGGCGAAGGCCGGCAGCGCTTCGCGGATCGCCTCGATGGCGAAGTCCGGCAGCGAAGGGGCCAGGTCACCGAGCTTGATCCCCGGCTTGTAGGATGGCTCGACGCTGCCCAGCGTGGTGCTCGGCTTGCCGGCGATGAAATCACCGACCAGTTGCCCCGGCGCCTCGTAGTTGCTGCCGCCCAGCACGTAGGCGTGGGATTCCAGGCGCTCCTGCAGTTCGACGCCGGCTAGCGGGCCGCCTGGATAGTCCTGATCCGGGGTGATGCCGACCACGATGCCCGAGTTGGCGTTGCGCTCGTTACGCGAGTACTGACTCATGCCGTTGGTGACCACCCGGTGCGGCTCGCTGGTGGCCGCTACCACGGTTCCGCCCGGGCACATGCAGAAACTGTAAACCGAGCGGCCGTTCTTGGCGTGGTGCACCAGCTTGTAGTCGGCTGCGCCGAGTTTCGGGTGGCCGGCATATTTGCCGAGACGCGCACGGTCGATCAGCGACTGCGGGTGCTCGATGCGAAAGCCCACCGAGAACGGCTTGGCTTCCATGAACACGCCGCGCCTGTGCAGGGCACGGAAGGTGTCGCGCGAGCTGTGGCCAAGGGCCAGGATGACGTGGCGGCTGAGCACCTGCTCGCCGCTTTCCAGCTCGACACCGACCAGCTGGCCATCCTCGATCAGCACATCGCTGACGCGCTGCTGAAAGCGCACTTCACCGCCAAGGGCCTTGATCTCCTCACGCATGGTGGCGACCACGCCGGTCAGGCGGAAGGTGCCGATATGCGGCTTGCTGACGTAGAGGATCTCCTCCGGCGCGCCGGCCTTGACGAACTCTTCCAACACCTTGCGCCCGTAATGGTTCGGGTCCTTGATCTGGCTGTACAGCTTGCCGTCGGAAAAGGTGCCGGCGCCGCCCTCGCCGAACTGCACGTTGGACTCGGGATCGAGCACCTTCTTGCGCCACAGGCCCCAAGTGTCCTTGGTGCGCTGACGTACTTCTTGGCCGCGCTCCAGCACGATGGGCTTGAGGCCCATCTGCGCCAGAATTAGCGCAGCGAAGATGCCGCACGGGCCGAAGCCGATCACCAGCGGGCGCTGCGCCGGATGTTGTTCAGCGCTGACGGTCAGTGGCTTGTAGCTCACGTCTGGAGCGATGCCGAGGTGGCGGTCGTTGGCCAGGCGCGCCAGCAGCGCGGCCTCGTCGCGCACGCTGAAATCCAGAGTGTAGATGAACGGCATGTCGCCGGACTTCTTGCGGGCATCGTAGCTGCGCTTGAACACGCTGAATTCGAGCAATTCGTTGTCGTCGATGCCCAGGCGCTCGACCAGGGCTGGGCGCAGGGCGTCATCGGCGTGATCGAGGGGCAGTTTCAGTTCGGTGATGCGCAGCATGAGATCGTCCTTTCAGGGCCGGAGGCAACCCGGCAGCTTTTTCGAGGGCGGCGATTATGGACGAAAAATGCCCGGCAAGCTGCAGTTGGCGTTTCACAGTCGACGGGCAGTGGGGCGATCGGATGTGTCGCGTCGCTCGAGGATCACGTCACTGAACGGACACTCATGACACCAAAAGGACGCACCATGTACAGCAACGGGACGCTCAAAGCCGGGTATTTCGCAGGATTGATCACGCCTTTGTGGCTGGCGCTGGGGGTGGCCATCGCGGGTGCGCTGTATCCCGGCTACAGCCATGTCGATCAGGCCATGAGCCTGTTGGGCGCCGAGGGGGCGCCGACGCAAAGTATCTCGCCGCTGATCAACAACTTCCCATTGGGCGTGCTGTTCTTGCTGTTCGGTGCCTGCGTGCTGCGGCGCTTCGATAATCTATGGGCGCGTCTGAGTGGCTTGCTGATCATGCTCCACGGCCTGGGCAGTTTCGGCACCGGTTATTTCGCCTGTGACGCCGGCTGTGCGCCGGCGAATCCGTCGACCAGCCAGAACCTGCACAACCTCGCCGGGCTGATCATGGCCTTCAGCCTTTTGCTGGCCAGCGGGCTGTGGGTTTGGCTGGCTCGCCGCGTGCTCGCCTTGCCTGGTTTCTCCTGGTTTTCGCTGGCCTGTACGCTGGTCGCCCTTGGTGCCTTGCCGCTGATGGCCGGCGCGCTGGAGAGCGGCCATGGTTTTGGGCTCTTTCAGCGCATCAATTACGGCGCATCGCTGCTGTGGGTGGCTGCGCTGGCGCTGATGCTGCTACGCCGCCCGGGCTGACGGGTGCCGTGCTCAGCTGACGCGGCTATTCATCCAGCGCTGACGCTGCTCGGCCGTATGGAAGGTCCAGGCCACAAAGCGACTCTGCTTCTGGCCCTGGCTCATTTCTACCGTGCGGGTGTCCACGGCTCCGACCTTCTTCAGCGTGGCGTATACGCCGGGCAGGTTGCCGGCCTTGGAGATCAGCGTGCTGAACCACAGCACCTGGTCACGATGCTCGGCGCTTTCGCCGATCAGTCGCGTCACGAACGCGGCTTCGCCACCCGGGCACCACAGCTCGGCTGCCTGGCCGCCAAAGTTGAGCACCGGCAGTTTGCGCTTGGGGTCGAGCTTGCCGAGGTTGCGCCATTTGCGCTTGCTGCCGCTGCTGGCTTCGGCTGCCGAGGCGTGGAAGGGCGGGTTGCAGAGGGTCAATTCGAAACGTTCGTCGCTCTGCAACAGATTGCTGAAGACGTGCCCGGCATCCGCCTGCAGGCGTAGCTCGATCTGATCGCTCAGGCCCGAGTTCGCTTGCACGATGGCCGTTGCCGAGGCAATGGCCTCGGGCGCGATGTCCGCGCCCAGAAAACGCCAGCCGTATTCGCGGTTACCCAGCAGCGGGTAAATGCAATTGGCGCCCACGCCGATATCCAGTGCCCGTACTGCCGCGCCGCGGGGAATTTCACTGCCGTTGTCATCGGCCAGCAGGTCGGCCAGATAGTGCAGATAATCAGCTCGCCCGGGGATTGGCGGGCACAGGTAGTCAGCCGGAATATCCCAGTGAGCGATGCCGTAGAACTGCTTGAGCAGCGCACGGTTGAACACCTTCACCGCCGCGGGGTTGGCGAAGTCGATGCTCTGGTTGCCATACGGATTGATGATTACGAACGCCGCCAGCTCTGGGCTGGCCTTGATCAGCGCTGGAAAATCGTAACGGCCCTGATGGCGGTTGCGGGCGTGCAACTGGCCTTTGTCGACGGACTGGGCGAGCTGTTTGGGCGGGCGTTTGCTGGGCATGCTGATCATTGCAGAAGTGGCGGGCCGGGCATTTTCCCACAGCTGTGGGTGGTGTGCTTGGTGGTTGTTGGTGCAAGCATTGATTCGCTGCGTTTGTGGGAGCGCGCCATGCGCGCGAATCGCGGGCATGGACTCGGGGGGGCCCGCCCGCTCCCACAGGTTATGCCTAATGCCCGAGCCAGTAGCCTGTTACAGCGGAAATATCCACGGCACCATCACCACGCTGACGATCATCACTAGAATGGTGAACGGCACGCCGATACGCACGAAATCCCCGAAGCGATACTGACCAGGCCCCAGCACCAGGGTGTTCACCGGCGAGGAAATCGGTGTCATGAACGCTGCCGAGGCGGCGAGGGCGACGGTCATGGCGAACGGCAGTGGCGATACGCCCAGCGCCTGGGCGGTAGCTATGGCCACTGGCGCCATCAGCACGGCGGTCGCGGTGTTGGAGATGAACAGGCCGATCAGTGCGGTAACCGCGAACAGACTGGCGAGGATCACCCGTGGCCCGGCATTGCCGAGGGCGCCGACCAGACCGTTCACCGCCAGGTCGATGCCGCCGGTTTTCTGCAGGGCGAGGGCGAACGGCAGCATGCCGACGATCAGGATCAGGCTCGGCCAGTGGATGGAACGGTAGGCGCTGGGCATGTCGATACAACGGAAGGCGCCCATCAGCAGGCAACCGATCAGCGCGGCCATGACGTTGGGAACCAGGCCACTGATCATCAGCCCGACCATCACCGCGAGGCTCAGCAGGGCATAGGGCGCCTTGCGCGCGGCGGGCGCCACCTCGTCGACCTCGGCGGGCAGGCTGAGCACCAGAAAATCACGGTTGAGGCTCTGCAGGTGATGGATCTGCTTCCAGCTACCGGCCACCAGCAGGGTGTCGGCGTGGGTCAGTTTTTCGTCCACCAGCAGGCCTTCCAGCGCCTGGCCGTGACGACGCAGGCCGACCACGTTGAGCTTGTAGCGACTGCGCAGGCCCAGTTCCTGAATGCTCTTGCCCGGTAGGTGCGACTCCGGCGGCAGGGCCACTTCGGCAAGGCCCAGCTCGTGGGAGTGCACGCTGTAGTAGGAGTTACGCAGCGGCAGCGCTTCCAGGCCCAGTTCCTGATAGGCGCCGAGCACCGCAATGGCCGGGCTGGCCAGGTCGACCAGCAGGACGTCGCCGGGCAGCAGTTGGGTGTTGCCGGTGGCCATCAGCAACAGGGTGCGGAACTGCCGCTGGCGCTCCACGGCGATCACGTTGATGCCGTAGTGCGAACGCAGTTGCAGCTCGTCCAGCGCCTGGTTGGCCAGCGGCGAGTCGGCGCGCACCCGCAGGCGGCGCTCGCGTTCGTTGAGGCGATAACTGTCGGCCAGATCGGCGAGCGTCAGGCGTGGCGGCGCGCAGGCGTCGCTATCGATGTCTCGCTGCAGCCAGCGCCGCGTGGCGAGCATGTAGAACACGCCAAGCACCAGCACGGCGAGGCCGATGGGCGTGAAGCTGAAGAAACTGAAACCTGGCAGTCCAGCCCGCAGCAGCTCGCTGTGCACCACCATGTTCGGCGGCGTGGCTACTAGGGTCAGCATGCCGCTGATCAGGCTAGCGAAGGCCAGGGGCATCATCAATCGGCCCGGCGCGATCTTCAGCCGCGCCGCCACGCCAAGTACCACCGGAATGAAGATCGCCACCACGCCGGTGGAACTCATCACCGAGCCCAGCCCGGCCACGGCCACCATCAGCAGGATCAGCAAGCGGCTTTCGCTGCTGCCGGCCTTGGTCACCAGCCAGTCGCCGAGGCGATAGACGATGCCGGTACGCACCAGACCCTCGCCGATCACGAACAGTGCGGCGATCAGGATCACGCTGGGGTCGGCGAAGCCGGCCAGGGTTTCCTGAATGGTCAGCACGCCGGTCAGTGGCAGGGCGACGAGGATCATCAAGGCCACCACGTCCATGCGCGGTTTGTTGATGACGAACAGCACCACGGCCGTGAACAGCAGGCCGAGCACCATCAGCAGGTCGAGGTTCATTTGTGCTCCTTGCCGGGGAGGTTTCAGAGCCTGTTCAACGGCTCGCGAGCTGGAACGATGCAAGGCCTAGGCGGCCCCACAAAGGCAGTGTCGACGTGCAGCAGCCTTCGAGCAGGTTCTCAGGGATAGCCCAGCACCGTCTTGATCTGCTGCAGGTTGGCTGCAATCCAGCGCTTGTCGATGGCGCCCCAGTCGCGGATCACGTAACTGCCGGCATTGTTGCGCTCGCCATCCTGTTGCTGGAATTCGCAGCGGATATCCAGCTCCTCCAGGGCGCTCAGGGTGTCCTGGGCGGTGCGCCGGGGCATGCCGGTGGCGGCCATCAGGGCGGGCACGTTATCGGCGCTGCCGCTGTCGATCAGCCAGGCCACGTAGAGGCGGCGGTAGAAGCTGGTCTTGGTCTTGCTCACGTCCATTTGCATCGTCCGATCGTGTGAAGAGTCGAGAGCATACTGCCTGATGCGACACGGCATGCCCATAAACGAAAACGGCCCGCCGGGTCGTTACCGCGGCGGGCCGTTTTTTCAGCGCAATGGTTTACAGGCTGGCGATCTTGCCGCGCTGTTCCAGCAGATTGGCAAGGGCCTGCTCGGCCTCGGCCAGCTTGGCGCGTTCCTTCTCGAGCACTTCGGCCGGTGCCTTGGCGACGAAGCCTTCGTTGGCCAGCTTGCCGCCAACCCGCTTGGCTTCGCCTTCCAGGCGCTGGATTTCCTTGTCCAGGCGCGCCAGCTCGGCTTCCTTGTCGATCAGGCCGGCCATGGGCACCAGCACCTGCATGTCGCCGACCAGGGCGGTAGCGGACATCGGCGCTTGCTCGCCGGCAGCGAGCACCTTCACCGACTCGAACTTGGCCAGCTTGTTGAGCAGCGGGGCGTTGTCGTTGAGGCGGCGCAGGTCTTCGGCATTGGCGTTGGCGAGGATGACGTCGATACGCTTGGCCATGGAGATCTTCATCTCGCCACGGATCTGCCGTACGCCGAGCATCAGTTGCTTGACCCACTCGATGTCGCCCTCGGCCGCCGCATCGATGCGGCTTTCGTTGGCCACCGGCCAGGGTTGCAGCATCAGCGTTTCGCCGCTGACGCCGGCCTGGCCCTTGATACGCTGCCAGATCTCTTCGGTGATGAACGGCATGAACGGGTGAGCCAGACGCAGGATCACTTCCAGCACACGCACCAGCGTGCGGCGGGTGCCGCGCTGGCGCTCGATGGGGGCATACTCGTCCCACAGCACCGGCTTGACCAGTTCCAAGTACCAGGCGCAGTACTCGTCCCAGACGAATTCGTACAGGGCCTGGGTGGCCAGGTCGAAGCGGAAGGCGTCGAGGTGTCGGGTCACGTCCTGCTCGCAACGCTGCAGCGCGGAGATGATCCAGCGATCGACCGGCGACAGATCGACTTGTTCACCATTCACACCGGTGTCCTGGCCATCGGTGTTCTCGATGACGAAGTTGGCGGCGTTCCACAGCTTGTTGCAGAAGTTGCGATAGCCCTCGACGCGGCCCATGTCGAACTTCACGTCGCGGCCGGTGGTGGCCAGCGAACAGAAGGTGAAACGCAGGGCGTCGGTGCCGTAGCTGGCGATGCCTTCCGGGAATTCGGCCTTGGTCTGCTTGGCGATCTTCTCGGCGAGCTTGGGCTGCATCATGCCGCTGGTGCGTTTGGCCAGCAGGGTTTCCAGGTCGATGCCGTCGACGATGTCCAGCGGGTCGAGCACGTTGCCCTTGGACTTGGACATCTTCTGGCCCTGGCCGTCGCGCACCAGGCCGTGCACGTAGACGGTCTTGAACGGGATCTGTCCGGTCAGGTGGGTGGACATCATGATCATCCGGGCGACCCAGAAGAAGATGATGTCGAAACCGGTGACCAGCACGTCGGTGGGGTGGAAGGTCTTCAGGAACTCGGTCTGCTCGGGCCAGCCGAGGGTCGAGAAGGTCCACAGACCGGAGCTGAACCAGGTATCCAGGACGTCATCGTCCTGGCGCAGGGCGATATCGCCCAGGCTGTGCTTGGCACGCACTTCGGCTTCGTCGCGGCCCACGTAGACGTTGCCGGCTTCGTCGTACCAGGCCGGAATGCGGTGGCCCCACCACAGCTGACGGCTGATGCACCAGTCCTGGATGTCGCGCATCCAGCTGAAGTACATGTTTTCGTACTGCTTGGGCACGAACTGGATTTCGCCGCTCTCGACCACCGCGATGGCCTTTTCGGCCAGCGGTTTGGTGGAGACGTACCACTGATCGGTCAGCCATGGCTCGATGACGGTGCCGGAGCGGTCGCCCTTGGGCACCTTCAGGGCATGGTCATCGATCTTGTCCAGCAGGCCCAGGGTGTCGATGTCGGCGACGATGCGCTTGCGTGCCTCGAAGCGATCCAGGCCGGCGTAGGCAGCGGGCAGGCTGGCGTCGAGCAGGGCGTTGACGCTGCCGTCGAGGTTGAAGATCTGCGCGCCCGGCAGGACGGCGGCGTCCTTGTCGAAGATGTTGATCAGCGGCAGGTTGTGGCGCTTGCCGACTTCGTAGTCGTTGAAGTCGTGGGCCGGGGTGATCTTCACGCAGCCGGTGCCGAACTCCGGGTCGCAATAATCGTCGGCGATGATCGGGATGCGGCGGCCTACCAGTGGCAGCTCGACGTACTGGCCGATCAGCGCCTTGTAGCGTTCGTCTTCCGGGTGCACGGCCACGGCGGCGTCACCGAGCAGGGTTTCCGGGCGGGTGGTGGCGACGATCAGGTAGTCGTTGCCTTCGGCGGTCTTGTTGCCGTCGGCCAACGGGTAGCGCAGGTTCCACAGGTGGCCCTTCTCGTCGTGGTTTTCCACTTCGAGGTCGGAGATCGCAGTGTGGAACTTGGTGTCCCAGTTGACCAGGCGCTTGCCGCGGTAGATCAGGCCGTCCTCGTGCAGACGCACGAAGGCTTCCTTGACCGCTTCGGACAGGCCGTCATCCATGGTGAAGCGCTCGCGCGACCAGTCCACCGAGCTGCCCAGGCGGCGGATCTGCCGGGTGATGGTGCCACCGGACTCGTTCTTCCATTCCCAGACCTTGCCTAAGAACTTCTCGCGGCCCAGATCGTGGCGGTCGATGCCTTGGGCGGCCAGTTGACGCTCCACCACCATCTGGGTGGCGATACCGGCGTGGTCGGTACCCGGCTGCCACAGGGTGTTGCGGCCCTGCATGCGGCGGAAACGGATCAGCGCGTCCATGATCGCGTTGTTGAAACCGTGGCCCATGTGCAGGCTGCCGGTGACGTTCGGCGGCGGGATCATGATGGTGTAGGGCTCACCCGAACCCTGCGGAGCGAAGTAGCCCTTCGCCTCCCAGTTTTCGTACAGGGCGGTTTCGATGGCGTGGGGCTGGTAGGTCTTGTCCATGCGCGGCGGGACCCTTCTGGCGTCTGATCGGAAAAGCCGAGCAGTATAACCAACCGCCGCGCAGTTTTCTTCCGCTCTCGCGGCTATCGGTCGAGCGGGAAAACGCTGTCAGGGCAGGGGGAGGGTCAGCGACGTGGAGGCAGCAGGCGGTTGAGACGTGCCTGCAAGCGGCGCTTGAGTTCGGCCTCGATCTGCGGCACGAAGTCGTCGATCACATCCTGCAGCAGCAGTTGTGCCGCGGCGCGCAGCTCGGTGTCCAGGCGATTGATCTCGTTGTCACGGCCAATGGCGCGTTGCACGGTCTGGCGCAGCTCGTCCTCGGAAGCGATGCCGGCGGCGCTGACCGGAACGGCGGGTTGCGCGGCGAGAACCGGTTCGGGGGCGCGTACCACGTCGGAGAGTACGGGGATGTCGTCCGGGTCGAACTTGTCAGTGAGTAGCGGCGGGTCGAGGTCGTCATCGAGCAGTTCGCGAATCGATTCGAGATCGCTGAGCAGGGCGCCGGGTTTGTGGGGAGGGTTCAGGTTGTCCATGGCAGGGGTCTACAGTTCGACACGTTTGGGATCATAGCCGCGCTGCCGGTAACTGCGGAAATTCTCCCGGCAGGCGGTCAGCAGGTCGGGTTCCTGGTTGACGATCTCGATCACCCGGCTGAAACGGTCGATATGCGGGCTGAGCGTGCTGCTGAGGTTGATCAGCACTGCTTGCTGCGCCGCGGGCTCTTCGTCCAGGCCGATCACCACCGGTCCGTGCGGATCATCCTGATGCAGGCCGTGGGGGATGAAGCTTTCCTGGCGGGCTCGCCAGAGCAGCTCGTCGAGTTCGTTGCATTGCGCGCTGTCGCGACCGCGCAGGAACACCGGCAAGCCGGCTCGCCAGGCTTTGCCGGCAAGCTGGCAGGCAGCGCGCAGGCGTTCGGCTGGGGTGGCCGACGACAGTACGTAGAATTCGATTCGGGGCATGGCGGCAAGTGTCGGGCTTCAAGCGGCAAGCTTCAAGCGAAAAGCACGGTGGGCAGTATTGTCGTGTGGTGAAGAGGGCGGCCAGGGCGGCCGCTCTCACATCGCTGGTGGTCAGGCCTGTACGCGGTCGAGCAGGTACTGAGTCAGCAATGGCACCGGGCGGCCAGTGGCGCCCTTGTCCTTGCCGCCGCTGATCCAGGCGGTGCCGGCGATATCCAGGTGCGCCCACTTGTAGGCCTTGGTGAAGCGCGACAGGAAGCAGCCGGCGGTGATGGTGCCGGCTTTCGGCCCGCCTATGTTGGCGATGTCGGCGAACGGGCTGTCCAGTTGCTCCTGGTATTCATCGTACAGCGGCAGTTGCCAGGCGCGGTCGTCGGCCTGGCGGCCGGCGGCGAGGATCTGGTTGACCAGTTCGTCGTCGTTGCCCATCAGGCCCGAGACGTTGCTGCCCAGGGCGACGATGCAGGCGCCAGTAAGGGTGGCGATGTCGATCACCGATTGCGGCTTGAAGCGCTCGGCGTAGGTCAGGGTGTCGCACAGCACCAGGCGGCCTTCGGCGTCGGTGTTGAGGATTTCCACGGTCTGGCCGCTCATGGTGGTGACGATGTCGCCCGGGCGGGTGGCGCCGCCGCTCGGCATGTTCTCCGCGCAGGCCAGCAGGCACACCAGGTTGATCGGCAGTTGCAGTTCGAGCACGGCGCGCAGGGTGCCGAACACGCTGGCAGCGCCGCCCATGTCGTACTTCATTTCATCCATGCCGGCGGCCGGCTTGATGCTGATGCCGCCGGTGTCGAAGGTAATGCCTTTACCGACGAGGGCGTGGGGCTTCTGGCCTTTCTTGCCGCCGTTGTACTGCATAACGATCATGCGCGGCGGCTGCTCGCTGCCCTGGCCGACGGCCAGGAAGGCGCCGGCGCCGAGGGCCTGCAGTTTCTTCTCGTCGAGGATTTCGACCTTGAGGTTCTTGTGCGCCTTGCCCAGTTCCTTGGCCTGCTCGGCGAGGTAGCTGGGGTGGCAGATGTTCGGCGGCAGGTTGCCCAGATCCTTGGTCAGCGCCATGCCGACGGCGATGGCGCGCGCTTCGCGGGTGGCGCGCTCGACGGCGGCGGTGTCGGCCTTGTCGGTGATCAGGGTGATCTTCTTCAGAGCGCCGGGCGTGGCCTTCTGGCTCTTGAAACGGTCGAACTGATAGCCGGCATCGACCAGACTTTCGACAATGAGGCGGGCTTTGCCGTAAGCATCGCGACCCTTTACCTGCAAATCCTGCAGGGCCAGCAGCGCATCGCTGCCGCCCAGGGTTTTCAGCACGCCATAAACAGAGGCGATCAATTTGCGCAGTTGGCGGTCAGACAGTTCGGCGTCTTTACCGGTGCCCACCAGCAGTACGCGCTCGGCCTTGAGGTTGGCTACACCGTGAACCAGCAGGGTCTGGCCAGGCTTGCCGGCCAGGTCGCCGCGCTTGAGCAGGGCAGCAATAGCGCCGCCGCTGGCTGCGTCCACGGCCTTGGCGGTAGCGGCGAGTTTGCCGCCTTCACCAACAGGGATGATCAGAGTGGCGGTTTTCAGTGTTTCCGGGCGAGCGCTTTTGACGAGAAATTCCATGCGTGGTGTCCCCAAGACAACGAGTCGCGAATTCAGGATAATGACGACAAATTTTTCGGCCGGTTCGCTTGAAAGTGCGCGCCAGCATGCAGTTCGGCTAGTTTGAGCACAGCCGCCTGAGCCTGACAACCCTGGAGTGTCTGTTTGATCGTCTTCCGATATTTGTCCCGAGAGGTTCTGGTTACCCTGAGTGCGGTGAGCGCCGTACTGCTGGTAATCATCATGAGTGGCCGCTTCATCAAGTACCTGGCCCAGGCGGCCCAAGGTGTACTCGATCCGAGCGTGCTGTTTTTGATCATGGGCTTTCGCTTGCCCGGTTTCCTGCAGCTGATCCTGCCGCTGGGCCTGTTCCTGGGCTTTTTGCTGGCGTATGGACGGCTGTACCTGGACAGCGAGATGACCGTGCTGTCGGCCACCGGCATGAGCCAGCAGCGGCTGTTTCTCTACAGCCTGGCGCCGGCCACCGTGGTGGCCCTGCTGGTGGCGTGGCTGAGCATGGGTCTGGCGCCTCAAGGCGTGACCCAGGTGGCGAAGATCCTCAATCAGCAGGACGCTTTGACCGAGTTCGATACCCTGGTGCCCGGGCGCTTCCAGTCTATGCGCAACGGCTCGCGGGTCACCTACACCCGTGAGCTGTCGGACGATCGCACCGAATTGGGCGGCATCTTCATTTCCGACAAGCGCGTGTCCCGCGAAGGCGACAAGGATCGCGGCATTAGCGTGCTGGTCGCCGAGAGTGGCCGCCAGGAAGTGCAGCCCGACGGCAGCCGCTACCTGATTCTGGAGAACGGTTACCGCTATGACGGCAATCCGGGCCAGGCCGATTACCGGGTGATCCAGTACGACACCTACGGTGTGCTGCTGCCCAAACCTTCGGTGGCGGCGGACATCAGCGAGCGCGAGGCGATTCCGACCTCGCAGCTGTTCGGCAGCGACGAGCCGCGCATGCAGTCCGAGCTGCAATGGCGTCTGTCCATTCCGCTGCTGGTGTTCATCGTCACCCTGATGGCCGTGCCGCTGTCGCGGGTCAATCCGCGCCAGGGTCGCTTCCTCAAGCTGTTGCCGGCGATTCTCTTGTACATGACTTACCTGGGGCTGCTGGTGGCCGCGCGCAGCGCCTTGGATAAGGGGCGTATTTCGCCCTACATCGGGCTGTGGGGCGTGCACCTGCTGTTCCTGCTGGTTGGCCTGGCGCTGCTTTATTGGGAGCCGCTGCGTCTGAAGTTGGTTAGCCGTCGGGAGAATGCGCGTGTCTAAGCTGGATCGTTACATCGGCGTACAGGTGCTGTTCGCTATTCTGGCTGTGCTCGGCATCATCGTTGGCCTGGCCCTGCTGTTCGCGCTCATCGACGAGTTGGGCGATATCGAAGGCAACTACGGCATCGGTGATGCGCTGTGGTACGTATTCCTGACCGCACCGCGGCGCATTTACGACATGCTGCCGATGGCGGCGCTGGTGGGCTGCCTGATCGGTCTGGGTACCCTGGCCAGCAACAGCGAGCTGACCATCATGCGTGCGGCCGGTGTGTCTATCGGGCGCATCGTCTGGGGCGTGATGAAGCCGATGCTGGCGCTGATGCTGGTCGGCATCCTGATCGGCGAGTACGTGGCGCCCTGGACCGAAAACCAGGCCCAGGCAAGCCGTGCCATGGCTCAGGGTGGTGGCGAGGCGCAGACCGCCAAGCGCGGCATGTGGCACCGCCAGGGCCAGGAGTTCGTGCATATCAACGCCGTGCAGCCAAGCGGTGTGCTGTTCGGGGTGACCCGTTATCGCTTCGATGGCGAGCGCCGTCTGGAAGCTTCCAGCTTCGCGCGCCGGGCCACCTACGAAGGCAACTATTGGGAACTGGAGGATGTGACGACCACGTTGTTCCATGATCGTCGCACCGAGGTCGTCAAGGCGCCGACCGAGCGCTGGGATATCCAGCTCAGCCCGCAGCTGCTCGGCACCGTAGTGCTGGAGCCCGAGGCACTGTCCATTACCGGCTTGTGGAGCTATATCCACTATCTGAAGGAGCAGGGGCTGAACAACAGCAATTACTGGCTGGCGTTCTGGACGAAGGTGTTGCAGCCGCTGGTCACCGCCGCACTGGTGCTGATGGCGATTTCCTTCATCTTCGGCCCGCTGCGTTCGGTCACCCTCGGCCAGCGCGTGTTCACTGGTGTGTTGGTGGGCTTCGTGTTCCGCATCGCTCAGGATCTGCTGGGGCCATCGAGTCAGGTCTTCGGCTTCTCGCCGCTGCTGGCCGTGCTGATCCCGGCGAGCATCTGTGCTATCGCCGGGCTCTGGCTGCTACGCCGGGCTGGCTGATCGACGCGTGCCCTTTCCTTTAATGGGAGAGGGCACGCCGTTTCATTTCTTCTTCAAGCTTCCAGCGCTCTTCATTTGCGATGCGCCTGCTTGGGCAGGCGCACGATGATGCTGTTCGAGTACAGGTCGTGCCAGCTGCGCTTGCGCTTGTCGATCAGCACCCATAGAAAGCCCAGTCCCAGCGCCAGCCAGGACGCCATCGCGACCAGGAAACGCATCAGCGCCTGCCAGAGACTGATCGCTGTGCCGTCCGCGTTCTGGACGCGAATGCCCCACACCTGCATGCCCAGGGTCTGACCGCCGTGGGTCCAGAACTTGGCGAAGAAGCCGAACAGGCTCAGCAATAGCAGGCTGGAAAGCAGCGGGTCATGATCCAGGGCGCCGGCGTCGGCCCATTGCCGCAACTGCGCTTCGCCATAGATGGCCATCTGAATCAGCTTGTAGACAAAACCCACGACGATCAGCAGGGCGATGCACAGAAAGCTGTCATATAGCATGGCGGCCAGGCGCCGGCCGAGGCCTGCCGAAGGGAAATCGCCCTGGGGGCGCAGTGCGTGGTTGGGCATTGTCGGGATTCGCGTGGATGACAGTTAAAGCACGGATGCTAAGTTGCAGGCATAAAAAAACCCCTGACGTGAGTCAGGGGTTTTTTAGAGCAGCGGCTTATTCCTGGATTTGAACCTGGTCAGCCTGCATGCCTTTTTGACCTTGTACAGCAACGAAGCTAACTTTCTGGCCTTCTTTCAGGCTCTTGAAGCCGTTACCTTCGATAGCGCGGAAATGTACGAACAGATCCGGACCGCTTTCTGGAGTGATAAAACCAAAACCTTTCTCGTCGTTAAACCACTTGACGGTACCGTTCTGACGATTCGACATGTCTCTTATCCTTGGAACTTGAGTTGATGACAGCCTCCATGTGTAGAGGACTGAAGACTGGTTGCAAGGAGTGATGGAAGTCGAACGGGATGTAGCGGATCTAGGGCGATCTACTGCATCAGGTCACGATTCTCGGCGACCCATGCAAACACAGTGGCTGAACTCTACGCTAACTTTTGCGCAAATGCCAACCCTTCGGGCACGCGAAAACCCACGTAATTTACGTGAGTGTTTGGTGCAGATTCAGATGGGTTTTTATAATGGCTCAAGCAAGTGCATCGAGGCGACACACGGCACTGTTTCAGTGCGAACTGTCAAAAACTGGCAACAGTTGAAGGATATATGGTGCCCCGGGGGAGACTCGAACTCCCACTTCTTTCGAAAACGGATTTTGAATCCGCCGCGTCTACCGGTTCCGCCACCGGGGCACAATGGCGGCGCAGTATAGGGAGCAAGATGCCATTGGTCAATGCGCTCGCGTGGTCACTTGCAGGGAATTCCGGTAAGCTGCTCCGCCCTGCAGTACGACACACTTCCGATCATGCGCGTTGCCGACTTTCATTTCGACCTGCCTGACGAGCGGATCGCCCGTCACCCCCTTGCCGAGCGTCGTGCCAGCCGACTGCTGATCCTCGATGGCGCCAGTGGTGCGCTGGCTCACCGGCAGTTCGCTGACCTGCTCGAATACCTGCGTCCCGGCGACCTGATGGTGTTCAACAACACCCGGGTGATCCCGGCACGTCTGTTCGGGCAGAAGGCTACTGGCGGCAAGCTGGAGATCCTGGTCGAGCGCGTGCTCGACGAGCACCGCGTGCTGGCCCATATCCGTTCGAGCAAGTCGCCGAAGCCGGGTTCGCTGATCGATATCGATGGCGGCGCCCAGGCGCAGATGCTGGCCCGTCACGATGCGTTGTTCGAGCTGCGTTTCGAGGAGCCGGTGCTGCCGCTGCTCGAGCGTGTCGGGCACATGCCGTTGCCTCCTTATATAGACAGGCCGGATGACGCCGCCGACCGCGAGCGTTATCAGACCGTCTATGCGCAGAAAGCCGGTGCCGTCGCAGCGCCCACGGCGGGGCTGCATTTCGATGACGAGCTGCTGGCTGCGCTGCGCGAGAAAGGCGTCGAGAGCGCCTTCGTCACCCTGCATGTGGGCGCGGGTACCTTCCAGCCGGTGCGCGTGGAGCGTATCGAAGATCACCATATGCACAGCGAGTGGCTGGAGGTCAGCCAGGACGTGGTCGACGCCGTTGAGGCCTGTCGCGCCCGTGGCGGTAGGGTGGTGGCGGTGGGTACCACCAGCGTCCGCTCCCTGGAAAGCGCTGCCCGCGATGGCGAGCTCAAGCCCTTCAGTGGCGATACCGACATCTTCATCTACCCGGGTCGGCCCTTCCATGTGGTCGACGCCCTGGTCACCAATTTTCACCTGCCGGAATCGACCCTGCTGATGCTGGTGTCCGCATTCGCCGGCTACCCCGAAACCATGGCGGCCTATGCCGAGGCCGTGGCCGAGGGTTATCGCTTCTTCAGTTACGGTGACGCCATGTTCATCACCCGCAATCCCGCCGCGCGCGGGCCCGAGGTTTCAGTATGACGCGCAGCTGCCGCATGTCCTTCGAACTGCTCGCCACCGACGGCAAGGCCCGTCGCGGCCGCCTGACATTTCCGCGCGGCGTGGTGGAAACCCCGGCGTTCATGCCGGTGGGCACCTATGGCACGGTCAAGGGCATGCTGCCGCGCGATATCGAAGCCATCGGCGCGCAGATCATTCTTGGCAACACCTTCCACCTGTGGTTGCGTCCGGGCACCGAGGTGATCAAACGCCACGGCGACCTGCACGATTTCATGCAGTGGCAGGGGCCGATCCTCACCGATTCCGGTGGTTTTCAGGTGTTCAGCCTGGGTGCGATGCGCAAGATCAAGGAGGAGGGCGTGACCTTTGCTTCGCCGGTCGACGGCTCCAAGGTGTTCATGGGGCCGGAGGAGTCGATGCAGGTGCAGCGTGATCTGGGCTCGGACATCGTGATGATCTTCGACGAGTGCACGCCTTATCCGGCCGAGTTCGACGTGGCCAAGACCTCCATGGAGCTTTCGCTGCGCTGGGCCAAGCGGTCCAAGATCGCCCATGGCGAAAGTACCGCGGCGCTGTTCGGTATCGTCCAGGGCGGCATGCACGAGTCGCTGCGCATGCGCTCGCTGGAAGGCCTGAGCGAGCTGGAGTTCGATGGTCTGGCCATCGGCGGTCTGTCGGTGGGTGAGCCGAAGGAAGAAATGATCAAGGTGCTCGACTACTTGCCAGGGCAGATGCCGGGTGACAAGCCGCGTTATCTGATGGGCGTCGGCAAGCCCGAAGACCTGGTCGAAGGCGTACGTCGTGGCGTCGACATGTTTGACTGCGTGATGCCGACCCGCAATGCGCGCAACGGACACCTGTTCGTCGACACCGGCGTGCTGAAAATCCGCAACGCCTTCCACCGTCACGACGACTCGCCGCTGGATCCGACCTGCGACTGTTACACCTGCAAACACTTCTCGCGTGCCTATCTGCACCATTTGGATAAGTGCGGCGAAATGCTCGGCAGCATGTTGAATACAATCCACAACTTGCGCCATTACCAGCGCCTCATGGCTGGTTTGCGCGAGGCAATTCAACAGGGTACATTGGCCGCCTTTGTCGATGCCTTCTACGCCCGGCGCGGCCTGCCAACGCCGCCGCTGGACTGACTTTCGATGGCCAAAAGATCTTTCAACAGGAGTGTCAAATGAGCTTTTTTATTCCCGCTGCCTACGCTGATGCCGCTGGCCCTGCTGCCGGCCCAGCTGGCACCGGTTTCGAGTGGATCTTCCTGATCGGCTTTCTGGTCATCTTCTACCTGATGATCTGGCGCCCTCAGGCCAAGCGCGCCAAGGAGCACAAGAACCTGCTCGGCAATCTGCAGAAGGGTGACGAAGTGGTAACCAGCGGCGGCATCGCCGGCAAGGTTTCCAAGGTCAGCGACGACTTCGTGGTCATCGAAGTGTCCGACACCGTCGAGCTGAAGATCCAGAAAGCAGCCGTTGCGGCAACTCTGCCGAAAGGCACGCTGAAAGCCATCTAATTCCTCTGTTCCAGTTTCATCCATCCCGCGGGGCGCATATTGCGCCCCGCGTCATAAGCGGGCGGCGTCATTCATGCTCAACAAATACCCTTTGTGGAAGTACCTGCTGATCGCAGCTGTGCTGATCGTCAGTCTGATTTATTCCGCACCCAACCTTTACCCCGATGACCCGGCGATCCAGATCAGCGGGGCCAGTTCGGCGCAGACCATCACCGAGGCTGACCTCGACCGCGTCAGCAAGGCGCTGACCGAGGCGGGTCTTGAGGTCAAGGCGGCGAGCGTTGGCGAGCACGGCCGTAGCGGTCTGATTCGCCTGGTCAGCCAGGGCGATCAGCTGCCGGCCAAGGATGTCGTGCGCAAGGTACTGGGCGACAACTTCGTGGTAGCCCTGAACCTGGCCCAGACCACTCCCGAGTGGCTGCGCAAGGTTGGCGCCAGCCCGATGAAACTCGGTCTCGATCTCTCCGGCGGTGTGCACTTCCTGCTCGAAGTCGACATGGACAAGGCCCTGGAAGTCCGTCGCCAAGTCTACGAGGGTGAGATCAAGAGCCTGCTGCGCAAGGAACGTGTGCGTTATCGCAGCATGCCGCAGCAAGGTGGCGCCATTCAGCTGGGCTTCGCTGATGCCGACACCCTGGCCAAGGCCGAACAGCTGATCCGCAAGGATTACAAGGATTTCAACCTCGAGGCGCAGGAGCGTGGCGGCCAGCAAGTGCTGCGCGTGACCATGACGCCGGCCAAGATCGCCGAAATCCGCGAATATTCGATCCGCCAGAACCTGACTACGGTGCGCAACCGGGTCAACGAGCTGGGCGTCGCCGAGCCGCTGGTGCAGCGCCAGGGCGCGAACCGCATCGTGGTCGAGCTGCCGGGCGTGCAGGACACCGCCGAAGCCAAGCGTATTCTCGGCAAGACCGCCAACCTGGAATTTCGTCTGGCGGCCGACCCGAATGCGCCGCGCGGCACCACCGAGCAGTTCGGCTTCCGCGAGGAAGGTCGCCCGCCGGTTCAGCTCGAACGTGAGCTGATCATCACCGGTGACCAGGTTACCGATGCTCAGGCAAGTTTTGACGAGAACGGCCGTCCGCAGGTCAACATCCGTCTGGATGGCCATGGCGGTGATCTGATGAACCGCGCTACCCGCAGCAACGTGGGTCGCAGCATGGCGGTGATCTTCATCGAACAACGCCCGCTGACCCGCTACGTGAAGCAGATGGTCGACGGCGTCGAGAAGGAAGTGCAGGTCGACTCCTTCAAGGAAGAGAAGCAGATCATCAGCCTGGCAACCATTCAGTCGCCGCTGGGCAGTCAATTCCGCATCACCGGCCTGAACGGACAGGGTGAGTCCTCCGAGTTGGCGCTGCTGCTGCGTGCCGGTGGTCTGGCCGCACCAATGTACTTCGCCGAAGAGCGCACCATCGGTCCGAGCCTGGGTGCCGAGAACATCGTCAAGGGCATCGAGTCCACCGAGTGGGCGATGATCTTCGTGTCGCTGTTCATGATCTGCATCTACCGCTTCTTCGGCTTCCTGGCCACCATCGCCCTGGCGTTCAACTTGACCCTGCTGGTCGGTCTGATGTCGGTGATCGGTGCCACCCTGACCCTGCCGGGTATCGCCGGTATCGTGCTGACGCTGGGTATGGCGGTCGACGCTAACGTACTGATCTACTCGCGTATTCGCGAGGAGCTCAATAATGGACTGTCGGTACAGCGCGCCATCCACGAAGGCTTCGACCGTGCCTACACCGCGATTCTCGACAGTAACCTGACCACGCTGCTGGTCGGTGCGATCCTGTTCGGGTTGGGGACCGGGCCGATCAAGGGCTTCGCCGTCACGCTGTCGATCGGGATCATCACCTCGATGTTCACCGCGATCATGTTCACCCGAGGCATGGTTAACCTGATCTTCGGTGGCCGTAACTTCAAGAAACTGTGGATTTGAGGTGAAGGCTATGAAACTTCCATCCCGCATTCCGTTCATGGCAATACGCAACGTCGCGTTCGCCATCACCGTGGTTATCAGCCTTATTGGCCTGGGTAGCCTGTTCAAGCATGGCCTCAACTTTGGCCTGGATTTCACCGGCGGTACGCTGATCGAGCTGACTTACGAGAAGCCGGCCGATCTGGAGCTGATCAAGCGCGAGCTGGGTCAGGCCGGTTATGCCGACGCCGTGGTGCAGAGTTTCGGCTCCACCACTGACGTGCTGGTTCGTCTGGCCGGCGACTCGCCCGATCTGGGCAATCAGGTCGCTGGCGCGCTGCGCAATATCGATACCGAGACTTCTTTCGAGGTCAAGCGCGTCGAGTTCGTCGGTCCGCAAGTGGGCGAGGAGCTGCGTGACCAGGGTGGCCTGGCCATGCTGCTGGCCCTGGGCGGCATCCTGCTGTACCTGGCGTTCCGCTTTCAGTGGAAATTCGGCGTTGGCGCCATTGCCTCGCTGGCTCACGACGTGATCGTCACCCTCGGCATCCTGGCGTTCTTCCAGGTGCCGTTCGACCTGACGGTGATGGCGGCAGTGCTGGCGATGCTGGGTTACTCGCTGAACGACACCATCATCATCTACGATCGCATTCGCGAGAACTTCCGGATGCTGCGCAAGGCCGACATCATCGAGAATATCGACGTATCGGTCACCCAGACCCTGTTGCGTACCATCGCGACCTCCACCTCGACCGCCATGGCACTTGTCGCCCTGCTGGTTTTCGGTGGTGACAGTCTGGCCGGCTTCGCGCTGACCCTGCTGATCGGTGTCGTGGTCGGTACTTATTCCTCGGTCTACATCAGCGCCCCGGTGCTGATCTGGCTGAAGCTGACCTCAGAGGATCTGATTCCGCCTGCAGCCACTGCAGAAGGTGTGGATGAGCGCCCTTAAGGCGTGATGCGTTTACCATTTCACGCCGCATAAAACGGGCGACAAGGGAACTTGTCGCCCGTTTTGCATTTCCAAGGCTGGGAGTAGGGCGCATACAGGCGCCGAAGTTGTGATCAGGAGAATCGCATGAACAAGTCATTGTTGGTTGGTGCTGTGCTGGGTGCCGTCGGTGTCACTGCTGGCGGCGCTGTGGCGACCTACAGCATGGTGAGCGCGCCCAAGTACGCCGAGGTTCTGGCAGTCAAGCCGGTGACCGAGACCATCAAGACCCCGCGTGAAGAATGCCGCGATGTAGCCGTGACCCGTCAGCGTCCGGTGCAGGATCAGCATCAGATCGCCGGTACCGCTATCGGCGCCGTGGTGGGTGGCCTGCTGGGCAACCAGGTAGGTGGCGGTAACGGCAAGAAGATCGCCACCGTGGCGGGTGCAGTGGGCGGCGGTTACGCTGGCAACAAGGTGCAGGAAGGTATGCAGGCACGTGATACCTACACCACCACCGAAACCCGCTGCAAAACCGTCAACGACACCAGTGAGAAGATCGTTGGCTATGACGTGAAATACGACCTGGACGGCAAGATCGGCCGGGTGCGCATGGATGAAGAGCCGGGCAGCAAGATCCCGGTTCGCGACGGCAAGCTGGTGCTGGCGGATTCCGATTCGGAAGAATAATCCGGTTGTCGTGATGTAGAGAAGGCGCTCCCAGGAGCGCCTTTTTCTTGGGTAATAAAAAACCGGCTTTCGGCCGGTTTTTTTTAGGTCCAACTCGCTAGAGTTCGATAGCTCAGCGTTTCATGGATGCCGACAGGTGCGGCTGAATCGCGGTCAGCACGGCCTTGAAGCACTTGGTGTTACCGGCAACGATCTGGCCCTTCTCGAGGAATTCGTGGCCACCGCTGAAGTCGCTGACCAAGCCGCCCGCTTCCTGGATCAGCAGGGCGCCGGCAGCCATGTCCCACTCGGACAGGCCGAATTCCCAGAAAGCATCGAAGCGGCCGGCAGCCACATAGGCCAGGTCGAGGCTGGCAGCGCCGGCGCGGCGTACGCCGGCGGTCTGGCCGACCAGGCTACGGAACATGCCCAGGTAGTTCTCGAGGTTATCGAGCTGGTCGTTGCGGAACGGGAAGCCGGTGCCGAGGAGGGCGCCGTCCAGGCTCTTGCGGTTACTAACGCGCAGGCGACGGCCGTTCAGCGCAGCGCCGCGGCCGCGGCTGGCGGTGAATTCTTCCTGGCGAACCGGATCGATTATCACGGCGTGCTCCAGACGGCCGCGGTATTTGCAGGCCAGGCTGACGGCGAAATGCGGAACGCCGCGCACGAAGTTGGTGGTGCCATCGAGCGGGTCGATGATCCACTGATAGTCGGCGCCTTCGCCGCTGCCTTCGAGCAGGCCGCCTTCCTCACCGAGGAAGCTGTGGGTCGGGTAGGCCTTGCGCAGGGCCTGGACGATCATCAACTCGGCCGAGCGGTCGATCTCGGTCACGTAGTCCTTGGCGTCCTTTTCATCTACGGAGATGACGTCCAGGCGTTCGATTGAGCGGAAGATCATTTCACCGGCGCTACGGGCTGCGCGCAGCGCGATGTTCAGCATGGGCTGCATGGAAGTTCACCTGGGGTCGTAATAAAGCCGGCCATTCTAGCAGAAAAGCCCGTGGCATGAAGTGCCGTCGGTGTCCTGCATGACACAAAGGAGGGTGCTTCTGTAAGATTTGTCACCTCATTTATCCGATGCGGGCGTCTACCTTGCTGCAGAACATTCGAGTGGTACTGGTCAATACCAGTCATCCCGGCAATATCGGCGGGGTGGCCAGGGCCATGAAAAACATGGGGCTGTCGCGGTTGGTACTGGTCGATCCGCGCCAGTTTCCCAGTGAGGAAGCCGTAGCACGTGCCTCTGGCGCTACCGATATCCTCGATTCTGCTCAGGTGGTGTCCTGTCTCGAAGATGCGCTGGTCGGTTGCAGTCTGGCCTTTGGCACCAGTGCGCGGGAACGGCGCATTCCCTGGCCATTGATCGATCCGCGCGAGTGCGGCGTGGCTGCGCTGCAGAAGTCGGTTGAAGGCGGTGAGGTGGCGCTGGTGTTCGGTCGTGAGCATGCGGGCCTGACCAACGAAGAGCTGCAACGCTGTCATTTTCACGTGCATATTCCCTCCGACCCGGCGTTCAGCTCGCTGAATCTTGCGGCTGCCGTGCAGGTGCTGACCTACGAAGTGCGCATGGCGGCCCTGGCTCTTGAAAGCGCGCCGGTCGCGCCTCGCCAAGAAGTGGCTGTCGAGGAGGGCGATCTACCGGTGACGGCAGACGAGATGGAATCCTTTTACGGGCATCTGGAAAAATCGCTGGTGGAAATCGGCTTTCTCGATCCCGCCAGCCCTCGACATTTGATGAGTCGCCTGCGCCGTCTGTACGGGCGCGCCGAGGTGACCCGGCTGGAAATGAATATCTTGCGCGGCATCCTGACCGAGACTCTCAAGGCGGCGCGCGGTGAGCACCACAAACGGGGAAAGACTGATGTTTGAGCGCATGCGGGAAGATATCCAGGGCGTATTCCATCGTGATCCGGCGGCGCGCAATGCCTTCGAGGTGGTTACCTGCTATCCCGGGCTGCACGCCGTGTGGCTGCATCGCGCCGCGCATGCGCTTTGGACTTCCGGCTGGAAGTGGCTGGCGCGTGGCGTGTCGAATTTCAGTCGCTGGCTGACCGGCATCGAGATTCATCCGGGAGCAGTGATCGGCCGGCGGTTCTTCATCGACCACGGCATGGGCATTGTCATCGGTGAGACCGCCGAGATCGGTGACGACGTGACGCTCTACCAAGGCGTGACCCTGGGCGGTACCAGTTGGAACAAGGGCAAGCGCCATCCGACCCTCGAAGATGGTGTGGTGGTCGGTGCCGGCGCCAAGGTGCTCGGCCCGTTCACCGTGGGAGCGGGCGCCAAGATCGGCTCCAATGCTGTGGTCACCAAGGCGGTGCCGGCGGGTGCCACCGCGGTCGGTATTCCGGCCAAGATCATCGTCAAGGGTGATGACGGGCTCGAGGCGCAGCGCCAGGCCATGGCCGACAAGCTGGGCTTCGACGCCTACGGGGTCAGTCAGGACATGCCCGACCCGGTGGCGCGCGCGATCGGTCAATTGCTCGATCATTTGCATGCGGTTGACAACCGCCTCGAAGGCATTTGCGGCGCCCTGGGCAAGCTGGGCAGCGACTACTGCGCCAAGGACATGCCGCAATTGCGTGACGAGGACTTCGCAGGCGTCTGCAAAGATCAGGGTGACAAGCCGGCTGCGTGATGCGGGGCAGGCCTGGCTTTGCTATGATCCGCCGCCAGTTTTGACGGGTGGCGGAGCTAAATCCGAGTAATTTGGTTGGTCTTATAGTTGACTCAAATACTCGGAAAAGCAGATAATCGCCCCACATTGTGAATCCTTGGTAACCCTTCATGCGACTGACTACCAAAGGCCGCTACGCCGTGACTGCCATGCTCGATCTGGCGCTGCATGCGCAGGATGGCCCGGTATCCCTCGCCGATATCTCCGAGCGTCAGGGTATTTCCCTTTCCTACCTCGAGCAGCTCTTCGCCAAGCTGCGCCGTGGCAGCCTGGTCTCCAGCGTTCGCGGGCCGGGCGGTGGTTATCAGCTGTCGCGCAACATGCAGGGTATCCAGGTCGCCGAAGTGATCGACGCGGTCAACGAATCGGTCGATGCCACGCGCTGCCAGGGGCAGGGCGGTTGCCACTCCGGCGACATCTGTCTGACCCACCATCTGTGGTGCGACCTGAGCCAGCAGATTCACGAGTTTCTCAGCGGCATCAGCCTGGCCGATCTGGTCACACGCCGCGAAGTGCAGGAAGTCGCCCAGCGCCAGGATCAACGTCGCTGTGCCAGCAACGGCAGGGCGCAGCATCTGGATAAGATTGAAGCGTCCACCGTCGATTGAGCACGCAAGGCGCCGGCCTGATACCTGATTAGGAGATACCGAAAATGAAATTGCCAATCTACATGGATTACTCCGCGACAACGCCGGTCGACCCGCGCGTCGCGCAGAAAATGGTCGAATGCCTGACCAACGAAGGCAACTTCGGCAACCCGGCTTCGCGCTCCCACGTCTTTGGCTGGAAGGCCGAGGAAGCGGTCGAGAACGCCCGTCGTCAGGTGGCCGAGCTGGTCAATGCCGACCCGCGCGAAATCGTCTGGACCTCCGGTGCTACCGAGTCCGACAACCTCGCCATCAAGGGGGTCGCCAGCTTCTACGCTAGCAAGGGCAAGCACCTGATCACTTCGAAGATTGAGCACAAGGCGGTGCTGGACACCATGCGCCAGCTCGAGCGTGAAGGTTTCGAAGTCACCTACATCGAGCCCGGTGAAGATGGCCTGATCACCCCGGCCATGGTCGAGGCGGCCCTGCGCGAGGACACCACGCTGGTGTCGATCATGCACGTCAACAACGAGATCGGCACCGTCAACGACATCGCCGCGATCGGCGAGCTGCTGCGTGCCCGTGGCGTGTTCTTCCACGTCGATGCTGCCCAGTCGACCGGCAAGGTCGAGATCGACCTGGAGAAGCTCAAGGTCGACCTGATGTCCTTCTCGGCGCACAAGACCTACGGCCCGAAAGGCGTCGGTGCGCTGTACGTGCGTCGCAAGCCGCGTATCCGTCTGGAAGCCCAGACCCACGGTGGCGGCCACGAGCGCGGCATGCGTTCCGGCACCCTGGCGACCCATCAGTGCGTCGGCATGGGTGAAGCCTTCCGCATCGCCAAAGAAGAGATGGCCGCCGAGAGCGCCAAGGTACTGGCGCTGCGCGATCGCTTCTTCAAGCAGGTCGAGAGCCTGGAAGAGCTGTACATCAACGGCAGCATGACTGCCCGTGTACCGCATAACCTGAACCTGAGCTTCAACTACGTCGAAGGCGAGTCGCTGATCATGGCCCTCAAGGACCTGGCGGTATCGTCCGGTTCGGCCTGTACCTCGGCGTCCCTGGAGCCTTCCTACGTCCTGCGTGCCCTGGGCCGCAACGACGAACTGGCGCACAGTTCGATTCGTTTCACCTTTGGCCGCTTCACCACCGAAGAAGAAGTCGACTACGCCGCACAGAAGGTCTGCGAGGCCGTTACCAAGCTGCGCGAACTGTCGCCGCTCTGGGATATGTTCAAAGAAGGTGTCGACATTTCCAAGGTGGAATGGGCAGCACACTAAAAGCTGCCGGTGAGCGGCGCCTGATGAGAGAGGATTGAAAAATGGCTTACAGCGAAAAGGTCATCGACCACTACGAGAACCCGCGCAACGTCGGCAAGATGAACGCGGAAGACCCCGACGTGGGCACCGGTATGGTCGGCGCGCCGGCCTGCGGCGACGTGATGCGTCTGCAGATCAAGGTCAACGAGCAGGGCGTCATCGAAGATGCCAAGTTCAAGACCTATGGCTGCGGTTCGGCCATCGCTTCCAGCTCCCTTGCCACCGAGTGGATGAAGGGCAAGACGCTGGACGAGGCGGAAACCATCAAGAACACCCAGCTCGCCGAAGAGCTGGCGCTGCCGCCGGTGAAGATACACTGCTCGGTACTCGCCGAGGACGCCATCAAGGCGGCTGTGCGCGACTACAAGCAGAAGAAAGGTTTGCTCTAAGGAGGTTTGTCGATGGCCATCAGCATGACTCAAGCCGCTGCCCAGCATATCCGTCGTTCGCTCGACGGTCGCGGCAAGGGTGAGGGCATCCGTCTCGGCGTTCGTACCACCGGGTGTTCCGGTCTGGCCTACGTGCTGGAGTTCGTCGACGAAACCGCCAGCGAAGATCAGATCTTCGAGAGCCATGGCGTCAAGGTGATCATCGATCCCAAGAGCCTGGTCTACCTCGACGGCACCGAACTCGATTTCGTCAAGGAGGGGTTGAACGAAGGCTTCAAGTTCAACAACCCGAACGTGCGTGGCGAGTGCGGCTGCGGCGAAAGCTTCAACGTCTGATGAAGAACGCCGGCCCCTGTCACTTCGCCCTGTTCGAGCTGCAGCCCAGCTTTCGCCTGGATCTCGATCAGCTCGCCGCTCGCTACCGCGAGCTGGCGCGCAGCGTGCACCCGGACCGTTTCGCCGATGCCTCCGAGCGTGAGCAGCGCGTGGCGCTCGAGCGCTCGGCGAGCCTCAACGAGGCTTACCGCACACTGAAGAGTGACTCGCAACGTGCGCGTTACCTGCTAGCCATGCGCGGGCCCGAGCTGCCGCTGGAAGTCACCGTGCAGGATCCCGACTTCCTGCTGCAGCAGATGCAGTGGCGTGAAGAGCTCGAAGATCTGCAGGATGAAGCCGATCTGGCTGGCGTGGCGGCTTTCAAGGGACGTCTCAAAGTCGCTCAGCAGGAACTCAACGAACGCTTCGCCGAAGTTTGGGAGGACGATGCGCGCAGAGAAGAGGCCGAACGCCTGATGCGCCGCATGCAGTTTCTCGACAAGCTTTCCCACGAGGTGCGCCAGCTGGAAGAGCGCCTCGACGATTAACGCTCGCGCGGCTGCCGTGGCCGTGCCTGATACCCAGATAAGCACCGACTACCTATGGCTTTATTGCAGATTGCTGAGCCCGGCCAGAGCCCTCAACCCCACCAGCGTCGCCTGGCGGTAGGGATCGATCTGGGCACCACCAATTCCTTGGTCGCAGCCGTGCGCAGCGGCGTCAGCGAGCCGCTGGCCGATACAGAGGGTCGCCTGATCCTGCCGTCAGCCGTGCGCTATCACGCCGATCGCGTCGAAGTCGGCGAAGCCGCGCGCGCCCAGGCTTCCAGCGACCCGTACAACAGCATCCTATCGGTCAAGCGCCTGATGGGGCGTGGCCTAGCTGATGTGAAGCAACTGGGCGAGCAACTGCCTTACCGCTTCGTCGCCGGCGAGTCGCACATGCCGTTCATCGACACCGTGCAGGGCCTGAAAAGCCCGGTGGAAGTGTCCGCCGATATCCTCAAGGTGCTGCGTCAGCGTGCCGAAGCGACGCTGGGGGGTGATCTGGTTGGTGCGGTCATCACCGTGCCCGCTTACTTCGACGACTCTCAGCGCCAGGCCACCAAGGATGCCGCACGTCTGGCCGGCCTGAGCGTGCTGCGCCTGCTCAATGAGCCGACTGCCGCTGCCGTGGCCTACGGTCTCGACCAGAAGGCCGAAGGCGTTGTAGCGATCTACGACCTAGGCGGCGGCACCTTCGATATTTCCATCCTGCGCCTGACCGGCGGCGTATTCGAAGTGCTGGCGACCGGTGGCGACAGCGCACTGGGCGGCGACGATTTCGATCACGCCATCGCCGGCTGGATCGTCGAGCAGGCGGGCCTCTCCGCCGATATCGAGCCCGGTGCCCAGCGCAGCCTGCTGCAGGCGGCCTGCGCCGCCAAGGAAGCGCTGACCGCTGCCGACAGCGTCGAGGTGAGTTACGGGCAATGGCGCGATGTGTTGACCCGCAGCCATTTCCAGGCGCTGATCGAGCCGATGGTGGCGCGCAGCCTGAAGTCTTGTCGCCGTGCGGTGCGTGATGCCGGTATCGAGGTCGAGGACGTCGGCGCTGTGGTCATGGTCGGTGGTTCGACCCGCGTGCCGCGTGTGCGTGAGGCGGTCGGCGAGCTGTTCGGCCGTCAGCCGCTGACCGATATCGACCCGGATCAGGTGGTTGCCATTGGCGCCGCAATCCAGGCCGATGCCCTGGCCGGCAACCGCCGCGCCGATGGTGAAGAATTGCTGCTGCTCGACGTCATCCCGTTGTCCCTGGGGCTGGAAACCATGGGCGGGCTGATGGAGAAGGTGATTCCGCGCAACACCACCATCCCGGTGGCGCGCGCTCAGGAATTCACCACCTACAAAGATGGCCAGAGCGCCATGATGATTCATGTGCTGCAAGGCGAGCGTGAGCTGGTCAGCGACTGCCGCTCACTGGCGCGTTTCGAGCTGCGCGGCATTCCGCCGATGGTGGCGGGAGCTGCGAAGATCCGCGTGACCTTCCAGGTCGATGCCGACGGTCTGCTCAGTGTCAGTGCTCGCGAACTCGCCTCGGGCGTCGAAGCCAGCATCCAGGTCAAGCCGTCCTATGGGCTGACCGATGGCGAGATCGCGCGCATGCTGCAGGATTCCTTCCAGCATGCCGGTGGCGACAAGGCTGCCCGTGTGCTGCGTGAGCAGCAGGTCGATGCCCAGCGTCTGCTCGAAGCGGTCGAAGGTGCGCTGCAGGCCGATGGCGAGCGCTTGCTGGATGCCGAAGAGCGCATGGTCATTGAGCTGCAGATGCAGGAGTTGCGAGATTTGTTGACGGGCACCGATGGCCTGGCCATTGAGCAGCAGACCAAGCGTCTGTCGCAGGTGACCGATGCCTTTGCCGCCCGGCGCATGGATTCGACGGTAAAAGCCGCGCTGGCCGGGCGCAGCCTGAATGAGATCGAGGAATAAGCGATGCCCGTGGTAACTTTTTTGCCCCACGAGAAATTTTGCCCCGAAGGGCTGGTGGTCGAGGCGCCGTCAGGTACCTCGATCCTGGAGCTGGCCCACGAGCACCATATCGAGATGGAAAGTGCCTGCGGCGGCGTGTGTGCCTGCACCACCTGTCATTGCATCGTGCGCAAGGGGTTCGACTCGCTGAACGAAGCCGACGAACTCGAAGAGGATTATCTGGACAAGGCCTGGGGGCTGGAAGCGCAGTCGCGCCTGGCCTGCCAGGCGATCGTCGGTGAGCAGGACATTACCGTCGAGATTCCCAAGTACTCGCTCAACCACGCCGCTGAAGCGCCGCACTGATCAGGAAGCCACGACATGAGCCTGAAATGGGTTGATGTGCTCGAAATCGCCATCCAGCTCGCTGACAGCAAGCCGGACGTCGATCCCCGTTATGTCAATTTCGTCCAGCTGCACCGCTGGGTGGTCGAGCTGCCGGAGTTTTCTGACGACCCGCAGCGCGGTGGCGAGAAGGTCCTCGAAGCCATTCAGGCTGCCTGGATCGAAGAAGCGCAGTAAGTCAGGGCCGGACGATATCCGCCTCTTTTATGCCGAGCAGATGCCACCTTGGGGCATCGCTCTTATGCTTTTGACTGGAACCCGCGTATAATTCGCGGGTTTAATTTTTGGCTTTAATCCACCGTTTCTGGAGTTTCACATGGCTGTTCAACGTACTTTCTCCATCATCAAGCCGGATGCCGTTGCTAAAAACGTTATCGGCAAGATCACCACTCGCTTCGAAGAAGCCGGCCTGCGCATCGTTGCTTCCAAGCAGCTGCAACTTTCCGAGCGCGAGGCTGCTGGCTTCTACGCCGAGCACAGCGAGCGTGGCTTCTTCAAGGATCTGGTTGCTTTCATGACTTCCGGTCCGGTCATCGTTCAGGTTCTGGAAGGCGAGAACGCCATCGCCAAGAACCGCGAGCTGATGGGCGCTACCAACCCGAAAGAAGCGGCTGCCGGCACCATCCGTGCTGACTTCGCCGTCTCCATCGACGAGAACGCCGTTCACGGCTCCGACTCCGAAGCTTCCGCTGCTCGCGAAATCGCTTACTTCTTCTCCGCTACCGAGATCAACGCCCGCATTCGCTAAGGCGAAGCGTGCGAAGGTGACGTCATGACCGACACGAATGGCAAAATCAACCTGCTGGGCCTGACCCAGCCGGAAATGGAGCAGTTCTTCGAGAGCCTCGGGGAGAAGCGCTTTCGTGCCGGTCAGGTCATGAAGTGGATTCACCACTTCGGCGTCGACGATTTCGCCGCCATGACCAACGTCGGCAAGGCCTTGCGCGAGAAGCTCGAGGCCGCTGCCTACATTCGCGGGCCTGAAGTGGTCAGCGAAGACATTTCTTCCGATGGCACGCGCAAGTGGGTCGTGCGTGTGGCGTCGGGCAGCTGCGTGGAAACCGTGTACATCCCCCAAGGTGGGCGTGGCACCCTGTGCGTTTCCTCGCAAGCCGGCTGTGCCCTGGACTGCAGCTTCTGCTCCACGGGCAAGCAAGGCTTCAATAGCGACCTGACCAGTGCCGAGATCATCGGCCAGGTGTGGATCGCCAATAAATCCTTCGGCAGCGTGCCGGCCAAGATCGACCGCGCCATCACCAATGTGGTGATGATGGGCATGGGCGAGCCGCTGCTGAACTTCGACAACGTCGTCTCCGCCATGAAAATCATGATGGATGACCTGGGCTACGGCATCTCCAAGCGCAAGGTCACCCTGTCGACCTCCGGCGTGGTGCCGATGATCGACAAGCTCGCCGAGGTCATCGACGTGTCCCTGGCGTTGTCGCTGCACGCGCCCAATGACGAGCTGCGCAGCCAGCTGGTACCGATCAACAAGAAGTACCCGCTGGACATGCTGTTGGCCGCCTGCAAGCGCTACATTTCCCGCCTTGGCGAGAAACGTGTGCTGACAATCGAATACACCCTGCTCAAAGATGTCAACGATAAACTCGAGCACGCCGAGCAGATGGTCGCACTGCTGGCGGACGTACCCTGCAAGATCAACCTGATTCCCTTCAACCCGTTCCCCCATTCGGGTTACGAGCGCCCGAGCAACAATGCCATCCGCCGCTTCCAGGAGCTGCTGCAGAAGGCCGGGCACAACGTCACGGTGCGTACCACCCGTGGTGAAGACATCGATGCGGCCTGTGGGCAACTGGTCGGCCAGGTCATGGACCGCACCCGTCGTAGCGAGCGCTACATTGCCGTGCGCCAGCTGAATGCCGACGCCGAGGCGGCGCGTCCCATCGCCAGCCGTAACTGAGAGGATCTCCATGACCGTGCTGCGTTCCCTGCTGTTCCTGTTCGGCATCAGTCTGCTCACTGCGTGCGTATCGACCGGTGACGTCGACCCGATGAAAACCTCTGAAGGGCGCAAGAAGGCCTACGATTCGTTCGTGCAACTGGGCATCGGGTATCTGCAGCAGGGCGAGACGGGGCCGGCCAAGGTGCCGCTGAAGAACGCGCTGGATATCGACCCGTCGGGCTCCGATGCCCACGCGGTGCTGGCCCTGGTGTTCCAGCGGGAAATGGAGCCCAAGCTGGCCGATGAGCACTTTCGCAAGTCGCTGTCCAAGAATCCCAAGGACGCGCGCCTGCTGAACAATTACGGCGGCTTCCTGTTCGAGCAGAAACGCTACAAGGAAGCCATGGAGCGTTACAGTCTGGCCGCCGAGGACAGCCTCTATCCCGAGCGCGCTCGGGTCTTCGAGAACATGGGCATGACCGCCATGATGCTCAACCAGCGCCAGGAGGCCAAAGGCTATTTCGAGCGCTCGTTGCGCCTCAACAGCCGCCAGCCGCGTGCCTTGCTGGAAATGGCCAACTTGTCCTTTGAAGATCGCGAGTACGTGCCGGCGCGCAGCTATTACGAAAGTTTCAGCGCCATTTCCGAGCAGAACGCCCGCAGCCTGCTGCTGGGCGCCCGCCTGGCGACGATCTTCGACGATCGTGACCGCGCTGCCAGCCTCGGCCTGCAGCTGAAACGTCTTTATCCCGGTACGCCGGAATATCAGCAATATCTGTCGGAGCAAAGATGAAAGCGGCCCAACCCGAAGTTGCAGCAGCTCATCGCGTCAATCCTGGAGAAGCCCTGCGTGCAGCGCGCGAGAGCCGGGGCTGGTCGGTGGCCGAAGTCGCCACCCAGCTCAACCTCACCCCGACGCGCCTGAGCCAACTGGAGGCCGGCGAGTTCGAGAAGCTGCCGGGTAATACCTTCTCTCGTGGTTACATTCGCGCCTACGCCAAATTACTAGGGCTCGAGCAGGCGCCGCTGGTGGCTGACTTCGACCAGTTCACCGGCAGTAACGCAACCGGCGCCAGCGTGCATGCGTTGGGCCGTATCGAGGAGCCGACTCGTTATTCGCAGAGCATCCTGCGTCTGGTCAGCTTCCTGTTGCTGTTAGGCGTGGGGAGTGCCTGTTTCTACTGGTGGCAGGAACAAGGCTGGCAGCTCGACGACCTGAAGAACGTCGGCCTTGGCCACGTCGAGGTCGAAGGTGCCGATGGCAGCACACAGATTCATCAGCTCGACGAGCCGGAAGATCAGGCCGTTGTCGAGGCGCAGAGCCAGGGCACCGAACTGCCGCTGCCAGGCGTGTCGAGCGAGCAGACCCAGGAAGAAGCGCCGAGCGAAACACCGCCGGCGACCGCCACCGAGTTGCTGCAGCAGAATCCGCCCGCCCAGCAGCAATCCGCACCTGCCGAATCCCATGCTGCCGCGCCGGCTGCTCAGGCACCTGCTGCAACCACGGCTCAGCCGCAAGCCGCTGCTCAGCCGCAAGCGCCGGTCGCTGCCGGTGAAGGGTTGATCAGCCTGAAATTTACCGCTGACTGCTGGATCCAGGTAACCGACGCCAATGGCAAGGTCATCGCCAGCGGCCTGAAACGCGGTGGCGACAGCCTCGATGTTCGTGGCCATGCGCCCATGGAACTGCGTCTGGGCTTTGCCCGTGGCGCCCAGGTGACTTACAACGGCGCTGCCGTCGACGTGACGCCGTATATCTCGAACGAGACCGCACGTATCAAGTTAGGTGGGCAGTAATATGCACGGTGAATCGCCGATCAAACGTCGTCTGTCTCGCAAGATCTGGGTGGGCTCGGTGCCGGTCGGTGGCGATGCCCCGATTGCCGTACAGAGCATGACCAACACCGACACCAACGATGTCGCCGCCACCGTCGAGCAGATCCGTCGCCTCGAAGCGGCCGGTGCCGACATCGTGCGTGTTTCGGTGCCGGACATGGACGCCGCCGAAGCCTTCGGGCGCATCAAGCAGCAGGTCAACCTGCCGTTGGTGGCCGACATTCACTTCGATTACCAGATCGCCCTGCGCGTGGCCGAACTGGGCGTCGATTGCCTGCGTATCAACCCGGGTAACATCGGCCGCGAAGATCGCGTCAAGGCGGTGGTCGAAGCTGCCCGCGACAAGGGCATCCCGATTCGCATCGGCGTCAACGCCGGCTCCCTGGAAAAGGACCTGCAGAAGAAGTACGGCGAGCCGACGCCCGAAGCGCTGGTTGAGTCCGCGCTGCGCCACGTCGAGCACCTCGACAGATTGAACTTCCCGGACTTCAAGGTCAGCGTGAAGGCCTCCGACGTGTTCATGGCCGTCGAAGCCTATCGCCTGTTGGCCAAGCAGATCGAACAACCCCTGCACCTGGGCATCACCGAAGCCGGCGGCCTGCGCTCCGGTACCGTGAAGTCCTCGGTGGGCCTGGGCATGCTGCTTGCCGAAGGTATCGGCGACACCATCCGCATCTCCCTGGCCGCCGATCCGGTGGAAGAGATCAAGGTCGGTTTCGATATCCTCAAGTCGCTGCGCCTGCGTTCGCGGGGCATCAACTTTATCGCCTGCCCGAGCTGCTCGCGCCAGAACTTCGATGTGGTCAAGACCATGAACGAGCTGGAAACCCGGGTCGAGGACCTGCTGGTGCCGCTGGATGTGGCGGTGATCGGCTGCGTGGTCAACGGCCCAGGCGAAGCCAAGGAAGCGCATATCGGCCTGACCGGTGGTACGCCGAACAATCTGGTGTACATCGACGGCAAGCCGGCTTCCAAACTGACCAATACCAATCTGGTGGATGAGCTGGAAAAGCTGATCCGCGAAAAGGCGGCCGAGAAGGCCGCAGCCGATGCGGCTGTGATCGTGCGCGGCTGATCCGTGCTTAAGGAAAACAAGTGAGCAAGTCCCTGCAAGCCATTCGTGGCATGAACGATATCCTGCCGCAGCAGACCCCGGCCTGGCGCTATCTGGAAAGCACGTTGGCGACCTTGCTGGATAGCTATGGCTATCAGGAAATTCGCCTGCCGATCCTAGAGTTCACCGACCTGTTTGCCCGTGGCATCGGCGAGGGCACCGATGTGGTCGACAAGGAGATGTACACCTTCCTCGACCGCAACAACGAATCCCTGACTCTACGCCCCGAAGGCACCGCAGGCTGCGTGCGCGCCGTGCTCGAACATGGCCTGACCGGGGGCGGCCAGGTGCAGAAGCTGTGGTACGCGGGCCCGATGTTCCGCTACGAGAAGCCGCAGAAGGGCCGTTATCGCCAGTTCCACCAGATCGGTGTGGAAGTGTTCAACCTGCCCGGGCCGGACATTGACGCCGAGCTGATCACCCTGACCTGGCGCCTGTGGAAGCAGCTCGGCCTGGCCGATGCGGTGACTCTGCAGCTCAACAGCCTGGGCTCCAGCGAAGCCCGCGGTGTGTATCGCGATGCGCTGGTGGCCTATCTTCGCGAGCGCTTCGATCAGCTCGACGAAGACAGCCAGCGCCGCCTGACTACCAACCCGCTGCGCATCCTCGACAGCAAGAATGCCCAGACCCAGGCGCTGCTGGCCGATGCCCCGACCCTGCACGACTATCTGGACGACGAGTCCCGCGCTCACTTCGAGGGCCTCAAGGCGCGTCTGGATGCCGTCGGCATCAAATACGAAATCAATCCGAAGCTGGTGCGTGGCCTGGATTACTACGGCCGCACCGTATTCGAGTGGGTGACTGACAAACTCGGTTCCCAGGGCACCGTATGTGCCGGTGGCCGCTACGATGGCCTGATCACCCAGTTCGGCGGCAAGCCGACCCCGGGTGTGGGCTTCGCCATGGGCGTAGAGCGCCTGGTGCTGCTGCTTGAAACGCTGGAATGCGTGCCCGCCGAACTGAGCCGTCCGGCCGATGCCTTTATCTGCGCGTTCGGCGAAGCGGCCGAGCTGGCAGCCCTGGCCCTGGCCGAAGACATTCGTAACCAGGTTCCGGGGCTGCGTCTGCTGGTCAATGCCGGCGGTGGCAGCTTCAAGAGCCAGTTCAAGAAGGCCGACAAGAGCGGAGCCCTGTATGCTCTGATCCTCGGTGAGGACGAACTGGCCAAGCGCGTGGTAGGTTGCAAACCTTTGCGCGGCGACAGCGAACAACAAAGCATTGCCTGGTCGGATCTTGCCGACCATCTGGCATCCTGCACCCAGCAGGCTTGAGCGATTTAGCGATTAAGGAGTATTGGGGTGGCGTTGAACAGCGATGATGATGAACTGGCCGGCCTGAAAGACTGGTGGGATCGTAACGGCAAGCCACTGCTGGCGGGCGGCGCCCTGGCGCTGATCGCGGTATTCGGCTGGCAGGGCTGGCAGAAGTACCAGGCCAACCAGGCGCAGGGCGCATCGGTGATCTATCAGCAACTGCTGGAGTC
Organism: Phytopseudomonas straminea; assembly: GCF_900112645.1. Classification (GTDB taxonomy): domain Bacteria; phylum Pseudomonadota; class Gammaproteobacteria; order Pseudomonadales; family Pseudomonadaceae; genus Aquipseudomonas; species Aquipseudomonas straminea. Next base: position 46,855 of record NZ_FOMO01000004.1, on the reverse strand, counting down.
GGCCATGACCCCGAGCGGTCAGCCGGACGCCGCCAAGGTGGCCTCGCTTGCCGGTGAGCTGAAGAAAGACTTCGGCGGCACCCAGTACGCTCAGTACGGCAGCCTGTTCGTAGCCAAGGTTGCGGTCGAGTCCGGCAAGCTGGACGATGCGGCAGCCGAGCTGCGCAGCGTGGTCGACAAGCCCGCCAACGACACCCTGGGCGAGCTCGCCCGTCAGCGTCTGGCTCGCGTGTTGGCCGCCCAGGACAAGGCCGACGAAGCGCTCAAGCTGCTCGACGGCGACGCCGACCAGGCGTTCGTGGCCAGCCGTGAAGAACTCAAGGGCGACCTGCTGGTGAAACTGGGCCGTACCGACGACGCCCATGTCGCCTATGTGAAAGCCAAGGGTGCGCTGGCCGAAGAAGCTGCCGTCGGTGGTCTGCAGATGAAGATCGACGACCTGGCCAAAGGGGATGCATGACGTGATGCGTTGGAAGAATGCCGCAATGCTGGCCCTGGCCGTTCTGGCCGTAGGTTGCAGCAGCAACAGCAAGAAAGAACTGCCGCCTGCCGAGCTTCCCAAGTTCACCGAGGAAGTGAAGCTGCAGAAAGAGTGGAGCCGCTCGATCGGTGACGGTCAGGGCGACATCTACAACATGCTCGAGCCGGTAGTCGATGGCGAGCAGATCTTCGCCGCCGACGTCGAAGGCCTGGTCGTGGCCATGGACCGCATGACCGGCAAGGTCGCCTGGAAGAAGAAGCTGGAAGTTCCGGTTTCCGGCGCCGTGGCGGCTAGCTATGGCATGGTCGTGGTCGGCACCCTCAAGGGTGAGGTGATCGCCCTGGATTCGTCCAACGGTGAAGAGAAATGGCGCGCCCGCGTGCCGAGCGAAGTGCTCTCCGCCCCGGCCATCAGCAGCGACACCGTGCTGGTGCAGACCCAGGACGACACCCTGGTTGCGCTGGACGCCTACAGCGGCCAGCAGCGCTGGATCTTCGAGAACACCCCGGCGGTACTGACCCTGCGCGGCACCGGCAGCCCGCTGCTGACCAACCAGTTGGCCATCGCCGGCCTGTCCAGCGGCAAGGTGATTGCTCTGGATGCGCAGCGTGGCATCCCGGTATGGGAACAGCGTGTGGCCATCCCGCAAGGTCGCTCCGAGCTCGATCGTATCGTCGATATCGACGGCGGCTTGCTGCTTTCCGGCGGCCAGTTGTACGTGGTCAGCTACCAGGGCCGCGTTGCGGCGCTGGATCTGCAGAGCGGCCGGGTGATCTGGCAGCGCGAAGCCTCCAGCTCCATGGGCGTGGCCCAGGGCTTCGGTAACGTCTACGTGACCTTGGCCAACGGCACCGTGGAAAGCATCGACGAGCGCTCCGCCTCGGCGCTGTGGACCAACGATGCTCTGGCACGTCGCCAGCTGTCCTCGCCGGCGGTGTTCTCCAGCTACGTCGCGTTCGGTGATTTCGAAGGCTACCTGCACCTGGTCAGCCAGGTAGACGGTCGCTTCGTCGGCCGTACCCGTATCGACAGCGACGGCCTGCGTGCCCGTCCGCTGGTGGTAGGCGACTGGCTGTATGCCTTCGGCAACGGCGGCAAACTGGTGGCCCTGACCATCAAGTGAGCCCCGGCTCTGTTCGCCCGATAGCATCGGGCGAGCGGGGCAGATAGTGCGAGATTTGCGGCCGCTGCCTGTGCAGCGGCTTTTGTATTTTTTGAAATAACGAAGTGGAGAGCCGAATGGTTCCCGTAATTGCCCTGGTGGGCCGGCCGAACGTCGGCAAATCCACCTTGTTCAACCGCCTGACCCGCACCCGCGACGCGATCGTCGGGGACCTTTCGGGTCTGACCCGCGACCGCCAGTACGGCGAGGCCAAGTGGCAGGGGCGCACCTACATCGTGATCGACACTGGCGGTATCTCCGGTGACGAGGAAGGCATCGACGCCAAGATGGCCGAGCAGTCCCTGCAGGCCATCGAGGAAGCCGACGCCGTGCTGTTCCTGGTCGATGCCCGTGCCGGATTGTCTGCCTCCGACCAGATGATTGGCGAGCACCTGCGCAAGCGCAACAAGCGCAGCTTCCTGGTGGTCAACAAGGTCGATAACCTCGACCCGGACCTGGCCCGCGCCGAGTTCTCGCCGCTGGGCATGGGCGAAGCCCTGCCGATCGCCGGTGCCCACGGCCGTGGCATCACCCAGATGCTCGAAGCGGCCCTGGGCAGTTTCCCCAAGGATGCCGGTGAGCCGGAAGAAGGCGAGGAGGCCGAAGAGGTCGCCGAGGGCGAGGAAGCCAAACGGATTCCCGGCCCGAGCGAGAAGGACGGCATCAAGCTGGCCATCATCGGCCGCCCCAACGTCGGCAAGTCGACCCTGGTCAACCGTATGCTCGGCGAAGACCGGGTCATCGTCTACGATCAGGCCGGCACCACCCGCGACAGCATCTACATCCCGTTCGAGCGTGACGACGAGAAGTACACGCTGATCGACACCGCCGGCGTGCGTCGCCGCGGCAAGATCTTCGAGGCGGTGGAAAAGTTCTCGGTGGTCAAGACGCTGCAGGCCATTCAGGATTCCAACGTGGTGGTGTTCGTCATGGACGCCCGCGAAGGAGTGGTCGACCACGACCTCAACCTGCTCGGCTTCGTGCTCGAGAGTGGCCGTGCGCTGGTCATCGCGCTCAACAAGTGGGATGGCATGGAGCCCAGCGAGCGCGATTACGTGAAGACCGAACTGCAGCGCCGGCTGTTCTTCGTCGACTTCGCCGATATCCACTTCATCTCCGCCTTGCACGGCACTGGCGTTGGCCATCTGTACAAGTCGGTGCAGGCCTCGTTCAAGTCGGCGATCACCCGCTGGCCGACCAGCCGCCTGACGCAGATTCTCGAAGACGCCGTGCAGGAACACCAGCCGCCGCTGGTCAACGGTCGCCGCATCAAGCTGCGTTACGCCCACCTCGGTGGCGCCAACCCGCCGCTGATCGTGATCCACGGTAACCAGGTCGACGCTGTGCCGCGTGCCTATTCCCGCTACCTGGAGAACACATACCGTCGCGTGCTCAAGCTGGTCGGTACGCCGATCCGCATCGAGTACAAGGGCGGCGAGAACCCCTATGAAGGCAATAAGAACACCCTGACCGATCGCCAGGTGAACAAGAAGCGTCGCCTGATGAGTCACCACAAGAAGGCCGAGAAGAAGCGCAAGGACAAGCGCTGATTCATAGCCTGCAAAAAACAACAGGGGTAGCTCTCGAAAGGAGCTACCCCTGTTTCGTTTCAGCCTCCGCAAAGCAGCGCCCCATTTGAGGGGCGCCGCCTTGTCGCTGGGTCAGAACCGCGTGCGCAGGGTGACGGACATGCTGCGCGGGTCGCCATAGATGGCGCCGGCATAGAAGCCATAGCGGGTGTAGTAGGTCTTGTCGAACAGGTTGTTGATGTTCAGCGTTACGTCGGTGTCATCGTTGATGTCGTACTTGGCCATGGCGTTCCAGATTGCGTAGCCGGACCAGTTGACCTCGGTGGCGCTGCGGCTCTGGCCATTGGTTGGAATGCCGGCCGGACTGGACAATGCGCGGATATTGCTTTGCGCACTGACCCCAGTGCCCAGGGTTACGCGATCCAGCATGCCGCTCAGTCGGTAGGTGGTCGAGGCCTTGAACAGGTGCGACGGGTCGCTGCGGCCATCGCTGTCCAGGCGGCGGAAGTGCAGGTAGGTGTAGCCGCCGTAGACGTTCCAGTTTTCGGTCAGTGCACCGGCCACCTCGATATCGATACCGTCGGTTTCGGTGCCGCTGCCCGACACGTAAGCCTGGGCGCCGGATGGCGTCAGGCTGCCGGGATCGGTGACCGCCTTGTTCTCCTGCTTGGTGCGGAAGTAGGCGACCTGGGCGTTCAGGCTGCCGTCGAACCACTCACCCTTGATGCCGGTTTCGTAGCTCTGACCGATGATGGGTTCCACTCGGCTGCCGCCGGTGGTTTCCTCTGTCTGAGGGGTGAACAGATCTGTGTAACTGGCGTACAGCGAGTAGGTGTCGTTGAGGTCGTAGACCACGCCCGCGTAGGGCGTGACGATGCCTGACTCGGTCTGGCTGGTCTTGACGCCCGCGGCGGTTGCGCTCTTGGTGTGGTAGTCGCTGACCCGCGCGCCGAGGATGACCGACAGCGGGTCGGTGATGCTCAGGCGCGTGGCCGCGTACATGCCTTGCAGGCGGGTGACGCTCTTGCCGTGGCGGCCGGTCTTGCTGGCCGTCATATACAGGTCGTCATCCACGCCGTTGTGCCAGTTGGTGATCGGCAGGCCGTTGTTGCTGCGGAACTGGCAGCCCACCACCGGGGCAGTCTGGCGGCTTGCGCTGGACATGATGCAGCTGTATTCAGGCGTCCAGCCCACGGTACGGCTGTCGCTGTAGCCGAACATGGCCTGGTGGCTGCGGCCGAACAGCTCGAAGGCGCCGCTCAGGTTGAACTGCACGGATTGCTGGGTGGTGTCGCTGGAGCTGTGCAGGCCGTTGAGGATCATGCCGCTGCCGTCGCGCTCCGGGTAGCCGGTGTAGAGGCCACGACTGAACTGGTTGACCTTGCCCAGACCGTAATGGTTGAGCGCCTCGGTGACGCTTTGCGCGGCCTTCACGTCCAGCGTCCAGTCTTCGTTGAAACGATGGCTGAGGGAGCCGAAGGTGGTGCGCGTTTCGTTTTCGCCGTGGCTCCAGCTCGGCACCAGATTGGTACTGCGCGACCACTTGGTCTTGCTGCCGTCGGCGTACCAGATCGGGATGTTGGCGCCCCAGCCACCACCGACCGTCTTGTCGTATTCGTATTGATAGCCGGCGCCCAGGGTGGTGGCGTCGGTGAGATCAAACTCGAAGTTGGCCAGGGCAGCGCGCGAGCGCTCGGACTGGTGGTCGCGGAAGGAGTTGGCGTCTTCCTGAGTGATCACGAAGCGCGAGCGCAGGCGGCCGTCTTCACTGAGCGGCATGTTGAGGTCGGCGCCCAGACGCGTGCGGTCCCAGCTGCCATAGGTCATGTAGGCGCTGCCGCCGAAGTCCTTGCGCGGGGCCTTGCGGATCAGGTTGACAGTCGCCGACGGGTCGCCAGTGCCGCCGAGCAGGCCGTTGGCGCCACGTACGATATCAATGCGCTCGTACATGTCCATGTTCAGCGAGTTGCCGGCGCCGCTGAAGCCCGAATCGCCCTGATACTGCAGGCCGTCGACCTTCCAGTTGGTAACCTTGTAACCGCGGGCGCGGAAGTCGGTGCGGCCGCCCACTTCGTACTTGCTGGCCGTTACGCCCGGAGTGACTTCCAAGGCCTGCTCGACGTTGGTGATGCCACGGTCGGTCATCTGCTGGTTGGTGATGGTGGTGACGCTCTGCGGCGTCTGCCGCGGCGTCAGCGCCATGCCCGTGGAGCTGGTGGTGCCGCGCACCGTGTAGCCCAGCTGTTCGGTGACGTCGTCGATGGCGTTGTCTTCGATACTGATTGCGCCCAGCTCAAGGGCGCCGCCGGATGCGGGCTCTTCAGCGTAGCCGAGCGGGCTGCACAGCAGGCTGCTCAGGCTGCTCAGGCTGACGGCAGCCGCCAGCAGGCTGCGTTGCGACGGAAAACGGGCGAGGGTACGACGATGGGAAATGGCGTTCATGATGGCTCGTGTTGGTTGGCATTCATTCTCATATGCATGAGATTTTTGTTACGATTCTAAATACAGCGCAGGCTGGCTAATTTCTCGATTTGTACGGGCGTGTAATGGAATGTAATCAGGGGCGCTCACTGCTCTCGCACGGGGCGCAGGCAACGCAGGAAACCGTGTTGGTGGTGGACGATGACGACGAGATTCGCGAGCTGCTCTGCGAGTACCTGAGCGACTCGGGTTACCACGTGCTGGCGGCTGCCGACGGTCGACAGATGTGGCCGCTGCTCGAACAACACAGTGTGCAGTTGCTGATTCTCGACCTGATGCTGCCGGGCGAGGACGGCCTCAGCCTGTGCCGCCGTTTGCAGGCGCAAGGTGGCCCGGCGGTGATCATGCTGTCGGCCCGGGGCTCGGCGCTGGATCGCGTGGTGGGTCTGGAAGTGGGCGCCGACGATTACTTGGGCAAACCCTTCGAGCCACGCGAGCTGCTGGCGCGGGCCAAGTCGGTGCTGCGCCGTTCGGCTGCCGTGCCATCGCGTCCGGAACCGGTGAGCCCGTTCGAGGCGCCGGTGTTCTTTGCCGGCTACCGGCTCGATCCGGTCAAACGCACATTGAGCCAGCTCGACGGCTCTGCGGTGCTATTGCCACGTTCCGATTGCCGCGTGTTGAGCGAGCTGCTGGCCGCGCAAAACCGTGCGCTGAGCCGAGATCACCTGACCCGTTGTGCCTTCTCCCGGCCCCATCTGCCCGATGACCGCTCGGTAGACATGTGCATCAGCCGCTTGCGCCAATGTTTCAAGGGCAGCGCCGAGCGGGTGCAGATCCTCACCATTCGCAACGAGGGTTATCTGCTCAGCGTCACCGCCAATGATTCGGTGAGTTGAGGTGCCCGCGTTTGCCGCTGCCTGGCTCAAACGCCTCTGGCCACAAACCCTGTTTGCCCAACTGCTATTGATCATGGTCTGCGGCGTACTGGCCATTCAGCTGTTGTCGAGCAGCATCTGGTTCGACGTGCGTTTCGCCCAGGCGCTGGAAGCGCCGGTGCGTTTGGCTGCCAGCCGGACCGCCACTCTGGTCGCCCAAGGCTGTGACGCCGTGGAGACGCAGACCGTGCCAACCGGTTACCAACTGAACTGCATGGATCAACAGCCCCATGTCGAGGCCGCGGACAAGCGCGGTCTCAGGCGCATCGAACCACTGCTGCGCCAGGCGATGGCCCACGAACTGGGCCACGAGCCAACTGTGCACCTGCTGGAAGCACGGCTGACCGATACCCAGGGCCAGCCGCTGGTCTGGCGCAGCCTGTTCGGCCTGGATACCGCTCAAGCCCATCTCCGCTTTGCTGTCGCCCAGCCCGATGGACGTTGGCTGCAGGTGGACGGCCACGAGCAGCAGGGCTGGAGCGGTGAGTCGGCCTGGGCATTGATTGCCGATTACGTGCTGCGCGTCTACGTGCTGCGCATCCTCGCCGTACTCGGTATCTGCTGGCTGGCGGTGCGCCTGTGCCTGCGCCCGCTGCAGCGCCTCGGCGAGGCGGCCCGCGGCCTGGGCGACAACCTCGAACGGCCACCGCTGCCGCTCAACGGACCGTTTGAGGTACGCGAGGCAGCCCAGGCCTTTAACGTCATGCAGCAGCGGCTGATCGCCATGCTGCGCGAGCAGGCGCATTTTCTCGCCGCGGTGTCCCACGACCTGCGCACGCCGCTGACGCGCATGCGTCTGCGCATCGAGCGCCTGACCGATGATGAGCAGCGCGAGCGCCTGAAAAACAGCATCAATCAGATGGACGCCATGATCGCCCAGGTACTCGACTTTCAGCGTGCCGCCGAGCCTGGCGTGGCGGAGCCCGTGGATGTCATGCAACTGGTCACGGCGCTATGTGACGAGCTGGCCAGCTCCGACGAACCTTTGCCCGTCAGCGGCAGTGCAGCGCCGATACCTGGCAACCCGCTGTTGCTGCAGCGTTGCCTGCAGAACCTGATGGAGAATGCCCTGCGTTATGCCCGTGCGGTCGAGGTGGTGGTGATTGAGAAAGAGCAGGGCGTCGCCATTCGCATCCAGGATCGCGGGCCAGGCATCGAACCGGCGCTGCTGGAACGCATCACCGAGCCCTTCGTACGGGGGGAAACCTCGCGCAATGTGCGCTCCGGCGGCTATGGCCTCGGTCTGAGCATCGCCAGCCGTATCGCCCTGGCCCACGGTGGTACGCTCAGTCTGGAAAATCGCGCTGGAATCGGCCTGGCTGTCGAGCTGTGGTTGCCAGCCAGCAATGGGTGAAAAGCTTCGGGCACTCCGCGGCGTTTTAGTCGACTAACTCAGAACCCTAATCGCCACAAGCAAGGAGTTCATGATGAAAGTACTGATGGTGCTGACTTCCCACGACCAGCTCGGCAACACTGGCGCGAAAACCGGCTTTTGGCTCGAGGAGTTCGCTGCTCCTTATTACGTGTTCAAGGATGCCGGTGCCACGATCACCCTGGCTTCGCCAGCCGGTGGCCAGCCGCCGCTGGACCCGAAGAGTGACGCGCCCGACGCGCAGACCGACGCCACCCGCCGCTTCAAGGCCGATGCCGAGGCGCAGCGTCAGCTGGCCAGCACCGTGAAACTCGCCTCGGTGAACCAGCAGGATTTCGACACCGTGTTCTATCCGGGCGGCCACGGCCCGCTGTGGGATCTGGCCGAGTCCCGCGAATCCATCGCCCTGATCGAGTCCTTCGAGCGCGCCGGCAAGCCTATCGGTTTCGTCTGCCATGCGCCGGGCGCACTGCGCCACGTCAAGGCGGCCGATGGCAGCCCGCTGATCAAAGGCCGTCGGGTCACCGGCTTCAGCAACAGCGAAGAAGCCGGCGTGCAGCTGACCGACGTGGTGCCGTTTCTTATCGAAGACGAGTTCCAGAAGCTCGGCGGCCAGTATGAAAAAGGCGAGGACTGGAGCTCGTTCGTGATCGAGGACGGCAAGCTGGTCACCGGCCAGAACCCGGCCAGCTCGGAGGCTGCTGCCGAAGCGCTGCTGGCAAAGCTCAAGTAAGTCTCGGCCCGCTACGGCGCCACTTCCTGTCGCCGTAGTCAGGGCACTTGAAGCGGTCCTGATGAAAGGGGATGAAGGTGATTATTTAATGCAATTGTGAGCGAATCGCAGTTGGATTATGATCGCGACCCCTCCCATCTGGACCGTCTTTTCATGCGCTGGAGTCGTGCTTCAATCTGCCTGTTGTCCCTGTGTTCCGTCGGCGTTCATGCCGCTTTGCTGACAATGCCGGAAGATGGCACGCTGGAGTTGCCCGACTCCGTCGTGACCGGCAGTGCAGAGAGCGCAACTGGCCCTGTACAAGGCTATGCGGCGACTCGCTCGGCCAGCGCCACGCGCACCGATACCGCCCTGCATGAAACGCCCCAGTCGGTCAGCGTGGTGCCGCGCGACGTGATCGACGACATCTCCGCCACCCGCCTACAGCAGGCGCTAGACCAGGCCGGCGGTGTTGGCCGCGCCAACAACTTCGGTGGCCAGGGCCTGACCAACTTCACGGTGCGTGGTTTCACCTCTTCCGAGTTCTACCGCAACGGTTTCCCGATCAACCGCGGCTACCCCAATTCGCCGGATGCCAACACTCTGGAGCGTGTGGAAGTGCTGCGCGGTCCATCCGCGACCCTGTATGGCCGTGGCGACCCCGGCGGCACCTTCAACGTGGTCACCAAACAACCGCTCGACGAGCAGCGCACCACCATCGGCAGCCAGTTCACCGACCAGGGCATTCGCCGTGGCACCCTGGACACCAGTGGCCCGCTGGACGAAGACGGCCGCCTGGCCTATCGCCTGAACGTGGTAGGCGAGGGCGGCGACAGCTTCCGTGATGATGTGCAGAGCGAGCGCTACGGCATCGCCCCGGTGCTCAGCTGGCAGGTGTCGGATACCACGCGCATCACCTTCGAAGGCGATTTCATGCGCAACAACCACCCACTCGACCGTGGCCTGACGCACTTCCCCGGCCAGCGCGGCACGCCCAGCCATTCCACCTATTACTGGGGCAAGGGCAGCGACAACATGCTGCATAACGACAACGATATGGTGCAGCTGCGTTTCGAGCATCAGCTCAATGACGACTGGTCCCTGGCCGGCGGTTATCAGTACCTGGACGGTTCCCTCAAGGGCAACGCGGTCGAGGGCAATGGCATCGCCGCCGATGGTGTGACCCTGGGCCGTAACTTCAACTATCGCAAGCTGGAGTGGACCGACCACAACTACCAGCTGAACCTGACCGGTCACTTCGAGACAGCAGGTTTTGCCCATACGCTGATCACCGGCGTGGAGTACGAAGATTACGACTACCGCTCGATCATCAGCCGCTCGGCTACAGGCATTAACTATCCGGTCGATATCTTCGACCCGGTGTTCAACCAGCCACGGCCTGCACTGACCCGCACACCGACCCACGACCATGAAACCCTGAAAACCTGGGCCGCTTTCGTGCAGGACCAGGTCGCGCTGACCGAGCGTTTCAAAGTGCTGGGAGGCGTTCGCCTGGAGCGTTTCGAGCATAAATACGATGACCTGCGCCCGGTCAATGCCGACTGGAGCAAGGCCGACAACGCCGTGACCCCGCGTGTCGGCGCCATCTATGACCTGACCGACAGCGTCGCGGTCTACGCCAACGCTTCCAAGTCCTTCAAACCCAACTCCGGCGCGGCGCGCCTGGGCGGCGGTTTTGACCCGGAAGAGGGCAAGGCTTACGAACTCGGCATGAAGTGGGCAGCGCTGGACGGCCTGCTGAATATCGACGCGGCGGTTTTCCATACCATCAAGGAAAACGTGCAGACCGTCGACCCAGTCGATCCCAACTTTCGCATCGCCGCGGGTGAAGTGCGCAGCCGTGGTTTCGAGATCAACGTGGCGGGCGAGCTGACGCCTGAATGGCGGGTGATCGGTGGCTACGCCTATGTGGATGCCGAAGTCACAGAGGACAGCACGCTGCCCAAAGGCACGCGTCTGGTCAATATCCCGCGCAATGCATTCAACCTGCTCAACGTCTACGAGTTCCAGGATGGCGTTTGGCGCGGTCTGGGTCTGGGTGTGAACATCAAATACGTGGACGAGCGTGCCGGGCAGACAGCCGTACCGACCTTCACCATGGACGACTACACCGTCACCGACCTGCTGAGCTTCTACAAGGTCAACGAGCAGCTGCGGCTGAATCTGGATGTGCGCAACTTGTTCAACAAGGGCTACGAAGAAAGCTCGTGGAACAACTACGCCTACCCGGGCGAGCCACGCACCGTGCAGACCGGCTTCACCTACACTTTCTGATCACCCGTGGCGCTCAGGCGAAAGCCTGAGCGCTTAGCGGTTGCACCACCGGCCGCCCCTGACGGTCCTTCAGAATATCCACCGCCACGCCATAAGTGCTCTGCAGCAGTTCTGCGGTTACGATCTCGCCTGGGTGGCCGCTGGCGGCCAGTTGGCCTTCGACCAGTACCAGCAGGTTGTCGGCGTACTGGCAGGCCAGGTTCAAGTCATGCAGCACCACTACGGTCACCAGGTTGCGGCTGCGGGTTTCCTGGCGCACGCGGTCGAGCAGGGCGATCTGGTGGCGCAGGTCCAGGGCGCTGACCGGCTCGTCGAGCAGCATCACCTTGGGTTCGCGCATCAGTACCTGGGCGAAGAACGCCATCTGTCGCTGGCCGCCGCTGAGCGAGCCGATGCTGCGCCCGGCCAGGTGGGCGATGCCTACCTGGGAGAGCTTTTCCATGGCGCGCTGCAATTGCTCATCGTCCAAGCGCAAGCCGATCTGTCCGAGGTTGCCCAGCACCACCACTTCGAGCACCGACAGCGACACCTCGGTGCTGCAGTCCTGCGGCATATAGGCGAAGTCGCGGCGCCAGGCTTCCAGGACGCGCCGGCCTGGCGACTGAGCGCCGCGGCTGTGTTCGCCATGGGTGATGGCACCGCCGGCCAGCGGCAGATCGCCGGCCATGGCGCGCAGCAGGGTGGTCTTGCCGGTGCCGTTGGGGCCCAGCACCACATGGATGGCGCCCGGCTCCAGGGTGGTACTCAGGCCATGCAGGATGGTGCGCCCGGAGCGGGCGAGGGCGAGGTTGTCGAGCTGGATCATGAGCGGCCTCGCTGTGGGGCGAAGATCAGCCAAAGCAGGAACGGCACGCCGACGATGGCCGTGACGATGCCGATGGGAAACAACGCGCCCGGCACGATGGATTTGGACAGCACCGAGGCCGCCGACAGCATGAAGGAGCCGCAGATGGCCGACAGCGGCAGCAAGAAGCGCTGATCCTCGCCGACCATCATCCGCGCGATATGCGGTGATACTAGGCCGACGAAGCCGATCACGCCGACGAAGCTAGTTGCCGTGGCGGTCATCACCGCCACCAGAATCAGGATTTTCAGGCGCAGCACGCGGATGTTCACGCCCAGGCTCACCGCACGAGTTTCGCCCAGGCTCAGGGCCGCCAGCTTCCAGGCATCGCCCATCAGGATCACGCAGCACAATAGGGTCACGCCGGCGGTGATGCCGAGGGTCGTCCAGGTCGCCTTGCCGAGGTTGCCGAACAGCCAGAACAGGATCTGTTGCGACAGCTCCGGCGAGGACAGAAACTGCACCAGCGACAGCAGCGACTGGAACAGAAACAGCATGGCGATGCCACCGAGGATGATCGTGTGGCTGCCGGCGTGGCGCAGGGTGGCCAGGGCGAACAGGAACACCACCGCGAGCATCGAGCAGGCGAAGGCACCCAGCGGCACGCCGATCAGCGGGCCCAGGCCAAAGCTGCCGAAGGCCAGGCTCAGCGCCGCGCCAAAGCCGGCCGCGGCGGCCATGCCCAGGGTGTAGGGGCTGGCCATGGGGTTGTTGAGCAGCGTCTGCATCTGCGCACCGCCAGCGCCGAGGGAGGCTCCGACCGCCAGCGCCATCAGCGCCACGGGCAGGCGCAGGTCATGGACGATGGTGTCGGTCATCGCCGGGCGCTCGCCGATATCCAGCAGCGAGCGCAGCACGTCCCACGGCGAGAGCATCGACGGCCCGGTGGCGATATCCAGCACTAGGCAGGCGCCGCACAAGAGGGTGAACAGCAGGCAGTTGCGCCAGCGCTTGCGCTCACGCAGGCGGTGCTCGGCGATGGCGTCGCGCTCGACCGCCGCCGGCAGCGCGGTTTCCGGCTTATTCATGGGCGCTGATGGCATAGGTGCCCTCTAACGGAATCGGCAGGTACTTGCGGTAGTAATTCTGGTAATTGGCCATCGGGTCGAGGTCGGCGAACAGATCCGGGTACAGCTGCTTGGCGATGAACTGCAGCATGGTGAAGTCGCCCAGGCTGCGCGACGCGCCTTGGTAAACGCCGTACAAGCGACCATCACGAATCGCCGGCAGTTCCGACCAGCCCGGTCGTGCGGCGAAGGCCTGCAGCTGTTTGCGCGCCGTGGCTGCGTCCACGCCTGGGCCCATGGACAGGGCGGTGGGGTTGGTGTTGTCTTCACGGCCGGAAATGATGATCACCTCGGGGCGCGCGACCAGCACCTGCTCCGGGTTGATCTGGCCCCAGTCGCGCACGTACGGCGCGGCGATATTGTCGCCACCGACCGCAATTGCCATGGCGCCCCACATGTTCTTGCCGTAGGTGAAGGAGTATTCGGCCGGGCCCTTGTTGCCGAACTCGATATAGATGCGCGGCTTGGACTTGTTGGCCTTGGCAATGCGCGACTCGATATCCTTGACCGCCTCGCTGTACAGGTCCGCCAGCTCACGGGCGCGGGCCTGCTGGCCGGTCACTTCGCCGAGCAGTAGGGTGGACTGCACATGGCGTTCGAGGGTCTGGGCGTTGTAGTCGATCACCAGCACCGGCACGCCGGCCTTCTCCAGCCGCGCCACCTCATCGGGCAGCGCCTGGAATTGCCAATCGGTTAGCACCAGCAGATCCGGCTCCAGGCTCAGCACCTTCTCGACCGAAAAACTCTGGGTTTCCACCTCACCAACATCGGCCAGGGTGTTCAGCCGCGGGTAATGCTCTACATAGCGCTTCCAGATCGTCGGCACCTTGCGCTCCCAGGCGCCACGGGAAATCCCCACCACCGAATCGAACGCCTTCTCGCCACCGACCGCCGCGTAATCCTCGAAGTTGAACCCCAGCACCACCCGCTTGGCCGGCAACGCCACCGTCACGCTTCGGCCCAGCACATCGACCACCTGCCCGGCGTGACAAAGGCTAGAAAAAAGAAAAGCGATAACCATTACTACTAGCGGGTAAGCGCGTTGCTTGCTCATCGTCTTGTTGTCCGTTTTTACCGTGGTGTGCGGGTTTTGCCGTTGGGCCAGAGGGGCGCGAAAAACTCTGCGAGGGCGGGGCTTTGGTGGGGAAGGTAAGTAAGGGATTCGAACCCTTCTTCAGCTCACGCAACGCCCCTGCCGTACTCGTGTGCGCGCGGATTTTACACGCTTTCCGCTGTGGCCGCGCTGCAGCGGTTTCGGCACCGGAATGCTCGGGGGTGGCTAGGCTGCAAAAGGGTTATCACGCAGCTACCGCCCGGCAGCCAATTGAAGGGAGATACGCCATTGGCGTACTATTGCGCATGATCTTTATCGAGACCCCGGTGTTCACTAGGCGCTTGAAAGAGCTGTTGGCAGACGACAGCTACGCCACGTTTCAGCGCGCCTTGGCGGAGCGCCCGGATTTGGGCGATGTGATCGAAGGCACGGGCGGTATTCGCAAAGTGCGGGTTGCTTCCAGTGGCCACGGCAAGCGCGGTGGATCCAGAGTGATTTATTACCACTTCACGTCGGCGTCGCAGATCGCCTTGTTGCTGATCTACCCCAAGAACGAGAAGGACGATCTGTCGGCAGACGAGCGCAGGGCGCTCAAGCAAATCATAGAGCGGTGGAGGTAATCACCATGAGCAAGTTCTTCGACGAGCTGCTGGAAAGCGTCCAGCAAATGGACGAAATTCACCGCGGCGAACGGCAGCCATCCCGAGAATTCACCGTGGACGCCCTGCAGGTGAAAGAGATCCGCAAGGCCACTGGCCTTACCCAAGCCAAGTTCGCGGCCATGATCGACGTACAGCTCGGCACCTTGCGCAACTGGGAACAAGGCCGCCGCGAACCCACCGGCCCGGCCAAGGCGTTGCTGCGTGCCATTTATAACGATCCTAAACACGTTATTCAGGCGCTGTCTGGCTAGCAGTCTTTGGGCGCTAAATGAATCTGTACTTCTTTTTTGACTCTTGGCATCCAGAAATTCACTCGGAGAATATCAGATGAAAGCTGTAGGACTTTCCTGTGGATGGGGCTTCACGGCCGAGTACCAATTCGTAAATGCGTTGACAGCCATGTTGTAAAAGCTCTTTTTCCTCATTACTAAGCGGCCCGCCGAAGTGCAGTTCAATGCATCCACTGAACCGGGCCGCATCAGGATTGTTTTCACGGGCATAGTATTGAATGAGTCCGTCATCAAGAGCAGCCAACGATTGGCGTAATAGCTTAGAAAAAGCGGCCTCTCCAGAGAAGTTAATTAATAAGTCGAAAACCTCTCCGTGCTCACGCTTCTCAACCTGAAATAGTGGTTGCTCTAGTTCTAGGCGTGGGCAGCCGTTGTGACGGATGGTCAAAGTTAAAGCGTAGATTAGTCGCCTGTCGTGGCTGGGAGCACGCAAGTAACCGACCATTTTTCCTTTTTCTGCATGAAGAGAGCTAAAGGAATATTCTGGCAATGGAATAGCTATTTCATCACGTACGTGCTTCAGCTCATGATCATAGAGGCGTACTGCGCTTTCATCCTCGAAAAAAATACAGATCCCCTGCGCGTTGAGATAGAATCCTCCAATGGTACGTCCCGGTAATACCTGTTCGACAACTTCTCCGTTAAAGTGGAAGAGCGTACTTCCCCATTGGAAGTACCATCCTTTTTCATGTCTATAAATGTCTGATGTATATCCTGGGTGGTGATCAAAAGTGAAAATGCCAATAGCTTTTTTGGCCACTAGGTCGAAAATTTCACAACACGCTTTGCGATTAGTTTCATTGCCAAAAACTAAAATATGATCGCCTAAAATTTTTGCATATTTGGCTCTGGACATAGTTGGAGAAAAAAGTGTGCGCCAATTACCATTCGTGTCTAATGTGATAACACCTACTCCAGTTGCTCTGAATAATAACTGCTTTTTCCACTCGCCTATATAGGTGAGTCCTGCGCCTATATACTCAGCAACCAGCGAATCACTAGCGTTCTTAATTTGATTAACTATGCGGGTGGAGTCTGTTGGATCATACTCCAAGAAATATTCACCACAGCGGCCATTGCCGAATTTATCCCATGTGTCTGGTTGAACTGAAAACACACTGTCACCAATGAGTTCATAAAAAAAATCCGAACCGCAGTTTATGCCTATGTCACCATTTTTTCTTGAGTAAACAAACGTCACATCATCACTCAATCGCCACACTCGTTCCGATGTCTCGGAGAGCTCAAGAAGCATATCGAAAATAGCTAGAAAAGCTCGGCCTTCCTGTAAGTAAACTATGCTCCCCGTGAATGGGCAGATGTATCCAAAATCATTATTTTGAGGCTTCATTTAATGACCTTTTAGCTACTATTTAAGTGCGTGTACGAGTTGAAAATATTTTTTGATGGGAAATGGTTTTTCCATTTTGAGAAAAGGGGACTGAGAAAAGGGGACACCCATTAGCCGGCCCTGCGTCAAGACTCAAAGCCACCCGCTCTGCTTTTTAAGAGCAGAGTTTTCCAGCGTCGAACCTGATGGGTTGATCCGGTCGAGTCCGTTTCCTCGTTCTTGGCTGCGATCGAGTCGCGCCAGTCACCCATATGGATCAAGCGGCAGCTAACGCTCAGCGCCGCCCTGGCGGGAAGCCCGCCCCAGAGAAACGTTGGTGCCGCCAATGTGTCCAAACCGTTTCACAGAACTATGGCTCGTATAAAAACTACACGTCCAGTCTCTTCTGGCTCACTTGGCAGGCGACTCGGGTACAACACACTCAGGCGGTGGCAGCAGGCCTCCACTCAGACTCGCTGGCTAGCATCCAGTCCCCTTTCCGGCTGACCTGCTACCACCTTCACTCGCCTCAGGCGAAACAGCGGCTCACATCAAATGGCTGTTTCTCCTTGAGGATGTGATAGCTCGCTCGGGCCAGCTTGTGAGCCAATGCCTTGGTGGCTACCACATTGTTCGTTTTTGCTTTCTTCTTGTCGAAGAAGCGTTTGGCTTCTTCGTTAAAACGTCGCGCAAAGTTAGCCGCTTCGACAAAGGCCCAAACCAGGTAAGCATTGCCGTTCTTCGTGTTGCCTTCACCCTTTTTCTTGCCATTTGAATAATGGGCGCTATTCACGCAGCGCGCATATGAGGCGAACTTGCCGACATCGGCAAAGCGCTCGATGCTTCCCGTTTCCAGCATGATCACGGTCGCCAGAACCTCACCAACGCCCGGCATTGACTTCAGCAAAGCGTACTCTGGGCGCAGGCGCACACCGCCTAACAGACGCTGTTCCAAGCAATCAATTTGAATGTTGAGTGTTTCAATCACGGCCACATTGGCACTGATCGCCAGAGCCACATCATCGGGCAGGCCAAGGTTATCTATTGTGGTGCTCGACAGGCGCTTGACGGCAGCGCTGCTGAGCCGGCTACCCTGCTGACGCGCCATGATGTTTTCCACTGCCAGCACATGTTGAGTCCGGCTACGCACCAGTTGAATGCGTTTACGTGCCAGATCCCGCAGTGCACGCTCTTGCGGCGGATGCACGTAACCCGTAGGTAAAATCCCAAGCCTCAACAGATGTGCGAGAAAGGCCGCATCATCCTGATCATCGGAGTGCTTCAAAGCGTCATAGCGTTTCATCGCTACAGTATTGGCCAGCTTTACGTCGAAACCGGCATCCTTCAGCCCATCGACCAGCCAATACCAGTTGTAGGTGGACTCGACCACCACGCCCTCCAGCTCGGTACGATGAGGCTCGAGCAGCAGGACGATTTTTGCCAGATCGTTAGGGCAGCGCCGACTAAGCAGAATCCGGTCGGCTTCGTCGGTGATCACCACAACGCTATTGTTCGAGTGCAGGTCTATGCCACAGAATTTCTTCACGGCCTCCTCACAGCAAAAGACAATGTTCGCACTTTGAATTTTGCGCCTACTCGGGAGTGAGGAGGCCGGCTAGATGATTCTCAGATTTATTTTCTTGGTTAGCCCATCTTCACTGAATTGCAAAACGCCATCTTTCCCGGCTCCAACCCTCGCGGTCAAGCCCTCCAAACGCCAGAAACAAAAAAGCCCCGTCATCGCTGACGGGCTTTTTTGTTTCAGATCTGGAGCGGGCTAAGGGAATCGAACCCTCGTCATGAGCTTGGGAAGCTCAGGTAATGCCATTATACGAAGCCCGCTTAAGGGCGCCTTTATACCCGAATCCATCCGCAAAATGAAGCCCGCGTTGCCTGGTGGTGGTTGGCCGGGGCAACGCGGGCGGCTCTGCTGCGCGTCATACGGCCATGGCGTGCAGGCCGGGGTGGACGGTGAAGCGTTTGTTGGTGGTGCTGTGTTGCAGGAAGCCCAGCAGGGCATTCTGGGTCTGCAGCCAGGCGCCTTTGTGTTCCATGTCGATGAAGTGGCCGGCGTTGCTCACCGTGGCGAAGTGGCAGTCGTCGATGTGTTGGGCCATCAGGCGGGCGTCGGCGGCGGAGGTGTATTCGTCGTGCTCGCCGTTGATAAACAGCAGCGGGATGTCGATGTCGCTCAGGCAATCCAGTTGGCAGTGGGCTTCCATGCGCAGCACCTGCTGTACGTGGGCATTCATTTGCCGGTATTCGTGGTTGCTGAGGCGGCTGATGTGCTTGTGGTTGTAGCGTTTGAACAGCGAGGGCAGGTGCTTGCCGATGGTGTCGTTGACCAGGTGGCCGACCTTGTCGCCGTCTTCCTGATTGAGGCACACCAGAGCGCGGCCCAGGTAGTCGAGCATCGGCTCGTTGAGGATCGGTGAGAACGAGGCAAAAATGGCCTTTTCCAGGGTAGGCGGGCGTTTGGTGAGGGCCAGCATGGTGGCCACGCCGCCCCAGGAAAACGACATCACGTACTGGGCCTGGAAGTGGTCGATCAGGTCGAGCAGGATCGCCGCTTCGTCTTCCTTGCTGATGCAGTGGTCGTTGCGGTTGTGCGCCCGAGACTGGCCGGCGTAGGGCTGGTCGAAGAGCACCACGTTGAAGCGGGTGCCGAGGTATTTGACCGTCTGCGCGAACGAGGCGGTGGTCGCCAGCGAGCCGTTGACCAGGATGATGGTCTTCTGGGCCTGGGGGTTGGCGTGAAACTCCGTGTGTACCTTGTACGTCCTGTGCACATCGACGACAGCGATTGCTGGCTTCATATGTATTTCCTCCTGGCGCAAAAGATGAAAGCGGCTGACGGCGAACCGTAAACCGGGCAAGTCGGATAGCTAGGAAAACGCCTGGACATGACAAAGCAATGTCAGGCTGGAGGATCTTGTGATTAGAGGGGTGACGCAGGTTTCAGGGCTGTAATCGAACGGCTTGAGCGCACGTTCTTCTCACCAGGCAGGAGCCCCTTTCGCGGGTGCCGCTGGCCACGCGGTGGCGGCCCGGTAGCGCCTGCTGCCATGCAGCGGCATGGCGTTACCTTTCTCGAGTTAAGCAGTGGCCCCAAGGGCTGGCAAGGCAGCTGAAAGGATTGCGCACGACCGCCTGTCGGCTCAGACGCTGGCGACTTCCGCGGCGGTGAGGGCGCGGTACTGGCCGGGCGCCAGGTGCGGGTCGAGGACGATCTCGCCCATGCGTTCACGGTGCAGGGCGACGACGCGGTTGCGAAAGTGGCCGAACATACGCTTGACCTGATGGTAGCGCCCCTCGAACAGGGTCAGCCTTGCGTGGTGGCTGCCCAGCACCTCGAGCCCGGCAGGCAGGGTGGTGAGGTTCTCGAAGGCGAAGTACAGGCCGCGGGCGAAGACCTCGGCGTACTCGCCTGTGATCGGCTGTTCGGTGGTGACGTGATAGACCTTGGGCTTGCGCTGCTGCGGTTGGGTGATGCGCCGCGACCAGCGCCCGTCATTGGTGATCAGCAGCAGGCCGCTGGTGTTGAGGTCCAGGCGCCCGGCCAGGTGCAGCTCGCGCTTGTCCGGCTCGTCGAGCAGATCGAGCACGGTGCGGTGTTCGTCATGCTCGGTAGCGCTGACCACGCCGACCGGTTTGTGCAGCATCCAGTAGCGCGCGCTGCGCCCGGCCTGCAGCAGTTCGTCGTCCAGCTCCACGCGCTGGAAGTCGCGGATGTCGAAGCGTGGATCAGAGATGACCTCGCCGTCCACGCGCAGTCGACCGGCGCTGATCAGCAGGCGGCTGTCCTGGCGGCTGAAACGGGGGAAATTGCTGAGGAAACGATCCAGGCGCATGGTTCAGTCGGACCCGCCGTCTTGCTTGCTGGAAGCGGCTTCGCGCACGGCGCCCGCGCAGGCGGGGCAGAGGCAGGCGCGATTCAAGGCTTCGAGCGGCAGATTCTGCAGCGCCTGCGGCTTGACCTCGATCTCGAAGCACCAGCAGTGCGTCACCTCGCTGCCGCTGGTGGCCTGGGCGCAGTTGTTGAGCTTGCCGCAGGCTGGGCACAGGTTGGTGTTCATTGGCTTTCTTCACACAGGCGGTTGCGCCCGGCCTGCTTGGCGCGATACAGGGCGCGGTCGGCACGGGCGATCAAGGCCTGCAGGTCGTCGCCGTCTTGCAGGGTGGCCAGGCCGATGCTGGTAGAAGTGTGCAGCGTCTGCTCGGCGAAGTTGAAGGCGCTGGTAGCTGTCTGCTGGCGGATCTTCTCACCGAGCTGCCGAGCGGCGTCGAGCGGGGTGTCCTTGAGCAGCAGAATGAACTCTTCGCCGCCCCAACGGCAGATGATGTCCGATTGGCGCAGGTTCTGCTGAAGGTGCCGGGCGAAGCCGCGCAGCACCGCATCGCCGGCGAGGTGGCCGTGGCTGTCATTGAGCAGCTTGAAACCATCGAGGTCGAAGAGTAGAGCGCACAGCGTGCTCTGGCTGCGCCGCGCTTCCTGAATGGCCTGGTTGGCCAGCAGTTCGAAACCACGTCGGTTGGGCAGTTCGGTCAGCGAGTCGGTGGTCGCCAGGGCAGTGATGCGCGCCTGGTAGCGGCGCAATACCAGGGTGACCAATACCAGCACGAGCAGGGTGACCACGCCGCAGATCAACAGATTGATGTACAGCGACTGACGGATGCCGGCCACGGCGCCTGTTTCGTGCTTGTCGACTAACAGGTACCAGTCCAGTTCGGGAATGAAGCGCACGTTGAGGAAGTGGCCGCGGCCATGCTCTTGATAGAAGAAGTTGCCGCTCTTGGGATGGGGCAGTTTGCTGTGTAGCTCCTCGAGGCCCTCGACGTCGCTCAGCTGGTCGCCAATGCGTGCGCCCATGGGGCCGCCGCCGGCACCGGTGAGCACGATGCGTCCGGTGGTGTCGACAAAGTACACGCTGCGGTCGTAGCGGCGCTGATATTGGTCGATCAACTGTACCACGGCGTCCACCGTCAGGCCAACGCCGGCGGCACCGATGAAGCGGTGCTCGTAGTCGAACACCTTGTAGTTGATGAACACTGTCATCCGGTCGCCGTTGGCCATGTCGATATCGACATTGATCTCGTAGGGCTCCTCCTGATCGCGCAGACGGTAGTACCAGACGTCGCGCTCGGCCTGCTGGTCGATTTTTTTCAGCACGCCTTTGGCCTGGTAGTAGGTCTTGCTCTGCTCGGAGACGAAGAAGCTGGTGACTGCACCGTAGTGGCTCTGCACTTCCTGCAGATAGCGGATCATGGGTTCGGTGTTCTGCTCGCCGCCGATCACCCAGTCACGCAGAAAGGTGTCGCGGGACATCATCGAGGAGATGAGGATGGGGCGCACCAGGTCCTTCTGGATTTCCGAGTAGACGTTGTCCGAGGTCAGCGGTAGTTCGGTGTTGACGATGCTGTCGCGGATCGAATCCAGCGCTGCGTGATAGCTGGCCAGCGAGGTGGCGACAAAACCGCAGGCGAGCAGGACCAGCAGAATGAACACCAGCGAGCGAGGGCTGGCAGCTTTGGCGGATTGTGATGGCATCGTGCTGGCTTCTGTATAGATGGCCGCAATCCTAGGTGGGCAAAAGGCAGTGTGCAAGCCGGGCCGTGTGAAGCACTTGCTTCACACGGCCCGGCCGGTGGCCGAGGGGCTTACGCCTGTTCAATAACCGCCACGCGTTGGCCGGCACGCACCGCGGCGCCCGGTTGCACGCGCACCTCGCGCACGATACCGGCGACCGGTGCGGTGAGCGGGATTTCCATCTTCATGGATTCCAGAATCACCAGCACGTCGCCGGCTTCCACCGCTGCGCCTGCCTCGACCTGCACCTGCCAGAGGTTGCCGGCGATGTGGCTGTCGACGCTGCACTGACCGGCTTCGAGCGGTGCATCCTCGGTGACTTCGACCACGCCTTCGTCGCTCTCGAAATGCGCCTGGCCGGAGTCGATCCAGCGTTGGCGTTCGGCGGCGAAGGCGGTGCGCTGCTGATCGCGGAAGGCGGCGATGCCGTCGGCTTCGTCGGCGAGGAACTGCTGGTAGTCGGCCAGGGCCAGCTCGCTCTCCTCGATGCGCAGCTCGAAGCGGCCCAGGGGGAAGTCGCGGCGGATGCGCAGCAGCTCGTCGGCACTGACCGGGTAGAAACGGATCTGGTCGAAGAAGCGCAGCAGCCAGGGCTTGCCGCCGAAAGCCTCGACCGCGCGATAGCGGTTCCACATCTGCAGGGTGCGGCCGACGAACTGGTAACCGCCGGGGCCTTCCATGCCGTACACGCACATGTAGGCGCCACCGATGCCCACCGAGTTCTCGGCGGTCCAGGTGCGCGCCGGGTTGTATTTGGTGGTGACCAGGCGGTGGCGCGGGTCCAGCGGGGTGGCCACCGGTGCGCCGAGGTAGACGTCGCCCAGGCCCATCACCAGGTAGCTGGCGTCAAACACGGTGCGGTAGACCTCGTCGAGGTTTTCCAGGTCGTTGATGCGGCGGATGAACTCCAGGTTGCTCGGGCACCAGGGCGCGTCTTTGCGCACGGTGGTCATGTACTTGTCGATCGCCAACTGGCAGGCCGGGTCGTCCCAGGACAGCGGCAGGTGAACGATGCGTGACGGCACCTTCAAGTCGCGTGCGGCGCACACGGCATCCCACTCGCCGGCAACGATATCGAGCAGCGTTTTCAGGGCCAGGGTTTCCGGCTGGTAATGCACCTGCAGCGAACGGATGCCCGGCGTCAGGTCGATCACGCCGTTGAGTCGCTTGGCTTCGAGTGCCTGCATCAGCGCATGGCCGCGGAAACGCAGCACCAGGTCGAGTTCCGGCTGGCCGATTTCCAGCAGCAGATGGGTGTCGCCGGAGAGGCGCGCGACCAGGCAGGTGTCGTCCTGGCCGATATCCAGAACGATGGGGCTTTGTAGTTCGGATGCCTTTGTGGGAGCGGATTTATCCGCGATATGGGTGTCGCCTGCATCGCGGCTAAAGCGGAGCGCCGCCCGGCCTCTCCCACCATTATCTTGTGCCAACTCCCGCGCCGTGGCGATATCCACCGCCACGAAACGCACCTTGTCGCCGGCCTTGAGCTGGCCGAGCTGCCACAGGTCGGCCTCGATGATGGTCACCGGACACACGAAGCCGCCCAGGCTCGGGCCGTCCGGGCCGAGGATCACCGGCATGTCACCGGTGAAATCCACCGCGCCAATGGCATAAGGGTTGTCGTGAATATTGGACGGATGCAGGCCGGCTTCGCCGCCGCTCTCGCGCACCCACTCGGGCTTCGGGCCGATCAGGCGCACGCCGGTGCGGCTGGAGTTGAAGTGCACCTCCCAGGCGGTGGCGAAGAAGGTGTCGATATAGGCGGGCGTGAAGTATTCGGGCGCGCCATGGGGCCCGTAGATCACGCGGATTTCGCGCACGGCGGGCATGGCGGGGTACAGCTCGACAGGCAGATGGTTGCCGGCCTGGCGATCCGCCAAGGCCGGGATGTGCAGCACGTCGCCGGCACGCAGGGCGCGGCCGCCGTGGCCACCGAACTGGCCGAGGGTGAAGGTGCTCTTGCTGCCTAGGTAATCCGGCACCTGGATGCCACCGCGAACGCTCAGATAGCTGCGCGCGCCGCTACCGGCGATGGTGCCGAGGGAAAGGGTGCTGCCGGCCTCGATCAGCAGTGCGGTGTTCATCGGCTGGGAGACGCCATCGATGCTCAGGGGAATCTCGGCACCGGTCACGGCGATCACCGCATCGGTGTTGAAGCGCAGCAGCGGGCCGCTCATGGTGATTTCCAGCGCGGCGGCGCCTTCTTTGTTGCCGAGCAGGCGATTGCCCAGGCGCAGTGCGCGGCTGTCCATCGGCCCGGACGGTGGCACGCCCACGGCCCAGTAGCCAATGCGGCCAGGGAAGTCCTGCACGGTGGTCTGGGTGCCGGCGCTGAGTACCTCGAATGTGGTGGTCTGGTAGGCCAGGTTTTCCAGGCAGCGTGTCCACGGCGAGCCGCTGGCGAAGGGCTCGTCACTGAGGATCTGGCGCAGGTAGTCGCGGTTGCATTCCACGCCATAGAGCACCGAGTCGGCCAGGGCTTTATCGAGGGCGGCGCTGGCTTGTTCACGGGTCGGCTGCCAGGTGATCAGCTTGGCGATCATCGGGTCGAAGTAGGGCGGAATCTCGCAGCCGGCCTCGACCCAGGTATCGATGCGCAGGGCTTTGCCGTCGGCTTCGGGAAACTGCACGGCGGTGAGCAGGCCGGGGCTGGGCTGGAAATCGCGGCCTGGGTCTTCAGCGTACAGGCGTGCCTGGATGGCATGGCCGGATGGCTTGAGTGCTTTGGCCAGTTCGCCGAGCGGCGGTAGATCGCCGGCCGCCAGCTCGATCATCCAGCGCACCAGGTCGACGCCCCATACCTGTTCGGTGACGCCGTGCTCGACCTGTAGGCGGGTGTTCACTTCCAGGAAGTAGAAACGCTCGGCCTCGCTGTCGTAAACGAATTCGACGGTGCCGGCACTGCGGTAACTCACCGCCTTGGCCAGCTTGATCGCCGCGGCGCACAGCTCATCGGCCATGCCGTTGGGCAGATTGGGCGCCGGGGTTTCTTCCAGCACCTTCTGGTTGCGGCGCTGCACCGAGCAGTCGCGTACGCCGAGGGCGATCACCTCGCCCTGGCCATCACCGAACACCTGCACTTCCAGGTGGCGGGCGCGTTGGATGTACTTTTCGATGAACACGCCGCTGTCGCTGAAGTTGTTCTGGCCCAGGCGCTTGACCGCCTCGAAGGCGTCGCAGAGCTCGGCCGCCGAACGGCAGACGCGCATGCCGATGCCGCCGCCGCCGGCGGTGCTCTTGAGCATCACCGGATAGCCGACTTGCTCACCGGCGACCATGGCTGCGTCGAGGTTTTCCAACAGCTCGGTGCCTTCGAGCATCGGCACGCCATGCTGTTTGGCCAGGGCGCGGGCGGTGTGCTTGAGGCCGAATACGCGCAGCTGCTCGGGTGTTGGGCCGACGAAGGCAATGCCGGCCGCTTCGCAGGCTTCGGCGAAGGCGGCGTTTTCGGAAAGAAAGCCGTAGCCCGGGTGAATGGCTTTGGCGCCAGTCTGCCGGGCGACAGCGAGAATCTTGTCGACCACCAGATAGGTCTGCGCGGCCGGGCCTTCGCCGAGGGAGAAGGTCTCGTCGGCCTGTTGGATATGCAGGCTGGCCACGTCGGCTTCGGAGTAGACGGCAACGCCCTTGACGTCGAGCTCACGTAGGGTACGCAGGATGCGGCAGGCGATGGCGCCACGGTTGGCGATCAGCAGTTTTTCAAACATTCGAGGAGCCCTCGAAGGAGGCGGGCCGTCCCGCCGGTATTCGGTCTGCACCACGGCCGTCCGTGGTTGCTTTGTTCGAGTAACGAGGTGTCTTTCGTTGGGTTGCGTAGGTGAAATCCGCGAGTGCATTGATGGGATTCACCTACGCGGCCCGACCCATCCTACGTGTCGCGGTTTTGCCGGGATCGGTGCTCAGGCATTGCCCCGAGCGGCTCTGGCAGATCAGCAGCAGGAAGCGGCGCAGGCGCTGGCTCAGTTCCATACCAGCACCTCGGCAGGGGTCGGGTTCCAGCCGTTGCAGGGGTTGTTGAGTTGTGGGCAGTTGGAGATCAGCACGATCACGTCGGTCTCGGCGCGCAGTTCGACGTACTTGCCTGGCGCGGAGATGCCGTCCTCGAAGGTCAGGCCGCCTTCCGGTGTGACCGGCACGTTCATGAAGAAGTTGATGTTGGCGCCGATGTCGCGTTTTTCCAGGCGGCCGTCGTGCAGGCTGGCGCGCAGGAAGTTGTCGCGGCAGCTGTGCATATAGCGCTTATCGAGTGCATATCTGACGGTGTTGCTTTCCTGGGCGCAGGCGCCGCCCAAGGTGTCGTGGCGGCCGCAGGTGTCGGCGACGATGGTCAGCAGGGGTTTGCCGAGGTTGGAGTAGAGCACCGTGCCGGTGGTCAGGTAGACGTTGTTCTGCTTGCGCAGGGTGCGCTGCGGGTCGAAGCGCTCGCGCGGGTTTCTGGCGGCGAAGAACAGCGTGTCGATGGCTTGGTTGCCTTCCAGGTCGTGCAGGCGCAGGGTCTGGCCGGCCTTGACCTCGAACAGGTAAGGCTCGCCCGCCGGGATGGTGTGGCGGAAGGCAGCGGTTTCGGGATGCAGGTTGCTTGCGGTCAGGCTCATGTCGGCACCCTCAGATGTACTGGCGTTCGGTGTTGTGAAAGGCGCGGCCGTTTTCCGGGCGCGAGGTGCGGCACAGCACACTGATGCCGTCGCTCTCAACCTTGCTCCAGGCGAGCTGTACCGGCTTGGGCGCGTACTGCGGGTTGGGGTCCATCGGGTGCTGCAGGGCGGTGAGCACCACCAGGATGTCCATCGGTGCGTACAGCTCGACGTAGTCACCGGCCTGGCTGTTGCCGAGCTGGAACTGGAAGGCACCGTTGGCATCGACGTCCACGCGGCTGAACAGATTGAGGTTCATCAACAGGTCTTGCAGGTTGAGATTCCACTTGCCCATTTCCACCAGCAGGTTGTCGGTGCCGTTGCGGAAGAAGCCGTTGCGCAGTTCCTGGTAGCGGCCCTGGCCGTACTTCTCAGCGACTTCGTCGGCGTTCAGTACGCCGCCGAAGCTGTCGTGCCAGCCGCAGGTGTCGGTAGTGATCGCCGCCAGCACCTTGCCCATGTCCGAATACAGGCAGTGGCCGGCGGTGAGCTTGGCGGTGTGCTGGCCCTTGAGAGTATCGGGCAGGTTCAGTCGCTCGCTTTTCTCGGCCGCGTTGAACAGCAGCAGGCTGACGTTGGCGCCGCCCTCGATATCGGTGAGGCGCAGCAGCTGGCCGCGCTTGAGCACGAAGGAGGTGTGGCCACCGCCGGGGACGGTTTCCTCATAGAGGGTGGGGCGCAGGGTGAGGGCAGTTGTCATGGGTACCTCGGATAAACAGGTGTGCGTCGGGCTCTGCGTGGAGCCCGATGGAGATTTCTCGTGGGCTCAGAGCTTGCCGTCGACTGCCATCTGCACGTAGGTGGGGTCGAAGCGCAGCTTGATGTTGGCCTTGTCGCCGGTGGTCACGTCATGGGCGAAGGTCATGCCGATGGCATCGGCGCTGCTGGCGCCTTCACCGAGAATGCCGTGGTCGAAGCTGAAGCTGGCGACCTTGCCCATGGTTTCCGGGAGGGCCGGGCTGGTCACGAAGTCCAGAGTCTCTTTCGGCGTGTAGAACAGCTTGGTGGTCGCCAGTTGCGACTTGTAGCCGGCCAGATCGGTGCCGGAAGCCTTGGCCATTTCGGTCAGGGCATCAGTGGCTGCCGGCGTGCCGGATTGCATCAGCTCGAGAATTTCGAACCAGGCGCCGACCAGGGCCTTGCCAAGGGCTGGGTTGTCTTTCAGGGTCTGGGTGTTGACGACCATCATGTCGAGAATCTCACCGGGGATCTTCGAGGAGTCGAATACTTCGGTACTGCCCGGCTGGGCCTTGATCTCGGCGAGCATCGGGTTCCAGGTGGCCGCGGCTTCTACACTGGGCGTGGCGTAGGCGCTGATGATGTCGGCGTCGGAGGTGTTCACCACCGTCACGTCGCGCTCGCTCATGCCGGCGGTTTCCAGGGCGCGGGCGAGGAAGTAGTGGGAGACCGACAGCTCGACCAGGCTGACTGGCATGCCTTTGATGTCCGCCAGGGTCTTGCCTTCGCCCTTGATCAGCAGGCCGTCGTTGCCGTTGGAGTAGTCGCCGACGATCAGCGCGGTGGAGTCCACGCCGCCAGCGGCAGGAATGGTCAGGGCGTCCATGTTGGTCATGGTGCAGCCGTCGAACTGGCCGGCGCTGTACTGGTTGATCGACTCGACGTAGTCGTTGAGCTGCACCACATCGATATTGATGCCGTACTTCTTGGCCCACTTGTCGATGATGCCGGAGGTGCTGGCATAGCCCCAGGGCATCCAGCCGGCATAAAGCGTCCAGCAGACGCTGAAGCTGTCTTTTTTCTCGGCGTGTGCGGAGAAGCTCAGTAGGGCGGCGAGACCTGCGGTCGCGAGAATCAGCAGACGGTTCTTGCGCATTGGAACCTCCAGTCGTGGTTGGGTGCGGGCAGGAGTCGCAGCACATTCCGAATCACTTCGAAAGGCGCGTTCTCCCGGGCTTTTATCCCGCCGTGTAACCTCGCTGGAGGTCGATAACTCTCGGACCAGTCATCCGCTTACGCGGATCGGAACCCTAGTCATCCATTTCGCAAATTGTGGTGCTGCAACGGCGGGACATCCCGCTTGGAACCTGCACACCCGTAGCAAAGCGAATTGCGTGCCAGCCCGCTGGCGCCCCAGTGGTCGGGTATTGGCGCCGTTTTTGTCCGTTGCTGTGCTGCTTCATGGGGCTTGGTGGGTGGGTGTCGCACCGTAAGAGGGCGAATCACGGGGCGCGGCTGGATGATTGGCGGCGTGGCGCTGGCATGGAAATCGCTACCGATCCGCTTGCAGGGATGGCCTTGCGGCTGCCCTCGGGACGACCCGACCCGCTGCTCGTCTGGACGACCAGGTAACTCACTTGTTCAAGGGAGCTTGCCATGGCGCATACCCATTTCACCTCCATTCCGGTGATCGACGTTTCCGGGCTTTACGCCGAGGATCTGGCCGAACGCCAGCGCGTCGCTGACGAGCTGGGGCGAGCGGCGCGTGACGTCGGTTTTTTGCAGATCACCGGGCACGGTATTTCCGCTGAGCTGCGCGACGGGCTGATCTGCCAGGCCCGCCGCTTCTTCGCCCGCCCGCTGCAAGAGAAGATGCGTTTCTACATCGGTCAGTCGAGCAACCACAGCGGCTACGTGCCGGAGGACGAGGAGCAGTTCGCCGGCGGCAGCAAGGATCTCAAGGAAGCCTACGACGTCAATTACGATTACACCGATGCGCCTCAGGTCTATCCGCTGCTGGGACCAACGCAGTGGCCGGACTCGGCGGACTTCAAACGCGAGGTCGGCGCCTACTATCGGGCGGCGCTGGCCCTGGGTGACACGCTGTTTCGCGGCTTCGCCCTGGCGTTGGGGCTTGCCGAAGACACCTTCGCCGGCATCACCCGGCAGCCCACCAGCCAGTTACGGATGATTCATTACCCGCTCGACCCGGATCCGGTGGCCGACCGCCCCGGTATCGGTGCGCACACCGACTACGAGTGTTTCACCATTCTGCTGCCCACCGCCGAGGGCCTGCAGGTACTCAATGGCGACGGCCAGTGGATCGACGTGCCTCTGGTAGAGGACGCCTTCGTGATCAACATCGGCGACATGCTCGAGGTACTCAGCAACGGCCATTTCGTCGCCACCTCGCACCGCGTGCGCAAGGTCAGCGAGGAGCGCTTCGCCTTTCCGCTGTTCTGCGCCTGCGATTACCCGACGCGCATCGCCCCGATCGCCGGCCTGCCGCCCCGTGGCGAGCGGGTATACACGCCCGTGAGCTGCGGCGACCACCTGTTCGCCCAGACGGCGCAGACCTTTCATTACCTGCGCAAGCGCCTGGAGGATGGTTCGCTGCAACTGCCCGAGGGCGCGGCAGGCTTGTCCAGCTTTGGCATGGGCAATCGAGAGGTGACGGCATGAACCTGCTCGAACTGGCGGCCCGTTACCCGCAACGCGCTGAAGGCAGCGTGCCGGACTGGATGCTCGGGCACTTTCGCCGCCGCACCATCAGCTTCGCTGATGGCCGCAGCGATGAGCGTACCCAGGTGCACTGGCTGCAGAGTCGCACCTTCACCATCGATCTACGCCTGCCGGACGCACCCGCGCTGCCCATGCGTGCCTGGCAGGATTACACCGCCGCCGAGCTGCGCCAACTTGCCAACCACGAGGGCTGGGTGGCCGACAGTCTCTGGGAGAACGGCTACCTGAGCTGGCACGGCGGCGTGAGCCTGCAACTGCACAACCGCTGGCCGGAGCCGGCGCAGTTGCAACGCATCGGCAACTGCATGATCGAGTTCGGTACCAGCGGCGCCTATGTCGAGGACTGGCGCCTGCAAGCCAGCAGCGGGCCACTCATCGGCCTGCGTTTGTTGGAGGAGTGCGACGCCGAAACCGGCGAAGTGCTGCAGCACGGTGGCGGCTTGATTCTCTGCGGCGAGCAGCTTGGCTGGGTGCAGGGGCGGGCGGTAGAGCCGCTAGAGCCGGGGCTGCAACTGCGCGAACGGGTTGAGCAAGCGCAAGGTGATGGGGAGGCGTTGGCGCTGCTATTGGGCTGCGAAACCTCGCTAGCGTATGCCGACGAACAGGGGCGTTATCAGGTGGCGCTGTCCACCCAGCCGGCGCTGGTGGGGCAGAGCGTTGCGCTGGACGGCTTTGATATTCCGGTGGCGGGGCGTGTCTGCCAGCATCTGCTGCGGGCGGACGGCCGCGCGGTGGTGCGCACCTTCGTCATCGATACCCTGGAGCCGGATTGGCGCGCTGACCTCACCACACCATCCACCGTGGATGCGCAGCGGTGGTTCGCCGCCGAGCGCGAAACCCTGTCGCGGTATCTGCAGGTGCTGAGTTAGGCCGCTAGCCGCGTCCGCTTAAAGGCTCGCCGCTGAAGCGCCTCCCACAGTCGTGTGGCCCTACGCGATGCGTGGGAGGGGCTTTAGCCTCGATGCTTTGACCTTGTGGTCAGCCTGCGGCGATGCGCGCGGTCAGCTCGCTGGGTAGCGGCGACTCTGCCTTGCGGGTTTCGTTGAGCGGAATGTCGTAGGTGATGCGGGCCCCAAAGGCATTCGGCGCGTGCGGGTCGATGCGGGTCTTGTCGAACACCATCAAACGGGTGCCGAGACTGAAGCCTTCGGACAGGTCATGGGTGACCATGAAGACGGTCAGGCCGGTCTCGCGCCACAGTTCGAGCAGCAGGGCATGCATGTCCTTGCGGATACCGGGGTCCAGCGCGCCGAAGGGCTCGTCGAGCAACAGCACGCGCGGCTTCATGATCAGTGCCTGGGCAATCGCCAGGCGCTGCTGCATGCCGCCCGAGAGCTGGCTGGGGTACTTGTCCAGGGCATGGCCGAGACCAACTTTTTTCAACAGCTCGGCAGCTTGCTCGCGGGCGGCGCGCTTGGCTCTGCCGAACAGCCGGCCGAGCAGGGCGGAGCGCGGCAGCTCCAGGCCGATGGCGACGTTATCCAGCACGCTCAGGTGCGGGAATACCGAGTAGCGTTGGAACACCACGCCGCGGCTGGCGTCCGGCTCTCCAGCCAATGGTTTGCCGTCCAGCAGGATCTCGCCCTTGCTGGGGCGTTCCTGGCCCAGCAGCAGGCGCAGAAAGGTCGACTTGCCACAGCCGGAAGCGCCGACCAGGGTGCAGAACTCGCCTTCGGTGATGGACAGGTTGAGGCGTTCCAGGACGGTTTGGTCGCCATACTGCTGCCAAACGTTCTTGACTTCGATGAAAGCGCCTGCTGCGCCGGTTTTGTTATTGCTCATGCCTTGGCCCCCTCGTACCAGGGAAAGCACAGCCGGGTAAGCTGGCGCAGGCCCAGGTCCATCGACCAGGCGAGTAGGGTGATCCACACCACGTAGGGCAGGATCACGTCCATGGCCATGTAGCGGCGTACCAGGAAAATGCGATAGCCCAGGCCGTCGGTGCTGGCGATGGCTTCGGCGGCAATCAGGAACAGCCAGGCCGAACCCAGCACCAGGCGCAGGGCGATCAGCAGGCGCGGTAGCAGTTGCGGCAGTACCACGCGCAGGATCAATGTCCAGGTGCTGGCGCCAAGGGTCTGGGCCTTGATCAGCAGCTCCTGGGGGATTTCCCGGGCGCGCTGCTCCAGATCACGGGCGAGGATCGGGGTGATGCCGATGACGATCAGCATCACCTTGGACAGCTCGCCCAGGCCGAAAACGATGAACAGGATCGGCAGGATGGCCAGCGGCGGCACCATCGACAGCACGGTGAGTAGCGGCGACAGCGGCGCGCCGAGCAGCGGTAGGATGCCGGCGGCGATGCCCAGGCACAGGCCGACCACGGCGGCGATGCCGATGCCGGTAGCCAGGCGCGTGAGGCTGGAGGCGGTGTCCTGCCAGAAAGCGTATTCGCCGGTGCGCTTGTCTTCGGTAAAGGCCAGGCGGTCAACGGCGGCGACCATCTGGCTGGCGCTGGGCAGCAGCTTGTCATTGGGGTTTTCGGCCAGGCGCTGCGCCGAGCCAGTGAAATAGGCGAACAGCAGCAGGGCGAAGGGCAGTAACACCAGCAGCAGGCGGCCAGCCCGGTCGGGATGTCGGTTGATCAGGCGCATGGCGATCTCGTTACAGGAGTTGGAAGTGCAAGGCGGCGGTCCGGTCCAGCCTACAACCTGGGCAGGTGGATGCTGGTCGTCTGCTGAAGATGGAGGCTGCCACGAGATCCGCGGCGAGAACGGAGAAGCGATGGGGCGTGGGCATAGGACCTCCAGTTCGAGAAAGTGCGGGCAGGAGGGCGCGGCATGTCCCATGGCTGGGGCGCGTTCTCCCGGGCTTTTGTCCCGCCGTGTAACCTCCTCGGAGGTCGCCAACTCTCGGACCAGTCGTTCGCCTATCTCTGGCGAACCGGAACCCTAGTCGGCTATTGCAAATTGTGATGCCGCAGTCCTGGCCAAGGCCGAGGACATTCCTGCATATCTGTTACAAAGCGAGGATCATGCCAGACGCTGAAAAGCACCGCGGCAGCGCACTGGCTGGTCTCGTATGGAAAATAGGTGCGCCGTGCTGGTGCGTGAATATTGATGTGTGCGCACTTTCAGCGCGTCGAATACTCATGGCGCCGTTGAAATGATTTGTAGCGACTGAGCGACGAGTGGAGCGGATTCGGCAATGTCGAGGTTGTCTGATGGGCTGGGGATATCCCCGGCATCGGCAGCCGCCGATGCGCTATTCGCGGTCGAAGGAGGCCGCCTATGATTCGCAAATCCATGCTCATCGCGTTGTTGGGTTTTTCGCTGGCTGGCTGCGCTGTGTATGGCGATAGCCGTTATGGCAACCGCTATTACGAACGTCAGTATTACCCGGGCACCTATGTGGAACGCACCGAGGTCTATGGCGCACCCAGGGTTTACGTCTACGAGGACCGCCGCTACCCACCGCCGGTTTACTACGTACCGGCGCCCCCACCACCGCCTCGGTACTACAGCACACCGGCCTACGACCCGCGTTATTACGGCCGTCACGACCGCAATCGTCCTGACTACCGTCCGGCACCGCCGCCGGGTTGGGAGGGGCAGCGTTATCACTACCAGCAACAGCAGCGGCCGCGCCCGTCACCCCCGCAATGGCAGCCGCGCGAGGCGCCTCAGCGTATCCAGGGCATGCCCATGCGCGAGCGCTGACAGCCCCACCGATGCGCACCCCGGTGCGCATCGGCACGTTCGTCGCCTGTAGTGGCATCTAGCAATTGTTTTTTAGCCTTACGCACCGCACCATGATGGCGTTGCCTGTCTGGAAGCATGGTCGTGCCCATCGGCGGTTCTGGCGTTCTCTCACTTCGTTCTCGCTGGCCTGTGCTGGTGGCGTGGCTGCTCGCCCTGTCGCTGGTGGCGGGCGGGCTGCAGGCGCAGTGGGACTTCCAGCGTATTGCCGCCCGCGCCGAAAAACTCTACGGCCCGCTGGGCGCCGGCAAACCGCGTATAGATGCCTGGCAGCGCCTGCTCGACGAGCAGCGCAATGCTCCCGAGGCCGACCAGCTCAAGGCTGTAAACCGCTTCTTCAATCTGCAACTGCGTTTTCGTGATGACCAGGAAATCTGGGGTGTTGCCGACTACTGGGCGACGCCTGTCGAGGCGCTGATGCGCGGCGCGGCCGATTGTGAAGACTACGCCATCGCCAAGTATTTCAGCCTGCGCGAGCTGGGCGTGCCGCCTGAAAAGCTGCGCATCACCTACGTAAAAGCCGTGCGCCTGAACCAGGCGCACATGGTGTTGACCTATTACCCGACCCCCACCTCGGTACCGCTGGTACTGGATAACCTGATCGATGCCATCGAACCGGCGACCGAACGCCGGGATCTGGTGCCCGTGTATGCCTTCAACGCCGAAGGGCTGTGGGTGCCCGGGCCGGCAGGCGGCAAACAGGTGGGAGACAGCAAGCGCCTTTCGCGCTGGCAGGATTTGTTGAAGAAAATGCGCGCCGAAGGGTTTCCTTAAGGCGTAGCGAGGAGTTGTGCATGTCACTGTTCAAGCAGTTGTGTGTCGCCATCTGCGTGCTGATGCTGGTGAGTTTCGCCGGCAGCGTCGTGGTCAACGTGGAGAGCTCGCGCGAGCAGCAGGTCAACCAGTTGCGCTCCCATGCGCAGGACGCCGCCACGGCGCTGGGCTTGTCGCTTGGCTCGCACCTGGACGACCCGGCGATGCTGGAACTGATGGTCAGCTCGATCTTCGACAGCGGCTATTTCGAGAGCATCCGCGTGATCGGCCCCGACGACAAGGTGCTGGTCGAGCGTTCCGGCCCGAGCCTGGGGCGCGGCGCGCCGCAGTGGTTCGCCGATCTGGTAGACCTGGCGCCGGCCCAGGGCGACGCCATCGTCAGTGACGGCTGGAACCAGGCAGCCCATGTCGAAGTGGTCAGCCATCCTTATTTCGCCATCGCCAAGCTGTGGCAGACCGCCTACGCCACCTTCCTGTGGCTGGCGCTGATCAGCCTGCTGTGCATCGGCCTGGGCGTGCTGCTGCTCAAGCGGCAGCTGCGCCCGCTGGAGTATATGGTCGAGCAGTCCAACGCCATCGCCCGCCGCGAGTTTCTCAGTGCCTCCAAGCTGCCACGCACGCCGGAGTTTCGCCGGGTGGTGGCCGCCATGAACCAGATGGTGGAAAAGCTCAAAACACTGTTCGACGAGGAAGCCTCGCGCAGCGAGAAACTGCACGCCGAAGCCTACCAGGACAGCCTGACCGGGCTGGCCAACCGTCGCTATTTCGACCTCGACCTGGAGGCCCGCCTGACAGGTGAAGAGCGGGCCAGCAGCGGTGTGCTGATGCTGCTGCGGGTTAATGACCTAGCCGGGCTGAACCAGCGTATTGGCGGACAGCGCACCGACCAACTGCTCAAAGCTGTGGCCGAACAACTGCAGCAGGTCAGCCAGGGGCGTTTCCTGCTGGCGCGTAACCGCGGTGGTGAATTCGCCTTGCTGGCTGCCGGTGTCGACCGTCAGGAAGCCGAGCAACTGGCCGAGCAACTGAGCAACGCCTTGCTGTCGCTGCAGCAGACCGGAGCCAGCGACTGCTCACCCGTGGCGCATATCGGTATCACCAGCTTCGCACCAGGGGCGAGCAGCAGCGAGCTCTATAGCGCACTTGATGCCGCGCTGGCTGAAGCGGTCAGCAACAGCCACAGCAATTGGGCGTTCGTCGAGCATCGCCCGCAAGCCGCTGCCCCCGGCGAGCGCAATGACTGGCACCGTCTATTGGACAGCGCACTACTGGAGGGGCGTTTCCTGCAGTACGCGCAGCCGGTGGTCAATGCTGCCGAGCCGACTCAGGTGTTACACAACAAGGTACTGGCGCGTTTGCTCGATGAGCGCGGCGAAACCATTCCCGCCGGCCAGTTTCTGCCGTGGCTGGAGCGCTTTGGCTGGACCGCGCGTCTGGATCTGGTGATGCTTGACGCCTTGCTGGCGCAGCTCGCTAGTCACGACGGCAAGCTGGCGCTGAGCCTGTCCGGCAGCAGCGTGCGTGACGCACGGGTGCTGGAGCAGATCTACGAACGGCTACGCCTGCATCCGGCAGTCGCTGGCCGTCTGATTCTGGAACTGGACGAAGGCCAACTGCCCGGACCTGCCGAGCTTGAGACGATCACCCGAAAGCTGCGCAGCCTGGGTGTCGAGCTGGGTCTGCAGCATTTCGGTGGGCGCTTCAGCATGATCGGTAACCTGGCCAAACTCGGCCTGGCTTACCTGAAGGTCGATGGCAGCTTCATTCGCGGCATCGATCAGGAAGGCGACAAGCGCCTGTTTATCGAGGCCATGCAGCGGGCGGCCAACAGCATCGATCTGCCTTTGATCGCCGAGCGGGTGGAAACCCGTGGGGAGTGGCAAGTACTGCAGGAAATGGGCGTCAGCGGGGTGCAGGGGCGCCTGTTCAGCGAGCCGGCGGCATGGGCCTGATCAGATCAGGCCGCGCTCTTCGTCGTTGATCAAACGGTTCATGCCGCCGAGTGCGTCACGCGCTCGGCTGCGGCCCATCAACTTGCTCTGGGCCGCCTCCGGCAGGTCGGTGATGCGCACCACGCCTTTCTTTATCAGCACGTCGATCAAATCCTCGAGCACGCGGATCATGTCCAGGTCGCTCTGCTTGAGTTGCAGCAGGCTGCTTTCCACGTTCTGATTGGAAAACCAGGCTCGCGCCTCTTCGCTATCGGCCGTCAGCTCGCCGTTCATTCCCTCGAAAGGCTCGGGCTGCACGCGCAGCAGTTCGCCTTCGGCATTACGTTTTATGTAGAACACGGCCTTCTCCGCTAAAACCTGTCTGCTATAGCTTAGGGTCTGTTGACGTTTCGCGCACGGCTCGCGCTAAAACATCAACAGACCCTAACACCCCGCCACAAAAGTGTGGCGGGGCACTGGCCTATCAGGGGTCGACCTTGATCGTGTGGTTGGCGATCAGCGTGTTGATGTCGTAGCTCGGCAGGCTGGCCTGGCCGAGATCGATCTGCACGTCGGCCTTGGCTGCGACTTGCTGGGTGGTGGTGTCGGCGTTGTTGAACTCGCCCTTGGTGCTGATCAGCAGGGTAGAGCTGCCGTTGTCCGTCACCAGCTTCAGGTAGCTGTCCAGGTTGTTGCTGTGATCCTGCAGCAGCGAGCTGAGGTCGATGGTGTCGCCCTCGGCCACGTTGAAGTCCTTGATCACGTCTTTGCCGAAGTCGCCTTTCTGCCAGGCGAAGGTATCGGCACCGGCACCACCGAACAGAATGTCGTCACCTGCACCACCGACCAGCAGGTCGTTGCCGCCCTGACCGTAGAGGATGTCGTTGCCGTTGCCGCCGTACAGCTTGTCCGCGCCGCCGCGGGTATCGCCGGCCACGTTGAAGGTGTCGTGGTTGGCGCGGATATAGTCGTACAGGTCTGCGTTGGTCGGTGCGACGCCGTTCTTCAGCTCCAGGAAGGTCTCCAGGGCTTTCACTCCCGAGCCGTTGTACATGTCGGCGGGTTTGGCCGGGTTGCCATTGAGACCCCAAGGCAGCGCGTCGGTGTTGATCACGTCGCCGAAGATGATGTCGTTGCCATCGCCGCCGAAGATGGTGTCGTTGCCCACGCTCACCGGCACATTGGCGTTGGAGCCACCGTGCAGGGCCACCGATAGCTCATCGGCCGAATTGACGATCTCGACCTTGCCGACCGGCACCTTGGTGTAGTCCACGCGGGTAATATTGTCGATCGACATGGAGGCGCTGTTGAGGTTGAACGACTTGTCGTCAACACTGAACTCCAGGCGATAGGTACCTGCACCGACCACCGAGGTTTCGACGTTCGTCCAGTTGCCGCCAGTGGTTCCGCCGCCCGTTTGTACATCGGTCCAGGCGCCATTTACCAATTGCTGCAGCTTCCAGGTGAGCGAGTCGCCGCTGCCGGTGTCCGTTGTGCCGTAGGCAAACTTCAAGCTGCTGAAGGAGCCGTCCGCAATCGTCAATGTCGGGGTTGCCGCTGTGACAGGCGTGCCGCCCCAGGTATCCCGGATTACCAGCGTGTCGGCGCTGCGGCTTACGGAGCTACCGCCACCTGTTCCGGACGTGTCCCAACTGCCCAGGTTGTTCCAGCCGCTGGTGTTGTTGTTGAAGTTGGCCAGCACGGCTTGCGTGCCATTGGTCAGGTAGGTGGATGCCAGTGTATCCGTGGTGTTGTCGTACAGGCTCAGGTTCTTCTCACTGACCCCCGAACCGATGCCGATGGCCTGCACCGAGCTCTTGCCGGCGAGCACGTTGAAGGTATCGAGCGAGCCCAGCAGTACCTGATCGGTAGTCGCCGAGCCGTTGCCACTGAGCGCAGTGGTATTGCCGTTGTAGTAGTAGGTTGGGTCGCCGTCGGACAGGAAGAACGTCAGGTTCTCGTAACCGGCTGCCTTGGTATGGCCGGCAGTGCTCTGTGCGTCGAACCAGGCGCTCGCTTCCTTGAAGGCGGCCTCGTAGTTGGTGCCGCCACTGGCGGTGAGCTTCTGGATATTCGCCAGCAAGGCGTCGAGGCTTGTGCCACTTTGCAGGTCTTCGACCTTGGCACTGAGGGTTACCTTTTCAGCGAAGCCCACCAGCGTGACGTTGACCACACCATCGTGGCCCGCCAGGGTTTTCACGAAGTTCGACAGCGCAGTCTTGGTCAGGCTCATGCGGTCACCCTGCATGCTGCCTGAGGTGTCGACGAGCAGGGCGATGTTGTAGTTGGTCGCCGGCTGAAGGGTGGTCAGCGTACCGCCGGCATCACCCAGTAGCACATCGTTGCCGGCGCCTCCACGGATGGTGTTGTCGCCGTTGTCGTTGGCGCCGTCGCCAGCCACGTGGATAACATTGGCGGCCTGGTTGACCTTTAGGGTAACGGTCGCCGTGTCGCTGCCGCCTTTGCCATCGCTGATGGTGTACTGGAAGGTGGCGTCGCCGTAGAAGCCCGACTTGGGCGTGAACACGACATTGCCGTTGTTGAGCGTGACCGTGCCGTTGGTGGCGTTCTGAACGCTGGTGATGGAGAGGCTGTCGTTGTTCGGGTCGGTGTCATTGCCGAGCAGGGTGCTGCTGGCGATGGTCAGGCTGTCGCCGGCGTCCATCGTCAGGCTGGAGGTGGTCGGCACGTGGTAGAGCATGTCCGAGTCGACGACCTTGAAGTTGCCTCCCTGGCCTACCTCGACCTTCAGGCGTGCATCGCCGCCCTGATCCCAATAGATGATCTCGATCTGCTGAGGTCCGGCATTGGCAGCGCCGATGGTGAAGGATTTGCCCGTGGCGGTCGCACTCGACTGGATGTTGTTGAATTCGGCGACCACCTGGCCATTGATACGGATACTGTAGCCGTCGTCCGCGGTCACCCGGAACTGGTAAGTACCTGCGGCCAGGTTGATGTAGCCGCTCATCTTGATGATGGCGTCGGAAGTATCACCGGGGTCCGTGGACAGGGCGTTGGCCTTGGCGCCATTACCCGTTGTGGTGTTGACGCCCAGGAAAGCCTGCAGGTTGGTGCCGTTGCCCAGGCCCGTGGCGTTGCTCAGGTTGCCGTAATCCAGCGTCGTGGCATTGAAGGTCGCCGCGGCTTTGTGGGTGTCGATGAACTGGCGAACCTGGCTCAGGTTCGTCAGGTTGGCGCCGTCGTTGCCGGCACCGGTGCCTGTGTCGTTATAGCCGAAGTACTCGGCTTTCAGACCGGTGACCTTGGTGTAGCTGTCGTCCTTCGCATCCGGCGTGCCATCGATGATGCCGCCAGTGGCGCTCTGGCCGCCGATGTCCAGCTTCACCGTCTCCAACGGCTCGCCTACTACGTTGTCGGCAAGGGTCTGCACGGTAACCGAGAAGCTGGTGACACCTGCTGGCACGGTGATCTTGCCGGTGTTGGCATCGTAGGTCACACCGTTGCTGAAGCTCTGAGCGTCCAGCTTGTAATCGACGTTGGCGGTTGCCGTGCCGGTGGCG
This sequence comes from Phytopseudomonas straminea, assembly GCF_900112645.1. GTDB lineage: Bacteria > Pseudomonadota > Gammaproteobacteria > Pseudomonadales > Pseudomonadaceae > Aquipseudomonas > Aquipseudomonas straminea. The sequence continues at coordinate 7,136 of NZ_FOMO01000004.1, read as the reverse complement.
TTGAAGGACAGCAGGGTCGGCGTCGAACTGGCGTTGCTCAGGGTGACGTTGAATACCAGGTTGTTGCCTTCGACCACATTGTCATCGGCCGTGCCAGGCTGACCGACTTCGATGGTTTTCACCGTCGGAACCGGGTCGTTGTCGATGATGGTCGCAGTACCGACCTTGCCGCCCACATTGAGCGTGAAGGTTTCGGTTGGCTCGTAAACGGTGTCGTTGATAGTCGGTACCGTGACGGTGAAGCTGGTGACGCCAGCCGGAACGGTGACGGTGCCGTTTGCGGCGTTATAGGTCACGCCGTTGCTGAAGCTTTGGTTGGTCAGGGTGCCGTTGTAATCGCTACCGGCAATCGCAGTACCGGCATTCAGGGCAAGACTGAAGGTGGTCGGCGTGCTGCTGGCGTTGGTGAGGTTGACGGTGAAGACGGCGTTATCGCCCTCATCGACCTGGCCGCCGGAGCTGTCGACCGCGGAGCTTACGGTGCTGACGGTTGGAACCGGGTCGTTGTCGATGATGGTTGCCGTACCGACCTTGCCGCCTACATTGAGCGTAAAGGTTTCGGTTGGCTCGTAAACGGTGTCATTGATGGTCGGTACCGTGACCGTGAAGCTGGTGACGCCAGCCGGAACGGTGACGGTTCCATTTGCGGCGTTATAAGTCACGCCATTACTGAAGCTCTGGTTGGTCAGGGTGCCGTTGTAATCACTGCCGGCAGTCGCAGTGCCCGCATTCAGCGCGAGGCTGAAAGTAGTAGCTGTACTGCTGGCGTTGGTGAGATTGACGGTGAAGACGGCGTTGTCGCCTTCGTCCACCTGGCCGCCGGCGTTATCAGCTGCCGAGCTCACAGAGCTTACAGTCGGCGCCGCATCGTTATCGATGATGGTCGCGGTACCGGTCTTCCCGCCGACCGTCAGTGTGAAAGTTTCGGTCTGTTCGAAGACAGTGTCGTCAACTGTCGGCACGGTGACGGTGAAGCTGGTGACGCCAGCCGGAACAGTGACGGTGCCGTTCGCGGCGTTATAAGTCACGCCATTGCTGAAGCTTTGGCTGGTCAGCGTGCCGTTGTAATCACTACCGGCAATCGCAGTACCGGCATTCAGGGCGAGACTGAAGTTGGTCGGCGTGCTGCTGGCGTTGGTGAGGTTGACGGTGAAGACGGCGTTGTCGCCTTCATCGACCTGGCCTCCGCTGCTGTCCACCGCCGAGCTGACGGTGCTGACGGTCGGAACCGGGTCATTGTCGATGATGGTTGCCGTGCCGACCTTGCCGCCCACATTGAGCGTAAAGGTTTCGGTTGGCTCGTAAACGGTGTCATTGATGGTCGGTACCGTGACGGTGAAGCTGGTGACGCCAGCCGGAACGGTTACTGTGCCGTTTGCCGCGTTATAGGTCACACCGTTGCTGAAACTCTGGTTGGTCAATGTGCCGTTGTAATCGCTACCGGCAGTCGCAGTGCCCGCATTCAGCGCGAGGCTGAACGTGGTCGGCGTGCTGCTGGCGTTAGTCAGGTTGACGGTGAAGACGGCGTTGTCGCCTTCATCGACCTGGCCACCGCTGCTGTCCACAGCAGCACTGACGCTGCCGACAGTCGGCGCCGCATCGTTGTCGATGATGGTCGCAGTACCGGTTTTGCCGCCAATGGTAAGGCTGAAGGTTTCAGTGGGCTCGCTGACGGTGTCATCGATGGTCGGCACGGTGACGGTGAAGCTGGTCACGCCGGCTGGAACGGTAACGGTTCCATTTGCGGCGTTATAAGTCACGCCATTACTGAAGCTCTGGTTGGTCAGGGCGCCGTTGTAATCACTGCCAGCAGTGGCAGTACCGGCATTCAGCGCGAGGCTGAAGGTCGTCGGCGTGCTGCTGGCATTGGTGAGGTTGACGGTGAAGACAGCATTGTCGCCTTCATCGACCTGGCCGCCGGCGCTATCAACCGCCGAACTTACAGAACCAACAGTCGGCGCGGCATCGTTGTCGATGATGGTTGCCGTGCCGGTCTTCCCGCCAACGGTAAGGCTAAAGGTCTCAGTAGGCTCACTGACGGTATCGTCAATGGTAGGCACGGTGACGGTAAAGCTGGTTACACCCGCAGGCACGGTTACTGTGCCGTTTGCAGCGTTGTAGGTCACTCCATTGCTGAAGCTCTGGTTGGTAAGCGTTCCGTTATAGTCGCTACCGGCGGTTGCCGTGCCAGCGTTCAGCGACAGGCTGAAGGTGGTTGCCGTGCTGCTGGCGTTGGTGAGGCTGATGGTGAAGACCGCGTTGTCGCCTTCATCTATCTGGCCACCGCTGCTGTCCACAGCAGTACTGACGCTGCCGACAGTCGGCGCCGCATCGTTGTCGATGATGGTCGCTGTGCCGGTTTTTCCGCCGATAGTCAGGCTGAAGGTTTCGGTCGGTTCGAAGATGGTGTCGTTGATGGTCGGCACGGTGACCGTAAAGCTGGTGACGCCGGCCGGAACGGTGACGGTGCCGTTTGCGGCGTTATAGGTCACGCCGTTGCTGAAGCTTTGGTTGGTCAAGGTGCCGTTATAGTCGCTGCCGGCAGTCGCAGTACCCGCATTCAGCGCGAGGCTGAAGGTAGTCGGCGTGCTGCTGGCGTTGGTGAGGTTGACGGTGAAGACGGCGTTGTCGCCTTCATCGACCTGGCCGCCATTGCTGTCCACCGCAGCGCTAACGGTGTTTACGGCAGGCGCCGTATCGTTATCGATGATGGTCGCAGTGCCGGTTTTCCCACCTACGGTCAGGCTGAAGGTTTCAGTTGGCTCGAAAACGGTGTCATTGATGGTCGGCACCGTGACGGTAAAGCTGGTCACGCCCGCCGGTACGGTGACGGTTCCGTTGGCGGCGTTGTAGGTCACGCCGTTGCTGAAGCTCTGGTTGGTCAGCGTGCCGTTGTAGTCACTGCCGGCCGTTGCGGTACCGGCATTGAGCGCGAGGCTGAACGTGGTCGGCGTGCTGCTGGCATTGTTGAGGTTGACGGTAAAGACGGCGTTGTCGCCTTCATCGACCTGGCCGCCAGTGCTATCGACTGCAGCGCTGACGGCATTGATAGCTGGAGCGGCATCATTGTCGAAGATTGTCGCGGTACCGGTCTTGCCGCCAACGGTCAGGCTGAAGCTTTCGGTCGGCTCGAACACGCTGTCGTTGATGGTCGGCACGGTGACCGTGAAGCTGGAAACGCCTGCAGGCACGGTGACGGTTCCGTTGGCGGCGTTGTAGGTCACACCATTGCTGAAGCTTTGGTTGGTCAGCGTACCGTTGTAGTCATTGCCCGCTGTTGCGGTGCCCGCGTTAAGCGCCAGGCTGAAGGTCGTGGTGGTGAGGCTGGCAGTGCTGAGGTTGACGGTGAAGACGGCGCTGTCGCCTTCATCCACCTGGCCCCCGGTGTTGTCCACGGCATTGCTGACCGCACCGATACTCGCAGCCGCGTCGCCCGTCACGTTCACCGTGACCGTGGCTTTGCTGGTTCCACCATTGCCATCGCTGACGGTGTAGCTGAACGAAGCGGGGCCGTAGTAATTGCTTGCGGGTGTGAAAGTGATGGTGCCGTTGTCGTTCAGCGTAACGGTGCCATGCTTGGGATTATCCACGCCGACGATACGCAGGCTGTCACCGTCCGCGTCGCTGTCGTTGGCGAGCAGCGTTGCCTGGGAGATCGTCAAGGCATTGTCGTGCCCGGTGACCAGGGCAGGGTTGGCCTGGGCCGGAGAGTAGTTGCCCAGCGGCTGGTAAGGGCCGCCAGCGAAACTCAGCGTGGGTTGCAGTACGGCCTGACCACCCTGGTCCCAGTAGATGATTTCGATGGTGTGCGCGCCAGGCTCACTGATGGTGAACGAGCCGCTGTTGGTGCTCGGCGACTGGTTGCCATCGAACCTCGAGACGATCACGCCATCGATCGCAATGCTGTAGCCATCGTCCGCCCTGACCTGGAACTGGTAGTTGCCCGCCTGCAGTTGCAAGGTGCCGCTGAGTCTGATGATCGCGTCACTGCTGTTTTCCGGGTCGACGTTCAACGATGCCGCGTCAGAGCCCAGGAATGACTGCAGGTTGTTATTTCCGCCGAGGTCGCCGCCACTCAGGCTGTAATTGATGTTCTTCGCCACGAAGGCGGCATCAGGCGAGTTGGCGGCGATAAAGGCGCGCACCTGAGCCAGGGAGGTCAGGTTCGCCCCATCCAGGTTCGCCCCTTCGTGGTAGGCGTAATATTGGCCGGTGAGACCGGCTGCCATGCCTGGGTCGTTAACCGCGATCGGATCCTGGTTGGCGATGATGGTGACTTTCTGGGTGTCGGTGGAGCCCACGTTACCCGCATCATCGATGACGCGTACCTGATAGGTGTGATCACCCAGCGACAGGGTGCGGCCATCCGCGTAGTCCCAGTTTCCGTTGCTGACGGTCAGGTCCGTCCAGGTGCTGCCGCCGTCCACGCTGATCTGCGCTTTCTCGCCAGCGCCCAGAGGGCCGACCGTACCGCTTACGGTCAGGGTGCTGTCACGGGTGATGAAGTCCCCGGGAGTTCCCGTGTCTTCAGAGATCTTGACGATATCGATTGCCGCTGCAGGCGGTGTGATGTCGACGCGGTAGCTTTCGGTATCCGCGCCAATGCCAACGTTGCCTGCGGCATCGGTGGTTCTGACGCTGGCATCGATGGTGCGATCGCCATCAGCGGCCAGGTCGGCGCCGGGCACGTTGATGCTAAAGCCCAGCGTGCCATTTGGACTGGCAACGACCGAACCGGTGAATTCTTTGCCATTGACGGTCAGGGTGACGGTATCGCCGACCTTGGCATCGCCACCGACAGTGCCGGTGACCGGAATCTGCTGAGTGGACTCAGCGATGTTGATCACGTCATCGGCGGTGATGTTGGCATCGAGGGTGATGGTCGGGACAGGGGCGGTAACGTCGACGCTATAACTTTCGGACGTGGTGCCGGTACCGATATTGCCGGCAGCATCGATGGTGCTGATGCTGGCATTGATGGTTTTGCCGGCATCGGCAACCAGGTCGGCGCCGGGGACATTGATGTTGAAGCCCAGCGTGCCGTTGGTATTGGTTACCAGCCCGGTGAATTGCTTGCCATTGACGGTCAGGGTGACGGTGTCGCCGACCTTGGCATCGCCACCGACAGTGCCGGTGACCGGGATCTGCTGAGTGGACTCAGCGATGTTGATCACGTCATCGGCGGTGATGTTGGCATCGAGGGTGATGGTCGGCACTGGTGCGGTGACGTCGACGCTGTAGCCTTCGCTATCCGTGGCAGTACCAATGTTGCCGGCAGCATCGGTGGTGCTGATGCTGGCATTGATCGTCTTGCCGGCATCGGCGACCAGGTCGGCGCCGGGGACATTGATGTTGAAGCCCAGCGTGCCGTTGGTATTGGTTACCAGCCCGGTGAATTGCTTGCCATTGACGGTCAGGGTGACGGTGTCACCGACCTTGGCATCGCCACCGACAGTACCGGTGACCGGGATCTGCTGAGTGGACTCTGCGATGTTGATCACGTCATCGGCGGTGATGTTGGCATCGAGGGTGATGGTCGGAGCGGGTGCAGTGACGTTGACGCTATAGCCTTCACTGTCCGTGGCAGTACCAGTGTTGCCGGCCGCATCGGTGGTGCTGATGTTGGCGTTGATGATTTTGCCGGCATCGGCGACCAGGTCGGCGCCCGGTACGTTGATGCTGAAGATCTTGTCGGTCTGTACCTGACCAGTAAAGGTCTTGCCATTGACGGTCAAGGTGACAGTGTCACCGACTTTGGCGTCGCCACCGACAGTGCCGGTGACCGGAATCTGCTGAGTTGACTCAGCGATGTTGATCACGTCATCGGCGGTGATGTTGGCATCGAGGCTGATGGTCGGCACCGGCGCGGTGACGTCGACGCTATAGCCTTCGCTGTCCGTGGCAGTACCAATGTTGCCGGCAGCATCGGTGGTGCTGATGCTGGCATTGATCGTCTTGCCGGCATCGGCGACCAGGTCGGAACCTGGGACGTTGATGCTGAAGGTCTTGTCGGTCTGTACCTGACCAGTAAAGGTCTTGCCATTAACGGTCAGGGTGACGGTGTCACCGACCTTGGCATCGCCACCGACAGTACCGGTGACTGGGATCTGCTGAGTGGACTCAGCGATGTTGATCACGTCATCGGCAGTGATGTTGGCATCGAGGCTGATGGTCGGGACTGGGGCAGTGACGTCGACGCTATAGCCTTCGCTGTCCGTGGCAGTACCAATGTTGCCGGCAGCATCGGTGGTGCTAATGCTGGCATTGATCGTCTTGCCGGCGTCGGCGACCAGGTCGGAACCTGGGACGTTGATGCTGAAGGTCTTGTCGGTCTGTACCTGACCAGTAAAGGTCTTGCCATTAACGGTCAGGGTGACGGTGTCACCGACCTTGGCATCGCCACCGACAGTACCGGTGACCGGAATCTGCTGAGTGGACTCTGCGATGTTGATCACGTCATCGGCAGTGATGTTGGCATCGAGGGTGATGGTCGGAGCGGGTGGCGTTGTATCGATAGCACCGGTGTCAGTGGCCGAGCCAGTATTGCCGGCTGGGTCAGTGACCTTGGCGTCGACCGAGTACGGGCCTTCAACCAAGCCAGCCGGTACATCAGCAGAGTAAGTGCCGCCAGCCACGACCGTAGCAGTGGTGGTCAGCACGGTCGTGCCCTGCGTGATGGTCAGTGTCACGGTGCTGCCGACCGGAGCATCGGTGGTGCCGACGATAGTCGGGGTGGTGTCGTTGGTAATGGCTGGAGCATCGACAGTGATCTGCGGAGCCGTGGTGTCGATAGCGCCGCTGTCAGTAGCCGAACCGGTGTTGCCAGCCGCGTCGGTGACTTTGGCATCGACCGAGTACGGACCTTCAGCCAGCGGCTGAGTCAGCTCGACGCTGTAGGTGCCACCCGCCAGAACCGGTGTGGTGACGGTAAAGGTGTTGGCACCCTGAGTAATGGTCAGCGTCACGATGCTGCCGACTGGCGCATCGGTGGTGCCGACGATGGTCGGGGTGGTGTCGTTGGTAATGGCTGGAGCATCGACAGTGATCTGCGGAGCCGTGGTGTCGATAGCGCCGCTGTCAGTGGCCGAACCAGTATTGCCGGCTGGGTCAGTGACTTTGGCATCGACCGAGTACGG
>NZ_FOMO01000001.1 GCF_900112645.1 Phytopseudomonas straminea | reverse complement strand
GGCGAGGCGCTGGTCAAGCACCCGGCCATCCAGGCCGTCGGCTTCACCGGCTCGCTCAAAGGCGGTCGCGCCCTGTGCGACATGGCCGCGGCACGCCCGCAGCCGATCCCGGTGTTCGCCGAGATGAGCAGCATCAACCCGGTCATCCTCCTGCCGGAAGCCGCCAAGGCGCGTGGCGAGAAGATCGCTGGCGAGTTGGCCGGTTCGGTGGTCATGGGCTGTGGTCAGTTCTGCACCAACCCGGGCCTGGTGATCGGTATTCGTTCGCCGGAGTTCAGCGCCTTCCTGGAAACCTTCACCGCCAAGATGGCCGAGCAGCAGCCGCAAACCATGCTCAACGCCGGCACCCTGAAGAGCTACGTGAAAGGCCTCGAAGCGCTGAATGCGCATTCGGGCATCACCCACCTGACCGGCGCCAAGCAGGAAGGCAGCCAGGCTCGCCCGCAACTGTTCAAAGCCGATGTTAGCCTGCTGCTGAACGGCGACGAACTGCTGCAGGAAGAAGTCTTCGGCCCGACCACCATCGTCGTCGAAGTAGCTGACAAGGCCGAACTGCTCAAGGCAATCAACGGCCTGCACGGCCAGTTGACCGCCACCCTGCTCACCGAGCCGGGCGACCTGGCCGGCAGCGAAGAGCTGTTCGCGCTGCTCGAGCAGAAAGTCGGCCGTGTGCTGTTCAACGGTTACCCGACCGGCGTGGAAGTCTGCGACTCCATGGTGCACGGCGGCCCGTACCCGGCGACGTCCGACGCCCGCGGCACCTCGGTCGGCACTCTGGCCATCGACCGCTTCCTGCGCCCGGTTTGCTACCAGAACTGCCCGGACGCGCTGCTGCCCGACGCCCTGAAGAACGCCAACCCGCTGGGCATCGCCCGTCTGGTCGATGGCGCCAGCAGCCGCGACGCGCTGTAAGAAACGGCTCGGCGCTCCGCCGCCGGCCCGCTCTGCGCCGTAAAGAGAAAGCCGACCTCAGGGTCGGCTTTTTTATGGGCGGTGGATCGGCGGTGGTTTTTCCAGGTGTCGCTGCGCTCGACCCGGGCTACGAGGTTCAAGATCATGCACGTGGCCTTATGTGGGAGCGCGCCATGCGCGCGAATCGCGGGCATGGCCCGCTCCCACGAACGTGCGATGCGCACCGATCAACTCGTAGGGGGGATAACGCGAAGCTTATCCACCAGCGTCACACCGCAAGATCGATGATTTGCCAACAGCAAGGCGCTCAAAGTCCCGCTGTCGCTCACGACTACCCTCAGGTCGCACTCGAACCCCGCCATACCCGGCGAGCCACGTAGGTTATCCACAGATGGACGCCAAGGCCCGAGCCAAGCGCGTCCAATATCGGAAAACTGCGGGAGGCAGCCATGGGCGTAACCACTTATCCACAATCGGCTACGCACGTCGATCTCGGCACCCTGCGCAAGGTGATCGCCGCTTCGGCCATCGGCAACTTCGTCGAGTGGTTCGATTTCGCGGTCTACGGCTTTCTTGCCGTGACCATCGCCTCGCTGTTCTTTCCGCCGGGAGACCCGACCCTGGCTCTGCTGCAGACCTTCGCGGTGTTCGCCGTATCGTTCGCACTGCGCCCGCTGGGCGGCATCGTCTTCGGTATTCTCGGCGACCGCATCGGCCGCAAGCGCGTGCTGTCGATCACCGTGCTGCTGATGGCCGGCGCCACCACCCTGATCGGTCTGCTACCCACCTACGCCAGCATCGGCCTGGTCGCCCCGCTGCTGCTGGCCCTGGCCCGCTGCCTGCAGGGATTCTCCGCCGGCGGTGAATACGCTGGTGCCTGCGCTTTCGTCATGGAGCACGCACCCACCGAGCAGAAGGCGCGCTATGGCAGCTTCGTGCCGGTCTCGACCTTCGCGGCTTTCGCCTGTGCGGCCGGATTGGTGTTCGGCATGGGCCTCTGGCTGGACGAAGCGCAAATGCAGGCCTGGGGCTGGCGCGTGCCCTTCCTGATCGCCGCGCCCCTGGGTCTGGTCGGCCTGTATATGCGCCTGCGCCTGGACGAATCGCCGGCCTTCCAGGCCCTGGCGGCGCAAGCCCACCCTGAACACTCGCCGCTGCGCGAAACCCTGCGCGAGCATGGCGGCACCGTGCTGTGCCTGTCGGCGTTCATCTCCGCCACAGCACTGTCGTTCTACATGTTCACCACCTACCTGACCACCTACATGCAGGTGGTCGGCGGCGCGGCCAGGCCGACCGCCCTGCTCGCCAGCCTGGTGGCGCTGTTCTTCGCCGCCTTGCTGTGCCCGTTGGTGGGCCGCTACTCGGACCGCGTCGGCCGTCGGCGCACCATCCTCACCGCCGGCATCGCGCTGATCGTCGCGGTGTACCCCGCCTTCACCCTGGCCGCCTCCGGCACCCTGTGGGCCTCGGCGGTGGGCGCGATGCTGCTGGCCGTGGGCGCGGTGATCTGCGGCGTGGTGACCGCCGTACTGCTCTCCGAGCAGTTCCCCACCCGCGTGCGCTACACGGCTTCGGCGTTCACCTACAACCTGGCCTACACGGTATTCGGCGGCACCGCGCCGTTGGTCGCCACCTGGCTGATCGAGGTGACCGGCAACCGCATGTCGCCGGCCTTCTACCTGATCGCCATCGCCCTGCTGGCGCTGGCTGGTGGCCTGGCGCTGCCGGAGTCGTCGAAGCGTTCGCTGGATTACCGCACCTGAGCGATCAGTACGCCACCGAGTAACTGAGGCCAAAGGTACGGCCCTGCGCCGGCAGGCTGGAGATCGCCCCGTAGGTGGCTGCCGCCTGCTGGCCGTAGACGGTCTTGTAGTCGCGATCGGCCAGGTTGTAGACGCCAAAGCCAACCTCGCCGCCAAGCCAGGGCGCGTGGGCGATCAGGTCGACCACGGTATAGCCCTGGATCTTGGTCGCCGGCGTGGCGCGAATAGTCGGGCTGACCGCCGCGGACTGGGCGTCGTCATAGGCGCGATCGCTACCGCCCACGGTGAGCGCCTGCAGGCGTACGCCGTAGCCGTCAGCGAAACGCCAGTCACTGTAGAGGGTGGCCTTGAGCGGCGAGACGCGAAAGGCATTCAGCTCGCGCCAGTTGCCGGCGGCGTCCTTGTACTGGCCACGGGTGTAGGCCAGGGTGCCGCCCACCATCCAGCCCTCGGTCACCGGCACCTGAAGATTGCCTTCGGCGCCCCACACGCGCTCGTCGGTGTCGGCCACCGACACGCTGAAATCACGGTTGAACTGCACCACCTTGTCGGAGGTGTTGTAGAACGCGGTCACCCCGGCATTCAGGCCGCCGGCCTCGCCGAGGCGCCAGCCCAGTTCGTAGTTGTTCACCTTGATCGAATCGATGCTGCTGCTATCGATCACGAAGTTGGCCGGCACGTCACGCAACATGCGCTGCGTGTCGGGCAGGCTGAAGCCTTGGGAGAAGTTGGCGAACAACTGCTGGGCATCGGTCAGCGCGTACACGGCGCCGAGGTTGAACAGGGTTTCGCTGTGGCGCACGTTGCCGCCCTCGAGGGTGCGCGCTTGGTAGCCGGTCACGCTGGCAGCAGTGACCGCCTCGCCATAGGGGATGGAATCGTCCACCTCGTTGCGGATGGTTTCGCGGCGCACCCCGGCTTGCAGGCTGAGGCGCTCGGTAAGCGGGTAGTCGCCCTGTAGGAATGCGCCGGTCTTGCTCACTTGCACGTCTGGGCCCATGGAGGAACTGAAGGTCTCGCGGTAATTCAGGCCATTGCTGGCGAAGAAGTTGTTGAAGTCATAGAACTGGCCGTCCTGACGATCCTGCTCACGCTCGTGATCGAGGCCGTAGGTCAGTTGCAGGTCGCGTCCGCCCAGGGTGAAGCCTTTCTGCAGCGCGGTGCGCAGGCCCCACACATCGATATCGGTGCTCGATTGCAGCACCACGTTGGCCACGCCACCGGGCAACGCGGCATTCGCTGCGCGACTGGCGAACGGGAACCAGCGCGATTTCTCCTTGCGGTAGTAAACCTCGGCCGTCAACTGTTGGCCGCCGAACAGGTCGCGGTTGAGGTATTGCAGGTTGGCGCCGTAATGGCGGGTGCGTGGCTGATCGTCGAGCTGCAGGCCATCCACGGCCTCGTGGCTGGGCTGGTAGTTGGGCACCAGCAAGGCCGACAGGTTGGGGCCGTAGTCCGGGCCGTAATCGCTGTCCTGTTCGTCGTCGTAATAGCGCACGCCGCCGCTCAGTTGCTGGTCATCGTCGAGGTGCCAGGTCAGGCGGCCGTTGAAGTCGAAGCTGGTGGTGTCCTGGCGGTCGGTCTGGGAAATTTCCGGGCCGATGCGATCACCGTCGGCATCGCGGATCTCGCCCTGCTTGGTGAAGCTCAGGCCGGCGAAACCACTGACTGCGCCCTGATGGAAGGCGGCGGTCTGCGAGGCCTCGTAGGCCATGGCGTCACGGGCGGCGCGACCTGGGGTGCGCAGGCCGATGCGGCTGCTGAAATCACTGGTCTCTTCGTCGGCATTGCGGGTGATGATGTTGATCAGGCCACCGGTGGCTCCGGCACCATAGATGCTGGTAGCGCCGGAAATCACTTCGATGCGCTCGATCATCGCTGGGCTGATGCTGTTGAGCTGGCGCGAACCGTCGCGCGAGCCGGTCAGCGGCACGCCGTCGATCATCACCTGCACGGTGCGACCGCGCATGGTCATGCCGTAGTTGCTGGTGGTGCCACTGCTCGGCGCCAGCGAGGGCACCAGCTGGCCGAGGATATCGGCAGTGGAACGGCCAGCGGCGGCCTGCTCGACGATCTGCTCACGCTCGATGCCATAAACCGTGCCGGCGATCTCGGCGATGCTCTTGGCCGAACGGGTGGCCGTCACCACCATTGGCCCCAGTTCCCGGACCTGGCTGCTGCCGGCTGCCGCGCGCTCCTCACTCTGGGCGAACACCTGGGCACTGATCGCCAGACTCAGAAGCGTGACCTGCATGGATGCCGAAAGATGCCGCATGATGTTCCCCTGTGGATAAGTTACGAAGCGAAGCCGGAAGAGAGTTTCTTGATGAGCGGTTTGCAGACCAGCACGCTGAGCACCGACAGCCCCCCCAGCAGCAGGTAGTAGGTTTCATAGCCCAGCCCCTTGGCCAGGAAGCCGGACAGCGAGCCGCCGATGAAGAACACCAGCAACTCGAAACACACCAAAACGGTGAAATCGGTACCGGCCTGCTGGCGCGAACACAGGCGCATGAATAGGGCATAGAGGCTGGTCATCGCCATGTAGCGCAGCGCCAGAATGGCCAGTACCACCAGGCCGAGCCAGGCCGTCGAGGTGGCAGCCAGGCCGCTGGCCAGCAACGCGGCGAGCAGCAGGTAGATGCCGCTGCGCCACCAGCCGGCGCGGATCAGCAACCCCTCCGCCGCTTGGGTCTTCAGGGCTTTGGCAGTCAGTACTGCCGCCAACAGACCGAGGCTGGCACCGGCCACTGACATCAGCACACCGATCTGCGCCAGCGACCACTGCTGGTCCACCAGTAGCGGCGTGAGCATGGCCATCGCCGGCGCTTCAACCGCGCGATAGAGCAGAATCAGCAATAGCGCCCAGCGCATTTCAGGCCGTCGCAACGTGTGGATGAAGCTGGGTCGCTCAGCGGACGGCGAATGACGCTCTTCGACGCGTGTCACTGCCAACATGGGCAGTGCAGTCATCAGTGCCAGTGCCAGCAAGGCGGTCTGCCAGCCAGTGGCCTGGTACAGCCAGAGCACGCCGGCACCGCCGAAGAGGCTGCCCAGTGCCACGCCCATGCTCTGCGCCATGCTGCCCAGGCGGTGATCCTCGCTTGCCAGCGACTCGACCGTATAGCCGTCGATAGCGATGTCCTGAGTCGCGGCGAAGGTGGATATCCACAGGCCGATCAGCACGAACAACAGCAGGCCATGCTCGAGCCCACTCATGGCGAGGGCCACCAGGCCGGCCACCAACGCGGCCTGGGTCAGCCACAACCAGGTGCGGCGCCGACCGAGCGCATGCAGGTAATGGCGATCGACCAGCGGCGCCCAGATGAACTTGAACGCCCAGGGGATGTACAGCAGGGCGAGCATGCCGATCCAGCGCAGATCGACGCCCTGGCTGCGCAGGATGGCTGGCAGCGCCACGTTGAAGAAATACAGCGGTAATGCGTGAGCCAGGTAGAGCACGACGATGACCGTCAGGCCCAGCCGCGTTACCGGCGTGAAGTCATTGGACTGTTGCATCGCTCACCATGCGCTCGGCGATCCACTGAAAACCCTGCTCACGCTCCAGGGTCACGAAATAAGGCACGCCCCAGGCGGCGTGCAGGGCCGGCGCATCGAGACGCTCACACTCCTCGGCGTCCATGGCGATACGTACCAGGCCACGGCAGCAGCTCCGGAAATCCGCCTTGTGGCGTTTGTACCAGGCCCCCTGCACGGCGCGATAACCCTCGGCCAGGCTGGCGCCGACCTGGGTACTCGAGATGAAGTAGAACGCCTGGCGACGGGTGATAAGGCGCTCGATGTGCGCCAGCCAGTCGCGGATGTCGTCAAGGCTGACGTCGTCGGCGAATACGGCCTCGACCACGGCCGTTTCCGTGATGAACAAACCCATGGCGACACGATTCCCCTGAGCGATTCGACGCAACCCCACCGGCTGCGATTGCATTGCACATGAGAATAATTCTGAACAAGCTTGCCCGCTTAGGCGAAAAAAAGGAAAAATTAGCCGCAAGCAAACTTCCCGAGAGACCCGCCATGACGGTCTTCACCTGTGGCCAGCTCAGCGACGTCGCCCATAACCTGGGCGGCAACCTGCATTTCCAGCGCGAGATGCCGGGCGAACTGCCGGTGCTGGATGGCGAGCAGCAGGTGCAGATACTCGGCGACGGCCTGGTGCTGTACTTCAGCCAGAGCCGCGATCTGGTCGATGCCAGCAGCCAAAATCGTCTGGCTCCGGGAATCACCGCCGCCTTCCTGCTGAGCGGCGAGGCGGAGGTCAGCCTGCCGCACCAGCGCCTGCACTTCGATGCGCGCCCAGGCGGCCAGCGCGCCATGCTGGTCAACCTCACCGATGCGGACCAGTTTCAGCGTCATTGGCAATGCGAGCGCCAGGAAACCAAGGTGTGCCTGAGCATCACCCCAGGCTGGCTGCAGCATTTCGCCTTCGCCAGCCAGTTGTGCAGCGACAACCTGCTGCGCTTCAGCCGCAACCACTGGCAAAACCTGCCCTGGCAGCCGTCAGCGGAAATCCTCCAGCGCGCTCACCAGCTGCTGGCGCGCGATGCCGGCCTACCTCCGCTGCTGCAGCGCCTGCAACGGGAAAGCTTCGCCCTCGACCTGGCCAGCGACATCCTGCGCGGCATCGATGCGCCGCCGGAGAAACGCCTCGGCAACCACCTCGAACGCTGCCTGCTGCGCCTCAGGGGTTGGCTCGACAGTGGCGAAGCGAACGACCTCAGTATCACCGAGATGGCCCGCCAGCTCGGCACCAACCCGGTCGATCTGCAGAACGCCTTCCGCAGCCGTAACGGCATCACCATCGCCGCTTATCTGCGCAGGCGCCGCCTGGAGCAGGCCTATCACGCCATCTGTCAGCAATCACTGTCGATCGAAGAGGCAGCCAGCCTGGCCGGTTATGAACACCTCAGCAGCTTCAGCGCCGCCTTCAAGCGCCAGTACGGGTTTCCTCCCTCGCAAGCCAGACAATGAGCGGGTACAGGGGCGCTATGATGGGCTCCTACTCGTTCCAATGGGTGCCCTATGCGACTCGATCTCGAACATGAACCCGACGACCGTCTGCTCGGCCAATGCTTCAGGCTGCACCAGCCGGCCTCGCTGCAAGAGCTGCTGAGCGCCTATGACGATGCGCCCGACGGGCATCGCCATCTGTTCACCCTGGACGACCTGGGCCAGGCGCTCTACACCGCGATGCATGCGAGCCACCGCCATGATCTGGACAGCGGCGACTGGCTGCAGGAGGCGGGGATCGCCGCGAGCTGGCTGGAAGATGGCTATCCACGGGATGACCTGTCGCTGCAGCAGCGCCTGCACATCCGTCGCCTGGGGTTCGAACGCACGCTGCAGGAAACTTCATTCGACGATCTGTTCGCCAAGGATCTGCGCGTGGATGAAGACAGCCTCGCCGACCTGATGGCTGCCAATACCGACTTGCTGCCGGTAATCGATGACGAATGCTATCTACTGCGGATTCCCGTGCAACGCGCCTGCGAGGCGATTTACGGCTTCGCCAACGGCTACTTTTCAAGCGATCTGTCGCCGCAAGAGAATTTTCGCCTGGCCGAGCATCTGGAAAACCACTACGGCTACGCCCTGTTCGGCATAGGCGCCAGCCTCATAGCCTTCCGTCGCTCACGGGTGCTTGATGAGCCCCAGACCACCAGCCTGCTCGATCTGCTGAGCCGCCTATACGCCCGCGAGGATAACGAGCTGCAGGTTCGGACACTGTTTGCGGACAGCATCGCAAACCGCGAGCTGCTGGTGCTGCGCTATACCGAATGACCGAGTGAAATCAGATCGGCAGCAGGTCCGTCTCGGCATCTGCACTTGGCTCACCCGTGCTGCCCGAGCAGCGCAGCCAGGGCCTCATCGATCTCGCTTAACGCCGGGCGGGCGCCGACCTCCGGTTGCTTGCAGCGCCGCACCAGCTCGGCCAACTGCGCTGCGCGCCCAGTTGGCACGTCGCAGCGCTGCAGCAGCTCCTCGAGCAAAATGCCGAACGCACGCACCTCGATACGCTGCAGCAACGCCTGTTGCAGCGGCGTTGCAGCGGGCAGGAAGGACGCCGCGCCGAAGTCGCCGAGCAGCGCGTTGCCGGCCTCGTCGATCAGGATGTTATGGCCGTAGAGATCGCCATGGATGACGCCGCGCTCGTGCAGGTGACGCAGCGCCGAGGCGATGCCACTGGCAGTACGCAGCGCCTTGACTAACGGCACGCGCCAGTCGCTCGGATAGACATCGCGGCTGCAACTTTCCAGGCTCGGCGGCCCGGCGAGGATGCTGAAACGCGGCTCGACCAGGCTCAGCAACAAGCCCTGCTCGCCTTGCGGATGGTCGACGACGCGGCCAATCGCGCCGATCAGATTGGCATGCTGGCCGACCATGAGGCACGCGGCCATTTCGCTCTGCGGCGTGCCATCGCTGGTCATCTGCCCCTTGAACAGTTTCAGGGCCACGGCCTGGCGCTGGCCATCGGCCCGCTGCCAGTCGGCGCGGTGGATGATGCCCGATGCGCCCTGGCCCAGTACCTCGCCCAGCTGCAAGTCGGCCCAGCTCACATCGGGCGTGTGGGACTCGAGCGCGCCCGCTTCATCGAAGGGGTTTCCGGCATGGGCCAGCCAGGCCAGGCTGGGCAGTTGCAGCAGGAAATCCGGCAAGGCGGGCAGTTGGTTGGCGGCGATGCGCAGCAGCTCCAGCTTGTGCAACCGCGTCAGGCTCGCCGGCAGCTCACGCAGGCGGTTACCGGCCAACATCAGCTTCTGCAGCTCGCTGCAGTCGCCCAGTTCGGCGGGCAGGGTTTCCAGGCAGTTGTCGGTAAGAACCAGCCAGCGCAGACGCGGCGGCAGCGCCCCCGCACTCAGCTGGCGAATACGGTTGGACTTGAAGCCGACCATACGCAGTGACGGGCAGCGCCCCACGGATTCGGGCACATGCTCGAAGCGGTTGTTCGAGCAGAACAGCACCTGCAGGCGATGCAACCGGTGCAGGTCCTCGGGCAGGTCGCTGAGCTGGTTATCGCTCAGGTTGAGCACTTCCAGGCTGTCGGCCAGGGTGAATATTTCCTCGGGAAAGTGCGTGAGCGACGCGGACAGATCGAGGCGGCTGATGCCCTTGAGCTGGCCGGAACGCAATTGGTCGAGGGTGTGCATCGAGGGTTGGCCTTGTTGCGGAGTTGGCGCGCCAGTCTACGGCAACACCAGGTGGCCAAGGAAACGCTCAGAGCCGGGGCAGCTGGGGCAGCGACTCGATATGGCAGTAGTCCGCACCCAGCTCACCCGCCAGTTGCGCGGCGCGCCCCAGACGGATCGGCGCGCACTCGATATCCACCAGAGTGGCCGGGCATGGGCTGGGCGCCAGCGCCGGCCATTCGCGCAAACGCCCGTCGGTGACCACCAGCAGTCGTTGCGCCTCGCCCGGCTTGAGGCGTTGGCGGCGCTGCAGCCAGTCGTGGGCCTGCTGCAGGGCCGGGATCAGCGGGCTGCCACCGCCTGCGCCGAGTTCACTCAACCAGCCTTGCAGGGCACAAGAGGCTTTCTGGCCCTGCCAGTGCCATTGCGGCTGCGTGCCGTGGGCGTCGAGCACGGCGATACGGGCACGCTCCCGGTAGGCCCGCTCGAACAGCTCGGCGAGCAGGCCCTTGGCCTTGCTCAGGGCGCCGTGGCGGCGGGTCGAGGCCGAGGCATCGACGACGATCAGCCACAGCTGTGTAGGGGCGGTGCTGCGCGGGCGGTGTTGCAGGTCGGCACGACGCCTGGGCTTGCCTTGCAGCAAGGTGGCGAGCCAGTCGATGGTACCGCTGTCGCCGCGCCGCTTGGCACCGCTGCGCCCGCCTGCCTGTTTGCCTGGTGTCGGTCTGGCATCCGTCCCCGCCTTGGCGCGCGGGGGAATGCCTAGGGCTTTTTTGCCCAGCGCGGCGGCTCGCGGCGCTCGCCGGTGCGTTGCGCCTGCGCAGGCAGCTCGCCCCACTGCCCTTCGCCTGCAGCGGGTTGTTCGCTCGGCGCCTGGGGCGGCGGGCTGGCTGGCGGTTGCGCCTGCTGTTGCGGCGGCGCGTGGCGACGACGGTGGCGCAGCACGAAGTCGGCCACGGCCTCGATATCCTCCTCGCTGATGGCATCGGCGCCGCGCCAGGCGGCATGGGCACGGGCGGCGCGCAGCCAGACCAGGTCGGCACGCAGGCCATCGACGCCAGCGGCGAAGCAGCGCTGGGTGATGGCGTCGAGCGCCCTGTCATCGAGGGCGATGCCCGTCACGCGCGCGCGCGCCTGCCCACAGCGCGCGGCCAGGGCCTGCTGCTGCTCGGCCCACCTGGCAACGAACGCCTGGGGGTCGGCATCGAAGGCCAGGCGACGGCGGACGATCTCGGCGCGCGCCCCCGGCTGCGGCTGGCCATCCAGGGCCAGGTTGAGGCCGAAGCGGTCGAGCAGTTGCGGGCGCAGCTCGCCTTCTTCGGCGTTCATGGTGCCGATCAGGACGAAGCGCGCAGCGTGGCGGTGGGAAATGCCGTCGCGCTCGACGTGGTTGACGCCGCTGGCCGCCGCATCGAGCAGCAAGTCGACCAGATGATCGGGCAACAGGTTGACCTCATCGACATACAGCACGCCGCAGTCGGCCTTGCTCAGCAGGCCAGGCGAGAACTGCGCGCGGCCTTCGCCCAGGGCCGCGTCCAGGTCGAGGGTGCCGACGATGCGCTCTTCGCTGGCGCCCAGCGGCAGGGTGACGAACACGCCGCTTTCCAACAGCGCTGCCAGGCCACGGGCCAGGGTCGACTTGGCCATGCCCCGCGGGCCTTCGATCAGCACGCCGCCGATGGCCGGATCCACCGCCACCAGGCACAGCGCCAATTTCAGGGAGTCGGCGCCGACCACGGCGGCGAGGGGGAAATGGACGGTGTCGGTCATGGGGCGATCCGGGCTGGGCAAAGGCGGCATTGTAGCAGCGAGCGGTCGTGCGCAGCCCCGCTCGTCTGCTAAGGTCGCTGGTTTGGCATGCCGAACCATCAGGGAGATTTCGATGCGCCTGTGCATTTTCTGTGGCTCCAACGCGGGCTCCAATCCCGTTTACCTCGAGGCCGCCACGCGCCTCGGCAAAACCCTCGCCGAGGCCGGCATCGGCCTGGTGTACGGCGGCGCGTCCGTCGGCCTGATGGGCGCCGTGGCCAACGCCGCGCTCGAAGCCGGTGGCGAAGTGATCGGGGTGATCCCGCGTTCGCTGTGGGAGAAGGAAGTCGCCCACACCGGCCTCGACGACCTGCGCATCGTCGACTCCATGCACCAACGCAAGGCGCTGATGGCCGAACTGTCGGATGGCTTCATCGCCCTGCCCGGCGGTGTCGGCACCCTGGAAGAGCTCTTCGAGGTATGGACCTGGGCGCAACTGGGCCATCACCAGAAGCCCTGCTCGCTGCTCAATATCAACGGTTACTACGACCGCCTCGCGGCATTTCTCGATCACATGGTCGACGAAGCCTTCGTCAAGGCGCCGCACCGCGAGATGCTGATCGTCGAACAGGATATTGACGCGCTGCTGGCGGCGATCGATGGCTATGAAGCGCCGCAGGTGGGCAAGTGGATCGGTCGCAAGGAGACCTGATGAACGCTCAACCACGACTGGGCTGCGGCGCCGCCATCATGCAGGACGGCCGTCTGCTGCTGGTACGCCGCCTGCGTGAGCCGGAAGCCGGCTGCTGGGGGCTGCCCGGCGGCAAGGTGGACTGGCTGGAGCCGGTCGAGCAGGCGGTGCGCCGCGAAATCGAGGAAGAGCTGGCCATCCGCCTGACGTCGCTGAGCCTGCTCTGCGTGGTCGATCAGATCGACGCGCAGCGCGGCGAACACTGGCTGGCACCGGTCTACCTGGCCGATACCTTCGACGGCGAAGTGCGCAACGTCGAGCCCGAGAAACACAGCGATATCGGCTGGTTCGCCCTCGATGGCCTGCCAGAGCCGCTGACCGTGGCGACGCGCAAGGCAGCGTGCGCGCTCAACGAACGGCGCTTGCAATCGACCACCACGATGAATTAACGTCGAGCCCATTCAACGGAGCCGCACATGTCCACATCCCCGATTCTGAACGCCACTCGCCTCGATGCAGCCTGCATCGTGATCGCGCGTGCCCAGGCATCTGTGGTCGCGGCGGCCTCGTATTTTTATGGGTATTGGTTTAGCCACAGGCGCGCCTGATACCCCACAGGCGCCCTAGCAACTCAGGGTCGCCACCAGACAGTTTCTCGAAACCCCCGGTCGGCCTCCCGACCGGGGGTTTTGTTTTTCCGGCACATCGATCGTTCACAGAGGATTTCACCATGACTGCATACGCCACCTACCAGACCTATTACCGCTACAGCTGGCGATTTACCGGCGCTCACGCCGCTCAACCACTCAATCGAACATCCCATCGAGCCCGATAGTGCGCCGCGCGCGGTAACGTCCGCGCCGGCCGAGGAAATCACCATGTCCGTAGCCGTCAATTCCCGCTCCACCGCCAAAGCCGCCGACCTGCATCTGGTCGCCGCCCCGAGCCGTCGCCACACCTCGCCTCTGCCTACCGCCGCCCAATTGCGCGAAGAGCTGCCACTCTCGACCGCCCTCGCCCGCCAGGTGCAGCAGCAACGCCAGTCGATCCGCGCCATTCTCGATGGCCATGACCCGCGCCTGCTGGTGGTGGTCGGCCCTTGCTCCCTGCACGACGATGCCGCCGTACTCGAGTACGCCGAGCGCTTGGCCGCACTGAGCCAGCGTGTGGGCGATCGCCTGCTGCTGGTGATGCGCGCCTACGTCGAGAAGCCGCGCACCACGGTGGGCTGGAAAGGCCTGGTCTACGATCCGGCACTGGATGGCAGTGGCGACATGGCCGAAGGCCTGCGTCGTTCGCGAAAATTGATGCTCAAGTTGCTGGAGCTGGGCCTGCCATTGGCCAGCGAGATCCTCCAGCCGCTGGTGGCTGGCTACTTCGACGACCTGCTCGGCTGGGCGGCCATCGGCGCACGCACCAGCGAATCCCAGGTGCATCGCGAGCTGGTCAGCGGCCTGGAGATGCCGGTGGGCTTCAAGAACGGCACTGACGGCAGCCTCGGCATCGCCTGCGACGCCATGCGCTCGGCGGCCCATGCGCACCAGCACTTCGGCGTCGATCCGCAGGGTCGCCCGGCGCTGGTGCAAACCCACGGCAACCCGGACACCCACCTGGTGCTGCGCGGCGGCCATGGCGCGCCGAACTACGACGCCGCCAGCGTCGCCACCGCGCGGGCCGAGCTGGAGCGTCAGGGCATCGCGCCACGGATCATGGTCGACTGCAGCCATGCCAACAGCGGCAAGAACCCGCTGCGCCAGCCCGAGGTACTCAGCGACGTGCTCGACCAGCGCCTGGCCGGCGATGGCTCGCTGCGCGCGGTGATGATCGAAAGCCACCTGTTCGACGGCGCCCAGAGCCTGGGCGGCGAGCTACGCTACGGCGTGTCGATCACCGACGGCTGTCTGGGTTGGGCCGGCACCGAACGCATGCTGGTGGACGCTGCCATCCGCATGCGTCACCTGGTCTGACCTCGTAGCCTGGCGTTGGGCGTGGCGATACCCAGGACAGCTTTCCCGTGTATCGCTGCGCTCGACCACGGGCTACCACGTGGATTTACGGATCATGCCCGCTCGTACTGCCAGCCCTGGGCCGTCCACTGCAGGCGATCGGTGATGGCCAATGCCTCGATGAACGCGGCGTCGTGGGAGACCAAAATCAGCGCCCCGCGGTAGTCGCGCAGCATGGCCTCGACGGCCAACAGCGAGTCGAGGTCGATATGGTTGTCGGGCTCGTCGAGCAGCAGCAGGGGCGCTGCCGATTCCCCGTCTATCACCCCGGCAAGCGCCAGCTTGAGGCGCTCACCGCCGCTGAGCTGGCGGCACGGCAGCACGGCACGCAGGGCATCGAGCCCCAGGTGAACCAGTCGCGTACGGGCCAGTGCCTCGGGCAGCCCAGGGCTGCAGCGACGCAGGTGATCCAGCGCCGTTTCATTGCCCGGCAGGCAGGAAAGCTGCTGATCCAGATAGGCCAGCGGCACCTCGACCCGACACTCGCCGGCAACGGCGGCCAGCCGCCCGGCAAGCATCGCCAGCAGGCTCGACTTGCCACAACCGTTAGGCCCGCTGATGGCCAGCCGTCGCGGGCCGAACATCTCGATGTCCGGCAAGGCGGCCCCTGAATAGGGCGCCCGCACGCCCCGCAGGCTGAGCACCCGCCTGCCCTCGGCCAGGCCGCCAGCCTTGCCGTGCAGCTGGATGGCGTGGCCTTCGTGCACCCGCTGCGCCGCATCGCGCACGGCGTCGTCGAGGTCGCGGCTGACCGCTTGCAGGCGCTGCTGCAACCGGCCGGCGCTGGCCTCGCTGCGGCCCTTCTGGCGATCCAGCAGAATCTGCGCCTGATTGGCATGCCGTGCATCTCGGCTTGCGCTGGCGATGCGGCGCTGCTGGCGTTGCTGCTGGGCCTGCAGTTCACGCTCGCCGCGTTTGCGTTCGCTACGGGCATGCGCCAGGGCCTGCTGGGCGGCTTGCTCATCGCGCTGTCGCGCCTCGCGGTAAAAACCATAGTTGCCGCCATACGCGCGCAACCCTAAAGGCGAAAGTTCGACGATGCGCTGCATGCCCTCCAGCAGTTCGCGATCATGGCTGATCACCACCAGCCCACCCGGCCACTGCTGCAGGCGCCGATAGAGGCGCAGCCGGCTGGCCCGATCCAAGTGGTTGCTGGGTTCATCGAGAATCAACAGGTCGGCATCGCCCAGAAACGCGCCGAGCAGTGCCACCCGCCTACGCTCACCACCGCTGAGCTGGGCGGCCGGGCCATGCAGCGCGAGATGCGCCAAGCCGTCGTCCTGCAGCGCCAGATGCAAGCGCTCGGCGATGTCCCAGCGGCCGTCGAGCAGCTCGATATCGTTCTCCCCCATGCGCCCGTCGGCCACTCGACACAGCGCATCGTAAGGTGCCGCGAAGCCCATCAGGTCGACGACGCGGGTGGTGTCGTCCACGTCGATAGTCTGGGGCAGATAGGCAACCCGAGCCTGCCGCACGATGCGCCCGGCGCTTGGCGGCAAGAGCCCAGCGAGCAGCCGGCCGAGCACGCTCTTGCCGGCACCGTTGCGCCCCACCAGGCCGGTGTGGCGGGCATCGAAGGTTTCGCTCAGCTCATCGAACAATGGCTGGCCATCGGGGAAATGAAAGGACACGCGCTCGAGCGCGATAACAGGCGAGTTCGTCATGAATGACTCCAGGCAATGCCGTGAAAACGCGCGGCACAAGGCCACGGCGGACGATCACAGGTCGTGCGTACACGACGGCATTACTGGCGCATTGGACGAAACTCCGGCGGGGAATGAGCGGCCAGGGTAAACCTGGGTCAGGCTGAGGGCAACCCGGCAAACTAATGGGCTAACTGCAGGCAGTAGGATGGGTGCAACCCATCGGCAATTGATGGGTTTTCACCCATCCTACAGACTGCAAACCAAATCGGTTGAGCGCAGCGACACCCAGAAGATCGCCCTGGGTATCGCTGCGCTCAACGCCAGGCTACGAGCGTTGTCAGCTTTCTTCGCTATCGAGCAGCAGGTTTTCCAGGGCCTCGCGGTACTTGCCTGGCTCCTGCCAAAGGCCGCGCTGCTGGGCTTCGAGCAGGCGTTCGATAATGTCCTGCAGGGCGCCGGGGTTGTGCTGCTGGATGAAGTCGCGGGTGTCTCTGTCCATCAGGTAGGCGTCGGTGAGCAGGGCGTACTGGTGGTCGTCGACCAGCTCGCTGGTGGCGTCGAAGGCGAACAGGTAGTCGATGGTCGCGGCCAGTTCGAAGGCGCCCTTGTAGCCATGGCGTTTCATGCCCTCGATCCACTTCGGGTTGGCCGCACGGGCGCGTACCACGCGGGCCAGTTCCTGCTTGAGGGTACGGATGCGTGGCGTGTCAGGCTGGCTGTTGTCGCCGAAGTAGCTGGCCGCCTTGCCACCGCGCAAGGTTTCCACCGCCGCCAGCATGCCGCCCTGGAACTGGTAGTAATCATTGGAATCGAGGATGTCGTGCTCGCGGTTGTCCTGGTTGTGCAGCACCGCCTGCATGCGCTCCAGGCGCTCGGCGAACTGCTCGCGAGCCGGTGCGCCCTCGACGCCCTTGCCGTAGGCATATCCGCCCCAGTTCAGGTACACCTCGGCAAGATCCGCACGGCTTTCCCACAGGCGCTCTTCGATGGCGTTCTGCACGCCGGCCCCATAGGCACCCGGCTTGGAGCCGAAAATCCGCCAGCCAGCCTGGCGCCGTGCCTGGTGTTCGTCCAGCCCGCCGTCCTGCAGCGCCAGCGCTTCTTCCCAGACCCGGGCGGACAACGGATTCATGTCCGGTGCTTCGTCCAGATCGGCAACCGCCTGCACGGCGTCATCGAACAGGCGGATCAGATTGGCGAAGGCATCGCGGAAAAAGCCGGACACCCGCAGGGTCACATCCACCCGCGGGCGACCGAGCTGCGCCAGCGGCAGCACCTCGAAACGCTCGACCCGCTGGCTACCGGCCTGCCACACCGGGCGCACGCCCATCAGCGCCATGGCCTGGGCGATATCGTCACCGCCGGTGCGCATGGTCGCGGTGCCCCACACCGAAAGGCCGAGCTGGCGCAGGTGGTCGCCTTCGTCCTGCAGGTGGCGTTCGAGCAGGCGATCGGCGGCCTGCACACCGAGGCGCCAGGCGGTGGGCGTGGGCAGGTTGCGCACGTCCACGGAGTAGAAGTTGCGCCCGGTGGGCAGCACGTCGAGCCGCCCGCGACTCGGCGCGCCACTGGGGCCGGAGGGCACGAAGCGGCCTTCGAGCGCGCTGAGCAGGCCGTGCATCTCGGCGTCACCGCAGGCGTCTAGCAGCGGAGCGATATGGCTGCGCAGACCGTGCAGCACGAGTTCGCTGAGCGGGCCGACCGATCCGGCCCCCTCGATCAACCGTAATCCGAGCAGTTCAAGGCGCTCGCGGGTATCGCCCACCGTGCGCCAGGGCTCGTCGCTCAGACCAGACAGAACGTCAGGCCGCGGGCCGCTCCAGGGCGCCGCCATATCGCAATCGAGGGGATCGAAATCGAGTGCCAAGTCGCTGGCCAGGGCGCGCAGCAAGCTGGCATTGCCGCCCTGCCCGTCGCCACGCGGAATGCGCAGCAGCGCCAGCAGCGTGTCGCGGCGCAACTGCCCGGCCGGCGACTCGCCGAACACGTGCAGGCCATCGCGGATCTGCGATTCTTTCAGGTCGCACAGGTAAGCATCGAGCTGCGGCAGCCAGCTGGCGGGATCATCGTTCAGCTGCAGGCCCAGTTCGCGATCCAGGCTGGCCTCGCGCACCTTCTGCAGGATCTCGCCACGCAGCTCGCTGGCGCGGCGCAGGTCGAGCTGGCTGGCGTCGTAGTATTCGTCGGCCAGGCGCTCCAGATCGCGCAGCGGGCCGTAGCTTTCGGCGCGGGTCAGCGGCGGCATCAGGTGGTCGATGATCACCGCCTGGGTGCGGCGCTTGGCCTGGGCGCCTTCGCCGGGGTCGTTGACGATGAACGGGTAGATGTTCGGCAGCGCGCCGAGAATCGCCGTCGGCCAGCAGCTTTCGGAAAGCCCGACGCTCTTGCCCGGCAGCCACTCCAGGTTGCCGTGCTTGCCGACGTGAATCATCGCGTTGGCCCCGTAAACGTGGCGCATCCAGAAATAGAAAGCCAGGTAACCGTGGGGCGGCACCAGGTCCGGGTCGTGGTAGACCGCCGCGGCATCGACCTGATAACCCCGTGCCGGCTGGATGCCGACGAAGGTCAGGCCGAAGCGCAGGCCGGCGATCATCAGCCGACCCTCGCGGAACATCGGGTCGCTTTCCGGCGAGCCCCAGCGCTCCAGCACCGCCTGGCGATTGACCTCGGGCAGGGCCGCGAAGCAGCGCTGGTAGTCGTCCAGTGCCAGGCTCTGGGCGCAGGGCCGCAGGTCGAGATTGTCGAGGTCGTTGGTCACGCCGCCGAGCAGTTGGTGGATCAGCGCGGTGCCGCTGTCCGGCAGGCCCTCGACCGGATAGCCCTGGGCTTGTAGGGCGCACAGGATATTCAGCGCCGCGGCTGGCGTATCCAGGCCGACCCCGTTGCCGATGCGGCCATCGCGGGTCGGGTAGTTGGCGAGTACCAGAGCAACGCGCTTATCCACAGCCGGCAGGCGCTGCAGGTCGGCCTGACGACGCGCCAATTCAGCGACGAAATCCATCCCGGGCAGGTGCGCGTGGTAACAGACCACGTCGCTCTGGCTGCGCTCGCTACGAAAGGCCAGGCCCTTGAAGCTGATGGGCCGGGTGATCAGCCGGCCATCCAGCTCCGGCAGCGCGATATGCATGGCCAGGTCGCGAGGGCCGAGGCCCTGGGCGTTGCCTTGCCACTGTTCTTCGCTGTCCAGGGCGCAAAGCGCCTGCAGCACCGGCACGTCGCGGCGGAACGGACGCGCCTGGGGCGACTCCGGGTTGGACTGGGCGAAACCGGTGGTGTTGAGAATCACACTGGCGCCCGCTTCATCGAGCCAATCCTCCACCTGCGCCAGGCAGGCCGCCTCCTTGAGGCTGGCCACGGCGATGGGTAACGGGTTGAGGCCCTGGGCCTGCAGCCGCTGGCAGAAGGTGTCGACGAAGGCCGTGTTGGCCGCCTGCACATGGGTGCGATAGAACAGCAAGGCGGCAACCGGTGCATCCGCTTTCCAGTCGCCGCGCCAGTCCTGTAGCGAGGCATTGCCGATACGCGGGTGATAGAGGCCGAACCGCGGCAGCGGTTGCGGCGTCTGCCAGCCATAGTCACGGCCCAGGTAACGGTCGGCAATGCAGTTGAAGAACTGCCGGGCGTTATCCACACCGCCCTGGCGCAGGTACTGCCAGAGCCGCTCGGCATCTTCGGTGGTCACGTTGCCCAGCGCCGTGAGCTCGGGGTCGGGGTTGTCACAACCCGGAACAAGAATCAGCGTCTTGCCCTGCCCCGCCAACTCCACCAGCCGCTCGATGCCGTAGCGCCAGTAGCTGACGCCGCCGTGCACGGAAATCACGATGACCTTGGCGTGCCTGAGCACCTGCTCGACGTAGAAATCCACCGAGGCGTTGTTGCTCAGCTGCGCCGGGCTGGCCAGGCGCAGGCTGGGGTAATCCTCGGGCAGATGGCGGGCGACTTCGGCCAACAGCGACAGGTGCGAATCGCCGGTGCACAGCACCACCAGCTCGGCGGGTGTCTGGCCGAGGTCGGCGATGCTGTCGGCCGGCAGCGATTGGCCGGGCTGAGTACGCAGCAGGTGCATGATGGGCGCCGGTTACGCCAGCGCCGCTTTCAGCTCGGCGGCGATGGCGGTGTGATCCAACTCCTGGCCGATCACGATGAGGCGGGTCACTCGGGCTTCGTCTGTTTTCCAGGCGCGGTCGAAGTGCTTGTCGAACCGCTGGCCAACGCCTTGCAGCAGCAGGCGCATGGGTTTGTTCGGCACCGCGACGAAGCCTTTCACGCGCAGAATGCCGTGTTTGCCGACCACATCCTTCAGCGCAGCGAGCAGGCGCGCCTCTTCCGCTTCCGGTAGTTCCACGTGGAACGAGTCGAATTCATCATGATCGTGATCGTCGTCTTCATCGTCGTGGTGGGTGCGGCGGCCCTCGATGTGCAACTCGGTCTCGCTGTTCAGGCCCAGCAGCACATTGAGCGGCAGCGAGCCGCCATGAGCCTCGACCACCTTGACCGCCGACGGCAGTTCCTCGGCCACTTCGGCGCGCACGGCAGCCAGCGCGCCGGCATCGAGCAGGTCGGCCTTGTTGAGAATCACCAGGTCGGCGCTGGCCAGTTGGTCGGCGAACAGCTCATGCAGCGGCGATTCGTGGTCGAGGTTGGGGTCGAGCTTGCGCTGGGCATCGACCTGATCGGGGAAGGCGGCGAAGGTGCCGGCAGCCACCGCCGGGCTGTCTACCACGGTAATCACCGCATCGACGGTGCAGGCGTTGCGGATTTCCGGCCAGTTGAAGGCCTGCACCAGTGGCTTGGGCAGGGCCAGGCCGCTGGTTTCGATGAGGATATGGTCGAGGTCGCCGCGACGCTCCACCAACTCGCGCATCACCGGGAAGAACTCTTCCTGCACGGTGCAGCACAGGCAGCCGTTGGCCAGCTCGAACACCCGGCCATTGGCTTCTTCCTCGGTGCAGCCGATGGAGCACTGCTTGAGGATTTCGCCATCGATACCCAGCTCGCCGAATTCGTTGACGATCACCGCGATGCGCCGGCCCTCGGCGTTTTCCAGCATGTGGCGCAGCAAGGTGGTCTTACCGGCACCGAGAAAGCCGGTGACGATGGTGACGGGAAGTTTGGCGAGCGTTTTCATGGAAGCCCCTGGCAGTCTGCAGAAACGGCGAGCGGGCGATAGGATGGCAGGCACGGGCGAACCCATGCCGAGCATCACCGGATCACCCCGCCCGGTTGTCGAAAGCGTTATCGAGGCAGGTCTCCTGGCTGGCAGGTCATGGCGCGCGGCCGGCCTTCCCGGTTGCCCAGTGGCGATTGGCGACGCACTCGCTGCTTACAGTTGCGGGGGCAGCCACGGCGATCCGTGTTCCCTCTTAGCTGCTTGATGACAAGCAGCACCTCGAAGAATGCAAGGCTACGCAGCCCCCGCGACACGGTCAATCGCGGCGCGACCTGCAGCATATTGACGCCCTGATTGCTTCGTGGTGTTCTTGGCTGGTTGTTTCAGGTGTCTCACGCCGCCGTGCGTGAGGTGAAACGGGAAGCCGGTTCGAGTCCGGCGCTGCCCCCGCAACGGTAAGCGAATGCCAGGATCGTTTTGGCCACTGTGCGTATGCATGGGAAGGCCGATCCCCATCGCCGCAAGGTGATCATCGCAAGCCCGGAGACCGGCCTGGATCGTCTGTTTGGCAACCCGCGGTGGGCGGGCACGCGCCGATCGCTGCCTGCCTGTGCGGGCTGTCTCGCCGTGTCCTGCTGTGCCGTCTACCCCTGAGGTCTACGATCATGTCCAGCAGCGTCATTTCCACCTCCAGCGTTTCCACATTGCCCCTGTCACAGCGCATCCTGCTTGCTTTTGGCAGCTGCGTGCTGGGCGCCGTGCTGATTTTCTTCGCCGGCTTCTCCCACGTCGAAGCCCTGCACAACGCCGCCCACGACACCCGGCACAGCGCCGCGTTTCCGTGCCACTGAGGGCTTGCTGATGATCAAGCGTATCGCCCAGACCGCCGGCTTCGCCGGCCTGCTCGCCGCCATCGTGCTGACGGTGCTGCAGAGCCTGTGGGTCACCCCACTGATCCTGCAGGCGGAAGGCTTCGAAGTCGCGGAGCCTGCCGCCATCGAACACAGCCATGACGCCACCGCTGCCCACGACCATGGCGCGAGCGGCCACAGCCACGACGGCGAAGCCTGGGCGCCCGAAGACGGCTGGCAGCGGTTGTTATCCACAGGCCTGAGCAATCTGGTGGTCGCCGTCGGCTTCGCGTTGATGCTCGCTGGCCTGTTCACCCTGCGCGCCCCGGAAAAAACCTGGCAGGGCCTGCTCTGGGGCCTGGCCGGATTCGCCACCTTCGTCCTGGCGCCCGCCAGCGGCTTGCCGCCGGAGCTGCCGGGCACTGCCGCAGCGGAACTAGTGCTGCGCCAGTACTGGTGGACCGGCGCGGCCGCGTCGACCGCGGCGGGCCTGGCGCTGCTGGCATTCGGCGGCAATTGGATGCTGCGCATTCTCGGTGTGGCGATTCTCGCCTTGCCCCACCTGCTCGGCGCGCCGCAGCCCGAGGTGCATGAAAGCCTGGCGCCCGAGGCGCTGGAACATGAGTTCATACTCGCCTCACTGCTGACCAACGCTGCGTTCTGGGCGGCGCTGGGCCTGGCTGCCGCCTGGTTCCACGGCCGTGGGCGCCAGCAACAGTGAGTGAGCGGCCTGTTCTCGTCGCCGGCCTGGGTTGCCGGCGCGAGTGCTCGCTCGAAGAGCTGCTGAGCTTGCTCGACGACACCCTGGCTGAACATGGCTCGAGCACTGCCGAGCTGACAGCCCTGGCCAGCAGCGACCACAAGGTCGATGAGCCAGGCTTGCAGCAACTGGCAGCGCACCTGAACCTGCCGATCCACTTCCTGCCCGCCGAGGTGCTGGCGGGTTACCATGGGCGCTTGAGCCAGACCTCGGCCATCGCCCAGCGTGTCACCGGCAGCCCGGGCGTTGCCGAAGCCAGCGCCCTGGCGCTGGCCGAACGCTCGAGCAATCGACCGGCTCGCCTGTGGATAACCAAGCGCAAGAGCCCCAACGCGACAATGGCCGTTGCTCGCAGCGATCCGTAGGGTGGATCGGGGCGCGTAGCCCACGCTTTCTCGATCCAAGGGAAGGCGATCCCCCACCTGGCGACCGCATAAGCCGAACACCACGGTGGAAGAGAAAAGCATCTTCCACCCTACACCCAGGAATCCAATGACCGTCTACTTTATCGGCGCCGGCCCCGGCGACCCCGAGCTGATCACCGTCAAGGGCCAGCGCCTGATCCACAGCTGCCCGGTAATCCTCTACGCCGGCTCGCTGGTGCCCGAAGCGGTGCTAGCCGGCCACCGCGCCCGTCAGGTGGTGAACACCGCCGAGCTGCATCTGGATGAGATCGTCGCCCTGCTGCGCGCCGCTCATGAGCGCGGAGAAGACGTAGCGCGGGTGCACTCCGGCGACCCGTCGCTGTATGGCGCCATCGGCGAGCAGATTCGTCACCTGCGTGCGCTGGGCATCCCCTTCGAGATCATTCCCGGCGTGACCGCCACAGCCGCCTGCGCCGCGCTGCTGGAGAGCGAACTGACGCTGCCGGCGGTGTCGCAAACGGTGATCCTCACCCGCTACGCCAGCAAGTCGCCGATGCCGACGGGTGAGCAGCTGCATGATCTCGCCCGCCACGGCGCGACCATGGCCATCCACCTGGGCGTGCAGCACCTGCCAGAGATCGTCGCCGAGCTGCTGCCGCATTACGGCGCCAGTTGCCCGATCGCGGTGGTGCATCGCGCCAGTTGGCCGGACCAGGACTGGGCGGTCGGTACCCTGGCGGATATCGAGGCCAAGGTCAGCGCCAAGGGTTTCCGGCGTACCGCGCTGATTCTCGTCGGCCAGGTATTGGGGGCGGAAGACTTCGCCGATTCGGCGCTCTACAACGAAGGCCACCGCCACCTGTTCAGGACAGGCGCTGCAGACGATACAGACTCTCGCTGACCTGGCCACGGTTGTCGGCGATGACGATCTGGGCGCCTTGGCGGGCGAGGCGCTCGTTGAAGTCGCTGGCGTACAACTGCTTGAGAAAGGCCGGGTAATCAAGTGGGGCCTGGGTAGGCGTCAGGTTAGCCAGCCAGACATGCAGCGCCGGCAGGAAAAAGCTCCATTGTCCTGCGCTGCAGTCGAAGCCAGCGGCGCGCAATTGCGCGATAGACGCCGAGTCGCCGCTCAGCACCTCGCCACAATAGCGATACAGGATGTCCAGCCACTCGTTCATTTCAGCCCGCAACCACCGGCACTCCCACAGCGGTGCAGTTGCCAGCGCACCTGTCGCTCGCACGCCTGCCCCTGAGCTGAAGATGCGCAAATGCCGGCAGCCCCAGGCCCGCATCGCTTGCCTGGGCTTGCAGGCTCAATTGGCACTGATTGACATCGATGCAGCGTCTGACGCCTCGCTGATCGGCTCTACCCGTATAAAACCGCCATCATCCGGAACGATCAAACGCCCAGGGCGCATCTCGATCATTGGATTGGCAGGACGCGGGGGCTCAGCTACCGCAGTAGTTTTGGCAGGCGGCGGCAGCGTAGCTAAAGCTTTCGCAGGTGGGGGCGCGGTCGGTTTGACAGGCGGCGCGACCACAGCGGGCGCGGCGGCCACCGCGGGTACCGCGGCCTGAGCGACATCGGCAGTCTGGCGCCCCGTAGGAGCGGCCGCCGTGCGCACCGCAGGCACTGCCGGATCTACGCCAGCAGCCGCGCGAGCGGGCGGCAACGATGTTGGCGGCGCCGTGCTTGCAGAACGGGCAAGGGCAAGCGGCACAACCGGCGTTGGCCGGAAATTCGACAGCTGTGGAGCCGGCACGCCCTGCGGACGCGCTACTACGCTAGGTGCCGTTGCCGGTGCCTGCACCGCTACAGGAGCCAAACTCGGCTGGTCGGGGGTGCTTACACACCCCCCCAACAGCGCCAGCAGCCCAACTACAGTCGTTACACCCTTCATTTCCCCCCCAAAGCCCCCGCCAAACGTGATAAATCCGGATATTCGTCAATAGCCGGGAGCAAGACTATCACCACGATGATAGCGAACAGATTGCCGGGTGATTTGCCAAGTCATAGGTCGACAGCGATGCGGAACGCCTCCAAACGATAAGCCGTTCGAGCAATGCGATGCAATCGGCTGCATCCCGGGCCTGCGAGCGGCTCACTAAACGCTGCAGCACAGCGCCTTATCCACCCGAATCCCGCTGTTTCTCCACGGGTGCCAAGCCCAGGGTGCGATAGATCTCAACCCAGCGCAGCGCAACGTCACTGGCGGCCCGTTGCTGTTCGAGCTGCGTATCGAACTGGGTGCGCTGGGCATCCAGCACCTCGATCATCGATAAGGTACCGGCGTCGTACTGCCGTTGCGCCAGCGCGGTGGCACTGGCTGCCGACTGGCTTGCCGTGTCCAGCAACCGCTGCCGATCAAGCCCTTCGACGTAGGCGCTGATGGCGCTGCGGGTTTCCCTTAACGCCTGTACCAAGCTGGCCTGATAGCCAAGCCAGGCTTGCTCGCGGCGTGCATCGCCGGCTTCGATGCCCGCGCGGATGCGGCCAAAATCGAACAGTGGCTGCAGGGCCTGTGCGCTCAGCGTCCAGGCCGGAACGCTCGCGCCCTGCTCGAAGCCCACCAGGGCACCGAGGGTCAGCTGTGGATAACGCAGTGCCTTGGCCGCATCCAGGCTATCGTCGGCAGCCAGCAGACGCAGCTCGGCGGCGCGTACGTCAGCTCGGGCACGCAGGCTGCTGGCGGGCAGCTGCAATAGCGGTAGCAGGCGCTCGTCACGGGGTGCCAGCGGTTGCGCCGGTTCAGCCAGCAACCCGTCGATTCGCGATTGCTGCGCATTGAGCAGATAGGCCAGCGCGTAACGCGCCGCTTCACCGTGTTGACGCGCCTGTGGGATGACCGCGCGGGTGATTGCCACCTGGGTATCGAGGCGCTCGACGTCGAAACCACTGGCGGTGCCCTGGTCGAAACGTACCCGGGTGATTCGGGCGATCTGCGCCTGGCTGTCGGCTGCACGGCCTGCAATATCGACCTCATGCTGGGCCAGGCGATAGTTCAGGTAGGTGCTGGCCACCTCGGCAATCAGGCTGACGCGCAACGCCTGGTAGTCGGCATCCGACGCCTGCAGGTTGGCCTCGGCGGCGCGTTGCAGCGCACCCAGGCGCCCGAACAGATCGGCCTCCCAACTCAAATCCAGCCCGTAGAAGTAGTCTTCGTCGCGGCCATCGCGGGCGCTACGACCCTTTTCGTGGCTGCCGGTCATGTTCAGGGTCGGATACCGGTTACCCGCAGCCTGGCGGCGTAGCGCGCGCTGCTCGCGAATACGCTGGGTCGCTGTCGCCAGGTCGAGGTTGTCACGCAGCGCCAGCGCTACCAGCTGATCCAGCACCGGATCCTGCAGGCTTTGCCACCAGGCCTGCGGCAGCTCGGCCACCGCCTGGGCTGGCAAGGGCGCTGGCGGCAGAGGCTCGCGGCTGCTGCAGGCCAACAGTGGCAAGCAAGCCAGCGCCAGTAACACGGCCCTCATCTCACACCCTCCGGGTGCGCTAAATCAGACGCGCGCCGCCTGCCCAGATGACGATCCATCATCAGGTAGACCACCGGCGTGGTCAGCAGCGTCAGCACCTGGCTGAACAACAGGCCGCCGACCACGGCGACGCCCAGCGGCTCACGCAGCTCGGCGCCGGTTCCGAAGGCGAGCATCAGCGGCACAGCACCGAACATCGCGGCCAGCGTGGTCATCAGGATCGGCCGAAAGCGAGCCATGCAGGCCTGGTGGATCGCCTCACGAGGTGCCATGCCCTGGCGCTGGGCCTGCAGGGCGAAATCGACCAACAGGATGCCGTTCTTCTTGACGATGCCAATCAACAGAATCAGGCCGATCAGCGCCATGATGGAAAAATCCAGCCCCCACAACCAGAGCAGCAGCAAGGCGCCGATACCGGCCGACGGAATGGTCGAGAGAATGGTCAGCGGGTGCACCAGGCTCTCATAGAGCACACCCAGAATGATGTATACGGCGACCAGCGCGGCCAGGATCAGCCAGGGTTGCGAGGCCAGGGTCTGCTGGAAAGCCTGAGCGGCGCCGCTGAAGCGCCCGCCGATGCTGGCCGGCATGCCGATCTCCTGCTCGAGCTGACGCAACACCACCACCGCGTCGCCAAGCGCTACGCCGGGTGCCAGATTGAACGACAGGTTGGCCGACGGCAACATGCCGCTGTGGTTGATGCTGACCGGCGCCGGCTTGGCCGGCAGCACCTGAACGAAGGTACTCAGTGGCACCAGCTGCCCGGTGATCGGTGAGCGCAGCTGGAACAGCTCAAGGCTCTGCACCCGCTGGCGCTGGTTGCTGCTCAGCTCGAGCACCACCTGGTACTGATTGGACGCGGTCTGGATCTCGTTGATCCGCCGTTGCCCGAAGGCGTCGTACAGCGCTTCGTCTACATCCGCCGCCGAGAAGCCATAGCGCGCGGCAGCCTCGCGATCGATCTGCACCGGGGTTATCGAGGCGTCGAACTGCAGGTCGTTGTTCACGTCGCGAAACATCGCCTGCCCCTGCAGCCGTTCGGTCAGACGCGGCGTCCAGACGGCCAGCTCCTCCAGCGAGCGACTGCGCAGGATGTACTGGTACTGCGCACGCGATGCCCGGGAGCCGAGGTTGATGTCCTGCCCTGCCCGTAGGGTCACGCGCAGGTCGGGAATGGCGGCGAACTGTGGACGAAGTCGGTCGATGATCTGCTCGACGCTGACCGAACGATCATCCGGGTCGGTCAGCACCACGGCCAGGCCGCCGACGCTGTAGCTGCCGTCGTTGCCGATATCGGCGTTGAAGGCCACGACATCCGGGTCGTTGCGCAGGATATCCACAACCTGCCGGCTCTTGGTGCGCATCGCCTCGTAGGAAATATCCGCCGAGGCCTGCACCGTGCCATTCATGAAACCCGTGTCCTGTAGCGGGAAAAAGCCCTTGGGCATCAGCGCGAAACCACTCACGCTGATGGCGATGCAGGCGAAGAACACCGCCAGGATGCTGCGCGGGTGATCCAGCGCCCACACCAGCGCGCCCTCGTAGCCACGCAGTACGCGGCGCATGGTCGGGCCTGGCCCGTGATGGTTGTCCAGCGGGCGCATGCACAGGGCGGCCAGCGCCGGCGCCAGGGTCAGGCAGATGACCACGGAAATCATGATCGCCGAGGTGGCCGCCAGGGCGAACTCGCGAAACAGACGGCCCACATAGCCGCTCATGAAAAACAGCGGTATGAACACCGCCACCAGCGACAGGCTGATGGACACCACCGTGAAGCCGATCTCGCGAACCCCGTCGAGGGCCGCCTGGACCCGGCCGACACCCCGCTCCAGATGCCGGTGAATGTTTTCCACGACGACGATGGCATCGTCGACGATGAACCCCACAGCAACGATGATCGCCACCAGCGTCAGGTTGTTGAGCGACAAGCCGAACGCCAGCATGGCCGCGCAGGAGCCGATCACCGAAGTCGCCAGAACGGCGAACACCACCAGGGTCGCCGACCACTGGCGCAGGAACAGCGCCATGATGCCGATCACCAGCGCCACGGCAATCAGCAGGGTCAGCTCGGCCTCGTGCAGCGAGGCGCGAATGGTACGGGTGCGATCGTTGAGCACCTTGACCTCGAGATCGGCCGGCAGGCCGGCTGTCAGCTCGGGCAGCGCCGCCGTGACCGCATCGGCGGTAGCGACGATGTTGGCACCCGGCTGACGACGGATAACCACCGCCACGCCGGGTTTTCCATCGGGTGTGGCCTGGGTGTAGGCGTTTTCCGCACCGGGCACCACGCTTGCCACGTCTCCCAGGCGAATGGCTGCGCCGTTCCGGTAGGCGACGATCAGGTCGGCGTACTCGCTGGCCTCGAACAGCTGGCCATTGCTGTCCAGGGTGGACAGTCGATGCTGGCCGACCAGTGCGCCGGTGGGCCGGTTGCCGCTGGCTCGCTGCACGGCGCTGCGGATGTCCGCCAGGGTGACGCCGGCAGCCACCAGCCGCTCTGGCCGTGCCTGGATGCGAATCGCCGGGCGTTGCAGACCGTTGAGGCGAATCATGCCGACGCCTTCGATCTGGCTCAGCTGGCGGGCGATGGCCGACTCGGCCAGGTCGCTGACCTCATACGGCGAGAGGGTGCCGGAGGTAACCGAGAGGATCAGGATCGGGGTATCGGCGGGGTTGATCTTGCGCCACACCGGCAACTCGGGAAGTTGGCTGGGCAGGCGCGAGGAGGCGGCGTTGATCGCGGCCTGGACCTCCTGAGCGGCGGCGTCGATGTTCTTGTCGAGGCTGAACTGCAGGATCAGTTCGACCCGGCCCAGCGAGCTGGCCGAGGTCATGTCGTCCACGCCGGGAATGGCGCTGAGCTGCACCTCCAGAGGCGTGGCGACCGACGAGGCCATGGTTTCGGCGCTGGCGCCGGGCATCTGCGCGGAAATCTCGATGGTCGGCGCATCCACTTCCGGCAGCGGCGCCAGCGGCAGGCGTGCGAAGGCAATGACGCCGCCCAGGATCAGCGCCAAGGCGAGCAGAATCATGCCGATCGGATGGGCGATGCACAGCGCGTAGAAGCCGCGTGGCCGCCTCAAGGCTGATTTCCGCCAACGGATACCGGCTCGACACGCCTGACGGTAACCCCAGGGCGCAACCGCGACTGGCCATCGGTGACGATCCGATCACCGGCCGCCAAGCCGGAAACCACCGCGCGCTGCTCGTCCTCGTGCAGTACCT
The DNA here is from genome assembly GCF_900112645.1 of Phytopseudomonas straminea. Classification (GTDB taxonomy): domain Bacteria; phylum Pseudomonadota; class Gammaproteobacteria; order Pseudomonadales; family Pseudomonadaceae; genus Aquipseudomonas; species Aquipseudomonas straminea. Next base: position 896,348 of record NZ_FOMO01000001.1, on the reverse strand, counting down.
TCACCGCCACCGGCTGTACCTGCTCACCTTCAACGCGCCACACGAAGGTGCCCTCGGTGCGCTGGCGGAGGGCCTCGAGGGGTACCGCCAGCGCCTGCTCGAGCAGCCCGGTCTGCAGGGTGACCACCACCGACTGATCCGGCCACAGCTGCTGCTGGGCGTTCGCGAAACGCGCCTTGAAGCGCAGCGTGCCCGTGTCCAGCGCGACGCGGTTATCGATCAGCGCCAGGGTACCGGTGCCGAGCAACGCGCCACCGTCTTCGGCAAACGCCTGCACTGGCGTTTCCTGAACCGCACCCAGCAAACGCTGCAGCTCGGGCAGGCGGCGCTGGGGCAAGGTGGCTTCCACATCGATAGGGTCGATCTGCACCACCGAGAACAGGCTGGCGCTGTCATTGCTCCTGAGCAGGCTGCCGACATCGACATTGCGAATACCCAGGCGGCCCTCGATGGGCGATTCGATTCGCGTGTAGGAGAGTTGCACGCGAGCGGCATTCACCGCCGCATCGCGGGTCGCCAGCGTGGCCTGCAGGCGGGCCACCAGGGCCTTCTGCTGGTCGAGGGTCTGCGCGGGCGAGGCGCGCTCGCGCACCAGGTTCTGGTAACGCTGCAAGTCGATGCGGGCGATATCCAGTTCCGCACGGGTCACATCGCGCTCGGCCTGGGCCTGCTGCAGTGCGGCGCGCAGGCTGCGGTCATCGAGGCGTGCCAACAACTGCCCCTTGCGTACCTGCTGCCCTTCGGCAACCGGCAGCTCGACCAGCGTGGCATCGACCTGGGCGCGGATTTCGACGCTGCTCTGCGCCCGCACCCGCCCCAACGTGCGCAATAGCACCGGGACATTGGCAGGCACCACCTCGTGCACCACCACCGGCACCGCAGCGGGAGCCTGAGCTACGGCCGTGGGCGACGGGCGTAGCCACCAGGCCAGCCCGACACCGACCAGCACGATGCACATCACGAGCGGGAGTATTCGGGACGGAGCCATGCAGGTTCTTCGCAGTGAGGGAAAGAAAATCGGCACGAGCCCTGTTGCCGGAGTCGAACGTTTTAACGGATTTCGCGGGTTATTGCCCTACCGTTTGCCGTATTTACATGACAATGCGTTACAGCAGCTGCCGACCGTCCGATGACAGCATGGTGCTGCAGCGGTAGAGTCGCCGCCTGACCTCAGGCCGCCACGGACACATGATGCAGGGACACGACGCAAGGATCGCCCGCCTATTGGCCTTCTACCGCAGTGCCTACCTGGCCGATAGCCGCGACCTGAACCTCGACAACCTCTCCACGCTGCAGGCTGGCCGCCTGGCTTGGCTCGATGGCCGCGAAGAGCTGGCCAACGGCGCTCTGCCATTGCTGGCGCTGCCACCAAGTATTGGCGCCGAACTGGAGCGCCAGCAAAGCCTCTACCAACGTGAATTGCAGCTGGTCTACGGCGTACTGCCGGTGTGCGGGCGACTCAGCACCGAAAGTGGTCCCTCCACGGCGTTCTGCGCGCCACTGGTGTACTACGAAGCCACCTTGAACAACGGTAGCGAAGGCGACGCCCACCTGCTGGCCATCGACCCCAGCCAGCCATTGGCGAACTGGCGTCTGCTGCGCCAACTGATCGACGATCACAACGCTTCACTCGACGATCTGCCGCTGCCCGACGCGCCCATCGACGCCCATGTGCTGGGCGATCTGCTGGGCTGGATCAGCCAGCGTACGCGGGTGACCGACGTACTCGCCGCCAGCGGTTTCCCAGCCCTGGAAGATCAGGATGCGGTGGCCAAGGCACTGCGACGCCGCAGCCTGTCGCTACGCGCCGCGGCCGTCGTCGCGCTGGTGCCACGTGGCAGCGGCAGCCGCGGCATCGTCCATGAATTGCAGCAATTGCAGGAAACCCACGAATGGTCGGCGCCCTTGCGCCAGCTACTCGGCGAGCTGCAGCCGGCCGCACGCCAGGGTGAAAGCTCGCCCGAGGCCCTGCCGGCCCAGCTCAGCAATGCCCAGAGCCTGGCGCTGGCCAATGCCGCGCGCTATCCGCTGAGCCAGATTTCCGGCCCGCCCGGTACCGGTAAGAGTTACACCCTGGCGGCCCTGGCGCTGGACCGCTACCTGCACGGCGAGTCGGTACTGCTGGTCAGCCGCAGCGCCCAGGCAGTGCGAGTCATCGGCCAGAAACTGCGCGAGGACTTCGGCTTGCGCGACGCGGTGCTGGAGAGCGACGGCGGTAGCCTGCAGCAAACCCTGCGCGACCGCCTGGCCAGCCTGCTGCAGGGCCAGGTGCCAAACACGCCGGCGGATGTAGAGCAGGGCCTGCAGCGCGAGTTGCGCCACCTGATCAAGCTAGAACGGCGCCAGGCCAAGGACTTGGCGACCCGCTGCGGGCAAGCGCTGCGCTGGAGCCGGCTGATCCTCAAGGCCGAGCGCGGCACCCTGGATGTCATCAGGCGCCTCCTGCTGCTGCCCTGGGTGCGCTGGCGTGTACGTGACAGCGTGCGCCCCTGGGCGCTGCTCGATGAACTGCGCGACTGCCAGCAGCACCGTGAGCGCCTGAGCCGTGACTACATCAACGCACGTCGCGCCTCAAGCCTGAGCGGTCTGCTGGCCGAAAAGCGCCAGCTGTTCGTGCAGTACAACCAGGCAATTCGCGCCCGCCAATCGCAACGGCAACTGGCGCTGTTCGAGGACATCGATCCGCAGACGCTACTGACCGCCTTTCCGATCTGGGTGGTGACGCTGGATGAGTTGCATCGCCTGCTGCCACTCAAGGCCGGCCTGTTCGACGTGATGGTCATGGACGAAGCCACCCAGTGCGATATCGCCTCGGCCCTGCCGGCCTTCCAGCGCTGTCGCCGCGCAGTGATCACTGGCGACGCCCGGCAGCTGCGCCATCTGTCGTTCCTGTCGCGCAACCGCGAGGTTCAGTTGCTGCAGCGCAGCGGACTGCCAGGTGAAGAACGCGAGCGCTGGAGCTACCGCGACAACAGCGTGCTCGACCTGGTGGGCCTGCACCTGCCGGAGCAGAGCGCGCTGACCTTTCTCGACGAGCATTTTCGCAGCCGTCCGGCGTTGATCCGCTTCAGCAACCAGTGGTTCTACGCCAACCGCCTGCGGGTGATGAAGGAGCGTCCAAGCCTGGCCCACTGCGATAGCCTGCAGGTGCAACGCCTGGACGGCGAGCGTGCGCGCAATGGCGTCAACCAGGTTGAGCTCGAACACGTGTTGCAGCTGATCGACGAACACATCACCCGCTACGCCGACAGCCCGGTGAAGCCAAGCATCGGTGTAGTGTCACCGTTTCGCGATCAGGTCGAAGCGATCCGCCAGCGCATCGCCGGCCTCGACCTGCAGCGCCTGCGCGATTTTCGTGTGCTGGTGGATACACCCTACGGCTTTCAGGGCGAGGAGCGCGACCTGATGATCATCAGCTTCGCACTCGACGCCAATGCCAGCCAGGCGGCGGTGTACCTGAACCGCCCCGACATGTTCAACGTGGCGATCACCCGGGCCCGCGAACGTCAGGTGGTGTTATTCAGCGGCGACGAACGCCAGCTGCCCACCGACCACCTGCTGCGCCGCTACCTGGAAAGCGCCGGCGAAGCGCCGAGGCCCACTCACCAGCAACCCGAGCAGGACGCTTTCGAACGCGCCCTGTGTGCGGCGCTACAGACGCACGGCGTGGCCACCTGGACCCGTTACCCGCTGGCCGGTCTGCTGCTGGACGTGTTCTGCCAACGCGGCGACAAGTGCCTGGCCATCGACCTGATCGGCTTTCCCGGTGAGGGCGAAGGCTTTCTCGAACTGGAGCGCTACCGGGTGCTGGCCCGCGCCGGCCTGGAAGTGCTGCCGCTGAGCTACGGGCTGTGGAGCCAGGAACCGGAACGGGCGCTACAGGCATTGCTGCAGCGCCTGTAGCAGCACCCCTCAGAAGCTGTGGCCGAGGTTCAGGTATAGGGCCTTCTCGTTCTCGTCGTTGAGGCCGTAGCTGAAATTCAGCGGTCCCAGCGGCGTCTCGTACCCCAGGAACACGCTCGCCGCATTGATGTAACCGCTGTCGAAGGCGTTATCGTTGTTCCACACCCGGCCGCGCTCCAGGGAGGCGCCGAGGTAGAGCGGAAAATCCAGTGGCAGGAACGAACGTGGCGTCATGCGCCGGTAGTAAACCAGCCGCCCAAGGCTGACGTTCTGACCGGCCAGGGCGTCCTGGCGGAAGCCCGAGAGTTGTCGCGGGCCGCCCAGTTGGAAGCTGGAGGTGACGATTTCGGCATCATCGAGCGTGCGCCCGTAGCGCCCACCGATGACCAGGCTGTGCGGCCCCTGACTGAATGCCTTGTCGAGGTTGATCTGCCATTGCCGGTAACGATCGTCGGCGCCGAGGCTGGCATCGTACTGGCGCAGCTTCAACTCGATCGCCTCACCTTCGTGAGGGAAGTCGACGTTATCCAGGGTATCGAAAGAGTACTGCATCTCGTAGTAGCCCTCGGTAAAGCTGAACTCGGGCTGATCGCGCTCGCCGATACGCACCTTGGCATCGCCCCAGGCCTGGCCAATACCGAAACGCAGCTCGCCGTTGTTGGCGATCTGGCGGCCGATGTCGAAGCCGTAGCCATAGCGCTGCACCCGGTATTCGGCAATGGGGTCATTGTCCAACACCGACTCGACGTTCCAGGCATCGACCCGCACGCTGGGCGCCACGAACCAGCGCGAGCCAACGTCCAGAGGCTGGTAGAACTCGCTGAACAGCTCTTGCCGGTCGCCCAGCTGCACCCTGGTGAGCCACTCAGCGCCCAGACGGTTGATGCCGTTCTTGCGAAAGCTCGCACCCAGGTTGAAGACGCTGTCGCCGTTGAAATCGTCGGAGAGATTCAGGCCCAGACGCAGGTAGTCGGTGCCGGTGCGTTTTTCCCGTGCATCGATCACCAGGGTGTTGCGCTCGTCATGGCTGACCACCCGGTACTGTACGCGCTCGAAGTAATCCAGGCCGTACAGGGTGCCCATATCGCGCTGCAGCGTGGCCATGTCCAGCGGCTCGCCGATGGGCTGGCGGATGTAATTGCGGATCACCTCGTCGCCGACCTTGGAATCGTTGTCCACCTGGATGGCGTGGATCACCGGGGCGCGCTGCTGGGCGCTACGCGCCAGGGTCAGTGCAGGATTACCACCGCCGCGACGCACCAGCTGCGCAAGGCGCGGCTGCAGCGCCTTGGCGGCCAGGTAGCCGGCTTCGATCAGTTCCTCGCCACGGCCGAAGTCGGTGACCTCGAAGCCCGTCATATTCGGCTGCACCAGCACGTCGCTGTCGCGTAGCGTCGCCAGCTGCTGCTCGGAGTTTCGGCGGGTCATCATGGTGATCGACTGGTTGAGCACGTCGACCACGGTAAGCAGTTCCTTGCGCGGTTTCAGCGGCGTGCCGATATCGACGACGATGACCCGATCGACGCCCATGTCGCGCGCCACGTCGACGGGAATGTTGTCGACCATGCCGCCGTCGACCAGCAGGCGCCCGTCCAGCTCGACCGGCGCGAACACTGCGGGGATCGACATACTGGCACGGATTACCTGGGGCAGATGACCGCTGCGAAAAACCACCTTCTCGTCATTGGCGATATCGGTGGCCACGGCGCGAAACGGAATCGGCAGGCGGTCGAAATCGCGCACGTCGCTGCTGCGCACCAGTAGACGTTCGAGCAGCAGCGCCAGATTCTGGCCCTGGATCACACCCAGTGGCAGGCCGAGGCTGCCGTCGTCGCGAAAGCTCAGACGCTGCTTGATGAGGAAATCGCGGTCATCCTGCTTGCGACGAAACGGCACATCGGTACGCGGCGGATCATCGGAAAGTACCTCGCGCCAATCCATGGTCAGCGCCACTTGCTCCAGCTCGGCGACGCTGTAGCCCGAGGCGTACAGGCCACCGATCACCGCGCCCATGCTGGTACCGGCAATGGCGTCGATGCGCACGCCCTGCTCCTCCAGCGCCTTGATCACACCGATATGCGCCAGCCCCCGCGCCGCGCCGCCGGAAAGCACCAGGCCGACCCTGGGCTGGGGTTCCTGGGCGATAGCGAGCAGAGGGGTGAGCAGGAGCAGCAGAACGAGCAGACGACGCATGGCACATCCCTGGTATTGGGCGAAAAAGCGCCATTATAGGAGCCTCGCCGTCAGGGATGCGCAACGCGAAAATGTTTGGTCTGGAATCAGTGCAGGCGGCGCGATTCGCCCGCGAAGGGATCATGAAAACTGCTGATTTCCGATTGCAGGCGGCGATTCTCGCCGTAGGCCTCGATGGCGCGGCGATAGCGCATACGCTGCTCGTCGAGCAGCTTGCGGCGGGCTTTCACCACGCTCTGTTCCGGGTGCAACGCTTCGTCCACATGGCGAGCCATGGCAGGTCTCCAGGTTGATTACGGGAGACTAGCTTCCGCGAATGCGATGACAGTTTGAGGAACAAGGCGTGACGCCTGGGTGACGGGCTCGCGGCTGTTCACGATCTAGACGCTATAAAAGCGGCTGCTACAAGGCAGAAGCAGACATCCAGCGAACTCGTGGGAGGGGCTTTAGCCGCGAGTTTTTTATCAGCGCAAGCAAAGAGCTCGCGGCTAAAGCCCCTCCTACAAAAGCCACGCCTTCACCGGCCGCTCTCACCACTTAGCTGTCGAAATCGACGAACCTGGGCTGAAAGACTTTGAACAGATTCTTAGGCGCCGTCTTCGTGGGCCCTGATCGACTTGGCCGACAGGCGCAGACTGCGCAGGCTGCGTTTGACGCTCTTGAGGTGGTTGACCAGGCTCGGGCCGCGGGCCATGGCCACGCCCATGGCGAGCACGTCGATCACCACCAGGTGAGCGATACGCGAGGCCAGCGGCGTATAGATCTCGGTGTCTTCCTGCACATCGATGGCCAGGTTCACCGTGGCCAGCTCGGCCAGCGGCGTCTGGCCCGGGCACAGGGCGATCAGCGAAGCGCCGGCCTCGCGTACCACGTTGGCGGTGATCAGCAGGTCCTTGGAACGCCCGGACTGGGAAATGCACACGGCCACGTCGGTCGGCTTGAGGGTGATGGCCGACATTGCCTGCATGTGCGGGTCGGAATAGGCCGCGGCATTGAGCAGCAGGCGGAAGAACTTGTGCTGGGCGTCGGCGGCCACCGCGCCCGAGGCGCCGAAGCCGTAGAACTCGATGCGCTGCGCATGGGAGCAGACGGCGATGGCCTTCTCCAGCGCCACCGGATCGAGCTTCTCGCGTACTTCCATCAGCGTGTGCAGGGTGGTGTCGAAGATCTTCATGCTGAAGTCAGCGACCGAATCGTCCTCGTGGATCGCGAACTGGCCGAAGCTGGCACCGGCGGCCAGGCTCTGCGCCAGCTTGAGCTTGAGATCCTGAAAGCCGCTGCAGCCGATGGCGCGGCAAAAGCGCACGATGGTGGGCTCGCTGATCCCCACCGAATGGGCCAGCTCGGCCATGGAGCTGTGCATGACTGCAGCCGGGTCGAGGAGCACATGATCGGCCACCTTGAGTTCCGACTTGCGCAGGAGGTGACGTGACTGGGCGATGTGCTGCAACAAATTCACGGGCTGGGACTCGACTGGCAAAGGATGGTTACGCCGGCTGGACGTTGAAGCGTCACGACTCGGTTATGATCGAGGGACTCCGCCGGGCTGTAGTGATCTTGTAGTTATACTACAAGCCTGGCGACCTCGCACGGACAAACCGAATCGGAGTTCCCATGCAGAGCAATTGCTGCGACATGCTGGTATTCGGCGGCACGGGCGACCTCGCCCTGCACAAGCTGCTTCCAGCCCTCTATTACCTGCATCGCGGCGGCCGCCTGCATCGCGACACGCGCATCCTCGCCCTGGCGCGCAGCAGCCACACACGGGCCGCCTACCAGGCCCTCGCCGAGCGCCACTGCCGTGCCCAGGTGGCCCGCGCCGATTTCGACGATGACACCTGGAAGAGCTTCGCTGAGCGTCTGGACTACTTCGCTATGGACGCTTCGCAGAGCGCCGACTTCGGTCGCCTGGCCAAGGCACTGGGTAATGATCGAGAGCGCGTCAGGGTCTACTACCTGGCTACTGCACCGGATCTGTTCGAAGCCATCGCCTCGCACCTCAAGGTTGCCGGTCTGGCTGGTGCAGGCGCGCGCATCGTGCTGGAAAAACCCATCGGCCATTCGCTGGAATCGGCCCAGGCGATCAATGCCGGCATCGGTGCGATGTTCGATGAGTCTCAGGTATTTCGCATCGACCATTACCTGGGCAAGGAAACCGTGCAGAACCTGATGGCGCTGCGTTTTGCCAACGCCCTGTTCGAGCCGGTGTGGCGCGCCGGGCACATCGACCATGTGCAGATCAGCGTGTGCGAGACCCTGGGTGTGGAAAACCGCGGCGCCTACTACGACAACGCCGGCGCCATGCGCGACATGATCCAGAACCACCTGCTGCAACTGCTCTGCCTGGTGGCCATGGAAGCGCCGGTACGCTTCGATGCCGAGTCGGTGCGCAACGAGAAGGTGAAGATCCTCGAAGCCCTCAAACCCATCACCGGTCAGGACGTGCGCGACAAGACCGTGCGCGGCCAGTACACCGCCGGCAAGATCGGCGGCCAGGAAGTGCCCGCCTACTACTTCGAGAAGAACGTCGACAACGACAGCGATACCGAAACCTTCGTTGCCGTGCAGGCCGAGATCAACAACTGGCGCTGGGCCGGCGTGCCCTTCTACCTGCGCACCGGTAAGCGCCTGGCTCGCAAGACCTCGGAAATCCTCATTCAATTCAAACCCGTGCCGCACCAGCTTTTCGGCAACGGCCAGGCCAACCAGTTGCTCATCCGCCTGCAACCCGAAGAGCGTATCAGCCTGCAGTTGATGGCCAAGAACCCGGGCAAGGGCATGCGCCTGCAGCCGGTGGAACTGGATTTGAACCTGGCTGATGCTTTCAACAAACAGCGGCGCTGGGATGCCTATGAGCGGTTACTGCTGGATGTGATAGAGGGCGACTCCACACTGTTCATGCGCCGCGATGAGGTCGAAGCAGCCTGGCAATGGGTCGACCCGATTATCAAAGGCTGGCAGCAGCACTATCAAAGTCCGCGCCCTTACGCTGCAGGCAGCAACGGGCCGGAACAACTTCAGCACCTGCTGGAGCGACATGGGCGGCAATGGATTGAAGAATCCGACTCGTGATCAATATACCAACGAGCTGTCACCAACAGCCCGCCTTTGCTGTCAGTCAGCAATAAGCGTGTATTGCTGTAAGCCTTTTGCTATTAAAAGTGCGATATAAAAGCGTATTCCGATTAAATGATTTGAACTTTATTCCTGCGTAGTCGCTGAAATAATTTCACAACTTTTCATTCGGCGAAGATCATTTTTTATCGAGCAGCTCTGTCGGCAAACGACAATTCCATTAATTATAAATTTATATATAAAACAATAAGCTATGACCTAACAAATAGAAAATCTCAAGTAATCAGGTTATTTTAAATGTCAAAAATCACATGAATTTTTGATTTTTTATACATAAACGGCATTAAAACTACCTTTTAAAAAAGTGCTCGCCCGCTACGTTTAAAACTTGTCGAGTTCTATCCAGTGCAACGCCGAATTGGATTTGCCTGTGCAACGCAACTCGCCAAGTTTGAAATCACGTAACTGGGAGATGCTTCATGGCAGTACAGGCGAAAGTCGCGCCTATTGGCCAGCAGGTCAGTCAGGCCAATACACAAGTGGTCAGCAACACGCTGCCACTTTCCGAAAGCAGCCATGTCGCCCTCAACATTCCTCCCGAAGCGGTAGCCCGTTATACCCGTGATGGATCCGACCTGATCGTCCAGATGCAGGACGGTGAGGTGCTACGCATCAGCAATTTCTACGCGGCGGCCGAGCAACCCAGCCAGCTCTATCTGGTCGGCGAGGAAGAGCAGTTGATGGCCGTGGATCTTTCCCAGGCCGCGGCTTCCGATGGCGTTCTGGCCGCCTCCTATGCTTCGGAGGGTACTCTCTCCGGCTTTACCTCACTGACTTCGATAGCAGGCGCTGCTGGCAGTACCTTGGGTCTGGGCACTGCTGCGATGATTGGCGGTGTAGCGGTTGCAGGCGGAGTGGTAGTGGCCGATGAGGTCAGCCGGCGCAACAATAGCACTAACAACAATGGGGGCAGCAGCGCACAACCGCCTGTGGATAACCAGCCCCCGGCGGCGGCGACCAACCTGCAGCTCAGCCAGGACAGCCGCTTCCTGACCGGTTTTGCAGAGCCCAACGCCACTGTCAGAGTGGATGTTGACGGCACGCTGTTCACGGTGGCTGCCGATGCCAACGGTCAGTTCCAGGTGCAATTTCCAGCACCGCTTACAGGCGGGCAGACCATCAGCGTGGTGGTGATAGATGCTGCAGGAAATGTCGGCCCATCGGCGTCGCTAAACGCTCCACTGGTGGTACAGCCTTCGACGGTGGAGCCCAGTGATGGCAGCCAGCTCAACGGCTCGGCAACTCCCAACGCCACTATCATCCTGATGCATCCTGACGGCCAGGAGCTGCATAGAACCACTGCCGACACGAATGGGGAATGGCGCTGGGAAGGGCCACCCGTATTGCCCCATGGAACGATTGTGGACGTGCATACCATCGCCCCTAACGGCGTGCCTCATCCGGTGATACGGGTGGTTATCGACAGCACGCCGCCAGCCCCACCGACGGTGGAAGCCAGCAATGGAACATTGCTGGTTGGCACGGCAGAGCCGGGCAGTACCGTCGCACTTACGATCGACGGGAATGCACCCGTTACAGTTACCGCAGCTGCAGACGGCACCTGGTCTTACCAACCATCCCCCGCGCTGGCCGACAACACTTCAGTCATAGTTACGGCTACCGACCGCGCTGGTAACAAGAGCGAACCCAGCGAGCTCCGGATCGACGCACAGGCTCCTGATCAGCCCGCCATCAACAACAGCAATGGCACGGTGTTCAGCGGCACCGCAGAACCAGGCAGTACCGTCATCCTGAGCAACGCCAGTGGGGTTTTCGGCCAGGCACTGGTCGATGGCAATGGCAACTGGCATTTCACTGCCAGCCCGGCGATCGCCAATGGCGGCGAGGTGAGCGTGGTGGCCCGTGACCCGGCCGGCAACACCAGCCCGCCACAAACGGTGGTTGTGGATAACGCATTGCCCAACGCGCCGGTGATCGCCACAAGCAACGGTACGGTGATTTCCGGCACGGCGGACGCCGGTAGCCTGGTCATCGTCAGCGCGAACGGCGCCGAGATTGGTCGCGCCACAGCCGGCCCCAATGGCGCCTGGTCGATCACCCCGTCTCCCGCACTGACCAACGCGACGGTCGTCACCGCCGTCGCCAGCACAGCCGCAGGCACCAGCGCCGCCACCACGCTGATCATCGATGCCGCGCAACCCCTGCCCCCCGTGGTGCAGCCGAGCAACGGCAGTGAGCTAAGCGGTACCGCCGAGCCCGGCGGCAAGATCATTCTGATCTACAGCAATGGCGACCTCATCGGCCAGACCGTGGCCGATGCCGATGGCAACTGGAATTTCATTCCCACCACACCGCTCGCCGATGGCGTCAACCTCGAAGTCGTGGTTCGCGATGCCGCTGGCAACAACAGCGACCCCGCTGCGGTGCAGATCGACCGGACACCACCTGCCGCTCCTCAGGTCGAACCCAGCAACGGCATCACGCTGAACGGCAAAGCTGAAGCAAACAGCACCGTGGTCATCACAGGTCCCGGCGGAATCCTCATTGCCGAGGTGATAGCCGACGGTAACGGTGACTGGAGCTTCACGCCCGATGCGCCTCTCGCCGATGGCACACCGCTGACAGTCATCGCGCGTGACCCGGCCGGCAACGTCAGCCCACCCAGCAATCTGGTGATAGATACCGAGGCGCCCGCAGCGCCGATACTGAACCCTACCAATGGTGTCCTGCTGAGCGGTACTGCCGAGCCGGGCAGTAAGGTGATCATTCGTATCGGCACTTCACCTGCGACCGAGGTCGAGGTGCTCGCCGATAGCAATGGAACCTGGAGCCACTCCCCCGGCGCGCCGATTGCCCATGGCATCACCATCGAGGTTAGTGCCCGAGACGCCAGCGGCAATGTAAGCGACTCCACGATTGGTAGCATCGATGCCGAGGCGCCCAACACACCGGTGATCAACCCCAGCAATGGCGGCCTGCTTAGTGGCACCGCCGAGCCTGGCAGCACCATTACCATCAGCGTACCCGGCGAGCCCGACCAGACCGCGATCACCAATGCCGACGGTATCTGGACATTCACCCCGACCGCGCCTCTCACCAACGGCACGAACGTGGCGATAACCGCGACCGACGCAGCGGGCAACCAGAGCCCTGTCGCCAGCCAGACCGTCGACGCCACATTACCGGCGAGCCCGACCATTATCCCAAGCAATGGCAGCCAGTTCAGCGGTACGGCCACGGCAGGCGCGCTGGTCGTGCTGACCGGCCCAGGAGGCGTTGCGCTGGGCCAGGTCATCGCCGACAGCAATGGCAACTGGACGATAACGCCGTCCACACCACAGCCCAATGGCACCAGTGTCAGTGCCGCCGTGGTCGTCAATGAACTGAGCAGTGCGCCAGCCACCACGGTAACCGATAACGTCGCGCCAGCCGCTCCCACGCTGCAGCCCAGCAACGGCAGCCTGCTCAGCGGAATGGCAGAAGCAGGGAGTACGGTGATTTTGACCGGGCCAGGCGGCACGGTCATTGGTCAAGCCACGGCCGATGTCCAGGGCCACTGGAGCTTTCAGCCGACCACGTCGCTGGCCAACGGCACGGTGGTAGCGGCCGTCGCCCGCGACGCCGCTGGTAACCAGAGCCCGGCAACCAGCACTACGGTGGATAGCGTTGCTCCCCAGGCACCGGTCGTAAATCCGAGCAATGGTGCACAATTGGTGGGCACCGCCGAGGCCGGAAGCACGGTGATCATCCGCGACAGCAGCGGCCGTATGATCGGCCAGACGACAGCTGACGTTGATGGCAACTGGTCACTGACCCCATCACCTGCACTGGCTGATAATGCTGCCATTACCATCGTGGCGCGCGACGCCGCCGGCAATACCAGCGTGCCAGCCAGCCTGACCATCGATGCAGCACCGCCCTCGACTCCGATCATCGAGCCGAGTAACGGGATCATCCTGCGCGGCTTTGCCGAGCCGGGCAGCATCGTCACCCTGCGCGATGCTGCCGGCAACCTGATCGCCGAAGCCACCGCAGCCGCCAACGGCACTTGGAGCACCACCCTTACCGCGCAGCTGCCGGACGGCAGCCGTGTCACGGCAACTGCGACGGATGCCACGGGCAATGTCAGCCCTGCCGCGTCCCTGACCATCGATGGTGTACCGCCGCCGGCTCCGGCGATCAACTTCAGCACCGGTGCGCAACTGAGCGGCAGTGCAGAACCTGGCAGCACGGTGATTCTGACCGGCGCCAACGGCGCGCTGATCGGCCGGGTAACAGCAGACGCAGGCGGCAACTGGTCGTTCACCCCGGCTAGCCCCTTGCTAAACGGCACCCAGGTCAACGCCGTAGCCCGCGATGCCGCCGGCAACACTAGCGCCTCCAGTAGCGTAATCACCGACAATGTCGCGCCTGCAGCGCCTACCATCACGCCCAGTAATGGCGAGCAACTCAGCGGTACCGGCGAGGCCGGCAGCCTGGTGATCATCAGCGTCGGCGGTGTGGTGGTCGGCCAGGTGCAGGTCACCGCTCAGGGCAACTGGAGCTTCACACCCGACACTCCGCTGGCCAATGGCGCCGCGGTTAGCATCGTCGCCCGTGACCCGACCGGTAACCAGAGCGCCCCGGTGGCCATAACGGTAGATGCCGTGGCGCCCAGCACGCCCACCATCGCCCCCAGCAACGGCGGCCAGCTAAGTGGCACCGCCGAGGCTGGCAGCACCGTAACTCTTACCGGGCCTGGGGGCGTCGCCATTGGCCAGACGACGGCCGACGCCAGTGGCAACTGGTCCTTCACGCCGCAGAGCCCGCTGCTCGATGGCACCCAGGTCAGCGTGGTGGCCCGCGACGCTGCCGGCAACACTAGCCAGCCCGGTAGCACCGTGGTAGATGCTCAGCCGCCCGCTACGCCTACCATCTCGCCGAGCAGCGGGTCGGGCATGTTGAGCGGCACTGCCGACCCCGACAGCACACTATTGCTGACCATCGGCAATGCCGCGCCGGTAACCGTTCAGGTCAACGCCAACGGCACCTGGAGCTACCCCATCAGCGGCCAGCTGGCCAATGGCACCCAGGTTTCCGTAATCGCCCGCGATGCGGTCGGCAACACCAGCCCGGCGGCGACCACCACCATCGACGCCCAGGCTCCCGCCGCGCCGGTAATCGACCCCAGCAACGGCACGCAGGTGACCGGCACTGCCGAAGCCGGCAGCCTGATCACCATCACCGGCCCCAATGGCTTCAGCCAGACCACAACCGCCGACGCCAATGGCAACTGGTCGATCACCCCGGCAAGTGCGCTGCCCAATGGCGCCCGGCTGACGGTGACGGCTACCGACGCCGTGGGTAATCAGAGCGCGCCGGCCAGCGTGATAGTCGATGCGACCCTGCCACCACGCCCGACCATCGAGCCCAGCAACGGTAGCGAACTCAGCGGTACCGCCCTGGCAGGCGCTACCGTGCAGCTGACCGACGGGACAGGCACCGTCATCGGGCAGGCCGTCGCCGACGGTCAGGGCAACTGGACCTTCACCCCGCAAACGCCACTGGCCAACGGCACCACGATCAACGCCACGATCACGGTGTCCGGCCTGAGCAGCGCACCGGCCTCCACGGTGATCGACAACGTTGCCCCCAGCGCGCCGACCATCGCCGCCAGCAATGGCACGCAACTCAGCGGCACCGCCGAAGTGGGTGCCACGGTGATTCTTACCGGCTCTGGCGGCGTCAGCATCGGCCAGGCGACCGCGGACGCCAATGGCAACTGGACCTTCACGCCCACACCCGCCCTGGCCGATGGCCTGGTGGTGACCGTAGTGGCGCGGGACGCCGCCGGCAACAGCAGTAGCTCGGCCACCACGACCATCGATGCACAGCCGCCGGCCACCCCGACGATCGAAGCCAGCAATGGCGTGCGGGTCACCGGCACCGCCGAAGCGGGCATTACCGTGGTCGTCACTGATGGCAGCGGCCGGGTGATCGGCCAGACCACTGCGGCGGCTGATGGAACCTGGACGCTGTCGCCCTCGCCGGCCTTGCCCAATGGCACGGTGGTCAATGCAATCGCTCGGGACACCCTCGGCAATACCAGTGCCTCGGTCAGCACCACCGTCGACACCGTGGCGCCGGTTACTCCAACCATTTCTCCCAGCAATGGCGTCGAGCTCAGCGGTACGGCAGAAGCCGGCAGCACCGTGCTGATCACCGGCCCCGGCGGTGCAACCATTGGCCAGGTAACCGCCAACGCGGCGGGGAACTGGAGCTTCAAACCCTCGCAGGCCCTCACTGACGGCACCGAGGTCACGGTGGTATCACGCGATGCCGCCGGCAACACCAGCCCATCCGCCAGCACCGTGATCGATGCCCAGGTGCCGGAACATCCGACCATCAATCCGAGCAATGGCGTCTCGCTGAGCGGTACGGCGGAAGCCGGGGCCACCATCGTCCTCACCGGAGCCGGAGGTGTGCCGATCAACACCGGTACCATTACGGCCGATGCCGACGGAAAATGGAGTGTCACCTTGAACCCGGCCTTGCCTGACGGCAGCCTGGTCACCGTGATCGCCCGCGATAATCTGGGCAACGAAAGCGCCCCGGCGAGCATCCTGATCGACGCTATCGCGCCACCCGCACCGGTGATCGCGCCGAGCAACGGCCTGGTCATCACCGGTACCGCCGAAGCAGGCAGCATGGTAACCGTCAGTGCAGACGGCACTGTCATCGGCACGGCGCAGGCCGGTACTAATGGCAGCTGGACGCTCACCCCGAACACGCCAGTAGCCAACGGTGTCAGCCTTACCGCGACGGCAACCGATGCCGCGAATAACGTGAGCACGCCATCTTCAGCGATCATCGTCGATAACCAGGCGCCGCCACGGCCAACCATCGAGCCCAGCAATGGCATCGTTCTCGGCGGCACTGCCGAAGCGGGGAGCACGGTCATCATCACCGGTACAGGCGGCGTCGCCATTGGTCAGGCAGTGGCCGACGGCGATGGCAACTGGTCTTTCGTGCCGCCCGTGGCACTCACCAACAATACCCAGATCAGCGTGGTGGCCCGGGATACGGCCGGCAACACCAGCCCGGCGGCAAGCCTGGTGATCGACACCGTACCGCCTGCCGCCCCAACTGTTCAGCCGAGCAATGGCGTGCTGCTCGGCGGCACGGCCGAAGCGGGCAGCACGGTGATCATCACCGGTCCGGGCGGCGTGGTCGTTGGCGAGGCAGCAGTGAACGCGGGGGGAGCCTGGACCTTCCCTGTAGATATACCCTTGCAGCATGGCGCCGTGATCAGCGTCAGCGCCCGCGATGCGGCCGGCAATACCGGCCCGGCCACCGCCATCACTATCGATGCAGTCGCCCCCGCCATACCAACCATCGAGGCCACCAACGGTTCAGCTTTGCGCGGTACCGCCGAGGCGGGCAGCACGGTAACGCTAACCGTCAATGGCAACACCATCGCCACCCTGACCGCTGACAGCAGCGGTGATTGGAGCTTCACGCCGGGCACCAGCCTGGCCGATGGCGTATTGGTCACTGTGCAGGCACGGGATGCGGCCGGCAACCAGAGCCCCATTGCCAGCACGAGGGTGGATAACCTCGCTCCACCTGCGCCGGTGATCGCGGCCAGCAACGGCAGCGAGCTGAGCGGTACTGCCGAGGCCGGTAGCACTATACGGTTGAGTGTGGCGGGCGTGCTGATCGCCACGGTGGCCGTGGACGCCAATGGCAACTGGCATTACAAGCCGGCGCTGCCGCTGGCAGACGACACCCTCGTCACGGTGGTTGCCGTGGATGCGGCCGGCAACGTGAGCAATCCGGCCAGCGTGACCGTGGACGACAGGGTGCCGAATCTGCCCGAGGTGCTACCCAGCAATGGCAGCCTGCTCAGTGGTACGGCTGAACCGGGCAGTACCGTGACCATCCGCATTGCGGGTCAGGCAGACGTGCAGGTCAACGCCGATGCCACCACTGGCGCCTGGTCACAGACCTTTTCACCCGCCATCCCCAACGGCACCTCGGTCAGCATCACCGCTACCGATGCCACCAATAACGTCAGCGCGCCGGCCATCGTGGTGATCGACGGCCTGGCACCTGCGCTCCCCACCATCGCGCCCAGCAACGGCACCGTGCTGAGCGGCACGGCCGAAGCGGGCAGCACGGTGATTCTTACCGGAGCGGGCGGCGCCACTATCGGCCAGACGATCGCCGATGCTCAGGGCAACTGGAGCCATACGCCTCCGACCCCGCTGACCAATGGCACGCAGGTAAGCGTGGTAGCACGCGATGCTGCCGGTAATATCAGCCCATCCACCAATACGATCATCGATAACGTGGCCCCTGCCGCCCCAACTATCCAGGCCAGCAACGGCGTGGTGCTGACGGGTACGGCCGAAGCCAACAGCACGGTAATTCTTACCGGCCCTGGCGGCATCCGCATCGGTACGGCGACCACTGACAGCGCCGGCAACTGGACCTACACACCGAGCCCCGCCCTGGCCAATGGCGTGGTGGTGACCGCAGTCGCCCGCGATGCGGCCGGCAATACCAGCACCTCGGTCAGCACCACGGTCGATGCCATTGCGCCCAGCGCGCCCACCATTCAACCAAGCAACGGCACCGCGCTAAGCGGTACCGCCGAGGTCGGCAGCACGGTTACCGTTACCGGCCCCGGCGGCAATGTGATAGGCCAAACGACCACCACTGCCAACGGCAACTGGACCATTACGCCAACAGAAACGCTGACCAACGGCGCCGTTGTCACCGCCGTTGCCCGCGATGCAGCCGGCAATATCAGCGCTTCGACCAGCACCACCATCGATACCGTGGCGCCCAACGCGCCCACCATCCAGCCCAGCCGGGGTACGGTGCTCACGGGTACGGCCGAGGCTGGCAGCACGATCATCCTTACCGATGGTAATGGCGCGCAGATCGGCACCACCACCGCTGCCGCCAATGGCACCTGGAGCTTCACACCCGCGGCGCAACTGGCTAACGGCACCGTGGTAAATGCCGTGGCGCGTGACGCGGCAGGTAATACCAGTGGTTCGACCAGCACCTTGGTCGACAGCCAGGCGCCGAGCGCCCCCAGCAATCTGTTCGTCAGCGCTGACGGAACCCTGCTCACCGGGAACGCCGAAGCGGGCAGCCAGGTGCGTATCGTGGTCAATGGCAACGTAGCCAGCCCGATCACCGTGACCGCCACTGCAGCAGGCACCTTCGCAGCGGTTCTGATTCCAGCCTTGGTGGCGGGCCAGCCGATCAGCGTGACGGCCACCGATGTGGCCGGCAACGTCAGCATCTCGGCAGGCACCAACGCGCCTAACCTGTCGGCACCGATCATCAACGTGCCGGAGGCGCTCGACACCTACATCAACGCGGCCGAGGCCGCCGACGGCATCCAGGTGCTCGTCGGGTTGGCCACCGGGGTGCGCGCTGGCGACACGGTCACGCTGACCTACACCGGCACCGGCGGCTACACCTTCAATCAGAGCCACACCGTAACAGCGGCCGAGGCCACTGCAGGCGCCGCTGTGGTTTCCGTACTGCCACCAGGCGGCAGTTTTCCACAGGGTGCTGCGTCGGTTACCGCGCATATCAACAACGGCGCCAATTCCCAGGCCGTGAATTTCACGGTCGACACCATCGCCCCTACCTCACCGGTGCTGAGCTTGACTGGCAACCTACTTACCATCTCCAGCGAGCCGAATAGCCAACTGACCGTGCGTATCGACTTGGGCGGCACTGTCGCCACCGCCACGGTCACGGCCAACAATGCCGGGCTGGCCTCAGTGAACCTGCTCAGCGGGCTGAATATCGGCCTGACCTGGGACCAGCTGCTCAGCGCCCAGGTGACAGTGTCTGCCCGGGACCAGGCCGGCAACCAGAGTAACCTGGCCTCTTTGGGCCTGGGCGCCAGCCTGCTGCAGCAACCGATCACTCTCGGCAACCTCGCCGTGGATGCCAACCTGAGCGTACTCAACCTGTCAGCCGCGCGGCTCGGCATCAGCGGCAAGACCGTTGCCGGCGCCGCCCTGGCAGTCGAAGTGCTGACCCCGGCGGGCTATATCGGCCTTGCGCCCTTGGCGGCCGACGCCAACGGCAACTTCTCCATCAACCTGCTCAGCCCCAGTGTGCTCAGCCAGCTCGGTCTGTCGGTCAGCCAGGTTCTCAATCTGGGGGCCGACCTCGCACTGCGTATCACCGCGACATCGGGCAGCAAGACCAGCGGCCTGTACACCGTGGATCTGGATCCATCGGGCCTGCTCGGCCTGGCCATCGGTACCGTGCGCGTCGATGGCACGGCTGCCGACGACGTTCTTTCCGGCAGTGCCACCATCGCCAACGAGCAGATCTTCGCCGGTAACGGCAATGACCTGATCCTCAACGTGGGCGCCGGTGATCGCGTGGATGCTGGAGCCGGTAACGACACCATCCAGATCCGCGCCACCAATTTCGGCAGCGTCAACGGTGGTGCAGGCTTCGACACCGTACTGTTCGACGGCGGTATCGACATCAACTACGGCGCTGCCGGCATCGGCACGCTGAGCAATATCGAGCGCATCGACCTCGGCACCGGTGACTCGGGCAGCACCCTGACGCTGACCGCCGCAGCGGTGGCGTCCATCACCGATGCCAACAACATCCTGCAGATTACCGGGGAGAGCAACGACACCCTGCGGGTCAGCAGCAGTGCCTTGAAGACAGGCACGCAGGCGATTGATGGCATCGTCTACGACGTCTATACCTACGGGAACACCACGCTGCTGGTGGAAGAAAACACGGTACAGGTTGTGGTCAGTTGATAGGGAATTCGTCGTACCGCATGCACATGTCTCATTGTCGATGGGCAGCGCGCCTGGCATTCACACTCTGCCTGCCCGCCTCTGCTCTGGCCATGCCGCTGGACCAGGCCGTGCGCAACGGCCTGGCTATTCACCCTCAGGTGCGCGCCGCGGTAGCGGAGGCGGCCCGCGCCGAGACCGAAGTGAAGATTGCCAAGGGGGGTTATTACCCGTCGTTATCGATGTCCGGCGGGCCGCAGGAGTTCGATATTGGCGAGACCGTCTATGATGTCACCGTCTCGCAGATGCTCTATGACTGGGGCCGCGTCGACAGCCAAGTCGACAGCGCCAAGGCGACCCAACGCCAGCTCTCGGCCACCGCCGAAGTCACCCGTGAAGACGCTGCGCTGGACATCGTCGAAACCTATCTGGACGTGCTGGTCGCCCAGCGCCGTATCGAGGCGGTGCGCCGGCACATTCGCCTGCTCGACGACATCCGTGGGATGACCGAAGCACGGGGCGCCGACGGCTATTCGGATCGCAGCGAGCAGGATCGTGCCGGCCTGGAAATCGCCCGCGCCCAGGAGCAACTGGCCCTGGAAAAAGGCGCCCTGCTGGATGCCGGCAACCAGTTCGCGCTGCTCGTCGGGGCACCAGCGGAAGGCTTGGCCGAACCACGCCCACAGTCCATGCAGCGCTATCTGGCTACCCGCGATTTACCGCGGCTGATTACCGGCTCGCCGCTCTATCAGCGCGCAATGGAAGACACCAACCTGGCTCAGGCCGAGTTGCGCGGCACCAAGGCGGCGCTGCTACCGCAACTGAATCTGGAAGCCTCAGCCACACGCAGAGAGATCGGCGGGCGCCTGCAGAACGATTCGATGGTCAACCTGCGCCTGCGCATGGACACCATCCAGGGCCTGTCCAACTTCCAGCGCCCCACCGCTGCCGCACAGCGCCTGGAGTCCGCGAGCTGGGGCCAGGATGCCATCCAGCGCGACATTCGCCGACAGCTGCAGAGCCTGTTCGACATAGGCGATTCGCTGCTCTGGCGCGAGCATGCGCTGGCTGTGCAGGTACGTGATTCCGAGCAGGTCGGCGGCCTGTACCGGGAGCAGTTCGAAGTGGGCCGCCGCGACGTGATCGACCTGCTCACCGTGCAGCGCGAGCGTTTCGAAGCCGAGCGCCAGCTGATCGTCCTGCAGGTCGAGCGCCTGCGCCTGGAATACCGCGCCGCCGCGCAGATCGGCCTACTCGGCCCCTTGCTGGAGAACGGCCTGAATGGATCCTGACACGTTGACTACGCCGGGCAAGAACCATGACCCGCTGCGCCAGGGCCTGGTGCTGCTGTGCCGGCAGCTCGGCCGCCCGGTGACCGACGCCGAGATGGCCGACGGTATCGCCCTCGAACAGGGCCGACTGCCGCTGCGCATGGTGCCGCGCGCCCTGCGCCGCGCCGATATCGTCGCCCAGGTCACCGAGGAAAAACTGCAGCGCATCGACGGCTACCTGCTGCCGGCACTGCTGCTGCTCAAGGACGGGCGTTGCGTGGTGCTGGTTAGCCAACAGAGCGAGCAGGCCGAGATCCTCGTGCCGCACAGTGACGGCGGTGTGCAGCAGTTACCGGTAGCCGATCTCGATTCGCTGTATAGCGGCATGGCGGTATTCGCCAAGTGCCGCTATCGGCCGGACGGCCGAGCCGAAGAGTTCGCCAGGCCGACCCACGAGCACTGGTTCTACGGTGCACTCAAGCGCCTACGGCGCTCCTATGTGGAAGTGGCCGTGGCGGCTTTCATCGCCAACCTGCTAGCCATCGCCGCCGCCCTGTTCGCCATGCAGGTCTATGACCGCGTGGTGCCCAACGCGGCCTTCGGCACGCTGTGGGTGCTGGCCAGCGGCGTGGCCCTGGCCATCGTGCTGGAAAGCCTGTTGCGCGGGTTGCGCGCCCACCTGCTTACCACCCTGGGCAAGCGCCTGGATCTGCAGCTGTCATCATTGCTGTTCGAGCGCGTGCTCAACACCCGCCTGGGCGCCAAGCCGGCGTCGGTCGGGGCTTTCAGTACGCAGATACGCGAGTTCGAATCGGTGCGCGAATTTTTCACTTCATCGAGCGCGGCGGTGATCAGCGACCTGCCGTTCGTGTTCATCTTCCTGTTGATCATCGCCCTGATCGGCGGTCATGTGGTCTGGGTGCCGGTGGTCGCTGCCGTGCTGATGATCCTCCCCGGCCTGCTCGCCCAGGGCCGCCTGGCGCGTTTGTCGCGCCAGAACCTGCGCGAGGGGTCGGTGAAGAACGGCATCCTGCTCGAATCCATCGAACACCTGGAAACGGTCAAGGCCAGCCGCGCCGAAGGCCGTTGCATGCACCTGTGGGAAACCCTCACCGCGCAGCTCGCCGGCAGTGCGATGAAGACCCAGAGCCTGACCTCGACGCTCAGCTACGGGGTCAGCACCGTGCAGCAGCTGTGCTACGTGGGCGTGGTAGTGTTCGGCGTGTACCGCATCAGCGACGGGTATCTGAGTATGGGCGCATTGGTCGCCTGCTCGATCCTGGCGGCGCGCACCATCGCGCCGCTGTCGCAGATCGCCGGCATTCTCGGCCGCTGGCAACACACCAAGGTCGCCCTCGAGGGCCTCGACCAGTTGATGAGCGGCCCGGTCGAGCGCCCGGCCGGGCAGCGTTTCGTGCGCAAGGAACAGCTGGCCGGCGACTATCGCCTTGAGCAACTGCGTCTCGCCCATGACGATGCGCCACCTATCGTCGACATCAACGTCCTGAGCATCCGCGCCGGAGAACGGGTCGCCCTGCTGGGTGGCAACGGCGCTGGCAAATCCACCCTGCTGCGCCTGCTCGCCGGGTTGCTAGACCCCAGTGCCGGGCGGGTGATGGTCGACGACATCAGCCTGACCCAGATCGACCCCGCCGACCGCCGCCGGCATATCGGCTATCTGCCCCAGGACATCGCGCTGTTCTACGGCACCCTGCGCGACAACCTCAATCTGGAAGGCGCGGCGGTCAGCGACGAGGAGCTGTTCGAAGCCCTCGACGGCGTCGGCCTCGGCGCCTGGGTGCGCAGCCATCCGCTGGGCCTGGACCTGCCCATCCAGGGCAATGCCAGTCTGTCCGGTGGCCAGCGCCAGGCGGTCGGGCTGGTGCGCGTGCTGGTGCAGGACTCGCCCATCGTACTGCTCGACGAGCCGACCTCGTCCTTCGACCAGACCAGCGAGAAGAACGTGGTCGAGTACTTGCAGCACTGGGTCAGCGGGCGCACCCTGATACTGGTGACCCACAAGAAGGTCATGCTCTCGCTGGTCGAGCGTGCGGTGGTGATGCGCCAGGGTCGGGTGATCATGGATGGCGCCCTGGATCAGGTGGTGCAGGACAACGTGGTGAACGCGTCGCAGGAGCCGCGGGGAGGCAACCATGCCGTCCAATGACCGCCTGCGCCGGCAGCTCGACGATCCCCTGCTGAGCGCCACCCATCCGTTGTTCCGGCCCTTGCTGTGGACGGTGCTGGCCACCGTGTTGCTGTTCATCGGTTGGGCCGCCTGGGCCGAGCTCGATGAAGTGACCCGTGGCGACGGTCGCGTGGTGCCCTTTACCCGCATCCAGAAGATCCAGAGCCTGGAGGGCGGAATCCTCGACCGCTTGCTGGTCGGCGAAGGCGATCTGGTCGAGGTCGGTCAGCCGCTGGTGCGCCTCGACGAGACGCGCTTTCGCACCTCGTTTCAGGAATCAGCCAACCAATCGGCGGCCCTGCGCGCCACCATCGCGCGCCTGGATGCCGAAGTGCTGGGCAAGGAGCGCATCGACTTTGCCGAGGACATCGACCCGACCAGCCCCCTCGCGCGCTCAGAGCAGGAGTTGTTCAAGTCGCGGCGCGACAAGCTGCAGGACGGCGTCAGCGCCATCAACCGGCAGATCCGCCTGGCGCAGCAGCAGCTCAACCTGGTCGAGCCACTGGTAGCCAAGCGCGCCGTGAGCCAGATGGAAGCGCTCAAGCTCAGCCAGGAGATCGCCACGCTCAACGGCAAACTCAGCGAACTGCGCAGCAGCTATTTCCAGGATGCCTACACCGAGCGGCAGAGCAAGAAGAGCGAACTCAGCGCCCTGGAGCCCATCGTCGCGCAGCGCCAAGATCAACTGCGCCGCACCGAGATCCTGTCGCCGGTGCGCGGCCGGGTGAACACCGTGTTGATCAACACCCGCGGCGGGGTAATCCAGCCCGGCGAGCCGATCATGGAAGTAATCCCGGTCGAGGATCAGTTGCTCATCGAAGCCCGTATCAAACCCCGCGACGTCGCCTTTCTGGTACCGGGCATGCCAACCAAGGTGAAGATCACCGCCTACGACTACAGCATCTACGGGTACCTGACCGGCACCCTCGAACAGATCAGCGCGGACACCATTTTCGAGGAAACGGCCCAGGGCAAAGAGTTCTACTACGAGGTACTGATCAAGACCGACGGCAGCCAGCTCAAGCGCCGCGACGAAATCCTGCCGATCATCCCTGGCATGGTCGCCGAAGTGGACATTCTCAGCGGCAAGCGCACGGTGATGAACTACCTGCTCAGGCCGTTGCTCAAGGCACAGCTTTATTAAGCTTTGATCAACGCCCCGGATTAATGAGCGATGGAGAGTCGCCGGCGCATGCTTCAAAGCCACTGACACGTTCATCACGCTGAGTATTTGGCTAGCGCGGATTTATCCACAGGACTGTCACCCTTACCCCCGGCGCCTTCGCTGGGCACCAGCGTCGCCGACACTTATACAGTTGAGGAGTCCGTTGCCAGTCCAAGACAACCAGCCGTCATACAACAACGCAATTTCATCGCACGCACCATGGGCTGCACATTTGCCCGCGACGCGGCCGCAACCGTGTCGATGCCAGCGTTTAGTGGACCATCGTGGCCATCCTGCGGTTGCTGTGGATAACCATCCCCAGCCTGCCGAGGATAACGGCATGGTGGTCATCCGTGGTGCCACCACCGTCACCCTCTGAGCAGCTTCAGGTCAGGCGCCGATCACACCGCCGTCATCGCGGCTGATGACCACCACCGTCGAGCGGGGATGAACGCCGGCCTGGTGATCCGGGAAGCTCGAACCGCCCTCCTCACCTGGGTGTTGAATGCCTACGAACATGCTCTTGTAGTCCGGCGAGAAGGCCAGGCCGGTTACCTCGCAGCCCACCGGGCCGACCATGAAACGCCGGATCTCGCCGGATTGCGGGTCGGCGCAGAGCATCTGGTTGTTGCCCATGCCGGCGTAGTCGCCCTTGTTGCTGTACTTGCCGTCGGTCAGGATCCACAAGCGGCCACCCTCGTCGAAGCCGACGCCATCCGGGCTGTTGAACATGTTGTCGGCGTTGACCGCGTGGCTGCCCGCCTGGGGCGTGCCGGCATGCACCACCGGGTTACCGGCGACCACGAACAAGTCCCACTGGAAATCCAGGGCGGCGGCATCGTCGCCATGCTCGCGCCAGCGCAGAATCTGCCCGTACAGGTTGTTGGCACGCGGGTTCGGACCGCCGACTGGTTGGCCAGGCTCGCCGCGCTTGCTGTTGTTGGTGAGGGTGCAATAGACCTGGCCATCCTTCGGGCTGACGGTAATCCACTCGGGGCGATCCATGCGCGTGGCACCGACCTGCGTGCCAGCCTGGCGCGCACGAATCACCACTTCGGCCTGGCTGGCAAAGCCTTTATCGGCAGTCAGCCCATTTTTCCCTGCCGTCAGCTCGATCCACAGACCACGGCCTTTGGGGTGATCGGCATCGCCGTTGCCCTCGTCGAAACGCGCCACATAGAGCGTGCCCTGATCGAGGATATGGCGGTTGGCCTTGGGGTTATCGCGGTCCAGGCGGTCGCGGGTGATGAACTTGTAGATGAACTCGCCGCGTTCGTCGTCGCCCATGTACACCACCACGCGGCCATCACGGGTGGTGGTCAGCGCTGCATTCTCGTGCTTGAAGCGGCCCAGAGCAGTGCGCTTGATCGGCTTGGCTTGCGGGTCGAACGGGTCGATCTCGACGATCCAGCCGTGGCGGTTCAGTTCGTTGGGGTTCTTGGCAATGTCGAACCGCGGGTCGAAGCGGTGCCACTCGTTCTCGGCACTGGCATGCAGCACGCTGAAACGCTTCTGATCCGGGGTGAACTGCAGGTTGGCGTCGCTGCTGCCAAAGCAGTCGCTGAAGTTCTCTTCGCAGGTCAGGTAAGTGCCCCAGGGTGTCTGGCCGCTGGAGCAGTTCTGGAAGGTGCCCAGCACCTCGACACCGAGCGGGTCGGCTTTGGTCTTGAGCAGGTCATGGCCGCGAGCCGGGCCGCTCACCTCTATCGGTAGGTTGCCATGCACCCGACGGTTGTACGGCGAGCCTTGCACAAAGGCCCAACCGCTCGCACCACTGCGTACTTCGATCACCGTCACGCCCTCGGCGTTCTGCGCCTTGCGCACGTCCTCGGCGGATTTCGGCAGGCCTCCATGGGCCAGCAGGTAGCGATAATTCACGTACTCATTATTGATAGCCATCAGCGCGCGATCGGGGTCGCCCGGCCACGGGAAGAAGCTCATGCCATCGTTGTTGTCGCCGAACTGCAGCAGTTGCTCGGCCGCGGTGTTGCTGCCATCCCCCTTGAAGGTTGGCCCGCCATTTTGCAACGGCTGACCCCAGCTGATTAGCGGGCGGAACGAATAACCGGCCGGCAGGGTGATGGTATCGGCGGTAGATGCTGGCAGGTTGCTGAAACCCAGCAGCGGGCTGGCAATGGTGGCGCCTATCGAATCAGCCAGCACGCTGCGACTCAGCAACCCGCCACCCAAAAACAGCGCCGCGCCGGTCAGCGCCCCGGCGCCGATGAAGCGGCGGCGAGAAAGGGTCAGGCGTTCGAGGTCAGTCAATTGATCGTCATGCATCACGGCGCTCCTGCGTTCTTCTGATGCGCAGGCACGCTAGGCAAATAAGATGACGATTGGATGACGAACATACCTAGCCTGGCTTCAAGCGAGGTTGTGCACTAAATAGCGACTATTCACAATTCTCGGGGTCGAGTCTGTGGATAAGCTGGTAGCGGGCTTTTAAATCCTTAGCGCCACGGCCATTACGGAGGGATGTTCATTATTTGAACAGCTTCAGTTCCTTATGCACAGATACCTTGGATAAAAACCTTTATCACCTGTGGATAGAACGCTGTAAGCCAGTAAAAATACTGCCTTCGCTGAGTCTGATTATTTCTTGAACAGCACTGTTAGATCATCACACCGACAAACCTTCTGGCAATGCAGAGCAAAATATATATGATCCATATACGAATAGTATAGAGATCTACCCATGGGTATCGTTAATATCGAAGATGAGTTGCACGACCAGATCCGTCGTGCGAGCAGCGTGTCTCATCGTTCTATCAACGCTCAGGCCAGCTTCTGGATCCGCATCGGCATGCTCTGTGAAATGAATCCGACCCTGAGCTTCAACGAAGTAATGGCCGCTGAGCTGCGTGCTGCCGGCGTATCGGCGCCCGGCCTGGCGAACGCGTCATGATCAAGACGCCAGAACAAATCGCTCTGATGGCCGAAGCCGGCCGGCTATTGGCCTCGGTCTTCACTCACCTTGATAAGCTGGACCTGTGCGGAATGTCGACCCTGCAGGTCGACGGCATTGTGGATAACTTCATTGTCCACAACCTCAACGCCCGCCCGGCCAGTAAAGGCCAGTACGGTTTCGCCTACTCGCTCAACGCCTCCATCAACAGTGTGGTGTGCCACGGGGTGCCAAGCGCCAAAGACGTATTGCAGAACGGCGACCTGGTTAATTTCGATATCACCCTGGAAAAGAACGGCTATATCGCCGACTCCAGCAAGACTTACCTGATTGGTAGCGTTTCGCAGGAAGCAGAGCACCTTACCCGCGTGACCTACGAGGCACTGTGGAAAGGGATCGCGGCGGTACGCCCTGGCGGCCGGCTGGGCGATATTGGCCATGCCATCGAACGCCACGCCCGCGCCCATGGCTATTCGGTGGTACGCGAGTATTGCGGCCATGGCATCGGCAAACAGATGCACGAGGCGCCGGAAGTGCTGCACTGGGGCAAGACCGGAACCGGCCTGACCCTGCGCGAAGGCATGACCTTCACCATCGAGCCGATGATCAACCAGGGCAAAGCAGGCACCCGCCCCCTGGGTGATGGCTGGACGGTGGTAACCACCGATGGTTTGTTGTCCGCCCAGTTCGAGCACACCGTGGCGGTTACCGCCGATGGCGTGCGGGTGCTGACCCTGCGACCGGATGAAACACCGCCGGGCTAACGCGCCTCGGGGGTGATGGCAGCGTTTTCGCTCACGGGCGCCTGCAACCTGACCAGCACCCACGGCAGCATCAGCTGGGTCAGCGGGCCGATGCCGAAGGCGAACAGCAGGGTGCCGATGCCCAGCACCTTGTAGCCGGCGAGCAAGGTGCCGACCAGCAGCACGCCCAACTCGATGGCCGTACGCATGGAGCGCAACGAATAACCGGTTACCCTATGCAGGCCGGTCATCAGGCCATCCCGCGGGCCACGGCCCAGCTGGGCACCGATATATAGCGCTGAGCCGAAACCACAGAGCAGCACGCCGCCCAGGGTCAGCAGCAGGCGCCAGATAAAACCCTCCGGCGCCACCAGCTGCTGCAGGGTAAGGTCGGCCACCAGGCCGATCACTACGGCGTTGGCGATAGTGCCCAGGCCGGGGATTTCCCGCAGCGGAATCCACAGCAGCAGCACCGTGAAGGACACACCCACCACGATCCAGCCAAAGCTCAGCGGCAGCATCTTGGCCAGGCCGACATGCAACGCATCCCAGGGCGACAGCCCCAGGTTGCCGCGGATCATCATCGCCATGGAAATGCCGAAGAACGCCAGGCCGACAAACAGCTGCAGCAGACGCCGCGGCAGTTGGCCGGCGCGCAATTGCGCCAGTGGCCCCAACTGAACCAGCACAGCCCTGTCGCCCATCATTCCACCGTGACTGACTTGGCCAGGTTACGTGGCTGATCCACATCGGTGCCGCGCAGCACGGCCACATGGTAGGACAGCAGTTGCAACGGCAGGGTATAGAGGATCGGTGCCAAGGCATCGTGGATATGCGGCATGTTAACCACATGGGTGCCTTCGCCATTGCTCATGGCCGCACTGGCATCGGCGAACACGATCAGCTCGCCGCCACGGGCGCGAACCACCTGCAGGTTGGACTTGAGCTTGTCGAGCAGGTCGTTGTTGGGCGCCACGGTGACTACCGGCATGTCGGCGTCGACCAGGGCCAGCGGGCCGTGCTTGAGCTCACCAGCCGGGTAGGCCTCGGCGTGGATATAGGAAATTTCCTTGAGCTTGAGGGCGCCTTCCATCGCCACCGGATACTGGGCACCACGACCAAGGAACAGGGTGTGGTGCTTTTCGGCGAACAGCTCGGAAACCTTCTCGACGATCTTGTCCATGGCCAGAGCTTCGTCCAGGCGCGCCGGCAGGCGGCGCAGCTCCTCGACGAGTTCGGCGGCGACACCCGCTTGCAGCGTGCCCTTGACCTGGCCGAGTGCCAGGGTCAGCAGCATCAGGCCCACCAGCTGGGTGGTGAAGGCCTTGGTGGAGGCGACGCCGATCTCGGGGCCGGCATGGGTCAGCAGGGTCAGGTCGGACTCGCGTACCAGCGAGCTTATGCCGACGTTGCAGATCGCCAAGCTGGCCAGGTAACCGCCATCGGCCTTGGCGTTGCGCAGCGCGGCCAGGGTGTCAGCCGTCTCGCCGGACTGGGAGATGCTGACGAACAAGGTGTCCGGCTGCACCGCGACGCGGCGATAGCGAAACTCGCTGGCCACTTCGACCTGGCAGGGGATGCCGGCCAGCTCTTCAAGCCAGTAACGGGCAACCATGCCGGCGTGGTAGCTGGTACCACAGGCGACGATCTGCACGTTGCGCACCTTGGCGAACAGTTCGGCGGCCTGGGGGCCAAAGGCCTGCACCAGCACATGGTCGCTGCCGAGGCGGCCTTCCAGGGTGCGTTGCACGACCTTGGGCTGCTCGTGGATCTCCTTGAGCATGAAGTGACGGAACACGCCCTTGTCGGCCGCATCGGCACCTTCGTGGTACTGCACCGCTTCGCGCTGCACAACGTTGCCGTTGGCATCCCAGATCTGCACGCTGTCGCGCTGGATTTCGGCGATATCGCCTTCTTCCAGGTACATGAAACGGTCAGTGACCTGGCGCAGGGCAAGCTGGTCGGAGGCGAGGAAGTTCTCGCCCAGGCCCAAACCGATCACCAGCGGGCTGCCACTGCGGGCGGCGAGCAGACGATTCGGGTTGGCCGCGCTGATCACCGCCAGGCCGTAGGCGCCGCGCAATTGCTTGACCACCGCCTTGAGGGCGTCGGCCAGGTCGCTATGGCTCTTCAGGGTGTGGTCGAGCAGGTGGACGATGACTTCGGTGTCGGTATCCGAGCTGAAGTGGTAACCCAGGCCCTGCAACTGCTCGCGCAACGGGCCATGGTTTTCGATGATGCCGTTATGCACCACCGCCAGTTGATCACCGGAAAAGTGTGGGTGGGCATTGTTTTCGGTCGGCACGCCGTGGGTGGCCCAGCGGGTGTGGGCGATACCCAGACGGCCCGGCAGCGGCTCGCTGTCCAGCGCCGCCTCCAACTCGCTGACCTTGCCAACGCGACGACGGCGCTGCAGGCTTCCGATGTCATCGAGCAGTGCCACGCCGGCACTGTCATAGCCGCGGTATTCGAGGCGCTTCAGGCCCTCGACCAGCACGGCGGTGATGTTGCGTTCGGCAATGGCGCCTACGATGCCACACATAGCGTTCTCCTCAGGATGCGTCAGTGGCCGCGCAGATCAGCTGGATCCCGCGGGCCAAGAGTTGTTCGCGCGCCTCGCTGTCGAGGCGCTCGTCGGTAATCAGGGTGTGCACGCTGCCCCAGGGCAGCTCGAGATTGGGAATGCGCCGGCCGATCTTGTCGCTCTCGACCATCACGATCACCTCACGGGCCACCTCGGCCATCACCCGCGAAAGGCCCAGCAGCTCGTTGAAGGTGGTGGTGCCGCGCTGCAGATCGATGCCGTCGGCGCCGATGAATAGCTGGTCGAAATCATAGGAGCGCAGCACCTGCTCGGCGACCTGGCCCTGGAAGGACTCCGAATGCGGATCCCACGTGCCGCCGGTCATCAGCAGCACCGGCTCGTGCTCGATATCGCGCAGCGCATTGGCCACGTTCAGGGAATTGGTCATCACCACCAGACCGGGCTTGTGGCCCAGCTCGGGGATCATCGCCGCCGTGGTGGTGCCGCTGTCGATGATGATCCGCGCATGCTCGCGGATGCGCGCCACGCCGGCCCGAGCGATCGCCTGCTTGTAGCGAGACACTGGCTGGCTGCTCTCGACCATCATTTCCTGGGGCAGCGGCACTGCACCGCCATAACGGCGCAACAGCAGGCCATTGGCTTCCAGCGCAGCAAGATCCTTGCGAATGGTTACTTCGGAGGTGGCGAAACGCTTGGCCAAGGCGTCGACGCTCACCTCGCCCTGCTCGGCGAGCAAGGCAAGAATGGTGTGTCGGCGTTGCGGTGTGTTGCGTTTCGACATGCTTAAGTTTCGATTCGAAAGATAATGGCGCGAATCAAAACTCAACACGCTTTTGGCGTCAAGAGGAACATTGCTGTGGATAACCCTAATGGCTACTGCGGTGCGCTGGCTGCCGGTTATCCACAGCGTGCGACTACGGCTTTTTCTTGGTGGGACGCTGCCAGCCTTCGATATTACGCTGCCGGCCGCGCGCGACGGCCAGGTTGTTGGCCGGCACATCCGAGGTAACGACCGAACCGGCAGCGGTAGTGACGCCATCGCCCAGTGCTACGGGCGCTACCAGCGCACTGTTGGAGCCGACGAAGACATCCTCGCCCATTACGGTGCGGTGCTTGTTGGCACCGTCGTAGTTGCAGGTGATGGTACCCGCACCGATGTTGCTGCGCGCACCGATCTCGGCATCACCCAGATAGCTCAGGTGACCGGCCTTGGCACCCTCGCCCAGCACGGCGTTCTTCAACTCCACGAAGTTACCCACGTGGGCCTTGGCGCCCAGTACGCTGCCCGGCCGCAAACGGGCGAACGGACCGCAATCGGCACCTTCCCCCACTTCGGCGCCTTCCAGGTGGCTGTTGGCCTTGACGATGGCGCCCTTGCGCAGGGTGCTGTCCTTGATCACGCAGTTCGGGCCGATCTGTACGTCGTCTTCGATGACTACCTGGCCTTCGAGGATCACGTTGATATCGATGGTCACGTCACGGCCTACGATCACCTCACCACGTACGTCGAAACGGTGCGGATCGCGCAGGGTTACGCCCTGGGCCATCAGCCGGCGAGCCATGCGCTGCTGGTAATGGCACTCGAGCTGGGCGAGCTGTATACGGTCGTTGGCGCCGAGCACTTCCATTTCGTCGGCAGCGGTAGCGGTGGCCACTATCAGGCCGTCAGCGACCGCCATGGCGATCACGTCGGTCAGGTAGTACTCGCCCTGAGCGTTGCTGTTCGAGAGGCGCCCCAGCCAGTCGCCCAGGCGCTTGCCGGGCACGGCGAGAATGCCAGTGTTGCCTTCACGGATCTGCCGCTGTGCCTCGCTGGCATCTTTGTGTTCGACGATGGCCTGCACGGCGCCCTGCTCGTCACGCACGATGCGGCCGTAGCCGGTCGGGTCGGCCAGCTCGACGGTGAGCAGGCCCAGCTGGTTGTCGTTGACCAGCTCCAGCAGGCGTTGCAGGGTCGCCGGCTCGATTAGCGGCACGTCCCCGTACAGGATCAAGACCGTATCGGCACTCAAGGCCGGCTGGGCCTGGGCCACAGCGTGGCCGGTACCCAACTGCTCGGCCTGGATGACGAAATTCAGGTCGTCGGCCGCCAGGCGCTCGCGTACCCTCTCGGCGCCATGGCCGATCACCACCTGGATGCTCTGCGGCTGCAGACTGCGGGCAGTGTCGATGACGTGGCCAAGCATGGGCTTGTGAGCGACCGGATGCAGCACCTTGGGCAGCGCCGAACGCATGCGGGTGCCCTGGCCAGCGGCGAGAATGACGATATCAAGGGACATGGCAGATCCAGATAAACGAGAGCGGAAAGAAAGAGGGTTCACAGCAATCCGTTGCGCGAGTGTCGATCAGTGATAGATCGTCGTGGGTAAAGCTGCTCCCACATGATCGGGTTATCCACAACCTTGGTTAAATCGCGGGCAAAAAAAGGGGTAGCCAAGGCTACCCCTTTTCCAAGCAACGATGAAGAGCGTCGGTATCAGCTACCGCCGAACTTCTTGCGCATTTGCTGGACGGTGCGCAGCTGGGCTGCGGCTTCGGCCAGACGAGCAGCGGCGGAACCGTAGTCGAACTCGGCTCCCTGCTCGCTCAGCGCTTTCTCGGCAGCCTTGACGGCTTCCTGAGCGGAGGCTTCGTCCAGGTCAGCAGCGCGCTGCACGGTATCGGCAAGAACCTTGACCATGCTTGGCTGCACTTCCAGGAAGCCACCGGAGATGTAGAACACCTCGATATCGCCACCCTGCTTGACCAGACGAATCGGGCCCGGCTTGAGGTCGGTGATCAGCGGCGCGTGGCCCGGGGTGATACCCAGATCACCCAGGTTGCCATGCGCGATCACCATCTCGACCAGACCGGAGAAGATCTCGCCTTCTGCGCTGACGATGTCGCAATGGACTGTCATAGCCATATCTAGCCTCACGTAAGCGCCCGTTGCCGGGCGCACGGGTGATTACAGTTTCTTCGCTTTCTCGATGGCTTCTTCGATGCCACCGACCATGTAGAACGCCTGCTCCGGCAGGTGATCGTACTCACCTTTGAGGATGCCGCTGAAACCAGCGATGGTGTCCTTCAGGGAAACGTACTTGCCTGGCGAGCCGGTGAACACTTCAGCAACGAAGAACGGCTGGGACAGGAAACGCTGGATCTTACGAGCACGGGATACCAGCTGCTTGTCTTCTTCCGACAGTTCGTCCATGCCGAGGATCGCGATGATGTCCTTCAGCTCTTTGTAGCGCTGCAGCACGTACTGAACGCCGCGAGCGGTGTCGTAGTGCTCCTGGCCGATCACGTTCGGGTCCAGCTGGCGCGAAGTCGAGTCCAGTGGGTCGACCGCCGGGTAGATACCCAGGGAGGCGATGTCACGGGACAGTACGACGGTGGCGTCCAAGTGGGCGAAGGTAGTCGCCGGGCTTGGGTCGGTCAGGTCGTCCGCAGGTACGTATACGGCCTGGATCGAGGTGATCGAACCGGTCTTGGTGGAGGTGATGCGCTCTTGCAGAACACCCATCTCTTCAGCCAGGGTCGGCTGGTAACCTACTGCCGACGGCATACGGCCGAGCAGTGCGGATACTTCGGTACCGGCCAGGGTGTAGCGGTAGATGTTGTCCACGAAGAACAGAACGTCACGGCCTTCGTCACGGAACTTCTCGGCCATGGTCAGGCCGGTCAGGGCGACGCGCAGACGGTTGCCTGGTGGCTCGTTCATCTGACCGTAGACCAGGGCTACCTTGTCGAGAACGTTGGAGTCCTTCATCTCGTGGTAGAAGTCGTTACCCTCACGAGTACGCTCACCCACACCGGCGAACACGGAATAACCGCTGTGCTCGATGGCGATGTTACGGATCAGCTCCATCATGTTTACGGTCTTGCCGACACCGGCACCACCGAACAGACCGACTTTACCGCCCTTGGCGAACGGGCAGACCAGGTCGATAACCTTGATGCCGGTTTCCAGCAGCTCGTTGGAGCCCGATTGCTCGGCGTAGGTCGGTGCGGCACGGTGAATGCCCCAGCGCTCTTCTTCGCCAATCGGACCGGCTTCGTCGATCGGGTTGCCCAGCACGTCCATGATACGGCCCAGGGTCTTGACCCCGACCGGTACCTGGATGCCAGCGCCGGTGCTGTCGACGTTCAGGCCACGCTTGAGGCCTTCGGTCGAACCCATCGCAATGGTACGCACCACGCCATCGCCCAGCTGCTGCTGAACTTCCAGAGTGGTTTCGGCGCCGACTACTTTCAGCGCTTCATAAACACTCGGCACCTTGTCACGCGGGAATTCCACGTCGATGACGGCGCCGATGATTTGAACGATACGTCCGCTACTCATCTTTGGTTCCTCTGAATATTTGAACCGTTAAACCGCGGCAGCGCCGCCGACGATTTCCGAAATTTCCTGGGTGATCGCTGCCTGACGTGCCTTGTTGTAGATCAACTGCAGGTCTTTGATGAGGTCGCCAGCGTTATCGGTGGCGTTCTTCATCGCGATCATCCGTGCGGCCTGTTCGGCTGCATTGTTCTCGACCACTGCCTGGTACACCTGCGACTCCACGTAGCGCACCATCAGCCCGTCAAGCAGCTGCTTGGCGTCGGGTTCGTACAGGTAGTCCCAGTGGTGTTTCAGCTCCTGATCCGGATCGGCCACCAGTGGAATCAACTGCTCCACGGTCGGCTTCTGGGTCATGGTGTTGATGAACTTGTTGGAAACCACGGACAAACGGTCGATGCGCCCTTCCAGGTAAGCATCGAGCATCACCTTGACGCTGCCGATCAGATCGTTGATCGACGGCTCTTCGCCGAGGTGGCTGATTGCAGCGACCACGTTGCCACCAAAGTTGCGGAAGAATGCCGCACCCTTGCTGCCAACTACGCAGAGATCGATCTCCACGCCGCGCTCGCGGTTTGCCGACATGTCCTTGACCAGGGCCTTGAACAGGTTGGTATTCAAGCCACCGCACAGACCACGGTCCGAACTCACCACCACGTAACCGACGCGCTTTACTTCGCGTTCGATCATGAAGGGATGACGGTATTCCGGGTTGGCGTTGGCCAGATGACCAATTACCTGGCGGATACGCTCCGCGTAGGGGCGGCTAGCTGCCATGCGCTGTTGTGCCTTGCGCATCTTGCTGACCGCCACCTTTTCCATGGCGCTGGTGATCTTCTGCGTGCTTTTGATGCTCGCAATCTTGCTGCGAATCTCTTTTGCGCCTGCCATTTCACACCTATCGGGTTAGCAGGCGGGCGTCTCTCGACGCCCGCTGCGGCTTACCAGGTTTGGGTGGCTTTGAACTTCTCGATACCGGCTTTGAGCTGGCCATCGATGTCGTCGTTGAAGTCACCCTTCTCGTTGATCTTCGCCATCAGGTCGGCGTGATCACGGTTGAAGAAGGCGATCAGAGCCTGCTCGAAGCTGATGATCTTGGCGACTTCGATGTCGGTCAGGAAACCACGCTCGGCGGCATACAGCGACAGCGCCATGTCCGCGATGGACATCGGAGCGTATTGCTTCTGCTTCATCAGCTCGGTAACACGCTGACCATGCTCGAGCTGTTTGCGGGTGGCTTCGTCCAGGTCAGAAGCGAACTGGGCGAATGCCGCCAGTTCACGGTACTGAGCCAGAGCGGTACGGATACCACCGGAGAGCTTCTTGATGATCTTGGTCTGCGCAGCACCACCCACACGGGATACCGAGATACCGGCGTTGACGGCCGGACGGATACCCGAGTTGAACATGGCCGATTCCAGGAAGATCTGACCGTCGGTGATGGAAATCACGTTGGTCGGAACGAACGCGGAAACGTCGCCAGCCTGGGTTTCGATGATCGGCAGAGCGGTCAGGGAACCGGTCTTGCCAGTCACGGCGCCGTTGGTGAACTTCTCGACGTACTCTTCGGAAACGCGCGAAGCACGCTCCAGCAGACGGCTGTGGAGATAGAACACGTCGCCCGGGTAGGCTTCACGGCCTGGCGGACGGCGCAGCAGCAGGGAAATCTGGCGGTAAGCCACTGCTTGCTTGGACAGATCGTCATAAACGATCAGCGCGTCTTCACCGCGGTCGCGGAAGTATTCGCCCATGGTGCAGCCGGCGTAAGGAGCCAGGAACTGCAGTGCAGCCGATTCGGAAGCCGAAGCAGCTACGACGATGGTGTTGGCCAGAGCACCGGACTCTTCCAGCTTGCGCACCACGTTGGCGATGGTCGATTGCTTCTGACCAACGGCTACGTAGACGCAGAAGATGCCGCTGTTCTTCTGGTTGATGATGGCGTCGACGGCCAGGGCAGTCTTACCGATCTGACGGTCACCGATGATCAGCTCGCGCTGGCCACGGCCTACCGGGATCATGGCATCGACCGACTTGTAGCCAGTCTGTACCGGCTGGTCGACCGACTTACGCCAGATCACACCTGGAGCCACTTTCTCGACAGCGTCGGTAGCGGCGGTGTTGATCGGGCCTTTGCCATCGATCGGGTTACCCAGTGCGTCGACAACCCGGCCCAGCAGTTCCGGACCAACCGGAACTTCCAGGATGCGACCGGTGCACTTGGCGCTCATGCCTTCGGCCAGGGTGGTGTACGCACCCAGGACAACGGCACCGACGGAGTCCTGCTCCAGGTTCAGTGCCATACCGTAGACGCTGCCCGGGAACTCGATCATTTCGCCGTACATGACGTCGGCGAGACCGTGAATGCGCACGATACCGTCGGATACGCTGACGATGGTGCCTTCGTTACGGGCTTGGGAAGAGACGTCGAGTTTCTCGATACGTCCCTTGATGATTTCACTAATTTCGGAAGGATTGAGTTGCTGCATAGCTCTGCTGCCCCTTCAAACTCAAGATTTCAATGCTTCGGCCAGCTTCGCGATCTTGCCGCGAACTGAGCCATCGATAACCAGGTCGCCGGCGCGGATCACGACACCACCAATCAAGGCGGCGTCCTCCGCAGCGTGCAGGCGCACTTCCCGGCCGAGCCGTGCACTGAGAACCTTGGCGAGTTTGTCTTGCTGTTCATCGCTCAATGCGAAGGCACTGGTAACGTCCACGTCGATCGACTTCTCCTGCTCGGCCTTGTACAGCTCGAACAGCGCGAAGATTTCCGGCAACAGGGCCAGACGATCATTCTCTGCGACAACGTGGATGAAATTGCGTACCTGGGCGTCGAACTTGTCACCACACACCTCGACGAAGGTGGTGGCCTTGTCTGTACTCGTCAAACGCGGGGCCTTGAACACGCTCTGCAGGGTGGCGTCCTGAGACACCGCCGCTGCCAGGCCGAGCATGGCTGACCAAGAGGCCAGCTGCTGGTGGGCCTGGGCGTATTCGAAAGCCGCCTTGGCATAAGGTCGGGCCAACGTGGTCAGTTCTGCCATGATCGCGCCCTCGCTTAAATTTCGGCGGCCAGTTTGGAAACCAGCTCCGCATGCGCGTTTTGGTCGATGGATGCGCCCAGGATCTTCTCGGCACCGCCGACGGCCAGGGCACCCACTTGGGCACGCAGGGCGTCTTTGACGCTGTTGATTTCCTGTTCGATCTCGGCCTGAGCCTGAGCCTTCACACGATCCGCCTCGACGCGAGCCTGATCACGGGCTTCATCGACGATCTGGTTCGCGCGTTTCTTGGCTTGCTCAATGATTTCAGCAGCCTGTGTCTTGGCTTCGCGCAGTTGCTGACCCGCTTTCTCTTGGGCCAACTCCAGGTCACGAGCCGCACGACTGGCAGCGTCCAGACCTTCAGCAATCTTCTTCTGACGCTCTTGCAAAGCCGCAATGACCGGAGGCCATACGAACTTCATGCAGAACAGCACGAAGATGAAGAAGGCAACGGACTGGCCAATCAGGGTTGCATTAATGTTCACGCCAACACCTCGCTCGTTCGTTGTCCATCACACCAATCAACTCGAAAATTCGAGTGATTAGCCAGCGATTTGACCAACGAAGGGGTTCGCGAAGGTGAAGAACAGTGCGATACCAACACCGATCATGGTCACGGCGTCCAGCAGGCCGGCGACGATGAACATTTTGACTTGCAGCATCGGAACCATTTCCGGCTGACGCGCAGCGCCTTCCAGGAACTTGCCGCCCAGCAGGCCGAAGCCGATAGCGGTACCCAGAGCGCCCAGGCCAATCAGCAGAGCAACAGCGATCGCGGTCAGACCAACTACAGTTTCCATCTTTCCTCCCGACTTTTTACGTCGTATTGGTTAAGGTTTTTCTAAGGGTAAAGCGGTAAAGCAAAACCGTTACTTCCAGTGCCCTTGCGGGCGTTCCAGCCGAGGCCGGATCCATCGACAACGCCGCGCATCAAGGATGCGCGATACGTTCATCAATGGCTGTCTTCGTGCGCCATCGACAGGTAGACGATGGTCAGCATCATGAAGATGAAGGCCTGCAGCGTGATGATGATCAGGTGGAAGACTGCCCAGGCCCACTGCAGAACGCCTGCCAGTGCTGCCAACAGAATGCCGCCGCCGAACATGACCGCGATGAGGATGAAGATCAGCTCGCCAGCGTACAGGTTGCCGAACAGTCGCAGGGCCAGAGACACCGGCTTGGCGATCAGGGTCACGAATTCCAGCAGGAAGTTGACCGGAATCAGCAGGATCTTGACGAAGATGTTCTTGGCGCTGAACGGGTGCAGGGTCAGCTCGCCCAGGAAGCCGCCAATTCCCTTGACCTTGATGCTGTAGAAGATGATCAGCGCGAATACCGAGAGGGCCATGCCCAGAGTGGCGTTCGGGTCGGTAGTCGGTACGGCGCGGAAGAACAGGTGCTCGTCACCGGCGATCTTGGCGGCAGCCACCGGGATCCAGTCTACCGGCACCAGGTCCATCAGGTTCATCAGGAAGATCCAGACGAAGATGGTCAGGGCCAGCGGGGCGATCAGGGCGTTACGGCCGTGGAAGGTGTCCTTCACGCTGCCGTCGACGAACTCGACCAGCACTTCGACGAAGTTCTGCAGGCCGCCGGGCTGACCGGAGGTGGCGCGCTTGGCAGCTGCCTTGAACAGGAAGATGAAGATCAGACCCAGCACCACGGAGATACCCAGGGTATCCAGGTGGAAAGCCCAGAAACCCATTTCTTTGGCTTCCTGGGCGTTGTGGGCGAACCCCCAGCCGTTGACCGGGTGCTGACCATAGGTCAGGTTCTGCAAGTGATGCTGGATATAACCCGAAGCGGTTTCTGCAGCTGCCATAAATCCCTCAAACGCTCTAAGGCTTTAAAAATCATCTCTTCATCAGCAAGGGTGCGAACCAGTTGACCAATTGGGTCAGCAGGAATACGCCGAACAAGGCCGCCGCATCCAATGGCTTCACACCTGCAAACACCAGCGCGAAAAGCACTGCTGTCAAAACCAGTTTCCCTGCTTCGCCGGCGTAGAACGACCGGACGATGGCCTGGGCCGCCCGCGCTCCGGAAAACCGGAATGCCTTGTGGGCGAAATACAGATTCGGCAGCCAGGCGATCAGCCCGCCGCACAATCCGGAATAGCCGGCGGTTGTGCCCTTCCATTGCCAGCAGGCAGCGGCGAGAACCAACAGCACCAGCAGTTGCACCACGAGAATCGGAAACACCGGCAGACGATGGAGCGGCAGGCGTTTGGGCGTGCGGGTATCCATCATTTTTCCCGGGGTAACAGCTCTCAGATATCGTTGCCAAGCTAATCAATAACTTGGCACATTTTGTGCCGCCGAAATGCGCGCAGAGTATAGGGGTGGTTCCCACCCCGTTCAACTGCCCGAAAGTCTTTTCGCCGTAGTGCTCCGGGAGCAATTGTTTCAGCGGATGTGGGCTAGAACGCCCTGGAGTTCGTCGAGGGAATTGTAGCGAATGACCAGTTGGCCCTTGCCCTTCTGGCCGTGCTTGATCTGCACGGGAGAGCCCAGCCGCTCAGCCAGGCGCTGTTCGAGCCGGCTGATATCCGGATCGACCTTGGTAGTGGCAGTTGGCCGCTCCTGAGTATTGAGCCACTGGCGTACCAGTGCCTCGGTCTGGCGCACGGTGAGGCCGCGTGCGACAACGTGTCGCGCACCTTCGGTCTGCTGTTCGACCGGCAGGCCTAGCAGCGCGCGGGCGTGGCCCATCTCCAGGTCGCCATGGGAGAGCAGGGTTTTCACTTCCTCGGGCAAGGCGATCAGGCGCAACAGGTTGGTGATGGTCACCCGCGACTTTCCGACCGCTTCGGCGACCTGTTGCTGAGTCAGCTGGAATTCCTGCTGCAGGCGCTGCAGGGCCATGGCTTCCTCGATGGGGTTGAGGTCTTCGCGCTGGATGTTCTCGATCAGCGCCATGGCGATGGCAGCTTCGTCCGGCAGCTCGCGCACCAGCGCCGGGATGCGATCCAGGCCCGCCTGCTGGGTGGCTCGCCAGCGACGCTCACCGGCAACGATCTCGAAGCGACCGTCGCCCACCGGACGCACCACGATGGGCTGCATGACGCCGTGGGTCTTGATCGACTGGCTCAGTTCCTCGAGCGCGGTGGCGTCCATATCGCGACGCGGCTGGTACTTGCCGCGCTGAATCAGATCCAGAGGCAGGTGCTGCAGCTCACGGGTATCGGCCTTGACCGCTTCCTGCTCGAGCGTATCGACGCTGGTGCCTCCCAGCAGGGCGTCCAGGCCTCGTCCGAGCCCACGTTTCTTGGCAGCCATGCACAGTTTCCTTATACGGTTGCGGTGTGGGCGTTCGCGCGCTGGCGGCGAACCAGCTCGCCAGCCAGCGCCAGATAGGCGATCGCACCACGGGATTGCTTGTCGTAGACCAGCGCCGGCATGCCGAAGCTAGGGGCTTCGGCCAGTCGCACGTTGCGCGGGATCACGGTTTGATAGAGCGTGTCGGGGAAATGTTCCTTGAGCTGGGCAGACACGTCGCTGGTCAGGCTGATGCGCGGGTCGTACATGGTGCGCAGCAGGCCTTCGATCTTCAGCGACGGGTTGAGCAGCTTGCCGATGCGCTGGATGCTGTTGACCAGATCGCTCAGCCCCTCAAGCGCGTAGTACTCGCACTGCATGGGGATGATCACCCCATCGGAGGCGACCAGGGCGTTGATCGTCAGCATCGACAGCGCCGGCGGGCAGTCGATGAGGATGTAGTCGTAGTTCTCGCGGATCGGCGCCAAGGCATAACGCAGGCGGCTTTCCTTCATCTTCATTTCCAGCAGGGACACTTCCGCAGCGGTCAGGTCGCGGTTGGCCGGCAGCAACTGGTAGCCACCGTGCTCGGAGAACTGCATGGCCTCGACCAGATTGCAGTCGCCGACCAGCACATCGTAGATGGAGTGTTCCAGGGTCTGCTTGTCGATACCGCTGCCCGTGGTGGCGTTGCCTTGCGGGTCGAGGTCGATGAGCAGCACACGGCGTTTGGTCGCAACCAGAGACGCCGCCAGGTTGATGCAGGTCGTGGTCTTGCCCACGCCGCCTTTCTGGTTGGCGATTGCGAATACTTTAGCCATGTTGCCGTTCCCCCTAAACCGAGCGACGCAGTATCAACAGATGGCGCTGACCTTGGCAACCGGGAACCTTGAGCACATGGGTGGCGGTGAGACTAAAGTCCCCTGGCAGCGCCTGCAGCTCGTCATCCGGATGCACGCCTTTCATCGCCAGCCACTGGGTATGGTCATCACCGAGGTGACGCGTCCAGTTGGAGAAGTCCTGCAGCGAACTGAACGCCCGCGAGCAGATGCCGTTGAACGGCTGCTCGGGCGTAAAGGCTTCCACCCGACTGTGGATAACTTCCAGGTTGGCGAGCTTGAGCTCCAGCTTCACCTGGGTGAGGAAGCGCGTCTTCTTGCCATTGGAATCGAGCAGCGTGAAGCGCCGCTCTGGAAACAGGATGGCCAGCGGAATACCCGGCATACCGCCGCCGCTGCCGACATCCAGCCAGTTATCCCCAGCCTCGGCCACGAAGGGCACCACGCTGAGGCTGTCGAGCAGGTGGCGCGAAACCATCTCGTCCGGATCGCGCACGGCGGTCAGGTTGTAGGCCTTGTTCCACTTGATCAGCAGCGCCAGGTAACCCAGCAGCTGCGCCTGCTGCCGCTCGGTCAGATCGACGCCCAGTTCGCGGGCGCCTTGTTGCAGTTCTTCGGCGTGGCGAGCGGTAACGGACATCAGGCGCTCTGCTCCAACTGGCGGCCCGCGCCGCGTTTTTTCAGATGGATCAGCAGCAGGGAGATGGCTGCCGGGGTGACACCCGGAATCCGCGAGGCCTGACCGAGGGTCTGCGGCCGAGCGTTGCCGAGTTTGTGCTGGATCTCCTTGGACAGCCCGGAAATGGTCGCGTAGTCGATATCCACAGGCAGCTCGGTTTCCTCACTGGCGCGCAGCCGGGCGATCTCGTCCTGCTGACGCTCGATGTAACCGGCATATTTGGTCTTGATCTCGACCTGCTCGGCGACCTGCGGATCCTCGGCGCCTTCGCCGGTCACCTCGACCAGACCGGCGTAATCGATTTCCGGGCGCGACAACAGGTTGAGCAGGTTGTACTCGTGGGTCAGCGGCGTGCCGAAGCGCTCGACGATGGCGTCACCCTGGGGCGTGTTTGGGCGCACCCAGGTACTTTTCAGGCGCTGCTCTTCCCGGGTGATGCCTTCGCGCTTGGCTTCGAACGCCGCCCAGCGCTGATCGTCGACCAGGCCCAGCTCGCGGCCTTTCTCGGTCAGGCGCAGATCGGCGTTGTCTTCGCGCAGGATCAACCGGTATTCGGCCCGCGAAGTGAACATGCGGTACGGCTCCTGGGTACCCAGGGTGATCAGGTCGTCGACCAGCACACCGATGTAGGCTTCGTCACGGCGTGGGCACCAAGCCTCTTCGCCCTTGGCGCGCAGCGCGGCGTTGGCACCGGCGAGCAGGCCTTGGGCACCGGCTTCTTCGTAACCGGTGGTGCCGTTGATCTGGCCAGCGAAGAACAGACCACCGATGACCTTGGTCTCTAGGCTGTACTTGAGGTCGCGCGGGTCGAAGTAGTCGTATTCGATGGCGTAGCCCGGGCGCACGATATGGGCGTTTTCCATGCCGCGAATGCTCTGCACGATCTGCAGCTGCACATCGAACGGCAGGGACGTGGAAATCCCGTTGGGGTACAGCTCATGGGTGGTCAGGCCTTCCGGCTCGATGAACACCTGGTGGCTGTCCTTCTCGGCGAAGCGATGGATCTTGTCCTCGATCGACGGGCAATACCGAGGGCCCACACCTTCGATCACCCCGGAGTACATCGGTGAGCGGTCGAGGTTCGCAGCGATGATCTCGTGGGTGCGCGCATTGGTGTGGGTGATCCAGCAACTCACCTGGCGTGGGTGCTGCTCCTTGTTACCCATGAACGACATCACCGGAATCGGTGTATCGCCTGGCTGTTCGGTCAT
The DNA here is from genome assembly GCF_900112645.1 of Phytopseudomonas straminea. Classification (GTDB taxonomy): domain Bacteria; phylum Pseudomonadota; class Gammaproteobacteria; order Pseudomonadales; family Pseudomonadaceae; genus Aquipseudomonas; species Aquipseudomonas straminea. The sequence goes on along the minus strand of NZ_FOMO01000001.1, from coordinate 852,204 downwards.
CTGGGTGAAGTCCACCGAACGACCGTCGATACGTGGCGGCGTGCCGGTCTTCAGGCGACCGACGCGCAGCGGCAATTCACGCAGGCGCTTGGCCAGGGCGATCGAGGGTGGATCCCCTGCACGGCCGCCGGAATAGTTCTGCAGACCGATGTGGATAAGTCCGCCGAGAAAGGTGCCGGTGGTCAGCACTACGGAGTCGGCGAAGAAACGCAGCCCCATCTGGGTGACCACGCCTTTGACTTCATCCTGCTCGACGATCAGGTCATCGGCGGCTTGCTGGAATATCCACAGGTTGGGCTGGTTTTCCAGAATCTCGCGTACTGCCGCCTTGTAGAGAATGCGGTCAGCCTGGGCGCGAGTCGCACGCACTGCCGGACCCTTGCGGCTATTGAGTACGCGGAACTGGATGCCACCCAGATCGGTAGCGGTCGCCATGGCGCCGCCGAGGGCGTCGATTTCCTTGACCAGGTGGCTCTTGCCGATCCCGCCAATGGCGGGGTTGCAGCTCATCTGCCCGAGGGTTTCCACGTTATGGGTCAGCAGCAGGGTTTTAACGCCCATGCGCGCCGCTGCAAGCGCAGCCTCGGTACCGGCATGACCGCCGCCGATGACGATCACTTGAAAACGGGAAGGGAAATCCACCACGCACCTCGTGCCTGTTGAGAAGGGAGCTTTTAGGAAAGGGCAGCAAGTATAGGGATTTAGCAGGGCTGAAAGAAGCCTTTTGCACAAAAAATAGCCAACTGATCCTGTTCCAAGGGTGAGCCTTTGCCATTAGGTGGTCTCTCACCGAGACGCTGTGCAGAACTCAGAGGTAAATAAAGAAAAAAGAATGATTTTTTTAAAAGGCTTGTTTTTATGTTTATAAATGGTGCTCAGGATATCTGTGGATAGATTGCTACAGGCCTTTATTTATCTAATGTACAGCGATGTATGAAAGCGGGATTATCCTGCGCGGCTCATGTGCGGCAGCGGTGATCAGCCTGTGTGTAAAAGCTATGGTTATTCACAGCCCGGTTTATCCATGGCTTAGTCACCGGGTTATCGGCAAGGCTCAGGCGAGCTTTTCCACAGGGCTTATCTTCCCTGTGAATGCTTTTCAAGATGGATAAATTTGCTGAAAGATTCGCACGAACCCCTTCGTACTGCGCGGCCAAGGGGTGTGGATAAAGGCAGGGGATTACTGGGAGGCGCGGGCGCCTTGCTCGATCATCTTCTTCACGAGCGTGTCGGAGTTGACGTCATAGCGAAACAGCAGGGGCTTGCCGTTCGCATTTTCCAGGTAGAAGGACTCGGTGCCCTCACCCTTGGCAAAGCGGGTGTTGTACAGCAACAGGGTAAGCGCCTGCCCCGTATCGGCCTTCACGGAAGCCTGGCTTACCAGCCGGGTTTCCTGCACAGCTCCCAAGCCACGATTGACCACCGTTAGCAGGTCGACGAACTCCTGCTCACTACCATTTGCCTTGAGTCCTGATGATGCAGCCTGATAAATGGCGGCGTACTTGCCTTGCTTGACCTCGCTATGAAATTGATCGACGAACTGTGAACCCTTTTCCAGGAACTCTTTGTCATCATTCGAGCAGGCCAATATCAGACTGCAGCTTAAGGTGATTGCTAGTATTTTTATCCAGTTCACGCTCAATCTCTCAAGCAAATCTGTTTTTGCTCACACATCATTCCACCTGCCGCTCCCACACCTGGACCTACACCCCAGCCACCGCTGACTGAGTAACTTTCAGGATTTGCGAGGTCCTGTTGAACGCTGCCACTGAAATTGCCCAAAGGGCCACCGGAGGCAAAGAATCCCTTGGTTCTAGAGACACCACTGGTAGGAGCTGTATTGCTATAGCTTCCAGTGATACCTGGCCCCAAGGCTGCACCTAAACCCAGCGTTTCACATGTTGATTGGTAGTAACAGATGTTCCAAGACTCTCCCTTTTTCTTCCCTAAGGCAACGCCAGCCGCACTGGACGTACCTTCCGTTCCGATATGAGATGAATAGCCCAAATCGGCAGAAAAAGTGCCTTCAAAACCGCGAGTCGGATATAGCGCATCCGTGACCTCCTTTGCCGATGCACCATTCGACAACATGTGTGATGCCAGCGAAGACTGGGATACGACGGCCGGATCATTCACATAGGGAAAATTGTTGAATGAATCAAATAGCCCAAGCGGATCGATACCAAGCGTAGGCAACTCTGTGTAGCGATAGGTATTCATCCCGGCCAGTAGTCCCAGGGGATCCTGAGTTAGATAGCGGCCGGCTTGCGGGTCGTAGTAGCGGAAGCGGTTGTAATGTAATCCGCTCTCCGTATCCAGATACTGGCCTTGGAAGCGAATCGGCTGGTCGGTGCTGCCTTGCTCTCCATCAATGGCAGCCCAATCACTCGACTCCCCACTCCAGAGCAAATCGCCGTGGGTATCGGTCAGGCGCAGAGGCGTCCCCAAATGATCGCTATGGAAGAAAGCCAGGCGCAAATTCTCGGTCTGCGGCCGCATGGCGTCTGGTAAAGCCTGGCCCTCGCTGCCTAGTTGGCGGCGGATTTCCAGAACTTCAGCGCTCTCCTGCTGGCGTACCTGCTCCATGCGCAGCAGTGGGGTAAAGCCGATCGGCTCATGCACGGTGGTGCGTAATCGGTTGGCCTGCGCCTCGGCGCACTGGCGGTGGTTGTCCCAACCATAATAGGTACGGTGCCATTGGCCATCGCGCAAAACATCCTTGGCAATACGCCGTGACAAGCCGTCATAGTGGTAGCGAACATCCCATGCCTGGCCATCTGCGCCGGTTTGTTGCAGGTGCACAAGACGGTTCGCACCGTCATAGCCCATGGTCATCAGGGTGCCGTCGGGATCGATACGCTCGATCAGATTACCAACCCTGTCATAGCGAAACTGGTGACCGTTGAGACGAGCGATGCGATTGTCCAGGCAACTCTGGGAGGAGTTATCCACACGGTTGCCAGCCGGGTCGAAATCGTAGCGCCTCGCTAAATGGCCGTCATGCTGGCTCTCGATCAACCGACCGCCCAGGTCATACCGATACTTGATGGAAGCAGCGCCACTGCTGTGGATAGAAACAAGGTTATGCACCTCGTCATACCCATAGTGCCTATGCCAGCAAACGCCGCCTGACGTTTGCAGATTGCATTCGATCAGCCGGTCGGCCAAGTCGTATTGACGCGCTTCACTGAATAGCACGCTGCCATCTGCACGTCGGCGGGCATCGCGATGTATTTCGCGGTGACTGGCGTCTCGTTCGAAGGCCAGCTCAATTGCATCGACCACCACGCCGTGCAGATGACCCGCCCCATAAAGCAGCCAGTTGACGCGAGGAGCATCTCCATAGCGGCTACTTTCCCTGTTACCCAGTGGATCAAGCTGATGTTCTACGCTATATGCCCACTGTTCACCGAGTATTTGTAGCTCGTGGATGATTCGACCAGCGGCGTCATAAGTGAACCGCACCTCGCTGTCCTGGCACTTCACGCCCAGCAATCGGCCGCCCCGGCTCCATGCATAGGTTTCACTGAATGCTTCCGTATGCTCGGTAGCCGGCAGGTGGCGATGCAGCAGCCTGCCTTGGATATCGTATTCAAACCGAATCAGGCGACCCTCATCGTCACGCTCCTCCAATAGTTGGCTGCCTGCATCGTAGCGAAACTGCCTGACACGCCCGTCTAGATCCTGTTGTTGAATCAAGCGGTTTACTTCGTCATAGGCGAAGCGGATTTGTGCGCCGTTCTCGTTATGCAAGGCGATCAGGCGACCTGCCAGGTCATAGGCGTATTGCTGAATACCGCCGTTAGGGTTGGTGACGCTGGTAAGTCTGCTGAACCGATCCCACGTCAGGTTGACCTGCTGATTCGCGGCATTGACCTGACGTACGCGGCCAAGGTGATCGTGGAGGTAGTCGATTTGCGTGCCATCTGCCGATACACGGCGGGTTATCCGACCCACGTTATCGCGCAGGTAGCGGGTAGTCTGACCGAGCGGGCCGGTTCTCGCGATCAGCCAGCCATTGCTGTCGTATTCGCAAGTGGTGGTATGCCCGGAGCAATCGGTGTAGCTCTCCAGGGCACCGAAGCGATTCCAGGCCAGTTGTCGCGTTCCTCCTTTGGCATCGGTTATCCGCGTAGGGCGATCAGGTAGGCGCGAATCCTGATATGTCTGCTGCGTTTGCGCGCCCAGCGGGTCGATCAGGCTGATCGTATTGCCACGTTCATCACGTAACATCTGCCATTCATGGCCGTCAGGGTTCCGCATACCGGTGACGAAGCCGTTGTCGTCGTCGAGAAAGTAGCGGGTTCCGGTTTTGCCCGGCTCTTCCAGCTCGGCACGCATACCTTCGCCATTGAAGCGCGCCTGTAGCACGCGTTGCAGCGGATCCTTGATGGTGGCCAGGCGGCCGTAGGCGTCGTAGGTGAATTCGATCCGGCTGCCATCAGCGCGCTCGTGGGCAATCCACTGCCGCTCGGCACCTTCACCTTCGAACAGGTACCGCTCGCGGCGACCGAGGTTATCGACCACGTCGGTATGGCTTGATTCGTAGCGGTAGTCGCGGGTAAGCCCATCGAGTTCGGTCTGCCGGATGACCTTACCGGTGGGGTCATAGGTGCTCCACTCGTAGCGAACCTCGAGCCCCTCGGGCTGCGCGTGAGCCACCAGCATATGGTTCTGCCATTCGAAGCGGCGCGTCACCTGCCCCATACGGTTGCGCACTTCGACGAGATCGCCACTGTCGTTGAAGCCGTAGGTCACCAGCCAGTCGAGACCCGGTTGTGTCGGGTCGAGGCCTGCTGGTAGCGGGCCGTCCGGGTTGCCGAGAATGATCCCGTACAGGCGCAATCCCGAGTCGCCAGGCATCGGCTCGCCAACCTGTTGATAGATGAAGGCATAGCTGCGACCCGCACTGTCCCTTACGCAGGATAGGCTGCCCGAGGCGTTCCAGCTGAATTCGGTGCGATAGCCATTGCGATCGAAGCTGGCATGCAGCAGCCAGTGGCCTTCACCGTTGCGCAGAAAATGCAGGAACATCCGCTCGCGAAGGACCACGACCGAGCCCTCGTGCTGCTGCACGGACAGCGGCACGCCGATCCACTTGCTGCCCCAGGCCTCGAACGGCTGATCCGCGTCGTGGCCACCGCGTCGAATCCACAGCAGCTCGCTACCGGAATAGAAGGCAGCGCCTGGCGCCAATGCCGGGAAACCGATACGCCGGCCCTGGGAATCGATCAGGACAGTGTGCTCATCGCATACTTCCAGCCCCAGACCTTCAGCGGGCAATGCCCAGCCCTGGCCCAGGCTGCCGATGCGCTCATTACTGGAGACGTACATCCGCATAAAGGCGAAAGGGATGGGCGCCGGTAGCGAGAAATCCACCTCCCCCGGAAGGATCTTCACGCCGAGCATCGGGTTGACCGGCTGCCCGGTTACGGGTCCACACGCCGATGGACGGTTCGCCTTGCCGACGGCAGTGCTGCCCACGAAGACGTTGGGCGAGCCGGAAACAATCACGGAACCGGCCACCTTGTGACCGATATGAGAAACCGGAAGGCCACTCATGCTGTAGTCCTTTACTGAGGCTGTGGGAAAGTGAAAATTGCCAGCTACCGCACGTTCAGACTATCCCTATCAGCCAGCGTTCCCGGTGTTCCGAGGTTTCGCGGACTTATCCACAGCGTGCTTTACAGTCGTTACTTGCCAATGCAGAAACTGGAGAAGATCCGTCCCAGCAGATCATCGGAGCTGAAAGCACCAGTGATTTCGCCCAGGGCCTGTTGAGCCTGGCGCAGGTCCTCGGCGAGCAGCTCGCCGGCACCGGCCAGGGTCAGTTGCGCGTGGCCGTGGTCGAGATGGCGTTGCGCCTGGTGGAGGGCGTCGAGGTGACGGCGGCGGGCGCTGAAGCCGCTCTCCGCGGTTTGCTGGAAACCCATACAGGCCTTCAGGTGTTCGCGCAGCAGTTCCAGGCCCTCGCTGGATTTGGCAGACAGCGCCAGGGTGGCCTGGCCATCGCCGGCGTTGTGCAGCGCTACAGGTTCGCCGGACAGGTCCACCTTGTTGCGAATCAGCGTGACTCGAGCCATGTCCGGCCGCTGCTGCAGAAATTCAGGCCACAGGGCGAAGGGATCGGCGGCTTCGGGCGCCGTCGAGTCGACGACCAGCAGCACGCGGTCCGCCTCGCCGATCGCTTTCAGCGCACGCTCCACGCCAATCCGCTCGACCTGATCATCGGTATCACGCAACCCGGCGGTGTCGACTACGTGCAGCGGCATTCCGTCGATGTGGATATGTTCGCGCAGCACATCACGGGTGGTACCGGCGATATCGGTGACGATAGCGGCCTCACGCCCGGCCAGGGCATTGAGCAGGCTGGACTTGCCGGCATTCGGCCGTCCGGCGATGACCACCGTCATGCCGTCGCGTAATAGGGCGCCCTGGCCGGCTTCGCGCAGCACTGTGGATAACTGTTCGCGCACGCCTTCGAGCAGACTGAGCACGTGGCCATCGGCGAGGAAGTCGATTTCCTCCTCAGGGAAGTCGATGGCCGCCTCGACATAGATGCGCAGGGCGATCAGACGCTCGGTCAGCTCATGCACACGCCGGGAAAATTCACCCTGCAACGAGCGCACGGCATTACGCGCCGCCTCGGCCGAGCTGGCCTCGATCAGGTCGGCGATGGCTTCGGCCTGGGCCAGGTCGAGCTTGTCGTTGAGAAATGCCCGTTCGCTGAATTCTCCCGGGCGTGCCTGGCGAGCGCCGAGCTCCAGGCAGCGCTGCAGGAGCATATCGAGAACCACCGGACCGCCATGGCCCTGTAGTTCGAGCACGTCTTCGCCGGTGAACGAATGGGGCCCAGGGAAGAACAGCAGCAGGCCTTCATCGATCACCTCGCCGGCATCGTCATGCCAGGCGCCATGATGAGCATGCCGCGGTTTGGGCTCGATGCCGCTCAGGGTGATGGCGATCATCCGGGCCCGCGGGCCGGAGACTCTGACGATACCCACGCCGCCGCGACCCTGGGCGGTGGCGACGGCGGCGATGGTTTCACGGGGGGCGGACATAACATTCTCCAGACGCTGGATAGCAGAACGCCCCACTAGGGGGCGTCTGTCATGTAGCGGGTGAAGCGCGAGCGCTTAGGCCTCGGAAGGCTTGTTCGCGGCTTCGATCTTGCGGGTAATGTACCACTGCTGGGCGATGGACAGGACGTTGTTGACCACCCAGTACAGCACCAGACCAGCCGGGAACCACAGGAAGAAGAAGGTGAAAATGATCGGCATCATTTTCATCACGCGGGCCTGCATGGGGTCCGGGGGCGTCGGGTTCAGCTGCTGCTGGATGAACATGGTGGCGCCCATGATGATCGGCAGGATGAAGAACGGATCCTTGATCGACAGGTCGGTGATCCACAGGATCCACGGTGCCTGACGCATCTCGACGGATTCCAGCAGGGTCCAGTACAGGGCCAGGAACACCGGCATCTGTACCAGGATCGGCAGGCAGCCGCCCAGCGGGTTGATCTTCTCTTTCTTGTACAGCTCCATCATCGCCTGGGACATCTTCTGGCGATCATCACCGAACTGTTCCTTCAATGCCTGCAGGCGTGGCGATACGGCACGCATGCGCGCCATGGAGCGATAGCTGGCAGCCGACAACGGGAAGAACGCGAGCTTGATGATCAGCGTCAGCACGATGATCGAGAAGCCCCAGTTACCCAGCAGGTTGTGGATATGTTCCAGCAGCCAGAAGATCGGCTCGGCGAGGAACCACAGGATGCCGTAGTCGACGGTCTTGTCCAGGCCAGGCGACAGCGCGGCCAGATCCTTCTGGATCTTCGGACCGGCGTACAGCGTGGTGCTGGCCTGGCCTTCGGCACCAGCCGGCACGGTCAGCGCTGGGCCGGTGTAGCCGATGATGTAGTTGCCCTGGCTGTCCTTACGGGTTTGTACCAGGTTGGTGTCGTCCTTGGCCGGAATCCACGCAGTCACGAAGTAGTGCTGCAGCCAGGCAACCCAGCCACCCTGCACGGTTTCCTTGAGGTTCTGCTTGTCGATGTCCTTCATGGACACCTTGGTGTATGGCTTCTCAGGCGTCCACAGCGCGGCACCCAGGTAGGTGGCGGTGCCGGTGGCGGTGCTCGAGGATGGGTCACCGCTGTTATCACGCTTGAGCTGGGCGAACAGGTTACCGGTCCAGGCATTGGCGCTCTGGTTGTTAATCAGGTAGGTAACACCGATCTCGTAACCATTGCCGGTGATGCAACCGGTTTTCTTCTGCTCAACTTCCTTGGCCGAGCAGCTGGTGTCCAGGCCGCGGTGGAAGGTGAAACGCTTGGTGTAGTTGACGCCAGCATCGCTGAAGGTCAGGTCGACCACCAGTTGCTCCTGGCCGTCAGCCAGTTGGTAGACGCGCTGGTCGCTGTTGTACAGCGGGCGGCCACCGGCACGGGCGTCCGGGCCGTTGGCACCGGTCAGGCCGCTCTGTGCGAGGTACAGGTGCTCGTTGCCGTTGTCGAACAGCTGGAAGGGCACGTCCGGACGGTCCTGGCGGCGCGGGTAGTGCGGCAGGCTCAGGCGAACCACATCACCACCACGCGGATCGATGGCCAGATCCAGTACGTCGGTCTTGACCTGAATCAGCTCGTCGCTGACCGCAACGGTTTCCACCGGGCTTGGCTCGGTGTTGCCAGCATTGGCGGTCGGCACGTCGTCATTGCTGGCCGCCGTCGAAGCGGTTTCCGGCAGACTCGGTGCGGGTTTGCTGGTCGAAGCGGTCTGATTCGGCAGAGCGGCCTGGCCGTAGTCCTGGTTCCATTGAAGAACCATCATGTAGGACACGACTGCCAGGGCGACGATCAGGATCGAACGTTTGATATCCATGATTATTCGGCCATCGAAGAGGAACGGGAGTTTTTCGCGAGGGGCACCGGATCGTAGCCTCCGGGATGCCAGGGGTGGCAGCGTCCCAGACGACGAACGGTCAGCCAGCCACCACGCAGGACGCCATGGGTTTCGATGGCTTCAAGCGCGTAGCAGGAACAAGTGGGGTAGAAACGACAATGACTGGCCATCATCGGACTGATGGCGTACTGGTAAAACCGGATTGGAGCTTGAACCAGTTTACGCATGGGGATTGTCGTTCACCCCGGTCTGGGCATTGGCCTGTTGGGCAGGTTTGCTGCGAGCCAGGCGCTTCCACAATTTGCTGAACTGTTGAGCCAGCTCGGCGTTCTGCAGATCACCCAGGCCTTTACGCGCAACGACCACGATGTCCCAGCCCACCAGATTGTCCTGGTTGAGGCGGAACGATTCGCGGATCTGGCGTTTCAGGCGGTTGCGCTCAACGGAGAGCTTGACGCTCTTCTTGCCGATCACCAGCCCAAGGCGTGGATGATCGAGCTCATTGTTGCGCGCCAGCAGCAGGACACTCTTGCCCGGCGCTTTGCCGCTTGGAGAGTCGAAGACTGCCTTGAATTGCCGGGGAGTGAGCAGGCGCTTCTCCCGGCCGAAGCCTCGACTCACCACAAGACTGGAAAAATCAGACAGTCAGGCGAGCACGGCCCTTGGCGCGACGACGCGACAGGACGGCACGGCCGTTCTTGGTAGCCATGCGAGCACGGAAGCCGTGGGTACGAGCGCGTTTGATGGTGCTGGGTTGGAAAGTGCGTTTCATGATGCGGTTACCTGGTTATCGACAACGGACCGGAATGGTCCCCGTTTTAAGAGACCGGCGATTCTAGAGAAAGCCGCAGGCCAGGTCAATTTCCAACCAGTTGTTTTGCAGATAGAGAAATATAAAGGAAAGAATCTTTTTAGAAAGGCTTGTTTTAGTGTTTATAGCTTAGCTCGACCCCTTCTGTGGATAAGTTCATACAGGCCAGAACATTTAAGGGTTGCGGCGATTCAAAAGTCTGTCAGAAAACCGTGCTGCGCATGTTCGCGTTCTGGGTATCGCCTGGGGACGAAATGCGTTTTTACCCACAGGTCGAATATCCAGAGAGTTTTCCACCCGCTTTTAAACGGTGCTTATGCCGCTTTATCCACAGAGTACAATCAGGTCTTTTCCGACATGTGGCAAATTGCCTAACACCTTGATTTAGCGTGTACTGATTGGCTTTCCTATGTGGATAACTCCACCTCTTGAAGCTACAATAAGCGCTGTTTTTGCCTCAGCGCTTTCAATCAGGGGATGTCCGTGTCCGTGGAACTTTGGCAGCAGTGCGTGGAACTCCTGCGCGATGAACTGCCTGCCCAGCAATTCAACACCTGGATCCGTCCACTACAAGTAGAAGCCGAAGGCGATGAGTTGCGTGTCTACGCACCGAATCGTTTCGTTCTCGACTGGGTCAACGAAAAGTACATGGGCCGCATGCTCGAGTTGCTCGGTGAGCGAGCGACTGGTCTGGTGCCGGCTATTTCGCTATTGATCGGCAGCCGTCGCAGTTCGGCGCCGCGGGCGGTACTGACACCTTCGCCGTCTGCTTCCAGCTACAACAGTCCGGCGCCCTCCGCACCTGCACCCGCAGCCCCGGTACCTCAGGTCAGCGCACCGCCGCCCAAGCCGCCGGCGCAGACCGAGCCTTCGCGGGCCAGCTTCGACTCCATGGCCGGTGCAACGCCCAGCGTTGCACCGACGCGTACCGAGCGTAACGTGCAGGTAGAAGGTGGCCTCAAGCACACCAGCTACCTGAACCGCACCTTCACCTTCGATAATTTTGTCGAGGGCAAGTCGAACCAGTTGGCCCGCGCCGCTGCCTGGCAGGTGGCGGACAATCCCAAGCACGGTTACAACCCGCTGTTCCTTTATGGCGGCGTCGGCCTGGGTAAAACGCACTTGATGCACGCGGTGGGTAACCACCTGTTGGCCAAGAACCCGAACGCCAAGGTCGTGTACCTGCACTCCGAGCGATTCGTGGCTGACATGGTCAAGGCGTTGCAACTCAATGCCATCAACGAATTCAAGCGCTTCTACCGCTCGGTGGATGCGCTGCTGATCGATGACATTCAGTTCTTCGCCAAGAAGGAGCGCTCTCAGGAAGAGTTTTTCCACACCTTCAACGCACTGCTCGAGGGCGGCCAGCAGGTGATTCTCACCAGCGACCGCTACCCGAAGGAAATCGAAGGGCTGGAAGAGCGTCTGAAGTCGCGCTTCGGCTGGGGCCTGACCGTGGCGGTCGAACCGCCCGAGCTGGAAACCCGTGTGGCGATCCTGATGAAGAAGGCCGACCAAGCCAGGGTCGAGCTGCCCCACGATGCGGCGTTCTTCATTGCCCAGCGTATCCGCTCCAATGTGCGTGAGCTTGAAGGTGCGCTGAAACGCGTCATCGCCCACTCGCACTTCATGGGCCGCGACATCACCATCGAGCTGATCCGTGAATCGCTGAAGGACCTGTTGGCCCTGCAGGACAAGCTGGTGAGCATCGACAATATCCAGCGCACCACGGCCGAGTACTACAAGATCAAGATCACCGATCTGTTGTCCAAACGTCGTTCGCGTTCCATCGCCAGGCCGCGTCAGGTCGCCATGGCGTTGTCCAAGGAATTGACCAACCACAGCCTGCCGGAGATCGGCGTGGCGTTCGGCGGTCGTGATCACACCACTGTGTTGCACGCCTGTCGTAAGATTGCTGAACTTAGGGGATCCGACGCGGACATCCGCGAGGATTACAAGAACCTGCTGCGTACACTGACCACTTGATACGCAACTCCATGCACGAGGCAAGGGACTAGACCATGCACTTCACCATTCAACGCGAAGCCCTGTTGAAACCCCTGCAACTGGTCGCCGGCGTCGTGGAACGCCGCCAGACCTTGCCGGTTCTGTCCAACGTTCTGCTGGTCGTCGAAGGCCAGCAACTGTCGCTGACCGGTACCGACCTGGAGGTCGAGCTGGTTGGTCGCGTGGCCTTGGAAGATGCCGCCGAGCCCGGCGAGATCACCGTGCCAGCCCGCAAGCTGATGGACATCTGCAAGAGCCTGCCTGCCGATGCACTGATCGACATCCGCGTCGACGAGCAGAAGCTGCTGGTCAAGGCCGGTCGTAGCCGTTTCACCTTGTCCACGCTGCCGGCCAATGATTTCCCCACCGTCGAGGAAGGCCCGGGTTCGCTGACCTTCAACCTGGTACAGAGCAAACTGCGCCGTCTGATCGAGCGCACTAGCTTCGCCATGGCTCAGCAGGACGTGCGCTACTACCTCAACGGCATGCTGATTGAAGTGCAGACCGGCATCCTGCGCGCCGTTGCCACTGACGGTCACCGCCTGGCGATGTGCTCCATGGAAGCGACCATCCAGCAGGACGGCAAGCACCAGGTCATCGTGCCGCGCAAGGGTATTCTCGAGCTGGCTCGCCTGCTGACTGAGCAGGACGGCGAAGTGTCCATCGTCCTGGGCCAGCATCACATCCGTGCGACTACCGGTGAGTTCACCTTCACCTCCAAGCTGGTCGACGGCAAGTTCCCGGATTACGAGCGCGTTCTGCCCCGTGGTGGCGACAAGCTGGTGGTCGCCGATCGTCAGGGTCTGCGCGAAGCCTTCAGCCGTACCGCAATTCTGTCCAACGAAAAGTACCGCGGTATTCGTCTGCAACTGGCCGCTGGCCTGCTGAAAATCCAGGCCAACAACCCGGAGCAGGAAGAGGCGGAAGAAGAAATCGCCGTCGATTACAACGGCAGCTCGCTGGAAATCGGTTTCAACGTCAGCTACCTGCTGGACGTACTCGGCGTGATGACCACCGAGCAGGTGCGTCTGATTCTCTCCGATTCCAACAGCAGCGCACTGGTACAGGAAGCCGACAATGACGACTCCGCTTACGTCGTCATGCCGATGCGTTTGTAATTCCAGCTGCTGAAAGGCAGCTACCCAGCGTCAGATAATCAGCCTTGGTATGTTCGGATGCAGTTTAGATCCGTAACATCCAAGGCTGATTTCGTTTCAGGCGGCGTGATCGCTGCCCTTCTCTTTCGGCCTGTTCATGTCCCTGACCCGCATCAATTTCACCGCCGTTCGTAATCTCGAGCCGTCGACCCTGCTGCCCTCGCCGCGTATCAACATTCTTTACGGCTATAACGGCAGCGGCAAGACCAGTGTGCTCGAGGGTATTCACCTGCTCGGCCTGGCGCGTTCCTTTCGCAGTGCTCGCCTGTTGCCGGTGATTCAGTACGAGCAGCAGGTCTGTACCCTGTTTGGGCAGGTGCAGTTGAATGATGGCCGGCTTAGCAACCTCGGCGTATCACGAGATCGTCAGGGCGAATTCCAGATTCGCATTGACGGGCAGAACGCGCGCAGCGCTGCGCAGCTTGCCGAAACGTTACCTTTGCAACTGATCAATCCGGACAGTTTCCGGTTGCTGGAGGGCTCACCGAAGATCCGTCGGCAGTTCCTCGATTGGGGAGTGTTCCACGTGGAACAGCGATTTTTGCCTGCCTGGCAGCGCCTGCAGAAGGCCCTCAAGCAGCGTAATTCCTGGCTTCGCCGTGGTACACTTGACGCCGTTTCTCAAGCGGCCTGGGATCGCGAGTTGTGCCTGGCCAGCGATGAAATCGACAGTTATCGGCGATCCTACATACAGCAATTGAAGCCCGTCTTCGAGCGTACCCTCAGTGAACTGGTCGATCTGCAGGGGCTCACATTGAGCTATTACCGGGGATGGGATAAAGAGCGTCCTCTGAGTGAAGTGCTGACGTCGTCGTTATTGCGTGACCAGCAGATTGGGCACACCCAATCCGGACCGCAACGCGCCGATCTCAGGTTAAGGCTGGGTGCGCACAATGCGGCAGATATTCTCTCCCGTGGCCAGCAGAAGCTGGTGGTGTGCGCCTTGCGAATCGCTCAGGGGCATTTGGTTGATCAGGCCAAGCGCGGCCAATGTATCTATCTGGTGGATGACCTGCCGTCAGAACTGGATGAGCAGCATCGCCGCGCTTTGTGTCGTTTGTTGGAAGATTTGAACTGCCAGGTATTCATCACCTGTGTAGACCATGAATTGTTGAGCGATGGCTGGCAAACGGATACGCCGGTTTCCATGTTCCACGTGGAACATGGGCGTATCACCCAGACCCACGACCACCGGGAGTAAGGCATGAGCGAAAACCAAACGTACGACTCCAACAGTATCAAGGTACTGAAAGGCCTGGATGCCGTACGCAAGCGGCCAGGCATGTACATCGGTGACACCGACGATGGCAGCGGCCTGCACCACATGGTCTTCGAGGTGGTCGACAACTCCATCGACGAAGCCTTGGCTGGTCATTGCAGCGAGATCACCATCACCATCCATCCGGATGAGTCGATCAGTGTGCGCGACAACGGCCGTGGTATTCCGGTCGACATGCACAAGGAAGAAGGCGTTTCGGCAGCCGAGGTCATCATGACCGTGCTGCACGCCGGCGGTAAATTCGATGACAACAGCTACAAGGTATCCGGCGGCCTGCACGGCGTGGGCGTATCCGTGGTGAACGCCCTCTCCAAGGAGCTGGTGCTGACCATTCGCCGTAGCGGCAAGATCTGGGAGCAGACCTACGTCCACGGCGTGCCCCAGGCACCTCTGGCGGCGGTTGGTGATACCGATGGCACGGGTACACAGATCCACTTCAAACCGTCCGAAGACACCTTCGCCAACATCCACTTCAGCTGGGACATCCTCGCTAAGCGCCTGCGTGAACTGTCGTTCCTGAACTCCGGTGTCGGCATCCTGCTCAAGGACGAACGCACCGCCAAGGAAGAGCTGTTCAAGTACGAGGGCGGCCTGCGGGCGTTCGTCGAGTACCTGAACGTCAACAAGACCGCGGTGAACCAGGTGTTCCACTTCAACGTCCAGCGTGACGACGGCGTGGGTGTGGAAGTCGCTCTGCAGTGGAACGACAGCTTCAACGAGAACCTGCTGTGCTTCACCAACAACATTCCGCAGCGTGACGGCGGTACGCACCTGGCTGGCTTCCGCTCGGCGCTGACCCGTAACCTGAACAACTACATCGAGCAGGAAGGCCTGGCCAAGAAGCACAAGGTCTCGACCACCGGTGACGATGCCCGTGAAGGCCTGACCGCGATCATCTCGGTGAAGGTGCCGGATCCGAAGTTCAGCTCCCAGACCAAGGACAAGCTGGTCTCCTCCGAGGTGAAAACCGCGGTGGAACAGGAGATGGGTAAATACTTCGCCGACTTCCTGCTTGAGCACCCGAACGAAGCCAAGGCCGTTGTCGGCAAGATGATCGACGCTGCCCGGGCCCGTGAAGCGGCGCGCAAGGCCCGTGAAATGACCCGTCGCAAGGGCGCGCTGGATATCGCCGGCCTGCCAGGCAAATTGGCCGACTGCCAGGAGAAGGACCCTGCCCTCTCCGAACTGTACATAGTGGAGGGTGACTCCGCGGGCGGTTCTGCCAAGCAGGGCCGTAACCGCAAGACTCAGGCGATCCTGCCGCTCAAGGGCAAGATCCTCAACGTCGAAAAGGCGCGCTTCGACAAGATGATTTCCTCCCAGGAGGTCGGTACGCTGATCACCGCGCTGGGCTGTGGCATCGGCCGCGAGGAATACAACATCGACAAGCTGCGTTACCACAACATCATCATCATGACCGATGCTGACGTCGACGGTTCGCACATCCGTACCCTGCTGCTGACTTTCTTCTTCCGTCAGCTGCCGGAGCTGGTCGAGCGTGGTTACATCTACATCGCCCAGCCGCCGCTGTACAAGGTCAAGAAGGGCAAGCAGGAGCAATACATCAAGGACGACGAGGCCATGGAGGAATACATGACCCAGTCGGCTCTGGAAGACGCCAGCCTGCATGTCAACGAAGCGGCCCCTGGCCTTTCCGGCGAATCTTTGCAGCGCCTGGTCGGCGACTACCGCACGGTGATGAAGACCCTCAAGCGTCTGTCGCGTCTGTACCCGGAAGAGATCACCGAGCACTTCGTCTACCTCGAAGGTGTGACTCAGGACATGCTCGCCAACCGCGACGTCATGGAAGCCTGGCGCCTGAAGTTCGATGCCCACTTGAAGACCATGGATCGCTCCGGCCTGGCCTACAAGACCAGCCTGCGCGAAGACACCGAGCGCCACCTATGGCTGCCCGAGGTCGAGATGATCTCCCACGGCAACTCCAGCTACATCACCTTCAACCGTGACTTCTTCACCAGCAACGATTACAAGACCGTCACCAGCCTGGGCGACCAGCTGAACAGTCTGCTGGAAGAAGGTGCCTACGTGCAGCGTGGTGAGCGCAAGAAGCCGGTCACCACCTTCAAGGAAGCCCTGAACTGGCTGATGACCGAGAGCACCAAGCGCCACAGCATCCAGCGCTACAAAGGTCTTGGCGAGATGAACCCGGACCAGCTGTGGGAAACCACCATGGACCCGGAAGTGCGCCGCATGCTCAAGGTGCGCATCGAAGACGCCATTGCCGCGGACCAGATCTTCAACACCCTGATGGGCGACGAAGTGGAACCGCGCCGCGACTTCATCGAGACCAACGCCCTGGCGGTGTCTAACCTCGACGTCTAACCGCGCGTACCCATAAAAAACCCGGCCTTGCGCCGGGTTTTTTATTGCCTATCAATTGCTTATGGCGTCAGCCCCACCAGTAACGCACCATATGGAAGAACACCGGTGCGGCGAAGCATACCGAGTCGAGGCGGTCGAGCATGCCGCCGTGGCCTTCGATCATGTGGCCCCAGTCCTTCACGCCGCGGTCGCGTTTGATCGCCGACATCACCAGGCCGCCGGCGAAGCCGAGCAGGCACACCAGCAGGGCGAACAGGGCGGCCTGCCAGAAGGCGAACGGGGTAATCCAGTACAGCGAGGCGCCGACCAGGGTGGCCAGGGCCACACCGCCAAAGAAGCCTTCCACGGTCTTGGATGGGGAGAGGTTGGGGGCGATCTTGCGTTTGCCGGCCAGCTTGCCGCACACGTACTGCAGAACGTCGGAGATCTGCACCACGATCACCAGCCAGGCAATCAGCAGCAGGTTGCGGCCTTCATAGCCGGCGATCTCCAGGGTCAGCAGCGCCGGTACGGTGGAGATGCAGTACACCGCGATCATCAGGCCCCACTGCACCTTGGACGTACGTTCGAGAAAGCGTGTGGTGTCGCCGCCCAAGGACGAGAGGATCGGCAGCAGCAGAAACACGTAGACCGGAATGAAGATGGCGAACAGGCCATACCAGCCGATACCGATCAGCAGGTACTGCATCGGCAGCGCGAAGTAGAAGGCGGCAACCAGTGCCGGGTAGTCACTGCGCCGGGTGGGGGTGAGCGTCATGAATTCGCGCAGGGCGTAGAACGACACGCAGTAGAACAGCACCACCACGCCGATATTGCCGAACAGGAAAGCGAAGCCGATCACCGCCACCATCGCCCACCAGGCGTTGATGCGGGCGTTGAGGTTGTCGATGACCGAATGGGGCCCCGGGCCGGCACGTAGTTTCAGCAACCAGCCGATCAGGCTGGCGAGCAACAGCAGACCACCGATACCGGCGAACAACAGCAAGGTATTACGATCCATCTCAAGCCTCCTCGGGAGCCAAGGCCAACAGGCTGCTGCGGGCACGTTCGAGGTAGGCGTCTTTGCCCTCCTCCTCACCCATGCCCAGTGGCGCGCCGAAATTCAGGGTGCATAGCAACGGCAGCGGCAAGGCACGGCCCTTGGGCATCACCCGGTTGAGGTTGGCGATCCACACCGGAATCACCTCGACATCCGGGCGTGCCTTGGCCAGGTGATAGAGGCCGCTCTTGAACGGCAGCAGGCCGTCTTCCAGATTGCGGGTGCCTTCGGGGAAGACGATCAGCGAATCACCCTCGCCCAGCGCATCGAGCATCGCCTGCAGTGGGTTGGCACTGGGATCGCTGCGCTGGCGATCGACCAGTACGCCGTTGAACACCCGCTGGATCACGAAGCTGCGCAACGCGCCCTTCATCCAGTAGTCGGAGCCGGCCACCGGGCGGGTGCGCTTGCGCAGCTCGGCGGGCAGCGATGCCCATAGCAGCACGAAGTCGCCGTGGCTGCTGTGGTTGGCGTAGTAGATGCGTTGCACTGGCTGCGCGGTGCTGCCGAGCCATAGGGCGCGCGCACCGGTGAGCAGTCGCGCACCAGAGGTGATGAGAAAGGCGACCAGCGAGGCGAGCATGACAGAGTCCTTATCCGAATCGAATGTGTGAAAGCCACGGCATCAGCACGATGGCTGCCAGTGCGACCAACAGTTGCAGAGCCAGCCATAGCGCCTGCAAACGCAGCAGGCGCACGGCACCCTGGCTGCGTTGTTCCCAGCTGCGCGCGGGCTCGCCCTGGCGGCCCAGCGACGCCAGTGCCTGATCGAGCTCTGCGGTACGGCGATCCAGCTGCTCGGGCGCCGCGGCCAGGCCGGCGAACAGCTCTGCATCGAGGGCGACGCGCAGGGCGTAATACTTCTGGATCAGCCCGCACACTAGCAGTGCGATGCATACCGCCGCGCCTGTGCTCAGTGCCATGAAGCCGAGCAACGGGCCCAGACCGACGACCAGCGCCAACAGGCTCAGGGTACTGGAGGCGCGGTCGAGGGTCTTGCCGCGGCGCAGCATGGCGGCGATCAGGCTGAGGTGCATCTCACTGGCCATGCAGCACGCCTCCGTCTGTGGATAAGAATGGCGCTACAATGCCTTCCAGCGCCTGTAAATGAGCGCTTCCCAGTACGACCTGTGGGCGAGCCTGGCGCAGCGTCGAAACGGCCTCTGCGACGCTCCTGCAGCGACCGCTGTGCAGCAGCCAGGCGGCGATGGCGGTGGCGCTGCGTGAGTAGCCCAGGGCGCAACACACCAGTACCGGGCCGTGACGACGCAGATCCTCGATGGCCAGGGCCGCCTGCAGGCAGTGTTCGCTGCTGGGGGCGATCAGGTCGAGGCTGGCCAGTTCTCGGTAGGCCTTGCCGTCGACCCGGCATGGCAGTTCGGCGCAGAGATCGGCGATGGCCGCGAAGTGCTGCGCTTCGTTCCTGGCAGGAATACGTCCCAGCCATACGCCATCCGCTACTTCATCGGGCTGCGGATGCTTACGGGTCCAGGCGCGGGAATTGATCCAGGCAGCGGCCAGATAAGGTGCTAGTAGCCAGGTGCCGGCGGCGCTGAGACGGCCACCGGCACGCTTCTGGAAACCCGCGGCGCCGAACAGCGCGTAATTGAGCGCCACGATCAGCAGCGACAACGCCGGCCACATCAACCACAGAGCCGCGCCGCCGAAATGGATCGCCAGCGCGCTGCACGAAGCCCCGCCAAAGGCATAGCGCAGGGCCAGCCGCCAGCGCTTCGGATCACGGGCCAGGCGCCAGGCAAACAGCGGGCTGCGTCCTTCGCTGGGCCACAGCCACAGACACAGGAAGCCGGCGAGCAGGCCGGTCGGTACATCGATGAAATGGTGTTGCCAGGTGGTCAGCACCGACAGGCCGATCAAGAAAAACCAGATATGCACGACCACGCGCCACAGGCCACTGGCGTGCTGGGCGAAGCACGCCCAAAGCACCACCAGCAGGGTGATATGCAGCGACGGGGCCTGGTTGAACGGTTTGTCGAAGCCCATCAGCAGGTCGAACATCATCCCGAACAGCCCATCCAGCGCCGGTCGGTCGAAGGTAAAACGCAGTGGCCAAAGCAGGAAGCAGGTGATGCAGATCACCTGCGCGTTGAGCAGTCGCAGACCGAGGTGATCCACCGCAGCACGGGTAGGCGGTAACAGGAAGGCCAGGCAGTAGAGCAGGTCGATCGACCAGTAGGGAATGATCGTCCACGGCCACAAGGGAATCTGTCGCTCCCAGCCGAACACCAGGCTGCCGACGTCGTCACGTTGCGCGGTGTAACCGTTGGCGAAGCCGTAGGTGCCGAAGAACAGCGGCGCGAGCAGCAGCAGCCAGAGTACGCCGCGCTTCCATAGCCCGGTTTCCGGGGCGACCGCGGCGGGCGTCATCAGGACACCCGCTGCGCCAGGGACACGCTGAAGATGCCCCACTCGTCGATGCGCTGGGTGATCTTGCGAAAGCCTGCCGCTTCGACCAGTTGATCCATCTCTGCCTGGCTGCGCCGGCGCATCACCCAGGCTTCTCCGCCGCGGTGGCTGGTCAGGGCGCGGGCGATCAGTTCCAGCTGCGGGTGCCAGGGTTGGCCGGTGTAGATCAGGTAACCGCCCTCTTCCACGGCTGCCGCGAGGCCTGCCAGGGAGTCGCCGACCATGGCGTTGCTGGCGAACAATTCATACAGGCCGGAGACCACTGCCAGGGTCGGTTTGGGATCCAGCGCTGCCAGGTCGGCCTTGTCGAAAGCGTCGCCTTTGACGAACCGGGCGATGCTGCCCAAGCCTTTCTGCTCGATCAATGCCGAGCCGTCACGCACGTTGATGTCGCTGTAGTCGCGCAGCAGGATCGAATCCGGTTTATCGCTGCCCTGCTCCAACGACTCAAGGATGTAGCGGCCATGCCCGGCAGCGATGTCGACGATGCGCACTGAGCGGTCTTGCTCGCGCAACTTGCCCATGGCCAGGCGCAGCAGCTCTTCGGCATGCACCTTGCGCTGGCGAATGCCCCGCCAGCCGATGGAGTTCAGGTAGTTGCGGTCGATCAGCCGGCCAATAGGCGAGTTGCCGGTTGGCGTGTTGCGATACACGTAATCCAGGGTGCTGCCCGAATCGAAGCCGGTCTCGAAGCCCAGTTTCACGCCGGCGGAAAGGTTGCTGCCGAGGCGCATGCTGGCTCGGGTAGCGCGCCAGTAAAGATCGCGCGGGGAGTTTTTGGGTAGCGGCGCCGCCAGCTCTTCGGCCTCGGCGCAGCTCCAGCCGAGGCGGTCGGCGTGGAGCAGCGACGGGCGCTGCAGCGGCTGTTCGAACGCCTTCACCACGAAACGTCGAATTCGGCTGAGGGCATGGGCACGATCGCGCTCGCCCAGGGTGTCGTGAAAGAACCCGGGCAGGATGTGAATTTCCTTGTCCAGGCTGCCCAGGCGCGCGAAGAACTGCTCCTGGGGTTTGCGATGTACCACGAAGTCGCTGCCGGAGATCAGCAACTGGGTAGGAATCTGAATGGCCTGGGCATCGGCCACCACCCGTTCGGCAGCGTCGTAGAGACCCAGCAGCATGTTCACCGAAATAGGCCGGCTGATCAGCGGGTCGGCCTCGAACGAGGCGATGCGCTGCGGATCGTGGCTGAGAAACTTGGCTTTCACGTAGCTGTTGACGAAGAAGTTGCCGCGCCAGGCGCGCATCAGCTTCAGGCCCGGGCGAGCGAAAGGTACGTACAGCTTGACCTTGAAGGCTGGTGAAGCGAGCACCAGGGCGCGGATCTTCGGTGCGTAGTCGTGGACCCAGGTGGAGATCACCGCGGCGCCGACGCTCTGGGCCAGCACCACCATGTCCGTGGTGTCGATGCCGTAGGTGGCCGCGATATGGTCGATGAAAGTCTGCACGTCGCGCACGCTGGTAGCGAAGCTCGGGCTGTCGCCCCGCTCCCCCGGCGATTCGCCATGGCCTCGGGCGTCCCAGGCGAAGAAATCGAAGCCTTCTAGCCCAAGTTCTTCGACCAGGTGGGCCATGCGCCCGCCGTGCTCATGGCCGCGGTGAAACATCACGATGGCGCGGCGGGCTGCCTGCGGCTGCATAGCGTCGGCGGCCCAGTGCCGGTAGAACAGGCTTACGCCGTCGTGGGTCGTGAAGGTATTGCAGCGAACTTCAGTCATCGAGGCATTCCTATTGCGCAGAAGAAGACGCTTGCGCCAGGCCCTGGCGTACGCGGTTGAACAGCGTGTACAGCAGCAGCGCGGTGATTACCGCGAGAATCGGGTTGATCCAGCTCAGCGGCAAGAGCGCGGTGGCCACGCCAGCGCCCAGCACGCCAAAGCAGAAGGCGCGATCGCTCTTGCCCATCGGGCCGTCATAGCGGCGCGAGGCGCCGACCATCGGCCCCATCACCCCGGCGTATTCGCTGATCAGCGCGAACAGCACCAGGATCACCACCAGAGTCGGTGACACGCCAGGCAGCAAGGCGAAAGGCAGGAACAAGGCGGCATCGGCGATCACGTCGCACAGCTCGTTAAGGTAGGCCCCTAGAGTAGATTGCTGGCTGAACTCGCGGGCCAGCATGCCGTCCACGGCGTTGAGCGCCATACGCAGAATCATCCACAGCGGGATCAGTGCGAACAGCCAGAGGCGGTCGGGAAAGATCGCCAGCAGCAGGCCGATGAGCACCGACACCACGGCAGCGGCCAGCGTCACCTGGTTGGCAGTGACGTCGCGGTCGTACAGGCGTTGCACCAGGGGGCGCAGAAGATTCTGAAAGCGGGGTTTCAGCTGATAGATCGAAAGCATGCTACGAACTCCGTTTCGCCATGTTTCTAGGTTTTGCAGTTCGCCAGCTTAGCCGTTTAAGCCCCCGTCAGGCGAGATGCCAACGTGAATATCGTCATGTGTCGCGCAAAAACTTATGCCCACTTTATCGACAGAATGGGTACCAATAAAAATCCTTATTTATCAGTACCATGGGAGTGTAAATTCAATTAAATGGAAAATTGCTCAACAGGTTATCCACAGATCGCGTCAGGCGAGATCGTTGGACGTTTCCACTGCGGCGGCTTGCGGACTCAAGGCACCGATTTCACATTGCGCTTGGCTGACCCACTCGAAAGCGCGGTCGTTGAGGTTGGCAATCGCCCGTGGGCCCTCGCCTTCGGCATACATCGCCGGGCCGATCACCACCTGCACCACGCCTGGTTTCTTGCTCCAGCCGTCTTTCGGCCAGAACTGCCCGGCATTGTGGGCAATCGGCAGCACCGGCAGGTTGCTGTTCACCGCCAAGGCGGTGCCGCCGCGGGAGAACTTGCCGATCTGGCCGTCCGGGATGCGCGTGCCTTCCGGGAACACCAGTACCCAGGCGCCTTGTTCCAGGCGCGTGCGGCCCTGTTGGGCGAGTTGCTTGAGCGCGGCCTTGGGGTTGCTGCGATCGATGGCGATGGGCTTGAGCATGGACAGCGCCCAGCCGAAGAACGGCACGTACATCAGCTCGCGCTTGATGACCTGGCTCAGCGGCTCGAAGTAGGCGCACAGGAAGAAGGTCTCCCAGGTGCTCTGGTGCTTGGCGAGGATCACACAGGGGCGCTCGGGAATATTTTCTGCGCCCGTAACCTCGTACTTGATGCCGGCAATCACCTTGGCCAGCCAGACGGCACTGCGGCACCAGGCCTGCACCACGAAACGGTAGCGGGCACGGAACGGCAGGAAGGGCGCGACGAACACGCTGATGATGCACCAGACGAACGAGCTGGAAGACAGCAGCAGGTAGAAGAGTACGGTTCTGAGGGACTGCACTGGCGACATGGGAGCGATTACCGTGGCAGGGCGTGCCTGCGCTATCAAGTGAGAAGCCGGGCAGCCACGGCCGCCAGGTCGTCGAATATCAGGGTGCCGGTTGGCAGAGCGGCTTTGGCCAGGGTGCGTTCGCCCTTGCCGGTTTTCACCAGCACGGGCTGACAGTCGACGGCGAGCGCCGTTTCCAGGTCACTGGCGCTGTCACCCACGAACCACACGCCGGCGAGCGACACATCGTAGTGCGCGCCGATCTGGCGCAGCATGCCGGGCTTGGGCTTGCGGCAATCGCAGCCATCGTCCGGGCCATGGGGGCACTGCACGATCAGGCCGACTTCACCGCCCTGCTCCGCCACCCGCTCACGCAACCGCGCGTGCATGGCTTCCAGCACGCTCAGTGGATAATAGCCGCGAGCGATGCCGGACTGGTTGGTGGCCACGGCCACGGTCCAGCCCGCCTTGCTCAGCGCGGCGATGGCCTCGATGGAGCCGGGGATCGGAATCCACTCCTCGAGGCTTTTGATATAGGCGTCGGAATCCTGGTTGATGACCCCGTCGCGGTCGAGAATGATCAGCTTCATAAAACTGGCTCCAGGCCTCAGGCTTCAGGCTTCAGGTCCGGCTATTGAGCCTGCGGCCTGTAGCTTGAAGCCTTGCGCCTTGGGCGTTAGCCCAGTACCGAGATATCGGCGACGCCCAGGAACAGGCCACGCAGACGCGCCAGCAGCGCATAGCGGTTGGCGCGAACCTTGGGGTCTTCGGCGTTGACCAGCACCGCTTCGAAGAAGGCGTCCACCGGCGTACGCAGCGAGGCCAGTTGGGCCAGCGCTTCGCGGTACTGACGCGACTGCGCCAGCGGTTGCACGGCATTGTCGGCCTTCTGGATCGCGGCGTTGAGGGTGAACTCGGCCGGCGTATCGAAGTAGTGGGCTTCGATGCTGCTCGCCACTTGCCCGTCGGCCTTGCTCAGCAGGTTGGACACACGCTTGTTGGCGGCGGCCAGTGCTTCGGCTTCAGGCAGCTTGCGGAAGGCCTGCACGGCCTGCACACGCTGGTCGAAGTCCAGCGGCGACAGCGGGTTCACGGCACGCACGGCCTGGTAGACAGATACGTCCACGCCTTCGTCTTCATAGCGCGCACGCAGGCGGTCGAAGATGAATTCCAGCACCTGCGGGGCCAGGCCGGCGGCCTTGACCTTGTTGCCGTACTGGCGCACGGCGAACTCGACGGTGGCGCCCAGGTCCAGCTCCAGACCCTTCTCGATGAGGATGCGCAGCACGCCCAGGGCAGCACGGCGCAGTGCGTACGGGTCCTTGCTGCCGGTGGGCAGCATGCCGATACCGAAGATGCCGACCAGGGTGTCGAGCTTGTCGGCCAGGGCCACTGCCGCACCGGTCAGGGTGCTCGGCAGCTCGGCGCCCGCGCCACGTGGCATGTACTGCTCGTTCAGGGCCAGGGCGACGTCTTCCGGCTCACCATCGTTCAGCGCGTAGTAGTAGCCGGCGATGCCCTGCATTTCCGGGAATTCACCGACCATTTCACTGGCCAAGTCGCACTTGCTCAGCAGGCCGGCGCGAGCGCCACGCTTGGCGTCGCCGCCGATGCGTCCGGCGATGAATCCGGCCAGGGCCGAGACGCGCTGGGCCTTGTCGTAGACGGTGCCGAGCTGGGCCTGGAACACTACGTTGGCCAGGCGCTGATTGAACGCTTCCAGCGGCTGCTTCTTGTCCTGTTTGAAGAAGAACTCGGCGTCGGTGAGACGCGGGCGCACGACCTTCTCGTTACCGGAGATGATCTGCGTCGGATCCTTGCTCTCGACGTTGGCCACGGTGATGAAGCGCGGCAGCAGCTTGCCGTCGGCATCGAGCAGGCAGAAGTACTTCTGGTTGTCCTGCATGGTGGTGATCAACGCTTCCTGGGGCACTTCCAGGAAGCGCTCCTCGAAAGAGCAGACCAGCGGCACCGGCCATTCGACCAGGGCGCTGACTTCGTCGAGCAGCGCCGGTGGCACGATGGCGCTGCCCTGCTGCTCGGTGGCCAGCTGTTCGATGCGCTTGGCGATCTGCTCGCGGCGCTCGGCGACGTCCGCGATCACGTAGGCGGCGCGTAGCTCCTGGGCGTACATGGCGGGCGCAGAGATGCGCACTTCATGGTTGGCGTGGAAGCGGTGGCCACGGGAGAAGCGGTTGGCCTTCTGGGCGAGGATTTCGCAGTCGACGATCTGGTCGCCGAACAGCATCACCAGCCACTGGCTCGGGCGGACGAATTCGGTCTTGCGGGCACCCCAGCGCATGCGCTTGGGAATCGGCAGCTCGTTCAGCGAGTTTTCCACGATGCCGGGCAGCAGCGTGTAGGCGCGTTGGCCGGGGATGTGCTGGCTGAATTTCAGCTTCGGCCCGCTCTGGTCGATGGCCGACAGTTCCACGCCGCACTTCTTGGCGAAGCCCAGTGCAGCCTGCGTCGGATTGCCTTCGGCGTCGAAGGCGGCCTGCACGGGCGGGCCGTCGAGGTTGACGGTGCGGTCCGGCTGTTCGGTGGCCAGTTGCTCGACCAGCACGGCCAGGCGGCGCGGCGCGGCGTAGTAGCGCGCGCCACGGTAGCTCAGGCCGGCGGCCTTGAGGCCTTTCTCGATACCGGCGAGGAAGGATTCGCCCAGGGTTTTCAGGGCTTTGGGTGGCAGCTCTTCGGTGCCCAGTTCAACCAGAAAATCGAGCGCACTCATTCTGCTGCCTCCAGCTTGGCCAGTACTTCATCACGCAGATCGGGGGCGGCGAGCGGGAAGCCCAGGCGGCGACGGGCCTGCAGATAACTCTGCGCCACGGCGCGGGCCAGGGTGCGCACGCGCAGGATGTACTGCTGGCGCGCGGTCACCGAAATGGCGCGGCGGGCATCCAGCAGGTTGAAGGTGTGCGAAGCCTTGAGGACCATCTCGTAGGTCGGCAGCGGCAGCTCCAGTTCGATCAGGCGGTTGGCTTCGCTTTCGTAGAAGTCGAACAGCTCGAACAGTTTCTCGACGTTGGCGTGCTCGAAGTTGTAGGTCGACTGCTCCACTTCGTTCTGGTGGAACACGTCGCCGTAGGTCACCTTGCCGAACTGGCCGTCGGTCCACACCAAGTCGTAGACCGAATCGACGCCCTGCAGGTACATGGCCAGGCGCTCGAGACCGTAGGTGATCTCGCCGGTGACCGGGTAGCACTCGATGCCGCCGACCTGCTGGAAGTACGTGAACTGGGTGACTTCCATGCCGTTGAGCCAGATTTCCCAGCCCAGACCCCAGGCGCCCAGGGTCGGCGATTCCCAGTTGTCTTCGACGAAACGGATGTCGTGCACCAGCGGATCGATGCCGATGGCCTTCAGCGAGCCCAGGTAAAGCTCCTGGAAGTTTTCCGGGTTGGGCTTCAGGACCACCTGGAACTGGTAGTAGTGCTGCAGGCGGTTGGGGTTCTCGCCGTAGCGGCCGTCGGTGGGGCGACGCGATGGCTGCACGTAAGCGGCGTTCCAGGTTTCCGGGCCGATGGCGCGCAGGAACGTGGCGGTGTGGAAGGTACCGGCGCCCACTTCCATGTCATAGGGTTGCAGTACCACACAGCCTTGCTCGGCCCAGTATTGTTGCAGGGCGAGGATCAAGTCCTGGAAGGTGCGCACGGCAGGCGTTGTCTGGCTCACGAAAAATTCACCTGTTGGGGCTGCGACAGAAAGCCGGAGAGTATACCCGAAGCAAGGCGCAGCCCGCATGCTGCGCCGTCTTGCCTGATAAAACGGCCGCGGCGCAGGGCATGTCCTGTGGATAGTGTTGTGGCCTCGATGAGTTTGAAGCTGGCGAGAGGTGAGCCCTCTGGCGACGACTCGCCCCGGCGTTTGTTGGAGCGCGCCATGCGCGCGAAAATCGCCATCCGCCCTTCAGCGGATAACCTGGCAGTCGGACCAATATCGCTTCCCGGATTTCACCCAGGCTACAGGAGCCTTTAGTCCGCGGTTATAGTCTGCCCTCGCCCCTCACCGAGCCGACTGCCATGCCCCGCTGTTTCTGGTGTAACGACGATCCCCTGTATCAGGCCTATCACGACGAGGAATGGGGTGTGCCGTCGCGCGATCCCCAGCATCTGTTCGAGATGCTGCTGCTCGAAGGCGCCCAGGCCGGGTTGTCGTGGATCACCGTGCTGAAGAAACGCGAGCGTTATCGTGAAGTGCTGTTCGGCTTCGATGCCGAGCGCCTGGCCGCAATGAGCGACGATTACATCGAAACCCTGATGCAGGACTCGGGCATCATCCGCAATCGCCTCAAGCTGCAGGCTGCGCGCAAGAATGCCCAGGCCTGGCTGCGCCTGGACGATCCGGTGGCGCTGCTCTGGTCGTTCGTCGGCGGCCAGCCGAAGATCAACCATTTCGAGGGCCGTGGCGACGTACCGGCGGTCACGCCCGAAGCCGAGGCCATGAGCAAGGCGTTGAAGAAGGCCGGCTTCACCTTCGTCGGTCCGACCATCTGCTACGCCTTCATGCAGGCCACCGGCATGGTCATGGACCACACCCGCGACTGCGATCGCTACGCCCAACTGCAACAGGAGGCCCGCCCATGAGCGCCACCATCGACACCCTCGAGCAGCTGCAGGCGCTGTACGGCATGCCTCATGAGCGCTCGCTGCGCAAGGAAATGCCCTGCCTGAGCGCGCCCTATCAGGCGCTGGTGGCCGCATCGCCTTTCGTGGTGCTGGGCACTCACGGCCCGGACGGGCTGGACTGCTCGCCGCGGGGCGACGCACCGGGGTTCGTACGAGTTCTCGATGAGCGCACCCTGCTGCTGCCGGATCGCCCCGGCAACAACCGCATCGACTCCTTGCGCAACATCATCCACGACCCCCAGGTGGCGCTGCTGTTTCTGATCCCTGGGGTCGGCGAGAGCTTCCGGGTCAACGGCCGCGCGAGCATCTCGCTGGACCCTGAATTGCTGGCGCTGTGCGAAGCGCAAGGTAAGCTGCCGCGCAGCGTGCTGCGCATCAGCGTCGACACCTGCTACTTCCAGTGTTCCAAGGCGGCGGTGCGCTCGGGCCTGTGGAATGCCGAGCGCCAAGTTGAGCGGGCCAGCCTGCCGTCGGCGGGCGACCTGCTCAAAGCGGTGATGGACGAGAGTTTCGACGTCGAAGCCTACGAACAGCAGCTTCAGGAGCGCCTGAAAACCCAGCTTTACTGAAGGTTTGCGCGTTTCTGTTCGTGTATGTAACGGCCACATCGGCTCTTCGGGCGGTTACAATGGACGCCTTTTCTCAATCGGAGCTGTTCGTGGAAAAGCTCAAAGGCGCGCTGGTGGTCGGTTCCCTGCGCTTGTTTGCCCTCCTGCCCTGGCGCGCTGTGCAGTCGCTCGGTGCGATCATCGGCTGGCTGATGTGGAGGCTGCCCAACGGCTCTCGTGACGTGGTGCGCATCAACCTCGCCAAATGCTTCCCCGAATTGAATGCTGCCGAGCACGACAAGCTGGTAGGCCGCAGCCTCATGGACATTGGCCGCACCCTGACCGAAAGTGCTTGCGCCTGGGTCTGGCCCGCGCACAAGTCGCTGGCGCGCGTGCGTGAAGTCGAAGGCCTGGAAGTGCTGGAAGCGGCGCTGGCTTCTGGCAAGGGCGTGGTCGGCATTACCAGCCACCTGGGCAACTGGGAAGTGCTCAACCACTTCTACTGCTCGCAGTGCAAACCGATCATTTTCTACCGCCCGCCCAAGCTCAAGGCGGTCGATGACCTGCTGCGCGAGCAGCGCGTGCAGCTGGGCAACCGCGTGGCACCGTCGACCAAGGAAGGCATCCTCAGCGTCATCAAGGAAGTGCGCAAGGGCGGCGCGGTGGGCATTCCCGCCGACCCGGAGCCAAGCCTGTCGTCCGGGATGTTCGTGCCCTTCTGCGGCACCGTGGCGCTGACCAGCAAGTTCGTGCCGGGCATGCTTGCCGGCGGCAAGGCGGTGGGCGTGTTCCTGCATGCGCTGCGCCTTGAAGATGGCTCCGGCTACAAGGTCATCCTCGAAGCCGCGCCGGAAGCGATGTACAGCGAAGACACCTACACCGCTGTGGCGGCCATGAGCAGCGTGGTCGAGAAGTACGTGCGCGCCTACCCCAGCCAGTACATGTGGAGCATGAAGCGTTTCAAGAAACGCCCCGAGGGCGAAGCGCGCTGGTACTGAAATTTGTGGCGCCTCGCAATGAGGCGCCGTTTCGCTAGGCTTGTTCGGTGTTTTGAGCTATTAACGGGGCACACCTTCTCGAGGCTGCCAGGACATGTCTGCCAACCAGCGTCAGCATCCCCGTACACCGATGAAATGCCGCATCAAGATTTGCCACCCGAGCTTCGGCGAGCTGGTCGCTCAGACCCGCGACCTGTCCGACGGGGGCGTGTACGTCAAGCACGATGACCTGGCCGCTCTGGAACTCGGCACCCGGGTGACCGGCCAGGTGCAGGATTTGCCCATCGCGGCGCCCATCCTGGAAATGGAAGTCATGCGCGTTACCCCCGAGGGCGTGGGGCTGCGCTTTATTCGCGAGTGAATTCGACAGGCCGGCGCTCCGCCGGCCTCGTGCTTACAGCTTGGCCTTCACTGCCGCCAGTCCGTCACCGCCATCACGGGTTTTCACACCCTCCAGCCAGCCGTCTAGCACCTGCGGGTTGGCCTTGATCCAGTTTTTGATGGCGGTGCCGTTGGCCTCCTTGCGGTTGAGCACGTCGTCCATGATGGTGTTTTCCATCTCCTGGGTGAATTTCAGGTTGGTCAGCAGCTTGCCCACGTTCGGGCATTCGGCAACAAAGCCTTTGCGGGCCAGGGTGTTGACCGAACCGGTGCTGCCGAAGAATTTCTCGCCGCCCTTGAGGTACTGCATGTCGAACTGCACGTTCATCGGGTGCGGCGTCCAGCCCAGGAACACCACGAACTCGTCGCGTTTCACCGCGCGGCCGACCTGTACCAGCATGGCCTGCTCGCTTGACTCGACCAGCTGCCAGTCGCCCAGGCCAAACTCGTTACCGGCGATCATCTGGCGAATATAGTCATTGGCCGGCGAGCCCGAGCCGATGCCATAGATCTTCTTGCCGAACTTGTCGGCGAATTTGGCGAGGTCGTTGAAATCCTTCACGCCAGCTTCGTGGGCGTAGGTCGGCACGGCCAGGGTGTATTCGGTGCCGCCGAGGTTTTCCACCACCTTGTCGATCTGCCCGCTGGCTACGTAGCGGTCGTAGTCGTGCTGGCCGGCCGGCATCCAGTTGCCGAGGAACACGTCGACCTGCCCTTTCTGCAACCCGGCGAAGATGATCGGCACGGCCAGGGTGCGCGTCTGCGCTTTGTAGCCCAGGCCATCGAGCAGCAGGCTGGCGATTCCGTTGGTGACCGCGATATCGCTCCAGCCCGGGTCGGCAAGGCTGACGCTGGCGCACTTGGCGTCTTCGGCGTGGGCATGGAGGCTGACGCTGAGGGCCAGCAACCCGGCGGTGATCACGGTCTTCAGAGGCTTCATCGGCGGTGTCCTTATGCATGAGGAAGCCTTAACCCTAGCAGATGAAGGTGCTGATCTTATTGCCGTTGGAGATCGTTAACGGCATATACCGTTCGTCGCCAAAGGTGAACAGAATTGAACCGATTGTGGTCTTGGGCTGTCCGTCCATGGGATGTGCGGAGCACTCTTTTATTTCATTATTTAGGTTGCAAGTGGCTGATTCAGGAAGGGATTCGCGGCGCTTGGCTTGAGTCTTCTTTCTAGGTCATCACATTGAATAAACTGATTATCTCTCTGATTTTAGGTAGCACCCTCTTATGTGCTGCGGCTGGCAACGCATCCGCCAGCTTCCGGGTTCACATGCAGGACGGCAGCAGCCGTGTCGTCGCCCCCGCCAAACTCGATCCTAACTCCTCCCAAGCCGTTGTTCGTCGCGCATTGAGCGCGTTGGGCACGCCCTATCGCTGGGGTGGCACCAGCCCCGAGCACGGTTTCGACTGCAGCGGCTTAGTCAAATACGCCTTCAAGCAGGTCGATGACCTCGATCTGCCGCGTACTTCCCGCGACCTCTCCCGCGTCGACGGCCCCAAGGTGGCCAAGGGCGATCTGGAGCCGGGCGATCTGCTGTTCTTCCGCATCCGCGGGCGCAACGTCGACCACGTGGCCATTTACCTGGGCAACGACCGCTTCATTCACGCGCCGCGTCGCGGCACCAACGTGCGTATCGACAAGCTCAGCGACGGCTACTGGAAGAAGCACTTCCAGCTGGCGCGTCGGGTGATGCCGGACGGTGCGCAGCTGGCGAGTAACAACTGACAGGATCGGCGGAACGACATGTTGTGTGGCGGGAGTGGCCGTTCGCGTGAATTGTAGGAGGGGCCGGGCGGCGATCCGCTTTAGCCCCGAGTTCTTTGCGCCTGGTAAAGCTCGTGGCTGAAGCCCCTCCCACAAAGCAGCTGCGCAACGTCTGCTTCTTCCTTCGACGCATCACTATTGAAGAAGCCCGCCATCCGCCAGGCGGGCTGTCGCCAGCGCGGTCCAGGCAGTACACTGCGCGCCGCTCGCTGCCATGTCGGTGGCAGCAATGGGTTCCCTAACCCCATTTCACGAAAAAGGACATCCCATGACCCTGCTTCCCGCCTCGGTCAGCCGCTCCGTATTGGCAGCGCTGATCGCGTTTCACATCCTCATCATCATCGCCAGCAACTACCTGGTGCAGCTGCCGATCACCCTGTTCGGCTGGCACACCACCTGGGGTGCGTTCAGCTTTCCGTTCATCTTTCTGGCCACCGACCTTACCGTACGCCTGATCGGCAAGCACGCTGCCCGCGTGGTGATCGCCCGAGTGATGGTGCCGGCACTGATCGCTTCCTACATCGTCTCGGTGCTGTTCCATGACGGCGCCTTTGGCGGCCTGGCGGCCATCGGCGAATTCAACCTGTTCGTGTTCCGCATCGCGCTGGCCAGCTTCCTGGCATACGTGCTTGGCCAACTGCTCGACATTCAGGTGTTCGACCGCCTGCGCAAGTTGCCGCAGTGGTGGATTGCGCCGACTGCCTCGAGCGTGTTCGGCCAGGCCATGGATACCCTGGCGTTCTTCTCCATCGCCTTCTGGCAGAGCAGCGACCCTTTCATGGCTGCCAACTGGGTGGAAATCGCCATGGTGGATTACGTGATCAAGCTGGCCGTCAGCCTGGCGCTGTTCGTGCCGCTGTACGGCATGCTGCTTGGCGCCATCGTACGGCGCCTGCCGCAACGCAGCGTGCTGAACTGAGTCAGCCGCACACGAAAACGCCGGATCCCCTCACGGGCATCCGGCGTTTTTGTTTACGCGTGTGATCGGCTCAGCGCGACGCCACCGCTATGGGCAACGCCTGCAGGCGCGACAGGTGCAGGGCTACGGCCAGGGAGATCAACAGCAGCGAGCCGATGAACAGGCCCAGGCCGTCCCAGCCGCCGGCCTGCCAGAACACGCCGCCCAAGGTGCCGGCGACGCTGGAGCCCAGGTAGTAGCAGAACAGGTACAGCGACGATGCCTGGCCCTTTGCTTGCTTGG
This sequence comes from Phytopseudomonas straminea, assembly GCF_900112645.1. GTDB lineage: Bacteria > Pseudomonadota > Gammaproteobacteria > Pseudomonadales > Pseudomonadaceae > Aquipseudomonas > Aquipseudomonas straminea. The sequence continues at coordinate 819,381 of NZ_FOMO01000001.1, read as the reverse complement.
CGCGGCGGCCGATCCAGCTGCTCGATACCGAGTGGGCGCCGAAGAAACCGAAGGTGAACAGCAGCATGCCAACCAGGATCACCGGCAGCACGTTGAACAGGGTCAGCACCAGGCCGCCTAGCATCAGGCCGATCACCGCCCACAGCACCTTGCGCCGGCCCAGCTTGTCGGCCAGGGCGCCGACCTGCGCGGAGCTGTAGATGCCGGACAGATAGACGATCGACAGCAGGCCGATGCTGGTCTGGTCGAGCTTGAACGGCGCTTCGATCAGCCGGTAGCCAATGTAATTGAACAGGGTCACGAAGGCGCCCATCAGCAGGAAGCCCTGCAGGAACAACCACGGCAGGCCCGCATCACGAAATTGCAGGGTGTAGCCCTGCAGCAGGCTGCGCGGGCGCAGCGAGCGGGCGCGGAAGTTGCGCGACTCGGGCAGCAGGCGCCAGAACGCCAGACCGGCCAGCAAGCCCAGGCCACCCAGGGTGCCGAGTACCGCGTGCCAGGACATGAAGTCGACCAACACGCCGCTGAGCAGGCGCCCGCTCATGCCACCGATGGCGTTGCCGCCGATGTACACGCCCATGGCCAGGCCCAGGTGCAGCGGGTCGATTTCCTCGCTGAGGTAACTCATGGCTACGGCGGCCAGACCGCTGAGCGCAAGGCCGACCAGTGCGCGCATCACCAGCACGCCTTCCCAGGTTGGCATCAGCGCACTGCCGACGGTGAACACGGCGGCGGCGAGCAGCGACACGACCATTACCGGTTTACGGCCCAGTGCATCGGACAGCGGCCCGGTTATCAACAGGCCGAGGGCCAGGGTGATGGTAGAGACGGAAAGGATCAGGCTGCTCTGCGCGGCGCTCAAATCGAACTGGCGCGCCAGCATCGGCATCATCGGTTGCACGCAGTAGAGCAGCGCGAAGGTGGCGAAACCGCCGCTGCACATGGCGAGAATGGTGCGCAGAAAGGCATGGGTGCCCTTCTGGATGTAAATGGGCTCCAGAGGCGCGCTGCCGGGCGCAGGTTTCTCATTCTGGGGGCTGATGCACGCGTCGGGTGTAACGGGCTGACTCATTGCTTCCTCGTGAATTTACTTTCCCCAGGCAAAACGCCGCCGTATGCGCTGGCACCGGCCAGCACGGGTGGTTGTTGTTATTGGGAATGGCGTCAGGATAAGTAGGCTGGCAAGTTCTTTCCAATATAATATTCGACCCAATCGATACGTATGGCGACCTATTGGAGCGAACATGGAATTGCGCCATTTGCGTTACTTCGTGGCGGTGGCCGAAGAGCTGCACTTCGGCCGTGCCGCCGATCTGTTGGGTATCTCTCAGCCACCGCTGAGCCAGCAGATCCAGGCACTGGAGCAGGAACTCGGCGTGCGCCTGTTCGAGCGCAGTAACCGACATGTTGCGCTCACCGATGCCGGGCGGCTGTTTCTCGAGGAAACGCGGCAGACCCTCGCACAGGTCAGCAAGTCGGTGGACGTGGTGCGCCGCGCCGAGCAAGGCGAAATCGGCGAACTGCAGATCGGCTTTACCGCTTCGGCACCGTTCGTGTCGATCATTCCGCGGGCGGTATTCGCCTTTCGCCAGGCGTTCCCGGCGGTGCACCTCAATCTGCAGGAAATGACCAGCCGCCAGGTCAGCCAGGCGCTGCTGGAAAAGAAGCTGCAGATCGGCATGATTCGCCCGCTGGAGTTACCCGCCGAGCTGGACGCGGTTGAGCTGCTGCGCGAGCCGCTGGTGGCGCTGCTGCATGCCGGACATCCATTGGCCGGTGAGCACGATCGAGGGCTGGCGCTTGCCGAACTGGCAAACGAGCCGTTCGTGTTCTTTCCGCGTAGCTATGGCAGCGGCCTGTACGGACAGCTGTTCAACCTGGCGCGCCAAGCCGGGTTCAGCCCGCGCATTACCCAGGAGGCCCACGAGGCGTTGACCATCATCGGTCTGGTGGCCGCGGGGCTTGGGGTGTCGGTGTTGCCGGCGTCGTTTCGGCGCATTCGCATCGATGGCGTGGTGTTTCGCACCCTGACCGATACCGACGCCACCACCGCGGTGTGGCTGGTCAAACGCCGCCAGGAACGCTCGCCCCTGGCCCAGGCATTTATCGACCTGCTGACCCGCGAGGTGCAGGCGCTCAAGTAGCGAGTGCCGACTCGCTCATCAGGCGTGGGAGCCGGCCGTCGATCAACGTACCTTGAAGCGGTTCATCAGGCTGATCACCCGGCCGTTGGCTTCCAGCAGGCTGCGGGTGTTGTCTTCGCTGGCGTGGCCGCTCTGCACAAGATCGTCGACCATGTGGCGGATCTGCACCATGCTGTGGTTGATCTCCTCGGTCACTGCGCTCTGCTGCTTGGCGGCGGTGGCGATCTGGGTACTGAGCGTGTTGATCTGGTTGACCGAGCTGGCCATCTCGTCGAGCCCGGCATTGACCCGCGCTGTGGCGTCCGCCTCCGACTGGCAACTGGCCTGGGTATTTTCCATGGCGGTCACCGAGGAGCTCACCCCGCTGATCAGGCGGGCGAGCATCTCGTTGATCTGCGAGGTGCTGGCCTGGGTGCGCGCCGCCAGGGCTCGTACTTCGTCGGCGACCACCGCGAAGCCGCGACCCTGCTCACCTGCTCGCGCCGCTTCGATGGCGGCGTTGAGGGCCAGCAGGTTGGTTTGCCCGGCAATGGCACCGATTACGTCGAGGGTTTCGGTGATGCGCGCGGCGTCCTGGCGCATGTTCTCCACGGTGCTGGTGGCACTGGCTACCTCGCCGATCAGCGCAGTCACGCTGTTCGAGGCTTCGCCCACTACCACGCGAGAGCGGTCGGCATGCTCGTTGGCGCGCTGGGTGAAGGCGGCCGTCTCCGCGGCGTTCTGCGCCACGCTGTCGGCGGTGGCGCCCAGTTCGTCTTCGGCACGGATGGTGATGCGTCGGGTGAGGTCGGCATCGCCGGTGGACAGTGCATCGATGTTGGCTTTCAGGGTCTTCATGCGCTGCACCAGCTGGCGGATCGCATACACGGCCATTGCCACGAGCAGCAACACCATGGGGATCTGTAGCAGCGCCAGGGTGCCCCGCACGTCATCGCGCTGGGCGGTGATCTGCGAGGTGGGCAGCGCGGTGGCGAGGAACCACGGGGTGCCGTCGATCGCGCGCATATAGAGGGTGCTGGCGACGCCGTCGTTATCGAATTCGCTGCGTTGCACCGGCTGGTTGCGTTGGGAGAGCGCCTTGCTGACCTGCACTGCGAACGCCGAGGTGGCAGTCAGCTCGCTGATGTTCTTGAGCACCACCGGGCTACTCAAGTGGGTGCTGTTGCTGATGATCTTGCCGTCGCCTTCAACGATCAGCATCTGCCCGCCGATGTCCTTCTCCTTGTCGGCGACCAGGTCGTTGAAGAAGCCCAAGGTCACGTCGATGGTGGCCACGCCGTAATCCACGCCGTTGCGCTGGATGGCCATGGCGCAGTTGGTTCGCGGCTCCTGGCTGGCATCGTCCTTGTAAGCAGCGGCCCAGGCGCACTGGCCCCGGGGCGAGGCCAGGCCGCCCTTGTACCAGCTCTGGTCGTAGTAGTTGGGCGCCGGGTCGCTGTTCCAGAAGGTATTGACCACCAGCTTGCCGGAGCCGTCGCGGTGCCAGAAAGTGCTGTGCTTGTTACGCCCTGGGGTGCGCTGGTTGGGCAACGGCCAGATTCCGCCGCCGAAGACCTTCAGCTCGCCGTATTGGTCGACCAGGCCAGGCAGCACCTTGTCGATGGCGTCGCTTTCCAACAGGGGAATGGTCTGGGTGATGCTGCGTTGCTGGGCCTGAACCTTGTTCAGCTCGTCCTCGATGTCTTCCGCCACTTCGTCGATGCGGTTGAGTACCACCTGTTCTTCGGTATGGCGCAGGGTTGGGGCGACCAGCTGGCCGATGCCGACTACGGTCAGCACCATAAGGACCAGGACGAACAACACCAGAAACAGGGTATAGCGGCCTTGAATGGAGCGCAGTGCGGACATGGCGGTCGTCCCCGGAGAGCGGTTTTATTGTTGGTTTTATTGGAGCTTCCTAGGGCTATCGGCTTGCCGACGAACGGCTTAAGATCGGCGACGAGATAAATTTCGCCGCGGCCGTTCAGGATAATTTGCTGGTGCTGAACCGCCGCTCAGACGCTGGTGTTCTTGTCCAGCTTGCGCAGGAAGACGGTCATTTCCTTTTCCGCCTGCTTGTCGCCCTTGGCCTGGGCGGCTTCAATACCCTGCTGCCATGCACTGCGCGCGCTGTCGAGGTTGCCGGCAGACTGCTGAGCCTTGCCGAGCAGCTTCCACGCCGCCGAATACTGCGGGTCGTGTTCGACGCAGCGTTGCAGGTGTTCCGCAGCCTTGCTGGCATCGCCGGCATCCAGGTAACCCTTGCCCAGGCCGAAGCGCAGCAGTGAGTTATCCACACCCTTGGCGAGCATCTTTTCCAGTGCATCAGTGCTCATGAAAGGCTCCCTTAGAAGAATGTCAGGCCGACCTGGAACAGCCGCTCCACATCGCGGATGTGCTTCTTGTCCATCACGAACAGGATCACGTGGTCGCCGGACTCGATCACCGTCACGTCGTGGGCGATCAGCACTTCTTCGTCGCGGATGATCGCGCCGATGGTAGTGCCCGGCGGCAGCGAGATGTCCTTGATCGCCTTGTCGACCACCTTGCTCGAGCGCGCGTCGCCGTGGGCGATGGCCTCGATGGCTTCGGCGGCGCCGCGGCGCAGCGAGTGCACGCTCTCGATATCGCCGCGGCGCACGTGGGTCAGCAGGCTACCGATGGTGGCCAGCTGCGGGCTGATGGCGATGTCGATCTCGCCGCCCTGGATCAGGTCAACGTAGGCCGGGTTGTTGATCAGTGTCATCACCTTGCGCGCGCCCAGGCGCTTGGCCAGCAGCGACGACATGATGTTGGCTTCGTCGTCGTTGGTCAGGGCCAGGAAGATGTCGGCGTCCTTGATGTTCTCTTCCACCAGCAGGTCGCGGTCCGACGAGCTGCCCTGCAACACGATGGTGCTTTCCAGGTTCTCGGAGAGGTAGCGGCAGCGCGCCGGGTTCATCTCGATGATCTTCACCTGGTAGCGGCTCTCGATGGCTTCGGCCAGGCGTTCTCCGATATGCCCGCCGCCGGCGATCACCACCCGCTTGTATTCGTTCTCGACGCGGCGCATCTCGCTCATCACCGCGCGGATATCCGCCTTGGCGGCAATGAAGAACACCTCGTCGTCGGCTTCGATCACCGTATCGCCCTGGGGCATGATCGCCCGGTCACGGCGGAAGATCGCCGCCACCCGGGTGTCGACCTTGGGCATGTGCTGGCGGATCTGCTTGAGCTGCTGGCCGACCAGCGGGCCGCCGTAGTACGCCTTGACGCCGACCAGCTGGGCCTTGCCCTCGGCGAAGTCGATCACCTGCAGGGCGCCGGGGTATTCGATCAGGCGCTTGATGTAATTGGTCACCACCTGCTCGGGGCTGATCAGCACGTCGACCGGAATGGCTTCGTTGTCGAACAGTGCTTCGCGGGTCAGGTAGGCCGCTTCGCGCACCCGGGCGATGCGCGTCGGGGTATGGAACAGGGTGTAGGCGACCTGGCAGGCGATCATGTTGACTTCGTCGCTGTTGGTCACCGCCACCAGCATGTCGGCATCGTCGGCGCCGGCCTGGCGCAGCACGGTCGGGAACGAACCCTTGCCCTGCACGGTGCGGATATCCAGGCGATCACTCAGGGCGCGCAGGCGGTCGCCGTCGGTGTCCACCACGGTGATGTCGTTGGCCTCGCTGGCCAGGTGTTCGGCCAGCGTGCCGCCGACCTGGCCGGCGCCGAGAATGATGATCTTCATCGGGTTGCTCCAGCGGCTGCGATCTTGATCAGCTTGGCATAGTAGAAACCATCATGGCCGTCCTGCTTGGCGAGCAGCTGCCGGCCATGGGGCTGCTTGAGGCCGAACGGGCCGGCGATGTCCAGCTCGCGGGCGCCGGGCGTACGCGCCAGGAAGGCGTCGATGACCTCGGTGTTTTCCGTCGGCAGCGTCGAGCAGGTGGCGTACAGCAGGATGCCGCCGACCTCCAGGGTCGGCCACAGCGCGTCGAGCAGCTCGCCCTGTAGCGTGGCCAGCGCCGGAATGTCATCGGCCTTGCGGGTCAGCTTGATGTCCGGGTGGCGACGGATCACGCCGGTGGCCGAGCAGGGCGCATCGAGCAGGATTCGCTGGAACGGCTTGCCGTCCCACCAGGCGGCGGTGTTGCGGCCATCGGCGGCGATCAGGGTGGCCTCGAGCCCGAGGCGATCGAGGTTCTCGCGTACCCGCGCCAGGCGCTTGGCCTCCAGGTCCACGGCCACCACTTCGCTCAGCGCCGGCTCGGCTTCCAGCAAATGGCAGGTCTTGCCACCGGGTGCTGCGCAGGCATCCAGCACGCGCTGGCCGGGCGCCAGTTGCAGCAGCTCGGCGGCCAGTTGCGCGGCTTCGTCCTGCACGCTCACGTGGCCCTCGGCGAAGCCGGGCAGCAGGGTGACGTCGCAGGCTTGCAAGAGACGGATGCCGTCGCGGCTGAAGGTGCAGGGCTCGGCCTCGAAACCAGTCTGGCGCAGTCGCGCCAGGTAGTCATCGCGGCTGCCGTGGCGGAGGTTGACCCGCAAGATCAATGGCGGGTGGGCGTTGTTGGCGGCGCATATGGCCTGCCAATGCTCGGGCCAGAAGGCCTTGAGCTGCTTCTGCAGCCAGCGCGGGTGGGCGGTGTGCAGCACCGGGTCGCGATCCAGTTCGGCAAGCAGGCTCTCGCTGTCGCGCTGGGCATTGCGCAGCACGGCGTTGAGCAGGCCCTTGGCCGAGGTCTTCTTCAGCTTGTCGACGCAGCCGACCGTCTCGCCGATTGCCGCGTGGGCGGGGATGCGTGTGTAGAACAGCTGGTAGAGGCCGACCAGCAGCAGGGCCTCGAGGTCGCGATCACCTTCCTTGAAGGCCTTGCGCAGCAGCTTGCCGGCGATCAGTTCGAGGCGTGGCTGCCAGCGTGCGGCGCCAAAGGCCAGATCCTGGGCGAGGCCGCGGTCGCGGGCCTCGACCTTGTCGAGCAGCGGCGGCAGGCTGGTGCCCAGCGACGCCTTGCCGTCGAGCACCGCGGCCAGGGCGCGGGCCGCTGCCAGCCTGGGGTTCATGCCAGCACCGTGCCGACGGCGAACTGCTCGCGGCGGCTGTTGTACAGATCGCTGAAGTTCAGCGCCTTGCCGCCGGGCAATTGCAGGCGGGTGAGCAGCAGGGCGCCGCTGCCGCAGGCGACGGTCAGGCCGTCCTTGCTGGCAGCGAGAATTTCGCCCGGCTGGCCCTGGCCTTCACCGATTCGCCCGGATAATACCTTGAGCGGCGCGTCGTTCAGGGTGCTGTGGCAGATCGGCCAGGGGTTGAAGGCGCGGATCAGTCGCTCCAGCTCATCGGCTGGGCGGCTCCAGTCGATGCGCGCTTCATCCTTGTTCAGTTTGTGAGCGTAGTTGGCCTGGGCGTCGTCCTGCACTTCGCCCATCAGGGTGCCGTTGGCGAGACCCGCGATGGCCTCGATCACCGCCGGCGGGCCGAGCTCGGCCAGGCGGTCGTGCAGGCTGCCACCAGTGTCTTCGGCTGTGATCGGGGTGCGCACCTTGAGCAGCATCGGCCCGGTGTCGAGGCCGGCTTCCATCTGCATCACGGTCACGCCGCTTTCGGCATCGCCAGCCTGCACGGCGCGCTGGATCGGCGCCGCCCCGCGCCAGCGCGGCAGCAGCGAGGCATGGCTGTTGATGCAGCCGAGGCGCGGAATATCCAGCACCGCCTGGGGCAGGATCAGGCCGTAGGCGACCACCACCAGGAGGTCCGGCTGCAGCGCCGCCAGTTCGGCCTGGGCGGCGGAATCCTTGAGGCTTGGCGGCTGCAGTACAGGAATGGCGTTTTCCACAGCGAGCTGTTTGACCGGGCTGGGCATCAGCTTCTGGCCACGGCCGGCTGGGCGATCCGGCTGGGTGTACACGGCAACGATCTGGTGGTCGGTGCCGAGCAGCGCCTTGAGGTGAGCGGCGGCGAATTCCGGGGTGCCGGCGAATACGATACGCAGAGCTTCGGTCATGGGGTCTCGCTTTGACTGGGTGCTGAAAAAACAAAAGGCTTGCCGCGGCAAGCCTTTGTTGGAGGCCCGATCAGGCCTGCTGGCGGTGCTGCTTTTCCAGCTTCTTCTTGATGCGGTCGCGCTTGAGCGTGGACAGGTAGTCGACGAAAAGCTTGCCGTTGAGGTGGTCGCACTCGTGCTGGATGCACACGGCGAGCAGGCCCTCGGCGATCATCTCGAACGGCTTGCCGTCGCGATCCAGGGCGTTGATCTTCACTTTCTGCGGGCGGTCTACGTTCTCGTAGAAACCGGGTACCGACAGGCAGCCTTCCTGGTACTGGTCCATCTCGTCGGTCAGCGACTCGAACTCGGGGTTGATGAAGACCAGCGGCTCGCTCTTGTCTTCGGACAGATCCATCACCACCACGCGCTTGTGCACATTCACCTGGGTGGCGGCGAGGCCGATCCCGGGGGCGTCGTACATGGTTTCGAACATGTCGTCGATCAGCTGACGCAGGGCGTCATCGACCACGTCCACCGGCTTGGCGATGGTGCGCAGGCGCGGATCGGGAAATTCGAGAATGTTTAAAATCGCCATAATGCGTTTGTGATGCACTTGTGGAATAAATTCAAAATCCGCTGCTAAGATGACGCAAGCATTCAAAAAACGGCGTCAAGCCGCGGATTTACTGGGCTCTGTCGCAGCGCTAGGGCGCTTCACGCGAAGGCACATCATAAAGGGATTCACCGCATGAGGAAATCACTACTCGCCCTGCTGCTGGTTGGCGCGAGCAGCCTGGCGCAGACCGGGCTCGCCCTGGCCGATGTGCAGCTCAAGGAAGGTCATCCCGACCGCTACACGGTCGTGAAGGGCGACACCCTCTGGGATATCTCGGGCAAGTTCCTCAGCCAGCCCTGGAAGTGGCCGGAAATCTGGCACGCCAATCCCCAGGTGCAGAACCCTCATCTGATTTATCCCGGTGATGTGCTCAGCCTCGTCTATATCGACGGCAAGCCGCGCCTGGTGCTGGGTCGCGGTGATTCGCGCGGCACCATCAAGCTGTCGCCGAAGGTACGCAGCACGCCTATGGCTGAAGCCATTCCGACCATTCCGTTGGAGGCGATCAACAGCTTCCTGCTCAAGAATCGCATCGTCGACTCGCCGGAGCAGTTCCAGAGTGCGCCTTATATCGTTGCTGGCAACGCCGAGCGGGTGGTCAGTGGCGCGGGCGACCGCGTTTACGCCCGCGGTAGCTTCGACCCGACCGCGCCGGTGTACGGCATCTTCCGCCAGGGCAAGACCTACACCGACCCTGAGACCAAGGAATTTCTCGGCATCAACGCCGATGACATCGGCGGTGGCGAAATCGTTGCCGAAGAAGACAAGATCGGCACCCTCAACCTGACCCGCACCACCCAGGAAGTGCGCAACGGTGACCGCCTGTTCCCCACCGAGGAGCGCGCGATCAATTCGACCTTCATGCCCAGCGAGCCGAAGAGCGAGATCAAGGGCCTGATCCTCGACGTGCCGCGTGGTGTGAGCCAGATCGGCCAGTTCGACGTGGTCACCCTGAGCAAGGGCGCCCGCGACGGTCTCGAGGTCGGCAATGTGCTGGCCGTCTACAAGACCGGCGAAACCGTACGCGACCGGGTTACCGGCGAGTCGGTGAAGATTCCTGACGAGCGCGCTGGCCTGCTGATGGTCTTCCGCACCTATGAGAAACTCAGCTACGGCATGATCCTCAACGCCTCCCGGCAGTTGGCGGTGATGGACAAGGTACGCAATCCGTAACACCTGCAAGCTCCGCCCATGCGGGGCTTGTGCTATTCGATAAGGCTCACGATCAAGGATGATCCGCCATGTCGATATCCCATTCCCCCGCCGAACTCGAAGCCCGTCTGCGCCTGCATTGCTTGCCGGAGTTGGGGCCTAAACGCTTCCGTAAATTGCTCAGCGCTTTCGATAGCGCTTCGGCCGCCCTCAGCGCGCCGGCCAGCGCCTGGCGCTCGCTCGGCTTGCCGCTGGCCTGCAGCGACGCGCGGCGTAGCCCCGAAATCCGTGAGCGTGCACGCCTGGCGCTGGACTGGTTGCAGGTGCCCGGCCAGCACCTGGTGATGTGGGACGAGCCGCGTTATCCCGCCTTGCTGGCCGAGATTCCCGACGCGCCGCCGCTGCTGTTTGTGGCCGGTGACCCGATGCTTCTGGAGCAGCCGCAATTGGCCATGGTCGGCAGTCGCCGGGCCTCCAGACCGGGGTTGGACACCGCCCACAGCTTTGCCCGCAGCCTGGCGCGTGGTGGCTTCGTGATTACCAGCGGGTTGGCCCTCGGTATCGACGGGGCCGCCCATCAAGGCGCGCTGGATGCCGATGGGCACACCGTGGCGGTACTCGGTACTGGGTTGCAGTGCCTGTACCCGGCACGGCACAAGCGTCTGGCCCAGGACATCATCGAGCGCGGCGGGGCGCTGGTCTCCGAGCTGCCGCTGGATAGCCCGCCCCAGGCCGCAAACTTTCCCCGGCGTAATCGAATCATTTCGGGTTTGTCGTTAGGCGTGCTGGTGGTCGAAGCCAGCCCGTCCAGTGGTTCGCTGATCACCGCGCGCCTGGCTGCCGAGCAGGGCCGCGAGGTGTACGCGATTCCCGGCTCCATCCATCACCCGGGAGCCAAGGGCTGCCATCAGATGATCCGCGAAGGCGCCACCCTGGTGGAAAGCATCGAGCATATTCTCGAAGCGCTGCGCGGTTGGCAGCAGACATCGGCTGCCGAGCAGGCTGGCGCTACGCCGTCGGCTACTGTGCATCCTTTGTTGGACTTGTTGTACGCCGCGCCCCACAGCAGCGAAGCCCTGGCCCACGCCGCCGGCTGGGCACTACCCGAGGTGCTGGCGGCGCTGACCGAGCTGGAGCTGGACGGCCTAGTCGCCTGCGAGGCCGGGCTATGGGTAGGGCGCAAGCCGTAATACACTGCGCCGATGGTTCTTCGGCGGAGGCAGCGAATGGTCACCAGTTGGCAGGTTCAGCAGGCAGCGCGGGTGGTCCGCGCCGGTGGCGTGATCGCCTACCCGACCGAGGCGGTTTGGGGGCTGGGATGCGACCCATGGGACGAGATGGCCGTGGATCGTTTGCTGGCTCTCAAGGAGCGGCCCGTTCACAAGGGCCTGATCCTGGTCGCTGACACCATCCGTCAGTTCGACTTCCTGCTCGAAGACCTGCCCGAACGCTGGCAGGACCGTCTGGCCAGCACCTGGCCCGGGCCCAATACCTGGCTGGTGCCGCATCAGGATCTTCTACCGCCCTGGATTACCGGCGAGCACGACAGCGTGGCGCTGCGGGTCAGTGATCATCCGCGGGTGCGTGAGCTTTGTGCGTTGACGGGGCCGTTGGTGTCGACCTCGGCCAATCCCGCCGGCCGCCCGGCGGCGCGCTCACGGTTGCGGGTCGAGCAGTATTTTCCTCGGCAGCTGGATGCGGTGCTGGGTGGCGCACTGGGCGGGCGGCGTCATCCGAGCGTGATACGTGATCTGGTGACCGGCGACGTGCGCCGACCGGCTTGATACGCAGAAGCGGACATCCAGCGATCTCGTAGGAGGGGCCGGGCGGCGCTCCGCTTCAGCCCGGAGCTTTATCAAGGCAAATAAAGAGCTCGGGGCTGAAGCCCCTCCCACAAGTATTCCGTTTTTTATCGTTCCCACGCTCAGCGTAGCAACGCACTGGCAAGACGCTCTGCGTCCTTTGATTGCGCTGTGCAGCCGTCAATCGTGGCGCGGAGCGCCACAGGCTGAGTGCCCACGCAGAGCGTGGGCACTATCCTTACGGCACCAGAATCGTCGACCCCGTGGTCTTGCGGTCACTGAGCAGGGTCTGGGCGGTGGCAGCTTCGCTGAGTGGGTAGCGACCGGTGATTTCCACGTCGAGTTTGCCCTTGGCGATCATGCCGAACAGCTCGTCGGCCATTTTCTGCAGGTTTTCCGGGGTGTTGGCGTAGCCCGCCAGGGTCGGGCGGGTGACGTACAGCGAGCCCTTTTGGGACAGGACGCCGAGGTTGACGCCGGTGACCGCGCCCGAGGCGTTGCCGAAGCTGACCATAAGGCCGCGCGGTGCCACGCAGTCCAGCGAGGTTTCCCAGGTGTCCTTTCCGACGCCGTCGTAGACCACCGGGCATTTCTTGCCGTCGGTCAGTTCCAGCACGCGCTGGGCGACGTTCTCGTGGCTGTAGTCGATGGTCGCCCAGGCGCCTTTCTGCTTGGCGTACTCGGCCTTTTTTGCCGAGCTGACGGTGCCGATCAGCTTGACGCCCAGGGCCTTGGCCCACTGGCAGGCGAAGGAGCCGACACCACCGGCGGCGGCATGGAACAGGATAATGTCGCCGCTCTTCAGGTCGGCGGTCTGGCGCAGTAGGTACTGCACGGTCAGGCCCTTGAGCATCACCGCGGCGGCCTGCTCGAAACTGATGGCGTCGGGCAGCTTGACCAGTTTTTCCGCCGGCAGCACGTGCAGCTCGCTGTAGCCGCCCAGCGGGCCGGTGGCGTAGGCCACGCGGTCACCGACCTGCAGGCCCTTGACCTCGGAGCCAATGGCGTCGACGAAGCCGGCGCCTTCGGTGCCCAGGCTGGAGGGCAGCGAAGGCGGCGCGTACAGGCCGCTGCGGAAGTAGGTGTCGATGAAGTTGAGGCCGATGGCCTGGTTGTGCACACGCACCTCGTGCGGGCCGGGAGCGGCGGGTTGGTAGTCGACGTATTCGAGTACCTCGGGGCCACCGTGGCGGCTGAACTGGATGCGTTTGGCCATCGTCTTGCTCCTGCTTGAAGAGTGAGTGCAATAGACCCCGAGTTCCCCACGGGGTTGAAGCGATTTTGCTCAGCGGCTGAACGTCGCACCTCTGGTTGACCGGCGTCAACTGCGGAGCGCGGATGGCCGGTGCTATGCTAGCTGCCGATTTCAGCTGTCGCTCGCCACACAAGGTGCCCCCGTGAGTAATCAAGCCGAGGCCGTGAAGGCCTACCTGCTCGACCTGCAAGACCGTATCTGCGCCGCCCTGCAAAACGAGGATGGCCAGGCCAGCTTCGTCGAAGACGCCTGGCAACGGCCGGGTGGCGGTGGCGGACGTACGCGGGTGATCGGCGACGGCGCGGTGATCGAAAAGGGCGGCGTCAATTTCTCCCACGTGTTCGGCGACAACCTGCCGCCGTCGGCCAGCGCCCATCGCCCCGAGTTGGCCGGTCGCGGCTTCCAGGCCCTGGGGGTATCGCTGGTCATCCACCCGCACAGCCCGTACGTGCCCACGTCCCACGCCAACGTGCGCTTCTTCAGCGCCGAGAAGGAAGGCGAGGAGCCGGTGTGGTGGTTCGGTGGCGGCTTCGACCTGACCCCTTACTATGGCAACGAAGAGGACTGCGTGCACTGGCACCGTGTTGCCGAGCAGGCCTGTGCGCCGTTCGGTGCCGACGTCTACCCGCGCTACAAGGCCTGGTGCGACCGCTACTTTCACCTCAAGCACCGCGGCGAGCCGCGTGGTATCGGAGGCCTGTTCTTCGATGATCTGAACGAATGGGGTTTCGACACCTGCTTCGCCTTCATCCGCGCCATCGGCGACGCCTATATCGACGCTTACCTGCCCATCGTGCAACGCCGCAAGGCCACGCCCTACACGCCGGCGCAACGCGAATTCCAGGAGTATCGCCGTGGCCGCTACGTGGAATTCAACCTGGTGTTCGACCGCGGCACGCTGTTCGGCCTGCAGTCGGGCGGGCGCACCGAGTCGATCCTCATGTCGTTGCCGCCGCAGGTGCGTTGGGGCTATGACTGGAAGCCGGAACCGGGCAGCGAGGAAGCGCGCCTGACCGAGTACTTCCTGACCGACCGCGACTGGCTCGGCCTGCAGCAGGCTTGAAGCGCGCCGCTAAAAGCTGCAGGCTTGCCGCTTTTGGCTTTTACCGGCGGAAACTTCAATGGATCGCTACGGTGTATTCGGCAACCCCATCGGCCACAGCAAGTCGCCGCTGATCCACCGGCTGTTCGCCGAGCAGACCGGCCAGCCGCTCAGCTACGAGGCGCTGCTGGCGCCGCTGGAGAATTTCGAGGGCTATGCCCGCGCGTTCTTCGTTCAGGGCCTGGGCGGCAACGTCACGGTGCCGTTCAAGGAGCAGGCATTTGCCTTGGCCGACAGCCTGACCGAGCGCGCCCGCCGCGCCGGTGCGGTCAATACCCTGAAGAAGCTCGACGACGGCAGCCTGCTCGGTGACAACACCGACGGCGCCGGCCTGGTGCGCGACCTGACCGTGAACGCCGGTATCGAGCTGCGCGGCAAGCGCATCCTGCTGCTCGGCGCCGGTGGCGCGGTGCGCGGCATTCTCGAACCCTTCCTGGCGCAGCAGCCGCGAACCCTGGTGATCGCCAACCGCACGGTGGAAAAGGCCGAGCAACTGGCCCGCCAGTTCGCCGATCTCGGCCCGGTGGTGGCCAGCGGCTTCGACTGGATCGACGCGCCGGTGGACCTGATCGTCAACGGCACCTCGGCCAGCCTGGCCGGCGAGCTGCCGCCGATCTCCGCCAGCCTGATCCAGCCCGGCCATACCTGTTGCTACGACATGATGTACGGCGCCGGCCCCACGGCGTTCAATCGCTGGGCCGCGGAGCAGGGCGCCGCGCGTACCCTGGATGGCCTCGGCATGCTGGTCGAGCAGGCCGTGGAAGCCTTCCACCTGTGGCGCGGCGTGCGCCCGGACAGCGCCCCGGTGCTCGCCGAGTTGCGCCGGCAACTGGCGGCCGGCTGATCCCGGTCGCGCGCCTGTGCCGAAATCGGCAACGCCGTGGGGCAAAGCGATCAAGCCAGTGGGCGGCCGCGGCGCCAGTGTATAAGGTCGGCATATGCCGCTGACCGCCTACCTGCCCAAGGAGCCCACGATGATTCGACTGACCCTGGACGAAGCCCGCACGCTATCGCTGTCCATCCTGCGCCATGCCGGTTTCAGCGAGGCCCAGGCCCAGGCGGTGACCGCCACCGTGGTGGCCGGTGAGCGCGATGGCTGTGCGTCCCATGGCTTGTACCGGGTGCTGGGCTGCGTCAGTTCGCTGAAGGCCGGCAAGGTTGTCGCCGATGCCGAGCCGGAGGTGATCGACCAGGCGCCGTCGATCGTGCGCGTCGATGCCCGCGGTGGCTTCTCGCAACTGGCCTTCCAGGCCGGGCTGCCAGTGCTGGCCGACAAGGCCAGGACCAATGGCATCGCCGCCTTGGCGATCAACCGCTGCGTGCATTTCTCCGCGCTGTGGGTGGAGATCGAACAGCTCACCGAGCTCGGTCTCGTCGCCCTGGCCTGCAACCCCAGTCACGCCTGGGTCGCGCCGGCGGGCGGCAGCAAGCCGATCTTCGGCACCAACCCCATCGCGTTCGGCTGGCCGCGTGCCGGCAAGCACCCGTTCATCTTCGACTTCGCCACCAGCGCCATCGCCCGTGGTGACATCGAGCTGCACCGCCGCGCCGGCAAGCCGATTCCCGAAGGCTGGGGCATCGATGCCAGCGGCCAGCCCAGCACCAGTGCCGAAGCGGTGATGAACGGCGCCATGCTGACCTTCGGCGGCCACAAGGGCTCGGCGCTGGCGGCTATGGTGGAGCTGATCGCCGGGCCGCTGATCGGCGACCTGACCAGTGCCGAGTCGCTGGCCTACGACGCTGGCAGCAAGTCGTCGCCTTACCATGGCGAGCTGATCATCGCCCTCGATCCGCAGCGCTTTCTCGGCGCTGCGGCCGACGCGCACCTGGCCCGGGCCGAGGCACTGTTCGATGGTATCGAAGGGCAGGGCGCGCGACTGCCATCGCAGCGCCGCTACGATGCTCGCGCCGGCAGCCTCGCCGATGGCGTGCAGATTCCCCAGGCGCTCTACGACGATCTCAACGCACTGCTCAATTGATGCTGTAGCCGCGCCCGCTCAGGCAGGCGCCCAGGGCGCGCCGGTAAGTGTCGCTGGCGTTGACCGGCGGCGCGCTGTACGCAGTGGCCGGGTCGAAGCCGCTCTGGCTGACCGCCCAGCTGTGGCACTCGTAGCGGTCGCGCGCCTGCAGGTCGGCGTTCTGGCCACGGGCCGGGTAGGCGATCACGTCGTAGTTGGCGGTAGGCGCCGCGCGGATCACCGGCGGCGCCTCGACCACGATGTACTGGCGGCGGTCGGCGTTCCACATGTAGTAGGTGCCGGCCGCGACGAAGTACAGCGCACTGCCTATCCACAGCTCGCGAGCATGGTCCGGCAGGCCGTGACCATGCCGGGGGCCGGGGCCGCCCCAACCTGGTCCCGGGCCGCCGCGCCAGCCAGGGCCGCCACCCGGTCCGCCTGGACCTCCGGGGCCGGCCAATGCATTGACGGAAAGCGAGAGCAGCAGGGCAGCAACCGCGAGGCGAGGGAGTCGGGCGTTCATCATGGGCTCCGGAGAAGACGATGACCCCGCAGGGAGCGGGGCAGCGTCGATTATCCAGAGGTCTGTGCAAGGCGCTGTCAGGGCGATGTAAAGGTGATGTAAAGGCCTGAGGCTACGGCTGTGGGTAACTGCGTGGCGTGTACACCCACTCGCCGCCGTCGCCACGGGGCAAGCGCCGGGTCTGGCTGGAGCCGACGATCACCAGGGTACGCATGTCGACCATCTCCGGCGACAGCTCGCCAAGGCTGATCACCCGCAGTGCTTCGGCAGGGCGGCCGATATCGCGGCCCAGTACCACCACGGTGTCTGGCTTGCGATGGGTGCGGACGATTTCCAGGGCGCGACCGAGCTGCCAGGGGCGCGCCTTGGAGATCGGGTTGTAGAAGGCCATGGCCAGGTCGGCGGCGCCGGCGTGGTCGAGACGGCTCTCGATCACCGTCCAGGGTTTGAGGTTATCCGACAGGGAGATCAGGCAGAAATCGTGGCCCAGCGGCGCCCCGGCCTTGGCAGCGGTGGCCAGAGCGGCGGAGACGCCGGGCAGCACCTCCAGCTCAACGGCGTGCCAGTCAGCGGGCGCTTCAGCCTCTTCGAGGGCTTCCAGTACCGCCGCCGCCATGGCGAACACGCCGGGGTCGCCTGAGGAAATCACCACCACGCGGCGGCCACTGGCAGCCAGCTCGAAGGCGTGTCGGGCGCGTTGCAGCTCTTCGCGATTGTCACTGCAATGGCGCACCTGATCGTCGCGTAGCGGCTCGGCCATGCGCACGTAGGTTTCGTAACCGAGCAGGTCCTGGGCTTCATCCAGGGCGCGGCGTACGGCGGGTGTCATGTGCTCCGCCGCGCCCGGGCCGAGGCCGATCACGCTCAGGCGGCCACGCGGCCGGCCGATGGTTTGCGCGGCGTCGGGCGATTCGGCCTTCAGCAGCTGCAGGCCGTCTTGCTGCGCGATAGCCGCGGGCAGTGCGCTATGCGGCGTGACAAAGCGCAGCGGCATGCCCAGTTCACTGGCGGCCTGAGCTAGCGCCTTATCGGCCATCAGGGCTGCTGGTGCGAGCAGGGCGGCCAGGGCTTTCTGCGCAAGGCCTGATTGTTCGAACGCCTGGCCGATTCGCGCGGCAAGGTTGTCCGCACTGTCGACCAGAGCGAGCAGCGTGCGTGGATGAATCAGCAGCTCATCCGCCTGAGCCGTGCGCTGCTCTGTGGTGATATGCAGGGTACGCCCTGCATCCTCGGCCATCGGCAGTTTGCTCTGATCCAGCCAGGGTGCATCACCGTCGATGCGCAGCTTTTCCCCGCCGAGCAGGTCGGAAACGAAGCGCTTGCCCTGTTCCAGATCCGCCAGGACGTAACCGCTCGGCGTGTCGAGCAGGCAGGTGCCGAAGCGCAGTTCGCCGCTGGTAGTGATCGCCGCGCTGACCTGCAGGCTTGCCGCGATCTCCCGCGCCATGCGGTTGACGCCACCCAGGCCGCCCAGCAGCGGCACCACGGCGCTGCCGTCTTCGGCCACGGCCAGCACCGGCGGCTCGGCGCCCTTGCTGGCGAGCAGCGGCGCCAGGCTGCGAATGACGATACCGGCGGCGCACAGGGCGATGATCGGCGTGCCACTGCGATACAGGCCGCGCAGGGTGTCGCCGACGTCGTCATAGGGCGCATCGGCTTCGACTCGCCCATTCAGGCCGTGGATAACCGCCTGTGGATAAAGCGCCTGGATGCGCCGCGCGGTGGCCAGCGCGGAGGAACCGAGGATGACGATGGCGGGGGAAGCGGTCATGGGGATTCCAGATTCAATATGCAGGGGAGGGCGCGGCTTAACCGCGCCACTTCTCGCCCGGCACCACGATCATCGAAAAATACGGCGAGGCCATCGGCTCGACTTCATCGAGCGGCACGATGCGCTGGTTGGCCATGGTCGCGCGCTCCACGTAATGGGCGCGGTCATGCAGGCCGAGGTCCTGCAGCACGCGGCGCACCTTCTCGAAGTTGCGTCCCAGCTTCATCACCACGGCGGCTTCGGCGCTACGCAGGCGATCGCGCAGCTCGTCCTCGGGCAGCACGCCGGAGAGCACCGACAGGCTCTGGTTGCGGTACACCAGCGGTACACCGAGCACCGCGGCGCTGCCGAGCATCGAGCACACACCCGGAATCACCTCGGCCTCGTAACGCTCGGCCAGGCGGTCGTGCAGGTACATGTAGGAGCCGTAGAAGAACGGATCGCCCTCGCAGATCACCGCCACGTCACGACCGGCGTCCAGATGCTCGGCGATTTGCAGCGCGCAGGTGTCGTAGAAGTCGCTGATCACGCCTTCGTAGGTCAGTGGCGGCTCGAGTTTTTCGGTGGTCACCGGGTAGACCAGCGGCAGGCGCTGCTGGCTGTCGTCCAGGTGCGCCTCGATGATGCCGAAGGCGTTGCCGCCCTGGCCGATGCTGGCCTTGGCCTTGGCCACGAAATAGCCGACCACCGGCGCAGACTTGAGCAGGCGCAGGGCCTTGAGGGTGATCAGTTCCGGGTCGCCCGGGCCCACGCCCAGGCCGAGCAGGCGGCCTTTGCCGGGGCGGTCCATACCGTTCATCACTCGACCTCCGTGGCCAGGGCGTTGATCGCCGCGGCGGCCATGGCGCTGCCGCCGCGGCGGCCCTGGACTATCACGTAGGGCACGCCGTGCTCGGCGTAGGTGGCGGCGAGCAGGTCCTTGGATTCGGCGGCGCCGACGAAGCCGACCGGGAAGCCGAGGATCAGCGCCGGCTTGGGCGCGCCGGCGGCGAGCATGTCGAGCAGGTAGAACAGCGCGGTCGGCGCATTGCCGATCACCACCACGGAGCCTTCCAGGTGCTCGCGCCAGTGCTCGAGGGCCACCGCCGAGCGGGTATTGCCGAGCTGTTTGGCCAGCTCCGGTACGCCGGTATCGTTGAGGGTGCAGATCACCGGGTTGGCGGCCTGCAGCCGTGCACGGGTGACGCCCTCGGCGACCATGCGCGCATCGCAGAGAATCGCCGCGCCTCCGGCCAGTGCCTCACGCCCGGCTTTGCCGGCACCCGGCGAGAAGCGCAGATCCTGCACCACGTCGACCATGCCGCAGGCGTGGATGACCCGCACCGCTAGCTTCTCCAGATCCGCCGGAATGGCGCTCAGGTCGGCCTCGGCACGGATGATGGCGAAGGAGTTGCGATAGATCTCCTGACCATCGCGGATGTAATCGGTCATCGGGTGAAACTCCGGGTAGCGGTGAGCGAGGCGAGCAAGGCGGCGGCTTCGTCAGGTGTCAGGTGATGGCCCAGCAACTGGCCGAAGCCGCTGCCGAGGGGCTGGCGGGCGAACAGGTCGTAGCGACCTTCGGCCACGGCCAGCAACGTAAAGGGCGCGCGATGGGCGGCAGCGCAGGAGCGGCTGCAGCCCGAGAGGTGAATGCCTGGCTGCTCGCTGCCTGCGGGCAGCCGTTCGGCCAGACGCAGGGCATCGGCCTTGGTGTCGGCCAACCCCTTGGCGCAGCCGCTGGCGCCGGTGCAGGCGATGATGCGAGTCAGCGGCGCGCTGGCATCGGTCAGCAGGCCCAGCGCATGCAGGCTGTGGATAACTGCATCGGCAGCGGCTTCGGGAATATTGGGCAACAGCACGCTCTGCCAGGGCGTCAGGCGCAGGCTGCCGTCGCCGTAGCGGCGGGCGAGTGCTGTCAGGCTGAGCAGCTGTTCGGCCGCCAGTCGGCCAAGGGCAGGGCTGGCGCCGATATGTACGAGACCCGGCTGGTGCTGTTCATGGATGCCGAGATGGGCATTGGCGTGCGCCGGTATCCGGCGCCAATCGTTCATCGGCAGCAGCGCATTGCCCAACCGAGCTTGAAGACGCTGTAGCAGCTCGGCAGGCGCATGGGTTTCCAGCAGATGGCGCATGCGCGTCTGCTCGGGGGCGGCCAGCTCGAGAAACAGGTCGAGCAGGATGATGATCAGCGTATGAGCTTCGGCTTGCGGCACGATAGCCAATGCGGGCGCATCATCTGCCGAAACGGGCGGGCAGCCAGCCAGGCCGAAGGCATAGCCGATCCCGTCATCGAGGGGCAGGGCGCTGAGCCAGATATCGTGGGGGTGTTCGAGCATCGCCAGGCGTTCGCCGCCGTCCAGCAGCAGGGCGA
This sequence comes from Phytopseudomonas straminea, assembly GCF_900112645.1. Lineage (GTDB taxonomy): Bacteria > Pseudomonadota > Gammaproteobacteria > Pseudomonadales > Pseudomonadaceae > Aquipseudomonas > Aquipseudomonas straminea. Next base: position 798,772 of record NZ_FOMO01000001.1, on the reverse strand, counting down.
ACTTCGGGGACAGGGCATGGAGGCGCGGCGTGTTCTCCAGCGTCGCCAGCAGCTCCGTGGCCAGTGGTGAGATATCCACAAGAGCCTGCGGATCGAGTCCAGCGGCTGGGCTGACCATCAGATTGCGCACGTCATCGGCGCCGGGCGTGCTGGGGCCCAGGCCGGCGTCCAGCAGCTCGCCGATCAGCGCGTCCTCACGTCCTGCGTGGATGCCACGAATCTGCAGATTGCCGCGGTTGGTTGCCTCGATCACCCCGCCGGCATGCTGCTGCGAGGCATGGGCAATGCGTTCGGCCTGCTCGGCTGCGAGGCGGCCGCAGGGCAGCTTGATGCGACAGATGCCACCATCCTTCGCCTGCACGATACGCAGCAACCCCGGGCAGGCCGAGGGGCGAACAGGTGGGGATGATGTGCGAGCAGGCTGTTTCAACGGATCACCAATGTCGGGTCACATGGGCATCCGTTCGAGGATAGGCCAGAGAAGGTTTCGTTTCTCTCACCGGGACACCCCGCCCGGTGTGGGCTCATGCGACTGAATCGGTCGGCAGGTCTCCTGGCTCGCAGGTCATGGCACCTGGCCGGCCTTCCCGGTTTCCCAGTGGCGATTGGCAAGGCGCTCGCTGCAACAGTTGCGGGGGCAGCCACGCTGCAGAACGATCTGCTCGTGTTCCCTCTTAGGCCGCATTGGCTCACATGTAGCCGCTGGGCACCGACAGAGGCGCTATTATGCCCGCTTTGCTCGCCGGGATGAAAAGCCGCGTCGTCGGATCGCGAAGTGGCGTGGCTGAGATGTGATGATGGCAGTCGCTGTAGAGAAGGCCATTGCTACAGATCGTGCGAATGGCCACTTCACCAATCCACTGCTGGCTGCCAATGATGAGGACTGAGAAATGACACCCTGGCTGACCGTCGTGGGCATTGGTGAAGATGGCTACGCCGGCCTCGGCAAGACGGCGCGGCATGCATTGCTGGCGGCCGAGCTGGTGGTCGGCAGCGAGCGCCAGCTGGCGCTTCTGCCCCATTGCATCCGCGCTGTACGGTTGCCCTGGCCGAAGCCGTTTTCCCTGACGCCAGTGCTCGAGCGCCGCGGCACGCCGGTCTGCGTGCTGGCCAGCGGTGACCCGATGTTCTTCGGCGTCGGCGCCAGCCTGGCCCGCGAGCTGGCGCCGGACGAGCTGCGTATCCTGCCAGCGCCATCGTCGATGTCCCTGGCCGCGGCCCGTCTGGGCTGGCCGCTGCAGAGCACCGCCGTCGTATCGCTGGTCGCCCGCCCGTTGGCGGCGTTGCAGGCGCAGATCCACCCCGGCGTGCGCCTGCTGGTGCTGAGCAACGATGGCGACAGCCCGGCCGCTATCGCCGAGTTGCTGCGTGAGCGGGGTTTCGGCGCTAGCCGGCTAAGCGTGTTCGAGCACGTGGGCGGCGAGCACGAACGGCGTATCGACGGGGTGGCCGAAGGCTGGTCCCTCGAGCGCGCCGCGGATCTCAATCTGGTGGCCATCGATTGCCTGCTCGGTGAGGGCGCCCGCTGCCTGCCGCTGACCCCCGGTCTGCCTGATGACGCCTATCGTCACGACGGCCAACTGACCAAGCGTGATGTACGGGCCATTACCCTGTCGCGGCTGGCGCCGTCACCGGGTGAGCTGCTCTGGGATGTCGGTGCCGGCTGCGGTTCCATCGGCATCGAATGGCTGCGCGCCCACCCCAGCTGCCGCGCCATCGCCATCGAGGCGGATGAAGGGCGCCAGGCACATATCGCCCACAACCGTGACGCCCTTGGCGTGCCCAGCCTGCAACTGGTGGCCGGGCGGGCGCCCGAGGCGCTGGGCGGGTTGGCCGCGCCGGATGCGGTCTTCATCGGCGGCGGCGTGACCGTGCCCGGTGTGCTGCAGCACTGCTGGCAGGCACTCAAACCCGGCGGCAGGCTGGTGGCCAATGCCGTGACCTTGCAGAGCGAGGCAGCGCTGATCGCCTTTCGCGGCGAACACGGCGGCGAGCTGACCCGCATCGAGGTGGCGCAGGCCAAGCCGTTGGGCGGCTTCGACACCTGGCGCGGCGCTTTGCCGATCACCCTGCTCGACGTCAGCAAGCCGAGATGAGCCGCATCCTCTTGCTTGGCGGGATCGGTGAAGCGCTGAATCTCGCCCGCCGTCTCGGGCCTGAGCATGTCTACAGCCTCGCCGGGTTGGGCAAGGTGCCCGAGGATCTGGCCTGCCAGGTGCGCGTCGGCGGCTTCGGCGGTGCCGAGGGGCTGGCCGAGTTTATCCACAGGGAAAGCATCACGCTGCTGGTCGACGCCACGCATCCCTATGCCGCGCAGATCAGCCATAACGCGGCACGCGCTGCCCTGCAGGCCGGCGTGCCCTGCTGGGCGCTGCGGCGTGCGGGCTGGACGGCATCGCCGGGTGATGACTGGCGCGAGGTGTTCGACTGGCCCTCGCTGATCGCCGCCCTGGCGCCATTCAGGCGGCCACTGTTCACCCTGGGGCGCGAGCCGCTGGAGCATCTGCACGAGATTCCCGCCCATCAGCACTGGACGATACGTTGCCTGCAAGGCCAGCCGGCGGGCGAGCGGGCCGAGGTGATCGGTGCCCGCGGGCCGTTCAGCCTGGAAGACGAGCGCGCGCTGTTCGCGCGGCTGAACTGCGATGTGCTGGTCAGCAAGAACAGCGGCAGCGCGGCCACCGAGCACAAGCTGCAGGTCGCCCGCGAACGTGGCGTGCCGGTGCTGGTGTTGCAGCGACCGGCGTTGCCGGCGGTGGACCGTGAGTTCGCCGAGCCTGAGGCCCTGTGGCAAGAACTGCAGGTAACCAACCTGTAGCCCGCGGTAGAGCGCAGCGAAACCCGGGGAGCGTTCTCGACGCGTGCACCAATCCAAAGGCCAACCCGGGTATCGCTTCGCTCGACCCAGGCTACGAAACCTGCCCGCGCCAGCGCTGTTAAACTGCCGCACTTTTTGCGGAGCCCGACCATGACTGTCACGCCTTATGCCCAGGTATTGTTCGCCGGCCCCGATCTGCTCGCCGGTTCCTTCGCCGAGCTGTTTCGTGCTCGGCTGGTCGAGCTGCGGGGCGAGACGGCGCTGGCCGATATCGTCGACACCGGCGCGGGCTACGACGGCCTCTGGCATCGCGTGGGCGAGGGCAGCGGCACCTGCCTGGTGATCGACCTGGAGCCACAGAGCAGCAGCCAGCATGTCGACTGGCTGCGCACTGAGCTGGCGGCCAAGACCGATGCACAGCGCATCTTCGTCACCAGCCTGTTCGGCCAGCTCGATGCCGACGCGGCTGGCGTTGCCTGCGCGCTGATCGAACGGACGGAATTGCACCTCGGCTGCGTCGACGTACCGGAACTGCCGGGCAGCCACGCTTGGTCGAAAATTCCCGCCCACCAGTACCGCGTGCTGCTCTGCAACGGCCCGCGCTGCACCCGGCGCGGCGCGTTGCCGCTGTGGAAAAAGCTGCGCGAGCAGGTCAAGGCCGCCGGCAAGCTGGAGTGCGAAGGCGGTGTGCACATCACCCGCACCCAGTGCCAGTTCCCCTGTGATCAGGGCCCGACCCTGACGGTTTATCCACAGGGCCATTGGTATCAGGTGCGCAGCGAGGCGGACGTGGTGCGCCTGGTTGACGAGCAACTGGTCGCTGGCCGCGCGGTGCCCGAGTTGATGATGGCGCGACCCTAGCCCAGGCTCGCGCCGGCGGCATCTTCCCGGCGCGTGCATGTTTCGGGCTAACATGCCGGCACCATAAGAATTCGAGTCATGCATGACCGCCCTGTTTCTGCGTTATCGCACCGTCGCCATCGTGCTGTTGGTCATCTTCGGGCTGGCCGTCAGCCTGTGGCTGGCCAGCCGCTACGCCGAGCAGCGCGCCTGGGAAGATCGCAGCAACGAAGCCCACGGCCAGCTGCAGCTCTACGCGCAATCGATCCAGACCCTGGTCGACCGCTTCCGTTCGGTGCCGCAGCTGCTGTCGATGGACAGCGACATTCAGGCGCTGCTGCAAGCGCCTAACGACCCCACGTTGCGTGACAAGCTCAATCGCCGTTTCGAAATGCTCAACACCGCCGCTGGCGCCAGCGTGCTCTACCTGATCGACCGCAATGGCCATACCCTGGCGGCCAGCAATTGGAACGAGTGGAGCAGTTTCGTCGGCAGCAACTACGGCTTTCGCCCCTATTTCCAGGACGCCCTGCATCGCACCGCCGGCCGCTATTTCGCGGTCGGGGTGACCACCGGTGTGCCCGGCTACTTCCTCTCCCATGCGGTGTACGACGACAACGGCGCGGTGATCGGCGTGCTGGTGGTCAAGCTCGAGCTCGAAGAACTGCAGCGCGAATGGGTCGGCCAGCCCGGTGTGCTGCTGGTCGCCGACAGCTACGGCGTGGTGATTCTCAGCAGCCGGCCGGCCTGGCGTTTCCTGGCGCTGGAGGAACTCGACGAGCTGGATCACGCCGAGCTGGTAGAGGTGCGCAAGTACGCCGAGCGCCCGCTGGAAGTGCTATCCAGCGAGCCCGGCCCATACTTTGAAGGCAATGCCGACTGGATGAACATCGACGGCCCCGATGGTCGGCAGACCTACCTGTGGCAGCGCCAGGAGCTGGCTAGCGAGGCCTGGACGCTGCACCTGCTGATTGAGGAAAGCAGCCTCGGTGACACCGCGCGCAGCTATCGCCTGGCCGCTGCTGGCGTGTGGCTGACCCTGGTGTTCCTGGTGCTGTTTCTGGTTCAACGCCACAAGAACCAGCGCTTGCAGGCGAGCATCCGCGAGAACCTCGAGCGCGAGGTGACCCTGCGCACCGCCGAGCTGCGCGAAGCCCAGGAGGGTCTGGTACATGCGGCGAAAATGGCGGCGCTGGGGCAGATGTCGGCGGCCATGGCCCACGAGATCAACCAGCCGCTGACCGCCATCCAGATCCATCTGGGCAGCCTCGGTCTGCTGCTCGACAACGGCCGCGAAGCCGACGTGCGCGCCGGTCTGACGCGTATCGACGGCCTGCTGCAGCGTATGGCCATTCTCACCGGGCACCTGAAAACTTTTGCCCGCAAGAGCCCGGCCGGGCTCAACGAACGCCTTTTGCTCAGCGATGTACTGGAGCAGGCGCTGTTGCTGCTGGCGCCTCGGCTGCGCAGCGAGCAGGTCGAGCTGCGCCGCGACGTGCTTAGCGAGGCGCGGGTCTCCGGCGATGCGATCCGCCTCGAACAGGTGGTGCTCAATCTGCTCAATAACGCGCTGGACGCCATGGTCGACAGCCCGCAGCGAACCCTCGGCGTTTTGATCGAGCTACAGGGTGACGGCTGCGTGCTGCAGGTCAGCGACACCGGTGGCGGCATTGCCGAGGAACATCTGAGTAGCGTTTTCGAGCCGTTCTTCACCACCAAACCGGTGGGCGAAGGGCTGGGGTTGGGGTTGGCGATTTCCTACGGCATCGTGCGCGATCTGGGCGGGAGCCTGGAAGCGCGCAATGGTCCGGATGGCGCGATCTTCATCCTGCGCCTGCCGTGCGCCGGGTGAGCCTGGCATTTCGTGTAACACCCGTTGGGCGTTGCGCTTGCGCTGCAGGGATACACTGCGCCCTCGAATAAGAAAAAGGAGGTTTCATGGCAGGTCAGGTAATCGTCGTCGACGACGAAGCAGCGATTCGCGAGGCGGCGCAGCAGTGGCTGGAGCTGTCCGGCTTCAGCGTGCAGACCTGCGCCACGGCAACCCAGGCGCTGGCGCTGCTCGACGCCGACTTTCCCGGCGTGCTGATCAGTGATGTGCGCATGCCCGGCACCGATGGCCTGCAACTGCTGGAGCGGGTAGTCGAACTCGACCGCGATCTGCCGGTGATCATGATCACCGGCCACGGCGATGTGCCGATGGCTGTGCAGGCGCTCAAGCAGGGTGCCTATGACTTCATCGAGAAACCCTTCACCCCGGACCGCCTGCTCGACACCGTGCGCCGCGCCCTGGAAAAACGCAGGCTGATCTGCGAGAACCGTGCACTGCGTCAGCAGTTCGCCCTCAAGGATGGCATCGCCGCGCAACTGCTCGGCGTGTCGCGACCCATGGAGCGGCTGCGTCGGCAGATTCTCGATCTGGCCGGCACTTCGGTGAACGTGCTGATCCGCGGTGAGACCGGTTCGGGCAAGGAGCGCGTGGCGCGTTGCCTGCACGATTTCAGCGAGCGCGCCGACAAGCCGTTCGTGGCGCTCAACTGCGCGGCGATTCCCGAGCACCTGTTCGAGAGTGAGCTGTTCGGCCATGAGAGCGGCGCTTTCACCGGCGCCCAGAACAAGCGCGTCGGTCGTATCGAACACGCCCATGGCGGCACGCTGTTTCTCGATGAGGTGGAAAGTCTGCCGCTGGCGCAACAGGTCAAACTGCTGCGCGTGCTGCAGGAAAAGACCCTGGAACGGCTGGGCTCCAACCGCAGCATTCAGGTCGACCTGCGGGTGATCAGCGCGGTGAAGCCGGACCTGCTCGATGAGGTCAAGGCCGGGCGTTTCCGTGAGGATCTGTTCTACCGGCTGAATGTCGCCACGCTGCAGATACCGGCACTGCGCGAGCGGCGCGAGGATATTTCGCTGCTGTTCGAACACTTTGCCGAAGAAGCCGCCCATCGCCACAGCCGCACCCTTGAGCCGCTGACACCTGCCGAACTGGCGGCACTGCTCGGCCACGAATGGCCGGGCAATGTGCGCGAGCTGATCAACGCCGCCGAACGCCATGCCCTGGGGCTTGGCGATAACGATGTGCAGGAAGGCAACCAGTCCCTGGCCGGGCAGATGGAAGCCTTCGAGGCGCAATGCCTGCACAACGCGCTGCTGCGCTGCCGCGGTAGCATTCTGCAGGCGATGGAGCTGCTGCAGTTGCCACGCCGCACCCTCAACGAAAAGATGCAGCGTCATGGCTTGCAGCGCAGTGCCTACCGGCCGGCGGGGAGCAGTGACGAGGATTGAGCCGCGGCTCTGAGGGCGGTCGGAATCGCTGGTGGGCTGAAGCCCACCCTAGGGTTTGCTTCGTCAGCGGAAGAGGCGTCGTAAGAGGTGCTATCCCCAATCTGATGTGGGAGCGGGTGGGGACGCCTAGTCCATGCCCGCGATTTTTCGCGCGCATGGCGCTCCCACAGTTATTCTCTGGTAGTGCGCCTGCAAATCACCTCTGGGCGGCTCACATAAGCGGAATCCTGCCGATTGCCACCTGGCCTATAGGCGACCTTTCGCTGCTTTCTCTCTAGTGATCTTCCAGAAACCGCTCTGGTTCGCGGTTTTTCATCGCTGGCACGGCGCCTGCTATGGCTGTTGTTAACCGGACATTTTCAAACCGGCTCTCTGACAAGAATAATCACGGAGACACACCATGCGATTGACCAAGCGCGTCACTCTGTTCGCGGCTGCCGCGGCCTTCACTGCCAGCACCGCGGTACTTGCTGCCCCAACTTTCATCAACGTGCTTACCGGCGGCACCAGTGGGGTGTATTACCCGATTGGCGTGGCCATGTCGCAGCTGTATGGCAGCGGCATTGAGGGCGCTAAAACCTCGGTACAGGCCACCAAGGCCTCGGTGGAAAACCTCAACCTGCTGCAGTCCGGCCGTGGCGAGATTGCCTTCGCCCTGGGCGACTCGGTGGAAGATGCCTGGAAGGGTGTCGAAGATGCCGGCTTCAAGGCGCCGCTGACTCGCATCCGCGCGATTGCCGCCACCTACCCGAACTACATCCAGATCGTCGCCAGCAAGGAATCTGGCATCAAGACCCTGGAAGACCTCAAGGGCAAGCGCATCTCCGTGGGTGCGCCGAAGTCGGGCACCGAGCTCAATGCCCGGGCCATCTTCAAGGCCGCCGGCCTGAGCTACAAGGACATGGGCCGCGTCGAGTTCATGCCGTACGCCGAGTCGGTCGAGCTGATCAAGAACCGCCAGCTGGACGCCACCCTGCAGTCCTCCGGCCTGGGCATGGCGGCCATTCGCGACCTGGCGTCGATGGTGCCGATCACCTTCGTCGCCATTCCTGAGGACGTGGTGGCGAAGATCGACAGCCAGGCTTACCAGGCCAAGGTCATCCCGGCCGGCACCTACGACGGTCAGGATCAGGATGTACCAACCGCGGCCATCGTCAACCTGCTGGTCAGCCACGAGAAGGTCTCCGATGAGGTGGCTTATCAGATGACCAAGCTGCTGTTCGACAACCTGCCCCGTCTGCGTACCGCCCACTCCGCGGCCAACGACATCAAGCTGGAGCACGCCACCGAGGGCCTGCCAATCCCGCTGCACCCGGGCGCCGAGCGCTTCTACAAAGAAGCCGGCGTACTCAAGTAACACGCAGGGCAGCGCGGGCAGCCGTACACGCTGCCCGCTCGCTTTTCGGGTCGGCGCTTGGCCCTGCCAGTAGGCAGCGGCCTGCCGTTATTGCAGCTGCATCGAGAATCTATCCATGAGCGATCATCCAGGTCTGACCGGCAACCCCAGTCAGTGGCCCAAGGCCGTGTTCTACGTCGCGATCCTGTTTTCGGTCTACCAGATCATCGGGGCCGCCTTCCATCCGTTCTCCAGCCAGGTGCTGCGCGCCGGTCACGTCGGCTTCGTGTTGCTGATGGTGTACCTGTGCTTCCCGATGCGTGGCCGGGGTCGGCCATGGACGCCGCTGGCCTGGGTGCTGGGCCTGGCGGGATTGGGCACGGCGCTTTACCAGTGGTACTTCGAGGCAGACCTGGTCCAGCGTTCGGGTGATCTCACCCCCTCTGACATGGTGGTCGGGGTGACCTTGCTGGTGCTGGTGTTCGAGGCGGCGCGGCGGGTCATGGGCCTGGCCCTGCCGCTCATCTGCGGTTGCTTCCTGGCCTACGGCCTGTTCGGCGAACACCTGCCGGGCGATCTGGCGCACCGTGGTTATGATTTCGACCAGATCATCAACCAGTTGTCGTTCGGCACCGAAGGGTTCTACGGCACGCCGACCTATGTGTCGGGTACCTACATTTTCCTGTTCATCCTGTTTGGTGCGTTTCTCGAGCAGGCAGGGATGATCCGCCTGTTCACCGATTTCGCCATGGGCATGTTCGGCCACAAGACCGGCGGCCCGGCCAAGGTCTCGGTGGTGACCTCGGCGCTGATGGGCACCATCACCGGTTCGGGTGTCGCCAACGTGGTCACCACCGGCCAGTTCACCATCCCACTGATGAAACGCTTCGGTTACAAGGGCACCTTCGCCGCAGCGGTCGAAGCTTCGGCCAGCATGGGTAGCCAGATCATGCCGCCGATCATGGGCGCCGTGGCGTTCATCATGGCCGAGACCATCAATGTGCCCTACGTGGAGATCGCCAAGGCGGCGTTGATCCCTGCTCTGCTGTGGTTCGGCTCGATCTTCTGGACCGTGCACCTGGAGGCCCAGCGCCTGAAGCTGACCGGCCTGCCGAAAGAGGAGTGCCCGGATCCGTTCGCCGCCATCAAGCAGCGCTGGTACCTGCTGATTCCGCTGGGTGTATTGGTCTATCTGCTGTTCGCCGGTTTCACCCCGATGTTCTCCGGCACCGTGGGCCTGGCCCTGACCGCCATCGTGATCCTCGGCACGGCGATCGTCATGCGCGCCAGCAACCTGTGGCTGAAGATCGCCTTCTGGATCGCCCTGGGGCTGGTCAGCTCCGGCTTCCTCAAGTTCGGCATCGGCGTGGTGTTCGGCGTGATCGCCGCGCTGGTCGCCGGCTGCTTCTACGTCAAGGGCGGGCGGGAAACCCTGCGTGCCTGCGTGTGGGCGCTGGCCGAAGGGGCGCGTCATGCGATTCCGGTTGCGGTGGCGTGCATCCTGGTCGGCGTGATCATCGGTGTGGTGTCGCTGACCGGCATCGCCACCACCTTCGCCGGCTACATCATGGCCATCGGCAAGGACAATCTGTTCCTGTCGCTGGTGCTGACCATGCTCACCTGCCTGGTTCTCGGCATGGGTATTCCGACCATTCCCAACTACATCATCACCAGCGCCATCGCCGCGCCGGCGCTGCTGGAGCTGGGCGTGCCGCTGATCGTGTCGCACATGTTCGTCTTCTACTTCGGCCTGATGGCTGATCTGACGCCGCCGGTGGCGCTGGCCTGTTTCGCCGCTGGTTCGATCGCCAAGGAGAACGGCCTGCGGATCAGCCTGTGGTCGGTGCGCATCGCCGCGTGCGGCTTCGTGGTGCCGTTCATGGCGGTGTATGACCCGGCGCTGCTGATGCAGGGCGACGACTGGGGGGCGATCCTCTACATGTTGATCAAATCGGTGTTTGCCGTCGGTTTGTGGGGCATGGCAGTGGTCGGCTATTTCTCGGCGCCGATGCGTGCGTGGGAGCGGCTGTTGGTGTTCGCCGCCGGAGCTTCGCTGGTAATTCCGGCGTCGGTATTCAGCTACGACCTGCTCGGGCTGTACAGCGTGACCACCGATGAAATCGGCTTCCTGGTTGCTGCAGTGGTGATCGCCCTGCATGTGCTGCGCGCTCGCCGCCAGCCGGCCATGGCGGCCGCTTGATCGGGCTTTGCCTGGGCCTGGCGGGAGCGGTGTGGGCGACGCTGCCTGCGCCGTCCTTCACCCTGGCCTGGGATCACACGATCGAGAAGATCCGCTGGGAAGAGGACTACCGCGTCACGCCGGGCGGGCTGCTGCTCGGCGAGGCGCGGGTACGTGGTAGCGGCGCCGGTATGGAGATCCCGGATGGTGCCGTGTTGCGCGAGGGGGCCTGGCATTACCAACGCCAGGTGCCGCCCCTGCAACCGCTGCGCCTTGGCCGTACGCCCGAGGCGGGCGACTACCAGCTGTGCGATGCCGAGGGCTGCAAGCCGTTCAGCGAGTGGCTCGGGCCGCCGAAGGCGAGTCAGCCGGTGGTGGAGCTTTGGAGTTGTGAGATGAAGGGAGACTGAATTTGCAGAAGCGTCCACTGGCTTGCTTTTGTGGGAGCGCGCCATGCGCGCGAAAAATCGCGGGCATGGCCCGCTCCCACAGACTGCCTACTTGATTTGCCTCCGCATCTCCCCCAACTCTGCCCGCAACGCCTTCAATTCCTCAAGAATCATCTCCTCGCGCCGTATTCGCGCCGCGACTTCAGGATCAGGCTCTTGGGCATCCTGCATAGCGTTGACGATCACTGCGATAAACAGGTTAAGCATCATGAACGTGGCGATCAGCACGTAGGGGATGAAGAACAGCCAAGCGTGCGGGTACACCTCCATGATCGGTCGCACCGTGCCGCTCGACCAGCTGTCCAGGGTCATCATCTGGAACAGCGAATACAGGCTGGCGGTCAGCGAGCCGAACCATTCGGGAAAGCGCTCACCGAACAGCTGCGTGGCCATTACCGCCGAGACATAGAAGATCAGCCCCATCAGCATGATGATGCTGCCCATACCGGGCAGTGAGGCGAGCAGCGCCTGCACCACCTTGCGCATGCTCGGGTTGATCGACACCAGACGCAGCACCCGCAACACGCGCAATGCGCGCAGCACGCTGAACGGCCCGCTGGCCGGCACCAAGGCGATGCCCACCACGATGCAGTCGAACACCGCCCACGGATCGCGCAACAGGCCAATGCCCCGGGCGGCGAAGCGCAGCGCCAGCTCGATCACGAACACCGCCAGGATGAACATATCCATAGGCAACAGCAGCCAGCCCCATTCGGCGACGATCTCTTTGGAGGTGAGCATGCCGAGGATGGCGGCGTTGATCAGGATCAGCACGGTGATCAGGCGTTGCACGGGCTTGCCGTCCATGACCTGAGCCAGTTGCTGGCGCCAGGTTTCTGGAACGTTCGGTGTGATGAGATCGGTCATCGTGGTGTCGGCGGGCTGCAATCGGGCTGCCGAGGGTAAATAAGCGGCGGGATGGAAGAAAGCGCGGCTACCAGCTGGATTTTCGCTAAATGTGTAGCCGTCATGGGGTGACGAGCGCTATGTGTAAATTCCTCCTCGCCCAATCAGAGAACGCGGGGATTGCCGAATCTACCTGCGCTCATTAGCCTGCCCCATTCGCCACGAGGCCCAGACCTCTCAACACGACGGATCACGGTATGAGCGAGCACGGCGGCAACATCACCTATTACCTGGAAATGCACAGCGCCGAGCAGGTACGCGGCAAGCCCATGCCCGATGACCTGCAGGTGGTCGAGTGCCGCATCAAGCAGTTCCAGTTCAACCGTTTTCTCTATCAACTGGTCGGCGAGCCCTGGGAGTGGACCGACAAGCTGGCCTGGTCGGACGCGCAGTGGCGCGAGGCGATCGAAAGCGACAACCACCGCACCTGGGTCGCTTATCACCAGGGCGCGATCGCTGGTTACTACGAGCTGCAGCGCGACGCTGAGGGAGCGGTGGAAATTCTCTATTTCGGCCTGGCAGAAGCCTTTTTCGGCCAGGGCTTCGGCGGCCCGCTGCTGACCCACGCATTGCAGTCCGCCTGGGCCTGGCCGGGCACCCGGCGGGTGTGGGTGCACACCTGCAGCCTCGACCATCCCAGTGCACTGGCCAACTACCAGGCGCGGGGCCTCAGGTTGTATCGTCAGGAGCGTGAGGATTAAAGGTTTCCTAAAAGCGCATTGCGTCGAGACTTACCCGCCGCTGCGCTGTCGGATATCTGGCGAGCCGCGTCGCGGTCACAGAACGGAGTTCCGTATGCCAAAGCTTAGTGTGAAGTTACTGCCTCTCTGCCTGCTGGCGCTGCCCTTCATGGCATCCGCCCAGCAACCGATCCAGCCCGGTCTCTGGGAAATCACTTCCAACAACATGCAGCTGGGTGGCAAGACCCTGCCGAGCAGCGACGTGATGCTGCAGCAGTTCAAGAACCTGCCCCAGGCGCAGCGCGAAATGATGGAGCGGGCCATGGCCCAGCAAGGCATCCAGCTCGGCGACAAGGGCGTGCAGTACTGCATCAGCCAGGCCCAGGTCGATGCGCAGAACATTCCCCTGCAGGACCCCAACTGCAGCCAGCAGATCACTTCCCGCGACAACGACCGCTGGGTGTTCAACTTCACCTGCCCGCAGGGCCGTGGTCAGGGCGAGGCGCATTTCCTCGACGACAAGAACTTCACCACCAAGGTCAACGGCGAGTTTGACAGCGGCGCCGGCCGCCAGCAGGGCAGCATGGAATCCGAGGCGCGCTGGGTGTCGGCTGACTGCGGCTCGTTGCGTCCGCGTCAGTAACCTGAAGCGACCAGCAGCGGCCGAGGGTCTGTACGAAAAGTCTCCGAGCGAAGGTCAGGCGAGGCAAAAATCGGTGAGGAAGTGGACTGGGCTCGCATTCGAGTTTACGAGCTGTAAATGAGCATTCCGACTGAGCTGGCAATCCAGCCGATTTTTAACGAAGCATCACCGAGCGCAGGTACTTTTCGTACAGAGCCTAGAGCCGCTGCTGGATCACCCGCGGATCACCGTCAAAATCGGCCAGCTGTTCGGCGCTGCCGGTGGTGATCAGCGTCCAGCGGGTATTCAGGGGCGTCCAGTATTGCTGCTGGTCGCGGCCCAGCTTGCTGGCATCGGCCAGCACGAACACCTCCGCCGCCTGGCGAATCATCAGATCCTTCAGATAGGCCTGGCTGGCGCTCGCCTCGCACAGGCCGCGCCCGGCGACCACGCCATCGGCGCTCACGAACACCTTGTCGGCACTCAGCCGTTCGAGCATCGCCATGGCCGCGGGGCCGAAGGTGGCCATGCTGCCGGGGCGCAGGTCGCCGCCCAGCACCGTCACCCGCCCTTGCGGCAATTCATGTAGCGATTCCAGGGCCAGCAGGTTGTTGGTGATCACGTGCAGGCCGGTGCGCTCGCGCAACAGCCGGGCCAGGCTCGCGGTCGAGGTGCCGCCGTCGAGCAGCACGGTATCGTTGTCCTGCACATGGGCCAGTGCGGCGCGGGCGATGCGCTCCTTCTCCAGGCTGGAATGGCTGCTGCGCTCTTCCAGCGAAGCTTCCGGGGCATGCTTGCCGATGTGCGCGGCGCCGCCGTAGGTGCGCATGATCATGCCCTGCTCGGCGAGCGAGGACAGGTCGCGGCGCACCGTGGCTTCGGACACGCCGAGCGAGCTGCACAGCGTCTCGACGTTGACGTTGCCGTTGTTGGAGAGCACCAGTTCGAGAATGGCCTGGCGGCGTTTGGCGACTTTCATGGCGATCCTTCAGGGAGAGGCGGCTGCACTGTATCACTTACCGCCTGGCCAGCTCACAACGAGGCACCGCCGCAGATCACCAGCTGCTGACCGGTGATGGCGCCGGCGTCGGGGCCGAGTAGAAACCCGGTCATCGCCGCTACTTCACGAGGTTGGATGAAACGACCGATGGGCGGCTTGCGCGGCGGAGTGCCCTGGCGGGCCGGGTCGATCAGCATCGGCGTTTCGGTGGCGCCCGGCGCGACCAGGTTGACGGTGACGCCCTTGGGCGCCAGCTCGATGGCCCAGGAGCGCACCAGCCCGATCAACGCGGCCTTGGTGGCGGCGTACTGGCTGCGACCGGCTGCGCCGTTCATGGTGCGGCTGCCAACCAGCACGATGCGCCCCGGCGCGCGCAGGCGGCCGATCAGACCGTTGACCAACTGCGTGGCGGCACTGACGTGCACCTGCCACATGGCCGCGCCGTCCTCGTCGCGCAGCTCGCCCAGGGGCGCGGTGCGCATGAAACCGGCGGCGTGAACGATGGCGTCCAGTGCGGGGATGTCCCCCAGGGCACCGGCCAGCGAGGCGTTGTCGGCCAGGTCGGCAGCGACGAAACTGAGGTTCGGGTGTTGCAGGCTCGGTGCGCGTCGGCTCATGCCGATCACCTGCCAGCCGTCTTCGAGCAGGCGCAGGGCAATGGCTTCGCCGATGCCCGAACTGACCCCAGTGACCAGGGCGCAGCGGCTATCTTCACTCATCTGGATTCTCCACACTAAAGGGGCGCCGCAAAGGCGCCCGTGGGCTCTAGCGGATGGCCGCCAGGGGAATATGCACGTGTTTGATCTTCTGCCGGAAGTAGGTGAAGGCCACGTGCAGGCTGCCGTCGCGGGCCTGGATGACGCTGGGGTAGGAGAACTCGCGGTTGAGCTTCTCCTGGGAGTTGTTGGTCATGCAGAAACCGTCTCCCAGCTCGATATCCAGGCGCAGCGGCCAGCTGCGCCCTTCGTCACGGGAAATCGCCAGGCTCATGGGCGCGCGGGGGATGCCCCACACGGCGCCGCGACCGTCGGCGTTGACGGTCGGCGTGACGCGCTCGTCGCCCTCGTCCTCGATCTCGTCGTACAGCGAGGCACGGCGCTGCTCGATGCCCTCGGCGTTGATCGGGTTGTAGACCAGCGCCAGCTCGCCGCTGGCCAGGCGGATGTACTGGATCGACGAGTTGTTGTTCGGCAGTTCCGTGGGCGTCGGTACGCTCCAGGTGCGGCCCAGGTCGGTCGAGCGGCTGGCGTAGATGTGGTCGGCCCAGCGGCTGCGGAACAGGCCCAGCAGCGTGCCGTCGGCCAGCTGATGGACGTTCATGTGCACGGCGCCAGTGCTCTGCGGCACGTCGTGGCGGCTCCAGGTGCGGCCCTGGTCGCAGCTGATCATCACCGCGCTGACGTCATGGTTGCCGATCCATTTCTCGCCCGGCTGGGTGATGCAGTACCACACCGGGAACACCCAGTCGCCGTTGCTCAGCACCGCCGGCGGGTGACGCACGAAGGTGCCCACCTCGTCGAACAGCGTCTCGATCGGACCCCAGGTCAGGCCGCCGTCCTCGGAGAGGCGACGGCGTACGATGGCGGTTTCCTGGTTGCCGGAAATCTGCGCGGTCCAGATCAACCACAGCGGGCCATTCGGCGCCTGGAACAGGATGGGATTCTGCTCCGAGCGGCTGGCGTCCTCGGACATCTTCTGCGGCTCGCTCCACACGCCGGTGGCCGGGTCGCGGCGCGACAGCAGCACGAAGATGTCGGCCATGCCTTCCTGGGTGCCGGCGAACCAGGTGCACAGCAGGGTGCCGTCGGCCAGTTCATGCAGGTTGGCGGCATGGTTCTGGGCGTAGTGCGTGGGTAGGTAGGCGTCGTGGCGCTGTTCAAGAGTTGGCATTGGTAACCTCCGAAGCGTTGGCGGCCTTGTTGCTGCGCGGCAGCAGGCGCTCGATGCAGATCACCACGGCGGGGGTGATCAGGGCGATGTACATGTTGTCGATGCCGTACGGGTTGCCCATCAGGTACCACACGCTGGTGGTGACCGTGGCGGCCCCCAGGCCCCAGGTGGCGCCGCGGCCGGTGGCGAACAGCGGCAGGTAGATGGCCACCAGGGCGATGACGGTGATCGACAGGCGCAGGGCGCGGGTGAAGAACGACAGGTTGAGAATTTCCGGCGCGGCGAACACGAATACCAGCGGTGCGAAGCCGACGACCAGGCTGATTACCTTGGTCATGCGGAATTCGCGCTCGGCGTTGGGCTTGCGCAGCGGCACGTAGAAGTCGCGTACCACCAGCGAGGTGATGGCTAGGGCCACGGCGCTGACGCCGACGAACACCGAGGCGACCAGGGAAATGGTGACCACGCCGGCCATCCATGGGCTCATCGACTGCAGGAATACCGGCAGGGCGTAGAGGCTGTCCATGTCCGGGTGCAGGTACTTGGACACCACGCCGATCACGCCCAGGGCGATGGAGATCGGCAGGCACATCAGGCCGGCCCAAAGGGCAGCGTTGCGTGCGGCGGTCGGGCTCTTGGTGGTGCTGATCGCCTGCATGATGTACTGGGTGGAGAAGATCGCGCCCACGGTGCCGATGATCCAGGCCATCACCTTGGAGCCACCGATGGCGCCGTCCCAGGTGAAGTAATGCGCGGGCAGACCTTGATGCACCTGATCGAACCCGCCGGCGAGCTTGAGGGCGACCCACAGTACGATCATCACCCCGGCGTACTTGACCACGGTGTGCAGCACGCTGATGTAGGCCACGCTCTTCATGCCGCCGAAGGCGTAGTAGAGGGTGCTGACGATGGCGGTGATGAAGGCGGCGGTGGGCAGGTTGATGTGCATTACCGTGGCGATGGCCGCGGCGCCGCTGACGTAGTTACCGACGTTCACCAGCAGCAGGGCGTAGATCATGATCACCGAGACCATCATCTTGGCGCCGTAGCCGTAGCGGCGCTCGATGAACCCGGAGATGGTGTATTCACCCGAGCTGTAGAGCTTCCTGGCCATCAGGATGGCGAACAGCGGGAAGCCGATGGCGGCGGCGACCACCGCCCAGGCCGCGGCCATGCCGCTTTCGAACGCCGCCTGGGCGGTGCCGATGGTGGATTTGGCGCCGATGTATTCGGACATCATCAGCATGCCGACGATGAAGGCCGGCATGCTGCGCGAGGCGACCATGTACTGTTCGGTGTTCTTGCTGCGAATGAGCATCGTCAGCCAGGAAGTGAACAGGATGTAGACGACCACCATGCCGATGATGATCAACGTGCCTTGGGTGTTGAAGGTTTCCATCATTCGCTCCGATTGTTCTTGTCTAGGGCTTGCGTGAGGAAGTTGGGGTGACTCAGGCGTGGGCCGGGGTCGGGTTCTTGCGTTTACGGGTGGCCAGTTCCACGGCCTGGCGCAGCGCCTCGATCAGGCTGCGTTCGTCGGCGATACCCTTGCCGGCGATATCGAAGGCGGTGCCGTGGTCGACCGAGGTGCGGATCACCGGCAGGCCGATGGTGACGTTGACGCCGGCCTCCAGGCCCATGACCTTCACCGGGCCGTGGCCCTGGTCGTGGTACATGGCGACCACCGCGTCGAAGTCGCCACGGCCAGCGCGGAAGAACAGGGTGTCGGCCGGCAGCGGGCCTTCCACGCGCCAGCCGCGGGCGCGCAGTTCGTCGATGGCCGGCTGGATCTTGGTGGCCTCCTCGCCATAGCCGAACAGGCCGTTCTCGCCGGCGTGGGGATTGATGCCGCACACCGCGATCAGCGGGTTGTCGATGCCGGCGCGTACCAGGGTCTCGTGGGCGCGCTCGATGGTGCGGCGCACCAGACCCGGCTCGATGCGGGCGATGGCGTCGATGATGCCGATGTGGGTGGTGACGTGGATGACGCGCAGGGTCGGCGTCATCAACATCATCGACACTTCCTCGATGCCGGTCAGGTGGGCGAGCATTTCGGTGTGGCCGGGAAAGATATGCCCACCGGCGTGCAGGGCTTCCTTGTTCAGCGGCGCGGTGCAGATGGCGTCGAGCTCACCGGCTTCGGTGAGCTGCACGGTGCGCTCGATGTAACGGAAGGCCGCGTCGCCGGCGATCGCCGAGAGCTGGCCGTAGGGCAGGTCGTCTGGGATCAGGTCGAGGTCGATGCAGTCCACCACGCCGGGCTGGAACCGTGCCTGGTGCGGGTGCTCGATGGCGTTGACCTCGAGGCTGCCGCCGACGATGCGGTTGGCATCGGCCAGGCGCCGGGCATCGCCGATGACCAGCGGCCGGCACATGGCGTAGACGCTGTCATGGGCCAGGGACTTCATGATGATTTCCGGGCCGACGCCGGCAGCATCGCCCAGGGTGATGCCGATTACGGGGCGTTCAGACATGGTGGGCTTCCTTCTCGGAGAGGGGCTGGGAATGGCTGGCGCCGTGCAGGCGAGCCCAGGCCTGGTAAAGGGTGTCCGGCTGGCCGAAGCCACCGGCCTTGGTGACGATGGCCAGCTCGCGGCCCTGCCGGCGGGCGCTGGACAGCACCACGCCGGGGGCCAGCTCGCCGTGCAGTTGCAGGCTGTCGATGGCGGCAGCGGCAAGGAGGGCGCGGGCGGTTTCGCCGCCGGTGGCGATAAGTGCGCCGGCCTTGGCGATGGCCGGCAGTAGCAACTGCGCCAGGGGCGCGCCCAGCAACGTCGCTTGAGCTGGGTCGCGGTCGCGCTGTTCGAGGCTGATCAGCAGATCCTTGCCGCTCGCCATCTGCGCGGCCAAGCGAGCGCTCAACGCATCGCGCTGATCGGCTGCATCAGTTGCCAGCAACAGCTGTGGTTCTATGCGCTGCCACTGCTGGCCGCTGCGCTCGGCGAGCAGCGCGGCCTGAGCCTGGGAATGCCGCGACATGCTGCCGACCACGGTGAGCACAGGCTTTGCGGCCTCGGGCAGCGCCGGCGCGATGTGCGGTGCGAGCCCCAGGGCGGCGGGCAGGTGCTGGGCGAGGCCGGCCGAGCCGACCCAGAACAGTTGATCGGCGTGCTTGACCGAGGCCTGGGCCAGCGCCTGCAGGTCGGCATCCAGCTGGGCATCGCAGACCAGCACCTGGGTACCGGCCCGCAGATGGCGGGCCAGCGATCCAGCCAGCTCGGCGCCGCGTACTTGTTCGAGGTGGAGCGCGGCGCAGCGCAGGCCCTCGTTGCCGAACAGTTTGAGCAGATCGCTCGTGCCGCTCAGGCCTTCGTTGCGCCAGACATCGCTCTGATCGACGGCCACGCCATCGACGTACTGCACCCCGCCCAAGGTAGTACGGCCCATGGCCGGAAAGGCGGGGGCGACCAGCGCCATGCCCTTGCCCAGCAGTGCGGAGACTTCGCTGAGAAGATTGCCACGCAGGGTCGAGTCGACCTTCTTGTACAGCCCGTGGCCGGTGAAGGTGCGGGTTTCCAGCAGGGCGCGATGGCGCTGCGCGGCCTGGTCCGGCGGCAGGCGACGGGTGTCCAGATCGATGGCGGTCACCGGCTGGGCGCGGTGCTCGGCCCGCGGGTCCAGCAGCACCTCGGTAGCCACGTGGCGCGCGAAGCCGGCCGCACAATCGGCGGCGCCGGACAGGTCGTCGGCGATCACCAGCAGCGGCCGTTTCATGGCAGCAGGCACCGGTACAGCTGCTGGATGTCGTCCAGGCTTAGTGCTTTGGGATTGTTGACCATCAGGCGGGTGACCTTGGAGGCCGCCACGGCCATGTCCGCCAGGTGCTCTTCGGCCACGCCGAAGTCGCGCAGGTTCTGGGGGATCTCCAGGGTGGCGGTCCAGGCGCTGATCTGGTCGATCAGTTTACGCGCGGCCACTTCGTCACTGTCCGTTTCTCGCGCCAGGCCGCAGACGCAGGCAGCGCGCTTGAGGCGTGGCGCGCAGGCATCCATGTTGAAGGCCATCACGTGGGGCAGCAGCATGGCGTTGGCCACCCCGTGGGTGACGTGGAACTTGCCGCCCAGCGGGTAGGCCAGGGCGTGCACGGCAGCGGTGCCGGCGGCAGTCAGCGCCAGGCCGCCGTACATCGAGCCGAGCAGCATGTCACTGCGCGCCTGTACCGAGCCGGGCTGCTGATAGGCCTCGACGATGCTGCCGGCGATCAGTCGCATCGACTCCAGAGCGAAGGTGTCGCTGATCGGGTTGGCCTTGGTGGAAATGAACGACTCCAGCGAGTGGGTGAAGGCGTCCATACCGGTGGCGGCAGTGATCGGCTTGGGCAGGCCAAGGGTCAGGGTGGCGTCGAGGATCACCAGAGTCGGCAGCAGGTGGCGGCTGACCACACCGATCTTCAGTTCCTCGTCCGGCAGGGTGACGATGGCGTTGGGGGTGACCTCCGAGCCGGTGCCCGAGGTGGTCGGCACCAGAACCATGGGCGCGCCGGCATTGGGTACCTTGTCGATGCCGAGCATGTCGCGCAGCGGCATGTCGTTGGTGAGCAACACGGCGAACAGCTTGGCGGCGTCCAGCACGCTGCCGCCGCCGATGGCGATCAGCGCGTCTGGCGCGGCAGGGGCCACGGCGCGGCGGAACACGCCTTCGATATTTTCCAGGGTCGGCTCGATCTCGACATCATCGACCACGGTGACGGCGATGGACTTGGCCTCTAGCTGGGCGACCACGCGCTCGGTGACGCCCAACTGGTGCATGGCGTTCTGGGTGACCAGCACCACGCGCTGCAGCGGTGTGTCGAGCAGTGCCAGTTTGTCGCTCAGGCTATTGAGGCTGTCGGGGCCGTGGATGACGTGTTTGACGGTCTGGAAGTGATACATGGTGATCCTCCGGCTCAGCGTTGGTAGGCGGCCAGCAAGCCTTCGAGCTTGTGCACGGTCTGTTCATCGAGGGCGGCAACGGGGGCGCGGCAGGGGCCGACCGGCACGTTGAGCAGGTCCGTAGCCTTCTTCAGCACGGACGGCATGGTGCCCAGTGCAAAGGCGTCGCGCAGCGGGCGCAGGGACTCCTGGGCGGCGCGGGCGGCTTCGTGGTTGCCGGCCTGGAACTGGTTCCAGATCTCCATCACCACATGGGGCACCGCGTTGGCGGTGGCCGCCACCGCGCCATCACCGCCGGCCAGGAGGTTCCAGTAGATGAGCGAGTCGGTGCCGGCGAACACCGCGAAATCGTCGCTGCGGTAGCGCATCATCTGCACCAGGGCGTCGAAGTTGCCGGCGCTGTCCTTGATGCCCTTGATCTGCGGGTGCTGGGAAAGCGCGGCAACCGCGCCGATACCGATCGACATACCGGTCTTGGCGGGAATGTTGTAGAGCATGATCGGTAGATCGGAGGCGTCGCCGATGGCCTGATAGTGATTGATCAGCTCGCTCTGGCTGACGGCATTGAAGAACGGCGTGATGACCGACAGGGCCTGAACGCCCACATCGCTCATCTTCTTGTTCAGCTCGATCACATCGCGGGTGGCGAAGGCGCCGGTGCCGGCAATCACCGGCACGCGGCCGGCGGCGAGCTCGACGGTCAGTTTGGCGATGCGCACTTTCTCGGCGTCGGAGAGCGCGAAGAACTCGCCATTGGTGCCCAGCACGAACAAGCCGTGCACGTCGGAAGAGACGAGGCTCTCGATAAGCGCGGCAAGCGCCGGTTCATCGACCTCCTGGGCCGCATTGAACGGCGTGACGAGGGCAGGGACGATACCGTGGAATTTCATGGCTTATCCTGTCTTTATGATTGTTTTGGTCAGTATTAATAGCATTATTGATTGAATCGATCAAATATTTTCTAGTTGGTTCAGGGCTTGCGGCGGATATTTGATCGAGTCGCTCGTTTTAGATGGGCGTTTTGATCGATTTGATTGACTTGAAGGCAGCACCCAAACAGCGCTGAGCGCAAGGCGGATCGCGTGATTTGTCAGGCGTGTTCTCGGCGGCAACGTCTACCCGAAGGCTGGGCGATTCAAGGTTCACGGCGAGCATTGCGGCACGACCGGGCTTGATGTACGGGCGGCTGGGGCGCTGACCATGCGCAAACAAACATCGAGATCCGCCTGGCTCGGCAGCAGTTGCTGTCAAGTCACGGCTTGGTGCCTGGTGAAGGAGGTCTTTCGTCTGAGAGGTGGCCAACGTCCCTGTAAGCCGCAACATGGCGCAGCAGGCACGATCAGCCCGCCAGCAATTGCGCCATCCCCGAAAATATTTGCGCCATCGCCTGCGGCTCCCGGCCGGGGCCGCCTGCACAATGCCCCCAGTCCGACTGCAATATGCGCAGCTCGGCTTGGCGGATCAGCGCGGCTTCGTGCCGAGCATCCTCGACCGTGAAGTAAAGGTCGCTGCTGCCCGGCATGATCAGGGTGCGGGCCTCTATACGGCCCAGCTCGGCAACCAGTGAGTCGGCGAACCAGGTACGCTGCCAGGCCTGCAGCACGCACAAAAGGTCATTGGCGTCCTGCTGCAGGTGGTCCTCTTCCCAGTAGGCCAACAAGTCCTCGATCGTCTCGAACCCCAGCGCGCGATACAGACCCTTGCGGTAGAACGCCTGCGAATAGGCCCAGCCTGCATAAACACGCGCAAAAGCGCGCAACCCGGCTTCAGGCGGCTGTCCATAGTGTCCGCCCTGCCAGGCGGCATCGGCGCACAGCGCCACCTTGACCCCCTCGAGAAATACCCGATTGTGCGGCCAGCACTGAGCGGTCGCGCAGATGGGCAGGATGCGTGCAACCCGCTGTGGATACGCCATAGCCCAGGCAAAGGCCTGCATGCCGCCCATCGACCAACCCGCCACCAGTGCCAGGTGCCACTCACCGAACAGCCTGTCGAGCAGAAGGCGCTGCGCCTCGACATTATCGCCGAGCGCGATCTGTGGAAAATCGGCGCCACGCTGCCCCTCTGCCGCATTGCTTGGCGAGGTGGACCAGCCGGCCCCGAGCATGGACACCGACACCACACAGTACTCACCGCCGGCCAACGGACTTCCTGCACCAAGCAAGGGCAAGTTGCCCCAATGTGTGCCGCCGTAGTAACTCGGCAGCAGCACGATATTGTCCCGCGCCGCATTCGCCTGGCCGAGCACCTGATAGCAGAGCTGCGCGTCACGCAGTACCTGACCGCTTTGCAGCCGCAGATCACCCAGCGGCATGAAGCGCTTTTCCTTAACCAATTCAATCATTTGAAAATTCCTCGCAAAGTCCTGTGATCCTGACGTGCACAGCAACGGCCGTGACGTTCATTAATTTATATACACGCTGGCATGTATGTTGAATGAACGATTCGTGCCAGCGCGCCATGCGCTACGAACTATTTACTGGAGAGCTCACGTCATGAGTCACAGCCCTGCTGCCGAGAACCTGAAAAACAGTCTGCAAGCCAAAGGCGTCAAGTACGCCATGGCCAGCTATGTCGATATCCATGGCGTGATCAAGGGCAAATTCGTGCCTCTGTCGCACCTGGGGCAAATGCTCGAAGGCTCCGAGCTATACACCGGCGCCGCGCTGGACGGCGTGCCACAGGACATCAGCGACAACGAGGTGGCCGCCATGCCCGATCCGGCCAGCGCCATCCAGTGCGCCTGGAACAAGGACCTGGCCTGGTTCGCCAGCGACCTTTACCTGGATGGCAAACCCTTCGCCGCCTGCTCGCGCGGTGCACTGAAGCGCCAGATCGATGCCGCCGCCGCCATGGGTTACACCTTCAACCTGGGCATCGAAACCGAATTCTTCATCTACAAGGACAGCGCCGATGGCGGCTTCGAGCCGATCAGTGCCCGTGATGATCTGGCCAAGCCCTGCTACGACCCGCGTGGGCTGATGGACAACCTGCACATCATCGGCGAGCTGGTCGAGGCGCTGAACGACATTGGCATGGACGTTTATTCCTTCGACCACGAAGACGCCAACGGCCAGTTCGAGACCGACTTCAAATACGCCGACGCGCTGACCATGGCCGACCGCTTCGTGTTCTTCCGCATGCTGGCCAACGAAATTGCCCGCAAGCATGGCGCCTTCGCCAGCTTCATGCCCAAGCCATCGGCCAAGCGCACCGGCAGTGGCGCGCACTACAACATGTCGCTGGCCGACCGCGAGACCGGGCGCAACCTGTTCGAGCCTGAAGGCGACGACCTGCACGACTGCGGCGTAAGCAAGCTGGGCTACCACTTCATCGCTGGCGTGCTCAAGCATGCCCAGGCCATCTGCGCGGTGATCGCGCCGACCGTCAACAGTTACAAACGCCTGGTGCGCAAGGGCAGCATGTCCGGCTCTACCTGGGCGCCGGTATTCGTCTGCTACGGCAACAACAACCGCACCAACATGCTGCGCATTCCTTCCCAGGGCGGTCGGGTGGAATGTCGCGCCGCCGACATCGCCAGCAACCCCTACCTGGGCGCCGCGATGATTCTCGCTGCCGGCCTGGAAGGCGTGCGCGAGCAGTTGGAGCCAGGCCTGCCGCACCGCGAGAACATGTACAACTACAGCGAAAAACAGGTCGCGGAGATGGACATCGAATGCCTGCCGCGCACCTTGAGCGAAGCCATCGATGCCTTCGAGAAAGACCCGCTAAGCCGCGAAGTCTTCGGCGACAGCCTGTTCCAGGCCTTCGTCGACTTCAAACGTGACGAATGGAATGCCTACCACACCCACGTTTCCGACTGGGAAATCCAGCGTTACCTGAAATTCTTCTGATGCATTTTCCGATTGCACAAGGAGCCACCCCATGCCGTTCAAGACGCTGAAAACCCTGATCTGCGCCACCAGTCTGGCCTGCGCAAGCTTGCTGCCGATGGCTGCCCATGCCGAGACGAAGCAGCAGTTCAACCTGGCCTGGACCATCTACGCCGGCTGGATGCCGTGGAAGTACGCCGACGAGTCGGGAATCATGAAGAAGTGGGCCGACAAGTACGGGATCGAGGTGAAAATCACCCAGATCAACGACTACGTCGAATCGATCAACCAGTTCACGGCCGGGCAGTTCGACGCCGTGGTGCTGACCAGCATGGACGCGCTGTCGATTCCTGCCGCCGGTGGCGTCGACAGTACGGCGCTGATTGTCGGCGACTACTCCAATGGCAACGATGGCATGGTGATGAAGGACAGCGCCGACCTGAAAACCCTCAAGGGGCAGAAGGTCAACCTGGTCGAGCTCTCCGTCTCCCATTACCTGCTGGCTCATGCGCTGGACAGTGTCGGCCTCAGCGAGCGTGATGTAGAGGTGGTCAATACCTCGGATGCCGACATCGTTGGCGCGTTCGCCAGCAAGGATGTGCGCAACGTGGTGACCTGGAACCCGCTGCTCGATGAAGTGGCGGCCACCCCAGGCAGCCACAGAGTCTTCGACTCCAGTCAGATCCCCGGCCACATCAAGGACCTGACCCTGACCAATACCAGGACGCTGGCCGACAACCCGGCCTTTGGCAAGGCGGTGGTCGGCGCCTGGTACGAGGTCATGGGCATCATCGCCAGTGATACCGAGGAGGGGGCCAAGGCCCGGGCCTTTCTCGGCAAGG
Organism: Phytopseudomonas straminea; assembly: GCF_900112645.1. GTDB lineage: Bacteria > Pseudomonadota > Gammaproteobacteria > Pseudomonadales > Pseudomonadaceae > Aquipseudomonas > Aquipseudomonas straminea. The sequence continues at coordinate 773,224 of NZ_FOMO01000001.1, read as the reverse complement.
CGTCGGGCACCGATCAGGCCGGCTACGAGTCACAGCTCAAGGGCATGAAGATGTTCTGGACGCCCAAGGACTCCCTGGTCTTCATCGAGAGCCCGGAGGCACTCAGCGCCATGGATAGCGTTCGCCAGTTCTCCTTTGCCCATGGTTTGCTGGGAGAAAACGCTGCAAACGCAGACTTCATCGGCATTGCCATGCCCAAGGGCAAGTTGCTGGGCGATGCCGATAACGTCAAACTGCGTTTCGACACTACCTATATGCAGATGGCCAACGACGGCAAGCTTTGACGTCAGGCCGGCGACGCAGACGCGTCGCCGGCCACCATCGCCGACTGAAGACCCGCATGCGTAGAACCAAAGAAGACGCCGAAAAAACCCGCGTGAAAGTCATCGAAGCAGCGCTGGAGCTTTTTAGTAAACACGGCTACTCACACACGACACTGGCGATGATCGCCAGCGCAGCAGGCTTCAGCCGAGGCCCCATCTACTGGCATTTCAAGAATAAGGACGAGCTCTACAGCGCCGTCCTGCACTATTCACAGGAGCCGCTGGAACAACTGGTGGAACAGAGCATGGCGCGGCAGGAGATGCCGCTGAGCGCCATCGAATATCTTTGTCGGCACTGGTTCAGCCTCCTGCTGGAAAATCCCTGGCACCGCCAGTCCTTCGAAATTCTGCTGAACAAAACCGAGCTGACCGCCGAAATGGCCGGCACGGTACGCCGGGAGCGCAAACTCACGCGGCTGATCGTACGCAGCCTGACCCAACTGATCGACGAGGGTAAGCGCCTAGGCGAGCTGCCCGAGCAGGACAGCGAACAGAGCGCGACCTTGCTTTACACATCGCTGATGGGGGTCACCCACACCTGGCTGTTGGACCCCAAGCTGTTCAGCCTGAAAAAGAACGCCGAACTCTTCAGTGCTCGGCTTCTAAAATTGTTGCGCTAGGACAGCGTTGAAAGCTGCCATACCAGAGCGCTCAAAACGGTCTTTCGCAGCAACCCAGCCCTTGGGGGCGAAGTTTTCAAGTAAATGCAGCCCTGATTTGCGGCACGGCAGAGTTCCTGCCGCTTCGTTTGAACAGGCGCTCAGAGAATAGGCGAAATCAGCCGCGCCACGCGCATGCCCAGTTGCTGCAGGCGATGTACTTCGCGGCGGTCGGCGCCGATCAGTTCGCGGGACTGGCTGAAGTCTTCCAGCAGCATCGCCTCGACCTGGCGGGCGAATTCGCTGTCGACGGTGACCAGGGTGATTTCGAAGTTGAGACGGAACGAGCGGTTGTCCAGGTTGGCGCTGCCGACCACGCCGATGTCGCTATCGATCAGCGCGACCTTCTGGTGCAGGAAGCCCGGCAAGTAACGGAAGATCCGTACGCCGGCGCGCAGGGCTTCCAAGGCGAACAGGTTGGAGGCGGCGTAGACGATGCGATGGTCGGGGCGCGAGGGCAGCAGGATGCGCACGTCCACGCCGCGCAGCACGGCCAGGCGCAGGGCGGCGAACAGCGCCTCGTCGGGGATGAAGTAGGGGCTGGTCAGCCAGATGCGCTCGCGGGCGGCGTTGAGCATTTCCACGAACAGCAGCGAGCAGGTTTCCTGGGCATCGGCCGGGCCGCTGCTGATCACCTGGCAGAGCATGCCTTCGTCCGGGTAGCGCTCGGGCAGCAGCAGCGGTGGCAGCTTGCGGGTCGCCCAGAACCAGTCTTCGGCGAAGGATTCCTGCAGGCAGGCCACTGCCGGGCCGTGCACCTCGACGTGGGTATCGCGCCACGGCGACAGGCGCGGCTTTTCGCCCAGGTATTCGTCGCCGACGTTGTGCCCGCCGAGGAAACCGCGCTCGCCGTCGACCACCACGATCTTGCGGTGGTTGCGGAAATTCAGCTGGAAGCGATTTAGCACGCCGCCGCCGGTGGGGAAGGCGTGCATGTGCACACCGCCTTCGCGCAGGTGCTTGATATAGCGGCGCGGCAGGGCGTGGCTGCCGACCGCGTCGTAGAGGAAGTACACCTGCACACCAGCGGCGGCGCGCTCGAGCAGGGCCTCCTGCAAACGGCGGCCAAGTTTGTCGTCGTGAACGATGAAGAACTGGATCAGGATCACCTGATGTGCGTCGGCAATCGCCTGGAGGATCGCCTCGAAGGTCGCCTTGCCGTCGACCAAGAGACTGACCTGGTTGCCGGCCAGGCAGGGCATGCGCCCGAGGCGCGGTAATGCGCGCAACTGGCCGTAAGCTTCCGACTCGCCGGCGGCGATGGCCTCCTGCACCCAAGGGCGCCAGTCCAGCGAGGCCATTGCCTTGTGCATCTGTTTGTCGACCACTCGGCGCGCATCGATGTACGCATAGAAGCGGCTGCGCCCGAAGATCACGTAGGGCAGCAGCGTCAGGTAGGGCATGAAGAACAGCGACAGCGCCCAGGCGATGGCGCCTTGAGCGGTGCGTACGGTGAGAATCGCATGCACCGCGGCAAGCGTCCCGAGCACGTGGATCGCTGCAATCAGATAGCCGAAGAAATGCTGGATGCCGAATTCCATGGTCGTTCGCTTGATAGCTGCCGTGCCAGCATAGACCACGCTATCGATAGGTCGTCACCGATAGAAATCAGCGTTCCACGTGAAACTTCCTGCTGTTGCCGCTCTAATCCATTTTGCGATTGAGCGAAAGCCCCGCATGGCAGGCGCGGAGCTTTTTCGCCGATGACCGTTAGGCCTGCGACAACGCCGAGATCTGCTGGCGCCGGTACAGCGTGTCGCGGCTCGACAGCAGCAGGTACAGCGGCAGGGTGACAACGATTGCCACCAGCCAGGACAGGTCGGCGCCGTCGAGTTTGCTGGCGATGGGGCCGGTGTAGATCGGCGTGACCGCGAACGGCAGTTGCACCACGATGCCGATGGCGTAGGCGCTGACCGCGTTGGGGTTGAAGCGCCCGTAGATGCCGCCGGTGGCGTCGAACAGCGAGGGAATGTGATAGCGCTGCTTCTGCACCAGGTAGAAGTCGGCCAGGTTGATCACCGCCCAGGGCACCAGCACGATCATCATCGCCAGGATCAGCTGCATGAAGCGCGCGATGAAGTCCGCGGGTGCCGTTACCGCGACCACGCAGCAGGCCACCAGCAGGATCGCCGACAGCGCCACGCGGGCCTGGCGGCTCGGTGCCCAGTCGGCGGCGAAGGTCTGCACCGAGGTGATCAGCGCCAGCACCGCACCGTACAGGTTCAGGGCGTTGTGGCTGATGATGCTGAGGATGAACAGCACCATCAGCACGGGCCCGAACACGCCGGTGCTCTGCTTCACCGCTTCCATGGTGTCCGTCTCGGCACTCACCGCCAGCGCCACCAGGGTGCCGAAGATGAAGCACAGCGAAGTGCCCAGCACGGCGCCGCAGTAGGTGGCGATGAAGGGCTTCCAGATGCCCACGTTGCGCGGCAGGTAGCGCGAGTAATCCGAGGTGTAGGGCGCGAAGGAGATCTGCCAGATGGCGCCCAGCGAGGCCATGGCCAGCCAGCCGGCCAGGTTGAAACCGCCGCGGCTGGCGAAGTCCGCCGGCAGGCCGTTGGCGAACAGGGCGATGAAGCCCGCCAGCAGGCCGATGCCCATCACCCAGGTGCCGATGCGGTTGAGGGTGTGGATGAAGTTGTAGCCCAGGATGCCGATCAGCGTCGCGGCGCAGGCGCCGATCAGCACGGCGGCCGGCAGCGGCAGATCCGGCGCCACGGTGTGGATGGATTTGCCGGCCAGCACGCAGTTGGAGATGAAGAAGCCGATGTACAGCACGGCGGCGATCACCACCACCAGCAGCGCCCCGTAGCGACCGAACTGGCCGCGGCTCTGCAGCATCTGCGGCAGGCCCATCTGCGGGCCCTGGGCTGACGCCAGGCCAAGCACGATACCGCCGAGCAGGTGGCCGACCAAGATGGCGCAGATCGCCCAGCCGATGCTCAGGTGGAACACCTGCACGGCCATGGCGCCGGTGACGATCGGCAGCGGTGCGATGTTGGTGCTGAACCAGAGGGTGAACAGGTCACGGACGCGGCCGTGACGATCAGCATCGGCCACCTGGCCGACGCTGTTGCTTTCGACGAGTTCTTGGGGAGCGTTGTTATGGGACATGTCGGGTTCTCCTGCGCAAGGCGGTAGCGGCACGCTGCGCGCAAGGCGGGCAGTGCCGGGTGGATGCGTGGGGTGTCGTGGCTGAGGTCAGCCGCGCTCGCTGCGGGCCGGGCCGCGGGCGAGGGAGAACGGGCAGGGGTGACGCGATGGGAAGGCACGCAACAACATGGGAAAAACCTACTTCTTGTCTTTATTCGGATAGCAGCGTTTTCGATCGTTGCAGCAGCCCGGCGCGGGCCGGGCTGTGCGGGGTGATGCTCAGCGGAAGGCCGGCACCACGTGCTGGATGAACAGCTCCAGGGACTTTTTCTTCTCAGCGTAGGGCAGGCTGTTGTCGGCCCAGAAGCTGAATTCGTCGACGCCCAGTTCCTGGTAGTGACGAATGCGCGCGATGATTTCCTCGGGCGTGCCGATCATGGTGTTCTTGCGGATGTTCTCCAGCTGGAACGCCGGCACTTCAGCGAACTTGGACTCCGGGCTCGGCTCCAGGAAACCGTTGACCGGCGTGGTCTTGTTGCCGAACCAGGCATCGAAGGTGCGGTAGAAGCGCGAGATGGCGGCTGCGCCGAGCTTCCAGCCCTCGGGGTCATCGGCCAGGTGCACGTGGGTGTGACGCAGCACCATCAGTTGCGGGCGCGGCACGCCCGGGTTGTTGGCCAGGGCGGCGTTGAACTTGTTGTTCAGGTCGACCACTTCCTCGTCGCCCTTCATCAGCGGCGTGACCATCACGTTGCAGCCGTTGGCCACGGCGAAGTTGTGCGAGTCCGGGTCGCGGGCGGCGATCCACATCGGCGGCTGGGCGTTGTACGGCTTCGGCACGCTGGTGGAGGTGGGGAATTTGTACACCTCACCGTCATGGGCGTAATCGCCTTCCCACAGCTTGCGCACCACCGGGACCATCTCGCGCAGCGCCTTGCCGCCGTCGGTGGCCGGCATGCCACCGGCCATGCGGTCGAATTCGAACTGGTAGGCGCCGCGGGCCAGGCCCACTTCCATACGACCGTTGCTGATCACGTCGAGCAGGGCGCATTCACCGGCCACGCGAATCGGGTTCCAGAACGGCGCGATGATGGTACCGGCGCCCAGGCGGATGGTGCTGGTACGCGCGGCCAAGTACGACAGAATCGGCATCGGGCTCGGCGAGATGGTGTATTCCATGGCGTGGTGTTCGCCAACCCACACGGTGCTGAAACCGCCGGCCTCGGCCAGCAGGGTGAGCTCGGTCAGCTGCTCAAAGAGCTCACGGTGGCTGACGTCCTGGTCGTAGCGTTCCATGTGGACGAACAAAGAGAATTTCATGTCGCTTTCCTCGATTTTTGTAAGGCCCAGACGCCAGGCGCGAGCCGCCGTCGGGACTGGCCACCTGCAGGATCAGGTAGCTCATGGTCTATGGTATACCATAATATAAAATACTTTGGCGAGTACCCGAGACCCCTCTTGTCGAAAAGCGTCAGTTCTTGGCGGCCTGCCAGGCGTACCAGCGCTCGGCGATGCGCTCGCCGTTCAGGCTCCAATATTTGAAATCCAGGGTGATCTGCCCGGCCTTGTGAGCGCTCGGCTGGCTCTCCGCCAGCTTGGGATCGACCAGTGCCGAAGCACTCAGGTTGACGGGCGCGTAGCCGGTCAGCGAGGAGAAATCCGCCTGCGCCTTGGGGCTGGTGGCGTGGGCGATGAAGGCGCGCGCCGCGTCGGCGTTCGGTGCACCGCGGGGAATCACCAGGAAATCACCGGTCACCAGGTTCTGCTGCCAGTTGATGCCCACCGGCGCCCCCTGATCGCGCAGGGCGTTGACCCGGCCATTCCAGAACATGCCCAGTCCGGCCGTGCCGCTCGACAGCAACTGCTGGGACTCGTCGCCGCTGCCCCACCAGGCGATGTCGCCCTTGATGCTGTCGAGCTTGCGGAAGGCGCGGTCCAGGTCCAGCGGGTACAGCTTGTCGGCGGCCACGCCGTCGGCGAGCAGGGCGATCTCCAGTACGCCGGGGCTCGGCCACTTGTACAAGGCGCGCTTGCCCGGATAGGCGCGGGTGTCGAACAGCGCCGCCCAATCCTGCGGCGCGCTGGTGAGCACCTTGGTGTTGTAGCCGAGGATGAAGGAGAAGTAGAACGAACCGGCGCCGTAGATAGTGACGAAGCGCGGGTCGATGGTGCGTTTGGCGATCTGCTTGAAGTCCAGCGGCTCGAGCAGGCCTTCACGGCCGGCACGCAGGGCGAAGTCCGCCTCCACGTCGACCACGTCCCAGGTGACCTTGCCGCTTTCCACCATGGCCTTGAAGGCCGCGTAATCGGTGGGGCCGGCCTGCTCGACGCGAATGCCGGTCTGCTGGGTGAAGGGCTCGCTCCAGGCCCGGGTCTGCGCGGCCTGGGTGCTGCCGCCCCAACTGACGAAGGTGAGGCTCTGCTCGGCGTGAGCGGTGGAAAACAGCTGCAGCCCCAGCAGCATGGCCAGCACTATGCGCATGGAAATCCCTCCCGAACGATTGAAGATGCCCTTGGCTGTCGACCTGGCGAAGCTGCCGCGATCGCGCACTGTACTGGCACATTGCAAGATGCGCTCCAGATTGCCCAAAGCGCTGCGGCGGGCGGCGGCGGTGCCAGCCGCCGGGCGCGCGGGTTTTATGTGGGAAAAGCAGTACCACTTCTTAAGGGAGGGAGTAACGGTTGAGGGGCTTTCAGTGATCCAGTGTGGGAGCGAGCGGGGACACCTAGTCCATGTCCGCGATTTTTCGCGCGCATGGCGGGCTCCCACAGGTACAGCGCCGATTTATGCCGACTGCTTTACAAAGATAGACCGCACAAGCACTCAGTGCGCCCCGGCGCCCTTGCTCAGGTCGCTCTCGTTCCAGCTGTCGTACAGGCAGGCCTCGCTGGCTGCCCAGCGTACCTTCGCATGGGCACCGGGTTGCAGGGGTTGCAGGCCGCTGCCCATGGCTTTCAGGGTCAGGTGGCAGCCGCCCGGCGTGACAACGTGGCAGGTCAGGCTTTCACCGAGGAACACCACTTCGGCGACCTGCACGGCGATCTCGTTCCAGCCGGCCGGCAGCGGGCTTTGCGCAGCGACCTCCAGGGGCAGCACCTGGGCCTTTTCCGGGCGCAGCATCAGCAACACGTCCTGGTCGTTCTTCAGGTTGGCGGTCGGAGTGATCGCCAGGCTCTGCTGCTCGAACTGCACGGCAGCCTGGCCGCTGACCTTGGCCCGCAGGAAGTTGGAGTTGCCCAGGAACGAGGCGACGAAGGCGTTCGGCGGGTTCTGGTACAGGTCATAGCCGGTACCCAGGCCGACGATCTTGCCGTGGCTGAAGATGGCGATGCGTTGGGACAGGCGCATGGCTTCTTCCTGGTCGTGGGTCACGTAGACGATGGTGATGCCCAGGCGACGGTGCAGGTGACGCAGCTCGTCCTGCAGGTCCTCGCGCAGTTTCTTGTCCAGGGCACCGAGGGGTTCGTCCATCAGCAGGATGCGCGGCTCGTAGACCAGCGCCCGGGCGATGGCCACGCGCTGCTGCTGGCCGCCGGACATCTGCGACGGGCGACGGTGGGCGAAGGCTTCGAGCTGCACAAGCTTGAGCATGGCGTCGACCTTGCGCTTCTGCTCATCGGCGCTGAGTTTGCGAATGCCCAGGGGGAAGGCGATGTTGTCGCGCACGTTGAGGTGCGGGAACAGCGAATAGCGCTGGAACACCATGCCGATATCGCGCTTGTGCGGCGGCACGTTGACCAGTGATTTGCCCTCCACGAGGATTTCCCCGGAGCTGGGCGTTTCGAAGCCGGCGAGCATCGACAGCGTGGTGCTCTTGCCCGAGCCACTGGAGCCGAGGAAGGTGAGGAACTCGCCGTCCTGGATATCCAGGGAAATGTTGTCCACAGCGGTGAAATCGCCGTAGTGCTTGTTCAGGTTGCGCAGGCTGACCAAGGTCTGGGGCGCCTGTTGTTGTTTGATGACGGCACTCATGGGGTTCTCCTCGGCGCTCAGCCTTTGGCTTCGGCGCGCCGGCGTGCAATGGCGGCGATGAACATGACCAGCAGGGAAAGGGCGATCAGCAGCGTCGAGGCGACGGCGATCACCGGGGTGAGATCCTGGCGCAGCGTCGTCCACATCTTCACCGGCAGCGTCTGCAGGCCGGGGCTGGCCATCATCACGCTGAGCACCACCTCGTCCCACGACACCAGGAAGGCGAACAGCCCACCCGATACCAGGCCTGGGCGAATCGCCGGGAAGGTCACCTTGACGATGGCCTGCAGGCGGGTGGCGCCGCAGATCACCGCGGCATCCTCGATGGACTGATCGAACAGCTTCAGCGAGTTGATGATCGAGATGATGGTGAACGGCAGCGCGACGATCACGTGGCTGACCACGAAGGCGAATAGCGTGCCGGTGTAGCCGAGCTTGAGAAACAGTGCGTACACCGCCACGGCGATGATCACCAGCGGCACGATCATCGGCAGGGTGAACAGTGCGTACAGCAGTTCACGACCCGGGAACTTGCCGCGCACCAGGGCGAAGGCGCTGGGCAGGCCGATGGCCAGGGCGCACACGGTGGTCAGCAGCGCCACCTTGAGGCTGACCAGCGCCGAATCCATCCACTGGGCGTTGGAGAAGAACTGCCCGTACCACTTCAGCGTCCAGCCCGGTGGCGGAAACACCAGCCACTGCGAGGAGCCGAACGACAGCAGCACGATGAACAGGATCGGCAGCAGCAGGAACACGGCGATCAGCGCGGTGGTCGCGTTCAGGCCGTAGCGCAGGCCACGACCCATGGCATTGGGTGACAGCAGCATGGCGGCTTACCTCGCAGTGCTGGAAGCGACCGGCGATTCCGGTTGCAGCTTCAGGTAGACGTAGAACAGCACCAGGGTGATGAGGATCAGCAAGGCTGCTGCCGCACTGGCGATGCCCCAGTTGAGGAACGATTGCACCTGCTGGATGATGAATTCGGGGAGCATCATGTTCTGCGCGCCGCCGAGCAGCGCCGGGGTCACGTAGTAACCCAGGGACATCACGAAGACCATCAGGCCGCCGCTGAAGATGCCCGGTCGGCACAGCGGAATGAATACCTTGAAGAAGTTGCGCCATGGGCTGGCACCGCAGATCGAGCCGGCCTGCAACACCATCGGGTCGATGGCGCTCATGGTCGCCTGCAGCGGCAGCACGATGAACGGGATCATGATGTAGCTCATGCCGATCACCACGCCGGTCAGGTTGTGCACCATCTCCAGCGGCTGATCGATGATGCCCAGGCCCATCAGGAATTTGTTGACCACCCCCGAGGACTGCAGCAGCACCAGCCACGAGTAGGTGCGCGCCAGCAGGCTGGTCCACATCGACAGCAGCACGATGCTCAACAGCCAGCGGCCCCAGCCACTTGGCATCAGGGTGATCGCCCAGGCCAGGGGGAAACCCAGCAATAGGCTGATCAGGGTTACCAGCCCGGCCACCGCGAAGGTGTTGAACAGCACCTTGGAGTACGCCGAGTTGGCGAATAGTTGGGCGTAGTTGCCCAGGCCTGGTTCCGGTTCCAGCACGCCACGCAGCAGCAGGCTGACCAGCGGTACCAGAAAGAACAAGCCAAGAAACAGCAGGGCAGGCAGCAGGTACGGGGCACCGCGCCAGCGCGCTGCCCGTTCCGGGTTACCGTCAGCGCCATTGCGCTGACGGCTTGCTGCACCGACCTCAGGGGTACGGAGCGCGGTCATTTCACTTCACCAGCCATTCGTTCCAGCGGGTGGCGATCTCCGCGCCGTTCTTGGCCCAGTAGGCGTAGTCCAGGGTGATCTGGTCGGCCTCGTGGGCGGTCGGCAGGTTCTCTGCCAGCACCGAATCCAGGCGTGCCACGCTGTCCAGGTTGACCGGCGCGTAGGCGGTCAGGTTGGAGAAGTCGGCCTGGCCCTTGGCGCTGCTGGAGTTAGCCAGGAACTTCATGGCCGCTTCCTTGTTCTTGGCGCCCTTGGGCACGACCAGCATGTCGGCCATGACCAGGTTCTGCTTCCAGCTCGCCGCGACCGGCGCGCCATCTTCCTGCAGGGCGTGGATACGGCCGTTCCAGAACTGGCCCATGCTCGCCTCGCCGGAGGCCAGCAGCTGCTGCGACTGCGCGCCGCCGCCCCACCAGACGATGTCCTTCTTGATGGTGTCGAGTTTCTTGAAGGCGCGGTCCAGATCCAGCGGGTACAGCTTGTCCTTTGCTACGCCGTCGGCCAGCAGGGCCAGTTCCAGCACACCGGGGCTCGGCCATTTGTACAGGGCGCGCTTGCCGGGGTAGGTAGCGGTGTCGAACAGCGCGCTCCAGTCCTCGGGCTTCTTGCCGCCGACCGCGCCTTCGTTGTAGCCGAGCACGAAGGAGAAGAAGAACGAACCGACGCCGTGGTCGTTGACGAAGCGTGGGTCGATGCGATCGCGCTTGATGACGTTGAAGTCCAGCGGTTCGAGCAGGCCTTCGGCCGCGGCGCGCAGGGCGAAGTCGGCTTCCACGTCGACCACGTCCCACTGCACGTTGCCGCTCTCGACCATGGCCTTGAGCTTGCCGTAGTCGGTGGGGCCGTCCTGCACGACGGTGATCTTGGTGTCGCGGGTGAAGGGGTCGGCCCAGGCGGCTTTCTGCGCATCCTGGGTGGTACCGCCCCAGCTGACGAAGTTGACCGTTTCCGCCGAGGCGGTGGTCGTGATTGCAGCACTCAGGATGCTCGCGGCGAGCACCGAGGTAACACCTTTGATAAACACCATCTTGCTTGCCCTCTTTGTTGTGTTTGTGCGCAAGCGGGCGTTTGCCCGCTTAACCGGAGCAGTGGATCTTCAATGGCGGCCATCATCGGTGTTTCAGTCGGGGTGACCCGTGCGGACACGCGATAAATTGGCTGGCATTAGGGATATCATATTATGGTATTCCAAACTTTGCGCAAGCGATTTGCCATACATCTTTTGGCGCTCGTACGACCGGCTGTCCGTCACTCGAACGGCACGGTCTCCACCACTTCCAGCTCGTAACCGGCCAGACCCGCGTATTTGAGCGGCGGGCCGAGGTGACGCAGCTTGCCGACGCCGAGATCCTGCAAGATCTGCGCACCGGTACCGACCTCGGAATACACCCGCGGCTGGCCCCGGTTGAAGGGCCGTTGCGGCTGGGTCAGCTGCGGTACGCGTTCGAGCAGGGCTTGCGACGACTCATGGTTGGCGAGCACCACGACGACACCCTTGCCGTCGGCAGCGATGCGTTCCAGGGCGGCCCACAGCGTCCAGCTGCGCGGCCCGGAATACTCGGCGCCGACCAGATCGCGCAGTGGATCGATGGCATGTACGCGCGCCAGGGTCGGTTCGTCATGGCGGATGTCGCCCATCACCATGGCCATGTGTACGCCGCCGGCGATGCGGTCTTCATAAGTGATCAGACGGAACTCGCCGTGCACCGTGGGCAGTGCGCGCTCGCCGATGCGGGTGATGGTGTGCTCGGTGCTCAAGCGGTACTGGATGAGGTCGGCGATGGTGCCGATCTTGATGCCGTGCAGCGCGGCGAAGGCTTCCAGGTCGGGGCGGCGGGCCATGCTGCCGTCCTCGTTCATCACCTCGACGATCACCGCGGCAGGCGTCACGCCGGCCAGTCGGGCCAGGTCGCAGCCGGCTTCGGTGTGCCCGGCGCGGGTCAGCACGCCGCCTTCCTTGGCGCGCAGCGGAAAGATATGGCCCGGCTGCACAAGGTCGCTGGGCTTGGCATCGTCGGCCACGGCGGTCAGCACCGTGTGGGCCCGGTCGGCAGCGGAAATGCCGGTGGTGATGCCGCTGGCGGCTTCGATGGAAACGGTGAAAGCGGTGGAAAATACGCTACCGTTGCTGGGCACCATCTGCTCCAGGCCGAGACGCTGGCAGTGCTCGTCGGTCAGGGTCAGGCAGATCAGGCCGCGGGCTTCGCGGGCCATGAAGTTGATTGCCTGGGGTGTGCAGAATTCGGCGGCGAGCAGCAGGTCGCCCTCGTTCTCGCGGTCTTCGTCGTCCACCAGCAGGACCATCTTGCCCTGGCGAAAGTCATCGATGAGTTCACGGATGGGATGGAAGGGCATGGCGGTTCTCGCAGGTCGGATTATTTTGAATTATGGTATACCGTAATACGCAGTCAAATTAAAGGAGTCAGCTATGAAGGGTTACTGGATCGCGCACGTGGACGTCACCGACCCCGAGCGCTACAGCGAGTACACCAAACGCGCGCCGGCCGTGTTCGCCGAATTCGGCGGCAAGTTCCTGGCCCGCGGCGGCCGCTCCGAGGCGCAGGAGGGTCGTGATACGCCTCAGCGTAGCGTGGTAATCGAGTTCGAGTCGTACGAACAGGCGGTGGCCTGCTACCGCTCCGCGGCCTACCAGGAGGCGAGCAGCTACCGGGCCGGCGCAGCGCGTTCGGAAGTGATCATCGTCGAGGGCATGGCGCCCTGACCCGGCAGGGCTGAGCCAGCGAGGCCCGCCCTTGATCAGGTGAATGCCGATCGAGGCGGGCTGGGGTCAGCGGATGGCCTGTTCGGTCAGAAAGGCGTCGAGCTCGCTGGCCTGCGGGCAGGTTGCCGGGCCGTGACGGGTGACCGCGATGGCTGCCGCGGCATTGGCGCGCGCGGCGGCGGTTGGCTCGGGTAATCCGGCGGCCAGGCTGGCCAGGAATACGCCGATATGGGCATCGCCGGCGCCGTTGGTGTCCACCGCTTCTACGGCAAAGCCCGGTACCTGCAGGCGCCAGTCGCCGCGCGCCAGCCAGCAGCCCTGCGGGCCGTCGCGCAGAATCACCAGGGCACCTTCCGGCAGCCGCGCCGTGAGGCGCTGCAGGGCCTGCTCCAGGCTGTCGGTAGCGGTGAACTGCAGGGCTTCCTCTCGATTACTGCTCCAGATCGCCAGGCGCTCCAGCAACTGCTCGGCGCCCGGGATATCCGGGTTGCAGGCCAGCGGGCCGGGATCGAACACCAGTGCACCGGCCGCGCCGCCCTGCTGCAGCCAGGCCAGCAGCGGGGCCGCCTTGCAGGCATGCAGCAGGCTGTAGCCGCTGACCATCACCCAGTCCGTGGCCGTGGCGGTTTCGTGCTGCAGGTCCTCGGTGTGCAGCACGCCTTCGGCGCCCACATGGGTGACGAACGAGCGCTCGGCGCTGGCGTCGGTCAGGGCGACGCACAGCCCGGTATCGCCTTCGGTACTCGGCGGCAGGCGGCACTCGATGCCTTGCGCCTGCAAGGCCTGGCGCGCCATGTCGCCGAAGCGGCCAACTCCATGGCGGCCCAGGTAACAGGTTCTCAGGCCGTTGCGCGCGGCAGCGGCCATGACGTTGAAGCCGCCGCCCACTGCGAAGGCCGCACTGCTGGCCAGCACGTCCTGGCCGGCGGCGGGCAGGGCGCTGACGTTCATCACCAAGTCGACGACCACCTGGCCGGTGTACAGCAGCCTAGCGGCCATGGGCGGCCTCGTGGGTCATGGCGGCGCGGCGGTCACGGCAGCCACCGAGCAGCGCATACAGGCCACCGGCGACCACGAAGGTGACGATCCAGCCCAGGCCGTTCTGGCCGAACCAGGAGTCGGCCAGCCAGCCGTGGAACAGCACGTTGCCCGCGCCGATCTTCACCGTGGTGAAGCTGAAGCCCAGCACGATTGCCACCGCCCAGGCGCCCAGGGCACGCCACTCCACGCCGCCGGCGTACCAGTAGGCACTGCTAGGGCTGACGTTCATCAGGTCGGCCGCCTCGTAACGCTGACGGTGGCGCAGGTCGACCAGGAAGATGCCCACCCAGGCGGTGATCGGCACGGCCAGCATGGAGATGAAGGTGATGAACGGGCCGTAGAAGCTCTCGGCGATCAGCATGAAGTAGATCGAGCCGATGAAGATCGCCACGATGTCGACCACCACGGCGTAGACCCGCTTGACCCTGAGGCCGAGGGTGAGGGTGGTCAGGCCCGCGGAATACACCGACAGGTTGTTGGACAGCAGCAGGCCGCCGAACGCGGTGATCAGGTAGGGCACGGCCATCCAGGTCGGCAGCAGTTCGCGAATCGCCACGATGGGGTCGGTCGCCGAGGCCAGGTGATCGTTGCCCACCGAAATCAGGCCGCCCAGGGTGATCAGCAGCACCAGCGGAATGCCCGCACCGAAGGCGGCGGAAGCCACCAGCCCGGCCGCCCGCACGCTCTTGTGCTGGTAGCGCGACATGTCGGCGCCGGCATTGGCCCAGCCGATACCGGTACCGGCCGCCATGGTGCCGATGCCGATCAGCACGGCGGACATTGGCGCTGGCGTGGCCGCCCACACCAGGGCCCAGTCGATGTGCAGGGCGAGAAAGCCGCCGACCACCAGGTTCAGCGCGCCGAACACCCAGGTGGCCCATTTCTGGATTACCAGCAGGGTGGCATGGCCGAGGCCGGAGACGCACAGGGTCAGCAGCACGAACAGGCCGATGAACAGCAGGGTCAGCAAGGGCGCCGACTTGGCCTCCACCGGTGTGCCCTGGACGATCGACACCAGCGACAGCAACACGAAGGCCGCCGTGGTGGTGTTGACCGTCTCCCAGCCCAGTCGCGAGCCGAGCGACACCAGGGTCGGGCCGATATTGCCGCGCATGCCGAAGATCGCCCGCGACAGCGTCAGGCTCGGCGCGCGGCCACGGCGCCCGGCAATCGACAGCAGGCCGACGATGGCGAAGGAGCCGCCGGCGCCGAGGATGGCGACAATCAGGGCCTGCCCGATCGATAGGCCTTGAAAGGCGATCAGCGTGGCACCCAGCGGCAAGCCGAGGATGCTGATGTTGGCCGCGAACCAGACCCAGAACAGCTGCAGCGGGTGGCCGTTGCATTCATTCTCGGGGACTGGCTCGATGCCGCGGGTTTCCAACTTGCCCACCTGTTCGGATGCACGCATGACACAACTCCTGCAGTCGTTGTTGTTGGCAGGGCTGGGTGACCGCACGGGCTGCCACCCCATAGGATTCAGGTCGTTCGCAGGGCCAGCAGCTGGTCGGTCAGCGGCGCCAGGTCGATCTGGCTGACCGCGCAGACCTGCGCCACTGCTTCGTTTGGCCAGGCGCCCAGGCCATGGGTTGCACCGAGCATGGCGCCGAGCACGGCGGCGATGGTGTCGGTGTCGCCACCCAGGCTGGCGGCCATGCACAGGGCCTCATAAGGTGTCAGTTGGCCGTTGGCGACGGCGCGCGCCAGGGCGAACGCGGCGACCACGGACTCCTGGGACGCCACCGAGGTGCCGATCACCTCGTAGATCAGGTCGGGCAATACCTCGGCGCTGGCGGTGCTGCACAGCTGGGTGGTCCACTCGATGCGTGCCGCTATGTCGCCGCCGGCCACCCAATGGCCAAGTCGCTGGCCTTGCCGGGCCGCCGCGACTCCACTGTCCAGGGCGCTGGCCAGGCCGTCGCCATTGATGCCCGCCGACACGACCGCCGCCACTGCAGCGGCGCTGGCGATACCCAGGCCGGTGTTGTGGGTCACCTGGCAGGCCTGCAGCACCTGCGCCATGAAACGCTCGGGGTCACGCACGTCGGCGGCGATGCCTACCGGGGTGATGCGCATCGACGCGCCGTTGGTGGTGCCGAAGCGCCCGGCCTGTTCCGGGCTGGCGCCGGCGAGAATCATCTCGATGGCGCGTTTGGTCGACGGGCCGAGCAAGTCCTGCGAGCCCTTGGCGCGCATGGCTGCTTCCCAGTCGATCAGGCGCTGCGCCAGGTCGGTCGGTGCGATACGGCCTTGGCCTGCGACCAGCAACTCGCCAACCAGGATCGCCTGCTCGGTATCGTCGGTGATCGCGCCAGCGGGCATGTTCGGGGCGATGGGCTGGTCGGCGTCGGCGTCGATCAGGCCGTCGATGCGGCCATAGCGTGCGCGGATCTGTTCGCGGGACAGCGACTGGGTCGGCATGCCGAGGGCATCGCCCAGGGCCAGCCCGAGGAAGGCCCCGAGCGCGCGGTCTCGCGCGGTGGAAAGCTGGTTCACTGGGCGTCTCCGAATTCGAGATGAAGTTGAAAGTGCAGCGGGTCCAGGTAGCTTTCGACGCGCTCCATGAAGCGTCCGCGGTTGTCAAAGGTTTCCCTGATCACCCGCAGGAATACGCTGCCCGGTGTGCGTTGCAGTTGGCTGGCGGCCTCGTCGTCGAGCGGCGCTGCGCCGATCCACTGCTTGCCCTGTCCGGCGCGATAGCCGTGGGTGGCCAGCGTGGCGGTCAGCGAGTCCTCGAGCAGGCCTTCTTCGGCAAGATTTTCCAGGCCATCGCAGGCTGGAATCAGTGCCCGCTCGAGCGACACCAGGCTGCCATCGGCGGCCCGCCGGCGCCGCTCGACGAGCATGAAGCGGGCGCGGCCGAAGCGTTCGGCGAATTCCTCGCGTTCCACGCAACTGATGCCCAGCAGCTCGGTCTGGATCTGCACGCCGCCGGCGGCAAGGGCCTGCGCCCAGCCCCCGCTCTGGTGCAAAGGCACACCGTCATAGGTAACCACGGAGCCGACACCCGGCTGGGTGCCGATGTAATTGCGCCGCTTGAGCTCGGAAAGCGCCTCGCGCAGCGTGCCGCGGCTGACGTCGAAGGCTGCCGCCAGCTCGTGTTCACCGGGTAGTCGCTCGCCTGCGCCGAGCACGCCTTGCTCGATGCGTTCGGCCAGGGCGCGAACCACGCGGGTTTTCTTGTCGAATCGAACCTGTCTAATCATGTACAAATTAGTACCGCCAGAAGGCAGCGTTCGCAAGCGCTTTCGGTAGATAACGCGCTTCGGGTTATCTGGTAGGCGGCCGGAGGCCTACAGCTCGGGCCTTTCCGGGTGGGCGACCCCGGAAAGATGGCTAACCAGTTGCCGGGCATGGGGCGGCAGGCTTTCCCAGTCGCGGATGCACAGTCGCAATTCGCGGTTGGCCCAGCTGTCGGCGATGTTGACCAGCGTCAGCGGCAGCTCTTGGGCCATCCGTGAGGCGGCCGCCTCCGGCAGCATGGCAAGGCCCGCGCCCTGGGCGACCAGTTGGGCGATGGCGTCGAAGCTCGGTGCCCGCACTCGCACGCGCAGGGCGATGCCGGCAGCGATGGCCTTGTCTTCGATGAAACGTTGCATCGCCCGTTCCGCCGGCAGGCCGATATAGGGAAAGCTCAGCGCCTCCACCAGCTTGGCCTGCCGTCGACCGGCCAGGGCATGGCCTTGAGGCACCAGCAGCACCAGGCGGTCGTGGCGAAACGGCAGGGACAGCAACCCGCCGGTTGGCTGGTTGCCGTCGTAGACGCCCAAATCACTCTTGCCGGCCTGCACGTCACGCAGAATCGAACGACTGCTGCCTTCGGTCAGCTGCAGATCCACCTCCGGGTAATCGGCCAGAAAGGGGCCGAGTGCCGCCGGCAGGAAGGTGCTGTTGGCCACAGTAGAAGCGCACAGCCTGAGCACCACGCGGCGCTGGCCGGACAGCTCCTGCAGGTTGTCCCTCAGGCGCTGCGCTTCGTTGAGGATCCGCTGGCAGGCTTCGAGCACCAGACGCCCGGCCGGGGTCGGCGTCATGCCGTTGGCATTGCGGACGAACAGGCTGACCTGGCAGCGTTCCTCGAATTGCCGCAGCCGGGTGCTGGCCGCCGACACCGCCACCGGAAAGGTCGCCGCCGCCTTGCTGAGGCTGCCGGTCGAGGCGATGGCGACCAGCAGGCGCACGTCCACAAGATCGAAATGCACAGGGTTTCTCCAAAACAGAAGGCAGCCTTAGGAAAATAGCGATTCTGGGTCGACGCCATTCGGATCAGAATAACCGTTCCTTGCCTCGGATACCGATCGTCATGAGCCCTTCCGCGTTTTTTCAGCGCTGCGCCAGTAACGGCAGCCTGTTCGCCATCCTTTCCGCTGCCGGATTCAGCATGAAGGCGATCTTCGTCAAGCTGGCCTATGCGGCCGCCCCGGTGGAAGCGATCACCCTGCTGGCGATGCGCATGACCCTCGCCCTGCCGTTGTTCCTGTGGCTGGTCTGGTTGAGCCGCGGCGGCGCTGGCGGGCGCTTCTCGCCCGGTGACGGCGCCCGTGTCGTGGTGCTGGCGCTGTTCGGCTATTACCTGTCGAGCCTGTTCGATTTCTACGGGCTGCAATACATCACCGCGGGGTTGGAGCGCTTGATCCTGTTCACCTACCCAACCCTGGTGCTGGTGTTCCAGATGATCGCCTTTCGCGAACGCCCCAGCCGTCGCATGCTGCTGGCCATGGCTGTCTGTTACCTGGGCCTCGGCGTGGCGCTGATGCACGACATCGGCGCCACCGACATGGGAAGCCAGGTGATCATCGGCTCGCTCTGGGTATTCGCCAGTGCCGTGACCTACGCGCTGTACTACCTGGGCACCGGGGTGATGGTGAAGCGCCTGGGTTCGATGCGCCTGGCCGGCCTGGCGGGCAGCGCGTCGTCGTTGATGGTGCTGGCACACTTCTTCATCAGCGAACCGGCCGGCAGCATGCTCGCGCAACCGGCCCACGTGTGGCTGTGCGCCGCGCTGATGGCGATGATTTCCACCGTGCTGCCGGTGTACTGGATGGCCCTGGCGATCCAGCGCATCGGCGCCACCAACACCGCAGCCGTCGGCAACCTCGGCCCGGTGCTGACCATCTTCGCTGCCTGGGCGCTGCTCGGCGAAGCCATCACGCCCTACCAGATGGCCGGGCTGGCGCTGGTGATGTTCGGTATCTGGAAGCTCAAGGCGGGCGCTGCGAAGAAGGTCGTGGTTGCAGATGTGGCCGGGGGCAAGCCGAGTTCGGTCTAGGCAGAGCTGAAGATGGATGCGCGCTTTTTGTGGGAGAGGCTTTAGCCTCGATTGTCTGTAGCTGACTTAAAGGCTGGGGGCTAAAGCCCCTCCCACAGAGGCTGCTTTAGCGGATGAAATGCACCTTGCCGGTATCGTCGCTGCCCATGTAGATGCCGTAGCTGCCCGTCTCGCGCTCGGCGATATAGCGTTCCAGGATCTGCCGGATGGCCGGGTAATAGATCTGCTCCCAGGGAATGTCTTCGGGGGCGAAGAAGCGGCGGGCCAAGGTTTCGCTGCCGAAGTAGCCGATGTCATGTAGCAGCTTGGCACGGAAGATCAGGTACACCTCGCTGATCGCCGGCACGCTGAACACCGAATAGGGGCAGGTGATTTCCGCCACCACGCCGGCTTCCTCGCGCACTTCGCGCAGTGCCGCTTCCTCGGTGGTTTCGCCGTTTTCCATGAAGCCGGCCGGCAGCGTCCAGGTGCCGATGCGCGGCTTGATGGCGCGCTGGCACAGCAGGTAGCGGCCGTCCTGCTCGATGATGCAGCCGGTGATGATCTTCGGGTTTTCGTAGTGGATGTGCCCGCAGCCGGCGCACACCAGGCGGTGGTGGTCGTCGCCTGCCGGGCGACGCCGTTCCAGCGTCGCGCTGCCGCATTGATTACAGAAGCGCGGGCTGGGCATGGCGGTCAGCTTCCGATACGCGGGTCTTGCAGGCCGATGGGTGCGACGATGTCGCGAGCCTTGGCACCTTCCTGCTTGGCCTCCAGGTATTCCAGGGCGACCTTGGCCGCCGCGCGTACATGGTCCACCGAGGCCTGGTGGGCGGCGATCGGGTCGCCGCTCTTGATCGCCTCGACCATGCGCTCCATTTCCTGGTTACTGGTGCTGCGGCGGTTGCTCTGCGACACCGAAGTGGCGCGCAGGTAGCTGATGCGTGCCTGCAGCTGGCGCAGCTGGGTGGCCGCTGCTTCGTTGCCGCAGCCTTCGAGCAGCACGTCGTAGAACTCCTGCACCGACTCCAGCACGTCCGGCAGCTCGCCTTTCTCAAGGGTCTGGCGGTTGTTCTCCAGGGCGCGTTCCAGGGCGCGGATGTCCTTGGCGCGGGCACGCAGGGTGAACAGCTGGACGATCATGCCTTCCAGCGCGCAGCGTAGCTCGTAGAGGTCGCAGGCATCTTCCAGGGTGATGATCGCCACGCGCGGGCCCTTGGCGTCGGCGAATTCGACCAGGCCTTCGGATTCCAGGTGGCGCAGTGCCTCGCGTACCGAGGTGCGGCTGACGCCCAGGCGATCGCAGAGGTCGCGCTCCACCAGGCGATCACCGGGCAGCAACTGGAAGTTCATGATGGCGCTGCGCAGCTTGTCCAGAACGATTTCCCGCAGGGTCACGGGATTGCGGTTGACCTTGAAGCTGTCGTCGATCGGCTGGCGTTTCATGGTTAGTGCTCGCGTTATAGGTATGGGCGCACTCATCGCATTGCCTTGGCCGGTTATGCCTCGGGTTGCTGCTGCTCGGCATCCGCTTCGGCGAAGGCTTCGCGAGCGATGCGGAAGCTGTCGACCGCGGCAGGCACACCACAGTAGATACCGACCTGCAGCAGGATCTCGCGGATCTGCTCACGGCTGAGACCGTTACGCAGGGCGCCGCGAATGTGCAGCTTCAGTTCGTGCGGGCGATTGAGCGCGGAAATCATGGCCAAGTTTATCATGCTGCGTTCCTGCATCGATAAGCCTTCCCGGCCCCACACGTGCCCCCAGCAGTATTCGGTGACCAGCTCCTGCAGCGGGCGGTTGAAGTCGTCGGCGTTCTCCACCGAGCGCTTCACGTAGGCCTCGCCCAGCACCTGGGTGCGAATCTTCAGGCCCTTTTCGTACTTGTCGTTGCTCATGTCGGTTCTACCGTTTTGATCGATTGCGGTGGAGACGTAGGATGGGTGAAACCCATCGCTTATTGATGGGTTTCACCCATCCTACGCGGCCCGATCCATCCTATGGGGCTCAGCGATCCGTAGTGGGAACGGGCCATGCCCGTGATTTCGCGCGCATGGCGCGCTCCCACAGTGTTATGCCGAACGGTCACCTACGAGGTAACCAGCTCCAGCCTCACAACCCACCCATCAGGGTGTATTTGATTTCCAGGTAATCGTCGATGCCGTAGTGCGAGCCCTCGCGGCCCAGGCCGGAGGACTTGATGCCGCCGAAGGGCGCCACTTCCGTGGAGATCAGCCCTTCGTTGATGCCGACCATGCCATATTCCAGCGCCTCGCTCATCCGCCAGGCGCGGCCCAGGTCGCGGGTGTAGCAGTAGGCGGCCAGGCCGAATTCGGTGTCGTTGGCCATGCGGATCGCCTGGGCCTCGTCGCTGAAGCGGAACACCGCGGCCAGCGGGCCGAAGGTTTCGTCGCGGGCGACCTTCATCTCGGTGGTCACCTCGCTCAGCACGGTGGGCTGGTAGAAACCGTGGCCGAGGGCGTGGCGCTCGCCGCCGCAGACCAGCCGGGCACCTTTGCCCAGGGCATCGGCGACGTGATCGGCGACCTTGTCCACGGCCCGGTCGTTGATCAGCGGGCCTTGCTGGGCGCCATCGGTAAAGCCATCGGCGACTTTCAGTTCGGCCACGCGCTCGGCCAGGCGAGCCACGAAGGCATCGTGGATGCCGTCCTGCACCAGGAAGCGGTTCACGCACACGCAGGTCTGCCCGGCATTGCGGTATTTGGCGACCATGGCACCGTCGACGGCGCGCTCTAGGTCGGCGTCATCGAAGACGATGAACGGCGCGTTGCCACCCAGTTCCAGGGAAACCTTCTTCAGGGTGCTGGCGCACTGCTGCATGAGCAGCTTGCCGATCGGCGTGGAGCCGGTGAACGACAGCTTGCGCACCTCGGCGCTGGCGCACAGCTCGTTGCCGATGGCCACCGCATCACCGGTGATCACGTTGAGCAGGCCGGCGGGCAGCCCGGCTTCTTCGGCGAGCGCGGCTAGGGCCAGGGCCGAGAACGGCGTTTCCGGTGCCGGCTTGACGATGCACGGGCAGCCGGCTGCCAGCGCCGGGCCGACCTTGCGGGTGATCATCGCCGCCGGGAAATTCCACGGCGTGATCGCGGCGACCACGCCAATCGGCTCCTTGGTCACCACGATGCGCGCATCGGGCTTGTGGCTGGGAATGGTGTCGCCGTAGATGCGTTTGGCTTCCTCGGCGAACCACTCGATGAAGCTGGCGGCGTAGAGAATCTCGCCACGGGCCTCGGCCAACGGCTTGCCCTGCTCGAGGGTGAGAATCTCGGCCAGCGCGTCGGCGTTTTCCAGCATCAGGGCGTGCCAGCGCTTGAGGATGGCGCTGCGTTCCTTGGCGGTGCGTGCCCGCCAGGCTGGCCAGGCGGCGTTGGCGGCGGCGATGGCGCGGCGGGTTTCGGCGCTGCCCATGTCGGGCACCCGGCCGATCTCTTCGCCATTGGCGGGGTTGAAGATGGCTTGGGTGCTGCCTTCATCGGCGGTCAGCCACTGGCCGTCGAGGTAGGCGTGCTGGCGGAACAGGCGCGAAGCTTCGGGCGTCATGGCAGCTCCAGAATAAAACAGGCCATGCTCGAGGGTGAGTGAGCATGGCCAAAGAAAGGATGTGCAGCGTGTCGGCCATCAGCCCGGGGCAGGCCGATGGTCAGCACGCTCAGGCAAATGCCGGCAGGGCGCCGAGCTTGCCGCGGTGGTAGATCATCGGCACCGGGGCGTTCTCGGGCAGGATCAGGTTCTTCACCGCGCCGACCATGATCGCGTGGTCGCCACCGTCATACTCGCGCCACAGTTCGCACTCGATGATCGCCGCGGCGTTGTTCAGCAGCGGGTTGCCCAGCTCGCTGAGCGTCCACTCGATACCGGCGGCCTTGTCCTTGCCCTTGCCGGCGAAAGCGTAGGCTTCCTTCTGCTGCTCGGCGGACAGTAGGTGGATGGCGAAGCGCTTGCTGTCGCGCAGCACCGGATAGGAGTCCGAGGCGTAGTTGGGGCAGAACAGCACCAGCGCCGGGTCGATGGACAGCGCACTGAAGGCGCTGGCAGTGATGCCGACGATGCCGCCATCGGGCCCCTGGGTAGTGACGATGGTCACGCCGGAGGGGAAGGCGGCCATGACGGATTTGTACAGTCCGGGTTCGATCATTTTGCTTTTCCTCGATGCGCTCAGCGCATCACGAACGGGTCGGGCATCGGCGCTTGCGACAGGTTGATCCACACCGTTTTCAGCTCGGTGTAGGCCAGCACCGAATCGATGCCGCTTTCACGGCCGTAGCCGCTGTTCTTGAAACCGCCGATCGGTGCCATGGCCGACACGGCGCGGTAGGTGTTGACCCAGATGATGCCCGAGCGCACGCCTTTGGCCATGCGGTGGGCGCGACCCAGGTCGCGGGTCCAGATGCCGGCGGCGAGGCCGAACTGCGAGTCGTTGGCCATGGCCAGGGCGTCGGCTTCGTCCTTGAAACGAATCACCGAGGCGACCGGGCCGAAGACCTCTTCCTGCATGATGGTCATCGAGTGGCTGTCGCATTCGAACAGGGTCGGCTCGTAGTACCAGCCTTCGCCGTCGACCTGCGGACGTTTGCCACCCAGGCGCAGTTTCGCACCTTCGGCCACGGCTGTGGCGACCAGGCCTTCGACTACCGCCAGTTGCTGGGCGGTGGCCATGGGGCCCATTTCGCTGGCGTCGTCCTGCGGGTTGCCGATGCGGATGCGCTTGGCACGCTCGACCAGGCGCTCGACGAATTCGTCGTAGATGCTGTCCTGCACCAGCAGGCGCGAGCCGGCCACGCAGCTCTGCCCGGAGGCGGCGTAGATGCCGGCGACCACGCCGTTGATGGCGCTGTCCAGGTCGGCATCGGCGAAGATGATGTTCGGCGATTTGCCACCCAGCTCCAGCGACAGCTTGGCGAAGTTCTCGGCACTGGCGCGCACCACATGGCGGGCAGTGGCAGCGCCGCCGGTGAAGGCGATCTTGCGCACCAGCGGGTGGCTGGTCAGCGCCGCGCCGGTGGTTGGCCCGTAGCCGGTGACCACGTTGACCACCCCGGCTGGGAAGCCGGCTTCGAGGGCCAGGCGGGCCAGTTCGAGAATGGTCGCCGAGGCGTGTTCCGAGGGCTTGAGCACGATGGTGTTGCCGGCGGCCAGGGCCGGGGCGAGCTTGATCGCGGTCAGGTACAGCGGGCTATTCCAGGGGATGATCCCAGCCACCACGCCAATCGGTTCGTGGGTGGTGTAGGCGAACATGTCCGGCTTGTCGAGGGGCAGGGTGCCGCCTTCGAGCTTGTCGGCCAGGCCCGCGGTGTAGTGGAAGAACTCCGGCAGGTAGCCGACCTGGCCGCGGGTTTCGCGAATCAGCTTGCCGTTGTCGCGGCTTTCCAACTGGGCCAGGGCTTCCTTGTTTTCGGCGATCAGGTCACCGAGGCGGCGCAGCAGCTTGCCCCGGGCGGTGGCACTGAGGCCACGCCAGGCCGGGTTCTCGAAGGCTGCCTGGGCGGCCTGCACGGCGCGCTCGACGTCTTCGCCGGCGGCGTCGGGCAGCACGGCCCAGGCCTGGGCGCGGGCCGGGTCGAAGCTCTCGAAGGTCTTGCCCGATTGCGCGTCGACCCACTGGCCGTCAATGCACATCTGATAGCGTGCGAGTGTCATGCGACGATCCCCTTGGCGGTGTCTTGCAGCTGGCAGGCCTCTTCCAGGAATTCCAGCAGCATCTGGTTGACCAGGCGCGGCGATTCCACCGGCATCATATGCCGTTGCTCGGCCAGCACCACGGCGCGCGCGCCGGGAATGCACTGCGCCAGCTGTTCGGCCATCTGCGGCGTGGAGCCCGGGTCGAGCTCGCCGGTGGCGATCAGCGTCGGCACCTGGATTTCGGCCAGGTCGTCGGCGCGGTACATGTCCTGGGTGGCGAACAGCGTATAGGTGGTCAGGTAACCCTGGGCGTCGTTGCCGGCCAGGGTCTGGCGAATGGCGGCGATCTGCGCCGGGTTGGCGGCCTGGTACTCACGGCTGAACCAGCGCGACAGCGCCGCTTCGGCGTTGGCGTCCGGGCCATGTTCGGCAGCCTGGGCGGTGCGCGCGATGACGCCGGCGCGCTGCTCTGGGCTGCGGTTGAACACGCTGTTGAGCACCACCAGGGCGCCGATGCGCTGCGGGTAGTGCAGCGCGAAGGCGCGGGCTACCAAGCCGCCCATGGAGAAGCCGATCACCATGGCCTGCGGCAGGCCGAGGTGGTCGAGCAATTCACGCAACTGGTCGGCGTAACCGGCCAGGTCGGTGTCTACCGCGGGGCGCGGGCTGTCGCCGTGGCCGAGCATGTCGTAGACGATGACCTGGAAATGCTGGGCCAGGCCGACGACCTGGCCGCCCCACATGTCTTTGTTCAGGCCCACACCGTGGATCAATACCACGGGTTGGCCCTGGCCGATCACCCGGTAACTGGTGCCGGCGGGGGTACGTTCAGCGAGTTGCCGAATCATGGCCTGCTCCCGATTACTGCGCCTTCTCGGCCGCCAGTTCTTCCAGATCGATATAACGGTTGCCGATGCGCGGGTGCAGGCGACCACCGTCGGCGGCACCCAGCACCACGACGATCTCGTCGGCGCGCGGGGCGTCTTCGATCTGCATTTCCAGGGTGATGTAGTGCGAGCGCAGGCCTTCGTCGTCCTTGTGCATCATCGGAATCTGGATCGAGGTACCCGGGCCGCCACGCTTGTTGGTGAACGACAGGTAGCTCTTGGCCTTCACCGCCTCGCGGTAGTGGTTGCCGAAACGCAGGGTGTGGATGACGGCGGAGGCGTGTTCGATTTCACCGTCGGCGCCGACCACGGCGGCCTTGCCGTAGGCTTCGATCTTGTCAGCGCCGCCGATGGCAGCGGTCAGGCGCGCGACCATCAGTTCACCGAGGGCGGAGCAGTTGGCCTTGATCTGCGGCTTGAGGTCTTCGACGAAGCCATTGCCAACCCACGGGTTCTTGATCACGACGGCCAGGCCGACCATGGTGACCGGCTTGTCGGTCGCCTTGCCACCTTCGATCAGGGTTTCCTCTGTGTAGCTGACGATCTTGCGAATCTCGAAACTCATGGCAGCTCCTCGGCTGGTTGGTGTTGGGTATTATGGTATACCAGAATACACAATATGCAAGCATTGCCGAATCCCAGGCGTGACGGTGCCTTGGCCGTAGTCGTAGAGCGCGCCAATGGGGCTGAAAAGGTGGTTTGGAGTCGCCGCAATAGAGGCGGTGGCGCTGCCGGAATTCAGCGCGCTATCGAGGTGCGATCGCCGAAAAGGCGCGGTGAAAGGCTCAGCCTTCCCTGGCGCCGAGGATGCCCGCGACCAAGGCCGGCTTGCAATTGATGAACGCCGAGCCCTTCAGCCAGCGCTTGTCGGGATAGTACGAAAACATGAATTGGCCACCCTTGAGGCTGTCCACCACCATGCGTGCAACTTCCGGGCGTACCGCCGGGCAGCCTTGGCTGCGGCCGATGCGGCCTTGGGTCTTGATCCAGGCCGGGTTCACGTAGTCGGCGGGGTGGATGACGATGGCGCGCTGGCGTGCCAGGTCGTTGAAACCGGGCTCCAGGCCATCCATGCGCAGCGAATAGCCGTGTTTGCCGGTGTAGCTTTCACTGGTACGAAACAGGCCGATGCTCGATTGATGGCTGCCTTCGCGGTTGGAGAAGCGCGTGGCGAAGTTGTCGCCGGATTGCTGGCCATGGGCGACCAGGTCGTGCAGCAGCAGGCGCTTCTTGGTCAGGTCGAAGATCCACAGGCGGCGATCACTGGAGGGTTTGGAGAAGTCGATCACGGCCAGGCGCTGGGCAGGTACGGCACCATTGTTGATGGCGCAGCGCATCGCGTCGAGGGCGTGATTGAGCACCTGGCGATCGAGCGCTGGCGCCTGTGCAGACAAGCCTTCGAGCAGCGGATCCGGCGCCAGAGTGGCGGCTATTACGGACGGAACCGGCAACGCCAGGCAAATAAAAGCTAAGCAAATGCGCTGAATCGTGGTCATCATTTCAAGTCTCTGAGCTTTGGCCTTCGATGGGGCGCGCCTTCGCCAGGCGATACGGGCACAACAAAGCTCGGAATTCTAGCAGCCGAGTTCCCTTGTCCCGCGGGCGATTCCGACGGGCTGTCATTCACTCTGTCGTAAATTGGAGCGGCGCCTTGTTTTCTCCTTCTGTATCAGCTGCCTGGGCCTTGGCCCTGGTGGCACCCTTGGCGCTGGCCGATACCCCGCCATCCAGCCCGCTGCAGGAGCAGTTCGCCGAGCCCGCGCTGAGCTGCGTAACGCCCGTGCTAGAGCTGTCTGCCAAGGATCGTGAGTGGCTGGAGCCGTTCTATCTGCTGCGCGGCGCACAAGCGGCGTGGAACAAGGAAAACCTGCCGGTGTTGTTCGCTCAGCTGGAGTCATTGGCTGACGATGGTCTGGAGCCGCGCGCCTATCACCTGGAACCACTGCGCCAACTGGCGGCAGTCGATGACCCTTCGCCGCGCCTTTCGGCCTGTGTCGACGTGCTCGCCACCACCGCTTATCTGCAGGCCCTGCGGGATCTGTCCTACGGGCGCCTCGAGCAGGCCAAGGTCGAGCCGCTGTGGGAGCCCGAGAGCATGGCGGTGCAGCAGAGCCAGGCGCCGCTGCTGGCCATCGCCCAGGCGGGGCTGGCCGACCCGGCGCAGGCCTTCGCTCAGGCACGGCCTGATTTCGGTCCTTATCAGCAGCTGCGCCAGCGCTACGCCGAACTGCGCCGCCAGGAATTGCCACAGTGGCTGGCGATTCCTGGCGGCTCGCTGCTCAAGCCCGGCGCCGTTGATGGCCGGGTGCCTTTGCTGGAGCAACGGCTGCAGCTGCACGGTGATCTGTCCCAAGGCGCGCCGGCGCTGGTCGCCGAGGAAACCTCGGTGTATTCCACGGCGCTGGTCGAGGCGGTCAAGGCCTTCCAGCGCAACCACCTGCTCAAGCCCGACGGCGTGGTCGGCCCCGGCACACTGGCCGAGTTGAACCGTTCCGCCAGCGAGCGCATGGATCAGATCCGCATCAATCTGGAGCGCCTGCGCTGGCTGTCCCACGAAATCGAGCCGACCAGCGTGCTGATCGACGTGGCGGGCGCCGAGGTGATGTTCCTGCGTGACCACGCCGTCACCTGGCAGGCGCGCACCCAGGTCGGTCGCCCGGCCCGGCCGACACCGCTGCTGCGCTCGCGCATCACCCACCTGACGCTCAACCCGACCTGGACCATTCCGCCGACCATCCTGAAGGAAGACAAGCTGCCCGAGCTACGCCGTGACGCTGCCGGCTACCTGGCCGCCAACCACATGCAGGTGATCGACTACGAAGGCAATCCGGTAGACCCGCGCGGCGTAGACTGGGAGCGCCCCGGGCGGGTGATGGTGCGCCAGTCGGCGGGTGCGCACAGCCCGCTGGGCAAGGTGGCGATCCGCTTCCCCAATCCGTTCTCGGTGTACCTGCACGATACGCCGAGCCAGCGCCTGTTCGACAACCTGCCACGGCTGTTCAGCTCGGGCTGCGTGCGCATCGAGCGTGTCACCGAACTGGTCGACCAACTGCTTGCTGGCGCCAGCCCAGGCGAGCGCGCACGTATCGTCAAGCAATGGGAAAGCGGGAGCACCTTACGCGCCGACTTGCCGCAGCCGGTACCGATCTTGATGGCGTACTGGACGGCGCAGGTTGGCGCGGACGGCCAGGTACAGTTCCGCCCCGATATCTACGGTCATGACGCTCGTTTGCTGAAAGCGCTGGAGGCGTCGAACCGCATCTAGGGTGGATGAGTCCGCTTTGGTGTTTCCCCTGTGAGATAAGGCCATACCTGTGGTTGTCGCGCGCATGGCCGTTCCTACCAGGATCGCGCAGCGGTAGCTTTTTTCTTGGATTCAGCGATGCCCAGGCAACTGCTCGAACAGGCTGCGGCAGACCCCCGTGATGTGCTCTTCGAGTAACGTGGCGGCGCGCTCGATGTCACGGGCGCGGCAGGCTGCGAGGATTTCGCGGTGCTCGTGATCGGCGAGATCCTTGCCCTCGGACAGGCTCATCTGCATGCGCAGGTAGCGTTCCAGT
The DNA here is from genome assembly GCF_900112645.1 of Phytopseudomonas straminea. Taxonomy (GTDB): domain Bacteria; phylum Pseudomonadota; class Gammaproteobacteria; order Pseudomonadales; family Pseudomonadaceae; genus Aquipseudomonas; species Aquipseudomonas straminea. The sequence continues at coordinate 744,330 of NZ_FOMO01000001.1, read as the reverse complement.
TTGTCGTGGATGGAGCGGATCAAGCTGACCAGAAATGGCCGCTGTGCCGGCTCGTACAGGCAGGCATGCAGCTCCCAGTTGAGCTCGGCCCAGCGGCCGACATCGTCTTCGCCGATGAACTCCTCGCAGATGCGCTCGGCACGGGCAAAGGTGGCTTCGTTCATATTGGGAATCGCCAGGCGCAGCACCTTGTCTTCGAGCAGGATGCGCACCTCGAACATCTGCGCCAGGTCCGGCTCGGAGATGCGCGTGACCACCGCGCCCTTGTTGCGCTGGAACACCACCAGCCCCTCAGCCTCCAGGCGTTTGAGCGCTTCGCGCACGGGGATCTTGCTGACGTTGAACAGCTTGGCGATATCATCCTGGCGCACCGGCTCGTCTTCGGCAAAATGCCCGGCGACGATGGCGTCGCGCAGGTGCTTGGTAATCACCTCGGAGGCAGACGGGGTAATGCCCAGGTTCGGGGCATTCAAGGGAGGTAATGGCACGTGGTGCACCTGCTGGAAGAGGCTTTTGGATATGATATACGAAACCATTACAGTGAATTGCTTGCGCCACTGAACTGCTCGGCCAGCGCACCGATCTGCTTGCGCCGGTCACGCACGAAGTTGAAGAACGCCTGGGCCACCGGCGACAGGTGCTTGCCGCGCGGATGCAGCACGCACCAACTACGCAGCAGTGGCAGCTCGGCCACTGGCAGCTCGCGCAGCAGGCCCAGCTGCAGCTCGCGACGTACCGCGTGGCGTGGAATCAGCGCCAGGCCCAGGCCGGCCAGTACGCCTTCACGCTGACCCTCCATGGAGCCGACCTCCTGGATCTGCGCGAAGTGGGCGCGCTTCTGGTGGCAGTACTCCTCGCAGGCGCGGCGCGTACCTGATCCCGGCTCGCGTACCAGCAGCGGCCAGTCGCACAGGTCTTGCAACTGCAAAGTTTCGGCCTGATTCAGTGGATGGTCCGCCGGCGCCACGGCGATGATCGGGTTGTTGAGAAAGGGCAGAAACTCCAAGGCCATGTCCGATGGCACCTGGGACATGATCAACAGGTCGTCGCGATTGGCGCTTAGTCGCCGCACCGCCTGGGTGTGGTTGACCACCGTGAGCTGCAGGCTGACTTCCGGATGTTCGCGACGAAAAGCGGCGAACAGATGGGGAACGAAGTACTTGGCGCTGGATTCGATGGCCAGGCTCAGTTGCCCCTGCAGCGAGCCTTTGAGGTCGGCGAGCTGCATGTCGAGGCTCTCCAGACGGCCGAAGATATCCTCGCTGGCCCGCTGCAGCGCGTCGGCGGCCTCGGTCAGGTAGAGCTTCTTGCCCACGTAGTCGAACAGAGGCTGGTCGAGCAGCTCCTCGAGCTGACGAATCTGCAGGCTCACGGCCGGCTGAGTGAGAGCCATTTCTTCGGCGGCGCGGCTGTAGGAGCGGTGATCGCACACCGAGCGAAATACCTGAAGCTGCCGAAAGGTCATGCGTAACAATGACTTGCGAATTTTATTCACCGCTCGGGTGGTTTCTTGTTCGCAGAGCATAAGTTTTTACTTATGCAGAACCCAACAAATATTGATTTTGGTTAATTGTTACAGCGGCGTAGGGTTTGACCAAAGACCGGTCTGCAATCATTCGGTCATATATCGACCCTCCAAGGGTTGCCTGTTCACGTGATCGAGGATGTTGGCTCGTGATCAAGAAAATCCTGATCGCTAACCGTGGCGAGATTGCGGTGCGCATCGTGCGGGCCTGCGCCGAAATGAACATTCGTTCGGTGGCCATCTATTCGGATGCCGACCGTCAGGCGCTGCACGTCAAACGTGCCGACGAGGCCTACGGCATCGGCGACGACCCACTGGCCGGCTACCTCAACCCGCGCAAGCTGGTGAACCTGGCCGTGGAAACCGGCTGTGATGCCTTGCACCCCGGCTATGGCTTTCTTTCCGAAAATGCCGAGCTGGCGGAAATCTGCGCCGAGCGCGGCATCAAGTTCATTGGCCCGAGCGCCGAAGTCATCCGCCGCATGGGCGACAAGACTGAAGCGCGACGCAGCATGATCAAGGCCGGCGTGCCGGTGACGCCGGGCACCGAGGGCAACGTCGCGGATATCGCCGAGGCGCTGCGCGAAGGTGACCGCATCGGCTACCCGGTCATGCTCAAGGCCACCTCCGGCGGTGGCGGCCGCGGCATTCGCCGCTGCAACTCGCGCTCCGAGCTAGAACAGGCATTCCCGCGGGTAATCTCCGAGGCCACCAAGGCCTTCGGCAGTGCGGAAGTGTTCCTGGAAAAATGCATCGTCAACCCCAAGCACATCGAGGCGCAGATCCTCGCCGACAGCTTCGGTAACACCGTGCACCTGTACGAGCGTGACTGCTCGATCCAGCGCCGCAACCAGAAACTCATCGAGATCGCCCCGAGCCCGCAGCTTACCCCGGAGCAGCGCGCCTATATCGGCGACCTGGCCGTGCGCGCCGCCCAGGCCGTGGGCTACGAGAACGCCGGCACCGTGGAGTTCCTGCTCGCCGAGGGCGAGGTGTACTTCATGGAGATGAATACCCGGGTGCAGGTGGAGCACACCATCACCGAGGAAATCACCGGCATCGACATCGTCCGCGAGCAGATCCGCATCGCCTCGGGCCTGGCGCTGTCGATCAAGCAGGAAGACATCCAGTACCGCGGCTTCGCCCTGCAGTTCCGCATCAACGCCGAGGATCCGCGCAACAATTTCCTGCCCTCGTTCGGCAAGATCACCCGTTACTACGCCCCGGGCGGCCCCGGTGTGCGCACTGACACGGCGATCTACACCGGCTACACCATTCCGCCGTACTACGACTCCATGTGCCTGAAGCTGATCGTCTGGGCGCTGACCTGGGAAGAAGCCCTGGCTCGCGGCTCCCGGGCGCTGGACGACATGCGCGTGCAGGGCGTGAAGACCACCGCCACCTATTACCAGCAGATTCTCGCCAATGATGAATTTCGTAGTGGGCGCTTCAATACCAGCTTCGTCGACAACCACCCCGAGCTCTTGAACTACTCGATCAAACGCAAGCCGGGCGAACTGGCCCTGGCCATCGCCGCCGCCATTGCCGCCCATGCCGGCCTGTGAGGAACGCACCATGACAAGAAAGATCACGGTTACCGACACCATCCTGCGCGACGCCCACCAGTCCCTGCTGGCCACCCGCATGCGCACTGAAGACATGCTGCCGATCTGCGACAAGCTCGACAAGGTTGGCTACTGGTCGCTGGAAGTCTGGGGCGGTGCGACGTTCGACGCCTGCGTGCGCTTCCTCAAGGAAGACCCGTGGGAGCGTCTGCGCGAGTTGCGCGCGGCATTGCCCAATACCCGCCTGCAGATGCTCCTGCGCGGGCAGAACCTGCTCGGTTATCGCCATTACAGCGATGACGTGGTCAGCGCCTTCGTTGCCAAGGCGGCGGAGAACGGCATCGACGTGTTCCGCATCTTCGATGCGATGAACGACGTGCGTAACCTGCGCGTTGCCATCGAAGCGGTGAAGACCGCCGGCAAGCACGCCCAGGGCACCATCGCCTACACCACCAGCCCGGTGCACACCGTCGATGCCTTCGTCGCCCAGGGCAAGGCCATGCATGCTATGGGCATCGACTCCATCGCCATCAAGGACATGGCCGGCCTGCTCACGCCGTACGCCACGGCCGATCTGGTCAAGGCGCTGAAGGCCGAGATCGATCTACCGGTATTTATCCACAGCCACGACACCGCGGGTCTGGGTTCGATGTGTCAGCTCAAGGCCATCGAGGCGGGCGCCGACCATATCGACACGGCGATCTCCAGCTTCGCCTGGGGCACCAGCCATCCTGGTACCGAGTCGATGGTTGCCGCGCTCAAGGGCAGCGAATACGACACCGGCCTGGATCTCTCGCTGATCCAGGAAATCGGCATGTACTTCCATGCGGTGCGCAAGAAGTACCACCAGTTCGAAAGCGAATTCACCGCCGTCGATACCCGCGTGCAGGTCAATCAGGTGCCGGGCGGGATGATTTCCAACCTGGCCAACCAGCTCAAGGAGCAGGGCGCGCTGAACCGCATGAACGAAGTGCTGGCGGAGATCCCGCGGGTGCGCGAGGACCTCGGCTTCCCGCCGCTGGTGACGCCGACCTCGCAGATCGTCGGTACCCAGGCGTTCTTCAACGTGCTGGCCGGCGAGCGCTACAAGACGATCACCAACGAGGTGAAACTGTATCTGCAGGGCGGCTACGGCCAGGCGCCGGGCAAGGTCAACGAGCAGCTGCGCAAGCAGGCTATCGGCAGTGAAGAGGTGATCGACGTGCGCCCCGCCGATCTGCTCAAGCCGGAAATGGACAAGCTGCGCGGGCAGATCGGCGAGCTGGCCAAGAGCGAGGAAGACGTGCTGACCTTCGCCATGTTCCCGGACATCGGCCGCAAATTCCTCGAAGAGCGCGAGGCCGGCACCCTGCAACCCGAAGCCCTGCTGCCGATTCCCGATGGCAGCGGCGTGGCGGCAGCCGGCGGTGCAGGCGTGCCGACCGAGTTCATCATCGACGTGCACGGCGAAAGTTACCGCGTGGACATCACCGGTGTCGGCGTGAAGGGCGAGGGCAAACGCCACTTCTACCTGTCCATCGACGGCATGCCCGAGGAAGTGGTGTTCGAGGCGCTCAACGACTACGTCGCCGGTGGCACCGGCAGCAAACGCCGCAGCGCCAGCGCACCGGGCGACGTGAGCACCAGCATGCCGGGCAACATCGTCGACGTGCTGGTCAAGGAAGGCGACACCGTCAAGGCTGGCCAGGCCGTGCTGATCACCGAAGCCATGAAGATGGAAACCGAAGTGCAGGCGCCTATCGCCGGCACCGTCAAAGCCGTGCACGTGGCCAAGGGCGACCGCGTCAACCCAGGCGAAGTGCTGATCGAAGTCGAAGCCTGATCGTCACCGATTAACCTCTGGGGGCCGTGAGGCCCCTTTTTTGTCTGTCGGCCCTGATCTTTTGGGAGCGGTTAGGGGCAAAGCCTCGGGCGTGGGCCATGCCCACGAATCTTTTCGGGCGCATGGCGCCCTCCCACAGACGTCCACAAAGCCCCAGGCACTCCGCTCAGCCGCCTACGCTTGCAATGGTTCCAAGGCTTTTGCACCATGCCCAGCCTCGCGGGTGTTGCCCGCGGGAACCGTTACGGATAGCGGTTGGCTATCTGCTTGCCGGCATTTTCAACGTGCCGGCCAACCTCGCTTATAGGGACATTCCATGCTGCGTCGCTGTGTTCTTCTTTGCCTCCTGTTCAGCCTGGCCGCCTGCTCCAATGGCCGCAAAATCGACTATTCCCAGGCCTACCCCGTGGTGCCGCAAACCTTCGCCAAGGCCGTCGAGGTGCAGGTGATCGACGAGCGCCCTTATGTGGTGTCGGGCAACAAGAAGGGCCATTTCGTCGGTCTGATCCGTGGCAGCTATTACATCCCCTATGACGTCAACACCCGCTTCGGCGAGCCTCTGGCTCAGGACCTGCAGAAGTCGCTGCTCGGTGGCTTCCAGCGCAAGGGCGTCGCCGCCCGGGCCGTCGATGGCAATGCGCGCCAGGCCTCTTCTGTCGATGCCATGCTGCTGTCGATTCGCGTGCGCGAGTGGAAGAGCGAGAGCTTCATGGGCGTGGTGCTGACTCACGCGTTGACCGCCGATGTGCTCGACAGCCAGGGCCAGCGTCTGGCTTCTGTACCCGTGCAGGGCTCGTCGAGCGTTTACGACTTCACCGACTCTGGCAAGGCGATCCTCTCCAGCGTGCTGACCCAGCAGCAGGTTCGCCAGGCGCTGAACGGCGAGCAGGTCGAAGTGGTCGAGGCGGCAGAGATCGAGGAAGGTTCGGTACGGCGTGATCCGGCCGGGCTGTTCACGCCGCCGATCGCCCGTGACGGCGTGTTCTGACCACTGCCGCTTGTGGGCATAACCTTTTCAGGATTCGTTCTAAGCATCCGCTCACTGGCGCCGGCGGGACGGGCTAGAATAGCCGACCGTTTCAATTGGTTATTCGAAGGTCTATATGAATCTATCCATCCCTGCTGCGGCGCCGGTCAATCGTCCGGGTACGCCGCTGGTGGCCGTGGCGCTGCTGCTGGCCGGCGCGCTGGCGCTCACCTTCGCGGTCAGCGGGCGTCAGGCGTTGTTGTTCATCGTCGGCGGTGCGCTGGGCCTGGTGCTCTATCACGCGGCGTTCGGCTTCACGTCGGCCTGGCGCGTGCTGCTCAACGAGCGCCGTGGCGCCGGCCTGCGTGCGCAGATGGTGATGCTGGCCATCGCCGTGCTGCTGTTCTTCCCGGCGCTGTCGGCAGGCACTCTGTTCGGTGCGCCGGTCAAGGGGCTGGTGGCGCCAGCGGGCACCTCGGTGATCGTCGGCGCCTTCATCTTCGGCATCGGCATGCAGCTGGGCGGCGGTTGCGCATCCGGCACGCTGTTCACCGTGGGCGGCGGCAACGCGCGGATGCTGGTGACCCTGCTGTTCTTCATCATCGGCGGCGTGGTCGCTACCCATCACCTGGAGTGGTGGTCAGCGCTGCCGAGCCTGCCGCCGACCTCCATCGTCACCAGCCTGGGCCTGGTGCCGGCCTTGGTCGTCAGCCTGGCGCTGTTCGCCGCCATCGCGGCATTGAGCGCGCGCCTGGAGTTGCGTCGTCACGGCAGCCTGGAGCGAGCGGCGCCGAGCGAGCACCAGGGCTGGCAGCGTTTCCTGCGTGGCCCCTGGCCGCTGATCTGGGGTGCGGTGCTGTTGGCGCTGCTCAATTTCGCCACCCTGGCGCTGGCCGGTCGCCCCTGGGGCATCACCTCGGCGTTCGCGCTGTGGGGCGCCAAGGTGCTGCAGGGTACCGGTGTCGACGTTTCCAGCTGGGCGTTCTGGCAGCAGCCGGCCAATGCTCAGGCGCTGGCTGCGCCGCTGTGGGAAGACATCACCACGGTGATGGACATCGGCATCGTCATCGGCGCCCTTCTGGCCGCCGGTCTGGCCGGGCGCTTCGCACCGAACCTGAACATCCCGCTGCGCTCGCTGGTGGCGGCGGTGATCGGCGGCCTGCTGCTCGGCTACGGCTCGCGCCTGGCTTACGGTTGCAACATCGGCGCCTACTTCAGTGGCATCGCGTCCGGCAGCCTGCACGGCTGGTTGTGGCTGGTGGCGGCGTTCGTCGGTAACGGCGTGGGCGTGCGCCTGCGGCCGTTCTTCTTCCCGGGCGAACGCCGCGAGGCGAAGCTGACCGGATGCTGACAGCTCGCCCTGCAAAGCCGGCTGCGCTGCTTTTTGGCGCGCTGCTGGTCTTTGCCTTGGGCGGTTGCCAGTCACCGCAAGAGCGGCTTGGCGAGCTGACCGGTCAGCACCATCGCTTACAAACGCTCGACAGCAAACCCTTTCCGTTATTGCTCGGTGCCCCAGCCCAGGTGCCGGCGGCGGCGCGTATGCGCGTTTATCTGGAAGGCGATGGCCAGGCTTGGGCGACGCCGTCACAGCCCAGCCTCGACCCCTCGCCGCGCGATCTGCTGGTGGCGCGCCTGGCGTTCGCCGATCCGACGCCCAGCCTGTACCTGGCGCGGCCCTGCCAGTTCGTCACCGCGCCTAGGTGTGCCACGAGCCTGTGGACAAGTCGGCGTTTCGGCAGTGACGTGCTGGGCAGCCTCGACGGGGCGCTCGATCTGATCAAGGCTCGCTACGGCAACCAGACGTTCGAGCTGGTCGGCTATTCCGGCGGCGCCGCGCTGGCACTATTGCTGGCCGCGCGACGCGATGATGTCGTTAGCGTGCAAACCCTCGCCGGCAACCTCAGCCCACGCTACTGGGTTCAGTTGCTGCAGTTGAGCCCCCTCGAGGGTTCGCTGGAGCCGCTGGATTACCGCGAGCGGCTGCGCGCCGTTACCCAGCGGCACCTGGCCGGCGATGCGGATAGCGTGGTGCCGGCTGGCGCGCTGCATCACTACCTGGATGGGCTCGGTGAAGCGCGCTGCGTGCAAACCGTCAGCCTGACGCAGGTATCCCACCACACGTGCTGGGAACAGGCCTGGGCGACCTGGCGTTCACAGCCGATAGCGTGCAACGACTGATTGTCCGGTCGCAGGCGCCGAGGCGCGCCGATCACCTGTGCGAACCCCGTCGCGCAGCTGAATTGCCTGTTTTTTCCGCCCCTTTCGCGGCCAAGTTGTTATAGCCTTGCCGACCTGGCAACAATCGCCCGCGCTGCAATCGATTGATTCGCCTAAACATTTTGTTACGCCCTCGGGCCTGTGACAGACCATCCGATGTTGCACGGACGCAGTTGCGTTCACTCGCTCGGCACCGCGGCTCTACCAGCCAGCGGTGCCTTCCTGCCGGCCACGAGCCGCACTGGACAGAACAACAAGGACACCCGCCATGGATCAATTTCTCGCTGTGCTCACGGCCATCAGCAGCTTTATCTGGGGGCCGTTTCTGCTCATCCCCCTGTTGCTGCTCACCGGCCTGTATCTGACCATCCGCCTGCGTGGCATCCAGTTCCGCGTAATCGGCCACGCCTTCTGGCTGGCCTTCGTCAAACGCTCGGAAAAGGGCGACGTACCCGGTGACGTTTCCCACTACCAGGCCCTGGCCACCGCGCTGGCGGCGACCATCGGCGTTGGCAACATCGCCGGGGTGGCCACGGCCATCGGCATCGGCGGCCCCGGTGCGTTGTTCTGGATGTGGATGACTGGCCTGGTGGGTATGGCCACCAAGTACTCCGAAGCCTTGCTGGGCGTGAAGTACCGGGTCACCGACGCCAAGGGCGAGCAGAGCGGCGGGCCGATGTACTACCTCACCAACGGTGTCGGCGGCACCCTGGGCAGGACCCTGGGCATCGCCTTCGCGATCTTCGGTGCGGTGGCTTCGTTCGGCATTGGCAACATGGTGCAGGCCAACACGGCGGCCCATCAGCTGCAGGACACCTGGGGCATTTCGCCAACGCTCAGTGGTCTGGTGCTGGCCATCGGCACCGCGGTGGTGATCATCGGTGGCATCAAGAGCATCGGCCGTTTCGCCGCCGGCGTGGTGCCGGTGATGATCGTGCTGTACATCATCAGCAACGTCGCCGTGCTGGTGGTGTTCGCCGATCGCCTGCCGGACGCCATTGCCCTGATTTTCATCGATGCCTTCAGCGGTAGCGCGGCAGCCGGTGGTTTCCTTGGCTCGAGCATCATCCTGGCGGTGCAGATGGGCGTGGCCCGTGGCATCTTCTCCAACGAGTCGGGCCTGGGTACCGGCGCGATCGCGGCGGCGGCGGCGAAGACCGACAAGCCGGTGCGCCAAGCCATGGTGTCGATGACCCAGACCTTCCTCGACACCTTGGTTATGGTCACCTTCACCGCACTGGCGATCATCGTCACCGGTGCCTGGACCCAGGAAGGCCTGAAAGGCGCGCCGATGACCGCGTGGGCACTAGAGCAGGGCCTGGGCGGCGGCTGGGGTATCTACACGGTGACCATCGGCGTGCTGGTCTATGCCTTCACCACCATCCTCGGCTGGTCGTACTACGGCGAGCGCTGCATGGAGCGGCTGATGGGCCGCGTGGCGGTGATGCCGTACCGGCTGATCTTCTCGGCGGTGGTGTTCGTCGGCGCGGTGACCTCGTTGGAGGTGGTGTGGACCTTCTCCGACATCGCCAACGGCCTGATGGCGCTGCCCAACCTGATCGGCCTGTTGCTGCTCTCCGGCGTCGTGGTCAAGGAAACCCGGGACTACATGAGCCGCAAGAACTGGAAGACCGAGGACTGACGACCCTTAGGGTGAATCACGCTCTATCGATCTACCGTTGCGCTGGATGTGAAACGCGACGCCCAGCCTGCGAGGCTAGGCACTCGCCAATGCAAGCGCCCCGCTGATCAGCGGGGCGTTTTCGTTCTGCGGCTCAGGATCACAACCCGCACACGCTGCCGTCGCTGCGTGGATCGGCAGCGCCTTCCAGCACGCCATCGGGGTGGCGCAGCAGGGCGCCGGCGTGACCCATGGTGTCGCTGAAGACCTCGTCCAGCACGTCGACGACGTGCCCCGCCTGGCGCAACCGCTCGACCAGTTCGGCCGGGAAGCGGCTCTCCAGCTTCAGCGTGGTGCTCACGTCGCCCCAGGTGCGGCCCAGCAGCCAGCGCGGCGCACTGACCGCGGCCTGCAGGTCGCTGCCCAGTCGGTAGCGGCTGAAGATCGCCGCCTGGGTCTGCGGCTGGCCCTCGCCGCCCATGGTGCCGTAGCTCAGGGTGCGGCCATCGTCGAACAGCGCCAGGGCCGGGTTGAGCGTGTGGAACGGCTTGCGCCCCGGCTCCAGGGCCTGCAGCGCGGTCGGGTCGAGCGAGAAACTGATGCCGCGGTTCTGCCAGGCCACCCCGGTGGACGGCAGCACCACGCCGGAGCCGAACTCCCAGTACACGCTCTGGATGAAACTCACCGCGCGTCCCTCGGCATCGATGCAACCCATCCAGATGGTGTCGCCCGGCTGCGCCGGTTGCGGCCAGGCCAGCGCCTGTCGCGGATCGATCCTGTCGGCCAGACGCTGCAGGTTGGCGTCGGTCAGCAGGCTCTGCGGGTCTTCCGGCACGCGGCGCGGGTCGGTCACCACGCGGTCACGGATCAGGAAGGCCTGCTTGGTCGATTCGACCAGCCCGTGCACATGGGCGAACCCCTCGGCCTGTTCGATGCCGAGCTTCTCGAAGATGCCAAGGATCAGCAGCGAAGCCAGGCCCTGGGTCGGCGGCGGCATGTTATACAGGGTGGCATCGCTCAGCCGCACGCTCAGCGGTTCGACGACGCGGGCCCGGTAGCCCTGCAGGTCGGCCAGGCGCAGCGGGCTGCCCAGGCGCTCGAGGTCGGCGGCCATGCGCGCGGCCAATTCGCCCCGGTAGAAGTCGTCCAGGCCGGCGTCGGCGAGGCGCTGCAGGGTGTCGGCCAGGGCCGGCTGGCGCAGCAGGTCGCCTTCGCGCGGTGGCTGGCCCTCGCGCAGGTAGACCTCGGCAAAGCCCGGCACGTCGTGCAGCTCGGCCAGCTTGGCGCGGGTCAGCTGCGCCTGGCTGCGGCTGACCACGATGCCGCGCCGGGCGTGGCCGATGGCATCGGCGAGCAGCTCGGGCAGCGCCCGCTGCGGCTGCCAATGGGCTGTCCGTGCCAGGGCCTCGGCCCAGCCGCCGACGGTACCGGCCACGGTCAGTGCGGCCAGCGGGCCGCGACTGGGAATCTGCGTGTGGCCGGCGTAGAAATCGCGATCGGCCAGAGCCGCGCTGCTGCCGCAGGCATCGATGGCGATGGGCTGCTTGCCCGGTTCGTGGATCAGCCAGAAACCGTCGCCACCGATGGCATTCATGTGCGGATAGACCACCGCGATGGTGGCCGCCGCAGCGACCATCGCCTCCACGGCGCTGCCGCCAGCCTTGAGCACGTCGCGCCCGGCCTGGGCGGCAAGATGGTGGGGCGCAACGAACAGGCCGCCGGTGGCGTGGGTGCTCTTGAGCATGAGTGAGGATTCCTTGTTGTAGTCGGGCTGCAGCGATCATAGCGTCCGCAGCCCCTGGAAGATCTACTACCAACCGATAGCGGCAGGCAGCCAGGTAGCCAGTTGCGGGAAACAGAACACCACGGCCACGGCGAGCATCTGCAGGAACACGTAAGGCAGGGCGCCGATGTAGATGTCTTTCGTGCTGATCCCCGGTGGCGCCACGCCTTTAAGAAAGAACAATGCCCAACCAAAGGGCGGGGTAAGGAACGACATCTGCAGGTTCAGCGCCACCAGGATGCCCAACCACACCAGGTCGGTGTCGTAGGCGATGAACACCGGCAGGAACATTGGCAGGGCGATGTAGGAGATCTCGATCCATTCCAGAAAGAAACCGAGCACGAACAGCACTGCCATCAGGAACAGGATCGCCCCCAGTTCGCCGCCGGGCAGCAGCGTGAACAGCTCGTGCACCAGCGCCTCGCCACCCAGGCCGCGAAAGGCCAGGGAGAACGGCTGCGAGCAGAACAGGATGAGGAAGATCATCGCGCTGATGGTCAGGGTGCCGTGCAGGGTCGCCTTCAGGGTTTTCCAGTCCAGGCGCCGGGCGCAGGCGGCGATCAGCAAGGCGCCGAGGGCACCCATCGACGCCGCTTCGGTCGGTGCGGCGACGCCGCCGATGATCGAGCCGAGCACTGCCATCACCAGCAGCAGTGGTGGTAGCACGCTGCGCGCCATGTCCTTGAGCAGTTGCGCGCGGCTGGTCAGGGCACGCTCTTCAGCCGGAATCGCTGGCACCCAGTCCGGGCGCAGCCAGCCGAGTAGCAGCATGTAGGCGACATAGATCAGCGCCAGCACCAGGCTGGGAATGAAGGCGGCGGCGAAGATCGAGCCCACCGACTGGCCGAGGATGTCGGCCAGCAGGATCAGTACCAGGCTGGGTGGAATGATCTGCCCCAGGGTACCGGAGGCGCAGATGGTGCCGCAGGCCACGGTCTTGTTATAGCCACGGCGCAGCAGCGTCGGCAGGGTCAGCAAACCGATGGTCACCACCGTGGCACCGACGATGCCGGTGGAGGCGCCGAGCAGCACACCTACCAGAATGATCGCCAGGCCCATGCCGCCGTTCAGGCCGCCCATGGCGCGACCGATGGTGTCGAGCATGTCCTCGGCGACCCGGGATTTCTCGAGCATCACGCCCATGAAGGTGAACAGCGGAATCGCCAGCAGCGTGTAGTTGCTGACCACCCCGAACATGCGCGCGGGCAGCAGGGCGAAGAGCATCGGGCCGAAGCCGACCATGCCGGCGACGAATCCCGAAACCGCCAGGGAAATGGCCACCGGCACACCCACCATCATCATGGCGAAGAAGCCGATGACCATTCCGATGGCCAGCCATTCGTTGGGGGTCATGGGCGTGCCTCCTGCGGTCGCGTCGGCTGCAGCAGGGTGCACAGCGCCCGCAGGCTGTCGGCCAGGCCCTGAAGGCCGAACAGAGCGAAGCCCAGTGGCAGGAATGCCTTGATCAGAAATCGGTACGGCAGCCCGCCGGGATCGGGCGAGCCTTCACCCATGTTGTAGGACTGCAGGGTGTATTTGTACGCCAGGTGGGCGATATAGAAACCGATGGCCGCGGTGGCTATGCCGCTGAACAGATCGACCGCTGCCCTGGTCTTCACGGCGAACTTCTCGTAGAGAAAATCCACCCGCACGTCCTGGCGATGCTTGAGGGTATAGGCGATGCCGAGCAGGGCGATGGGCGAAATCAGGTACCACTCGAGCTCCTGCAGCGCGACGAGGCTGAAGTCGAACAGGTAGCGCATCAATACGTCGAACGACACCAGCAAGACCAGCAACAGCACGCAACCGCGGGCCAGTGCCCCGAGGGCTTCCACCAGCGCCTCGATGCGGCCAACGATGGCCATCATGATTCGCCCATCCCGATTTCCATGAACGCCTTCTCGCCGACGGACGCCCAGGACACGTATTGCTTGCGGAAGGCGAAGAAGTGCTCGTAGATCTTCTTCGTCGCCGGATCGCTCGTCGCCATGCTCGATAGGGTGTCGCGGGTGACTTCGTGCAGGCGCTTGATGATGTCGTCCGGCAGCGGCCGGGCGATCACGCCCTGGTTGTTCACCAGGTCCTGCATGGCCTCGGCGTTGACCGCATCGCACCACGACCAGCTGTCGACGTTGCAGGCCTGAGCACAGAACCGCACGATGGCCTGCAGGTCGGCCGGCAGGCTGTCCCAGGCCTGCTGGTTGATGATCAGCTCGGTGACGTTGGTCGGCTCGTGCCAGCCGGTGGTGTAGTAATTCTTGGCCGCCTTGTGCAGGCCCATGCGGCGATCCTGATAGGGGCCTACGAACTCGGCGGCGTCGATCACGCCACGCTCCAGCGCCGGGAAGATTTCGCCCCCCGGCAGCAGGCGCACGGCCACGCCCAGCTCGCTGTAGACCTTGCCGGCTAACCCTGCGATGCGCATCTTCAAGCCCTTGAGGCTGTCGACGTTTTCCAAGGGCTGGCGGAACCAGCCGGTCATCTGCGTGCCGGTGTTGCCCATGGGCATCGGTACCAGGCCGTGGGGCGCGTAGAGTTCTTCCCAGAGTTTCAGGCCGCCGCCGTTGTACAGCCAGGCATTCATGCCCTGGGTGTTCATGCCGAACGGCACGGCGGTGAAGAACTGTGCGGCAGGAATCTTGCCAGCCCAGAAGAAGGCGTTGGCGGCGTTCATTTCCACCATGCCGCTGGCTACCGCATCGAAGCCCTCCAGCGCTGGGATCAGCTCGCCGGCCGCGAAGTGCTGAATCTTCAGGCGCCCACCGGACATTTCCTCGACGCGCTTGCAGAAGTCGGTCGGGCTGCCCGGGCCCTGCACGTAGAAGGGCGAGCCCGGCGCATAGGCGTTGGTCATCTTCCAGTTGAAGGTCTTGCTGCTGACGGCAGCGCTGGCCACGCCGCTGGCGCCCATCGCCAGGCCAGCGCCGGCTGCGAGGGCGCCGGCGCCGATGAAATTGCGTCGATTGAGGCTCATGGGATTCTCCTTTCGCGGTGGCCATTGCGGCAGGCGTTTGCCTACCGGATGTAAAGTCGTTACCGAGAGCCTTCAGCAACAGCCATGCCAGGAGAAAATTATTTTAAGTATATGATTTTAAATGTATTTGATGATTTTCTTGGTTCGCCCTCCAAATGCCAGGCGCACACAAAACAAGCGTGGCGCAGGGTCGTGAGGTGACGAAACGATAACCGCAGCAGGGAGTACTGAACATTTGTCAGATCACGCCTGCTGTCCGGGTACGTTCCGTCAAGCAGGGCCTTGGTGAGCGTGCGAATGTCATTTGTGCACCAAAACGCATCGGCGGCACGCTTTTGACGCAGTGCGCAGTGAGGTTACAGGCGTGCGCCGCCACGCCGATGCTTGACCCGGGTCATCAGCGCCTTGCAGTCCACCGTGAGGATCTCCGGGTGGTTGAAGATGTGCTGGCGCACGAAAGCGTCGAAGGTCTCGTAACTGTCGGTCAGGGTGTGGATGTGCAGGCTTTTCAGGTCGCTCATGATGTACAGGCTGACCACTTCGCGGGTGGCCGACAGCCGTTCGGCGACCGCCTCGATGGCGTAAGGGGCCACAGTGAGGTCGACGAAGGTGGATATGCCCTTGCCGAGCTTTTCCGGGTTGACCACTGCGGTGAATTTCTCGATCACGCCGCTCTCTACCAGCGCCTGCACCCTGGTGCGGGCGTGGGCGCGGGAGATGTTCAGCTGGCGGGCGATATCGGCGAACGAGGTGCGTGAATCCTTGATCAGGATGTTCAGCAAGGCGTTGTCGAGTTTGTTCATGGGGCACTCTGTCGGTGGTTGAGGCCGACAGAGATGCGGATTATGTGCCAGCCGGTGTTCAGAGCAACTTGCGGTACTGCTCGAACCCCGAGCGTTCGCCGATGCGTTCGTACAGCAGTTTGGCCTTGGCGTTGGTTTCGTGGGTCAGCCAGTGCACCCGTGAGCAGCCGGCCTGGGCCGCCTCGGCGTAGACGTGTTCGATCAGCTGGCGGCCGATGCCGTTGCCGCGCACGTCCTTGCCGATGAACAGGTCCTGCAGGTAGCAGTAGTCGCCGGTGGTCCAGCAGGAGCGGTGGTAGATCCAGTGCACCAGGCCGATGGCTTCGCCGTCGCGCCAGGCCAGGGCGGCGAACATCGGTTCGCTCGGGTCGAGAAAGCGCTGCCAGGTCAGGTCGCTAGTCGCCGCATCGATCTCGGTCATGTAGAAGCGCTGGTAGCCCTGCCACAGCGGCAGCCAGGCGGCGTGATCAGCGGCGCTGACAGCGCGGATGTCCACGGGAATGCGAACGGTCATCGGCAGGTCTCCTGTAACTCGGTCGACCGCCATCCTGCGGGGTGACGGCGCTCACCGCAAGCGCAGTGGCTCAGCAGATGACCAGCTGCCCTTTCGGCCATTCACCGTCCCAGCCGCAGGGGATATGCCCGGCCTCGTAGATCTGGATCAGGCTGTCGAAGAACAGTGGCGGCACCAGCGCCTGGCGGTAGGCGGCTTCCATCAGGTAGGCGTGCAGGATCCACTGCAGGTCGGCGAGGACGGCGTTATCAGCAAGGTCGACCGGCAGCTTTTGCCATAGTGGCTGCAGGGCGGTCTTGGCCTGGCCTGCCAGCTCGTTCCAGGCCTGATACTGGGCCAGATGCAGCCGCGCCAGGCGCCCGGTGATGGCGTTGCGTGCCTCCAGCGTGGTGGCTTCCCAGGCGTCGCCGGCCAGCGACGAGCCCAGCTCGCTCTGCTCGATCTGGCGCACGCCGGCAAGCGCCGCCGGCTTGCCGATGTTGGCGAACCAGTCGATGCGCAGCAGGCGCTCGATGGCGGCGGCGGGTATCTGCATGCTCATCGCACGTTCAGGTAGGCCTTGCCGTAATGCCGTTCCAGGCGTGTTTGAATCAGCTCGAGGCCGATCGACAGCAGCCAGTAGATCACCGCGGCGGTGGTCAGCATCTCGATGTAGCGGTACGACGAGCGGCCGTAGGACTGGGCCAGGAACATCACTTCCCAGACGCCCATCACCGAGATCAGCGACGAGTCCTTGAGCATGGAGATGAACTGGCTGGTGGTCGGCGGGATGATGGTGCGCATTGCCTGGGGCAGGGTCACCCGCCAGAAGATCACCACCGGCTTGAGGCCCAGCGCCAGGGAGGCTTCGCGCTGGCCGGCCGGCACGCCGAGCAGACCGGCGCGGAAGATTTCGCTCAGGTAAGCACCGTAGTTCAGCGACAGGGCGATGATTCCGGCGGTGACCGCACCTGGCACCACGCCCAGCTGTGGCAGGCCCAGGTAGATCAGCAGGATCTGGATCAGCAGCGGTGTGCCGCGAAAGAACGAGGCGTAGAAGGTGGCGATGCCGAACGCCACGGCACTCTTCGAAAGTCGCGCCAGGGCGGTGACGAAGCCCAGCGCCAGGGACGCCCAGATCGAGCAGAAGCACAGGAACAGGGTCAGCGCCGCGCCTTGCAGAAAACCGTTGGGCGCCAGGCTGGTACCGAGCAGGTTGGGCAGCTTGTCGAGGATGATCGAGAACTTCAGATCGAAGCTCAGGAAGAACGCCACGCACAGGGCGAACAGGCTCGCCCAAGTGAGGTACAGGCGAGTGCGAAAGCCGAACAGGCGTTGCAGCAACGACTCGCCCGCCATGGGAGGCGGGCGAGGGGATTCAGGTGGGGGTGTCATTGGCTGATATCGGAACCGATCCACTTCTTGGAGATGGCCGCCAGGGTACCGTCCTGGCGCAGCTCTGCGAAGACGCTCTCGACCTTGGCGCGCCATTCGGCGTCATCCTTCTCGATGGCCACGGCGTTGGGTTCGGCGTACAGCGCGTCGCCGGCCAGCTTGAA
This sequence comes from Phytopseudomonas straminea, assembly GCF_900112645.1. Lineage (GTDB taxonomy): Bacteria > Pseudomonadota > Gammaproteobacteria > Pseudomonadales > Pseudomonadaceae > Aquipseudomonas > Aquipseudomonas straminea. The sequence goes on along the minus strand of NZ_FOMO01000001.1, from coordinate 727,001 downwards.
GCGTTTGTCCTGATCGATGCGCGGCTGGGCGGTGACCAGGTTGGTGAGGATCGCGTCGAGGCGCACGCCGGCACCCAGGGCCAGGTCGTGGAAGGCCACGGTATCGTTGTCGTAGGGCGCAACCTGCACGGCGTCGAACGGATAGACCAGCGGCTTGTCCTCGGCGCCTTCGATAACCAGGTCCTTGTTCAGGTAGCCCTCGTAGGAGGAGGCGCTGGTAACGCCGACCTTCAGGCCCGAGAGGTCCTTGGCCGAGTGGATGCGGTCATCGCTGGCGTTGACTACGATCACTGCCGGCGATGCGTAATAAGTGACCGGGAAATCGAACACCTGGGCGCGCGCCTGGCTGGGCGTCATCGAGCAGATGCAGATGTCGTAACGGCCGTTCCAGCGGCCGGCGGCGATCACGTCCCAGGACGGCGTTTCCAGGCGCAGCTTGACGCCCAGCTTATCGGCCACGGCCTTGGCGACATCGACGTCGAAGCCGTCGAGCTGGTTCTGATCATTGAGAAAGGAGAACGGCGGGTAGTTTTCCATCAGCACGTTGACCAGCTCGCCGTTCTTCTCGATGCGGTCGAGGGTCGGGCCGGCCAGAGCCAGATTGCAGACGGAGGCGAGGGTCAGGCCGAGGGCGGCGAGCAGAGTGGTTTTCACGGAAATCCTTGGGCGAGAAAAAGGTTGTGAGCGGCAATTTCGGCGTATTAAATAGTTATAAATAGAAGCATCCAAATGAATTTAATGCATATCGATATGACTGGAGCTTATATGAGCGAGCGATCTCTGATTCTGCTGGATGGCGGCATGGGCCGCGAGCTGCAGCGCCGCGGCGCGCCGTTTCGCCAGCCGGAGTGGTCCGCCCTGGCCCTGACCGAGGCGCCGGAGCAGGTGGAAGCGGTGCACGCCGCCTATATCGCCAGCGGCAGCCAGGTAATCACCAGCAACAGCTACGCCGTGGTGCCCTTTCATATCGGTGAACAGCGCTTCGCCGCCGAGGGCCGCGATCTGGCCGCGCGTGCCGGCCAACTGGCGCGCAGCGCAGCGGACAAGGCTGGCAATGGCGTGCGCGTCGCCGGCTCGCTGCCGCCGTTGTTCGGCTCGTACCGCCCGGACCTGTTCCAGCCTGAGCGCGTCACCGAGGTGCTGACCCCGCTGCTTGATGGCCTCGCCCCCCACGTCGATCTGTGGCTGGCGGAAACCCAGAGCGCCATCGCCGAGGCGCTAGCCATTCACGCCCACTTGCCCAAAGACGGCAAGCCGTTCTGGCTGTCGTTCACCCTGCGCGATGAAGACGTGGATGAGGTACCGCGCCTGCGTTCGGGCGAGCCGGTGGCCGAAGCGGCGCGGGCGGCGGCCGAACTGGGCGTCGAGGTGCTGCTGTTCAACTGCAGCCAACCGGAAGTGATCGGTGACGCCATCGACGCGGCGCGCGAAGTCTTCGCCAGCCTCGGTGCGAACGTCGCTATCGGCGCCTACGCCAACGCTTTCCCACCGCAACCCGAGGAAGCCACCGCCAACGACGGCCTCGACCCGCTGCGCGAAGACCTCGACCCGCCGGGCTACCTGCGCTGGGTCGCCGACTGGCGCGCACGCGGTGCCAGCCACCTGGGCGGTTGCTGCGGCATCGGCCCGGAGCACATCGCCGAATTGGCGCAGCGCCTCTGAACGTCGCTGTGCTTTGCGGGTCAGTCGTGGCGTCTATGGCTGATTGAGCCCGGCAGCCGCCGGGCCGGATTGCGAGCGTGTCCATGCAAGCGTTGTTGAATGAAATCCTCGACCAGGTCCGCCCTCTGATCGCCCAGGGCAAGGTCGCCACCTACATTCCTGCCCTGGCCGATGTGGCGGTGGATCAGCTCGGTATCGCCGTCTACGGCAACGATGGCGAGCTGTTCACCGCCGGTGATGCGCACACGCCGTTCTCGATCCAGAGCATTTCCAAGGTGTTCAGCCTGGTGCAGGCCATCCAGCATTCCGGCGAGAGCATCTGGGAACGTCTGGGCCACGAGCCTTCGGGCCAGCCGTTCAACTCCCTTGTGCAGCTGGAGCTGGAAAACGGCCGGCCGCGTAACCCGTTCATCAACGCTGGTGCCCTGGTGATCAGCGACATCAACCAGTCGCGCTTCGCCGCCCCGGCGCTGTCGATGCGCGATTTCGTACGGCGCCTGTCGGGCAACCCCCATGTGGTGATCGACCGCCATATCGCCGAATCCGAATACCAGCACCGCGCGCGCAATGCGGCGATGGCCTACCTGATGCAGTCCTTCGGCAATTTCCACAACGACGTCGAGATGGTGCTGCGCAATTACTTCAGCTACTGCGCCCTGAGCATGAGCTGTGTGGACCTGGTCAAGGCGTTCTGCTTCCTGGCACGCGACGGCTTCTGCAAACACAGCGGCGAGCAGATTCTCAGCGCCCGGCAGACCCAGCAGGTCAATTCGATCATGGCCACCAGCGGGCTTTACGACGAAGCCGGCAACTTCGCCTACCGCGTCGGCCTGCCGGGCAAGAGCGGCGTGGGCGGCGGCATCGTCGCCATCGTGCCGGGGCAGTACACCATCTGCGTATGGTCGCCGGGGCTCAACAAGGCGGGCAATTCCCTGGCGGGTATGGCCGCGTTGGAAGTGCTCAGCGAGCGGATCGGCTGGTCGGTATTCTGAGGAAGCCGGATCGAAGCGCACTTCGATCCCGGCAGGTGTGGGCTGCCTGAGCGGCAGCCGCGCGGTTTACTCGGCGTCGCGTTGCGCTTTGCGCAGCATCTTCAGGTCCTGGTCGCTGCAGGTGCCGGCCACCGGAGCGGTCAGGTCATAGCATGGGTGACGGAAGCCCATCGGCCAGTAGATGATGCTGTACGGCGGCCAGAAGATCGACACGACGCGAAAGCGCGTGCTCAGTTTGCCCTCGGAGATCGGCTGGCCAGTGGTGGTGCTGGTCAGCTTGTACGGCACGCCACCGGCGCGGTTCCAGAAGAACGGACGAATCTTGACCAGGCCTTGCGGGTGCTGCTCGGCGCGCTCGTTGATGGCAACGGTGCTGTTTTCCGGCAGTTTGAAGAAGGCTTTGGTCGAGCAGCCCGTGATGGCCAGGGCGAGCAGGAGGAATACGGCGGAGCGGAACAAAGGCATGGAACGTCCTTGTGAATAAGGGGAATAGACGCTGGCTTACTGTCAGCGGGGCGCGACTATACCGGCTCGTCGCACCCTAATCCATGCCTTACTCCACACGCTCGCCACACAGGTCGAGGCTGAACAGTCGCTCCACTTCGTCCTGTGCCAGGCCGGCACCGAGCAGGGCGAACAGTTTGCCCAGCGCCGCTTCGCGGGTCATGCCGCCCGCCGAAATCAGGCCCACCGAGGCCAGCTGGCTGCCGGCGGCGTAGACGCCGAATTCCACATGGCCGCGCGCGCACTGGCTGATCGCTGCCAGCACCACGCCGCGGCCGTGGGCCTCGCGCAGTACGTCGAGCAGTTCGGCGTTGTCCGACGGGCCGGTGCCGCTGCCGTAGCACTCCAGCAGCAAACCCTGCACGCCGCTGTCCAGCAGGGCGCGCAGGTGGCTGGCGCGCAGGCCCGGCACCAGCGGCAGGGCGAGCAGGTTGACCGCCTGGCGGCTCTGGCGGAAGTCGATATGCGCAGGCAGTTCGGCCAGGCGCTCGCCCTGGCGCAGGCGCGGTACGACTTGGAAGGCATCGAAGGCATCGCTGCTCAGCTTGCTGACCCGCGCGCCGTGCATCAGGGCACCGTTGAAGTACAGGTGCACGCCCGCTGCCACACCGTCGTGCAGCGCCTGCATGGCGCCAAACAGGTTGGGCCAGGCGTCGCTGTTGTCGGCGCCGGCCGGCAGCATCGAGCCGGTCATCACCACCGGTACCCGCAGGCCCAGCAACAGAAAGCTCAGGGCCGCGGCGCTGTAGGCCAGGGTATCGGTGCCGTGCAGTACCAGCACGCCGTCGCAGCCGTCTTGCTCGACGGCCTGACGGATCGCCGCGACCATCGCCAGCCAGTTGGCCTGGGTCATGTTGGCGCTGTCGATCAGCGGCAGCAGCTCGCGAAATACCCAACTCGGCACCTGTTCGCGCTGCTCGGCTTGCTGTGCGCGCAGGCGTGCCTCGAAGCCGGAGGCAGGGGCCAGACCGTTGGCGCTGGCCTGCATGCCGATGGTGCCGCCGGTATACAGCACGAGGAGTTTTTGTACGGCAGGCATGCCTTTTTCCTTATTGAAAGAATGGGTATGGAAAGGGGCAGGATACATCTGATCGCCACTCGTGAAAGACCTGGGAGGCAATCTCCAGGCCAAGCCGATCCCGGCTCGCTCGTCTCCGAGAGAGGGCATCGGCAAGAAAAGGAAAGCCGCCTGCGGGCGGCGGGATCGGATGGCGCGTGGCGCGCCATCCGATCAGGCGGTGCGACTCAGCGCTGAGTCGACAGCAGTTCCGGCGCGCCCTGCGGTTGAGCGTCAACGGCCGGCTTGGCGGTCGGCCAGGAGGCGCGATCCAGGTCCAGGTCAGCGAACTTGGAGCCGTCGAACACCGGCTGGTGGATACCGGCCTTGCGCTGCTCGTCGTAGTCCTTCATGACGCGCAGGCCCACTTTGATCAGCATGGCCAGGGCGGTCAGGTTGACGAACGCCAGGCAGGTCATGGTGATGTCAGCGAAGGCGAATACGGTGCCCAGGTTCTGCATCGAACCCCAGCAGATCAGTGCCAGGACCAGACCACGGTAGGCCAGCAGGGCGACCTTGCTGCGGCCAACCAGGAACTGCAGCGCGTTCTCGCCGAGGTAGTAGTTGTAGAGGATGCAGGTGAACACGAACAGGCTCAGCGCGACGCTGATGAACGTGCGGCCCCAGTCACCGACCACTGCAGCCAGGGAGTTCTGGGTCAGGACGATGCCGTCACCTTCGAAGCCCGGGGTGTAGAAGCCCGACAGCAGGATCAGCAGCGCGGTGCAGGTGCAGATCACGAAGGTGTCGAGAAACACGCTGAATGCCTGAACCACGCCCTGTGCGGCCGGGTGCTTGACCGAGGCCACGGCAGCCACGTTCGGGGCGCTGCCCAGGCCGGCTTCGTTGGCGAACACGCCGCGCTTGACACCCATGACGATGGCGCTGCCCAGCAGGCCGGCGAAGGCCGGCTCTAGGCCGAAGGCGCTCTTGACGATGGTGGCCAGCATGCCCGGCACCAGCTCGATCTGGCTGATGATCACGTACACGGTGACGGCGATGTAGGCCAGAGTCTTGACCGGAACCAGCAGGTCGGACACCGAGGCGATGCGCTTGATACCGCCGATGAACACCAGGCCCAGCAGCACGGCCAGAGCGATGCCGCTGTATTGAACCGGGATGTTGAAGGCGTTTTCCAGCGAGTGGGTCACGGTGAACGACTGCAGGCCATTGAAGGCGAAGCCGTAGGTGACCAGCAGCAGCACGGCGAAGACCATCGCCATCCAGCGCAGCTTCAGGCCGTGCTGGATGTAGTAGGCCGGGCCGCCGCGGTACAGGCCATCGCCGTCGCTGCGCTTGTAGACCTGAGCCAGGGTACATTCGAAGAAGCTGCTGGACATGCCGACCAGCGCGGTCACCCACATCCAGAACACGGCGCCCGGGCCGCCGAGGGTCACGGCGATGCCGACACCGGCGATGTTACCGGCGCCTACGCGGCCGGCGAGGCTGAGCATCAGGGCCTGGAAGGAGCTGAGCTGGCCACCGCTGCTGCGGATCGAGTCCTTGAACACGCTGAACATGTGGGCGAAATGGCGGAACTGGACGAAACGCGAACGCAGGGTGAAGTAGCTACCCAGGCCGACGATAAGCACGATCAACACTTTCCCGGAAAGGAAGTCGTTCAGTACTTCGAGCATGATGAGAATCCTCGATTCTTATTGTGATTGTTCGCAGGCGAACGCTGACGCGAGATGCGGTGGCTAATGTTTGAGCAAGGTGACCCCTCGAACAATTTCGCGGGTCGATACTAAGTGATGCGACCTGATGCTAGAATCACGTCACTCGCATCATCTGAGCCCATCATGTCCAGTCACCTCGGTGAGAATCTGCGGCTGCTCTGCAGCCACTACCGGTCCATTGCGGAGGTGTGCCGCAAGGTCGGCATCAACCGCGCCCAGTTCAACAAGTACCTCTCCGGAGAGAGCCAGCCCACGGCCTATAACCTCAAAAGGATTGGGGATTTCTTCGGTGTCGAGGGCTACGAACTGGGCCTGCCGGGTGAGCAGTTCGCGCGCCTGATCGGCGCCCGTGGCACCCAGATCGGCGCACCGGCGCAGCAGGATCCGTTACACGCGTTGTTACAGCCGTTACGTGATAGCTCCGGTGACCTGTCGCGTTATTGCGGCTATTACTTCGAATACGCCAACTGCATGTCGGTGCCGGGCACCATCCTGCTGTCGCTGGTGCACATGCGTGAGGAGGGCGGCAACTTCATGTTCGAGCGCCAGGAGCGTCAGGTGTTATCCACAGGCGGGCTGGCCGACGACTCGGCGCGCTGCCGCTACCTGGGCGCTGCCTTTCAGCTGCAAGACCGGCTGTTTCTCATCGACTACGAGTCGCTGACCGTCAACGAGATGAGCCAGACCATCCTGATCCCCAGCTTCAAGAGCCGCATCACCCGTCTTAACGGCCTGAAGACCGGGGTATCCAGCGGCGACCGACGTACGCCGGCGTGTACCCGGGTGGTCTGGGAATTTCTCGGCACCGAGATCAATCGCATCAGCACCTACCGCCAGGTGATGCTCTACCAGCCGGACGACCCGCGTATCGACGAAGACATCCGCCAGCGCCTGGCCCATGCGCCGGTGCGTGAAGGGTTGTTCGAGGTGGAGTGAGGCGGTATGGGGAGTACACCTTGATGGGCTGGCGCCCATCCTACAGCCCGAGCGGCTGCGCACGCGTCGTAGGGTGGGTGGAGGCGCTTGTTACGTTCTGAGCATGATTGAGGTTTTTGGCGCGCCGTAACCCACCACGGGCACAACGCTATATATCGCTCGGTGGGTTACGCGGCGTGCCGAGAGCGTTGCCATCGGCAGCTTGTGTTTGGCGCCGCTCACCCACCCTACGATCTATTTCAAGACGAGAGCCGCCGTGTGCGCAATGCATAGGAGTGGCTTTAGCCGCGAGCTCTTTGCACCCTAATAACGCTCGGGGCTAAAGCCCCTCCTACAAAATGAACTCTGCTCACCGACCGCTATTGGCTTTATCTGTGAAGGCATGCCCTTGCAGTGGCTATCAGCACAACTCCGGATGCTTGTTGCAGGTGCCGTAGCCTTCGTTCTTCATCTGGTCGAGGGCCTGTTGCAGGCGGGTGACCACTTCGTCTGGCGTCTCCAGGTTGAGCGCCAGGTACATGTCCGAGCGGTCGATGACCAGCACGGTGCGCAGGCCGGTCACGCCGGCCTGGCGGGCGTGGTAGCGCCATACTGGGTCAGTGGTGGCCCACAGGTCGATCTTGCCGCCGGTGAGCTTGGCGATGTTCTCCTGATCGCGCAGGGCGTTGGTCGCTTGCAGGCCGGCGCGCTCCAGGCTCTGGCTGACCGCGCCGTCTTTGTAGGCACCGATGCGGTACTTGGCGGCCTCCTCGAGGCTGCTCAGGTTTTCGATCTTCGAAGCCGGCGCAGCGAGCAGTACGCCTTCGACCTTGGCGATCGGCCCGACCCACTTGAACAGCGGGCGGCGCGCCTCGCTCATCGCGGTAGAGAACAGCCCGTAGTTGGCATTCGCCAGGGTATCGTCGTATACGCGGCTCCACGGGAAGCGCAGGGTCATGGTGTAGTCGATGCCGGCACGCTTGAACATCTCGCGCACGATGGTGGTGCTGACGCCCTGGATCTTGGCGTCGCGGGCGAAGTTCTTGTCGCCTTCGGCCATGTTGAACGGTGGGAAATTCTCGGTCTGCAGCACAACCTTGTAGTCCGCTGGCAGCTCGGCGTAGGCGGGCAGGGCGAACAGGCTGGAAATGGTCAGCAGGCCGGCAAACCATGCGGTGTTGACTCTCATCGGAACGACTCCTTGTTAGGCCGCCGCCCTTTTAGCGCGCCGCTGCACAAACGGCAATGAGTCGTCACGAGCAAAGCCCCAGACTGTGAACCGGTCTGGAGCTTTTGCGTGCTGTGTGCGTTCTAGAGTGCGGTGTGAGGAGGCCGCGGCGCGATGCTCAGCACAGTTCCGGGTGCTTGTTGCAGGTGCCGTAGCCTTCGGTCTTCATCTGATCGAGCGCCTGTTGCAGGCGGGTGACCACTTCGTCCGGTGTATCCAGATTGAGGGCCAGATAGAGGTCGGCGCGGTCGAAGGTCAGCACGTTGCGCAGGCCGGTCACGCCCTCCTGGCGGGCCTGGTAGCGCCACACCGGATCGGTGGTGCCCCACAGGTCGATCTTGCCGCCCGTGAGCTTGCTGATGTTCTCCTGGTCACGCAGCGTGTTGTTCGGCTGCAGGCCGGCCTTCTCCAGCGCCTGGGCGGCGGCGCTGTCCTTGTAGCTGCCGATGCGGTACTGGCGTGCCTGTTCCAGGCCTGTCAGGTTGGGAATGTTGGAGCCGGGCGCAGCGAGCAATACGCGCTCGACCTTGGCAATAGGCCCGACCCACTTGAACAGCGGGCGCCGCGCCTCGTTCATCGACGTGGAGAACAGGCCGTGGTTGGCGTTGGCCAGGGTGGCGTCGTAGATGCGGCTCCAGGGGAAGCGCAGGGTCAGGCTGTAGTCGATGCCGGCGCGCTTGAACATCTCGCGCACGATGGTGGTACTGACACCCTGGATATTGGCGTCGCGGGCGAAGTTCTTTTCGTTGTCCGCCATGTTGAATGGCGGAAAGTTTTCCGTCTGCAGCACCACCTGATAACCCGGCGGCAACTCGGCATGGGCAGGCAGGGCGAATGCCCCGCAGATGGACAGCAGGCACAGCAGCCATGCGGATTTGCTGGTCATTGGCGACTTCTCTTTGTTAGGACTGCCGCTCTTTTAGCCTGCGCGCGGGCAAACGGCAATCAATCCCTAACAAAGCGAAGCCCCGTACCGCTGAACGGTACGGGGCTTCGGGTCTAGTGGTGCAGTCAAGGTTGCAGCGCGGCTTGTGCTGCAACCTCAACAGACCTTAGCGCTGCTGCTCGACCGCGTCCTTGGCTGGCGGGGTCAGGGGCTTGAGCTGGTGCGGAGCGATCATGTTTTCCGGGCGCAGGATCTCGGCCAGGGTGCTGTCGTCCAGCAGTTGCTCTTCACGCACCAGCTCCAGCACGCCGCGGCCGCTGATCAACGCTTCCTTGGCGATACGGGTGGAGTTCTCGTAGCCGATGTAGGGGTTGAGCGCGGTGATCAGGCCGATGGAGTTCTCCATCAGGGCGCGGCAGTGGGCTTCGTTGGCGGTGATGCCGTTGATGCAGTGCTCGCGCAGCATGTCCATGGCGCGTTGCAGCAGGCGGATCGAGTCGAAGATCTTGTAGGCGATCAGCGGCTCCATGACGTTGAGCTGCAGTTGGCCGCCTTCGGCTGCCATGGTCAGCGCCAGGTCGTTGCCGATGATTTCGAAGGCGACCTGGTTGACCGCTTCCGGGATCACCGGGTTGACCTTGCCCGGCATGATCGAACTGCCCGGCTGACGCGCCGGCAGGTTGATCTCGTTGATGCCGGTGCGCGGGCCGCTGGACAGCAGGCGCAGGTCGTTACAGATCTTCGACAGCTTGACCGCGGTGCGCTTGAGCATGCCGGAGAACAGCACGAAGGCGCCCATATCGGAGGTGGCTTCGATCAGGTCAGCGGCCGGCACCAGTGGCTGGCCGCTGATCAGCGCCAGGCGCTGCACGGCCAGGTGCTGGTAGCCCGGGTCGGCGTTGATGCCGGTACCGATGGCGGTGCCGCCCAGGTTCACTTCGGTCAGCAGCTCCGGTGCCAGGCTGCGCAGGCGCGCCAGGTCTTCACCCAGGGTGGTGGCGAAGGCGCGGAATTCCTGGCCGAGGGTCATCGGTACGGCGTCCTGCAGCTGGGTGCGGCCCATCTTCAGTACATGGGCGAATTCCTCACCCTTGGCGGCGAACGACTGGATCAGGCTGTCCAGGCTGGCCAGCAGGGTGTCGTGGCCGAGCAGCAGGCCCAGGCGAATGGCGGTCGGGTAGGCGTCGTTGGTCGACTGCGCCATGTTCACGTCGTTGTTCGGGTGCAGGTGCTTGTATTCACCCTTGGCATGACCCATGGCTTCCAGGGCGATGTTGGCGATCACCTCGTTGGCGTTCATGTTGGTCGAGGTGCCGGCACCGCCTTGAATCATGTCCACCACGAACTGCTCGTGGAAATCGCCGCGGATGATGCGTGCGCAGGCTTCGCTGATCGCCGCGTGTTTTTCGGCGGGCAGGTGGCCCAGCTCACGGTTGGCGTCGGCGGCGGCCTGCTTGACCATCGCCAGGGCCACGACCAGTTTCGGGTAGTGGGCCAGGGGCACGCCGGAGAGGCGGAAGTTGTTCAGCGCACGCAGGGTCTGGATGCCGTAGTAGGCTTCTGCCGGGACTTCGAGGGTGCCAAGCAGGTCTTTTTCGACGCGGAACGATGCAGCAGCGGACATGATGTCTCAATTCTCTTGATTGGGCGGAAGATACCGCGATGGGCCAAAGAATAAGGGTTGTGGAGCGTTGGCGGCCAATGCTGTTGTTTGCTGGGCTATGCGCAATCGGCATAATGTAGCTGTGACCAATTCTTTGCACCAAACGTGTGCATTGCGCTGCGCGAGGCGAGGACGCCCATGAACCTGGAAACCAAATGGCTGGAAGATTTCGTCACCCTGGCCGCCACGCGCAGCTTTTCCGCCGCGGCGCAAAAGCGCTTTGTGACCCAGCCGGCCTTCAGCCGGCGCATCCAGAGCCTGGAGGCGGCGCTCGGCCTGACCCTGGTCAACCGCTCGCGCACGCCGATCGAGCTGACCGAATCCGGCCAATTGTTCCTGCTCACCGCGCGCAGCATGGTCGAACAGCTCGGCGAAGTAGTGCGCCACCTGCATCACCTGGAAGGGCAGCAGGGCGAGGCGCTGCAGATCGCCGCGGCACACTCACTGGTGTTCGGCTTTTTCCCGGAATGGATCGCCCGCCTGCGCCGTGACGGCCTGCCGCTGACCACCCGACTGGTGGCGACCAACGTCGGCGAGGCGGTGCACTCGCTGCGCGAAGGCACCTGCGACCTGATCCTCGCTTATCACGACCAGGACGCCGCCGTGCAATTGGCCCCCGATCTGTTTCCGTCGCTACCCCTGGGCGTCAGCGAGATGCTGCCGGTATGCGCCGTGGACGAGCAGGGCACGCCATTGTTCGATCTGGACGCCGGGCAGAGCGTACCGCTGCTGGCCTATAGCGCCGGCACCTACCTGGGCCGTTCGGTGAACCTGCTGTTGCGCCAGCGCGCCCTGCGCTCGACCACCGTGCACGAAACGGCCATGGCCGACAGCCTCAAGGCTATGGCCCTGCAAGGCCTGGGCGTGGCCTGGGTACCGCGCCTGTCGATGAACGCCGAGCTGGCGCGGGGCGAACTGGTGGTGTGCGGCAAGGAGCATTGGCACATCCCGCTGGAGATCCGACTGTACCGCTGGAGCATGTCGCGCAAGGCGGCGGTGCGGCTTTTGTGGCGCAAGCTGGAAGGGGGTGTGGGGCGGGAGGAGGGCTAGAAGTGGCGCGACCAGAGATTCCCACAGTGATCTTTAGATAGTTGCTCGGCTTTTACCCCAGTCCGTACTTCTTCACCTTGTCGAACAGCGTGGTCTTGGCCATTCCGAGGGCCTGGGCGGCCTGGCTGAGGTTGCCGGCGTGCTGTTCGAGGGCGTCGACCAGCAGGTTGCGTTCGAAGGCTTCCACGGCTTCGGCGAAGGTGGCGGCGTTGCCTTCCTGGGCGCCGCTTTTCTTGAAGGCCGGCAGGCCGAGGGCGAAGCGCTCGGCGACATTGCGCAGCTCGCGCACGTTGCCGGGCCAGTCGTGGGCCATCAGCGCGGCCAGGGTGTGGCGGTCCAGCTCCGGCGCGGCGCGGTCGAAACGCAGGGCCGAGAGCTGCAGGAAGTGCTCAAACAGCACGGCGATGTCTTCGCGGCGTTCGCGCAGCGGCGGCAGTTCCAGGGTCACCACGTTGAGGCGGTAGTAGAGGTCACTGCGAAACAGTCCGGCCTTGCCGGCTTCGTCAAGGTCGGCCTTGGTGGCGGCGATCACCCGGCAATCGACGTCGATGGGCTGGTTCGAGCCCAGGCGCTCCAGGCTGTGTTCCTGCAGCACGCGCAGCAGTTTGATCTGCAGGTTGAGCGGCATGCTTTCGATTTCGTCGAGAAACAGGCTGCCGCCGTTGGCGTGCTCGATCTTGCCGATACGGCGCTTGCCGGCGCCGGTGAAGGCGTGGGCTTCGTGGCCGAAGATTTCGCTCTCGAACAGGTTTTCCGGCAGGCCGCCGCAATTGAGTGCCACGAAGGCCTTGCTCTGCCGGCGGCTGAAATCGTGCAGGCAGCGGGCGACCAGCTCCTTGCCGGTGCCGGTTTCGCCTTCGATCAGCACGTTTGCCGAGGTATCGGCGACGTTGGCGATCAGTTCGCGCAGTTGCTGCATGGCCGGCGAGCGGCCGATCAGGCGCTGCTCCAGGGCCTGCTTGCCGGCCAGCTGGCGGCGCAACGACGACACCTCGCGGGCCAGGCTGCGCTGCTCCAGCGCGCGACGGGCGACGTCGACCAGGCGCTCGGGCGAGAAGGGCTTTTCCATGAAATCGTAGGCGCCGTCGCGCATGGCGCCGACCGCCATGCCGATGTCGCCGTGGCCGGTGATCAGCACCACCGGCAGGCTCGGGTCGCGGCGTTTGAGCTCGCCGAGCAGCTGCAGACCATCCATGCCGGGCAGGCGGATATCGCTGATGACGATGCCTGGAAAGTCCGCGCCGATGCGCTGCAAGGCGTCTTCGGCGCTGCCCACGCCTTCGCAGGGAATGTCTTCCAGGGCCAGGGCCTGCTGGCAACCGAGCAGCACGTGGGGGTCGTCTTCGACGATCAGCACGGTGAGGTCGTCATTCATCGGGTGTCTCCAAAGCAGCGGCAACCTGCGGCAGGTTGAGTTCGAAAGCGGTGCCGCCCTCGGGCGGATGGTCGGCGCTGAGGCTGCCGCCAGCAGCCGCGGCGAGGCTGGCGGACAGCGTGAGACCAAGCCCCAGGCCCTGCTCGCCGGGCTTGGTGGTGAAGAAGGGTTCGAACAGGTGGGTGCGGTCTTCGGGGGCGATGCCGGGACCGTTGTCGATCACGCGCAGGCGATAGCGCTCGCCCTCTGCGCTGCCCCGCAACCACAGCTGGCGATCTGCCTGGGCGCTCATGGCATCGGCGGCGTTGGCGATCAGGTTGACCAGAATCTGCTCCAGGCGGGTCTGGTTGATCGCCAGGCGTGCGTCGGCGAACTCGCGGTGAATGGTCAGTGGCGTGCGCTCCAGGCGCGGCTGCACGACCTGCAGCGCGGCGTCCACGGCCTTGCTCAGGCTGGCTTCGCCGCCATCGTTGGCGCGGCGGGCGAAGGCGCGCAGGCTGCCGGTGATCTTGCCCATGCGGTCGACCAGCTCGTTGATGGTCTGCAGGTTGGTGGTGGCCACGTCATAGGCGCCGCGGGACAGGAAACGCACAGTGTTGCCGGACAACGTGCGCAGCGCCGCCAGCGGCTGGTTGAGCTCGTGGGCGATGCTGGTGGACATTTGCCCGATGACCGCCAGCTTGCCGGCCTGCACCAACTCGTCCTGGGCCAGGCGCAGGGTTTGCTCGGCCTGGCGGCGTTCGCGAATCTGCGCCTTGAGGCGCTCGTTGCTGGCACGCAGGTCGGCGGTACGCTCGGTGATCTTGCGCTCCAGCTCGCTGTTGGCGCGCTGCAGGGCTTCGCGGGCGGCCAGACGGGTGGCGATCACCTTGCGGCGCTCGTTCCAGGCGATCAGCAGAAAGGCCAGCAGGGCGAAGGCGGCGGCGGCCAGCATGCCGTGGCTGACCGCTTCGCGGCGCAGGTCCTGCAGCGGGCTGAGCAGGGTCAGGTGCCAGGGTGTGTCTTCCAGCGGGCGGCTCTGGGCCAGATAGTTGGTAACCTCGCTGGCATCCTGCGCGTTATGGCCCGCGAAGCTGACCTGCTCGACGCCATTGGCCAGCGCCTCGCGTGCCAGAGGCATCAGCTCGTCGAGTGACGACCAGTGATATTGCAGGCTGCGCGCCAGGCGTTCCTTGGTGTCGGCATTGAGTGGGCGCACGGCCTTGAGCCGTCGCGCCGGATCACTGGAAAGGATGATGATGCCGTTCTCGTCGCTGACGTAGGCTTCCAGTCGCGCCCGCTGCCAGCGCTGCTCCAGTGGGTCGAGGCGCACCTTGACCACCGCCACGCCGATGATCCGGCCGTTGGCACGCAGGCCATGGGACAGGTAGTAGCCTGGCTCGCCGGTGGTGCTGCCGATGCCGTAGAAGCGGCCTTGTTCGCCTTTCAGCGCATCCTGGAAATAGGCGCGAAACGACAGGTCCTCGCCCAGGTAGCTGTCGGCCTGGCGCCAGTTGCTGGTGGCCAGCACCCGGCCTTCGGTGTCCATCACGTAGATGGCCAGGCTGCCGCTGCGCTGGTTGAGGCCTTCGAGGTAGTCATTGACGCGTTGGCGCCGGTAGGCGTCGGGCGTCAGCAGCAGGCGGCTGACGTTGGATTCGAGCTCCAGCAGGCTGGGCAGGTAGGTGTACTTGTTGATCTCGCTTTCCACTGCCCGGGCGTTGAGCTCGAGCTGGCGCTCGCCGCTGTCGACCAGGCTGCGGATACCCGACTGTTCGCTCAGGTAGTAACCGGCGTAACCACAGGCAGCCACCAGCGCCAGCATCAGCAGGGTCAGTGACAGGTGGCGGACGTAGCGCGGTTTGGCAGCCAAGGCGGGCGGCACCCCAGGGAGACTGATGGACACGCATTGCATCACAGTCACCGCGACCGAGCCAGCCCGCGCAAGGGCAGGGCGGATCGGTCACCGCTGCGGGCGCAGCGGTGCCGTGAAACGTGAGTCATGCCATGCCGCTCAGGGTTTGACCACCATGCCGACACCGCGACCGCGGGGGTCGGAAGCGGTTTGCAGGCTGCGCCCGTCGACGCGGATGGCCTGGATATCGCCCATGTTCCAGCCCTGGTCTTCGAGCACGTAGCCCATGGCCTTCAGCTCGTCGGCGACCTTGCCGGTGAGCGGCGCGTAGGCGTCGTAATAGATGGTGTCCTTGGGCAGCAGCTGGTGGTGCACGCGCTGGGCGGCTACAGCCTTCTCCAGAGGCAACTTGAAGTCGTAGACGTTGTTGAGCACCTGGAAGATCGAGGTGAAGATCCGCGAGCCGCCGGGCGTGCCCAGCACCAGGCTGACCTTGCCGTCACGGGTGACGATGCTCGGGCTCATCGACGACAGCATGCGCTTGCCCGGCTCGATGGCGTTGGCATCGCTACCGACCACACCGAAGGCATTGGCCACGCCAGGTTTGGAGCTGAAGTCGTCCATCTCGTCGTTGAGCAGGAAGCCGGCGCCTTCGACTACCACGCCGCTGCCGAAGTCCCAGTTGAGGGTGTAGGTATTGCTGACCGCGTTGCCGTCGGCGTCGACGATGGAGAAGTGCGTGGTCTGGTGCGGTTCCAGGCCGGGGCGAACCTTCTCGGTCGGCGAGATGGCGGTCGGGTTGACCTCGGCGGCGCGGCGCTTGAGGTAGCTGGCGTCGACCAGCTTGGCGACCGGTACCTTGGAGAAGTCCGGGTCGCCCAGGTAATCGGCACGGTCGGCGAACACCCGTTTCTCGATCTCGGCCAGGAGGTGGATATAGCGCGCGGAGTTCAGCTCGACGCCCTTGAAGTCGGCGGCGCGCTGCTCCTTGATGCCGATCAGCTGGGCCAGGGCGATGCCGCCGGAGCTGGGCAGCGGCGCGGTGTACAGGCTGTTGCCCTGCCAGTCGACGCGCATCGTCTCGCGCCATTTGACGCGGTAGTCGGCCAGATCCTGTTTGGTGATCAGCCCGCCGTCGTGCTGCATCTGGGCGACCAGCAGGTCGGCGGTCTTGCCTTTGTAGAACTCATCCGGGCCATTGGCCGCAATGCGCTCCAGGGTCGCTGCCATCAGCGGCTGCTTGAAGGTTTCCCCCGGGCGCATGCTGCCGAAGTGTGCGGTGAAGTTGGTCTTGCCGTTGAACAGGCCGATGGCGTCTTCGCGGTACTGGAACTGTTGGTCGGCGACCTTGAAGCCGCTGTTGGCGTAGCCGATGGCGGGCGTCAGCAGCTCGCTCCACGGCAGCTTGCCGAAGCGCTTGTGGGCTTCCCACAGACCCATCACCGTGCCGGGCACGCCGGCGGCCTTGGCGCCGACCAGGCTGAGGTTTTCGATCACCTCGCCCTTGTCGTCCAGGTACATGGTTTTGGTAGCGGCCTTGGGCGCGGTTTCCCGGTAGTCGAGGAAGTACGGCTTGCCGTCCATGAACAGGGTCATGAAACCGCCGCCGCCAATGTTGCCGGCTTCGGGGTAGGTGATGGCCAGGGTGAAGGCGGTGGCGACGGCGGCGTCGACCGCGTTGCCGCCTTTCTTGAGGATATCGGCGGCCACCTTGGCGGCGTATTCGTCAGGCGCGGCGACCGCGCCGCCGTCCAGATTGGCGGCCAGCACGGCATTGCTGCAGGCGGCGATGGCGACGCTGAGTGTCAGGGTTTTGAAGTGCAGAACACGCATGATGGAACCTCGATTTTTATTGTGCTTGTCGAGTCTAGAAGGCCCGCTATCAAGGCGATAGCGGGCCTGGCGCATCAATGCTGAAGGATCTTGGCGAGGAACTGCTGGGCGCGGTCGGAGCGGGCGCTGATATCGCCGAAGAACTCTTCCTTGGGGCAGTCCTCGACGATCTTGCCGGCGTCCATGAAGATCACCCGGTCGGCGACCTTGCGGGCGAAGCCCATCTCGTGGGTCACGCACATCATGGTCATGCCTTCGTGGGCCAGCTGCACCATCACGTCGAGCACTTCGTTGACCATCTCCGGGTCGAGCGCCGAGGTCGGTTCGTCGAACAGCATCACCACCGGATCCATCGCCAGGGCGCGGGCGATGGCCACACGCTGCTGCTGGCCACCGGAGAGTTGACCCGGATGCTTGTGGGCGTGCTCCTTGAGGCCGACGCGCTCGAGCAGGGCCAGGCCCTTCTTGGTGGCTTCTTCCTTGCTGCGGCCAAGCACCTTGATCTGCGCGATGGTCAGGTTTTCGGTGATGGTCAGGTGCGGGAACAGCTCGAAGTGCTGGAACACCATGCCGACGCGCGAGCGCAGTTTCGGCAGGTTGGTCTTCTTGTCGGCAATCGAGGTGCCGTCGACCACGATGTCGCCCTTTTGGAACGGCTCCAGGGCGTTGACGCACTTGATCAGGGTCGACTTGCCCGAACCGGACGGCCCGCATACCACGACCACTTCGCCTTTCTTGACGTCCGTGGTGCAGTCGGTCAGCACCTGGAAGTCCCCATACCACTTGTTGACGTTCTTGATGGAAATCATACGGCTAACCTTTTTTGCAGGAGCTTGACCAGCTGCGAGGCAGCGAAGCTGATGGTGAAGTAGACCAGGCCGGCGAAGATCAGGAATTCATGGGGCTGACCCAGAATGTCGCCGCGCGAGCGGGCGGCGTTGAGGAAGTCCATCAGACCGACGGTGTAAACCAGCGAGGTGTCCTGGAACAGGATGATGCTCTGCTGCAGCAGCAGCGGAGTCATCTTGCGAAACGCCTGGGGCAGGATGATCAGGCGCATGGTCTGGCCGTAGCTCATGCCCAGTGCCTGGGCCGCGCCCATCTGGCCGCGCGGAATCGACTGGATGCCGGCACGGACGATTTCGCAGAAGTACGCCGCCTCGAACATGATGAAGGCCACCAGACAGGACGCGAACGCGCCCACGGGGGTGTCTTCACCGGTGATCCAGCGCAGGATGAACGGCACCGCGAAGTAGAACCAGGTGATCACCAGCAGCAGCGGGATCGAGCGGAAATAGTTGACGTAGGTGGCAGCGATCTTGGACAGCAGCACGCTGTTCGACAGGCGCATCAGCGCCAGCAGGGTGCCGAGAACCACGCCACCGATGACGCCCATGACCATCAGTTGCAGGGTCATGGCCATGCCTTCCCAGAGGCCTGGCAGAGCGGGAATGATCTGACTGAAGTCCATCATTTGCCTCCCACGGAAATCAGGCCCGGTACGGCGACCTTACGCTCGACCATGCGCATGATCATCATCAGGCTCATGTTCAGGGTGAAGTAGATCAGCGTCGCCAAGGTGAAGGCCTCGAACAGGTTGGCGCTGAATTCGGCGGTCTGCTTGGTTTGCGCGAGCAGCTCCATGAGGCCGATCAGCGAAGCCACCGAGGAGTTCTTGAAGATGTTCAGAAACTCGCTGGTGAGCGGCGGAATGATGATCCGGTAGGCCTGGGGCAGCAGTACATTTTTATAGATCTGTGGCAGGCGAAAGCCCATGGCATAGGCCGCCGCAGTCTGGCCCTTGGGCAGTGCCTGGATGCCGGTGCGCACCTGCTCGCAGACGCGGGCGGCGGTGAATAGGCCCAGGCATACGACCACGCTCAGGTAGGCCGAGGTAGCCGGGTTGAGGTCCTGCTTGAACCAGATTTCCAGCGGCTCGGGCAGCAGGTCCGGCACCAGGAAGTACCAGAGGAACAGCTGCACCAGCAGCGGTACGTTACGGAAGATCTCCACATAGGCGGTGGCGATCCCGGAGATCAGGCGGTTCGGCACGGTGCGCATCACACCGAGCAGCGAGCCAAGCGACAGGGCGATCAGCCAGCCGACCAGGGCGATGGCGATGGTCCAGCCCAGACCGGTGATGAACCACTCCAGGTAGATTTCATCGCCAATGCCGGTGGACTTGAAGAAGATGCCCCAGTCCCAGTTGTAGTTCATCGGGTTTCCCCTCAGGTGAGTGGACGCAGCGAAGCCGGCGGCGGGCAACAGCTTCCCGCATCCGCGTCAGCGAACGATTTTTGGCTTCGTCAGGAAATGGATGGAGAGGCCGCCGGCCACTCCGGGTTCCCGCTACGCCCCTTCTCGTGAAAGGGGCGTGGCATCACACCGTCAGATCTGCTCGGCAGACTTGTCGGTGGGATTGGCGATCAGCTTCTTCAGCTCTTCGCTCATCGGGAAATTGAGGTTCAGGCCTTTTGGCGGAACCGGCTGCTGGAACCACTTGTTGTAGATGTCGTTGATTTCGCCCGAAGCGAAGGTGTCGGAGATGGCCTTGTCGACCACCTTCTTGAAGCCTTCGTCGCCCTTGCGAACCATGCAGCCGTAGATTTCGAAGGACTGCGGGGTGCCGACCACATGCCAGTCGTCCGGCTTCTTGGCCTTGGCCATTTCGCCGGCCAGCAGGGCGTCATCCATCATGAAGGCCACGGCGCGGTTGGACTCGAGCATCAGGAAGGACTCGCCGTGATCCTTGGCGGAAATCACGTTCATGCCCATCTTCTTCTCGGCATTCATGGCCTTGAGCAGGCGCTCGGAAGTGGTGCCGGCGGTGGTCACCACGTTCTTGCCCTTGAGGTCTTCGAAATCGTTCACGCCGCTGCTCTTCTTGGTCAGCAGGCGGGTACCCACTTCGAAGATGCCGACGGAGAAGTCGACCTGGCGCTGACGCTCGACGTTGTTGGTGGTGGAGCCGCACTCCAGATCCACGGTGCCGTTCTGCACCAGGGGGATACGGGTCTGGGAGGTGACCAGGTTGTAGCGCACTTTCAGGTCAGGCATCTCCAGCTCTTTCTTGAGCTCTTCGACCACTTTCAGTTGCAGGTCGTGGGAGTAGCCAACCGGCTGTTTGGAGGTGTCACCGTAGTAGGAGAAGGGGATGGACGAGTCGCGGTGGCCCAGGGTGATGGTGCCCGAATCCTTGATCTTCTTCAGGGTGCCGGTCAGTTCGGCGGCGAAAACCGGGCTGGACATCAGGGTGGCGGCAACGGCTACAGCCAGTACGCGGGGGACGATACGCATGGGTCGATTTCCTCGGTGTTGTTGTTATTGAGGACGTACGGCGAGGTACGTACCTCCATGTGGAGCGGCTATCGCTTTCCTGACAGGTAGAGAGCAGGATGTGTGCCAGACCTTCTCGGCGCCATGATTAGTGCGCAAGTTTATGAATTTAAAGGCTTTTAATTTTTAGTTTGCGAGGGTAGGCAGGGCGGGGCGGTCGGTTGTTCGGTTTTTCGACCTGAAGGCGTTCGGATTTCCGAATGAAAACGGGCGGCCATGCTGGCCGCCCACCGGGGGACGTTTACTAGCGGTTACGTAGGAAGGCGTTAATGAATTCGCCCTGGTTGGCGGCGTCACGCTCGGTGGTGAACAGGATGCGATTGCCCTGCTCGCGGATCTTCATTTCCTTGCCGAAGCTGCACTCGACGGTATTGAGTTTGGCGGCCTGCTCCTTGAATTCTGGCGAGCTGCTGCACAGGTTGTTCATCTGGTTGACCACCTCGCCGCAGTAGCCGGACACGCTCAGCTCCTTGAGCAGCGGCTCGTCCAGGGCCTGCCAGTTGACCTCGGTCTTTAGGTCGGTGCCGCAGCTGGCCGACGCCTCCTTGTCCATCTGCTGCAGGCGTTCGACGTGGTATTGCTGGCGCTTCTCGCGGTCGAACTTGGCCAGCTTGTCCTGCACGCCATCCTTTTTCTGCTTCTCGTACAGCGCCAGCAGCTCGGCCGGCTTGACCGCCTTGCTGGCCTTCTCGTCGAAGCTCAGGTACAGCGGCTCACGGTTGCCCGGCAGGTACAGCTGGTAGGACTCGCCGCCCCATTCCTGGCGCTGGCCAACCAGTACGTAGGCGCTGCCATCGAGGGTGGTGGCGTAATCGCTTTCGTCCTGGCTGCGCGCGTTGACGTCGGTCAGCAGCACCACTTCATCGAGCGGATGGTTGATACCGCTGATCTGCACGAGGGCCTGCTTCTCGTCGCTGCTGGGCGCGACCACGACGCTGACGCCCTTGTCGGCGGCGAAGGCCTTGGGATATTTCGCCAGCTCCAGAGCGCTGGCATTGAAGGTCAGGAAGGTTGAGGCGATAAGCAGCGACAGCCGTGTCATGGCATGGTCCTTTGGTGGGTGATGAGGCGATTCTAACTGCGTCTGACAGCGCGTGATGTGAGCCCGTTCCGCGCTGTCAGACGCCACGATCAGAATTGCATCACTACCCGGCCTTCGATCTGCCCCGCACGCATCTGTTCGAGCACGCCGTTGACGTTGTCCAGCCGGTCACGGTGGATTGTCGCCTTCACCAGTCCCTCGCCAGCGAAGTCCAGCGCCTCCTGCAGATCCGCGCGGGTGCCGACGATGGAGCCGGTGATGCTGATGGCCTTGAGCACCACATCGAAGATCGGCGTCGGGAAGTCGCCGGGTGGCAGCCCCACCAGGGCGACGGTGCCGCCCCGCCGGGCCATGCCGATGGCCTGGCCGAAGGCGCTGTTGGATACGGCGGTGACCAGCACGCCGTGGGCGCCACCGATGTCGCGCTGAATGACCTCGGCCGGGTTTTCCTGGCGAGCGTTGATGGTCAGGCTGGCGCCGAGCTTTTTGGCCAGCGCCAGCTTGGCGTCGTCCACGTCGATGGCGGCCACGTGTAGGCCCATGGCGCGGGCGTACTGCACCGCCACGTGACCGAGGCCGCCGATGCCGGAAATCGCCACCCACTGGCCGGGCCGGGCACCCGTCACCTTCAGGCCTTTATAGACGGTGACGCCGGCACAGAGGATCGGCGCGATCTCGGCGAACTCGACGGTCTTGGGCAGGATGCCTACATAGTTGGGGTCGGCCAGCACGTATTCGGCGTAGCTGCCGTTGACCGAGTAACCGGTGTTCTGCTGATCGGCGCAGAGGGTTTCCCAGCCGGTCAGGCAGTGTTCGCAGCAACCGCAAGCGGTGTACAGCCAGGGCACGCCGACCCGGTCGCCTTCGCGTACCCGGGTCACGCCGGCACCGACCGCGGCCACGTAGCCGACGCCTTCATGGCCTGGAATGAACGGCAGGCTGGGCTTTACCGGCCAGTCCCCGTCGGCGGCGTGCAGGTCGGTGTGGCAAACGCCCGCCGCCTCGATCTTCACCAGTATCTGCCCGGGGCCGGGCAGGGGCACTTTCACCTCCTCGAGCCGCAGGGGCTCGCCGAAGGCATGGACGACGGCGGCTTTCATGGTCTGCTGCATGGCGCGATCCTCCTCGATAGGAACCCCAGTATGGAAGGCCCGGCAGGGCGGATATTGCTCCAGGACAAATTCCGGTGCCCATGGCGCCACCGGCCGACAGGCGGTCGGTTATCGATTTGTGCGCGACTGCAGTATAATTGCCGATTTGCGCAAACCACGCCTTCCGCGTGGTTTGTTGTTTCTGCCGCGGCGCCAAGCGCCCGATCAATCGACATGGCGCCCTGCGCCCGAGACGTAGAGAGGCACGACGATGAGCGCACTGGTTGGCGTAATCATGGGTTCCAAATCCGACTGGAGCACCCTGAGCCATACCGTCGAGATGCTCGACAAGCTGGGCATCCCCAACGAAGTGAAGGTGGTTTCCGCCCACCGCACGCCGGACCTGCTGTTCCAGTACGCCGAAGAAGCCGAGGACCGTGGCATCCAGGTGATCATTGCCGGTGCCGGTGGCGCTGCCCACCTGCCGGGCATGTGCGCTGCCAAGACCCACCTGCCGGTGCTCGGCGTGCCGGTGCAGTCGTCCATGCTCTCGGGCGTCGACTCGCTGCTGTCCATCGTGCAGATGCCGGCCGGTATTCCGGTGGCCACCCTGGCCATCGGCAAGGCCGGCGCCATCAACGCCGCGCTGTTGGCGGCGAGCATCCTCGGTCATCAGCACCCGCAGTTCCACGCGGCGCTCAAGCAGTTCCGCGACGAGCAGACCAACACCGTGCTGGAAAACCCG
Organism: Phytopseudomonas straminea; assembly: GCF_900112645.1. Lineage (GTDB taxonomy): Bacteria > Pseudomonadota > Gammaproteobacteria > Pseudomonadales > Pseudomonadaceae > Aquipseudomonas > Aquipseudomonas straminea. The sequence continues at coordinate 704,109 of NZ_FOMO01000001.1, read as the reverse complement.
GACCCGAGGGCACAGTGATGAAGATCGGCGTAATCGGTGGCGGCCAGCTCGGCCGCATGTTGGCCCTGGCGGGCACTCCGCTGGGGATGAATTTCGCGTTTCTCGACCCGGCGCCGGACGCCTGTGCGCAAGCCCTGGGCGAGCACATCCGCGCCGATTACGGCGATCAGGATCACCTGCGCCAGCTGGCCGACGAGGTCGACCTGGTGACGTTCGAGTTCGAGAGCGTGCCGGCGGAAACCGTGGCTTTCCTGTCCCAGTTCGTGCCGGTGTACCCGAGCGCCGAGTCGCTGCGCATCGCCCGTGATCGCTGGTTCGAGAAGTCGATGTTCAAGGACCTGGGCATCCCCACGCCCGAGTTCGCCGATATCCAGTCCCAGGCTGACCTCGATGCGGCCGTTGCCAGCATTGGCCTACCGGCGGTGATGAAGACCCGCACCCTGGGCTACGACGGCAAGGGCCAGAAGGTCCTGCGCAAGCCCGAAGACGTGGCTGGCGCCTTTGCCGAGCTGGGCAGCGTGCCGTGCATCCTCGAAGGCTTCGTGCCGTTCAGCGGTGAAGTGTCGCTGGTCGCCGTGCGCGGCCGTGATGGCGAAACGCGCTTCTACCCGCTGGTGCACAACACCCACTACAGCGGCATTCTGAGCCTGTCGATCGCCAGCACCGCGCACCCGCTGCAGGCGCTGGCCGAGGATTACGTCGGCCGTGTGCTGAAGCAGCTCGACTACGTCGGTGTGCTGGCCTTCGAGTTCTTCGAGGTCGATGGTGGCCTGAAGGCCAACGAGATCGCCCCGCGCGTGCACAACTCCGGGCATTGGACCATCGAAGGCGCCGAGTGCAGCCAGTTCGAGAACCACCTGCGCGCCGTCGCCGGCCTGCCGCTGGGCTCGACCGCCAAGGTCGGCGAGAGCGCCATGCTCAACTTCATCGGCAGCGTACCGGCTGTGGATAAAGTGGCGGCTATCGACGATTGCCACCTGCACCACTACGGCAAGGCCTTCAAGGCCGGTCGCAAGGTCGGTCACGCCACGCTGCGCTGCGCAGACCGCGCCACCCTCGACAGCCGTATTGCTCAGGTGCAGGCGCTGATCGACGCCGGCTGAGGCCCGGCGCAGGAGTTTGAACCTCTCCCGCGCCGTCTCCGTCAGATGAAAGGCGCCGCATTCGTGCGGCGCCTTTTTCAATTGCGGAGGGCGTCATGGGGATTATCGGCACTATTTTCATCGGCCTGATCGTGGGTCTGGTGGCTCGCTTCCTCAAGCCGGGCGATGACAGCATGGGCTGGATCATGACCATCCTGCTGGGCATCGGTGGCTCCATCGCCGCAACCTACGGTGGTCAGGCGTTGGGCATCTACGAAGCGGGTGAAGCGGCGGGTTTCATCGGTGCGGTCGTCGGTGCGATCATCCTGCTGGTGATCTTCGGCATGATCACCAAGAAAAGTTGAACCGGTAGCCTGACGCATCGACGTGAGGCTGCCTCCCGTTGCCATTACGTGAGTCCCGTCGATGCGTTACCTGTTGCTGGTCCTGCTGTTGCTGAGCGGCATCGCCCGCGCCGAACTTCCCGAAACCGACTGGCTCGACCTGATGCCCGAAGAGGATCAGCGCGCCCTGGAGCAGATGCCGGAAATCTCCCACAACGGCCCCGAAGGCTCAGGCACCTTCGACAGCAAGGGCGGTTTGAAGCAGCAGGACAAAGGCCTGCCCGCCGTCATGTATTCCGCCAAGACCGTGCCGGGCATGAACGGCAAGAAGATCCGCCTCGGCGGCTACCCGGTACCGCTGGAAACCAACAACGCCGGACGCAGCACATTGTTCTTCCTGGTGCCATACCCCGGCGCCTGCATCCACGTCCCGCCACCACCACCGAACCAACTGGTGCTGGTGCGCTACCCCAAGGGCATCGCCCTGCCCGATATCTACGAACCGTTATGGGTCAGCGGCACGCTGAAGGTCGAGAAGGTCAGCAACGATCTGGCCGATGCGGCTTATGCGCTGGATGCCAGCAGCGCCAGGATGGTCGAGGAAGGGGATCTTTAATGTGTGAAAACGGCGCCTGAAGGCGCCGTTTTCTTTTGGACTCAGGAGCGTATGACCAGGTGCATGGCTTGACGCGCCATATCGACGACTGCTCGGGCGAGCAGGTCGAGTACCCAGCGCAGGAAGAACGTGGTCACTTCAATGGTCGCGGGGACCGCACGGCCCAGGAACTTGAAGATTTTCACGATCAGGGCGCGGACCGAATCGCTGATGTCTTTGCAAATCTGGGCGCCCTGCACCAGGATCCCGGCAATCTGATCCAGCACTGTAACGCCGATGGTGATCGCGCTGCCGATAACGATATTGGCGGCCTTCTTGAGGAGGTACTGCATGGCCTTGGAGATCATCCACAGCGTTGCCGCAGAAAACATGGTCGGGCCGTAGCTGGCGCTTTCCAGCCAGATATCGATTTCCCGATCCAGAGGCGGCTCCGGATTGCGGTAGAGCCCTCTCCAGCTGGCATCGCCAATCGAAGGCAGGTAGGAGGTCATGCGGTGAGCGTCAGGGCTGATCTGCGCGCCCTTCCACGGAATCATGCAGACATTGCCGGTAACCGGCACATGGCTGAACGGGAAGATCGGCACCATGCTCACCGGGTCAGCGCTGTGGTAGACCCGGTGGATATTGTCAGCGCCGAGCTTGCCACTCAGGTGGCGTGCGAAGCCGGCCACACCCGTGCGTGGTGAGCCAAAGGTGTAGAGCTTGATGCCGGCTACGCCAAGTTCGCTCAGATGATCGGCCGCCAACGTGGCGAGGGCGCCGCCCAAACTATGGCCAACGCAGTGCACAGTGCTGGGGTTGCGGCCGCGCATGAAGTTGTCGATATCGCCACGCAACGATTTGAATGTTTCGTTGAAGCCTGCGTGAACCGGCCAGGTGCTTGGTCCTCGTTGCAATCCCGCGTTCGCATCGGTCAGGGCGTCGGCAATGCTGTCGGTGCCGCGAAAGGCCAGCAGCATTTCCCCTTGGCGACCGCCCACACCCTGCACGGCGTAAGCGAATCCGGTGCGCGTGCGGAATATCGCGCCGCTGGTTCCACTGGCCATTTGCAGATTGGAAAAGTCGAACGAGTTGCTCAGCCCGAGACGGGCGGCTTCATCCGCGATGCCTCCCATCGATGACACGACGGCGTCTTTGACCGTGTAGACGTGAGTGGCGATTTGTGCGGATTGTTTGGGGCTCAAGGGGTTCACAGCCGAATCCTTATGGTCTGGTGAGAGAGGGCGTTATTGGATAACGCAGATGCCAAAGGTCTCTGTTTCAGGGTGTGCAACGGGCTCGCTATTAAGCTCACAGACGAACTTCAGGGGCCGATTCTTTACCTCCCCTAGATCGTCGTAGTTGTGCTTGGTGAAGACCCAGCCCTTGTGATCCTTGCCTTGATAACGAAGCGTCAGGCGCTGGCCGATCACCGGCTCATGGGGCATGAAACCAGCGGTTAGTGACTTCGCCGTTACCGCCGGAAGGTGGAAGCGACCTTGTGCATCGCTTTGCACCGTGTTCTTACGATGTTCGTTTTTCCAGTGCCAGTGGTATTCCTGTTCGATTTCAACGCCTTGAACCGGCTTGCCGTCAAGCAGCACCGTGCCTTCGACTGCTGAGAACAGATAGAGCGTCTTGGAAAAAGCCATGGCGTAACCCTGTGTGAGTAGTCCGATAAGTAACAGCGCGCAGCAGACTATTGATTTGCGGTTCAAGGTCATTCCCTCGTCGAGTGAATGTGATTCGTGGAAGGGCAGAAACCGCAAGGCACAATGTGGCGTGGCGTGTTCATGGGTAAGCGAGTCCTTGCTTGAAGGTTTCTGAAGGCCGGTATTCGGGATTTCGGCGGCCGCTGCGGTGTCCGCAATTTTCGCTAGTTGGCCGCTCGGCTTGCACAGGTACGCTAGCCGCATGATTCGCGTCGGTTACCGAGTATAGCGAGGGGCATGGCAGGGATTTCTTGAGCATGTTCGCACTCTCCTTGTGTCGTCGACGGCTGGCTCAGCTGTCGAGCAATCGCTTTTGCCGACTCGCCGGCGCATCCGTCGCGAACAGCACACGGGTGGGCTGATAGCGCGCCAGCAGGCTGGCGGCGGCCCTTCGTTGTCGCTGCGTCCCGCTGCGGAGTACCGCCATGCATTGCTGCTCACTGAACGGCTGGCCCAGCAGGTAGCCGGTGCCTGGTTGCAAGCCCTGTTGCCGGCTCTGCCACCACCGTTCGACCCGATGGGGATCGGGCCAGGGCAGGTCGATGTCCGGATCCATGGTGACGTTGGCGTCGGACGGATCATCGGTAGGGCCTTCGTCGTAGTCGGGATAGACGTCCAATTCCAGGTCGAGTTCCGCGAGGTCGGTGCCGGTGATCAGGCTGAAGGCTTCACCCGCGGCACGGGCCGTGGGCAGTTCGTGCATCTGGCGGATCAGCCAGGGGATGGTCTGCGGATCGCCAAGCAAACCGATGGCCTGGATCGCCATATGGCGGTGCGCCGCGCTCTGCATCAGGCCACGCAACCAGGTGATGCTGGCCTCCCGCGGTTGCCAGGCGAGCAGCACCTCGAGCGCAGGCCTGCGCCGTTCACCTGGCTGCTCGGCGAACAGGCGCAGGTTGCCGAGCGCCTCCTGATCACCCATCTGGGCACTGGCCCAGTTGCTCCAGAAACGGACTTCATCGTCGCCGTGCAGGCGGTGCTGACGCAGCGGCTGCAACAGATCGCGACGCCGCAGGGTGCCAGCCAGCCGAGCCGCAGCAGCCAGTACGCTGGCATCACCGTGGCCCAGGGCCGACAGCAGCGCCGGGCCCGGATCCTTGCCGTGCAGGACATGGGCAGCCAGAGCGATCCGGCGGCGCTGGGCGTCCGTGGAACTCAGGTCGCGTTCGATCAGCGCGGAGACCTCGTGCCACTCCAACCAGCCCAGTGCCGCTACAAGATACGCCTCGCCTTCAGGATGCTCTTGCAGATGCTGGTACAGGGTTTCCAGGGCGTTCTCATTGCCCAGCCGTAGCGCCAGCGCAGCCGTAGCGAATACCTCGCCCTGGGCGTGTGGGGTGAGTTGCTCCAGCAACAGATGAAGCCCCTTGAGGCCGGCGATCTGTAGACCATCGAGATGAGCCTCGATCCGCTCGTCCAGATCGCCGAGATGGGCCAGGTCATAATGCGGCGCGCCGACGGCGTAGGTGCGCAAACCGCTTAGGAATGCAGCTTCTTCGGTGTGCTGGTCGAGGAGGGTGGTGATCATTACTCGATTCGGGTCCACGAAGCGCCGTCGAAGGCCAGAATGTCATTTTCCCCGATGGACCAGAGCAGCCCATCTGCACTACTCAAGCTATGGCAGCTGTTGGGGATCAAATCACCGAAGTCGACCAGCTCAAGCTGGTCTCCGTTGAGCCAGTACAGCGCATGGAGTGTAGAGATATAAAGCTTGCCGGCGAACCACTCGAGATCCCAGATATCTGAATCGGTAGCCTCATGATCGATGGTTTCCCATTGATCGTTTTTACCCCGCAGAAGAATGCCGTGCATGCCACACGCATAAACCCAGCCGTCTTCGGCACAGCACACCCGAGTGAGGTTTATGTTGGTGGGGCTGGCGCAATTCTTCCAAGCCTTGCCATCGAAATGCCAGATTTCGCCATACCAGCCGACGGCGTAGATATCGTGCTCGCTGTAACCATGTATGGATTCGAAGCCGAAAACCATATCCTTGGCTGGTTGGTTCGGCATGTCGCCGTGCAAGGCAATCCAATTGCCTGGGCCGTCTCGTTTGAATACCTGACGATCCATGCCGCACACATAGGCGAAACCACCGATATTGCGTATCTCCCGCATGATGCTCAACGCTATGCCGGGACAGGCTATCTGCTCGTCATAATCGTCGTTGTTGCCCATCACACGGATATCGCCGTGCTCGCCCAGTGCGATAGCTTGATCCTTTGGCGTTTGAGTAACGCAGATCGAATGAGCGTTCCAGCGCCCTATCTCATACATACCCCATCCGCCATTATCCCAGGCATAAAAAGAGGTATGTGGTAAGCCGTCCGCCGCAAGATCAGGGTCAATGCACAAGACATAAGCGAGGTCGCCGTAGCGCACGGCCCCGCTGCGGTAACGGTAACCAACGTCCTTGAACATCATCGTGTAGTACTCCCTGAGTTATCTATTGACCGTTTGCCCTTGTCGTATTGCTGCCAAGCTTTCTCGGCAACCTTGCTGTCGGTTTTGCCACTGGGTGACGAGGGTATTTTCGTGTCCGGTTTCACGCCTACTTCGGGGCTGGAGTGATAGGCGTTGAGTTGCGACTCCAGGCACTGCTGATCACACCCGCTCTGGAAGACCATATTCACTGACGCCGCGCCGCATTCCGTGGCTTGGCGTAAGGTCCATGTGCCATCGGGAGCCAGCTTTTTTGCTCTGACGCCTTGATAGGTATGCATCAAACCGTGGGTCGCGGTCGTATTGTCAGGGCCTTCCGCACACACGCAGGGTGCTCGATCAAGGTCATATTTCGAGTTCTTGAATTGCGCTCTTAAGGAACCGCCTTCTTTGCGGGTACCTGGCTCAAGAAATGCGGAAGCCTCTATGAGATGGTGGCCTGTCTGGCCAGGGCAACAGCCCGGCTGGCGGGCTTTGCCGCGGCCTTGGGGTTTGTAGGGTGTCAGCATGCAGCGTCGAGCCTGCAGGCATTTATTGGCTCGATTTTTACTTGCGAGTCGTTCGTAGGCGCTCTTAACCGATGCATTGGCCTGGGCTCTGGCTGGGGAGCCCTTAGCGGTAAGCGCCCGTGCTTTTTTTGCCTTCACCAGTTCAGTGGTTGGCGGGCATGGATCGCCATCTCCATGAGGGGTGTATTCCTTACAGGCATCCTTCTCTTTTTTGATGTCTTCCTTGCACGGCCCTTCACCCTTGCTTACCGCCATCTGATCCAGATACGGCCAGGTCGGTGTATTCCCCGGAAACGACCCATGGTTATGGGTCGTCAGATCCATATGCCGCACCACGTTCTTGCCTTCGAATTTGACGTCCATCGACCAGGAGGTGAAGTACACCTTGCCCTTGATCTTGCTGGTGATGATGCCTTTCTTCGGGGCGCGGCCGGGTTCGTCGCCGTAACTGGTCTTGTAGTAGCTCTTGTTCTTGAGCATCACCTCCTTGCGGGTGATGCGGATGGTGCGCGTGCCCTTGGTGGTGTCCTTGGACAGCCCGGTGTTGGGGTACGGGATCGGGATGCCCAGAGGCATGGGCGGCGTTTGCGGCGGGGTGAAGCAGACGTCGGGAAAGGCGGCGATGGATTTGCCGCTGGCCGCCTTGCAGGAAATCTCCCGGTTGTTGGCATAGACCTCGTTGGCCATCAGGCGGCTCCTACTCGTTGGTAACGCAGCAACGCCACGGCGCGCTCGCCAGCGTCGTTGCCCAGTTGATAGACGATGTTCGCACCAGGGCTGTAGCCCTTGCGCGAGGCGGCCAGTGCCACGGCGAGCATGGCCGGGCCGATGGCGGCGCCGCATTCGCCGATGCAGTCGGCGGGGTGCCAGATGTCGAACTCTTCCTTGACCACCCGCAGCGTGCGGCTCAGCGCCAGGGCGGCTTCCTTGAAGTAGTACTGCTCGCCGGAGTTGTCGGTCAGCCGGTAGTCCATCTGCTCCATACGGCAGTTGCCGTCCTTTAGCGCCGCCTGGGTAGCCTGCACCAGACCGTCCGCGCGCAGCGGGATGTCGTCGGCTTCCACGGTGGCCTTCTCGACGCCAAAGCCCAGCCCGAAGCAGATCAGCTGTTCGGCGTCCTGGCGCACGGGCGCGCCGACCACCACCGCCGCCGCGCCTTCGCCGGGAATGAAACCGTTGGAATGCCGGCTGGTGAGTAGCCGCTGGCGCTGTTCGAAGGCGGTCAGGGTGGCGGCGTTGAGAAACGAGTCGACGCCGGCGATCAGCACGTGGCGGTGGCCGCCTTCGTGGATCAGCCGGCGCGCATTGAGCAGCGCCACGCCCGCACTGACCCGGCCCCGCGGGATCAGCGTGGAGGCGCCATGAAAGCGCACGCCCAGCTCGCGCTCGATATCGTGCAGCAGGCTGTTGTCCAGGCCGTCGCAACGCCCTGGGCGATCCACTTCGGCGACACCGAGCAGCAGCGGCGTGGTGGCGCAATCGATACCCGGCACGCCGGCCAAGCTCTCGGTGATGGCACGAGCAGCCATCTTCACCAGCTTGGTACGCCCGCGCCAGGGCTCTTCGAGCGGTACGCTGGCGGCGATCTGCCATTCGCCGCCGCCGTCGATGAAGCGGGTTTCCTGGAAGTTGTCGAGGGCGCAGCGGATCGCCGCGCAACTGGCCGGCGCGCTCAGACCCACGGCGCTGACCATGCCGCTGGAGAGGATGCTGAGGGCGCTCATGACGATTCATCCTCGGCCAGGCGGCTGCGGCTCAGGGCGGCCAGGGACGGGTAATAGTCCTTGCCCAGCTCGCGGGCTCGCCACCAGGCTCGGGATTTCTCGCCGACCAGCACCTGGGCGATTTCGAACAGGCTGCGTTTGAGTGGTCGACGGGTACGCCAAGTGATTTCCACATGGTTGGCGTCGGTGTCGACCAGCAGGGTATCGATGACCGCTTCGGCCGTTTCATGGCCGCCGGCGCTGAGGAAATAGGTCACCGGCATGCGCACGCTGGGCACCCGGAAGCCGGCGCGTTCGGTCGGCAGCAGGCCGAGCAGGAACACCTCTTCGCCGCCCTTGAGGTAGTCGGTCTGCTGGTCGGCCGGGGCCGCCTGAAAATAGCGCTCGTCGAAGTCCCTGGGCAGGAAGGGAAACTGCTCGTCCTGCCAGGCCTGGTCGTAGGTGCCGGCGAAACCGACCCGTGCCTGCCAGTGCTTGCCCAGCGGGCCGAGGGCCATGGGCTCAAAATCGCCATGGGGCGCATCCACGGGCTCGCCAAGCTTTTCAGTGTTGGGCATCGGCATGCCGACCACGGTGCCGCCGCCCAGGCTGCGCGGGTACCAGCCCTGGCCGGCCGGGTTGCGCAGGTTGCACAGCAGTTGCTCGGGGTTGCCCGGCGCCGGGTGGCTGCCGCCGAAGGCGCTGGCGTAGGAGATGTCCTGGCGCACGAAGGGCTGCGGCGCGCCGGCGCTGGTGCCCAGGGCGCCGGGCTGCCAGTGGCGCGGACCGAACACGCTGAACGCCTTGCTGACCCGGCCGACGCGGATGCCCACGGTCAGCTGGCTGACCGGTCGCCCGCCCGGCGCCTGGGCGCTGCCACTGACCAGCACGTCGCAGTACGGCTTGAAGGGGGCGAAGTCGAACTCGCGCAACGGCGCGGAGAGCGCCGGGTCGCCGGAGAAGGTATCGCTCATCAGCAGCGGCTGCTGCTCATCGAGCAGGCGCGCCACGCTGCCGTCCACCGGCAGGCTGAAGGTGCCCTTGACGATGACCACCAGGTATTCGCGGCCGTCGGCGTCCAGGCCCTGGTTGTAGGCGGCCACCATCCGGGTGGCATTGAGCAGTTCCATGGGCGGCTCTTAGTTGATCTGCACCGAACCGCCCTTGATGCGGTTCACGCCGCTGGAGCGGCTGGACAGGTAGGCGCCCTTGATCAGCACCTTGCCTTCGCGGGTCAGGGTGATGCTGGCCTTGCCGCAGCGCAGCACGATCTCGCGCTCGGCGCTGAATTCCAGGCGCTCGCCGTCCAGATGGGCGATGGCGGCCGGCGCCGGTGCCTGTGGCAGGCGCTGGATACGGCCGATCACCAGTGGCTGGCTCGGGTCGCCACCAACGAACATCAGGGCCACCTGGGCGCCGATGTCCTCGCGGCTGAGGGCCGTGGTGGTGGTCGCGGCGATGCCGGTCTCCGACGGGCAGCCGGCAAAGGCCACTATCGGGCTGGAAGCTTGCGGCACATCGAGCAGTACGCCGATGACCACGCCGTCCAGGCGAGTGGCGGCGGCGGGGGTGTGGTGCTGGACAGTCATTGGGTGGCTCCTGGGCGCGGCCTAGTTCTGCAGGATCTTCTGGCCTTTCATCACGATGTTCTTGGCGGCCTTGGCGTTGATCGCCCCGGAGCCGTCGATGCTGATGTTCTTGCCACGAATGACGATGGTGCCGTCCTTCTTCATGGTGATGCTGGCAGCGCCGGTCTGCAGGGTGATCGAGTCGCCGGCCTTGAGTACGAAGTTCTTGCCGACGTTGAGGGTGTCGTCCTTGCCGATGCGGGTGTTGCGCTCGCCGCGCACGTAGCGCGATTCGCTGCCGCCGACGGCGGTCGTCTGGTTGGCACCGATGAACACGCTTTCATTGGCGGTGACCAGCTCGGTGCGGTCGGCGCCAATGGTGATGCGCTCGTTGTTGCCCACGCTTTCGGTACGGTTGGCACCGATGCTGATGGTTTCGTTACTGCCCACGCTCTCGGTGCGGTTGGCGCCGATGCTGATGGTTTCGTTGCTGCCCACGCTCTCGGTACGGTTGGCACCGATGCTGATCGATTCGTTGCTGCCCACGTTTTCGGTGCGGTTCACACCGATGGTGATGGACTCGTTGTTGCCGACCTTTTCGGTACGGTCGACGCCGATGGTGATGGTCTCGTTGTTGTCCACCGTCTCGGTGCGGTCGTGTTTGACGTGCACCGTTTCGTTGTTGTCGATGGTCTTGGTGCGGTCGTGGCCGACCCAGTGGGTCTCGTCGTTCTCGACCTCGATGTCCTGGTTCTTCTCGGCATGGATGAACAGCTGCTCTTCGCCCTTCTTGTCCTCCATGCGGATTTCGTTGAAGTTGGCTGGCGTGCCGCCCTTGCTCGAGCGGCTCTTGGTGCCGCTTTGCGTGGCGTTGGCGGGCAGGTCGTAGGGCACCGTCTGCTCGGCGTTGTAGACGCGGCCGGTGATGATCGGCCGGTCAGGGTCGCCTTCCAGAAAGCTGACGATCACTTCCTGGCCAATGCGCGGGATCTGGATCGAGCCCCAGTTCTTGCCGGCCCAGTTCTGCGATACGCGAATCCAGCACGAGCTGTTCTCGTTGGACTGGTCGTGGCGGTCCCAGTAGAAGTGCACCTTCACGCGGCCGTACTGGTCGGTCCAGATTTCCTCGCCCTTGGGGCCGACCACCATGGCCGTCTGCGGGCCCTGCACGATGGGCTGCACGGTCTGCGGCAGCGGGCGGAACACCTGGCTGGCGTCGATGCAGGTCAGGTTGCTGTCGAACTGGAAGCTCTCGCTGCCGCGACCGCTTTCGTAGAGGTCCTGGGTGATTGTGTATTCGGCATCGACGATCAGGTACTCGCGGTTCTGATCGTCGCGCGGGTAATCGGTGAGGCTGAACAGGTGCCCGCTGCCCAGGCCGCGGGCATTGCCCTTCAGGCGGATCTGCTCGTACTGCGCCTGGATGGCCTCGATGCGATTGCGCGCGTACTGCTCGCCGTCCTTGCTCTGCACGTATTCGCCCGGGTAGTCGTAGAGCGGATAATCGGCGTTGCTGTGCTCGCGGGCGATGCTGGAGCGCACTTCCAGGCGTGCGCTGGGGCGCTGGAAGTCATAGTCGTTGAGCGCCAGGGAGCCGGGCTGCACTTCGTGGGCCAGGTGCCAGTCGTGAATGTGGTCACGCTCGCGCATCTGGTCGTCGAGCGGGTAGAACGGCACGCGCCCATAGCCGGGCGCCGTACCGTGGGCGCCGTAGGCATCGCAGAGCACCAGTACATGGCGCTCCTGCTCATGGCGGAAGTAGTAGTAGATGCCTTCCTGCTCCATCAGCCGGCTGACGAAATCGAAGCTGGTCTCGCGGTACTGCACGCAATAATCCCATTCGCGGTAGGAGCGGGTCAGGGCGTCTTCGAAGTCGGAGAAACCCAGGTCGCGGAACACCTGCTTGACGATGTCCGGCACGGTCTTGCTCTGGAAGATCCGGCAGTCGGAGGTGCGCGACAGCAGCCACAACCAAGGCTTGAGGGTGACCTGATAGCTGGCGAACTGGCCACGGTGGGCGGTCTGGCTGCAGCGCGCGACGATGCCGTGGAAGTAGCGGTCGCTGCCGTCGGCCAGTTGTACGGCCAGGCCCATGGGCTTGCCGAGCAGGGCGTTGAGCTTGAGCGAGGAATTTTCCGAGGCCAGGCTGAGCTCGTAGTGGAACAGGCGGCCCAGGGATTCGCTGCCGGCCAGGCGCTCCATCACCAGCACGTTGTCGCCGAGCGGGCTGTTGACCTTGGCCATGCGCGACTGTTGTGTGATTGCCATGTGCGTATCCCTGCGATGCCATCCTGTGCCGAAGATAACCGCGAACGCGGTTATCTGCTGAGACGCCGTTCGGAATGTGCGCTCATTGGGGGCGAGTCTGTCGAAAATCCTTCATGCGTCGAGGCGATCCTGGCGCGCGGCCAGGTCGCTCGGCGAAGCTGCCAAAGGTGGCGCAAGCGCTATGAGCTTGTCCAGTAATGGCAAGGCGCCACACTCCGCTGCATGACTTGCGAGCCCTGGCGGCTGGCCCGTAAGGTGCGGCCTTCCCTTTCTGGCGATCTGTCATGAATCTGGATCCTTTCGCCCCCTACGCCGAGCTGGCTGGCCAGCTGTTGGCCGGCTGCGCGCCATCCACCGACGATGGCGCCCATGACCTGTCGCACCTGCAGCGGGTATGGGCCAACGTTCGGCGCTTGCAGCGCGAGGAGGGCGGCGATCTGCAGTTGCTGCTGGCGGCGGTGCTGCTGCATGACTGCGTGGCGGTGGAAAAGGATTCGCCGCTGCGCTCCAGCGCTTCGCGATTGTCCGCTGCGCGCGCCGGTGAGGTGCTCGCAGGCCATGGCTGGCCGAGCGAGCGCATCACCGGCGTGCGCCATGCCATCGAGGCGCACAGTTTCTCCGCCGCCATCACGCCGACCAGCCTGGAGGCCCGCATCCTGCAGGATGCCGACCGCCTGGACGCCATCGGCCTGATCGGCGTGGCGCGTTGCTTTCATGTTTCCGGGCGCCTGGGCAGTGCGCTGTACGATGCCGAGGATATCGACGCACGCCAGCGGTCGCTGGATGACCAGCGTTTCGCCCTGGACCATTTCCACACCAAGTTGCTGGGCCTGGCCGCTGGCTTCCAGACCGCCACCGGTGCGCGCCTGGCCGGGCAGCGGCACGCGCGGATGGTCGCCTTCCTCGACGCCTTTCGCGAAGAAACCCAGCCCTTCGAGCAGTAGAGAATCCCATGCACTACGACGTTATCGTGATCGGCCTGGGCGCCATGGGCGCCGCCACCCTTTATCAACTGGCCAAGCGCGGCGTGCGGGTGGCCGGCGTCGACCGCCATGCGCCGCCCCACGACCAGGGCTCCAGCCATGGCGACACGCGCATCACCCGCCAGGCGGTTGGCGAGGGCGCGGCCTATGTGCCGCTGGCGCTCAATTCCCAGCGCATCTGGCGTGAGCTGGAGGCGCAGAGCGGCGAGGCGTTGTTCGAAGCCTGCGGCATGCTGATGCTGAGCAGCAGCCAGGAGCCGACCCGCGGCCACGGCACGCCTGACTTCGGCGGCGAAACGGCGGCGCTGGCCAAACGCTTCGGCATCGAACACAGCCTGCTGGACGCCGCCGCCATCCGCCAGCGCTTCCCGCAATTCGGCGGCTTCGGCGATGCGGCCACCGGCTATTACGAGCCGGGCGCCGGCTACGTGCGCCCCGAGCGGGCCATCGACGTGCAGCTGCGGCTGGCCGAGCAACTGGGTGCGGTCTTGCACACCCATACGCGGGTCGAGGCTATCGAGTCCGATGCCGGAGGCGTTCGGGTGCGCACGGGCGGCGGCACGCTGACGGCGGACAAGGCCATCGTCTGCGCCGGCATGTGGACGGGCCGGCTGCTGGGCGCGTCGGTCGAGGGCTTGCTGAAGGTCTGCCGCCAGCAATTGGTGTGGTTCGAGCTGGACGAGCCGGAGCGTTTCGCTGCCGACTCGCCGGTGTACATCCTGCTGCATGGCGCGGCGGATACCGACAGTTGCTACGGTTTTCCGCCGCTGCCGGGCGAGAACGCCATCAAGGTCGCCACCGAGCAGTACCTCGAAGGCTGCGATCCCGACGCGCTGGATCGCCACGTCAGCCAGGCGGATACCGACGCCCTGTACGACGCCCACGTGGCTGGCCGGCTGCTCGGGGTTTCCCGGCGGGTGCTGAAGTCCAGGGTGTGCACCTACACCATCACGCCGGACTTCAATTTCATCATCGATACACACCCGCAGATGGCCAACGTGACCCTGGTGTCGGCCTGCTCGGGGCATGGCTTCAAGCATTCCGCCGGCATCGGCGAGGCCCTGGCCATGCAGCATTGCGGCGAGCCCGGCGCGGCTGACCTGTCGGCGTTTTCGCTGGCGCGCTTCAGGTCGTAGCCTGCTCGGGCGCTAGTAGCTTATCGACTGCAGCAGGGCAGGAGCAGCCGTTCGCCGATCCACTGTAGGAGCGCGCCATGCGCGCGAAAAATCGCGGGCATGGCCCGCTCCCACAGATAATCACCAGCTCGTAGTCTGTGGTTGAGCATAGCGATACCCAGGAGATCATCCCGGGTTTCGCTGCGCTCTACACCGGGCTACGGAATCGGCGTCAATCATTCAGCCAGCGATACATCACATGGCAGTCCACCAGGCCCAGCGTGCGGTGGCGGTAGGCCCTAGGCAGGGTGCCGACGATGGCGAAACCGTGTTTCTGCCAGAGCGCCACGGCGACGGTGTTGCTGGCCACCACCGAGTTGAACTGCATGGCCTGGAAGCCCAGCTCACGGGCGACCTGCAGCGAGTGCTGGCACAGCGCGCTCGCCACGCCCTTGCCGCGGGCGGCCGGCGAGGTCATGTATCCGCAGTTGCACACGTGGTCGCCCGGCCCTGCGGCGTTGGCCTTGATGTAATAGGTGCCGAGGATCTGCCCATGTTCTTCGGCCACGAAGGTGGCGCGGGGCAGCTCGACCCAGGTTTTCCAGGCCGTCGCGCGGTCCATGGCCGGGTCATAGGCGTAGGTTTCCTGGCCCTGCACGACATCGCGGATGATGGGCCAGACCTGATCGAAATCGGCTTCGTTGATGGGGCGAATATTCACGGGGTTTCCTAGAGGCTCATCACGCCTTGAACATGCGTGGGTCGTAGGTGAAATCGTAGGTGTCGACGATGCGGATGCGGCTGATGGCCGGGTGCAGCGGGTTGACCACCAGGTTGCGCTCCAGCGGCAGTACCGCGGAGGGCACGATCAGGCCGAGGTGGCTGACGGCGCGCAGCCAGGCGCTGCCGAAATCCATGCTCGGGCGATCCACCGGCAGCGCGCTCCAGCCTTCTGGCAACTCGCTCGCTGCGGGCTCCCAGTAGAGATCCGCGTCGTCCGGCAGCTCGAAACAGGTGATCCTCATCGGCATCGCTGGCGGGCCTTCGGCGTGCACGAAGGTTTCCAGGCAGCAGATGCCGGGGCTCAGGCCCATGTATACGGCGGCGATGTCCTGCTCATTCCAGCGCCCGCCTTCGATGGCGGCGCCACGCCCGGACAGGTCGGTGGCCCGCTTGGCCTTGGCCACGCGCCAGGCACGCATCAGGCGGCGCCACCCCAATCGAGAGCGTTGAGCACCCGGCGTACCTGCTTGGCGCCGATTTCCGTCTCGCAGAGCATGATCGGTGCCTGGTCGCCGAGGGAGCGATTGGCGCGGGACATCCACTCGGCGGCTGCCTGGCGGCTTTCGAACACATCCTCGGCCAATTGGCAGACCATGGCGATGCGATCCAGGCGCTCCGAGGCCACCGGATCGAGCACCTTGCGCTCGCGGCGGCGGCGTTCGAGGGTCGAGATCGAGGCGTTGAGCAGGATCTCCAGGCTGCGCTCGGGCAGGGTGAACGTCGCCTTGACGGCCTGCACCAGGTCGGCGGCGAAGCCGTCGCGAATCTGCTGCAGACGTTCGGCTTCACTGAGCTTTTCCCGGCCGGCGCTGAAATCCCAGAAGGCGGCAACCACGGGCGAATGGTCGTCCTTGCCCGGTTTGGCCTGACGCATTGCGGTAACGGTCATGTTGCCTCCTTCATTTGAATTAAATTAAGCGTCAAATGAAGGTTACACCTTTGCGTTCGTGCTTGCACGCTCGGCTGTCGGCTATTGATCGTAGCCCTCGGCGATGTGCTGGTCCTTGAGTTTCACGTAGTTGCCGGCGGTGTAGCTGAAGAAGTTGCGCTCCTTGTCGGTCAACGGCCGTGCCTGTTTCACCGGGCTGCCGACGTACAGGAAACCGCTCTCCAGCACTTTGCCCGGTGGCACCAGGCTGCCGGCGCCGATGATCACGTCGTCCTCGACCTCCGCGCCGTCCATCACCGTGCTGCCCATGCCGACCAGAATGCGGCTGCCCAGGGTGCAGCCGTGCAGCATCACCTTGTGGCCGATGGTCACTTCGTCGCCGATGATCAGCGGGAAGCCGTCCGGGTTGAACGGGCCGGCGTGGGTGATGTGCAGCACGCTGCCGTCCTGCACGCTGGTGCGCTTTCCGATGCGGATGCGGTGCATGTCGCCGCGGATCACGGTCAGCGGCCACACCGAGCTGTCCTCGCCGATTTCCACGTCGCCGATGACCACCGCCGAGCTATCGACGAACACCCGATCACCGAGCGTCGGTTTTGTGCCCTGATACGTACGAATCGCCACGATAGAAACCTCTGAAGTTACGTCGGGGGTTGATTGTAATTAAGATGACCGCCATATCACTGGTCAGTGTTTTTAATTCATTCCACCACAGGTACCCGACGTGAGTGCGAACAATCCCCTGCTGCAAGATTTCGACCTGCCGCCGTATTCGTCCATCCTGCCCGAGCATGTAGAGCCGGCGGTGGATGCCATTCTCGCCGAGAGCCGCAGCGTGGTCGCCAAGGTGCTGGCCAGCCAGGGCGATGCGCCGCGCTGGGAAAGCCTGATCGACGCGCTCGACGAGCAGGGCGCCAAGCTGGGCCGCGCCTGGAGCCCGGTCAGCCACCTCAATGCGGTGCGCAACAACCCCGAGCTGCGCGCCGCCTACGAGGCCTGCCTGCCGAAACTGTCGGAATACTGGACGGAAATGGGCCAGAACCGCGCCCTGTTCCAGGCCTACGAGGCGCTGGCCGCCAGCCCCGAAGCGGCCAATTTCGATGTGGCGCAAAAGACCATTCTCGAACACGCCCTGCGTGACTTCCGCCTGTCCGCTATCGACCTGCCGCCCGAGCAGCAGAAGCGTTATGGCGAGATCCAGATGCGCCTGTCCGAGCTGGGCAGCCGCTTCTCCAACCAGCTGCTGGACGCCACCCAGGCCTGGACCAAACACATCGAGGATGAAAGCCTGCTGGCCGGCATCACCGAGTCGGCCAAGGCGCAGATGCAGCAGGCCGCCGAAGCCAAGAACCTCTCGGGCTGGCTGATTACCCTGGAATTCCCCAGCTACTACGCGGTGATGACCTACGCCGACAACCGCGCCCTGCGCGAAGAGCTGTACGCGGCCTACTGCACCCGCGCCTCGGACCAGGGCCCGAACGCCGGGCAGAACGACAACGGCCCGGTGATGGCCGAGATTCTCGAGTTGCGCCAGGAGCTGGCGCGCCTGCTGGGCTTCGGCAATTACGCCGAGCTGAGCCTGGCCAGCAAGATGGCCGAGTCCAGCGAGCAGGTGCTGAGCTTCCTGCGTGACCTAGCGGTACGCAGCAAGCCGTTCGCCGAGCAGGACCTGACCGAGCTGCGCGCCTTCGCCGCCGAGCAGGGCTGCAACGACCTGCAAAGCTGGGACGTGGGCTACTACAGCGAGAAGCTGCGCGAGCAGCGCTACAGCATTTCCCAGGAAATCCTGCGGGCCTACTTCCCGATCGACAAGGTGCTGAGCGGCCTGTTCGCCATCGTCGAGAAGCTCTACGGCATTCAGATCAAGGAACTGCGTGATTTCGACACCTGGCACCCGGACGTGCGCCTGTTCGAGATTTCCGAGAACGGCCAGCACGTCGGGCGCTTCTTCTTCGACCTCTACGCCCGCGCCAACAAGCGTGGTGGGGCCTGGATGGACGGTGCCCGCGACAAGCGCCGCGCCGTCGGTGGCGAACTGGTCAGCCCGGTGGCCAACCTGGTGTGCAACTTCACGCCGGCTTCGGCCGGCAAGCCGGCGCTGCTGACTCACGATGAAGTCACCACGTTGTTCCACGAATTCGGCCATGGCCTGCATCACCTGCTGACCCGCGTCGAGCATGTCGGCGTGTCCGGCATCAATGGCGTGGCCTGGGACGCCGTCGAGCTGCCGAGCCAGTTCATGGAAAACTGGTGCTGGGAGCCCGAGGGCCTGGCGCTGATCTCCGGCCATTACCAGACCGGCGAGCCGCTGCCCCAGGACCTGCTCGACAAGATGCTCGCCGCCAAGAACTTCCAGTCCGGCCTGATGATGGTGCGCCAGCTGGAGTTCTCGCTGTTCGACTTCGAACTGCACGTTACCCACGGCGATGGTCGCAGCGTGCTGGAGGTGCTCGAAGGCATCCGCGACGAGGTCTCGGTGCTGCGCCCGCCGGCCTACAACCGCTTCCCCAACAGCTTCGCGCATATCTTCGCCGGCGGTTACGCGGCCGGTTACTACAGCTACAAGTGGGCCGAGGTGCTGAGCGCCGATGCCTTCTCGAAGTTCGAGGAAGAGGGCGTGCTCAACCCGCAGACCGGTCGCGCGTTCCGCGAGGCGATCCTGGCCCGCGGAGGTTCCCAGGCGCCGATGGTGCTGTTCGTCGATTTCCGCGGTCGCGAGCCGAGCATCGACGCGCTGCTGCGCCATCTGGGCCTGAGTGCGGAGGCGGCATGAGCGACGCCCCTGTAGAAATCACGCCCAAGCGTTTCATCGCCGGTGCCGTGTGCCCGGCGTGCAGCGAGATGGACAGCATCAAGATGTGGAACGTCGATGGCGTGCCGCACCGCGAATGCGTGCAGTGCGGTTACGCCGACACCTTGGACGAGCGTGGCAACTCGGTGGCCAAGGAGCTGCCGACCCGCGTCAACGTCAGCGGCCTGACGCCGAAGAAACCGGCGGATCCCAAGGTCAAGGCCGTGCAGTTCTTTCCCAATCCGAAGCTGAAGAAGCCCGAATAGGTTTCATCTCGCGGAAACGAAACAAGCGCCCCAGGGCGCTTGTTTCGTTTCAGGAGTGGGCGATCAACTCGTCGATAACGCTTCGGCGGGTTTCTTGTCCTTCCTGGCGCGCAGCAGGCTGTAGGCGTGCCAGAGCACCGACAGCGCCGCCAAGCCGAGGAACAGCGCCGAGATCGGGCTGGTCAGGAAGGCGGTGAAGCTGCCGTCGGAAAGCATCAGCCCGCGGCGCAGGTTGGTCTCGGCCATCGGCCCGAGGATGAAACCGATGATGAACGGCGGCGCAGGCATGCCGGCCTTGATGAAGCCGTAGCCGAGGATGCCGAACAGCAGGATGCTCCAGGCATCGAACAGGCGGCTGTTGAGGCCGAAGGCCCCGACCACGCAGAGCACCAGGATGATCGGCAGCAGGATGTGCTTGGGCACCGACAGCAGCTTGATGAAGATGCGCAGGCCGTAGAACTCCAGCACCAGCATGATCACCGTGGCCAGGATCAGCGCGGCGAAGATGGTGTACACCAGCGGCCCCTGGGTGATGAACAGCAGCGGGCCGGGCTGGATGCCGTGGATCAGGAAGCCGCCGAGCAGCATGGCGGTCACCGTGTCACCCGGAATGCCGAGGGTCAGCAGCGGCACCATGGCGCCACCGATGGCCGCGCTGTTGCAGGTTTCGCTGGCCACCACGCCGCCAGGGTTGCCCTTGCCGTAGGAGTCCGGATCCTTGGCGCGCTTCTTCGCCACGATGTAGGAAATGATGTTCGAGGTGCCCGAACCCACGCCCGGCAGCACGCCGATGCCGAGGCCGATCATCGCCGAGCGGAAGGCGTTGCGCAGCTGGCCGACGAATTCCTTCAGCGAGAAGCCGAAGCCGCGCACCTTGGACATGTCCAGCGGCTTGACCTTGGTCATGCCGGCGTGGCGCCCGGTCTCGGCCAGGCGAATCACCTCGGCCACGGCGAACATGCCGATCATTACCGCCAGCATGGCGAAGCCGCCGTTGAGGTTGGACTGGTCGAAGGTGAAGCGACGAATCGCATCCACCGGGGCGATGCCGACGGTGGAGAAGGCGAAGCCCAGGGCGCCGGAGAACACGCCCTTGGTCAGCGAGCCGGTGGACAGCGTGGCGATCAGGGTCAGCGAGAAGATGGCGATGGCGAAGTATTCGTGGGGGCCGAAGCTGAGCGCCACCTTGGCCAGCATCGGGGCGATGAACATCAGCGCGCCGATCCCGAAGAAGGTGCCCAGGAACGAGAACACGATACCGATGCCGAGGGCCTTGAAGCCTTCGCCCTTTTCCATCATCGGCCCGCCATCGAACACCGTGGCGATCGAGGAGGGCGTGCCGGGAATTTTCAGCAGGATCGACGGGATCAGGCTGCCGGAAATCGCCCCCACGTAGAGCGCTACCAGCAGCGACAGACCGGCGGCCGGGCCCATGGTGAAGGTCAGCGGCAGGCACAGCGCCACGGCCATGGTGGCCGAAAGGCCCGGCACGGCGCCGAAGATGATGCCGACCACCACACCGATGGTGATGAGGATGAAGATCTGCAGCGAGAAGACGGCGGCGAAGCCGTGTGTCATCAAGTCGAGCATGGCGCGCCTCCTAGATGTTCAGCACGCCGGAGGGCAGCATCAGATCGAAGCCCTGGCGGAAGATGAGGTAGATGACGATGGCCGAGATGATCGCCGTGATTGCGTAGGTCACGTGGCCGATCTTCTGGCCGTGGGGCGTCAGCACGATGAACTGCAGGTACAGGTAGATCGCCGTGACGATGGGAAAGCCGATGGGCTCCAGGGTGGCGATGTAGGCGGCGATCAGCGCCAGGGTCTTGATCACCGTGCCGTATTCGGAGACCTCGCCCTTCTTGTCGTCGGCCGGGCTATCTGCGGCCGGCGCGTTGCGAAAGCCGAATACCAGCTGCAGCACGCCCAGCCCGCACATGAAGATCGCCAGTACGTAGGGCACGAATGCGGCGTCGATGAACGACTTGCGCGGCAGGCTCATGGTGGCCAGCAGGTAAGCGATGCCAGCGGCCAGCATGAAGCCGCCGGTGATCAGCTCTTTTCGCTTGAAAGCATCCACAGCGAACTCCTATGGATCGGGGAATGAAAAAGCCGCAAGCGTGGGCTTGCGGCTGCAGGGATCAGTTCGATTGCCGCAGGGCGTCCTTGAACTGCATGAACTCCTCGCGGTGCTCCTTGAGCATGGCGATGGCGTCGTCCGTGCCGTAGTAGGCCACCGGCTGCTTGTAGGTCTTGGCCAGTTCCTCGCCGTAACTGGGGATCTCGGTGATCTGTTTCATGACCTCGGCCATCTTGGCGACGATGGCGGCGTCGGTGCCTTTGGGAAAGGCGACCACGTAGGGCTTCTCGACGATCAGGTCGACGTCCTTCTCGCGGAAGGTGGGGATGTCGCCGACCAGCGGGTTGCGCGCCTCGTTGGGCTGCGCCAGGGCGTTCATTGCGCCGCTCTGGATGTAGTCCTGCAGCGCGCCGTAGCTGATCGCGCCCATGTCGATGCGCCCGCCCAGCAGCGCGACGATGCGCTCGGCCACGGTGCCGGTGTCGATGTAGCGCAGCTCGGTCCCGGTGCGCTTCTCGAACATCAGGCCCTGCAGGTGGGAGAAGTTACCCATCTCGGTGCCGTAGGAGATGCTCTTGGGCTTTTCCTTGGCCTGGGCGATCAGCTTCTCGACGCTGTCGATGCCCGACTGCTTGGAGGCCACGAAGATCGATGCCTTGTCGACGCCGGCGATGCAGGAAATGTCGAAGGCGTCATAGCTGTCTTCACTGAGGCCGGCGACTTCGTTGACGATCAACTGGCCGGTGTGGGTAAACAGAATGGTGTGGCCGTCAGCCGATGATTCTTTTACGTGGGAGGCGGCCACCGTGCCACCGCCACCGCCCATATTGGTGATCACCATCGGCTTGCCGGTGATCTGGGTGAAGTACTTGGCCATCATGCGGGCGTTGAAGTCGGTGTCGCCGCCGGCGTTGGCCGGCACCACCACCTGCACCGCACGGGTCGGCCAGTTCGGCTCCTGGGCGTAGCTGGTGGCGGAAGTGGTCAGCAGGGCTGCGGACAGCAAGGTCGCGGACAGAATTTTATTCATTGGAAGTTCTCCGATAACGCCACGCCTGAACAACTCGATGGCTTGTTTTCAGCGCGCACTTAATAGGAAGCCCAACCCGCCCGATAATTAATCAGCAGGTAAGTCATATGGCGATTGGGGATGGGGAGGCGGCGTTAGTGCCGGTCTGGACTGCTGCGGTTACTCATGGCGAGAGCGGATCCTATGATTATTATTAGTTAGTGTCGTACGTTGTCGTATGACGACAAGAGGATGATTGTCTGCGCTGTTCGGCCTGTCAATAAAGCATCTTTCGATAACCCGATTCATAATGTTTAATTTTCATAACTTTCTGATTAATAACTAGTTTATTAAATGTTTCATTATCTTTCTTATATATGGATTTAGATATTGATCATTAAGTAGGCGGATTCTTGCCGATTGATAATCCGTTGATGGGCGGATTTTTGCCGATTTAAATTTCGTTATACGATGACTTATGATTGATCGGCGCCAGTAACTTGCTTGGCCGAACTTTATTTGGCGGCTCGATAAGTCTTGCCATGTATTGCCCCCAGCGCTGAGTTCATCTGCCGAGGCCTGGGTAAGGCGGTCTCTCTCCCCGGCTGTCGAGTTCGCACTGTCGAGTCAGCGGCCATTCTGACCATTCCCTGCGGAGTACCCTTGCATGAGCCACCTGCCAGCCGAATTGCTACGGACCCTGGGCGAGATCGTCGGCCCGGCCGGCCTGATCGATGACCCTGCCGCCATGCAGGCCTACCTCAGCGACTGGCGTAACGCCTACTGCGGGCGCGCCGCGCTGGTGGTGCGGCCGGCCTCCGCCGGGGAAGTCGCTGGAGTGGTTCGTGCCTGCCACCAGGCCGGCGTGGCGCTGGTGCCACAAGGCGGCAATACCGGCCTGTGTGGTGGGTCGATCCCCGACGACTCGGGGCACCAGGTGGTGCTGTCGCTGACCCGCCTGACCCGGATTCGTGACGTCGATGCGGGTAACGAAACCATCACCGTCGAGGCCGGCGTGGTGCTCCAGCAGGTGCAGGAAGCCGCCGCCGCGGTGGGCCGCCAGTTTCCCCTGTCGCTGGGCGCCGAAGGCAGTTGCACTATCGGCGGCAACCTGGCGACCAACGCCGGCGGCACCGCCGTGCTGCGCTACGGCAACATGCGCGACCTGACCCTAGGCGTCGAAGTGGTGCTGCCCGACGGGCGACTCTGGAATGGCTTGCGCGGCCTGCGCAAGGACAACACCGGCTATGACCTCAAGCACCTGTTCATTGGCAACGAAGGCACTCTGGGCATCATCACTGCGGCGGTACTCAAGCTCTACCCGGCGGTGCGCAGCCGCACCACGGCCTGGGTCGCGCTGCCCAGCCCGCAGGCGGCGGTGGCGCTGATCGGTCGTATGCGTGCGTTGTGCGGCGATCGGCTGACCGGGTTCGAACTGATGTCGCGGCAGAGCGTGGCGTTCGTGCTGCGCCACGTACCGGGTTGCAGCGATCCCTTCGCCGAGGAGCATCCCTGGTACGTGCTGATCGAACTTAGCGACACGCTGCCCGAGGCGCCACTCAACGCCATGCTGGAAAGCGGCCTGGGTGCAGCATTCGAGGAAGGTGAGGCGCTAGATGCCGTGGTGGCCAGCAGCGAGGCGCAGGTCGCGGCATTGTGGAAGCTGCGCGAGGGCATTTCCGAAGCGCAGAATCACGAGGGGCCGAGCCTCAAGCACGACATCAGCGTGCCGGTCAGCTCCATCGCCGTCTTCATCGCCCTGGCGGACGAACGCCTGCAGCAGGCGTTTCCCGGCGTGCGCATCGTCTGCTACGGCCATGTCGGCGACGGCAATCTGCACTACAACATCAGCAAACCGGTGGGCAGCGAGGATGCCCCGTTCAAGGCTCAGGCCGAGGCGATCATGCAGCAAATCTACGATGTAACCGCGGCGTTCGCCGGCAGCATCAGCGCCGAGCACGGCATCGGCCAGGCCAAGCGCGAGGCCGCGCAGCGCTACAAGGACCCGCTGGAACTGGAGCTGATGCGCAGCCTCAAGCAGACGCTTGATCCCGCCGGGCTGATGAACCCCGGCAAGCTGCTCTGACCCGGCGTCTGGAGTTCGCGCTGGGCCTGGCGGATACTGCGGGCCTCTCGTGACTGCAATAAGGACCTGCCGTGCGTCTGCTGCTACTGCCCCTGCTCGCCATCGCCTTGCCGGCGCTGGCCGATGTGCGTATCGACGATCTCACCGACAAGCGCAGCGACTGGGAAACCTACCGCTTCCCGCTGCTGGTCGGTGACAGCCCGGCCATCGCGCGCATCAACACCTTCCTGCATGTGCGCGAACTGCAGGCATTGCCCGGGCGCTTCGCCAAGTCGCCGTTCGAGAAGGTGCGGCCCAAGGAGGGCGAAATCGGTGGCGTGAACAGCCTCGATTATCAGGTGGTCGGTCAGGGCCCGGGTTATCTGTCGCTGAACGTCGACAGCGAGTACACCGCTGCCTACAGCAGCCAGAATTCGACTGCCTACAACTTCGACCTGGCCAGCGGGCGACCCATCGGCCTGGCGCAGTTGCTCACTCCTCAAGGGTTGGCGCGCCTGCAAACCGAGCTGCAGGGCAAACGGGCCAAACGCATGCAGGACTTTCTCAAGGCCATGCCGCCCAGCAAGCCGGTGGACCCGGACGAGCTGAGCGACGACGAGCAGCAGCAGGAAGACCAGCGCGCCCTCTACAGCGAATGCCTGGAGAGCCTTGGCGAGGCCAGCTTCGACTTCGACCGTCTGCAGCTGAGCACAGACGGCATGACGGTGATTGGCGGCAGCTGTGCCAACCACGCCAGCCGCGCGCTGGACGAGCTGGGCGAGTTTCCCGAGAGCATCAGCTACCAGGCCCTGAGCGCCGACATGAGCCCCTACGGCCGCTGCCTGCTGCTGGAAAAACGCAGCGACTGTGCTCTGCCGGCGAATAGCACGGCGCAGGGCGTTTACCACGGCAGCCTCGGCGCCTATCCGATCACCCTGGTGATCGAGCAGCTGTATAGCGACCGCAGCCTGACCGCCAGCTACTTCTACGACAAGCACGCCAAGTACATCGAGCTGGGCGGTGAATTCCAGCAGGATTCGCTCACCCTGCACGAAAGCGGCGAACCGCCGGCGCGCTTCGAGCTCGAATTCCAGGCCGACGGCAGCCTGACCGGCACCTGGCAGCAGGGCGAAAAGCGCGCGCTGGCTGTCAAGCTCAGCCCGTAACCCGCGACGAGGAGGATAAGGTATGTGGCATCTGGTCTGTGGTGACAACGCCGTCGCTGGCGTGAGCCATGTGATCGGCCCGGAGGCGACCGAGGCCGGCCTGCGTGTGCTGCGCGACGACCTGGCCGTCGGCCCGCTGGGCGATGTCGACGCGCCGTCCTGTGCGGCCCGCGCGGCGTTCTGGCGTGGGGTATGGCCGGCGGGCGTGACGCCGGTACCGGATTTCGAGGCGGACCTGCCCGCCGATGCGCAGTGGCTCGCCGATCTGGCCCGTCAGCAGCGGCCGGTGACCGTCTGGCACGGCGACAGCGCCAGCGAGCAATTGCTGCTGGCGCGGGTGGCCAATGCTCTTGAAGGTAGCGGCGTCGCGCTGATCGAGGTGGCCTGCGGCACCGGCAACAGCTGGGTGCAGAGCCGCAAGGCGGTGGCCATGCATGCGCCGCAGGCGCTACTGGAGCTGGCCAACCCGCAGCCGGTCGGCCCCGAACGCCTCGCCGAGCTGGCGGCGCAGTGGCGTGCTGCGGTCACCGATGGCGGGCTGATCCATCGCTGGCAAACCGGCGCGTTCAGCGCTGAGGACTACCAGTCCATCGACGCGGCGCTGCTGCGCCACGCTCGCGCCGAGCCACAACCTTTGGCACGGGTGATGGCGGAGGTGATGGCGCGCTGCGACGGCTTCTTCGCCACCGACTTCTTTCTGTTCTGGCGTGCCCGCGAGCTGGCCGGCAGCGGCCAGCTGGTGCTCGGTGGTGAGCCGGGCGATCACGGTTATTCGGGCTTGCAGGTACGCCGCAGCAGCTGAGTTAGCTGCTGAAGAACTCACCGGGCGTGGCGCCGAACTGCTGGCGAAAGGCGGCGATAAAGGCCGAGGTGGAGTCGTAGCCGCAGAGCAGGGCGACATCGGTGACCCGCTCGCCGCGCTCCAGCGGAGTCAGCGCGCCAAGCAGGCGCAAGCGCTGGCGCCAGGCGCGGAAGGTCAGGCCGGTGTCGCGCAGGAACAGGCGGCTGAGGGTCTTTTCCGACACGCCAAGTTCGTTTCCCCAGGCGGCCAGGGTGCGGTCGTCGTCGGGCCTGTTCTGCAGGCGGCTGCAGAGTTTCTTCAGCCGCGCATCGCTCGGCAGCGGCAGCGACAACAGCACCTCTGGCGCCGCACGCAGGCGGTCGAGCAGCACCTGGGCCAGGCGCCCGTCCGGGCCATCTTCGTCGTACTCCACCGGCAGCTCGCAGAAACTGCGGATCAGCTCGCGGGTCAGCGCATCCACGCCCAGTACCCGGCAGCTCTCGGCGACGCTTTCAGGGTTCTCGTCCTGCAGATACAGGCTGCGCATTTCGGTGTTCGGCGAGCTCAGCACCTCGTGCTCCAGGCCGGCGGGAATCCAGATGGCCCGCTGTGGCGGCGCGACGAAGCTGCCGGCGGCGGTGCGCACGTGCAGTACGCCCTGGATGGCATAGGTCAGCTGCACCCACGGATGGCTGTGGCGCGGCGTGCCGGTCTGGCGCAGCAACGACTCGTTGCGCGCATAAAGCGGCCGAGGCAGGCGTTCCAGCTGAGGAATACTGCGTTCTGCGATGCTGTTCTGTCCGTTAGGCGACATGATCTGACTTTATGGCGTTAGTCGGCAATTGCCGCTCAGGGTAGAGTGGCGCCCTTTCTGTGGCAACTTTGCCATCGCCTGCCCGGAGTCCTGCCCATGGCCCGTTCCCGTTTACTGCCCGACAACTTCACCCTGACGCTGATCGCCGTCGTGCTCACCGCCACCTTCCTGCCGGTCAGCGGCCAGGCGGCCGTGGCGTTCGGCTGGATCACCAACCTGGCCATCGGCCTGCTGTTCTTCCTGCACGGCGCCAAGCTGTCGCGCGAGGCGATCCTCGCCGGCGCCGGTCACTGGCGTTTGCACCTCTTGGTATTCAGCTGCACCTTCATCCTCTTTCCGCTGCTCGGCCTGGCACTCAAGCCGCTGCTGTCGCCGCTGATCGGCACCGAGCTGTACCTGGGCATGCTCTACCTGTGCGCGCTGCCGGCCACCGTGCAGTCAGCCATCGCCTTCACCTCGCTGGCGCGCGGCAACATCCCGGCTGCGATCTGCAGCGCGGCGGCGTCCAGCCTGTTCGGCATTTTCCTCACCCCACTGCTGGTGGCGCTGCTGATGGACGTGCACGGCAGCGGCGGCTCGATGCTCGACGCCATCGGCAAGATCACCCTGCAACTGCTGGTGCCCTTCATCGCCGGGCAGATCGCCCGCCGCTGGATCGGTGCCTGGGTTGGTCGCAACAAAAACTGGCTCAAGTACGTCGACCAGAGCTCGATCCTCCTGGTGGTCTACACCGCGTTCAGCGAGGCAGTGGTCGAAGGCCTGTGGAATCAGGTGTCCTGGCCGACCCTGGGTCTGCTGATTTTCGCCTGCTGCATTCTGCTGGCCCTGGCGCTGGGCATCACCGCACTGCTCGGCAGGGTGTGCGGGTTCAACCAGGAAGATCGCATCACCATCCTGTTCTGTGGCTCGAAGAAGAGCCTGGCCACCGGCGTGCCGATGGCCCAGGTGCTGTTCGCCGGCGGCAGCATCGGCCTTATGATTCTGCCGATGATGCTGTTCCACCAGATCCAGCTGATGGTCTGCGCGGTGCTCGCCCAGCGCTACGCGCGCCGCCCGGAAGTCGCCATCGAGGCACAGGCCGCGCAGCCTGCGCCCGTCGCCAAGGCGCCGTGACGCGTATCGCGCCGAGGCCCGCTAGAACAGTTTGTGCACGAAGCTGAGCACGAACTTGTTGCCCTCGGTGCGGTTCTCGGCGTCCTGCTCGAAGTAGCTGTTGGCAGTCACGATGGTCTCCTTCGAAAAGCTGTAGGTCAGGCCCGGCCCGATGGCCCAGACCTTTTCACGACGGCCGCTGACATCGCGGCCGTCGATCTCGGTATCCGTGATCTGCTTGAGCCAGTAACCGGTCAGGCCGACGCTCAGTTGGTCGGTGAGTGCGTACTGGGTGGCGAAGTTGGCATGCAATGCCTGGCCGGCCTGGGTGCTCGACACGTCGCCGAACGACGTTAATGGATCGCGGTTCTTGGCATTCCACAGGTACCAGAAGCGCCCGCTCACCGACCACCTGGGTGTGAACCAGTAGGTCGCCGCGTAGTAGGGGTTGAACGACCAGAAGTTGCTGCCCGGGTTGACCGCCTTGTCGCGGTCGTAGGCGCCGGTGGGGAGGATCACTTCGGCTTCGATACGTTGGGCGAACAGCGGCGAGCCGTCAGCGCGAGTACTTACCGGCGATTGCAGGAAGGCCCCCAGCACGATGTCGCCCACACCTTCGCGCGAGCTGAGCACGGCGTTGTCGAGGCCGTCGTCCACCTTGGCGTGGGCCAGCCAGGGCACGATCACCGTGGCGCCGGGCATCCAGCCATTGGCCAGCGGCTGGGCCAGGTGGATGTACTGAGTGACCGGCGCGAAGGTTTCGATTTCCTGCTTGGGCAGCGGCAGCTTGTCGCCGTTCTGGTCGTTGAAGCGCGAAGCCTTGCCGTAGACCAGGTACTCGACCACGTAGCCGCCCGGCCCGCCGGGCAGTGGCGCGCCGTCGTAGAAACTGGTGGAGCCAAGGTTGACCGTGGGCAGGTCGTAGGCCTGGGCGGTGCCCGCCAGGGTAGCCAGGCCGAGGGTCAGAGCCGAAAGACGTGATGCGTGCATGGTGGTGATCCTTCTTGTTGTTTTGGTAGATCGCTGCGCCGCGTTGGCGCGACTCACACGTAGCTGGCTGCCAGCCCGCCATCGACCGGGATGTTGGCGCCGCACACCCAACGCGCCGCATCCGAGCAGAGGAACAGCACCACTGCAGCTACTTCGTCGGCCAGGGCCGGGCGTTTCATGTGGCGGCCGTCGCGCTCCAGGCGTTCATCGCTGAGCATCTGTACGAAGTCGCCGAGGATCGGCGTGAACACCGGGCCGGGGGCCACGCAGTTCATGCGCACGTCGTGCTCGCGGAACCAGGGCGAAGCGTTCTGGTACGACCAGACGATCATCGCCTCCTTGAAGTACTGGTAGCAGGTGGCCTGCTCGACCGGATTGGCATCCAGCCAGTCACTACCGGCCTCGAAACCCGCGGTGGCGGCCAGCGCTTTGTGGGCTTCAAGGCGCTGCTGCCATTCGGCGCCAAGAATCGACGCAGCATTGACGATGCAACCGCCAGCCAGACGCGGCAGCAGGCCTTCGCTAAGGTGACGTAGGCCCAGGTAGTTGACCCGGCCGACCAGTTCGGCGGGCGCGGTACCGGGCACGCCGGCGATGTTGCACAGGCCGTCGATGTGCCCGGGCAGGCGGGCGATCACCTGGTCGATGCTCGCCGGGTCGCCCAGATCCACCTGGTGATAGGCGTGCACGCTGATCTGTGGCTCGTTACGGTCCAGAGCGATCACCCGCGCACCGGCGCAGCGCGCCAGGCGGGCGACTTCGGCGCCGATGCCGGAAGCGGCGCCGGTGACGATCAGGGTCTTGTCGTGCAGATTCAGGTTCATGGTGCGTCCTCTTGTTCTTGTTGTGAGTCAGTCGGGTGAGACGTCAGAAGGGGTACTGCGGCGGCGTGTCCTTGACCGTCACCCACTGCCACTGCGTGAACTCGTCCCAGTTGGCCGGGCCGCTCATGCTGCCGCCGTTGCCGGAGTTACCGCGGCCGCCGAACGGGTTGACGCCGTCGTCGTTCACCGTCTGGTCGTTGATGTGCAGCATGCCGGCGCGCAGCTGGGCGCCGACCGCCATGGCGCGGCCCACGGAGCGCGAGATCACTGCCGCGGCGAGGCCGTACTCGGTGCGGTTGGCCAGGTCGATGGCCTCTTCGTCGTTGGCGAAGCTGGCCACGCAGGCCACGGGACCGAACATCTCGGTATCGAAGGCCGGCATGCCCGGCGTCAGGTGGCTGAGCACGGTGGGTTGGTAGAACAGGCCGTCGTACTGACCGCCGGTATGCAGGTGAGCGCCGGCCACCACGCTGTCGAGCACCAGTTGATGGGTACGCACCAGCTGGTTCTCGTTGATCATCGGGCCGAGCTGCACATCGCCGCCGGCCGGGTCGCCGACGCGCAGGTGCCGGGCGCGCTCGACCAACCCTTCGACGAAACGCTCGTGCAGCGACTCGTGCACCAGGATCAGCCCACTGGCCATGCAGATCTGCCCCTGATGAAGAAAGGCGCCCCAGCTGGCGCAACTCAGGGCGCGCTCCAGATCGGCGTCTTCGAGGATGATCAAAGGGTTCTTGCCGCCGAGCTCCAGGGCCACCTTTTTCAGATGGCGGCCGGCGGTTTCCGCCACCTTGCGGCCGGCAGCGGTGGAGCCGGTGAAGGAGATCATCCGCACATGCGGGTCGCTGCACAGCGCCGCGCCGGCATCGGCGCCGCCGGGTAGCACGTGCAGCACGCCCTCTGGTAGGCCGGCCAGCTCGAACAGGCGGGCGATCAGGAAACCACCGGCAATCGGCGTCTGCGGATCGGGCTTGAGCACCACTGCATTGCCGGCGGCCAGGGCCGGCGCCACGGCGCGGATCGACAGGATCAGCGGGAAGTTGAATGGCGAAATCACCCCCACTACGCCGTGGGGCAGACGCCGTGCGTAGGAGAGCGTGCCGGTGTTGCTCGGCAGTACCAGGCCGTGGGGTTGCATCACCTGGCCGGCGGCGAGCTGCAGGAACAGCACCGCTTCGCGCACCTCATGCTGGGCCTTGGGCAGGATGCCGCCGGTTTCCCGGGCGATGAACAGCGCACACTCGTCTGCCTGGGCCTGCAGTAGCTGAGCGGCGCGCAGGAAGATATCGGCGCGCTGGCGCGGTGGCACAGCCTCCCAGGCTGGCTGTTGGGCGGCTGCCGCGGCGGTAGCCATGGCGACGTCCTCAGCGCGAGCCTGGCCGGTGGTGGCCAGACACTTACCGGTAGCCGGCTCGCTGACTTCGTTACGCCCGCTCGCTATTGGCGTGCGCCAGGTGCCGGAAAACAGCCGGGCCTCCCAGATCTGCTCATCCAGCAGGGCAGGGTTCGATTCTGAACGGGGCAGTCGAGACATGGTGTCTCCTTGGAGTATTGTTGTTTTGAGTGATGTGCCGATGGCATTGACACTGATCGCAAGGAGCGTGCCCAGCCGTATCGCGGTATTGGGTGGCGCAGAGAATCCATAACAATTTCAATAAGCTGGCTGTATTCATCGAATTTCTACGATCCATCAGGTGTGGTTTTGAAAGGCTCGCTGTTAAGCAAATGAGCAATCCAGAGCCTGCCCGCCACGGATCGAAGTGATGAATTGCGTAAGCGAGGAGTCGTGCGTGATCGATACCCGTCGTATTTCCCTGGATGCGTTGCAGATCACCGAAGTACCGCACTACCGAGGTGCCAGCGATGCGCTGGACTGGCAGAGTGCGCCGACACTGCGTGACCTCACCGAGTGCCTGTTCTTTTCTCCGGGGGACGGACGCATCTGGCTCAACGATCAGCGCATGGTGCTGCTGCATTGCGAGGCATTGGGCGCGCTGCGCCGCGAGCTGATCGACAGCCTGGGCATGGAGCGCGCCCGCGGTTTGTTCACCCGCGTTGGCTACCTCTCCGGCGCCCGGGATGCGCGCCTGGTGCAGCAGCGCTGGGCAGGCGCCGAGCCGGCCTCTATATTCGCCGCCGGCATCCGCCTGCATGGGCTCGAAGGCATGGTCAAGGTCGAGCCGCTGCACTTCGAGTTCGATGTCGACCGCGGCCACTACGACGGCGAATTTCTCTGGCACCACGCCCACGAAGACGACGAGCACATCGCCGCCTACGGCATCGGCAACGACCCGGCCTGCTGGATGGAAATCGGTTATGCCACCGGCTACGTAAGCGGGCTGTTCGGCCGCCTGGTGGTGTTTCGCGAGGTGGAATGCCGCGCCATGGGCCATCAGGTGTGCCGCGTGCTGGGCAAGACCGCCGAGCTGTGGGGCGATGTGGAAGAGGACCTGCGCTATCTCAACGCCTCAGCCGAGGAAGGCGAGGGCGGCGGCCTGGAACGCGCCGCCTACCAACCGTTGCCGGCCAGCGCGGGTGAAACCGACGAAGGCCGCATGATCGGCGCTTCGGCTGCCTTCAACGCCGCCTTCCAGTCGCTGCAGCGGGTGGCGCGCACGCCGGCCACGGTGTTGTTCGGCGGCGAGTCCGGGGTCGGCAAGGAACTGTTCGCCAGCAACCTGCACCGCATGAGCGAGCGCCGTGATGGGCCGTTCGTGGCGCTCAACTGCGCGGCCATCGCTGAAAGCCTGATCGAGGCCGAACTGTTCGGCGTCGAGCGCGGCGCCTTCACCGGCGCCAGCCATTCGAGGCCTGGCCGCTTCGAGCGCGCCCAGGGCGGCACGCTGTTTCTAGACGAAGTCGCCTGCCTGAGTCTGCCGGGCCAGGGCAAGCTGCTGCGCGCCCTGCAGGAGCGCGAGATCGAACGGGTCGGCGGCACTTCGGTGATCAGCGTCGACGTGCGGGTGATCGCCGCCACCAACGTCGACCTGCGTGCGGCGGTGCGCCGTGGCGAGTTTCGCGAGGATTTGTACTATCGCCTCAACGTCTACCCGATCCATATTCCGCCGCTGCGCGAACGGCGCGACGATATTCCGCTGCTGGTGGATTTCTTCATGCGCCGCTACTGCGAGCACTACGGGCGCACGCCGGTTGGCCTGACCATGCGTGGCCTGAAGGCGCTGCTCAACTACAGCTTTCCCGGCAATATCCGCGAGCTGCAGAACCTGATCGAGCGCGGGGTGATCGCCAGTAACGACGGCGCACCCATCGATCTCAACCACCTGTTCCGCGACGAGGAGCTGCCGGCCGAGTTCTATTCGCTGTTGCAGCAGGGGCGCCTGGTACAAGACCAGGAGCAGCCCGGCGAGGTGGATCTGCTGACCCGCCTTGGCTGCCCGGATTTGCCTGATGCCAGCCTGTCGCTGGAGGCCGTTGAAAACCAGCTGCTGGAGCAGGCCCTGCAACGCAGCGCCGGCAACCTGGCTGCAGCGGCGCGGCTACTGGGGTTGAGCCGGGCGCAGTTTGCCTATCGGCTCAAGCGGGCGCGGGGAAGCTGAGAGCGTTCGCGGGCATGGTCCGCTCCTACAGGTCGGAGGGCTCATACACATCCTGTGGGAGCGCGCCATGCGCGCGAAGCGATATCAAGGGCTAGACTGACCTCGCTGAATCAACACGGAGGTCGATTCATGCCGATGCCATCCAAACCCGGTTATCGCGCCCTGTGCCGAGGACGCGCTTCCTGCCCGGGATCGGCCTATCTGATCACCACCATCACCCGTGATCGCCAGCCGATATTCAGCCATTTCCCTGCTGCCTGTGCGGCTGCCCGCTGCTTTGAGACTCCATCGCTTTTGCGCGACAGCCATATGCTGGCCTGGGTGCTGATGCCGGATCATGCCCACTGACTGATTCAGCTGGGCGAGGTGGACAGCCTGGCTGCTTTGGTGAATCGGCTGAAGTCGTCGAGCAGTCGGTTGGTGGGCAGGTGCGCGGGCACCGAGCGGGGGATCTGGGTGGCAGGCTTCCATGAACACGGTCTGCGCGCCGAGGAGGATTTGCTCGGTGTGGCGCGCTATATCGTGGCCAACCCGCTGAGGGCGGGGTTGGTCAGGCGTATTGGTGACTACCCATTTTGGAATGCGGTCTGGCTTTAGGGTTGAGGTGACTGCCTTATTTTTCGCGGGCATGGCCCGCTCCCACGGAATCTGAGCGCCCCGCCAAACCTGTGGGAGCGGGCCATGCCCGCGAAGGGCCTATCGAGCACCATCAATCTCACTGACAGCACGCGATAGGCCATTCACCTCAAGCCGGCGCCTTCTCCCGCTCCTTTTCCGACGGCTCCTCAATCCGATACCACGCCACATACAGCGCCGGCAGGAATAGCAACGTCAGAAGGGTGGCGCTGAAGATGCCGCCGATCATGGCGTAGGCCATCGGGCCCCAGAACACTTCGCGGGCGATGGGGATCATGCCCAGGCTGGCGGCAGCGGCGGTCAGCAGGATCGGGCGGCGGCGATGGTGGGTGGCGTCGATCACCGCTTGCCAGGGCGAGTCGCCAGCGTGTTCGAATTCGTCGATCTGGGTCACCAGAATCACCGAGTTGCGGATGATGATGCCGATCAGCGCCAGTACGCCGAGAATCGCCACGAAACCCAGCGGCGTGCCGGTCGGCACCAGGGCCAGCACCACGCCGATCAGGCCCAGAGGCGCCACGCTGAACACCAAGAAGGTCTTGGCCACGCTGTGCAACTGGATCATCAGGAAGGTGACCATCAGGAACAGCATCAGCGGCAGCACGCTGGCGATCGGACCCTGGGCCTTGCCGCTTTCTTCCACGGTGCCGCCGGTATCGACGCTGTAGCCGTTGGGTAGCCCACCCGCGAATTTCTTGATGTCCGGCGCCAGGTTAGCGACCAGGTCGGTGGGCTGGATGTCGCTGACTACGGCGGCCTTGAGGGTAATGGTCGGCTTGCGGTCGCGACGCCACACCAGCGGTTGCTCCAGCTCGTAGCCGACGGTGGCGAAGGCGCGCAGCGGAACGGCCACGCCATTCGGGTTGACGATCTGCAGGTTCTCCAGGGTTTGCGGCGAGCTGCGTTCGCTGTCTTCGGCGCGGCCGATCACGTCGATCAGGTAGATGTCGTCCTTCACCTGGGTGACCGTATTGCCGCTGACCACGCTGTTAAGCAGGTTGGCGACGTCCTCGGAAGACAGCCCGAACTGGCGCGCCTTGTCCTGGGCGACGTCGATGCGCAGCACCTTACCGGGCTCGTTCCAGTCGTAAACTATCTCGCCGATGTCCGGGTTCTTGTCCAGCAGGGTGGCCAGCTCCAGGGCGTGCTTGCGCACCTGATCGACGTTCGGCCCGCTGATCCGGTACTGGATCGGCCGGCCCACTGGCGGGCCCATCTCCAGAGGCTGCACGAAGGTGCCGATGCCGACGAAGTCCTCGCGCAGGCGCTTGTTGAGCTTGGCCACCAGGCGGTCGCGGGCATCGATGTCCTTGGCGACGATCACCAGCTGGGCATAGAAGGGGTTCTGCAATTGCTGGTCGAGCGGCAGGTAGAAGCGCAGGGCGCCCTGGCCGATGTAGGTGCTCCAGCGGGCGATGTCTTCATCGCCCTCCAGGGTGGCTTCGAGGCGGTCGACCTGGGCGCGGGTCTCGTTGATCGAGGCGTTCTGCGGCAGGTTGAGGTCGACGAGCAGCTCCGGGCGATCCGAGGCAGGGAAGAACTGGCTTTGCACCATCGTCATGCCGGCCAGTGAGGCGGCGAACAGGGCGATGGTCAGGCCGATGGTCCACCAGCGGTGCCGCATGGCCAGCAGCAGGCCGCTGTCGAAGGCTCGGGCAATGCGGCCCGGGCCTTTTTCCTTGGCCTGCAGGCGCTTGGGCAGGATGTGCACGGCGATCACCGGGGCGAACACCACGGCCACCAGCCAGGACAGCAGCAGTGCCACGGCGATCACGGCGAACAGGGTGAAGGTGTACTCGCCCGCCGAGCTGGAGTTGAGGCCGATGGGCACGAAGCCGGCCACCGTGACCAGGGTGCCGGTGAGCATCGGAAAGGCCGTGGAGGTGTAGGCGAAGGTGCCGGCATCGTGCAGCGAGTCGCCTTTCTCCAGGCGGGTGACCATCACTTCGACAGTGATCATCGCATCATCGACCATCAGCCCGAGGGCGATGATCAATGCACCCAGGGAAATACGCTGCATGGTGATGCCGCTGTATTCCATGAACATGAACACCATGGCCAGCACCAGCGGAATCGAGCAGGCGACCACCAGGCCAGCGCGGATGCCGAGGCTGACGAAACTCACCAGCATGACGATCACGACCGCTTCGAACAGCGCACGGGTGAAGCCGCTGACCGCCTCTTCGACCACCTCGGCCTGGTCGGACACCACGTGCACGCCCACCCCTACTGGCAGTTCGGCGGTCATCTCGTCCATGCGTGTATGCAGAGCCTTGCCGAAGGTCTGGATATTGCCGCCGTCGCGCATGGCGATGGCCAGGCCGATGGCCGGTTTGCCGTTGTAGCGGAACAGCGCTTGCGGCGGGTCGACGTAGCCGCGGGTGATTTCCGCGATATCGGTCAGCCGGTAGAAGCGGTCGTCCAGGCGCAGGTTGACGTTGCGCAGGTCGGCTTCCGAGGCGAACTGGCCGCTGGTGCGCACGGAAATCCGCTCCGGCCCGGCTTCGATCACCCCGGACGGCGTGACCGCGTTCTGCGCCTGCAGGCTCTGGATCACCTGGCTCTGGTCGATACCCAGGGAGGCCAGCTTGCGGGTCGAGAAGTTGAGGTAGAACACCTCGTTCTGCTGGCCGACCATCTGCACCTTGCCCAGGTCCGGCACGCTACGGATCTCGGCGCGCACTTTTTCCACGTAATCGCGAAGCTGGCGCATGCTCAAGCCGTCACCGGTGAAGGCGTAGATGGAGCCGAACACGTCGCCGAATTCGTCGTTGAACGACGGGCCCTGCAAGCCTTGGGGAAACTCACCGCGAATGTCGTCGATCTTCTTGCGGACCTGGTACCAGATGTTGTCGATGTCGCCAGCGCTGGTGGTGTCGCGCAAGAACACCATGACGGTCGACTCGCCGGGCCGTGTGTAGCTCTTCACGTAGTCGAGCGAGTCCAGTTCCTCGAGCTTTTTCTCGATGCGGTCGGTGACCTGGTTGAGGGTTTCGTCCACCGTGGCGCCCGGCCAGCGAGTCTGAATGACCATGGTCTTGATGGTGAACGCCGGGTCTTCCTCGCGGCCCAGGTTCATGTAGGAGATCACGCCCATCAGCAGCGACACGAACATCAGGTACCAGACGAACGACTGGTGGCGCAGCGCCCAGTCCGAGAGGTTGAAGCCGTCCTTGCGCGGCGCCTGCTGGGTCATGGTGCGACGCCCTCATCGATGCGGATCTGCTGGCCGTCCCTGAGTTCGCTCAGGCCGGCGCTGACTACCTTGTCGCCGGCCGCAAGGCCTTCGACGCTGATCTGTTCGCCTTCGCGGCCGACCACCTGCACGGTGCGCGGGTGCACGGTGTTGGCCTGGGTGTCGATCACCCATACGCGGCTCTGGCCGTCGACTTCCTGTACGGCGGCGGCCGGCAACAGGCTGCGCGGCTGCTGGGCGCGGGTCATGCTGATCGCCACCGCAGTGCCCAGGCGCAGGCCGGGCGGTGTTTCTTCCAGGGTCAGGCGGGCGCGGCGGGTACGGGTGGCGGCATCGGCGCGCGGCTCCAGTTCGCGCAGCCGGCCGCGGGTGGCGATGCTCGGGTCGAGCTGGGAGGCGACGTTGAACTGCACTTGATCGTCCAGGCCGTCGGCCAGCTCCACGGGCAGGTCGAACACCGCTTCGCGCAAGTCCGGGCGGGCCAGGGTGACCACTTCCTGGCCGGCGCCGACCACCTGGCCAGCCTCCACGTGCCAGGCGGTGACCACTGCATCGAAGTCGCTTTTCAGGGTGCCGTAGTTCAGCCGGTCGCGGGCCTGGCGGGTGGCCGCTGCGGCCTGGTCGCGGTTGCTGCGGGCGTTGCTCAGTTCGGTCTGGGCTTGCTCCAGGTTGGCCTTGGCGCCGACGCCGCGGTCGAACAGTTCCTGTTGGCGCCGGGCATTGGCCTGGGCGTTGATCCACTGCGCTTCGGCGCGTGCCTGGTCGCCTTCGCTGGCGCGCAGAGCGTTCTGCTGGTCGGTGGGGTCGAGGGTGGCCAGCGGCGTGCCGGCCGTCACTTCGGCGCCGGCGTCCACCATGCGATGGGAAACCCGACCGCCGACGCGAAAGCCCAGGGTGCTCTGCACCCGCGCCTCGATGGTGCCGGCAAAGCGGCCAAGCACCTGCTGGTCCTGCTGCTGCACTTCGGTGTAGAGCACCG
Source organism: Phytopseudomonas straminea (assembly GCF_900112645.1). Classification (GTDB taxonomy): domain Bacteria; phylum Pseudomonadota; class Gammaproteobacteria; order Pseudomonadales; family Pseudomonadaceae; genus Aquipseudomonas; species Aquipseudomonas straminea. The sequence continues at coordinate 665,870 of NZ_FOMO01000001.1, read as the reverse complement.
GGCGGATCGGCTCGGGTTTCTCGTCTTCGGCGCAGCCGGCGAGCAGGGCGGCGAGCAGCACTAACGGGATAGCGCGCTTCATGGCTGCTGCTCCTGCTGTTGCTGCTGATTCTGTGCACGAGCCTCGGCGATTTCCACCTTCTGGCCCGGATGCAGCAGTTGCCCGCCAGCCACCACCACGCGGTCGCCGTCATTCAGGCCGGCGCGGATGATCACCTTGTCGGTCAGGTAGCGGCCGACCTGCACCGGGTGCAACTGCACGGTATCGTCCTCACCCAGGCGCCACACCGCGGGCTCGCTTTCCGCCTTGGTCAGCGCCGACCAGGGCAGCTCGACGCTGCGCACCACCGGGTTGCTGACATGGGCGCTGACCGCCGAGCCCAGGGTCATCGCTGCCTGCACTTCTTCGAGGCTGACCTTGACCTGCACCGTGCCGCTCTGCGCCGACACCTGCGGGTTGACCTCGCGCACCACGCCACGGGCGGTCACCTCGGGGTTGTCGAGCAGGCTGACCTGCACCGCCTGGCCAGGCTCGACCAGCAGCGCTTCAAAAACGTTGAACACCGCATCGCGGGCGCCTTCGCGGGCCAGGCCGAAGATCGGCGTGGCGGCCTGCACCACCTGGCCGACTTCGGCCTGGCGGGCGGTGATCACCCCGTCGCTTTCGGCGCGCAGCTCGGTGTAGCCGGCCTGTTCGCGGGCGTCGGCCAGTTGCGCTTCGGCGGCAGCCAGGCTGTTGCGCGCGCTGCGGTCGCTGGCCACGGCGCTGTCGTATTCACTGCGGCTGGTGTAGCCCTTGGGCAGCAGTTGCTGCTGGCGCCACAGGTTGGCGGCACTGAGCTTGACCTGGGCGCGGGCGGCTTCAGCGGCCGCTTCGGCGGAGCGCACCGCGTTGCGCTGGTCCTGCGGATCGAGGCGCGCCAGCACCTGGTCGGCCTTCACCGTGTCGCCGACATCCACCAGGCGCTCGGTGATCTTGCCGCCGACGCGAAACGACAGGTCGGTCTGCACCCGCGCCTGCACGTCGCCGGTGACGGTGGCATCCGCCGCGTAGTCCACCTGGCTGACGGTCGCCACCTTGACCCGCGGACTCTTCGGCGCGGGCGGCGGCTCGTCGCTACAGCCGGCCAGCAGCGCGAAAGCCAGCAGGGCCACGGCAAGGCGAGGCAACGCAGAGGTCGGTACGGGCGGCATGGAGGCTCCGGCACAGCAGGGACGCGAAGGTGTGTGCAGATGCGACCATGCCAGGCGACGAACGGTTCAGGCAACCGTTTCAGGGCAACGTGCGCCGGGTAGCGTTGCACTACCCGGGCTCAAGCAGCAGCGAGCCGAGGGCCGGCCCGCTGCTGCGGTCAGGCGGCGCGCTGCCGGGCTACGCGACGCCTGCGCGCCAGCAGCCAGACGATCAGCCCGAGGGCGACCAGCGCGCCGGCCAGCATGCCGAGGCGGGCCAGTAGCAGGAGGTTGGAGGCCGGGCCGCCCTGGCGGATGGTCTGCACATCGTCGGCGCTGACCGCCTGCTTGCCGTCGCCGTACTGTCGCACCAGGTAGTTAGCCAGCGCGGCGATCTCGTCGTTGTTCAGGCGATTGAGTGCATTAGGCTGGTCGCCAAATGGCGGCATGAACACGTGGCCCTGGGTGGTCTTGCGGTCGACTCCATAGAGGATAGTCGCCAGCAGGTTGCTGGTGTTCACGCCGGTCAGCGCCGAGTTGCTGAACAGGCTCGGGTAGTAGGCGTCCGTGGTGCCCTGGCCGTTGTAGCCGTGGCAGGAGGCGCAGCTGCCGGAGTAGATGCGCGCGCCCTTGGCGTCCTCGGCGTTTTCCACACCGCGCAAATCACTCAAGTGGTTGCCGGCCTGGCCCTGGTTGAAGCGTGACTGCTCGCCGCTGAAACCGTCGGCACTCGCTACGGCCGGCACGCTCATCACGTACTCGGCGATGGCGCGCAGGTCGTCGTCACGCAGGTGCTGGAAGCTGTGGCTGATCGCCTCGGCCATACTGCCGGCGGCCTGCGCCTTGCCTTCCAGGTGGCCGGTCTTGAGGTACTGCACCAGCTCATCGGCCGTCCAGCTGCCAATACCGCTGTTGCGGTGCGGCGTGATGTTCGGCGCGTACCAGGGGCCGACTTGGGCGCCGGCGAGGAACCTGTCGTTCTGCTCCTGCATCAGCAGGCCGCGCGGCGTGTGGCAGGTGCCGCAGTGCGCCGCGCCTTCGACCAGGTAGCGGCCGCGGTTCCAGGCGGCCGAGTGCTCGGCGTCATCGCTGAGCGGCTGGTCGTCGTGAAACAGCAGGTTCCATGCCTTCATGGACAGGCGGATGTTCATCGGGAACGGCAGGCTGGTTTCGGCCACCGGCTCGTCGACCGGCGCCACGCCCTGCATGAAGTAGGCGTACAGGGCGTGCACGTCGTCATCGCTGAGCTTGGCGTAGGCGGTGTAGGGCATCGCCGGGTAGAGGTTGGCGCCGTCAGCGCGCACGCCCTTGCGCAGGGCGTCGGCGAACTGCTGTTCGATGTAGTAGCCGATGCCGAACTGCTTGGACGGGGTGATGTTGGTGGCGACGATTTCGCCAACCGGCGAGGCCATCACCAGCCCGCCGGCCATCGGCTTGCCGCCATGGGCGGTGTGGCAGGCCACGCAGTCCGACGCGGTGGCGGTGTACTCGCCACGCTTGACCAGCTCCTCGGGGAAGCTCTGCGCGGCGGCCAGGCCCGGTAGTACGATGAAAGCGGCGGCGAGCAGGGTGTTGAGGCGGTTCATGCTCAGGCCCCCTTCAGCTGGCTGACGATGGCGTCAGCGGCGCGCAGGCCCAGCGCCACCATGGTGATGGTGCTGTTGCCGCAGGCGGTGCTCGGCATGGCGCCGCCGCCGGGTAGGAACAGGTTGTCGTGGTCGTGGGCGCGGCAGTGGGAATCGACCACCGAGTCGCGCGGGTCCAGGCCCATGATGGTCCCGCCCATGATGTGCTTGCTCTGGGCGAACTTGGGCGCGACCTTCACGTCGGTGGCGCCCATGGCTTCGGCGATGCGCAGGGCGATGGGCCGCGAGTAGCGCTCGAAGGATTTGCGCACGTAGTCGCCGACGTCGTAGTGAATCGCCGGCTTGGGCAGGCCCAGCCAGTCCTTCTTGTTCGACAGGGTCAGGCGGTTGTTGGCGTCCGGCAGCATCTCGTGGGCGATCACCACGTTGGCGGTGCAGGCGGTCAGGCGGCGGATTTCTTCGTCGAGCGCCTTGCCGACCAGGCCCTTGCCAAGAGCTTCGAAGGTGACGAAGCGGTTGCGCGCAAAGTTGTTGAAGCGGAAGTAGGCACCGGCGTGCTCGCTGCGGAAGTCGCCTTGGGAGGTCTGCATGATGCCGCTGTTGACCACCGGGCCGACGCCGGACCAGTACGGCTCGGCCAGGGTCAGGTTCAGGCTGATCTGCGGGTGGTCCATCATGTTGCGGCCCACCTGGTCGGAGCTGTTGGCCACGCCGTTGGGGTTGCGCTCATCGGCCGACATCAGCAGCAGCTTGGCGGTTTCCAGGCCATTGCAGGCCAGCACGAACAGCTTGCCGCCGAGGCGATGACGCTGCTTTTCCTTGTCCAGATAATGCACGGCCTGGATGCGGTTACCTTCGCCAGTCTCGACCTGGTAGACCACCGCATCGGTGGTGATCACCGCGCCCTTGGCTTCCAGGCGACCGAGGGCCGTGGCGGCGTCGTACTTGGCGCCCACCGGGCACACCGGTACGCAGTTGTTGTTGGCGCAGCAGGCCGGGCGGTCGTCGTAGGGCATGCCGCTGTTGCGCGCCTGGGCCACCGGCACGTTGCGGTAGCCCAGAGTCTGCACCACTTCGGTGAAGCGCTGCTCGCCGGGGCTGAACGGCAGCGGCGGCATCGGGTATGGCTTGGAGCGCGGCAGCGGCGGCCACTGATCCTCGGGCTTGGACGGGCCGCAGATGCCCAGCTTGTATTCGGTGCGTGTGTAGTAGGGCTCCAGCTCCTGGTAGTCGAAGGCCCAGTCGCGGCCCACGCCGTACAGGGTGTGCAGGCGCATGTCCTCGGGCGTCAGGCGCCAGCTGGTGCCGGCCCAGTGCCAGGTCGAGCCGCCGGCGTAACGGATGAAGGTCTGCGCGTAGGCGTCGGGGCCGCTGAGCTGCAGGTAGGTGTCGTCCGGCTTCTCGAACGAGGGCATCGGGTGCGGCGCCCAGGGGCGCGGCGGGTAGCAGGCCGTGGAGTCGCCCTTGAGGCCCAGGGGCAGGTTGCGAAAGTTCTCGACGATTTCGGCGCGGGTGACTCGCGGGCCGGCTTCGAGGAGCAGCACGCTAAGGCCGGCGTCGAGCAGTTGTTCGGCGATGGTCACACCGACCACGCCGGTGCCGACGATCACGACGTCGGCGCTGTTCAGGCTTTTCATTTTTCTGGAATTCTTCGAGGGGATCAGAAACGGGGCAGCGGGCTCAGGGCGACGGTGACCTGGCTCCAGCCATTGGGCGCGCTCAGCCCGTAGGACGGGATGGCAACCACATCGGCGGTGGTCTTGAAGGTCAGTGCTTCTTCATAGGTGAACAGCTGGGCGTCCGCCGCGGGCGAGGACACGCCGCTGTACCAGGCGAAGATCACCCAGTACGCCAGCTCGCGCAGTTCGCCTTCGGGAACATCGGCGAAGAAATCTTCCACGGTGCGGGCCTGGCGCTGCTCGGCGATGGCGATGATGCGGTTCATCATGTCGGTCAGCTGCGGGTACTTTTGCTGCGCGGCGTCGGCGATGCGCATGCCGACCGCGGCGCTGAGCTGGTGGTTGATCAGCAGCGTGGAGAGGCGCATGAAGCGCGTATAAGGCGCGGGGCTCTCGGCCGACAGGGCCCAGGCGGGCAAGCCGGCGAACGCCGCACAGCCGCCCGAGACCAGCAGCGTACCCAGCAATTGGCGACGCGAAAGGTTCATTGATGAGTCTTCTGATAGTTAGCAAAACAACTATTTTAACGTCATGTAACCAGATGTGTGCGACTTTTCCGCGCACCGTTCAGGTCGAGGTGCCGGCGGCCATTGATCGGGCGTGCTAGGAAAACTTTCCGTGCTCAATTACTGTATGTAAATACAGTATTCGTGAGATCTCCCATGTCTGATTTCGTCCGCGGGCGCGGCACCGCCAGCAAGCCGCACAATCGCTTCGCGCCCACCACCAGCGAGGCCGAGGACGACGGCTGGTATCAGGAACAGACGCCGCTGACCTTCGTCACCGAAGTCCGTCATGAAAAGGCTAAGACGGTGATCAGCCGCAACAGCTCGCCGGACGTGGGCTTCGACCGTTCGGTGAATCCCTATCGCGGCTGCGAGCACGGCTGCATCTACTGTTTCGCCCGGCCCAGCCATGCCTATTGGGACCTGTCGCCGGGCATCGATTTCGAGACCAAGCTGATCGCCAAGACCAACTTGGCCGAGCGCCTCGAAGAGCAGTTGAGCAAGCCGGGCTACGTACCGGCGCCCATTGCCTTGGGCATCAATACCGACGGCTACCAGCCCATCGAGCGCGAACACCAGCTGACACGCCAGGCTCTAGAGATCCTGCTGCGCTATCGCCACCCGGTGAGCATCATCACCAAGAGCGCGCTGATCCTGCGCGACCTGGATCTGCTCGAAGAGCTGGCCAGCCGTAATCTGGTCAGCGTGGCGTTTAGCGTCACCACCCTGGACGACGAGCTCAAGCGCATCATGGAGCCGCGCACCGCAGCGCCCAAGGCGCGTCTGCGGGCGATGAAGGCCCTGCACGAGCATGGCGTGCCGGTCGGCCTGATGGCTGCGCCGATGATCCCGATGATCAACGACATGGAGCTCGAGCGCCTGCTCGAAGCGGGCCGTGAAGCCGGCGCCAGTTCGGCCGGCTACGTGTTGCTGCGCTTGCCCCTGGAGATCGCCGATTTGTTCGAGCAATGGCTGCAGACCCATTTCCCCGACCGCGCCGAACACGTGATGAGCCTGATCCGCCAATCCCGCGGCGGGCAGAACTACGACAGCCGTTTCGGCGCGCGAATGAAGGGGGAGGGGCACTTCGCCGAGCTGCTGGCCCAGCGCTTTCGCCTGGCGCGCCGCCGTTATGGGTACGATGGCAGCAAGCGCGGCGTACTGGATTGCTCGCAGTTCGCGCCGCCAGGGCAGCAGATGGGCTTGTTCTGAGCGAGCCGGTTTCCGGGTGTCGCTGCGCTCGACCCGGGCTACGGGCTCTGTAGCCTGGCGTTGAGCGTAGCGATACCCAGGTTGGCTATTGGCCGTGTCATGGATGATTAGCTCGGCGCACGACCCAGCGAAAATACGGTCGATATATCCGGCCGCTCGACGATTTATCGCGCCGACGTGTCCTGAAGGGATTTGCCACAGTCAAATGCCCCAATCCCTTGCCGGTGATCCTGCCGGCTGGGAAGCTGTGCGCTGTCGCACGCGCCGTCCCCCATCCGTAAGCGAGGTAATGCTATGCCTGGTAATCGTCGTCCTGCTGATAGCAAATCCGAAAAGAACGCCGCATCGGCCGCCGAGGCGCTGGATCATCTGGTCGATGGCTTCCTGCGTTTTCGTCAGGATGTATTCCCGCAGCAGCAGGCGCTGTTCAAGAAGCTGGCCCATGCCCAGTCGCCGCGCGCCATGTTCATCACCTGCGCCGACTCGCGCATCGTTCCCGAGCTGATCACCCAGAGCGAACCGGGCGACCTGTTCGTGACCCGCAACGTCGGCAACGTGGTGCCACCCTATGGCCAGATGAACGGCGGCGTGTCCACCGCCATCGAATACGCGGTCGCCGCCCTGGGCGTGCAGCACATCATCGTCTGCGGCCACTCCGACTGCGGCGCGATGAAAGCTGTACTCGATCCGGCAACCCTGGAGCGCATGCCCACGGTAAAGGCCTGGCTGCGCCACGCTGAAGTCGCCAAGACTGTGGTGGCCGACAACTGCGGCTGCGCTGACCACACCACCCTGGGCGTGCTCACCGAGGAAAACGTGGTGGCCCAGCTCGACCACCTGCGCACCCATCCCTCGGTGGCCTCGCGCCTGGCGGCCGGCCAGTTGTTCATCCATGGCTGGGTGTACGACATCGAAAGCAGCGAGATCAAAGCCTACGATGCCGAAACCGGCGAGTTCCGCCAGATCGGCGACGGCCCACTGCCGATGGCCACGCCGCGCGCGCGTTATCCACAGGGCTGAGGGCTCGTAGGATAGTGCGAGCCGCGTAGGTGACGCGTCGTCCACCTTACGCCTGTGGGAGCGGGCCATGCCCGCGATTCGCGCGCATGGCGCGCTCCCACAGAATGTAGATCCGTAGGATGGGTGAAACCCATCACCGCATTGATGGGTTTTACCTACGCGGCCCGACCCATCCTACAATCCGAGTCGAACAAGCGAACCCGACGGGTTGTGCTAGGGTCTTTAGTCGGTCGGTGGGTTGCGCGACGAGCGCGGCCCCCGGCAATCACCGACAAGAACAAGACGATGCCGGCCCGCCATGTCCCGATCGCAGAGAACGCTCGACCCGTCCTATGAGCTGATGGATGACCACGAAGGTCATTCGCTGATCTATCGCCAGCACGGCTTTCCCAGCCCGCTGGTGCGCTGGCATTTCCACAAGGAATACGAGCTGCACCTGATCGTCGCCAGCGCCGGCAAGGTTTTTATCGGCGACTACATCGGCAATTTCTCTCCCGACACCCTGTTTCTCACCGGCCCCAACCTGCCGCACAACTGGATCAGCCAGATGGCGCCGGGCGAAGCGGTGGCCGAGCGCGACATGCTGGTCAACTTCACCGACGAGGTGCTGGAAAGCGGCACCGCGGTGTTCGCCGAGCTCAAGGACCTGCAGCCGCTGTTGGCCCGCGCCCAGTACGGTATCGAGTTCCGTTGCCCGCACACCATCGGCGAGGCGCGCCAGTTGCTGCAGCGCATCGCCGATTCCCAGGGTATGACCCGGTTGGGTAACTTCTTCATTCTCATGGAGCTGCTCGCCGCCTGCGACGATTACCAGTTGCTGTCCGATCGCACCGCTGCGCAGCTGGCCGACGAACACCATGTCGACCGCATCAACCGCGCCGTCGACTACATCTTCCAGCGCTATGCCCAGGAGTTGAGCCAGGAGGAAGTGGCCGAGTACCTCGGGATGACGCCCACCTACTTCTCGCGCTTCTTCAAGCAGGCCACCGGGCGCGGCTTCGTCGAGTTCGTCAATCGCCTGCGGGTGAGCAAGTCCTGCGAGCTGCTGACCCAGAGCGACAAGCCGGTGACCGAGGTGTGTTTCGAGTCCGGCTTCAACAATATTTCCAACTTCAACCGACGCTTCCAGCAGCTCAAGGGCATGACACCCAGCGGCTACCGACGGTTGGTCACCCAGCGCTTTACTGCGCAAAACCTGTACTGAATCCTTCACGCCTATCTACGGCAAAACAGCCAGAAGCAGCGTTTTTGAGGCTGAGCCTGGCTTTTTCTGCTGGCCAGCTTGCTCCACTCTCAGTGCAAAAAAGTATCGGTCAAAGTGCAGTCGAGGCGTTGTTCGCGTTCGGCGCTAGGGGTGTAATCCGGGTCGGCCCACAAAAACAATAACGTCTCCCGAGGCTCACCGGGCCAGGGAGAGGAGTTCAAGACCATGAACCATACGCTCAAAGTATTCGTAGCCGCTTCATGCCTTTCCCTGACCGTCGGCGCCCAGGCTGCCGAGACCGTGACCATCGCCACGGTCAACAACAGCGACATGATTCGCATGCAGCGCCTGGCCAAGACCTTCGAAGAACAGCACCCGGACATCAAGCTCAAGTGGGTGGTACTCGAAGAGAACGTGCTGCGCCAGCGCCTGACCACTGACATCGCCACCCAGGGCGGCCAGTTCGACGTGCTGACCATCGGCATGTACGAAGCGGCGCTGTGGGGCGAGAAGGGCTGGCTGGAGCCGATGAAGGATCTGCCTGCCGATTACGCCCTCGACGATGTGTTCCCCTCCGTGCGCGAAGGCCTGTCGGCCAACGGCCAGCTCTACGCACTGCCGTTCTACGCCGAAGCCTCGATCACCTATTACCGCACCGACCTGTTCGAACAGGCCGGGCTGAAGATGCCCGAGCAGCCGACCTGGGAGCAGATGGCCGAGTTCGCCGGCAAGCTGCACCAGCCGGACAAGGGCCAGTACGGCATCTGCCTGCGTGGCAAGGCCGGCTGGGGCGAGAACATGGCGCTGATCACCACCGTGGCCAACGCCTACGGTGCGCGCTGGTTCGATGAACAGTGGAAGCCGGAATTCACCGGCAGCGAGTGGAAGAACGCGCTGAACTTCTACGTCGACACCATGAAGAAATACGGCCCGCCGGGCGCCTCGAGCAACGGCTTCAACGAGAACCTGGCGCTGTTCAACAGCGGCAAGTGCGCCATGTGGGTCGATGCCAGCGTGGCCGGCTCGTTCGTTACCGACAAGTCGCAGAGCAAGGTTGCCGACTCGGTGGGCTTCACCTTCGCGCCGACCCAGGTCACCGACAAGGGCGCCTCGTGGCTGTACTCCTGGGCGCTGGCGATCCCCACCAGTTCCAAGTCCAAGGATGCCGCCAAGACCTTCAGCGCCTGGGCTACCTCCAAGGCCTACGCCGAGCTGGTCGCCGAGAAGGATGGCGTCGCCAACGTGCCGCCAGGCACCCGCGCCTCGACCTACAGCGATGCCTACATGAAGGCCGCGCCGTTCGCCAAGGTGACCCTAGATTCGCTGAAGAAGGCCAACCCGGCCGACCCGAGCGCCAAGCCGGTGCCGTACGTGGGCATCCAGCTGGTGACCATTCCCGAGTTCCAGGCCATTGGAACCGCCGTCGGCAAGCTGTTCGCCGCCGCCCTGACCGGGCAGATGCAGCCCGAGCAGGCGCTGCAGGCCGCGCAGCAGAGCACCGAGCGGGAAATGAAACGCGCCGGGTATCCGAAGTAACGGCACCGTGATCGTTCCCACGTCGAGGCGTCGAAACGTCGGCGTGGGAACGTATGTCGGGACGCTCCGCGTCCGCTGACCCGGTGTTACGCGGCGCGGAGCGCCAAAGGCGGCGTTCCCACGCGGAGCGTGGGAACGATCAATACCTAACCGCTCATTGCGGAGCCCCCATGGATAACACAACCCTCGACTCCCGCTCGCCAGCGGCTGGCGAAGCCGTCGCCACGCGGCGCAAGCGCCTGGCGCCCGGCTGGTTCCTGGTCAGCCCTTCGGTGGTTCTGCTGCTGATCTGGATGATCGTGCCCCTGGGCATGACCATCTACTTCTCGCTGATCCGCTACAACCTGCTGTACCCCGGCGAGAACGATTTCGTCGGCCTGGAAAACTTCGAATACTTCGTCACCGATGCTGCCTTCCTGTCCGGCGCCGGCAACACCCTGCTGCTGGTCGGCAGCGTGCTGTTGATCAGCGTGGTGTTCGGCGTGCTGATCTCCGCGCTGTTGGAAGCCAGCGAGTTCTTTGGTCGCGGCATCGTGCGGGTGCTGCTGATCTCGCCGTTCTTCATCATGCCGACGGTCAGCGCGCTGCTGTGGAAGAACCTGATCTTCCATCCGGTATCGGGGATTCTCGCCGCCGTATGGCAGTTCTTCGGCGCCCAGCCGGTGGACTGGCTGGCGCACCATCCGCTGTTCTCGATCATTCTCATCGTGTCGTGGCAGTGGTTGCCGTTCGCCATCCTCATCCTGATGACCGCCATGCAGTCGCTGGATCAGGAGCAGAAGGAGGCCGCGCGCCTCGACGGTGCCGGCCCGCTGGCCATCTTCTGGCACCTGACCCTGCCGCACCTGGCACGGCCGATCGCCGTGGTGGTGATGATCGAAACCATCTTCCTGCTCTCGGTGTTCGCCGAGATCTACACCACCACCAGCGGCGGGCCGGGTTACGAATCGACCAACCTGGCCTACCTGATCTACACCCAGGCGCTGCTGCAGTTCGACGTGGGCATGGCCTCCGCCGGCGGGCTGATCGCCGTGGTCATCGCCAACATCGCCGCCATCGTGCTGATCCGCATGATCGGCAAGAACCTGACCGACCGGCAGTAGGAGCAGAGCATGCTGACGCTAAAACAATCCCGTCGCCTGCAGAGCGTGCTGGTCGGTACGCTGGCCTGGGCCGTGGCCGCGCTGATCTTCTTCCCGATCTTCTGGATGGTGCTGACCAGCCTGAAGACCGAGCTGGATGCCTTCGCCACGCCACCGCAGTTCATCTTCACCCCGACCCTGGAGAACTACCTGCACATCAACGAGCGCAGCGACTACTTCGCCTACGCCTGGAATTCGGTGCTGATCTCCTTCGCCGCGACTCTGCTGTGCATGCTCATCGCGGTGCCGGCGGCCTACTCGATGGCGTTCTTCGAGACCAAACGCACCAAGGGCACGCTGCTGTGGATGCTGTCGACCAAGATGCTGCCGCCGGTGGGCGTGCTGGTGCCGATCTACCTGCTGGCCAAGCAGTTCGGCCTGCTCGATTCGCGCATCGCGCTCATCGTCATCTACACCCTGATCAACCTGCCGATCGTGGTGTGGATGGTGTACACCTACTTCAAGGACATTCCCGGCGAGATCCTCGAAGCGGCGCGGCTCGATGGTGCCACCACCTGGCAGGAGATCGCTCGCGTGCTGCTACCCATCGCCCGCGGCGGCCTGGCCTCGACCATGCTGCTGTCGCTGATCCTGTGCTGGAACGAGGCGTTCTGGTCGCTCAACCTGACCAGCTCCGCCGCCGCGCCGCTGACCGCGCTGGTGGCCTCCTATTCCAGCCCCGAAGGCCTGTTCTGGGCCAAGCTTTCCGCCGTTTCGACCCTCGCCTGCGCGCCCATCCTGATCTTCGGCTGGATCAGCCAGAAGCAGCTAGTGCGTGGTCTGTCGTTCGGCGCCGTCAAATAAGAGGTTTACGTCATGGCTGATTTGAAAATCCGCAACCTGAAAAAAGGCTTCGACGGCACGGCGATCATCAAGGGCATCGACCTGGATATCGAGAACCGTGAGTTCGTGGTGTTCGTCGGCCCGTCCGGCTGCGGCAAGTCCACGCTGCTGCGCCTGATCGCCGGGCTGGAGGAAGTCTCCAGCGGCACCATCACCCTCGATGGCACCGACATCACCGACACCGCGCCGGCCAAGCGCGACCTGGCGATGGTGTTCCAGACCTACGCCCTGTACCCGCACATGACGGTGCGCAAGAACCTGTCCTTCGCCCTCGACCTGGCCCGGGTCGGCAAGCAGGAGGTCGAGGAGAAGGTCGCCAACGCCGCGCGCATCCTCGAGTTGGGCGCGCTGCTCGATCGCAAACCCAAGCAGCTCTCCGGCGGCCAGCGCCAGCGTGTGGCCATCGGCCGCGCCATCGTGCGCAACCCGAAGATCTTTCTGTTCGACGAGCCGCTGTCCAACCTCGATGCCGCCCTGCGCGTGCAGACCCGCCTGGAGCTGGCGCGCCTGCACAAGGAGCTCAAGGCAACGATGATCTACGTGACCCACGACCAGGTCGAGGCCATGACCCTGGCCGACAAGGTGGTGGTGCTCAACGGCGGCCGCGTCGAGCAGGTCGGCTCGCCGCTGGAGCTCTACAACCACCCGGTGAACCTGTTCGTCGCCGGCTTTCTCGGCACGCCGAAGATGGGTTTCCTGCGTGGCCAGGTGGAAGGCGTCGACGGCGGCCGCTGCCAGTTGCGCCTGAGCTGCGGCGCCGCGCTGGACCTGCCGCTGGCTGCCACCGGCCTGCGCAACGGTGACCAGATCACCCTCGGCATCCGCCCCGAGCACCTCAACGTGGTGCCGGCCGGGCAGGGCCGCCTGCAGGCCACCGCCGACGTCAGCGAACGCCTGGGCAGCGACACCTTCTGCCACGTGCGCGTCGGCGAGGAAGACCTCACCGTGCGGGTGCGCGGCGACTTCTCGCCGGCTTACGGCGAAGCCCTGGCGCTGGATTTCGACCCGGCCCACTGCCACGTCTTCAACGCCGATGGCCTGGCCATCGACAAACGCATCCAGGCCGGCCAGGCCGCCTGACGCGCAGGAATCGCCCCATGAAACTCAATCGCAAGAACCTCTCCGCACTGGCCCCCGAAATCGACGTGCCAGCCTACGACCCGGCCGACGTGCGCCAGGGCATCGCCCATATCGGCGTCGGCGGCTTCCACCGCGCCCACCAGGCGATCTACACCGAAGCCCTGCTCAACCGCGGCGAAGCCCGCGAGTGGGGCATCTGCGGCGTCGGCCTGCGTCGCGAAGACCGCGCCATGCAGCAGGCCCTGGCCGAGCAGGATCACCTCTACACGATGTTCGTGCTGGGCGACGAGCCGGGCCTCGAAGTACGCGTGGTCGGTGCCATCAACGGCATGCTGCTGGCCGAGGACTCGCCCGCCGCGTTGATCGACAAGCTGGCCGACCCGGCGATTCGCATCGTCTCGTTGACCATCACCGAAGGCGGCTACTGCATAGACGACAGCACCGGTGAGTTCATGGCCCACCTGCCGGACATCCAGCACGACCTGGCGCACCCGGAGGCGCCGCGCAGCGTGTTCGGCTTCCTCTGCGCGGCCCTGGCCAAACGCCGCGCCGCCGGCACCCCGGCGTTCACCCTGATGTCCTGCGATAACCTGCCGCACAACGGCGCGGTGACCCGCAAGGCGCTGCTGGCCTTCGCCCATCTGGCCGATCATGAGCTGGCCGGCTGGATCGACAGCCACGTGAGCTTTCCCAATGCCATGGTCGACCGCATCACGCCAATGACCAGCGATGCTCACCGCGCCCAGCTGGCCGAGCGCCATTGTGTCGCCGACGCCTGGCCGGTGGTCTGCGAGCCGTTCCTGCAGTGGGTGCTGGAAGACAAGTTCGTCAATGGCCGGCCGGCCTGGGAAAAGGTCGGCGTGCAGTTCACCGACGACGTCACGCCCTACGAGGAAATGAAGATCAAGCTGCTCAACGGCAGCCACCTGGCGCTGACCTACCTGGGCTTTCTCAAGGGCTACCGCTACGTTCACGAAACCATGAACGACCCCTTGTTCCGCCGTTACGTGCGCACCTTCATGGACCTGGACGTGACCCCGCAGCTGGCGCCAGTACCGGGCATCGACCTGGACGACTACAAGGACACCCTGATCGAGCGCTTCTCCAACCAGGCCATCGCCGATCAGCTCGAGCGCGTCTGCTCGGACGGCTCGTCGAAGTTTCCCAAGTTCATCGTGCCGACCATCAACCGGCTGATCGAAGATGGCCGGCCGCTGGAGCGCGCGGCCCTGGTGGTCGCGGCCTGGGCGCTGTATCTCAAGGGCGTCGACGAAACCGGCACCACCTACCGCATCCCCGACCCGCGCGCTGAGTTCTGCCAGGCGCTGGTGGCCGACGATGACCGGGTGCGCGAGCGGGTGCTGGGCGTCGAGGTGATCTTCGGCACCGCCATTCCGCAGTCCGCGGCCTTCGTCACCGCCTTCGAACTGTGCTACGACAGCCTGCGCAAGCTGGGCGTGACGCGCACCCTGCAGACCTTGCTGGGTGACTGAGCCATGTACCTCGGCATCGATTGCGGCACCCAGGGCACCAAAGCGCTGATTCTGGATATCCACAGCGGCAAGGTGCTCGGCGAGGGCAGTGCGGCGCACCGGCTGATCAGCGGCGCCAATGGCCGCCGCGAGCAGGACCCTGCCGACTGGCTGCTGGCCTTCGAGCAGGCCACCGCCCAGGCCCTGCAGCAGGCCGGGGTGGCGGGCAGCGAGATTCTCGGTATCGGCGTGTCCGGCCAGCAGCACGGCCTGGTGCTGCTCGATGCCAAGGGTGAGGTGCTGCGCCCGGCCAAGCTCTGGTGCGACACCGAGTCGACTGCCGAAAACGCCCACCTGCTGGATTTTCTCGGCGGTGACAGCGGCTCGCTGGAACGCCTGGGCGTGGCCATCGCACCGGGCTACACGGTGTCGAAACTGCTGTGGACCCGTGACCATCACCCCGAGGTGTTCGGCCGTATCGCCCACATCCTGTTGCCCCACGACTACCTCAACTACTGGCTGACCGGGCGCGCCTGCGCCGAGTACGGCGATGCCTCCGGCAGCGGTTATTTCAACGTGCGTACGCGCACCTGGGACACCGAGCTGCTGGAGCTGATCGACCCGGAGGGCGCCCTGGTGCGGGCGCTGCCGGAGCTGATCGAATCCGACCGGTGCGTCGGTTCGATTCGCCCGGAAATCGCCGAGCGCCTGGGCCTAAACCCTTGGGCGCTGGTGGCCAGCGGCGGTGGCGACAACATGATGGGCGCCATCGGCACCGGCAACATCGCCCCGGGCGCCATCACCATGAGCCTCGGCACCTCGGGCACGGTGTACGCCTACGCCGATCAGCCGCGCGTCAGCCCACACCCGCAGGTGGCGACCTTCTGTTCGTCCTCCGGCGGCTGGCTGCCGCTTATCTGCACCATGAACCTGACCAACGCCAGCGGCGCGATCCGCGACCTGCTGGGGCTGGATGTGGAAACCTTCGGCGCCCTGGTCGGCGAGGCGCCCATAGGCGCCGGAGGCGTGCTGATGCTGCCGTTCCTCAATGGCGAGCGGGTGCCGGCGCTGCCGCTGGCCACCGCCAGCCTGCATGGCCTCACGAGCGACAACCTGACCCGCGCCAACCTCTGCCGCGCAGTGGTGGAAGGCACCACCTTCGGCCTGCGCTACGGCCTCGATCTGCTCAAGGACAGCGGCATTCGCAGCGACAGCATCCGCCTGATCGGTGGCGGTGCGAAGAGCGCGACCTGGCGGCAGATCGTCGCCGACATCATGGGCGCGCCGGTGGCCTGCCCGCAGCACACCGAGGCGGCGGCGCTCGGTGCGGCGATTCAGGCGGCCTGGTGCGTGAGCCATCAACACGGCGAGGCGTTGAGCCTGCAAAGCCTATGCGAGCGCTGCGTGAGCCTCGATGACGCTCGCAGCGCCGAGCCCGACGAGCTGCGCAGCCGTGCCTACGAGGGCGTCTACCAGCGCTATCGCGAGCAGGTGCGCGCGCTGCAATAATCCACGCCGGCGATACATTCGCCGGCTTTTTCCCTGCGCGAAGGCGCCTTTCCGTGACGCGGAGATCCCATGTACCTGGTATGCGGCGAAGCCCTGTTCGATTTCTTCTGCAACCCCGGCGAGCGCAGCAGCGAGCTGAATTTCAAGGCCTTGGCCGGCGGCTCGCCGTTCAACGTGGCGGTCGGCCTGCGCCGCCTCGGTGTCGAGTCGGCGCTATTCGGCGGCATCTCCAGCGACTACCTCGGACAGCGCCTGCGCCAGGTGCTGAGCGAGGAGGGCGTCAGTGATCGTTACCTGCTCGCCAGCGACGCGCCGACCACCATGGCCATGGTCGCGCTGGATGCCCAAGGCTCGCCGCAGTACATGTTCCGCGGCGAGGGCTGCGCTGATCGTCAGGTGCTGGCCGCGCATTTGCCGGTGCTCGACGAGACGGTGACGGGCCTGCACGTCGGCTCCTATTCCCTGGTGGTGGCGCCGGTTGGCGACACCTTGCTGGCGCTGGTGGAGCGCGAGAGCGGGCGGCGGCTGATCAGCCTGGACCCCAACGTGCGTCTCAATCCGGCACCCGATATCGAGCGCTGGCGGCAGCGAATTGAATCTTTTGCCGCCCACGCGCATCTGATCAAGGTCAGCGAGGAGGACCTGGAGCTGCTGTATCCCGGTGTCTCACCGTCGACGAGCATCGAGCGCTGGTTGGCCCAGCGTTGCCAGGTGGTGTTCCTGACCCGCGGCAGCGAGGGTGCGAGCGTGTTCAGCCGGCAGCATGGGCACTGGTCGTTACCGGCACGCCAGGTGGTCACCCGTGACACCGTGGGCGCCGGCGACACCTTTCAGGCGGCGATCATCGCCTACCTGGTGCAGCATGGGCTGGACAGCCCGGCTGGCGTGGCCGGCTTGTCGCGCGAAGCGCTCTCGGCGATGCTCGATTTCGCCGTGCAGGCGGCGGCGCTGACCTGCTCACGGGTTGGCCCGCAACTGCCGTATCGGCATGAGCTGGCGCAGTAAAGGCCGTTCAGGGGCGCGAGGCGTAGTAGGCAATTTTCAACGCCGTACTTGCCAACGCACGCGTCCCTCGGCATGTAATCGAATTCGCAGGGCCGGGAGGCTGGCCCGAACCAAGGAGTCTTCATGCCGTACCTTTCTTCATCGATGGATGTCACCCAACTGCCGAGCTGGCAGGCCCTGGTCGCCCACCGTGCGCGTCTTGCCGACTTCAGCATGCGCCAGGCCTTCGCCGCCGACCCGAAGCGTTTCGACACCTTCAGCCTGAGCGGCTGCGGGCTGTTCCTGGATTACTCGAAGAACCTGATCAACACCGAAACCCGCGAGCTGCTGGTCAACCTGGCACGTGAAGTCGGGCTGGAAAAGGCCATTCGCGCGCTGTTCGAAGGCGAGCTGCTGAACAACACCGAAAAGCGCCCGGCCCTGCACACCGCGCTGCGCCGCCCGCTGGGCGACAAGGTGGAAGTTGACGGCGTCGATATCATCCCCGAGGTGCAGCGCGTGCTGCAGCAGATGACCGAGCTGGTCGGTCGCATCCACGACGGCCTGTGGCGCGGCTACACCGAGAAGCCGATCACCGACGTGGTGAACATCGGTATTGGTGGCTCCTTCCTCGGCCCGCAGTTGGTTTCCGAGGCGCTGTTGCCGTTCGCCCAGCGCGGCGTGCGCTGCCATTACCTGGCCAATATCGATGGCAGCGAATTCCATGAGCTGGCCGCCAAGCTGCGCGCCGAGACCACCCTGTTCATCGTTTCGTCGAAGTCCTTCGGCACCTTGGAAACCCTGAAGAATGCCCAGGCGGCCCGCGGCTGGTACTTGGCCCAGGGCGGTTCCGAAGCCGAGCTGTATCGGCACTTCATCGCCGTGTCGAGCAACCGTGAAGCGGCGGTGGGTTTCGGCATTCGCGAAGAGAACATCTTCCCGATGTGGGACTGGGTCGGCGGCCGTTACTCGCTGTGGTCGGCCATTGGGTTGCCCATCGCGCTGTCCATTGGTATGTCCAACTTCAAGGAGCTGCTGTCCGGCGCCTATCGCATGGACGAGCACTTCAAGACCGCGCCATTCGAGGAAAACATGCCGGTGTTGCTGGCGCTCCTCGGCGTCTGGTACGGCAATTTCTGGAATGCCCAGAGCCATGCCATCCTGCCGTACGACCACTACCTGCGTAACATCACCAAGCACCTGCAGCAGCTGGACATGGAGTCCAACGGCAAGAGCGTGCGCGGTGATGGTCAGCCGGTCAGCGTCGCCACTGGCCCTGTGATCTGGGGCGGTGTGGGCTGTAACGGCCAGCACGCCTACCACCAGTTGCTGCACCAGGGCACCCAACTGATTCCGGCGGATTTCATCGTGCCGGTGAGCAGCTACAACCCGGTCGCCGATCACCACCAGTGGCTGTACGCCAACTGCCTGTCGCAGAGCCAGGCGCTTATGCTTGGCAAGTCTCGTGAAGAGGCCGAGGCCGAGTTGCGCGCCAAGGGCATGAGCGAGGAAGACGTGCAGCGCCTGGCGCCGCACAAGGTGATCCCCGGTAACCGGCCGAGCAACACCCTGGTGATGGAGCGCGTCAGCCCGCGTCGCCTCGGCGCGCTGATCGCCATGTACGAGCACAAGGTGTTCGTGCAGAGCGTCATCTGGGGCAATAACGCCTTCGACCAATGGGGCGTGGAGCTGGGCAAGGAGCTGGGCAAGGGCGTCTATTCGCGCATGGTCGGCAGCGACGAGCCGAAGGCCGAGGACGGTTCCACTCAAGGCCTGATCGACTTCTTCCGCGGTCGCCACCGCGGCTGATCCTGCCATGCAGCCCTATCCCGTACAGCAGGTTTGTGCGGGATAGGGTTCGTCTTGCTCTCCTACCCACACCCTTGTTTCTCGATCAAAGGCGCCGGGCTGTCACGGAAAAGACATCTGCGCGTTTTTGAATGGTCGCTATCAGGCCCATGTTAGAGCGGCTGGGTAAACCATCGCGTTTATCCACGCATGGTGGCATGCGGTTACAAAAGCACCGCCGATATTAGGCGGATTTCTTGCGATTAAGGTTGGTTTAAGCCTTCATGGGTAAGTTCGTTTGCTATGTGACCTATGAGTCACGAATCAAACTGCCACTAGATGGCAAGTCAATATCACGACTGAAAACCAGGAGGCACCATGAGCGAGCGTGTTCGTTCCATCCGATCCGCCACACCCCCAGCAGCCGGCAAGCAGAGCGCAGACGAGGCCCTGCAAACCCTGCTTGATGGCTTCCAGCGTTTTCGTAACGACGTGTTCCCCGAGCAGCGCGAGCTGTTCAGCAAACTGGCCAACCAGCAAAGCCCCCGGGCCATGTTCATCACCTGTGCCGATTCGCGCATCGTTCCCGAGCTGATCACCCAGAGCGATCCCGGCTCGCTGTTCGTGACCCGTAACGTCGGCAACGTGGTGCCGCCCTACGGCCAGATGAACGGTGGCGTTTCCACTGCCATCGAATACGCGGTGATGGGCCTGGGCGTGCAGCACATCATCATCTGCGGCCACTCCGATTGCGGCGCCATGAAGGCGGTGCTCAACCCGCAGAGCATCGAGCGCATGCCTACCGTCAAGGCCTGGCTGCGCCATGCCGAGGTCGCCAAGACCGTTACCCAGCAGAGCTGCAGCTGCGCCGAGCACCAGGAACTTGGCGTGCTGACCGAAGAGAACGTGGTCGCTCAGCTCGATCATCTGCGCACTCATCCTTCCGTCGCTGCGCGCCTGGCCAGCGGCCAGTTGTTCATCCACGGCTGGGTCTACGACATCGAGAACTGCACCATCAAGGCGTACGACGCCGAGCGTGGCGAGTTCCTGCCCCTCGATGGCGAAACCACCCCCAATGCCAGCCCGCGAGCCCGTTACCTGGCCTCGTAACGCTAATGACAGGACGTCACCCGGTGGCCATGAATCGACCCGCGGATTAACCGCCCACAATCGACAGCCGTTCTGGCTTGTTGCCTGACCTCAGGCAACAAGCTCCTTGGGTTCTGACTGCCTTACACCTGCTGACGGCGAGCCATAGCTCTCCGTCATGACCTTTCGTGCGCCGGATCTGCAGGAGACCGCACCATGACCCTCGCTTCATTCAAATCCGCTCTGCCACGCGATGCCCTGGCATCCATCGTGGTTTTCCTCGTCGCCCTGCCGCTGTGCATGGGTATCGCCATCGCCTCCGGCATGCCACCGGCCAAGGGCCTGATCACCGGCATCATTGGCGGCCTGGTGGTCGGCTGGATAGCCGGCTCGCCGCTGCAGGTCAGCGGCCCGGCGGCGGGCCTCGCCGTGCTGGTGTTCGAGCTGGTACGCACCCACGGTATCGCCATGCTCGGGCCGATCCTGCTGCTCGCCGGTCTGCTGCAATTGGTCGCCGGGCGCCTGCGCCTGGGATGCTGGTTCCGCGTTACCGCCCCGGCGGTGGTGTACGGCATGCTCGCCGGTATCGGCATCCTTATCTTGCTTTCGCAGTTCCACGTGATGTTCGACGTGAAGCCCCAGGCCTCCGGCCTGGACAACCTCATGGCCTTTCCCGCGACTCTGAGCCAGGCCATTCCCGGCCTCGGCGGCGGCAGTGCGCTGGCGGCGGCCCTGCTGGGCTTCGGCACCATCACCTGCATGTTCCTGTGGGACAAATTGCGCCCGCAAAGCCTGCGCTTTCTGCCTGGCGCGCTGATCGGCGTGACGCTGATGACCGCCGTCAGCCTGTGGCTGGGCCTGGGAGTGGCACGGGTCGAGGTGCCGGCCAACCTGAGCGATGCCATCGACTGGATACAGCCGGCCGACCTGTTCAACCTCGCCAACCCGCAGATCATCCTGGCGGCGGTGGTGCTGGCCTTTATTGCCAGTGCGGAAACCCTGCTGTCCGCCGCGGCGGTGGACCGTATGCATAATGGCCCCCGTTCCAACCTGGACCGTGAACTATCCGCCCAGGGCGTCGGCAACATGCTCTGCGGCGTGCTCGGCGCGCTGCCGATGACCGGCGTGATCGTACGCAGCTCGGCCAACGTCCAGGCCGGTGCACGTACCCGCCTATCGACCATCTTCCACGGTGCCTGGCTGCTGGCCTTCGTGATGGTGCTGCCGGCGGTGCTGCAAAGCATTCCCGTCGCCTGCCTGGGCGGCGTGCTGGTGTACACCGGCTTCAAGCTGGTCGACATCAAGGCCATTCGCGGCCTGGGCCGTTACGGCCGTGCTCCGGTGTTCATCTATGCGGCCACCGCCCTGGGCATCGTCACCGTGGACCTGCTGACTGGCGTGCTGATCGGCTTCGCCCTGACCCTGCTCAAGCTGGCCGGCAAGGCCTCGCGCCTGAAGGTCAGCCTCAACGAGCTCGGCCCCGACGAAGCGGAACTGCGCCTGACCGGCTCGGCAACCTTCCTCAAGGTGCCGCACCTGGCCAGTGTGCTGGAAGGCATCGCGCCGACCACGCGCCTTCACGTGCCGCTCGACAAGCTCAGCTACGTCGACCATGCCTGCATGGAACTGCTCGACGACTGGGGCCGCGCCGCCGAGCAGCAGGGCGGGGCGCTGCTGATCGAGCGCCATGGCCTGACCCGTCGCCTCGAAGGCCGCGCGCTGAACATGCGCCGCGCCATGGCCTGAGGGGCTCCTGGCCGGCTGTCAGCGTGACAGCTGGCCGCAGGGTGCAACGGCCACCTGGCGCCGCGTATCTGGTACCTTTCCCCGCTGCGCATCGCCAGATGGCCGATTCCTGTGCCCCTAGGCACAGCTCTCCCGCCGAGCCGGGGGCATCGGGTCATTCAGGGCGATACCTTTTACCCTGACCATCGTGGCCACCATGACTCGCAAGCACATCGCTATCTTCGCCCTTATCGCCGCCGCGGCCCTGGTGCTCGGCCTGATCGCTAGCCAGGCGCTGCGCGGCAAGTCAAACGACGCTGCTGCCCTGCTCGACGCCGGCCTCGTCATGCTGCCCCAGCCGCGCCAGGTGCCTGCTCTGGATTTCCTCGACCAGGACAGCCAAGCCTTCTCCACCGGCCAGCTCAAGGATCAGTGGAGCCTGTTGTTCTTCGGCTACACCTTCTGCCCGGACATCTGCCCGGCGACCCTGGCGCAACTGCGCCAACTGCGCACGCAGATCCCGGAAGAGACCTGGAACAACCTGCGCATCGTGCTGGTGAGCGTCGACCCGGCCCGCGACACGCCGGAGCAGATGAAGAAATACCTGGGCTACTTCAACGCTGGCTTCATGGGCCTGAGCGGCGAGCCGGACACCATCCAGAAGCTGTCCAGCGCGGTAAGCATCCCCTTCATTCCTGCCGATACCAGCAAGGAAAACTACACCGTCGACCACAGCGGCAACCTCGCCATCATCGGCCCGGACGGCACCCAGCGCGGCTTCATTCGTGCGCCGATCAATATCGACAAGCTGGCGGCGCAGTTGCCTGGGTTGGTCGGCGGAAAATGATCGGCGGTGGTTGATGGGTTTCACCCATCCTACGGATCTCGACGAGTCTGGGCGCGATATATTGATAGCGCCGCTATTTTGTAGGATGGGTGAAACCCATCAGCAAACACAAACCGACCCAAGGACGGGAACGTTGATGACCAACTACCGTCGCCACTACCAGGCAGGTGGCACCTATTTCTTCACCTTGGTTCTCGCCGATCGCCGCCAGGACTGGCTGGTCTCCCATATCGCCGCCCTGCGCCAGAGCATCCATCAGAAACAGCAACGTGCGCCCTTCGCTCTACAGGCCTGGGTGGTGCTTCCCGAACACTGCCGCCTGCTGATGCGCCTACCCGAGGGCGACAGGGATTTCTCCAACCGGTTGCGCCGCATCAAAGGTGATTTCTCCCGGCAGATTCCGCTTCCTGCGGACCTGCGCCAAAGTCAGAGAGCCAAGGGCGAACGTGGCGTCTGGCAGCGTCGCTTTTGGGAACACGCCATTCGGGATGAAGATGATTGGCGGCGGCATATGGATTACATCCATCACAACCCGGTCAAGCATGGATTGGTGGCGCGGGTGAGCGATTGGCCGCATTCGTCGTTTCACGCATATGTGCAGCGTGGTGTGTATCCGCCGGATTGGGGATGGGCAGCGGAGGTGGAGATGGCGGCGGGGGAGTAGATGCAGAATGGGTTACCGAGGGAGCACTGATGGGTTTCACCCATCCTACGTTTCGCGGTCGACCCGTAGGATGGGTGCAACCCATCAAGTTCCTAAAACCTATTTGGCGAACAGCTGGCTCATGTCCTTGAACGCCTTGAACTCCAGCGCGTTGCCGCAGGGGTCGAGCAGGAACATGGTGGCTTGTTCGCCGACCTGGCCCTTGAAGCGGATATAGGGCTCGATCACGAAGGCCATTTCGCGTGCCTGCAGGCGCTGCGCCAGGGCTTCCCAGGTTGGCCAGTCGAGGATCACGCCGAAGTGCGGCACCGGCACGTCGTGGCCGTCCACCGGGTTGCTGATAGCCGATTCCTGGTGCGGCATTTTCGGGGCTTCGTGGATCACCAGCTGGTGGCCGAAGAAGTCGAAATCCACCCAGTGATCGCTGCTGCGGCCTTCGGCGCAGCCAAACACTTCGCCATAGAAATGCCGGGAGGCGTCCAGGTCGTAGACGGGGATGGCCAGGTGAAACGGGGACAGTGCCATGTGTGAGCTCCTCAGGTCGGTGTCACCGATTCTAGATGCAAGGATTTTGATTAAAAGCGAATATCCTTGCCGTCGAGCTCAAAAGAAATCGATCAATGATCCGAGAATTGAAGACCTTCGTAGCCGTGGCCCGCTACGGCACCTTCGCGGCCGCCGGGCTGCGGGTGGGCCTCACTCAATCTGCCGTCAGCGCGCAGATGCGCGTGCTGGAGCAGAGCCTGGGCGTGCGCCTGTTCGATCGCAGCGGGCGCAGTGCGGTGCTCAGTGCTGGCGGGCGCCACGCCTTGCCGCTGGCCGAGCAGATGCTCGGCCTGTATGCGCAGATGGCGCTGCCCACCGCGCTCGAGGAATGGCGGGGCGAGCTGAAGATCGGCGCCATTGCCAGCGTACAGACGGGATTGCTGCCCGAGGCCCTGGTGCGCTTTCGCGCCCGGGCTTCGCAGGTCGAGCTGAAGCTGGTGCCCGGCGTATCCCTGGATCTACTCGGCCAGGTGGATGCCGGCGAGCTGGACCTGGCGCTATTGATCCGCCCGCCCTTCGAACTGCCCAAGGAGCTGATGCAAGTCGACCTGGCACGTGAGCCCTTCGTACTGATCGCACCGCCCGGCATGGAGGGTGATGACCCGCTGCAACTGCTGCGTGAACAGCCCTTCGTGCGCTATGACCGGCGTTCCTTCGGCGGCCGCCAGGTCGAGCGTTTCCTGCGCGAACAACGCCTGGCGCCCCGCGAAGCGCTGGAGCTGGATGAACTGGAAGCCATCGTGCGTATGGTCGAATGCGGCCTGGGCGTGTCGCTGATTCCCCGCGCCGGCCTGTGGTGCCAGCGGCCGCAGACGCTGCGTGTGGTGGAGTTGGGTGAGCTGACCTTTCACCGCGAGCTGGTGGCGATCCTGCGTCGTGCCCAGCGACAGCCGGCACTGGACTGGCTGCTGCAGTGCCTGGCCAGACCACTGCCGGGTGAATCGGATTTATGATCGGCGTTTCTGCCTAGCGGAGGTGTGACGGATGAACAAGGATATCAGCGAGATCAACGGCGCCTGTCATTGCCGCGGCGTGCGTTTTCACGTGACCCTGAGCGACGGTCTGCATACCGCACGGCGTTGCACCTGCTCCTACTGCCGGATGCGTGGCGCGGTGGCAGTGTCCGCCGAGCTGGCCGGTTTTCGGATTCTTCAGGGTACGGAGCTGCTGAGCACCTATCGTTTCAATACCGGGAGCGCCGAGCATTTCTTCTGCTCACGCTGCGGTATCTACACCCACCACCAGCGTCGCTCCAATCCCCATCAGTACGGTGTCAACGTCGCCTGCCTGGAGGGCATCAGCCCGTTCGATTTCGAGGAAGTGCCGGTCAGCGATGGCATCGCCCATCCCAAGGACGACCCCAGCGGAGCAGGCCCGCGACAGGCCGGGATGCTGCGCTTTATTCCCGCCGACTGAGAACCTGTCCACGATCTGCTACGCGTCGGCCCTACTGCGTTAAAAACAGGCTGGATTGCCAGCCCAGTCGGAAAGCCACTTGCAGCTAACGCACTTTAGTGCGGCCCCGAAGGGGCGAGCGAAGCGAGTAATGCTCATTTACAGCTCGTAAAGTCGGGCGCGACTCCGACCGCTACTCGCCTGTTTTTGTGGGGCCGCCTAGGCCTTGTATGGCTCTAGCTCGCGAGATCGTGAAAAAGCTCTGAGAAATCAGCGCTGCAGACATGAAAATGCCGCGTGGCCCGGAGGCGACGCGGCATTGGATGCAACAGTTGCGTAGCGACGATCAGAACGCCGGAACCACCGCGCCTTTGTATTTTTCCAGGATGAAGGCTTTTACTTCATCGCTGTGCAGGGCCTTGACCAGCTTCTGCACGGCCGGGCTGTCCTTGTTGTCTTCGCGGGTCACCAGAATGTTGACGTATGGCGAGTCGCTGCCTTCGATGGCCAGGGCGTCCTGGGTCGGGTTCAGCTTGGCTTCCAGGGCGTAGTTGGTGTTGATCAGCGCCAGATCGACCTGGGTCAGTACGCGCGGCAGGGTCGCGGCTTCCAGTTCACGCACCTTGATGCCTTTCGGGTTCTCGGCGATGTCCTTCGGGGTGGACAGGATGTTGGTCGGATCCTTCAGGGTGATCACGCCGGCCTTCTGCAGCAGCAGCAGGGCGCGGCCGCCGTTGGTGGCGTCATTGGGGATCACCACATTGGCGCCTTGCGGCAGGTCTTTGAGATCCTTGATCTTGCTGGAGTAGGCGCCGAACGGCTCGACGTGCACGCCACCGACGCTGACCAGGCTGGTGCCACGGCTCTTGTTGAACTCGTCCAGGTACGGCTGGTGCTGGAAGAAGTTGGCGTCGAGGCGTTTCTCGGCGACCTGCACGTTGGGCTGCACGTAGTCGGTGAAGACTTTCACGTCCAGCTCCACGCCTTCTTCGGCCAGGGCCGGTTTGACGAAATTGAGGATCTCGGCGTGTGGGACGGCCGAGGCGGCGACGCGCAGGGCTTCAGCCTGGGCAGCGCTGGAGAAGGCTGCGACGACAGCCAGGGCAGTAAGCAGTTTTTTCATCGTTGACTCCTTGAAGTGAGATGGCGTGGCGGCAGGCTGCCGCTGGCCCTTCCAGCTGTTTTATTTACGAGAGAAGTGCACCACCAGGCGGTCGCCGATGGTTTGCAGAATCTGTACGAGCACCACCAGTAGCGCCACGGTCACGAACATCACGTCCGGCTGGTAACGCTGGTAGCCGTAACGCACCGCCAGGTCGCCCAGGCCGCCGCCGCCGATCAGGCCGCTCATTGCGGTGTAGGACACCAGAGTGATGGCAGTGACGGTGATGGCCGCCAGAATGCCTGGCAGGGCTTCGGGCAGCAGGGCGTTGAAGATGATCTGTCGGGTGCTGGCGCCCATCGCTTGGGTCGCTTCGATGATGCCGCGGTCTACCTCGCGCAGGGCGGTTTCCACCAGGCGCGCGAAGAATGGTGTGGCGCCGACCACCAGCGGTGGAATGGCCCCGGCGACGCCCAGAGAGGTGCCGGTGATCACCACCGTGACCGGGATGAGCAGGATCAGCAGGATCACGAACGGCACCGAACGCAGCACGTTGACCACCAGGGATATCACCGCGTATAGGCCTTTCTGTTCGAACATCTGCCGCGGGCCGGTGAGGAACAGCAGCACGCCAAGGGGCAGGCCGAACAGCACGGTGAACAGCATGGAGCCGCCGAGCATGTTCAGGGTATCGATACTGGCCTGCCAGATTTCCAGCCAGTCGACGTTGGGCAGTAAGGTTTCCATCAGCGCAGGACCTCCAGGTGCACGTCAGCCGCTTCGAAGCGGGCGAGGGCGGCGTCGATGTCGCCGCCGGTCAGCGCCAGGGTCAGCTGGCCGTAGGGCGTGTCCTTGATGCGGTCGATGCGCCCGGCAAGGATGCTGTAGTCGATGCCGGTTTCCCGGGCGACCTGGCCGAGAACCGGCGAATAGGTGGACTCACCGATGAAGGTCAGGCGCAGGATGCGGCCCTGCACATGGGCGAAATCGTCGCGTTGGTCGTCCTCGTCGACGTGCTCGGCTTCCTGCACGAAGCGTTTGGTGGTGGCGTGCTGCGGGTGCAGGAACACCTCGGCCACCGGGCCCTGTTCGACGATCACGCCGGCATCCATCACCGCCACGCGGTCGCAGACGCGGCGGATCACGTCCATCTCGTGGGTGATCAGCACGATGGTCAGGCCCAGTTCGCGGTTGATCTCGGCCAGCAGTTGCAGCACCGAGGCGGTGGTCTGCGGGTCGAGGGCGCTGGTGGCCTCGTCGCAGAGCAGAATCTTCGGCCGGGTGGCCAGGGCGCGGGCGATGCCGACGCGCTGCTTCTGGCCACCCGAGAGCTGCGCCGGGTACTTGTTGGCGTGATCCTTGAGGCCGACGCGATCGAGCAGGGCAGCGACGCGCTGGTCGATTTCCTTCGCCGGCATACCTGCCAGTTTCAGCGGCATGCCGACGTTGGCGGCAACGGTTTTGGAGGACAGCAGGTTGAAGTGCTGGAAGATCATGCCCACTTGCTGGCGGAATTTGCGCAGGCCGTCGGCGCCCAGGGCGGTGACGTCCACACCGTCGATGTCGATGCGCCCGCCGGAGGGCTCCTCGAGGCGGTTGATCAGGCGCAGCAGGGTGCTCTTGCCGGCACCGGAATGGCCGATGATGCCGAACACTTCGCCACGTTCGATGTGCAGGTCGCAGGGTTGCAGGGCGGGAATATCGCGGCCACTGACGCGGTACGCCTTGTGAACCTGATGAAAGTCGATCACGCGTTAAACCTTTTGGGTTCTTCGTTCTGCCGGGTAGGCATGAGCATAAAAATGATTGCCAGTTTACCCGGCGCTGCTTAGGCCTCAAAAATCTTTGTAGGCCTATGTTTATAGCTAAATGGCTGGTTTAGCAGCCGGAGTCGGGGCCTTACTGGCCCCTTGCACGCAGCACCAGACGCGGCACCTGAACCGGTTTGACGGCGTGGCTGAGCACAAGTTTGAACGTTGGGTCGAGCTTCATCACCCGTGCTTCGAGCAGCGCCGTCACGCGGCGCAGGTCCTCGGGGCTGCGCACCTGGATATGCACACTGCGGTCAAAGGCCACCACGTCGGCGGCCACGGCATCCAGACGTTCTGCCAGCGCCGCCTCGTCGCGGCTGTCGAGCATCGCCAGGCTGACATCGCTGCGCTTGGCCGTCGGGTCGATCAGCTGCGCCGGCAACGCTGCGGGCGCGTTATCGGCGGCGCGGCTGGCGGCCGCCTGGGTTTCCGCGGCCTGGCGCAGCAAGCGCAGCTGCTCCTGGCGGGCGGCCTGGGCCTGTTCACCGGCCTGGCGGGCCTGCTCGACGGCGCTCAGTTCGGCCTGGCGAGCCTTGCCGATGGCGCCGTCCAGACCGGTGGTCAGGGCTGGCGCCTTGGGCATCAGGGTGCGCGCGTGGGCCAGGGATTTGGCGGCCTTGTCCAGGTCGCCGGCTTCCAGGGCCTTCTGGCCTTCCTTCAGGTACGCCTCGGAGAGTTGGCGCTGGGCCTGCAACACGGCAGCGGGCTCACCGTCCGCCTGCAGCACCTGCAGCTGGGCTTCGGCCTCGGCCAGTTGGCCAGCGGCCAGGTGCGCCTCGAACTGCTGCTGGGCACTGGGCGTCGCTGCCACTGTGGCCGGCGCTGGTGCGGGCGCGGCGGCCTGCTGACTGTGACTCTGGCAGCCAACGGTCAGCAGGGCCAACGCGGCCAGGGCAACGCAGCGTAAAGGAAACGATGTCATGACTGCGAGTCTCGGTTTGTGCAAAAAATACGCAATTCTACACGGCGGCCGGCGGGCCACCAAATGTGCCATCACGGTCGCTCGGTCAGGCCTTGCGGCGCGGCAGTAGAAAGCTCAGCAGGAACAGGCTGGCGGCCGACACCACGATCGACGGCCCGGCTGGCGTGTCCTTGAACCACGACAGGCTCAGACCACAACACACCGCAATGATGCCCAGCAGGCTGGCGCCGAAGGCCATCTGCTCGGGCGTGCGGGCGTGCCGCTGGGCGGCGGCAGCGGGGATGATCAGCAGCGAGGTGATCAGCAGCACGCCGACGATCTTCATAGCCACGGCGATGACGATGGCGATCAGCAGCATCAGCCCCAGGCGGATGGCGGCGACCGGCAGGCCTTCCACACGGGCCAGTTCCTCGTGCACGGTGATCGCCAGCAGCGGGCGCCACATCAGCACCAGCAGTATCAGAACCAGGGCGCTGCCGGCGAGGATCCAGGCCAAGTCGGTGGGGCTCACTGCCAGCAGGTCGCCGAACAGGTAGCCCATCAAGTCGATGCGCACGTCACGCATGAAGCTCAGCACCACCAGGCCCAGGGACAGGGTGCTGTGAGCGAGGATGCCGAGCAGGGTGTCGCTGGCCAGCGGCTGACGGGTCTGCAGGGTCACCAGCAGGATCGCCAGCAGTACGCAACCGACGGTCACCGCGAAGGTCGGGTTGACGTCCAGCATCAGGCCCAGCGCCACGCCGAGCAGGGCGGCGTGGGACAGGGTGTCGCCGAAATAGGCCATGCGCCGCCACACCACGAAGGAGCCGAGGGGGCCGGCGACCAGGGCCAGGGCGAGGCCGGCGAGCAGGGCGTTGAACAGAAAATCAGCCATGCTTGCAGCCGTCTCCATGGATGTGAGGGCGGACCGGGCCGTGGATGGTCAGGCCGGGTTTGTCGCTGACCACGGCGCCGTGCAGGTCGTGTTCGTGGTCATGGTGGTGGTGATAGACGGCCAGGCTCTGGGCGTCGCGGCCGAACAGCTCGACGAAGGCCGGATCGAAGCTGACCTGCTCCGGATGGCCCGAGCAGCACACGTGGCGGTTCAGGCAGACCACCTGGTCGGTGGTGCTCATCACCAGGTGCAGGTCGTGGGAAACCATCAGCACGCCGCAGCCATGGCGGTCGCGCAGGCGGGTGATCAGCCGGTACAGCTCGGCCTGGCCGGCGACGTCGACGCCCTGCACCGGCTCGTCGAGCACCAGCAACTGCGGTTCGCGCAGCAGCGCACGGGCCAGCAGCACACGCTGCATCTCACCACCGGAAATGCCCTGCAGCGGGCTGTCGAGCACTTGGCTGGCGCCCACTTCAGCCAGCGCGGCCTGGGCGCGGGCACGATCCACGCCCGGTACCAGGCGCAGGAAACGCAGCACGCTGAGCGGCAGGG
This sequence comes from Phytopseudomonas straminea, assembly GCF_900112645.1. Lineage (GTDB taxonomy): Bacteria > Pseudomonadota > Gammaproteobacteria > Pseudomonadales > Pseudomonadaceae > Aquipseudomonas > Aquipseudomonas straminea. The sequence goes on along the minus strand of NZ_FOMO01000001.1, from coordinate 635,609 downwards.
TCGGGTCGACGTGCAGCTTCTGCGGCATATAGCCGATGCGCAGCTTGGGCTTGCGCCACACCATGCCGCTGTCCGGAGTGAGCAGGCCGAGCACGGCGCGCACCAGGGTGGTCTTGCCGGCGCCGTTGGGGCCAATCAGGGTGACGATTTCGCCGGGCTGGATGGTCAGCTCGACCTTGTCCAGCACGGTCTGCCCGGTGAAGGCGACGGTCACGCCCTCGAGGCGTATCAGCGCGTCGCTCATTTGTTGCCCTGGCAGCCTGCGCACAGACCGACGACTTCCACGGTCTGGTTTTCCACCGCGAAACCGACGCCCTTGGCGCCGCGCACGATGGCCTCGCTGATGGCGGTCTGCTCCAGCTCCACGGCGGCACTGCAACTGCGGCAGATCAGGAACTGGCTCTGGTGCGCGTGGGCCGGGTGGCTGCAGCCGACGAAGGCGTTGAGCGAGGCGATGCGATGCACCAAGCCGTTTTCCAGTAAAAAATCCAGGGCGCGATAGACAGTGGGCGGCGCGGCGCGGCGGCCGTCTTCCTCGCTGAGCACGGCGAGAATGTCGTAGGCGCCCAGCGGCTTGTGGCTGGCCCACACCAGCTCCAGCACACGCTTGCGCAGGGCGGTCAGGCGCAGGCCCTCGCGGGCGCAGATGGCCTCGGCTTCAGCCAGCGCATGGCTGACGCAGTGGGAGTGATCATGGGGGCGCGATGCCAGTGGTGGCACGACGCTGACGGGTTTGTACATGGCGTGGCCTCGAAACGTAGGACGTTATTCTATTACGCATCGGCGCCGCGATGCCACGCATCGGCCGGTTTGCCCGTCGCCTCGCTTCGACGTGTGGTGAAAAGAGATGTTATTGTATTACTCCCTTTCGCCTGTGACCGATTCCTCCGCCTATGTTGCCGCGCCTGCCTTCCCCGCTTTCTCTGATCCTCTCCCTCGCCCTGCTGGTTGCCGCCGGCGCCGCCCAGGCCGAGGTGCGCGTGCTGACCAGCATCAAGCCCCTGCAGCTGATCGCTGCCGCAGTGCAGAGCGGCGTCGGTGAGCCTGACGTGCTGCTGCCACCGGGCGCCTCGCCGCATCATTACGCGCTGCGCCCCTCGGATATGCGTCGGGTGCAGGAAGTCGATCTGGTGTACTGGGTCGGCCCGGACATGGAGAGCTTCATGCCCCGCGTGCTGGCGACCCGCGAGAAGCCCAGCGTGGCCGTGCAGAGCCTGCCGGGCATGACCTTGCGCCACTTTGGCGAAGAGCATGGCGGTGATCACGATCACGATCACGAGGCTGGGCAGGCCACCGCCGACGAGCACGACCATGACCATCGCCCCGGCAGCCTGGACGCTCACCTGTGGTTGTCGTCGGCCAACGCCCGAGTGATTGCCGCGCGCATGGCGGCTGATCTTGCCAAGGCCGACCCGGCCAACGCCGCACGCTACCAGGCCAATCTCGAATCCTTCGGCAAGCGCCTGGATGCCCTGGAGCCGCGCCTGCACGCGCAACTCAAGCCGCTGGCCGAAAAGCCGTTCTTCGTGTTCCACGAGGCGTTCGACTATTTCGAGGCCGCCAACGGCCTCAAGCACACCGGCGTATTCAGCGTCGCCAACGAAGTGCAGCCAGGCGCCCGCCATGTGGCGGCCATGCGCGAGCGCCTGCAGGAAGTCGGGCCGACTTGCGTGTTCAGCGAGCCGCCGTTGCGTCCGCGGCTGGCCGAAACCCTGACTGCCGGCCTGCCGGCCACCCTGGCCGAGCTGGATGCCATGGGCAGCCAGGCGCCGCTTGATGCGACAGGCTACGAAAGCATGCTGCAGGCGCTGGCCGATGGTTACAGCGCCTGCCTGGGCAAGCTCTAGGCTAAAGGCGCTGACCGGGCTGCAAGCGCGCCCGGTCAGTGGCGTGAAACTGCCAGGAGCACCTTTCCAGAAAGGCTCATTCGCTATCCTGGCGGGTCGTCATACGCCGGCGCCACAGGTAGATCGCCAGCGCCACCGCTGCCAGTCCGGCGAGCGCCAGGGTGCCATTGCCCAAGTCATGCTCGAGCAACGACTCGCCCAGCACCACGAAGGCCACTGCATAGAGGCCGGTGATCGTCCCGGACACGGCGAAGTAGATCCAGAAAGGTACGCTCGCCATGCCCAGCAGATAGTGCTTGATAAAGAGCGGCACGCCTGGTGCCAGCTTGACCAGCAGTGCGAAACGCAGGGCGCCTGTGCCTTCCTCGAAATCCGGTATGTCGTAGCGGGTGCGTTCGAGCAAGCGAGCCAGCCACGGGCGTAGGCCGCTGCGGGCGATCCAGTAGCAGAACAGCAGGTTGCCGCACAGTGCTACAGCGCTGCCGGCCAGGCCGACAAGGGTGCCGAAGGTCGCGCCGGCGACGATGAAGAAGGGCGTGATCGGCACGCCCAGCGCCGGCAGCAGTGCCATGGCCAGAAAGAAGGGCACCACGCCGGCGTCTTCACGCCAGGCGATGAACGCCTGATGGTCCCAGGCATGCCAGAGCACCGCGCCAAGCACCAGCAGGGCGATCGCGCCCAGCGCACGTCGTACCCAGGAAATAACGGTGGAGCGGCGATGGTGCTTGGGCGAGGCTGATCGCATGGTGGCCCTGCAAGGTCGTGCGCCTGACCCGACCTAGGACGAGCCCATGATGAAGGCCTGCCGCAGCAGACGAAGAGAGCTGCAGCATAGGAGCAAGGGTTCGGCAGGAACAAGGATGGCGCCCGGCCAAGGCGCCACCATTTCGTCACATTCTGCGTCTACAGCGCGAACGGCAATGCCAGGCTGACCTGCTGGCGTGCGGCCAGGCGACGTTCGAACTCGCCCGGATCATGGATCAGCACGTCCTGGCCGGCGAAGGCCTCGGCGGCGATCAGCCGCGACAGCCAGAAACGCACGCAGGCGATGCGCAGCATGGCCGGCCAGATCTCGGCTTCGGCGGCGGTGAACGGGCGCAGCGCGGCGTAGGCGCCCATCACCGCGCGGGCGCGGCCTTCATCCAGACGGCCTTGTTCGTCCGAGCACCAGTCGTTCACGGTGATCGCCAGGTCGTAGAGCATCGGCCCCGAGCAGGCGTTGTAGAAGTCGATCACGCCGCTCAGATGGGTGCCTTCGAACATGCAGTTGTCGCGGAACAGGTCGGCGTGCAGGTTGGCGCGCGGCAGTTTGCGCACCTGCTCCTGCACGGCGGCGATTTCCGCCAAGGCACTTCCCAGCAGGGCGGTGGCCTCAGGCGTCTGATGGGTGGCCAGCACCTTGCCTTCGCGCAGCATCCACTCCAGGCCACGGTCGCTCTTGCGTTGCAGCGGATGGTCGCGGGTCGCCAGGTGAATGCGTGCCAGCAACTCGCCGACTTCATGGCAATGCTGGGCGTTGACGTCGCGAATGTGCCTGCCGCTCAGGCGCGGTTGCAACAGCGCCGGCTTGCCGGCCAGGGTGCGTAGCGCCTCGTTGCTGTCGGTTCGCAGGGCATACGGAACCGGTAGCCCTGCGTCATGCAAGATGTCGAGCAGCTCGATGAAGAACGGCAGGTCCTCGCTGGGGCCGCGCTCGACCAGGGTCAGCACGAACTCGCCCTGTTCCAGGCTGACGAAGAAATTGCTGTTCTCGCTACCGGCCTCGATGCCCTGGAAGTCGAGCAGGCGACCGAGCCCGTAGGGCGCGAGAAAGGTTTCCAGTTGCGGACGTTGCAGCGGGGTGAACACCGACATGAATTGACTGCCTTACCAGCTGAAGATTTCCCAGGCCGGAATCAACATATCCGGCGAATCGGAACGCACGAAGTTGCCGTCGCTGCCGTCGGCCCGTACCAGGAAATAGGGTTTGCCACCTTTCGGGGTGACCTTGATGGCGTAGAGAAACCCGTTGACCCGGTATTCCTCCACGGTGCGATCGCCGTCCTGGCGGATGGTTACGTCGGGCTCGGCCGAGGGCGCATCACTGGCCTGCGCGGCGAACGGCACGGCTGCCAGCACGGCAAGCAGGATCAAGCGATTGAATGGTCCCATGGTAACCTTGTCCCTTTGATATCAACGGTGCTTTGTATTCTAGCGCCACGCCCGCCGAAAAGGTTGATTGCCCTCATGAGCCAAGCTCCCCTCGTCCTGGTCGACGGTTCTTCTTATCTGTACCGCGCCTTTCATGCCCTGCCGCCCCTGACCAACTCCAAAGGCCTGCCCACCGGTGCGGTGAAGGGCGTGCTGAACATGCTGCGCAGCCTGCGCCGCCAATACCCCGACAGCCCCTTCGCGGTGGTGTTCGACGCCAAGGGCGGCACCTTTCGCGATGAGCTGTTCGCCGACTACAAGGCCAACCGCCCGCCGATGCCCGACGAGCTGCGTCTGCAGGTCGAACCGTTGCACGCCAGCGTGCGCGGCCTGGGCCTGCCGCTGCTGTGTGTGGAAGGCGTGGAAGCTGACGACGTGATCGGCACCCTGGCCCGGCAGAGCGCCGCCGAAGGCCGTGACGTGGTGATCTCCACCGGCGACAAGGACATGGCGCAGCTGGTGTGCAAGCACGTCACCCTGGTCAACACCATGACCGGCAGCGTCTACGACATCGAGGGCGTGAAAGAGAAGTTCGGCGTCGGTCCCGAGCTGATCATCGATTACCTGGCGCTGATGGGCGACAAGATCGACAACATTCCCGGCGTGCCGGGCGTCGGCGAAAAGACCGCCCTGGGCCTGCTGGTCGGCGTCGGCGGCGGCCTCGACGTGATCTACGCCAACCTCGACAAGGTGCCCGGCCTGCCGATTCGTGGTGCCAAGACCCTGCCGGCCAAGCTCGAAGAGCACCGCGAGATGGCCTACCTGTCCTACCAGCTCGCAACCATCAAGCTGGACGTGCCGCTGGACCTGAACTGCTCGCAACTGATGCCCGGCGAGCCGGACATCGAGGCCCTGACCGCGCTCTACGAACAGCTGGAGTTCAAGGGCTGGCTCGACGAGCTGCTGCGCCAGAACAAGTCTGCCGCACCCAAGACCAAGGCAGCTGCCCGCTCCGGAATGGCGCCGCCTGCTGGCGATCTGTTCAGCGCGACGGCCAGTGCTGACGCGGGCGAGGTGCCAGCGGTCCAGGCTGCCGCCACGCCGGCTGCTGGCGAAGATCAGCCATCGGTGGTCACCGGCGAGTACAGCACCATCCTCGACCAAGGGGAGTTCGATACCCTGCTGGAGGACCTCAAGCAGGCCGAGCTGATCGCCTTCGATACCGAGACCACCAGCGTCGATGCCCAGCAGGCGCAATTGGTCGGCCTGTCCTTTGCGGTCAAGGCCGGTGAGGCGGTATACGTGCCGGTGGCGCACAGCTACATGGGCGTGCCGCAGCAACTGGACCGCGACGCGGTGCTGCGCGCCCTCAAGCCGATTCTCGAAGACCCGGCCAAGGCCAAGGTCGGCCAGCACGCCAAGTACGACATCAACGTGCTGGCCAATGCCAGCACGCCGATCAACGTACAGGGCGTGGCCTTCGACACCATGCTCGAGTCTTACGTGCTGGACTCCACCGCCACCCGCCATGACATGGACAGCCTTTCGCTCAAGTACCTGGGCCACAGCACCATCCGTTTCGAGGACATCGCCGGCAAGGGCGCCAAGCAGCTGACCTTCGACCAGATCGCCCTCGAGCAGGCCGGGCCATACGCCGCCGAGGATGCCGACGTGACCCTGCGCCTGCACCAGAACCTGTGGGCGCGCCTGGAAGAGATTCCGAGCCTGGCCGGCGTGCTGCGCGATATCGAGATTCCCCTGGTGCCGGTGCTTGCGCGCATCGAGCGCAACGGCGCGCTGGTCGATGCCAAGCTGCTCGGTGAGCACAGCCAGGAGCTGGGCGAGAAGCTGGTGGCGCTGGAGCGCCAGGCTTTTGAAGTCGCCGGCGAAGAGTTCAACCTCGGCTCGCCCAAGCAGCTGGGCGCCATCCTCTATGAAAAGCTCGGTTTGCCGATCATCAGCAAGACCGCCAAGGGCCAGGCGTCGACTGCCGAAGCGGTGCTCGCCGAACTGGCCGAGCAGGACTACGAGCTGCCCAAGGTACTGATGCAGTACCGCAGCCTGAGCAAGCTCAAGAGCACCTACACCGACCGCCTGCCGGAGCAGATCAACCCGCGCACCGGGCGCATCCACACCAGTTATCAACAGGCCGTGGCGTCCACCGGGCGGCTGTCCTCCAGCGACCCGAACCTGCAGAACATCCCGGTGCGCAGCGCCGAAGGCCGGCGCATTCGCCAGGCCTTCGTAGCGCCGAAGGGCTACAAACTGGTGTCGGCGGACTACTCGCAGATCGAGCTGCGCATCATGGCCCACTTGTCCCGCGACGAAGGGCTGATGAACGCCTTCCGTGACAACCTCGACGTGCACACCGCGACCGCTGCGGAAGTCTTCAAGGTCGAGCTCGATCAGGTGACCAACGACCAGCGGCGCAGCGCCAAGGCGATCAACTTCGGGCTGATCTACGGCATGGGCGCGCAGAAGCTGGCCAAGGACATCGGCGTCGATGGCAAGACCGCCAAGGCCTACATCGAAACCTACTTCACCCGCTATCCGGGTGTGCGCGAGTACATGGATCGCACCCGTCACCAGGCGGCGGAGCAGGGCTACGTGGAAACCCTGTTCGGTCGGCGCCTGTACCTGCCGGCGATCAAGTCGAGCCGCCCGCAGGAACGCGCGGGGGCCGAGCGCACGGCGATCAACGCGCCGATGCAGGGCACGGCTGCGGACATCATCAAGAAGGCTATGGTCGCTGTGGATGAATGGCTGACCGAATCCGGCCTGGATGCCCGGGTGATCCTGCAGGTACACGATGAGCTGGTACTGGAGGTTCGCGAGGACCTGGTCGAGCAGGTCAGCGTGCAGATTCGCCCGCTGATGGGCGAAACCGTGAAGCTCGATGTGCCGCTGCTGGTCGAAGTCGGCGTGGGCAATAACTGGGACGAAGCGCACTGAACGGCAAATAAAACGGGACGCCGTTGCGTCCCGTTTTCAATTAGTACTGGCCGGTCTTAATTGGAATAAAGACCAAACAAAGGGATCTAAGCACCGCTGAACTTTACTTCTGCCCACCCGGTCAGAGTTTGGGAATGGCCCATAAAGCCCTTCGATGCTCCTTTGTTGTGTTAAGTGTTGGCAGACATCTGAGCCCCGCCCTAGCGGTTCAGACCCTTAAACCCCGATCTTCTCCCTCCCCATACGAAGTTCGGGGTTTTTTTTGCCCGCAGGAAAGTGCTGGCAGCCTTCGTTCCCCGTTTTCTTTTCTGGAGCCTAGCCGCTTCTCGCCAGAGCGCAACGCAAAACGCCCCGCATTGGCGGGGCGTTCAAGAAGTAGCCTGGCGTTGAGCGCAGCGATACCCAGGAGACGCTGATAAGCACGACAACACTCATCCTGCTCCGGGGTATCGCTACGCTCAACCACGGGCTACGGGAGTGAGGTTATCCCTGGGGTTGCTCTTCTTCCTCGTCGCCCAGCAGGCCCAGCCAGTGGCCGAGCACAGCCTGCGCCTCTTCCACACCAATGCGCTTGGGTGCCGAGAACAGCTGGATGCTGACGTGCTCGCCCCAGCCCTTGCGAATCTCCTGCTGCACCTTGAGCAGCGCGTTCTTGGCCGCGCCAAAGGCCAGTTTGTCGGCCTTGGTCAGCAGGATGTGCATGGGCATGCCGCTGGCGCCGGACCAGTCGAGCATCATGCGGTCGAACTCGGTCAGCGGGTGGCGGATGTCCATCATCAGGATCAGCCCGCGCAGGCTTTCGCGACTGCCCAGATAGGCCTCGAGATGCTTCTGCCAGTGCTGCTTGAGCGGAATCGGCACCTTGGCGTAACCATAGCCGGGCAGGTCGACCAGGCGGCGTTCGTCGTCCAGGCGGAAGAAGTTCAGCAGCTGGGTGCGCCCCGGGGTTTTCGAGGTGCGTGCCAGGCTGGCGTGGGTCAGGGTATTCAGCGCGCTGGACTTGCCGGCGTTGGAGCGGCCGGCGAAGGCGACTTCATAGCCCTGGTCGTCCGGGCACTGGTCGACCTTGGCGGCGCTGATCAGGAAGGTGGCTTGCTGACACAAGCCGATTGCGGGGTTCTTTGCGTGCATCGGAGTTTCCGGTGGAGGGGCGTGCATCGCGGCAGTCTATCAGGCTGGGGGCCTGCTGACCCGCGCAGCCTGACTGCCGTGAGGGCACGTCATTTCAAAGCGGCTGTGCCCACAGGGTCACGTCGAGGCGGTATTCGGCGCCCGGGGCGAGGATCAGCGAGTCGTCCAGCACGTTGGCGTGCTCGATGCAGAGCATGCCCTGCCAGGCGTCATCGGCGAATTGCGACAAGCGCTTGGCCTTGTCGATCCACGGGTTCCACACCACCGCCGAGGCCGAGCCCTGGCTGCGCATGAAGATGTGTCGCTTCCAGATGGGGTCGACGATGCTCAACTGCGGTGGCGTATCGAGGTAGATGCGGTCGGTTTCACCGCTGAAGGTCACCGCGCCGTCCTGTCGTACGTTTTTCCAGTCCTGCAGCGTGTCGACGTAGCCGCAGCCCTCCAGCCCTTCGATACGCACCTGGCGAATGTCGCTGACCGCCAAGTAGGTGTGCAGCGCCTGGCTGATCGGCAGTTCGCTATCGCCCAGGTTGCGGGTGGTCAGGCTAAGTTTTAGGCGCTCGCCGAGGTGAATGTCCAACTGCAGCTCGGCGGCATGCGGCCATTCGGCGATCGGCTCGGCGGCGGTGTCGAAGGCGAACGACAGGGTCACGCCATCTTCTTCGGTGTTCAGGCCGATCAACTGCCAGTCGCGGTCACGCACCAGGCCGTGGGCCGGCGCATCGGCCGGACGCGAATGGGCGTTGCGGATCGCCTCGGGGTTGCGTTGCAGGTCGCCGAACCAGGGCCAGCACACCGGCACGCCGCCGCGCACGTTCTTGCCGGCGCTGTAGGCCGCTTCGTCGCTGAGCCAGATCAGCGGTTCGCCCTTGGCCGGCTGATAGCTCAGGATCTGCGCGCCCTGTTCGCTGACCACGAGTTCGGCGCCGGCATGCTGGATGCGCCAGCAGGCCAGATCGCCCAGTTGAATGCGTTCGTTGGAAGTGCTCATGGGGGCTGCTCCTGAATAGGTTGGCTGTTGGGCCACGGCGCGGCGGGGAGGTTCGCCAGCACCATGAAAAACGCCCGTCGAGACGGGCGTTTTGCGTTGCCGCACAGTTTACGAGCCGTAGACCTGGGTCGGAAGCCAGGTGATCAGCGCCGGGAACTGGTAGGCGATGACCAGCATCATCAGCTGGATGATGATGAACGGAATCACCCCGCGGTACATGGTCGCGGTACTCACCGTACGGGGTGTGACGCCGCGCAGGTAGAACAGCGAGAAACCCAGCGGTGGGGTGAGGAACGAAGTCTGCAGGTTGAGCGCGATCATCACCCCCAGCCAGACCGGGTCCAGGCCCATGGCCAGCAGCACCGGGCCGACGATCGGCACCACCACGAAGATGATCTCGATGAAGTCGAGAATGAAACCGAGCAGGAAGATCACGAGCATGACCAGGAAGAACGCGCCGAGCACACCGCCGGGCAGCTGCTGGAACACGTCCTCGATCAGCGCTTCACCGCCGAAGCCTCGAAACACCAGGGAGAACAGTGAGGCGCCGATCAGGATCAGGAACACCATACTGGAAATTTCCGTGGTGCCCTGGGCCACGCTGCGTAGCTGCGGCAGGCTCAACTGGCCCTTGAACAGCGCAAGCAGAGTCGCGCCGACGGCGCCGATGGCAGCAGCCTCGGTGGGCGTGGCGTAACCGGCGAGAATCGAGCCGAGCACCGCGATGATCAACGCCAGCGGCGGCACCAGAGAGCCGAGCAGCTTGCCCCATTGCACCTCGCCCAGCTCTTCCTTGGGTACCACGGGCATCTTCTTCGGCTGGAAGATCGCCACCAGGATCAGGTAAACGACGTACAGCACCACCAGCAGCAGACCCGGTATCAACGCGCCCATGAACAGGTCGCCGACCGATACCGTCTTGGGCGAGAAGATGCCCATGCGCAGCTGGGCCTGCTGGTAGGCGCTGGACATCACGTCACCCAGCAGCACCAGTACGATGGATGGCGGAATGATCTGCCCCAGGGTGCCGGTGGCGGCCAGAGTGCCGGTCGCCACCGCGGGGTCGAAGCCGCGCTTGAGCAGGGTCGGCAGGGCCAGCAGGCCCATGGTCACCACCGTGGCGCCGACGATGCCGGTGCTGGCGGCGAGCAGCGCGCCCACCAGGCACACCGAAATCGCCAGACCGCCGCGGATGCCGCCGAACAGGCGCGACATCGAGTCGAGCAGGTCTTCGGCGACCTTGGACTTTTCCAGCATCACGCCCATGAACACGAACAGCGGCACGGCCAGCATGGTCTGGTTGTTCATGATGCCGAACAGGCGGTTGGGCAGGGCGCTCAGGTACCCGGCGTCGAAGGTGCCGGTGACCACGCCGATACCGGCGAACAGCAACGACACGCCGGCCAGGGTGAAGGCCACCGGGTAGCCGCCCATCAGCACCAGGCAGATGCTGACGAACAGCAGGATCGACATGACTTCAGCCATGTTTCACCTCCTGCTCCGGCAGCACGCCACACAGCAGGTAGATCGCCTTGATCAGGTTGGAAATGCCCTGCAGCGTGAGGCTGACCACCAGCACCAGAATGATGCTCTTCTGCAGATAGACGAATTTCAGGCCGCCCGACTCGCTCGAGCCCTCGCGGGTCGACCAGGAATTGGCCACGTAGTCCCAGCTTGCCCAGCCGAGGAACAGGCACACCGGCAGCAGCAGGAACAGGGTGCCGAGCACCTCCACCAGCGCCTGCCGGCGGCCGCTGAACTGCTGGTAGAAGATATCCACACGCACATGGGCGTTACGCTGCAACGCCCAGGCCGAGGCGCCCATGAACACCAGCGCGTGGGCGTAGAGCACGGCTTCCTGCAGCGCTGTGGCGCCTAGGTTCATGCCGTAGCGCAGGGTCACCACCAGGGCCGTGCCGAGTACCAGAAACAGGGTCAACCAGGAGCAGGCCTGGCCGAAGCGGAAGTTCACGGCGTCGATGACCCGTGCGATCCCCAGGGGAAGTGAAGGCGTGTTGGACATGATGCGTCCTTATAGTTATCGGAAAAGAGCAAAAAGCGGGGGATTTTAGGCAGCGCCTCGCGTATCGGGCAATGCGGCGCGGGCGGGCCTACGAGAGTTGAAAGGCGCTTTGAGAATGGCGTTCTTGAGCCCTCGGGTGTCATTGATGGCACTTGGCTAGACACGGGTTGAAACACTTGCCCGGTCTGCCCGACCAATGGGCGGGAATAGGATAGCGCGCGGGCGGTTGGCGGACCGCCGCGGTTACATAGAGGCCTGAACGGCCCAAGGTGATTATTACAACAACAAGGAGCTACCTATGAAACGTCGCCAAATTCTGGCTGCAGCAGGTGTCGGCATTGCCGCCGGAGCGCTGGTCGGTTGCAAGGAGGAAGCCGGCGCCGCCGATGCGTCCAAACCGGCCGCCGAGGCCAAGACCTTCAACTGGAAAATGGTCACCTCCTGGCCGAAGAACTTCCCTGGTGTGGGTGTGGGCGCCGAGCGCTTTGCCAAGCTCGTCGAGCAGATGAGCAACGGTCGCCTGAAGATCAAGGTCTACGCTGCCGGTGAGCTGGTGCCGGCTCTCGAAGTATTCGATGCGGTCTCGCGCGGCACCGCGGAAATGGGCCACGGCGCGCCCTACTACTGGAAGGGCAAGGTGCCCGCCGCACAGTTCTTCTGCGCCCTGCCGTTCGGCCCCAACGCCCAGGAAATGAACGCCTGGCTGCACTACGGCGGCGGCATCCAGCTCTGGGAGGAGGTCTACAAACCCTACGGTGTGCTGCCGATGGCCTGCGGTGCCACCGGCGTGCAGACCGCCGGCTGGTTCAACAAGGAAATCAACTCGGTCGATGACCTCAAAGGTCTGAAGATGCGCACCCCGGGCCTGGGCGGCGAAGTGCTGACCAAGGTGGGCGGCACCGTGGTGAACATGCCCGCCGGTGAAATCTTCACCGCGCTGCAGACCGGCACCATCGACGCCACCGAGTGGATCGGCCCGTACAACGACCAGGCGCTGGGCCTGCACAAGGCGGCCAAGTACTACTACACGCCGGGCTGGCAGGAGCCGAACGTCACCTTCGAGCTGGACATCAACCTCAAGGCCTGGGAAACCCTGCCGGCGGACCTGCAGGCCATCGTTCGCGCCGCCGCCCGTGACGTCAACGGCGACATGCTCGACGACTACAACGCCAAGAACATGGAGTCCATGGAGCAGTTAAAAAAGGACGGCGTCGACGTGCGCCGCCTGCCGGACGAGGTGCTCGCCAAACTCAAGGAAGTCTCCGCCGAAGTGGTCGACGCCACTGCCGCCGCGGATCCTGCCGCGCAAAAGGTCTGGGAGCAGCAGAAGGCCTACCTGGCGCGCCTGTACGAGTACGCTGAAGCGAACGAGAAGGATATCTACGCGATTCGGTGACGGGCTGATTGAAGGCAGAAGCAGACATTCGGCGAGTGCGTAGGAGAGGCTTTAGCCGCGAGCTTTATGAGGTTGCAAAGAGCTCGGGGCTAAAGCCTCTCCTACAAAAACCACGTGTTCACCGGCCGCTTGCGCCACCTAGCAGTCAGAGCCAATAAAACCGCTGCGAAGCTGATGCTGCAAAAACAACAACGCCGGCGATAGCCGGCGTTGTTGTTTTCAGCAGATCCAGACCAAGCGAGCTAGAGCCATGCAAGGCAAAAACAGGCGAGAAAGCGGAGTGTACTTTTGTACATGAGCATTTCGAGCCTGTTTTTAACGCAGCAGGGCCGACGCGCAGCTGGTCGCTTTTTTAAGCACGCTTGCGGTTGCTGATCATGGTGCCATTACCCACATCGGTGAAGATCTCCAGCAGCACGGCGTTTGGCACGCGGCCGTCGATGATGTGCGAGCTGGTCACGCCACCCTGTACCGCTTCCAGGGCACATTTGATCTTCGGCAGCATGCCGCCGTAGATGGTGCCGTCGGCGATCAGTTCGTTGACCTGCTCGGTGCTCAGCCCGGTCAGTACTTCGCCCTGCTTGTCCATCAGGCCGGCGATGTTGGTCAGCAGCATCAGCTTCTCGGCTTTCAGTGCTTCGGCCACCTTGCCGGCCACCAGGTCGGCGTTGATGTTGTAGGACTCACCTTTCGGGCCCACGCCAATCGGCGCGATCACCGGAATGAAGTCGCCCTTGACCAGCATGTTCAGCAGGTCGGTGTTCACCCCGGTGACCTCGCCAACGTGGCCGATGTCGATGATTTCCGGCTGGGTCATTTCCGGCGTCTGCCGGCTGACGGTGAGCTTGCGCGCACGGATCAGTTCGGCGTCCTTGCCGGTCAGGCCGATGGCGCTGCCGCCATGGCGGTTGATCAGGTTGACGATGTCCTTGTTGACCTGGCCGCCGAGCACCATTTCCACCACGTCCATGGTCGCCGCGTCAGTGACGCGCATGCCATCGATGAAGTGGCTTTCGATGGAGAGGCGCTTGAGCAGGTCGCCGATCTGCGGGCCGCCGCCGTGAACCACCACCGGGTTGATGCCCACCGCCTTCATCAGCACGATGTCGCGCGCGAAGCCTTCCTTCAGGTCATCACTTTCCATGGCGTTGCCGCCGTACTTGATCACCAGGGTCTTGCCAACGAAGCGACGGATGTACGGCAGTGCTTCGGACAGCACCTTGGCGACGTTGGTGGCGGCTTCACGCTCTAGGGTCATGCGGGGCTCCAGTGCTGGACGGGTCAGAACGGTAGTTTTACGTCAGGGGCGACGCGTTGCATCTGCGAGCGGAACAGTTCCTGAATCCGCTCCAGCTCGGCCTGGCTTTCCGCTTCGAAGCGCAGCACCAGCACCGGCGTGGTGTTGGATGCACGCACCAGGCCCCAGCCTTTGGGGTAATCGACGCGCACACCGTCAAGGTTGGTCACACTGCCTTCGCCCCACTGACCTTCACGCTGCAGGCGCTCGATGATCGGGAACTTGGTCTGCTCGGTGACCTGCACGTTGATTTCCGGGGTCGACACGTCGTTGGGGAACGCGGCGAACACCTGCTCGGCGGTGCGTTTGTCCTGGCTGAGGATTTCCAGCAGGCGCGCGGCGGCGTAGATGCCGTCGTCGAAACCGAACCAGCGTTCTTTGAAGAACACGTGGCCGCTCATTTCGCCGGCCAGCAGGGCGCCGGTTTCCTTCATCTTCTTCTTGATCAGCGAGTGACCGGTTTTCCACATCACCGGGCGACCGCCGTAGCCGCTGATCAGCGGGGTCAGGCGGCGGGTGCATTTGACGTCGAAGATGATGTCGGCGCCCGGGTTGCGCGACACCACGTCCTTGGCGAACAGCATCAGCAGGCGATCCGGGTAGACGATGGTGCCGGTGTTGGTGACCACGCCTACGCGGTCGCCATCGCCGTCGAAGGCCAGGCCGACATCGGCGTTCTCTTCCTTGACCTTGGCGATCAGGTCGACCAGGTTCTCGGGCTTGCCCGGATCCGGATGGTGGTTGGGGAAGTTGCCGTCGACCTCGCAGTACAGCGGGATCACGGTGCAGCCCAGCGCCTCGATCAGCTGCGGGGCGATCACCCCGGCGGCGCCGTTGCCGCAATCGACCACCACGCGCAGTGGCTTGGCCATGGCGATGTCGCTGCGGATCTGCTCCAGGTAGCGCGGCAACAGGTCGACGCGTTCGACGCTGCCTTCACCGCTGCTCAGGTCGTTTGTGTCGATACGGTTCTTCAGCGCCTGGATCTGCTCATTGGCCAGGGTATCGCCGGCGATGACGATCTTGAAGCCGTTGTAGTCCGGCGGGTTGTGGCTGCCGGTGAGCATCACCGCAGTCTTGCCAGCCAGCACGTGGGCGGCGAAGTAGACCACCGGAGTCGGCACCATGCCGACGTCGCTGACGTGGCAGCCGCTGTCGGCCACGCCCTGAATCAGCTGCTCCACCAGGCTCGGGCCGGACAGGCGGCCGTCACGGCCAACGGCGACGTTGGGCTCGCCCTCGGCCAGGCTCTGGGAGCCGATGGCGCGGCCGATCCAATAGGCGGTTTCCGGGGTCAGGCCTGCGCCCACCACACCGCGGATGTCATAGGCTCGGAAGATGTCTGCTGGGAGTTTCGGGGCTTGCGGCGCGCTCATGATCGGTGTCTGCTCCAGTCCCAGGAGATCCTGGTCGTCGTCGAGGATATCGATATCGAG
Organism: Phytopseudomonas straminea; assembly: GCF_900112645.1. Classification (GTDB taxonomy): domain Bacteria; phylum Pseudomonadota; class Gammaproteobacteria; order Pseudomonadales; family Pseudomonadaceae; genus Aquipseudomonas; species Aquipseudomonas straminea. The sequence continues at coordinate 620,406 of NZ_FOMO01000001.1, read as the reverse complement.
AATATCGGTGTCTTGAAACAGCGGATTCACGAAATCCGCCGGCTTGGCTGCGACGCGGCTACTGGGTGCTTCACTGGCAACGGGCTCCGGGCGGGTCGCCACGGGCTCCTGGGCGCGACGGGGCAGTCGGCTCAGGTTCTGCGCCAGGTTGTTCAGGGCGGGCAGGCTCAAGCTGAAGGCTTTGACGGCTTTGCCCGCGGAGAGTTCTTTTACCAATTCGCTCAGTTGCGCGACGTCGCGCGCCAGGCGCTGCTGCAGGCTGCGGTTGACCAGCAGCAGGCCGACCAGCGCACCGGCCAGGGCGACCAGCAGGGCGAGCCCTAGCAGCGCGGGCGACAGGCCCGTGGCGCCAAGGCCGGCGGCCGGCGTGAAGTTCAGCGTCCAGTGCGGATTACCGGTGGCGAACGCCTGGGGCGTGCCCTCGGCCTGACCGCGCTGGGCCAGCACCTGGGCAGCGCCGGCGTCGAAGCGCTGCACCAGCTGGATCTGCCCGACGTCCGCCGGCAGCGGCGGCAGGTTGCCGAGCAGGCGGTTGAGGTCGACGGCCAGCAGCAGGGTGCCGACCATGGGCTGTTTGTCGTCCTGACGCACCGGCGCCACGCTGTAGGCCAGCCAGCGCTCACCGACCTTGTAGGCTTCCACGGCCGGCGCCTGACCGGCTTCCAGGCGGCGCAGCAGGTCCAGCGCAGCGAAATTCATCGGTGCGGCGCGCGAGCTGTCCGGAACTGCCTGGCCAGGAAGGTTGAGCTGGGCGTCGACCACGCCATTCCAGTAGCGCAGGCCGTTCTCGGCATTGCGCACCTGGGCGTCGTCGCGGCTTTGCAGCGCCTGGGCCAGCGCCGGATTGCGCGCGGCGGCCAGGGTGTCGGCACTGAGCTGCTTGAGGGCCTGCTGCAGGCTGGCTGCCTGGCTGCTGCCCCAGGCCTGGCTGAGCTGTTGCTGCTGCAGCTGCTGCGCCGGGTTCACTGCGGCGAACCACAGGATGGCGCCGGCCAGGGCCACGCCAAGGGCGGCGGCGATCACGCCGGGCAGCAGATCGGCCGAGGCCTTGGCCTGGCTACGAGGAGCGGGTTGCGAGTCGCCGGGGCGTTCTTCCTTGGGCGCGCGTTTGAAGCCTTTCATCCGACGTCTCCTGGCGAACTAGAAGGGGATCACTTGGTACCCGAGTGGCCGAATCCACCGGCGCCGCGTTCGCTGTCGCCGAATTCCTCGACCACTTCGAAGCGCGCCTGGATCACCGGCACCAGCACCAGCTGCGCGATACGCTCGCCGATGCTCATCTTGAAGCTGGTGTCGCCGCGGTTCCAGCACGACACCATCAGCTCGCCCTGGTAGTCCGAATCGATCAGGCCGACCAGGTTGCCCAGCACGATGCCGTGTTTGTGGCCCAGGCCCGAGCGCGGCAGGATCAGCGCGGCCAGGCCCGGATCGGCGACGTGAATGGCCAGGCCGGTGGGAATCAGCACGGTCTGGCCCGGCTCCAGGGTCAGGTCTTGCTTGAGCATGGCGCGCAGGTCCAGGCCGGCGGAACCGGGCGTGGCGTAGGCGGGCATGGGAAATTCACTGCCGAGGCGGGGGTCGAGGATCTTGGCTTGTAAGGCGTGCATGGGGCGATCAGGATTTCCGTGAAAATGAATGTCAGGATTTGGGTTGCTGCGCGGCGATGAAGCTCACCAACTGACGGGCGATCTTGCCCTTGCTGGTCTGCGCGAAGCTGGTCTGCTGCAGCGCGCGATCGATGATGGTGATCGCGTTGTCTTCGCTGTTGAAGCCGATGCTCGGGTTGGCCACGTCGTTGGCGACGATCAGGTCGAGGTTCTTGTCCTTGAGCTTGCGCGAGGCGTACTCCAGCAGGTTCTCGGTCTCGGCGGCGAAGCCGACGCTGAACGGGCGGTCATCACGATGCGCCAGGGTGGCGAGGATGTCGGGGTTGCGCACCATCTGCAACAGCAGACCATCGCCGCTGTTGGGGTCTTTCTTCAATTTGTGCTGGGCGACAACTTCCGGGCGATAGTCAGCCACCGCAGCGGCGGCGATGAGAATGTCGCAGGGCATCGCCGCTTCGCAGGCGGCGAGCATGTCGCGGGCGCTGACCACGTCGATGCGGTTGACCCGATCCGGCGTTGGCAGGTGCACCGGGCCGCTGATCAGGGTTACCTTGGCACCGGCTTCCACCGCCGCTTCGGCAAGGGCGAAACCCATCTTGCCGGAGCTGTGGTTGGTGATGTAGCGCACCGGGTCGATGTTTTCCTGGGTCGGGCCGGCAGTAATCAGCACGTGCTTGCCGGTCAGCGCCAAGTGCTCGAAGCAGTCGGCGGCCAGGTGCGCCAGGTCGTCGGCCTCGAGCATGCGGCCCAGGCCAATGTCGCCACAGGCCTGGCTGCCGGAAGCCGGGCCGAACAGCTTCAGGCCACGGCTGCGCAGCAGCTCGACGTTGGCAAGCGTCGCCGGATCGCGCCACATCGCCTGGTTCATGGCCGGCGCCAGGGCCACCGGGGCATCGGTGGCCAGCACCAGCGTGGTCAGCAGGTCATTGGCGACACCTTGGGCCAGGCGGGCCATTAGGTCGGCGGTGGCCGGCGCGATCAGCACCAGGTCGGCCCAGCGCGCCAGTTCGATATGGCCCATGGCGGCTTCGGCCGCCGGGTCGAGCAGATCCAGATGCACCGGGTGGCCGGACAGCGCCTGCAGGGTCAGCGGGGTGATGAATTCGCGACCGCCCTGGGTCATGACTACGCGCACTTCGGCGCCCTGATCCTTGAGGCGACGGACCAGCTCGGCGCTCTTGTACGCCGCGATGCCGCCACCCACGCCGAGGATGATGCGTTTGCGATACAGCCGCTGCATAACTCTGCCTTTGTCGTGTGTAGTTACAGACGCAGATGCCCGAGACCTCCCCAGGCCCGGCGCCCTGCGAAAAACCGGGCTACGATAGCACAGCGGCAGCAGGGGAGCAGCGGCGTGCCGGGCGAGTGATGGCCGGCGTCATAGCGATGGACAGGGAGCGTCTGATGAGCATTCGTGAGTGGCCCGCGGCAGAGCGCCCGCGGGAAAAACTGCTGGCCCAGGGAGCGGCCAGTTTGACCGACGCCGAACTGCTGGCGATCTTTCTACGCACCGGTGTGGCGGGGCAAAGTGCAGTAGATCTGGCCCGCCACCTGCTCGCCGATTTTGGCAGCCTGCGCGCACTGTTGCAGGCCGATCTGCCGTCCTTCTGTCAGCGCCTGGGCCTCGGCCCCGCCAAGTTCGCCCAGTTGCAGGCGGTGCTGGAAATGGGCCGTCGCCATCTGGCTGAGCAGTTGCGCCGCGACTCGGCGCTGGAAAGCCCCCAGGCAGTGCGCGATTACCTCAAGGCGCTGCTACGCCACGAACCTCACGAAGTGTTCGGCTGCCTGTTTCTCGATGCCAAGCACCGGGTGCTGGCTTTCGAGGCGCTGTTCCACGGCTCCATCGACAGTGCCAGCGTTTATCCCAGGCAAGTCGTGAAACGCGCCCTGGCCCATAACGCCGCGGCGCTGATCCTCACCCATAACCACCCTTCAGGCGTCGCCGAACCCAGCCAGGCCGACAAGGTGCTGACCCAGCGCCTCAAGGACGCCTTGGCGCTGGTCGAGGTGCGCGTGCTCGACCATTTCATCGTCGGTGACGGCGAGCCGCTGTCGATGGCCGAGCACGGCTGGATGTAGCCTGGCCGCGCGATAGCCTCAGTCCTTAAGGCTGACCCTAGAAAAGTCCTGCCGGCCGAACGGGCTTACGCTGTAACCCTCGACGCCCTTGCGGGTCAGCGCGTAGGCGGTCGGGTGAGCCAGGGGCAGCCACAGCGCCTGCTGCTGGATGATCGTCTGGGCATCATTATAGAGAGCGCTGCGTTTGGCCTGGTCGCTGATGGCTTTGCCGTCGGCGATCAGCTTATCGAGCTTGGCGTCGCAGAAGCGCGCGAAGTTGAGGCCCGACTCCACCGAGGCGCAGGAAAACTGCGGGGTTAGGAAGTTGTCCGGGTCGCCGTTGTCGCCGGCCCAACCCATGAACAACAGGTCATGCTCGCCGGCCTTGGCACGGCGGATCAGCTCGCCCCACTCGATCACGCGGATCTGCGCCTTGATGCCGACTTCGGCCAGATCGGCCTGCAGCAGCTGTGCGCCGAGGCTCGGGTTGGGGTTGAGCAGGCTGCCCGATGGGCGCGTCCAGATGGTGGTGCTGAAGCCGTCGGCCAGCCCGGCTTGCTTGAGCAGCTCGCGGGCCTTCTGTGGGTCATGGGCGTAGCCCGGCAGGCTGCTGGCGTAGCTCCAGGTGTTTGGCGGGTAGGGGCCATTGGCCGGTTCTGCGCTGTTCTCGAATACCGCCTTGATATAGCTGCTCTTGTCGAAGGCCAGGTTGATGGCCTGGCGCACGGCGGGCTTGTCCAGCGGCGGGTGCTGGCTGTTGATAGCGACGAAGGCGGTCATGAAGGCGGCGGTCTTCACGGTAGCGAGGTCGGCATCCTTGCTCGCCGCTTCGACATCGACCGGCTTGGGCGACAGGGCGATCTGGCATTCACCGCTGCGCAGGCGCTGCAGGCGCACGTTGGCATCCGGGGTGATGGCGAAGACCAGGTTGTCGACCTCGGGCTTGCCGGCGAAGTAGTCGGCGTTGGCCGTGTAGCGCACCGCGGCGTCCTTCTGAAAGCGGCGGAACACGAAGGGCCCGGTGCCGATTGGCTGGCTGTTGAGCTTCTCCGGCGTGCCGGCTCTGAACAGCTGGTCGGCGTACTCGGCGGAATAGATTGAGGCGAAGCCCATGCTCAGGGTGGCCAGGAAGGTCGCGTCCGGCTTGTTGAGGGTGATGCGCACGGTATGGGCGTCGACCTTTTCCACCGCCTTGATCAGCGCGGGCCACTGCATCGACTGGGCGTGGGGGTAGCCGCTGGCGGCGGTCTTGTACCAGGGATGGTTGGGGTCGAGCATGCGCTGGAAGCTGAACAGCACGTCATCGGCTTCCAGCGTCCGGCGGGTGGGCTTGAAGTAGTCGGTGCGGTGGAACAGCACGTCCTTGCGCAGGGTGAAGGTGTAGCTCAAACCGTCGTCGGAAATTTTCCAGCTGCTGGCCAGGCTGGGTACCAGCTTGCCCTTGGCAGCGTCGAACTCCACCAGGCGATTCATCAGCACGTCCGCCGAGGCGTTGGTGGTGGTCAGGGAGTTGTACTGCACCACATCGAAGCCATCGGGGCTGGCTTCGGTACAGACGCTCAGGGTCGCGGCCTGGGCGAATAGCGGGGCGACGAGCAGCGGCAACAGGGCAAGGCGCATGGTGATCTCCTGAACGAAACGGCGCGCATCCGGCGGGCCGGTCATGAAACACTGAGGGGAGAGGGTCGCGTTAACGCGTGGACAGACCCTAAACGATAAGATGCAGGCTAACAATGCAATACGGCGACGAGCGGTCGTTCGTGTCCATGCCCGCCGCCTGGGGCTCAGTGTCCGAATGGCGTGCATTTTAAAGTGCGTTTGCGCTTGTTGCTGTGGGGCCTTTCTGGTATAAAGCAGCGCTCTTTTCTAGGGGCCCGGTTGCTTGATCGCGATCTATCACCGGTAAGACCCTGAAGAAACGCGGCGCCCAGCGCCGAAAAACAGAGATTAAGCGGCCAACCCATGCCGGGTTGGGCATGTGGTTTTAGAGGGCTGAGGTATGTCGAGAGTCTGTCAAGTTACCGGTAAGGGTCCGGTAACCGGGAATAACATTTCCCACGCAAACAACAAAACCCGTCGTCGTTTCCTGCCGAACCTGCAGCATCACCGCTTCTGGGTCGAGTCTGAAAACCGCTTCGTCCGTCTGCGCCTGTCCACCAAAGGCATGCGCATCATCGACAAGCGTGGTATTGACGTAGTGCTGGCCGAGCTTCGTGCTCGCGGCGAAAAGGTTTAAGGAGACTGTCATGCGTGAACTGATCCGTTTGGTGTCCAGCGCCGGTACCGGCCACTTCTACACCACCGACAAGAACAAGCGCACCACTCCGGACAAGATCGAGATCAAGAAATACGATCCGGTCGTCCGCAAGCACGTTGCGTACAAGGAAGCCAAGATCAAGTAATTGATCGGCTGACTCGAAAAGCCCGCCCCATGGCGGGCTTTTTCATGCCTGCGATTCGTGGTTTCAGGGCGCGGACTGCAGGGTCAGGGTGCTGCGTGTATGGGCAGCGACGTCGTCGGCGCCGAGGTGCTGGGGCACGTACTGGCCCTGGATGAAACGCTGGGCCTGGTCGCTGTAGTGGCGGTCGAACGGTACGCCGCTCTGGCCCAGCGGGTTGATGCCCAGGCTGTGATCGGCATCGGCCAGATCGATCAGCCGGCGCGTCGACGGTCCGTAACTCACTGGCCAAGGTGCAGGCCCGATACGGTGCGACAGGTTGTTGGGCATCTCGTGACCGCCGGGCGCCGGCAGCGGGCCGACGTTGAGCAGCGCATCCAGCGGCCACTGCACGCCCAGGGGGTGCTGGTGGGTGAGGGTATGGGCCTGGCCCCAGTGCCATTGAGCCGGGTTGTCGCCCAGCGTGGTTCGTAAATGCTGGAGGCTGGCGCGCCAGGCCTCGGCCACTGCCTCGCCACGGCTGCGCGGCTGGCCATTGGCGCGCGCCCACCAGGGCGAATCTGCATCGGCGGTCAGGCGCGGCAGTGCGCTGTCTATCATTCGGGTCGACAGCAGTTGCTCGAAGGCCTGCGCGCCCAGGCGCGGCGCCAGTGCCGTGCGGCCCAGTTCATAGGTGAGCTGGTTGAACAGCGTCGCCGGCAGCGATTGCAGCGGGTGATCACCTTGCCAGGCGGCCAGGGCTTCGACCAGCTCACGCTCCTGCTCGTCGGCTGCCGCGGCGCGCAGCTCGCCAAGGATCGGTGCCAGCAGCCTGGGCCCGTAAGCGGTGGCGGTTTCCAGTTGCAGGGCCTGGCTATTGTGGATATCCCAGCGCACCTGCAGGTCGGCCAGCCGTTGGTTCAGGCGCTGACCGCGCTCGGGCGGATTGTAGTAGCCGGGAATCTCGATACCGCTGGTTGGCAGCGGTTGGAAGTTGGCTGAGACGATGTAACCGCGCGGTGGGTTCTCTTCCTGCGGGTTGGCGCTGAAGGGATGGAAGCCCGGTTTGTCGGCGGCGCTCGTGCTGCCATCGAGGATGAATGCCGGGTTCACCCCGGTGGGTCGCATCGGCAGCTTGGCCGCGGCCCACCAGGCGATGTCGCCGCTGGCGTTGGCCCACACCAGGTTGAGGCCCGGCGCATGGATGCGCTCGGCGGCGGCGCGGCCCTTTGCCAGGGTGTCGGCACGGTTCAGGCGGTAGAAGGCGTCGAGCAGCGGGTTTTCGGTTTCCAGAAAGGTCCACCACATGGCGATCGGCGTGGCACCAGCGCTGTCGCCTAGGGCATCGTTGATGATCGGGCCGTGGGGCGAGCGACGCAGTTTCAGGGTGACCGGCTCGCCGTCCTTGACCCGGATGACTTCCTCGCGCTGCTGCAGATCGACCCAATGGCCCCGGTACCAGACCTGCTCGGGGTTCTCCGGGTTGAGGCGTTCGGCAACCAAGTCCATGTCGTCGTTCTGGAACATGGTCAGGGTCCAGGCGAAATCCCGGTTGTGGCCGAGAAAGGCCACCGGGGTCGCGGGCTGGTGATGGCCGTAAAGTTCGAAGCCTGGGTATTTGAGGTGCGCCTCGTACCACACCGACGGTGCCGAGAAGCGGATGTGCGGATCGCCAGCCAGCAGCGGCTTGCCGCTGGCGGTGCGGGTGCCGGCCACTGCCCAGGCGTTGCTGCCCTCGAACTGCGGCAGGCCGCTGTCGGCCAGGGCCTGGTCGCTCAGGGCGGCGATCCGGTCGAGCATCCGCCAGTCGGCTTCGCCGAGTGCTGTGTCGAGCACGCCGTCGGGGTGCCAGTCGAGATTAAAGGTCTTCAGGTAGTCGCTGCCCAGTTCATCGCGAATGCGTGTCAGCAGGGGCTCGCTGCGCAGCGCTGCGGCGAAGCTGTAGGCCAGGTAGCCGGCGATGGACAGGGTATCGGCGGCGGTGAACGGGCGTTTCTCGATGCCCAGCAGGTCGAACTCCAGCGGCGCCGGGCGACTGTCCTGATACTGGTTGATGCCGTCGAGGTAGGCGGCCAGCGCCTTGCCGTGGGGGCTGTCGGGGTCCAGCTCGCGGGCCTGCTGGTCGGCACGCTCGCGGATCTGCAGGGTGCGGAACAGACGGTCGGTGGGCAGCAGTTTGGCGCCGAGCACTTCGGCCAGTTCACCGCGGGCCAGGCGGCGCAGCATCTCCATCTGGAACAGACGATCCTGGGCCTGCACGAAGCCCAGGGCGCGGTACAGGTCAGCCTCGTTCTGCGCCTCGATGTGTGGCACGCCACGCTCGTCGTAGCGCACCTGTACCGGCGCGCCGAGGTGCTGCAGTGTCAGCTCGCCGCTACGCAGCGGCTGCTTGTCGTGCAGGTACCAGGCGCCACCGCCCGCGACCGTCAGCAGGACGACCGCCAGGGTGATCAGGGTGCGTTTCATGCTGCCGTCCTTGTCTCACGCGAGCCGCCATGCTGCGGGCAATCAGCACGGACTGCAAGGCGGCCTGCTCAGGACGTGACGCAGCTCGGAGTGATGCGCAGTGAAGGGGGGACGGTGCTATTGATAACGCCAGGCACGACCGTTTTCATTTCGTCCACTCGCAGAAACAACCGCTGGCCAGGTTATTGTCCGCCAGCACCTTTCGCCCCTCCAGCAATGCATCGAGCAGCGGTTCGATGAAGCTGTTGCCCGAGGTGCAATTAAAGCCGCTGCTGTAGGGCCCGAAGTAGGCCAGCTGGCCGCGTTGATCCCAGATCGCCACGGCGGGGCTGGCCGGCAGTTGCTGGGTGCCCGTCAGTCCGGCCAGCGGCTGCAGTGCGCGCAGCGCTTCCGGCAACTGCCCCTGGCTGCCCGGCTTCTGCACGGCATAGAACTGCACGCCACGCTCGCGGTAGCGCTCCAGCAGCTCGCCGAGGTGCTGTTGATTGCCGACGTTGCAGGGGCAGGCGGGGTCCCAGAAGTGCACCAGGCGAATCTGGCTTGGGCCGGCCAGCTCCACCGGCAGACGCAGGTCGCTGCCGGAAAACAGCGCAGTGCGCTCATCGAAGGGGCGCAGGTAACGGGCTTCGAACCACCAGAAGGCAGCAAACAGGGCGGCCAGCCAAAGTGTCGCGGCGAGGCAGGCGAGGCGGGGGGTGCGGTGGGATCGAGCCATGCGGGCAGCTTTCATAGGCGATTCGGTGGCTTGCCATGGCGAGCCTGGCAGCAGAAGATCGTCACTCTAGCGAGAGTCCTGAGCGGCGACGCTGCCATAAATCAATGAGTCCGATGGTGCCGATGTCCGATCTCTTCCAACCCGAACCGCTGGTCGCCAGCCTGCGCCCGCTGGCCAGCGCTGCGCCGCTGTCGGCGGCGGAGCTGGCCTACCGGCAGTTCTACGGCTTCGTACCACGCGAGGCGGTCGACAGTCGGCTCGGCTGGTTCGAGGTGGACGACTACCGTATCGCCGCCCAACTCTGGCAGCCTGTTGCACCGCGTGCCACCTTGCTGTTGCTGCACGGCTACTACGACCACAGCGGTCTGTACCGTCATGTAATCGAGTGGGCGCTGGAGGCCGGTTTCGCGGTGCTTGCCGTGGATCTGCCAGGCCACGGGCTGTCCAGTGGAGCGCGGGCCAGCATCAAGGATTTTGCCGAGTACCAGGCGGTACTGCGCGCCGCGCTGCAGCAGGCCGATGCCCTGGGCCTGCCGGCGCCCTGGCATCTGTGTGGGCAGAGTACTGGCGGTGCGATACTGATCGACTACCTGCTCAATGACCAGCCGCTGGCCGAGGTGGGCGAAACCATTCTGTTGGCGCCGCTGGTGCGGCCGCGGCGCTGGAACTGGTCGCAACTCAGCTACCGCCTGTTGCACCGCTTCGTGCAGGAGATTCCGCGCCGCTTCAGCGAGAACTCCAGCGACCCGGAGTTCCTCGACTTTCTGCGTAACCGCGACCCGCTGCAGCCACGGATCGTGCCGACCCTCTGGGTCGGCGCCCTGAGCCAGTGGGTGCCGCGCATCGAAAAAGCGCCGCGCAGCACGCGCAGCCCGCTGGTCGTGCAGGGCGAGGCGGACATGACGGTGGATTGGCGACACAACCTGGCGGTGCTGGAGAACAAGTTCAGCGCGCCGCGTATCCTGCGCCTGCCCGAAGCGCGGCATCACCTGGCCAACGAAGTGGCGCCGCTGCGCCAGCGCTATTTCGCCTATCTCGGCGAGCAGCTGGATCGCGCTTACTGACCGACTGCCAGCCCTGCACGGACTGCGGCCAGGGCGGCCTTGTAATAGGCCGCGCCTTCGCTGGACTGGGCGAAGGTGACGAACTCTTCCAGCTCGGGATCCGACAGGCCGCGATAGACGTGCAGCATCGTGTTATCCAGGTCCTTGTCGATCTGTGCCATCAGACGCTGGCGCTGGCCATCGAGCAGGCCTTGGGCGGTACCGCCGCCGAGCAGGCCCGGGATCATCTGGCTGAGGCTGTCGGCCGCCACGCCGGCCAGGGCCAGACTGATTTCCGCACCGGCCTGGCTGGCCGGAATGGCCTGGGCCAGGTGGCGGATCAACAGGCGGCGGGTGGCATCGGCCTGGCTCAGCGGCAGGCCATCGGCGTACTTGGCCAGTTGGTCGGGGTGGGTGGCGAGCAGTTCGGCGCTGACGATCTTGCGGCCCAAGGGCGATTCGAAGAAGCGCAGAGCAGGCGCTGGGTCGGGCAGGTTGGCGCGCAGGCTGCTTTCGGCGCGCTCGTCCATGGCGCGGGCGGCGAAGCGGCGGTTGCTGTTGTCGACCAGCGCCTGGTACACCGCCGGCGGCAGGCTCTTGCTGTAACGCGCCTGGGCGGCGCTCAGAGCGTCGCTGAAATGCGCGCGCTGCTGCGGCCAGCCGGCTTTCTCATACAGCTCGGTATAGGTGTCGGCCATGGCGGGCAGGCTCAGGAGCAACAGCAAGAAACAACACAAGGCGCGCATACGAACTCCTGTCTGGGGCGCCTATTTTCGGCAGCCAGGCGGAGCTTGTCGAGGTGTACGCGACACAGGGTAGAATCGCGCCATGACCACAGACCTCTCCGATTCGCTGCTAAGCCGCATCATCGATGACCTTGCCGAGTTCGGATGGTCGTTGCAAACCCAGTTCGCCCCCGCTTCGCTGACCAGCGAGCTGGCCGAGGAGTGCCGCCAGCGCATCGCCCAGGGCACTCTGGCGCCGGCCGGCACCGGCCGTGGCCACGCAGTGGCGGTGCGTGAAGGCACCCGCAGTGACCACATCCAGTGGCTTGAAGCAGGCCAGTCGCCGGCCTGTGACGGTTACCTGCAGTTGCTCGACGAGCTGCGCGTGGCCATCAACCAGAGTCTGTACCTGGGTTTGGTGGACTACGAGAGCCACTTCGCCTTCTATCCGCCGGGCGGCTTCTACCTCAAGCACCTGGATCGCTTCCGCGACGATGATCGTCGCGCGGTGTCGGCCGTGCTCTACCTCAACGACGACTGGCAGGCTGAGGAGGGCGGTCAATTGCGCCTGTATCTGGCTGACGGCCAGGTGCGTGACGTGCTGCCCGAGGCCGGCACGCTGGTGGTGTTTCTGTCTGCCGATGTGCCCCATGAGGTGCTGCCAGCTACTCGCGATCGCCTGTCCCTGACCGGCTGGTTCCGCCGTCGTGGCGACGGCGTGTTCTGAATCTGATAGTGCAGACATGAAAAAAGGGAGGCTGAAGCCTCCCTTTTTCGTTACCGCGAACGGCTTAGAACAGCACGCGGCTACGGATGGTGCCGCTGACCTGCTGCAGTTTCTCCAGCGCAAGGTCCGAGTAGTCGGCATCGACGTCGATGACCACGTAGCCGACCTTGTCGTTGGTCTGCAGGTACTGGCCGGAGATGTTGATGCCGTTGTCGGCGAACACCTTGTTGATCTCGCTCATCACGCCCGGCACGTTGGCGTGGATGTGCAGCAGACGGTGCTTGCCCGGGTGCGCCGGCAGGGCCACTTCCGGGAAGTTGACCGAGGAGACCGATGTGCCGTTGTCGCTGTACTTGACCAGCTTCTCGGCCACTTCCAGGCCGATGTTGGCCTGGGCTTCGGCGGTGGAGCCGCCGATGTGCGGGGTCAGGATCACGCGATCCAGGCCACGCAGCGGGCTCTCGAAGACGTCGTCGTTGGACTTCGGCTCGACCGGGAATACGTCGATGGCGGCGCCGATCAGGTGTTCGTCCTTGATCGCCTGAGCCAGGTGGTCGAGCTCGACCACGGTGCCGCGGGCGGCGTTGATCAGAATGCCGCCCTTCTTCATGGCGCGGATTTCCGCCTCGCCGATCATCCATTGGGTCGACGGCAGCTCCGGTACGTGCAGGGAAACGATGTCACACATGCCGAGCAGGTCGTGCAGCTTGCCGATCTGCTGGGCGTTGCCCAGCGGCAGCTTGGTCACGGTGTCGTAGAAGAACACTTGCATGCCGAGGGCTTCAGCGAGGACCGACAGCTGGGTGCCGATCGAGCCGTAACCGATGATACCCAGCTTCTTGCCACGGATTTCGAAAGAGTTGGCCGCCGACTTGATCCAGCCACCACGGTGGCAGGAGGCGTTCTTCTCGGGGATGCCGCGCAGCAGCAGGATGGCCTGGGCCAGCACCAGTTCGGCCACCGAGCGGGTGTTGGAGTAGGGCGCGTTGAACACGGCGATACCGCGCTCGCGGGCAGCGTCCAGGTCGACCTGGTTGGTACCGATGCAGAAGCAGCCGACGGCGACCAGCTTCTTGGCGCAGTCGAAGATCTCTTCGGCCAGTTGGGTGCGCGAGCGGATGCCGATGAAGTGTGCGTCGGCGATCTTGGCCTTCAGCTCCTCGCCGGACAGCGCGGTCTTGAGGTACTCGATGTTGGTGTAGCCGGACGCCTTCAGGGTATCCACGGCATTTTGGTGGACGCCTTCGAGAAGAAGGAACTTGATCTTGCTCTTGTCGAGAGAGGTCGTGCTCATCGGAGTACCTGTTGCCCCACTAATTTAAGTGTCAGGAGAAGGATCGGCGCGCTCGCCAATCGGGCCGGCAAGTCGCTGTACAGGGCGATTTGCGGGGGGCATATGCTAGCATGGCTTGCCTTTTCCTTGCTCGGTTGCGACCTGAACGGTTCTCAGGGCGACCATGAACGATTCGAGAGTTGCTATGACCGATCTCAGGCCGATTGACGAACTCAAAACGCTGGTCGACCCCGGCAAGTTACTGACCGACGCCGCCTCCCTGGAAACCTACGGCAAGGACTGGACCCGGCAATACGCGCCAGCGCCCAGCGCCATCGTGTTTCCCAAGACGGTCGAGCAGGTGCAGGCCATCGTGCGCTGGGCCAATGCCCATAAGATCGCCCTGGTGCCGTCGGGTGGCCGTACCGGGCTGTCGGCGGCGGCTGTCGCCAGCAATGGCGAAGTGGTGGTGTCGTTCGACTATATGAACCAGATTCTCGACTTCGACGAATCCAACCGCACCGTGGTCTGTCAGCCCGGCGTGGTCACCGGCGTGCTGCAGCAGTTCGCCGAGGACAAGGGCCTGTATTACCCGGTGGATTTCGCCTCCAGCGGCTCCAGCCAGATCGGCGGCAATATCGGCACCAATGCCGGCGGCATCAAGGTGATCCGCTACGGCCTGACCCGCAACTGGGTGGCGGGGCTGAAGGTGGTCACCGGCACCGGCGAGTTGCTCGAACTGAACAAGGATCTGATCAAGAACGCCACCGGCTACGACCTGCGCCAGCTGTTCATCGGCGCCGAAGGCACCCTTGGCTTCGTGGTCGAGGCGACCATGCGCCTGGACCGCGCGCCGCGCAACCTCACCGCCATGGTGCTCGGCACACCGGATTTCGACTCGATCATGCCGGTGCTGCACGCCTTCCAGAGCAAGCTCGACCTCACCGCCTTCGAGTTCTTCTCCGACAAAGGTCTGGCGCGGATCATGGCCCGCGGTGACGTGCCGTCGCCCTTCGATACGCCTTGCCCGTTCTACGCCCTGCTGGAATTCGAAGCCAGCAGCGAGGAAGTGGCCAGCGAGGCGCTGAGCACCTTCGAGCATTGCATCGAACAGGGTTGGGTGCTGGACGGGGTGATGAGCCAGAGCCAGACCCAGCTGAAAAACCTGTGGAAGCTGCGCGAGTACCTGTCGGAAACCATCTCGCACCACACGCCCTACAAGAACGATATCTCCGTTACCGTTTCGAAGGTGCCGGCATTTCTGCGCGATATCGACGCCATCGTCACCGAGCACTATCCCGACTATGAAGTGGTCTGGTACGGCCATATCGGCGACGGTAACCTGCACCTGAACATCCTCAAGCCTGAGCATATGGACAAGGAAGCGTTCTTCGCCTCCTGTGCACGGGTCAACAAGTGGGTGTTCGAGACCGTCGAGCGCTACAACGGTTCGATCTCCGCCGAGCACGGCGTGGGCCTGGTCAAGCGCGATTACCTGCAGTACAGCCGTTCGCCGGCGGAAATCGCCTACATGAAGGCGATCAAGGCGGTCTTCGACCCCAACGGCATCATGAATCCGGGCAAGATTTTCGCCTGAAGCCAATACAACAACAGGAGCGACCATGAGCTACCAGCACCAGTACATCGACGGTACCCGTATCCATTTCCCGCTGGGCAAGGTGGTGTGCATCGGCCGCAACTACGCCGAGCATGCCAAGGAACTCAACAACCCGGTGCCGACCGAGCCGCTGCTGTTCATCAAACCAGGCAGTTGCGTGGTCGGCCTCGAAGGCGGCTTCAGCATTCCGCTCGACCGCGGGTCGGTGCATTACGAAGCGGAAATCGCCGTGCTGATTGGCAAGCCGCTGTCGCGCACACCTAATGAAGAGGAAGTGCTCGACGCCATCTCCGGTTTCGCGCCGTCTCTGGACCTGACCCTGCGCGATGTGCAGAGCAAGCTCAAGGACAAGGGGCATCCGTGGGAAATCGCCAAATCGTTCGATGGCGCCTGTGTGCTGGCGCCCTTCGTACCGGGTGACGCGATTAGCGACCTGGCCGCTATCGGCATCCGCCTGACCATCAACGGCGAAGTGCGCCAGGATGGCAGCAGCGCGGACATGATCTTCCCCATCGTGGCGGTGATCCAGGCGATGGCCGGCCACTTCAACCTGCAGCCCGGCGATGTGATCCTCACCGGCACACCGGTGGGTGTCGGCCCGCTGAACCAGGGCGACGAGTTGGTGCTGGAGCTGCCCGGCCATTCGAGCTTCGCCAGCCAGGTGCTGTAAGGCGCTAGCTGATTTTTGTGGGAGCGGGCCATGCTCGCGATTCGCGCGTATAAACACCTATTCGTGTGGCTCGCTGTTGCAGAACTCTGCTGGCGATGAGCCGTTCGCGGGCGCGGCCCGCTCCCACATTTGCTCACTTGGCGTCCCAGCTCTTCATATTCCAATTAAGCTTCGCTTAAGCCGCCTTTAAGCCTCGTTTCAGCTAGGCGTCTTAACCTGACCCCGTCATTTACAGATAGAGGGTCATCCCCATGAAAGCTCCCGTTATCGCACTGCTGCTCGCTCCGCTGTTCTCCACCGCCGCTCTGGCTGCCGGCTACACCGGCCCGGGTCAGGTCGCTCAGGTCACTACCGTTGAACAGGCGCTGAAGGCCGGCGACGACACCCCAGTGGTGCTGCAGGGCCAGATCACCAAGCGTCTGCAGGACGAGCTCTACGAGTTCAAGGATGCCACCGGCACCATCCATGTCGAGATCGACAATGAAGACTGGCCGCCACAAGCCATCTCCGAGAAAGCCACCGTCAAGCTCACCGGTGAGGTCGACAAGGACCTGACCAGCCGCGAAATCGACGTCGACATCGTCGAACTGGTGAAATAACCGCCACGCTGTTAGCTTCCCGTCACTGCACTGAATGGCCGCCTCTCGCTACACCGAGGGGCGGCGTTGTCATTTCTGTCGTTGCATATGTGAGTCGCCATGGGCCGTGTGTTTTCAATCAAGCGAGTCGTTCTGCTGCTGGTCGTTCTGTCTCTGGCAGCTATCGCTGTCGTGGGTTACGAATTTCGACTTTTCGAGCGGCTGTGGTTCAACGTCAACCAGCCCACGCGGGCGCCGGATCACTCACTGTGGCTGAATGACTACGAGGTGGTGATCGAAGGCAAACGCCTTGAGGGCGTCAAGGAAGATGTGTCGGCGCTCACCTACGACCCGGATCGCAAGAGCTTGTTTACCGTTACCAATCAGAACTCCCGCCTGATCGAGCTCTCGCTCGAGGGCGAGGTGCTCAGGCAGATCGAGCTGGTGGGCTTTGGCGACGCCGAGGCGGTGGAGTATGTCGCCCCCGGGCATCTGGTGATCGCCGATGAACGGCCCCAGCGTTTGGTCGATGTGCGCATTGATGACGCCACCACCTCGGTTAACGCCGCCGATGGCCAGCAGCTGTCGGTGACCCTGGATATGGGCCGCGCCAACAAGGGCTTCGAAGGCCTGGCCTACGATCTGATGGGCAAGCGTCTTTTCGTCGCCAAGGAGCGTGACCCTTTGCGGATATACGAAGTAAAGGGCTTTCCGAACCTCGATCCTTCGTCGCCCAGTTCGGTGCAGATCAGCGAAAACCTCAAGCGTGACGCCGCCATCTTCGTGCGTGATCTCTCCAGCCTGCATTACGACAGCCGTACCGGCCATCTGCTGGCCCTGTCGGATGAATCGCGGCTGGTCGTCGAGCTGGACCAGGATGGCAAGCCGATCAGCAGTCTGTCGCTGCTATCTGGCCAGCACGGCCTGAAGAAATCGGTGCCCCAGGCCGAAGGCATCACCATGGATGATCAGGGTGTGCTCTACCTGACCAGCGAGCCGAACCTGTTCTATGTGTTCAAAAAGAAGGCCGAGTGATCGCTCACCCGGCCTTGTCCTTTCCCGCCTGAGCGCTTAGCGCTGCAGCGATTTGACGCCTTCGGGAGTACCGAGCAGCAGCAGGTCGGCCGGGCGCGCGGCGAACAGGCCGTTGGTGACCACGCCGACGATGGCGTTGATGTCCGCTTCCAGCTTCGCCGGGTCGGTGATGCTCATGTTGTGCACATCGAGGATCACGTTGCCGTTATCGGTTACCACGCCTTCGCGGTACACCGGGTCACCGCCCAGCTTGACCAGCTCGCGGGCCACATGGCTGCGCGCCATGGGGATCACTTCCACCGGCAGCGGAAAGGCGCCGAGTACCGGCACCAGCTTGCTGCCGTCGGCGATGCAGATGAAGGTACGCGCCACCGCGGCGACGATCTTCTCGCGGGTCAGGGCTGCGCCGCCGCCCTTGATCAGGTTCAGGCGCTCGTCGCTTTCGTCGGCGCCGTCGACGTAGAACTCCAGGTCACTGACGGTATTGAGCTCGTACACCGGAATGCCATGGCCCTTGAGGCGCGCGGCGGTGGCTTCGGAGCTGGCCACGGCACCGTCGAACTCCAGCTTGTGCTTGGCCAGGGCGTCGATGAAGCAGTTGGCCGTGGAGCCAGTGCCGACCCCGATGATGCTCTTGGCGTCGAGCTTGGGAAGGATGAAGTCGACGGCGGCCTGGGCCACGGCTTGTTTGAGCTGATCCTGGGTCATGCGGGTTCCACGAGAAGGAAGGAAACGAAGCCGCGATTATAGCCGGCAAAACCCCGGAATTCGTATGGTCGCTCGGCGGATGGCTAGGTTAGACTCACCCGTTCCCCTCGAAGCCGCCTGCGATGCCCGCCATGCTCGAACAGTACGTCAAGAAGACCCTGACTTCCCGTGTCTATGACGTTGCCGTGGAAACCCCGCTGCAACCCGCTCGCCAACTTTCCGAACGCCTGGGCAATCAGATTCTGCTCAAGCGCGAGGATCTGCAGCCGGTGTACTCGTTCAAGATTCGTGGCGCCTACAACAAGCTCGCCCAGCTCTCCCCCGAAGAACTGGCTCGTGGTGTGGTCACCGCCTCGGCCGGCAACCATGCCCAGGGTCTGGCCCTGGCCGCCAAGCATATGGGCGTGAAGGCCACCATCGTCATGCCGCGCACCACACCTGAGCTCAAGGTGCAGGGCGTGCGCTCGCGTGGCGGCAAAGCGGTACTGCACGGCGATGCCTTCCCCGAAGCCCTGGCCTACTCGCTGAAGCTGGTGGAGGAGAAGGGCCTGGTCTACGTGCACCCCTATGACGATCCCCACGTGATCGCGGGGCAGGGCACCGTGGCGATGGAGATTCTTCGTCAGCACCAGGGCCCGCTGCACGCGATCTTCGTGCCGGTCGGTGGTGGCGGCCTGATCGCCGGTATCGCCGCCTACGTCAAATACCTGTACCCGCAAACCAAGGTCATCGGCGTCGAGCCGGACGACTCCAACTGCCTGCAGCAGGCGCTGGCAGCTGGTGAGCGCGTGGTGCTGCCGCAGGTCGGGCTGTTCGCCGACGGCGTGGCGGTGGCGCAGATCGGTCAGCACACCTTCGATATCTGCAAGGATCATGTCGACGAGGTGATCACCGTCAGCACCGATGAGATCTGTGCGGCGATCAAGGACATCTACGACGACACCCGTTCGATCACCGAGCCCGCCGGCGCTCTGGCAGTGGCCGGCATCAAGAAGTACGTCGAGCGTGAAGGCATTATCGGCAAGACGCTGGTGGGCATCGACTCGGGTGCCAACGTCAACTTCGACCGCCTGCGTCACGTGGCCGAACGCGCCGAGCTGGGCGAGAAGCGCGAGGCGATCATCGCCGTGACCATCCCCGAACAGCCTGGCAGCTTCAAGGCATTCTGCGAGGCCATCGGCAAGCGGCAGATCACCGAGTTCAACTACCGCTATCACCAGGACGGCGAGGCGCACATCTTTGTCGGCGTGCAGACCCACCCGGAGAACGACCCCCGTGCGGCGCTTGTGGAAAACCTTCGCAGCCAGGGCTTCCCGGTGCTGGATTTGACCGACAACGAGCTGGCCAAGCTGCATATCCGCCACACCGTCGGCGGCCATGCCGCGGCAGTGCCGAACGAGTGCGTGTTCCGCTTCGAATTCCCTGAGCGGCCCGGCGCGCTGTTCAACTTCCTCGACAAGCTGGGCGGGCGCTGGAACATCACCCTGTTCCACTACCGCAACCACGGCGCTGCCGATGGCCGCGTAATGGCGGCGCTACAAGTGCCGGAAGACGAGCGCCATCTGCTCACGCCTGCACTGGATGCCATCGGCTACCCGTACTGGGATGAAACCGACAACCCGGCCTACACGCTGTTTCTGGGCTGAGTGCGCTGCTTCACCCAGGCTACGCAGGTTGTGCCGGTAGCCTGGCGTTGAGCGCAGCGATACCCAGGGCCAATCTCTCTATAAACGTTGAAGGAAACCGTGATGGAGCATTATCTGCTGATCAGAATCCTCCATGCGCTGCCCGGCATTCTCCTGCTGCTGGGCGTGCTGGCCCATGCCTTCA
This sequence comes from Phytopseudomonas straminea, assembly GCF_900112645.1. Lineage (GTDB taxonomy): Bacteria > Pseudomonadota > Gammaproteobacteria > Pseudomonadales > Pseudomonadaceae > Aquipseudomonas > Aquipseudomonas straminea. The sequence continues at coordinate 600,975 of NZ_FOMO01000001.1, read as the reverse complement.
TGCTCTGGAAAGCCTGGCGCGGTGGTGATCGGGAGGTGCTGCAACGCAAACTGCAGCGCACCCGCACCATCAGCCTGCCGGTGTTCGCCGTACTGGCGCTGAGCCTGCCGGTAAGCGGCTGGTGGATGGTCAATCTGGCCGGCTGGCCGCTGAGCCAGCTGTGGTTGCTGCTGGGTAGCATCCTGTTCGGCGTGCTGATGATCGTCGGCCTGTTGCTGCTCGGCCGCCTAGGTGCCTGGCAGGCGCAGGTAGATGGCGTGGTGCCGGCCAAGTCGCTGCGCCTGGTGATGATCTACGCCGCGCTGATCGTCGTGCTGCTGGTGGTGATCATGGCCGTGATGGGCGCCAAACCGGTCTAGCCAGATCTAGATAGGGCGCTGCCGCTACGGTGGCGCCCTGTAACCGCTTCAGCGCAGCGACATCACCGGCCAGCCGCGCTTCTGCGCCTCGGCCAACAGGTTCGGGTCCGGGTCAACGGCAACCGGATAGCTGACCTGCTCGAGCAGCGGCAGGTCGTTCATCGAGTCGCTGTAGAACGTCGCGCCGTCCAGGGTGAAGCCGTTTTCCTGCATCCAGCGATTGAGGCGGGTGACCTTGCCTTCCTTGAAGCACGGCACGTCGGTGGTGCGCCCGGTGTAGCGGCCGTCGACCATCTCGCATTCGGTGGCCAGCAGGGTGTCGACGCCGAGGCGCTCGGCGATGGGCGCGGTGACGAAGCGGTTGGTGGCGGTGATGATCACCAGCTTGTCGCCGGCTGCGCGGTGCTTGTCGAGCAGCGCCAGGGCCTTGGGCAGGATGATCGGCTCGATGCATTCGGCCATGAACTCGCGGTGCCAGGCGTCGAGCTGGGCCATCTCGGTACGGCCGAAGATAGCCAGGGTGAAGTTCAGGTAGTCGGTGATGTTCAGGCGCCCGGCCAGGTAGTCTTGGTAGAAGGCATCGTTGCGCGCCTTGTAGGTAGCACCGTCGAGAATCCCGCGTTCGCACAGCCAGTCGCCCCAGGCGTGGTCGCTGTCGCCGCCGAGCAGGGTGTTGTCGAGATCGAATAAAGCCAAACGCACAGAATCACCTCTTCATACAGGGCCATGGAGGCGGCCAGAATAGCGGCTTTGCCGGCCCGGGGAAAACCGCGCGACGGGCCATTGCGCTGCGCCGCCCGAGCGCGTTGCCGCTGTCGCGAGCTTTGTGGAACAATGCGGTGACATGCGTTTACGAGGTTGTGTGCCGTGATCGATCCTGATGGTTTTCGCCCCAACGTCGGCATCATTCTCACCAATGATGTCGGCCAGGTGCTTTGGGCGCGTCGAATTAACCAGGATGCCTGGCAGTTCCCGCAAGGCGGTATCAATGACCGCGAGTCGCCGGAAGAAGCGTTGTACCGCGAACTGAACGAAGAAGTGGGCCTTGAAGAGCAGGACGTGAAAATTCTCGCCTGCACCCGGGGCTGGTTGAGGTATCGTCTGCCGCAGCGCCTGGTGCGCACGCACAGCCAACCGCTGTGCATCGGCCAGAAGCAGAAGTGGTTCCTGCTGCGCCTGACCTCCGACGAGCAACGGGTGCGTATGGACCTGACCGGCAAGCCGGAGTTCGACGGCTGGCGCTGGGTCAGTTATTGGTATCCGTTGGGGCAGGTGGTTACATTCAAGCGCGAGGTCTATCGTCGCGCACTCAAGGAACTCGCACCGCGCCTGCTGGCACGGGATTAGACAGGGTCAAGCATGCTCAACACGCTGCGCAAGATCGTCCAGGAAGTGAACGCCGCCAAGGATCTCAAAGCGGCGCTGGGCATCATCGTGCAGCGCGTCAAGGAGACCATGGGCACCCAGGTGTGCTCGGTCTACCTGCTCGACCCGGAGACCAACCGTTTCGTGCTGATGGCCACCGATGGCCTCAACAAGCGCTCGATCGGCAAGGTCAGCATGGCGCCGAATGAAGGCCTGGTCGGCCTGGTCGGCACCCGCGAAGAGCCGCTGAATCTCGAGAACGCCTCCGAACACCCCCGTTACCGCTATTTCGCCGAAACCGGCGAAGAGCGCTACGCCTCCTTCCTTGGCTCACCGATCATCCACCACCGCCGGGTGATGGGTGTGCTCGTCGTGCAGCAGAAGGAGCGCCGCCAGTTCGACGAAGGTGAGGAAGCCTTTCTGGTCACCATGAGCGCGCAGCTCGCCGGGGTGATCGCCCACGCCGAGGCCACCGGTTCGATCCGCGGCCTGGGCAAGCAGGGCAAGGGCATTCAGGAAGCCAAGTTCATCGGCGTACCCGGCTCGCCCGGTGCGGCGGTCGGTACCGCCGTGGTGGTGCTGCCGCCGGCCGATCTGGAAGTGGTGCCGGACAAGAGCATCGACGATATCGATGCCGAGCTGAAACTGTTCCAGAACGCCCTGGAAGGCGTGCGCGCCGACATGCGCAACCTCTCCGAGCGCATGGCCACTCAGCTGCGCCCCGAAGAGCGTGCGCTGTTCGACGTTTACCAGATGATGCTCGAAGACGCCGCCCTCGGTAACGAGGTGGTCAACGTCATCAAGACCGGCCAGTGGGCCCAGGGCGCCCTGCGCCATGTGGTCAGCGAGCACATCAACCGATTCGAGCTGATGGATGACGCCTACCTGCGCGAGCGTGCCTCGGACGTCCGCGACCTGGGCCGCCGTCTGCTCGCCTACCTGCAGGAAGCCCGTCAGCAGACTCTGGTGTACCCGGACAACTGCATCCTGGTCGCCGAAGAACTGTCGCCAGCCATGCTTGGCGAGGTTCCGGAAGGCAAGCTGGTCGGCCTGGTGTCGGTACAGGGTTCGGGCAACTCCCACGTGGCGATCTTCGCCCGCGCCATGGGCATTCCCACGGTGATGGGGGCGGTCGAGCTGCCGTATTCGAAGATCGACGGCATCCAGCTTATCGTCGACGGCTACCACGGCGAGGTGTTCACCAACCCCAGCGAGATCCTGCGCAAGCAGTATTCCGATGTGGTCGAGGAGGATCGCCAGCTAAACAAGGGCCTCGATGCCCTGCGTGCGTTGCCCTGCGAGACCCTCGACGGCCACAAGATGCCGCTGTGGGTCAACACCGGCCTGCTCGCCGACGTGTTGCGCGCTCAAGAGCGCGGCGCCGAGGGCGTTGGTCTGTACCGCACCGAAGTGCCGTTCATGATCAAGGACCGCTTCCCCAGCGAGAAGGAACAGCTGGCCATCTACCGCGAGCAACTAGCGGCCTTCCACCCGCTGCCGGTGACCATGCGCACCCTGGACGTTGGCGGTGACAAGGGCCTGAGCTACTTCCCGATCAAGGAAGACAACCCCTTCCTGGGCTGGCGCGGCATCCGCGTGACCCTCGATCACCCGGAAATCTTCCTGGTGCAGGTGCGCGCCATGCTCAAGGCCAGCGAGGGCCTGAACAACCTGCGCATCCTGCTGCCGATGATTTCCGGCATTCAGGAACTGGAAGAATCCCTGCACCTGATCCACCGTGCCTGGGGCGAGGTGCGCGACGAAGGCACCGACGTGCCGTTGCCGCCCATCGGCGTGATGATCGAGATTCCCGCCGCGGTCTACCAGACCCGCGACCTGGCTCGTCAGGTGGATTTCCTGTCAGTCGGCTCCAACGACCTGACCCAGTACCTGCTGGCCGTGGATCGCAACAACCCGCGGGTTGCCGACCTCTACGACTTCCTCCACCCGGCGGTGCTGCAGGCACTGACCAAGGTGGTCGAAGATGCCCACGCCGAAGGCAAACCGGTGAGCATCTGCGGCGAAATGGCCGGCGACCCGAGCGCCGCCGTGCTGCTGATGGCCATGGGCTTCGATAGCCTGTCGATGAACGCCACCAACCTGCCGAAGGTGAAATGGCTGCTGCGCCAGATCAGCCTGAGCAAGGCCAAGGACCTGCTTGGCCAGGCCATGCGCATCGACAACCCGCAGGTCATCCACAGCACCCTGCAACTGGCCCTGCGCAATCTGGGCCTGGGCCGCATGATCAATCCTGCTTCGGATATCCAGGCTTAAGGGCGGTTGTCAGGCAAAAGTGGTCCCCGGTTCATGGGCCAGCCTGCTCTACAGTTGGCTTTGCAATCTTGACCTGAGCTGACCAATCCTTCGCCCGGCGCCATATATTCGGGCTTCGTGAGAACTGCCGAACAAGAGTGGCTATTGCTGCGTTCTCCTGTGGGAGCGCGCCATGCGCGCGACAGCTTCGCTGGCATGGCCGCTCCCACATAAAATGCGCCGCGCCTACAGTCAGCCAGCTGCCACTCTAACGCTCGAACCGCACCTCACCACTCGGCCTTCCATCATGCCCGAAACTGCGCTCGATAATGCGCCGCGTTCCATCGGCGTATATGAACAGCAGCGTGCTGGCGCGGGTGCCATAGGTCGGGCTGGTGATGAACACGCTGCCGAGCAGCCGCTCCAGCTCCATGCCCACGCCGGTATCCGGCAGGGCTGCGTCGTCTGGCTTCGTAGAGTCGGCGAGCAGCGCGAACAACGACGGCTCGTCCGGTTCGTCCTGAACGGCGGCGAGCGCCGCTTTGGCCCGCTCGAGCTTGGGCCAGGGCGTATTCAGCCCGGCGTTGGAAACCCCATGGATACCGGCGGGCAGCGCCTGGACCTGTCCGCCGTGCGAATTGAAGTGCCATAGTGCGTGGCGGTCGCCGACCAGCAGGTTGAAGCCGCTGTATTCATCCGCCTCACGGCGCAACTCGTTCAGAAAAGCCTCTGGACCCTGGTTTCCCAGCAGAAAGCGCAGCGGCAATTCGCCTCGCGAACGAGAGCCCTGCTCGGCGTGCGGGTCACGGATATTGGTGAGGGCGGCAAAGCGCCTGCCAGGACCGATGCCCAGCCAGGTGCCGCCGGCCTGCAGGTCGCGCCCGGCGATCAGCCCGGGCGCATCCGGCCACTCGGCCATGGCGGCGGTCGGGCGGGTATGGAATTCATCGCGGTTGGCGGCGACCAGTAGCGGCAGGGCGTGGCCGGGGCGCCAGGCGAGCGCGATCAGGCACATGTTTATTTCAGCCTGATGCGTACGCCAGCGGCGTCGAGGATCTCGCCGACATGTACCACGACCTTGCGCGCCCCTGCGCCCATGCCGAGCTCCATCAGAATGCGCTCTTCCACCTGGGAAAGCCCGCCTTCCAGCATCTCGAGCGGCTGGATCAAAAGCTTGGGGGCGGCGTTGAGAAAGGCCAGACGCTTGGGCATCAGGCTCTGCACGGTTTCCTTGATCAAGCGGTCGGCGATGCTGAAATCCGCCACCAGCAGGCGTTGGTTGCTGAAGGGCGGGTCAGCCTCCACTACCGCCACGCGGCTACTTTCCAGGTGGGTGAGGTGCAGATGATTACAGGCGATGCGCAGGTAAAAGGTATTGGCCACGGTGCGGTTCGCTGTCTGGGAGAGCCCCCACTCTACGCAAAGCATCGTGTGGCATCCATCGCCAAAACTAGAGGCTGGGGGCTGCTTCCGCTACCATGCCGCATCGCTTCGCAGAGCACACCATGATCTTCCTTCTCTACATCCTGCTCGGTGCCGCCGCAGGCCTGCTGGCCGGACTGTTCGGCGTCGGTGGCGGCATGGTCATCGTGCCGGTGCTGATCTTCGCCTTTACCGCCCAGGGCTTCGATGTCTCCGTGCTGACCCATATGGCGGTGGGCACCTCGCTGGCGACCATCCTGTTCACCTCGGTCAATGCCGTGCGCGAGCACCATAGCCGCGGTGCGGTGCGCTGGGGGCTGTTCGTCTGGCTGACGGTGGGCATCGTGCTGGGCTCGGCACTCGGCGCGCTGACGGCTGATTCCATCGACGGCCTGGTGCTGCAGAGGATCATTGGCGTGTTCGCCCTGTGCGTGGCGCTGCAGTTGGCACTGGATCTGAAACCCAAGGCCAGCCGCGAGGTGCCGGGCAAGGCAGGGCTGGGCGCTGCCGGTGGCTTGATCGGCTGGGCCTCGGCGATCATCGGTATCGGCGGCGGTTCGCTGACCGTACCGTTCCTGACCTGGCGCGGGGTGTCCGTGCAGCAGGCGGTAGCGACCTCGTCGGCCTGTGGCTGGCCGATTGCCGCCGCCGGCGCCCTGAGTTACCTGTGGCTGGGTTGGGGCGACGCGCGTCTGCCTCACTGGAGCCTGGGTTACGTGTACCTGCCGGCGCTGCTCGGCATCGCGCTGACCAGCGTGTTCTTCGCCCGTACCGGCGCGCGGCTGGCCCATCGCCTGTCGCCGCGGGTGCTCAAGCGGTCGTTCGCCCTGTTGCTGTTTATCGTCGGCCTGAATTTTCTGTTGTGAGGAATCCTGATGCTGCCTTACCCGAATATTGACCCGGTCGCCCTCGACCTGGGCTTCCTGCAGATCCACTGGTACGGCCTGATGTACCTGGTGGGCATCGGCGGTGCCTGGTTCCTCGCCTCGCGGCGGCTGCACGCCTTCGACCCGACCTGGAGCAAGGAGAAACTTTCCGACCTGGTGTTCTGGGTGGCCATGGGGGTGATCGTCGGTGGCCGCCTGGGTTACGTATTGTTCTACGACCTGCCGGCGTACATCGCCAACCCGCTGCTGATCCTCGAAGTATGGAAGGGTGGCATGTCGTTCCACGGCGGCCTGATCGGCGTGATGCTGGCCACCCTGTGGTTCGCCCGGCGCAACGGCAAGAGCTTCTTCGAGCTGATGGACTTCATCGCGCCGCTGGTGCCGATCGGTCTGGGCGCCGGGCGCATCGGCAACTTCATCAATGCCGAGCTGTGGGGCAAGGTCAGCGACGTACCCTGGGCCATGGTGTTTCCGACTGGCGGGCCGCTGCCGCGTCACCCGTCGCAGCTCTACCAGTTCGCCCTGGAAGGCGTGGCGCTGTTCGTCATCCTGTGGATTTACTCGCGCAAGCCGCGCCCGACCATGGCCGTTTCCGGGCTGTTCGCGGTGTGCTACGGCATCTTTCGCTTCATCGTCGAGTTCGTCCGCGTGCCGGACGCCCAGCTCGGTTACCTGGCCTGGGGCTGGCTGACCATGGGGCAGGTGCTGTGCGTGCCGATGGTCCTCGCCGGCCTGGGCCTGATGGTCTACGCCTACAAGCGCCAAGCGGCTGCGGAGGTGGCCCGATGAAACAGTATCTCGACCTGATGCGCCACGTGCGCGAAAACGGCACCTTCAAGGAAGACCGTACCGGCACCGGCACCTACAGCGTGTTCGCTCACCAGATGCGCTTCGACCTGGCCGACGGCTTTCCCCTGGTGACCACCAAGAAGTGCCACCTCAAGTCGATCATCCACGAGTTGCTGTGGTTCCTGCAGGGCGACACCAACATCAAGTACCTGAAGGACAACGGCGTACGCATCTGGGACGAGTGGGCCGACGAGAACGGCGACCTCGGGCCGGTGTACGGCTACCAGTGGCGCAACTGGCCGGCGCCCAATGGCGAGTCGGTCGACCAGATCAGCAAGCTGATCGAGATGATCAGGAAGAACCCGGACTCGCGCCGCCTGATCGTCTCGGCCTGGAACCCGGCCCTGGTCGAGCAGATGGCCCTGCCGCCGTGCCACGCGCTGTTCCAGTTCTATGTGGCGGAGGGCAAGCTGAGCTGCCAGCTGTACCAGCGCTCGGCCGACATCTTCCTCGGCGTGCCCTTCAACATCGCCAGTTATGCGCTGCTGACCCTGATGGTCGCGCAGGTGTGCGGTCTGCAGCCGGGGGAGTTCATCTGGACCGGCGGCGACTGCCATCTGTACGCCAACCACCTGGAACAGGCCGACCTGCAGCTGACCCGCGAACCGCTGCCCCTGCCGACCATGAAGCTCAACCCCGACGTGAAGGATCTGTTCGCCTTCAAGTTCGAGGATTTCGAACTGGTCGGCTACCAGGCGCATCCGCATATCAAGGCGCCGGTGGCGGTCTGAGCCAGACTGCTACTCGTAGGGTGGGCTTTAGCCCACCACCGGCCATCTACTGACGACCAGGCAAAGGACTGCCAATGTCGAACTACCGCCGCCAATCGGTTCCTGGCGGAACCTACTTCTTTACCGTCACGCTTGCGGACCGGCAGTCTGGTTTGCTGGTCGAAAAAATTTCTTTATTGCGTCGAGCCTACGCCGAGGCTTGCGGTCGATTGCCCTTCGAGACCGTCGCTATTTGCGTGCTACCTGATCACTTACATGCGATCTGGACATTGCCGAATGGCGACAGTAACTACTCGCAACGTTGGGCGCTGATCAAGAGTCGCTTTTCCCGCGCGCTTCCCAAAGCTACATCCTTAAGCGCCAGCAAGTACAGAAAGCGCGAGAAGGGGATATGGCAGAGGCGTTTCTGGGAGCATCAGATACGCGATGAGAATGATCTTGCCCGACACGTCGATTACATCCACTTCAATCCCGTCAAGCATGGGTTGGTCAATTGCGTCGCGGATTGGCCGTTTTCCAGTTTCCATCGGTACGTTGAGCGAGGCGTTCTTCCGATGAGTTGGGGCGGTTACGATGATGCTGGAAACTTTGGCGAATGAAGGTTGGTTTTCGTATGGCAGCCCGGCCGGGCTTGGTGGGCTGAAGCCCACCCTACGGGATGGAGTCTGTCAGGGGCGCAATGAAAAGCGCTCGGCGATTTCCTCGATGTGTTCGCGTGGCCCGCTGAGCTTCCACTCGAACCAGTTGTCCCACTCCAGCCTCAGCTCATCCAGGCCACGGCGCAGGCGATAGCTGTCGTAATCGATGCCCTTGTCGAACGCCAGCGGGCTGTATTGCTCGACCTGCCGCCAACCCTCGGCCTTGAGGGTTTCCAGCAGGCGGTTGCCCACCTGCGTATCGATATTCTCCAGCGTGATGTGCTTGGCGGTATCCACCGGCTGCCGTTCCAGGCGCCGCCGTTTCAGCCACTGCCAGAGCCGGGTCATCGCGATGGGCCCTTGCCCAGCCCCTCGGCCAGGTGATCGATCAGCACCCGCAGTTTGGGCGGCAGGTGGCGGGTGGGGTGATAGAGAACCCACGCGGTGCCCTGGTACGAACCGGTGTAGCGCCACTGCGGCAGTACCCTTACCAGCTCGCCTCTGGCCAGTGCCGCGGCGGCGGTGAAGTGCGGCAGGCAGGTGATACCCAGGTGGCCGAGCACGGCGTTCAGGCGCACTTCGCTGTGGTTGCTGGCGAAGCGGCCGCCCACCGTCACCACGCATTGCTCCGGCCCGTTGCTGAAGTGCCAGCGGTGGTCGTCCGGGGTTTCGTCCAGGTACAGGCAGGCATGGCGCACCAGTTCGCTCGGATGCTGGGGCGTGCCGTGGCGCTGCAGATAGGTGGGGCTTGCACACAGCAACTGTTGGACATTGCACAGTGGCCGACCCGCGAGAGCCGGTGGTGGCTGGTCGGTGATGCTCACCAGCAGGTCGAACTGCTCGCTGATCAGGTCCGGGCTGCGGTCGCTGAGGTTGAGGCTGACGTCCACCTCCGGGTAGCGCTGCAGAAAATCCTGAATCAGCGGCATGACCAGGAAACGTCCAAAGGCCTTTGGCACACTCAGACGCACCCGGCCGCGCGGTTGGCTCATCAGCCGCTCACCAACATCCAGGGCGGCCTGGGCGGCGTCGAGCATGTCCTTGCAGCGCTCGAAGACTTCGCTGCCGGCTTCGCTCAGGCGCAGGCGCCGTGTGGTGCGCTCGAGCAGACGAACGCCGAGCGTCTGCTCGAGATGGGCGATCTGTCGGCTCACTGCCGACGCCGTGCTGCCCTGCTGGCGGGCCGCGGCAGAGAAACTGCCGGCCTCGACCACGCGTACGAAGATGGCCAGATAGGGAAGCAGCTGTGGGGTTAGATTCGTGCGCATGGAGAACAGGTCTTGTTCGGTGTTGGCGGATTATCACGCTCAGGGACGCAATGGACAATGCGCTCCCCACCGATTGCAGGAAGTACCCACATGTCCACCCTGGTTAGCCGTTCCCCTTCGCGCCTGATGCAGGCCAGTGATGTGCTCCTGTTGCTGGTCGCCATGGTCTGGGGCACCAGTTACGGCGTGGCCAAGGAGGCGCTGGTGTTCTATCCGGTGCTGGGCTTTCTCGCCGTGCGTTTCTGCCTGACCTTCTTGATCCTGCTGCCACAGCTGCGCGGCGACGGGCGCCAGGCCTGGGCACCCGGCATCCCGCTGGGCGGTGTGATGCTGGCGATCTTCCTGTGCGAAACCTACGGCGTGCTGCACACCTCCGCGAGCAATGCCGCCTTCCTGATCAGCCTGTGCGTGGTCATCACGCCGTTCGTGGAATGGCTGATGTTCGACCGCCGTCCCGACTCGCGGCTGCTGCCGGCCGTCGCGCTATCGCTGTTCGGTACCTGGCTGCTCAGCGGCGGTGTCGACCTGCAGTTCAACCTCGGCGATGGACTGATGCTGCTGGCGGCGTTGCTGCGCGCTGTGCTGGTATGCCTGACCGGCCGGCTGACCGCACACACCCAGGTGCCGGCCCTGGCGCTGACCGCGGTACAGACCGGAGTGATCGGTTTCGGCTGCCTGTTGCTCGGGGCGATCATCCTGCCAGGCGGCTTGCCTGTCTTGCCGGTAGAGCCGGCGTTCTGGATCGGCACGCTGTACCTGGTGCTGTTCGCCACTCTGTTCGCCTTCTTCGTGCAGAACTACGCGCTGCGGCGCAGCAGCCCGACCCGCGTGTCGCTGTTGATGGGCAGCGAGCCACTGTTCGGCGCGCTGTTTGCGGTGCTGTGGCTCAGCGAGCAGCTGAGCGTGCAGGCGTGGATCGGCGGCTTTCTGATTGTCGCGGCAACGCTGTGGACGAGCCTGCTCAGGCGCTGAGACTTGGGGAAGCGTCTTTCACCCTCCGGATGTTTCGTAGCCTGGGTTAGCCGAAGGCGTAACCCGGGTCGATGGCAAGGGCTTGCACAAATCCCGGGTATCGCTGCGCTCAACCCGGGCTACGGGTTGCTGGGGTGCAAATGGATGGCCAGCCACAGGGCGCCTTCGCTGGTGCGCTCCACCCGGTGTGGTGTGCCGGCTGCCAGGAACAGGTGATCGCCGGCAGTCAGTTCGATGGGTTCTCCGGCAATCGTCATGCTCGCCTCGCCGCGGGCCAGCAGTACCCATTCATCCTGTTCCTGCACGTAGTCCACCGACTCGATCCGTGACGAGCTGAGGATCCGCTCGATCTGCAGGTTGCGGTGGCTTAGCAGGGTGTCGAAGCGCTCGTCCTCGGCAGGTGGCTGGCTGTCATGGAACAGGTTGGCGATGGGCATCGGACGTGCTCGTGTTCAGCGGCGGCCGGGTTTGGGCACGCCGGCGACCAGCAGGTGGTGGTGATCACGGCAGTAGAGTTCTTCGTACCAGCCGTAGTGGGGATCGTTGCAGTAGCCATGTTGCAGGCAGGCCGGCAGATGCGCGAGGTCGCTCTTGAAATCATCGCGCAGGGCGGCGAACAGCGAGTCGGGCTGTGGCCAGCCGGCGCGATGCGGCGCCTGGCCGAGGCGGTTGCCGCTGCTCAACTCGCGGGCCAGCACCGCGGCCAGCTCTGCGCACAAGGTCATGACGCGCCTGGCACCGAGCCGATTTCCCGAGCCAGGCGTTCGACCTGTTCCTGGCGTTCGACCTGATCGACCCGCGCGCCCGGGTTCAGCGACGACCACTCCGGCCGTGCGCGGGCGACGCGCAGGGCGCCCGGCAGTTTGCCTTCGCGCCACTGGCTGTCCTGCAGGGCGCCGAGACGCACCGCTTCGACGGCCGCGTGGCCGCGTTGATCCAGCGCGGCCAGCAAGTGCTCCTGGCGCAGGGCGAGCAGGCGCAGCACGGCGTCGTCGACGGTCAGCTCGCGTTGGCCCTGGAGCTTGCCCTTGAGGCGCGAGCCGTAGTTGCGCAGGGTCTGCGCGCCACCGCCGAGCAGCGCGCCAGCCAGGGCGGCGGTGCCCAGGGTCAGGCCGCCGACCAGCAGATCCACACCCGCGCCGGCTGCGGCACCGGCGGCCGCGCCGCCGCCCAGGCGGATGCCCAGTTGCTTGATGGTTTCCGGGTTGAACAGATCCTCGCCCCAGCGGCCATTGAGCAGGGGCAGATCCTCGGTGCGGGCGTCTTCGCGGCGAAAGGCGTACAGGCGCAGCAGGGCTTCAACGCAGCGTTGTTCACGCTGGCGCACCTGGGTGCGCAAATCCTCGATGGCGCTTTTTTCCAGCTCCGGCTGGTTGGCGACGCTGCGCCGGCAGGCGGCGCAGTCGACCAGCAGCTCGGCGATCAGCCGCTTGGCGCTGCGGTGGCGAGCCACGCGCTGGGCTTCGTGATCGTCGATCAAGCGCTGCAATTGCGGGCGCGACTTCTCGTGCATCAGCGCCAGGCTTTCGTACAGGCGGCGCTCACCATCGAGCGGCGGCGCCACGCTGTCGAAACGCACCAGGGCATGCAACCCCAGGCGCGCCAGGGCTTCGCGCCAGTCGTCCTCACGGTGGTTGGCGCTGGCCACGAAATTCAGCACCGGCAGCAGCGGCCGGCCACACATTGCCAGCGCGTTCAGCTCGTCGCGGTACTTGGCCAACACTGGCTCGCGGGCGTCGATCACGTACAGGCCGGCATCCGAGGCCTGTAGCTGGCGCAGCACCTTGGCTTCCTGCTCGAAGCGCTGGCGCGCCTCGCTGCCTTCCATGAAGCGGGCCAGTCGCGCCGGGCCGTCGAGGCGCTCGCCGGGGCGGTCGAGCCCGTCGAGGTAATCGAGCAGGGCGATGGCATCTTCCAGGCCGGGCGTGTCGTAGAGCTCCAGCAGCGCCTCGCCGTCCACCGACAGGCGCGCGCCCTCGACGTGGCGGGTGGTGCTGGGGCGATGGGACACCTCGCCAAAGCCGACGTCACGGGTCAGGGTACGCAGCAGCGAGGTCTTGCCGACGTTGGTGTGGCCGACCACGGCGAGTCTCAGAGCCTGGGTCATGGTCTTTGACCTCCCAGGGCTCGCCACAAGGGCGCGGTTTCTACGCGATGCTTATGGTCATCGTAGGGTGGATGACGCTTCACCCATCCACCGCCCTCTACAGGTACACGGCGGATGAAAAGACTGTCATCCACCCAGCGGTTCTTTTCAGTCATGGCCGGTCTCCAGCCAGGTCAGCGGCGAGCTGCCGCGGTGGACCAGTTGCAGGTCGTCCAGCGCCTTGTGCCAGTCGCCGAGGCGCTCGCTGTCGAGGGTCTCGCCCTGGGGTGGCTGCAGCAGCCAGATGCGCGTTTCGCCGGCACTGCGGGCCAGTTCGGCGAGCAGTGCCAGGCTACCGCGGTCCGGTGAACGCCGTGGATCGCAGGCGATGGCCAGGCGCGCCGGCGGAAAGCGGGTGAGTTGGTCGAGCAACTGACGGCGCTGCTCACGGCTATCGATGATCCCGGCGTCGGCCACCGACTTGGGCAGCGCCGGCGGCCAGGGGCGGCGGTCGTCCAGTTCGATCGCCACCAGCAGTGCGCCGTCGCTTGCGGCCACACCGGCAGCCGGCTGCACCCGATGAAGCTGCGCTGGTTCGGCATCGCAGATGCCCAAGCGTTCGCTGTTGGGCTGCAGGCGGTCACGCAACAGGTCGTAGCCGGGTTGCGACAGGTCCAGGGTCAGCCTGGCCGTGCCGGTTCGCCAGCGCCACAGGCACACCAGGCCCAGTAGCAGGCGCGGCAGCAGCCCGTAGATCATCAGCACGCCGATCAGCCAGCCGGCCCAGGCGTGGCGCGCGGCTTCCAGCGGCAACGGGCTGTCGCCGCTGGCGCGGATGGTGGCGGCATCGGGCACTGGAAAACCGAGCAGGCCAGGCAATGCGCCCAGGGCCTGGGTCAGGGCGACGAAGGTGTTGCCACCGAGCAGGGTGGTTTCCCAGACGAAGCCATAGCGGCGGGTGGAGAGCAGCGCCAGCAGCATCACCAGGGCGGTGGTCAGTGCCACCAGCCAAAGGCCGTGTACGGCCATGCCGACCAGCCAGCGATTGAGGCGCTGGCGGCGCAGCAGCAGAACCAGGGCCGGGCCGGTATGCAGTGCGCTGGCATCGCGGGCCAGCTTTTCGCTAAGCCACAGCCACAGACGGCCGAGCACCGCGCCATGACCACCACCGAACAGCAGGCCGAGCACCCAGCCCAGCAGCATCAGAATATGCAGGCCGAGCAGGCTGCCCAGGGCCCAGAACACGTTCACCGGCGTCTGCCCGTCACCCAGAGCCGCTACCGCCAGGCCGGCGCCGCTGGCCAGGACCAGTAGGCCGAGCAGCAGCAGGGCCAGGCGCGCGCCTTGCAGCCAGTGGCGCTGTGCCTGCACCTGGCCGTCACGCTCGGCCAGGTGCAGGGCGCGGTGTTCGATACGGGTGGCCAGGTCGCCACCGGCTACCTGAGCGCGGCGGTTGGCTTCGCTGTCTTCGAGCAGGCCGGCATGTTCTTCGCGCAGGCGCACGGCCTCGCAGAGCCAGAGGCGTTGCAGCTTGGGTAGGGACACGCGATCTCCCGGTGAGTGTCAGTCTCCGGGAGCATACCCGCTGCGTGGTGAATGACAACAGCTCGCAGTTACCGGCCGGCGGCGTCGCGCAGGCGCACGGCGATATCCGGCTGATCGATGAACAGGCCATCGATGCCCGTGGCCAGGAAGGCGCGCAGCTCGGCGTCGATGTCGCCGCGGGTGGCCGGGTCGCTGCCCCGTTGCAGGTCGGTGGGCAGGAACTGGTTTTCGGCGCGGAAGGTATAGGGATGAACCTTGAGGCCGGCGGCATGGGCATCGGTGACAAAACGTGTCGGCTCACCCAGGCTGCCGTCCGGTTGGCGTGGGATGACGTAGCCCTTGTCCGGGCCGACGCCGTTGGCGTACTCGGCCACTGCCTTCAATCCAGCAGGTGTGGCCATCTGCGCGTAGGTCAGCGGATTACCCAACTCGACCTGATCCTGGGGCTGGCCTTTGCCGTAGAGCTGCACCAGGCGCAGCGGGCTGAGCTGGCGCAGGACCTTGAGGTTGCTGACTTCGAACGACTGGATAAACACTGGCGCTTTGCCGTCGCGGTAGCCGTTGCGGGCCAGCGCCTCGACCAGAGGCTTCTCCATGGCCAGCCCGAGCTGCTGGAAGTGCGCGGGGTGCTTGGTCTCGATATACAGGCCGATCTCGCGGCCCTGGCTGACCTGCAGCGCCTTCACCAGGTCGATGATTTCCTGCAGGGTCGGAATCTCGAACTGGCCGTCCAGGCGCGTGTTGCCTGGGCGGATATCGGGGATGCGCTCGATGGCGCGCAGGCGTTTGAGCTCGGCGGCGGTAAAGTCCTCGCTGAACCAGCCATCGAGCTCGACCCCATCGATGCGCTGCTTGCGTTTGCGCTCGGCGAACTCCGGGTGTTTGGCCACGTCGGTGGTCAAGCCCAGCTCGTTGTCATGGCGGGCGAACAGCTGGCCGTCCTTGCTCATTACCAGGTCCGGCTCGATGTAATCCGCGCCCTGCAGCACCGCGATCGCATAGGCCGCTAGGGTATGTTCGGGCAGATAACCGCTGGCGCCGCGATGGGCGATGATCAGCGGCTTGCCGTCGTCGGCGCGCTTGGCTTCGGGGGCTGTCGGTTGTTCCGCGTTGGCGGTGAAGGGCAGGGCGAGCAGGGCGCTGAGCAGCAGCGCGCGGGGCTGGTGGGTCGGCATGGAGAGGGCTTCCTGGCGATTTGAGGGGTTAGCCTGCACCATCAACCATGGCGCGCGCATGACAATGCAGCAAGTCATACGACGGCACGCAGCCCTCTGCTATGCTCGCCGCCATGACGACTCGACTCCCCCTCTGCCTGATCGCCGCCCTCGCCGAAAATCGCGTGATCGGCCGCGACAATCAACTGCCCTGGCACTTGCCGGCGGATCTCAAGCACTTCAAGGCCAAGACCCTCGGCAAGCCGATCATCATGGGTCGCAAAACCTGGGATTCTCTCGGCCGTCCGTTGCCGGGGCGTCTCAACTTGGTGGTCAGTCGCCAGGCAAGCCTGCAGCTCGAAGGCGCGGAAGTCTTCGCCACGGTCGAGGCCGCGCATCAGCGTGCCGAAGCCTGGGCGCGCGAGCAGGGTGTCGACGAAGTGATGCTGATCGGCGGTGCCCAGCTTTATGAACAAGCGCTGCCGGGTGCCGACCGCCTGTACCTGACCCGGGTGGCGCTGCAGCCCGAGGGCGACGCCTGGTTTCCGTTGTTCGACGAGGCGCAATGGCAGCGCGTCGAGTGCGACGAGCAGGCGGCCACCGACGTGGCCCCCGCGCACCGTTTCGAAACCTGGGCACGCCGCTAGCCCGTTGGCATCAGCATGAAAAAAGGCCGCATCAGCGGCCTTTTTAATGGTCCAGGAAATCTAGGCCGCATCGGCCTTGGCCGCACTTTCCGGCAGGAACCAGTTGAGCACCAGCGCGCAGATACCGCCGGTGGCCACGCCGGATTCCAGCACGTTGCGCAGGGCCGCCGGCATATGGGCGAGGAACTCCGGTACCTGGGAAACGCCGAGGCCGAGGGCCAGGGACACGGCGATGATCAGCAGCGCGCGGCGGTCCAGCTCGATGCCGGCGAGGATGTTGATGCCCGACGCCGCCACGGCGCCGAACATGACCATTGCCGCGCCGCCGAGCACCGGCTCGGGCACGGCCTGGATCACGCCGGCTACGGCCGGGAACAGGCCGAGAATCACCAGCACCAGGGCGATCCACACACCGATGTGGCGGCTGGCGATGCCGGTCAGCTGAATCACCCCGTTGTTCTGGGCGAAGATCGAGCTGGGAAAGGTATTGAACACGCCGGCCAGCAGCGAATTGACGCCGTTGACCAGCACGCCGCCCTTGATGCGTTGCATCCACAGCGGGCCTTCCACCGGCTGGCGCGACACCTTGCTGGTGGCAGTCACATCGCCGATGGCTTCCAGGGACGTCACCAGGTAGATCACCAGCATCGGGATGAACAGGCTCCACGAGAAGCCCAGGCCGAAGTGCAGCGGCGTCGGTACCTGGAACAGTTCGGCCTGGTGCATGCCGGTGAAGTCCAGGCGGCCCAGGTAGCCGGCCAGCGCATAGCCGACCAGCAGGGCGATGACGATGGCGCAGCTACGCATCCACACCACCGGGATGCGGTTGAGCACCACGATCACCGCCAGCACCACGCCGGACAGCAGCAGGTTCTCGCCGTTGGCGAAGGTGCCACCCGCCATCGCGCCGTAGCCGCCACCCATGCTGATCAGACCGACCTTGATCAGCGTCAGGCCGATCATCAGCACCACGATGCCGGTCACCAGCGGCGTGATCAGCTTCTTCACGAACGGCAGGATGCGCGAGATGCCGATCTCCACGAACGAGCCGGCGATCACCACGCCGAAGATCGCCGCCATCACGCCTTCCACTGGTGTGCCCTGCTTGACCATCAGCGCGCCGCCGGCGATCAGCGGGCCGACGAAGTTGAAGCTGGTGCCCTGTACCACCAGCAGGCCCGCGCCCAGCGGCCCGAAGCGGCGGCATTGCACGTAGGTGGCGATGCCGGAAATCACCAGGCTCATGGACACGATCAGGTTGGTGTCGCGGGCCGACACGCCCAGCGCCTGGCAGATCAGCAGGCCCGGTGTGACGATCGGTACGATGATCGCCAGCAGATGCTGCAGGGCGGCGAGGATGGCCACCAGCGGGCGCGGGCGGTCCTCGAGGCCGTAGATCAGTTCGCCGTTACGCGGGGAGTCACCTGGTTGCATGGTCGTGATCGCCTGGAAAAACGGCGGATTCTACTGCCTGCAAACGGCAATCCCAAGTGGCTGGCGACCGGGTGATCGAGGTCCGGCTATCGGCGCGTTTTGCTGTAACCGGCATTGTCTTGTGCAAGCGCTGCCGCTCTGGCTCACGGCTGTGACAGGCGGCTCTAAGCTAATCATTAAATGTTATTGGAAGGATATTTTTTATAACCATAAATTTCTCGCAACAGCGCCACCGAGGCGCAGGCAGCCGGGATGGCTCGGTGCCCATTGCGAGGAGTTGCTCATGAAACATGCCTTGAAGACCCTGCTGCTCGCCGTCGTGGCTGCCACCAGCCTGCAGGCCCAGGCGGCCGATATCGTCATCGGCTACCAGACCGGCGTGGACCCATCCAAGGTCGCCCAGGCCGACGGTGCCTACGAGAAAGCCATCGGCGAGAAGCTCGACTGGCGACGCTTCAATTCCGGCCCCGAAGTGGTGACCGCCCTGGCCTCCGGCGACGTGCAGATCGGCAATCTCGGCTCCAGCCCATTGGCCGCCGCCACTTCGCGAAAGCTGCCGCTGGTGACCTTTCTGGTAGCGGCGCAGATCAACGCCGCCGAGGCGCTGGTGGTGCGTAACGGCAGCGGCATCGACACACCCGAGCAACTGGTTGGCAAGACCATCGCCACGCCGTTCGTGTCCACGTCCCACTACAGCCTGCTCGGTGCCCTCAAGCACTGGAACATCGACCCGAGCAAGGTGAAGATCGTCAACCTCAACCCCGCCGAGATCAACGCCGCCTGGAAGCGCGGTGACATCGACGGCGCCTTCGTCTGGTCGCCGGCCCTGGGCGAGATCAAGCGCAGCGGCAAGGTGCTGACCGATGCCGCTGAAGTCGGCAAATGGGGCGCGCCCACCTTCGAGGTGTGGGTCGCCCGCAAGGACTTCGCCGAGAAGCACCCTGAGGTGCTCGCCGAGTTCGCCGGAGTGACCCTGGACGCCTTTGCCGACTACCAGGCCAACGCCGCCAAGTGGACGGCCGATTCCGAGCAGGCCAGGAAGATCTCCAAGCTGATCGGCGCCAACGCCGCCGACGTTCCCGAGTTGCTGGCCGGCTCGACCTATCCCAATGCGCAGCAGCAGGTGAGCGCCGAGCTGTTGGGCGGTGGCACCGCCAAAGCCACTGCGCGCACTGCCGAGTTCCTCAAGGAACAGAAGCGCATTCCCGCCGTCCTGCCGGACTACTCACCCTACGTGAGCGCCGAGTACGTGCCCAAGGCGCAGTGAACCGAATCACCTTCACGACAGGTTTGCCCCTCTTCGGAGGGGCTTTTTTAATTGAGGAGTCGACCATGAGCCGACTGAATGCCGAGCGGGTCAGCCTGAGCTTCGAGCGCCGCGGTGCTGCGCAGGTGATCCTGGATAACTTCGACCTGCAGATCGACAAGGGTGAGTCGGTGGTCGTGCTCGGCCCGTCGGGCTGCGGCAAGTCGAGCCTGCTCAACGTGCTGGCCGGTTTTCAGCCAACGGACAGCGGCCGTGTGCATCTCGACGGTAAAACCCTGCAAGGCCCGGGCGGCGAGCGCGGCGTGGTGTTCCAGGACGACGCGCTGATGCCCTGGCTGGATGCCCTCGACAACGTCGCCCTGGGCCTGCGCCTGCGGGGTCTGAACAAGGCCGAGCGCCATGCGCGGGCGCGGCAGGTGCTGGAGCTGGTCGGCCTGGCCAGCCATGCCCACCATCAGGTCGGCGAGCTGTCCGGCGGCCAGCGTCAGCGCCTCGGCCTGGCCCGGGCGCTGGCAGTCGACCCGGATTTCCTGTTGCTCGACGAACCCTTCGGCGCCCTCGATGCACTGACCCGCGAGCGCATGCAGGTGCTGCTGCTCGACGTCTGGAAGCGCACCGGCAAGGGCCTGTTCCTGATCACCCACAGCGTCGACGAGGCGCTGTTCCTGGCCACCGACCTGATCGTGCTGGATGGCCCGCCCGCCCGCGCGGTGTTGCGCCGGCAGTTGCCGTTCGCGCGCCGTTACACCGCCGGCGAGCCGGTACGTTCGATCAAGGGCGATCCGGCTTTCGCGCAGTTGCGCCAGGAGTTGCTCGATATTTTCCTGCAGGAGCCCGCCGACCATGCCTACTGAAGCGCTACGCAGCACGCTGAACGTCCGCCGTCGCCGCCTTGTCATCGGCCTCGACCGCCGCCGCGTGGCCGCCTTCGGCACCCTGGCCGCGCTGGCGAGCCTGTGGTGGCTGGCCACGCACCTGGGCTGGATCGATACCATCTTCCTGCCGGCGCCCGAGCAACTGCTGGTGGCGCTCAAGGGCTTGCTGCACGACGGCTACCTGGACGCTACCCTGTGGCAGCACCTGAGCACCAGCCTGTGGCGCGTGCTGGTGGCCTTGCTGGCGGCGGTGATCACCGCCGTGCCGCTGGGCATCGCCATGGGCCTGAACCCGACCCTCAACGCCGCGCTCGACCCGCTGGTGGAGTTCTACCGGCCGATTCCGCCGTTGGCCTATCTGCCGTTGATGGTGATCTGGTTCGGCATCGGCGAGCTGTCCAAGGTGTTGCTCATCTACCTGGCGCTGTTCGCGCCGCTGCTGATCGCCACCGTGGGCGGCGTGCGCCGCGTCGACAAGGCGCGTATCCAGGCGGTGCGCTGCCTGGGCGCCAGCCGTCTGCAGGTGGTGCGCCACGTGATTCTGCCCAGCGCGTTGCCGGACATCCTCACCGGGCTGCGCATCGCCCTCGGGGTGGGCTGGTCGACGCTGGTGGCTGCCGAGCTGATCGCCGCCAATCAGGGCCTGGGTTTCATGGTGCAGTCCGCTGCGCAGTTCCTCGCTACCGACGTGGTGGTGGTCGGCATCCTGCTGATCGCCGGCATCGCCCTGGCTATCGAGCTCGGTTTGCGGGCTCTGCAAAAACGTTTCGCGTCCTGGAGTTGAGTACATGACTATCCAATTCGAGCGGATCGGCCAGGCCCTGGGCGCCCGCGTCACCGGTATCGATCTGGCGCAGCCGCTGACACCCGCCGACCATCAGGCGCTGCATCAGGGTTTGCTCGAACACCAGGTGCTGTTCTTTCGCGATCAGTTGCTGACGCCCGCGCAGCAGCGCAATGCTGCCGCGCTGTTCGGCGACCTGCACATTCACCCGATCTACCCGAAGATCGCGGAGCAGCCGGAAATCCTGGTGCTGGATACCGACCTCAACGACCTGCGCGACAACGCCCTGTGGCATTCGGACGTGTCGTTCATCCAGTCACCGCCGCTGGGCTCGCTGCTCAGCGCCCGGCACGTGCCGCCCCACGGTGGTGACACGCTGTGGGCCAGCTGCTCGGCGGCATACGACGCGCTTTCCGCGCCGATCCGCGGGCTGCTCGACGGCCTGACCGCGGTGCATGACCTGGCCCTGTCGTTTCCGCTGGAGCGCTTCGGCAATACCCCGGACGCCCTGGAAAAATGGAACGCCGCCCGCGCCGCCAATCCGCCGGTGATCCATCCGGTGATTCGCGTGCACCCGGAAACCGGGCGCAAGGGCCTGTTCGTCAGCGAGGCGTTCACCACGCGCATCAACGAGCTGGGGCCGGGCGAAAGCACCGCGCTGCTGCAGATGCTCTTCAAACAGATCGCCCGACCGGAATTTTCCGTGCGCTGGCAATGGCGCCAGGGCGACCTGGCCTTTTGGGACAACCGCCTGACCCAGCACTACGCCTGCGACGACTACCGCCCGCAGCGGCGCATCATGCACCGCGCGACGATTCTCGGCGATCGGCCGTTCGGCTCGGGCGCCGCGTCGGCCTGAGCCGTCCGCCAATCCCTGGCCGCGTCGTAAGCGCCACTCCCGAGGGCCCATCAGTAAGCGATGATGCCGTGCCGCCACGCCTGTTTATGCTGGCGTAGTGACGCCGTGCTCAATACCGCTCGCCCTCGCAAGCGAAAACCTGAACTTAGCAGCGTCCTCCAGTGACTGATTGATTAAGGGCGATCAGCCCACCTGAATTCACAGCCCTGGAGGCGAATATGTCGGATCATCACACCTACAAGAAGGTCGAGCTGGTTGGCTCGTCCACTTCGAGTATCGAAGATGCCATCAACAATGCCCTGGCCGAGGCCAGCAAGAGCATTCGGCATCTGGAGTGGTTCGAAATCACCGAAACCCGTGGTCACATCGCCGACGGCGCAGTGGCTCACTATCAGGTAACCCTGAAGGTTGGCTTCCGCATCGCCAACAGCTGATCGCGGGCATCGCAGCCGCAGGACTTGCCAGACCGGCAATCAGCGGCTTTCATTGAGCCGGGCCAATTTCAGCCCGGCGTTGTTCACTGGTACGAGGGAGCGTTTGTGATGAAGAACGTGTTGTTTGCAGCAGCCCTGATGGCATTCGCTGGCTCGACCTTCGCGGCGGCCAAAGACTGCGAAACGCTGAAAGGCGAGATCGATGCGAAGCTCCAGGCCAAGGGCGTTGCGTCCTACACCCTGGAAATCGTTGATAAAGGCAGCGTGACCGACCGCCAGGTCGTGGGCACCTGCGGTGGTGACACCAAGGAAATCGTCTACCAGCGCAACTGATGACGATGGCCTGAAGCCGGCTCGCAGCCTCTGCGGTGCCGGCTTTTTATTGCCTGCAATTTGCCATGAGGTGGCCTGAGCTGGACGGGAGGCGTAGGATAAGACCTACTGTTTTACTCGGATAAGGCCCCGGCGTTATCCATCAGCAAGGATTTTCTCATGTCCGCACTCGCCAAACTTCCTTTCTCCGTTCTCGACCTGGCGCCGATTCGCGACACCGGCAGCGCCCAGCAGGCGCTGCACAATTCGCTGGCGCTGGCCCGGCACGTCGAGTCGCTGGAGTTCAACCGCTTCTGGGTCGCCGAGCACCACAACATGGATGGCATCGCCAGTTCGGCCACCGCCGTGCTGCTCGGCTACCTGGCCGCCGGCACCTCGCACATCCGCCTGGGCTCGGGCGGGGTAATGCTGCCCAACCACGCGCCGCTGGTGGTCGCCGAGCAGTTCGGCACCCTGGCGACCCTGTATCCGGGACGCATCGAGCTGGGCCTGGGCCGCGCACCCGGCGCCGACCAGTTCACCGCCCATGCGCTGCGCCGCGAGCGCTCCGGCAGCGCCGACGACTTCCCGCAGGACGTTGCCGAACTGCAGCGCTATCTCGGCCCGCGCACCTCGGATCAGCGGGTGATCGCCATGCCTGGCAGTGGCACCAACGTGCCGATCTGGCTGCTCGGCTCCAGCCTGTTCAGCGCCCAGCTGGCCGGTGAGCGCGGCTTGCCCTATGCCTTCGCCTCGCATTTCGCGCCGCGCTACGTACATGAGGCGATCCGCGTCTACCGCAATGCCTTCAAACCGTCCGAGGTGCTCGACAAGCCCTATGTGATGCTCGGCGTGCCACTGCTGGCCGCCGATACCGACGAGCAGGCGCAGTACCTGGCGACCTCCGCCTATCAGCGCATCCTCTCGCTGATCCGAGGCCAGAGCCTGGTGCAGCGCCCGCCGGTGGAGTCGATGGAAGGTTTGTGGTTGCCCCATGAGCGCGATGCGGTGGGCAGCTTCCTGGGCATGGCGGTGATCGGCGGGCCGCAGAAGATTCGTGCGCGCCTGGAGGTATTGCTGGAGCAGACCGAGGCCGACGAGCTGATCTTCACCTGCGACCACTACGACTTCGCCGACCGCCTGCACGCCTTCGATATCCTCGCCGGCCTGCGCTGAGCAGCCGGTCACCCGGCAAAAAACTCGAACTTGCCCGGCCGCTGTCCCTCTGAATTCTGTACCCCTTATCAACAGGAGCGTAAAGATGAAGAAGACAGCATCGGCCCACTGGCAGGGCGGCATCAAAGACGGCAAGGGCACCATTTCTACCCAGAGCGGTGTGCTTTCCGAACAGCCTTACGGCTTCAATACCCGCTTCGAAGACAAGCCAGGCACCAACCCCGAAGAGCTAATCGGCGCGGCCCATGCCGGCTGTTTCTCCATGGCACTGTCCAAGGAACTGGGCGAGGCGGGCATGACTGCCGAGAGCATCGACACCAAGGCCGAAGTGACCCTGGACAAGCAGGACGGCGGTTTCGCCATCACCGCCGTGCATCTGTCGCTGAAAGCCAAGATCCCGGGTGCTGACCGCGCTGCCTTCGAGAAAGCAGTGGAAACCGCCAAGACTGGTTGCCCGGTATCCAAGGTGCTGAACGCCGAGATCACCCTGGAAGCCGTGCTGGAAGCCTGATGGTTCCCCCTGAGCCGCATTGCGCGGCTCAGTCGCTTTTATCCCCTCAGATTAAAAAGTGCCGCAGCGCAGATTCTTGCCCTGCGCCAACGCGTTGCGGTCAGCATCGTAGAGCACGGTATAAGCACGCATCGCTGCCGAGCGGGCCTCGACTCGATAGCGCTGACCAGCCTTGAAGTCGTCATAGCGAATTCGCACATCACAGGTCAGCTGCTGCGGCTCTGAGATCATCGACATGCCACCGCCGCCAGCAATCTCGAAGCGATAGCGCATCTCCAGTTCATGGGCGCCAGGGGTTACCTGGAAATAGCGGCCGTCATTGACGCGCTCGCGATCCAGGCGCTCTGCCATCAGCAGGTCGATACCTTCGCCCTTGAGATCGATCCAGGCCATGTTCGGATCGGCAGCCGGCAGTGGCGACGCACAGGCGCCGAGGAGCAGCAGGCTGGCAAGCAGGAGGGGCTGGCGCATGGTAGTGTCTCCCGGTGAGACGATTCATGGATGACGGCAGTATCGCGCAAAGCGGCCGCGACTTCGCGGTAGGATGAGCCGATCCCCTTTGCATGACGACCGCCATGTTCAAGCAGTGTATATCCCTAGCTGTCGACCTCTCGCGCCGCGCCGCGGTTCCCCTTTTGGCCTTGGCGCTGGCCGGCTGCAGTACGGTCGATTACTACGGGCAACTGGCCCGCGGGCAGCTGCAATTGCTGAGCGCGCGTCAGCTGGTGCAGGCGCTGATCGAGGATCCGGCCACCGAGCCGAAGTTGCGCGAGCGCTTGGAGCTGTCCCAGCAGGCGCGGCGCTTCGCCAGTGAGAAGCTGGCGTTGCCGGATAACCGCAGCTACCGACTGTATGCCGATCTGCACCGCCCCTTCGTGGTGTGGAACCTGTTCGCCACCGACGAGTTCTCGCTGCAGCCCCAGCTGCACTGCTTTCCCATTGCCGGCTGCGTGGCCTACCGCGGCTTCTACGAGCAGAGTCGGGCCCGTGGCGCGGCGGCTCTGCTCAAGGCCCAGGGGCTGGATACTTATCTGGGCGGCGTGGAGGCCTATTCGACCCTTGGCTGGTTCGATGACCCGATCCTCAACACCATGCTGCGCTGGAGCGACGAGCGCCTGGTGGCGGTGATCTTCCATGAGCTGGCGCACCAGCAGTATTACCTGGCCGGCGACACTGCGTTCAACGAGTCCTACGCCACCTTCGTCGAGCAGGAGGGCTTGCGCCAATGGCGCACGGCGCGTGGGCTGCCGGCGCCCAAGGAGGTCGGCGTGCAGCCCCGCGAGCAGTTCACCACGCTGGTGCTGGCCAGCCGTGCACGCCTGGAAAAACTCTACGCCAGCGGCCTGGATGCCGAGGCGATGCGCGCCGGCAAGCAGGCCGAATTCGAGCGCCTGCGCGCCGAGTACCGACAGCTCCGCGCCAGCCAGTGGAACGGCGTCGGCTACTACGACAGCTGGATCGACGGGCCCCTGAACAACGCCAAGCTGTTGCCTTTCGGCCTCTATGATCAGTGGGTTTCAGCCTTCGCCGGGCTGTTCGCCGAGGTGAATGGCGACTGGCCGACGTTCTACCGGCGGGTCGCCGAACTGGGCGCCTTGCCGCAAACGCAACGGCAGATACAACTGCAGGCGTTGTCCGTTGTCCGAGAGTAGGGTCCGAACAACCAGACGCAGAGGAAGGTCGTGATGAGAGGATGGATGGCAGCGATGCTGGTGCTAGGCATGCTCAGCAGCAGTGCCTGGGCGTCGCCCAAATCGTGCGAGGAGCTCAAGAAGGAAATCGAGGTCAAAATCCAGGCCGCGGGCGTGACCAGCTATACGCTGGAAATCGTGCCCAACGAAGAGGTCGAGGATGACGCCATGGTGATCGGCACCTGCGACGGCGGCAGCAACAAAGTGATCTACCAGCGCAACGACCTGACCGGCTCGCGGATGATGTAGCGGCCTGGGCCGCTATCGTTTTAGCCGACGAACGCCTGGTGCAGCTGCGCCAGTGTCTGCACATGGTAAGCCGGGCGCTCGCCAGCGAGCTCTTCCAGGCTGCCGAACCCGTAACCCACCGCCACCGCCTGCAAACCGTTGCTGTGGGCGCCGATCAGGTCATGCTTGCGATCGCCGATCATCAGCGTATCCGCCGCATCTAGACCTTCCTGTTCGAGCAGGTGGGCGATCAGCTCCACCTTGTTGGTGCGCGTGCCGTCCAATTCGCTGCCGTAGATGGCCTTGAAGTAACGGGCGAAGTCGAAGTGACGGGCGATCTCGCTGGCGAATACGTTGGGCTTGCTGGTGGCGATGTACAGGGTGCGACCCTGCGACTGCAGCAGCTGCAACAGCTCGATCACGCCGTCGAACAGCTGGTTTTCATACAGGCCTACCTCACGGAAACGATCGCGGTAGTGGTTCACCGCCTCCCAGGCGCGGGCTTCGCTGAGGCTGTAGGTGTGCATGAAGCACTGCAGTAGCGGTGGGCCGATGAAGTGCTCCAGTGCCACCAGGTCGGGCTCGTGGATATCCAGTTTCGACAGCGCATATTGCACCGAGCGGGTGATGCCCTCACGCGGGTCGGTGAGGGTGCCGTCAAGGTCGAAGAGAACGGTGCGCTGCTGCATGTCGGGGTATCCGCTGGCCTGAATCGGTGCGGATTGTCCCGCACCGCAAGGCGCAGGGGCAACTCAGGCAGCGAGCGGGCGGTAGACCCAGCGCAGGCTCAGGTGGGTCAGCGGCCAGAGCATCGCCAGCAGCAGGATCCCGAACAGCACCATCAACCCCAGCACCAGAAACTCCGAGCCGGCATACAGCGCTACCAGCAAGACGAACGCCAGCACGGCGGCCACCAGCAGCCAGATCGCCATGCACAGCAGTACGCTCGCCAGCAGACGGCCAACGGCCAGCCTTGCCAATTGCGCCGGCAGCGAGCGGTAGGCAGCAATCATCGCTACCAGCCCATACACCAGGCCGACCACGTTGCTAAGCCCCAGCAGCCACTCCATGCCGTAAGGGCTGATCATGTGGGTGGGCAGTAGCGTCAGCAGCTTGGTGTAGAACACGATGAACAGCAGGCCGAAGGCCAAGGCGGCTTCACCGCGGCTCACCTGGGTAAGGCCGCTCTGGAACTGGCCCGCGCGGCGCATCAGATAAAGGCTCAGCCACAGCGGCAGCAGCGTCGCCAGCATGAACGAAACCAGGTTCAGCGGCAGCATCAGCAGCGTGGGCGAAAGGCCGCTGGCGTTTTCATACAGTGAAGGCGCCAGCTGAGCCCACAGTAGGTTGTAGAGCAGACCGACCACGAAAATGGCAATCAGATACAGGCCCACGAACAGCGCGACAAGCAAAGCCGGGCGGCTGACATCCACCAGGCTGTGGCGCTGCAGGTAATAGCGGGCGAGCAGCAGCGCACTGCAGCCGTCGACGGCCAGAGCGCTGAGCCAATAACCGCCCAGCTGCCACAGGTTGTTCAGGTAGGTCTGGAAATACTCCGGCTCCAAGGTCAGCCACATGATGACCCAGCGAATGACGATGCTGGCCGTGCAGCACGCGAGCGCCGTGAACAGCAGGCGCATGGGCAGTTGCGACCCTTGGCGAGCTTCATGGGAAGCGCCTGGCTCGGCCGGATTAATCGCGTAGGGATTGACCATGAAGGTTCCTGATTAGACTGGAGAGCTACGGTTGACGGTATGGCAATTCAGGCGGTGCCTTATCGCGGCGGTGGCGGCAGCCATTGCGAGCGGCCGAACCGATCGCGCAGCCAGGTGAGCGGCCACATGAAGGCCGACAGAATCAGCAGATACTCGAAGAACCGAAAGGGCACCACTATCCAGCTGCTCAGCTCACCCACCCGCTGGCCGCTGACATCGACGAAGTGGAAGTCGTAATTCACCCCGGTACTGGCGCCGCCGTGGGAGACGATCTCGTGGGTCTGCAAATGCGCGCCTGCCGGGGCGAACAGCCACTCCAGCGGCTTGTTGTAGACCGGGTTGCCACGGGCATCGAGGAGCATGGCGACATAGGCGGTGATGGCTATCAGTAACGCCGCCGCCACCGGCTTCGCCCAGGTGACGCGACCCTTCCAGGCAATGGTGGCGAATATCAGCAATACCGACACGCTGGCTACGCCATCGATAAAGATCGCCCCCGTGAAGAACAGGTAGAAGGCCAGGCCAATCAGGCAGAACCCGCCGATCGCGGCGGTGGCGATGGCGAAGATGTAGAGAACGGTCAGGAAATTGGAGCGTGGTTTTTTCATGGGGGCGATTCTAGCGCAGGGCCGAGTGGTTCAGGTGCCGTCGGTATGCAGCCGGTGGGTGCCGCACTGCACGCAGCGAAACAGGTAGCCGGTCGGGCTGTCATCCGCGCTCAGCGCCTGCACATAGGCAGGAGAAAGATCCTGCAGATCACCTGTCAGTTGCGGGCGAAGCTGTTCTATCTCGGCAGCACCGACATACCCGATGAACTGGCACAGCTGCCCGCAATGCACCAGCCATTCGCCCTGCTGCCAGGCCAGGTAACCCGGCGTGCGGTCACACACCTCGGCGATCAATTCTTCACCCAGGGCGTTAGCCGAGGCCGATGGGTCCGGTTCCCAGCCTTCGATGCACAACTCGTCGTTGAATTGCCCTTCGTAATACCTGGCGGCGCTGCCATCGGCGATGCACCAAGGGCAGAGGTAGTCGGGTTTTTGTATGGCGTAGAACGGACCTTGGTACTTCCAGTCGCGCTGCTCGCCGCAGCACGCGCAGGTGCCGGCTTCTCGCTCGAACAGGTCCAGCTGATAAACATTGGGATGCAGGCGGAAGGTGGGTAGATCCTGTGTCACTGGTCATTTCCCGCTGGGTATTGGATCGTTGACAGGCCTCGGCGAAAGCCATGAAGGTAAGCACTGTACCGGTATTTCTGGAGTATTGGATTTGATGGCCAAGCGTAAGCGCAAGACCTTGCCCAAGGATTTCGGCCAACTGCTTGAGCAGGCCTCACTCGAGGAGCTGATTGCCGTGTTCGACCAGTGCGAACTCGAGGCTACCGGCGGCTACAGCAAGAGCACGGCACTGGGCTTCTACAACTGCCCTGATGAGCTGGTGCGCTGGCTGGTTGAACAGGGCGCGGGCATTGATGCCCGCGACACCTATCAGCGTACGGCGTTGCACCATCGCAGCTCCAGCTGGAAGGGCGGCGTTGATCTGTTGCTGGATCTGGGTGCCGATATAGAGGCGCAGGACTACCAGGGTGATACGCCACTGCACGCAGCAGCCAAAAGTCACAAGGTGCAAGCGCTCGCTGCGTTGATTCGTCGTGGCGCTGACATCGATGCCAGGAATCGTCAGGGGCATGGCGTGCTGCAGATCGCGCTGGCCACCACCAGCAACGCCGACATCGAGGCAACCGCGAAGATTGCCCAGATCCTGCTGGATGCAGGCGTGCCGGTAGACGATGCCATGCTGGCCGAGGTGCAGCGTATTGGCCGTGAATTCGAATTTCACCGCGCAGGCTTCAACCCGGACTATCTCGAGGCGACGGATGCAGGACTGGCCAGTCTGTATGGCCTGTTCGGCGTCACGCCTGTCGCCTCGCGCCAGCTTCACGATGGCAAGGCTGCCATCAGTGTCGCGGACGGCCCCTGGCACAACCAGCACCAGCAACTCTGGCAACTGCTGGTGCCATCTAACGGCCCGGCCGCCACCGTGCAGGGTGAGGTGGTTCGCCTCAGCGGGCGTATTTCCCGAGAAATACATCACAACGGTGCGACCAACTGGGATACCGACTTCAAGGCCATGTTGACGGCGTTGGTCCGTCATCTGGGCAGTGCCGTGCCGCTGTCGCCCGGCGAGCTGGCCGAAGCCCAGGCGCTGGCGGCCGCGCTGCGCGGTGGTGACGATGATGCTGCACGCACAGATCGGCTCAGTGCGCTGGCAGTGCAATGGGTAATCGCCAACCCGCAGCCTTTGTCGTTGCCTCTACCGGCTTACCGCCGCTGAACGGTCCTGGATTGACCGGCGAGTAGCCGGCTCAAGTGGTGCGTCAGCGGAGCGCGCGCCTTGCGGGTTTTGAACATGCCAGGCACGTGCAGCAGCATGGCGGCCCAGCGGTATTCACGCAGCTTGCGGTCGCTGGACAGCAGATAGTCGCGCAACTCCAGAGCCGACTCGCGGTGGTAGGCCCAGAGCAGATGGTGCTTGTAGTCCACAGCGTAATACGCCTCGCCTGGCCAGGCCAGCTGGTGGCGACTGCGCAGGCCGCAGGGGGCACAGATCAGGGCACCGAGCGTATGGCCGTACTGTTGGCGCAGGTAGCGCGAATGGCACCAGTCCGCTGCCTGGTAGCCCTCGGGTAGATCATGTAGCGCCTGCCGCGGGTCACCGTGCAACCCTTGGAAGTACACGGCCATGTGCTGGAAATGACCATCGCGGCTGGGGCGTAGCTGGTACTCGAAGGCCGAATGAGCCTTAAATAGCGGCACCTCCAGCTTGCGTCGTATCACCCGTGCTTCGGCGAATTCGAACGAGGCTTCGCGGCTGCACCGGGGGCAGCGTACCGCCAGTTGATAAGGCATCGGGTTCCATTCGTAGAGACCGGTCACGGCTTGCTCTCGATCAGCTGTACCCAGGCATCGACTTTTAACTCGGCCCAGGGCGCCAACTCGACCTGCGGCAGGTAGATACTTTCAAGGCGCAGTTGGTGTGCGGATGCTGCATCGGTATGGCGCGCCGTGCGGGCACGGTGAGGATTGTTCATGGGCATGACAAGGTCTTCGAGGGGGCGAAAAGGTTGGCTCAGCCGTCGAACCAGCTGTCGTGAATCCCTTTGGAGCGCCGGTACAGCAACAGTCCGATCCTGGCGCCCAGCACAAGCACAACGAAGATGCCTACCGTCAGCCAGCTGTCACCAAAGTAATGCTCCAGCACGACGTAGAGCAGCGCCACGGGAATGAATAGCGCGGTGTAGATCAGGTAGCGTTTGATCACTGGGGTGGACACTCCTCTTGCTCGTCTTTCAATGGGCACTTGACCACGGCCTTGCCTGTTTGCCATGCCGCCTGGACTGCCACGGCCTCCTTGATGGTGCTACGGTGCGCGGCCTTGCGCGCCGCCAGCTTGGCCGCGCGGTTGGCGGTATTGGCAGCTTGGCCGGAGAGTGCTCTTAGCGCCTTGCTCGACTGGTAGACCGTCTTGCCAGTGCTCAGCATGCCGGGGGCGACGGTGCCAATGGCCGCCGAGGCCGCTACGTGTTTCCAGTTGATGTCGATGCAGCTCAGTTTGATATCGGTCAGCGAACGGTCATTATCCCAGTTGTCCTTCATTTGGCCGATGATCTGCTTACCGCCTTGCATGCCCACCTCGATGGCGGCACCTAGTGCCGCGCGGCCAAGGAAGCCGGCCACGATTACCAGTGGCACGATCAGGCCAGTGGGGTCGTAGGCCACCACCGGGTTGGCATGGGCGTATTGGTAGGGATTGGCGCCTCCTGCCAGGCCAATAGGATCCTGGCTGGTATAGCGACCCAGCTCCGGTAGATAGTAACGATGACGGTTGTAGTACAGCCCGCTCTCCCTATCGTGGTACTGGCCCTGGAACCGGACGGGTTGGTCTCCCGGGCCGGTTTCATCGCGCACGGCGAGCCAGTCGTCAGGCTCGCCGTGCCAGTGCTCCAAGCCTCCGTCGTCACTAAGACGCAGGGGCGTGCCGATCTGGTCATTGTGGAAGAAAGTGATGTGCGGGGCTTCCATTGCCGGCCGACAGGCATCGGGCAAGGCCTCGCCCTCCAGAGCCAGTGTGCGGCGTACCTGCAGCAGCTCTTCGCTTTGCGGCGCGCACCGTTGCTGCAAGCGCAGCAGCGGAGCGTAGCTACCGGGCTCGTGTACCAATGTGCGTACCTGCATGTCGTCCACCTCGGCACATTGGCGATCGCCGTCCCAACCGAAGCGCGTCAGCGTGTCATGGTCTCCCCGGCGTACCCGTTTGGTAATGCGTCGGCCCAGGCCGTCATAGCGGTACTGGGCCTCCAGGCTGCTGCCATCGGCCTCATAACGCGTGAGCTGCACCAGCCGCTGCGCGCCGTCGTAGCCCAGCAGCAGGCGGCTGCCATCGGCGCCAATGCGTTCAACCAGATTGCCGGCGGCATCGAAGCGATACTTGTTTCCACCATAGCGCGTGACGCGATTGCCTACCCAAATCGTATTGACCTGAGAGGGCCCTGTCCCTTGTCGCTGCTCCGTGTGCTGGTAGCCGGAGCGGTACAGCTCATTGTGTTGATGACTCGACCGTCCTTGGCCGCCAGCCAGCTCGTCGAGAAGGTCCAGGCGATTTCCCGCGGGGTCAAAGCAATAGCGGTACGGGCTGGCATCGCCCTGCTGGCTGGCGACCAGACGCCCGCCGGGCTCGTACTGGTAGCGGCGAGGCAGGTAGTGGTCATCATCGACGGCCGTCAACTGACCCCAAGCATCGTGTCGATAACGGCGTTGCCAGCCGGCGCCTTTGGCGGCGCTGAGCCGCTGTTGAGCTAGCCGGCCCAGCGGGTCGTAGCCTTGCGTTTGTTCGAACAGCACGCCGGGCTGGTCCAGGCGACGCGCATCACGGTATCTCTCGCGGTGTAGTGCATCACGTTCGAAAGCCATCTCCACATGAGCCACACGTATGCCGTGGAGATGCCCGGGGCCGTAGGTCAACCAGGCCAGCGGTGGGGCGTCGCCGTAGCGGCTGAGCTGGCGCACGCCCTGCTCATCGTGCTCATGGGCAACGTCATAGACCCAGCCATCGGCATGAATCTGATTTTCCAGACAGAGATTTCCAGCCTTGTCGTAGGCCAGATGAACCTGGCATTCGGGATTGCTGACACTGGCCAGGCGCCCATCGGCGTGCCAGCAATAGCATTCACGGCTCGGTGCCGCGAAAGGCGTGCCTGGCAGCTCGCGGGCGATCAGGCGACCATCGCGATCATAGGCATAGCGGGTTTCCAGGCCGTCGGCATCCACTCGCGCTATGCATTCATCGGCGGCGTTGTACTGATAACGCTGCACGCGACCGTCGAAGCCGGTCTGTTCCACCAAACGGTCCACGGCATCGTAGACGAAGCGGGCCTGTGCACCGTTTTCATCGATCATGGCGCACAAGCGTCCGGCCGCATCGTAGCGATAATGCTGCGTGCGGCCAGCTGGGTCGGTCGCCTGTACCAGGCGACCTGCGTGGTCCCAGGCGAACTGAGTGGCATTGCCAGCGTCGTCGCTGATCGCGATCTGCCGGCCCTGAGCGTCGTAGCGATAGTGCAGGCGGGTTCCATCGGCAAAGATCACTGCCGTTACTTGGCCGAGTGCATCGTATTGCCAGCGGGTAATCTGCCCTAGTGCATCTTGGCTGGCGACAAGCTGTCCTTCGGCATCGTATTCGTAGCGGGTTGTATGGCCGGAGCAGTCGGTGTGGCTGGTCAACTGGCCAAGCGTGCTCCACTGCAAGATGCGCACGCTACCCGTGGGAGTGGTGATGGAGGTCGGGCGATCCGGGAGCCTGAGGTCACCATAGGTGTAGTGCGTCACGCCTGAGGGGCCTTCGACACGCAGCACGTTGCCTCGCGTATCGCGCTCGAAGCGCCAGGTTCGCCCCTCTACATCCACCAGTTCATCGAGCAGGTCGGTTTGCTCGTTGATAACCTGGCGATAGCGGTGCCGAGCCGGCGACTGCTCTTCGCGCAGACGCCCCTGGCCGTCGAGTCGCCGACGTGTTTCGCGGCCAAGTGGATCGCGGAAAGCCACTTGGCGGCCGAACAGGTCGTATTCGAACTCGAACCTGCTGCCATCGGCGCGCGTCAGCGCCGTCCAGCGCTGTTCTCCACTCGCACCCGTGAAGTGGTAGCGCTCCATACGCCCGAGGCTGTCGACGACCTTGGTGCTGTCTTTCTGGTAGTGGAACTCGCGAACCAGACCGTCCTTTTCGGTTTGCCGTATCACCCGCCCGGTAGGTGTATGCTCGTCCCATTCGTAGCGCACCTCCAGCCCGCCCGGCTCGCCGTGGGCGATCATGAGGTGATTGCACCAGGCGAACACCCTGACCACTTCGCCCTGGCGATTACGCACCGCGATTAGGTCACCGCTGTCGTTGAATTCATAACGCACCAGCCAGTCGAGGCCAGGTGCCTGTGGATCGATGATCGGCGTGGGGCCGGCATGGCTGGCGAGTACCACACCGAACAAACGCATGCCGTCGTCGTTATCGCCGGGCGCGCAGACCATCTGGT
Source organism: Phytopseudomonas straminea (assembly GCF_900112645.1). GTDB lineage: Bacteria > Pseudomonadota > Gammaproteobacteria > Pseudomonadales > Pseudomonadaceae > Aquipseudomonas > Aquipseudomonas straminea. The sequence goes on along the minus strand of NZ_FOMO01000001.1, from coordinate 566,930 downwards.
AGACCAGCACATAGCTGCGCCCGGCGCTGTCGCGGATGCTGGTCAGATGCCCCCGCTCACCCCAGACATATTCCGTGCGATAGCCATTGCGTCCAAACGTGGCATGCAGACGCCAGTCACCATCAGACTGGCGTTGAAACTGGTAGTGGTCGTTGCCGTCGAGCAGGAAGATCGCGCCTTCGTCTCGCTGCTGAGGCTCAGCTATTGCGGCCCAGCGGGCGTCCCATGGTTGCCAGGGCTGGGCTGATGAGTCATTCAAGCCACCACGGCGGATCCACAGACGTTCGCTGCCGGAATAGAAGGACATTCCGGGCGCCAGGGGGGGAAAGCTGATGCGCCGTGCCTGAGCATCCACCAGCACACAGGCCTGTTCGCTCAGCTCCAACTGCATGCTTTCGCCTGGCAGCCACCAGCCTTGCCCCAGGCTGCCCACACGCGCATTACTGGACAGATAACCGCGCGCGAATGTGAAGGTGTCCGGGGCGGTGAGGGCGAAATCGATCTCTTCAGGCAGCAGCTTGCAGCCCAGCATCGGGTTGACGGGCTGGCCGACACTCGGCAGGCAGGCTGATACGCGATCGGCGATCCCCACCGCGGTGCTGCCCACATGCACTGTCGGCGAGCCTGTGGCGATCACCCCGCCGGCGACCTTTTCGCCGACATGGGATACCGGCAGACCGGAACCACTCATAACCCAATTCCCCGGAACGGGTTTGGCGCAGCTTGCTCGGATTCACCAGCTCGGGCGCCGTAGACGCGCTGCGCATGCGATGCACCGACTGTCGCGATCAGGCTTCTCAACCTATCCATCCGCTGCGATGCCCCTGCACTAACAGTTGATATCCACCTTCGGCGAGAGGATCTCGATCTCGCCGGCGGTGATGCGGATGGTGCTCTGCCCACAGCTCAGGCGGATTTCCTGGTCGGCAGTCAGTTCGATGGTCTGGGCGCCGAGGCGAATGCTCTTGCCGTCCAGGGTGACGCTAGAGCCCGCGTCGTTGCCGCCAACGCTGATGGCGTACTGTTCACCCACTGAAGTGGTTTTCTTCTTCGCCACCTGGGTGCTCTGATTGAGGCCCACCAGGGTGTTCATCATCATGCCGACGTTGAGGCTGTAGCCCAGACCGACGTTTTCCATGCGCCCCATGCCGACGTTCTGCAGCGAGGCCATGAGGATGGTCTCGGATTTGTTCATGCCGATCTTGACCGTCTCGTTCTTGTCCACCGTCTTGCTTCGGTTGCCATGCACGGTGATGGTCTCGTTTCGATCCACGGTCTCCGTGCGGTCGCGCTTGACCTTCACGGTCTCGTCGTTGTCGATGGTCTTGCTGCGGTCGTGGCCGACCCAGTGGGTCTCGTCGTTCTCGACCTCTATGTCCTGGTTTTTCTCGGCGTGGATGAACAGCTGCTCTTCGCCCTTCTTGTCCTCCATGCGGATTTCATTGAAGTTGGCCGGCGTGCCACCTTTGCTGGAGCGGCTTTTCACCCCGCTCTGGGTGGCATTGGCGGGCAGGTCGTAGGGCACCGTCTGCTCGGCGTTGTAGACGCGGCCGGTGATGATCGGCCGGTCGGGATCGCCTTCCAGGAAGCTGACGATGACTTCCTGGCCGATACGCGGGATCTGGATCGCGCCCCAGTTCTTGCCAGCCCAGTTCTGCGAGACGCGAATCCAGCAAGAGCTGTTCTCGTTGGACTGATCGTGGCGGTCCCAGTAGAAGTGCACCTTCACACGGCCGTATTGGTCGGTCCAGATTTCTTCGTCCCTGGGGCCGACCACCATGGCGGTCTGCGGGCCCTGCACGATGGGCTGCGCGGTCAGCGGCAGCGGGCGGAACACCTGGCTGGCGTCGATGCAGGTCAGCGCACTGTCGAACTGGAACGCCACGCTGTCACTACCGCTCTCGTAACGTTCCTGAGTGATCAGGTAGTCGGCGACCACGATCAGGTATTCGCGGTTCTGATCCTCGCGCGGGTAGCCGGTCATGCTGAACAGGTTGCCGGCGCCGAGGCCGCGCGCATTGGTTTTCAGCTGCACCCGCTCGTGCTGGGTGTGGATGGCCTCGATGCGGTTGCGGGCGTATTGCTCGCCGTCCTTGCTCTGCACGTATTCGCCCGGGTAATCGTAGAGCGGATAGTCAGCGTTGCTGTGGGCGCGGGCGATGCTGGAGCGTACTTCCAGGCGCGCGCTGGGGCGCTGGAAGTCGTAGTCGTTGAGCTCCAGGGAGCCGGGCTGCACCTCGCGCGCCATGCGCCAGTCGTGAATGTGGTCACGCTCGCGCATCTGGTCGTCGAGTGGGTAGAAGGGCACGCTGGCATAACCGGGCTCCGTGTGGTGGGCGCCGTAGGCATCGCAGAGCACCAGCACGTGACGGGATTTCTCGTGGCGGAAGTAGTAGTAGATGCCTTCCTGCTCCATCAGCCGGCTGACGAAGTCCAGGCTGGTCTCGCGGTACTGCACGCAGTACTCCCACTCGCGGTAGGAGCGGGTCAGGGCATCCTCGAAATCGGAGAAGCCCAAGTCGCGAAACACCTGCTTGATGATCTCCGGCACCGTCTTGCTCTGGAAGATCCGGCAATCGGAGGTGCGCGACAGTAGCCACAGCCAGGGCTTGAGCGTCACCTGATAACTGGCGAACTGGCCACGGTGGGCGGTCTGGCTGCAGCGCGCGACGATGCCATGGAAATAGCGGTCGCTGCCGTCGGCCAATTGCACTGCCAGGCCCATGGGCTTGCCGAGCAATGCGTCCAGCGACAGGCCGTCATCCTCAGAAATCAGCGCCAGCTCATGGCTGAATGGCCGTCCCAGCTCGTCGTGGCCCTCGAGCCGCTCCAGTACCAGGGTGTCACCGCCCAGGGGGCTGGTGATCACTGCCATGCGCGCTGCCTGGGTGATTGCCATCGTTTTCTCCTACCGATTACTGCGCAGCTGCGAACTCATAGTGCAGATCCTGGTTCTGCACGCTCACCTGCACGCCGGCGAGCGGCTTGCCTTCGAGCAGGCGGCCGAGGAACTCGCGACTCATGTCCGGCAGCATGCTGTTGGTGAGGATCGCGTCGATCTGCCGGCCGCCGCTCTCGTTCTCGGTGCAGCGCGACACCACCAGGTCGACCACCGCATCGTCGTAGCTGAACGGCACCTTGTGGGTGCTTTCGATGCGCTTCTTGATGCGCTCGAGCTGCAGGCGGGTGATGGCCTTGAGCATGTCGTCCGACAGCGGGTAGTAAGGGATGGTCACCAGGCGGCCGAGCAGGGCCGGCGGGAAGATCTTCAGCAGCGGCTCGCGCAGCGCCTTGGCGATGCCTTCGGGCTCGGGCATCAGCTCGGGGTCGCTGCACAGCCCGGCGATCATCTCGGTGCCGGCGTTGGTGGTCAGCAGGATCAGGGTGTTCTTGAAGTCGATCTGGCGGCCTTCGCCGTCCTCCATCACACCCTTGTCGAATACCTGGAAGAAGATCTCGTGGACGTCCGGGTGCGCCTTCTCGACCTCGTCGAGCAACACTACGCTGTAGGGGCGACGGCGCACCGCCTCGGTCAGTACGCCGCCCTCGCCGTAGCCGATGTAGCCCGGTGGCGCGCCCTTGAGGGTGGACACCGTGTGGGCTTCCTGGAACTCGCTCATGTTGATGGTGATGACGTTCTGCTCACCGCCATACAGGGCTTCGGCCAGGGCCAGGGCGGTTTCGGTCTTGCCCACGCCGGAGGTGCCGGCAAGCATGAACACGCCGATCGGCTTGTTGGGGTTGTCGAGTCCGGCGCGGGAGGTCTGGATGCGCTTGGCGATCATCTCCAGGGCGTGGTCCTGGCCGATGATGCGTTTCTTCAGGTGCGCATCCAGCTTGAGAACGGTCTCGATCTCGTTGCGGGCCATGCGCCCGACCGGGATGCCGGTCCAGTCGGCGACCACCGAGGCCACGGCCTGGTAATCGACGGTCGGCAGGATCAGCGGGTCTTCGCCTTGCAGGGCGCTCAGGCGGCTCTGCAGATCGGTGAGCGTGCTGCGCAGGGCGGCGTGCTCCTCGTCGCTCAGGCGGGCAGCGCCGGCCTCGCGGCTGGTGTCGTCCACCGGTTCGGCGGCGGCGCGCAGGCTGGCGCGGGTGGCCAGCAGCTCGTCGACCAGCGCCTTCTCCTCGCTCCAGCGCGTTTCCAGGCCCGCCAGGCGGCTACGCTCCTCGGCCAGAGCCGATTCGCTGTCGCGGCGGCGGCTGCCGATGTTCACACCGATGGCCTCTTCACGGCCGATGATCGCCAGCTCAGTTTCCAGGGCTTCGATGCGTCGACGGCTGTCGTCCACCTCGGCGGGCACCGCGTGCAGGCTGATGGCCACGCGTGCGCAGGCGGTATCGAGCAGGCTGACCGACTTGTCCGGCAACTGGCGCGCCGGGATATAGCGGTGCGACAGCTTGACCGAGGCTTCCAGGGCCTCGTCGAGGATCTGCACCTGGTGGTGCTTTTCCATGGTCGAGGCGACGCCGCGCATCATCAGGATGGCGCGATGCTCGGAAGGCTCGTCGACCTGCACGACCTGGAAGCGACGGGTCAGGGCCGGGTCCTTCTCGATGTGCTTCTTGTACTCGGCCCAGGTGGTGGCCGCCACGGTACGCAGGGTGCCGCGGGCCAGGGCTGGCTTGAGCAGGTTGGCGGCGTCGCCAGTGCCGGCCGCGCCACCGGCGCCGACCAGGGTGTGGGCTTCGTCGATGAACAGGATGATCGGCTTGGGCGAGCTCTGCACGTCCTCGATGACCTGGCGCAGGCGTTGCTCGAACTCGCCCTTCATGCTGGCGCCGGCCTGCAGCAGGCCGACGTCCAGGCTGCGCAGCTCGACGTCCTTGAGGCTTGGCGGTACATCGCCGGCGACGATGCGCAGGGCGAAGCCTTCGACCACCGCCGTCTTGCCCACACCGGCTTCGCCGGTGAGGATCGGGTTGTTCTGGCGGCGGCGCATGAGGATATCGACCAGTTGGCGAATCTCGTCGTCACGGCCGACGATGGGGTCGAGCTTGCCGCTGCGCGCCTGTTCGGTGAGGTCGACGGTGAAGCGCTTGAGCGCTTCCTGCTTGCCCATGGCGCTCGGCGCGATGGCGCCGCTGGCCTCGCCTGGTGCCGCACCCGCCTGGAAGCCGTCGGTAGCGGTCAGGGCGTTTTCCGGCGAGGCGCCGACCACTTCGTCGAAGCGCTCGGTCAGGGTCTCGACCTTGAGCTTGTCGAACTCACGGGAGATGGCCAGCAGCGCGTTGCGCAGGCTCGGCGTCTTGAGGATGCCGACGATCAGGTAGCCGGTGCGCACCTGGCTTTCGCCGAACATCAGGCTGCCGTATACCCAGCCGCGCTCGACCGCCTCTTCGACATGGGAGGACAGGTCGGTGATCGACGTGGAGCCACGCGGCAGGCGGTCCAGGGCTTCGGTGATGTCCTTGGCCAGGCGCGCCTGCTCGATGCTGAACTGACGGATGATCTGGTGCAGATCGGAATCCTGCAGCTGCAGGATCTGGTGCAGCCAGTGGCTCAGTTCGACATAGGGGTTGCCACGCAGCTTGCAGAACACGGTGGCGGCTTCGATGGCCTTGTAAGCGACGCTGTTGAGCTTGCCGAACAACGCGGCGCGACTGATTTCACTCATTTTCCTGTCCTCTAATTCGGGGTAGTGAGCGGCTGGGTGGCGACGTGATGCCTATCCAGCAGCAGATCCTTTGCATCCTCGCGCGGCTTGCCGAGCCAGGTATCGAAGCCGAGTCGGCAGCCGCCATCCAGTGACGCGGGCGGTACCTCCTCCTGTTTGAGCACCAGGTTGGTGTCCCAGTCCAGTTCCATGCCGACGTACTCGGCCACCCACGCCGCCAGTTCGGCGAGCAGCGGCTGGTCGGGCAGGAAGCGGCGGTATTGCGCCAGGCTCAGCGGGCCGATGCGCAGGCGGAATTTGTGTTGCCGATCCCATACGTGGGTGCCCAGGCACAGGTCCATGCCCAGGGTGCAGGTGCTGGCGCCCAGGCGGCTGTACTCGGGCAGCGGCAGCCACTGGCCGACGTACTCCTCGAGCGCCACCGGCACGCCGAAGTACTCGGCGAGGATCGCCTGCAGGCCATCGGGGTAGCGGGTCTGGGCGGCCAGGTGACCGGTGAAGTAACAGCGCGCCGCGTCCGGGATCGGGCCCTGGCCGAGCAGGCTTTCCATACCGCGGCCAGACAGCGCGCCGAGGCGCGGCGACCAGTAGTCGTCGGTGGCGCGATCCTGGGCCACCGTTGGCCGGGCTTCTGCCCAGGCGCGGTAGAACAGGGTCAGCAGGCGGTGGTTGAAGACGTCGAGAAAGCGTTTGAAAGTGGCGTCGCCGTGGTGGCGCTGGCGCTCGCGGGCGTGCTCGGTGAGGTGGATCGGCAGGGGCCCATTGGGCCCGGTCAGGCCGAAGAAGAACTGCTCGATACGCGGCGTGCCGGTGCTGTCATGGATGACGCTGGCCAGGGTCGAGGGCGCGAAGCCGCAGTCCGGCTTCTGGCCCAGGCGCAGCGGGTCGTCGACCAGGCGCACGGAATGGCCCAGGCGCGGGCTTTGCGGGTATTTGCACTCGATGCGCCGCATGGCCTGGAAGAAGTCGTAATTCCAGGGCGTTTCGGCCATCGCCGCCAGTGTGTTCACAGCGTCGGCCGACATCCGGGCTTGGCCCTCCAGCGCATCACTTCGCCACGTTCGGTGGTGCGCAGCACCGTCTCGGTGAAGCTGTTGATCGACACGTATCGGGTCAGGAAGCGCTCCAGCACCGAACCGAGCAGGAACACGCCGGTACCGCGGAAGGCGTTCTCGTCGAACTCCAGGCCGATCTCCAGGCCACGCCCGAATACGATCGGCCCCGGCATCGGCAGGCGCCGCGTGCATGGCTGGGCGGTGACCTTGCGCAGGCCGTCGATCTGCAGCTGCAGGGCGTTGTCGCCGACATCACCGTACAGGCGTAGCAGTTCGCGCAGCGCCGCGGCGCCCTGGCCTTGCTCGCTGAGCGATAAATAGTTGAGCGACAGCTGGCTGATCAGACGCCAGGCACTGGCGTCGTGGGCGCGGCTGGCCCGTGGGCGGCTGGGGCCGGCCAGGCAGCGCACGGCGACCACCGGGGCGCTGTCTTCGAGGGTGAAGTCGCTGCGCGTGCCGCCGATCGGCATCGACAGCGGCAGGTCTCGGTTGGTGCACAGCGCGGCGATGCCCAGTTGGCGCAGGTCATGGCGGTAGGGCGCCTGGTTGGCGTCGACCAGGGAGATGAAGGTCTCGCTGCCCACGTAGGTCGAGCGCGGGCCGTTGCGCCGTTGCTTGCTCGACAGCACGCGAGGCTCGCGGCGCAGGCTGTACCAGGCCTGTTCGCGACCATAACGCGACGGGTCGCGCACCGCGTAGAACGGCTGGAACGGCTGTTCGGGGCCGCTGCCATGGCCGCTGACCTCGGTGACCGAATGGATCTCGAAATCCTGCGGTCGGGTGCGGTCGGCGATGATCTGGTGCTCGTGCACGCGGTCGCTCAGGTGAATGCGGTCGGCACGGCGGGCGAACAGGTTGATCGCCGGGGTGCAGAACAGCCGGAACTGCTCGGCACCGATGCTGTTTTCCAGGCTGTTGTCGAGGCGGTTGAACAGCACCACGAGCTCCAGTTCCTGGCTGGCGTTGCGCTGCACGGCGCGCTTGAGGCCGGTCAGCTCGACGAACAGGAAACGGTTGGGCAGGGCGAAGTATTCCTGCAACAGGCGATAGCCCTGGAAGGCGCGGGGCACCACCGGCAGGGCAGCGTCCTGGTCATCGAAGCCACGCGCGCGCAGGTTGTCCGGCGGCAGGCGTTCGACCCAGGAACCATCCACGGCACGGACGAACAGTGCGCAGACGTTGCCCATCAGTTGTTCGTAGAGGCGGAACGGCTGCTCGTCGGCACCATGCAGGAAGAAGGTCAGGTTATCCAGATCCAGCGCATTGAACGGCAGCCCGGCACCGGTGTGCAGACGCAGCCGCACGGCGGCCTTGGCGCCCGGTTCGCTGGCCGCCAGGCGGCCGAGCTGGGTACTCGGGTTGCCGAAATAGCTGGCCTGGGTGACCTCCAGCGGCCACAGGGTGACTGGCTGGCAGGTGCGGTATTCGCAGGCGGTCTGCGCCTCGCTGCCCAGGGCACCGCGCAATGAAGCGCCGCGCTCCAGGGTGAAGCCGCTGCTCAGCGAGCCTTCGTTGGGGTCGGCGCACAACTGCACCACGGTCATCGACGGCGTCGGTGCCAGGTAGTGCGGATAGGCGATTTCCAGCAGATTGTGGGTGAAGGTCGGGTATTCGGCGTCGAGTTTGAGCTGCACCCGTGCAGTCAGGTAGGCGAAACCTTCTAGCAGGCGCTCCACGTAGGGGTCGGCGCACTCGACGCCGGACAGGCTCAGGCGGCTGGCGATCTTCGGGAATTCACGGGCGAACTCCTCCGCGCTTTCGCGGATGTGCTGCAGCTCCTGATTGTAGTAACCGAGCAGGCGCGGGTTCATCGGCGTCTCCGTGAGGCGTCGGCGGGCAATACCTGGACGTGCCCGGTTTCCAGATCCAGTTCGGTGGTCAGCAGCAGGCGCAGTGGCATCGGGTGGGCCCAGAGATCACCCTCGATCTCGAAGCTGAGGGAGTTGTGGTTCATTTCCTCGGCCTCCTGGCGGGCGCGCACGCGCAGCGACGAGCGCACGATGCGCGGTTCGAAGTCGGCGATGGCCTTGGTCAGCAGGCGCTCGACCGCCCTAATGTCGATGCTCGAGGCGCTATGCCCGGCCAGCGGCGGCAGGCCGAAATTGACCACCGAACTGCCGGCCCGGGTCAGGGCCTCGTCGTCGCTGGTCAGCGGGGCGATGGTATTGAACAGCCAGGCCAGGTCGCGCAGCACCGAGGCGCGCAGCTGGTTGAGGGTCAGCACGCGCTTGTCGACGCTCTCTGCCGGGTTGCTCGGGTCGTCGTCGAGCAGACGATCGAGCAGGGCGGGCTGCAGGCGCTCCTGACGTTTCAGGTCGGCCATGCCGCAGCATTCCCGTGCTCGAAGCTCAGCGTGCGCAGATCGAACAGCGCCTGGTCGCCGCTATCGAAGGCCAGCAGGCGCTGGCCGAGCGGCACGCCGTCGTCCTGCCATTCGGTCTTGCGGGCCAGGCGCAGCGCGCCGTCGCTGCTGGCGTGAGTACCCGGGTAGCGGCTGGGGATCAGCGCCACGGTGCTGCCGCCATTGGTCAGGGTCAGCTGGGCCGGCAGCCAGACCAGGTCACGCAAATCACTGGGCGCTTCGACGCTGAGGCTGGCGATATTTTCCATGGGCAGCCAGACGTAGCGGCCGTTGACGATCAGCTCCAGCACCGGGCCAAGGCGCGGGTCGGCGTCGGCCAGCCAGGTGAAGGCGGTGTCATCGAGCTTGCCCGGCACCGCGGCAGCGGCTTCGAAGGCCTGGTCGCGCAGGCTCTGGGCTGCGGCGGCGTTGCCCTGGGCGTCCTGTTCGAGGGCGAGAATCAGCGGCGCGACCCATTCGGCCGGCTGGCCGAGTACCACGGGCGTGGTCTTGCCGGCGAACACCTGCTCGCGCAGGGCTTCGCAGTTCAATGCCGTGCTGTAGGTCTGCACCATCGGCAGGCAGGCAGCATCCAGCTCGCCGGCGACCTTCAGCTGGTTCTGCGCGCGGCTCCATTGGCCCATCACGGCCAGCAGCTGGAACAGGAACACGCGCAGTTCGGCCTTGGCGGGTTGCGCCCGAACCTGGTCCTGCAGCGCCTTCAGCGCGTCGTCGAGCTGTGCGTTACGCAGGTATTGTTCGGCAGTCATTGTCGGTCCCTGTACTGGCGCGGTCACCGCGTACGTGCGGTGATCCTTCGAGGCGCTGCGCCTGCGTTGGCAGTGAACAGCGCATCATCGAAAATTCGTTCTGGTCAGAACCAGCGATGCCCGGCGCAGTGCCGGGCATCGCTGTGTACCCGCAAGGCGGGTGGTGTTACACCTTGACGTTCTGGCGGATGTTCCAGCCGTACTTGACCGGGCCACCGTCTTTGGCGCCGTCGGCTTTCTGCGGCTGGTAGTCGACCAGCACCTGAGCGAAGTTCAGGGTGACGTTCTCGGTCAGGCGATCTTCACCACCGCTGCCGCCGGTGCTGATGGACGACACCAGCACTTCTTTCAAGGTGATGATCAGGTACTCGACCTGGGAGTCACCGCCGGCTTTGCGGACGGTCAGCTTGGCTTCCGGATAGTGCTTGCCGCTGGAGCAGGCCATCATCAGGTTGGGGCTGGATTTGTCGACGTACTTGGTCAGCGACAGATCCTGGATATTGACCTTGCCGGCACCGCCGCCACCGCCAACGTGCATGGAACCGGACTGGCTCATGCCCCAGCTCCAGGCCAGTACGTCGATTTCGTCGGCGTGGGCCTTGTCTTTGGACTCGCCCTTGACGTCGCCAATCTTGATGAACATATCAACAGCCATCATTCCTCCTTTCGTGGCTTTTGCCACTCTGTTTCAGCTACGCCCGCCAATGCGGGCGCCACAGTGACGAGCCTCAGGCCCCCTTGGCCGAAGGCAGTTTGGATACCAGGCGCAGCGACACGGTCAGCCCTTCGAGCTGGTAGTGCGGGCGCAGATAGAACTTGGAGCTGTAGTAACCCGGGTTGCCCTCGATTTCCTCGACCACCACTTCCGCTTCGGCCAGCGGGTGCTGGGCCTTGGTGGTTTCGGTGGAGTGCGCCGGGTCACCGTCGACGTAGTTGAGGATCCAGTCCTGCAACCAGCGCTGCATCTCGTCGCGCTCTTTGAACGAGCCGATCTTGTCGCGCACGATGCACTTCAGGTAGTGAGCGAAGCGGCAGGTGGCGAACAGGTACGGCAGGCGCGCGGCCAGGTTGGCGTTGGCGGTGGCGTCCGGATCGTCGTACTCGGCCGGCTTGTGCAGCGACTGGGCGCCGATGAAGGCGGCCAGGTCGGTGTTCTTCTTGTGCAGCAGCGGCATGAAGCCGTTCTTCGCCAGTTCCGCTTCGCGGCGGTCGGAAATGGCGATTTCGGTCGGGCACTTCATGTCCACGCCACCGTCGTCGGTGGGGAAGGTATGCGCCGGCAGGTTCGGCACTTCACCGCCCGACTCCACGCCACGGATGCGCGAGCACCAGCCGTACAGTTTGAACGAACGGTTGATGTTGACCGCCATGGCGTACGCCGAGTTGGCCCAGGTGTACTTGCTGCTGTCGGCGCCGTCGGTTTCTTCCTCGAAGGCGAACTCTTCGACCGGATCGGTCTTCGCACCGTAAGGCTGACGCGCCAGGAAGCGCGGCATGGTCAGGCCGATGTAGCGCGAATCCTCGGAGTCACGCAGCGAACGCCAGCCGGCGTATTCGGGCGTGGTGAAGATCTTGGTCAGGTCGCGCGGGTTGGACAGCTCCTGCCACGAGCCCATGCCCATGACCGTCGGCGAGGCCGCGGAAATGAACGGCGAGTGCATGGCGGCGGAAATCTTGGCGATCTCACCGAGCAGCTCGACATCGGGCGGCGACTGGTCGAAGTAGTAGTCGCCCACCAGGCAGCCGTAGGGCTCGCCACCGAACTGACCGTATTCCTCTTCGTAGAGCTTCTTGAAGATCGGGCTCTGGTCCCAGGCGGTGCCCTTGAATTTCTTCAGGGTCTTGTGCAGTTCGGGCTTGGAGATGTTGAGCACGCGGATCTTCAGCTGCTCGTCGGTCTCGGTGTTGTTGACCAGGTAGTGCAGGCCACGCCAGGCGCTTTCCAGCTGTTGGAAGTCCGGGTGGTGCATGATCAGGTTGACCTGAGCGGTGAGCTTGGCGTCGATCGCGGCGATGATCGATTCCACCGACTTGATGGCGTCGTCGGAGATCAGGTCGGTCTTGCTCAGGGCATGCTCGGCCAGGGTGCGCACAGCGGTTTCCACCGCTTCACGGGCACGCTCGGTCTTGGGTTTGAATTCCTGCAGCAGCAGCGAGGCGAATTCGCTGGTCTGTTCGGAGGTGGCAAGCGACTGTTCGGACGCCTGGGGCTGTTGGCTCATCGTGGCGTCCTCTTAGGCTTGCGGCTCGTTGTCTTGGGGCTTGGGCGCACTGGCCAGGGCCTGCAGCAGGGCCGGGTCCTTGATCGCCTTGATGATCAGCTCTTCGGCGCCAGTCTTGCCGTCCATGTAGGTCAGCAGGTTGGCGAGCTGGGTGCGTGCTTCGAGCAACTGGTTGAGCGAATCGACCTTGCGAGCGATGGCCGCCGGGCTGAAGTCGTCCATGCTCTCGAAGGTGATGTCCAGGCTCAGGTTGCCCTCACCAGTCAGCGCGTTGGGCACGTGGAAGGCCGCGCGCGGCTTCATGGCCTTGAGGCGCGAGTCGAAGTTATCAGCGTCGATTTCCAGGAACTTGCGATCGGCGACGGCGGCCAACGGCTCTTCCGGCTTGCCGGCGAGGTCGGCCATCACGCCCATGACGAAGGGCAACTGCACCTTTTTCTCGGCGCCGTACAGCTCCACGTCGTACTCGATCTGCACCCGCGGGGCGCGGTTGCGCGCGATGAATTTCTGGCTGCTGGTGGTGTTACTCATGTTGCTCCTCCTGTGCATGGGCACTGGCTTCTGCGGCCAATGGCCGGTAGCTGTGTGCGTGGGGCTTCCCTGAAGATCCGCCGCACGTTAGTCGTATTCGGGGCCGCGCAGGTTTTCGAACTGCGACATACCGTCGGGAATCAGATTGCGCACGATTTCCGCGAAATCCGCGGTGACCAGCTTCTGCGCGCGCGTCAGTAAGACCGGGACCGGGCTGGAAGGTTCGTGCTGGGCGTAATATTCGAGCAGGCGGTCGAGGGTACGCAGCACATCGTCGCGGCTGGCGATCCGACCGGGTGCGGCAGGCGCCTGGCGCGCTGCTGGTGGCGCACTGCTCGCGTCATCAGCGGCGTCGCTGTAGGCGGACATCTCTTCGCTGTAGGACGAGTCATCGCCGGCCACCGGTGCCTGGTCGTTGAAGATCTGCCGGGTGTGGCGCAGCAACTGCTTGAGGGATTCGAGGTTGGCACTTTGCGCCGAGCCGACGCGATCGCTGAGCAGACCTTCGATATCGGCCAGGGCCGCGGCGGCCTCGTCAAGGGCTACGCGGGTGCTGTTGAGCAGCTCGGCGTCGGTATCTAGAAAGGCGCCACGCAGTTGTTCGGGCGACAGGGTTTCGCTGGCGAAGCGCTGCAGGTCGGCGGCATTCAGGGCTGCGCGGATGCTTACCGCACCGAAGGCCCGCGAGCGGGTGATGCTGGCTTCGCGCAACAGCACGATTACCGGCTCGGCGCTCAGTGCATTGAGCGCGTTGATGCGAATGGTCGGGTCGTTGTCATCGTCGGCGTCGAGCTGCGGGTAGACGCCTTCCCAGTACTGGGTCAGTAGCTCGCGTACCAGGGTCAGGCCCTGGGCCAGGCCATTCAGGCCCTCGAGAGCGATGGCGCTCTGCAGGTACAGGCTGGCCAGGCGCAGGTCCTTGCTACGGACGAACAGGTCGCTGGCGCGCTCGCGCACCTGGCGCCAGTCCGGCGGCTCGGCAGCGATGACCGACTGGCCCATTTGGCGCTCGGGCTGGCCCAGGGCGAGACGCTCGAGCTCGAGAAATTCGGCGTCGTATTCGAGGTCTTCGCCGTGCGGCGTCTCGTCGGATACCGGGTTGAGCAGGTGCGACACATCCACCACGTAGGTGCTCTCCATGTCAGGCCCAGGGGTCGAATGAGCGCTCGCCGCCTAACAGCCTGGCGGCCCGTGCTCATGACGAAAAGCGGCGAAATGCCACTATTCAGGCGGGGTTCGGTGCAGATCGGCGCCATTCTCTGAGCGGCCTTTGAGCATTGTCAAGCGAGGGCAAGGCGGTAGAAACTGTAGTGATGCACAGTATTTCGGTCTTCTGTGCGGTGACTCACAACCGCCTCGAATTTATTCCCGTCCGACCATTGAACCGTCTTGATTAAGGGAAAAAAATAGAGCGCTTTGGCTATTGACGATTGTCCTCGTCAATGGCGTTTCTGTTTTTCCGGCCGCACTGCAAGGAGTCGCAATGCCGTTGCGCTTGTTCATCACCACGTACCACAAGCTGACCCCCGGGCAACGGGCGGAGGTCGAGCTCGATCGCGGTGAGCTGAAGATCGGGCGCAGAGCCGGCAACGACTGGGTGCTGCCCGATCCCGAACGCCTGGTCTCCAGCCAGCACTGCGTGATCCAGTACCGCGACGGTACCTACTACATCACCGATACCAGCACCAACGGCGTGATTCTGCAGAACGCTGGCACGCGCCTGCGCCGCGGCAGCAGCGAGCCGCTGGAAGACGGCGAAGTGCTGAAGATCGGCGAGTACGAGATCCGCGTGCAGATCAGTGGGATCAGCGTCGCGCCTGCTGCGCCACCGGCATCCGGCATGGCTGACGATCCGTTCAACAGCTTTGAGGCGCTGCTCGGCCGCACTGCCCAGCCACTGGAGATGCCACCGGTCAATCCTGCGCCGACCGCCCCGGCGCCGCGCCGCGATTCGCCATTCGATACCAAGCCGGATCTGTTCGATTTTCTCAGCCCGCCGCCGGCCGTGGCGCCGTCGGTGTCCGATCACGTGCCGGCCCAGCAGCATGACTTCCGACCGCCGCGCCCGACGCAGCCGGCGCCTGCCGTGGTGCCTGAAGCAGCGCCGTCCTCGGTGATCCCGGCAGACTGGGACCCGTTCGCCGACTTGCAGGCCGCGGCGAAGCCCCAGCCGATTGCCGATCCATTTGCCGCGCCGCCCAGGGTGGACGCGTTGCAGATTCCGGACCCTTTCGCCGAACCGCCGCAAGCCGAGGCGCCGCCGATCCCGGATCCGTTTGCCGACCTGGCGCCGATGCCGGCCGTGGAAATCCCGGCGTTCACCGTGGAGCAACCGCCGGTTGAGCCGGTTCAACCGCCGCCGGTTGCCGAGCCGGTGGCGAAACCCCAGCCTGCACCTGCACCTGCACCTGCACCTGCACCTGCACCTGCACCTGCACCTGCACCTGCACCTGCACCTGCACCTGCACCTGCACCTGCACTTGCACCTGCGACTGCCGTCGACGATGGCGAGCTGATGGAAGCCTTTCTGCGCGGCGCCGGCCTGCAGCACCTGCGTCTGGACCGCGCGGCGGCCGCGGCGCAGATGGAGGCCATCGGCCGCAGCTATCGGCTGATGGTCGAGGGGTTGATCGACGTGTTGCGCGCCCGTGCCAGCCTCAAGGGCGAGTTCCGCATGGCGCAGACCATGATCCAGCCGGTGCAGAACAACCCGCTGAAATTTGCGCCCAACGTCGACGAAGCGCTGCTCATGTTGCTGCGCCACGACAACCAGGCGTTCATGGCGCCGGACCAGGCGGTGGGCGAGAGCTTCGACGACCTGCGCGCCCACCAGCTGGCGCTGATGGCGGGCGTGCAGGCAGCCATCAAATATTTGCTCGCGCGCTTTGAACCGCGTGAGCTGGAAGGGCGTCTGAACAAGCCGAGCGGGCTCTCGGCACTGCTGCCCAATGGCCGGCGGGCGCATTACTGGGAGTTGTTCACCGAGCTGTACGCGACCATCTCCCAGGAGGCCGAGGACGGTTTCCAGGAGCTGTTCGGCCGTGAATTCAGCCGTGCCTACGAAGAACATATTGCGAGATTGCGAGGCCGTTGAGGCCCTGTGGCCTGCCGCGTCGTGGCGGGCCAGCGGTAACCATCGAGGAAGCGTTATGCCAAGGATTCTGACACTGCTGGTCTTTCTGCTGCTCGGCGCCTGCGCGTCGGGGCCGAAGGAGCCAGCGCCCACCACCGTCGAGCTGCAGCTACAGGCCAGCCGCGACCTCAACCCGGCGCTCGACAGCGCGGCCTCGCCGGTCTGGGTGCAGATCTACCAGCTGCGCAATGCCTCGACCTTTTCCCGTGCCGACTTCTTCTCGCTGGTCGACCGTGCCGACGCCACCCTGGCGAGCGAGCTGATCGAGACCGAGCGTTTCGTGGTGCGCCCTGGCGAAACCCAGCGCAAGTCACTGACCCTCGACGATGCCACCCGCCACCTCGGCGTGGTGGTGGCCTACCGCGCCCTCGACCGTTCGATCTGGCGCCAGGTCATCGAAATTCCTGCCCATCAGGCAAGCGCCCTGCGCCTGCAGCTGGACGCCTATGCCATCAGCGCTGCGCCGCTGACCCCTCTTGAGTGACTGGAGACCCGTTCATGTCCTGGAACAATCGTGTGGTTTGGTCGGAGGGGATGTTCCTGCGGCCGCAGCACTTCCAGCAGCAGGATCGCTACATCGAAACCCTGGTCGAAAGCCGCAATCATGCCGTGCAGCCCGGCGCCTGGGGCTTTTCCCAATTGCTGATCGACAGCGCCCTGCTTGCCCAGGGCAAGCTGGCGATCCTCTCTGCGCGCGGCCTGCTGCCGGACGGCACGCCGTTCAACATTCCCGAGAACGACGCTGCGCCAGCGCCCTTGAACACCGATGAGAACCTGCGCGACGGCATTGTCTACCTGGCCCTGCCGCTGCGCCGTGCCGGCCTGCGCGACACCGTGGAGGCTGGCGAGCCGCTTGGCTCGGCGCGCTACCTGAGCAGCGTGCACGAAGTGCGTGACGACAATTCCTCGCTGGAAAGCCGCGCGCCGGTGGCCATTGGTTCCCTGGCGCTTCGCCTGATCACCGAGCGTGACGGCCTCGACGAGCATGCCGCCGTCGGCGTGGTGCGCGTGGTGGAGAAGCGCGAGGATCGCAGCCTGCTGCTCGACGACAGCTACATCCCGCCGCTGCTCGACGTCAGCGCCTCGCGGCCGCTGTCCGGCTTTCGCAACGAACTGCTCGGCCTGCTGCACCAGCGCGGTGAAGCCCTGGCCGGGCGGGTGGTCGCCTCCGGTGCAGGCGGTGCCTCGGAAATTGCCGATTTCCTGCTGCTGCAACTGGTCAACCGCGCCCAGCCGCTGGTTGCCCACCTGGCGCGCATCGCCCCGCTGCACCCGGAAGTGCTGTACCGCGAACTGGTGGCGCTGGCCGGTGAGTTCTCGACCTTCACCGCCGCCGAGCGCCGGCCGGGTGAGTACCCGGTATACGAACACGACGACCTGACCACCACCTTCGCTCCGGTGATGCTGGCGCTGCGTCAGGCACTGTCGATGGTCATCGACAGCCGCGCGATCCCGATTCCGATCATCGAGAAATCCTACGGCGTGCACGTGGCGATGCTCGCCGACAAATCGCTGCTCGATTCGGCCAGCTTCATCCTCGTGGTGCGCGCCGATGTGCCGGGCGAAAGCCTGCGCGGGCATTTCCCGCAGCAGGCGAAGATTGGCTCGGTGGAGCACATCCGCGATCTGGTCAACCTGCAGCTGCCGGGTATCGGCCTGCTGCCGCTGCCGGTGGCGCCGCGCCAACTGCCGTACCACGCGGGTTCCAACTACTTCGAACTGGACCGGGGCAGCGATCACTGGAAACAGCTGATCCACTCCGGCGGTTTCGCTTTCCATATCGCAGGCCAGTTCCCGGGCCTGAATCTGGCCTTCTGGGCCATCCGAGGCTGACGCGCGATGACCATCGACGATCCATTTGGCGCCTTGCCCGGCCAGCCCGGCAAGGGCAGCGACCCGGCTAACGACCGCACCATGATCATGCCACGCCCTGGTGGCCGCGCGGCTGAGCCGGCGCGCCCGGCTCCCGCCGGTTCGCCACCGCCACAGATGCCCAGCGCGCCGCCGCTGGCCGCCCGTGGCCTGGGCCTGAACCCTATCGAAGCGGCGGCCGGCCCCATGCTGGCGCTGCTGACGCGCCTGCGCAGCACCATTTCCCATCCCGCGCCGGCCAGCCTGCGCGCCCAGCTGCTCGGCTACCTGCGCCAGTTCGAGGACAAGGCCCGCGCCGCCGGCGTGGCCCAGGACGAAGTGATGCTGGCGCGCTACGTGCTGTGCACCGCGTTGGACGAAGCAGTGATGAGCACGCCCTGGGGCAGCAGCAGCGAGTGGAGCAAGCAGAGCCTGTTGATCACCCTGCACAACGAGGCGTGGGGCGGCGAGAAGGTGTTCCAGCTGCTCGACCACTGCCTGCAGAACCCCCGTCAACGCCTCAACCTGCTGGAGCTCCTGTACCTGTGCATCAGCCTTGGCATGGAAGGTCGCTATCGGGTCATGCAGGACGGCCGCAGCCAGCTCGACGCCTTGCGCGAGCGAGTGGCGGCGACCATCCGCAGCATCCGTGGCGAGATCGAGCGCGAGCTGTCGCCGCACTGGCGCGGCCTGGTGGTCGCCCGTGATCGTCTGCGCCAGTTCCTGCCGCCCTGGGTGGCCGTGGCCATCGGCCTGGCAATCCTGCTGGTGCTGCTGTTCGGCCTGCGCATGAAACTGGCCGCCGAGGCCGAGCCGGTGTTCCGCAACCTGCATGCCCTGGGCGACGTGCCGGTGCAGACCATCGACCGCCCGGCGCAACAGCCGCGTATCGTCGAGCGGCCACGCCTGGCCGGTTTCCTGGCCGAGGAGATTCGCGCGCAAAAGGTGGCGGTGGAAGATGCCGTCGATCGCTCGGTGGTGACCATCCGCGGCGACCAGCTGTTCGCCTCCGGCAGTGCGACCATCGCCGATGACTTCCAGCCGCTGCTGCTGCGCATCGCCGAGGCGATCCGCAAGGTCAACGGCCAGGTGCTGGTCACCGGCCACAGCGACAACCGGCCCATCGCCACGCTGCGTTACCCGTCCAACTGGAAGCTCTCCCAGGACCGCGCCCAGCAGGTGATGGATGTGCTGGCAGCCAAGACCGGCCAGCCCGCACGCTTCCGTGCCGAGGGGCGCAGCGATACCGAGGCGGTGGCATCCAACGACACGGCAGAAGGCCGTGCGCGTAACCGCCGCGTGGAAATCACAGTTTTTGCGGAGGGCGTCGAGTGAAGGCGTTTTTCGGTTTCATGGCCCGTTGGGTCATGCCGGTGTTGGGTCTGATCGCGCTGGCACTGGTGATTTGGTTCATCGGCCCGCTGATCGCCATTAGCGGTTTCGAGCCACTGGCGAGCAGCACCGCGCGCTGGACGCTGATCATCCTGCTGTTCGCTGCCTGGGCAGCCTGGCGGGTGATGCGCATTATCCAGGCACGGCGCAATGCCGCCAAGGTCATGCAGGGGCTCGTCGAAGTGGCGCCGGACCCCACCAGCGTGGCCACCGCCGAGGAGCTGGCCACCCTGCGCGAGCGCATGGACGAGGCCCTGGGCCTGCTCAAACGCGCCAAGCTGGGCGGGGGCGAGCGGCGCAATCTCTACGAACTGCCGTGGTACGTGATCATCGGCCCGCCCGGTTCCGGCAAGACCACCGCCCTGGCCAACTCCGGGCTGCGTTTCCCGCTTGCCGAGCAGATGGGCGCCGGTGCCGTGCGCGGCGTGGGCGGAACCCGCAATTGCGATTGGTGGTTCGCCGACGAGGCCGTCTTGCTCGACACCGCCGGGCGCTATACCACCCAGGACAGCCACGCCGCGGTCGACAAAGCCGCCTGGCTGGGCTTTCTCGACCTGCTGAAGAAGCAGCGTTCGCGCCGCCCTATCGATGGCGCCTTCGTGGCCATCAGCCTGTCCGACCTGCTCCTCGGCAGCGAAAGCGAGCGCGCGGCCCACGCGGTGGCCATCCGTTCCCGGGTCCAAGAGCTGTATACCCAGCTCGGCGTACGTTTCCCGGTCTATGTGATGCTCACCAAGCTGGACCTGGTGCCCGGCTTCATGGAGTTCTTCGAGGGCCTGAGCAAGGAAGAGCGCGCCCAGGTCTGGGGCATGACCTTTACCCTGGACGACGGCAAGAGTGCCGAAGGCCCGCTGCAGGTGTTGCGCAGCGAGTTCGACGCGCTGGAGGCGCGCCTCAACGAGCGGCTGGTCGAGCGCTTGCAGCAGGAGCGCGATCCGGCGCGGCGCGACCTGATCTACGGCTTCCCGCAGCAGTTCGCGGCGCTGCGCGAAGCGCTGGCCGGTTTCCTCGATGGTGTGTTCAAACCCAACCCATACGAGGAGCGGGTGCTGCTGCGCGGTGTGTACCTGACCAGCGGCACCCAGGAAGGCAGCCCCATCGACCGGCTGATCGGCGCCATGGCCCAGAGCATGAGCCTGGATCGTCAGCACCTGGCGCGCCAGACTGGCACCGGGCGCAGCTATTTCATCGAACGCCTGCTGCGTGACGTGGTGTTCGGCGAGCGTGGCCTGGTCGGCGCCAACCCCAAGGTCGAGCGGCAGAAGCGCTGGCTGGCCCGCGGGGTGATCGCCGCGACCGTGGTGCTGGTGCTCGGCACCGCCGCCGTCTGGTTCGCCAGCTTCCGCGCCAACCAGGCCTACATCGCCGCAGTGGATGCCCGCGTGCAGCCGCTGCGGGGCGAGCTGCAGGCGCTCAGCCCGGCGCAGCGCGAGGTGCTGGCGGTGCAGCCGCTGCTCAATGCCATCCGCAACGTCAGTGGCGATGCGCCGAGTTGGGCCGAGGGCTTCGGCCTGTACCAGGGCGACATGCTCGACAGCGAGGCCTCCAGTGTCTACCGCAAGCTGCTCATTGCGGTCATGGCGCCGCGGGTGCTGGCGCGTCTGGAAGAGCAACTGCGTGCCGGCGGCAATTCGGACTTCCTCTACGAGGGGCTCAAGGCCTACCTGATGCTCGGTGAAGCCGAGCGCTACGATGCCGATTTCATCAAGGCCTGGATCGCCCTGGATTGGGACCGCAGCCTGCCGCGCGACCTGCTGCCCGAGCAGCGTGACGCGCTCAACGCGCACCTGGCGGCGCTGTATGACCGCCAGCCGCCGGTGGTGCGCCTCGACGAGCACCTGATCGAGGACGTGCGCCGTCAACTGCAGCGCCTGTCCGTCGCCCAGCGCGCCTACGATCGGGTCAAGCGCCAGAAACTGCCCGACGGCATCCCCGACTTTCGCATCAGCGAAGCGGCCGGGCGTGACGCCGCGCTGGTCTTCACCCGCAAGAGCGGCAAGCCGCTGAACGAGCCGCTCAGCGGCTTCTACACCCAGCGCGGTTACCGCGAAGCCTTCCTGGTCGGCAGCGTCAGCCAGGCCGGTACGCTGGCCGAGGAGCAGTGGGTGCTCGGCCGCAGCCTGGACGATGGCCAGAACGCCGCCGCCCTGGCCCTGGAAGTGCGCCGCCTCTATGTGCAGGACTACATGCGCCAGTGGGATGCGCTGCTCGCCGACCTCGACTTCGTGCCGGTGACCAGCGTCGCTCAGGCCGCCGACGTGCTGCGCGTGCTGTCCGGCCCGACTTCGCCGCTCAAGAAGCTGCTGCAGGCAGTGGCCAAGGAAACCGACCTGCAGAAGGAGGAGCGCCTGGTCGCCGAGAAGCTCAAGGAGCGCGGCGGCGATACCGTCGACCGCCTCAAGCAGCAGCTCGGCTCGCTGGTCGGGCAGTCGGAAGAGGGCGCGGCCCAGGTACTGGCCACCGAGATGGATCCGATCACCGCGCACTTCGCCGAGCTCAACCGCCTGGTCGAGGACGCTGACGGCCAGCCGCCGGCCATCGATGCGCTGCTGCAGGACCTCAACGCGCTGTACGTGCAGGTCAGCGCCATGAGTGGTGCCAGTGGCGATGCGCTGCTGGGCGAGTCGCGCAACCAGACCACCGCGGCCGCCGACCAGGTACGCCTGAGCGCCGAGCGTCAGCCGCCGGTGGTGCAGGGCTTCCTGAAGTCGGTCGTGGGCTCCACCACCGGCACCATGATGGGTGGTATCCGCAACCAGCTGAATGCTGCCTGGATGAGCGAAGTGGTCAGCGTCTACCGCCAGTCTCTGGCTGGGCGTTATCCGCTGGATCGCAGCAGCAGCCGTGACGCGACCCTGGACGACTTCGGTCACTTCTTCGGTCAGGGCGGGGTGCTCGACAGCTATTTCCGTCGCTACCTGCAACCTTATGTCGATACCTCGGCCAGCACCTGGCGCTGGCAGCCCGGCGCCGCGCAGAAGCTCGGCATCGGCAGTGGCGTGCTGCAGACCTTCCAGCGCGCCGCGAGCATCCGCGAAGCGTTCTTCCGCTCCGGGGGTACCCAGCCGATGGTGCGTTTCGAACTGCGCCCGGTGGCCATGGATTCTGCCATCGAGCAGTTCCAGCTCGACCTCGACGGCCAGCAGTTTAGCTACGACCATGGCCCGGCACGCCCGGTGGCCATGCAGTGGCCGAGCGCCAACGGCACTGGCGTGGTGCGCCTGAACATCTCGCCGGCCTCGGTCACCGGTCGCTCGGGCATTACCCTGGAAGGGCCGTGGGCGTGGTTCCGCCTGCTCGACCAGTCGGACCTGGCCCAGGGTAATTCGCCGGATCGCTTCACCCTGCGCATGCGGGTGGACAACGCCAGCATTTCCAGCGAGCTGCGCGCCAGCAGCGCGTTCAATCCATTCCGCCGCCAGGTGGTCAGCGGTTTCAGCCTGCCGGAGCGTTTGTGAGTACACCAGGTTTCTACGGCAAGTTGGCCGTACGGGGAGATTTCATTCATCGCGGCCTGAGCCCGGCGTTCATCGAGGCCTGGGATGCCTGGCTGGCAGCGGGGCTGGCAGCCAGCCGGGAGACCCTCGGCGAAGCCTGGCTGGACGCCTACCTGGTCAGTCCGTTGTGGCGCTTCGCCGTGGCGCCCGGCTTGCTCGGCCCGGACGCGGTATGCGGGGTGATGATGCCCAGCGTCGATCGGGTCGGTCGCTATTTTCCGCTGACCATCGCCCTGCCGCTGCCGGCCGATGCCGATATCGGCCAACTGGTCAGCAGCCGTGACGACTGGTTCGAGCGCGCCGAAGGCCTGTTGCTGTCGACCCTCAACGAGGGCGCCGATGCCGAGGCGTTCGAGCGCAGCGTCGAAGCCCTCGGCAGCCCGCTGCCGGCAACCAGCAGCGAACAGCGCCGGGATGCCAGCGGCGCGACGATCTGGCCGGTGGATACCCCCCAGGATCGCGGCCTGGCCCTGATGCAGCAGGCCTGGAACGGCGCCAGCCTGTGGTGGGGCCATGGCTCCGAGCGCGTGACGCCGGGGCTGGTGCGCTTCACCGGGTTGCCGCCGGCCCAGGCGTTCTGCCGCCTGCTCAGCGAGTCTGCGGGAGGTCAGCCATGAGCCCGTCGAGCGTGACGCGCTACCACTCGGCCAGCCATAGCCATGTCGGCATGGTGCGCAAGATCAACGAGGACGCCTGCCTGGATGCCCCGGACAACGGCCTGTGGGCCGTCGCCGACGGCATGGGCGGGCATGCCAGCGGCGACTTCGTCAGCAGCCTGATCATCGATAGCCTGCGCGCCCTGCCGCCCAGTGCGGTAC
Source organism: Phytopseudomonas straminea (assembly GCF_900112645.1). Classification (GTDB taxonomy): domain Bacteria; phylum Pseudomonadota; class Gammaproteobacteria; order Pseudomonadales; family Pseudomonadaceae; genus Aquipseudomonas; species Aquipseudomonas straminea. The sequence continues at coordinate 543,702 of NZ_FOMO01000001.1, read as the reverse complement.
TCGACACCTACCGCGGGGCGATCATCGACACCCTCGATCACGTCAACGGGCAGGTGCGTGTCGAGGCCGAGAAACGGGGTGGCGCGACCATGGGCAGCACCGTGGTGGTGCTCGCCGCCCGGGGTGCCGAAGCGCTCTGCCTGTGGGCCGGCGACAGCCGCCTGTACCGGCTGCGCAATGGCGACCTGCAGCCGATCAGCCGCGACCACAGCTACGTGCAGGAACTGGTCGACAGCGGCCTGCTCGACGACGAAGCCGCGCGCAGCCACCCCATGGGCAACATCGTCACCCGTGCCCTCGGCGTGCAGGACGAGCTGGAGCTGGAAACGGCCAAGCTGGAGGTGCGCCCCGGCGACACCTTCCTGCTGTGCAGCGACGGCCTGAACAAGACGGTCGAGGATCATGAACTGCGTGAAGTGCTGGGCCACGAAGACCCCTACCAGGTGGTGCGCAGCCTGGTGCACCTTGGCTTGACCCGGGGCGCGCCGGATAATATTACCGCCGTGGTGATCAAGGCCGCCTAGGCCGCCACGGCGCCTGCTCCACTCACCATCCAGACATCCGCCGCACCCGGGGCTCCCGGGGTGGCCTCGGAAGACCAGACAGCATGGATATGCAAATACCGGGTTACGACATCGAACGCGAGCTGGGCGATGGCGCGATGGCCGTGGTCTACCTGGCGACCCAGCGCTCCCTTGACCGCAAGGTGGCGCTCAAGGTGATGGCCGCCTCGCTGGCCGCCGACCCCACCTTCTGCGAACGCTTCCTGCGCGAGGGCAGGACCCTGGCGCGGCTGTCGCATCCCAATACCGTGACCATCCACGACATCGGCAATGTCGGCAGCCTCTATTACATGGCCATGGAATACCTGCCCAACGGCACGCTCAAGGAGCGTATCGCCGCGGGGCTGAGCATCGACCAGGGGCTGGTGTGGATCCGCCAGATCGCCTCGGCCCTGGGCTATGCCCACGCCCAGGGCATGGTGCACCGCGACGTCAAACCGGCCAACATCCTGTTCCGCGCCGACGGCACCGCGGTGCTCAGCGACTTCGGCATCGCCAAGGCGCTGGACGATCGCACCCAGTTCACCCAGGCCGGCTTCGCCGTCGGCACGCCGAGCTACATGAGCCCGGAGCAGGCCCGAGGCCTGGATATCGACGGCCGCGCCGATCTCTATGCCCTGGGCGTGGTGTTCTATGAAATTCTCACCGGCAAACTGCCCTATACCGGCAGCGATTCGCTGTCCACGGCGCTGGCGCACCTGACCGAGCCGTTGCCGGCGCTGCCCATGGTGCATGGCCGCTACCAGCCGATTCTCGAGCGTCTGCTGGCCAAGGATCCCAGCGCGCGTTTCGCCGACGCCGCCGAGCTGATCGCCGCTCTGGATCGCCTGGAGTCGCCCGCCGACGATGCCACGCTGTTCCAGCCGCTGGTGCTGCCAGGGGCCGAAAAAGCCAGCGACACCAGCCCACCGCCGTTGGCGCCGGTGACGGTGGACATCCCCACCCACGCACCTGCCGCCGAGCCCACCGCAGCGCCGCGCCCGCAGCCGTCGCCGCTGGCCTCTTCGGTACGCCAGGGCAATGCCGGCGCCAGCAGGAAGCCGCTGATCCTCGGCGCCTCCCTGGCGGGCGTGCTTTTGCTGGCCGGTTGCGGCTACTGGCTGTTCGGCTCGGATGCAGCGGGGCCCGCGGCGCCGCCGGTGGCCGGCCAGCCGGCCCAGAGCCAGTCGCAGGCCCAGGCCCAGCCCAGCGGCGAGGCCGGGCCGATCTCGGCGCTGGCCGACAGCGACGGCGGTGATCGCCCGCTGCTGATGCCCGGCAAGAAGACCCTGTTCCAGCGCGTGCTGACCAAGCCGGGCGCCAAGCTCGCCGATGCGGCTGGCGGCAGCGGTGGCAAGGACATGCCGGCGTTCTCGGTGTTCTACGTCTACGCCCGCCAGGACATCGACGGCCAGCCCTGGCTGCAGATCGGCGCGTCCACCGATGGCCGTCGTGAAGGTTGGCTGCCGGCCAATGCGGTCAGCGACTGGAAGCAGAGCCTGGTGCTCAAGTTCACCGAACGCTCCGGCCGTTCGCCGGTGATGTTCGTGCGCGATGCCTCGGCCCTGGAGCAACTGCTGGCCGAGCCGGCGCGGGCTCGAGAAGCGCTGCGCGAGGCGCTCAAGGGCACCGGCCACAACGTGGTGGCGGTCGAGCCGGGCGGCAGCGCCGTGCCGCAGGATCAGTTCTACCTGTTGCCGATCTTCGACTCCGAGGAAACCTTCGACGCCAATGGCCAGCCGCTGCAACTGCTCAACGTCGCCTCCATCGACCCGGGCAGTGCCCCGCCAGTTGGGGCCGACAGCACGCCAGCGGCGATGCCGGAAGGCTTCAGGACGGCCATCGTGCTGGTGGTCGACACCTCGGTGTCGATGCAGCCCTACATCGACCGCGTGCGCGACGTGGTGCACGAACTGCAGGGGCAGATCGCCAAGCGCGGCGACCTGGACAGCGTCAGCTTCGGCATGGTCGGCTTCCGCAGCAACACCAGCAAGACGCCGGGCCTGGAGTACACCGCCAAGACCCTGGTCAGCCTGGAGCAGGGCCGCGACCCCGAGCGCTTCCTGCAACTGGCGCAGCAGATCAAGGCCACCGACGTGTCCAGCCACGACTTCAACGAAGACGCCTTCGCCGGCGTCATGCAGGCGGTCGACGGCATGGACTGGAATGGCTACGGCGGCCGTCTGATTCTGCTGGTCAGCGATGCCGGCGCGCTGCGCAAGAGCGACCCGCTGGGCCTGACCCAGATGAACGAGGCCGAAGTGCGCGAAGCCGCCCTGCGCAAGCAGATCAAGATCTACGCCCTGCACCTGAAAACTCCTGCCGGCAAGCGCAACCATGGCTTCGCCGAGCAGCAGTACCGCAGCCTGACCGCCGACCCCAACCCGCGCATCGGCGACCTGTACGTGCCGGTGGCTGGCGGTGACGTCAACGCCTTCGGGCAGAGCGTCGCGCAGATCGGCACGAGCTTCGCCGACCTGGTGCATCAGGTGCGAACCGACAGCAGCCTGCCCGAGCCCAAGGGCGGCGCGAGCATCGCCGACAAATCGGCGGCGGTCGGTTACGCCATGCACATGGATTTCCTCGGCCACCAGAGCCAGGCCCGCGCGCCGCAGGTGGTCACTGCCTGGACCAGCGACCGCGACATTACCGAACCGGCCCTGCCGGCCTTCCAGGTTTGCGTGCTGCTCACCAAGCTGCAGCTCAACGACCTGCAGCAGTCGCTACGCATGGTGGTCGACGCGGCGCGGCGCACGCAGAGTTCGCCCAAGGACTTCTTCCAGGAAATCGCCAGCGCCAGCGCGCACATGAGCCGCGACCCCTCGGCGCTGGTCAAGGGCGGCAACCTGGCGCAGAGCGGCGTGCTCGGCGAATACCTGGACGGCCTGCCATACCGCAGCAAGGTGCTGAACATGAGCCAGGACCTGTGGCTGTCGCTCAGCGTCGCCGAGCAGGAAGATTTCATCGACGAGCTGGACTCCAAGATCCGCCTCTACGAAACCTTCCACAACGACACGGCCAACTGGGTTCGCTTCGGCGATGCCGCACCTGGCGACGCGCTGTACCGCGTGCCCTTGTCGACGCTGCCCTGATGCTCAGCCTCGAGGCGATCAGCAAGACCCGCGGTGCCGACGGGCAGCGCTATCGCCTGGAAATCCCGGCGCTGCAGTTGCGCGCCGGACGACGCATCGCCTTGATCGGCACCAGTGGCAGTGGCAAGAGCACGTTGCTCGACCTGCTGGCCCTGGTGCTTTCGCCTGACCCGGGCGGCGCCCAGTGCTGGAACGATGGCACGCAGTCGCTCGATCTCGCCGAACTGTGGCGCCAGGGCCAGCATGACCAGTTGGCCGCACTGCGCGCCCGGGCCTTTGGCTATGTGCTGCAGACCGGCGGGTTGCTGGGCTTTCTCAGCGTGCGCGGCAATATCCAGCTGCCCCGCGAGCTGCTCGGCCTGCCGCTGGGCGACGCCGTCGAGCAACTGGCCGAGCAATTGGGCATCGCCGATTTGCTCGAACGCCAGCCGGGGCGCCTGTCGGTCGGCCAACGCCAGCGCGTGAGCATCGCCCGTGCATTGGCCCACCAGCCGGCCATCGTGCTCGCCGACGAGCCGACCGCATCGCTCGATCCACTGAACGCCGAGCGGGTCATGCAGTTGCTGGTCGAGCAGGCCGCTGCCCGAGACCTGTGCCTGGTGATTTCCACTCACGATCAGGCGCTGGCCGCACGCTACGGCCTGACGCCGATGCAACTGCAGGTCGAGCCCCAGGGCGACGGGCTGGTGGTCGCGCGGCTGGCGGAGTGCGGCTGATGCGCCTGGCGCTGTTCGCCCGTCTGGCCTGGCAGGACTATCGTTGCGACGCGCGGCTATCCTGGTGCGCGATCCTCGCTCTGGTCGCGGTCATTGCGCCGCTGCTGGTGCTGTTCGGCCTCAAGTTCGGCCTGGTCACCACCCTTACCGAGCGCCTGGAACGGGACCCGGCGGTGCGCGAAGTCATCCCTCTGGGCGGCGCCCGCTTCAATTTGCAGAGCATTGAGGCACTGGCTTTGCGCAAGGATGTCGGTTTCGTGATTCCGCGTACCCGTCAGATCGCCGCGACTGCCGACCTGCAAGGCCCGGCGCAGATACTCACCGTGGAAATGCTGCCAACTGCGAACGGCGATCCGCTGCTCGATGGCCGGCCGGCGCCTGCAGATGAACATGCCGTGCTGCTCAGCCAGAGCGCAGCGGAAAAGCTCGGCGTGGCAGCAGGTGATGACCTGCCGGCCAATTTCGGACGAAGCGTGGCCGGTCAGCCGCAAGTGGCCCAGGTCAGCCTGCGGGTGCAGGCCGTGCTGCCGGTGACGGCCTTTTCCCGGGATGCGCTGTTTGCCTCCCTGAGCCTGCTGGAGGCCGCCGAGGATTATCGTGACGGCCTGGCGGTGCCGGCATTTGGCTGGCCGGGCGAGCAGCCGGACGCGCAGCGCGAGCGCATCTACCCGAGTTTCCGCCTGTATGCCCGGGATCTGGATGGCGTGGAAAGCCTGCGCCAGTACTTCCAGCAGTCGCACCAGGCGGTAGCTACCCAGGCTGAGGCGGTCGCTCAGGTGCGGGCGTTGAGCCGTAATCTGGCGTGGGTGTTCTGGTCGGTGGCCTGCCTGTCCCTGACCGGCGCCTTCGCCGCGTTGGCCGCCGGCACCCTTGGCGCGGTGGCGCGCAAACGGCATGAGTTGGCGGTGCTGCGGCTGCTGGGTTTCCCGGCCGTGGCGCTGGTCGCGTTCGTGGTGCTGCAGGCGCTGTATACCGGCATCGCCGCCCTGGCGCTCTCGGCGCTGCTATACGGCTTGGCCGCCAGCGGGCTGAACCTGTTGTTCCAGTCGGCGCCGGGCGAATATGCTTGCCGACTGTTGCTCTCCCATTATCTGCTCGCAGCGATGGCTACTCTGCTGTGCTGCGTGCTCGCCGCCGCTGCCGGTGGCTGGCGGGCGGCTCACCTGGAAGCCTCGGAAGGATTGCGTCATGTATAAGGTGCTCAGCGCCACCCTGGTTCTCTCGTGCCTGGCCGGCGCTGCCTGGGCCGAGCCCGATGCCGATCCGCTCTACAACCCCAAGCCGATGGCCGGTGACGTCAGCCTGCCGCTGCCTTGCGACGGGCAGATGGTGTTCCGTTACGTCTACGTGCTGGCCAAAGGCGCGCTGGACGATCACGAAGTGACCCTCGGTTACCCGTTCAGCGAGGGTGAGCCCGGCTATCAGCAATCCTTCATTTCCGGTTACCGGCGCGACTACATCAACGGCCAGTTCACCCTCAGCGATCTGTCCAAGGACTGGCAGGCCAAAGTGCGCGGCGAGCTGCCCAAGGCCGACGGCGTGACGCCGCTCAAACCAATGCTGTACTTCATCGGCAAATACGAAGTAACCCAGCGCCAGTACGACCTGGTGATGGCCCAGGCGCCGTCCCTGGCTGGCGAGGGCGAGCCGCCGGCCTGCGAGGCGGCGTCCGGGATGGCCGCGCGGTTGCCCAAGGTCAACCTGTCGCGCTTCGACGCCGAACGCTTCGCCGCGGTCTACAGCGCCTGGCTGTTGAAACACCATCGCGACCTGCTGCCGATCAGCGGGCGCACTGGCAAAGGCGAAGACGGCGGTCAGGCCTTCGTGCGCCTGCCCACCGAAGTGGAATGGGAATACGCCGCCCGCGGTGGTCACGCGGTAAGCCGCCAGCAGCTGGAAGCGCGGTTGTTCCCGCGCCCGGTGGAGGGCAGCGACAGCGATGGCCCCCTGGGCGACTGGGCGGTATTCAATCAGGTCGCTGGCGGCACCGGGCAGAACGCGCGTCTGCTGCCCATCGGCCTGAAGAAGCCCAATCCGGTCGGCCTGTTCGACGTCATCGGCAACGCCGCGGAAATGGTCCAGGAATCCTTTCAGCTGGTGCACGCCGGGCGCCGTCAGGGCACTTATGGCGGTTTCGTGGTCAAGGGCGGCAATTACCTGGAAGGTGAGATGACCCTGTTCACCGGCATGCGTCGCGAGTACCCGCTGTTCGCGGCCGACGGCACCGAGCAGCGCAACGAGACCACCGGTTTTCGGGTGGCCATCGGTGCGCTTTCTGCGCCGCGTTCGCGATACAAGGAACTGTTTGCGCAATGGAAGGACGAAGGACGAGTCAGCACGCTTACCGATGAGATCGACGAAGACCAGGACGCCACCAAACTGCTCGATGGGCTGATCGCCAACAGCGACGATCCGCAGCTGCGCGATCGCCTGGGGATCGTCAACGAGGAGCTCAAGCGCAGCGTCTCGCTGATCGCCAAGCAGCGTGAGGATGCCGCCGGCAACCTGATTCAGTCGGCAGCCCTGGTGGCCGAAACGATCAACAACTACAACATTCGCCTGACCAATCTTCGCAAGAGCCGTGACGAGGCTCGCAGCGCCAAGGACGAAGCCTCGGCGAAACTGTTCGAAGCGGCCATGGCCAATGGGCAGAGCGCTCTGGACGGTGCTCTGGCGATTTACATCGACAACCTGGCCAACGGCACGCGCTACAGCGATGCGGTGATCCAGGCGCAGTTCCAGCGCACCAAGGAAGAGCTGGCGCGCAAACCGGTACTGGGCAAGAGCCTGGTCACCCGTGCCACCTTGTTCGTGCGCCACGTGGGCGAATACCGCAAGAACCGCAAGGCGGATGCGGATGTGATTCTCAAGCAATTGCTGGCACCCTGATCGGGTTGCCAGCCGTTACGGATAAAGGCACTGGCGAGCGGCCGGTGCCGATTGTGCAAATCAACGGCGTTAGCCGTGACAACGCAGGTGGTGTCACCCGGCCCCGCCTGAATGGAATAAACGCTCACTCAAGTACGAGATCGACGACGATGCAAACTTTCAACAAGGCTCCCGCTTTTTCCTCGATACGCACTGCGCTGCTTTCTGCCGTCACCTGCACCAGCGTGTTGCTTGTCGGCTGCGCCGGTTCGCCAAGTTCTCAGGTCGCCTCGACCACCAAGGCCGAATACTTCCCGCAGTGCTACGAGCCGGTCACCCAGCTGCGCAGCTCCGACGAAGCGATGAGCCGCAGCGTGGCCATCGGCGCCGTTACCGGCGGCCTGATGGGCGCCATCGGTGGTGCCCTGGTCGATGACGAGAAGCGTGGCCGCAATGCCGCCATCGGTGCTGCCGGTGGCGCCCTGGCCGGTGGCGCCCTGGCGTACTACAACCAGCGTCAGCAGCAGATCAGCGACGACAATGCACGCCTGGCCTCCTACGCTACCGACATCGACACCAACAACCAGAACATCGACCGCAACATCCGCTACGCCAGCGCTGCGCAGAGCTGCTATCAGCAGGCGTTCACCCAGCTGCGCGCTGATCGCAAAGCCAACAAGATCAGCGACGCCGATGGCCGCAAGCGCCTGGCCGAGATCGTCAGCGGCCTGAGCGAGACCAACGCGCTGCTGGCCAAGGTCGACGGCCGCACCGGCGAGAACGTCAACACCTACACCCAGGCTTACGAGAAAGACCTGCAGACTGTGGGTGTCGAGCGCAAGGAAGTGACCAAGGTGGCCACTGCCAAGCAGCCGAAGCCAACTGCCAAGGTCACCAAGGAAGTGATCACCACTGAGCAATCGCTGCAGAAGGCCCAGGCCAAGCAGAAGGAAAGCCAGCAGGTGGCCAGCCGTGGCCGTACGCTGGTCAGCGACGTGTGCAACAACCCGGACATGGGCGACTGGGCACCGGCCAGCTGCAAGGCCTGATCCACGTCCCATCGAAGAAACCGCGCCTGGCGCGGTTTTTTTATGCCTGGCATTTCTATTTTGTTGTCAGTTGGGCGGGCGAATTGAACGGTAATCTGCACCGGGGATTGATGCCGGTCATTATCGCGCCTGCCTTGCTGGGCAATCATGGCGGGTGCCGAGTGGATAACCAGGCTGTTAGGGTGCCGGGCTGGAGGAACGTGCTAATCGTCGCGTTTGCATCCGCCCATACCGCCCCAAGGTTCGTGCAGAAACGCGCGGCTTGAGTATTTTCGCACTGCCATGCATGACATGGCGGGCGGAACGCCCCGGTTCACAACACTTCTCTTAGCCGTTTGGATGAGCTGATGAACAAGACAATAGTGAGTCTGCTGCTGGCGCTGGGCCTGGTCGGGGCTGCCCAGGCGGCGGGTGACCCGGCCGCAGGGCAAGCCAAGGCGGTGGTTTGCGGGGCCTGTCATGGCGTCGATGGCAACAGCGCGCTGGCCAATTTCCCCAAACTGGCCGGCCAGGGTGAGCGCTACCTGCTCAAGCAGATGCAGGACATCAAATCCGGCGCCCGGCCAGTGGTGGAAATGACCGGCATGCTCGAGCCGCTGAGCGAGCAGGACATGGCCGACGTCGCCGCCTACTTCGCCAGTCAGAAGATCAGCGTGGGGGCGGCCGATCCGGCCCAAGTCGAGCGCGGCCAGGCGCTGTTTCGCGGCGGCAAGCTGGCCGAAGGCATGCCGGCCTGTACCGGGTGCCACGCGCCCGACGGCGCCGGTATCGCCACGGCGGGTTATCCACACCTGGGCGGCCAACACGCCGGTTACGTCGCCAAGCAACTGAGCGCCTTCCGCGAGGGCGAGCGCAGCAATGATGGCGACGCGATGATCATGCGCGATATTGCCGCCAAGCTCAGCAACAAGGATATCGAGGCGCTGTCGAGTTACATTCAGGGCCTGCACTGAGGCGTCGATGGCATTTGCCAGACGGTGAAAAAAGGGTGGCGAAGGCCACCCTTTTTCGTTGGCGAGCCCGCTACAATGTCAGGAACCTGCCGGGTGGCGACCAGTCGAACCAGAGCTGTCCGCAGCACCTTCATCGTTAGGAGTCATGCATGCGTAATCTGATCCTCTCCGCGCTTCTGGCCACTGCCAGCCTGTTCGGTGTTACCGCCCACGCCGCCGATATTGAGGCTGGCAAACAGTACGTCGAGCTGAGCAACCCGGTCCCAATCTCCAAACCCGGCAAGATCGAAGTCGTCGAGCTGTTCTGGTACGGCTGCCCGCACTGCTACCAGTTCGAGCCGACTCTCAATCCCTGGATCGAGAAGCTGCCGTCCGACGTCAACTTCGTGCGCATTCCTGCCCTGTTCGGCGGCCTGTGGAACGTTCACGGTCAGCTGTTCATCACCCTGGAAAGCATGAAGGTCGAGCACCAGGTTCACGACGCCGTGTTCCGCGCCATCCATAAGGAAGGCCGCAAACTGGCTACTCCGGAAGAAATGGCTGATTTCCTGGTCACCCAGGGTATCGATCGTGACGCCTTCCTCAAGGCCTTCAACTCCTTTGGCGTGAAGAGCCAGATGGAGAAGGCCAAGAAACTGGCCATGGCCTACCAGATCAATGGCGTGCCGGTGATGATCGTCAACGGCAAGTATCGTTTCGATATCTCCAGCTCGGGCGGCCCGGAGCAGACCCTGCAGGTCGCCGACTTCCTGATCGCCAAAGAGCGCGCCGCCAAGTAATCGACCTCCGGAGCGCCTGCCATGCTGCGTCGCCGCTCGATGCCTCGTCAGGCTGGCCTGTGTGATCCACAGGTCAACCCCGACTGCACGCCTGACAGCGAGTGGCCGCAGGACGGACGCTTGCGGTTGCTCAGCTTCAACATCCAGGTCGGCATCAGCACCGAGCGCTACCATCATTACCTGACCCGCGGCTGGCAGCACCTGCTGCCGCACCAAGGCCGTGCCGGTAACCTGCAGCGCATCGGCGAGCTGCTTGGCGATTACGACATCGTCGCCCTGCAGGAAGCCGACGGTGGCAGCGTGCGCTCCGGCTTCATCAACCAGGTTGAACACCTGGCGCGCATGGGCGAGTTTCCCTACTGGTATCAGCAGCTCAACCGCAACCTGGGGCGTTTCGCCCAGCACAGTAATGGTCTGCTCAGTCGTTTGCGACCGACCCTGCTGGAAGATCACCCGCTGCCCGGCCCGGCCGGTCGCGGGGCGATCCTGCTGCGTATCGGCGAGGGCGACGATGCCATCGCCGTGGTCATGATGCACCTGGCGCTGGGCGCGCGTACCCGCACCCGGCAGTTGGCCTATATCCGTGAGCTGATCGGCGGCTATCGCCACCAGATCCTCATGGGCGACATGAACACCCACGCCATCGACCTGCTTGAGCATTCGCCGCTGCGCGATCTCGGCCTGCTCGCACCCCAGGTCGAGGCGACCTTTCCGAGCTGGCGCCCGCAGCGCTGCCTCGACCATATTCTGCTCAGCCCAGGCCTTGAGCTCGAGCGCTTCCAGGTCTTGGCCCAGCCGATCTCCGACCACCTGCCGGTGGCTGTGGAGATTCGCCTGCCCAATGCCCTCACGCCTTCGTTGACGCCCCGTGTACAGGAGCCCTGAGCATGGCCGACGACGCCAAACGCTGGCGCGAGAAGTACCTTGCCAATATCGAGCAGCAGGAAAAGCTCGAGCGCCGCTGGGACATGCGTGTCGACCTGCTGCGGCGTGGCCTGGTGCGCAGCAGTCTGGCGGCCGAGGGCTCTGACAAATCGGTTGACCAGTGCATGCAGGAACTGCGCGAATTGCTGCGTCGTGATGACATGGACGCCGGCCTCAGCGCACTGATTCCTCGCCTGGAAAAGACCGTTCTGGATTCCGAGCAACGCCGTCAGCAGCGCATCGAACAGGTCGCCAGTGGCATGGCGAGCCTGGTGGCGCAACTGTTGAAGACGGATTTGCCGAGCGATGTACGCAAGCCGCTCAAGCGCTTTGCCAAACAGGTCGAGCAGCGCGCCCGGCAGTCGCGGGAAATGCCGGCGCTGCTGGCCGAGCTCGGCCAACTACAGCAGCAGGCCTTGCAGGCGCTGGGCGGCGAGCAGGTCGAACGTCCGGGTTTTATCGAGCGGCTTTTCGGTAGCCGTGACAATGCCAGCCCGGCGGCCAAAACCGAGCCGGACGCGTCTGCTGCGCCGGTGGCAGTGGGCGAGCAGGCGGCGGCGACTGCCGACGACGAATCTGTCGAGCAGTCAGTGACTGAGCGAGTGATGGCTGAGCCGCAAGCGCAAGCCGTAACTGCCAAAGCGGAGACCGTACCTGCGGTTACCGCCGAAACTGTCTCGCCATCGCCATCGCCATCGCCATCGCCATCGCTGGAAGCTTTCCCGCAGCCTGCCATTCGCCCAGTCCCCGTCTCTGCCAGCGCGCCTGCCGTGGTCAGCCGTGTGATGCTGGACAGCCTGCCGCTGCCGTCCGCCTTGCTGATGCCGTCGCCCGAGGCCAAGGCGGCTGCCGAGCCGGCCAACGAGAGCGTCACCGTAGCGGAGTCTGCTGAGGAAGTGGCGCTCGAGGCTGTCGTCGTCAATGCGGCAGTTCCGGCCGATCCCGACTATGCGTTACCGCCGGCGCCCGAGCCGGGCTACAGCGCGATTGCCAGCCATGTGGAAGGCAGCCTGCTGAAGCTGCTGGAAGAGTTGCCACTGCCCGAGCGGCATCAGGGGCAGGCCGATGCGCTGCGCCAGCGCATCGCCGCTGGCCTGAACATGTACGAGCTGGTGCCGGTACTCGATGACCTGGCCGTGCTGATGCTGGCGATCGCCGATGTTGGCCAGCGCGAGTTCGAGGGCTACCTCAAGCAGCTTAACGAGCGCTTGGCCTCCTTCCAGGGCAGCTTGCAAGACGTCCATACCGACTACACCGAATCCGCTGAGGCGGCGCGTAGTCTGGACAGCGAGCTGCGCCAGCAGGTCGACGGCTTGCACAGCAGTGTGCAAGAGGCCACCGATCTGAACAACCTAAAGGAGCTGGTGGAAAGCCGCCTCAGCGGTTTGCTTGGCACCATGAGCCAGTACCAGCAGCAGCGCGATGCCCGCGAGCTGCAAGTCGGCGAGCGCCTGCAGATTCTGGTCGACCGGGTGGCCAGCATGGAAGTGGAAGCCAAGGGTTTTCGCGATCACCTCGAAGAGCAGCGGCAGAAGGCGCTGCTCGATCCGCTTACCGGCCTGCCCAACCGGGCTGCCTGGACCGAGCGCCTGGATCTGGAACTGGCGCGCCTGCAGCGTTACGGCGGCGACTTGCTGCTGGCGGTGCTGGATATCGACCACTTCAAGCGCATCAACGACGACTATGGCCACTTGGCCGGCGACAAGGTGTTGAAGATCATCGCCGGCGAGCTGTTCAAGCGGCTGCGCAAGACCGACTTCATCGCCCGCTTCGGCGGCGAGGAGTTCGTGCTGCTGATTCCGTCCACGCCTATGGACGGCGGCCTGAAGCTGCTCGACACGCTGCGCACGGCCATCGAGAACTGCCCGTTCCACTTCAAGGGCGAGCGGGTGACCATCACCCTGTCCGGCGGCATCAGCGCGTTCAGCAGCGCCGAGCGTAGCGAGCAGGTGTTCGAGCGCGCCGACCAGGCCCTGTACCGCGCCAAGCGTGGCGGGCGCAACCGCATCGAGGTGGGTTGAGCCTCAGCCGAGGCCTGACCTTACCGCCATTCATCCCTTCTGTGCTTCAGGCACGCCCGGCGTGTGCCGGTTGTCGCAAAGCGCAGCGCCGGCAGTCGCCTGGCCATCACAGCGCTGCTAGTCTTGCCCTGCCGAACACTTGATAACCAGATCGACTTCTTATGCTAGGGCGCCTCTCACTGCTGCTGGGGCTTGCCGCGTTCGCCTGTCAGGCGAGTGCGCTGACCGTCTACAAATACACCGATGCCAATGGCGTGGTCACCTACAGTGACCAGGCTGCGCCCGGTGCGAAGGTGTTCGTGTTCAGCGATCGCATGGTCGAGAAGCTCGACAATCAGGTGAAGCTGGAAACCCGCAAGCACGCCGCCGGCGAAACCCTGCTGGTACGCAACGACCTGTTCGCGCCGGTGCAGGTGGAACTCAAGCTGGAGCAACTGAGCAACGTCAGTGGCGCGCCGGGCAAGCCGATCAACTGGGTATTGCCGCCGCGCAGCGAAATTCGCCTGGCCACCCTGGCGCCGCTGGACCCGGCCAAGCCGCTGCGCTACACCCCGAAACTCAGCTACGCCCTGGGCGATCCGCGGTTGCTGCCCATCAAACAGGCCTATCCGCTGCCCTGGCGCGGCGGCCCGTTTCGCCTGACCCAGGGCGCCAACGGCCAGTACAGCCACTTCACGCCCAAGGGCCGTTACGCTCTGGATATCGCCATGCCCGAGGGCACGCCGATCATCGCCGCGCGCGCTGGTATGGTGGTCAAGACCGAGAACGACCAGAGCGGGCGCGGCACCAACCCATCCGGAAATTTCGTACGCATCCTGCATGACGACGGCACCATGGGCGTCTATCTGCACCTGATGCAGGGATCGGTCAGCGTGCGTGAGGGGCAGCGTGTGCCAGTCGGTGCGCCGATCGGCCGTTCCGGCAACACCGGCAATAGCACCGGCCCGCACCTGCATTTCGTGGTGCAGCGCAACGTCGGCATGGCGCTGGAGTCGATCCCTTTCGAATTCGCCCAGCCGGTGGATAGCCTGCCCAACTTCGCCGTGGGCGGTGACTGAGGCATCCGCCTCGCGATCAGGCCTTGCCCAGGCGACAGCTCAGCGCGCAGTGATCGGATACGCCAGTGCTCAGTCTGGCGTTTTCCAGCCGATAGCCCGGCGTGTGAAACAGCCCATCGACCATGAACGGAATCTCGCCGGCGCGGTGCAGTGAGCCGTCGATGCTGCTGGTGTAGTGCGCCGGTACGCCATCGATGAAGTGCTCGGCGATCAGGTCGAATGTGGGGCGACCACGCGGCGCATTGAAGTCGCCGGTCAGCAGCAGGCCGCCCGCTGCCTGAGCTTGCGCCTGAGCCAAGTAGATCAGCTTGCCGGCGCTCTCGCGCTGGTACGGCGTGGAGCTGCCGAGCGGGGTGACGTTGAGGTGGGTAGTGGCGACACGAAAGCCGCCAAGCGTGGCGCTGAGCAGCACTTCGGCGATGCTCAGCGGGTCGGCCACGCGTCGGCCCTCGGCCACAAAGAAAGTCATCTCCTGAATGCGCTCTGGGCTGCCCGAGTAGTACTCGGCCGTGACATCGAGTAGTGCCTCGCCACGGGCCAGCATGCCGACGCCCACCACGTTGGCCGGGCCTTCGTCCGGGTAGCGGGCCATCGGGGCGAAAGCCATGGGCGCCCCCATCAGCGCCTCGAAGAACGCAATGTCGCGCTCGCAGACTTCCTGCAGGCAGAGCAGATCCGGGCGTTCACGGTCGATAAAGGCTTCGACGCGGCCCAGATGGCGGGAGCGTTCAATATTGATGGAGGCGATGTTCAGGGGCATGGAATCAGCAGGTGCGAAGAGGGGGCGTGATCAGCCGCGCAGTATACCCGACGGCCATGGCCGACATGCGCCGGCCCCAACGCAAATCGCCCGGCGAGCCGGGCGATTTGTTTACAACAGCATGATCAGAACGCCAGACCGATCTTCAGGCCGACCTGCTCCTGCTTGAGCTTGCTGCGCTCGGCCAGCTCGGAGTTGCTGTCCAGCTCGTAGCGAGTCTGGGTGTAGTACAGGCTGGTGCTGATCGGCAGGTTGTTGATGCCCTTGTTCCACAGCACGCTCAGTTCGCCATACGGGTTGACCTTGTTCTTCAGGTCCACCGAATCGCTGTCGCCATCGACCTTCAGGCGTGCTTCGGAATCCACCGAGTAGCGGGCGCCGACTTCCAGGCGCACGGTGTAGTCGTTGGTCAGGTAGTTGTAGCCCAGGCCGGCCTTGGCGAACGGCGATTTGCTGGTCAGTTTGACGTTGCTGTCCAGCGGACCGACGTCGTCCTGCTCGATACGACCCCAGTCGTAACCGCCACCGACCAGCACGTCGACGTACTGGTTGCTGCTCAGCGCCGCGCGCAGGCCCAGGTCGAGATCGGCACGGGCCGACTTGTATTCCACGTCGTCCTTGTCGCGATATTGGCCTTCTATGCCGGCCTGGTAGATGAAGCCTTCCTGGCCGGTCAGCTTGTTGCCGAAGGTGTAGAACAGGCCGCCCTGGTTCAGGCGCTCCTTGTCGCTGTCGTCATCCACGGTGAGCTTGTACTGGTTGTGGGAGCCGATTACGCCGATGGTCGAGATCGGGTCGGTGATGGAGTCGGCGTAAGCCTGGGACGCGCCGGCCAGGCAGAGGGCGAGGGCGGTTTTCGAGGTAATTCCATTGAGTCGCATGGCTGAATCCTTGGCAGTCTGTTCATGTGATGGCGTACACCGATCCAATCGGTGCCCGCGGTGGACTGCCCGGCTTTGCGAGGTATTCGAGTATGCCGACGAACGGTCGTAAGTGATTGTTTCAGAAGGCCGGAGTCATGGCGCAAAGAAGCGATAGATGACCGCTTGGTCAACTTGCTGGAAGGTTTTGCGGCGGCACATTCCCAGGCGCGTGCACGCCTGGGAGCGCGTGCCTTCAGTCGAGCTTGATGACCTTGGCCAGGACGATCTTCGGGCCTTTCATCTTCTTGACGATCAGGCGCAGGCCGGCGACCTCCAGGGATTCCTCTTCTTCGGGCACGCGTTTTAAGGTTTCGTAGATCAGCCCGGCGAGGGTTTCCGCCTCGATATGGTCCAGGTCGATGCCCAGCAGGCGCTCGAGCTTGAACAGCGGCGTGTCACCGCGCACCAGCAATTTGCCGGGCTGGTAGGCGAGGATGCCGCGCTCGGTCTTGCGGTGTTCGTCCTGGATGTCGCCGACCAGGGCTTCGAGCACGTCTTCCATGGTCAGGTAGCCGATCACCTTGCCGTCGGCTTCTTCGACCAGTGCGAAATGCGCGCTGCCCTTACGGAACTGTTCCAGCAGCTCGGACAGCGGCAGGTTGCGGCTGACCTTTTCGATGGGGCGCATCAGCTCGGCCAGGCGCAGGGTCGAGGGCAGCATCTCCAGCAGCGACAGATGCAGCAGCAGGTCCTTGATGTGCAGTACGCCGACGAACTCGCCCGCGGCTTCATCGAAGATCGGGAAGCGGCTGTACTTGTGGCGGCGGAACAGGCTGAACACTTCGTCCAGCGAGGCGTTGAGTTCCAGGTAGACCAGATCTTCGCGTGAGTTGGCCCAGTCGACCACTTCCAGTTCGCCGAGCTCCACGGCGGAGGCGAGCACGCGCATGTCCTGGTCTGTCGGGTCGCTGGCGCGGCTGGAGTGCAAGATCAGCTTGAGCTCGTCGCGGCTGTAGTGGTGCTCATGGTGGCCGGCCGGCTGGTCCTGGCCGGCGATGCGCAGGATGGCGTTGGCGCTGGCGTTGAGCAGGAATATCGCCGGGTACATGGCCCAGTAGAACAGGTACAGCGGCGCGGCCGTCCACAACGACAGCAGCTCTGGCTTGCGGATCGCCCAGGATTTCGGCGCCAGCTCGCCGATCACGATGTGCAGATAGGAAATGATGAAGAACGCGGTGAAGAAGGCGATGCCGTGGATCAGCTTCTGCGACTCGATGCCGACCGAGGTCAGCAGTGGTTCGAGCAGGTGCGCGAACGCCGGCTCACCGACCCAGCCCAGGCCCAGGGAGGCCAGGGTGATACCCAGCTGGCAGGCGGAGAGGTAGGCATCGAGCTGGCTGTGCACGGTGCGCAGAATGTGGCCGCGCCAGCCGTTCTTCTTGGCCAGTGACTCGACCTTGGTGGCCCGCAGCTTGACCATGGCGAACTCGGCGGCGACGAAGAAGCCGTTGAGCAGCACCAGAAAGAGGGCAAACAGCAAGAGGCCCATGTCAGCGAAATAACTGGAGAAGGAGACGCTCGTAGAGGGATCCATAAGGGGTTCGTGTGACCGGATGTTGCTAAAGGGTGGGGCCTGGACCGGCGCTTTGCAAGAGGGCCGCGGTCAGTGGGCTGACGCGGCGATCTGCGCTGGCTGGAAATGGCAGGTGAACAGGCTGCCCTTGCCCAGCACGCTGGTGATCTCCAAGTGGCCGCGGTGGCGCAACAGCACATGCTTGACGATGGCCAGGCCCAGGCCGGTACCGCCGGTATGGCTAGCACGGCTGGAGTCGACCCGGTAGAAGCGCTCGGTCAGGCGCGGCAGGTGCTTGGCCTCGATACCCGGCCCGGTGTCCTGCACCGACAGATGCGCGCCCTGGCTGTCCTGCCACCAGCGAATGCGGATCTCGCCTTCGGCCTGGGTGTACTTCACGGCGTTGAAAACCAGGTTGGAAAATGCGCTGCGCAGCTCCGACTCGCTGCCCTTGAGCTTGAGACCGGCATCGGCCTCCAGGCTGATACGGTGGTTGCGCTCGGCGGACAACGCCAGGGCGTCATTTCTGATCGCTTGCAGCAGGGTGTCGACCGCCACCGGCTGGTTGTCGGAGGGATAATCGGTGGCTTCCAGCTTGGCCAGCAGCAGCAGATCGTTGAGCAGGCCCTGCATGCGGGCCCCTTGCTGCTGCATCTGCTGCAGGGCGCGGCGCCAGCGTGGGTTGATGTCGTCGACGTTGTCGTGGAGGGTTTCCAGGTAACCGGAAATCACCGTCAGCGGTGTGCGCAGTTCATGGGAGACGTTGGCGACGAAGTCCTTGCGCATCTGCTCCAGCTGATGGAGGCGGGTGACGTCGCGCACCAGCATCAGGTGTTCCTGGTTGCCGTAACGGGTGACGTTGAGTTGCAGCTGCTTGCGTGGGTTGACCGGTGAGGGCAGTTCGAGGGGCTCGAGGAAATTGCCACGCTCGAAGTACTCCTTGAAGCGTGGGTCGCGCACCAGGTTGGTGATCGACTGGCCGCTGTCCTGGGGCGTTTTCAGGCCCAAGAGGGTTTCCGAGGCCTTGTTCCACCATTCCAGGTTGCCGTGGCTGTCGAGCATGATCACCGCATCGCGCAATGCTGCGGTGGATTCCTGCACGCGGTCGATCACCGCCTGCAGGCGGCCGCGGGCGCGCTGGTTGCGGCGCTGCAGGTGGTAGATGCTGTCGAAAACTTCGCCCCACAGGCCGTAACCGTCGGGCGGTGGTTCGTCGGGTTGATGATCCTTGAGCCAGGCATGCAGGCGCAGCAGCTGGCCAAGGTTCCACAACAGATGAGCGGCCAGGCCGATGGCGATGGCCCAGGCATATTCGCCGGTGATCACACCAGCGGCCAGGCAGGCCGCGATCAGCAGCACTAAACGGCGGGTTATGGCGCCACGCCAGTTACTCGTCACGTTTCGCTCATCCGCCGGCGGGTCCCTGTGATGGTCAGTTGCAGGCTATCGATCAGCCTTTGGTGGAAAAACGATACCCGGTGCCGCGTACCGTCTGCACCAGATTTTCGTAGGCCTCGCCCAGCGCCTTGCGAAGACGGCGGATGTGCACGTCCACGGTGCGCTCTTCCACGTAGACGTTGCCGCCCCACACCTGGTCGAGCAGCTGGCCGCGGGTGTAGGCGCGCTCCTGATGGGTCATGAAGAACTGCAGCAGGCGGTATTCGGTCGGGCCCATCTCGGCGGGCTTGCCGTCGATGGTCACGCGGTGGCTGATTGGGTCGAGCAGCAGGCCGCCCACTTCGATCGGACCTTCGTTGTCGCCGGGGCCGGCACGGCGCAGCACGGCCTTGAGGCGGGCGACCAGCTCGCGGGGCGAGAAGGGCTTGGTGATGTAGTCGTCGGCGCCGACTTCCAGGCCCTGGATCTTGTTGTCCTCTTCGCCCTTGGCGGTGAGCATGATGATCGGAATATCGCCGGTCAGCTCGTCACGCTTAAGGCGACGCGCCAGCTCGATACCGCTGGTGCCGGGCAGCATCCAGTCGAGCAGGATCAGGTCGGGTTTGCGGTCGACGATGATGGCGTGGGCTTGGGCGGTGCTTTCCGCTTCCAGGCACTCGTAGCCGGCCATTTCCAGCGCCACCACGATCATTTCGCGGATCGGCGCTTCGTCATCGACGATCAGGATGTTCTTGCCAACCATGGGTTGAGCCTCTGTTCATTCAACTGTCATGCGGCGCATTAGATAACGGAATTATTGCAGTGATATGACAGCTGTGCGGCAGGCCTCCCGCGCGGTTCTCAGCGCAACGCGTAATCCAGCACGATGCCGACGAAGATCGCCAGGCCGGCCCAGTGATTGTGCAGAAAGGCCTGGAAGCAGACCATCGGCTCGCGCTGACGGGTGATGTGAAATTCCCAGGCGAAGCAGCCGGCGGCCACCAGCAGGCCCAGATAGAAGTACAGGCCCAGTTCGAAGTGTGCGCCAGCCAGCAGCAGGCACAGCAGCGCCAGCCCCTGCAGGCCGAAGATGATCACCCGGTCGGCGTCGCCAAACAGGATCGCCGTGGACTTCACGCCGATCTTCAGGTCGTCCTCGCGGTCGGCCATGGCGTAGTAAGTGTCGTAGGCCACGGTCCAGATCACGTTGGCCAGCAGCAGCAGCCAGGCCGCTACCGGCAGCTCGCCGGTCTCGGCGGTGAAGGCCATCGGCATGCCCCAGGAGAACGCCGTGCCGAGCACCACCTGGGGGTAATAGGTGTAGCGTTTCATGAACGGGTACAGCGCTGCCACGCCCAGGGCGCCGAACGACAGCCACACGGTGGTGGCGTTGGTCAGCAGCACCAGGGCGAAACTGAGCGCGATCAGCACGGCGAAGAGGGTCAGCGCCTCGCGCGCGGTGACCTTTCCGCTGGCCAGCGGGCGCGCTTTGGTGCGGCTGACGTGGCCGTCGAAGTTGCGGTCGGCGTAGTCGTTGATCACGCAGCCGGCGGCGCGCATCAGCACCACGCCAACCACGAAGATCACCAGGTTCTTGAGGCTCGGCACGCCTTCGGCGGCAATCCACAGCGCCCACAGCGTCGGCCATAGCAGCAGGTAGATGCCGATGGGTTTGTCCATGCGCATCAGCTGCAGGAAGTCCCAGGTGCGCGGATGCAGGCGATTGAGCGATTGCAGCAGACGGATGTACATCGGGCGGTTCTCCTGGCGCGGTGCGCGGATTATACGGCGGCGCGCCGGCCGCGGGTCAGCGGCTCGCCGCGGGCCAGAAAGCCGGCAGGAATACTTCGGCGACCAGCACGGCCAGCTGTTCGCGGCGAAAGCACGAACGCCGCGCCCACAAGCCGTCCTGCACGGCTTCTGCCGGTAGCCAGGCGCCTGGGTAGCGGCAGACCTGTAGTTCGCCGCGAGCAAAGGCCTGGTCGCTGAACAGCAGCTCGCCCAGCGAGCGGCTGCCCAGTTGCTGAAGGTCCAGGCCCGAGCCTTCCAGCGCCTGCCGGGCAGCCACGCTGCGGGCGAACACCCAGGGTTGGCCGTTGCCGCGCAGGTAGACTTCGCGTACCCAGCCCTGGCTGCCCGGTGGTACGTCCAGCGCGGCGCATTCGTCGTCGCGCAGGGCCAGCCAGCCCTCGCACAGCGGCGTCACGCTGAAACCGTTCGCGGACAGTTCGGTCAGCCGCCGGGTCAGGGAGTCCTGGTTGAACAGCCAGTCGCAAACGCCGGCTGTCGGTGCGCTTGGCAATTGGTCGCGGGTAAGCCAATCGGCTGTTTGCAGGGCGGAACAGGGCACGGTGCAGGTTCGCGAGAGAAGGGAGCGCGGAGTCTAGCATGGGCGTTGTGCAGCCCCTGGCATTCGTCGTGCGCGCTTGGCGATAGCGCGGCATTTGCGGTAGCGTGCCCGCGCAATAACCGTGACTAGCGCCGGAGAGCCTGTATGAAGAAGTGGCAATGTGTGGTCTGCGGACTGATCTATGACGAACGCGAAGGCTGGCCCGATGACGGCATCGCCCCCGGCACCCGCTGGGAAGATGTGCCGGATGACTGGCTGTGCCCGGATTGCGGTGTGGGCAAGATGGATTTCGAAATGATCGAAATCAACTGAGTGGGCAGCACCGCCCATCGAGCGTCGTAACAGGAGCAAACAATGAGTGATCCCGTCGTTATCATCGGCACCGGCCTGGCCGGTTACAACCTGGCCCGCGAGTTTCGCAAGCTGGACAGCGAAACGCCGCTGCTGCTGATCACCGCCGACGACGGGCGCTCGTACTCCAAACCGATGTTGTCCACCGGCTTTGCCAAGAACAAGGATGCCGACGGACTGAGCATGGCCGAGCCGGGCGCCATGGCTGATCAGCTCAATGCCCAGGTGTGGACGCATACGCGGGTTACTGGTATCGATCCGGGCCATCGCCGCCTGTGGATCGGCGAGGAGGCGGTGGCCTACCGTGATCTCGTGTTGGCCTGGGGCGCCGAGGTGCTCAGCGTGCCCATCGAGGGCGACGCGGCGGATCAGCTGTTCACGGTCAATGATCTGCAGGGCTACGGGCAGTTTCGCCGCGCCGTGGAGGGTAAGCGCAAGGCGCTGATTCTCGGCGCCGGGCTGATCGGCTGCGAGTTCGCCAACGACCTGTCTCTAGGCGGCTATGAGGTCGATCTGGTGGCGCCCTGCGAGCAGCTGATGCCTGCCTTGCTGCCGGTCGAAGCGGCGGCGGCGGTGCAGGGCGGCCTCGAAGCGCTGGGCGTGCGCTTTCACCTCGGCCCAGTGGTCAGTCGCCTGCAGCATGCGGCCAGTGCGCTCGAAGCGCATCTGTCCGATGGCCGCACGATTGCCTGCGATGCAGTGATCTCCGCCGTTGGCCTGCGCCCGCGTACCGAGCTCGCCGCCGCCGCTGGCCTGGCGGTGAACCGTGGCATCGTGGTCGACCGTCTGCTGCGTACGTCCCACGAGCACATCTACGCCCTGGGCGATTGCGCCGAGGTCGACGGCCTCAACCTGCTCTACGTCATGCCGCTGATGGCCTGTGCCCGGGCGCTGGCCAAGACCCTGGCCGGCGCGCCGAGCGAGGTGGCCTACGGCGCCATGCCGGTCACCGTGAAGACCCCGGCCTGCCCGCTGGTGGTGTCACCGCCTCCACGCGGCAGCCAGGGCAAGTGGACGGTCGAAGGCAGCGGCGCCGATATCCGCGCGCTGTGCTACGACGCCAGCGGCGCGCTGCTCGGTTATGCGCTGACCGGCTCCGCGGTGCAGGAACGGCTGGCACTCAACCGTGAGCTCCCAGCGCTGCTGGCGTAGCGATCTGCCATCGATTCGACAAAAATGGCCGATTTAGCCTGGTGCGGGGCTGGCGAAGGCCCCCAGAGCGTGCCATTCTCACCAGGCCTGGCCGCAGCGTAGAGCTGTCGGCGCGCATCGGCGCCAGGGCGCGGAACACAACAACAACAAACCGTAAATGAGGCAATCATGCGTAAACCGGAACTCGCCGCCGCTATCGCGGAAAAAGCTGATCTGACCAAGGATCAGGCCAATCGTGTACTCAACGCCGTTCTCGAAGAAATCACCGGGGCATTGAACCGCAAGGACAGCGTCACGCTGGTCGGCTTTGGCACCTTCGTGCAGCGCCACCGCGGCGCCCGTACCGGCAAGAACCCGCAGACCGGTCAGCCGGTGAAGATCAAGGCCAGCAACACCGTTGCCTTCAAACCGGGCAAGGCCCTCAAGGACTCGATCAACTGAGTCTGCGGGTCTGCTGAGATTTCCGCCCGGCCGCGGCGTTGAAATCTCAGCAGACCTTCATCCCTCGCCAGCACGTCCGGCGCACCCAGCTGTCAGGCGTCGGGCGGGTCGCTACAATGCGTGGCTCTCCTACCTCTGCGAACAGGCCATGCCATGAAATTTCGTTTTCTTCTGTGGATGCTCGGCCGTCTGATGGCCAAGGCCAGCCGCGATAATCCGGCGTTCCGCCAGCAGCTCGAAGGCCGTGACCTGGTATTCCAGTTGCACACCCTGGACGGCAAGATCGCCCGTCACTTCATCGTTGAGAATCAGCGCATCACCAGCAAGCGCGGTGCAGCCAATGCGCCGGCTTTCGCCATCGGCTTCAAGGATGCTGCTTACGGCTACGCCACGCTGACCGCCCAGAACAAGCAGCTGGCGTTCATGCAGGGCATTCAGAACAAGGACATCCAGATTCAGGGCAACCCCGCGCTGGTGATCTGGTTCCAGGGTCTGACCAAGTACCTGCGCCCGAAAAAGCGCTCGGCCGACAAGAAAGCCGCCTGAAAAAACGCCACGGCCTGCTTTCAATGCAGGCCGTGGCGCAGGCGTGGATCAGTTCTGCGGAAACTGCGCGGCGAGGTCGCGCAGGGCGACTTCGGCAGCCAGTACCTTGTTTAGCGCTTCTTCGGCTTTTTCCCAGGTGATGCCCAGATTGTCCAGCAGGCTCTGCGGGATCTCGCGCGTCGGGCCGTTGCCGATGCCGTGGTTGTGCAGCAGGCTGACCGCCAGGTAGACGAGGTTCGGATAGGTGGCGTGGTTACCGGTGTAGGTCGGGTCGTGCTGGAAGCGCAGGGCCACGGCGAGCTCTTCGGGCATGTCCCAGTAACGCATCAGCCAGGAACCGATCTGTTCGCGGCTGATGCCCAGCAGGTGCTGCTCGATGTAGCTGTGCGGCAGGTGCGGGTTGACCTCCAGATGACGGCAGATCAGTGAGAAGTGCGGCGGGAACACGTGGGCCAGCACCAGGTTGCCAAAGTTGTGCAGCAGGCCGGCCAGGTAGGTCAGGCCGGCTTCCGGGCGCTGGGCGCGGGGCATGGCACGGGTCAGACCCTCGATGACGGCGGCGGTGTAGATTGCCTGCTGCCAGTAGGGCGTGGCCTGCTGCGGCTGGTCCTTGGGCAGGCTGAGGGTTTTGCCCAGGGCCAGGCCGAGGGCCAGGTTGACCACCAGATCGAAGCCCAGCACGCGCACGATGGCATCTTCGACCGAGCGGATTTTACCGGGCGCGGCGTAATAGGGCGAAGCGGCCCAGCTGACCACCTGAGCGGCCAACGCCGGGTCGGTTTCCACCACACCGGTGATGTCGTCGACCGTAGCATTGGGGTCGACGCGCAGCTTGATGATCTTTTGCGCGGTTTCCGCCAGTGGCGGGATCTCGATGGTTTCTTCCAGGCGCTGCTGGATGCGCCGCGCGGTAAAGGCCTGCACCGCGTGGCTGATCTCTTGGCGGTCGTCTTCAGGACGGCTGAAGTTGGGCCGCACCTTGCTTGCCGGCTCGCCGAAACGCGCGGCGCTGGCTTTGGTCAGCAACCCCTTGAAGGCTTCGGTACCGAATTCCAGAAGCACGCCGGCCTGGCCGGACTGGATGTACAGGCTCGGCACATCGAGCAGGCGCTCGTCGTACAGGCAGGGCGAGCTGGTCAGGGCAGGAATGCCCGGCAGCAGGGCCAGGTCATGCTTGCCCAGCATGCGATTGAGGCGCTCGGGCTTCACTGCCGTGAGCTTGCGGCCGGTCAATTCGGCCAGACGATTGAGGTCGAGCAGCTGATTTTGCGGGAACAGCACCAGCAGGGCACCCACGGTGTCTTCGAGCAGCACGGTCTGCACACGCTGTGCAGCCGGGATGCCGGGTTGGTCGTGGCGAGCCTGATAAGTCAAACCGAGTTTCTCCAGCAGCTGACGGATTACATGGGGCGGTTGGGGTGATGTGTCGGCAATGGCTAATTCAGTCATGACCTATTCCGTCTTCGAGGGGAGCGCAATGTCCCAAGTATAACCAGCAAGCTGATTAGGCGAGTGTGCAAAGCGACCATCGTCCTGTGTTTGCTCACACTTGCCCATATTGTTGCCCGTGGCGCAGCCAGCGCTCGAGCAGCGGGCTGACGTGTTGTGGCCATTGCTCCTGCAAGGCCTGGGCGGCGTCGCGTACCGCCGGCAGCAGGTCGGCGTCACGCATCAGGTCAGCTACCTTGAACTGCAGCAGACCAGTTTGTCGAGTGCCGAGCATTTCCCCGGGGCCGCGCAACTCCAGATCCTTCTCCGCAATGACGAAGCCGTCACAGGTTTCACGCATGATGCCCAACCGTTCACGGCCGATCTGCGACAGTGGCGGGTGGTAGAGCAGCACGCAGTGGCTGGCGGCGCTGCCCCGGCCTACCCGCCCGCGCAGCTGGTGCAACTGGGCCAGGCCGAGGCGTTCGGGGTTCTCGATGATCATCAGGCTGGCGTTTGGCACGTCGACGCCCACTTCGATCACCGTGGTGGCCACCAGCAACTGTAGGTAGCCCTGCTTGAACTGATCCATCACCGCCGCTTTCTCGGCCGGCTTCATGCGCCCATGGATCAACCCGACCTGCTGGCCGACCAATGCAGCGGCCAGATCCTCGTAGGTGGTCTGCGCAGCCTGGCAGGTCAGCTCCTCGGATTCCTCGATCAACGTGCACACCCAATAAGCCTGGCGACCTTCGTTGCAGGCCGAGCGCACGCGCTCGACCACTTCGAAACGGCGGCTGTCGGCGACCAGCACGGTGTTTACGGGCGTGCGGCCGGGCGGCAGTTCGTCGAGGATCGAGGTATCCAGGTCGGCGTAGGCGCTCATCGCCAGGGTGCGCGGGATGGGTGTGGCGGTCATGATCAGCTGGTGCGGGCTGAGCCGGCCACCCACGCCCTTCTGACGCAGGGCCAGGCGCTGCTGCACACCGAAGCGGTGCTGTTCGTCGATGATCGCCAGGGCTAGGTTGCGAAAGCGCACCTCGTCCTGGAACAGCGCGTGGGTGCCGACCACCATGGGCACGCCGGCGGCAATCTGCTCCAGGGCAGTGGCCCGCGCCTTGCCCTTGAGCTTACCAGCCAGCCAGGCAGTTTCCAGGCCCAGGGGCTGTAGCCAGCGGGTGAAGTTGATGAAGTGCTGCTCGGCGAGAATTTCCGTTGGCGCCATCAGTGCCACCTGATAACCGGCCTCGATGGCTTGCAGCGCTGCGAAGGCAGCGACCACCGTCTTGCCAGCGCCGACGTCGCCCTGCACCAGGCGCAGCATCGGCTCGTGCTGGCTGAGGTCGTAGGCGATCTCCGCGCCGACGCGTTGCTGCGCACCGGTGGGCTTGAAACCGAGGTTGTCGAGAAACTGCTGGGGCAGGCGCTTGGCCACCGGCAGGCACGGCGCCTGCTGCACCCGGGCGCTTTCGCGCAGGCGCTGCATCGACAGCTGATGGGTGAGCAATTCCTCGAAGGCCAGCCGGTGCTGGGCCCAGTGGCGGCCTTCGGCGAGTTCTTCGAGGTCGGCGTCCGGTGGCGGGCGGTGCAGGTAGCGAATCGCCTGATCCAGCGGCGCCAGGTTGTACTCTTTGGCCAGCTCACTTGGCAGCCAGTCCGGCAGGCTGTGCGGGCCTAGGCGCGCCAGGGCCTGTTCGCTGAGCTGGCGCAGGCGCTGCTGGGTCAGGCCTTCGGTGGTCGGGTAGATCGGCGTCAGGGTCTGTTCGACGGCTGGCGGCTCGTCACCGGTCAGCGCGCGGTACTCGGGATGATAGATTTCCAGGCCGGACGAGCCGGGACGGATTTCCCCGTAGCAGCGCACCTGGGTGCCGCGCTTGAGGCCTTCCTTCTGGGCGTTGCTGAAGTGGTAGAAGCGCAGGCTCAGGGTGCCGCTGCCGTCGCTCAGGCGCACCAGCAGGCTGCGACGCCGGCCCATCACCACATCGGCGCCGGCAACCGTGCCTTCGACCACCGCATCCTGGCCGGGACGCAGCGCGCCGATGGGTATGATGCGGGTACGGTCCTGGTAGCGCAGCGGCAGGTGGAACAGGATGTCCTGCAGGGTTTCCAGGCCGACCTTGGCGAGCTTTTCCGCCAGGGCCGCGCCGACGCCTTTGAGGTCGGTAACGGAAACCGTCGACAGCTCGCTCATCGCGGTCCTCAGGTGTTACGTGGCAGTGGCTTGGCGACCGAGCACAGGCGAATGGAGTCGGCCAGCACTTCGATGGCCTTGGGGCGCGGGAAGCTGGCACGCCAGGCGATGGCCACGGTGCGGAACGGCGCCGGCGGGCTGAGCGGGCGAACCTCGATCACGCCGGGCGCGTAGTGGTGGCTATCGACGGCCGAGAACGGCAGGATCGATACGCCCAGGCCCGAGGCGACCATGTGGCGAATGGTTTCCAGCGAGCTGGACTCCACCGTGGTGTGCTTGGCGTGCTCCTCGCCCTTGCGCAGCGTCGGGCAGGCTTCCAGCACCTGGTCGCGGAAGCAGTGGCCTTCGCCGAGCAGCAGCAGGCTCTTGTCGTTGAGCAGCTTGGTGTCGATGGTCTGCATGGCGGTCCATGGGTGATCCGCCGGCAGCAGCGCATAGAAGGGTTCGTCGTACAGCGGCAGGGTCAGCACGTCGGCTTCCTGGAACGGCAGGGCGACGATGATCGCGTCCAGCTCGCCGGTGCGCAGCTTGTCGCGCAGCACGTGGGTGAAGTTTTCTTCGATATACAGAGGCATCTGCGTGGCCACGCGGTGCAGCTGCGGGATCAGATGAGGAAACAGGTAAGGGCCGACGGTATAGATGGCGCCGATCTTCAGTGGCGCGGCCAGCTGGTTCTTGCCGACCTGGGCCAGCTCGCGAATGCCCTGGGCCTGCTCCAGTACCTTTTGCGCCTGGGTGACGATGCCTTCACCGACGGGCGTCAGGCGCACCGCGCTCTTGCTGCGCTCGAAGATCAGCACGCCCAGCTCGTCCTCGAGCTTCTTGACCCCGACCGACAGCGTGGGCTGGCTGACATGGCAGCGCTCCGCGGCGCGGCCGAAGTGCTGTTCCTGAGCGAGCGTCACGATATAGCGCAGTTCGGTGAGGGTCATAGTCTTTATCCATTGAGATGGCGCCAAGCATAGCCGCTGTCTTCAATGGAACCAACCATTCACGATGGCCAAATGTGTGTTCGTTGAAGGGACACAAATACAAAGGCCCCGGCGATTGCCGGGGCCTTTGTGATGCTGGGGTCAGCGGCGCCCGCCGCGCTCCAGCGAGTAGATGAAGGGCGCGACGATTTCCACGCTGCCGTTCTTGAGCATTTCCGCTGGCGGCTTGGGCAGCGGCTGGGCGCGGCGGATCATCTGTAGCGTGGCGCGATCTAGCGAGGCGCTGCTGGATTTGCCCACCAGTTCGTAGGACAGCACCTTGCCGTTGGCGTCGACCACGAAGCGCAAGCGGTTGAGCCCTTCGAGGCCGCGGCGGCGTGCATCTTCCGGGTACTTCTTGTACTTCGCCAGGTGCGCGAGCAACTCGCCCTGCCAGGTTTTCTCGGCCTTGCTCGGCGTGCTGACCGGTGCCTGCTGCGGTGCAGCCGGCTTGGCTTCGGTCGGCGCTGGCGGCGCAGGTGGCGCCTTTTCTGGCGGCGGCTCCTGGGGCTCCGGAGGCTTG
This sequence comes from Phytopseudomonas straminea, assembly GCF_900112645.1. GTDB lineage: Bacteria > Pseudomonadota > Gammaproteobacteria > Pseudomonadales > Pseudomonadaceae > Aquipseudomonas > Aquipseudomonas straminea. Next base: position 515,174 of record NZ_FOMO01000001.1, on the reverse strand, counting down.
GGCTCGGGCGGTTTTGGCTTCGGCGGCTTGGGTTTCGGCTTTGGCTTGGGCGGCGTGACCGCCAGCGTCGGCTTTGGCGCTTCGGCGATCTTCGGCTGCGGCTCGGGCTCTTCCGGCACCACTTCCGGTGGTGGTGGCGGTGCAGGCTTGGGCGCGGCTGGCGGTAAGGGCTCCAGCTCGACGATCATCGCCGCCGGTGGCGGCAGTTCGATCGGTGTCGCCTGGGGCTGCCAGTACATCGCCCAGAGAAATAGGCCGACGTGCAGGCCGACCACGATGGCCAGGCTGGCAGCCCAGGAAAACGTGCGGCTGGATTTCTTCATTGCGCGTCGACCGTCTCCAGGCCCACCAGACCGATCTTCAGGTAACCGGTGCCGCGCAGGTTATCCATGACCTCCATCAGGTCGCCATATTCGACGCCCTTGTCACCGCGCACGAAGATGGTCTTGTCCTTGTCGCTCTTGGTCAGCTTGTCCAGCGCCGCGCCGAGCATCGCCGGCTGCACCTCGTCATTGTCGAGGTACAGCTTCTTGTCTTCTTTGATGCTCAGGTAGATCGGCTTGTCGGGCCGCGGCGCTGGCTTGGCGCTGGAGGCGGGTAGGTCGATCTTCACGTCGACGGTGGCCAGCGGCGCGGCGACCATGAAGATGATCAGCAGCACCAGCATCACGTCGATGAAGGGCGTGACGTTGATCTCGTGGTTTTCTTGGAGATCGTCGCCGCCGTTTTCGTTGAGATGAAGCCCCATGGTCTTAGCCCACCTTGACCACGTGAGGTTGCTGGGCGCGATCATGAGCCGGCGGCTGCATGTCCAGGTCGCGGCTGACCAGTAGCAGCACCTGAGCCGAAGCGTCGGCGACCTGGGCCTTGTAGGCGCTGATCGAGCGCGAGAAGGCGTTGTAGATGATCACCGCCGGAATCGCCGCGACCAGGCCCAGAGCGGTTGCCAGCAGGGCTTCGGCGATGCCAGGGGCCACCACGGCGAGGTTGGTGGTCTGGGTTTTGGCGATGCCGATGAAGCTGTTCATGATGCCCCACACGGTACCGAACAGACCGACGAAGGGCGCGGTGGAGCCGATGGTGGCGAGCACGCCGGTGCCCTTGCTCATGTCGCGGCCGCAGGCGCCGACCAGGCGCTCGAGACGGAAGCTGACGCGCTCCTTGATACCTTCCTTCTCACGGCTGGTGGCCGAGAGTTTCAGTTCTTCGCGAGCGTCTTCGATGAGGACTTCGCTGAAGCTGTGCTTGGCGCGGGCCTGCTCGCTGGCCTGGGCCAGGTTGCGGGCACCCTTGAGCTCGACGATCTCGCGGCGCAGGCGGCGGCGTGCGGTGACCAGCTCGATGGTCTTGGCGATCCAGATGGTCCAGGTGAGGATCGAGGCCAGCACCAGGCCGATCATCACGCTTTTCACCACCACGTCGGCGCTCTGGTACATACCCCACGGCGACAGGTCGTGGAAGGCTTGTTCGGCTTCGACGGCGGCTTCGTTGTTCAGCGCCTGAGCGTCGGCGCTCTCTTGGGCAGCTAATGCCTGGCTGAGCTTTTCCGCATCCTGCGGGGCGATGTTGTTCTCGCTGAAGAACTGTTGGCGCGCCTGGTTCTGCTGCTCTGGCGTGGCCTGCGGGCCAAGCGCTTCTAGCTTTTCACCCAGCGCGTCGACCTGGGCAGCGGCCTCTGGCGACAGTTGCGGGACTTGCTGTTGGGCGGTGGCAGGCTGTTCGTTGTTCGGTTGCGCGGCAGGTTGTGCCGGCGTCGACTGGTCAGCAAAGCCCGCGACCGGGGCCAGTGTCAGGCTGAGCAGCAGGGCGAGAGCGGCGCCGAGGCGTTGCGGCCGAGCGGCGACGGTGGTTGGCTTGGCGCTATGGGCGATAGAGTTCATGCTTGCCGGACCTAAATGTGGAGGGCGGTTATCTGCGCGGCCAATAGAGGCGCACGGAAAAAAAGGCTAAACATTATTGCAAGTAATTCTTGTTCGTGAAAGGGGTGGCGTAACTCTATTACGTTCATGGGTATTTTTTGAACGCTGGACAGCTTGAGAGAGGATCGATGACTAAAGGTGCAAGTGTGCTGATCGCTGGTTGCGGCGATGTGGGCGGCCGCCTGGCCGGGCGACTGCACGAGGCGGGGTGGCAGGTTCATGGCCTGCGCCGCAGTGTGTCGGAACTGCCCGCGGGCATCCTGCCGGTCGCCGGTGATCTGCATCAAGCTGATTGCCCGGCCCAGTGGCCGCAGGGCGAGCTTGATTATCTGGTGTACAGCGCGGCGGCCAGCCAGCATGACGAAGCGGGCTATCGCCAGGCCTACGTCGACGGGCTGCGTCACGTGCTGAGCTGGTTGCAGGCATATGGACAGCGGCCGAAGCGGCTGCTCTTCGTTTCCAGTAGTGGCGTCTATGGCCAGGCGAGTAGCGAGTGGGTCGACGAAAGCTCACCGGCCGAGGCGCAGAGCTATTCCGGGCGCATCATGCGTGAGGCCGAGCAAGTGGCCTGGAGCAGCGGCGTACCAGCCACCGTGGTGCGCCTGACGGGCATCTACGGGCCTGGCCGTGAGTGGCTGCTAAAGCAGGTGCGCATGGGCTATCGGGTTGCCGTTGAGCCCCCTTTGTATGGCAACCGTATTCATGCCGATGACGCGGCCGGCCTGCTGGCTTTTCTGCTGCAGGCCGATCTGGCCGGCAAGGCGCTGGATAATTGCTATCTCGGCGTGGACGACGAGCCGGCGCCGCTGCATCAGGTAGTTGGCTGGTTGCGTGAGCAGCTGAGTGTCGAGCATTGGGCAGAGGATGCGGCGGTGCGCCGCTCCGGCAGCAAACGCTGCAGCAATGCCCGCGCCCGGGCGCTGGGCTGGGTGCCGCAATATCCCAGCTATCGCGAGGGTTATGCCGCGGTGTTGCGGGAACGCTGAAGGGAAAGCCCGGATGCGATGCTCCGGGCCTGCGGCAGGTCAGTCGATGACCAGGATTCCGTCCATTTCCACCTGAGCGCCTTTCGGCAGGGCGGCCACGCCAATCGCGGCGCGCGCCGGGTAGGGCTGCTGGAAGTAACGGCCCATCACTTCGTTGACGGTGGCGAAGTGGGAGAGGTCGGTGAGGAAGATGTTCAGCTTGACCACATCCTTGAACGAGCCACCGGCGGCCTCGATCACCGACTTGAGGTTCTCGAAGACCTGCACGGTCTGAGCTTCGAAGCCTTCCACCAGCTCCATGGTCTTGGGATCCAGCGGGATCTGCCCGGACAGGTAGACGGTGTTTCCGGCCTTGATGGCCTGGGAGTAAGTGCCGATGGCGGCCGGGGCCTTGTCGCTGTTGATGACGCTCTTGCTCATGGAGAACTCCTGGATAGGGCAGCCTCAGGCTGCAAGATGGACGCAGGCAGGCTACAGGCTGGCGTTCTCGGCCTCAAGCCGCGGCAGGCATGGTTGCGCCTTTGGGATAAGCGGTGACGCTTCCAGGCAGCAACACTGCTGAGCAGGGCGCTTCTCTTCAGAGCGGCAATGGTGCGACAGGTCACGCCTTGGTGCGGGTGATGCGCATGACGCCGGGCAGAGTGCGCAGCTTCTTGATCACCCGGGCCAGGTGTACGCGGTCATGCACGCTGACCACCAGCTGAACCACGCTGACGCGGCCGTCGCGCTCGTCCATGCTGATTTTCTCGATGTTGCCGTCGGCGGCGTTGACGCTGCTCGCCAGTAGTGCGATCAGACCGCGCTGGTGTTCCAGCTCGACGCGCAGTTCGACGTTGAATTCGCCGGTCACATCCTTGGCCCAGGCCAGCTGGATGCATTTTTCCGGGTTGTGGCGCACTTCGCTGATGTTCCGGCAGGTGTCCATGTGCACCACCATGCCCTTGCCGGCCGAGAGGTGGCCAACGATCGGGTCACCCGGAATCGGCGTACAGCACTTGGCGTAGCTGAGCACCAGGCCCTCGGTGCCACGGATCGCCAGGGGGCCTTCGGCGTTTGGCAGCTCCTCGCCCTCGCTGGCCAGCAGGCGGCGCGCCACCACGTAGGCCATGCGGTTGCCCAGGCCGATGTCTTCGAGCAGGTCGTCGAAGGTTTCCATGCGGTATTCGTTGAGCACGGCCAGCTGGCGCTCGGCGGGCACCTTGTCCAGATGGGTTTCGAAGCTGGCCAGCACCTTGTTGAGCAGGCGCTCGCCCAGGCTCACCGACTCCGAGCGGCGCTGCAGTTTCAGCGCGTGACGAATATGGGTGCGCGCCTTGCCGGTGACCACGAAATTCAGCCAGGCCGGATTCGGCCGCGCCCCCGGCGCGCTGACGATTTCCACGGTGGAGCCGCTTTCCAGCGCCTGGGACAGCGGCGCCAGGCGGCGATTGATGCGGCAGGCGATGCAGGTATTGCCGACGTCGGTATGCACCGCGTAGGCGAAGTCCACGGCCGTGGAGCCCTTCGGCAGCTCCATGATGCGGCCTTTGGGTGTGAAGACGTAGACCTCGTCCGGGAACAGGTCGATCTTCACGCTCTCGATGAATTCCAAGGAGTTGCCAGCACGCTGCTGCAGCTCCAGCACGCCCTTGACCCACTGGCGGGCGCGGGCGTGGTTGCCCTTGGGCAGCTCGTCCTCGTTGGATTTGTACAGCCAGTGCGCGGCGATGCCGTTGTTGGCCATCTCTTCCATCTCGCGGGTGCGGATCTGGATCTCGATGGGCACGCCATGCATGCCGAACAGCGTGGTGTGTAGCGACTGGTAGCCGTTGGCCTTGGGGATCGCGATGTAGTCCTTGAAGCGCCCCGGCAGCGGCTTGTAGAGGTTGTGCACGGCGCCGAGCACGCGGTAGCAGGTGTCGACCTTGTCGACCACGATGCGAAAGGCGTAGACGTCCATGATCTCGTTGAACGACTTACGCTTGCCGCGCATCTTCTGGTAGATGCTGTAGAGGTGCTTCTCGCGGCCAACCACTTCGCCGCTCAGGCCTTCGCGTTCGAGGCAGTGCAGCAGCGATTCCTCGATGCGCGTGACGATTTCCTTGCGGTTGCCCCGGGCGCGGCGCACGGCGGCGCGGATGCGCTCGGAGCGCATCGGGTGCATGGCCTTGAAGCCCAGATCCTCGAATTCCACGCGCATGCTGTGCATGCCCAGCCGGTTGGCGATGGGTGCGTAGATTTCCAGGGTTTCCTTGGCGATGCGCCGGCGTTTCTCTCCGGACAGCACTTCCAGGGTGCGCATGTTGTGCAGGCGGTCGGCCAGCTTGACCAGGATCACGCGGATGTCGCGGGCCATGGCCATGGCCATCTTCTGGAAGTTCTCGGCCTGCGCCTCGGCCTTGGTCTCGAAGTTCATCTGGGTCAGCTTGCTGACCCCATCCACCAGCTCCGCCACGGACTCGCCGAACTGCGCGTGCAGGGCTTCCTTGGCGATGCCGGTGTCTTCGATCACGTCGTGCAGCATGGCGGCCATCAGGCTCTGATGGTCCATGTGCATGTCGGCGAGGATGCTGGCCACGGCCAGCGGATGGGTCACGTAGGCTTCACCGCTGCGGCGGCGTTGCCCGTCGTGCGCCTGTTCGGCGTAGAAGTAGGCGCGACGAACGAGGTTGACCTGTTCGTCGCCCAGGTAGCCCGAAAGCCTGTCCGCGAGGGCGTCTATGCTCGGCATGGGAGGCTCCCCTGCCGTGCATTGTGCACCTGCGACGTACGCTTTCGACCCGGCATAGGCTTACAGAGGCTCGTTCGCCTCTTCCTCGAAGGCTGCGAACAGCGGTTCTTCTTCGATGATGTCTTCCTGGGCGACGATTTCGGCGTCAACCAGGCCGCTGGCGATTTCGCGCAGGGCGACTACGGTCGGCTTGTCGTTTTCCCAGGCTACTTTCGGCTCTTTGCCGCCAGTGGCGATTTGACGAGCGCGCTTGGTGGCAAGCATGACCAGCTCGAAGCGGTTATCGACGTTGTCCAGGCAGTCTTCAACGGTAACGCGAGCCATGGTGTTCCTCGTAGCGAATGCAAAATTGGCTGGGCCCGAATGGGCGAGCGGACTGAATAGTCTAGAAAAACGCCAGCATTAAGGGAAGCGAAACTCGCTGAGAGGCACGCGTTCGCAACGCCGGGCGGGATTTTGTCGACTTGAATGGGCGGTTTTGCACCGCCCTTCGGCTTCGGCTCAGGCCAGCAACTCGCTCAGCAGGCCGGCATGGCGTTGATGTTGGGCGGTCTGCAGCAGCTGGTTGGCGCGAAACACCGCCTTCAGGTCGCTGAGAGCATGGCTGAAATCATCGTTGATCACCAGGTAGTCGTATTCGACGTAATGACTCATCTCACTGACGGCGTCGCGCATGCGGCGTTCGATGATCTCGCCGCTGTCCTGGCCGCGATTGGTCAGGCGGTGGCGGAGCGCTTCGCGGGTCGGCGGCAGGATGAAGATCGATTTCGCTTGGGGCATCAGCTTGCGCACCTGCTGGGCGCCTTGCCAGTCGATCTCCAGGATCAGGTCGATGCCCTCGGCCAGGGTCTTTTCCAGTGCGCGCTGTGAGGTGCCGTAGAAATTGTCGAATACCTGAGCGTGCTCGAGGAATTCGCCCTGCTCGAGCATGGCGGTGAACTGTGCGTGATCCACGAAGTGGTAGTGCACGCCGTCGACCTCACCTGGGCGCATGGCACGAGTGGTGTGCGACACCGACACGCGAATGTGCGGCTCGCTGTCGATCAGCGCGTTCACCAGGCTGCTCTTGCCAGCGCCCGAGGGGGCGGAAATGATGTACAGCGTGCCGCTGGTGGTGCTCATGGATCAGTCCTGAAACGGTTGGGGTCGGAAGGCGCCTGGGCACCATTATTCGATGTTCTGCACCTGCTCGCGCATTTGCTCGATCAACACCTTGAGGTTGACCGCCGCCTGGGTGCTGCGCGGGTCGAATGCCTTGGAGCCGAGGGTGTTGGCTTCGCGGTTGAGTTCCTGCATCAGGAAGTCCAGGCGGCGCCCGGCTGCGCCGCCGGCCTTGAGGACGCGGCGCACTTCGGTGACGTGGGTGCTCAGGCGATCCAGCTCCTCGGCGACGTCGCTCTTCTGGGCGAGCATCACCAGCTCCTGCTCCAGGCGCTGCGGGTCGAGCTCGGCCTGCATTTCGCGGCAGCGCTCGATGATCTTCTGGCGCTGCGCCTCGAGCATCTGCGGCACCAGCTCGCGCAGGGCGGCGACTTCCTCAAGCATGCTGTCGAGGCGCTCGTTGAGCAGCTTGGCCAGCTCGGCGCCTTCGCGGCCGCGGCCACTCTTCAGCTCGTCGAGGGCATTGCCGAACAGCTCCAGGGCGGCTTTATTCAGCGCTTGCGGGTCGCTGCTATCGGCAACCAACACGCCGGGCCAGCCGAGCACTTCCAGAGGGTTCAGCGGCGCGGGTTGCTTGATCAGTGCGGCGACGCTTTCGGCGGCAGCGATCAGTTGGGTAGCCCGCTCGCGGTCGACCTGCAGCGGCTTGCCGGTGTTTTCTTCGGTGTAGCGCAGGGTGCATTCCACCTTGCCGCGCGACAAACCCTGACGCAGCGCTTCGCGCACCGCGCCTTCGAGATCGCGGAAGGCTTCCGGCAGGCGCAGGTGGGGTTCGAGGTAGCGGTGGTTGACCGAGCGCAGCTCCCAGCTCAGGGTGCCGTTGGCACCTGCCTGCTCGGTGCGGGCGAAGGCCGTCATGCTGTGGATCATGCTGCTTACCTCGGCTTGCTGTAGGGCAAAGGCGGCGATTGTAGCGCACAGCGCCGGTGGCTCCCAAACCCGGTGCGGTGCCATCGGGCAGGCGCGGTCGCGGCCCGGTGGCAACAGCCCCTATAATGCGCGGCAGATTCTACTTGAGAGCAGGTATTTGTTGATGAAACGTCCCAGTGGCCGCGCCGCCGATCAGTTGCGCCCTATCCGCATCTCCCGCAACTACACCAAGCACGCCGAAGGTTCGGTGCTGGTCGAGTTCGGCGACACCAAGGTGATCTGCACCGTCAGCGTCGAGCAGGGCGTACCGCGCTTTCTGAAAGGCCAGGGCCAGGGCTGGGTGACCGCCGAGTACGGCATGCTGCCGCGCGCTACTGGCGACCGTAACCAGCGTGAAGCCAGCAAGGGCAAGCAGGGCGGCCGTACCCTGGAGATCCAGCGCCTGATCGGCCGCTCGCTGCGCGCCGCACTGGACATGAGCAAACTGGGCGAGAACACCCTGTACGTCGACTGCGACGTGATCCAGGCCGACGGCGGCACCCGCACCGCGTCTATTACCGGCGCCATGGTTGCACTGGTGGATGCCCTGAAGGTGATGAAGAAGCGTGGCGGCCTGAAAGGCGGCGACCCGCTCAAGCAGATGATCGCGGCGGTGTCCGTCGGGATCTACCAGGGCGAGCCGGTGCTGGATCTGGATTATTTGGAAGATTCCGCCGCCGAAACCGATCTGAACGTGGTGATGACCAGCACCGGTGGCTTCATCGAGGTGCAGGGCACCGCCGAAGGCGCGCCGTTCCAGCCTGCCGAGCTGAATGCCATGCTGGCCCTGGCGCAGCAAGGCATGGGCGAGTTGTTCGCCCTGCAGCAGGCTGCGCTGGCCGAGTGATGTTTCGCTGATCGAGGAGAGTCGTGATGGATGAGCATAACGCCGTGACGCCTGCTGACGAGCCCGATCGGGATGCGCGCCAGTGGGCGATGATCTGCCACTTCGCGGCCGCCCTCGGCTTCGTGTTTCCCTTCGGCAATCTGATCGGTCCGTTGGTGGTCTGGCAGGTGAAGAAGGATCAGCACGGCTTTATCGACGAGCAAGGCAAGGAGGCGCTCAACTTCCAACTGACGGTGGCCATTGCCGGCATCGTCTGCCTGCTGCTGATGCTGGTACTCATCGGTTTTCTGCTGATGGGGCTGCTGTGCATCGGCACCGTGGTACTGACCATTATCGGCGGCATCAAGGCCGGTGAGGGTAAGCATTACCGCTACCCGTTCTGCCTGAGATTGATCAAGTAATCCTCGCCTGATCGCAGAAAAAGCCAGCGCAATGCTGGCTTTTTTATTGAAGTGTAACCAAGTGTTGATTCGACCGAAGGCGACTCTTAAGCTCTGCCACGAAAACGCCCCATCGAGCTCACAAGGACGCCCATGATCCCCATCAACCCACTGGCCATGATGCTCGGATCATTGTTCCTGCTGGTGTCTCTGGTGTGCGTCGCGGCCCTGGCGGCACTGCTGGTCGCCTTGCTCAATCGCCGTTCCCGGCGCTTTATCCGCTTGCACCCCTGGTGGTTCGGACTGCTGGCCGTATTCCTGATCGCTGGCAGCCTGCCTACCGTCGAGTTTCTGCGCTGGGAGGCCAAACAGTTGGCCGAGCAGCGCGCGCTGAGCCCGCGTCTGGACAGCGAGCAGGTCCTCGGTGAGCTGGTGCTGCCCGCCGGCACGCGGGTGTGGCTGGAGCGCCTGGAGGCGGGCAGGAACCTCAGTGGCGATAACCTGCCCTACGGTTTGCAGAGCCTGCAACGCGCCGAATTCGACAGTCAGCCGCTTATGCTGCAGGGCGCCGCGGTGCGCCGTCTTGATCTCGGCGACCAGCTGGCCGAGGCGAAGCTGGTCGATGATGCCAAATTCGGCGGCTGGCAGTGCTCGGCGCAGGCGCCGGTAACCTTCGGCTATCCGTCCGGTGCGCGCTTCGAGGTCCGTCAATGGCAACTGGAAAGCTGCACGCTGGCGGCCGGCAGCCAGGTGGCCGGCATTACCTGGCCGGAGCCGATGATCGTGCATGCGGTCGGCGAGAGCCGCTGGCAGCTGGAAACCACCGACACCCCGGTGCAGTTCCAGGGGCTCAAGGTGCGGCTATGGAACCTGTGGGTCGACGGCCCTTATGGCGCGCTACAAGACTGGCAGGGCGAGTTGGCCGAGCCTATGCAGCTCGGCCCCATGCAGTACCCGGTAGATACCCGGGTGCGGGCATTCAACGGCAACCTGCTGTTCAGCCCACTGAGCGGGGCGCCGGCTGTCGACCGTCGTGATGGCAAGCCGGTCGAGCCGGATATCTCGGTAGAGCAGCGGGCCGACGGTGAGGTGCTGGGCACCCACCGCAATGGCGATGTGGGCGTGGTCGACTGGTTCAAGGTCGTGCCCTGAGCCGGCTCAGCTGCGATCCGCCAGCACACCGATCAGGAACATCACCACCAGCAGCACCGGCGCCAGGGTGTAATTGTTGAAGTGACCCAGCAATTGAGTGAGCAGCGGCGTCAGGTAGACCAGCGCCAGGCCGTAGCCGACCACGCAGACCGCGACGAATATCAAGGTGCGCAGCACGAAATTGAGGCCGCCGATGCGCGCCTGGATCCAGGCATTGATCGCCGGGCCGAACAGCACCAGCAGGGTGGCCATGAGCCCCAGTGAAATCTCGCTGAGGTGGCCGCGGCCCCAGCGTGACACGGTGGCGATCAGGTCCAGCACATAATCCATGGTTGCTCCTCAGACGTGACGATTGAATCCTGCTGCCTCGGATCATCCGGCGCGCCGTTGGTTCGCAGCGCGGCGATTCAGGGCAGGAAATACTGCAGCAGATCATTGAGAAACAGCTGGCCTTCGCGGGTGGCCGTCAGGCGCGCCGGATCCGCTTGCAGCAGGCCGCGACGCTGGGCCTGTTCGCGGGCCTCGGCCAATTGCTCCAGGGGCAGGCCCGTGCGTTGGCTGAACAGCTCGGCGCTGCAGCCATCGCTCAGGCGCAGCACGTTCATCAGGAACTCGAACGGCAGCTCCTCGGCAGTGAGGAGCCGTTCACCGGCGCTGTAGCGCTTGGCGGAGTCGAGGTAATCCTTGGGCAAGCGGGTTTTCCAGGTACGGCTGATGCGGCCATCCGGCGTACTCAGCTTGCCGTGGGCGCCGGCACCAATGCCGAGGAAATCGCCGAAGGTCCAGTAATTCAGGTTGTGCCGCGCCATGCGCTCGGGCTGCGCGTAGGCCGACACTTCGTACTGGGCGTAACCGTGCTCGGCGAGCAGCGCCTGGCCAGCCTCTTGGATGTCCCACAGGGTATCGTCCTCGGGCAGCACCGGCGGCTGGTTCCAGAACACCGTGTTCGGCTCCACCGTCAGCTGGTACCAGGACAGGTGGGTCGGCGCCTGGGCGATGGCGATGCGCAGGTCGCCCAGTGCGTCATCTAGGGACTGATCTGGCAGGCCGTGCATCAGATCCAGGTTGAAATTGTCGAAGCCGGCGGCGCGTGCCATGTCGGCGGCGCGCACGGCTTCATCGCCGTCATGGATGCGCCCCAGGGCCTTGAGTTTTTCCGCCTGGAAGCTCTGCACGCCGATCGACAGGCGATTGATGCCCAGACGCCGGTAGGCGGCGAATTTCTCCTGCTCGAAGGTGCCCGGGTTGGCTTCCAAGGTGATCTCGATATCGCCGGCGAACGGAATGCGCCGCTCCACCCCTTCGAGCAGGCGGCCCAGGGCCTTGGCGGAAAACAGGCTGGGCGTGCCGCCGCCGAAGAAGATCGAGGTCAGCGGGCGGCCGTGGGCCTGGGCCAGATCAGCGTCGAGATCGGCGAGCAGCGCGTCGACGTAGGCCTCTTCCGGCAGGTTGGGGCCGGCGGCGTGGGAGTTGAAATCGCAGTAGGGGCACTTGCGCACGCACCAGGGAATATGGACGTACAGGGCCAGGGGCGGCAGCTGGAACACGGGCTTCTGGATCACGGCAGGGTGGTTGCGGGGCGCTATCGTGGCACGAGTTGGGCAAACTGCCAAAGTGCGTGGACGAAACGCCCTATTCGAAAGCGCTTACAACCCCAGACGCTGCTTGAGCAACTTCATGGCAATGGCGCGGTGGCTGAGCTGATTCTTGTCGGCCGGCGACAGCTCGGCGCTGGAGCACTGGCGCTCCTCGACCCAGAACAGCGGGTCGTAGCCGAAGCCGTGCTCGCCGCGCGCCTCATGCAGGATGCGGCCGTGCCACAGGCCTTCGCAGAGAATCGGCAGCGGGTCGTCGGCGTGTCGCACCAGGGCCAGGCAACAGACGAACTGGGCGCCGCGCTCGGCGTCCGGCACCTCCTTGAGGGCCGCCAGCAGCTTGGCGTTGTTGGCGGCATCGCCCTGGCCATCGGCGTAGCGGGCCGAATAGATGCCTGGCGCCCCGCCGAGAACATCCACCGCCAAGCCTGAGTCGTCGGCCAGCGCTGGCAGGCCGGACAGGCGCGAGGCATTACGCGCCTTGAGGATGGCGTTCTCGACGAACGACAGGCCGGTTTCCTCCGGCTCCACCTGGCTGAACTCACCGACCGAGCGCAGGCGCACGCGGTCGCCGAGCATGGCTTGCAGTTCCTTGAGTTTGCCGGCGTTGTGGCTGGCGAGGACGAGTTCTGGGAAAGGCATCATGGCTCCGGAAAGAGTTCCTGGTTGAAGTCCAGGCGCTGGCCGTTCACCTGCAGGTTGAACAGCAGCACCTCACGGGATTCGATGGGAAACTGCGCCAGGTAGGAAACGAATTCGCCCTCGCGCTGTTCGACGAAGGTCAGCGCCTGGCCATGGCCCAGCACGTTCTTCACCTCGCCGCTGATCTCTGCTGCCGTCGGCTTGCCGCCGCGCAGCACGCTGATGTTCAACACCCCCAGCTTGGCGCTGCGCACCAGGCCGCTGGCATGGGCGATCTGCGGTTGCAGGTAGTTGGCGTTGAAGGCGCTGTAATGCACCTGCAGGTCGCCAAGGCGCTGCATGCGGTTGTCGGCCAGTGCCGGCAGGCTCAGGCACAGGGCGATCAACATGGCGAGCAGGCGCATGGGGCGGCCTAGTTGGCGATGCGCACGTCGTGCGCATTGTGGCCGCTGATGCGGTAGATGCCGATCTCGCCCAGCAGGTTCGGCCATGCGCGGCTGGCCCAGCCATGCCGGTGCTCGCGGTCCACGGCCAGGCGGTCGAGCACCCGGGCGCTCTGCTGGTGGCACAGGCGTTCGAAGTCCTCGAAGGTGCAGAAGTGGATGTTCGGCGTGTTGTACCAGGTGTACGGGAGGAAGTCGGACACCGGCATGCGGCCCTTGCTGGCCAGGTACCAGCGGCAGCGCCAGTGACCGAAGTTGGGAAAGGTGATGATGCAGGTCTTGCCGACGCGCAGCATCTCGGCCAGCACCTTGTCGGGAAAGTGCAGCGCCTGCAGGGACTGGGTCATGACCACCACGTCGAAGCTGTCGCTGGCGAAGTTGCCCAGGCCTTCGTCGAGGTTCTGTTCGATGACGTTGACGCCCTTGCCGATGCATTGGGCGATCTTTTCCGGGTCGATTTCCAGGCCGTAGCCGGTCACCTGCTTGTTGGCGCCCAGCCAGGCGAGCAGTTCGCCGTCGCCGCAGCCCAGGTCGAGGACGCGGCTGCCGGCAGGAATCCATTCCTGGATGATCTCTAGGTCGGCTCGCATGCTTACACCTCGATCCGTTTCATGTAGCTGGCAAAACCCTGCAGGTAGCGGGGGATCGGCATCAGGAAGGCGTCGTGGCCTTGCGGCGCGTCGATCTCCAGGTAGCAGACGTTCTTGCGGGCGGCGAGCAGGGCGTCGACGATTTCCCGCGAGCGGGCCGGCGAGAAGCGCCAGTCGGTGGTGAACGACATCACGCAAAAGTCCGCCTTGGCCTTGGCCAGGGTCTTGGCCAGGTCGCCGTCGTGCTCGGCGGCCGGGTCGAAGTAGTCCAGCGCCTTGGTCATCAGCAGGTAGGTGTTGGCATCGAAGCGCCCGGAGAACTCTTCGCCCTGATAGCGCAGGTAGCTTTCCACCTGGAATTCCACGCTGTGGAAGTCGTAGTTGAGTTTCTCGTTCTTCAAACCGCGGCCGAATTTCTCGCCCATGGCGTCATCGGACAGGTAGGTGATGTGGCCGACCATGCGTGCCAGCATGAGGCCGCGCTTGGGTATCACGCCCTGGTCTTGGAAGTGCCCGCCATGAAACTCCGGGTCGGTGAGAATCGCCTGGCGCGCCACTTCGTTGAAGGCGATGTTCTGCGCCGAAAGCTTCGGTGCCGAGGCGATGGCCAGGCAGTGGCGCACGCGCTCCGGGTAGCTGATCGTCCACTGCATGGCCTGCATGCCGCCCAGGCTGCCGCCAACCACCGCGGCCCACTGCCCGATGCCCAGCAGATCGGCCAGGCGTGCCTGGCTGTTGACCCAGTCCTCCACGGTCATCACCGGGAAATCGGCACCGAATGGCTTGCCGGTGGCCGGGTTGATGTCGGACGGGCCGGTCGAGCCGTTGCAGCCGCCCAGGTTGTTGAGGCTGACGACGAAGAAGCGGTTGGTGTCCAGCGGCTTGCCGGGGCCGATGCAGCTGTCCCACCAACCCGGCTTGCGGTCATCGGCACTGTGGTAACCGGCGGCGTGGTGATGGCCGGACAGCGCGTGGCAGATCAGCACCGCGTTGCTGGCGTTGGCGTTGAGCTCGCCGTAGGTTTCGTAGATCAGCTGGTAGTCGGCCAGGCTGCGGCCGCAGGCCAGCGCCAGTGGCTCGGAAAACCTGGCGATCTGCGGCGTCACCAGGCCAACGGAGTCTTGAGGAAAAACAGTCGACATCGACTCTGCTCGGCTAAGGAAGGTACGGGAAAGTGCAGCAGTCTAAAGAGCGCGCCTGTCAGCGGCAAGGAAACTGCTGGCCGCGCTGGCTGAGCCCGCTAGCGCGGCATATCCCGCTGCCGGCTACTCGAGGTTGCCGACCGGGCGCGGCATGCCCTTGAGGGTGACCACCTTGGCTTGCCGCTGGATGGGTGCCGGGCGGCGCATCACGCGCAGCATTTCGCCGGCCTGGGTCAGTTGCTGCTTGAGTTCATCGGCATACTGGGCCAGTTGCTGGTGGCGCTGGCGACCGTGCTGGGTGTCCTGGGCCAGGGCCTTGAGGCGCAGCATGTGGCCTTCCAGCAACTGCTTGTGCTCCAGGGTGTGCTGCATCAGCGGCATCAGCGCCTCGTCGGCCCAGCGCTCGGCGTCGCGGCGCAGGCGGCGGTGCAGGCCGATGACTTCCTGCACCAGTGTGGCGAAGAAACGTCGGCCCAGGCTGCGCTGCTCGGTCAGCAGGGTCTTGAGGCGCAGGCGGAAGCGGTCGCCCTTCTTCTGCAGATGGCGCAGTTCGCGCACGTAGTCCGCCAGTTCGAAGCGCGGCGCATCGACCGCCTGCAGCGGGTTCTCCTCGTTGTGCCGGCGGTAGATGGCCTCGACCATGCGGTTGGCCATGTCGGCATCGTGGGACAGGCTGTGCAGGTCGTCCTCGACCGCGGTGAAGAAACCGAGGATCGCCTGGTTGATGCCCAGGGTCGTCCAGGCACCATTGAGCTGACGACGCAGCTGGGCGAGGTGCGCTTCGAGCTTTTCCGCCTGGGCCGAGGTCTTCAGGCGCTCGCCCTGGTTGCGCAGCAGGCGCTGATTGGTGCGCAGCGCCACCAGGCGCTTGTGGTGCAGGGTGTGATCGTCCTTGGTACGGCTGGTCAGCTCCATGAGCATCTGGCCGTTGTCCTGGCGGCGCTCATCGAGCAGCTCCAGCTGTTCGTTGACCTTGGCCAGGCGCAGGCCGAGCACGTGCTGGCTGTTGTTGAGCATGGCCAGCACCTGGCGCACCACGCGCTCTTCGAGCAGCCGTTCCTTTTGCGCCACGATGCGCTCGCAGAGCAGCGTCTCGAGTTCGGCCATTTGGCTGCGCGCCAGCAATGCCGGATCCTGACGCACCTTGGCGAGCAGCGCCTGCTTGGCCGACAGCGGCAGGATGTCCCGGCCGGCGATGCCCAGATGGCGGGCGGCCTGCATGCGCACCCGCTCGATGGCGTTGGCCACGAAGGTGTCGCCGGCCAGGTCGTCCCACAGCACGTCGATCTTGTTCAGCACCGCGTACAGACAGCCCTGGCGCTCCTCGTCGAGGGGCTGTACGTGCTGCTGCCAGATATCCAGGTCGCTGGCGGTCACGCCCGTGTCGGCGGACAGCAGGAAGATCACCGCCTGGGCGCTGGGCAGCATCGACAGGGTCAGCTCCGGCTCGCAGCCCAGGGCATTGAGCCCCGGCGTGTCGAGAATGCGCAGGCCCTGGCGCAGCAGCGGGTGGTCGAAGTTGACGATGGCGTGGCGCCAGGCCGGCACCAGCACCTGGCCGGATTTGTCGGTACTTTCCAGATTGTCCGGGTGAAAGCCGAGGCTGATCGCTTTCTCCACCGGCATCGCCTTGCTGGCGGCGACCTGGGCGAAAGCCTTGGCCATGCCGTCCGGGTCATTGGTGTCGAGGGCGACGTTCACCCAGTGGCGAGGCGTGCGCTTGAACTGCGCGACGCTCGCCTCGGCGATACGCGTCTCGATGGGCAGCAGGCGGATATAGGGCTGGTCGGCGCCCGGATCGAAGAGAATCTCAGTGGGACACATGGTGGTGCGTCCGGCCTGGGAGGGCAGCAGGCGCTGGCCGTATTCGGAGAAGAACAGGCTGTTGATCAGCTCGGTCTTGCCGCGGGAGAACTCGCCGACGAAGGCCAGGGTGATGTGGTCGGTGCGCAGCAGGCGCAGCGCCCGCTCCAGGCGTGCCTCGACGCCCTCGCTGCTCAGCCGGTTGTGGGCCAGCCAGCTGCGGTAGCGGGTGATCTCGCGGACCAGTTCGCGCTTCCAGGCGACGTACGCATCGACCTGCTCACTGAGACGTTCCATGCTCATCGGTAGGTTCCCTGACAAGGCATCGACTTCGATGCGGGCTGCCGAGCATTATGCGAGGGGCGCAGGCGGCGTCAATGGCGAGTGGGGTGCATTGGCACCTGATGGTCGTTCAGGATGGGCGAGCGGTCAGGCCGAGTTCGCCGGGCAATTTGCTGGGTGCTTGAATGCGCACCCGCTTCTGGCGGCTCTGCTGGCCGCTTTCCAGGCTGACCTGGCTCTTGGCGACACCGAAGGCCGCGGCGAGAAAAGCCAGCAGGTGGGCATTGGCCTTGCTGTCCACCGGCGGGGCGGTGAGGCGGATCTTCAGGCGTTCGCCGTGCAGCCCGGCGAACGCATCGTTGCTCGCCTTGGGCTGCAGGTGGCAGTCGAGGATCAGCGCATCGCCGTCCCAGCGAAAGAAACTCATCGACTTTTAGAACCTGTTCATGATCTCGCGAGCTAGAGCGCTACAAGGCAAAAACAGGCGAGGACGCGGAGTTTACGAGTTGTAAATGAGCAGTCCGAGCCTGTTTTTAACGCAGTAGGGCCGACGCGCAGCAGATCATGAGAGCTTAGATCGCCAGGCTCAGGCCGCTGAACATACCGGTGCTGATCGCCAGGTTGCGGATCACCAGCATGTCGATCAGGTTGAGGATCAGGAACGCCACGATGGGCGACAGGTCCAGGCCGCCCAGGTTGGGTAGGACGCGGCGGATCGGCATCAGCAGCGGCTCGCAGATCTGGTTGACCAGCAGGGCGGCCGGGTTGTGGGTGCCCTGGGCGACCCAGGAGAGGATCACGCTGATGATCAGGGCGAAGAAGAACACCTTGAGCAGCAAGGCGGTCACGCCAATGATCGACCACACCAGAATCAGCAGCGGGTCGCCGATGCCGACGCCCATGAGCATCAGGGTCAGGGCCATCAGTACGAACTGGACGATCAGCGCCAGCACCAGCGACGCCAGGTCGAGGCCGCCGAGGCTGGGGATGATACGGCGCAGTGGTTTGAGAATCGGGTGGGTGGCGCGCACGATGAACTGGCTGAGCGGGTTGTAGAAGTCCGCGCGAACCAGTTGCAGGATGAAGCGCAGCAGCACGATCAGCAGGTAGAAGCTGCCGATGGTCTGCAGGATGTAAACGGCTGCGGTGTTCAGACCGATCATTGATTGTCTCCTTATTGACCCAGTTGTTCGGCCAGCTCGGCCGAGCGCTGATCGGCGGCCTTGACGGCCTGCTCGACCAGGGCTTCGAAGCCGCCAGCCTGGAATGTCTTGATCGCCGCCTCGGTGGTACCGGCCGGCGAAGTGACGCGGCGACGCAGCTCGGCGGCGTCGACATCGCTGTTCAATGCCATCTGTGCGGCGCCCAGGGCGGTCTGCAGGGTCAGCTTGGCGGCGACATCGCGGGGCAGGCCGAGCTTCTCACCGCTGGCGGTCATCGCCTCGATCAGCAGGAAGAAGTAAGCCGGGCCGCTGCCGGACACGGCGGTCACGGCGTCGATCAGCTTTTCCTCTTCCAGCCACACCGCCATGCCTACAGCGCCCAGCAACTGCTCGGCCTGCTGGCGCTGCGCGGCGCTGACCTGCGCATTGGCGTACAGGCCGCTGGCGCCCAGGCGCAGCAGCGATGGGGTATTGGGCATGCAGCGTACGATGGCCCGCGCGCCCAGCCAGTTTTCCAGGCTGGCGCTGGTGATGCCGGCGGCGATGGAGACGATCAACTGGCCGGCCTGCACATGGGGCGCCAGGTCCAGGCACACGTCCTTCATGACCTGGGGCTTGACCGCCAGGACGATCACGTCGGCGTCACGGCAGGCCTCGGCATTGCTGGCCACCACGTCGATGCCGTGTTCGGCGGCGATCTTCTCGCGCTGTTCGGTGCCGCGGTCGCTGGCGCGGATGGCGCCTGCTGGCAGGCCCTGGGCGAGCAGCCCGCCGATCAGGCTGGCAGCCATGTTGCCGGCGCCGATGAAGGCGATACGGGGAGTGGTCATGGAGCGGTTCCTATCTGAAGAGTCGAGATCGGGTAATTCAAACCTTGCCGTAATCGCGTTCGCCGAACAGCGCCGTGCCGATACGCACCCAGCTCGCGCCCTCGGCGATGGCCGCTTCGAGGTCGTGGCTCATGCCCATGGACAGGGTGTCGAGATCGAGGTTCAGCGCGTCCCGCAGTGCGCGCAGGCGGGCGAACGCCGCGCGTTGCTTGGCCACGTCATCGGTGGGCGCGGGGATTGTCATCAATCCGCGCAAACGCAGGTTGGGCAGTTGTGTAACCGCCTGTGCCAGGGCAGCGAGCTCCTCGGGCTGGCAGCCGGACTTGCTCGCTTCGCCGCTGACATTGACCTGCAGGCAGATGTTCAGCGGCGCCAGCTCGGCGGGGCGCTGGGCGCTCAGGCGTTCGGCGACTTTCAGGCGGTCCACCGAGTGCACCCAGGCGAAGTGCTCGGCGATGGGGCGGGTCTTGTTGGACTGGATGGGGCCGATGAAATGCCAGGTCAGCGGCAGGTCGGCGAGCAGCGCCTGCTTGTCGAGCGCTTCCTGCAGGTAGTTCTCACCAAAATCCCGCAGGCCGGCCGCATGGGCTTCACGAATCGCTTCGGCGGGCTTGGTCTTGCTCACCGCCAGCAGCCCGACAGAGGAAAAATCTCGCTGCGAGGCTTGCGCCGCCTCACGGATCCGCACTCCGACCTTTGCAATATTCTCTGCTATCGTGGACATTACCTGCGCCTGCCGCCTGAGCGTTTCTGCGGGCTTGACGGTGTTCTGCCAAGGGCGTGCTCGCGCAGCCGCCTGGTGATCCCCCCAAGGCCCCTATCCTTAAGTTACGCGGCATTCTACCGTCATTAGGGAGTCCCATGGATATCACCGAGCTGCTTGCCTTCAGCGCCAAGCAAGGCGCGTCGGACCTGCACCTTTCCGCAGGCTTGCCGCCGATGATCCGGGTCGACGGCGATGTGCGCCGGATCAACCTGCCTGCCCTGGACCACAAGCAGGTGCACGCGCTGATCTACGACATCATGAACGACAAGCAGCGCAAGGACTTCGAAGAATTCCTGGAGACCGACTTCTCGTTCGAAGTGCCCGGCGTGGCGCGCTTCCGGGTCAACGCCTTCAACCAGAACCGTGGCAGCGGCGCGGTATTCCGGACCATTCCGTCGAAAGTGCTGAGCATGGAAGACTTGGGTATGGGCGAGATCTTCAAGAAGGTCTCCGACGTGCCGCGCGGGCTGGTGCTGGTCACCGGGCCGACCGGTTCGGGCAAGTCGACCACCCTGGCGGCGATGCTCGACTACATCAACAGCAACAAGTACCACCACATTCTTACTGTCGAAGACCCCATCGAATTCGTCCACGAGTCGAAGAAGTGCCTGGTCAACCAGCGTGAAGTGCACCGTGATACTCACGGCTTCTCCGAAGCCCTGCGCTCGGCTCTGCGTGAAGACCCGGACATCATTCTGGTCGGCGAGATGCGTGACCTGGAAACCATCCGCCTGGCGCTGACCGCCGCGGAAACCGGTCACCTGGTGTTCGGCACCCTGCACACCACCTCCGCCGCCAAGACCATCGACCGGGTGGTCGACGTGTTCCCGGCCGAGGAGAAGTCCATGGTTCGTTCCATGCTGTCCGAATCCCTGCAGGCGGTGATTTCCCAGACCCTGCTGAAGAAGATCGGCGGCGGTCGGGTAGCGGCCCACGAAATCATGATTGGCACCCCGGCGATCCGCAACCTGATCCGCGAAGACAAGGTGGCGCAGATGTATTCGGCCATCCAGACCGGCGGTGCACTGGGTATGGAAACCCTCGACTCCTGCCTGAAACGGCTGGTTTCCAAAGGCCTGGTCAGCCGTGAAAGTGCCCGTGAGAAGGCCAAGACCCCGGAAAATTTCTGACCTTTTCACGATCCCGAGCCCAGGCTGGCGGATCTCCCCTCCGCCGGCAATTGAACATCGCGCCAGCGCATTTAGGTAGGCACCCATGGAATTCGAAAAACTGTTGCGCCTGATGGTCGAGAAGGGCGGCTCCGATCTGTTCATCACTGCCGGCGTGCCACCGTCGATGAAGGTCAACGGCAAGATCATGCCCGTGACCAAGACTCCGCTTTCGCCGGAAATGACCCGCGAAACCGTGCACGGGGTGATGAACGAGCAGCAGCGCCGGGAGTTCGCCGAAAACCACGAGTGCAACTTCGCCATCAGCGCCCGCGGCATCGGCCGATTCCGGGTCAGCGCCTTCTATCAGCGCAACCTGGCCGGCATGGTGCTGCGCCGTATCGAGACCAACATCCCGACGCTGGACGACCTCAAGCTGCCGGAAATCCTCAAGAAGCTGGCGCTGACCAAGCGCGGCCTGGTGCTGTTCGTCGGCGCCACCGGTACCGGCAAGTCCACCTCGCTGGCGGCGATGATCGGCTACCGCAACAAGAACAGCAGCGGCCACATCATCTCCATCGAAGACCCGATCGAGTACATCCACCAGCACCAGAACTGCATCGTTACCCAGCGCGAAGTGGGCATCGACACTGATTCCTTCGAGGTCGCGCTGAAGAACACCCTGCGCCAGGCGCCGGACGTGATCCTGATCGGTGAGGTACGTACCCGCGAGACCATGGACCACGCCGTGGCCTTCGCCGAAACCGGCCACCTGTGCCTGGCCACCCTGCACGCCAACAACGCCAACCAGGCGCTGGACCGGATCATCAACTTCTTCCCGGCTGACCGGCAGAACCAAGTGTGGATGGACCTGTCGCTGAACCTCAAGGCCATCGTCGCCCAGCAGCTAATCCCTACGCCTGATGGCAAGGGCCGCCGCGCGGTGATCGAGGTGCTGATCAACACCCCGCTGGCCGCCGACCTGATCCGCAAGGGCGAGGTGCACGAGCTCAAGGGCCTGATGAAACGCTCCACCGAACACGGCATGCAGACCTTTGATCAGGCGCTGTACAACCTCTACAGCCAGGGCGAGATCACCTACGAAGATGCCCTGCTGTACGCCGACTCGGCCAACGACCTGCGCCTGATGATCAAGCTCGGCTCGGAAACCGACGGCGAGCACCTGACCAGCATGTCGCAGGGGCTGTCGTTGGAAATAAGCGATGAAGACCAGGGGCGGCGGTTTCGCTGATCAGCCGCCTTCTCCAATCAGCCTTTTTGCATGTTTGAATGCCATCACTAAGGAGTCATATGCCCACTGACTATGCTTGGGATGGTTCCACAAAAGCTCGCTAGGGTGATCAGTGACAAGGATTCTCCTGCCAGCAGAGTCCTCCACCAATCTGCCATAGAGCTTACTAAAGTCGCTGCTCTCGCCCATAAGAGACATAGTTGCTGTCTTACCAAGAGCAAGCACAACTAAGGGGCTGACTCGATCAAGCTCAAGTTGGAGGCATGGGCGACAGTTCAGAATTTCTTGAACTGATGGATCAAGTAATTGTTTGCGGGCGCGCGCCTTGATTTCTACCAAAGGGTTAAAATTTTTGGTCGCAAATGTTAGGTGAGCTTGGCTCCTATCCAAGCCAGCCTCTTCTATGGCTTGGTTTAAGTAGCGACCGGCAGCTCCTCCAAAGGGGCGGGCGCCCGGTTGGTCTGCAACCATTGCCACTTTGTATTTCCCAACAGACACGCGAATCCCCGCGGCTCTTCGCTTGGGACAATTTTGGCAGCGCTGTTGTGCTGGTTTAGAGGCGATTGTTTGGCCATTCATATTACTCACGGCGCTGCATTGCCCGTCTATTTGCGCACCCGCTCGCGCATCACTCATTAACTTTGGAATCAGCGGGCCTTCCGGCAGGTTGCGCCAGAAGCGCACCGGCATATTGGTTTCCAGCACGCTGCGATTGAGCCGCGCCGGGTTGAAGGTGCTGCCGTAGTAGGCCAGCCACATCGCTTCGTTGCGGTCGTCGGTGCCCTGGGCCAGGCGTTGCCAGTCGGGAGGGCAGGGCTTGGCGTGACGCAGCTTCTCGCCATCCCAGTATACGCCGTCATCCGGTGTGGCGATCAGCCAGGTCTGGCGGCCGAGGCGTTCGGCGAAATGGCCCGAGGCGCTGGCCAGAATATCGTGGGCCGGCTCGTGCCAGGCCACCAGCTCCGGCCCGCCAGCGCTGGCGTCCCGTGGCTTGAAGCGCAGGAAGGCGTGCAGGTGGTGCGCTTCGCGGCGAACCGCCTTGAGGCGGGTGTGCAGTTCGCTGCCGTCGATATCGCCGGCCAGCATGGCGGCATGGTCGCCGTTCGCGACGCGCCAGAGGATGCGGTACAGCAACGCCCAGCGTTGCGCACAGCGAAAGCGAGCAGCGTTTTCCAGTTGTTCGATCAGGGCGCGCGGCACCCGCACGGGGCGGTCGGCAGCCGCGGCGGGTTGAGGTGCTTCCAGCGCGGCGAACAGATCCTGGTTTTCCTGGCTGTCCTGTACCCAGCTCAGTTGATGCGGCGCAATGCCTCGGCGCAGTTGCGCCCGGGCAGCGTCCCGCCAGCCGGCGAAACTGCCGTCGAAGTGCACCGCGTGCATCACCAGAGCCCCATCTGTTGCGGCGCTTCGCTCAATTGCTGGCGCAGCACCAGGGATTCGCGGGTCGCCTGAGCCGGGCGGTAATCCTGAGTGACGATGAACGGTTTGGCTTTTTCCAGTACGCAGCGCAGGCGGCCGACGTCCGCAAAACGGATGCGCTTCTGGCGGCGCAGGGCGACCAGGCGCTGGGCGCTGAGCACGCCAATGCCGGGGATGCGGGCGATCAGGGTCACGTCCGCGCGGTTGAGGTCGACGGGGAAATGCTGGCGATTGTTCAGTGCCCAGGCCAGTTTTGGGTCGATATCCAGCGCCAGGTTGCCGGGGCCGTCGAGCAACTCGGTGGCCTTGAAGCCGTAGCCGCGCATCAGGAAGTCCGCCTGATACAGGCGGTGCTCGCGCAGCAGCGGCGGCGCCTCGAAGGGGACGCTCTTGGGGCTTTGCGGAATCGGGCTGAAGGCCGAGTAATAGACGCGCTTGAGGCGGAAGTCGCCGTACAGCGACTGGGCGGTGTGCAGGATGGTGCTGTCGTCGGTGGCGTCTGCGCCGACGATCATCTGCGTGCTTTGCCCGGCAGGCGCGAAGGCGGGCGCGCGCTTCTCGCTGTCGGCCTCCTCGACGCCATTGCGAATGGTGCCCATGGCCTGCTTGATCGGCGCCACGCTCTTTTCCGGCGCCAGGCGGATCAGGCTGCTTTCGGTGGGCAGTTCGATGTTCACGCTGAGGCGGTCGGCGTAGCGACCGGCTTCGGCGATCAGCTCCGGCGATGCGTCGGGAATGGTCTTGAGGTGGATGTAGCCACGAAACTCGTTTTCCTCGCGCAGCAGCTTGGCGACCCGGTTGAGTTGCTCCATGGTGTAGTCCGCCGAGCGGATGATGCCGGAGCTGAGAAATAGCCCACTGATGCAGTTGCGACGATAGAAATCCAGGGTCAGGGTGACCACTTCCTCGGGCGTGAAGCGCGCCCGCGGCACGTCACTGGAACGACGGTTGACGCAGTATTGGCAGTCGTACAGGCAGAAGTTGGTCAGCAGGATTTTCAGCAGCGCGACGCAGCGGCCATCGGGGGTGAAACTGTGGCAGATGCCCATGCCGTCGGTGGCGCCCATGCCGCTCTGGCCTTTCGAGCTGCGTTTGGGCGCGCCGCTGCTGGCGCAGGAAACATCGTATTTTGCGGCGTCGGCGAGTACCGTAAGCTTTTCGATCAATTCCATGGGTACGATTCGATAGCTGTATTTATGTACAGTATTCGGTAAGCATTCGGTTCCCGCAAGGTCGTCTCGTCGGTGAAAGGCGAAACCTGCGGCGCCGCCATGGATCGAAGCGAATCAACCTGTCTTTTCTGGAGAATCTGATGCAGCGTCCTGATACCCACAGCAAGATCATCGGCTATCTGCTGTGGATCTTCGGCTTCCTCGGTGCGCACCGTTTCTATTACGGCAAGCCGGTGACCGGCACCATCTGGTTTTTCACCCTGGGCCTGCTGTTCATCGGCTGGATCATCGACCTGTTCCTGATCCCGGCGATGGATCGCGAAGCGGACCTGCGCTTCACGGCCGGCCGGCTCGATTACAACGTCGCGTGGATCCTGCTGACGTTCCTGGGCATCTTCGGCGTGCACCGCATGTATCAGGGCAAGTGGATCACCGGGATCCTTTATCTGCTGACCGGCGGGCTGTTTCTGGTCGGCGTGCTGTACGACCTGTGGACGCTGAACAATCAGGTGTCGATCGAGAATGCGCGTAATGGATAAGGGTGAGGGCAGGCATCGCTGCCGGCCCTTGTGGGGCGACAGGGATGCCTGGTTGATGCGGATTATTTCGCGGGCATGGCCCGCTCCCACATGAGCCGGTGGCAGATCAGCCTTGGAAGCTGATATGCCCGTCCACCAGGGTGTAGCGCACCTGGCTGGGCAGGCAGTGGCCCAGGAATGGGCTGTTACGGCCTTTGGAGTACCAGCTCTCGCCGGCCACGGTGGAGGCCTGGGGGTCGAACAGCAGGATATCCGCCGCATCCCCCTGCTTGAGCTGGCCAACCGGCAGGCGTAGTGCCTGCGCCGGGCCGCTGCTCAGGCGGGCGAGCAAGGTGGGCAGATCCAGCAAACCGTCCTGCACCAGAGTCATGGCCAGTGGCAGCAGCAACTGCACGCCGCTGATGCCTGGCTCGGTCTCACCGAAGGGCGCCAGCTTGGCATCGAGCTCGTGGGGCTGGTGATGGCTGGAGAT
Organism: Phytopseudomonas straminea; assembly: GCF_900112645.1. Classification (GTDB taxonomy): domain Bacteria; phylum Pseudomonadota; class Gammaproteobacteria; order Pseudomonadales; family Pseudomonadaceae; genus Aquipseudomonas; species Aquipseudomonas straminea. The sequence continues at coordinate 489,891 of NZ_FOMO01000001.1, read as the reverse complement.
GGCGCTGATCACTCCGCTCTTTACCGCCTCACGCAGGCCATCGCGGTCGGCGCGGGTGCGCAGCGGCGGTTGCACGTGATAGAGGCTGGAGAAGTCGATCAGCGCCTCGTCGGTGAGAATCAGTTGGTACAGCGCTACATCGGCAGTGACCGGCAGGCCACGAGCCTGGGCATCGGCGATCAGCTGGGCACCTCGGGCACTGGTCAGCTGGCTGAAGTGCGCCCGCACGCCGCTCTGCTCGACCAAAAGCAGGTCGCGCGCCAGGGCCACGGTCTCGGCGGTTTCCGGAATCCCCGACAGGCCGAGGAAGCTGGCGGTGGCGCCTTCATGGGCCAGGCCACCTTCGGCGAGGTCATGATCCTGGGAGTGGAAGATCACCGTGAGGTCGAAGGTGGCTGCATATTCCAGGGCGCGGCGCAGGGTGCGCGCGTTGCGGAAATTGTTCAGGCCATTGCCGAACGCGACGCAGCCGGCATCGCGCAGGGCGACCAGCTCGGCGAGCTGCTCGCCATCGAGCCCCTTGCTCAGGGCGCCGATGGGAAACACCTTGGCGTGGCCGGCTTCGCGGGCGCGGTCGAGGATCAGTTCGGCCACCGCCGAGGTGTCCAGCACTGGCTTGGTGATCGGCGGGCAGCACAGGCTGGTGACGCCGCCAGCGGCAGCGGCCAGGGTTTCACTGGCGATGCTGCCCTTGCGGCTGTAGCCGGGCTCGCGCAGGGCGACGGACAGGTCGACTAGGCCGGGTGCCGCGACCAGGCCGCTGGCGTCCAGGGTCTGGTCGGCTTCGAAGCCGGCCGGCGCCTGGCCGATGGCGCTCAGCTTGCCGCCTTCTATATACAGGTCGGCGACCTGATCGAAGCCGCTGCTCGGGTCGATGACGCGGGCGCCGAGGATACGGGTACGCATCAGTTTTGCTCCTCAGCGTTGAGTTGGCGTTGGGCGTTCTGGCCGCTCATGGCCATGGACAGCACGGCCATGCGGATGGCGATGCCGTAGGTGACCTGGTTGAGGATCACCGACTGCGGGCCGTCGGCCACCGCCGACTCGATCTCCACGCCACGGTTGATCGGCCCCGGGTGCATGACCAGCGCATCGGGCTTGGCCAGCTTGAGGCGCTGCTCGGTCAGGCCGAACAGGCGGTAGAACTCGCCCTCGCTGGGCAGCAGGCCGCCGGTCATGCGCTCGCGCTGCAGGCGCAGCATGATCACCACGTCGACATCCTTGAGGCCTTCATTGGCATCGCTGAACACGCGCACGCCGTAGCTTTCTTCCAGGCCGATGGGCAGCAGGGTCTTCGGTGCGATCACGCGGATGTCGGGGCAGCCGAGGGTCTTGAGCGCCAGCATGTTGGAGCGCGCCACCCGCGAATGCAGGATGTCGCCGACGATGGCCACCGAGAGGTTCTCGAAGCTGCCCTTGTGGCGACGGATGGTCAGCATGTCGAGCATGCCCTGGGTCGGGTGCGCGTGGCGGCCGTCGCCACCGTTGATGATCGCCAGGTTCGGGCACACGTGCTCGGCGATGAAGTGGGCGGCGCCGGAGCCGGCATGGCGCACCACGAAGATGTCGGCGGCCATGGCTTCGAGGTTGCGCAGGGTATCGAACAGCGTCTCGCCCTTGCTGGTCGAGCTGGTCGACACGTTAAGGCTGATCACGTCGGCGGACAGGCGCTGAGCGGCCAGCTCGAAGGTGGTCCGGGTGCGCGTGGAGTTCTCGAAGAACACGTTGCACACCGTCTTGCCGCGCAGCAGCGGGACCTTCTTCACGGCGCGGGCGCCGACCTCGAGGAAGGAGTCGGCGGTGTCGAGGATTTCCGTCAGCAACTCGCGGGGCAGGCCGTCGAGGGACAGGAAATGGCGCAACTGGCCTTGGTCGTTCAGTTGCAGGGGGCGCTTGGCATCGAGTGCGGTCATTGCGGACGGCCTTGGTCGGAAAGCGTCTGGAGTTCGAGGGTGAAGGGCGCGGGGCCGGACAATTTTACCCGCTGATCGGCCGCCAGCGACAGCGTCGCGCCGACCACGTCGGGGCGGATCGGCAGTTCGCGGGCGTCCAGGTCGAGCAAGCTGACCAGAGTCACGCTGGCCGGGCGACCGTAGTCGAACAGCTCGTTCAGCGCGGCGCGGATGGTGCGCCCGCTCATCAGCACGTCGTCGATCAGCACCAGGTGCTGGCCCTCGATCTCGAACGGCAGTTCGGACGGCTGCACCTGTGGGTGCAGGCCGTTCTGGGTGAAGTCGTCGCGGTAGAAGGATACGTCGAGCACGCCCAATGGCTCGTCGCGGCCCAATTGCTCGAGCAGCGCCTGGGCCACCCACACGCCGCCGGTGCGGATGCCTATGAAGCGCGGCGTGCCGATCTGCCGGCGGCTCAGGTGGTTGCTCAGCGAGGTCGCCATCTGCGGCAGCAGTTCGGCGGGGTTGGGTAGGCTCATCTAAAGCTCCTTGTGGCCGGGTCAGCCCAGGCAGTTTTCTTCCAGCCAGCCCTGCAGCAGCAGAGCGGCGGCCAGGGCGTCGACCGGGCGCTGGCGATAGCCGCCGGTCTGGCCCTGCTGCAGGCGCTCGCCCTTGGCGGCATAGGTGGTCAGGCGTTCGTCGTGGGTGAATACCGGCAGGTTGAAACGACCGTTGAGGCGGCGGGCGAACTTCTCGGCCCGTTCGCTCATGTCGCTCGGCGTGCCATCCATGTTCAACGGCAGGCCGACGACGATTGCATCGGGTTGCCATTCCTTGATCAGCGCTTCGACCTTCTGCCAGTCCGGCACGCCGTTCTGCGCCTTGAGGATGCACAGCTCGCGGGCCGAGCCGGTGATCGGCTGGCCGACGGCGACGCCGATCTGCTTGGTGCCGTAGTCGAAGCCGAGCAACAGGCGCAGCGATTGTTTGTCGATTTCGGCCATCAGGCGTGGCCCGCCTGGGCGGTGAGCAGGTTGAGGTCGATGCCGAGCAGCGCGGCGGCGGCGCCGAGGCGCTGATCGTAGGGCGTTTCGAACAGAATCGCCTGGTTCGCCGGGCAGGTCAGCCAGGCGTTATCGGCCAGCTCGGCCTCCAGCTGACCGGCGCCCCAGCCGGCATAGCCGAGGGCGATCAGGTGGCTGGCCGGGCCTTTGCCTTCGGCGATGGCGAACAGCACGTCCTGGGAGGTAGACAGACTGAGGTCGCCGAGATCGACGGTAGCCTGGAAGTGCTGGCCCTTGGGGTGCAGCACGAAGCCGCGGTCGGTCTGCACCGGGCCGCCACTGAAGATCGGCAGGCTTTGGCACAGCATCGAAGGATCACTGTCCGGCCGCAGCTGTTCGAGCACGTCGGCCAGGTTCAGGCCGTTGGGGCGGTTGATCACCAGGCCCATGGCGCCCTGGTCGTTGTGATCGATGAGGTAGATCACGGTATGCGCGAAATTCGGATCGTCCATGTGCGGCATGGCGATCAGGAAGTGGTGCTTGAGAATGCTCGGGCTGGCGTCTTTCATGGCCGTTAGTTTGAAGCTGCGCGGCGCAAGCTACAAGCTGCACGTATGGATGAAAACGTCGCGCCGGGGGTCAATTGCTCGACAGGCGGTCGCCCCGCTCGAAACGCCAGGTGCGGATGATTTCCAGGCGGTCGATGTCGGCCAGATCGCCGGTGAACGGCGCGTAGGGCGCGGCCAGGCGCACGATGCGCATGGCGGCCTGATCGAGCACCTGCTCGCCGGACGATTCCAGCACCATCACTTCGTACAGGCTGCCATCACGGTTGATCGACACCAGCAGGCGCAGGCTGCCGTGAATTTGCCGGCGGCGGGCGTCGTCCGGGTAATTGAGGTTGCCGATGCGCTCGACCTTCTTGCGCCATTCGTCCTTGTACCAGGCGCCCTTGTCGCGCATGGTCGAGGCGGCGTTGAGGCGGTGGATCTTCGGGCGCTTGGCGTACTGTTGCACCTGGTCGGACAGCTCGGCCTCCAGGCTGGCGATCTCGGCGGACAGTTGCGCGCTGTCGAAGGACGGCGCCTCCGGGCTCGGCGACGTCGGCTTGGTTTCCTCGCGCTTGGCCGGCGCCTTCTGCTGTTGCGGGGCGCGGGTGGTTACCGCGGCTTTCGGCGCTTCGGGCTTCACGGCGGGCGGCGGCGGTGCGGCGGCGGGCGTCACCTTGCGTACTTCGGTGTCCTGGAAGGGCGCCTGTTCGGTGGTAGTCGGCGCCGCCTTCTTGTCCAGGGTGCCGCTGCCCTGCTGGTTGTCCTGGGCGAGGAAGTCCGCCTCCTTGGGCTTTTCATCGCTCTTGAAGGTGGACAGGGTGATTTCCAGGGTCTTGCTGATCTGCCCGGGCTCGGCAAAGGTGAAGCCGACGCCGAGAATCAGCGCGGCGTGCAGTACCGCGGCCAGAAACAGGGTGAAGCCCAGCCGGTCCGCCGGGCGAACGCCGGAGGAGGTGAGATCGGGTGGGCTGGTTGTCGCGTTCATCACGGTCTGTCGTCGGGGCTGTCAACGTTTCGGCACGGTCGTGCTGAAACGTCAGCAGACCCTGGGTTGCCGCGCAGTCTGCCGAGGCGATGTGCAAAAGTCTATGAAGCACTCCGCGCATTGAGCTTTTCGGCAATCTTGTCCATCAGCTGTTCGCCGATGCGCGTATCGAAGGCCGCATCGATCTCGCGAATGCAGGTCGGGCTGGTGACGTTGATCTCGGTGAGGCGGTCGCCGATCACGTCCAGGCCGACGAACAGCAGGCCGCGCTCGCGCAGGCTCGGGCCGACGGCGGCGGCGATTTCGCGGTCGCGCTCGGTGAGCGGGCGGGCTTCGCCACGGCCACCGGCCGCCAGGTTGCCGCGGGTTTCGCCGCTGGCCGGAATACGCGCCAGGCAGTAAGGAACCGGTTCACCGTCTATCATCAGAATACGCTTGTCGCCGTCGACGATGGCGGGCAGGTAACGCTGCGCCATGATCTGCTGGCTGCCATGGGCGGTGAGGGCTTCGAGAATCACCGACAGGTTCGGGTCGCCCTCGCGGTGACGAAAGATCATCGATCCGCCCATTCCATCGAGGGGTTTGAGAATGATGTCACGGTGCTGTCTCGCAAAATCACGCAGAATGTCGGGTCTGCGGCTGACGATGGTCTCCGGTGTGAACTGCGGAAAGCGTGTGGCGAAGAACTTCTCGTTGCAGTCGCGCAGGCTCTGTGGTCGGTTGACCACCAGCGTGCCGGCTTCCTCGGCCTGTTCGAGCAGGTAGGTTGAATAGACGAATTCGTTATCGAAGGGCGGATCCTTGCGCATCAGGATCACGTCGAGTTCGGCCAGGGGCATGTCCTGCTCGTCACCGAATTCGAACCAGTGCTGGGGATCGGCGAACACCTTGAGCGGACGTGTGCGGCCGCGAGCAACACCGGCGGCCTGATAGAGGTCCTTCTGCTCCATATAGAAGAGGCTCCAGCCACGCGCCTGGGCTGCCAGAAGCATGGCCAGCGAGCTGTCCTTCTTGTAGGAAATCTGCGCGATGGGATCCATGACGATGCCGAGGCGAACGCTCATTGAAGTATCTCCGTAGAGGCGGTGCGAAGCAGCCGCGAAGGTAGCAGGGATGGGCGCCAAGGGTGGCGCTGACAGGGCGGCCGGTCAAGGGCGAGCAGGCCGATGGCTTGCATGTGGAGAGTGTGCTACAAAGGCCCAGCGATGGGCCGGGCCCATTGATTTCAGGGCCTCCGGCGCACTGGATATGGCGTAATACAACGACTCACCGAAGTGGTGGCAGGGCAGACATGGAACAGCATTCGGAAGGCTTGAGGGTGATGGTGATCGACGACTCGAAGACGATTCGTCGTACAGCGGAAACCCTGCTGAAAAAGGTGGGCTGTGATGTGATCACCGCAGTGGACGGTTTCGACGCTCTGGCGAAGATTGCCGACACCCACCCGAGCATCATCTTCGTCGACATCATGATGCCGCGTCTGGATGGTTATCAGACCTGCGCCTTGATCAAGAACAACAGTGCCTTCAAATCCACCCCCGTTATCATGCTGTCGTCCAAGGACGGCCTGTTCGACAAGGCCAAGGGGCGCATCGTCGGTTCTGATCAATACCTGACCAAGCCATTCAGCAAGGAGGAGCTGCTCGGCGCGATCAAGGCCCACGTCCCGGAGTTCTCTCCGGTCGAACAAGCGTCCTGACGCCCGGCTGTCGCTACCACCGCCTCTCTTCTATGTATTGGGAAACATCATGGCTCGAATTCTGATTGTTGATGACTCGCCGACCGAAATGTACAAGCTGACCGCCATGCTGGAAAAACATGGCCATCAGGTACTTAAGGCCGAAAACGGCGCCGACGGCGTCGCCCTGGCGCGCCAGGAAAAACCCGATGTGGTGCTGATGGACATCGTCATGCCCGGGCTCAATGGCTTCCAGGCCACCCGACAGCTGACCAAGGATGCCGAAACCAGCCATATCCCGGTGATCATCGTGACCACCAAGGATCAGGAAACCGACAAGGTCTGGGGCAAGCGCCAGGGCGCCAAGGACTACCTGACCAAACCGGTGGACGAAGCTACGCTGCTGAAAACACTGAACGCGGTGCTCGCCGGCTGAGGCCGCGCCCGCGACACGACAAAAGAAGAAGGTCACGACAGGCATGTCAGAGACACGCACCCCCTTTCAGATCCTTCTCGGTATCGAGCAGCGTTGCCGCGCGTTGGCAGCGGGCTTGCCATCGCAGCAGGTGGCGGTGCAGACCTGGAGTGGCATTGGCTTTCGCATGGGCGAGCGGTTTTTCGTCGCACCGATGGGTGAGGTCGGTGAAGTGTTGCACGAGCCACGACATACCTTGCTGCCCGGTGTGAAAAGCTGGGTCAAGGGCGTTGCCAACGTGCGCGGACGATTGCTGCCGGTGATGGACCTGTGCGGCTTTTTCGGCGGCGAGCTGTCGCCCTTGCGCAAGCAGCGGCGGGTGCTGGTGGTCGATCACCAGGACATCTTCGCCGGCCTGACGGTCGACGAGGTGTTCGGCATGCAGCATTTTGCGGTGGATACCTTCTCCGAGCAGTTGCCAGCGCTCGAGGCGTCCATCGCACCGTTCATTCACGGCGTGTTCCAGCGCGAGCAGCCCTGGTTGGTGTTCAGCCCTCATGCGCTGGCCCAGGCACCCGAGTTTGTGGACGTGGCATACAGATAGCTTTTCGGTGGGGGCGGCACAGCCTGCCTTCTGACGTTAGATGGAATTCGAAGTGCGGTAGGGTCCAGGCGGGGGCCAGATAATGAAAAAAGTAATCTCCAACAACGTGCTGGCGGGGACACGGGTCGGTGGGCTCGTGGCGGGGCTGTTCGTCGTCCTGATCGTTTCGATCGTGATGCTGTTCGCCAACTTCGCGTACATGAACACGCAGAGTAACCACGATACCGAGTACCTCGGTCACGCCGGTGAGCTGCGCGTACTGTCCCAGCGTATCGCCAAGGACGCCACCGAATCCGCCGCGGGCAAGCCCGAAGCCTTCGCGCTGTTGCGCGATGCGCGCAACGACTTCCAGAAGCGCTGGGCCTACCTGACCGATGGCAATGCGCAGAGCGGCCTGCCAGCAGCGCCCGCTGATGTACAGACGCAGATGGCTGCCGTGCAGCAGGACTGGGACGCGCTGCGCCAGAACGCCGACGCCATCCTGGCCAGCGAACAGACCGTTCTGTCGCTGCACCAGGTAGCCGCCACCCTGGCCGAAACCATTCCGCAGCTGCAGGTCGAGTACGAAGAAGTGGTCGACATCCTGCTGGAAAGCGGTGCGCCGGCGGCCCAGGTCTCGGTGGCCCAGCGCCAGTCGCTGCTCGCCGAACGTATTCTCGGCTCGGTGAATAAGGTGCTGGCCGGTGACCAGGATTCGGTACAGGCGGCCGACATGTTCGGCCGCGACGCCAGCCTGTTCGGCCGCGTACTGAGCGCCATGCAGGAAGGCAACGCCGCCATGGAAATCACCAAGGTCAGCGACCAGGAGGCCCTGGAGCGCCTCGGCGAGATTTCCGAGCTGTTCGAATTCGTATCCGGTTCGGTGGACGAGATTCTCGAGACCTCGCCCGAACTGTTCCAGGTTCGTGAATCGGCCAACACCATCTTCACCGTTTCGCAAACCCTGCTCGACAAGGCCTCGGCGCTGTCGGCGGGTTTCGAAGGCCTGGCCGACGGTCGTTCGCTGAACACCATCGCCGGCTACGTGCTGGGCGCCCTGGCGCTGGGTTCGATTCTGATCATCGGCCTGGTGATGGTGCAGGAGACCAACCGTCGACTGGCCGAAACCGCCGAGAAGAACGAACGTAACCAGACCGCGATTCTGCGTCTGCTCGATGAGATCGCCGACCTCGCCGACGGTGACCTGACAGTGGCCGCGACGGTAACCGAAGACTTCACCGGTGCCATCGCCGACTCCATCAACTACTCCATCGACCAGCTGCGCGACCTGGTCGCGACGATCAACATGACCGCCGTACAGGTGGCCGGTGCTGCCCAGGAAACCCAGGCCACCGCCATGCACCTGGCCGAGGCATCCGAGCACCAGGCCCAGGAAATCGCCGGGGCCTCGGCGGCAATCAACGAAATGGCCGTGTCGATTGACCAGGTATCGGCGAACGCCTCGGAGTCCTCCGCGGTAGCGGAACGTTCCGTAGCCATCGCCAACAAGGGCAACGAAGTCGTACACAACACCATCACCGGCATGGACAACATCCGTGAGCAGATCCAGGACACCTCGAAGCGAATCAAGCGCCTCGGTGAATCGTCCCAGGAGATCGGTGACATCGTAAGCCTCATCAACGACATCGCCGACCAAACCAACATCCTCGCACTGAATGCCGCGATCCAGGCCTCCATGGCCGGTGACGCAGGCCGAGGCTTCGCCGTGGTAGCGGACGAGGTACAACGCCTCGCCGAACGTTCCTCCGGCGCGACCAAGCAGATCGAGGCGCTGGTAAAGACCATTCAGACCGACACCAACGAAGCCGTTATCTCCATGGAACAGACCACCTCCGAGGTGGTACGCGGTGCACGCCTGGCGCAGGACGCCGGTGTGGCCCTGGAAGAGATCGAGAAGGTATCCAAGACCCTCGCCGCGCTCATCCAGAACATTTCCAACGCGGCACGTCAGCAGGCATCGTCTGCCGGCCACATCTCCAACACCATGAACGTGATTCAGGAGATCACCTCGCAGACCTCGTCCGGTACCACCGCCACCGCCAAGAGCATTGGTAACCTGGCCAAGATGGCCAGCGAGATGCGCAATTCGGTGTCCGGCTTCAACCTGCCAAACGACGGCGAGCAGGCGTGATCGTCTGCCGTCTGGCGCATTGAGCGATGCACCAGGCGGCGGGCGGGTGCTCGAGCGAGGGCTTCAACATGCAGTCAGGCGTCTGGGCCTTGCAGCCAGTGGCGGACATGTCCGCCAACGAGTTCCGCGACTGGCAACAGTTGCTGGAGTCGCGCCTGGGCATGGTGGTCAACGAACAGCGCCGCATCTTCCTGCAGACCAACCTGAGCACGCGAATGCGCGAACTGGGCATCGCCGACTATGCCGCCTATTACCGGCAGGTCACCGATGGCCCGCGCGGTGCCGTGGAATGGGCCAATCTGCTGGATCGGCTGACCGTACAGGAAACCCGCTTCTACCGGCATCCGGCGTCGTTCGAGGTGTACCAGGCGTACCTTGCCCGGCGCGGTGAGCAGGGGCTGGACAGGCCCCTGGCGATCTGGAGCGTGGGTTGCTCCAGCGGTGAGGAGCCCTATTCGCTGGCTATCGGCGCCAGCGAAGTGCTGGGACCTGAGGGGCGCTTTGGCGTTACCGGCACCGATATCAGCCGCAGCGCCCTGGCCAAGGCCCGTGAAGGTTTGTACGACGGACGCAGGCTGCAACCCATGGACGAAGCGCTGCGTGCGCGCTATTTCGCGCAGCAGGGCGATGGACGCTTCAAGGTTTTGCCGGAACTGGCCGCACGGGTGTGCTGCGCCAGGCTCAACGTGCTGGAGTTGGACAAGGCGCCAATGACCGGCATGGACGTTATTTTTTGCCAGAACTTGCTGATCTATTTCCGCCGCTGGCGACGCCGCGAGATCCTCAACCGCCTGGCCGAGTGCCTGGCGCCAGGTGGCTTGCTGGTGATCGGGGTGGGCGAAGTGGTCGGCTGGCAGCATCCGGACATGCTTCCGGTGGCCGATGAGCGAGTGCTGGCGTATACCCGCAAGGGCTAAGAGACGGAGTGTGTATGGGTGATCGGCACGACTATGTCGCCCTGGAGTGGGTCAAGGGCGAAATCGCGGAAACCCTGAAGCAGGCGCGACAGGCACTGGAGGCGTTCGTCGAGAATCCGCAGGATTCGACACGCATGCGCTTCTGCCAGACCTACGTGCATCAGGTTCACGGCACCCTGCAGATGGTCGAGTTCTTCGGCGCGGCCTTGCTCGCCGAGGAAATGGAGCACCTGTCCCAGGCGCTGATCGACGGCCGCGTGGCCAACCAGGGCGAAGCGCTGGAAGTGCTGATGCAGGCCATCCTGCAGCTGCCGGTGTACCTGGACCGCATCCAGACCGCACGCCGTGACCTGCCCATGGTGGTGCTGCCGCTGCTCAACGACCTGCGCGCCGCGCGGGGCGAGAAGCTGCTGTCGGAAACCAGCCTGTTCTCGCCTGACCTATCCGCCCGTGCTGCGGCGCTGTCGCCCGAGTCGCTGACCCAGCTGCGCACCGCCGAACTGCCGACCCTGTTGCGCAAGCTGCGGCAGATGCTGCAGGTGGCGCTGGTCGGCGTCATTCGCCAGCAGGACATGGATACCAACCTCGGCTACATGGCGCGGGTGTTCGCACGCCTGGAAACCCTGTGCAAGCACTCGCCCCTCGAGTCGCTGTGGCAGATCGCTTCCGGCGTCGTCGAAGGCCTGTCCAACGGCAGCATCGCCAACGGCACCTCGGTGCGCACGTTGCTGCGCCAGGTCGACAAGGAACTCAAGCGCCTGACCGAACAGGGCGCTGACGGCATCAACCAGAGTGCTCCGGACGAACTCACCAAGAACCTGCTGTTCTACGTCGCCAAGGCCTCGCCGCAGTCGCCGCGCAACCAGGTGCTGCGCGAGCGCTACAACCTCGACGAAGCGCTGCCCGACGATGGCGTGGTCGATGAAGAGCGTGCCCGCCTGGCGGGCCCCGACCGCGATGCCATGCGCTCGGTGGTTGGCGCGCTCTGTGAAGAGCTGGTGCGGGTCAAGGACAGCCTCGACCTGTTCGTGCGCAGCGACCGTGCCCAGGTCAACGAACTGCAAAACCTGCTGGTGCCGCTCAAGCAGATCGCCGATACCCTGGCCGTGCTCGGTTTTGCCCAGCCGCGCAAGGTCATCGTCGACCAGCTCGACGTGGTACGCGCCCTTACTGAAGGCACCCAGTCGCCAAGCGACGCGGTACTGATGGACATCGCCGGCGCGCTGCTCTATGTCGAAGCGACGCTGACCGGCATGGTCGGCCAGAACGATGGCAACAAGCGCGAAGAAAGCCACCTGCCTACCACCGATGTCGGGCAGATCCACCAGTTGGTGATCAAGGAAGCGCGCACCGGCCTGGAACAGGCTAAGGACGCGATCATCGAGTTCATCGCCTCGCAGTGGAATCACGACCACCTGGCCCGCGTGCCGGAACTGCTGACCCAGGTGCGTGGTGGCCTGGCGATGATTCCGCTGGAACGTGCCGCCGCGCTGCTCAATGCCTGCAACCGCTACATCCAGGAACAGTTGCTAGCCCGCAAGGCAGTGCCGAACTGGCAGAACCTCGACACCCTGGCCGATGCCATCACCAGCGTCGAGTACTACCTGGAGCGTCTGTCCGAAGACCACGCCACCCAAGGCGACCTGATCCTCGACGTTGCCGAGGAAAGCCTCGGGGCGCTGGGTTATCCGCTGCAGGACGCGCCGTCGATTCTCGATGCGCCTGCCGAGGACGAGCCGGCGCCACTGGATGATCCGCTGCACGATATCGACGTGCTGGCCGCGCCCGCTATCGAAAGCGCTGACGCGGATACCGCGGCTGAACCGGTCGCCGAGCTGCCCGTGCTGGACGAGCCGGCTTTCGAACAGCCGCAGCTGGCCAGTGAGCCGGTCGACCTGGCTGGCGATGTGGCCGATACGCATTGGCCGCAGGAGGAGCAAGCTGCCGAGCTGCCTGAACTGCATGACGAGGTGATCGAGCCTGGCGAGCAGGCGACCGAGACGCTGGTCGAGACTGCAGAAGCCGACAGCTGGTCGCTGGCCGACGAGCAGCCCCAGGCGCTGACGCCTGAGCCAAGCGACGCCGCGACCGACCCCTACGCACTCGACCTGAGCGAACTGGACGACGACCCCTACGGCGATGCCAAGGCCGCGGTGGCCGACGATGCCTGGTCGCTGGATGACAGCGAGCTGCTGGAGGAAGCGCCGAGCACCGCGAAGCAGGACGACGACTTCCTGCTCTCGGCCGAGCCGCTGGAGCTTGGTGAACTGGAGATGCTGCCGGTCATCGAGCAACCCGCTTCGGTCGCCGATAACGAGTGGTCCTTCGACCTCGACGATCGGCCGGCCGCGGCGTCCGAGCCTCACGGCCGTGCCGAGGACGAGCTGTGGTCGCTGGACGAGCTACAAAGCGATCTCGAACCGGTCGCTGCCGAACCGACTGTCGCCGAGCTGACGGTCCTCGATCTGCCGAGCCAGGGTTTCGAAGAACAACCGCTGGAGCTGGAGTCTTTGGATCTCGATGCCGGCGACGAGCCGCAGTGGAACGAGGTCGACCTCGACGACCTGCAATTGCCGGAAGTCGAGCTGCCCGGTTTGCCCGAAGCGCCTGTAGTCGAGGAGCCGGCTGCCGAAAAGCCGCTGTCCATGGCCGACGTGATGGCCGCGCCGGTGCAGGCCATCAATCCGCCAGCTGCGGACGTGCCGCCCAGCCTGCTGCCGCCGCCCGCCGATGAAGAGCCCATCGACGAAGAGTTGCGTGAGGTCTTTATCGAGGAGGCCGGCGAGGTGCTGGAAACCATCGCCGAATTCCTGCCGCGTTGGTGTGCCGACACCGACGACCGCGAGGCGCTGACCGAAATTCGTCGCGCCTTCCACACCCTCAAAGGCAGTGGTCGCATGGTGCGTGCACTGGTCATCGGCGAGCTGGCCTGGTCCATCGAAAACCTGCTCAACCGCGTGCTCGACCGCAGCATTCAGCCCGGTGACGAGGTCAAGCAGGTGATCAATCAAGTGGTTGCGCTGACGCCCGAGCTGGTCGACGAGTTCGCCGCCCAGGCCCAGCGTCAGCGTGACGATGTCGACCGGCTGGCAGCCGACGCCCACGCGCTGGCCAAAGGGCTGAGCCTCCCAAAGCATGACGCCCCGGCTGCAGCGGTAGCCGAGCCCGCGGGCGAGATCGAGGCTGCCGCACCTGTTCATCCGGAGCCTGCGTATGAAGAGCCGGCGGGTCTCGACCCGCAGTTGCTGGAGATCTTCCGCAACGAGGCGGAAACCCATCTGGATACCCTGGCCGCTTTCCTTGATGACTGCGCCCGCGAGATGCCGCAGCCGGTCACCGATGACCTGCAGCGTGCCCTGCACACGCTCAAGGGCAGCGCCTATATGGCCGGAATTCTGCCGATGGCCGAAGTGGCCGCGCCGCTGGAGAAGATGGTCAAGGAGTTCAAGGTCAACCTGGTGCCGCTGGACCTGGCCGAAGCCGAGGTGCTGGTCGAAGCCCAGGCGCTGTTCCGCCAGGGCCTGGCCCAGCTGGAAAGCGACCCGCTGCGACCGATCCCGGGCACCGACGCCTTCCTGGAGCGCGTGCGCCAGCTGCACGAGCAGCGCCTCGAACATGCCCAAAGCCAGCGCCAGGACGAACACGGTGAGAGCCGCGATCCGCAGCTGATCAGCATCTTCCTGGCCGAAGGCATGGACATCCTGCTGGACGCCGAAGACCTGCTGCGCAGCTGGCGCCAGCAGCCTTCCGAGCGCCAGGAGCTGAATACCCTGCTGGAAGAGCTGACTACCCTCGGCCGCGGCGCAGAAATGGCCGAGCTGCCGCAGATCGATGAGCTGTGCGAGGCATTGCTGGACGTCTACGGCGCTGTCGAAGATGGCAGCCTGGCGGTCAGCGAGCGTTTCTTCGACGAGGTCGAGCAGGCCCACGAGGCGCTGGTCAGCATGATGGATCAGGTCGCTGCCGGCCTCGAAGTCACGCCCAGCCCCGAACGCGTGGCCGCCTTGCGCGCGCTGTTCGATGAAGCGCTGGATCCGGCCAAGCTGGCTCTGCTGTCCGGCGACGTGCCGGGCTTGCAGGTAGTCGAGCTGGAAGAAGCGACCCGCGTGCTGGAAGCGTCTGAAATGACCGGCGAGCCGCTCGACGAATCCGTGGATGCCGCCGAGTCGGACGACAACGAGCTGGAGTCGATCTTCCTCGAAGAGGCGGTGGACATCCTCGACAGCGCTGCCGGCAATCTGCAGCGCTGGCTGGCCGAGCCGGAAAATCGCAGCCTGGCCTCGTCGCTGCAGCGCGACATGCATACCCTCAAGGGTGGCGCCAACATGGCCGGCGTGACGCCGATCAGCGCCCTGGCCCACGAGCTGGAAGCCCTTTACGAAGGCCTCGTGGATCGCCGTTATGGCGTTTCCGCGTTCGCCACCGACAGCGTGCAGCAGGGTCATGCACGGCTCGGCGACATGCTCGCTAGCCTGCAGGCCCGTCAGCCGGCACAGCCTGCCGACGAGCTGGTCGAAGCCATTCGCCAGTTCCGCCAGCGCGGCGGCCAGGACGAGCAGCCCGGCGAGCCCGAGGCGCTGGTCGCGGCCGAGCCGGTCGAGCACCCGGATGCCTGGCCTGAGCCGGAGCCCGAAGCGCCGGTCGCCGAGCCCGTCGCGGAAATCGTCGAGCCGCCGGTGGTGCGCGCTGAGCCTGCCCCGCAAGCTGCGGTGCATAGCGACCGCGACCCCGAGCTGGTCGAGATCTTTCTCGAAGAAGGCTTCGACATCATCGACAGCGCCGGTGCGGCGCTGACGCACTGGATGGACGATGTCGACAACAGCCTCGATCTGGAATCCCTGCAGCGCGACCTGCACACCCTCAAGGGTGGTGCGCGGATGGCCGAGATCCGTGAGATCGGCGATCTGGCACACGAGCTGGAGTTCCTCTATGAGGACCTCGGCAACGGTCGCCTGCGCCCCAGCCCGATGTTGTTCGAGCTGCTGCATGCCTGCCACGACCGCCTCGCCGAGATGCTCGACGCGGTGCGCTCGCAACGCCAGGTGCCCAACGGCGACGAGCTGATCGAGACCATTCGCCGCCTGCGTGCCAACCCGGACGAGCAACTGAGCATGCCGCGCGCCGTGCCGTTGAGCGCCGCGCCGCAGGAATTCGATGCCGACAGCGACGAGATCCTCGATATCTTCCTGGAAGAAGCCGACGATCTGCTCGAAGCCATGGAAGCCGGCATCGGCCGCTGGGAAGAGCGCCGTGACGATGCCAGCTGCATCGACGACCTGCTGCGTATCCTGCATACCCTCAAGGGTGGTGCCCGCCTGGCCGGGCAGAAGCAGCTGGGCGACCAGAGCCATGATCTGGAGCAGCACCTGACGGAAGCCCAGACGCAAGGTGCGCCCTGGCCGGACAGCTTGTTCCTGGACGTGCAGTCCGGCTTTGAGGGGCTGCAGAAGAGCCTCGACGAACTGCGCCTGCGTCTGCAACAGCAACCCCAGGACGAGCGCCCGGCAGCCGAGCCGGAGCAGCCGGTGGCGCGTGCGGCGACTTCTATCGTCGCCGCCAGCGAGCGGCCGGTGGTCGCGGCAGAGAACCGCGCGCTGCCGTTCGTGCAGCGTGCCGAAGTGGCTGCCGAAGAGGCCGCCGCACGACGTGCCCCGCAGGAGCTGGTCAAGGTGCCCGCCGATCTGCTCGAAGGCCTGGTCAACCTGGCCGGTGAGACGTCGATCTTCCGGGGCCGCGTGGAGCAGCAGGTCAGCGACTTCGGCTTTACCCTGAGCGAGATGGAAGCCACCATCGATCGCGTTCGCGATCAGCTGCGCCGCCTGGACACCGAAACCCAGGCGCAGATCCTCAGCCGCTACCAGGCCGAGGCCGAGCGCGCCGGTTACGAAGAGTTCGACCCGCTGGAAATGGACCGCCATTCCCAGCTGCAGCAGCTGTCGCGGGCCCTGTTCGAGTCGGCCTCCGACTTGCTGGACCTCAAGGAAACCCTGGCTTCGCGTAACCGCGATGCGGAAACCCTGTTGCTGCAACAGGCGCGGGTCAACACCGAGCTGCAGGAAGGCCTGATGCGCACGCGCATGGTGCCGTTCGATCGCCTGGTGCCGCGTCTGCGCCGTATCGTGCGCCAGGTGGCCAGCGAGCTGGGCAAACAGGTCGAGTTCACCGTCGGCAACGCCGATGGCGAGATGGACCGCACGGTGCTCGAGCGCATCGTCGCGCCCCTGGAGCACATGCTGCGCAACGCCGTCGACCATGGTATCGAAGGCGCCGCGGTGCGGGCCAAGGCCGGCAAGCCGGAGCAGGGTAGCATTCGTCTGGAGCTGGGCCGTGAAGGCGGCGACATCGTGCTGACGCTCAGCGACGACGGTGCCGGCATCAACCTCGATGCGGTGCGCCGCAAGGCCATCGAACGCGGCCTGATGGATGCCGGCGCCGATCTCAGCGAACACGAGATCCTGCAGTTCATCCTCGAAGCCGGTTTCTCCACCGCCGAGAAGGTCACGCAGATTTCCGGGCGTGGCGTCGGCATGGACGTGGTCAACGCCGAGGTCAAGCAACTCGGCGGCTCGATGAGCATCGACTCGGTGATCGGCGAAGGCACCACCTTCCGCATTCGTCTGCCGTTCACCGTATCGGTCAACCGTGCGCTGATGGTGCTGTCCGGTGAAGACCTGTACGCCATTCCGCTCAACACCATCGAGGGTATCGTGCGCGTTTCGCCGTACGAACTGGAAAGCTACTACGGCCCCGATGCGCCGCGTTTCGAATACGCCGGCCAAGCCTACGAACTGCGCTACCTGGGCGATCTGCTCAACAACGGCCAGCATCCCAAACTGGTCGGTCAGAGCCTGCCGCTGCCGGTGATCCTGGTGCGCTCCAGCGAACACGCCGTGGCCGTGCAGGTGGATTCCCTGGCTGGCTCGCGGGAGATCGTGGTGAAGAGCCTCGGCCCGCAGTTCGCCACGGTGCCGGGTATCTCCGGTGCGACCATCCTCGGTGACGGTCGCGTGGTGGTGATTCTCGACCTGCTGGCGACCATCCGCGAATTGCATGCCCACCTGCAGTATCAGGTGCGGCCGCGTCTGGCTGCCGATGCCGGCACCTTGGCAGAGGTCGAGGTCGAGCGCCCGACCCTGGTCATGGTGGTGGACGACTCGGTCACCGTGCGCAAGGTCACCAGCCGCCTGCTGGAGCGCAATGGCATGAACGTGCTGACCGCCAAGGACGGGGTCGACGCCATCGCCCAGCTGCAGGAGCATCGCCCCGACATCATGTTGCTGGACATCGAAATGCCGCGCATGGACGGCTTCGAGGTCGCCAACCTGATTCGTCACGACGAAGGTCTCAAGGATCTGCCGATCATCATGATCACCTCGCGTACCGGTGAGAAACACCGCGAGCGGGCGATGAGCATCGGCGTCAACGAGTACCTCGGCAAGCCGTACCAGGAGTCGTTGCTGCTCGACTCCATCGAGAAGTGGACGAAACGACCATGAATCCATCCAGTGCAGCGCGTATTGCAGTGATCGCCGACACCTCGCTGCAGCGCCATGTGTTGCAGCAGGCGTTGAGCAGCAACGGTTACCAGGTCGTGCTCAACAGCGACCCCGAGCGCCTCGACGATGCGGCGCTGCGGGCCTGTGAAGCGGACCTGTGGCTGGTCGACCTGGTGCAGTCCGAGGATCTGCCGCTGATCGACACCCTACTCGCTGATGCCGAGGTGCCGGTGCTGTTCGGCGAAGGCCACGCGCCGGAGCGCAGCTCGGAAAATTACCCGCGCTGGGAGCGCCGGCTGGTCGGCAAGCTGAAGAAGCTGGTCGGCGATCCTGCCCTGGCCACTGCTGGTGGCGGCCTGGACAGTTTGCTGGCGGAGGCGCAGCGTCCGGAACGCATCGATTTACCAGCGGTGCTGGCCAGTACTCCGCTGCAGGCCGGCGAGCCCGCCCGCCAGGTGTGGCTGCTGGCGGCATCGCTGGGCGGGCCGGCGGCGGTCAAGGCGTTTCTCGACGCGTTGCCGGGCGGTCTGCCGGTGGCCTTCCTGTACGCCCAGCATATCGACCCCAGCTTCGAAACCACCTTGCCCCAGGCCGTTGGTCGCCATAGCCAGTGGCGGGTTGGCAACGTGCGTGATGGCGACGCCCTGCGCTGCGGCGAAGTGGTGGTGGTGCCGATCAGCAACGAGCTGAACTTCACTGATGATGGTGTGATGCGTGTCGCCGCGCGCCCCTGGCCAGAGCCCTACAGCCCGTCGATCGACCAGATGATGCTCAACCTGGCCCAGCGTTACGCTGCCGGCAGTGGCGTGATCGCTTTCAGCGGTATGGGCAGTGATGGCAGCGCCGCCGCCGCCTACGTGAAGCGCCAGGGCGGCATCATCTGGACGCAGCGGGCCGACAGCTGCGCCTGCTCGAGCATGCCTGACAGTCTGCGCGAAGGCGGCTACAGCAGCTTCACTGCCGGCCCGCGGGAACTGGCCGCGGCGCTGGTCGAGCACCTTGCCGAGCAGTGCGCCACTGACCGGCAGTCTTCTTCTACCTCGTTCGCTGTCTGACAGGATGTTTTCATGAGCCAAGCCGTCGCTACCCAGAACAGCGTCAGCAGCCTGACCGGTCTGGTCGTGCCGCTGGCCGATCGCACGCTGCTGCTGCCCAACGTGGCGGTGGCCGAGCTGATTCCCTATCGCGCGCCACCGGCCATGGGCGGTATGCCGGACTGGTTTCTCGGTCAGGTGGCCTGGCGCGATCTGAGCCTGCCGTTGCTGAGCTTCGAGGCCGCCAGTGGCGGGCAGCCGGTGGTCGGCAGTGGCGCGCGGATCGCCATCCTCAACGCCCTGGGCGGGCGCGCCAACGTCAAATTCATTGCTCTGCTGGTGCAAGGAATTCCACGCTCCCTGCGAGTGACCGAGGATCTGCCACGTGCCGATGCCGAACTGGCGCCGCTGGAGCTGGCGGCGGTAAAGGTGGATGACGTCGTGCTGCGCATCCCCGATCTCGAAGGTCTCGAGCAACTGCTTGCCGATGCCGAGCTGATCTAAGAGTCTGTTCAAAGTCTCGCGAGCTAGAGCAAAGCAAGGCCTAGGCGGCCCCGCAAAAACAGGCGAGGACCGGTCGGAGTCGCGCTCGACTTTACGATCTGTAAATGAGCAGTCCGACTGGGCTGGCAATCCAGCCTGTCTTTAATGCCGCATTGCCCGCGCGCAGCTGACTTTGAACAGGTTCTAGGCCACAGACGAAACAGCAGTAACACTCAGAAACAGGTCAAACTTTTCTTCTTCGCAGCGACTCACACACGAGTGACGCCGGCCAGCAGAGCGGGCGCACTCAACCGTAAGCCGATGGAGAAAAGCCATGAGCACCCCTCTTACCGATATCAGCATTCTGCGCCAGCGTGCCCGCCAGCACCTCGAATCCGGAGCGATCACTGAGGGCTACACGGCCGACCGTGAAACCGTGCTGCGCCTGCTCAACGAGTCGCTGGCCACCGAGCTGGTCTGCTACCTGCGCTACAAGCGCCACTACCACATGGCCAGCGGCCTCAAGGCCAGCGTGGCGGCGGCCGAGTTTCTCGAACATGCCCAGCAGGAGCTGGAGCACTCCGACAAGCTGGCCGAGCGCATCACCCAGCTTGGTGGCGAGCCGGATTTCAACCCGGCGACGCTGACCGCGCGTTCCCACGCCGAGTATGTCGCGGGCAGTTCGCTCAAGGACATGGTGACCGAGAACCTGGTGGCCGAGCGCATCGCCATCGACAGCTATCGCGAGATCATTGCCTTCCTCGGCAACGATGATCCGACCACGCGACGCATCTTCGAAGACATCCTCGCCCAGGAAGAAGAACACGCCGACGATATGGCCGATATCCTCGACGATCTCTAAGGCGTTGGCCGGGGCGCGTTCAACGCCCCGGCGATCAGCGGCGCGGCAGCATCGCTCGCAGCACGCCGTCGCGCAGCCCATAGTGGTGCCAGAGCGCCATGCAGGCGTGGCCCAGAATCAAGGCAAACAGTAGGTACTTGGCCGTCAGATGAAACTGGCGGGCCAGGGCGCGGGTTGCATCGGAAACCGGCAACGGATCGATGGTCACCAACCAGAACATTTCCACCGGCCGCTTGCCGAACAGCAGGCCGCTCAGGGGCATCGCCAGCAACAGCACATAAAGGACGCCATGGCCCAGTTTCGCCGCGGTGTGCTGCCAGCGTGCGTGGTCGGCCAACAACCGCGGTGTGCCTTGCCGAGCACGCACCAGCAGGCGCAGCACGGTCAGCAGCAGAATGGTCAGGCCCAGGGATTTGTGCAGGGTGAACACCCCGCCAGTGCCGCCGAGCAGATCGGCAACCAGATCCTGGGCATAAGGCAGCGACAGGGTGCAGATGACCAGCAGGGCGCTGAGCCAGTGCAGCGTGATCTGGGTGCCGGAATAGCGGTCATTCATGGTGGGTTCTCATCATGCCCGGTGCGCACGGGCCGTCTGCTGATGATAGCCAATTGGCCACAGTTTTCTTGCGGCTTTGCGCGATGCGCTGTCTCCACACCGACGGAGTGGGTTTTGAACCGGTTCCTAGAAATCGCCCCACAAGTGCTGGGCTAGCGCCAGGCCCGCCACCGGCGCGGTTTCGGTGCGCAGTACGCGCGGCCCCAGACGCGCGGCGTGGAAGTCGGTGCCCTGCGCCTGCTCGACTTCGGCATCGGTCAGGCCGCCCTCGGGGCCGATCAGAAAGGCCACCGACGCGGGTTTGGCATGGCTGCTCAGCGGCTCGGCAACGGGGTGCAGCACCAGCTTGAGATCCGCCCGGGTTTGCTGCAACCAGTCGGTCAACGTGATGGGCGGATGGATCAGCGGAATCACCGAGCGTCCGCACTGCTCACAGGCGCTGATCGCCACTTGACGCCAGTGGGCCATGCGTTTGTCGGTGCGCTCATCCTTCAGGCGTACTTCGCAGCGCGCGCTGATGATCGGACTGATCACTTGGGCGCCCAGCTCGGTGGCCTTCTGGATCGCCCAGTCCATGCGCTCGCCACGGGACAGGCCCTGGCCCAGGTGGATGTGCAGGGGCGACTCGGCCTGCCCGGCGAACTGCTCGCGCAGCTCGACGCGCACCGTCTTCTTGCCCACCTCGACCAGCTCGCCGAGAAACTCCTGGCCGCTGCCATCGAACAGCTGCACCGCGTCGCCCGCGGCGTGGCGCAGCACCCGGCCAATGTAGTGGGCCTGAGCCTCGGGCAGTTCGTGTTGGCCGAGGGAAAGGGGGGCGTCGATGAAGAAGCGGGAAAGGCGCATGGTCGGTGACGGATACGGGCTGAGGGTGGGCAAGCATAACCGGATGGTCGTTTTTCTGCAGGCCGTCGATGACCGCAGCGCTGCTGCAGGCCACGCGGTGGTTGGTGTGAGTCGCTCGCGATCGGTGTACAGGAGCGCCGCTTGCCGGCATCGAGGGTTGCGACGATGCGTCCATTGGCCATAGGGTAAAAAAGAACGGCCTTGCTCCCGGGCCGCATTCCCGGGGCGCTTCAACACGGCAGGGCTGATCAAGGGGTGGGTGGCTCACGCGAACGCACGTCAGGCAGGGGAAACCTGTTGCCGTGCAGCGGCGTGGGCGCTGCAGCCCATCCTGTTCCAAGGGCGGACTATCCGCCGCTACATTCCACGCATAGGGAATAATAATGATCGTGCAACGTACCGGATTATCGTTGATGGCGCTGAGCGCCAGTCTTCTGGCCATTTCCACCGCTCAGGCGAACCAGGCCGAATCCAAGGGTTTTCTCGAAGACAGCACGCTGAATCTGCTGATCCGCAATGTTTACTGGCATATGGATCGCCATGCGAGCGGGGCCCAGGACAACCGCGAATGGGGCCAGGGTTTTCACCTCGAATACAGCTCGGGTTATACCCAGGGCGTCGTCGGTTTCGGCGTCGATCTCAATGCCTACATGGGCATCAAGCTGGACAGCGGGCGAGGGCGATCGGGCTCCGGGTTGCTGCCGGTGGACTCGTCCACCAACCAGGCTGACGACGAGTTCGGCACCCTCGGTGGTGCCGTGAAAATGCGCATTTCCAATTCGGAACTCAAGTATGGCCAGCTGCGGCCCTACAACCCGGTGATCGCGGTTGCCGATGCTCGCCTGGTACCTGCCACCGCGACCGGTTTCCAGCTGACCAGCACCGAGATTGATGACCTGACCATCGACGCAGGCCATTTCACTTCGTCCAAGGATTTCAACCAGGCCGGTAGCCGCGATGGCTTCTACAGCACCTACGCGCCAGGAGCCGAAGGTGGCAGTGTCGATTATGTCGGGGCCAATTGGGTAGCCAGCGATGCCTTGAGTTTCAGTGCCTATGCCTCGCGCTATGAAGACCTGTGGCGTCAGTACTACGGCAACGCCATCTACAACCTGGCAATCGATGACCAGCAGGCGCTGAACTTCGATTTCAACATCTATCGGACGCTGGATGAGGGCAAGTCGGTCGCCGGCGACATCGACGTCACCGCCTGGTCGCTGGCCACTGCCTACTCGATCGGTGCGCATACCTTCACCATCGCCCACCAACGGGTGCATGGCGATCAGCCGTTCGACTACCTGACGCTCGGCGGCGGCGGTGCGCAAGACTCCATCTACCTGGCCAACTCGTCGCAACTGGTGGATTTCAACGGCCCGGGCGAGCGCTCCTGGCGCGCTACCTACGCCATGGACCTGGCCAGCTACGGGGTGCCGGGGCTGTCTTTCTACGTCTCGTACATCCGCGGTGACAACGTCGATGGCAGCAAGATGGACGCGTCCAGCCCCTACGCCTATTACGCCGACAACGAGAAGCACTGGGAGCGCGATGTGAACGTGCAATACGTGGTGCAGAGCGGCGCGGCCAAGGACCTCAAGTTCCGTCTGCGCCAGGCCACGCATCGTATCTCCGGAACCTCGGATGTGGATTCCGGTCAGGTGCGTTTCATCGTCGAGTACCCGCTGAGCGTGCTCTGAGCACGGCATGACGGCAGGTAGGGGCGTGCCCACCTGCCGGCGCCGTCAGCCCGGATCGCGGAAGCCCGGATAGCGGGTGTCGCCAACCGGCACGCTGACCGAAGTGCGGGTGGCCAGGTCGATGCCTTCGCTTGCCACGTCAGCGAGAAAGCCGATCTGCTCCTCGCTGATCACGTAGGGCGGCAGGAAGTACACCACGCTGCCCAGCGGCCGCAGCAGGGCGCCGCGGGTCAGGGCGTGCTGGTACACCTTGAGGCCACGGCGTTCCTGCCAGGGATAGGCGACCTTGCCGGCCTTGTCCTGCACCATTTCGATGGCCAGGGCCATGCCGGTCTGGCGCACTTCGGCCACGTGGGGGTGATCGACCAGGTGTGCGGTCGCGCTCGCCATGCGCGCGGCGAGTCGTTTGTTGGCCTCGATCACGCCGTCCTCCTCGAAGATATCCAGGGTCGCCAGGGCGGCGGCGCAGGCCAGCGGGTTGCCGGTGTAGGTGTGCGAATGCAGGAAGGCGCGCAGGGTGGCGTACTCGTCGTAGAACGCGGCGTAGACCTCATCGGTGGTCAGCACCGCGGCCATCGGCAGGTAGCCGCCGGTGAGTGCCTTGGACAGCACCAGAAAGTCCGGGGTGATGCCGGCCTGCTCGCAGGCGAACATCGTGCCGGTGCGGCCGAAACCGACGGCGATCTCGTCATGGATCAGGTGCACACCGTAGCGGTCGCAAGCCTCGCGCAGCAGCTTGAGGTAGATCGGGTGGTACATGCGCATGCCGCCGGCGCCCTGGATCAAGGGCTCGACGATCACTGCCGCCACTTCATGGTGGTGTTCGGCGAGCGTCTGCTCCATGGCGGCGAACATCGTCCGTGAGTGGTCTTCCCAGCTCACGCCGTCCGGGCGCAGGTAGCAGTCCGGGCTCGGCACCTTGAGGGTGTCGAGCAACAGCGCCTTGTAGGTGTCGGTGAACAGCGCCACGTCGCCCACCGACATCGCCGCCACGGTTTCGCCGTGGTAGCTGTTGGTCAGGGTCACGAAGCGTTTCTTGGCAGGCTGGCCGCTGTTGAGCCAGTAGTGAAAGCTCATCTTCAGCGCCACCTCGATGCCCGAGGAACCGTTGTCGGCGTAGAACACCCGGCTCAGCCCCGGCGGCGTGATCTGTACCAGCCGCTCGGATAGTTCGACCACCGGCTGATGGCTGAAGCCGGCCAGCATCACGTGCTCGAGCTGGTCGACCTGCTCTTTGATGCGCTCGCCGATACGCGGGTTGGCGTGGCCGAATACATTGACCCACCAGGAACTGACGGCATCCAGATAACGTTTGCCCTCGAAGTCCTCCAGCCACACACCTTCGCCACGACGGATCGGAATCAGTGGCAGGCGCTCGTGGTCCTTCATCTGTGTACAAGGGTGCCAGAGGACGTCCAGATCACGCTGCATCCAGTGTTGGTTACTCATCGAGCCGCTCTCCCAATTGTCAGCGGGCAAGCCTATCAGATGCGCGCGCCTGCGGTTTTCCGCCGTCCGCCACCGTCGATCCGCTGAAAGTGACCGTTCGGGTGCGAGGCGTTGAACGGCTCGGATGCGTCAGGGACTAAGCTCCTTGGCTTCTGGTGATGGTGTTCAGCTATCGCCTTTCTCGATATTTCACAGCAACAATTTCTGCTATTACTCGATAGGTTTGTTGCTAATCTCTGTCCAACTCAATTCTTGGAATCAGGCCATGCAGTGGCGTAATTCTACCTCTCGTTACGGTCTCATCAGCGTTTCCCTGCATTGGCTGGTGGCCATCGCGGTATTCGGGTTGTTCGCACTGGGCTTCTGGATGGTCGGGCTGAGCTACTACAGCAGCTGGTACCAGACGGCGCCGAATATTCACAAGAGCATCGGTATCCTGCTGTTCATCGTCATGCTGGCGCGCCTGGCGTGGCGCCTGGTCAGCCCGCCGCCGCCGGCGCTGCCGGAGCATGGTCGGCTGACGCGAGTGGCCAGCAAGCTGGGGCATGGCTTCCTGTACCTGGGGCTGTTCGTGCTGATGACTTCCGGCTACCTGATCTCCACCGCCGATGGCCGGAGCATCAGCGTGTTCGGCTGGTTCGAGGTGCCGGCGAGCGTGACCAGCATTCCCAATCAGGGGGATGTCGCCGGCCTGATTCATGAATACCTGGCCTGGGCTATCGTGATCTTTGCGGTCCTGCATGGCCTGGCTGCGTTGAAGCACCACTTCATCGACCGTGATCGCACCTTGCTGCGTATCTTCGGGCGCTGATCTTCCTGCGGTTTCGGCGTTGCTCTGCAGCGCCATCCATTTTCATCTCACAAGGAGTTCCCATGTTGAAGAAGACTTTCGCTGCACTGGCGCTGGGTACCGCTCTGCTGGGCGCTGGCCAGGCAATGGCTGCCGACTACGCCATCGACAAGCAAGGCCAGCACGCCTTCGTCAATTTCAAGATCAGCCACCTGGGCTACAGCTGGCTGTACGGCACCTTCAAGGATTTCGACGGCTCCTTCAGCTTCGACGAGAAGAACCCCGAGGCCAGCAAGGTCGACGTAACCCTGAAGACCGACAGTGTCGACACCAACCACGCGGAGCGCGACAAGCACATCCGCAGCGCCGACTTCCTCAACGTCAGCAAGAACCCGACCGCGACCTTCAAGTCCACGTCGGTCAAGTCGACTGGCCAGGGCGCTGCCGACATCACTGGCGACCTGACCCTCAACGGCGTGACCAAGCCGGTTGTGATCGCTGCCAAGTTCATCGGCGAAGGCAAGGACCCATGGGGCGGCTACCGTGCCGGCTTCGAGGGCAGCACCAAGCTGAAATTGAAGGACTTCAACATCGAGAAAGATCTGGGCCCGGCTTCGCAGGAAGTCGAGCTGATCATCTCCGTAGAAGGTGTGCGCAAGTAAGTCTTACGCTAGAAACAAAAACGCCGGCTCTGAGCCGGCGTTTTTGTTTGTGGAGCTTTTGAATACCGGGGCCGCAAGCCCCGGTATTCAAGAGGCCGTCACTCGCTGTCGCGGTTGCGGGTCAGCAGAGCGGGCTTCTCGCCACGCGGACGGCTGCTCGGCAACTGATCGAGCTGTTCGGCGGTCGGCAAACGGTCGCTGCGCGAAGCCTTGTGCATGATGATCGGCTGCTTCTCGGGGGCGTCGCGACGCGGGCCTTCACGGCGTGGCAGCTCGTCGCGGTTCAGCGACGTGACGACGTTGTCACGCGCGCCACGGCTACGGTTGTCGCCGCCACGGCCACGACCGCCGCCTTGACCCTGGCCCTGACGTTTGCCGCCGCCATTGGCGCTGCCGCCACCGCCGGTGCGTGGGCCCTTGCCCTGACCGCGCGGTGCCTGACCGGCGCCGCCAGCATTCTGGCCGCCGCCCTGGCGACGGCCACGGCCCTGGGGCTTGTTCTGGGTCGGTACGTAGTCGACACGGTTGCCGAAGTTGTCGATATCGTCGTCGCGGAATTCATCCGGCGCGCGATCCGGTGGCAGGGCGGGAGCGCCTGCAGCCGGTGCCGGGCGTGCCTGGCTGCGCGGCTGCTGGCCGCGGGCCGGCTTGGCTTTGGCCTGGGGCTGGCTCTTGGCCTTGCCGCCATCCTTGCCCTTGTCGCGACGGCCGCCATTCTGGCGCTCGCCTTCGGCCTTGGCACCGCGCGGCTGGCGCGGCTTCTGCGGCTCGCGTACTTCCGGGCGCTCGGCCTCGACCTTGCTGGCATCGAAGCCCATCAGATCGCCGTCCGGGATCTTCTGCTTGGTCATGCGCTCGATGCTCTTGAGCAGCTTTTCCTCGTCCGGCGCGACCAGGGAGATGGCTTCGCCGCTACGGCCGGCACGACCGGTACGGCCGATACGGTGCACGTAGTCTTCCTCGACGTTGGGCAACTCGAAGTTGACCACGTGGGGCAGCTGGTCGATGTCCAGGCCGCGGGCGGCGATGTCCGTGGCGACCAGGATGCGCACCTTGTTGGCCTTGAAGTCGGCCAGGGCCTTGGTACGGGCATTCTGACTCTTGTTGCCGTGAATCGCGGCAGCGGTCAGGCCGTGTTTTTCCAGGTACTCGGCCAGGCGGTTGGCGCCGTGCTTGGTGCGGGTGAACACCAGCACCTGTTCCCAGGCACCGGCGGTGACCAGGTGAGCGAGCAGGGCGCGCTTGTGGCTGGCCTGCAGGCGGAACACGCGCTGTTCGATGCGCTCGACCGTGGTGTTCGGCGGCGTGACCTCGATGCGCTCGGGGTCGTGCAGCAGCTTGCTGGCGAGGTCGGTGATGTCCTTGGAGAAGGTCGCCGAGAACAGCAGGTTCTGACGCTTGGCCGGCAGGCGGGCGAGGACTTTCTTCACATCGTGGATGAAGCCCATGTCGAGCATGCGGTCGGCTTCGTCCAGCACGAGGATTTCCACGTGGGACAGATCGACGCTGCCTTGCCCGGCCAGGTCGAGCAGGCGGCCCGGGCAGGCGACCAGAACGTCGACGCCCTTGGCCAGGGCCTGCACCTGCGGGTTCATGCCGACGCCGCCGAAAATGCAGGCGCTGACGAATTTCAGATCGCGGGCATACAGCTTGAAGCTGTCATGCACCTGGGCAGCCAGTTCGCGGGTGGGGGTGAGCACCAGCACGCGGGGCTGTTTCGGGCCGTGGCGCTGTTCGCGATCCGGATGGCCGTTGGGGAACAGCCGCTCGAGGATCGGCAGGGCGAAGCCGCCTGTCTTACCTGTACCCGTCTGGGCCGCCACCATCAGGTCGCGACCTTGCAACGCGGCGGGGATGGCCCGCTGTTGCACCGGAGTGGGCTGGGTGTAGCCGGCGGCTTCGACCGCGCGGACCAAAGCCTCGGAGAGACCGAGGGAGGCAAAGGACATGTGCAATCCTGTCTGGTGAGGGCGTGGCCCTATAGGTGTAGTGCCTGGCTTGAATCGCACGTGGGGCGTGCAATCCCGTCCGGTACTGCTGGCCACTGGGGGCAGCATCCGGGCGCAAGCCTGGCGGGAAGGCCCGAGTGTAACAGGATTGGCGGGGTTGGGCACAACTTGCCGCCAATTGGTGTCGCGCTATCCCTTGTCACTCGGGGGTTACAGCGATTGGCCGGTGGCCTTGGCGATCACTCGCCCTGCGCCTCGGCGTCCTCGCGTTTTACGGTTTTGTGCTGATCTTCGCTGCTGCCCAGCTTCCAGTAACTGGAGATGTACAGGTCCTTGCGGTCGATCTGCCGCTCCTCACGAAAGTGCTGGCGCAGCGCGCGCATGCCGCTGAACTCACAGGCTGCCCAGATGCTCGGGCGGCCCGGCAGCCAGGCGAGCTGGCGCACGTGGTCGACCAGCAGCTGTGGGTTCTGGCCCGGATGCGGGTTGATCAGCCAGTGCAGCTCGACGCCAGCGGGATGGCGCAGCGGCTGAATGTCCTGGGCGTCGATCACTTCGATCACCGCATGGCCACGGGCATCGGCGGGCAGCTGTTCAAGGTTCACGCTGATCGCCGGCAGGGCGGTCATGTCGCCGATCACCAGAAACCAGTCGGCGCTGTTGTCGACCAGCTTCTTCGGCCCCGGCCCGCCGACGAGGATGCTGTCGCCAGGTCTGGCGGCCATGGCCCATTGCGAGGCCGGGCCGGCATCCTCGTGCAGCACGAAGTCGACGTCGAACTGGTCGACACGCTGCTGGCGCACGGTGTAGGTGCGTACCAGGTTCTTGTCGCTGCCCGGGGCGGTAAACATCAGCTTAATGTAGGCGCTTTCCTGATCCGCCGGAAAGCTGTCGATCTCACCGCCTCCCAAGGTCACGCGCAGCATGTGCGGGGTGACCTGGGTGGAGGCAATGACCTGAAGGGTGCGGGGAGCCGGACGTGCCATCGGATACTCCTGTGCAGGCGGCTGTTTGAGCCAAGCGGCGAAGGGCGCTGACCCCTCACCTTCGACGGTTTAGCTGACGACGCGATAGCAGGGCACGTAAGCCGAGCCGCCGGGCAGCTTCATGCGGTGCTGCTCGACGAACGCCTGCAGCAGACGATCCAGCGGTTGCATGATGCTCTTGTCGCCGCGCAGCTCGTAGGGGCCGTGCTCCTCGATCAGCTGGATACCGTGGGCCTTGACGTTGCCGGCGACGATGCCGGAGAAGGCGCGGCGCAGGTTGGCGGCCAGTTCGTGGGTCGGCTGCTCGCGAGTCAGGTTGAGGCCCGCCATGGCTTCGTGAGTCGGCTCGAACGGGTGCTGGAAGCTCTCGTCGATCTTCAGCAGCCAGTTGAAGTGGAAGGCGTCGTTACGCTCGCGGCGGAACTGCTTGACCGCCTTGATACCGGCCGCCATATGGCGGGCCACGGCAGCCGGGTCATTGGGGATCAGCACGTAGCGGTTCTGCGCTTCGCGGCCCAGGGTGGCGCCGATGAAGTCGTGCAGCTGCTGCAGATAAGGCTCGGCGCTCTTCGGGCCGGTGAGCACCAGCGGGAAGGGCAGCTCGGCGTTGTCCGGGTGCATGAGGATGCCCAGCAGGTAGAGGAATTCCTCCGCCGTGCCGGCGCCGCCCGGGAAGATGATGATGCCGTGGCCGAGACGCACGAAGGCTTCCAGGCGCTTTTCGATGTCCGGCAGGATCACCAGCTCGTTGACGATCGGGTTCGGCGCCTCGGCGGCGATGATGCCCGGCTCGGTCAGGCCCAGGTAGCGGGCGCCGACGATGCGCTGCTTGGCATGGGAGATGGTGGCGCCCTTCATCGGCCCCTTCATCACTCCCGGGCCGCAGCCGGTGCATACGTCCAGGGCACGCAGGCCCAGTTCGTGGCCGACCTTCTTGGTGTACTTGTATTCCTCGGTGCTGATCGAGTGCCCGCCCCAGCACACCACCATCTTCGGCTCAGCGCCGGCGCGCAGGGTGCGGGCGTTGCGCAGCAGGTGGAACACGTAGTCGGTGAGGCCGCTGGAGCTGTCCACGTCGACCCGCTTGTTCTCCAGTTCGCTCTGGGTGTAGACGATGTCGCGCAGGGCGCTGAACAGCATCTCGCGGGTGCTGGCGATCATCTCGCCATCGACGAAGGCGTCGGCCGGGGCGTTGATCAGCTCCAGGCGGATGCCGCGGTCCTGCTGGTGGATCTTCACTTCGAAGTCCGGGTAGGCCTCGAGTATGGTCTTGGCGTTGTCGCTGTGCGAGCCGGTGTTGAGGATCGCCAGGGCGCACTGGCGAAACAGTGCGTAGACGCTGCCCGAGCCGGTCTCGCGCAGTTGCTGGACTTCACGCTGGGAGAGGGTTTCCAGGCTGCCTTTCGGCGACACCGAGGCGTTGATTTTCTGGCGAGTGAGCATGCAGGCATCCCGTGGTAGCGCGACAACTCGAGCCGATCCTGGCTGATCGCGCATTGATGAATTCGTCCCGGCAGCCATGCCCCCTGTTGGGGCATCCGGGCGCCTGTACTGTCGACCAGCAGGGGGCTTCGGGTCAACGGGTACGCGGCTGACAGGTCCATGCAACTGGCTGGTGCAGTGGATTTCGTCGCCTGTTAGGAAAGAAAAAGGCCGCGAAAGTTCGCTCTTTCGCGGCCTCCGAGGCCGGTATCAGCCCTGCAGGTTCTTCCAAACCGCCAGGCTGGGGGCGGCCTGGTTGAGGGTGTAGAAATGCAGGCCGGGTGCACCACCTTCGATCAGGCGTTCGCACAGGCCGGTGATCATCTCTTCGCCGAAGCGCTGGATGCTCTGGGTGTCGTCGCCGTAGGCTTCCAGTTGCTTGCGAACCCAGCGTGGCAGCTCGGCGCCGCAGGCGTCGGAGAAGCGCGCCAGCTTGCTGTAGTTGGTGATCGGCATGATGCCCGGGATCACCGGGATATCGACGCCCAGCTTGCGAACGCGCTCGACGAAGTAGAAGTAGCAATCGGCGTTGAAGAAGTACTGGGTGATCGCGCTGTCGGCGCCGGCCTTGGCCTTGCGCACGAAGTTGGCTATATCATCCTCGAAATTGCGGGCCTGGGGATGCATCTCCGGATAGGCCGCCACTTCGATATGGAAGTGATCACCGGTTTCCGCGCGAATCAGCTCGACCAGGTCGTTGGCGTGGCGCAGCTCACCGCTGGACATGCCCATGCCCGACGGCAGGTCACCGCGCAGGGCGACGATGCGGTTGATGCCCTTGCTCTTGTACAGGTTGAGCAGCTCGACCAGTTCGGCCTTGCTGTCGCCAACGCACGACAGGTGCGGCGCCGTCGGTACCTTCACTTCGCTGTCGAGCTGCATCACGGTATTGAGGGTGCGGTCGCGGGTGGAACCACCGGCGCCGTAGGTGCAGGAGAAGAAGTCCGGGTTGTAGCCGGCCAGCTCTCGCGCGGTATTCAGCAGTTTCTCGTGTCCGGCATCGGTCTTCGTCGGGAAGAATTCGAAGCTGACGTTGGGGCGTTTCTGAGACATGACGATTCCTTCGGGCTACGCGGCGCGGACCTCGGGCCCGCGCCGCGTACCGCCTATCAGTAGCGGTAGCTGTCCGGCTTGAACGGACCTTCGACGGTCACGCCGATGTAGTCGGCCTGCTGCTTGGTCAGCTGGGTGACGACGCCACCGAAGCCCTTGACCATCTCCAGGGCGACTTCTTCGTCCAGCTTCTTGGGCAGCACTTCGACGGTCAGGCGCGCGGCTTTCTTCTCGGCGGAGAGGTCAGCGAACTTCTGCTCGAACAGGAAGATCTGCGCCAGTACCTGGTTGGCGAACGAGCCGTCCATGATGCGGCTCGGGTGGCCGGTGGCGTTGCCCAGGTTCACCAAGCGGCCTTCGGCCAGCAGGATCAGGTAGTCGTCGTTGGCAGCGTCGAAACTGCCGGCGCCGGTGCGGTGGATCTTGTGCACCTGCGGCTTGACCTCTTCCCATGCCCAGTTCTTGCGCATGAAGGCGGTGTCGATCTCGTTGTCGAAGTGACCGATGTTGCAGACCACGGCGCGCTTCTTCAGGGCCTTGAGCATGCCGGCGTCGCAGACGTTGGCGTTGCCGGTGGTGGTGACGATCAGGTCGATCTTGCCCAGCAGCGCCTTGTCGATGCAGGCGTCGGTGCCGTCGTTACGGCCGTCGATGTACGGCGAAACCAGCTCGAAGCCGTCCATGCATGCCTGCATGGCGCAGATCGGGTCGATCTCGGAAACCTTGACGATCATGCCTTCCTGGCGCAGTGAAGCGGCCGAGCCCTTGCCCACGTCGCCGTAGCCGATGACCAGCGCCTGCTTGCCCGACAGCAGGTGGTCGGTGCCGCGCTTGATGGCGTCGTTGAGGCTGTGACGGCAGCCGTACTTGTTGTCGTTCTTGCTCTTGGTGACCGCGTCGTTGACGTTGATCGCCGGGACTTTCAGGGTGCCGGCCTTGAGCATGTCGAGCAGGCGGTGCACACCGGTGGTGGTCTCCTCGGTCACGCCGTGGATGCGCTCGAGCATCTGCGGGTATTTCTTGTGCAGGATCTCGGTCAGGTCACCGCCGTCGTCCAGCACCATGTTGGCGTCCCACGGCTGGCCGTCCTTGAGGATGGTCTGCTCGATGCACCACTCGTACTCCTGCTCGGTCTCGCCTTTCCAGGCGAATACCGGGATGCCGGCGGCGGCGATGGCGGCAGCGGCCTGATCCTGGGTGGAGAAGATGTTGCAGGACGACCAGCGCACTTCGGCGCCCAGGGCGGTCAGCGTCTCGATCAGCACGCCGGTCTGGATGGTCATGTGGATGCAGCCGAGGATCTTGGCGCCCTTGAGCGGTTGGCTGGTGGCGTACTTGCGGCGCAGGCCCATCAGTGCCGGCATCTCGGATTCGGCGATGATTAGCTCGCGGCGGCCCCAGTCGGCCAGGGAAATGTCGGCGACCTTGTAGTCGTTGAAAGCAGCGCTCATGCAGTAACTCTCCATTAGGTTGTCTGCTGTCGACAGGTGCAACCTTGCCAGCGTCGGATGACGCGCAGGTGTCACACGATTGTCGAGTGGGCGCCGTTGATGCGTTTGCTAAACGCCCCATCCGAGCCTGACAGCCTGAAAGGTTGATTCGAATCTGCCGATAAGCATTGTGGGAATACAGGGCTTTGGGATTCGAAACAAATCTTTCAGGTTGCTGCAGCGCCCCTCGGACAGGTGGCGGGAACGCCCGGTAGCGGGCGCGTATAACTGGGCGATTATAGACGCGCCGGCGCGCGAGCCCAAGGTTTTCCATCGCGCTTATCGGCGTTTCTCGGCGGATGCCGACAGGCGTGACGCACGTTCGTCGCCAGCCTCGCTGAACCCGGCCCGATAGCCTGTGTCGATAACCATTATCGATAGCGCGGCAATGATCCACTCGCCAATCTTTGCGATCATTACGGCCAATGGAACGACGGACAGGAGGGTGCATGAACTTTCATACGCGCAAGTGGGTAAAGCCAGAGGACCTCAACCCCAACGGCACGCTGTTCGGTGGCAGCCTGCTGAAGTGGATCGACGAGGAGGCGGCGATCTACGCCATCATTCAGCTGGGCAGCCAGCGCGTGGTGACCAAGCTGATTTCCGAGATCAACTTCGTGTCCTCGGCGCGGCAGAGCGACATTATCGAGCTGGGCATCACCGCCACCGATTTCGGCCGCACCTCGATCACCATGCGCTGCGAAGTGCGCAACAAGATCACCCGCAAGAGCATCCTGACCATCGACAAGATGGTCTTCGTGAATCTCGGCGAGGACGGTCAGCCAGTGCCACATGGCAAGACCGAAATCACCTACATCAAGGATCAAATCAAGGATTGAGCCTGTGCCCGCCCGCCGCTGATCGGCGCCCCATGGCAAGGCCATGGGCCCGGCCAGCGGTGTCGGTCAGCCAGCGCTTTCGCCGCTACTGAAAGCCCGCCACGCCCGCTTCGCCCAACTGCTCGGACAGCGCGACGATGTCCTCATGCTGGAAAAACGCTTGCAGCCGGGTCGCGCGGGTCGGGCCGATACCGGGTAGCGTCTGCCAGTCGGCGAGGTTGCGTTGCTGCATTTGCCGCCAGCTATCGGCGGCCAGGCTGTCCGGGTTCACCGGTGCACCCAGTGCGCGCAACCAATCGTGGAAGGGCCGCTGTCGCGCTTCGGCAAAGCGCTGACCGAGCGCCCTGGCGCCTTGCGGGCCAATACCCGGCACCGCCATCAGCTTTTCTGAATCCAGATGCAGCCAGTCGAGCAGGCCATCGAGGTGCTGCGCCGCAAGCAGTTTCTGCCAGGTACCGGCGCCGATGCCCGTCAGGTTCAGGGCCTGCTTGCCGCTGAGCCAGGTGAGGCGAGCGTGAAACTGGCTGGCGCACGCGGGCGAGGCGCGCAGGCAACTCAGGGCGTGATAGTCATCCTCGTGCGGTATCTCCAGCACTGGGCGAGTGGCGCTTTGCAGTACCACGCTTTCCAACTGGGGAATGGTTTGTCCGGCCAGGCGAATGGCGACCTGATCGCCCGGGCGAATGTCCAATTGTCGCCAGCGCTCCAGCGAGCCGACACTGACCACGCGAATGGTGCGGTCATCGAGTTTTACCGGCTGCAGGCGCAGCAACGGGGTGATGCGCCCGGTACGGCCGATGCTGAATTCGACCGCCTCGACCAGCGCGAGCGCTTCGCTGGCCGGATACTTCCAGGCCGCTGCCCAGTGCGGCGGTTCAGCGCGCCAGCGATCGCTGCTAGGGCGCTGGCCCTGGCGCAGTACCACGCCGTCGGTGGCGAAGGGCAGCGGATTGCGATACCACTGCTCGCGCCAATACTGGGCTTCGTTGGGCGTGCCAATCGACTGGCTGTAAACGCTGCTGTCCTCGAAACCCATCCGCCCCAGGCCTTCCAGGCGCTGCTGCATATCGCTTGTGCCATTGGGCCAGTCCCAGACGAACAGTCCGATGCTGGCCGCTTGGTCCTGCTGCAATTGCTGACGGGCCATCAGGCCCGCCACCGTACTGCGTGCGGCGGCGCTGCCTTCGCGGGCCTGCACATGGCCCGGTCGCTTGAGGTACAGCTCGCCTTGCAGAATCAACTCGCTGTGCTCGCTCAGTTGCTTGGGGATGGCCGCGATCTGTGCAGCCTTGTGCATCCAGTCCTGGCCGCTGTTGCCATCGCCACGGCTGACCACCTGCTGCAGCTGGCCGCCTTCATAGCGCAGGGTGATTGCCACGCCGTCGACCTTGGGTTGTATCCACAGGTCGTCGCGGCTGGCCATCCACTGCGCGACGGCGCGCTCGTCCGCCAGTTTGCGCAGCCCGGTCTGCGCCACGGGATGCTGCACGGGGCCTCCGGCGCCGCTCAGCGGATTGGCGGTGCCGGCATCATTGCGGCAGCGCTGCCATTGTTCGAGGCGGGCGCGGGCCTGGTCGTAAAGCTCATCGCTGACCAGCGAGCGGCCCTGGCGGTGATAGGCATCGTCCCACTGCGCGATCTGGGTGGCGAGTTCGGCGACCTGGCGATCATGGGCTGGCGTCTGTGGCGGGCAGGTGTCGGCGAGGGCGGCGGCGGGCAGTAACAGGGAAATGCAGATAGCGATCCAGGCGTTCATGGGCGGAGCATCCTTGCTCGGGCGATGAATCTGCAGGCTAGTCGCCGCACCTTCAGGCCGCAAACCAGAGTCTTCTGGAAAGTGCGCATTGGCCGACATTTCCAGCACCCGACTATTTGTTGCGGAAAATGTCCGATGCTAAAGTTGCGGCCCCCGCACACACCAAAAGGACTTGCCCGGCGGCGGGATGTATTGCCGGGCCTCATCTCTGGAGGTCTAGACGCTCATGCGCATTTCCATTCTGCTGTGTTCCGCCGCCCTGGCCGTTGCCAGCTCGTTCGTCCATGCTGCCGATAACAATCAGCTCAAGTGTCAGCAGAAGATGGCCGCCAACGCCGACAAGATCGCCCAGGTCAAGCAGCTGGCCGGTCTGCTCGGCAACAAGCAGGCCGATGACACACTCGCCCAGGTCGAAGGCAGTTGCGACCAGCTCGGCGCCAACGCCGAAGGCAGCTCTGCTCCGGTTGCCCAGCAGGGCGATGGCAAGGCTGAAAACATCGCGGCTGCCGCCGAAACCCTGAAGAACCTGGGTTCGCTGTTCGGCAAATGATCCATTTGCCCGCCTGGCGGGCATGAAAAAGCCTCCGTGGACGTCGTGCCCACGGAGGCTTTTTTGTTGCCGCCGCACAAGGTGCGGCGGTGGCTTGGGCTTACAGGCCGGCGGCGGCGCGCAGTTCGGCGGCCTTGTCGGTTTTTTCCCAGGTGAAACTGGTGAAGCTGTCGTCGCCGACGGTCAGCTGCTGCGGCTCGCGGCCGAAGTGGCCGTAGGCGGCAGTCGGCTGGTACATCGGGTGCAGTAGGTCGAGCATCTTGGTGATGGCGTACGGACGCAGATCGAACACGTCGCGCACCAGCTTGATGATGGTCTCTTCCGCCACCTTGTTGGTGCCGAAGGTGTTGATCGAGATGGAGGTCGGCTGGGCCACGCCGATGGCGTAGGACACCTGGATCTCGCAACGTTCGGCCAGGCCGGCAGCGACGATGTTCTTGGCGACGTAGCGGCCGGCGTAGGCTGCCGAGCGGTCGACCTTGGACGGATCCTTGCCGGAAAACGCGCCGCCACCGTGGCGGGCCATGCCGCCGTAGCTGTCGACGATGATCTTGCGGCCGGTCAGGCCACAGTCGCCCACCGGGCCGCCGATCACGAAATTGCCGGTCGGGTTGATGTGGAACTGGGTGTCCTTGTGCAGCAGTTCGGCCGGCAGGGTGTGCTTGATCACCAGCTCCATCACCGCTTCGCGCAGGTCGCTTAGGCTGACGTCCGGGTTGTGCTGGGTGGACAGCACCACGGCGTCGATGCCGACTACCTTGCCGTTTTCGTAACGGCAGGTGACCTGGGATTTGGCATCCGGACGCAGCCACGGCAGCAGGCCGGACTTGCGGGCTTCGGCCTGGCGCTCGACCAGCGCGTGGGAGAAGCGAATCGGCGCCGGCATCAGCACGTCGGTTTCGTTGCTGGCGTAGCCGAACATCAGGCCCTGGTCGCCGGCGCCCTGGTCTTCCGGCTTGGCGCGGTCGACGCCCTGGTTGATGTCCGGGGACTGCTTGCCGATGATGTTCATCACGCCACAGGTGGCTCCGTCGAAGCCGACGTCGGAGCTGGTGTAACCGATATTGCAGATCACGTCGCGGACGATCTGCTCGAGGTCGACCCAGGCGCTGGTGGTCACTTCACCGGCAATGATCGCCACGCCGGTCTTGACCAGGGTTTCCACAGCCACGCGGGCGTGCTTGTCCTGGGTGATGATGGCGTCGAGCACGGCATCGGAAATCTGGTCGGCGATCTTGTCCGGGTGCCCTTCGGACACGGACTCGGAGGTAAACAGGGAGTATTCGCTCATCTATCGGTTGTCCTGGCGAGTGAGGGCCTCTCGGCCACGTGCGTGAGTGGAAGGGTGCGCTGGAAATGCCGCACCTGAATTTGAAAGCCATTGCGCAGGCCGACATACAGGCTTTCGCCAGGTGTCAGGCCGGCGGCGATTGCCCAGTGGGCGAGATCGTCCTGCTCGAAGCCTAGCCAGAGATCGCCGCAGGTGTCGCGGGCCCAGCTCTGGTCGTGGCTGCACAGTTCGGTGATCAGCAGGCTGCCGCCCGGATTGACCTGTTCGGCCAGTTTGCTCAAAGCCTGGGCCGGGGCGGCGAAATGGTGCAGCACCATGTTCAGCACCACGCAATCGGCGCTCGAGTAGGCATCCTGCAGGGCGTCGGCCAGGTGCAGCTGCACGTTGTCCAGGCCCTCCTGCTGGCAGCGTTGGCGAGCGAGCTCGAGCATCGCTTCACTGTTGTCCAGGGCGGTCACACGAGTGAAGCGGCGTGCCAGTTCCGGCAGGAAGCCGCCATCGCCGGGGCCGATTTCCAGGGCGCTGGCCTGGGCCGGTAAATCCAGCGAGTCGAGCAGCGCCACGACGCTGTCGCGGTACTGCGGCAGGCCGGCGATCAGATCCTGCTGAGCCTGGAAACGCTCGGCGCTGCGGGCGAAGAAATCGCGGCTGGCAGCGGCCCGTTGCTGGTGCACCTGGGCCACGCGCTGACGCACCTCGGCGGGCAGTTCGAGATTGTCGACTTCCTGCAGCAGCGCGGCATGCAGGGCGCCGCCGGGACTTTCGAGGTGGGCGAGGGCGCGGCGATAGAAGATCGCATTGCCTTCGCGACGTGTCGCCACCAGGCCGGCCTGGGCCAACACCTTGAGGTGATGGCTCATGCCCGACTGGCCGATGGCGAAAATCTGCGCCAGCTCCAGCACGCCAAACGAGTCGTTGCTCAGGGAGCGCAAAACGTTCAGGCGCAAGCCGTCGCCCGCAGCCTTGCACAGGGCGGACAGCAGGTCGGTGGGCTCGAAGTCGAGTGAGGGTGCGCGTTGTGTCATGGGGCGCAGTCTAGTCGGTCATTTTTCAGCCAGCAACCGCAATATCAAAAAGTTTTGATATTGCGGTCGGTCCGGCGCAGTCGCGAGATTTTCGAGGCTGCTGTGGATAAAAAGCGCAGCAATATTGTCGCGGACGACCATCTGTCATTGCCCCGGCGGTACTGGCTGGGCGAAAATGGGCGCCTTTTTTCGTCCAAGCTGCTTCGGCAGCCACCCGCAGGAGATTAGCGATGCCCAGCCGTCGTGAGCGTGCCAATGCCATTCGTGCCCTCAGCATGGATGCTGTGCAGAAAGCCAACAGCGGCCACCCCGGTGCCCCCATGGGCATGGCGGATATCGCCGAAGTGCTGTGGCGTGACTACCTGAAGCACAACCCGGCCAACCCGAATTTCGCCGATCGTGACCGCTTCGTGCTGTCCAACGGCCACGGCTCGATGCTGATCTACTCGCTGCTGCACCTGACCGGCTACGACCTGTCCATCGACGACCTGAAGAACTTCCGCCAGCTGCACAGCAAGACCCCGGGCCACCCGGAGTACGGCTATGCGCCGGGCGTCGAAACCACCACCGGCCCGCTCGGCCAGGGTATCGCCAACGCTGTGGGTTTCGCCCTCGCCGAGAAGATCATGGCAGCGCAGTTCAACCGCGACGGCCACAACATTGTCGATCACCACACCTACGCGTTCCTCGGTGACGGCTGCATGATGGAAGGCATCAGCCATGAAGTCTGCTCCCTGGCCGGCACCCTGGGTCTGGGCAAACTGATTGCCTTCTACGACGACAACGGCATTTCCATCGACGGCGAAGTGCACGGCTGGTTCACCGACGACACGCCGGCGCGCTTCGAAGCCTACGGCTGGCAGGTGATCCGCAATGTCGACGGCCACGATGCCGAAGAAATCAAGATGGCCATCGACACCGCACGCAAGTCCAGCGATCGTCCGACGCTGATCTGCTGCAAGACCATTATCGGTTTCGGCTCGCCGAACAAGCAGGGCAAGGAAGAGTCCCACGGCGCTGCCCTGGGCCACGACGAGATCGCCCTGACCCGCGCTGCCCTGAACTGGAGCCACGCACCGTTCGAAGTTCCGGCCGACATCTACGCCGAGTGGGATGCCAAGGAAGCCGGCCTGGCTGCCGAAGCCGAGTGGGACCAGCGCTTCGCTGCCTACTCCGCCGCCCATCCGGAACTGGCCAACGAATTCGTGCGCCGCATGGCCGGCGAGCTGCCGGCCGACTTCTCCGAAAAGGCCAGCGAGTTCATCCGCTCCGTGGCCGAGAAGGGCGAAACCATCGCCAGCCGCAAGGCCAGCCAGAACTGCCTGAACGCCTTCGGCCCGCTGCTGCCGGAGTTGCTCGGCGGCTCGGCGGACCTGGCCGGTTCCAATCTGACCTTGTGGAAGGGCTGCAAGCCGGTCGTCGCCGAAGATGCTTCGGGCAACTACATGTACTACGGCGTGCGCGAGTTCGGCATGAGCGCCATCATGAACGGCGTCGCCCTGCACGGCGGCCTGATCCCTTACGGCGCGACCTTCCTGATGTTCATGGAATACGCCCGTAACGCGGTGCGCATGTCGGCGCTGATGAAGCTGCGCGTGCTCTACGTGTTCACCCACGATTCCATCGGCCTCGGCGAAGACGGCCCGACCCACCAGCCGGTTGAGCAGCTGACCAGCCTGCGTACCACGCCGAACCTGGACACCTGGCGCCCGGCGGATACCGTCGAAGCAGCGGTGGCCTGGAAGCACTCGGTCGAGCGCAAGGACGGCCCGAGCGCGCTGATCTTCTCGCGCCAGAACCTGCCGCATAACCTGCGCGACCACGAAACCGAAGCGGCCATCAGCCGTGGCGGCTACGTGCTGAAAGACTGCGCCGGCGAGCCGGAACTGATCCTGATCGCCACCGGCTCGGAAGTCGGCCTGGCCATCCAGGCCGCCGACAAGCTGAGCGAGCAGGGCCGCAAGGTCCGCGTGGTGTCGATGCCGTCGACCAACGTCTTCGACCAGCAGGACGCTGCCTACAAGCAGTCGGTACTGCCGCTGCAGGTCACCGCGCGGATCGCCATCGAAGCTGCCCACGCGGACTTCTGGTACAAGTACGTCGGCCTCGAAGGCCGCGTGATCGGCATGGAAACCTACGGTGAGTCGGCGCCCGCCGGTCAGCTGTTCGAGCACTTCGGGTTCACCGTCGAGAACATCATCGGCACCGCCGAAGAACTGCTCGACGCTTGACCCTGTCAGCCGAGACGAGCCTGCGCGGTTCGTCTCGGCTCATGCTCGATTCTCTCAGATCCTCTTCAAAGGATCGCGAGCTAGAGCAGTGCAAGGCAAAAACAGGCGAGGAAGCGGAGTTTACTAGTGTAAATGAGCATTCCGAGCCTGTTTTTAACGCAGCAATGCCGACGCGTAGCAGTCTTTGAACAGGATCTCCGAGATCGCCATGTCCCATCGCCCTTACCGCGTTGCCCTGAACGGCTATGGCCGCATCGGTCGTTGCGTCTTGCGTGCGCTGCATGAGCGGGCAGGCGAGGCTCGGCTGGAAATCGTCGCGCTCAATGACCTGGCCGACCAGGCCAGCATCGAATACCTGACCCGTTTCGACTCCACCCACGGGCGTTTCCCCGGCGAGGTGAAGGTCGCCGGTGACCATCTGCACATCAACGGCAAGCCGCTCAAGGTGCTGCGCCAGCGCGAGCCCGAGGGCGTCGGCTGGCGTGCGCTGGACATCGACCTGTTGCTCGAATGCTCCGGCCAGTACACCACGCGCGAGCAGGCCGAGCGCTTCGTGCGTGCAGGCGCGCCGCGGGTGCTGCTGTCGCAGCCGATGGCCAGTGAGAGCGATGTCGACGCCACGGTGGTGTACGGCGTCAATCAGCAGTGCCTGACGGGCAGCGAGCGTCTGGTCTCCAACGCATCCTGCACCACCAACTGCGGTGTGCCACTGCTCAAGCTGCTCGACGAGGCGGTGGGGCTGGAGTACATCTCCATCACCACCATCCACTCGGCGATGAACGACCAGCCGGTGATCGATGCCTATCACGACGAGGACCTGCGTCGTACGCGTTCGGCCTTCCAGTCGGTGATTCCGGTGTCCACGGGCCTGGCGCGCGGCATCGAACGGCTGCTCCCGGAACTTGCCGGGCGAATCCAGGCCAAAGCCATTCGGGTGCCGACGGTCAACGTGTCCTGCCTGGATATCACCTTGCAGACCGCCCGCGACACCAGTGCCGAGGAGATCAACCGGATCCTGCGCCAGGCCGCCGAACAGGGGCCGCTGCAGGGTCTGCTGGCGTACACCGAGTTGCCGCACGCCAGTTGCGACTTCAACCATGATCCCCATTCGGCCATCGTCGACGGCAGTCAGACACGGGTTTCCGGGCCTCGCCTGGTCAACCTGCTGGCCTGGTTCGACAACGAATGGGGCTTCGCCAATCGTATGCTCGACATGGCCGTGCATTATCTCGATGCCGCCGCTCACTTATCACCAGCCCCTGTTAAGGACTGATTCAATGACCCTGAACATCGCGAAAATGACCGACCTTGATCTGCAAGGTAAGCGCGTGCTGATCCGTGAAGACCTCAACGTGCCGGTCAAGGACGGCGTTGTGAAGAGTGATGCGCGCATTCTTGCCGCGCTGCCGACCATCAAGCTGGCCCTGGAAAAAGGCGCCGCGGTAATGGTCTGCTCGCACCTGGGCCGCCCGACCGAAGGTGAATTCAGCGAAGAGAACAGCCTGGCGCCGGTGGCCGCCTACCTGAGCAAGGCCCTTGGCCGCGAGGTACCGCTGGTCAAGGACTACCTGAACGGTGTCGAACTGAAGGCCGGTGAGCTGGTGCTGTTCGAGAACGTGCGTTTCAACAAGGGCGAGAAGAAGAACGCCGACGAGCTGGCCCAGCAATACGCCGCCCTGTGCGACGTGTTCGTGATGGACGCCTTCGGTACTGCCCACCGTGCCGAGGGCTCGACCCAAGGCGTGGCCAAATTCGCCAAGGTCGCCGCGGCCGGCCCGCTGCTGGCCGCCGAACTGGACGCATTGGGCAAGGCCCTGGGTGCGCCGGCCCAGCCGATGGCGGCGATCGTCGCTGGCTCCAAGGTGTCGACCAAGTTGGACGTGCTGAACAGCCTGAGCGGCATTTGCGATCAGCTGATCGTCGGCGGCGGCATTGCCAATACCTTCCTGGCGGCGGCCGGTTTCCCGGTCGGCAAGTCGCTCTATGAGGCTGACCTGGTCGACACTGCCAAGGCCATCGCCGCCAAGGTCA
Organism: Phytopseudomonas straminea; assembly: GCF_900112645.1. Taxonomy (GTDB): domain Bacteria; phylum Pseudomonadota; class Gammaproteobacteria; order Pseudomonadales; family Pseudomonadaceae; genus Aquipseudomonas; species Aquipseudomonas straminea. The sequence goes on along the minus strand of NZ_FOMO01000001.1, from coordinate 447,159 downwards.
ACGTGCCGCTGCCGGTCGACGTGGTGGTCGCCAAGGAGTTTTCCGAGTCTGCCGTCGCGACCGTCAAAGCGGTCGCCGACGTGGCCGACGACGACATGATCCTCGACATCGGCCCGCAAACCGCCAAGCAGTTCGCCGAGCTGCTCAAGGCCTCGAAGACCATTCTGTGGAACGGCCCGGTCGGTGTGTTCGAGTTCGATCAGTTTGGTGAAGGCACCAAGGCCCTGGCCCTGGCCATCGCCGAAAGCCCAGCGTTCTCCATCGCTGGTGGTGGCGACACCCTGGCAGCCATCGACAAGTACGATGTGGCCTCGCGCATTTCCTACATTTCCACCGGCGGCGGTGCCTTCCTCGAGTTCGTCGAGGGCAAGGTACTGCCGGCAGTGGAAATCCTGCAGAAGCGCGCCGCCGAGTAATAAAGGTAAAAGCCAGGGTCGGTACGCTTGCGTACAGACCCTAAACCTTGGCGGCCTGTGGTGGTCATTAGCCTTGTACGGAAATCAGCCAGCAAGGAGTGACCCATGCGTAACGCGGCCGTGGTACTGATGGTGTGTGTGGTTCTGGGCGGATGTGCAGGTGGCGGCTCGCCACGCGACGACGCCTGCCGAGTCCTGAGCCCGGCGGAAATCGATCTGCCGACCACGCGCGACGATCAGCGCATCGAAGGGCAGAGTACTGGTGATTCGACGCCGCCCGTGGGCGAGCAGAACTGCTAAGGCAAGGAGAGTGCGATGACCCGATACCAATGCACGGCCGTGTTGTTCGGCCTGGCCATGCTAGCCGGTTGTGCCGGCAAGGATTACGCCGAGAGTCAGCCGTGGAACCACTGGGTCTGCGACAGCCATGCCGAAGTGTTCTGGCGTTACGCCGACCCGGCCCATGAGAAGGTCGATGTGCGCATGGGTGGCAGCGATGTCGTCCACCGCCTGAGCCTGGAACCGTCCGGTTCCGGCGAGCTGTACAGCGACGGTACGCTGTCCTTCCACGCCAAGGGTGAGGAAGGGCTGATCTACCGCACCGCCAATGACGATTTGCTCGGGCGCGGCTGCAAGGCGCCCTGAAAGACCTGCGAGCGGCATGCCCACTCGCGCAAACTTGAATAGCGCCTGCCACTGCGGCAGGCTTGCACGATCAACGAGCCCTATCGGGAGATAGCAAAACATGGCACTTATCAGCATGCGCCAGATGCTCGACCACGCCGCCGAATTCGGCTACGGCGTGCCGGCCTTCAACGTCAACAACCTCGAGCAGATGCGCGCCATCATGGAAGCCGCCGACAAGACCGATTCGCCGGTCATCGTCCAGGCCTCTGCGGGTGCCCGCAAGTACGCCGGTGCACCGTTCCTGCGCCACCTGATCCTCGCTGCGATCGAAGAATTCCCGCACATCCCGGTGTGCATGCACCAGGACCACGGCACCAGCCCTGACGTCTGCCAGCGCTCCATCCAGCTGGGTTTCAGCTCGGTGATGATGGACGGCTCGCTCAAGGAAGACGGCAAGACTCCGGCCGACTACGACTACAACGTGCGCGTCACCCAGCAGACCGTTGCCTTCGCTCACGCTTGCGGCGTTTCGGTGGAAGGTGAGCTGGGCTGCCTGGGTAGCCTGGAAACCGGCATGGCCGGTGAAGAAGACGGCGTCGGCGCCGAAGGCGTGCTCGATCACAGCCAACTGCTGACCGACCCGGAAGAAGCGGCTGACTTCGTCAAGAAGACTCAGGTCGACGCCCTGGCCATCGCCATCGGCACCAGCCACGGCGCCTACAAGTTCACCAAGCCGCCAACCGGCGATGTGCTGTCCATCGAGCGCATCAAGGAAATCCACAAGCGCATCCCCAACACCCACCTGGTGATGCACGGTTCCAGCTCGGTGCCGCAGGATTGGCTGGCGATCATCAACGAGTACGGCGGCGACATCAAGGAAACCTACGGCGTGCCGGTCGAAGAGATCGTCGAAGGCATCAAGTACGGCGTGCGCAAGGTCAATATCGACACCGACCTGCGCCTGGCTTCCACCGGTGCGATCCGTCGTTTCATGGCCCAGAACCCGGCCGAGTTCGACCCGCGCAAATACTTCGCCAAGACCGTCGAAGCCATGCGTGACGTGTGCATCGCCCGTTATGAAGCTTTCGGCACCGCCGGTAATGCCTCGAAGATCAAGCCGATCTCTCTGGAAGGCATGTTCCTGCGTTACGCCAAGGGTGAGCTGGCCGCCAAGATCAACTGATCTCGCATAGCCGCAAAGCCGCCTGCCCTTAGCGGGGCCGGCGGCTTTTCTGTATCTGGTGACGGCGTTTTGATTGCGAGTATTGGGTGTCGACCAGGTACGCGCGTGTCGTCTGTCGCCCACGAAAAACCATGTAAAACTCCTGTTCCACCGCGCCCGAGGCGCTGCGCCATACTGCCGCCACGCGTTTCAGGATGTCGGCTCCCATGCCTCAGAACTCTCGCCTCTGGCTGCCATTCGGCTTGGCCGTGCTCGTTGCCACCGTACTCGGTAGCATCGTTCAGACCCAGTTCAATCTCGCCGCCCTGCAGCAGCTTGGGGCGCAGATCCCGCCAGCTATTCGCCTGCAAGCCACTGCCCGTGATCTGCTGGGCTTCAGCCCGACTCTCGCCGCTCTGGTGATCGCTGCTTTCATCATCGCCTTGCCGCTGACCACCTGGCTGGCGCCTGCCCGCGGCGCATTGCGCTGGCTGGCGTTTCTGCTCGCGGGCGCCCTGGCCATGTGGCTGGCACTGACCTTCGCCAATGCCGTGGCGCCGATGCCGACCCTGATCGGCGCCAATCGCACCCTGGTCGGCACCCTGGCGCTGATGTGTTGCGGCGGCCTGGGTAGTCTGGTGTTCGCACGCTTCAGTGGGGGCGCACGCTGATGGCCTTGAAGAACGGGGTGGTGGCTTTGCTGGCACTGGGGCTCTGCGCGAGCGCGCTGGCCGAGGCCGATTATCGGATCGAAACCGTCACCGGCGGCCTGGCGTACCCTTGGTCTATGGCCTTCCTGCCCGATGGCCGCATGCTGGTGACCGAGCGCACTGGGCAGCTACGCCTGATCGACGCCCAGGGCAAGCTGCAGGCCGAGCCAATCGGCGGTATGCCGGCGCCCTTCGTGGCCACCCAGGCCGGCCTGATGGAGGTAGCGCTAGACCCGCATTTTGCCAGCGACCCGTGGATCTACCTGAGCTACGCCCACGGTGAGGCGGATGCCAACAACACACGGCTGGCTCGCGCCCGGCTGGTCGATGGCGAGCTACGTGATTTTCAGGTGCTGTTCACCGCCCAGCCGGCCAAGGCCGGCGCCTCCCACTATGGCGGGCGCATCGCCTTCCTGCCGGACGACACCCTGGTGCTGACCCTGGGCGATGGCTTCGACTGGCGTGAGCAGGCGCAGAACCCGGCCAATCACCTGGGCAAGACGGTGCGACTGAACCGCGACGGCAGCATTCCGCCGGACAACCCGCTGCGTGGCCAGCCGGGCGCCGCCGAGGAGATCTACAGCCTCGGACACCGCAACGTGCAGGGTATCGTCTACGACCGCCAGCGCCAGCGCCTGTACAGCCACGAGCACGGCCCCAAAGGCGGCGACGAGCTGAACCTGCTGCAGCCCGGCGGCAATTACGGCTGGCCGCTGGCGTCCTTTGGCGTCGATTACACCGGCGCGCTGGTCACCCCTTTTACCGAGCTGCCGGATTACCTCTCGCCGGAGTTGCACTGGACGCCGTCGGTCGCGCCCTCCGGGCTGGCGTTGTACACCGGTGACCGTTTCCCGCACTGGAAGGGCGATCTGTTCGTTTCCACGCTGAAGGAAAAGAGCGTGCGCCGGGTGCGCCTGGAGAAAGGCCGGCTGGCAGGGGAGGACATCCTCTTCCAGGAACTGGAGGAGCGCATTCGCGGTGTCTACAACGGGCCCGATGGCGCGCTGTATCTGCTAACCGACAGCGAGGAAGGCAGGCTGCTGCGGGTCGTGCCGCTGTAGTGCAGGTGCGGCATAATTGACCGCCAAGTCCGACCTGCCGTACCGCCATGACACCCCTCAAATACCTCCAGGGTTATCCCGCCTCCTTGCAGGAGCAAGTCCGCCAGATGATTGCGGGCGAGCGCCTGGGCGATTACCTGGCGCAGCGCTATCAGGGCCGCCACGGGATCCAGAGCGACAAGGCGCTGTACGTCTACGTCATGGCGCTCAAGCAGGAACACCTGAAGAATGCGCCGGCCATCGACAAGGTGCTGTTCGACAACCGTTTAGACCTGACCCATCGCGCCCTCGGCCTGCACACCAGTATCTCTCGGGTGCAGGGCGGCAAGCTCAAGGCCAAGAAGGAGATTCGCGTCGCCTCGCTGTTTCGCGAGGCGGCGCCGCAGTTCCTGCAGATGATCGTGGTGCACGAGCTGGCGCACCTGAAGGAAAGCGATCACAACAAGGCGTTCTACAAACTCTGCGAATACATGCTGCCGGACTATCAGCAACTGGAGTTCGACCTGCGCCTGTATCTAACCTGGCGTGATCTGCAGGCTGGTACGCCTCAATAGGCTTCGATGATTTCGTGATGCTGCGAGCGGCCGGCGACGGTCAGCTCGATTTCGTCACCGATGTGCCGTCCCAGCAGACGCTGGCCGAGCGGTGCATCCGGGCTCAGCACGAGAATCGCGCGCTGCTCGACCTGCACCTTGATCGCCGCGCCTTCCGGGCCGAGAAACAGCCATTGCTGCTGGTCGTTTTCGTCGGCCAGCAGTACCAGGCTGGTCAGCCGAATGCCCTGGGCATCGTCATAGGGGCGCACCTGCAGCTGGCGCCAGACGCGCAGGCGCTGGCCGATCTCTTCCACGCGGCGAGCCTGCCCGGCGGCCAGGTAGGCGGCTTCCAGCCCGAGGGTGTCGTATTTGTTCTCGGCGATGTTCTCTTCATGGGTGGCCGTTTCATGGGCGACCCGCGCTGCCTGTTCGGCTGCCTGCAGTTCCAGACCGAGCCGTTCGATGACCTGCTGCACGATAGCCTGCTTGTCCATGGCGGTCAGACCCCGACTGCCGGCTTTTCGCGGTTCTTCAGCAAGTGCGCCGCCAGGGTGCGTAGTGGGCCGAGCTGGCGGGCGATCAGCGACAGCTGGGTTTGCACCAGGCGCTGGGCGTCGTCCAAGTCATCGGGCATCTGCTCCAGGCTGCTGGCAAGGCGATCCTCATGGTCACTCTGGATGGCCACCGGCGTCTGTTCGCTGAGGCCGCGGGCAATCTCGTCGAGGCTGTCTGCCAGGCGCAAGGCAATGGCCGGCAGTTCGTTCTGCTCGTCGGCCAAAAGCGCCTCGCCACGGTGCGCACCGAGCCCCGACAGGTAGCTGAGCAGGGTGTGGGAGAGCACCAGAAAGCGAAAGCCGATATCCGCCTCCTTCCGGAAGTGTCCCGGCTCCATCAGCATGTTGCCAAGGGTGGTCGACAGCGCCGCATCGGCATTGTGGGCATTGCGCCGGGCCAGGCGATAGGCGAGGTCGTCGCGTTTGCCTTCGGCGTATTGGCGCATGATCTGCCGCAGGTAGGTGCTGTTGCAGCTCAGGGTGTTGGCCACCACGCGATTGAGTCGGCGGCCCTGCCAGTCCGGCAGGATCAGGAACACCGCTAGGCCGGCGATCAGGCTGCCGAGCAGGGTATCGAACAGGCGCGGCAGGATCAGCCCGTAGCCGTCGCCCACTTGGTTGAAGCAGAACAGCACCATCAGGGTGATCGCCGCGGTAGCCACGGTGTAGCGACTGGAGCGGGTGGCGAAGAACACCACGCCGGCGGCGACGGCGAAGAACGCCTGGACCAGCTGCGCTGGGAACAGGTCGATCAGCGCCCAGCCCAGCAGCAGGCCGAGCACGGTGCCGACGATGCGCTGCACCAGCTTCATGCGCGTGGCGCCGTAGTTGGGCTGGCAGACGAACAGGGTGGTGAGCAGGATCCAGTAGCCCTGGGTCGGGTGAATCCAGTGCAGCACGCCGTAACCGGCAGCCAGGGCTATGGACAGGCGCAGGGCGTGGCGGAACAGCAGCGAAGTGGGCGTGAGCTGCAGGCGGATGCGCTCCCACACATCGCGTAGTGACTGCGGTTCGCGGTCGAGCAGCGAGCTGTCCTGCTCCTCGGCGAGGGCGTCGGGGTTGCTGGCGCTGCCGAGCAGGCGATCTAGGGTGCCAAGGTTGCCGGCCAGGGCGCCGAGCGAGCGCAGCAGGTGCTTCCACGCCGGGTTGCTCTGGATGCGCAGGTGTTCCAGGGAGGCTTGCAGGTCGGCCTGGGCCTGGCTGTACTGCTCGCCGTACTCGAATGGCTGGCGCAGCTCGATGGCCTGGGCCAGCGCATGGCAGGCCTTGCCATGCAGACGCAGCAGGCGCTGGCAGCGGAACATCACGTCGCTGTGGAAGAAGGCTTCAGCCAGGGCGTTGTAGGGATAGTGCGAGGAGCTGGCGCGCTCGTGAATGTCCTGGGCGAGAAAGTACAGCTTCAGGTAGCGGCTGACCTTGGGGCCGGGACGACCATTGCCGACCCGGTGCAGGATGATTTCCTTGGTGGCGTTGAGCGCCGCCACCACCCGACCATTCTGCTTGGCCAGGTCCAGGCGCCGGGCTTCCACGTCCAGCTGACGCAGCGGCTCGAACAGCGCGGCCTTGAGCTTGAGGTAGAGCCCCAGCTCGCGGAACAGCCGGGCCAGGCTCTGCTGCACCGGCTGGTGGGCGAACAACGCATGCCACAGTACCGAGAGCACCCCGTACCAGGCGGCGCCCGCCACCAGCAGCAGCGGCTCCATCCACAACCCGGCAACGCCGCCGCGCTGTTCCACACCGATCATGCTGTACACCGCCAGAATCAGCGTGGCCGAGCCGAGGGTGGCGAAGCGTTCGCCGAGGGCGCCGAGCATCGTCAGGGAAAAGGCGGAGAGCGCGAGAGCGGTGACGAACAGCCAGGGGTAGGGGAACAGGAATTCGACCGTATAGGCCGCAGCGCTGAAACAGCCCAGGGTGACCAGCAGGGCGGTCAGCCGGCCCTGCCAGCTGTCGTCGGTCTCGGCCAGGGCGCTGGCGATCACACCGAGAAACAGCGGAATCAGGCTGTGCATCCAGCCCTGATGCCAGCACAGCGCCAGGCTGCCACCCAAGGCGATGAATACCCGCAGGCTGTAGCTGAACTTGTCCAGCGCCCAGAGGCGGCGCAGCGAGTGGCGCAAGGAGGAAGACGGCATCCGGATCGCGACCTGTACGGGTGAGGTGACTGATTGGGGCTCAACGCGGCGTTTCGATTGTGCCTTGCTGGCATCGTTCAGTGCGAGCGGCGCTTGCGTGATACGCCGAGCCGCGCACGCTGACGACGGGTGCAGCGTCTCGGTCACTAGGGCTGAACTCTGCTTGCAGCGCCTGGCTCCAAAGTTTTACTCATTGCACGCCATCATCGACAGGAGCGCCCCATGATCGATCTCCATTACTGGACGACCCCCAATGGCCACAAGATCAGCATCTTTCTCGAAGAGAGCGGGCTGGAGTACAACGTGTACCCGGTCAATATCGGCGAAGGCCAGCAGTTCGAGCCGGCGTTCCTGAAGATCGCGCCGAACAACCGTATTCCGGCCATCGTCGACAACAATCCCAGCGACGGCGGCGAGCCGATTTCGCTGTTCGAGTCCGGGGCGATTCTTGAATACCTGGCCGACAAGATCGGGCGCTTCATGCCGCTGCAGCCACGCCTGCGCGTCGAGGTGCAGCAGTGGCTGCACTGGCAGATGGGCGGCCTGGGCCCGATGGCGGGGCAGAACCATCACTTCGTACGCTTCGCGCCGGAGCAGATTCCCTATGCCATCGACCGCTACGTGAAGGAGACCGCGCGCCTGTACGGTGTGCTCGATCGTCGCCTCGAGGGGCGCGAGTACGTGGCCGGCGACTACTCGATCGCCGACATGGCCATCTATCCTTGGGCCAAGGGCTGGGAGCTGCAGCGCCAGCGCCTGGAGGATTTCCCCAACATGGCCGCCTGGCTGGCGCGCATGGGCAAGCGTTCGGCAGTGCAGCGCGCCTATCAAGTCGCGGAAGCCATCGGCCAGCGCCCGGATGAGGTATTGACCAGTGAGGCGCGCAAGGCGCTGTTCTGAAATGGACTGCTAGCGTGGCACTAGTTACGCCAGTTGCAGCTCCTGCGCCGGCACCGGCCGGCCAATGAAGTAGCCCTGAACGTAGTCACAGCCCAGCTGGCGCAGTCGCTCCAGCTGCTCGGCGCGTTCCACGCCTTCGGCGAGCACCTTCATCTCCATGCTGTGGGCAAGGGCAATGACCGCCCGGGTGATCGCCAGGTCGTCCTTGTCGTCGGGCAGGCCGGCGACGAAGCTTTGATCGAGTTTGAGCTTGTGCACCGGCAGGCGTTTCAAGCGCGCTAGCGAGCTGTAGCCGGTGCCAAAGTCGTCAATGGCCAGGCGCACGCCCAGGCCGCGCAGGCGTTCGAGCAAGGCCTGGGCCTGATCCGGGTCGTCCATCACTGCACTTTCCGTCACTTCCAGTTCCAGGCAGCCGGCCGGCAGGCCGGTGCTGGCCAGTATCTGGGCGACGCGCTGGTCCAGTTCGCCGCGGCTGAACAGGCGGCTGGAAACATTCACGGCGACGAATTGCAGACTACGCCCGGTGCTGCGCCAGGCGACCATCTGCCGGCACGCCTGTTCGAGCACCCAGGCGTCAATGGCGGCGATCATGCCGCTGTCTTCGGCAATCGGGATGAATTCGCCGGGCGGTACCAGGCCGCGTTGCGGGTGCTGCCAGCGCACCAGGGCCTCTACCCCTATCAATTGGTTGTCGGTCAGGCTGTGAAGCGGTTGGTAATGCACCCGCAGCTCGCTGTTCTCGATGGCGTGGCGCATGCCGGCGATCATCTCTACACGTTGGCGGGCATACTCGGTCTGCTCCTGGTCATAGAACGCGAAGCCGCCACGGCCAGTGCTCTTGGCTTTGAACAGCGCCGAGTCGACGTTACGCAGCACCTGATCGACGCTGTTGGCGTCATTCGGATACAGGCAGATACCGACACTGGCGGAAATGAACAGCTCCTGGCCTTCGAGCAGGAAGGGGGCGTCCAGGCAATCGATCAGTGTCTGTGCCAGTTGCGCCGCCTGCTCGGCCTGGGCGCAGTCTTCGCTGAGCACGGCAAACTCGTCGCCACCCAGGCGCGCCAGGGTGCTGCCATTACCCAACTGGCTGGCTAGTCGCTCACCAGTGGCCTTGAGCAGCAGGTCGCCGAGGTTGTGGCCGAGGCTCTCGTTGATGTGCTTGAAGTGATCTAGGTCGACGACCAGCACGGCGCCACGCTCCTCATCACGCTGGGCGCGCTGCAGGGCATGCTCGACTCGCTCGCTGAACAACAGGCGGTTGGGCAGGCCGCTCAGAGGATCATGGTGGACGAGGTGATCAAGCTCATGCTGGGAATGCTTGAGCACGGTGATGTCCGAGAACACCGCCACGTAATGGCTGAGCAGGCCGTTATCACCACGAATGGTGCGGATGCACTGCCACTGCGGATAGATTTCGCCGTTTTTGCGGCGGTTCCACACCTCGCCGCTCCAGGTGCCCTGAGTCTGCAGGGTGTGCCAGAGATGCTGGTAAAACGCCGCGTCATGGCGACCGGACTTGAGTAGGGTCGGGTGCTTGCCGAGGATTTCCGCTTCGCTGTAGCCAGTGATGCGACTGAACGCCGGGTTGATGTGCACGATGGTCTGCTGCGCATCGGTGACCAGCACACCTTCTTGGGTGGATTCGAATACCGCCGCCGCCTGGCGCAGACTGTCGGCATCGGCGCGGCGCTGGGTGATGTCCTTGACCGTGCCGATAAAGCGCGCAGGGCGCCCCTGTGTATCGAGCTGCAACCGTCCGCGCGACAGCACCCAGCGGTAGCTGCCGTCACGGTGGCGTAGGCGATAGCTGTTTTCGTAGGCGCTGTCTTCGCTGGCCTGCATCAATTGGTCGAGAACGCGCTGATAAACGGCGCGGTCGTCGGGATGCAGCAGTTCTTGCCAATGGTCGCGGTCGGCGCTCAGCTCACCATCGTGCATGCCCAGCAGGGCGTGATAAGCCGGCGAGTAATACACGCGCTGGTGGATCAGATCCCAGTCCCATAGACCATCTTCGGTGGCCGACAGCGCCAGGCTGAGTCGCTCTTCGCTGGCGTGCAGCGCGGTGCCGATCTTCGCCTGGCGTTCCAGGTGGCGACTGATCGTCAGGTACAGCAGGGCACTGGTCAGCAGCACGAACACCAGACCCTTCCAGACCTGAACCTGCTCCGCCTGTCGGGCGGTGAGACCGAGCGAGGCCAGTAGCAGGTCGCTGAACACGATCCACAGGCCGGCGGCGATCAGGTAGTTCAAAGTCAGGCGCAGTGCGCCCTGGCGAGTGCTCATGGGGAATGGTTGGCTTGGTTTTCGGGGGAAAAGATCATCCGTGGGGGCATCCTTGTAACATCCTTAGCCAAAAGACCAAGTGGTTTTCCAGCAGCGAGTGTTGATAATGGAGATGCGGCACTTTGTCCGCATCGCTTTTTCTCTGCAAGAGGTACCCCTGCCCATGTGGTACAACGGTTTTCTCGATCTGCCGGTCTGGCAGCTCATCGTCGTCACCCTGGTGCTGACTCACATCACCATCGTAGCCGTCACGGTCTATCTGCACCGTTATTCGGCGCACCGCTCCCTGGAGCTGAACCCTGCTCTCAAGCACTTCTTCCGATTCTGGCTGTGGATGACCACAGGCATGAATACCCGCGAGTGGACGGCCATCCACCGCAAGCATCACGCCAAATGTGAAACCGCCGAAGACCCCCACAGCCCGGTTGTGAAGGGCCTCGGCACGGTAATGCGCAAAGGTGCCGAGCTGTATGCCGAAGAGGCGAAGAACGAAGACACCCTGCGCATCTACGGCAAGAACTGCCCGGATGACTGGATCGAGCGCAACATCTATTCGCGCTTCCCGATTGGCGGCGTGTCGCTGATGCTGATCATCGATGTGCTGTTGTTCGGCGCCTTGGGCCTGACCGTCTGGGCCGTACAGATGATCTGGATTCCCTTCTGGGCTGCCGGGGTCATCAACGGGCTGGGCCATGCCGTCGGTTATCGCAACTTCGAATGCCGCGACGCGGCCACCAATCTGGTGCCCTGGGGCATCATCGTTGGCGGCGAGGAGCTGCACAACAACCACCACACCTACCCCAACTCCGCCAAGCTGTCGGTCAAACGCTGGGAGTTCGACATGGGCTGGGCGTGGATCCGGCTGTTCAGCATGCTGGGCCTGGCCAAGGTTCAGCGCGTTGCGCCGATTGCCCATCGCGTGCCGGGCAAAGGGATTCTGGACATGGATACCGCCATGGCCATCCTCAACAACCGTTTCCAGATCATGGCTCAGTACCGCAAGCTGGTGATCGGGCCGCTGGTCAAGCAGGAGCTGGCCAAGGCCGACGAGTCCGTTCGTCATCAGTTTCGCCGGGCCAAGCGCCTGCTCTCTCGTGAACCGAGTCTGCTGCAGGACAAGCAGCAGGTGCGTATCGACGCCATGCTGGCGCACAGCCAAGCGCTCAAGGTGATCTACGAGAAGCGCCTGGCACTGCAACTGATATGGGCGCGTACCAGTGCCAATGGTCATGACATGCTCGAAGCGATCAAACACTGGGTACACGACGCCGAAGCGAGCGGCATTCAATCGCTGCGTGATTTCGCCGAGCAGTTGAAAACCTACTCTCTGCGCCCAGTGGCCGCGTGATGTAGCGCACAAAGCCGGGAGGTCGGTGAACCGCCCACTGCAGCCATGGTCATAGTTGTGACCCGGCTGCCACCCAAAAGCCCGCCATTCGGCGGGCTTTTTCGATTCTCCTTGGCGGCCTTAACCGCAAGCAAGGGGCCAATGCTCTGGATCGGTATATGGATGAACTCGCTGCTATTGACCTGGAAGAGCTGACCCTGGCTCTGCTGCACAGCCGTGCTGAAGGCACCCGGCTGCGCGAGCGCGAGCAACTGTTCAGCACGCTCCTGGGCAGCGTCAATGCGGTGCTCTGGGCGTTCGACTGGGAGGCTCAACAGATCATCTATGTCAGCCCGGCTTACGAGTTGATTTTCGGACGCTCGGCCGGCTTGTTGCTGGCCGACTATGGAGAGTGGCGCAACAGCATCTATCCCGATGATGTGGAATACGCGGCCGAAAGCATGGCCAAGGTGCTGGAGACCGGTGCCGTGGAGGCTCGCGAATACCGGATCATCCGCGCTGACGGCGAGATTCGCTGGCTCAGCGACAAATGCTTTATCGGCAGACAAAGTGAAACTCATGCGTCGCCGATCATCTTCGGTATTGCCGAAGATATCACCGAGAAGAAGCAGCTCGAAGGTGAGCTGCACCGCCTGGCCACCACCGACGTGCTGACCCAGAGCAGTAACCGTCGGCACTTCTTCGAATGCGCGCAAAGCGAGTTCGAGCTGGCGCGCACCCACGGGCAGCCGCTGGCCTTCCTGCTGCTCGACCTGGACGACTTCAAACATATCAATGACACCTACGGCCACCAGGTCGGCGACCAGGTGCTGCAGCAGCTGGCCAATTGCGCCAGTTCGGTACTGCGCCGTGGTGACCTGTTCGGACGAATCGGAGGTGAAGAGTTCGCAGCGCTGTTCCCGGGATGCGAGCCGGAGCTGGCCTCGCAGATCGCCCAGCGCCTGCAACGCGAAATTCAGCGTCTGTCTTTCAGCCATGAAGGCACCACCTTCGGTATTACCGTTAGCCAGGGCCTGACCACGTTACGCAGCGGGGACCCAGGCCTGGACGTGCTATACGCCCGGGCCGATGCGGCGATGTACCAGGCCAAGCGTCAGGGCAAGAATCAGATCGTCACCAGCTGAGTTGGCGGAATATCGCCTTAACCTTGCTTTTATACGGCGGAAAATCGCTCATTTTTATCGATGAGCGCACGCCCCTTCCTGTCATTTTGCCAGTAACATATTGAAATGTTGGCGCTTATGCGACTTTGGTCGTCCATGGCATGCAATCTGCTGTGTTAAATTCCACAGCAACGGCCTACAGAGCCGAAAATAACAATGCCGAGAGTCGAACGATGCCTATTGCCTGTCGCAGCAGTCAGTCCAACCTGTTTCACCCTTACCCCTAAGTTTTCGTATTGCCGTCTTCGTAGTCATGGCGCCCTCCGGCTGCCTGGCGCCTGACGGCCGTACCCGAATTCGGCTGGCTGCGCGCCATGAAGGCGGCATCTGGCGGGCCGATGTGCAACACCACTAAAAGAACACTGGAGAGATCACGATGAAAAAAGCTTCCCTGGCGCTGGCCGTAGCCGCCGGCACTCTGGGTCTGACCCTGGGCAACGTTGCCAACGCTGCCTTTATTGAAGACAGCACGGCCAAGCTGGATCTGCGTAACTATTACTTCGATAACGACAACCGTGAAAGCCAAGGTGACGTTGGCGTTGGTGCTGCTCGTAGTGGCCAAGTTCGTGAGTGGGGCCAAGCGTTTCAGCTGAACTTGCAGTCGGGCTTCACCGAAGGCCCCGTTGGTTTTGGTGTAGACGCACTGGGCCTGCTGGGTGTGCGTCTTGATGGTGGTGGCCGTGCAGGCAAAGCCGGTCAAGATCGTACCCCGAGCGCTATGTTTCCGCTTGAAAGCGATGGCAGTGCTCGCGATGAGTTCAGCAGCTTGGGCCTGACCGGCAAGATCCGCTTCTCCAAGACGGTTGCACAGATTGGTACTTTGCAGCCGAAACTGCCGGTCGTGACCTTCAACGATGGTCGCCTGATCCCGCAAACCTTCGAAGGTGTGCAGATCACCTCCAATGAAATCGACAACCTGACCTTGATTGCAGGTCAGTTGGAGCACGCCAAGGGGCGTACCTCCAGCAACGCCGACTCCCTGGCGATTGCTGGTGCTGCCAATGGCGCCGATAGCAATAAGTTCTACTACGGTGGTGCTGACTACAAAATCAACAAGGATCTGTTGGTGCAGTACTACTACGGTAACCTGGACGACTTCTACAAGCAGCACTTCCTGGGGCTGACCCATACGCTCGCTCTTGGCGCTGGTTCCCTGAAGTCTGACCTCCGTTATTTCGATACCAGCTCCGACGGCAAGAATGGCAGTGTCGCTGGTCGTGCTGAAGGTTACCGCGCAGCTGGCAAGCCGGGTAATGACGGCGAAGCTGACAACCGCACCTGGAGCGCCTTCTTCACTTATAGCCTGGAAGGTCATGCCCTTAGTGCTGGCTACCAACAGGTGTCTGGTGACAGTAACTTCATGCAGCTGAACCAGACTTCGATCCCTGGCCAGGGCGGTGCTACCACTTACCTGATCACCGACCGTCAGATCACCAACTTTGCCCGCGCTGGCGAGCGTACCTGGATCACCCAGTACGGTTACGACTTCGGCAAGATCGGTGTGCCGGGCCTGACCGCCAACGTGCTGTACATGAAAGGCGACAACATCAAAGCAGTTGGTGGTGACCAGAAAGAGTGGGAGCGTGACCTGACCGTCAGCTACGTGGTACAGGAAGGCGTTGCCAAAGGCCTGGGCTTCGCCTGGCGTAATGCCTCGCTGCGCAGCGAAGCTACTGCTGACACCGACCAGAACCGCCTGATCGTCAGCTACAGTATCCCGCTGCTGTAAGCAGACCGTATCGAGCCGCACCACGCGGCGGCTCGTTCAAATGCAAAAGCCCGGACTGGTTCCGGGCTTTTGCGTTTCTGCTGGTTGGTTAAATTAATTGGCAGTAGCTGCAGGCTGCTGCTGGGTGATGCAGTGGATATTGCCGCCGCCCAGCAGGATTTCCCGGCCCGGCACCATCACCACTCGGTGCTCGGGGAACAGGCGCTCGAGGATGGCCTTGGCTTCTGCGTCCTTCGGGTCGTTGAAGCTGGGGGCGACGATGCCGCCGTTGACGATCAGGAAGTTCACGTAGGAACCGGCCAGGCGCACCTCAGGGCTGCGCTCCTGGCTGCCGGCTGCGCGGTCGACACCGGCGCATTCTTCCTCGGTGGCATACAGCGGGCCCGGGATCGGCATCTTGTGCACGGTCAGGGCGCGGCCTTTGGCGTCGCGGACTTTTTCCAGTACGCCCATGGCTTCCTGGCAACGGCTGTAGTTGGGATCCTGCGGATCGTCGGTCCAGGCCAACAGCACTTCGCCCGGTCGCACGTAACAGCAGAAGTTGTCGACGTGGCCGTCGGTCTCGTCGTTGTACAGGCCATGCGGCAGCCAGATCACGGTATCGATGGCCAGGTGATCAGCCAGCATGACTTCAATCTGTTCACGGTTTAGGTGCGGGTTGCGGTTGTGGTTGAGCAGGCACTCTTCGGTGGTGATCAGGGTGCCTTCACCGTCGACGTGGATCGAGCCGCCCTCGAGCACGAAACCTTCAGTGCGGTAGCGGTCGTAGCCTTCGATATTGAGGATCTTGCTGGCGACCTGATCATCACGCAGCCAGGGGAAGTAAAGGCCGCCCTCGAACCCGCCCCAGGCGTTGAAACCCCAGTCCACGCCGCGCACTTCGCCCTTCTGGTCGGTGACGAAGGTTGGGCCGGTATCGCGAACCCAGGCGTCGTCGGTGGTCATCTCGACGACGCGAATACGCTCGTGATCCAGGTGTGCGCAGGCATTTTCGTATTGCGCCGCCGAGGCGCAGACGGTGACCGGCTCGAACTCGGCGATGGCCTTGGCCACGGCGACGAACGCGTGCTGGCCAGGCTTGCCACCCAGTCGCCAGTTGTCCGGGCGCTCCGGCCACACGATCCAGATCTGGCTGTGTGGCTCCCATTCGGCCGGCATGCGGAAGCCATCGGCGCGGGGTGTGGAGGTCAAGGTGTTCATGGCGTTGCTCCGGTGCTGAAGTCGTTCAAGGGGGCAGGAGGCGGTTGCGCCATCCCAGGGTTCAATGGGGCATACAGAATCTGGTCGCCGTTTACGGAGCTTATCCCTAGTGCGCTTACAGCCCTTGCATCACATGCCTGTATTGCGGCGAGGCGAGGGCTTATACGCGGCGAGAAATGCTCATTCGAAATGATCTTATAGTCGATAAATATCGGCTTTGAAAGGATGTTTTTAGCACTATCCAGCATATTTAAAATATATTTGCGGATAAGTATTTGTATTAAATGAAATTGTTCGGGCTGATGGGCGCAACTCGCATGCGGTTCAGCGAAGCATGGCCACGGCGGCACCTTTCAGCTGATTGCGCGTTTGCGCAGGAAGGGCGGCAGGTAAAGCCCTAGGTACGCTTCGAATACGCGCAAGCCTTCCTCGGCATAGCGTGGGGTGATTTCTCCGTGCTGGTGAATCGAGCGGGCGTACACCCGATCGCCAAGCTCCATGGCCAGGCCGAACACATCGATATCGTCCGGCAGCGCCGGCAACTCGAAGTAGCGGTCGAACAGTGCCCGGTGCTGCTGACTGAGCTCGATATCGTGCTGGCGGTCAGCCTGGGTCACCTCGCTCAGACCGTGTTGGGCGAGGATCAGCTGCCTGGCCGCCGCATCGCCGGCATAGATGCGCAGCATTCGCTGCTCGATGATTCGGGAAAGATCACGCCAGGACTGCAACTGGTCCGCGTCGATGGGCTCCTGCAGGCAGTCTCGGAAGGCACGGTGAACATCGGCCGTCAGCGCCTGGAGCAAGGCGGGTACGCTAGGAAAGAAGTGGTAGACCGAGGACGGTGCGATTTCCGCGCGTTCGGCCACGGTGTAGATCGACAGCGCCGCCACCCCTTGCTCGGCCAGTAGCGTGCGGGCCGCGGCGAGAATCTGTTCGATACGTGCCTGGCTGCTGGCGCGGGGCTTGCGGGCGCTCACTCAGGCGTTCCTGGCTGCTTGCAGGCGTGTGCCAGGCCAATAACTGGCAAAGCCGGAAGGCGGTGAATCAATGTGGTCTTCCTATTTGACGATGGTGGCGAGTGCGACGAGATACCGTGGCGTCAGTACCTGGCCGGTCGCCGAATGATAGCGCCAGGCGACTATGAAAACGCCGGCTTCCGCCGGCGTTTTGCGCATCACACGGTGTGCAGGTACCAGTTGTACTCGAGATCGGAGATGGTCGTCTCGAACTCCTGCAACTCGGCTTCCTTGCAGGCGACGAAGATATCGATGTAATCCGGGCTGATGTACTTGTTGAGTACCTCGCTGTCGTCCAGCTGACGCAGGGCATCGCGTAGGTTGTTCGGCAGGCTCTGCTCCAGCTGCTCGTAAGAGTTGCCCTCGATGGGCTCGCCCGGATCCAGCTGGTTGGTCAGACCGTGATGAATACCGGCCAGGATCGCCGCCATCATCAGGTACGGGTTGGCATCGGCGCCGGCTACCCGGTGTTCGATGCGGATCGCATCGCTGCTGCCGGTCGGCACGCGTACCGCTACGGTGCGGTTGTCCAGGCCCCAGCTCGGCGCATTGGGCACGTAGAACTGCGCGCCGAAACGGCGGTAGGAGTTGACGTTCGGGCACAGGAAGGCCATCGACGCCGGCATGGTGTCGAGAATGCCTGCAATGGCATGACGCAGCGGGGCGTGCTGCTCCGGATCCTCGGTGGCGAAGATGTTCTGCCCGGTTTTCTTGTCGAGTAGCGAGATGTGCACGTGCAGACCATTGCCCGCTTGACCCGGATAGGGCTTGGCCATGAAGGTGGAGTCCATCTCATGGTCGTAGGCGATGTTCTTGATCAGGCGCTTGAGCAGCAGCGCGTGGTCGCAGGCCTTGAGCGCGTCCTTGGTGTGGTGCAGGTTGACCTCGAACTGCGCCGGTGCGCTTTCCTTGACGATGGCGTCGGCGGGCAGCGCTTGTTCCTTGGCCGCTTCGAGCATGTCCTGCAGGCAGTCCACGTACTCGTCGAGGTCGTCGATCAGGTAGACCTGGGTGGAGTGCGGACGCTTGCCGGAAATCGGCGAGCGCGGCGGTTGCGGGCGGCCATTCACGTTCTCCTGGTCGATCAGGTAGAACTCCAGTTCGAAGGCCGCGCAGATGGTCAGGCCAAGTTCGTCGAACTTCTGTACCACCTGACGCAATACCTCACGGGGATCGGCAAAGAAGGGGCTGCCGTCCAGTTCGTGCATGGTCATCAGCAATTGCGCGGTCGGGCGCTTCTGCCAGGGTTCCTTGCACAGGGTATCGGGGATGGGGAAGCAGATACGGTCGGCGTCGCCGATGTCCAGGCCAAGGCCGGTGCTTTCGACGGTTGAGCCGTTGATGTCCAGGGCGAACAGCGAAGCGGGCAGGTTGATGCCCTTTTCATACACCTTGTGGAGGCTGGCGCGTTCGATGCGCTTGCCGCGCACGACACCATTCATATCTGCAATCAGAAGGTCGACGAACTGAACCTCAGGGTGTTCCTTGAGGAACGCGTTCGCTTCATTGAGCTGAACGGCACGCGGGGGTACCGACATGATGCAACACCTTTGTTGTTAAAAATATCAATCAATTGCTGACGCACAGCGAGTCAATCCCAAACGCCAGAGGCTGTCAAGGCAGCTCGATGTTGCCCCAATGAGGGGCGCTGCGGCCATTTTTAGGGCGTTTCAGGGCATTTCCAGCGTTAGATCTCTGCACCCTTTTAGACGCGGCTGTGGGGCGGTGCGCGAATCATTGAGCCAGCTTGTGTTGAAAAATGAACAAGGATAAGCTCGGTCAAACCCCACATAATCCAACAATACGGGTGTTTCATGAGCTGCATGTCGCTGTCCGGCGTCATTGCCAGCCTCCCACGGTGCGCGGCATTGCCGGCTGTGGTAGAGGTTGCTCGATCCTCTTGCGCAGCCCTTGCGGCGCGCACTGCGGCGCATCGCATTGCGGTATCTCTTACCTGCTCCTTCGCTCGAAAATCTGCACACTTCTCAATCCGTGAAGACGTTTGCGTCTTCATTGCTAGGCGACGAGTATCGCGACGCCTCGATGCGCTCAACTGCATTGCCAATCGTGAACCTTGCCGTGAAGCAGGTGACGGCGCGCGCTTTGCAAAGGCATCTGACTCTGTCGAGTGCAACAAAGGTCGGTTACAGTCGGTGCACGATGGTGAAGCACCGCTGGGCATGCGCTGCGCTCTGCCGCCAGTGCCTGGAGGGTCGCTCGGGCAGTTGCCCGCAGTCGTGTAACACCCTGGTTTATTCCGCATCCACCTGGCAGGCCTGCCAGGCCTCTCGTGGTGCGGGGCATGTCGAGCCGGCCGAGGATGCCGGTTTCAAAACACTGAGGTCTCTATGAGCACCAAACTGGACCAGCTCTCGAGCTGGTTGAAAGAACGCAAGATCACCGAAGTCGAATGTCTGGTCAGCGACCTGACGGGGATTGCCCGGGGCAAGATCTCGCCGACCAACAAATTCCTCGACGAAAAGGGCATGCGCCTGCCCGAAAGCGTGTTGCTGCAGACTGTCACCGGCGACTACGTCGAAGACGACATCTATTACGACCTGCTCGACCCGGCAGATATCGACATGTTCTGCCGGCCGGACGAGAACGCCGTATTCATTGTACCCTGGGCCATCGAGCCCACCGCCCAGGTGATCCACGACACCTACGACAAGCAGGGCAACCCCATCGAGCTGTCGCCGCGCAACATCCTCAAGAAGGTGCTGCGCCTGTATGCAGAGAAAGGCTGGCAACCCATCGTGGCGCCGGAGATGGAGTTCTACCTGACCAAGCGCAACAGCGACCCGGACTTCCCGCTGGTGGCTCCGATGGGCCGTTCCGGGCGCCCGGAAACCGGCCGGCAGAGTTTCTCGATCGATGCGGCCAACGAATTTGACCCGCTGTTCGAAGACATGTACGACTGGTGCGAGCTGCAGGGCCTGGACCTGGACACTCTGATCCACGAGGAAGGCCCGGCGCAGATGGAGATCAACTTCCGTCACGGCGAGGCTCTGCACCTGGCCGACCAGATCCTGGTGTTCAAACGCACCATGCGCGAGGCGGCGCTCAAGCACGACGTGGCGGCGACCTTCATGGCCAAGCCGATCACCGATGAGCCGGGCAGCGCCATGCATCTGCACCAGAGCATCATCGACGTGAAGACCGGCAAGAACATCTTCTCCAACGAAGACGGTTCGATGAGCCAGCTGTTCATGCATCACATCGGTGGCCTGCAGAAATACATCCCCGAAGTGCTGCCGCTGTTCGCGCCCAACGTAAACTCGTTCCGCCGCTTCCTGCCCGACACCTCGGCGCCGGTGAACGTCGAGTGGGGCGAGGAAAACCGCACCGTCGGCCTGCGCGTGCCGGATGCCACGCCGAATAACCGCCGCGTGGAAAACCGCCTGGCTGGCGCCGACGCCAACCCTTATCTGGCCCTGGCAGCCAGCCTGCTGTGCGGCTACATCGGCATGGTCGAGGGCATCGAGCCCAGCGCGCCGGTCGTCGGCCGCGGCTACGAGCGCCGCAACCTGCGCCTGCCGCTGACTTTGGAGGCGGCGCTGGAGCGCATGGAAACCTGCCAGGTGGTCGAACAGTATCTGGGCCACAAGTTCGTCAGCGGCTACGTGGCGGTCAAGCGTGCCGAGCACGAGAATTTCAAGCGGGTGATCAGCTCCTGGGAACGCGAGTTCCTGCTGCTCTCGGTCTGATCCAGTCGGGGCTGCCGTGTGATCCGACCGGCCCCGCATTTATAAGAGGTGAACATGACGGCAAACAATGCAAAGACCCAGCAATGGCAGGCCATGAGCCGCGATCATCACCTGGCGCCTTTCAGCGACTTCAAACAATTGGCCGAGAAAGGTCCGCGCATCATCACCCGCGGTGAGGGCGTGCATCTGTGGGACAGCGAGGGCAACAAGATCCTCGATGGCATGGCCGGGCTTTGGTGCCTGGCCGTCGGCTACGGCCGTGAGGAACTGGTCGAGGCGGCCAGCAAGCAGATGCGCGAGCTGCCGTTTTACAACACCTTCTTCCAGACCGCCCACCCGCCAGTGTTGGAGCTGGCCAAGGCACTCGCCGAGGTGACGCCAGCTGGCATGAACCACGTGTTCTTCACCGGCTCAGGCTCGGAAGGCAACGACACCATGCTGCGCATGGTTCGCCATTATTGGGCACTCAAGGGCAAGCCGAACAAGAAGGTGGTGATCGCCCGCGAAAACGGCTACCACGGCTCCACCGTCGCCGGCGCCAGCCTGGGGGGCATGAAGGGCATGCACGAGCAGGGCGACCTACCGATTCCGGGTATCGTGCATATCGCCCAGCCTTACTGGTTCGGCGAGGGCGGCGACATGACGCCGGAAGCCTTCGGCATCTGGGCTGCCGACGAGCTGGAGAAGAAGATTCTCGAAGTCGGCGAAGACAATGTCGCCGCCTTTCTGGCTGAGCCGATCCAGGGCGCCGGCGGGGTGATCATCCCGCCGGACAGCTACTGGCCGCGGGTGCGCGAGATTCTCGCCAAGTACGACATCCTGTTCATCGCCGACGAAGTGATCTGCGGCTTCGGACGCACCGGTGAGTGGTTCGGCAGCGACTTCTACGGCAACAAGCCGGACATGATGACCATCGCCAAGGGCCTGACCTCCGGCTACGTGCCGATGGGCGGCCTGGTGGTGCGCGACGAGATCGTCAAGGTGCTCAACGAGGGTGGCGACTTCAACCACGGCTTCACCTATTCCGGGCACCCGGTGGCGGCGGCGGTGGCACTGGAGAACATCCGAATTCTGCGCGAAGAAAAGATCATCGAGCGGGTCAGAGAAGAAACGGCACCGTATTTGCAGAAACGCCTGCGCGAATTGGCGGATCACCCGCTGGTCGGTGAAGTGCGCGGCGTAGGTATGCTCGGCGCCATCGAACTGGTGAAGGATAAAGTCACTCGCGCGCGTTACCCGAGCGACAAGGCGGTGGGCATGATCTGCCGCGGTCACTGTTTCGAGAACGGACTGATCATGCGCGCCGTGGGCGACACCATGATCATTTCGCCGCCGCTGGTGATCAGCAAGAGCGAGATCGACGAGCTGGTGGAAAAGGCCCGCAAGTGCCTGGACCTCACCGCCCGTGCTTTACTGGCCTGACGGCTGCTGCAAGGCGTTTCGAAGGTAGCGACAGTTGGTGCAATAAATTGCCTGCCAGGGCTTGAGCGATGGGGCTGCTATCGCCAGACTTGCCGGCCAAAAAAACGGGCCTTCCGCACAGCGCGGCGGCCCGGTTAATCGACATCACATAGGGAGCTGAACCGCATGATCAAGACTTTCGGCAAGACTCTGCTGGCGGTGACGCTGGCCGGCGCCGTGGCCGGTATGGCGCAGGCTGATGGCAAGGTCCTCAACATCTACAACTGGTCGGACTACATCGCCCCGGACACCATCGAGAAATTCACCAAGGAGACCGGCATCAAGGTCACCTACGACGTCTTCGATTCCAACGAAACCCTGGAAGCCAAGCTGTTCGCCGGCAAATCGGGTTACGACATCGTGGTGCCGTCCAACAGCTTCCTGGCCAAGCAGATCAAGGCCAAGGTCTACCAGCCGCTGGACAAGTCCAAGCTGCCGAACTGGGACAACCTGGACAAGAACCTGCTGAAAACCGTCGAGGTCAGCGACCCGGGTAACAAGTATTCCTTCCCGTACATGTGGGGCACCGTGGGCATCGGTTTCAACCCCGAGAAGGTCAAGGCTGCGCTGGGCGAAAACGCCCCGGTTGATTCCTGGGACCTGCTGTTCAAGCCCGAGAACATCGAGAAGCTGAAGTCCTGCGGCGTGTCCTTCCTCGACTCGCCAACCGAGATCCTGCCGATCGCCATGCAGTACCTGGGCTATGAACCGACCAGCACCGATCCGAAGCAGCTCAAGGAAGCCGAAGCGCTGTTCATGAAGATCCGCCCGTCGGTCACCTACTTCCACTCCTCCAAGTACATCTCCGATCTGGCCAACGGCAACCTCTGCGTGGCCGTGGGCTACTCGGGCGACATCTACCAGGCCAAGTCGCGCGCCGAAGAGGCCGGTGGCAAGGTCAAAGTCTCCTACAACATTCCCAAGCAAGGTGCCGGCGCCTTCTTCGACATGGTGGCCATTCCGGCCGATGCGGAGAACGTCGAGTCCGCCCATGCCTTCCTGAACTTCCTGCTCAAGCCGGAAATCATGGCCGAGATCACCAACGAAGTGCACTTCCCGAACGGCAACGCGAAAGCCACCCCGCTGGTCGACGAAGCCATTCGTAACGACCCAGGCGTTTACCCGACCCAGGAAACCATGGGCAAGCTGTATGCCTTCCCGGACCTGCCGGCGGCCGCCCAGCGCACCATGACCCGCAGCTGGACCAAGATCAAGTCCGGTCGCTGATCGGCTGATGACCGCGGCGCCTGGTGCCGCGGTCCGTTTCAGCAGGCAAAGGGGCGGATCGTCGCCCATCGAGGGCAGCGCCACGACCGTGGCGCTCTCCCAGATCGCGATACGTCACCTCGGTGACGAGACACAAGAAGAGGACGACCTGTGCATTTTTCCCTGGGCAAGATCCTGACAACGACCGCGCTTTCGGTTGGCTTGGCAACCCTGGCACATGCGGACGGCACCGTGCATATCTACAACTGGAGCGACTACATCGGCGAGAACACCCTGGCCGAGTTCCAGAAGGCCACGGGCATCAAGCCGGTCTACGACGTCTTCGACTCCAACGAAACCCTGGAAGGTAAACTGCTCGCCGGCCGTACCGGCTACGACGTGGTGGTGCCGTCCAATCATTTTCTCGGCAAGCAGATCAAGGCGGGTGCGTTCCAGAAGCTCGACCGTTCGCTGCTGCCGAACTGGAACAACCTCGACCCGGCGCTGCTCAAGCAGCTGGAAACCAACGACCCGGGCAATCAATACGCCGTGCCTTATCTGTGGGGTACCAACGGCATCGGCTACAACGTGGCCAAGGTCAAGGAAGTGCTCGGTGTCGACAAGATCGATTCCTGGGCCGTGCTGTTCGAGCCGCAGAACATGAAGAAGCTCGCCAGCTGCGGCGTGTCCTTCATGGATTCGGCAGACGAGGTTATTCCCTCGGTGCTCAACTACCTGGGCCTGGACCCGAACAGCCAGAGCGCTGACGACTACGCCAAGGCCGAAGCCAAGCTGATGGAGGTGCGCCCCTATATCAGCTACTTCCACTCCTCCAAGTACATCTCCGATCTGGCCAACGGCAACATCTGCGTGGCGTTCGGCTACTCCGGTGACGTGCTGCAGGCCGCCGACCGTGCCGCGGAGGCCGGCAAGGGCGTCGAAATCGCCTATGCGATTCCCAAGGAAGGCGCCAACCTGTGGTTCGACATGCTTGCCATCCCCAAAGATGCCAGCAACGTCAAAGAGGCCCACGCCTTCATCAACTACCTCCTAGATCCCAAGGTGATCGCCGGGGTCAGTGACTACGTGGGTTACGCCAATGCCAACACCAAGGCGGGCGAGCTGATGGATCAGGAAATCCGCGAGGACGAGTCGGTGTACCCGCCGCAGGCCGTGCTGGACAAGTTGTACGTGATGGCCGAACTGCCGCCCAAGGCGCAGCGCCTGATGACGCGAAGCTGGACGAAGATCAAGTCCGGAAGATGATCAACCCTTTAGCGCCCGGCCTCTGTCGGGCGCCATTTTTACTGCGGGAGTTTGGTAATGGCAGTTGCTTCCAGTACCTATAAGAAGGTCATCGAGGGGAGCCAGCAACCCAAAGAGGTGTTGGTCAAGATCGAGCGTGTGACCAAGAAGTTCGACGAAACCGTCGCGGTCGACGATGTCTCGCTGACCATCAACAAGGGCGAGATCTTCGCCCTGCTCGGTGGTTCCGGTTCCGGCAAGTCGACCCTGTTGCGCATGCTCGCCGGCTTCGAGCGGCCGACCGAAGGGCGCATCTTCCTCGACGGCCAGGACATTACCGACCTGCCGCCGTACGATCGACCGATCAACATGATGTTCCAGTCCTACGCGCTGTTCCCGCACATGAGCGTGGCCGACAACATCGCCTTCGGCCTCAAGCAGGACAAGATGCCCAAGGCCGAGATCGACGCCCGTGTTGCCGAGATGCTCAAGCTGGTGCACATGACCCAGTACGCCAAGCGCAAACCGCACCAGCTTTCCGGCGGCCAGCGTCAGCGCGTGGCGCTGGCCCGCTCGCTGGCCAAACGCCCCAAGCTGCTGCTGCTCGACGAGCCGATGGGCGCGCTGGACAAGAAGCTGCGCTCGCAGATGCAGCTCGAGCTGGTGGAAATCATCGAGCGCGTCGGCGTGACCTGTGTGATGGTCACCCACGATCAGGAAGAGGCCATGACCATGGCCCAGCGCATCGCCATCATGCACCTGGGCTGGATCGCCCAGATCGGCAGCCCCATCGACGTCTACGAGACGCCGGCCAGCCGTCTGGTCTGCGAGTTCATCGGTAACGTCAACCTGTTCGACGGGCAGATCGTGCATGACGACACCGACCACGCGGTGATCGACTGCCCGCAGCTCGACAAGCCGATCTATATCGGCCACGGCATCAGCACCCGTGCCCAGGAGACCCAGGTCACCTACGCCCTGCGCCCGGAAAAACTGCTGATGGCCACCCAGCTGCCGGCTGACCACGAGCACCCGGAATACAACTGGAGCAACGGCACCGTGCATGACATCGCCTATCTGGGCGGCCATTCGGTGTACTACGTCAAACTGACCTCCGGGCAGATCGTGCAGTGCTTCATCGCCAACGCCGAGCGCCGTGGCAAGCGGCCGACCTGGGATGACCCGGTGGTGGTGTTCTGGGAAGACGACAGCGGCGTGGTGTTGCAGTCATGAAAATGAGCAGCCTGACCAAGCGTATGCCTAATGGCCGGCACCTGGTGATCGGCATCCCATTCATCTGGCTGTTCCTGTTCTTCCTGCTGCCGTTCATCATCGTGCTGAAGATCAGCTTCGCCGAAGCCGATGTGGCGATCCCGCCGTACACGGAAATCTATACCTGGGTCGACAATACACTGCAGGTGGTGCTGAACCTGGGCAACTACATCTTCCTTACCGAGGATGAGCTGTATCTGGCCGCGTACCTTGGCTCGCTGAAAATCGCCTTTTTCAGCACCCTTGCCTGTTTGCTAATCGGCTACCCGATGGCCTACGCCATCGCCCGGGCCAAGAAGGAAACCCAGACGGTCCTGCTGCTGCTGGTGATGATGCCGACCTGGACCGCGATCCTGATCCGCGTTTACGCGTGGATGGGCATCCTCAGCAACAACGGTCTGCTCAACGGCTTTTTGCAGAGCATCGGCTTGATCGACGCGCCACTGCAGATCCTCAACACCAACACCGCGGTGTACATCGGCATCGTTTACTCGTACCTGCCGTTCATGATCCTGCCGCTGTTCGCCAACCTGGTGAAACACGATCAGAGCCTGCTCGAAGCAGCTTCGGATCTGGGTTCGAGCACCTTCAACAGCTTCTGGAAGATCACCGTACCGCTGTCCAAGAACGGCATCATCGCCGGCTGCATGCTGGTGTTCATCCCGGTGGTTGGCGAGTTCGTGATCCCCGAGCTGCTCGGCGGGCCGGAAACCCTGATGATCGGCAAGGTGCTGTGGCAGGAGTTCTTCAACAACCGCGACTGGCCGGTAGCCTCGGCGCTGGCGGTGGTGATGCTGGCGATCCTCTTGGTGCCCATCATTCTGTTCAACCGTAACCAAGCCAAAGAGCTGGAGGGCCGGGCATGAAGAATTTCCGTTTCTCCACGCTGATGCTGTGGGCAGGCCTGACTTTCATCTATCTGCCGATGGTCATCCTGGTGATCTACTCGTTCAACGCCTCGCGGCTGGTGACGGTGTGGGGCGGCTGGTCGACCAAGTGGTACGTGAGCCTGCTCGACGACCGCCAGCTGATGGGCGCCGTCTGGCGTTCCCTGGAGATCGCCTGCTACACGGCGATCGCCGCGGTGGCGCTGGGTACGCTGGCGGCCTTCGTGCTGACCCGCATCAGCCGCTTTAAGGGCCGCACGCTGTTCGGCGGCCTGGTCACCGCACCGCTGGTAATGCCGGAAGTGATCACCGGTCTGTCACTGCTGCTGCTGTTCGTGGCCATGGCCCAACTGATCGGTTGGCCGGCGGAGCGCGGCATGATGACCATCTGGATCGCCCACACCACGTTCTGTTCGGCCTATGTGGCCGTGGTGGTGTCGGCGCGCCTGCGCGAGCTGGACCTGTCCATCGAAGAAGCGGCCATGGACCTCGGCGCGCGGCCATGGAAGGTGTTCTTCCTGATCACCATCCCGATGATCGCGCCTTCGCTGGTGGCTGGCGGCATGATGTCCTTCGCCCTGTCGCTGGATGACCTGGTACTGGCCAGCTTCGTGTCCGGTCCTGGCGCCACCACGCTGCCGATGGAGGTGTTCTCCAAGGTGCGCCTGGGCGTGACCCCGGCGATCAACGCCATCGCCAGTCTGATCCTGCTGGCGGTATCGCTGGCCACCTTCCTGGTGTGGTTCTTCAGCCACCGCGCCGAGGAGCGCCGTCGCAAGGCGATCCAGCAGGTCATGGAAGAAAGCCAGCACGCCATCGGTGCCCGTCCGGAGGTCAAGCCGGCTCACTGAGTCAGCTGAGCGGCAAGACGATGCCCGCCACTGCGCAAGCAGGGCGGGCATTTTCATTTCCGGCATTCGGATACCGATGCCCGCATCATCCGATTGCGTAGGAGCGGCTTTAGCCGCGAGTTTTTATTCAGGTAAACAAAGAGCTCGGGGCTAAAGCTCCTCCTAAAAGTATTCCGCTCGCCGACCGCTTCCACCTTTTTGCAGGCAAAGCGCGAAAGGTCGTGAGCAGGCTCTTAGAACCTGTTCAAAGTGTTGTATGCGCATGAAGGCAACTACGAAGCAAAGCGGACATCGTTGCTTTACCTGTGGGAGCGGGCGGGGACGCCCTGTCCATGCCCGTGACTTTTTCGCGGGCATGGCCCGCTCCCACAAATACTCCGTGAATGGCCGCTTCTGCCAATTAGTCGCCAAGGTCGACGCACCTGGGCTGAAAAGATTATGAACAGGTTGCAAGAGAGGTTGGCGTGGGCATCGCTAGCGACTAGGTCACAGGTTGCGCCCTGTTCTACGGCGACGCTTGTCCAGAAGTGATAAGGCAGAGGCAGATATAAAAACGCCCGGGCTGAGACGGCCCGGGCGTTTTCGTTACTGCAGAGGTTTAGCGCGTCAGGTGCAGGAAGTGCATATGGCGCTCATATTGGTCGAGGATATCGCCGATCACTTCTTCGCGGTTCCAGCCCATCACGTCATAGTCCTGGCCGCCCTCGTTGAGGTGCACTTCGGCGCGGAAGTACTTGCGTTCCTCGCTGGAGTCATCGCGCGTGTCGCGCAGGGCGAAGCTCGGCTGAATCAGCGCGCGGGGGCGTACATGATACTGGAAGTCGGCTTCGGCGCCGTGGCTGACTGACAGCGTAACGCGTCCGTCTTCACCGCTCTCCACTTGGGCTTCGCGGCCCTGTTTGCGCATCTCCTCGGCCACCTGCTGGCAGGCCGGCAGCACGGTTTCGGCGATGAAGCGATTGACGTGGGAACGACGTGGCAGCATCACCATGCTGCGTAGGCGCCGTTGCCAGCCGCCGGTGCTTGATGCACCGCGTGGGCTGAGGGCGACCTGGTCACGCAGGTTACGCTTGGCGGCGTCGATCTGCAGGGCGCGCAGCAGCCCCCACATCGACGCCAGCAGGGCAATCACGAAGGGCAGGGCACTGGCGATGGTCGCCGTCTGCAGCGCCTTTAAGCCGTCGGCCAGCAGCAGCGAGGCGGCGACTACCGCCATCAGCGCGGCCCAGAAGATACGCTGCCAGACCGGCGTCTGGTCCTGGCCGCCGGAGGCGAGCATGTCCACCACCATGGCGCCGGAGTCCGCCGAGGTGACGAAGAACACCACGATCATCAGCACCGCGATCTGCGACAGGACTGCCGAGAAGGGGAAGTGTTCGAGGAAGGCGAACAGCGCCAGCGAGCTGTCCTTGTCGACCGCCGCCGCGAGGTCGGTGATGCCGTCGACCAGAATCATGTGAATCGCGGTGTCGCCGAACACGGTCATCCACAGCAGGGTGAAGCCGGCCGGCACTACCAATACGCCGCCGATGAACTGGCGAATGGTACGGCCGCGGGAGATGCGCGCGATGAACAGGCCCACGAACGGCGACCAGGATAGCCACCAGCCCCAGTAGAACAGGGTCCAGCCGCCAATCCAGTCGGTCGGCTCGTAGGCGTAGAGGTTGAAGGTTTTACTGACGATCTCCGAAAGGTACTGTCCGGTGTTCTGCACGAAGGTCTGCATGATGAACACGGTCGGGCCGAGCACCAGCACGAACAGCATCAGGCAAACGGCCAGCAGCATGTTCAGTTCGGAAAGTATGCGGATGCCCTTGTCCAGGCCACTGACCACGGAAATCGTAGCTAGGCCCATGGTGCCGGTCAGCAGCAGGAGCTGAACCGTGGTAGTGGCGGGTATGCCGTATAGGTGGTTGAGCCCGGTGTTAATCTGCATCACGCCGTAGCCCAGCGATGTGGCTACGCCGAGCACGGTACCGATCACCGCGAAGATGTCCACGGCATGGCCGATGGGCCCGTAAATGCGGTCGCCGATAAGCGGATAGAGCGCCGAGCGCAGTGTCAGCGGCAGGTTATGGCGGAAGCTGAAATAGGCCAGGATCAGCGCGACGATGGCGTAGATCGCCCAGGCATGCAGGCCCCAGTGGAAGAAGGTGACGTTCATTGCCTCCTTGGCCGCTGCCACTGTCTGAGCTTCACCCACGGGCGGTGCGAGAAAATGCATCACCGGTTCGGCGACGCCGAAGAACATCAGGCCGATGCCCATACCGGCGCAGAACAGCATGGAGAACCAGGTTCGGTTGTTGTAGTCCGGCTCGCTATGGTCCGGGCCGAGCTTTATGTCGCCGTAGCGACTGATGGCCAGGAAGACCGCGAAGAGCAGGATCAGCGCGACGGAAAGGATGTAGACCCAGCTGGCGTTCTCGATGATCCACGACTGGGTGGCGCCGAACACGCTCTGAGCGCTTTCCTTGAAGGCTGTGCTGTAGATCACCAGGCAGGCGATCAAAAAGGTCGAGCCGAAGAAAACCGGCGGGTTAAGAGTGGAGCGGGAAGACAGATTTGCCCCCATTGAGCTAGCTCTCCTTGGTCGGAGTCAGTCCATGAATCACCCGCTCGCCGATCAGCTTTCGCTGGATCGCGGAAGGTGCACTGGAGATACGACTCGGTTTTCGGATGGCCGCCAAAAGCGGAAGGCCCGCAATTGTAGCACTGCCATTAGTCGGGGTTTTTGAACCTGTTTGTTATCGATAGGAAAGCGCTTCGTTTCGTTCAGCTTTTTTGTGCCGCTCACAGGCTGGTGCGGTACTGCAGCGCCTCGGCCAGGTGCTGTCGGCTGATCTGCTCTTGGGCCTGCAGGTCGGCTAGGGTGCGCGCTACCTTCAGCACGCGATGGGCCGAGCGCAGCGACAGGGTCAGGCGTTCGCAGGCGTGCTCCAGCCACTGGCGGTCGGCGTCGGCCAGCGCGCAGTGGGCGCGCAGCCCGGGCAGGTCGAGAAATGCGTTGGCGATGCCCTGGCGCTGCAGCTGGATATCCCGCGCAGCGGCGACACGGCTGGCCGCTGCTGCACTGGTGTCGCCGTTATCAACCGGGGCATCGAGCTGGGTGCTCTCCCGGGCCACGGTGATATGCAGGTCGATACGGTCGAGCAGCGGCCCGGAGAGTTTGCCCCGATAGCGCTGAATCTGCTCCGTGCTGCAGCGACAGCGCCCGCTGGGGTCGCCCAGAAAACCGCAGGGGCAAGGGTTCATCGCCGCTACCAGCTGGAAGCGGGCAGGGAAACTGACCTTGTCGCGGGCACGGGCAATTACAATCTGCCCGCTTTCCAGAGGCTCTCTGAGCACCTCAAGAACGCGACGGTCGAACTCGGGCAGTTCATCGAGGAACAGCACGCCGTGATGGGCGAGGGTGATTTCCCCAGGTTGCGGACGACTGCCGCCACCCACCAGGGCCGGCCCGGATGCGCTGTGGTGCGGATGGCGAAATGGCCTTTGCGGCCAGCTCTGCAGCGGCGTGTGGCTGGCCACCGAGCGAATCGCGGCGACCTGCAGGGCTTCCTCTTCGGTAAGTGGCGGCAGCAGACCGGGCAGGCGACTGGCCAGCAGCGTTTTGCCGGTGCCCGGGGGGCCACTCAGCAGCAGGTTGTGATTTCCTGCAGCCGCCACCAGCAGCGCGCGTTTGGCGGCGATCTGGCCCTGTACTTCGGCCAGGTCCGGATAGGGTTGGGTGTGGCGCAGCAAACCCTGGGGCTGGTAGGGCGACAGGGGTGTTTGGCCATTGAGGTGGGCGACCAGTTCCAGCAGGTGCTCGACCGCCAGCACGCTGAGGCCGGTAGCCAGGCTGGCTTCCTCGGCGTTTTCCTTTGGCACCACCAGAGTGCGACCGGCTTGTCGGGCGGCCAGCGCGGCGGGCAGCACGCCCTGCACCGGGCGGATCGCTCCCGAGAGCGCGAGCTCGCCGAGGCATTCCAGACTGGTCAGGGATTCGGCGGGTAACTGGCCACTGGCGGCGAGGATGCCCAGGGCGATAGCCAGATCAAAGCGGCCGCCATCCTTGGGCAGATCTGCCGGCGCGAGATTGAGGGTGATGCGGCGTGGCGGAAAGTCCAGGGCGCAGTTGAGGATGGCGCTGCGTACGCGGTCCTTGGATTCCTTGACGGCGGTTTCCGGCAGGCCGACCAGCGCCAGGGAGGGCAGGCCGTTGGCCAGGTGCGCTTCGACCGTAACGCTGGGTGCATCGACGCCGATCTGAGCGCGGCTGTGGACTATGGCCAATGACATCGATCACTCCTTGATCGTCTGCCGGCCGAGCGGATTACTCGGCCGGGGCGTGTTGCGTCGTTGCGGTGCGCGTTTCCAGTTCGGCGACCTTGGCTTCCAGCGCTTCGAGGCGCGCGCGGGTGCGGGCCAGCACGATCATCTGGCTGTCGAATTCTTCGCGGCTGACCAGATCCAGCTTGCTGAAGCTGCTCTGCAGCAGTGCCTTGAGCTGGGCTTCGATTTCACTGCGGGGCAGTGGGTTGTCACCGCTGAGCAGGCGACTGGCCTGGCTGCTGAGGGCATCGAGCAACGCTTTGGGTGGCAGCATGGGAACCTTCCAGAATGAGTTGGCGGCAGTGTAGCACGCCGGTTTTTGCCCACCGGTACAGTGACCTTGCACCAATGGTGTGCGTGACGCAGTGCGGTTTGGCGCTCTTCTGGTGCGATGGCTTTCGCGTGACGCCGATCACAACCGCCTGCAGGCCCGTAAGTTCCTGAAAAGCGGCGTTTTGCCGGTATTGGCAAGATTTCTGCTTAGAGGCTCATGACCCATGCACCGATGCGGTTCGGATGTCGCGAGCGGGCGGACGTGGTTCACCGGGAGCAGTCGGTGGTATCGGATCAGCCCGTCTTGGCAACCGATGCATACAAAAGCCAGACACTGAGCTTAGACTTGGGCCGGGGTAACAATTCCTGGGGCAAGTCCACCTTACACGGGAGAGAGTTTCATGAAACTAGTCACTGCCATCATCAAGCCGTTCAAGCTGGACGACGTCCGCGAATCGCTGTCGGAAATCGGGGTGCAAGGCATCACCGTCACCGAAGTGAAAGGCTTCGGTCGTCAGAAGGGTCATACCGAGCTGTATCGCGGCGCCGAGTATGTCGTCGATTTCCTGCCCAAGGTGAAGATCGACGTGGCTATCGCCGACGATCAGCTGGACCGCGTCATCGAGGCCATCACCAAGGCCGCCAACACCGGCAAGATCGGTGACGGCAAGATTTTCGTCGTAAACCTGGAACAGGCGATCCGCATCCGTACCGGCGAAACCGATACCGACGCGATCTAAAGCTCCGCCCCTACCCCCTTAACGTCCCAGGAGTTAAATCATGACTCTGCGAAAAATCGCAGGGCTTGGAGCCCTTTCGTCCCTGTTTTTCCCAAGCCTGGTCATGGCTCAGGAGAAAACCCTGAATTCCGGTGACACGGCCTGGATGCTGACGGCCACTGCGCTGGTGCTGTTCATGACCATTCCAGGCCTGGCACTGTTCTACGCCGGCATGGTGCGTTCCAAGAACGTGCTGTCGGTGATGATGCAGTGCTTCGCCATCACCGCGTTGATGTCCCTGTTGTGGTTCGCCTACGGCTACAGCCTGGCGTTCGACACCACCGGGATGGAAGCCGGCGTCACCAACTTCAGCTCCTTCGTGGGCGGCCTGGGCAACATGTTCCTCGGCAACCTGACCAAGGAATCGCTGACCTCGGCCTTCCCGGAAAGCGTGTTCATCACCTTCCAGATGACCTTCGCCATCATCACCCCGGCGCTGATCGTCGGTGCCTTCGCCGAGCGCATGAAGTTCTCCGCGATGCTGGTGTTCATGACCGTGTGGTTCACCCTGGTCTACGCGCCTATCGCGCACATGGTCTGGAGTGGTGACGGTGCCCTGATGTGGGACTGGGGCGTGCTGGACTTCGCGGGCGGCACCGTGGTGCACATCAACGCCGGTATCGCCGGTCTGGTGGCGTGCATCGTGCTGGGCAAGCGCAAGGGCTTCCCGAGCGTGGCCATGGCACCGCACAACCTGGGCTACACCCTGATCGGTGCGGCGATGCTGTGGGTCGGCTGGTTCGGCTTCAACGCCGGCTCCGCTGCCGCGGCTGACCAGACCGCGGGCATGGCCATGCTGGTCACCCAGATCGCCACCGCTGCTGCGGCCCTGGCCTGGATGTTCGCCGAGTGGGTCGCCCACGGCAAACCGAGTGCGCTGGGCATCGCATCCGGCGTGGTTGCCGGCCTGGTCGCCATCACTCCGGCTGCCGGCACCGTCGGCCCGATGGGCGCGATGATCATCGGCCTGGCTTCCGGCGTGATCTGCTTCTTCTGCGCCACCAGCCTCAAGCGCAAGCTCGGCTACGACGACTCGCTGGACGTGTTCGGCGTGCACGGCGTGGGCGGTATCGTCGGCGCGCTGCTGACCGGTGCCTTCGCAGCCCCGGCTCTGGGCGGTTTCGGTGAGGTCGAAAACATCGGCCTGCAACTGTGGATTCAGTTCAAGGGCGTCGCCGTCACCGTGATCTACACCGCCGTCGTCACCTTCGTGATCCTCAAGATCATCGATGCCGTGATGGGCCTGCGCGTGACCGAAGAAGAAGAGTCGGTCGGCCTCGACCTGGCTCAGCACAACGAGCGCGGCTACATCCTGTAAGTACCAGCGGCCCGCTGACTGTGGCGGGCCGACAGCACACGGAGTGCGCCCGGAGCCAACCCGGGCGCCTCGACCGCACAGCGCACCCCCCTGCGCAACGGCCTGAGGTGAATAAAAAATGGACAACACAGCACTGACTGCTCTGCAGTACGGTTTCGATACCTTCTACTTCCTGATTTGCGGCGCCCTCGTCATGTGGATGGCCGCCGGCTTCGCCATGCTCGAGGCGGGTCTGGTTCGGGCCAAGAACACCACCGAGATTCTCGCCAAGAACGTGGCGCTGTTCGCCATCGCCTGCATCATGTATCTGCTGATCGGCTACTACATCATGTATTCCAGCCCCGAGGGCGGCGTCCTGCCGAGCTTCGGTTTTCTGATCGGTGACGAAAACACCGTCGAGTCGGTACTGGCCGGTGGCGAAGATGCCCCCTACTACGCCGCCCGCTCGGACTTCTTCTTCCAGATCGTGTTCGCCGCCACCTGCATGTCGATCGTTTCCGGCGCGGTGGCCGAGCGCATGAAACTCTGGTCGTTCATCGCCTTCGCGGTGGTGATGACCGCCGTCATCTACCCCGTGCAGGGCTTCTGGAAATGGGGCGGTGGCTTCCTCGACGCGGCCGGTTTCCTCGACTTCGCCGGCTCCAGCGTGGTGCACATGGCCGGCGCCGCCGCGGCCCTGGCCGGGGTGATTCTGCTCGGTGCGCGCAAGGGCAAGTACGGCGCCAACGGCCAGGTCAACGCCATTCCGGGCGCCAACCTGCCGCTGGCAACCCTGGGCATGTTCATCCTGTGGATGGGTTGGTTCGGCTTCAACGGTGGCTCGCAGCTGAAGATGAGCACCATCGAGGACGCCAACGCGGTGGCCCAGGTGTTCGTCAACACCAACATGGCAGCGGCCGGCGGCCTGATCGCCGCGCTGATCGTGGCACGCATCCTGTTCGGCAAGGCCGACCTGACCATGGCGATCAACGGTGCGCTGGCCGGCCTGGTGTCGATCACCGCCGAGCCGCTGACGCCGACCGCGCTGCAGGCCACCCTTATCGGCGGTGTGGGCGGCGTGCTGGTGGTGTTCGCCATCGTCGGCTTCGACAAAATCAAGATCGATGACCCGGTCGGCGCCATCTCCGTACACGGCGCGGCAGGCATCTGGGGCACCCTGGCGGTCTGCCTGACCAACCCGGAAGCCAGCCTGGGCGCGCAGCTGCTGGGCATCGCCTGCATCTTCGCCTGGGTGTTCATCGCCAGCCTGATCGTCTGGAGCATCATCAAGGTGGTCGCCGGTCTGCGGGTTTCCGAGGAGGAAGAGTACGAGGGCGTCGACCTGGTCGAGTGCGGCATGGAAGCCTATCCCGAGTTCACCGGCAAGAAATGATGGGGGAGGCGCAGGGCGCCGACCATCATCAGTAAAAATGATGGTCCACACCGGCAAAAGGGCGCTCAGGCGCCCTTTGCTTTTTTGTCCGGCACGCTAGAATGCGCGCGTTGAAAAACGAGGGCGACGAGCATGTGGCAGCAACGGCTGATCACCCTGCGGCCACGGGCGCGAGGCTTCCACCTGGTGACCGATGAACTGCTGGATGCATTACCGGAACTGGCGAGCTACAGGGTGGGTCTGTTACACCTGTGGCTGCAGCACACCTCGGCGTCCCTGACGGTCAACGAGAATGCGGACCCTGCGGTACGCCGCGACTTCGAACGCTTCTTTCGCCGCCTCGTCCCCGAGGATGCGACAGGCTTTGAGCACTGCTACGAAGGCCCGGATGATCTGCCGGCGCATTTCAAGTCGAGTCTGCTCGGCGTTCAGTTGCAGTTGCCGGTGAGTAACGGGCGTTTGGCGATGGGCACCTGGCAGGGGATTTACCTGGGCGAACACCGCGAACAGGGTGGCGCTCGCCGCGTGCTGGCAACCTTGCAAGGTACGGCAAATTGAATTTTTTCCAGGCGTTCGGCAACGTCGGACGACTGGGCTATAACTAACCTGCTTTTCGCAAGTCATGAGGCTGAACATGAGCGACGAAGAACTGGAACAAGACGAGCTGGAAGGCGCAGACGAGGACGACGGCGAGGAGCTGGCGGCCGCGGATGGTGATGTTGCCGATGACGACAGCGAGTCCGATAGCGCGGCACCTGCCAAGGGCAAAGCCAAGAAGGCCGTCGAGGTCGAAGAGCTGCCCAGCGTAGAAGCCAAGCAGAAGGAACGCGATGCGCTGGCGCGCGCCATGGAAGAGTTCCTGGCCCGTGGTGGCAAGGTTCAGGAAGTGGAGCCCAACGTCGTATCCGACCCGCCCAAGAAGCCTGACAGCAAGTACGGCAGTCGCCCCATCTGACGCGAACGCCGGATTTGAATGCAAAAGCCCGCCTGTGAAGGCGGGCTTTTGCGTTTGTGGCGGTTGCTTTGTGTGGCGCAGAGAAAACCGCTGATTGCGGGGGCCGGGTGGGAGCGCGCCATGCGCGCGAAATCACGGGCATGGCCCGTTCCCACGGTACCCTGAGCAACCGGTTGTGCTTCGCTCAACGCTTCTCAAGTCATCGAGGCCCAGTCATGCAGGGTGGGCTTCAGCCCACCAGCTCTTATCCCCAGCGCTGCAACAGCGCCGGCAGCTCGCCAAGACTACGGATCTGCGCGTCGGCTTCCTTCTCGCCAGCCCAGGCCTTGCCCTCCGGGTTGAACCACACCGCACGCCAGCCGGCCGCCTGGGCCCCGGCGATATCGTCGCCGGGGTGGTCGCCGATATGCACCGCCTGCTCGGCCTGCATGCCGGAGCGGGCGAGGGCCTCCTCGAACGGCCTGCGATCGGGTTTGCCGACGCCCAGTTCTTCGGCGCAGAGGATGAAGCTGAAGTAGTCCGCCAACCCCAGGCGACGCACGTCAGCGTTGCCATTGGTGATCACGCCCAGGCTGTACCGATTGGCCAGCAGTTCCAGGGTGGTGACGGTGTCGCTGAAGAAGGTGATGGCGTGGCGTGCTTCGAGCATCGTCTGGAAGGCGGCCTCGGCTAACTGCGCGGCTTCCTCGGGGGCATGGCCGACGCCCTCCAGCGCATGGCGCAGGGTGCGTCGGCGCAGTTCGCTGAGGCGGTATTTCAGGTTGGGCTCGGCCTCCAGCAGACGACCGCGAACCTGGCCCAGGTGATCCACCGGCTGGCTCGCCAGGCGCGGTGCGTGGACGCTGATCCAGTCGCGCATGGCGGCCTCGGCACCGAGAATCACCGGGCGGTTGTCCCACAGCGTATCGTCGAGGTCGAAGGTGATCAGGCGGATGCTCATGAATCCTGTTCCTTGCGGCGCTTGGCCCGTGGGTGAGCACTGTCGTAGACCTTGCTCAGGTGCTGGAAGTCCAGGTGGGTATAGACTTGCGTGGTGGCGATATCGGCGTGGCCGAGCAGCTCCTGCACCGCGCGTAGGTCCTGGGACGACTCGAGCATATGGCTGGCGAACGAATGGCGCAGCATGTGCGGGTGAATGTGCTGGCCGAGCTCGCTGACACCCGCCTGGCGTACCCGCAACTGCACGGCGCGGGCGCCGATGCGGCGGCCCTGGCGGCTGATGAATACCGCGCCATCGGCCGGGTTGGCCAGTGCCCGCAGCGGCAGCCATTGCTGCAGGGCTTCACGGGCCTTGCTGCCCACTGGCAGCTCGCGCACCTTGCTGCCCTTGCCGGTGACGCGCACCAGGCCGGCGGGTAGATCGAGCCAGTCGAGGTTCAGTGCGACCAGCTCCGACAGGCGCAAGCCGGACGAATAGAACAGCTCGAGCATGGCGTGATCGCGGCGGGCGATGAAGTCGTCTTCCTGGGCGCCGTCGAGCAACTGGGTGGCGCGGTCCACGTCCAGCACTCTTGGCAGCTTGCGTTCGCCCTTGGGTGGCGTCAGGCCGGTGGCTGGATCGTGTTTGCAATGGCCTTCGCGTATCAGGTAGCGGTACAGACCACGGGTCGCCGAGAGCAGGCGCGCCAGGCTGCGCGCCGATTGGCCTTCCTTGTGCAGGCGGGCGACCAGGCGGCGAAGGCGAGCGATGTCGAGTGCGGCCCAGTCACTCAGGTCTTCCTTTTCGCAATAAGCGAGCAGTTTGGTGAGGTCGCGGCGGTAGCCATCCAGCGTATGGGCTGACATCTGTCGCTCGCTGCGCAGGTGTTCGAGGTAGGCATCCAGGTGGGCGACAAGCATCAACGGGCGGCTCCGTGACGAGAGGGCGCAACGCTTGCGCCCCTGTGGACGGCGCGTTACCTGACCGAGCGCAGCGGCGCGGAGAAACGTGGCAGCACGCGCGACAGCACTTCGGCGATGTAACCGAGGAACAGCGTACCCAGCGAGCTCTTGTAGTGCTGCGCATCGGCACTGCCGATCGCCAGCACGCCGTGCAGCCCTTGATGGGACAGGCCCACCACGGCGGCCGAACCGACCTCGTTGCCGGCTTCGCCGAAAAGGAACTTCAGCTCGTGCTCGCGCAGCACCCCACAGATGGTCTTGCCACCGGCCAGCAGGCCGCCAATGGCCTGGTGCGCCTCGGCGCTGCTGACGCTACGGCCGACCGGCAGTGGCGTATCGCTGAACAGGATCAGGCCCACGAACGGCACCTGGAATTCGCGTCGCAGGCTGTCTTCCACGCAACTGACCACTTCCTCGAGGCTGCTGGCGTCCATCAGGTCGAGTACCAGGCGGCGGGTCTTGTCGAACAACCGGTCGTTGTCACGGGCCACGTCCATCAGGTGCGACAGGCGCTGGCGCATCTCGATATTGCGCTCGCGCAGCAGTTTGACCTGACGCTCGACCAGCGACACGGTATCACCGCGCTGGTGCGGAATGCGTAGCTCGGGGATCAGGTCATCGTGGTCGATGAAGAATTCGGGGTGCAGGCGCAGGTAGGCGGCGACCGTTTCCGAGTCCAGGGGCTTGGGCGAATCCTGCTGGTCAGTCATAGGCGAACCTGTCCTTCGTACACGCGCACGGCGGGGCCGGTCATCATAACGGGCTGGCCGGGGCCTGCCCACTCGATGTGCAGCTTGCCGCCCGGCAGCTCCAACTGTACGGGCGAGTCCATCCAGCCCTGGCGGATCGCCGCGACGGCGGCGGCGCAGGCGCCAGTGCCGCAGGCCTGGGTTTCCCCAGCGCCGCGCTCCCAGACGCGAAGGCGGCCACGCTGACGATCAATCACCTGCAGGAAGCCGACGTTGACCCGTTGCGGAAAGCGCGGATGGTGTTCCAGCTTCGCGCCCAGTTCGTGCACCGGAGCGCCGTCGACATCATCGACGCGCAGCACGGCATGGGGGTTGCCCATGGAAACGGTGGCCAGTTGATGGTCCTTGCCATCGACCTCGACGGCATAGCTCAGCGCTTCGCCATCGGCCTGGAACGGGATCTGCTCGGGTGCCAGGCGCGGTGCGCCCATGTCCACGGTGATCAGGCCATCGGCGCGCACGTTCAGCTCGATGATGCCGCCTTTGGTTTCCACGCGGATGTTCTTCTTCACCGTCAGGCGCTTGTCCAGCACGAAGCGGGCGAAGCAGCGTGCGCCATTGCCGCACTGTTCCACTTCGCTGCCATCGGAATTGAAGATGCGGTAGCGGAAATCCACGTCCGGGTGCTGCGGCGGCTCGACCAGCAGCAGCTGATCGAAGCCGATGCCGGTGTGGCGATCGCCCCACTGCTTGGCGTGCTTGGGCTGGATGTGGGCATGCTGGCTGACCAGGTCGAGAACCATGAAGTCGTTGCCCAGGCCATGCATCTTGGTAAAGCGCAATAACATGGGCATCACTCCGGCAGGCGGCTTTCGCCCGCGAAGAGCTCGTCCAGGGTTTCGCGGCGCCGCACTTCGTAAGCCTGCTCGCCGTCCACCATCACCTCGGCGGCGCGGCCGCGGGTGTTGTAGTTGGAACTCATCACGAAGCCGTAGGCACCGGCCGAACGCACGGCCAGTAGGTCGCCTTCTTCGAGCACCAGCTGACGATCCTTGGCCAGGAAGTCGCCGGTCTCGCAAATCGGCCCGACCAGGTCGTAATTGCGCGCCTCGCCGTCACGAGGCTGCACCGCCGATACGTCCATCCAGGCCTGGTACAGGGCTGGGCGGATCAGGTCGTTCATCGCCGCATCGATGATGGCGAAGTCCTTGTGTTCGGTGTGCTTGAGGTATTCCACCTGAGTCAGCAGCACGCCGCCATTGGCGACGATAAAGCGGCCCGGCTCGAACACCAGGGCCAGGTCACGACCGGCCATGCGCTGGCGTACCGCGGCGATGTAGTCGCCGACCTGCGGTGGCTGCTCGTCGCGGTATTGCACGCCGAGGCCGCCGCCCAGATCCAGGTGCTTGATGACGATGCCGCGCGCGGCCAGCTTGTCGACCAGCAGCAACAGGCGATCCAGGGCATCGAGGAATGGCTCTAGTGTGGTCAACTGCGAACCGATGTGGCAGTCGACGCCGATCACTTCGATGTTCGGCAGTTCGGCGGCGCGGGCGTAGACCGCCTCGGCCTGCTCGATGTCGATGCCGAACTTGTTTTCCTTCAGGCCGGTGGAGATGTACGGGTGGGTGCCGGCGTCCACGTCCGGGTTGACCCGCAGCGAG
Organism: Phytopseudomonas straminea; assembly: GCF_900112645.1. Classification (GTDB taxonomy): domain Bacteria; phylum Pseudomonadota; class Gammaproteobacteria; order Pseudomonadales; family Pseudomonadaceae; genus Aquipseudomonas; species Aquipseudomonas straminea. The sequence continues at coordinate 406,442 of NZ_FOMO01000001.1, read as the reverse complement.
ACGGGCGCCTTGACGTCCATCTCGGCGGCGACCTTCTGCAGACGCTCGAGCTCGACGCCCGACTCGACGTTGAAGCAGTGCACGCCGACTTCCAGCGCGCGGCGCATGTCGTCGCGGCTCTTGCCCACACCGGAGAAGACGATGCGGCTCGGCTCGCCACCGGCCGCCAGCACGCGCTCCAGCTCACCGCTGGAGACGATGTCGAAACCGGCGCCGAGGCGCGCCAGCACGTTCAGCACGCCGATATTGGAGTTGGCCTTGACCGCGTAGCAGACCAGATGCGGCATACCCGCCAGCGCATCGGCGTAGGCGCGGTACTGCCCTTCGATGTGGGCGCGCGAGTAGACGTAGGTGGGCGTGCCGAAGCGCTGGGCAATGGCGGACAACGCCACACCTTCCGCGAACAGCGAACCGTCGCGGTATTCGAAGGTGTTCATGGGTGGCCCTTATTCGTGTTGGTCGTGCGACGAGCCGGACTGGTTATCATCCGGCAGGTACAGCGGGCCTTTCTGGCCGCAGCCGCCGAGCAGGGTGGTGACGGCGACGAGCGCGATGAGGGCAGTGAACAGCCGCTTCATGGTCAAATCCTTGTAATAAAGCATAATTGCCCCCGAGTATACCGACCCCCCGGCATGTTGCCTATGCGCCGGGGTTCCCGTCCGGCGGGGCTTTGCCCTGGCTGGCTGACCTGTGCAGGCACCGCAGTCCTTGGCCCTGGCGTTGGTCCGATGCAGCTGAATTTTTCATGAGGTAAGTGCAATGAGTTTGAGCGAAGCCCGTTTCCACGACTTGGTCGATGCGGTGCAGCAGGCGCTGGAAGACATCTTCGACGACAGCGACCTGGATATCGATCTGGAGAACTCCGCGGGCGTGCTGACGGTGCGTTTCGAAAACGGCTCGCAACTGATCTTCAGCCGCCAGCCGGCGCTGCGTCAGCTTTGGCTGGCGGCCCGTTCGGGAGGTTTTCACTTCGATTACGACGAGGACAATCAGCGCTGGATCTGCGACAGCAGCGACGAACTGCTGAGCGAGATGCTCGAGCGTATCGTCGCCGAGCAGGCAGGCGCCGAACTCGAGTTCGATGAAATCTGAAGATGCCGGCAAGCCCGCGCCGGGCGCCACTGTGGTGGCCTCGCCCTGTCGCCGGCGCTGCTGCCTGAACGAGGCCGAGCGCTGCCTGGGCTGCGGGCGACTGCTGGCGGAAATTCTCGAATGGGGCAACGCCAGCGACGAGCGTCGGCGGGTTATCCGCGACCTGGCCGAGCGGCGCCTGATGGACGGGTGAGCCGGCTCTTGTTTATTTGGGTGGCTGTGTTACGGTCAGCCTGGCTTCTGCAAAATGAGCTTCTGCAAAAACCCCGTCGTTTCGATGGGGTTTTGCTTTTTTGGCGTCCAGCAAAGGAGATATGCCCGCACCATGGCCAGCACACCGTCCATCACCATTACCCGCCTCGATCTGCAGCGCCTGGAGCAACTGCTCGATGGCCTCGATGAGTTTGGCCCGACCGCCGAAGCCCTGCAGGCCGAGCTTGACCGCGCCGAGGTGGTTGGCCACGAGCAGATTCCGGCCGGGGTGGTGACCATGAATTCGCGTGTGCACTGCCGCGAGGAAGGGAGTGGCAAGGACTATCACCTGACCCTGGTCTATCCCCAGGACGCCGGCGGCGAAGGCAAGGTATCGATCCTCGCGCCGGTCGGCGCGGCTCTGCTGGGCTTGAGCGTTGGCCAGCACATCGATTGGCCGGCACCGGGCGGCAAGGTGCTCAAGCTGACCCTGCTGGAAGTCGAATACCAGCCGGAAGCGGCAGGCGAATACGCTCGCTGAGTTGCACCCGACTCGGCGCCGTTCCCTCTGCCGAGTCGGCTTCCTTCTTGGCCCGGATCGCGCCGCGATTCGGGTTTTCAGGTAACGCCCATGATCAGGACGTGCGCAGCGCGCCGTTCAGTGCCTCTTCGAGGCTGGCCTTGTAGCGCAGGTAATGCACCACCGAGGGCTGCCGCTCGCCGAGCAGAGCGGAAAGGTCGAGGTCGGTGATGTAGCAGGGATACGGTTGCTGCTCGCTGCGCTGGGCGAGAATGTGCCGAGCCACGTTGGTGAATAGCTGTTCGCCGTGTTCAAGCTCGGAAAACTCCCGGTGGTTGCAGAACAGGCTGACGTAGGCGCGTGGGCCGTTGCCCGGCTCGACGATGGCCTGAACGTCATAGAACGGCAGGCTGACTTCGTTCAGCGGCGCCGGTCTGGGCTCCAGGCGCTGCGCACGCAGCGGAGCGGCCGGCAGCAGTTGGTGGTAAAGGATTTCGAGCGGTTGCTGCGGGCCTTCGAGGGCCTGGGCGGCGTCGCGCCGGTACAGCAGCGATTGCAGGAAGCGGTGCAGCGGGGTCAGCAGGCTGGTTTCGTTATGGAACGGCACCTGGCTGCGCCACAACGCGCCGCATTCGTCGAGCACGTTGATCTGCGCCAGGCCTTCCGTTTCGTGCAGGCGATAGAACACCTGGATGCACGCCGGGCGTCCGGCCTCGAGGATCAGCGCCAGGTCTTCACCTTCCAGCGCGTTACGGTCCAGGCGCAGCGGGCTGTATTCGGCGCGATCCTGGGCTAGGTGTTCGAGCAGCGTGGGCAGATCCTCCAGCATGCTGTGCCGCACTCTGCCAGGCGTCAGGTCGAGCAGGTGATAGCGGCGGGCGATCTGCAGCAGGTAGCGCTGCTGCTGGCCGCTATCGAGGCAGTCGACCAGCTCATTCAGCAAGCCCTCGACGCGCTCGACGATGGTCGTGGCGCGGTTGCGGCAGTAGCAGAACACCCTCAGGTTGGGGCGTTCATCGCGACCAGGCATCGCGTTGAGTACATCGCTCAGGCAGTCGAGCAGGGCGGTGGGCCCGTCGTAGCGCTCGACCAGCAACTCGTTCCAGCTGTTTAGGGTGATGCGGTCCAGGGTCAGCACCAGGTTGTCGCGCACGCCGGAATAGCCCAGTGGGTCGGTGCGCTCACTGGTCATGTGCACATTCATCTGGCTGTGCTGCCGCAGCGGATCGATGCCAACGTTGATCAGCAGCAGTTCTTCGGCAGGCCGGCGTGGGCGTGCCAGAGCGGCTTCGGTCACGCTCGCCAGGGGCATCGGCAGGGCCTGGGCCAGGCAGCCGAGCAACTGGCTCAGCTCGACTTCGGTGAGGTCGCTGTCACCCGGATGCAGCGACAGGTGCGTGCCGCTGTCGATCACGCCATTGCGATGGCTCCAGGCGAGCAGCTCGATCAGGCTGCGGGCCTGGCGCAGCGGGGCGAAATCCTGCCATTCCTGGGCGCCGAGGCTACCGCTGTAGAGCGCCCAGCGCTCGCCCTTGGGCGACGGATTATGCACCAGAGTCAGGGTGTCTTCGCCCAGGTCCGGGGCGATGCCCGGGTTGATGAATTCCACCTTGCCGGCGCGGCGTTCGAAGGCAGCGTACAGGCGCCGACCCAGCACGGCCAGGTCGCGGCTGCTGGCCGCCACACCGTCAGGGCGCTTGCGCGCGAACAGCGACAGGAAGCGGTAGCTGTAGTTGAGTTCGTTGACCAACGCCTGGCGTTCGGCGACGACCTGTCGGACCTTCCACTGGCTGCGGCTGTCGAGCAGGATCAGCTGGCGCTCGCCCCAGCCCCACTCACCAGTCAGCCGTTCGAGCAACAGGCGCTGCCAGCTCTTTTCGCGGTGGCGCGGCGGCTTGCTAATCTTCTTGTTGACCTTCAGGTACAGGCAGCGCCTGACCAGTTCCAGGCGCTCGGTTTCGCCGCGTGCCTGCAGGTATTGCTCCAGGCGGCGGTAGATCAGCACGTAGGGGTCCAGCTCGTCGAGGTCGAGCAGGCCGTCGTAAACCGCCTGCTTGAAGCGCAGCGACAGGCAGCGCACCTGGGGATGTTCGCTGGCGTATACCTCGGTGAGCAGTAACTTGAGCGCTGACTTGTAGGGCGACTCGATGCCCTTGAACAGTTGCCACATACCGGCGCCGAGAAACTCACCGGCCGGCACCTCGGCCAGGTGGCCAAAATCCAGTACATCTTCGGCGCGCACGAAACGCTTGCTCAGCAAGGCTTCGGTGACATGGGCATAGCGATGCTCGTCGTCCGCCGGCACCAGCCACCACAGCGGCATACGCCCGCCCAGCCAGATCGCCGTGCGGTAGAACTCGTCGAGGAGCAGGAAATGCTGGGTGGTGCCGCAGTCGTCCGAGGTCAGCCGCGCGTCCCGTAAACCGCTGCGAAAACGCTCGGGGTCGATCAGGAAGAAATGCGCTTCGGCGCCCTGGCTGGCCGCCCAGCTCTGCAGCAGGTCGCACTTGCGTTGCAGCGCTTCGCGTTCGCCAGGGTCGAGCTCGCTGGCATGACAGACCCACAAATCCATGTCGCTCTGTTCGGCCTGGGCCACGGTGCCCAGGCTGCCCATCAGAAACAGGCCATGGATGGGCGTTGGCGCCGGCGCGCGAGCCGGTTTGTAGGCGAAGGAGCGGGTCAGGCGCTGGGCTTCGGCCAGCAGCTGCGCCGAAGGCTCGAAGTGCGCCAGACCAGCCGGCGTCTGCGCCGACACGTAGCCGGGCAGTAACGGATGATTGACGTGAAACAGCAACGGTAACAGCGTCAGCACTCGTTGCTGGCGGGTCGACAGGGCCTGCATCGCGCGCTGCTGGCGGCCGTGGTTGATGCGCATGAAGCGTGCGCGCAGCTGCGTCAGCACCTTGCGGTCGATGCCGTCATCGATATTGGGTCGCAGGGGCAGGTGGCGCGTCATGCTCGGGCTCGGCCGGGTGATGAGCAAGCCTACAGGCGCGGCGCACCTGCTCGCAATGGCGTTCGGGAGAGGGCCTGCCGCCTCGGACGGCAGGCGTGTTCAGGCGGTCAGAGCGCTTTGCCGGTGGTGAGGATGGTTTTCAGGCTTTGCGCGTGTTCGGCAGCTTCGTGACCCAGGCGGGTCAGGTAGCCGCCATCCGGGAGGGTGATCAGGCCCTTGCCATGCAGGCGCCCGGCAGCGGCGACGGCGGATGAGGCGGCATCGTGGTGGATCTTCAGACCCTCCTGTCCATTGTCCAGGTTGAACAGCAAAAGAATTTCCAGTTCGGCGACCAGATCGGCATTAAAGGCCATGGTGACTCCTGCCTGTTGTTGTAGTGCACGGCTCGGGCCGTGGATCGCGGGTTCGCCCCGCAGGCGAAGTGTAGTCAAGGCGGCGGCAGTTCGCCGGAACGTGCTGCCAGCGCTCGAGAATCTTCTGGTAACGGCCATCTTTGTGCAAGACGCGCATGCCCTGTTCGAAGTGCTTGAGCAGCGCGGCTGCATCGGGATTGTGACGCGAAAAACTTAAGTAGAGCGTGGGGCTGTCGAGGGTCTCCAACGCCACGAACTGGTCGGCCAGTTGCGGGTTCTCGCGAAACAGCGCCTGGGCGGTGCCGCGGTAGGCGGCCACGAAATCCACGCGGCCGCGCTGCAGCATTAGAAAACCGCTGAGGTCGCGGCGCACGGGGATGCGGATCACCTGCTGGTCATTGTCCAGGCGCGCGCCGTATTCGTAGCCGATGGTCACCGCCACCTTGCGCCCGGCGAGACTCTGCGGCTTGCCGTTTGCTGGCGTTTCACCGGCGCGGGCCCAGAGCAGGATGTCGTCGCTGAACAGTGGCTCTTCGGGGATCAGATAATCGGCGTCAATGCGCGCATCCGGTGCGGTGTTGAAGCAGGCCGCCAATATGCCTTCTTCAGTCATCTGCATGCAGCGGGCGTAAGGGTAGGGCACCAGCTGCACCGGCGTGTCGCTGGCGGCGAAGGCGGCCTCGACGATCTCCACCGACATGCCCTGCACGCGGCCGTCGCGGTAGGCGGTGTAGGGATACCAGTCATCCTCGGCGCCGATGCGCGGCACCTGCCCGGCCAGGGCGCTGGTGGCGAGCAGTAGAGTCAGGCACAGGCTAAGGGATGTGGAGTAACGCATCCGGGCTTATCCACAGGGGCGTTGTGCAACCATAGCAGTGCCCACCGCGGGAAAGAAGGTGGCTGGCTGTCGCGCGGGCTCAGGCTTCGTCGGGCAGGGTCGGCAGGGCGCGCAACAGGCGCTCATAGTTCTCGGCATCGAAGGGCCGATCTTCGCGCAACATGGCGTCCACTTCGTGGGCCAGCACCATGGCCATCATCTGCACGCTTTCCTCGCGGTCATGGCCGACCAGGGTCAGCTTGTTCAGCACCGCCTGGGCGAACGCCGGCTCACCGGACTCCAGCTGATTCTCGATGGCCTGAACCAGGGTGTTTTCGGTGAAGGTGTCGTCGTGCTCGTCGGCGCTGCTCATGGGGCGGTCCAGTCGGTCGGGAGAAAGTGGGCAGTGTAGGCAGGTGATTGGCTGCTGACCATGGATGTGGCGGCCAAAATATATTCCCGAATTGTGGGAGTTGATTTCTCATATTGAGAATTGCGGATCGCGCGACTACAGTCCTGCGTCTGGAGAAACTCATGCAAGCAGATCACGACAAACAGGCGCCGGCGGGCGCCCAGGCGCTGTTTCGCGGCCTGGCGGTCATCGATGCCGTCGCCCAGGGCGCCTGCAGCCTGGCCGATATTGGCGCCGCCATCGGCTGCTCGCGCAGTACCACTCACCGGTTGATCGCCGCCCTGGTGCAGGCGGATTACCTGCGCGCCCTGGGTGGCAGCAGTGGCGGTTATCAGCTGGGCCCGCGGCTGATCGAGCTCGGCTACAAGGCTCGCGCGCAGATGCCGCTGAGCAAGCTCGCGCATGCGCATCTCGCTCGCTTGGCCCGGGCCACCCAGGACACGGTGCACCTGGGCGTGCGTGACGGCAGCGATGTGTTGTACATCGACAAGCTGCCAGGTAGTCGCGGTCTGGAAATGCGCTCGCGCATCGGCCTGCGCATGCCGCTGGCGCTGACCGGCATCGGCAAGGCGCTGATGCTCGATCTGCCGGAAAGCGAATGGCAGGTGCTCCATGAGCGCGACCGCCAGTTACGTGCCGGCAGCGCCGCGATGTCCTGGGAAGATTTTCGTGACCGCATGCGCGACTACGCCAGCGGCGGCTTTAGCCTCGATCTGGAAGACAACGAGCTGGGGATTCGCTGCGTGGCCGCGCCGATACGTGATGCCAGCGGGCAGATCGTCGCAGCCCTGAGTGTGGCCAGTGCCGTGCCCTATATGCCCGAGGCACGCCTGCATGACCTGCGACCCGAGGTTATTACCTGCGCGGCGGCCATTTCCGCCGAGCTTGGCTGGCGGCCCTGAGACCGAGCTTTCATCCATTTCCGTGACGCCCGAGGAGGGCCTGTAATGTCCGCTACCTACCTTCGCGAGCTGCCGTTGATCGCCATTCTGCGCGGCGTTGCCCCCGAGGAAATCGTGCCTGTGGGCCTGGCGCTCTACGAGGCCGGTTTCCGGGCTATCGAGATTCCCCTGAACTCGCCCGAGCCACTGCAGAGCATCGGCCTGCTGGCGTCCGAGCTGGGCGAGCGCGCGCTTATCGGCGCCGGCACCGTGCTCAGTGTCCGCCAGGTCGAGGAGGTGGCGCAGGCCGGCGGGCGGCTGATCGTTTCGCCCAACTGCAATACCCAGGTGATTCAGGCGACCCGCCAGGCCGGGCTGTTCAGCGCACCGGGCGTGGCGACGCCGAGCGAAGGTTTCGCGGCGATTGAGGCGGGTGCCGATGTGCTCAAACTGTTCCCGGCCGAACAATTCAACCCGCAGATCGTCAAGGCATGGCGCGCGGTGTTCGCCCGTGACGTCGCGTTGTTGCCGGTGGGTGGTATCACGCCAGCGAACATGGCCGACTACGTAGCGGCGGGGGCGAGCGGCTTCGGCCTGGGTTCGGCGCTGTACAAGCCCGGCATGGGCGTTAGCGAAGTGGCTGACAACGCCGCCGCATTCGTCGCAGCCTGGCAGGCGATCCAGCGCTGAGCCGAGTCGCCTGCCTTGCGTCTGGGGTCAGGGGCGGTTGGCGATCTTCTGCAGGTTCTCGTGGATCTTGAACAGCACGATCATCAGCTCGCAGCCGATCCGTGCGCCGATCACTCCGCCGATCAGGGTGCCCAGGCCGCCGAGGAAGCTGCCGTAGGCGCCGAACATCATCGTCAGGCTGCTTACGGCCACGCTGAGCAGCATCAGCCAGTAGACGAAGGTGATGATTTTCGGGGTGAGCATTGCGTCGAAGAAGAACAGATTCTTCATGGGAGAAACTCCAGTCCATGGGTTGGCATAGGCCCGGTCGCTGGCGCCGCCAAGCGTAGTCGGCGACGTCGGGCGGGCGCAGGGTAGCAGTCGTCACTGGCGGCGGCCAGTTGTCCGAAATGCCCCTGGCGGCCGGCACGCAATGCCGCTAGCGTGTAGCCCTGACCGAGCCCGGTCTGCCTACCAGAGGAAACGTATCCATGCTCAGGCTCCATGGTTTCGCCGTCAGCAACTACTACAACATGGTCAAGCTCGCCCTGCTGGAGAAGGGGTTGCCGTTCGAGGAAGTGCAGGTCTTCGCGTCCCGCGACGAGGCCTTCCTGGCGATCAGCCCGCGCGGCAAGGTGCCGGTGCTGCAATGCGCGCATGGCTACATCAGCGAGACCTCGGCGATTCTCGAATACCTCGAGGCGCTGGGCCAGGGGCCATCGCTGTTGCCTGGCGATGCCTACAAGCAGGCGCGGATACGCGAGCTGGCCAGGCACATCGAGCTGTATATCGAGCTGCCGGCTCGTGCCTGCTACGCCCAGGCGTTCTTCGGTCTGCAGGTCGACCCGGCGATCCAGGCCAAGACCCGTGAAGAGCTGCTGGCCGGTATCGATTCGCTGAAGCGCCTCGGCGCCTTCTCGCCCTACGTGGCGGGCGACAGCCTGAGCCTGGCCGACCTGTATTTCCTGTACAGCGTCGACCTGGCCGCCGCCGTGGCCCACAAGGTGTTCGCCATCGACCTGCTGGGCGATTTTCCCACGGCAAAAGAACTGCTCGACAGATTCGCCAAGAACCCTAATGTACAGCGCATCGCGGCCGACAAGGACGCGTTGATGGGGCCGTTCCTGGCCCACATGAAGGCGCGTTTCGGCGGTTGAATCAGCCGGCGGCGAAGCTCGTCAGGGCTTCGCCGGTCAGGCGATAGCCGATCCATTCGTTCTGCGGCCTGGCGCCGATCGATTCGTAGAAATCGATGGCGGGCGTGTTCCAGTCCAGCACCGACCACTCGAAGCGCCCGCAACCGCGAGCCACCGCCAGCTTGGCCAGGTGGCGCAGCAGCGCCTTGCCGGCGCCGACGCCGCGCTGCTGCGGGGTGACGTACAGGTCTTCCAGGTACAGACCGTGTTTGCCCAGCCACGTCGAGTAATTGAAGAAATACACGGCGTAGCCGATCGGCTCACCGTTCAGTTCGCAGATCAGACCGTGGGCGGTGCTGCCCTCGCCGAACAGGCTGTTCTCGATGCCGGCGACATCGGTTTTCACTTCGTGCTCGGCCTTCTCGTAGATGGCCAGGTCGGTGATGAAACGCAGGATCAGGGCGGCGTCTTCGCGTACCGCGGGGCGGATGTTCAGGGTCATGAAAGTCTTCCGATATAGAAATTTAACGATGCGGCAGGCTGGCCAGAAAGTTCTCGACGGCTTGGCGTGAGTCCAGGCGCAGGTAGGTGCAAGACGGTGAAACGTTGCGCATTTCTTCGCTGTAGCGCTGCCGGTAGACCGCGTGTCGCGTCCAGACCCAGGCCAGAATGGATTGCCGCGGGTCGAGTTTGAAGAGATTACTCCAGCGCTCGCGATTGCCGTTCCACAGCACCTCTCGCGTGGTGAGCCGGCGCAAGGTACGCCAGATCACCTGGCGCATGACCTTGTGGCGCGGCAGGTCGAGCCAGATGACCATGTCCGAGCGCTCGCGTACCAGCGGCCGCACCGCCGAATAGTTGCCTTCGGCGATCCAGCCGTCACCGTGCAGAGCTTCACGCGTTGCCTGCTGGAATTGCTCGGTGGGCAACGGTTGCCAGTTGGGTTGATGGAACAGTGCATCGAGCTCGATATGCCGGTAGCCCAGCTGCCGTGCCAGTTGGCGCGACAGTGTGCTCTTGCCTGCGCCGGAGCAGCCGACCACCGAAATCCGGCGGCCGGGAACGCTCATCGTGTGGCCAGCAGGTTCTGGCCGCGGGCCACCGCCGCACGCACCTGGGCCGGTGCGGTGCCGCCGATGTGGTTACGGGCATTCACCGAGCCTTCCAGAGTCAGCACGGCGAACACGTCCTGCTCGATCTGGTCGCTGAACTGGCGCAGTTCGTCGAGGCTCATTTCGGCCAGATCCTTGCCGCTCTGTACGCCGTACTTCACGGCATGACCGACGATTTCGTGGCAGTCGCGGAAGGGCAGGCCCTTGCGCACCAGGTAATCGGCCAGGTCGGTGGCGGTGGAGAAGCCGCGTAGCGCCGCCTCGCGCATGATTTCGCGCTTGGGCTTGATTGCCGGCACCATGTCGGCGAACGCGCGCAGGCTGTCGCGCAGGGTGTCGGCAGCGTCGAACAGTGGCTCCTTGTCTTCCTGGTTGTCCTTGTTGTACGCCAGCGGCTGGCCTTTCATCAGGGTCAGCAGGCCGGTCAGGGCGCCGAACACACGGCCGGTCTTGCCGCGCACCAGCTCGGGCACGTCCGGGTTCTTCTTCTGCGGCATGATCGAGGAGCCGGTGCAGAAGCGATCCGGCAGGTCGATAAACTGGAACTGCGCGCTGGTCCACAGCACCAGCTCTTCGGAGAAGCGCGACAGGTGCATCATCGCCAGCGAGGCGGCGGCGCAGAATTCGATGGCGAAGTCGCGATCGGAAACACCGTCCAGGGAGTTTCCGCCAACGGCGTCGAAACCCAGCAATTCAGCAGTGATCTCGCGGGCAATCGGGTAGGTGGTGCCGGCCAGTGCGGCCGAGCCCAGCGGCATGCGGTTGGTGCGCTTGCGGCAGTCGACCAGGCGCTCGTAGTCACGCGAGAGCATCTCGAACCAGGCCAGCAGATGATGGCCGAAAGTCACCGGCTGCGCGGTCTGCAGGTGGGTGAAGCCGGGCATGATGGTGTCCGCTTCGGCTTCGGCCAGGCCCAGCAGGCCCTGCTGCAGGCGGGTGATCTCGGCAAGGATGATGTCGATCTCGTCGCGCAGCCACAGGCGGATGTCGGTAGCTACCTGGTCGTTGCGCGAGCGGCCGGTGTGCAGCTTCTTGCCTGTGACGCCGATGCGGTCGGTCAGGCGCGCCTCGATGTTCATATGCACGTCTTCCAGATCAACGCGCCAGTCGAACTGACCGGCTTCGATCTCGCCCTGGATCTGCTTGAGGCCGTCGACGATGGCGTCGCGCTCGGCATCGGTGAGCACACCGACCTTGGCCAGCATGGTGGCGTGGGCCATGGAGCCCATGATGTCGTGGCGATAGAGGCGCTTGTCGAATTCCACCGAGGCGGTGAAGCGTGCGACGAAGGCGTCGACGGGCTCGCTGAAGCGGCCGCCCCAGGACTGATTGGTTTTTTCTTGGCTCATGAATGTGGCTCGGCTGTAGGCGTGTTCGGACGGATCAAGGCTGCCCGTCATGGCGGAAAAGTGTGTCGATGATAACAGACCCGACACCCTGCGCAGTGGCCGGTGCGAGTGTCGCCTGGGTCACAGTTTCGTCCCTCGGCCACGCGTTTACGCGGCTTATTTCGCCTGCCTGCCACGGGCTCTCTTGCCGGTTGCGCAGTGCACGCCGAAACTGCCGAGATGAACGACAAACGCAAGACCTCGCCCCCCCAGGCGCCGAACGATTTCTTCGTGCCCGAACTGTGCCAGCCCGAAGCGCTGCTCAGCACCGTGCTGCTCGCCGAATTGCTGGTGCTGGTACTGGTGCTCGCCGAGCCGATGTTGCCCGGTTTCGACTGGGTGCGCCTGGCGCTGACCTCGCTGTTCGTGCAGTGGATCATGCTGCTGTCCTCGGCACTGTTGTGTCGGCTGCGGCCGCTGCTCGCCAGGTTGCGGGCGATGTGGGCGGGGGCGGCCTGCTGCGCCCTGGTTGTTGGGCTGACGATGGGCTGCACGGCGGTGGCCGACTACTACGATCTGGGCGGGCCGTTGCCCCATGAGGGCGAGGTCAACCTGTACCTGCGCCATGCGCTGATCAGCCTGATCATGTCAGCGTTGCTGCTGCGTTATTTCTACCTGCAGAGCCAGTGGCGGCGTCAGGAGCAGGCCGAGCTGCGCGCGCGCATCGAGTCGCTGCAGGCGCGCATCCGCCCGCACTTCCTGTTCAACAGTTTGAACAGCATCGCGAGCCTGGTTGTCACAGATTCTGCCAGGGCGGAACAGGCGGTGCTGGATCTCTCCGACCTGTTCCGGGCAAGCCTGGCCAAGCCCGGAAGCCTCGTCAGTTGGAGCGAGGAACTGGATCTGGCACGGCGGTACCTGTCTATCGAGCAATACCGGCTTGGCGAACGGCTACAGTTGCAGTGGGATGTCGACGATGTTCCCGCTGACCTGCCGATTCCTCAGCTGACTCTGCAGCCGCTGCTGGAGAACGCTCTGATCTACGGTATCCAGCCACGTATCGAGGGGGGACTGGTGCAGATATCAGCCACATACAACGATGGTGTATTCCATCTCAGCGTCTGCAACCCCTATGAGGAGGGCGGCGCACCCATGGCCTCGCGCGGTACGCACCAGGCACTGGCCAACATCGATGCACGGCTTGCGGCACTTTTCGGTTCGCAGGCCAATCTCAGTGTGGAGCGCCGCGATGGCCTTCACTACACCCGTCTACGCTACCCATGTGCAAGACCCATGCAGGAAGCCAGATCATTATGAATGTCTTGATCGTTGATGACGAACCCCTTGCCCGTGAGCGCCTGAGCCGAATGGTGGCCGCGCTGGACGGCTATCGTGTGGTCGAGCCCTCTGCGAGCAATGGCGAAGAGGCGTTGGCGCTCGTGGAGAGCCTCAAGCCCGACGTAGTGCTGCTCGACATCCGCATGCCGGGCCTCGACGGCCTGCAGGCCGCCGCCAGGCTCTGCGAGCGCGAGGCGCCGCCAGCGGTGATCTTCTGCACCGCCCATGATGAATTTGCCGTGGAGGCCTTTCAGGTCAGCGCGGTGGGCTATCTGGTCAAACCCGTGCGTCCCGAGCATCTTGAAGATGCGCTGAAGAAGGCCGAGCGCCTCAACCGTGTGCAATTGGCTGCACTGACCCGCCCAGCCGCCGAAAGCGGCGTCGGCCCGCGCAGCCACATCAGCGCGCGGACTCGCAAAGGTATCGAGCTCATCCCCCTGGACGACGTGATCTACTTCATCGCCGACCACAAGTACGTGACGCTGCGTCATGACGGTGGAGAAGTACTGCTCGACGAGCCGCTCAAAGCCCTCGAAGACGAATTCGGTGATCGCTTCGTGCGTATCCACCGCAATGCCCTGGTGGCCCGCGAGCGCATCGAGCGCCTGCAGCGCACTCCGCTGGGTCACTTCCAGCTGTATCTGAAGGGGCTTAATGGCGATGCGCTGGTGGTCAGCCGCCGCCATGTCGCGGGTGTGCGCAAGCTGATGAACCAGATCTAGCGAATCAGTAGCAGAGTCGCGAGCAGTAGGGCGAAGGGTCGCAGCCGGCTTCGGGCCGGCGCCCCGTGAGCCTGTTATCATTCGCGGCAACTGGTTTTCTGGAACGTCCGCATGACCCGCGAAATTCGCATCGCCACCCGCAAGAGTGCCCTGGCCCTGTGGCAGGCCGAACACGTCAAGGCCCGTCTCGAACTGGCCCACCCGGGCTTGCGGGTGAGCCTGGTGCCGATGGTCAGCCGTGGTGACAAGTTGCTCGACGCGCCACTGGCCAAGATTGGTGGCAAGGGCTTGTTCGTCAAGGAACTGGAAACCGCGCTGCTCGAAGACCAGGCCGACATCGCCGTGCATTCGATGAAAGACGTGCCGATGGATTTCCCGGAAGGGCTCGGCCTGTTCTGCATCTGCGAACGTGAAGATCCGCGCGACGCCTTCGTTTCCAATACCTATGAAAGCCTCGACGCGCTGCCGGCCGGCAGTGTGGTCGGCACCTCCAGTCTGCGTCGCCAGGCCCAGCTGCTGGCGCGTCGCCCGGATCTGAAAATCCATTTTCTGCGTGGCAACGTCAACACTCGTCTGGCCAAACTGGATGCCGGCGAGTACGACGCCATCATCCTGGCGGCGGCGGGGCTGATCCGCCTCGGTTTCGAAGATCGCATCCGCGCCTCCATTACGGTCGAGCACAGCCTGCCGGCGGGCGGGCAGGGCGCGGTGGGTATCGAGTGCCGGGTCGGCGATGCTCAATTGCAGCAACTGCTGGCGCCGCTCAACCACACCGAGACGGCGCTGCGCGTCACCGCCGAGCGTGCCATGAACAAGCGCCTCAACGGCGGCTGCCAGGTGCCGATTGCCTGCTACGCCATTCTCGAAGGCGAGCAGCTGTGGCTACGTGGCCTGGTTGGCGAGCCTGATGGCAGCCGCTTGCTGCGTGCCGAACAACGCGGTTCGGCTGAGGACGCCGAGCGCCTTGGCATCGACGTCGCCGAGGCACTGCTGGCTCAGGGTGCGGGCGAAATCCTCAAGGCCGTATACGGCGAGGCCGCTGCCGAGTGAGTGCCTGGCGCCTGCTGCTGACCCGAACCGAGCAGGAGGGCCAGGCACTGGCCCAAACGCTCGCCAGTGAAGGCATCCACTGCGCCTGCCTGCCCCTGCTGGGTATCGAGCAACTGCCAGAAACGCCTCAGCATGGCGCGACCATTTGCGACCTGCACCGCTACACGGCAGTGATCGTGGTGAGCAAGCCCGCCGCCCGTTTCGGTCTTGAACTGCTCGATCGGTATTGGCCGCAGCCACTATCCGATCAGCCCTGGTTCAGCGTTGGTGCCGGCACCGGGCAGATCCTCGCCGACTACGGCCTGACGGTGTTCTGGCCGAAAAACGGCGACGATAGTGAAGCGTTGCTGGAGCTACCCGAGCTGCAAGAACCCCTCAAGGCCGCGATGTTCCCGCGGGTGCTGATCATCCGCGGCGAGGATGGCCGTACCCTGCTTGCTGACAGCTTGCGGGCCCAGGGCGTCGAGGTGGACTATCTACCGGTCTACCGCCGCATGCTGCCTACCTACCCGGCCGGCACGCTGCAGCGGCTGATACAGGTGGAACGCTTGAATGGCTTGGTGGTCAGCAGTGGGCAGGGTCTGATGCATCTGCAGCAACTGGCGGCGGATGACTGGCCCACGCTGGCGCAGCTACCCTTGTTCGTGCCCAGCCCGCGTGTCGCTGAGATGGCGCGCGAGCTGGGCGCGGTTGATGTTGTGGATTGCCGTGGTGCCGACACTGCGGCGTTGTTGGCGGCCTTGCGTGCGCAGGCTTCGCCCGACTCTTGAAGCAAAGGATGGATACGTGAGCGAAGCGACTCCCCCGAAAGAGCAGGAACAGCCTGTGTTGACCGCCCCCGAATCTTCCCCGGTCGCTGCCGAGGCCAAGCCCGCGGCGCGTGGCTCAGCCATCGCCGCCGTGGCCCTGCTGATTGGCGCCATTGGTGTCGGCGTCGGCGGCTGGAGTGCCTGGCAACTGCGTGCGCTGCAGAGCGAAACCCGGCAGCAGTCCAGCCAGCTCGAGCAGGCACGCAGCCAGGCCCAGGCACTGAACCAGCGCACCGAAAGTCTCGATGATCGTCTTCAGCAACTGCCCAGCGTGCAGGAGCTCGAAGAGCGCCGCCAACTGGTAGCGCAGTTGCAGGGCGACCAGCAGCTACTCAATCGCCGCCTGGAAACCGTGCTGGGCGCGAGCCGCCAGGAGTGGCGCTTGGCCGAGGCCGAGCACCTGCTGCGTCTGGCCAGCCTGCGTCTGTCGGCGTTGCAGGACATCAATAGCGCCACGGCGCTGGTCCAGGCGGCCGACGAGATCCTTCGTGACCAGGACGACCCCGCCGCCTTCGCCGCTCGCGAGCAGTTGGCCAGGAGCCTGGAAGCCTTGCACGCCACCGACAACCCCGATCGCACCGGTCTGTTCCTGCAGCTCGGCGCATTGCGAGAGCAGGCCGCGCAGCTCAACTCGCTCAATCCCAAGTTCGTCGCCGATGGCGGCGTGCTCGGCGAACTGGCCGCCGAAAGCGAGCCCGGCACTTGGTGGGGCCAGGCTCTGCACAAGCTCTCGCAGTATTTCCGTCTCGATTTCAACGCTGACCAGAACGTGCGTCCGCTGCTCGCCGGGCAAAGTCTGACGCAAGTGC
This sequence comes from Phytopseudomonas straminea, assembly GCF_900112645.1. Taxonomy (GTDB): domain Bacteria; phylum Pseudomonadota; class Gammaproteobacteria; order Pseudomonadales; family Pseudomonadaceae; genus Aquipseudomonas; species Aquipseudomonas straminea. Next base: position 390,246 of record NZ_FOMO01000001.1, on the reverse strand, counting down.
GCCTGGCCCTGAGCCTGGCGCTTGAGCAGGCCCAGTGGGCCGCGCTGCATGGGCAGACCCAGGTTTACCGGCAGGCGCTGCAGCAAGCAGCCGAGGTGCTGGACGCCAATTTCAACCGCGACAACCCGGATAGCCGCGCCCTGCGCGCCCGCGTCGGCGAACTGGTCGACCAGCCCATCGAGGTCAAGGCGCCTGAGCTCGGCGAATCGCTCAACGCCGTTCAGGCCTATATCGAGCACAAGCAGTCGGCGCGTGAGCGCCTCAAGGATGCGCCGGGCGAGGACGGTGAGGAGGAGCGCCCATGAAGCGCGTTTACCTGCTGTTGCTCACCGTGCTGGTGATCGGCGCTCTGGCGCTTCTGGGCCTGGCCATCTCCGAGCATCAGGGCTACGTGCTGTTCGCCTACAAGGGCTTTCGCTACGAGTCGACGCTGTGGGCCTTTGTGCTATTGCTCGCCGCGGTCGTGCTGGCGCTTTGGTTGCTGCGCGTGCTGATTCGTGCGCTGCTGGTCTCGGTCGGGCTGATCAACCCCTGGTCGCGGCTGCACCGCGAGCGCCGCGTGCGCAGTGCTTCCGAGCATGGCTTCCAGGAACTGATCGAAGGGCGTTGGAGCAAGGCGCAGACGCACCTGAGCCGCATCGCACGCAACGAGCCGCGGCCCCTGATCCATTACCTGGGCGCCGCCCGTGCCGCTCACAACCTCGAGCATTACCAGGAAAGCGACGCCCTGCTGGAAGAGGCGCTGCAGCGCCAGCCCAACGCCGAGCTGGCAATCGCCCTGACCCACGCCGAACTACAACTGGCGCGTGGTGAAATCGATGACGCCCAACAAACCCTGCAGGTGATGCACGAACGCCATCCGCACAACCCGCAGGTGCTGCGCCAACTGCAGCAGCTCTATGCAACCCGTGGCGATTGGCAGGCGGTGCTCAAGCTGCTGCCGGTGCTGCGCAAGGAAAAGGCCCTGGCGCCGGCCGAGCTGATGGCGCTGGAGCGACGTGCCTGGCGTGAATATCTGCTGGCGCTGGAGTTCGATGATGCCGGCGACGGGGCGCTGCCGTCTCTGGCCCAGGCCTGGGAACGTCTGTCGCCAAACCTGCGCGGCGAGCCTGAATTGCTGGCGGTGTATGCCGACCGTTTGCGCGCACTGGGCGCCGAGCCGGGCGCCGAGGAGTTGCTGCACAAGGCGCTTAATCGTGAATACGATGGCCGCCTGGCGCGTCTCTACGGCCTGCTGCGTGGCCGCGACTCGGCCAGGCAGTTGCAGGCCGCGGAGGGCTGGCTCAAGCATCATCCGGACGATGCCGGTCTGCTGCTCACTCTGGGCCGGCTGAGCCTGCACAACCAGCTGTGGGGCAAGGCCCGCGATTACTTCGAAACCAGCCTGCGCCTGGAGCGGCACCCGGAAACCTGTGCCGAGCTGGCGCGCCTGCTCGCCCAGCTGGGCGAGGTGGAGCGCAGTAACCGCTTGTTTCAGGAAGGCCTGGGCCTGCTCGACCGGCGCCTGAGTGGTCAGGCAGTGAGCGTGGCGCCGGTAACCACAGCAGTTGAACCACAGCCCACGGCCGGCCGCGGCTAAGGTTTTTAGGCGCCGGCCTTTTGGTCGGCGCCACTTGCGATGTCGCTTGAAGGGTGCTGGACGCAGGCATAACCTGAGACGAAATGAGTGGTCGGACTGCAGTTCGAATCGTGCTAGTGTCCGGACTCGGCTGCACGTTCAGGGATCGACTCGTGGTGCGTTGCCGTCTTTGCCCGCCTTGTCCGGCATCGACTTTCGGCCAGTGGGATATGGCCCGGTGACCAGCCAACTTCCGATTCGTGGCGAAGACAGGTTGAACGATGTTCTGAGCCCCGATGCCTACAGGACTTACTCAAAGGGAGCGGATCACCATGCTCGAAAGTTGCCAGAATGCGCAGGAGCGGTGGGGTGGCGTACACCTGATGATCGACCGTTGGCTGCAGGAACGTGCCGAACTGATCAAGGCTTATGCCGCCATCGACGACGTCGGTGACAAGGTGGTGATGCAGCGGTTCTGCGAATACCTCGTCGATTATGTGTCCGCCGGACATTTCGAGGTCTACCAACAGCTCACCGAAGAAGCCCGGGCGTTTGGTGATCAGCGTGGCCTGGAGCTGGCCAAGCAGATCTATCCGCGTATCGAGGTGATCACCGAAGCGGCCCTGGCCTTCAACGACCGCTGCGACGAGGGCGATTGCGGTGATCCCGACGCGGTGAGCCTGGAGCTCAAACGCCTCGGCAAAATGCTGCACGAGCGCTTCGAACTCGAAGACTGCCTGATCGAAGTGCTGCACACCGCCCACAAGCAGCAGGCGACCGCCGCTGCCGTATGAGCCACGAGGCCGCGATCATCCGCGGCCTCGTCGTTTCTGGCTTTCGCCACCCTGCGCAGGTGCTTGCAAAGCGCAGCGGGCGGGCGCAAATTTCACCCCACCTAGTATGGCTTTATCCCATCCGCCTGGAGGCGCGTCATGCCGGCCACAAAAAACGTGAAGAAAAAAGCGGTCACCACCCCTTTGCATCTGCTGCAGCAACTCTCTGGCAGCTTGCTCGAACACCTCGAAAACGCCTGCTCGCAGGCGTTGGTAGATGCCGAGAAGATTCTCGCCAAGCTGGAAAAACAGCGCGGTAGCGCTCAGGAAAAACTGCACAAAGCCCGTGGCAAGCTGCAGTCCGCGGTGGCCGATGGCAAGGCCAAGGCGCAGTCCAAAGCCAAGGTCGTGGTGGATGAGCTGGAAGGCGCGCTCGATGCGCTGCAGGCACGCCAGACCGAAACCCGTCAGTACATTGTGCAACTCAAGCGCGATGCCCAGGAAAGCCTGAAGCTGGCCCAGGGCGTTGGCAAGGTGCGTGAAGCAGCCGGCAAGGCACTGTCCAGCCGTGACAAGGCTCCGGCCAAGCCGGCTGCTTCTAAGGCCGCAGCCAAGCCTGCTGCCAAAGCGGCTGCAAAACCTGCTCCGGCTAAGGCGGCGTCGAAACCCGCAGCCAAGCCAACGGCCAAGTCCGCCACAAAACCGACTGCCGCCAAAGTCGCTGTCAAACCGACTGCAACTAAGCCGGCTGCCAAGGCAACTGCCAAACCTGCCGTGGCTAAAGCTGCGGCGAAACCCGCAGCTAAGCCGGCTGCGCAGACTGCTGCCAAGCCAGCGGCCAAGTCCGCTGCGAAACCGGTTGCCGCCAAAACCGCGACTAAACCGGCTGCAGCCAAGCCTGCCGCTAAGGCAGCTGCGAAGCCCGCTGCTGCTAAACCTGCGACCAAGACCGCAGCTAAACCTGCTGCCAAGCCAGCGAGCAAAGCAGCCGCTAAGCCATCAGCCCAAACGGCTGCCAAGCCTGCGACCGCTGCCAAAGCGGCAGCCAAACCAGCGGCTAGCAAACCTGCCGCCAAGGCTGCGAGCAAGCCGGTTGCAGCCAGGCCAGCCGCAAAGCCTGAAGCCAGCAAGCCAGCCGCTTCCGCCGCCAGCAAGCCGGCGACCGAGCCAGCCGCTGCCTCGACTCCAGCTGCCAACGGCGCAACGCCGCCAGCCAGCAACTGATAGGCTGTCCCAAGCCTGCGAGCCGTGCGCTCGCAGGCTTCGCACGAACTCTCCTCGTTTCACCTGAACGCTCCGCGCAATCCTGGTCGCGCCGATTAGTATGCGTTTTCTAGTTTTGCTCTTTACGGTGCTTGTTAAGCCTGTGTCGTGCAGGCCATCTCCCAAGCTACTGTGAGGTGCACCATGTCCAACGCTACCGTCAGCAAGACACCGCTCGTCTCTACTCGTCGCTCAACTGCCACCAATGAACCTTCAGGGGTCAGAAAGCTGTGGCTCGCCGGTCTGGGTGCCTACGCTAAGGCGGGACAGGAAGGGCTGGATTATTTCCACTCCCTAGTACGCCTCGGGGAGCTGGCGGAACGGCGCGGCCGTGAGCAGGTCAATGAACAGGTCGATGCGGCCAATGGCCAGATCGACGAAGCCAGAAGCAGAGTGTCCGTTGTGAAGAACCAGGTCGCTGCCCGAATCGAGAAGATCGAGCAGGCCTTCGACTCGCGCGTGGCTGGCGCACTGAACCGTCTTGGCATTCCCGCCCGACAGGATATTCAGGCCCTGTCTGCTAAGCTGGATGAGCTGAGCGCGTTGCTCGAGCGTGTCGCGCGTACCCAATAAGGAGAGCAGGATGGCTGTCAAAAAGAAAACCGAGAAACAGACCAGCTCGTGGATCGGCGAGGTTGAAAAGTACTCGCGGCAGATCTGGTTGGCAGGCCTGGGCGCTTACTCCAAGGTCAGCAAGGACGGCACCAAGCTGTTCGATACCCTGGTCAAGGATGGCGAAAAGGCCGAGAAAACCGCCAAGAGCAACGTGGGCAAGCAGGCCGATGCGGTGAAATCGTCGGTCGACTCGTCCGTCAGCAGCGCCCGTTCGCGCGTCGACGAGGTCAAGGACAAGGCGATCGGCAAGTGGAGCGAGCTCGAGGAAGCCTTCGACAAGCGCCTCAACAACGCCATCTCCCGATTGGGTGTGCCGAGCCGCAACGAGGTCAAGGCGCTCAATGACAAGGTCGACCTGCTGACCCGGCAACTGGAGACGCTGACCGGCGTTTCCAGCAAGGCAGCAGCCAAGCCTGTGGTGAAAAAGGCTGCGGCCAAGCCGGCGACCAAAGCGTCGACTCCGAGCAAGGCAGCCAGCACTGCCGTTGCCAAACCCGCCACCAAGCCAGCTGTCGCCAAGCCCGCAGCGGTCAAGAAGGCGCCGGCCAGCAAGACGGCTGCAGCCAAACCGGCTACTGCCGCCAAGACGCCGGCCAAGCCAGCCGCCAAAGCGGCTACCAAGCCAGCGGCCAAATCGGCAGCCAAACCTGCCGCGAAATCCGCTACCAAGGCAGCCAGCAAACCGGCAGCGAAGAAGCCGGCTGCGAGCAAGGCCGCCACACCGCCGGCACCGTCCGCTACAACGCCAGCTCCAGCGGCAACTCCGGCCACCACCACGACGCCTACCGGCACGCAGTCCTGAGCCGTTGAGCGACCTCCCCAAACGCCCGATCTCGTATCGGGCGTTTTTATTTCAGCGGGCGCTTTCCTGCAGATAGCTCAGAGCCAAGAGCTCGGTGGTGTGGCGCGCTTCGTCCTGCAGGTGAGGGGCGACCAGCATCATCACGTGGTAGACCACCAGGCGGCTGTCGGCTGGCTGGGCGACGATGCGCTGGTAGTCCTGGGCGAACAGCAGGGTCAGCACGATCTGCTCGACCAGTTGCTGCAGGGTTTTTTCGTCGCTTACCAGCAGGTGTTGGGCTTTAAGGCGCGCCAGCAGGGCCGCCAGCGTATGGCGTAGCCTGGCGAGCCAGTGGCGCATGCCGGCAGCCAGCTTGGGCAGGCGCCCGCTGAGGTTGGAGAGATCCTGGAACAGGAAACGATAGGCCGACATGCCTTCGGCTATCAGATGCAGGAACAGCCAGTAGTCCTGTGCATCGAGATCGACATCGTCAGGGGGCGTGAGCAGAGGCGCCAGCTTGGCCTGGAACTGCTCGAAAAGCGCCAGGGTCAGCGGCTCCTTGCCGTGGAAGTGGTAGTAGAGATTGCCCGGGCTGATATCCAGCTCGTTGGCGATTTCCAGGGTCGAGACGTTGGGCTCGCCGCGCTCGTTGAACAGCAGCAGGGTAGCGGCGAGGATACGGTCACGGGTTTTCATCTGTTCAGCGCGTCCCAGCGCAGGCGGTATTCAAGGCTGCCCACGAGCCGTCACGTTCTGGGGATGCATGATCGCCGGCTGCCGCTCCTCGGCGAGGAATTTCATGATGATCGGTGCCACCACCTCGGCGCGGGTCACCAGAAACAGGTGGCCGTCGTCGATCACGTGTAGTTCGGAGTTGGGGATGCGCCACGCCAGCAGGCGCATGTTGAGCAGCGGGATGATCGGGTCGTCGTCGCCGGCCAGCACCAGGGTCGGCTGGCGGATCTTGTGCAGCCAGTGAATGCTCGTCCAGCCCATGCCGGCGAACAGCTGCCAGTAGTAGCCGAGCTTGCCGCCCGAGCGCACCTTGCTGGCGTGGGACAGTGCGAGTTTGGGGTCGCGGCGGAAGGCGCCGCCGTAGATATCGGCGGCGATATGCACGCCGTAGGACGGCTGCAGATAGCGGCGCGGGCTGGCCATGCGCCACAGCACCTTGGGCTTGCCCGGAATCATCATCGCGCCCGCCGAGGTTGCGGCCAGCACCAGCTTCTTGCAGCGCTCCGGGTAGTCGCGGGCGAACTGCTGTGCCAGGGCGCCGCCCCAGGACACGCCGATGGCGTTGACCCGGCCGTAGTCCAGGTAATCGAGCATGCGCGCCGCGAGCTTGGCCAGGCCGGGAAAACGATAGGGAATGCTCGGCGTGGAGGAGCCGCCCACGCCCGGCACATCGAAGGCGATGATTTCCTGATCCTTATCCAGGGCGTTGACGAAGGGCATGACCAGCTCGAGGTTGGCGCCGATGCCGTTGAAGATCAGCAGCGGCACCTTGTCCGGGCTGCCAGGGCGCACGGCGGTGCGGATCGTCTGTTGATCCAGCACGATAGTGCGAAACACGAAGGCTGATGACATGTGGCGCCCCTGTCGGTGGTCGTCGTGCGTTTAGCGTTCGTGCACATAGGTGCCCGGCGCCGCCTCGGCTGCCGGGTAGCGCTTGTTGCCCAGCTTGGCGGGTGCCTTCTTGGTTTCTCCGGAGCGGGCGGTCAGCCATTGCTGCCAGTGCAGCCACCAGGAATCGGCGTGCTTGGTGGCGTCCTCCTGCCAGGCCTTAGGGTCGGCCGGCATGTCGGGGTTGGTCATGTAGCGCGCCTTGGGGTTGCCCGGCGGGTTGAGAATGCTCTGGATATGCCCGCTGCTGGACAGCACGAACTCGCACTGCCCGCCGAACAGCCGCGCCGACTTGTAGCAGGACGTCCATGGCGTGATGTGGTCGTTACTGCCAGCCACCACGTAGTAATCACAGCTGACCTGTTTGAGATCGATAGGCGTGCCGCAGACCTCCAGCGCGCCGGCGCGTGTCAGTGGGTTGGCCTGGAACATCTCGATGAATTCGCCGTGCAGGGCGGCGGGCAGGCGGGTGGTGTCATTGTTCCAGTAGAGGATGTCGAACACCGGCGGCTCGTTGCCGAGCAGGTAGTTGTTGACCCAGTAATTCCAGATCAGGTCGTTGGGGCGCATCCAGGCGAACACCTTGGCCATGTCGCTGCCTTCCAGCACGCCGGCCTGATAGGAGCGGCGCTTGGCGGCCTCCAGGGTCTGCTCGTCGGCGAATAGTGCGTATTGGCTGTCCAGCTGAGTATCCAGCACGCTGACCAGCAGGGTCTGGGCATGCACCTTCTGTTCACCGATAGCTGCGTAGTGGCCGAGCAGCGAGGCGGTGGTGGCGCCGCCGGAGCAGGCGCCCAGCACGTTTACATCGCTGCTGCCGGTGATCGCGCAGACCACCTCGACGGCTTCCTTGAGCGCCTCGATATAGGTCGACAGGCCCCATTCGCGCTGGGCCTTGGTTGGGTTGCGCCAGCTGACGATGAAGGTCTGCACCTGGCTGCGCAACAGAAAACGCGCCAGGCTCTTTTCCGGCGACAAATCGAATACGTAGTACTTGTTGATCTGTGGCGGCACCACCAGCAGCGGGCGCTTGTAGACCTGCTCAGTGACCGGCGTGTACTGGATCAGCTCCAGCACCTCGTTGCGAAACACTACGGCGCCTTCGGTGGTGGCCAGGTTGCGGCCCACTTCGAAGGCCTTCATGTCCACCTGGCTGGGCATGCCACCGTTGTTCAGCAGGTCCTTGGCCATGTGCGAAAGGCCATCGAGCAGGCTCTTGCCGCCGGTGTCGAAGATGCGTTTGACCGCTGCCGGGTTGGCCAGGCTGTTGCTCGGCGCCATCGCCTCGGTCAGCAGGTTGATGATGAAGTGGCCGCGGCTGACGTCCTGCTCGGACAGCGAGCTGTGCTCGACCCAGTCGTGCAGTTCCTGACGCCAAGCGAGATAGGTTTGCAGGTACCGGCGGTATAGCGGGTTCTGGCTCCAGGCCGGGTCATTGAAACGACGATCGGTGTCGTCGGGCTGCAGTTTGGATTGGCCGAGCAGCACGTTCTTCAGCTCGAGGCCGAAGTGGGCGGCATGCCGGGCGCTGTGCAGTGGCTGGCGCATGGCCTGGGTCAGCACCAGACGGGCGGAGGTCAGCAGATCCCTGCCGCGTATACCGATGACCGGGTTGATCCCCATGGTGCTCTTGGTCGGCTTGTATTTCAGGTCATCGTTCTGCTTTTCACTCATCGACAACGCTCCCTTTGCCCGCGCAGGCAGCCATTGGCTTTAGCCATGACGTCGATCCTGGCGAGGCTTGCGATTGGCAGTGGTAGTGGCGCTTGCAGCATCCAGAGGATGGCGGGTGAACCTGAAATGCTCTGGTTACCCGAGTTTAGACGCTAGCGCAAGATCGGCCAGGTGGGGGCGGGGTGGGAAAACGACGATCTGAACGGCGTCAGAGTATCAGGCGTACGACCGACTCGTTCGGGTCGCGGGACTGACCGGCTGCGGCCAGGGCGTCCAGATAATCACGCCAGAGTTCGTCCTGGCGCAGAGCCAGTTGGTGCAGATAATCCCAGCTGAACAGCCCGCTGTCGTGGCCGTCGTCGAAGGTCAGCTTGAGGGCGTAGTTGCCGGCCGGTTCGATGCCAATCAATGCGACATTCAGCTTGCCGGTCTGCAGGATGGGCTTGCCGTGGCCCTGCACTTCGGCCGACGGCGAATGCACGCGCAGAAACTCGGCGGGCAGCCGATAACTGTCGCTGCCGTAATGCAGCTCCAGAATGCGCGAGGCCTTGTGCAGCTTGATCGAAGTGGGGATGAGCACGACGGGCTCCAGGCGGGCTGAAAGACTGCACGGCGCCAGGCGGCGCCGTGCAGGGTCAGGCTATCAGAGAATGTAGCGGGACAGGTCTTCGTCTTGGGCCAGCTCGCCCAAGTGGCTGTTCACATAGGCGGCGTCGATGCGAATGGTCTCGCCGCTTTGCTGGCCGGCGAGGTCCGCCGCGCTGAACGACACCTCTTCGAGCAGACGCTCGAGCAGGGTGTGCAAGCGACGAGCACCGATGTTCTCGGTCTTCTCGTTGACTTGCCAGGCGATCTCGGCGATACGCTTGATGCCCTTGTCGACGAACTCGACGCCCAGGCCCTCGGTCTGCAGCAGCGCCACGTACTGCTCGGTGAGCGACGCATGGGGCTCGCTGAGGATGCGCTCGAAGTCTTGCGGGCTCAGTGCCTTGAGCTCGACACGAATCGGCAGGCGGCCCTGCAGCTCCGGCACCAGGTCGCTCGGCTTGCTGAGGTGGAAGGCGCCTGAGGCGATGAACAGGATATGGTCGGTCTTGACCATGCCCAGCTTGGTGTTCACGGTGCAGCCTTCGATCAGCGGCAGCAGGTCGCGCTGCACGCCTTCGCGGGACACGTCGGCGCCGCCGGCATTGGCGCGCTTGGCCACCTTGTCGATCTCGTCGATGAACACGATGCCGTGCTGCTCGACGGCCTCCAGGGCCTTGGCCTTGAGTTCTTCTTCGTTGACCAGGCGACCGGCTTCCTCGTCACGCACCAGTTTCAGGGCGTCCTTGACCTTGAGCTTGCGGCTCTTCTTCTTGCCCTTGCCCATGTTGGAGAACAGGTTCTGCAACTGGCTGGTCATTTCTTCCATGCCGGGTGGGGTCATGATCTCGATGCCGGCCGGGCTGTCGGCCACTTCGATGTCGATTTCCTTGTCGTCCAGCTGGCCTTCGCGCAGACGCTTGCGAAACAGCTGACGGGTGTTCGAGTCGCTGCCTGACGCCGCTTCCTCGGCGAAGCCGGTGCGTGCCGGTGGCAGCAGAGCGTCGAGGATGCGGTCTTCGGCGGCGTCTTCGGCGCGGTGACGCACGCGGATGATTTCCTGCTCGCGCAGCATCTTCAAGGCGGCATCGGCGAGGTCGCGAATGATCGACTCGACGTCACGGCCGACGTAGCCGACCTCGGTGAACTTGGTGGCTTCGACCTTGAGGAACGGCGCGTTGGCCAGCTTGGCCAGGCGGCGGGCGATTTCGGTCTTGCCGACGCCGGTTGGGCCGATCATCAGGATGTTCTTCGGCGTGACCTCGGCGCGCAGCTCGGCCGGCAGCTGCATGCGCCGCCAGCGGTTGCGCAGGGCGATGGCCACGGCGCGCTTGGCGTCGTCCTGGCCAATGATGTGGCGATTGAGTTCGTGAACGATCTCGCGGGGTGTCATGGACATGGGCGGGCTCCGATCCGGACTGGCTTAAATAGCCGAGTCCAGCTCCTCGATGGTCAGGTTCTGGTTGGTGAACACGCAGATCGAGCCAGCGATGTTCAGCGCGGTTTCGGCGATCTCGCGGGCGCCCAGTTCGTCGCTGCCTTTTTGCAGCAGCGCGAGGGCCGCAGCCTGGGCGAAGCCGCCACCGGAACCCATGGCGATCAGGCCGTGCTCGGGTTCGACCACGTCACCATTGCCGGTGATGATCAGCGAGGCGTCCTTGTTGGCCACGGCGAGCATGGCTTCCAGGCGGCTGAGGGAACGATCGGTACGCCAGTCCTTGGCCAGTTCGACGGCGGCGCGCACCAGATGGCCCTGGTGCTTCTCGAGTTGCGCTTCGAAACGCTCGAACAGGGTGAAGGCGTCGGCAGTGGCACCGGCGAAACCGGCGATCACCTGACCGTGGTAAAGGCGGCGAACCTTCTTGGCGTTGCCTTTCATCACGGTATTGCCGAGCGAAACCTGGCCGTCGCCACCCATGACGACTTTGCCATGGCGGCGGACTGAAACGATGGTGGTCAAGGGAGAGTCTCCACGCTGCGGGGCGAAATGGCCCTGATGAAAACTCAGATGGGGGCCCGCCGCGGTTTTTCAACCGGCGGCGGGTTAGCAGGCCATTGAAAAGCGTAGGCGAGGCCGCCGATGCGAGGCAAAACAGGCTAAAAAAGCGCAGTTTACGTGTTGTAAATGAGCATTTTTTAGCCTGTTTTAACGAAGCAGCGGCAACGCAGGTAGTTTTCCAATCGCCTATTAAAGGCGATCAGCGTAGCTGGCGCTGCTGTAAAAGCAGATTGCCGAAACCGCCGGCCGCCAGAGTCTTCTGGGCGCTGGCCAGTTGTTCGCGGTTGGCGAAGGGGCCGACAAGCACGCGGTGCCAGGTCTTGTCCTGCACGGTGCCGGATTCCACGCGCACGTTCTGGCCGAGCAGGATGATCTGCGCGCGCATGCTTTCGGCCTTGTCCTTGCTCGGGAAGGAGCCGGCCTGCAGGAAGAACTGGGTGGTCAGCGGCGCCTGGCTCGCTTCCGCCGGCTTGGTGACCGGAGGCGCGGGCGGCGGGGTTTCGCCGTTGAGCGCGGCCTGGGCGCGGGCAGCGTCGATCTTGGCGGCTTCCTCGGGCGTGACTGGCTTCTGCTCGGGCGTCGGCGTGGTAGGCGGCGGTACGGCATCGGGCGGCACGATGACCTCCGACTCCGGCAGCAGGGTGTAGAAGTCGTACTTGGGCTTGCCCGGCTCCTGGCTGCTGGTGGTTGGCGTCGGTTTGGGCTTGGCGGCGGTGCTGCGCTCAGGCTGGGGCTTTTCGCGCTTGACTGCGTCGTCGCCCGGCTTGAGGTTGAGCAGCAGGGTGACGAACACGCCCACGGCCAGGCCGCAGGCTAGCCAGATCCAGCCGGGTACCGGGCGTTTGCTCGGGGCCTTGTAGCGACTGGCGCCGCGCTTGGGTGCTGGCTTCTTGCGGGCTGCCACTTACATGCGCTCCAGGGTTTCCAGGCCCAGCAGTTCCAGGCCTTGCTTGAGGGTGCGGCGAGTCAGGCCGGCCAGGCGCAGGCGGCTCTGGCGGGTGCCTTCGTCCTCGGCGCTGAGTACCGGACAATGCTCGTAGAAGCTGGAGAACAGCCCGGCGACGTCGTACAGGTAGGCGCACAGCAGGTGCGGCGTGCCCTTGTCGGCGACACTGCCCAGCACTTCACCGAACTGCGCCAGCTTGCCGGCCAGTTCGATTTCCTGGGGGGCGTGAAGTTCGATGTGGCCACCGATGTCCTCGATGCCCTTGCCCAGCTTGCGGAAGATGCTCGCGGTACGGGTGTAGGCGTACAGCAGGTAGGGCGCGGTGTTGCCCTCGAAGCTCAGCATCAGCTCGAAGTTGAAGCTGTAGTCGCTGGTGCGGTGCTTGGACAGGTCGGCGTATTTCACCGCGCCGATGCCCACTGCGCGAGCGATCTGGCGCAGCTCGGCTTCGTCGAGCTCCGGGTTCTTGGCCTTGACCAGTTCGTAGGCGCGCGATTCGGCTTCGTCGAGCAGGTCGATCAGCTTCACGGTGCCGCCGTCGCGGGTCTTGAACGGGCGGCCATCGGCGCCGTTCATGGTGCCGAAGCCCATGTGCTCCAGGTCCATACCTTCGTGCACGAAACCGGCGCGGCGGGCGACTTCGAAGGCCATCTGGAAGTGCAGGGCCTGGCGCTGGTCGACGAAGTACAGCGCGCGGTCGGCCTTGAGCACCTGGCTGCGGTAACGCATGGCCGCCAGGTCGGTGGTCGAATACAGGTAGCCGCCGCCGGCCTTCTGCACGATCACCGGCAGCGGGTTGCCTTCGGCGTTCTTGTACTCGTCGAGGAAAACGCACTGGGCGCCGTTGTCCTCGGTGAGCAGGCCCTTGCTGCGCAGGTCGGCGACCACGTTGGCGAGATCCGCGTTGTAGGCGCTTTCGCCCTTGACGTCGGCCGGGGTCAGCTTGACGCCCAGGCGGTCGTAGGCCTTCTGGCAGTGGCTCAGGGAAATGGCGTTGAAGCGGTTCCACAGGCGCATGCACTCCGGCTCGCCGGCTTGCAAATCGACGACCAGGGCGCGGGCGCGCTCGGCGAATTCCGGCGACTCGTCGAAGCGCTTCTTGGCGGCGCGGTAGAAGCCCTCCAGGTCGGCCAGCTCGCTTTCCGCGGCGGCCGGGTTCTCTTCCATGAAAGCCAGCAGCATGCCGAACTGGGTGCCCCAGTCGCCGACGTGGTTCTGGCGGATCACCTCGTCACCGAGGAACTCCAGCACCCGAGCCACGGCGTCGCCGATGATGGTCGAGCGCAGGTGGCCGACGTGCATTTCCTTGGCCAGGTTCGGCGAGGACAGGTCGACGACCACGCGCTGCGCCGGGCCGTTCTTGCGCACGCCGAGGTGCTCGTCGGCCAGGGCCGCTTCCAGGCGCTCGGCCAGGGCGTCGCTGTTCTGGAAGAAGTTGAGAAAGCCGGGGCCGGCGATCTCGACCTTGCTGATCTGCGCATCGGCCGGCAGGGCGTCGATCAGTTTCTGGGCCAGGTCGCGTGGCTTCATGCCGGCCGGCTTGGCCAGCATCATGGCGATGTTGCTGGCGAAGTCACCGTGGGTCTTGTCCCGGGTGTTCTCCACCTGAATCGTCGGGCTCAGGCCGTCGGGCAGCACGCCTTCGGCGGTCAGGCGGGTCAGGGCTTGCTGGATCAGGTGGCGAATGCTGTCTTTCATGGTCTGCTCGTTCGGCCGCGAGGTGCGGCGCCGCTCGAAAGCGTGGGTGGAAAACTGCGCATTATAAAAGCAGCCGTAGGTTGCAGGCCACCGGCGGCAAGGAAAAGCGCGTGGCAGTTGTCTCTGGATGAGAGTCGGGTGCTCAGAACAGGTCGATAGGGTCCACATCCAGCGACCAGCGCACCGCGCGGCCGCTGGGCAGGCTTTCCAGGATCAGCAGCCAGTGCGCCAGCAGCTTGTGCAGCGGCGCACGGGCGTTGCCCTGCAGCAGCAATTGCGCGCGGTAGCGTCCGGCGCGCCGCTCCATGGGCGCGGGCACCGGGCCCAGCAGTTCGATGCCGCTGAGCGCCAGTTCGTTCAGCAAGTGCTCGGCCTCGCTGCAGGCATCTTCGAGAAAACTCTCGGCCTGGCCGGGCTTGTGCGCCTCGGCGCGCAGCAGCGCCAGGTGGCAGAACGGCGGCAGGCCGGCCGCGCGCCGCTCGCTCAGGGCCTGATCGGCAAAGGCGAAATAACCCTGCTCGGTGAGTTGCACGAGCAGCGGGTGGTCGGCCAGATGGCTTTGAATGATCACCTTGCCCGGCTCCTCGGCGCGGCCTGCGCGGCCGGCGACCTGGACGATCAGCTGGGCCATGCGTTCGCTGGCGCGGAAGTCGGCGGAGAACAACCCGCCGTCGGCATCGAGGATCGCCACCAAGGTGACGCGCGGGAAGTGGTGACCTTTGGCGAGCATCTGGGTGCCGACCAGGATGCAGGATTCGCCGCGCTGTACTGTGTTGAACAGCGTATTCATCGCCTCCTTGCGCGAGGTGCTGTCGCGGTCGACGCGCAGTACGGGAACGTCGGGGAAGAGAATCTCCAGCCTTTCTTCGGCGCGCTCGGTGCCGGCGCCCACCGGGCGCAGGTCGACGTTGTTGCAGCTCGGGCAGTTGCTCGGCTGGCGTTCGGCGTGGCCGCAATGGTGGCAGCGCAGCTCGCGGCTGCGCTGGTGCACGGTCATGCGCGCGTCGCAGCGCGGGCATTCGGACAGCCAGCCGCATTCGTGGCACAACAGCGTCGGCGCAAAACCTCGGCGGTTGAGAAACACCAGCACCTGCTGGCCGGCGGCCAGGGTCTGGGTGATGGCCTGCTGCAGTGGTGGCGACATGCCAGCATCCAGCGGGCGGCTCTTGATGTCCAGGCGCAGGAAGCGCGGTGGTTGGGCACCGCCGGCACGCTGGTTCATGCGCAGCAGGGCGTAGCGGCCGCTGTGGGCGTTGTGCAGGCTCTCCAGTGACGGCGTGGCCGAGCCGAGCACGATCGGTACGTTTTCCTGGTGGGCGCGCACCACGGCCAGGTCGCGGGCGTGGTAGCGCAGGCCTTCCTGCTGCTTATAGGAGGCGTCGTGCTCCTCGTCGATGATGACCAGCCCCGGACGCTTCATGGGAGTGAACAGCGCCGAGCGGGTACCGATGATAATGTCGGCCTCGCCGTCGCGCGCTGCCAGCCAGGCATCCAGGCGCTCGCGGTCGTTGACCGCCGAGTGCAGCAGGGCGATGCGCGCATTGAAGCGCCGCTCGAAGCGCGCCAGGGTCTGCGGGCCCAGGTTGATTTCGGGAATCAGCACCAGCGCCTGCTTGCCGGCTTCCAGGGTCTCGCGGATCAGTTGCAGGTAGACCTCGGTCTTGCCGCTGCCGGTCACGCCGGCCAGCAGGAAGGCATTGAACCCGTCGAAGCCGGCGCGCACCGCCTCCGCGGCCGCGCGCTGCTCGGTATTGAGCGGCAGCTCCGGCTGGGCCAGCCAGTTGCCGTGGCGTTCCGGGCTGCTCAGGCGGCGCACTTCGACACGCACCAGGCCCTTCTCCTGCAGCAATTGCAGGCTGTCGCGGTTGATCTGCAGCTGGCTGAGCAGTTGGTGGGCGACGCCGTGGGGGTGCTGGGCGATTGTCTTCAGGGCTTCGCGCTGACGCGGTGCGCGGGCCAGGCGCGGGTCGTCCAGGCGAGCGTCCTTGGCTATCAGCCAGAAGCGTTCCTGGCGCGCTTCGGCCGGTTCGCCCTGGCGCAGCAGCACCGGCAGCGCCCAGCTCAGGGTGTCGCCAAGACTGTGCTGGTAATACTGTGCGGTCCATTGGCATAGGCGCATCAGCGCTGGCGGCACCGGGGCTTGCAGATCGAGCAGCTCGAGGGCGGGCTTGAGCTTGTCGGCCGGCACCTCGCTGTGATCGCTGACCTCGATCAACACGCCGATCATCTCGCGGCGGCCGAAGGGCACGCGCAGCCGCGCGCCAGGCTGCAGGTCGCGGGCCGATACGCCACGCGGGGCGAGATAGTCGAATAGCCGGCGCAGTGGCGAGGGCAGGGCGAGTCGCAGGATGACGTCAGGCACGCAAGGGCTCCAGGCAGGCGAGGCGCGATCTTAGCAGGCCCCTGAAAAACAACCTACGTTGCTTTCACGGTCTGAAACCAGAGTTTGCGATAGGTTGGCGCGACGGTCGGTAGCCGCAGGCGAGTTGCATCGTGGCCCGGCTCTGGTATGATCCGCGGCCAACCTAAGTGCGGTACCTGACAATAGTGTCGGGTGGCGGCACAAAATCTGAGGAAGAATCATGAAAGCCGATATCCATCCGGAATACGTCGCCATTGACGCCACCTGCAGCTGCGGTAACGTCATCAAGACCCGCTCCACTCTGGGCAAGCCCCTGAGCCTGGACGTGTGCTCCGAGTGCCACCCGTTCTACACCGGCAAGCAGAAGGTGCTGGACACCGGCGGCCGTATCGATCGCTTCAAGCAGCGTTTCGGTGTGTTCGGCGCCAAGTAAGCGACCGAGCAGCGAAAGAGGCCCACATGGCTGTTTTCGCATCATTGAAAAAGGCGTCCCTGGTGGGCGCCTTTTTCGTTTCTGTCTTTTGCCTTCCCGCTCATGCGTTCTGCCCGGCGCCCGGCAAGCTGCCCCAGGCCAAGGTGCAGCGGGTGGTGGATGGCGACACCGTGCGCCTGGCCGATGGTCGCAGCGTGCGGCTGATCGGCATCAACGCCCCCGAACTGGCGCGCAAGGGCAGGCCGGCCGAGCCCTTCGCCGAGGCCGCCCGTGAGCGCCTCACCGCGCTGGTCGCCGCCAATGGCGGCCGGGTGGGCGTAAAGGTCGGTGTCGAGCGGCAGGATCGCTATGGGCGAACCCTGGCCCATCTCTACGACCGCGCCGGCAACAATCTGGAGGCGCAACTGCTCGCCGAGGGCTATGGCCAGCTGGTAGCGATCACCCCCAATGTCAGCCTGGTGAACTGCCAGCTTGAAGCCGAGCGCCAGGCGCGCAGTGCTCGCGCTGGGCTTTGGGCGCAACTGCGGCCGTTGCCGGCCCGCGCGATACGCAGCGGCGGCTTCGTGTTGCTCGAAGGCCAGGTGCAGCGTGTCGATCGTAATCGTGGCGGCTTGTGGATCGAGCTGGGCAACTCGGTGGTGCTGCGTATTGCACCTCAGGTGCTGGATACCTTTGCCGCAGCGGATCTTCGCGATCTACAGGGCAAGCGCGTAGAAGCGCGTGGCTGGGTGGTCGACCGCTCCCGCGGCGGCCTCAAGGTCGGCCAGGCGCGCTGGCTGTTGCCGCTAACCCATGGCGCCATGCTGGAGGTGCAGCGATGAAGCTGTGCCTGCTGATTCTGATGCTGGCGACCCTGGCCGGCTGTGCGGTGAATCCGGCCACTGGGCGCACCGACTTCGTGATGATGAGCGAATCCCAGGAGCTGTCCATCGGCCGCGACGCCCATCAGCAGATTCTCAAGCAATACCCGCGTTATCCCGATGAGGCCTTGCAAGCCTATGTGCAGCAGGTCGGCGAGCGTGTGGCGCGACACAGCCACCGCGGCCAGCTGGATTATCACTTCACGGTGATCGACAGCCCGGACATCAATGCCTTCGCGCTGCCAGGCGGCTACATCTATATTCATCGCGGTTTGATGACTTACCTGAGTTCCGAGGCCGAGCTGGCGGCCGTGCTCGGCCATGAGGTCGGTCACGTGACCGCTCGCCACGGTGTGCGTCAGCAAAGCCAATCGACCGCCTGGGGAATCCTCGGCCAGGCGGTGGCCATGGGCACCGGAGTAGGGGCCGCGGCGGACGTGACCGGTGTGCTGGGCAATGCCGTGGTACGCGGCTATGGCCGTGACATGGAGCTGGAGGCCGACGGCCTTGGCGCCCAGTATCTGGCCCGCGCTGGTTACGACCCACAGGCGATGATCGAGGTGGTCAAGGTGCTCAAGTTGCAGGAGGACTTCGCCCGCGACCAGGCCGCTGCGCGTGGTGAGCAGCAGCCGGTGGGCAGCTATCACGGTCTGTTCGACACTCACCCGGACAACGACCGGCGCCTGCAGCAGGTGATCGGCCCAGCGCGTGCGCTGGTCGGCGGGCAGCAGGAGGTCAACCGCGAGGCCTTTCTCAAGCATCTGCAGGGCCTGCCGTTCGGCGATTCGGCCGAGAGCGGCATTCGCCGCGGCGAGCGCTTCTATCACCGCGATCTGGATTTCACCCTGGCGTTCGCCAAGAGCTGGAGCATAATCAACGAGCCGCAGCAAGTGGTTGGCCAGTCGCCCGACAAGCAGGTGCTCGTCGCTATGACACTGGAGGACAATCCGCGTGGTCTCGACGCTGCCAGCCTGCTAAAGCAGCGCATCGGTGGCCGGCGTCTGCTCGCTGGCGAGGCACTGCAACAAACCGGGTTACAGGGCTATACCGGCCTGGTCGAGGGCAATGTGCCGCGACGGGTGGCGGTGATCCTCAAGGGTGGCAAGGCCTACCTGTTCGTGGGGGCGGTCAAAGGCCGCGCTGCCAGTGCCGCGGAAGATGCGCAGATGCTCGCGACGATCAATAGCTTCCGGCCACTTCAGCCGGCCGAGCGCAAGCTGGCCGAGCCGCTGCGGTTGCAGCTGGTGCGCATAACGCCGGGTCAAACGGTCAAGTCATTTGCCGCACGTAGCGGCCTGGCCAGTGATGCAGAGGCTACCTTGCGGTTGCTCAACACTCTTTATCCACAGGGCGAGCCTCGCCCGGGGGAATGGTTCAAAACGGTTCGCTGAGGCACGTTTGCAGGCTGACTGCATAGTCTTGTGCAGGCCCCTGCACATTGCGTATCCTCGCCGACTGCCAGTCAATAGCCCAAAAAAAGCGGAACGCCACTATGTCTGATCTGAAAACTGCCGCTCTCGAATACCATGAGAAGCCCCGTCCGGGTAAGTTGAGCGTCGAGCTCACCAAACCCACCGCCACTGCCCGTGACCTGTCGCTGGCCTACAGCCCGGGTGTCGCCGAGCCAGTGCGCGAGATCGCTCGCGATCCGGAGCTCGCCTACCGCTACACCGGTAAAGGCAACCTGGTAGCGGTCATTTCCGACGGCACCGCAATCCTCGGCCTGGGCGACCTCGGCCCGCTGGCTTCCAAGCCGGTCATGGAAGGCAAGGGCGTGCTGTTCAAGCGTTTCGCTGGCGTCGACGTGTTCGATATCGAAGTCGATGCCGAAAGCCCGCAAGCCTTCATCGACACCGTCAAGCGCATCTCCATCACCTTCGGTGGCATCAATCTGGAAGACATCAAGGCGCCCGAGTGCTTCGAGATCGAGCGCGCCCTGATCGAGCAGTGCGACATCCCGGTTTTCCACGATGACCAGCATGGCACCGCGATCGTCACCGCGGCCGGCATGCTCAACGCCCTGGAAATCGCCGGCAAGACTCTGCCAGAAGCCAAGATCGTCTGCCTGGGCGCCGGCGCTGCGGCCATCTCCTGCATGAAGCTGCTGGTGAGCATGGGCGCCAAGGTCGAGAACATCTACATGATCGACCGCAAGGGCGTGATTCACGCCGGCCGCGACGACCTGAACCAGTACAAGGCGGTATTCGCCACCGAAACCGACAAGCGTACTCTGGATGACGCGCTGACCGGCGCTGACGTGTTCGTCGGCCTGTCCGGCCCGGACCTGCTGAGCCCTGAAGGTCTCAACTTGATGGCGCCGAACCCGATCGTGTTCGCCTGCTCGAACCCGGACCCGGAAATCAAGCCCGAAGTGGCGCACGCCACCCGCAGCGACGTGATCATGGCCACCGGTCGTTCCGACTACCCGAACCAGGTCAACAACGTGCTGGGCTTCCCGTTCATCTTCCGTGGAGCACTGGACGTTCGCGCCACCCGCATCAACGAAGAGATGAAGATCGCTGCCGCCAACGCCCTGCGCGAGCTGGCCAAGCTGCCGGTTCCTCAGGAAGTGTGCGACGCCTACGGCGGTATAAAGCTGGAATTCGGCCGTGAGTACATCATTCCGAAGCCGATGGATGCGCGACTGATCAACGTGGTGTGCGACGCGGTGGCCAAGGCCGCTATCGAAAGCGGTGTGGCGACCCTGCCGTATCCGAAGCACTACCCTCTGCAGTCGGTAGCTGACGTGTTCAAAGGCTGAGTGATTCAGCCGGCAATAAAAAACCCGCTTCGGCGGGTTTTTTATTGGGCGCGTT
Organism: Phytopseudomonas straminea; assembly: GCF_900112645.1. Taxonomy (GTDB): domain Bacteria; phylum Pseudomonadota; class Gammaproteobacteria; order Pseudomonadales; family Pseudomonadaceae; genus Aquipseudomonas; species Aquipseudomonas straminea. Next base: position 370,260 of record NZ_FOMO01000001.1, on the reverse strand, counting down.
TCGAGTCGTTGATGCGTGCCGCGAGAGGTTCCGCCAGCAGCTGGGCTGCTGGCGTTGCCCTTAGAACAGGTCGATTGGCGCGCTCTCGTCGGCTGGCAGTGGGCTGTTCGGCGCGCCCATGCCTGGGTCGAGCTCGTTCATGGGCGGCGGCGAGTCTTCGCTTTTGAACAGCTCGAAATACGCATCCGGCGTGCCTGGCGCGGCGGCACGACCGCTGTGCGGATCGACACGCAGGGTGAGGATGCCATCCGGCTCGATGGGCGCGTGATTGGGCTTGTCCTTGAGTGCTGCGCCCATGTAGTTCATCCAGATCGGCAGCGCCACGGTGCCGCCGTATTCATTGCGGCCCAGGCTTTCCGGCTGGTCGAAGCCGGCCCATACGGTGGTCACGTAATCGGCGTTGTAGCCGGAGAACCAGCTGTCCTTGGATTCGTTGGTGGTACCGGTCTTGCCGGCCAGGTCGTTGCGGCCCAGGGCCATAGCGCGGCGTCCGGTGCCGCGCTTGATCACGTCCTGCAGCATGCTGGTCATGATGTAGGCGGTGCGCTCATCAAGAATGCGCTCGGCCTCGGCTGGCTGCGGTGCGTCCGGCAATTGTTCGGGCGCCGCTTCGGCCGGGTTCATCACGCCTTCTTCGTTGACCGGCGGCGGCACTTCGACCTTGGCAGCGTTGGGTACGCTCGGCGGATTGGCGACGAACAGCAGGTTGCCATGACGGTTGTCGATACGCTGGATCAGGTACGGCTGCACCTTGTGGCCGCCGTTGGCGAACGCCGTCCAGCCGGTGGCGATTTCCATGGGCGTCAGGTTGGCGGTGCCGAGTGCCAGCGACAGGTTGCGCGGCAGGTCCTGGCGATTGAAGCCGAAGCGCTCGATGTAGCTCAGCGTGTTTTCGATGCCCATGGCCTGCAGCAGGCGGATCGACACCAGGTTGCGCGACTTGTACAGCGCCTCGCGTAAGCGAATCGGGCCTAGGAAAGTGTTGTTGTCGTTCTTCGGGCGCCAGACCTGATCCATGTAGTCATCGACGAACACGATCGGCGCGTCGTTGACCAGGCTGGCGGCGGTGTAGCCGTTATCCAGCGCGGCGCTGTAGATGAACGGCTTGAAGCTCGAGCCGGGCTGACGTTTGGCCTGCACGGCGCGGTTGTAGTTGCTTTGTTCGAACGAGAAGCCGCCGACCAAGGCGCGGATGGCGCCGTTCTGCGGGTCGAGTGAAACCAGGGCACTTTGCGCACTGGGTAGTTGCGCAAAGCGCAGGCTGCCGTCGTCCTGGCGTTGCACGCGGATCAGGTCACCGATCTGTGCCACGTCCGCCGGTTGCTGCGGGCGCGGCCCCAGGCTGTTGGTATTGAGGAACGGGCGCGCCCATTTCATGCTGTCCCACGACACGGCTTCTTCGTCGCCGCGGCGGGTCAGTACAAGAATGCCGCTCTTCTCGACCTGGGTGACGATGGCCGGCTCCAGGCCACCACGCAGGCCTTGCTTGCTCAGTTCGGTCTGCCAGGTTTCCCGGGTCATGCCGGGCAGGCGGCTCTCCGGGCCGCGGTAGCCGTGGCGCTGGTCGTACTCGATCAATCCGTCGCGCAGCGCCTTGTTGGCCATCACCTGCAGGTTGCTGGGCACCGTGGTGGTGACGTTGAAGCCCTGGGTGTAGGCGTCGCTGCCATAGCGGCCGACCATTTCGGCGCGGGCCATCTCGGCAACGTAGGGCGCCGACACTTCAGGCGTCGCGACGTGGTAGCTGGCATCCACTGGCTCGGCCAGGGCGGCCTGGTAGCGCGCCTGGTCAATGCGGCCAAGGCGGAACATGCGGCCGAGGATCCAGTCGCGGCGCTCCTTGGCGCGCGTGGGATTGGTCAGCGGGTTGAACGCCGAGGGCGCCTTGGGAAGACCGGCTATCGTCGCAAGCTGCGAAAGGTTCAAGTCTCGGATGGACTTGCCGTAATAGACTTGTGCGGCGGCTTCGATGCCGTAGGCGCGGTGGCCCAGATAGATCTTGTTGACGTACAGCTCGAGGATTTCGTTTTTGCTCAGCTCGCGCTCGATCTGCAGGGCGAGGAGGATCTCGGTGATCTTGCGCGAAAAACTGCGCTCGCTGGTGAGGAAGAAGTTCTTCGCCACCTGCATGGTGATGGTGCTGCCACCGGATTGAATCTGACCTGTTTTCAATAATTGCGTGGCAGCGCGCATCAGGCTCGTAAGATCGACGCCATAATGATTTGCGAAGTTATCGTCTTCGGCTGCCAGCAGGGCGCTGGTGAAGTCGGGCGGAATATCGGCGAAGGCGATGGGCGAGCGACGCATCTCGCCGAATTCGGCGATGAGTTTTCCATCGCTTGTGTAAACGCGAAGCGGTATCTGCAGCTCTATACTGCGCAAGGCATCGACAGAGGGTAGGGTCGGGCTCAGGTAGAGGAAAGCACCACTGACGGCGAGTACCAGCGCACAAAAAACGGCGATGACGGACCAGCAGAAAAACTTCAGCAAACGCATCAAGATTTTTGGATTTCCAGATAAAAGAATGAGTTAAGCGGAAGGCAAATTGAAAAGGCAAAAGCTGATCACATTATAAGCGTTTTTTTTGCTGGGGAGCCATTTGCGCTTCTGTCAAGTCTGCTATTTAATGTGGAAAAACATAAATCATCCGTAAGTTATGGATGTGAATAGGAAATCGGTCGTGCTAGGGCTCTTCAGTAAAAAAGCGAATACGCTTTTGGGGATCGATATAAGTTCGACCTCCGTCAAGCTCCTCGAATTGAGTCGCTCAGGTAGCCGCTACAAGGTAGAGGCCTACGCTGTCGAGCCGCTCCCCGCCAATGCTGTGGTTGAAAAGAACATCGCCGAACTTGAGGGTGTCGGGCAGGCGTTGTCGCGCGTGCTCGCCAAGGCCAAGACCAGCGTGCGCTCGGTTTCCGTGGCCGTTGCCGGCTCCGCGGTTATCACCAAGACCGTGGAAATGGAAGCAGGCCTGTCGGACGATGAACTGGAAAACCAGCTCAAGCTCGAAGCCGACCAGTACATTCCTTACCCTCTTGAAGAGGTGGCGATCGACTTCGAAGTTCAGGGTATTTCGCCGCGCAACCCTGACCGGGTCGAAGTGCTGCTGGCGGCCTGCCGTAAGGAAAACGTCGAAGTTCGTGAGGCAGCCCTGGTGCTTGCCGGCCTGACTGCCAAGGTCGTCGATGTCGAGGCCTATGCCCTTGAGCGTGCCTACGAGCTGCTTGTCGAGCAGTTGGGTGGCGCGCACGACGAGCTAACCGTGGCGGTCGTCGATATCGGCGCGACCATGACCACCCTCAGCGTGCTGCACAATGGCCGCACCATCTATACCCGCGAGCAACTGTTCGGCGGGCGTCAGCTGACCGAAGAAATTCAGCGCCGCTACGGCCTTTCCGTCGACGAAGCCGGGCTTGCCAAGAAACAGGGCGGCCTGCCCGACGATTACGAAAGCGAAGTGTTGCAGCCGTTCAAGGACGCGCTGGTACAGCAGGTGTCCCGCTCGCTGCAGTTCTTCTTCGCTGCGGGGCAGTACAACGATGTGGATTACATCCTGCTGGCCGGCGGAACTGCCTCCATCCCGGATCTAGATCGCCTGATCCAGCAGAAGATTGGCACCCAGACACTGGTCGCCAACCCCTTCGCCGATATGGCCCTGAGCGGCAAGGTCAACGCGGGAGCGCTGGCCAGTGACGCGCCGGCACTGATGATTGCCTGTGGCCTGGCGATGAGGAGTTTCGACTGATGGCGCGGATTAACCTCCTTCCCTGGCGTGAGCAGCTTCGCGAAGAACGCAAGCAGCGCTTCCTGGTTTCGCTGGGCGGCCTTTTGGTCGCTGCTGCGGCGCTGGTTTTCCTCGGCGACCAGTATCTGAATGGCGAAATCGAGAATCAGCAGGCCCGTAACGACTTCGTGCGCAAGGAAATTGCTGTGCTCGATACCCGTATCGCGGAGATCAGCGAGCTGCGCACCCGCCGCCAGCAGCTGCTGGAGCGGATGAAGATCATTCAGGATCTGCAGGGCAACCGCCCGATCATCGGCCATGTGTTCGACCAGTTGGTGCGAACGCTGCCCGATGGTGTGTATTTCACCGGGGTGAAAATGACCGGCAAGACCATCGCCATTGTCGGCGCCGCGGAATCCAATAGCCGAGTTTCCAAACTGATGCGTGACATGGATGCTTCCGACTGGCTGACCGCCCCCAACCTGACCGAGGTCAAGGCCGTCACCGCCGGTGCAGTGGATCAGGCCAATACCTTTCAGCTGACCGTGCAGCAAGCGCAGCCGGGCAAGGATCAGGCGGAGGTCAAGCCATGAGCCTGAACGATTCTCTGGCCAGTTTGCGCAAGATCGACGTCAATGATCTGGATCTGAACAACATCGGCTCCTGGCCTGCCGCGGTCAAGGTGATCGCCGGCATTCTGGCCGTCGTACTGGTGCTGGCCCTCGGTTACAACTTTCACCTCAAGGATCTGCAGGCCACGCTGGATCAGCAGCGGCTGGATGAGGAAACGCTCAAGGAGCAGTTCTCCACCAAGGCTTTTCAGGCCGCCAACCTTGAGGCTTACCGCGAGCAGATGAAGGAGGCTGAAACCTCATTCGGCGCCCTGCTCAAGCAGCTGCCCAGCGATACCGAAGTGCCGGGCCTGCTCGAAGACATCACCCGTATCGGCCTCGATAGCGGCCTGGAGTTCGAGGAAATCAAGTTGCTGCCGGAAGTGACCCAGCCCTTCTACATCGAACTGCCAATTCAGATCAAAGTGGTAGGTGGCTATCACGATCTGGCGACGTTCGTCAGTGGCGTGGCCAGTCAGCCGCGAATCGTCACCCTGCATGACTTCGAGCTGGTGCCGGCCGAACAGGGCAGCACCTCCAAGCTGCGTATGAGCGTTCTGGCCAAGACCTACCGCTACAACGACAAAGGGGCACACCAATGAAACGTGTCCTCTTACCCGGCCTGCTGCTGGTGACCCTGAGTGGCTGCGGCGGTGGTGACTTCAGTGATTTGCAAGCCTACATGGATGAAGTGCGGGCACGGCCGAAAGGGCAGATAGAGCCCCTGCCGCAACCCGAGCCCTACGAAAGCTTTACCTACAGTGCCGCTGCTCTGCGTAGCCCTTTCCAGCCGCCGGTGAAGATCGATATGGTCGCCCGGGCGAAAGGCAGCAAGGAAATCAAGCCCGACGAGACGCGCGTCAAGCAGTTCCTCGAAGGGTTCAATATCGAGCTGTTCGAGATGGTCGGAACCCTGGCCAATGACAAGGGTTCGTTCGCGTTGGTAAGCGGTGCCGGTGGTGTTCATCGCGTCAAGGTCGGGGATTACCTGGGACGCAATGAGGGCCGCATCGTTGCCATCGACAGTGCCAAGATCGACGTGGTCGAGATCGTCCCGGACGGTGAGGGCGGCTGGCTCGAACGTCCTCGCACCCTCACTCTGAAGGAGCGCTCCTGAGGAGCGAGGTGATCCATGAATAGAAATAACCGGTCTGCCAAACGGAACCCAAGCATGAACAGCTCCCTCTCTCGCCTCAGCATTTCGCTGCTGGTGGCTATGCTCTCTCCTGCCGTTCTGGCCGCCAATCTGCAGGCGCTGGATGTGGCTGCTCTGCCGGGTGACCGTGTCGAGTTGAAACTGTCTTTTGATGAGCCGGTGGCAGCGCCCCGCGGCTATACCATCGAGCAGCCGGCGCGTATCGCCCTGGATCTGCCGGGCGTATCCAACAAGCTGGGCGTGAAGAATCGCGAGCTGGGCATGGGTAATGCGCGCAGCGTCACGGTTGTGGAGGCCAAGGATCGTACGCGGCTGATCATCAACCTGACCAACCTGTCGCCTTACAACACTCGCACCGAAGGCAATAATCTGTTCGTGCAGGTGGGCACCGGCGTGGCCACGTCGGCGACCACGACCGCTGCAGCGCCCGTGACTGCGCCTGCCGCAGCGGCCCCGCGTCCTGCTCAGGCTGCAGCGCCAGTTTCCGCGCCGGCCGCTCCGAAGGTATTCGGCGCCGTGAACAAGTCGATCAGCAATATCGACTTCCAGCGCGGTGAGCAGGGTGAGGGCAATGTCGTCATCAACCTGTCCGATGCGTCCGTCAGCCCGGATATTCAAGAGCGCGGCGGCAAGATCATCCTCAACTTCAATCGCACCCAGCTTCCTGAGGCTCTGCGCGTGCGTCTGGACGTCAAGGACTTCGCCACGCCCGTGCAGTTCGTCAGTGCCACTGGCAAAGGCGATGATGCCAGTATCGTCATTGAGCCGGTTGGTGCCTTCGACTACCTGGCCTACCAGACCGAAAACAAGCTGACCCTCAGCGTCAAGCCGCTGACCCAAGAAGATGCCGAGAAGCGTCAGGCTGATCGCTTCGCCTATACCGGCGAGAAGCTATCGCTGAACTTCCAGGACATCGACGTACGCTCGGTACTGCAGCTGATCGCCGACTTCACCGATTTGAACCTGGTGGCCAGTGATACGGTTGCAGGCAATATCACTCTGCGCCTGCAGAACGTACCGTGGGATCAGGCGCTGGATCTGGTGCTGAAAACCAAGGGCTTGGACAAGCGCCAGGTCGGCAACGTATTGCTGGTCGCGCCTGCCGAAGAAATCGCTGCCCGTGAGAAGCAGGAGCTGGAGTCGCAGAAGCAGATCGCCGAACTGGCGCCGCTGCGTCGTGAGCTGATTCAGGTCAACTACGCCAAGGCTGCCGACATGGCCAAGTTGTTCCAGTCGGTGACCAGTGCCGATGGCGGCGTGCCGGATGACCGCGGTTCTATTACGGTCGACGAGCGCACTAACAGCATCATTGCTTACCAGACTCAGGAACGCCTGGATGAGCTGCGTCGTATCGTGGCTCAGCTGGATGTGGCGGTGCGTCAGGTAATGATCGAAGCGCGAATCGTCGAGGCCAACGTTAACTACAGTAAAGCGCTTGGGGTCCGTTGGGGTGGTGCAGTGAACGCGGGTAATGGCTGGCGGACGTTCGGTAAGAACGGCAACATTGGCGTAGAAGATGAAGATGGCTTCAGCTGCGGTCCCTTTGCCGGTCGCTGCACCCTGCCGGTTACTGAGGGTGGCAGTGGTGGTGGCTCACCGACCCCGTTTGTCGATATGGGCGTGACCGGAAGCACATCTGGTATTGGTATCGGCTTCATCTCCAACAGCGCCATCATCGATTTGCAGCTCTCAGCCATGGAAAGCTCGGGCAACGGCGAAGTTGTCTCCCAGCCGAAGGTTGTCACCTCCGATAAAGAAACGGCGAAAATTCTCAAGGGTCAGGAAATTCCTTATCAGGAGGCGAGCTCCAGCGGTGCTACCAGCACATCTTTCAAGGAAGCTGCGCTTTCCCTTGAGGTTACTCCGCAAATTACGCCGGATAATCGCATCATCATGGAAGTGAAGGTTAATAAGGACTCTGCCGATTATCAGCGTACTCTCGATGGTGGCGCGCCCCCTATTAACAAGAATGAGGTCAATGCCAAGGTTTTGGTATCCGACGGTGAGACAATTGTTATCGGTGGGGTCTTTGAGAACACGCAGACAAAAGCTACCGAAAAGGTGCCTTTCCTTGGTGATGTGCCTTATCTCGGAAGGATCTTCCGTCGCGATATTGTCAACGACAACAAGACCGAGTTGCTGGTTTTCATCACTCCGCGCATCATGAACAACTCTGCGGTGGCCGTGAGTCGGTAATTTGTGCGTAATCTGATCCTTGTCGGCCCGATGGGGGCTGGTAAAAGCACCATCGGGCGTTTGCTTGCCAAAGAGTTACGGTTGCCATTCAAGGACTCCGACAAGGAGATCGAACAGCGTACCGGTGCCGATATACCCTGGATTTTCGATGTCGAAGGTGAGCAGGGTTTTCGCGAGCGTGAGCAGGCGGTGATCTGCTCGCTGTGCGAATCCGATGGCTTGGTCTTGGCTACCGGGGGCGGTGCTGTATTGCGGCCGCAAAATCGTCAGGCGCTGCGCGAAAGTGGCCGGGTCGTCTATCTGCATGCTTCCGTAGAGCAGCAAATCGACCGTACGGCGCGTGATCGCAATCGTCCGTTGTTGCGTGCACCCAATCCTGGGCAGGTGCTGGCTGATCTGCTCGCCATCCGTGACCCGCTGTATCGCGAAATCGCCGATGTGATCATCGAGACCGACGAGCGTCCGCCGCGAATGGTGGTTCAGGAAATTCTCGAGCGGCTGGAAGCGCTGGCGCCCCGTTAATGACAGGGCAGAACTACGCTATCCTAGAGCCCTTTTTCAATCGGGGGCTCCATGCAAACACTTCATGTTGATCTCGCAGAGCGCAGCTACCCCATCTATATCGGGGCTGGGGTGCTGAGTCGCGCCGATTTGCTGGCGTCGCATATCGTCGGCCGTCAGGTGGCCATCGTCACCAACGAGACCATCGCGCCGCTGTATCTGCAAAAACTGCAGGACACCCTGGCGAATTACCGCGTCACCCCGATCGTGCTGCCCGATGGCGAGGCGTTCAAGAACTGGGAAACCCTGCAGAGCATCTTCGATGGCCTGCTCGGCGCTCGCCATGACCGGCGCACGACCGTTCTGGCCTTGGGCGGCGGGGTGATCGGTGACATGGCCGGCTTCGCTGCAGCCTGCTATCAGCGCGGCGTTAACTTCATTCAGTTGCCGACTACGCTGCTGTCCCAGGTCGACTCGTCCGTGGGCGGCAAGACCGGCATCAACCACCCGCTGGGCAAGAACATGGTCGGTGCTTTCTACCAGCCGCAGGCCGTGCTGATCGATACGCGCAGCCTGGATACCTTGCCGCCGCGCGAGCTGTCGGCGGGCCTGGCGGAAGTAATCAAGTACGGGCTGATCTGCGACGCGCCGTTTCTCGACTGGCTCGAGGAGAACATGGCCGCCCTGCGCAGCCTGGATCAGGCTGCGCTGACCGAGGCCATCGAGCGCTCCTGTGCCGCCAAGGCGCGGGTTGTCGGTGCCGACGAGAAGGAAACCGGCGTGCGCGCCACGCTGAACCTAGGCCATACCTTCGGTCATGCCATCGAGACGCAGATGGGCTATGGCGTCTGGCTGCATGGTGAGGCCGTGGCGGCCGGAACGGTGATGGCCCTCGAGATGTCTCATCGCCTGGGCTGGATCAATGCCGACGAGCGTGATCGTGGTATTCGTCTGTTCCAGGCGGCAGGGCTGCCTGTGGTGCCACCGCAGGAGATGACGCCTGCGCAGTTCATGGAGCACATGGCCGTGGACAAGAAGGTGCTGGATGGTCAATTGCGCCTGGTGCTGCTGCGCTCGCTCGGCGAAGCGGTGGTGACCAGCGATTACCCGGCAGACATATTGAGTGCCACCCTGGCTGCCGACTACCCGGCGCTGGTGGCCCGGCTTAACAATCAGTGAGTATTCAATGACCAGTTTGCACGCCGACGAAGCATTTCTCGATCACTACCAGTTCACCCACGATCCCTTCGCGGCGCGGGTGCCTGGTTTCAAGTTCTTCCCGGCGCAACGCAAGCCGGTGCTCGGGCAGTTGCATCACCTGGCGCGCTATAGCCAGTTGCTGCTGGTGGTCACCGGCCCGGAGGGTAGCGGCAAGACCCTGCTGCGGCAGGCGCTGGTGGCCAGCACCAACAAGCAGGCCGTGCATAATGTGGTGGTTTCGGCCCAGGGCGCTGCCGATCCGGCGACCCTGATGCGCCACATCGCCCAGGGTTTGAATACGCAGCAGACCGATCGTGCCGCACTGCTCGGTCAGGTCGGCCAGCTGTCGCTGACCGGCCAGGAAGTCTACCTGCTGATCGACGATGCCGAAGAGCTCAGCGACGCAGCGATCGATGAGCTGCTGATACTGGCCCAGGGCAATGCCGAAGGGCGCCCTCACGTTTTCCTGTTCGCCGACACCGATCTGATCGGTCGCCTGGATGCGCTGAGCAACGGCGAAGAGTCGTTCCACATCATCGAACTCGAACCGTACAGCGAAGAGGAAACCCGCGAGTACCTGGCCGTTCGCCTGGAAGGCGCGGCCCAGGGCATCGAGCTCTTGTCCGACGAGCAGGTCGAGCTGATCCACGAGCGCTCCGGCGGCTGGCCGGGCGAGATCAACCGGGTGGCTCGGGACGTGCTGATCGACGCCATGGCTTCGCGCCGTGGCGCGGCTAAGGCCGGTGGCTTGGCGCTCAAGCTGCCGAAGAAGCACCTGCTGGCCCTTGGCGTGGTCGCTGTCGGTGTAGCTGCCGCGCTGCTGATGCAGGGCCGCTCCGAACCGACCGATGCACAGGCCCCGGCGCCGACCCAGGCTCAGTTGCCCATGGGTAGTGCACCACAGCCGCAAACGGCGCCAAGCGCTCCGGTAAGTGCCGAGCAGGGCGCTGATGGCAAGCCGCCGATCGAGTTTGCCGGCAGCAACCAGCCGTTGCCGCTGCCGCTGGTAGGCCAGTCCCAGCCGGTGATCCGTCAGCCGCTGGCCCAGGCGGCTGGCGAAACGGATGGTGAGGCCAATGTGGAGTTGCCCGAGTCCACGCCGGCCGCGCCGGTGACCCTGCCGCCCACGCAAAACGCACCGGCGCCGACTCCGGCCCCACAAGTGACCACGCCGGCCGCGCCGCAACCGAAGCCAGCCGAACAACCCAAAGTCGCTCAGCAGCCGAAACCGGTTGAGCAACCCAAACCCGCAACCCAGCCTGCGCAGGCTGCCCGGCCGGCTCCCGCCACCCAGGCACCGGCTGCGGCAGGCGGTTCGCAAGCCAATGGCTGGTACGCGTCGCAGAACAAGGCCCACTTTACCCTTCAGGTGCTGGGTACCAGCACGGAAGCCGCGGCACGCTCCTTCGTCAGCCAGAACGGCGTGCAGTACCGTTACTTCAAGAAGATGCACCAGGGTAAGCCACTTTTCGTCATCACTTATGGTAGTTTTGCCAGCCGCGATGCCGCCCAGGCTGCCGTGAAGACCCTGCCTGCCAAGGTTCAGGCCGGCAAGCCCTGGCCGAAGACCTTCGCCAGCGTCACCCAGGAAATGGCCAACTGATCGAAAGAGCCCGTTACGCAGAAACTGACGTAACGGGCTCTTTCGTTTTTGCGACATTTTATTCCTGTTTTTCGTCACATTGTTCTTTGTGACGTCTATCTCGCTATGTACAATGCCCTCCGTTTGCCTGCGCAACGCGGCGTCTAGACCTGCGCGCGGATTAGAGAAAACGCCTGAGAAAGGCTGTCTGGTGAGAGTCCCTTATGAAAGCAGGTTTGTACCGTCCTGATGAGTTCAAGGATAACTGCGGCTTCGGCCTGATCGCCCACATGCAAGGTGAGGCCAGCCATCATCTGTTGCAGACGGCGATCGAAGCACTGACCTGTATGACCCACCGTGGTGGCATCAACGCCGATGGCAAGACCGGTGACGGTTGCGGTTTGCTGATTCAAAAGCCCGATCTGTTCCTGCGCGCCATCGCCAAGGACACCTTTGGCGTCGAACTACCCAAGCAATATGCCGTCGGCATGGTCTTCCTCAACCAGGATGACGCCAAGGCCAGCGCTGCCCGCGAGAACATGAACCACGAGATCCAGGCTGCCGGCCTGAACCTGGTCGGCTGGCGCAAGGTGCCGCTGGATACCAGCGTGCTCGGCCAACTGGCGCTCGAGCGTTTGCCGCAGATCGAGCAGGTGTTCATCGGCGGTGAAGGCCTGAGCGATCAGGAATTCGCCATCAAGCTGTTCTGCGCCCGTCGCCGTTCCTCGGTGGCCAATGCCGCCGACACCGAGCACTACATCTGCAGCTTCTCGCACAAGACCATCATCTACAAAGGCCTGATGATGCCGGCCGACCTGCAGCAGTTCTACCCGGACCTGGGTGACGAGCGCCTGCAGACCGCCATCTGCGTGTTTCACCAGCGCTTTTCCACCAACACCCTACCGAAGTGGCCGCTGGCTCAGCCGTTTCGCTTCCTCGCCCACAACGGCGAGATCAACACCATTACTGGTAACCGCAACTGGGCCCAGGCGCGCCGCACCAAGTTCGAGAATGGCCAGATCCCGGCCCTCGACGAGCTCGGCCCGCTGGTCAACCGCGTCGGTTCCGATTCCTCGAGCATGGACAACATGCTCGAGCTGATGGTCACCGGCGGCATCGACCTGTTCCGCGGCGTGCGCATGATCATTCCGCCGGCCTGGCAGAACGTCGAGACCATGGACGCCGACCTGCGCGCGTTCTACGAATACAACTCCATGCACATGGAACCCTGGGATGGCCCGGCCGGCGTGGTGCTGACCGATGGCCGCCATGCCGTGTGCCTGCTCGACCGCAACGGCCTGCGCCCGGCGCGCTGGGTGACCACCACCAATGGCTACATCACCCTGGCTTCGGAAATCGGCGTGTGGAATTACCAGCCCGAGGACGTGGTCGCCAAAGGCCGTGTCGGCCCGGGCCAGATCCTTGCCGTGGACACCGAAACCGGCCAGGTGCTGACCACCGACGACATCGACAACCGCCTCAAGTCGCGCCACCCCTACAAGCAGTGGCTGCGCAAGAGCGCGCTGCGCGTGCGCGCGACCATGGAAGACAACGACCATGGCTCGGCCTTCTACGAGGCCGATCAGCTCAAGCAGTACATGAAGATGTTCCAGGTCACCTTCGAGGAGCGTGACCAGGTGCTGCGCCCGCTCGCCGAGCAGGGCCAGGAAGCGGTCGGCTCCATGGGCGATGACACGCCGATGGCCGTGCTGAGCCAGCGCGTGCGCTCGCCGTACGACTACTTCCGCCAGCAGTTCGCCCAGGTCACCAACCCGCCGATCGACCCGCTGCGTGAAGCCATCGTCATGTCGCTGGAGATCTGCCTCGGGGCCGAACGCAACATCTTCGAGGAGTCGCCCGAGCACGCCATTCGCGTGATCCTCAGCTCGCCGGTGATCTCTCCGGCCAAGTGGCGCACCCTGATGAACCTGGACCGCCCGGGCTTCGAGCGGCAGATCATCGACCTCAACTACGACGAGTCGATCGGTCTGGAAGCGGCCGTACGCAACATGGCCGATCAGGCCGAGGAGGCCGTGCGTTCCGGCAAAGTGCTGCTGGTGCTGACCGACCGCCATATCGCCCCGGGCAAGCTGCCGGCCCACGCCGCACTGGTCACCGGTGCCGTGCATCACCGCCTGACCGAGACCGGCCTGCGTTGCGACTGCAACATCCTGGTGGAAACCGCCACCGCCCGTGACCCGCACCACTACGCGGTGCTGATCGGTTTCGGCGCCTCGGCGGTTTATCCGTTCCTGGCCTACGAAGTGCTCGGCGACCTGATCCGCACCGGCGAAGTGCTGGGCGATCTGTACGAAGTCTTCAAGTATTACCGCAAGGGCATCTCCAAGGGCCTCTTGAAGATTCTCTCGAAGATGGGGATCTCCACCGTCGGCTCCTACCGCGGCGCCCAGTTGTTCGAGGCCGTTGGCCTGGCCGACGAGGTCACCGACCTGTGCTTCCGCGGTGTGCCAAGCCGCCTCAAGGGCGCGCGTTTCGTCGATCTGGAAGCCGAACAGAAGGCCCTGGCTGGCGAGGCCTGGAACAACCGCAAGGCGATCCAGCAGGGCGGTTTGCTCAAGTTCGTCTATGGCGGTGAATACCACGCCTACAACCCGGACGTGGTCAACACCCTGCAGGCTGCGGTGAAGCAGGGCAGCTACGAGAAATTCAAGGAGTACACCGCACTGGTGGACACCCGCCCGGTGTCGATGCTGCGCGACCTGTTGCAGGTGAAGCTGGCCGACCAGCCGCTGAGCCTGGACGACGTCGAGCCGCTGGAGTCGATTTTCAAGCGTTTCGACGCTGCCGGCATTTCCCTCGGCGCGCTGTCGCCGGAGGCCCACGAAGCGCTGGCCGAGGCGATGAACCGCCTGGGCGCGCGCTCCAACTCGGGTGAGGGCGGCGAAGACCCGGCGCGCTACGGCACCATCAAGAGCTCGAAGATCAAGCAGATCGCCACTGGCCGTTTTGGTGTGACCCCGGAATACCTGGTCAATGCGGAAGTGCTGCAGATCAAGGTCGCCCAGGGCGCCAAACCGGGCGAGGGCGGTCAGCTGCCTGGCGGCAAGGTCAATGGCCTGATCGCCAAGCTGCGCTATGCGGTGCCGGGCGTGACGCTGATCTCGCCGCCGCCGCACCACGACATCTACTCCATCGAAGACCTGGCGCAGCTGATCTATGACCTCAAGCAGGTCAACCCCAGCGCCCTGGTCTCGGTGAAGCTGGTCTCCGAAGCCGGCGTCGGCACCATCGCCGCCGGTGTCGCCAAGGCCTACGCCGACCTGATCACCATCTCCGGCTATGACGGCGGTACCGGCGCGTCGCCGCTGACCTCCATCAAGTACGCCGGCGCACCGTGGGAGCTGGGCCTGGCGGAAACCCACCAGACCCTGCGCGGCAACGACCTGCGCGGCAAGGTGCGTGTACAGACCGACGGCGGCCTGAAGACTGGCCTGGACGTGATCAAGGCCGCCATCCTCGGCGCCGAGAGCTTCGGCTTCGGCACCGCGCCGATGGTCGCCCTGGGCTGCAAGTACCTGCGCATCTGCCACCTGAACAACTGCGCCACCGGTGTGGCCACCCAGAACGACAAGCTGCGCAAGGACCACTTCATCGGCACCGTCGACATGGTGGTGAATTTCTTCACCTATGTGGCCGAGGAAACCCGCGAGTGGCTGGCCAAGCTGGGTGTGCGCAGCCTCGGCGAGCTGATCGGGCGTACCGATCTGCTCGACGTGCTGCCGGGCGAAAGCGCCAAACAGAACCACCTGGATCTGACCCCGCTGCTGGGCAGCGACCACATCCCGGCGGACAAACCGCAGTTCTGCGAAGTCGACCGCAACCCGCCGTTCGACCAGGGCCTGCTGGCCGAGGAAATGCTGTCCATGGCCAAGTCGGCCATCGATGGCGCCACTGGCGGCGAGTTCGAACTCGACATCTGCAACTGCGACCGTTCCATCGGGGCCCGCGTGTCCGGCGAGATCGCCCGGGTGCATGGCAACCAGGGCATGGTCAAGGCGCCGATCACCTTCCGCTTCAAGGGCACGGCCGGGCAGAGCTTCGGCGTGTGGAACGCCGGCGGCCTGAACCTGTACCTCGAAGGTGACGCCAACGACTACGTCGGCAAGGGCATGACCGCTGGCAAGCTGGTGATCGTGCCGCCGAAGGGCAGCCCGTTCGCCACCCAGGACAGCGCCATCATCGGTAACACCTGCCTGTACGGTGCTACCGGCGGCAAGCTGTTCGCCGCGGGTACCGCGGGCGAGCGTTTCGCCGTGCGCAACTCCGGCGCCCATGCGGTGGTCGAGGGCGTGGGCGACCACTGCTGCGAGTACATGACTGGCGGTTTCGTCTGCGTACTGGGCAAGACCGGCTACAACTTCGGTTCCGGCATGACCGGCGGCTTCGCCTATGTGCTCGATCTGGACAACAGCTTCTACGACCGCGTGAACCATGAGCTGGTGGAAATCCAGCGCATCAACAGCGAGTCCATGGAGGCCTATCGTAGCCACCTGGAGCGCGTGCTGGTCGAATACGTCGAAGAGACGTCGAGCGAGTGGGGCCGTAACCTGCTGGAAAACCTGGACGACTACCTGCGCAAGTTCTGGCTGGTCAAGCCCAAGGCCGCGAACCTCAAGTCGCTGCTCTCCAGCATCCGCGCCAACCCGCAATAAGCAGCTTCAAGCGGCGTGCCCTGACAGCAGGGCCGTCGCTCAACGTGATTGTCTCGCAGCTCTGGGCGTACCGCCCGGCGCTGCTGCTAAGAGGTTTATGACATGGCTGAACGTCTGAATAACGACTTCCAGTTCATCGAAGTCGGGCGTAAAGACCCGAAGAAGAAGCTGCTGCGCCAGCGCAAGAAAGAGTTCGTCGAGATCTACGACACCTTCAAGCCGGCCCAGGCCAGCGACCAGGCGCATCGCTGCCTGGGTTGCGGCAACCCGTATTGCGAGTGGAAGTGCCCGGTGCACAACTTCATCCCCAACTGGTTGAAGCTGGTCTCCGAAGGCAACATCCTGGCCGCTGCCGAGCTGAGCCACCAGACCAATACCCTGCCGGAAGTCTGCGGTCGCGTTTGCCCGCAGGATCGTCTCTGTGAGGGCGCCTGTACCCTCAACGACGGTTTTGGCGCGGTGACCATTGGTTCGGTGGAGAAGTACATCACCGATACCGCCTTCGCCATGGGCTGGCGCCCGGACATGTCCAAGGTCAAGCCGACCGGCAAGCGCGTCGCGGTGATCGGTGCCGGCCCTGCTGGGCTGGGCTGTGCCGACGTGCTGGTGCGCAACGGCGTGACCCCGGTGGTGTTCGACAAGAACCCGGAAATCGGTGGTCTGCTGACCTTCGGCATCCCCGAGTTCAAGCTGGAAAAGAGTGTGCTCAGCAACCGCCGCGAAGTATTCACCGGCATGGGCATCGAGTTCCGCCTGAACACCGAAATCGGCAAGGACGTCACCCTGCAGCAGCTGCTGGATGAGTACGATGCCGTGTTCATGGGCATGGGCACCTACACTTACATGAAAGGCGGCTTCCCGGGTGAGGATCTGCCAGGCGTCCACGACGCCCTGGATTTCCTGATCGCCAACGTCAACCGCAACCTCGGCTTCGAGAAGTCGCCGGAAGACTTCGTCGACATGAAGGGCAAGCGCGTCGTGGTGCTCGGCGGTGGCGACACCGCGATGGACTGCAACCGCACCTCGATCCGCCAGGGCGCCAAGGCCGTCACCTGCGCCTACCGCCGCGACGAAGCGAACATGCCGGGCTCGCGCAAGGAAGTGAAGAACGCCAAGGAAGAGGGCGTGAAATTCCTGTTCAACCGCCAGCCCATCGCCATCGTCGGCGAGGACAAGGTCGAAGGCGTCAAGGTGGTCGAGACCCGTCTCGGCGAGCCGGATGCCCGTGGCCGTCGCAGCCCCGAGCCGATCCCGGGCTCCGAGGAAATCATCCCGGCCGAAGCCGTGCTGATCGCCTTCGGCTTCCGCCCGAGCCCGGCGCCGTGGTTCGAGGAATTCGATATCCGTATCGACACCCAGGGCCGCGTGGTCGCACCGGAAAAGGCCACCTTCAAGCACCAGACCAGCAACCCGAAAGTGTTCGCCGGCGGTGACATGGTGCGCGGCTCTGACCTCGTGGTCACTGCCATCTATGAGGGGCGCAATGCTGCCGAAGGCATCCTCGACTATCTGGGCGTCTAAGCGACAGCGCTCGGCGAGCCGTCAGGCAGTTGCCCGCGACAAATTGACCCGATAGAGAAAAGGCACGGCACTCGCCGTGCCTTTTGCTTGGCGCTCTGCGAAAATGCCCACACTTTTTTCGCTGGATGCTGCCATGACTGCCCTGAAGAACGACCGCTTCCTTCGCGCCCTGCTCAAGCAGCCCGTCGACGTCACGCCGGTGTGGATGATGCGCCAGGCCGGTCGTTACCTGCCCGAATACCGCGCCAGCCGCGCCAAGGCCGGGGACTTCATGAGCCTGATGATGAACCCCGAGTTCGCCTGCGAAGTCACCCTGCAACCGCTCGATCGCTACCCGCAGCTCGATGCCGCGATCCTCTTCTCCGACATCCTCACCATTCCCCATGCCATGGGCCAGGGCTTGTATTTCGAGACCGGCGAAGGTCCGCGCTTCAGGAAGGTGATCAGCAGCGCGGCGGATATCGATGCGCTGCCGATTCCCGATCCGGAACAGGATCTGGGCTACGTGATGGATGCGGTGCGCACCATCAAGTCGGCGCTGAACGGCCGGGTGCCGCTGATCGGCTTTTCCGGCAGTCCCTGGACCCTGGCGACCTACATGGTCGAGGGCGGCTCGTCGAAGGACTTCCGCAAGATCAAGGCGATGGTCTATGACCAGCCCGAGGCCATGCACGTGCTGCTCGACAAGCTGGCGCAATCGGTGACCGCCTACCTCAATGGGCAGATTCGCGCGGGCGCCCAGGCGGTGCAGATCTTCGATACCTGGGGCGGCAACCTGTCGTCGGCGGCGTACCAGACGTTCTCCCTGGCCTACATGCAGAAGATCGTCGACGGGCTGATCCGCGAGCAGGATGGCCGCAAGATTCCGGTGATCCTGTTCACCAAGAATGGCGGCCTGTGGCTGGAGTCCATGGCCGCTACTGGCGCCGATGCGCTGGGCCTGGACTGGAGCTGCGATATTGGCGAGGCGCGCCGCCGCGTCGGCAATCAGGTGGCCCTGCAGGGCAACATGGACCCGACCGTGCTGTACGCCAAACCGGCTGCGATCCGCGCCGAAGTCGCGCGCATTCTCGAGAGCTATGGCAATGGCACAGGCCATGTCTTCAACCTGGGCCATGGCATTACTCCTGAAGTGGATCCGGCTCATGCTGGCGCCTTCCTCGAAGCGGTGCACGAGCTGTCGGCCCAATACCACGGCTGATCCTGGTCAGTTCGCCTGTGGCTTGCCGCGAGGCGAGTGCAGGCGGATGTCGATCAGCGTGTCGTCTTCGCCATGCCCGAACTGCGCCGCCTCGGGCGCAGGCTTGCCCTTGAGCAAGGTCGGGTTGCTGGAAAAACCGACCGGCTCCAGCGGAATGCCGCGGGGGCTGAGGTCGAGCCTGCCGTTGCCGTTGCTGTCCTGATACAGCTGCAGGGCAAACCGCCCGGGCGGCACGTCCTTGACGATCAGCTGTTCGCCGTTGCCCTGCTGGGTGCGCAGCAGCGGCTCCCAGTCGGGCTGGTCAGCGGCGACCAGCCCCAAGTACAGCGGCGCATCACTCTGCTTGCCTTGCACGCGCACCAAGAGATCCCCCGCCTGGGCCGACAACGTGCCAAACAGGAGAACCACTGCGCATGCCGCGCAGCGTTTGGTTACGATTTGAAGACGTCTCTGTGGCATAATCCGCCTATTTTGCAGGGATTCGCTTAAAAAATGCGTCAGGTTCTCGTCGTTCACTTCTCACAGACTGGCCAATTGAACCGCCTGGTGCAATCGGTCTGTGCGCCCTTGCAGGCGAGTGACGGCGTGCAGGTCGACTTCCTGGCCCTGCAACCCGCCCAGCCGTTTCCCTTTCCCTGGCCCTTTCTCGGCTTCTTCCGGATCTTCCCGGAAACCGTACTGATGAAACCACAGCCGCTGCTGCCGTTGGCCGTCGACCCCGACAAGCGTTATGACCTGATCATTCTCGCCTACCAGGTGTGGTTCCTGTCGCCCTCGCTGCCCTGCACCAGTTTTCTCGCCTCTCCCGAGGCCGCGCAGTTGCTCAAAGGCACGCCGGTGGTGACCCTGATCGGTTGCCGCAACATGTGGCTGATGGCCCAGGAAAAGGTCAAGGCGCGCCTGCAGGCGTTGGGTGCGAAACTGGTCGACAACGTGGTTCTAACCGATGCCTGCGGCACGGCGGCCAGCTTTCTGGCCACGCCGCTGTGGATGTTCACCGGCCGGCAAAAACCCTACAGCTGGGTGCCGCGCGCCGGTATCGACGAGACGGAAATCGCCGCCGCCAGCCGCTTTGGCGAGGCCATGGCGCGCCGCCTGCTGGCGGACCAGCAGCCTATCGAGCAGCCGATGCTCAGCGGCCTGGGCGCGGTGAAAGTGGACGAGAAGCTGATCGCCAGCGAGAAGGTCGGCAATCGCAGCTTTACCCTGTGGAGCCGCCTGCTGTCAGCGCTCGGGCCGCAGCAAAGCCGACGCCGTGGTGCCGGACTGGTGGTCTACATCGTTTTTCTGATCTGCCTGATCATCACCGTGGTGCCGATCACCGCGGTGCTGAAGAAGTTGCTGGCGCCGCTGTTCCAGGCGCGCATCCAGCGTGAAAAGGCCTATTTCGCCGAGCCTTCTGGCGAGTGACGCAGGCCGAGGACAAGTTTATGGCTACACCCGTATTCATCAATCGCATCAGTACCTGCCTGCCCCACGAGCCAGTCGACAACGAACAGATGGAAGCACGCCTCGGCATGGTCGGCGACAAGCCGTCACGGGCGCGCAAGCTGATCCTGCGTCGCAACGGCATCCAGCAGCGCCACTACGTCATCGATCCGCGCACCGGCGAGCCGAGCATGAACAACGCCCAGCTCAGCGCCGAGGCGATTCGCGGCCTGGTCGGCGATGGCTTCGACCTGAATACGCTTGAGTGTCTGGTGGCCAGTACCTCGTCGCCTGACCAGGTGATGCCCGGCCATGCGGTGATGGTGCATGGCGAGTTGGGCAACCCGCCCTGCGAAGTGGCAACCACTGCCGGCATCTGCGTGTGCGGGATGACTGCCCTGAAATATGCCTGGATGAGCGTGGCCAGCGGGCAGAGCTGCAACGCCGTGGCCTGCGGCTCGGAGGTGGCCTCGGCGATGATGCAGGCGCGTAACTTCAACGCCGAATACGAGAGCCGTGTCGACGAGCTGGAGACGCACCCGGAAATCGCCTTCGAGAAGGACTTTCTGCGCTGGATGCTCTCCGACGGCGCCGGCGCGGTGCTGCTGCAGGACCGCCCCAATTCGAAGGGCCTGAGCCTGCGCATCGACTGGCTGGACATCGTCTCCTTCGCTGGTCAGATGTCGGCCTGCATGTATGCCGGTGCGGAGATGGAAGGTGGCGAGCTGCGTGGCTGGACAAGCTATGACGCCGAGCAGCGCGCGCAGCGCTCGGTGATGGCGGTCAAGCAGGACGTCAAACTGCTCAACGACAACATCGTGCGCCTCACCGTGGTCGAGGCGCTGCGCCGCATCATGGCGCGCCGCGAGTTGCGTGTGGCGGACATCGACTGGTTCCTGCCGCATTACTCGTCCGAATTCTTCCGCGAGCGCCTGGCGGCCGGCCTGGCCGAGGTCGACCTGCCGATTCCCATGGCGCGCTGGTTCACCAACCTGACGAGCAAGGGCAATACCGGCGCAGCGTCGATCTTCATCATCTTAGAAGAGCTGTTCAATGGCGGGCATCTGCGCAGTGGCCAGAAGCTGCTCTGCTACGTGCCGGAAAGCGGTCGTTTCTCCAGTGCGTTCATGCACCTGACGGTGGTTGGCGATGAAGCTTGACGAGGTTCCCCAGGACCCGGATTCCGCTTACGGCGGGCACAGCAAACTGCTCTATGCCGTCGATGACAAGGGCCGGTACCAGGGCGCGCCGAGCGCCGGCTGGGAGCCGGAGTCCTATTCCACCCAGCTGGCGGTCGCCGAGCTGCAGGCCCAGGAAGCCGAGGCCCATGCCGCCTGGCAACGTGGCGAGGCATCGCCGCTCGAGTGCCTGATGTACCGCTACCGCATGGACCTGCCCGCCCTGGCGCAGATCGCCGGGCTCTGGCAATGGCGCGTGCGCCGGCACTTTCGCCCGGAAATCTACCGGCGCCTGAGCGATTCGCTGCTGGCCCGCTATGCCGAAGCCTTCGGCCTGACCATCGACGAGTTGCGTCGTTACCAGAAGGAATTGCCATGAGCGCGTTCGAGCATCGCCAGAGCGCTCACTGCGAAAGCGGCGTGATGGCCAGCCTGCTGAGCCAGGCCGGCTTGCCGATGAGCGAGCCGATGGCCTTCGGCCTGGCCTCGGGCCTGGCGTTCGCCTACCTGCCGATCGTCAAGCTCGGTGGTATGCCGCTGATCGCCTACCGCATGCCGCCGCGGCACCTGATCAAGACGCTCAGCAAACGCCTGGGCGTGCGCCTGACCAGCCGCACCTTCAACAACCCCGAGCAGGGCCGGCAAGCCCTCGACGAAGCGCTGGACAGCGGCCGCCTGGTCGGGCTGCAGAGTTCGGTGTTCTGGCTGCCGTACTTCCCGCCGGAGATGCGCTTTCACTTCAATGCCCACAACCTGCTGGCCTATGGGCGCGAGGGCGACGACTACCTGCTCAGCGACCCGGTGTTCGAGGCGCCGGTGCGCTGCGCCGCCGCGGACCTGCAGAAGGCGCGCTTCGCCAAGGGCGCCCTGGCGGCCAAGGGGCTGATGTATTACCTGGACGATGTGCCGCCCGAGCAGGACTGGCAGCGGCTGATTCGCCAGAGCGTGCTGTCCACCACGCGCATCCTCGATGGCCTGCCGCTGCCGTGGATCGGAATTCGCGGTATCCGCCACCTGGCCAGCTGCGTGGAGAAACTCGACCCGGTTCAGGCCAAATACAACCGCCTGTACCTCACCCACATCGTGCGCATGCAGGAAGAGATCGGCACCGGCGGCGCCGGTTTTCGCTTCATGTACGCGAGTTTTTTGCAGGAGGCCGGCGAGAAGATCGGCGACGCCACCTTGCGCGAAGCCTCGACGCGCCTGACCGCGGTGGGCGACGACTGGCGCCAGTTCGCCTCTGCCTGCGTGCGCGCCAGCCGCAGCAAGGGCGAAGCACCGGACTTCCGGCCGATTGCCGAGATGCTGCGGGGGATTGCCAGCCAGGAGCGGGTTTTGATGAAAGAGCTGGGGGCTTGGGCCAGGCGTAAGGGCTGAAGCACAGCAGCTTTATACGTTCAGGAGCGGCTAGAGCCTGTAGATTATTCGCGGGCATGGCCCGCTCCCACGGGGGCGCTGGAAGGCCGCTTGGGTCTTTCGACGTTAAACGGTCTTGCTTTTTCCGAGTATTCAGTCCGTAGGATGGGTGAAACCCATCAATTGCCGATGGGTTGCACCCATCCTACGAATGGTCGCTCCGACCACAAAACAGTCACTATTTAGAGCTGCAACTGCAGCACATCGATCCCCGCTGTCAGCTCGGCAAAATCCGCTGCCTGGCTTGGTCTCTCAATTAGCACCGCCTGCGCCTTGAACTCGTCGTCTTCATCAATCATCACCAGTAGCGCCTGGCCGATCAGGCCGTCGGCCAGGTCCAGCCCAGCCAACGCCTGCAGGTGTTTCCATACATTGGGGCCGGCGCCGATGAACAGGTTCGGGCCTTCCAAGCCCAGTTGTGCGGCGACGTGGAAGCCGGCGGCGTTGCTGACGCTGTTGACGAATTCGAAGGGCTTGGGTTGCAGCTGGTGCACGCACACGCTGTCGAGCAGCGAGCCCATGGTGGCCCGCGCTGGATGGCGGGAGGCCAGGTACAGGCCGCAGTCACGGCGGATCTTGGCCTTGAGCGGCGCGGTGCATAGCAGCGCCTGGAGGATCAGCCGATCGATGCGACGCGGCGTGGTCGGCAGCCAGTTGATCAGCGCGGCTTTCAGGTCCTTGTCGGTGTCCTGTGCGTCGCCGCTTACGCTGCAGGCTGCGATGGTTGGATTCATGGTGTGTCTCCCGCGCCGCGTTGCAACACCAGGCTGGCGTTGTTGCCGCCGAAGCCGAAGTAGTTGGCCAGCAGCAGGCTGCCTTCGCTGATCGCCAGTGGTTCGCTCGGCAGCGGCAGCAGCGTGTCACCAGCGTAATTGCAGGCGGGCAGGTGGGCGAGGTTTTCCACCAGCAGCAGGGTTTCGGTCAGGCCGCAGGCGCCCAGGGTGTGGCCGAGCCAGGGCTTGAGCACACAGAGCGGCGGCAGCGCGTCGCCGAACAGCAGGCTTACGCCGTTGCTTTCGGCGCGGTCGTTGGCGCCGGTGGCGGTGCCGTGGGGCTTGACCAGGCCGATCTGCGTGGCATCCACGCCAGCGCTGCGCAGGGCTTGGCGCATCACCCATTCGATATGGCTGCCGTCTTCGCGGGTATTGGTCAGGCTGCTGGTGTCGCAGGCGCTGAAGCCGCCAAGCAGGCGCGCCAGCGGCGCCGGGCCGGGCTCCAGGGCCAGCAGGGTGGCCGCGTAGGCTTCGCCGAGCACCAGGCCATCGCGTTGCGGATGAAAAGGCCGGTACTCGCCGCTCGGCGAGACCAGGCCCAGAGCGCCAAAGCCCTGCTGAGCGATGGCGCTGGGTGTTTCGAAGGCCAATACCAGCACCCGCCGATAGAGCCCGGTACCGAGCATCCGGGCACCGTAGAGCAGGCCATTGGCGGCGCTGGTGCAGGCGGTGTTGAGGGTGAAGGCATCATTGAAGCCCCAACGCTGGCGCAAGCGGTCAGCGATCAGGTCGAGGGAGGTCGAGTGATCCGGGTGAAAGCCGCCATTTCGAGCGGCCTGCGCTTCCAGCTCGTCGATATCCAGACTGGTGCTGGCGACGATCAGCAGGCAGTCGTCCAGCGCGCCGGGCGCGTCGCCCAGGGTTTCGCGGATCAGCCGGTCGAAATGCTCGCCCGGGGTTTCGTTGCCTACCACGGCCAGATACGGCCGTGGTTCCTGCAACTCGTGCAGCAGTACGGTTTCAGCAATTGGCCGCACGCCGCTACGCAGGGCGGCGTTGGCGGCGCGCAGGTCGATGCCGAGGGCGCTGTGCAGGGCGCCGCGCTGCAGGTAGACGGGCGTCACGCCTGTTGCCTGATGAAGGCCGCGATACTGGCGATGCTATTGAGAATGCGGCGGCCATCCTGGGCGCCTTCGATGCGCACCCCGTAGTGCTGCTGCAGCGCCAGGGAGACCTGCAGGGCGTCGAGGCTGTCCATCTGGATGCGGCTCTGCTGGCCGAACAGCGGTTCGTCGTCGGTAATGCTCTGCCAGTCGATATCGTCTTCTTTGTCGCACTCGCGAATCAGCAATTGCTTGAGCTTTTCTTCTAGTAGTGTGTGGTCCATTGCGTTTGCTGTACTCGTTGGTGAAACAGGAACAGGCCGCTGATGCCGGCTATCGCTGCAAACAGCAGCAGGCGCGCGCACCAGGGGGCTACGTCGTTCAGTGAGCCGTGGCCCACCAGCAGGGTGAGAAAGGCGTCCAGTGCCCAGCTCATCGGAGATACTTCTGCCAGTTGGCGCATGGCCTCGGGCATCACGCTCTTGGGCACCATGATGCCGCCGATGGCTGCGAGGATGATATTGATCCCGCCGCCAAGCAATAGGGCTTGTTCACTGCTGCGCGCCAGGGCGGCCAACAGCAGGCCCAGGCTGGTGGTGGCCAGGGCGATGCTGATGGCCAGCCAGGCATAGGCAAGCAGGCTGCCGTTGAGTTCCAGCGCCGGCAGGCCGACCAGTGGCAAGCCGTGCACGCCGATGCTCAGCAGCACCGCGAACTGCACCAGATTGATGGCCAGATACGGCAGCATCTTGCTCGCCGCCAGGGTGCCGAGCCCCAGGCCAAGGCAACGGAAGCGCAGCAGCGCGCCGCTCTGCTGCTCGCGCTGGAAGCTGCCGGCCATGGGCAGCATCACGAAGAACATGCCGAAGATCAGCCAGGCCGGCACGCTCATCTGCGTGGCGTTGGCCTGGGCGCTGAGGTCGCCGCTGGCCAGGCGTTCCTGCTCGTCGATGCGGCTTTCGGTGCGTTGCTGGATCAGTTCGAGCTGCTCGGCGCGGGACAGGCCGTCCTGCAGTGCGCCGCTGTCCTGCAGATAGGCGAGCAGCCGGGTCTGCGCCAGGGCGATGGTCACCGCGCCATGCAGACGCTGGCGCGAGAGGCGGTCGAACTGGGCGGGGAAACTCAGGGTCGGGCCCTGATGCGGCGTATCCAGCAAGTGCTGGTCGAAGCCTTCGGGCAGGCTGATGCGCGCCATTTGCGCCGGGCCGTTTTCGAGCAGCTGACTGTCCGGCAGCTGCGCCTGCAGGGCGTCGTGGAAGAAACGGCTCGACTCGCTCTGCTGCGGGGCTTCCAGCACCAGCTGCAGTGGCGGCAGATGGTCCTGCAGGTAGCTGGACATGGCGCCGGCCATGATCACCAGAAACATCGTCGGCATCAGGAACAGCACGGCCAGGGCGTGAGGGTCGCGCGCCAGCAGGAGGATCTCCTTGCGAACCAGGGCGCGCAGTCTCACAGGCGACCTCCGTTGAGGCGCAGGTACAGCTGCTCCAGAGACGGCCGACCGAAGCGCAGCAGGCTGGGCGCTTGCGGCTGTGCCGCGATGAAGCGGGTGATCGCCAGCAGCTGTTCGACGTTCAGCGCGGCGATGCGCAGGCCGTCCGGCGTGGGCTCGGTGCTCAGCTCGAGTTCGGCCAGCAGCGCCGGCAAGGCTTGCGGCATACCCTCGGGCCATTCCAGAAACAGCCCCGGCTGGTCGCCGAGCAACTGGCGCGTGTCGACATCCAGCTGCACGCGGCCTTCGTGCAGCAGCAGGATGCGGTCGGCGATCTTTTCCACTTCATCCAGGTAATGACTGGTGTAGATCACCGCCTTGCCATCGGCGGTCAGCTGCTGCACGGCGTCGAGCAGCAACTGCCGGCTGGCGGCGTCGACGCCCACGGTGGCCTCATCGAACAGGTACAGCTCGGCCGGTTGCAGCAGGCCGATGGCGAAGTTCAGGCGCCGCTGCTCGCCGCCGGACAAGCGCTCGGCGCGGCGCTCGAGCTTGTCTTCCAGGGACGTGCTGGCGATGCAGCGCTCCAGGCGCTGGCGCCGCTCGGCGCCGCGCAGCCCATAGAGATCGGCGAACAGCGCGAGGTTCTCCCGCACCTTCAGCCCGGCGTAAAAGGCCAACTGCTGGGGCACCAGACCCAGGCGCCGCTCGCCGTGCCAGGCGATCTGCCCATCGAGCGGCTGCAGCACGCCACTAAGCAACGACAGCAGGGTGGTCTTGCCGGCGCCGTTGCTGCCCAGCAGCCCCAGGCACTGGCCGGCCTGCAGCTGCAGGTCGATGCCCTGCAGCGCCGGTCGCGCGGCGCCAGGGTAGCGATAGGCGAGGCGGCTGAGTTCAAGCACGGACGAGTACCAGCAGCAGTTTGCCGTCCAGCAGCAGGCGCTCGCCTTCGTGCACGCTGAACTCGTAAAGCGCACCCGCCGGGCTGAGGGCTTCCTGGGTCGCGCTGACCAGCAAGAAGCCTTCGCGATGCGTGGGGTGATAGTGCAGCTGCAGCTGGGAGAGTTTGCCGACCAGGGCCATTTCGATGGCGCTGTCGTTGCCGTATAAGGCACCATGCGCAGCGCACAACTGGGCAGCGGCCTCGAACAACAGGCAGGGCGAAGCGTTCTCGCCCAGGCTCTGCAGATGCCGCCAGTGGCTCAGGCCGCGAATGCCGGTGGCATCGTGGTCGAGCAGGGCATCCAGCCAGAGGGCTTGGCCCTGATGCGGCAGCAGTGAGTGCAGTTGGGTGCGATCCATGGCGGGTGTCTGGCGTGCGAGCGCAGCAGTGTAACAGAGGGTCTCAGGGAGCAAACGAGTGAGCGGTTGGCAATTGGTGGTTTTCGTGGGGCTGAGCATCGCCCTGACCCTGGTCTCCTGGCGTTCGCTGGGCAACCCGCGCAGCCACGGCTTCTACCGCTACTTCGCCTGGGAGGTGATGCTGGTGATGCTGGTGCTCAACGCGCCGTTCTGGTTCGAGGACCGCGCCGCCGTGCATCAGCAGATTTCCTGGGTGTTGCTGACCGCCTCGCTGGCGGTGCTGTTCGCCGGCATACACCAGATGCGCCGCTTTGGCCGCGCTAATGAGCAGCGTCAGGATGACGAGCTGTTTGCCTTCGAGCGCACCTCGCAGCTGGTCACCAGTGGCATCTTCGGCTACATCCGCCACCCGATGTATTGCTCGCTGCTGCTGCTCGCCTGGGGCATCGCCTGGAAGCAGCCGACCATCCTCGTCATGCTGCTGGCCGTGGCTGCCAGCGTGTTGCTGTGGCTGGCAGCGCGCGTCGAGGAGCGTGAGTCGCTGGCCTATTTCGGCGACGCCTACCGCGGCTACATGGCGCGCAGTCGGATGTTTGTGCCCTACATCTTCTGAGAACCCGTTTAGGGTCTTTCGCTACAGGCTCACCGATTTTGGCAGCTAAGTGGCGGGAACGGACGTTCGTAGGTTGGACGACGCTTCACCTACGCGGCCCGATCTGTCCACCGCTCTCCAATCGCAATGGCAGATGAAAAGAGCGTCATCCACCCTACGTAGCTGAATTCAGCGAACGTCGGATGAAGGCTGGTCTTCCAGCATCAGCTGCCGGTAAGCGCGCTGGTATGCCTCGTAATCCAGGTTCTGCTGCTGAAGCTGCTTGAGGCGCTCCTGCTTGCTCAGCTTGCCGCTCTCGCTTACAGCTGGAGCCTTGGCGACAGGCTCGTCGATCAGCTGAGTGTTGCTCAGCAACTCATCGATCACCGGGTCCATCTTGCTTTTTGTGCCCTGCCACTTCATCAGCGACAGGCCACCTTTGCCGCGCAGGTGATAGGCCGCCGTGGCCAGTGTCTGCCGCTGCGGGCCGAGAACGGTCAGCTCGGCGCTGGACAGATAAGGCGCCATGTCCCACGTGCGCCGCGCCGTATACCGCACTACGTAAGGGCACTGGTGCCATGGAATCGTCGAATATGGCTGGGTGGTTATGCCGTGTCGGGCGAAGCCCTGCTGCAGCACCGGTACGAAGTCGCTGACCATGACCTTGGGGTTTTCTTCGATGCACATAGTAGTCGGCGCGCTTTGCAGTGGCGTGACGCGAACCGAAGTGCAGGCGGCCAGGCCTAGCGCCAGAACCGAGAGGGAAAGCGCGGATAGAGCTTTGGACATGCTGAGCAACTTCCTTGTGATGAAAAAGCCGCCCGCAGGCGGCTTGTTTGGCAGGGGGAAGCAGGCGCTTACTTGACGCTCGCGTACTTACCCTTCAGCGCGACGCCCGCCATGATGGCGCCGGCGTGGCATTCGAACTTGCTGTTGTCGCGGTATTCCTGGTTCTTGTAGTTGCTGGCCAGGTCGACCACGGCGTTGGCGCCGGCGGCCTTGGCCGAGTTCTGTAGCTTGATCAGCGCCGATTGCAGCACCCAGCGGCAGGCTTCTTCGTCGGTCTTGTTGAAGGCGTTGGTCTTCTGGCTGGTGGTGACGTTGGCATTGATGATCTTGGCGCCAGCCGGGGTCTTGTTCAGGTAGAACTTCACGGAGCCGTCCAGGCGGCCGGCCTGGGTGGCTTCGTTGACCACCGACTGGAAGTCCAGGAAGTGGGCGGTGTCACGGGCCTGGCTGACGGCGGGCAGCAGGGCGGCGGTAAGCAGAGCAGCAGCGGTCAAGCGTTTCGCGTTCATCGGTTTTTCTCCTGGGGTGTCACTGGGTCTTGGAAAGGGAAGGACGGCGCAGTTCCTGCTGGATGGTGCGGTCGAGCGTGCGTACCCACTTGTTGTAGGCGCGGTGGATCTTGCCGTCGCGATAGCCGAGATTCTGGCTGTCGCGGTACTGGATCGCGTAGGTCGAGGCCGTGTAGGGAATGGTGATGTCGGCTTGGTGCCCGCGGCGCGTGTACTGCGCCATGATCTGCCCGCGGTCGGCGCGCTCCACCGTCCACTGGCGGCGTTGCAGGGCGGTGAGGACAGCACGGCGCATGTCGTCCTCGCTCACCGCCACGCTGGCAGGCGCGCTGCTGTTGATGTTCATCAGCGGTTTCGAGGTGCAGGCGGTAATGCCCAGCAAAAGCACGGTGAGCAGGGCGAAGCGGTTGAAACGAGACATCATCCTTGGTCCTTGTCTTGAGAAAAATCAGCGCCAGCGGCGGAAGATCAGCGAGGTGTTGACCCCGCCAAAAGCGAAATTGTTGTTCATCACGTATTCGTGGCTCATCTCGCGGAATTCGCCGCGCAGGTAGTCCAGCTCGCCGCAGGCCGGATCGATGTGATCCAGGTTGAGGGTGTGCACGTAGCTATCGCGGTTGAGCATCTCGATGCTGAACCAGGACTCCAGCGCGCCGCAGGCACCGAGAGTGTGGCCGAAGTAGCTCTTCTGCGAGCTGATCGGCATGCGCGCACCGAACAGGCTGCTGGTGGCCTGGGTTTCGGCGACGTCGCCCTGTTCGGTGGCGGTGCCGTGGCCGTTGACGTAGCCGATGGCGTCGGGCGCCAGGGCTGCGTCTTCAAGGGCCAGTTCCATGGCGCGGCGCATGGTGGCCTGCACCGGCTTGGTGGCGTGCTGGCCGTCGGCATTGCAGCCGAAACCGACGATCTCGGCGTGGATGGTCGCGCCACGGGCCAGGGCGTGCTCCAGCTCCTCGAGCACCAGCATGCCGGCGCCCTCACCGATCACCAGGCCGTCACGGCCGCTGTCGTAGGGGCGCGGGCTGGTGTGCGGCGCGTCGTTCTTCAGGCTGGTCGCGTACAGCGCATCGAAGACCATCGCTTCGGTCGGGCACAGCTCCTCGGCGCCGCCGGCAAGCATCAGCGGCAGGCGGCCGAACTTGATCGCCTCGTATGCGTAGCCGATGCCCTGGCTGCCGCTAGTGCAGGCGCTGGAGGTAGGGATCAGCCGGCCGGTGAGACCGAAGAAGATGCTGATGTTGGCCGCCGTGGTGTGCGGCATCATGCGGATGTAAGAGTTGGCGTTGAGGCCGTCGGCCACCGAGTTGAGCAGCATGTTGCCGAACGCCTTGATCTCCTCGGTGCTGCCGGTGGACGAGCCGCAGGCCACGCCCATGCGCCCGTCCTTGATGCTGTTGTCATCCAGCAGGCCGGCATCGGCCAGGGCGCGCTCGGCGGCGTACACCGACAGGCGCGACACGCGACCCATGCTGCGCAGCTGTTTGCGGGTCCAGCTCGATGGCACGACGAAGTCGTCCACCGGGCCGCCCAGGCGGGTGTTCAGCTCGCTGAAGCGATCCCACTCGTGCATCACGCGGATGCCGCTGCGGTTGGCGCGGAAATTCGCCGCGATGCTGTCCCAGCTGTCGCCTAGGGAGGTGATGCCGGCCATGCCGGTTACGACTACGCGCTTCATGCCACTTCGCTCTCTTTCAACACAGACCGCCATTGACGGCGATCACCTGGCGGGTGATGTAGGCCGCCTCTTCGGACATCAGAAAATTCACCGTGCCGGCCACTTCTTCCGGCGTGCCCATGCGCGCGGCCGGCACCATCTTGAGGATCTCCTCGAGCGGCACGTGCTCGTCGACAATCTCGGTGTCGATCAGCCCCGGCGCCACGCAGTTGACGGTGATCTTGCGCTTGCCCAGCTCGATTGCCAGGGCCTTGGCGGCGCCGATGATGCCGGCTTTCGAGGCACTGTAGTTGACCTGGCCGCGGTTGCCGATCAGCCCGGAAACCGAAGTGATACAGACGATACGCCCTGGCTTGCGGCGACGCACCATCGGCATGGTCAGCGGGTGCAGCACGTTGTAGAAACCATCCAGATTTGTGCGCAGCACCACATCCCAGTCTTCCTCGCCGAGGGCCGGGAAGGCGCCGTCGCGGGTAAGCCCTGCGTTGCACACCACGCCGTAGTAGGCGCCGTGGCTTTCCACGTCGGCTTCCAGGGCGTTGCGGCAGGTGGCCCGGTCGGCCACGTCGAATTGCAGGATGCGCGCCTTCTGGCCCATGGCCTCGATCTCGCGTTGCACCGCTTCGGCCTCGTCGCGGCGCGAGCGGCAATGCAGCACCAGGTCGAAACCGGCGCGCGCCAGGCGCAGGGCAATGGCGCGGCCGATACCGCGGCTCGATCCGGTGACCAGAATGGTCTCGCTCATTAAGACGGCTCCTGAAGTGGGGGTTCTTGGATATAGGTGGACACGTCGCGGGGCTGGAACACGTTGAGCCGCGCCTCGACCAGAATGCCCGGGCCTTCGAGACGGCATTCGAACACGCACATGCCGTTTTCGTCCTGCAGGGAACGGTTGGCATGGATCAGCAGGGTGCTGCCGGCCGGGAAGCGGTCGACGTTGCAGCTGAAGTTGCGGGTGCCAAGCAGAAAGCCCAGCTCCACCGGCAGGCCCTGCTCACGGGCATGGCAACCGGCGAATGCGGCCACGCTCTGGGCCATCAGCTCGATGCCCACCGCAGCCGGCAGGCTGCCGTCTGCCTGGCTGAACAGGCCGTTCGGGCGCACCACCAGGCGGGTGTCGATGTGCTCGGCGCCGAACCCCAGCACCTCGTCGATCAGAATCATGTCGCCAGCGTGGGGCACCAGCTCGGCGACGGGCCAGACACTCACGGCAGGTCTCCCAGGACTAATGAAATGTTGTTGCCGCCGAAGGCGAACGAATTGCTCATCAGATAACGCCGCTCGGCCGCAGGCAACTGCTCGCCGACGCCGACCAGCTTGAGGCGCGGCAGCTGTGGATCGGCCTGGCCGTCCCAAACGTGGGGTGGCAGGCGCTTGCCGGCGTTGTATTCGCTCAGCGTCAGCCAGCAGAAGGCCGCTTCCAGCGCACCGGCGGCGCCCAGGGTGTGGCCGGTCAGCGGCTTGCTCGACGAGCAGGGCACACCGGCCGGGAACAGCTGCGCTACCGCCAGGCTTTCCATGGCGTCGTTGTGCGGCGTGGCGGTGCCGTGCAGGTTGAGGTAGCCGATCTGCTCGGCAGCCACCCCGGCGGCGGCCAGCGCCTGGCGCATCGCCTGCTGGGCACCGAGGCCCTCGGGATGCGGCGCGGAAATGTGGTGGGCGTCGGAGGTGGCGCCACCGCCGAGCAGGCCGATGCCGGGGCCCTGTTTGGCGCGGGTCATCAGAAACAGCGCGGCAGCCTCGCCGATGTTGATGCCGTGGCGGTTGGCCGAGAACGGGTTGCAGCGCTCGTCGGACACTGCTTCCAGGCTGGCGAAGCCGTTCAGGGTCAGCTTGCACAGGCTGTCCACGCCGCCGCACAGTACCGCGTCGCACACGCCCATGCGCAGCAGGCGCTGGGCGGCGAGCAGGGCGCGGCCGCTGGAGGTGCAGGCCGTGGACTGGCAATAGACCGGGCCGGCGAGGCCCAGCCAGTCAGCCAGGAAATTGGCCGGCGCGGCGATCTCCTGGCGGCTGTAACGGTAGGCGGGCGGCAGCTCGCCACTGTGCACGTACTCGGCGATGTGCTCGCCGGCTTCGGCGATGCCCGAGGTGCTGGTGCCGAGCACCACGGCGATGCGGCTGGCGCCGTAGGTGGCGATGGCGGCCTGGATATCGTCGTGGATTTCCAGAGCGGCGGCCAGCAGCAGACGGTTGTTGCGGCTCGCCGCCTGCTCGAGGCCTGCGGGCATTTCCGGCAGCGGCGCAGCCACCGCACCCACGGTCACGCTGCGCTCGGGAATCCAGCCGGCCTGGCGGCGCATGCCGCGGGTGTCACCGGCGAACAGGGCGTCGGCCACCGCCTGCTTGCCCTGGCCAAGGGCGCAGATCACGCCGAGGGCGTCGAGTCGAGCGATCATGGTTGCGTCTCCAGCGGGCTCACGCGGTACTGCTGCGTGGCATTGCTCAGTTCGATGGCCTGCCCGGCGCCATAGCGGATGCGCCAGTCAGGGGCCAGCTGGCGCCCCTCGGCGCCTTGTCGCCAGCCTTTATCGGCATAGCTGCCGGCCAGTTGAGCATCCGGAGTGAGGGCGAACAGCAGGGCGGCGAACAGCTCGCGGGCCGCGGGGTTGGGTGGCAGCAGGCCGTCATTGTGCCAGGCGCCGTCTGCCAGCGATTGCCGGGCCAGCGGGACGCCAAGGGGGTCGAACAGCGACCAGCGCAGGGCCGCGCCCTCGGCCTGGATCACCAACAGCCAGTCCTGGCCATCGGCAGTGCTGACCTGCAGCGACATCGGCAGCGGCTGCGCCAGTTGCGGCGTGGTGGCGGGCAGCGGCGTGCGTGCGGCGCAGGCCGTCAGCAGCAGGATGCAGGCAAGGGTCAGCAGGTGTTTCATGCCGGCTCCAGGGGTTTGCGCACCGCAGCGTTGACTAGGGTCTCGTTGCGCTGGCCGAACGGCTTGGCCTTGCGGATGCCCCAGCGCTCCAGCAAACCGAAATCCTCCGAGCGGCTCCACCACAGGTACGGATAGGAGACGTTGCGCTCGCTGAATTCGAAGCCCTGCTGGCGCAGCATGGCCAGGTATTCGGCGGCGCTCTTCTGCACTTCCATGGGGTGGCGGAACAACCAGCGGATCACCCAGGTGTCGATATAGTACTTGGTCGACTCGGCGAACAGCAGCAGGCCGCCGGGCTTGAGCACGCGCCAGAACTCGGCCAGCGCCTGCTCCTGCTCGACCAGATGATGAAAGGTCTGGTGGCAGAAGAGCATGTCCACGCTGGCATCGGGCAACTGGATCGCCGCGCAGTCGCTGGCGATCAGTTGCACGTCGAGGCCCAGGCGCTGGGCTTCGGCGCGCGAGCAATCGAGGCTGTGCGGGTCGGCATCCAGGCCAATGATCCGCGACGGCGCGAAGGCACGTTGCAGCAGCGAGAACGACTTGCCCTGGCCGCAGCCGGCATCCAGCACCACCGGTGCGACAGGCAGCGGGCTGTCGATCAGCCCGCACAGGTCGTCGACGGCCACGCGCAGCACATGGTGCTGCCACACGTGGCTGCGCAGGAACCAGAAACCGAAACCGGTCTCTTCGACGTAGGTGGATGCGGCGCGATCCATCGCAATCTCCTCAGGCACTGGCACACAACTCGGCGAGCACCCGCAGGCGACGGCGAGGTTCGGCTACATAGGGGTTGCGCGCGTCCCACGCATAGCCGGCGAGGATGGAGCTGATCATGGCGCGGATCTCGGGCGAGGCATTGGGGTAGTAGATGACGTCCTGGAAGCTGCCGTCGTACCAGCCTTCGACGTACACGCGGAAGGTGTCGACGCCGCGTTTGAGCGGAATCGCGAAGTCTTGTTCCCAATCCACCGTCTCGCCGCTCAGCTGGCGGTGCAGCAGGTTGGCGGCCATGCTCGCCGAGCGCATGGCGATAGTCACGCCCGAGCTGAATACCGGGTCGAGGAATTCGGCAGCGTTGCCCAGCAGCGCGAAGCCCTTGCCGTGCAGTGCCTTGACGTTGGCCGAGTAGCCCTTGATCTCGCGCACCGGGGTGTCCCACACGGCATTGCCGAGCACCTTGGCCAGGCTCGGCGTTTCGGCGACGAACTGCTTGAGCGCAGCGTCCATGTCCTCGGGGTAGCCGTCGAAACGCTCGGCCAGGCCGACCACGCCGAGGGAGCAGCGGCCGTTGCTGAACGGAATGGTCCAGAACCACACGTCGCGCAGGCTGGCGTGGGTGGTGATGAGGATCTTCTCGCGGTCGAAGCCCGGGTGGTCGATGCGGTCTTCGATATGGGTGAACAGCGCCTTGCGCATCGGCAGATTGGACGGCAGTTCCAGATCCAGCAGGCGCGGCAGCAGGCGGCCGTAGCCGCTGGCGTCGAGCACGAAGGTGCAGCGCACCTGGTACTCGTGACCGTCGGTCAGGCGGCGTACCGACAGCAACGGCTGCTCGCCGCTGAAGTCCACGGCGACGATTTCCTCTTCGTAGCGGATGGTCACGCCCTGGCGCTCGGCTTCGTCGGCCAGCACCTTGTCGAAATCGGCGCGCTGCACCTGATAGGTCGAGCCGAAGCTCTTTGTGAAGGTCTCGCGGAAATCGAAGTCGGTGTAGCGATCACCCCAGGCGAAGGCCGCGCCGTGCTTGGTCTGGAAGCCTGCGGCACGCACCGCGTCGATCATCCCGGCTTCCTCGACGAAGTCCAGGCAGTGCGACAGCAGGCTCTCGCCGATCGAGAAGCGCGGGAAGCGCTGGCGTTCGAGGATCAGCACCTCGTGGCCCTTGCGCTTGAGGATGGCGGCGGCAATCGCGCCAGCCGGGCCGGCACCGGCTACGACGATCTGATGCTGTTGGACTTCAGGAGATTTCATAACGGCTTTTCGCCTCGCTCGGATAAGCGTGCCGACCCATCACGGCGGGCAGCAGGGTGGAGAACAGACTCATCAGCAGCAGGCCGAAATACACAATGGCATCGATCAGCTGCAGTTGCAGGAGCAGGTTGAGAAAGACGATTTCGGTCAGGCCGCGAATGTTCAGCAGCAGGCTTTCCTGCCACTTGATCCGCGCTGAGGCACCGGGCTCGGCCCAGTGCAGGCCCAGCCAGCTGCCGAGCACCTTGCTGAGCACCGGCGCCACCAGCAGCACGCCCACGGCGAACCAGGAGTCGGCCGCGCCGATGCCGTGAAAGTCCACGCGCAACACGCCGCAGGTGAGGATCAGCGGTACCGCCAGGCCGTTCATCAACAACTTCCACTGGCGCTGCGGCAAGGGCAGCTGGAATGGCACGCGGATCGCCGCCAGGCACAGCATGTAGGCGATGCCGAACACCAGGGCGTTGAGCTTGAGGTTGTGCAGCAGCACCATCAGGGCGAAGAACGGCAGGCTGTAGAACAGCGGGTGGCGCAGTCGCAACAGGTTGAGCGCCAGCGGCAGCGCAGCGGCCAGCAGTGGCCACAGCAGGCTGATCGGATGGCTGCTGCCCTGGGCCAGGCCGAACAGGCTCCAGCACATGAAATCCATCAGAATCGCCGCGTGCAGCAGGCGTTTGGTGGCCGCCGGCGGGTAGCCGATGCTCTGCAGGAACAGGTACAGCACCGGAATCGCGGTGATCGAGAACAGCAGGCCGATGCCCACCGCGCTCAGCCAGCTGTAGTCGCCGGGCAGCACCCACAGGGCGCAGGCCAGACCGGCCAGCAGCGGAATGAGAAAGCTCGGCAGGGCGATCTTCAGGCACGCCGGGCTGAGCTGCAGGTCGATCACGTCGCTGAGGATGTACCCCAGCAGCAGGGCGAAACTCAGCCCATAGGCCAGCTCGACCCAGGCCGGTGCCAGCAGGTCATCGGCCGTGAGCTGCAGGTACGGCTCCGCCCAGCCGAGCAGCAGGGCGGGAATCGCCAGGCTGGCGACCAGCAACTGGCCGACGATGGGAATCAGCCGGCGGCCACCGAGGATGCCGACCAGGGCATAGAGCGCCAGCGCCAGCAGCCAGAAGCCGAGCACGCTCATGGCTGGGCCTCCGCTCTGTGGCGCGGCGCCGCCCAGGGCGAGAGCAGGAAGCAGAACATCAGGCCCAGGCTGATGGCCAGGCCGAAGTTGGCGATTGCCGGCGTCTGGCTGATCAGCAGCAGGCCGAACGACAGCCAGCTGGAGACCGCCGACAGCAACGTGCCGAGCAAGCTGACCGCCGGCCCGCCGATGTTCTCGCGCATCAGGATGGCGTAATCGACGCCGATGGCGGTGATCAGCAGCAAACCGAACAGGCTGAACAGCGTCAGCGGCTGGCCCAGCCAGCCCAGGCAGGCCAGGGCGGCGAGGGCCGCCAGCAGCGGCAGGCAGACCACCCGCAGCGCGCCGCCGAGGCCGAACGGGATGCATAGCAGCAGCACGATGGCCAGGCAGGAGATCAGCTTGAGTTCGGCGGCGCTGACCTGGGTAGCGGCGAACAGGCGGTTCAGCTCGCCGAGGCGGTCGACCAGCTGCACACCGTCCAGGCCATCGGCGGCGCCTTGCAGCACGGCGCTGTCGGCCTGCCCCTGCAGGCTGACGATGGCGGCCACGCCATTTTCATCGCGGCCCAGCCACAGCGCGCGCCAGGGCTCGGCCAGAGGGCTCGTCAGGGCCTGTTCCAGGTTGGCTTGTGGCTGCTCCAGCAGTTGCTGCAACTCGGCCTGCAGGGCGTCGGCGGGAATGCCCAAGGCCAGCAGCGGCTGCCAGTGCTCCGGCAGAGTACGCAGCGCAGCGCGGGTGGCCTGCAGTTGGTCGGCAGGGGCGATCAACCCATTGAGCGACAGGTAGCTGCGCAGTTGGCCGTTGCCGACCAGGGTATCGAGCCGTGCGCCGAGCGCCTGCTGGCGCTGCAGCAACTGTGCTTCGTCACTGGCTCGCACCAGGAAAAACTGGCTGGTGGGCTGCTGGCCGGTGAGTTCGACGATGCGCTGGGATTGAGCGAACAGCGCCGGGTCCTTGCCCAGCCACTGGCGCAGATCGTTCTGGCTGTGCAGCTGCCAGATGCCGCCGGCGCAGAACGCCAGGAACAGCGCCAGCAGCCAGTAGGTGCCATGGCCCTGGCGCAGGCGGTTGTGCCAACTGATCGTGCGGGTGGCCAGGGCCAGCAGGCGCGGTGCCGGGCGCAGCTGCATGCCGTT
Organism: Phytopseudomonas straminea; assembly: GCF_900112645.1. Lineage (GTDB taxonomy): Bacteria > Pseudomonadota > Gammaproteobacteria > Pseudomonadales > Pseudomonadaceae > Aquipseudomonas > Aquipseudomonas straminea. Next base: position 332,635 of record NZ_FOMO01000001.1, on the reverse strand, counting down.
CAGCCAGGCGGGCAGCAGGCACACCGAGCAGAGGTAGGCGCCGATCAGCCCGGCGGCGGAGAACGCGGCTATCTGGGTCAGCGCCGGAAACGGCGTGAAGGCCAGCGCCAGGTAGCCGATCAGATTGGTGCCCAGGCTCAGGGTCAGGCCCGGCAGGGTGCTGCGCAGGGCGCTCCAGCTGCGCCACTTGGCATGGCCCCAGCTCTTGCTCAGGTAATGCAGCGGGTAGTCGGCGGCCACCCCGATCAGGCTGGCGCCGAGCACCAGGGTCAGGGCGTTGATCTGCCCGAAGATCAGCACGCAGGCGGCGCAACCGGCCACCAGCGCCATGCCGATGGGCAGCAGGCTGAGCAGCACCCGCGGGCGGCGGAAGCCAATCAGCAACAGCAGCAGGGTGCCGAGGCTGGCCGCGCCGCCGATCAGGGTCATCTCGCTCATCGCCTTGTTCTGGCCGGCGGCGGCATACAGCGCGCCACCGGTGGCGAGCAGCTGGCCGCCGTCGGCCTCGACGCGCTGGCGGGCGGCCTCGATGCCCTGGGCGATGACCAGCGGCGACTGCATGTCGAAGGCGTCGCCACGGCTGCGCAGGTGCAGCACGGCCCAGCTCATGCCGGGCTCGCTGACCAGCAGTGCGCCGCTGGCCAGGTCCGGCTGCACCCGACCGCCAAAATTCAGGGCCTGCTGGGCGCGGGCGCCGAGGCCGAGCCAGTCCTGCTCCGGCGGCAGTAGGCTGAATGAGGCGAAGGGGTCGAAAAGTGCCGCGGCACGTTGCTCGATGAAGGCGTCCGGCCGCTCGACCAGCAACTTGCGGTCGGCGGCAGACAGCAGGTTTAGGCGGCTGTCGCGCAGGTGCTGGCGCAGGGCATCGAGGTCGCTGTCGAGCTGCCAGCGCACCTGGCCAAAATGGCCGCTTTCCTGCCATTGCCGGCCCAGCTCGCCAGCCAGGGCGATGGCGCGCTCGCGCTGCGGGTGGCCGACCAGCACCAGCAGGTCGTGCTGAATCGGCTCCTGCATGCGTGCTTCGGCCTGTTGCAGGCGTGCGTCGCCAGCGCCGCTGGGCAGCAGGGCGAGAATGCTGGCCGCTACCGGCGGGCCATTGCGCCATTGCCAGGCGGTCAGCGCCAATAGTGCCACCAGCAGCACGGCAAACAGCCGCGGCAGGCGGCGTTCGATCAGGGCGTGCTCAGCGCGCAAAATCGCTGCGCTCCTGTTCGCTCAGGGCGTCGCCGGCGATGCTGGCGGACATGCGCAGCAAGGTGCGGTCACCCTGGGTTTCGTGCAGTTCGATGCGCTCGACCAGTTCGCCACCGCCGATGTCGATACGGCTGAACACCTGCTTGAGCAGCAGCGAGGTCGGCGTCAGGGTCAGGGTCCAGGCCTTGGCATCGCCACTGAGCTGCAGCGCGAAATTGCGCGCCAGGCCGCTGTGGTTGCCCTTGAGCACGTCGAGAAACAGCTTGCTCTGCTGGGCCGCCACGTCGCGCCCCGGTTGCATCTGCCAGCCGTCGGCGGTGCGCTTGGCGATGCCGTTGGCGTCGATGCGGTAATCCTGCTTGAGCGGTTTTTCCAGCTTCCACAACAGGCCGGCATCGGCGGCCAGCACGAAGGTGCCGCTGCTGGTCAGCGGTTGCGGGAGGGCGCGCAGGTGCTTTTCCTGCACGAATGGACCACGCACCACGGGGTGTTGCGAGAGCTGTTGGCTCAGGGCATCGAGGGTGAAGGTATCGGCCTGGCTGACCAACGCGGTGAACAGCAGGCCGATCAGCAATGAGAAACGCGCCAGGGCTTTCATCCAATCACCCGCTGCACGGCATCGACAAACACCTTGGGCGAGGCCAGCTGCATTTCGCGGCTGGCGATCTCCACCGCGACCTGCACGCTGCTGCCGCGGGTCATGCGTTCGCCGGTGGCGGTGTCGCTGATCAGGTAGTGGATCTTCAGGCGGTTTTCCCACTCCACCAGATCGGCGCATACGCTGATGCGCTGGCCGAAGGTGGCGCCGCGGATGTAACGCAACTGCAGGTCGATTACTGGCCAGGCGTAGCCGCTGTCGCGCATCTGCGGGTAGCCGTGGTCGAGCTTGTCGAGCAGGGCACAGCGCGCCTGCTCGAAGTATTTGACGTAGTGGCCGTGCCAGACGATTTCCATCATGTCCACGTCGAAGAACGGTACGAGGATTTCCACTTCGGCTTGCAGAACGCCTTTAGCGCGCATGGGGAGCGTCCTCGAGAGCGATGGCTATCTCTGTGGGAGCGGGCCATGCCCGCGAATCGTGGGCATGGCCCACTCCCACAACAATCTGATCAGACATACAGGCTCCAGTGCTGAGCGCGGATGCGTTGCAGGCACAGGCGCAGTTCGCCTTCCAGGGCGCGATCCTCGATCAGCGGCGGGAAGTCCTCGCCCAACTGCCCGTGCATCTCGGCCAGGGCGGCGGGCAGCACGGTGGCTTCGGCACGTTGGCGCAGCCATACGCCCTGGTTGGCGGCGATCAGCGTGGCGGCCGCGACCTGCTCGGCCAGCTCCAGGCTGCGCAGGGCGTCGCGGGCGGCGATGGTGCCCATGCTCACTTTGTCCTGATTGTGGCACTCGGTGGAGCGCGAGAACACGCTGGCCGGCAGGGTGTTCTTCAGGGCTTCGGCGGTCCAGGCACTGGCGCCGATCTGCACGGCCTTGAAGCCGTGGTTGATCATCGCGGTTTCCACGGGGGCGCCGGACAGGTTGCTCGGCAGGCCGTGGTTGTAGCGGGTGTCGACCAACAGGGCGAGTTGGCGGTCGAGCAGGTCGGCGAGGTTGCCGATCAGGTTCTTCAGGCTGTCCATGGCGAAGGCGATATGCCCGCCGTAGAAGTGCCCGCCGTGCAGGACGCGTTCTTCATCGGGGTCGATCAGCGGGTTGTCGTTGGCGCTGTTCAGTTCGTTTTCGATGAACTGGCGCAGCAGCCCCAGGCTGTCGGCCAGTACGCCGAGCACGTGGGGTGCACAGCGGATGGAATAACGATCCTGCAGGCGATGCAGCGGCGCGGTCGGCGCGTCGATGGCCAGGTCCTGGCGGATCCACGCGGCCACCTGGTTCTGGCCCGGGTGCGGCTTGGCGGCGAACAGGCGCTCGTCGAAGTGCTCCGGGTTGCCCTGCAGGGCGATGACGTTGAGCGCGGTGATGCGCGTGGCCAGCTTGAGCAGGTAATCGGCGCGCGAATAGGCCTGGCAGGCCAGGGCGGTCATCACCGCAGTGCCGTTCATCAGCGCCAGGGCTTCCTTGGGGCGCAGCACCAGCGGTGTCCAGCCCAGTTCGGCGTGCACGTCAGCGGCGCTGCGGCGCTCACCGCGGTACATCACCTCGCGCTCGCCACACAGGGTCGCGGCGATGTAGGACAGCGGCGTCAGGTCGCCGCTGGCGCCCACCGAGCCTTCTTCCGGGATCAGCGGCAGCACGTCGTGGTCGAGAAACGCCTGCAGGCGCTCGAGCAGTTCCAGGCGCACGCCGGACATGCCCTGGCACAGCGACTGCAAACGCGCGGCCAGCACGGCGCGGGTGGCCTGCTCGTCGAGCAGCTTGCCCAGGCCGCAACCGTGGAAGGTGTAAAGATGACGCGGCAGCGCCTCGACCTGATGCAGCGGCACGGCCACCACGCAGGAGTCGCCGTAGCCGGTGGTGATGCCGTAGATCATGCCTTCGCGGTCCAGCAGGCGGTCGACGAAACGCGCACCGCGGGCGATGCGCTCGCGCCAGGCTGGGCTGTCGTCGAGCACGCCGCGCGCGCGTCGCTGGGCCAGGCTGACGATCTGCTCGAGACGCAGAGGCTGCGCGCCGAAGGTCACGGTTTCAGGCTGCTGTGTTGTCATGGTCGTTCCAGAACGGATAGAAGTTGAACCACTGCTGCGGGGCTTGCAGGCAGCGTCCGGCGAGGTGATCGGCGTAGCGTTGCGCCCAGCCCTGAATCACCGCCTGGCGCTCGCTGCGCTTCCACTGCACGGCGTCGGTGAAGGGCTGCAGCATGACCTGATAGCGGCCGTCGATCTTCAGGCAGTCGATCAGGTTGACCGGGCAGCGCAGCAGCCCGGCGAGCAGCCAGGGGCCTTGCGGCAGCGGCGCTGGGTGGCCGAGAAAATTCACCTCGACGGTGCGCTCGCCATGCAGCGGCACGCGGTCGCCGGCAATCGCCAGCCACTCGCCGCGCTCCAGGTGCTCGGCCAGGCGCAGCATCACCGCCGGGTCCAGCTCGCTGACCTGAATCAGCCGCAGGTTGCTGGCGCCGCTTTCGTTGAGCAGGCGGTTGAACTGTTCGGCGTGGCGGGTGTGCACCAGCACGTTCATGCGCACCCGGGCGCTCAGCTCGGCCAGGGCGCGGCACACTTCGAGGTTGCCCAGGTGGGCGCCGACCAGCAGCTGGCCGCGGCTGCCGTTCATCTGCCCGTGCAGGCCGTGGGGGTCGACCAGCTCGACGTCGCTCAGCTTGAGGCGGCCGCTCCACACATCGAGCTTGTCGAGCAGGCTGTCGGCGAAGGCCATGAACTGGGCGAACACCGAGCGGCGGCTCGGGTGCAGGTCGGGGCGTGCGCTCCACTCGGCGAGGTTGTGCTGGTACTGGTGAATGCTGCGCCGCGCCTTGCCGCCGGCCACGAAGAAGTAGGCGACGATCAGGTACAGCAGTGGGCTCAGCGCCCGGCGGCCGAGATGGCGGGCGGCCAGGGCGGTGAATTTCATCAGGGCGAAGCTGCCGCGCTCGCGCTGGCTGGCCCAGTGGCTGGAACGCTGCATCAGCGCCACCGCCGGTAGAGCAGCACGGGCGCGCGACAGAGCATGCCGAAGAACAGTCGGGCGTGCATTTTCGAGATCAGCACGTTGTCCTGCCAGAGGCGGAAGTGCGAGACGCCGTCCTCGGGGTAGTGCACCCGGGTCGGCAGCCAGCGCATCGGCTGCCCGCGCCAGGACAGGCGCACGAGGATTTCCGAGTCGAAATCCATGCGCTTGCCCAGTTTCGCCGAGTCGATCAGCGCCACGCTGGCGGCCAGCGGGTAGACCCGGAAGCCGCACATGGAGTCGCGAATCTCCAGCGACAGGCTGTTGATCCACACCCACACGTGGGTCAGGTAACGCGCATAGAGACGGCTCTTCGGCACGCTGGCGTCGTACTGCGGATAGCCGCAGATGATGGCCTCGGGGTGGGCGCGAGATTCGTCAAGAAAGGCGCGCACCGCCTGCAGGTCGTGCTGGCCGTCGGCGTCCACCTGCAGGGCGTGGGTGAAGCCCAGGCGCTGCGCTTCACGCAGGCCGGCCATCACCGCGCCGCCCTTGCCCTGGTTCTCCGGCAGGCGCAGCAGATGGGTGTCGGCTTCACAAGCCAGGCGGTCGATCACCGCGGCGCAGCTTGGGCCTGAAGCGTCGTCGACCAGCAGACACGGCAAGCCGGCGGCCAGTAAACTGGCGACCACGCCGGGCAGCGGCCCTTCGTGGTTGTACACCGGGATCAGCGCGCAGGGGCGATGCTGCAAACCGCTCATGGCGCCGCCTTGAGCAGGATGCGCCCGGACGAGCAGTTGGCTTCGCCGCTGCGGAAGGTGAAGTACAGCTTGCTGCGCTCGGCGTCGAAACGCAGGGTCAGCTGCAGGCGGTCACCAGGGCGCACCAGCTGCTGAAACTTGAGCACTTCCATGCCGCCGAACAGCGGCGGCAGGTCGTTGATCAGCTCGCGGGCCAGTTGCTGGGCCCAGTCGATCTGCACCACACCGGGCAGCACCGGAGTGCCGGGAAAGTGGCCGCTGAAGTGGGCCAGATCGAGCGGCACGTCCAGTTCCAGATGCCACTCGCCGTTATCCTCACGGGCGCTGGCCGGCTCGACGCGGGTTGGCCGGGCGGCGGCCAGCAGCTCGTTGACCTGGGCCTGGCCCAGCTTGCCCTGGCTGCTGTAGGGCAGGTGCGGCAGCAGGCGCCAGCGGCGCGGCAAGGCTATGGCCTCGCAGTGGCCGGCCAGGTGCTGGCGCAGGCCTTCGGTCAGGTGCCGACGGCCCTGATTGCGCAGCGTGTGGATGCCTTCCGGCGACAGCGCCACCAGCGCGCCGAGAAAGGCGCGGCCCTGCTGCAGCACGCCCAGGCGCGCCTCGCTGACCCAAGCATGCTGGGCCAGGGCCTGTTCGAGCAGGGGCAGGGAGATACGTTTTTCTTCCAGCTTGACGATGCGGTCCAGGCGCGCGCCGAGGGTGAAGCGGCCGTCGGCGTGGATCTCCACGGCGTCAGCCATCTGCTCCCAGTGCCCGGCCGGCAGGTAGGGCGAGCTGAGGCGCAGGGCGCCTTCTTCGTTGACCTCGAGCTGCACGCCGGCGAATGGCTGCCAGTGCTGCCCGCCCTGGCGCCAGCCGATGCCGCCGGTTTCCGAGCTGCCGTAGATTTCCGTCGGCCACTGGCCCAGGCGCTCGAGCACCGAGGCGGCAGCATCGGCCGGCAGGGCGCCGCCGGAGGAGAACACCTGGCGCACGCGGCTCAGCGCCGCCCAGTCGAGGTTGTCGCCCATGCGCTTGAGCAGCGCCGGGCTGGTGATCCAGGCAAATTTCGGGTGCGGCAGGCTGGCCAGCTGCAGGTCTTCTGGGAACGGTTGAGCCTTGGGCATGAACATGCGGCCTGCGCACAGCGGCCAGAGCACGCGGAACAGCAGGCCGTAGATGTGCTGGGCGGCCACGCTGCCGATGATCAGCGCATCGCCCAGGCGCTCGCCCCACAAGGCTTCCAGCGCCTCGACTTCGTTGGCCAGCTGGCCAAGGCTCTTGTCGATCAGCTTGGGCTCGCCGCTGGAGCCGGAGGTGCACAGGGTCAGGCGGCAGCGCTCGCGGTCCAGCCGCTTGGCGGCAAGCGGCTCGGCGGCAATCGTTTCGTCGAGCTGCTCGATCCACAGGTCGACCTGAGCGCCCAGGCGCTGGCGGGTCTGCGGCTGCGCATCGGCGGGCAGCAGCACGTGGATGTGGGCCTGCCAGGCGGCGAGCAGCGCGATGGCCAGCTCGGCGGCGTCATGCAGGTGCAGGGCGACGCGCTGCACACCGGCTGTCTGCCAGTGGGCGGCCAGGCACAAGGCGCGGCGGCGCAGCTCGGCGTGCTCGAGTTCGGGCGTCACCTGGCGGCTGGCGTCGGCCTCTAGCAGCAGGTCTTCGAGGTTCAGCCAGCTCATGCGGTTCTCCTTACACGTTGACGCACCAGCCATTCGCCGGCGAATAGCAGGCCCATCAGCAGGTAGGAAATCAGCCCGGTGTACAGCGCCCACCAAGACAGCGGTGCCCACAGGTTCAGCGCCACCACCAGCAGGCCGTTGCTGAGCATGAAGGCGGCCCATACCTCGGTGACGCGGCGGGTGTAGCGCACCGCCACCGGGGGCAGTTCGGGTTCTCGCAGGCGCGCCAGGCGTTCGGCCATCGGCATGCCGATCTTCAGGCTGCTGGCGAACAGCAGGCCGAGCAGCAGGCTGACCAGTACCGGATACCAACGCAGCAGCGCCGGCTCGTCGGCCAGCACCAGCAGCACGCAGAACACCAGCACGGCGCCGGTCATGCGCCGGCTGTTGCGGTCAGCCGGGTTGCTGAGCAGGCGCGCCAGCCACAGGCCGCCAAGCAGGGCGGCGAACAGCGTTGGCGACAGGTGCCCGGCGCCGAAATACACGGCGAACGGGTAGGCCACGCTGACCAGCGTGACCAGCAGGCCGAACAGACGGCTCATGCGGGTTCCGCGTTGACCATCTGATAAACCGCCTCGACCACGTCGCCGACGGTGCGCACGGTTTTGAACGCCTCGGCGGCGATCTTCTTGCCGGTCTGGCGCTTGATGTGGTCGATCAGGTCGACGGCGTCGATGCTGTCGATCTCCAGGTCTTCGTACAGGTTGGCGTCCAGGCTGATGCGCTCGGGGCTTAGTTCGAACAGCTCAACCAGGGCGTCGCGCAAGGTGGCGAAGATTTCCTCACGGGTTTGCATGGTCATCGTCCTCAAGCTGCCTGGCGGCTGGCAACGAAGGCTGCCAGGCTGGCCACGTTGGCGAAATGGGTGCGGGTGTCCTTGGCTTCGGCGTCGATCTTGATGCCGAAACGCTTCTGGATGGCCAGGCCGAGCTCAAGGGCGTCGACCGAGTCCAGGCCCAGGCCTTCGCCGAACAGGGTCATGTCGTCGTCGATGTCCTGAGGGGTGACATCCTCCAGGCCGAGGGAGTCGATGATCAGGTTTTTGATCTCAAGCTGTAGAGCGCTCATCTTTGGCGAGCTCCTGTATGAAATGCTGATGCAGATGATCGTTGAGTTTGCGCGACGCGACTGGCGCCGCGCCCATGGCGGCGAAGTGCGCCGGGTCGATGTCTTCGCCGACGCGCAGGCGGATGTGGAAGCGCCGCTCGGGAATCCGGTACCAGGGCTCGGCCTTGGTCAGGGTGGTAGGCGAGACGCTGATCACCACCGGGGTAATGATTCGCGCGCCGCGCAGGGCGATGGCCGCGGCGCCGCGGTGAAATTCCGGCGGCTGGCCGGGCGTGGTGCGCGTGCCTTCCGGGAAGATCACCAGGGTCTGGCCTTGCTGCAGTGCGCCGGCGGCTTCGTCGAGCATGTCCATGCTGCCGCTGTTGCTGATGTAGCCGGCCGAGCGGATCGGCCCACGCATGCAGGGGTTGTTCCACAGGCTCTGCTTGACCACGCAGTTGGTGTCGCGGGTGAAGGCGATGGTCACCACCACGTCGATCAGCGAGGGGTGGTTGGCGATGATCATCTGCCCTGGGCGGCCCAGGCGCTCGGCGCCTTCGACTTCATAGGTGAGCACGCCGCTGCGGTACATGAATTCGACGAAGGTGCGAAAGGTCAGGCTGACCACCCGGCGGGCGCGGCGCTGGTGAGCGGCGGCGTCGCCAGGCAGCAGGGACAATACCGGGAACACCAGAATGCGCAGCAGCACGCCGCCGATGCCGAACAGCGTGAAGCTGGCCGCCGTGGCGATCAGTCGCCACCAATAGGGCGGGCTGTAGTGCTTCACAGGCTTTGGCGTGACCAGGTCCATTGGCGCTCTTTCCAGGTGTGTTGAAGGGAGGTGCCGTCTGTACTCAGGCACTGGATCAGGCTCAGAGGGTGTGGCCATCCACTGTGCGGGCCGCTGGCGTTGTGCAGTGCCAGGCGCCAGTCGTCGCCGGGTTTGAGCAGCAAGGCCAGGGCGTAAGGGAACGGGACATCGTCGATGAACGGCGCATAGGGCTCTGGCTGGGCTTCTTCGCCGATCACCAGCAAAACCGCCGGTGCACCCTCGGCCAGCAGGCTCAGGGCCTCGAGCATGGCCATTTCCAGACCATCGCCTTCGCCGGCCAGGGCGGTCATCTCGCTGGTGTCGCCGCGCATGATCGACCACTGACCGATGATCGCGTTGTGCACAGAAAGGCTGAACTGTGTCGGCGACAGCGGCTCTTTAACCGCAAGGTCCTTGAGAATGGCCAGGTTGCGCGGGGTTTCGCCGTGTCGCGAGGCAAATACCAGCGGTAGCGCGGAATGTCCTTCGGCCAGCGGCCAGGCGACCTGGAACACCATGCGCGCCAGGCGGCTCAGGCGGCGGCGCTGCAGAGCGGGCAGAAAGCCGACATCGGGCTGTTCAGCACCATCGGCAAGGCGTTCGGGCGCCTTGCTCCAGGCGAGCCAGTCATCCGTACTGTCCAGGCCGGGGGCCCAGGCACGCCATTGATCGATCCTGAACTGCATTTCTGAAGAAACTCTGCTTGGCCCGCCGGGCATTTCCTTGTCTGTGCGACTGTCCTGTGCGACAAGAGCCTTGTCGATGGGTAGCGATGCTGCGCCGGCCATTATCCGGGGCTTGGCAAGACCCCGCAAACATTAAGTAGCGATTTTCTGATGGATGACCCGTTTCGCTTGTTTCCCGTGAATGTCATCAAGTTTTGCCTAGTATCTATGTACTAGTCATAGGGGAGGTTCGGATGAGGCGTGTGGTGTTCAATCAGAAAGGTGGCGTGGGCAAATCCAGCATTGCCTGCAATCTGGCCGCGGTCAGTGCGTCACAAGGGTACCGAACGTTGCTGGTCGATCTCGATGCCCAGGCCAATTCGTCCCATTACCTCACAGGCCTGACCGGCGACGAGATTCCCATGGGCATCGCCGATTTCTTCAAGCAGACGCTGTCCAGCGGGCCGTTCGCCAAGAAGGGCAAGGTGGATATCTACGAAACGCCCTTCGAGAACCTGCACGTGATAACCGCAACGCCCGAGCTGGCCGAGCTGCAGCCAAAGCTTGAGCAGAAGCACAAGATCAACAAGCTGCGCAAACTGCTCGAGGAATTGTCCGAGGACTACGAGCAGATCTACCTGGATACCCCGCCGGCGCTGAACTTCTACACGGTTTCCGCATTGATCGCCGCGGATCGTGTGCTGATTCCCTTCGATTGCGACACCTTTTCCCGCAACGCGTTGTACGGGCTGCTGCGCGAGATCGAGGAGTTGAAGGAGGATCACAACGAGGAGCTGCAGGTCGAGGGCATCGTGGTCAACCAGTTCCAGCCCCGCGCCTCGCTGCCGCAGCAACTGCTCGACGAGCTGGTGCAAGAAGGCCTGCCGGTGTTGCCGGTCAACCTGATGAGTTCGGTGAAGATGCGTGAATCCCACCAGGCCTGCACGCCGCTGATCTACCTCGACCCGCGCCACAAGCTGACCCAGCAGTATGTCGAGCTGCACGACTTGCTGCAGCGCGGCTAATCGGGGCGGGCTGTCCTGGGTATCGCTTCGCTCAACCGCAGGCTACGGCCTTATTCCTTCTGTAGCCCGGTGTTGAGCGTAGCGATACCCGGGTTCGTTACTAGCGCACCACGAACACGTCGCACGGCGCCTTGTGCAGGAAATGCTGGGCCAGGCTGCCGAGCAGTGCCTGGCTGAGAGCGCCGCGACCGTGGCTGCCGAGTACCAGCAGGTCGCTGTTACGCGCCCTGAGCTGTTCCTGCAGACAACGCAGGATGCCGCCCTGGTGCACCGCATGACTGATGCTCGGGCCGGACGGCGGCAACAGGCGGGCTTCATCCTCCAACAATTGGGCGATCAGCGCCTGCTGGATCTGCAACTGGCTGTCGGCCTGCTCACCGCTGGCCTTGCCCGGATCGAACACGTGCACGGCGTGCAGCTCGGCGCTCTCCGCCAGCAGCCCGTAGGCGCCGGCCAGGGCGCTGCAGGCACACAGGGAAAAGTCGATGGCGGCCAAGGCCTGCTTATAGGGGCCGGGGCTTGGATGGGCGACCAGCAGCAACGGCACCGGGCAGTTGCGGGCGATGCGGTCCAGGCTGGTGCCGGAAAAGAATTCGTGGCGCTCCAGATGGCCACCGAGCACCAGCAGGTCGTGACCGTTTTCCCGTAGATGCTGCAGCACCACCTCCGACGGCTTGCCGCTGCGCAACTTTAATTCGCTGCCGGGCGGGGCGTATTGGCTGATGCTGGCGTCCAGCGTTTGGCGTGCATGGTCGTGGGTCTGCTCGCTCTGGGTCGGGTCGAGCACGTGCAGCACGCTCAGGCGTGCGCCATGCTGCTCCGCCAGTTGCGCCGCGCGGCGCAGCGCCAGGTCGGCGGTGCTGCGCAGGTCATGGGCGATCAGAATGTGCTTGAACATGGCGCCTCCCACCGTACAGTCATCCGGCGTTGCGCCTGAATGATCCCTCCTTGGATTAGTCGGCTTTTTGACCGGTGGCAAGGTCAGGTGTCAGCGCAGCACCCTTCAAACGCCCTGGCTGTTCAGCCAGGCAAGCAGTTGCGGCACGGGCAGGGCGCCGCTTTGCCGGGCGACTTCCTGACCCTTACGAAACAGAATCAGGCTGGGAATCGAGCGGATACCCAACTGCGCGGACAGTTGCTGATTGGCTTCGCTGTCCAGCTTGCCCAGCCGGCAACGGGTACGCAGCTCGCTGGCCGCCTGTGCGAAGGTCGGTGCGAAGCTGCGGCACGGCCCGCACCAGGCGGCCCAGACATCCACCAGCAGCGGCAGGTCGCCCTTCAATTGGTTGGCGAAGTTGCCCTGATTGAGGTCGAACGGCGAGCCCGGCAACACCTCGGCCTTGCAGTGGCCGCAGCGCGGCGCCTCACCCAGGCGCGCGGTGGGAATGCGGTTGAGGCTGCTGCAGCTGGGGCAGGGGATGATCGCTGAGTCGCTCATGACGGGCTCCGAACAGAAGAATATCGGCCGAAAGCCTATGGACTGTGGCGTGCCATCGCAAGACGCGCAGACTGGCGGACGATGCCAGCGCTTTTGCCGGGCGAGCGCTATGATGGGCCGTTTGCGGCGGCCGGTGGAGAGCTAAGCATGAAGGCGGTGAAGAAGTGGGTGCGTCTGGGCAGCCTGGTGGTGGCGGTGATCGCCCTGACCTTTTTCGCCCTGCGCATCTACGACGCCCACAACAAACCCGACCTCGGCCCCTGGCATACCTTCGTGCCGCGTGAGCTGAGCGCCGACGAGCTGGATGCCGCCAGCTGGCAGGATTATCTGCTTGCCGAGCAGGCGTTGTTCGCGGCGCTGCCCGGCAATGTCTACCAGCGCCTGGACGATGCCGAGCGCGTGCCGGACAACCGCTACTTCGTCGACAGCCCGCTCAATGCCTCGCGCTTCGAATGGGACTGGAACCGCTCCTACGTGCTGGAGCCGGACGGCAAGCCCAAAGGCGCCGCAGTGATGCTGCACGGCCTGACCGATTCGCCCTACAGCCTGCGGCATATCGCAGGCGTCTATCGTGACGCCGGCTTCGTGGTGGTCGGCCTGCGCCTGCCTGGGCATGGCACCACGCCGGGCGCGCTGACCCGAGTAACCTGGCAGGACTGGCTCGCCGCCACCCGCCTGGCGGTGCGCGAGGCGCAGCGTCTGATCGAGCCAGGCGACGAGCTGCAACTGGTGGGCTATTCCGCCGGCGGCGGGATGGCCCTCAAGTATGCACTCGACGCCCTGGGCAACCAGGAATTGCCGCGGCCGACGCGCCTGACCCTGATTTCACCGATGATCGGCGTCGCCGGTTACGCCCGCTTCGCCGGTCTGGCCGGGCTGCCGGCGGTGTTCCCGGCGTTCGCCAAGGCGGCCTGGCTGGACGTGCTGCCCGAGTACAACCCGTTCAAGTACAACTCCTTCCCGCTCAATGCGGCGCGCCAGTCGTACCTGTTCACCACTGCCCTGCAGGAGCAGCTCGCCGTGCTCGACGGTCGCGGAGCGCTGGGCGAGCTGGCGCCGGTGCTGACCTTCCAGTCGCTGGTCGATTACACCGTCAGCACGCCAGCGGTGGTCGATGCCTTGTACGGGCACCTGCCGGCCAATGGCAGCGAGCTGGTGCTGTTCGACCTCAACCGTTACGTCGATTTCGGGCCGTTGCTTGGCGCCCACGCCAAGTCGCCAGGCGATCTGCTGCCGGTGGCGCCACGGCGCTATCGCACCACGCTGATCGGCAACCTCTCGCCGCAAACCCTGGACGCTGCGGCGCGCATCACCGAGGGCGGAGCCAGCGAAGAGCGTGTCACACCCCTCGGCCTGGCGTTTCCGCGTGAGGTGTTCTCGCTGTCCCATGTCGCCCTGCCGTTTCCAGTCAGCGATTCGCTGTACGGGCTGCAGCCGGACGAGCCGGAGGATTACGGCGTTCACCTCGGTGCGCTGTCGGTGCGCGGCGAGCGCGGTGTGCTGCTGGTGAGCATGGAGGCGCTGCAGCGGGTGACCTCGAATCCCTTCTACCCGTACATGATCGAGCGGCTACGGGAGCATGGGGGATTGCAAGAGCAATAGCTGGACCCAGAGGCAGGGATCGGCAGCTATCTGTGGGAGCGGGCCATGCCTGCGAATTCGCGGGCATGGGCTAGGCGTCCCCGCCCGCTCCCACAGGTAACGTGCCGGCCTTACTAGAGTCGGTTACTCTCAAGCCTCTGGCTGCAAGCGATCATCTCAAACACTCGGCTGCCCCTCAGCCGCATCACCCTTGTCCTTCTTCTCCTTGACCACGAAGTAGAACTCTTCGCCGTGCTTCACCGCGCCGTAGAGCACGGCCTTCTCGATCAGCTCGCTGCCGCGCTGGTCGCGCAGCATCATCGGGTCCTTGCGCAGGTCGCGGTACAGGGCGATGCACAGCAGGGCCATCACCACCACGAAGGGCAGCGCCACCACGATGGTCAGGTTCTGCAGGCCGGTCAGTGCCGCGCCCGGATCGCGTGGGTCGCCAATGGCCAGCATGATCGCGGCCACCGCGCCGGTCAGCGCACCCCAGAAGATCATGGTGCCGCGTGACGGTTCGGTGGTGCCGTGCTCGGACAGCGTGCCCATCACCAGCGACGCCGCGTCGGCGCCGGAGACGAAAAAGATGCCCACCAGGATCATCACCAGCACCGAGGTGACGGAGATGAAGGGGTAGCTTTCCAGCAGCTCGTAGAGGGCGATGTTGCTGTCCACCGCGCCGTTGCTCAGGGTGAACACGCCTTCGCGCAGCGCATCGATGCCGGCGGCGCCGAAGATCACGAACCACACCAGGCTGACCAGGCTCGGCACCAGCAGCACGCCGGTGACGAACTGGCGGATGGTGCGGCCGCGGCTGATGCGGGCGATGAACATGCCCACGAACGGCGTCCAGGAAATCCACCAGGCCCAGTAGAACACCGTCCAGCTGGACAGCCAGTTGTCCATGCTGTCGCCGCCGCTGGCGTTGGTGCGCGCCATCATCTCCGGCAGCATGGCGATGTAGTCGCCCAGGGCGGTGGGCAACAGGTTGAGCATCAACAGGGTCGGCCCGGCGATGAACACGAAGGCGGCCAGCAGCAGGGCCAGCGCCATGTTGGTGTTGGACAGCCACTGGATGCCCTTGTCGATGCCGGATACCGCCGAGGCCACGAAGGCGATGGTCAGCAGGGTGATCAGGCCGACGTAGAACAGCTTGCCGGGCTGCTCCACCCAGCCGTTGTACTCCAGCCCGCCGGCGATCTGCAGGGCGCCGAGGCCCAAGGAGGCGGCCGACCCGAACAGCGTCGCGAAGATCGCCATCATGTCGATGGCGCGGCCGACCGGGCCGTTGGCGTGCTCGCCCATCAGTGGCCGGAAGGCGGCGGAAATCAGCTGCGAGCGGCCGCGGCGAAAGGTGCCGTAGGCGATCGCCAGGCCGACGATGGCGTACATCGCCCAGGGGTGCAGGCTCCAGTGGAACAGCGTGGTGGCCATGGCGATCTGCATGGCGCCGTTGGTCTGCGCCTCGGCGGTGCCTGGCGGCGGGCTCACGTAATGTGACAGCGGCTCGGCGACGCCAAAGAACATCAGGCCGATACCCATGCCGGCGCTGAACATCATGGCGATCCACGAGGTGGTGCGAAATTCCGGTGCTTCGCCATCCTTGCCCAGGGGAATTCGCCCGTAACGGCTGGCGGCCAGCCACAGCACGAAGACCACGAAGATGGTCGAGGTGAGCACGAAGAACCAGCCGAAATTGACGATCACCCAGCTCTGCGCCGTGGCGGCGTTTTTCGCCAGGCTGGTCTGGTTGAGAAAGCCCCAGGCCACGAAGGCCAGGGCCAGCAGGCTGGTGAAGCCGAACACCACCCAGTCCAGCTTGCCTTCCAGATAGCGGTCGCGCCTGGCTTCCTCGGTTTGCGACGGGTCGGTGATGCCGAGTTCGGGTGTTTCAACCTTGTCTTGGGTTGCCATGGTCGCTGCGTGCCCTCTATGGGTTCTTGTTGATCTGCTCACGCAAATGGGCGCATTCCCTGGCTCGTCGCGTGCACGGTGCGTCGACGATGATGCGGATGCGCTACTCGATTTCTCTGTCTGGTAACGCCCCGCGCCGTTCTCGTAGCGACGTTTTCCCGGCGCAAAAACGCGGAAAGCACCCGAAGGTGCTTTCCCGTTGACGCTTGTGGCTGGCTTATTGACCGGCCAGGCCGGCGGCTCTGGCACGGGCGGCGTGCAGTTTCTTGTAGCTTTCGATCAGGCGCAGGTGCTTGTCCAGGCCCTCCAGCTGCATGCTGGTCGGTGTCAGGCCGTGGAAGCGCACGCTGCCATCTACCGAGCCAATCACCGCGTCCATGCGCTCGCTACCGAACATGCGCCGCAGGTTGTGCTCGAAGTTGGCCAGCTCCAGCTCGTCGTCCAGCTGGATCTCCAGCACGGCGTTGACCGCCTGATAGAACAGGCCGCGTTCGACGGTATTGTCGTTGTACTGCAGGAAGGCCTCGACCAGTTCCTTGGCGTCGTCGTATTTCTTCAGCGCCAGGTTGATCAACAGCTTCAGCTCGAGAATGGTCAGCTGGCCCCACACCGTGTTGTCGTCGAATTCGACGCCGATCAGCGTAGTGATATCGGTGTAGTCGTCGACCTCGGCGTTGTTGAGGTTGCGCAGCAGCGACTTGAGTTCGCGGTCGCTCAGGGCATGCAGGTTGAGGATGTCCTTGCGAAACAGCAGCGCCTTGTTGGTGTTGTCCCAGACCAGATCCTCGACCGGGTAGATCTCCGAGTAGCCCGGCACCAGGATGCGGCAGGCGTTGGCGCCGAGGTCGTCATAGGTGGCGACGTAGACCTCCTTGCCCATGTCTTCGAGGATGCCGAACAGGGTCGCGGCTTCCTGTTCATTGGAATCTGCACCCTCGCCGGAGAAGTCCCACTCGACGAATTCGAAGTCCGGCGTGGCGCCGAAGAAGCGCCACGACACAACGCCGCTGGAGTCGATGAAGTGCTCGACGAAGTTGTTCGGCTCGGTCAGCGCCAGGCTGTCGAAGGTCGGCTGCGGCAGGTCGTTGAGGCCTTCGAAGCTGCGGCCCTGCAGCAGTTCGGTGAGGCTCCGCTCCAGGGCCACTTCCAGGCTCGGGTGCGCGCCGAAGGAGGCGAACACGCCGCCGGTGCGCGGGTTCATCAGCGTCACGCACATCACCGGAAACTCACCGCCCAGCGAAGCGTCCTTCACCAGCACCGGGAAGCCTTGCTCCTCCAGGCCCTGGATGCCAGCGACGATGCCCGGGTACTTGGCCAGCACCTCCGGTGGCACGTCCGGCAGACACAACTCGCCTTCGAGGATCTCGCGTTTGACCGCCCGCTCGAAGATTTCCGACAGGCACTGCACCTGAGCTTCGGCCAGGGTATTGCCGGCGCTCATGCCGTTGGACAGGTACAGGTTCTCGATCAGGTTGGACGGAAAGTACACCGTCTCACCATCGCTCCTGCGCACGAACGGCAGCGAGCAGATGCCGCGCAGGGTGTTGCCCGAGTTGGTGTCGTACAGGTGCGAGCCGCGCAGCTCGCCGTCCGGGTTGTAGATGGCCAGGCAATGCTCGTCGAGGATCTCCTCGGGCAGCGCGTCCTTCGGGCCTGGCTTGAACCAGCGCTCGTTGGGGTAATGGACGAACTCAGCGGCGGCGATGTCCTCGCCCCAGAACTGGTCGTTGTAGAAGAAGTTGCAGTTCAGCCGCTCGATGAACTCGCCCAGCGCCGAGGCCAGGGCGCTTTCCTTGGTCGCCCCCTTGCCGTTGGTGAAGCACAGGTTCGACTGGGCATCGCGGATATGCAGCGACCAGACGTTGGGCACGATATTGCGCCAGGAGGCGATCTCGATCTTCATCCCGAAATCCGCGAGGATGCCCGACATGTTGGCGATGGTCTGCTCCAGCGGCAGGTCCTTGCCCGGGATATAGGTGGTGGTATCGCTAACCGGCATCAGCAGCGCCTGGGCATCGGCGTCGAGGTTTTCCACTTCCTCGATGATGAACTCGGGGCCCTGCTGCACCACCTTCTTCACCGTGCAGCGGTCGATGGAGCGCAGAATCCCCAGGCGATCCTTCTCGGAAATGTCCGCCGGCAGCTCGACCTGGATCTTGAATATCTGCGCGTAGCGGTTTTCCGGGTCGACGATGTTGTTCTGCGACAGGCGGATGTTCTCGGTGGGAATGTCCCGCGTCTGGCAGTACAGCTTGACGAAGTACGCCGCGCACAGCGCCGAGGAGGCCAGGAAATAGTCGAATGGCCCCGGCGCCGAGCCATCGCCCTTGTAGCGGATTGGCTGATCGGCGATCACCGTGAAGTCATCGAACTTGGCTTCGAGGCGAAGGTTGTCGAGAAAGTTGACCTTGATTTCCATGGAGCGGCACCGGCAAGCAAAACGAATGGCCGGCATTATCCGGGTTTTCGCCCGGAAGTCTTGCCGTCGGTCAGAATGCGCCTTGCTTGAGCACGACGGTCGCACCAGCCGGCGCAGGCCAGAGCTGCACCAAGTAGTGATCCTCTCCCTCGAGCCCGTCCTCGGAAAGCGTATCGGCGCCGGAAATCGACAGCCGAACCCGGTAGGAGCCAGGTGCGAGGGCGAAGCGCGCTGCGTCCGGGAAATAATCCGTACAGCCGGCGACCACCAGGGTGCCGCAGCGCGCGTCGAGCGATCCCTCGACGACATGATCGAAGCCGTTGGTATCGGCGCTTGGCGGTTCGGCAAGAATTTCGAGCGTCACGCCAACGTCCATATTGCGCAACGTACCGATACCCACGACGCCATTGGCCACGGCCAGCATCCGTTCGACGGCCTCCGGGCTCCAGGCTTTGGACAGGTCGCCAGAGGCCGCTTCGTCCTGCAGGTAGAACTGGTGGTAGTCGGCGAACAGGATGAGTTGATGGGGTTGCATGGGGTCGGCCTGCTGCAATAGGTGGCTAAGTAGAGATCTTGTCTGGTCTCGCTGTTCGGCAAACGCGGGCTCAGCGCACGCGATCGTTGCGCGGCGCTCTGTCCAGCGCCGACAGATCCTGCACCCAAGGCAGCGCCGCTTCGCACCACTTTTGCCAGGTCGGCTGCAGTTGCTGCGATTCGGCCAGCACACCTACGCGCAGGCCATAGGCCGTTGGGTTGTCGGCATCGTAGGTGAACAGCTGCGAGCCACAGTCGCCGCAGAATGCCTGAGCACGGCGCGAACCGCTTTGCGCCACCTTCACGTATACCTTGGGCCTACCGCGCAGCAGTGAGAACGTACCGGGCAGCGCCGGCGTCGACACCCGGAATGCTGTGCCGGTGAGCTTCTGACAGTCGTGGCAATGGCAAACGCTGGTCAGTTGCGGGTCCGTTTCTGCGACGAATGCAATGGCGTCGCAGTGGCAGCTACCGTGGACTTTCATGGTGATCACCTGTGGGCTGATGCGAGGAGTCGAGTCTGCTTTATTAGCGGGTGAGCATGGAAAGGACATGCTGAGCTGCGTTATCCGAACTCACGACGAACAGCTGATCTCCAGATGCTTGCCCCAGTCCGGTGGCCGCTGCGCGTAATGCTGTTTGCCCGACTGTTCCTCGAAGGGACGGGTCAGCACCTGATGCAGTTCGCGCACCGGCTCGTAGTCGCCCGATTCAGCGGCGGCGATAGCTTCCTGGGCCAGGTAGTTGCGTAGCACGTAGAGCGGGTTGACGGCGTGCATACGGGCCTGGCGTTCGGCTCGCTCGAAGCCTTCGCGTTGCACGCGGGCCAGGTAGTCGGCGGCCCAGGTGTCGAAGCCGTTGAGGTCGACGAAGTCGTTGCGCACCACCTTCAGTGCTTCGGCTGGCGCCTGGTCACCCAGATGGCGGAAGAACAGCGAGTAGTCGGTGGCCGTGCCGGCCTGCATCAGGGTCAGCAGGCGCTGGATCAGTTCTTCATCGCCATCTTCAGCCGTCGTGAAGCCCAGGCGTTTGCGCATCAGGTCGTGATAGTGCGCCTGGTAGATCGGCAGGAACAGCTCGAGGGTTTCGCGCAGGGTGTCGACTTCCACCAGGGGCGTCAGCGCCTGGGCGAGGGCCGAGAGGTTCCAGTGGGCGATGGGCACCTGGTTGCTGAAACTGTAGCGGCCGGTGTCGTCGGAGTGGTTGCAGATGTGCTTGGCGTCGAAGTCGTCGAGAAAGGCGTAGGGGCCGAAGTCGAAGGTGATGCCGAGGATCGACATGTTGTCGGTGTTCATTACCCCGTGGCAGAAGCCGTAGGCTTGCCACCAGGCGATCATCTCCGCGGTGCGTTCCAGCACCGCCTTGAGCAGCGCGGCGTAGGGCTGCGGCTGTTCGAGGCAGGCCGGGTAATGGTGCTCGATCACATAGTCGGCGAGTTGTTTGAGCTGCTCGTGCTGGCGCGTGTAATAGAAGTATTCGAAGTGGCCGAAGCGGATATGGTTGGGCGCCAGGCGCACCAGCATGGCGGCGGTTTCCTGCTTTTCGCGCCACACCGGCGTGCTCGATCCGGTCACGCACAGGGCTCGCGAGCTGGGAATACCGAGGGCATGCAGCGCTTCGCTGGCGAGAAATTCGCGAATCGACGAGCGCAGTACGGCACGGCCATCGCCCATGCGCGAGTAGGGCGTCATGCCGGCGCCCTTGAGGTGCAAATCCCAGTGCTCGCCGGCATCGTTGAGTACTTCGCCGAGCAGCAGGCCGCGGCCATCACCGAGGCGTGGCGAGTAGCCGCCGAACTGGTGGCCGGAATAGACCATGGCGCGCGGCTCGGCGTCGCTCCACAGCTGGTTGCCGGAGAACAGTTCGGCGAACACCTCGCGCTGCGCTTCGCGCGGGTCGAGGTCGAGCAGGGCCAGGGCACTGTCGCTGACTACCACCAGGCGCGGCTCGGCGATGGGCTCGGGCAGTATGTGCGTGGAAAATCCGTCACCCAGGCCGGCGAAGCGATTGTCGAAGGTCAGGGTGTCGAGGGTTTTCACGGTTTGGCCTCGTCTTTGTTCTCGGCTTGCTCGGCGCTCGCCAGTTGCTGGTCGTCGAGCTTGAGCGTGTCGTGGGGCGCGGCGGCGCGGCTGAGCACGATGTCCATCTTCGGTGTACTGGACAGGTTGATGTCGTTGTCGGCGAACAGCTGGTCGACGCGGCGGTTGAGCTCGTCGGTGGCGACGCCGCGGTCACCCAGTTCCTTGACGTAGATCTTCAGCTCGTGGGTCAGGCCGTCCGGTGCGTACAGGCTGAGCTGGGCGGTCGGCGCCGGGTCGCGCATCACCCGGGAGTTTTCCTGGGCGGCCTGCAGCAGCAGGGTGCGCACTTTCTCCAGATCGGCGCCGCGGTTGACCTTGAAGGTCAGCACGATGCGGGTCACGGTATCGGTCAGGGTCCAGTTGATCAACTGGCTGGTGACGAACGTCTTGTTCGGTACGATCACTTCCTTGCGATCACTGTCGATGATGTGGGTGGCGCGGATGTGGATGCGTTTTACCGTGCCGGTCACGGTGCCGATGGTCACCAGGTCGCCGATGCGCACCGGGCGCTCGAACAGGATGATCAGGCCGGAGATGAAGTTGGCGAAGATCTCCTGCATGCCGAAACCGATACCTACCGACAGCGCGGCGACCAGCCATTGCAGCTTGTTCCAGCTCACCCCGAGGGTCGACAGGGTGACCACGATGCCGGTGCCGAAGATCACGTAGGACAGCAGTGTGGTGGTGGCGTACGCGCTGCCCTGGGCCAGGCGCAGACGCGACAGCACCAGCACTTCCAGCAGGCCCGGCAGGTTGCGGCCAAGGGCCAGGGTGATGGCGGCGATGATCAGCGCATAGAGCGCATCGAGCAGGCTGATTGGCACCAGCGAAGAAGCGCTGCCAGCCCCGGCCACGGTGCTGCTGTTGTATTCGTAGAGGGTGATGTTGTCCAGGTAGGCGAATACCGAGATCAGGTCGGCCCACACCCAGTACATGGCGGCGATGAAGCTGCCCAGCAGGGTCAGGCGGATCAGGCGCAGGGACTGCTGGTTGACCTGCTCGATGTCCAGCGTCGGCATGTCGAGCTGGATCTCGGTGCCTTCGCCATCCTCGGTGGTCTGCGCCTCGCGTTTGCTGACCGCGCGCTGGTAGGCCAGGCGCCGAGCGGCGACGGCCAGGCCACGCACGAACATGGCCTCGACCACCAGCCAGATCAGCAAGAGGTAGAGGGTGTCGATCAGCCGGTCGCTGAGTTTCAGGGCGGTGTAGTAGTAGCCGAAGCACACCGCCAGAAACAGGCCCAGGGGCAGCATGCTGAACAGCACGCCGATGAACATGCGGAAGGTCGAGGCGTTTTCCCGCGCGGGGCCGCGCAGCAGCAGTTTTTGCAGCAGCCAGATCATCAGGCCGTAGCAGGTCAGCACCACGGCGATGCCGATCACGTCGTCGGACAGGCTCGACGGCTGGAATTCGGCGACGGTGACCACCGCCACCAGGGCCATGACCACCACGCCCAGCCAGCGGATCTGCCGGTGCAGGTAGGCGACGTGGGCGCGCGCCCAATGGAAATGCAGCTCGGCCACGCCGCCCGGGGTGAAGATCCGGTACACGGTGTAGAACACCAGCCAGGCCTGGGCCATGCCAAGGAAGGCCGAGCCGAGGTTGACGTTCAGGCCGCGGGCGTCCATCTGCAGGGCGAAGCCGCACAATGCCAGGAACAGCGAGCCAGGCAGCGCCAGCAGCACGTTGAGAAGGATCGCCACCGGCGTGTGCAGCTGGCTGTCACGCTTGAAGTGGCCGATGTCCTTGTGCAGGTCGGTGAGTTTCTGGCTCAGGTAATGGCGCTTGTAGAACAGCAGGCCCATGACCAGCAGCAGCGGCAGGAACAGCAGCGGCCGTTCGATCAGGCCGGCGCCGAGCTGGCTCATGTTGTCCAGCCAGGGCAGCTCGGAAATCTGCCGCTGCAGCTGGGCGGGCGCGGTCTTGAACCATTCGAGGTTGAGCGGGTTGTTGCTGGGAATCCAGAACATCTGCTCGTCGAGGGTCGCGCGCAGGGCGGTGGCGGTGTCCTTGAGCTGCTTCTGGTTGAGCTGCAGGGTGATCGATTCGTTGAGCAGCGAGTTGAGCTCGCGGTTCAGGCGATCATGCAGGGCGCGACGGGTATCGATCAGGTCCAGCAGGGACTCGCGCAGCTCCGGCGTCACGCTTTCCGGCGGCTGGGCGGCCAATTGCTTGTCGACGTAGGCGCTGGGATTGGAGATCTGTTCGCGCTGCTGGTTGAGTTCGAACTGGTAGAGGCGAATGTCGGCGATTTCATCGGCCAGCCCGTTGTCGAGCTTGAGCTTGGGCAGCGACTGCCGCTGTTTGTAGAGGATTTTGGACAGCAGCAGGCTGCCCTGCAGCACGTTGATCTGCTCGTCGAGCGCCTGGTCGGTCTGGTTCAGGGTGTCGAGCTGTTGCTGGGTGCGCAGGTTGAGCTGGGTCAGCTCGTTGAGGCGGTCGGTGCCGCGCAGCAGGTAGTCGGAGAGCTTGAGGTTGATCGCGCTTTCACGCGCCAGCAGGCTGTCGGAGCCACCGACCTTCTCGGCTTCCATGGACTGCTCGGCCACGGTGCGTTCGGACTGATCACGGCGCTTCTCGTTGATCAGGTTCTGCAGCTCCTGCAGTTCCACGTCCAGGCGCCTGACGCGCTCGTCGAACAGGTCGCGCTGGGCGGTGCCCAAATCCTGCATGACGCTGTTGCCGGCCATTTCCTGGCGGCGTAGCTGGGTCAGGGCGCCGAGCTGGGCGAGTTCGGCCTTGAGCTGGTTGACCCGCTCGGCACTCAGCGGCTTGCCGTCCTCGCGACCGTTCTTGAGCTGCGAGTTGATCTGCTGGGCACGGGTCTGGTTGCTGCTGATTTCCGCCTGGGCGCGCTCCGGGCGCGTTTGCGCGGTAACGATCAGGGTGTTGGCGTCGTTGAGTTGCTTCTGCCAGTCGCTGAGCTGCGCGCTGCGCTCGCTGAGAATCTGCTCCAGCTGGGCGACGCTGGTGCCGGCATAGCGCTGCGCCACGGGCACCACCTTGGTGGCCTTGAGTTTCTCCAGCTCGCGATGGGCATCCTGGGTTTGCCGCGGCGCCTGGGCCAGCTGCTTTTGCAGGGCGGCCAGCTTCTGCTGGCTGTCGGCCTGGGCGTTGAGCGAGCCGAGGGTCTTTTCCAGGGTCTGCCGCACCTGGGTCAGCTCAGGCTCGGCCAGCTTGCGGTCGGCCAGGGTATCCAGGCTGCGCTGCACGTCGGCGGCGGTCGGGTTGGCGTCGGCCCAGGCGGGGGAGTTGGCCAGGCACAGGCCCAGCAGGAAAACGGCAAGCAAACGACGGAAAGAGTGCATGGTCATGATCGCGGGGGTGGAGTCCTGCTGAGTCTACAGACTGATGAGAAGTCCCGCGCGGCGATCTGTCACAAGCCGCCGCGCATCAGCCCCGCCGGTAGGCAGGGCGCTGCTGGGCGCGCTGTCGGGCGGCTGTCAGAACGACAGGCCAGGGCCCGGGCGGACGCCTTCGGGGAATCTGACGCCGACCTTGCGGATCTTGTTCCCGTCCATCTCGGCGACCGTCCAGGTCAGGCCCTGCCACTCGACCTGGTCACCCACCACCGGCCCGCCGCCGATCTGCTGGTTGATGAAGCGGCCCAGGGTCAGCGACGAATCCACATCGCCGGTGGACAGACCATAGAGCGCAGCGATGGCGCCCAGCTGGGCATCGCCTTCGAGCACGAAGTCGCCGAAGAAGCGCAGGTCCATACCGCGTTGCGGCGCCTGGCTGAAAAGCTTGCCGAGGGCCGGCAGGTCGTGTTCGTGGCCGATCACGCAGAGCATGTCACCAGCCTCCAGCACCGTGCTGCCGGAGGGATGCAGCAACTGATGATTGCGAAACAGCGCGGCGACGCGGGTTTCTTCGGGCATCTTCAGGTCGCGCAGCGGTGCGCCGATGCACCACTTTTCCGCGCCCAGACGGTAGATGAACAGCTCCCACTGGCTGGTCGGGTGCACTTCCAGGCCGGCGCGGGAGATCGGCGCCGGGTCCGGCGGTACCGTCACCTTCAGCGCCTTGGCCACCCACGGCAGGCTGGCACCCTGCAGTAGCAGGGAGACCAGCACGATGAAGAACGCCAGGTTGAAGTACAGCTGGGCGTGGGGCAGCCCAGCCATCATCGGGAACACGGCGAGAATGATCGGCACCGCGCCGCGCAGGCCGACCCAGGCGATGAACGCCTTCTCCTTGGTGTGGAAGGCGCGGAAGGGGATCAGCCCGACCATGACCGACAGCGGCCGCGCGAACAGAATCATCCACAGCGCCAGGCCCAGAGCCGGCAGGGCGATGGGCAGCAGATCATGGGGGGTGACCAGCAGGCCAAGCACCAGGAACATGCCGATCTGCGCCAGCCAGGCCATGCCGTCGAGCATGTGCAAAATGCCGTGGCGCGAGCGGATCGGCCAGTTGCCCAGCACCAGACCGCACAGGTAAACAGCCAGAAAGCCGCTGCCGTGCAGGGCGTTGGTCAGGGCAAACACCAGCAGGCCGCCACTGACCACCAGCAGCGGGTACAGGCCGTCGGCCAGGTGCAGGCGGTTGATGATCTTCAGCAGCAGCCAGCCGCCACCCAGGCCCAGCACCGAGCCGATGCCGAACTCCTGCAGCAGGTGGCCGAGGAAGCTCAGGTGAAACTCGCCCTGGCCCTTGGCGAGCATGTCGATCAGCGTGACGGTGAGGAACACCGCCATCGGGTCGTTGCTGCCGGATTCGATTTCCAGGGTCGCGCTGACCCGTTCGTTGAGGCCCTTGCCGCCGAGCAGCGAGAACACCGCCGCGGCATCGGTGGAGCCGACGATGGCGCCGATCAGCAGGCCCTGCATCAGGCTCAGGTCGAACAGCCAGGCGGCGACCATGCCGGTCAGCACCGTGGTGATCAGCACGCCGACCGTGGCTAGCGACAGCGCCGGCCACAGGGCTACCCGGAAGCTGCCGACCCGGGTGCGCACGCCACCGTCGAGCAAAATCACCGCCAGGGCGAGGTTGCCCACCAGGTAAGCGGTCGGATAGTTGTTGAAGATGATGCCGCCACCGTCGACGCCCGCGACCATGCCGACGGCGAGGATGATGACCAGAATCGGGATGCCAAGACGCGATGACAGCGAGCTGACCATGATGCTCGCGCCGACCATGAGGGCGCCGACGAGCAGGAGGCTGTTGATGGTGCTGGCATCCAAGGGGGCAAGACTCCACGGGCAAAAAGGGCGAGCCCGATTCTAGCCTGCACGTCTGCGCCGCTGTCAAAAATAGTTACAAAGGCCGGAAATAGAGCTTGTTAGCAGGATTTCGTGCGGTGAGTGCGCCGCTTCGGCGACGAGATGAAGCATGGGGGAGTCGGTCACGCCGGACGGGGCACCCGACTCCCGCGCGGCCGTCAGCTTACGGTCAGGGTCATGTCGATGCGCTTGAGCCACTCGGCTTCGCTTTCGAAATCCGCCTGGGTCAGCGGGTTGGCGGCCAGCCAGCCCTGCGGGAATTCGATGGCCAGGCTCGACGGGCCGGCTTTCAGGCGCACAGTGGGCATGTTCTGGCTGCCACGGATGTGGTGGAACAGAATCGCGAAGCGCAGCAGTACGCACAGGCGCACCAGCTTGACGCCCTCGTCGCCGAAGTCGGTGAGCTTTTCCTTGGGGATGTTGCGGCGGTGGCCGCGCACCAGCAGGGCGAGCATCTGCTGATCCTGGCGGGAGAAACCGGCCAGGTCGGAGTGTTCGATCAGGTAGGCGCCGTGCTTGTGGTACTGGTAGTGGGCGATATCCAGGCCGACTTCGTGCACCTTGGCGGCCCAGCTGAGCAGCTCGCGGTGCCAGTCGTCGGTCAGCTCCCAATCCTTGGCGACCTTGTCCAGGGCCGACAGCGCTTTGGCTTCCACCCGGGCTGCCTGTTCCTGATCGACGTGGTAGCGCTCCATGAACGCCGACAGGGTGCGCTCGCGCACGTCCTCGTGCTGGTGGCGACCGAGCAGGTCATAGAGCACGCCCTCGCGCAGCGCGCCTTCGGAATGGCTCATGCGGTTCAGCTCGCAGGCATCGAAGATGGCTTCGAGAATCGCCAGACCGGCCGGGAAGATCGGCCGGCGGTCGGGCTTCACGCCGTCCAGGTCGATGCGCTCGACATCGCCGTACTTGAACAGTTTGCGCTTGAGCCAGGCGATGCCCTCGGAGGTGACTTCGCCGTTGTTGCTCAGCCCCGCCGACTGGATCGCCAGGCCGATGGCCTTGATAGTGCCGGAGGCGCCCACGGCGTCCTGCCAGCCGAGGCGGGTCAGTGCATGCTCGATGCCCATGATCTCCAGGCGCGCGGCGGTGTAGGCCTGGGCATAACGGGCCGGGGTGATCTTGCCGTCCTTGAAGTAGCGCTGGGTGTAGCTGACGCAGCCCATCTGCAGGCTTTCGCGCAGTAACGGCTCGAAGCGCTGGCCGATGATGAATTCGGTACTGCCGCCGCCGATGTCAGCGACCAGGCGCTTGCCCGGCGTGTCGGCGATGGTGTGGGAAACGCCCAGATAGATGAGGCGTGCTTCCTCGCGCCCGGAAATCACTTCTACCTGATGGCCCAGCAGCGCTTCGGCCCGGCGGATGAATTCGGCGCGGTTGCGCGCTTCACGCAGGGCGTTGGTGCCGACGATGCGCACCGCGCCCTGGGGCAGGCTGGTGGTCAGCTGGGCGAAGCGGCTCAGACAGTCGAGGCCGCGCTGCATGGCTTCCTCGCTGAGCATGCGCTGTTCATCGATGCCCGCCGCCAGCTGTACCTTGTCGCCGAGTCGCTCAAGGATGCGAATCTCGCCATGGTCGGCCTTGGCCAGCACCATGTGGAAGCTGTTGGAGCCCAGGTCGATGGCGGCGACCAGGGGAAAGGACTCGGAATGGGTTTGCGGCATGATCAATCAGTCTCGAGGCAGAACCCCGCCATCGTGCCACGATAGACCGCGCACGCCAACGCATACGCGCGGTGCTGGCACTGCGCCGGCTGTCCGCAGGGCGTTACTGGTGCGGATCATTCCTAGCTATGCCCATCGGCCACGTTGATAGCCTCTATGGCTGAGCTCAATGGCGGGCGCCTTCCTGTGACACGCGAGCCGGGCTATCATGGCCGCCACTTTTATCGTTATTGCGTGCCAACACGGAGACTTCCCATGAGTGAATTCATCACCAATGTAAGCGATGCCAGCTTCGACCAGGACGTCATCCAGGCAGACGGACCGGTACTGGTCGACTACTGGGCCGAATGGTGCGGCCCGTGCAAAATGATCGCCCCGGTGCTGGATGAAATCTCCAAGGAGTACCAGGGCAAACTGAAGGTTTGCAAACTGAACATCGACGAAAACCAGGACACTCCGCCCAAGTACGGCGTGCGCGGCATCCCGACTCTGATGCTGTTCAAGAACGGCAGCGTCGAAGCCACCAAGGTCGGCGCCCTGTCCAAGTCGCAGCTGGCTGCCTTTATCGACGCCAACCTGTAAGCGTCGCCGAAAAGCCCCGTAGACAACGGGGCTTTTTTCTGTCTGGAGGCTAGACGCCTTCGCAAAGCCGATGTTACATTCGAGCCTGTCGCTTTTCCTAGGCGACCCCCTGCACGCCGCTGCCGACGCATTCCTAATCGAACTTTCGACAACAAAGCGGGCGCCTGTCGCCTCCCCGCGGTGCGGCCTCTCAAGCTCAATGCTTACCATTCCCTCCTCTATAAATACGTCATTCCTATATGAATCTGACTGAACTCAAGCAAAAGCCGATTACCGAACTGCTGGAAATGGCCGAGCAGATGGGCATCGAGAACATGGCCCGTTCGCGCAAGCAGGACGTCATCTTCTCGCTGTTGAAAAAGCACGCCAAAGGCGGTGAAGAAATTTCCGGTGATGGCGTGCTGGAGATTCTCCAGGACGGCTTCGGCTTCTTGCGCAGCGCAGACGCCTCCTATCTCGCCGGCCCCGATGACATCTACGTCTCGCCGAGCCAGATCCGCCGCTTCAACCTGCGTACCGGTGACACCATCGTCGGCAAGATCCGCCCGCCGAAAGAGGGCGAGCGTTACTTCGCCCTGCTCAAGGTCGACAGCATCAACTTCGACCGTCCGGAAAACGCCAAGAACAAGATTCTGTTCGAGAACCTGACGCCGCTGTTCCCGAATCAGCGCCTGACCATGGAAGCCGGCAACGGCTCCACCGAGGACATCACCGGCCGCGTGATCGACCTCTGCGCACCGATCGGCAAGGGCCAGCGCGGCCTGATCGTCGCCCCGCCGAAAGCGGGCAAGACCATCATGCTGCAGAACATCGCCTCGAACATCACCCGCAACAATCCCGAGTGCCATTTGATCGTGCTGCTGATCGACGAGCGCCCGGAAGAAGTGACCGAAATGCAGCGCACCGTGCGCGGCGAAGTGGTTGCCTCGACCTTCGACGAGCCACCGACCCGCCACGTGCAGGTTGCCGAGATGGTCATCGAGAAGGCCAAGCGCTTGGTCGAGCACAAGAAGGATGTGGTCATCCTGCTCGACTCCATCACCCGTCTGGCCCGCGCCTACAACACCGTGATCCCGAGCTCCGGCAAGGTACTCACCGGTGGTGTCGACGCCCACGCCCTGGAGAAGCCCAAGCGTTTCTTCGGCGCCGCGCGTAACATTGAAGAAGGCGGCTCGCTGACCATCATCGCCACCGCGCTGGTCGAAACCGGCTCGAAGATGGACGAAGTGATCTACGAAGAATTCAAGGGCACCGGCAACATGGAGCTGCCCTTGGATCGTCGTATCGCGGAGAAGCGCGTATTCCCAGCCATCAACATCAACCGCGCCGGTACTCGCCGCGAAGAGTTGTTGACTGCCGAAGACGAGCTGCAGCGCATGTGGATTCTGCGCAAGCTGCTGCACCCGATGGACGAGATCGCTGCCATCGAGTTCCTGATCGACAAGCTCAAAGCTACCAAGACCAACGACGAGTTCTTCATGTCCATGAAGCGCAAGTAACGGTCTGGTAGCACAAAAAAGCCGGGGAAACCCGGCTTTTGTTTGTCTGTAGTATCGACTGTTCTGCAAGTCCGACTTCGGCGCTAAACTTTGCGCCCCGATTCGAGTGAGGTTCCAGCATGCAGTATCGCGATCTGCGCGACTTTATCCGCGGCCTGGAAGCGCGCGGCGAGCTCAAGCGCATCAAGGCGCCGGTATCGCCTATCCTGGAGATGACCGAGGTGTGCGACCGCACCCTGCAAAAGGGCGGCCCGGCACTACTGTTCGAGAACCCCACCGGCCACAGCGTTCCGGTACTCGGCAACCTGTTCGGCACCCCCAAGCGCGTGGCGTTGGGCATGGGCGCAGAAGACGTTTCCGAGCTGCGCGAAATCGGCAAGCTGCTGGCCTTTCTCAAGGAGCCCGAGCCGCCGAGGGGGCTCAAGGATGCCTGGAGCAAGCTGCCGATCTTCAAGAAGGTCATCAGCATGGCGCCCAAGGTGCTCAAGGATGCGCCGTGCCATGAAGTGATCGAGGAGGGCGACGATGTCGACCTGGCCAAGTTGCCGATCCAGCACTGCTGGCCGGGCGACGTGGCGCCCTTGATCACCTGGGGCCTGACCATCACCAAGGGGCCGAACAAGGAGCGTCAGAATCTCGGTATCTATCGCCAGCAGGTGATCGGCCGCAACAAGGTGATCATGCGCTGGCTCAGCCACCGCGGCGGCGCGCTGGATTACCGCGAGTGGTGCCAGAAGCATCCGGGCAAACCCTATCCGGTGTGTGTGGCCCTGGGCGCGGACCCGGCGACCATTCTCGGCGCCGTGACGCCAGTGCCGGACACGCTCTCCGAATACGCCTTCGCGGGTCTCTTGCGCGGCCATCGCACCGAGTTGGTCAAGGCCATTGGCAGCGATCTGCAGGTGCCGTCCAGTGCCGAGATCGTTCTTGAGGGCGTGATCCATCCAGGCGAAACCGCTCCGGAAGGCCCGTACGGCGACCACACCGGCTACTACAACGAGGTCGACACCTTCCCGGTGTTCACCGTTGAGCGCATCACCCGACGTCGCGACCCGATCTATCACAGTACCTACACTGGCCGGCCGCCAGACGAGCCGGCGATTCTCGGCGTGGCGCTGAACGAGGTGTTCGTGCCGATCCTGCAGAAGCAGTTCCCGGAGATCACCGACTTCTACCTGCCGCCCGAAGGCTGTTCCTACCGCATGGCGGTGGTGACCATGAAGAAGCAGTACCCAGGGCACGCCAAGCGCGTGATGCTCGGGGTGTGGTCGTTCCTGCGCCAGTTCATGTACACCAAGTTCGTGATCGTCACCGACGACGACATCAACGCCCGGGACTGGAACGACGTGATCTGGGCCATCACCACGCGCATGGACCCCAAGCGCGATACGGTGATGATCGAGAACACGCCCATCGACTATCTGGATTTCGCCTCGCCGGTCTCCGGCCTGGGGTCGAAGATGGGCCTGGACGCCACCCACAAGTGGCCGGGCGAGACCGACCGCGAATGGGGCCGCGCCATCGTCAAGGACGAAGCGGTCACCAAGCGGGTCGATGAAATGTGGAGCCAGTTGGGAATCGATTGATGAAGGTCACCCTGCAACCGTCCGGCGCAGTGCTCGATGTCGAGGCCGGCGAAGCTATTCTCGATGCCGCGCGGCGCCTGGGCTACACCTGCCCGCAGAGCTGCCGCAACGGGAATTGCCATGTGTGCGCCGCGCTGCTGATCGAGGGGCGCGTGCGCCAGAACGGCGCCGAGCTGGACCACGGCGAGCTGTACACCTGTATCGCCGAACCTTTGCAGGACTGCGTGCTGCACTGGGACGGCGTGTTGCTGCCCGGCGAGCTACCAGTGCGCAGCCTGGGGTGCCAGGTGGTGGACTGCATCGACGTGGGCGGCGATGTGTGGCGTGTGCTGCTGCGTGCGCCGGCCGGCAAGCCGCCGCGTTACCACGCCGGCCAGTACCTGCTGATCGAGCGTCTGGATGGTGAGAAGTCGGCCTTTTCCCTGGCCTCGGCGCCGCAACAAGGTCGCGATCTGGAACTGCACATTCTGGGGCGCGAAGCGAGTGCGCTGAACCTGTTGCAGCAGTTGCGCGAGCAGGGCACTGCGCGGGTGCAGTTGCCATTCGGCGACGCCCACCTGGCCGAGCTGCCGGACGGGCCGTTGGTGCTGATCGCCGCGGGCACCGGCATGGCCCAGATGCACAGCCTGATCGAAGAATGCCGCTCGCGCGGCTTCCAGCATCCGGTGCATCTGTACTGGGGCGCACGCCGGCCCGAGGACTTCTACCAACTGCCCCATTGGGACGAGTGGCAGGCGCTGCCCAACCTGTCTCTGCATCAGGTGGTCAGCGACCAGTGCGGCTGGCAGGGCCGCTGCGGCCTGCTGCACGAGGCGGTGTGTGAGGACTTCGCCGACCTGAGTACACTGCGCATCTACGCCAGCGGCTCGCCGAGCATGGTCTACGCGACCCTGGATGCGCTGGTCGAAGCGGGGATGGACGCCCACCAGATGCGCGCCGACGTATTCGCCTACGCGCCGCGGGACTGAACGAAGAAAACCGCCCTCGGGCGGCTTGCTGTTTTGAGGAGCTGGCGCGCCCGTCAGCGAATGGTCACCACCAGCTTGCCGACAGCCTTGCGCTGGCTGAGGGCATCGATCGCCTCGCCGCCGCGTGCCAGCGGGAAGGTTTGCGAGACCAGCGGTTTGAGTTTGCCCTCGGCGTGCCACGCGAACAGCTGACGGAAGTTTTCGGCGTTATCCGCCGGCTGGCGCTGGGCGAAGGAGCCCCAGAACACGCCGACCAGGGATGCACCCTTGAGCAGCGGCAGGTTGGCCGGCAGCGCCGGGATGCCGCCGCCGGCGGCAAAGCCGACGACCAGGAAGCGGCCGTTCCAGGCCATGCAGCGAAACGCCTCTTCGAACAGCGGACCGCCGACCGGATCGTAGATCACGTCGACGCCTTGGCCATTGGTGAGTCTCTTCACCTCGTCCTTGAGGCTCTGCTCGCTGTAGTTGATCAGCTCGTCGGCGCCGGCGTTGCGCGCTACCTCGAGCTTCTCGGCGCTGCTCGCCGCGGCGATTACTTTAGCGCCCATGGCCTTGCCGATTTCTACTGCCGCCAGACCGACACCGCCGGCGGCGCCCAGTACCAGCAGGGTTTCGCCGGGCTTGAGAGTTGCGCGCTGTTTGAGCGCGTGCATCGAGGTGCCGTAGGTCATGCCGAAGGCAGCCGCCGTGGTCAGGTCCATGCTCGCGGGCACTGGCAGCACGTTGTAGGCCGGCACGGCGACCTGTTCGGCGAAGCCGCCCCAGCCGGTCAGCGCCATCACCCGGTCGCCCGTCTTCAGATGCGCGACCTTATCACCCACGGCGGCAACCACGCCGGCCACTTCGCCGCCGGGCGAGAAGGGGAAGGGCGGCTTGAACTGGTACTTGCCTTCGATGATCAGCGTATCCGGGAAATTCACCCCAGCAGCCTGCACCTCGATCAGCACCTCGTTGCCTTTCGGGCGTGGGCTGTCGATGTCTTCCAGTGTCAGCGTTTCGGCGGGGCCAAAGGCCTTGCAGAGCAGTGCTTTCATCGCGATGTACCTTGAGCGGAGTCGCCCTGCAGTTTAGGTCGGGCGCCCGATCGGTCAACGAGCATGGCCCGGTCTGATAGGCCGCCATAAGCATTGGGATCTGCGCGGCGCGTTGCTATGCTTGCCTGCAACTCAACGGAGATCGCCCTGTGAAAACCTTCATCACGCTTCTGCTTGCCTGCGCACTGTCGATTCCGGCGTTTGCCAACGAGGAAAAGAAGGAAGGCGAAGGTGAGGGCGCTGCGCCCCAGGTGATCTACCACAGCCTGGTGCCGGCGCTGGTCGGTAACTATGGCGCCGGGCCCAAGCTCAAATACTACAAGGCCGACGTGGCGCTGCGCGTCACCGGCGCTGACGCCGAAGCCAAGGTCACCCACCACGAGCCGCTGATCCGCAATCAGCTGGTGATGCTGTTCTCCCAGCAGACCGAGGAAAGCCTGGCCTCGCCGGACGCCAAGGAAAAGCTGCGCCAGGAAGCCCTCAAGCAGGTCCAGCAGGTGCTCACCGACGAGGAAGGCAAGCCGCTGGTCGAGGATCTGCTGTTCAATAACCTGATCCTGCAGGGCTGATCACTTCAGCAGCAGGATCGCCCTCCACTGCGCCTCGGTGACAGGCATCACCGACAGGCGACTGCCTTTTTGCACCAGCGAGAGTTCCGCCAGCGCCCTCTGCGCCTTCAGTTCGGCGAGCGGGATGACCTGCTTGAACGCCTCGACGAAGCTCACGTCGACGGCCGTCCACGGATTCTTCTCGGCGCTGGCCTTGGCGTCGAAGTAGTGGCTCTGCGGATCCAGCGCGGCTGGGTCCGGATAGGGCGCGCCTTCGATGCGGGCGATGCCGGCCACGCCCGGCTCCGGGCAGCTGGAGTGATAGAACAGGAACTGATCGCCGGCCTGCATGCTGCGGATGAAGTTGCGCGCCTGGTAATTGCGTACGCCGTCCCAGCGAGCTCTGCCCAGGCGCTGCAGGTCATGGATGGACAGTTCGTCGGGTTCGGATTTCATCAGCCAATAGGGCATGAACTTTGCTCTCTGAGTCGGTGCGCTGCAGGGGCTGCGTGAAGGATGATCTGGCAAGAGGTAAGGGTATGCGGCGCAAGCCTGATTTGTTGTGGGTACTGGTCTTCGTGTTTGGCCTCGGCATGGTGACCACTGGCTATACGCAAAGCCAGTGGCAACAGGGTAAACCGATTGCCGAGGCGCTTCGAGCCGAGCGCTGACGGTGTTTTTTCAGTACCAGCCGCCATCGGTCACGGTGGCGTCCAGCGGTACGTCCCAGTTGGCCATGGCCAGTTGGTCAACTTGCTGGCAGCTGTGGGCCAATCCGAGCAGGGTCGGTTTGTGCCAATTTTTGCGCAGTGCCCGGTAGGCCAGGCTGCGGTCATAGAAGCCGCCGCCCATGCCGAGGCGACCGCCATGCTGGTCGAAGCCCACCAGGGGTAGCAGGATCAGATCGAGCGTCCAGATCTTGCGCTGGCGCTTGGCATTGCGGCGGGGTTCGGGGATGCCGAAACGATTGGCGGCAAGCTTTTCGTGCGCGTCCAAGCGCTGGAACACCATGCTGGTGCGTGGCCAGGATTTCAGCACCGGCAGGAACACCTGCTTACCGCGCGCATGGGCGGCTCTGATCAGTAGGTGCGGGTCGATTTCCCCGTCATTGGCCAGATAAAGAGCGACGCTACGCGCGCGTCGAAATACCGGATGTTGCGCCAGCTGCCGATACAGCGCCGCGGCTGCCTTGCGTTGCGCAGCCCTGGGCAGCTCGCGTCGCGTTTTGCGCAGCGTGCGGCGTAGCTGGGCGCGGGTCAGGTTGCTGGCATCGATCATCTGCAGATCCCTTATTTCCAAGCCCGGCATTCTGGCGCGATGGCTGTCACGCAGCCAATAAAAAGCCCGCTGCTGGCGTTGGCCAGCAGCGGGCTGCAATTTATGACTCCCCAGCATGCCGCTGTCGGTTTAGCCCTTGAACCCGAAAGTTCAAGGTGGAGGTTGCAGGAAACCTTAAGGCTTTCCGTCAAGCGGACATGCACACCGGCCTCAACTGACAACCCCCGGGGTTGTGCGTATCGGCTCAGGGACATCAACCAACTGGCGCACACTCCAGGGAGCTGCGGCGAGTATAACAAAAAAGTCCGACCGTTGGTCAGGCGCGCCCATCGCTGTCGTCGTGCAGGGCATTGTCGACCCGGCCGAGCAGGTCGCGCACGTGGTCACGGGTGACGGTGGCCTGCTTGTCGAGGTGCTGCTGCTTGTGCAGCAGGTCATGGGTGATGTTCAGGGCTGCCATCACCGCGACGCGGTCAGCGCCGATGACTTTGCCGCCGCTGCGGATCTCCCGCATCTTGCCGTCCAGGTAGCGGGCGGCGCTTTGCAGGTTGCTACGCTCATCGGCGGGGCAGGCGATGCAATATTCTTTGTCCAGAATCTGAACGGTGACGGTATTCGATTGGGTCATGAGTCCTGCTCCAGGGCTTTGAGGCGCGAAATCATCGATTCGACCTTGTGCCGAGCCATTTCGTTCTTTTCGATCAGATGAGCGCGTTCTTCGCGCCACGCCTGCTCGCTTTCCAGCAAGAGACGGTTTTGTGCCTTGAGTCGCTCGACGCGCTGGATCAGCAGTTCCAGCTTTGCCGTCAGGGCGTGTAGATCGGCGTCTTCCATTGGCTCTCGCTTTGGCAGGGTGTGCGCAGTGTATAGATCCAGCGGCTCGCCGGCGCAAACCGGCCGATGGTTTTGGCGCGTGCGCCAGTGCTAGGATAGAAAGCCTCCATTCTAGTGATTGCGCCCCTTGGCGCCTAGTGATCGATGCCGACTTCCAGTTCTCCCTACGCTGCATTCGCTGCCC
This sequence comes from Phytopseudomonas straminea, assembly GCF_900112645.1. Taxonomy (GTDB): domain Bacteria; phylum Pseudomonadota; class Gammaproteobacteria; order Pseudomonadales; family Pseudomonadaceae; genus Aquipseudomonas; species Aquipseudomonas straminea. The sequence goes on along the minus strand of NZ_FOMO01000001.1, from coordinate 296,556 downwards.
TGCTCGCCAGCAGTGGTTCCTCCGTTTCACCTGCCGAATTGCACGGCCTGCTGCTGGGTCGCAGTTGCGCCGGCGCGGGTTTCGAAGCTGGCCCCTGGCTGGTCGACGCCACCGAACTGCTCGGTGTCGAGCCGCCGGACAACGTCCGCCAGGCGCTGATCGGCCTGCAGGAAATGGTGCGCGGCGAGCTGACCGGCGACGACGTCACCGTGGTCCTGCTGCTGCCCTCCGACGAGGCGCCCCTGGCCGAGCGTGCCGCGGCGCTGGGCCAGTGGTGCCAGGGCTTTCTCGGTGGCTTCGGGCTGACCGTCGGCGACGCCGCGTTGAGCGCCGAGGCCATGGAAGTGCTGCAGGATTTGTCCGCCATCGCCCAGGTGCAGAATGCCCTGGACGAGTCCGAGGACGGCGAGAACGATTACATGGAAGTCATGGAGTACCTGCGCGTGGCGCCGCTGCTGCTGTTCAGCGAGTGCGCCAAGCCGGCTGCCCCGGCGCCCAAGCCTTCGCTGCACTGATCGCGCCCTTCACCGACCGGAATCGAGCCTGTCCATGACCAGCATCTCCAAAGCGGAATACGCCCGCCGTCGCAAGGCGCTGATGGCGCAGATGGAACCGAACAGCATCGCCATCCTGCCGGCGGCTCCGGTGTTCATTCGCAACCGCGACGTCGAGCACATCTACCGCCAGGACAGCGATTTCCAGTACCTGTCCGGCTTTCCCGAGCCCGAGGCGGTGATCGCCCTGATTCCCGGCCGTGAGCATGGCGAGTACGTGTTGTTCTGCCGTGAGCGCGATCCCGACCGCGAGCTGTGGGACGGTTTGCGCGCCGGTCAGGAAGGAGCGATCAGCCGCTATGGCGCGGACGATGCCTTTCCCATCGGTGATATCGACGACATCTTGCCCGGCCTGATCGAAGGCCGTGAGCGCGTTTATTACGCGGTGGGCACCAACCCGGAGTTCGACCGGCACCTGATGGAGTGGGTCAACGTGATCCGCTCCAAGGCGCGCCAGGGTGCGTCGCCGCCCAAGGAGTTCGTCGCCCTCAACCACTTCCTGCACGACCTGCGCCTGTACAAGTCGGCCGGCGAGGTGAAGGTGATGCGCGAAGCGGCGCAGATTTCTGCCCGCGCCCATATCAAGGCCATGCAGGCCAGCCGTGCTGGGCTCTACGAATATCACCTGGAAGCGGAGCTCGATTACGAATTCCGCAAGGGCGGTTCGAAGATGCCGGCCTACGGCTCCATCGTCGCCGCAGGCAAGAATGCCTGCATCCTGCATTACCGCGAGAACGACGCACTGCTCAAGGACGGCGACCTGGTGCTGATCGATGCCGGTTGCGAGATCGACTGCTACGCCAGTGACATTACCCGTACCTTTCCGGTCAGCGGTACGTTCACGCCCGAGCAGAAGGCCATCTACGAGATCGTGCTGGCCGCCAATATGGAAGCCTTCAAGTTCATCGCGCCCGGCCGCCACTGGAACGAGGCCCACGAGGCCACGGTACGGGTCATCACCAAAGGTTTGGTCGATCTCGGTCTGCTGGAAGGCGACGTCGACGAGCTGATCGCGGCCGAGGCCTACAAGCCGTTCTACATGCACCGCGCCGGCCACTGGCTGGGCATGGATGTGCACGATGTCGGCGAATACAAGGTCGGTGGCGAATGGCGCGTGCTCGAAGTCGGCATGGCGATGACCGTCGAGCCGGGCATCTACATTGCCGTGGACAACCAGAACGTTGCCAAGAAATGGCGCGGTATCGGCGTGCGCATCGAGGACGACGTGGTGGTGACCAAGACCGGTTGCGAGATTCTCACCAACGATGTGCCCAAGGCTGTCGACGAGATCGAAGCACTGATGGCCGCCGCCCGTGCACAGGTAGCCTGAGGCCATGCTGCGAGTCGACGTGGCGATCATCGGTGGCGGGCTGGTTGGCGCCAGTCTGGCGCTGGCGCTGCAAGGCGAGGCGCGCAAGCGCGGCTGGCGTATCGCGCTGATCGAACCGTTCGCCCCCGGCGACGGCTACCAGCCCAGTTACGATGCCCGCTCCACGGCGTTGTCCTATGGCTCGCGCCTGATTTACGAAGGCCTCGGCCTGTGGCCGGCGATTGCCGAACAGGCCACCGCCATCAAGCGTATTCACGTCTCCGACCGCGGGCGTTTCGCGGCAGCCCGGCTCAGTGCCGATCAGGAAAACGTGCAGGCCCTGGGCTATGTGGTGGAAAACGCCTGGCTCGGCCACTGCCTGTGGCAGGCACTGGACGCCGAGGTGATCCAGTGGCGCTGCCCGGCCCAGGTCGAGCGCATGGAGCCCACTGCAGAGGGTTATCGCCTGACCCTGGACGACGAAACCCTGATCGACTGCTCCCTGGCCATCCTCGCTGATGGCGGGCGTTCGTCGTTGCGCGAGCAGCTGGGCATCACGGTCAATCAGCGACCCTATGACCAGACTGCGTTGATCGCCAATATCACCCCGGAGCGGGCCCATGGCGGCGAGGCCTTCGAGCGTTTCACCGAATCCGGCCCGCTGGCGCTGTTGCCGCTTTCCGATAATCGCTGTGCGCTGGTGTGGACGCACCCGAGCCGCGCGGTCGAGCGGCTGCTCAAGCTCGATGAGCGCGCCTTTCTTGCCGAATTGCAGCAGGCCTTCGGTTACCGCCTCGGCGCTCTGCGCCAGGTTGGCGCACGGGTGCCATACCCGCTGGTGCTGATCGAGGCCGCCGAGCAGGTGCGCGCCAACCTGGTGGTGCTCGGCAATGCAGCCCACAGCCTGCACCCGATCGCCGGGCAAGGCTTCAACCTGTCGCTGCGTGACGTGCGTGCGCTGGCCGATACGCTGCTGGCGAGCGCGGCGCCGCTGGGTGATCTGACCACCCTGCAGCACTACGCCGCCACCCAGGCCGGCGACCAGGCGCGCACCGTGGCGTTTTCCGATCAGGTCACCCGGCTGTTCAGCACTGACCAGCCGTTGCTCGCCGCCGGCCGCAACCTGGGCCTGCTCGGGCTGGAGTTGCTGCCGCCGGCCAAGCGCTGGTTCGCCCGCCAGGCCATGGGCATGGGTACTCGCGGTAACCCGCAATGAATGCGCGCCAGCTGGCGCGCAAGGCCCGTGTGCTGCGCTGGATCATGAACCTCTATCCGCCCTACCTGGGCGCTGGTGTGTGGATCCGCCGCATCGCTCCGGATTTCCGTCAGGTCGACGTGAAGCTGCGTCTGAGTTGGTACAACCGCAATTACGTGGGTACCCAGTTCGGCGGCAGCCTGTATTCGATGACCGATCCCTTCTACATGTTGATGCTGATGGAGAACCTGGGCCGCGATTACGTGGTCTGGGACAAGGCCGCCAGCATCGATTTCATCGCGCCGGGCCGCGGCCCCGTATTCGCTTCTTTCGCCATCGACCAGGCCTTCATCGACGAGGTGCGCGAGCGCACCGCCAGTGGCGACAAGTACCTACCCGAATTGCCGGTCGAGGTGCGCGATGGCAGCGGCGCCCTGGTGGCGCGGGTCAACAAAACGCTTTACGTGCGGCTCAAGCCACGCGTGCGACAGGCAGCCTGAGGATATGAACGAGATGCGTGCAGACCTGATCATCGTGGGCGCCGGTATGGTCGGCAGCGCCCTGGCACTGGCCTTGCGCGGGCATGGCCTGGAATGCCTGGTGCTCGATGGCGGCCCGATGCGGGTCGAACCGTTCGACGCCAGCGCAAGCTACGAGCCGCGGGTCAGCGCCTTGTCGATGGCCAGCCAGCGCATTCTCGAACGCCTCGGCGCCTGGCCAGGCGTGCTGGCGCGGCGCAGCTGCCCCTACAGCGAAATGCATGTGTGGGACGGCAGCGGCACCGGCCATATTCATTTCAGCGCCGGCAGCGTGCACGCCTTGACCCTGGGCCATATCGTCGAGAACCGCGTGGTCCAGGACGCCCTCGTCGAGCGCCTGCATGACTGCGATGTGGGGCTGTTGGCCGATGCGCGCCTGGAGCGCCTGCGCCACTCCGGTGATGACTGGCTGCTGACCCTGGCCGACGGCCGCGAGCTGCGTACGCCACTAATTATCGCGGCGGATGGCGCCAATTCCGCGGTGCGCCGCCTGGCCGGCTGCGAAACCCGCGAATGGGATTACCTGCACCACGCTATCGTCACCAGCGTGCGCTGTGCCGAGGCCCATCAGGCCACGGCCTGGCAGCGCTTCACCGACGAAGGTCCGCTGGCCTTCCTGCCGCTGGGCGAGCGCGATGGCGAGCACTGGTGCTCGATCGTCTGGTCGACCACGCCGGAGCACGCCGCTCAGCTGATGGCGCTGGGTGACGACGGGTTTTCCATTGCCCTCGGCGAGGCTTTCGAGCATCGCCTGGGTCGGGTGCTGCAGGTGGATCGCCGCCTGTGCATCCCGCTGCGTCAGCGGCACGCCAAGCGCTACGTCGAACCGGGGCTGGCGCTTATCGGCGACGCCGCCCACACCATCCATCCGCTGGCCGGGCAGGGCGTCAACCTCGGCTTCCTCGACGCCGCGGTGCTCGCCGAAGTACTGGCGCAGGCGGCGGCACGCGGCGAGCGCCTGGCCGACGAGCGCGTGCTGAGCCGTTACGAGCGCCGGCGCATGCCCCACAACCTGGCGATGATGGCGGCGATGGAAGGCTTTCAGCGCCTGTTCCAGAGCGATTCCCTGGCGCTGCGCCTGGCGCGCAACGCTGGGCTTGATCTGGTCGACGGCCTGGAAGATGCCAAGGCGCTGTTCGTGCGCCAGGCCCTGGGCCTGAGCGGCGACCTGCCGGAGCTGGCAAAGGCGTGATGGCGCGGTAATATCTGGCAACGACCTGCTGGTGGGCGATGCAGATGCGAGTCACTATCATCCTCGCTCCCTCGTTCATCACAAGGTCTCTGTCATGTCGGTACGCCGTGCGCTTCTCGCCGTTTTCACTCTCAGTACGCTGGCCAGCGCGGTGCAGGCCGCCGATGAAGTCGTGGTCTATTCCTCGCGTATCGACGAGCTGATCAAGCCGGTGTTCGACGCCTATACCGCCAAGAGCGGCGTCGCGGTGAAGTTCATCACCGACAAGGAAGCGCCGCTGATGGAGCGCATCAAGGCCGAAGGCGAGAACACCCCGGCGGACCTGCTGATCACCGTTGACGCCGGCAACCTCTGGCAGGCCGAGCAGATGGGCATTCTGCAGCCGATGAAATCCAGCGTCGTCGACGCCAACATTCCTGCCCAGTATCGCGCCGCCAGCGGTGCCTGGACCGGCCTCTCGCTGCGTGCGCGCACCATCGTCTATTCGCCGGAGCGGGTGAAGGACGGCGAGCTGACCACCTACGAAGCGCTGGCCGACAAGAACTGGGAAGGCCGCCTGTGCCTGCGCACCAGCAAGAAGGTCTACAACCAGTCGCTCACCGCCACCCTGATCGAAACCCACGGCGAAGCCAAGACCGAAGAGATCATCAAGGGCTGGGTCAGCAACCTGGCCACCGACCCGTTCCCGGACGACAACTCGGTGATCAACGCCGTGGCCGCCGGCCAGTGCGACGTGGGCATCGTCAACACCTACTACTTCGGCCGTCTGCACGAGCAGAAGCCTGACCTGAAAGCCAAGCTGTTCTGGCCGAACCAGAATGACCGCGGCGTGCACGTCAACCTGTCCGGCGTCGGCCTGACCAAGCATGCACCGAACCCAGAGGCCGCGCAGAAGCTGGTCGAGTGGATGACCAGCGCCGAAGCGCAGAACATCTTCGCCGACGCCAACAAGGAATTCCCGGCCAACCCGAAGGTGAAACCTTCAGCGGAAGTCGCCTCCTGGGGTGAATTCAAGGCGGACAGCATCGCCGTCGAAGTGGCCGGCAAGCGCCAGGCCGAGGCCATTCGCCTGATGGATCGCGCTGGCTGGAACTGACCACTGCGCCCGAGCGAGCCGCTAGCGGCCAGCCAGGCGCCTGCAAGCGACGCCCCGGCATTGTCCGGGGCGTCGTGCTTTACGCGTTTTGGAGTTTGCGTGGCCTATTCGACCCAGCGTCGCTGGTACCCCATCGCTTTTGCCGTCGCCCTGCTGGTGCTGATGCCGCTGCTGGTGTTGCTGGCGAGCTGGCACGAGTTGGATCGGCAGATCTGGTCGCATCTGTGGCAGACCCAACTGCCGCGGCTGATCGGCAACACCGTAGCGCTGGTGGTCGGCGTCGGTGTGGGCGTGACGCTGTTGGGTGTGAGCCTGGCCTGGCTGACCAGCCTCTGCGAGTTTCCCGGCCGGCGCTGGCTGGACTGGGCGCTGATGCTGCCTTTTGCTATTCCCGCTTACGTGCTGGCCTTCGTGTTCGTCGGCTTGCTGGATTTCTCCGGCCCGCTGCAAACGCTGCTGCGTGAGTGGCTGGGCAGCGGTATTCGCTTTCCACGGGTGCGCTCCACCGCCGGGGTGATCATCGTTCTGGTGCTGGTGTTCTACCCCTACGTCTACCTGTTGGCGCGCAATGCCTTTCTGGCCCAGGGCAAGGGCCTGACGGAGGCGGCGCGCACGCTCGGCCTCACGCCATTGCAGGCGTTCTGGCGGGTAGCCCTGCCGGTGGCGCGGCCGGCTATCGGCGCTGGGCTGGCCCTGGCGCTGATGGAGACCCTGGCCGACTTCGGTGCGGTGTCGGTGTTCAATTTCGATACATTCACCACCGCCATCTACAAGACCTGGTATGGCTTCTACAGCCTGGGCAGCGCGGCGCAGCTGGCCTGCCTGCTGTTGTTCGCGGTGATGCTGGTGCTCTATGGCGAGCGCCGGGCCCGCGGCGCCGCGCGCCCCTCGGTCGAGCGATCGCGCAGCGGCGCGCTGTACCGGCTGACCGGCCTGCGCGCGCTGGCGGCCAGTGCGTGGTGCCTGCTGGTGTTCGCCTGCGCCTTCGTGATTCCAGTGCTGCAGCTCGTGGTGTGGTGCTGGCAGCGCGGGCGCTTCGATCTGGATGAGCGCTACCTGGCGCTTATCCAGCACACCCTGTACCTGGGCGCTCTGGCGGCGCTGATCACCGTGGCCGTCGCCCTGCTGCTGGCCTTCGCGCGGCGCCAGGCGCCGAACCGCCTGATGGGCGCTACCGTCGGCCTGGCCAACCTCGGCTACGCGCTGCCGGGCTCGATGCTGGCGGTGGCGATCATGCTGGCCTTCAGCACCTTGGACAACGGCGTGGTGATTCCCCTGTCGAAATGGCTCGGCGGTGCCGGCAAGGCACTGTTGCTGGGTAGCCTGGGCGCCTTGCTGCTCGCCTACCTGATCCGGTTTCTGGCCGTAGCTCATGGGCCGCTGGAAACCAGCCTGGCACGCATTCGCCCGTCACTTGCTCAGGCCTCGCGCAGCCTCGGCGTCGGTGGCCTGCCGCTGTTCGGGCGTGTGTACCTGCCGCTGCTGATGCCCGGTGTGCTGACCGCGGCTCTGCTGGTGTTCGTCGACGTGCTCAAGGAAATGCCTGCCACACTGCTGATGCGTCCGTTCGGCTGGGACACCCTGGCCGTGCGCATCTTCGAGATGACCAGCGAGGGCGAATGGGCACGTGCCGCGCTGCCGGCGCTGACCCTGGTGCTGGTCGGTCTTTTGCCGGTGATCCTGCTGATTCGCCGCTCGGCGCAGCGAATCGGATAAGCGGTCAGCCTGCGGCCCAGGGCCGCGCGCCAATGTCTGTCGGGCGCTTTGTTACACCGCTTGCCCATGTGCGAGATGACCCGCCCCGACCATGCGGCTACAATGCGCGCCATTCGCTGCGGCCCGCCATGCAGCCATGTCCAAATTCATCTGGAATGGCCCACTTCACGCGCGCCCCAGCCTTGCAACGCCCGGAAGGAGATCCCATGGGACAGCGCACACCTCTTTATGACCTGCACCTGGCGCTCGGCGCCAAGATGGTCGATTTCGGCGGCTGGGACATGCCGCTGCACTATGGCTCCCAGGTCGAGGAGCATCACCAGGTACGCCGCGATTGCGGGGTCTTCGACGTCTCCCACATGACCGTGGTCGACGTGCAGGGCGCTGATGCCCTGCGCTATCTGCAGCGCTTGCTGGCCAACGATGTGAGCCGCTTGCAAAGCCCGGGCAAGGCCCTTTACAGCGCCATGCTCAACGAAGAGGGCGGGGTGATCGACGACCTGATCGTCTACCTGCTCGGCACGCCTGAAGTGCCGGCCTACCGCCTGGTGGTCAATGCGGCTACCCGCGACAAGGATCTGGTCTGGCTGCGTGCGCAGATCACCGACTTTGCCGTCGAGCTGCGCGAGCGCAGCGACTTCGCCATGTTCGCCGTGCAAGGCCCCAAGGCCCGCGCCCGTACTGCCGAGCTGGTGAGCCAGTCCCGCGCCAGTCTGATCCACGAACTCAAGCCCTTCCAGGGCCTGCCCGACGGTAACTGGTTCATCGCCCGTACTGGCTACACCGGCGAAGATGGCCTGGAAATAATGCTGCCGGCTGGAGAAGCCGTGGCGTTCTTCAACGACCTGGTCGGCGCCGGTATTTCTCCAATCGGCCTGGGCGCGCGCGACACTCTGCGTCTGGAAGCAGGCCTGAATCTGTACGGCCAGGACATGGACGAGCAGTCCACGCCGCTTACTTGCAACCTCGCCTGGACGGTGGCCTGGGAGCCGAGTGGGCGTGCTTTCATTGGCCGCGAGGCGCTGCAGCGTCAGCACGAAGCCGGCGGTTATCCGCGTCTGGTCGGCGTGGTGCTCGAAGAGCGTGGCGTGCTGCGCGCCCATCAGGTGGTGCGCGTCGCCGGCGTTGGTGAAGGCGAGATCACCAGTGGCAGTTTCTCGCCGACCCTTGGCAAGTCCATCGCATTAGCCCGTGTACCGGCCAAGACCGGTGACCGCGCCGAGGTGGAGATTCGTGGCAAGTGGTACCCGCTGCGCGTGGTGCAGCCCAGTTTCGTACGCCATGGCAAGGTGCTGATCTGACGTCCACGCTGACGCGTCCGTAAGCACCTGCTAAATTCCCCGGACGGCGCGGTCGCCGTCCTGTCAGATGAGGAACGACAACATGAGCTCTATCCCCGCCGATCTGCGTTACGCCACCAGCCACGAATGGGCACGCTTGGAAGCCGATGGCAGCGTGACCGTTGGCATCTCCGATCATGCTCAGGAGGCGCTGGGTGATGTGGTGTTCATCGAGCTGCCGGAAATCGGCAAGGTGCTCGATGCAGGCCAGGACGCCGGTGTGGTGGAGTCGGTGAAGGCCGCTTCCGACATCTATGCGCCGGTCGGCGGCGAAGTGATCGCCATCAATGAAGCTCTGGCCGACAGCCCGGAAAGCGTCAACAACGACCCGTACGGCAGCTGGTTCTTCAAGTTGAAGCCGAGCGACGCCTCGCAGCTGCAGAAGCTGCTGGACAGCGCAGGCTACGAGGCCAGCATCGACGGCTGAGCCGTGATGTGAGGCATGAAAAAGCCGGCCCTGGGGCCGGCTTTTTCGTCACTGCGGGGCAGTGAGGCGATCGATTACTGCTGAGCAGTGAGAATCGCGGTGGCCAGCTCCATGTCGCTGGCTTGCAGATCCGGGTTATCGGTGCGGATCTTCTGCAGCGCCGCTTCAAGATATGGCCCGCGGATTTCGCCGTTACTGGCGATATAGCTGCTGGCATCATCCTGGGCAGGGACGATCATTTTGTTGTCCTTGAATGTCAGGTAGGTCGACGCTGTGGTCGCACCCGACGACAGTACGTCACGCAGGTTTACGGCATGGGCTTGAGTAGCAGCGGCCAGAAACAGGCCGGCGATCAACAGCGAACTAGAACGGCGCATGGCAATGACTCCTTGTGGGTTTTCCTCTCTCTGAGAGTCGGGCCACGGGCCAGTGGTTCCACCGTCTTGCAGGGGCGACAGCCAGGGCTGCCGCCACCTGCGAGCTAGAGCGCTAGAGTTCGAAGCGCCGCACCGAGGCCTGCATGGCCTGGGCGGAGTTGTCCATCTGCACCAGCATGTGCGCCAGTTCCTGCATGGCCTGGTTGTTGCGCTGTGCCACCTCGCTGATCATTTCCACCCGCTCGGCGACTTCGTTGCTGGCCTTGGACTGCTCGGTGATGGTGTGGGCGATCTCGTCGACCATCTGCGCCGAGCGCTGCACACCCTGGCGAATCTCGGTGATCGAGGCATTGGCTTGCCGGGCCAGGCCGACGCCATCGCTGACCCGGCTAACCCCTGCGTCCATGCTTTTCACCGCCTGGGCGGTGGACTCGCGAATGCGCTGGATCATGCCGGTGATTTCCTGGGTCGACTGCGCGGTACGCGCCGCCAGGCCGCGCACTTCGTCAGCCACCACGGCGAAACCACGACCGGCTTCGCCAGCCCTTGCGGCCTCGATGGCGGCGTTGAGGGCCAGCAGGTTGGTCTGCTCGGCGATGCCGCGGATCACCTGAATGATCGAGTCGATTTCCTCGGACGACTGGCCCAGCACGGTGACAGTTCTAGACGACTGGCTCACCGCCTCGGCGATGTGATTCATGCCGTCGACCACCCCGACGATCACCTGGCCGCCGCTGGTGGTCAGCTGCTCTGACTGCTCGGAAATATCCCGAGCGCTGCGCGTGTGCTCGGCGATCTGGGCGATGTTGCCGATCATCTCTTCCATGGCAGCGGCCATGCTGGTGGCGCCGTCGGCCTGCTCGCTGGCGCCGCGCGCCACTTCGCCGGAGGTCTGGCTCAGGTGCTGGGAGGCGCGGCGCAGCTCCTCGCTTTCGGTGCGGATGGTTTCGATCATCTGCCGCAGGCTGTTCTGCATGTCGGCCAGGCTCTGTTGTAGCTGGCCGGCCTCGTCGTGGCTGTCGACACTGATCGGCGCGCGCAGATTGCCCTGGGCCATGCTGCGTGCGGCGTTGATGATCTTCGCCAGGGGCCGCAGCACCGAGTGCAGCAGTTGCCGGGTGATCGCCAGGATCAGCACGCAGGCCAGGCCCAGGCTGCCCCATTGCCACCAGGACGCCTGCTGCACCGTGGTCTCGGTTTGTGCGCGGGTCTGGGCGACGGCGGCCTCGATCTGCTCGCTGATCGCTTCGTTGCGCTCTTCCAGCGCGGTGAAGCTGCGCGCGAAGTCGGCCATCAGCGCCCGCGCCGCTACCGGGTCGGCGAGTGCCTGGTCGACGATGCGGCTGGCCGACTGGATATAAGCCTCCAGTACCGGGCCGACGCCGTCGATGGCCTGGCGAATCTCGGGCGCCAGTGGCAGGGCCGCATTCTCCGCCATGGCCTTGCGGAAGCGCTCGCTGTGTTCTTTGAGGTCGTCGCGCACCTGGGTCGCCGCGGCAGCATCGCCCGGGTTGGTCAAAAAGGCAGCCAGCACGTCGGCGCGCAGGGCGTCGTGCATCATGTCGCCATCCATGTGGTGGCGCAGGGCGTTAGCGTTGATTTCGTTGGCGGCCAGAGCTTCGCTGAGCTGCGCCTGACCCCAGAGGCCGATGCCTCCGACCAGAAGCGTGGCAACGATGCTGACGGCCCCACAGGCGAGCATTTTCTGGCGGATATTCATGGCTGCGCTCCTGGCACGAACGGGCCGTCCAGGCCCGCGTCTTCAGAGATTAGCGCTGCTCGCTTTGCGGTGTCACGCGCAATACTTCCTCAAGGGTGGTCTGCCCGGCAGCGATTTTTTGCGCACCAGAAAGGCGCAGGCTGCGCATGCCATCCTTGAAGGCCTGACGGCGTAGCGGCGTGAGGTCGGTATCGGCGCTGATCAACGGTTTCAGGCTGTCGTTCAGCAGCATGATTTCGTACACGCCGGCGCGCCCCCGGTAGCCGGTTTCCCGGCATTCGACGCAGCCTACGGCGCGGTGCGCACCGGTCGGCAGTGGGGCGTTCCAGGGGCGGGTGAGCTCTTGCCAGTCCGCTTCGTCGAATTCCACCGGTGCCTTGCAGTGCGGGCACAGGGTGCGTACCAGGCGCTGGGCCATGACGCCCAGCAGGGTCGCCTTGAGCAGGTAGTGCGGCACGCCCAGTTCGAGCAGGCGGGTGATGGCGCTGGGGGCGTCGTTGGTGTGCAGAGTGGAAAGCACCAGGTGACCGGTCAGCGCCGCCTGGATGGCCATCTCGGCGGTTTCCAGGTCGCGGATCTCGCCGACCATGATGATGTCCGGGTCCTGGCGCATCAGCGCGCGCACGCCGCTGGCGAAGGTCAGGTCGATGTTGTGCTGCACCTGCATCTGGTTGAAGGCGCCCTCGATCATCTCGATGGGGTCTTCGATGGTGCACACGTTCACTTCCTCGGTGGCCAGCTGCTTGAGGGTGGTGTACAGCGTGGTGGTCTTGCCCGAGCCGGTGGGGCCGGTGACCAGAATGATGCCGTTGGGCTGGCGGGTCATGCTCTCCCAGCGCTTGAGGTCATCGGGGCTGAAGCCCAGCTGGTCGAAGCCGCGCAGCAGTACGTCGGGGTCGAAGATGCGCATCACCATCTTCTCGCCAAAGGCGGTAGGCAGGGTCGACAGGCGCAGTTCCACCTCGTTGCCGGCCGGCGTCTTGGTCTTCACCCGACCGTCCTGGGGTTTGCGCTTTTCGGCGACATTCATACGGCCCAGGGTCTTCAGGCGGCTGACGATGGCCATGGTGACCTGGGCGGGAAACTGGTAGACGGTGTGCAGCACGCCGTCGATACGAAAACGCACGCTGCCCTGTTCGCGGCGCGGCTCGATATGGATGTCACTGGCGCGCTGCTGGAAGGCGTACTGGAACAGCCAGTCGACGATGTTCACCACGTGGGCGTCGTTGGCGTCCGGTTCCTGGTCCTGGGCGCCGAGGTTGAGCAGCTGCTCGAAGTTGCCGACGTTGCTGATCTTGGCATCGGTGTTGGTGGCGCCACTGACCGAGCGGGCCAGGCGGTAGAACTCCACGGTGAAGCGCTGGATGTCCGCCGGGTTGGCTACCACGCGCTTGATCGGGCGTTTGAGCACGTGGGTGAGGTTGGCTTCCCAGCTATGCATGAACGGCTGTGCGCTGGCGATGGTCACCGCTTCGGCGCTGACCGCCACGGCGAGGATCTTGTGGCGCTGGGCGAAGGCGTAGGACATCAGCGGGGTGACCGCCGCCGCGTCGATCTTCAGCGGGTCGATGCGCAGGTACGGCTGGCCAGCCAGCTGCGCCAGCCACTGGGTCAGGCTTTCCAGATCCAGAGTGCGGCCAGGGCGCGCCAGATCCTCCAGCTGCTGGGCAGCCAGGAACTCCAGCGGGTGCAGGTCGGTGTTGGCACCGCTGCGGCGGATCGCCAAACACTGCTCGGCGCTTTCCTGGGCGATGCGGCCCTGGCCGACCAGCTCACGCAGCAGTTCGTTGAGGTCCAGCTGGCGGTCGGCGGCGGCAGGCGAAAGGCTGGACATGCGGGCTCCTGATGGCGACGTATTTAAATAAGGCTAGCAGCATGCCTGATTGCACCGGCGCCGACTAAGCGCCGGTTCAAGGTTCAGCTATCAGGCCTGCGGCTTGGGCGGTTGCTCGTCAGCCGGCGGCAACTGTTGCGGCGTGGCTGGCGCCTCGCTGTCGCGGCCATCTTCCAGGCTCTGCGCTGGCAAGGATGGCGGCGGCGTGAGGCCCATGGACACGTAGATGCTGGTCAGCGCATCAACGCCCATATTGGCCGGCTTCACCCATTCGGCGGGCACGTACAGCAGACCGCCGCCGACCGGGATCGGTGCGGTGGGCACCAGAATCGCCAGGTGCGGACGGCCTTCCAGCTCCACGGTTTCCGAGGTCGGCTGCAGGGCCAGGACCGCCACGCCATCGCCGCCGCCGAAGAAGCACCACACCGGGCGCATGCTGGTGATGTCGGTGTTCTTCTTGTCGAGCAGGCCGACGAAACGGTCGGCCAGGTTGTAGAAATTGCCGATCAGCGGCGTGCGCCGCAGGGTCACGTCGATCAGCCAGCCGAGCGGGCGGCGCAGGCCCAGCTTTACCGCCAGGCCCAGGGGATAGAGGCTGATCAGCAGTACCAGGGTGCCGAGCAGGTAGGCCAGGTACGGGTTGCTGGCGAAGGGCGTGCCGAGGGCAGCGAACAGCCGGCCAATGGCCGTGGAAGGGCCGATCAGGTTGTTGAGCAGGCTGACCAGCCACGCCAGCACCACCATGGTCAGGGCCAGCGGCAATAGGGCCAGCAAGCCGGTCAGCCAGGTGGCGGCGATGGATTTCAGGCTGAGTTTGAACATCGATGGGCGTCCTGTCGTCGAGCGGGGCAGGTGGGCGAGCCACCTGCCGGGGTCATCAGCCGTGCTTGAGCAGCGCTTTCCAGGGCTTGAGGCTCATGATGATCTGCGCCTGGGTCATGCGCGCCTCCAGTTCTTCTGGACTGATCGGGTGCTTGGCCAGTTCAGCCAGTTTGTTGAGTTCGCCGAATAAGCGGTCGGTCTCGGCGATGTCGAGGGTGCCGCGGGCCAGGTGCAGCCAGAGCAGCAAGCGCTCGATGCGCGGTAGCTGTTCGGCGAGATCCTCGGGCTGCTGCTGGTAGCGTTTGAGTTGCAGGTCGCGACCTTCCTCGGCGAAGAAGGTCGGCAGCCAGCTTTGCAGGGCAGCCGCGCCCTGGCGGTCGCCACGCTTGTTGCGGGCGCTGGTCCAGGCGCGGGTCAGCAGCCAGCGCGAGGTGCTCAGTGAAAACAGGCCCCAGCGGGTCTGCTCCAACTCGGCGGCGAACTGTGCGGGCGCTTGCTGGCGGGCGGCGTCATCCTGCTGGCCGGCCTGCACCCGTGGGCGCCAGTCTTCGAGCAGGGCGTCGAGCAACTGGCGCAGCTCGCTGGTGCTGGCCCGCGGTGCGGCCTGGCCGAGGCTGCCGAACAGGGCGCGCAGCTCCACCAGGCAGTTCAGCCAGTCGACCAGCAGGCGCCAGTGGCCGTTGTGGCGGTACTGCTCGGCGAGGCGCTGGCTGCTGCCGAGCAGGAACCAGCCGATGGCGGCCACGGTGTCGTCCAGGCTCTGTTCGGCCTCCAGTTGCGGAGTGGGCAGTTGCAGGCTGTAGCTGGCTTCGTCGAACAGGCGGTAGCCGCGCTCGGCCTTGCTGATGTCGCAGGGCATCAGCGGCAGATCGGCGGCCAGTTCGGCGGCCAACTCCAGCAGCGCTTCGGGCTCGCCCTGGCGTAGCTCCAGCTCCAGCTCGCAGATATCTTCCTGCTCCTTGCCAGCGATCACCTTGCCCAGGTCCAGGGCCGCCTCGATGACCACCCGAGCCTTGCCGCGGCCCCAGGCGATCTCGGCGCGCTGGCGCACGAAGTCGGTGGTGAAGATCGGCTTGAGCTGCTTCTTGTCGAGCTCGGCCAGAGCAGCCGGCCAGCAGCTGTCATCGAGCTTCTTGAGGTCCAGTTTGGCCTTGCTCAGGTACCAGTCCCACTCATTGCGCTCGGACAGCCCGGCCACGCTCTGGCCACGGCTCTTGAGGGTCTGGATGATCTGCTCGCCATCCTTGCGCAGGCGCAGGGCAACCTTGGCACCTGCGAGGTCGCGGGTGTCGGTGTCGAAGTACTGATTGAACAGCTCGCTCGTCTCCCAGTCGGCCTTGCTGCGTTTCTTCAGCAGAGGATGGGTTTGCAGGGCGGCCAGGGTTTCGCGACTGGCGCGCAGTTTGATTTCGGTTTCTTTATTCATTGCGAGGGCTCGGTGACGCGGTGACGGCGGCGGGGGTTGCACGGTGCGAGGCGTTGCCCCGCACATCAGGCCGTACAGGGTAGAGGAAAAGCGCGGCGGATGCAGGTCGGCGCGCATCGCAAGCGCCCGAAGGTTCCATGGCTGTAACATTCATCTCGCCATGTTCACTGATCTTGATCAGCTTTTCGCAGGAAATAGGCTACTAAATGCGACTTTATTACCAAGCGATGACACGCGCTGGTCTGGTCTGGATGTCATCCGTATACTTGCCGCCTCTTTGACAGACAGGGGTCACCCCCATGCCAAGCAATCCGTTCATCAGCAGCCTGTTTGGCCGCTCACCGATCGGGCCGATGCAACAGCATATCGCCAAGGCTCACGAATGCGCCGCCAATCTGGTGCCATTCTTCGAGGCGGTGATGGCCGAAGACTGGGCGCGTGTCGAGCAGGTGCAACAGGCCATGGTGCGCCTGGAGAACGAGGCCGACAAGCTCAAGAAAAATGTGCGCATGCACCTGCCCAAGAGCCTGTTCCTGCCGGTGCCACGTTCCGATCTGCTGGAGCTGCTGAGCACCCAGGACAAGGTCGCCAACCGGGCCAAGGATATTGCCGGGTTGATGCTGGGCCGGTCGATGACCATCCCGGCTGACCTGCAGCCGCTGATGCTCGCTTACGTAAAGCGTTGCGTGGACGCCAGTGCCCAGGCACTCAAGGCGATGAAGGAGCTGGATTCGCTGCTCGAGGCCGGTTTCGCCGGTCGTGAGGCCACCCTGGTCGAGCGCATGGTCGAGGAGCTCGAGGAAATCGAGCGCGAAACCGACCGCCAGCAGATCGAGGTGCGCCGCACCTTGTTCAAACTGGAAAAGGATCTTCCCGCAGTCGATGTGATGTTCCTCTATCGGATCATCGACTGGGTCGGAGACATTGCCGATCGCGCCGAGCGCGTGGGCAACCGACTGGAACAACTGCTGGCGCGCTGAGCCGCCAGCATCCTTTCTGGGTTTACAGGTAATTCTCTATGTCTCTTGTCGCGGACTACGGTTTCGTACTCCTCGTGATGGCCTGCTGCTTTGGTTTGTTCATGGCGTGGGGCGTTGGTGCCAATGATGTCTCCAATGCCATGGGTACTTCGGTGGGTGCCAAGGCACTGACCATCAAGCAGGCGATCCTGATCGCCATGGTCTTCGAATTCTGCGGTGCCTATCTGGCCGGTGGCCAGGTTACCGAAACCATCAAGAACGGCATCGTCGATGCATCGGTGATTCCCGCCGACCTGTTCGTGCTGGGCATGATGGCCTCGTTGTTGTCCGCCGGCACCTGGCTGCTGGTCGCCTCGCTGCGCGGCTGGCCGGTGTCCACCACCCACTCCATCGTTGGCGCGATCATCGGCTTCGCTTCGGTCAGCGTGTCGGTCGATGCGGTGAACTGGGGCGGCCTGGTGCCCATCGTTTCCAGCTGGGTGGTCACGCCGTTCATTTCCGGTCTGTTGGCGTTCGGCCTGTTCATGAGCGTGCAGTGGCTGATCTTCGATACCGAGGATCCGTTCCGCAACGCCAAGCGCTGGGTGCCGGTGTACATGTTCCTGACCGGCTTCATGCTGGCGCTGATGACCTTCACCAAGGGCCTCAAGCATGTCGGCCTGAACTTCACCACCAGCCAGAGCGTGCTGCTCGCCGCCGGCGTCGGCCTGCTGGTGGCTGGTCTGGGTATTCTGCTGCTGCGCCGCATCAAGCTGGATGAGGAAGCCGACAAGGATTTCCACTTCGCCAGCGTCGAGAAAGTCTTCGCCGTGCTGATGATCTTCACTGCCTGCTCCATGGCCTTCGCCCACGGCGCCAGTGACGTCTCCAACGCCGTCGGCCCGCTGGCCGCGGTAGTCGGGGTGATCGAAGCCGGTGGCGACATGACCATCGGCGGTCAGTCCTCGGTACCCGGCTGGGTGCTGCTGATGGGCGCCGTGGGTATCGTCATCGGCCTGGCCACCTACGGCTGGAAGGTGATCGCCACCATCGGCAAGAAAATCACCGAGCTGACCCCGAGCCGCGGTTTCGCCGCTGAGCTGGCCACCGCGGCCACCGTGGTCGCCGCCTCCGGCATCGGCCTGCCGATCTCCACCACCCACACGCTGGTCGGAGCGGTACTGGGCATCGGCATGGCGCGCGGTATTGGCGCGCTAAACCTGGCGGTGGTCGGGCGGATCTTCACCTCCTGGGTGGTGACCCTGCCGATTGGTGCGGCGCTGGCGATCATTTATCTCGAAATCTTCATGCTGATCTTCCTGTGATCGTCTGACGGTCTGCTGCGCGTCGGCACTGCGGCGTTAAAAACAGGCTCGGAATGCTCATGTACAAAAGTACACTCCGCTTCCTCGCCTGTTTTTGCCTTGCATTGCTCTAGCTCGCTAGACCTCGAATCACTCCGGCTGCTGGCAATTCTCTATTGGCGGTTCTCGCGGGCAACGCTTCACTCTATGATGAGGCGACCGACCCGAGAGAGCCGCCATGTCATTTCTCCCCCTCAAGGATCGCTTCGCGGCGCTGATCGCCGTGCCATCGGTCAGTTGCACCCAGCCTGCCCTGGATCAGTCCAACCAGCCGGTCATTGACCTGTTGGCCAACTGGCTGAGCGAACTGGGTTTCGCCTGTGAAAAACAGCAGGTCGAGCCGGGCAAGTTCAACCTGATCGCTACCTACGGCAGCGGCCCTGGCGGCCTGGTGCTGGCCGGGCACAGCGACACCGTGCCATTCGACGAAGCCCTGTGGCAGAGCGACCCGCTCAAACTCACCGACACCGGTGAGCGCTGGGTCGGCCTCGGCGTGTGCGACATGAAGGGGTTCTTCGCGCTGATCATCGAGGCTGTGCAGACGCTACTCGACCAGCCGTTCAGGCAACCGCTGATCATCCTCGCCACCTGCGACGAGGAAAGCTCGATGTCCGGCGCCCGGGCGCTGGCCGAGGCCGGGCGGCCGCTGGGTCGCGCCGCGGTGATCGGCGAGCCCACCGGGCTCAAGCCGATCCGCCTGCACAAGGGCGTGATGATGGAGCGCATCGACATCCTCGGGCAAAGCGGCCATTCTTCCAATCCGGCCCTGGGCCGCAGCGCCCTGGATGCCATGCACGAGGTGATGGGTGAGCTGATGCAACTGCGCCGCCAGTGGCAGCAGGAGTACCGCAACCCGCAATTCAGCGTGCCGCAGCCGACCCTCAACTTCGGTTGCATCCATGGCGGCGACAACCCCAACCGCATCTGTGGTCAGTGTTCCCTGGAGTTCGACCTGCGCCCGTTGCCGGGCATGCAGCCCGAAGCGCTGCGTGCAGCGATTCGCCAGAAGCTG
Organism: Phytopseudomonas straminea; assembly: GCF_900112645.1. Taxonomy (GTDB): domain Bacteria; phylum Pseudomonadota; class Gammaproteobacteria; order Pseudomonadales; family Pseudomonadaceae; genus Aquipseudomonas; species Aquipseudomonas straminea. Next base: position 277,674 of record NZ_FOMO01000001.1, on the reverse strand, counting down.
CAGCCTTTGGCCGAGCGCCACGAAGTGAACATCGACTTCGCGCCGCTGTTTCCCGCCGTGCCGCCCTACGAACAGCCCGCCGACGCCGAACTGGTGCGCCTGGCCGAACGGCTGACCGGGCATACCGCCCAGGCGGTGGCTTTCGGCACCGAGGCGCCTTATCTGCAGCAGCTGGGTTGTGAAACCCTGGTGCTCGGCCCAGGCGATATCGACTGCGCCCACCAGCCGGGCGAGTACTTGGATACCGACCGCCTGATCCCCACGGTACAACTGCTGCGCCAACTGATTCAGCATTACTGCCTGAGCCCGCGCTGACATGAGGAGTATTTCGCTGATGCCATTGCGACGACGATAACGCACCGCCTCTGCCTGCGAGGCCAGCTGCTTCGCACCCATCGTTGCTTCTTTCGTTCTCCCAAGGGTTTCGCTGCACATGTACGACTACGTCAACTGGCTCCGCCACGCTTCGCCCTACATCAACGCCCACCGTGACTGCACCTTCGTGGTCATGCTGCCGGGCGAGGGCGTGGCTCATCCGAATTTCGGCAATATCGTCCACGACCTGGTGCTGCTGCACAGCCTCGGTGTACGCCTGGTGCTGGTGCACGGCTCGCGCCCGCAAATCGAGGCGCGCCTGGAGAGTCGCGGGCAACAGCCGGTCTATCACCGCGGCCTGCGAGTGACCGACGGCACCACCCTGGACTGCGTGATCGACGCCGTTGGCCAGCTGCGCATCGCCATCGAAGCGCGGTTGTCGATGGATATCGCCGCCTCGCCGATGCAGGGCTCGCGGCTGCGGGTCAGCAGCGGCAACTACGTCACCGCACGGCCCATCGGCGTGGTCGATGGCGTCGACTACCACCACACCGGCGAAGTGCGGCGTATCGATCGCAAGGGCATCAACCGCCAGCTCGACGAGCGCAATATCGTGCTGCTGTCGCCGCTCGGCTATTCGCCTACCGGCGAGATCTTCAACCTGGCCTGCGAAGACGTGGCCATGCGTGCGGCTACCGACCTGGCCGCCGACAAGCTGATCCTGTTCAGCAGCCAGCAGGGCTTGCTCGACGAGGACGGCAAGTTGATCCGCGAGTTGCGCCCGCAGCAGGTGCCGGCCCACGTGCAGCGCCTGGGCAGTGACTACCAGGGCGAGCTGCTGGATGCCGCCGCCCAGGCGTGCCGCGGTGGTGTGAAGCGCAGCCATATCGTCAGCTACACCGGCGACGGCTCGCTGCTCACCGAGCTGTTCACACGCGACGGTGGCGGCACCATGGTCGACCCCGAGCAGTTCGAGTCTCTGCGTGAGGCGGACATCAACGACGTCGGTGGGCTGATCGACCTGATCACGCCGCTGGAGGAGCAGGGCATTCTGGTGCGCCGTTCGCGAGAAGTGCTGGAGCGCGAGATCGGCCACTTCAGCATCGTCGAGCGCGACGGCATGATCATCGCCTGCGCCGCGCTCTACCCGATTGCCGACTCCACCTGCGGCGAGTTGGCGTGCCTGGCGGTCAACCCGGAGTATCGCCACGGCGGCCGTGGTGACGAACTGCTCGAACGCATCGAAGAGCGCGCCCGCGCCAAGGGCATCAACACCCTGTTCGTGCTTACCACGCGCACCGCCCACTGGTTTCGCGAGCGCGGTTTCGAGCCCAGCAGTGTCGACCGTCTGCCGGCGGCGCGTGCCTCGCTGTACAACTTCCAGCGCAATTCGAAGATCTTCGAAAAGAGCATCTGATCGGTAGCCTGCCTCGAGCGCGACCAAGCCGTGGATGAACGCCATCCGGGCCTGGTCGCTTTTGCCAATTCAGCGGTGCAGTGACCTTAATCGATGCCATCAGCTGGCGCGGCGGCCCATCTTGGTCAAGGCTGCAAGAACACCCTCTCGATAAAGGACTACGCATGCCCATCCGACGCTCACCGATTACCGCCGCCCTCGCACTCTCATTCCTGTCGTTTTCCGTGCTCGCCGCCGACCTGGCGCCCGATGCGTTACTCAAGAAAGCCCAAGCCGAACAGAAGCCCTACCTCGCGACCGTCGAGCAACTGGTCAACGTCGATACCGGCACCGGTCAGGAGCCGGGGCTGAAGACTGTCAGCGCCCTGCTGGTCGAGCGGCTCAAGGCGCTCGGCGCCAAGGTCGAGACCAGCCCGGCCAGCCCGTCGGCGGGCGACAACATCGTCGGCACCTTCAAGGGCACCGGCAGTAAATCCTTCCTGCTGATGGTTCACTACGACACCGTGTTCCTGCCGGGCACTGCCGCCAAACGGCCGTTCAAGATAGAGGGCGAGCGCGCCTATGGCCCCGGCGTGGCGGATGCCAAGGGTGGCGTGGCGATGATCCTGCATTCGCTCAAGCTGCTGCAGGACGACAAGTTCGATGGCTTCGGCACGCTGACCGTGCTGTTCAACCCGGATGAGGAAACCGGCTCCGCCGGCTCGAAGACCATCATCGCCGAACTGGCCCGCAAACATGACTACGTGTTCTCGTACGAGCCGCCAGACAAGGATGCCGTGACCGTCGCCACCAACGGCATCAACGGCGTGATGCTTGAGGTCAAAGGCAAGTCCTCCCACGCGGGCTCGGCGCCCGAAGAGGGGCGAAACGCCGCGATGGAGCTGGCGCACCAGATGTTGCAGCTCAAGGACCTGGGCGATCCGGCCAAGGGCACCACGGTCAACTGGACGATGGTCAAGGCCGGCGACAAGCGCAACATCATCCCCTCGAGCGCCTCGGCCGAGGCCGACATGCGCTATTCGGACCTGAGCGAAAGCGACCGCGTGCTGGCCGACGCACAGCGCCTGGTACAGAAAAAGCTGATCGATGACACCGAGGTCACGGTGCGTCTCGAGAAGGGTCGCCCGCCGCTGGCGAAGAATGCCGCGTCCGAGCGACTGGCCAAGCAGGCCCAGGGGCTGTACGCCAGGATCGATCGGACCATCGAGCCGATCGCCATGCGTTTCGGCACCGATGCTGGCTACGCCTACGTACCGGGCAGCGACAAGCCGGCGGTGCTGGAGACCATGGGCGTGGTGGGCGCCGGCCTGCATGCCGATGACGAGTACATCGAGCTGTCGAGCATCGCGCCTCGGCTCTATCTCACGGTGGCGCTGATTCGTCAGCTATCGGCGCAGTAGCGTGGTGGCAGCGCGAGCCGGGTGCTCGCGCTACCTCTCGGTTTTCTAGCGGCGTACCAGCAGCACGCCCGACTCCATATGATGCGTATAGGGAAACTGATCGAACAGCGCACAGCGCTCGATACGGTGGGTGTCGTGCAGCTGGGCGATGTTCTGCGCCAGGGTTTCCGGGTTACAGGATATGTACAGGATGCGCTCGAAGCGGCGGATCAGCTCGCAGGTGTCCGGGTCCATGCCGGCGCGCGGCGGGTCGACGAATACGCTGCCGAAGTCGTAGCTCTTCAGGTCGACGTCGGCCAGGCGGCGGAACGGGCGTACGTCATTGAGCGCTTCGGTCAGTTCCTCGGCGGACAGGCGCACCAGGGTGACGTTGTCGATCTCGTTGTCGGCCAGGTTGGCCAGAGCGGCGTTGACCGAGGTCTTGCTGATCTCGGTGGCCAGCACCTTGCGCACGCGGGTGGCCAGCGGCAGGGTGAAATTGCCGTTACCGCAATACAGCTCCAGCAGGTCGTCGTCGCGCTGGCCAAGCACCTCAAAGGCCCAGCCGAGCATCTTCTGGCACACCTCGCCGTTGGGCTGGGTGAAGGCGCCCTCCGGCTGGCGATAGCGGAAACGGCGACCGGCGACCTGCAGTTCTTCTTCGACGTACGGGCGGCCGACCACGATGCGTTTGCCCTTGGAGCGGCCGACCAGGCTGACCTGCAGTTCTTCGGCGAGCTGAGTGGCGGCGGCCTCCCAGGCGTCATCGAGCGGACGGTGGTAGCACAGGGTGATCAGCGCATCGCCGGTCAGGGTGGTCAGGAACTCGACCTGGAACAGCTTGAAGCCCAGCGCCGGGCTGGCCTGCCAGGCGGCCTTGAGACGCGGCATCAGTTCGTTGATGCGCAGGCTGGCGATGGGGAAATCTTCGAAGAAGATCGGGCTGTGCTTGTCGCCGGCCTCGAACATCGCATAGTGACGGTTCTCGCTGCCGGCCTCGCGCCACAGGCGGAATTCGGTGCGCAGGCGGTAGTACTCGCGCGGCGACTCGAACACCTCCGGTGCAGGCGCGGCGAATGGAGCGAGCAGTTCGACCAGGCGGGCCTTCTTCTCGGCGAGTTGGGCGTCGTAGGCGGCGGGGTCGAATGCGGGACGGCTCATCGGTCACTCGTGCGGCGGGAAAACGGGGCGCCATTGTAGCGATTCCGCTGCCGGCGTGCCGGAGTCGTCGATTATTGGTGGGGCTGGACGCGGAGCGTCCGGGGAGGCGTTCCCACGCAGAGCGTGGGAACGATCTTAATGCGGTCGTCACGTAGCCTGTGGTTGAGCGAAGCGATACCCAGGGTTGCAGCGCTCGAAACCTACCCGGGTATCGCTTCGCTCAACCCGGGCTACCAAGAGCGTTTAGAACAACGCCAGCTTGATCACGCAGAAAATGGCCAGCGCGACGAGCATTCCGTTCAGCTCGCGGAACCGCCCGGCCAGGGTCTTGGCCGCCACCCAGGTGATGAAGCCGAAGGCGATGCCGGTGGCGATGGAGTAGGTCAGCGGCATGGCCAGGGCGGTGACCACCACTGGCGCGGCGACGGTGATGTCGCTCCACTCGATCTCCGCCATGCCCGAAGCCATCAGCACGGCCACGAACAGCAGTGCCGGGGCGGTGGCGAAGGCCGGCACGCTGCCGGCCAGCGGGGCGAAGAACAGGGCGAACAGGAACAGCACGGCAACCACGATGGAGGTCAGGCCGGTGCGCCCGCCAGCGCTGACGCCCGCTGCGGATTCGATATAGCTGGTGGTGGTGCTGGTACCCAGCAGCGAGCCGCCGAGGGCGGCGGTGCTGTCGGCGATCAGGGCGCGGCCCATCTTCGGCAAGTGGCCGTCCTTGCGCATCAGGCCGGCCTTCTTGGCCACGGCGATCAGGGTGCCGGAGTTGTCGAACAGGTCGACGAACAGGAAGGCGAAGATCACGCTGATCAGGCTCACATCCAGCGCGCCGGCGATATCCAGCTGCAGGAAGGTCGGTGCCAGCGACGGCGGCATCGACACCACGCCGCCGAACTGGGTGACGCCGAGCAAAATGCTCAGGCCGGTGACCACCAGGATGCTGATCAGCACCGCACCGGTGATGCGCAGCGCTTCCAGGCCGATGATCAGGAAGAAACCGAGGATCGCCAGCAGCGCGGCGGGCGAGCCGAGGTCGCCGAGGCCGACCATGGTCGCCGGGTTGGCCGCGACGATACCGGCGTTCTGCAGGGCGATCAGCGCCAGGAACAGGCCGATGCCGGCGGCGATGGCCGAGCGCAGCTCCAGCGGGATGCTGTTGATGATCCACTCGCGGATCTTGAAGATCGACAGCAGGAAGAACAGGCATGCCGACAGGAATACCGCACCGAGGGCGACCTGCCAGGTGTGGCCCATGCCGAGCACCACGGTGTAGGTGAAGAAGGCGTTGAGGCCCATGCCCGGTGCCAGGGCGATCGGGTAGTTGGCGATCAGGCCCATGACCACCGAGCCGAAGGCCGCGGCCAGGCAGGTGGCGACGAACACCGCGCCTTTGTCCATGCCGGTTTCGCCGAGGATGCTCGGGTTGACGAACAGGATGTAGGCCATGGTCAGGAAGGTCGTGACGCCCGCGAGTATTTCGGTGCGCACGTTGGTGTTGTGTGCGTTGAGTTGGAACAGTCTTTCCAGCATGCGGAGCTCCGATGGCAGCGAACGCGCGTTGAAGTGTGCAGAGCGCAAGCAAAGCACTTCACGTGCCATTTCGCCTTGCCGATCCGCGAAAGCGCGGCATCATAGCAGCCCACCCCAGGCCGCGGCAGCCGTCTCTGTCGGCAAGTTGGCAAAGCGCGGGAAACCTCCTTTACCCGGCCTTGTCAGAGCGCTCTAATATCGCCCCGTCCGGCGCCTGATGCGCCGTGAGTTGGCACGCACAGGGAGGCTGCAACGCACATGATCATCGGAATCGACCTCGGCACCACCAACAGTCTGGTCGCCGTCTGGGACGGCGAAGCGGCGCATCTGGTGCCCAACGCCCTGGGCCGCCTGCTGACGCCCAGCGTGGTCGGCCTCGACGACCACGACCAACTGGTGGTCGGTGATATCGCCCGCGAGCGTCTGCAGACCCATCCGCACCTCACCGCGGCGCTGTTCAAGCGGCACATGGGCAGCGCCCAGAGCACCCGCCTGGGCTCGCGCTCGTTCCGTCCGGAAGAGTTGTCGGCCATGGTGCTGCGCAGCCTCAAGGAAGATGTCGAGCGCGCCTACGGGCAGCCGGTCACCGAGGCGGTGATCAGCGTGCCAGCATACTTCAGCGACGCCCAGCGCAAGGCCACGCGCATCGCCGGCGAGCTGGCGGGCCTGAAGGTCGAGAAGCTGATCAACGAACCCACCGCTGCGGCTCTGGCCTACGGCCTGCACCAGAAGGGCGAGGCGACCTTTCTGGTCTTCGATCTGGGCGGCGGTACTTTCGACGTGTCGGTGCTGGAGCTGTTCGAGGGCGTCATGGAAGTGCGCGCCAGTGCCGGCGACAACTTCCTCGGTGGCGAGGACTTCGACGATGTTCTGGTCGCCCACTTCCTCGCTGCCATGAACGGCCAGGGTCTGCCCGACCACCAGCAGCCGGCAATTCATCAGCGCCTGCGACGCGAGGCTCAGCGCGTGCGCCATGCCCTTGGGCAACAGCCGGAGGCGACCTTCCAGCTGCGCGAGGATGGCCGCGAATGGACGCTGCCAGTGAGCCAGGACAAGCTGCTGAGCATCTGCGAGCCGCTGCTCGAGCGCCTGCGCGCGCCCATCGAACGGGCCTTGCGCGATGCACGCATCAAGGTCGCCGACCTCGACGAAGTGCTGCTGGTCGGTGGCACCACGCGCATGCCGCTGGTGCGCAAACTGGTGGCCAGCCTGTTCGGGCGCTTCCCGGCCATGCACCTGAACCCCGACGAGGTGATCGCCCAGGGCGCCGCCATTCAGGCCGCTCTCAAGGCCCGCGATGCCACGCTCGAAGAGGTGGTGCTCACCGATGTCTGCCCGTACAGCCTGGGCGTGGAGATTTCCAAGCAGGTGGGCACCCAGCAGCAGAGCGGCCATTACATGCCGATCATCGAGCGCAACTGCGTGGTGCCGGTCAGCCGCGTGCAGAGCGTGTACACCCTGCATGACAACCAGAAGCAGGTCAGCGTACGCATCTACCAGGGCGAGAGCCGCCTGGTGGCCAACAATATCTTTCTCGGCGAGCTGGAGGTGGCCGTACCGCCGCGCCCGGCTGGTGAAGTGTCGCTGGATATTCGTTTCACCTACGACATCAACGGCCTGCTCGAGGCTCAGGTGGACACACCGCTGACCGGCGAAAGCCACCGCTTGGTGATCGAGAACAACCCCGGTGTGCTCAGCCCCGCGGAAATCGCCGAGCGCTTCGCCGCTCTGGAGGCGCTCAAGGTTCACCCGCGCGACCAGCAGGTCAACAGCGCTCTGATGGCGCGCCTGGAGCGCCTGTATCAGGAATGCCTGGGCGATTTGCGTGAGCACGTCGGCCAGCTGGCCGCGCATTTCGCCGCCATCCTCGAAGGTCAAGACGAACGGCAGATCCGCGAAACCCGAGGCGAGCTCACCGCTCGCCTGGATGCTATCGAACAGGGGTACTGATCGTTTATGAATCCCTGGACGCTGCTTGGCCTGGACGCTGACGCCGATACCCGCAGCATCAAGCGCCGCTACGCGCAGTTGCTCAAACAGCACCGCCCCGACGAGGATCCCGAAGTCTTCCAGCGCCTGCGCGAAGCCTACGAGCAGGCGCTGGCCCATGCTGCGGCCCAGGATCAGCCCTGGGGCGACGCTGCCGAGCAAGGGCAGGCGCCCTTTCCGGTAGCCCAGGACGAGCCCGTTGTGGCGGCCGCCGCCGAACAGCCGGCACACGCGCGCATCGAGCAGCTGCTGCAGGCCAGCGAGTCGCTGGAAGCTGCCCTGCAGCAGGCCCGTGAGCTGGGGCTGGAGGCCGATCTGCAGCGTCATCTGCTGGCCCGTTGCGCCTCTCTGGACGAAGAAGGTCTGCGCATTCTGCGCTGGGGCATGCAGCACCTGCAGTGGCTGTCGCCCTGGCAGGCCGACTACTTGCCGCGCAGCCAGTCCGAGGCGCTGGCCGCGCGGCTGCTGGCCCTGGAGCTGGAAACCCTGCAAGAGCGCCTGCAGGCGGGTGAGGAGCGCGTCGTATTCGACGCCGCCACAAGGCTGCTGGCCAGCGACTGGCTGCAGTCGTTCGACCGCCGCCTGCAGTTGCAGGACGGCATGGTGTGGATGCTCGAAGTCACTGAAGAGTGGTCGGGCGGGCTGTTCGACCGCCTGTGTCGGCTGTTCGGCTGGAACGAGGACACCGGCGAGCTGCCTTGCTCCGTGGAGCGCTGGAACTGGCTGTGCTGGCGCTGCGAGCGCCACGCCGCGGGCCAGCGCCTGTTGCAGCAGCTGAAGCTGGACTGGCCGCTGCGCACCGAGGAGCGTGCCGCTTGGTTGCTGCTCAAGCCCATGAGCGAGCGTGATGCACGGCAGTTGGTCGACCGCTTCGACGCCGAAGACTGGCAGGCCTGCGACGCGCTGGAGCATATGCTCACCGAGCGCTACCCCGAACTGCCAGAGCAGCTCGGCCTGCAGTTCGACGAGGACTGGCGGCGCTGGCAACCGCGCCAATGGACGGTGCCGGCCACGGTCTACGCCTGGCTCCTGCTGTTCACCGCCATGTTCGCCACCTCGTTGCAGGAGGCGAAGCTGTCGGTGTACCTGGAGCGCTCGGGCGGCTATCTCGGCCTGGGCTTCAAGGACCTGCTGATCAGCGTCGGGATAGTCGCCTGGATGGTGATTGTGTCGCGTGGCTGGAGCCGACTGGCGCGTTACCTGACGCGCCTCGACGTGCCGCTGAGTCGCCTGCTGCTGCCGGCCACCTGGCGTGATGCGGGTGCCGGCATGCTGGTGCTGCGCCATGGCCTGCCGGCGGCGTTGTTCGCGCTGATCGTCGCCGGCTTCGCCCCGAGCCTGATTTCCGACTGGGTCGTGTTCGGCGCGGCCTTGGCGCTCGAAGTGCTGTTTCTCGGCCTGGTCGGTAGCCGCCGCATGCCCTGGCCGCGCTGGTCGCTGTGGCGTACCGGCGCCTTCAAGGTCGACTACAGCAAGAAGGCCGAGTGGTGAACCCCTGGGAACTGCTCGGCCTGGACGCCGAGGCCGACACTCGCAGCGTCAAGCGCCGCTACGCGCAACTGCTCAAACAGACCCGACCGGACGAAGATCCCGAGGCGTTCCAGCGGCTGCGTGAGGCCTATGAGTGGGCGTTGGATTGGGCGCAGCGTTCTCCGGATGTAGACGCACCTTTTGCGCTCGACGAGTCTGTTACGCCAGTGCCGTTTAGCGATGCACAACAACCGATTGCGTCGTTGGCTGAGATCCAGCAGAACGACGATCGGGCGTGGGTTGCCGCTCTGCTAGACAGCTGTGCTTCGCTTGATGACGCACTGTTCCAGGCAAGCGAGGCCGGGCAGCAGCGGGCATTCGAACTGGAACTGCTGCGCCGCGCTCAACTGCCTGGCGACCAGGCTGATGAAACCGTGCGCTGGGCCATGGCTCATCTGAACTGGCTAACGCCGTGGCAGGCCGATTATCTGCCGATAGCGGCGATGAACGCTCTGGCCGAGCGCCTGCTCAATGCCGAACTGTGGAAATGGCATTCGCAACTGGAGGATGGGCAGGAGCAGGCGGTGCTCGAGTCAATCAGGCAGTTGAAACAGCAGCCCTGGGTGCAGCCATTTGATCGCAGCAGTTATCTGCAGCAAGGCGTGCTGGGCTTGCTTGAAAGTAACCTTGACTGGTCGCTGAACTTCTTCGATGAAACATGCCGTCTGTTCGACTGGGACGAAGCACGTGGCCAGCTGCCTTGTGACGACGAGCGGTGGGAGGCGCTTTGTTTACACCGTGGCGCTATGGCGCTACGCGCCGAGTTGCGCCAGTCACTGAACGAAAAGCAGCCGGGCTCACCATCGTCGCGCGCCGTCTGGCTCCTGCTCAAACCGATGTACGAAGGCGAGCGCCGCAAGTTGGTGGATGGCTTCGGCGATGCCGACTGGCAAGCCTGCGAGGCGCTGGCCTGGCGCGTCGAGCATCATGACGACCTGCTGAACGATTTGGGACTGACTTATCTGCCGCGGTGGCGGGATTGGCACCCGGGCAACGGCTGGGTGCAGCTGTATCCACTGTTCTGGTTGTACCTGTGCCTGGTGATGTTCGTCCTGAGCAGCCCATCCGAAAGCGCGAAAGACCTTGTCGTTTCGGTGGTTGCGGTGGCAGCCCTCGGCACGGCGTTGTTGTTCGTGTTCCGCTTGCTTATCAAGCTGTGGAACAGGCTGGCCAGGTGGTGCGTGGTTTCCGACGTGGACATCAGCCTGAGGTTGATACCGCCGCGTTGGGGGCGAGGTGGCAGTGGTCTGCTGTTGTTGAGGCATATCGTGCCCGGTGTGGCATTCGCGGCTCTGACCGCTCACTGGGCGGCCGATCCCATTGCGTCCACAGTGCTGGCGCTGACGACGTTCATCCTGTGTGTACAGTTCGTCGATGTCGCCTCGCGGGGTGGTGCGCCGGCTGCGTGGCTGGTCCGCGGCTGGCTTGTATTGGCCCCACTGGGCAAACAGCTCCTGATTTGGAGCTTGATCTTCGCAGCGGCGTTCGTGCTGTCAAAGATGATTATCGGATGGAAGGAAAAGGAGCGGGAAATAAAGGCAAAGCACCCTACATCGATTGAGGCTGCTTGTAAGATGCTCGGCTACACGAACCATGAAGAGTGTATGAAGGGCATAAGCGAGCGACGCGAAGCGATGCGTAACGCTGAACAGACCTCTTCGGAAACTCAGGCGCCCTAGGGCGCCCTTGCTGGAATCAAACTCCCGCTATCTGGCTAGGACGCTTTTTCATCCCCCACTAACGGGTCACGAATCCGATCCCGGTTAGATAGTGCCGGGAACAGCTTGATCCACAGCAGGCTGATGCCGATGGCGCCGAAGCCGCCGATCAGCACGGCCGGCACGGTGCCGAACCAGGCGGCGCTGACGCCGGCGCGGAAGTCGCCGAGCTGGTTGGAAGCGCCGATGAACAGGCTGTTCACCGCGCCCACCCGGCCGCGCATGTCATCGGGCGTCTGCAGTTGCACGAAGGCGCCGCGGATCACCATGCTGACCATGTCGGCGGCGCCGAGCAGCACCAGGGTCGTCAGGCTGAACCACAGTGAGGTGGACAGGCCGAAGCCGATGGTCGCTACGCCGAAGATCGCCACCGAGCCGAGAATCACCGGGCCGACGCGCCGCTCGATGGGGTGGCGCGCCAGGTAAATCGACATCAGCAGCGCGCCTACCGCCGGCGCCGAGCGCAACAGGCCCAGGCCCCAGGGGCCGGTGAGCAGGATGTCCTTGGCGAACACCGGCAGCAGCGCGGTGGCACCGCCGAGCAGCACGGCGAACATGTCCATGGAGATGGCGCCGAATACTTCCGGGCGGCTGCGGATGAAGCGGAAACCGGCCAGCAGCGATTCCACCGAGATCTTCTGCTTCAGCGGCTTCTGTTGCGATGGCAGGCTGAGCATCATGCCCACGGCGATCAGGTACAGCACCAACGCCGGGCCATACACCCAGGCCGGCGCCACGGCGTAGAGCACGCCGCCCAGGGCGGGGGAGACGATGGTCGCGGTCTGCATCGCCGAGCTGGACGCGGCCACGGCTGCCGGAAACAGGCCCGGCGGCACGATGTTCGGCAGCAGTGCCTGAGTCGTCGGCATTTCGAAAGCCCGCGCGGTGCCCATCATGAAGGCGATGACGAAGATCATCTCGCGGGTCAGGCTGCCTGTGCTGCTGCCGACCAGCAGGGTGATGGCGACGATGGCCTGGCCGCATTGGCACAGCGCGGCGACCTTGCGGCGGTCGAAGCGGTCGGCGACGTGGCCGGTCAGCAGGATGAAGAGAATCTTGGGCAGAAATTCGACCAGGCCGACCAGGCCCAGGTCGAGCACGTTGCCGGTGAGGCTGTACATCTGCCAGCCAATGGCCACGGTGAGCATCTGGAAGCCGCTGGCGGTAAACACCCGTGCCAGCCAGAAGCGGATAAAAGGCGTGTGATGACGCAGTAGCAACTGACCATGGACGGACATTGGAGTACTTAGGCGGCTAACGACGGCCGCTCAGCCTAACACGACCGCTGTAACATTTGGATGCAGGTTGTCTGATGACTTCAACTCATCAGCGCTGCCCACGACGTGGTACTTAGAATCTGTCCATTATCTTTATGCTCAGGTTCGTCGACTTTGGCGGCTGAGTGGCGGAAGCGAGCACTGCTCTTTTGTGGGAGCGGCTTTAGCCGCGAGCTCTTTGTTTGCCTTGATAAAAAGCTCGGGGCTGAAGCCCCTCCTACGAATCGCCGGATGGCTGCTTCTGCCTTGTAGTTGCCGTTTCATGCACATGCAAGACTTTGAACAGGCTCTTAGTGAATCAACCCGCTGAGCAGCCACAGACCCAGCAGCAGCCAGATCAGCCCACCGATCACCGAGCCGCGCATGAACGAGCGAACCGCGCTGTACAGCAGTATCAGCCCCAGTAGCAGCACGGCGATACTGAGCAGCGACGGGGTAACGCCGAGGGCGCCGGATAGGCCGTCGATAAAGCTGGATACCGCGCCGGCGAGCGCGCCGAATACGCCGCTCAGAGCGTCGACGATAAAGCGGATGAACGAGCCGAATGCCTCGCCCAGTGATTCGAAAAAGCCTTCTACGCGCATGCAGGGATTCCTGAGTAACGACAAGGCGTCAAGCGCCAGGGTGCTGACTATTGAGCCGTTGCGGTGAGGCGGAGTTCCCGGATTCTGCGGCTGGCGCCATTCACGTGCCTAGCATGGCCTTGAGCTTGGCGGCCAGAGAGTCGAAAGAGAATGGCTTGGCGATCATGTCCATGCCGTCACCCAGGTAGCCGTCGCGCAGCTCGGCGCCCTCGGCGTAGCCAGTGGCGAACAGCACCTTGAGGCCCGGCTGGCGCTGCCGAGCGGCGTCGGCGAGCTGGCGGCCGTTCATGCCCGGCAGGCCGACATCGGTGAGCAGCAGGTCGAGTGGTGCGTGCTGCTCCAGGAGGCCCAGGGCACTCTGTGCGTCACTGGCCTGGATCAGCTGGTAGCCGAGTTCTTCGAGCACTTCGATCATCAGCATGCGCACCACCTGATCGTCTTCCACCACCAGGATGCGCTCGCCGGTGCCGCGCGGTGCGTCACGTCGGGCATCGGCCTGCTGCGCGGTAGGTGCCTCGGGTAGGCGCGGCAGATATAGATCCAGGGTGGTGCCGTGGCCGACCTGGCTTTCCAGGTGCAGGTAGCCGCCAGTCTGCTTGACGAAGCCATAGACCATCGACAGGCCCAGGCCGGTTCCCTGGCCGATGGGCTTGGTGGTGAAGAAGGGTTCGAAGGCGTGACGGATGATTTCCTCGGGCATGCCGCAGCCGGTGTCGCTGACCGACAGCAGCAGGTAATCGCCGGGCGGTACCTGGTAGTTGTGCGCCTCGCTTTCGCCAAGCTGAGTGTTGCGGGTCTCGATGCGCAGCGTGCCGCCTTCGGGCATGGCATCGCGGGCATTGATGGCCAGGTTGATCAGCGCGTTTTCCAGCTGGTGGCTGTCGCTGCGGGTCGGCCACAGGTCGTCGGACAACTGGATTTCCAGGGCGATCTGCTCGCCCAGGGTGCGCACCAGCAGGTCTTCGAGGGCACATACCAAGGCGTTGACCTGCACCGGGCGCAGGTCCAGCGACTGGCGCCGGGCGAAGGCCAGCAGGCGATGGGTCAGCGAGGCGCCGCGGTTGGCCGAGGCGATGGCGGCGTCGACAAAGCGGGCCAGCTGCGGGTGATCATTGGCTGGAAGCTTGCGCTGGATCAGCTCCAGGCTGCCGAGGATGCCGGCCAGAAGATTGTTGAAGTCGTGGGCGATGCCGCCGGTGAGTTGGCCGATGGCTTCCATCTTCTGCGCCTGGCGCAGCTGCTCTTCGGCCTGGATGCGCTGCAGGACGGCTTCGCTGACCCGTTCCTCGAGGGTCTGGGTCAGTTGGCGTAGCGCCAGTTCGGTGCGCTTGCGCTCGTCGATGTCCATCAGCACACCGGGAAAGCGCAGTTGCGTGCCGTCGGCGGCCAGCTCGCAGCGGCCGTTGGCCTCGATCCAGCGATAGCTGCCGTCGGCCCGGCTTACCCGGTACTCGGCGCGGTAAGCGCCGCCGTTGGCGATGGCACGTTCGATCGACGCGCGCACACCGGGGCGATCTTCCGGGTGGATGGCGGCGGTCACCTGATCCAGCGCCATACCGCTGGCGGCCTGCTGCGGGTCGGCGGCGAAGGCACGGGCGAAGCGTTCGTCACCCGTGACCCGGTCATCCGGAATGTCCCACACCCAAGTGCCGAGCACCGCGCCGGCGTCGAGCGCCAGTTCGATACGCTCCTTGGCGCTGCGCAGCTCTGCCTCGGCCTGGGTGCGCTGCTCGATGGCGACCACCTGGCGGGTGGTCTCCACCACGATGCACATCATGCCGTGGGATTGGCCGGTGTTATCGAGCAGCGGGTTGTAGTAGAGGTTCATCCAGGCATCTTCCTGCAGGCCGGGGCGGCGCAGCGGCAGGTAGAGGTTTTCCTGGCACATAGAGCGACCGCTCAGGCCCATGGCAATCACATGGCGGTTCCATTCGGCGATCTCCGGCCAGGCCTCTTCGGCCGGCAGGCCAAAGATTCCCGGGTGGCGCTGGCCAGCGAATGCCGCGTAGGCGTCGTTGTAGATCAGCACACCGTGCTCGCCACACAGCAGCACGATAGGTGTCGGCGAGGAGAGGATCAGCTGCGTGGTGCTGACCAGCACATCCGGCCACTGCGCGATGGGGCCGAGGGCGGTGGCGGCCCAGTCGAAGCGGCGGATGAGCTCGACCGTGTCGCCGGTCTGGCCGGCGAACAGGCTGGATGGGGAGAGTGGGGGGGGCGTCGCGGACATTGGTCTGGGGAGCCTATCCTGGCGAGAGGGCCGCTGCGGCGACCCGCTTGCAGGCCGTGGCGTAGCTGGGTTCAGGGTTTGCCGTTGGCGAAGGCGTGCTGCAGTTTTTCCGCCAGTTCGTCACTGCGATAAGGCTTCTGCACGATAAAGGCTTCATCGGCATCCAGCCCGCCAATCTCGGCATAACCGGTGACGAACACCACCGGCAGTTCTGGATAGCGGCGTCGCACCGCCTGGGCCAGTTCGGCGCCGTTCATGCCCGGCATGGCAAAGTCGGCAAGCAGCAGGTCGATGTCGTCATCAAGCTTGGTCAAGGCATCCATGCCGCTGTGCGCCTCGCGCACCTGATAGCCCAGGGCATCAAGGGTTAGGGCGGTAACTTCGCGAACCCGCGGGTCGTCGTCGACCAGCAGGATGGTGCGCTGGTCTCCCGGCTCGGCGACCGGCCGCGGTTGGCTGGACACCTGCTCCTCGGGCTGTACCACGTTGCGCAAACCCGGCAGGTAGACCTTGACCGTGGTGCCCACGCCCATTTTGGTAAGAATGCGTGCGCCGCCGCCGGACTGCTTGGCGAAACCGAACACCTGGGCCAGACCGAGGCCCGAGCCCTTGCCGATCTCCTTGGTGGTGAAGAACGGCTCGAAGGCCTTGGCCAGCACCGCTTCGCTCATACCGCTACCGGAATCCTGCACCGACAGCACCACGTAGTCGCCGGGCTCCGGATCTTCCGGGCGCCTGGGCATTTCGCTGATCACCTCGTTACTGGTGCTCAGGCGCAGGGTGCCGCCTACGCCCATGGCGTCGCGGGCGTTGATCGCCAGGTTGAGGATGATCAGCTCGATCTGCGTCGGGTCGACCCGGGCGTGCCACAGGTCCGGCTCGGTGGCGGTCTCGATCAGCACGCTGCCACCCAGGGTGCTCTTCAGCAGTTCGAGCATGCCCTGCACAGTTTCACCAAGATTGACGGCCTCCGGCACCAGGCGCTGGCGCCGCGAGAAGGCCAGTAGCTGAGCGGTCAACTTGGCGCCGCGCTCGCCGGCATCGGTGATGTTCTGCAGACGGCCGCGGGCTTTGTCCAGGTTGCCCTTTTCCAGGTCGCGGATCAGGAAGCTGGTACTGGTCAGCACCACCGTCAGGAGATTGTTGAAGTCGTGGGCTACGCCTGCGGTGAGCTGGCCGACTGCTTCAAGACGCTGCATCTGCTGCAGGGTCGCTTCAACGCGCTCGCGTTCGGCGATCTGCTCGCGCAGTTGCTGGTTGGTGGCGGCCAGTTCCTCGACCACCGCTCGCTCATGAGTGATGTCGCGCACGGTGGCGTACAGCAGGTCGTCATCGCGCACCACGATCCACGACAGCCAGTGGTAGTCGCCGTTGGCGTGGCGCATGCGGTTGACGAAACGCACCGAGCCGTTATCCGAGGTCACCCGTTCGATGTGCGCTTGGGTGTCCTGCTGGTCGTCGGTATGTACCAGTTCCCACAGCGGGCCTTGGGTGAGTTGCTGGCGCGTCCAGCCCAGAGTTTGTTCCCAGGCGGGGTTCAGGGCGCTGGAGCGCATGTCGAAACGCAACACGGCGAGCAGGTCACGGGACAGTTCCCAGTTACGGTCGCGCTCGCGGGTACGTTTCTCGACGCGCTCGCCGAGCACATCATTGAGACGCAGCAGGGCCTCGTTTGCCTGCTTCTGCTCGGTGATGTCGTGCAGCACGCCGAGAAAACGGGTGCACTGGCCATCGTCGAAGAACGCCTGGCCGCGCGCGGAAATCCAGCGTTTGCTGCCATTGCTCAGGGGCAGGCGGAATTCGGCCTGGAACTCATTGCCGCTGTCGGTGGCCAGCGCCTCGTTGACCCGCTGGCGCAACTGGGCGCGGTCGTCCTCGTGGCAACGGCCGAGGAACAGCTCCATGCTGACGTTGGCATCCGGCTCCAGCTCATAGAGGGCGTGGCAGCGTTCGTCCCAGATCAGCGTGTCGGTGGCCGGTACGTAATCCCACATGCCCATGCGCGCCGCGCCGATGGCCAGCCGCGCGCGGGCTTCGACGGTCTGCAGGGTGTCTTCCACCCGGCGCCGTTCTTCGCGCTCGTTGACCTCGGCCATGGCGCGGTCGATGGCCTTGGGCAGAAACGGCAGGTTCTGTTTGAGCACGTAGTCGACGGCGCCCAGGCGCATCATTTCCACCGCATGTTCTTCGCCGAACATGCCGGAGAGGAAGATGAATGGTGTTTGCGGTGCCTGGCGGCGAGCCACTTCCAGCGCCTGGGCGCCGGACGAGCCTGGCAACAGGTAGTCGGAAAGAATCAGGTCGAAGCGCTCGTTCTGAAGTGCGCGCTCGGCGGCTTCATGGTCATAGACCAGGGTGCAGTCGACAACCAGACCATTGCGTTCCAGTGCGAGCAGGGCCAGCTCCGCGTCATGCGGGCTGTCTTCGATGAACAGCAGTTTCAGAGGCACAAGCGGCATGGAGAGGTCGTCGATTACGGTCTGGTTTAGGACTGGATGGTACGCAAGCGGTACAGGTGATCAGTTGCCATCGGCTTGCTGCTCGTCGTCCTTGGCGCGCCGCTGCAGGCGCATGGAACCGGGTGGCGGCTCGTTGAGTACGGCCCAGAACACGCCCAAGTCGGAAATGGCCGAGACGAAAGCCTTGAATTCGACCGGTTTGACCACGTAGGCGTTCACGTTCAATTCATAGGCGCGCTGCAGGTCCGGGCCTTCGCGCGAGGAGGTGAGCATGACGATCGGAATGCTGCGCAGCTCGGGCGAGTCGCGCACCACCTTGAGCACTTCCAGGCCGTCGACCTTGGGTAGCTTGAGGTCGAGCATCATGATCGCCGGGTTGCCGGGCAGGCGGTCGGCGTGGTCGCCGCGGCGGAACAGGTAGTCTAGCGCTTCGGCACCGTCGCGCATGACGATCACGTCATTGGCCAGTTGGCTGCGCTCCAGTGCGATCAGGGTCAACTCCAGGTCGTGCGGATTGTCTTCGACCAGCAGAATCGGTTTGAGCATTCGTGTCCTCGTCCCGTTATGCAAGAACGGGGTGATGGCGTTTGGGTAACGCGAAGTAGAAGGTGGCGCCCTGATCGATCTTGCCCTCGGCCCAGACTCGCCCGTCGTGACGCTCGATTATACGTCGTACGCTGGCCAGACCGATGCCGGTGCCCTCGAATTCCTCCATGCGGTGCAGGCGCTGGAACACACCGAACAGCTTGTCCACGTATTCCATATTGAAGCCCACACCGTTGTCACGCACAAAGACGACCACTTCTTCGTCCTTCTGCTCGGCGCCGACCACGATGATCGCCGGGTCGCGTTCGCGGCTGTACTTGATGGCGTTGGCCAGCAGGTTGCGCAGGGCCAGATGCAGGAAGGCGGCATCGGCCACTACCCGTGGCAGCGGCTGGATGTGCCATTCCAGGTTGCGGTTCTGGTAGTCGGGCTTCATTTCTTCGCGGATCGATTCGACCAGCGCATGCAGATTCACGTCGGTGAAACGCAGCGCCGAGCGGCCCATCTGCGAGAAGCTCAGCAGGTTGTCCACCAGGGTGCCGGCGAAGCGTGCCGATTCGGCGATGTGCTCGAGAAAGCGAACCCCGCGCTCTGAGAGCTTGGTCCCCTCGAAATCACTAAGCAGCTCCGCGTAGCCGGCGATATGCCGCAGTGGCGCGCGCAGGTCATGAGACACGCTGTAGGAGAAGGCCTCCAGTTCCTTGTTGCTCTTTTTCAGGTCGCTGGCAAGTTGGGCCATTTCCTCGGCCTTGCGCAGCACGATGCCGAGCACCGCGTTGCGCAGCTCCAGGGCGCTTTGCGGCTCCTGTGCGTGCCAGGGTGTGGAGAAACCGCTGATTTCCTCCTGCCAGCGCGCAAAACTGTTGCGCGGGCTGAGCGCGCCACTGGCACTGACCGTTTTCTCCGGTTTTCCGGCCCATTCCACCACACGCTTCTGTTCCGGCCTGAACCAGATCAGGTAATTCGAGTGCAATTCGGAGATGGCCACCGCCAGCAGGCCACCCACATGGTTGGCCAGCTCCGGCAGCTCGGGAATGTCACGACCGACGTTGTCGGTATGGAACAGATCCTCGCCCGAGCGGGCGCCTAGCCATTGCGCCAGGGCATTGACCTGGTCACGCGGCGGGGTCTGCCCGATAAGATCGCAGTGTGAGGAGGAGATGATCGCCGCGCCGCTGGCCTGGGCGAATTCGAGAAAGGTATTGGGCAAGGCCAGCAGGCCTTCGCTGACGCTGTCGCGGTCGGCCATCGACGAGAGCATCTGCACGATATGGCGGCGCAGCTGCAGCAGATGCTGGGTGCGGGCGTGGGCGATCTTCGCCTCGATCTGCAGCGACAGCATGCGCCCCAGCAGCTCGCAGGCAGTGCGGGTCTGGAAGCCGACCGGGCGGGCACTGGCGTGGTGACAGGAAATCAGCCCCCACAGTTGGCCCTCGACCACGATGGAGATCGACATCGAGGCGATGGTCTGCATGTTGCGCATATATTGCAGGTGCACCGGCGAGACGCTGCGCAGGGTCGCATAACTCAGATCCAGCGGCTTGCCGGTTAGCGGGTTACAGGCCGGGCGCAGCGGCGAGGGCTGGTAGTTGGCATCCTCGATCACGCGGATACGGTTGGCCACGTACAGCTGTCGGGCCTGGGGTGGGATGTCCGAGGCCGGGAAGCTCAGGCCCAGGTAGCTGGGGTAACCCTCGTCGAGGCATTCGGCGAGGACCAGGCCGTTACCTTCGGGATCGAAGTTGTAGATCTTCACCCGGCCGAAACCCGTGATGCGTTTGACCTCTGCCACCGACAGTCTGCACAGCTCGTCGATGTCCTCGGCGCCCTGCAGGTGACCGATGAAGGTACGTACCATCGGATACAGGGTGTTGTAGGCGGTGACCACGTTGCTGGTGGCCTCGAACTCGGCGATCAGCACCTGATCGAAGCGGTGCGCGACCATGGCGGTCAGTTCGCTGCGGCGATCGCCTTCGAGAAAGCGCACGTCACCGATATGAAAAGGCGTGGTGTCATCATCGGACAACTGGGCAAGGCGCTCGGCCAGTACGGCGCCGTCTTCGAGCAGCTCATCCAGGTGCATGCCCAGCAACTGTTCGGGCTCGAGCCCCAGCCAATCGGCGACATTCTCGCTCACTTGCAGCACCGTCAGCGCCTGCTCGTCGAACACCATCAGAAAGCCCTGCGGCTGGATGCTGCCCGGGATGTGGATAGGTTCCTTCGCGCAGTTGGCGATCGCGGTGCTCAAGTCGATGCTGGTATCACTGGACGCCAAGATGATCTCCTCCGGTTCCAGACCGATCGACGGCGGTCTCGTGGGTGCCATGGTCTGCGATGGCGGGCGCTTTCGTCTGTGCACATTCTTGCGGCAGTCTGCACGGACTTTAGCGCCGGGTAAACCGTCTTCCACACCAACCGCCGGGCGGCAGGTCGCGAGGAACTTTGCCTAGAGGCTTGCCTCTGAATGCCGCCTGATTCAGCGTGCGATTGCAACATTATCCAGGCATGCTCAGTGCGCTCCCCCAAACCCGAGAATTTTCATGATAGCTGCCATCAAGCAGGCCTTCTCCCGTCTGCCTCTTGTACGCCCTAGAGTCTGGGCGCTGTTGTCGATCCTGCTGCTGGCAGGCTATCAGATGCATGCGCTGCACCTGGATGACCGGCTGTATTACTGGCTGACCACGCCGGCGGCCTCCCAGGCCGCGCCTGGCAGCCTGACTGGTCGCGAATATAAGGTGCAGGTCAACGCCCGGCCGGTTGCCGGCGTCGACGACAACCTCTCCGGCATCACCTACGACGATCAGCGCGATCAGCTATGGGCAGTGGTCAACAACCCGTCAGAGCTGTTGGCCATGAGCCGGGACGGTGAGGTGACGGCGCGTTACCCGCTGAGCGGCTTCAGCGATGTCGAGGATGTGACCTACCTGGGTGACGGCCAGTTGTTGTTCGTCGAGGAGCGCGAGCAGCGGCTGGTGGTGGTGCCGGTGCCCACGCAGGCTGGCGCGCTGTTTCGCGAAGACCACCGTTCGCTGACCTTGGGCATTGGGCGCGACGGCAATCAGGGCTTCGAAGGGATTGCTTATGACCGGGCCGGTGATCGGCTGTTCGTGGCCAAGGAGCATTCGCCGATGAAGCTCTACGAAGTACGTGGCCTGAAACGCAGTATCGACGGCGACTTCGGCCTGGAGATCATCGACCACGATGAGTGGATTCGTGATTCGGTGTTCGCCACCGATCTCTCCGCCGCGCACTTCGACGAGCGCACCGGGCATCTGGTGCTGCTCAGCGACGAGTCGAAACGGGTCATGGAACTCGATGGCAATAGCGGCAAACTGATCGGCTACCGCACCCTGGACAGCGATTTCGCCGGTCTCGGCAAGGCCGTACCCCATGGCGAGGGCATGACCTTCGATGACCGCGGCAACCTGTATATCGTCAGCGAGCCCAATCTGTTCTATCGCTTCAACCGCAGCTGAAGCCTTTTTGCATCAGCGCGGCGGGTACTGGCTGAGCACCCGGGCGACGGTTTCGCGCACCTCGGCCTCGCGCTGCGCGGGGTTGCCCGAGCTGTCACGCACGATGCGCTCATCGCTGCCTCGCCATACCAGCTTGCCATCCTTGCCATCGAACAGGTCGACCTGCACGGTCGCCACCTTATAGTCGATGGTGCGGGTTTCGTTGTAGGCCGGGCCGCCCCAATACGGGCCCCAGTAACCACCGAAACCGCCGCCGAAGCCGCTGCTCACCTGTTGCTGGCGGTCATCGACGACCAGCCACACCTGAACCTTCAGATCGCCCTTGGCACCCGCTGCCGCCGGGCGCAGGCCGCGCTGGTCGAGCTGATCGGCCACGGCGCTGCGCAGGCGCTGTTCGGTGAGGTCGCTGCGAATGCGCGGGTCGTCGGGCTTGTACTGCACCGCTGGCTCCTGCCAGCTCCAGCTGCGGTACGCGGCGAAATCGCGGCTGGCGTCGAAGTCGCGGTTGATCTGCTGGCTCTGGCAGGCGCCGAGCAACAGCAGTATGGGCATCAGTAGCAGAAGCAGGCGGCGCATCGGTTTTCTCCTGAATCCATCGATAAATAGGCTCATGCCGGCGGGTACTCGCCGAGGGCGTTACTGACAGCCTTGCGCAGGGCGTCGGCACGTTCGGCCTGGCTGCCGCTGCTGCGCATCTCGGCCTGGCCGCTCCATACCTGCTCACCGCTGCGGCCGTCGAAGAAGTCAATGCGCACCACCACGACCTCCTCTTCATAGGTGCGGGTCAGCGGGACGCGGGCACCCACGCCGACGCCGTTGCCGTAGTAACCACGGCTGCCGAAGCTGCCATAACCGCCGCCATAGTAAGGATCGTAGCTGTCGGCCACCTGGCGAACGCGGCGCTCCAGGCGGGTGTCGGTGCGTACCTTGAGGTCGGCGGCAGCGCTGCCCTGTGCAGGGCGCAGGCCGCGCTGGTCGAGGGCATTGTTGAGGGCGTCCTGCACCAGGTCGGCGCTGGCCCAGGCGCTGCCGGCCGGGCGCTGTTGCCAGGCCCAGCTGCGGTAGGCTGCGTAGTCGCGCGGTGCGGCGGGGTAGGCACTGCGATCGAAATGGTTGGCTGCGCCCGGTGGCGCGGGGGGCAGGGGCACCGAGTCGGTGGTGTACGGGTTGTGGCTCTGGCAGGCGGCCAGGGCAGTGGTGAACAGCAGCAGCGCAATGCGTTTCATGGCGTCTCTCCTGGCAGAGCAGGGTTCAGCGTGGCCGGCAGATCCAGTGCAGGTAGCGTCCGAGACCGGCGAAGGCCGGGTGGCGACGGTGCGCCAGCTCCATTTCCAGCAAATCGGCGAGCTGCACCTTGGCCTGGAAATCCCGCGGCATGTAGTCGTGGAAAACCCGTACGCCGCTCCTGTGTTCGACCTGCCAACGGGTGGCAAGTTGCGATTCGAGTTCCCGCGGGTCGAGAGGGCGCTGGGGCGTCAGGCTTTGCTTTTCACCGGCGAATTCGTCCTTGCGCAGTTTGCGCAGGTGGCCCTTGAGCAGGTTGCGGTAGATCAGCGCGTCCTTGTTGTAGAACGCCAGGGACAGCCAGCCATCGGCGGCGGTCAGGCCGTGCAGGGCCGGGAGGATGGCGGCCGGCTCGGCCAGCCATTCGAGCACCGCGTGGCAGATGACCAGGTCGAAGGGCGTCTCGAAACGGCCGGGCAAATCCTGCCAGGGCGCGTGGATGAACGTGGCGGCCACGCCAGCCTGGGCGAAGCGCTCTCGGGCGCCTGCGAGCATGGGTTCGGCGGGCTCGGCCAGGGTGACGTGATGACCGCGTTCGGCCAGCCACAGCGCCATATGGCCCAGGCCTGCACCGACATCGAGTACCCGCAGCGGGCGTTCGGGCAAGGCTTCGGCGAGGTCGGCCTGCAATACCGCGAGGCGGATCGCACCTTTGGCACCGCCGTAGATCTTCTCGGCGAAGCGGGTCGCCAGTTCATCGAAGTGCCGGTCGCTCATCAGGCGAACCGCCGTTCGCTGTCGGCCAGCTTGGCGCGCACCACCTGATCCATGTCCAGGCCCAGCTCGCTGCACAGGAGCAGCAGGTAGAGCACCACGTCACCGATTTCCTGGCCGGCATGCTCGAGCTTGTCTGCCGGCAGCGTGCGCGACTGGTCTTCGCTGAGCCACTGGAAGATTTCCACCAGTTCGGCCATCTCCACGCTGGCGGCCATGGCCAGGTTCTTCGGGGCATGGAATTGGCGCCAGTCGTTGCGATCACGAATGGCATGCAGGCGGGCGGTGAGTTCGGCGATGTTCATGCGGCGTCTCGGAGGCAGAGGCCGCATATTCTTTCACGGGCGCCGAGCGCCGTCCAAAGGCTCGCAAGAGCCTGGGTCTGTGCGAAAAGTCTCCGAGCGAAGGTAAGGCGAGGCAAAGATCGGTGAGGACGCGGAGTTTACGAGCTGTAAATGAGCAGGCCGACTGGGCTGGCACTCCAGCCGATTTTTAACGAAGCATCACCGAGCGCAGGTACTTTTCGTACAGAGCCTAGATGACCTGCCAGTAGCCGGCCAAATGTGGCGCATCGTCCTTGCCCTGCAGGTCGAACTGGCCTTCCGCCGCTGGCAGGCTGGCACGCATGCGCAGCGTGCTTGGCAATAAAACCGGCTTCTGGAAGCGCACTTCGACGCTGTAGCCCGAGGCTGGCAGATGACTCTGCAGCGCTGCCAAGGCGCGGGCCTTGTTCCACAAACCGTGGGCGATAGCGTGGGGGAAGCCGAACGGCTTGGCGCTCAGGGTCGATAGATGAATAGGGTTGTAGTCCCCCGAGACTCGCGCATAGCGGCGGCCGATGTCCGACGGCGCCTGCCAGCTGTCCAGCGCATCCATCGGCAGGCTCGGTGGTTCGCTGCGGCCGATGGTCGGCCCGTCGAGCTTGACGCCGCGGCACAGGATGCGGCTATCGCCCTCCCAGAGCAGACCCAATTGATCCTCGAGGCGAGTGATCACGCTGAACACCGCGCCTTTGTCGTGGGGCGCCAGGTTGCTGGCTTCCACGCTCAGGGTAAAGGGCCCCAGGCCAGCCAGCTGGCGCACCACGCGGATGCGGTTTTCAAGGTGCACCAGGCCGAGGGGCGGGAAGGGAAAATCCGCCTCGGTAAGCAGTTTCATCTGCAGGGTGAAGGCCAGTATGTGCGGATAGGTGGCGGGCAGGCGGGCATCGTCGGTGAAGCCACATAGCTGACGGTAGCGGGCCAGGTGCCCGGCATCCACGCTCACCGGGCAGCGCAGCCCGCGGTGCGGCAGAACCTTGCCGGTGATTCCACGCCGGGTCGCGGCGCGTAGGAGCATGCCGGGCAATGCCGGAGGGGTGTGCAAATCGAGCCATTCGGTTGCCATCGTGCGCTCCGCTGCAAGGTGGTTTGTGCGTACTCTCGTCGAGATTTAGGACATTAGCCAGCGACTATTGGTGCCAAGTGCGCAAACGATTGCCGGTTACCCAAGCATCAGTGGCAAAAGCTGCCTACGCTGGTGGGTAAATTGGCCCAGCCACCCTCCATGCAAGGAATGCAGCATGCCCAATCTGGACAAGCACAGGGCCGTCACGCCTCTGCCAGCCCTGATGCCGAGTTTCCTGTGCCTGCGCACTTCGCTTCCCGCGGGCGCTGATCAGGCGCGCCCCGAGCTGGTCGGCGAGGTCAGCCGGCTGATCGACGAGTTGCTGAGCGAGGGCGCAACCCTCGAACAGGTCGCCGCTCGCCTGGGTATGCCGGTGCGCCGGCTGCGAGAACGGCTGGTCCAGGCCGATGTGCGCTTCAATGAACTGCTCAACGATTGCCGTTGCAACCTGGCCAAGCGCCTGCTGGCGGACACCGACGAGCGAATCGAATGCATCGCCGAGCGAACCGGCTTCTCCGAACCCAGCACCTTTTGCCGCGCCTTCAAGCGCTGGGTCGGCGCGACGCCGGTGGAGTTCCGGCGTCGCGGGCGTGCGGCAAGCTCATGATCAGGCGCCCAGCAGGCTCTGCCCGCACACCCGCAGCACCTGGCCGCTGACTGCGCCCGAACCGGGTTGCGCGAACCAGGCCACCGCTTCGGCGACATCCTGGGGCAGGCCGCCCTGGTTCATCGAATTCATGCGCCGCCCAGCCTCACGGATGGTGAAGGGAATGGCGGCCGTCATGCTCGTTTCGATAAAGCCCGGCGCCACCGCATTGATGCTGATGCCGCGCTGCGCCAGGGTTGGCGCCCAGCTCTGGGCCAGGCCGATCAGCCCGGCCTTGCTGGTCGCGTAGTTGGTCTGCCCGACGTTGCCGGCGATGCCGCTGAGCGAGGCGATCAGCACCACGCGGCCGTCGTCGCGCAGGGTGCCGGCTTCCAGCAGGGCGGTGGTGAGCTGTTGCGGGGCACGCAGGTTGACGTCGATCACCGACTCCCACAGGCCTTCGCTCATTTTCGCCAGGGTCTTGTCGCGGGTGATGCCGGCGTTGTGCACGACGATATCGACGCCATCGGGCAGCGCCTCGACCAGCCGGGCCGGTGCGTCTTCGGCGCAGATGTCCAGAGCGAGGCTGCGACCACCCAGGCGCGCGGCGAGGGCATCGAGGGCGTCCTTGGCGGGTGGCACGTCCAGCAGCAGCACCGTGGCGCCGTCGCGGGCCAGGGTTTCGGCGATGGCAGCGCCGATGCCGCGGCTGGCGCCGGTGACCAGGGCGGTCTTGCCGGCCAGCGGGCGCGTCCAGTCACTGACCTGCCCGGCGCAGGGCTGCAGGCGCAGCACCTGGGCCGAGATGTAGGCGCTCTTGGGCGACAGCAGAAAACGCAGCGCGCCTTCGAGTTGGCCTTCCGCGCCGGGGTCGACGTGCAGCAGTTGCACGGTGCCGCCGCGGCGGATCTCCTTGGCCAGTGAGCGGGTGAAGCCTTCCAGTGCGCGTTGCACGCTCGAGGCCTGCGGGTCGGTCAGCGTCTCTGGCGCGCGACCGAGCACCACCACGTGAGGGCAGCGATCGAGATTCTTCAGGGCGGGTTGGAAGAACTGGCGCAGGGCGTCGAGTTCCTCGAAGCGCTGCAGGCTGCTGGCATCGAACACCAGCCCCTTGAGTTTGGGGCCGTGTTCGGCGGTCCAGCGGGGCAGGCCGAACTGTTCGTCGCGGGGCGCGAACAGCTCGTCGGTCAGGCGGTTGGCGAAACCTGCCACCGCGGCGGCCAGGTCGCCTTCGCCGCCGATCAGCAGGGCGCCTTCCAGAGGTCGGTTGCGACCTGCTACCCAACGATCCAGAGGCAGCGGCGCGGGCAGGCCGAGCGCGCCGACCAGGCGTCGGCCAGCCGGCGTATTGGCGAAGTTGAGGTAGCGATCGGACATGGAACGGACTCCAGAGGGTCAACTCAAAGTGGTTGACCACTGTACGCGATCACTCGTTTCATGCATCGACAGCAGCCCAATGACCGGTGACCGTGTCGGTAAAACGGCACCCTAAATGCCGCAAAATATTACTGCAAGGAGCCGCACATGAGCCTGCCGCGCCGGGTCGCCATCGTTGGTGGCAACCGTATTCCCTTCGCCCGCTCCAACAGCGCCTACGCCACCGCCAGCAACCAGGCCATGCTCACCAGCGCCCTGGAAGGCCTGGTCGAGCGCTACAACCTGCACGGCGAGCGTCTCGGTGAGGTGGTGGCCGGTGCCGTGCTCAAGCACTCGCGGGATTTCAACCTGACCCGTGAATGCGTACTCGGCTCGCGCCTGGCGCCGGAAACCCCCGCCTACGATCTGCAGCAGGCCTGCGGCACCGGCCTGGAGGCCGCCCTGTTGGTGGCCAACAAGATCGCCCTCGGGCAGATCGAGTGCGGTATCGCCGGGGGCGTGGATACCACCTCGGATGCGCCGATCGGCGTCAACGAAGGCCTGCGCAAGATCCTGTTACAGGCCAATCGTGCCAAGAGCACTGGCGACAAGCTCAAGACCCTGTTGCAGGTCCGCCCGCGGCATCTGGCGCCGTCGCTGCCGCGCAACGGTGAACCGCGCACGGGGCTCTCCATGGGCCAGCACTGTGAGCTGATGGCGCAGCACTGGGCCATCCCCCGTGACGAGCAGGACCAGCTGGCCGTGGAAAGCCATCGCAAGCTGGCCGCCGCCTACGCCGAGGGTTGGCAGGACGACCTGATGACGCCGTTCCTGGGCCTGACCCGCGACCAGAACCTGCGCCCCGATATCGACCTGGCCAAACTGGCGACCCTAAAACCGGTGTTCGAGAAAGGCCAGCGCGGTACCCTGACCGCCGCCAATTCCACGCCCCTGACCGACGGGGCTTCACTGGTGCTGCTCGCCAGCGAGGAGTGGGCCAAGGCCCGCGGCCTGCCGATTCTTGCCTACTGGCGGGACGGCGAGGCGGCAGCGGTGGATTTCGTCAAAGGTCAAGAAGGACTGCTGATGGCGCCAGTGTACGCCGTACCCCGGTTGCTGGCGCGCAACGGACTGACCCTGCAGGACTTCGACTACTACGAAATCCACGAGGCCTTCGCCGCCCAGGTGCTGTGCACGCTCAAGGCCTGGGAAGATGCCGACTATTGCCGCGAACGTCTCAACCTGGCGCAGCCGCTGGGCAGCATCGACCGCGCCAAACTCAACGTTAAAGGCAGCTCCCTGGCTGCCGGCCACCCGTTCGCCGCAACCGGCGGGCGCATCGTCGCCAACCTGGCCAAGTTGCTGTCGGTGGCGGGAGAGGGGCGCGGCCTGATTTCCATCTGCGCCGCGGGCGGGCAGGGCGTGACGGCGATTCTGGAGCGCTGAGTTCTCGCCCGGCTCGAGCGAAGCGACACCCGGGGGAGCCCTGAGTATCGCTGCGCTCAACGCCAGGCTACAGCGCCTTGGTCTTGTCTGTTTCGGCTTCGGCCTGCAGTAGTGCCGCCTTGCGTGCCACGCCCCAGCGGTAGCCGCCCAGGCTGCCATCGACGGCGGTCACCCGGTGGCAGGGCACTAACAGGCCCAGCGGGTTGCTTGCACAGGCGCGGGCGACGGCTCGCGGGTGGCTGGCGAGTTCGGCAGCCAGTTGCCCATAGGTGCGTGTCTGCCCGACGGGAATGGCGCGCAGGGCCTGCCAGACGCGCTGTTGGAAGGCCGTGCCGCGCAGATCCAGCGGCAGCTTGGCGGCGCGCTCTGGCTCGTGCAGTTGCTGCAGTACCTCGTTTAACCAATCTTGCAGTTGCCCGTCATCGGCTTGCAGGCTGGCCGCCGGGAAACGTTGGCGCAGCTCGGCTTCCAGCGTATCCGTCGCATCGCCGAACAGCAGGGCGCACAGCCCTTTGTCGCTGCTGGCCAATAGCAGATGGCCGAGCGGGCAGGGCACCACGGCCACGCGAAGCATCTCGCCCTTCGAGCCCTGGCGCCGCCTTACCAGGGCTACGCCGTCGGTTTGCTCATAAAGGCTGCGGGTATTGCTGTAGCCGGTGTCCAGCGCCGCTTCGAGTACCGATCGGGCGCCCGGCAGGTTGGCGGCCAGGCGTTCGCGCTGGCGGGCGCTGGCCCAGGCCCTGGGCGTCAGGCCGGTGCGCGCCTTGAAGGCGCGGGCCAGGTGCGAGGCGGACAAACCGATGCGCGCCGCCAGCGTTTCCAGTGTGAGCGGCTTGTCGGCCTTGTCGAGCAGACGGCAGGCCGCCGTTACCAGTTCGTCGAGCTGTTCGGCGGGGCTTGCACCCTGGGGCGTGCAGCGCTTGCAGGGTCGGTATCCCGCCGCTTCTGCCTGCGCCGGGCCGTCATGGAAACTGACGTTGTCACGGCGTGGTCGACGCGCCGGGCAACTGGGCCGGCAATAGATACCGGTCGAGCGCACGGCGAAGACGAATTGACCATCCTGGGCGGCGTCGCGCTCGCACACGGCTTGCCAACGGCGTTCTTCGGACATGTCGATCTCCTGTAACGGTATCTGGATTGTCGGTATCCGCCGGCGTGGGCGCCAGTGCCAATCGCGCTTTCAAAGCCGATCGTCCGGCGCATTTTCCCCATGGGCTGGGCGCTGCCCCAGGATTGCCGTATAAAAGGGCCGCATAGCCCACCGAGGACCCCAATAAAAGCTGATGAAGACGCCAAAACGCATTGAGCCCCTGGTCGAGGACGGCCTGGTGGACGAGGTGATTCGCCCTTTGATGAGCGGCAAGGAAGCAGCGGTCTACGTGGTGCGTTGCGGTTCCGAGTTGCGTTGTGCCAAGGTCTACAAGGAGGCCAACAAGCGCGGGTTCCGCCAGGCCGCCGAGTATCAGGAGGGCCGCAAGGTACGCAACAGCCGCGATGCCCGGGCCATGGCCAAGGGCTCCAAGCACGGGCGCAAGAACCAGGAGGAGAACTGGCAGAACGCCGAGGTGGCGGCCCTGTTTCGTCTGGCCAATGCCGGCGTGCGGGTGCCCAAGCCCTACGACTTCCTCGATGGCGTGCTGCTGATGGAGCTGGTCACCGATGGCGAGGGCGACGTGGCGCCGCGCCTCAATGACGTCGACCTGCACCCCGAGGACGCCCGCGAATTCCACGCTTTCATGATCGAGGAGATCGTGAAGATGCTGTGTGCCGGCCTGGTGCACGGCGACCTGTCGGAATTCAACGTGCTGCTTGGCCCGGAGGGCCCGGTGATTATCGACCTGCCCCAGGCGGTGGATGCGGCGGGCAACAACCACGCCTTCAAGATGCTCGAGCGTGACGTCGGCAACATGGCGGCCTACTTCGGCCAGTTTGCCCCGGAGCTCAAGTACAGCAAGTACGCCAAGGAAATGTGGGCGCTCTATGAAGAAGGCAAGCTGACGCCACAAAGCGTGCTTACTGGTGAATTCAAGGACTCGGAAGACGAAGCTGACGTCGACGCGGTGATGCGCGAGATCAAGGCCGCCCTGGCCGATGAAGCACGCCGCCAGGCTGCGCTGAATGCCGAAGACGAGCCCAAGGATCGCGAACCGCCACCACCGTGGGAGCGTTGACAGGCGACATGCTGTTACCTGGCGCCTAGCCGGCATTCTGCGGCTTTGGCTTCTAGGTGGAGGAAGCTGCCGGTGAGCGGAACACTTTTGTAGGAGCGGCTTTAGCCGCGAGCTCGTTGTTTGCCTTGATAAAAAGCTCGGGGCTAAAGCCCCTTCTACGCGTTACGCGAACGGCCGCTATTGCCTTGAAGTGACCATAGGCCTGGCGAGACGCCTCCAGCGCCGATCCGGACTTGCTCCCGAGTTCATGGGCAATGGCCGAGCGTAGTGAGGCGCGCTCTGCCTGCTCTGAAATGGTGAGCTTCGGCGTCGGTCGCCTCATATTGGTTCGTGACGGTCGCCGGCATTTCCTCTCATCAAAGGGCTGAAAGCCCCGTCCCTACTGTCCCTTCGGACATTCGAGAAGTCCTGGCATGCAACCTGCTATCGACCTTGTGCACCCATCAACAATGGGGCTGTGAGCAGGCCATGACCTGACGCTCACCCCACATCACCGAATCCAAGGCAAAGACGCCTGAAGCTGACAACAGCTCCAGGCGTCTTTTTTTTGCGTTGCAGAAAACCGTGTTAGCGCAGCAGACAGAGGGCAGGCTATGAATTCCATCGTCACATCGATCAAGCGCGAGACCCTGATCGTCATCGGCAACGGCATGGTCGGCCACCACTGTATCGAGCAGTTGATCGCCAGTGGCGCGCTGCACCGTTATCAGGTGCACGTCTACGGCGAAGAGCTGCAGCGCGCCTATGACCGCGTACACCTGTCCGAATACTTCTCCGGCAAGGACGCCGAAGCCCTTGCCCTCGGCGAGGCCGATCTCTATGCCCGCAACGGCGTGCATCTGCACCTTGGTGAGCCGGTGCTGGAGATCGACCGGCAGAAGCGCGAAGTGGTCACCAGCCAGGGGCGTCGTGGCTACGACCGTCTGGTGCTGGCCACCGGGTCCTATCCGTTCGTGCCGCCGATCCCCGGTGCCGAAGGTAACTCGCGCCTGGTCTACCGCACCCTGGGCGATCTCGACGGCATCCGCGCCGCCGCTGCGGGCGCGCGCCGCGGTGTGGTGGTCGGCGGCGGCTTGCTCGGCCTGGAGGCGGCCAATGCGCTGAAATCCCTTGGCCTGGAAGCTCATGTGGTGGAGTTCGCGCCACGCCTGATGCCGGTACAGCTGGATGTTGACGGTGGCGACGCACTGCGGGCGCGTATCGAGGCGTTGGGCGTGGGCGTGCATCTGTCACGCGCCACCCAGGAAATCGTCATCGGTGAGGAATACGCCTACCGTATGAATTTCAATGACGGTGAGTACCTGGAAACCGACCTGATCGTGTTCTCCGCCGGCATTCGCCCCCAGGACGCCCTGGGCCGCGCCGCCGGCCTGGACATCGCCCCGCGGGGCGGCGTGGTGGTCGATAACGACTGCCGCACCAGTGACCCGGCGATCCATGCCATCGGCGAATGCGCGTCCTGGAACGGCACGGTATTCGGCCTGGTGGCGCCCGGCTACAGCATGGCTCGCGCCGTGGCCGCGCAACTGGCCGGTGAGCCCCATGAACTGTTCACCGGCGCCGATATGTCGACCAAGCTCAAGCTGCTGGGCGTCGATGTCGGCTCCATCGGCGATGCCCACGGGGCCACGCCGGGCGCCAGGAGCTACCGCTACATCGACGAAGCCAACGCCAGCTACCGCCGCCTGGTGGTCTCGGCGGATGGCCAGCGGGTCATCGGCGCGGTGCTGGTCGGCGACAACAGCTATTACGACACCCTGCTGCAGTACGCTCAGAACGGCATCAAGCTGCCGGCCGATCCGTCGAGCCTGATCCTGCCGTTGTCCGACGGTGCGCCGACCCTGGGCGCCGATGCGTTGCCGGATACCGCGACCATCTGCTCCTGCCACAACGTCAGCAAGGGTGCGGTGTGCTGCCAGGTCGACGCGGGCATCACCGACCTCGGCGAGCTCAAAGCCATCACCAAGGCTGGCAGCGGTTGCGGCGGCTGCAGCGCGCTGCTCAAGCAGGTCTTCGAGCACGAGCTGAGCGCCCGCGGCGTGGCGGTCGACAAGAGCCTCTGCGAGCACTTCGCCCACACCCGCCAGGAGCTGTACGCCATCGTCCGCGTGGAGGGCGTGCTCAGTTTCGATGAACTGCTGGCCAAGCATGGCCGCGGCCACACCGGCTGCGACATCTGCAAGCCGGCGGTGGGCTCGATCCTCGCCTCGTGCTGGAACCAGCCGATCACCGACCCGGCGCTGATTCCGCTGCAGGACACCAACGACACCTTCATGGCCAACATGCAGAAGAACGGTACCTATTCGGTGGTGCCGCGCATTCCCGGCGGCGAGATCACCCCGGACGGCCTGCTGGCCATCGGCGCCGTGGCGAAGAAATACGACCTCTACACCAAGATCACCGGCGGACAGCGCATCGACCTGTTCGGCGCGCAATTGCATGAGTTGCCGGACATCTGGGGCGAATTGATCGCCGCCGGCTTCGAAACCGGCCACGCCTACGGCAAGTCGCTGCGCACCGTGAAGTCCTGCGTGGGCAGCACCTGGTGCCGCTACGGCGTACAGGACAGCGTCGGCATGGCGCTGCGCCTGGAGGACCGCTACAAGGGCCTGCGCGCGCCGCACAAGATCAAGTTCGCGGTCAGCGGCTGCACCCGCGAGTGCGCCGAAGCGC
Organism: Phytopseudomonas straminea; assembly: GCF_900112645.1. GTDB lineage: Bacteria > Pseudomonadota > Gammaproteobacteria > Pseudomonadales > Pseudomonadaceae > Aquipseudomonas > Aquipseudomonas straminea. Next base: position 244,444 of record NZ_FOMO01000001.1, on the reverse strand, counting down.
AGAGCAAGGACATCGGCGTGATCGCCACCGACAAAGGCTGGAACCTCTACGTGTGCGGCAACGGCGGCATGCGCCCGCGGCATGCCGAGCTGTTCGCCACCGACCTGGACGACGAGGCGCTGATCCGCACCATCGACCGCGTGCTGATGTTCTACATCCGCACTGCCGACAAGCTGCAGCGCACCTCGGTATGGCGCGAGTCGCTGGAGGGCGGACTGGATTACCTCAAGGCGGTGATCCTCGACGACAGCCTCAACCTGGCCGCTGAGCTGGAGGCGCAGATGCAACTGGTGGTCGACCGCTACGAATGCGAATGGGCGGGCGCCCTCAAGGACCCGGAGAAGCTCAAGCGCTTCCGCACCTTCGTCAACGACCGGCGCGCCGACCCGGACATCCATTTCGTCAAGGAACGCGGCCAGCGCCGCCCCATTACCGCCAGTGAGTTACACCTGATTCCCGTTACCGAGGAGGTGCTCTGATGAGCCAGTTCAACGCCGTGCGTGCCCAATCGCTTCCCGCCACCCAATGGCAACCGCTGTGCCGCAGCGCCGACCTGGTCGCCAACTCCGGCGTGGTGGCCTGGCTCGATGGTGCGCAGATCGCCCTGTTCCATCTGCCCCACAGCGAAGCCGGCGAGCAGCTGTTCGCCGTGGAGAACCGCGACCCGAAATCCGGCGCCAACGTGATCGGCCGCGGCCTGATCGGCCAGATCAAGGGCGATCTGGTGATCGCCTCGCCGCTCTACAAGCAGCACTTCCGCCTGCGTGACGGCACCTGCCTGGAGTACCCGGAGCAGCGCCTGCGCGTGTGGCCGGTGCGCCTCAATGGCGACACGGTGGAAATTGGTCACGCAGGCTAGCGCGGCACGCGGCTCGTTGGCCTAAGTGATGGCGATACGCGAGCCTGTAGAAGGAGCGATACGAGTCGATGACCGTTCTCTAGTTCGCTGTCATAGAGCCGTTTTCGCCGCGCTCTAGCGACTGGCCTGTTTGTCTTCAGCGCCCGTTATCAGCGGGATTGAGCCTGGTAGCGTGTGCGAAATAACTTGTCGCAAATTGTCATATTGGTCGGTCTTACAAAAGCACAGAATGCGCCTTCTGTTCAGCCATAAAGTGCGTGATCGTGGACTATATCCTGCAATTGACGAGCGACCCCGCTGCCTGGATCGCCCTGGCCACTCTGGTGGTCATGGAAGTGGTACTGGGCATCGACAACCTGATCTTCATCTCCATCCTTACCAACAAGCTGCCCGAGCATCAGCGTGCCAAGGCTCGCCGCCTGGGTATCGGCGCGGCGCTGATCCTGCGCCTGGCCCTGCTGGGCACCGTGGCGTGGATCGTCAAGCTGGTCGACCCGGTGATCGAGCTGTTTGGCCAGGCGTTCTCCTGGAAGGACATCATCCTGATCGCTGGCGGCCTGTTCCTGCTGTGGAAGGCCACCAAGGAAATCCATCACGCCGTCGACCCCGAGCCTGAGGGCGACATGTTCGTCGGTCGCGCCGCCACGGTTGGCTTTGGCGCGGTGATCGTGCAGATCCTGTTGCTCGACCTGGTGTTCTCGGTAGATAGCATCATCACTGCCGTTGGCATGACGCCCCACGTGCCGATCATGGTGGTCGCCGTGATCGCCGCCGTCACCGTGATGCTGCTGGCCGCCGATCCGCTGGCGCGCTTCATCAACAACAACCCGACCGTGGTGATGCTGGCGCTGGGTTTCCTGATCATGATCGGCATGACCCTGATCGCCGAAGGTTTTGGCGCCCATGTGCCGAAAGGCTACCTGTATGCGGCGATGGCCTTCTCGGCGGTCATCGAAGGTCTGAACATGCTGTCGCGCCGTGCCAAGCGCAAGGCCGCCGCGCAAAGTAAAACGCCTTCCTGATGCGAACCTCGTGCGCCTGTTTTACAGGCGCACGAGGCGACATCCGCTATTTCCCTTCCACTCAGTTCACTGCCATGACCGTTCGGTTTTCAGGTGGTGGCGCTGTGCTATCTTTTTCGTCAGGCTTGGCTATTGCATCGGTGTGGCTCTGCGATTGCAGGGGCCGGTGCGGTGGAGTGTGACCGCCGTCACCAATCTCCACTCTGCTAAGCGGCCTGGTCGTCGTTTGGCCTGTCGCGGCAGGTCAGGCGCGGGTCTATGAATTAGAATCCGTCCTATTGTTGGCGTCGAAAAGCTGGCAGCCCAGGCTGCCCGCCGCGCCCCTATTAGCCGATAGCGCCGTTGCGCGTGAGGAGCGAGAGTTGATCAAACGTTGTATGCAGGCCCTGGTACTGAGCCTTGGCCTTGTCAGTCTCGCCAGCTGGGCGGAAATGGCACCACTGGAGGCCATGAACATGGCCGGCCTGCAGCGCAGCCTTGGGCAGATCATGGCCAAGGACTACATGATGATCGGCTCCGACGTGAAGGTCGACGACGCCACCAAGCAGCTCAACACCAGCGTCGCGCTGTTCGAGGATCACCACGCCAAGCTCAAGGCCCATCCGACCAACAGCGAAGTGCAGGCCGGCCTGGCCCAGGTCGAGGTGATCTGGACGGCCTACCGCGCCATGGTCACTGCCAAGCCGGACAAGGCCCAGGCGCCAGCCGTGCTGGCCAAGGCCGAGGAGCTGGTCAAGCAGACCCAGCACGTCACCGATCTGTTCGAGAAGCACAATGGCGACGCTGCTTCCCACTCGATCAACCGCAGTGGCTGGAACCGTGTGCTGACCCAGCGCACCGCGATGTTCTACATGGCCCGCGCCTGGGGCGTGCAGGCACCGAATCTGGATGCCAACTTCGACGCTTCGGTGAAGGAATTCGACGCCATCATGAAGGAGCTGCAGGCCGCTGGCGCGCCCAACGATGAAATCGCCGCCGCCCTGCGCAAGACCGACGCGCGCTGGCAGTTCGCGACCAAGGCCTTTGCATCCAAGGAGTTCGTGCCGACCATCGTGGCCGTCAACGCCGAGTCGATGTTCCGCCAGCTCAACGAAATGACCCGCCTGTATGCCGGACTTAAGGGCGACCAGCTCTGATCGCCTGGCTCGCCCCGCCACTGCGGGGCGAGCCACCTTCCTAGTCTTTAAGTCTCTGTACGCAGGTCTCTGAAAGCAGCCATCTTATTTCTTCTAGTGCTCCGCCCCCGGCGGATGGCCAAAGTGCGCCCGATAGGCATGGCTGAAGTTCGCAGGGCTGTTGTAGCCCAGGCGATAGGCGATCTGCGCTACCTGCCATTTGCGCTGGCGCAGCAGCGTGCGAGCCAGCTCCATGCGCTGCTGGCGCACATACTGCAGCATCGATTGCCCGAACACCTGGCCAAACGCGCGGCGCAGGGTGGTTTCACCCACCCCCAGTTGCTGAGCCAGCGCCTGGCTGCCCGGCGGTTGTTCCAGGCTGGCGTCGAGCAGGCGGCGTGCCTCGAAGGCCAGGTCGCGCTGGCCACGCACCGGTTGCGGCGCGCTGCTCGCACGGCCCTTGAAGTGCGCGGCCAGTTCCACCAGCACCGCCAGGCTCAGGCTCTCCTGATGCAGGCGCTCCAGGGTGCCGTGATACGGCGACTGATACAGGCGCTGTAGCAAACCGCCCAGGGCCTTGCAGTGCTGCAGCTCGCTGAAGCGGATGCCGTCGTCGAGCAGGCCGAGCAGCGGTTGCAGGTCGGGGTCTTCTTCAGCCAGCTCATGCAGATAGTCGCCGGCGATGCGCAAGCCGGCCATGCGCGCGTGGCTGCCGGCCGGCAACTGGTCGATGGCCTCCATGGTTTCGCTGACGCCGAGCATGTGCGGCATACCGGGCGTGTAGCGGTGTAAGTGACCGTCGACCCGATGCTCCCATCCGCCGTCGAGCACCTGGACGATGCACAGGCTGCCCGGCAGCACCTTGTCGATGCGCAGCGGCTCGGGAAACTGCAGGTCGCAATCGAAGTACTGCAGATGCGGGCGCACGGTGCGGGCACGGTAATGCCCGATGGCGCTGCCCATCACCCGCGGTGTGCTGGCGTCGAACACGCCCGCCTTGGCCAGGGCGGCGGGCTGCTCGAAGCAGAATTGCGTATCCAGGTAGGGCGTCCAGCGTTGCATCGGGAGGGTGCATCCTAAGGGTGGCGGTTGACACACTTTGACATCTTACTGCGACCGATCTTCGACCGTCAGTCATTGTGATCGAGCGATTTATTGTTGTGCGCCGCGGCAGTGCGGCTAGGCACGCTGCACCACGTTGAGTTGAATGGCCGATTTCAACGGGAGTAGATGCATGAAGATTTTCGCAAGAAGTACCGCATTGCTGGCCATGCTGCTGGCGCTCGCCAGCGGTCTTGTACAGGCCGAGGAGCGCCCGGAAGTGGCACCCAAGGTGGTGGCATTTGCCGGCGAGCAGGGCGTGAAGGTGTGGACGCTGCGCATCGGTGCACGCAGCGAAAATCAGGCGCTGGTCCAGGTCGAAGGCGTGGACCACGATTGGGACATGCGCATCCAGCGTATGGATGTGGAAAAGAATGCCGATGACACGCGCTACAGCACCCAGGTCGATGGCAAGAAGTTCGTGGTGCTGCTGGTGCGCAACGGCTGGGGCGAGCTGTACCTGCCCGGTGAAGCCAAACCGATGATGGTCGGCTACGACAACGGCCTGTCGGAGCAGGGCAATGCCCAGGCTTTCCTCACCGACTATTTGCAGGCCAAGTAAGGCGTAGACGGCAGAGTATTGAGCGGGCGGCTGATTGTTGTGAGTGCCAGCCGCTGCGCTGCCCAGGCTGTCTTACGGACCGGATAATCCGCGCATCATTTCTATGCGAGGATTTTTCCGATGAACCAGCCCCTGTCAACGCGCTTCTCCGACGACGGCGTGATGTACCCGCGTGGTGCCCAGCGTGACGCCGTGATCGCCGAGCTGACCCAGGTCATCGAGCGGGTTCCCGAGCAGATGGAGTTCACCAACACCAGGCGCTACTGGGTGCTCGGCCCGGTGCTGACCCTGGGCGCGCTGGGCATCCTGTGGAGCGGCTTCAGTTTCGGCAAGACCGGCCTGGTGATTTGCGGTGGCTTCATGACGCTGTTTTTCATGTTGCTCACCTGGCAGCACCGCAACGCCGGCCGCGAGGTGTTCATGCGCCTGACCCGCCGCGAGCTGCATCACACTGCGCTCAGTGGCCCCGTCGACCTGACCAAGGTGGTCGACGTATTCGTCAAGGACGAAGGCTTGCTGACCCTGCAGAAACTGACCCTGAGCGATACCGCCTCGCTGCCGACCCACCGCCCGGTGTCGGTGCTGTTCGGCAACCAGGCGATGGCGCTGAAAAAGCCTCAGCCCCATGTGCGCATCAATTCCGCCGGCGTTGTCACTGGCGGCAGCAAGCTCGATATCGATGACCTGCACGCCCTGCTGACCGCCTACGTGCAGGCTGCCCTGGCCCAGCAGCAGCTCGATGCCCTGAAACAGCATGGATGATGCCAGCCGCGCGGCGCTGCTCAGCGAGCTGCAGGCTCAGGCCGACGGCCCGCAGCAGCGTCACGAAATCCACGAGCGTGCCTCCGGGCAGGCACTGTGCAGCGCCCTGGGGGCCGCGCTACTGCTGTTCATCGGCGGCTGGCTGGTCAGCCTGCCGAGCATCATCCACATGCGTTCGGCGCAATGGCTATGCTGGGTGCCCGGCGCCTTGCTGCTGGCGGCTGGCCTGGCGCTGCTGGCCTGCGCCGAGGCATTCAGCCGCCGTAATGGCCGCCGAGCCATGCTGCTGACTGCCGACGGCGTGCAATTTGCCAACGCCCGTGAGGCAACGCCCTGGGACTGCTTCGATGCCTTCGAGATCCAGCAGCATCACCTGCGCCTGGCGCTGGTGTTTTCGGTGATGGCCGGGCAGCGCGTGCAGGGGCTGACACCGCCATGCTTCAAATCCTTGGCTGCGCCGGATGCGCGCCTGGTCGCCGCCGGCATGCGCCTGCGGCTATGGCTGTTCAACCCGATGCTCGACGGTCGCCGTCTGGATATCGAGGAACTGACCGAACTGCTCTATGCGTACCTGCAGGCTGCCCAGGCGCGGCGTACCCTTGGCAAGCTGTTTCCGGAGGTTCAGCGCTTCTCGGCGGTGCGCCACAGCACCGGCCAGTAGGTCGAGTCCAGGCCGAGGCAGGTGCCCAGCATGGTGGCGTGGACCGGCACGAAGCCCTTGCCGTCGTAGCGCCAGCGCTGGGTAAAGCCGCAGCCGCCCATGCCCATGGCCAGAGTGAAGCTGCTCAGTTCACCGCTGGCCGGGTCGAATTCGACGCTTCCGCTGGGTGGCAATTCCTCGAAGACGGGAATCTCAGGAATGCTCGCTCTGCGCGCCTGCTGGGGCTTATCGAGCGGCGCCTGGTACAGGCTGTAAGCGCAGTTGTAGGCGCCGCATTCGGTCTTGAGGATGACCAGCGCCTCGCGGTCGCTGAGCGCGAAGGCCTGGCCCGCGGGCAGGCCAGCCTCGACCATGTCCTTTTCCCAGTCGCTGCGCGTCGCCTCGCGCACCGCGTCCAGCACGCGCTTGCTGTCGGCCTCGCTCAACGGCTTGGGTGCTTGCCAGGTTGGCGCCTGCGGCGCGGCGGGGGCGGGCGGCACGCTGCTCGCCGGGTTGCTGCCCTTGCGCAGCAGGGCCGTGGTGGTGCCCAGGCGGCCCTGCACCGAATCCATCAGCAGCAGAGCGGCGCTCATGCCGCTAAGCGAAGTCACCGCCTCGCCTTCCTCGGTGGGCAACACCAGGCGCTGGCCATTACGCAGCTCGGCGATCAGCGCCTGAGCATCGGCGCCCTCTACGCTGTACACCTCCGGCACCGAACCTTCGGTCAGTTGGCCCGGCTGCAGCTTCACCTTCAGCGGTTTGCCATCGAGCAGCGGCTGGCCGCTGGCCTTGTTGTAACTGAACAGGCCGACATGCAGGGCGCCTTCGGGGCCGGCTTCACGGCTCACGCTCAGGCTCCAGGTGGGCAAAGTCTGCACATCTTGCTCGGTGGCGTTGGACAGTGCTGTGCACTGGCGCGTGTTGTCACAGGCCACCAGCCAGTCCTTGAGATTGCTGTACAGCGGCACCTGCTCGGCGGCGCCGGCGCTACCGGCAGCCAGGGCGACGAGCAGGGCGAGGGAGCGACGAATCATGGGCGAACCTGCGCAAGGAAAAGTGCCATTAGGGCAGGTTTGTTGGGCTACGCCTATGGGGCGGTCGCGGTGCACAACAGATTGCTGGCTTACCACACGAAGCAGAGAGGCGTGGCCGCCCCTTGCGCGCTCTGGCTTGGTAGGTGCTCGACGACTGTTCTGCTTTCAATCATCTGGTGTTTGCTACAACACTGATCCGAAGTCAGGCGTATCCACGTCACGAGTCGAAAGGAGATAGCAAATGAGTACGCGCATCGAGAGGAAGGCTAACCCCGGAGAGGAAGATCGTTCTGCCGTTCTCCGCCCGTTGCGAGCTTACAACATGGCCCAGGCTGGTGATCCGAAGCCTGAGGCCATCGCCTTACTAGTGCGCAGCGAGGACAGTGACGAGGTGATTGGCGGACTTTATGGAGAGATATTCTATCGATGGTTATTCATCGAGTTGCTCGCCATACCGGATCAAGCGCGAGGCCAGGGGATTGGATCACAGCTGATGAACATGGCTGAAGAAGTGGCGCGCGAGAAAGGTTGCACGGGAATCTGGCTCGACACCTTCAGCTTTCAGGCGCCCGACTTTTACAGGAAGCACGGGTACAGCCAATTCGGTGAACTGGATGTTTATCCGGCAGAGCACAAACGTCTGTTTTTTCAGAAGCGTTTGCAGTGAAGCTCTGCCGGGAAATGTTATTCGCGTCAGCGGAGCATCCCGGTACAGCCTGATGAAGGAGCTGGTCAAAAGCAAAAATGGCGGGACTTTTAGTCCCGCCATTTTCTGTAATCAGCGTTTTTCCTGAATTAGAAATCGACCGTCGCGCTGACCGAAAGCGTGCGTGGCTCACCAAGCGTCAGGTAGTTGGATCCTGGATAGCCGCCGGTGGACGCCCAGTAGTCACGGCCGGTGACGTTATCCAGGCGGGCGCGCAAGGTTACGTCGCGCTCGTCGAGCTTGAAGCCATAACGTGCACCGATATCCAGCCGGGTCCACGATGGAATTTCCAGGCTGTTGGCGTTGTTGGTGTATTGGCTATCGGTGTAGGTCACGCGGCTGTTGAGCGACAGACCGTTGAAGCCCGGTACGTCCCACTCACCGCCGATATTGGCCTGGACTTTGGGAACGCCGATGGGTTCGTTGCCGTCGTTTGCTCCATCTTGGGTCTTGGTCAGCTCCGCATCCAGCAGCGTGAAACCGCCCAGCAGGCGGACGCCTTGAACGGGCTCGCCGAAAACCGAGAGCTCGATGCCGCGGTTACGCTGCTCGCCACCGTCCTTGAAGATCTGGTTTTCGACGATGCCGACCGGTTTCTCGGTCTGGAATACCGCGATGCTGCCGCCCACGAAGCCGCCGTCGTATTTCACGCCGAGCTCGGTTTGTTTTGCGACGTAAGGGGCCAGAGCTTCGCCTGCGTTGAGGATCGGTGCAGATGTTCCATCGGGTAAGGTAGTGGTTGAGCCGGCGGTATCGCCTGCGGTCAAACCTTCGATGTAGTTACCGTAAACCGATACCTGCTCGTTGAGCTGGTATACGACTCCCGCAACAGGCGTGGTTTCGTACTCTTTGTACTTCGAGGTGCGATTGCCGCTGTTGTAGTCGTACGCAGTTACGTCCAATCCCTGGCGACGAGCCCCGAGGGTGACCAGCAACTGGTTATCGAAGAAGCCGAGCGTGTCGGCGATCGCCAGGCTTTGCGTGTGCGTTCGGCCAGTGATGTGGGGATCGGACATCGAACCGCTGAATGAATTGTTGTCTGGTTTCACGCCGTCAAATGGGTTGTAGATGTCGCCAGCAATAGGGCTACTGAAGTTGCCTTGCCAGGCGTTCTTGTCCTTGGTGTCGTACATGGCACCTGAAACGACCCATTCGTGGGATACCGGCCCAGTCTGCAGATTGAAACGCATACCCACCTCGCCGGTGGTTACGGTTTCCTCACGGTAATTGTCGAAGCGAGAGGCCGTTGTGACGCCGGCGGCATTCGACGATGGGTTGGCAAGTACGTTCTTTTCCTCACCTTTGCGCATGCCCGCGGCTGCCCAGGTGGTGACGGCGTCAGACAGGTCATATTCCGCGCGGAAGGTGCCGAACGTCTGTTTCTCTTTCGAGTAAGTCCAAGGTTGTCCGTAGTTTTCCTTCGCGTCTGGGGCGTTGGGGATGCTGCCGGTGGGTGTGACGCTCGGCAGTGGTCTATCGATGAAGTGGTATTGATGGCCAATATCGGCAGACAGGCGCAGGCGATCGCCCTGGTAATCGAGCCCCAGAGCAAACATGTCCAGGGTGCGATCCTGGTCTTTCACTGATGTCTCGCCATCGCGCTTGGCCATGTTCACGCGGACGCCGAAGCGGTCTTCCTCTCCGAAGCGGCGAGCGACATCTGCGCTGACGGTGCCGAAGCCGTTTGTCTCCGCACCCACGGTCAGTCGAGTCAGCGGATCGTTTGGCGCGCGCTTGGGCAGAATATTGATTGCGCCACCGATGCCGGTTCCGCCGGGTGCAGCGCCGTTGAGAAAGGCATTGGCACCGCGGAATACCTCGACGCGCTCGATGAACTCGGAGGCCACGTACTGGCGCGGCAGCAGACCGTACAAGCCGTTGTAGGAAATATCATCTGAATAGAGCGGGAAGCCCCGTACGACGTAAAGCTCCTGGAAGTTGCCGAAGCCGCGAGCGATTCGCACGGATGGATCGTTCTGCAGGATATCCGCCACGCTGTGCGCCTGCTGATCTTGAATCAGCTGATTGGTATAGGAGGTGGAGGTGAAAGGGGTCTCCATGTAGTCCTTGTTGCCAAGAATCCCTACTCGACCGCCGCGGGCGACCTGGCCACCCTCGAATTCAGGCACCAGACCTTCACGCGATGCATCGGCGCTGGCAGAAATGGCCGTTTCCTCAAGCTCCAGGACGTTTTCCGGCACGTCATCGGCTTCAGCTGACTGTGCTTCCTGCGGGGAAATTTCTAGCGTGGTTTGCGCGTAGACCGCTGCCGAAGAAAAGCTGGCCGCGAAGCACACAGGCAGCCATAGGGAGGTCAGTACGGTTTTGGTTGGCGCACGATGGATAGGCATGAGCAATCCTGCTGATCGCATGATCGAAGGGAATAGGGTTGGTAAAGATAGAGGTGTGGCGAATAATAATCTATATCATCTTCAGGCTTTGTGGATACAGATTCTCTAGAGCGCTTGGTTACCACCGCTGCGGACCCTGCAGCCACGCAGCCTCCTTTCACGACCGCTCACCCCACTCCAAGAAACCAAGCAGGTGCTCGACCACGAAGTCAGGCGCTTCTTCTGGGATGTAGTGCCCGCATGGGGCGATCGCGCCTGTCACATTGTCGGCCACCTCGCGGGCCATGCTCTCCATCATGCTGCCCAGTGCCGCCTCGCCGCCCATGGCCAGCACCGGCATCTTCAGGCGCGTGCGCGCATGCTCGTGGTTTTGCGCCATGCTTTCGAACAGCGCCCGGTAGTAGGCGGCTGCGGCACGCCAGCCACCCGGCGCGCTATAGCAGCGCACGTATTCGGCCAGCGCCTGGGGTTCGAGCCAGCCGCTGCCCGCTCCCTTGGCATGGAAGAGCCAGCTGAGAAAGGTGTGTTCGCGGCCGCTGATCAGCGCTTCAGGCAGGTCTGGTTGGGCGAGGAAATAGAAGTGCCAGTTCTTGCTGATGCGTGTCGACTCGAAAGCGTACATCTGCTCTGGCGCGAAGCCGGGCACGGTGGCGTCCAGCAAAGCGAGCCGGCGAACCTGCTGCGGAAACAGGCTGGCGTAGGCATAGCCGATCCACACGCCCACGTCGTGGCCCACGAAGTCGAAGCGCTCCCAACCCAGGGCCTGGGTCAGTTCATGCAGGCGCCTGGCCACGCTGTCGGTGTCATAGCCGCCATAGGGCTTGTCCGAGTCGCCGAGCCCGGGCGGGTCCACGGCGACGACCGTGTAGTGTTCGGCAAGCGCAACCATGGTCTTGCGCCAGGCATACCAGGTCTGCGGCCAGCCGGGTACCAGCAGCATGGGGGTGCCCTGGCCGCCGATCACGTAGTGCAGACGCTCGCCTGGCGCGCCTTGCATGCGGTGCTCGAAGGTCGCAGCGAAAGTCGTTTCATCGTAGGTCGTGTGGTTCATGGGCAATTTCTCGTGGTGTTGTATGCCTATCCTAGGGCGCAGTGCTCGGCAGAAAATTGGCAGTGGCGTAACATCACTCATAACGGTGGATGATGAGTGGGTGAAAAACCTATGGATCTGGATCTCAAGACGCTGGGCATCTTCGTCGAGGTGGCCGAGCGTAAGAGCTTTGTACGGGCGGCCGAGGCGTTGGGGATTACCCAGGCCGGTGTGAGCAATGCCATCAAGCGCCTGGAGGCCCAGGTGGACACGGCACTGCTGGTACGTACCACGCGCAGCGTCAATCTGACGGTCGATGGCGAGGCGTTCTTCCATCGTTGCCGGCAGGTGCTGGCCGATCTCAACGACGCCAGACTGGTGCTATGCCGGGCGGGGCGACAGCCGACGGGCACCCTGCGGCTCAGCCTGCCGGTATCCTTCGGGCGTAACCGGGTAGTGCCGCTTCTGGGCGAGTTTCAGGCGCGCTATCCGCAGGTCGATCTGGCGGTCTCGATCACCGACCGCTACGTCAATCTGGTGGATGAAGGTATGGACGTGGCCATTCGCTTCGGCCCGCTGGAAGATTCCAGCCTGATCGCCCGGCCGCTGCTTCAGGTGCGCCGTCGCGTGGTGGGCACACCCGGCTACTTCGCCAGGTATGGTGTGCCCGAATCGCCGGACGATCTGGCGCAGCACAATTGCCTGGCGCTGACCTATCACGTAACCGGGCGCTCACGTGCCTGGGCTTTCCAGGCGGCGGGTGAGCCGCGCGCTTTCCAGCCCAGAGGTTCGTTGACCTTCAACGATGGCCTGGCTCTGCATACCGCAGCGTTGGCCGGCTTCGGCCTTGGGCAGATTCACGACTATCACGTGAAAGGCGAAATCGACGCTGGCCGGCTGGTACCGGTTCTAGATACCTGGGAGCCGGCAGCGGATGTGATATCCATCATCTATCCGCAGTCCCGGCACCTGTCGCCGCGGGTTCGCGCCTTCGTTGACTTCATGGTCGAGGCGCTGGCCAGCGAGCGCGGCTGAGATCGTAGCGGCTATGCTCAAGATACTATCCCCTGCCACTCCGGCGCCGCCCGACCCCAGGTCATCCCTTTGAAGCTTTCGCGTCTGACCCTTGCGCTGCTCTGCCTGCTGCTTGGCACCTTCGCCCGGGCCGAGCCCTATCAGATCGTCACCGAGGAATGGGCGCCCTACAACTATCAGCAGGGTGATCAACTCACCGGCATGGCCACGGATATCGTGCAGGCGATCATGATGCTGACCGGCGACAGTTTCGACGTCGTGATGGTGCCGAGCATGCGCAGCTCCCTGGTGCTGACGAATCGCCCCAGAACCATCATGTATTCGATGTTCCGCACGCCCGAGCGTGAGCCGCTGTACAAGTGGGTTGGGCCCATCGTCGAGGAGGCGATCCATCCCTACCAACTGGTCGGAACGCCGCCGGTGGATTCCCTCGAGCAGTTGCGCCAGGCGCCGCAGATCACCACCCGGCATGCCGGGCTTATTCCTGACGTGCTCGAGGCCCAGGGTTTTACAAACCTGCAGAAGCGCGCGACCAGCAGCCAGCAGCTCTATCGCATGCTGCTCGCCGGGCGCACTGGCATCATCGTCGGCGATACCGATGCCGGAGTGGCCTATTACAGCGCCCAGCTTGGCATCGCCCCGGGCACGCTGCGGCGGGTGCCGGTCACGCTGTACCGCTCGGCGCTGTACATCGCCTTCAGCCAGGACAGTGACGACGCCACGGTCGCCGCCTGGGCTGAGGCCCTCGATCAGTTGCGCGCCAGTGGCGAGCTGGCGCGTATTCAGCAGCGTTACGCTCAAGCGATGGCGTATGATCGGCTACCTTGAGCCAGGCTCGGCTGATCAACCCTATCGATAGCGTCTGAACTGCCCGCGTCACATCGCACTCTGTATCCGGCGCTGCCTGTCCTGGCATTGGACTGGCCGGCACATCCGCCCCGAGGGCTGTCGTTCAACTGCAATGGATATGAATGCGGGTCCCATGGAACAACGAGCGTTTCTGATTGGCGGCGGCGAAACCGGCGCCCTAATCCGTGATCACGACTGGACAAGCAGCCCACTAGGTACGTCCGACACCTGGCCGCTGGCGCTGTGCAGCGCGCTCGAACTGATGCTCAATTCCCCGGAAAGCATGTATCTGGTCTGGGGCCCGGAGCTGACCTTCTTCTATAACGATGCCTACCGGCCGATTTTCGGGCCGCGCCTGTCTGGTGCCCTTGGACAGCCGCTGCCGGTATTGTGGGCGGATGCCTGGGAAGCGGTACGTACGCCGTTGATGCAGGCCATGCAGGGCGAAGCTGTACGCTACGTTGATGTGCCCATCAAAATGGCGCGGCACGGCGAACCCGAGCAGACCTGGTGGAGCTATTCGTTCTCGCCGCTGCGTGACGATGCCGGACTGATCGCCGGCGTGCTGTGCTATACCCGCGAGACCACCGAACACGTCAAGGCCGCCCAGGCATTGCGTGACAGCGAGCAGCACCTGGACGCCCTGGTGCGCTCGTCCTCCGAGGTGCGCTTCTATATCAGCGCCGACTGGAGCCAGTTGCACGAGCTCAATGGCGGCAACTTCATCCCCGATACGCAAACCACCAACAGCAACTGGCTGGATGAATACATTCCTGCCGAGGCCCGCGATATGGTGCGTGCGGAAATCGAGCGGGCCATCGCTACCGGCATCTACCACATCGAGCATCCGGTCAACCGGGTCGATGGCACCATCGGCTGGGCTCACGTGCGTGCAGTGCCACTATTTGCCGCCGATGGTGCCATCACTAGCTGGCTGGGCGCGGCCTCCGATATCAGCGCCCGCAAGGAGGCCGAGGCCGCGCTCAAGGCCAGCGAGGCGCAACTGCGCGAACTCAACGCCACCCTCGAGCAGCAGGTGGCTGAGCGCACCGCCAAGCTGCGCCTGTTCCACGATGTGATCGAAGCCAACGCCGTGCCGATCTGCATCTTCGATACCGAGTGCCGGCAGGTCGCCTTCAACCAGGCCCACGCCCGTGCCATGCGTGAACTCTACGGCGTGACGCTGGCTGGCGGCGAAGTGCTGCCCGAGCTGATTCCCGAGCAGCAGGGCCGCGGCCTGCGTGGCTACATGCAGCGTGCCCTGAGCGGCGAAACCTTCCGCGTCGCCGCCCAGTACGGCCTGCCCACAGATGAGCTGCGCCATTACGACCTGGCCTACACGCCACTGCGTGATGCTGACGGGCAGGTCATCGGCGCCTTCCATTTCGCCCATGACATCACCGAGCAGTTGCGCGCGCAGCAGGAGCTGGAGCGTACTCAGTCGGCGCTGCGTCAGGCGCAGAAGCTCGAAGCGGTCGGCCAACTCACCGGCGGCGTGGCCCATGACTTCAACAACCTGCTGACCGTCATCCGCTCCTCCAGCAATCTGCTCAAACGACCCGGCCTGCCGGACGAGAGGCGGCTGCGTTATCTAGAGGCGATTTCCGATACGGTCGACCGTGCCGCGCGGCTGACCGGCCAGCTGCTGTCCTTCGCCCGGCGTCAGACCCTGAACCCTGAAGTGTTTTCAGTGGGGAAAAGCCTGCAGGCCCTGACCGACATGCTGGCGACCCTCAACGGCACCTGCATCGAACTGCACCTCGATTTGCCTGAGCAGCCGTGCCACGTGTACGCCGATACCAATCAGTTCGATACGGCCGTGGTCAACCTGGCGCTCAATGCCCGCGACGCGCTCAACGGCGCGGGCCGCATTCGCATTCGCGTTGCGCCCTGCATGCAGATTCCGGCCAGTCGCATGGGCGCTGCGGTCGATGGCGAGTTCGTCGCCGTGTCCATCGCCGACAACGGCACCGGCATCGAACCGGCGCATCTGGAGACGATCTTCGATCCATTTTTCACCACCAAGGAAGTGGGCAAGGGCACCGGTCTTGGCCTATCCCAGGTGTTCGGTTTCGCCAAGCAGTCAGGCGGCGAAATCGTGGTCGACAGCGTGGTGGGTGAGGGCACTACGTTCACCCTGTACCTGCCGCGTGTCGCGCAGGCGCCGTCGCCTCGCGCCACCATGGCCGAACCGCAGCTGCTGGAGGGCGCCCACGGCACCCGCGTGCTGGTCGTCGAAGACAACATCGATGTCGGCAACTTCTGCATCAGCGCGCTGCAGGAGCTCGGCTACCTGCCCACCCTGGCAAGGAATGCCGGGCAGGCGCTGGCTCTTCTGGGAGACGTCGCCCAGACCTTCGATGTGGTGTTTTCCGACGTGATGATGCCCGGCATGAATGGCATCGACTTGGGCAAGACCATCCGGCACCGTCATCCATTGCTGCCGGTGGTGCTGACCTCCGGCTACAGCGAGGTACTGGCCGAAGAGGGCAGCCACGGCTTCGAGTTGCTGCAAAAGCCTTATTCAGTGGAGCAGCTGTCGCGCATCCTTACCAAGGTGCTCCAGAGTGCCATGTCCGGCGGCTGAGCATCCGCACGGCTGCCATCACCCGGCACAAAATTTACCCAGCACTTCGCCGGAGCCTGGCCAGTCATAGCTGCAGGGTTACCCATCAGGAGTGCGCCGCGATGGCCGTGAGATTGAAAAAATTGCAGGGCAGCGAGATACCCGAAGAGCAGCGGCACCTGGGCGAGGAAGAAATCTTTCAGGTGGTCACCGCCGATGATCAGCAGCACTTCTTCGCCAGCGAAGTGGAGGCAGCCGCCAAGGTGGCGCAGCTGATCGACAGCGAGCGCGACCAGAACGCGTAGCACCCATGTTTACTGGCGAGTCAGCACCAGCGGCTTGTCCGGCCCGGGGATATGAATCTCGCTGTCGCTGATCACCTCCAGCGGTTCGCCCGGCTGCGGAAACAGCACCGCGTCGCCTTTCACGTCACTGAACAGCATCACCGCGCCGTCGAGGCGATAACGCGCCGAGGCCGAGAAATCGTAGGTCTTGATATGCGCTTTCTTGGTGATCTGCCCGTCGTCACCGAAGGTGAAGCTGATGGTCATCGGGTAGCCGTCCTGCTCGACGCTGCCGGTGTACACGCCATGGGGTAGTTGAGCAGGGGCCGGCCGAGTCTTGTAGCTATCGATCACCGCCATTTTTGCCGGGCTCACCGCAGGCGGGTTGCTGCGAAATTCGTCCATCGACTTGCGGTGCTCGTAGGGCACGTAAACGGTGACGTAAGCGCCCCAGACGATAAGCCCGATCACCATCAGGCTGAACAGGTGGCCCGATCCTCGCTGCGAATTCTTCATCGTGTTTTTCCTGCGTTACGGCGCCGGCCTTGAAAGGCGCAGATTATCGCACCAGTTTCGCCGGCCTGCAGTGGGCGTTGCTGCCGACCTGATGGAGCAGGCCGGCGGCAATGCTGCAGGTTGTCTTACTCGCTCTGCAGGGCCTCTCGCTGTTTGCGCACTTCATCGGCACTGATCGGTGCGGCGGCGTTGCCCCAGCTGTTGCGGATGTAGGTCAGCACATCGGCGACGTTCTCATCCGACAGGTTCCAGGCGAAGGCCGGCATCGCCGGGCCGGTGGGCGCCGCATCGGTGCTCACTGCACGGTTGCCGGCCAGCACGACGCGGATCATGGAGGCGGCATCCTGAGCGTTGACCAGCGGCGCGTTGGCCAGCTTGGGAAACAGTGTGGCAATGCCGTCGCCATTGGGCGTGTGGCAGCCCGAGCAGCGGTCGGCGTAGATGGCGCTGCCGGCCCTCATCACCGGATCATCCGCGGCCAGCGCTTTGGGCTTGTCGTGCTCGTGATCGAGGTCCTTGAGGTAGACGGCCACGGCCATCAGGTCCTCGTCACGCCAGTGCTGGGTCGAGTGCTCGACCGCCTCGGCCATCGGCCCGGAGGCGATGTCGAAACGGTTGGCGCCGGTCTTCAGGTACTGAACGATGTCCGCTTCGCTCCAGTCGCCAAGACCGACATGGGCGGCGCCGGTGATATTGGGCGCCATCCAGCCTTGCAGCACGCCGCCCTGCAGGAACTCGTCGTTCTTGTCGCCGCCGAGCAGGTTCTTCGGCGTGTGGCAGCTGCCGCAGTGGCCCAGGCCCTGCACCAGATAGGCGCCGCGGTTCCACTCGGCGTTCTTGTCGGCTTTGGGTTTGAACTCGCCTTGTTCGAAGTTCATCCAGTTCCACACCTTCATGTTCATGCGCAGGCTGAAGGGGAATGGCAGCTGGTTGGTCTCCACCTTGTTGTGCACCGGCTCGATGGTGCGCAGGTAGGCCCATAGCGCCTGGTTATCGGCGCGGGTGACCTTGGTGTACGCCGAATAGGGCATGGCTGGATAGAGCTGCTTGCCGTCGCGGCGGTGGCCGCGGGCCATGCTGGCTTCGAACTCCTCGAAGCTCCAGCGGCCGATACCGGTTTCCTGGTCCGGGGTGATGTTGGCGCCCAGCAGTTTGCCGAACGGCGTATCGATGGCCACGCCGCCGGAGAACAGCGGTTTGCCAGGGATGGTGTGGCAGGCCGTACAGTCGCCGAGTGTGGAGATGTAGCGGCCTTTCTCTACCAGCTCGTAGGCGTCCTGGCCACCGAGAGCATGGGCCCCGGCGCTGGCGGCGGTCAGCAGGGCGAAGCTGACGCTGAGAAGAGTCTTCATACGTTGATCATCTCCCCGGGCCGCTTGAGGTACTGGGTGCGGATCGCGTGGGCGGCTTTGAAGGCCAGCGCGCCGACGGTGCCGGTGGGGTTGTAGCCAGGGTTCTGCGGGAAGGCCGAGGCGCCGACCACGAACAGGTTAGGCACGCCCCACACCTGCAGGTGCTTGTTCACCGAACTGGTCGCCGGGTCGGCGCCCATCACGAAGCCGCCCACCACATGGGACGACTGGTAGGAAGTGTTCGACCAGGGCCCCTTGCGCGGGCTGGCAAACATCATCTTGGGATTCAGTGCCTTGGCGATCTCGGCGGTCTTGTCGGTCACGTACTGGGCCATGCGCAGGTCGTTTTCGGTGAAGTCGAAGGTGATGCGCAACAGCGGTCGGCCGTGGGGGTCCTTGTAGGTCGGGTCGAGCGACAGGTAGTTGGTACGCGCGCTGTAGTTGCTCGCCTCGCAGCCGATGGACATGCTCGCGGCGTAGTACTGCGCCGTGGTCTTCTTCCACTCCTTGCCCCACTTGGGCGTGCCCGGCGGTACCGGGCGCGAGTTGATCGGCGCAGCGCCGATGGGCGTCACCCGGGTGCTGCCACCGCCGACGAAGCCCAGGCCGGAATGGTCGAAATTGTCGTTGTTGAATTCGTCGATGCCCATGCCGATGGCGCCGCCACCGATGAAGGGGTTGAAGTTCTTGTCATCGAAGAACAGCTGCACGTTGTTGGCCGTCTGGTAGGCGTAGTTGCGGCCGGTGGTGCCGGTGTTGCTGATCGGGTCGTACGGCTCGCCGATGCCGGAGAGCAGCATCAGGCGTACGTTCTCGAAGGTGAAGGCGGCGACTACCACGATGTCCGCTGGCTGCTCCCACTTCTCGCCGTTGGCGTCGACGTAGACGATGCCGGTGGCGCGCTTGCCGGTGCTGTCCTTGGTCACTTCCAGCACCTCGCAGTGGGTGTTGGCGGTGAAGTTGGGCATGCGCACCAGCGCCGGCAGCACGTTGACGATGGCGCTGGCCTTGGAATAGTTGGCGCAGCCGTAGTTGGTGCAGAAGCCGCAGAAGGTGCACGGCCCCATGGTCACGCCGTACTGGTTGGTATAGCCCTGGGAGGCCAGTGCAGAGGGTACCGGGAACGGCTTGTAGCCCATGTTGCGCGCCGCTTCGGCGAACAGCGTGGGCGCGTAGGTCTGCTTGGTCGGTGGGTTGGGGTATTCATTGGAGCGCGGACCTTCGAAGGGATTGCCGCCTTCGATGATCTTGCCATCGAGGTTGCCCGCCTTGCCGGAGATGCCCGCGACGCGGTCGAAAGCGTCGTAGTGCGGCTCCATCTCTTCCCAGGTGGTACCCCAATCCTGCAGGGTCAGGCCTTCGATGGCCTGGCTACCGTAGCGCTCGGTGAGGTGGCTCTTGAGGCGGAATTCCTCGGGCTGGAAGCGAAAGGTGATGCCGGCCCAGTGGTTGCCGGCTCCGCCGGTGCCATTACCCGGGTGGAACGAGCCCCAGGTGCGCATCGGCAGCGCGGTTTCGCTGGGCTTGTTGCGCATCGTGCAGGTGTTCTGGCGGGTGCGCAGCATCAGCTCCTGGCGCTGCACGTAGCGCAGCTCATCAGCTACCGAGGCAATGTTGAAGTCGCTCGCCGTGTCACGCCAGGCGCCCCGCTCGAAGCCCATCACGCGCAGGCCTTCGTCGGCCAGTTCCTTGGCGATGATCGAGCCGGCCCAGCCGAGCCCTACTACCACGACGTCGGTTGCAGGCAGTTTCTTGACCATGCCGCTCATCCTTTACGATTCCATGCCGAGCTGCCGACGATCGACAGCGGTATCAGGTCCAGCTTCTCGTTGTGCCGGTCGATGTAGGGGCGGTAGTCGTAACGCGCGCCAGGGAAGCCGAGCATCTTCCAGCTCACCATGTCGCGGTTGCCGCCGTAGATCGGGTCGGCGAAGAAGCCTTCCATGGTGTTCTGCAGCACCTGGGTGAAGAACACCTTGGACTCGATGGCCTCGAAGGTGACCTCGCCCGACTCCAGGCCCTTGAGCACCTCGTCGCGTTGCTCACTGTTCAGCTCGCTGAAGCGTTTGCCGAAAGCCTGTTGGCAATGCTTGCCGAGCTGCTCCAGGCCCAGGCGATAGCGTTCGCGGGGCAACTGTTCAGAGCCCGGCTCGATGTCCGGCACGAAGGGGCCCTGCTGGTAAAGGCGCTCGTAGGTACCGTACTGGCCAGCCAACTGACGGTCGATGAACACCGCACAGCCTGCCTCCTTGCCGCTCGGGGACAAGTCATCGGCCGGAATCAGCTGCTCGGCAATGGCTTCCAGTTCGCGGGCTTCATCGGTGGTCAGAAACTGCCAGCCCTTGGCGTCGTAATGCAGCGGGCCGTTGTGGTCGAACGGCAGCCACTGCGGCACACCGCTGATAGTGGCGGCCTGGGCAGTGGCGGCAACGCCGGCTGCCACGCTGGCCGAGGCCTTGAGCAGCGAGCGCCGGCTCAACCCCCGTGGGGCTTCTTTGGACATGTGATCTCCTCGAACGCCGGGCATCCACTGCCCGGCTCAGGCTGTCTGATACGGAGCCACCCGAGGGTGGCAGGCGGATGCACGGGCATCCATGACGCGCGTCGACTGCTCGGGCCGGTACGAATAGTGGTTTTTCGGCACCACGACGCTGCATCGGGAGTTGTTCCGGATCGCGCGATCAGTCGCTGCAACGCATTGCAACAAACTATTGGACGCTCCCGCGGAACTTCTTCCAAAGGTCCGACAGCGAAGCGGCGCGCGGTGTTCAGGCTTTTTGTTCGATTGGTCAGGAAGTTGGCTGAGGGCATCGCATCTACATCCTGGGCCTTCAGCTTGTATGGGGATGTTTCGCTCGCCAGATTGTCAGGCGCAGAGCGCCTCTTCAGGCTATTGTCAGCGCCACGCTGGGCTCTTCAAGTTTCCCTTAGACAAGCCGATGCAGCGTTACCCATCCTGGAGTTCACATCGTGTTCAACTCTCACCTCAAACAGATCAACAAGCAGCTGGAAGCTCGCTTAGCCGTGCAGGAGGAGGTAAGGGAGAACCTCGACAAAGAAATGATCATCATCCAGCTCGACGCTGGCGGGCGTATCGAGCGGGTCAACGAGTTGTTTCAGAGCGAGTTGGGCTATCGCCCCGGCGATGTCGAAGGCCAGGCCTTGGCTCAGCTGTCGCCGCCGGAGCTGGCCCGTGACCCGCACCAGTCGCGGGCGCTGTCGGCCATCAGGGAGCGTCGACATTTCAGCGGCGCGCTGCGTCTGCTGGGCAAGGATGGTCGCCACGTGTGGCTGCGTTCGGTGGTAGTGCCCATGAACGATGTACAGACTGGCAAGCAGCAGTTGGTGATCCACTCCAGCAACCTGACGCGAACCATCGAGGCCTCGCTGGAAAACGAAAGCCTGGTCAAGGCACTGATGCGCTCCACGGCGGTGATCGAGTTCAACCTCGACGGCACGGTGATCACCGCGAATGATCTGTTCTTGCGCGGCATGGGTTACAACCTGGCCCAGGTGGTCGGCAAGCATCACCATATGTTCTGCACGCCCGAGGAGAGCGCCTCGGAGGCTTATCGACAGTTCTGGGAGCGTCTGCGCCGCGGCGAATTCGTGGTCGACCGCTTCCGGCGCATCGACAGCGCTGGTCGCGACGTGTGGCTGGAGGCCTCCTACAACCCCATCATCGATCTGCACGGCAAGCTCTACAAGGTGGTCAAGCTCGCCACCGTGATCACCGAGCAGGTGAACATGGAGCAGGCCGTCGCCAAGGCCGCCAACCTGGCCTACAGCACTTCGCTGCAAACCGACGCCAGCGCCAGCAAGGGGCGTGAGGTGATCCGCGAGACCGTCGAGGTGCTGCACCGCCTGGTCAGCGCCATGGAAAACGCCACCCAGAGCATTCAGGCACTGGACGAGCAGGGCAAGGCGGTGGAAACCATCGTCGCGGCGATCAGCGGCATCGCCGACCAGACCAACCTCTTGGCGCTCAACGCCGCCATTGAGGCCGCCCGCGCCGGCGAGCAGGGCCGCGGTTTCGCCGTGGTAGCCGACGAGGTTCGCCAGCTCGCCTCGCGCACCTCCAAGGCGACTCAGGAGATCGTCGCCGTGGTGCAGCATAACCAGACGCTGGCCTCCGGCGCGGTTGACGTGATCACCCGCAGTCGCGAACTGGCGACTCAGGCGCTGACCATGGCCAATGACTCCGACGCGGTGATCCAGAACATCCAGAATGACGCCGAGTGCGTGGTCGCCGCGGTCAGCCAGTTCTCCAGCCAGGTGGCTACCTGACCGGCTGCCTGACGAGCCTTGCTAGGCTCGTCAGGCAGCCTCAATCCTCCGCTGGTACCGTCCAGAACAGCTGCACACCATCGTCGCGCCAGGCGATGGTGACGTTGTCATTCTCGGCGATCTCGTCGAGCAAACGCGTCCAGTCTTCGGGGCTGTCGCCTTCGGCGCGCAGCAGCACCGCCGAGCGCGAGCGCTGGGCGGCCGGCGCGTTGATGGCGCGGGAAACCCGGGCACCGAGCTGTTCATAGGAGGTGGTGGAGGCAGCTTGTTGAGTCATGATGGGCTCTCGGATTGCTGTATTTGCATACAGTAATCCGGCCAGTGGCCAGCTGTCACTCCCCGCTCGAGGTTCTGTCGCTGCCGGTAATCGCCAGGGAATGCTCGGTGCCATAACACGGGAAATACAGGCTCACACTGGTGCCTTCGCCCAGCCGACTGGTCACCGTCAGTTGGCCGTTCATATCGGTCACGAAGCTCTTGACCATGGTCAGGCCCATGCCGCTGCTCTTGTCGGCCGCGCGGGTGGTATAGAAGGGCGCGAAGATATGCTCCAGCGCCTCGGGCGCGATGCCGCTTCCGGTATCCGTGATGCGGATCGCCACGTAACGCCCGGCCTTGAAGTTGGCGTTGTGCTCGGGGAAGTTGCTGCGGTCCAGATGGGTGTTAAAGGTGCTCAGCGTCAGCTGGCCGCCACTGGGCATGGCATCGCGTGCATTGGTCACCAGGTTGATGATGGCGCTTTCCAGGTGCTGACGATTGGCGCGCAGAAAGCTGCTGTCGGTGGCCAGGTCGAGCTGGCAGCTGATCGCCTGGCCCACCTCATTGCCGATCAGTGTGTTCATGCCCAGCAGCAATTGATTGGGATCGATGCGCTCCAAGGTTCTGGGCCGTGTGCGAGCGAACAGCAGCAAACCTTCGGCCAGCTCCGTGACCTTGTCGGTCGCCTCCCGGCACAGTGCGTAGCGCGCCTGCAACTGCTCCGAACCGGCGTCGCGGATCTCCTTCTCCATCAGCGCCAGGCTCATCGACAGGCTGGTCAGCTGATTGGTGAACTCGTGGACGACACCGCCGCCGACCTTGCCGATCTGCTCCATCTTCTGGGCCTGTAGCAAGGCGTTATGCAGATTGCTCTGCATCTGCACCTGAGCCGCCTGCTGGCGCAGATCCTGGATGCTGTTCATAAAGCCGACCATGGCCCCGTCCTTGTCGAGCAGGGGAACGATGTTGGCGAGAATCGGCACCTGACTGCCGTCGCGCTGCTCGACGATCATGCGCAGGTTGGTGATCGGCTTCTTGCTGAGCAGCACCGCCGCCAGCGGCGACTGCTCGAACGGCATAGGGGCGCCGTCCTCGCTACGCAGGCGATAGGCGCCTGTGTACCTGACCTGCCCCTGGCTGATATCCGGCGCCTCACCCCAGATCTCTGCCGCCTTGGAGTTATAGGTCGTCAGCTGCCCCGCCGCGTTGCACAGGTAAACCCCAACCGGCAGAAACTCGATCAGCTCATGGCCCAGCTTGCGCACGAGCGGCACATCATCAGGCAGCCGTAGACCGGCGCCGAGCGGGTTATCTGCCATGGTGGCTCCGTTTGGTGATGGACGTAGCGTAGTCGGTTCGACGGCGGGTGCGATAGGGTGATTAAGCGAGGGGAAGATGAGCAATATGCCGACTTCAGAAACGACAAGGCCCCGCATTTCTGCGAGGCCTTGTGTTGTATGGTGCCGGCACCAGGAGTCGAACCCGGGACCTACTGATTACAAGTCAGTTGCTCTACCAGCTGAGCTATACCGGCTTTGAGGGGCGCCATTATATCCATTCGTTTGCATGAGTAAAGCGGCGCGAGGCAGCTTTTTTACGGCCGTTCCAGCCGCTCTGGCTGGGGCTTATGCACAAATGGGCAGCGGCTAGAGGCTTTTTAGAGAACTTCTACGCAGCCTTTCACAGTTTTGGCAAGTGACTGTTCTGTATAGCTTTTTATTTGTGATTAAAAAGTGATCAGCTTTGGCCGGGCGTTATGGGTGGTGGGCTGGCGTGGTTTGCTCAGCTTCTGTGAACAGAGTTATCCACAGATAGTGTGTGCAACTCAGGCGCGCTCGGCGAGCAGCAGCAGGTTGCGTGGGGTCAGGTGCGCGGTGCAGAACTGGCCGAGACGTACGGCATAGCCCTGCTCCTGCAGATACAGGGCACGGTCGAGTACCAGCCAGAGTTCCAGGGGGCGGCGGAACAGGCCGCGTACCAACTCCAGATTGCGCACCTCAGCCAGGCGTTGCCAGCCGGCTGCTTCCAGGCGTTGCCAGTCGTGTTCGCCAACAGCGGGCAGTTGCTTGAGTTCTGCGAGGTCGCGGCAGTAATCGGAGAAAGGTTTCTTCAGCCAGGCGGGCGGCAGCGAGGGCGTGGGCAGGTAGGTGTTGACGCCGCGCAGCCCGCGCTGCAGCAGGTCGAAGGCCAGGCGCCAGGCCATGGACTGGTCGCGCTGCTGGCGTACGCGGTTGCCGGCGGTCACGGTTTCGCTCATGGGCAGGGCCAGGTCGTCCAGCGAGAGGCGCAGCGGCGAGCCCTGTGCGGTTGTGGATAACGGTTGATAATTGGCTGCCGCAACGCGGTTGTAGCAGCAGGGCGCGATGGCCAGCTGGCGACAGCCTGCAGCGCTGGCCAGCTGCATCAGGCGCACGTGCAGGTCGCCGCAGGCGTGCAGGGCCACGGGGCTGTGTTCGGCATACAGCTGGGCGGCAGCGGCTTCGGCAAGTACGTCCTGCTCGATATGCTGGGCTGTTATTCCCAGGCGGCAGCTCAGTTCGGCGCCGCTGGCTACCAGTGCCGGATCGTATTCCAGACAGGTTAGCTTCTGGCCAGCGTGGGCGAGTACGCGGCCTAGGTGGCCTTTGCCGGCGCACCAGTCCAGCCAGTGCTGCGGTTGTTGGGCGAAGCCCAGGCTGCCGCCGAATGCGCGTATCTGCTGCCACTTGCGACCGGGAACGTCCACCGAGAAGCGCGGTGGCAGGTCAGCCGAAGGCTGCTGGGGCAGGTCGCCGACTTGGCTCAGGTGCTCGGCCTGCCAGGCCAGTTCGGGGAAGGGCGCCGGTGCGTCGCTCAGTGCCGTCGGCTGGTTGTGGCTGGCCTCGGCCTGCTCCAGGGTACGGCTGCGCAGCCAGGCGGCCAGTTCGGCATGCTGGTTTTCCCAGGGCAGTGTCTGGTGGGTGAAGGGCCGGGGTTTCCACAGCGCCTGGTGGGCGACGAGAAACTTGTCCAGCGCCTGGAAGCGCTGGAGCAGCTCGACGCCACTGAGGGGCGGGATAGATTCGGTTGTCATAAGCGACTGCGACGGGGCTTGCGCCCCGTCGTCACCCTAGCGGCCCTGGCAGGCGTCGACGCGCAGCCAGCGTTCCAAGAGCTTGAAACCGTTGATCAGGACGAAGGTGATTAGCAGGTAGAACACAGCCGCAACCACGAAGAACTCCATGTTCACATAGGTGCGTGCGTTAAGTGTGCGCGCCATGCCGGTGAGGTCCAGCAGGGTCACGGTGCTGGCCAGGGCGCTGGCCTTGAGCATCAGGATCACTTCGTTACTGTAGGCCGGCAGGCCGATGCGCGCCGCCCGTGGCAGCACGATGTGCAGCATGGCTTTGGCCCGCGACATACCCAGTGCCCGCGCCGCTTCGATCTCACCTGGTGGTACGGCCTGAATGGCGCCACGCAGAATCTCGGCGATATAGGCGGTGGTATGCAGGGTCATGGTGATCACCGCGCACCAGTACGGGTCGCGCAGGTACGGCCACAGCGGGCCCTGGCGCACGGCCTCGATCTGCGCCAGGCCGTAGTAGACCAGGAACAGCTGCACCAGCATCGGGGTGCCACGAAAGAAGAAGATATAGCCGTAGGGCAGAGAGCGTACGTACCAGCGGTGCGAGGAGCGGGCAATGCCCATGGGGATCGCCAGAATCAGCCCGGCAATCACCGCTACGGTGAGCAACTCGATGGTCAGCAGCGCACCTTCAGCCATTTTGGGCAGGTACTTGAGCATCAACTCCCAGTTCATTGAGTGCTCCTTACGAAGCCGCGGGTGGCTCTTTTCTCAAGGAAGTGCAAGCCAATCATGGAAACGATGGTCAGCCCCAGATAGATGATGGCGGCTACCAGGTAGAAGGTCATGGGCTGCTTGGTGGATGTCACGGCAATTTGTGACTGACGCATGATCTCGGTCAGGCCGATGACCGACACCAGCGCGGTGTCCTTCATCAGGATCATGAACAGGTTGCCCAGGCCCGGCATCGCGATACGCCACATCTGCGGCAGGATCAGTTGCCAGAGAATGCGGCCTTTGGAAAGTCCCAGCGCCAGACCCGCTTCGCGGTGACCCTTGGGGATAGCCAGGATGGCGCCGCGGAATACTTCGGTGGCATAGGCGCCGAAGCACAGGCCAAGGGCAATGACGCCAGCCGTGAATGGGCCGAGTTCCAGGCTGCCGACACCAAGGCGTTCGCCCAGCTCGCGCAGAACGTTCACGGTGCCGAAATAGATGAGCAGTACCCAGAGCAGTTCGGGCACGCCGCGAACCAGTGTCGAGTAGGTGCCGCCAAGCCACTGCAGCGGCTTGTAGGGCGAAGTCTTGGCGAAGGCGCCGAGCAGGCCGAGCACCAGGCCGAGGCACAGGGCGCTGAGCGCCAGTTGCACGGTCATCAGGGTGCCGGCGGCCAGGGCCGGGCCGAATCCGGAAAGATCGAAATTCATGGAAACTCAAAGACCCGCGCCGCCAGTGGCGACGCGGGCAGGCTGCTTAGTAGATGCTGAAGGGGAAGTACTTGTCGTTGATCTTCTTGTAGGTGCCGTCGGCAACGATTTCCTCGAGGGCCTTGTTCAGGCGCTCGCGCAGGGCGTCGCCCTTGCGCACGGCGATGCCGATCTTGTCGTTGTCGAATACCGGGTCGCCCTTGAATTCGAAGTCCTTGCCGGCGTCGCTCTTGAGCCATTCCCAGTTCACGAAGGTGTCGGCCAGCACGCCGTCGACGCGGCCGGAGGCCAGGTCCAGGTAAGCGTTTTCCTGGGTGTCGTAGAGTTTCACGTCCACCACGCCGCCCATGTTGTCTTCCAGCCAGGTGCCGGCGATGGTCGCGCGCTGGGCGCCGATGACCTTGCCTTTCAGGCTGGCCTTGTCGGTCTTGAAGTCAGCGCTTTTCGGGGCGATGAACTGCAGCTTGTTGGTGTAGTACGGGTTGGTGAAGTCCACGGCCTGCTTGCGCTCGTCGGTGATCGACATGGAGGCGATCAGGAAGTCGAACTTCTTGGCGTTCAGGGCCGGGATGATGCCGTCCCAGTCGGAGGTGACCACTTCGCACTCGGCTTTCATCTTGGCGCACAGGGCCTGGCCGATTTCCACGTCGAAGCCGCCGACCTGGCCGCTGGCGTCGATGAGGTTGAAGGGCGGGTAGGCGCCTTCGGTGCCGATCTTCAGTTTGTCAGCAGCGACGGCACTGGTGCCGAAAGCCAGAGTGGCGGCAGCTGCCAGCAGAATCTTCTTATAGCTATGCATGCGTGATTGCTCCGTGTTTAACGATTGCTGGACATGAATTGTTTGCAGCGCGCCGACGTCGGGTTGTCGAACACCTGATCGGGCGTGCCCTGTTCCTCGACCACGCCCTGGTGCAGGAATACCACCTGGCTGGAAACCTGGCGAGCAAAGCTCATCTCGTGGGTCACCAGCAGCATGGTGCGGCCTTCTTCGGCGAGCGCGCGGATCACAGTAAGCACTTCTTGTACCATTTCCGGGTCGAGGGCCGAAGTCGGCTCGTCGAACAGGATCACCTTGGGCTGCATCGCCAGGGTGCGGGCAATGGCGGCACGCTGCTGCTGGCCGCCGGAAAGCTGATTGGGGTAGACGTGGCGCTTGTCGGCGATGCCGACCTTGGCCAGCAGCGCCTCGGCGATTTCGCGGGCCTCGGCCTTGCTCTTGCCGAGCACGCGGCGCGGTGCTTCGGTGATGTTGTCCAGCACGGTCATGTGTGGCCAGAGATTGAAATTTTGGAACACGAAGCCGATTTCGCTGCGCAGGCGGTTGATCTGGCGGTTGTCGGCGGCGACCAGTTCGCCGTTCTTCTGTGCCTTGAGCTTGAGCTCTTCGCCGGCCACGAGGATCTGGCCCTGATGGGGATTTTCCAGCAGGTTGATGCAGCGCAGGAAGGTCGATTTGCCTGAGCCGGACGAGCCGAGAATGGAGATCACGTCACCGTCGCGTGCCGTGAGAGAAATGCCTTTGAGCACTTCGAGGTCGCCATAGCGTTTGTGCAGATTGCGGATTTCCAGCGCGGGCGTGGCCTCAGCCATCAAGCAGTCCTCTTAATTCTTGTGCGGATGGAATCCGTGTTCGGCGGGGCTGTGGGCAGCAAACCTAGCATAGGCCCCAGGGGGCGCCAAGGTCGTTACTGGCCCGTTGCCGTCACGGTCGCAGGGTTGTCGCATCATCGCAGGCTGTTGTCGCCACGCCGCAAAAAAGACGGGCAAGCAGGCTGCAGGATGAAAAAGACGCGCACCCTACTGATATCCGCCTCGCAATTCCAGTGCCAGCCAGCGAATTGGCCGATCTGGAGCCAAGCCTGTCAGTTGCCGAGCATGCTCTGCACCTTGTCGCGCAGTGCATCGAGCGAGAAGGGTTTGCCGATGATCGAGGTGCGGTTGGCCGGCTCGCTCTTGTCGATCTCCACGCTTTCTGCGTAACCGCTGGCGTACAGTACCTTGAGATCGGGACGCAGCTGGCGCGCAGCAACCGCCAGTTCCTGGCCGCTCATACCGGGCAGACCGATGTCGGTCATCAGCAGGTCGATGTGTTCGTCGCTGCGCAGGATCTGCAGCGCCTGCTGGGCTTCGCCCGCTTCGGTCACGCGGTAATCGAGCTCTTCGAGCACTTCCACCGTAAGCATGCGCACCACTTCGGAATCTTCCACGAGCAGGATGCTCTGGCCGGCGGTTGATGCGCCTGGAGCTAGGTCTGACAACGGCGTTACCTCTGATAAAGGATGGTGAAACCGCAGAGCGTCCTGGCGGGCGGTTGGCCTGCCGACGCTGCATGTTTCGAAACCGCGTTGGCGGCAGGCCGCCTAGCATGGCACGAATCTGGTGCGTGGGCTGCATTGCGAGCATGCCACCTGGCTGAAAAACGGGCATTCAACGGTTGCAGCGGATGACCGAGCACGCTTTTGCAATCCGATGAAAAAATAACTCGAACCCTTGGCACCTTGCCATGATCCAAGCGCGCGGACGACCAGATGCCAGCATTGGATTAACCGATGATGGCGCATTACCATCCGCCGTTCGCCATTCACCTCTACCCATAACAGCCCAACACGGCCAGCCAGGGATCTGCGATGCCTAACAGCACCATTGATGAGAACAGCTTCAAGCGAATTTTGCGGCGCAACGTCGCCCTGCCGCTTGGCGTGGGCGTGGTCAGCGCGGTGTTCTTCGTAACCCTGATCGGCTACCTGCTCAGCGTATTGGGCTGGGTGCAGCACACCGACCGGGTGCTCAACAACGCCAGCGAATCGCTGAAGCTGTCCATCGACCAGGAGACAGGCTTTCGCGGCTATCTGCTGTCCGGTGACGTGCGCTTTCTGCAGCCCTACGAGGTCGCCAAGCCGCGTATCCGCGCCGAGATGCAGACCCTCAACGAGCTGGTAGCCGACAACCCGCTGCAGGTCGAGCGCTTGCGCAGTATCGCCGCCCTGCAGGACGAATGGACCGCCTTCGCCCAAGGAGCGATCGCCGCCAAGCGCGACGGTGGCAACTTTCTTGACCCGGTGCGCGACGGCCGCGGCAAGCAACTGACCGATGCCATCCGTGATGAATACGGCGCCTTCATCGCCATGGAGCAGCGTCTGCGCGAGGAGCGTAACAACGCCGCCAGCAACACCGCGATCACCACCATCGCCCTGTTCCTGCTGTTCACTCTTATTTTCAGCGGCGGCCTGGCGATTTTTGGCCGCCGTGAGCTGCTGCGTCTGACGGGTACCTACGGCGCCATCCTCAAGAAACAGGAAGAGCACAACGAGCGTATGCAGGCCCAGGCCTGGCTGCGCAACGGCCAGAACCAGATGGCCGAGCGGCTGATCGGCCAGCAGGCGCTACCGGTGCTGGGCCGCAACACCCTGGAGTTCCTAGCCAGCCATCTGGATGCCGCAGTGGGCGCGCTGTACGTGCGCGAGGAGCATGGTAACCTGCGCCGCGTGGCGACTTATGGCTTTTCCCGCGAGCATGAGAATGCCGAGCAGTCGTTCTACAGCGCTGAAGGCATGGTTGGCCGCGTGGCCCATGACCGACGTCTGCTGATTCTCGACAACCTGCCGGGCGACTACCTGAAAGTCAGCTCCGGCCTGGGCGAGGGCAAGCCTTTGGTAGTCGCACTGCTGCCGGTCAGCAACGATGGCGATATCAACGGCGTGGTCGAGCTGGGCTTCCTGCGCCCCTTGAACGAGCGTGATAGCGAATTTCTGGAACAGATCGCACCGAGCGTCGGCGCGTCGATGGAGGCGGCCCGTTACCGCCATCGTCTGCAGGAAATACTCGCCGAGACCCAGCAGCTCAACGAAGAGCTGCAGGTGCAGCAGGAGGAGCTGAAAACCGCCAACGAGGAGCTTGAGGAGCAATCCCGGGCGCTCAAGGAGTCCCAGGCGCATCTTGAAACCCAGCAGGCGGAACTGGAACAGAGCAACGAGCAGCTATCGATGCAGCGCGACGCGCTGGACGACCGCAACACGGCCCTGCGCGAAGCCCAGCAGCAGCTTGAGGAACGTGCCGAGGAGCTGCAGCGTGCCAGCCGCTACAAGTCCGAATTCCTGGCCAACATGTCCCATGAGCTGCGCACGCCGCTCAACAGCTCGCTGATTCTTGCCAAGCTCCTGGCCGACAACCCCAAGGGCAACCTGGATGCGGAGCAGGTGAAGTTTGCCGACTCCATCTATTCGGCCGGCAACGACCTGCTCAACCTGATCAACGATATCCTCGACATCTCCAAGGTCGAGGCCGGCAAGCTCGATCTGCGCCCGGAAAACACCAATGTCGTGCGCCTGGCCCAGAGCCTTGAAACCACCTTCCAGCCGGTGGCCGGCGAGAAACAATTGGCCTTCAACGTCGACATTGCCAACGACTTGCCGCGCTCGCTGTACACCGACCGCCTGCGTGTCGAGCAGATCCTCAAGAACCTCTTGTCCAACGCCTTCAAGTTCACTGAACAGGGTCAGGTCAGCCTGAGCGTCAGCCGGGTCGAGGAGGGCGTTTCGTTCGCCGTACGCGACAGCGGTATCGGCATCGCCAAGGAGCAGCAGGAGTACATCTTCGAGGCCTTCCGCCAGGCCGATGGCACCACCAACCGGCGCTTCGGCGGCACCGGGTTGGGCCTGTCGATTTCCCGCGACCTCGCCACGCTGCTCGGCGGCTCGATCAGCGTCTCCAGTACGCCGGGCGAAGGTAGCGTGTTCACTCTGGTGCTGCCCCTGACTTTCTCGCCGGGCGAAGAGGACCTCTTGCTGCCAGCCGGCGAGTCGGCTCCGGTGGTGCCCAGCGTTGCGCCTGCCGTGGCTGTGCCGGCCCAGAGCGAGGTGGCGCGCAACGTGCCTACTTTCCCGGATGACCGCGGCATGTCGGTACTGGGCGGGCGCTGCGTGCTGGTCATCGAGGACGAGCCGCAGTTCGCCCATATCCTCTATGACCTGGCCCACGAGCTGGATTACCGCTGCCTGGTCGCTCACAGCGCCGAGGACGGCCTGGAGCTGGCCACCTCGCATCATCCCGACGCCATCCTGCTGGACATGCGCCTGCCGGACGGCTCCGGGCTGTCGGTGCTGCAGCGTCTGAAGGAAAACCCAGGTACCCGGCACATTCCGGTGCACATGATTTCCGTCGAGGACATGGCCGAGGCCGCCCTACATATGGGCGCCGTCGGCTATGCACTCAAGCCTGCCACGCGCGACCAGCTCAAGGGCGTGTTCGGCAAGCTCGAAGCGCGCCTGACTCAGAAGATGCGCCGCGTGCTGGTGGTCGAGGACGACAAGCTGCAGCGCGACAGCATCGCCCGCCTGATCGGCGACGACGACATCGAGATCGTCGCCGTCGAGTTCGGCGAGCAGGCGCTGGAGCAGCTGCGTCACCACATCTTCGACTGCATGATCATCGACCTGAAACTGCCGGACATGCAGGGCGACGAGCTGCTGGCGCGCATGGGCAGCGAGGAGATTCGTTCCTTCCCGCCAGTGATCGTCTATACCGGCCGCAACCTGACACGCGCCGAAGAGGCCGAGCTGCTCAAGTACTCGCGCTCGATCATCATCAAGGGCGCGCGCTCGCCTGAGCGCCTGCTCGACGAAGTGACCCTGTTCCTGCATATGGTCGAGTCGGAGCTGTCCAGCGAGCGCCAGCACATGCTCAAGACCGCGCGCAGCCGCGACCGTGTGTTCGAAGGTCGGCGTCTGCTGCTGGTCGATGACGATGTGCGCAACATCTTTGCCCTCACCAGTGCCCTGGAGCACAAAGGGGCCCAGGTCGAGGTGGCGCGCAATGGCCGCGAAGCCATCGAGAAACTGGAAGCGGTGGGCGATATCGACCTGGTGCTGATGGATGTGATGATGCCGGAGATGGACGGCTACGAAGCCACCCGGCGTATCCGTGAGAACCCTCGCTGGCGCAAGCTGCCGATCATCGCGGTGACCGCCAAAGCCATGAAGGATGATCAGGACCTGTGCATGAAGGCCGGTGCCAACGACTACCTGGCCAAACCCATTGATCTGGATCGGCTGTTCTCGCTGGTCCGCGTATGGCTGCCGAAGCTGGAACGCATCTGACATGTCCGACCGTACCCAGGATATCGAGCTGCGGCTGCTGATCGAGGCGATCTACCTGCAGTACAGCTACGATTTTCGCGACTACTCCGGCTCTTCGCTCAAGCGCCGGATCGTGCACGCCATGCGCCAGTTCGAGTGCGCGAGCATCTCCGAGCTGCAGGCGCGGATCATCCACGACTCGGCGGCGTTCATGCAGCTGCTGCAGTTCCTCACCATCCCGGTCAGCGAGATGTTCCGCGACCCGAGCTACTTCCTGGCGCTGCGCCAGGAGGTGGTGCCGTTTCTGCGCACCTACCCGTCGCTAAAGTTGTGGGTGGCCGGCTGCAGCACGGGCGAGGAGGTCTATTCCCTGGCCATCCTACTGCACGAAGAGGGGCTGCTGGAGCGCTCGATCATCTACGCTACCGACATCAACCCGCGCTCGCTGGAGAAGGCCAAGCGTGGCATCTTCCCCATCGACAACATGCGGCTGTATAGCGAGAACTATCAGCGCGCCGGCGGTAAGGGTTCGTTGGCCGACTACTATACGGCGGCCTACGAAGGTGCGCTGTTCGAGCGCTTTTTGTGCGCCAACGTGACCTTCGCCGACCACAGCCTGGCCACCGACAGCGTGTTCTCGGAAACCCAGTTCATCTCCTGTCGCAACGTGCTGATCTACTTCAACAAGACCCTGCAGGACCGCGCCTTTGGCCTGTTTCACGAGTCACTCGGGCACCGCGCTTTCCTTGGCCTGGGCAGCAAGGAAAGCCTGGACTTCTCAGCCTACGCCGGGCGTTTCGAGGCGCTGAATCGCCAGGAACGGGTGTTCCGTAAACTATGAAAGCGCCCCTTCGCAAACTCTCTGCGGTGGTGGTCGGCGCCTCGGCCGGTGGCGTGGAAGCGCTGCTCAACCTGTTCGTCGGGCTGCCGGGCGACTACGGTTTACCGGTGGTGGTGGTGCTGCACCTGCCGGACGGGCGTGAAAGCCTGCTGCCGGATCTGTTCGCCCGCCGCCTCGCGCTGCGGGTAAAAGAGGCGCAAGACAAGGAAGTGCTGCAGCCGGGCACGCTGTACTTCGCCGCCCCCGGTTATCACCTGTGCATCGAGGCCGATGGAAGCTTTTCCTATAGTCGTGAGGAGCCGGTGCATTTTTCCCGGCCCTCGATCGATTACCTGTTCGATTCGGCTGCCGATGTTTACGGCAGCCAGCTATTGGGCATCTTGCTCACGGGCGCCAATCAGGACGGCGCCGCCGGGTTGTACACAATAAAACAGCGGGGCGGAGTGACCGTAGTGCAGGACCCGCAGGAGGCGCAGGTTGCGACCATGCCCGAAGCGGCCCTGGCGCTGCACCAACCCGACTACATTCTTCCTTTGCGGGGCATTCTCGCATTGCTAACCGAACTGGACTCACGCCCATGTTGAGTAGCACCGGATGCAAACTATTGATCGTCGATGACCTGCCGGAGAACCTGCTGGCGCTGGAGGCATTGATCCGCCGCGATGATCGTGAGGTGTACAAGGCGCAATGCGCCGACGATGCCCTGGTGCTGCTACTCGAGCACGAGTTCGCCCTGGCCATTCTCGACGTGCAGATGCCGGGCATGAACGGCTTCGAACTGGCCGAACTGATGCGCGGCACGGAGAAGACCAAGCACATCCCCATCGTCTTCGTCAGCGCCGCCGGGCGTGAGATGAACTACGCGTTCAAGGGCTACGAGAGCGGCGCCGTGGACTTTCTCTACAAACCGCTGGATATCCAGGCGGTGCAGAGCAAGGTGGCGGTGTTCGTCGACCTGTATCGCCAGCGCAAGGTCATGGCTCAGCAGGTGGAAGCGCTGGAACGCTCGCGTCAGGAGCAGGACGCGCTACTCGCCGAGCTGCGTTCGACCCAGGGCGAGCTGCAGCATGCGGTGCGCATGCGTGACGACTTCATGTCCATCGTCTCCCACGAGCTGCGTACGCCGCTCAACGGGCTGATCCTCGACACCCAGCTGCGCAAGATGCACCTGGCCAAGGGCAACCTCACCGCGTTCAGCGAAGACAAGCTCGGCGCCATGTTCGACCGCGACGAACGGCAGATCCACAGCCTGATCCGTCTGATCGAGGATATGCTCGACGTGTCGCGCATCCGCACCGGCAAGCTGTCCATTCGCCCAGTGGAGTTCGACCTGGCGCAGACCGTGCGCAACGTCGCCGAGAACTTCGCCCAGCAGATGACCGTAGCCGGTTGCGACCTGCAGTTGGACATCGATGAGGTGCTGCACGGCAGCTGGGACCAGTTCCGCATCGAGCAGGTGATCAGCAACCTGCTTAGTAACGCCTTGCGCTATGGCGCCGGGCGACCCATCGAAGTGCGCGCCCGCTCCGATGAAGGCGGTGCGCGCGTCGAGGTGCGCGACCACGGCATCGGGATTTCCCTGGAAAACCAACATCGCATCTTCCAGCAGTTCGAGCGCGCGGTGGGTAGCGAGTCGGTAGCAGGGTTGGGGCTTGGTCTCTTTATCTCCGACCAGATCGTCAAGGCTCATGGTGGGCATATCGAGGTGCAGAGCAGCCTGGGGCAGGGCTCGCTGTTCAGCGTCTGGCTGCCGCGTGGCACCCGCGTGCAGATAGGCGGATAGGTTGAACTCACCACGGCGCCAGGGTCGAAGCGAAGGTGCAGAAATTGGTAGGAGCGGAGCAGTGCAATGAACGATGTGAAACGATGCGTACTGATCGTCGAGGACGATCCGCTGCTGCTCATGCTGCTGGCCGAATATCTGGAGGGCGAGGGCTATTACGTGCTGCAGGCCGACTGCGCCGCCGATGCCTTCGCCATCCTGGCCACCAAGCCGCACCTGGACCTGTTGATCACTGACTTCCGACTGCCCGGCGGAGTCTCCGGCGTGCGCATCGCCGAGCCGGCATTGCTGCTGCGCCCGGACCTCAAGGTGATCTTCATCAGCGGCCACCCCGCCGAAGTGCGCGAGACCGGCAGTGCCCTGCTCGACTCGGCACCACTGCTGAGCAAGCCCTTTACCCTGGAAACCCTAAGCACGCAGATTGCCCATCTGCTTGATTGAGGCGAGGGATACACCCGGCCGCTTCTACCTGATGAGGGGCGTGCCGGGACGTCTGGTTCATACCCAAGAATTTCGCGGGCATGGCCCGCTCCCATGGTGGTCACAGGCTGGACGGATAGGCTGTAGGGTGGGTGAAGGCGCTACCCTCTGTGGCGTCCGGCGCACATCTTCCCGCGCCGTAACCCGCCAATCGGCCTCACCTTCGCCTATGGGATGCGGCCTGTAGCTACTCCTGTGCTCAACACAAGCGACGCGACCATGACCTGAAACAGCTATTGGCATCGCTCAGATTCTGTGGGAACGGGCGGAGATGCCTAGTCCATGCTTGCGAATTGGCTCGTGCAGCACGTAGGGCGGCTGAAGCGCTAACCTGATCTGACGGCCGGCGCACACCTTCAAGCGCCGTAACTCATCAAGCATCCCAACGAACTGAATACGAACCCGGGTATCGCTCCGCTCAACCCGGGCTATGACTCATTCAGTGCTTCTCTGGCGCAGGCTTCCCTGGCTCCTCGATAGGCCGCTGCGGGCTGAACGGGCTATCCGGATCATCGACGATAGAGCCCGGATCCTCGTTACCCGGATCGTTGATTGGTGTCTCATTCGGCTCGACCGGCGGCTGTTTGGGGTCGTTGGCGGCCTTCAGGGCGATATTGACTTGCATGGCTGGCTCCCGCTGCATAAGGCCCGCTGTAGTGGGGGCGGGCAATGTCATGTGGAGCGCGGGGCGAGGGCGGGCGTTCAGCGTATCCGCCAGGCGGAGGTGTCTTGACTACTTGCGCCTGTAGCTCTTGGTGCCGCTGCGAGTCATGCAGTATTGCCCGCCTCGCGGGCCGGTACATAGCGTCCCGCTGCCACAAGGACAGTCGCTGGCGACGTTGCCAGTGGCTCGCAGTGTCGTGGCAGAGCCTCGGTGCTCGGCGCTGCAATCGCGCTTGCTTCTGCTGATCGATCCGTCGTTACAAAGAAACAGCGGGCCATCACAACGCGCGATGCCGCCCTTGCTACCCGAGCAGGGCGTATTGGCGGCATTGCCGAGTATTGGCAGTATCAGCAGGAGCACCAACAATCCGATCAGGCGAATGCTCATGCGCGCGGCTCCAGCCTTGAAGCGCCAGGGAAGGGAATAAATTTCAGGCATTAAAAAACCGGCGCTAGGCCGGTTCTTTAATTCTCGGATGGTACATGCACCACCTGAGTATAAGGTGGTGCCCAGGGACGGAATCGAACCGCCGACACGGGGATTTTCAATCCCCTGCTCTACCGACTGAGCTACCTGGGCAACGGCGCGTATTAAACGGTTTTAGCCTTGGGGTGTCAAACCTTTTTTGGAAAATATTTAAATATTCCGGGCGCTTACGTCTCAGGCCGCTTATTCGCTGGGCGGCACGTAGCCTTCGGCCTGGGCGTAATCCTCGCCGGAGAGGAACTTGTCCATCTCGGCCTGCAGGAATTTGCGGTCTTCGGCGTTCATCATGTTCAGGCGACGCTCGTTGATCAGCAAGGTCTGGTGCTTCTGCCATTCGTCCCAGGCTTGCTTGGAGACGTTCTGGAAGATGTCTTCGCCTTTGGCGCCAGGGTAGGGCGCGCGATCCAGGCCGGGGAGTTCCTGTTTGTGCTTGCGGCACATCACGGTGCGGGTCATGCCATTTCTCCTGTATGCAGTGCGTCGGCCGCGCGTTTGAGCAGCTTTTTGACCGGGGCGGCGAGGCCCAGGCGCGGCGGGGTGGCGAGGTTATACCAGAGCCAGTCGGCCTCGGCCACGTAGCCGGGCACGCCGTCGACCTCGATCAGCCAGGGGTCGATGGCCAGTTGGAAGTGGCTGAAGGTATGGGTGATTTGGTCGAGCTGGCGGCGTTCGCCGAGGCGTAGTTGGTGCTGGTCGGCGAGGCCGTTCAGGGCGTCGAGGTCATCGAGTTCCGGCAGGCTCCACAGGCCGCCCCAGAGGCCGGTAGACGGCCGCCGGTAGAGCAGCACGGCGCCGTCACGGCTGACCAGCATGGGCATCAGGGTGCGTTTCTGCGGCAGTTCCTTGCGCGGCTTGGCCACCGGGTAGCGGATCTCCAGGCCGAGCAGATGCGCTTCGCAGCCGCTTTGTACCGGGCAGAGCAGGCAGGTGGGCTTGCTGCGTGTGCAGAGCGTGGCGCCCAGGTCCATCATCGCCTGGGTGTAATGATTGACGCGTTCCTCGGGCAGGAAGCGCTCGGCCACGGCCCATAGCTGCTTGGCTACCTTGGGCTCGCCCGGATAGCCTTCCTGGGCGACGAAACGGGCCAGCACGCGTTTGACGTTGCCGTCGAGAATCGGCGCGCGCAGGCCCATGCTCAGGCTGGCAATGGCGCCTGCCGTCGAGCGGCCGATGCCGGGTAGTTCGGTGAGGGCTTCGACGCTGCGTGGGAATTCGCCGCCGTGCTCGGCCATGATGATCTGCGCGGTCTTCTGCAGGTTGCGGGCGCGGGTGTAATAACCCAGGCCGGTCCACAGGTGCAGCACTTCGTCTTCCGGCGCTTCGGCCAGATCGCGCACGGTGG
The DNA here is from genome assembly GCF_900112645.1 of Phytopseudomonas straminea. Taxonomy (GTDB): domain Bacteria; phylum Pseudomonadota; class Gammaproteobacteria; order Pseudomonadales; family Pseudomonadaceae; genus Aquipseudomonas; species Aquipseudomonas straminea. The sequence continues at coordinate 205,975 of NZ_FOMO01000001.1, read as the reverse complement.
GCAGCGCGCTCATGAAGCGGTCGAAGTAGCCGAGCACGGTGCTGACCTGGGTCTGCTGCAGCATGATCTCCGAGACCCACACGCGGTATGGCGTGATGTTCTGCTGCCAGGGCAGGTCCTTGCGGCCGTGCGCGTCGTACCAGCGCAGCACGGCGCTGGAGAATTGCTCGGGAGTCATCGCTTGAACAGGCCCTTGAGTGCGTCTTTCAGTTCCGGGCTGACCTTATCACCGAGCTTCTCTTCGAGCTTTTCGTTGATGCGATCGCCGGCCAGCTTGGCTGCGACCTTGCCCATGCCTTCCTGATCCAGGCGGCAGGCCTTGGCGCCGAGCTCCAGTGGGCCCCGGCAGTGCAGCGGCCAGGCGATGCCGACGTAGCGCTGGTTGACCTCGCAGGCCGGGTCCGGCATTTCGCGCTGATCGCCTTCGATGGTGATGCCAACGCGGTAATCCATGCCCAGTACGCGCAGGTCGACATCACCGTTGCCGGCCACGCTCAGGCCGGGGATACGGGTCTGCAGATCGGGGTTGCTGGCCACGCCGTTGCGGATGCTCAGGCTGCCTTGCAAGCGCTCGAAGGGCGTGTCTTTGCTGCGCGGCTCGCCGCTCAACTGTTTGCGGTTGAGGGTGGAAATGCCGCGGCACAGTTGCTGCTCCAGGTTGGCGTCGACCAGCACGCCGTCTTTGAGCATGAAGCTGGCGGTGCCGTTGAGGGCGTCGATCCAGGCTTTCTGACTGTTGCCGCTGGTGGTCAGGTCGCTGTTCAGGTCGAGCAGGCCCTTGAGCGGCGAGGGGCGCTGTTCGTCCTTGAGGAATGGCTCGACCGGCATGCCGCTCAGTTGGGTATGCAGGCTGAGCACCGGCACGGCGGGGCGCACATCGGCATCGGCCTTGATGGCGAAGCTGCCGTTGCCAAGCTTGCCGCGCAGCTCTTCCAGGCTCAGCGCGCCACCTTGGCCGCGGGCCTTGAGGCTGACGGCGCTGAGTGTCTGCTTCTGTAGGGTCAGCTGGTCGAGGGTCAGGTTGGCCTGCATATCGAGTTTGCGCAGGGCCGGGATCGGGAGCACTTCGCTGGAGCTCCAGGCCTGCTGGGTCGGTGTGTTGGGCACTGGCGTGGTGCCGGCCTGGCCAGCGTTGGCGACGGTTTCACGCACTTCGGCCTTGCGCGCCGAGTCGGCGTCCTTCTTGTCCTTGCTAGCGGGTGGCAGGTAGCGGTCGAGGTCGAGCTTGTCGCCCTTGAGCTGCACGCGCAGCGCCTGCTTGGCGAAGTCGGCCACGGCGAGCTTGCCGGTAAAGGTGCTGTCGTCGAGCTTGAGGGTCAGCTCGTCCAGCGACAGGCTGTTGGCAGTGCCGTTCAGTTGGGTGACCAGCTCGAATTGCGACAGGGTTTTCTCGTCGTTCATCGGCGGCAATTTCTGACCGAGGCTGGCGAGAAACTCGCGCAGGTTGACGGGCGCTACCGACAGGCCGCCGGACAGCTTCGGCTCGCTCTGTAGGTCACGCACCTTCACTTCACCCAGGGCGCGCAACTGGTTGGCGGACAATTTGAGGCCATTCCATTCGGCGACTTGTGCTGCCAGGTCGACCAGCAATTGGCCCTGGGCTGCATAGGTGAGGGTCTGGCCATTGAATGGCTCGCCAGACGCCTCGCCGGACAGACGCGCATCTTCGAGTTGGTAGCGTTTGAGGACGCGGTCGAAGCGCAGCTCGCCCTGCAGTTCGGTGCGCGCACGCATCACCGGCTGGTTACTGCCGAAGAATGCGCTGAGCTTGATCGGCACACCGGCGCCTTCGCGGATCGCGCCGGTGGTCAGCTGGATGCTCTCGGCGCTGAATTGCTGGCCCTTCTGGGCGTCGCGGTAGTCCACCCGGGCACCGTTGACGATCAGGCTGTCGATGTCCAGCTTGATCGGCTGGCCGCTACTTTCCTGCGTCGGCTTGTCTGCTGATTGCGGTGCGTCGTTGCTTGCGGTTTGTTCGGCCGGCGCATCACCTGGCTTGGCCGGCGGGTGGCCGACGTCTTCCCAGTTGCCGTGGCCGTTTTCGTCACGCTGCAGGTCGAGGTTCAGGCCGTCGACGCGGATGTCGCTCATCTGCACTTCCTTGCGCAGCAGCGGCAGCACGCGCACCGACAGACCAAGCAGGCGCAGATTGGCGAACGGCTTGTCCGGCGTGCTGGCGCTGGCCAGGGTGGCGTCGGTCAGCTCAAGGCCCAGCCAGGGGAACAGGCTCCAGCCAATGTCGCCGTTGAGGGTCAGCTCGAGGTTGGCCTTGTCCCGCGCCAGTTGGCGGATTTCATCCTTGTAGTCGTTGGGGTCGAACAGGTGAGTCAGGGCAAAGCCCAACGCCACGATGATCAGCAGTAGTCCGAGGAAGAACAGACCCAGGATTTTGCCGAGCGCTTTCATGGACGAGTCCTATGCAGTGACGAGAAATTGGAATCCGCGAGTATAACGCCCGAGGCGTCCCCGCGGTTAAAGGCAGTCGTGTACGCGCGAGCTCTGCTGGCAGGCACTGGCCAACGCGAGGCGTATTGCCTGAGCTGGTAGACCACTACTAGTCAAGATTTGCGGCATTGAATCTGCAGAATTGCCGCTTGCACTGTAGGCACGGGTATTCATGCGCGGTGCAGGGCAATAATTTCGGTGCGTAATCGAGGGTTGGCTATGCTGTGGCGCAGGTATTGATTTGGTGTGCCTGCTTTTGGCAGTCGAACTGTCATCCGGGCTCGCTACTGTCGCGCCTAGCCCGGACATTGGAGGGCGTGTATTTTGGCGCCGGTTTTCTACCGGCTGTCGATTAGAGCCAGAATCAATGCCTAAAAAGGTGCTGTAGACCCGCAAAACTATCGTTTGGGTGGTTGCAATGCGACCATGGCGATGTGACACAATGCCACGGGGAGCTAGCGACCAGCTAGAACGAATGGACTCTCCCCATACTTACTTGTTGTTTGGCGATGCTTCTATCGATGTTTCGCCAGTAATTACCTGTTTGCCAACCTAATCAGAGAAGAAAACATGACTGACGCCACCGTGCAAAACGGTGCTTCGGCGACGCCTGCTTTCCTGTCCAAGGAACGCATCATCGCTAAGCCCGGTTTCAACCGCTGGCTGGTTCCGCCAGCTGCCCTCGCCATCCACCTGTGTATCGGCATGGCCTACGGGTTCTCCGTATTCTGGCTGCCGTTGTCCAAGGCCATTGGTATCACCGCGCCAGTCGCGTGTGCGCCGGAAATTGGTTTCTTCGAGCAGATCTTCGCCAGCAACTGCGATTGGCAGATCTCCATGCTGGGCTGGATCTATACCCTGTTCTTCGTGTTCCTGGGTTGCGCAGCTGCTGTATGGGGCGGCTGGCTGGAGCATGCCGGTCCGCGTAAAGCAGGTCTGGTTTCGGCCGTGTGCTGGTGTGGCGGTCTGCTGATCTCCGCGCTGGGTATCTATACCCACCAGATCTGGCTGATGTGGGTCGGTTCCGGCGTGATCGGTGGTATCGGTCTGGGTCTGGGCTACATCTCCCCGGTATCGACGCTGATCAAGTGGTTCCCGGACAAGCGCGGTATGGCTACCGGTATGGCCATCATGGGCTTCGGTGGCGGCGCGATGGTCGGTGCACCTCTGGCCGCGGCGCTGATGGGCCACTTCGCCAATGAAACTGGCGTAGGTGTATGGCAGAGCTTCGTGGTCATGGCGGTGATCTACTTCATCTTCATGGTCGGCGGCGCACTGGCCTACCGCGTTCCGCCAACCGGCTGGAAGCCTGCTGGCTGGGTCGCTCCGGCTGCCAAGGCCAACAACGCGATGATCACCAAGGGCCATGTCCACGTGAACACCGCGTGGAAAACTCCGCAGTTCTGGCTGGTCTGGGCCGTACTGTGCCTGAACGTATCGGCTGGTATCGGCATCATCGGCATGGCTTCGCCCATGCTGCAGGAAGTCTTCGGCGGCAAACTGATCGGCCTGAACGTGCCGTTCAGTGAACTGAGCGCTGCACAGCTTGGCCAGATCGCCGCCATCGCTGCGGGCTTCACCGGCCTGCTCAGTCTGTTCAACATCGGTGGTCGTTTCTTCTGGGCTTCGTTCTCCGACCTGATCGGCCGCAAGGCGACCTACTTCGTGTTCTTCGCGCTGGGCTTCACCCTGTACGCGCTGGTTCCGTGGACCGGTCACCTGGGCAGCATCGCGCTGTTCGTGTTCGCCTTCTGCCTGATCCTGTCCATGTACGGTGGTGGCTTCGCGACCGTTCCGGCTTACCTGGCTGACCTGTTCGGTACCCAGATGGTCGGTGCGATCCACGGTCGTCTGCTGACTGCCTGGGCCTTCGCTGGCGTGCTGGGTCCGGTACTGGTGAACTATCTGCGTGAGTATCAGCTGAGCATCGGCGTCGAGCGCGCTGCCGCTTATGACATCACCCTGTACATCCTCGCTGGTCTGCTGGTGCTGGGCTTCATCTGCAACCTGCTGGTCCGCCCTGTGGATCCGAAGTATTTCATGACCGACGCAGAGCTGGCCGCCGAGCGCGCCCATGGCGAGAAATCCAAGCCGTCCGCTGCGGAGCTGGAGTGGGCTGCCGATCCGTCGAGCAAGCCGCTGGTGATCGCTGCCTGGTTGGCCGTGGGTATCCCGCTGGCTTGGGGTGTTTGGATTACCCTGCAGAAGACCGTAGTCCTGTTCCACTAATCACGATCTGCTGCGCGTCGGCCCTGCGGCGTTAAAACCAGGCTCGGAATGCTCATGTACAAAAGTACACTCCGCTTCCTCGCCTGGTTTTGCCTAGCAGGGCTCTAGCTCGCGATATCGTGAAAATCCCGCCGACGCCTTGTGCGTCCGCGGGATTTTTTATGCGCGTCTTTTGATAAGCCCTGAATTCCGACTGCCGCGCCTTGCGGCATTTTTGCCGGACGGCTTTATAGCTTTGCCGCTTATCAGCCTATAATGTTCGCCCTTTCGCCCAACGATTTTGTGGAGCAGGTGATGGCCGAACGTACGGCATCCGTCGAGCGCAATACCCTGGAGACCCAGATCAAGGTCTCGATCAATCTGGATGGCACAGGCAAGGCCACCTTCGATACCGGCGTGCCGTTCTTCGAGCACATGCTCGACCAGATCGCCCGCCATGGCCTGATCGACCTGGACATCTTCTGCAAGGGCGATCTGCACATCGACGACCACCACACCGTCGAAGACGTCGGCATCACCCTCGGCCAGGCCTTCGCCAAGGCCGTTGGCGACAAGAAGGGCATGACCCGCTACGGCCACTCCTACGTGCCGCTGGACGAAGCGTTGTCGCGCGTGGTGATCGACTTCTCCGGTCGTCCCGGCCTGCAGATGCACGTGCCGTTCACCCGCGCGGTGGTCGGCGGCTTCGATGTCGACCTGTTCCAGGAATTCTTCCAGGGCTTCGTCAACCATGCTCAGGTCAGCCTGCACATCGACAACCTGCGTGGCGTGAACACCCACCACCAGATCGAAACCGTGTTCAAGGCCTTCGGTCGCGCCCTGCGCATGGCGGTCGAACTCGACCCGCGCATGGCCGGGCAGATGCCATCGACCAAGGGCGTGCTCTGATGCAGACGGTAGCCGTCATCGACTACGGCATGGGCAACCTGCACTCGGTGTCCAAGGCGCTGGAACATGTGGGCGCCGGCCGTGTGCTGGTGACCAGCGATGATCAGGTGATCCGCGAGGCCGACCGTGTGGTGTTTCCCGGCGTTGGCGCGATCCGCGACTGCATGGCCGAGATCCGCCGCCTGGGCTTTGACGAACTGGTTCGCGAAGTCAGCCAGGATCGTCCGTTTCTCGGCATCTGCGTGGGCATGCAGGCGCTGCTCGACCGCAGCGAAGAGAACGACGGTGTCGACTGCATCGGCCTATTTCCCGGCCAGGTGCGCTTCTTCGGCAAGGACATGGTCGAGGACGGTGAGCCGCTGAAAGTCCCCCACATGGGCTGGAACGAGGTGAGCCAGGCGGTCAAGCATCCGCTGTGGCACAACATCCCCGAGCAGGCGCGCTTCTACTTCGTGCACAGCTTCTATGTCGAAGCGGCCAAGGCTCAGCAGGTGGTTGGCCGTGGTCACTACGGGAAGGATTTCGCCGCGGCCCTGGCCGACGGTTCGCGTTTCGCCGTGCAGTTCCATCCGGAGAAGAGCCACACCCATGGCCTGCAGCTGCTGCAGAACTTCGCCGCCTGGGATGGCCGCTGGTAGATGGCACGGCTCAAAGGCCCGGTTCTGACGCTCACGCCCGAGCAGGAAAGCGATGCGGTGCACAAGCTGCAGCGCTTTCTGAGCGACCGCTTCGAGCTGGAGCTGCTCGAACTGTTCGGGCGCGACATCGCCCCGCATTACTACAACCGAGCGATCACCGATGCGCACAGCTTGCTGCGCGAGCGCTTCGAGAGCCTCGAAGTCGACCTGTGGGCGCTCGAGAAAGATTGATCCCGGCCCAGGCCGGCTGAACTAGACAAGGTGCTGCAGATGCTGATTATCCCCGCTATCGACCTCAAGGACGGCGCCTGCGTACGCCTTCGCCAGGGCCGCATGGAAGATTCCACGGTGTTCTCCGATGACCCGGTGAGCATGGCCGCCAAGTGGGTCGAGGGCGGCTGCCGTCGCCTGCACCTTGTCGACCTTAATGGTGCCTTCGAAGGTCAGCCGGTCAATGGTGAAGTGGTTACCGCCATCGCCAAGCGCTACCCGAACTTGCCGATTCAGATCGGCGGCGGTATCCGCTCGCTGGAAACCATCGAGCACTACGTCAAGGCCGGCGTCAGCTACGTGATCATCGGCACCAAGGCCGTGAAGGATCCGCAGTTCGTCACCGACGCCTGTAAGGCCTTCCCGGGCAAGGTCATCGTCGGCCTGGACGCCAAGGATGGCTTCGTCGCCACCGATGGCTGGGCGGAAGTCAGCAGCGTGCAGGCCACCGACCTGGCCAAGCGTTTCGAGGCAGACGGTGTGTCGGCCATCGTTTATACCGATATCGCCAAAGACGGCATGATGCAGGGCTGCAACGTCGAAGCCACCGCCGCCCTGGCTGCCGCCAGCCGCATCCCGGTGATCGCTTCCGGCGGCATCCACAACCTGGGCGATATCGAGAAGCTGCTGCTGGCTCGTTCGCCTGGCATCGTCGGCGCCATCACCGGCCGCGCGATCTACGAAGGCACTCTGGACGTGGCGCAAGCGCAGGCGTTTTGCGACAACTTCAAGGTTTGAACCGTAGGGCGGGTGAAGCCCGCCGCAACTGACCTAATCTTTATCGGTGGGTTGCACCCACCCTACGGGAGCTCCGTATGGCACTGGCTAAACGCATCATCCCCTGCCTCGACGTGGACAACGGCCGCGTGGTCAAGGGCGTAAAGTTCGAGAACATTCGCGATGCCGGCGATCCGGTGGAGATCGCCCGTCGTTACGACGAGCAGGGTGCCGACGAGATCACCTTTCTGGATATCACCGCCAGCGTCGATGGCCGCGATACCACGCTGCACACCGTCGAGCGCATGGCCAGCCAGGTGTTCATCCCGCTAACCGTGGGCGGTGGGGTGCGCAGCGTGGCGGATATCCGCAACCTGCTCAACGCCGGTGCCGACAAGGTGTCGATCAACACCGCAGCGGTGTTCACCCCCGAGTTCGTCGGCGAAGCCGCCTCGCGCTTCGGCTCGCAGTGCATCGTCGTCGCCATCGACGCCAAGAGGGTGTCCGGCCCGGGCGAAGCGCCGCGCTGGGAAATCTTCACCCACGGCGGCCGCAAGCCGACAGGCCTCGATGCCGTGCAGTGGGCGATGAAGATGGAAGGCCTGGGCGCCGGCGAGATCCTGCTCACCAGCATGGATCAGGACGGCGTGAAGAGCGGCTACGACCTGGGCGTGACCCGTGCCATCAGCGAAGCGGTGGGCATCCCGGTGATCGCTTCCGGCGGCGTCGGCAACCTGCAGCATTTGGCCGACGGCATTATCGAAGGCAAGGCCGCCGCGGTGCTGGCGGCGAGCATCTTCCACTTCGGCGAGTACACCGTGCCCGAAGCTAAAGCCTACATGGCCAGCCGCGGTATCGTGGTGCGCTGAGCCGTGCCTCGTCAGCGGTGCGCCCAATCTGGTGCAATTGGCCTTTTGGGTGCCCGCTAATGGCGCTAAGCTAGCACCCGTGTGACAAGCATCGGGTCAAGCCAAAGCGTCTAGCTTGCTATTTTTGCCCGAACGTCCGGTCACGCCGGGCGCTACCTTTCCGGCCGCTCGTCAACGCATTGAATGACAGGTAGTCCAGTACATGTGCAAACGTCTGTGGTTGGCAGCGGCAGGAGCCCTGCTTGTGATGGCGTCGGTGGCGCGCGCCGAAATCGACCCGAACTACAACGTGGTGTTGCTGACGGAAAACTTCCCGCCCTACAACATGGCGATCAACGGCAAGAACTTCGCCCAGGAAGACAACATCGACGGGATCGCCGTCGACGTGGTGCGCGAAATGTTCAAGCGCGCCGGCATCAAGTACAGCCTGACCCTGCGTTTTCCCTGGGATCGCATCTACAAGCTCGCACTGGAAAAGCCCGACTACGGTGTGTTCGTGACCGCGCGGCTGCCCGAGCGCGAGGCGCTGTTCAAGTGGGTCGGCCCCATCGGCCCGGACGACTGGGTGCTGCTGGCGCGCGGCGACAGCAAGTTGGTGGTCAACAACCTGCAGCAGGCCAAGCAGTACCGCATTGGCGCCTACAAGGGGGATGCCATCGCCGAGCACCTCGAGAAGCAAGGCTTGCAGCCGTTGACCTCGCTGCGCGACCAGGAAAACGCCAAGAAGCTGATGGCGGGGCAGATCGACCTGTGGGCCACTGGTGATCCAGCGGGCCGCTACCTGGCGCGCCAGGAAGGTGTCAGCGGCTTGAAGACTGTGCTGCGTTTCAACAGCGCGCAGCTCTATCTGGCACTGAACAAGGAGGTGCCTGACGAGGTGGTACAGAAGCTGCAGTCGGAATTGGACAAGATGCGCGCTGAGGGGATCGTCGACAGTATCCTCAACAGCTATCTTTAGCCCTGAACGTTTGATGGGCACGCCAAGGTACTGAGGGGCGCCGGCGTGGCTATGATTCGGCGTTCATACTGGCGTGCCTTGCGCGCGGCAGCCATTGCCAGGACGGTGGTGGTGCGACGTTCGGCAGGAGGCCGCCAAGCATAATCATAACCACGTGGCGGGGAACGACTGATGTTGAGCACTTTGAAGACCATTGCACTGCTCGGGCTGGGTTTCATGGCCTTTACGGCCAGGGCCGAACTGCCCGCCGACTACAAGATGGTGCTGCTGACCGAGAACTTCCCGCCGTTCAACATGGCGGTCGATGACAAGAACTTCGCCCGTGACGACGGCATCGATGGCATCAACGCCGAGATCGTGCGCGAGATGTTCAAACGTGCCGGCATCAAGTACAGCCTGACCCTGCGCTTCCCCTGGGATCGCCTCTACAAGCTGACCCAGGACAAACCCAACTACGGGCTGTTTTCCACCACCTTCACTCCCGAGCGTCAGCCGCTGTTCAAGTGGGTTGGCCCGCTGGCCAAGACCGGCTGGGTGCTGCTTGCCGCGCCAGGCAGCAACCTCACCGTTAAAAGCCTCAAGGATGCCGGGCAGTACACCATCGGCGCGTACAAGAACGACGCGGTGAGCCAGCACCTGGAAAGCCAGGGCCTGGCGCCGGTCAACGCGCTGCGCGATCAGGAAAACGTCAAGAAGCTCACCAGCGGCAAGATCGACCTATGGGCCACTACCGACCCGGTCGGCCGTTACCTGGCCAAGCAGGAAGGCGTCACCGGGCTCAATACCGTGCTGCGTTTCAACGAGGCGGAGCTGTATCTGGCACTCAACAAGGACACTCCGGACGAGGTGGTACAGCGCCTGCAGAAGGCCCTCGATGAGATGCGCAGCGAAGGCTTCCTCGACGAGATGACCAACAACTACCTGTAACAATGCAGGCAACAAAGCCCGGCACCAAGCTGGGTTTATGTTCGCCCGCTCCCCTAAGAGCGGGCATTTCAATCAGCTAATAAAAAGCCCCGGCGCAGTTGCCTGCGCCGGGGCTTTCTGTTTGCCGCCGAGGATCAGTCGGCGCGGGTGACGTTCAGGCCCTTGAGCAGGTTCAGCGCCTGGCTCAACTGGTAGTCGTCGTCCTGCGGGCGGGCCGGCTTGCCGGGGGCGCTCTGAGTCGGGCGATCGGCGCCGCCGTTGCCGTTGCCCAAGTGGCCCTGCAGATCGGCTTCCTTGAGGCTCGGGTCGTCGCTCTCGCGAGTCAGCTTGGCGCGCGCCACTTCCACGTCCGGGACGATGCCCTGGGCCTGGATCGAGCGGCCATTGGGCGTGAAGTACAGCGCGGTGGTGAGCTTCAGGGCACGGTCATTGTTCAGGGGCAGCACGGTCTGCACCGAACCCTTGCCGAAGCTGTCGGTGCCCATGACGATGCCACGCTTGTGATCCTGCAGGGCGCCGGCGACGATCTCCGAGGCCGAGGCGCTGCCACCATTGATCAGCACCACCAGCGGCACGCCTTCGCTGGCGTCCAGCGGGTCGGCGGAGAAGCGCAGCTCCGAGTTGGGCAGGCGGCCCTTGGTGTAGACGATTAGCCCCTTCTTGAGGAAGTGGTCGGCCACTTCCACGGCCGACTGCAGCACGCCGCCCGGGTTGTTGCGCAGGTCGAGTATCAGGCCGCTGAGCTTCTTGCCGTTTTCCTTGCGCAGCTTGTTCAGTGCCTTGCCGACTTCCTCACCGGTATTGACCTGGAACTGGGTAACGCGGATGTAGCCGTAGCCCGGATCGATCATTTGGCTGCGCACGCTGGCGACCTTGATCACCGCGCGGGTCAGCTCGACGTCGAACGGCTTGCCGCCTTCACGCACCAGGGTCAGGACGATCTTACTGCCGGCCTTGCCGCGCATCCTCTCCACGGCTTCCATCATCGACTGGCCCTTGGTGGGCTTGCCGTCGATCTTGACGATCAGGTCGCCGGGGTGGATGCCGGCCTTGGAAGCCGGGGTGTCATCGATGGGTGACACCACCTTGATGAAGCCGTCTTCGGTGCCGACTTCGATGCCCAGGCCGCCGAACTCGCCGCTGGTGCTTTCCTGCAACTCGGCGAAGGCTTTCGGGTCGAGGTAGGCCGAATGCGGGTCTAGGTTGCTGAGCATGCCCTTGATGGCGTTCTCCAGCAGTTCCTTGTCGGTGACCGGCTCGACGTAGGCGGCCTTGATGCGGTCCATCACCTCGGCGAAGGTGCGCAGCTCGTCCAGCGGCAGCGGGGCTGCTTTTTGGTCGGCGGCCGGCGGCGGGGTGATCGGAGCTTGGTCGGCATGCAGCACAGGTGCGCCACCGAGCAGGGCAATCGCCAGGGCCAGGGAGGTGAGGCGGGACAGATGCGGCATTCGAACTAACTCCTACGACAATGAGATGGCGCTTATCCTTGCGCCCGACACCATTGGGCCGGATCGCTGGCGCGGCCCTGCTGGCGAATCGCGAAATACAGTGCTGGGGTGTCCTGGCCGCCGCTGGTACCGACGGTGGCGATGGGTTCCCCGGCCTTGACGATGTCTCCGGCGTCCTTGAGCAGGCTTTGGTTGTGCCCGTACAGGGTCAGGTAACCATTGCCATGGTCGAGAATGACCAGAAGCCCGGAACCGCGCAACCAGTCTGCAAAAACTACCCGACCACCATGCACGGCGCGTACCTGACTGCCGGCGGCGGCGCCGATCAGCACGCCGTCCCACTTAGTCCGAGCGTCTTCGCCCCGCGGGGTTCCATATCTTGCAACAAGTCGGCCATTGACCGGCCACGGCAGCTTGCCCTTGGCGCTGGCGAACGGGCCGCCGTAAGTGGCGCCGGAGCTGACCAGCGGCCCGCTTTCGGTGCGCTTGCCGGTGGCCGATGGGGTGCTGGGCTTCTCGCGAGCGGCGGCCAGTTCGCGCTGGCGCTGGGCCTCGGCTGCACGGGCCTGGCGGGCGAGGGTTTCCTCGATGGTCTTGAGCACACGGCCAAGTTCGGCCTGCTCCTGCTCGCGGGCCTTGAGTCGCTGATCGCGGGCGCTGAAATCCTTGTTCAGCTTGGCCAGGGCCAGCTGACGTTCCTTGCGTACTTCGGCCAGCTTGGCGCTGCGGCTGTCCAGCTCGCTTTTCTGCGCTTGCAGCTGCTCCTGATGATGGCTGATGTCCTTCTCGACGTTGGCCAACTGGCGCAGCGTTTCGTTGAACGCGGTCAGTTGGGCCATGCGCGCTTCGGCGAGGTAATCGTAGTAGGTCAGGGTGCGGGAGAATTTCTCCGGGTTCTGCTGGTTCAGAAGCAGCTTGATGTATTCCTGACGCCCGCCCTGGTAGGCCGCACGGGCCTGGATACCGATCAGTCGTTGCTGTTCAAGGCGCGCGCCCTGGAGTTTTTTTTTCTCCTGATCGAGGCGCTTGAGCTCTTCTTCGCTCTCCTGCAGCTCTTCGCGCAGGCCCTTGACCTGGTTCTCCAGCTCGCCCATTTCGGTTTCGGTGGTCTTGAGCTGCTTCTGCACGCCGGATTTTTCCTGCTGCAGTTGTTCCAGCAGTTTCTTCAGTTCGGCGACATCGGCACGCGCCGCCTCCAGCTGCTTCTGCGTTTCGGCTTTCTGATCGGCGAAAGCCGGTGCCAGCAGGCTGGTCATGAGGATGAAAGTGAGGACACGGAGCATGGTGCAGGCGGTACCTGGCGGGGAACGCGCCTAGTATGCCCTTGGCGCGGGTTAAAAAGAACGCCTTGGCTCGCGATTGCGACCCAAGGCGTGCCACGGTCGACCGATGGCCGATAACGTCAGTTGAGGGTGACGATACTGGTGCCGGTCATTTCCTTGGGAACTGGCAGGCCCATCAGGGTCAGCAGGGTGGGTGCCACGTCGGCCAGCACGCCGCCTTCGCGGATGCTCACGTCACGCTTGCCGACATAGATGAACGGCACCGGCTCACAGGTATGTGCGGTGTGTGCCTGGCCGGTGCATTCGTCCTGCATCTGCTCGACGTTGCCGTGGTCGGCGGTGATCAGCGCTTCGCCACCGACCTTGTCCAGCGCCTCGACGATGCGACCGACGCAGATGTCCAGACATTCCACGGCAGCCACCGCCGCCTCGAATACGCCGGTGTGGCCAACCATGTCGCCGTTGGCGTAGTTGACCACGATCACATCGAAGCGCTGGTTTTCGATGGCGTCGACGATCTTGTCGGTCACCTCGGGGGCGTTCATCTGCGGTTGCAGGTCGTAGGTGGCGACGTTCGGCGAGGGAATCAGGATGCGTTCTTCACCGGGGAACGGCTCTTCACGACCACCGGAGAAGAAGAAGGTCACGTGGGCGTACTTCTCGGTCTCGGCGATGCGCAGCTGGGTCTTGCCGTTGTTGGCCAGGTACTCGCCGAGCACGTTGGTCAGGGCCTCGGGCTTGAAGGCGCTGGGTGTGTCGATGCTCGCCGCGTACAGGGTGAGCATGATGAAGCCGGCGGTCTGCGGTACACGGGCGCGTTCGAAGGCATCGAAGCCCTGCTCGACGAAGGCGCGGGTCAGCTCACGGGCGCGGTCGGCGCGGAAGTTCATGAACACTACGGCGTCGCCGTCTTCGACCGGCGCCGGCTCACCGATGCGGGTGGCTTTGACGAACTCGTCGCTCTCGTCGCGAGCATAGGCGGCTTGCAGGCCAGCCAGGGCCGTGTCCGCCTGGAACTGGCTCTGGCCATCGACGATCAGGTTGTAGGCCTGGGCCACGCGGTCCCAGCGGTTGTCGCGGTCCATGGCGAAGTAGCGGCCGATCAATGAGGCGATGCGGCCCTTGCCGAGCTTGGCGAAGGTGGCGTCGAGCAGCTCGATGGAACTCTGGGCGCTTTTCGGCGCGGTATCGCGACCGTCGAGAAAGGCGTGCAGGTAGATCTTCTCGGCTCCGCGGCGTGCGGCCAGTTCGGCCATTGCCACGAGGTGATCCTGGTGGCTGTGTACGCCGCCGTCGGACAGCAGGCCTAGGATATGCACGGCCTTGCCGGCGCCAACTGCTTTGTCTACAGCACCAGTGATCGCCGGATTCTCGAAGAACTCACCGTCACGGATCGCCTTGGTCACCCGGGTGAAGTCCTGATACACCACGCGGCCCGCGCCGAGGTTCATGTGGCCTACCTCGGAGTTGCCCATCTGCCCGTCCGGCAGACCGACGTCCATACCGCTGCCGGAGATCAGCCCATGGGGCTGGGTGGCACGCAGGTGATCGTAGACCGGCGTGTTGGCGGCGAAAATGGCGTTGTGCTCGGGCGTGTCGCTGTGGCCGAAGCCGTCGAGAATGACCAGAACCAGGGGTTTGGGCGCTGCGCTCATACGGGGCTCGCTCTTCTTGGGACGCTATGAAGGCCGGCAGCGAGCGCGTGCTCGCCTGCGGCGATCCGGGGGCGGTCGCCCCGGGAGGCGACCCACTGAAATCGGTCAGACATTCTACGGCCCCGGAAAGATCCCGTCACCGCCGTGCGGCCTTTGGTGGACTGACCTTGCTGTGTATACTGGCCGGCATTTTACCGCCCCGGAACCGCGTGATGCTTGCCAACCTCATTGAATTCGCTACCAACCACTTCATCCTCGCTGGCCTGTTCGTCATCATTCTTGCGCTGCTGATCTTCACCGAAATGAGCAAGGGCGGCAAAAGCCTGAGCAGCCGCGAAGTGACAGCGCTGATCAACCGCGACGAAGGCGTGGTGGTCGATATCCGCAGCAAGAAGGATTTCGATACCGGCCACATCGTCGGTGCCCTGAACATCCCTTACGACAAGCTGGCCTCGCGCCTAGCTGAGTTGGAAAAGCACAAGGCCAAGACCATCATCGTCGTCGATGCCCTGGGCCAGCAGGCCGGCACCGCCGCCCGTGAACTGCAGAAAGCCGGTTTCACCGCCGCGCGCCTGGGCGGCGGCATCGCCACCTGGCGTGGCGACAACCTGCCTGTGGTGAAGTGACATGGCCCAGGTCGTCATCTACTCCAGCGACTGGTGCCCGTTCTGCATCCGCGCCAAGCAGCTGCTGACCAGTAAAAGCGTGTCGTTCGACGAGATCCGTGTCGACGGCAAACCCGACGTGCGCGCCGAGATGACGCGCAAGGCCGGCCGCACCTCGGTGCCGCAGATATGGATCGGTGAGACCCATGTGGGCGGTTGCGACGATCTGTTTGCCCTGGAGCGGGCCGGCAAGCTCGACGCACTGCTCAACGCCTGATTTCCCTTTAAGTCCTACAGCAGAAGGCTTTGCCCCATGACCGAACAAGCTAACGGCGCCGCCCAAGGCGAACAGACTCCTCAGTTCTCCCTGCAGCGCATCTACGTGCGTGACCTGTCCTTCGAAGCGCCGAAGAGCCCCGAGATCTTCCGCCAGGAGTGGACGCCGAGCGTCTCGATGGACCTCAACACCCGTCAGAAAGCCCTGGAAGGCGACTTCCACGAAGTGGTGCTGACCCTGTCGGTGACCGTGAAGAATGGTGAAGAAACCGCCTTCATCGCCGAAGTGCAGCAGGCCGGCATCTTCCTGATCAAGGGCCTGGACGCTGCTTCCATGAGCCACACCCTGGGCGCGTTCTGCCCGAACATCCTGTTCCCGTATGCCCGCGAGACCCTGGATAGCCTGGTGGTACGCGGCTCGTTCCCGGCGCTGATGCTGGCCCCGGTGAACTTCGACGCCCTGTACGCCCAGGAGCTGCAGCGTCAGCAGGCCAACTGAGTTATCGGTTGCTGCAAAAAACGCCCTTCGGGGCGTTTTTTATTGGCTGAGATTCGTAGCCTGCGGTTGAGCGAAGCGATACCCAGGGATGGTGTTGCGCCTATCGCTGTGATCGACGCCAGTCTCCTAAGCACCGTCAGTCCATGGCGAAGCCGTGCTGGCGCCAGGCTTCGTAGACGGCCACCGCCACGGTGTTGGACAGGTTCAGGCTGCGGCAGCCTTCGCGCATCGGCAGGCGCACGCGTTGCGATTCGGGCAGGGCCTCACGAATCTCGGCCGGCAGGCCGCGGCTCTCCGGGCCGAACAGAAAGGCATCGCCCGGCTGGTAGGCCACTTCATGGAAAGGCTGCGAGCCCTTGGTGGTGAAGGCGAACACCCGCGGCTGGCCGAGGCTTTCCAGGCAGGCCTCCAGGCTGGCGTGGCGCTTGAGCGGCGCGTATTCGTGATAATCCAGCCCGGCGCGGCGCAGGCGCTTGTCGTCCAGTTCGAAGCCCAGCGGCTCGACCAGGTGCAGGTGGCAGCCGCTATTGGCGCAAAGCCTGATAACGTTGCCGGTATTGGGCGGGATTTCCGGTTGAAAAAGGATTACATGAAACATGCACGGCTCCAGGCCAGAAGACGGGCGCCATTCTACGCCGGATAAGCCGCCAAGGCCGCGCCCCTGGGTGCGGGTGATCGGCTCGCTGGCGATCTTCGGTTTCCTGGTCGGCCTGATGATCGGCCGGCTGTTCCACCCGGATGCCATGCACCTCAAGGACATCGACGTTCAGGACGACCGCCTGCTGCTGTGGTTCAACGTCGAGCCGCACGTGCAGGTCAGCGACGCTCACGGCACCTTTGCACTGCGTTTCGAAGGGCTGGGCCGCGAGCGCCAGGGCCAGCTGCAGATCGCCGGGCGCGCCGCCAACTGGCGCGTGGTGCGTGATGGGCGTGAGCTGGAAGTGCGGGTGGTGGCGGCTCGGCCGCTGCACGCCGAGATGGATACTGAAGAGGTCGAGGGCCGCTGGCGCCTGACGGTTCGTCTGGCGCCGCGTTAGGAAGAAAAGAGGGAGTTCCCGGCCTGCCTGTACCAGGGCTCCCGAAGAAAAGAGGGATTATCTGATCTGCCTGTATCAGAGTCCCCCGAAGAAAGAAGGGAGGTCCCGGCCTGCCTGTACCGAGGCTCCCAAAGAAAGAGGGGAATCCCCGGCCTGCCTGTACCAAGGTCCCCGAAACTGGGTTGTCAGTACCATTGCAGGTGGCGTGCCAGTTTTCGTGAATTCGTTGCAGGGCACGTGGATGCTGGGCTTTAGCGGTAATTGCCAGGTTTTTATCCGCCTGGTGCCGCTTCGCGAATGTTCCGCTCGGGTGCATGAATGCACCTGCCGTGCGCTGATGGCGTGCATTCTTGGGTTGTCGGAGATATGAAGCCTGCCCGCAGATAAATGTGGGAGCGCGCCATGCGCGCGAAAGCGATGGTATCGACAATGCAGGTCTTGATGAGCTAGTCCAGGCTTATATCGGCGGCGTCTGCATCGCGGGCATGGACTAGGCATCCCCGCCCGCTCCCACAAAGCCTAGCCTCACATCACTCATACTCAGCGCGGTAGCTCGGGCCGAGCGCAGCGACACTTGGGGCTTTCTGGTATCGCTCTGCAGTGGGTAGGATGGGGCGGGCCGCGTAGGTGAAACCCATTGGTATTGCGGGACATTCGCGATGTTGCCAAACCGATACCCATAAAAAACGCCGTGCCCTGTTCGGGGCGCGGCGTTCTTGTCTTTGCAGGTACGGCTTAGTTGTCGTCGCTGTCGTCGTCTTCGGAGCCGTCGACGTTCATGCCCAGCTCCTTGATCTTGCGGGTCAGGGTGTTGCGACCCCAGCCCAGTAGCAGGGCGGCGTCACGGCGGCGACCGGCGGTGTGCTTGAGGGCGGTCTCGATCATGATCCGTTCGAAGGCCGGCACGGCGCTATCGAGCAGGTTCGACTGGCCGCGGCCCAGGGCCTGGTCGGCCCACTGGCGCAGCGCCTGCTCCCAGTTGCTGACCGGCGCGTTGTCCTGAGGCTGCACCAGCAGCTCCGGCGGCAGGTCGTCGACATGCACTTCGCGCCCCGAGGCCATCACGGTGATCCACCGGCAGGTGTTCTCCAACTGGCGCACGTTGCCGGGCCACTGCAGCTGCTGCAGGTAATCCTCGGTTTCGCTTTTCAGCAATTTGGGCTCGACTGCCAGCTCGGTGGCTGCGCGGGCGAGGAAGTGGCGGGCCAGAGTGGGGATGTCTTCGCGGCGATCCGACAGCCGGGGGATATGGATGCGGATCACGTTGAGGCGGTGGAACAGGTCTTCGCGAAACTTGCCGGCGGTGACCAGGCTTTCCAGGTTCTGGTGGGTGGCGGCGATGATGCGCACATCCACCTTGACCGGCGTATGACCGCCCACGCGGTAGAACTCACCGTCGGCCAGCACGCGCAGCAGCCGGGTCTGAGTGTCGGCCGGCATGTCGCCGATCTCGTCGAGGAACAGGGTGCCGCCGTCGGCCTGCTCGAAGCGCCCGCGACGCTGGTTGGCCGCGCCGGTGAAGGCGCCTTTCTCGTGGCCGAATAGCTCGGATTCCATCAGGTCCTTGGGGATAGCCGCCATGTTCAGCGCGATGAACGGCGAAGCGGCGCGCGGGCTGTGGCGGTGCAGGGCATGGGCGACCAGCTCTTTACCGGTACCCGACTCACCATTGATCAGCACGGTGATGTTGGAGTGGCTCAAGCGGCCGATGGCACGGAACACCTCCTGCATCGCCGGCGCTTCACCGATGATTTCCGGGGTACGCGCCTGGGCGGCCGGCACGTGCAGGCCCTGCTGCTCCTTGGCGTGTTGGTTGGCACGTTTTACCAGCGACACCGCCTCGTCGACGTCGAACGGCTTGGGCAGGTATTCGAAGGCGCCACCCTGGTAGGACGCCACGGCGCTGTCCAGGTCCGAGTGGGCGGTCATGATGATCACCGGCAAGCGCGGATGCATTTCGCGGATGCTCGACAGCAGCTCAAGGCCGCTGGAGCCGGGCATGCGGATATCGGAAATGATCACGTCCGGCTGTTGACGCGAGAGGCGGCCCAGCACGCCATCGGCGCTGTCGAAACTCTGGGTGCTCATGCCTTCCTGTTGCAGGGCCTTTTCCAGGACCCAGCGGATGGAGCGGTCGTCGTCAACGATCCATACGGTTTCACTTCGGCTCATGTCGGCGTTGCTCCTTGTTCCAGCGGCAGAAAGATCGAGAACACGGTTTGCCCGGGGTGGCTCTCGCATTCGATCAGGCCTTGATGCTGACTGATGATGTTCTGGGTAATCGCCAGGCCCAGCCCGGTGCCGTCGGCACGCCCGCTGACCATGGGATAGAAGATGGTTTCCTGCAGCTCTGGCGGAATGCCCGGGCCGTTGTCGATGATCTCGATCTTGGTCACCAGGCGGTGGCGGATGTAGCCGATGGTGAACTGTCGCAGGGTGCGCGTGCGCAGGGTGATGCGGCCGGGACGCAGCTCGGGTTTGGCGGCCAGCGCCTGCATGGCATTACGCACGATGTTGAGCACCGCCTGGATCATCTGCTCGCGGTCGACGATCAGGTCGGGGATGCTTGGGTCGTAATCGCGCACCAGCACCACGCTGCCCTGGCTTTCCGCTTCTACCAGGCTGGCGACGCGCTCGAGCACCTCATGCACGTTGGTGATTGCCAGGGACGGCAGTTTGTTGGAGCCGAGCATGCGGTCGACCAGGTTACGCAGGCGGTCGGACTCCTCGATGATCACGTTGGTGTAATCCTTGAGGCTCTCTTCGGGCAACTCGCGGGCCAGCAGCTGGGCAGCTCCACGAATGCCGCCCAGGGGGTTCTTGATCTCGTGGGCCAGGCCGCGCACCAGTAGCTTGGTGGTTTCCTGCTTGGACAGTTGAGCCTCTTCCTTGGTGATGCGCAGCAGCCGGTCGCGCGGGTGCACTTCGAGCAGCAGCAGGGTTTCACCGCGGCTGAGTACCGGCGTCACGGCGTAGTCGACGGTTAGGCTCTGGCCGGTCTGGGTGGTCAGCACCGCCTCGCGCTTGTTGAACGGGTGGGCTTCAGCCACCGCCTGTCTCAAGGCGCCGAGGGCTTCGCGGGTTTCGGTGAACAGTTCGCTGATGAACTGGCCATGGCTGCGTTGGCCGCTGACCGCCAGAAGCATCTCCGCGGCGGGGTTCATGTATTCCAGGCGCAGGTCGGCGTTGAGCAGCAGCGTCGCTGTGGTCAGATTGTCGAGCAGCAGGCGATGCAGCGAGTCGTTGATGATCATCGCTCTGCGCCCGCCAGCGTGCAGCTTGCCTGGAGCACGGCCGAGTCGTTGTCTGGCAACGTGGCGCAGCGTGGCAAGTCTCGTTGCAGGTGTGGGCCAGCCAAAAGTCGTTCCTCGTGCGATAGGGCAGAAGGGCCGGCGAGTGAGAGCGAAACGCCCTGGCTCGCGGCAGTGCGGGAGAAAATGCAAGAAGCAAACCAAAGCCCTGCAAAGAAGCGCAGGCAGCAGAAAACTCCCGTAATTGGCCTCTTTTCGGCGCAGTGAAGCTGGTAGGCGTGTGCCAATTTGGGATGAGTATAGAAATCGGTGCGCCAGCGCGCACCTTAATGGTGCGAGTTGGGTGTGAGCAAATATCGCGCGGATAAGCCCGGAGTCTACTCACAATCTTTTAGGCGAGATGGAAGAGGCTGCTACAAGGCAGAAGCGGACGACAGGCGCGGAGCTTTGTGGGAGAGGCTTTAGCCTCGAATTCTTTATCAAGGCAGACAAAGAGCTCGGAGCTACAGCGGATCGCCGCCCGCCACTCTGCAGGCAAACCCTGAAACCGAGCCGAAAGTTAAAGGAACGGCAGGATGCCGATGATGCCTTTGTCCTCTTCCTTGGGCTTGTCCTTGATCGGGCACTCGGGGCGCACGCCGTAATCGTCCTTTTCGCAGGGGCGAACCTTGCGCTTCTGGGCCAGGGACACGCGCTTCATGTGGAAGGGCTGGCTTGGCGTGCGTTCGACGATGATGCCGCCCTCGGTGATGATCTCCACGGCAATCTGGTGGGTGCCGCGGTCGATATTCTGCAAGGGGAACACCGGGCTGCGCCCAGCTTCGCCGTAGGGCTGGCCATCGAGCAGCAGGCGATAGCGGTGGCCCGGGTACAGGGCTGGCTCGGCATTGGCGGTGACGATCAGGTTGCCGGCGTTGTCGTTGATGGTCGCGTCAGGCTGCGGAATGGTAATGCGCAGCAGCTCGTAGCTGAGGATCGGTCCGGCGGGGGCGGCAGGAGCGGGAGGGGGTGACAGGCGCCGAGTTGGCTGCTCGATGCGGTTGGACGGCGCCATCTGCACCTGTTTGGCGTTGCCATCGCGAGGGCTGTCGGTGAACACCCGGTTACCCTCGGCATCCACGTAGGTGTAGACCTGGGCGAGGCTCGGCAGGGCGACCAGTAACAGGGCGAAAAGCAGCGCGCGCATGGCCTTCAGTTACCCCGACCCGGGCTGTGGGTGCCGACCCGCTGCACCGTGAAGGTGCGCGTCTCGCTCTGCTGAACAATCCGCTCGCCCTGCATCACGGCCACGGCAATGCTGTGCTCGCCGCGGTCCACTTCAGTCAGTTGCAGGCGCGGCACGTTGCTAGGCTGGCCATAAGGCTTGCCGTCGAGCAGCAGGCGCAGGCTATGTCCTGGGCCCAGGCGCGGTTCGATGGTCACGCCGACGGAAAAGGTGCCGTTGTTGGCGCGTAGCGCTTCCTCGCTGGGCAGGTCGCGCAGTTCGAGAATCTGGTAGGGATTTTGCGGCAGTTCGCTCAGGCGCGGTTCGCTGCTGGTTGTAGTGGGCGCTTCCGCCGAGGTGCTGGTGTTGATCGGCTTGAGCTCGACGCTTTCGGCCTTGGTACCTTCCGGCGGCTGGTTGGTGAACACCGTGTTGCCGTTGGCGTCAGTGTACTTGTAGATCTGTGCGCTGACCGGCAGGGCCAGGATCAGCAGCAGGCAAGTGAGCGTGCGGCGCATCGGGCCGTTCTCCTGTCGGGTGATGGCGATAGCCTTGCACCGCCATCGCGTGCTGGCAAGCGCGCGGCTCCAAGGATTTGCACTGGCGCTGAAAAATAGCCGGGCATAAAAAATGACTGGGGCCATTTGCACTCTCGCCTGCCACGTTTCGCAGGCGGCGGGCATAAAAAAACCTCCCCGGCAGAACCGGGGAGGTTTTCGTTACGCCGCCAGGCAGCGTGGCTGGCTTAGACGCTGTAGTACAGGTCGTATTCCAGCGGGTGTACGAAGGTGCGTACCTTGATTTCTTCTTCCGATTTCAGCTCGATGTAGGCATCGATGAAATCGTCGGAGAACACGCCGCCCTTGGTCAGGAACGCGCGGCCCTTGTCCAGCTCTTCCAGGGCTTCTTTCAGGCTGCCGCAAACCTGCGGGATCAGCTTGCCTTCTTCCGGCGGCAGGTCGTACAGGTTCTTGTCCGCTGCGTCGCCAGGGTGGATCTTGTTCTGGATACCGTCGATACCGGCCATCAGCAATGCAGCGAAGGCCAGGTACGGGTTGGCAGCCGGATCCGGGAAGCGCGCTTCGATACGGCGGGCTTTCGGGCTCGACACGTACGGGATACGGATCGAAGCGGAACGGTTGCGAGCCGAGTAGGCCAGCATGACCGGCGCTTCGAAGCCCGGAACCAGGCGCTTGTAGGAGTTGGTCGACGGGTTGGTGAAGCCGTTCAGGGCCTTACCGTGCTTGATGATGCCGCCGATGAAGTACAGAGCGGTCTCGGACAGACCGGCATAGCCTTCGCCTGCGAAGGTGTTCTTGCCGTCTTTGGAGATCGACATGTGGACGTGCATACCCGAACCGTTGTCGCCGTACAGGGGCTTGGGCATGAAGGTCGCGGTTTTACCGTAGGCATCGGCCACGTTGTGTACGCAGTACTTCAGGGTCTGAACTTCGTCAGCCTTGGCGACCAGGGTGTTGAACTTCACACCGATTTCGTTCTGGCCGGCGGTGGCCACTTCGTGGTGGTGCACTTCGACGACCAGGCCCATTTCTTCCATGGCATTACACATGGCAGTACGGATTTCGTGGTCGTGGTCGCACGGCGGAACCGGGAAGTAACCGCCTTTGACGGCTGGACGGTGGCCTTTGTTGCCGCCTTCCACGTCCTGGTCGGTCATCCAGGAGCCTTGCTCGGAGTAGATCTTGAACATCGAGCCGGAGATGTCGGACTTGAACTTCACTTCGTCGAAGATGAAGAACTCTGGCTCCGGGCCCACGAATACGGTGTCGCCCAGGCCGGTGCCTTTGAGGAATTCTTCGGCGCGCTTGGCGATGGAGCGTGGATCGCGGTCATAGCCTTGCATGGTGCTCGGCTCGATGATGTCGCAGACCAGGATCAGGGTCGGCTCTTCGGTGAACGGATCCAGTACGGCGGTATCGTCAACCGGCATCAGGATCATGTCGGAGGCTTCGATGCCTTTCCAGCCGTGGATGGAGGAGCCGTCGAACATCTTGCCGTGTTCGAAGAAGTCTTCGTCCAGGGCGTCACGGGCCGGCATGGTCACGTGGTGCTGCTTACCTTTGGTATCGGTGAAGCGCAGGTCTACCCACTTCACGTCGTGTTCTTTGATCAGTTGAACAGCCTTAGACATGTTGTCCTCCAGGTGGATAGGGTCGTTCGTTGACCCTTCTTTGAGTTCGTGACGCCGGGCCCGATAGTCGGCCAGGACACCCTGCCTCACAAGGGAGCAATATGCATGCCAGTGCCCCGTGATGGACGCATGCCCCGAAACACAGCGCTGTAGCAGCTAGTGGCGCTACAAAACGAACCACTTAAGCACCTCAATGGTGCAATTTATTGGCATTGTGTTCGATCTTGGTGCGGCGTCAGATTGTTTGCGGATTTTTGATCAAAGGTTGAGCAATTTCCTTTATAATCCGCGCCCCTGTTTTTCAGGCCCTGGCCCCCGACATTTGCTCCCATGAAACTGATCGTCAAAGTCTTCCCGGAAATCACCATCAAGAGCCCGCCGGTTCGCAAGAACTTCATTCGGCAGCTGGCCAAGAACATCCGCGTGGTGTTGCGTGATCTCGACCCGCAGCTGCAGGTCACCGGTGTCTGGGACAATCTGGAAGTGAAAACCGAGGTGGCCGAGCCCAAGGTCCAGCAGGAGATCGTCGAGCGCCTGAGCTGCGTGCCAGGCATCGTGCACTTCCTGCAGATCGACGAATATCCGCTGGGCGACTTCGACGATATCGTCGCCAAGTGCAAGCTCCATTACGGCGAGCAACTGGCCGGCAAGATCTTCTCGGTGCGCTGCAAGCGCGGTGGCCGCCATTCGTTCTCCTCTATAGATGTGGAGCGCTACGTCGGCAGCCAGCTGCGCCAGCAGTGCGGCGCTGCCGGTATCGACCTGAAGAAACCCGAGGTCGAAGTACGCATCGAGATCCGCAACGAGCGCCTGTACGTCATTCATCACCAGCACCCGGGCCTGGGTGGCTACCCCCTGGGCTCGCTGGAGCAGACCCTGGTGCTGATGAGCGGCGGCTTCGACTCCACCGTGGCGGCCTACCAGATCATGCGCCGTGGCTTGATGAGCCACTTTTGCTTCTTCAACCTCGGCGGCCGCGCCCACGAGCTGGGCGTGATGGAAGTCGCTCACTACCTGTGGAAGAAGTACGGCAGCAGCCAGCGCGTGCTGTTCATCAGCGTGCCGTTCGAGGAAGTGCTCGGCGAGATTCTCGGCAAGGTCGACAACAGCTACATGGGCGTCACCCTCAAGCGCATGATGCTGCGCGCCGCCAGCCGCCTGGCCGAGCGTCTGCAGATCGATGCTCTGGTGACCGGCGAGGCAGTCAGCCAGGTGTCCAGCCAGACCCTGCCGAACCTCTCGGTGATCGACTCGGTCACCGACAAGCTGGTGCTGCGCCCGCTGATCACCAGCCACAAGCAGGACATCATCGACACCGCCGAGACCATCGGCACGGCCGAGTTCGCCCGTCACATGCCCGAGTATTGCGGCGTGATTTCGGTGAACCCGACCACCAAGGCCAAGCCCCATCGCGTCGTCCATGAAGAAGAACAGTTCGACATGGCGGTGCTCGAGCGCGCCCTCGAGCGTGCGCGCCTGATCGCCATCGATCGGGTGATCGAAGAGCTGGGCCAGGACGTGCAGGTCGAGGAAGTCGCCGAGGCGCTGCCCGGCCACGTGGTGATCGACATTCGCCACCCCGACCAGGCCGAAGATGAGCCGCTGGAAATCGAGGGCGTGGAAGTCCAGGCGTTGCCGTTCTACGCCATCAATAATCGTTTCAAGGAGCTGGACGAGAACCGCCAGTACCTCCTTTATTGCGACAGGGGCGTCATGAGCCGCCTGCATGCCCATCACCTGCTGAGCGAGGGGCATGCCAATGTGCGCGTTTATCGTCCGGCATAAGACGCCCGGACTCAATGGCGGCAGCATCCGCCATCGCCCTCCCGACCTGATTGGCGGTGAGTTTGCCGCCACACAGCCTTAACAGACTGCCTTTACCCTTAATCCCGATTTTTCGCGTTGGGCCCTTGAAGCAACTGCCGGGTAGCCCGACCCAACCTACGAGACCACTACTGTGATCGAGAATCTACGCAACATCGCCATCATCGCCCACGTTGACCATGGCAAGACCACCCTGGTCGACGCTCTGCTGCGTCAGTCAGGCACCCTGGAGCGCAGCGAGCTCAACGACGAGCGCGTGATGGACAGCAACGACCAGGAAAAAGAGCGCGGCATCACCATTCTGGCCAAGAACACCGCCATCAAGTGGAACGACTACCGCATCAACATCGTCGACACCCCCGGCCACGCCGACTTCGGCGGTGAAGTAGAACGCGTGATGTCGATGGTCGACTCCGTACTGCTGGTCGTCGACGCCCAGGACGGCCCGATGCCGCAAACCCGTTTCGTGACCAAGAAGGCCTTCGAAGCCGGCCTGCGTCCGATCGTTGTGATCAACAAGATCGACCGTCCGGGCGCGCGTCCTGACTGGGTCATGGACCAGATCTTCGACCTATTCGACAACCTCGGTGCCACCGAAGAGCAGCTGGACTTCCAGGTCGTCTACGCCAGCGCCCTGAACGGCATCGCCGGTCTGGACCACACCGACATGGCCGAAGACCTGACTCCGCTGTACCAGGCCATCGTCGACCACGTGCCGGCGCCGAACGTCGACATCGACGGCCCGTTCCAGATGCAGATCTCCGCACTGGACTACAACAGCTTCCTGGGCATCATCGGTGTTGGCCGTATCGCCCGTGGTCGCGTCAAGCCGAACACCCCGGTCACTGCCATCGACACCGAAGGCAAGAAGCGTAACGGCCGTATCCTCAAGCTGATGGGCCACCACGGTCTGCACCGCGTGGACGTCGAAGAAGCCACTGCCGGCGACATCGTCTGCGTCAGCGGCATGGACGAGCTGTTCATCTCCGACACTCTGTGCGACCAGAACAACGTCGAGGCCATGAAGCCGCTGACCGTCGACGAGCCGACCGTTTCCATGACCTTCCAGGTCAACGATTCGCCGTTCTGCGGCAAGGAAGGCAAGTTCGTCACCAGCCGCAACATCAAGGAGCGTCTGGACAAGGAACTGCTGTACAACGTGGCCTTGCGCGTCGAAGAAGGCGACTCGGCCGACAAGTTCAAGGTCTCCGGCCGCGGTGAGCTGCACCTGTCGGTACTGATCGAGAACATGCGTCGCGAAGGCTTCGAGATGGGCGTTGGCCGTCCGGAAGTGATCATCCGTGAAGTCGACGGCGCCAAGCACGAGCCGTACGAGAACGTCACCATCGACATCCCGGAAGAATCCCAGGGCAAGGTCATGGAAGAAATGGGTCTGCGTAAAGGCGACCTGAGCAACATGGTGCCGGACGGCAAAGGTCGCGTACGCCTGGAATACAACATCCCGGCTCGTGGTCTGATCGGCTTCCGTAACGCCTTCCTGACCCTGACCAACGGTGCAGGCATCCTGACCTCTATCTTCGACCGTTACGACGTGATGAAGTCGGGCCACATGTCCGGCCGCCAGAACGGCGTACTGGTGTCGATCGATACCGGCAAGGCGCTGACCTACTCCCTGGAAACCCTGCAGGCGCGCGGCAAGCTGTTCGTCGAGCACGGCCAGGAAGTCTACAACGGTCAGATCATCGGCCTGAACAGCCGCGACAACGACCTGGGCGTCAACCCAACCAAGGGCAAGAAGCTCGACAACATGCGTGCTTCGGGCAAGGACGAAACCATCGCCCTGGTGCCGCCGGTTCGCTTCACCCTGGAGCAGGCTCTGGAATTCATCCAGGACGACGAGCTGTGCGAAGTGACGCCGAAGTCGATCCGTCTGCGCAAGAAGATCCTCGACGAAGGCGAGCGCACCCGCGCTGCCAAGAAAGCCAAGAACTGATCCCGTTCTAGCTGACTGAACAAGCCCCCGCCGGTGTGAACCGGCGGGGGCTTTTTTGTGGGTGCTGGCAATGCAGGCAGAGTCGCCAAAATCGAGCATTTTTTGCCGGCTGCCAGGAACAATCCGCTTCTGTGTTGTCTGTGCCGATGCGCAGGCGCGCCGCCGGGTTCGGCTTGATGTTCGTCTGCCACATTTGTGATCGACTGCATCATCCAACTGGTGCGCGCAGCCCCTATAATTCGCGCTCTGCCAGGCCCGCGCCCGGCATGGATGATCTTCTCTTCAAGGATTCGAACGCATGCAGTGGATTTTCATGCTGATCGGGCTGGTACTCGGTGCCCTGGTGCTGGGCGCCGTGAGTGGCGAAGCGATGGCAGGCGCGTTGCTGGGCGCTTTCGTCGGGCTGGCGGTAGGGCAGGCGATCGCGCTGCAGGCGCTGAGGCTTCAGCACGAGGCGCTACGCAAGTCGCTGGCAGGGCTGATCGAACGCTTCAACCTGGGCACGGGCGATCTGCATGAGCGCCTGCTGCGGCTGGAGACGGGCGCGCCGCCACAAACCGATGTCGCGGTCGAGCCCCATGAAGAGGCACTTGCGCAGCCTGCTGTCGAACAAGCTGCTGCGGCGCCGGTAGAACCAGCGGCGGAGCCTGAGTGGGAGCTCGAGCTGGAACTGCCCGCCGCCTCGCCTGGCGAGCCGGCGGTACAGTCGAGCCCGGAGCCCGTCTTGGAGCTTCCTGACGTGCCGCATGTCCCGGCAGCTGCGCGCGTTACCGAGCCGCCAGCGCCAGGCCTTCTGGAACGTGGTATCACCGCGGCGCGGGACTGGCTGCTGGGCGGCAATACCGTGCTGCGCGTGGGCCTGGTGCTGCTCTTTCTGGGGCTGGCCTTCCTGCTGCGTTATGCCTCCGAGCGGGTGGTAGTCGCCATCGAGTTTCGCTACGCCGGTGTGGCGCTGGCGGCGATTGCGCTGCTGGCGCTGGGCTGGTGGCTGCGTCAGCGGCGCCCGGCCTACGCTTTGCTGATGCAGGGCGGTGGTATCGCCGTGCTTTATCTGACGGTATTCGCGGCCATGCGCCTGCACCCCTTGCTCACGCCGCAGGTCGCGATGGTGCTGCTGGTGGTGGTAACGCTGTGTTCGGCGGTGCTGGCCATCCTGCAGGATGCCCGCGGCCTGGCCGCGGCGGCAGCGCTTGGCGGCTTCGCGGCGCCGATCCTGGCCTCCAGCGGCGGTGGCAGCCATGTTGCGCTGTTCAGCTATTTCGCTCTGCTCAACGCCGGGATCTTCGCCATCGCCTGGTTCAAGGCCTGGCGTGAGCTCAACCTGATCGGTTTCGTCGGCACCTTCGGTATCGGTCTGGCCTGGGGCCTGCGTTCCTACACGCCGGATCTGTGGCTCAGCACCCAGGCGTTTCTGGTGCTGTTCTTCCTGATGTACGTGGCCATCGGCCTGCTGTTCGCCCGTCGCCGTCTGCTCGAGGCGCCGAGCGAGCCGGAGAACGATTCCCGCCAGGCCCTGCTCAAGTGGTCGGCGCGCCAGACGGGCTATGTCGATGGCAGCGTGCTGTTCGGCACACCACTGGTGGGCTTCGGATTGCAGTACGCGGTGGTTCAGCACCTGCCCTTCGGCCCGGCGTTCAGCGCGTTGGCCATGGGCCTGCTTTACATGGCGCTGGCCCGGGTGCTGGTTGCCCGTGCACCGGGGCGTGCCGTGCTATTGATGGAAACCTGCCTGGCGCTGGGCGTGATATTCGCTACCCTGGCCATTCCGCTGGGGCTGGATGCCCGCTGGACTTCCGCCGCTTGGGCGGTCGAAGGCGCTGGCCTGTACTGGCTGGCGTTGCGTCAGCAGCGTTTGTTCGCGCGCCTGTTCGCCCTGCTGCTGCAAGTGGCCGCCGCGGCGGCCTATCTGTGGGACGTACGCTTCGGTTACGACACCTTGCTCACCGGCTCGGCACTCGGTGCGCTGATGCTCGGAGTAGCGCTGCTGTTCAGCTTCCTGCAGCTGCGCGGCGCGGGAGATACCGTTACGGATCGCGAGCGCAAGCTTCAGCCTGCCCTGGCCTATGGCGGCCTGGCCTTCCTCTATTTGCTCGCTCCGCTGTGTTTCGGGCCCTACGCCACGGCTGCCGCCTGGGCCGTGGCCAGCGCCGCGACGTTGCTTGCCGGATTGTCGCTGGGCGCGCGCAGCCTGCTGACCGGCGCTTTAGTGGTGCAGGCCTTGGGCGGCATCATCTACCTGATCTTCAGTGACGGTCTCTACCAGGCGTTGGTAGACGAAACCCAACGGCCGCTCGCCCACCTGGCGTTCTGGACGCCCGTGCTGCTGGCGCTGGCGGGCCTGTTCTGCGCTTGGCGCCTGCACCTTGCCGGGCGCTTGAACCGTGCCGACCTGCGGTCTATGGCGTTGCAGGAGCTATCCAATGTGGCGCTGTGCTGGTTCGCCGCCTGGTGGCTGCTGGCAGCGTTCAGCGAGATAGCGCGCTTCGTTCCGGAGCCACTGCAGGCGCACGTATTCCTGCTGGTCGCGGCGATCAGTCTGGCCTCCACCACCCTGTTCGCTCTGCATCAGCGCTGGCCGGCACTGGCGGTGCTCAGTCTGGCGCTGGTGCCGCTGGGTTTCGCCGCCGTACCGTTCGCCTGGCATCTGGACTATCACCCGCTGGCTGAGCTTGGTTGGCTGGCCTGGC
The DNA here is from genome assembly GCF_900112645.1 of Phytopseudomonas straminea. Taxonomy (GTDB): domain Bacteria; phylum Pseudomonadota; class Gammaproteobacteria; order Pseudomonadales; family Pseudomonadaceae; genus Aquipseudomonas; species Aquipseudomonas straminea. The sequence continues at coordinate 176,159 of NZ_FOMO01000001.1, read as the reverse complement.
CGGCGCTGTTCATCGTGCATTTGCTGATGCTGCGGCGCGTTGTCGGGCTGGCGCCGGAGGTGCTGGTGCGCAGCAGTCATGTGCTTGGTTGCTGGTTGCTGCTCGGCGTCGTGGCGCTGGAGCTGCGCTTCCTGTTCGCGGCCCTGGCGGAAAACTACAACGCCTGGCGCTGGCTGGGCTGGGTGCTGGTGCCGTGCGCCTTCCTGCTGCTGATGAGCGTGCGCCGGGCGCTACCCTGGCCGATGGCGGCCTATCCGCGGGAGTACCGCAGCTATGCGGCGTTGCCAATCGCCGTTGTCTTGCTGGGCTGGTTCTGGCTGGTCAACCTGCTCAGTGACGGTTCTGCCGAGCCACTGCCGTATGTGCCGCTGATCAACCCGCTTGAGCTGGGCATGCTGATCGTGCTTTTCGCCGTGCAGCACTGGGCCCGGCAAGGCCTGGCCATGCTGGCGATCAGAGCAGAACACCTGCGCAGGGCGACCCAGGACGTGATGGGTGCTTCCTTGTTCGCGCTCTTGACCATGATGGTCTGCCGCACCGCCGTCCATTGGGGGCAGGTGCCGTTCCAGGCCGATGCACTGGTGGGGTCGCAGCTGGTGCAGGCTGGGCTGTCCATCGTCTGGACGCTGATCGCCTTGGGCCTGACCATTACCGGGCATATACGTGTACGGCGTGATCTGTGGATGGTCGGCGCGTCGCTGATCGGTGTGGTGGTCGTTAAGCTATTCTTCGTCGACCTGGGAAACAGCGGTAGCCTGGAGCGGATCATTTCCTTTATCGGCGTCGGCGTGCTCCTGCTGGTGGTGGGCTATTTCGCCCCGCTGCCGCCACGCCGAGAAGCCAAGGAGCAGGTGCCAGCATGAAGCTGAATATCGCGTTGGCGCTGCTTACGCTGGGCACGCCTCTGGTGGCCGCGGCCGAGCTTTCCGAGCGTCCCCTGGACTATGCCGTGAGCGTACCGCTGACCCTCAGTGGCGAGGGCCCCTGGTATCGGATGCAGTTGCCGATGGAAGCTCAGCTTGCTGCCCACCACGCCGACTTTCGCGACCTGCGCCTGTTCAATGGCGAAGGCGAGCGCCTGGCCTACAGCCTGATCCCCGGCGCCGAGCGCTTTGCCGAGAGCCAGCAGCGCGCCGATCTGCGGCTGTTCCCGCTGCGTGGTCCGGCAGGACGCCGCGATGCCGTGCCGACCTTGCGTGTGCAGCGTGGCGATGATGGCTCGATCATCGAAGTCGCCGAACCGGCCGCCACTGCCGAGGTGTTGCGCGGCTGGTTGCTGGACGCCAGCGCCACAGACTTTTCCCTGCAGCGCCTCTACCTGGAGTGGCAGGCCGAGAGCGAAGGCTTCCAGCGCTTCAGCATCGAGGCCAGTGACGACCTGGATCATTGGCGGCCCGTGGGCGAGGGGCAGGTCGCCCGCCTGAGCTTCAATGGCGAACGCATCGACAAGAGCGAAGTGGAGCTGCCGACTATCCGGGCGCGCTACCTGCGCCTGCTGTGGCTGGCGCCGGAGCAGGCGGCCAACCTCAGCGCTGCCAGTGTCAGCGGCACACGCAGTAAGGCCGAACCTGCTGCGCTTATCTGGTCGGCTGCGCTGCAGGGGCAGGTGGATGAGCAGGGCGTTACCTGGACCCTGCCGCTGGCCTTGCCACTGGAGCGCGTGCGCGTCGAGATCGAGCAGGCCAACAGCGTGGCTCCGGTGATGCTGGAGGGGCGACGCGACAGCAAAGGGCCGTGGGCGCCGCTGGCGAACTCGGTTCTTTACCGACTGCCTGGTGATGGTCACGAGCTGGTGCAGGATCAGATCGAGCTGCCGCCCCTGCCGGTCAGCCAGTTGCGCTTGCAGGTCGATAGCCGCGGCGGCGGTCTGGGGCTGAGCGAGCCGCGTCTGCAGGTTGCCATGCGCGCGACTGAGCTGCTGTTTCTGGTTCGCGGCAATCCGCCTTATCAGCTGGCCCTTGGCCGGACGAATGCACAGGCGGGGAGCCTGCCCGTCACCACCCTGGTGCCCGGTTTCGATGCACAGCGCCTGGCGGGCATGGGGCAGGCGGTCATCGATGGCCGGATTGCGCAGGTTGATTTGGAGCCTGCGGCCCTGCCGGCGGAGCCTGGCTTCGACTGGAAGCGCGCCGGTTTGTGGGCCGTGCTGTTGATCGGTGTCGGCGTGTTGGTGCTGATGGCGCTCAGTGTGTTGCGTGCGGCCAACGGACGCGCCTGAGCGCAAGCGCCGCTGTGGCTAATACTGCGGGCTTTCAGGCCGTTTCGGCAGGCGCGTCCAGCACCAGCTCCTGAATCGCCTCGCCGACCCGTTCGAACAGCTTGCCGGCTTCGGCGTCCTCATCGAGCGCCTCGGCGCAGGCGAGGATGACCAGGGCGTCTTCGCCCTCTGGGTTGGCGATGCCCATGTGGCAGGCGCGGCCGCGCTGGGTGCCGGTTTTCTGAATAAAGGGCAGCTGTTCGCTCAGGCCGGCTTCCAGGCGATAGGCCTCGTAGCTGTCCAGGCCCATGATGTCGTAGAGCAGTTCGGTGCTGGGCCGGGAGAGTAATTCGCCCTTGGCCAGCTTGCCGAGCAGCTGCCCGTAGGCGACCAGCGTGGCGCTGTTCAGGCCGCTCTCGTAATAGCGCCGGTAGGCCTGGTCGATGTCGCGGGTTTCCAGCTGTTCGGGCTTCATGTCCAGGGCGTTGGCCACCGCCTCGACTCGCTGCGGGCCGAGCGGCGCCGCGGCGATTTCGACGATCTGGCGATTTTCAATTGAGCGGGCGTCGGAGTGCAGCTGCCCGTACAGGTCGCGGCGCACGTCCAGCAGACGGGTCACCTTGCCGAAGTCGCCGCCGGCGGCTGCAGTGATACGCTCGTTGATGCGCTCCAGGCCGGCTGCGCGGATCAGCATGTCGGCGGCGGTGTTATCACTCTCCTGCAACATCTCGCGCAGCAGTTCACCGACGCTGTAACGGGAGCCGGCGTCTTCCCACACCAGGCCACCGGAGCCGTCGACCCGGTCGCCTTCTTCGAGGGTGATCGGCTGGTCGAGCTGCAGCTTGCCGTCGTCGACTTCCTGCAGCACGGCGATGGCGATTGCCGCCTTGGTGGCCGAGGCCAGGTACCAGCTGCGCTCGGCGTGATGGCTCAGCTCGCTGCCGTCAGCAGTGCGCAGCAGATAGACGCCCAACTGACCGGGCGAGGCCTCGTCGAGTTCGCGCAGCCGCTCGGCCAAAGCGTCGAAACGCGCGTCTCGTTGGGGTGCAGCCCACAGCCACAGAGACAGCGCCGCACAACCAAGCAGGGCGAGGCCCGCGAACAGGATCTTCATGGCCAGGCCCTCAGTTGATTGCGTCACGGCTCAGCACTCCAGAGTCTGTGAGGGCTTCGCCCACCTGGCGCAAGGTGCGTTCGGCCTTGCTCAGGGACAGTTCGCCCTGCACGCAGGCGACGATCAGTACCGGCTCGGCGGCGCCACGCTGAGGTGTTTCGATCAGCCCCGAGTCACAGATACGCGCACGCTGGGTGCCGGTCTTGTGGGCGAGGCGGGCGTCCTTTGGCAGGCCGGCGATCAGGCGTTTGCTGCCGGTCTTGACCCGACTCATCACCGACAGCAGGTAGGCGGTCTGCTCATTGCCCAATGCCTGGCCGGTGGCCAGCCGTTCGAGCAGCTCGCCATAGGCCGAGAGCGTGGCGGCGTTGAGGTTGCTGCGGTAGTAGGCGGTGTAAGCGCTGCCCAGGCTGATCGGTGCCAGGGCCGAACGTGGGACGCCGAGTAGCTCGGCCAGGCGGTTCAGGCGCGCGTCGTCCTGGCGTGCCTGGCGCAGACGCAGCAGGTCGCGGCCACCGAGCTTCGCCGCCGCCGGGTGCAATTCGGCATAGATATGCCGGCGCACGTCGCCCAGGGTGGTGATCGGCTCGAAGCCCTCTGGCACCAGTTCGCGCACCAAGCCGTTTACGGCATCCAGGCCGGCCAGGCGAATCAGCCGGTCGGTGGCGGTGTTGTCGCTGTAGATGATCATCTGCTCGAGCAGAAAGCGCACGCTCAGGCGCTCGCCGGGCCCGTACTGGTTGGTGCTGCCGGCACCATCGACAAAATCGTCAGCTTCAAGCGACAGGCGTGTGTCGAGCTGCCAGTCGCCGCGCTCGACACCGCGCAGCACCGCAATGGCCACCGGCACCTTGATCCCGGAGGCCATATACCAACGTTCTTCAGCACGCAGGGTGACCGCCAGGTTGCTGTGTAGATCCTTGACGTAGACGCCCAGCTCGCCTTTCTGTTTGGCGGTGATTGCCTGCAGGCGTTCGAGCAGCGGCTCCTGCCAGTCAGGCTGCGCGCTGTCGCCCGTTGCAGTGCCTGCCAGTGCAGCGGCGAGAGCAGCAAACAGGGCGTGCGCAAGAAAGCGGGAGCGCATGGAAATCCTCCGGGTGGCGGTGCGGGCCGGTGTGGAGGATTCGAGGGATCAGCGAAGCGTGGTGTTCAGGCGTCCGGGTAACCAGACGTTGCAGCCTTACTTAGGCCGCCAGGCGCAGTAGCCCGGGCGCGGGCCGATCTTGGGATGATTACGGCAGGTGTCCGGGCGCCGGTCATAGATGGTGCACAGCCGGGTCTTGCGATCCAGGTAATAGCAGTCGTTGTTGCTCATGCGCGTCAGGGTGAAGATTCCGGACTTCTGGTTGAAGCGCTCCACCAGGCCGTCTTTCTGCAGGCGCTTGGCGATGTTGCGTGGCGGTTCGCCACGCTCGAATTCGTCGACCACGCCGATACGGATCAGGTCATTGATACGCACTTCGACCGGCAGCTGACAGCAGCTGGAAATGCAGCTGTGGCACATGTCGGCGGTGTAGCGTGCCCAGGTGTCGAGGCGGTCGATTTCCGCGGCGGCGATCAGGTTGCTTTTCATCTCGGGGAGGTTCGCATGGTTTGGCGGCGCGCGATCATAGCTATGTTGGGGAAATAGTGAACAATTATCTGCCGGCCGGCGGCTCCACTTCGGCGTTTTTCCCTGCACTGGTCCGATAAAAAACTGCGGAGAATGCAGCGAATTGCAGTATTGTAGCGGCGAAAATTCCCGCCCTCCCTGTCTGCCCTCATTGGCTCGCGGCTCGGCTGGATTTTAGGTCGCCAGGCGCTTTGCGCTGGCCTCTATCCTGAGCCTGTCGGAATGGATACGTCCTCCATGCTTGCCCGTGTCTCGCGTCGCGCTGCGTCGTGCCCGGCCGTTTTCTGCCGCCGGGCGGGCGGGGCAGGCGCATGAATTCCTGCCTGGTCAACGCCTGGCGCCTCGACATCGCGGTGCTGGTCACCGCAGTGGTCTGTATCGGCGGTGTGCTGCTGGCACGCTGGGTGATCAATCAGCGCGATTTCCCGGGGCGTGACACCTTCATCCTGATGCACCTGGCGAGCATGTGGTGGATGTTCATGGCCGGCCTGGAAGTGGCCTCCGTGGCGCCCGAGTGCAAGATGCTCTGGGCCACCATGTCGTGGCCGGGCATCATCAGCGTGCCGACCTTCTGGGCGGTGTTTCTCTGGCAGTACGTGAGCAGCGTGCGCCAGCCCCTGGGGCGCCGCTCGATGCTGGGCATGATCCTCATGCCGCTGCTGATCTGGCTGGTGGTGCTGAGCAACCCCTGGCACGGCCTGTTCTATGGCGCCGCCACGGGGCCGGTTTCCGGCGAGCCGGGCGCGCCGATCCGCTTCGACCACGGCCCGCTGTTCTATGCCGCGGCGGTGTACGTCTACCTGTTCATGAGCTTCAGCCTGGTGGTGGTGCTGCGCGCCGCGCTGATCAGCCATGGCGTGCACCGGCGCCATTACCTGGCGTTCGTGCTGATCACCGCGGTGCCCTGGTCGGCCAACATCGCCTATGTCGGCTTTGGTTTCGTGGTGTTCGGCGTCGACCCGACGCCCTTCAGTTTCGTGTTCACCCTGGCGGCGTTTTCCTGGCTGATCCTCGGCGTACGGCTGTTCGACATGGTGCCGGTGGCTCGTCATCTGCTGCTCGAAGCGCTGCCCGATCCGGTGATGGTGGTCGACACCCAGTGGCGGGTGATCGAGGCCAACCAGGCGGCGCTCAAGCTTGGCGGGTTGAAGAACGACTGGCAGGGGCGTCGCCTGCAGGACTGGCCGGGTTTCGGCGGCGAGCTGGCGGTGCAGTTGGTGGAACAGGGTGAGCTGCGTGAGCCGTTGCTGATCCAGAGCGATGCCAACCATTACTTCGAGGTACGCACGCGCCCCATCGAGCGGCTGACTCGCCACGGCATTCTGGTACTCGGCCAGTTGCTCTATCTGCGCGACGTGACCCAGCGCCAACGCGCCAAACTCAAGCTCGCTGAAGCCCTCGCGCTGAGCGAGGAACGCCTGCGCACCATTACCAGTCTGCACGAGCAACTACGTGAACAGGCACTCTGCGACCCGCTGACCGGCCTTTACAATCGGCGTTATCTGGACGAGCTGTTCGGTCGTGAGCTGGCTCGTGCGCGTCGTGAGAACGCCCCGCTGGCAGTGGCGTTGATCGATTTGGATCACTTCAAGCAGCTCAACGATCAATACGGCCATCTGGATGGCGACGATGTGCTCAGGAGCGTCGCCCAGTATCTGCTGGTGAACTTGCGCAGTTCCGATACGGTCTTTCGTATCGGCGGTGAGGAGTTCCTTGTCATTCTTCCCGGTGCCGATGCCCGCGAAGCGACCAAACGCCTCGAGGCCATCTGCCAGGGACTGGCGCAAAAACCGATCGAAACCCGCAGTGGCTTGCGCCACGTGACCCTCTCGGCTGGCCTGGCGCTGTGGCCTGAGCAGGGCAGAGCGCTCGACGAGTTGCTGCAGGCTGCCGACGCCGCCTTGTACGAAGCCAAACGCCGTGGTCGTAACCGCGTATGCAGCCCGCTGCCGCGGTTGGCCTCCGCCGCTGAGGCGTCTGTTTCTGGAAAGGGTTAAACTCCTTCCGATTACCTTCCTTCCCGGAGTCCTTCATGTCCCGCGTTACCCTGAGCCGTTACCTCATCGAGCAGACCCGTAGTCAAAACACCCCGGCCGATCTGCGCTTCCTGATCGAAGTGGTGGCGCGTGCGTGCAAGGAGATCAGCCATGCCGTTTCCAAGGGCGCCCTGGGCGGCGTGCTCGGCAGCATGGGCACCGAGAACGTACAGGGCGAAGTGCAGAAGAAGCTCGACGTGATCTCCAACGACATCCTGCTCGAAGCCAACGAGTGGGGCGGTCACCTGGCCGGCATGGCTTCCGAGGAAATGGATAACGCCTACCAGATCCCCGGTAAGTACCCCAAGGGTGCCTACCTGCTGGTATTCGACCCGCTGGACGGCTCCTCGAACATCGACGTCAACGTCTCGGTCGGCACCATCTTCTCGGTACTGCGCTGCCCCAGCGAGTACCTTTCGCAGAATGAAAGCCTCAATGAAAAGGCCTTCCAGCAGCCGGGCACCCAGCAGGTTGCCGCCGGTTACGCCATCTACGGCCCGCAGACCATGCTGATCCTGACCTTGGGCAACGGCGTCAAGGGCTTCACCCTGGATCGCGAGCTGGGCAGCTTCGTGCTCACCCACGACAACATCAGCGTGCCGGAAAGTACCGCCGAATTCGCCATCAACATGTCCAACCAGCGCCACTGGGAAGCCCCGGTCAAACGCTATGTGGACGAGCTGCTGGCCGGCAAGGAAGGCCCACTGGGCAAGAACTACAACATGCGCTGGATCGCCTCGATGGTCGCCGACGTGCACCGCATCCTGACCCGCGGCGGCCTGTTCATGTACCCGCGCGACAGCCGTGAGCCGGACAAGGCTGGCAAGCTGCGCCTGATGTACGAAGCCAACCCGATGTCCTTCATCATTGAGCAGGCTGGTGGCGCCGCCACCGATGGCGTGCAGCGCATCCTCGACATCCAGCCCGACTCCCTGCACCAGCGTGTGCCGGTGTTCCTCGGTTCCAAGGAAGAAGTCGAGCGCGTTACCGGCTACCACAAGGGCTGACCGATGACGCCCTGGCAGCCGTTGCTCGACTGGTGGTTCGGCCCGGCGAGTACGGCTGCGCAGAGCGCTGCCGAGAAGCACAAGTTGTGGTTCGGCAAGCGTGACGCGCAGGATGCCGAAGCACGTGAGCGCTTCGGTTTGCTGGTCGAGCAGGCAATCACCGGCGAGCTGCAGGGCTGGTCGGCCGATCCCCACGGCTGGCTCGCCCAGGTGCTGTTACTCGACCAACTGCCGCGCATGATCCACCGCGATACGCCGCTGGCCTTTGCCGGCGATGTTCGCGCCCGAGAACTGGTCGAGCGGGGCATTACCCTGGGTTGGGATCGCGAGCTGTCGCCGCTGCAACGGGTGTTCATCTACCTGGTGCTTGAGCACGCCGAGGATCCACTTCAGCAGACCCGCGCCGTGCAACTGTTCCGTGAGCTGGCCGAGCAGGCCGGTGATGCCGAGTGCGAACTGTTCGCCGGCTTTCTGGACTACGCCGTGCGCCACCAGCAGGTCATCGCACGTTTTGGGCGCTTTCCTCATCGCAACGAAATTCTCGGGCGCGTCAGCACTGCGGACGAGTTGTGCTTTCTCGCGGAACCGGGCTCACGCTTCTGACGTCGAACCGGCATCCGGCACTCACAGGACACTGGAGATATCCCATGCGTCTGCGCGTTATTGCGTTGCTGGCAGGCTGCGTCATGCTGGCCGCCTGCGGCAAGGTCAATCAGGAAAACTACGCCAAGCTCTATTCGGGCATGAACAAGGCCGAGGTCGAGAACCTGCTCGGCAAGCCTACCGAGTGCTCGGGCGCGCTGGGCATGTCCAGCTGCACCTGGGGCGACCAGGTGAGTTTCATCAGCGTCCAGTACGCCGGTGACAAGGTGATCATGTTTTCTTCGAAAGGATTGAAGTGATGAGCAAACGTATTCTAGGCGCCATTGCACTGGGTGCCCTGCTGCTGACCGGCTGCGCCAACTCGGGCACCGGCACGGCGCCGCCGAAGACCGTCGACTCGGTCGATCTCGAGCGCTACCAGGGCACCTGGTACGAGATCGCGCGCCTGCCGATGTTCTTCCAGCGCAACTGCGTGGAGTCCGAGGCTCACTACCGCCTGCAGAATGACGGCAGCGTGGCGGTCACCAACCGCTGCCGCGAAGCCGATGGCCAGTGGAACCAGGTCGAGGGCCGCGCCGTGCCACAGGTCGAAGGCAAGACCGACAAGTTGTGGGTGACCTTCGACAACTGGTTCAGCCGCCTGCTGCCCGGCGTGACCAAGGGCGAGTACTGGGTGCTGGATCTGGACGACGACTACCAGACTGCATTGGTCGGCCACCCCAACCACAAATACCTGTGGCTGCTATCGCGTACTCCGACCATTTCCAACGAAGTGCGTGACGAGCTGCTGTCCGTGGCCCGCGCACAGGGCTATGACACCAGCGAGCTGATCTGGCGTGACGGCGCCAAACCGGCGCAGTGACTGGCCGTATTTCGTAGAGGCCGCGAATCCCACCATTGCGTAGCCGATCAGCATTAGGCGTGCGCAGATGTTGGGTTGCGGCGGCGGGGATCGAGAGATTCCCTCAGGCCGGTAATGCCTCCACCCACCCTACGTTTAACCGCGTCCTAATGGGTAGAGCAGCGCTAGGCGGCCGTCTGCCGGGCGATGCAGTTGTGAGGTGCTGCGTCATCCATCACCGCGTTTCGGCCAATGCCGCACAGGGCTCTCACTCCCAATCCAGCCGCGCGAGTTTCCACCCGCCGTCGTCCTGCCACCATTCCAGCTTCACGGCGTAATGCCGGGCGCTATCGGGGATCAGTCCTTCAGCTCCGGTCAGGCCCACCTGTGCGTCCGTGTACCCCTTGTCGCGGTAGGTCACGTCCACGCGGCTGTTCTTGCTCAGGGCCAGCACCTTGACGTTGTTGTAGCGCAGGAACAGTTTCATGGTTATGATGCCCGGACGAGCGCATTAGCCCGCCACGCGCGAGCGGCCCGAGCCTATCTCAATTCTTCCTCAGGAGGGCACCATGCAGACGCTGTATCCGGAGATCAAACCGTACGCCCGCCACGAACTGGCGGTTCAGGCGCCGCACGTTCTCTACGTGGACGAAAGCGGCTCGGCGGACGGTCTGCCGGTGCTGTTCGTGCATGGTGGCCCCGGCGCCGGCTGCGATGCGGCCAGCCGCCGCTACTTCGACCCGACCCTGTACCGTATCGTCACTTTCGACCAGCGCGGCTGTGGACGCTCCACGCCCCACGCGAGCCTGGAGAACAACACCACCTGGGATCTGGTTGCCGACATGGAGCGCATCCGCGAGCACCTGGGTATCGACAAATGGGTGCTGTTCGGTGGGTCCTGGGGCTCGACCCTGTCGCTGGCCTACGCGCAGAAACACCCGGACCGTGTGCATGCGCTGATTCTGCGCGGCATCTTCCTGTGCCGCCCCCAGGAGTTCAAATGGTTCTACCAGGAGGGCGCCAGTCGGCTGTTCCCCGATTACTGGCAGGACTACCTGGCGCCGATTCCCGCCGAAGAGCAGGGCGACCTCATGCAGGCGTTCTACAAGCGCCTGACCGGCTCTGACCAGATCGCCCAGATGCACGCCGCCAAGGCCTGGTCATGCTGGGAAGGGCGTACCGCCACGCTGCGGCCAAACCCCCAGGTGGTCGAGCGCTTCGCCGAGAGCCTGCGCGCGCTGTCGATCGCCCGCATCGAGTGCCACTACTTCGTCAACGATGCTTTTCTGGAGCCCAATCAGCTGCTGCGTGACATGCCGAAGATCGCCCACCTGCCGGGCATCATCGTACATGGCCGCTACGACGCCATCTGCCCGCTGGACAACGCCTGGGCGCTGCATCAGGCCTGGCCCAACAGCGAGCTGCAGATCATCCGCGAGGCGGGCCATTCGGCCGCCGAGCCAGGTATCGCCGATGCCCTGGTGCGCGCCGCCGACGAGATCGCCCATCGCCTGCTCGACCTGGCGCCGGACGAAGCATGAAAGCGCTGCTGCAACGCGTTTCCAGCGCCCGTGTGGATATCGCCGGCGAGACCGTGGGCGCCATCGAGCAGGGCCTGCTGGTGTTGGTTGGCGTCGAGCCGCAGGACAACGAGGCCAGCTGCGCCAAGTTGCTGCACAAGCTGCTCAATTACCGGGTGTTCAGCGACGCGGCCGGCAAGATGAACCTGTCACTCAAGGACATCGGCGGCGGCCTGTTGCTGGTTTCCCAGTTCACCCTTGCCGCCGATACCCGCAGCGGCCTGCGGCCCGGCTTCTCCACTGCCGCGCCGCCCGCCTTGGGCGAAGCGCTGTTCGACCACCTGCTCGAACAGGCACGTGCGCAACACCCGCAGGTCGCCAGCGGGCGCTTCGGTGCCGACATGCAGGTACGGCTTGTCAACGATGGGCCTGTGACCTTTTTGCTGGAAACCTGATCGGGGCCGTTCACTGGCCTGCTTCTTGCCTCCTGAGTCGCGGCCTTATGCTGCTGTCTGTCGCTGATCCGGCGCGTATCTCTCGCCAACGGCGGCGATCACGGTTAGCATGCCGCGCCGCCTTATCGAAGGGCCTGCCGCTTGCACCGTGCCGGTGCACGAGCTTGAGCTAGCCCCATAATCGTCTGCCTTTCAGGAGCAAGAATGAAAAAGCTTGTCGCCTCACTGCTGTTATCCGTCTGCGCCTTCACCGGCCTCGCCCAGGCTGGCGTCATCGACGACGCGGTCAAGCGCGGTACCCTGCGCGTGGGCATGGACCCGACCTACATGCCTTTCGAGATGACCAACAAGCGCGGTGAGATCATCGGCTTCGAAGTCGACCTGCTCAAGGCGATGACCAAGGCCATGGGCGTCAAGCTGGAGCTGGTTTCCACCTCTTACGACGGCATCATCCCGGCCCTGCTGACCGACAAGTTCGACATGATCGGCTCGGGCATGACCCTGACCCAAGAGCGCAACCTGCGCATCAACTTCTCCGAGCCCTTCATCGTGGTCGGCCAGACCCTGCTGATCCGCAAGGAGTTGGCTGACAAGGTCAAGAGCTACAAGGACCTGAACAGCGCGGACTACCGCATCACCTCGAAGATCGGCACCACCGGCGAGATGGTCGCCAAGAAGCTGATCGCCCAGGCCAAGTACAGCGGCTTCGACAACGAGCAGGAAGCGGTGATGGACGTGGTCAACGGCAAGGCCGATGCCTTCATCTACGACGCACCGTACAACGTTGTGGCGGTGAGCAAGGCCGGTGCCGGCAAGCTGGTTTTCCTCGATGAGCCGTTCACTTTCGAACCCCTGGCCTTCGGCCTGAAGAAGGGTGACTACGACAGCATCAACTGGATCAACAACTGGTTGCACCAGATCCGCGAAGACGGTACCTACGATCGGATCCACGCCAAGTGGTTCAAGAGCACTAACTGGCTGAAAGAGATGGAGTAAGCGCATTCGCGCTTCACTTCGCTACACCCGGCGCGCGGCTAGTCCGCGCGCTGTCATGTTGGCAACTCAACGGGTAGACACTCACCGTGGCTAAACAGAAGAAAGCCCAGTGGCCCTGGCACCTGCTGACCGGGCTGATCCTGGTCCTGGGTATCCTGGCGATCTGGTATTCCACCTCGCTGATTTCCTACGAATGGCGCTGGAATCGCGTTCCCCAGTACTTCGCCTACCACGCCGAAGAAGCGCAGCGTGCGGCTGACTACGGCAGCGTCGAGAGCATCAGCCGTCAGGGCAGCGACGCCCTGGTTACCCTGACCGGTGAAGGTGGCGAACAGCAGCAGCTCACCGTGGCCAGCGACAGCCTGCAGCTCAGCGAAGGCGACGACGTGGCCGAGGGCGATGTCATCGGCGTCACCCGTCACTGGGCCGCTGGGCCGCTGCTCTGGGGGCTGTGGACCACGCTGTGGATCTCCGTGGCGGCGGGCGTGTTCGGTTTGCTGATCGGCCTGGTCACCGGCCTGTGCCGGTTGTCCGGCAACCCAACGCTGCGCCACCTGTCGACGCTTTACGTCGAGCTGGTGCGCGGCACGCCGCTGCTGGTGCAGATCTTCATCTTCTATTTCTTCATCGGCACGGTGCTCAATTTGTCCCGCGAGTTCGCCGGTGTGGCGGCGCTGGCCCTGTTCACCGGCGCCTATGTCGGCGAGATCGTGCGCGCCGGGGTGCAGTCCATCGTTCGCGGTCAGGATGAAGCGGCCCGTTCGCTGGGCCTGAGCGCGGCGCAGTCGATGCGCCACGTGATCCTGCCGCAGGCGTTCAAGCGCGTGCTGCCGCCATTGGCCGGTCAGTTCATCAGCCTGGTCAAGGACACCTCGCTGGTCTCGGTGATCGCCATCACCGAGCTGACCAAGAGCGGCCGCGAAGCCATCACCACCTCGTTCTCCACGTTCGAGATCTGGTTCTGCGTCGCGGCCCTTTATCTGGTGATCAACCTGCCGCTGTCGCAGATCGCCAACCGCCTGGAACGGAGGCTCGCGCAAAGTGATTGAAGTCCGTGATCTGATCAAGGTGTTCGACGCCCGCGGCCAGCAGGTGCGCGCCGTCGATGGCGTGACCACCCAGGTGGCACGCGGCGAGGTGCTGGTGGTGATCGGCCCGTCCGGCTCCGGCAAGTCAACCTTCCTGCGCTGCCTCAATGGCCTGGAAGAACTGGACGAAGGCTCGGTGAGCATCGACGGTCTCGACCTCGCCAACCCGAAGACCGACATCAATGCCTACCGTCGTGAAGTCGGCATGGTGTTCCAGCACTTCAACCTGTTCCCGCACATGACCGTGCTGGAGAATCTGTGCCTGGCGCAGAAGGTGGTGCGCAAGCGCGGCAAGGCCGAGCGTGAAGCCAAGGCCCGGGCGCTCCTCGACAAGGTCGGCATCGGCCAGAAGGCCGGTGAGTTTCCGTCGCGCCTCTCCGGCGGCCAGCAGCAGCGCGTGGCCATCGCCCGCGCCCTGTGCATGGACCCCAAGGTGATGCTGTTCGACGAGCCTACCTCGGCCCTCGACCCGGAAATGGTCGGCGAAGTGCTTGACGTGATGAAGCAGCTCGCCGTGGAAGGCATGACCATGGTCTGCGTCACCCACGAAATGGGCTTCGCCCGTGAAGTGGCGGACCGCGTGCTGTTCTTCGATCACGGCAAACTGCTCGAGGACGCGCCGCCCGCCGAGTTCTTCGCCCAGCCGAAGGATGTGCGGGCTCAAGCGTTCTTGCGGCAGGTGTTGTAGCGGCAAGGCAGGAAATTGTGGGAGCGGGCGGGGACACCTAGTCCATGCCCGCGAAAAAAATCGCGGGCGTGGCCCGCTCCCACAGGTTTGCCAGGACTCCAAGTCCCCCGCACTATTTTGCAAAATTTCGCTCCGCCAGATTCCCAGAACCATTCGCGCCTGCTCCAGTCCCAACGTTCTCCATTTCAAACGAGGACCTCAAGGCGTGAAAACCGTTCTAGCCCTGCTTGCCGCTGCTGTCGCTCTGCCGGCGATGGCCGACCAGCCGACTCTCTACGGTCGCTACGAATACATTCAGCTACCCCAGCTCGGCCAGACCCTCAAGGCCAAGATGGACACTGGCGCGATGACCGCTTCGCTGTCGGCCCGTGACATCGAGCAGTTCGAGCGTGATGGCGAGGACTGGGTGCGGTTCCGTCTGGCCGTAGACGATGCGGACGATCAAGTTTTCGAGAAGCCCCTGGCTCGTGTCACCGAGATCAAGAATCGCGCCGAGGAGGGCAGCTCTGCCAAACCGTCCTATTCCGCGCGCCCGGTGGTCAATATGGACATCTGCCTGGGCGAGGAGCTGCGTACCATCGAGGTCAACCTCACCGACCGCAGCCACTTCGACTACCCGCTGCTGATCGGCGCCAGTGCCATCCGCAAGCTGGATGCGGCCATCGATCCATCCAATCGCTATACCGCCGAGCAGCCTAGCTGTTGATTTGCCGCCGCTGCGCTTCCTTTTCATGCGTAGCGGTGTGATTCTTGCCTTGAAATAGCAGATTGCCACGTTGTGTGGGTGCTTGTTCGAGGTGAGGTATGTGGGGATTGCTCAAGCCGGGTGTGCGCGTTCTGGAACGTGTCAGTTTCGCCCGCAAGTTTCAGCTGCTGTTCGTGCTTTTTGTCGCGCCAATGGCCTATGCGCTCTGGGCGATGCTGAGCGGTGCCCAGGAGCGTGTCGAGGTGCTCGCCATGGAGGTAGACGGCATGCAGGGCATTCACGCCCTGGGTGCAGTCGAGGCGCAGCTGCACGATCAGCGCCTGTTGCTGGCGCGCTGGAAGAGCAACGACAAGCCAGCTGAAACCCCGCTGCGTGAGAGCAACGGCAAGCTCGGCCAAACGCTGGCCGAGGCCGGCGACGAGATCAAGCTGACGCCCAGTGAGCATACTGCCCGGCAAATCGAGGCATTGCAGGCGTCGGTCACCGGGCTGGACATGGCCGCGCTGGGTAAATTGGGACTGCCCGATGCTCTTGAGCGTTACCAGAGCACACTCTCGACCCTGACCGTGTTACGTGATCAGGTCGCGACCGACAGCGGCCTGATACTTGATCCCTTCCTCGATACCTACCTGATGATGGAGCAGATGACGCTGATTCTGCCCCGCCTGGCCGATGGTATTGGCAGCTTCGCCAGCCAGGGCTACGACCCGCTGGTGGCTCAGCGTTTCACCTTGCAGAACCGCCTGACCGTGCGTGATCTTCGTCGCGCTCTCGAACAGACCGGCGCGCAGCTGGCCAAGTCGCGCAATGCCCTGCAGCAGGCCTCGCCTGCGACCATGAGCAACCTGGAAAAGGCCTATGAACAGGTCGACAAGGGGCTCAAGCAGTTCCTCGCCGAAGTGGATCGCGACATGTTCGAGGCCAACCCCATGGTGCTGCAGCCAGCCCGCTTCGTGGAGCAGGTGCAGACCTTGCAGGCGAACGTGCAGACCTTGCGCCAGGCGGTGTTCGAGCAGTTCAACAGCAATATTTCCGGGTACCAGAGTGCAGCTCGCCAGGACATGCTTCGCACTTCGCTGATCTTCGGCGTGCTGACCCTGCTCGCCTTGTACCTGCTGTTGTGCCTGCACGCCTCCATTCGCCGCAGTACCGCCGGCATCATCCAGGCCGCTGAAGGTCTGCGTGACGGTGATCTGCGGGTACGTATGCAGGTGCACGGCGCCGATGACCTGGCGGCGATCTCCAGCGCACTGAATACTGCGGTCGCCCAGTTGCGCGATTCCATGCAGGGCGTCGGCCGCGAAGGGCATAGCCTCGATGAGACCGTGCGTAGCCTGGGGAGTCAGGCCGCGGGATCGCTGAGCGCGGTCGAACAGCAACAGGCGCAGATGAGCCAGATCGCTACCGCTGCTACGCAGATGGCCGCCACCGCCCTGAGCGTGGCGCAGAGCTGCGAGCAGGCTGCCCAGGAAGCCGGGCAGACCCGCGAGATCGCCAACCAGAGCAATCAACGCAGCGCCAAGACCAGTGCCAGTATGCGTGAGCTCAGCGAGCGCCTGGCCGGCAGCGCACAGACGCTGCAGAAGCTGCGCCAGCAGACCGAGCAGATCACCCGAGTGGTCGACGTCATCAAGGGCATTGCCGAGCAAACCAACCTCTTGGCACTCAATGCGGCTATCGAAGCGGCGCGTGCCGGCGAGCAGGGCCGTGGCTTCGCGGTGGTCGCCGATGAGGTGCGCTCCCTGTCGCAGCGCACCCAGAATTCCACGGCGGAAATCGCCCAGACCGTTGGCGATCTGCACAAGGTGGTGGGGCAGTCCGTCGCCGAAATGGAACAGGCCATGCACCAGGCCGAAGGCGATGTGGGTAACGTGCTGGCGATGAGTGCGGATCTCGACGGTATCGTCGAGTCGGTGCAACGGGTCAGCGACCGCCTGGCACAGATCGCCACCGCTGCCGAGCAGCAGGCCGCGACCGCTGACGAAGTGAGCGGCAATATCCAGCAGGTCGATCAGGCGGCTAGCGAGTTGCTCGACGGCGCGCGCATGGTCAGCGACGCCACTGAACAACTGCGCCGTGGCAGCGAAACCCTGTCGCGCAATACCGGCCGTTTCCGGGTGGAATGAGCGGCTGATCAATAAGTGAACGATCTCTTGCAGGCCGTGATTCCATTGGCCTGCAGGGGATGATCTCCAGGTTGCCCACAGGCCCATGCACGGCCATTGTGCATGAATGCTCGTTTGCTGCCGCGCCCGAACTCAGGGCCTGATGAAGTCAATAAAGTCAAGCAATACAGTAGGTTGGGACGCATGTGGATGAATCTGATCAATAACTGACCAGGCGTCCGAATGCCGCATATGGCGTGGCCTCTATGGTTCGATACCAGGCTTATCCACAGAATCTTCCACGGCTATTGTGTATAGCGAACCGCCCTGAAGAAGATTTTTTGTGGATGACAACGCCTATTCGTTTAAAGCGCGAATATTTTTATCAGCTCTGGTCATTGCTCAGTAAATGATCAGTGCGCTGGAGGGCCCGTTTGTCATGGCCTGTAGCCGGCCATGCAAAGGTTATCCACAAAGTGTTCCACTCAAGTTGTGTATTGTCCCCAGTATGCTGGCGTACTCACGAGTCTTGACAAAATTTCTTTAGTAACAGCGGTTTGGCACGTTTTCATCTGTGAATAAAGTTCTGGTCAAATAATGATCGATTGGCTGGGAGGCGCGTTTTCAGTGGCGTTCAGCGCTTCGCTCCAAGCTTATCCACAGAATGATCCACCTGATTTGTGTATGAGTGGTGACGCCTCGTGCTATTGACGCTGACAACTGCCTCGCGCAGGCTGCGCAACCCACGTGCCGCAAGGATGCCAACCATGGCGACCATCCTGATCGTCGAAGATGAAGCCGCAATCGCCGATACCCTGGTTTACGCTCTGCAGGCCGAGGGTTTCGCTACGCGCTGGACGACGTTAGGCGGTGAGGCATTGGCGCTGCTGGAGCGTGAAACCTGTGATCTGGTGATTCTTGACGTCGGCCTGCCCGATATCAGTGGCTTCGAAGCCTGCAAGCGGCTGCGGCGTTTTTCCGAAGTGCCGGTGATGTTCCTGACCGCGCGCAACGACGAGATCGACCGCGTTGTGGGGCTGGAGATCGGCGCCGACGATTACGTGGTCAAGCCCTTCAGCCCGCGGGAGGTGGCAGCGCGGGTCAAGGCCATCCTCAAGCGCGTGGCGCCCCGCGAACCCGCGCTCGCCAAGCTCAATGAAGGCCCGTTTCATCTCGACAGCGAGCGCGTGCGCATCGACTACCATGGCCAGCCCCTGAGCCTGACCCGCCTCGAGTTCCAGTTGCTGCAGTGCCTGCTCGGCCAGCCCGAGCGGGTGTTCAGCCGCGAGCAGTTGCTCGACGCCCTGGGCGTGCCGGCCGATGCCGGCTACGAGCGCAATATCGACAGCCATATCAAGAGCCTGCGCGCCAAGTTGCGTCAGGTCGCGCCCCAGGCCGAGCCGATCCAGACCCATCGCGGGCTGGGCTACAGCCTGCGGCTCGAATAGCGATGCCTACCGCTCAGGAGGTCTGCTGATGCCGCTCGGAGTCCGTATCTTTCTGGCCTATTTTCTGTTCGTCGGGCTGTCCGGCTGGTTCGTGCTCAGCACGGTGATGGACGAGATCCGTCCCGGCGTGCGCCAGTCCACCGAGGAAACTCTGGTCGATACCGCGCACCTGCTGGCGGTGCTGCTGCGCGAGGATGTACGCGATGGCCGCCTCGCCCAGGGGCAGCTGCCCGAACTGCTCAAGGCCTACGGGCAACGCCAGCCCGGCGCGCAGATCTGGGGCGTGGCGAAGAATCAGGTCAACCACCGTATCTACGTCACCGACGCCAACGGTATCGTGCTGCTCGACTCCAGCGGTCTGGCGGTCGGGCAGGATTACTCGCGCTGGAACGACGTGTACCTGACCCTGCGCGGTCGCTATGGCGTGCGCTCGACCCGTGAAGACCCGAACGATCCGGATTCCTCGGTGATGTACGTGGCCGCGCCGATCATCGATGATGGACGCATTCTCGGTGTGGTCTCGGTGGCCAAGCCCAACCGCACGCTGCAGCCTTATATCGAGCGCTCGCAGCGTCGCCTCGGCTGGCTGGGTGCCGGGCTGATCGGCCTGGGCCTGCTGGTCGGCGGTTTGCTCAGCTGGTGGCTGAGTGGCTCGCTGCGTCGTTTGACCCGTTATGCACAGGCGGTCAGCGAGGGTCAGCGCGCCGAGTTGCCCCAGGTGCGCGGCGGCGAACTCGGCCAGCTGGCCCAGGCGGTGGAGCGTATGCGCACCGAGCTGGAGGGAAAGGCCTATGTCGAGCGCTACGTGCACACCCTGACCCATGAGCTGAAGAGCCCGCTGGCGGCGATCCGTGGTGCTGCCGAGCTGCTGGAAGGCGAGATGCCCGAAGCCCAGCGCCAGCGCTTCGTGGCCAATATCGGCGAAGAAGGCGAGCGCTTGCAGAACCTGATCGAGCGCCTGCTGCACCTGGCCCAGGTCGAGCAGCGCCAGGGCCTCGAAGAACGCGTCACCATGCTGCTGCAGCCAATGATCGACGAACTGCTGGCGGCCCAGATGGCACGCATCGAACAGCGCCAGGTGCGTGTGGATAACCAGGTCGATGCCGCGCAGACGCTGCTCGGCGAGCGTTTCTTGCTGCGCCAGGCGCTAAGCAACCTGCTCGACAACGCGCTGGACTTCACACCTCCAGGCGGGCTGATCCGCTTCACCTGCGAGGTCGATGCCGAAACCGTGCAGCTGCGCCTGTTCAACCAGGGGCCGGCGATTCCCGACTACGCCCTGCCGCGTCTGACCGAGCGCTTCTACTCCCTGGCGCGGCCGACCACCGGCCGCAAGAGTACCGGACTGGGGCTCAACTTCGTGCAGGAAGTGGCGCAGCTGCATGGCGCCAGTCTGGATATCGCCAACGTCGAAGGTGGGGTGGAAGTGCGTTTGAGTTTCCTGCGTTAGGCGCCGTGGCTGCGACCTCGGCGATGCTGGCGGCGACTTGTCGCAAACGCGGTGCGTACAGATGTCCGCACTTTGGCTATTCTGAAGCCGTTCGCCAATCTACCGGGACAGGAAGAACGCGCATGAAAAAGACCGTGGCTGACGTGCTCAAGAGCAAGCCCATATCCAACGTATACAGCGTTACCCCTGACAGCAGCGTGTTCGCGGCGGTGAAACTGATGGCCGAGAAGGGCATCGGCGCCTTGGTGGTGCTCGAGGGCGAGCGCCTGGCTGGCATCGTCAGCGAGCGTGATTACGTGCGCAAGGTGGCGGTGCAGGAGCGCTCGCCGGCCAACCTCAAGGTCAGCGAGATCATGACCAGCAGGGTCATCACCGTGACGCCCGAGGAAGACAGCCGCCACTGCATGGAGCTGATGACCACCGGGCGCCTGCGCCACCTGCCGGTGATCAATGACGGTCGGCTGGTTGGCCTGCTGTCCATCGGCGACCTGGTCAAGGACATCATCAGCCAGCAGGAAAACCTGATCCAGCATCTGGAACAGTACATCCGCGGCGAATGACCGATGGCTGCGCCCGTAGCCATCCAGCCCGACGGGTGACGCCTGCCGGGCTTCTCACAATTCCCACATAAACTCCACCTGCGGCCCATATTGGCTCCACTTGGCCTGGCGAAACTGCGTGCATCCCAACTGCACGGAGCGCTGTGCCATGAACCGAAGTCTGCTGTTCAAACTGGGCGCCATCGCCCTGCTGATTCTGTTGTTGATGATTCCCCTATTGCTGATCGACGGCCTGGTCAGCGAGCGCCAGGGCGCGCGCGACGACGTGCTGCGCGATATCGCCCGCAGCTCCAGCTACGCCCAGCAGATCACCGGGCCGATCATGGTGGTGCCGTACCGCAAGAAGGTGCTGACCTGGAAAACCCGCAAGGACAGCGACGAGCGTTATCAGGAAGAGTCCATCGAGCAGGGCCGTCTGTACTTTCTGCCCGAGCGTTTCGCCCTCGATGGCGACGTGCGTACCGAGCTGCGCTATCGCGGCATCTACCAGGCGCGTCTGTACCACAGCGATAGCCAGGTCAGCGGCGAGTTTGCGGTGCCGGCCAACTACGGCATCAGCGATGTCGACGCCTACTGGTTCGGCGAGCCCTTCATCGCCGTTGGCATCAGCGATGTGCGCGGCATCGGCAACGATCTCAAGCTGCAGCTCAATGGTGCCAGCCTGAGCTTCGAGCCGGGCAGCGGCGACGACAACTTCGGTAGCGGCGTGCACGTGGCGCTGCCGCCTCGCGATACCCGCAACGAGCAGGCCTATAGCTTCGCCTTCGACCTCAAGCTGCAGGGCACCGAGCAACTGAGCATCACCCCGGTGGGCCGCGAAAGCCAGGTCACCCTGCGCTCGGACTGGCCGCATCCGAGCTTTATCGGCGAGTTCTTGCCCAGTCAGCGTGAGGTGACGCAGCAGGGCTTCACCGCCAAATGGCAGACCAGCTTCTTCGCCACCGATATGCAGGATGCCTTGAGCAGTTGCGTCAGTGGCTCCTGCGGGGCGATGCAGAGCCGCGCCTTCGGCGTGAGCCTCATCGACCCTGTGGACCAGTACCTCAAGGCCGATCGGGCGATCAAATACGCGCTGCTGTTCATCAGCCTGACCTTCGCCGTGTTCTTCCTGTTCGAAGTGCTCAAGCGCATGGCCGTGCACCCGGTGCAGTACGCCCTGGTCGGCCTGTCCATGGCGCTGTTCTACCTGCTGTTGCTGTCGCTTTCCGAGCACCTGGGCTTCGCTGTCGCCTACGGCCTGTCCGCTCTGGCATGCGTGGCGCTGAACACCTTCTACGTCAGCAGCGTGCTGCGCAGCTGGCTGCGTGGAGCGGCATTCGGCGCTTTGCTGGCCGCGCTATATGGGCTGCTCTACGGCCTGCTCAGCGCCGAGGACTACGCCCTGCTGATGGGCTCGCTTCTGGTGTTCGGCGTGCTGGGATGCGTGATGGTGCTGACCCGCAAACTCGACTGGTACGGCGTCGGCCGCCCGGCCACCAGCGACACTTTCACTTCCTGACCCTTTGCCGGGGCGTGCCACAGTGCACGCCCCTTGGAGATCGCCATGCGAGTCTTGGTGCAATTTTCCGCCTGCTTCGCCCTCGGCCTGTGCATCGCCGGTGTACTGCTGATCGGCATGATGTTCGTCGGCCGCTTCGATTGGATCGAGGCGCTTATGCTCAGCGGCTGGCCGGTCGCCACCCTGAGCCTGCAGCTGCTGCCGGAGGCGTTCTGGAACGGCCTGACCGGTGTGGCCGATGCCGCCGCCAATCACTCGGTGCAGTCGTTCCTGCAACTGTGCGTGGCCATGGCGCAGATCGCCCTGTTGTTCGCGATGGGGCTCTTTCGCCTGTGGTACCGGCGATGAGTGGGCGGCTTGGGTTACGCGAGGAGCGTGTGGCGCGGCAACAGCTGGCTCGCAGCATCGCCGGGCTGTTTCCCGTACGCTGGCCAGGCGGCGAGGGCCGCCGATCCGCACGGCAGGCCGTACACGCGCCGCCATAGACCTGGATCAATGGTTGGGCGGGCCGGCCTCTCTAGAATCACCGGCCCTGTTTTTCCGCGAGTTCGTTGCACCATGTCTAGCCAACCGTTTCGCCCCGAACTGCTATCACCGGCCGGCAGCCTGAAGAACATGCGCTACGCCTTCGCCTACGGCGCCGATGCGGTGTACGCGGGACAGCCCCGCTACAGCCTGCGGGTGCGCAACAACGAGTTCGACCACGCCAACCTGGCCCAGGGCATTCGCGAGGCCCATGTGCTGGGCAAGCGCTTCTACGTGGTGGTCAACATCGCGCCGCACAACGCCAAGCTGAAGACCTTTCTTGACGACCTGCAGCCGGTGATCGACATGGCGCCGGATGCGCTGATCATGTCCGACCCGGGGCTGATCATGCTGGTGCGTGGTCGTTATCCACAGACGCCCATCCACCTCTCGGTGCAGGCCAATGCGGTGAACTGGGCCAGCGTGGCGTTCTGGCAGGGGCAGGGGCTGGAGCGGGTGATCCTGTCGCGGGAGCTGTCGCTCGGCGAGATCGAGGAAATCCGCACCCAGGTGCCGGAGATCGAGTTGGAAGTGTTCGTCCACGGCGCCCTGTGCATGGCCTACTCGGGGCGTTGCCTGTTGTCCGGCTACCTCAACCGCCGCGACCCCAACCAGGGCGCCTGCACCAATGCCTGCCGCTGGCAGTACGACCTCAAGGCGGCGGGCGAGAACGAACTCGGCGAGGTCGTCCGGGTGGTCGAGCCGACGCTGGGTATCGGCGCGCCGAGCGAGCAGGTGTTCGTGCTCGAGGATGGCGAACAGCAGATGCCGGTGTTCGAGGACGAGCACGGTACCTACATCATGAACTCCCGGGACCTGCGCGCCGTGCAGCACGTAGAGCGGCTGGTGAACATGGGTGTGCATTCGTTGAAGATCGAAGGGCGCACCAAGAGCCATTACTACTGCGCTCGCACCGCTCAGGTGTATCGCCAGGCCATCGACGATGCGGTGGCGGGGCGGCCGTTCGACCGCGGCCTGATGGCCAGCCTGGAGTCGCTCGCCAATCGCGGCTACACCGAAGGCTTCCTGCGCCGCCACGTGCATGACGAGTATCAGAATTATGCGCATGGCAGCTCGGTCTCCGATCGCCAGCAGTTCGTCGGCGAACTGAGCGGCGAACGCCGTGGCGAGTTGGCCGAAGTGCGGGTGAAGAACCGCTTCACGGTGGGCGTCGGCATGGAATTGATGACACCGGAGGGCAATTTGCGCTTTACCCTGGAGCACCTTGAGAACCGCGCAGGTGAGTCGATCAGCGTGGCGCCCGGCGATGGGCATGTGGTGTACCTGCCGGTGCCACCCGAGGTGGATCTGCGCTTTGCGCTGCTGATGCGTGACGTGTAGTCAGAGCGCTGCCCTCCTGGGTATCGCTGCGCTCAACCACAGGCTACGGACGGTTAACGCTCCCGTAGCCCGGGTTAGCCGCAGGCGTAATCCGGGACGTTTTGCGCCTAGAGCGAAGGCCCCTGCAACCGCTGCCGCCAGCTCTTCAGCCGTTGCTCCAGTGCCTTGAGGCTGTCGGCCTGTTGCTTGCGGGCGCGGCTGAACAGGATCAGCGCCAGTTCGGCGGTTACCAGGGCGTCGGCGCTGGCGTGGTGGCGTTGGCCGACCTGCAGGCCGAAGTGCGCGGTCCAGTCGTCCAGGCCGCCGTTGCGGATCTCCGCCTGTGGGCAGAGCATGGGCGCCAGTTCGGCGACGTCGTAGAAAGGGTGGCGCAGGCGCAGGTTGAGGGTGTCCTTGAGGGCGCGGGCCAGCATGCGCTGGTCGAAGCCGGCGTGAAAGGCCAGCAGCGGGCTGTCGCCGAGAAACTCCATGAACGCCAGCAGCGCTTGGGCCGGCTCGATGCCCGCGGCGATGTCGCTGGGCGCCAGGCCGTGGATCAGCACGCTGGCGCTGACGGTGTGGCCGTCGCGGTGCAGAGTGCACTCGAACTGTTCACCGAGCTGGATGGCGCCGTTGTCTATGACTACGGCGCCAATCGACAGCACCTCGTCGCGCCTGGTGTCCAGGCCGCTGGTTTCCAGGTCGAGCACCACCAGGCGTTGCCCGGCGAGCGGTGTGTCGTCCGCCGCGCGTGGGACGGGCAGGGCGGCGCAGCGGCGTTGCTGGTCGGCGGGCAGGGCGCTGCGGCGGCGGGTCAGCCAGGAAAAGGCATTCATAGTTGGTAACGTAACCCCAGGCTGGTTTGCAGACGCTGGGCCTGACGGAAGGATTCGCGCAGGATGCGCCGGTCCAGGTGGTTGAGGCTGTCCGGGTCGAGGCGATTGGAGTACGGCTGGGCCTGGCGTGCCTGCAGCTGGTGCTGCTGCAGGCGCGTTTGCTGGATGAAGTGGTAGGCCTCTTCATAGGCGGCGCCATCCAGCTTGTCGATGATCCCGCGCTCGCTCAGTTCACGTAGCCGCTGCTGGGTGTTGCAGGCCTTGATGCCGTTGGCCAGGGCGAGCAGGCGCGCGCCGTCGACGAAGGGCGTGAGGCCCTGGGATTTGAGATCCAGGGTGTCCTTCTCGGCACCGCGCCTGGCTACCACAAAGTCTCGGAAGCGCCCCACCGGCGGGCGCTGGCGCAGGGCGTTCTCGGCCATCATGCGCTGGAACAGGCGGTTGTCGGCGATCTGCCCGAGCAGCTCGTCACGCAGGGCTTCGCAGCCGCTGGCGTCGCCCCACACGGTGCGCAGGTCGAAGTAGATGGTCGAGGCCAACAGGTTTTCCGGCGAGGCCTCGCGGATGAAGCCGGCGAAGCGCCGCGACCATTCCTGGCGCGACAGGCACAGCTGCGGGTTGCCGGCCATGATGTCGCCCTTGCACAGGGTGAAGCCGCAGCGCGCCAGGCGCCCGTTGATCTCCATGGCCAGCGGCAGCAGGCGGCCGCGCAGCTGGGCGGCTTCGACGTTATCGCCGGCTTCGAAAAGAATGCCGTTGTCCTGGTCGGTGTGCAGGGTCTGCTCGCGGCGGCCTTCGCTGCCGAAGCACAGCCAGGTGAAGGGCACGCCCGGATCGCCCAGGTCTTCGATGGTCAGCTCGATCACCCGGCAGACCATGTGGTCGTTGAGCAGGGTGACGATATGGGTGATCTGACTGGAGCTGGCGCCGTGGGCGAGCATGCGGTCTACCAGCTGGCGGATGTCCTCACGCAGCGCGGCGAGGGTTTCCACCCGGCCGGCGTGGCGGATGGTTCGCGCCAGATGCACCAGATCGACGCGCTGCAGGGAGAACAGGTCGCGCTCTGAAACCACGCCGCACAGCCTACCTTGGTCCACCAGGCAGACGTGAGCGATATGCCGTTCGGTCATGGCGATGGCGGCATCGAAGGCGCTGGCGCTCGGCGGCAGGTGAAAGGGTGCCTGGGTCATCAGGCCACTGATCGGCTGGTCGAGGGAGCTGCCGTCGGCCACCGCGCGGCGCAGGTCGCGCAGGGTGAAGATGCCTTGCGGGCGCAGGCCGGCATCGACGATGACGATGCTGCCGACCTGCTGCTCGTGCATCTGCCGCACCGCGTCGCGCAGCGGCAGTTCGGGGGCGCAGGAAATCGGTTGGCGCATGGCCAGCTCGCCCAGGCGAGTGTCGAGCGAATATTGCGAGCCGAGGGTTTCCACGGCGCGCATCTGCACCTGCTGGTTGACCTGGTCGAGCAGGCTGCTGACGCCGCGCAGGGCGAAGTCGCGCAGCGGCGTGGACTGGGCGAACAGGCGGGCGAAGGCGGCCTTATCGAGCAGCAGGCAGAAGGTGTCTTCGGCGGCCAGGTGCGCGGTGCGGGTGGCGCGCTCGCCAATCAGCGCGGCCATGGGAAAACACTCGCCGCTGGTGATCTCGAAGGTGGTCTCGGTGCCACGCCGCGCCGAATGCGGGCGCTGGCCGTGCACGCGGCCCTGCTTGACGATGTAGAAGTACTGCACCGGGCCGTCATCGGGGTGGATGATCACCTCGTCTTCGCCATAGAAGCGCAGCTGGCAGTGCTCGACCAGGTAGGCGAGATGGGCAGCGTCCATCTGGTTGAAGGGTGGAAATTTCTGCAGAAACTCCATGGTGCCATGGACGTTCTGGCGTACCGCTGTCTTGCCGGCCTGGACGAAATCGTCGGCTGGTTTCATTGCGCGCGTTCCTTTTGTTCTTGTAGCGGCATGGTGGCGAGCCAGGCCGGGAATCGACATAGGACGTAAGTCTAGGCGACAGATCGGCGAGCCGATTATGCCGACCTGCGGTGAACCTCTCACCACTATTGGCGTCCTGATGTGTCTGAGACGCGTTTTTCAGGCAGTCATCCCATCCAGGCACAGAGGAGACCTCACCTATGAGTGGCAGCATTCTGCGTCACGCCGTGGCGCTCGGCACCAGCATCCTGCTCAGTTGCGGCGTCGCCAGCGCACAAACCAAGCCGGTCGAGCTGATCGGCATCAACGTTGCGGGCGCAGGGTTCGCCAGCTCGGTGCTTCCCGGCAAGCACGGCACCAACTTCTTCTTCCCGCCCAAAGGCTATTACGAGAAGTGGCAGCAGAAGGGCATCAGCTGGGTGCGCTTCTCCTTCATCTGGGAGCGCCTGCAGCCCAAGGCCAATGGCGAGTTCGACGAGGCGTACGCCAAGCTGATCGACAAGACCCTCGATGAAGCCCAGCAGGCCGGCATCGAGGTGATGCTCGACGTGCACAACTATGGCCGCTACTACGGCAAGGTCATCGGCACTGACGACGTACCGATTTCCGCCTACCAGAACCTCATGGAACGCATCGCCAAGCGCTGGGGCAGCCACCCGGCCGTGTATTCCTACGACCTGATGAACGAGCCCCACGGCGCGGCCAACAAGTACTGGCCGCAGGTGGCCCAGGCCGGTATCAACGGCGTGCGCAAGCACGACTCGAAGAACGATATCTACGTCGAAGGCGCCGAATATTCGTCTGCATTGCGCTGGCCCAAGCTCAACGACAACCTGCTCGACCTGAAGGACCCGGCGGACAAGCTGATCTATTCGGCGCATATGTACATCGATCCGGATGCCAGCGGCCTCTACAAGACCGCCCTGGCCACCGATCTGGATCCGCAGATCGGCGTCAAACGCCTGGAGCCCTTCGTCAACTGGTTGATCGAGCACAACAAGAAGGGCCATATCGGCGAGTTCGGTGTACCGGCCGAGGACGAAAGCGGCCTCAAGGCGCTGGATCAGACGCTCGCCTACCTGCAGAAGCACTGTATTCCGTTCGCTTACTGGGCAGCCGGGCCATCGTGGGGCAAGAACAAGCTGTCCGTCGAGCCGGTCAAGGGTGTGGACCGTCCGCAATGGGCGGTGCTGAAGAAGTACCTGGGCGGCGGCAACTGCACCAGCATCGGGCCGGGAACCTGAAGCGCGGGTTGACGATCTGATCAGCGTGGCGGCGCTCCGGTCGCCGCCATCGCTCCTCGCGCTGACCTCGATCTCAAGGATTCCCGCATGCAAAACCGCAATTTATGGGTGGATTACGCCAAGGCCATCGGCATCCTCCTGGTGGTCTATGGCCATGTGGTGCGGGGCTTGCTCAACGGCGGCATCATCACCGAGAACGTGGATTTCCACTGGCTGGTGGACAGCATCATCTACACCTTCCACATGCCGCTGTTCTTCTTTCTGTCCGGGTTGTTCTTTTGGCATTCGCTGAACAACCGCGGCGGTGTCGGCCTGTTCTGCAACAAGATCGATACCATCTTCTATCCGTTCGTGCTCTGGTCCCTGCTGCAGGGCACCATCGAAGCGATGCTGTCGCGCTACACCAACGGCGGCGTCAGCATGGGCGAGGTGCTGACGCTGCTGTGGTCGCCACGGGCGCAGTTCTGGTTCCTGTACGCGCTATTCGCCGCGTTCTGCCTGGCGATTCTGCTGTACCGCCGCTTCTCGACGCGGGCCTTCCTACCGCTGTTGGTGCTCAGTGCGCTGTTCTACCTGCTGCAGCAGTGGACGCCACGTGTCGGGGTGCTGATATTCCTGGCACAGAATTTCGTGTTCTTCGCCTTGGGCATCTGGTTCAACCAGATCCGCGGTAGCATCGAATCCCGTGCTTCGGCCGTGGCCTTGGGCAGTGGCCTTGCCTTCGTGGTGGCGCAGTATGTGTTCCACGGCGTGCTGGGGCTGACCTACATCGACCGCGGCGCGGCGTCGCTGGTGGTGGCCTTTATCGGCATCCTGTTCACCGTCAGCCTGTGCATGGTGCTGGCGCGTCGGCCGGTGGGCTGGATGCTGACCCTGGGCGCGCTGTCGATGCCGATCTTCCTGATGCACATCCTGGCCGGCAGCGGCGCGCGGGTGATCCTCAACAAGTTCCTGGGCATCAACGACGACACCGTGCATATCGTCGTCGGCTGCCTGGCCGGCGTGCTGCTGCCGGTGATTGCCGCGAAGATTCTCGAGGCGCTGGGCATTAACTGGCTGTACGAAATGCCCAAACGCTTCTCCGTCTACCGCTGGCAGCAGCGGCGGGTGGCGGTGCAGCCGGCGGCTTGATCGTGTCTGGGGTGAGATCGCTTGGTGGGTTACGCGACGCGCAGAGAGCAGCGGTGTCAGGACGTAATCTGCCATGCGTCGTTTACCCACCCTACGGGGTGTGCGTGGTCTCTTCGAATCGTAGGGCGGGTGCAGGCGCCGCTTCGCCGTTGAGGCGTGTTACGGCGTTCGTGGCGCCGTAATCCACCAACCAATCTGCGAATAAAAGAAAACCGCCTCTCGGCGGTTTTCTTTTTTGCGTTGACGCTTAGCGCGCCAGGCTGGCCTTCAGTTCCCGACGACGGCGATGCAGCACCGGTTCGGTGTAGCCGTTGGGCTGTTTGGTGCCTTCGAGCACCAGCTCCACGGCCGCCTGGAAGGCGATGTTGGCGTCGAAGTCCGGTGCCATCGGGCGGTACAGCGCATCGCCGGCATTCTGCCGGTCCACCACCGGCGCCATGCGCTTGAGGCTCTCCAGCACCTGCGCCTCGCTGACTACGCCGTGGCGCAGCCAGTTGGCCAGCAGCTGGCTGGAGATGCGCAGGGTGGCGCGATCTTCCATCAGGCCGATGTCATTGATGTCCGGCACCTTGGAGCAGCCGACGCCCTGGTCGATCCAGCGCACCACGTAGCCGAGGATGCCCTGGGCGTTGTTGTCCAGCTCGTTGCGGATTTCCTCGTCGCTCCAGTTGGTGTCTGGCGCCAGCGGAATGCTGAGGATTTCATCCAGCGAGGCCGGGGCGCGTTTGGTCAGCTCGGCCTGGCGGGCGAACACGTCGACCTTGTGATAGTGCAGCGCGTGCAGGGTGGCGGCGGTCGGCGAGGGCACCCAGGCGGTGTTGGCACCGGCCAGCGGGTGGCCGATCTTCTGTTCTAGCATGGCGGCCATCAGGTCGGGCATCGCCCACATGCCCTTGCCGATCTGCGCACGGCCCTGCAGGCCGCTGGCCAGGCCGACGTCGACGTTGTTGTTCTCGTAGGCGCTGATCCACTTCTCGCTCTTCATGGCGGCCTTGCGCACCATGGCGCCGGCTTCCATGGAGGTATGGATTTCGTCGCCGGTGCGGTCGAGGAAACCGGTGTTGATGAACACCACACGCTCGCTGGCCGCGGCGATACAGGCCTTGAGGTTGACGGTGGTGCGCCGTTCTTCATCCATGATGCCGACCTTGAGCGTGTTGCGCGCCAGGCCCAGCACCTGCTCGACACGGCCGAACAGTTCGCTGGTGAACGCCACTTCTTCAGGGCCGTGCATCTTCGGTTTGACGATGTACACCGAGCCGGTGCGGCTGTTGGCGCGGCTATTGTTGCCGTTGAGGTTGTGCAGCGCGGCGAGGCTGGTGCACAGCGCATCGAGGATGCCTTCGGGCAGCTCGTTGCCGCTGGCGTCGAGCACCGCCGGGTTGGTCATCAGGTGGCCGACGTTGCGCACGAACAGCAGGCTGCGCCCGTGCAGGGTCAACTCGCCGCCGTTCGGTCGGGTGTAGACGCGATCCGGGTTCATGGTACGGGTGAAGGTGCTGCCGCCCTTGCTGACTTCTTCGCTGAGGTCGCCCTTCATCAGGCCCAGCCAGTTGCGGTAGACCAGGGTCTTGTCGTCGGCATCCACCGCCGCCACCGAGTCTTCGCAGTCCATGATGGTGGTCAGCGCCGATTCCATCAGCACGTTCTTCACGCCAGCGACGTCGGTGCTGCCGATCGGGCTGGCGGCGTCGATCTGGATCTCGAAATGCAGGCCGTTGTGCTTGAGCAGGACGGCGATGGGCGCGGCGGCCTCGCCCTGGAAACCGACCAGTTGATCGGCGTCGCGCAGGCCGCTGATGTCCCCATTGGTCAGGGTAACCAGCAGTTTGTCGCCTTCGATGCGGTAACCGGTGACCTCGGCGTGGGAGCCGGTGGCCAGCGGCGCGCTTTCATCGAGGAAGGCGCGCGCGGCGGCGATCACCTTGTCGCCGCGAACGCGGTTGTAGCCCTTGCCCTTTTCGGCGCCGCCTTCCTCGCTGATCGCATCGGTGCCGTACAGCGCGTCGTACAGCGAGCCCCAGCGGGCGTTGCTGGCGTTGAGCGCGAAGCGCGCGTTCATCACCGGCACCACCAACTGCGGGCCGGCCATGCGTGCGATCTCGTCGTCGACGTTCTCGGTGCTGACCTGCACGTGCTCAGGCTGCGGCTGCAGGTAGCCGATCTGCTGCAGGAAGGTTTTGTAGGCCGCCGCATCGTGTGGTTTGCCGGCCCGTTCGCGGTGCCAGCCGTCGATCTGCGCCTGCAGCTGATCGCGCTTGTCGAGCAGCGCGCGGTTCTTTGGCGTCAGGTCACGGAACACGGCATCGGCGCCGGCCCAGAATGCCTCGGCGGTCACGCCGCTGCCGGGAATGGCTTCGTTGTTGATGAAATCGAACAGCACCTCGGCGACCTGCAGGCCACCGACTCGAATACGCTCAGTCATCTCTCGCCTCTCTGCTTCGCTTAGCCTGTGTAACGGCGGGAACCCTCGATGCTGCGCAGACCGATCGCCTTGGGGCCGTGGTCGACGGCTGCCCGCGTTGCGGCGTGTCTGGAGGTGCTTCGTGAGCGGGGTTTTCCACAACCAGCAGGACTGGGTTTGGGTTCATGTAGTGGGGTTTGGCTGATACTACATGAACGAATTGGGAAAAACAGTCCGGAAATGATCGCCGCGACCTTGGTCGTATTCTTGCCAGGAAGCTGATTGGCGCACCGCTGCCTATACTGCAGACCACCTGTGAGGACGCCAACATGCCGACACGCGCTGCGACCACTGCTGATCTCGATGACCTGGTGCCGCTGTTCGCGGCCTATCTGACCTTTTACAAGGTCGACAAAAGCACCCGGGAGGTGCGCGATTTTCTCTCGGCGCGGCTGGAGCGCAGCGACTCGACGATCTTGATCGCCCGCAGCGAAGAGGGCGCGGCCCAGGGCTTCGTGCAGCTCTATCCGCTTTATGCATCACTGGCGCTGCGCCCGAGCCTGCTGCTCAGCGACCTGTACGTCGCCGATCACGCGCGGCGCCAGGGCATCGGTGAGCAACTGCTCGAGGCTGCCAGGCAGCATGCGCTGGCTACCGGCGCCTGCGGCTTGCAGCTGGAAACGGCGCGAACCAACCTGGCGGCGCAGTCTCTCTATGAACGTCTCGGCTATGTTCGGGATGAGGTTTACCTGACCTATTGGCTCGACCTGAATTGAGCGCCCACGACGAGGACATGAGCATGGATCACCTGATACTCACCGTTATTGCCCAGGACCAGCCCGGCCTGGTCGAGCGCGTTGCCCAGTGCGTGGCCAAGCACGGTGGTAACTGGCTGGAGAGCCGTATGTCGCGCATGGCCGGGCAGTTCGCCGGCATCCTGCGCGTTGATGTACCGGCCGCCTCCCATGGCGCGCTGATGGAGGCGCTGGGCGAGCTCAGCGCCCAGGGCATTCGCGTGCAGCTCGCCTCGGCCGGCGCAGAGCCGGACTGCACCTGGAAGTCCATTCACCTTGATCTGTTGGGCAACGACCGCGCCGGGATCGTGCGCGACATCACCCGGCTGCTGGCCGCCAATGGCGTCAACCTGGAAAACCTGGTGACCGAAGTGACGCCCGCACCCATGAGCGGCGAGCCGCTGTTCCACGCCCAGGCGACCCTGGCGGTACCGGAAGGCTTGCCGCTAAGCACCCTGCAGACCTCGCTGGAAAGCCTGGCGGATGACCTGATGGTGGAGCTCAAGCTGCGCATGGAAGACTAAGGGACTGAACCTGTTCGCCAGAAACGACAAGGCCGCTGAATCAGCGGCCTTTGCTTTCAAACGGTTGCCGGGCGCTTGCGCAGGGTTCGCCAGGCGTCGACGCTGTATACCGCCAGCCCCGCCCAGATAAGCAGAAAGGAGATGAGTTTCGCTGGGTCGAAATGCTCGTCGAAAACGAACACCGCCAGCAGCAGCACCAGAGTCGGTGCCACGTATTGCAAAAAGCCCAGGGTGGCGAAGGGCAGATGCCGCGCAGCGGCGTTGAAACACACCAGCGGAATCAGAGTGACCGGGCCGGCGGCCATCAGCCACAGCGCCTCACTCGTAGTCCAGAACGCCGGCTGACTGCTCATCGCGTCTGGGTGGAAGACAATCCAGCCGATGGCCAGCGGCAACAAAATCCAGGTTTCCACCACCAGCCCCGGCAGCGCGGCGACTGGCGCTTTCTTGCGGATCAGCCCGTAGGTCGCGAAGCTCAACGCCAGGGCCAGCGACACCCAAGGCAGGCTGCCCACCTGCCACACCTGTTGGCCGACGCCAATCGCCGCCAGCGCCACCGCGACCCACTGCAAGCGCCGCAGCCGTTCGCCAAGAATCAGCATGCCGAGCAGCACGTTGACCAGCGGGTTGATGTAGTAACCCAGGCTCGCCTCGAGCATGCGCCCGTTGTTCACCGCCCAGACGTAGATCAGCCAGTTGCCGGCGATCAGCGAGCCGCTCAGGGCCAGCACCGCGAAGCGCTTGGGGTGGTCGATCAGTTCGCGCAGCCAGCCCGGGTGCTTCCAGACGAGCAGCAGCAAGGCGCCGAACAGCGCCGACCAGATGGCGCGATGAACGATGATTTCCAGCGAGGGAACGGCCTGGATCGCCTTGAAGTACATCGGGAACAGGCCCCAGATGACGTAGGCGGAAAGGCCCAGGATGTAGCCGCGGCGCAAATCTGCGGTGGCCATGTAAGTCCTTATCGAGGCAGTGGGGAAAGCGCATCATTCTAGTGCGCAGTTGTCTGCGCGTTCAGCTTTTTCTTGCCGAATCCGTGAGTTTCAGAACAGCTTCAGCGGCTCTTCATCCAGCGCCGCGATCTGCTCGCGCAGCATCAGGATCTGCTCGCCCCAGTAGCGCTCGCTGCCGAACCAGGGAAAGCTCTGGGGGAATGCCGGGTCGTCCCAGCGGCGCGCCAGCCAGGCGCTGTAATGCATCAGGCGCAGGGAGCGTAAACCTTCGATCAGCGGCAGTTCACGGGGATCGAAATCGTGGAATTCCTGATAGCCGTCGACCAGTTCGGCGATCTGCCCGAGGCGCTCGTGGCGCTCCCCCGCCAGCATCATCCACAGGTCCTGAATGGCCGGGCCCATGCGGCAGTCGTCCAGGTCGACCATGTGGAAGGTCTCGTCACGGCACAGCAGGTTGCCGGGGTGACAGTCGCCGTGCAGACGAATCGCCTTGACCGGATTTGCCGCGAACAGTTTGTCCAGACGCGCCAGCAGGTCGCGAGCCACCGATTCGTAGGCCGGCAGCAGGCTTTTGGGAATGAAGTTGCCGTCCAGCAGGGTGGCCAGCGAGGCGTGACCGAAGTTGTCGACCCGCAGCAATTCGCGGTGCTTGAAGGGGCCCATCGCGCCGACCGCGTGCAGGCGGCCAAGCAGTTGGCCTAGGCGATATAGCTGATCCAGGTTGCCCGGCTCTGGCGCGCGCCCACCGCGGCGCGGAAACAGTGCAAAGCGAAAGCCGGCGTGCGCGAACAGGGTTTCGCCGTCACGCTGCAGCGGCGCCACCACCGGCACTTCGCGTTCGGCCAGTTCGGCGGTGAAGCTGTGCTCTTCGCGAATCGCTTCGTCCGTCCAGCGATCCGGCCGGTAGAACTTGGCGATCAGCGGCGTTTCGGCCTCGATGCCCACTTGATAAACACGGTTTTCGTAGCTGTTCAGGGCCAATACACGGGCATCGCTGAGGTAGCCCAGACTCTCGACGGCATCCAGAACCAGATCGGGGGTGAGGGCGGCGAAGGGATGGGTCATGGGCGGCTCCTGCGGTTGGCCGCAGAGTGTAACGCCTCGGCGCGGCCTGCACGGGCACTATTCGCCCTAGACCTGAGTGCCGAGCAGTACCTGAGAGGCGGCGAACTGCGCGCGTACCGGGCTGCCAACCACCAGGCCCAGGTCGCTAAGCTGCTCGGCAGGCGCCTGGGCGCACAGCGTCTGCCCGTTGGGCAGGCCGATGCGCACTTCGCTGGGGCCGTCGGCCTCGACCTGAATCTGTTCGATATGCCCGAGCAGGGCGTTGAGCGCCGGGTCGTGCTCCTCGCTGACCGCGCTGAGCTGTAGCCAGCCAGCCTTGATCAGCACCAGCAGCGCCACGCCTGGCTGCAGTTGCAGGTGGGCGGTGCTGCTGCGGGTGATCTGCGCCTGGATCGCCACTTCGCCGGGCAGTTCGATGTCGATCAGGTCATTACCGCCCTGTGGCTGGATCGCACGCACCCGGCCGCTGAGCTGGTTACGCGCACTGGTGCGCAGCATCAGACGGCCCAGCAGCTGCAGGTCGGCGTCATCGTCGGCGGCCTGCAGCACCTCAGTCTGGATCGCCTGCAGGCGTTGGTGCAGGTGCAGCAGGCGTTCTCCGCTCGGTGTCAGGCGTGCGCCACCGCCTCCCTTGCCGCCCACGCTGCGAGTCACCAGAGGCTGGTCGGCCAGGTTGTTCAGCTCATCGATGGCGTCCCAGGCAGCCTTGTAGCTCATGCCGGCGGCCTTGGCGGCGCGGGTGATCGAGCCCTGTTCGGCGATCTGCTCGAGCAGGGCCATGCGCTGCGGGCGGCGGGTAACGTGTTGGGCGAGCAGGGACAGGGTGGGCATGGGCAGCAGGCGATGAATGAGGGCGGTCGGCCACTGTGCGTGACGCTCCCAGGCGGCGTCAATCGTCGCCCGGAGCCGGCGTGCGCGCCAGGCAGTACACATCTACCCGCAGAGCGCCCGCGCGCATCAGCAGGCGCGCCAGCTGCTGAGCCGTTGCGCCGGTGGTCAGCACATCGTCGATCAAGGCCAAGTGCAGGCCGCGAGGCTGGGCGGTGAGTCGCAGGGCAAAGGCACCACGCAGATTGCGGCGTCGCGCGGCGGCATCGAGTTTCTGCTGGGCGGGAGCATCGCCGTTGCGCTGCAACCAGTCGCTGCGTTGGGGAATCTGCAGTGCGTGACTCGCCACCTCGGCAAGCAACTGCGCCTGGTTGAAGCCGCGTTGCCGCTGGCGCTTGGGTGATAGAGGAACCGGCAGCAACAAGTCGGGCCTTGGCAAGCCCTCGTTGAAGGCGTGAGTAAGATGGCGCGCGAGCAGATCGCCCAGCAGGCGCCCGATGGGCCAGCGGGCCTGATGTTTGAAGCGATTGATCAGCGCATCGACCGGAAATCCATAACGCCAGGGCGCTTCGACACGGCTGAATGGCGGCGGGCGTTTCAGGCAACTGCCGCATGTCAGGCCATCGACCGCCAGCGGCAGAGCGCAGACCTGGCAATGGGGGCCGAGCCACGGCAGCTCAGCGTCACACTCGGCGCAGAGCGGTAGTCGCGTATCTACCCGTTCATCACACAATAAGCAGGTTTGTTTTATTTTTAGCCAATTGTAAACCTTTAGGATTGCTGGTGGTTGACAGTGCATAAGGCTTCCTTAACTATGCCGCACATCCGTGTTGGGCCTGCTTCGACTCTAGCAGGCCGCCTGTAGATAAGGACTTGCCCCCATGAGCGCCAGTACCGCCACCTCCCTGCGTCACGATTGGAGCCTCGCCGAGGTTCGCGCGCTGTTCGAGCAGCCGTTCAATGACCTGCTGTTTCAAGCCCAGACCTTGCACCGCGCGAACTTCGATGCCAACCGCGTGCAGGTCTCCACGCTGCTGTCGATCAAGACCGGCGCCTGCCCGGAAGACTGCAAGTACTGCCCGCAGTCCGGCCACTACAACACCGGCCTGGACAAGCAGAAGCTAATGGAGGTGCAGAAGGTGCTGGAAGCGGCGGCCGAGGCCAAGGCCATCGGCTCGACGCGTTTCTGCATGGGCGCTGCCTGGAAGCATCCGTCCGCCAAGGACATGCCTTACGTGCTGAAGATGGTCGAGGGTGTAAAGGCTCTGGGTCTCGAAACCTGCATGACCCTAGGCAAGCTCGACAGGGAGCAGACCGCCGCCCTGGCCGAGGCCGGCCTGGATTACTACAACCACAATCTGGATACCTCGCCGGAGTTCTACGGCAGCATCATCACCACCCGTACTTACAGCGAGCGCCTGCAGACTCTGGCCTACGTGCGCGACGCCGGCATGAAGATCTGTTCGGGCGGCATCCTCGGCATGGGCGAGTCGCTGGACGACCGCGCCGGCCTGCTGATTCAGCTCGCCAACCTGCCCGAGCACCCCGAGTCGGTGCCGATCAATATGCTGGTCAAGGTCGAGGGCACACCGCTGGCCAATGAGGAAGACGTCGACCCGTTCGACTTCATCCGCATGCTGGCCGTGGCGCGCATCATGATGCCCAAGTCCCACGTGCGCCTGTCCGCCGGCCGCGAGGCGATGAACGAGCAGATGCAGGCCCTGGCGTTCTTTGCCGGTGCCAACTCGATCTTCTATGGCGAAAAACTGCTGACCACCGCCAACCCCCAGGCCGACAAGGACATGCGGCTGTTCGCCCGCCTCGGCATTCAGCCCGAAGCCCGCGAAGAGCACGCCGACGAGGTGCACCAGGCCGCCATCGAGCAGGCACTGGTCGAGCAGCGTGATTCGCGGCTGTTCTACGACGCCGCCGTTTGATCCCTTGCAGGCGCCAGGACGGCGCCTGCCCGTTGCCGGTGAGCCGTGACAGCCGGTAAGCGCTGGACGCTCTGCGCCTTAGGGTGAACCCATGAGTTTCGATCTTGCCGCTCGCCTGGCCGAGCGCCGCGCTGCCGATCTGTATCGTCAGCGCCCCCTGCTGGGCAGCCCTCAGGGACCGCTAGTGGAGGTGGATGGCCGCCGATTGCTGGCCTTCTGTTCCAACGATTACCTTGGCCTGGCCAATCACCCCCAGGTGATCGAAGCCTGGCGCGCCGGCGCCCAGCGCTGGGGCGTCGGTGGCGGCGCATCGCATCTGGTGATCGGCCACAGCACGCCGCACCATGAACTGGAAGAAGCTCTGGCCGACTTCACCGGCCGGCCCCGCGCACTGCTGTTCTCCACGGGCTACATGGCCAACCTGGGCGCGGTCACCGCACTGGTGGGCAAGGGCGACTCGGTGCTCGAGGATCGCCTCAACCATGCCTCCCTATTGGACGCCGGCCTGCTCAGCGGCGCACGTTTCTCACGCTACCTGCACAACGATGCGCAGAGCCTCGCCAGCCGCCTGGCCAAGGCCGAGGGCAATACCCTGGTGGTGTGCGACGGCGTATTCAGCATGGATGGAGACGTGGCCGATCTGCCGGCGCTGTGCGTCGAGGCGCGGCGCCATGACGCCTGGATGATGGTCGACGATGCCCATGGCTTCGGTACGTTGGGCGCCACCGGCGGTGGGGTGGTCGAGCAGTTCGGGCTGGGTATCGATGAGGTGCCGGTGCTGGTCGGTACTCTCGGCAAGGCGTTCGGCACCGCCGGCGCCTTCGTGGCGGGCAGCGATGAACTGATCGACACCCTGGTGCAGTTCGCCCGGCCGTATATTTACACCACCAGCCAGCCGCCGGCGCTGGCCTGCGCGACCCTCAAGAGCCTGGAGCTCTTGCGCAGCGAACACTGGCGCCGCGAGCACCTGGCAGCGCTGATCGCGCGCTTTCGCCAAGGCGCCGCCACGCTCGGGCTTACGCTGATGGAGAGCGACACCGCCATTCAGCCGATCCTGGTCGGTGACAGCGGCCGCGCCATGGCTTTATCCCAGGCGCTGCGTGAGCGCGGCATTCTGGTCACCGCGATTCGCCCGCCTACCGTGCCGGCGGGCAGCGCGCGCCTGCGGGTTACCCTGTCCGCGGCCCATGAGCAGGCTCAGGTCGATCAACTGCTCGACGCCCTGGCCCAGTGCTGGGCGCAGCTGCCGGGGGAGCCAAGGTGATGCGTCCATCGCTTATTCTGCTGCCCGGCTGGGGGCTGGGCAATGCGCCGCTGCAGCCCTTGGCTGCGGCGCTGGCTGATCAGGCTCAGGTCGCCATCGAGCCGTTGCCGGCGTTCGAGCACGCCGATAGCGAGCGCTGGCTGGATGCTCTGGATGAACGCCTGCCACGCGGCGTATGGCTGGGCGGCTGGTCCTTGGGCGGCATGCTCGCCACCTTGCTGGCGGCGCGGCGCGGCGCGGATTGTCCGGGCCTGCTGACTGTGGCCAGCAACGCGCGCTTCACGGCCAGCGAGGCGTGGCCTGCCGCGATGCCAGCTGCGACCTTTGAGGCGTTTCGCGAGGCCTACACGCTCAACCCCGCCACGACGCTCAAGCGTTTCGCCATGCTCTGCAGCCAGGGTGCTGTGGATTTTCGTGGATTGTCCCGCCGCCTGCTGGAGCAGGCCGATGGTAGCGATTCCCTGGCTGGCCTGGATCTGCTGGCCGCGCTCGATACGCGGGAGGCGCTGCAGCAATTCAGCGGGCCGCAACTTCATCTATTCGCCGCTGACGATGCGCTGGTGCCGGGCGCTGCTGCGGTCGCCATCCGGGCGCTGCAGCCAGTCGCCGAGGTGCGTCAGATCGAAGGCGCAAGCCATGCCCTGGTGATCGAGCAGGTGGGCGAAGTGTCAGCCGCAATAGCGCGCTTCATGGAGGCGCAGCCATGAGCGCCCGCCCGGACAAACGCCAGGTGGCGGCATCCTTTTCTAGGGCTGCCGACACCTATGACAGCGTGGCGCAGTTGCAGCGCGACGTCGGCCGGCAACTGCTGTGGTACTTGCCGCTGCACCTGCAGCCACAACGTTGGCTCGACATGGGCTGCGGCACCGGTTTTTTCAGCCGCGCGCTGACGGACTGGTATCCGCAAGGCGAGGGCATCGCCGTGGACATCGCCGAGGGCATGTTGCAGCACGCTCGGCTGCTGGGCGGTGCCCAGGCGTTCGTGGCCGGCGATGCCGAGCGGCTGCCGTTGCGCGACAGCTGTTGTGACCTGATCTTCTCCAGCCTGGCGCTGCAGTGGTGTGCGGACTTCGCCGCAGTACTGAGTGAAGCGCAGAGGGTGCTGCGCCCGGGTGGCGTGCTGGCGTTCAGCAGCCTGTGTGTCGGCACCCTGCAGGAGCTTCGCGACAGCTGGCAGGCGGTGGACGGTTTCGTACACGTCAACCGTTTCCGCCGCCTTGAGGACTATCAGGCGCTGTGCGCCGCCAGTGGCCTCCGGGTGGAGCGGCTACAGGTGCGCGCCCATCGCCTGCATTATCCGGAGCTGCGCAGCCTTACCCATAGCCTCAAGGCTCTCGGCGCGCACAATCTCAATGAAGGCCGCCCCGTGGGGCTGACCGGCCGAGCACGGTTGCGGGCCCTGGCCGATGCCTATGAACGGCAGCGTCAGCCCGAGGGTTTGCCGTGCACTTATCAGGTCATCTACGGCGTACTGCAAAAGGAGCCCCGACCATGAGCGCTGCCTATTTCGTCACTGGCACCGATACCGAAATCGGCAAGACCACCATTGCAGCAGGCCTGCTGTACGCCACTCGCATCGCCGGGCAGTCGACCGCGGCGGCCAAGCCGGTCGCTTCTGGCTGCCAGCTCACTGCCGAAGGCTTGCGCAACGATGACGCCCTGACGTTGCTCGCCCAGTGCAGCCTGCCGCTGCATTACGAGGAGGTGAACCCGCTGGCGTTCGCACCCGCTATCGCGCCGCATCTGGCCGCTCGGGATATCGGTGTGTCACTCGATGTGTCGACCTTGCAGGGGGCGGTTCAGGTGATTCTGGATAAAGGTGCGGACTTCACCCTCGTCGAAGGGGCCGGTGGCTGGCGCGTACCGCTGGGCGGTATGGCCACGCTGGCAGATCTCGCAGGTGTTCTGGCGCTTCCGGTGATCTTGGTAGTGGGCATGCGGTTGGGCTGTATCAATCACGCGGTGTTGAGCGCTGA
Source organism: Phytopseudomonas straminea (assembly GCF_900112645.1). Classification (GTDB taxonomy): domain Bacteria; phylum Pseudomonadota; class Gammaproteobacteria; order Pseudomonadales; family Pseudomonadaceae; genus Aquipseudomonas; species Aquipseudomonas straminea. Next base: position 135,506 of record NZ_FOMO01000001.1, on the reverse strand, counting down.
AGCCATTATTGCTGACGGCTTGCCGCTGGCCGGCTGGGTTGCCAATGTGGTCGACCCGAACACGGCGCGGCTTGAAGACAACCTCGCCACGCTCGCCGAGCGGCTGCCGGCGCCCTGCATCGGCCAGGTACCGTTTCTGTCGTCGGTGTCCGCTGAACAGGTGGCGCAGCACCTCGATTTATCGCGATTGATGCTATGAACCCGGTCACGTGCAGCATTTTTGGTTGTACATCTTTTAACCGGCTTCTGCTTAAATGCACATCATAAGGTTCCTGCAGCAGGAGACGTCCCATGCAGATCTCGTCCGTCAGTGCTTTCACTTCCGGTATCAATACTATCCAGTCCGGCCAGCGCCGTGTCGATCAGGCAGCAGGTGAGATCGCCAGCGCCCCGGTAACCGCCGAGCGCGCCCAGGCCAACGAGCCTTCCGCAGCGCGTGCCGACATCGCCGAAAGCATGGTCGAGATGCGCGTCGGCCAGTACGAAGCCCAGGCCGGTGCTCGCGTCGTGGAAACCGCAGACAAGGTGCTGGGCACCTTGATCGACGTCACCGCCTAAATCGCAGCGCCCGTTCGGGCGCTCGACTCCAGGAGGGAGCACGCCATGCAGATTGCCGGTTTTTCCTCCGCCTATTTTCCCGCTTACTCACCTGCCGCCTCTGCACCGCGCCCGGTTGAGTCCAGCAGCTCGCCCGAGCTTGCCCGCGCCTCCTTCTCTCCCGTAGCCGCCGGCAACGAAGCCGATAGTGCCAACGCTGCCAGCTCCCAGGAAGAGCAGGGCAAATCTCAGGATTCATCCACACCCGCCAAGCCCGGCGAGTCACGCACAGCCCAGGAAGAGCAGAAGCTGCAGCTAGTCATCGCTGAACTGGCCAATCGTGATCGTGAAGTGCGTGCCCATGAACAGGCACACGCCGCTGTTGGCGGTGTACATGCCGGTTCACCCACTTACACCTATACCCAAGGGCCGGACGGCAAGCGCTACGCCTCTGGCGGAGAAGTAGGTATCGATGTCGGCGCAGTCGCTAACGATCCCCAGGCCACCATTACCAAGATGGAAATCGTCATTCGCGCCGCGCTGGCGCCTGCCGAGCCCTCTGGTCAGGATCGCAGCGTGGCCAGCCAGGCGCAGGCGCAACTGGCGGCGGCGCGTGCCGAGCTGGCGGTCACTCAGCGCGGTGAAGCTGGAGAGGGCAAGGCACCTGCCGACGAAAAAGCCGAAAAAAGCGACGACCCGTCAGTCACGGCCGACAGTGTCGCGAGCCCGCCAGTGCCAGCTGGCATCAGTCTTTATGCCGCGTCCACGGATGAGCAGCGGCCTTCAGGGCTGGTGGATCTTCGCGCCTGAACGCCTATAAGCAGCCTTGACAGCTATTGGGCGTAAACGTATGTTTCAAACATGTGTTTGAGGGTGTCGTCGACGCTCTCCCCATGGCTATTCTGCAAACGACCGCCCATCGGTCATTCCCAACATAAGAGCCCACCCGCAGAGGTACCCGCTATGCCTGACTACAAGGCCCCCTTGCGCGATATCCGTTTCGTACGTGACGAGCTGCTCGGCTATGACGCGCATTACCAGAGCCTGCCTGGCTGCCAGGACGCCACGCCAGACATGGTCGACGCGATTCTCGAAGAAGGCGCCAAGTTCTGCGAGCAGGTGCTCTCTCCACTGAACCGCGTGGGCGATACCGAAGGTTGCACCTGGAGCGAGTCCGGCGTGAAGACGCCGACCGGTTTCAAGGAAGCCTACAAGCAGTTCGTCGAAGGTGGCTGGCCGAGCCTGGCTCACGATGTCGAGCACGGTGGTCAGGGCTTGCCTGAGTCCTTGGGGCTGGCGGTCAGCGAAATGGTTGGTACCGCCAACTGGTCTTGGGGCATGTACCCAGGCCTGTCCCACGGTGCGATGAATACCATCTCTGCCCACGGCACCGAAGAGCAGCAGCACACCTACCTGACCAAGCTGGTGTCTGGCGAGTGGACCGGTACCATGTGCCTGACCGAGCCGCACTGCGGCACTGATCTCGGCATGCTGCGTACCAAGGCCGAGCCAAAGGCCGATGGCTCCTACAGCATCTCCGGCACCAAGATTTTCATCTCCGCTGGCGAGCACGACATGGCCGACAACATCGTCCATATCGTCCTGGCCCGCCTGCCCGATGCGCCGGCTGGCACCAAGGGGATCTCCCTGTTCATTGTGCCCAAGTTCCTGCCCAATGCCGAAGGCGGCGTAGGTGAGCGCAACGGCGTGAGCTGTGGATCCATCGAACACAAGATGGGCATCCACGGTAATGCCACCTGCGTGATGAACTTCGATTCGGCCACCGGTTTCCTGATCGGCCCGCCGAACAAAGGTCTGAACTGCATGTTCACCTTCATGAACACCGCTCGCCTGGGTACCGCGCTGCAAGGTCTGGCCCACGCCGAGCTGGGCTTCCAGGGCGCCATCAAGTACGCCCGTGAGCGCCTGCAGATGCGTTCGCTGACTGGCCCGAAAGCGCCGGAAAAGGCCGCCGACCCGATCATCGTGCATCCGGACGTGCGCCGCATGCTGCTGACCATGAAGGCGTTCGCCGAAGGCAACCGTGCTATGGTCTACTTCACGGCTAAGCAAGTGGACATCGTCAAGTACGCTCAGGACGAGGAGCAGAAGAAAGCGGCCGACGGTCTGCTGGCCTTCCTGACCCCCATCGCCAAGGCGTTCATGACCGAAGTCGGCTTCGAGTCGGCGTCCCACGGCATGCAGATCTATGGCGGCCACGGCTTCATCAGCGAGTGGGGCATGGAGCAGAACCTGCGCGACTGCCGCATATCGATGATGTACGAAGGCACCACCGGCGTTCAGGCCCTCGACCTGCTGGGTCGTAAGGTGCTGATGACCCAGGGCGAAGCGCTGAAAGGCTTCACCAAGATCGTCCACAAGTTCTGTCAGGCCAATGAAGGCGTTGATGCGCTCAAGGCATTCGTCGAGCCGCTGGCCAAGCTCAACAAGGAGTGGGGCGAAGTCACCATGAAGATCGGCATGGCTGCCATGAAGGATCGTGAGGAAGTCGGTGCCGCTTCGGTCGATTACCTGATGTACTCCGGCTACGCCTGCCTGGCCTACTTCTGGGCCGACATGGCGCGTGTGGCGGCCGAGAAGATCGCCTCCGGCGAGGGTGACCAGGCCTTCTACAAGGCCAAACTGCAGACTGCGCAGTTCTACTACGCGCGCATCCTGCCACGCACCCGCACTCACGTAGCGGCCATGCTTTCCGGTGCCAGTAACCTGATGGACATGAGCGAAGAAGATTTCGCGCTGAGCTACTGATCCGTCAGCGATAAATGAACCGCGGCCTGAGTGCCGCGGTTTTTTATGGGACAGGATCTTATGAGTGCCGGCGTGCGTTGCCGGCTAATTACAGGCAGAATGCCAGCTTCCTCCTTTGGCCATTGCGGAGCCCGCCTTGCCGCGTTTAGTCGCGTTGCGCCTGTGGCATTTCGTGCCGGCCTTGCTGCTGCTTGGGGGCGGCTTGCTGGCCGCGACACTGCCGACCCTGACCGACTTCTTCACCTCGCTGTTCAACGTGCTGCCCACCTCGCTGCTGCTGCTAGGTGGCACCTTCTGCGTGGTTTACGGCCGCCAGCGTGAGCTATTCATGTTGCTGGTGCTCTATCTGGGCTACTACCTGCTCGACGAACAGGCCGATTACTACCGTGAATTCGGCCGGGTGCGCGAGGACGCCGCTCTAGTTTTCCACCTCTGCAGCCTGCTGTTGCCGGCGCTTTACGGCCTGTTCGCGATGTGGCGCGAACGTACCCATCTGATTCAGGATCTGGTTGCGCGTGTGGCCGTATTGCTTGCGGTCGGCGGCGTGGCTGCGGCGTTGGCGCGGCGTTATCCCCATGAGTTGGAGCAGTGGCTCTCAGTGATCCGCTGGCCGTCGCTGCACGCTGGGTGGATGAACCTAGTGCAACTGGCCTATCCAGTATTCCTGCTGGTGATCATCGCCTTGCTGGTTCAGTACCTACGCAAGCCCCGGCCTGTACACGCCGTGCAACTGGTCGGGGCCCTGGCCCTGTTCTGGATGCTGCCCAAGACATTCATCCAGCCCCATGCACTGCAGGTAATGTCCAGCGTTGTGATGTTGATGATCGTCGTCGGCGTGGCCCATGAGGCCTACCAGATGGCTTTTCGTGACGAACTGACCGGATTGCCCGGTCGCCGAGCGTTGAACGAGCGCCTGCAGCGCCTGGGGCGCAATTACGTGATCGCCATGGCCGACGTGGATCACTTCAAGCGATTCAACGATACCCACGGCCATGATACCGGCGACCAGGTGCTGCGCGTGGTGGCCAGCCAACTGCGCAAGGTCGGTGGTGGCGGCAAGGTATATCGTTACGGCGGCGAGGAATTCACCCTGGTGTTCCCCGGCAAGGACGTCGAGCAATGTCTGCCTCACCTGGAAGCGGTACGTCAGGCGGTCGAGCGTTATCAGATTCAGCTGCGTGATCAGCAACTACGCCCGGTCGACGACAGAGTAGGGCGGCAACGTCGTGCCGGCGCAGGCGCATCCCAGGTGTCGGTGACGGTCAGCATCGGCGTGGCCCAGCCTAGCAGCGAGCACCGCAGTGTGGAGGAGGTGCTCAAGGCGGCCGACAAGGCGCTTTATGGCGCCAAGAGCGCCGGGCGCAACTGCGTGAGCAGCCAGATGCAGCGCCGCCGCGGCGCGGTAAAGGTGAAGGCTGATCCGGCCTGACCGATCGGTGGTCGACCGGTCACGACACGACCCTATGTCTCTGAAAAGTTGTTGCGCTAGACTCGGTTTCTGACCGTGCTACCGAGGATTTCCCATGGCCGACTACAAAGCTCCCCTGCGTGACATGCGCTTCGTGCTCAACGAAGTTTTCCAGGTTTCCAAACTCTGGGCGCAGTTGCCTGCCCTGGCCGAGGTCGTCGACGAGGAAACTGCCAACGCGATTCTCGAGGAGGCAGGCAAGATTACTGCCGGCATGATCGCGCCCCTGAATCGCGCCAGTGACGAGGAGGGCTGCACCTGGGCCAATACCGAGGTACGCACGCCGGCTGGCTTCATCGAGGCCTACAACGCTTACGCCGAGGGCGGCTGGGTTGGCGTGGGCGGTGACCCGCAGTTCGGCGGCATGGGCATGCCCAAGGTTATCTCCGCCCAGGTCGAAGAGATGGTCAACTCGTCCAGCCTGTCGTTCGGTCTCTACCCGATGCTTACCGCTGGCGCTTGCCTGTCGATCAACGCCCACGCCAGCGAAGAGCTCAAGCAGACCTATTTGCCCAATATGTACGCGGGTGTCTGGGCCGGCTCGATGTGCCTGACCGAGCCCCACGCCGGTACCGACCTGGGCATCATCCGCACCAAGGCTGAGCCGCAAGCTGACGGCAGCTACAAGGTCAGCGGCACCAAGATCTTCATCACCGGCGGTGAGCATGACCTGACCGAGAACATCATCCACCTGGTGCTGGCCAAGCTGCCGGATGCACCGGCCGGGCCCAAGGGCATCTCGCTGTTTCTGGTGCCCAAGTTCATGGTCAACGCCGACGGCTCGCTGGGCGAGCGCAACGCGGTGTCCTGTGGCTCGATCGAACACAAGATGGGCATCAAGGCCTCAAGCACCTGTGTGATGAATTTCGATGGCGCCACCGGCTACATCATCGATGCGCCGAACCGCGGCCTGGCGGCGATGTTCACCATGATGAACTATGAGCGCCTGGGCGTTGGTATCCAGGGGCTGTCGACCGGTGAGCGTTCCTACCAGAGCGCCATCGAGTATGCCCGCGAGCGCATTCAGAGCCGTGCGCCGACCGGTGCGGTGGCCAAGGACAAGGCGGCTGATCCGATCATCGTGCATCCGGACGTGCGCCGCATGTTGCTGACCATGAAGGCCTTCAACGAAGGCGGTCGCGCCTTCTCCAGCTACGTAGCCTTGCAACTCGATACCGCCAAGTACAGCGAGGACGAAACCATCCGCCAGCGCGCCGAAGAGTTGGTAGCACTGCTGACGCCGGTGGCCAAGGCCTTCCTTACCGACCTGGGATTGGAGACCACCATCCACGGTCAGCAGGTGTTCGGTGGTCACGGCTACGTGCGCGAGTGGGGCCAGGAGCAGCTGGTGCGCGACTGTCGCATCACGCAGATCTACGAAGGCACCAACGGCATTCAGGCACTGGATCTGGTCGGCCGTAAGATCGTCGGCAATGGTGGAGCCTTCTGCCGGCATTTCACCGACGAAGTGCGAGCCTTTGCCAGCGATGCTGCATTGACCGAGGAATTCAGGGCGCCGCTGCTGGAGGCCGTCGAGATTCTGGAAACCCAGACGGCAGCACTGCTCGCACGTGCGCAAGGCAATCCGAATGAGATCGGGGCTGCTTCCGTGGAGTACCTGCACCTGTTCGGCTACACCGCCTACGCCTACATGTGGGCGATGATGGCGAAGGCGGCGCAGGGCAAGGAAGGGCAGGATGATTTCTACTCCAGCAAGCTGGGCACCGCACGTTTCTACTTCGCCCGCCTGCTGCCGCGCATCCACTCACTGAACGCCTCGGTGGGCGCAGGCAGCGACAGCCTGTATCTGCTGGCCGCCGAGCAGTTCTGAGTCTGTGAGCCGCGTGTAGGCTATTGCTTACACGCGGTTCTGCCTTTAGCCACTATGGCCACCTGCGGCACAGGCGTAATCTTCACTTCACGGACTTAGCGCAGGAAGCGCACTGAACAGACAAGGATACGTGGGACGCTGCCAGGATGGCGGATTGATCAAGGATGTCAGGTTCAGGTCTGAAAAACCCCGCCTCGGCGGGGTTTTCTTTTTGTGCGGCAAAAACAGTTTGGTTGCACCGCGGCTAGAGCCCGCTGGGCGGGCTCTCGGGCTCAGCCTTATGGCTTCGCCGTCTTCTCTACCCAGGCTGCAAAGGTGTCGATGTACTTCTGCAGGAAGGGCTTGATGCTGTCGCTCAGCTTGCCGCTTTCATCGAAGAAGTTACCGGCACCGCCCAGATAGGCCTCGGGCTGTTGCAGCACCGGCATGTCAAGGAACACCAGAGCCTGACGCAGGTGATGGTTGGCGCCGAAGCCACCGATGGCACCTGGCGAGGCGCTGACAACGCCGGCCGGTTTGCCGCTCAGGGCGCTCTGCCCGTAAGGCCGCGAGGCGACGTCTACGGCATTCTTCATCGGCGCTGGGATCGTGCGGTTATATTCGGGGGTCACGAACAGCACGGCGTCAGCGGCTTTGAGCGCGTTACGGAAGGTGGTGTAGGCGGCTGGAGCCGGATCGACGTCGATGTCTTCGTTGTAAAGCGGCAGCTCACCGATCTCGACGATATTCAGTTTCAGCTGCTGTGGCGCCAGATCGGCGAGTGCCAATGCCAGCTTGCGGTTGATCGACGCCTTGCGCAGGCTGCCAACCAGGACGGCCACGTTGTAGGTTTTGCTCATGAGAACTCTCCTCAAAGGGGTGGAGCTGTTATAGACAGGGCCAGCACACTATAGACTCCGTACGATGACAGGAAAGCTCACGAACCTGTCTGGCTGGCACCGTTGCGGCGGTCAGCGCGTGATTTTTCTTGAACCGGATATCGCCAGCACCAGTCGATTGTGGGGTAACGCCCGGTTGGGCCCACTAATAGGACTACCATCATGGATCTGATCCGTATTCTGATCGCCATTCTTCTCCCTCCGTTGGGGGTTTTCCTGCAGGTCGGCTTCGCTGGCGCCTTCTGGCTGAATATCCTGCTGACGTTGCTAGGTTATTTTCCTGGCATCATTCATGCCGTGTACATCATCGCCAAGCGCTGACGTTCAGGCGTTTACAAGAACCGCGCACTGCGCGGTTTTTTATTGCCTGGAGAAGCTATCTGCCGTGCTGTTGCTGTATGACAACCTTCCTGGGTTGTTCTTTTTTGGCGTGCCTGGTGAGGCTTTCGCATCGCCGTATGTAGATGGAAAATTCACGCCCTGATTGTTTTTCTGCAGCTTTCCACATTTCATATGTGGCTTCGAGTGCGCGGCTAAACATTATTTAAATTGCTGTTTTTATTTATTTTTTAGTGTTTTTTAGACGCTTTTTAGAGTGGTGATGATGGCCATTTGATGGGCAGATAAACCCCATTTTTCTTCTTTACAGCTTCTTGACAGCGTTGGGGATAACGGCAATTATCTGCTCATTCGCTGTATGACAACATACATCGGGGCACTCAAATAATCACAAGATCCAAGGCGCGTTCAATGAAGATCACTCAGGTCAATGTCGAGGTTTTCACCTACCCCACCCGCCGCAGCGTCGACGCGGCCGGCCACGCCCATCCGGGCGAAGAGTCGCTGGCCAAGATGGCCATACTGCGCGTCGCCACTGAGGACGGTACTGAAGGCTATGCCTTCGGGGCGCCCGAACTGATCCGCCCGCACATCATCGACAGCTTCGTGCGCAAGGTGCTGATCGGCCAGAACGCCCTGGACCGCGAGAAGATCTGGCAGGACCTGGCCCATTGGCAGCGCGGCAGTGCCAGTCAGTTGACCGACCGCGCTCTGGCGCTGGTCGAGCAGGCGCTGTGGGACTGGGCAGGGCGCAAATTCAAGCAGCCGGTGCACAAGCTCATCGGCGGCTATCGCGACAAGGTGCTGGCCTATGGGTCGACCATGTGTGGTGACGACCTGCCGGGCGGCCTGTCGACCCCAGAGGAGTACGGCCGCTTCGCCGAGCAACTGGTTGCCCGTGGCTACAAGGCGATCAAGCTGCACACCTGGATGCCGCCGATCTCCTTCGCGCCAGATCCTAAGATGGACGTGCGCGCCTGCGCCGCGGTGCGCGAGGCGGTCGGCCCGGATATCGCGCTGATGCTCGACGGCTACCACTGGTACAGCCGTACCGACGCGCTGTATATCGGCCGTGAGCTGGAGAAGCTCGACTTCGCCTGGTTCGAAGAACCGATGATGGAGGAGTCCGCCGAGTCCTATGCGTGGCTGGCGGCCAACCTGGACATCCCGGTACTGGGCCCAGAATCCCTCGGCGGCAAGTACATGAGCCGTGCCAGCTGGGTCGGGCAGGGCGCCTGTGACATTCTGCGCGCCGGTGTGGCCGGGGTCGGCGGTATCGCGCCGTGCCTGAAGGTCGCGCACCTGGCCGAAGCCTACGGCATGCACTGCGAGATCCACGGTAACGGTGCCGCCAACCTGGCGGTGGTCGGTGCGATCAAGAACTGCGACTGGTACGAGCGCGGCCTGCTGCACCCGTTCCTGGAATACGACGACGTGCCGGCCTACCTGAACAGCATCGTCGACCCGATGGACCGCGACGGCTACGTGCACCTGCCGGATCGTCCGGGCCTCGGCGAGGACATCAACTTCGCTTACATCGAGACCAACACCGTCAATCGCTACTGATGCACCGCTGCGCAGCCGTGTGCGGCTGCGCCGTTTCTGAGTCGAATAAATATAAGAAGGCCGTCTCATGATCAAACCACTTCCGCATCTGCTGGCGGGCCTGCTGGCCGCCACCCTGGCACTGGGCACCGCCACCGCGGTGCAGGCCAAGACGCCTGCCGACCAGCTCATCGTCGGCATGAGCATGATCAACCTGTTGTCCCTCGATCCGGCCGCCGCCACGGGCCTGGACGTGTCCGAGGTGAACGCCAACCTGTACGACATGCTGCTGGTGCAGGACGCTTCCGCGCCGGACACCCTGGTGCCGGCTCTGGCCGAGCGCTGGGAAATCAGCGACGACCATAAGACGCTGACCTTCCACTTGCGCAGCGGCGTCAAGTTCCACTCCGGTAACGAGCTGACCGCCCAGGACGTGATCTGGTCGCTGCAGCGCGTGCTCAAGCTCAATCTGGCGCTGGCCTCGACCTGGAAGGCCTACGGCTTCACCGCCGATAACGTCGAACAGCAGATCCGCGCGACCGACGACCACACCGTGGTGATCGAACTGGCTCGCCCGACCGACCCGGTGCTGGTGCTCAATACCCTGGCCACCTCGCCCAGTGCCTTCATCCTCGACCAGAAAGAGGTGCTCAAGCACGACAAGAATGGCGACATGGGCGGCGCCTGGCTGACCACCAACGCAGCGGGCAGCGGGCCGTTCGTGCTCAACGCCTGGCGCGCCAACGACGTGATCCTGATGACTCGTTTCGAGGATTACTGGGGTGGCCCGGCCAAGCTCAAGCGCGTGGTGATGCGCAACATGACCGAGTCGCAGTCGCTGCGCCTGATGGTCGAGCGGGGTGACCTGGACATCGCCCGTGGCATGTCGGCACCGGACATCACCGCACTGAGCAGCTCGGACAAGGTCAAGACCCAGACCGTGCAGCGCGGCACCCTTTACTACGTGGCGCTGAGCACCAAGCAGCCGATGTTCGCCGATGCCCGCGTGCGCAAGGCGGTTCGCTCGCTGATCGACTACCAGGGCATCAACGATGTGGTGATGCCGCACTACGGCACCCTCAACCAGCGCCCGATGCCGCTCGGCTTGCCGGCGCGCCTGGATGATCCGGGCTATCGCCTGAACGTCGAGGAAGCCAAGAAGCTGCTCGCCGAGGCCGGCTATCCGGATGGTTTCCAGACCACCATTCGCGTGCTCGCCGAACCCCCGTTCATCAATATTGCCTCCAGCCTGCAGTCGACCCTGGCCCAGGCCGGCATCAAGGCACGCATCGTCACCGGTACCGGTACCCAGGTGTACGGCTCCATGCGCGAGCGCACCTTCGACATCATCGTCGGCCGCGGCGGCGGCGGTGCCGAGCGGCACCCGCACTCCAGTCTGCGCACCCTGGTGTACAACCCGGATAACCGCGACGAAGCCAAGCTGAGCAACTTCCAGGGCTGGCGCACCTCGTTCCACAGCCCGGAGCTCAACACGCTGATCGAGCAGGCCGAAGTGGAACCGGACAAGCAGAAGCAACGGGAGCTGTATCACCAGTTTCAGAACCTCTACCACGAGCAGGTTGGCGCCATCATGCCGATCTCGCAGATGACCGACACGGTGGTGATCTACCACGATGTGGTCGGCTACGTCGGTCACAGCGCGGCGACCACGCGCTACAAGGATGTGCACAAGGATCGTTGAGCCGCCGGGCGGCTCAGGCCGCCCGATGCGACACGGACACGAACTCGCTGCGATCAATCGGGAGCTCCTCATGTTTGCTTCGACTGCGTCTTTCTTCGGCACGCGGATGGGCGGCACCTCACGCCGTTTCGGTGCGGTGCTGATGACCCTGCTGGGCCTCTTGGCCATGACCTTCTTCATCGGCCGCGTGATGCCTCTGGACCCGGTGCTGGCGGTGGTCGGCCCGGATGCCGATAGCTCCACCTATGACCAGGTCTATCAGGCCATGGGCCTCGACCGACCACTGCTGGTGCAGTTCGGCTATTACCTGCGCGACCTGGCCCAGGGCAATTTCGGCAACGCGCTGCTCACCGGCCATCCGGTGATCGAGGACATCGCCCGGGTGTTCCCGGCGACCATCGAGCTGGCCACCCTGGCGATCATCTTCGGCGTGGTGATCGGCCTGCCGCTGGGCGTGTTCGCCGCAGCCAACCAGGGGCGCATCGGCGATCACTTGGCCCGCGTGGTCACCCTGTTCGGTTACTCCACGCCGATCTTCTGGCTGGGCATGATGGGCCTTCTGGTGTTCTACGCCTGGCTCGGCTGGGCCGGCGGGGCAGGGCGCATCGACCTGGCGTACGACGGCATGGTGCCGTCGGTAACCGGCATGCTGCTGATCGACAGCGCCATCGCCGGCGACTGGGAAGCCTTCTCCAGCGCGCTCAAGCACATCCTCCTGCCGGCACTGATCCTGGGCCTCAACTCGGTGGCCTACATCAGCCGCATGACGCGCAGCTTCATGCTCGAGCAGCTGTCCCAGGAATACATCCTCACCGCCCGGGTCAAGGGCCTGTCGCGGCACAAGGTGATCTGGGGCCATGCCTTCCGCAACATCCTCGTGCAGTTGCTCACCGTAGTGGCGCTTGCCTACGGCTCGCTACTCGAAGGCGCGGTGCTGATCGAGACGGTGTTCGCCTGGCCCGGTTTCGGCCAGTACCTGACCAGCAGCCTGCTGCTCGGCGACATGAATGCGGTGATGGGCTGCGTGCTGGTGATCGGCTTCATCTTCGTCGGCCTCAACCTGCTCAGCGATGCACTGTACAAGGTGTTCGATCCGCGCACCCGCTGACCTGATACCCACCAATCGATTGCAGCCCTTCAATAATTACAAAATAGGGATATCCGCATGAAATCGTTTCGCTCCACCGTGCTGAGCGCGGTATTCGGTGCGCTGCTGTGCGCCGCTCCACTGCTGAACGCCCAGGCCAAGACGCCAGGCGATCAACTGATCGTCGGCATGAGCATGGCCAACCTGTTCTCCATCGACCCGGCCAACGCACCGGGGCTGGATGCCTCGGGCATCAATGCCAACCTCTACGACACGCTGATCCTGCGCAAGGACGGCAGCCCCGACGAGCACGTGCCGCAACTGGCCGAGCGCTGGGAAGCCAGCGAGGACGGTCGCCAACTGACCTTCCACCTGCGCAGCGACGCGCGTTTCCATTCCGGCAACCCGGTCACCGCCGAAGACGTGGCCTGGTCGCTGTATCGCGTGCTCAAGCTCAACTACGGCCTGGCCACCACCTGGAAGGCCTACGGCTACACGCTCGACAACATTCAGCAGTTGATCCGCGCCAGCGACGAATCGACCCTGGTCATCGACCTGCCGCAGCCGACCGACCCGCTGCTGATGATCGACACCCTGGCCACCTCGCCAAGCGCCGTGGTGCTGGATCGCAAGACCGTGCTCGAGCACGAGAGGAACGGCGACCTCGGCGCCGCCTGGCTGGTGACCAACGAAGCTGGCAGCGGCCCGTTCACCCTCAGCGCCTGGCGCGCCAACGACACCCTGGTGATGACCGCATTCGCTGATTACTGGGGCGGCGCCAGCAAGCTCAAGCGCGTGCTGATCCGTCATATCACCGAGTCGCAGTCGCTGCGCCTGATGCTCGAGCGCGGTGACCTGGACATGGGCTACGGCATGGCCGCCTCCGACGTCCAGGCGCTGGCTGCCAAGGGCCAGATGCAGATCCAGACCCTGCCGCGCGGCACTATGTATTACGTGGCGATGAGCATGAAGTCGGCGCCGTTCGATGACATTCGTGTGCGCAAGGCCGTGCGCTCGCTGATCGACTATCAGGGCCTGGACAAGGTGGTGATGCCTTATTACGGCAAGCTCAACCAGCAGCCGATGCAGCTGGGTTTGGAGGCGCGCCTGCCGGATCCTGGCTACACACTGGACGTCGAGGCCGCCAAGAAACTGCTGGCCGAGGCCGGCCACCCGCAGGGCTTCAAGACCACCATCCGCACCCTGGCCGAGCCGCCGTTCGTGAATATCGCCGCCAGCCTGCAGTCGACCCTGGCCCAGGCCGGCATCCAGGCGAGCATCATCACCGGCACCGGCAACCAGGTGTACGGCGCCATGCGTGCGCGCAACTTCGAGATCATCGTGGCCCGCGGCGCCGAGCGTTATCCGCATCCGTACTTCAGCCTGCGCACCTTCGTCTACAACCCGGACAACCGCGATGATGCCGGCATCGCCAACTTCCAGGGCTGGCGCGCGGCCTTCCAGGACGCCGAACTCAACGGCCTGATCGACAAGCTCGGGGTGGAGCGTGACGAAGCCGCCAAGCTGAGCATGTACCACCGCGTGCAGCAGCGTTACGACGAGCTGGCGGGGCCGATCATGATGATCTCGCAGATGACCGATCCGGTGGTCAGCTCGGCCGACGTCAAGGGATTCCAGGGCGCCGATGCCGAGGCGACGCGTTACCTGGGTGTGTACAAGCAGCGTTGAGCGATCGGGCGCGGCACTGCGCCCGGTACCGAGCGAATCGAGTAACGGAGGCATACGATGATTGCCAACATCTCTTCATCTTCATCCCTGAAACGGGCGAACGGCCAGGCGCCGGTCTCCGCGTTCCAGGCGTTCCGTCTGAGCAGCGTGCGGGTCATGCAGCATCTGCTGCGCAACCCCATGACGCTGATGGGCTCCGCCGTGGTGGCGCTGCTGGTGCTGGTGGCGGCCTTCGCGCCGTTGATCGCCACCCACGACCCCATCGTGCAGAACCTCGGCAACGCCCTGCAGGCACCGAGCGCGGCGCACTGGTTCGGCACCGACGAGTTCGGCCGCGACGTGTTCAGCCGGCTGGTCTACGGCTCGCGCATCACCCTGTACATCATTGCCCTGGTGACCATCATCGTTGGTCCTATCGGCCTGTTGATCGGCACCGTTTCCGGCTACTTCGGCGGCTTCGTCGACGCGCTTTTCATGCGCATCACCGACATCTTCATTTCGTTCCCCAGCCTGGTGCTGGCGCTGGCCTTCATCGCCGCCCTGGGCCCAGGCCTGGAGCACGCGGTGATTGCCATCGCGCTGACCTCCTGGCCACCGATCGCCCGTCTGGCCCGGGCGGAAACCCTGTCGCTGCGCAACGCCGACTTCGTGGTCGCCGTGCAGCTGCAGGGCGCCTCGTCGCCGCGCATCATCCTGCGTCACATCATGCCCATGTGCCTGTCGTCGGTGATCATCCGCCTGACCATGAACATGGCCAGCATCATTCTCACCGCCGCTGCCCTGGGCTTTCTCGGCCTGGGCGCCCAGGCGCCGCTGCCGGAGTGGGGCGCGATGATTTCCACCGGGCGTCGTTACATGCTCGAGTGTTGGTGGCTGGTAGCCGTTCCGGGGGTAACCATCATGCTGGTCAGCCTGGCGTTCAACCTGTTGGGTGACGGTCTGCGCGACGTCCTCGACCCGCGCAGCAATTAAGGAGGCAGCATGTCTGCGATCAAACTCGACGTGCAGGATCTCTGCGTGCGCTTCACCAGTGGCCGCAAGGAGGTCGATGCAGTGCGCAATGTCTCCTTCAGCCTGGGCCGCGAGAAGCTGGCCATCGTCGGCGAATCCGGCTCGGGCAAATCCACCGTGGGCCGCAGCCTGCTGCGTCTGCACCCGGCCAGTGCGCGGATCACCGCCAAGGCCATGACCCTGGGCGACGTCGACCTGCTGACCGCCAGCGAGAAACAGGTGCAGGCAATTCGTGGCAAGCGCATCTCGATGATCATGCAGGACCCCAAGTACTCGCTGAACCCGGTGGTACGCGTCGGCGAGCAGATCGCCGAGGCCTACCTGGCGCACCACCGCGCCAGCAAGGCCGACGCCCGCGAGCGGGTGCTGGACATGCTCGACAAGGTGCACATCCGTGATCCGCAACGGGTGTACGGGCTCTACCCGCACGAGGTGTCGGGCGGCATGGCGCAGCGCATCATGATCGCCATGATGGTGATTACCGACCCCGACATCATCGTCGCCGACGAGCCGACCTCGGCACTCGACGTCTCGGTGCGTCGCCAGGTGCTCAGTGTGCTCGACGAGCTGGTCAGCCAGCGTGACCTGGGGCTGATCCTGATCAGCCACGACCTCAACATGGTGCGCAGTTTCTGCGACCGCGTGCTGGTGATGTACGCCGGCCGTGTGGTCGAGGCACTGGACGCCGCCGAGCTGGACAACGCCAGGCATCCCTACACCCAGGGCCTGCTGGCCGCATTGCCGAGCATCGATCGCCCCCGTCCGCGTCTGCCCAACCTGCAGCGCGATCCCCTCTGGCTGACTCATTGAGGCCCCCCCATGGCCATGATCGAAGTGGATTCACTCAACCTCAGTTTCGGTGACAGCGCGGCGCGCAGTCAGGTGCTCTACGACGTTGCCCTGCGCGTCGAGGAGGGCGAGTCGTTCGGCCTGGTCGGCGAGTCCGGCTCGGGCAAGACCACGGTGCTGCGTTGCCTGGCCGGGCAGTACCGGCACTGGGAAGGGCAGCTGAGCATCGCCGGGCGCGGTTTGCGCCACAAGCTCGACCTGGCGCATTTCCGTCAGGTGCAGATGGTCTTCCAGGACCCCTACGGCTCGCTGCACCCGCGGCACACCATCGACTCGGCGCTCAGCGAACCACTCGCCGTGCATGGCATCGGCAACCGCGGCGATCGGGTCACCGCGATCCTCAACAGGGTCGGCCTGAATGACAGCTTCCGCTATCGCTACCCGCACCAGTTGTCCGGTGGGCAGCGCCAGCGCGTGGCCATCGCCCGCGCCTTGATTCTCGAGCCGCGCGTGCTGCTGCTCGACGAGCCGACCTCGGCGCTGGACGTGTCCGTGCAGGCGGAGATTCTCAACCTGCTCTCCGACCTGCGTGAGCAGGAAGGCCTGACCTACCTGATGGTCACCCATGACCTGGGCGTGGTCGCCCATCTCTGTGACCGCGTGGCGGTCATGCAGCACGGGCGCATCGTCGAAACCCTCGACACCGCGCTGCTGGCGCAGAACCGCGCCGAGCATGCCTACACCCAGTTGCTGGTCGATGCCAGCCGCGACATCGGTGCCGTCGCACCCCCCTGATGGCCTGACGGCGCCTCGGCTGCCAAGCGGCGGCTGAGGCGACCCACGCGTTAGCGCGAACTCCCTGCTGACTTTTCGACACGGGCCTCGAGGCCCGCGGCACGGGCTCGCCTGCGCGTTACCCACCCCGTGATTCCAGACATGCGGACACAGCGCTGCAGGGCGGCGCTTTGCCCGAAACCAGGCAACACGAAATTCAACCCATAGAAAACAATAAGAAGGTCACCACGATGAACAAGAAAACACTCACGCTGCGTCTGCTCGCCTGCCTGCTTTCCAGCGCCGCCGTCGGTAGCGCCTGGGCCGACAGCGCCTCGATCAACTACCGCCACCAGTATCTGGACGACGACCGCATGCACGCCGACCGGATCAAGCTGTCCTATCGCATGGACAATGGCTGGGGCTTCGAGGGCGAGCTCAAGTACCGTACCGCCGGTGATCGCAAGGACGTCGCCTTCGACAACACGGTGTCGAGCGGCCACGAGCTGACTACCAGCTATCAGTACAAGCCCAATGCGGTATCGACCTGGCAGCCGGCCATTCAGCTGGACAGCAACGAGAACGGCACCACCTACAAGTTCGGCGTGCGCTATACCCACAGGCTGAGCGACCAGTTCTACGTCGCCGCCCGCTACCGCTTCGATGCCCTGAAACTGAACCGCGACCGCATCGACGAGGAGGTGCCGGACCGCGGCTCCGACAACCGCAACACCCAGCGTTACGAGGGCTGGTTGGGCTATACGCCAGCGGGCAGGCTGTCGTACGAGTACCAGTACATCCACTTCAAGACCGACTACATCCGCTACGACAACAAGAAGAGCGACTACGAGCAAAACCTGGTCGTGAAGTACAAATGGGACAAATCCTGGGCGCCGTTCTTCGAGATTGGCGATATCAAGGTCAGTGCGACCGATGACGACCGTCAACTGCGCTGGCGCATCGGGGTGCAGTACAACTTCATGTAAGAACCTGTTCAAGGTCTTGAGCTCAGGTTCGTCGATTTTGGCAGCTGAGTGGCGGGAGCGGACATCGGCGGGGTATTTGTGGGAGCGGGCCATGCCTGCGAAAAATCACGGGCATGGACTGGGCGCCCCCGCCCGTTCCCACAGGTGAAGCAACGATGTCTGCTTTTGCCTTGTAGCAGCCTCTTGCATGTTGTCTGAGAAGATCGTCAACAGCCTCTGAGAAGAAACTGACCACCGCAAATAAGCGCCGGGGCTTGGCTATAGCCCCGGCGTTGGTGTTTATGGCTATGTCAGGTGGCATTGGGTGATTCGGTACCGGCCTCACCATTCGCCCCGGGGCTCCCACCGAATTTGCATGCACCGCACCGAATTGCACACACCAGCCCGGATCCGCAAGAGCGCCGCCCCGGCGCGTAGCGATAGCGGCCATTCAGCATTACGAGCGCTTGGGGTGCGATTTATTCTGCAGAAAGGTGACTCGCTATGCGTCTGCTTAAGCGCGGCGCTGGGCCTTGAGCAGGCGCTCTCGGCTGTTGATCAGGTGCAACTGCATGGCCGCCCGGGCGCAGTCGACGTCGCCGCGGGCGATGGAGTCGTAGATCATCTCGTGTTCGAGGCTGAGGTTTTCCTTGTAGGCCTCGCCGTCCTCGTGGGCCTTGTAGGCCGAGTTGAACTTGTTGCGCGGAATCTGCTTGGCGCCCAAGTGCTTCATGATATCGAGCAGGTGCGGGTTGTCGGCCGCCTTGGCGATCTTGATATGGAACTGGAAGTCCGCACTGATCGGCAGGCCTGCCGGCAGCTGCACGGCGCCTTGCTGGATGGCATCCAGCGCCACGCGAATCTCCTGCAGCGACTCGGGCGTGCGCCGCTGCGCCGCCAGGCCGACTGCCGCCACCTCCAGGCTCATGCGCAGCTCCAGCAGCTCCAGCACGTCCTTGGCGGTACTGATGGTCGCCGGGCCAAGCTTGAGCTCCGGCGCCGCCGGCATGTCGCACACGAACGTACCCACGCCACGACGCGTTTCCACCAGGCCCGCCACCTGCAGGCGCGACAACGCATCACGTACCACGGTACGGCTGACCCCTTCGGCGCGCATGATATCCAGCTCCGCCGGCAGCTTCTCGCCGCGCTTCAGGGTGCCGTCACGCATGTGCTGGGAAATCTTCGCAACCAGGTCTTCAGCCAAGCGGCTGCGCTGCTTACGCGGGGGAAGCGACCAAATCGGGTTGTCCTGCATCATCGGTCCGTTGTTGTTTCGTTATCGGTGTACGACCGCAATGCTGGCGATTTGGTCGCATCGAATGACAGGCGGTGATAGTAGCAGTAGTGAGCAGAGGTGTGATGACTGAGGCGGTATCAGGTGGGCAGATGCCCTGATGCTGGTGAAACGGGCGCTGTTTGCAGCGCCCGTAGCAGTGCTGGTGTTATCGCCAGCAATCCGTGGCATTTGCGCCGCTGGCAGTAGCTCCCCGTGTGCCCGTGGCGGTTAATGTCAGATTACCGCACTTGCTGTCACCGAATTGCTGCGTGGCCGTCAGGGTATAACCCCCGTCCTTGTCCACTTTGCTGACAGAGAAGACGTATTTGCCAGTGGCCGATTTATTGCCGCTTCCCAAGTTAATGCCAAGTTTGCCGATATCGGCCTCCTTGGTGATGTAGGTGTTGTTCTGGCTGAAGTAGCGCTCCTGTCTGGCTGCTGCATCGCTGAGTAGTGCCTGCCCTTCGGTGCGATTGCCACGCTTCACATACTCGTCGTAACTCGGGTAGGCGATAGCGGCGAGAATGCCGATTATCGCCACCACGATCATCATTTCGATCAGCGTAAAGCCTTTCTGGCTCATACCTCTGTATCCGCCCGCGTAATTCATGGTCGTTATTCCTGTTCGGTTTCATCTACGCGGCGCCAGCTCTGGCGGCCGATACTCGCGGGGTCTGGATGAATTTCCACGCAAATCTGCCCCGTACATAGCTCGAATTTGGGAGGCCCGCCAGATCCATCGTTATTTGATCCGGTAGTCAGGCCACCTTCGCCGGGCTGCGAAATACCTGATGCCCCAACGTTATCAGCTGTTATGTAATCAAAGGCGTTGTGGGCGGTTTTGCCACCGGTGAACGGGTTTATGGCATAGGTCCAGTTGCTCGCGCCGTCGCCACATGGGTCGCTGTTGGGTACCAGCGACTGGAAGAACAACGTATTGCCCAGTTGCAGCATTCGTTCTACAACCATTTCACCGTCACTTTTCAACAGATTCAGATACCAGCCGTTCTGCGCCGTTTCATTGGCATTAGTTCCCGCCTGCCAGCGAACGCGATTATCGCTGATCGTGCGAACCGCGCGTGACGTGGTTCCATCCGTACCGGTCAGCCCAGTCGTCAGGGTCTGTTGCTGCAGGGTACTGCGGGTTACCGTCGCGTTGGTCCCGGCTTCCGCAGTGGTCTGTTTGTCCCAGATGCCATAAACGGTTTGCGCCATGCTCTTGTCGCCTTCCTTGTCACCGGTATCGTAGAAACGCCCGGTACCGAACACGACCAGATGGCCTGTGCCAGTCGGGTGGCGAAGCAGGCTGGGTGCAGAGGTGATGGCCTGACGCTGATCGGCCGGTGTGCTGTCGCTGGCAGTGGCGGTGAACAGCGGGCGACCACTGTAACCGACCCTGAATTCAGAGGCCGCTACGTTATTGGTGACTCTAAACGGCGCAGTTTCATCACGGCTCGCAACACTGCGCAGCAGATCGAAGCGCCATAGGTTGCCTTGCAGGTCACCAGCGTAAGCGTAGTCGGCTACGCCGTCGCCATTGATGTCGGCAAGCCGCGGTGTGGACAGGCCATTGGCTACGCCATCGGTGCCTTGGACTTCCAGGCTGCGCACCAGCGTGCCGCGCATGGCATCGAGGATGAACAGCGCGGCTTTGCCGTTGCTGTTGCCGGCTGCCTCATAGCCATTACCGAATACCACTGCCCATTTGCCCGTATGCAGGCGTGCGATGGTGGGCTCAGAGAAGCTGTAACCCATCTTCACCCGCTCCGCGGCGGTAATGCTGTTTTCATCGAATTGCCACAGCAGTTTTTCACTACCCGGTGTAGTGACATCCAGGGCGAAGATGGATTTACCGCCTGCCTTGAGGGTGCCCACCAGGATGGTTCGCCACTGGCCTGTCTCGCCGTCGTAGATGTCGCCCACTACTGGGGAGCCGTCTACATAGAACTCGTGGCCATAGTTATTGCCGGTCAGCTTGTTAAGCTTGGGGAAAACCGCGGACGGTATGAAAGCGAACCGCTCCGCACCATTGGCCGTGTCGAAGCCATGCAGCATGCCGTCGTTGCCACCAATGTAGATGCGCCCAGGGCGCGAGGCGATGGATGTGACGAAATCGCTGTAGGCGGTATTGCCCTCCAGGCGGTTGGCGACGCTGGGGATATAGCGAGCACGGGAGACCACGGCAGGCGAGGATGAGTAGAAGTCGCCGAGCAGGCTGCTGCGCGTACGGAAAGTGCTACCTTCGCCAGCACGACTGCCGCGGAGGTAGTCGATGCGGCTAGCGGCCCGCGAATCCGTGCTTCCGGTTTCCGGATTTCTATTCAGATAAGTGGTCAGCGTAGTGTTCGCATAGCTCACCGAAGCGGCGTTAGTTGCATTGAACGCCTGCATATTGCTTGCCGCACTGCCACCGGCCATCAGAATGTTGCGCTGATCCCAGGCGGGCACCTGCCGGCTTGCGCTCCAGCGCTCGGTGGTTACATAAGCCTGCGCTGTATTGCTCCAGGTCTTGTCAAGGCGCTTCAGATCGCCTGACCAGTTGTCATCACTGGAATAGGAACTCTGATAGGACACGCTCGTGACAGTATCGTCTGCCACCTGCCCAGAGTTGATCGCTGGGCGTGCGGCCGTGGATGTGCGGTCCGCGATACGCGAAAGGATGTCACTGAAGGCTTGAACCATGGCGTCCGGGCTGTCGACGCTGAAGAATTCGCCGCGCGAGTTGATCGCGGTGTGCCAGAGGTCATAAACATTGTTGGCGTTGTTGTCTGAAGCGGCCGGCCAGTTGATGCTGTTCTGGAGGTTGGCAAAGCCATTACCATCGCTGGCGCTTGCAAACGTGCTGCCTTGCCATTGGATGCCGGTTGCAGTGAGGCTGCGAGTCAGGCCGAGGCCCATGGTGAAGTTCACCATATGCTGCCAGTTTGCGGGGTCGTTACGTGGGTTCCAGTAATCCTGAGTACTATTGCCGCTCTTGAAAGGCGTGTAGGGCGTCAGCTTGTTGTCCAGAGTCGGGCGCAGATCGGTTGCCCAGTAGTGCATCGCAAGGTCGGCCAGGGTGTTACTGGTGGTGTCGGCGTAGGGGCGCAGATTACCCGGGTAGTCAGTACCGTCCGGTAATTTGAAGTTACGGTTGTCGTGTCGGAAATCGCTGCCCGGTGAGCCGTTGTTACCGTTCCAGATCCCGTCGGTCATCAATACGTGGTAGCTCGGCCGGCACGCATAAGTATTCGCCGTTGTGTTGCCCGTACCATTGGGGGTCTTGTGCCATGCCGTGTCGGTCTTGAGGAATTCGCCTGCCCGGCCAAGTGCTTCACGCAGGGGCGTGCCACTAAAAAACGGCGTGGAGTCGAGCCAGGAGAAAAAACGCCCCCGTTGTGCCGGCTGGAACTCGCGAAAGCGGTTGTCACCACCGCAGCCGCTACTGGTGCCATTGAGGGTGGTACAAGCATTCAGGCTCTGCCAGGTAAAGCGAATGCTAGGCGACAGTTCGGAAAAGGCCAGGCGTGCGGAAGACATAGTGGCCAATGCACGGTTGCGATAGAACGAATACCAGATCGCGAAATTCTGACGCTCGTCGGTGCCGCCCACGCCGGAAGTATTGGTGACGTAGGTAAGCTCATAGCAGGCATCGTTGGCCTGGCGTGCCGCCACCGTACTGCCTGTACAACCGGAGAGGTTGGTGTTGAACCTGTAGTAATAAGCTGGGACAAAGGTCTGCGCGAGGCTCACCGTATAAGTAGTGCCACTGCGGCTACAGCTGACGGCCGTATTGTCGTAGGTCGCGCTACATCCTGTGCCGCCACTGCTTCTTTGTACTCTGACGGTAAGCCCAGCGATGCTTATATTGGTTGCATTGCTGCCGCTGAGGCTAAGGGTGGTTACTACACGGAAGTCGGAGAGGGGATTGTCAGCAAACTGACGGTTGTTGTATTCCGCATCTGTCCCCGTAAAACTGGTCGACTGGTTTACCAGCGGGTTATACCACCAGCTGGCAGCATACCGGCTTGAAAGGTCAACCGTGCCGGCCTGACGAAAGCCGTTGTAGTACGCATTGGTAAAACTGGTTGTATAAGCGCCGGACTCAACGCCATTGGCATCGAAACGCTTGGGTATCTTGTAGGTGACCGCTGGGTCGTAATACATCGAGTTGTAGCTTGATGACCGTGTCTTGCGGGTATCCCGGTCGCCATCGATAGACTCCGGCGTAAAGGCTTCCCGCATACTGCCGGAATCATCCAGAGTAAAGATAAGGTTCGGCGGCACGCCAACCGTCAAACTCAGCGGGCTTTGCGACACAGCGGCATAGCTGTTGGCGCCATGCAGCAGCGTGATGCCGAACAATGCATAAGCGAGCGTCTTGGCGTGAGGGAGCAGTTTGTAAGTGTTCATCATGCCGGCTCTCAATTGTTCAGGCCCAGATAGGTGTTGGCGTGCGAAGACTGCAGGTAGACAGATGAAGCGGTGCCACTGTCGATTGCCTCAGCATTATTCAGATAAAAGTAGGTGCATTGGCCTTCAAGCACACCGCCGTATTCGACGCAATTGAACGTCAGCATGGTGCTGTTGAAGCGCGCGCTCTGGTTATCTTTCAACCCAATCGTGCTGGTGTCGCCAGCGTCGGTGCCCCGGTACGTGAGCCATGCCACATTCGCGGTTTGGCTGCGCGGATCATTGATGTAGTTCACCAGGGTCGCGTTGTTGGTGAAACCAATCAGACAGGGCTTATTGAGGCCGCTTGCCTTGATCTTGTTGTCGTTTGTGCAGTTGGCATTATTGGGTTCGAGCTTTTCCAGCAGATTGCCAGCGTTGTAATAGCGAAACTCGGACTCGCGCAGTGCGGCATCGGCGGCGTTTTGCAGTTGCGTATCGTGGGCACGGTTGGCGGTAATGCGGCTTTCCAGTGTGGTGCTGCGCATGCTGCCCACGGCCAGCAGGGTCAGTACGAGCAGCATGATCAGTGCAACGAAGAGCACGGCACCGGTTTGTTGCTTGCGGCAGTCAAGGGATGTCATGGCATCAGATTCCTGATGGTACGGGTGGTGCTGACGACCTGGTAAACGCGGCGACTATCGCCGTCTTGAACGCGCTTCTTGACCGCAGCTGGGGACAGGTTCAGCCAGTTGTTCAATAGCACTGGCACATCGTCGCTGTCGCGCTGACCAGGGCGACTGGCCAGCAGCAGCGAGTAACGAACGCTGCGAATTGGTTTGTCGCTGACTGTCCAGGCGCTTTGAGCCATGTACTGCGTGGCTTGTGCAGTGGCTGTGTCGGCTGTTACACCAAAGTCCAGGCGCATATCGGCAATGCCGGTCACCTGCTCGGTAAATTGGGGAGTCTTGGCGTTGAGGCTTTTGCACAGCAGGCGGCCCCGTTCCAGATTGGTACCGGTGCCGGGTTCGAATTTGAAGGCGGCTACCATCAGCTCGTTTGCTGGCACCACGCCAGGAGTGGCCTTGTCGTAGATCAGCTCGCTCGCCTCACCCTGGCAGTCCAGTTCCTTGCTGGCCTGCGGTTGGTAACGCACACAAAAACCTGTGGTGTTGGCCGTTGCAATTCCGGTGATCGTGGCACCTTCCTTGAACTCTAGGCAGTCGGTATCGGCTGGGCGTCGCGGGAACGCAGTCTCCAGAAATATGGAAGGGTCGCGCCGGTAGCCTGCCTTGCTCAGGTACTGTTCAAACAGCAAGCTGGCAAAGCGGCCGCTGTCCAGATTACCGCTCTGGCTTTGCTGAAAGAGGTAGTGGCGCTGGTTGTCGATGTAAACCTGAGTGATGCCAAGGATCAGAAAACCACTGATCGCCAAGGCGATCATCAGCTCGACAAGGGATAGGCCGGCCTGGCGTCGAATGGCAGTCATGGTTGCACTCGCAGGGTATAGGTACACACGGGGCTGTCGTTGGTGGTGTCGCCTGCGTCAAGGCAGCTGCCTTCGCGTACCTGCCAGGCCATGCGGATCTCCAGCACCGAACCCTTGCCGTCGCAGTTGCCCACCGTGCTGCTGCGGCACACATGGGTGTCACTGTTGAACACCTCGGCGCCGCCGGGCAGCAAGTTCTTTGCCCTGGCAATCCAACAGTCGCGTTGCTCCTTCGCGCTGGCCGGCTGTTTGCTGGCGGTGGCTACGCAGTCAGCAGTATTGGAGAACGTGCCGCCCTTGGTCTTGAAGAAAATCGACTGAGTCTTGATACCGCTGTTTATCGGCGATTTTGGGGCAGAGTTCTGAAAAAGCTCAGAGGGGTTGGCGCGAATGATTTCGACCAGCTCATTGGCCAGATCAACCGCCACATTGCGCTGCACGGAGTCCTGTACGTACTGCACGCTGCGGCCTTGCAGAGCCACCATACCCAGCACGCCCACGGTGGTGAGCACCAGCGCGACCAATACCTCAATGAGGCTGAAGCCTTTCTGTGTTGTATTCATCGAAATTTCTGGCATCACTTGCAGGCCTTCATATCGCTTTCCGGTCCGTTCTTGCCTCGTGGCCAGCTCTGGATGCTGCCGCTGGCCTTAGCTTCGGTGGTGAACCCACTGCTGGCATCGTCACCCAGGCAGGTGATCCAGGTGGTCTCGGTGCCCGTGCCGTTGTAGCGAAACAAGGCTTCTTTGGCTGATGCCGTCAGCGACAGCATGTCGGGAACTTCAAGCACGCGAATCGGGTCACCTTCCGAGCAGTCCCGTTGCACGGTCAGGGCTTTTTCGCCACGGCATACCCGGATGAAGGTGCGTTGCTCAACGGCTGCAGCGCGCGCGTACTGCAGCAGGGCAACGAGGTCGTTGTTGAACGACTGAGTGCGGCTTTTATTAATGAACTGGTTGAAGCTCGGCACGGCGATGGCCGCGAAGATACCGAGCAGCGTGACCACGATCATCAATTCGATCAGGGTGAAGCCCGATTGCGTTCGCGCCCTTGGCGAGGGCTGAATCAGCGTTTGAACTGGCATGGTGAACCGATCTGCTGGCGGGGAGGCGAGTGAATAGTGATCGCTTCATAAATGTCTGTCTTGTCGTGGGAGATAACCGGCCTGTGTTGCACGATGACCGGTTTAGCAGCAGCCCGAGTTGTGACTCTCTTCTACTTTCAGGCGCCCCTGGCGGTTCAACGTCAGGACGTGATGCGGGCCGTCGGTATTGCAGATCGTCAGCTTGCCGTTGCTGGTTCCGCTTGTGCCATTTGGGTGAAAGCGGATACCGGTACCACCAAACGCGGTCCTGCATATGCTGCTGGAGGGCGCCGCTTGCTGGCGCAATACGGATGGAGTTTTGCCTACAGTGGTGATCAGCCAGTAGCTGCCCCAATCCCCATCGCATTTCTCCCCATCGCTGGAGCCGCATAGTTGGTGCGGCCGCCCGCTGTTGATTGCACTGACGCGGGTCTGCTGGACATGCGACGTCAGCAAGTCGCGCGATATCAGCACACGTTTGTTTTCCTGAAAACGACCGAAAGAAGGCAGGGCGAGCGCGAGGAGGGTGCCCATCAGTGCGAGGGCAATCAGCAATTCGACGAGGGTAAAACCCTGGTGTTGATCTCGATTCATGGTTCACATCCCTATGCGCGTATGATTGGCGGCCTTCCTGGCCTGCCTTTTCTGTTTAGACCCTGAGGTGTCGCTGTCAAGGCTTGCCGTTTTCGTGACTGGGGTGAGTTGTGCGTGCGGATGTGATTGTGGTGGGGGGCGGGGTTATCGGGTTGTTGTCGGCCTATCAACTGGCGATGGCAGGCAAGCGCGTCACCTTGCTGGATCGTGGTTCTGTTGGTTCGGAGGCATCCTGGGCAGGGGGCGGGATCGTGTCGCCGCTGTATCCATGGCGATACAGCCAGGCGGTGACGGCGCTGGCGCATTGGTCTCAGGATTACTACCCAGGCTTGGGCGAGCGGTTGCTGGCGGACACCGGTATCGACCCCGAAGTGCATGTCACCGGTCTGTACTGGCTGGATCTGGACGATCAGGCCGATGCGTTGGCCTGGGCGCAGCGTGAGGGGCGGCCGTTGCATGAGGTGCCGGTCGAGTCGGCCTATGGGCAGGTTTCCGCTCTGGGCGCCGGATTCCAGCGCGCCATTTATATGTCCGGCGTCGCCAATGTGCGTAACCCGCGGCTGGTCAAGGCATTGCGCGCCGCCCTGCAACGTTTGCCGAATGTAACGCTGCGTGAGCACAGCCCGGTTGTGCAGTTCGTGCGCGAAGGCACCCGTATCGCAGGGGTGCAAATTGCCGCTGGCGAGTTGTTGGCCGAGCAAGTTGTTGTCGCTGCCGGCGCGTGGAGCGGCGAGCTATTGCAGAGTCTGGAAATGAGCCTGCCCGTCGAACCGGTCAAAGGGCAGATGATTCTGTTCAAGTGTGCGCAGGATTTTCTGCCCAGCATGGTGCTGGCCGGTGGGCGTTATGCGATTCCGCGGCGTGACGGTCACATTCTGGTGGGCAGTACGCTGGAGCATGCCGGCTTCGATAAAACGCCGACCAATGACGCACTGGTCAGTCTGCGGGCGTCTGCCGAAACGTTGCTGCCGGCATTGCGCGACGCCGAGGTGGTAGGACATTGGGCTGGATTGCGGCCCGGCTCGCCCGAGGGCATTCCCTTTATCGGTGAGGTGCCGGAGCATCAGGGCTTGTGGCTGAATTGCGGGCATTACCGCAATGGACTGGTGCTGGCGCCGGCATCCTGCCGGTTGCTGGCGGATCTGATGCTGAGGCGTGAGCCGATCATCGATCCGGCGCCTTACTCGCCGGCAGGGCGTTTTTAGGTAGGCGACCTGCTTTGGGGCGGGGCCGCTGAACCTGGGTATCGCTTCGCTCAACCTCAGGCTACGAGGGCTGTGTGCTCAGGGGGTGGGCAACCGCAGGCTACGGTCTCAGTCGATGCCCAGTTTCTTGAGGCGATAGCGCATCGAGCGAAAGCTCAGGCCCAGGCGCTGGGCGGCGGCGGTGCGGTTCCAGCGGGTTTCCTCCAGCGCCTGCATGATCAGTTTGCGTTCGACGTCTTCCAGGTAATCCTCGATGTTGTCGATCTGCGCCAGGCTGGCGTCGCCGTTCTCGCCAGCCGGTGCGGCGTCTGCGAGGCGGAGGTCGTTGGCGCAGATCACGTCGCCTTCGCACAGCGTGTAGGCGCGCTCCAGCATGTTCTCGAGCTCGCGCACGTTGCCGGGGAAGCGGTAACTCTTGAGCTTTTCCAGCGCCGGGCCGTCGAGCTTGACCGGCGGCAGGCCGATGCCTTCGTTGAGGCGCTTGAGCATCACGTCGGCCAATAGCGGAATGTCTTCACGGCGCTCGCGCAGCGGCGGTACGCGCAGTTCGATGACGTTGAGGCGGTAGTAGAGATCCTGGCGGAAGCGACCGGCCGCCACTTCGGCGGCGAGGTCCTTGTGGGTGGCGCACAGGATGCGGGTGTCGACCACCACTTCCTGCTGGCCGCCGACGGCGCGGACGGCCTTTTCCTGAATGGCGCGCAGCAGTTTGACCTGCATGGTCAGCGGCAGATCGGCCACTTCGTCGAGAAACAGGCTGCCGCCGTTGGCGGCCTGGAACAGGCCCTGTTTGTCTTCGACGGCGCCGGTGAAGCTGCCCTTCTTGTGGCCGAAGAATTCGCTTTCCATCAGCTCCGAGGGAATCGCGCCGCAGTTGACCGGCACGAAGGCGCGCTCGCGACGCGGGCCCTGTTCGTGGATCAGCCGCGCGACCAGCTCCTTGCCGCTGCCCGACTCGCCACTGATGTACACCGGCGCCTGGCTGCGGGCGAGCTTCTGAATTTGTGCACGCAGGGCGCGCATCGGTGGCGATTCACCCAGTAGTCGGCTGGCTCCTGGGGCTTCTTCATCTTCAGGGCTGCGCAGGCGCAGCGCCGTATCGACCAGCTCGCGCAGGCGGCCGAGGTCGACCGGTTTGGTCAGAAAATCGAAGGCGCCGGCCTTGAGCGCGTTGATCGCGGTATCCATGCTGCCGAACGCGGTGATCATTGCCACCGGCGTTTGCGGGTAGCGCTGCTGGATGTGCTGCACGACGTCGAGCCCGGTGCCGTCGGGCATGCGCATGTCGGTCAGGCACAGGTCGAACGGCTCTTTGGCCAGCCACTCACGCGCTTCCTTGACGTTGCGGGCGCTGCGGGTGTCGAGTTTCATGCGCCCGAGGGTGATCTCCAGCAGTTCGCGGATATCGGGTTCGTCGTCGACGATCAGGGCTCTCTGGCGATTCATCAGGTCGTTCAGCTCAGTTTTCGCGGATGCGCGAAGGTGATACGGAAGCAGGCGCCGCCGCCTTCGCGTGGTTGATAGTGAAGATGAGCCTGGTTGCTTTCGCAAAGCTCGCGGGAAATATACAGGCCCAAGCCGGTGCCTTTGTTTTCCGTGGTGTAGAAAGGCTCGAAGATGTGATGCAGTTGGTCTGCCGGCACGCCTTCGCCGTCGTCAAGCACTTCGAGCACCGGCAGATCGTTGCGCGGATCGCGGAACAGCTTCAGCCACACCTGGCCTTGCGGATTGATCTTGGCGCTGTGGCGCAGGCCGTTTTGCACCAGGTTGGTGATGACCTGGTTGAGCTGGTTGGGATCCATGCGCGTTTGGATGCTGCTGCCTTCGATGGCCAGGTGCAGCACCTTGGAGGCCGGCGCTGTGCTGCGAAATTCAGCAGCGAAGCGGTGCAGCCAATATTTGAGATCCAGCAGTTGCGGCTCGGCCTGGCGGCGGCGCGAGAGCTGCAGTACGTTCTCGATGATGAGGTTCATGCGCCGCGAGTGATCCTGAATGATCTGCGCCAGGCGCAGATCCGGCCCCTGCAGGTCTTCGGATTCCTGCAGCAGCTGCGCCGCATGGCTGATGGCGCCTAGCGGGTTGCGAATCTCGTGGGCGATGCCGGCGGTAAGGCGCCCAAGGGCGACCAGCTTGAGCTGCTGCGCCTGCTGGGCGATCTGGGAGATGTCGTCGAGCAGGATCAGGATGTGCCGCTGGCCGCCACGCTGCAGTGGGATGAAGCTGGGCTGCAAGGTCGGGCCGTCGCTGAGCGTCTGCAGGCTGGCAGGGCGCAGGCTGCTATTTTCCTGCCATTGCTGCAGGCGTTTGACCAGTTCAGTGCAGTGCGGGTCGAGAATCTTACCCGCCAGGTTCTGCTGATCCAGCAGGGCGAGGGCTGCCTGGTTGGCCAGCAGCACGCGGCGCTGCTCGTCCACTACCAGAATGCCGGTGCGCATGCGCTGCAGAATCAGGTTATTGAGAGTTTCCAGATCCGCCACATCGGCGGCGCGCTGTTCGGCGAGGCTCTCGCTGGCCTGCAGGCGGCGGGTCACACCTTGCACGAACAGCGCGGCGGCGAAGCTCAGGGCGCCTAGAGCGCCGACCTGCACGTACTGGGCGCTGGCCTGCGCGTGATGCAGGCTCAGGTAGAAGGTCAGGTAGATCATGCCGATCGACGCAGCGGCGGCGATCAGCACGCCGAAGCGTCCGCGCAGCAGGATATTGGCGATCGCGACCGAGACGATCAACAGGTTGCCGATGCCGCTTGGCGTGCCACCGCCGGCGTAGAACAGCGCCGAGAGCATGATCACGTCGCCCAGCGCCA
The DNA here is from genome assembly GCF_900112645.1 of Phytopseudomonas straminea. GTDB lineage: Bacteria > Pseudomonadota > Gammaproteobacteria > Pseudomonadales > Pseudomonadaceae > Aquipseudomonas > Aquipseudomonas straminea. The sequence goes on along the minus strand of NZ_FOMO01000001.1, from coordinate 105,297 downwards.
CGGCGAATACCGGCAGCAGGCGGTTGGGCGTGTGTAGCGTCAGCGCGATCAGGATGTTGAGAATCAAATAGACCCAGCTGGCACCGCGAAACAGCGGCACGTGGGCCAGCTCCAGCAGTTCGGAGTCCAGGTTCGCGGAAACCAGCAGCACCAGCACCACGCCGATGATCAGGCGATAGAGGTGATACAGCCGGAAGATACGGTGGCCCTGGGAGCCGCGTACCGCTAGCGCGCTATTGGGCACCGGGCTTGGGGCCTTGTTCCAGGTGGGCCTGGCTGCAGTACCAGCGCTGCGCCAGCTGTAGGGCGTGCTGCTGCGGTGTGTGCACGCCGCAATGGGCACAGCGCACCATCGGCGTCGGGCTGTCTGCGGTTGGGGTTGCCTTCTGGCGCTGGCGCGGGGCACTGACATAGCGCCGCCATACCCAGATGACGGCAAAAATGATAGCAATCCAGAACAGCAGGCGGAACAGGCCCATGGCGCTCTCTTCGTGTCGAGGGATGGGGCAGTGTAGCTAACGACGACTTGCCCGCACAGTTACCCGGCACGCGTTTTTGCCAGGCCAGAAAGCACGATGCCAGTCGATTGACTGGCATCGTGATCAGGCTGGCGTGAAGACAGAGTTCAGTCGAACAGGCCGAATGTCATGTAGCTGAACCAGGAGCGTTTGCGGCCTTGCGCCTCGCCCTGCTCGCCGGATTTCAGCTCTGCCGGCATCTGGTCGACTGCTTCCTGGTACTGGCGCTGCACGTCCTGGCTGGCCTGGGTCTGGCTTGGAGGTGGTGGCGCGTCGCTTTCGATCAGGCCGAGGGTAGCCTTGGCCAGCCAGGAGCGTTCGTCGGCGGCCTCTTCCTGTGGCACGAACTCGCCGTTTTCCAGGCTCGGATGATCGGGGTAGTTGAGCTTGAGGGTTTCCAGGCTGGTAGCGGCCAGGTCGTCCAGGGTCAGGCGCTGGTAGGACTCGACCATTACGGCCAAGCCGTCGCCGACTGACGGGGTCTCCTGGAAGTTTTCCACCACGTAGCGGCCACGGTTGGCCGCAGCCACGTAAGCGTGGCGGCGCAGGTAGTAGTGGGCGACGTGAATTTCGTAAGCGGCCAGGAGATTGCGCAGGTAGATCATGCGCTGCTTGGCATCCGGTGCGTAGCGGCTGTTTGGATAACGGCTGGTGAGCTGGGCGAACTCGTTGTAGGAGTCGCGGGCCGCGCCCGGATCACGCTTGGTCATGTCCAGCGGCAGGAAGCGGGCGACGATGCCGCGGTCCTGGTCGAACGAGGCCAGGCCTTTGAGGTAGTAGGCATAGTCGACGTTCGGGTGCTGCGGGTGCAGACGGATGAAGCGCTCGGCGGCGGAGCGCGCGGCTTCCGGCTCGGCGTTCTTGTAGTTGGCGTAGATCAGCTCAAGCTGCGACTGCTCGGCGTAACGGCCGAAGGGGTAGCGCGATTCCAGGGCCTTGAGCTTGGTGACGGCGCTGGTGTAGCTGCCATTATCCAGGTCTTGCTGAGCCTGCTGGTAGAGTTCTGCCTCGCTCAGGTTTTCGTCCAGGACTTCCTTGGAGGAACAGGCGGCGGTAAGTGCGAGGATGGCGATCAGCAGCAGGTGTTTCACTGGCATGGCGGCTTGCGTCCCTGGGACGGCGGCTGTCTTGGGCAGGGCCGTCCTGTTATGATGAGTGCCCCCGGTACCCCTGGGGCAAAGACGCCGTATTTAACCACAAGCGTGTAGCCGAAACCAAAGGCTATGCCCCCGCCGTTGCCGAGCATGTCATCTATCAATAAGCAGGCCATTGAATTAACCGCCGAGGTCCCCGCCGATCTGGGCGGCCAGCGCCTCGATCAAGTCGCCGCCCAGCTGTTCGCCGAGCATTCGCGCTCGCGCCTTTCCGGCTGGATCAAGGAGGGCAACCTGACCGTCGACGGCCAGGTGCTGCGCCCGCGCGATATAGTCCACGGTGGCGCCGTTCTGGCGCTGTCGGCCGAGCAGGAAGCCCAGGGTGAGTGGATCGCCCAGGACATCGAGCTCAACATCGTCTACGAGGACGAGCAGATCCTGGTGATCGACAAGCCCGCCGGCCTGGTCGTGCACCCGGCGGCCGGGCATGCCGATGGCACCCTGCTCAATGCGCTGCTGCACCACGTGCCGGACATCGTCAACGTGCCGCGCGCGGGCATCGTGCACCGCCTGGACAAGGACACCACCGGCCTGATGGTGGTCGCCAAGACCATCGAGGCGCAGACCCGCCTGGTCGATCAGTTGCAGAAGCGCACCGTGAGCCGTATCTATGAATGTATCGTCATCGGTGTGATCACTTCGGGCGGCAAGATCAACGCGCCCATCGGCCGCAGCTCGTCCCAGCGCCAGCGTATGGCGGTGACCGATGGCGGCAAGCCCGCAGTCAGCCACTACCGTGTGCTGGAGCGCTTCCGTTCGCACACCCACGCCCGCGTCAAACTGGAAACCGGCCGCACGCACCAGATTCGCGTGCACATGAGCCATATCGGTTTCCCGCTGGTGGGCGACCCGGTGTATGCCGGCCGCTTCCGTATTCCGCCGGCCGCCAGCCAGACCATGGTGCAGAACCTCAAGGAGTTTCCGCGCCAGGCCCTGCACGCGCGTTTCCTCGAGCTGGATCACCCGATTACCGGTGAGCGCATGAAGTGGCAGTCGCCGCTGCCCGATGACTTCGTCTGGTTGCTGAGTCTCCTGCGTCAGGATCGCGAGGCGTTCATCGGATGAGTGACAAGGCCCACGACTGGCTGACGCCCAACTGGCCAGCGCCCGACTGGGTGCGTGCCTGCGTGACCACCCGCGCCGGAGGCGTGAGCCAGGCGCCCTACGACAGCTTCAACCTGGCCGGCCATGTCGAGGATGACCCGGCAGCGGTGGCCAAGAATCGCCAGCGTTTGCTCAGCCAGCTCGGCTGTCGGCCGGCCTGGCTGCAGCAGGTGCATGGTATTGCCGTTGCCCATGCCGACCCGGAAACGGTGGTCGAAGCCGACGCCAGCTGGACGGCGACACCCGGCATTGCCGCCACGGTGATGACCGCCGACTGCCTGCCGGTGTTGTTCTGCGACCGCGCCGGCAGTCTTGTGGCTGCAGCCCACGCCGGCTGGCGCGGCCTGGCCAATGGCGTGCTGGAAGCCACGCAGGATGCGCTGGCTATCGAGGCGGACGACACGCTCGTCTGGCTGGGACCGGCCATCGGCCCCCAGGCCTTCGAGGTTGGCGCCGAGGTGCGTGAGGCCTTCGTCAGTCAGCATGCTCAGGCCGCGGGCGCTTTCATGCCGAGCCAGAATGCCGGGCGCTTTATGGCCGATATCTATCAGCTGGCGCGCATCCGCCTGGCGGCGCGTGGTGTCAACGCCGTATATGGCGGCGGTTTCTGCACCGTCAGTGATTCGCGCTTCTACTCCTACCGACGCGCGGCCCAGACCGGGCGCTTCGCGTCGCTGATCTGGCTGGCGGATCGCTAGACACTCAGCAATTGCGTAGGAGCGGCTTTAGCCGCGAGCTTGTTATCAGGACAATTAAAGAGCTCGAGGCTAAAGCCGCTCCTACAAGACCGTGGCCGGAACAAGGTACTGAAGTCGGGCCGAAAGACCGTGAGTAGGTCCTAAGTGATCGTCAGCACGGGCGCCGCTGTCGAACGGCGCGTCATCAGGGGTGGCACTTTCGACGCCGCCCCTGATCCACCGCAAAACCTCTCCGCTTGAAACCCGCACAATCGGCCTCATCTATGCTCCATCTCGGCAGGTTTTATTGTCAGGCGCATGCACCGCGCCGGCCTGCCTTTACAGGAAGGAAGACGCCATGCGAATCGACCGTTTAACCAGCAAGTTGCAGCTTGCCCTTTCCGACGCCCAGTCCCTGGCCGTCGGCCACGACCATTCCGCCATCGAGCCGCTGCACCTGATGCAGGCGCTGCTCGACCAGCAAGGCGGCTCCATTCGCCCGCTGCTGATGCAGGTGGGCTTCGATGTGAACGGCCTGCGCCAGGCCTTGAGCAAAGAGCTCGACCAACTGGCCAAAATCCAGAACCCTACCGGTGACGTCAGCCTGTCTCAGGATCTGGCGCGCCTGCTCAACCAGGCCGATCGCCTGTCACAGCAAAAGGGCGACCAGTTCATCTCCAGCGAACTGGTGCTGCTCGCCGCGATGGATGAGAACACTAAGTTGGGCAAGCTGCTGCTCGCCCAGGGTGTGAGCCGCAAGGCGCTGGAGAACGCGGTGAACAACCTGCGTGGCGGCGATGCGGTCAACGACCCGAACATCGAGGAGTCGCGCCAGGCGCTCGACAAGTACACCGTCGACCTGACCAAGCGCGCCGAAGAGGGCAAGCTCGACCCGGTGATCGGCCGTGACGACGAGATCCGCCGCACCATTCAGGTTCTGCAACGGCGTACCAAGAACAACCCGGTGCTGATCGGTGAGCCCGGCGTCGGCAAGACCGCCATCGCCGAAGGCCTGGCCCAGCGCATCGTCAACGGCGAAGTGCCGGACGGCCTCAAGGACAAGCGCCTGCTGTCTCTGGATATGGGCGCGCTGATCGCCGGTGCCAAGTTCCGCGGCGAGTTCGAGGAGCGCCTCAAGGCGGTGCTCAACGAACTGTCCAAGCAGGAAGGCCGGGTGATCCTGTTCATCGACGAGCTGCATACCATGGTTGGCGCCGGCAAGGCCGAGGGCGCCATGGATGCGGGCAACATGCTCAAGCCGTCCCTGGCCCGTGGCGAGCTGCACTGCGTGGGTGCCACCACGCTGAATGAATACCGCCAGTTCATCGAGAAGGACGCCGCCCTGGAGCGGCGCTTCCAGAAGGTGCTGGTCGACGAGCCGAGCGAGGAAGACACCATCGCTATCCTGCGCGGCCTGAAAGAGCGCTACGAGGTGCACCACAAGGTGGCCATCACCGACGGTGCGATCATCGCCGCGGCCAAACTCAGCCACCGTTACATCACCGACCGCCAGCTGCCGGACAAGGCCATCGACCTGATCGACGAAGCCGCCAGCCGTATTCGCATGGAGATCGACTCCAAGCCCGAGGTGCTCGATCGCCTGGATCGCCGGCTGATCCAGCTCAAGGTCGAAGCCCAGGCGTTGAAGAAGGAAGAGGATGAGGCGGCCAAGAAGCGCTTCGTCAAACTCCAGGAAGACATCGCCAAGCTGGAGAAGGAATACGCCGATCTGGAAGACATCTGGAAATCGGAAAAAGCCGAAGTCCAGGGCTCGGCACAGATCCAGCAGCGTATCGAGCAGGCCAAGACCGAGCTCGAAGCGGCGCGCCGCAAGGGCGATCTCAACCGCATGGCCGAGCTGCAGTACGGGGTGATTCCCGATCTGGAGCGCAGCCTGCAGATGGTCGATCAGCACGGCACCACGGAAAACCAGTTGCTGCGCAGCAAGGTCACCGAAGAAGAAATCGCCGAAGTGGTTTCCAAGTGGACCGGTATCCCGGTCTCGAAGATGCTCGAAGGCGAGCGCGACAAGCTGCTGAAGATGGAAGGCCTGCTGCACCAGCGGGTGATCGGTCAGGACGAAGCCGTGGTGGCGGTGGCCAATGCCGTGCGTCGCTCGCGTGCCGGCCTGGCTGACCCGAACCGACCCAGCGGCTCGTTCCTGTTTCTCGGCCCGACCGGTGTGGGCAAGACCGAGCTGTGCAAGGCGTTGGCCGAGTTCCTGTTCGACACCGAAGACGCGCTGGTGCGTATCGATATGTCCGAGTTCATGGAGAAACACTCCGTGGCGCGGCTGATCGGCGCGCCGCCCGGCTATGTCGGCTACGAGGAGGGCGGTTACCTGACCGAGGCGGTGCGCCGCAAACCTTACTCGGTGGTGCTGATGGACGAGGTTGAAAAAGCTCACCCGGATGTGTTCAACGTGCTGCTGCAGGTGCTCGAGGATGGCCGCCTGACCGACAGCCATGGCCGCACTGTGGACTTCAAGAACACGGTGATCGTGATGACCTCCAACCTGGGCTCGGCGCAGATCCAGGAGCTGGTTGGCGACCGCGAGGCGCAGCGTGCGGCGGTGATGGATGCAGTGGGCAACCACTTCCGCCCCGAGTTCGTGAACCGCATCGACGAGGTGGTGGTGTTCGAGCCCCTGGCCCGTGAACAGATCGCCGGCATCGCGCGCATTCAGCTTTCGCGTTTGCTGCAGCGCCTGGCCGAACGCGACCTGAGCCTGGAGCTCTCCGACGAGGCGATGGACAAGCTGATCGCCGTTGGCTATGACCCGGTGTACGGTGCGCGGCCATTGAAACGCGCCATCCAGCGCTGGATCGAAAACCCGCTGGCGCAGCTGATCCTGTCTGGCCAGTTCAGCCCGGGCAGCACGGTGACGGGCAAGGTCGAGAACGACGAGATCGTCTTCGTCTAAAGCCTGATAATGCAGCACAAAGAACGGCTGGTGTGAGTGATCACATCGGCCGTTTTTTATTATGCAGCGATAGCTGTCATCGACCTGTGGGAGCGCGCCATGCGCGCGAAAATCACGGGCATGGCCCGTTCCCACAGGAGCCAGCTCTAATGCTCGCTACTAACAGTTTTCAGGGCTTGCTGTTATCCGGCGCATTGTGTCGGCCTTCTTGCACTACCCAATCGATCAGCTGGCGCGACAACTGGTCATTGGCAGCGCCGAATGTCTTAACCACCGATTCCACCGCCGTGTCCCCAGCGATCTGTCGTACTTCGAAACGCCGGCTGGCGAGTATGCGCTGGTTGCCGGCCTGCACCAGGCGAGCATCGAGCAGGATATGCACCTCCGGCCGGCCATTGCGGTATTCGCTCTGGAAGGCGCGCAGATCGCTGCTCAGCTCCAGGTCGGCCTGCAGGCGGCTGTCGTCGCTGCTAACGGCGCCGACGCGGCCGTCATCGAGGAGGGCGCCGATCAGCCGATCACGGAACAGCGCTGGCGCGCGGTCGCTCCAGCGGGCGCCCTGGTAGGCGCTGATGCGGTCGCCTTGCGGCAGTACGGCGATGCGCGGGCTGTCCAGCAACTGGCTGCTCTGCGGGCGGTTGACCCGCAGCGACCAGCTTTCCCGCTGCTCCCCGGCTGCACGCACCGGCAGGTTGCTCGGCAGCAGATACACCTCGAGCGGCTCGCCCTTGGGCAGAACCGAACAGGCACTGAGCAGGCCGGTCAGCAATAGAGCGCCGGCAGTGACGAATACCTTCATGGCTGAAACTCCTTGATGCTGTCGCTGCGCAGCAGATAACCGGCCGGGTCTTCTTCCAGGCGCCGCGAGAACGAGCGCAACGAGCCCAGGGTGTCGCGCAGTTCGTTGATCGCCGGGCCGAGTTCGCCGATGCCCTGCATACCACCATCAAGGGCGGCGCGGTTGTCCTGCAGCAGCTGTTCGATATTGCTGCTGCTGCGCTCCAGCGAGGCTGCCAGGCGCTCGGCGCTTTCCATTGTGTTCTGCGCCGGGCCGCTGAACAGCTTGTTGGCGTTGTTCATCAGGGCGCTGGCCTCACGGCCGGCGGCAGACATTTGCGCGAGCGCTTCGCGCAGTTCCTCGCGTTGTTCGGAAACGCTGGCGGTGATCTGTTCCAGGTTGCGCAGGGTCTTGGCGATGTTCTCGGTGTTCTCGCGGGAGAACATGGCATTGGCGCGATCGAGCAGGCGCGTCACGCTGACCATCAGGTCTTCGCCATTGGCCATCAGCCGCGACAGCGGCGAGCGGTCGGCGATGATCACCGGTGTGCGGCCGTTGCTGGCTTTTAGCGCCGGGCTCTCGGGGGAGCCGCCGTGTAACTGGATCACCGCGCCGCCGGTGATATTGGTGATGGTGAGGCGCGCGCGGGTATCTTCCTTGATTGGCGTGGCGCTGGTGATGCGGATATTGGCGTGCACCTTGCGCGGGTCCTGCGGGTCCAGGGTCAGGCTGGTGACGTCACCGACGCGGATGCCGCTGTATTGTACGGCGCTGCCCTGGGAAAGGCCGTTGACCGCTTCGGTGAAGATCACCTCATAGTGGTTGAATTGCTTGTCGGCGCTGGATTTGCCCAGCCAAAGGGCAAATATCAGGATGGCGCTGACGACCGCCACCGTGAACATGCCGATCAAGACGTGATGGGCGCGTGGTTCCATTCAGCTAATCCTCGCTGCAGCCTGTTCGGCCGCGCGTCCGCGCGGGCCATGGAAATAGTCGTGTATCCAGGGATCGTCGGTGGCGGCGACCACGTCAAGCGTGTCGGCCGCCAGCACCCGCTTCTGCGACAGCACGGCGACGCGGTCGCACAGGGTGTAGAGCGTATCCAGGTCGTGGGTGACCAGAAAGACGCTGAGCCCCAAGGCGTCGCGCAGAGTGCGGATCAACTGGTCGAAGGCCGCTGCGCCTATCGGGTCGAGTCCGGCGGTCGGCTCGTCGAGAAACAGGATGTCCGGCTCCAGCGCCAGGGCGCGGGCCAGGGCGGCGCGCTTGACCATGCCGCCGGACAGCTCGGTCGGGTACTTGTCGCCGGCGTGGCCGGGCAGGCCGACCAGCGCCACCTTGGATCTGGCGAGGCGCTCGGCCTCGGCGCGATTTAGCCCAGCATGCTCGATCAGCGGCAGCGCGATGTTCTCCAGCACGGTGAGCGAGGAGAATAGTGCGCCGCGCTGGTAGAGCACGCCGAAGCGCCGTTCCAGCGCTGAGCGGCGCCCGGCGGGCAGCGTCAGCAGATCCTCACCGAACACCCGCACGGTGCCGGCGTTGGGCTCGCGCAGGCCGACGATGGTGCGCAGCAGCACCGACTTGCCGGTGCCCGAGCCGCCCACCACGCCGAGCACTTCGCCGCGATACAGGTCCAGATCCAGGTGCTGATGCACCACCTGCGGGCCGAACTGATTGGTCAGGTCGCGGACCTGGATGATCGCTTCGCCACTCACCAGCCCATCTCCATCAAAAACAGCGCGGCTACGGCATCAACCACGATGACCACGAAGATCGACTGCACCACGCTGGAGGTGGTGCGTTCGCCCACCGACTGCGCGCTGCCGGTGACCTTGAAGCCTTCCAGGCAGCCGATCACCGCGATCAGAAAGGCGAAGATCGGCGCTTTGCCCATGCCGACCAGAAAGTGATTGAGCGGGATGTTCTCCTGCAGCAGGTGCAGGAACATCGACGGTGAAATATCCAGGGTGATCAGGCACACCATGGCACCGCCGAGCATGCCGCAGACCATGGCGATAAAGGTCAGCAGCGGCAGGGCGATCAGCATGGCGAAAACCCGCGGTAGCACCAGCAACTCCATGGGGTTGAGGCCCAGGGTGCGGATCGCGTCGATCTCCTCGTTGGCCTTCATCGAGCCGATCTGCGCGGTGAAGGCGCTGGCGGTCCGGCCGGCCATGAGGATGGCGGTCAGCAGCACGCCGAACTCGCGCAGGAAAGAGAAGGCCACCAGGTTGACCGTGTAGATGGTCGCGCCGAAGTCGCGCAGAATGGTAGCGCCCAGAAAGGCCACCACGGCGCCGACCAGAAAGGTCAGCAGGGCAATGATCGGCACCGCGTTGAGGCCGATCTGTTCGAGGTGCGAAGCCAGGGATGTCAGGCGCCAGCGCCGCGGGTTGAGCAGAATCAGCAACATGGTGCTGAGCGTCAGGCCGACGAAACCCAATAGGCCTACGGCCTTGTGCCAGACGCCTTCGACCACCTCACCGATATGCCCGAAGAACTCACGCCAGCTGGAGCGGGGCGGGTGCTCGGCCCCCTGCTGGTCGTGCTGCATGGCGGTGGCGACGGTGTGCAGCAGGGCGCGGCGTTCCTCGCTGAGCGCGCCGTCGGGCAGCAGGGCGATCAGCCGCTTGGCACCGATGAGTTCGACCAGCAGGCTGGCGCCGGCGGTGTCCAGGGCATTTAGGTCGCTGAGGTCGGTGCGGCTGTGCTCGCCCAGTATCGACCGCGCTTTGTCGACCTGCGCCAGCAGCGTGGCGTAGTGGGCGAGCGTCCAGTCTCCACCTACCTTCAGCGCTTCGGCGTCGGCAGCGGGCAGGCTGATGTAGGGCGAGTGGGTCATGGTCGACAGCTTAGCGCTCGGTGCTTGCGTTGGAACAGCCGGCAATAGGCCGCAGCGGCGGCGTACCGGTATCAGGGCGGGCCCTGTTGGCTCTGGTCAATCGACTCGCAGGGCGCGGCAGGGGTTCGGATAAATCGTTACAGGCGATGAATTGCATCGGAATGCTCCAGTAGCGCTGGCGCCTCGGCTTGCCTAGCATGCTGTGTTTTTCATCCTGTGGAGTTTGCCATGCATATCGATGAAGCCATTCGCAGCCGCCGCGCCGTCAAAGGCTACGACGCCGGTTTTACCCTGAGCGCTGAAGAGAAGAACGAGTTGCTGCAACTGGCGCTGCTCGCACCAACGGCCTTCAACCTGCAGCACGTGCGCCTGGTGGAAGTCAGCGACCCAGCTCTGCGTCAACAGATTCGTGCGGTAGGTTGGGATCAGGCACAGATGACCGATGCTTCGATGCTGGTGGTGATCTGTGCCCAGCTCGACAGCTGGGAAAAGAATGCGAGCCGCGTGTGGGAAGGCGCACCTGCCGAGGTGCAGCAGTTCATGGCCGGCGCCATCGACAACTATTACCGCGGCAAGCCACAGGTGCAGCGCGACGAAACCATGCGCAGCTGTGGCCTGGTAGCGCAGACCCTGATGCTCGCCGCCCGCGGCAAAGGCTTGGATTCCTGCCCCATGGACGGCTTTGATTTCGACGCCGTAGCCAAGCTGATCAACCTGCCGGACAACCACGTGATTGGCCTGATGGTTGCCGTTGGCAAGAAGGCTGTCGAGGCCAAGCCGCGCATCGGTAAGCTACCGTTCGATGAAGCCGTGATCCGCGACCGCTTCTGATCATAACCGCCGCTGTCGTATTCACCGGCAGCGGCGGCAATCAGCAGGAACCTAGTCCCACCCGCCTGCCTCCAACCTCGTAGACCCGTCAGAAGCGAGGAAGACCATGCAAGTTCATGTGAACAGCAACCATATCGAAGGCAGCGCACGTCTACACGAATGGGTGAGCGCATCCGTGGCGGATCGACTGGACCGGTACGATGAATTCCTGTCGCGGGTGGAAGTGCATATCAGCGACGAGAACGGCGGCAAGAGTGGCGCCGATGATAAACGCTGCCAGATCGAAGCGCGCCCCAAGGGGCACCAGCCGCTGTCCGTGACCCACAAGGCCGAGTCCCTGGAGCAGGCCATCGACGGTGCTGCCGAGAAGATGCGCCATGCTCTCGAACATCTGGTGGGCAAGCTTGAGACCAAGCCGGTCGGCACTGGTCATCTGCAACAGCAGCTCGAAGGCGAGGCGGAAAACGCCGATGCGCTGCTGCAGGAGGAGTTCCTGGAGCGCCAGGAGGCCCTCGGCAAAGAGTGAGCTAATCAGGGCGTTCACGTCACAATGAGCGCCCCGCTGCAAACCATTCATAAAAAACCAGCCCCCGACCAGGTCAAACAAATGATGTGATCGGGGGCTGGTTTTTTCAGGCGGTTATCAAGCTACCAGGCTGCGGCCGATAAGGTCCGGCGATGCGGTCTGGCGGTAGGTCGAAATTGCCTCGGCAGCGAGCCGTGGGCTGACCTGTGCGGTATTTGCCGCCGGTGGGGTTACTTCCGTCTGCACGCGCTGGCGGGCCAGGCTTTCGGCGGACAGTGGGTTGAGCACTTCCTGACGCTGCTCCTGAAGTGCCTCAAGCCGCTGTTCGCGTTGCTGCTCCTCGAGCGCTCGGGCTGCTTCCTGGCGCTCCTGACGCACCTGCAATGCGCGTTCCTCTGCCTCCTCCTGTTGGGCGATCCGCTCTTCACGGGCTTCGCTTAGCCGCTCCTGGCGCTCCTGATCCAGGCGTCGGCGCTCCAGCAGCTGTTCCTGAGCGTCGCTCAAGCGCTGCGCCGCGGCTGTTGCCCGGTCAATTGCACTGCTCTGCAGACCGTTGTTGGTATTGCCAAGTGGCCGATAGCTGTACTGGCCGATATTCATGCCGTCGATGGAAAGGGGCATGAGTCACCTCCGTCTTTCGCTTCGATGACTGAAGTCTAAATCGAGCCAGCGGCAGGCTTTAGGCGGATATGTCATAAGCTCAAGAACGGGATGGACTAGCACTTTTTACGGGGTAATTGTCGTCTTCGGAGACGATCTTCGTGCATATGCTGGAAAGCCGCGTGATTACTGGGCTGCACGATATCGCCTGAAGCAACCACATGGCAGGCGTGCTGACGCCCCTTGAGCCGAGCGCTTATCGGCGGCGGCCAACCAATCGACGAATGGCAGCTGCTGCGTGCTTTTCCGAGCAGATATGGGCGCACGGCCTACTATGAACAGAGGCCATGCCGGGACGCTGCGATGCGAGGGTGACAGGGGCACGGTCTTTCTTGCGCGCGACAGCGCGCCGCCAGAACGAGGACCGCGCCATGCAGCCATTCAGCTTTGCCACAGCCGCCCATCTCATCTGCGAACCCGGAGCCGTTCAGCGGCTCGTGCCGTTATGTCAGGCCTGGGGCGCGCGCTCCGTGGTGCTGGTGACCGACGCCGGCGTGGCCCGGCAGGATTTCTGCGAAGCGGTACGTAGCGCCTTCGCCAGGAGCGGGGTGGCGCTGCACGTATTCGATGGCGTGGTGGCACAGGCGCCGGAAACCGTGATCGACAAGGCCACGCAGTTCGCCCGGGAGATTCAGGCCAATCTGGTGATCGGCTTTGGCGGCGGCAGCTCGCTGGATGTGGCCAAACTGGTCGCCCAATTGGCCCACCCTGATTGTCGGCAAACGCTGAGTGATCTCTACGGCGTCGACAAGGTGGCGGGGCAGCGTCTGCCACTGATCCAGGTGCCGACCACCGCCGGTAGTGGTTCCGAAGTCACGCCCATCGCCGTGGTTACAACCAGGCATGCGACGCGGGTCGCGGTTGTTTCTGCGCGGCTGTTGCCGGATCTTGCTTTGCTCGATGCCGAGCTCACCCTGCAGCTGCCGGCGCCGGTCACTGCCGCCTGCGGCATGTTGGCCATGGGCCACGCGGTGGAGGCCTACACAGGCGCGCGGCGCAAGAACCCGTTGTCCGACATGCTCGCCCGTGAAGCCTTGAGCCTACTGGGCGCGAACCTGGACGAAGCGGTGCATAACGGCACCAATCTCGAGGCGCGACAAGCCATGCTGCTGGGCGCCTGCCTGGCCGGGCAGGCCTATGCCAATGCTCCGCTGGCGGCAGTGCATGCGCTGGCGTATCCACTGGGCGGGCATTGTCAGGTGCCCCATGGCGTCAGCGCGGCAGTGCTGCTGCCCCATGTATTGGGCTTCAACGCTTCGGTAGCTGCGCCGCTCTACGAGGAGCTGGCGCCCCTGCTGTTAGGCGAACGCCTGCGCGTTGGCGATGCCACGGACCATACCGAGCAGTTCATCATCGAACTGGCCGATCTCAGTGAGCGCAGTGGTTTGCCCGCACGGCTGCGCGATGTGGGCGTCGAGCAGGATTTGCTGCCGCGTCTGGCCACCGACGCCATGCTGCATGAGCGGCTGTTGGTCAACAATCCTCGACAAATGACACTGGCCCACGCGCTGGCCATCTATCAGGTCGCCTACTAACCGGGCGCAGTTGTCACTTCAGCAGGAGGCCGGCACCATGCCGGCTTCTTCTTTCTGCGAGGTGGCACCCATGCAACAGCCGCAGCACCTACGTGAGCACTATCGTCACTTTCAGCCGATCACCACGCGCTGGCACGACAACGACCTGTATGGCCACGTCAACAACGTCACCTACTACAGCTATTTCGATACGGCGGTGAACAGCTACCTGATCGAGGCCGGCGGCCTGGATATTCACCGTGGCGAGGTGGTGGGTTTCGTGGTGAGTTCGAGCTGCGACTATTTTGAGTCGATTGCCTTTCCCGAGCGCATCGAGGTCGGCCTTCGGGTCGGCAAGCTGGGCAACAGCTCGGTGCAGTACGAACTCGCGGTCTTTAGGGAGGGGCAGCAACAGGCCTGTGCAGCAGGGCGCTTCGTGCACGTATTCGTAGACCGTCAGAGCAACCAGCCAGTAGCGATTCCGCAGGGGTTGCGTCAAGCGATGCGGGTTTTGCTGGTGGCCTGAACCATCAAGGGCGCCGAAGCGCCCTTGATGGTGAAGTGATGATTAGCGGTGACGATGCTTGTGGTGACGTTTGTGGTGCTTCTTGCCATGGCGATGGCCGTCGCGATAGCGTGCTTCATGGCGGTTGCTGTCTGCCACCTCATTGGCCAGCGCGCCACCAGCTGCGCCGCCCAGACCTGCACCGATGGTCGATCCGGTGCTGCCGCCAAACTGGTTGCCCAGTACCGAGCCGCCGGCCGCGCCCAGGCCACCACCCAGCGCTGCTTCGGTCTTGTTGCGTGAACTGATGGCACCACCGGCGGCGCCACCCAGGCCTGCACCGATTGCAGCGCCTGTGCTGCCTCCCAGCTGCTGACCGACAATATTGCCCAGCGCGCCGCCAACCCCGCTGCCAATGGCAGTCTTGGTGGTATCGGCATAAGCCAGGGGAGAAATCATTGCACTGAAGGCCAGTGCGCTAAGGAATGTACGCATCGCGTAACCCTCGAAGATGACCCTTGCGGGCGTAGCCCATGGCATGGCCATGGTTCCAACGGCCATCGAACAGTGCCGATGACATCTCCTTAGAGCGGGCGCGCGTACGAAATTCCCTTGAGTGCTATTAAAGATACATGGATGAATGTATCAAGATGTGTTTAGGGTTCAGTTGCTTACGGAGGTTTTGGCCAGTCGAAGCGTCTAGAAAAGGGACCGCGACGCTTTGATCGAGAACCAGCCTTCGCACTCGGTGTTGTGGCCCGAATAGGCCGCGCAGGCGTCGCCGCTCAGGGTCGAGTCCGAATAGGAAAAGTCGAAGTCGATGCCTTTCCATGGGCGCGAAAGGCTCATTGACCAGTCATTGAACGAGCTGACTCGCCCGCCGCCGGCGATCTGCTTGGGTGTTTCGAGCAGGTGATTGCCGTAGCGTACGATCACCGACATGCCCAACAGCTTCACACGGCCAAGATCGGCCAACATCGTGCTGTTGAAGAGGTTCGGGTCATTGCTGAAGGAGAAGCCGAAGCGGCGCTTGTCGTACGTCAGGCCGGCGTACAGGTCCTGGCTGTCCAGATGGCTGTAGCCAGGGTGGCTGTAACGAATGGTGCCGACTTCATAACCGAGCGAGTCGACGAACTGCTGACGGTAGCCAACGTAGCTGTTGATCTCCATCTTGCTGCCCGGGCTGATGCCCAGGCTGGGCGACCACTGGCCCAGATACCAACCGCTCGGGTGGCTCAGGTCGAGCCCGCCATGAAAGGTGCCGCCGCTCTCGGGTTTGACCAGCCCTTGCGCCATGCTGCGGCTTGGCGTGGTGCCCAGCGTCAGTTCGTAGTCGCCCAATTCGCGCTCCATGAGCGCTGCCTGGGCGTTCAGGCTGAGCAGCACCGCCCCAAGCAGGACGGCAGATGAAAACCGCATGGTATTCCCTCCCGTTGCTGGCCAATGACGTTGATGCCGGGCGGCTCGGAGAGGCAGTCAATGGCACGGTTGTCACTCGTTTGGCAGAAACCCGAAGGGCCACATCGTGGCGTGGGCGCAACTACGCGCTTCGATTGAGCGCTTGTGGACACGTTAACCGAGGTGGATAACGGCAAAGGGACATCAGAGGGTAAGTTTCGTCGATAAGTGCCGCATTTCCGACGAACTGCAGCTTTTTCTCGGAAGGGAGCTAAGAGCTCTTCACCTCGGGCTGGTAGCCCGAGGTGAAGACGGTGTGGCCGCGTTTACAGAATGCGTGTGGTTTCCTGCGCAGCGTGCAGGCGGATGGCGACGAACTTCGAGGTCGGCGTGTGGCTACCAATGCCAACGCTCTGCAGCGGCACCAGCGGGTTGGCTTCCGGGTAGTAGGCAGCTGCCTGGCCGGCCGGAATATCGAAGGCCAGCAGGGTGAAGCCGACCACCTTGCGCTCGACGCCGTCGTCCCACAGTGAGGTGATGTCCACCTTCTGCCCATGCTTGTAACCCAGGCGGGTGAGATCGGCTTCGTTGACGAACAGCACGTCACGCTGGCCGCGAACGCCACGGTAACGGTCATCAAGGCCGTAGATGGTGGTGTTGTACTGGTCGTGGGAGCGCATGGTCTGCAGGATCAGGTCCGGTGTCTGACCACTGTTGCGCACCTGGGGTGGCAGCAGGTCGGCGAGCAGGGCGTTGGACTTGAAGTTGGCCTTGCCGGTGTTGGTTTTCCACTGACGTGCGCCGGCCGAGTTACCCAGGTAGAAACCGCCCGGATGTTGGACACGGGCATTGAAATCCTGGAAGCCGGGAATGGTGTCGGCGATCAGGTCACGGATGCGACTGTAGTCGGCGATCATCGCGTCCCAGTCGACCGGGTGATTGCCCAGGGTAGCCTTGGCGATGCCGGCGACGATGGCCGGCTCCGAACGCATCTCCTTGGACAGCGGCTCCAGCTGGCCGTAGGAGGCGTGGATCATGCTGAAGGAGTCTTCAACGGTGATCGCTTGCGGGCCGCTGGCCTGGATGTCGATGTCGGTACGGCCCAGGCAAGGCAGGATCAGCGCATCCTTGCCGGTGGTCAGGTGGCTGCGGTTGAGCTTGGTGCTGATCTGCACGGTCAGGTCGCAGTTCTGCAGCGCCTGGTGAGTGCGCGGGCTGTCCGGCGTGGCCTGGGCGAAGTTGCCGCCCAGGGCGATGAACACCTTGGCCTGGCCGTCGACCATGGCATTGATGGCTTCAACGGTGTTGTGGCCGTTGTCGCGGGGCACCTTGAACTGGAAGCGCTTCTCGATATTGTCGAGCAGCAGCACTGGCGGGCGATCGTTGATGCCCATGGTGCGGTCGCCCTGCACGTTGCTGTGACCGCGAACCGGGCACAGGCCGGCGCCGGGGCGGCCGAGGTTGCCGCGCAGCAATTGCAGGTTGACGATTTCCTGGATGGTGGCCACCGAGTGGACGTGCTGGGTGATGCCCATCGCCCAGCACATGATCACTTTCTCGGCGCGGCGGTACATCAGCGCTGCCTGCTCGATTTCCGCCAGGGTCAGGCCGGACTGCTCGACCAGCGACTCCCAGGAGGTTTCGTCGAGCACGGCGAGATAGGCATCGACGCCATCGGTGTGTTCGGCGATGAAGGCGTGGTCGAACACTGGTTTCTCGCCCTTGGCGACCGCCTCGCGCTCCCACTGCAGCAGGAACTTGGCGATACCGCGCAGCGCCGCCATGTCGCCACCCAGGGCTGGGCGGAAGAAGGCGGTATTGAGCGGCTCGGAGCCGTTGGTGAGCATTTCCAGGGCGTGCTGCGGGTGCTGGAAACGCTCCAGACCACGCTCCTTGAGTGGGTTGAAGGCGACGACCTGGGCGCCACGCTTGACCGCCTCACGCAGCGGCTCGAGCATGCGCGGGTGGTTGGTGCCCGGGTTCTGGCCAAGCACGAAGATGGCATCGGCGTGTTCGAAGTCGGCGAAGGTCACGCTGCCCTTGCCGATGCCGACGCTCTGGATCAGTGCGACGCCGCTGGCTTCGTGGCACATGTTCGAACAGTCGGGGAAGTTGTTGGTGCCATAGGCGCGCACGAACAGCTGATAGAGGAACGCCGCCTCGTTGCTGGCGCGGCCCGAGGTGTAGAACTCGGCCTGGTTGGGGGTCGCAAGGTTCTTCAGGTGCTTGGCGATCAGGCTGAAGGCGTCGTCCCAGGAGGTCGGCACGTAGCGGTCGGTGGCCGCGTCATAGCGCATCGGTTCGGTCAGACGGCCCTGATATTCCAGCCAGTAGTCGCTTTGCTCGCGCAACTGGCTGACGGAGTACTTGGCGAAGAACTTGGCGTCGACGCGGCGCTTGGTGGCTTCCCAGTTGACGGCCTTGGCGCCGTTCTCGCAGAACTTGATGCGGCCGTCTTCCGGCGAGTCGCCCCACGCGCAACCCGGGCAGTCGAAGCCGCCGTTCTGGTTGGTCTTGAGCAGCGCGCGCAGGTTCTTGAACGGCTGTTTGCTGTCCAGCCAGAACTGGGTGACGCTGATCAGCGCACCCCAACCGGCGGCAGCGCCTTTGTAGGGTTTGTAACGCGGGTTCACGGGTTGCAGGCTCATGGCTGTTCTTCTCTTGCAGGCGGAGCAGGGCTGTAGACCCGCGGCGCGCTGTGGTGGGGCAAATGAATCAGGTTGAGGTTGTGCCGGCGCGCCCATTGCACGGTCAGGGCGGTCGGTGCCGACAGGCTGACCAGATTGCCGATGCCGGCTCTGACCGCCTTGTGAATCAGTTCCAGGCTGCAGCGGCTGGTGACCACCGCAAAGCCCTGGCGTACATCGTGTTTCTCGCGCAGCAACGCGCCGATCAGCTTGTCCAGCGCGTTGTGCCGGCCTATGTCTTCTCGGCAGGCTTTGATTTCGCCGCTTGCGTCGACATATAGCGCGGCATGCAGCGCGCCGCTGCGGCGCGCCAAGTCCTGTGCGGCGGCGATGCGCTCGCGTAGATCGACTAGGTGCGCGGCGTCGGGTAGCTCGACTTTCTCCAGAGTGGCCAGCTGCGGCAACGCCTGGTCAAGCGCTTCCACGCCACACAGGCCGCAACCGCTGGTGCCGGCCAGTTGCCTGCGCTGCTGCTTCATCGCCCAGAAGGCGCGGCTGCTGATTTCCACTTCGGCGCTGATGGCCGGGCCGAGGTGGTGTAGGCGGATGTCATAAATATCGTCGATGGAGTCGACGACCGCGCTGCTCAGGCTGAACCCGGCAATGAAATCTTCGACCGCCGTAGGCGACACCATCATCACAGCATGGCTGATGCCGTTGTAGCTGATGGCCAGTGCGCTTTCCTGGGCCAGAACGGCAGAGCCCTGGTTTTCCGGGCTGCCAAGCTCGGCATAGGCATAACCTTGCGGCTGCTGGTCAGCAGCATCGTTATGACTGGAAATGGCGGACATCTCGGCTGACCGGGGCACGGCAAGCTCCCCTGCGGCGGATTGACACAGAGAAGCCTAGGCGTTTACTGGGCAAGCGTCTAATCGCTGTTGCCGATACTGTGATCGATGTCGTTTATCGGATGTGCGGAAAGCGCTCTATGGCGCCGTTCTGGCGATGTGGCGCGGTTAGCTGCAAGCCTGCAGCTGCTTGAGAAGCTTCTGCAGCTTCTGGGTATTGAGCGCGTCTATGTCGATGATGTGATAGCCCGCCCAGGACGGCTGGCCCGCCTCGCCTTCACGGCTCCATAGGCAGTCGGCGGTAAAGCACAGGTCGTCCACGTCATCGCCCACCAGGCGGCATTCGACCAAGATGTCGGGGGGCTGAGGCGCAGTGCTGCAGAGCATGAAGCCTTCGCTGGACAGATCAGCGATGCGGCCCAGGCAGGTTTCGCCGTGCTGCTCATAGAGCTCGAGCAGCGCGGCGGCCGTGTATCGAGGGTGTTGGCGACGATCATCCATGGAAGGCTCTCAGGTGGTTCGTCCGGTCAGTTGCTGGAGCACGCGATAGACGGCCTGTAGAGCGCGGTCGACCATCGGCGCCGCGCGTTCGGGCTTGCTGCGCCGCGCCGTGCCCTGCTGCAGTTCCTCGGCCAGTTGTTCCACCGATTTGACCGCAGCGCGCTGGCCGTTGCGGTCGACGAACATGCAGTTATGGGTGGTGGGGCTGTACCAGGAGAGCTTCAGGGTTTGCCGTTTGCCGCCCAGAATGAAGTCGAACCACGTGCCGAACTCAAGCTTTTCAAGTTGGCTGATCAGCCCCTGATCGGCTGGCTGGCGCTTGCGTGCCGTGGCGAGAAGCGCTGCCTCATCGTCGAGCATGGCTCCGAGGGCGTTGGGGCTTGGTAGACTGAGTTTGGAGGCCAGGTGCGGCTGACCGGCCTGGACGGCGTGCTGACAGGCCACCAGGTCCTGCAGCAGGCGGCGAATATCATCTTCGTGATAACCGCCGAGCAGCATCAGGCCATTGCGCAACTCATCGAGCATCTCAATGCGCAGGCGCTGCAGGCGATCACGTTGCGCGGCATCGAGCAGGGTGCCGCTCCACGCCAGGTTCTCGGCTGTTTCACTGGCGCGCTGCCATTCAGGGCTGCTGGCGCCATGGCGTAGCTGCACGAATACCAGCACGTCGATCCAGGTGCGCTCCAGAAATTGGCGGATTATCGGCGGCGGCGAGCGTCTGGCCAGTGCCTGGGCGATGGCCTTCGCGGCGTTATGGCGGGCGCCGAGCAGCTTGTCGCGGCCTTTGGCTGTCTCCACGGCGCGGCGCTCCTGAAGCTCCACCCGCTGCTTGATACCGCGGGTGAACTCGTCGAACTCACCGAGCAGTATCTCGAACAGGCGCAGGTCGCCACTGAACTGCTGAACCACCTGGCGCACCATCCACTGCACTTTGCTCAGCAGGCCGTAACTGTCCTCTTGGACGCCATAGAGTACGCCGGCCTGGGCCATGGCATTGATCAGCCGGCGGGCTGGATGGTGGGGCTGGCTGAATAGCGCGCGATCCAGTAGCGCCACTTTCAGGCAGGGCGTGTGCAGGTGGGAGAGGGCGACCTTATAGGGTTGCGGCAGGTTCTCGTCATCGAGGATGAAGTCGAAGATCATCCCGACCAGGTCGATGACATCGGTTTCATGGCTGCCGACACGGTGCTGCTGGGGCGCCTCGCTCTGGCTGGCGAGTTGGCGGTGAAGCTCGGTTTTCAGGTCAGTCACCTGCAGCGGACGATCCGGGTGTTGCATGAGGTCGGCGGCGGAGGCCTGTTGCAACCGATTGAGTGCGTCGAGCAGCTCGCCTGCCTCGTAGCTACGCCTGGCACCTGGCGGCGCAAAACTGGCCATGCTTGGCGAACCGTAGAGTGGGCCTATGGCGTGCTGCTGTTTGCGATATTCGGCGAGAAGGTGGTCGAGCCCTTCGGCTAACTGCGCGGCATCGCCGGGTGGGTTCGCCGCCAAGTCGACAGCTGCGGCCTGTGGCGTATTGGCTGCGGGGCTGCTTGCGGCAGGTGAAGGCGACTGCGGATTGCGCGCTGCCGAGAATTTGAGGTTGGGCAGCACGCCTGCTTCGATCAGTCGACTATTAAGGGCTTCATAGAGCGCGTCCAGCCCGTGCATCAGCTGTTTGTCGAACAGGCCGTAGAGCACCAGCTTGATTCGTAGCGGCAATTGGCTCGGTTGTAGTGCGGTCAGCAGAGCGTTGGCAATGCTCTTCGGGGAAAATGGATTGAGCTCGGCAGGTACGGGCTGGCCGTTGTTTAGCAACGCCAGGCGTTTGTCCAGCGCGAACAGCGCCTGAGCGCAACGCGTTTGAACTCGCTGCGCCATGTTGGTGACCTGCAGCGCTTCCTCGTAGGCTTCATTGTCGATCAGCGCCAGGTCTTCGGTCGGAACGTCCTTGGGCTGGCTGACCACCAGCTTGCCGTCGAGGAAGTCAGCGATGCCTTTGGAGATATTCAGGTGATAGTGGCGTTCGATCTGTGGCCGCAGCCTGCGCACTTCGCGCATGCTGTCGAAGAACATGGCCTGAACCTGATTGTTCTCCGCTTGCTCGGCGCATTGAAAGAGAGTGTCGTCGACCTGGGCAAAGGTGCGTGTCAGATGATCCGCCAGGTGATTGAGCACCAGCTTGCGGCAGCTCTGTCCCAACTCGCTGAAGCGCGGCTGGATGCCTCTGCTGGCCAGCGTGCTGGAGATGCCGGGGGATGGCGGCGTGCCTTGAGTGCTCATCTGAGATCCTGAATAAGGCCCGGTGCGGTGCATCAGGCTGTGCAGGTATGCCTCGAAGGTAAAGCAAATGACTACCCGTTCGCAAAGCATTGTCATAAAAGCAATTTAGGGGGTTGACAGCGGTTTGCGAAACCGTAAAATGGCGCGCCTCTGCAGCGGCAACGCAAACAGAGAAAAGAAAGAACATAGTTCCGCGATAGCTCAGTCGGTAGAGCAAATGACTGTTAATCATTGGGTCCCTGGTTCGAGTCCAGGTCGCGGAGCCAATCTTTCCTCGGGGTGTAGCGCAGTCCGGTAGCGCGCCTGCTTTGGGAGCAGGATGTCAGGAGTTCGAATCCCCTCACCCCGACCATATTTGGGTCGTTAGCTCAGTTGGTAGAGCAGTTGGCTTTTAACCAATTGGTCGTAGGTTCGAATCCTACACGACCCACCATTTCAAGCTCGGCTTGAGTAAAGAACCCGCCAAAAGGCGGGTTTTTTGCTTTCTGGGCTTTGGTTAGTTCAAGGGCCGCCCTTATTCGGCTTTGCGCGACAAGACGCTGGGTCTCACCCTCGCGGGCGGAAACAGCCAGCGTGGCCGAAGGAGTGGCACGCTTTTGTGGGAGCGCGCCATGCGCGCGAAATTGCGGGCGTGGCCCGCTCCCACAGGTTTGCAGCTGTAGGGTGGGCAACGCTCTTTTTGTCCACCATTGCGATAGTAAAGAAGATAGGCGATCGGCTCGCGCAGCAGACGCTTTCTTCAGCCCCCGCGGCTTTTGCAGAATGGTGAACGAATGAAGCGTCGTCCACCCTACGACAAGTGCGCTTCGAGTTAATGCAGCTTCAACCGCGGATCGGTACTACGGCCGATGCGGTCACTGAGCATCAGCAACAGTGTGCGGAAGGGGCCGTATAGCGCCATCTGGTGCATGCGATATAGCGAGACGTAGAACATCCGCGCCAACCAGCCTTCCAGTTTCACGCTTCCCATCAGGTTGCCCATCAGATTGCCGACCGCGCTGAAGCTCGACAGCGAGATGAGCGAGCCGTAATCCTTGTAGGTGTAGCTTGGCAGCGGTTGGTTCTGCAGGCGCAGCGTCAGTGACTTGACCAGCAGCGAAGCTTGCTGATGGGCTGCCTGGGCGCGTGGCGGTACGTTTCGCTCGCTACCATCGCCCATCGGGCAGGCCGCGCAGTCGCCAAAGGCGAAGATGTTCTCGTCACGCGTGGTCTGCAGTGTGCTGGTGACGACCAGCTGGTTGATGCGGTTGCTCTCAAGGCCATCCAGGTCCTTGAGAAAGGCCGGCGCGCGAATACCGGCCGCCCAGACCTTGAGGCTGGCAGGGATGGTTTCGCCGTTGGCCAGTACCAGTCCCTCGGCGGTGACCTCTTTCACCGCGGCCCCGGTCATGACGTTCACACCGAGTTTTTGCAGGGTCTTGTGTACGGGCGCGCTGATGCGCTCCGGCAGGGCGGGCAATACCCGCGGCCCGGCTTCGACCAGGCTAATACGCATGTTTTCAGGGCGGATGCGATCCAGGCCATAGGCCGCCAGTTCGCGTGCGGCGTGGTGCAGCTCGGCGGCCAGCTCAACGCCGGTGGCGCCGGCGCCGACGATGGCGACGCTGATCTGATCGTTATCGCCTTTGCCAGCGTGGGCGCGCAGGTAATGGCTGAGCATCTTGCGGTGGAAGCGTTCGGCCTGCTCGCGGGTGTCGAGGAAAATGCAGTGGTTGGCTGCCCCCTCGGTGCCGAAATCGTTGGTGGTGCTGCCCACCGAAATGACCAGCGTGTCGTAGGGCAGCTCGCGGGCGGGCACCAGTTCGCGGTTGTCTTCGTCCAGGGTGGCGGCCAGCTGAATGGTCTTGCGCTCGCGGTCCAGTCCGCTCATGCGCCCGAGCTGGAATTCGAAGTGGTTCCACTTGGCCTGGGCCACGTAGTTCAGCTCGTTCTCCGTGGAGTTCAGCGAGCCGGCGGCCACTTCGTGCAGCAGCGGTTTCCAGATATGGGTGAGGTTGGCATCGGCCAGGGTGATGTGTGCTTTACCGCGCTTACCGAGTTTCTGGCCGAGGCGGGTAGCCAACTCCAGGCCGCCGGCGCCGCCGCCGACAATGACGATTCGATGGGTCATGGTGAGTCTCACAAGGCTAGGAAATCGGTGGCGAGTCCGGGCGAGCGGTGCTCCAGCGCCAGGCGACTCATGTGCCAATCCACGCAGGCGGGTACCTGCGCGTCAGAAAACGGGTGGTGCTGCATCGAGGTCGCGTGCGCTGCATCTCATCGACAGAAAGTCGGCCGCCGGGGTTCAATTCGTCAGGCGGGTTGCATGCATTCTAACAGCGTGCTGCGCAGCGAGCGTGCGACGACATTCCTATTCGAAGTGTTCCAGCGGTTCGACCTCGAGCGTGTCGTTCAGGCGAATGATGCCGCTATTGATCACCCGTGCGGTGATCCCGCCATGGCCACGCACGGCCTGAAAGGTGCCGAGGCCCAGGCGCTGTTCCAGCTTGGCGCAGGGCTGGCACCAGCCAGTAGTTTCCAGGATCGCCTGGCCGATGCGAAAGCGCCGGCCCTTGAGGCTGAACAGGTTGATGCCGCTGACGGCGATATTGCGCCTGAGATCTTCGGGCTTTATTGCATGCTGGGCATCGCGACCGAGCAGGGCGCTGATCACGGCCAGGTGCTCCCATTGGATCAAGGTGACCTGGCGGGCATTGCGTGGGCCGGGCCTGGAATGATCGCCGGTCAGGCCCGCTTCACGGCGCGCCTCGACCGCATCGAGAATCAGCATGTCGCCGAGGCGCTCGGGGCGTACGCCGATCCAGCGCACCTGGCCCTGTTGCGGCACGGCAGCGATAAGTGCCTGGAGTGGGCTGGCTGGGTAGGCATCAGGCCTCAAGGTGTGGGTCCGCCGTCTCGATGGGTTAGGGCGGCTCAGTGCCGGCTGGGCGGCAGATCATCGGAGAACAGATCGTCCTCCAGCGGATTGCCAGGAATCGCGTGTTCTTCCGATGCCCAGGCACCCAGGTCGATCAGCTTGCAACGCTCGGAGCAGAACGGCCGGCTCGGGCTCTGCGGGCCCCATTCCACGGGCGCTGCGCAGGTTGGGCAGGCGACGAGAGTAGGTGTGGTCATGGTTGGCCTCCGTTCAAGGTCAGGTAAAAGGCATGCAAGCGTTCGACCTCCCGCTCGACCCAGGCCAGGTCGCGGTCGTTGACCAGGATGTCGTCGGCATGCCTCAGGCGTGTTTCGCGGCTGGCCTGGGCGGCCATGATGGCGCGCACCTGTTCGGCAGACAACCGATCACGCTGCATGGTGCGTTCGATCTGCAGCTTCTCGGGCACGTCGACCACCAGGATACGCTGGGTCAGTTTGTACTGACCGGATTCGATCAGCAGAGGCGAGACCATGATGGCGTAGGGCGACTTGGCATTGGCCAGAAACTGCGCGGTTTCTGCGGCGATCAACGGATGCAGCAATCTTTCCAGCCAACTCCGTTCGGCAGGCGCTTGGAAAATCAGCTCTCGCAGTGCCGAACGGTTCAATTGACCGTCGGCCTGCAGCACCTGTTCGCCGAAGTGCTCGGCTATGGCCGCCAGGGCAGGGCGGCCCGGTTCGACGACCCAGCGAGCGGCCTGATCGGCATCGACCACATCCACGCCCAGTGCGGCGAATTGCGCGGCCACGGCGCTTTTGCCACTGCCGATGCCGCCGGTGAGCCCGAGCGTCCAGGGTTTCATGGTCGTTGCCCCTCAGAAAATCAGGGGCGGATTGTAAGGGAGTCGGGCGTGTGTGGCGAATCAGTCTGCAGTAGCCTGGGTTGAGCGAAGCGATACCCGGGGGAGTTGGGACGCCTTAGTTGAAACCTGCGAATTGCAAGTAACCCGCGGTAATCTGCTTGCCCCACAGCAGCGCGATAAAGCCCGCAATGGCCAGGTAGGGGCCAAAGGGGATCGGCGTGCTGGTACTGGCGTCACGCAGGCGCAGCATGATCACCCCAAGCACGGCGCCGACCACTGAAGACAGCAGAATGGTCAGCGGCAGGATCTGCCAGCCGCCCCAGGCGCCGAGCATGGCCAGCAGCTTGAAGTCGCCATAACCCATACCCTCCTTGCCGGTCACCAGCTTGAACAGCCAGAACACCGACCACAGGCTCAGGTAGCCCGCAACGGCGCCCCACAAGGCGTCTTCCAGGCTGGTAAACAGCCCAAAGTTGTTGGCGATCAAACCCAGCCACAGCAGCGGCAATACCAGCGCGTCCGGCAGCAACTGGTGATCGGCATCGATCAGGCTCATCGCCAACAGACCCCAGGCCAGCACCAGCATGCCGGCTGCCTGCCAGCCAAAGCCGAAATGCCAGGCGACATAGGCCGAGAGCACGCCGCAGCTGAGCTCGACCAGCGGATAGCGCAGACTGATCTTTGCCTGGCAGCCAGAACACTTGCCACTCAGAAACAGATAGCTGATGACCGGGATGTTTTCCCAAGGGCGGATTTCATGCCCGCAATACGGGCAGCTGGAGTGAGGGAGTACCAGGTTGTAGGTTTCCCTTGCAGGCTCGGCGGGTAGCTCCAGTACTTCGCGTGCCTGAATGCGCCAGTCGCGAAACATCATCTTCGGCAGCCGGTGAATCACCACGTTGAGGAAGCTGCCGACCAGCAGGCCGACGATCAGCGCGCAGAAAACAAAGGCCGGCGTATTGCCGGCCAGGAAGTCGATTACGGTCATGGGTTAGACGACGTTGCCCAGTTGGAAGATTGGCAGGTACATGGCAATGATCAGGCCGCCGACCAGAACGCCGAGCACGGACATGATGAGGGGCTCCATCAGTGCGGTGAGGCCATCCACAGCGTTGTCTACTTCGGCTTCGTAGTAGCTAGCTACCTTGTCGAGCATGGTATCCAGCGCGCCGGACTCCTCGCCAATCGCCGTCATTTGAACGGCCATGGCTGGGAAGGCGTTGGTTGAGCGCATGGAAAAGTTCAACTGCATACCGCTTGTGACATCCTGCTTGACCTTGGCGACTGCATCGCGGAAAACCACGTTGCCTGTCGCCCCAGCCACAGAATCCAGCGCCTCCACCAGTGGTACGCCAGCGGCAAAAGTAGTGGATAGCGTACGCGCGTATCTTGCGACCGATGATTTGTAGACGATGTTGCCAATCACTGGGGCTTTGAGTACAGCTCGATCTAGGCTATTACGGAATTTCTCTGAACGTTGCTTGGCTTGTATTAATGCATAGCCTGCCGCAGCACCGCCCAGCAACACGATGTACCACCAATTCTGTAGTGTGTTGGAAATGCCAATCACAAAAACAGTGAATGCGGGAAGCTCGGCGCCAAAGCTGGAAAATACCGATTCGAACTGAGGAACTACCTTAATCAGCAGGATGCACGAGACGATAATCGCGACGGCTATAACCGCGATCGGATAGTTCATCGCTTTCTTGATCTTTGCTTTAAGTGCTTCTGTCTTTTCCTTGTAGGTAGCGACTCGGTCAAGCAGGGTTTCCAATGCGCCTGACTGCTCACCAGCATCTACCAAATTGCAGAAAAGGTTGTCGAAATATTCAGGTTTGGTACGCAGCGCTGCCGCAAAACTGTTGCCCGCCGCCACATGCTGCTTCAGCTCGTCTACCAGCTTGCGCATGGCGGGCTTTTCTACGCCGTCAGCAATGATGTCGAACGACTGCAGCAGCGGTACGCCGGCCTTCATCATGGTGGCCATCTGGCGGGCAAAAAGGGCGATATCCAGCGGCTTGATCTTCTTACCGGCGCCGCCCAGGCTCATGCCCTTTTTGCGTACCTTGGTCGGGTTGATGCCCTGCTTGCGCAACTGCGCCTTGACCAGCGCCGGGTTCTGGCCGCTGAGCTCGCCCTTGACGATGCTGCCCTTGCGATCTTTGCCTTCCCACACGAAGGTGCTGGTCTTGGGCGCTTTTGCTGCTGCTGCCATGGTTAATCCTTGGTCACGCGGTTGACTTCCTCAAGGCTGGTCACGCCTTGCATGGCCTTCACAAGGGCCGAGGTGCGCAGGTCGTTAAAGCCGTCTTTGCGCATTTGCGCGGCAATATCGATGGAATTGCCTTCCTCCATGATAATCCGCTGCAGGCTCGGCGTGTTTTTAACCACTTCATAAATACCGACACGGCCTTTGTAACCATTCTTGCAATTTTCACAGCCAGCCGGGCCGTAGATCTTGAAGCTACCGACCTTGTCTTCCGGGAAGCCTTCCTCCAGTAACACCTCTCGTGGAACATCTACTTCCTTCTTGCAGGACGCGCACAGCTTACGAGCCAGGCGCTGGGCGATGATCAGGTTCACCGAGGTGGCGATGTTGAACGAGGGCACGCCCATGTTGCGCAGGCGCGTGAGGGTCTCGGCGGCGCTGTTGGTGTGTAGGGTCGACATCACCATATGGCCGGTCTGCGCGGCCTTGATGGCGATGGAGGCGGTGTCCAGGTCGCGAATTTCGCCGACCATGATGATGTCCGGGTCCTGACGCAGGAAGGCGCGCAGCGCCTGAGTAAAGTCCATGCCCTGCTTGGGGTTGACGTTGACCTGGTTGATGCCTTCCAGGTTGATCTCCACCGGGTCTTCGGCCGTGGAGATATTCACATCCGGGGTGTTGAGAATGTTCAGGCCGGTATACAGGGATACTGTTTTGCCTGAGCCGGTCGGGCCGGTCACCAGAATCATGCCCTGGGGCTGCTTGAGGGCGTTGAGGTACAGCTCCTTCTGGTCTTCCTCATAACCCAGAGCGTCGATGCCCATCTGTGCGCTGGAAGAGTCGAGGATTCGCATCACGATTTTCTCGCCCCACAGAGTTGGCAGGGTGTTGATGCGGAAGTCGATGGATTTGCTCTTGGAAATCTTCATCTTGATGCGGCCATCCTGCGGCTTGCGCCGCTCGGAGATATCGAGACCGGCCATGACCTTCAGGCGTGCAGAGATGCGTGGGGCCAGCTGGATGGGCGGCCGCGCCGTCTCGTGCAGGATGCCGTCAGTACGAAAGCGTACGCGGTAAGTGCGCTCATAGGGCTCGAAGTGCAGGTCGGAAGAGCCGCCTTTGATGGCATCGAGCAGCATCTTGTTTACGAAGCGCACCACCGGGGCATCGTCGGCATCCTGGCCGCCGCCGTCGTTCTTTTTATCGTCATCGACCGATTCGGTTTCCAGGCCGTCGAGATCAACGTCTCCCATGTCCTCCAGGCCGGTATGGCCGGTATCGAAAAACTTCTCGATGGCGTCGCCAAGTTTGTCGTCCTCTACCAGCAGCGCTTCGGTAGAAAGCCCGGTGCTGAACTGAATATCGGTGACTACCTGGTGGTTGGAGGGGTCGGATATGCCCACGAACAGCTTGTTGCCTCGGCGCCACAGCGGCAGGGCGCGGTGCTGGCGCACCAGTTTTTCGCTGATGAGGTCTTTCGGCTGGCTCTCCTTGTCCAGAGCGTTAAGGTCGAAATAGGCAATGCCGAACTGATCCGCCGTCAGCTCCGCCAGCGCGCGGCTTTTTACCAGCTTGTTCTGAGCCAGATAATGAACAAGGGAGAGCTTGTTGCGTTTGGCTTGCACCTGCGCCTGTTGAGCGGCCTTCTCGTCCAGCAGCTCAGCCAGCACCACCTGCTTGGCCAGGCCGGAAAGGGGAATGTTCTCGCTCATGGGCACCTCAGCATCAATAGATGGGTGCGTTATAGCGTAGATGCCTGAGGCTGCCAAATTGCCGATGCCAAGGTGACGGAAAGTGTCACAAGGTGCGCATCAGTGTGCTTGGCGTATTGGTCATTGCTTCGACGGAAAGGGTGATTTTGTGAGGGTGTTGGCAGTAACTGTGGCCAAAGGCCGGGGCTCAAGAATTGGCACGGCTTCTGCTATGTCATCGCCAGGCTTGTCTGCCTGACACTTAATGACTGGAGAGTTACATGAAAGCTCAAATGCAAAAGGGTTTTACTCTTATCGAACTGATGATCGTTGTTGCAATCATCGGCATTCTGGCTGCCATCGCCATTCCTGCTTATCAGGATTACGTTGCTAAAACCCAGGTTACTACTGGCCTGGCCGACATCGCAGGCGCCAAGACCTCTTATGAGTCAGCGGTGAACGAAGGCAAGGCCGATACATTCTACACCGCGGCAAATATGGGGCTTGCCACTACTACTAACCGTTGCAGCAATATCTCTGTAGGAACTCCTGTTAGTGGCGCATCTACAACTGCTCTGACTTGCACTCTCAAAGGTAATCCTGCTATTCAGGGTGCGATCGTTCAAATGGGTCGTAACGCACAAGGTGTGTGGAGCTGTAACGTCGCCTCGCGTCCAAGCGGTTGGAAAGAGTCGTTCCTGCCAACCGGTTGCACTGCAAGCTGATTTCGGTTTTATAAAAATGCCCCGCTTATGCGGGGCATTTTTTTGGGAGGTTCTTTTGATGAGGTTCGGTTTTTTTGGAAGAGTTTGCTTAACGATCCTAGTGTTCGTTTTTTTTGTTTTTTTCTCATTTTCAGTGACTTCGAGTTTTTTGATCGGTTATGGGTGGCACGACCAGCAGCGAGTTATACAAGTTATACTTCTTTTTTTAGTATGTATGTTGTCGATTTTTAATGGTTGTGATTTTTTGTCGTCGCAAAATCTTTTTCTTGTGTTAGGCGTGGTTGTACTTGGGTTGGTGTCTGCATGTCTTTCGAATTTTCCCGAATGGGCATTACGGGAATGGGTAGTATTTTTGGGGTGTTTTCTCCTTGCGTTATGTGTCGCTAAACTCTGTTGTGATTACAGACTTGATGGCGCTTTTTTTTATCTGCTTGCTGTAGTGGCAGTTGTATTATCTGCTCAGTTTATTGTTTCATACCTGGCAGCATTTATAACTGGCATTCAGATGCTCCATGTAGATGTGCTAGTGAGTGGTTTTAGTAATCCTCGGTCTTTTGGTCAGTTTCAAGTGCTTGTAATGCCTGTGCTGGCTTCTCTGGTGATGAAGAACTTATCAGCTAGCCGTATTTTTTCTTTTGTGTTTTTGATGGTTCTTTCCATTTCGTGGTGTATTTCATATTCTCTTGGTGGGCGAGGGGTATGGGTCGCTTTGCTCGTTTCTAATTTTTTGTTGTTTTCGGTTGCGCGTAAGTTTTGGCGCATCCTAGGAGTTCAGGCAGTGGCTGCCTCCATGGGAGGGGTGTTATTTTGGGCTCTGTTCATCTTAATTCCTTCCTGGATCGGAGAAAAAGCGATTCTGCACGATGGGCTTCGAGCGGGGTTATCCGCCAGGGACATCCTTTGGATGGATGCTTGGTCAATGGCGTTGGATAATCCTTGGTTCGGTGCAGGACCAATGCATTTCGCAGCACTGCATAACGATATAGCAGCTCATCCTCATCAGATGATTTTGCAATGGCTAGCCGAGTGGGGAGCTCCGGCAACTACTTTGGTGCTCATACTCATTTGCAAAGGTATGTGGAGTGGTACTCACTACTTACGCTCGGATAAAAGCACAGAAACTGACGCTTCTCTTTGGGCTGCAATATTAGGGGCGCTAGTCTTGGCTCAAGTCGATGGCGTATTCGTCATGCCTTATACCCAGACATGGTTGGCCATATTGGTCGGCGTCGCCATTGCGCGGTGGTCGGCTGGCCCGGTCTTTATTCGTGGTTGGTGCCTTTCGCGCGTTATGTTGGCCTTTCCCTGTGCTTTGTTGTTGGCCGCTATTTTGATATTTGATGTGCCCCAGCTACCATTTGTACAGCAGCACTATTTAGAGGAGCACGTTACTGGATGGAAACCCAGATTCTGGCAGCAGGGTTGGATCCCCATGTCGATAAGGTGGCGGTTTTAGATACTGTTCTGCATGAGCTGTATACTAATGCTTGGTCTGTTTCAACTGTCGTTGAAAGATGTAAGTGAATAGTCTAATGCGCTATGATTTAAAGCAGTGGCGTGCCTTGATGAAAGGCTTCACGATAGTGGAATTTATAGTCGTGGTTTCCATTGTGGGAGTGCTGGCTGCTATTGCGATTCCTGTGTATCAAGATTATGGCAATGCGACTCAGGTTCGGGTTCTTTATACTGAGGTGGCAAGCTACAGAACAGTAGTCGAAGAGAGAATGGCAGCTGGTAAAAGGGCCGTCAGTAACGACGAAATAGGGTTCGCGCAGCCACGATTAGCAGAGCCCTCGACCAGTTTCGTGATATATAATCCTGATGGCACTGTCAGTCTTTCTTTAATGATGGGAGGTGCTGCGAATCCATCTTTAGTAGGCGTTTCCATATCCACTGTTCGCAGCATAGACGGTGTTTGGCGCTGTTCTATTAATGGTTCTTTAGCGGCCGGGTGGAAGGATCGCTATCGGCCAGTTGATTGCTGATAGCGATATTGTGGATTAAATTTGGATTTTAGGCAGGATTGGTAAGGCGCAGTCCGTGTTTTATTGCAGGATCTTCTGCTTCTTTTGCTGTAGCTGAACGCCTCACCTCATGCGGGAAGTTTTACTCTCTATTCAATTGGCGATGAGGTATTTTTTTGCCGATTATGCCTTGGGCTAATACGCCCTATGATTTTTGCTCTATGTTGTATGGCGGGTCACTCGGACAAAGGAAGAGTGACAAGTCACCGAGTACTTCGACTCTACTGCAGTAGTCAATGTTTCCAATCCACGCCAGAAAAAACCTGAACCAAAAAACCTTCCCCCTTTCCACTGACCATTGCTGAACAGATGTTTCAAAAGGCTTTGCTTGGCTGGCTGTGAATGAACTGGGTGGAGAGTTCCCGCATGACTATGGAAGACGGCCGTCGGCCCCTACGCATTACCCTGACCGCGCTGGCGATGCTCCTGCTTGGGCTGGTTATTGCCGGCGGGGGCGGTTATCTCGCGGCGCTGGGCGGTTCCTGGTACTACCTTGTGGCAGGCATTGGCCTGCTTATCGTTGCAGGCCTGCTGTTTGCGCAGCGGCGAATCGCGATTGGCCTCTACGGCCTGCTCCTTCTAGGCACACTCGCCTGGACCCTCTACGAAGTCCGCTTCGACTGGTGGCAAATGGCACCGCGAATCGACCTGTGGTGCATCCTTGGTCTCTGGCTGTTCCTGCCGTTCGTCAATCGGCATGTCGGGCGTAACGGCCTCTGGCGTGACGGCGCCACCGGCGTTCTGGGCCTAGGCCTCTTGGCTGGTGCGGCGATGGCCGGTTATTCGCTGACCCAGGATTACCACTCCATCGACGGCGAATTCAGTGACGCACAGATGCAGGGTGGGGCGGCTGGTGGCCTTGCCCAGCGCTCGCCGAGTGAGTGGCCGGCTTATGGTGGTTCGAAGCAGAGTGATCGTTACTCGAGCGCTGATCTGATCACCCCTGAGAATGCCGGCAAGCTGGAGAAAGCCTGGGAGTTTCATACGGGGGATTTGCCGGGGGAGGGCGATCCCCATGAGCTGACCAATCAGGTCACGCCGCTGAAGGTTGGCAACACCCTTTTTATCTGCACGCCCCACAGCGTGGCCATCGCGCTGGATGCGGACACGGGCGAAGAGCGCTGGCGGTTCGACCCGAGCATCAATCGCGATGCCGAGTACTACCAGCATATGACCTGCCGTGGCCTGGCCTATCACGATGGCACCGCTGCTGCGGCCACCGCCGATGTAGCCGAGCAGCCCAACCAGCCCGCCGCACGTTGTGAAAAACGCCTGTTCCTGCCGACCAACGACGGCACCCTGATGGCGCTGGATGTGGAGGATGGCCAGCCGTGCGAGGACTTCGGCGATGCCGGCACGGTGGATCTCAAGGCCGGGCTGGGTGAGGGTGCACTGGGCGTGTTTCTACCGACCTCGCCGCCCGTGGTGACCAGCAAGCTGGTGATCCAGGGCGGTTCGATCACCGATAACGGCTCGGTGGACTCACCCGGCGGTGTAATCCGCGCCTATGACGTGAAGACCGGCGAGCTGGTGTGGAATTTCGATCCGGGCAACCCGGACGCCACCGAGCCGCTGGCACCGGGCGACACCTATGTGCGCAGCACGCCCAACGTGTGGACGATTCCCACCGCCGACGAGGCGCTGGGGCTGGTGTATTTGCCGATGGGTAACCAGACCCCGGATCAGTGGTCGATCCCACGTAACGAACTGGCCGAGCGCTTCACCGCCACCCTGGTTGCGCTGGATCTGGCCACAGGCAAGGTGCGCTGGGAGTTCAAGACCGTGCACCACGATCTCTGGGACCGCGACCTGCCATCGCAGCCGACTCTGGTGGATATCGACGGCGCCCAGGGCAAGGTGCCGGCCATTATCCAGGCGACCAAGCGTGGCGATCTTTATGTGCTCGACCGGCGTACCGGCGAGCCCATCGTGCCTGTCAACGAGATGCCGGTGCCGCAAGGTACCGACTACGGTGACACTACCGCCGCTACCCAGCCTGCCTCGGACCTGACGTATGCACCGCAGGAACCGCTTCGCGAGCGCGACATGTGGGGTGGTACCCCGATCGACCAGATGCTTTGCCGTATCCAGTTCCGCAAGCTGCGCTACGAGGGCGATTTCACACCGCCGTCACAGGGCGGCTCGTTGATCTATCCAGGCAACGTCGGGGTGTTCAACTGGCCATCGGTGGCTGTGGATCCGAATCGCCAGTTGCTGTTCGGCGCGCCGAACTACCTGGCGTTCATCTCGCAGATGGTCAAGCGCACCGAGGTTGAGTCCGAGGAGCGTCGCGGTGGCGGTGAAACCGGTTTGCAGCCCAACCTGGGAGCGCCTTACATGGTGCGCCTGGAGCCGTTCCTATCGGTGCTCGGTTTGCCATGCCAGTCACCGCCCTGGGGCTATGTGACGGCCGTCGATCTGCGCACCATGAAAAAGGTGTGGATGCACAAGAACGGCACCAGTCGCGACAGCGCGCCTCTGGGCCTGCCGTTCCCGGTCGGTACGCCAGCACTTGGCGGGCCGATCGTTACCGCTGGTGGTGTGGCCTTCATGAGCGGCACCCTGGATTATTACCTGCGCGCCTATGATCTGAAGACCGGCAAGGAGCTGTGGAAAGGCCGCTTGCCGGCGGGCGGCCAGGCCACACCGATGACCTATGTGTCCGAGAAGACCGGCAGGCAGTACGTGGTGCAGATGGCCGGTGGGCACGGCTCGTTCGGCACCAAGATCGGCGATTCGGTGACGGCCTGGACGCTGCCTGAGGATAAATAAGCAGCAAGCCTGCTTGATCCCGTCTATGAAGCGCCCATAAAAAACGGCCCGTTGAGGGCCGTTTTCATTGAGCATGCAAAAGCGCGATCAGTGATGCTCGCGGGTCGCTCGGAATTTCACGTCCGGCCAGCGCTCTTCCATCAGGCTCAGGTTGACGCGCGTCGGCGCCAGGTAGGTGAGGTGACCGCCGCCATCGAAGGCGAGGTTTTCCACGGCCTTGTTGGAGAATTCCTCGAGCTTCTTCTTGTCGTCGCACTCGATCCAGCGCGCCGACCACACGGTGATCGGCTCGTAGCCGCACTCGACCTTGTATTCCTCTTTCAGGCGGCTGGCGACCACATCGAACTGCAGCACACCGACGGCGCCGAGGATGATGTCGTTGCTGCGCTCGGGGAAGAACACCTGGGTGGCGCCTTCCTCGGCGAGCTGCTGCAGGCCCTGGCGCAGTTGCTTGGATTTCAGCGGGTCCTTCAGGCGCACGCGACGGAACAATTCCGGGGCGAAGTGGGGGATGCCGGTGAAACCCAGCGCTTCACCTTCGGTGAAGGTGTCGCCGATCTGGATGGTACCGTGGTTGTGCAGGCCGATGATGTCGCCGGCCCAGGCTTCCTCGAGCATTTCACGCTCGCTGGAGAAGAAGGTCAGGGCGTCGCCGATGCGTACGTCCTTGCCGGTACGCACGTGGCGCATCTTCATGCCTTTCTCGTACTTGCCCGAACAGATGCGCATGAAGGCCACGCGGTCGCGGTGCTTGGGGTCCATGTTCGCCTGAATCTTGAACACGAAGCCGGAGAACTTCTCTTCGGTCGGCTCCACCGGGCGCTCGTGGGCCACACGGGCCAGCGGGCGCGGCGCCCAGTCGACCACGGCGTCGAGCACATGGTCGACACCGAAGTTACCCAGTGCGGTGCCGAAGAACACCGGGGTCAGCTGGCCGTTGTCGAATTCGTCCTGGTCGAACGGGTGGCAGGCGACCTGCACCAGCTCCAGCTGCTCGACGAAGCGCTCGTACTCGTCGCCCAGGTGGGCGCGGGCCTCGTCGGAGTCGAGTTTCTCGATGATCTTGGCTTCGGTGCGCTCGTGGCCGTGGCCAGCGGTGTAGACGATGATGTAGTCGCCGGCCAGGTGATACACGCCCTTGAAGTCGCGATAGCAGCCGATCGGCCAGGTGATCGGCGCCGCCTTGATCTTCAGCACCGCCTCGATCTCGTCGAGCAGCTCGATGGGGTCACGGATATCGCGGTCGAGCTTGTTGACGAAGCTGACGATGGGCGTGTCGCGCAGGCGGCACACATCCATCAGGGCGATGGTACGTGGCTCGACGCCTTTACCGCCGTCGAGCACCATCAGCGCGCTGTCTACCGCCGTCAGGGTGCGGTAGGTGTCTTCCGAAAAGTCTTCGTGGCCAGGGGTGTCGAGCAGGTTGATCATGTGCTCGCGATAGGGGAACTGCATCACCGAGGTGGTGATGGAAATGCCGCGCTGCTTCTCCATTTCCATCCAGTCTGATGTCGCATGGCGGTCGGATTTACGCGACTTCACCGTACCGGCCACTTCGATCGCCTTGCCCATCAGCAACAGCTTCTCGGTGATGGTGGTCTTACCTGCGTCGGGGTGGGAAATGATCGCGAAGGTACGGCGCTTGGCGACTTCGGCGGCCTGAGTGGTCATGGATGCGTGCCTGCTTGAAAGCGTGAGCGGGCCAGGGCGGCCCGGAAAAATGCGCGATTATAGCGGCAAATGCACAGGCGCTGGGGCATCCGCTGCGCACGTCTGTCGCGTCACCGGTGCGACGAATGACGTAAGATCGGCGCTCTGTTCTCGCATTGGATTGGCATGAAGCATTCCGCTCTTTTGTCCGTCGCCTTGGGCCTTGCCTCGAACATGGCGCTGGCGCAGCTGCCCGAATGCCGGGTTGGTTTCCCGTCTGGCCATGCTCGTGATCTGCCGCTGGCGGGCACCGCTGATGCGCGCACCATCGGATTGTCCGGTCGTGATGACGTTGGCGACGGCATGCTCTTCGCCTGGCCCCAGGACGGGCTGCGCGAGCTGTGGATGAAGGACACCCGCGTCGCGCTGTCGGCGGCCTTTATCGACAACGGCGGCACAGTGCGCAAGCTGGTCGACATGCGTCCCTTCAGCCTGCAGCGCCATGGCTCGGATGAGCCGGTGCGCTATATCATCGAGGTCGCCAGGGGCGAATTCGCCGGCCTTGGTGTGGCGGTCGGCAGCCGGGTGAGCATTGACTGTGACTACGCCGAAGGCTGAGCCGGCCCTCGATCCTTTTGATCGGTAATTCGGCTGACGCGGCTCTTGACGCTGCTGTTACACTATCACCCCTCGCAAATCCCCATTCCTTTCCGCTACCAGGAGCATCCGGTGTCTGTCGTGTTCGTCGCCGCCTCCCAACTGCCGACGCCGTTCGGTGTGTTCACCATGCATGGTTTTCTCGAGGAGGCCACGGGCAAGGAGCATGTCGCGCTGACCTTCGGCAATGTGGCCGACGGCGAGCCTGTGCTGGGGCGCCTGCATTCCGAGTGCCTGACCGGTGATGCGCTGTTCAGCCTGCGCTGTGATTGCGGCTTCCAGCTTGAGGGCGCCCTGCGTGCCATCGCCGAGGAAGGCCGCGGCGTGCTGCTCTATCTGCGCCAGGAAGGTCGCGGCATCGGTCTGCTCAACAAGATCCGCGCCTACGAGCTGCAGGATGGCGGCGCCGATACCGTCGAAGCCAACGAGCGCCTGGGCTTCGGCGCTGACATGCGCGACTACGCCATCTGCCTGCCGATGCTCAAGCACCTGGGCATCAGCTCGCTCAAGCTGATGACCAACAACCCGCGCAAGGTCAAGGCGCTCGGCGACATGGGCATTCCGGTGGCCAACCGCGTGCCGCTGCAGTTGGGCCATAACCCGCACAACAGCAAGTACCTGGCCACCAAGGCCGGCAAGCTCGGGCACATGCTCGGCAAGCTGCATCAGGGCGAGGTCGAGCGGCCTTGACCCGCGCCGCGGTCAAGCGCCGGTTGGCCCTGCTCTGGTGGCGGCAACTGGTACTGACCCTGGCGCCGTTGTTTGTGATCAACCTGCTGTTCGGTGCCGGGCGCCAAGCCGGCGTGCTGGCCATGCCGCTGTTCATCGCCGGGCTAGCCTCGCTGTTCGTCAGCCTGCCGCTATTCAGCGCCTACAAGCGCGCCCTGTTCGCTACCGCGAAAGCCCTGAATACCGCCGACGAGCCCGCCGCCTGGCTGACTCTGGCCGAGCGCCGGCGTCCTGCCTTGCTCGGTGCCGGATTGCCGGCCTGGATCGCCGCTCTGGCGGTATTCGCCGGGCTTGAAGCGGTGCCGCAGATCCTGCTGGCGTTGGTCAGCATCGTGGTGCTCTACCTCTACCGCATTCCCAGGCAGCTCTGACTTTCCCGGCCAGTGCGCCGACTGACCAAGTGCTGCCGCCAGCCCATTGATCGCCGTCAGGGCTTGCGCTCAGGTTGTGCGATGACGCTGGTAAAGCGCGCCAGCAACTGGCAGATTGAACGCCTTCCGGTTCATTGCAGACGTTATGAAAGCCCCCGTATCCCCCTGGTTTTCCCCGGCCAGCGCCCTGATCGTTGGCGCCGCGCTCCTGCTGGTCTTCCCCCTGAAATTGCTGCCCAGCCTGTTGGCAGGCCTCTTGGTGTTCGAGCTGGTCAACCGCCTGGCGCGGCCGATGCAGCGCCTGCTGGCCGGCCATAAGGGGCGTGTGCTGGCAGTGGGGGTGCTCAGCGTGCTGGTGATCGCCGTGCTTGGCCTGATCTTCGCCGGCGGCTTTTCCCTGCTGATGCACGAGCTCAACAACCCGGGGCGGATGATGGGCAAGCTGCTCGGCGTGGTCGACCGCGCCCGCGAGCAGTTGCCCGAGGCGCTGGTGGCCTACCTGCCGGCCAATGTCGACGATATCCGCGTGGCGCTGCACGACTGGCTGCGCGGGCATATCAGCGAACTGCAGCTGCTCGGCAAGGGCGCTGTGCATATGTTCGTGACCATTCTGATCGGCATGATCCTCGGCGCGGTGATCGCCCTGCAGAACGTACCGGAGCCGGATCAGCTCAAGCCCCTGGCTGGCGCCTTGCTGACCCGCGTGCAGCGCTTCGTCGAGGCGTTTCGCAACATCGTCTTCGCGCAGATCAAGATATCCCTGCTCAACACCACCTTTACCGCGATCTTCCTGATCGGCGTGCTGCCACTGTTCGGCGTGCACCTGCCGCTGACCAAGACGCTGATTCTGATCACCTTCCTGGCCGGCCTGCTGCCGGTGGTCGGCAACCTGATCTCCAATACCGCGATCTTCGTGGTCGGCCTGTCGCTGTCGATCTGGGTCGCGCTTGGGGCGCTGGCTTATCTGATCTTCATCCACAAGGTCGAATACTTCCTCAACGCGCGCATCGTCGGTGGGCAGATCAAGGCGCGGGCCTGGGAGCTGCTGCTGGTGATGCTGGTATTCGAGGCGGCCTTCGGCATCGCCGGGCTGGTCGCCGCGCCGGTCTACTACGCCTACGTGAAGAGCGAGTTCAAGGCCCAGGGCTGGGTGTAGGCCTGCAGTGGCTGGTTGTAGCCTGGGTTGAGCAGAGCGATACCCGGGGAATCGACCTGGGTATCGCTGCGCTCAACGCCAGGCTACGAGCCATAGCGATCTTCGGAAGTGTTAGTGCGCAATTACGTTGAGTTTGAACGCTGTTGGTTGTCCGAGGGGGGATGTGCTGTTGCCGCCGGGCTTTTCCTGACGGCTCAGGCGGCTGGCGGTCTTGTGCAGATCGAGTACCAGTTGGGCCAGTGATTGCGCGGCCTGCAGGGTTTCGCCGGCGCTCTGGCTGCTGCGCTCGGCGGCCCCGGTGATCGCCTGAGCCTGGCCGTTGACCGCCTGCACCTGGCTCAACTGCAGCTTCATTGCCGCGCTGATCTGGCCGAGGCGGTCCTGCATGCCGGCCACTTCCTGTTCGATACGTTCCAGTGCCTCGTTGGCTTCGCCCGAGCGCGCCACGCTGCTTTGCGCGGCTTGCTGGCAGCTGTGCATGGCCGTTTGGGTATCGAGGGTCTGCTGGCGAACGCTGCCCAAGGTGGTGGCGATCTCCTGGGTGGCCTGGGCGGTGCGTCTGGCCAGGCCGCGCACTTCATCGGCGACCACCGCGAAGCCGCGGCCACTGTCGCCGGCGCGCGCCGCTTCGATGGCGGCATTGAGGGCCAGCAGGTTGGTCTGGTCGGCGATGCCGCGAATGGCTTCGCTGATGTGCTGGATTTGCTCGGTCTGCCGGCTCAGGGCTTCGAGGGCCTGGCTGGACTGTTCAATGCGGCTGGCCAGCTGGGCCACGTCATCGGCATTGTGCTGCACCGCGCTGGCGCCCTGGCGGGTCAGGTCCAGGGCCTGGCGGGAGGCGTGCTCGCTGTCGTGAATATGCTGGGCGACCTCGCCGATGCTGTGATTGACGTCGAGCATCGCCCGGGCAGTGGACACCGCGGCGGCCTGGCCCTGGGCGGCGCACTGGCTGGCGTTACCGGCGGTACCGCTCAGCCCCGTGGAGGTGTCCTGCAGGGCGTTACCGGCCGTGACGATGCCTTGCATGGTGTGGTCCATCTTGTCGACGAAGCTGTTCACCCAGCCGGCCAGAGTGCCAGCCTCGTCGCTGGCGAAACGTTCCAGCGCCAGACGGTTACTCAGCGGCGCGCCGCATTCGGCGGTGTCCAGAAAGAAGTCCGACAGCGACTGCAGCGCGCGCGCCCGCGCGCGCAGGCTGAAGGCCCAGAAGGCCAACAGCAGCCCGCTGGCGGCGGCGAAGGTCAGGGGCGCGGCGTGTTCGGGCAACTGCTGCGTCAGCCACCACTGCAGGCCGCCCAGCAGGGCCAGGCCGGCCAGCAACTGGCTGGCCAGGGAGAAACTCAGGCTGCGCTGGCGGTAGACCTCTTCCAGGTCGCCCTCGCACATCAGCCCCCAGGTGTCCGGCGAGCCCGGCATGCGCAGGGTCAGGCCGGCGCCCACTACAGGGACGTGGCGGTAATCCGGGTAGCCGGGGTAGAGCACGAACAGGTTGCTGCCATGGCGGATGGTTTCCCGCACGCCCGGATGCAGTTCGCCGGTGGCTGGAGCGGTGAAGCGCAGCTCGAATTCGGTGTGTTTGCGCACTTTCACGGTGCCGAATGGCGTCGCAATGCCCTGTTTCAGGTTGTCGCCGCCGGTGAAGGCATCGTCCTCGAAGCGCGAGCGCGACAGCGCGGTGCCCTGGGCGATGGCCGGGTTGTAGGCGCTTTGCACCATGAACAGATAGTTGTCACCAGAGTCGCGGTAGACGTGGCCGGCCTCGCGCTGGATCAGATCGCTCATCACGTCGTTGGGGATCCGCGCGCACAGGCAGCCGACCACCTGGCCGGCGTGGCTCAGCGGCTGATGGAACATCAGGGTGACGGCGTCGTGAAACTTCGAGGTGGTGGCCCCCAGTTGCAGGGTCAGCTCGTCGCTGTACGGCCCCAACAGAAACGGAGCGCGCAGCCCGGCGGCCAGGGCCTGGGCATCGTAGCGGGCGCCCTGGCGCGGGGCATGGGTGGAGGCGACGATATGCCCGGTGGTGTCGACCACGAACAGTTCGGAGGCTTCGGGCGTGTGGGCCAGGGCCCGTTGCAGGCTGCCGGGGGCGATGGCGGGCCAGGCTGCGGTCAGGCCGCAGCCCAGCACCTCAAGGGCCTGCCAGTATTGCTGAGCCCAGTTGAGGAGCAGATCGACACGGGTCTGCGCCAATCCGGCAAAGGTTTTCTCCACCCGGGCCATGTGCCCGGCATTGAGCAGGCAGGACCAGCGCATGGCGAACTTGCCTGCCTTGCCGAACCAGGGCAGCCAGCGACGTTCGCGGCCGTGAAAATCCATTTTATGGCTACGCAGTTGCATACAGACTCCGGCCATCGAACGATGGTCTACATATGCCCAATTTCGGCGAGAAATTGATGCAAAATGTGAGCCGTTCGTCAGTCCGGAGCTTGCGTGTCTTCAGCCTTTCAGGCGGGCGCGGATGGCCTTCTCGATACCGGCTTCGTCCAGGCCGCACTCGGCGAGCATCTGGTCGGGGCGGGCATGCTCGACGTAGTGGTCGGGCAGGCCCAGGTGCAGCATCGGTTTGAGGGGGCCTTGGCCGGCGAGGAATTCACTGACCGCGCTGCCGGCGCCGCCCATCACGCTGTTTTCCTCGATGGTCACCAAGAGGTCGTGGCTGGCGGCCAGTTCGCTGACCAGTG
This sequence comes from Phytopseudomonas straminea, assembly GCF_900112645.1. GTDB lineage: Bacteria > Pseudomonadota > Gammaproteobacteria > Pseudomonadales > Pseudomonadaceae > Aquipseudomonas > Aquipseudomonas straminea. The sequence continues at coordinate 63,242 of NZ_FOMO01000001.1, read as the reverse complement.
CCTCGTCGAGGGGTTTGACGAAGCGCATGTCGACCACCGTGGCGTCCAGGCTTTCGCCGACGCGCAGGGCCTCACTCAGTTGCACACCGAACACCAGCAGGGCGACGCCCTTGCCCTGGCGACGCACCACGCCCTTGCCGATCGGCAGCGCCGTCAGCGTGCGGTCGATGGGCGCGTTCGGGCCGCTGCCGCGGGGGTAGCGTACCGCCGCCGGACCAGTGAACTGGTAACCAGTGGTGAGCATGTGGTGCAGTTCGTTTTCATCGCTCGGCGTCATGATCAGCATGCCGGGGATGCAGCGCAGGTAGGAGAGGTCGAAGCTGCCCGCGTGGGTCGGGCCGTCTTCGCCGACCAGGCCGGCGCGGTCGATGGCGAACAGCACATCGAGATTCTGTACGGCGACGTCATGGATCAGCTGGTCGTAAGCGCGCTGCAGAAAGGTCGAGTAGATCGCCACCACCGGCTTGGCGCCTTCGCAGGCCATGCCCGCCGCCAGCGTCACCGCGTGCTGCTCGGCGATGGCCACGTCGAAGTAGCGATCCGGGTGGCGTTCGCTGAAGGCGACGAGATCGGAGCCTTCCTTCATGGCCGGGGTGATGGCCATCAGGCGTTCATCGCTGGCGGCCATTTCACACAGCCATTGGCCGAATACGCTGGAGTATTTCGGGCCGGACGGCGCCTTCACCTTGGCCGGCGCGTTGATCGGCTCCAGCTTGGTGATGGCGTGGTAAACGATCGGGTCGACCTCGGCGGGTGCGAAGCCCTTGCCCTTCTTGGTGACCACGTGGAGGAACTGCAGGCCCTCCAGGTCGCGCATGTTGCGCAGGGTGGCCAGCAGGGTCGGCAGGTCGTGGCCGTCGATGGGGCCGATGTAGTTCCAGCCCAGCTCTTCGAACATGGTGCCGGAGACCAGCATGCCCTTGGCGTGCTCTTCGGTCTTGCGGGCGATTTCCCAGGCGCCGGGCAGCTTGGACAGCACCTTCTTGCTGCCTTCGCGCACGTTGGCGTAGGTACGGCTGGAGAGAATCTTGGCCAGGTAGTTGGACAGGCCGCCGACGTTCTTGGAGATCGACATGTCGTTGTCGTTGAGCACCACCAGCATGTTGGCTTTCACGTCGGCTGCGTGGTTGAGCGCTTCGAAGGCCATGCCGGCGGTCAGGGCGCCGTCGCCGATCACCGCCACCGATTTGCGCTTGCTGCCCTGGCGCTGGGCGGCGATGGCCATGCCCAGTGCGGCGCTGATCGAGGTACTGGAATGACCGACGCCAAAGGTGTCGTACTCGCTCTCCGAGCGGCGTGGGAAGGCAGCGATGCCGTCCTTCTGGCGCAGGGTGCCCATGCGCTCGCGGCGGCCGGTGAGAATCTTGTGCGGGTAGGCCTGGTGGCCGACGTCCCAGACCAGGCGGTCGTCCGGCGTATCGAAGACGTAGTGCAGGGCGACGGTCAGTTCGATCACCCCAAGGCCGGCACCAAAATGCCCGCCGGTCTGGCCAACCGTATAAAGCAGGTACTGGCGCAGTTCATCCGCCAGGGTTTCCAGCTCGGCCTCGCCAAGACGGCGCAATTCATCCGGCGTGTTGGCACGGTCGAGCAGCGGCGTCAGCGGGCGTTCGCGGGGAATCTCGTGGAAAGTCGTCGGCATCAGGCGAGTCGTTATAAGAATTCGAAAATAAGTGGGGCAGTCTACCTGATGCGATCACCTGTGCCCAAGGGAGGACTTGGGCGCGTTTGCCGCAGCAGCGATGTCAGATAGACAGCGTTTCAGTTACGCCGTTCGACGATATACCGCGCCAGCTCGCGCAGCGGCTCGGCGGCCTCGTCGAAGGGCTGCAGGGCCTGCAGCGCCTGGTCGCGCAGCTCCAGGGCGTAGGCCTTGGCGGCCGCCATGCCGAGCAATGCCGGGTAGGTCGGCTTGTCGTTCGCCTGGTCCTTGCCTTGGGTCTTGCCGAGCGTGGCGGTATCGCTTTCCACGTCGAGAATGTCGTCCTGCACCTGGAAGGCCAGGCCGACGGCGCGGGCGTAGGTACTCAGGGCTGCCAGGGCTTGTTCGTCGGCGCGCCCGCTGGCCAGAGCGCCGAGGCGTACGGCGGCTTCGATCAGCGCGCCGGTCTTGTGGCGGTGCATGACTTCCAGCGCCGGTTGCTGCAATTGCTGGCCGACCGAGCCGAGGTCGATGGCCTGGCCGCCGACCATGCCGGCCGGGCCAGCGGCGAGCGCCAGGGCCTGGAACATGCTCAGGCGAATCTCGGCGCTGTGCGGGTTGTGCCGGGTGTTGGCGAGCACGTCGAAAGCCATGCTCTGCAGACCGTCGCCTGCGAGGATGGCGGTGGCTTCGTCGAAGGCGATATGGGTGGTCGGCTGGCCGCGGCGCAGGTCGTCGTCGTCCATGGCCGGCAGGTCGTCATGCACCAGGGAATAGGCGTGGATCAGCTCCACCGCGCAGGCGGCGCCGTCAGCCTGAACCGGAGCGCCGCCGAGGGCTTCGCAAGCCGCGTAGGCGAGCAACGGGCGCACGCGCTTGCCACCGTTGAACACGCTGTAGCGCATGGCGGCATAAAGGCGTTCCAGCTCGGCATGTGGCGCGGTGAACAGCGGCTCGAGGGCGGCGTCGACCTGTTTCTGGCAGCGCGCCTGGTAGGCGGCGATCATAGCGGCTCGTCCGTTTCGAACGGCGCCGCTTCCAGAGCGCCATCGCGCTCCAGGAGGATCTGTACCTTCTGCTCGGCCTGGGTCAGGGCGGCCTGGCATTCGCGGGTCAGGCCGATGCCTTGCTCGAAGGCGCTCAGCGACTCCTCCAGCGACAGCTCGCCGTTTTCCAGGCGCTCGACAATGGTTTGCAGTTCGGTGAGGGATTGCTCGAAGTCGAGCGCGGCTTTCTTGCGGGCCATGGTCAGCAGGTCTCAGGCGGGTTCGCGGTCGCCGCGACACTAGCAGAGGGCTCTTTCGCGAGCAAATCAGCGCGGGTGGGCGATTTGGATGGATATACAGTATTCTTGCCGCTATTCATTTCCTGCTGGCCCTAGCCGATGCGCCTGTTTCTCTGCGAAAAGCCCTCCCAAGCCAAAGACATCGCCAGCGTGCTCGGCGCCACGCGGCGCGGCGACGGCTGCTGGCTGGGCAAGGGCGTGACGGTGACCTGGTGCATCGGCCATTTGCTGGAGACGGCGCCGCCGGATGCCTACGATGCGCGCTACAAGCGCTGGGTGCTGGACGACCTGCCCATCGTGCCGCAGCAGTGGAAGATGCGCATCAAGCCCAAGACCGCCGCCCAGTTCAAGGCCATCAAGCGCCTGCTTGGCGAGGCCAGCGAACTGGTGATCGCCACCGACGCCGACCGCGAAGGCGAGATGATCGCCCGCGAGCTGCTCGAGCACTGCCGCTACCGCGGGCCGATTCAGCGTTTGTGGCTGTCGGCGCTGGACGATGCCTCGATCCGCAAGGCCCTGGCCGCGCTCAAACCGGGCGCCAGCACCTACAACCTCTATCAGTCGGCGCTCGGTCGCTCGCGGGCTGACTGGCTGATCGGCATGAACATGAGCCGCCTGTTTACCTTGCTGGGACGCAAGTCCGGCTATCAGGGCGTGCTGCCGGTCGGTCGCGTGCAGACGCCGACCCTGCGCCTGGTGGTCGATCGCGACCGCAGCATCGCCGACTTCGTGCCGGTGCCGTTCTGGGCCATCGACGTTACCCTCGACGGCAACGGTACGCCGTTCACCGCCGGATGGCGCGCGCCCCAGGACGATTGCGACGAGCAGGGCCGCTGCCTGAAGCAGGACGCGGCGCAGCGCGCCGCCCAGGCCATGCAGGGCGTCGAGCATGCCGTGCTGAAAAAGTTGAAGACCGAGCGCATGCGTGAAGTGCCGCCGTTGTTGTTCGACCTCGGCACGCTGCAGCAGGTGTGCTCGAAGAAGCTCGGCCTAGGCGCCCAGGAAACCCTGGACATCGCCCAGAAGCTCTACGAGACCGACAAGCTGATCACCTATCCGCGCAGCGATTGCGGCTACCTGCCGCTCAGTCAGCATGCCGAGGCGCCGGCCATTCTGGCGGCGCTGGGGCAGGCCGATCCGGGCCTGCGCGAGGTGCTGGCCCATACCCAGGCGCAGCGCCGCTCGCGGGCCTGGAACGATGCCAAGGTCAGCGCCCACCACGGCATCATCCCGACCCTGGGCGCCGGTGGTCTGGCTCGACTGAGCGGCCGGCCGCGCGCGGTCTATGAGCTGATCCGCGCCCGCTATCTGGCGCAGTTCCTGCCCAACCACGAATACGACCGTACCCAGGCGGATTTCGATTGCGCCGGCCACAGCCTGCGCGCAGTCGGCAAGCAGATCGTCGAGCCGGGCTGGAAACGTGCGCTGCCCGAAGCCCTGGCTCCGAGCAAGGGCCGTGAGGCGCCTGCGCCTCAGGCTTTGCCAGCACTGCATGAAGGCCAGACGTGCGCAGTGCGTGAAGTGACGCTCAAGGATCAATTCACCCAGCCGCCCAAGCCGTTCACCGAGGGCGACCTGATCCAGGCCATGAAGAACGTGGCACGGCTGGTCGAGGATCCGCTGCTGAAGCAGAAGCTCAAGGACACCACCGGTATCGGCACCGAAGCCACCCGCGCCGGCATCATTCAGGGCCTGCTCGATCGCGGTTACCTGACCAAGCAGGGCAAGACCCTGGCTGCCACCTCAGCAGCCTTCGGGTTGATCGATGCAGTACCCCGCGCTATCGCCGACCCCGGCACCACGGCGATCTGGGAGCAGGCACTGGATATGGTGCAGAGCGGCGAGATGCCGTTGGACGAGTTCGTCGCCAAGCAGTCGGCCTGGATGGCCAGGCAGATCGAGCGCTGCCGCGGCTTGCAGCTGACCATCAGCGGCCCGCCGCCGGGTGGCAGGCCGGCGTGGAAGGGCAAGCGCAAGGGTGCCCCGCGCAAGAAGGCTGCACCGGCCAAGCGCGTAGGTGCTGGCGCCGCAAAGGCCAGGTTGCAGTAGGGTGATTGTTCTTGATCGCGAAGGCGTTTCGAATAGTTCCCACGCTCCGCGCGGGTATTCAGCTTGTGGCGCTCCGCGCCACGATTTTTGGCCTCAGAAATCGATTTAGGGACGCAGAGCGTCCTGCCCATGGGTTCCCACGCGGAGCGTGGGAACCCATGGGCAGGCGGTGGGCGGATTGTGTGAGCGGGCGGGGACGCCTAGTTTATGCCCGCGATTCGCGCGCATGGCGCGCTCCCACAAAGGCAGGTCGCCGGTCATTCCTACCTTGTTGGCTCAACACCTCGAATAAGGCGGGCCTCGTAGGATGGGTTTCACCTGCGCGGCCCGACCCATCCTACTGCTCTGTCCGTATCTCCCGCTGCCAGCTCCAGGCAGTGGATGAAGCGTCATCCACCCTTGCAACTCAGCCGTGCTTTGGCATCGGCAGGCCAATGTTCACGATGCCACCCATCTGTTCGTCGCACGAGCAGAGTATTCCCAAATGTAAATTTTCCGTTACCATCCGGCCCCGTTGAATTTAACGAACGGGTTTCATTCGCCTGTGTGACGGTGGATTTAATGCCGTTGGTGGCTGTCTCTACTGGGATTTCCACCTGTTAGTGGCGCTGGTTTCAGCGGCTAAAGCCGAACTGAAGAAGGGCCTGGTTTCGAGCGAGTTGTGGAGTAAAACGAACATTCAAATCGGTGCGCCGGCGTTTTTTCAGGCAGCACTGCGGCGGTAAATGGCTCGGCAGTCAGGGTTTTTGACGGAGCTTTCTCTGCTTCAACCGGATGGATTTCGGCAAGGAACTGTTGCCCGAGACCGGTTCGCCGGATCCGGAAACGCTCACATGGAATGCGATCACGCAGCGAAGCCTGCTGGCGCGCCGCCTGGCGGTATGCGCAGCGGCCTGGCTTCAACTGTTTCCAGCAAAATCAATAAGAGGTAGTCCTTCTATGGATGCAGTATCCGCCGAACAGGCAAAGCAGGAGCCTGAGAGCAAGCTCAGTGCGTCATTGAAGCCCCGGCACCTCACCATGATGTCCATCGCCGGCGTGATCGGCGGGGCGTTGTTCGTCGGTTCCGGCAGCGTGATCCACAGCGCCGGGCCGGCCGCGGTACTGGCCTACCTGGCGGGCGGCATTCTGGTCGTGCTGATCATGCGCATGCTGGGTGAAATGGCCACCTCGTCGCCGGACACTGGCTCGTTCTCCACCTATGCCGAGCGCGCCATCGGCCGCTGGGCCGGCTTCACCATCGGCTGGCTGTACTGGTGGTTCTGGGTCATCCTCATGGCCTGGGAAGCCTACGTGGCGGGCACCATCCTCAATGGCTGGTTTCCGGAGATCAGCGTCAACGTCTTCGTGCTGGCCGCCACCCTGGTGCTGATCAGCATCAACTTCTTCAACGTCAAGAATTACGGCGAGTTCGAGTTCTGGTTCGCGCTGATCAAGGTGGTGGCGATCATCTGTTTCCTGGCGGTCTGCACCCTGGCAGTGCTCAGCCTGTGGCCGACCGGCGAGACGCGCGGCTTCAGCAACCTGACGGCCCAGGGCTTCATGCCAAACGGCATTGAGTCCGTGGTGGTGGCCATTCTTGGTGTGATGTTCGCTTTCCTCGGCGCCGAGATCGTCACCATCGCCGCCTCGGAGGCGAAGGACCCGGCCAACCAGATCGTCAAGGCCACCAACTCGGTAGTCTGGCGTGTGTGCCTGTTCTACATCGGCTCGATCTTCCTGATCGTCTGCCTGGTGCCCTGGAACGACCCGCTGATGGCGCAGTCCGGCTACGGCTCCTACCGCCGCACCCTGGAACTGCTGGGCATTCCCTACGCCGAGCTGGTGATGAACTTCGTGGTGCTGACCTCGGTGAGCAGCTGCATGATCTCGGCGCACTACACCGCCTCGCGCATGCTGTTCTCGCTGTCCACCCGTGGCGACGCGCCGCGCTTCCTGAAGATCACCCGTACCGGGACCGGCGTGCCGGTGTTCGCGATCATCGCCTCCTGCTCGGTGGCCATTTTCGTGGCGCTGATCAACTTCAGCGAAACCCTGCGCCCCAAGGACGTGCTCGACACCCTGATGAACACCACCGGCATGATCGCCCTGCTGGTGTATCTGGTGATCGCTTTCTCGCAACTGAAGATGCGCCGCAAGCTGGAAGCCGAAGGCAAGGACATTCGCCTGAAAATGTGGCTGTTCCCCTGGCTGACCTACCTGGTGATCCTGTTCATCATCGGCTCCCTGGTGACCATGGCGTTCGTCGAGGAATACCAGGTGCTGGTCATCTCCACCGGCGCGGCCGCGGCCGTTGTTGTGGCGCTGGGTGTGCTGGTTCACAGGCGCGCAGCGAAGAAGCTCGCCCTCTGACCGCAAAGCGGTGATCAAAAAAAGGGGCGCACCTTCGCAGGTACGCCCCTTTTTTCATGCCGGTCGACAGGCTCCTTAAGAACCTGTTCACGATCTAGCGAGCTAGAGCCATACAAGGCAAAAACAGGCGAGGAAGCGGAGTTTACGAGCTGTAAATGAGCATTCCGAGCCTGTTTTTAACGCAGTAGGGCCGACGCGCAGCAGATCGTGAATAGGTTCTTAGTGCGAGTGCCTTGGCATGCCGCCGCTGCGCGCGATGATGCGCATGTGCAGGGTGGCCGGCTCCAGGCAGCCGCCGGTGGAGAGCTGGCCGACCAGCTGGCGGTACAGCTCCTGCCAGGGTGTTTGCGAGGCCGGGTAGCTGGGCTTCCAGGCGGCGCGGCGCCGCTGCATCTCCTCGTCGTCGATCAGCAGGTTCACCGAGCGGGCGTTGAGGTCGACTCGCAATACGTCGTTGGTCTGCAGCAGCGCCAGGCCGCCGCCGACCGCCGCTTCCGGCGACATGTTGAGGATCGACGGGCTGGCCGAGGTGCCGCTCTGCCGGCCATCGCCCAGACACGGCAGGGAGGTGACGCCCTGTTTGATCAGTGCCGCCGGTGGGGCCATGTTGACCACCTCGGCGCTGCCCGGATAACCCACCGGCCCGGCACCGCGCACCACCAGAATGCAGCGCTCGTCGATGTCCAGCGCCGGGTCGTTGATGCGCGCGTGGTAGTCCTCCGGGCCCTCGAAGACGATGGCCCGCGCCTCGAAGCAATTCTCCTTGCCGGGCTCGGCCAGGTAGGTCTTGCGGAAGGCTTCACCGACCACCGACATCTTCATGATCGCGCTATCGAAGAAGTTGCCGCTGAGCACGATGAAACCCGCGCTGTGCTTGAGCGGCTCGTCGTAGGGCAGGATCACGTCGCGGTTGCCGGTCACCTTGTCGGCAACGATCTCGCCGATACGCCGGCCGCTGACCGTCATACAGCCCTCGTGCACGCGCCCGGCCTTCTGCAGCTCGTGCATCACCGCCGGCACGCCGCCGGCGTGATGGAAGCCTTCACCCAAGTACTTACCGGCCGGCATGCAGTTGACCAGCAGCGGCACGCTCTCGCCGATGCGCTGCCAGTCTTCCAGGCTCATTTCGATGCCCATGTGCCGGGCGATGGCGATCAGGTGCGGCGGGCAGTTGCTCGAGGCGCCGAGGGCCGAGGCCACGGCGATGGCGTTCTCGAAGGCTTCGCGGGTCATGATCTGCGAGGGTCGTACGTCCTGCATGACCAACTCGCAGATACGCCGGCCGGTGGCGTAGGCCATCTGCCCGCGCTCGCGGTAGGGCGCGGGGATGCTGGCGCAGCCGGTCAGCGACATGCCCAGCGCTTCGGCCAGGGCGTTCATCGAAAGCGCCGTGCCCATGGTGTTGCAGTGGCCCACCGACGGCGAGGCGGCGGTGGTCATTTCCATGAAGCCTTCGTAGTCGATCTCGCCCGCGGCCATCAATTTGCGCGCGTGCCAGAGCACGGTGCCCGAGCCGATCAGCTCGCCCTTGTGGTGGCCGTCGAGCATCGGCCCACCGGACAGCACGATGGCCGGCAGGTCGGTGGTGGCCGCCGCCATCAGGCAGGCCGGCGTGGTCTTGTCGCAGCCGGTGGTCAGCACCACGCCGTCGAGCGGGTAGCCGTGGAGGATTTCCACCAGGCCCAGGTAGGCCAGGTTGCGATCCAGGGCGGCGGTGGGGCGACGGCTCTGCTCGGCGATCGGGTGCACCGGGAATTCCATGGGAATGCCGCCGGCATCGCGGATGCCGGCCTTGACCCGCTGGGCCAGCTCCAGGTGATGGCGGTTGCAGGGCGTCAGGTCGCTGCCGGTCTGGGCGATGCCGATGATCGGCCGGCCCGACTGCAGCTCGTCGCGGGTCAGCCCGTAGTTCATGTAGCGCTCGACGTAGAGGGCGGTCATGTCGGCGTGGTCGGGATCATCGAACCACTGCTGGCTGCGCAGCGGGCGTTTGGGGTCGGTCATGATTCGGTTCTCTTGTTCTTGAATTATTCGCGTGGCGCTGGGCTATCGGCTTGGGCAGCTCTAAAAACTACCTGCGTTGTCAGTGCGGCGTTAAAACAGGCTCAAAATGCTCATTTACAGCACGTAAACTCCGCTTTTTCGCCTGTTTTGCCTTGCGCTGACTGCCTCGCCAACGTTTTTAGAGGTGCCCCTAAAGGACAAGGATCAGTCCAGCAGGCCACGGGCGCTGAGGTTCTTGATCAGCGCGGTGATGCCAAAGGTCCAGGGGGCGGCCTTGTCGCTGGTGGTTACCTGGTTATGCAGGGCGCCGAGGCGCGGGCTGCTGATGCTCACGCGGTCGCCGATTTTATGGGTAAAGCCGCTGCCGGGGTGGTCGCGGTCCTCGGTGGGCGCGAACAGGGTGCCGAGAAACAGCAGGAAGCCGTCAGGGTACTGATGCGAGGCATTGAGTGTCTGGCCAGCCAGGTTCTGCGGGTCGCGGCTGATCTGGTCCATGGAGCTGGAGCCGGTGAGCCGGTAGCCGTCGGTGCCTTCAACCTGCAGCTCGACCACGCAGTTGCGCACTGTATCGAGGTCGAAGTGTTCGTCGAACAGGCGAATGAACGGGCCGATGGCGCAGGAGGCGTTGTTGTCCTTGGCCTTACTGAGTAGCAGCGCGCTGCGGCCTTCCACATCGCGCAGGTTGACGTCGTTGCCCAGGGTCGCACCGTGTATTTGCCCACGGCTGTTGACCGCCAGCACCACTTCCGGCTCCGGGTTGTTCCATTGCGAGATCGGGTGGATGCCGATCTCGCTGGCGCTGCCCACGGCGGCCAGAATCGGCGCCTTGGTGAAGATCTCCGCGTCCGGGCCGATGCCGACTTCCAGGTACTGCGACCACATGTTCTGCTCGATCAGCAGCTCCTTGAGGCGCATCGCCTGGGGCGAGCCGGGCTGCACGGCGCGCAGGTTGTCGCCGATGGCCTCACGCACGATGGCTCGTACGCTCTGCGCCTTGGCGGCGTCGCCAGCGGCTTTTTCCTCGATCACCCGCTCGATCATGCTGGCGGCGAAGGTCACCCCGGCGGCCTTGATCACCTGCAGGTCGGCGGGCGCCAGCAGATACGCCTGGCTTGGGTCGGCGTGGGCGCCGGTGTTGGCCAGCAGCGCCTCGATGCTGCCGACGAAGGTGCCGGGCGTGTCGCGCACCGCCTGCAGCGGATCATCGAGTTCCAGCAACTGGCTGAGGGTGGCGAAGCGGGCGGACAGATCGAACACGCCGTCGGCGCGCAGCACGATGGGTGAAGGGCCGGCGACGGCGCCGGGAATCCAGGCGCGGCCGATCAGCGTGGCCGTGGCAGCGTCGGCAGGCAGGGTGTTTTCAGGGGTCAGTCGGATCGACATGGCGATGAATTCCGGGGTGCATGAAAGCTGCACGCTAGGCGGCGATGTGGATAAACTCCAATGGCATATTTTCAATTATCAATAACCTGCCGTTATTGAATGCCTGGAGCTGCCCATGTCGGATCTGTCGTTCTCGAGCTTCTGCAACTGGCTGAAATTCCGCCACCTGACGCTCCTCGACACCCTGGGCCGCACCCGCAACATGCACCTGGCGGCGCAGCAGATGAACCTCAGCCAGCCGGCGCTGAGCAAGATGCTCAAGGAGATCGAGAGCCTGCTCGGCTTCGCCGTGTTCGAGCGCCTGCCGCGCAGCATGCAGCCCACACCTTTGGGCGACCAGGTGCTGCGCTACGCGCACTTGGCGCTGAACGACGCGCGCACCTTCGTCGAACAGATCAACAACCTCAGCGCCGGCGGCCATGGTCACCTCAAGGTCGGCGGCATCTTCGCCGCCACGGCGGTGGCGCTGCCCGAGGCCATCGTGCAGATCAAGCAGCGCTGGCCACTGCTGGCCATCGAAGTAGTCGAGCAGACCAGTGACCACCTGATGGAAATGTTGGAGGAGCGCAACCTGGATCTGGCCATCGGCCGCTTCACCGAGCAGAGCCAGCAGCAGCGCTATGACTTCCAGCCGCTGGCGCCGGAGCCGTTCTGCATCGTGGTCAACAGCCGTCACCCGCTGTGCGAGGCCGGGCCCATGACCCTGGAGCAACTGGTGACCTGGCCGTGGATTCTCTATCCCAAGGGCACGCCGATCCGTGGGCGCATGGAGGAAGTGTTCGCCAAGGCCCGGGTGGAGGTGCCGCGCAACACCATCGAAACCATCTCCATGCAGACCTTCCTCAAGGTGCTGCAGGGCGGGCCGATGATCGGCATGTTGCCCGAGGCCATGGTGCTGGAGCACCTGGGCAGCGGTCTGCTCAAGAAGCTCGACACGCCGTTCTACCTGATGCCCCAGGACTACGGAATTCTCACCCGCAAGGGCGATCAGCTGCTGGGCCCGGCCCGGGAATTCGCCGACATCCTGCTCGCCAATGCACAGCGCGAGCGTGACTGATTCGATAACGCAACGTTATCGATTAATCAGCAAATGCCATTGGGATTGAATCGATCCGCGGCATAGATTACCGGCCATCGCCACTGCGGTCGGGCACGCACCCGACCGTCGAGCCCGGCACGGCAAGCTGCCGGGTGGCCCATCCACCGTCAGGGAGCCTCACCGCTGTAATCACTGCTGTGTCGCCAGGCGCCGCCCGGCGAAGCCCATTTCAATAAAAACAATCAGGCATGCGCGCATGCCCAAGGGTCACCACCATGCAACCACGTACCGAGCAATCGGCCGCGCCAGCACGCGACCACGACAGTTCCTTCGAGGACCGCACCTACCGCAAGGTCATTTTGCGCATCCTGCCCATCCTGCTGCTGTGCTACATGGCGGCCTATCTCGACCGGGTCAATATCGGCTTCGCCAAGCTGGATATGCTCGAAGACCTGCAGTTCAGCAACACCGTCTACGCCCTGGGCGCGAGCATGTTCTTCTGGGGCTATTTCCTGTTCGAAGTGCCGAGCAACCTGTTGCTGCACCGCCTCGGCGCGCGCTTCTGGATCGCCCGCATCATGTTCACCTGGGCGCTGGTGTCGATGGCCGTGGCCTTCACCGTGCCGCTTGCGCAGTTCTTCGGCATCCAGTCGAGCACCATGTTTTACACCCTTCGTTTTCTGCTAGGCATCTGCGAGGCCGGCTTCTTCCCGGGCGTGATTCTGTACCTCAACTACTGGTTCCCGACCCACCGGCAGAGCCGCGTGATGTCCGGCTTCCTGCTGGCGCTGCCGATCAGTCTGGTTATCGGCGGCATGCTCTCGGGCTGGCTGATGACCGCCATGCAGGGCGTGCAAGGGCTGTCCGGCTGGCAGTGGATGCTGCTGATCGAAGGCCTGCCGTCGATCGTCATGGCCGTCGTGGTGATCGTCTGCCTGTGCGACAACATCGACAAGGCCAAGTGGCTGTCCACCGCCGAGAAGGCCCTGCTCAAGGCCAACCTGCAGCAGGACAGCACCGGCAAGGCCTCGCGCCTCAGCGAAGCCTTCCTCAACCCGCGCGTGTGGCTGCTGGTGCTGATTCTGTTGACTTTCAACACCGGCTTCTACGGCCTGGCGTTCTGGATGCCGTCGATCATCAAGAGCGCCGGTATCACCAGCAGCCTGCACATCGGCCTGCTGACCGCCATTCCCTACGGCGTGGCCGCGGTGGCGATGCTGCTCAATGCCCGCCACTCCAACCGCACCGGCGAGCGCCGTCTGCATGCCGCGATTCCTGCTTTCATCGGCGGCGTCGGGCTGATGCTCAGCGCCTACTTCGCCCACAACATCGTGCTCTCGGTACTGTTCCTGAGCGTGGCGGCCTCCGGCATCCTCAGCCTGATGCCGATCTACTGGACGCTGCCCGGCACCGTGCTGTCCGGCATCGCCGCGGCGGCCGGCATCGGCATCATCAACTCGTTCGGCAACCTGTCCGGCTTCACCGGCTCGATGATCACCGCGATGGCGGAAACCATGACCGGCGACATCAACAACGGCACCTACGTGCTGGCCGCCTGCCTGTTCGTCAGCGGCGCGCTGATCATGGCCATCCCGCGCAGCATGCTCGGCACGCCCAGCCGCACGCCGGTCACCACGACCACCGGCAGCCTGACCCTGGAGAAAGCATGAACGAGCTGCACGGCAAACGCGTGCTGATCACCGCCGCCGGCCAGGGTATCGGCCTGGCCAGCGCCCGGGCCTTCGTGGCCGCGGGTGCCGAGGTGATCGCCACCGACATCGCGATCGGCGCATTGCAGGATGAGCCGGGCCTTACCGCCCTGCAGCTGGACGTCACCTCGCCCGAGGCCATCGCCGCGCTCAGCGAGCAGGTCGGTGCGGTGGACGTGCTGTTCAACTGCGCCGGCTACGTCCACGCCGGCAGCATTCTGGACTGCGACGAGGCGGCGTGGGAGCGCTCGCTGCAGCTCAACGTCACCGCCATGTACCGGATGATTCGCGCCACGCTGCCGGGCATGTTGGCCCGGGGCGGCGGCTCGATCATCAACATGGCCTCCGTGGCGTCGAGCATCAAGGGCGTGCCCAACCGCTGCGCCTACACCGCCAGCAAGGCCGCGGTGGTCGGCCTGACCAAGTCGGTGGCCGCCGATTACATCGCCCAGGGCATTCGCTGCAATGCCATCTGCCCGGGCACCGTGGAGTCGCCCTCGCTGCGCGCACGTATCGCCGAACAGGCGGCGCTGCAGGGCGTGGCCGAGGAGCAGGTGTACGGCCAGTTCGTCGCCCGCCAGCCCATGGGCCGCCTCGGCAGCGCCGAGGAAATTGCTCGGCTGGTGCTTTATCTCGGCTCCGATGCGTCTTCCTATACCACCGGTGCGCTGCATGTGATCGATGGCGGCATGAGCATCTGAGCTACGTCTTGAACCTGAACAAGGACCCCACATGAAACTGCTACGTTACGGCGCCAAGGGCGCAGAGAAGCCAGGCCTGCTGGACGCTGACAACCAGATTCGTGACCTCTCCGGGCATGTGGCCGATATCGCCGGCGACGTGCTGACGCCTGCGGGCCTCGCCGCGCTGTCGAAGATCGATGTGGCCAGCCTGCCAGTCGTGACCGGCAACCCGCGCATTGGCGCCTGCGTCGGCCAGGTCGGCAAGTTCGTGTGCATCGGCCTCAACTACGCCGACCATGCCGCCGAATCGGGGATGGACGTGCCCAAGGAGCCGATCATCTTCAACAAGTGGACCAGCGCCATCTGTGGCCCCAATGACGCCGTCGAGATTCCCCGCGGCTCGACCAAGACCGACTGGGAAGTGGAACTGGGCGTGGTGATCGGCAAGGGCGGGCGCTACATCGACGAGGCCAACGCCATGGACCATGTCGCCGGCTATTGCGTGATCAACGACGTGTCCGAGCGTGAGTGGCAGCTCGAGCGCGGCGGCAGCTGGGACAAGGGCAAGGGTTTCGACACCTTCGGCCCGCTCGGCCCTTGGCTGGTGACCCGCGACGAAATCGCCGACCCGCACAATCTGGACATGTGGCTGGAGGTCGACGGTCATCGTTACCAGCAGGGCAACACGCGCACGCTAATCTTCAACGTACCGCAACTGATCGCCTACCTGAGCCGCTGCATGAGCCTGCAGCCGGGCGACGTGATTTCCACCGGCACGCCACCGGGCGTGGGCCTGGGCATCAAGCCCAACCCGGTGTTCCTGCGCGCCGGGCAGACCATCCGGCTGGGTATCGCCGGGCTGGGTGAACAGCAGCAGGTCACGGTGCAGGCTGACTGAGCCTGAGACCAAAAAAAGGGGCCGCGAGGCCCCTTTCTTTTTGGCGACTCAGGCTGAGGCTTAGCGCGCCGCCCAGGCGTTGAATCGTTCCTCCAGCTCCTCGCCATGGTCGATCCAGAACTCGGCATTCACCAGCTGCGCGCTAGCCATGTTGGCCTCGGCGGTCGGCAGTTGTGCCTGCACGTCGGCCGGCAGTTGCGGCAGCGTCTCCTTGTGCACCGGACCGTAGGGGATCTGGCTGGAGAACACCTTCTGGGTGTCGGCCTGGCTGGCGAACTTGATGAAGCGCTCGGCCAGGGCCTTGTTCGGGCTGCCCTTGACGATGGCCCAGTGCTCGGGATCGTACAGGCTGCCGTTCCAGGAGATCTTCAGGTTGGCGCCTTCCTTCTGGGCCACGCCGATACGGCCGTTGTAGGCAGCGGACAGCGTCACGTCACCGGCCAGCAGCCACTGCGGCGGTTGCGCGCCGGCTTCCCACCACTGGATCGAACCCTTGATGGCGTCCAGCTTCTTGAAGGCGCGGTCGACACCTTCCTTAGTGCCCAGCACCTTGTAGAGGTCCTCGCGGCTCACGCCGTCGGCCAGCAGGGCGGCTTCCAGGGTGTACTTGGCGCTCTTGCGCAAGCCGCGCTTGCCGGGGAATTTCTCCAGATCCCAGAAATCTGCCCAGGAAGTGGGTGCGGTTTTCAGTTTTTCGCCGTTGTAGGCCATCACCATCGACCACACATAGGTGGCCACGCCGCACTCGCTCACGGTGCCGGGAATGTACTGGTTGGCATCGCCGAGAATGGCCGGGTCGATGCGCTCGAACAGGCCCTCTTCGCAGCCGCGCTGCAGCTCCGGACTTTCCACCTCGACCACATCCCAGGTCACCTGGCCGACATCGACCATGGCTTTGACCTTGGACAGTTCGCCGTTGTACTCGCCGGCCACCACGCGGGCGGCGCCGCTCTGCTCGAAGGGTTTGAAGTAGGCGGCGGTCTGCGCGACCTTGGTGGCGCCGCCGAAGGAGATCACCGTGAGGCTGTCGGCGGCCAGCGCCGCGTTGCTGGCACCAGCCAGCAGGGACAGACCGATGGCGGTGCGGATGGATGGACGCAAGTGCTTGAACATGGAAACTCCCTCGCTGTTTTTTCGTTTTAGTTGGAACAGGGGCAGTAGGGCCGAAGCGGCGAAGCTGCGCGTTGTGTCACGCGTCAGCAGAATCTTTGTTGTTGTGCCGCCCTGAGTGCGGGCTGGGCGGGAACTGTCGTTCAGGTGAGGGCCATGGTGCGTCAGTCCGGCGCGCAGGAAAATTAGTAAAAATATGCTCGGGACTTACGAAAAACCTTTGCAAGGCAGAGCCCCGCCAGGGCGCCGTGTTGGAGTAAGGTGTTAGGGTCTGTTGACGTTTCAGCGCGAGCCGCGTTGCAGCGAGAAATCTCGCCAGGCCGGGCGGCGATCCGCTAGGCGGAGGACGCAGGGAATGGTGTTCCCTTGCCAAGTCCTCCAACAACGCATGGCGAGATTTCCCGCGCAACCTAGGCGGCCCCACCCGAAGGGCCGGGCCCGTTTTACCGCGATGCTGCGTTTCTCGCCGGCTCATTTAGCCAGCTAAACTTCGCGGCTCGTGCCTTGCCTCGCGGCAAAACGGGCTCCGGCGCGGCCGTGCGTGAAACGCCAACAGACCCTAGCCGTTATCACGCTGAGATCGGACACGTGGCTTCCTATACCCTGCGGCAACTCAAGTACTTCGTCACCACGGTGGAGGCGGGCAGCGTGGCCGAGGCGTCGCGCCAGCTGTATATCGCCCAGCCGTCAATCTCCACGGCGATCAAGGGGCTGGAAGAAAGCTTCGGCGTGCAGCTGTTCATTCGCCATCACGCCCAGGGCGTGTCGCTGACGCCCAGCGGCGCGCGCTTCTACGAGAAGGCCCAGCAACTGCTGCGCATGGCCCGCGAGTTCGAGCAGAACGCCCTGGCCGACAACGACATCGTCGCCGGGCAAATCGACATCGGCTGCTTCGAAACCGTCGCGCCGCTGTACCTGCCGCAACTGATCGCCGGCTTTCGCGAACGCTACCCGGGCGTGGACATCCGCATTCGCGATGGCGAGCAGCAGGAGCTGGTGCAGGGCCTGACCGCTGGCTCGTTCGACCTGGCGTTTCTCTACGAGCACGACCTCGACGGCACCATCGCCACCGAGCCGCTGATGCCGCCGCAGAAACCCTACGTGCTGCTGCCCGAGCAGCACCGTTTCGCCGGCCAGGCCTTGGTATCGCTGCGCGACCTGTGCCTGGAGCCGATGATCCTGCTCGACGTGCAACCCAGCCGAACCTACTTCGTCAGCCTGTTTCACGAACTGGGGCTGACGCCCAATATCGTCTTCAGCTCACCGTCCATCGAAATGGTGCGCGGCATGGTCGGCCAGGGCTTCGGCTTCTCCCTGCTGGTCACCAAGCCGCACTCCGAATGCACCTACGATGGCAAGCGCGTGGTCACTGTGGACATCGCCGAGCCGGTGGCCACCTCCGGGCTGGTGGCGGCGCGCCTCAAACGCGGGCAACTGACCAAACCGGCGCAGCTGTTCGTGGATTTTTGCCGGGAGCGGTTGGGCGAACTGAGCGAGCAAGCTGCGCAATAGGGCGGTGCTCGGGTAGCTCGGGTCGAGCGCAGCGACACCCGGGAAAATGTCCTGGGTATCGCGTTGCTCAACCCAGGCTACCGGTGGTGTTCAGCAGTGTTGATGGGTTTCACCCATCCTACGAGCTACTCATATCAGCATCTACACCTGTGGGAGCGGGCCATGCCCGCGATTTTTTCGCGCGCATGGCGCGCTCCCACATTGGTCGTAGCCTGGGTCGAGCGCAGCGACACCCAGGGAACATGCCCCGGGTATCGCGTTGCTCAACATCGGGCTACAGGTTGCGGTTCAGCCCGGGTCGCAGAGGTAATCCGCCAAGCACTGGAGCAGCGCATCGCAACCATGCAGCTGTTCCAGGCTGACGAACTCGTCGGGCTTGTGGCCCTGGTCCATGCTGCCGGGGCCGCAGACTACGGTGGGGATGCCGGCACCGTCGAACAGGCCGCCTTCGGTGCCGAAGGCCACGGTGCCGAAGTCGCTCGAGCCGCAGAGCCTGGCCAGCAAGCGAGCCGCTTCGCTGTCGGGCGGTGTGGCGAGGCCCGGGTAGGCGCTCAGGGGGTGCAGGCGGATATCGCTGGCGGCGCTCACCGCCTGCATCTTCGGCAGCAATTGCTCGGCGGCGTAGCGCTGCAGCTCGTCCGGAACGCGCTGGGCGTCGAAGCCCGGCAGTGCGCGCACCTCGAAATCGAATTCGCATTCGGCCGGCACGATGTTCAGGGCGCGGCCGCCCTTGATCACGCCGGTCTGCACGGTGGAGAAGGGCGGATCGAAGCGCGCATCGTGGTGCTCGGGCTGGGCCAGGCGTGCGCCGATTTCGCCCAGGTGGCCGATCAGCCGCGCCGCGTATTCGATGGCGTTCACGCCGTAGGGCGCGTAGGCCGAGTGACAGGCCGCGCCGTGCACTTCACAACGCATCGCCAGCTTGCCTTTGTGGCCGAGTACCGGCTTGAGTTCGGTCGGCTCGCCGATCAGGCACAGGGTGGGTTTGTGCGGGCGTTTTTCCAGCTCGGCGAGCATCGAGCGCACGCCCAGGCAGCCGACTTCCTCGTCATAGGAAAACGCCAGGTGCACCGGCACCTGCAGCGGGCGTTGCACGAGGCTCGGTACCGCGGCCAGCACGCAGGCGATGAAGCCTTTCATGTCTGCAGTGCCGCGGCCGTACAGGCGCCCGTCATGTTCGCTCAACTGGAACGGTTCGACCGTCCAGGCCTGGCCGTCGACCGGCACCACGTCGGTATGGCCGGACAGCACCACGCCGCCGCGATCCTGCGGGCCGATGGTGGCGAACAGGTTGGCCTTGGTGCCTTCGGCGTTATGGAACAGCTCGCTGTCCACGCCAAAGCCCGCCAGGTACTCGCGGATGAATTCGATCAGCTCCAGGTTGGAATCACGGCTGACCGTGGCAAAGCCGATCAGCCGCTCGAGCAGGGCGCGGCTGGTTGGCTCATTCATCGCCCGGCACTCCGTAGCTTGGCGCCGCCGTCGGGTCGAGGGCGCGGGTCAGGTAATCCTGCATCTGCGGCCGGTAGGCCTGCCACAGACCGTCGAGCTGGCCGATGGGGTCTTCGTCCGCCCAATCGACCCGCAGGTCGATGATCGGCCACACCAGGTCGCCCACCACCTTGAGCGCCGCCGAGTGCACCGGGCCGGCCTCGCCGCCGGCGGCCATCGCCCCGTGCATGGCGGCGAGCAGGCGGTCGGCCAGTTGCCCGCTGGCGTTCTTGAAGGCCTCGACCATGGCCTGGATCACCGCCTCGCTCGCCAGCAGATTGCCGGCTGCCACGCACTGCTCGCCGGCCACCGCGTTGTACAGGCCCAGCGCTTCCTTGCCGCTGAACAGGGCGGTGCGGCCCTGGCTGTCGATCACCGTCACCTGGCGATACTGGCTCCAGCCATTGGCGCCGAGGGCGCGCTGCAAGGCGTCGCCTGGCTCCAATGCCTGCTGCTCGAGCAGATCGAGAATCTGCGGGCCGAGGGCTGGCAGGGTGACGTTCTGGGTGGCCACCGCACCGACGCCGGCACGCAGCCAGGGGCAGCGCGCGCCGACGGCGATGCTCGACGAGCTGATGGCGATGCCCAGCTGGCCGGTTTCCGGGCAGCGTCCGACGATGGAAAAGGTCATGCACGCCTCCTTATTGGGCTGGCCAGTCGTCCGGGATCACCGCGATCACGTCGATCTCCATCAGCCACTGCGGCTGGCCGAGGGCCGAGACCACCAGCCCGGTGGAAATCGGGAACACGCCCTTGAGCCATTTGCCGACCTCCTTGTACACCGGCTCGCGGTAGCGCGGGTCGATGATGTAGGTGGTGGTCTTGACGATATGGGACAGGTCGCTGCCGGCTTCTTCGAGCAACTGCTTGAGGTTCTTCATCGCCTGCTCGGTCTGCGCCTGCGGGTCGCCGAGGCCGACCAGGTTGCCGTCGAAGTCGGTGCCGACCTGGCCGCGTACGTACACCGTGTTGCCGGCGCGCACGGCCTGGCAGAGGTCGTTGTCCAGGGTTTGGTTGGGGTAGGTGTCCTTGGTGTTGAACATGCGGATACGGGTATGGGTGGGCATCACTTGACTCCCTGCAGGCGGGTGACGGGGGCTGCGGCCTGGCGCTGCTCGGCATCGCGGTAGGCGGTGTATTTGCGCTGCGTGGCGATGTGGTCGGCGACGTGCTTGGCGTCGTGCCATACGCCCCAGATGAACGACGAGCCACGGCGCGACAGCCACGGCAGGCCGAGGAAATAGATGCCCGGCTCGCGGGACACGCCGCGCTGGTGCTGGGGCTTGCCGTTGGCATCGAAGGTGTCGGCTTCCAGCCAGCTGAAGTCGGTAGCGAAGCCGGTCGCCCAGATGATCGACGTCACGCCGGCCGCGATCAGGTCCAGCTCGCGCAGCGGCTCGTTCATACACGCGGGATCGGTCGGGATGATGCGCGCTTCGGGTTCCTCCGGCAGGTCGAGGCCGTTGCGTTTCACGTAGGCGTCCGCCGCATCGAGCAGCGCCAGATAGTTCTCGTCACCGCGGCGGATGTTGTCGGCCAGATCGTCGGCGAACTGCACCACGCCGTTGTCGAACGAGCGGGTCAGGCCGACCAGCGTCATGCCCTGGTGAGCCAGGCGGCGGAAGTCGATGGTCTTGCCGCCATAGGCGCCGCTGACCGCGATGGTCACGTGCTCGCGGCCGGCTTTCGGCGTCTCCTGGTCCCACTCGCCAAGCACGCCCAGCCACCAGCAGAAGTCCCGGTTGCGGTAGCTGCGTGGCGGCCGGTCATGGGCGCCGACGGACAGGTAAACCTGACGGCCAGACTGCATCAGCTCATCGGCGATCTGCGTGCCCGAGGAGCCGGCGCCCACCACCAGCACGGCGCCGGCGGGCAGTTGCTGCGGGTTGCGGTACTCGGCGGAATGGATCTGCGTGAGGCGTTCATCCTGCGGGGCGATGGCCGGAATCACCGGGCGCTGGAAGGGGCCGGTGGCGGCCACCACGCGATTGGCTTCGATCACGCCTTCGGAGGTTTCCACGGTAAAGCCGGGGCGATTGGCGTTGCGGCGAACCTTGTGCACTTCCACGCCGGTGTGGATCGGCGCATTGAAGCTGCGCGCATAGGCTTCGAAGTAGGCCGCCACCTGTTCCTTGCCTGGAAAGGCGTCGTCGTCGATGTCGAACTCCAGCCCGGGGAAGCGGTCGTGCCAGGCCGGGCCGTTGGCGACCAGCGAATCCCAGCGCATGGTGCGCCAGCGCTCGGCGATGCGTTCGCGTTCCAGCACCAGGTGCGGCACGCCGAGTTTGGTCAGGTGCTCGCTCATCGCCACGCCGGCCTGGCCGGCGCCCACCACCAGGGTGTCTGTTCGGGTTGTTTCAACAGCCATCGTTGCGTCCCTCTGAAGGAGGCCCGGCGCCCATGCACAGGGATGGCCCTGGCCGGCACGAGCCGTTCGTGCGTTGAGGCCATTGTGTTCAGAGGTGGGGGATAGCGAAATTAGCGTTTTTGTAGTCGTTGCCCAGCAAAAAGCTGGGCATGGCTGCAGTGCCTGTCAGACGGGCTGTGCGGCGAGGTTCACGCGGTTGCGGCCGGCACTTTTGGCGGCATAGAGGGCGACGTCGGCTGCGGCGACCAGGTCGGCGGGCGTCTGTATCGCCTGCCCGGGAGTACAAGAGGCGACGCCAATGCTCAAGGTGAGATTGGCGTAGGGCGAACCCTGGTTGGCGATCGCCAACGCCTCGACGTCAGCGCGGATACGCTCGGCCACGGCCATCGCTGCCGTGCTTTCCGCGCCTGGCAGGATCAGCGCCAGTTCTTCGCCGCCGTAGCGCGCGGTGGTATCCGCGTTGCGCTTGGCGTGGCGTTTGAGCACCGCCGCCACCTGCTTGAGCGCCTCGTCGCCGGCCGGGTGGCCGTACTGGTCGTTGAAGCGCTTGAAGTGGTCCACATCCAGCAGCACGAACGACAGCGGCTGGCCCTGAGCGGCGGCGGACTGGAAGGCCGCGCGCAATGCTTCATCCAGGCGGCGGCGGTTGGCCAGGCCGGTCAGGGCATCCTCGCCGGCCATGATTTCCAGCGCATGGTTGGCCAGCGCCAGATCCCGGTGCATGCTCTGCAGCCGTGCTTCCATGCGGCCCTGGCGACCGAGCGCACGCCAGATCAGCCAGCCCATGGAAAACAGGATGACCAGTACACAGGCAGCCAGCGACCAGTTCTGCAGCGAGCGGCTGCGCCAGGCGGCCATCGCCTCCTCTTCACCGAGTGAAGCAGCCACCAGAATCGGGTATTCATCGCTGGTATCGAAGCCGTAGATACGCCTCACGCCGTCGATCATCGCTGTGAGCACCAGGCTGCCGCGCGTCACGCCCTCTTCGTTCACCTTGCGCAGCAGTGGGCTGCTGGACATGTTCAGACCGGCGTGTTGGTCCGAATCCTTCGACCTGACCAACAAGGTGCCGTCGCGCTTGGCCATGCCGATCACACCCTGGCTGCCCAGGTCGATGGTCTGGTAAAAGTCCACGAAATGCTGGACCAGTAGCGTCGCCATCACTACGCCGTGAAACTCGCCACTGGCATCGCTCAGCCGCATGGACAGGGAAATCACCCACTCGCCACTCATGCGGCTCTTCACCGGCGGGCCAATGTACAAGCCGCTGACCTGATTATTGCGATGCACGAGGAAGTACTCGCGATCCAGGGCAGAGTAACTGGTGATAGGGTTGCGCACCGTGGTGACCAGGGGCCGGCCATTGGCATCGAGTACCGTGAAGCCCTGCACGTCTGTCAGGATCGCCGACTGCGCCCGCGCCACCTCCAGCACCTCGTTCAGGCTCTCGGGGCCATAACCGGAGACCTGCAACTTGCGCTGCATGCCAAGCAGCACGGCATGGGCATCACGAATGGTCGATTCTGCCTGGCGGGTCAGTGCCGCCGACAGGTTCTCCATATCGGCGACATGCTGGCGCAGCGACTCACGCCTGTCCCATTCGACCTGCAGGAAAGTGAGCACCACCACGGCCAAACCCACCACACTGGTCATGATCGCGACCAGGCGTCTGAGGTAAGTGATCTTGGAGGTCTGACTCGTCAAGGTGCGGGCCCGGCTAGGCTGGTTGGGCTCGTATCGTCAGCGTGGTGGCACGGCGGGATAGGAACGTCGTGCAAATTATGAACAAAACGGCGGGGGGATTGCACGCGGTTTTGCTGCGCGCGGGCGCGCAATCGTTTGTCATCCAATGAACCCTTTCGGGCGTTCCAGCAAGCCGTGGCGCATCGGATTGGCACTCGGCGAAGTGCATCGGTATACTCCGCCAGCCTTCTGGGGGCCTATAGCTCAGTTGGTTAGAGCAGAGGACTCATAATCCTTTGGTCCACGGTTCGAGTCCGTGTGGGCCCACCACCTTCAAAGCCGCGCATTGCGCGGCTTTCTCCCCATTGCCGACTACTCATCGTCGCCACCCAGCCACTTTCTCTGAACCTTTCCCACCCCCATCCAGTCGGCTCTAGAACCGTCGCGTTTCGCGGCGCCGGCACAGGATGCGTGTTATGCGAGACCGCACCAGCAGGATCGCCACTTCACCACTGCACGTCGAACAGCTCTGGCAGCGTTACCAGCGCGTACGCGCTGCCAGTGAGCGGCTTTGCGAGCCGCTGGAGGCCGAGGATCATGTGATCCAGAGCATGCCGGACGTGAGCCCGCCCAAGTGGCATCTAGCTCATGTCACCTGGTTCTTCGAGGCCTTCATATTGCAGCCATTCCTGGCGGATTATCGCCCGCTGGACGAGCGCTACGACCATCTCTTCAACTCCTACTACAAGACCCACGGCACGCCCTTCGAGCGGGCGCGGCGGGGGGTGTTGTCGCGGCCGACGGTGAGCGAGGTGTATGCCTATCGCAGCCATGTCGATCTGGCCATGGAGCAGCTGTTCGGCCAGCGCGGTGCTGAGTTGCCCGACGAGGTGTTGCAGCGCATCGAGCTGGGGCTGGAGCACGAGCAGCAGCATCAGGAGCTGCTGTTGATGGATATCAAGCACATCCTGGCGCAGAACCCGCTGCGGCCGGTTTACCGGCATGACCTCAAGCCCGGCGGCGGTCAGGCGAGCGAGCTGCGCTGGATCGAGTTTCCCGCCGGGCTGCGCCAGGTCGGTTTTAGCGGCGAGGGCTTTGCCTTCGATTGCGAGCGGCCGCAGCACCGGGTGTTCGCCGAGGCCTTCCAGTTGGCTAACCGGCCGGTGAGCAATGGTGAATATCTTGAGTTCATTCGCGATGGTGGTTACCGCAGCACCGCGCTTTGGCTGGCGGACGGTTGGGACCACATCCAGCGCGCCGGCTGGCAGGCGCCGCTTTACTGGGAACGCGAGGGCGACGACTGGCTGGAGCTGACCCTCGGCGGGCCGCGTGAGCTGGATCTGGCTGCGCCGGTCTGCCACCTCAGCTACTTCGAGGCCGAGGCTTTCGCCACCTGGGCCCAGGCGCGATTGCCTCGCGAGGAAGAGTGGGAAATCGCCGCCCAGGACGAGCCTGTGTGGGGCAACTTCGTAGAGAACGATCACCTGCAGCCGGTAGCGGCGGGGGCCGGTGATTGCCTGCAGCAGCTGTATGGCGATGTGTGGGAGTGGACCGCCAGCGCCTACCGGCCGTACCCCGGCTTTCGTCCATTGGGCGGCAGCCTGGGTGAGTACAACGGCAAGTTCATGTCCGGGCAGATGGTGTTGCGCGGCGGCTGTTGCGCCACGCCGGAAGACCACGTGCGCCCCACCTACCGCAACTTCTTCTACCCCACCATGCGTTGGCAGTTCTCCGGCCTGCGCCTGGCCAAGGAGCTCTGAGCATGGCACTGGCAATCCGTACCCACGAACACCCCCAGAACCTCGAGCAGCAGGCGCTGCGTGACGAGGCCCTGCGCGGCTTCGCGGCCAGTCCGAAGGCGATGTCGCCGAAGTTCTTCTACGATCACCGCGGCTCGCAACTGTTCGAGCTGATCTGCCAGCAGCCGGAGTACTACCCGACGCGCACCGAGGAAACCATCCTGCGCCTGGCGGCGGACGCCATCGCCGAACTGGCCGGGCGCAACGCCAGCCTGGTGGAGCTGGGCAGTGGCGCCAGCCGCAAGATTCGCCTGCTGCTCGAGGCCCTACGCCCGGCGCGTTACCTGGGCATCGATATCTCCCGCGAGTTTCTGGATATCTGCACGCGCCGCCTGGCCGCCGATTACCGTTGGCTGGACGTGCACGCCCTGTGCGCCGACTTCAGCCAACCGCTAAAGCTGCCCGCCGAGGCATTGGGGCAACGGCCGCTGGCGTTCTTCCCAGGGTCGAGCATCGGCAATTTCGACTCCCACGAAGCGCGGGCCTTTCTGCGCAACCTGCATCAGGCACTACCGGCCGGCAGCGGTTTGTTGATCGGCGTGGATCTGGTCAAGGACCGCGGTGTGCTGGAGCGTGCCTACAACGATGCAGCCGGGGTCACCGCGCTGTTCAACCTCAACCTGCTCGAGCGCATCCGCAGCGAACTGGACAGCGACATCGACCCGCAGCGCTTCGAGCACCGGGCGTTCTACAACGAGCAGGCCTCGCGTATCGAGATGCACCTGGTCAGCCGCGATAAGCAGCAGGTACGCATCGAGGATCGGGTGTTCGAGTTCGCCGCCGGCGAAACCCTGCACACCGAGAATTTCTACAAGTACACGCCTGGCGCTTTCCGTGCGTTGGCTGGCGAATGCGGCTTCGTGTCGGTGGCCATGTGGCGCGATCCGGCGCAGT
This sequence comes from Phytopseudomonas straminea, assembly GCF_900112645.1. Lineage (GTDB taxonomy): Bacteria > Pseudomonadota > Gammaproteobacteria > Pseudomonadales > Pseudomonadaceae > Aquipseudomonas > Aquipseudomonas straminea. The sequence goes on along the minus strand of NZ_FOMO01000001.1, from coordinate 37,341 downwards.
TGTTCAGCGTGCATTTCCTGCGGCGCGAGTGAGGGCGCGCGCGCGGCCAAAGGCCCGCAGCAAATCTTGGTAACAATTGCAGTGCGATGCTGTCTGTAGCATCGGAGCGGCAGACCTGAGTCTCCTCAGGTGCGCGCCGACTGCATACACCCTCGAAAAGGATGCCCACTTTGCAACGCTTGCTAACCCTCGTCACTCTGTCTGCCCTGATCTCCGCCTGTGGGCAAAGCGCGCCGTCGGAGTCGGAAATTTCCAAAACGCTGGCCGACAGCATTTCCAGCAAAGGCTGCGCCACCTCGACGCTGTTCAAGAGCTTCCCGATTCCGCCCGACATGGCCAGCAAGAACGGCGCCATCACCCGGCCGTTCGAAGACATCGGCTTCATCGCCCAGAGCGCCGATGGTTATCAGCTGACCGAGAAGGGCCAGGCCGAATACGATGCCGAGCGCTCCGGCTTCTGCTACACGGACAGCTACCAGATCAGCGATATCAAGGTCATCGACGAAGAGGCCGAGCGCGACCTGCCGCCAGCCCTCTCCGGTGCCTGGACCGTGAGCTTCACCGTGGCCCCGGCCAGCGTCGATGAATGGGTGAAGAACCCGGAAATTCTCAAGGCAGCAAGCCGGGCGTCGCTGGATAAGCTCGTCGAGCCGCAATCTTTGAAGGTGCGTGTTGCCAGGGAGAAGGGTAAGGATGAGCTGATCGTCGCCGATCCGCGCTTCGGCTTCAGCCCGGGCATCCATTTCAATATGGGCTGGTAAGGCAACGGCAATCGGGCGAGCCACGTAAGCGGTTCGCCCCGTTTTGCAGTGGGCGCTCGCGGTTGCCGTCGACGTTGCGCTAGTTGCAAGCAGCCCATCGCTCCAGTCTGTGAACCAGTGCTGGCATGCGCTGGGTATATGACCTTAGTCTGAGCCCATGACCGACACTTACCCCATCCTCGAACGCCCGCCACAAGAGCGCATCATCGTGGCCGATGACCATCCGGTTTTCCGTGAGGGTCTGAGCCGCATCGTGCAGCGGGTGTTTCCCCATGCCTGCATTCTCGAAGCCGGCGATATGGACGAGGTGCTGGCCCAGGCCGCGGCCGGCGCGCCGCCCAGCCTGTTCATGCTCGACCTGCTGTTCCCCGGGCAGTCGCCAGAGGCCATTGGCGCGTTGCGCCAGCGCTTCACGCGCAGCTCCATCGTGATCGTGTCGATGGTCGACAATCGCGAGTTGATCGACGAGGTGATGGCGTCAGGCGCAGACGGCTTTATCGGAAAGGCGACGCCGCCCGACGAGATCGCCGAGGCGTTGCAGGCGGTGCGTGACGGCGAGTTCGTGCTGACCCTGGGGCCGGCCGGGGTGCCGGCCTTCGCCGAGGCGCGGCATCTGCTGGAGCAACTCACGCCACGCCAGCAGGACGTGCTGCGCCTGCTGGTGCGCGGCCTGGCCAACAAGGAAATCGCCCGCGAGCTGGATATCTCGCCCTTTACCGTGCGTATCCATGTGTCGGCACTGATGCGCACGCTGGATGTGGGCAGCCGTGCGGCGGCAGCGGCCATGGGCGCCAAGGCCGGGCTGCGCTAGGCGTCCTAGGCCGCCTGGGCCTTGAGCTTCAGGGCCACCAGCAGCGAGCGCAGTTCTGCCGGCTGCACGGGTTTGGAAAGAATCGGTATCTGGTCATCACCCACCGCTTCCTGCACGCGGCGTACATCGTGGCCGGTCATGATGATGGCCGGCACCTGGCGGGCGGCGAGGGCGCGCACGTGGGCGATGCAGTCGGCGCCGGAGGCTTCCAGGCCGAGGTCGAAGTCGGTCACCACCAGGTCGATATCAGCCGCCACGTCGGGCAGCGAGGTGTAGGTGTCGACCACGCAGCCCCATTTCTTCAGCAAGGTGGCGGTGGCCAGCAGCACGTTGTGGTCATCCTCGATCAGGCAGATGCGCAGGCCGTTGAGCATGCTCGGCGCCTGCGGCTTGGACGCTTGCGCTGTCGCCTGCTGGACCGGCGCGCTCGCCAGCTGCAGGCCGTCGATGGCCGCCAGGGTGCCTTTGCCTTCCACCGAGCGGATGCGCACTTGCAGGTCCATCAGTTTGCCCAGGCGGCGCACGATGGTCAGCCCCAGGCCCATGCCTTCCACGTCGCTGTCGCGGGTCTGCCGCACGCGGTAGAACTCCTCGAAGATGTTTTCCAGATGCGCCTCGGCGATACCGCGACCCTTGTCGTAAAGCTCGATGGAAAGACTTGCGCCGCGCCGCCTGCAGCCGATCAGCACGGGCTGACCGGGCGCGTACTTGAGCGCGTTGGTGAGCAGGTTCTGCAGCATGGTGGTCAGCAGGCTCTGGTCGGCATGCACGTATACGTCCTGGCAGTGCAGACGGATCTCCACACCGGCCCAGCGCGCCGCCTCGGTGTTTTGCTGGATCAACTGGCGTAGCAGGCCTCTTAGCGGCAGCGGCTCCATATGGGCGACCACCTTGCCGCTGTCCAGCGAGTACATGTCCAGAATCGTACGGAACAGCCGGGCGACACTGTTCAGGGACTTGTCGATGTTCTCCACCAGGCGGTGCTGCTCGCCATCCAGGCGGCTGTCGCGCAGGCAGGCGGTGAACAGGCTGATGGAGTGGATGGGCTGGCGCAGGTCGTGGCTGGCCTGAGCGAGGAACTGCGACTTGGCACGATTGGCGGCCTGCTCGGCTTCGGCGGCCAGGCGCGAGCGCTTGAGCAGGGCGTGCATGTAGGCCGGCACCATCAGGGTAGTGAGCAGCAGGGTGATGATCAGGTAGGGCTGCGACTGCCAGTAAGCCGAGACGCTGGCGATCATCGCCAGCGACAGGGTGGCCAGGATGGTCGCCAGCAGCAGGTAGCTGGAGCCATAGCGCAGGCCGTAGCCCACCGTGACCCAGATCAGGATGGCGTAGACCGGCAGCATCGGTTCGCCGCCAAAGCCGATGGTTACGGTGATACAGGTGTAGTCGCTGAGCATGGTCAGCACACGGCGCACCGGGTAGTGGCCGGGGCGTCGACGGATGTCGATCCACAGGGCCAGTGAGGCGGCCAGGAAAAGGCACTCGAGCAGCAGAATCCAGCCGGCCAGCGTGGGGTCGATGGCCGAGCGCAGGTGCATCAGCAGGGTGTAGCAGATCGCGATCGGCGCGATGATCAGGCGCACGACGGCCTGGGCACGTTCGACATCGTAGGTAGGCGAGGCAGTGGCCAGCATGACGGTTCCCTGTGTGCTAACGCGGATATCCGGCCACCATAGGCCGCTGCTGCGTAGCTGCGCAAGGCGCGCGCCAGGGAGCAAAGTGCCTCTAGCACACCTGTGCTATTTCGGTGTGCCAACCCGCTTCCTAGAATCCCGCCATCGCTTCGGCACGGGCCGGAGCCCAGTGACCGAGGGATTCTAGATGAACATCAACGGAACGATTGGGGCTCTGCTCGTCGTGCCAATGCTGGCGACGCTCGCTGGCTGCCTGCCACAGAACACGCAAAGCCAGGGCCTGCACAGCTCCCAGGTGGCCAACGGTGCCGCGCCGTGCACGCCGAGCACGTCGGACAGCCTGATCGCCTCGGGGCGTAGCCTGCTGAGCATCGCCAACTCGGTGCTGGAAACCCAGCAGAGCTTGCAAGGCACCTCCACCACCTATGCCCAGCGCGTGGACGCCGCCGAAAAGGCCCAGCGCGTCAACCAGGGCAACAACGTGCTCAATAACGTCGAGAGCATGACTGCTGGCCTGGGTGCCGGGTCGCCGTGCACGGCGGCGGCTGCACCGGCTGCAGCATCGCGTTGATGGAAGCGGCCTAGCCGCGCAACCCCGTTGGAAAGACCCGCCGAAGAAACCGCGCCATTGCGCGGTTTTTTCGTTGTGACGGCCACCCGCCCTGGGTCGGGGCTCCTGCGCGATGGTGGGGTGGCCGCTTTTTTGTGGGAGCGTCGCCCGCTGCGCGAAGCGATGGTTGGCACGTAGCGGTATTGTGGCGTGGCCACCATTCGCCCCGCGGGCGGGGGCCACGCGGGAGTGGGCTTGTCGCCAGCACATTTTCCCGCAGGCATAAAAAAGCCCGGCATCAGCCGGGCTCTCTATCGCAGCGCTGGCGCTTACTTGCCGTAAACCGGCAGTTTGGCGCAGATGGCCTTGACCTTCTCGCGCACGGCGTCGATCACCGCGTCATTGTTCAGGTCGGCGAGGATGTCGCAGATCCAGCCAGCCAGCTCGCGGCACTCGGTTTCCTTGAAGCCGCGGGTGGTGACGGCCGGGGTACCGAAGCGCAGGCCCGAGGTCACGAACGGCGAACGCGGGTCGTTAGGCACCGAGTTCTTGTTGACGGTGATGTAGGCCTTGCTCAGCGCGGCGTCGGCGTCCTTACCGGAGATGTCCTGCTTGATCAGCGAGAGCAGGAACAGGTGGTTCTGGGTGCCGCCGGACACCACGTCGAAGCCGCGCTCGATGAACACTTCGGCCATCGCCTGGGCGTTCTTCACCACCTGCTGCTGGTAAGCCTTGAACTCAGGCTGCAGCGCTTCCTTGAAGCAGATCGCCTTGGCGGCGATGACGTGCTCCAGCGGACCGCCCTGGGCACCCGGGAAGACCGCGGAGTTGAGCTTCTTCTCGATCTCTTCGTTCTTCTTCGCCAGGATCAGGCCGCCGCGCGGGCCGCGCAGGGTCTTGTGGGTGGTGGTGGTGACCACGTCGGCGAACGGCACCGGGTTCGGGTACACACCAGCGGCAACCAGACCCGCAACATGCGCCATATCAACAAAGAGATAGGCACCGACCTTGTCGGCGATGGCGCGGAAGCGCGCGAAGTCCAGCACCTGGGAGTAAGCCGAGAAACCGGCAACGATCATCTTCGGCTTGTGCTCGACGGCCAGGCGCTCGACTTCGTCGTAGTCGATCAGGCCGTTGCCGTCGATGCCGTACTGCACGGCGTTGTACAGCTTGCCGGAGGAGGAAACGCTGGCACCGTGGGTCAGGTGGCCGCCGTGGGCCAGGCTCATGCCCAGGATGGTGTCACCGGCGCTGAGCAGGGCCAGGTACACCGCCGCGTTGGCTTGCGAACCTGCGTGCGGCTGGACGTTGGCGTAGTCGGCGCCGAACAGCTGCTTGGCGCGGTCGATGGCCAGTTGCTCGACCACGTCGACGTGCTCGCAACCACCGTAGTAACGCTTGCCCGGGTAGCCCTCGGCGTACTTGTTGGTCAGCACACTGCCCTGGGCTTCCATCACTGCTGGGCTGGTGTAGTTTTCCGAGGCGATCAGCTCGATGTGCTCTTCCTGGCGCAGAGCTTCTTGCTGCATGGCGTCGAAGAGCTCGGCGTCGTACTTGGCAATGGTCAAATCACGGCTGAACATGGCAATCCCCTGAAAGTCAGCTGGGCGGAGTAAAGAGGGGGCGGATTCTACCGCATCCAGGCTGGCCAGGCATATGAAGCGTGGTCATGAGCGGGACAAGTGGCGCTCACGCTGCGCCTGTTCACGATCTTTCGGCTCGACTTCAGCGCTTTGACTGCAAAGTGGCGGGAGCGGTCGGTGAACGGAGTATTTGTAGGAGGGGCTTCAGCCCCGAGCTCTTTGTTTGCCTTGATAAAAAGCTCGGGGCTGAAGCCCCTCCTACGGGTTACGCGAACGGCCGCTTCTGCCTAGTAGCAGCCTCTGTAATGTCGCCTAAAAAGATCGTGAGCAGGTTCTCGACGCCGCTTGCCGTGCCGTCACTCGAGCATGAACAGGCTGCGCCCGCAGAACTGCGCCTCGAAGCGATGGGCGGGCATGGGCCGGCCCAGCAGGTAGCCCTGCACCTCGTCGCAGTCGTAGGTGCGCAGGAAATCGAGCTGCTCCTGGGTTTCCACGCCTTCGGCGATCACCGACATGTTCAGGCTGTGGGCCATGGCGATGATGGCGCGGGCGATCTGCCCGTCCTGCTCGCCGTGGGGCAGGCCGTCGACGAAGCTGCGGTCGATCTTCAGTACGTCGATGGGGAATTGCTTGAGGTAATTGAGCGACGAGTAGCCGGTGCCGAAGTCGTCGATGGCGATGCATACCCCGAGATTCTTCAGGTCGGTGAGGGTCTGCAGCGCGGCGCCAACGTCCTGCATGAGGATGCTTTCGGTCAGCTCCAGCTCCAGGCACGCGGCCGGAATGCGGCTCTCGACGAGGATGCGTTCGATGCGCTGGCGCAGGTCGCCGTCGCTGAACTGGCGCGCCGAGAGATTCACCGACACCTTGGGCACGCGGATCTTGTTGTGGTGCCAGATGTTCAGCTGACGGCACGCCTCGGTCAGCACCCAGTCGCCGACCTGTACCACCAGGCCGAGTTCTTCGAGCACCGGGATGAACGCACTGGGTGACACCAGGCCGCGCTTGGGGTGCTGCCAGCGCAGCAGCGCCTCGACACCGGTCAGGCGCTTGCCGTTGCCGGAGAACTGCGGCTGGTAGTGAAGCAGGAATTCGCCCTGTTCCAGGGCGTGGCGCAGGTCGCCTTCGAGCTCCAGACGCTCCAGGGCGCTGGCGTTCATGGCCGCCTGGTAGAACTGGAAGTTGTTCTTGCCGCGCTCCTTGGCGTGGTACATGGCGGTGTCGGCGTTCTTCATCAGCTGGCTCGGCTCGTTGCCGTCCTGCGGGCCGAGGGCGATGCCGATACTGGCGGTGACGAAGAACTCGCGGCCTTCGAGCACGAAGGCCTGGGCCAGGCTGTCGAGAATCTGCTCGGCGACGTGGATGGCGCGGTGCAGGGCCGCATCGCGGCTGGCGCTGGAGCGTAGCAGCAGGGTGAATTCGTCGCCACCCATACGCGCCACGGTGTCGTCCTCGCCGACGCAGGCGGCCAGGCGTACGGCCACGTCCTTGAGCATGCGGTCGCCGGCGGCGTGGCCGAGGGAATCGTTGATCGGCTTGAAGCGGTCCAGATCGAGGAACATCAGCACCACCCACTCGCGGTGCCGTTCGGCGTGCTGCAGAGCGGTGTGCAGACGATCCTGGAACAGCGTGCGGTTGGGCAACTGGGTCAGGGCGTCGTAGTAGGCCAGGCGATGGATGCGCTGTTCGCTGGCCTTGCGCTCGCTGATGTCGCTGAAGAAGCACACGTAGCTGACCAGGTCGCCTTCCTCGTCATGGACAGCGGTGATGCCGACCCACGCCGGGAAGTTCTCGCCATCGCGGCGTTTGAGCCAGATTTCGCCCTCCCAGGTGCCGCGCTGGCGCAGCTGGGTAAGGACGTAATGCAGGTGGGTGCTCTGCTGGCTGTCGGCCGTTAGCATGCCCGGTAACTGGTCGAGCACCTGCTCGGCGTTGTAGCCGCTGACCCGGCTGAAGGCGTTGTTGACCTGCACGATGTAGCCCGCCGGGTCGGTGACCAGAATCGCCGCCGTAGAGTGCTCGAAGACCGTCGCGGCCATGCGCAGGTCTTTCTCGGCACGGCGTTGTTGGGCCACGTCGCGGCCCACGCCGAGCAGACCTTCGAACTTGCCGTTATCGTCCCACATTGGCACCAGGCGCAGCTCCATGGGAATCTTGCGGCCGTCGGCACGCAGGAAGTCGACGATGAACAGTTGCGGTGTGAGGGTCTGGCGCAGCTCGTGCATTTGCTGATGCACGCCAAGGGCGCTACGGATGCGCCCGAGCAGCGCGTAGACCGCGCCGAGTTGCTGCGGGTTGGTAGCCAGGCTGCCGAAACCATGGGCCTGCACCCAGGCGGGCGGGTAGCCCAGTACGGTCTGCACCGAGGGGCTGACGTAGTCGAGGTTCAGCTGGCTGTCGGTGGAGAAAATCACATCGCTGATGCTTTCGGCGAGCATGCGGTAACGGTGCTCGTTCTCGCGCAGCGATTCGTTGCGGGCGATCTGCCCGGTAATATCTCGGGCCACGCTGATCAGGCGGCTGACCCAGCCATTGGCATCACGGGCCAGGGCTTGCTCGCTGATGCTGAACCAGCGCCAGGAGCCATCGCGGTGGCGCACGCGGGCCTGGGACTCGAGCGGTACGCCGTTGGCAAGCACGCGTTGCATATTGCGTGCACGTTCTAGCTGCTCATGATCGTCGGGATGGATGACCTGCCGCCACCACCGGTCGATCTGGTTGGTCAGGCTGCCGGCTTCGTAGCCCAAGCGGCTGGCGATGTCATGGTTGCTGAACAGGATCGTCTGTGTGGCCAGATCGGTGACGTAGAGGGTGTCCGGTACCGCGCGCACCACCTCGGCCCAGAAGCGCTCGCGCTCGACCAGCGACAGCTCCATGCGTTTGCGGCTGCTGATGTCGCTGATGCTCAGGGCGACGGCGTGCAGGTCCTCGGGGCTTTCCGGCAGGCGCATCACCAGCCACAGGTGGCGGGTAATGCCATTGTCGCCGTCTATATGGCTTTCCAGTTCCAGGTGGCCGCCACCATCGAGCAGGGCGGCGCTGAGCTGGGCGCGGAAGCCCTGGGCGCGCACCGAGCCGCGATTGATCAGCTGCTCCCACGCCTGCTCGGTATTGCTGACGCCAAGCAGGCGCAGGGCGATCTGGTTGGTTTCGGTGAAGCGCATGTGCTGCAGCAGTTCGCCATGACGCTGCGGGTTGGCTTCCAGCCAGGGGATCAGCTCAGCGCCATTCTTCAGGCCCTGCTCGCGCAGAAAGTGATAGAGGCCGGCCAGGTCCAGCACGCACAGCGCCGTGCCGGTGCCATCGAAAATATCCTGGTAGCGGCGGCGGGTTTCCTGCAACACGCGGGTCGCCTGCTGTTGCTCGGTGACGTCGCGCAGCACCCAGACGAAGCCCAGCAGGCGCGATGCGTCGCGCAGGTCGCTGCGGGTGACGGTGAACAGGCGGCTCTGGTTGTGCAGGCGGATCTCCACCAGGTCGGGACCTTCGTCGCTGCGAAAGGCGGTGGCGTGCAGCAGCAGCGGGTTGAGACTCGGCAGCAGTTCGAACAGGTGCCACTGGCCGGCGTCCGGGGCACTCACGCCGAACATGGTTTCGGCCTGGGGGTTGAGGTAGGTCAGCCGGCCGGTGACGTCGGTGACCAGCACTCGCTCCTCGATGGCACCCAGGGCGCTGGCGGCCTGGTGCAGGGAGCGCCGCGAAGCGGCATTGAGTTCGTGCAAATGGCCCTGTTCACGCACCAGGCGATAGAGGGCGAACAGGGTGAGCAGGCTGCACAGGGTGAACAGCAGGATCTTGCCGAGCATTTCCGGCAACACCCGGGCCTGCACCCTGGCCTCGTCGAGCATCGCGCGCAGCTGCCAGTCGGAACCCGGCAGATCCTGCAGCACGATGGTTTGCGCCTGGTTGGCCGCGGTGATCATGGGAAAGTTGCGTTCCCCGGCCATGGCGCCGCGCGAATCGGCGATGACACGGAGGCTGGTAGTGTCTTCAAGCTGCCAGGACACATCTTCCTGGGTACCGTTGGGCAGCCAACTGCCCAGGGCGCCGGCGTGCAGCCGTACTACCCAGTAGCCGTCGTCCTCGCGCAGCAGCAGGTCGAGGTGGCCACCATCGATAGGGTCGAAGACGTAGTAATAGCTGTGCTGGCCGGTGCGACCGATCAGCTCGGCGAGCAATGCCTGCTCGGCCGGCGGCATGGGGCTGCCGGGGCGTGGCTGACCGCTGGCATCCAGGTGGACGAGGCGCTGCAGTGTCGGGAAGACCACGCGCAGATTGTCCAGATAGCGCTGTTGCTGTTCGAACGAGTCGGCCGGCCCGCGGGTGGCCCGCAGGACCGCAGCGCCAGCGTTGGCCAGCGATGCCATGTTCAGGCTCAGTTGCTTGGCCAGCTGTTCACTGACGGCCAGGCTGAGCGTGCGCTGGTTGTCCTTGAGCTGGCGGAACTCGAACTGCATCTGCCAGAACAGGAGCACCAGCAGGCCGAGCACCAGCACCACCAGGGCGCCTTTGAGGGAGCGACGCATGGGCGTGATCGTGGTATCGCGTTGAGGGCGAATGGTTTCGGCAGCTGACACGTGATGACGTCCTGCAACGGCGAGGTCGGGTAAGCAGGTTATGCGCTAATAAAGGTTAAACAGGGACGTCCGCTTCCCAAGTCGGCTAGCATGCCATAAATGTGGCTAAGTGCCAGCCAAAGCGACGAATGTCCTGCATTGGAGGCTCTTCCTAGTCGCGTGCAGATCGCCGAAAATACCCGGTCATCGCTGTACTGTAGTCTGTGCCGGTCATTGCCGTGCATGCCGTTGCGCGTTGCAGCTCGACGCCCCAGCCAGTGCGGCATTTATCCGTTTGCGTGAGGCGGCGTCTTGGCATAGGGTGCGCGCCATCGTCGCCATTTATTAGTGAGGTCTGAATTTTGGCTCAATACGTCTACACCATGCATCGGCTGAGCAAGGTCGTGCCGCCGAAGCGCGAGATCCTCAAGAACATCTCCCTGTCGTTCTTCCCGGGCGCCAAGATCGGTGTGCTGGGCCTCAACGGCGCCGGTAAATCGACCCTGCTGCGCATCATGGCGGGCGTGGACAAGGAATTCGACGGTGAAGCCCGGCCGATGCCGGACATCAACGTCGGTTACCTGCCCCAGGAGCCGCAGCTGGACCCGAGCAAGACCGTGCGTGAAGTGGTCGAGGAAGCGGTCAGCGTGGTCAAGGACGCCCAGGCGCGCCTCGACGAAGTCTACGCCGCCTATGCCGAGCCGGATGCCGACTTCGACAAGCTGGCTGCCGAGCAGGCCAAGCTCGAGGCCATCCTGCAGGCCAGCGATGGTCACAACCTGGAGCGTCAGCTGGAAGTCGCCGCCGACGCCCTGCGCTTGCCAGCCTGGGATGCGAAGATCGAGCACCTGTCCGGTGGCGAGAAGCGCCGTGTGGCCCTGTGCCGTCTGCTGCTGTCGGCCCCCGACATGCTGCTGCTCGACGAGCCGACCAACCACCTGGACGCCGACTCGGTGGCCTGGCTGGAGCGCTTCCTGCACGACTTCCCGGGCACCGTGGTGGCGATCACCCACGACCGTTACTTCCTCGATAACGTCGCCGGCTGGATCCTGGAACTCGACCGCGGCGCGGGCATTCCGTACGAAGGCAACTATTCCGGCTGGCTGGAAGCGAAATCCGACCGTCTGGCCCAGGAGTCCAAGCAGCAGTCGGCCCACGAGAAGGCCATGAAGGAAGAGCTGGAGTGGGTGCGCAAAGGCGCCAAGGCCCGCCAGTCGAAATCCAAGGCTCGCTTGCAGCGCTTCGAGGAAATGCAGTCCCAGGAATTCCAGAAACGCGCCGAGACCAACGAGATCTACATCCCGGCCGGTCCGCGCCTGGGCGACAAGGTCATCGAGTTCAAGAACGTCACCAAGGGCTACGGCGACCGCGTACTGGTCGAAGACCTGTCGTTCAGCGTACCCAAGGGCGCCATCGTCGGCGTGATCGGTGGTAACGGTGCCGGTAAGTCGACCCTGTTCCGCATGCTGATGGGCAAGGAAACCCCGGACTCGGGCAGCATCGAGATCGGTGAAACCGTGCAACTGGCCTGCGTCGACCAGAGCCGCGAAGACCTCGACGGCAGCAAGACCGTCTGGGAAGCGGTGTCCGATGGCCTGGACATGATCAAGATCGGCAACTACGAAGTTCCGTCCCGCGGTTACGTGGGTCGCTTCAATTTCAAGGGCGCCGACCAGCAGAAGTTCGTCAAGGACCTCTCCGGTGGTGAGCGTGGCCGTCTGCACCTGGCCCTGACCCTGAAGGAGGGCGCCAACGTCCTGCTGCTCGACGAACCGTCCAACGACCTCGACGTGGAAACCCTGCGTTCGCTGGAAGAAGCACTGCTGGACTTCCCTGGCGCCGCCATCGTGATCTCTCACGATCGCTGGTTCCTGGACCGCGTGGCGACCCACATCCTCTCTTACGAGGATGACGGCGTGATCTTCTTCGAAGGCAACTACACCGAGTACGAAGCCGACCGCAAGAAACGCCTCGGCGACGCCGCCGCCCAGCCGCATCGGGTACGGCACAAGAAGCTGGCGCAGTAAGCGCTGCTATGAAAAACGGAGCCTAAGGGCTCCGTTTTTTTATGCGTACATTTCGAGCCTGGAGCCTGTTCCGGCCTTTCGATTCAATCTCAAGTGCAGCGGCCGCAGAGTGAGCGCCAGGCATTGGAGTCTGCCCTGTGGGAGTGGGCCATGCCCGCGAAAAATCACGGGCATGGGACTAAGCGTCCGCGCCCGTTCCCACAAAAGCAGGTCACCGCCCGTTTTCACCTTCCGACTGCAGTCAATTGATGGGCTGGCGCCCATCCTACATTTCGCGCGCCCCATGTAGGGTGGGCTTCAGCCCACCAGCTCTCACATAAAATGATCGTCAGGCCCTGCCGCCGACTTCAACCCGCAACGCCTTGCCCGTCGGCGTGCAATGAACCGCCACCGGGCAGAAGGCTTCGATCACCTGGATATTGCTCTGCAGATGCTCGCTCAGATGCGTTGTGGTGAAGCTGCCGCTGCCGGCCAGCGCTATCGGTAGCAGCAACTGGTCGGCCAGGTGCTCGGCCACCGCTGCGCCGCTGGTCAGCCTCGGCGCGAACGCCGTTCTGGCCGAATGCGCAGAACTGCTCGGTGAGCTGCTCGCAGGCCACCGTGAGGGTCAGGATGTTGCCTGGGCCATGCTCTTGGTCCAGCCAGGTGCAGTGCAGGTCGGCGTCCGGCCATTGCAGGCGCTTGCCGACGCGAGCCAGCTCGCGCTCGCCCACGTGGCCGGGAATGCCGGCCAGCAGCACGTCGGCGCGTTGTTCGAGCACCTCGCCCCGCTCGGGCAGGTGCAGGGGCATCAGCGGCGACGGCTGGATGAACGCTTCCAGCGCGCCGCCACCGGCCGGCACGAAGCCATGGCGATGCAACTGCAACTCGACCCGGCCACCCATACGCCGTAGCAGCGGCAGCCAGGCCCGGTCGAGGAAGTCGAACGGCGGCGCGGCCGGGTTGTGGGTACCGCCGCTGATCTGCACGCGGCTTGGCTCGGCGGCCTGCAGCAAGGCCGGCAGAACGGTCTGCAGCACCAGGGTGCAGCTACCCGCCGAGCCGATGGCGAAACGGTAGTCACCACCGCGGATCGGGCCGGGGCGAAACACCAGGCGGGTGGCGTGCAGCTCGGCGCCCTCAACCTCGGCGCCGCTGATTTCGGCAGCGGCGAGCACGGCGGTCAGGTGCTGGCGCAGCAGGCCCGGGCGACTACGCCTGGCGCGAATGTTGATGATGCGAAACGGTGTGCCGGTGATCATCGACAGGCTCAGCGCCGTCCGCAGCACCTGCCCGCCGCCGATGGCGCCGTCGAGTTCGAGAATATCCTTTTTCATGGTGAATCCTTTGATCTTGATCGTTCCCACGCTCCGCGTGGGAATGTCCATCAGGACGCTCCGCGTCCCTCTCGGTGGTAGGCCGGGAGATCGTCCCGGGTGTCGCTTCGCTCGACCCAGGCTACGGGCTTGGTTCAGGCGTAGCGGCTGACCATTTCGCGTAGGTAGGCGTCAAGCAGGCCGCTGTCCGCCTGGGTACGCGGCAGCGCCGGCACCGGCCGCTCCAGCTGCGCCTCGATAAAGGCGTGCAGGGCAGGGCGGCGCGGGCCGTAGGCGGACTCGTCGGCGCTACGCTTGAGGGCCAGCAGTTCGTCCACTTCGGCCAGCAGCGCCGAGTCGCCCACCGTCTGCAACAGATCGGCGAACGTCATCGGCGGGCGGCCACGGCCCTGGTCTATCCACAGCACGGCCAGCAGCGGGCGCAGCACATAGAAGTACTTCTTGAGGCGCACCGTCTCGCCCTGCAGGTAGCCGCGAAAGTTCTTTTTCGCCATCGACAGGTAGTGGTTACGCGCCGCCGGCGGGCTGTAGAAATGCTCGGCCAGCTCGCGCAGGCGCGCCGTGGCTTGATCTTCCTGGCGGTACACCAGGGGCGAGTCGAGCCATTCCAGTAGCGTCGGGTTGGATTTGCGCAGCAGGCCGAGGGTCTTGCGCAACTCCCAGCCGCTGACGTCCAACTCGTCGTCCAGCGGGCGCTCGATCACGTCGCGGCCTTCATCTACCTGGACGAACCAGTCCGGTTTTTCCACGTAGACGAAGCGCACGTCGTAATCGCTATCCGTCGAGGCGAAGCCCCAGGCGCGGCTGCCCGATTCGCAGGCATACAGCACCTTGACGTTGCGTTCGCGCTCGACCCGTTCGAGTTCAGCCAGCACCCGCGCGCGCATGGCGTCGCTGAGGGGGTGGCGTTGTTGCCTGTCCATGTCTTTGCATCCTTGTCTAGTCTGTCGCGCTGGCGGCCAGCGCGGACAATGTCCGACGTCGCGGGTTGTACAGGGTGAGGCACCAGATGCCCCACCATTCCTTGCCGTCGTCGAAATAATCGCTCCAGGCGCTGCGCTGCGGATCTTCGTGCGCATCGCCGACCCAATCGAACACCTGCAGCTGTTCATCGGGATACAGCCGCAGCATGTGCAGCCACTCGCGGAAGTCCGCCACTTGCAACGGGGTGCCGTAGGGCGGGTTACGGAAGTTGCGGCACAGCAGGCCGTTCTCGCTGGCCAGCTCGCGGATTGCGTCGTTAGTGAGCGGCTGTGAGCGGGCCTGAGCGAGATCCGCCGTCAGTTTGGACCAGCGGTGGTTTGCGTAACGAGCATCTTGGGCGATCAGTTTCTGTTGCCAGATCCGAGCGCGCGCCTGGATGGTCTCGAACAGCAACTCCAGGGCCTGCCGATGCTCCGCCTCGCCAGGTGTGGCGGTCGGATCGAGCGTGGTCACCACGAAATCGAACACGCAGCCCGCCTCTTCCAGGCGGGTGCGCAGTTCATCGAGTCGCTGGCTTTGCATCGGTTGCAGCATGGCTTCACCTCATCCTGTAAGCTGGCGGTTGTTTCACGTCAGGCGCGTCACGCAACCTGGCGGCAGGGCGCCGCTGTCCTGCAGTTCGGCAACCCGGGCAAGCAACTGGCGGCGCTCGGCTGGCGCTGTGCTCGGGTCGACCATCAGGTATTGCTGCTGGCACCAGTTGCCGATCGAGGTCAGCCAGTAGTTGCGCTGCTGGACATCGTTATCCAGGCGACGCAGCAGGTAGGCCAGTTGTTGCCAGCGTGGCCGCAGCGCCATCAGGGCGGCCCGGCGGTGGTCAGACAGGCTCTGCCAGTCACGATCCAGGCGGCCGTCGAGCTCAGCTTGCAATGCATCCCAGGGCTGGCAGCTCAGACGTTCGCAGGCTTTGGCGAAAACCTTGTCGGCCGGATCGTCCAGCATCGCCAACTGTTCGCCCAGGTGCCCGTCGCCGAGGCTCGTCAGCGCCGCCAGGCGCACGCTGGCCATGGGCGAACGAAGCGCTGCAGCGCGCCAGCGCTCATCCAGGCTGACCTCCAGTTCGCTGGTCAGGCCAAGTACGCCCAGCCATTCGCGCTTGGACGTTGGCAGGGCGGCGTCAAGTCGCTTTGCGAGCACTTCCCGTGCGTCGAGCTGCCAGCGCGGCGCCGCCCAGCGAGCCAGGCTGCGCACCGCCGGCGAGGCGTCCAGCAGGGCGCCACGCAGCATCTCGCGTGGGTCGTCGAGCTTGCTCAGCAGCGCATGCAGGGCTTTGACCCGCACGCTGGCGCCAGGCGTGGCCAGTGCGTGCTGCAACAGCGGCACGGCCTGTTCCACGGGCAGCTTCTGGCAGGCCGAAACCGCCATCTGGCGCACCGTCATCTCACGGTGAGCCAATGCCTTGCCTAGCAGTTCGGTCGGCTCATCGCTCGCCTCCAGCAGCAGGTCGAACAGAAATCGAGCGCTTTTGCCTTGTTGTGCGAGGAATGCCGTCAGCACCGCATCGCGTATTTCGGCACCCTGCAACACGGTACGGGCTGCCACCAGTACCTGGCCGTGGTCGGCGCGTTGGCGCTCGGCAAGCGCTATCAGCGGTTGTAGGGCATGCAGCAACGCTGGCGCCTGCTCGGGCGTGAAATAGCGCTGCAAACCAGCATTGGCCAACTGACGTACTTGTGGCACCCAATCGTTGACTCGTTCGAGCAGGGCAGCCAGGGCTTCTGGTGAAGGCAACTCACTCAGTTCACGCACCGCCACCTCGCGCACGAAACCGTTGCCATGACAGCTCAGCGTGAGCCAGTCGCCTTCGCCCTTGCAGCCAGCGAGGGCTTCCAATGCTTCGTGATGGCGACGGTCTTCCCAGTAGTCGCCGGAGACCGGGCGGCTTCTCAACCGCTGCAGCCACTCTTTCAGATATTTCATAATCGCTATCCTTTCACGCACACCACCTGACGCAGGGTGTGCACCACTTCCACCAGCTCGCGCTGGGCGTCCATGACTTGGTCGATGTCCTTGTAGGCCATCGGGATTTCGTCGATCACGTCGGCGTCCTTGCGGCATTCGACGTGGGCCGTGGCCTTGATCTGGTCTTGCACGGTGAACAGCTTCTTGGCGCGGGTTCTGCTCATGGTGCGACCGGCGCCGTGGCTGCAGGAGCAGAACGCCTCCTCGTTACCCAGGCCGCGCACGATGAAGCTCTTGGCGCCCATGGAGCCGGGGATGATGCCCAGCTCGCCCTTCTTGGCGGACACCGCCCCCTTGCGCGTTACCAGTACCTCTTCACCGAAGTGGCGCTCCTTCTGCACGTAGTTGTGGTGGCAGTTGACCGCTTCCAGGGCGACTTCGAACGGTTTGGCGATGACGCCCCGGGCCGCTGCGATCACCGCATGCATCATCAATGCACGGTTCTGCTTGGCGAAGTCCTGGGCCCAGCCCACCGCTTCCACGTAGTCGGCGAAGTGCTGGCTGCCTTCTTCGAAGTAGGCCAGGTCGCGATCCGGCAGGTTGGCGATGTGCTGGCGCATATCGGCCTGGGCCAGTTCGATGAACAGGTTGCCGATGGCGTTACCCACACCGCGCGATCCGCTGTGCAGCATGAACCAGACCCGGTTGGCTTCGTCCAGGCAGACCTCGATGAAGTGGTTACCAGTTCCCAGTGTTCCCAAGTGCTTGCGGTTGTTGGTCTTCTCCAGCCGCGGGTATTTGTCGGTGATCAGCTTGAAGCGCTCGCTCAAGGCCGACCAGGCGTGGTCGGTCAGCTCCGGCACGTTTTCCCAGGCGCCTTTATCGCGAGCACCCCGACCGGTGGTTCGACCGTGGGGCACGGCCTTCTCGATGGCGGCGCGCAACCCGGCGAGGTTATCCGGCAGGTCGGCGGCGGTCAGCGAGGTGCGCGCGGCAATCATCCCGCAGCCGATATCCACCCCGACCGCCGCCGGGATGATGGCGCCGACCGTGGGAATCACGCTGCCGATAGTCGAGCCCTTACCCAAATGCACGTCTGGCATCACGGCCAGGTGCTTGAAGATGAAGGGCATCTTCGCGGTGTTCATCAGTTGCTGCTTGGCGTCTTCCTCGACCGGAACGCCTTGGGTCCACAGTTTGATCGGCTTGCCATTGGCAACTTCCAGTAGGTTGTAGGTTTTCTCGTTCATCTCGTCATGCTCCTGTTTGCGTTATGGCCCGGTCGGCGTCGGGACGTTCCCGGCCATCGCGAATCCTTTTGTTCAATCGGCAGGCACGGCAGCGTACTGCCGAGGAAAATACCTGCCCTTTACACACCTCGTACCACCAGCGCTGCTGAGCTGCCGTCCAGATTTGCCCAGCGCCGCAATCGCGGCAGGTGAATGGCAGGTCCTGGTACCAACCGCGCTGGACAAAAAGCGGTTCGTCATAGCTGTAGTAAGGCGCGACGCTGGCGCGGTTGACCGCAATGCTGCCGGGTGGCGGCATCTGGCTCGCAGGCCAGCTGGCCGATGCAGCCTGGCGCAGCTTGCGTTTTGCGCGTGCCTCACGGATTTCCCGGCGGCGTTGCTTGTTGCTTTTCACGGCATCTTCTCCTGCGCTGCGCAGGTTCTTTCCAGGCCTGCTCAAGCGTTCCCGTGTTTCTTGCCGATTCAGCTTTCTGCAAGCTGCATCAGTGATCGCTCAGTATGGATATAGCGATAGCCGTGCCAGTTTTTTTGTGGATGCGGTTATTATTTTTAAATTATTGATATTTATATATTTTTATATATCTAAGGATTCTCATGAAGTTATCGAGGGCTGGTCTGGTCTGAGGTTTTGGATATTCTGTTATCAGAATTTATCTCTATGGATAAACTATGAGAGCAAAGAAAACCGTCGCCATCGGCTTCATCGGCGCCACTTTGGATCGGGTCGGCAAGGGCGCCAATCGCTGGAACAAGTGGCGGCCGAGTATCGGGCTGTGTCAGCAGCCGGATTTGCTGATCGATCGCCTGGAGCTGATTCACGGCACCGACGCACGTGATATCAGCCTGGCCGAGCGCATCCGCGCCGACATCGAGCAGATCTCCCCGGAAACCGAGGTGCGCCTGCAGCCGATGCACCTGCGCAATCCCTGGGATTTCGAGGAGGTGTATGGCGCGCTGCATGACTTCACCAGCGGCTATGCCTTCGATACCGAGCGTGAGGACTACCTGGTGCACATCACCACCGGGACCCATGTGGCGCAGATCTGCTGGTTCCTGCTCACCGAGGCGCGCTACCTGCCGGCGCGTTTGGTGCAGACCTCGCCGGCGCGCAAGCGTGATGAGCAGGCGCAGGTCACCGGCACCCATGCGCTGATCGACCTCGACCTGTCGCGGTACGACCGTATCGCCACGCGCTTCCAGCATGAGCGGTTGGAGGGGCTGGCGTTTCTCAAGTCCGGCATCGCCACGCGCAACGCGGCGTTCAATCGCTCCATCGAGCAGATCGAGCGGGTCGCCGTGCGTTCCTCGGCACCGATGCTGCTGATCGGCCCGACCGGTGCGGGCAAGTCGTTCCTGGCCCGGCGCGTCTACGAGCTCAAGCGCAGCCGTCATCTGGTCGATGGCCGCTTCGTCGAGGTCAATTGCGCGACCCTGCGCGGCGACGGCGCCATGTCGGCGTTGTTCGGTCATATCAAGGGCGCCTTCACCGGTGCGCAAAATGCCCGCGATGGCCTGCTGCGCGCCGCCGATGGCGGCATGCTGTTTCTCGACGAGATCGGTGAACTGGGCCTGGACGAGCAGGCCATGCTGCTCAAGGCCGTCGAGGAAAAGCGCTTCTTTCCCATGGGGGCGGACAAGGAGGTGAGCAGCGACTTCCTGCTGATCGCCGGCACCCATCGCGACCTGCGCGTCCGGGTCGCCGAAGGGCTGTTTCGTGAAGACCTTTATGCGCGCATCAACCTGTGGACCTTCGAGCTGCCGGGCCTGGCCGGGCGCCGCGAAGACATCGAGCCGAACATCGATTTCGAGCTCGAGCGCCATGCGCGCGAACAAGGGCGAATGGTGCGCTTCAACCTGGAGGCGCGGCGCCGCTACCTGGCCTTCGCCAGCTCCGGCGAAGCCGCCTGGCAAGGCAACTTCCGCGAGCTGTCGGCCTCGATCACGCGCATGGCGACCCTGGCCGACAGCGGGCGCATCGACGAGGGTCAGGTACAGGAAGAGATCGAGCGGCTGCGGCGCGCCTGGGGCGTTTCGGGAGCGGAGGATGACCTGTCGACTCTGTTGGGCGAGGCCGCAGGTGATATCGATCTGTTCGACCGTCTGCAACTGCAGGCGGTGATCGATATCTGTCGACAGGCGGGCAGCCTGTCCGAGGCGGGCAGGCGTTTGTTCGACATCAGTCGCCAGGCCAAGGCCCAGCCCAACGACGCGGATCGCCTGCGCAAGTACCTGGCGCGTTTCGGCTTGAGCTGGCAGTCCATTCGCGAGGAGTGATTTTATGGTGCGCAATGAGGCTTGTTTGGTGCGCTACAGGGGTTGTTGAAAGCCCTGTTTTTGAGGGTGTATTTATAGTAAAGCACCAAAAAGTTTCATAAAGGCGTCATTTTGCCCTTTTTAAGGGCGTGGCGTTCTTGCTAGAGTCCCGCCACTTTTCATTGCGCGGCGCAGCAAGACGCCAGGGAGCCTGCATGAGCATGTCCGTCGATCATTTCCTCGAAGGCCTGAAACAACGCGATCCTCACCAGCCCGAATTCCACCAGGCGGTGGAGGAAGTGCTGCGTAGCCTGTGGCCGTTCCTGCAAGCCAATCCGCGTTATCTGGAGGCGGGCATCGTGGAGCGTCTGGTCGAGCCGGAGCGTGCCGTGCTGTTCCGCGTGCCGTGGGTCGACGATGCCGGGCGCGTGCAGGTCAACCGAGGCTTGCGCATCCAGATGAACAGCGCCATCGGCCCGTACAAGGGTGGCCTGCGTTTTCACCCCTCGGTGAACCTGAGCGTGCTCAAGTTCCTGGCCTTCGAGCAGACCCTGAAGAACTCCCTGACCTCGTTGCCCATGGGCGGCGGCAAGGGCGGGGCGGACTTCGACCCCAAGGGCAAGAGCGACGCCGAGGTGATGCGTTTCTGCCAGTCGTTCATGACCGAGCTGTACCGCCACATCGGCGCCAACCTGGATGTGCCGGCCGGTGACATCGGCGTCGGTGGCCGCGAGATCGGTTACCTGTTCGGCCAGTACAAGCGCCTGGCCAACGAGTTCACCTCGGTGCTGACCGGCAAGGGCCTGACCTACGGCGGCAGCCTGATCCGCCCGGAAGCCACCGGCTACGGCTGCGTGTACTTCGCCGAAGAAATGCTCAAGACTCGCGGGCGCAACTTCGACGGTCAGCGCGTGGCCATCTCGGGCTCCGGCAACGTGGCGCAGTATGCGGCGCGCAAGGTCATGGACCTAGGTGGCAAGGTGGTTTCCTTCTCCGATTCCGAAGGCACGCTGTATGTCGAAGAGGGCTTCAGCGAGCAGCATTGGCAGGACGTGATGGCGCTGAAGAACCAGAAGCGTGGCCGCCTGAGCGAACTCGACGGCGGTGCGTTGCGCTTCCAGGCTGGCCAGCGCCCCTGGGGCCTGGCGTGCGACATCGCACTGCCCTGCGCGACCCAGAACGAGCTGAACCTCGACGACGCCCGCGCGCTGCTCGGCAATGGCTGCGTGTGCGTGGCCGAGGGCGCCAACATGCCGACCACGCTGGATGCGGTGGACCTGTTCATCGAGCACGGCACCCTGTTCGCCCCGGGCAAGGCCTCCAACGCCGGTGGCGTGGCGGTCAGCGGCCTGGAAATGTCGCAGAACGCCATGCGCCTGCACTGGAGCGAAGGCGAGGTGGACGAGAAACTGCACGGCATCATGCAGTCCATCCACAACGCTTGCGTGCGTCACGGCGATGAAAATGGCGGCATCAACTACGTCAAGGGCGCCAACATCGCCGGCTTCGTCAAGGTGGCCGACGCCATGCTAGCCCAGGGCGTGGTCTGACGCCCGCATGCGCAGCCGGGCAATCCGGCTGCGCTGCCACTGTCACATTGCTTAAACATCAGGCGCCGACAATGCCGTCCCGTTGCGGCGCAGGATGGTGCCGCGTTCGTTGAGTCGATGATTAGAGTGGAATCGTGAAACAGATCCCGGGAATGCTCGAAGGCGCCATGGCCGTTCGCTTCTACCAGAGCGTGCAGGGGCCTGTCCCCATCGAAGTCGGTGCCGCGGTGCCAGGCAGGAGTATGTCCGCCATCGTCAAGCCGACGGTCAGCCCCATCACCCTGGATGCGGCCTGTGAGGAAGACCTCGGCCTGTCGCTGCTCGAAGCCGAGGCCACCGGCCTGACTGCCGAAAAGGTCTGCGACCAGCTCAACGCCTTCTACGCCGGGCGCCGGGTCAATTGCAGCTGTGCGGCGGAAGTCGAGGCGGTCATCGGCCTGTTCCAGGCCGCTGGTACGGAACTGGAGTTCTCGCTGTCGACCCTCGACGCCGCCGCGCTGTACCTGCCCGATGCGCCGCCGCTCGACCAGTACCCGGAAAGCGTTGCTCGCGATCTGTTCGTGTTGGCTAGGCCGTTCGAAATGTGGCGTTTGCGCTGAGCCACCGAGAGCGCTGTTTTTCCTTCCTGGATACCGCTACGCCTGCTCTGGATTCGGTGCAGGCGTTTATTTTTCATGGGCTGGCTTCTCTCGCCTACTTGTTGCGCCTTAGAATCATTCTCTACTAGGCGTTCGCGAGAGTCCGTTCATGATGTTGACCATCCCTGATGTGCTGGCGCCCGAGCAACTGCGCCAGTGCCGTGTCGCGCTGGAGCAGGGCGCCTGGCAGGATGGTCGCGGCACGGCCGGGCATGTCGCCCAGCGCGCCAAGGACAATCAGCAACTGGCCCAGGATGATCCGCTGGCGGTACAGCTTGGCGACTTCATCGTCGATTGCCTGGGTGCCAACCCGCGCTTCGTCGCCGCCGCGCTGCCGCTCAAGGTGTTGCCACCGCGTTTCAACCGCTATGCCGGCGGCGGCACCTATGGCAATCATGTGGACAACGCCATTTTCAGCGTGCCCGGCACGCCGCACCGGGTGCGCAGTGACCTGTCGGCCACCCTGTTCTTCAGCGAGCCGGATGAGTACGACGGCGGCGAACTGGTGATTGAGGACACCTACGGCAGCCACAGCATCAAGCTGCCGGCCGGGCACCTGGTGCTGTATCCCGGCACCAGCCTGCACCGGGTGATGCCGGTGACCCGTGGCGTACGCCTCGCCTCGTTCTTCTGGATCCAGAGCCTGGTGCGCGAGGATGGCCAGCGCAGCATGCTGTTCGAGCTGGATCAGGCCATCCAGGGCATCAGCCAGCAGTTGCCGGAAAGCCCCGAGGTGGTCCGCCTGACCGGCGTGTACCACAACCTGCTGCGGCACTGGGCGAACACCTGAGCATGGAGAAGCTGCAGCAGATTCCCCCGAGCATCGCCTCGGTCAGCGATTACCAACCCTACGCCCAGGCGCGCATGAGCGAGCAGGCCTGGGCCTACGTCAACGGTGGTGTGGCCGATGAGCTGACTCTGCAGGCCAACCTGGAGGCGTTCCAGCGCCTGCGTTTGCGCAGCCGGGTATTGCGCGACCTGAGCGGTGGGCACACGCGCCGGGAATTGTTCGGGGTGACCCACGATTTTCCGATTCTGCTGGCGCCGGTGGCCTTCCAGAAGCTCGCCCACCCGGACGGCGAACTGGCCACGGTGATGGCCGCCGATGCTCTGCAGGCCGGGATGATCGTCAGCACCCAGGCCAGCGCGAGCCTAGAGGACATCGCCGCTGCGGCCAGCAATCCGCTGTGGTTCCAGTTGTACGTCCAGCCTGATCGTGACTTCACCGAAGCTTTAGTGAGGCGCGCCGAAGCGGCCGGCTATCGCGCGTTGGTACTGACCGTGGATGCGCCGGTCAACGGAGTGCGCAACCGCGAGCAACGTGCCGGCTTCGTGCTGCCGGCCGACGTGCAGGCGGTCAATCTGCAGGGCATTCGCGCGCCCGCCGCGCAGCCGGCGGCAAGCAATGGCGCCCTGCTGCTGGGCGGTAGCCTGCTCGCCGCGGCGCCGACCTGGGCGGACATTCGCTGGCTTCGCTCGATCACCCGCTTGCCGTTGTTGCTCAAGGGCGTGACCGAAGTGGAGGACGCCCGCGAAGCGCTAGAGCAGGGCGCGGACGGCCTGATCGTGTCCAATCACGGTGGCCGCACGCTCGACGGCATGGCGGCCAGCCTCGACTGCCTAGAGCCGATTGCCGATGCGCTGCAGGGCCGCCTGCCGCTGTTGTTCGACGGTGGCATTCGTCGCGGTACCGACATTCTCAAGGCCCTCGCCCTCGGCGCCGATGCGGTGCTGATTGGCAGGCCGTACATCCATGGGCTGGCGGCAGCCGGCGCGGCGGGGGTGGCGCATGTCATTCAACTGCTGCGCGCCGAGCTGGAGGTGGCGATGGCCCTGACAGGGTGTCGCGACCTGGCGGCCATCGACAAGCGCGTGCTGGCCCGCTGATCGCGGGGCATTTCATTCGAAGAAATTGGTGCTGGAGCTGGCAGGTCGAAGCACGGCCACTATACATACGGGTGTGAATGATTATTGTTGTTGCATGATAATAATTATCAATTATTCTTCCCGGCTTTCTGGGGAGACATACCATGCAACACACAAAAAAAACGCTGACACGTCGTCCACAACCCTGCCTGCTCGCCTCGGCCATTGGCCTGGCGCTGGCGTCCTGTAGTTTGGCCAGCCTGGCGGCCGAGACCACTGCGCGTGCCGGCTCGCTGCAGTTGGGGGAGATACAGATCCAGGCCCAGGAAGCGGAAAGCTCCAAGGTCGAGCAGTCCGCGTCCGCGAAGATGACTGCGCCGCTGCTTGATACCCCGCAGACCATCACCGTGGTGCCCAAGAAGGTCATCGAGGAGCAGCAGGCCCTGAGCCTGCGCCAGGTACTGTCCAACGTATCGGGCATTACCTTCAACGCTGGCGAGGGCGGCGGCGGTTCGGGCGACAGCATCAACATCCGCGGTTTCAGCGCCAACGCCAACATGCAGATCGACGGCCTGCGTGATAGCGCCCAGACCAGCCGCACCGACACCTTCAACATCGACCAGGTCGAGGTCATCAAAGGGCCGAACTCGGTATTCGGCGGCGCCGGCACCACTGGCGGCAGCATCAACGTGATCAGCAAGCAGCCGCAGAACCGTGCCTTTACCCGCATCGGCGGCAGCCTGGGCACTGACAATTACTATCGCACCACCCTGGACACCAACCAGCCGCTCGAAGGCGTGGGCACCGACAGTGCCGTGCGCCTGAATCTGATGGGCCACCAGAACGACGTCGCCGGTCGCGACGAGATCGATCACGAGCGCTGGGGGATCGCCCCGTCGCTGCGCCTGGGCTTCAGCGAGGCGACCCGGCTGACCCTCAGCCTGCACCATCAGCAAGACGACAACCTGCCCGATTACGGCGTGCCGGCCCTGGATGGCAAACGCCTGGCCGGTGTGGACCGCGACGCCTACTTCGGCTGGAAGAACCTGGACAAGGAAAAGATCGAGCAGAGCGCGCTCACCGCCAACTTCGAGCACGACTTCAACGACAACCTGAGCCTGCAGAACCTGACCCGCTACAGCCGGGTCAACCGCGACACAACGGTGTCCGCCTCCCACGTCAACACCACCGGGGTGCCGGCCGGCAGCTACCGTCCGGCAGGCCCGCAGGGCTACGGCCGCGATGCCGAGACCGAAATGTGGATCAACCAGAGCAACCTCAAGGCCGCCTTCGATACCCTCGGGTTGGCCCACAACCTGGTGGTCGGTGCGGAAATCTCCCGCGAAACCCTGGACTTGCGCACCTACAGCTACAACCTGACCAGTGCCGGGCCCTATCCAATCTTCGATCTCGGCAACCCGCCGGGCTACTGGGCCGGCGCTACCAACAAGGCCACCAGCGGCTACACCGAGACCAAGCTGGTCGACAAGGCCATCTACCTGTTCGATACCATCGCCCTCAACGAGCAGTGGGACATCAACGGCGGCGTACGGGTGGACTGGATGGACGGTCAGGCGCGGGCATTCGACGCCACTCACCAGCCGACCACCCGTTTCGAGTCCAATGATCGCAAGGCCAGCAGCCGGCTTGGCCTGGTCTACAAACCGGTGGAGAACGGCCGCTTCTACGTCGCCTGGGGCAACTCCTACAACCCCTCTGCCGAGAACCTGGCGTCGTCGGGCGGTGGCCTGACCGCTGCCACGGCTGACCTCAGCCCCGAGAAGAACGAAACCTGGGAGCTGGGCACCAAGTGGGAGCTATTCGAGCGCCGCGTGGAGCTGGACGCCGCCGTGTTCCGCGTCGAGAAGAGCAACGCCCGGGAAACCATGTCCGATGGCTCCACGCAGCTGGCCGGCAAGCAGCGCGTCGACGGCGTCGAACTGGGCCTGACCGGTCACGTGACCGAGCGGTGGGACGTGTTCGCCAACTACACCTTCCTCGATAGCGAAACCCTCAAGGCTGCCGACACGCCAGCCGGGGCCGACCGTGAAGGCCAGGCGCTGGGCAATACGCCGCCACGCTCCTTCAACCTGTGGACCACCTACAAGCTGCCTGCGGGCTGGAGCATCGGTTACGGCGCCCGTTACGTCAGCGAGCGCAACGTGACCTCCAGTACCCGCGCCAAGCTGGACGACTACTGGCTGCACAACGCCATGGTCGGCTACAAGGTCAACGAGAACCTCGACCTGCAGCTCAACGTGAACAACCTGTTCGATGAGGACTACGTTGAGCGCGTGCGTCAGCAGGCCGGTGCCGCGGCGCGTTCCTCGGCCATCGAGTATGGCGATGGTCGTTCGGCGCTGCTGTCGGCGACTTACAGCTTCTGATAGGCGCCCTTGAGCCCCGTTGACGTCTGGCGTCGACGGGGCTTTTGCCTGTGTGGCGTTCGCTGATTGGTAAAGAGCAGGTAAAAAACGAGCATTTTAAATGATTCTCATCTAGGGTCTGTTGCCGTTTCACGCACGGCCGCGCCGGAGCCCGTTTTGCCGCGAGGCAAGGCACGAGCCGCGAAGTTTGGCTGGCCAAATGAGCCGGCGAGAAACGCAGTATCGCGGCAAAACGGGCCCGGCCCTTCGGGTTGTGCGGGAAATTTCGCCATGCGTCGTTGGAGGACTTGGCAAGGGAATAACCATTCCCTGCGTCCTCCGCCTCGCCTGGCGAGATTTCTCGCGACAACGCGGCTCGCGTTGAAACGGCAACAGACCCTATGATCGCGCGGCTTCGAGTCGTGTCCATCTGCTGAGTGTTAATCGTGTTCAAGAAAGTCTTGTTCCAACTGCACTGGTTTTTCGGCATCACCGCCGGGCTGGTGTTGGCCCTGATGGGCGTGACCGGCGCGCTGTACAGCTTTCAGGAAGAGATCCTGCTGGCGATCAACCCCGAGATGGCGGTGACCGCTCAGGCGGGCGATGTGCTGCAACCGGGCGAAATGGTCGAGCGCTTGCAGGCTCAGGGGCTCAGCGTATCCGGGCTGTATGTGGATACCGAGGGCGGCCAGCCGACGCGGGTGTTCCTGACGCCGCCGCCTGGTGAACGGCGCGGCGGGATACGCTTCGTCGACCCCTATACAGCCGAGATCTTCGAGGCCCCTCGCGGCCTGCAGTTCTTCGGCCTGATGTTGCAGCTGCACCGCTTTCTGGCCATGGGCCAGAGCGGTCGGCAGATCACCGGTGCCTGCACCATCGCCTTGGTGTTCTTCTGCCTATCCGGGCTTTACCTGCGCTGGCCGCGCAAGGTGTGGAGCTGGCGCGCCTGGCTGACGTTCGACTGGGCCAAGAAGGGCCGCGCCTTCAATTGGGATCTGCATTCGGTGGTCGGCACCTGGTGCCTGCCGCTGTACCTGTGTGCAGCGCTGACCGGCCTGTATTGGTCCTACGACTGGTACCGCGGCGGGCTGGAGAGCCTGCTCAGTGACAAGCCGCGGGCTGCTGGCGAGGAGCGCGGTCGCCGCGGGCCACCACCCGAAGGGCAAGCGATGCCGCCGGTGAACTACACCAACCTCTGGCAGGGCATTCAGCGCACGGCCGGTGACCGTCTTGGCGTCTATAGCCTGCAGTTGCCCAACGCAGCCGGCCAGTTGGCGCGGGTGTTCTTCATGCTGCGCGACGCCGAGCACACCCGCGCCTTCGACCAGATGCAACTCGACCCACTGACCGGCGAGGCGAAGCAGGTCGAGCGCTATGCCGACAAGTCCTTCAAGGCGCGGTTGCTGGCCAGCGTCTACGCCCTGCACACCGGCGAGTATTTCGGCATGACCGGGCGCATCCTGATGATGGTTGCCAGCCTGGTGATGCCGCTGTTCTTCGTCACCGGCCTGCTGCTGTACCTGGACCGTCGCCGCAAGAAGCGTGCAGCGCTGGCCGCTCGTCAAGCGCTTGCCGGGAGCGAGGGTGGTGAGCCCTGGCTGGTCGGTTTCGCCAGCCAGAGCGGCTTTGCCGAGCAACTGGCCTGGCAGACCGCCGGGCAATTGCAGGCCGCCGGCCTGGCCGTGGAGGTGCAGCCGCTGGCGCGAATCGACGCCGCCAGGCTCAGTGCCACGCCTCGCGCGCTGCTGGTGCTCAGCACCTTTGGCGACGGTGAAGCGCCGGATAGCGCCCGTGGCGTTGAGCGCCAGTGGCTGGCGGCGACGCTGGATCTGCACGGCCTGCGTTACGCGGTGTTGGCTCTGGGGGATCGCCAGTATGCGCAGTTCTGCGGCTTTGCCCGGCGTGTCGACGATTGGCTGGCCGGGCGTGGCGCCCAGCGCCTGGGCGAGCGTATCGAGGTGGATGGCGATGACCAAGCTGCTCTGCAGAACTGGCAGCGCCAGTTGTCCGAGCTGACTGGCGTGCAGCCAATGGCCGTGCAGCAGGTGCCGTTCGATGGCTGGGTGCTGCGTGAACGTCGTTGCCTGAACCCGGGCAGCCAGGGCGCGGGCACCTGGGTGGTCGGCCTGCAGCCGCCAGCCGGTGCGCAGTGGCAGGCCGGCGACATTCTGGAAATTCTTCCGCGCAATGGCGAAGCACAGGTGCAGCGCTGGTTGCAGGCCCACGGTTTGCAGGCGCTGGCGTCCGTCATCATCGAACCACTGGGCCACACGCTGGCTGAGGCATTGGCTGGTCGCCAACTGCCTTACAGCGCCAGCCACCTGGTCGGCCTGCACGCCCAGGCGCTGCTCGAGGCGTTGGTACCGCTGCCCAGTCGTGAGTATTCGATCGCCTCGTTGCCCGAGGATGGCGTGCTGGAGCTGATCGTGCGGCAGCAGCAGCTGGCCAATGGCGAGCTGGGTGCCGGCTCCGGCTGGCTGACTGCGCACCTACCGGTTGGCGAGCAGTTGCTGGCGCGGGTACGGCGTAATAGCGGTTTCCATGTTCCAGAGGATGACCGACCAGTGATCCTGATCGGCAACGGCACGGGACTGGCTGGCCTGCGCAGCCTGCTCAAGGCGCGCATCGCTGCCGGGCACGCGCGCAACTGGTTGCTGTTTGGCGAGCGCAACGCCGAGCACGACTTCTACTGCCGTGACGAGTTGCAGGCCTGGCTCGAAGGCGGTCAATTGCAGCGGCTGGATCTGGCCTTTTCCCGTGATCAGGCGAAGCGCATTTACGTGCAGGATCGCCTGCGCGAGGCCGCGAATGAACTGCGGGCGTGGATTGCCGAGGGTGCTGCGGTTTATGTGTGCGGCAGCTTGCAGGGTATGGCGGCGGGTGTGGATCAGGTACTGCGAGACGTGCTGGGTGAGGCTGTTGTGGAAGGGCTGGTGGAGCAGGGGCGGTATCGGCGGGATGTGTACTGAGAAGCGTGCTCGCGAACCGGACATTCAAAGGTTGCGTAGGAGCGGCTTTAGCCGCGAGTTTTTTATTAAGGCAAGCAAAGAGCTCGGAGTTAAAGCCCCTCCTACAATTTACGCGAACGGCCGATCCAGTTACGTAGCGATCACATAGATAAAGCCCGGCAGAACGATCGTGAACAGGCTCTTGTTCCGCCAGGCGCAGCGTCTAGCTGCGCCCGGTGGGCGATCAGAGAAACTGCTCGGCGTGGTGGCAGGCCACTTCCCGGCCATCGAGCGGGCGCAGCAGCGGCAGCTCGGTCTGGCAGCGTTCGGTGGCGTATGGGCAGCGCTTGTGGAACGGGCAGCCGGGTGGCGGGTTGAGCGGGTTGGGCAGCTCGCCGACGATCTTGATCTTCGGTTTGCTCGGGTCCGGGTGGATGGTCGGCGTGGCCGACAGCAGCGCCTTGGTGTACGGGTGCAGCGGGCGCTCGTAGAGCTTTTCGCTGGGGCCTATTTCCGCCGGGCGGCCGAGGTACATCACCAGCACGTCGTCGGCGACGTGGCGCACCACCGACAGGTTGTGGGAGATGAACACGTAGCCGGTCTGGAACTCTTCCTGCAGGTCCATGAACAGGTTGAGCACCTGGGCCTGGATCGACACGTCCAGCGCCGAGGTCGGCTCGTCGGCCACCAGCACCTTGGGGTTGAGCATCATGGCGCGGGCCAGGGCGATGCGCTGACGCTGGCCGCCGGAGAACATGTGCGGGTAGCGCTGGTAGTGCTCGGGGCGCAGGCCGACCTGATTCATCATCGCCTGCACTTTCTCGCGGCGCTCGGCGCGCGACAGGCCTGTGTTGATCAGCAGCGGTTCGGCCAGCTGATCACCGATCTTCTGGCGCGGGTTGAGCGAAGCGTAGGGGTTCTGGAACACCATCTGCACGTCGCGGCGCAGTTGCTTGCGGGTCTGCGCGCTGGCGCCGTTGACTTCCTGGCCGGCGATCTGCAGCGAGCCCGAGGTGGGCTCCTCGATCAGTGTCAGGGCGCGGGCCAGGGTGGATTTGCCGCAGCCGGATTCGCCGACCACGGCCAGGGTCTTGCCAGCCTGCAACTCGAAGGACACACCATTGAGCGCCTGTACCGTGGCGGCGGGCTTGAACAGCCCCTGGGACACGGAGTAGTGGCGCGTCAGTTGGCGTGCGGTCAGAACGGTCGTCATCACGCCACCTCGGCATTCAGATTGAGCGGGAAATAGCAGCGCACCGCGCCGCGCTCGTGGGGTTCCAGGGCCGGGCGCTGCTCGCGGCACTTGGGCTGCACGTAGGGGCAGCGCGGCGACAGCAGGCAGCCGTGGGGTCGGTCATAGCGACCGGGCACGATGCCGGGCAGGGTCGACAGGCGCGTGGCGCCCAGGCTGTGCTCGGGAATCGCCTTGATCAGCGCTTCGGTGTAGGGGTGGGTCGGTGCGTCGAACAGCGCCGGCACCTGGCCTAGCTCGACCGCCTGGCCTGCGTACATCACGCAGACGCGGTTGGCGGTTTCGGCGACCACGGCCAGGTCATGGGTGATCAGCACCAGGCCCATGTTCTGTTCGCGCTGCAGGTCGAGCAGCAGCTCCATGATCTGCGCCTGGATGGTCACGTCCAGGGCGGTGGTCGGCTCATCGGCGATCAGCAGCTTGGGCTCGGCCGCAATCGCCATGGCGATCGCGACGCGCTGGCTCATGCCACCGGAGAGCTGATGCGGGAAGGCGTCGAGGCGGCTGGCCGCACCAGGGATTTCCACGCGTTCGAGCAGTTGCAGGGCGCGCTGGCGCGCGGCCTTGCCCTTGAGGCCAAGGTGCTGGCGCAGCACCTCCTCGATCTGGAAACCCACGGTGAAGCTGGGGTTCAGGGCGGTCATCGGATCCTGGAAGATCATCGACAGGTCCTTGCCGACGATATGTCGACGCTGGCGGCCCTTGAGGGTCAGCATGTCCGTGCCGTCGAAGGTCAGGCGGTCGGCGCGCACGATGCCGGGGGCGTCGATCAGGCCCATCAGCGCCATCATGGTCACCGACTTGCCTGAGCCGGACTCGCCGACGATGGCCAGCACTTCACCCTTGTCGACTTTCAGGTCGAGGCCGTCGACCACCGGCACGGCGTTGGCGTCGCCGAAGCGCACGCTCAGGTTGTCTATTTCCAGCAGGCTCATCGGGTGGCCTCCATCGAATCGCAGGGGCGGCCGTGGTACAGAACAGGTTCATGGCGGCCTCCTCAGATCGCATTCTTGAGTTTCGGGTCCAGCGCATCGCGCAGGCCGTCGCCCATCAGGTTGATCGCCAGCACGCTAAGCAGGATGGCGAGGCCGGGCAGGGTCACCACCCACCAGGCGCGCTCGATGTAGTCGCGCGCCGAAGCCAGCATGGTGCCCCACTCAGGCGTTGGCGGTTGCACGCCCAGGCCGAGGAAGCCCAGGGCGGCGGCATCGAGAATCGCCGAGGAAAAGCTCAGGGTCGCCTGCACGATTAGCGGCGCCATGCAGTTGGGCAGCACGGTAATGAACATCAGCCGCGGCAGGCTAGCGCCGGCCAGGCGGGCGGCGGTGACGTAGTCGCGGTTCAGCTCGCCCATCACCGCAGCGCGGGTCAGGCGCACGTAGGAAGGCAGCGAGACGATGGCGATGGCGATCACGGTGTTGATCAGGCCTGGGCCGAGAATGGCGACGATGGCCACGGCCAGCAGCAGCGAGGGCAGGGCCAGCATGATGTCCATCAGGCGCATGATCGAAGGGCCCATCAGGCGCGGGAAAAAGCCCGCGACCAGGCCCAGCAGCAGGCCGGGAATCAGCGAGATGACCACCGAGGCCAGGCCGATCAGCAGCGACAGGCGCGCGCCGTGGATCAGGCGCGAGAGCAGGTCGCGGCCGACTTCGTCGGTGCCGAGGATGAACTGCCATTGCCCGCCTTCGAGCCAGACCGGCGGGGTCAGCAGGGCGTCACGGAACTGTTCGCTGGGCGAATAGGGCGCGATCCATGGCGCGAACAGCGCGCAGAACACCATCAGCAGCATGAAGCCGAGGCCGGCGACAGCGCCCTTGTTGTGGCTGAACGCGCGCCAGAATTCCTTCAGCGGCGAGGGGTAGACCAGGGCCTGGTCCAGCGGTGTGGTGGTGGTCGAGGTCATGCTCGCACCTCATGAATAGCTGATTTTGGCGTAGCCCGGGTCGAGCGCAGCGACACCCGGGAGAGAGCGACCTGGGTATCGCGCTGCTCAACCCAGGCTACGAATACGTTGGTGTTTTCTGAATAGCTCCAGCGAGCCAAATGCAGGGACATTTCAGGCTCCTTTATCAGCGCTGGTGGCGAATGCGTGGGTTAACGAGTCCATAGAGGATGTCCACCACGAAGTTGACCAGGATCACCAGACAGGCGATCAGCAGGATGCCGTTCTGCACCACGGGGTAGTCGCGGGCACCGATGGACTCGATCAGCCACTTGCCGATGCCCGGCCAGGAGAAGATGGTTTCGGTCAGTACCGCCCCGGCGAGCAGCGTGCCGACCTGCAGGCCGAACACGGTGAGCACCGGAATCAGTGCGTTGCGCAGGCCGTGCACGAACACTACGCGGGCCGGCGACAGGCCCTTGGCGCGGGCGGTGCGCACGTAGTCCTCACGCAGCACTTCGAGCATCGCCGAGCGGGTCATGCGGGCGATCACCGCCAGCGGAATGGTACCCAGCACGATGGCCGGCAGGATCAGGTGGCGCAGGGCGTTGCCGAACGCGCCTTCCTCGTCGGACAGCAGGGTGTCGATCAGCATGAAGCCGGTCACCGGCTGGATGTCGTAGAGCAGGTCGATACGCCCCGATACCGGCGTCCAGCCGAGCCACACCGAGAAGAACATGATCAGCAGCAGGCCCCACCAGAAGATCGGCATCGAATAGCCGGCCAGGGAAATGCCCATCACCCCGTGATCGAATAACGAGCCCCGTTTGAGCGCGGCGATCACCCCGGCAATCAGCCCCAGCGTGCCGGAAAACAGCAGCGCGGCCAGGGTCAGCTCCAGGGTGGCGGGGAACAGGGTGGTGAACTCGCTCCACACCGGGGTGCGGGTGCGCAGCGATTCACCCAGGTCGCCCTGGGCCAGCTGGCCGATGTAATCGAAGTACTGGGCATACAGGGGCTTGTTCAGGCCCAGACGCTCCATGGCTTCGGCGTGCATCTGCGGGTCGACGCGCCGCTCGCCCATCATCACTTCCACGGGGTCGCCGGGGATCATGCGGATGAGCGCGAAGGTCAGCAGCGTAACCCCGAAGAACGTGGGGATCAGCAGGCCCAGGCGCCGGGCAATAAAACTCAACATCGTGGGAGGTACCTCATTGGCCGGTCAGGCAGCCCGCCGGCGTGTGTACCGCCGACGGTGTGTTTTTATCTACTTCACCTGGGTGGTGGCGAAGTTGTTATTGGTCAGTGGGCTGATGTGATAGCCCTCGACGTTCTTGCGCATGGCGGTGAACAGTTTCGGGTGGGCCACGTTGATCCAGGGTTGATCCTCGGCGTAGATCGCCAGAGCCTGGCGGTAGAGGCCGGCACGTTGATCGTTGTCGGTCACGCCGCGGGCTTGGGTGATCAGGTCCTGGAACTTAGGGTTGCACCAGCGCGCATAGTTCTCGCCGTTTTTCGCCGCATCGCAGCTCAGCAGCGGGGTCAGGAAATTGTCCGGGTCGCCGTTGTCGCCGGCCCAGCCGGAGGACACCAGGTCGCCTTCGCCCTTCTTGGCACGGCGCAGCATCTCGCCCCACTCCATCACGCGGATATCGAGCTTCAGGCCGATCTCGGCAAGGTCGGCCTGGAGCATTTCTGCCGACAGGCGCGGGTTGGGGTTGGTCTGGCCGCCGCCGCTGCGGGTGAACAGGGTGATCACGGCGCCTTCCGGCACGCCGGCTTCCTTGAGCAGGGCTCGGGCCTTGTCGAGGTCGCGGGGCGGGTTGCGGTTATCGTCGTTGTAGCCGATCAGCACCGGCGGGTACGGATTGACCGCCACCAGCGCGTTGCCCTTGCCGAACAGCTGTTCGACGTGGCGCTGGCGGTCGAAGGCCAGGTTGATCGCCCGACGCACGCGCACGTCGCTCAGGTATTTGTGCTCGGTGTTCATGGCGATATAGCCGGTGACGATGGCCTCGATCTCGTCGACCTTGAGGTTGGCATCGGCCTTGATCGACGGCACGTCATCAGGCTTGGGGTACAGCGCCACCTGGCACTCGTTGGCGCGCAGCTTCTGCAGGCGGGTGTTGTTGTCGGTGGCGATGGCGAAGATCAGTGGGTCGGCCGGCGGCTTGCCGCGGAAGTAGTCGGGGTTGGCCTTGAAGCGAACCTGGGCGTCCTTGTTGTAGCGCTGGAAGATGAACGGCCCGGTGCCGATCGGCTTGCTGTTGAGCTCGCCGGTCTTGCCGGCCTTGAGCAGCTGGTCGCCGTATTCGGCGGAGTAGATCGAGGTAAAGGGCATGGCCATGTCACGCAGGAACGGGGCTTCGGGGCGGTTCAGGGTGATGACCACGGTGTGGTCGTCGGTCTTGGTCACCGACTTGAGCAGGTCGCGGAACGCCATGCTCTCGAAATAGGGATAGCCCACGCTGGCCTTGGCGTGCCACGGGTGCTTGGGGTCGAGCTGGCGATTGAGGCTCCACAGCACGTCGTCGGCGTTGAATTCGCGGCTCGGCGTGAAGTAATCGGTGGTGTGGAATTTCACGCCTTTGCGCAGGTGAAAGGTGTAGGTCAGGCCGTCGTCGCTGATCTCCCAGCTTTCGGCCAGCGCCGGCTGAATGTCCGTTGTGCCGGGCTTGAAGTCGACCAGGCGGTTGAACACCGTCTCGGCCGAGGCATCGGCGGTCACCGCGGTGGTGTACTGCACGATGTCGAAACCCTCGGGGCTCGCCTCGGTACATACCACCAGCGGTTTGGCGGCCAGATTGCCGGCGGCGCCGAGAACCAGGGCGGCCAGGGCAGCGCGTAGCGGTAGTGTCTTCATCGGATGTCCCCCGCGGTTGAGGTCAGCATAGACGTACGGCCTGCAAGGGGCAGGCCGTGAGCCGGTTTTCAGAAGGATGCGTGCATCATCGGTCGTTGCCAGTGGCAAGCCCGAGGACTGAGCGCTGATCGCGCTGGTCACCCAGGCTTGTCGGTTGGCGGGTCGCCGCGCGGTTGTCCGCGAGGCGGCCAATCAGTCGTTGCTGACACCGATAAAGCTGTTACGCCCGAACGGGCTGATCTGGAAGCCCTTCACGCTGGTGCGCATCGGCTGGTACACGGTGGAGTGGGCGATCGGGGTGATCGGCACTTCACGCTTGAGCACCACCTGAGCCTGCTTGTACAGCTCGCTGCGCTCGTTCTGGTCGGTCACGCGCTTGGCGGCCACTACCAGCTTGTCGTACTCGGCGTTGCACCACTTGGAGAAGTTGTTGCCATCTACCGAAGCGCAGCCATACAGGGTGCCGAGCCAGTTGTCGGGGTCACCATTGTCGCCGGTCCAGCCGATCAGCATGGCGTCGTGCTCGCCAGCGTGGGCGCGCTTGATGTACTCGCCCCACTCGTAGCTGACGATGCGTGCCTTGACGCCGACCTTGGCCCAGTCGGCCTGCAGCATTTCGGCCATCAGACGGGCGTTGGGGTTGTAGGGGCGCTGCACAGGCATGGCCCACAGGGTGATTTCGGTGCCTTCCTTCACGCCGGCGGCCTTGAGCAGTTCCTTGGCCTTTTCCGGGTTGTAGGGCGCGTCCTTGATCGACTCGTCGTAGGACCACTGGGTCGGCGGCATGCCGTTGACGGCCAGCTGGCCGGCGCCCTGGTACACGGCGTCGATGATGGCTTTCTTGTTCACCGCCATGTCCAGCGCTTGGCGCACCTCGAGCTTGTCGAACGGCGCGCGGGTCACGTTGTAGGCGATGTAGCCCAGGTTGTAGCCCGGGGCGGTCGGCACGTTGAGGTTCTTGTCGGCCTGCAGGCCCTTGAGGTCGGCCGGGCGCGGATTGAGGGTGATCTGGCACTCGCCGGCACGCAGCTTCTGGGCGCGCACCGAAGCGTCGGTGTTGATGGAGAAGATCAGGTTGTCGATCTTCACGTCATCCGGGTTCCAGTATTCCTTGTTGCCCTTGTAGCGAATCGCCGCGTCCTTCTGGTAACGGCTGAACACGAACGGGCCGGTGCCGATGGGCTTCTGGTTGATTTCTGCGGCCTTGCCAGCCTTGAGCAACTGGTCGGCGTACTCGGCGGAATGGATGCCGGCGAAGTTCATCGCCAGGTTCTGCACGAACGCGGCGTCCACTTCCTTGAGGGTGAAGACCACGGTGTGGTCATCTTTCTTCTCGACCTTGGCGATGTTCTTGTCCAGGCCCATATCGGTGAAATACGGGAACTCGCTGGGGTACGCCTTGCGGAACGGGTGGTTGCGGTCGAGCATGCGGTTGAAGGTGAACAGCACGTCGTCGGCGTTGAATTCGCGGCTCGGCTTGAAGTAATCAGTGGTGTGGAACTTGACCCCTTCGCGCAGGTGGAAGGTGTAGGTCAGGCCGTCTTCGCTGATGTCCCAGGAAGTCGCCAGGCCCGGCTGAGCCTTGGTGCCGCCACGCTCGAATTCGGCCAGGCGGTTGAAGATGGTTTCCGAGGCCGCATCGAAGTCGGTACCGGTGGTGTACTGGCCGGGGTCGAAACCGCCCGGGCTGCCTTCGGAGCAATACACCAGATTGCTGGCCTGGGCGAGCGAAACACTGGAGAGCAGACCTGCCGTGAGCAGAGCCTTGCACAGGAGAGACATGCGCATGCGAACCTCTTTTTTCTTTTTGTTCGCGCCTGGGTTCAGCGCGAGCTCGATATGCGGTGAAAGCGGATAGCCCACCGGGTCGGGCTCGAAATTAAGTCATTCTGAAATTTCGGTCAACAAAAATTAAGCGGCACTAACATTGCGCATATTTGCCCTGAATTGGGGCGAAAATCACTCTTGCGCCGGGCTATCGCCGAACAATTGCATGGTGGTCATGGTGAGCACTTCGGCGGGCTCGTCGGCGGCATTGATCAGCCGGTGCAGCTTGCCGGCATCGAAGTGCACCGAGTCGCCAGGGCCGAGCGGATAGTCGCGACCTTCGATGGTGTAGACGATATGCCCGGCCAGCACGTAGGAGAACTCCACGCCCTCGTGGGCGATCAGTTCCGATTCGTAGCCCACCGGAATATTCATTTTCACGGCGTTGATCGAGTTGCCGGGAAACGAGCTGGACAGGCGCTCGTAGGCCAGGAGCTGGCCACCGACCGTGTAGCGCACGCGCTCGTTGACGTGGGAGTCGGGCTGCGCCTGCACGGGTTGGTCGAACAGGGCGTT
>NZ_FOMO01000012.1 GCF_900112645.1 Phytopseudomonas straminea | reverse complement strand
ATGCCGATGAACATCAGCGCGAACAGGGCGATGAACAGAAATGCGATGGTCATCGTTTAGCCTCCGTTTCTTCGGCGAGTTTGATGGCGTCTTCCACTTCGCCGTGACCACCAAAACCAATCTGCTTGTCCTGGATCACCCGGACCAGCACCTGGGCGAAACGCAGGAACATCAGGGTGAAGCCGATGGGCACGATCATCACGATGTGCCATTGCTGCACGCCGAAGCGGTCCAGATCCTCGGCACCGGTGCCGAGCGTGAACAGCAGCGCGACCCACTGCTCGCTGGAGTAGGCCATCAGCGCGCAGTAACCGAGGCAGATGAGCAGCGCGACGATGGCCACGGCCTTCTGCAGGGCGGGCTGGAACATGCGCACCAGCAGGTCGACGCCGATGTGCGCACCGATGCGCACGCCCCAGGCCAGGCCGACGAAGATCAGCCAGCCGAACATGGCCTTGGTCAGGGCCACGCTCCAGGTCATTTCCTGGGCGACGAAGAGGATGCCGTCGCCAATGGCGAACAGGGCATCGCTGCCAAACGGCAGCACATCGCCCAGGGCGTAGAAAACACCGTAAAGGTTGTTGAATACCACGTACGAGAAAGTGACCAGGGTCATGCCTGCAAGCAGGAATGCCACCAGTACCTCTTCGAGCTTGTTCCAGACACCAAGGACAGCGTGCATGGGGTTATCTCCATCAAAGGAACGGTCGCAGGGCGACAAAAGGGACAGCGATGCCTAAGGCCCGGCAGCCCGGCGGCTGCGACCGTTAAGAAATCTCTATCAGTGAAGCGGGTGGCGACCCCGCACAGGAGTCGCCACCTGAGGGCCTTAGTTGGCCTGGTTGGCAGCCTCGGCAGCCTTGATCAGGTCGGCGCCGATCTCACCTTCGAACTTCTTCCACACCGGGCGCATGGCTTCGCGCCATTCTTCACGCTGCTCGGGTGTCAGGGTGACGATTTCGGTGGTGCCGGCATCGATGATGCGCTGCTTGTCCTTCTGGTTCAGCGCCTCGGCCTGCTTGTTCACCTCGATGGTGACTTCGGCGAGGATCGCGGTCAGCTCGCTGCGCACGTCTTCGGGCAGGCCTTCCCAGAACTTGGTGTTGGTGATCACCATGTAGTCCAGCACGCCGTGGTCGGTCTCGGTGATGAACTTCTGCACTTCGTGCATCTTCTGGCTGTAGATGTTCGAGTACGGGTTCTCGGCACCGTTGACCACGCCGGTCTGCAGGCCTTGGTAGACCTCGGCGAAGCTCATCTTGCGCGGGGCGGCGCGTAGCGCCTTGAACTGCTCGTCCAGTACGGCGGAAGCCTGTACGCGGAATTTCAGGCCGCGGGCGTCTTTCGGCTCGACCAGTTTCTTGTTGGCCGACAGCTGCTTCATGCCGTTGTGCCAGTAACCCAGGCCGGTGATGCCCTTGCTTTCCATGCTGGTCAGCAGCGCTTTGCCTTCCGGGCTCTGCTGGAAGCGGTCGACGGCGTTGATGTCGTTGAACAAGAACGGCAGGTCGAAGATCTGGATCTGCTTGGTGTAGTGCTCGAACTTGGCCAGCGACGGCGCAATGATCTGCACGTCACCGAGCAGCAGCGCTTCCATTTCCTTGCCATCGCCGAACAGCGAGGAGTTCGGGTAGACCTGCACGGTCACCTTGCCATCCATGCGCTCGTCGACGAGCTTCTTGAACAGCAGGGCACCCTGGCCTTTCGGCGTGTGCTCGGCAACCACGTGGGCGAACTTGATGGTGATTGGCTCGGCGGCCTGGGCCATGCCGGCGATGCTCAGCGACAGGGCACAAGCCAGTGCCTTGGCAGTGAATTTGAACATGGGATGCTTCCTCTTGTTGTTGATAGCGTGCTGGGCGCGGGGCGCCGAAAACGAGCGAACAAGAGCAAGTCGAGGTTGCCGCGCTTGAGCGGCAGGATCGGTTGGCAGCGATTGGGCCTGGACTTGTACTTGTTTTTCGCTGATGAGCAGCAGAGCAAGCGTTGTGCCAGGCGGTGTGAAAGATCGGCATGGCAGCTTTGCGTCAGGCGCAAAGCCCCATGGCGCATGGGCCGTTGAATTTTGTAAAGAAACACCGCCACCCCGCGGAGACTGGCGGTTTGCAGAGGAGCGGCGAAAACAGCTGTGAGACTCGGCAGGAATCCGCTTATTTATTCGATGTCGTCTGGCGAGCTTCCGCCAGCGTCGGCAAAGTTCAGGCCGTGCTTGCGCAACTTGTCGTGCAGGGTCTTGCGCGGTACCCCCAGCGCCTCGGCCAGGCTGCGCAGGGAATTATGGTTGCGGGTCAGCTCGGCTGCGATCAGTGCACGCTCGAAGGCTTCCACCTGTTCGCTGAGGCTGCCGGACAGCGGTGCACTGTGCAGTTGGCTGTCGACGCCCAGTTCCAGGCCCAGGTCCAACCCGAGTGCAAAGCGCTCGCCAGCGTTCTGCAGTTCGCGCACGTTGCCCGGCCACGGGTGGCGCAGCAGCATGGCGCGCTGGCCGGGTTGCAGCTCCCGTTGCGGCAGGCCGTGTCGGGTGCTGGCGGTATTGGCGAAATGCTGGAACAGCACCAGGATATCCTCGCCGCGTTCGCGCAGCGGCGGGATGCGCAGCGGCGCGACGTTGAGACGGTAATACAGGTCGGCGCGGAAGCGCCCCTGGTCGGCGGCGGTACGCAGGTCTTCCTTGGTGGCGGCGATCACCCGGATATCCAGTGGGATCAGCTGGTTGCCGCCAAGGCGTTCGACCACGCGCTCCTGCAGCAGGCGCAGCAGCTTGACCTGCACGTCCAGGCTCATGCTCTCGATTTCGTCGAGAAACAGCGTGCCGCCGTTGGCGAATTCGAACTTGCCGATACGACGCTTCTGGGCACCGGTGAAGGCACCGGGCTCGTGGCCGAACAGCTCGCTTTCCACCACGGACTCGGCCAGGGCGCCGGCGTTGATCGCCACGAAGGGACCGTCGCGGCGGCTGGACAGATCGTGCAGGGCGCGGGCCACGACTTCCTTGCCGGCGCCGGTCTCACCAAGGATCAATACGTCGGTGCTGATCCCGGCCAGGGAGCCGATCTGCTCGCGCAGGCGCTGAATGGCCGGCGAATTGCCGACCAGCCGGCCGGACAGTTGCTGGCGATCGGCCAGGGCCAGGCGCAGGCTGCGGTTATCGAGCACCAGGCGGCGCAGGGCCAGGGCACGGCGCACGCTTTCCAGCAGGTCTTCGCTGGCGAAGGGTTTCTCAAGGAAGTCGTAGGCACCGGCGCGCATGGCCTGCACGGCCAGGGGCACGTCGCCGTGACCGGTGATCAGCAGCACCGGCAGGTCCGGATCCTGTTCGTGCAGCTGCTTGAGCAATTCCAGGCCATCGACACCGGGCATGCGGATATCGCTGACCACCACGCCGGGCCAGTCGCGCTCGATGCGTTCGGCCAGGCCCTTGGCATCGGCCAGGGTGGCGACCTTGAGGCCGGCCAGGTCCAGGGTCTGGCTGAGGGCCTGGCGCAGGTGCGGGTCGTCGTCGATCAGCAGAACCTGGGTGTTGGCGTCGATGGTGCTCATACGGTGATGTCCTCGGGCGGCTGGATGTTCACGCCGTTGTCGGCGGTGCGCAGGCGCAGGATCAGGTGCGCGCCGCCTTTGGGATGATTGGCGAACAGCAGTTCGCCGCCCAGGGCGCGCATCAGGGTGTCACAGATCGCCAGGCCCAGGCCGAGGCCCTGGGCGCTGGTCTTGGTGGTGAAGAACGGTTCGCGGGCGTGAGCCAGGGCGCTTTCCGAAAAGCCGGGGCCGTTGTCGCGCAGGTGTAGCTCGAGCAGATCGCCCTGCAGCTCGGTGCTGATCCAGATACGCCGTGGCTGCGGGCGCTCGGCCAGGGCATCCAGGGCATTGGCCAGCAGGTTGCTGAGCACTTGGCGCAGGCGCGTTTCGCCAGCCTGCACCCACAGTGTGGCGTCGGGCAGGTCACGGATCAGTTCGACGTCCATGGCGCGGCGACGTTTTGCCAGCAGTGCCAGGGCATCGTCGATGGCCGGCTGCAGTGCCACGCTTTCCGGTGCGTGGCGGTCGCGGCGGGCGAAGGCGCGCAGATGGGCGATGATCGAGGCCATACGCTCGGTGAGCTGGCTGATCAGCTTGAGGTTGCCGCGGGCGTCCTCGGTGCGTTCGTGGTCGAGCAGCACGCCGGCGTTTTCGGCGTAGCTGCGGATAGCCGCCAGGGGCTGGTTGAGTTCGTGGCTGATGCTCGCACTCATGGTGCCCAGGGCGGTCAGCTTGCTGGCCTGGACCAGTTCGTCCTGGGCCTGCACCAATTCCTGCTGGGCCTGCTCGCGCTCCAGCACTTCCTGCTTGAGGCGGCTGTTGAGGCGTTCCAGGTCCTGGGTGCGTTCCTGCACGCGCTGCTCCAGCTCTTGGCGGGCGCGGGTGTTGAGGGCGATGCGATCGAGGTAGTGGCGGCGGCGTTGCATCATCAGGCCGACCAGCAGGATCAGCACCAGCAGGGCACCGCCGCCGATGGCCATCACCGTGCGCACCGAGCGGTCGAGCACCAGCCGCGGGGCGAGAATGCTCACGCTCCAGCCGGTTTCATCGAGCACCCGGCTCTGGGTCAGCCAAACGTCGGCGTCCAGGTGCAGGGGTGGTGGGGACTGCGTCGGATACGGCTGGATGGCGGCGATGGAGGCGCGCTCGGCCTTGTCCAGCGGGCGGCTGGCGTGAAAGCGCCAGTCCGGGCGCGAAGTCAGGATCACCACGCCGTTGCCGTCGGTCACCAGCAGCTGTTCCGGCGTGTTGCCCCACAGGCTTTCGGTGTGGTCCAGGTCGACCTTGATGACCATGACGCCGATCTTCTGGTTGCCGTCGTAAACCGCCGAGGCGAAGTAGTAGCCGCGCTTGCCGGAAGTGGTGCCAAGGCCGAAGAAACGGCCCAGGCGGCCAGCCAGTGCTTCCTGGAAGTAGGGCCGAAAGGCGAAGTTGCCACGTACGAAGGTGTCCTGCTGGTCCCAGTTGGAGGCCGCCAGGGTTTCGCCCTTGGTGTTCATCAGGTAGATGACGTCGGCGCCGGTCTGCTGGCGCACGCGCTTTAGCAGCTGGTTGGCTGCAGCCTGCGCGGCTTCGTCACCCGGCGTGGCCAGCACGGTACGCAGGCCTGGGAGGTCACCTAGAATTGGCGGCAGTACTTCGTAGCGGCGCAGGGTGCCCAGCAGGTTGGCCACGTACAGGTCGAGGGTCTGGCGGTTCTGCTCGGTCAGCTGGGTGCGGTAGTAGCGGTCGGCGACGTAGTGCAGCGGCCACAGCAGCGGCGCCAGCAGCAGGGCCAGGATTGCCAGGCTGCGCCAGCGGGGGCGTTTGGGAATGGTGCTGGGAATCGTGTTCATCGAGTGGGCGCCGGAAAGACCGGGCCATTATGACCGCATACGCCAGGTGCCAGGTAGCCCGGCCCGCACCTGGCGATAGAGGGTGAGTCCCGTGTATCGATGCGCTCGACTCGGGCTACAGGCTGGCATCAACGCGGGGTGTTCAGGCACTCGAGCAGGCCATCGTGCCAGTCTGGCAGGCGTACGCCCCAGTCGCGCTCCAGGCGCGAGCAATCGAGCCGCGAGTTGAGCGGGCGCCTGGCAGGCGTCGGGTACTCGGTGGTGGCGATGGGCTTGAGCTGGGCAACGGTTTTGCCTTGCGCCTGCAGCTGCGCGGCGATGGCCTCGGCAAAGCCGAACCAGGACGTTTCACCGCGTGCGCTGAAGTGATAGATGCCCCAGGCCGCGGTCTGCTGCTGTTGCCAGTGCTCGATCAACTGCACCGTCGCGGCGGCGATGCTGCCGGCCCAGGTCGGTGCGCCGACCTGGTCGGCCACCACGCTGAGCTGCTCGCGCTCCTGCAGCAGGCGCTGCATGGTCAGCAGGAAGTTGCGTCCATGCAGCGAATACACCCAACTGGTGCGCAGGATCAGATGCTTGCCGCCCACCGTGGCAATGGCCTGTTCACCGGCCAGCTTGCTACGGCCATAGACGCTCAGCGGGTTGGGTGCATCTTCCTCGATGTAGGCGCTGGCTTTGCTGCCGTCGAACACGTAATCGGTGGAGTAGTGGATCAGTGGTGCTTCCAGCGCCGCAGCTTCCTCGGCGAGTACACCGGGCGCGACAGCATTGATGGCGAAGGCAGCCTCCGGCTCGCTCTCCGCAGCATCGACCGCGGTATGGGCAGCAGCATTGATGATCAGCTCTGGCTGCAGGCGGCGAACCGCTTCACGCAGGTTATCGATGTCTGCGAGGTCGAGCTGTTCGCGGCCCAGCACGATCAGCTCATGGCGGCTTTCGAGCAGCCATTGCAGTTCACGGCTGACCTGGCCATGCTGGCCGAGCAGGAGGATCTTCATGCAAACACGTCCGCTTCGTCGAAGCTCAGGCCCTGCTGATCTTTCGCTGACAACTTGGGCTCCCCCTGCAGCGGCCAGGCGATGGCCAGTTTCGGATCATCCCAGCGAATGCAGCGCTCATGGGCTGGCGCGTAGTAATCGGTGGTCTTGTAGAGGAACTCGGCGAACTCACTGAGCACCACGAAGCCGTGGGCAAAGCCTTCGGGCACCCACATCTGCCGTTTGTTGTCGGCGGACAGGTGGGT
Organism: Phytopseudomonas straminea; assembly: GCF_900112645.1. Lineage (GTDB taxonomy): Bacteria > Pseudomonadota > Gammaproteobacteria > Pseudomonadales > Pseudomonadaceae > Aquipseudomonas > Aquipseudomonas straminea. The sequence continues at coordinate 105,247 of NZ_FOMO01000012.1, read as the reverse complement.
GCCAACCCACTGGCCAAAGGTCGGTGACTGGCGACGCAGATCCACGGCGACGTCATATACCTCACCGGCAGTGACGCGCACCAGCTTGCCCTGAGCTTGTTCGACCTGATAGTGCAGCCCGCGCAGCACGCCCTGTTGCGAGCGCGAGTGGTTGTCCTGCACGAAGTTCGGGTTCAGGCCGGTGGCTTCGCTAAAGGCGCGAGCGTTGAAACTCTCGTAGAAGAAGCCGCGCTCATCACCGAACACCTTGGGTTCGAGGATCAGAACATCGGGGATGGCGGTTTGAATGATGTGCATCAGTTGTCCTCGGCGAGGCTGAACAGGTACTGACCATAGCCGGTCTTGCCGAACGCCTTGGCCTGGCGCAGCAGGCAGTCACGGTCGATCCAGCCCTGCCCGTAGGCGATCTCTTCCAGGCAGGCGACTTTCAGACCCTGGCGGTGCTCGATGGTTTGCACGTACTGCGAGGCTTCCAGCAGGCTGTCGTGGGTGCCGGTGTCGAGCCAGGCGAAGCCGCGGCCGAAGCGCTCCACGCGCAAATCGCCGCGCTGCAGGTAGGCATTGTTGACGTCGGTGATCTCCAGCTCGCCGCGCGGCGAGGGCTTGACCGCCTTGGCGATTTCGATCACATCGTTGTCGTAGAAATACAAACCCGTCACGGCGTAGCTGGAGCGCGGTTTGGCCGGTTTTTCCTCGATGGAAATCGCCTGGCCCTGGGCGTCGAACTCCACCACACCAAAGCGCTCCGGATCCTTGACCCAGTAGCCGAATACCGTGGCGCCTTTGTCGGCAGCTGCGGCGCGCAGCAGTTTTTCGGTGAAGTGCTGGCCGTGGAAGATGTTGTCGCCGAGGATCAGGCACACCGAATCGTCGCCGATGAATTCTTCGCCAATGATGAAAGCACGGGCCAGGCCGTCCGGCTCCGGCTGTTCGGCATAGCTCAGCTCAAGGCCGAACTGGCTGCCGTCGCCGAGCAGCTTCTTGAACTGTGGCAGATCGTGGGGCGTGGAAATCACCAGGATTTCGCGGATGCCGGCGAGCATCAGCACCGACAGCGGGTAGTAGATCATCGGCTTGTCGTAGATCGGCAGCAGCTGCTTGGACAGGCCCAGAGTGATCGGGTGCAGCCGGGTGCCGGAACCGCCGGCGAGGATGATGCCTTTCATCGATTACTGCTCCTTGGGGGCGCCGAGCCGTTCGCGCTGGTAGCTGCCGTCCTGTACGCGGCGGCACCAGTCGAGGTTGTCCAGGTACCAGCGAACGGTCTTGCGCAGGCCGCTGGGGAAGGTTTCTTCGGGGATCCAGCCCAGCTCGCGCTCGATCTTGCTGGCGTCGATGGCGTAGCGCAGGTCGTGGCCGGGGCGGTCGGTGACGAAGGTGATCTGTTCGCGGTAGGAACCGGCTGCGCGCGGTTGCAGCTCGTCGAGCAGGTCGCAGATGGCGTGCACCACGTCGAGGTTCTTCTGCTCGTTGTGGCCGCCGATGTTGTAGGTCTCGCCGACCACGCCGCGGGTGACCACCTGCAACAGGGCGCGGGCATGGTCCTCGACGAACAGCCAGTCACGCACCTGCTGGCCATTGCCATACACCGGCAGCGGTTTGCCATCCAGGGCGTTGAGGATCACCAGCGGGATCAGCTTTTCCGGGAAGTGATACGGGCCGTAGTTATTCGAGCAGTTGGTCAGCAGCACCGGCAGGCCATAGGTGCGCTGCCAGGCGCGCACCAGATGGTCCGAGGCGGCCTTGCTGGCCGAGTAGGGCGAGCTGGGCGCGTAGGGCGTGGTTTCGGTGAACAGGTCGTCGACGCCGTGCAGGTCGCCGTATACCTCGTCGGTGGAAATATGATGGAAGCGAAACGCCTGGCGACGGGGCTCGTCTAGCTTGGCCCAGTAAGCACGGGTGGCTTCGAGCAGCGCGTAGGTGCCGACGATATTGGTCTGGATGAAAGCCGCCGGGCCGTCGATGGAGCGGTCGACGTGGGACTCGGCCGCCAGGTGCATGATGGCGTCGGGCTGGAGGTTCGCCAGCGCCTCGCTGACTGCAGCCTGATCGCCGATATCCGCCTGCAGGAAGCGATAGCGCGGGTCGTTCTCGACTTCGCGCAGCGATTCCAGGTTGCCGGCGTAGGTCAGTTTGTCGAGGTTGAGCACCTCATGATCGGTGTTTTTGATCAGGTGACGGATCAGCGCGGAGCCGATAAAGCCCGCGCCACCGGTGACGAGAATGCGCATGTAAGAAGTGCTCGGCCATGAAAAAGGTGAAGTATGCCTGCACCACGAATCATAGACGAGCGCTGGAAAAGGTATCGCAGGCGCCGACCTTGCCGCTTTCGAAGCCGGTGGTGAACCATTGCACGCGTTGTGCCGAGGTGCCGTGGGTGAAGGAGTCCGGCACCACCCGGCCGCGGGCCTGTTGCTGCAGGCGGTCGTCGCCGATGGCGTTGGCGGCGTTCAGGGCCTCTTCCAGGTCGCCGGGCTCCAGCCAGTCCAGGCGGCGCTGGGCGTGGTGCGCCCAGATGCCGGCCAGGCAGTCGGCCTGCAATTCCTGGCGCACCAGCAGGCCGCTGGCGCCCTCCAGGTTCTCGCCACGCTGGCGCGCCGCATCGACCTTGGCGGACACGCCCAGCAGCGTCTGCACGTGGTGGCCGACTTCGTGGGCGATCACGTAGGCCTGGGCAAAGTCGCCGGCTGCGCCGTAGCGTTGTTCCAGATCGCGAAAGAAACTCAGGTCCAGATACACCTGCCGGTCGCCCGGGCAATAGAAGGGACCGACCGCCGAGCTGGCGAAACCGCAGGCCGAGTTCACGCCGCCGTCGAACAGCACCAGTTTCGGGTCCTGATACTGACGGCTGTTGGCCTGGAAGATGGCGCGCCAGGTGTCTTCGGTATCGCCGAGTACCGCGCGGACGAAGTCCGATTGCTCGTCATTGGCCGTCGGGCGATCGGCCTGGGTCGTGCTATAGCCGCCCTGGCCGGCGAGCTGGCCGAGGATCTGCAGCGGGTCCTGGCCCATCAGCAAGCCGACCACCACGACAATGGCGATGCCGCCCAGGCTCAGCCACCGCCCGCCGCCAAAGCGCATGCCACCACCGCCGCCACGGGCGTCAACGACGTTGTCACTGCGGCGAGCTCGTTTCCAGCGCATGGCGATATCCTTTCAAAGGGGGCGAGTCAGTTGCCCGGATAACTACTGACCACGCTTTCGCCGCCTTGTGCGTCCAATCCAATCACCTGATAGGCGTCGCGAATGTTGCCGCGTTCCATGCCCGGCGAGCCAGTGGGCATGCCGGGCGCGGCGATGCCGAGGAGGTCGGGGCGCTCGCGCAGTTTGAGGATGTCGGCTGCCGGCACGTGGCCTTCGACGAATTTGCCGTCGATCACTCCGGTATGACAGGAACCCAGGCGCTCGGGCACGCCGAGGCGCTCCTTGACCGCGTGCATGTCGGTCTCGACGTGATCATTGACCGTGAAACCGTTGGCCTGCAGATGGCTGATCCAGCCTTTGCAGCAGCCGCAGTTGGCATCACGGTGCACATCGATGGTCAGTGGCTCGGCGGCCTGGGCGAGGCCGGCGAACAGGCCGGCGATGAGAAGCAGTGGGCGCATGACGCAAGTCCTCTTGGAAGATTTCACGAGCATAGCGCCCTCAAGGGATTATTTGACTATTCGATGGGCTCGTAGGGCAGGCCCACGTAGTTTTCGGCGATGCTGGTGCGCCCGGCCTCGGAGCCGACGAAGTAGTCCAGCTCGGTCTGGCGCATGCGCACGGTGAAGGCATCGGTATCCGGGAAGTTGTGCAGCAGGCTGGTCATCCACCAGGAGAAGCGCTCGGCCTTCCAGATGCGCCGCAGGCAGATCGCCGAGTAACGCTCCAGCAGGTCAGTGCGGCCTTCGCGGTAGACCTTGAGCAGGATGCGGTACAGGGTGCTGACATCGCTGGCGGCCAGGTTGAGGCCCTTGGCGCCGGTGGGCGGCACGATATGGGCGGCGTCGCCGAGCAGGAACAACTTGCCGTACTGCATGGGCTCGACCACGAAGCTGCGCAGTGGCGCGATGCTCTTCTCGATGGACGGCCCGGTCACAAGGTTGGCCGCGGTGTTGGCCGGCAGGCGCGATTTCAGCTCAGCCCAGAAACGCTCGTCTGACCAGTCTTCGACCTTCTCATCGGCGTCGACCTGCACGTAATAGCGGGTGCGTGTCGGCGAGCGCATGCTGCACAGGGCAAAGCCACGCGGGTGGCTGGCGTAGATCAGCTCTTCGGCCACCGGCGGGGTGTCGGCCAGCACGCCGAGCCACCCGAACGGATAGACCCGCTCGAACACCTTGAGGGTCTCGGCGGGTATCGATTGCCGGGACACGCCGTGGTAGCCGTCGCAACCGGCGATGTAGTCGCAGTCCAGACGATGGGCCTGGCCGTCCTTCAGGTAGGTGACGTAGGGCGCGCCATCCTTGAGGTCATGCAGCTGCACGTCGCTGACTTGGTAGTGGGTCACGGCGCCGCTCGCCTCGCGGGCCTGCATCAGGTCGCGGGTGACTTCGGTCTGGCCGTAGATCATCACTGTCTTGCCGCCGGTCAGGCCCTTGAGGTCGATGCGTTCGCGGCGGCCGTCGAAGGCCAGCTCGAAGCCGTCGTGCACCAGGCCTTCGCGGTCCATGCGGGCGCCGACACCGGCTTCTCGCAACAGGTCGGTCATGCCCTGTTCGAGCACCCCGGCGCGGATGCGACCGAGCACGTAGTCCGGGCTCTGGCGTTCGAGAATGACGGTGTCGATGCCGGCGTTGTGCAGCAACTGGCCGAGCAGCAGGCCGGACGGGCCGGCCCCGATGATGGCGACGGAGGTTTTCATGGCGTCCTCGATATTGTTGTTTGGACCTTTGTGCTTGTATTTTTGATTGGCCTTGGCCGGTGGATAAGGCAAATTCACGTCGTTTACTTGGACTTTCATAAACTCCGTTCGCCTATCGGCCATTTTCCGGGAGCGCCCCATGAGCCAGCCGCAGATCGCCGTTCCGGCATTCAAGCTGTATGGCGATGCTCTGGAATGGCCAACGCCGGACCTGCTGCACTGCGAGTCGATCCCCAAGCGCAGCCGTCTGCACGACTGGGTGATCGAGCCGCACCGTCATCCCGATCTGCTGCAGCTGTTGTACCTGCGCCAGGGCTCGGCGCTGATCGAGGTGGAAGGTGTGCAGTCGCGCATCGACGACGTGGCGCTGCAGGTGTTGCCACCCCTGTGCGTGCACGGCTTCCAGTTTTCCGATGATGTCGACGGCTACGTGCTGACCCTGGCGGCGCCGCTGGTGGCGCAGCTGGAAGCGCAGCTCGGCGCCCAGCACCCGGTGTTCAGCACCTCGGCGCTGTATCCGATCGGCGGCGACCGCGCCTACCTGGATGGCCTGTTTGATGCCATCGACCGCGAATACGGGCAGAGCGCGCCGGCGCGCAACCTGCTGCTGCAGTCGCTGATCGGCATGATCGCCGTGTGGCTCGGCCGCCAGGTGCTGGGGCGTCAGGCCGCTGAGCGACCGGCCCGGGGCGAGCAGCATCTGGCGGCGTTCAACCGTCTGGTGGAGCAGCATTTTCGCGAGCAGCTGTCGGTCGAGGAGTACGCCCGGCGCCTGGGCATCACTACCGCGCACCTCAACAGCATGACCCGTCGCTACGCCGGGCAGAGCGCCCAGGCTCTGGTGCATCAGCGCCAGTTGCTGGAGGCCAAGCGCCTGCTGGTGTACTCGTCGATGACCCTCAGCCAGATCGCTGATGCCCTGCAGTTTTCCGAGCCGGCGTATTTCTCGCGGTTCTTCAAACGCCTTACCGGGCTGACGCCCAGCGCCTTCCGGCAACAGCGCTGAGTGGCCTATGCTGCGCTCACGTGCCCGGAGGACCAAGCCATGCCCGTTGCTCGTCTATTTCTCGTTGTGCAATTGCTGCTGCTCACCGGCTTCGGCGGCGCCTACTTTCTGTGGCCCCAGGAAATGGGCGCGGTCAGCGGCATGCTGCTGATGGAGTCGTCCGCGGTCACCGACGTGCGTGCCCAGTACGGCGCCCTGCCGGTCGGCCTGGCGGTGTTTCTCGCCCTGGCCCTGTGGCGGCCCGAGCTGACCCGCCCGGCCCTGATCCTGCTGCTGGTGCTCTACGCCAGTCTGGCGCTGGGGCGCATCGCCGGCCTGTGGCTCGATGGCGGTGCGCAGCAGACCTTCAACCTGTGGGCGATTTTGTTCGAAGTGGTGTCCGCCGGCCTGGCCGGCTGGGCACTGCAGCGATGGCGCGCGGATCGATGAAGTTACCGGATGTGCTCCTTTCAGCGGCGTGCGGTGTTTTACGATGACGCATCCCGACTACATGTTTAGCGAGATGGATATGCAGGCTTCCCAGGCGCTCGTCGATCACTTTCATTCACTCGATGATGGCGGCAAGCAGTGCTTCTTGCGTGGGTTCCAGCAGCCGCTCGATCAGTCGCTGGCGACCTTCATGCTCAGCGTCGTGAGCAGTGATCAGGATGATGACGTGCGGATCGAGGCGGCTAAGATCCTGGGGCTTTATCGGGGCGATTACGATGACGCGTTCATCCGCAGCGCGCTTATCCAGCTCATAAATGCCGGCGACAGCGAGGACGACAGCCTGATCGTCAATTGCATCCATAGCCTGGCATTGCTCGACCTAGGCGCTGATGAAATCAACTTTGCCCTATCGATCATCGAGCAGGAGCGTTATGTGCTGTTTCAGAGCGCTGCCTTCTCCCTGCTGGAGCAGAACAGGCGACTTCCAGCGGCGCGGGCCGCTCTCGAGCGTCTTGTCGATAATCGAAACTACGGCAAGGCAGCTCGCCGAGCGCTCGATCGGGTTCAGCTGGAGGACAAGCCGTGATGTACAAATCCGGACAGCGGGTGCTGGCGGCACTACGGCAGATGATCGCCTCGGGAGAGCTGGCGGCGGGCGAGCGCATCGCTGAAATCCCTACCGCCGAGCGGTTGCAGGTATCGCGCACGCCGATCCGTATCGCCTTTCGCACCCTCGAGCAGGAAGGCCTGCTGTGCAAGGCGCCGGGCCGGGGCTACACGGTGCGGGCGGTGACCGACGACGACATAGCCGGCGCCGTGGAAGTGCGCGGCGTGCTGGAGGGCCTGGCTGCACGCCAGGCCGCCGAACGCGGCCTCAGTGACGACACTCGGCAGCGCTTGTACGCCTGCCTGGTGGAGGGCGATCAGCTGTTCGACAAGGGCCATGTGGTGATGGAGGAACTGGAGATCTACCACGACCTCAATAAACGCTTCCATCAGACGATCATCGAGGCCAGCGGCAACAGCGCCATCGCCGTGGCGCTGTCGCGCAACGATCACCTGCCGTTCGCCTCGGTCAGCTCCCTGGCCGTGGATGGCAACGACATGGCGCGCGAGTACCGGCGCTTCAGCTTTGCCCACATGCAGCACCACGCCGTCTACGACGCACTGGTCAACGGCCAGGGCGCGCGCGCCGAAGGCATCATGCGCGAGCACGCCAACGCCACCCTGCGTTACGCCCGGGCGATGCAGAGCGATGAAACGGGTGAAGCCGCGATGACGATCCTGCGCGATGGCTGAGGTGCAGTGGGCGATCCGCCCGGCCCGGGAGGCGGATGCCGAAGCCATCAGCAGGGTCATCGTGCAGACCTTAAGGCTCAGCAATGCCGCGGATTATCCGTCGCAGGTGATCGAGCGAGTGGCGGCCAATTTCGATGCTGGCGGTGTGCGTGGGCTGATGAAATCACGGCAGGTGTTCGTCGCGCTCGATGACGAGTGTGTGATTGCCACCGCTAGCCTGGCTGGGGATGTGGTGAGGTCGGTGTTCGTGCTACCCGAGATGCAGGGGCGTGGAGTGGGCAAGGCGCTGATGGGCTATGTCGAAGGTGTTGCCCTGGCCGCTGGTGTGCAGTGCTTGCGGGTGCCTGCTTCGTTGACGGCGGTGCCTTTCTATACGGCGCTGGGCTATGCCGTGGTGCGTGAAGTGGTCGAAGGCGATGAGCGCACCTTGGTGATGGCGCGCCAGCTCAGTGTTGGGTAATCGGCTCAGGATGGTGTCGTGTATTCGATTTGGTGGGCTTCAGCCCACCATCGCTGCCGGCAGGGATCAGATATCCAACACCAACCGCGCGCTTTTCGCCCTTGAACAGCAGGGCGTGAATTGGTCGTTGGCGGCCTGCTCATCCTCGGTGAGAAACAGATCCCGATGATCCGGCTCACCCTCCAGAACGCGGGTCAGGCAGGTGCCGCAGATGCCTTGTTCGCAGGACACCGGAATCTCCACGCCGCTGCCGCGCAGCACCTCCACCACGCTGACGCCTTCCGGCACCTGCAGCACCTCGCCGCTGCTTGCCAGCTGAATCTCGAAGCCGGTTTTCGGCTGATCATCGGCCTCGGCGCTGAAATACTCGCGGTGCAGGTTGTCGTTCGCCCAGCCCAGCCCGCGGGCGCTGTCCAACACATGTTCCATAAAGCCGCCCGGGCCGCAGACGTACAGGTGTGTCTGCGCCTGAGCCGGGCCGATAAGCGCGGCGGTGTCCGGGCGTTTGCTCGGCTCGCCGTCGTCGAAATGCAGGTGCACGCGGTCGGCAAACGGTGACTGACGCAGGCGCTCGACGAAGGCGGCCTGCGGCGCCGAGCGGGCGAAGTAGTGCAGGGTGAAATCGCCGCCGGTGTGGCTCAGGCGTTCGGCCATGCACAGGATCGGCGTGATGCCGATGCCGCCGGCCATCAGCAAGTGGCGCCTGGCGTCGTGCTGCAGGGGAAACAGATTGCGTGGCTCGCTGATGCTCAGCCTGACGCCCTGCTGCAACCCGTGCATGGCAATGGAGCCGCCACGCGAGTCGGCGCTGCGCAGCACGGCGATCTGGTAACGATGCCGTTCTTCGGGGTGGTTGCACAGCGAATACTGGCGGATCAGCCCGTCCGGCAGGTGCACATCGATATGGGCGCCGGCACTGAAGGCGGGTAGCGGTTCTCCGTCGGCACGGGCCAGGTCGAAGCTGAGAATGTCCTGGGCCTGGGGCTCAATGGCGGTGACGATGACGTCGATCATGGTGGCGCTCTCGTAAGGGCTAGCGCGCGCCACCTGGGCGGCGTGCGACGGGCAGGGGTCAGCCGACCTGGCGGACGTCGATTTTCTGGGCGGCGAGGGCCTGCTCTTCAGCGAGCAGGCGGTCGATGATGCGTCGCGACTGCACGCCACCAGCGTCGATGTTGAGCTTGAGCAGCTGGCGTTCGGGCTGCCACAACAGGTTGCGCTGCTGGCGTTCGAGCATCTCCAGGTCCTCGCTGAAAATCTTGCCCTGGCCTTCGCGGATGCTGTCAGTCAGTGCCTGATCCTCTGGCTTGAAGCTGCGCGCCATGCCCCAGAAGTACCAGATCGAGGTTTCGCTCTCCGGGGTGATGAAGTCGACCACGATGCTCGCCGCCTTGACCTCGGCCGGCGCCTCGTAACCGCCATGGCCGGCGTGTGCTACGCCGACTTCGATCATCACGTGGCTGGGCGGGTTGAAGCGGCAGATCTGCCAGCGGTCCACCGGCACGTCGTCGGCCAGGCCGTTGCCGCGCAGCGCCATGCGCCAGAAGGGCGGGGCCATGATGTTTTCCATATGGCGGCTGGTGATCACCTCATCGCCTTCGACCTTGGTGACTGGCGGCGCTTCGTCGATTTCCTTCTGGCCGATGCTGGAGGTGTGCACGTAGGTTTCGTGGGTCAGGTCCATCAGATTGTCGATCATCAGGCGATAATCGCAGTTGATGTGGAATAGCCCGCCGCCGTAGGCCCAGTCGGGATTTTCCGCCCATTCCAGATGATGGATGGTGGCCGGATCGGCCAGTGCCTGATCGCCGGTCCACACCCAGATGAAGCCATAGCGCTCCACCGCCGCGAAGGCGCGAATGCCGGGAAAGCCGCGCACTCGTTGGCCGGGCATCGATACGGTCTTGCCCTCGCAGCCCATCTCCAGGCCGTGATAGCCGCAGATCAGGTTGCCGTTCTCGACATAGCCGAGCGACAGCGGCGCGCCGCGGTGCGGGCAGAAATCCTCGAGGGCGACGACCTGACCTTCGGCGCCACGGTAAAAGACGATCTTTTCCCCGCAGATCTGCCGGCCCAGAGGCTTCTCGGCAATTTCGTCGGGGGTGCAGGCTACATACCAGGCATTTTTCGGGTACATGACGACCTCGGTTATTGTTGGAGTTATTGGATCCAATGGTTGGTTTTTAATCAGCCTACTGTCAAGGGTGGTTCGGGAAAATAGTTAATAAAACAAACTGTCCGATCAGCGAACGTATTCTTCAAGGCTTCGCGATTATGCAAGGCCTTGAACGGTACGGGCTCGACGTGACTGCGGACCGGATTCGGCGCCACGACGCTGCCAGCATGGATTGAAAATTGGATCCATTTCTGCAACGGTTACGACGGCTGTTCCATAAAAACAATTCAGGATCTGCGCCGATGATTATTCGTCCATTCCCCTCGGCTGCCGCCTGTGGCAGGCCGTTCCTTGTTTATCCAGCAGTGGTTGCAGGAGGTGCGCGATGAGCGACCTCAGGCAAGTCGTCGACCAGGGCCCGATGCGCGGCTTTCAGTGGGTCGCCATCGCCGTCTGCGTCGTGCTCAACATGATCGACGGCTTCGATGTGCTGGTAATGGCCTTCACGGCCTCGTCGGTGGCCGCCGACTGGTCGCTGAGCGGCGCGCAACTGGGCATGCTGCTCAGTGCCGGACTGCTCGGCATGGCGGCCGGCTCGCTGTTCATCGCGCCCTGGGCCGATCGCATTGGTCGGCGCCCGCTGATCCTGCTGTGTCTGGTGATTTCCGGCACTGGCATGCTGCTTTCGTCGCTCAGCCAGACGCCCACCCAGCTGGCGCTGCTGCGTGGCCTGACCGGGCTGGGCATCGGCGGCATTCTGGCCAGTAGCAACGTGATCGCCAGCGAATACGCCAGCAAACGCTGGCGCGGCCTGGCGGTCAGCCTGCAATCCACCGGTTATGCCCTGGGCGCCACCTTCGGCGGTCTGCTGGCGGTGTGGCTGCTGTCGCACTGGGGCTGGCGCTCGGTGTTCTTCGCCGGCGGCCTGATGACCTTCGCAGCCATCGTGCCGGTGCTGCTGTGGCTGCCCGAATCTCTGGACTTCCTGCTCTCCCGGCAGCCGGCCAAGGCGCTGGATCGGGTCAACCGCCTGGCCGCGAAACTGGACCGGCCGAGCCTGGCTGCACTGCCGGCGTTACCGGTCGGTGGCCACGCCAACAGCGGTGCCTTCGCCCGGCTGTTCGACCCCGAGCAACGGCGCAGCACGCTGCTGATCTGGGTACTGTTCTTCCTAGTGATGTTCGGCTTCTACTTCATCATGAGCTGGACGCCCAAGCTGCTCACCCAGTCCGGCCTGTCGGTGCAGCAAGGCGTCACTGGCGGTGTGCTGCTGAGCATCGGCGGTATCTTCGGCGCGACCTTGCTGGGGCTGTTGTCGGCGCGTTTTTCCCTGGCGCGGGTGCTGGCCGGCTTCATGCTGATCACCGCCGTGCTGCTGGTGATCTTCACCGGCCTGGGCTCCTCGTTTACCGCGGCGCTGGGCATGGGCCTGCTGATCGGGCTGTTTTCCAATGGCTGCGTCGCTGGCCTCTATGCGCTGTCGCCGTTGATCTACGGCGCGTCGGTGCGGGCGACCGGGGTAGGTTGGGCGATCGGTATCGGTCGCGGTGGGGCGATCCTGTCGCCGACCGTGGCCGGTTTGATGCTCGATGACGGCTGGCAGCCGCTGCAGCTGTACACCTGGTTCGCCCTGGTGTTCGTGGCTGCTGCGGTGCTGTTGTTGACCCTGTTGCCGGCCCAGAAGCCGCAGCAGATGACGCCGGCTCAGGCCTGAGCCGCAAGGGGCGCGAGGTTGGTCCTCGCGCCCGCTCCCTCACCAGAGCGCCAGGGTGTAGTCGATATGCAGCCGGGTCTGGTTTTCGTCGCGAAAGGCTGCGCCGGCAGCGAAGTCGTTGCGATAGATCGAATGCCGCGCCTTCAGGCCGACGCCCTTGAAGGTACCACTCTGGATCACATAGCCGATCTCCATCTGCAGTTCACGCTCCTTGAGGCCCGCGCCGCCCAAGGTCGGCAATTCGATGTTGTCGCCGCGCAGGTAGCGTAGGCGCGTCTTAAGTCCAGGCAGGCCGGCAGCCGCGAAGTCATAGTCGTAGATCGCCTGCCAGGTGCGTTCCTTGGGGTTGAGGAAGTCCGAGCTCATCGCCATCTCGCTGATCACCATCGACTCGGTGCCCGAGATATACGGCTTGGCCGTGTCGCCGCTCTGGTGCATGTAACCGAGGGTAAAGCGATGGCCGTCGATGGCATACGTGAACTGAGCGGCGAGATTGCGGTTATCCACTTTGCCGGCCTTGGCGCTGCCATCCTCGTTGCTGATAAAGGCGCGCAGGTCGGTGCTGAACACGCCAGGCCCCACTGGCAGCTCGTGCAGCAGACCGAAGTATTCCTGGCGGTACAGGTCGGCGACCGAGGTGTGGTAGGCGCGCAGCTTCAGGCCTTTGCTGAGCTGGTAGTCACCGCCGAAGAACGCCGCGTGGGAGCTTTCTGCCGCCGGGTTGAAGCGTCGGTTCGGTGAGGCCACCGTCATTGCTTGGTAGTTGGTGGAGTCGCGGCGATTGATGCGGTCGAGGTAGCCGGCATTGAGGGTCAGATTCTCGATATCCATGGACTGCAGGTAAGCGCCGCGAAAGCTCTGCGGCAGCAGTCGCGCCGGACTGGCGACGATGGACGGCAGGAAGGGCGAGACGTCGCCGACCTTCAGCACGCTCTTGCCGGCGCGGATCTTGGCGGTCGGCGCCAGGCGTGAATATTCATCCGCAGCCCGCCCGCTGCTGGCGGAAACCGGCAGCAGCTCGGTGCCGCTGCGGTCAGGCGAGGAGTCCAGCTTCACGCCCAGCAGGCCGGTGACGTCCAGGCCGAAGCCGACATTACCCGGCGTGTAGCCGGACTCCATCTTGAGGATGAAACCCTGGGCCCATTCGCGGGCCGCCGACTTGGCGCCGTCGTCCTTGTAGTCGCGATCCATGTAGTAGTTGCGGGTGGTCAGCTTGGCGCTGCTGTCCTCGACGAAGCCGTCGGCCAGGGCGTGGCCGGCGAACAGGGCGGGGGCCAGCAGCAGGCTGGTCAGTGAGCCGCGGCGAAGTGAATGGGAATCGAGCGCCCGGAGGTTGTGCATGTCATTGTCCTTTTATTGTTGTTTTTGCCCCGCCGATGCGGGCGGTGGAGGCAGCGCTGGTCGCGTCGCGTGGGGCGAGAATGGAAAGGCAATGGCGGGTGGTCAATTCGCTTTGCTCGATAATCGAACGTTAAATAATTTAATTATTTTGTAAGTTAATAAAAATTCTCAGCTAAGTGATTGATCCGTCTCGGCTATCACCGAATTAGGCGGTCAGGCTGGATTACTTTCGTTATCCATTATCTTTGTTAATCTTTTTTCAGGCTTCGCAGGCTGCTCCTTTCGGTGTCCTGCGAGCGACCACAACAACAATAAAATCGAGGGTTACCCATGGATACGTCATCGCGTCGTTCGACGCTGACCGTCACGCTGTGTTTTATCGTCGCGCTCATCGAAGGGCTGGACCTGCAATCGGCGGGCATCGCCGCTGCGGGCATTCGCCAGGCGTTCGAACTGGATCAGAAAATGATGGGCTGGATGTTCAGCGCCAGCATCATCGGCCTGCTGCCCGGGGCGTTCTTTGGCGGCTGGCTGGCCGACCGCATTGGTCGCAAGGGCGTGCTGATCGGCGCGGTCATCCTGTTCGGCATCTTTTCCTTGTGGACGGCCTTTGTCACCAGCGTCAACGGCCTGCTGCTGGCGCGCCTGATGACCGGCCTGGGCTTGGGCGCCGCGCTGCCGAATCTGATCGCCCTGTGCGCCGAAGCAGTGGAAGAGCGTCGCCGCGGCACGGCCATCAGCATCATGTACTGCGGGGTGCCGCTGGGCGGCGCCATCGCGGCAGTGGTGGGCATGCTCGGTGGCGAAAGCTGGCAGACGGTGTTCATCGTCGGCGGCGTGGCGCCACTGCTGATCGCTCCGCTGCTGGTGTTCGCGTTGCCCGAGTCGCGGGACTTCCGTGCGCAGCATCAGGGCGTTGCGCCAGCGCGCGAATCTACCGTGCAGGCGCTGTTCGGCGAGGGCCGTGCCGGCGCCACGCTGGCGCTGTGGGTCAGCTACTTCTTCACCCTGACGGTGATGTACATGCTGCTCAACTGGCTGCCGTCGCTGCTGCTCGCGCAGGGCTTCAGCAAGCCCCAGGCTGGCACCATCCAGATGCTGTTCAACATCGGCGGCGCCATCGGTTCGCTGCTCGGCGGCGTGCTGCTGGATCGTCGTGGTCGTACCGGCGTGGTGCTATTCGCCTATGGTGGCGTGCTGGCGTCACTGGCTGGTTTGGGCCTGGCGTCGGGCATGCTGGCCATGGCGATTGCCGGGTTCGCGGCTGGCTTGTTCATCATCGCGGCGCAACTGGTGCTCTACGCACTGGCGCCGCCGGCCTATCCGACTTCGGTGCGTGCAACTGGCGTAGGTGCTGCGGTGGCGGTGGGGCGCCTGGGCTCGGTCTCCGGCCCATTGGCTGCCGGGCAGATTCTCGCCGCGGGCGCCGGCACCACCGGTGTGCTGCTGGCAGCCTCTCCTGGATTGGTGATCGCTGCCCTGGTGGTGCTCGGCATGAGCCGGCGGCGCGCTGCCGAAGCGCCAGGCGCATCGACGACATCGCACTGAAGGCGCTGACCGATGAGCAGACTGACGCAATTGATTGGCCTGTTGCTATGCCTGGCAAGCAGCCTGGGCAATGCCGATGTGAGCACGCCGCCGCCGCTCAAGCTTGAACCCCTGGCGCGCTTCACCGTGAACCTCGAAGCGCCGGTCTGGGAGCTTGGTGCCGTTGGCCCGCAAGGCCAGCGGCGGATCATTCCGATCACCAGCGGGCACTTCGACGGCCCTGGCTTCAAGGGCAAGATTCTCGACAATGGCGCCGACTGGCAGCTGGTCGACAGCAATGGCCTGGCAATCATCGACACCCGCTACCTGTTGCAGACCGATGATGGCGCCCTGGTCTATCTGCAGACCAAGGGCTTTCGCCACGGCCCGGCCGAGGTACTGCTCAAGGTGGCCAAGGGCGAGCCGGTGGACCCGTCGCAGTATTACTTCCGCATCACCATGCAGTTCGAGACCGGCGACCCACGCTACAGCTGGCTCAATGGCATGGTCGGTGTGGGCAGTGCGATGCGCCTGCAGAAGACGGTGATTTACGACGGCTTCATTATGAAATGACCGGTGCTGCGGCGGCCTTGCGCCGCCGCACTTTTCTACAGGCAATAAAAAACCCGCCGAAGCGGGCTTTTACTGACCAATGCCAACATCCTGTCGGCTGCCATCCTAGCTATGGTCACGTCATCCATGACCCTGAGCACGTCCTGTGCTGCAGGTATGGGCATAGATTACGGCGCGGGCCGGGGTGTCACCAGAGCGAACCGGCGCGCCGTCGTGTAAGCCTTTGGCTATAGCGAAGCGCCAATGTGACTGATTCGAGGTTATTCGGACGTGTGAACAGGCGGCTTTGGAAGGTGAGTGTCCGAATTCGGCATAGATGGTGATTTTGATTAATGGTTAATTGACATAACTAATTTTCAGGATTAGCTTCTGTTCATCGACAACCAAAACAAGAGCATTCCCCATGAGCAAGTACGAAGGCCGCTGGCAAACCGTCAAGGTCGATGTCGAAGAAGGCATCGCCTGGGTCACCCTCAACCGCCCGGAAAAACGCAACGCCATGAGCCCGACCCTCAACCGCGAGATGGTCGAGATCCTCGAGGTGCTGGAGCAGGACGCCGAGGCCCGCGTACTGGTGCTGACCGGTGCTGGCGAGTCCTGGACCGCAGGCATGGACCTCAAGGAATACTTCCGCGAAGTGGACGCCGGCCCGGAAATTCTTCAGGAGAAGATTCGCCGCGAGGCCTCGCAGTGGCAGTGGAAACTGCTGCGCATGTACGCCAAGCCGACCATCGCCATGGTCAACGGCTGGTGCTTCGGTGGCGGTTTCAGCCCGCTGGTGGCCTGTGACCTGGCGATCTGCGCCGACGAAGCGACCTTCGGTCTCTCGGAAATCAACTGGGGCATCCCGCCGGGGAACCTGGTCAGCAAGGCCATGGCCGACACCGTAGGCCATCGCCAGTCGCTGTACTACATCATGACCGGCAAGACCTTCGACGGTAAGAAGGCCGCCGAGATGGGCCTGGTCAACGAAAGCGTGCCGCTGGCCCAGCTGCGCGACACCACCCTGGAACTGGCGCGCAACCTGCTGGAAAAAAATCCGGTGGTGCTGCGTGCCGCCAAGCACGGCTTCAAGCGTTGCCGCGAGCTGACCTGGGAGCAGAACGAGGATTACCTGTATGCCAAGCTCGACCAGTCGCGTTTGCTGGACGAAGAAGGCGGCCGCGAGCAGGGTATGAAGCAGTTCCTCGACGACAAGACCATCAAGCCCGGTCTGCAGGCCTACAAGCGCTGATCACCTAGCCTTGTATTACGCGGCGTCCGCCATGGCGTCGCGAGCGTTTCCGACAACGACAACAATGAGGAATCACCATGCTGGACGTGCCCCTGCTGATCGGCGGCCGCTCGTGCCCCTCCCGCGACGAGCGCACCTTCGAACGTCGTAACCCGGTAACCGGCGAGGTGGTATCGCGCGTCGCCGCCGCCACCCTTGAAGATGCCGACGCTGCGGTGGCTGCCGCCCAGGCCGCGTTTCCCGCCTGGGCGGCGCTGGCGCCCAACGAACGGCGCACGCGCCTGCTCAAGGCGGCTGAGCAGATGCAGGCACGCGCCAGCGAGTTCATCGCCGCCGCCGGGGAAACCGGGGCCATGGCCAACTGGTACGGCTTCAACGTGCACCTGGCCAGCAACATGCTGCGTGAGGCGGCGTCGCTGACCACCCAGGTCAACGGTGAGGTGATTCCTTCCGACGTGCCCGGCAGTTTCGCCATGGCGCTGCGCCAACCCTGCGGTGTGGTGCTGGGTATCGCGCCGTGGAACGCCCCAGTGATTCTCGCCACTCGCGCCATCGTCATGCCGCTGGCCTGCGGCAACACCGTGGTGCTCAAGGCGTCCGAGCTGAGCCCCGCCGTTCACCGGCTGATCGGCCAGGTGCTGCAGGATGCCGGCTTGGGTGACGGCGTGGTCAACGTGATCAGCAACGCGCCGGCCGACGCCGCGGCGATCGTCGAACGGCTGATTGCCAACCCGGCGGTACGGCGGGTCAACTTCACCGGCTCGACCAAGGTCGGGCGCATCGTCGGCGAGCTGTCCGCCCGGCACCTCAAACCGGCTCTGCTGGAGCTCGGTGGCAAGGCCCCGTTCTTGGTACTCGACGATGCCGACCTGGACGCCGCCGTCGAAGCCGCGGCGTTCGGGGCCTATTTCAATCAGGGGCAGATCTGCATGTCCACCGAGCGCCTGGTGGTCGATAGCAAAGTGGCCGACACCTTCGTCGCCAAACTGGCAGCGAAGATCGCTACCCTGCGTGCCGGTGACCCGGCCGACAGCGCTTCGGTGCTCGGCTCGCTGGTCGACACCTCGGCAGGCGAGCGCATCAAGGCGCTGGTCGACGATGCCGTTGGCAAGGGCGCGAAGTTGATCGCTGGCGGCCAGGTCGAGGGCAGCATCATGCAGGCGACGCTGCTCGACCACGTCACCCCGGCGATGCGCCTGTATGCCGAGGAGTCCTTCGGGCCGGTTGCCGTGGTGCTGCGCGGCAGTGGCGACGAAGAGTTGCTGCGCCTGGCCAACGACTCCGAGTTCGGCCTGTCGTCGGCGATCTTCAGTCGCGATACCACCCGCGCGCTGGCCCTTGCCCAGCGCGTCGAGTCGGGCATCTGCCATATCAACGGGCCGACCGTGCACGACGAGGCGCAGATGCCCTTCGGCGGCGTCAAGGCCAGTGGCTACGGCAGTTTCGGCGGCAAGTCGGCCATCGAACAGTTCACCCAGTTGCGCTGGGTGACCCTGCAGAACGGCCCGCGGCATTACCCGATCTAGCCCAGCGTTTGCGACATTCCTGCGTGTACCGGCTGCCTCGATGACGAGGCGGTGCGGTGCTGCGTGACGACAAGAACAACAGGGGCGAGTCAGTCGCCCGCGTGGAGAAACGAAGTGAACGCCAATTCCGGACCGCGTTATCGCCAGGTGTCCATCGGCCGTTCGGCCGTTGAGGTCAGCGAGCGTCAGGGTGTGTTGCACATGCGCTCGCTGGAACCGCTGGCGCCCTTGCCGCCGCGTTTGCTCGATCGCCTGGTGCACTGGGCTGAGGTGCGTGGCGAGCAGACCTTTCTGACCGTGCGCGGCGAGAATGGCGAGTGGCAGCACACCAGTTATGCACAGATGCTCGACGCGGTGCGCGCCATCGCCCAGTGTCTGCTCGGCTTCGGGCTGAGCGCCGAGCGCCCCCTGGCGATTCTTTCCGGTAATGGCCTGCAGCACCTGCAGATCGCCCTTGGCGCCATGTACGCGGGCATCCCGTACTGCCCGGTGTCGCCAGCCTATTCGCTGATGTCCCAGGATCACGCCAAGCTGCGCCATGTTTGCGACCTGCTGCGGCCGGGCCTGGTGTTCGTCGACAATGCTGCGCCATTCCAGCGCGCCATCGACGCCGTGCTGCCTGCCGATGTGCCAGTAGTCACCGTGAGGGGCGATGTGGCAGGGCGGCGTATCATCGATTTCGCCAGCCTCCTGGCCCAGCCAGGCGGCGCCGAGGCCGAAGCCGCCTTCGTCGCCACCGGCCCGGATACCATCGCCAAGTTCCTGTTCACCTCCGGCTCGACCAAGCTGCCCAAGGCGGTGGTCACCACTCAGCGCATGCTTTGCGCCAACCAGCAGATGCTGCTGCAGACCTTCCCGGTGTTCGGGGAAGAGCCGCCGGTGCTGGTCGACTGGCTGCCGTGGAACCACACCTTTGGCGGCAGCCACAACCTGGGCATCGTGCTTTACAACGGCGGCACCTTCTATCTCGATGACGGCAAGCCGACGCCCCAGGGCATGGCCGAAACCCTGCGCAACCTGGGCGAGATTTCCCCGACCGCCTACCTGACTGTGCCCAAGGGCTGGGAAGAGCTGGTCAACGCCCTGGAGCAGGACGCGGCACTGCGTGAGCGCTTTTTCGCACGCATCAAGCTGTTCTTCTTCGCCGCCGCCGGGCTGTCCCAGAGCATCTGGGACCGCCTCGACCGCATCGCCGAGCAGCATAGCGGTGAGCGCATTCGCATGATGGCCGGCCTGGGCATGACCGAGGCGTCGCCGTCGTGCACCTTCACCACCGGGCCGCTGTCCATGGCCGGTTATGTCGGCCTGCCGGCACCGGGTTGCGAGGTGCGCCTGGTGCCGGTCGACGGCAAGCTGGAAGGACGCTTTCGCGGGCCGCACATCATGCCCGGCTACTGGCGTGCCGAGCAGCAGACCGCCGAGGTGTTCGACGAAGACGGCTTCTACTGCTCCGGCGATGCGCTCAAGCTGGCCGACCCGCGCAATCCGCAACTGGGCCTGATGTTCGACGGGCGCATCGCCGAAGACTTCAAGCTGTCGTCCGGGGTGTTCGTCAGCGTCGGCCCGCTGCGTAACCGCGCCGTGCTGGAAGGCTCGCCCTACGTGCAGGACGTGGTGGTCGCTGCGCCGGACCGCGAATGCCTGGGCTTGCTGGTGTTCCCGCGCCTCTATGAATGCCGGCAACTTTCTGGCCTGGCGGCGGACGCCAGCGACGCCGAGGTGCTGGCCAGCGCCGCGGTTCGTGGCTGGTTCGCCGATTGGCTGCAGCGCCTCAACCGCGAGGCCACCGGCAATGCCACGCGGCTGGAATGGATCGCTCTGATGAGCCAGGCGCCGTCCATCGATCGCGGCGAGATCACCGACAAGGGCTCGATCAACCAGCGTGCCGTGCTGCAGTGGCGCGCCGAGCAGGTCGAAGCGCTGTACCGCGGTCGTGACGAGTCGATCCTGCGTGCCGAGTCGCGACCGTGAACAGCGGCCAGTTCAGTGCATTCGAGGATGTGGCCATCATCGAGGCGCTGCGCACGCCCTGGAGTGATCTGAACGGGCCGCTGGCCCAGGTCTCACCTATCGACCTGGGCATCAAGGTCGGCCGCGCCGTGCTGGCACGTGCTGCTCTTGACCCGGCGGCGGTGGACGGCGTGTTCGCCGGCTCCATGGCCCAGGCCAGTTTCGATGCCTATATGTTGCCGCGCCATATCGGCCTATACAGCGGCGTGCCGCAGCAGGTGCCGGCGCTGGCGGTGCAGCGCATCTGCGGCACAGGCCTGGAGTTGCTGCGCCAGGGCGCCATGCACTTGCAGTGTGGCGGGCAGCTGGCGCTATGCGTGGGCAGCGAGTCGATGTCGCGCAACCCGATTGCCAGCTATGAACACCGCGGCGGCTTTCGTCTCGGCGCGCCGGTCGGCTTCAAGGATTTTCTCTGGGAAGCTCTGCTGGACCCGGCGCCGGGCGTGGACATGATCGCCACCGCCGAGCGCCTGACCCACGAATACGGCATCAGCCGCGAGCAGGTGGACGCCTTCGCCTTGGGCAGTCATCAACGTGCTCTGCAGGCCCGCGACAGCGGCTGGCTGGCCGAGGAGATCGTCGCTGTCGGCAATGAACGTTTCGAGCTGGACGGTTATCAGGCTCGCGGCATCGAGCTACCCAGGCGAGTTGCCGAGGTGACGCAGGATACGCACCCGCGACCCACCGATGCCGAGGCGCTGGGGCGCCTGAGCGCCATTCACCCTGGCGGTGTGCAGACCGCCGGCAACAGCTGCGCGGTGGTCGATGGTGCGGCGGCGGCGCTGGTCGGGCGAGCCTCCGATTGCATACGTTCGCCTCTGGCGCTGCTGCGTGCCTCCAGTGTGGTTGGTGTGGCGCCGGAGATCATGGGCATCGGCCCTGTGCCGGCTATTCAACTGCTGCTGCAGCGCAGCGGCCTGGGGCTCGATGAGATCGGTCTGCTGGAAATCAACGAGGCCCAGGGCGCCCAGGTGCTGGCGGTCAGTCAGGCGCTTGAGCTGAACCCTTCTCGGCTGAATCAGCGCGGCGGCTCCATCGCCCTAGGCCATCCGCTGGCGGCTACCGGCTTGCGCCTGTTGATGACCCTGGCGAGACAGTTGCGTGAAGCCAATCTGCGTTACGGCATTGCCGCGGCCTGCATCGGTGGCGGGCAGGGCATGGCGCTGCTGATCGAGAACCCGGGCTACCAGGCCTGAGGCCGTTCTACAGGGAGGCTCACCATGTGGCAGTACCAGGCGCCGCTGCGCGACATGCGTTTCGTGCTCGAACACTGGCTACAGGCGCCGGCTAGCTGGGCTGAGTCGCCGGCCTTCGCCGAGGTCGACTTGCCCCTGGCCTTGCAGGTCCTGGAGGAGGCCGCACGTTTCAGCTCCGGCGTGCTGGCGCCGCTCAATGCCAGCGGGGATCGCCAGGGTTGTCGCTGGCAGGCCGGCGAGGTCCGCACGCCAGACGGTTTCGCCGCCGCCTATCGCACCTATGTGGAGGGCGGCTGGCCGGCTCTGGCCTGTGCGCCCGAGCACGGCGGCCAGGGCTTACCGCAGGTGCTGGACGCAGCGCTGCAGGAAATGCTCTATGCCAGTAACCATGCCTTCTCGATGTACACCGGCATCGCCCACGGCGCCTACCTTTGTTTGCAGGCCCATGCGCCGCAGGCGCTCAGGGAGCGCTATCTGCCGGCCATCGTCAGCGGGGAAATCCTGCCGACCATGTGCCTCACCGAGCCTCAGGCCGGCAGCGACGTTGGCCTGTTGCGTTGCCGCGCCGAGCTTCAGGACGACGGCAGTTACCATCTCACCGGCAGCAAGCTGTTCATCTCCGGCGGCGAGCACGACCTGACCGACGACATCCTGCATCTGGTGCTGGCGCGCCTACCGGATGCGCCGGCAGGCACCCGCGGCATCTCCCTGTTTCTGGTGCCCAAGCGGCTGGACGACGGCAGTCGCAATGCCGTGCGCTGCGACGGCATCGAGCACAAGATGGGCATCAGGGGCAGCGCCACCTGCTCGCTGAGTTTCGACGGCGCTCAAGGCTGGTTGATTGGCGAGGCGAATCACGGTCTGGCCGCGTTGTTCGTGATGATGAACTCGGCGCGCTTGCATGTTGGTTTGCAGGGGCTCGGGCATGCCGAGGCGGCCTGGCAGAATGCGGCGGATTACGCCCGCGAACGTCGGCAGATGCGTGCGCCAGCCCGACCGGAAGGCGTTGCCGCTGCCCCTGCCGACCCCATCCATTATCACCCGGCCATGCGCCTGGCGCTGCTGCGCTTGCGCGCGGTCAGCCAGGGACTGCGCGCCATCGGTTACTGGGGCGCGCACCTGCTCGATCAGGCCGAGTATGCCGCGCTTGAAAGCGAACGCCAGCGCGCCGCACGCCTGGCCGGGCTGCTGACGCCTGTGATCAAGGCATTCTTCACCGACCAGGGGTTCCATCTGGCCAGCGAGGCGCTGCAGGTGTTCGGCGGCTATGGCTACACCGCGGAATACGCCATCGAGCAGACCCTGCGCGACAGCCGTATCGCCATGATCTACGAAGGCAGCAACGAGATTCAGGCCAACGACCTGTTATTGCGCAAGGTGCTGGGCGATGGCGGCGCAGCTCTGGATGAGTTGCTGGCGGTGTTCGAGCAGGAAGTGGCGGCGGGTGGCGAATATGCCGATTCGTTGAAAAAGCTGTGCGCCAATGTGCAGGGTTTGGTGAAAGGAATCTTCGCGAATGCCGAGAGCGACAGCGAGTACCCGTACCGAATCGCCGGCGATTTTCTGCATCTGCTCGGTTGGGTACTGCTGGCGTTCGCCTGGGCGCGCTCGTCACGCCTGGCTGCGCCGTTGCTCGTCGAGGATCCCTGGTATCAAGAGAAGCTCGACAGCGCGGGGTTCTTCTTCACCTATCTGTTGCCGGAGACCGAGCTGCGCATCGCTAGGATCGAAGCAGCTCGTGCACCGCTGGCGTTTCTGGCTTGACGGCCGCTCTCGATCCGCCGGTGTGTGGCGTGTAGAGGAACGGTAGCAATAGTAGGGGTAGCCGTTCCCCTATCCGGTGGGAACGGGCCATGCCCGTGATTTTTCGCGGGCATGGCCCGCTCCCACAATGGATCAGTGATGCCCGATTCTGCCTTCAAACGGCTTCTCTCAAGCCGCCTTAGCCGTTGACCTTATGCAGCAATCGTAGCAGCTGCGCACGCTCATCCTCGTCCAGGGCAGCGGTGGCCGCTTCATCGCTGGCTACAGCGATGGCCTTGAGTTTGCCGAGTAGGGCAATACCGGCTTTGGTGAGAAATACGCCATAGGCGCGTTTGTCCTGCACGCCGCGCACGCGCTGGGCCAGGCCACGGCTTTCCAGCTTGTTGAGCAGCGGCACCAGTTGCGGCGGCTCGATGGCCAGTTGGCGCGCCAGATCCGCCTGCATCAGGCCTGGCTCGTTGTCGATGATCACCATGGCGGTGAACTGTGCCGGGCGCAGGTCATGCTCGGCCAGCTTGCCGACCAGGTGCTGGAAGACCTTCATCTGGGCGCGGCGCAGCGCGTAGCCGACCAGGGTATCCAGCCAGTTGTCAGGCAATGCATCGCCTCCACTCTGGGGCAGCGGCGAGATGTCCATTTGGCTGGAAGTGTTGCTCATGACGGGAGGCTTCTTCAGTTAAGCGAATTAAGCATTCTGCACGCTGGCGCAGCAACTGGCCAGTAGCGTGCGGGAAGGTCGCAAGGTGGATTTAGCCTGAGCGGGGCTTTTAGGCGGGAGGTCAGGCGCGTTTTTTGGTGTGCGGGGAGCGGTTAAGCTTCTCCGCACTGAGCCGGCGCTGGCCTTCGCCGTCGACCCAGCCGGCTTCCCAGGCGGCTGCGGGAATGCTGTCGGCAAAGGGCAGGCTGTCCGAGGCGTTGCCGGCCAGGCCGGCCATATAGCCCTGCTGGTAGGCCTTGGTCAGGCTTTCCAGGCTCCAGTGCTGCTTGTCGTCGTGTTGGCTCATGGGCGGTTCGCTAAGCGTGCTTGCAATCCATGCTAGCCAAATCCGCCAGGCCGAACCCGTCCACCGGTCACGGATTTATGACCACTGGTTTTTTTTGTGACGCAGTCGTCGTGGGCCAGGCGCCTGGCCCCGTTCACACGGCCAGGGCGAGAATGCTGGCCTGGTAGGCGGCGGCAAAACTGTCGAAGTCGCCTTCCTCGTGTGTTTCGAGTTCGGCCTGCTCCTGCAGTGAGCGCTGTGCAGCCTGCTCGAACTCGGCCTGTTGCTCGGCGCTCAGCGGCTGGCCACGGAAATGCTCGGCATGACGCTTGCTCTGGCGCAGCGCAAAGGCGGCGAAGGTTTCGCCTTTCTGCAGTTCGGCCAGCACCTGGGCCGACGGCGTCAGGCTGGCATCGTCGATTTTCGCGCGCTGGGCCTGCAGAGCGGCGCCGTGGGCGTCCGTTCCCTGGCTGCGATCGAGCAGCTCGCTGATCGCTTCGATACCGTCGAGCAGCTCGTGGGCCCAGGTCTGCAAGACCACCGGCGCGCCGTGACGTTGCAGGTGCAGGCCCGGCCGGCGGCCGTCCTTGACCACCTTGAGGAAGTTGTCCGAGCAGCTGCCGCATTCGCCATTGCTCAGCTGCGGGCTGTCCTGCAGGGCGCAGTACAGCAGGAAGGTGTCGAGGAAGCGCGACTCGGCAAGGTCGATGCCCATCGGCAGGAACGGGTTGATGTCCAGGCAGCGCGCTTCGACGTACTGCACGCCACGGGCCATCAGTGCCTGGATCGGCCGCTCGCCGCTGTAGGTCACGCGCTTCGGGCGGATGTTGGAGTAGTACTCGTTTTCGATCTGCAGGATGTTGGTGTTGAGCTGCAGCCACTCGCCGTCCTTTTTGGTGCCGATGTTCACATAGGGCGGATAAGGTGTGCCGACGGCCTGGCGCAGGCTGTCGGTGTAACTGGCCAGGTCGTTGTAGCAGGGCGTCAGCCCGGCCTGGGCTTCGCTCTGGTAACCCAGGTCGCTCATGCGCAGGCTGGTGGCATAGGGCAGGTACAGGGTGTCGGCGTCCAGCTCCTGGAGCTGGTGCGGACGGCCGCGCATGAAGTTCTTGTCCAGTGCCGGCGAGGCGCCGAACAGGTACATCAGCAGCCAGCTGTAGCGGCGGAAGTTGCGGATCAGCGCGATGTAGCGCGACGACTGATACTCACGCGCGCTGCGCCCGTCGCCTTCGGACTCCTGCAGCACGACCCACAGCTGCTCGGGCAGGGAGAAGTTGTAGTGAATGCCGGCGATGCACTGCATGGTCTTGCCGTAGCGCAGGGCCAGGCCCTTGCGGTACACGTATTTGAGCTGGCCGATATGCGAGCTGCCGTAGCGGGCGATCGGAATGACCTCCTCTTCGGGCAGCGGGCCTGGCATCGATGGGCTCCACAGGTATTCGCCGTCGAGCTTGCTGTACACGAAGCGGTGAATGCGATCGAGCTCGGCCAGGGTCTCGCTCGGGTCCACCGCGGTGGCGGTGATGAACTCGAGCAGGGACTCGGAATAGTCCGTGGTGATCTGCCCGTTGGTCAGCGCCGAGCCCAGCGCGGCGGGGTGCTCGCTCAGTGCCAGCTGGCCGCGTTCATCGACGCGCAGGCATTCACGCTCGATACCGTGCAGGCACTGGGAAAGCAGGGACAGGTTGGTGTGCTCGCCGAGCAGGGCCAGACGGCGGGAGAACAGGTCGCTCAAGATTGCATTCCTTCACGCAGCGGTCGCCCCAATATGGGGGTGGACGCTGGACTCTACAAGGGGCGAATTGCTGACGTTGGTCGTCTGGCGAAAGGGATGTACGTTCTAGCGACACACGCAGGCGGCTTTCAGGGCTCTGCTGCGCGTGACGTGGGCCTCAGAGGCACGCGAAGGTCGCCTGGGCCTTGGCCACCAGCTTGTCATGCTGGTGCACTTCAGCTTCGATGACCTGGGTACGGCGGCCGGCGTGGATGACCCAGGCGCGGCAGCTCAGGTCGCCTTCGGTAACGCCGCGGATGTAGTTGACCTTGCACTCCAGGGTCACGCTGCTCGGCTCGCCATCGGTAAGGCTGTGGCTGGCCTGGCCCATGGCGGTGTCGATCAGCGAGAACAGCGCGCCGCCGTGCAGCTTGCCGTGCAGGTTGCGCAGGCCGTCATGCATGCTCAGGGCGATGATTGCCTCACCGGCTTCGGCCTTGACGATTTGCAGGCCCAGCAGGCGCCCGAAGGCGCTGCTTTTGCCGATTTCATCCGCGGATTCACTCATCGCTTACTTCCTCAGCTGCTTGGCGTTGGCGAACAGCGCGGCCATGGCGGCATTGGCCGGAGCCGGTTTTTCCTGGCTGGAGTGGCGCTCGCTGCGCGGCGCCTGGCCACCTTTTCCACCACCCTGACGACCGCCGCCACGGGGACCATCGACTTTCTCGCCGGGGGTGTCGCTCATGCGCATCGACAGGGCGATGCGGTTGCGCGGGATGTCCACTTCCATGACCTTGACCTTGACCACGTCGCCGGCCTTGACCGCCTCGTGCGGGTCCTTGATGAATTTCTCGGACAGCGCCGAGATGTGCACCAGGCCGTCCTGGTGTACACCGATGTCGACGAAGGCGCCGAAGTTGGTCACGTTGGTGACCACGCCTTCGAGGATCATTCCCAGTTCGAGGTCTTTCAGCGTTTCTACACCTTCCTGGAACTCGGCGGTCTTGAACTCGGGACGCGGGTCGCGACCGGGTTTTTCCAGCTCGCTGAGAATGTCGCTGACGGTCACCTGGCCGAAGGTCTCGTCGGTGAACTTCTTCGGATCCAGGCGCTTGAGGAAGCCCGCATCGCCGATCAACGAACGGATGTCGCGACCAGTGTCGGCGGCGATGCGCTGTACCAGCGGGTAGGTTTCCGGGTGCACAGCGGAGGCGTCCAGCGGGTTGTCGCCATTCATCACGCGCAGGAAGCCGGCGGCCTGTTCGAAGGTCTTGTCGCCCAGGCGCGGTACTTTCTTCAGGGCGTCGCGGGTCTTGAAGGCGCCGTGAGCATCGCGGTGGGCGACGATGTTCTGCGCCAGGGTTGCGTTGAGGCCGGAAATACGCGCCAGCAGGGCGCTGGAGGCAGTGTTGACGTCCACGCCCACGGCGTTCACGCAGTCTTCCACCACGGCGTCCAGGCTGCGCGCCAGCTTCAGCTGGGACACATCGTGCTGGTACTGGCCGACGCCGATGGATTTCGGGTCGATCTTCACCAGCTCGGCCAGCGGGTCCTGCAGGCGACGGGCGATGGATACGGCGCCGCGCAGTGATACGTCCAGATCCGGAAACTCCTTGGCCGCCAGCTCCGAGGCCGAGTACACCGAGGCGCCGGCTTCGCTGACCATGATCTTGGTCATCTTCAGGCCCGGGTATTTCTTGATCAGCTCGATGGCCAGCTTGTCAGTCTCGCGGCTGGCGGTGCCGTTGCCGATGGCGATCAGGTCGACGCCATGCTTGGCGCACAGCTTGGCCAGCACGTTGAGGGTGCCGTCCCAGTCATTGCGCGGTGCGTGCGGGTAGACGGTGGCGGTGTCCAGCAGCTTGCCGGTGGCATCGACCACCGCCACCTTGCACCCGGTGCGCAGGCCCGGGTCGAGGCCCAGGGTTGCGCGCGGGCCTGCGGGGGCGGCCAGCAGCAGGTCGTGCAAGTTGCGGGCGAAGACGCTGATCGCCTCGTCCTCGGCGCCTTCACGCAGCTCGCCGAGCAAGTCGGTTTCCAGGTGGGTGTAGAGCTTGACCTTCCAGGTCCAGCGCACCACTTCGCCCAGCCACTTGTCGGCGGCGCGGCCCTGATTGGAAATGCCGAAACGCTCGGCGATCATGCCTTCGCACGGGTGCAGGGTGCCCGGCAGCTCTTCTCCGACCTTGAGGCTGGCGTTGAGGATGCCCTCGTTGCGACCGCGGAAGATCGCCAGGGCACGGTGCGACGGAGCGCCCTTGAGCTTCTCGTCATGTTCGAAGTAGTCGCGGAACTTGGCGCCTTCCTCTTCCTTGCCGGCTATAACGCGGGCGCTCAAGGTGGCGTTGTCCTTGAGGAAACCGCGCAGGCTGCTGAGCAGGCTGGCGTCCTCGGCGAAGCGCTCCATGAGGATGTACTTGGCGCCTTCGAGCACCGCCTTGGTGTCGGCGAAGCCTTTCTCGGCATCGATGAAGCGTGCCGCTTCGGTTTCCGGCGTCAGGCTCGGATCATTGAACAGCGCGTCGGCCAGTTCGCCGAGGCCGGCTTCCAGTGCGATCTGGCCCTTGGTGCGACGCTTCTGCTTGTAGGGCAGGTAGAGGTCTTCGAGGCGCGTCTTGGTGTCGGCGAGGTTGATTTCGCGGGTCAGCTCAGGAGTCAACTTACCCTGTTCCTCGATGCTGGCCAGGATGCTGGCGCGGCGATCGTCGAGCTCGCGCAGGTAGCGCAGGCGCTCTTCCAAGTTGCGCAGCTGGGTATCGTCGAGGCTGCCGGTGACTTCCTTGCGGTAGCGGGCGATGAACGGCACGGTGGAGCCTTCATCCAGCAGCTGTACGGCGGCGGCGACCTGTTGCGGGCGCACGCCCAGTTCTTCGGCGATACGGTTGTTGATGCTGAGCATAGAAGACATGAACCTGACTCGGAAACGATGAAGAACCGGCCTCGCTCAGGATGGCCGGACGATAAAGCGGCGCATTATAGCCACGCAAAGCTGCGCTCAGGCCACCTGCCGCTGGCGGCCGTCAGACCGCGAATCCGGGCGAAGTGCGCCAACGCCAGCGAAAAATCTGCTAACAATGGACAATACGTGGTCTATACGGCCTCTGAGCCATAATGCCGCCGTTCAGCCGGGCGCATCGCGCCGCGGACTCTCGGTCAAGGAGCCTCTATGAGCAGCACTGCAGTACAACCGGTCGAAGGCGAGAAGATTCTGATTGTCGATGACGACGCCCGCCTGCGTCGTTTGCTCGAGCGCTTCTTCGATGAACAGGGCTATCGCGTTCGCGCCGTTGAAAACGTCGAGCAGATGGACCGCCTGCTGTCGCGCGAGCTGTTCAACTTGGTGGTGCTCGACCTGATGCTGCCTGGTGAAGACGGCATGAGTGCCTGCCGCCGCCTGCGCGCCTCGAACAATCAGGTGCCGATCATCATGCTCACCGCCAAAGGTGACGAGGGCAGTCGCATCCAGGGTCTGGAAATCGGTGCCGACGATTACCTGGCCAAACCCTTCAACCCGCGCGAACTGCTGGCGCGCATCAAGGCCGTGCTGCGCCGCCAGGCGCCGGTGGTACCGGGCGCGCCGGGCAGCGAGGACGAGACCGTCACCTTCGGTGATTACGAGTTGTCCCTGGCCACCCGCGAGCTGAAGAAAGGCGACGAAGTCCATATGCTCACCACCGGCGAATTCGCGGTGCTCAAGGCGCTGGTGCAGCACGCCCGCGAGCCGCTGACCCGCGACAAGCTGATGAACCTGGCCCGCGGTCGCGAGTGGGACGCCCTGGAGCGTTCCATCGACGTACAGATTTCCCGCCTGCGCCGGTTGATCGAGCCCGACCCGTCCAAGCCACGCTATATCCAGACGGTCTGGGGCGTGGGGTATGTGTTCGTGCCGGACGGCAACAAATAAAACCGTTATGAAGCGCATGAGGGCTGGCAACCGATGTCAGCCCTTGTTCGTTTAGCTTCCCGCCTCTCGCGTTCTGCCCGGCTCCTGTTTCTATGAAAGCTCCACTCTGGTTTCCGCAAAGCTTCTTCTCGCGCACCCTCTGGTTGGTGCTGATCGTCGTGCTGTTCTCCAAGGCGCTGACCCTCGTCTACCTGATGATGAACGAGGACGTGCTGGTCGACCGTCAGTACAGCCACGGCGCGGCGCTGACCCTGCGCGCCTACTGGGCGGCGGATCCCGAGGATCGCGCCAATATCGCCGAAGCGGCGGGGCTAAAGCGGGTGACGCGCGCCGAAGTGCCGGCCAGCGAGGAGCACTGGCCGTACAGCGAGATATTCCAGCGGCAGATGCAGTCCGAGCTTGGTCCGGATACCGAAACCCGAGTGCGGGCCAAGAGCCCGCCGGCGCTCTGGGTGCATGCGCCGACGCTCGGTGAGGACTGGGTGCGCGTGCCGCTGTATCCACACCCGCTGCGTGGTCAGCGCATCTGGAGCGTGCTGGGCTGGTTCCTGGGTATCGGCCTGTTGTCCACAGCTGCCGCGTGGATCTTCGTGCGCCAGCTCAGTGCGCCGCTCAAGCGCCTGGTGATCGCAGCCCGCCAGTTCGGCCAAGGCCGCAGCGTGCGCCTGCCGGTGGGTGATACGCCGAGCGAAATGGCCGAGGTGTACCGCGCCTTCAACCAGATGGCCGAGGATGTCGAGCAGGCCGGGCGCGAGCGCGAGCTGATGCTCGCCGGGGTATCACACGACTTGCGCACGCCGCTCACCCGCTTGCGGCTGTCCCTGGAGTTTCTCGATCACGATTCGGAACTGACCGACGACATGGTGCGCGACATCGAGGACATGGATGCGATCCTCGATCAGTTCCTGGCCTTTATCCGTGACGGTCGTGATGAGCCGGTTGAGGAGCTGGAGCTGACCGAGCTGATCCGCGAGGTAGTGGCGCCCTACAACCAGAAACAGGAACAGGTGCGTCTGTTCCTCGAGCCGGTGCCGGCCTTTCCACTGCGCCGGGTGTCGATCAAGCGATTGATCGTCAACCTGATCGAGAATGCCCTGCGCTATGGCGGCGGCGCCGTGGAGATCGTGCTGTCGATCGCCGATGATCACAGTGCGCCCTACGTCGTGCTCAGCGTGCTGGATCGTGGCGCTGGTATCGACCCGAGCGAGCTGGGTAGTATCGTCAATCCGTTCATTCGCGGCGACAGCGCCCGCGGTGGCAAGGGAGCCGGGCTGGGCCTGGCCATCGTCAAGCGCATCGCCTCGCTGCACGGCGGTAGTGTTGAACTGCGCAACCGTTCCGGCGGAGGGCTGGAGGCCCGTATCTGCTTGCCTCTGGGTTTGTTGTTACCACGCGACGCCGCCTGATTCTCGACTAGGCTGTGTACTCGATGCAGGCACCTGTACAGCCCTGACGGGCTGCTTCATGCTGTGCTGGCATAGCGATATGAGGTTCGTATGCCCCGCACCGCCGAACGCTTGCCGTTCTGGACTTGGTGGTTGCCGTTGCCGGCGTTCCACCTTGCTACACAGCTGTCTCTGACTACTCAGTTCGAAGACGGGCTGGGCATTCTCTATCTGCCGTTCGCCCTCGGGCTGGTGCTTGTGCTCTGGTGGGGACCGCGCGTGCTATGGGCGCTCTACGCCAATGCCGTGCTCTCCACGCCACTGTGGGGATTGGACTGGCACCAGGCGCCCCTGAATGCGTTGCCGGAAACCCTGGGCGTCGCCTGCTGTTACCTACTGCTGCGCTGGCGGCCGTTCGATGCGGCCTTGCCGGACATCAGCCATGTGCTGCGCTTCATCCTGCTGGGCGTCTTGTTGCCGGCGGCGCTGGCCTGTGGGCTGCTGGTCGGCTGCCGCCTGCTGCTCGGTGGGCTGACAGTGGCACAGGTGCCGCAGCTGGTTCTGACGCTTTGGATGGTCGACAGCCTGACTTCGTTGGTGATTTCCATCCCACTGCTGACCTACTTCAGCCCCTGGTTGCGTAGGCGCGGCTGGCTGGTGCCGGCCGAGGGCATCGTCACCCCCCTGCAGCAGGTGCCCGTGGCCTTGCGCACGCTACCCTCGCTATACGTACTGCTGCCGGTGCTGGTGTGCCTGCCGGTGTTGCTGGAGCTGTTGCCGTCCACGTTGAAGATGCCGGCCGTGGGCCTGGTCATGTTGGGGCTCGCGCTGGTCTGGGGATTTTCTGGGGCTGTGTGCGGAGCGGCAATCAGCGCGGTGGCAATCTTGGTGTTGCCCTGGTTTCATACGATCACAGCGGGTGACAGCTGGATTGATCCGCAGCGCTTGGAACTGCACTTCGGCATCCTGCTATTCATCCTGGCAGCGCTGTTGATCGGCCGCAGCCTCACCGATCTGCGTCTGGCGCTTGCCCATAGTGCGCTGGTGCAGCGCCAGCTTAACCTGGCGCATTCGGCGCTGGATGCCAGCCCGCTCGGTGTGCTGATCGCCGACGCGCGGCAGGCCGAATTGCCGCTGATCTACTGCAACCCGGCCTTCGAGCAGATCACCGGGCGCGGGGCCGACGCGACCCTCGGCCTGAGCCTGCTCGACCTGCTGCGTGGCGAGAAGCGCCACGAGGGCCTGCACGTGCTGGAAACCGCCATTCGCCGCGAGGTGCCCGGCAATGCCGTGCTGCGCTTGCAGCGCCAGGGCGGCGAGGCGTTCTGGGGCGAGGTGATTCTGGCGCCGATGCGCGACGAACTGGGCGTCAGCCACTTCATCGTCATGCAGCAGGACGTCAGCGCCCGCGAGCAGCTGGCCCAGGACATGGTGCGCCAGAGCGAGACGCTGCAGCAGCAGAGCCACCTGTTCACCCAGACGGAAAACATCGCCGACCTGGGCGGCTGGTCGCTGAACATGCGCGACATGAGCATGTACTGGAGTGCCGGCTGTTTCGCCATCTACGAGCTGGACCCGAAAAGCGGAGCGCCGTCGTTCGAGGAATCGCTGAGCCAGTTCGATGCAACGGGCCGTGATCTGATCGTGCGCACCCTGCAGCAGATGCACGCTGGGGACGACCAGTTCGATATCGAGGTGCGCGCCAACACTGCCAAGGGTCGCACACGCTGGGTGCGCTTGCTGGGTGTTGCCGAACGCGACGGCGACCAGCTGGTGCGCGTCTACGGCGCGGCCCAGGACGTCACCGCGCGGCGCCGCACCGAGCAGCAGCTGCGCGAGCGCGATGAGCGCCTGCGCCTGTTCTTCGAGACCCCGCTGATCGGCATGGCCCTGATCACCCCGACCCACAGCTGGTCCGAGGTCAACCTCAAACTGTGCAACATTCTTGGCATGAGCCGCGAGCAACTGCTGGAGTCCAGCTGGACGCAAATCAGTTGCGAGGAGGATCTCGATGCCGAACAACCGCTGCTCAATGATGTGATGGCGGGGCGCCGTGAGGGGTTCGAGCGCGACCGTAGCTTCCGGCGTGCCGATGGCAGCCTGGTGCCGACCCGGCTCAACCTGCGTGCGGTGCGCCGCAGCGACGGCGGGGTCAGCATGTTTGTGCTGCTGGTTGAAGACATCAGCGCCCGTTACGAGGCTGAGGCCCGTTACCGTACCGTCGTCGAACACGCGCCCGAGGCGATCATGCTGTACAGCGAGGAGGGCGGTCTGGTCGATTTCAACGGCAATGCCCTGCGCCTGTTTGGCTATCCCCGGGAGGAGCTGCTCAATCGCCGGCCCTTCGAGTTGAGCCCGGAGCGACAGGCGGATGGC
This sequence comes from Phytopseudomonas straminea, assembly GCF_900112645.1. Lineage (GTDB taxonomy): Bacteria > Pseudomonadota > Gammaproteobacteria > Pseudomonadales > Pseudomonadaceae > Aquipseudomonas > Aquipseudomonas straminea. The sequence goes on along the minus strand of NZ_FOMO01000012.1, from coordinate 71,844 downwards.
CGCCCTTCGTTCGACGCCGCCAAGCACTACCTCGAAGAGGCGCTGGCTGGCGAGGTGCCGGTGTTCGAGTGGCTGCACCTCGATAGTCGCGGGCGGCAGTTCCCCTGCGAGGTGCGCCTTGTGCGGCTGCCGGGTGAGCCTGCACTGATTCGCTGCAGCGTGACGGATATCTCCGAGCGTCAGCGCTACCAGCGTGAAATCGAGCGCCTGGCCTACAGCGACGAGCTGACCGGTCTGCCCAATCGCCGCCTGATGCTCGACCGCCTGCAGCACGCCATGGACCGCGAGATTCGTCAGGGCAGCCTGGGCGCTCTGCTGTTCATCGATCTGGATCACTTCAAGACCGTCAACGACAGCCTCGGTCATCTGGTTGGCGACAACCTGTTGCGCGAAGTGACCGAGCGCCTCGAAGGTCAACTGCGCACCGAGGACACCCTGGCGCGCATGGGCGGCGATGAGTTTGTGGTGCTGCTCGAAGGCCTGGACGCCAATGCCCAGATCGCCGGCGAACAGGCCGCCATGGTCGGTGAGCGTTTGCTCAAGAGCTTGGAACCCTCTTGCGTGATCGACGGCCACGAGCTGTCGATGAGCGCCAGTATTGGCATCGCGCTGCATCCGTTCGGCGAGCAGAACGCCGCCGACGTGCTCAAGCAGGCCGATACCGCCATGTACCGCGCCAAGCAGGCTGGGCGCAACGCGCTGCACTTCTTTGCCCCGGAGATGCAGGCGGCAATCGACCAGCGCCTGCAGCTGCAGGGCGAGTTGCGTCAGGCGATTGCCCGCGATCAGCTGTACCTGGTGTTCCAGCCGCAGCTGCAACTGGACGATGGCCAGTTGATCGGCGCCGAGGTGCTAGTGCGCTGGGCGCATCCGGAGAAGGGCGAGATACTGCCTGGCCAGTTCATTCCGCTGGCCGAGGAAACCGGGTTGATTCAGGACATCGGCCACTGGGTGCTCGAACGCGCCTGCGCCACGCTGCAAGGCTGGCGCCTAGAGCATCCTGACCTGGTGCTGGCGGTCAACCTCAGCCCGCGCGAACTGCGTAGCCAGGATTGCGCCGAGCGCGTACGCAGCTGCCTGGAACGTTATGGCGTGCCGGCGGCAGCGCTGGAGCTGGAGCTGACCGAGGGCGTACTGCTCGAAGACGTCGAGCAGTGCATTGCCAACATGCACGCGCTCAAGGCGCTCGGCGTACGCTTCTCGATCGATGACTTCGGCACCGGCTATTCCTCGCTGACCTACCTCAAGCGCCTGCCGCTGGACCGCCTGAAGATCGACCGCAGCTTCACCCAGGATCTGGGGCGCGGCGGTAACGGCAGCAACGTGCTGCTGGTGGAAACCATCCTGATGATCGCCCGCAACCTGGACCTGGAATGCGTGGCCGAAGGCATCGAAACGGCCGATCAGCTCGAACACCTGAAAACCCTTGGCTGCGAGTTTGGCCAGGGTTATCTGCTGGGCCGACCGATGGTCGAGGCGGATTTCATGGTGCGGGTGGCCTCGCGAGGCTAGGGTCTGTACGAAAAGCCTCCGCGCGGAGGTGCTTTTCGTACAGAGGCTAGGCGTCACCAGCTCACCGTATCGCCCTGTAAGTGCGCTTGGCGGCCATACGGCCAGGCGAAGTTGGCGTCGCCGTGGCCGCTGGGCAGCTCGCCATACAGCGGGATGTCGAAGGGCGAAAGGTATTCGCCGATGATTTCTTCGATGCTGTGCTGCACGCCGCGCCGTGGGCAGTCGGTGAAGCTGCCCAGGCATACCGCGGCCGGGCGGCGCTCGCCAAAGCTCTCGAACAGTTGCCAGAAGCTGCGCTCCAGGCGGTAATACGGCTCGCCGACGTCTTCGAGAATCAGGATGGCATCAGCAGGCAGCTTTACGCCAGCCACGGTCCCACAACCGCTGGCCAGGGCGGTAAGGTTGCCACCGACCAGTGGGCCATTCACGGCCGTTTGCGGGCCGCTGAGGTGGCGCACCGGCAACGAATGGCTGCGGCTCTGTAGCAGATCCCATAGCGAACGCATGGAGGCCAGGCGCTCGCGCTGACCGGTCGGCGCAGCCATGGCCTGCAGGCCAAGGGCGGTGGCGACCGGGCCGTGGATACCAGGCAATTCATGGCGGGCGAAGGCGTCGAGCAGCACCGACAGGTCCGAGTAGCCGATCAATGGACGCGGTGTGGCGTTCTGCAGAAGCGCCCAGTCGATGCCCGGCAGTAGTTGCGCGCTGCCGTAGCCGCCGCGCAGGCACCAGACGGCGTCGATATCCGGCAGGCTGAATGCTTCGTGTAGATCCTCTAGGCGCTGCGCCGGCGTGCCGGCCAGATAACGATGGCGAGCGCGTACGTGGCGGCCCAGGTGGTAATCGATACCCTGTACGTCGAGCTGTGCCAGGGTCGCGTCGAAAACCTCGTCGGCGATCGCCGAAGCGGGGGCGATCAGGGCCACGCGGCCAGTGTAGGGCGTGCTCATCCTTTACCTTTGGTGCGTGTCAGGTTGGGGCCACCGTTCTTTTCCAGGTAACCGATGATCATCCCGGCAACGTCCTTGCCGGTGGTCACTTCGATACCTTCCAGGCCCGGCGAGGAATTCACTTCCATCACCAGCGGGCCGTGATTGGAGCGCAGGATGTCGACGCCGGCCACCGACAGGCCCATGACCTTGGCGGCGCGGATGGCGGTCATGCGTTCTTCCGGTGTGATCTTGATCAGACTGGCGGTGCCGCCGCGGTGCAGGTTGGAGCGGAATTCGCCAGGTTTGGCCTGGCGCTTCATCGCTGCGATGACCTTGTCGCCGACCACGAAGCAGCGGATGTCGGCGCCGCCGGCTTCCTTGATGTATTCCTGCACCATGATGTTCTGCTTGAGGCCCATGAAAGCCTCGATCACCGATTCGGCGGCCTTTTCGGTTTCGCACAGCACCACGCCGATGCCCTGGGTGCCTTCGAGCACCTTGATCACCAGCGGCGCGCCGTTGACCATGTGGATCAGGTCGGGGATGTCGTCCGGCGAGTGGGCAAAGCCGGTCACCGGCAGGCCGATGCCACGCCGCGACAGCAGCTGCAGGGAGCGCAGCTTGTCCCGCGAGCGGGCGATGGCCACCGATTCGTTGAGCGGCACCACGCCCATCATCTCGAACTGGCGCAGCACCGCGCAGCCGTAGAAAGTCACCGAGGCGCCGATACGCGGGATCACCGCGTCGAAGCCTTCCAGCGGCTTGCCGCGGTAATGGATCTGCGGCTTGTGGCTAGCGATGTTCATATAGGCGCGCAGGGTGTCGATCACCACCATTTCATGGCCGCGCTGCTGCCCGGCTTCGACCAGGCGACGCGTGGAATACAGGCGCGGATTGCGCGACAGCACAGCGATTTTCATTGGGCACCGGTCGGGTCGGGAAGCACGGGTTTGTCTTGTACGTAGCTCAGCGCCGGGTTGACCACCAGATGGCCATCCACCAGCGCCTTGGAGCCGAGTAGCATGCGGTATCGCATGGTCTTGCGGCTGGCCAGGGTGAACTCCACCGGCCACAGCAGATCGCCCAGCATCAGGCTGGTGCGGATCACGTAGCGGGTCTGGGCCTGGCCATTGGAACTCTTGATGGTCTTGAGCGCGACTAGGCGCGCTTCGCAGCGGTGGCGGCGCTGCACCTGGGTGCCGATGTAGGCGGTGAAGCGCACCCAGCGTTCGCCGTCGCGCTCGAAGGGCTGGATGTCACTGGCGTGCAGGCTCGACGTGCTGGCGCCGGTGTCGATCTTGGCGCGCAGGCCGACGATACCCAACTCCGGCAGGTTTACCCACTCGCGCAGGCCGATCACGTTGAGGTGGTCGAAGGTTTTCAAGAACGCATTCCGTCCTTAACTAAGGCGAATATGGCGCTCATGGTACTGAAAATCCACTGCGCTGCACGCGGTTCAGTGGGCTGTTTTCGCCGGCGCCCAGGCGGCTTCGGCGATGGCTGGCAAACCCCTGAACTGCGGCTTGGCGAACAGGTAGCCCTGCATCAGGTCGATGCCGCTGGCGGCCAGAAAATCTCGCTCGCCCGGCGTTTCGATGCCTTCGGCGATCACCTTTACACCCAGATCATTACAAATGCTCAGGATGCCGCGCACGATGGCCTGGCGCGCCTTGTCCTGATCGACGTTGCGGATCAGCGCCATATCCAGCTTGATCAGATCGGGCTGGAAATCGGCCAGCAGGGTAAGACCCGAATGGCCGGCGCCGAAGTCGTCGATGGCGGTCTTGAAACCGAACTCCTGATACTGGCGCAGGATATTGGTCAGGTGCCTGCTGTCAGCCATGTGGTCGCTTTCCAGGGTCTCGAAGATCAGCCGGTCGAGGGGGAAGTCATGTTCGCGCGCCGCCTCCAGGGTGCTGCGGATGCACAGCTCGGGGCGGTATACGGCGTTGGGCAGGAAGTTGATCGACAGGTAGCTGGCCATGCCCAGTTGCTTGGCTTCGGCGATGGCCTGGGTGCGGCAGCGCTGGTCGAAGCGGTAGCGGTTGGCGTCGTTGACACGATCGAGCACTGACAGCGCGCCTTCGCCGGCCGGGCCGCGCACCAGCGCCTCGTGGGCGAATACCTGGCGGGTGCGCACGTCGATGATCGGCTGGAAGGCGAAATGAAAGGCGAAGTCCAGCTCGGTGCTGCCCTGGCAGCCACGGCATTTTTCGGGGTGGACGAGATCGCTGGGAAAGTGTGTCACCGCTGCTCCAGAATGAGGATCGCTCGGGCTTGCATGCATCGGACAATGCGCACAGGCTGGAGTGTGGAAAGAATTGCAATGATAGTCAGCAATGAGTGAGGTAAGGGTGGCAAAGCAGGATGCCGATGACAAGGTTCGCTTGGATAAATGGCTGTGGGCCGCACGCTTCTACAAAACCCGGGCGCTGGCCAAGGCGGCCATCGAGGGTGGCAAGGTGCATTGCCGGGGCGAGCGCTGCAAGCCGGGCAAGGAGCCCAAGGTGGGTGAGGAATATGTGATCCGCACCGGTTTTGACGAGCGGACCGTAGTGGTGCAGGCGCTGTCGGTGGTGCGCCGCGGGGCGCCTGAGGCGCAGACGCTGTATGCCGAGACCGGCGAGAGCATCGTGCGCCGCGAGAAGGCTGCCGAGCAGCGCAAGGCAGGTGCTCTGGGTGTGCAGACCGATGGCCGACCGAGCAAGAAGCAGCGCCGCCAACTGTTCTATTTGCGCGGGGGTTCCGGGGAATGGGTGGAGTAGGGCAGCCTGATCGAGCCGGCTGCCCGGTCGGGCTCAGCGACCGCTGACGACCGCGAAGACGCGCAGCACCGGCACGCGGGCCAGAATCCGCATCAGCGGAGCAGTGGCTCGCTCGATGGCGGCGCTGGCGCGGTAGGCCAGCGGTGTGTAGCAGCTCCAGGCGATGCCCAGCACGCTTAGCAATACGCCGCCGACAAAGGCGTCCGCGCCCCAATGGGCGCCGGCGACCAGGCGCGGCAGCATGCCGATCACCGCCACCGCCCAGACCAGCAGGCAGCGCCAGCCGCTGACGAAGAAGCTGCAGAACATCGCCCAGATCATCAGCACCGAGGCGTGATCGCCCGGGAAGCTGCGTGTGGCGCTGTCCTTGAGGTCCCAGCGCTCTTCCCAGGCCGGGAACATCTCGGTCAGCCGCGCGCTGCCTTCAACCTGTAACGAAGGGCTCGCATGCTGCCAGCCCATGTACTCGACCAGATCGGAAAAGCCCACGCGCATCAGCAGCATGACGATCAGTGCGACCAGAAAGGCGTACAGCCCGACGCGCACCTGATTGGCCGGAAATACCAGGCCGGCGCGCAGCATGATCGCCAGCATCACCACGCCGACGCCCGCATCCACCGGGCGCATGCTGCCGATGGCCCAGATATGCGCCCACAGGCCGCCGGCATGTACCGGGTCGTTGAGCAGGTGGAACAGCCATACGTCGAACTGATTCCAGTAGACGCGGGTGACCGGCCACAGCCAGCTGGCGAACAGCACGGCGATGAGCAGATGACTGATGAGCAGGGCGCGCGGGCGCCATTGGGCGTTGAGTGCGAGGTGCATGAGGGCGGCTCGGGAAAACCGTCGAGTGTAGGCAGCTGGCGCAAGCGACAGCGCGATATCTGGCTTTCGTTCAGGTTACGTTCAGTTATCGAGGGTTTTCCACTCTATCGCCTGCGGCTTGGTCGGCGCCGCGTTTGCGCCTAAAATTGCCGGCCCCCAGTCCAGCGGGTGCAACCCCTGGTCTGTCTTGCATCCATCAGCAGGCGATCCGATATGTCCGACTTCACCCAACGCTTTATTTTCGACGACACCGATGTGCGCGGTGAACTGGTCGGGCTGTCCGGCAGCTATCAGCAGGTGCTGGCCAAGCACGATTACCCGCGCCCGGTGGCGCAGTTGCTCGGCGAACTTCTGGCCGCGGCATCGCTGCTGGTCGGTACCCTGAAGTTCGACGGCCTGCTGATTCTGCAGGTACGCTCCGAAGGCCCTGTGCCGCTATTGATGGTGGAGTGCTCCAGCGAAGGCGACGTGCGCGGCATCGCCCGTTACGAGGCCGAGCGCATCGCCGATGGTGATGGCCTGGGCCAACTGATGCCCGAAGGCGTGCTGGCGATGACCGTCGACCCCACTCAGGGCCAGCGTTACCAGGGCATCGTGCCGCTGGAAGGCGCCACCTTGGCCGAATGCCTGACCTCCTACTTCGCCACGTCCGAGCAGTTGGCCACGCGCTTCTGGCTGTGTGCCGATGGTCTACGCGCCCGAGGCTTGCTGCTTCAGCAACTGCCGCCCGATCGTCTGACCGACGATGAAGAGCGCGCTGCCAGCTGGGAGCACCTGGTGACCCTGGCCGACACCCTGCAGAACGAGGAATTGCTGGGCCTGGACAACGAGACGGTGCTGCACCGCCTGTACCACCAGGAGACGGTTCGCCTGTTCGAGCCGCGCGGCATTCGCTTCCGTTGCAGTTGCTCGCGTGAACGCTCGGCCAAAGCGCTGGTCAGTTTAGGGCGGGCCGATGCCGAGCTGCTGCTCAGCGAGCATAACGGCCGCGTGGAAATCGACTGCCAGTTCTGCAACGAACGCTACGGCTTTGACGCCGCCGACATCGCTCAGCTGTTCGCGGGTGGGGGCAGTCAACAGCCCTCCGACACCCGTCACTGAGGGCTGCCGGCAACGCGCAGGCTGTTCTGAATGGGGGCTGCACCCGTGGCCCGCTTTTCTGGCATAATCCGCGCACTTTTTTAGCTGTAGTCCTGCCTCGCGCATGGCTACAAACGTTTGGAAGACTCGGCCAATCGGCCGACGGGGACTCAAATGACGCAAGCCAACAACGCTGTGTACACCGACATCAGCACTGCCCAACTGGTCGAAGAAGCCCTTCGTCGCGGTGAAGGCGAACTGGCGTCCACCGGTGCTCTGGTTGTACGCACCGGCCACCGTACCGGGCGTTCTCCGGTCGACCGCTTCATCGTCGACGAGCCGAGTACTTCGGCCGACATCGGCTGGGGCCCGATCAACCGCAAGTTTCCAGCCGACAAGTTCGACGCCCTGTGGGATCGCGTCCAGGCGTTCTCCGATGCCCAGGACAGCTTCGTTTCCCACGTCCATGTAGGTTCCGCCGAAGCTCACTACCTGCCCGTCAAGATGACCACTGCCACCGCCTGGCAGAACCTCTTCGGCCGTCAGCTGTTCATCGAGCCGGCTCAGTACAACCCGTCCGGCAAGCAGGAGTGGCAGGTTCTCAACGTTGCCAACTTCGAATGCGTGCCCGAACGTGACGGCACCAATTCCGACGGCTGCGTGATCATCAACTTCGCCCAGAAGAAGGTGCTGATCGCCGGCATGCGTTACGCCGGTGAAATGAAAAAAGCCATGTTCAGCGTGCAGAACTTCCTGCTGCCGGCTGCCGACGTGCTGCCGATGCACTGCGCTGCCAACATCGGCGAAGAAGGCGACGTGACCCTGTTCTTCGGTCTGTCCGGCACCGGCAAGACCACCCTGTCCGCCGACGAGTCGCGTTACCTGATCGGTGACGACGAACACGGCTGGGGCGAGGGCGTGGTGTTCAACATCGAAGGCGGTTGCTATGCCAAGTGCATCGACCTGTCCGAGAAGAACGAGCCGGTGATCTGGAAAGCCATCAAGTTCGGTACCGTGCTGGAAAACGTGGTGCTCGACGAGCAGCGCAAGCCGGATTACACCGACGACAGCCTGACTCAGAACAGCCGCGCCGCCTATCCGCTGGAATTCGTCGAGAAGCGCAGCGAGAAGAACCTCGGCGGTGAGCCGAATGCGGTGATCTTCCTGACCTGCGACCTGACCGGCGTACTGCCTCCGGTGTCGATCCTCAACAACGAGCAGGCCGCCTACCACTTCCTGTCCGGTTACACCGCGCTGGTCGGTTCCACCGAAATGGGTTCGGGTAGCGGCATCAAGTCGACCTTCTCCACCTGCTTCGGCGCGCCGTTCTTCCCGCGTCCGGCTGGCGTCTACGCCGAGCTTCTGATCAAGCGCATCCAGGCCTTCGGCTCCAAGGTGTACTTGGTCAACACCGGCTGGACCGGCGGCGGCTACGGCGTCGGCAAACGCTTCAACATCCCGACCACCCGTGGCGTGATCGCTGCGATCCAGAGCGGCGCGCTGATCGGTACCGAAACCGAGCACCTGCCGATCATCAACCTGGATGTGCCGAAGTCGGTTCCGGGCGTCGAGACCAACCTGCTCAACCCGCGCAACACCTGGGCTGACAAGAACGCCTACGACGAGGCCGCCAAAGGCCTGGCCAAGCTGTTCATCGACAACTTCACCAAGTTCGATGTCAGCGACGCTATCAAGAAAGCCGGCCCTCAGCTCTAAGCTGACCCGCGCTTGCTGACAAAGCCGCCTTCGGGCGGCTTTGTCATTTATGGTGCAACACTTCTCATGGCCCCCGGGCGGCTGTGCGCTTTGAAACGCCTGCCACACAGGTTACGGTTATTGGCCATTCAGCGGTCAATGGAGTGACAGCTTATGTCCACGCTCAAACGCGTCTTCGGTTTCGATCAACTGCGTCCCGGCCAGGAGAAGGTAATCAGTGCCGTGCTCGCTGGCCGTTCGGCGGCGGCGATCTTTCCCACCGGCTCGGGCAAGTCCCTGTGCTATCAGCTGCCGGCCCTGCATTTGCCGCATCTGACCGTGGTAGTGTCGCCACTGCTGGCGCTGATGCAGGATCAGCTCGCCTTCCTGCACCGTCACGGCATCAGCGCCGGCAGTATCGACTCGGCGCAAAGCCGCGAGCAGGTCAGCGAAACCATGGCCAAAGCCAAGGCCGGCGAGCTGAAGATCCTGATGATCTCGGTCGAGCGCCTGAAGAACGAGCGCTTTCGCAACTTCATCAGCGAGGTGCCGATTTCCCTGCTGGTGGTCGACGAGGCCCACTGCATTTCCGAGTGGGGCCACAACTTCCGCCCGGATTACCTGAAGCTGCCGGACTACCAACGCCAGTTCGCCATTGCCCAGGTGCTGCTGCTCACTGCCACGGCAACGTCGCCGGTGATCGCCGACATGCAGAAGAAATTCGCCATCGCCGACGAGGACGTGGTCACCACCGGGTTCTACCGGCCGAATCTCAATCTGCTGGTCGAACCGGTGGCCGGTCGCGACAAGCAGCGGCGCCTCGAACAATGGCTGGGCGCCAAGGCCGGCGAGCCGAGCATCGTCTACGTCACCCAGCAAAAGACCGCCGAGCAGGTCGCCGAACAGCTGAGTCAGCAGGGCTTGTCCGTCAGCGCCTACCACGCCGGCATGGGCCACGAGGTGCGCGAGGCGATCCAGCGTCGCTTCATGGCCGGTGAACTCGGCTGCATCGTCGCCACCATCGCCTTCGGCATGGGCATCGACAAGCGTGACATCCGTAACGTGGTGCATTTCGACCTGCCCAAGTCGGTGGAAAACTACAGCCAGGAAATCGGCCGCGCCGGCCGCGATGGCGAGGCCTCCGACTGCCTGGTGCTGGCCAACCGCGACAGCCTCAACGTGCTGGAAAACTTCGTCTACGGCGATACGCCGGAGCTGAGCGGCATCGTGCGGGTGCTCGAGGAGATTCGTGGCAACAGCCACGGCGGGCAGTGGGAGATGACCATCAATGCCCTGAGCGACCACAGCAACATCCGCCAGTTGCCGCTCAAGACCCTGCTGGTGCAGCTGGAGCTGCGCGGCATCATCGCGCCGCGCTACGCCTACTTCGCCGAGTACCGCTTCAAGTACCTGGTCGAGCCAGAAGCGCTGCTAGCGCGCTTCGAGGGTGAGCGGCGGCAGTTTCTAGAGGCCATCTTCAATGCCTCGGCGCGGGCGCGTACCTGGTGCACCGTGGATTTCGACGCGTTGTACAGCCAGCATCAGGCGCCGCGGGCGCGGGTGGTCAAGGCGCTGGATTACCTGCAGGAGCGCGGCTGGATTGAGCTGGAAAGCAAGCAGATGACCGATGTCTACGCGGTGCTGCAGGCGGACTTCGACGTGCAGGCGCTGGCGGCAGAGCTGCACGCCTATTTCGTCGCCCAGGAAGCCAGCGAGATCCGCCGCATCCAGGCCATGCTGGCGCTGTTCGCCAGCGAGCAGTGCCTGAGCCAGCGCCTGGCCCGCTACTTCGGTGATGAGCAGGCGCCGGCGCATTGCGGACATTGCTCGGTGTGTCGCGGCCAGGTCGCCCGGCTGCCGGAACCACCGCCGCTGCCGCCTCTGGCCGGTCGCGGCCGCGACGAGCTCTGTGCGCCGTTCATCGCCGCCCATCAGGCTGCGCGTGGCGGTGAATTGCCTAGTAACGAATGCCTGGCACGCTTTCTCTGCGGCCTCAGCTCGCCACTGTTCACCCGCCTCAAGGTCCGGCAGATCAAGGGTTTCGCCGCGCTGGAGGATTATCCCTACGGCGAGGTTCGCGCCTGGCTGGTGGGCGGCTGACGGCGCGCGGCACAGGCCTGCCTGGTGTCGTAGGCCATACTGCAAGGCTTCGATATTCGGACGCCTTGCCATGACCCTTTCCCCAACCCAGCGCCTGGCCCGCGCCATCAATGCGCAGCCCGGCGAGCTGGCTGCGGCGCTGGCCGGGTTCGCGCTGTTCTTCTGCCTGTTCTGCGGCTACTTCATGCTGCGCCCGATCCGTGAGTCGATGGGCATCCAGGCCGGCGTGGAAAACCTGCAGTGGCTGTTCACCGCCACCTTCGTGGTCATGCTGCTGGCGGTGCCGCTGTTCGCCTGGCTCAACTCGCGAGTGCCGCGCATCCATTTCATCGATTGGGTATACGGCTTCTTCTGCATCAACCTGCTGGGCTTTGCCGCGGCCTTCAGCCTGATGACCGAAAGCCTGTGGCTGGCGCGCACATTCTATGTGTGGATCTCGGTCTACAACCTGTTCGTGGTGTCGGTGGCCTGGAGCCTGATGGCAGACGTGTTCGACTCGCCCCAGGCCAAGCGCCTGTTCGCTTTTATCGCCGCCGGTGCCAGCGTTGGCGGTCTGGCTGGGCCGGCGCTGAGCACATTATTGGTCGGCAGTATCGGTGCCAGCGGCCTGGCGCTCCTTGCGGCGCTGCTGCTGGCCGCAGCCATGGCGCTCAAGCATTACCTGATGGCCTGGCGCGAGCAAGCCGGAGCAGGGCGACCGGGCGCCAGCCAGGCGGAAAGCCCGCGTCGCCCAGTGGCAGGCAATCCGTTCAGCGGCATGATGCGGGTATTCACCTCGTCCTACCTGCTGGGCATCTGCGCCTTCGTCATCCTGCTCGCCACGGTCACCACCTTTCTGTACTTCGAGCAGGCGCGGCTGGTCGCCGAGCTGTTTCCGGATCGTGACGAGCAGGTGCGGGTGTTCGGGCTGATCGATTTCGTGGTGCAGGCCGGCGCGCTGCTGGCCCAGCTGTTCATCACCAGCCGTGTGGCCCAGCGCATGGGCGTGCGAACCCTGCTGGCCGCCGTACCGCTGCTGATGTGCGTGGGTTTTCTGGCTCTGGCTCTGGCGCCGACCTTCGCGGTGTTGGCTGGGCTGATGATCGTGCGGCGTATCGGCGAATATGCCTTCGTGCGCCCGGGGCGGGAAATGCTCTTCGCGCCGCTGGATGCCGAGAGCAAGTACAAGGCCAAGAATTTCATCGACACCGTGGTCTATCGCGGCGGCGATGCTCTCAGCGGCTGGGCCAAGAGTCTGATCGACATGCTTGGCTACGGCGTGGCGCTGATCGCGGTGATCGGCGCCATCTGCGCGGCGGTCTGGGGCGTGCTGGGCTGGTATCTCGGTGGGCGGGCCGATCGCGGTGCCGTCGACCTACCGGTGGCCGATGGCGAGGCGGCGCTCAGGCGCTGATCAGCGTGCGCGCTTCGCTGAAACAGGCTTCGGCCAGCGGCGAGCGTGGCGCGCCGCGACGCATGATCAGGCCCAGGGGCGCCAGGGTGTGGGCGTCTTCGATAGGCGTCAGTACCAGCTCGTTGGTGAATTCGGCCAGGCCGTTGCGCAGCGGCATGATCGAGCAGCACAAACCGGCGCTGACGGCTTGCAGCAGCTGGTGAACGGCATCGGTTTCCAGCTTGGGCAACGGTGTCAGGCCGCGGGAGCGGAAGCAATGGTCGATGGATTGGCGAAAGTGCATGCCGGCCGACAGCAAGCCCAGGGGCAGGTCGATCAGGTTTTCCCAGCGCAGGGTGGTTTCGCTGAACTGGAAATGCCGGCGGTCGTACAGCAGGCCCATGCGCGTGGCGGCCAGCTCCAGGCTGTCGAAGTGCTCGCGGTCCAGCCGGTCCAGATAGGAAAGGCCCAGATCCAGCTGATTGCTGCCCAGACGTTCGAGAATCTGGTCGCTGCTCAGGGCGAACAGCTGAAAGCGCAGGCCCGGATGCTGCTCGGCGAACAGCCGCACCAGCTCCATGGGGTCGAAGCCGGACAGCGGCACCACGCCCAGGCGCAGGGTACCGACCAGTTGGCCGCGACAGGCGGCAGCTTCTGCATACAGGCCGTCATGGGCAGCCATCAGGCTGCGCGCCCAGGCCAGCACCCGCTCGCCCTCGGCAGTAAAACCCTCGAAGCGCTGGCCGCGGCGTACCAGTTCCAGACCCAGTTCGTTTTCCAGATTGCGCAGGCGCATCGACAGGGTTGGCTGGGTGACGTGGCAGCGAGCGGCTGCCTGCCCGAAGTGGCGGGTTTCGTCGAGGGCGATCAGAAACTTGAGCTGCTTGATATCCATGGGCGCTCTATCAAGAGGGTAGGCGATGCCGGGCTGCGGGAAAATTCTAGCAGCCGCTTCAGGAGGTGACGGTGTCGTCCTCGGCCTGGGGATGGCGCTCGGCGACCCAGTACTCGATCAGGTCGCGCAGCTGCGAGAGTTCCACGGGCTTGGCCATGTGGCCGTCCATGCCGGCCTGGCGCGCGCGCTCCTTGTGCTCGCTCAAGATGTGCGCGGTCAGCGCGACCACCGGCGTGCGCGGGCGACGTTCGGCGATTTCCCAGGCGCGCAGCTGCTCGGTGGCGGAGAAGCCGTCCATCACCGGCATTTCGCAGTCCATCAGCACCAGATCGTAGCGCTGGGCCTTCATGGCATTCAGGGCTTCCTCGCCGTTGCTCGCGGTGTCGGGCTGCAGGTTGAGCTTGCCAAGCATGCCGCGGATCACCTTGGTGGAGATGCTGTTGTCTTCGGCGACCAGAATGCGGAAATCGCGCGGCACCTCCAGGGTCGCCGGGCTGGTGATGGCCGGCGTGTCCGTGCCGTGCTGGCGCTGGGCGAGTTCGTCGGCTAGGGTGGCCTTGAGGGTATAGCCGGCCACCGGCTTGGCGAGGATGCGTTTGATGCCGGCGTTACGGGCGATGATCTTGCTTGGCGCGTGGCTGATGCCGGTGAGCATGATGATCAGGATGTCGTTGTTGAGGCTCGGGTCTTCCTTGATCTTGGCCGCCAGCTGCATGCCGCTCATGCCCGGCATGTCCTGGTCGAGCAGCACCACGTCGAAATATTCGCGCATGTGCGCCCGGGTGCGCAGCAGCGCCAGCGCCTCCTTGCCGGACGGCACGCTGCTGACGTTCATGCCCCAGGCGTTGCACTGCTGCAGCAGTACCTTGCGGCAGGTGTCGTTGTCGTCCACCACCAGCAGGCGAGTGCCCTGCAGGGTGCCATCGATATCGGTGCTCGGCTGCTGCAGGCGGGCGTCGTCCAGCGGCAGGGTCAGCCACAGGGTGGAGCCCTGGTTGCCGCCACTCTGGATGCCGAATTCGCCGCCCATCAGCAGGATCAGCTGGCGAGCAATGATCAGCCCCAGTCGGCTACCCAGGCGAGTGGCCGACAGGAAGTCGCGGCTCTGCAGTTCGGTGTTGAGCAGTGCATCGCGCTCGGCGGCATCCAGCGGGTGGCCGCTGTCCTGCACGGCAAAGCGCAGGCGCGGCTGCTCACCGCTGGTATCCAGGGCCACCACCAGCAGGATCTCGCCCTCGCTGGTCTGCTTGAAGGCGTTGTCGAGCAGGCTGAGCAGGATCTGCCGCAGGCGCGTCGGGTCGCCACTGACGATGCGCGGCACCTGGGGCTGGATGAAGCTGATCAGCTCGATCTTCTGCAGCTCGGCCTTGGCGCGGAAGATGTCCAGGCAGTCCTCGGTCAGGGCGTTGAGGTCGAACTGCACGTCATCCAGCTCGATCTGCCCGGATTCCAGCTTGGATATGTCTAGAATCTCGTTGATCAGGTTGAGTAGCTCGTTGCCCGAGCTGTGGATGGTCTGCACGTAGTCACGCTGCTTGGCCGACAGCGGTGTGCCGAGCAGCAGCTCGGTCATGCCCAGCACGCCGTTCATGGGCGTACGGATCTCGTGGCTGATCTTGGCCAGGAACTCGGCCTTGGCCCGTAGCTCGGCGTCGTTGGCGGCCAGGGCGGTGCGCGCCCGCGAGGCCGCGCGTTGGATGTGGCGCTGATGCTCGGCCAGGGCGGCGCTGAGCACCACGCCGCTGAGGGTGGCGATGGTGAATACGCCGATCACCAGCCAGCCCGGGTCGAGCTGGTCGAAGCCGAACAGGATGGGGATGAACAGCCCGAAGCCGACGTTGAACACCACCATGGCCACCACCAGCAGCCGCGCCGACTGGTAACCGTTGTGCCAGTGCACGCCACTGACCACCAACACCGCGAGGGTGCCGAGAAACACCATCAGGTAGACCACGGCGCTGTACCAGAGCAGCCCGGTGGTGACGATGGTCAGGCCCAGCAGCAGGGCCAGCAGGGCGTGGCCCTGCAGCACGCGGTTCAGCTTGCTGTCGCGCATCGGCGTCTGGCGGAAGAAACCGAGCACGAAGGCCGACAGGCTGAACGCGGCGAGCAGGGCGCTGCTGTCGGCGATAAGCGACTGGTTGTAGCCCAGCTGCGGCACCCAGGCCGCCAGCAGGCCCAGGTTGGCGGCGGCGCACACCGCCAGCCCGGTATGCAGGGCGGCGAGCCACAGGCTGCACACCGAGCGCATGTAGGCGAAGCGGATCAGGTTGTAGATCACCACCAGCAGCAGGGCGCCGAGCAGCGCACCGAACAGGTAGGCCGGGCGCTCGAGGCTGACCAGTTCGGCCTCGTCGATGACCTTGAACCAGGCCATCAGCGGGTGGTTGGAGGTCATGCGTACATAGACTTCCCGGGCCTGGCCGTCGTTGGGCAGCGACATCAGGTAGGCGCGCGAGGGCAGCGGGCGAGAGCTCATCGGCATCGACTCGCCGCTGTGCACGGTCTGCTCGATCAGCTCGCCGCGCAGCAGGTAGTAGTCGAGGTACTGCACCCGTGGCGCGAACAGCCACAGCCAGTAAGGCGCCTGGTGTTCGGGCACGTCGAAACGCAGCCACACGGCTCGGTCGCTGGGCGGGAAGGTGAAGGCGAGGTCGTCGAGGGGCAGGAACTGGTTGCGGCGGCTGCGTACGTCATCCAGATCCAGCTGGGCGCTGTCATCGATGAACGCCGACCAGCCGGTGGCGTACGGGGTAGCCACTCGCTGCGCGGCTACGCTCGACAGGCAGAAGCCGGCCAAGAGCAGGCTGACGAGTAAACCGATGGCAATCCTGAGCCGACGCACGTGGCAATCCCTTTGAGGTTATACGACCGGATTATAGTCAGCCGGTGTGGCGCCGACTATGCGAGCTGAAAGCCTATCCTGCCAGCCGAGCCGCGTGGTTGAGCGGCCCAGCTGTGGTATTGCCGATGGGCGGCAGCGCTTGATGCCGCCATCGTGTTACATCAGTTGTCGCCACGCTCGCGGGCGATGGCCCGGTAGCCGATGTCGTTGCGGTGGAACATGCCGTTCCAGCGGATCTTCGCGGCCAGGCGGTAGGCCTGCTGCTGGGCATCCGCCACGCTTGCGCCGATGGCGGTGGCGCACAGTACGCGGCCGCCGGCGGTGACCACCTGGCCATCCTTGAGCGCAGTTCCGGCATGGAACACCTTGCCTTCCAGCTGAGCAGCGTCGTCCAGGCCTTCGATCACGTCACCCTTGGCGTAGTCGCCCGGGTAGCCGCCGGCGGCCAGCACCACGCCCACGGTCGGGCGCGGGTCCCAGGTCGCTTCGACCTTGTCCAGCGCCTTGGCCAGTGCGGCTTCGACCAGCAGCACCAGGGAGCTTTCCAGGCGCACCATGATCGGCTGGGTTTCCGGGTCGCCGAAGCGGCAGTTGAACTCGATGACCTTCGGCGCGCCGGATTTGTCGATCATCAGGCCGGCGTAGAGGAAGCCGGTGTAGACGTTGCCTTCGGCCGCCATGCCGCGCACGGTCGGGTAGATGACTTCGTCCATCACCCGCTTGTGCACCTCGGCGGTGACCACCGGAGCCGGCGAGTAGGCGCCCATGCCGCCGGTGTTCGGGCCGCTGTCGGCGTCGCCAACGCGCTTGTGGTCCTGGCTGGTAGCCATCGGCAGCACGTTCTGGCCGTCGACCATGACGATGAAGCTGGCTTCCTCGCCATCGAGGAATTCCTCGATCACCACGCGGGCGCCGGCGTCACCGAAGGCGTTGCCGGAGAGCATGTCGCGTACCGCCTCTTCAGCCTCACTCAGGGTCATGGCGACGATCACGCCCTTGCCGGCGGCCAGGCCGTCGGCCTTAATGACGATCGGTGCGCCCTTCTCGCGCAGGTAGGCCAGGGCCGGCTCGACCTCGGTGAAGTTCTGGTAATCGGCGGTCGGGATGTTCTGACGGGCCAGGAAATCCTTGGTGAAGGCCTTGGAGCCTTCCAGCTGGGCCGCCGCGGCGGTCGGGCCGAAGATGTCCAGGTCGCGGGAACGGAACAGGTCGACCACGCCCTTCACCAGCGGCGCTTCCGGGCCGACGATGGTCAGCTGCACGTTCTTCTCGGCGAAATCGGCCAGTGCCTGGATGTCCAGCACGTCGATGGCCACGTTCTCGCATTTGGCTTCGGTGGCGGTGCCGGCGTTGCCTGGGGCGACGAATACCTTGGCGACGCGCTTGTCCTGCGCCACTTTCCAGGCCAGGGCGTGTTCACGACCGCCGCTGCCGATGATCAATACGTTCATGTCTCTCTCCCAATGGAGGCGGGCCGCTGGCCCGTTTGGTGGATAGGAAAAGCGCTATCCACCCTACAAATTCCGAGGTCGCGATGAAGCCGGTAGATGCTAGGCGCCCCGGGTTTCGACAAGCGGAGTTGCCTATTGGCAATGAGCATTGGCGGAACCCGGGGCAACAACGCAGATGCCGGTTTCAGTGCGGCCGATTTAGTGCCTAAAGTGGCGCATGCCGGTGAACACCATGGCAATGCCTGCTTCATCGGCGGCGGCGATCACTTCGTTGTCGCGCATCGAGCCACCGGGCTGGATCACCGCGGTGATGCCGGCCTTGGCGGCGTTGTCGATGCCGTCGCGGAAGGGGAAGAAGGCGTCCGAGGCCATCACCGCGCCCGGTACCGGCAGGCCGGCGTGCTCGGCCTTGATGGCGGCGATGCGCGCGGAGTTGACGCGGCTCATCTGACCCGCGCCGACGCCGACGGTCTGGCGGTTCTTGGCGTACACGATGGCGTTGGATTTGACGAACTTGGCCACTTTCCAGGCGAAGATCAGGTCATGGATCTCTTGTTCGCTCGGCGCGCGCTGGGTGACGATCTTCAGGTCTTCGGCCTTGATCATGCCGATATCACGGCTCTGTACCAGCAGGCCGCCGTTGACGCGCTTGTAGTCCCAGCCCGGCGCACGCTCGGCCGGCCACTCGCCGCATTCGAGCAGACGCACGTTGGCCTTGGCAGCGACCACTTCACGGGCGGCGGCGCTGATTTTCGGGGCAATGATCACTTCGACGAACTGGCGCTCGACGATAGCCTTGGCGGTTTCGCCATCCAGCTCGCGGTTGAAGGCGATGATGCCGCCGAACGCCGACTCGGTGTCGGTGGCGTAGGCCAGGTCGTAGGCCTTGCGGATGCCGCCTTCGTCTTCCGGCACCACGGCGACGCCGCACGGGTTGGCGTGCTTGACGATCACGCAGGCCGGCTTGACGAAGCTCTTCACACATTCCAGCGCGGCGTCGGTGTCGGCCACGTTGTTGAACGACAGTTCCTTGCCCTGCAGCTGCACGGCGGTGGCCACGCAGGCCTCGTCGGCATGCTCGACGTAGAACGCCGCCTGCTGGTGCGGGTTCTCGCCGTAACGCATGTCCTGCGATTTGACGAACTGGGTGGTGAAGGTGCGCGGGAACAGGCTGCGGTCTTCGGTAGAGAGGGTATCGCGGCCCTGGTCGATGGTGCCCAGGTAGTTGGCGATCATGCCGTCGTAGGCGGCGGTGTGCTCGAAGGCCTTGAGGGCCAGGTCGAAGCGCTGGGCATAGCACAGGCCACCGATTTTCAGGGAGTCGATGACGGCCTTGTAGTCACCGGCATTGACCACGATGGCCACGTCTTTGTGGTTCTTGGCGGCCGAACGCACCATGGTCGGCCCGCCGATATCGATGTTCTCGATGGCATCGGCCAGGTCACAGCCCGGTTTGGCGACGGTGGCGGCGAAGGGGTACAGGTTGACCGCCACCAGGTCGATCGGCTTGATGCCGTGCTCGTCCATCACCGCGCCGTCGAGGGCGCGGCGGCCGAGGATGCCACCGTGGATTTTCGGGTGCAGGGTCTTCACCCGCCCGTCCATCATTTCCGGGAAGCCGGTGTAGTCGGCCACTTCCACTGCTGCCACGCCGTTGTCCTTGAGCAGCTTGTAGGTGCCGCCAGTGGAGAGGATTTCCACGTTGAGGGCGACGAGCTCGCGGGCGAATTCGAGGATGCCGGTCTTGTCGGACACGCTGATCAGCGCACGGCGGATGGGGAGGCGGGTGGTCTGGTCGGTCATTACAGGATCCATCAGCAGGGGAATCAGTAAAAAGGGCGGCTGATCAGAGCCGCCCTTCTTCAGGATTTCGGTGAGTTACAGCAGATCGTACTGCTTGAGCTTCTTGCGCAGGGTGCCGCGGTTCAGGCCCAGCAGCTCCGAGGCCTTGGTCTGGTTGCCCTTCACGTAGTTCATGACGGTCTCCAGCAGCGGGGCTTCCACTTCGGTGAGCACCAGGTTGTAGACGTCGGTGACGTCTGCGCCCTCAAGGTGAGCGAAGTAGTTGTGCAGGGCTTTCTCGACGCTGCCGCGCAGGGTCTGGCCTTCTTCGCTCGGTGTGTTGAGGTGCTGTTTCAAACT
This sequence comes from Phytopseudomonas straminea, assembly GCF_900112645.1. Classification (GTDB taxonomy): domain Bacteria; phylum Pseudomonadota; class Gammaproteobacteria; order Pseudomonadales; family Pseudomonadaceae; genus Aquipseudomonas; species Aquipseudomonas straminea. Next base: position 52,230 of record NZ_FOMO01000012.1, on the reverse strand, counting down.
GGTGTTGTCGCTCACGGGTGCAATCCCACTTCCTAAAGTCTCGGTCAACAGTGTCATGCGGCAGCCTCTTTTTCGTCGTTATAGCGCTCACCGAAGAACTGGCGAACGCTTGCACATTGCGCCTCCTGGCTGTCGAGACGGTTGAACTGGGCACGGAATTCGCGGGCGCCGGGCAGCGTCGCGAGGTACCAGCCCACGTGCTTGCGAGCGATGCGCACGCCCATCACATCGCCATAGAAGGCGTGCAGGGCAGCCAGATGCTCGAGCAGGATGCGTTCGATCTCGGCCAGCGCAGGGGCCGGGCAATGGGCTCCGGTGCGCAGGTAATGCTCAATTTCTCTGAAAATCCACGGGCGGCCCTGGGCCGCCCGGCCGATCAGCAGACCATCGGCACCGGTGGTGGCCAGCACATGGGCGGCCTTTTCCGGTGAATCGATGTCGCCATTGGCCAGTACCGGAATCGATACGGCCTGCTTGATCGCGGCGATGGTGTCGTACTCGGCTTCGCCGGTGTACAGGTCGGCGCGAGTGCGGCCATGCACGGCCAGGGCGACGATGCCGCACTGCTCGGCGATGCGCGCGACCTCGACGCCGTTCTTGTTCTGACGGTCCCAGCCGGTGCGAATCTTCAAGGTCACCGGGACGTCGACGGCGGCGACCACCGCTTCGAGGATCGCCTGTACCAGCGGCTGATCCTTGAGCAGGGCGGAGCCGGCCGCCTTGTTGCACACCTTCTTGGCCGGGCAGCCCATGTTGATGTCGATGATCTGGGCGCCCAGCTGCACGTTGGCGCGGGCTGCCTCGGCGAGCATCTGCGGGTCGCCACCGGCGATCTGCACGGAACGTGGTTCCGGATCGCCGCTGTGGATCATGCGCAGGCTCGACTTGCGCGTATTCCACAGGCGTACATCGCTGGTGACCATTTCCGAGACCACCATGCCGGCGCCGAGGCGCCGGCACAGCTGCCGGAATGGCTGATCGGTGACGCCGGCCATGGGGGCCAGGATCAGTCGATTGGGCAATGTATAGGGGCCGATGCTTAGCGCCGACATAGGGCTTCCCTGCTCAAGAGACGTGCTGTTGAGACCGTAGGAGGGTGCGAAAGGGGGGTGATCATACCCGCTCTCAATGACCGGATAAAGGTGGTTTTGAACAAAATCTGAACAGCTGGGGTGCGGTGCCCGGTCGCGCTGGCGGGCGGCCGCGATGCAGACGGCCTGCGTTGTGCGGCCGTCTATCGGTTGCCCGGTATCACTCCGGCGAGTGGAAGTTGAGGCTGTAGTTCACCGCGCGTGGGCCCGGATCGAGAATGTCCAGGGCGATATGAATCGGCGTCTGCGGCGGCATTTCCGCCTGGCCGGCCAGTTCACCGGCCAGGTATTCGCTGGGCTTGAAGCGGCGGCTGGCGATCAGCTGGCCATTCATATCGGCGAAGCGCATCTCCAGCAGCGGAAATGGCTGGGAGAACGACGCACGGTTGTAGAGGATCGCGTCCACGACCAGGGCGCCGCTGAATTCCGGATGGCTGCGTACCACCAGGTTGCTGCTCTTGATCTGCTCGATATCTACCTTGGAGGGCAGGGTGCAGCCGATGGTCGGGCAGATCTGCTCGAACCAGGGGCGGTACTGATCCTGGCGGGCAAGCTCGGCGTAGTGATAGATCACGTATTGCCCGGCCAGCGCGGCGGCCGCCAGCAGATTGAGCAGGCTCCAGGCGATCCAGCGGCCCCAGGGCTTGCGCGGCGGGCGCCAATCGAGCTGCAGCGGTTCCTCTTCCAGCTCGAACAGCGCTTCACCGCGCAGGTTCGGCTCGCTGCGCGGCCTTACTTTCGCGCCCTTGGGCGCAGGTGCTGGTGCCTCGGGCTCATCGTGGTCAAGGAGTGGTGTCGGCTCTGGCTCGTCGTCGCGTTCGGCGCTGAGGCTGAAGGTCGGCTCCAGCTCTGGCTCCGGCTCCTCGCGGGTCGGTGCAGCGGGCTTTGGCGTGGCGAGCACATCGCGCAGGCGCGGCGTCCTGGGGATCGGCGGCACGCTTTCCGGTGTCTTGGCGGGCGGCGGCTGGCCGAAATCGATGCTCGGCACTTTAGGCTCGTCGATAGGCTCGAGCTCCAGCTTGCTCACGGGCGGGTCGTCGCGCAGCAGCGCTTCGGCCCAGCGCTCGTCTTCGCCGGGCTCGTCATCGTCCTGATCGTCGAAGCGCGGCGTCTGCCGGGTCGGTAGGTCGAGCTCGAGGAACTGGCGCGACAGTTGCTGTTCCTGAGCTTCGAGCTTGGCCAGCTCCTCGTCGAGGTCCAGGCTGTCGAGATCGAGGTCGTCGTGAATCCACAGCGTGCCGTCGTCGGCCTTGCCGCGCGGCTTGGCAGCGGGCGGTGGTACGGCTGCCATGCTCGGTGCAGGTGCAGGTGCAGGTGCAGGTGCAGGTGCAGGGTGCTTGGGCGTTGCGGCGGGCACGGGTGTAGCGGGCGCTGCGGCGCGCATGTCCGGAATGTGATGACCCTGCTCGCGCAACTGGCGGGCGGCATTGAATACCTGCAGGCAGGCGCCGCAGCGTACCGAGCCCTGGGCAACGGCAAGCTGGGCCAGGTTCACGCGGAAACTGGTGCTGCAGTTCGGGCATTGGGTCACGAAGCTTTCGGTCATGCGTCATCCGACGGCCGCAGGGCGGCAAAAACGGGGCAATAGTCTAACCCAACAGATTGCAAAAGCAGCATTAAGTGCCGTGTCCGCACGCGCAGACACGGCACGTTTGCGTGCTTAACGGCGAACGCCGCTGATGCGCACCCAGCCGTCCTGAACGGCGGTCGGGTCGAGGTCGAAGTCGGCGGCGTAGGCGGCGCGCACTTCGTCGGCCTGTTCGGCGAGGATGCCCGACAGCGCCAGGCGGCCGCCTGGCTTGACCAGGCTGGTGATCTGCGGCGCCAGGCTGACCAGCGGGCCGGCAAGGATGTTGGCGACCACCACGTCCGCCGGCTCCTGGGGCAGGTCGGCTGGTAGGTAGACCGGAAAGCGCTCGTCGGCGATGCTGTTGCGCTGCGCATTGTCGCGTGAGGCTTCCAGGGCTTGCGGGTCGATATCCGTGCCCACCGCCCGCGGCGCGCCGAGCAGCAGGGCGGCGATGGCCAGGATGCCCGAGCCGCAACCGAAGTCCAGCACGCTGCAGCCTTCCAGTGGTTGGGCGTCGAGCCACTGCAGGCACAGCGAAGTGGTCGGGTGGGTGCCGGTGCCGAACGCCAGGCCCGGGTCGAGCAGCAGGTTCACCGCGTCCGGCTGCGGCGCCTCGTGCCAGCTGGGCACGATCCACAGACGCTGGCCGAAGCGCATCGGCGCGAAGCCGTCCATCCAGCTGCGTTCCCAGTCCTGGTCTTCGATATGCTCGATCTGGTGCTCGGGAAGCGCGCCGTCGGTGAGCAACTGCAGGTGCGCGACCAGCGCGTCGGCGTCGGTATCAGCCTCGAACAGAGCGAGCAGATGGGTGTGGCTCCACAGCGGCGTGGTGCCCAAGTCGGGCTCGAAGATCGGTTGGTCTTCGGCATCCATGAAGGTGACGGACACCGCGCCGACTTCCAGCAGGGCATCCTCATAAGTGGGCGCCTGCTCGGGGGTGATGGCGAGGCGCAGTTGTAGCCAGGGCATGGGAAGCTCCGGTGGGGCGGCCGCAAGCGCAGGGCTGGCGGCGGCAGATGATAGTCGCGGGCGGGTTCAGGTGCTGACGTCCGGGTTGTCCCAGTCGTCCTGGCCGTCGTTGTCGATAAGCCAGTTTAAGGCCGCGTGGCGCTCCATGACTACGCTGGAGTTGAGGCCGGCGGGCATCGGCGCCTGCTTGAGGCGGGCGTCCACGCAGGCCCAGTGGTAGTGGTAGATCAGGTCGGCTTCGTCGAGGATGCTGGCGATGTCGCGCATTTTCGTCTGCGCCATGAAGGCAGCGAAGTCCTGGTGTTGGGCCACGGCCTGGATAGCGAAGTCGCAGTCGATGGCGTGGTCCGGGAAATCCAGCTCCTCTACCACGCCCAGCGCCCACAGCAGCACCCAGTAGGCTTCGTACTTCCAGACCATGTTGACGACATCCTGCTCGCCACCCCCGTTGCTGAGGATGCGCACTTCATTGGGCGTCAGCCCATTGATGCCGTACTGCTCCAGCAAGTCCTGGCACCAGCGAGCAGTGTCCGGGGTGTACTGGCCGGCCTGGCGGTCGCAGGCTGCCTGGATGGCGATCAGGCAGGCGATGGCGCGGCGGGCAATTTCCTCGGCGCTGCGCACGCGCACTTCGCTGGCGCTCTCGATGCAGGGCAGGTGCTCGATATAGGGGATGCCGGCCGCCTTGAGGCGGGCGATGGAGGCCTGTTTGCGCGCCTCGGGCGTTTGGCTGGCCTGGGATGATCCGTTCATTTCGCCTCCTTTAAAGGGCTTTAAATGCAAAAGGGGAGCGGCCTTGGCCGCTCCCCTTTTGTGGTGCCGGACGCGCTTAGTGCTTGTCCATGCCCAGTTTCTTTTCCAGGTAGTGGATGTTGATCCCACCCTGACAGAAACCCTTGTCGCGAACCAGGTCGCGGTGCAGCGGCACGTTGGTCTTGATACCGTCGACGACGATCTCGTCCAGGGCGTTGCGCATGCGGGCCATGGCCTCGTCGCGGGTCACGCCGTAGGTGATCAGCTTGCCGATCAGCGAGTCGTAGTTCGGCGGCACCGAGTAGCCGCTGTACAGGTGCGAGTCGACGCGCACACCGAAACCGCCCGGAGCGTGGAAGTGCTTCACCTTGCCGGGGCAGGGCATGAAGTTGTCCGGGTCTTCGGCGTTGATGCGGCACTCCAGGGCGTGGCCCAGGAGCTTGATGTCTTCCTGCTTGTACGACAGCTTGTTGCCCGCGGCGATGCTGAGCATCTCCTTGACGATGTCGATGCCGGTGACCATTTCGGTAACCGGGTGCTCGACCTGGACGCGGGTGTTCATCTCGATGAAGTAGAAACGACCGTCTTCATAGAGGAACTCGAAGGTACCGGCACCGCGGTAGCCGATCTCGATGCAGGCATCGACGCAGCGCTTGAGCACTTCGGCGCGGGCCTTCTCGTCGATCAGCGGCGCCGGGGCTTCTTCCAGCACCTTCTGGTGACGGCGCTGCAGCGAGCAGTCGCGGTCGTACAGGTGGATGGCGTTGCCCTGGCCGTCGGACAGTACCTGGACTTCCACGTGGCGCGGGTTGCCGAGGAACTTCTCCAGATAGACCATCGGGTTGCCGAACGCGGCACCGGCTTCGGTGCGGGTCAGCTTGGCCGACTTGATCAGGTCCTCTTCCTTCCACACCACGCGCATGCCGCGACCACCACCGCCACCGGCGGCCTTGATGATCACCGGGTAGCCGACTTCACGGGCGATGCGCAGGGCTTCTGCCTCATCTTCCGGCAGCGGGCCGTCGGAGCCTGGAACCACCGGTACGCCGGCCTTGATCATGGCGTCCTTGGCGGACACCTTGTCACCCATCAGGCGGATGGTGTCGGCTTTCGGGCCGATGAAGGCGAACCCGGAGTTTTCCACCTGCTCGGCGAAGTCGGCGTTTTCCGCGAGGAAGCCGTAGCCAGGGTGGATGGCGGTGGCACCGGTGACTTCCGCGGCGCTGATGATGGCCGGGATGTTCAGGTACGACAGGTTGCCCGGCGCCGGGCCGATGCATACGGACTCGTCAGCCAGGGCCAGGTGCATCAGCTCGCGGTCGGCAGTGGAGTGCACGGCCACGGTCTTGATGCCCAGCTCCTTGCAGGCACGCAGGATGCGCAGGGCGATCTCGCCGCGGTTGGCGATCAGAACTTTTTCCAGCTTCTGCATTACGGGTTCCCCGTGCATCAGACGATGGTGAACAGCGGTTGATCGTATTCCACCGGCTGGCCGTTCTCGCCCAGGATGGATTCGATCGTGCCGCTGGTTTCGGCCTCGATGTGGTTCATCATCTTCATCGCTTCGACGATGCAGAGGATGTCGCCTTTCTTCACGGTCGAACCGACTTCAACGAAGTTGGCCGAAGTTGGCGAAGCGGCGCGGTAGAAGGTACCGACCATTGGCGAGCGCACCACGGTGCCGTTCAGCTTGGCAGCGGCCGGAGCAGCTTCAGCGGCAGCGGCTACCGGAGCGGCGGCAGCGACCGGAGCAGGCGCCGGTGCGTAGGTCGGTTGGGCGTAAGCCGGTTGCTTGCCATGACGGCTGATGCGCACGGACTCTTCGCCCTCTTTGATTTCCAGCTCGTCGATGCCGGACTCTTCCAGCAGTTCGATCAGTTTTTTGACTTTGCGAATATCCATAGGTGTTCAACTCCCAGTCTGGTCAGGGTCGTTCAAGTTGTATGAAAGAACCGCCGCTGCGTGGCGTCGGTTTCAGGTGTTTTTGCTCGCCAGGTTTTCCAGGGCCGCGTCGAGCGCCAGCCGATAACCGCTGGCGCCGAGCCCGCAGATCACGCCTACCGCCACGTCGGAGAAGTAGGAGTGGTGCCGGAAAGGCTCACGCTTGTGCACGTTGGACAGGTGCACCTCGATGAATGGGATGCTCACCGCCAGCAATGCGTCACGTAATGCGACGCTGGTGTGGGTGAAGGCTGCCGGGTTGATGATGATGAAGTCGACGCCTTCGCCGCGGGCGGCGTGGATGCGTTCGATCAGTTCGTACTCGGCGTTGCTCTGCAGGTGCAGCAGATGATGGCCGGCTTCGCGGGCACGCTGTTCCAGGTCGAGGTTGATCTGTTCGAGCGTGGTGGCGCCATAGGTGCCGGGCTCTCGGGTGCCGAGCAGGTTCAAATTGGGGCCGTGCAAAACCAGCAGCGTCGACATGATCCGGGCTTCCTTCTTTTTAGCTGCGCGGACTCTGCCAGAAGTGCCGTAGGGCTGTCCAGTTTTTGGGAGTAGTCAGCACGATCCATGCAGGGTTGGCTGAATATGTGACCGAGTTTCCTAGAATCGTTCTCGCGCGCCGTTCAGACGCTCGGCAAAGCCTGCCGCATCGATTTCGCCGATGACTCGCAAGTCATGCATTTCCTGCCCGTTGGCGGCGAACAACTGGATCGCCGGTGGCCCGAACAGCCCGTAGCGATCCAGCAGCGCGCGCTGGGCAGCGGTGCTGTCGGTCATGTCGAACCGCAGCAGGTGATAGTCAGCCAGTTGCGGGCCGATCTGCGGGGAATTGAATACTTCGCGCTCGATCTTCTTGCAGCTGATGCACCAGTCGGCGTACCAGTCGAGCAGCAGCGGCTGGCCGTCGTTCTTGGCCTGGGCCAGCGCGGCGTCCAGTTCGGCGGGTGTGCTGACCGTCTGCCAGCTACCGGAGGCGCTCGACTGAGCGCTGGCGATACCGCCGGCGAGGGGCTGCAGGGGATCGTCGTTGCCCTTCAGGGCGCCCGTCCAGGCGGCCAGGGCGTAGACCAGCAGCGCCAGGCCGAGCAGTTGGGCGAGCTTGCCGCGAGCATCTTTAGCGTTGAATTCCAGGGCGCCGAGAAACAGCGCAACGCCTGCAGCCAGCAGGCCCCAAAGCGCCAGGGAAATCTGCCCCGGCAATACGCGCTCCAGCAGCCAGACCGAAACGCCCAGCAGCATCACGCCAAAGGCGTTGCGCACGGCGACCATCCAGGTGCCGGACTTAGGCAGCAGGGCACCGCCGCCGGCGGCGAAGATCACCAGCGGCGTACCCATGCCCAGGCCCAGGGCGAACAGCTGCAGGGCGCCGCCGGCGGCATCGCCGGTACTGCTGATATAGAGAAGCAGCGCGGTGAAGGGCGCGGTGATGCACGGCGAAACGATCAGGCTGGACAGCACGCCCAGCGTCGCCGCGCCGGCGATGGTGCCGCCCTGGGTCTGCGCGGCCTTGCGATCCAAGCGTTCACGAATGAATGCCGGCAGGCGCAGTTCGAAGACGCCGAACATGGCCACCGCGAACAGCGCGAAGAACAGCGCGAAGGGCACCAAGATCCACGGTGATTGCAGCATGGCCTGCAGGTTGAGCTTGGCGCCGAACAACCCCATCAGCGCACCGAGCGCGGCGTAGCAGGCGGCCATCGGCAGCACGTAGGCCAGCGACAGCACCAGGCCGCGGCCCTTGCTCGGCCGGCCGCGCAGCACCACACCGGAGAGGATCGGCAGCATGGGCAGCACGCAGGGCGTGAAGGTCAGGGTCAGGCCGGCGGCGAACATCAGTGCCAGGTCGGTCCAACTCCAGGTGGTTTTGCCGCTAGCGGGAGCGCTGGTGCTGTCGGCCTGGGCTGCAACGCCGCCATTGATCGCCAGCGTTTCGGTTTCCGGCGGATAGCACAGCCCCTTGTCGGCGCAGCCCTGGTAGGTGACGGCGAGGTTGAGCGGCTTGTCGTCCGGGTTGTTCAGCGGGATGTCGACATCCAGCACTTCGTAGAACACCTGCACATCACCGAAGTACTGATCGTTCTTGTGCAGGCCTTCCGGCACCTCGACGGGCTTGCCGGCCAGCTCAGCCGGTTCGACCTTGAACTTGAACTGGTGGCGATACAGGTAATAGCCCTCGGCCGCAACGAAGCGCACCTTCGCCGATGTCGGCGAGCTCTCGACCAGGCTGAGCTTGAAGGCCTCGCGTACCGGCAGGAAGTCGGCGCTGTTATTCAGCGCCTGACCCAGTGGCGCGGCATTCGGGCGGCTGTCGAACACCCCGGCGCCGGCAGGCAGGACGACGAGCAACAGCAGCAGGCAGATAAGACGTGGCATGGGCATCTCGTGGGGCATTGATCGCGCCATGATAACGGAGCCGGCGCGCTGTGCCATGGGCGGCGCAGTAAGTGGCCATTGCGGCGGGTTGATATTGCGCGCCTCAGGGGCGATTGCTGCGACACAAGGCCGCGTGGGGCGGCTGCCGTCATGCGCAGGTGCTGCGATTCGCGCGCATGGCGCGCTCACACGACAGTTCCTAGGGTAGACGACGCTTTACCCGACTACAGTTCTTCGATCGCAATGGTGGATGAAAAGAGCGTCGGCTACGCGCCCCGATCCACCCTACGTAGCTGAGGCGTAGGATGGGTGAAACCCATCGAAATCACCATTGATGGATTTCGTCTGCTCGGCTCGACCCGTCCTACTGGCTGGGCGTCCTCATCCGCTATCAGATCGGATTAAGGCGCTTTTGATGGGTTAGCACCCATCCTATAGGGTAGAAACGTGTTGTTTACACCCGAAACGCCTGCACCGCCTGATCCAGCTGGCCGCTCAGCGCTTGCAACTCGACGCTCTGCGCGCGGCCCTGGCCGATGCGTTGCAGGTTGTCGCCACCCAGTCGATAGATACGCTCGCTGTGGTCGCGGATCTCGCTGACGGCGCTGCCCTGGTAGGCCGTTGCCTCGGCGATGCGCGCAGCCATGCTGGCGATGGTGCCGATGGCGCCGACGATCTCGTCCAGAGCGCCATCGGCAGTGCGGGCCTGGTCGGCGGTCGCTTCGGCATGTTCGACCTGGCTGCGCATGGCTTGCACCGAGTTGTTGGCGGCTTGCTGCAGGCGGCTGATCACCTCCTGAATCTGCGCGGTGGCCGAGCTGGTGCGTAGCGACAGCGAGCGCACCTCGTCCGCTACCACAGCAAAACCGCGGCCCGCTTCACCTGCCCGCGCCGCCTCGATGGCGGCGTTGAGGGCCAGCAGGTTGGTTTGCTCGGCGATGCTGCGGATTACCGTCAGTACGCTGCCGATCGTGGCGGTTTCCGTGGCCAGATGCTCGATGGCCTGGGCATTGCCCTGTACTTCCTCAACCAGTGCATGCAAGCCAGCAAGGCTATTGCCGATCACCTGCTGGCCCTGGGCGAGGGCGCGGTCGGCGTCGCGGCCGGCGGTGGCGGTCTGGCTGGCATCGCCAGCCACCTGCAGGATGGTCGCCTCCAGCTCGCCCAAGGCATCACGAATCTGTGCGGTATCGCTGGCCTGGCGCTCGGCGCCGTCGTGCAGGCCGCTGCTCAGGTCGGCCAGGGTATGGCTGGACGCCGAGACCTGGGCCGCGTGCTGGTGAATGGTGCCCACCAGTTCGACCAGATAGCGACGCAGGCGATTGAGCGACTCTTCGATGTCACGCAGTTCACGGGTGTTTGTGGCCAGGTGGATCTCGCCCGCGAAATCCCCGGCCGCCCAGGCCGAGAGCGCCGGCACCAGACGCTCGAGCAGACGGCTCAAGCGGCGCTGCAGGGTGTCGATGATCAGCGCGATGAGCAGGATAAGCGCCACCATGATGCCGAGGATCAGCCTCACCTCGCCCTGGATACGCCCGTGCTCGGCGCGGACCTGGGGCTCAAGCGCGGTAAAGGACTGCTGCACGGCATCCAGCCGGGCGCGGGTGGTGGCTGTTAGCTGTGCGCGCTGTTCGATCAGCGTCCGGGTGCGCGTCAGTTCGCCGGGATAGCGCCCCAGCAGGCTGTCGAGATCGCGCTTGAGAGCGACGCCACGGTCTTCGGCTTCGCTCGCCTGACTGTCACTGTCCAGACCCATCAGGGAGGCGAAGGCATCACTGCCCGAGGCCGCCTGTGCGGTGATGCCAAGCAGGGGCAGATCGCTGATCACCTTGGCTTTGCCTTGCAGCGCCTGCACTTCACGCTCCACGTCGGCGGCCAGTTCGGCGCGCCCGCTGCTGACCAGCTTGCTGCGCGCCAGGGCGAGCCTGGCCAGATGTTGCGAGGCCTCGAACAGCGGCGCGCGGTAGGCGCTCGCGCTTTCGCTCTGGCCTTCGTCGGCGTAGCGGGCGAGCCCTGCCAGTGCATCAGCCATCTCCCGTTCGGCCTGGATCAGCAGCCCCTGCGGGTCGCCGGACAGCTTGCCGGCGGCGAGCAGTTGCTCGGCGGCAAATGCCTTCAGCTCGCCCAGGCTTTCGCCCAGATCACCGGCGAGATCACCCGGCAGCTCATCGACCTTTGCCTGCAGTGTGTCGAGGTTCTGAATCGCGGCGCTATGGCGCAACGCATCGCCGTTTTCCAGGTAGCCGAGAATGTTGCCCGCGGCCTCGCGCTGGAATTGTTGCGAGAGTTCCAGGTACTGCTCCATCAGCACATAGGGGCGTTCCAGTGCCCGCTGCGACCACCACAGGGTGCAGGCCAGGGCAATGCCGATGCCGACCAGCAGGAGGGTGTTGAGGTTGGTGAGGGATTTGAGGCGCATGGGGCTGATTTGACGTCCGATCGATGCTGGCACTGCGCCATGCAGTGCGTAGTGATCGGTACGTTATTGCGCTCATGTGACAGCTAGGTGACGTGGCGCGAAACTGACGCCAGCGAACCGATAGGTGGTTGCCGGCGTCGGGCGCCTCTCAGCTGTAGACCTCAACGCGGTTGCGGCCGCCGTTCTTGGCGCGGTACAGCGCCTCATCGGCGCGTTGCGACAGGTGTTTGCTGTCCAGGTTGTCGAACAGCTCGGCGATGCCGCAACTGAAGGTGCAACTAAGGTCATGCGGGTGGGCGGGGTAGTGGATCTCGGCGAAGCGCGCACGCACGTCGTCCAGCACCTTGGCGGCGGTCTTGGCGTCGGTGTTGGGCATCACCACGGCGAATTCCTCGCCGCCGTAACGGCCGATGCAGTCGCTCTTGCGCAGGCGCTGCTTGAGAAACAGCGCCAGACTCTTGATCACCCGGTCGCCCATGGGGTGGCCATAGTTGTCGTTGACCTTCTTGAAGTAATCGATATCGATCATCGCGAAGCTCAGCGGCTGCTCGTCGCGCTGGGCACGGAAACGCGCGTCTTCGAGCAGCTGCAGGGTGTGGGTGTGGTTGAACAGACCGGTGAGGCTGTCGCGCACCATGCGCGCCTTGAGGCTGCGCGCGCGGTCGGCGCGGTTGCGTACCGTGGCGATCAGGTGGCGTGGTTTGATCGGTTTGGTGAGGAAATCGTCGCCGCCTTCGCTCATGGCGTCGAGCTGCTTGTCCAGATCGTCCTCGGCGGACAGATAGATGATCGGCACGCTGACGTAGCGGTCGTTGTGGCGGATCACCTGGGCCAGCTCGGTGCCGTTGCAGGCTGGCATGTACATGTCGAGGATGATCAGGTCCGGCTGGAACTCGGCCAGCTCGTCCATCGCCTGGATCGGCTCGGTGATGGTGCGGGTGACGATGCCGGCGCTGTTTAGCACCCGCTCGGTGTGGGTGGCCTGGGCGCGGGAGTCGTCGACGATCAGCACGCGGTAGGGCTCGTACTGGGCGACGTGGGTGAGCACTTCGATGCGCTCCAGCAGGCTCGAGGCATCCATGGAACCTGTGAAGAATTCCCGCCCACCGGCGCGTACGGCTGCCAGGCGGGTCGGGGTGTCGGTGTCTTCGTGGCTGTAGAACAGCACCGGAATCTTTTCCTGCAGGCCTTCCTGCACGGCCTGGGCCAGTTGCAGGCCGTTGCCCGGCCCGGCGAAGTCGATCTCCATGACCAGAGCCGCCGGGTGGCGTTCGAGCATGGCGGCGCGAAAGGCGTTGGCGGTATCCAGCGGCTTGGCATTCATGCCGAAGAATTCCAGCTGCTGGGCCAGGCGCTCGGCGCGCTCCAGGTGCTGCAGGGCGATGTACACCGGCTTGCGCAGCGGCGGCAGGGTGGTGTGCTCGAAGCGGTCGCCGTGGCGCAGGCCGGTGCGCGACAGGCGCTGCATCAACTGGTTGAGTTCGCTGATCACTTCGCTGTTGAGGCGGCCACGGTTGGCGTCCACCACGCTCAGACAGGCGACGATGCGCTTGCCCAGCTCGCGGTGCTCGACCTGTTCGAAGCGCTCGGCGTAACGCTGCAGCAGCTGTGCGGCTTCCTGCAGCTCATGCATGCCGGCCTCGTTCCACTCCGCGCGTTGCAGGCGCTGCCAGACTTCCAGAACCTGGCGCGCTTGGTTGATCACCCGTTGGGCGAAGTGCTGTTTGAGCCGGTCGCGGCTGGGATCTTCTTGCTCGGTCATGGCCGGTAGTCCGTAGAGTGTCGCAAGCCTGCCGATGGTGGCCTGGTGCTATCAATTAAAAACTATTTTGCCATTCCTATGGCGCCAGTGTTGTGACTCGCCCCGCACCCTGGGTCATGGCCGATGCAAACCTCTGGCGGTATCCCGTTACGTCGTGAACAGCTTGCGGCACTGCGCGCTGAGGCAGCCTTCCCTTATAGTGGCAGCGTAGTCTCGCTGCAGGCCATGGGTGCTCCAAGTATTGGCGCAACCCTCCCAGAGGCCTGTGGTCGAAGCCCTGTACGTCGCTGATCAAAGGATAATCGCCATGCTTGATTGGAAGAACCGCACCACCGGCACTGCCTCTGCCGATGACGGTGCCAGCACCGGCTCTCGTCGTCGCCTCGGCGGCGGTATTGGCCGCGTTATCGCCAGCCTGCTGGGCGTCTATCTGCTGGTGGCACTGGTCGTCGGCTGGTACTGGAGCCAGGAGCCGGATCTGTTTCCCGTGCAACAGCGTGTACAGGCCTCGGCCGAGAAAGCCAACCGTCAGGTGGTGACCGGCTATACCAGCGTGGAAACCCTCAAGCAGGTCGCCGAGACCCTGCTCGACAAGCCGGGCGGCTATCTGGCCAATGACCTCGCGCCGCCGGGCCTGTGGCTCGACAACATGCCTAGCTGGGAATACGGCGTGGTGGTGCAGGTGCGTGATTTCTCCCGTGCGCTGCGCAAGGACTTCGCCCGTTCGCAGTCGCAATCCACCGAGGATGGCGACCTGGCCCGCGCCGAGCCGAACTTCAACTTCGACAATCGTAGCTGGGCGCTGCCGTCGACCGAGTCCAAATACCGTGAAGGCATCGACTCGCTGGATCGTTACCTCGCTCGCCTGTCCGAGCCGGGCCAGAGCGGTGCGCGCTTCTATACCCGCGCCGACAACCTGAATAACTGGTTCGGCGACGTCGCCACTCGCCTGGGTTCGCTGTCTCAGCGCCTGTCCGCCAGTGTCGGCCAAGTGCGCCTCAATACTGACGTGAACGAGAACACCGAACTGGCCCAGGGGCAGGTGCCCGAGGTGACCGAGCGCACCTACGAAACCCCATGGCTGCAGATTGACAACGTGTTCTACGAAGCCCGCGGCCAGGCCTGGGCGTTGTCGCACCTGCTGCGCGCCATCGAAGTCGATTTCGCCGATGTGCTGGCCAAGAAGAACGCCACCGTCAGCGTTCGGCAGATCATCCGCGAGCTGGAGGCCGCCCAGGCCACGCTGTGGAGCCCGATGGTGCTCAATGGCAGCGGCTACGGCATCCTCGCCAACCACTCGCTGGTGATGGCCAACTACATCTCGCGAGCCAATGCCGCAGTGATCGATCTGCGTCAGTTGCTGTCCCAGGGCTGATCCGTGGCAATTGCTGAAACCGAGGTGGCGCACCGCGCCGCCTCGGATGCCGAGCTGATCGCCTGGGTCGATGAGCAGGATCAAGTGCTTGGCGCCTTACCCCGCGCCGAACTGCGTAGCCGCAGCCTGATCGGTCGCGGCACTTTCATCCTTCTATTCAACTCCGCCGGCGAGCTGTGCGTGCATCGCCGTACCCTGAGCAAGGCGGTGTATCCGGGCTACTGGGATATCGCTGCTGGCGGCATGGTGGCGGCCGGTGAAAGCTACGCACGTTCGGCCGAGCGCGAGCTGGCCGAAGAGCTGGGCATCCGCAATGCCGTGCTGCGTGACCATGGCCGCTTTTTCTTCGATCAGCCGGAGAACCGTATCTGGTGCGCGGTGTTCTCGGCCGTCTCCGACGCACCGCTGGTGCTGCAGCCCGAAGAGGTGCTGGAGGCGCGCTTTATGAGTCTCGAAGCCGCGCAGCGTGATACCCAACTCAAGTCCTACTGCCCCGATTCGCTCGTGGCGTTGCAGCACTATCTCGCCAATCGCTAGTGACACGGGGTCGCCAATCCATCAGGGGTTGGCGCATTTCGCTTCTTAGCATCGCCGGCCTTTGTCGTTACACTGCGCCGCTCCCATCCACTGAGGAAAAAACGCGGTGGCCAAGAAAACCTCTTCATTCGCCGGCCTCGGTGGCCTGGTGTTCTCCACGGATGCAGGCCGGCATTGCCCGGATTGCTCGCAGCCGGTGGACGCCTGCACCTGTTCGCGCACGACGATTCCCGAGGGCGACGGCATTGCCCGGGTGCGCCGCGAGACCAAAGGCCGCGGCGGCAAGACGGTGACTACCATCAGTGGCGTGCCGTTGGCCGAAGAGCCGCTCAAGGAGCTGGCCTCGGCGCTGAAGAAGCGCTGCGGCTGCGGTGGCTCTTTCAAGGATGGCGTTATCGAGATCCAGGGCGACCATGTCGAACTGCTGCTCGCCGAGCTGATCAAGCGCGGCTTCAAAGCCAAGAAATCCGGCGGCTGAACGCCGCCGCCCGTGACTCTCTAAACTTACTCACTGCTCGGCCAGTCCACTGCCGAGCAACCGTCATTTCCAGGCTCTATGCTCGCCCGACCGTATCGACAGCATCAGCCTATCTGTAACAGGGGAACCCTCGATGGCCGCACGACGCACACGCAAGGACGATGGAAGCCAATGGACGGTGGCCGACAGCCGCAGTGTCTACGGCATCCGCCACTGGGGCGCCGGCTACTTCTCGATCAATGACGCCGGCCGCGTCGAAGTGCGCCCCAACGGGCCGGGCAGCACGCCCATCGACCTTTATGAGCAGGTCGAGGAGCTGCGCCAGAGCGGCCTGTCGCTGCCGCTGCTGGTGCGTTTCCCGGACATCCTTCAGGACCGCGTGCGCAAGCTGACTGGCGCCTTCGACGCCAGCATCGCGCGCCTGGAATACAACAACCGCTATACCGCCTTGTACCCGATCAAGGTCAACCAGCAGGAAGCGGTGGTGGAGAACATCATCGCCACCGAGAACGTTTCCATCGGCCTGGAAGCCGGCTCCAAGCCCGAGCTGCTGGCCGTCCTGGCGCTGGCGCCGAAGGGCGGCACCATCGTGTGCAACGGCTACAAGGACCGCGAATTCATCCGCCTGGCGCTGATGGGCCAGAAGCTTGGCCACAACGTGTTCATCGTCATCGAGAAGGAGTCGGAAGTCGCTCTGGTGATCGAAGAGGCCGCCGAACTCAAGGTGGCGCCGCAGATCGGCCTGCGCGTACGCCTGTCGTCCCTGGCGTCGAGCAAGTGGGCGGACACCGGCGGCGAGAAGTCCAAGTTCGGCCTGTCCGCCGCCCAGCTGCTGTCGGTGGTCGAGCGCTTCCGCAAGGCTGGCCTGGATCAGGGCATCCGCCTGCTGCACTTCCATATGGGCTCGCAGATCGCCAACATCGCCGACTACCGCAAGGGCTTTCGCGAGGCGATCCGCTATTACGGCGAGCTGCGTGCTCTTGGCCTGCCGGTGGACCATATCGACGTCGGCGGCGGCCTGGGCGTCGACTACGATGGCACCCACTCGCGCAACGCCAGCTCGATCAACTACGACATGGAAGACTACGCCGACGCGGTGGTCGACATGCTCAAGGAATTCTGCGACCGCCAGGAGATTCCGCACCCGCACATCTTCTCCGAGAGCGGCCGGGCGATGACGGCTCACCACGCACTGCTGCTGGTGCAGGTGACCGATGTCGAGCGTCACAACGACGAGGTGCCGGAGATCGACCGCAGCATCGAGCAGCCCGAAGTGCTGCAGGTGCTGATCGACCTGCTCGAGGACAGCGACCCGGAAATGGTCGCCGAAACCTACTGGCGCGCCACTCACTACGTCAGCGAGGCGGCCGGGCAGTATTCGGCCGGCAAGCTCGACCTGCCGCAGAAGGCCCTGGCAGAGCAGTGCTACTTCGCCATCTGCCGCCGCCTGTATAACCAGCTCAAGGCCCGCCAACGTTCCCACCGCCAGGTGCTCGACGAGCTCAACGACAAGCTCGCCGACAAGTACATCTGCAACTTCTCGGTGTTCCAGAGCCTGCCGGACACCTGGGCCATCGGCCAGATCCTGCCGATCCTGCCGCTCAACCGCCTGGACGAGGAACCGCTGCGTCGCGCGGTGCTGCAGGATCTGACCTGCGACTCCGACGGCAAGATCAACCAGTACGTCGATGAGCAGTCCATCGAAACCAGCCTGCCGGTGCACGAACTGCGCGAGGGCGAGGACTACGTGCTGGGCATCTTCCTGGTCGGCGCCTACCAGGAAATTCTCGGCGACATGCACAACCTGTTCGGTGACACCGACTCGGTGAACATCTACCAGAACGCCGACGGCAGCATCTACCACGCTGGTATCGAGACCCACGACACCATCGAGGACATGCTGCGCTACGTGCACCTGTCGCCCGAGGAGCTGATGACCCACTACCGCGACAAGGTCGCCAGCGCGCGCATCACCGCCCGCGAACGTACCCAGTTCCTCGACGCGCTGCGTTTGGGGCTGACGCGCTCTTCGTACCTGTCGTACTGAGGACGGCGGGAGCGAGCCCACTAGGAGAGAGGCCATGAAGCGTTTCGCGACCCTGCTGCTCCTGGCGCTGCCGCTGCTGGCCCACGCCAGCGAGAATCCGCTCGAGGCCGAGCGCTGGAAGACCCGGCCGCTGATCGTGCTGGCGGCCAGCGCCGATGATCCGCTGCTGGCGCGGGTGCAGGCCGCGCTGCGCGAGCCGGCCAACCGCGAGGCGTTCGTCGAGCGCGACATGGTGCTCTACACCGTGATCGGCCAGCAGGGGCAGCGCAACGAGCAGCCCCTGGAGGCCATCGCCACCAAGCGCCTGCTGCTGGCGCTGGACGCCGGCAACGCCCGGCCCCAGGTGATTCTGGTCGGCAAGGATGGCGGCAAGAAGATCCAGCAGGGCGCCGATGCGGACTTGCAGGCGATCTTCCGGACCATCGACCGCATGCCTATGCGGCAAGGCGAATGACTCGCCGAAAGATGGACCAATGACTTTCCATCATCTTGGTTCTATTGAGCGGGCCAGGTGCTGAGTAATCTGGCGTCCGTCCAATAGCGAGTACGCCACCATGCCTAACTCCATCACCTTGCGCCTGCCTTATAGCCAACTCTCGCCCGACGCCTACAAAGGGCTGATCGCCACCAAGAAAGCCCTGGCTGCCAGCAGCCTCGGCCTGCCGCTGATCGAATTGGTGTACCTGCGTATTTCGCAGATCAACGGCTGCGCCTTCTGTCTGGAGATGCACGCCAAGGCGCTGCGCGACGGCGGCACGCCCCAGACGAAGCTCGACAGCCTGGCGGGCTGGCGCATCAGTGCGCACTTCAGCGAGGCCGAGCGCGCCGCCCTGGCCTGGGCTGAATCGCTCACCGATATCGCCCGCACCCACGCGCCGGATGACGTGTATGAGCCGCTCAAGGCACATTTCAATGACGCACAGATCAGCGACCTGACCTATGCCATTTCGCTGATGAATGCCTTCAATCGTTTGGCCATCGGCATGCGGCAGTAGAGAAGATAGGTAGCCCTAGTCGAGCGAAGCGACACCCGGGGCACCAACCCGGGTATCGCGTCGCTCAACCCAGGCTACGGGATTGGTCGCCGCCTAATTGTGGGAGCGGGTCATGCCCGCGAAAATCTCGGGCATAAGCGAGGAGTCCTACCTGGCCAAAGATCAATTCATGTGCCGGTTGGATCCTTCAGACTGTGGGCGATGTCAGCTACCAGCCCGATCCGCCAACAGGCTACGGTCGAACACGAACACGCCCTCGGCCTGATCGGTCAGCTCCCACAATTGCTGAGGGCGGCCCATTTTCGGGAAGTTCTTCTCGCCGGTGTCGCGGATCCAGCCGGCGTCCTTCATCTTTTCCAGGCGCTTGCGCAGCGAGGTGTTATTGATCATCGTCCCCAGGCAGGCCTGGGCGGCGTTCAGGGCATCGAGCACGGTAAAGCGTGGCGGCGCCAGGTAAAGCGGCAAGCTGGTGTAGACGGATTTTCCGGCCAGGCGCTCGACGCTCAGGCGTACCAGTTGCCCGTGGTCAAAGGGCAGGGCGAGGCGCCCGTCCAGCACCTCGTCGAGTGGTACGAAGCGCAGGCCGTCGTCAGCGGTCTCGGTGTCCGGCGCCAGCAGGGCCAGGTAATAGGTGCTCATCGACCAGCCGCGCGGGTCACGCTCGGCGCTGCCTTCGGTGCCGACCTGCTCCAGATGCCTTGGCAACACCTGGGCCTTATCGCGCAATACGCGGTGGGCGGCGGCTTCCAGGTTGGCGTCGCGGGTGCTGCCGTTGACGATCACCCCCGGCAACGCCCACTGGCCCAGAAACGGCTCGCGCTCGCGGCGGTGCAGCAGCACCTGCAACTGGCGGCTCTCGATATCCATACGCAGGGCGATCAGATCGACACTGGCCAATACTTCAGCAGAACTCACATCGCACTCCTGTAGATCGTCATATCAGCCTGAATCTCCGGCAACTGCCAGGCCTCGGGGATCGCCTGCCCGGCGGCGATCATCGCGCGGATTGCGCTGCTGTGCACGGTCATCTCCTCATCGGCGACCACCAGCCCAAAGCGCTGGCGCAGCTCGGCGGCGCGGTGGAATGTCTTGAGCCGGGTGAGGTTGTCTTCGCCTATCACCAGCGCCAGGCGCTCGCCCGGCAGTCCGTATCGTTCGGCCAGGCAGCTGAGCAGGTCAACGCTGTAGATCACCCGGCCATCGGCACCCAACTCGCGCTCCAGGCTGCAGCAGCGTACCCGATCACCGAAGCGTGCTGCCAGGCGCTCGACCCAGGCGCAACGCAGGTCGAAGTCGGCCATGCGCTTGGCGTCGGCATGGCGGTAGCTCGGCACCACCAGCACCTGCTCGCTGGTTTCCAGTGCTCGGCAGATCACACTGGCGTGGCCGGCATGGGGCGGATCGAAGGCGCCGCCGTAAACGGCCAGCGCGAAGCGCTGTGGCGCTGGTTCATCTTGGCCTGCCGCGAAGCACTGCAGGGGCGATGGCTGCATGACGATTCTCCTTGCAGGTGGGTGTTGACATACATAATACACCTGGTGGAATATGTGTCCACCCCGCAGCGATGCGGCTCCATGAGTAGGAGGTGTCAGATGAAGATCGCCACGTTCGATGTCGATGCGCAGAAGGGCTTTACCAGCCTGTGCCCCGATGAGTTGCCGGTGCCCGGCGGCCATGAAATCGCCGCGTCGCTCAACGACATGGCGCGTCGTGGCACCCTGCGCCTGGGCAGCAAGGACGCCCACACGCCCAACGCCCTGTGGGTGGTCGAGGGCTACGACCAGATGCTGCAGCCCTTGAGCCATGCCAATTCCGATCTGACCTGGGTCAGCCACTGTGTGCCGGGCACGCCGGGCTTCGAGCTGCTCGATACGCTGCCTGCGCCAATCGACTATGACTTCTTCGTCTGGAAAGGTGTCGAACCCGATCTGCACCCCTACGGCGCCTGCTACCACGACCTGGCCGGCAAGCGCAGCACGGGCGTGATCGAATACCTGCAAGTAGCGGGCGTTAAGGCCGTGGTGGTCGGTGGCCTGGCCCTGGATTTCTGCGTGAAGAACACCTCGCTGCAACTGCGTAGCGCCGGCCTTGAGGTGTTGCTGTATCTTCCGGCGTGCCGGGCCATTTCCGAAGCCGGCGCGACGCAAGCCATCGAACAGATGCGCGCGCAGGGCATCATCATCTGCGCCGATAGCGGAGCGCTCGACAGCGAGCTGGCCCGCCTCGAGGAGAGTGACCATGAGTGAGAGCGTATTCGCCCCCAGCATCATCCAGAACCTGCTGGACACCGATTTCTACAAGCTGACCATGATGCAGGCGGTGCTGCACAACTACCCCAACGCCGAAGTGGAGTGGGAGTTTCGCTGCCGCAGCAAGGAGGACCTGACGCCCTACCTGGCAGAGATCCGTTACCAGATCGAACAGCTGGTCAACACCACCATCACCGTGGACCAGCTGGCGTATCTGGAGAAGATCCCGTTCATCAAGCCAGACTTCATCCGCTTCCTCAGCCTGTTCCGCTTCAACATGCGCTACGTGCACGTCGGCACCGACGACGCCGGCCAGCTGGCGATTCGCGTACGCGGGCCGTGGCTGCACGTGATCCTCTACGAGATTCCGCTGCTGGCGATCATCTCCGAGGTGCGCAACCGCTATCGCTACCGCGAGGTGGTCATCGAGCAGGTGCGCGAGCAGCTGTACCGCAAGCTCGACTGGCTCAAGGGCGAAGCCAGCGCCGATGAACTGGCGGGTTTCCA
Source organism: Phytopseudomonas straminea (assembly GCF_900112645.1). Taxonomy (GTDB): domain Bacteria; phylum Pseudomonadota; class Gammaproteobacteria; order Pseudomonadales; family Pseudomonadaceae; genus Aquipseudomonas; species Aquipseudomonas straminea. Next base: position 31,161 of record NZ_FOMO01000012.1, on the reverse strand, counting down.
GATGGCCGACTTCGGCACCCGCCGGCGCTTTTCGTACCGAGTGCAGGAGGAAGTGGTGAACATCCTCAAGCACGACTTCCCAGGCCGCTTCGTCGGCACCAGTAACGTGCACCTGGCCCGCGAGCTGGAGTTGCGGCCACTGGGCACCATGGCCCACGAATGGTTCATGGCTCACCAGCAGCTCGGTCCGCGGCTGATCGACAGCCAGAAGGCGGCGCTGGAATGCTGGGTCAAGGAATACCGCGGTCTGCTCGGGGTTGCCCTGACCGACACCATCGGCATGGACAGTTTCCTCGGCGACTTCGATCTGTACTTCGCCAAGCTATTCGACGGCCTGCGCCACGACTCCGGCGACCCGCTGGTCTGGGCTGAAAAGGCCATCGCCCACTACGAGAAGCTGGGTATCGATCCGATGAGCAAGACGCTGGTGTTCTCCGACGGTCTGACCTTGCCCAAGGCGCTTGAACTGTACCGCGCGCTGCATGATCGCATTCATGTCAGCTTCGGCATCGGCACCAACCTGACCTGCGATATTCCGGGTGTCGAGCCGATGAACATCGTCATCAAGATGATCGACTGTAATGGCCAGCCGGTGGCGAAGATCTCCGATACGCCGGGCAAGACCCAGTGCCGCGACCCGAATTTCGTGACCTATCTGAAACACGTGTTTCGTACCGATGCCAATCAGGGAGCCTCCTCATGAGCAATCGCCAAGCTGAAATCGCCAAAGCACTGGGCGTGATCGCGCCCTTCACCTCGGACGCCGACGTGGACGCCGAGATCACCCGCCGTATCGCCTTTATCAAGGGCACCCTGACCGCCTCGCGCACCAAGGTGCTGGTGCTCGGCATCAGTGGCGGCGTGGATTCCTCGGCGGCCGGCCGTCTAGCCCAGCTGACCGTAGAGCAGCTGCGCAGCGAGACTGGCGATCAGGCCTACCGTTTTATCGCCATCCGCCTGCCGCACAGCGTGCAGCACGACGAATCCGACGCCCAGGCGGCGTTGGCCTTTATCGCTGCCGACGAGGTGCAGACCATCGACATCGCCCCGGCCGTTTCCGGCCTGGCCAAGCAGATCGGCGAGCTGGGCGAGCTGACTTCGGCGCGCCGCGATTTCGTGCTCGGCAACACCAAGGCGCGCATGCGCATGCTGGCCCAGTACACCGTGGCCAACGCCCGCAACGGCCTGGTGATCGGCACCGACCACGCCGCCGAAGCGGTGATGGGTTTCTTCACCAAGTTCGGTGACGGCGCCTGCGACCTCGCCCCGCTCAGCGGCCTGGTCAAGGGCCAGGTACGGCGCATCGCCGAACGACTTGGCGCACCCGCTGCGGTGTTCTCCAAGGTGCCGACCGCCGACCTGGAAGACGAGCGCCCAGGTATTCCGGACGAGCAGGTACACGGCGTCAGCTATGATGACATCGACGCCTTCCTGCAGGAAAAACCGGTCAGCGATACCGCCTACCAGGCCATCGTGCAGACCTACGACAAGACCCAGCACAAGCGCGAGCTGCCGCTGGTGCCTTGATTGGCAGCCAACAAAAAGCCCGCGATTCAGCGGGCTTTTTCGTCTCTGAGTGGCGGCAAGCGCGGGGTCAACTGCCAGGCGCCGCCAGCCATTGATCACGCCGCGCCAGTTGCCAGGCCAGTGCGCCCAGGGTCAGGCCGCGCAAGGCCATGAAGGCCAGAAAGGCGATCCACAAGCCATGGTTGCCGAACCCCTGCAGCGCCAAGGCGATCGGCAGGCCGATGGCCAGGGCCACAAGCATGGCGTTGCGCATTTCGCGGGCACGGGTGGCGCCGATGAACAGGCCGTCGAGCAGGTAGCTCCACACCGCGAACAGTGGCAGCAGGGCGAGGTAGGGCAGGTAGTGGCCGGCGGTCTCGCGTACCGCGGCGATATCCGTCTGTAGATTGATGAACAGGTGGCCGCCCAAGGCGAACGCCAGGGCGAACACCAGGCTGGCCAGTAGCGACCAGATACCGGCGACGATCAGGCTGCGCTTGAGGGCCAGGCGATCCCGCGCACCGATGGCATGGCCGCATAGCGCCTCGACCGCATGGGCCAGGCCATCCAGTGCATAGGCGGTGATCAACAGGCCGTTGAGCAGCAGGGCGTTGGCCGCCACCGTGGCGTCGCCCAGGCGCGCGCCCTGAATGGTGATCAGCAGGAACACCGCCTGCAGCGCCAGCGAGCGCAGGAAGATATCGCGATTCACCGCCAGCAGCGCGCGCCAGCTCTGCCACTGGGCCATCGCCGCCCAGCGGGTGTTGCCCGGGTGGCGACGCAGGGCGCGCCGCGCAAGCGTCAGGCCGACCAGCAACCCGCCCCATTCGGCCAGTACCGCGGCGCGGGCGGCGCCCACCACTTCCCAGTGCAGGCCGAGTACGAACCACAGCGACAGCACGATGTTCAGCAGGTTGGTGACCAGCAGCATCACCAGCGGCGCGCGGGCGTTCTGGGCGCCGAGCAGCCAGCCGATCAGCGCGTAGTTTGCCAACGCTGCGGGCAAGCCGAGCAAGCGCGTGTGTAGAAAATCCCGGGTCAGGCCGTCGAGCTCGGCCGACGGGTTCATCAGACCCAAGGCCAGGCCGCTGAAGGGAATCGCCAGCGCGCCAAGCAACAGTGCCAGCAGGGCGGCGAGCAGCAGGCCCTGCACCAGCACCTGGCGCAGCGCCCCGCCATCGCCGCGACCGCAGGCCTGGGCCGCGAAACCGGTGGTGCCCATGCGCAGAAAACCCAGCACCCCGACGATCAGGATGTACAGGCTGCTGCCCACCGCTACGGCGCCCAACTGATGGGCGTGGGGCAGGTGGCCGACCACCGCGGTATCGACCAGCGCCACCAGCGGTACGGACAGGTTGGAAAGGATCATCGGCGCCGCCAGCGCCCAGACCCTGCGGTGGGTTGGCGCGTGGCGCCAGGCATCACAAAACATGTACGTCTCCCTGTAGGCGGCGAATTATAAAGGAGACGGCACGGGGTATTCTTATGCTGTGGTGTTAATTGAAACTGTAGGACACCCCGACATATGCCCCGAAACCTTCGCCCGGTGTCGAGCGGGCGGCATCGGCGCCGTTGTCGTCGTAGCCCGGCGTGACGGTGGCGGCGTAGCGTTTGTCGGTCAGGTTGCGCAGGTCCAGCCAGGTTTGCCAGTCGTCTTTCGGCGAGGCGTAGCCCAGGGTCGCGCCAAAGATCGTGTAGGCATCGGCGTAGTAGGAATTGGCGTAATCCACCGCCACTTTGGAGGCGTACTGGGTGTTTAGCCCGGCGTAGAAACCGTTCGGTAGGCTGTAGCGCAGCTCGGCTTGGTAGTAGTGGCGGGGCAGGCCGGGTAGGTGGTTGTCGCCAAAGGTGGCGTCGTCGCGGTAATGGAAGTCGCTGAAGGTGTAGGCCTGGCGCAAGGCCAGAGCGCCGGCCGCGCCGCCGTCCCACAACGGGCTGTCGAGGCCCAGCTCGATGCCTTGGTGGATGGTCGGGCTGGCGTTGGCTTCGGAAGGCGGCACGCCAGTGGTGATTTCCACGGTCAGCAGCTCATGGCGCACCAGCGAGTAGTAATAGGCCACGTCCCACTGGCCCAGCGCGGAGTCGCCACGGCCACCGACTTCGAAGGTCGTCGCTGTCTGGTTATCCAGCGAGATCGGCGCGCGCTGGCGGGCAGCGTACGGCTGGTTGCTGTTGGGGAAACGCAGCGGCGAACTCCAGAGCATCGACCAGGCGTGGGGCGGCTCGATCGAGCGGCTGACATTGCCGTAGAGCTGCACGTCCGGGTTGAGCTGGTAGCGCAGGCCGATACGCGGCGCGTAATCCCAGGTGTGCTCGCTGAGCTTATCGTCGGTGGCCGGCCAGGTCACCTGTACTTCACGGCGGGTGTAGATCAGCGCCAGGCCGCTGGTCAGCCACAGGTCAGGTGCCAGCTCGGTTTCGTTGCCGATATGCAGCACGTTGTCCGAGCCCAGGTGCTCGTAGGCGCGCATCAGGGTGCCGGCTGGGTAGGCGGTGCCGTTTACGTTGATCGGCAGCGCCGCATTTTCCCTGGACTTGCTGCTCGGCAAGTTGGTGGTGCTACGGAAACCGACGGTGGTGGTGCTGTCGAGCCCGAACAGGCCGTGGCGGCGTGTGTAGTTCAGGGTGCCGCTCACGTCGCTGTAGTCCACGCGCACCCGGTAGGTGTTACCGTTGGGCGAGCTGTTCTCGACGATATCCATCGGGTAATGGTGATAGGCCAGGCCGGCCACCAGGGTGGAGTCGTCGTCGATCTGCCAGGTGGTCTTGTTGGCCAGCCAGGTGCTGCCAGGTTGGTCACGGTGCGCGTTGATACGCAGATTGTTGGCAGCGGCCGCCCTTGGGTCGTGCTCGATCTGCGCCTTGGTCAGCCGACCTGGGACGTCATGCTCTGTTTCCCGGTAGCGCAGGTAGAAGCGCGTCTCCAGGTTGTCGTTGAGGCGATAGCCGACGTTGGCGGCCACGCCCTGGCCCTTGCCCGACGAATGATCCTGATAGCCGTCGTAACGGCTGTCGGTGACGTTGACGTAGTAATCGACATCGCCCAGCACCTGCCCGGAGCTGATGCTGCGCTTCTGGTAACCGTGGCTGCCGGCTTCATAGCGCAATTGCAACTTGTCGGCATCACGGCCGGTGCGGGTGATGTAGTCGATGGCGCCGCCCAGGGCCAGGGAGCCCTTGTCGAACCCATTGGCGCCGCGCAGCACTTCGGCGCGGCTTATCCACAGCGGTTCCAGCAGCTCATAAGGCGTACCGCCCGAGCCGGTCAGCGGCAAACCGTCGAGCATGACGTGGTTGCCGGAGGCGTGGGAGCCGGTGCCGCGGTTGATGCCCGAGCCGCGGATGGCGATCTTGATGCCCTCGTTACCCGGCGACTGCGCATAAACGCCCGGCTGGTAGGCCAGCACATCGGCATTGCCAGCCACGCGGCCCTGCTCGACGCGCTGCATGTCCACCAGATTGGTGCCGCCCGGCACCTCCTTGAGTTGCGCCTCGGCCACCTGCTGCTCGGTCAGCGCCTGCTCGGTGATCTGTACGCCTTCGATCTGCAGGCTGCCCGTCGCGGTCTCGGCATGGGCGACAGGCAGCACTACGCAGCCCAGCAGGCTGGCAGCCAGCAGGTGACGTGGGCGCAGGGCGTACGGGGGCAGGCAAGGCATTCGGTAGGTTCTCCGGGAAGCGGCATTTGGGATAGCGCGGGGTAGGACGGTGGCTCGTTGCGATAAGCCACGTCTGGCAGTTGGCAATCCGCTAACGGTGCTGGGGTTGTCGGGAGAGAGGATGGATTAACTTTCTCGTTTGGCATATTAGGTTATGCCTAAATTGAATTTCCCTGTGGATCGTCAAGCCGATACCGTCTAAGGCCTTTCCTGTGAAGCTGGCTGTAAAAGCCCGCCGAAGCACCTTATCCGCACGCTACCCGACCACGCGGCGCATGCACGACTCTCTTATGGAGGCGCCATGCCCATCTCTGTGCTCAACCGTCGTCAGTTGCTTGCCCTGGCGGGTACCGCCACCGCGGCGGCGTTCGCCAGCCGCTTCGCCTGGGCCGATGCCGGTCATGCTGGCCACGGCGCCCATACCGGGCATGCCGGCCAAGGTACGCAACCGGTTGGCAGCGGCCTGGATCTGGACAGCGATCGCTGGGTCTTGCCCGAGCCGCGCAAGATCAAACTGGCCACCAACCTCAATGCCGTGTGCCTGGCACCCGTGGCGGTTGCCGACAGCCAGGGCATCTTCAAGCGCCATAACCTGGAGGTCGAGTTCGTCAACTTCGGCAACTCCACCGAGGTGCTGCTCGAATCCATGGCCACCGGCAAGGCCGACGCCGCCACCGGCATGGCGCTGCGCTGGCTCAAGGCGCTGGAGCAGGGCTTTGACGTCAAGCTGACCGCCGGCACCCACGGTGGTTGCCTGCGCCTGCTGACCCTGGACGATGGTCCGAAAAGCTTCGAGGCGCTGAAGGGCACCACCATCGGCGTCACCGACATGGCTGCTGCGGACAAGAACTTCTTCTCGCTGATGCTCAAGCGCCATGGCGTCGACCCGGTGCGCGACGTGACCTGGCGGGTGTACCCCATCGACCTGCTCAGCGTTGCTCTGGAGAAGGGCGAGATCCAGGCCGCCAGTGGCTCCGATCCACTGATGTACCGGGTCAAGCAGCAGCCGGGCTTCGCCGAGCTGGCGACCAACATGATCGAGGAGTACGCCAACATGAGCTGCTGCGTGGTCGGGGTCAGCGGCGAGCTGGCGCGCAACGACACGCCGGTGGCGGCGGCCATCACCCACTCGATCCTGCAGGCCCATGCCTGGGCGTCGCGCAACCCCGATGCGGTGGCCGAGGAGTTTCTCAAGTTCGCCATCAACACCTCCAAGGAAGAGGTGCGCGCCATCCTCACCGAGCACACCCACGGCTACTACTCGGTCGGCAATACCTTCGTGAAGGAGATCGCGGTATACGCCCGCGACCTGAAGAACGTCGAGGTGCTGCGCCCGCGTACCGATCCCCTGGAATTCGCGGAGAGCATCCATGCCGACGTATTCGCTTGAGCAAGGCCAGGCGCAGCCGCGCGTGGCCACGCCGCTCTGGCGCGGTGGTCTGCTGGCCGCATTGGCCTGGATAGCCTTCGCCCTGTTCACCGCGTTCTACCCCGATGGCGGCAAGCCCTGGCCCTTCACCCGGGAGCTGGCGTACGTCGGTGCTGGCGTGGGCGGGCTGCTGGCGCTGCTGGGCATCCTGCCGGGTCCGTTGGGCCGGCTGGTGGAGCGTCTGCGTCCGGCAGGCGCCTGGTTGGTGGCATTGCCCGTGCTGCTCGGTGTGTGGCTACTGGTTACCGCCAAGGTGGTGCTGCTGCCGGTGCCGTTCTTCGCGCCGCCCCAGGCGCTGATCGAGGTGTTCGTCGATGACTGGTTACGCCTTGGTGAAAGCCTGCTGCATTCGTTATGGCTGCTGGTCAATGGCGTGGTGGTGGGCGGCATCGCCGGTTTCATAGCAGGCGTGGCGATTGGCTGGTCGCATCGCATCGGCTATTGGGTTCATCCGGTGCTGCGCATCCTCGGGCCGATTCCCTCCACCGCGCTGCTGCCGATCTGCTTCTTCTTTTTCCCGACCAGCTGGAGCGCCAGCGTATTCCTGATCGCCCTGGCGACCTGGTTCCCGGTCACGGTACTGACCTGGTCCGGCGTGGCCAGCGTCGACAAGGCGTACTACGAGGTGGCCCGTACCCTGGGCGCCAATTCGCGCTTTCTGGTCTGGCGAGTAGCGATTCCGGCTGCATTGCCTCATGTGTTTGTCGGCTTGTTCATGGGCCTCGGCGCCTCGTTTTCGGTGCTGGTGGTGGCCGAGATGATGGGCGTCAAGGCTGGCCTCGGCTGGTACCTGCAGTGGGCCCAGGGCTGGGCCGCCTACGCCAACATGTACGCTGCGCTGCTGGTGATGGCGCTGCTTTGCTCGGGGCTGATCACCTTGCTGTTCATCGTCCGTGATCGGGTGCTGTCCTGGCAGAAGGGGGCGGTGAAATGGTGAACGTCGCAACCGCTCATCCGCTTCAGGCTGCGGGCATGAGCCTGGATATCCGCGGCCTCAGCCATGCCTTCGACCTGGGTGACAGCCGCCTGCCGGTGCTCGACAAGGTCGACCTGCAACTGGCACCCGGCGAAAGCGTCGGCCTGCTCGGGCCATCCGGCTGCGGCAAGTCGACCCTGCTGCGTCTGGTCGCCGGGCTGGAGAGCCTGCAGAGCGGTAGCCTGCTGGCCGACGGTGCCGCGCTTGCCGGGCCGCATCACTCGCGGGTGCTGGTGTTTCAGGACCCGACGCTCTATCCCTGGCGCAGTGTGTGGAACAACGTCGCCCTCGGCCTGCAGGCGCGCGGTCAGCTCCGGGAGCAGAAGCACCGCGTCGACGAGACGCTGCGCAAGGTTGGCTTGCTGGAATTTCGCGAGGCATACCCGCGCCAACTCTCCGGCGGCATGGCGCAGCGTGTGGCGCTGGCCCGCGCACTGATCAACGAGCCGCGCCTGCTGTTGCTCGACGAGCCACTGGGCAAGCTCGACTCGCTGACCCGCATCGCCATGCAGAGCGAGCTGATTCGCCTGTGGCAGCAGCAGGCCTACAGCTCACTGCTGGTTACCCACGATGTCGAGGAGGCGCTGCTGCTCTGCGACCGCGTGCTCGTGTTCTCGGCGCGCCCGGCGCGGGTGCTGGCCGAACTCAAGGTCGAGCGCTCCTATCCGCGTCGCCGCGACGATCCGCGTCTGCTCGAGCTGCGTCACCACGCCTTGCAGTTGCTGGGGCAGGGCAGTGACTGGTGAGCATCCCCTTATGTTCTGTTGGAGCCGTCTAATGAAGATTCGCACCGGCCTGTCGGCCCTTTTACTGTCCACCCTGTCGCTGGCGGTGTCCGCCGCTGACCTGACCATCGGCGACCAGCGTGGCAATGCGCGCGCTGTCATGGAGGCGGCCGGCGTACTCGACGGCCTGGATTATCAGATCCAGTGGCGCGAGTTTCCCAACGCCGCCCCGTTGCTCGAAGCCCTGCGCGCCGGCCACCTCGATGGTGGCCTGGTCGGCGAGGCGCCGCTGACCTTCGCCGCAGCGGCTGGGCTGGAGGCCAAGGCGATTCAGGCGGCGAGCTACCTGGGCAACGCGTTGATCATCAGCGGCAATGCCGGCATCGCCTCGGTCGCCGACCTCAATGGCAAGAAGATCGCCGCGGTCAAAGGCTCGTCCGGCCAGGCGCTGGCGCTCAATGCCCTGGCGCGTGCCGGGCTGAAACCGAGCGACGTGACCTTCGTCAACACCACGCCCTCGGAGGCGACCCTGGCCTTGAGCAACGGCAGCGTCGATGCCGTCGCCACCTGGGAGCCCTACGTATCCTTTGCCGTGCAGCAGAGCGGCGCGAAGATTCTCGCCGACGGCAAGGACTACCCGAGCCTCAATTACCTGGTGGCCGCCAACACGGTGCTGCAGGGCAAGCGTGCTGAACTCAAGGATTTCGCCGCGCGGCTGGCGCAGGCGCGGATCTGGGGCGCGGCGCATCCCGAGCCCTACGCCAAGGCCATCGCCAGCCTGCTCAAGCTGCCCCAGGCGGTGGCGCTGGGCAAGGTGCAGCGTGAGGTCAATACGCCGGAGACCGACCTCGCCGCCGTGCGCGCGCTGCAGCAGGCGACCATCGACCTGTATCAGCGTGAAGGCTTGATCCCGCGGAGCTTCCCGGCGGACAGCGTGATCGAAGCGAGCTTCTTCACCGAGCAAACGCCATGATGCACCTGGCGCTGTACCTGGAGGCCGGTACCCATCAGGGTGGCTGGCGACACCCGCATTCGGCCTCCACCGGCTCGGTCGACTGGCCGTTGTACAAGACCATTGCCCGGCGCGCCGAAGCGGCCTGCCTGGACATGCTGTTCGTGGCCGACAAACTGTCGATCGACGACAACTATGGCGGTCACTTCGGCGAAACGGTGCGCTACCGCCCGGTGGTGCGGCCCGAGCCGCTGACCCTGCTGTCCGCTCTGGCGGCTGTGACCGATCGCATTGGCGTGGGCGGTACGGTGTCGTCGTCCTATGCGCTGCCTTACAGCGCGGCGCGCATGCTGGCCAATATCGACCACATCAGCGGCGGCCGTGCGGCCTGGAATCTGGTGACCTCGGTCAGCGATGGCGAGGCGCGCAACTTCGGCCGCCAACAGCACTACGGCCATGCCGAGCGGTATGCCCGCGCTGGCGAGTTCATCGAGGTGGTGCAGAAACTCTGGGACAGCTGGGGTGACGAGGCGCTGCTGCTCGACGCGCAGCAGGGCGTGTTCGCCGACCCGGATGCCTTCCATTACCTGCATCACCGCGGCGAGTTCTTCGATATCAAGGGGCCGATCAACATTCCGCGCCCACCCCAGGGCCAGCCGGTGCTGATCCAGGCCGGGGTGTCCGAGGCGTTTCTCGACCTGGCGGCGAAGAACGCCGAAGTGGTGTTCGTGGTGCATCCGCAACTGGAGCGCGCCAAGGCGTTCTACCGCCTGCTCAAGGACAAGGCACGCAGCCATGGGCGCGACCCGGACACGCTGAAGATCCTGCCCGGCATCGTGCCGGTGGTGGGCGAAACCCATGCAGCGGCGCTGGCCAAGGATCGTCTGCTCAAGGAGCTGATTCGCCCCGAGGCGGGGTTGAGCTTCATGTCCGCCAGCATGAACCACGACCTGGCGCAGTACCCGCAGGATGGGCCGTTCCCGGATATCCGCGAGGCCATCACCGGCAGCAAGGGGCGTTTTCAGTATGTGATCCAGCAGGCTCTCGAACTGGGCCTGACGGTCGGGCAAACGGGCAAGCGCTATGCCGAGAGCCTCAGCTTCTTCTCGCCAGTGGGTTCGCCGGAAGGAGTCGCCGAGCAGCTCGCCGCCTGGTACCGCGCGGGTGCCTGTGACGGCTTCGTGATCCTGCCGCCCTACCTGGAAGCGCAAGGCGATCTGTTTCTCGAAGGCGTGGTGCCGGCTTTGCAGGCGTCGGGGTTATTCCGTACCGAATATCCTGGCCAGACGCTGCGCGACACCCTCGGCCTGGCTCGGCCGGCGAGTCGGTTCGTCTGAGCGGGCCAACAGCCTTGGCCATTTCCCGGCGGTGGCGATTCGCCGCCTCGCCTGCCTTCTTTCGCCGCGCTGTTGCTACCTGACGCCGCGAGCGGCTGCATAGTCCTTCATCTGATAACGCGCACGTTGCGCCGCGCCCGCGGAGCTAAGTCAGAACGCCGCAGCGACAGCCTGTCGCGCGGCATCCAGCCACGCTGGTAAGTGGCGTGGCGAGGCGTAATCTGAAGGCGATCCATTGATCCAGATCAAGGCGCCTTTCGCCTTGGCTGTCTGCGGTACACGCATAACAAGAAGTCGATAACTAACTCTGATCGAGGGGCACGTCCATGTTCGGCCTAGAGGCTTTGGATCTTGCGCGCATCCAGTTCGCCTTCACCATTTCCTTTCACATCATCTTTCCCGCCATCACCATCGGCCTGGCCAGTTACCTGGCGGTGCTCGAAGGCCTGTGGCTGAAAACCGGGCAGACGGTGTACCGCGACCTCTACCACTTCTGGGTGAAGATCTTCGCGGTCAACTTCGGCATGGGTGTGGTCTCCGGTCTGGTGATGGCCTACCAGTTCGGCACCAACTGGAGTGCCTTCTCGGATTTCGCCGGTTCGGTCACCGGGCCGCTGCTGGCCTACGAGGTGCTCACCGCGTTCTTCCTCGAGGCGGGCTTTCTCGGCGTCATGCTGTTTGGCTGGAACCGCGTGGGGCCGGGCTTGCACTTCTTCTCGACGGTGATGGTGGCGGTCGGCACGCTGATCTCGACCTTCTGGATTCTTGCCTCCAACAGCTGGATGCAGACGCCCCAGGGCTTCGAGATCGTCGACGGCCGGGTGATCCCGGTGGACTGGTTCGCGGTGGTGTTCAACCCGTCGTTCCCGTATCGCCTGGCGCACATGGCCACCGCCGCATTCCTGGCCACCGCGTTCTTCGTCGGCGCCTCGGCGGCCTGGCACCTGTTGCGCGGGCGCGATACGCCGGCGATGCGCAAGATGTTCTCCATGGCCCTGTGGATGGCCCTGCTGGTCGCCCCGGTGCAGGCGGTGATCGGCGACTTCCACGGCCTCAACACGCTGAAGCATCAACCGGCGAAGATCGCCGCCATCGAAGGCCACTGGGACAACAGCTCCGGCGAGCCGACACCGCTGATCCTGTTCGGCTGGCCGGACATGCAGCGCGAGGAGACTCGCTTCAAGATCGAGGTGCCGTACCTGGGCAGCCTGATCCTCACCCACAGCCTGGACAAGCAGGTGCCGGCGCTCAAGGAGTTCGCCAAGGAGGACCGGCCCAACTCGACCATCGTGTTCTGGTCGTTCCGCATCATGGTCGCCATGGGCTTGCTGATGATCCTCGCCGGTGTGTGGAGCCTGTGGCTGCGCTGGCGCGGCAGCCTCTACCGGTCGCGCCCGTTCCTGTACTTCTGCCTGTGGATGGGCCCGTCCGGGTTGATCGCCATCCTCGCCGGCTGGTTCACCACCGAGATCGGCCGCCAGCCGTGGGTGGTCTACGGTCTGATGCGCACCGCCGAGGGCGTGTCGATGCACAGCGCCGCGCAATTGGGCCTGACTCTGGTGCTGTTCGTGGTGGTGTACTTCGCGGTGTTCGGCGCGGGCTTCGGCTACGTGATGCGCCTGGTGCGCAAGGGGCCGGTCACCGGCGAGGGCGATCATCAGGATGACGGCGGGCCGGGCACCCGGCATACGCCCGCGCGGCCGTTGTCGGCCGCCAAAGAGGGCACCGACGACAGTGACCACGGCGGTGAACACGCCGAAGGGAGGGCATGACCATGGGTATCGATCTGTCAGTCATCTGGGCGGTGATCATCGTCTTCGGGGTGATGATGTACGTGATCATGGACGGCTTCGATCTGGGCATCGGCATCCTCTTCCCGTTCGTGCCCGACAAGGGCGAGCGCGACGTGATGATGAACACCGTGGCGCCCGTGTGGGACGGCAACGAGACCTGGCTGGTGCTCGGCGGCGCCGGGCTGTTCGCGGCCTTTCCGCTGGCCTACTCGGTGGTGCTCAGCGCCCTGTATCTGCCACTGATGTTCATGCTGCTGGGCCTGGTGTTTCGCGGCGTGGCCTTCGAGTTTCGCTTCAAGGCCAAGGACCACAAGCGGCATATCTGGGACAAGGCGTTCATCGGCGGCTCGGTGGCGGCGACCTTCTTCCAGGGCGTGGCGCTGGGCGCATTCATCGAAGGCATCCCGGTCGAGGGCCGGGCATTCTCAGGTGGTTCGCTGGACTGGCTGGCGCCGTTTCCGCTGTTCAGCGGCCTGGGGCTGATCGCGGCTTATGCGCTGCTCGGTTGCACCTGGCTGATCATGAAGACCGAAGGCCGCCTGCAAAAGCAGATGCACGACCTGGCCCGGCCACTGGCCCTCGCGCTGCTGTCGGTGATTGGCATCGTCAGCCTGTGGACGCCGCTGTCCCAGGCGAGCATTGCCGAGCGCTGGTTCACCTTCCCCAACCTGCTGTGGTTCGCCCCGGTGCCGTTGCTGGTGCTGGCGAGCTTCTTCTACCTGCTGCGCTCGGTGGCCAACTATGACAACAGCAAGCCGTTCGTGCTGACCCTGGCGCTGATCTTCCTCGGCTACAGCGGCCTGGGCATCAGCCTGTGGCCGAACATCGTGCCCGGCTCGCTGACCATCTGGCAGGCGGCCGCACCGCCGCAAAGTCAGGGCTTCGCGCTGGTCGGCGCGTTGCTAATCATCCCGATCATCCTCGTCTACACCGCCTGGAGCTACTACGTGTTCCGCGGCAAGGTCACGCCGGATCAGGGGTACCACTGATGAACAAGTTCAGCGAAAAGAAACCCCTCTGGCAACGCATCGCCTGGCTGGCCGGCATCTGGACGGTCAGCGTGCTGAGCCTGGGGCTGGTGTCATATCTGTTGCGGCTGTTTATGAATGCGGCGGGGTTGAGTACGCCGTAGGAGCCGTTTTCGCCGGGTAGGGTGGCTCGGGATAACTCGTAAGGTGGATCGGGGCGCGTAGCTGGCGCTTTATCCACTATGGCAGTGCAAGTTGCGAACGGTGGACAAGCTTCGCGTTGTCCACCCTACTTGTCGGTAGGGCGTAGGGTGGATGACGCTTTATCCATCCACCACTCCGATCGCCGCGGGCGCTCTTTTACTGCCCCGGTACCGCCAGCCAGTGGCCAAGGGTTTTCTGATACGCGCCGGTGGCCTTGCTCAGGTGCAGCCACTGATCCACATAGCTTTTCCAGGTCATGTCATCGCGGGGCAGCAGGTAGGCTTTTTCGCCGTATTGCATGTAGGCGGTCGGGTTGACGGCGCATAGACCGGGCATGCGTTTCTGCTGGTACAGAGCTTCGGACGAGTCGGTGATCATCACGTCGGCGCGCTTATCCAGCAGTTCCTGGAAGATGGTGTTGTTGTCATGGAAATTCAGCTGCGCCTTGGGCAGATAAGCCCGCGCAAAGGCCTCGTTGGTGCCACCGGCCGGCTCGATCAGGCGCACTTCTGGCCTGTTGATCTGCTCGACGGTCTGGTAACGCGACACGTCTTCACAGCGCACCAGCGGGATTTTGCCGTCGACATCCAGGGTACTGCTGAAAAACGCCTTCTTCTGGCGCTCCAGCGTCACCGAAATACCGCCCATGCCGATATCGCACTTGCCCGCCACCATATCCGGCATCAGGGTTTTCCAGGTGGTCGGCACCCACTGCACCTTCACCCCAAGGCTTTGCGCGAGCGACTGAGCCATCTCGATATCGATGCCTTCGTAGTCGCCGTCCTGGCGCAGGAAGGTATAGGGCTTGTAATCACCGGTGGTACACACCGCCAGCTGTCCCTTCTCCAGCACCTTGTCCAGATGCGACGGCGTTTCCTGAGCCTGGGCAAAACCCGACAGCCCGATAAGCAGGGTGGTGATGGCGCTGATTTTTAGATTTTTCATGGTGGATGAGGCTCGCGGTTGAGGGCGGGATAAAAGCGAGCGCACAAGGTAAGGACTGGGGCTTGGTGGAGCAAGGCCTAGGATTGTGGTTTTTATTCTGGGTAGGTGCTTTGAGTGCGGTGGACAAGCTTCGCTCGGCCACCTCACATACATAGGTCAAAATGCTATACGGTGTTAAGTAGCCTGCGTAGTGTGTTTGAAAAAGAAGTGAAGTCTACTTCTCGTTTGATGTCTTCGCTTAGATTTCTTATGAAGTAGGATTCATCAATGTTTCTTCCTTCTAGATCTTTCTTGACTCGGAAGTAGAAAAGTTTGTCTGGAGATTTAGCTTTTGAATCATATTGGTCGATATGCTCGGCCATTAAGTCGTCTAGCGATTTAATTGGGAAATATTTGTCGTTAATTGTTTTTCTTATTTTTGGCATTGATTTTTTGAAAACTATCTCGTAGATAAATTTTTCTATGCTTTGAATCGGTAGGAACGCTTTGGCAAGATTCTTGTAATTTTCTTTCTTTTCAACTTCAGTGGCTACGTCTCCATCAAGAATGCTAATGATTTTTTTGTTTACGCCTATCACGTTATGGCGAAGTAAGTCCATGTGCAGATTCAGAACATTCTGCCAACCACCTACTGGCGAAATATGAACGAGTCTGCTCTCTTTAAGGCCGCTGTCGGCTATTACTCCGTCAATAACTAATGAGGCAAGGGAGTCTTCTGCTAATATTAAATAGTCGAAGCCGTCGTGTCGGTATATTTCTCTTATTGCGTAGCTTGGGAAGCACGGATTTATTAATTGTACATGCCCTTCAGTATTATTGATAAGGTACATGTTTTGAGGTTTTAATGCTCTGATTACCTCGGGCGAATGTGATGTGAGATACACACATAGCTTCGGGTAAGTGACTAGGAGCGAGTTTAAGTACGAGATTAACCTGGAGATAGCTATAGGATGTAAGGCAAGTTCAATCTCGTCAATAAGAATGAAGAAGGTTTTGTCAGTGACTTTTTTGCCTGTTCCTTGGTTTACTAAAGCATGATAGATGTAGTTGAGTAGGGAGATAAGTAGGCACTCGCCAGAGCTCATGCGGTATTGACTGAGAAGAGCACCCTTCGGAGTGCTCATGAAGTAGGGGAGATTTGAAAGCTCAAACTCCTCGGATATCTTTTTGTTCCGAATTTTCTTCATTGTTCGATAATGGTTGTTATCGCCATGGAGAATGTAGCTCAAATTATCTTTTACGTAGTCGAATGCTTCAACTATGTGCTCGCCTGCAATGGAGTTGCTGCGTAGTAGTTTATCAACTATGGTTGAGTCTCGAAATCTTGTTCCGTAAAACAGGCTGCCCTCGTACACCCCTTTGTAATGTGCTGGACTGGTTGCGCACCACCACATCATTGTTTCGTTATCATGCCTTCTTTTGACGTGCCAGTTATAATTTTTCTCGCCTTCTGCTGTGGCTATTCCGATATCTATAGTTGAGTCTTCACTGTAGTCTTCATGTTGAAGCATGTTAAACCGCTTTGGACTTAGTAACACTGACATGATAAGCATAAGTGTGCTTTTACCACACCCGTTACCGCCCACTAAGCTATATAAGCCACCCTCTATCGGCAGTTCAATATCTGCAGATATTATGTTTTTCACATTGTTTATTTTGATCTTCAAACGGTCCAAGTAATGCTCCTTGAGTTCTTCCATGTGTTATGCGGCAGCAAGTGGATGGAGGACGTTTTCTTATCCACCACAGCGTTAACAGATAGTCCTTCGCTGTCCGAGACGTGGCCTGCTGTTATCGGCTGGATACAAAAGTCCTTTCGACACTACGCCATCAAATAGCCATCCGTCTACATCATCTCCGCCGCCACCCTGGTTGCCCCACCCCGCCAATCCTTCCCATACTGCCTCCCTATGCCGCCTACCAAGGGAGCCCCCATGTTCGCCATTAGCGAAACCCTACAACGCCGCTTCGCCGCCTTGCATTGCACCGCCGATTTCTGGTCGTTGCGCCACGTGCGGGAAACCACGGAGCGCTATTGGGTGCGCCGCAATGTGGCGCGGGCGCCTTCGTTCGCCGACGATGCGGGCGCCATGCTCAGTGTGCGGGTGGCTGGGGTGGAGGCCTATGCGGCGACCAGTGATCTCAGCCAGGCCGGCTTGCAGGCAGCGCTCGACAAGGCCGAGGCGCTGGCGCGGCAGTTGGCAGGGCGTAATCTGCTCGATCTGCATGAGCTGCCGGTGCCCCATAAGCAGGCCGATGACGTGATGCCTGGCTACCAGCGCACTCTGGCCAGTCCGGCCCACTGGTACGAGCTGCTGGCGGCGGAGTCGTCGCGGGTACCGCGGGATGAGCGGCTGGTGGACTGGTACGCCGGGCTGACCTTTACCGCCACCGAGCAGATTTACCTCAACAGCGTCGGCGCCCGTTTGCGCCGCGCTCAGCATTACGTCTTCCCGCAGCTGGGCGTGACCGCCAGCGATGGTGCCGACAGCCACCAGAGCCGCAGCTTCGGCGGCACTCACCTGGCGCGCCAGGGCGGTGCAGAGGTGATCGATCAGCTGGGTCTGGTTGGCACCGCCAGCCGTATCGCCGACGAGGCGCTGCAACTGCTGCTGGCGCCCAATACGCCGAGCGGCCATCGTGATCTGCTGCTGATGCCGGACCAGATGATCCTGCAGATCCACGAGTCCATCGGCCATCCGCTGGAGCTGGATCGCATCCTTGGTGACGAGCGCAATTTCGCCGGCACCAGCTTTATTCGCCAGGAGGATTTCGGCAGCTACCAATACGGCTCGTCGCTGCTCAACGTGACCTTCGACCCGACGGTATCGGGCGAGCTGGCCAGCTATCGCCATGACGACGACGGCACCTCGGCGCAGCGCGAATACCTGATCCGCGAGGGCATCCTGCAGCGGCCGCTCGGTGGCGCGCTGTCGCAGTGGCGCAGCGGGCTCGAAGGCGTGGCCAATAGCCGCGCCTGCAGTTGGAACCGCCCGACCCTGGATCGCATGGCCAACCTCAATGTCGAACCCGGCAACCAGCGCCTGGAGCAGCTGATCGGCGGCATCGAACGCGGCATTCTGATGAGCAACAACCGCTCCTGGTCGATCGATGACGCGCGCAACAAATTCCAGTTCGGCTGCGAGTGGGGCCGGCTGATCGACAACGGCGAGCTCAAGGGCGTGGTGAAGAACCCCAATTACCGCGGCATCTCCGCGCAGTTCTGGCGCAACCTCAAGGCGGTCGGCGACGCCAGTACCTTCGAGGTGCTGGGCACGCCGTATTGCGGCAAGGGCGAACCGAACCAGGTGATTCGTGTCGGGCACGCCACGCCGGCGTGCGTGTTCGCCGATGTCGACGTATTTGGAGGGGCAGCCTGATGAACGCACGTCAGCATTTCGAGGCGCTGCTCGCGCACCTGAGCGCCGGGCTGCAGGCCGGCGAGGGCTTTACCCTGGAGTACCAGGCCGAGGCTTCGGACTTCATCCGCTTCAACCATGCCCGCGTGCGCCAGGCCGGCCAGGTGCAGCAGGTGTACGCCACCCTGGCGCTGTACCAGGGAGAGCGGCATGGCGACTTCGAACTGGCCTTGAGCGGGGTGATCGATGACGACCTACCGCGCCTTGACCAGGCGCTGCGGCGCCTGCGCGCGGTATTACCGACTCTGGCCGACGACCCCTATCTGCGCCTTAATCGCGAGGCCTGGCGCAGCGAGACCGCGGCGGGGGACGCGGCCCAGCACAGCGAGGCGGCCATCGAGCAAATCAACGAGGCAGCCGCCGGGCTGGACCTGGTCGGTTTCTACGCCGCCGGGCCGCAGTATCAGGGTTTCGCCAGCTCCTGGGGCGCCTTCGGTTGGCACGCGGCGAGCAGCTTCAACTTCGAATTCAGCCTGTTTCACGAAAACGGCCAGGCGGTGAAAAGCAGCTACGCCGGCGAGCAGTGGGATGCCCAGGCCTTCGCGCGCAAATTGGCGTTCGCCCGTGAGCAACTGGAGCATCTGGGTAAACCCGCCCATGAGTTGAAGCCGGGAGCCTACCGCGCCTACCTGACGCCCGCGGCGCTGGAAGAGTTGTTCGGGCTGTTCGCCTGGGGCTTTTCCGCCGAAGCGCTGGCCACTGGTGGCAGCCCGCTGCAGCGGCTGTTCGCCGGCAGCGCCAGCTTGAGCTACAAGGTGACGCTGGACGAGCGCATCGAGGGCGGCCTGGCGCCGGCCTTCACCCGCGAAGGGCCACGCCAGCCGCTGCGCCTGGTCAGCCAGGGCAATCCGGGCGAGCGCCTGGTCAGCTCACGCAGCGCCGCCGAACACGGGCTGATCGCCAACGGCGCGGGCAGCGGTGAGTACCCGTTCTCCCTGCACCTGCACGGCGGCGAGCTGGAGGAGGGCGAGATCCTGCAGCGCCTCGGCACCGGGCTGTATATCGGCAACCTGTGGTACAGCAACTTCTCCGACCTGCCGGCCGGGCGCCTGACCGGCATGACCCGCTTCGCCACCTTCTGGGTCGAGGACGGCCGCATCCGGGCGCCGGTGGACACCATGCGCTTCGACGACTCGCTGTTCGACTTCCTCGGCGCGAACCTCGAAGCCCTGACCCGTGAACCGGAGCTGCTGCTGCCCAGCGGCACCTATGGCGCGCGACAAACCGGCTCGATGGCGCTGCGCGGCGCGCTGCTGTCGCGGTTTACCCTGACGTTGTAAAGACGGTATTCCTGGGTATTGCTGCGTGCGCGGATCAACACTCATCCATGACGTCACACTGACGCTCATTTGAGCATATGAGCGCGTAGCGCCCGTTCCTCTCGCATGACGTGAATGATGAAGACCGTCGTATCCGAAACGCGGTAGAAAACCCGGCAGGGCGGGACGACGATTTCGCGATACACCGAGTTTGGCAGCTCGTCAGGGGTGCGGCCTGACAGAGGGAACTCAGCCAAACGCCCGACCGCTTCAACCACCTTCCTGACCAGCGCGCGAGCGGCATCGGGTTTGTCCAGGGCAATGTACTGAGCCAGATCGTCGAGTTGCTCGAGGGCGGGATTTGTCCAGACTATTTCAGCCATTTGCTCAGCCGTTGCCTGGCCTGTTCATGGCTGACGGTATCGCCCTCGATCACGGCCCGTTCGCCGCGGGCCAGGGCATCCAGAAGGGCGAGGCGCTTCTGCATGAACTGGTAGTCATCGACATCCACCAGATAGGCCGAGGGTATTCCGTGCTCGGTGATCAGAACAGGTTCCTTGGATTCGTGAAGGTCGGCAAGGATCTTGGTGGCCTGTCGCTTCAGGTTGGTGACCAACTCGACTTTCATGAGAGGACTCGGTGCGTGGATGAAGTATCACTTTAGTGATACTTCTCTCGCTGGGCAATTGGAAAGCGTTCTGAAACCGAACTGTCATCCCTTCGTCGCGCGACTGCCATCTGCGCTCGTTAAGTTGCTCGCCAATGAGATCGATCTCAAGGCGAGCGAGCATGACGGATCTGAAAGAGGTGGCCCTCAGGGCAGGGGTATCGCGGGCCACTGCCGCACGGGCTTTTGCGTCGCCGGATATGGTGCGCCCGCATACCCGTGAGCAGGTGTTCGCCGCGGCGCGCCAGCTGGGCTTTCGCCCCAACCGCCTGGGTCGGCAGCTGCGTTTGCAAACCACCCAACTGATCGGTGTGGTGGTGCCCAACCTGCTCAACCCGGTGTTCGCCGAGCAGTTCCAGGCCATGGAGCAGGCGGCGCGTGCGCGGGGCTACAACCTGCTGCTGGCCACCACCGACTACCAGGCCGAGCGCGAAAGCGAGGTGGTCGAAGAGCTGCTGCGCCAGCGCGTCGACGGCCTGGTGCTGACGGTGACCGATGCGCGCAGCAACCAGGTGCTGCAGGGCCTGGCCCAGGAGGATACGCCCTTCGTACTGGCCTACCACCAGCCCGAGGATGCCCAGTACAGCGCCGTGTCGGTGGATAACCGCGCCGGCATGGCCCTGGCCACCCGGCATTTGCTGGCCGCCGGGCATCGGCGCATCGGCATGGTCGCCGGCTCTGCATTGCAGTCCGACCGTGCCCGGCTGCGCTACGCCGGCTATCGGCAGGCCATGCACGCTGCCGGGCTACAGGCGCTGCCGCTGATCGAGATGCCCGCCCATACCCAGGCCGACTTCGCCGCCCTCGCACCCTGGCTGCATGGCTCGCAGGCGCCCAGCGCGCTGCTCTGTTCCAACGACCTGCTGGCCATCAGCCTGATCAACGAGCTGCGCCGCAACGGCTGGAGCGTGCCGCGCCAGCTCTCGGTGATGGGCTTCGACGGCATCGCCCTGGGTACGCAGATGCACCCGACGCTGTGCAGTGTGGTGCAGCCCATCGCCGAGCTGGCGCACACCGTGATCGACCAGTTGCTGGCGCAGATCGCCGGCGCCACCCCCGCTTCCCACTGCCTGCCGTGCCACATCCGGCCAGGCGAAAGTATCCGCCCCCCTCGAGGAGACGTCCGATGATCCGCTTGCGTAAAACCCTTGCGGCCCTGTTGCTGTGCGGTACCGCCAGCCTGAGCCACGCCGCCGACACGGCGATCTGCTACAACTGCCCGCCGGAGTGGGCGGACTGGGGCGCGCAGCTTGCGGCAATCGCCGAGAGCACCGGCGTGAAGGTGCCGCTGGACAACAAGAACTCCGGCCAGGCCCTGGCGCAGCTGGTGGCCGAGCGTGCGGCGCCGATGGCCGACGTGGTGTATTACGGCGTGACCTTTGGCCTGCAGGCGCAGAACGCCGGGGTGGTCGGCAGCTACAAGCCAAAGGGCTGGGACGACATTCCCGCCGGCTTGAAAGACCCCGAAGGGCATTGGTTCGCCATCCATTCCGGCACCCTCGGCATCATGGTCAACGTCGATGCACTCGGTGGCCTGCCAGTGCCGCAAAGCTGGGCCGACCTTCTCAAGCCCGAGTACAAGGGCATGGTCGGTTATCTGGACCCGTCCAGCGCCTTCGTCGGCTACGTGTCGGCGGTGGCGATCAACCGCGCCATGGGCGGTGACCTCGACGACTTCACCCCGGCCATCGACTACTTCAGGAAGCTGGCCGGCAATTCGCCGATCGTGCCCAAGCAGACCGCCTATGCGCGGGTGCTGTCCGGCGAGCTGCCGATTCTCGTCGACTATGACTTCAACGCCTACCGGGCACGCTACAAGGACCAGGCCAACGTCGCCTTCGTGATTCCCCGTGAGGGCAGCATCAGCGTGCCCTATGTGATGAGCGTGGTGGACAATGCCCCGCACCGCGCCAATGCCGAGAAGGTGCTGGACTTCGTGCTCTCCGACCAGGGCCAGGCGCTGTGGGCCAATGCCTACCTGCGGCCGGTGCGCCCGGTGCAGATGCCCGCCGAGGTAGCGGCGCGCTTCCTGCCGGAAAGCGACTACGCCCGGGCCGGCGTTGTGGATTACCAGAAGATGGCCGCGGTGCAGGAAGCCTTCGCCGCGCGTTACCTGAAAGAGGTGCGCTGAGGTGAACAGCGCGCTGAGCAACCACGCTGCCGCGAGCGCCCACAGCCGGCCGCTGCGCCGCTGGCGACCTGGCGCGGCCGTGGCGCTGGTGCCGGCAGCCGCGGTGCTGCTGGCCTTCTGGCTGTTGCCGCTGGCGCACCTGATACTGCTCGGCGGTGAAAGCCGTGGCGAGGCGGGCAGTGGGTACTGGCAGGTGCTGAGCAGCGGCCAATATCTGAGCAGCCTGGCGCAGACCAGCCTGCTGGCCGCATCGGTGACCCTGGCGGCGCTGCTGGTGGGCAGCATCAGCGGGGTGTTTCTCGCCCGCCAGCGCTTCTTCGGGCGCTCGGCGCTGGTCGCCCTGCTGACCTTTCCCCTGGCCTTCCCGGGCGTGGTGGTGGGCTTTCTGGTGATCCTGCTGGCCGGCCGCCAGGGCGTATTCGCGGCGCTGGGCATGGGGCTGGTGGGCGAGCGCTGGGTTTTCGCCTATTCCCTGGCCGGGTTGTTTCTCGGCTACCTGTATTTCTCCATACCGCGGGTGATCCTCACCGTGATGGCCGCCAGTGAAAGCCTCGATGCCAGCCTGGAGGAGGCCGCCCGCTCGCTTGGCGCCAGCCACTGGCGGGTGACCTGGGACGTGATCGTGCCGGGGCTGATGCCGGCGCTGGTGTCCTGCGGGGCGATCTGCTTCGCTACCTCGATGGGCGCGTTCGGTACCGCCTTCACCCTCGGCACCCAGCTCAACGTCACGCCGGTGGCGATCTACAACGTGTTCACCAACTACGCCAACTTCAGTGTGGCTGCGGCGCTGTCGGTGATCCTCGGCGCGCTGACCTGGGCGGTGCTGCTGGTGGTCAGGAAATGGGTGCGAAAAGCCGGAGGGCTGCTATGAAACGCTCGACGCTGTTTGCCGCGCAGCTGATCTTCACCTGCCTGGTCTGCGCCTTCATGCTGGTGCCGGTGCTGCTGTCGCTGCTCGCCGGGCTGACGCGCAATTATTTCCAGGGCCTTTCCAGCGGCCTGACCATCGACTGGCTCGTGCAGGTCTGGCAGGCCTATTCGCCGACGGTGTGGCTGTCGCTGCAACTGGCGCTGGCCTGCGCCCTGTGCGTCTGCCTGATCGGCGTGCCGGCGGCCTATGCCCTGGTGCGCATGAACAACCGCTTCAGCCGCGCCTTCGAGGAACTGATGGTGCTGCCGGTGGCGATGCCCGGCCTGGCCAGCGCACTGGCACTGCTGCTCACCTACGGTCATCTCGGCGGCTTTCGCGGCAGCTGGCTGTTCATTCTGGTCGGCCATGTGCTGTTCACCCTGCCGTTTCTGGTGCGCCCGGTGATGGCGGTGATGCAGCGCCAGAACCTGCCGACCCTGGAAGATGCCGCCGCCAGCCTTGGCGCCGGCCCGCTGCGACGCTTCTTCACCGTGGTGGTGCCCAACTGCCGGACCGGCATCCTCGCAGGCGTGCTGATGGTCGTCACCCTGTCGCTGGGCGAATTCAACCTGACCTGGATGCTCCACACGCCCATGACCAAGACCCTGCCAGTGGGCCTGGCCGACAGCTACGCCTCGGCGCGGCTGGAGGTCGCCAGCGCCTACACCCTGCTGTTCCTGCTGATGATCGTACCGCTGCTGATCGCCCTGCAGGCCATCAGCGCCCGCCTGTCCCGAGGATACCAACGATGAGCGCTACCTCCATTCGCCTGCACAACTGCCGCAAGGCGTTCGCCGACGGCACCGTCGCCGTGGATGACCTCAGCCTGGAGATCCAGGCCGGCGAAACCCTGGCCATCCTTGGCCCATCCGGCTGCGGCAAGACCACCACGCTGCGCCTGATCGCCGGGCTCGAGCGCCCGGATGCCGGGCAGGTGCTATTCGCCGGGCGCGACGTCACGCCATTGCCCATCGAGCGCCGCGACGTGGGCATGGTGTTCCAGAACTACGCGCTGTTTCCCAACCTCAACGTGGCCGACAACATCGGTTATGGCCTGAAGGTGCGCAAGATGCCCCGTGCCGAACGCGAACAGCGCTGCGCCGAGTTGCTCGAGCTGGTCGGCCTGCAGGGCTATGGCCACCGCGCCATCCATGAGCTGTCCGGTGGTCAGCGCCAGCGCGTTGCCCTGGCCCGCGCCGTGGCGCCACGCCCGCGGGTACTGCTGCTCGACGAGCCGCTGGCGGCCCTGGATGCCCAGTTGCGCGAACGCTTGCGCAGCGAGCTGGGCCAGTTGCTGCGCGAGCTGGCCATCACCGCCGTATTCGTCACCCATGACCAGGGCGAGGCGATGGCCCTGGGCGATCGCATTCTGGTCATGGAGCGCGGCCGTATCGCTCAACTCGCCACGCCGCGGGCGCTCTATCAGCAGCCCGCCAATGCCTTCGTGGCGAATTTCATCGGCACCCTGAACGCCTTCGTCGTGCTCGGCCGTACCGCCAATGGCGTGCAGGTCAACGGCGGCGAGTTGCCGTGGAGCGCCAGCGAGCTGCCGGGCACCCTGTATTGCCGCCCCGAGCACCTGCGGGTGACCAACGCTCCGGGCCATATGCGCGGGCGGCTGCTCGGGCAGTTCTTCCAGGGCGCGCAGAGCCGCCTGCTGGTGGACGTGGGCGGCGCGCAGCCGCTGTCGGTGGACAGCAGCGACGACCGTCTGCACGCCCCCGGCGATTTGATCAACCTGGCCGTCGAGCCCCAGCGAGTGTTCAGCCTCAATGCCTGATGTCATCCCCAACGCTTCGACCTTCATCATCGCGCAGATCAGCGACCTGCACCTCAAGGCCGGCGGCAAGCCGAGTTACGGGGTGGTCGATACCCTGGCGGCGCTGCGCCGCGCGGTCGAGCACCTGAACGCCAGCCAGCCACGCCCGGATATCGTGCTCATCAGCGGTGACCTGGTGGACTTCGGCCACCCGGACGAATACGCCGTGCTGCGCCCGGAGCTGCAGCGCCTGGCCATGCCCTATTACCTGGTGCCCGGCAACCATGATGATCGCGCCCACCTGCTGGCCGCCTTTGCCGATCATGACTATCTTCCGCAGTCGCCCGATGCGCCGCTGGACTGGGTGGTCGACAGCCATCCCGTGCGACTGATCGGCCTCGACACGACGATCCCCGGCAGCCACGGCGGTCAGTTGCAGGACAGCCAGTTGCGTTGGCTGGATGCGCAGCTGGCGCTGCGCCCGCAGGTGCCGACAGTACTGATCCTGCACCACCCGCCATTTATCAGTGGCATCGGCCATATGGATCGCGAGCCGTTTGGCAATGCGGCGGCGCTGGAATGGCTTATCGGCGGCCACCCGCAGGTGGAGCGGCTGCTCTGCGGGCACCTGCATCGCGCGATCCAGCGGCGGTTTGCCGGCAGCCTGAGTTGCGTGTGCCCTGGTGTCTCGCATCAGATCGTGCTGGACCTGCAGCCTGCCGCGCCTGCGCACTTCAACCTGGAGCCGCCTGGCTACCTGCTTCATCACTGGCATGCCGAGCATGGCCTGGTTACCCATATCGGGGTGTTCGGTGAATATCCCGGGCCTTATCCGTTCTACGACGGCAATGGGCTGATCGACTGAGGGAAGGATTGCTGGGTATCGCTGCGTTCAACCGCAGAATACAAGGTGACTCTGGTAGCCCGGCGTTGAGCGCAGCGATACCGGGGCAGCAGGCGCCGCGATATCAATGTCTACTTGGTCGCCTTGAGCACCACGAACTTCGGCGTCGCCGCCACCTGCTCGACGCCGCGGAACAGCCGCGCCAGCTTGGCGTGGTAACCCAGGTGGCGGTTGCCGACGATCCACAGCTCGCCACCGGTGACCAATGCGCTGCGTGCCTGCTGGAACATGCGCCAGGCGAGGAAGTCGCCGACCACCTGCTGCTGGTGGAAGGGCGGGTTGCACAGCACCAGATCCAGCGAGTCTTCGGCCTGTTCGGCCAGGCCGTCACCCGGGCGGATGGTCACCGGGCGCTCGCCCAGGGCGGCTTGCCAGTTTTCGCTAGCGGACTGCACGGCCATATAGGACTCATCCACTAAAGTCAGCTCGGCCTGCGGGCTGCCGAGGGCGTAGACGATGCCCAGCACGCCGTTGCCGCAGCCCAGGTCGGCCACTCGACGGTTATCCAGATGGCGCGGCAGGTGCGGCAGGAAGGCGCGGGTGCCGATGTCCAGGCCTTCGCGGCAGAACAGGTTGGCATGGTTGCTCACCTCCAGCGCCGGCTTGTCGAGGCGGTAGCGGGTCGGGTAGGGCGACCGCGCCGCTGGTCGGGCTTCGGGCGTGGCGTGCAGCAGGCGGGCCTTTTTCACCGCCAGCGAGGCCTGCACCGGGCCGATGTATCGCTCCATCAGGTCGCCGGCAGCGCGGGGCAGGTGCTTGATCATCGCGCCAGCGATCACCTGGGCGCCTGGCGCCAGCTGGCCGTGCAGGCGGATCAGCTGTTCTTCCAGCAGCGCCAGGGTTTTCGGCACACGGATCAGCACCACATCGAACGGCCCACTTACCGGCTCGCTGGCCGGCACGAAGGTCACTGCATCCTCGGCCAGGCCGTTGCGTGCCAGGTTGAGGCGCAGCGCCAGGTGGCCCAGGTGCGAGTCGCCGCTGCTGGTCACCTGGGCGCGGCCGGCCAGGGCACAAGCCAGGGCGCCGAAGCTGTCGTTGAGCAGCAGCACACGCGCACCGTCCGGCAGGCTCTGCACCTGCTCGAGCAGGTAGGCATCGGCGGCATCGAAGGCCTGCAGCGGCATGCCGGGTTGCTCGGGCTGGCGTTGCAGGTCAAGGGTGGCGAACGGGGTGACGAAGGACGACGACATGCTGATCTCGTGATGGGCGTGGCGGGGCGCATTCTGCCACGGCGCGGGCATTGAATCTTCAGGCTGTGCAGCAGTTGGCGTTATT
Organism: Phytopseudomonas straminea; assembly: GCF_900112645.1. Taxonomy (GTDB): domain Bacteria; phylum Pseudomonadota; class Gammaproteobacteria; order Pseudomonadales; family Pseudomonadaceae; genus Aquipseudomonas; species Aquipseudomonas straminea. The sequence goes on along the minus strand of NZ_FOMO01000012.1, from coordinate 4,340 downwards.
ACCGCTTGTTCTGCCGGGTGCGATCGACAAGAATCGCGGCCCTGCCAGAACGGTCGCGTTTGCCTGACCCCTCTCCGCAGCCCTCCAATAATAGTCGGACACCCGCGCGCTGCGCCGAGCCTAGCCGACAGCGACCTCACCGAGGTCATCCGCAACCCATTTCCTTCAGGTGCTGCCTCGCGCATGCGCCGCTGTCTGCTATTGCCGAGGTTTTGCATGTTCAAGTCCGTTGTCACCACCGCCCTGTCAGCCGTGCTGCTGATCTGCACGTCGGCGTTCGCCGCCGAGCCCATTGTCATCAAGTTTTCCCACGTGGTTGCCGAAGACACCCCGAAAGGCCGTGGCGCGCAGCTGTTCAAGGAATTGGTGGAGCAGCGCCTGGGCGATAAGGTGAAGGTCGAGGTGTACCCGAACTCCACGCTGTTCGGTGATGCGGACGAGCTGCAGGCGCTGCGTGACGGCAAGGTGCAGATGTTGGCGCCGTCGCTGTCCAAGTTCGATGCCTACACCAAGCAACTTCAGGTGTTCGACCTGCCGTTCCTGTTCGATGACCTGGAGGCGGTAAAGCGCTTTCAGAAGCGTGAGAAAAGCCGCGAGCTGCTGCGCTCCATGGCGGGCCACGACATCTACGGCCTGGCGTACTGGAACAATGGCATGAAGCAGCTTTCCGCCACCCGCGCCTTGAAGGTGCCTGCCGATGCCAAGGGTCTGAACTTCCGGATCCAGCCGTCGCCAGTGTTGGAGGCGCAGTTCTCCGAACTGGGCGCCACCACCAGCAAGATGGCCTTCAGCGAAACCCTGGCGGCGCTGCAGAAGGGCACCGTGCAGGGCGCGGAAAACCCCTGGTCGAACCTGGCCAGCCAGAAGCTCGACAGCGTGCAGCCGTTCATCACCGAAACCAACCACGGTTCGCTCAATTACATGCTGATCAGCAACTCCAAGTTCTGGATCAGCATCCCCTACCAGGTGCGCACGCAGCTGGAAGCGATCATCGAAGAGGTCAGCTTCAAGGTGAATCAGGACGCCGAAGAGCTGAACCGCAAGAGCCGCGAGCAACTGGTCGCCGCCGGCCGTGCGCAGATCATCACTCTGACGCCCGAGCAGCGCGATGCCTGGCGCGAAGCGATGCGCCCGGTGTGGCAGCGCTTCGAGACCGAGATCGGTGCTGACGTGCTGCGTGCAGCGCAGACGGTCAACCGCCGCTGAGCACCTCTGCCGGCTCATCACGCTGTTCGTAGGGTGAACGACGCTTCACCTACGCGGCCCGACCCGTCCACCGCTGCAATCGCAATGGTGGATGAAAAAAGCGTCAGCTACGCGCGCCGATCCACCCTACGACTACGAAGCCCGCAATTCCTCCAACAGCAATCGCGCCGGCGATGACAGCGGCGAGCCACGTCGGCTGATCACCCCATAGGGCTCGCTGCGCAGCACCTGGGCCAGCTCCAGACACGCCAGCTGGCCGGCGCGCGCCGCTGACTGGGCCGTCTCCCGTGGCATCAGCGCCACCAGGTTCGGGTCTTCCTGCAGCAGCATTAGGGTGGCGAAGGTCGACGCGGTTTCCAGCGGGTAGCGAGGAAACTCCAGCTCGGCGTCGCTGAACGCCCGCTCCAGCACCAGGCGCATCGGCATGTTCGCCGGAAACACTACCCAGCTGTAGGCCGCCAGTTGCGCCAGGCTCAGGCCCGGCGTGCTGGCCAGCGGGTGGGCGGGGCTGGCCACCACTTTCAGCTGTTCGTCATGCAGGCTCAGGCAGTCGTAATCGTCCGGCCGGCGGCTCACGCTGGTGCGGCAGATCGCCAGGTCGACGCGACCCTGGTCGATCAGGCTGAGCAGCCGCGCACTGGTGTCCTCGACGATCTCCACCGACAGCTCCGGTTGGCGCGCGCGCAGGCGTGACAGCGCGCGGGTCAGATGCGGCACCGCACCCATGATCACGCCCACCACCAGGCGGCCGCCCTGGCCCTGGAGAATGCCGAGCATTTCTTCGCGCAGGTGCGCCAGGTCGCTGTGGATGAGCCGCGCATAGCGAATCGCGCAGCGTCCCAGGTCGTTGGCTTCAAGGCCCTGGCTGGTACGGGTGAACAGCCGCGTGCCGAATGCCGATTCGATTTCGTTGAGCGCCTTGGTCGCGCCTGGCTGGCTGATCGCCACGGCGTCGGCGGCCTTGTGCAGCGAGCCCTGTTCGTCGAGGGCGATCAGCAGGCGCAGCTGTTTCAGGCGCAGTCGGGAAACCAGGGCGGGCAGGGAAGCGAGCATGGTGATAACCATCGGTTATTGCTTGATCAGAGCCTGTCATTAGGCAGGCTGGCGCGCAGTTCGTAAAGTCTGCCCTGTACCCGTTCGGGCAAGACTGACAAGAGAGATAAGCCATGCGACTGATCCAGTTCGAATCCACCAGCGGCCAGCGCCAGGTCGGCGTTGTCGAAGGCGATGCCATCCGTACCGTGCGTGGCGTGGCCAGCACCCGCGAATTGGCGCTGGCGGCGATCCGCGCCGGGCGCAGCCTGCAGAGCGAAGTCGAGAGCCGCGGCAGCAACGCCGGCCCGGCCTACGCCGAACTGCAGCAGGGTGGGCGCATCCTGCCGCCGCTGGATCATGAAGATTCGGCCCATTGCCTGATCAGCGGCACCGGCCTGACGCACCTTGGCAGCGCCTCTACCCGTGACAAGATGCACCAGCAGAAAGGCCAGGACGAAGCCGCGCTGACCGACACCATGCGCATGTTCCGCTGGGGCCTGGAGGGCGGCAAGCCGGGCGCCGGCAAGGTCGGCGCGCAACCGGAGTGGTTCTACAAGGGCGATGGCAGCATCGTCGTGCGCCCTGGCGCCGAACTGCCGGTGCCAGTGTTCGCCGAAGACGGCGGCGAGGAGCCCGAGCTGGTCGGCCTGTACGTGATCGGTGACGACGGCAAGCCGTATCGCCTCGGCTATGCCCTGGGCAATGAATTTTCCGACCACGTGCTGGAGCGTCGCAGCTATCTTTACCTGGCGCATTCCAAGCTGCGCGCCTGCGCCTACGGGCCGGAGCTGCGCGTCGGCGAGCTGCCGGCGCACCTGGCCGGCACCAGCCGCATTCATCGCGGTGGCGAGGTGATCTGGGAGAAGGAGTTTCTCAGCGGCGAGGAGAACATGTGCCACAGCCTGGAGAACCTGGAGTTCCACCACTTCAAGTACCAGCAGTTCCTGCGCCCGGGCGACGTGCACGTGCATTACTTCGGCACCGCGACCCTGTCCTATGCCGACGGCATCCAGGCGCAGCCTGGCGATACCTTCGAGATTGAGATGAAAGAGTTCGGCGCGCCCCTGCGCAATGGCTTGGTAGCGGCAGCTGAACCGCTCGAGCCGGGTGGCGTGACCGCTCTGTAAACACTGTTCACCGGGGCCTTAGGGCCCCGCTTGGTTTTCCACAGGAGGAATATTCATGTCCGTTAATGGCCATAACATCATCGGCGGTGCCTACAGCGCAGCCGGCTCCGTAGTCCACAAGAGTCACGACGCCACTACTGGCGAAGCCCTTTCCTACGATTTCATCCAGGCCACCCCTGAAGAAGTCGATGCTGCTGCCAAAGCTGCCGCTGCTGCCTATCCCGCTTACCGCAGCCTTTCCGCCGCCAAGCGTGCCGAGTTCCTTGACGCCATCGCCGACGAGCTGGACGCCCTGGGTGACGACTTCGTCGCCACCGTAACCCGCGAAACCGCCCTGCCGACCGCCCGTATCCAGGGCGAGCGCGGCCGCACCAGCGGCCAGATGCGTCTATTCGCCAAGGTGCTGCGCCGCGGCGACTTCTACGGCGCTCGTATCGACCGCGCCCTGCCGGATCGCCAGCCGCTGCCGCGCCCGGATCTGCGCCAGTACCGCATCGGCCTGGGCCCGGTTGCCGTATTCGGTGCCAGCAACTTCCCGCTGGCCTTCTCCACCGCCGGCGGCGACACCGCCGCCGCGCTGGCCGCCGGTTGTCCGGTGGTCTTCAAAGCCCACAGCGGCCACATGACCACTGCCGCCCACGTGGGCGAAGCCATCCTGCGCGCCGCCGAGAAAACCGGCATGCCCAAAGGTGTGTTCAACATGATCTACGGTTCGGGCGTCGGCGAGGCGCTGGTCAAGCACCCGGCCATCCAGGCCGTCGGCTTCACCGGCTCGCTCAAAGGCGGTCGCGCCCTGTGCGACATGGCCGCGGCACGCCCGCAGCCGATCCCGGTGTTCGCCGAGATGAGCAGCATCAACCCGGTCATCCTCCTGCCGGAAGCCGCCAAGGCGCGTGGCGAGAAGATCGCTGGCGAGTTGGCCGGTTCGGTGGTCATGGGCTGTGGTCAGTTCTGCACCAACCCGGGCCTGGT
>NZ_FOMO01000013.1 GCF_900112645.1 Phytopseudomonas straminea | reverse complement strand
AAGCACCCACACGAATTGCTTGATTCAGTTGTTAAAGAACGTTTGGCTGAAGCTTTCGTCTCAACCGAGGCGCGCATCTTACAGCACCCTCATTTGCTGTCAAGCTGTTTTTGAAGAATTTTTTCTTTCTTCTCAACACCTTGCAGCGCCCGACCAGACCATCTTCTCTCCAGCGGGAGGCGCATTCTACAGCGTTACAAACCGCTGTCAACACCCTCATTTACCGCCTTCGATCAACCTGACCGAACCATCCACAGAACCACTCAAACCGCCCTGTCGATGCCGGCGCATTCTACTCGAATTCGCCGTCCGTGCAACCTTTATCTTCGTCTAACTCGTTGATCTACAAGGAGTTTTCAGATCAGGCTGCACCGGAAGTGGTGCGCATTATAGGCCCCTCGAAACTCAGGTCAACCCTTAATTTGCGCTTTTATTCGGTTTTCAGCGTAACCCGCGCGAAAGCTTTCTTGCCGGCCTGGCAAACGTGGGTATCGCCCAACTTGAATACGAAGCTGCGATCGACCACCTCGCCATCCACACGTACGCCATTGGAGCCGAGCAGGTCGCGGGCGATTGCTGCGTTCTTCACCATGCCCGCTTTATTAAGGAGAGCGGCAATCGGCATATCGTCAGCGGAGAACAGCTCAATCTCCGGCAGATCCTCAGGCAGCTCGCCTTCCTTCATACGGTTACCGGCAGAACGGTGAGCATTGGCAGCTGCTTCCTCACCATGGAAACGCGCAACGATCTCTTCGGCCAGCTTGATCTTGATATCACGCGGGTTCGCACCGGCTTCCACGTCCCTCTTGAATTGTTCGATCTCATCCATGCTGCGGAAGCTGAGCAATTCGAAGTAACGCCACATCAGCGCATCCGGCATGGACACCAACTTGTTGTACATCACGCCAGGCGCTTCCTGGATGCCTATATAGTTGCCCAGGGATTTGGACATCTTCTTCACGCCATCCAGACCTTCGAGCAGCGGCATGGTGACGACGCACTGGGAAGACTGGCCATAAGCACGCTGAAGCTCACGCCCCATCAGCAGATTGAATTTCTGGTCGGTGCCGCCGAGCTCGACATCGGCGCGCAGCGCCACGGAGTCGTAGCCCTGTACGAGCGGGTAAAGGAACTCGTGGATGGCGATCGGCTGGTTGCCGGTGTAGCGTTTGTCGAAGTCATCGCGCTCGAGCATGCGCGCCACGGTGTACTGAGAGGCCAGGCGAATGAAGTCGGCTGGCGTCAGCTCGTTGATCCAGGTGGAGTTGAAGGCAACCTCGGTCTTGGCCGGATCGAGGATCTTGAATACCTGAGCCTTGTAGGTCTCGGCGTTCTCCAGTACCTGCTCACGGGTCAGCGGTGGGCGCGTGGCGCTCTTGCCGCTAGGGTCACCGATCATGCCGGTGAAGTCGCCGATCAGGAAGATCACCTGATGCCCCAGATCCTGAAACTGGCGCAGCTTATTAATAAGCACAGTGTGCCCTAGGTGCAGGTCTGGAGCAGTCGGGTCGAAGCCAGCCTTGATACGCAGCGGCTCGCCGCGCTTGAGCTTTTCGACCAGCTCAGCTTCAACAAGGACTTCTTCTGCACCGCGCTTGATTAGCGCGAGCTGCTCTTCAACCGACTTCATAGGACTCACAGCCACCAGATTCAAAGGGGAGCCAACCATACAAGATCGCCAACAAATGACAAGTTTTGCCCTGCATCGCACATAACGGGCGCCGGCCATCACCTATAGGGTTGCCTCGATGTAGATTTGGTTATATTTTATACAGTTACTGCATATTCATCAGTATCTTCTTTTTCCTCTTCACCTTTTCACTTCACAAAAAGCAGCCCTATGACCTCTACAACTAAAGCGCCGCCGCTCTATCCAAAGACACACATCATCGCAGCCAGCGGCGTCGCCGCCCTTCTAAGTCTCGCTCTTCTGGTGTTTCCCTCCCGCGAAGTAGAAGCAAAGAAAACCTTTCTCAACCTGGACATGGACAACGGTTCCGAACAAGTCCAGCAGAATCTCCCCATCAATCAGGCAGGCGCCGACGCTCAGGTAGAAGCCGACTCACCGTTCGCACAGATAGAAGGTAGCGACGATTCGCAGAATGCCGAGATCGATGCCGACCCCGAAGTTGCCGAGCAGGAGCCTGAGGACCCACGCAACAAGACAGTCACCGTGGCCAATGGCGACACCCTCTCCACGGTCTTCAGCAAGGTCGGCCTGCCCGCCAATACCGTGCATGACGTGATCAACAGCAGCAAGGAAGCCAGCCAGCTGAGCCGCCTCAAGGTCGGCCAGGAGCTGCAGTTTCAGCTGAGCGAGGACGGCCAGCTGGAAAGCCTGCACAGCCAGCTAAGCGACCTGGAAAGCATCAGCCTCAGCAAGACCGACAGCGGCTATGACTTCAAGCGCGAGATGGTCAAACCGGACGTGCACGAATCCTACGCCCATGGTGTGATCAACAGCTCGCTGTTCGTGGCTGCCAAGCGCGCCGGCCTGTCCCACAATCTGACCATGGACCTGGCCAACATCTTCGGCTATGACATCGACTTCGCCATGGATATTCGTGAAGGCGACGAATTCGAAGTCATCTACCAGAACAAGAAGGTTGGCGACAGATCGGTCGGCACCGGCAACATTCTCTCCGCGCGCTTCACCAACCGCGGCAAGACCTACACGGCGGTCCGCTATACCGACAAGCAAGGCAACGTCAGCTATTACGATGCCGACGGCAACAGCATGCGCAAGGCCTTCATCCGTACGCCGGTAGATTTCGCGCGCATCAGCTCGCGCTTCTCCAACGGCCGCAAGCACCCGATTCTCAACAAGATCCGCGCTCACAAGGGTGTCGATTACGCCGCGCCGCGCGGTACGCCAATCAAGGCTGCCGGTGATGGCAAAGTCATCCTCGCTGGCCGCAAAGGCGGCTACGGCAACACCATCGTGTTGCAGCACGGCAGTCGCTACCGCACCCTTTATGCACACATGCAGGGTTTCGCCAAGGGCGTACGCACAGGCGGTACCGTCAAGCAGGGCCAGATCATCGGTTACATCGGCACCACTGGCCTGTCGACTGGCCCACACCTGCACTACGAGTTCCAGGTCAATGGCACCCACGTCGACCCGCTGAGCCAGAAGCTGCCCATGTCCGATCCGATCGCCCGCCAGGAGAAGCAGCGTTTCCTGCAGACGAGCAAGCCGCTCATGGCACGCATGGATCAGGAAAAAGCCACCATGCTCGCCCTCAACAAGCGCTGATCCCATGCTGTATCTCGGCGTGATGTCCGGTACCAGTCTCGACGGGCTGGACATCGCCCTTGTCGAGCAAGGCGAGCGCACTCGATTACTCGCCCACCACTACCAAGCCCTTCCAAATGATCTTCGCCAGCAACTGCTCGATTTGTGCAGCTCTGGCGCGGATGAGCTCGCCCGTGCGGCGCTCGCCGAGCAAGCCTGGGCAAGACTGGTCGCCGAGGGTGTCAACAGCCTGCTGCGCGAGCAGAACCTGCAGCCAGACGCCATTCGCGCCATCGGCAGCCACGGCCAGACCGTCCGCCACGAACCAGCGCGCGGTTTCACCATCCAGATCGGCAACCCTGCCCTGCTGGCCGAACTGACCGGCATCACCGTGGTGGCCGACTTCCGCCGACGCGACGTGGCAGCAGGCGGCCAGGGTGCGCCGCTGGTGCCAGCCTTCCATGAAGCGCTGTTCGCCAGCCCCGGCTCGGCCCGAGCCATTCTCAACGTCGGCGGTTTCAGCAACCTCAGCCTGCTGGAGCAAGGCAACCCCGCCAAGGGTTTCGACTGCGGGCCGGGCAACGTGTTGATGGATGCGTGGATTCACCATCACCTCGGCAAGAGTTATGACAAGGATGGTGCCTGGGCTGCCAGCGGCACCGTGCAACCCGAACTGCTGAAAGCGCTGCTGGCGGACCCGTTCTTCCAGACCACCGGACCTAAGAGCACCGGGCGCGAGCTGTTCAACATGCCCTGGCTGTTGCAGCAGCTGGCCACACAGCCGGCCTATCAGCCACAAGATGTTCAGGCCACCTTGCTGGAGGTTACGGCTACCAGCATCGTCAGCTCACTGCTGCAGGCACAGCCGGATTGCAGCCAACTGCTGGTCTGCGGTGGCGGCGCCCATAACAAAGCACTGCTGGAACGCCTGCAAGCGCTGCTGCCCGCGAGTGAGGTGAGCCGCACCGACGATCACGGCGTTCCCGCTGATTGGGTGGAGGCCATGGCGTTTGCCTGGCTTGCTCACTGCTGCCTCAACGGCATCCCCGCCAATAGGCCGGAGGTCACTGGCGCCAAAGGCCTGCGAGTGCTCGGCGCCATCTACCCGGCCTGAACAACGCCCAAACAAAAACGCCGCGCAGATGCGCGGCGTTTTCATATGACTCAGGACTCAGATCGAGAACGATGAACCACAACCGCAGGTGGTGGTCGCGTTGGGGTTCTTGATCACGAAGCGCGAGCCTTCGAGGCCTTCCTGATAATCCACTTCCGCACCGGCCAGGTACTGGAAGCTCATCGGGTCGACGACCAGGCTGACGCCCTCGCGCTCGACGATGGTGTCGTCATCGGCCACTTCTTCATCGAAGGTGAAGCCGTACTGGAAGCCCGAGCAACCGCCGCCCGTAACGAACACGCGCAACTTCAGGCGCGGATTGCCCTCTTCATCAACCAGGCTCTTCACCTTGCTGGCTGCACCCTGCGTGAACTGCATCACAGCGGCAGGGGTGAAGGTTTCGACGCTCATGTTCTATCTCCCGGCGCCAGGCGCCAATACTGCGTGGTAGCGCTGTATTATCCGCTTACCCTACAAAACTGGTCAACTATTGAGCGTCATCCACGCGCTCGGGCAGCTCCAGTGGTCGGTCCTGCTCCTTGATCGGCCGCAGGCCGCCTTCAACCTGAGCGCCCATAGCCATTTCCATCAGGCCATAGTAGAGATTGCCGCGAACCCGGGCCTTGGCACCCAGCTCGACATGCTGGCTGGCGTAGACATCGCCAACGATCTCGCCATCGATCACTACATGGGGTGCGCGCACCTCGCCTTCAACCTGTCCTTCGGCGCTGACCCGCACCAAACCCTGCTCGGTGAGCAGGTCGCCGAGCACCTTGCCGTCGATCTGCACCGCGCCCTGGAACTCCAAGTTGCCGCGAAACACCGCACCCGCAGCGATCAGGCTGGTCTTGCCCGTGAAGCGCTGCATGTCTGCCTTTTCCTTGCCTTTATTCCACATGGCGAACCATCACCTATCCGTCAGTCCAATCGATTTGACGCTCGACGGCTTTTCCACCCTCGACATCAGCCTTGATACGTATGCGCTTGGGCACGAAGCCCGCAGGAAGTCTCAGTTCCCCCAGGCGGCCACCGTCGGGAATCGCCTGCAGATGCTTGAATGCGAAAGGAATCGCCTTGTCGGTTGAGCCTTCCGGCAGATCACCACTGAGCTGATTCAGTGGCAGGCTCTTCACCTTGCCGTTCAGGCTGCCTTCCAGCTGCACGTTCAAACGCCCCTGCAGGGGTTTGTCATCCTTGCCGATGCGGCTGAGCATGAGTTTGAAACGATAGCCCCCCGCAGACTCGCCTGGGTGGATATCGAAACTACGGATCAGCAGGCCATTGACCTTGCTGTCCGGGGCCAGCACGCCCTTGTAGAAAGCCAGCTCCTGTTGCTGTTTGAAGTTATGTTCTTCCAAGAGCTTGATGGTCTGGCGGCTCTGTTCGTTGGACTGATGCGCCAGTTGCTCGCCGCTGCTGGCGACGGCCACGCGCTGGCGCAGTTCGTCGAGCTCGCGCGCCTGCTCATCGGCCTGCACCTGCATCTGCTCGAATGTCTCGGTCCGCTGCTCGGAAGACCTGGCCTGCCACTCACTGCCCGCATAGAAGGCGGCCGGCACCGCTAGGAGCAGCACCACCAGCACAACCCGCAGGCGCCGCTCCTGTGCCCGATTGCTGGGGCGAACCTCCCAACCCGACATCAGCGTAGGTGCCCGGGCACACTGCAAGCGCCCGCAGGCGTTGCCATCGCAAACAAGGGAGAAACGTGCATCGGGTGCCTCGAAAACAGTCGTCAAAGATCTGGATGATAAGGCTCACCCCGCCTGCGGCCAACCGTCTTGATGACTATTGAGATCACGGGCACTAGTATCGCAAGCCCCATCCGAGAAAAGGAACGGCAATGCTTTATCTGTGGCTCAAAGCCCTGCACATCGTCGCCATGGTCTGCTGGTTCGCCGGTCTCTTCTACCTACCACGACTGTTCGTGTACCACGCAATGAGCGAGGACGAAGCAAGCCGCGAGCGTTTCAGCATCATGGAGCGCAAACTCTATCGGGGCATCATGACACCGGCGATGATCGCCACGCTGGTATTCGGCGTCGGCCTCTTGATGCTGGCGCCCGCCTGGATGAGCCAGGGCTGGATGCATGCCAAGCTGGCCCTGGTGATCCTCCTGGTCGGTTACCACCACACGTGCGGCGCCATGTACAAACGCCTGGCCCGTGGCGAGAACAAGCGTAGCCACGTGTTCTACCGCTGGTTCAACGAGGTGCCGGTGCTGATCCTGATCGCCGTCGTCATTCTGGTCGTGGTCAAGCCATTCTGATCCGCCGATGCGTCCTCGCTCGCAAGCTGAGAACCACCGCTCAGCCACATCGAAAATCGCCTCGCCGCCACTTGCCGAACGAATGGCGGCGGGATAGCTTCGGCGACCACTATTGTGCCTGCAGGCAAGGACGCGCATGAGCCAGATCCGCTACAAGATCGTTTTCGATGGAAGCCTGATGCCAGGCAACTCGCTGGACGAGGTCAAAGCCAACCTGGCCAGCCTGTTCAAGAGCGACAGCGCGCGCATCGACGCCCTGTTCGGTCGCGGCCCGGTAGCTATCAAACGTGACCTGGATGAAGCCCAGGCCGAGCAGTATCTCAATGTTCTGCAACGTGCCGGTGCCCGCGCTCGCAAGGAGCCGGATCTTACCGCCGCACTGAGCCTGGTCGAAACCGATGAAGAAAAGGCCGTCAAGGCGGAACAGACGCAGCCGCCACAAACCTCGATGACCTGTCCCAAATGTGGTCACACCCAACAGACCGCAGCAGAGTGCTCGGCGTGTGGTGTGATCATCGAGAAATACCTGGCCCGCCAGGCGGCCGTTGCAGAAACGAGTGCACAGCAGCCAGCGCCGGTTGCTGCCGCTCAGCCACAGACGCCCTACTCGCCGCCCCGCGCGGATATCGATCCTTACGCTGGCCAGGTTGGTGAGCTGAAGATCAATTCGTTCAAAGGTCGTATCGGCCGCATGCGTTACCTGGCCTGGTCACTGGGGCTGCTGTTCGGATTTATTGCCCTCATGGCCGTACTTTCAGCGCTCACGACCGTGGCAGAAACCCTGAGCAGCATCCTGGCGATCGTCGCCTTCATTGGCCTGCTGGTGTTCAGTGCGCAGATCGGCGTGCAACGCCTGCACGACATGGGCTGGTCCGGCTGGTTGTGGCTGCTCAATGTGGTACCGCTTATCAGCAGCGTATTCTGGATCGTCATGATGGTGGTGCCAGGCCCTGCCGGCAGCAACCGCTACGGTCCGCCGCCACCGCCCAACAGCCTGGGCGTGAATCTGGTCGCCGGTATCTTTCTGATTCTGCTCATCGGCGGTCTGCTGATGATCTTCCTCAGCGGTTTCGCCATGCTCGCCGTGTTCGGTGGCTTGTTCGGGGAACTGCTCAAAGGCAGCTGATCGGCTGCCGGGCGGTTTATTTTCTTCGAAGCGCCTGCGATTGCAGCGCCGACAGGTCAGTTGCGGATAGGCTATGCACCTGAACTGTACGGTGTTTGGAGAACCTCATGTCACGTTATGCCCTGGTTACCGGTGCCTCGAGTGGCATCGGCCTGGCGCTGGCCGAAGCGCTGGCCCGCCGCGGGCGTAATCTGATCCTCGTGGCGCGCAAGCGCGATGCGCTGGAAAGCATCGCCTACGAGTTGACCCAACGCTTTTCCGTGGACGTGCTGTTTCGCGTCTGCGACCTCAGCGAACCCCTACAACTCTCCGGGCTGCTCCACGAGCTGGAGCAGAACGGCCAGGTCATCGAGCTGCTGGTGAACAACGCGGGTATCGGTAGCGGCGGCGCCTTCGTCGCGCAGGACTGGCGCCGCGAACAGCAGTTGCTGGAACTCAACGTTTTGGCCCTGGCGCGGCTTTGCCATGCCATCGGCACGGTGATGGCAGCGCGCGGCCATGGGCAGATTCTCAATATCGCCTCGGTCGCTGCCTTCCAGCCCGGCCCTTGGATGAGCAGCTATTACGCCAGCAAAGCCTACGTGCTGCATTTCTCCGAAGGTCTACGCGAGGAGCTGCGCCCGCATGGCGTGAAGGTCTCGGTACTCTGTCCGGGTCCGACCCACAGCGCCTTCTTTCGCAATGCGCAGCTCGACGCCTCGTCGCTCGAGCACGGCAAGCTGATGCTCAGCGCCGAAGAGGTGGCATTGATCGCCGTCCGCGGCCTGGAGCGCAATCGCGCGATCATCGTGCCCGGTTGGCGCAATCGCCTGCTGACGATGGCGCCGCGGCTGTTCCCGCGTTGGCTGGTGCGCCGCATCGCAGCGCGCCTCAATCGCCGCTTCGGCCGCGCCTGACTCAGTTGGCGCTGACCGTCCGCCCGCGCGCCCAGGCCCGCAGTTCGGCGAGGCGTTCGGCCATGATCACCGACAGCGGCGAGGTGGCCTGAATGCCGCGCAGCAGGGTGCCGGTATCGACCGACTGCTGCTGCGCCTGGGCGGCATACAGGGCACTGACCACCACCTGCTCGATCTCGGCGCCGGAAAATCCCTCGGACGCCACCGCCAACTGCGCCAGATCGAAGGCCGAAGGCTCCAGCTCGCGGCGCTGCAGGTGGATACGGAAAATCTCGGCGCGGATTTCGGCCTCCGGCAGATCGACAAAGAACAGCTCGTCGAAACGACCCTTGCGCACCAGCTCCGGTGGCAAACGGTCGATCACGTTGGCGGTGGCGACCATGAACACCGAGGACTTGCGCTCGGCCATCCAGGTCAGCAGCGTACCTAGTACGCGCTGGCTGACGCCGCCGTCCTGATCACCACTGGCCAGGCCCTTTTCGATCTCATCGACCCACAGCACGCACGGCGACATCTGCTCGGCCAGCGCCAGCGCCTCACGCAGGTTGCGCTCGGTCTCACCGAAGAACTTGTTGTATAGGCAGCCGAAATCCAGACGCAGTAACGGTAGTCCCCACAAGCCGGCGACTGCCTTGGCGGCCAGGCTCTTGCCTGAGCCCTGCACGCCGACCAGCAGCACACCCTTGGGAATATCCACGCCTTCGCCGGCGAAGAAGATGCGCTGCCGCTCGCCCAGCCAGCGCTTGAGATTGCTCAGCCCACCGACATCGGCAAACCGCGCCGTATCGTGTTCGTAGCTGAGTACGCCATCGAGGTCGAGCAGCTCGAACTTGGCCTTGTTTAGCTCCGGCAGGTCTTCCTGGGTGATGGCGCCGTCGTCGCAGATCAGGTTGCGCGCCAGCAGCCGCGCTTCCGCGTGGCTCATACCGCGCAGGTTCTTGACCACCTGCTGCAGGGTGCGGTTGTCGGTACGCACCCGGCGATTGCGGTTGCGCTCGCTCCAGTGCGCCGCCTCCTCACGCACGATGGCCAGCAGCTCGTCCTCCCCTGGCAGCGCCACGTTGAAGCGCGCCGCGTAACGCTGCACCTCCGGTGGCAACCTGCAGGCATGGGACACCAGTACCAGGGTCGGCGCATGGGCACCGTCGGCCATGGCCACTTCCTTGAGCAGGCGCACCAGTTTGGGGTTGTCGTCGAGAAACGGATGCAGGTCGCACATTACGTAGAGACTGGCCTGCGGATCGGCCTTGATCAGCCGCAACGCTGCCTCGGGATCGTGGCTGCTGCCATCGGCGAAGGCCTCGCCGGCGATGTCGCCGCGCCGCAAGCCCTCGGTGATCGACCAGGTGAACAGGCTCAGGCCGCGGCGTACCGCCAGGCCGGTGAGGGTTTCCAGCACCCGCCGCTCGTCCCAGGACTCGATCAGCACCAGCTTGACCTTGGAATCAAGTACCAGCCCCAGATCGTGAATGTCGTTCTTCACAGCAACTCCTTATGCCCAAGCGGCAGCCAATAGTCCTGCCAACCACCCGCTGCGAGCAATAGGCGAATGCCGGCAGATAGAAGGGCCGCACAGTTGCGGCGAAAAGACGCTCCAAGCCGTGTACGGGCGGTTTGCGGTAAACTGCCCACTCATGTCATCGCCGGAGAGACCTCATGGCCAACGACCGCCAGTATTCGCCCGTCGACCGCCTGCTGCTGCAGGCCGATATGGCACTGCGCACGCTGCTGCCCTTCAGCGGCCAACCCTCGCGCCCGTCGCCTGCCATCGTCGAACAGGAAGCCGAGCTCGATACCCAGCAGACCCGTCATATCGCCGGGCTGATGCGCATCAACCACACCGGCGAGGTGTGCGCCCAGGCGCTGTATCAGGGCCAGGCGCTGACCGCCAGGCTGCCGCGCGTACGCGAAGCCATGGAGCATGCGGCGGATGAGGAAATCGATCACCTGGCCTGGTGCGAGCAACGCATCCGCCAGCTGGGCAGCCACCCCAGCGTGCTGAATCCGCTGTTCTACGGGTTGTCGTTCGGGGTGGGAGCAGTGGCCGGCCTGGTCAGCGACCGGGTCAGCCTGGGCTTCGTGGCCGCGACCGAGGATCAAGTGGTCAAGCACCTGGACGAACATCTGGAACAGATCCCCGAGCAGGACAACAAGTCCAGGGCCATTCTCGAACAGATGCGCAGCGATGAACTGGAGCACGCCAACAGCGCGCTGGATGCCGGCGGAGTTCGCTTTCCCGCTCCGGTCAAGCTGGGCATGACGCTGCTGTCCAAGGTCATGACCAAAACCACCTACCGCATCTGAAGCGGTCGATCACAGGGCGACGTTAAGTCGCCCTGTTCATTCAGGCGCCCAGTTCGACGATTTCGTAATCGTGGGTGATTTCCACGCCGGCGCGGCCGAGCATGATCGACGCCGAGCAGTACTTGTCCGCCGACAGTTCCACAGCGCGCTTGACCTGCGCTTCCTTCAGACCACGGCCCTTGACCACGAAATGCAGGTGGATCTTGGTGAACACCTTGGGATCTTCAGACGCGCGCTCGGCCTCCAGAAAGGCTTCGCAGCTCTCGACCGGCTGACGGGACTTCCTGAGAATGCTCACCACGTCGAAGTTGCTGCAGCCACCCAGGCCGATCAACAGCATTTCCATAGGGCGCACGCCCAAGTTGCGGCCGCCGCTCTCGGGTGGCCCGTCCATCACGACGGCATGACCGCTGCCCGACTCGCCTAGAAACAGCGCTTCACCGGCCCATTGAACGCGAGCTTTCATCGTTGCAGCTCCTCATATGCAAAAGGCCGGCAGCTTATCACAGCGCGGCATTTGCACCGCGAGGCACGGATACTGTTAGAGTTCCCACCGTAACGTGCAACACCTCACAAATCGGACCACTGGTCGGCGCTGCCACCGATGATGATGCCGTTTTAATGGCACAATTCGATGCATGAGGTATGACGACGCTTCTGACTGATAACAACAAAGTAGTCATCCGGGCCGCACTATCAGCGCACCACCTTGCCCCGGAGCAGGACAGCGTCACCGAATTTCGCCTTTCACAGGCCTTCTTCATTTATTGGAATTCAGGCATGGTCGCTATCACGCTTACGCCCAAGGTCAAAAACTTCGACAAGCTGCTGTCCCACTGCCATCGCCGTCGCTACACGGCCAAGAGCACCATCATCTATGCCGGTGACCGCAGCGAAACGCTGTACTTCATCGTCAAGGGCTCGGTCACCATCCTCATCGAGGATGATGACGGCCGCGAGATGATCATCGCCTACCTCAACCCGGGCGACTTCTTCGGCGAGATGGGTCTGTTCTGCAAGGAAGGCGCCGAGAAAGAGCGCAGCGCCTGGGTTCGCGCCAAGACCGAGTGCGAAGTGGCCGAACTGAGTTATGCCAAGTTCCGCGAACTGACCCAGCAGGACCCGGACATCATGTTCGCCCTGGGCTCGCAGATGGCCGAGCGCCTGCGCAACACCACCCGCAAGGTCGGCGACCTGGCATTCCTGGATGTTACCGGCCGAGTAGCGCGCACCCTGCTCGACCTGTGCAAGCAGCCGGATGCCATGACCCACCCGGACGGCATGCAGATCAAGATTACCCGCCAGGAAATCGGCCGTATCGTCGGCTGCTCGCGGGAGATGGTCGGCCGCGTACTCAAGTCCCTGGAAGAGCAGGGCCTGGTGTTCGTGAAAGGTAAGACCATGGTGGTCTTCGGGACGCGATAAAAAAACGGGGCATCGATCGATGCCCCGTTTCTCTTTCAGGCCTTGGCGGCCACCGCCAGGGCTTCGACTTCAGGCCGTTTGATCAGCGCGTAGACCACACCGGTCACCAGGCTGCCCGCCACGATCGCCAGCAGATACAGCAACGCATGGTTGATGGCGTTGGGGATCAGCAGCACGAACAGGCCGCCGTGCGGCGCCATCAGCTTGCAGCCGAAGTACATCGACAGCGCACCGGTCAACGCACCACCGGCGATGCTCGCCGGGATCACACGCAGCGGATCCTTCGCAGCGAACGGGATCGCCCCCTCCGAGATGAAGCATAGCCCCAGCACGCCAGCGGCCTTGCCGGCCTCACGCTCGGTCTGGCTGAACTTGCGGCGCGCCAGCACGGTGGCGATGGCCATGCCGATGGGCGGCACCATGCCGGCAGCCATGGTCGCGGCCATCGGCGCGTAGCTCTGCGAGGCCAGCAGGCCGACCGAGAACGCATAGGCTGCCTTGTTGATCGGCCCACCCAGGTCCACGCACATCATGCCGCCGAGCAGCAGCCCAAGCAGGATGGCATTGGTGGTGCCCATGTTCTGCAGGAACGACTCCAACGAGGCCATGATCGCGGCTACGGGCGTGCCCACCACATAGATCATCGCCAGACCGGTCACCAGGCTCGCCAGCAGCGGAATCAGCAGGATCGGCTTCAGTGCCTCGATGCTCTGTGGCAGGCGCAGCCAGCGATTCAGCGCCAACGCCAGGTAACCAGCCAGGAAGCCGGCGATGATGCCGCCCAGAAAACCAGTGCCCAGAGCACTGGCTAGCATGCCGCCGATCATGCCCGGCGCCAGGCCAGGACGGTCGGCAATCGAATAGGCGATATAGCCGGCCAGTACCGGAATCATCAGTGCGAAGGCGGCGTCACCACCGATCTTCATCAGCGCGGCCGGCAGCGTGCCAGGTTCCTTGAACGCCTCGATGCCGAACACGAACGACAGGGCGATCAGCAAACCGCCCGCCACCACCATCGGCAACATGAAGGACACACCGGTCAGCAGGTGCTTGTAGGGGCCGCTCCTGGTCGCGGGCTTGCCGCTCTCGGCGCTCTGCGCCTGTCCTGCGCCCTGCTGCAGCACGCCTTCGGCCAGCGCTTTCTGCAGCGTCTGCTTCGGCTGTTTGAGGGCGACACCCGTGCCACAGCGATAGACTTTCTTGCCGGCGAAGCGGTCGGTTTCCACTTCGATATCGGTGGCCAGCAGCACCACGTCGGCTGCTTTGATGCTCGCCTCATCGAGCAGATTGCGCGCACCGACCGAGCCGCGGGTCTCGACCTTCAGGTCGTAGCCCAGTTGCTCGGCCGCCTGTTGCAGCGCCTCGGCGGCCATGAAAGTATGCGCCACACCGGTCGGGCAGGCGGTGATCGCCACCAGTTTCGGCTTACCGTTGGCGGGTGCAGCAACCGGCGCGACCTGTTCGAGTACCTGCGCCTGCTCGGCAGCGACCAGCAGGAACTGTTGCGGATCAGCCAGTGCTTCGGACGGCGTGGACTGCACCACGCGCTTGCCGACGAAGCGCTGCAGATCCAACTCGCCGGTCTTGACCACCAGTACCAGCTCCGCCGCCTCGATGGCCGCCGCGCTCAGCGGCGAGCCAATGGCCTTGGCATCATGCACTTCGACCTGAGTGGACCAACCCAGGCGCTCGGCCGCCGCCTGCAGCAGGCGGGAACACAACACGCTGGTGACCTGACCATTGGGGCAGGCAGTAACGATCAGCACATTCATTGCAGCGACCTCTAATTATTGTTTCGACGTGACAGTCACGCCCACTTCCAGGCGGGCGAGCTGTTGCCGATCGTGAATTCCGAAACCGATTTGCGTGACTGCCTGGGCAGCGACAGCAGTGGCCAGGCGCAAGGTGCGCTCGGCAGGCCAGTCACTGAGCAAGCCATGCAGGGTGGCGGCAAGCAGCGAATCGCCGGCACCCACGGTGCTGGCCACCTCGACACGCGGCGGCTGGGCATTGAGCACGCCATGGGGGCCGAACCAGTCGGCACCTTGCGAGCCGCGCGAGAGCAGCACATGCTCGACCCCGGTGGCGCGCAGCTTGCCGACGGCGGCATCGAGTTGTTCGGACGATGCCTGCTGCAGATCACAAGCCTCGGCCAGCTCTTCCTCGTTGGGCTTGATCAGCCATGGGCTGGTCGCCAGACCGGCACGCAGCGCCGCTCCGCTGGTGTCCAGCGCTACCGGCAGGCCGGCGGCCGTCAGACGACGCAAGAATGCGGCGAACCATTCGACCGACACGCCGCGCGGCAGGCTGCCGGCGACCACCACGGCGTCATGGCCGGCTGCGATCTCATCCAACTGGGCGAGCAGCTGCGCCTGGTGAGCCTCGTCCACCTCGGGGCCCGGCCCGTTGAGGTCGGTGATGCGTCCGTCGCGCTCGGCGAGCTTGATGTTGCTGCGCGTCTCGCCGGGCACCCGCACGAAGGCATCGGTAAAGCCGCGACGGTGCATCAGTTGCTCGAACGGCGCGGCATTGGCCTGGCCGAGAAAGCCGCTGACCGTGACTTTATGGCCAAGGTCAGCCAGCACCTGGGCCACGTTGAGCCCCTTGCCCGCCGCGTGAGTGGTCATGCCCAGGCTGCGGTTGACGTTGCCGGCTTGCAGGGTGTCGAGGCTGACGGTCAGGTCCAGCGCCGGGTTGAGGGTCAGGGTAAGGATTCGCGCCATTTACTTCGCCTCCTCGACCAGCGCGCGCACCGCGGTGGCGCTTGGCAGCAGCAGCGCCTGGCGGGCCTGAGCCTGGCAGTGCTGCAGATCCAGCTCGCGCACCCGCGCCTTGACCAGCGGAATGCTGCGCGCCGCCACGCTCAGTTCGTCGACACCCAGGCCAACCAGCAGCGGTACGGCGAGCATGTCGGCAGCCAGCTCGCCACAGACACCGACCCACTTGCCTTCGGCATGCGCGGCCTCGACGGTCATGCCGATCAGGCGCAGTACCGAAGGATGCAGGCCATCGGCCTGGGCGGACAGCGTCGGATGGCCACGGTCGATGGCCAGGGTGTACTGGGTCAGGTCGTTGGTGCCGATGCTGAAGAAGTCCACCTCGCGGGCCAGTACGGGTGCCAGCAGCGCAGCAGACGGCACCTCGATCATGATGCCCAGCTGCAGATCACTGAGCGGAATCTCCTGGCGCAGCTTGTCGACCATTTCCCGCGCGGTACGCCACTCTTCGACCTGGCCGACCATCGGGAACATGATGCGCAGCGGGCGACCTTCGGCGGCCTGCAACAGTGCACGCAACTGGGTTTCCATGATGTCCGGGCGCTGCAAGATCAGGCGGATGCCGCGCACACCGAGGAAGGGGTTTTCCTCTTCGGGCATCGGCCAGTAAGGCAGCGGCTTGTCACCGCCGACATCCAGGGTACGTACCACCAGCGGACGACCCTGCAGGGCGTCGAACACGCGGCGGTACTCGGCTTCCTGGGTCGCCACATCCGGCGCCTGGCCATGATTCATGAACACCAGTTCGGTACGCAGCAGCCCTACCGCTTCTGCGCCCAGTTCGACCGCGCCGGCCGCCTCGCCGCTGGCGCCGATGTTCACGGCCACCTCGACGGCATGACCGTCGCGGGTGTGCGCCGGCTGCAGGCGTTCGCCATGGGCTCGCTCGCGACGCTGCTCGCTGGCCTGCCGCTCACGCTCGGCCTGGTCCAGGGTCGCCTGGTCCGGCTGCACCCACAACTGGCCGCGGTCGCCGTCGAGCAGCAAAGCCGTACTTTGCTCCAGCAACAACAGGCTTTCACCGGCGCCGACTACACAGGGAATCCCCAGGGCACGGGCGATGATCGCGCTGTGGGCGGTCGCCCCGCCGCGGGCGGTGACGATGCCGGCCACGCGCTGGCGATCCAGGCTGGCGACATCCGACGGGCCGACTTCGCCCATCACCAGAATGTAGGGTTCGACCGGCTCCTGCGGCGCTTCGACGCCACACAGATGCGCCAGCACGCGGCGGCCAACGTCACGTAGATCCGCCGCTCGCTCGGCCAGCAGGGCGTCGTGCAGGGATTCCTGCTGCGCGGCGGCCGCTTCGATCTCGCCAATCCAGGCGGCCTGGGCGCTGGCACCGTTGGCCAGGCGCGCGTCGACATCCTCACGCAGCGCCGGGTCGCGGAGCATCGCCTGATGGGTGACGAAAATCTCGCGAATGCTGGCCTCCTCGCTTCGCTCGACCAGGCGCTGGATTTCGCCATCGATGTGCTGCAGCGCCTCATTCAGACGCTGACGCTCAGCCGCCACACCCTCGCCAAGTTCAGGGTAATCCAGTTTCGGCATGCGCCGCACGAACGCCGGGCCACTGGCGATACCGGGCGAGGCCGCCACCGCATGCACACGCGAACCGGCTACCGGAGCGACGACGGTTTCCTTGGTAGGCGACTCGGCGACTGGCTCGGCAGCGTTCTCGACCTGTTCGGGCAGCGGCTCGACGTCTTCACCCAGGCCGGCGCGAACCGCCGCCTCGATGGCCGGCAAGGCCTGCTCGGCGATGGCCGGGTCGGCACTGAACTCCAATACCTGGCCGCGGCGCGCGCCGAGGGCCAACAACTTGCTCAGGCTCTTGGCCGATACGGTGGTCTCGGCGCCATCGGCTAGGCGTACGCGCACTTCACCGTCAAAGCCCTGGGCGATTTCGCTCAGGGTCTTGGCCGGGCGTGCGTGCAGACCGTGGGCGTTGGCCAGGGTGATGCGCAGGCTTGGCCAGTCGGCCGGCAGCTCGGCACCGAGCGCTTCGAGTACGCTGCGGCTAGTGGTGGCCTGGGTGAGCATGTCGCCCTGACCGGCAATCAGCAGATCACACAGGCGCTCGAGTACCTGACGATGCCCTTCACCCAGGCAGGCCAGGCAGAACAGGCCCGCCACCGGCTGATCACCACGCTGCAGCGGCTGCGCTGGGGTCACGAACGCCAGGCCCGGGCGCTCGACGCCCTGCTCGCTGCTCAGCCACCACAGCCCGTTGCCCAGAGGCAGCGGCTCGGCCTGCACCAGATTGGCCGCGTAACCGGCGCCCGCGCAGCCGGCCTTTTTCAGCAGACGCGCGCCCTGCCAGGTCAGCTCGTCGAGGTCGTCAGCTTGAACACTCAGATTCACCAGCTGTGCATCCAGCGCCAACTCCGGTGCGGCGCCCTGCAGCAAGGCAAGGATCGCCTCGGCATCCACCGCCTCGCGCAGGGCCTGGCTCAGGTCGCCCTCGCCGAGCGCACGAGTGAGCAGTTGCAGCAGGTGCAGGTGCTCGTCGGAACGTGCGGCAATGGCGATGGCCAGGTAAACCCGCTGGCCTTCACCCCAGTCCACACCCTCAGGAAATTGGATCAGCCGCATGCCGGTCTCGAACACCTGATCACGGGTTTCCGGGGTGCCGTGGGGAATGGCGATACCCTGCCCCAGATAGGTCGACCCTTGGCGCTCCCGCGCCTGCATACCATCCAGATAACCGGCCGCCACCAGGCCGTCGGCGACCAGATTCTCGGCAAGCAAGGCCAGCGCCTGCTGCTTGTCGACGGCCTCTCGGCCCATCTGGATTTGCGAAGGGTGTAGTTCGAGCATGACGTTTTCTCCTGGAGCAAGCCCGACTGCAGGCGGGCTTGGCGGACATTCTTGTTAGCTTAGTCGACTCGTTTGCTGAATCGTTTCATCTAGCACTGGCACGTTACCTGATAATGGGTAATCCTTGAAGGCCTGGCAGAGGAGATGACCATTTGAAGTTGACCGACATCGCCCGCCTGGCCGGCGTTTCCGTGACCACGGCCAGCTACGTGATCAACGGGCAGGCCGCCAAGCGTCGTATCAGCGCAGCTACCGTGCAGCGTGTGCTCGAAGTCGTCGAAGCGCACGACTATCGCCCCAACACCCAGGCCGCCGGCCTGCGCCGCGGGGAAAGCCGCTGCCTTGGCTTCATCCTCCCGGACCTGGAAAACCCGAGCTACGCGCGCCTGGCCAAGCTGCTCGAACAGCGCGCCCGGGCAGCGGGCTATCAGCTGCTGATCGCCAGCTCCGATGACCAGCCAGACAGCGAACGCCAGCTCCTCGAACTGTTCCGCTCGCGCCGCTGCGATGCGCTGATCGTCGCCAGTTGCCTGCCCCAGGACGCACCCGACTACCGCCATCTGGTCGCCGCCGGCACGCCGGTGATAGCCGTCGACCGCGCCCTGGATCCCGAGCATCTCTATTCGGTGGTCAGCGATGACTGTAAGGCCGGCGAACAATTGACCCGCAGCCTGATACAACCGGCCCAGCGCCATGCCGCGCTGATCGGCGCCCGGCTGGAATTGCCGATCAGCCAGGCCCGCGAGCAGGGTTTCCGCGAGGCACTGACCGGCTTCGACGGGTTGATCAGTGTCAGCCACGGCGAGCAGTTCAGCCGCCAGTGGGGGTACCGGCAAATGAAGGAACTGCTGACCAAGGGCGGCCTGCCGGATGTACTGGTAACCACCGCCTACGTGCTGCTCGAGGGCGTGCTCGACGCGCTGCACGAACACCCGGAGCAGGACACTCATACGCTGCGACTCGGCACCTTCGGCGACGCCCAGCTGCTGGACTTCCTGCCGCTGCGAGTGAACGCCATATCTCAGCAGCACGAGTGTATTGCCGAACGGGTGTTCGATCGCCTGCTCGACGCTCTGGACGGCAGCTACCACCCGGGCCTGGATGCCATCGAGCGGGGCCTGAAGATACGTTTCAAGCCCTAGCTCGGCGCGAAAGACCTCCTCACCCGGAGGTCTTTCGCACAGCCCTTAGCGCCCCTGGCGAATCTGCTGCAGCAGCGGTTCGCACTCATTGGGCTGATCGCCACTGGGGGCGACCAGCGCCACCAGGCCGGCGGCTGGCGCGACCAGCGCGCCGAGGGCCAGCATGCCGGCGCCACGCAAAACCAGCGGCCCGGCCTTCACGCCGGGGTTCGGGTTCTTGAAGGTGCCGCGTACGTACAGTGGCGACCGCAACGAGAAGATCCGCAGGCCCTTGGACTCGGGGGTAATGGTCAGGTCGAGTTGCTCGTTGCCGAAGTTCACCGTGCCGTCCACGCCGATCAGCGCATTCTCGGTGTCGATCACCATCAATTGCGGGCGCATCACGCCCTGCTTGATATCGAGATTGGCGGCCGCGCAGTTGATCTCTACCTCGTTATCGCCGAACAGTCGGCCGACCAGATAGTTACCGACGTTCAAGCCGGCGATTTCCATCAGGTTACGGCTGACCCGGCCATCGTTGATCAGCAGTTTGACGTGCCCATTGGCGCTGCCCAGCAGGGTCGCCACCGAATTGCCGGTGCCGCTGATGGCCGCATCGCCATTCAAGGCGCCGAGACTGCTCTGCATCACCTCGACATTGGGGAACAGCTGGCGCAGGCGAAAATTACGCGCACTGAGCTGAGCCTGGGCGCGGAGCGGTGTGGCGCTGCCGTCCAGGCGCAGCGTGGAATCTAGCCGGCCACCGGCCACGCCAAAGCGCAACGGCTCCAGGCTGAGGTTGCCGTTATCGAGCACCACATGGGTGAACAGGTCGGTGAAGGGCAGTTGCTCGCTGTGCACGATGCGCTTGCCTGTGAAACTGACGTCGGCGTCCATGTCGCGCCAGCGCTCGGTGCGAAACTCCTCCACGGGCAGCACCTTGTTACCGGGCTGAACGCTCGCCGCACCACGCTCCTTCTTCTCCGCATTGGAATCGGCACCGATCAGCGGCGCCAGGTCGGCGAAGCGCAACTGGTTGGACACCAACGCCCCGGAGAGCTTCGGTCGTGGCTTGCGGGCCACGAAGGTGAGATCGCCGTGGATGTCGCTGTCACCGATGCGGCCATTGAATTTCTCGTAGCGAAACAGCGGGCCGTCCGGATCCTGCAGTTGGCCAACCAGTCGCCCGTCTGTGGAATAGGCCGGCGTATCGGGCAGCGTAACGCCGGTCAGCGGGTACAGGTTGCCAAGGCTGGCGCCCGACAGGCGCAGACGCAGATCCAGGGCGCCCAGGTTCTTCGGATCGGTCAGGGTGCCGGCTACCTGCACCCGCGTGGTACCGGCGCGTACATCGGCCTGCACGGGGAATGGCACCTGGGCATCCTGCAGGGCCAGCAAACCGCCGATGCGGCCATTGCCGCTCAGGGCCTGGCCCTTGTAACGGCCCTTGGCCTGCCAGGCGAAGGCGTAATCCTGCGGCTGCGCGGCGCCCTCCTCCACTTGGTTGGCCGCCTTGCCGACGATCTCGGCAAAGGCGATCGGCTTGCCGAGCGGCTCGACCTGCAGGTTCACACTGGCCTGGGAAACCTTGTCGTCGACGCTGACCCGCGCCTTGTCGAAGCCGATGGTGCCGATGTCCATCACCCAGGGCGAGGCACTGTCCTCTTCCGGCTGCTCTTGCTCACCGAGATCGAAAGTCCAATTGGCGCGCCCATCGGCCAGGCGCTCCAGCACAGCATCGGCGCCGGTCAGCTGGATGCGCGGGATCGACACGGTTTTCCACAGCAGCGGCAAGGGCGACAGGCAGGCTTCGACCCGCTCAAGATAAACGAAGTGCTCGCCCTTGGCCCACTCGGGGTTGCCCAGGCTAAGCTGCTCGGCAGACACGTGGGGCCAGGGCACCCAGGCGCGCAGGCCCGGCTCGTCGGGTTCACGCTGCCAGCGCACGGCGAGATTGCCCTCGATGGCGAACGGACGGTTGAGCGCTTCGGAAACCCGTGCATTGATGGTGGGCTTGAGCAGATTCCAGTCGAACAGCACCAGAAACAGCATCAGGGCTGCGATCAGTAGCAGGAGACTGGCAAGGCACCAGCCGAGTATCTTGCGAAGACGCATCATGCGGCGGCCCCTTTTTATCGGCGATCCCCACAATCGCCGTCCCTGATCGTTCGACTGGCCAATACCGCCAATGACTCACAGAATGTTGTCATGCAGGCGCACAAACCTGCCGCCCTTACAACCTCGACCCTCGGCGGGCCCATGCAGCTGATCGACACCCATACCCACCTCGACTTCCCCGACTTCGATGCAGACCGCCAGCAAGTGCTTGCCGAAGCGCGCGCTCTGGGCGTCGAGAAACTGGTGATATTGGGCGTCGAGCATGGCAACTGGCAGCGCCTGTGGGATCAGGTGCTGGCCCACGACGGACTATACGCGGCCTTCGGCCTGCACCCGGTTTATCTGGAAAGCCATCAGCCTGGAGATGTACAGCGGCTGGAGCAGTGGCTGCTGGAGCGGCAAGGTCATGAGAAGCTCTGCGCGGTGGGCGAATTTGGCCTGGATTACTACTTGCCGGAGCTGGACCGCGAACATCAGCAGGTGCTGTTCGAGGCGCAACTGGAACTCGCACAACGCCTCGAGCTACCAGTTTTGCTGCATGTGCGACGCGCCCATGCCCAGGTGATCGCCACCCTGAAACGCTTCAAGCTCAAGCGTGCCGGCATCATCCATGCCTTTGCCGGCAGCTACGAAGAAGCGCGGGAATATATGAAACTGGGTTTCAGGCTGGGGTTGGGCGGTGCAGCGACCTGGCCCCAGGCCAACCGCCTGCGCCAGGTCATCCCGCGCCTGCCGCTCGACGCCGTGGTACTGGAGACCGATTCACCGGACATGGCGCCGGCCATGTACCCGCATATCCGCAACAGCCCGGTTCACCTACCGGCGATCTGCCACGAGCTCGCCACGCTATTGGCGGTAGAGTCTGAGGAACTGGCCGCCGCCAGCAGCCGCAATGCCGCCGAGCTGTTCGGCTGGCGGATTTAGAAGAGCAGCGTCCACAGCGCGATAGCGGCATACCAAAGGATGGCCGCACGCACCAGCAACTGCCACAGACTGTCCAGGGTGGTCACGCCCGCTTCGCCAAGAGCCGGTTCCGGTGTTTCAGCAGCGGAACGTGCCGCACCGGCCGCCAATTGCGCAGCCGAAATGTCCCAGCTCAGCACTTCGTGCAGCAAGGCGCGGCTGACCGCGATGAAATTCCCGACCAGCGCGAAGCTCGCCGCCAGCACCCGCACCGGCAACCAGTCGAAGGCGTGACGCAGCTGCCCCGCGCGCTCACGCAGCGCTTCGGATTGGCCATGCTCGACGATCAGCGCCAACAGGC
The DNA here is from genome assembly GCF_900112645.1 of Phytopseudomonas straminea. GTDB lineage: Bacteria > Pseudomonadota > Gammaproteobacteria > Pseudomonadales > Pseudomonadaceae > Aquipseudomonas > Aquipseudomonas straminea. The sequence continues at coordinate 80,025 of NZ_FOMO01000013.1, read as the reverse complement.
GGTAAGCCAAAGCGGCGAGCGGGCCGAGCAACACGTACCAGAAGATCACCGCGAAAAAGCTCTGATAGGCCTGCCAGACCAGATAGGTCTGCACGTTCGATAGCAGCGTCGACTCGCCTTCAGCCTGCACGCCCAAGTCACGCTGAGCGACCAGATACGCCGCCTCGCCGTCACCGCGCCGCCAGCTATCGCGAAACGGCCCGAGCGCTGTCAGCAGATCACCACAGCCCAGGCTGTAGATCACCACCAGCAGATGGATCGGCAACAGCAACCAGCCATAGGCCAGCGGCGCCAGCAATTTCAGGACCGCAGCCAGAATCAGCAGTGGCACACCAACCAACAACGTGATGGCCAGCCAGGGCGAATCACTGGTGGTGCCGCCACGCTCCATGCGAGCCAAGGCGCGCAGCCAGGGTTCGTCCTGCTGGATACGCTGGCGCCAGGAGGAAAACTTCTCCACCCACAGCACCAGCAGCAACACCAGGAAACTCATGATGCCTCCTTATCAGTCATCAGTGACGCGCGCAGCCGCGCCCAGTCGAATGCCGGCCCTGGGTCGGTCTTGCGGCCCGGGGCGATATCGCTATGCCCACAGATGCGCGCCGATGTGATGGCCGGGTAGGCCTGCTGCAGCGCGCGCGTCAGTTGCGTTAGCGCAGCGTACTGCGCATCCGTGAACGGTAAATGATCGGTGCCTTCGAGTTCGATGCCCAGGGAAAAATCGTTGCAGTTCTCGCGCCCCTCGAAGGACGACACCCCGGCGTGCCAGGCACGATCCAGGCAGGACACGAACTGCACCATGCTGCCATCGCGTTCGATCAGAAAATGCGCCGATACCGTCATGCTGGCGATGCCGGCGAAATACGGGTGAGCATCGGCCTGCAGACAGTTGGTGAAGAACGCCTGCACCTGGCCGGTGCCGAATTGGCCCGGCGGCAGACTGATGTTGTGGATGACCAGCAGGGAAATCTCGCCCTGCGGACGCTTGTTGAAGTTGGGCGAAGGACAGTGCTGAATCCCCTGATACCAGCCGTCTTCGAGTCGCTTGCGCATAGGTGTTCCCCGAGTTTGCGCACACTCTAGGGGCTGACCAGCCTCTGGTGCAAGTCGTGGCGCGGCGCAGGATTCGGCGTCGCCCATAACGACTCACGGCCCTGACGGGCCGTGAGAAATGTATCGAGCAGAAGAATCGAGAGTGTTAGCAGGCCGTTGAAAACGTAGGCGAGGCAGCCAGTACAAGGCAAAAAAAACCGAAAAAGCGGAGTGTACGAGCTGTACATGAGCATTTTGAGGCTGTTTTTAACGCAGCAGTGGCAACGTAGGTAGTTTTTCAACAGCCTGTTAGGCGCCCTTGAGACGGCGCAGGTTGCCAATCACCGACTCCAGGGCGCGGTCGAAGAGCAGCGCATCATCGAGTAGCCTGACCGCGTTGCGGCGAAACTCCACGGCCAGGCCCATGCGGGTCTTCTCGAGCACTTTCATGCCCGTGCGGTTGACGAAGATGTACTTGCCGGTCGGCTTGATGATGGCTGCCAGCTTGCAGCGCAGCTTGTGCTCGTCGTCTTCCTGGAATTCGACCCAACTGCCGACGCGCAGGGCATCGACATAGCGCAACGACTCATCGTCGTCGGCCAGCACAGGCTCGTCCTGCGGCTCGCTGCGCGGTTGCCCCGGCGCTTCGAGCACGATTTCCTCGACGATCTCGACCATAGCCGAAATGCTGCTCTCTTCTTCCGGCTGCAGGTCGAGCAATGGCAGCTCGATACCAACGGCGGAAAGCGCTGAGCGCTGAACTTCATCGGATTCGGTGGGTGCCGGACGCTCGGCATCGGGAATGGCACGCTTGAAGCGTTGAAAGGCCTGCACGTGCAGCGCTTCGAGCTGGCTGAAGAATTCGCTGGTGGAGAACGGATCGAACGCCGCACTGGCCATGCCTTCACGCAGCGCCTTGAGCAAGCCGGGCACCAGTTCTAGCAGACGCAGGCGGGCTTCCGGGTTCTCGTGGGGCTCCACGCTCCAGATCAGGTCGTCCATGGTGGCGAGGGTGCTCTGCCACTGTTCGGAATCGGTGCCGTGCTTGAGGCAGGTCAGCATCATGACCTTGCTCCAGGCTTCGCGCAGCAGACGCACCACCACCTCGGGCAGGGTCTTGCCGAGCAGGCGATCATTTAGCGCCTGTTCCACTTCGCGGCGGGCCATCTCGGCGCGCGCACTGCCCTCTTCGGCGTCGCGAGTGCGCTGCTCGAGCAGCTCGCTACGGCGGCGCTCGTCGCCGGTGAAGGCCAGGAAATCAGACAGCAGCTCGGAGAAGATCGCCGGATCATCGGTGAAATCATTGAGCAGTCGCTGCACGACCTGCTCGATCTTCTGATACAGACTGTCGCGCTGGTTGCTGTCGTGGTCGCCCCAGCCCAACGCCGCGGTGGCGATTTCATTGAGCAGGCGACGCGCCGGATGGCTGCCGCGACTAAAAAACGTCTTGTCGAGTACTGCGACCTTGAGCATCGGAATCTGCAAACGGGCGATCAGCGCCTTCAGCGAATCCGGCAGACTGCGGTCATCGAGGATGAATTCGAACAGCATCGACACCAGGTTGATGACGTCTTCATCGACTTCACCGACTACGCGCACGCGGCCACTCTTGGCGCTGGCGCGGGTCAGCAGGTGCTCGAGCTGGGCGCGCAAATCGACGTCCAGAGGGGCCTGGATCGGCGCGCGCTGCTGCATGTGGGAAAGCAGACGCATCAGGTCGTTGGTGGAAATCGGCATGGCATTGGCCGGCGCGTGGCGGCGTGGCGCGATACCTTCGCGGGTTTGCGACAGCAATTCCTGCAGCGCACCAAATACCTCGCGGACTTCGTCATCGGCCATATCGCCAGAACGCTGGAAGCCTTCCAGCGCATCACTGCGCTCCGGACGGGAGCGACGCGTCGGCACAGCCTTGAGCTCCGGCAACACACCGGCTTCGATCAGCAAGGCATTGGAATCGCTGTACAGCTGTTCGAGGCCGCTAAGCACGTACTTTTCGAACAGCTTCAGAATGATCAGCTTGACCTTGATCTCGACGCCAAGGCCGCTGCACGACTCGAGGAACAGCTCACTGAGCAGAACCGGACCGAGGGGATTGGATTTGTCGTCGAGCTTCTTGCTGACGATGGCGTTCAAGCGCGTGGTCAGGTGGGTAAGCGCCACCTGATCACGGCTCAGCACCTTGGCAATCATCGAATCCAGAGCGACGGTTTCTTCCAGCTCGTCATTCTGTACTAGGGACAGGCTATCGAAGGACACCGCATCCAGAGTCGGCGCCTTGCCGACGACCACATGCTGATTCAGACCGGCGAATGATTCGAAGACGCGCTGCAGGAAGCCACGCTCGATCCCCTTGCGCTTGAGGCGCAGGTCACGCATGGCTTCGAAAAAGGAATTTTGCTCGGCGTTACTGGTGGCGCGATCCGCCATGTCGAAAAGGGTGTCGTCGGCGTTATCGAACAACGCCTGCAGTGCCTGTTTGAGCTGATTAGCGGCACGGTCGCGAACCTGAATGAGCGATGCAGGCAACCTCGCAGCCGCGGGGTGGGCCGTGTCGGGAACCATCTTGTTAAGATGCACCACGTTGGCATCGGTTTTCATCAGGATCTCCTGCGCAGAGCGCTGGCGAAGCAGACTGGAACAGGAATGCGAGCACCTTCAAACGTCAAGGGTATGACGTCAATACTCCTGCATTAAAACATATCGGATTGCTGCAGGAGATGCCAAGGCAATTTCTTGCAGATATGAAATGCATCACAGCCAATCCGACAGGGTACCGGCGGACTGGCTATGTGACCGACCGTTACGGTCTGGGTTCATTTTTACCCGATGAACGTAACAGCACCCTCCGCAGCCTTTATAATCGCCGCCTCAGCCAATCGGAGGCGCCATGCCGAACCTACTGCTTACCGAGCTTCGTGCCGAAATCGAGGCCAATGTCCGCCGCAGCCTGCGCGAGGATATCGGCAGCGGCGACATCACCGCCCAGCTGATTCCTGAGTCGCGCCTGGCCAATGCTACCGTGATCACCCGTGACGACGCGGTGATCTGCGGCACAGCTTGGGTCGATGAGGTGTTTCACCAGCTCGATGCCCGCGTCGCCGTACACTGGCAGGTGCAGGACGGCCAGCAGGTAACGCCCAACCAGGCGCTGTTCCACCTCGAAGGCCCGGCGCGGGCGCTGCTCAGTGGCGAACGCACGGCGCTGAATTTCCTGCAGACCCTGTCAGCCGTGGCCACTCGCTGCCAACACTACGCCAATCTGGTGCAGGGCACCGGCGTGAAGCTGCTTGATACCCGCAAGACCCTGCCCGGTTTGCGCCTGGCGCAGAAGTACGCGGTCACCCAGGGCGGCTGCCACAACCACCGCATCGGTTTGTTCGATGCCTTCCTGATCAAGGAAAACCATATCGCGGCCTGCGGCGGCATCGCAGCAGCGGTAACCGCTGCGCGCGGTATCGCGCCGGGCAAGCCGGTCGAGGTGGAAGTGGAAAGCCTGGATGAGCTGCAGCAAGCCCTCAACGCCGGCGCCGATATCATCATGCTCGATGAACTGTCGACCGATGAAATGCGCCAGGCGGTGGCGATCACCGCAGGCCGCGCCAAGCTGGAGGCCTCCGGCGGCATCAATGACAGCACCCTGCGCGGTATCGCCGAGACCGGGGTGGATTACATCTCCATCGGCACCCTGACCAAGGACGTCAAGGCGGTGGACCTGTCGATGCGTCTATCTTTATAAGCAGCAGACAGAACAACGGCGCCCTCGGGCGCCGTTTGTGTATCAGTCCACATTCGGGCTGTTGACCAGCCGCCTGCGCTCCGGAAAAAACAGTTGTTCCAGCTCGGCACCCGGGTTGTTGGCGCGCATGAAGGCCTCGCCGACCAGGAAGGCATACACCTCGCTGATTTCCATCAGCTCGACATCAGCGCGATTGAGGATGCCACTCTCGGTGACCACCAGGCGATCCCGAGGGATGCGCGGCAGCAGGTCAAGGGTGGTTTCCAGGCTGACTTCGAAGGTGTGCAGGTTGCGGTTGTTGACGCCGACCAACGGGGTGTCGAGCACGTTCAGCGCGCGCCCCAGCTCATCGCCGTCATGCACCTCGACCAGCACATCGAGATCGAACGACTTGGCGGTAGCGGCCAGCTCGCCCATCTGCGCGTCGGACAGCGCCGAGACGATCAGTAGCACGCAGTCGGCGCCCAGCGCCCGGGCTTCGACGATCTGGTAAGGGTCGATCATGAAATCCTTGCGGATCACCGGCAGCGAGCAGGCGCTGCGCGCTTCCTGCAGGTAGCGGTCGGCACCCTGAAAGAAGTCGATATCGGTGAGCACCGACAGGCAGGTCGCGCCGCCCTCTTCATAGCTCCGAGCGATTTCCGCCGGCACAAAGTTCTCACGAATCACGCCTTTGCTCGGCGACGCCTTCTTGATCTCGGCGATCACCGCAGGCTGCTTGCTCTTGGCCTTTTCGATCAGCGCATTGGCAAAGCCGCGCACCGGGTCAGCAGCCCGCGCTTCACGCTCGACCTCGGCCAGGCTGACAACAGCGCGGCGCGCCGCCACTTCCTCGGCCTTGCGAGCGAGGATCTTTTCCAGAACGGTAGGAACGCTCACCCTTCATTCTCCTGTTTGAATACGGCAGTAAAGGACACCAGCTCCTCCATCTTCTCCCTGGCCAGGCCGGTGTGCAGCGCGTCGTGGGCCAGGCTCATGCCATCACGCAAGCTGTCGGCGTGGTCGGCTGCATAGAGTGCGGCGCCGGCGTTGAGCACGATGATCTCGGCGGCCTTCTGGCCTGCATCGGTTTTTCGGCGGCCCAGGGCGTCGCGGATCAGTTCCAGGGATTGCTCAGCGCCTTCGACGGTCAGGCCGATCAGGCTCTGGCTCCTGATGCCGAAGTCTTCAGGCTGGGTGCGGTACTCGCTGACCACGCCATTTTTCAGTTCGGCGATGAAGGTCGGCGCCGCCAGGCTGATCTCATCGAGGCCATCCTGGGCATGCACCACCAGCACATGCTCGCTGCCCAGGCGCTGCAGCACCTCGGCCATCGGCCGGCACAGCGCCTGGCTGAACACGCCTACCACCTGATGCTTGGCGCCAGCCGGATTGGTCATTGGGCCAAGCATGTTGAACAGTGTGCGCAGACCCAGCTCGCGGCGCGGGCCGATGGCGTGCTTCATGGCGCCATGGTGGGACGGCGCGAACATGAAACCGACGCCAACGGTTTCGACGCAGCGCGCCACCTGCACGGGCGTGAGCCCCAGGTAGATGCCAGCGGCTTCGAGCACATCGGCGCTGCCGCTCTTGCCCGACACCGCGCGGTTGCCGTGCTTGGCCACTTTGCCGCCCGCCGCCGCGACGACGAAGGCCGCCGCGGTGGAAACGTTGAAGATGTTCATACCGTCGCCACCGGTGCCGCAGGTGTCGACCAGGCGCTCGGCCGCGATATCAACCGGCGAGGCCAGTTCACGCATCACGCTGGCGGCGCCGACGATCTCGTCGATGGTCTCGCTCTTCATGCGCATGCCCATCAGGAACGCGCCGATCTGCGCATCGGTGCACTGGCCGGTCATGATTTCACGCATGACGTCGCGCATTTCCTCGGTGCTCAGGTCGAGCTGAGCGACGATGCGGTTGAGGGCTTCCTTGATGTTCATGGGCGCACGCCTCCGGTCTGCTTGAGGAAGTTGGCGAACAGTTCGTGGCCCTGCTCGGTCAGGATCGATTCAGGGTGGAACTGCACGCCCTCGACGTTCAGGGTCTTGTGACGCAGGCCCATGATCTCGTCGACGGCGCCGTCTTCGTGTTGCGTCCAGGCGGTGATCTCGAGGCAGTCCGGCAGGGTCTCGCGCTTGACCACCAGCGAGTGGTAACGGGTCACGGTCACCGGCATCGCCAGGCCGGCGAACACGCCTTTGTTCTCATGGAAAACCGGGCTGGTCTTGCCGTGCATCACCTGGCGAGCGCGCACCACGTCGCCGCCATAGGCCTGGCCGATGCTCTGGTGGCCCAGACAGACGCCGAGGATCGGCAGCTTGCCGGCGAAATGCAGGATGGCTTCGATGGACACGCCCGCTTCGGTCGGCGTGCACGGGCCGGGCGAGACGACGATGCGCTCGGGCTTGAGCGCCTCGATCTCGGCGATGGTCAGTTCGTCATTGCGAATGACGTGCACGTGGGCACCCAGCTCGCCCAGGTACTGCACCACGTTGTAGGTAAAGGAATCGTAGTTGTCGATCATCAGCAGCATGTTGGCTTAACCCTTTGATGAACTGCTCTTGAGCAATCACTCCGGTTTCGAGATCCCCTATTCCCTTACAAACCACCTATGGCCTGGAGAATATTATTGAGGGTTCGAGTGGAGCTGAGAGAGTCGTCCGGCTGGGCCGGAGAATAAAATCAGGCGCGCCAACGCCAACGGGCGTGGGCTTTGATGAGGCGCATCAGAAGGGTACTGCTTGCGTTCACGAAGGAGGTCTCGCGTTTATCTTGCGGCACAGTAGCCCAGCTGAGCCATGCCGTGCAACTGGCACAACGCCCTGACAGACGGGCGAGACACACCCGAGCCCACCCGCCTTTATCAGCCGAGGTCAGGCGGGCGCGGCCAGCCAGTCGATCACTTTCCCAGCCAGCCGCTCGGGCGACTCGCAGGTGCTGTCCAGGCGCAGCAGCGGGCAGCGCAGTTGCCCGGCGATCCACGCCTCGTGCATGCGCAGGCTGCGGGTCTGCAGATCGCCCTGCTGGTAGCCGGCAGCCCACTCCAGAAAGGCCAGGCTCTGGGCATGCATGTCGCCGCCTGGCAGAACCCGCTCGCCGTAACGCTGCCGTTCGCGAGCCGCTAATCGCTGCATGCGTTCGGCGTCATCCAGCTGCAGGAACACGGCATGGGTGAACAGCGGCACCAGCGTCTCGCCCCAGCTGCACAGCGAACCGCTGAGGATCCAGTCGTTCGCCTGCGCAGCACTCGCGCGGATCTGCTCTACGCGCTGTTGCGGTTCGCGTTTGAAGCGATAAGGTGGCTCGCTCGGCAGCCAGTAGAAGTTGTCGGTATCCAGGTGCAACCAGCCACAGCGCTCGGCCAGTGCCGCCGCCAGGCTGGTGGTGCCGGCACCGGAGGCGCCGAATACATGTAACCGTACCGCCATGTATCAACATCCTCCCCGAAAGGAATTCATCATGATTCGCCCCTATCACGCCAATGACGCCAACGCCGTGCTCGATATCTGGCTGAGCGCCTCGATCCAGGCCCATGCCTTTATCCATGAGTCGTTCTGGCGCGACCAACTGGCCGCCATGGGCGAGATTTATCTGCCCCAGGCCGAAACCCTGGTACTAGAAGAGGCCGGCCAAATTCTTGGCTTCGCGTCATTGCACGAACATCGCCTGGCCGCCTTGTTCATCGCGCCTAGCGCCCAGGGGCGCGGGCTCGGCAAACGCCTGCTCGACGAAGCCAAGCGCCGCTGCGACCTGCTAGAGCTCAGCGTGTACAGCGCCAACAACCGGGCGTGCGCCTTCTACCAAAACTGCGGTTTCACGGTGGTGAGCGAGCAGAGCGATCCACACACCGGGCATCCCGAGCTGGTGATGCGCTGGCAGCGTCATTGAGCCGGAGAGCGGGCACTCTCCGGCACAGAATTGCCACTGTCAACGCCACACGCTTTGAACTAGAGCGCTTCACTGATCGCCCGCACATAGGCCTGGCACGTTCCTAGGGCGATGATGGCGCGGTCGCCGCGCCCGGTGATGGCGACAATTCGTTGAGCAGCTCCTCGGTCAATGTCGGCTCGTGGGGCGCCATCCACCAGGCGTCCGGCGCGGGTGGTGGCGGGCAGTTGGTCGTGGTGATCGACGTCGGCAGCTGCGGGCTCGGCGGTGAGGACTGACAGCCGTAGCTCAGCAGTGGCAAGACGATCGCGCAGACGCGCAGCCTGTTGTTCAGCATCGGAGAGCCTCCTGTATTGGGTTTGCGAAAACGCCTGTAGTTGCCGCTCGAGGGCCAGGCGCTTGTTCTGGGCGCGCTGGGTTTCACGAGCGGCTGCGTCGTGCAGACGCACCATGGCCTCGGCGTGGGACTGGTCGCGCGCGGCCAGTGCCTGCCCCAGGCGCCAGCCTTGCACCACCCAGCCGAGGCTGATGGCACCGAGCAGCAGCGCGAGAGCCAAGGCGCCGCCGATCAGCCATCGATAGCGTGCGGGAATCAATGTGAGCAGGCTCATGCTGTCACCTGCCCGCCGCAGGCAATGAACATGGAGAGCAGGTCATCCCGGTCACGCGACTGGGAGGCCAGCTCCTGCCGATAGATGCGCAATAGGGCTGCAAGATCGTGTTCGCGCTGGCCGTAGCCGGCGCCCGGCAGGCTGGCCCAGATGGGCGCTGCCGCACTGATCGCCTCGGCCACCTGGCCGGCCTGAATGGCTGCGAGCGCGCCGCACTCTTCGAGCAACTTCACCGCGGCCAGGTCCTGGGCCTCGGGCGTGAAGCGACCGCGAAACTTGTAGAGTTCGACGATGGCGTCCCAGGTGCGCGCCAGGAACTGGTAGCGGCCGGCCGCCGTGGACTGGATGTCGTAACGCGGCAAGTCGATGAGCTGGCGCGGGTGTGCGCTGTAGTCGTCGAATAGGTCGCCGCCCACCAGCACGTTGTAACCGTCGTCGCTTTCGGCAACGGTCGAGGTGCCTTCGCTCCAGGCGAGCATGTCGAGAAAGGCTAGTACGTTTTGGCCACCCGCCTGGGTGGCAGTAAGTCGGGCCATGGGAAGTCTCCGGATATCAAAAGCCGGTGACCCGCCAGAGCGGGTCACCGAGGTGGATCAACGTGGGCCGTAGGCCGTGGTAGTATTGCCGATGCGGGCCATCAACGAGCGCGTGTTGGGTTTGAGCGTGCCGTCGTTGCGGTCCATGCCGTTCGGGTCGTCATCGTCATCGCCGGGGCCGGCCAGCCACTGGAAGCGCAGAATGTGGTTGGCATCGAAGTACTTGTGCAGCTCGGTGAAGTAGGTGCGCATGCCGGGAAAATGATCCGGCCCGCCGAACTCACCGGCGATCCCGCGCTTGCCGTTGGCCTTGAGCCAGTCGATGAAGGGATACCAGTCGGCAACGCGCTCGCGGTAGGCGATCGACTCGGTAGCCTGATTCCACTTGCCACCGCCCTGCCCCTCTTTATCGGGGTACTGGTGCGCCTCATAGAGCAATCGGCCTCCGGGATCCTGCAGGTTCTTGAGCGCGTCCGAACTACGCGGCCAGTACAGCGCCGAGGCGAACGAATTGCCGGCCACGGTGATGAAGTGCCGCGGGTCGACCTCGCGCACGGCGGTGATCAGCCGCTGCACGTTGGTGGTCCACAGGGTTTCGACGTTGACGCCGCCATCGGGCACGCTGCCCATGTTGTGTGGCTCGTTCATCAGGCCGTAGCCGAACACGCCGGGCTCATCGCGAAACTCCCGGGCGATGGCCGCCCAGATACGCGCCAGCAGGGTGTAGTTGACCGGGCAATCGGGCGCGCCGATGGCCGTCCACAGGGCGTAGCCGCCGTTCCACGCCTGCACCACACGACCACTGACAGGCCCGCTGGCACGCACGTACCAGCGGCAGTAGTTGTGCATGTCGAGCAGCGAAAAGCCGCCCCAGCTATGGATATGCCGGATCGCCTTGCGGATTTCCTCCACGTAGCTCTGGCGCAAGGTGAAGCCGCCAGCACCGTCGAGAATGACGATGCGCTCGCCGGCGAACGGCAGCCGTACGGCGAAGGGCTTGCCGCCGATGCTTCCGGCATAGGACTTGATGTAGTCCGGCTGATGGCCGCGCGGGGCAACGGTGAAGTAGTGGGTGTCCAGCTTCGCCGTAGCAATGGGATCGACGTAGGGGTTATTGCCGAGGCCCGCCGCGTTGAAGCCGATCAGCGGGAATTCGCCGGCGGCGGCCATTTGGTCAAAGGTTTTGATAGCCATGGTGTTTCCTCCAGACATGAAAAAGCCCGCACGGTGGCGGGCCAGGGTGAGTGCGGCGGCGGAGTGCGCCGCCGTACGGATTCAGATAGCAGTTGTTGTCAGTCGCCGCATCGGGTCAGGCATCCCGGTCGCCTGGCGGCTTGTCGCTCAGGCTGCCGCCGCGACGGCGAATAGCGGCCAGCATCAGCGTCACCACCAAGCCGGCGCCGGCGAAGCCGGCAGGCCCCGGATAGGCGAAGGGGTGGATGCCGTGCAACTGGAAGTCGGTGATGGCCGGGGCACACAGGTACCCCATCACCGCCGACGTCAGGAAAAACGCCAGCCGGTTCCACATGGGCAGATTTTGCGTGGTGGTGAAGTACACCAGGGCCCCGCACAAGGCGCCGAGTGCAGCCTCGCCATTGATTGGAGCGATCAGCGCGGCGAGATGCTCGCCGAGCACGCCGAACAGCACGGCGCTGCTGAATTCAGTCATTGTTATCGTACTCCCCGAGGCCGATGGCCCCGACGACATGAGGTTATGCCGCCCCCTGAAACGACAGAGCCCCGCACGTGGCGGGGCTCTGTTAAAGGAAGGTCGGATGTTGCAGCGCGCCGGTCGGCGCATGAGTTGCCAAGGATTGAGCCACGAGGCTGGCTGACTGCTCGCCCACCTCTGTGACGGTGATGAATGTATAACCCCCGATTCTCACCGTCTCAAGGGCACGCCGGTGATCAGCGTCGATGCACTGGAAAAAAACGGACACGCGCCCGTTTCAGACTGCCGGCTAGAGCGGCACACACGCGAGAGCACCCGACGCGGGGCTCACGGGGGCGGCGTTTACATGGAGGGAAACAGGCCGAACGGCGAGAATTGCCGCCGGCAGAAATGAAAAGCGCACCAAGAACCTGTTCATGTCTTTCAGCCCAGGTTCGTCTTTTTGGCAGCTAAATGGCGGGGACGGACGTTCGCTGATCTACTGTGGGAGCGGGCCATGCGCGCGAAAAATCGCGGGCATGGCCCGCTCCCACAGGTACTGCATCAATGTCAGCTTTTGCCTTATAACGGCCTATGACATGGTCTCAGGCGGCGCGCTTCAGAAGTTGTGATTCGATGGCCCGGTGGGCCTGCCCCAGTCGTCGATAGAACTGCGCCCGGCTGCATCCGCAGGCCGTCCATTTCTCGCGCCGGGGCTCGCCGCTGCAGTACTGCTCGACAACGACCTGCCGCTGCTGCGGGGACAGGTGCTTGCTGACGATCCAGTCGATCTCCGTCGTTCTGTCCACCAACACGCGGCTGCCGCGGGCGGCACGATTAAGCACACCTTGTGATGCCATCAACGACGCGATGACGCTGCTGCCCATGTTCGAGCCACCCTGCGCCTCACCATCCTGCCGTACCTCGCCCCAGCGCTGCAGCGCCTCGTCTATATAGCCAATCATCATCTACCTCCCGCCATCGCCGATGGCTATGCCATGAACCCATCTGGCAGGTCGCACCACGCCACCTACCGATCATCGTCACTTAAAAAATAATCACGAAACGTGTTTTATTCAAGCAGCAAACTGCGCTATAAATATTTCACATCGTGATTAGCGGAGTGGAACAATGGAGAGCCTGGGGCAACGCATCAAACGCCTGCGCAAGAGCAAGGGCCTGAGTCAGCAGTCGCTGGCCGAAACCTGTGGCTGGTCATCCCAGTCGCGCATCGGCAATTACGAAAGCGACCTGCGCGAGCCCGCTCTATCCGATTTGCTGCTGCTGGCACCGGCGCTCGGCGTCAGCCTCGCCGAGCTGGCCGGCACCGATGATCTGCCGGAAGCACCACCTGCCGACACCCTGTCCGTCGGCCACGCCCGTGGCGGTGCGGTGCCGGTGGTGGGGCATGCGCAGCTGGGTACTCAGGGTTATTTCGAGGAGATCGACTTTCCCGTCGGTCATGGTGACGGCTACCTGCGCATTCACAGCGACGACCCCAATGCCTACGGGCTACGGGTTAACGGCGACAGCATGCACCCGCGGATCAAGAACGGCGAATACGTGCTAATCGAGCCGAACAAGCCGTTCCACGCCGGTGACGAGGTGATGGTCCGTACCCTGGACGGACAGGCGATGATCAAGGAATACATCTACCTGCGCGACGGCATGTACCGCTTCGACAGCGTAAACCAGAACCACCCGCCCATTCACATCCACCAGGACAACGTCACCAAGATTCACCTGGTGGGCGGCATCCTCAAATCCTCGCGTTTCGCTGAAGAGTAGCGGCGTGCCCATGAAACTGAGCGAGACCTGACCCATACCGAGCCCGACCATGAACACTCAGCCTGAGCCGCACCTGCCGCTCCAGACGCTGGAGCTCCTATTCCGCACCCACGGCGACGTGCTCGTGCCCATCGACCGCGTACGCACGGCGTATTTCCGTCACCTGAGCGCCGACAACTTCATCCGCGCCATCGCCACCGGCCGCCTGAACCTGCCCATCACCACCCTGGACAGCAGCGCCAAGGCGCCCAAGTTCATCGAGCTGCACCATCTGGCCGCCTATATCGATAGCTGCGCCAAAGCCGCCGATGCCAGTGGCGAAAGCAGCCTGTGCGCCGAAAGCCAGGGCGGTTATTCGCTGGAGCAGGCTCAGGAGCCGCGCCGCGCGTAAGCGGCCAGGATGGTGCGCTCGGACTGCACCAGGTAGGCGTCCAGCGCCTTGGCGGCGTCGTGCGGGCGGCAGGCTTCGAGGTGTTCGAGAATCGCCGCGTTCATGTCGATGTAGGGCGCATGCAGGAATTCGGCGTCGTTGAGCAAGCCGAATACCAGGCGCAGCTCAGCGGACAGGTGCCGGTAGAAGGTATTCAGCCGCTGGCTGTCGGCCAGTTCGACAATGGCCGCGTGAAAGGCCATGTTGGCCGTGCCCACAGCGCCCCAGTCGAGCTCTTTGGCGCTGCGCTGCGCCGCGTTCACTGCCTCGCGCATGCGCTTGACCGCCGGATGCTTGGGATAGGCCTGGGCCAGCGCCTGGCATTCGACGAAACGCCGCGCCCGGTAGATCTCGATGATCGAGGCCATATCCGGCACGGACACGAACACGCCGCGGTTGGGTTCGTGCTTGAGCAGGCCTTCCTGGGTCAGCACGCGGAAGGCTTCGCGCAGGGTATTGCGTGAGATATCCAGGCTTTCGCTGAGCGCCGCCTCGGACAGCCGCTGCCCCGGCACCAGTTCGCCCTCGACCAGCTTGCGGCGGATTTCCGCGGTCACGGTCTCACCGAGGGTGCGCGGGTTTTCAGATACGTCGTTGTTCATTAGCGATCCACCAGACCTGGCCAGGCTCTAAATCGTCGAGACGGAGCCAAAGAGGCTCGATGGTCTCCGAGCGCAGCGCTGCAGGCAAGTGGCCGTATTGTCACCCTGCGCACCATGGTGAATCAGCGCTGGGTATCGAAGTAACAAAACAGTGCAAATAGACCCTCAATTCAAATCTTATTGTTGAACAATAAATCTATCTAGAATCAACAGATCACGCTGCTTTCTCGCAATGTGGCATGCCCATTGCCTTACACCCTGCACCCGTTACTTCGCCCAGGAGTGTTCCATGCAGGCCCAGACTACCGCCGATTTCGCCCGTTCACGCCGCTCATCATTGATCGCAGCCATCTTCCTGATGGCCACCTCGGCCATCGGCCCCGGCTTCATCACCCAGACCGCCACCTTCACGGCGACCATGGGCGCGGCCTTCGCCTTCGGCATCCTGGCGTCGATCCTCATTGACTTCGTGGTGCAGCTGAACGTCTGGCGCATCGTCACCCTGACCCGCATGCGCGCATCGGACATCGCCAACGCGGCAATTCCCGGCAGCGGTTATCTGCTGGCGGTGCTGGTGATCTTCGGTGGGCTGGTATTCAACGTCGGCAACATCGCCGGCGCTGGCCTGGGCCTGAACGCCCTGATGGGCCTGGATCCGAAATGGGGCGGCGCACTCAGCGCCCTGGTGGCCATCGGTATCTTCCTGTCCAAACGCGCTGGCATCGCCGTCGACCGGCTGATCGTGGTGCTGGGCGTGCTGATGATCCTGCTTACCCTGTTCGTCGCCATCGCCTCCAACCCGCCTCTGGGCGACGCGCTGCGCCAGACCGTGTGGCCGGACGAGATCAACTTCGCGATCATCACCACCATCGTCGGCGGCACCGTCGGCGGCTACATCACCTACGCCGGCGCTCATCGCCTGCTGGATCGCGGCCTGGTCGGCGAAGAGCACATCAAGGAAGTCACCAAGGCGGCGCTGAGCGGCATCGCGGTAACCGGTCTGATGCGCTACGTACTGTTCCTGGCCATTCTCGGTGTGGCGGCCAGCGGTGTGGTCATCGACATCTCCGGCAAAGGCGCCAACCCGGCCGCCCAGGCGTTCCAGGCCGCCGCAGGCGAGCTGGGTCTGCGCACCTTCGGCCTGGTGCTCTGGGCCGCTGCCATCACCAGCGTGATCGGCGCCGCCTATACCTCGATGTCGTTCATCACCGCCTTCATGCCCGGCATCAGCGAGCGCGGCCGCAACATCGCCACCGTGGCGTTCATCGCCGTGTCCCTGGCCATCTATGTCGCACTGGGCACCGCACCGGCAGCGCTGCTGCTGTTCGCCGGCGGTTTCAACGGCCTGATCCTTCCCATCGGCCTGAGCATTTTCGTTTACGTGGGCTGGCGCCGCAGCGACCTGATGGGGGGCTACCACTACCCACGCTGGCTGCTGGCCCTCGGCGCCCTGACCTGCCTGCTGACCTGGTACATGGCGGCCAAATCGGTCGGCCCGATCCTGGCCTTCGTGAACCTGTAAGGAGAGAACGACATGCCTTCCATCGACCTCAACAGCGACCTGGGCGAGAGCTTCGGCCAATGGTCCATGGGCGACGATGCCGCGATGCTCGACATCGTCACCAGCGCCAACGTCGCCTGCGGTTTCCACGCTGGCGACCCGGCCGGCATCCTGCGTACCCTCAAGGCCGCTGCG
The DNA here is from genome assembly GCF_900112645.1 of Phytopseudomonas straminea. Classification (GTDB taxonomy): domain Bacteria; phylum Pseudomonadota; class Gammaproteobacteria; order Pseudomonadales; family Pseudomonadaceae; genus Aquipseudomonas; species Aquipseudomonas straminea. Next base: position 64,073 of record NZ_FOMO01000013.1, on the reverse strand, counting down.
GCCAAGGGCGTGACCATCGGCGCCCATGTCGCCTACCCGGACCTGGTCGGCTTTGGCCGCCGCAATATGGATATCGCCAGCGACGAGCTGACCGCCGACGTGATCTACCAGATCGGCGCCCTGCAGGCCCTGGCCACTGCCGCCGGCACCACGGTGCGCTACGTGAAGCCCCACGGCGCGCTCTACAACACCATCGCCCACGACACGCGCCAGGCCCTGGCGGTGATCGAGGCGATTCGCGCCGTCGATGCACGCCTGGTGATGGTCGCCCTGGCTGGTTCGCCGCTCATCGAGCTGGCCCGCCGCGAAGGCCTGACCTGCATCGCCGAAGCCTTCGCCGACCGCGCCTACACGCCGCAAGGCACCCTGGTGTCGCGCCGCGAAGTGGGCGCCGTGCTGCACGACGCCGAACAGGTGGCCCAGCGCATGCTGCGCCTGGTACAGACCGGCGAGGTCGAAGCCATCGACGGCAGCGTCACCCGCATCGAAGCCGACTCCATCTGCGTGCACGGCGACAGCCCCGGCGCCATCCAGATGGCCCGCGAGGTGCGTCAGTTGCTGGAGCAGTCCGGCGTATCCCTGCAAGCTTTCGCCGGAGCCGCCCGATGAACGCCATCCAACGCGCCCAGCTGGCCGCCATTGCCGCCGCCCGCCAGGCCCGCGCCGAGTACCGCAACGGCCGCGTCGCGCCTACGGCCGGTATCGCGCCGGGCATGACCCAGGCCAACCTTATCGCCCTGCCCCGCGACTGGGCCTATGACTTTCTGCTCTACGCCCAGCGCAACCCCAAGGCCTGCCCGGTGCTCGACGTGAGCGACGCCGGCAGCCCGCACACGGTACTGGCCGAGGGCGCCGACCTGCGCACCGACCTGCCGCTGTACCGCATCTGGCGTGATGGCAAGCTAGCCGAGGAAGTCAGCGACGCCACCGCCGCCTGGGCGGAACACACCGACATGGTGACCTTCCTGATCGGCTGCAGCTTCACCTTCGAGACCGGCCTGCAGGAAGCCGGCATCGAAGTGCGGCACATTGCCGACGGCTGCAACGTACCGATGTACCGCACCAACCGCGCCTGCCGCCCGGCTGGGCGCCTGCATGGCGAGATGGTGGTGTCGATGCGGCCGATCCCGGCGGATCGCGTCGCCGAGGCAGCCGGCATTTCCGGGCGCTATCCCTCGGTACATGGCGCTCCGGTGCATATCGGCGAGCCGCAACGCCTGGGCATCGCCGATCTGCAGGCGCCGGATTTCGGCGACGCGGTGCGCATCGAGCCCGGCGAAGTACCGGTGTTCTGGGCCTGCGGCGTGACGCCCCAGGCGGCAGTCATGGCCTCCGGCGTGCCGTTCGCGATCACCCATTCGCCAGGCCATATGTTCATCACCGACGTGCCTGACAGCACGTACCACGTATAGGACAAGCCCGTGCGTTTTCTCCCAGCCAACCTCGATACGCTGCTCGTCGAGCTGCAGGATCTCGACGAAACCCTGGCGCTGTTCGACGCGCTGCAGGCCGAGCCTATCGCCGGGGTCGAGGAAATCGTCCCGGCGGCCCGTACCCTGCTGATCCAGTATCGGCCCAGCGCCGTCGACCGCCAGGCGTTGATCGACGATCTCGCCCGCCGCGACCTGAGCCAGCGCAGCGCCCGCGAGAGCCGCCGCGTGAAAATCCCCGTGCACTACAACGGCGAGGACCTCGATGAGGTCGCCGGGCTGCTCGGCATCAGCCGTGAAGAAGTGGTGTGCCGCCACACCAGCGCCGATTACGAAGTGGCCTTCTGCGGCTTCGCCCCCGGCTTCGGCTACCTGGCCGGCGGCGCCGACTTCCAGGTGCCGCGCCGGCAGACTCCGCGCACGCGCATTCCAGCCGGCGCCGTGGCCCTGGCCGGCAATTTCAGCGGTATCTACCCCAAGGCCAGCCCCGGTGGCTGGCAGATCATCGGCGTCACGCCGCTACAGATGTGGGATTTGGGCCGCGACGAGCCGGCCCTGCTGCGCCCCGGCTACAAGGTGCGCTTCCAGGATGCCGGCCCACTGCCGGCTGGTGGTTTGCCAACGCACGAGCAGCCAACTGCCGGTGAAACGCCAACCGGCGCTTATCTGGAAATCCTCAGCCCCGGCCTGCAAACGGTGCTGCAGGACCTCGGTCGCGCCGGCCATACCGACCAGGGCGTGTCGATGTCCGGCGCGCTGGATCGTGGTGCCCTGCGCGCCGCCAACCGCGCAGTGGGCAACGACTCGGCCTGTTCCTGCCTGGAAGTGGTGCTCGGCGGCCTGAGCTTCGTCTGCCACGGCCGCACGCTCATCGCCGTCAGCGGTGCGCAGACGCCCGTCACCGTGACCACCGCCAGCGGCCTGCAGTGGCAGCCCGGCAATTACCAGCCCATCGAACTGGATGACGGCGACCGCGTCAGCCTCGGCGCGCCCCAGGCCGGGCTGCGCAGTTACCTGGCGATTCGCGGCGGCTTTCAGGTGGCGCCGGTGCTGGGCAGTTTGTCCTACGACAGCCTGGCCCAGGTCGGCCCGCCGCCGCTCAAGGCCGGCGACCGGCTGGGTTTCGAGACAATCAGCGCCGGTAGCAGCGTATCGACGAGCGAAGGCCCGGCTTTCGAGCTGCCCACCGCCAAGGACATCATCACCCTGGATGTGGTCATGGGCCCGCGCAGCGACTGGTTCACCCCGGCGGCCATCGAACGCCTGAGCAGCCAGCTATGGCGCGTCACGCCGCAATCCAACCGGGTCGGCATTCGCCTCGAGGGCGAGGTGCCGCTGGAGCGTTGCAACCCTGCCGAGTTGCCCAGCGAAGGCACCTCACTGGGTGCCATCCAGGTGCCCGCCAGCGGCCAGCCGGTGCTGTTCCTCGCCGACCACCCGCTGACCGGCGGCTATCCGGTGATCGCCGCCGTGGCCAGCCACCACCTGGATCTTGCCGGGCAAATCCCCATCAACGCGCAGATCCGCTTCAACCCGATCGAGGCGTTCGTCGAGCTCGAGCCCGACGCCTCCTTTCCTACTGCCGATGCGAAGAACCAACCATGAAAAAAGTCCTGATCGCCAACCGCGGTGAAATCGCCGTGCGCATCGCCCGCGCCTGCCGCGACCACGGCGTGGCCTCCGTGGCCGTGTACGCCAATGCCGATATCGATGCCCTGCACGTGCGCCACGCCGACGAAGCCTATGGGCTGGACGGCGAGCGCCCGGCCGACACCTACCTGAACATCGGCAAGCTGCTGGCCATCGCCAAGCGCGCAGGCGCCGATGCCGTGCACCCCGGCTACGGTTTTCTCTCCGAGCGCGCCGACTTCGCTCGTGCCGTGCAAGACGCCGGGCTGATCTGGATCGGCCCGAACCCGGAAACCATCGACGTGCTCGGCGACAAAGTCGAGGCACGCAAACTCGCCCAGCAGGTCGGCGCGCCCCTGGTTGCCGGCACCCCCGGCCCGGTGCAGAGCGCCGCCGAAGTGCTGGCCTTCGCCGAGCAGCACGGCCTACCGATCGCCATCAAGGCCGCGTTCGGCGGCGGTGGGCGCGGCATGAAGGTCGCCTGGCGCATGGACGAAGTGGCCGAGCTGTATGCCTCGGCGGTGCGTGAAGCCGAGGCCGCCTTCGGCCGCGGCGAGTGCTTCGTCGAGCAGTTCCTCGACCGCCCGCGCCATATCGAAGCCCAGGTGATCGCCGATAGCCAAGGCAACGTGGTGGTGGTCGGCACCCGCGACTGCTCGCTGCAACGCCGCAACCAGAAGCTGGTGGAGGAAGCGCCAGCACCTTTCATCACCGATGAGCAGCGCCAGCGCATTCATCAGTCCGCCCACGATATCTGCGCCAAGGCCGGCTACGTTGGCGCCGGCACCGTGGAATACCTGCTCAGCGCCGACGGCACCCTGTCGTTCCTGGAAGTGAACACCCGCCTGCAGGTCGAGCATCCGGTAACCGAGGAAACCGCGGGCGTCGACCTGGTGATCGAACAGCTGCGCGTCGCCGACGGCCTGCCACTGTCGTTCACTGAAACGCCGACTCCGCGCGGCCACAGCTTCGAATTCCGCATCAACGCCGAGGATGCCGGCAAGGGCTTTCTGCCCACCCCGGGCAAGATCAGCGAATTCCGCTCCCCGAGCGGCCCGGGCGTGCGCCTGGACAGTGGCGTGGAAAGCGGCTCCAGCGTGCCTGGCACATTCGACTCGATGATGGCCAAGCTGATCGTCACCGGCGCCACCCGCGAGCAGGCCATCGCCCGCGCGCGCCGCGCCCTGGCCGAGTTCCAGATCGACGGCATCGCCTCGGTGCTGCCCTTCCACCGCGCGGTGATGGATCACGACGATTTCACCGGCGGGCACTTCGCCGTACACACGCGCTGGATCGAAACCGACTTCGCCGAGCAGATCACCCTGGCACCGCGTACCTTGCCGGTGGCCGGCGAGGCGGTGCTACGTACCTTCATCGAGATCGACGGCAAGCGCCACGAACTGGGCCTGCCGAGCGCCCTGCTGCAAGGTCTGGCGCCATTGGACGGTAACACTCAGCCAACGCCTCAAGCCGCTGCGCCGGCTGCCGGAGAAGGCCTGGTCAGCGCGCCGATCTCCGGCAACCTGCACGCCTGGCTGGTCGAGGACGGCGCCCAGGTCAAAGCCGGTGAGGTGATTGCGGTGATGGAAGCCATGAAGATGGAAACCCAGGTCACCGCCCCGGCGGATGGCACCCTGCGTATCCGTGAACAGGCCGGCGCCTATCTGGACGCCGGCGCGGCGCTGGCCAAACTCGAAGGCTGAGATCGGCCCCGGGTATCGCTACGCTCCACCCAGGCTACACCCGTGGGAACGGGCCATGCCCGTGATTTCGCGCGCATGGCGCGCTTCCACAGGATGTAGCGCGGTAGGGCGTACTCGCGAAGCAGTACGCCGTTGCCCTTTTGCCAGGATCGGCATGGTTTGGCGGACTGTTCGCTTCGCTCCTGAGTCCGCCCTACGAACTGCGTCCGAAGTAGCCTGGCGCTGAGCGCAGCGATACTGAGGAAGTCGAAAACAAGAAGGGCAGCCTAGGCTGCCCTTCTTGTTTTTCGCTCGGATCAGAGCGAGCCCTGCTCCGCCAAGGCCACGGCCTTGAACATCGCGCGGCGCTTGTTGAGGGTTTCTTCCCATTCCAGTGCAGGCACCGAGTCGGCAACGATGCCGGCACCGGCCTGGACGTGCAACTCGCCGTCCTTGATCACTGCGGTGCGGATGGCGATGGCGGTGTCCATGTTGCCGTTCCAAGCGTAGTAACCGACCGCGCCACCGTAAACGCCGCGCTTGACCGGTTCCAGCTCGTCGATGATTTCCATGGCGCGAATCTTCGGCGCGCCGGACAGGGTGCCGGCCGGCAGGATGGCGCGCAGGGCGTCCATCGAGGTCAGCCCTTGCTTCAGCTCACCAGTGACGTTGGAGACGATGTGCATGACGTTGGAATAACGCTCGATGACCATCTTCTCGGTCAGCTTCACCGAGCCGATTTCCGAGACGCGGCCGGTGTCGTTGCGGCCCAGATCGATGAGCATCAGGTGCTCGGCGACTTCCTTGGCATCGGCCAGCAGATCCTGTTCCAGCGCCAGGTCCTGCTCCTCGGTGGCGCCACGGGGGCGGGTGCCGGCTATGGGCCGCACGGTGACCAGGTTGTCCTCGACACGCACTAGCACTTCCGGCGACGAGCCGACCACGTGGAAATCGCCGAAGTTGAAGAAGTACATGTACGGCGTCGGGTTGATGCAGCGCAGCGCGCGGTACAGGTCAATCGGCGCGGCCTTGAAAGGGATCGACATGCGCTGGGAAATCACCACCTGCATGCAGTCGCCGGCCAGGATGTAATCCTTGATGGCATCCACCGAGCGCTCGTAATCCTCGCGGCTGAAGCTGGAACGGAACGCCGGCTCCGCACCCGCCGGCTTGTTCAGATCCACGCCCAGGCGCGGCGTGAACGGCTGACGCAGCTTGTGCAGGATGTCCTGCAACTGCTGCTGGCCACGGGCGAACGCATCGGCTTCGGCGGGGTCGGCCAGGACGATGGCGTGCATCTTGCCGGCCAGGTTATCGAACACCACCACGGCATCGGAGACGTTGAGCAGGATGTCCGGGGTGCCCAGCGCGTCGGGGTTCACCCCGGCGGCCAGCTTGGGCTCGACGTAACGCACGCTGTCATAGGCGAAGTAACCGACCAGGCCGCCATTGAAGCGCGGCAAGCCGGCGATGCTCGGCACCCGGTAACGGGCCTTGAAATCCTCGACGAAGGCCAGCGGGTCGGCACATTGGTGACGCTCGACTTCGACGCCGTCGGTGGTGATCACCACCTCGTGACCGTGCACGCGCAGCACGGTGCGCGCCGGCAGGCCAATGATCGAGTACCGGCCCCATTTCTCACCGCCCTGCACCGATTCGAGCAGGTAGGAGTTGGGCGCGTCGGCGAGCTTCAGGTAGATCGACAGCGGGGTGTCGAAGTCGGCGATGGTTTCGCAGGCGAGCGGAATGCGGTTGTAGCCTTCGGCGGCTAAACGCAGGAATTCTTCGTGGATCATGATCAGCCTCGTGGCATGAGAAATCGGTCGGGTGCAAACGGGCCGCGCGCAGCGGCAGGGAATGTCAGGCGCGCCAGCGCCAACGGGCCAGGGCCTTGATGACTTTCATCCAGAGTTTGCAGGTGACCGCCACGGGAGCATCTCGAAGAGGGGGAAACAACGAGCGGCCAAGGTAGCGCAGCCGCTCGACGCAAGCAACCGATTGCCGCTACAGCAGCTCGGCCATGCTATCGACCACCAACTGCGGCTCTTCTTCGGCGATCGGTCGACCGTGGTTATAGCCGTAGCTGACCGCCACGCAGGGCACACCGGCGGCGCGAGCGGCGAGTACGTCGCTGCGCGAATCGCCGACGAACAGCGATTGCGCGGCCGTCACCCCGGCCAGGCGCATCACCTGCAGCAAGGCAGCCGGATCGGGCTTCTGCTGCGGCAGGGTATCGCCGCCGATGATCCAGCGGAAATAACCACCGAGGCCGACCTGCTCCAGCAGCGGCGCGACGAAACGCTCCGGCTTGTTGGTGACCACCGCCAGTTCGACGGCGGCGGTACTCAGGGCTTCGAGCAGTTCGTGCACACCCGGATACAGGGTGATCAGCTCGTGGCAGTCGGCATAGATATCGAGAAAGCGCGCCAGCGCCTCGTCGCTTTCAGCCTCACCCACCGCAGAATGATCCAGGCCACCGGCCAGGGCGCGGCGCACCAGCACACGGGCGCCATTGCCGACCCACTGGCGCACGCGCTCGACACCGGCAGGCTCGCGGCCCAGTTCGACCAGCATGCGGTCGACGGCCGTGGCCAGGTCCGGTACCGAGTCGACCAGGGTGCCGTCCAGATCGAACATCACCAGGCGCGGCAGCTCACCGGCGCACAGCGCGCGCAGCGGTTTCATCTACGCACCTGGGCCAGTTCGGCGCGCATGGCGTCGATCACCGCCTTGTAGTCCGGCTGGTTGAAGATCGCCGAGCCGGCGACGAAGGTGTCGGCGCCCGCTTCGGCGATCTCGCGGATGTTCTGCACGTTCACGCCGCCGTCGATTTCCAGGCGGATCTCGCGACCGCTGGCGTCGATCAGCGCGCGGGCTTCACGCAGCTTGTCGAGGGTGCCGGGGATGAACTTCTGCCCGCCGAAGCCGGGGTTGACGCTCATCAGCAGGATCATGTCGACCTTGTCCATCACGTACTTGAGCACGTCCAGCGGGGTGGCCGGGTTGAATACCAGGCCGGCCTTGGCGCCACCGGCCTTGATCAACTGCAGGCTGCGGTCGACGTGCTCGCTGGCTTCCGGGTGAAAGGTGATGTACGAGGCGCCGGCCTCGATGAAGTCGCCGATGATGCGATCCACCGGCTTGACCATCAGGTGCGCGTCGATGGGCGCAGTGATGCCGTACTTGCGCAGCGCCGAGCAGACCATCGGGCCGATGGTCAGGTTGGGCACGTAATGGTTGTCCATGACATCGAAATGCACGATGTCCGCCCCGGCGGCGAGTACGTTGTCCACTTCCTCACCCAGGCGGGCGAAGTCGGCGGAAAGGATCGACGGGGCGATGGCGAAGGGTTGCATGGCGCACCTCTGAGTGCTGGGTCACGGTGGCGCGCATTGTACTCGCTGAGCGAATGGCTGCCAGCGTGGCCGATGGTCGTACCGTTCTCTCCGGTGCCAGAAATAAAAGCTTGGCCTACTCCCGAGAAAGGCGGCCAGTATCCTGCGGTTGAGCGCAGCGATACCCAGGTCGACCCCGCGTGTCGCAGCGTTCGACCCGGGCTACCTGTCCTACGTGGAGGGCGCCCTAGCGGCGAGTTTCACAGCCAGTCGCGGCTAAAGCACGTCCCATAGCCTGTACCGGCGCCTCAGATACCCAGGCAGAGGTACTTGATCTCCAGGTACTCGTCCAACCCGTACTTGGAGCCTTCACGCCCCAGGCCGGACGCCTTGATGCCGCCGAACGGCGCCACCTCATTGGAGATCAGCCCGGTGTTGATGCCGATCATGCCGTACTCCAGCGCCTCGCCGACACGGAAGGCGCGGGCCAGGTCGCGGGTGTAGAAATAGCCGGCCAGGCCGAACTCGGTATCGTTGGCCTGGCGCACCACTTCAGCTTCGTCGCTGAAGCGGAACAGCGGCGCCAGCGGGCCGAAGGTCTCCTCGCGGGCCACGCGCATGGCGCTAGTCACGTCGGCCAGCACGGTGGGTGCGAAGAAATTGCCGCCCAGCGCCTGACCGCCCTGCAGCACCCTGGCGCCCTTCTCCAGCGCATCGGCCAGATGGCTCTGCACCTTGGCCACGGCGTTGGCGTCGATCAGCGGGCCAGTGGTCACGCCGGCCTCGGTGCCCGACCCGACCTTGAGTTTTGCCACCGCCGCCGCGAGCTTCTCGGCGAAGTCATCGTACACGCCGTCCTGCACGTAGAGACGGTTGGCGCACACGCAGGTCTGCCCGGCGTTGCGGTACTTGGCGACCATGGCGCCCTCGACCGCAGCGTCCAGGTCGGCATCGTCGAAGACGATGAATGGCGCATTACCGCCCAGTTCCAGAGACAGCTTCTTCAGGGTCGGCGCGCACTGCTCCATCAGCTTGATGCCGACACCGGTGGAGCCGGTGAACGACAGCTTGCGCACGATGGGGTTGGCGCACAGCTCACCGCCCACTTCGCGGGAGCGCTCGGCATCGGCCGGCAGCACGCTGAACAGGCCGGCCGGAATGCCGGCGCGCTCGGCCAGCACGGCCAGCGCCAGGGCGCTGAACGGCGTCTGCGGCGCCGGTTTGAGCACCATGGCGCAGCCGGCAGCGAGGGCCGGCCCGGCCTTGCGGGTGATCATCGCCGCCGGAAAATTCCACGGGGTGATCGCCGCAGCCACACCGATCGGCTCCTTGGTGACGATCAACCGCTTGTCAGCTTGATGGCCCGGAATGGTGTCGCCATAGACGCGTTTGGCTTCCTCGGCGAACCACTCGATGAACGAAGCGGCGTACAGCACTTCACCCCGCGCTTCGGCCAGCGGCTTGCCCTGCTCGGCGGTCATGATCTGCGCCAGGTCGTCCTGATTGGCGAGCATCAGTTCGTACCATGTGCGCAGGCGCGCGGCGCGCTCCTTGGCGGTCAGCGCGTGCCAGGCTGGCTGCGCCGCCTGGGCGGCCTCGATGGCGCGGCGGGTTTCCTCGGCGCCCAGATTGGGTACCAGGCCCAGGGATTGGCCATTGGCCGGGTTGAAGATTTCCGTGGCACGGCCATCGGCGGCATTGCACCACTGGCCGTCGACATAGGCCTGGTGACGCAGCAGATCGGGATCGTTGAGTTGCATGATTGACTCCTCCGGCCAGGGCCTGATGCCCTGGCGGTAATGATGAGAGGGAAAGCGGTCACTCTGCCGGCGGCAGATCCTTGCTGAAGGTCTGGTCGTTCTCGCCGCGGAAGAAACGCGTGCCGTAGATCAGTACGCACAGGCCCAGGCCGATGGCGAACGCCCAGGCGGCGCCCTTGATCGCCAATACCGCGCCTATCACCCCGGCGATACCCAGGTCACGCTGGCTGCGCGCCTCCATGATGCCCAGGCGCACGCTGACGTAACCCTGGATCAGCAGGGTCAGCGCCAGCGCCACGCCGAGAATCGGCTGCACCAGAGTGACCACCGGCAACAGCAGCAGGCCGGTGTTGGTGCCCCAGCGGAACGAGCCGACTCCGCCGTAGATAGACTTCATCGCCTTGGGGCCACCCTTGAAGCGTTCGGTGATCACCACCTGCATGGCCGCCCACTGCGGCCCGCACATGGCCACGTCAGGGCCGAACACGCTCATGAAGGCATTACGCCCGCCGAAGATCAGGTGCGAACGATTGGGGTTGAAGTCGATCTTCTCGTCGGTGCGCACCTTGCCGCCTTCCTCGAGGATCGCCTTGTTGCTGAGCACGTCGCCGAACACCACCAGATAGGCGGCCAACACCGTGGGCAGGGCGGTGAGAAACATCATCAACGGCGGCATGCCGAGGCCGAACACGGTGTATTCCTGCCACAGGGTGACGAAGTCCGGCTTGCTGATGCCCCACTCGATGTTCGGCCACGGCGCCTCGCCAAAGATCGGCGCGACGATCACTGCCAGGAGAATGATCGGGAAGATGCCCAGCTTGGCGAAATTCCACCAGAAGCGGCTGCGCTTCTTCAGCGCCTGGAAGTGCATGGAGAACACCAGGTAGAAGGCCACGCCGATAGCAATGGAAATGGTCCAGGGAAAGGCATCGAAACGACCGCCTTCCTTGAACACGGTGACCACCGCGCTGAGGCCGGCGCCCATGATGATCCCCGCCTTGAGGGCCGAGGGCACCAGCGACACCACCTTGCGCGCCATGCCGGTCATGCCCAGGCCGATGGAAAATACCCCCAGCATCAGCTGGAAGGCGATCAGCGCATGCACCCGCTCAGGGCCCTCCGGGAACTGGGCGCAATAGGCCATGAGCATGGGGATGGCCGGGGTGATCCAGCCTGGCACCACCGGGTCGCCGAGCAGGTGGTGCACCAGGTACAGCAGGCCGTTGAGCATGACCACCGCCAGCGCCACCTCGAAGGGCATGCCGAGGAACTCGGTCATCAGCGGGATCGCCGCCAGATCCACCGCACACATGAGCAGGCCCTGCATGTAGTCGGAGATCTCAAAGCGGTAGTGGATGAAAGGCAGGCGCAGCTTGAATGGCCCCAGGGGCGTGTAAGGCGCTTCCGGGGCTTGTTGATGCAGCTCGGACATCGTGGATTTACCTAGTGTTATTAGTATCGGTCGTAAACCAGCACGCCCCGACGGAACCGGGGCGCTTTCATCAGGTGCAGCGGATGGGTCAGTAGGCGGCGCGGTAGATCTGCTCGATATCACCGGCGGTCAGGCGCCGCGGGTTGTTGCGCATCAGGCGGTCGATCTTGCTGGCCTCCTCGGCCATGGCCGGGATGGCGTCCTCGGGCACGTTGAAGCTGCGCATACCCTTGGGAATGTCGACGCTGGCACACAGCTCGGCCATGGCCTCGACGGCCAGGTCGGCGGCGGCCTTGTCGCTCAGGCCGTGCGTTTGCACGCCCAGAGCGCTGGCAATCTCGGCCATGCGCTCGACGCAGGCCAGTTTGTTCCAGGCCATCACGTAGGGCAGCAGCAAGGCGTTGCTGACCCCATGGGCGATGTTGAAGCGCCCACCTAGCGGGTAAGCGAGCGCATGCACGGCGCCGACACCGGCGTTGCCGAAGGCCATGCCGGCCATCAAGCTGGCGGTGGCCATGTCTTCGCGTGCCTTGATGTCGGCCGGGTTGGCGTAGGCTTTGGGCAGCGCCTTGGCGATCCGCCTGATGGCGCCGATGGCCAGGGCATCGGTGATCGGCGAGGCATGCACCGACAGGTACGATTCCACCGCGTGCACCAGGGCATCGACGCCGCTGGCGGCCGTCACGCTGCGCGGGCAGGTCAGGGTCATCACCGGGCTGACCAGGGCCACATCGGGCAGCAGGTAGTCGCTGACGATGCCTTTTTTAAGCTGCGCCTTCTTGTCCGACAGGATCGATACGTTGGTCACTTCCGAGCCGGTGCCGGCGGTGGTCGGGATGGCGATCAGCGGCGGGCCCTTGCGCTTGACCTGATCGATGCCGAACAGCTCTTCCAGCGCGCCGTCATGACCGACGTAACCGGCCACCGCCTTGGCGATGTCGATGGCGCTGCCACCGCCGACGCCGATCAGGCCGTCATGGCCGCCGTCGCGGTACACCTTGGCGCAGGCCTCGACGATGGCAATTTCGGGCTCCGGCTCCACACCGTCGAAAATGCCGTAAGCACGCTCGCCGAGCTGCTTGAGCACGTGGTCCACGGTGCCCGACTTGATCAGGATGGCGTCGGTGACGATTAGCGGGTTGGCGATGTTCAGGCGGGGCAGTTCGTGCGCCAGTTGCTCGACGGCGCCCTGCCCGGTGAGCAGCTTATTGGCGATCTTGAAGGCGGAAATAGTCATCATCAGGCCCTTTTTGTGCGTTGTCTTGCGGACGGGTTCGGGCCTGTCATAGCGATTCCTGTGCCAGCCTCGCGAAACCCTCGCCGTAGAAGGGTTGCGTCGATATGTCACAGGTTAGCGGCGGTGGCTTTCGATCAGAAAATGGATCAAATCACCGCCATTTGATCCATTTTCCAATCAGCCTTGCTCCCAGCGCTTCATCTTCTGCACCAGCGTCGCCTGGCTCAAGCCAAGCGCCCTGGCGGCTTCACGGGTGGTCTTGTGCTGCACCAGCGCATCGCGGATCAGCCGCCGTTCGAGCTGCTCGACCTGCTTGCGCAGCGGCAGGCTGCCTTCCCTGGGGCTCGCCGGCAGGGCGCGCATTTCCTCGGGCAGGTCGAACAGCTCCACGGCCTCGCCGGTACAGGTCACCACCAGCCGCTCGACCAGGTTGATCAGCTCGCGGATGTTGCCGGGCCAGGCGTAATCGGTGAGCGCATCCAGGGCTTCCAGCCCCCAGGCCAGTTCCCGCCCGTAACGAGCGTTGAATTCGGCCAGGTAGAAATCGAGCAGTGGCTGAATCTCCTCCGGTCGCTCGCGCAGCGCGGGAATATGGATCGGCACGACGTTGAGGCGGTAATAAAGGTCGGCGCGAAAGTGCCCTTCGGCGACCATCTGACGCAGGTCATGGTGAGTGGCGGTGATGATGCGCACGTCCACTTCCTTGAGCTCCAGGCCGCCCACCGGGATGAAGCGGCTCTCCTCGATCACCTTGAGCAGCTTGACCTGCAGGGCCAGCGGCAGGTCGCCGATCTCGTCGAGAAACACCGTGCCCTGATGGGCCAGCTCGAGCAGCCCGCGCTTGCCCTTGCTGCCGGCGCCGGTGAAGGCACCCGCCACGTAGCCGAACAGCTCGGCCTCGATCAGGTTCTCCGGCAACGCACCGCAGTTGAGTGCCAGGAACGGCTGGGCCGCGCGCGGGCTGCGCTTGTGGATGTACTGGGCGATCAGCGTCTTGCCGACGCCGGTTTCGCCTTGCAGCAGCACCTTCACGTCGCTGGCGGCCACCTGCCGGGCCTGGGCGAACAGGCGCCCGGAAGCCGGCAGGTTGGCCACCGGCGAGGCATCGAGCAAATCGTCACGCTGGCCGGCGTGCAGCTTCGCGGTGCTGTTGCGCAACTGCTTGAGCTGCTGCAGTTCATCGCGTTCGTGCTTGATGCGCAGCAGTTCGGTCATGTCGCGCACCGTGCTGACCACATAACGCACGCGGCCGGCCGTATCGAGAATCGGCGTGCCACTGACCAGCAGGCGCTTGCCCTGGCTGACGCTCTGCATCAGCGACAGGGCGCGACCCTCCTTGAGCACCCGCAGGGACACCGACTGGGAGATCACGCCCTGCTCCACCAGCGCCTGCATGTGCTGGCCGACCACATCCTCGCTGCGCAGACCGGTCAACCGCTCGTAGGCACCATTGACCTTGAGGGTGATGCCGTCGGCGTCGGTGATGTAGACGCCGTCGTGCAGCGCGTCGAGCAACTCGCGAAAACTGGGGTCGTCGAAATCCATCGGGCTTTCCAGGTACGGGCGGAAGACCTGGCAGTGTACTCGCAGACGACGACAGGCATGAAAACCCGCCAGGGCGCGAGCGAAAACGGCGGCATAAAAAAACCGCCGCAACCCAAAGGGCTGCGGCGGCTACGGCTACGCCGCGAAAACGCTTATTCGCTGACCTGGGTGCGCATCTTCTCGCTGCGCCCGCGCAGCCATTCCAGGGTCAGCAGCAGCAGAATCGAGAAGCCGATTAGCAGGGTCGCCGCGGCGGCGATGGTCGGGCTGAGGTTCTCGCGGATACCGCTGAACATCTGCCGTGGCAGGGTGACCTGCTCGGGGCCGGCGAGGAACAGGGTGACCACCACCTCATCGAACGACGTGGCGAAGGCGAACAGCGCGCCGGAGATCACGCCCGGTGCGATCAGTGGCAGGGTCACCCGGCGGAACGCAGTGATCGGCGAGGCGCCGAGGCTGGCCGCCGCGCGTACTAGGTTGTAGTTGAAGCCCTGCAGGGTCGCCGACACGGTGATGATCACGAAGGGCACGCCCAGTACCGCGTGCACCACGATCAGCGACAGGTAACCGTTGGCCAGGCCCAGCGGTGCGAAGAACAGATAGCTGGCAACGCCGACGATGACCACCGGCACCACCATGGGCGAGATCAGCAGGCTCATCACCAGCGCCTTGCCGCGAAACTCCGAGCGGGTCAGGCCGATGGCCGCCAGGGTGCCGAGAATCATCGCCAGCACGGTCGCTGCCGGGGCAATGATCATGCTGTTCTTCAGCGCACGCATCCAGCCGGCCGAGCCGAAGAAGTCCTCGTACCAGCGCATCGAGAACCCTTGCATCGGGTAGATCAGAAAGGTGCCGGAGTTGAACGACAGCGGCACGATGACCAGGATCGGCAGCACCAGGAACAACAGCACCAGGCCGCAGAGCAAGCGCAAACCGTAGTACCAGGCGCGCTCAACGGGAGACATATAAGGACTCAGCATTTTCTAATCTCCGCTCGTTAACCCAGACGCAACCGACCCGCACCCACCAACCAGCTGTACACCACGTAGAGCAGCAGCGTGGCGACCAGCAGCAAGCCGCCCAGCGCGGTGGCCATGCCCCAGTTGATGGTGGTGTTGGTGTAGAAGGCGACGAAGTAGCTGACCATCTGGTCGCTCGGGCTGCCGAGCAGCGCAGGCGTGATGTAGTAGCCGATGGACAGGATGAACACCAGCAGGCAACCGGCGCCGACACCGGCCAGGGTCTGCGGGAAGTACACCCGCCAGAAGCTGGCGAACGGGTGACAGCCCAGGGAAATCGCGGCGCGCATGTAGGTCGGCGAAATGCCTTTCATGACGCTGTAGATCGGCAGGATCATGAACGGCAGCATGATGTGCACCATGGAGATGTACACCCCGGCGCGGTTGAACACCAGCTCCAGCGGCTGGTCGATCAGCCCCAGCTTGATCAGCGCCGTGTTGATCAGCCCGCCGGACTGCAGCAGCACGATCCACGCCGCCACGCGCACCAGGATCGACGTCCAGAACGGCAGCAGCACCATGATCATCAGCAGGTTGCCCTGGCGGGTCGGCAGGTTGGCCAAGAGATACGCCAGCGGATAGGCCAGCGCCAGGCAGATGGCGGTGATCACCGCGCCCATCCAGAAGGTGCGGGCGAAGATGTCGAGATAGATGGCCTGGTCCGGGGTGGTCTTGACCACGGCGCCGGAGTCGTCGACGCGATGATCCAGCGCAGCGAGCAGGTAGTAGGACGTCCACGAGCTGCTGTTGCGGCGAATCACCTGCCAGTAGGCAGGGTCGCCCCAGCGCTCGTCGAAGGATTCCAGCGCATCCTTGTAGGAAGCAGGCTCGGCTTCGAACGGCAGCGAGCGGCCGGTCTTGGCCAGCAGGCTGCGATAGCCGGCCAGCTCCATGTTCAGGCGCTTGGACAGATCGCCCAGCTTCTGTTGTTCGCGGGCGTCGGCCAGGTCCAGGGCCAGCGCCTTGTAGACCGGCTCTTCGGGCAGGCCGCGGCCGTCCCAGCTGTCGATGGCTTCGACGGTGCGCGGCAGCGAGCCGACCACGTCCGGGTTATCCACGCTGCGGTTGAGCAGCGCCACGATCGGCACCAGAAAGGTGAAGACGAGAAACAGCACCAACGGCAGGATCAGGGCCTGGGATTTCAGGCGATTCATCCGCTCGGCGCGCGCCAGCCGCTGCTTGAGCGTAGGGCCGGCGACCTCGGCATTGGGCACTGCTAGGGCCATGGGGATAACTCCGGTGAAGCCAATAAGAATTCGGGGGTAAAGCCGGAGCGCCGATACGCCAGCGCTCCGTGAAGCGAAGGGGCAAGGCGCTCACGCCCTGCCCCGCTGCGCGCCGTTACTTGGCGGCCCAGGCGTTGAAACGCTGCTCCAGCACTTCGCCGAAGTCGGCCCAGAAGGTCACGTCCATGGCCACCTGGTTGGCGATGTTCTGCGGAGCGGTCGGCAGGTCGGCGGCGACCTTGGCGTCGAGCAGGTCGACAGCTTTTGGATTCACCGGGCCGTAGGCGATGTTTTCCGAATAGGTCTTCTGGTTTTCCGCCTGCAGGGTGTAGGCGATGAATTTCATAGCCTCGTCCTTGTTCTTCGCGCCCTTCGGGATGGCCCAGGCGTCGAAGTCGTAGATGCCACCGTCCCATACCACTTTCAGGCTGCTGCCTTCTTTCTGGGTGGCGGCGATGCGGCCGTTGTAGGCCGAGCTCATGACCACGTCACCGGAAGCGAGGTACTGCGGCGGCTGGGCGCCGGCTTCCCACCACTGGATGTAAGGCTTGAGCTCGTCGAGTTTCTTGAACGCGCGCTCCTGGCCGTCCTTGCTCGCCAGTACCTTGTAGACGTCTGCAGGCTTGACGCCGTCGGCCATCAGGGCGAATTCGAGGGTGTACTTGGCGCCCTTGCGCAGGCCGCGCTTGCCCGGGAATTTCTTCACGTCCCAGAAATCCGCCCAGCTGGTCGGCGCGGTGCTCAGCTTGTCGGCGTTGTAGGCCATGACGGTCGACCAGACGAAGAAGCCGACGCCGCACATCGACGCCGCGCCCGGCACCAGGGCCTTCTTGTCGCCGACTACCGCGTAGTCGATCTCTTCGAACAGGTCTTCGTCGCAACCACGGGCCAGTTCGGGGGACTCGACCTCGACCAGGTCCCAAGACACGCTGTTGGTGTCGACCATGGCTTTGACCTTGGCCATCTCACCGTTGTACTCGCCGGCGATGATCTTGCCGTTACCGGCCGCTTCCCACGGCTGGTAGTAGGCCTTGACCTGGGCATCCTTGTTGGCGCCACCGAAGTTGATGACGGTGAGGTCTGCAGCGTGAACCTGTGCAGCGCAGACCAGGCCCAGTGTCAGCGCGGAAAGGGAGAATATCTTCGACATTTTTATGTTGGCTCCAAGTGCTGTGGTAAAGCGCAAAACGCCGATCATTCCGCCGAGAGCGGATCGAGGGCGCGAACGTGCTCGACCTGCCAGCCGAGCGGGATCACATCACCGACCGCAAGCCCGGGATCGAGCTCGGCAATCGGCTGTTTGACGAAGAAGTCGGTCTTGCCGCAAACCTCCAGGCGCACGCGTACGTGGTCGCCCAGGTAGATGAATTCCGATACGCGGCCGGAGAAGCGGTTGTCGCAGCCCTCGGCGGCGGTATTGAGGCGAATGCGCTCCGGGCGGATCGACAGGCTCACGGCATCACCCGGTTGGCCGACGTTGACGGCCAGGGCCTGGACCTTCTCGCCCCGGCCCAGCTGTACGGTGCAGGTGTCGCCCGTACGCTCGACCAGTTCGCCGGCGAAGCGGTTGTTCTCGCCGATGAACTGCGCCACGAAGGTGTTGCGCGGCGACTCGTAGAGCTCGCGCGGCGGGGCGATCTGCTGAATCTCGCCCTGGTGGAACACGGCGACGCGGTCGGACATGGTCAGCGCTTCGCTCTGGTCGTGGGTCACATAGACCACGGTCACGCCCAAGCGCTGGTGGATGTGCTTGATCTCCATCTGCATGTGCTCGCGCAGTTGCTTGTCGAGCGCGCCGAGCGGCTCGTCCATCAGCACCAGCTGCGGTTCGAACACCAGGGCGCGAGCCAGGGCTACACGCTGCTGCTGGCCACCGGAGAGCTGCGCCGGGTAACGGCCGGCGAAGGCGTCCAGCTGCACCATGGACAGGGAGCGTTTGACCTTCTCGCCGACGTCGGCCTTGCTCATGCCGCGCACGCTGAGCGGGAAGGCCAGGTTCTCGGCCACCGTCATGTGCGGGAACAGGGCGTAGTTCTGGAACACCATGCCGATGTCGCGCTTGTGCGGTGGCACGTTGTTCAGGCGCTTGCCGGCCAGGGTGATCTCACCGGCGGTGGGCGTCTCGAAGCCGGCCAGCATCATCAGGCTGGTGGTCTTGCCGGAGCCGGACGGCCCGAGCAGGGTCAGGAACTCGCCCTTGCGAATATCCAGATTGAGATCTTTGACGATCAGGTTCTCGCCGTCGTAGCTCTTCTGCACGCCACGAAAGCTGACCAGGATGTCGCTCGAAGAAGTGTCGCCCATCACCGCACCTGCCTGTTGTTCTACCGTGCCCCAAGACTAGAACCGGCGTTAGAACCTGGAAATCGGGCGTGCTGACACTTTGCTATAAGGCAGGCGGAAAGGCGCTTGTAGGGCAATCCCTACAGCGATGTCGCGATTGGGTAAGTATCGGCGCTCCGGTGACGGCAGCATGCAGTGCCGCGCAGCAGAGCATGTCGCGAATGGATATGCGGCGTGCTCAGATCAGCTTGTGCTCGACCGCGTAGCGCACCAGATCGGCCACCGAATGCAGATTGAGCTTCTGCATCAGACGCGCCTTGTGGGTGCTGATGGTCTTGCTGCTGAGTGCCAAATGGGCGGCGATCTCGTTGACGCCCTCGCCCTGCACCAGACGCTCGAACACCGAAAACTCGCGCTCGGAGAGCAGCGCGTGGGGCGGCCGAGAGTCGGTCAGGCCGACCTCGAAGACCATGCGGTCGGCCAGTTCCGGGTCGATGTAGCGCCCGCCGCCGGCAACCTTGCGGATGGCGGTGAGCAGCAACGCAGGGTCACTGTCCTTGGTGGCATAACCGGCCGCGCCGATCTTCAGGGCGCGGGCGGCCATCTGCGCTTCATCATGCATCGACAAGACCAGAATCGCCGGCGGCTGACTCAGCGCACGAATCCGCGGAATCGCCTCCAGGCCATTGACGCCGGGCATGGAGATATCCAGCAGCACCACTTCGCAGGGCGTCTGCCGCAGGGTTTCCAGCAACTGCTCGCCGTTGCTCGCCTCGCCGACTACCTGCAGGTCGCGGGCCATGCCGATCAACTGCTTGATGCCCTCGCGGACGATGGTGTGGTCTTCGGCTACCAGTACTCGGATCACGCGTTTGGCCTCTGTTCGATCATCGGGTCGCACTCGCTCAGCGGCACCCGCAC
Source organism: Phytopseudomonas straminea (assembly GCF_900112645.1). Classification (GTDB taxonomy): domain Bacteria; phylum Pseudomonadota; class Gammaproteobacteria; order Pseudomonadales; family Pseudomonadaceae; genus Aquipseudomonas; species Aquipseudomonas straminea. Next base: position 44,574 of record NZ_FOMO01000013.1, on the reverse strand, counting down.
GCGCAACAGAGTACCTTCGCCAGGCCGGCTGTCGAGGTTCAATTGTCCGCCGAGCATCAGCACACGCTCGCGCATGCCGACCAGGCCGAAGGAGTCGGCGCGCACGCTGGCCGGGTCGAAACCCCGGCCATCGTCGCTGATCGACAGGCACAGGCTGTCGCCCTGCAGCTCCAGACGCACCGTCACCGTGTGCGCCTGGGCGTGGCGCATGACGTTGGTCAGCGACTCCTGAAGAATGCGGAACAGCCCGGTGGCCTTGGCGTCGCTCAGCGGCGGCACGTGTTCAGGCACCTCGACCAGGCACGGGATCTGCGTGCGCGCTTCGAAACGCCGCGCCTGCCATTCGATGGCCGAGGCGATACCGGCATCCAGAATCGGCGGGCGCAGCGCGGTGGCCACATCACGCACCAGCTGGAACAGGTTGGCGATCAGCTTCTTCATGTTGTCCAGCCGCTCGCGCAGACCGGGGTCGAGGTCGGCGAAGCCCAGCTCGCACATTGAGGTTTCCAGCTTGAGCACGGTGAGCACCTGACCCAGCTCGTCGTGCACCTCGCGGGCGATGCGCGCCTTCTCTTCCTCGCGCACGCTTTCCAGGTGCGCGGACAGATCGCGCAGGCGCGCCTGGGATTCGGCCAGCGCCAGTTCATTGCGCTTGTTATCGCTGATGTCCCAGACCACCCCGTCCCAGATCACCCGACCATCGGCCAGGCACCGGGCCATGGCCTTGATATCGACCCAGCGCGAATCCCCTGTGTGGGTAAGCATGCGGCCCTGCCAGTGCCAGTCGCTGTCGCTGTCGAAGGCCTCATCCTGCACGCGGTGGTAGTCGGCCTTGTCGTCCGGGTGCACGAGGCTGCGCAGGCCGTGATCGGGCGCCAGCAGGGTCGCCGCACGATAGCCAACCAGGCTCTCGCTGCCTTCGCCGATAAAAGCGAACAGCGCCGGATCACCGGGCCGCGCCCGTTCCAGGCGAAACACCACGCCCGGCACGTTGGCGGCAATGCCCTGCAGACGCGCCTCGCTCTCCTGCAGCGCGGCCAGGGCGCGGCGGCGATCGGTGACATCGGTGATGAACACCACCAGGTACTCGGTATCGCGGTACTGCAAAAAGCTCAGCGACACGTCGACCGGCAGACGGCTGCCATCGGCGCGCAGGCATTCGGTCTCGAAACTCGGAGGACGCTCTTCCCCTTTACGTGCCAGGCGCCACAATTCGAGCCAGCGGTCCATGCTCATGCCCGGCTCGAAATCGCTCAGCGGTCGGTCCACCAGCGCGCCGCTGCGGTAGCCGAGCATTGCCTCCGCAGCCTGGTTGGCGTAGCGCACGTGGCTGTCCCAGTTGACCCAGAGGATGCCGACCGTGCTGTTGTCGATGGAGAACTGCGACAGGCGCAAGGCGTCGCGGGCAATCTCGCGCAGCTCCACCTCATGGCGCGCGGCCAGCAGGCGAAACTCCAGGGTGTCGCGCTGGCGCCGCAGCCACCACGCCAGAAGCAGGGCAAACACCAGCAGCAGGCCAAGCAACAGACTGCTCGCCCGCCAGAAACTCGCCGAGCTTTCCTGCTGCAGGTAGCTGGGCGGCAGCCAGCGATTGTGCAAGTCATCCAGCTCCCGCGCCGAAACGCTGCGTAAGGCGACATCAACGATGCCTGCCAGCTCCGGCCTATCGCGCCGAGTTGCCACGCGCAGCAGCTGCGGAAAGCCGATATCACCGACGATGGCCAAGCCGAGGAACTCAGGCTCGCGGGACAGCCGGCCCAGCTGGGCTTCGTCGAGCACCGCATAGCTGGCCTGCTGATTGACCACCCGCTGCAGCGCCTGGCGTGGCGTGGCGGTGACGTCCAGCTTGAGCCTTGGGTAGTTGCTGCGCAGGTAGTCGAGCACAGCATCGGAGCCTTTCAGGGCGACCGGCGCGCGGCCGTCGAGCTGCTCCAGATCGACCGCGCCGCCGCCATCGCGCTCGCCGATCACCAGGTTCGAAACGCGCAAAAAAGGGTCGGAAAACAGCCAGTGGCGCAGGCCGGCTGGTGTCTGGCTGAGTCCCGAAGCCAGGTCGATCTGATCGCTACGCAGCGCCTGCTCCAGTTCCTCAGGCGTCTGGAAGGTGCGCCAGCGCACCTGCGTGCCCATCTGCGCGGCCAGGGTGTTGACGATCTCCACGTTGGCGCCGGTCAAACGATGCAGGCGGCGGTCGAGCTGAGCATAGGGCGGCTGTAACACCACGCCTGCACGCAGCACCGGGTTGGCGGCGAGCCACTGCTGCTGGGCGGCGTCGAAGATCCTCGCCGGTGCCACTGGCGGCTCATCCGCCCACAGCGTGGCGGGGATGCTCAGGATCAGAAGAAACAGCCAACGCAGGATCATGCACGAACACCAGAAACGAATCGGAAGCCACCATGCTGAACACGGGACGGCACTGGCCGCATTAAGCACCATCAGGATCTGACAAATCCACGACAAGTGATTAGGCTGCCTTGCATCGAATACTTCCAGGCCTTGCCATGACGCGCCTTCGCCACCTACCCCGCTACGCCCTGTTTCTGACCCTGCTGGCCAGCGCCCTGGCAGCGCACGCCGAACAAAGCCCACCTGCCGATGCCGCAGACAAGAACGCGGCCAAGCCCGAGCAGCGCGCGCCGCTGGCCGAGCGCAGCGATCTGGAAGCATCGGCCCTGGAACGCCAGTTGGCAGCCAGCGAACAGCAGCAGCTCGACGCTGCCGGCACCACCTTTCTCGCCCTCTGGCGACCCGCCAACGACCCGGCGCCCATGGGCGCGGTGATTCTCGTGCCAGGCGACGATGAAAGCGCCGACGCGCCGCCGACCGTCGGTCCACTGCGACGCAAAATTCCGGACGCCGGCTGGCACAGCCTGAGCCTGACCCTGCCAGATCCGCAGGGCGCCAATCTGCCGGTGCGTAAACCAGAGGCACCGGCCAGCGGTGACAGCAAAGCTACCGAGCCCGCTGCCGAAAAGGCGCCGGAACCCGCTGCGCCGGAGCCAGCCACACAAGCACCACCGCCTGACGCCGAAGCGGCCCGCACCGCACACGTCGAGCGAGTATTCGCCCGTATCGATGCTGGCATCGCTTTCGCCAGTCAGCAGCAGGCCAAGGTCGTGGTGCTGCTCGGCCACGGCAGCGGCGCCTACTGGGCGGCGCGCTATATCGCCGAGCGCAAACCCGCCAATGTACGCCATCTGGTGCTGGTCGATGTGAGTCAGCCGGAGGGTTTCGACGCGCCGTTCAATGATCTGCTGGGGCAGCTCACTGCCAAGGTCGGCGACTTCTATTACCGCGATACGGCAGCCGCGCGGCAGGCCGCCCTGGGGCGCAAGCAGCTCAGTCAACGGCAAAAACAGCCTGAACTGGTACAGATTGCCCTGGACGCCATGCCAGGCAACCCGGATGTCGCTCAGGAGCAGCTGTTCCGTCGCCTGCGTGGCTGGCTGGACAAGCATGCCGGCGGCGCCAAGTAGCCGCCGAGACGCTTAGCGGAAGCCGCGGCGCTGGCGGATCAGCGCATAGGCGTTGTGCAGTTCGCGGGTCGCTTCCGTGGCCTCGCGCACCTTTTCCGGCGCCGCACCGCTGCCCGCCAGCTTGTCGGGATGGTGACGACTGAGCAGGCGTCGATAAGCCTTCTTGATCTGCTGCACCTCGCTGTCAGCCGACACACCGAGCAGGCGCAGGGCCTGCTGATAGCTGTCCGCAGCCGCGGCCGGCGGACCACGGCGCGGTGAATAGGCGTCGCTGAATGCCTCTTGCGCTTCGACGGCGACCCCCAGCCACTTGCCCCATAGCAGGATCAGCTCGCGTTCGGCCTGGCCCACCTTGCCGTCGGCCCAGGCCATGCGCCAGCAGGCACGCAGCAGTTCCTGTGCCTCGCCACGGCGCCGCAGCAGCGGGCCACGCAGGTTGTCCTGCCCGGTCTTGCCCCGCGAGAAGGCTTCGATGGCCGCCACCCTTCCGACCTCGCTCAACGCCAGGCGCTGCATCTCGGCGCGGGCCTGGCGGATGTGCGTCTGCTGCACCACACCATCGCTCTTGGCCAGACGACCGAGCATGACGAACAGCAGGTTACCGTCAGCGACCGCGGGCTTGCCGACCAGTCGCTCGCCTAGTGTTTTCCAGCCACGCAAGCCCAGGCGGCGATCCAGAACCTGGCCAAGCAAGCCACCAAGCAGCAGACCGGGAATGCTCGCCAGGGCGAAGCCGGCCAGCGCCCCCACCAACGTCAGCGGCCAGTACATATCAGCGCTCGCCCTGCAGCGATTCCACCTCGGCCAGGCGCTCGTGGGTGCCGACATCCACCCAACGGCCAGTGAAGCGTTCGCCGCTCACCTGATGCTCGGCCATCGCCACCCGTAGCAAAGGTGCCAGTTTGAACGCGCCGAGCTGGCAGCCAGCGAACAATGCAGGATCGAGCACGGCGATGCCGCTGTAGGTCAGGCTGGCGTCACCGGCTGCGGCATCCGCCACCCGGCCTTCTTGAAGGCGGAAGTCGCCCTCCGGGTGGTGGGCCGGGTTATCCACAAGCACCAGATGAGCCTTGGCGTCGAACGACCGGCGCAGAGCCGAAAAATCGTAGTCGGTGAAGATATCGCCGTTGACCACCACGAACGGCTCGTCACCGAGCAGTGGCAGCGCCTTGAAGATACCGCCGCCGGTTTCCAGCGGCTCGCCTTCGGCCGAATAGTGAATGCTGACACCGTAGCGCTCACCAGTGCCCAGGTAGTCTTCGATCTGCTGGCCGAGCCAGGCGTGATTGACCACCAGCTCGCTGAAGCCCGCACGCGCCAGGGCGCGCACGTGATACTCGATCAGCGGCACACCAGCGGCCCGAACCAGGGGTTTGGGCGTGTGCAGCGTCAGCGGTCGCAGCCGCTCACCCTTGCCGGCAGCGAGAATCATCGCCTTCATCGGGCAGCCTCCGCAGTGCCTTTGAGCTCGGCGATCAGCTCGCCGAGTTCGGCAAGCTCAGGGCGCCTGGCAAGCACGGCTTCTATATAGGCAAAGAAACGCGGCACGTCGGCCAGGTATCGCGGTTTGCCATCGCGGTGGCAGATGCGCGCGAAGATGCCGACCACCTTGAGGTGGCGCTGTACGCCCATCAGGTCGCTGGCACGCAGGAAGTCCGCCAGATCATCCTGCACGGGAACGCCGGCAGCGCGGGCCTTGTGCCAATAGCCTTCCAACCAACCCTGCACGCGCGCCTGGGGCCAGCTAAGGAAGGCGTCCTTGAATAGACTGGTAATGTCATAGGTGACCGGGCCGTAGACGGCATCCTGGAAATCCAGCACGCCGGGATTGGGCTCGCTGATCATCAGGTTGCGCGGCATGTAGTCGCGATGCACCAGCACCTTGGGCTGGGCCAGGGCACTGTCGATCAACAGGCTGCAGATGCGTTGCCAGGCGGCCTGCTGCTCGGCATTAAGGGTCAGGCCAAGTTCGCGGGCCACGTACCAATCCGGAAACAATTGCAGCTCGCGGCGCAGCAGGGCGTCGTCGTAATGCGGCAGCCCGGCATCCATGGGCAGCTGCTGATAGGCCAGCAAGGCATCGATGGCAGGCGTGAACAACTGGTCGGCATTGTCGCCGTCGATCACGTCCAGGTAGGTCTGACGGCCCAGATCGCTGAGCAGCAGAAAACCCTGCTCAAGATCCGCCGCATGGATCTGCGGCACGTTCAGATCGGCGCGGGCCAGCAGATTGGCCACCTCGACGAAGGGCCGGCAGTTCTCCTGGGGCGGCGGCGCGTCCATCACGATCAGGCTGCGCTCGCCCGCCTGCCAGCGGAAATAACGACGAAAACTGGCGTCGCTGCTGGCCGGCTGCAGCACCGCCTCCGGTACCTCGCCCCAGGCATTGGTAGCGAACAGGGCCTGCAGTTGTGGCGCTAGCCATTGCTTCAGGCGTTGTAAACGTACATCGTGATCAGGCATTGCAAGGGTCTCCGACGGCGCTAGCCGTTGCGCGGGTCATGCTTTATTATCCAGCATCTTTTTCAGCCCATCGAGAGGCGTGCGGCCCCTGGGCCAAAAGCGCACAGGAAGCCCGGAAAACAAGATGGCAGTAAAATACCCCGCTTTTCGCAAGAAATTCCCGCTTCTGGTAACGGGTGGCCTGTTGGCCCTGCAGCCCTTCGCCAGCCCATTCGCCACCGCTGCCGAACAATTCGACTGCCAGGCATCGCCAACCGGCGGCTGGGCCTGTGCACCGAAAACCAGCAACGCCAACGTGCCAAGTCGTCCGGACCATAGCGCCAACTCAGTGAGTTCCGGCGGCTCCGCTGCACCTGCGGCGGCGGCCAAGAGCAAACCCCAGCCGACGCTGGTGACCGAAGCGGGTGGCCGCGCCCTCGCCTCGCGAAGCGCCGACTATAGCCACTTGGACTGGGTACCGCGCGAGAAGCTGACCAGCGCCCAGCTGGCAGAGATCGGCCCGGCCTGCTCCGGCGCCTACATCGAGCCGGCCCGTCCGGGCATGAACGACAAGACACCGATGAGCGAAGCACCGATGTTCGTATCGGCCAAGGCTTCGCGTTATCAGCAGGAAGAACAGGTCGCGACCCTCGCCGGTGACGTGGTGGTGCGCCAGGCCGGCATGCAGGTCGAGGCCGACGAAGCCAGCCTGCATCAGGCCGAAAACCGTGGCGAGCTGGTCGGCAACGTTCGCCTGCGCGACCAGGGCGTCCTCGTCGTCGGTGATCGTGGCGAGCTGCAACTGGACAACGGCGAAGCGCGCATCGACAACGCTGAGTACGTGATGCACGCTCAACACGTACGCGGCAGCGCGGCTTACGCCAAGCGCGAAGAAACCGCGATCATCCGCCTCAAGGATGGTACCTATACCAGCTGCGAACCAGGCAGCAACGCCTGGTACCTGAAGGGCAACAACATCACCCTCAACCCGGCCACCGGTTTCGGTACCGCGACCAACGTCACCCTGCGGGTCAAGGATGTTCCGGTGTTCTACACACCGTATATCTATTTCCCGATCGACGACCGTCGCCAGTCCGGCTTCCTGCCACCGAGCATCGGCAGCTCTAGTAGCAACGGGCTTACGCTGCAGACCCCCTACTACTTCAATCTGGCGCCGAACTTCGACGCCACCCTATACCCGACCTACATGGCCAAACGCGGCCTGCTGATGGAGGGCGAGTATCGCTACCTGACCCGCAACAGCGAAGGTCAGGTCGGAGGTGCCTATCTGGACGACCAGGAAGACGAGCGCAAGCTGCAGTCGGACTACAAAGATCAACGCTGGATGTACAGCTGGCAGCACAAACAGGGTCTCAATGAACGCCTGCTGGCCGACGTCGACTACACCGACATCAGCGACCCCTACTACTTCCAGGACCTGAACACCGATCTGGGCATCGGCACATCGAGCTACGTCGACCAGCGTGGCACCCTGACCTGGCGAGGGGATAGCTTTAAAGCCCGGCTTAACGCCCATGCCTATGAGCTGGCCACCATTACCGACGTAACGCCCTACAACCGGCTGCCGCAAATAACCCTGGACGGCAAGCTACCGGTGGAGCCTGGTGGTCTGAACTTTACCTATGGAACCGAACTGGTTCGCTTCGAGCGCGACCTGCGCGATGGTTTCTACATCAATCAAAATGGCGACCCTGAACAGCCTTGGAACGATGAAAACATTCAAGGCTTGGCACGCTCCAATGGTACTCGTCTACATGTCGAGCCGGGCGTTAACCTGCCCATAGACTGGAGCTGGGGCTTTATCAAGCCGCAAATCAAGTATCTGCAAACCAGTTATGACTTGGATATTGATCAGCAGGGCAAGAACACGCTGCTGGAAGACGAGCAATACAAGAGCACGCAGAACCGTGGTGTTGGCATGTTCAGCGTTGATAGCGGCCTGTACTTCGACCGCCAGACCTCGCTGTTCGGCCGTGAAGCACGCCAGACCCTCGAACCGCGCCTGTTCTACCTCTATGTTCCGGAAGAGGACCAGACCGATATTCCGGTCTTTGATACCAGCGAAAGCACCTTCAGCTACGCCTCGCTGTGGCGTGAAAACCGCTTCACCGGCAAGGATCGTATTGGCGATGAGAACAAGATTTCCCTCGGTGTAACCAGTCGCTGGATCGAGCCCGATGGTTTTGAACGTCAGCGCTTCAGCATCGGCCAAGCCTTCTATTTCGAAGACCGCAAGGTGCAGATGCCTGGCATCGACTACCGCGACCGCGATGAGGCCACCTCCTCGGTATCGCCCTACGCCCTGGAATACATGTATCGCTACAACCAGGACTGGCGCTTCACCTCAGACTTCAACTGGGATCCGGACAGCCACCGCACTCGCTCCGGTAGTGCAATGTTCCACTATCAGCCGGCCAACGACCCGCGCAAGATCGTCAATGCCGGGTATCGTTATCGAAACGACACCCTCAACTACGACCAAAGCACAGGTCGCTGGAGCTATGGCAGCGATTACGGAACCGAAGGTAGCCCGGGCTTCATCAAGGACTACTACAAGATCAGTCAGCATGACTTCTCGGTTATCTGGCCGGTTGCTCAGCAGTGGAGCCTGATCTCGCGCTGGCAGTATGACTATGGGCGTAACCGTACTCTGGAAGCCTTCGCTGGCTTCGAATACGACAGCTGCTGCTGGAAACTACGCCTCATCAACCGCTACTGGGTCGATTACAACGAGGTCAGCCTCAACCCTTCACGTAATGACGAATCCGACAGCGGCATCTTCTTGCAAATCGTCCTAAAAGGCCTAGGCGGCGTAGTAGGCAATAAAGTTGAGACATTCCTCGACCAAGGCATTCAAGGTTATCGTGAACGTGAAGAACAAGCTCACTGAGTACATGCGCCCACTGCTGTTGGGCGCGATGTTTCTGGGTACTGCGGCGCACGCCGATGTACAGCCTCTCAACCGCGTGGTGGCGATCGTCGATAACGACGTGATCATGCAAAGCCAACTCGATGCCCGGCTGCGCGATGTACAGCGCACCCAGGCCAAGCGTGGCGGCGAAGCGACACCAACTGATGTCCTGACCAAACAGGTGCTCGATCGTCTGATCCTGGAGAATATCCAGCTGCAGATGGGCGAGCGCGCCGGTATCCGCATCAGCGACGAAGAACTCAATCAGGCCATGGCTACCGTTGCACAGCGCAACGGAATGACCATGGACCAGTTCCGTGACGCCCTGGCAAAAGACGGCCTGTCCTTCAACGATGCCCGCGACCAGATAGCCCGCGAGATGATCATCAGCCGCGTACGCCAGCGCAGGGTCGCTGAACGTATTCAGGTGACCGAGCAGGAAGTGAAGAACTTCCTCGCCTCCGACCTGGGCAAGATGCAGCTGTCCGAAGACTTCCACCTAGCCAGTATCGTCATTCCGATTCAGGAAGACGCATCCTCGGACGCCCTGCAAGCCGCCGAGCGTCGTGCCCAGGACATCTACCAGCAGGCCCGCCAGGGCGGCGACTTCGCCAAGCTGGCGGTCGCCAACTCGGCCAGTGAGAACGCGCTGGACGGTGGTGACATGGGCTGGCGCAAGGCCGCCCAGCTACCATCGCCATTCGATAACATGATCAGTGCCATGAGCGTGGGTGATGTAACTGAGCCGATCCGCACCCCAGGTGGTTTCATCATCCTCAAGGTGCTGGAGAAGCGTGGTGGTGAGGCCGCGGCCGTACGTGACGAAGTGAACGTGCGTCACATCCTGATCAAGCCAAGCGAGATCCGCACCGACGCCGAGGCCAAGGTATTGGCCGAGCGCCTGTACCAGCGCATCCAGGCAGGCGAAGACTTTGCCGAACTGGCGAAGAACTTCTCCGAAGACCCGGGCTCTGCGCTCAACGGCGGTAGCCTCAACTGGATCGACCCGAACGCTCTGGTGCCAGAGTTCCGCGAGGTGATGAACAACACCGCCAGTGGCGAAGTATCCAAGCCGTTCAAGAGCCAGTTCGGCTGGCACGTGCTGCAGGTCGTGGGGCGTCGCGCCACCGACAGCAGCGAGCAGATGCGTGAGCAGCAGGCCCTGAACCTGCTACGCAACCGCAAGTACGACGAAGAACTGCAGACCTGGCTGCGCCAGATCCGCGATGAAGCCTATGTGGAGATCAAGCTGTAAATCAGCTTGAATACCCTCGAAGCCCGGCACAGCGCCGGGCTTTTTCATTTCTGCCTGGGCTAAAATCACGCAGCCCGACCTCGAGACCGGATCATGCCCAATAGCCTGCGCTTCGCCCTCACTCCCGGAGAACCTGCCGGCATCGGTCCGGATCTTTGCCTGTTGATCGCCCGCGAGCAGCAGGCCCATGCACTGATCTGCGTCGCCAGTCGCGTATTGCTGCAAGCTCGCGCGGCGGAGCTGGGACTGCAGATCGAGCTTATCGATATTGCACCTGATAATTGCCCTACTCAGCCCGCGCCAGCCGGCAGCCTCTACGTGTGGGATACGCCGCTGGGCGAGCCGGTGGTCACCGGTCAGTTGAGCAAGGCCAACGCCGCCTATGTGCTGCAGACCCTGACGCGCGCCGCCGAAGGATGCCTGAACGGCAGCTTCGCCGGAATGATCACCGCGCCGGTGCACAAAGGCATCATCAACGATGCGGGTATGGCCTTTTCCGGCCATACCGAATTTCTCGCTGACCTGACCGGCACACCCCAGGTAGTGATGATGCTCGCGACCCGCGGCCTGCGGGTAGCACTGGTCACCACCCACCTGCCGCTCAAGGACGTAGCCGATGCCATCACCACTGAGCGTCTGCAGCGCGTGACACGCATCCTGCACGCCGACCTGCGCGACAAGTTCGGCATTGCCAGACCACGCATCCTGATCTGCGGCCTTAACCCACATGCCGGCGAAGGCGGCCACCTGGGACGCGAGGAGATCGAAGTCATCGAGCCTGCGCTCGAGCAACTGCGCGGCGAAGGCATGGAGCTGATCGGCCCGCTGCCGGCCGACACGCTGTTTACCCCCAAGCACCTGGAGCATTGCGACGCAGTGCTCGCCATGTATCACGATCAGGGTTTGCCGGTGCTCAAGTACAAAGGCTTCGGCGCAGCGGTGAACGTGACCCTGGGCCTGCCGATCATCCGCACCTCGGTCGACCACGGCACCGCGCTGGACCTTGCCGGCACCGGGCGCATCGACTGCGGCAGCCTGCAGGTCGCCCTGGAAACCGCCTATGAGATGGCGCACAGCCGCCTGCTCCGCTGAAGGACCGGCCAGGAGTGGTGAGCGCCGCCGCTCGACAGGCGTTCCCTGCTAAACTGCGCGTTTTAGCCTGACCGCTTTACGCGCTTGCTTGATGCTTGCAGCTTGAAGCCTGGAGCTGCTTTTCAGATGTCCGAGCCTTACCAACACCGCGCGCGCAAGCGCTTCGGCCAGAACTTCCTTCATGACGCCGGGGTGATTCACCTTATCCTGCGCGCCATCCATGCCCGCGAAGGCGAGCACCTGCTGGAGATCGGCCCGGGCCAGGGCGCGCTCACCGAAGGCTTGCTTAACAGCGGTGCGCAGCTTGACGTGATCGAACTGGATCTGGACCTGATCCCGATCCTGCAGGCCAAGTTCGCCGACCAGCCGCGCTTTCGACTGAACCAGGGCGATGCCCTGAAATTCGACTTCTCGAGTCTGCAGGCAGCGCCCAACAGCCTGCGGGTGGTCGGCAACCTGCCGTACAACATCTCCACACCGCTGATTTTCCACCTGCTGGACAACGCCCATCTGATCCGCGACATGCACTTCATGCTGCAAAAGGAAGTGGTCGAGCGCCTGGCCGCGGGCCCGGGCGGCGGCGACTGGGGGCGACTGTCGATCATGGTGCAGTACCACTGCCAGGTGGAACACCTGTTCAACGTCGGCCCGGGTGCTTTCAACCCGCCGCCCAAGGTCGACTCGGCCATCGTGCGCCTGGTACCGCACAAGGTGCTGCCGCACCCGGCCAAGGATCATCGCCTGCTCGAGCGCGTGGTGCGCGAGGCCTTCAACCAGCGCCGCAAGACCCTGCGCAACACCCTCAAGGCGCTGCTGCCGGCCGGCGAGATCGAGGCGGCCGGCGTCGATGGCAGCCTGCGCCCCGAGCAGCTGGATCTGGCCGCGTTCGTGCGCCTGGCCGACCAGCTGGCCCTGCAACCCGCGCCTTCGCCCACCTGATTGATCGAGTGCCCATGTCCGACCCTCGTTACCAGATCGACGTCAACATCGTCACCCGCTACCTGCCGGAACAGTCGCAACCCGAGCAGAACCGTTTCGCTTTCGCCTACGACGTGACCATCCACAACGCCGGCGAACTGCCGGCCAAGCTGCTGACACGCCACTGGATCATCACCGACGGCAACGGCCAGGTTCAGGAAGTGCGCGGCGCCGGCGTGATCGGCGAACAGCCGCTGATCGCTCCGGGCGAAAGCCATCGCTACAGCAGCGGCACGCTCATGGCCACCAAGGTCGGCACCATGCAGGGCAGCTACCAGATGCTGGCCGACGACGGCCAGCGTTTCGATGCACCGATCGCGCCCTTCCGCCTCGCCGTTCCAGGCGCCCTGCACTAAGGGTCTACCCCGGTTTCGTTCGTGGCCGCGCCGGAGCCATTTTTTGCGCGAGGCTAGGCATGAGGAGAGAAGTTTGGTTATTCCAAATGAACGACGAATAACGCAGCATCGCGCAAAAAATGGCCCGACCCTTCGGGTTGCGCGAAGAATTGCACCATGCAGCGTTGCGAGGCTTGGCAAGGGAGCGACCATTACCTGCGCCTCGCGCCTTACCTGGTGCAATTTTTCGCAGCAACGCGGCTCACGACGAAACGGGGGTAGACCCTAATGGCGACCTATGCCGTCGGCGACCTGCAGGGCTGCCTGAAACCGCTGCAGTGCCTACTCGAACGCGTGGCCTTCGACCCGGCCCGTGACCGACTGTGGCTGGTCGGCGATCTGGTGAACCGCGGTCCGGCGTCCCTGGAAACCCTGCGTTTTCTCTACGGCATGCGCAAGGCGCTGGTCTGCGTGCTGGGCAATCATGACCTGCACCTGCTCGCCGCCGCGTGCAATATCGAGCGCCTCAAGCGGGGCGACACCCTGCGCGAGATTCTCGAAGCGCCGGACTGCGACGAACTGCTGGACTGGCTGCGCCAGCAGAAGCTGCTGCATTATGACGAGCAGCGCAACACCGCCCTGGTGCACGCCGGCATACCGCCGCAGTGGAACATGGCCAAGGCACTGCGCCGCGCCAACGAAGTCGAGAACGCGCTGCGCGACGATGCTCTGTATCCGATGTTCCTCGACGGCATGTACGGCAACGAGCCGGCGTGCTGGGACAAGGAGCTGCAGGGCATCGCCCGGTTACGGGTGATCACCAACTATTTCACCCGCATGCGCTTCTGCAAGGCCGACGGCACCCTGGACCTGAAGAGCAAGGAAGGCCTCGACACCGCGCCGGCCGGCTACCTGCCCTGGTTCAGCCACAAACAGCGCAAGACCCGTGACCAAAAGATCATCTTCGGCCATTGGGCGGCTCTGGAAGGCCAATGCGATGAGCCCGGCGTGTTCGCCCTGGATTCGGGCTGCGTGTGGGGCGGCAGCATGACCCTGATGAATATCGATAGCGGCGAGTACCATCGCTGCGACTGTAGCGAGGAAGCAGCATGAGCGAGTTCAAACGCATCGCCCCCGAACAGGCCCAGGCACTGCGCGACAAAGGCGCCGTAGTCGTCGACATCCGCGACCCACAAAGTTTCGCGGCTGGTCACATCAGCGACTCCCAGCACCTGGACAACTATTCGCTGGCCGACTTTATCGCCAAAGCCGATCTCGACACGCCGCTGATCGTCACCTGCTACCACGGCAACTCCAGTCAGGGTGCCGCAGCCTATCTGGTTGGCCAGGGTTTCTCGGAGGTCTACAGCCTCGACGGCGGCTTCGAACTGTGGCGCGCCACCTACCCGCAGGACACCGAAACCAGCCAGCCGGAATAAAACCGGCTCGCTACCTCACCTGCGCTCCCAAGACGCTCGCGCATAAATTTTTTTCGCCAGCCAAGCCCCGCCAATGCTGGGTTTGCCTGCCTCTCTGGCACCGCAATGGAGCCTGACCTAGCAATTGCGCCTTGACCTTGCCGATTACCAACTATCCTTGTCTTAGGCCATCCCAATTCAGGTAGCCGGCCAATCGGCCGAACGGGCCATCGGTACTCACCTTCAGCAGCCAGCCAGAGCCACGCGACACAGGGTCAGGCGGGAGAAGGCAGCCGATACGCCTTGCGCGAGAGACGCAAGGCGGCTGTCCTCAACCTGCCATGCGACGGACAGCCGACCATGAGGTTCTGACTGACCAAGGGGTGTTTGGGGGATTCATCTCGGCAGCGCGAGCGCCGAGTCTGCATGCACCCGCTCGACCGATCCCGGCCGGCTCCCAGCATCGAGCGAGGTGAAGTCATGAGCATTTTCAGTCACTTCCAACAACGATTCGAGGCGACGCGCCAGGAGGAGTACTCGCTGCAGGAGTACCTCGAACTGTGCAAGCAGGATCGTAGCGCCTACGCCAGCGCGTCCGAGCGCTTGCTGATGGCCATCGGCGAACCGGAGCTGCTCGATACCTCCCATAACCCGCGGATGTCGCGCATCTTTTCCAACAAGGTGATTCGTCGCTATCCGGCCTTCGCCGACTTCCACGGCATGGAAGAATGCATCGAGCAGATCGTTTCCTACTTTCGTCACGCTGCTCAGGGCCTGGAAGAGAAGAAGCAGATTCTTTACCTGCTCGGCCCAGTCGGCGGCGGCAAGTCCTCGCTGGCCGAGAAGCTCAAGCAGTTGATGGAAAAGGTGCCCTTCTACGCCATCAAGGGGTCACCAGTGTTCGAATCACCACTGGGCCTGTTCAACGCCGCCGAGGACGCCGCGATCCTCGAAGAGGACTACGGCATTTCCCGCCGTTACCTGGGCAGCATCATGTCGCCCTGGGCCAGCAAGCGCCTGGCCGAGTTCGGCGGTGACATCAGCCAGTTTCGCGTGGTCAAGCTCTACCCGTCGATCCTCAACCAGATCGCCATCGCCAAGACCGAGCCGGGCGACGAGAACAACCAGGACATCTCCGCCCTGGTCGGCAAGGTGGATATCCGCAAGCTCGAGGAATTCCCGCAGAACGATGCCGACGCCTACAGCTATTCGGGCGCGCTATGCCGGGCCAACCAGGGCCTGATGGAATTCGTCGAGATGTTCAAGGCGCCGATCAAGGTGCTGCACCCGCTGCTCACCGCCACCCAGGAAGGCAACTACAACAGCACCGAAGGGCTGGGGGCCATTCCCTACAACGGCATCCTGCTGGCGCACTCCAACGAATCGGAGTGGCACACCTTCCGCAACAACAAGAACAACGAGGCGTTCATCGACCGCATCTACATCGTCAAGGTGCCGTACTGCCTGCGCGTCAGTGACGAGATCAAGATCTACGACAAGCTGCTGGTCAGCAGCTCCCTGGCCAACGCCCATTGCGCGCCGGACACCCTGAAAATGCTCGCCCAGTTCTCCACCCTGTCGCGCCTCAAGGAGCCGGAGAACTCCAACATCTACTCGAAGATGCGCGTCTACGACGGCGAAAACCTCAAGGATACCGACCCCAAGGCCAAGTCGATCCAGGAGTACCGCGACGCAGCGGGCGTGGACGAAGGCATGAACGGCCTGTCGACCCGCTTCGCCTTCAAGATTCTCTCCAAGGTCTTCAACTTCGACCCACACGAAGTGGCCGCCAACCCGGTGCACCTGCTCTATGTGCTCGAGCAGCAGATCGAACAGGAACAGTTCCCGGGCGAGGTACGTGAGCGCTACCTGCGCTTCATCAAGGAATACCTGGCGCCGCGCTATATCGAGTTCATCGGCAAGGAAATCCAGACCGCCTACCTGGAGTCCTACAGCGAGTACGGCCAGAACATCTTCGACCGCTACGTGCTGTACGCCGACTTCTGGATTCAGGATCAGGAATACCGTGATCCCGAGACCGGGGAAATCCTCAATCGCGTAGCCCTCAACGAGGAACTGGAGAAGATCGAGAAGCCGGCCGGCATCAGCAATCCGAAGGATTTCCGCAACGAGATCGTCAACTTCGTGCTGCGCGCCCGGGCCAACAATAACGGCAAGAATCCGACCTGGCTCAGTTACGAGAAACTGCGGGTGGTGATCGAGAAGAAGATGTTCTCCAACACCGAGGATCTGCTGCCGGTCATCAGCTTCAACGCCAAGGCCAGCAAGGAGGATCAACAGAAGCACAACGACTTCGTCAAACGCATGGTCGAGCGCGGCTATACCGAGAAGCAGGTGCGCCTGCTGTCCGAGTGGTATCTGCGCGTACGTAAATCGCAGTAAGCGGCCTCTGCTGCGGGCCACGGCAATCTCGCCGTGGCCTGCATCCGTAGTGCCCGGAGGGCTTGTATGAGCTACGTGATCGACCGTCGCCTCAATGGCAAGAACAAGAGCACGGTGAACCGCCAGCGGTTCATTCGTCGCTATCGCGACCACATCAAGAAGGCGGTGGAGGACGCCGTCAGCCGTCGTTCCATCACCGACATGGAGCACGGTGAGCAGATTAGCATTCCCGGCCGCGACATCGACGAGCCGGTGCTGCACCATGGCCGCGGCGGCAAACAGACCGTCGTGCACCCCGGCAACAAGGAGTTCGTCGCCGGCGAACGGATTCCACGCCCGCAGGGCGGTGGCGGCGGCCAGGGTGCCGGCAAGGCCAGCAACTCCGGCGAGGGCATGGACGAGTTCGTGTTCCAGATCACCCAGGAAGAATTCCTGGACTTCATGTTCGAGGATCTGGAGCTGCCCAATCTGGTCAAGCGCCATCTGACCGGCGCGGAAACCTTCAAGACCGTGCGCGCAGGCATCAGCAGCGAAGGCAACCCGTCACGCATCAACATCGTGCGCACCCTGCGTTCGGCCCATGCCCGGCGCATCGCGTTATCGGGCAGCAGCCGGGCCAAGCTGCGCGAGGTGAAGGCCGACCTGGAGCGCCTGCGCCGCGAAGAGCCGGACAACTTCAGCGACATCCAGCTGCTCGAAGCCGAGATCGAGCGCCTCAGCGCGCGTATTCATCGCATCCCGTTTCTCGACACCTTCGACCTCAAGTACAACCTGCTGGTCAAGCACCCCAACCCCAGCTCCAAGGCGGTGATGTTCTGCCTGATGGACGTCTCCGGCTCGATGACCCAGGCCACCAAGGACGTCGCCAAGCGCTTCTTCATCCTCTTGTACCTGTTTCTCAAGCGGAACTACGACAAGATCGACGTGGTGTTCATCCGCCACCACACCAGTGCCAAGGAAGTGGACGAGGAAGAGTTCTTCTATTCCCGGGAAACCGGCGGCACCATCGTTTCCAGCGCGCTGAAGATGATGCAGGAGATCATGGCCGAGCGTTACCCGACCAACGAATGGAACATCTACGGCGCCCAGGCTTCGGACGGCGACAACTGGAACGACGACTCGCCGATCTGTCGGGATATCCTGATCAAGCAGATCATGCCCTTCGTGCAGTATTTCACCTACGTGGAGATCACCCCGCGCGAGCACCAGGCGCTGTGGTTCGAGTACGAGCGGGTGGCCGAAGCCTTCGGCGACACCTTCGCCCAGCAGCAACTGGTATCGGCGGGTGACATCTACCCGGTATTCCGCGAACTGTTTCAGCGGAGGCTCGCCACATGAGCAGCAACAAGAAACGTCAGCCCCTGTCCACGGGCTCGGAATGGACCTTCGAGCTGATTCGCGACTACGACCGGGAAATCAGCCGGCTGGCCGAGCGCTATGCCCTCGACACCTACCCCAACCAGATCGAGGTGATCACCGCCGAGCAGATGATGGATGCTTACGCCTCCGTCGGCATGCCGCTGGGTTATCACCACTGGTCGTACGGCAAGCAGTTCCTCAGCACCGAGAAATCCTACAGCCGCGGGCAGATGGGCCTGGCGTACGAGATCGTGATCAACTCCGACCCGTGCATCGCCTACCTGATGGAGGAAAACACCATCACCATGCAGGCCCTGGTGATCGCCCACGCCTGCTACGGGCACAATAGTTTCTTCAAGGGCAACTACCTGTTCCGCACTTGGACCGACGCCAGTTCGATCATCGACTACCTGGTGTTCGCCAAGCAGTACATCACCCAGTGCGAGGAGCGCCACGGTATCGATGCGGTCGAGGATCTGATCGACTCCTGCCATGCCCTGATGAACTACGGCGTGGACCGCTACAAGCGCCCCTACCCCATCTCCGCCGAGGAAGAGCGCCGTCGCCAGAAGGATCGCGAAGAGCACCTGCAGCGGCAGATCAATGACCTGTGGCGCACCATTCCCAGGAGCGCGAGCAAAACCGACGAGAGCGACAACAAACGCTTTCCCGCCGAGCCCCAGGAAAACATCCTGTATTTCCTGGAGAAACACGCTCCGCTGCTCGAGCCCTGGCAGCGCGAAGTGATCCGCATCGTGCGCAAGATCGCCCAGTATTTCTATCCACAACGCCAGACCCAGGTGATGAACGAAGGCTGGGCGACCTTCTGGCACTACACCTTGATGAACGATCTCTACGACGAAGGCCTGGTCACCGACGGTTTCATGATGGAGTTCCTGCAGTCGCACACCAGCGTGGTGTTCCAGCCGTCGTTCGACAGCCCCTACTACAGTGGAATAAACCCCTACGCCCTGGGCTTCGCCATGTACCGCGACATTCGCCGCATCTGCGAGGAGCCCACCGAAGAGGATCGCCGCTGGTTCCCGGACATCGCCGGCAGCGATTGGCTGAGTACCCTGAAATTCGCCATGACCAGCTTCAAGGACGAAAGCTTCATCCTGCAGTACCTGTCGCCCAAGGTGATTCGCGACCTGAAGCTGTTCAGCATTCTCGACGACGACCAGAAAGACGAACTCAGCGTGCCGGCCATCCACGACGAGCCGGGCTATCGGACCATCCGTGAAACACTCGCTGCTCAGTACAACCTCGGCAATCGTGAGCCCAACGTGCAGATCTGGAGCATTGATCGCCGCGGCGACCGCTCGCTGACCCTGCGCCACTTCCAGCACGACCGCAAGCCGCTGGGCAGTTCCACCGAAGAAGTGCTCAAACACCTGCACCGCCTGTGGGGTTTCGACATTCACCTGCAGACGCTGCAGGGCGATCGGATCGTCAACACCCAACACGTGCCACCGAGAAACGATGCAGCACAGGATGGCGACCACCCACGTCTGGATCTGCATATCCCTGCGCTGTAACCGCGCGACGACAGCTTCCGGCACAGCGGGTATCCTCTGCGCATGACGGAGACTTCTATGCAAATCTACAAAGTCGGTGGTGCCGTGCGCGACCGCCTGCTCGGCCGCCCGGTGACCGAGATCGACTGGGTGGTGGTCGGCGCCACGGCAGACACCCTGCTGGAGCAGGGCTATCGCCCGGTCGGCGCTGATTTTCCGGTATTCCTGCACCCGCAATCGGGCGAGGAGTACGCCCTGGCCCGCACCGAACGCAAGAGCGGGCGCGGCTATGGCGGCTTCACCTTTCACGCCAGCCCCGAGGTGACGCTGGAGGAGGACCTGATCCGCCGCGACCTGACCATCAATGCCATGGCAGAAGATCAGCAGGGCAACCTGATCGACCCCTACGGCGGCCAACGCGACCTCCAGGCCAAGCAACTGCGCCACGTTTCGCCTGCCTTCGCCGAAGACCCGCTGCGCGTGCTGCGCGTCGCCCGCTTCGCGGCCCGCTACGCGCCACTGGGCTTCAGCGTGGCACCCGAGACGCTCGAGCTGATGCGCCAGTTGGCCGAGTCCAGCGAGCTGGATGCCCTGACCCCGGAACGCAGTTGGAAGGAGATTTCCCGGGCACTGATGGAGCCTCGCCCGGACGTTTTCATTCAGGTACTGCGCGAGTGCGGCGCCCTGGCCGCCATGCTGCCGGAGGTCGACCGGCTGTTCGGCGTGCCCCAGCCCACGGCCCATCATCCGGAAATCGATACCGGTGAACATGTGTTGGCGGTACTGCGCCAGTGCGCCAGGCACGAGCAGCCACTGCCCGTGCGCTGGGCCTGCGTGCTGCACGATGTCGGCAAGGGGCTGACCGATCCCGCCGAGTGGCCGCGGCATATCGCCCACGAGCACCGTGGCATCGCACTGATCGAGGCGATCAACAAACGCTGCAAGGTGCCACGGGAATGCCAGGAGCTGGCCGAGCTGGTCGGCGAATTTCACACCCACGCCCACCGCGCTCTGGAGCTGCGTGCTTCGACGTTACTGGAGCTGATGCAGCGCTTCGACGTGTTCCGTCGCCCACAACGCTTCGAGGCCTTCGTGGCGGCCTGTGAAATGGATGCCCGGGGTCGTCATGGCTTGGAGGATCGTGACTATCCCCAAGCGGCCTATCTGCTGGCCGCCATGGCCGCGGTACGCGAGGTGGCCGTGCAACCACTGCTGGAGCGCGGCTACAAGGGCGCAGAGCTGGGTGAGGCGCTCAATCGTGAGCGCCTCACCGCGCTGAAAGCCTTCAAGCAGGCCAGCGAGAAAACCCGTTAAGGCGAAGGTAGAAGCTCGGGCGGCGTCAGCTCCACGCCGCGCCATTGGAACGAGACCGGCCATAGCTGCTGCTCGATTCGCGCGTCTCGCCAAAGGTCGGCAAAGCGCCGGCCTGCGCCCGGATGTTCGGCCTCGGGCACCAGCAAGGCCAGCGGCCGCAGCACGAAGGCATTCTTGAGGATTTCCGCCCGGGGCAGCACCAGGCCATCGAAATTGCCCACCAGCTCGCCATAGGTCAGTACGTCGATATCCAGCGGCAGGCCCTTGCGATCTGGCGCATAACGACCGTTGTCGGCCTCGATGAATTTCAGCCGCCGATCCAGCTCGGTCAGCGGCAGCGCCGTGCGCCCGGCGATCACCAGGTTGAAGAACGGGCCGCTCTTGATGCCCACCGCCAGGCTTTCGAAGACCGGCGAGCAGCGCATGTCGGTGACGATTTCGGCCAGAGCATCGAGCCCGGCGCGCAGGTGCGCCTCGCGCTCGATATTGCTGCCCAGGCCCAACAGGATTGGCGTTAGCGACATCCGCGCTCGATCTCCACACCGACACCACCACGGGCCGCCGGCACAGCGCCCGGCTTGGTCACACGCAAGCGCACCCAGGGAATGCCGAATTCGCTCATCAGCAGCGCCACCAGGCGCTCGGCGAAGGTTTCCACGAGGATGAACTGGGATTCGCTGGCGAAAGCCTGGATGCGCGTCGACAGCGTGGCGTAATCCAGGGCCTTGCTGAGGTCATCGTCCAGGGCAGCCGGACGATTGTCCCAGCCCAGCCACAGATCCAGCTGCAGGCATTGGCGGATGGTGCGCTCCCAGTCGTAGGCACCGATGACGGTGTCGACTTCCAGCCCTGCGATAAACACTGTGTCCAAGCATGCTCTCCACGGCACGACAAGCTCGCCGCACCTCGTTAGAATCGGCCATCCCCCGGCGCGGAATGGATACCATGTTTTGGTTACTGGCGACCCTCGCCTACCTGCTCGGCTCGCTGTCCTTCGCTATCCTGCTCAGCCGCATGACCGGCCTGGCAGACCCGCGCGCCAGCGGTTCGGGCAACCCCGGCGCCACCAACATGCTCAGGGTGGCGGGCAAACGCCTGGCCATTCTCACGCTGATTGGCGATCTGTTCAAAGGTTTGCTGCCGGTACTGATCGCCGCCTACCTCGATTTCACCGTTCAAGAGCAGGCCTGGCTGGGCTTGGCCGCGGTGATCGGTCATCTCTACCCAATCTACTTTCGCTTTCGCGGCGGCAAGGGCGTCGCCACGGCAGCCGGCATGCTGCTGGGCCTCTACCCACCGGCCGCGCTGCTGGCCCTCGGCGCCTGGCTGCTGACCTTCACCCTGACCCGCACCAGCTCCCTGGCGGCTCTCACCGCCGCGCCCCTGACGCTGCCGCTGCTGGCCTGGCAACAACCAGCGGCGCTGCTGCCGATGTGCGTGCTCAGCGGGCTGATCGTCTGGCGCCACCGCGGCAATCTGCGTGATCTGTGGGCGGGCCGCGAGCGGCATTTCTAATCTGGACTCAACCACTACACTAGACAGTAGGGTGAATCGGAGCGCGTAGCTGACGCTTCACCTACGCGGCCCGCCCCATCCACCAGTCCGCGGTCGCAATGGTGGATGGAAAAAGCGTCATCCACCCTACGTACTATCCGTGGGAACGGGTAACGCCCGTGACTTTCCGCGGGCATGGTCCACTCCCACAATGGATCAGTAAGCGGCTGCTTTTGCCTTCTAGTCGCCCTTTCACTCGCACGTCACCAATACCGTCACAACGCCGGCAACTGCTCCATCGGCCAACGGGCCTGCACGGTGATCGCCAATTCCTCATGCTGCCCGGCCAGCAAACGCTGGCAGCCGGCGTAGGCGATCATCGCGCCATTGTCGGTACAGAATGCCGGACGCGCATAAAACACGTTGCCCTTCAGCGCTGCCGTCATGTCTTCGAGCGACGTGCGCAGGGCGCGGTTGGCGCTGACCCCTCCGGCGATCACCAGGCTGTTCAAGCCAGTCTGCTTGAGCGCGCGGCGGCATTTGATGGTCAGCGTCTCGACCACCGCCAGCTGGAAGGCCAGCGCCACGTCGCAGCGAGACTGTTCGCTGTCGTCACCGCTGTCCTGGCACTGCTGCCAGGTATTGAGGGTGAAGGTCTTCAGGCCGCTGAAGCTGAAATCCAGGCCCGGGCGATCGGTCATCGGTCGCGGAAACACGAAACGCCCCGGAATGCCGCGTTCGGCGAGGCGGGCGATTTCCGGGCCACCGGGGTAACGCAGGCCCATCAGCTTGGCGGTCTTGTCGAAGGCTTCGCCGGCCGCGTCGTCCAGGGACTCGCCGAGCAACTGGTACTGGCCGATGCCGTCGACGCGCACCAACTGGGTGTGACCGCCCGACACCAGCAGCGCAACGAACGGAAATGCCGGCGGCGTCGACTCCAGCATCGGTGCCAGCAGATGGCCTTCCATGTGGTGCACGCCAATGGCGGGAATGTCCCAGGCGAACGCCAGGGCCTGGGCGCAGGAGGCGCCGACCAGCAGCGCACCGACCAGGCCGGGCCCGGCGGTATAGGCGATGGCGTCGATATCGGTAGCCACGCAGCCCGCCTCGTTCAGCACCTGGCGGATCAACGGCAGCATGCGCTTGACGTGGTCACGCGAGGCCAGCTCCGGCACCACGCCGCCATAGGCGCGGTGCAGGTCGATCTGACTGAACAGCGCGTCGGCGAGCAGGCCGCGTTCACTGTCGTAAAGCGCGACACCGGTCTCGTCGCACGAAGTTTCCAATCCCAGAACCAGCATGGTTTCGCCTTCTCTGCTGCTTGCCCAGCGTAAAAGGCCGGCATGATAATCGCCGCTCGGCGGCCCAGACCAGTGCTTTTCGATCAGAGGCTTTGCATTCCGCTTGACGAGGCGGTAACATCCGCAACCCTTAAAAACCTGTGATCTTTCCGTGCCGTTGCCAGGAAGACACAAACCTCCGGTAATAAAGAAGGTAGCCCTGGATGCCAGCCGTCAAAGTTAAAGAGAACGAACCCTTCGACGTAGCTCTGCGTCGTTTCAAGCGCTCCTGCGAAAAAGCCGGTGTTCTGGCCGAAGTTCGTAGCCGCGAATTCTACGAAAAGCCGACCGCCGAGCGTAAGCGCAAAGCCGCTGCCGCTGTTAAGCGTCACGCCAAGAAAGTGCAGCGCGAGCAGCGCCGCAGCGTTCGCCTGTACTAATAGCGTACACGCAACGCCCGAATGCCCGGCTCGGCCGGGCATCATCGTCAAGAACTCCGCATCGCCTACTGGCGAAATGGCGGAGTTTTTGCGTTTGTGCCGCTACATCTTCTGGACACCCTGAGCGTCTATGGCCGGCCTGATCCCGCAATCCTTCATCGACGACCTGCTCAACCGCACCGACATCGTCGATGTGGTGAGTTCGCGCATCCAGCTGAAGAAGACCGGCAAGAACTACAGCGCCTGCTGCCCGTTCCACAAGGAAAAGACCCCATCCTTCACGGTCAGCCCGGACAAGCAGTTCTACTACTGCTTCGGCTGCGGCGCGGGCGGCAACGCCCTGGGCTTCGTGATGGATCACGACCAGACGGAGTTTCCCCAGGCGGTCGAGGAACTGGCCAAGCGCGCCGGCATGGAAGTGCCGCGCGAGGACAACGGGCGCGGCGGTAAACCTCGCCAGGCCACCGACTCGCCGCTTTACGCGCTGCTCAAGTCGGCTGCCGACTATTATCGCCAAGCCCTTAAAAGCCATCCGCAGCGCCGTGCCGCGGTCGAGTACCTGAAAGGTCGTGGCCTGTCCGGGGAAATCGCCCGGGATTTCGGCCTCGGCTTCGCCCCACCAGGCTGGGACAACCTGCTCAAGCACCTGGCCGGCGACAGCCTGCAGCACAAGGCGATGATCGATGCCGGCCTGCTGGTGGAGAACCCGGACAGCGGCAAGCGCTACGACCGCTTTCGTGACCGAGTGATCTTCCCCATCCACGACAGCCGGGGCCGGGTGATCGCCTTCGGCGGCCGCGTGCTGGGCGACGACAAGCCCAAGTACCTGAACTCACCCGAGACCCCGGTGTTCCACAAGGGCCAGGAACTCTATGGCCTGTTTGAGGCGCGCAAGCACAACCGCAACCTCGACGAGATCATGGTTGTCGAGGGCTACATGGATGTCATCGCCCTCGCCCAGCAAGGCCTGCGCAACGCGGTGGCGACCCTGGGCACCGCCACCAGCGAAGAACACCTCAAGCGGATCTTCCGCCTGGTGCCCAGCGTGCTGTTCTGTTTCGACGGCGACCAGGCCGGGCGAAATGCGGCCTGGCGCGCCCTGGAAGCTGCCCTGCCCAACCTGCAGGATGGTCGCCGCGCGCGCTTTCTGTTCCTGCCAGACGGTGAAGACCCGGATACCCTGGTGCGTAGCGAAGGCACCGATGCCTTCCAGGCCCGCATTCATCAACACGCCCAGCCGCTGGCCGACTACTTCTTCCAGCAACTGAGCGAAGAGGCCGACCCCCGCTCGCTGGAGGGCAAAGCGCACCTGGTCACCCTGGCTGCGCCGCTGATCGACAAGATTCCCGGCAACACGCTGCGCGCCCTGATGCGCCAGCGCCTGACCCAGATTACCGGCCTGGATCCCAGCACCCTGGGCCAGCCGCAGGCAGCGCCGGCACGTCAGGCGAGCGCACCGGCTCAGCAAGGCCACGACCATCACGCACCGCCTTTCGAAGCCATCCCGGACAGCGCCTACTACGACGCGCCGCCAGGCTTCGAGGAGCATGCTGCGCCGGCGCAGGTGTTCGAGCGCCCGACCCGCAAGCCCGGCAAGGGCGAATGGAAAAAGGATGGCGGCAAATGGAAGAAAGGCCGCGACGACTACCATCCACCGCGCACCGCGGTCAGCGTCGAGTCGCCCCATCTGAGCGCCCTGCGCAGCCTGCTGCATCACCCGGAGCTGGCGCAGAAAGTCGAGGATGTCAGCAACTTCGCCGCCGAAGACGACACCTATGCCCAGCTATTGGTGGCTCTGGTTGGCACTCTGCAGAAGCAGCCGAACCTGCGTTCGCTGCAGCTGATCGCCCGCTGGCACGGCACCGAACAGGGCCGCCTGCTCAAGGTTCTGGCAGAAAAAGAATGGCTGATCGATCAGGACAACCTTGAACGGCAGTTTTTCGACACCATAACTACACTTGCCCGTAGCCAGTCGCTCAGGCGACGCGAAACCGCTCTGCGCAGCATCATGCAGAAAAGCCCGAGCGAACTCACCGACGAGGAAAAGGCTCTATTGCGCGAGCATTACAGCAGCCTGAACTCGCCCAGCAAGACCCCAACTGGCGCCTGAGCGCCGAGCTGAGGTATAATCCTCGGCTTGTTTTCAGCCCGCCAAGACCTTAAGTGGATAGGGTGTTATGTCCGGAAAAGCGCAACAGCAATCTCGTTTGAAAGAATTGATCAGCCGTGGTCGTGAGCAGGGTTACCTGACTTACGCGGAGGTCAATGACCACCTGCCCGAGGATATTTCAGATCCGGAACAGGTGGAAGACATCATCCGCATGATCAACGACATGGGGATCAACGTATTCGAGAGTGCTCCGGATGCGGACGCCCTGTTGTTGGCCGAAGCCGACACCGACGAAGCCGCTGCCGAAGAAGCAGCCGCTGCTCTCGCGGCCGTTGAGACCGATATTGGCCGGACCACCGACCCGGTGCGCATGTACATGCGTGAAATGGGTACCGTGGAACTGCTGACCCGCGAAGGCGAGATCGAAATCGCCAAGCGTATCGAAGAAGGTATTCGTGAAGTCATGGGCGCTGTCGCTCACTTCCCGGGCACCGTCGACAGCATTCTCGCCGAATACACCCGCGTCACCACTGAGGGCGGCCGCTTGGTCGAAGTCCTCAGCGGTTACATCGACCCGGACGACGGCAGCGTGCCGGCTGAAGCCGCCGCGCCCGTTCCCGCCGCCTCGGACGACAAGGCCGAAGACAAGGACGATGACGAGGAAGATGGCGACAGCGACGACGAGGAAGAAGAAGGCGATGGCGGTCCGGATCCTGAAGAGGCCCTGCGCCGTTTCACCGCGGTCTCCGATCAGCTGGAAGTCGCCAAGAAAGCGCTGAAGAAGCATGGCCGTGACAGCAAGCAGGCCATCGAAGAGCTGCGCCTGCTGGCCGAGCTGTTCATGCCGATCAAGCTGGTGCCCAAGCAGTACGATGCACTGGTAGTGCGTGTACGCGAAGCCCTGGACCGCCTGCGCGGCCAGGAACGCGCCATCATGCAACTGTGCGTCCGTGACGCCCGCATGCCGCGTGCCGACTTCCTGCGCCTGTTCCCGGGCAACGAAGTGGACCTGGACTGGGCTGCCAGCCTGGCCAAAGGTAAAGCCAAGTACGCCGAAGCCATCGGCAACCTGCAAGCCGACATTCAGCGCTGCCAGCAGAAGCTGATCGCCCTGCAGGACGAAACCGACCTGACCCTGGCCGAGATCAAGGACATCAACCGTCGCATGTCGATCGGTGAAGCCAAGGCTCGTCGCGCCAAGAAGGAAATGGTCGAGGCCAACCTGCGTCTGGTCATCTCCATCGCCAAGAAGTACACCAACCGCGGTCTGCAGTTCCTCGACCTGATTCAGGAAGGCAACATCGGCCTGATGAAGGCGGTGGACAAGTTCGAATACCGTCGCGGCTACAAGTTCTCGACCTACGCCACCTGGTGGATTCGCCAGGCGATCACCCGCTCGATCGCCGACCAGGCGCGCACCATCCGTATTCCGGTGCACATGATCGAGACGATCAACAAGCTCAACCGCATCTCCCGTCAGATGCTGCAGGAAATGGGTCGCGAGCCCACTCCGGAAGAGCTGGGCGAGCGCATGGAAATGCCTGAGGACAAGATCCGCAAGGTGCTGAAGATCGCCAAAGAGCCGATCTCCATGGAAACCCCGATCGGCGACGACGAGGATTCGCATCTGGGCGACTTCATCGAGGACAGCACCATGCAGTCCCCGATCGACGTAGCCACCGTGGAAAGCCTCAAGGAAGCCACTCGCGAAGTGCTGGCCGGCCTCACCGCCCGTGAAGCCAAGGTTCTGCGCATGCGTTTCGGTATCGACATGAACACTGACCACACCCTCGAGGAAGTGGGCAAGCAGTTCGACGTCACCCGCGAGCGTATCCGCCAGATCGAAGCCAAGGCACTGCGCAAGCTGCGCCACCCGACCCGTAGCGAACACCTGCGCTCGTTCCTCGACGAGTAAGGTTTCACGGGAATGAAAAATGCCGGTCACTGACCGGCATTTTTTTCGCCTGCGCTTCGGGGCTCATGGAGCGTCCTTGCCCTCAACCTGAGCCCAGCGAACGCATCCAGCGGCAAGCCACCGGGCAATCCTCGCAACGGTAGATGAGGCGGGCTGTGCGCCAGCTCAGCCCGCCAGCTCGGCGAAGCCCTGACGAATAGCCTCCTCGGGCAGGTTGTCGCCGATGAATACGATCACGCTCTCGCGCTTCTCGTCAGCGCCCCACTCGCTGTCCCAGTCGAAGCCATACAGCCGCAACACGCCCTGAAACACCATGCGCCGGTCTTCGCCGGCGATGCTCAGCACGCCCTTGTAGCGCAGCAGCGAATTGCCGTGCTGTTCCAACAGGCCTTCCATGAAACCGCTGAGGCGATCGAGATCCAGCGGCTGGTCGCCCGTAAGCACCAAGGTGGCGATGCGGTCGCTGCTCTTGCCAGGCAGCACCGGTCGCAGGCTCGGCGCCACGTCGGCATTGAGGTTGAAGCCGCGCACATCCAGCAGCTCGCTCAAGTCGATGCGGCCATGCTCGACCACGCGGATCGGCGCGCGGCGGTTGATGCGCTGCAGCCGTGCGGTAAGCGCTTCACGGGCAGCATCATCGACCAGATCAGTCTTGCTCAGCAGAATGCGGTCGGCGAACCCAACCTGGGCCTGGGCGATGGTTTCCTGCAGATGGCGCTCGGCATTGACGGCGTCCACCAGGGTAATGATGCCGTCGAGCACGTAGTGCTCGCACAGTTCCTCGGTGGCGAAGAAGGTCTGGGCGACGGGCGCAGGATCGGCCAGGCCGGTGCACTCGATCACCAGGCGGTCGAAATCCAGCTCGCCGCTGTCGCGCTTTTCCAGCAACACGAACAGCGCCTTCTCCAGCTCGACATGGATGGAGCAGCACACGCAGCCGTTGGCCAGGGTCATCACCTGCACCGGCTCGCTGCCGAGCAGTTGGCTGTCGATGGGCGTTTCGCTGTATTCGTTCTCGATCACCGCGATCTTCAGGCCGTGCTCGGCCTTGAGGATATGCCGCAACAGTGTGGTCTTGCCGGCACCGAGAAAGCCGCTGAGCACGGTGACCGGAATGGGGGAAAAGGACATGAATGCATTCCTCTGAAAGACACACGCCACGACGAGGCGTGGCGTGTGGTGCTTGAAGCGGGCCCGAAAGCCCACAAGGTGATGTCAGCAGCAGCGGATCGGCCGCCCCTTGCCACCACCATAACGTGCTTCCTGACGCTCGCGGAAGAAGGCTTCGTAGCTCATCACTGGCTGATCCGGATGCTTCTTGGCCATGTGCTCGACGTAAGTGTCGTAGTCAGGCATGCCCACCAGCATCCGTGCAGCCTGACCGAGGTACTTGCCCATCCGGCTGAGATCATTGAACACGGGCAACCTCCGGCGCGTCTGCTGGCAGCGCTTCATAGGTGGCTTCACGGTCGGTACGCAGTTCCTTGCGCCAGGCGGCGCGGCCGACCTTGATCGCATAGAACAATACGCTCAGCACCACGAACAGGAACAGCACGGTGAGCGTGGCGTTGGTGTAGGCGTTGAAGATCACGTGCTGCATCTGGCCGATGTCCTTGGCCGGGGCGATGACCTGACCGGCGTCCAGCGCGGTCTGGTACTTCTTGGCCAGCGCCAGGAAGCCAACGGCCGGGTTCGGGTCGAGCAGCTTGATCAGGCCGGCGGTGGTGGTGCAGATCAGCAGCCAGGTGGCAGGAACCAGCGTCACCCACACGTAGCGCTCGCGCTTCATCTTGATCAGCACCACGGTGCCGAGCATCAGGGCGATACCGGCCAGCATCTGGTTGGAGATGCCGAACAGCGGCCACAGGGTGTTGATGCCGCCCAGCGGATCGATCACGCCCTGGTACAGCAGCCAGCCCCACAGGGCCACGCAGCCGGCAGTGGCGATCACGTTGGCGGTCCAGGACTCGGTTTTCTTCAGGGCCGGCACGAAGTTGCCGAGCAGGTCCTGCAGCATGAAGCGACCGGCACGGGTACCGGCGTCCACCGCGGTGAGGATGAACAGCGCCTCGAAGAGAATCGCGAAGTGGTACCAGAACGCCATGGTGTTCTCACCTGGCAGCACGCTGTGCAGGATCTGCGCGATCCCCACGGCGAGCGTCGGCGCACCACCGGCACGGGCCAGAATGGTGTTCTCGCCGATATCACGGGCGACCGCCTCGAGCTGCTCGGGCGTGATCATGAAGCCCCAGCTGCTGACGGTTGCGGCGACCGACTGAACGTCCGAGCCGACTAGGGCCGCCGGGCTGTTCATGGCGAAGTAGATGCCCGGCTCGATCACCGAGGCCGCGACCATGGCCATGATGGCCACGAAGGATTCCATCAGCATGCCGCCGTAACCGATGTAGCGGGCATGGGTTTCGTTGGCCAGCAGCTTGGGCGTGGTGCCCGAACTGATCAGCGCGTGGAAGCCGGATACCGCGCCACAGGCGATGGTGATGAACAGGAACGGGAACAGGGTGCCCTTCCAGACCGGACCAGTACCGTCGGTGAACTGGGTCAGCGCCGGCATTTTCAGCTCGGGCATGACCACCAGGATGCCGATGGCCAGGGCGATGATGGTGCCGATCTTGAGGAAGGTCGACAGGTAGTCGCGCGGCGCCAGGATCAGCCACACCGGCAACACCGCGGCGACGAAGCCGTAGCCGATCAGCATCCAGGTGATCTGCACGCCAGTGAAGGTGAAGGCCGGGCCCCACACCGGGTCGGCGGCGATCACGCCACCCAGCCAGATCGAGCCGAGCAGCAGGATCACCCCGATCAGGGAAATCTCGCCGATGCGGCCCGGGCGGATGTAGCGCATGTAGATGCCCATGAACATCGCGATTGGGATGGTCGCCATCACGGTGAACATGCCCCAGGGGCTTTCCGCCAGCGCCTTGACGACGATCAGCGAGAGCACCGCAAGAATGATGATCATGATCAGGAAGGCGCCGAAAAGCGCGATGGTGCCAGGGATCTGGCCCATTTCCTCGCGCACCAGCTCGCCCAGGGAGCGGCCGTTGCGGCGGGTGGAAATGAACAGCACCATGAAGTCCTGCACGGCACCAGCCAGCACCACGCCAGCGATCAGCCAGAGGGTGCCCGGCAGATAGCCCATCTGCGCCGCAAGGACCGGGCCGACCAGCGGGCCGGCGCCAGCGATGGCGGCGAAGTGGTGACCGAACAGGATGTGCTTGTTGGTCGGGACGTAGTCCAGGCCATCGTTGTTGAGCACGGCGGGGGTGGCGCGGGTGGGGTCGAGCTGCATCACCTTGGTGGCGATGAACAGGCTGTAGTAGCGGTACGCGACGAGGTAGATCGCCACGGCAGCGACGACGATCCACAGGGCGTTGATCGATTCGCCGCGGTTCAGCGCCACGGTGCCTAGCGCGAAGGCGCCCAGCAACGCGACCGCAAACCAGGCGATATGACTGGCCATTCTGGTCATTTGGACATCTCCGGTCGCGGGCCTTAACCCACGACACTCATTGTTATTGTTGTGCTCTGTTACAAGAGCCCCGCAACTATCCATATAAGTACGCTTTGCAGTAATTCGCAAAACTACCCACGGCCCTCTACGTAGAACTACGTAGAAGCATGCAGATCCCGTCAACCGGGCCCTGCGCCTTTGTGTATGCTCTGCCCGCCGTCCATCCGCCGCGGGGCTGCCTGCCCCGGCACGCAGCCCGGAGTGCCCATGCAACTCAAGCACAAGATCGTCGCCCTGAGCCTGCTGCCCATGCTCCTGGCCGTGGCAGTGGTGTGCCTGCTGGTGCTGATCCAGAACCAGCGCCTGGGTAATCAGCAGGCCCAGCTGATCGAGCACAGCATCCTCGGCAGCAAGCAGGCCGAGCTGCAGCACTATGTGGAAATGGCCATGAGCACCATTGCACCTCTGTACGACAGCGGCCGCGACGACGAGGAAACCAAGCGCCAGGTGCTGGCCCTGCTGCAACGCATCAATTTCGGCAGCGACGGCTACTTCTTCGTCTACGACCGCAACGGCAAGAACCTCATGCACCCGCGCCAGGCCACGCTGGTGGGCAAGGATTTGTGGAACATGACCGATCCCCATGGCCTGCTGGTGATCCAGGCACTGATCCGCAGCGCCACCGAAGGCGACGGTTTCCAGCGCTACGCCTGGCAGAAACCCTCCACCGGCCAGGTCGCCGAAAAGCTCGCCTACGTGACACAGCTCGACCGCTGGGGCTGGATGCTCGGCACCGGCATCTACCTGGAAGACGTCGACAACGCCATTGCCCAGGTTCGCCACGACGTCGGCAGCGGCATTCGCACCACCATGCTGGCCATCGCCATCGTCGCGCTGATCGCCGTGCTGCTGGTGTTCGCCAGCGGCCTGACCCTCAACGTCAGCGAACACCGCCTGGCCGACCGCAAGCTGCAGCAACTGACCCAGCGCATCATCACCTCCCAGGAAGAGGAGCGCTCGCGCCTGTCCCGTGAGCTGCACGACGGCATCAGCCAGTTACTGGTGTCGATCAAGTTCAAGTTCGAGCTGGCCGCTCACGAACTGGACGCCGGCAAGGCCAGCGCCGCGCAGACCCTACGCCAGGGCATCGAGCGCCTGGCGGGGGCGATTGGCGAGGTGCGGCGCATCTCCCACGACCTGCACCCCTCACTACTCGACACCCTCGGCCTGGCCTCGGCGATCGGCCAGCTGGCCAGCGAGTTCGAGCAACGCAGCGGCCTGCGCGTTGCCTATGAAAACAGCCTGGGCGACACGCGCCTGAGCGACGACATGAACGTGGCGCTATTTCGCATCCTCCAGGAGGCGCTGACCAATATCGAGCGCCATGCCCGGGCCAGCCAGGTGACCATCCAGCTGACCGGCAACCCGCGGCGGGTCAACCTGCGCATCAGCGACGATGGCACCGGCTTCAGCCCACGCCAGGCCGAGCAGAGTGGCGGCATCGGCCTGCGCAACATCCGCGAGCGGGTGGAGCATTTCGGCGGCGACTTCAGCATCGCCTCCACGCCCGCTGGCACCGTTCTGACCATCGCCCTGTTACTCTCCGCCAAAGCGCCACAATCCCGGACTGAGCACGCATGAAGACCATCCGCATCGCCCTCGTCGACGACCACATTCTGGTGCGCGAAGGCATCCGCACCTTGCTGTCGATGGTCGAGCATTTCGAGATCGCCGGTGAAGCCGGCAGCGGCAGCGAGGCGCTGGAGCTGGTGGCCCGTGAGCAGCCGGATATCCTGTTGATGGACATTGGCCTGAAAGACATCAACGGCCTGGAGCTGACCGGCATCATCAAGAAGCGTCACCCGGCCACCAAGGTGCTGATCCTCAGCATGTACGACAACCAGGAATACGTGAGCAGCTCGCTGCGCATGGGCGCCTCGGGCTATGTGCTCAAGGAGGCGCCGTCCCAGGACATTATCTCGGCCATCGACGTGCTGGCGGTCGGCGGGCGCTTCTACAGCGGCGACGTGGCCCACAAGCTGGCCCAGGAAGAAACCGAGGAAGGCGAGCTGACTCCGCGCGAACGCCAGGTGCTGCTGATGATGGCCCAGGGCCTGAACAACAAGGCCATGGCCCGCGAGCTGGCGATCAGCGTGCGCACCGTGGAAACCTACCGGCTGAACATTCGCCGCAAACTGGATATCGAAAAGCCCGCCGACCTGGTCAAACACGCCATGGAGCACGGCTGGTCACCGCAAACCTGACGCCAGCTTTCGCGCAGTCGGCGACGCCGCCGCGCGGCTTGGCTATAGTGGGCTAAACCAATAGAGGACAGCTTCCATGAGTGACAACCACGAACGTCGGCGCTTCCAGCGCATCGCCTTCGACGCGCCCGCCGAGATCGTGCAGGGCGAACAGAGCTGGCAAGTGGAGTTGCATGACATCTCCTTTCGCGGCGTACTGGTACGCCGGCCCTGGAACTGGGAAGGCGAAGCCGGCCAGGATTACCTGCTGCGCATTGCCCTCGATGACAACCTGCAAGTGAGCATGCAGGTCGAGCTGGTACACCGTGAAGAGCGCGTGCTGGGCTTTCTCTGCCACCACATCGACCTGGACTCCATGAGTCACCTGCGCCGCCTGGTGGAACTCAACCTGGGCGACGAAACCCTGCTTGAACGCGAGTTGGCCGCCCTCTGCGAAGACGATAACTGACTCCTCCCATCCAGAGCGACGATTCGCCGAGCCGGTGACCTAGCAAGGCCTGGCTTGGCAAAATCAGCGCGCAGCAAATGCGGGCCAGGCGTATCGTATGCACCGCCCCGCTGCGCGACGATACCGACTGTATGCATCGATCCCTCTGCTGTTTGTGCCTGTCGCTGCTGGCGCTGCTGGCGCTGCTTTGCGCTGCCTGCTCGCCACCGCCTCCGGCACCGCTGGAGCAGCAGGTCTATATCTGGCAGCGGCAATGGCAACCCTCACATCGTCAGGTGCTTACGCAGAGCAAGAGCGACTTCACCGTCTTACGCGTGCTCGCTCTGCAGTTTCATCCCAAGGCAGGCTGGGCCAGGGCCTATCCCGACCTGCAGCAACTGATCGCCGACGGTCGCCCGGTAGTGATGGTGATACGGCTCGACGGACAATTGCCGCAAGCAGATCAGGCGCAGATTCTCGGCCAAACAGCCAGCCTGCTGGCTGAATGGCAAGCCAGCGGGGTCAATCTGCAAGGTGTGGAAATCGATCACGACTGCGCAAGTGCGCGGCTGCCCGCCTACATGGACCTGCTAGCAGCACTGCGCGCCGTGCTGCCCACCAACCTCGCGCTGAGCATCACCGCCCTGCCTACCTGGCTGAATAGCCCGCATCTGGAAGCCCTGCTACATCAAGTCGATAGCTCGGTGCTGCAGGTTCATGCCGTCAACGATCCACGCGATGGCCTGTTCGACCCACAGCAGGCAAAACGCTGGGCCGATGCCTACGGCAAGCGCAGCGAAAAACCCTTCCTGCTCGCGCTCCCCGCCTATGGCGTCGCCGTGATCGAGGCATCACGACAAGTCGAGAGCGAAGCCCCACTGGATGTGAGCGGAAGGCGCCGCGAACTGCTTGCAGACCCGCAGCAGGTCGCCAACCTTCTGACCACCCTAGACGAGTGCCGCCCGGAAAAGCTGCGTGGCATCATCTGGTTCCGCCTGCCGCTGCCAGGTGACCGACGCGCCTGGCCGCTGGCGACGCTGCAAGCGGTTATACATGGGCAGCCGTTGAACGCCTCGATCACCGTGGACGTGAACCAAGCCGGCCCGTTGCGTGAGTTGACGCTGGTGAGCAAAGGTAATCGCGACGTCGACCTTCCAGCGCGCGTCAGCCTGGCTGGCAGCCACTGCGAAGCAGCCGACGCCGTCGCCGGCTATCGCCTGGAACGAGGCGAAAGTGGTCCGGTATTCGTTCGCAAACAACCCGCCCGTCTCGCGGCAGGGCAACGCCAGGCACTGGGCTGGGCACGCTGCAGCCTGTTCGAGCAAGGAGCAATTCATGTTTCACCCTGAGTGGCAACGCCGGCTGCTAGGTATCGGCGTTGGCATGGTGCTACCGCTGTCCCCGGCCATCGCTTGCGGACCCGACTTCCCCTATCTGCTGCTCAATGATCGCCAGAACACTCTGGCGCAGCTGCCCGAAGGCAGCTTCACACAGGAGATTCGCAAACTTGGTGCGACGATTCCCGGCCTGGGCGGGGCCAGTGAAGCGACACTGCCGCAGTACTGGGGCACCAACGACCGCCTGCCGGATCAGCGTGACGAGGTGGAAAAAGCACAGTTGCCGGACGGCGTCTTCGAGCGTATTCAGCGACTGCGCGCACTCACCGACGCGGCCGAGGTAGAACGCCAGGGCGTCGAGCTGCCGGCCGAGCTGCGCCTTTACACCGCTGGCGCTGTGGCCTTCACCCAAGGCGACCACCGGCAGGCCGCCGAGTACTTCCAGCGCGTACTGGCCTTGCCGGCCGAGCAACGCAAGTTGCGCAGCACCTGGGCGGCCTACTCCCTTGGTCGTAGCCTGGCGTTCATGACCGGCGAGGCCTCCGACACCATCGATCCCGAGCTGCCGCAGCGGGCGACCGCGGCTTTCGAGCAGACGCGTAAGCTGGCGATTGAAGGTTTCGACGATCCGCTCGAGCTGGCCATTGCCAGCCTCGGCGAACAGGCACGACTGAGTCTGCAGGCAGGCGCATGGAGCCAGGCCATCGCCCTCTACGCCAGCCAGGCCATCCATGGCTCCAAAACCGGCAGCAGCTCATTGCGCGAGGTCGGCGCAACGCTCGCTGCCATGGATGATCAACACCTGCTGCCGCTGCTGCAACAGCAGGCGGTGCGGCAATTACTCAGCGCCATGCTGCTGGCCGGCATCCAGCATTCGTCACTGCCCGCAGAACGCCTGCTGAAGCTGATTCAGCAGACGGGCATCCAGCAGTTGGACGACGCCGACCGCCTAGCTGCCATCGCTTACCGCGAAGGGGATTACACCACAGCTCAGCGTTTTCTCGAGCGCGCTGCCGATAGCGGCCTGACCTGGTGGCTACGAGCCAAAATGGCGCTGCGCGCTGGCGACAGCAAAGCCGCCAGCCAGGCCTATGCCGAGGCGGCCAAACGCTTTCCGGACGACGAGAACTGGGGTTGGCGCCGTAACGGCAACTGGCTGAACGAAACCCTGAAGCCCAAATGCCGTATCGAAGGCGAGTCGGCGATTCTCGCACTCGAGCGTGGTGACTATCTGCAAGCCTTCGAACAGCTTTATCGCAGTGGTGATCTCTACTGGGAGGACGCCGCTGCCGTGGCAGAGCGCGTACTGACCACCGATGAACTCAAAGGCTACGTCGACAGTCACGTCACCAGCACCCCGGAGCCTGCCGACGGCGAACCTTGGAATTACTGGGACCGCCCGCCGGCCTTGCGCCTGCGCGAGCTGCTGGCGCGCCGCCTGATGCGCGACGGCCGTTATGACGAAGCACGTGGTTACTTCACCCAGGCCGGGCAACAGCAGGCCGCAGCGGACTACCAGCAGGCACGCCAGCGTACACAAAGCGCGTGGACCGATATCGGCCGCGCCGAGGCCTATTTCGAGGCTGCCAGCATCCTTCGCCACCAGGGCATGGAACTGCTGGGCTACGAACTGGGGCCGGATAACTACGTTTATGCAGGCAACTACCCCGAACGCTACAACAGCGCACAGGTGAC
The DNA here is from genome assembly GCF_900112645.1 of Phytopseudomonas straminea. Taxonomy (GTDB): domain Bacteria; phylum Pseudomonadota; class Gammaproteobacteria; order Pseudomonadales; family Pseudomonadaceae; genus Aquipseudomonas; species Aquipseudomonas straminea. The sequence continues at coordinate 7,619 of NZ_FOMO01000013.1, read as the reverse complement.
TCCGGACACAGGCCCGGTTGATACGGGTGGCCTGCTATCGGTAGCCGAGGCGCAGCGCTGGAACGCCACTGCAGCCGAACCCTATCGGCGCTTTCATTACCGGTGGATAGCGGCAGATCTGGCCAGCAGCGCGGCGGATCTGCTGCCGGAACGCAGCCAGGCGTTCGCCAGCACCTTGTGTGCGGCCACCGACTGGATGATCAATGTCGATCCGCAACGTGCACAGAGCTACTACCGGCGTTACGTTGAGCATGGCGCGCTGCGCCTGCCGCCAGCTCCGGCCTTCGTGTTCGGCGTGGGCGCCTGCGAGACGCCTGATTTCCAGGCAGCGCGCAAGCGGCAATGGATCGAGCGCGGGCAAACCGTCACTCAAGCCGTACGCGAATACCGGGGTGCGCTGGCTGCACTCTCGCTAGCAGTTGTCGGCATCGCCATCTACTGGCGACGCCGTGCCAGGAAAGCCACTGCGTGAGGGTCGCTCAGTGGCGGATACCAAAATCGCAGCAGGCCGCATCGGCCTCGCGACGACGGGCGCGACGGGCTTTCACCACACGCGGCAGCAAATCCAGAAGCGGCTGACGCTTGCGCTCGACGCCCAGGCGGTCGACGTGGGAAGCACTGGATTTGGCGATGATGTCGTAGAACAGCAGCATGATGGCGACTCCTCTGTGGGTACGCCTTCATCCTGCGACTGCCGCCCTGCCCCGCCATTGACGCGGATCAATAGCCGCCGGAGGCCCATAGCGGCAGAACGCCGCAGCTACTCGAACAGTGCGTCGAGGGCCTGCTCCAGGCGCGTCACGGCGACCACCTGCAAGCCGGGCGGCGACTCCTTCGGCGCATTGGCCTTGGGCACGATGGCGCGTTTGAAACCGTGCTTGGCGGCTTCTTTCAAACGCTCCTGACCGCTGGGCACCGGGCGAATCTCGCCGGAAAGGCCGACTTCGCCGAACACCAGCAAGTCGTGGGGCAGCGGCCGGTTGCGCAGGCTGGAAATCACCGCCGAGATCAGCGCCAGGTCGGAGGCAGTTTCCAGCACCTTCACGCCGCCGACCACGTTGAGGAACACATCCTGGTCATAGGTGGGAATGCCGCCATGGCGGTGCAGCACTGCGAGCAGCATGGCCAGGCGATTCTGATCAAGCCCAAGCGTCACCCGCCGTGGGTTGGCCATATGGCTGGTGTCGACCAGCGCCTGCACTTCCACCAACATCGGCCGGGTGCCTTCCCAGGTGGCCATGACGATGCTGCCCGGCACCTCTTCCTGGGCGCGGGTGAGGAAGATCGCCGAGGGGTTGCTGACTTCCTTGAGGCCCTTGTCGGTCATGCCGAACACGCCTAGCTCGTTGATCGCGCCGAAGCGATTCTTCACCGCGCGCAACAGGCGCAGGCGGCCATCGGGATCGCCCTCGAAATACAGCACGGTATCGACCATGTGCTCGAGCACCCGCGGGCCGGCCAGGGCGCCCTCTTTCGTCACGTGACCGACCAGGAAGATTGCCGTGCCGCTCTGCTTGGCGAAGCGCACCAGCAGCGCCGCACTCTCGCGCACCTGGGCGACGCCGCCGGGTGCGGACTGCAGTTGCTCGGTGAAGATGGTCTGGATCGAGTCGATCACCATCACCTTGGGCTTTTCATGGCGGGCGGTGGCGATGATGCTTTCGATGCAGGTCTCGGTCATCACCTTGAGCTTGTCTTCCGGCAGGCCCAGACGCCGGGCGCGCATCGCCACCTGCTGCTGGGATTCCTCGCCGGTGACGTACAGCGCCGGAAACCGCTGGGCGACGTTGCACAGGGTCTGCAGCAGGATGGTCGACTTGCCGATGCCGGGGTCGCCGCCGATCAGCACCACCGAGCCGTCCACCAGGCCGCCGCCGAGCACGCGGTCGAGTTCGCCGGACGCGGTGGAAAAGCGCGCAACTTCCTCGACGCTGACTTCGGCCAGGGTCTTCAACTGCGCCTGCTGCCCGGCCCAGCCGGTTCGCCCGCTGGGCGCCGCAGCGCCGCCGGCTTCGATCATGGTTTCGGTGAGGGTGTTCCAGGCGCCGCACTCGCCGCATTGCCCGGCCCACTTGGGAAAGGTCGCGCCGCACTCGGTGCAGCCGTACAAGCGTTTGGCCTTGGCCATGGGAGTCGTCCTGCCTGATCAATCGTGGCCGAAACGATACCGAACAACTGGATAAATTTACAGACCTGCGCATGCAGGCTATCGACGGCGCACCGGCCAGGTCGATAATACGCCGCTCCCCTGCCCCGAGACCCATGATGTCCATCGAACTGATTCCCGCCAGCGCCGAGCTGCTGCCGCTGATCCGCAACCTCTACCAGTTCTATGCCTACGAATCGTCGGGCTGGGAGCAGGAAGACGTCGAGGTCGACGGCCGCTTTTACGTGCACGAGCCGCATCTGCAGCGCTACTGGCAGGACGAAGGCTGGAGCGCCGGGCTGATTCTGGTCGACGGTTTCATTGCCGGTTTTCTGCTGCTGGAGGCCTGTGAGGACCAGCGCCTGGCCGACATGGAATTCGCCGACCTGTTTCTGCTCAAGAAATACCGGCGCCTGGGCATCGGCCGTGCGTTGCTGCAGCAAACGGTCAGCGACGGGCGCCGTTGGCTGGTTTGTTGTTACGAGCAGGATGAGCTGGCGAGCGCTTTCTGCCGACAGATGCTGAGCGAGCTGCCATTCGTGGTGCGTAAGCAGGAAGACGACGGCGCTGAACCGGGGCTGCAACGATTCGTGGTGCAGGCCTGAAGGTTGACGGCTAGCAATAAAGAAACCGGGTTACGCCTGCGGCTAACCCAGGCTACGCAAAAACTCGTAGCCTGGCGTTGAGCGCAGCGATACCCAAGAATCCGTCACGCATCGCTACACCCAATACCGACTGAGGCTCAGCGTTCGGTGAGCTCCTGCACGATCTTGTCCTTGAGCAGCACCCGCTCGCGGCGCAGGCGGCCCAGGGTTTCGTCATCGAAGGACTGATTGCCGGACTCGAGCTCGACGATGCGTTTGTCCAGGTCCTGGTAGCGACCCACCAGGCCATCGAAACCCGGATGGCTCTTGCGACGCTCGGTCAGGGCGTCGCCGAACTCACGAAATTCTTCGCGCAGATTGTGCTCGGCGGTCATGGGTCGCTCCTCTATGGTGGGGTGGTGATCCATTGACCTTAGCGCATGTTCACGATCTGCTGCGCGTCGGCGCTCCTGCGTTAAAAACAAGCTCGGAATGCTCATTTACCACTCGTAAACTCCGCTTCCTCGCTTGTTTTTGCCTTGGATCGCTCTAGCTCGCGAGATCGTGAATAAGCTCTTCGCCCATCACCACCGACACGCCCGCCCGACGAGTTGCATCAACCGTCGCAGTGGTTGCCGCAGTTGCAACATTCACCGCGCGCCTTGCGCTGCTGACGCGCCAGATCCTCGCGCAAACCGGAGCGGCGCAATTTCAGGGCAGCCAGGCTTAGCCCGTCAGGCCGCTCCAGGCCATTTTCAATCCGGACGATACGCCGGTCGACATCGTCGTGCTGCTCCACCAGCGCCGCATAGGCGGGGTTACCGTGCAGCCGCGCGGCGGTGTCGGATTGGGCGGAATAGTCGATATGCATGGCCAGGCTCCTAAAAATGATGTGGCCACTCTAATCAGGTGGAAGACCCTTGCCGTTGATCCTCGTCAACCGCGCAAAGCGCCAGGCCACCGCTGGTCGTCCGTGCGCAAAGCACCAATGCAGAGCGCTGCAGCGAACCGGCTTGTATCAACTTCCGGTAATAAATTCGGACAATGCCGCGACCTGGGGGTCACAAACCTAACGCCAGCCGAACGCCAATCATGGCAGACCGCTAGCGGTGCTTTACACTTCAGCGCACCAAACAGATCCAGGGGGTTACACATGAGCATCATCAACGAATTCAAGGCCTTCGCGGTCAAGGGCAACGTCGTCGACATGGCGGTCGGTATCATCATCGGCGCGGCCTTCGGCAAGATCGTCTCGTCCTTCGTCGGCGACGTGATCATGCCGCCCCTGGGGCTGCTGATCGGTGGAGTGGACTTCTCGGACCTGGCCATCACCCTCAAGGCCGCCGAGGGCGATATCCCGGCCGTGGTGCTGGCTTATGGGCGCTTCATCCAGACGGTGATCGACTTCATCATCATCGCCTTCGCGATCTTCATGGGCGTCAAGGCGATCAACCGCCTCAAGCGCGAAGAAGCCGCCGCGCCTTCGGTGCCGCCAGCGCCGAGCACCCAGGAAGTACTGTTGACGGAAATCCGCGACCTGCTCAAGAACCAGCAGCACAAGGATTGATCGGGCAGCAGAGCAGCAAAGAAAACGGCGCCTCCAGGGCGCCGTTTTCATGTCCAGCTCAGGTCACGCAGCCGACTCGCCGCCCGGCTTGAGCAGTACGCGGGTGATGCGCCGTTCCTTGACCTCGATCACCGTCAGCTCCCAGCCCAGGTACTCGACCTTGTCACCGATCAGCGGCAGGCGGTCGAGCAGGCTCATGGCCAGGCCGGCCAGGGTCTGGTAATCGTCGGTCGGCTTGGCTGCGAAGTTCATCCGCTCGCGCAGCACCGCCAGATTGACCGCACCGTTGACCCGGTAGCCGCCGTCCACTTCCTCGACATCCGGGCCATCCACTTCGCTGGCGTCCGGCAGCTCGCCAGCAATCGCTTCGAGGATGTCGGTCAGGGTCAGCAGGCCTTCGAAGCCGCCGAACTCGTTGACCACGAAGGCCACGTGGGTCGAGCCCTGGCGCATCTGCTCGAGCGAGCTGAGCACGCTGGAGCTGTCCGGCAGGTTGATCGGCGCCCGCACCAGGCTCTCGATATCCGGCTGCTGGCCCTTGAGCAGTTCCTTGAACAGCTCCTTCTTGTGGATGTAGCCCAGGGGCTCGTCGCGCGTTTCGTTGCGGATCACAACCAGACGCGAGTGCGGCGAGTCGAGCAGCGCCTGCTGGATCTTCTCAGGGGCGTCGTCGAGGTTGATGCAGTCGACTTCCATGCGGTCGGTCATGACCTTCTGGATCGACAGCTCGGCCATGTTCAGCACGCCGCTGATCATCACCCGCTCACGACGGTCGAACAGCGCAGTTTCACCCTGCTCGCCCTCGAGCATGTCGGCGATGTCCTCGCCGACCTCATCGGCCTGTACCTTGCCGCCGAGCATGCGCATCACCGCGTGGGCGGTGCGGTCACGCAGGCCGCGCTGGCCCTGCAGGCTGCGCTTGCGGCGCGAGCGGGCGACCTGGTTGAACAGCTCGATGAGGATCGAGAAGCCGATGGCGGCGTACAGGTAACCTTTCGGGATGTGGAAGCCCAGGCCCTCGGCGGTCAGGCTGAAGCCGATCATCATCAAGAAGCCCAAGCACAGCATGATCACCGTCGGGCGGGCGTTGACGAAGGCGGTCAGCGGCTTGCTGGCGACGATCATCAGGCCAATGGAGATGATCACCGCGATCATCATCACTTCCAGGTGCTCGACCATGCCGACGGCAGTGATCACCGCATCCAGCGAGAACACCGCGTCGAGCACGATGATCTGCGCCACCACCGGCCAGAACTTGGCGTAGGTGCGCGAGCCACCGGGCTGGTGCACGCGGCCTTCGAGGCGCTCGTGCAGCTCCATGGTGGCCTTGAATAGCAGGAACACACCACCGAACAGCATGATCAGGTCACGCCCGGAGAACGACTTTCCGAACACCTCGATCAGCGGATCGGTCAGCGTCACCAACCAGGCCATGCTGGCCAGCAGGCCCAGGCGCATGATCAGCGCCAGACTCAGGCCAATCACCCGCGCGCGATCACGCTGCTCGGGCGGCAGCTTGTCAGCAAGGATGGCGATGAACACCAGGTTGTCGATGCCCAGAACGATTTCCAGGACGATCAGGGTCAACAGGCCAAGCCAGGCCGTCGGATCAGCGATCCATTCCATTTAGTGTGTAGCTCTCTCTAGGGGAAAACAGAGACGGCCGAACGCGGCGCGCATGCAGGGCGCAGGCGCGTGAAGTCTCGGCTGTCGGGAAGGATGCGCAGCGCTTTGCTGCACGGTGGGCGCGCGCCGGGCGGCGCTGCCTTTGGGAAGCGCCCTCGTCCGTAATGGCGAGGGCGGTCGACTACTGTCGCTGTCCATGAAGACCGGATAATGGGAAACAGACCCCGCAATCTACTGGAGCGCGAGTCACACCGAAAGCGGCAAGTTTGTAACCGTGCTTTACATGCCTGGCCAGCACGCCAGGCTACGGCCTTACCAGTAGTTTTCCACAGCGACCTGGCCGGGCCGCCGGGTCAGGCTGAGGTTCATGTTGCGCGTCTTCAGGCACTGGCGGATGTCGTCGATCATCTGCGGGTTGCCGCAGATCATCACCCGCGAATGTTCGGGGGTCAGCTCAAGACCGGCGGCACGCTCCAGCTCGCCGTTTTCGATCAGCTGGGTAATGCGCGCGTTCAGGCAACCGGGCGCCTGCTCGCGGGTGACCACCGACACATAGGTGAGCTTGTGGGTGTACTCGGCCAGATGCTCCAGTTCGGCGAAGCCGTGGATCATGTCCTGATAGGCCAGCTCGGCCAGGGTGCGCGCGCTGTACACCAGCACGATGCGCTCGAAGCGCTCCCAGATTTCGAAATCCTGCAGCATCGACAGGAACGGAGCGATGCCGGTGCCGCTGCCCAGCAGCCACAGGTCGCGGCCATCGACGAAGCGATCCAGGGTCAGGTAACCGGTGGCCATCTTCTCCACCAGCAGGGTGTCGCCGACGCGCAGGCGGCTCAGCTCGCTGGTGAACTCACCGCCGGGCACCACGATGGAAAAGAACTCCAGATGCTCGTCGTGGGGCGCCGAAACCAGCGAATACGCACGCCAGACCACCGAGCCATCGGCCTTCTCCACGCCCAGGCGCACGAACTGCCCGGCGCGAAAGCGAAACCCGGCATCGCGGGTGGTGCGCAGGGTGAACAGCGTGGGCGTGAGGGTCTGTACGTCGAGAAGGGTCTGGCGGGTGAATTTGTCTTCGCTACTCATCGGCGGCTCCGTCTGGGCTCATCGGCCTAGTGTCGCGCAAAGCGGCTGCTGGAAACACCGGTAAAGATCAGGGAGAACGGTTGGGCGAGATCGCTGGGTGCACGGTTTCGATGTGATTGGTGGATAAGCTTCGCGTTATCCAACCGATGGGCGATGCACGGTGTCGCTTCGCTCAACACGGGCCACGGCAGAGGGCATTTGCGCGGTTCTCCTGTGGGAGCGCGCCATGCGCGCGAATCACGGGCATGGCCCGCTCCCACACCGATGACTACCTGCACCGATCACGTCCGATCCACCGCCCACAAAAAAACCGACCCGGAGGTCGGCTTTCTCGTCGCAGCGAAGCGGGCGCTTACAGCGCGTCGCGGCTGCTGGCGCCATCCACCAGACGGGCGATCTGCAGCGGGTTGGCGTTCTTCAACGCGTCAGGCAGCAGGGCGTCCGGGCAGTTCTGGTAGCACACCGGGCGCAGGAAGCGGTCGATGGCCAGGGTGCCGACGGAGGTGCCGCGAGCATCGGACGTCGCCGGGTACGGGCCGCCGTGCACCATGGAGTCGCAGACTTCCACGCCGGTCGGGTAACCGTTGAACAGCACACGGCCGACTTTCTG
>NZ_FOMO01000019.1 GCF_900112645.1 Phytopseudomonas straminea | reverse complement strand
GCCCGAAAAGACGAAACCCCAGACCTCTGTCGAGATCTGGGGTTTCTTATAGAAGCTTGACGATGACCTACTCTCACATGGAGAAGCTCCACACTACCATCGGCGATGCGTCGTTTCACTACTGAGTTCGGGATGGGATCAGGTGGTTCCAACGCTCTATGGTCGTCAAGCAAACTGGTTGCTGCCTCGGGGTTTAGCCGCTGCAGCGAATTGGGTATGTGATGTCAGTTGGTATTGCGTGTTCTCGCAAATCTTCGGCATTACTGTCGACTTCAACCGTCTAACAGCCAAATTGTTTGGGTGTTATATGGTCAAGCCTCACGGGCAATTAGTACTGGTTAGCTCAACGCCTCACAACGCTTACACACCCAGCCTATCAACGTCGTAGTCTTCGACGGCCCTTTAGGGAACTCAAGGTTCCAGTGAGATCTCATCTTGAGGCAAGTTTCCCGCTTAGATGCTTTCAGCGGTTATCTTTCCCGAACATAGCTACCCGGCAATGCCACTGGCGTGACAACCGGAACACCAGAGGTTCGTCCACTCCGGTCCTCTCGTACTAGGAGCAGCCCCTCTCAAATCTCAAACGTCCACGGCAGATAGGGACCGAACTGTCTCACGACGTTCTAAACCCAGCTCGCGTACCACTTTAAATGGCGAACAGCCATACCCTTGGGACCGGCTTCAGCCCCAGGATGTGATGAGCCGACATCGAGGTGCCAAACACCGCCGTCGATATGAACTCTTGGGCGGTATCAGCCTGTTATCCCCGGAGTACCTTTTATCCGTTGAGCGATGGCCCTTCCATACAGAACCACCGGATCACTAAGACCTACTTTCGTACCTGCTCGACGTGTCTGTCTCGCAGTCAAGCGCGCTTTTGCCTTTATACTCTACGACCGATTTCCGACCGGTCTGAGCGCACCTTCGTACTCCTCCGTTACTCTTTAGGAGGAGACCGCCCCAGTCAAACTACCCACCATACACTGTCCTCGATCCGGATAACGGACCAGAGTTAGAACCTCAAGGTTGCCAGGGTGGTATTTCAAGGATGGCTCCATGAGAACTGGCGTCCCCACTTCAAAGCCTCCCACCTATCCTACACAAGCAAGCTCAAAGTCCAGTGCAAAGCTATAGTAAAGGTTCACGGGGTCTTTCCGTCTAGCCGCGGATACACTGCATCTTCACAGCGATTTCAATTTCACTGAGTCTCGGGTGGAGACAGCGCCGCCATCGTTACGCCATTCGTGCAGGTCGGAACTTACCCGACAAGGAATTTCGCTACCTTAGGACCGTTATAGTTACGGCCGCCGTTTACCGGGGCTTCGATCAAGAGCTTCGCGTTAGCTAACCCCATCAATTAACCTTCCGGCACCGGGCAGGCGTCACACCCTATACGTCCACTTTCGTGTTTGCAGAGTGCTGTGTTTTTAATAAACAGTCGCAGCGGCCTGGTATCTTCGACCGGCATGTGCTTACGGGGTAAACCCTTCACACTCACCGGCGCACCTTCTCCCGAAGTTACGGTGCCATTTTGCCTAGTTCCTTCACCCGAGTTCTCTCAAGCGCCTTGGTATTCTCTACCTAACCACCTGTGTCGGTTTGGGGTACGGTTCCTAATTACCTGAAGCTTAGAAGCTTTTCCTGGAAGCATGGCATCAACCACTTCATCGTCCTAAAGGACAACTCGTCATCAGCTCTCGGCCTTGATCTCCCGGATTTACCTAAGAAACCAGCCTACCACCTTAAACACGGACAACCAACGCCGTGCTGGCCTAGCCTTCTCCGTCCCTCCATCGCAGTAATTAGAAGTACGGGAATATTAACCCGTTTCCCATCGACTACGCATTTCTGCCTCGCCTTAGGGGCCGACTCACCCTGCGTCGATTAACGTTGCGCAGGAAACCTTGGTCTTTCGGCGTGCGAGTTTTTCACTCGCATTGTCGTTACTCATGTCAGCATTCGCACTTCTGATACCTCCAGCAAGCTTCTCAACTCACCTTCACAGGCTTACAGAACGCTCCTCTACCGCTCAACTTACGTTGAACCCGTAGCTTCGGTGTATGGTTTGAGCCCCGTTACATCTTCCGCGCAGGCCGACTCGACTAGTGAGCTATTACGCTTTCTTTAAAGGATGGCTGCTTCTAAGCCAACCTCCTAGCTGTCTAAGCCTTCCCACATCGTTTCCCACTTAACCATAACTTTGGGACCTTAGCTGACGGTCTGGGTTGTTTCCCTTTTCACGACGGACGTTAGCACCCGCCGTGTGTCTCCCGTGCTGACACTTGCTGGTATTCGGAGTTTGCATCGGTTTGGTAAGTCGGGATGACCCCCTAGCCGAAACAGTGCTCTACCCCCAGCAGTGATACACGAGGCGCTACCTAAATAGCTTTCGAGGAGAACCAGCTATCTCCGAGCTTGATTAGCCTTTCACTCCGATCCACAGGTCATCCGCTAACTTTTCAACGGTAGTCGGTTCGGTCCTCCAGTCAGTGTTACCTAACCTTCAACCTGCCCATGGATAGATCGCCCGGTTTCGGGTCTATACCCAGCGACTAAACGCCCTATTAAGACTCGCTTTCGCTACGCCTCCCCTATTCGGTTAAGCTCGCCACTGAATATAAGTCGCTGACCCATTATACAAAAGGTACGCAGTCACCCAACAAAGTAGGCTCCCACTGCTTGTACGCATACGGTTTCAGGTTCTATTTCACTCCCCTCTCCGGGGTTCTTTTCGCCTTTCCCTCACGGTACTGGTTCACTATCGGTCAGTCAGTAGTATTTAGCCTTGGAGGATGGTCCCCCCATATTCAGACAAAGTTTCTCGTGCTCCGTCCTACTCGATTTCATTGATAAGAGCATTTCGTGTACGGGGCTATCACCCACTACGGCGGCACTTTCCAGAGCCTTCCACTACACTCTAATCAACTTAAGGGCTAGTCCCCGTTCGCTCGCCACTACTAAGGGAATCTCGGTTGATTTCTTTTCCTCAGGGTACTTAGATGTTTCAGTTCCCCTGGTTCGCCTCATGCACCTATGTATTCAGTGCATGATACCCAGCTTATGCTAGGTGGGTTCCCCCATTCAGAGATCTCTGGATCACAGTCTGTTTGCCGACTCCCCAAAGCTTATCGCAGGCTACAACGTCTTTCATCGCCTCTGACTGCCAAGGCATCCACCGTATGCGCTTCTTCACTTGACCATATAACCCCAAGCAATCTGGTTACTGTCTATAACGTGAAGACGACATTCGCCGAAAATTTGCACTTGAGAACAACGCAAATTTTACCTTGACCAGATTAATTACCAGTGAAAGTAATCAATCAGTCACTTCTATCACATACCCAAATTTTTAAAGAACGATGTTTCGACTGGTCAAAGACCAGAAATCAACATTCACCCTGCCTCTGCAGAGAATGCTCATTTCTGAACTCTTACTCGTTAACGACTGCAACCAGAAAGTGGTGGAGCCAAGCGGGATCGAACCGCTGACCTCCTGCGTGCAAGGCAGGCGCTCTCCCAGCTGAGCTATGGCCCCGTATCATCTGCACCTGAATTGGTAGGTCTGGGCAGATTTGAACTGCCGACCTCACCCTTATCAGGGGTGCGCTCTAACCAACTGAGCTACAGACCTATAACAGGGTCGCGTTACAGCATCGTCTTCTACAATGAATCAAGCAATTCGTGTGGGAGCTTATGAATAAGCTGCGATCTTCGATTAAGGAGGTGATCCAGCCGCAGGTTCCCCTACGGCTACCTTGTTACGACTTCACCCCAGTCATGAATCACACCGTGGTAACCGTCCTCCCGAAGGTTAGACTAGCTACTTCTGGTGCAACCCACTCCCATGGTGTGACGGGCGGTGTGTACAAGGCCCGGGAACGTATTCACCGTGACATTCTGATTCACGATTACTAGCGATTCCGACTTCACGCAGTCGAGTTGCAGACTGCGATCCGGACTACGATCGGTTTTATGGGATTAGCTCCACCTCGCGGCTTGGCAACCCTTTGTACCGACCATTGTAGCACGTGTGTAGCCCTGGCCGTAAGGGCCATGATGACTTGACGTCATCCCCACCTTCCTCCGGTTTGTCACCGGCAGTCTCCTTAGAGTTCCCACCCGAGGTGCTGGTAACTAAGGACAAGGGTTGCGCTCGTTACGGGACTTAACCCAACATCTCACGACACGAGCTGACGACAGCCATGCAGCACCTGTGTCTGAGTTCCCGAAGGCACCAATCCATCTCTGGAAAGTTCTCAGCATGTCAAGGCCAGGTAAGGTTCTTCGCGTTGCTTCGAATTAAACCACATGCTCCACCGCTTGTGCGGGCCCCCGTCAATTCATTTGAGTTTTAACCTTGCGGCCGTACTCCCCAGGCGGTCAACTTAATGCGTTAGCTGCGCCACTAAAATCTCAAGGATTCCAACGGCTAGTTGACATCGTTTACGGCGTGGACTACCAGGGTATCTAATCCTGTTTGCTCCCCACGCTTTCGCACCTCAGTGTCAGTATCAGTCCAGGTGGTCGCCTTCGCCACTGGTGTTCCTTCCTATATCTACGCATTTCACCGCTACACAGGAAATTCCACCACCCTCTACCGTACTCTAGCTTGCCAGTTTTGGATGCAGTTCCCAGGTTGAGCCCGGGGCTTTCACATCCAACTTAACAAACCACCTACGCGCGCTTTACGCCCAGTAATTCCGATTAACGCTTGCACCCTCTGTATTACCGCGGCTGCTGGCACAGAGTTAGCCGGTGCTTATTCTGTCGGTAACGTCAAAATTGCAGAGTATTAATCTACAACCCTTCCTCCCAACTTAAAGTGCTTTACAATCCGAAGACCTTCTTCACACACGCGGCATGGCTGGATCAGGCTTTCGCCCATTGTCCAATATTCCCCACTGCTGCCTCCCGTAGGAGTCTGGACCGTGTCTCAGTTCCAGTGTGACTGATCATCCTCTCAGACCAGTTACGGATCGTCGCCTTGGTGAGCCATTACCTCACCAACAAGCTAATCCGACCTAGGCTCATCTATTAGCGCAAGGCCCGAAGGTCCCCTGCTTTCTCCCGTAGGACGTATGCGGTATTAGCGTTCCTTTCGAAACGTTGTCCCCCACTAATAGGCAGATTCCTAGGCATTACTCACCCGTCCGCCGCTGAATCAGGGAGCAAGCTCCCCTCAACCGCTCGACTTGCATGTGTTAGGCCTGCCGCCAGCGTTCAATCTGAGCCATGATCAAACTCTTCAGTTCAATACTGCTTGGGTTTTGAGAAAACCCTAAACTTGGCTCAGCAATCGCAAAAAACTCTCGAATTCACGAGTGTTACTTGTGATGCTGATAATCTTGCGATCAGTCAGTCTTAACTCACAAGCACCCACACGAATTGCTTGATTCAGTTGTTAAAGAACGTTTGGCTGAAGCTTTCGTCTCAACCGAGGCGCGCATCTTACAGCACCCTCATTTGCTGTCAAGCTGTTTT
>NZ_FOMO01000015.1 GCF_900112645.1 Phytopseudomonas straminea | reverse complement strand
GACAGAGGTCTGGGGTTTCGTCTTTTCGGGCCGGGAAATTCGAAGGCTAATGCACAGTGCGCCAGCCAGGCGGCCAGAGCGCACGCTGACCTGGGTATCGCTTCGCTCTACCGCAGACTACGTAAGAGGCAGCCGTAAAAGCCGTACCGTAGCGATAAGTTGCTAGAGGTAAGTAGCCTGGGTTAGCCGAAGGCGTAACCCGGGGAGCTGGTGCGAGTTTGTCGCGATGCCCAAATGACCTACCTGGCATGGACCACGCCTGCCGAGCATATCAATGCCCAGGATGATCTTGGCTCAGAAACAACAAAGCCCGCATAGCGCGGGCTTTGTTGTTTCTAACTCTGCTGTTTCATCCGCATTTCCAATAGAGATGGTGTCGAGCGTACAGCTCAGTCAAAGACTGCCGCCGTATCGATACGCCGCCAGATCGCTTCGGCAAAGCTATAGAGCGCGAATGCGATCAGTCCTGCACCAATCAACCCCAGCCAGAAGGTGCCATAGGGCAATGACTGCAGGGCGTTCAGTGCGTCTTCCAAGCCTGGTGGCTTGGTCGGCTCATAGCGCGCACCGCCGCTGAAGAGCATGCCGGCCACCACGAGAAAAGAAACGCCTCGGGCAATGAGGCCTACCTTGGAGATGGGTGTTACCCAGCGCATGACGTCATCGGAGGCGCCGAAGTACTTTTCGAACTTGGCTTTCCAGCCCTTGATGATATGTGCGATGCCGACCCCTAGCGGCACCAGGGCCACAAGGTAAACCAGATAGTTCGAGTACTTCCAGCCCAGCATGCCAGAGAGAAAGTCTTCGCCGCCCCCACTGCCCCCCGAAGACTCGCCGAGCGAACTACCCAGCAGACCCAGCGTGAACAAGGTCAGCAGGCCATAGCTGATAGCGCCGCCCACCAGGCCTGCACGCGCGGCGAGCCCCTTGGCGTCGGTGCCGTGATCTTCCGGATCGGTAATGGCCTGAGTCATTCGCCAGACGGCATAGGCGAAAAGTCCCGCCACCATTATCCAGAGCAGGGCCTCGCCAAAAGGTTGCTCCAGCAATGTCGAGATAGCACCTTTGGTGCCGACAGTTTCACCGCTGCCCTTGGCGGCGAAGAGCGCGAAAGCGCCGATGATCAGATACACCACGCCGCGCGCCGCATAGCCTGTCCGAGCAAGCCAGACGATGCCTTGCGAGAGTTCGCCCTTGGCGTGTATGGCTGGGTTGTACATAGCGAGAGTCCTGAATGGCTGAGGTCGATAGCAATGCAGTGGACACTCACCGAAGGATCGCGGTTTAGGTTGATTGGTCAACGATTTGAGGGGCCGAGGCCAAAGCGCCGAGAGAATTTTCTGAGCTGCACTATCGGCTTGAATGAACCGTCTCGAGCATATGTCACCCGACGCATCTTTTTATAAAGAAGAGGCGCTGCTATATCAGAAAAAACGGCGAGGCTTATGAAGTGCAGGTGTTGAATGCGGGATGCCGGCGAGACAAGTCCGCATCTGATGGACCGTTCAGCACAGAATTGAGCGAGCGCTAGAAACGACAAAGCCCGCAGATGGCGGGCTTCGTGTTGCGTTTCCCCGTCACCTGAAGAGTGAAGGAAAGCTGCGAGATGGCGCACTCGGCGGGATTCGAACCCACGACCCCTGCCTTCGGAGGGCAGTACTCTATCCAGCTGAGCTACGAGTGCGTTGCGGGGCGCAATCATACGCATGTCGCTGGCGTGCGTCCATGCTGCGCGAGGTGCTCGTTTGGCCAGTGATCGCCACAAGCTTGGGCTATAAACAAAGACGTCCCTGCTCCCGCTCATCTGCAGCTGTTAATTTTCTCGAACGGCCTATTGCCCTTTGGTCGAGCTGATCTTACGATTTGTTTGATATTTCAAACGATGGTGTTGGCCAGCTGAACTCACGGCGGCGCACTCCGTTCGAATTTGCAGGCCGCAGCTAGCCTGTCGCTCCAACCCATGCCTGGGTTCGCTCCCAGCTTCTTTCGTCATCTCCTGGCGCCGTGGTGCCGGGATAGAGGAGATCGCCATGCAATTGAAAGACGCGCAACTGTTCCGCCAGCAGGCTTTCGTCAACGGCGCCTGGGCTGATGCCGACAGCGGCCAGACCATCAAGGTGACCAACCCGGCCACTGGCGAAGTGATCGGCAGCGTGCCGAAGATGGGCGCTGCCGAAACCCGCCGCGCCATTGAAGCCGCCGACAAGGCCCTGCCGGCCTGGCGTGCTCTGACCGCCAAGGAGCGCTCCGCCAAGCTGCGTCGCTGGTACGAGCTGATGCTGGAGAACCAGGAAGACCTGGCGCGCCTGATGACCATCGAACAGGGCAAGCCACTGGCCGAAGCCAAGGGCGAGATCGCCTACGCCGCCTCGTTCATCGAGTGGTTCGCTGAAGAAGCCAAGCGCGTGTATGGCGACACCATTCCGGGCCACCAGGCCGACAAGCGCCTGATCGTCATCAAGCAGCCGATCGGCGTCACCGCGGCCATCACTCCGTGGAACTTCCCGGCGGCGATGATCACCCGCAAGGCCGGCCCGGCCCTGGCCGCTGGCTGCACCATGGTGCTCAAGCCGGCTTCGCAGACGCCGTACTCCGCCCTGGCCCTGGCCGAGCTGGCGACCCGTGCCGGCATCCCGGCTGGCGTGTTCAGCGTAGTGACCGGCAGCGCCGGTGAAGTGGGCGGCGAGCTGACCGGCAACCCGATCGTGCGCAAACTGTCGTTCACCGGCTCGACCGAGATCGGTCGCCAGCTGATGGCCGAATGCGCTCAGGACATCAAGAAGGTATCCCTGGAGCTGGGCGGCAACGCGCCCTTCATCGTGTTCGACGACGCTGACCTGGACAAGGCCATCGAAGGCGCGATCATCTCCAAGTACCGCAACAACGGCCAGACCTGCGTGTGCGCCAACCGCATCTACGTGCAGGACGGCGTCTATGATGCCTTCGCCGAGAAGCTCAAGGTCGCGGTCGAGAAGCTGAAGATCGGCAATGGCCTGGAAGACGGCACCACCACCGGCCCGCTGATCGACGAGAAGGCCGTGGCCAAGGTCAAGGAGCACATTGAGGACGCCGTTTCCAAAGGCGCCAAGATCCTCTCCGGTGGCAAGACCCACGCCCTGGGCGGCACCTTCTTCGAGCCGACCATTCTGGCCGACGTGCCGAAGAACGCGCTGGTCTCCAAGGACGAAACCTTCGGCCCGCTGGCGCCGCTGTTCCGTTTCAAGGACGAAGCCGAAGTGATCGCCATGGCCAACGACACCGAGTTCGGCCTGGCCTCCTACTTCTATGCCCGTGACCTCTCCCGCGTGTTCCGCGTGGCCGAGGCGCTGGAATACGGTATGGTCGGTATCAACACCGGCCTGATCTCCAACGAGGTGGCGCCATTCGGCGGCATCAAGGCCTCGGGCCTGGGTCGTGAAGGCTCCAAATACGGCATCGAGGATTACCTGGAAATCAAGTACCTCTGCCTGAGCATTTAAGACTGATCGACCTGCGCCGCTGCGGCGGCGCAACACACGTTTCTCCCTGTATCCCGCAAGGCCCGGCAGTCGATCATCGCATGCTGTCGTGGCTGCAGCGGGATGCGTCATCCTTGAACCACACCGACGATGAGCGGTGAATGAGGAAGCCATGAGCAAGACCAACGAATCCCTGCTGCAACGCCGCCAGGCCGCCGTACCGCGCGGTGTCGGCCAGATCCACCCGATCGTCGCCGAGCGCGCCGAGAACGCCACCGTGTGGGACGTCGAAGGCCGCGAGTACATCGACTTCGCCGGCGGTATCGCCGTACTGAACACCGGTCACCTGCACCCGAAAGTGGTTGCCGCCGTTCAGGAACAGCTGACCAAGCTGACCCACACCTGCTTCCAGGTGCTGGCTTACGAGCCCTACATCGAGCTGTGCGAAGAAATCGCCAAGCGCGTACCGGGCGACTTCGCCAAGAAGACTCTGCTGGTCACCTCCGGCTCTGAAGCCGTCGAGAACGCCGTGAAGATTGCCCGTGCCGCTACCGGCCGTGCTGGCGTGATCGCCTTCACGGGTGCCTACCACGGCCGTACCATGATGACCCTGTCGCTGACCGGCAAGGTCGTGCCGTACTCCGCCGGCATGGGCCTGATGCCTGCTGGCGTGTACCGCGCCGTTGCGCCGTGCGAACTGCATGGCGTGAGCGAAGACGAATCCATCGCCAGCATCGAGCGCATCTTCAAGAACGATGCCCAGCCCCAGGACATCGCTGCGATCATCATCGAGCCGGTACAGGGTGAAGGCGGTTTCTACGTCAACTCGCCAGCTTTCATGCAGCGCCTGCGCGCCCTGTGCGACCAGCACGGCATCCTGCTGATCGCTGACGAAGTGCAGACCGGCGCTGGCCGTACCGGCACCTTCTTCGCCACCGAGCAACTGGGCGTGGTGCCGGACCTGACCACCTTCGCCAAGTCCGTCGGCGGCGGCTTCCCGATCTCCGGCGTCAGCGGCAAGGCCGAGATCATGGACAAGATCGCCCCCGGCGGCCTGGGCGGCACCTATGCCGGCAGCCCGATCGCCTGCGCCGCGGCCCTGGCCGTACTCAAGGTGTTCGACGAAGAGAAGCTGCTGGATCGCTCCAACGCCGTTGGCGAGAAGCTCAAGGCTGGCCTGCGTGACATCGCCGCCAAGCACAAGGTGATCGGTGACGTGCGCGGCCTGGGTTCGATGGTCGCCATCGAGCTGTTCGAAGGCGGCGACCACAGCAAGCCGGCTGCCGAACTGACCGGCAAGATCGTCGCCAAGGCGCGCGAGAAGGGCCTGATCCTGCTGTCGTGCGGCACCTACTACAACGTGGTGCGCTTCCTGATGCCGGTCACCATTCCGGACGCCCAGCTGGAAAAAGGCATCGCCATCGTGGCCGAGTGCTTCGACGAACTGGCGTAAGCCACGCCGTTGAAAAAGGACCCGCTTCGGCGGGTCTTTTTTTGTCTGCTGTTTCGTCGCGTTATATGGCGTGGCCGGTAGCTACATCATTGATCCCGGTGCGTTAGGGCTGCCGCGGTCTTGTCTATACTGCGGCGTTTTCCTGTGTTGATGTTCCGAGGTTTTCTGATGGCTGAAGCGGTACCCGCTCCAGAAGTATTGATCGCCGATACCGACCCCTGGACGGCGGATCTGCTTGAACAGCTGGTGCTCGACGTGCGGTGCGACGCCGTGGTGATTCGCGTCGCCGACGGCCAGGCGGCCATGGCGCGCTGCAAGCGCCGCCTGCCTGAACTGGTGATCGCCGACAGCGAACTGCCGGGCGTCGATGGCCTCGAGCTGCTACGCCAGCTACGTCGTCACCCGCGTACACCGGCGCTGCCATTCATCCTGATCAGCGGGCGTCTGGATGCCAGCAGCGTGCGCGCCGCCAAGCCGCTGGCACCTAGCGCCTACCTGGCCAAACCCTTCAATGCCGAGGCGCTGCGCAAGCGCTTGGCCAGCCTGCTGCTCGCCGACGGGGAAGAATTGCTGTGCCCGATTCGCCCGCTGCTGGTGAACCGGCTGGAGGATTACCTGGACGCCATGCGTGAAGAAGGCCAGGGCGCGCCGCTGCTGGCCTCGGTGCGCGACTCGGTCAGCCAGTACCTGAACAGCAGCGAGCCGAGCCTGCGCGAGCTGGAGCAGGTGTTCGCCCGCGACCCGCAGATCACCGCCTGCCTGATCGCCGCGGCCAACAGCGCTGCCCATCACAACGGCTCGCCCTGTCAGACCCTGGCCCAGGCATTGCCGCGCCTGGGCGTGGCACGCACCCTGAACTTGGTACTGGGGCTTTCCGTGCAGCGCAATGCGCGGCTCAGCGACCCGCGTCTGGCCGAGCGCGGCGTGCGTACCTGGGTGGCGGCTCAGCGCAGCGCCGAGGTTGCCCATTGGCTGGCCAGCGAGCTGTCGCTGGATGCCGAGCTCTGCTACACCGCCGGCCTGCTGCACAACATAGGTGAGCTGGCCTTGCTGCGCTGCATGCAGGACTGGCAGGACGCCGGCGGCAGCCTGAGCGACGCGCAGATCGACCAGGCCATCGGCCAGCGTGCTGCCGGTTTCGGTTCGGCCTTGCGCATCCGCTGGCGCCTGCCGTTCGGCCTGCGTGAGTTGGTGGCCGCCTATTACAGCCTGAACAGCGGCGTGTTTTCCCGTGAGGCGCTAGTGCTCAATCTGGCCGGGCAGGTGCTGACGCTGGAGCAGACGCAACGGCCTAGCGAGCAGCTTCGCGATGCCCGCTGCGTACGCTTGCTGCGCATCGATCCGGGTTTGCTCGATCGGTTGCCGGTGCAGGCCTCGGCGGCCTGACAGGCAGGTAATAACCGCAGCAAAAATGTGTCGAAAACCCGCCGCAAGCGTCTCTTCACTTGCTCGAAGCGGCCTGCTGCCGCCATGCTCCGCCAACCCCATCGGCGGCGGGATCATTGCGCGGCTATTTCGGTCAAAGCTCGCTGTGCATGTCCGCAAACGGCTGCAAAGCGCTCCCAGGTTCTCAAGGATATCGGTGTAGATGACTGACTACGATCTGTTGCTGGTAGGCGCAGGCCCGGCCCATCTCGGGGTTCTGCGACGCTGGGCGCTGATCGAGCGGCCGGCGGGCCGTATCGCCCTGCTGGCCAGTGCCGAGCACACCTGGCACGCCGGCATGTTGCCGGGGCTGGTTGGTGGCCGCTATTCGCCAGAGGATTGCCAGATCGGTTTGGGCGCGCTGTGCAAGGCCGCGCAGGTCGAGTTGATCGTCGCCCCCGTTGCCGCGCTGGACGCTGCGACACGTCAGCTGACGCTGGCCGATGACGGGGTGCTGCAGGGCAACTGGCTGTCGCTCAACGTCGGTGACCGGGTCGCCTGTCCACCACGCGAGGGCGAGGGAATGGACGTGCTGGCGGTGAAACCCGTGGATCACTTCATCACCGGCTGGCAGGCCTGGCAGCGCGACCCACAGCCGTTGGCAATCCTCGGCGGCGGCGTGGCGGGTGTGGAGATGGCCCTGGCGCTCGCCGACCAGGTACCGCAGCTGGCGCTGTTCTGCGGTGAGCCGCTGTTGGCCGGGCACTGCGCCGGCTTGCGCATGCGCGCCTGGGGCCATCTGCGCATGCGCCGCGTGCAGGTGCGCGAGCATTGCCCGATCAGTCGCATCGACGGCAATTGCCTGATCAGCGGTGAGGCATCCGTGTGGCATGGCAGCCGCCTGTTGCTGGCCAGCGGCGCCCAGGCGCTGCCGTGGATCGCCGCCAGCGGCCTGAGCTGCGATGGCGACGGTTTCGTGCACACCGCCCTGACGCTGCAAAGTCATTCCCACCCGCAGGTCTTCGCCGTGGGCGATTGCGCCAACCTGCCCGGCGTGCGCAAGAGCGGTTTGTATTCGATGCGCCAGGTACCGGTGCTCGCCGCCAACCTGGCGGCGGCCCTGCGCGGCGGCGCGCTGCGTGATTACAAGGCCCGTGGCCAACGCCCCCTGCTGTTGGCCAGCGGTGACGGCGGCGCGCTGCTCGGCTGGCAGCAGTGGAGCGCGGGCGGCCAGCTGTACGGGCGCTGCAAGGACTACTTCGACCGCTCCTTCGTCAAGCGCCACCGCCTCGAACGCTGAGCGCCCCAGTCGCTTTGCTACCAAAGTGCCATGGCGCGGCGCATCATGGGGTGGTCAACTGACCGGATTGGTTTTTCGGCCTACGGATTTGTCCCGTGCGGTCGATCTACTGAACACGGGCCGCTAGAGCCTATCGCTCGCATCACCCCACAATAAGAAAGACGAGGTTCGCCATGGACGCTGGAATTACTCGTGACCGGCTCGCGCTGGCCCTGCATGTGGTCGGCCTGCTAGCGCTGCTGCTGGTGTGGCAGCAGGTGCAGATGCCGGTCTATGTCGGCGTGATCGCCTTGCTGGCCTTGGCGCTTTGGCCGTGGTTCGGCCCCTGGCGGCGCCCGGCCCCGGCGACGGCTGCAGCCGCCCCGGCGGTTTCTCTCGATGCGTTGAGCCAGAGCCTGTCGCAGCACACTTGCCATAACGCGCTGTCCGCGGCCCAGGTGGCGTTCACCGTGCAGCAACTGGCCGGTCGGTTGCAGTCGCAACTGGTGGCGGTCGAGCAGATCAGCGAAGGTGCCCACGCCGTGACCCGCACCGAGCAGAGCAATGCCGAGCGCGCTGGGCAGACCCTCGGTGCCGCGCAGACGGTGCGCGCCAGCAGCGCCAGCGGCCAGACCGAGCTGCAGCAGGCCGTCGGTCGCATGCAGCAGCTCAGCGCCCAGGCTGCCGCCAGCCGCGAATTGATCGACGGCCTTGGCGCGCGGACCGAGCAGATAGAACAGGTCACCCAGGTCATCCAGTCTATCGCCAGCCAGACCAATCTGCTGGCGCTCAATGCCGCCATCGAAGCCGCGCGCGCCGGTGAGCAGGGGCGCGGCTTCGCGGTGGTCGCCGACGAAGTGCGCAGCCTGGCCGGGCGTACCGCCAGTGCTACCGGTGAAGTGGGGCAGATGGTCGCCGACATCCGCCAGCAGAGTGCGGCGGTGGTCAGCCATATCCAGCAGCAGGCCGAGGAGCTGGAAGCGGCCGCCCGGCAGATCGAGTTCACTGGCGAGCAATTGCGCGGCATCGCCGACCTGGCCGCCGATGTCGATGCTCAGGTCGAGCAGATCAGCGCCGGTACGGCGAGCAACCACGATCACCTGGCCGAGCTGCTGGTGGCGGTCGAGCAACTGCGCGGCGACGTGCGCAGCAGCGAAGACCAGACCCGTCAGTTGGGCAAGGCCGCCGAGCAACTGGTCGGCCAGGCGGAAAGCGTCAGCGAGCAGCTGGCCAGCGTCGGCCTCGACGACTACCACCAACGCATCTACGACCTGGCACTGGAGGGTGCCGCCGCGATAGGCCGGCAGTTCGAGGCCGACATTCAGGCGGGGCGTATCAGCCTCGCGGATCTGTTCGACCGCCAGTACCAGCCGATCCCGGACAGCTTCCCGGCCAAATTCCGCACGCGCTTCGACAGCTACGCCGATGGTGTGCTGCCGGCTATTCTGGAGCCGCTGCTCAAGCGCCATGAAGGCCTGGTATTCGCCATCGCCACCACGCCGGAAGGCTACGTGCCGACCCACAATCAGGCCTTCAACCATCCGCCCACTGGCGATCGCGCCGTGGACACCGTGAAAAGCCGCAGCAAGCGGCTGTTCAACGACCGCACCGGCATTCGCTGCGGCAGTCACCAACAGCGCGTGCTGCTGCAGACCTACATGCGCGACACCGGCGAACTGATGCACGACTTGTCGGTGCCGATTCATGTGCAGGGTAAGCATTGGGGCGGCTTGCGGCTGGGTTACAAACCGGAGCCGTGAGCGCGATTGTTTAGCCGCTGGCTACCTGAAAGTGTGCCAATAACGATTTAACCTGACTGTCGCGGCGTGCGAGCCTCGCGGGCATGTCTATTCCGGTCTGCAGCCTTGCCCACGCTCTTGCCCTGCCAGCCTTGCGCTCGCGGGGGCGGGCGCCCGAACCCACGGCGCTGCCGCAGATCCTCGCCTTCTGGGCGCTCTGGCATTGCCGCCACGCTCGCCCGCCGGACGCTCTCTCCGCCCGCTGAGTCCGATGGCTGCGCCATGTCCGCAGCCGCTGATACCCATTTGTCTGCCTGTGCGCCGGTTCGAACAGCGAGCCGGCCGTGCGGACATCGAGCGCCTGACTGGCGCAAGCGAGTGCGCGATGACGACTTTCGCAGTTGTGCAGGAAGCCCAGGGTTTCCTGGCCGCTAACCCCGATATCGAATTGATCGAACTGTTCATCCTTGATGCCAATGGCGTGCCGCGCGGCAAGCTGTTGCACCGTGAGGAACTGCTGGCGCTGTACCAGAGCGGGCGGCCGCTGCCGAGCACGATGCTCGGTTTGTCCATCCAGGGCGAGGACGTCGAGGACACCGGCCTGGTCTGGGAGGTCGGCGATATCGACTGCCGTGCCTACCCGTTGCCCGGCAGCCTGGTGCGCCTGCCCTGGCGGCAGATTCCCACCGCCGCCGTGCAGGTGTCGATGCACCCCAGCGAAGGCCTGCCGGCCACTCCCGCCGACCCGCGGCAGTTGCTGGTCCGCGTGATTGAGCAGCTCGAAGCCGAGGGTTATCATCCGGTGATGGCCTGCGAGCTGGAGTTCTACCTGCTCGACCAGAAACGCGACGCCCAGGGTCGCCCGCAGCCGGCCCTGGACGCCGACGGTAGTCGTCCGCGGCAGACCCAGGTCTATGGCCTACGCGAGCTGGAGCAGATCGAGCCGTTTCTCAAGGACCTCTACGCGGCCTGCAAGGCCCAGGGAATCCCGGCACGCACGGCGATTTCCGAGTACGCCCCCGGCCAGGTGGAGATCACCCTGGAGCACGGCCCGGCACTCGCGGCCATGGACCAGGCGGTGCGCTACAAGCGTCTGGTCAAGGGCGTGGCTCACGCCCATGGCATGCAGGCCTGCTTCATGGCCAAGCCGTTCGCCGATATCGCCGGCACCGGCATGCACATGCATGTGAGCCTGGCCGACGGGCAGGGCGAGAATCTGTTTGCCAGCGAGGATCCGGCCGGCACGCCGCTGTTGCGTCAGGCGGTCGGCGGCATGCTCGCCAGTCTGCTCGACTCGCTGCTGCTGTTCTGCCCCAACGCCAATTCCTACCGACGCTTCCAGGCCAACAGCTATGCGCCGCTGGCGCCCACCTGGGGTGTGGATAACCGCACCGTCAGCTTGCGCGTGCCCGGTGGCCCTGCGAATACCCGGCACATCGAGCACCGTATCTGCGGCGCCGATGCCAACCCCTATCTTGCCGCCGCGGCGATTCTGGCCGGGATTCACCGAGGCATCCGCGAGGCGCTGGACCCCGGAGCGCCGGTCGAGGGCAACGGCTACGCCCAGGCCACCGAGCACCTGCCTACCCAATGGTCGGCGGCGATCCAAGCGCTGGAGCACTCCGAGTGGGCTCGCGAGGCTTTTGGCGAGGCGTTTCTCAAGGTGTATCTGGCGATCAAGCGCGCCGAATACCGCCAGTTCATGGGCGAGGTCGGCGAGCAGGATTGGCGCTGGTACCTGAGTAACGCCTGATGGCTTTTGTTTAAAAGGCTCGGGGCTGAAGCCCCTCCTACGCAAGCGCTCTGTGGGAGTGGTCTAGCCGCGATGACCGATTTCATCGGTGCAAACGCACCCCAAGGACATGCAATGAACGCGATAAAACAACCCGTCAAACCCGCCGCCGAGCGCGCGCCGTCCTATTACTCGGCCTCGCTCAATTTCGAGAGCGACTACCCGACCCTGCAAGGCAGCGTGACCGTTGACGTGGCCATCATCGGCGGCGGTTTCACCGGCATCGCCACGGCAGTGGAGCTGGCCGAGCGCGGCCTCAAGGTGGCCGTGGTGGAAACCCACAAGGTCGGCTGGGGCGCCAGCGGGCGCAACGGCGGCCAGGTCACCGGCAGCCTCTCCGGCGACGAAGCCATGCGCAAGCAGATGCGCAATACCCTGGGCGAGGCCGTGGACGATTTCATCTGGCAGCTGCGCTGGCGCGGCCACGCGATCATCGAGCGTCGAGTGGCCAGGTACGGCATCGCCTGCGACCTCAAATACGGCCATCTGCATACCGCGATGAAAGCCAGCCATCTGGACGAGCTCAAGGCCACCCATGACGAAGCGCTACGCCGCGGTATGGCGGGCGATGTCAGCCTGCTCGACGCCGCTGGCGTGCGGGCGCAATTGGGCAGCGACCTGTACTGCGGCGCGCTGAAGAACACCCGCAACATGCACCTGCACCCGCTCAACCTGTGTCTCGGCGAGGCCAGGGCTGCCGAAAGCCTGGGCGCGCTGATCTTCGAGCATTCCGAGGTGCTGGAGATCGTTCACGGCCCACGCCCGGCGGTGGTCACCACGGGCGGGCGCATCGAGGCCAAGCAGGTGCTGCTGGCCGGCGACGTCTACCACAAGCTGGAGCGTCGCCAGCTCAAGGGCCTGATCTTTCCGGCCATGGGCGGCATCGTCACCACCGCGCCGCTGGGCGAGCTGGCCCGCGAGATCAACCCGCAGGATCTGGCGGTGTACGACTGCCGCTTCGTGCTCGACTACTACCGCCTGACCGGCGATGGCCGGTTGCTGTTCGGCGGCGGCGCCAATTACTCGGGACGTGATTCACGGGATATCGCCGGCGAGCTGCGGCCGTGCATCGAGCGCACCTTCCCGCAGCTCAAGGACGTGCCGATCGACTTCCAGTGGAGTTGCGCCATGGGCATCGTAATGAACCGCATCCCGCAGCTGGGCAAGCTGTCCGGCAACGTCTGGTACTGCCAGGGCTATTCCGGCCACGGCGTGGCGACCAGTCACATCATGGGCGAGATCATGGCCAGGGCGATCACCGGCGACCTGGAACAGTTCGACACCTTCGCCGCCTGCAAGCACATCAAGGTGCCCCTGGGCGACCAGCTCGGCAACCCGATGCTGGCGGCGGGCATGTGGTACTACCAGATGCTGGAGAGGCTACGCTGACGTGCGTCGCCGAGAGCGAAGCTGGTCGCTTAGCGACTGTCCTTAAATGCGCTTCGGCGCCTTGCTGGGCTCTGTCATTTTATCGCGGTCGTCGATGAATTCGGTTCGCGGCGAGCCATCGGCGTTGAGCTGAAACACCCGACTGGGCTGGCCCTTGGCATTGAAGAACACCTGACCGAGACCGGCGGAATTCCACAGTCGCTCGCCCGACCTGCTGTGTTTGGGAATGTGCGGGAAAACCTGCATGCGGCGGCGCTTGGTCAGCCAGTTGAGTGGCGACCAGGGCGCGTACAGCCAGCGATTGAGCCGGTCGAAGATGTTCAGCAGACGGCGTGGGAATTCGTTCTTCACGCCGCTGCTGGTGATCTGCCAGATGGTCGGGCCGCGCAACCGGTGCCGCACCTTGACCTCGTAGAAGAACGAGTAGTGCACGTCGCCGGACAGCACCACGTAGTCTCGGGGGGTGCGCGAGTGGCGGAAGATGTTCATCATCACGCTGGCGGCACCGCGGTGGGCCATCCAGTTTTCCGCATCGACCATCAGCGGGTGGCCGGCCCAGCTGAATACCCGCTGCACGGCTTCGATCAGCTTGACCCCGAATATCGGCGCCGGCGAGACGATGATGGCGCTCGGGTGATCGAGCAGGTTCTGCTGCAGTTCGCTGAGCGCTTCCCAGTCCAGCAGCCCGGATGGATGCTTGAGGTTGCGCTCGCTGCGCCAGCGGCGGGTGCGGGTATCGAGCACCAGCAGCGCCGGGCTGCTGGGCAGCACGTAATGCCAGTGCTGGAAACTCATCAATTCGTCGATCAGGCGGTCCTGGGCCGGGCTGTCCAGCCCGTTGTCTCGCGCTCGCTCGCACAGCTCACGGGCATTGGCCAGCGGTTCGGCGAAAGCGTCCGGGTCATTGCCCCAACCCTGGCACAGCAGGTAGCCGATCAGCGCGTTGCCGATGATGCGCTTGGAGAAAGGATGGCCGTAAGCGGTTTCCTCCCACTGGGCCGACAGGTTCCAGTCGTCGGTGATGTCGTGGTCATCGAAGATCATCAGGTTCGGCAAGTGCGCCAGCACCCGCGCCACGTCACCCAGGTTGTCGACGAAGGCCGCGATGCAGGCCCGCTCGCTGTCGTAGCGCTGTGCGTCTTCGGCGCTCAGCTCGGGCGCCGCGTTATCGAGCAGTTGCCAGGGCGTGGGTGACCACACCAGCAGATACATGGCCAGCACTTCGGCCAGGGTGACCAGGTGGTTGTCGGCATTGCTGCTGGTGAAGATGGGCTTTTCCGTGCCACCGAAGAAGCGCTCGCGTAGGGTTTCGTTGCTCTTCAGCGCCGGCAACAGGTCGGCGCGGTGGTAGTAGCTGGCCGGGTGGCGGTAGAGCTCTGTGCTGTCGTCGATGACGGCGCCTTCGAGCCATTCGTGGTACAGGCCCAGGCGCTCGATCAATTGATGAATGGCGTACAGCATCGGGCCGGCGACATCGTCGACGTACACCTGGTCGCCGCTGTGCATCAGCAGCGCAGGCCGTTCGTGGGGCGCATGGGGGGCGGCCAGCAGGCGGTCGGCACACAGCAGCCCGTCATTGGCGGCATGGTGCGGCTTGCGGCAGGAGCCATGCAGCAACTGATCGATGCGCGCGCGCAGCACGAAGTTGGGGCAGGTCGCGCCGTCGTACAGCAGGTGCGCGGCCCACTCGGCGATGCCCTGGGTGCCGTCTATCAGCAGGTCGTAGTCGATCCGGGTGTCCTGGGGCAGCGGCGTGTCGAGGTGCAGGTCGATCAGGTGGATGACTGCGTGCTCACCGACCATCAGGCGCTGGCAGGCATCGTCGCCCAGCGCCTGATCGCTGGCGGGCTGCTCGCCGTGTGCCAGGCGCAGCGTCAGTTGCAGCGGGCGGCTGGCGACCAGCCAGAGTACCAGGCGGCCCGGCTCCAGCCGGCGCAGTAGCGGGCCGGCGAGTACGTCGGGCAGGTCGGTAACGAGGGTAGAGTCTGGCAACGGCATCCTGGATCGTTCGCGGCCGCTGTTCATTCAGCGGGCCTGGGGTCTGGAGAATCAATAAGGACATGGCGCTTGGCCATTGGTTCTGCTGTCACAAAAGCTTCATGGTTCACTGCGCGGCCTTGCGCAGTTCATCCAGGTCGAGAATCTCGATTTCGCCGTAGGTCAGCCTGACGATACCGCGGGCCTGCAGGTCCTTCAGCACACCATTGGCGGTCTGCCGGGAAATGGCCAGCATCGCCGCCAGTTGCTCCTGTGACAGGTGGATGATGCGCCGCGGGCCCTGGGTTTCGCCGTAGTCCTCGGCGATCAGCAGCAGGCGCCGCGCCAGGCGCTGCGCGGCGGGCAGCAGGCTGATCTCCTCGAGTGCGATGAAGGCCAGGCGCACCTTGTGAGCCATCAGCAGGGCAAGGTCGCGCCAGTAGGCAGGATGCGTGTCGAGCAGGGCCAGCAGGCCTGCCTGGGATACGTGGAGCAGGGTGCTGGCGCCTTCGGCGACGGCGTCATGGGTGCGTGGCTGGCCGTCGAACAGAGCGATCTCACCGAACCAGTGTGGCGCTTCCACCAGCACCAGCAGCGCTTCCCGGCCGTCGGCTCCCACGCTGCCGACGCGCATGGCGCCCTTCAATACGGCATACAGCCCGCTGGGCGCATCGCCGCGGCTGAACAGGCGCTGCCCGGCCTCCAGGCTCAACAGCTTGCCTTGCGTCAGCAACGCCTGTTGCAAGGCAGGCGGCAATGCGGCGAACCATTGGCCTTGACGCAAGGTGTCGCGCAGATCGTTCATGGAAATTCCGCTTTGTCGGCTAGCTGACAGTGCTGGCGCACGAGCCGCGCCATGATGAGGCGGCACGCACCCCGAGAGGATAACAACAATGAAAGCCCTGGTGGATCACCTCGCCCAATACGCGGCCTATCACCGCGATCGGCGCAATATCGTCACCCACTTCGTCGGCATTCCGATGATCGTGCTGGCCGTTACCGTGCTGCTGTCGCGACCGGGCCTTTTGATGGGCGGTCTGTGGCTCTCGCCGGCCACCCTGGCCGCGCTGCTCAGCATCCTGTTCTATTTACGCCTGGACGTCCGCTTCGGTGTGGTGATGGGCGCATTGCTGGGCTTGTGCCTGTGGTTCAGCGCCGGGCTGGCGATGGCCAGTACGGCGCTGTGGCTGAGCATGGGGCTGGGTCTGTTCGTGGTCGGCTGGATCATCCAGTTCATCGGCCATTTCTACGAAGGCCGCAAGCCGGCATTCGTCGACGACCTGATGGGGCTGATCATCGGGCCGCTGTTCGTGGTCGCCGAGGCGGCCTTTCTGCTTGGCCTGCGCCAGGACGTCGAGCATCAGGTGGTCGAGCGGGCCGGGCCGACCTGCATACGTGAGCGCAAGGTGGCCTGAGGCAAGGTAGCGTTTGCGGGCTATCTGTGGGAGCGGGCCGTGCCCGCGAATCGCGCGCATGGCGCGCTCCCACAAGAACGGGGTTTATACACTGAGTTAGAGGCCGCCCGCGATCCCTGTGGGTACGGCCCATGGCCGTGATTTTGCGGGCATAAACTGGGCGTCCGCCCGCTCCCGCAGTCCTAGATGCCGTCAGGCCCCGGTGCTTACCGGCTTGCCACCCTTGGGCTTGAAGTACAGCACGGTGCCACGGCCCAGGTCGTTGAGGCTGACGTGATCCTTGGCCACTTCGGCTTCGATCAGCTCGTCCTGGCCTTCGACCTTCAGGGTGATGCGAGTGATGGCGCCGAGCAGGCGGATATCGCGTACCTCGCCGGCCTGATGGCCTTCCAGCGCTTCGGTGGAGAGACTCACTTCGTGGGGGCGGAACAGCACGTGATGATCGTCACCGACATACAGGCGGTTGGCGTCCCCGAGGAAGTGGTAGACGAAGTCGCTGGCCGGTTTCTCGTAGACCTCGGCCGGCGAACCGATCTGCTCGACCACGCCCTTGTTCATCACCACGATGCGGTCGGCCACTTCCATGGCTTCTTCCTGGTCGTGGGTCACGAACACGCTGGTCAGATGCACCTCTTCGTGCAGGCGCGCCAGCCAGCGGCGCAGCTCCTTGCGCACCTTGGCGTCGAGGGCGCCGAAGGGTTCGTCGAGCAGCAGCACCTTGGGCTCGACCGCCAGGGCGCGGGCCAGGGCGATACGCTGGCGCTGACCACCGGAGAGCTGCTCCGGGTAACGGTCGGCCAGCCAGTCGAGCTGCACCAGGCCGAGCAGGTCGTGGACCTTTTTCTTGATGGTGCTTTCGTTGGGGCGCTCGCCCTTGGGCTTCATGCGCAGGCCGAAGGCGACGTTGTCGAACACCGTCATGTGGCGGAACAGGGCGTAGTGCTGGAACACGAAGCCGACCTTGCGATCGCGCACGTCATGCTCGGAAACGTCTTCGCCGTGGAACACGATGTTGCCGCTATCCGGAGTTTCCAGGCCGGCGATGATGCGCAGCAGGGTGGTCTTGCCGCAGCCGGACGGGCCGAGCAGGGCGACCAGCTCGCCGCTCTGGATGTTGAGGTTGATGTCGTTGAGCGCCTTGAACTGGCCAAAGTGCTTGTTGATGCCGCTGACTTCGATACTCATGGGATACACCTGTGTCGGTCTGGCCGGTTCGCGCAGGGGCGCGGCGCCGGCGAAAAGGGTTTCAGTCGTCGTTGGCCTTGAGCTGGCGGCTCAGGCGCGCTTCGCTCCACTGGCGCAGCAGCAGCACGATCAGGGCCATCACCAGCAGCAGGATGGCGACGCTGAACGCAGCGACGATGTTGTATTCGTTGTAGAGAATCTCGATATGCAGCGGCAGGGTGTTGGTGTAGCCGCGGATGTGGCCGGAGACCACAGACACCGCCCCGAACTCGCCCATCGCCCGGGCGGTACACAGCACCACGCCGTAAATCAGCGCCCATTTTACGTTAGGCAGCGTGACATGCCAGAACATCTGCCAGCCATTGGCGCCGAGCAGGCGCGCGGCTTCCTCTTCGGTGGTGCCCTGTTCCTCCATCAGCGGGATCAGCTCGCGGGCCACGAAGGGAAAGGTCACGAAGATGGTCGCCAGCACGATGCCCGGCACGGCATAAACGATCTGCAGGTTGTGGTCCTGCAGGTAGGGCGCCAGCACGCTTTGCGAGCCGAACAGCAGCACATAGATAAGGCCGGCGACTACTGGCGACACCGAGAAGGGCATGTCGATCAGGGTGATCAGGATGCTCTTGCCGCGGAATTCGAACTTGGTCACCGCCCAGGCAGCGGCCACACCGAACACCAGGTTCAGCGGCACCGAGATAGCGGTGGCCAGCAGGGTCAGCTTGAGTGCGGAAATGGCGTCCGGCTCGCTGATCGCCTCCCAGAAGAATGCCAGGCCGCGGCTCAGGCCCTGGCTCAGTACGATGTATAGCGGCAGCAGCAGGATCACTGCGAACACCGCCCAAGCCACGGCGATCAGGGCGATGGCGCCGGGGGAGCGGCTCGCCGGGCGCGCCGCATTCTTGCCAAGGGTTGCAAGGCTCATGACGGGCTCCTCAGAGTTGCGGCTGGATGCGGCGCTGCAGGATGTTGATCAGCAGCAGCAGGATGAACGAGACCACCAGCATGATCACGCCGATGGCGGTGGCGCCCGGGTAGTCGTACTGGTCCAGCTTGGAGACGATCAGCAGCGGCAGGATCTCGGTTTTCAGCGGAATGTTGCCGGCGATGAAGACCACCGAGCCGTACTCGCCCACGCCGCGGGCGAAGGCCAGGGCGAAGCCCGTCAGCCAGGCGGGCAACAGGCTGGGTAGCAGCACATGGCGGAACACCTGGAACGGTTTGGCGCCCAGGCAGGTAGCGGCTTCCTCGACTTCCTTGGGGATGTCGGCCAGCACCGGCTGCAGGGTGCGCACCACGAAGGGCAGGGTGACGAACACCAGGGCCAGGGTGATGCCCAGCGGCGTATAGGCGATCTTGAACGGGAACAGCGAGCCGATCAGGCCGTTGGGCGCGTATAGCGCGGTCAGCGCGATGCCGGCCACGGCGGTGGGCAGGGCGAACGGCATGTCGACCATGGCGTCGATCAGGCGGCGGCCCGGAAAGGTGTAGCGCACCAACACCCAGGCGATGATGGTGCCGAGAATGCCGTTGAGCAGCGCAGCCGCCAGGGCGGTGCCGAACGACAGCTTCAGGGAGAACTGCAGCTGGCGGTTACCCAACAGGCTCCACCACTGTTCGGCGGACAGCTGCATGGAAAACACGAACATGGCGCCCAGCGGGATCAGCACGATCAGCGCCAGGTAGGTAAGCGTGTAGCCCAGAGTCAGCCCGAAGCCGGGTATGACCGAGGAGGTTCGACGAGACATGGAGAGTCCTTTTGATCAGGTCCACAGCAAGGCCCGCCATTGCGTTGGTCAATGGCGGGCCAGATCGATCAGCTGAACTTACTGGTTGATCTTCTTGAAAATTTCATCGAACACGCCGCCATCGTCGAAGTACTTGGGCTGCGCTGAGCTCCAGCCGCCAAAGTCCTTGTCGATGGTGACCAGCTCCAGGTCTTTGAACTGGCCCTTGAACTCGGCCGCCACCTTGGCATCACGTGGGCGGTAGAAGTTCTTCGCGGCGATGCGCTGGCCTTCTTCGCTGTACAGGTACTGCAGGTAGGCTTCGGCGGCCTTGCGGGTGCCCTTGCGGTCGACGTTTTTGTCGACCACCGCCACCGGTGGCTCGGCGAGGATCGACAGTGACGGGGTGACGATTTCCAGCTGGTCGCCGCCCTCTTCGGCGAGCGACAGGTAGGCCTCGTTTTCCCAGGCCAGCAGTACGTCGCCCAGGCCACGCTGCACGAAGCTGATGGTCGCGCCACGGGCGCCAGTGTCGAGTACCGGGGCGTGACGGTACAGCTCGGTCACGTATTCCAGGGCTTTTTCATCGCTCCCGTACTTCTTCTTGGCGTACGCCCAGGCGGCCAGGAAGTTCCAGCGTGCACCGCCGGAGGTTTTCGGGTTCGGGGTGATGACTTCCACGCCATCCTTGACCAGGTCGTCCCAGTCCTTGATGCCTTTCGGGTTGCCCTTGCGCACCAGGAACACGATGGTCGAGGTGTACGGCGTGCTGTTGTCGGCCAGGCGCTTCTGCCAGTCCTTGTCGATCAGCGGCTGGTTGAGGTTCAGCGCGTCGATGTCACCGGACAGCGCCAGGGTCACCACATCGGCCTGCAGGCCGTCGATCACCGCCCGTGCCTGTTTGCCGGAGCCGCCGTGGGACTGCTGGATGGTCAGCGGTTCGTTGCCCTGCTCCTGCCAGTGCTTGTTGAAGGCCTTGTTGTATTCCACGTACAGCTCACGAGTCGGATCATAGGACACGTTGAGCAGGGTCTGGGCGGCGACCGGGCCGGCAACCAGGGCGCTGGCGAGTGCAGCGAGTGCGAAACGGCGGATGGACATGGTGATGCTCCTAAATACTGAATTCGGTGTTGTGTGTCTGGCGGTGCGATGTCTGCTCTCTAGGCCGGCATTCGCGGGTTACATCGGCAGTACTGGTAGCGGTTCATGCGTGGCTGCCCGTGGTCGGGTTGGCGAAAGGCGCTCAGGCGTTCTTGCTGCCGGGCTGCTGGAGGCGGAATTTTTCCTTGCGCTCGATCTGTACTACTTGGCCGTTGTGCACGGTGATTTCCACCGAGCCGAACTTGAGGCCGGTCAGGGCGCTTTGGATTTCGCGCAGGATGGTGGCGTCATCCTGGCCTTCCAGATTGCGAAGCGTGGCGGTCATGGTTGTGGCTCCTTGCCCTCGAATCGTGGTGCGACGGCTGTCGGTGGCGGGGCGTGGAGCGGATACTAAGCAGCCTGAAATATTCTTAAAAATACTGTTTAAGAACATTTATATATCTTTAGGAAATATATGGTGTTCTGCTTTCTACTGCCGAGCCAAACAGGCTTAGGGAATAAGCAAATAAGTTCTTATTCTTTTTAGATCATATTTTGCCCTCGTACACTGCAGGCCATGTAGATACGGAGGGCGCCCTATGCGCAGTGAAGCGGTTCGCTACCTGATCGTCCCTGGCTGGCAGGGCTCGGGTGATGACCATTGGCAGAGCCACTGGCAACGCAGCCTGCCCAATAGTGCGCGGGTCGAGCAGCTGGACTGGCTGGCGCCACGCCGAGAGGAGTGGGTCGCTGCGCTGGAGCGGCAGATCGCCGCTGATCCGCGTCCGGCAATCCTGATTGCCCACAGCCTGGGCTGCGTCACCGTCGCCAGCTGGGCTGCTCAGGCGGCAACGGCCGCCATACGCCGCGTGCGCGGCGCGCTGCTGGTGGCGCCGGCCGACGTGGAACGCGCCAACTGCCCGGAGGCGTTGCGCAATTTCGCGCCGATCGCGCGCCAGACACTGCCCTTTCCAAGCCAGTTGGTGGGCTCCGACAACGATTCGGCCGCCAGCGCGGCCCGTGCCATCGAGCTGGCCCGGGATTGGGGAAGCGAAGTCGCCATTCTCAGTGGCGCCGGGCACATCAACGTGAAATCCGGTCACCAGCGTTGGGATCAGGGGTTCGCTTACCTGTTCCGCCTGCAGAGCCGCATCGAACAGCAACTGCGCCTGCGTGCCTGATCGGTAGCCGCTGCCTGGCCTTTCGCGGCCTGACCGTCATGGAGAGTCATCTATGAGCCTGTCTACGGCAGCCGACCCGTCGCTGCTGATTTTTCCCGACGCCGACAAGAGCCCGCTGAGCATTCGTGCCAAGGCGCTGGTATTCGTCGATCCACGTACCCGGCAATTGCGTGAGGAGGTCGAGCGCCTCGCCGGCTTGCCGGTACCCATTCTGATCGAGGGTGAAACCGGCACCGGCAAGGAGCTGTTGGCCCGCCACATTCATCGCTCCAGCGAGCGTCCGGGCCTGTTCGTGGCGCTGAGTTGCAGCAGCCTGAGCCCTAACCATGGCGAGGCCGAGTTATTCGGCTACACCGCTGGCGCCCATCAGGGTGCACCGAGCAGTCGCGCCGGCTGGCTGGGCTCGGCCAACGGCGGCACCCTGTATTTGGACGAGATCGCCGACCTGCCCCTGGCGTTGCAGGGGCAGCTGCTGGGCGTGCTGGAAACTGGCGAGGCCTGGCGTGCCGGCGCATCGGCGCCGACGCCTGTGGATGTGCGGCTGGTCGCGGCGACCAGCATCGACCTGTGGCGGGCGGTCGAGTCCGGCAAGTTCGACGAGCGCCTGGCCCATTACCTCAGTGACGGCCATCTGCAATTACCGCCACTGCGTGAGCGGGTCGGCGATGTGCTGCCCCTGGCCGAGTATTTCCTGGGCATTTACACCCAGCGCTTGCGCCTGCCGTTGCCGACTATCAGCCTGGCCGCCCAGAAGGTGCTGGAACGGCATGACTGGCCGGGTAACACGCGGGAGCTGGAGAACGTGGTGCATTTTGCCCTGCTGGTGTGCGGGGCCGAGCAGATCGAGGCGCGGCACCTCAACCTGCCGGTCGCGCCGCCGCTCACGCGGATCGAGCATGCCCTCCAGCAACTGGCCGATGAAGGCGATGCCCAGCAGTTGGCCTCGTTGCGTGAGTTGCTACGACGTGCCGAGCAGCGAATTGCAGTTTGTGGGGCGTAGGGTGGGTGAAGGCGCTTGTTGCGTTTAGCAGGCCATTTCCGGTTTTGGGTGCGCCGTAACCCACCATCGGTGCAACGCGTGCTTTCGCCTGGTGGGTTACGCGGCGCGCCGAGATCGCGGTTATCCCAGTACATGGTTTGGCGCCGCTCCACCCACCCTACGAATTAGTGGCGTGTGGTGATTCTGCGGGAGCGGCTAAGGCGCGTTCTGCAGCTTTTCACCTTTACGCGGCTACGACGCCAGCAACGACACCGATTTCACCTGTGCCCACAACGCCTGCCCGGCCTGAATGCTCAGCTGATCGAACGAGTAGCGGGTGATGCGCGCGATGATGCGCTGTTCGCCCAACTGCAGTTCCACCAGACGGTGCGCCGGGTTGGGCAGATCGAACCAGCGCTGCACCGTCACCGGGAGCAGATTCAGTACGCTGCTGTCGCGTGCCTGCTCGAGGCTCAGGCTGACGTCGCGGGCCTTGATCTTGATGCGCACCGATCGCCCCGCTGGCAGCGGCGCGTGCGCCAGCTGCAGGCTTGCCGTGGTGCCGGCCAGGTCGATGCCGAGCAGCCCATAGTGGCCATCATGGTGGGCGACCAGCCCGTCGATCACCGCTTCGGCCTCGTCCTCGAAGATGAATGGCAGGTCATTGCGGATCAGGGTTTCCTTGAGCGGCCCGCTGGCCGTGGCGCTGCCTTCGTCGAGCACTACCAGATGATCGGCGAGGCGTGCTACCTCATCCGGCGCGTGGCTGACGTAGAGAATCGGAATGTCGAGCTCGTCGTGCAGACGCTCCAGATAGGGCAGCACCTCGCCCTTGCGCTTGAGATCCAGCGCTGCCAGGGGCTCGTCCATCAGCAGCAGGCTCGGGCTGGTGAGCAGGGCGCGAGCCATGCCGACTCGCTGGCGCTCGCCGCCGGAGAGGCGAGCGGGCAGGCGTTCGAGCAAGTGGCTGATGCCGAGTAGTTCGACCGCTTGCTCGAAGGGCACGCGGCGCGCGGTCTTGGCGATGCGCCTGAAACCGAACTCCAGGTTGCGCCGCACCGACAGGTGGGGAAACAGGTTGGCGTCCTGGAACACGTAGCCAACCGGGCGCTGGTGGGCCGGCAGCCAGATGCCATTGGCGCTGTCCTGCCAGGTTTCGCCGTTGACCTTCAGGTAACCGCTGCCAGATCGCTCCAGCCCGGCAACGCAGCGCAGTACCGTGGTCTTGCCCGAGCCGGAGTGCCCGAACAGCGCGCTGACGCCGCGGCCGGGCAGTTGCAGGTCGACGTCCAGGGTGAAGCCAGGATGGCTGAGGGCGAAGCGGGCGTGGATCTGCAGGTCGCTCATGTCCAGGCCTTCTGCGCGCGGCGGTTGCTGGAGTAGAGCGCCAGCAGCACCAGGAACGAGAACGCTACCATCCCGCCGGCCAGCCAGTGGGCCTGGGCGTACTCCATGGTTTCCACATGGTTGTAGATCTGTACCGAAGCCACCTGGGTCTTGCCGGGGATGTTGCCGCCGATCATCAGTACCACGCCGAACTCGCCGACGGTGTGGGCGAAGCCGAGAATCGCCGCGGTGAGGAAGCCCGGTCTGGCCAGCGGCAGTACCACGCTGAAGAAGGTATCCCAGGGCCCGGCGCGCAGCGTGGCGGCAGCCTCGAGCGGGGCACGGCCCATGGCCTCGAAGGCGTTCTGCAGCGGCTGCACCACGAACGGCAGGGAATAGAACACCGAGCCGATCAAAAGCCCGGCGAAGGTGAAGGTCAGGGTGCCCAGGCCGAGCGCCTGGGTCAGTTGGCCGAAGAAACCGTTGGGGCCCATGCTGATCAGCAGGTAGAAGCCGATCACCGTCGGTGGTAGCACCAGCGGCAGGGCGACGATGGCGCCGATCGGCCGCTTCAGCCAGGAGTCGGTGCGCGCCAGCCACCAGGCGATGGGCGTGCCGACCAGCAGCAACAGCACCGTAGTCAGGGTGGCCAGTTCCAGGGTGAGGAGAATGGCGGCAAAGTCATTGGGGCCCAGAGGCATTCGGTGGCCTTTCAAGAGTTGGTGGTGAGACGGGTGCCACAGCCGGATGCCGATCTTCCGATGCAGGTTCCGGCATTGCAAACCGAGGGCTGTAAAAGGCAGGAGCGGACATCGGGCGCCGCCGCTCTTGTAGGAGGAGCTTTAGCTCCGAGCTTTATGAGGTGCAAAGAGCTCGGGGCTAAAGCCCCTCCTACGAGTTATGTGAACGAACGCTCTCGCCACATAGCAACCTCTAGCCGCATCTCCTGCGGGACGCTCTGCGTCCATACACCGTTCTTTATGCCAGCAATCGTGGCGCAGAGCGCCATAGGCTGGATATCCACGCAGGGCGTGGTATCAAAGCTTATAACCATAGGCCTTGATGATTTCGGCAGCCTTCGGCCCTCTCAGATACTCGACTAGCGCCTTGGCGGCCGGGTTAGCTTCGCCCTTCTTGAGGATCAGCGCATCCTGGCGGATCGGCTCGTACATCGTCTCCGGCACCATCCAGGCCGAGCCGCTGGTGATCTGGCCGTCCTTGTAAACCTGGGAAAGGGCCACGAAGCCCAGCTCGGCGTTGCCCGTGGAGACGAACTGCAGCGCCTGGGTGATGTTCTGGCCCTCGACGATCTTGCCCTTGAGCGCGTCGCTCAGGCCCAGCTTGGCGAGGGTCTGGGTGGCGGCTAGGCCATATGGCGCCGCTTTCGGGTTGGCGATGGACAGGTGCTTGAACTCGCCCTTTTTCAGTACCGCGCCCTGGTCATCGACGAAGCCTTGTTTCGGCGACCACAGCACCAGCGTGCCGATGGTGTAGGTGAAGCGCGAGCCTTTCACGCTCAGGCCTTCCTGCTCGAGTTTGGCGGGCGTGCTGTCATCGGCAGAGAGGAACACTTCGAAAGGTGCGCCGTTGCTGATCTGCGCATAGAACTGCCCAGTGGCACCGTAGGACGCCTGCACGCTGTGCCCGGTGTCCTTCTCGAAGGCGCTGGCGATGGCCTGCATTGGGGCGGTGAAGTTGGCGGCGACCGCGACCTGAACCTGGTCGGCGAAGGCGTTGCCGGCCATGGCGAAGCTGGCGCAAAGCAGGAGAAGCGGACGAACGAGGCGGCTGTGCATGACTGGCTCCTGGGTGAGGGGCCGCAGGTGGCGGCCACTTTCGCTACCGCTATATACAAAAATATATGGCGGTAGGGAAGCCAAACTTGATCGGGCAGGCAGTCGCGAGGGGCATTGAACGAAAAATGCCAGTCAGGTGGCTGACTGGCATTCATGGGGCATCGCGTTAGCGAACGCTCAGATCACTTCAGCCACTCGGCCACGCGATCCGGGTTCTTGGCGATCCACTGCTTGGCCGCTTCGTCCGGCTTCACGCCGTCGCGGATGGACAGCATTACCGAACCGACTTCCTCGGCACTCCAGGAAATCTTCTTCAGGAAGGCCGCCGCTTCCGGCGCCTTGGCTTCCAGGCCTGGGTTGGCCACGGTGTCGACGTGCTCGGCTTCGCCGAAGACGTTTTTCGGGTCTTCCAGGAAGCGCAGTTTCCATTGCGCGAACATCCAGTGCGGGATCCAGCCAGTCACTACGATCGGCTTCTGGGCTTTCTCGGCGCGGGTCAGGGCGGTGGTCATGGCCGGGCCGGAGCTCGGCATCAGCTTGATGCTCTTGAGGTCGTATTCCTTGATCGCGTCTTCGGTGCGGCGCATCACGCCGGCGCCGGCGTCGATACCGGTGATCTTGCCATCGAAGTCCTTGGCGTATTTCTCCAGGTCGGCGATGGTCTTGGCTTCAACGTATTCGGGAACGATCAGGCCGATCTTGGCACCATCGTAGTTGGTGCCCAGCACGGTCACCTTGTCCTTGAGTTTCTCGTAGTACTCGCCGTGGGTGGCGGGCAGCCAGGCAGAGAGGGTGGCGTCGAGGTCGCCACGGGCGATGCCCTGCCACATGATGGCCGGCTCGACCGGTTGCAGGGTCACGTCGTAACCGAGCTTGGTCTTGAGGATTTCGCCGGCGACATGGGTGACTGCGACGCTGTCGTCCCAGCCGTTCACGTAGCCGATCTTGAGGGCCGGCTTGTCGGCGGCCATGGCACCGGACATGCCCAGGGCCAGGGCAGCGACACCGAGGCTCTGCAGGCAGAGGCGTTTGAAGTTGTGCATAGGTCTTGCTCCGTCAGTGAGTGGCAGTTCAGGTGGTTTACTGGCTCGTTCTGATCGCGGGCCTTGCGGCACCAGCTGTGCAGAGCAGGGCATGGCCCTGTTGGCACCGGCGCAGGGGCCTGAGCCCCCGGCTGACAGGCGATGCGTGCAGCCTCGCCTGCTGTACCTGACCCGCCCAGGTGCAGACGGGTCGCGGTGAGTGCGGGCTCAGAGCCCGACGAATTTCTTCACAGCAGCGGCGCCATCCTGACCATCGAAGGTGGTCACGCCTTGCAGCCAGGCGTCGAGCACCTGCGGGTTGGCCTTGATCCATTCCTTGGCGACGGCGGCCGGGTCCTGCTTGTCGAGCACCTTCTCCATGAGCTGGCTTTCCATCTCGACGTTGAACTGCAGGTTGTTCAGCAACTTGCCGACGTTGCCGCAGCGCTGTTCGTAGTCGGTCGGCACCACGGTGTAGACCTTGGCCGCGCCATAGTCGGGGCCGAATACGTCGTCACCACCGGACAGGTAGGTCATGTCGTACTGGGTGTTCATCGGGTGCGGCGCCCAGCCCAGGAACACCACCGGCTCCTTCTTGCGGATTGCACGTTGCACCTGCACCAGCATGCCGGCTTCGCTGGACTCGACCATCTTGAAGTCGCCCAGGCCGAACTCGTTCTTCTTGATCATGCCGTCGATCAGCAGGTTGCCGTCGTTACCCGGCTCGATACCGTAGATCTTGCCGCCCAGCTGATCCTTGAACTTGGCGATGTCCTGAAAGCTCTTCAGGCCCGCTTCAGCTGCGTAGGTCGGCACTGCCAGGGTGTACTTGGCGCCTTCCAGGTTCGGCTTGGCCAACACCTTGACGCTGTTGTCCTTGGTGAAGGGCTCGATCACCGAGTCCATCGAGGGCGCCCAGTAGCCGAGGAACACGTCGATCTGCTTGTTCTTCACGCCGGTGAAGGCGATCGGCACCGAAGCCATGGTCTTGCGCGGCGTGTAACCCAGACCTTCGGTCAGGGTCATGGCCACGCCGGTGGTGGCGGCGATATCGGCCCAGCCGATTTCCGCGAAACGGACCTGCTTGCAGCTCGCCGGCTCTTGCGCCCAGGCGCCCTGCACGAGGGCGCAGGACAGCAGACCGACACCCGCTACTTTGTGAAATACGTTCATCCGCGAATCCTTGTGTGAGTGAAAGGAAGCTCAGTATGGCCTTTTACTGGCGCTGCAGTCGCGCACTCAGCCAGTTCAGCCAGCCCGCGCGGTTTGCGGCGGTCTGCGGTGTACCGAAGCTTTCGGTGATGCGGTCGAGAATGATCGCCAGCAGCACCACGGCCATGCCGCTTTCGAAGCCCAGGCCGATGTCCAGCCGCTGGATACTCGCCAGCACGTCGTTACCCAGGCCGCCGGCACCGACCATCGAGGCGATGATCACCATCGACAGAGCCATCATGATGGTCTGGTTGACGCCCGCCATGATCGACGGCATGGCGTTGGGCAGCTGCACCTTGAACAGCAACTGGCGACCGTTGCAGCCGAACGACTGGCCGGCTTCGACGATTTCCTTGTTGACCTGGCGGATGCCCAGGCTGGTCAGGCGCACGGCCGGCGGCATGGCGAAGATCACCGTGGCGATGATGCCGGGCACGCGGCCGAGGCCGAACAGCATGGCGGCCGGAATCAGGTAGACGAACGCCGGCATGGTCTGCATGAAGTCCAGAATCGGTCGGATGATGGTCGACACGCGCTCGCTCTTGGCCGCCCAGATTCCCAGCGGAATGCCGATCAGCAGGCTGATCAGGGTCGCCGAGAAGGTCAGGCCGAGGGTCACCACGGTCTGCTCCCAGAAGCCGGTCATCACGATCAGCACGAAGGCCACGGTGGTGAATACCGCGAAGCGAAAGCCGATGCGCCACAGGCCCAGGGCCACGAAGATGGCGATCAGCAGCCACGCCGGTGGCAGCATCAGCACGTTCTCGATCGCTTCGGAGAAGCCGCTGACCACGCTGCCCATGCTGTCGAACACGCCGCTGTAGTTGTCCAGCATGTGCTGGACCGCGTCGTTGACCCAGCTACCCAGATCCAGTTTCTCGCTCATGTCATTCTCCCTGCAGGCGGGTCAGGAGGCGGCCCTTGCTGATGGCGCCGCTGTAGTGGCCATCCTGGTCGACCACCGGGATCGGACCTTCGTTGTCCACCAGGCGGTTGATCACCTGATCCAGAGGCAGGTCTTCGGGAACCGGGCTGATGGATTTGAGCACGTCACCATCGAGTGCCGGCGAGTCGCCGCCTTCGACCAGCAATGCGATCTTCTCCAGGCTGATGGAACCGCGGAACTTGTTGTCTTCGTCGACGATGAAGGCGTAGTGCTTGTCCTGCGCCTGCAGCTCGCGGCACACGGTCTGCGCATCGGGCGCCTTGCCATTGTGCACATAGACCGGAACGCTGTTGGCCTTCAGCTGGCCAGCGGTGAGATAGCGGCTGGTGTCGACCGTATCGAAGAAGTTGCGCACATATTCGTTGGCAGGATTGTCGATAAGTTCCTGTGGCGTACCGACCTGGACGAGCTTGCCGCCCTCCATGATCCCGATACGGTTGCCGATGCGCATGGCCTCTTCGATATCGTGGGACACGAAGATGATGGTGCGACGATGGGTCTTCTGCAGCTCCAGCAGGATGTCTTGCATCTCGCGGCGCTTGAGCGGGTCGAGGGCGGAAAACGCCTCGTCCATGATGATCATCGACGGGTCGACGGCCAGGGCGCGGGCCAGGCCAACGCGTTGCTGCATGCCGCCGGACAGCTCGTGAGGGAATTTGTTGGCGAAAGTGTCCAGGCCAACCTGCTTGAGTACCTGCATGGCGCGCTCTTCGCGCTCCTTGCGGCCCTTGCCGGCCACTTCGAGACCGAAGGCGGCGTTCTCCAGAACGGTACGCGAGGGCATCAGGGCGAAGGACTGGAAGACCATGCTCATGTCGCGGCGGCGCAGATCGATGAGCTGGTCCTTGGGAAGTTTGGCGACGTTCTGGCCGTCGATGTAGACATTGCCGGCGGTGGGCTCGACCAACCGGTTGATGAGGCGGATCAGGGTGGATTTACCCGAGCCCGAGAGGCCCATCAGGACGAAGATCTCGCCCTCTTCGACGCTGAACGACACGTCACTGACACCGATCACGGCGCCTTTTTCAGCGAGGATCTTGTCCTTGCTCCAGCCTTGCTTGAGCAGATCGATGGCTTCTTGCGGCTTGTCGCCGAACACCTTGTAGAGGTTTTCGACGACGATTTTTCCAGACTGCATGGGATGTTTCCCCTTCAGTAGACATCAGAGCAGTCACACGCAGCTTGCCGAGCGCCCACCGGGCACCCGTCATGCGATGCAGACTGTTCTTGCTTGTGGGTATATACACGGTTCCTGGGTTTGGACAGCGTTCTGTCACAAGGCGTTCTGCAGGCACTCGAGCGCGTCCCAGAGCGGTCGCCGAGGCGAGCGCAACAGGTGAACATGACGAATGATGTAATGCGTGGCCGTGCTGCAAACTGCTTTCCAAACCCTCTGGCAGTGTTACGAAGCCCAATCCTTTGGGTATTCACATCTCATCCGAGATGCGCGTACATCCGAAATTTCTTGTTGGGCTGGCGCCCTGTTGCGGTAGCCAGCACTTATCTGTTCTTCGGTCCGGGGCGGTGGGCCCCAGTCTGCCTCCCTGGTCAAGGGCGGCAGCGACGAAATCGGCTGACTCAACGATATAGTCTTGCGGTCGTGGCAATTATCGAATTACGACCCTGACGTGTTGGGCGACGACACGAAGCCCTCGCCTAAAAAAACCATAACAGATTCTTTCTGTACTTGGCCAAGGCTGGAGGCCGCGCATGGCGCGGTTTTCAGCCTTCAGGACGAGTGAAGGCCAGGGGCCATGCGGGCTACAGCAAATTTCAAAAAAACGTATGTAAAGCTGTTGGTCGCGGGCAAAAAGCGTATCAGTTTCAGTCGTTTTCGAGCCGTTCGGTGGCGTCTTCCAGCGTCGGAGGGCGAATAGTTGGCCGTGTTTTTCATCTAGCCGGCGGTGTTTTTCCGGCATTCATCGAACTCGCTATCGACCGTACCCGAGGAGCGGCCGATGGAAATGCGTTATGCCCCACGGCAGTGAGCATTTTTTGCTCAGTGCGGCAGGTATTTGCCAGCTTTTGGTGCATGGGGTTTTTGGCCGATATGTCGCCTGAGTGACCGGTCAGTCATATTTTTTTGTGCTGCTCGGTTACCCCTGCAGACTGTGCGGAAACATCGTTACGCCAGCGACTGCTACCAAAATGCTCAAGCCCTTGTGGCATGGCACATTGCGTTCTTTTTCCGTTGCCGATTCAGGGCGCCTTCAATGCCCGCCAACCGGCCTTCCCAGCTGCCGCCAGTTCTTGTTTGAACGGGCGTTCAATGTCGGCATGGCCTTTGCGTTATATAGGCCATCTGCTTGACTGCCAGTCGGGCGTAATTACAAGAAAACAGAGCCTCGCCATGAAGGCTCATAACCTGGTTAGCGTGAGGGTTCATTGATGTCCCAGTTCAATCAGGGAGTGCAGCTCCAGAGTCGCGTTCCCCAGTCCATCGGTTTTCTGCTGCTGGACAACTTCACCCTGATCTCCCTGGCCTCGGCGGTGGAACCCCTGCGCATGGCCAACCAGCTTTCCGGCAAGGAGCTGTATCGCTGGCACACCCTGACCCTCGACGGTCAGCCGGTATGCGCCAGCGACGGTTTGAAAATCACCCCTGATGCCAGCGCGGCCAACGCCCCGGCACTGAGCGCTGTGATCGTCTGCGGCGGTGTGGATATTCAGCGCAGCGTCACCCGCGATCATGTGCAGTGGCTGCAGGCCCAGGCTCGCCAGGGCCGGCAAATGGGCGCGGTATGCACCGGTAGCTGGGCGCTGGCCAAGGCCGGCCTGCTCGACGGCTACGACTGCAGCGTGCACTGGGAATTTCTCGCCGCCATGCAGGAGGCCTTTCCCCGCGCCGCCATCACCACGCGCCTATTCTCTATTGACCGTAACCGCAACACCTCGTCCGGCGGCACTGCGCCGATGGACATGATGCTGCACCTGATCGGCCGCGAGCATGGCCGCGAGCTGGCGGCGGCGATCTCCGAAATGTTCATCTATGAGCGTATTCGCAACGAGCAGGATCATCAGCGTGTGCCGCTCAAGCACATGCTCGGCACCAACCAGCCGAAACTGCAGGAAATCGTCGCGCTGATGGAAGCCAACCTAGAGGAGCCGATCGACCTCGACCAGCTGGCCCTCTATGTGGACGTGTCGCGTCGTCAGCTGGAGCGGCTGTTCCAGAAATACCTGCACTGCTCGCCATCACGTTATTACCTGAAGCTACGCCTGATCCGTG
Organism: Phytopseudomonas straminea; assembly: GCF_900112645.1. Lineage (GTDB taxonomy): Bacteria > Pseudomonadota > Gammaproteobacteria > Pseudomonadales > Pseudomonadaceae > Aquipseudomonas > Aquipseudomonas straminea. The sequence goes on along the minus strand of NZ_FOMO01000015.1, from coordinate 50,100 downwards.
CTCGCCAGTTGCTCAAGCAGACGTCCATGTCGATCATCGAGGTGGCCTCGGTCTGCGGCTTCGTATCCACGCCGCACTTCTCCAAGTGCTACCGCGAGTACTTCGGCATTCCCCCGCGTGACGAGCGTGCCGGCAGCAGCGCCAACGTCGTTGCACTGGTTCCGGTCAATGATGAACTGCTGCACGAGTCGTCATCGGCCATGGCGGCGCTGAGTCGTGCCCAGGGCGAGTCGACGTTCGCCAGCGTGCGGATCATCTGATTTCCCGCATCGCACAAAAAATGCTCAATTCACGCAGACGCCCGAGAGCCGTGGCGTCTGCGTCGTCTTTCACAGATTATCCACAGTTATGCACAGAGTATTTGTGCGCAAAACATCAGTGGGCAGGATGCCGTCAGGCCAATCATTGATTCAGGGCTGAAAGTGCGTTGTACCGGGCCTTTCGTGGCAGGCGTGATGCTGCCGTCGAGCGAAAAGTGGCCAGCCGGCCAAGCGCCCCATGAATGGGAGCGTTGCGCGGTTATCCAACAGTTTATCCACAGGTCTGCGCACAGTATTCGTGCGTCGAATGCCCACGCCCGAGCGATCAGGTGTGCGGCGCGGCGTTGTCGTTCAGCTGCGCGGCACCAGTGCCGGCAGCAATGTGCGGGAAATGGCTTCGCGCACGGTCGGCAGCACGGTCGCACTGCCGGCGAGGATGTCTTCGACCATGTGGCGCAGGGCGAGGGCGCGTTCCGGGCACAGGCCGGTAACCGCGTATTCGCAGGCCTGCTCGGCGGTGGCGCCGCTGGGAACGCTGAAACCCAGGGCGACCAGGCGTTCGCGGAGATCTTCCTGGTCGATCAGTTCGGTATGCATCATCGTGGGCGTCCTCGTGGCAAGTTCGAATTCGGCGTACCGTCAGCGCAGCACGCCCTCATCCAGCAGTAGCTTGAAGATAGCCTCTGCACCTTCCTGTGGCGAGACGCCAGTGATCACCTGACCGCCACCGCCCGCCGCTTTCGCCGTCGCCGCCTTCATGCGCTCGGCGCCGGTCTTGGCCTTGATCACTTTCAGGCGCTTGGGCCGCGGCCGGGCCGGTTGCCATTGCGCGTCGGCATACAGCGGGTCGTCGACCAGCTCCACCGCTTCACGCTCCAGAGTGCCGCGCCGTGCCGGGCCGAACGCGCTCTGCCGGGCTGCCGGTGCGGCGCCATCGACACTGGCGACGAAGGGCAGGCGCACCTTCAGCCGCCGACGTTGCCCGCGCGGCAGGGCCTGCAGCACCTGGGCGCTGCCGCCTTCGATGCTTTCCACTTCTGCCAGGCCGACGACCAACGGCCAGCCCAGTCGCTCGGCCAGCAGGTAGGGCAGCATGCCCGAGCCTTCGCCGGTTTCCGCCTGGCTGCCGGTCAGCACCAGCTGCGCCTTGGCCAGTTGCAGGTGTTCGGCCAGGGCTGGCAGGGCATCGGCCTCGCGGCTCTGCTCGAGTACGGTAAGACCCGGCAAGCCCATGCCCAGGTAGGCGCGCAGGGTATCTTCCTGCGGGTCGCCGGCATGTACCACGTTGAGTTTTTCGCCGGCCAGGCGCAGGCCCAGCTCGACGGCGCGGGCATCCTGTTCGGCGCGCCGCGGACGGCCCGAGGCGGGGTGCGAACCGATGGAGACCAGGGTGACGACGTTCAGATCAGCCATGCCGGATCTCCCGTTGTGTGTGCGATTTCGCGGGCATGGCCCGCTCCCACCAAGAGTGACCGAGCGATTCATGCGGCATCGCGTTTGGCTCCGTTGCGGTGAGCTTCCACGCGTTCGATCAGCGCCTGAAGGATCGCGGCGGAGTCGCCGATCACCGCCATGTCGGCCCGTTTGATCATGTCGCAACCCGGGTCCAGGTTGATCGCCACCACCTTGTCGCAGGCACCGATGCCCTGCAGGTGCTGGATCGCGCCGGAAATCCCCACCGCCACATAGACCCGCGCGGTAACCCAGGTGCCGGTAGCGCCGACCTGACGGGCTCGCGGCATGTAGCCGTCGTCGACCGCCACCCGCGAGGCGCCTTCTGTGGCGCCCAGGGCGACGGCGGCGCGGTGGAACAGCTCCCAGTCCTTCACGCCATTACCGCCGGACAGGATGAATTCGGACTCGGCCATGGGAATCTGCGCCGGGTCGACGGCGACCGAGCCCAGGTCTTCGATGCGTGGCAGATTGCGCGGGACCTGCGCGGACAGCTCGACCTGGCGTGCTTCATGGCGGGTTTCGCTGACCGGCTCGGCGCACTCGGCGGCGGCCAGGATCAGCCGCGGCGCTGCCCGCGCGATATCTTCGCGACCGGCACCGGCGCGGCCCGTGCTCTGCCCATCCTTGACCTGCCAGACGCGGGTGGCCGGGCGCTCGCCCAGGCCGGAAGCCAGGCGGCGGCCCAGCTCACCACCGCCGGTGCGGCTGTCCGGCAACAGCCAGTGGCGCGGGCCGAACTGGTTCTCCACGGCGCGCAGCGCCAACACGCGCTGCTCGGGCGAATAGCCGCTGTATTCGTCGCCCTCGAGTTGCAGCAGGCGATCGACGCCCGCGTTGTCGAAAGCGGATTCCTTGTGCTCGCCGAACACCACGGCGAGCACGGCGCCATCCTTGCCGGCCAGTTGATGGGCGAGGCCGAGCAGATCCTTGTCGTGGCTGCTCAGGCGGCCACCGACCATGTCCGGCACCACGGCGATGATGAATGCTGGTTGCTCGACCACATGCAGCGGCAGCTGTACCTGGGCGCTGCCGGTCTGGCGCTTGCCGCTGCCGCCCTGTTGGGCGCCACTGCGGTCGATGCGCTTGATGCCGGCCGGGCCGATGAAGCCGGCCGCTGCGGCGTGCGGGTTCTTGCGGACGATGCCGTTGGGGCCCATCCATTGGATCTGCTGGGGTTGCAGGGCAGCGTGCAGCGGATGCAGGCGGTTGCGGGCGATACGCTCGGCACGCGGGTCACGGCGGATGATGTCACTCATGGCGGGCTCTCGTCGGACGGCTCGGTTTTGATGGGTTGGCACCCATCCTACGGAACGTGCTTTGTAGGATGGGTGTTAACCCATCAACCATCAGTGGTACTTCGATATTCATGCGACCTCCACCGCGGCGGGCTGAGCGGCCGGGCGCTTCTGCGGGGCATCGGCTTCGATCAGTACGTCGGCGACCAGCTCGGCGATGTCCTTGATCTGCGGGCGCGGCTCGACCACGCCTTCGAGCATCACGGTGCACTGTGGGCAGCCGACGGCGACCAGTTCGGCGCCGGTTTCCTTGATGTCTTCCATGCGCATGTCGGGAATCCGCTGCTTGCCGGGGATGTCGGTGATCGGCGCGCCGCCGCCGCCACCGCAGCAGCGCGAGCGAAAGCCGGAGCGTTGCATTTCCTTGACCTCGATGCCGATGGCCTTGAGCACCGCCCGCGGCGCCTCGTACTCACCGTTGTAGCGGCCCAGATAGCACGGGTCGTGGTAGGTGACCGAGCCGCCCTTGTGTTGGCCAAGGTTGAGGGTGCCGCGCTGCAGCAGGGTTTCGATGAAGGTGCTGTGGTGCATGACCTGGTAATTGCCGCCCAGGGCGCCGTATTCATTCTTCAGCACATGGAAGCTGTGTGGGTCGCACGAGACGATGGTCTTGAAGCGGTACTGGTTCAGGGTGGCGATGTTGCGCTTGGCCAGTTGCTGGAAGGTCGCTTCGTCGCCGAGGCGGCGGGCGACGTCGCCACTGTCGCGCTCTTCCAGGCCGAGCACGGCGAAGTCGACGCCGGATGCCTTGAGGATTTTCACGAAGGCGCGCAGGGTGCGCTGGTTGCGCATGTCGAAGGCGCCGTCACCGACCCAGAACAGCACCTCGGCGCTGCCCTTGTCAGCCATCAATGGCAGGTTCAGGTCCGCCGCCCAGTTCAGTCGACCGCCGGGTGCGAAGCCGCCGGGGTTGTCGGTGGCGATGAGATTTTCCAGCACCTCGGCGCCCTTGTTCGGCGTTGAGCCCTTTTCCAGGGTGAGATGGCGGCGCATGTCGACGATGGCATCGACGTGCTCGATCATCATCGGGCACTCCTCGACGCAGGCGCGGCAGGTGGTGCACGACCACAGCGTGTCGGCATCGACCAGTGCCTTGCCTTGCAGCGAGACGATCGGCTGGTGCGGGCCGCCACTGTGTTCACCGAGCGGCTTGCCTGGGTAGGGCGAGCCGGCGAACTTGGCGTCGTTGCCGCCGGCCAGGCCGATGACCATGTCCTGAATCAGCTTCTTGGGGTTCAGCGGCTGGCCGGCGGCGAAGGCCGGGCACATGGCTTCGCACTTGCCGCACTGTACGCAGGCGTCGAAACCGAGCAGCTGGTTCCAGGTGAAGTCGGTGGGTTTTTCCACACCCAGCGGCGCTTTCGGGTCGCTCAGGTCCAGCGCCTTCAGGCCGGTGGAGCGCCCACCACCAAAGCGTTCGCTGCGGCGGTGCCAGGCCAGGTGCAGGGCGCCGGCGAAGGCGTGCTTCATCGGCCCGCCCCAGGTCATGCCGAAGAACAGCTCGGACACGCCCCAGGCCACGCCAACGACGAGGATCGCCGCCAGTACCCAGCCGCCAAAGTCGGTGGGCAGAATCCCAGCCACCGGCAGCGTGGCGATGAAGAAGCTCGCTGCGAACATCAACAGGCTTTTCGGCAGGCGCATCCACGGGCCTTTGGACAGGCGCGAGGGCGGGTTCAGGCGGCGCTTGGCGACGAACAGGGCACCAGTGAACATCAGCACCGTGGCCGCCAGCAGGGCGAAGCCGAGGATGCGGTTGTGCAGGCCGAAACCGTGCACGACGATGGCCAGCACCGCCGCCAGCACGAAGCCGCCAGCGGTGGCCACGTGGGTCTTGGACATGTACTTGTCGCGCTCGACCACATGGTGCAGGTCCACCAGGTAGCGCCGCGGCATCTTCAGCAGGCCGCCGATCCAGTCGACCTTGGCCGGCCGGCCACGGCGCCACATGAGGAAGCGCCTGGCCGCGCCGATGACCGCGAGGGCCAGGGCGGCGAAGAGCAGGATGGGGAGAATGGTTTGCAGCATTTGCTTACCCTCACAGGGTTAATCGTTCCCACGTCGAGTCGTCGAACCGTCCGCGTGGTAACGCATCGCCGGACGCTCTGCGTCCAGCGCTTGTGACGCAGAGCGTCACGGCGCTAGGTCTCCCACGCAGAGCGTGGGAGCCATCATCCAATCAGAAGTCCTTGCACAGGCGCAGGGCGTCGTAGATCGCCGCGTGCACGTTGCGCTGGGCTACGCAGTCGCCGATACGGAACAGCAGGTAGCCGTCGCCCGCCTCGGAAAGGCATGGCTGCGGCTTGATCGCGAACAGCGCCTCGACGTCGATCTGGCCCTTGTTGCGCGAGCCGTCCTTGAGCGCGTAATACAGGCGCTCGTCCGGGCGCACGCCGTTCTCGATGACGATCTGGTCGACCACTCGCTCTTCCCGGGCGCCGGTGTATTCGTTCTCCAGCACCGCGACCTTCTTGTCGCCCTCGGCGTAGACCTTTTCCAGCATCAGGTCGCCGGTCATGACCACTTCCTTGGGGTACATGCTGCGGTAGTAGGTCGGGAAGGTGGTGCCACCCATGGCCACACCGGGCTTGATGTCGTCGGTGACGATCTCGACCTGGCAGCCTTTCTCGGCCAGGTAGTCGGCCGCCGACATGCCGGTGAACTCGCAGATGGTGTCGTACACCAGCACGTTCTTGCCGGGCTCGACCTTGCCGCTAAGGATGTCCCAGGCGCTGACCACCAGGCCTTCGGCAGCGCCCCAGTGTTCGTTCTGTTCGAGGAAGGCGTGGCCACCGTTGGCCAGCACCACGATGTCCGGGCGCAGGTCGAGGATGGTCGCTTCATCGGCCGCCGTGCCCAGGCGCAGGTCCACGCCCAGGCGGGCGATTTCCAGCTGATACCAGCGAGTGATGCCGGCGATCTGGTCGCGTTGTGGGGCGCGGGCGGCGATGCTGATCTGCCCGCCGAGGCTGTCCTGCTTCTCGAACAGGGTCACATCATGGCCACGTTCGGCGGCCACGCGGGCGGCTTCCATCCCGGCTGGCCCGCCGCCGACGATCACCACCTTGCGCTTGGCGCCGGTGGTTTTTTCAATGATGTGCGGCACGCCCATGTATTCACGGCTGGTGGCGGCGTTCTGGATGCACAGCACGTCCAGGCCCTGGTACTGGCGGTCGATGCAGTAGTTGGCGCCGACGCACTGCTTGATCTGGTCGATCTGGCCCATCTTGATCTTGGCGATCAGGTGCGGGTCGGCCATGTGCGCGCGAGTCATGCCGACCATGTCGACGTAGCCGCCTTCGAGGATGCGCGTGGCCTGGTTCGGGTCCTTGATGTTCTGCGCGTGCAGCACCGGGACCTTGACCACTTCCTTGATGCCGGCCGCCAGGTGCAGGAACGGCTCCGGCGGGAAGCTCATGTTGGGAATGACGTTGGCCAGGGTGTTGTGGGTGTCGCAGCCTGAGCCGACGACGCCGATGAAGTCGAGCATGCCGGTGGCATCGTAATAGGCGGCGATCTGTTTCATGTCCTCGTGGGACAGGCCGTCCGGGTGGAACTCGTCACCGGTGATGCGCATGCCGACGCAGAAGTCGTCGCCGACTTCGGCGCGTACGGCCTTGAGCACTTCCAGGCCGAATTTCATGCGGCCTTCGAAGGTGCCGCCCCATTCGTCGGTACGCTTGTTCACCCGCGGCGACCAGAACTGGTCGATCAGGTGCTGGTGCACGGCGGACAGCTCGACGCCGTCCAGGCCGCCTTCCTTCGCGCGGCGCGCCGCCTGGGCGTAGTTGCCGATGATGCGCCAGATTTCCTCGACCTCGATGGTCTTGCAGGTGGCGCGGTGTACCGGTTCACGGATGCCGGACGGCGACATCAGGGTCGGCCAGTGGTAGCCATCCCAGCGCGAGCGGCGGCCCATGTGGGTAATCTGGATCATGATCTTGGCGCCGTGCTTGTGCATGGCGTCAGCGAGATTCTGGAAGTGCGGGATGATGCGGTCGGTGGACAGGTTCACCGAACTCCACCACTGCTGCGGGCTGTCGATGGCCACGACCGAGGAGCCGCCACAGATCGCCAGGCCGATGCCGCCCTTGGCCTTCTCTTCGTAGTATTTGACGTAACGCTCGGTGGTCATGCCGCCGTCGGTGGCGTACACCTCGGCGTGAGCCGTGCTGAGTACGCGGTTACGGATGGTCAGTTTGCCGATCTGGATCGGCTGGAACATTGCTTCGAAGGCCATGACCTTCTCCTCGATTCGACGGCTGCACTGCGTTCACGGTCAATGCGGGGTGGAGCGCCTAGCGAGTGGCGCTCCTGTTGTTATTCAGAGCGGGCGGGTGACGAACAGGCCATCGTCGTGGCCTTCTTCCGAACCGCCGTATTCCTGCACGGTGACGGTGCGCAGGCTGCTGCCCTTGGCGGCCAGGATCTGGTCGATGGCGCCGGAGAACCAGCCGGTGAACATGTAGTCCACCTTGCGGCCGACCTTGCCGTACACGTACACGAAGGCCGAGTGCTTGAGCTTCACTTCCGCGTAACCGGCGTCGATGTCCAGCTTCTGGATCTCGAACAGGCCCCAGCCGCGCTGCGACAGGCGTTTCATGTAGTGCTCGAATACCGCCGCGCCTTCAATGCCGTGGCATTCGGCTTCCTTCTCGCACCAGTGCCAGGCGGATTTGTAGCCGGCCTTGTAGAGAATCTCGGCGTACTTGTCGGCGCCGAGCACTTCCTCGATGCCGCGGTGGTTGTTGACGAAGAAATGCCGCGGCACGTACAGCATCGGCAGGGCGTCGGTGGTCCATACGCCGGTTTCGTCGTCGACCTGAATGGGCATTTCGGGGGCGTGGGTGGCCATGTGTGTAACTCCTGAGTTCGAATCGTAGGAGCGGCTTTAGCCGTGAGCTTCAAGGCACGTCGCCCTTTGGGGGCTGATCGCGGCTGAAGCCGCTCCTACGGAAATTGAGAGGGAAGGGCTTATTCGCCCCAGACGTCGGCGAGTACCCGTACCCAGTTCTCACCCATGATCTTGCGCACCACGCGCTCGGAATGGCCGCGCTTGAGCAGGGTTTCGGTGAGGTTGGGGAATTCGCCGACGGTACGGATACCCAGCGGATTGATGATCTTGCCGAAGTTGGTCAGGCGACGGGCATAGCCCTTGTCGTGGGTCAGGTACTCGAAGAAGTCCTGGCCGTGACCCTGGGTGAAGTCGGTACCGATGCCGATGGCGTCTTCACCGACGATGTTCATCACGTACTCGATGGCTTCGGCGTAGTCGTCGATGGTCGAGTCGATGCCCTTGGCCAGGAACGGCGCGAACATGGTCACGCCAACGAAGCCGCCGTGGTCGGCGATGAACTTCAGTTCCTCATCGGACTTGTTGCGCGGGTGCTCTTTCAGGCCCGAAGGCAGGCAGTGCGAATAGGTGACCGGCTTTTTCGATTCGAGGATGACTTCCTCGCTGGTCTTGCTGCCGACGTGGGACAGGTCGCACATGATGCCCACCCGGTTCATCTCGGCGACGATCTCGCGACCGAAGCCGGACAGCCCGCCGTCACGCTCGTAACAGCCGGTGCCCACCAGGTTCTGGGTGTTGTAGCACATCTGCACGATGCCCACGCCGAGCTGCTTGAACACCTCGACGTAGCCGAGCTGGTCTTCGAATGCATGGGCATTCTGGAAGCCATAGATGATGCCGGTCTTGCCCAGCTCCTTGGCCTTGCGGATATCGGCGGTGGTGCGCACCGGCATCACCAGGTCGCTGTTCTCGCGGATCAGCTTGCTGCTGGCGGCGATGCTGTTGACGGTGGCCTGAAAACCCTCCCATACCGACACGGTGCAGTTGGCCGCGGTCAGGCCGCCCTTGCGCATGTCTTCGAAGAGTTCACGGTTCCACTTGGCGATGATCAGACCGTCGATGACGATGCTGTCGGCGTGCAATTCGGCTGGGCTCATCAGGCGGCTCCCCTTGAATGAATGCACCAGATTCGCTGCTGGCGCTTTGTGGGCAGCATATGCCTCGACGCTTGGGCGACCCGATGCAAAAACGACGGGGGGATTGCCGAAAGCGTCAAGCCGAGGTCGCCGGTGGATAAGCCGCTTGGGCGTACGCTGGTGCGGGGGGAGAGCGATGGAGCAGGCGGAAGGCTATGGCGGCCGCTGCGCATTCCACTGTGGGAGCGGGCCATGCCCGCGAAATCGCGCGCATGGCGCGCTCCCACAAAAGCGCAGCCTTACGGGCATGGCCTGGGCGGCCACCCTCCCACAAAAAAGGCCGCAGTCCGTAGGATGGGTAAAACCCATCAATTTCCATGGGTTTCACCCATCCTACGACCTGTGACCGAGTTAAGATCCAGCCGCCTCGTGCCTATCCTGCCGCGGGCTGACGGCAAACCGCGCCCGATAACGCCGGGCAAAATAGGACGCCGAGTCGAAGCCGCAGGCCAGAGCCACCTCCAGCACGCTGAGGTCGCTCTGGCGCAGCAGTTGGCGGCCCTTGTCGAGGCGCAGGGCGAGGTAGAAGGTGACCGGTGTGGTGTTCAGGTGCTGGCGAAACAGCCGCTCCAACTGGCGGGTGGTGATGCCTACCGTGTCGGCCAATTGCTGCGGGGTGCGCGGCTCCTCGGTACAGCGCTCCATTTCGCCGATCACCAGGGCCAGCTTCTTGTCGTGGATGCCGTAGCGGCTGCTGATCTGCATGCGCTGGTGATCCAGCCGGGTGCGAATACGGCCGAGTACGAATTGCTCGGACACCTGGATCGACAATGCCTCGCCATGGTCGCGGCCGATAAGGCCGAGCATCAGGTCCAGGCTGCTGGTGCCGCCGGCACTGGTGATGCGCCGGCCGTCGATTTCGAACAATTCCTGGGTTGGTTGCAGCTGTGGATAACGTTCGCGAAAGGCCTCCAGCGCTTCCCAGTGCAGGGTGAAGCGCTGCCGGGCGTCCAACAGCCCGGCCTCGGCCAGCACAAAGCTGCCGGTATCGATGGCGCCTAGCACCTGGCACTCGCGTTCGGCACGTCGCAAGCGGGCGGCCAGCTGCGGCCCGAAACCCGCCAGTGGCTCGAAACCGGCTACCACGAACAGGCTGGTGTCGGTCAGGTCATCATCCAGAGCGCCATCGACATTGAGCGACATGCCATTGCTGGCCGGCACGGCCTGGCCGTCGGCGCTGAGCAGGCGCCAGTGGTAGTGGGGCGCATGAAAACGGTTGGCGACCCGCAGCGGTTCGATGGCCGACATCAGGCCCATCATCGAAAAGCCGGGCAACAGTAGAAAGCAGAAGTGATCAGGCATTGGAGTGCTCGCTGCGTAGAGCCTCATCTAACGGCAGCGTGGCTTGATCTTCAAGTCGTTATGTTCTGGTTTTATGTCGATATGGTGCGAATTTCCAACCGACTAACTGCGTAAGGTGGCTCCATCGGAATCCCGCTGTTCCGGTCACACGGTACTAAAAACCAGACTAAACCGTTGAGGAGCACCGCTCATGAAAACGCTCACCGCGTTCGCAGCCTGCTGCGCCGTCACCTTGTTCAGTGTGCCCCTGCTGGCCGCCGAAGAGGCCAGTTGCAAGACCGTCCGCCTCGGCGCCGTCGGCTGGACCGATGTGGTCGCCACCACCGCCGTGGCCAACCAGTTGCTGCAAGGCCTGGGCTATGAAACCACCCAGACCCAGGCCTCGCAGCAGATCATCTTCGCCGGCATCCAGAAGGGCCAGGTCGATGCCTTTCTCGGCTACTGGAAGCCGATCATGGACGACAACATCAAGCCCTTCCTCGATGCTGGCGCCGTGAAGGTGGCCGAGAGGCCGTCATTGGACGATGCCGTGGCGGTACTGGCCGTGCCGACCTACGCGGCCGAGCAGGGCATCAAGACCCTTGCCGACATCGCCCGCTTCAAGGATCAGCTCGACGGCAAGATCTACGGCATCGAGGCTGGGTCGGGCGCCAATACGGCGATCCAGAAGATGATCGATGCTAACCAGTTCGGCCTTGGCGGTTTCAAGCTGGTGGAATCCAGCGAGGCCGGCATGCTCGCCGCCGTCGGCCGCGCGGTACGCAACCAGAAGCCGGTGGTGTTCTTTGGCTGGAAGCCGCACCCGATGAACCTGCAGATGCCGATCACCTACCTGACCGGCACCGAGGATGTTTTCGGCCCCAATGACGGCGCGGCGACTGTTTCCACCGTGACTTCGCCGGACTACGCCCAGAGCTGCCCCAACGCCAACCGCCTGCTCACCAGCCTGCGCTTCACCAGCGAGCAGGAGGCCGAACTGATGCAGCCGATCATGGATCGCCAGGCGCCCGACAAGGTGGCGCGCGAGTGGATCGCGGCCAACCCCGAGGTGGTTGCCGGGTGGCTCGAAGGCGTTACCAGCCGCGACGGCAAGCCGGCCGCCCAGGCCCTGAAACTCAGCCAATAACTCAATCCCTCGCTGTCACCGCGCACTGCGCGGGGGCGGCGTTCGTCCTCGATAAAGGAGCACGACCGTGAACCACGAAGTCATCATCACCTGCGCGGTCACCGGCGCCGGCGACACCGTTGGCCGTCACCCGGCCATTCCCGTCACGCCGAAGCAGATCGCCGAGGCCGCCATCGAGGCGGCCAAAGCCGGCGCTACCGTCGCCCACTGCCACGTGCGCGACCCGCAAACCGGCAAGCCGAGCCGCGACGTGGCGCTGTACCGCGAGTTGGTCGAGCGCATTCGCGAGAGCGACACCGACGTGATCATCAACCTCACCGCCGGCATGGGCGGCGACCTGGAGATCGGCAAGGGCGAGCAGCCGCTGGAGTTCGGTGCCAGTACCGATCTGGTCGGCCCGCTGACCCGCCTGGCCCATATCGAGGAGCTGCGACCGGAAATCTGCACCCTGGATTGCGGCACGCTGAATTTCGGCGACGGCGACTTCATCTATGTCTCCACCCCGGCGCAACTGCGCGCCGGTGCCAAACGCATCACCGAGCTGGGCGTGAAGGCCGAGCTTGAGATCTTCGACACCGGTCACCTGTGGTTCGCCAAACAGATGCTCAAGGAAGGCCTGCTGGAGGATCCGCTGATCCAGCTGTGCCTGGGCATCCCCTGGGGCGCGCCGGCCGATACCGCGACCATGAAGGCGATGGTCGACAACCTGCCGCCAGGCCTGACCTGGGCCGGCTTCGGCATCGGCCGTATGCAGATGCCGATGCTCGCCCAGGCCATGCTCCTGGGCGGCAACGTGCGCGTGGGGCTGGAAGACAACATCTGGCTGGACAAGGGCGTGCCGGCCAGCAACGGCTCGCTGGTCGGGCGCGCGGTGGAAATCATCGAACGCCTTGGCGGCCGCGTGCTGAGCCCGGCCGAGGGCCGGGAAAAAATGAATCTGAAAAAACGCTGAGCCTTCGCCTGGAGCCTGCCATGTCCTTCGTAACCGACATCAAGATTTTCGCTGCACTGGGCACCGGTGTGATCGGCGCCGGCTGGATCGCCCGCGCCCTGGCCCATGGCCTGGACGTACACGCCTGGGACCCGGCACCCGGCGCCGAGGCAGCCCTACGCACGCGCATCGCCAATGCCTGGCCGGCGCTGGAAAAGCAGGGGCTGGCGCCCGGCTCGTCGATGCAGCGCCTGCGCTTTTTCGCTGACCTCGACGCCTGCGTGCGCGATGCCGATTTCATTCAGGAGAGCGCGCCCGAGCGGCTCGACCTCAAGCTCGACCTGCACGCGCGGATCAGCGCCGCGGCGCGCTCGAACGTGATCATCGGCTCCAGCACCTCGGGTCTGTTGCCCAGCGAGTTCTACGCCGAGGCACAGCACCCGCAGCGTTGTGTGGTCGGCCATCCGTTCAATCCGGTGTATCTGTTGCCGCTGGTCGAGGTGGTCGGCGGCGAGCGCACCGCGCCCGAAGCGGTACAGGCGGCCATCAGCATCTACAGCGCACTGGGAATGCGCCCGCTGCATGTGCGCAAGGAGGTGCCGGGCTTTATCGCCGACCGCCTGCTCGAAGCGCTGTGGCGCGAGGCTCTGCACCTGGTCAACGATGGCGTGGCGACCACCGGCGAGATCGACGACGCGATCCGCTTTGGCGCCGGCCTGCGCTGGTCGTTCATGGGCACCTTCCTGACCTACACCCTGGCTGGCGGCGACGCTGGCATGCGCCACTTCATGGCCCAGTTCGGGCCAGCGTTGAAACTGCCCTGGACCTACCTGCAGGCCCCCGAGCTGACCGAGGCGTTGATCGACGATGTGGTCGCCGGCACTGGCGTACAGCAGGGCCAGCGCAGCCTCGCCGAGCTGGAGCGCTATCGCGATGACTGCCTGCTGGCGGTGCTCAATGCCGTGCGCCAGACCAAGGCCCGTCACGGCTTCGCCTTCGAGGACTGAGTATGCTGTCCGTTACCTACAAAACCGCGGTGCAGCCCACCTGGGTCGACTATAACGGCCACCTGCGCGACGCCTATTACCTGCTGATCTGCAGCTTCGCCACCGACGGGCTGATGGATCTAATTGGCCTCGACGAGGCGGGCAGGGCGCGCACCGGTCACACGCTCTACACGATGGAGTGCCACCTCAACTTTCTCGCCGAGGTGAAACTCGGCGTCGAGCTGCAGGTGCGCACCCAACTGCTCGGCCACGACCGCAAGCGCCTGCATATCCACCACCTGCTGGAGCGCTGCGACGACCGCCAGGTGGTGGCCGAGAGCGAGCAGATGCTGATGAATATCGACACGGCCAATGGTCGTTCGGCGCCGTTCGATGGTGAGGTGGCTGAGCGAATTGCTGAGCTGGTCGAGGCGCAGCATGGAGCGCCGCGTTCTGTTTATGTCGGGCGGGTGATTGGCTTGCCCTGAGTCTTCCTTGTGACGCAAAAAGCCCCGCCAGGTTAGCTGGCGGGGCTTTTTATTCTCAGCCGCTTACTGCGTCTTCACATCCCGCAGATACGGCGCCGGGGCGGCGCCCAGGTTGCTGAGCATGCGTTCGCTGTACCAGTCGATGAAGTTGACCACGCCGAACTCGTAGGTTCTCGAGTACGGGCCAGGCTGGTAGGCGGTGGAGTTGATGCCGCGCTGGTTTTCCTCGGCCAGGCGACGGTCCTGGTCGTTGGTGGCGTCCCAGACTTCGCGCAGGCGGGCCACGTCGTAGTCTTCGCCTTCGACGGCGTCCTTGCGCACCAGCCACTTGGTGGTGACCATGGTTTCCTGGGCGCTGATCGGCCATACGGTGAACACGATCAGGTGATCGCCCATGGCGTGGTTCCAGGAGTGCGGCAGGTGCAGGATGCGCATCGAGCCCAGGTCTGGGTTCTGGATGCGGCCCATCAGTTTCTTGCAGCCCTGCTTGCCGTCCATGGTCATGGACACGGTGCCCTTGAGCAGCGGCATGCGCACGATGCGGTTGCGCAGGCCGAAGCCGGCGTGCAGGTACGGGATCTTCTCGGCTTCCCACTTGGCGGCGGATTCGGCCACGTGGTCCTTGAACGACTGAGTCGCGCGGGGATCGTTGGTGTCGTCCCATTCCAGCAGGGTGTTGAGCAGTTCCGGGTGCGAACCGTTGCAGTGGTAGCACTCGCGGTTGTTTTCCAGCACCAGCTTCCAGTTGGCCTTTTCCATCAGGGTGGTCTGCACGGCCACCTTGGCGTTCTCCATGTCGTAAGGTTCCATGTAGTGCGCCAGGGTGGCGAGGAACTCATCGATGGCCGGCGGGTTTTCGGCCAGGGAGATGAAGATGTAGCCGCCGGCGGTCTTGCAGTTCACCGGCTTGAGATTGTAGTCGGCCAGGTTGAAGTCGGCGCCCATTTCGCTGCCGGCGAATAGCAGGCGGCCGTCCACTTCGTAGGTCCACTGGTGGTACGGGCAAACCAGCTTGGCGACCTTGCCCTTGTCGCTGGTGCACAGCCGCGAGCCGCGGTGGCGGCAGACGTTGTGGAAGGCGTGTACGACGCCCTCGGCGCCGCGGATGACGATGATCGGGTTGTTGCCGATCTGCAGGGTAAGGTAGTTGCCCTTGGCTGGGATCTCGCAGGTCATGCCGGCGATCAGCCATTCCTTGTGGAAGATCTCCTGCATGTCGAGCTGGAACACCCGCTCGTCGTTGTAGAACGGCTGCGGCAGGGAAAAGGTGCGCTCGCGGTTCTGCAGCATTTCAGCGGCTGCGGCGCGTGCCGGTTCCAGCGGGTCGCCAAGGCTCAGGGTAGAGGTGACGGTCATCGGAGAACTCCTCGTGGCGGCCGCGGGTGCGGCCGCTATGAAATAGGCTGGTGCGGTTGACGCAAGGTGGCGTCGCCTGGCCCGGATCGCCTGCCGAATGGCGCATTGCTCAGGGGGCTGCGGCGGACGCTCTTATCCTGTTCGGCTTGGGGGCGAGTGTGGAGCCGGGCGCGGCGCGAACCTTATCCATGGGCGACATGGCCGAATCAGTTCCCGACTGGGTACGCCAGTGTCTACGGGGCAGGTCGCGGTGAGCATGCCGATGTCGCTGGCAGGTAAATGAGCGCCAGAGGCGTTGCGCACAATCGCGGCAAAGAATGGGCCGGTGAGCGGCCTGCGTGCGCGAGAGAACCGACATGTCGAACGACTTCCTCTATCCCGTCACTACCCAGACCTGGAGCAATGGCCGCCACGTTGTGCGTTGCGTCAAGGTCATCCAGGAAACGTGGGATGTCCGCACCTTCTGTTTCATGGCCGACCAGCCCGTGCTGTTCTTCTTCAAACCGGGGCAGTTCGTCACCCTGGAGCTGGAGATCGACGGCCAGCCGGTGATGCGTTCGTACACCATCTCCAGTTCGCCGTCGGTGCCGTACAGCTTTTCCATCACCATCAAGCGGGTGCCGGGCGGCAAGGTCTCCAACTGGCTGCACGACAACCTGTCCGAGGGCCAGGAGCTGGCGGTGCACGGCCCGGTCGGGCTGTTCAATGCCATCGACTTTCCTGCCGACAAGGTGCTGTTTCTCAGCGGGGGGGTGGGCATCACCCCGGTGATGTCGATGGCGCGCTGGTTCTACGACACCAACGCCAACGTCGATATGGTGTTCGTGCACAGTGCCCGCTCGCCGAAAGACATCATCTATCAGCGCGAGCTGGAGCACATGGCCGCGCGGATCAACAACTTTAACCTGCATGTGATCTGCGAAAAGCACGGCCTGGGCGAGTCCTGGTCGGGCTACCGCGGCTACCTCAACCAGCCGATGCTGGAACTGATGGCGCCGGATTACCTGGAGCGGGAAATCTTCTGCTGCGGCCCGACGCCTTATATGGCGGCGGTCAAGCGGTTGCTCGAAGCCAAGGGTTTCGACATGAGCCGCTATCACGAGGAGGCCTTCGGACCGGTGCCTGCCGAAGTGCGTCAGGAGGTCAAGGAGCTGGCTGAGCTGGCTGCCGACGCGCCGGAGGTGCCGGCTGCCGAGCGCAACCAGGTGTCTTTCATCAGCACCGGCAAAAGCATCCAAGTCGGCCCGGGCGAAACCGTGCATGCCGCGGCGGCCAAACTTGGCCTGCATATCCCCAAGGCCTGCGGTATGGGCATCTGCGGTACCTGCAAGGTGCTCAAGACAGCGGGCGACGTGGACATGGAACATAACGGCGGGATCACCGACGAGGACGTGGCCGAGGGTTACATCCTGTCCTGCTGCAGCGTGCCGCGTAACGATGTGAGCATCGAGTACTGATCTGCTGATCAAAGGTTGATCAGTTCGCCATAGCGCCCGGCTTGCGGGCGCTATGGCGGCTATCCAACAGTTTATCCACAGCCCGGCGCACAGTAATTGTGTGCAAGGTTGGCGGGTGTTTGGCCAATGCTCACCAAACATAGGTGATTGGTAGGGCTTTGGGGAAATCCCGCAGGCTGCCGCAGTGGGGGCTGGAAAGCGCTCGCGGCTGCAACCCCTCCTGCGCGTTCGATGCCACTCTGCTTGAACAGCTTATCCACAGTGCTGTGCACAGTTGCATGCAGTGTCTCGGCTGAGAAAACGGCGATTCTTCTGGTCGTTTTTTGAACGTGTCTCTGAAGGCCCCGTCATTCATGGCCTGTAGCCTGATTAAGACAGTTTTTGCACAGCTTGATCCACGGAGTTTGGGGAAAGTGCATTGTGGTTTATTCACCGTACCTCAGGCGTTATGGCGCTGTGGTCCCATAAACGCTGCTCTCCGTAGCCTGGTCAATAAATGATCACTTCTGTCAGCGCCGCGTAGTTAAAGGCCTGCAGCTCTTTCGATACAACTTATTCACAGAAGCGCACACAGTTTCTGTGTGTAGATAAGTTGCCAAGCCATTGATGCTGCTCATTTTTTGTCCGACAAGCCGAAGGCCAGTAAAAACAAGGGCTACAGCGTTTTGCCGACAGCTTATCCCCATTATCGTCCCCGCTTGTTGGGGAAGAATTTCCACAAGCGGTACAAACTTCTAAGCTAGGGTGTGGATGACGACGCGCGGAATACCGTTGATCAAAATATAATCATGGTGCTGTAAGCCTCTAATAACGGGGGATACAGGCATCTATGCACAGGTTGTGAAAGTCTTCCTGCACAGCGATTGTGCGTAACCCAATGCCCAATCTATTGAAATAGAACGTTTTTTGTACGATTTCCTGGAGCCCTTGGGATGCCTGGCCTGCAGCAGGATGCCGACAGTTTATGCACAGTGCCTTCCACGGGATCTGGGGATCTCGGGGATGACTGCGCACAGGCAGTCGAAGCCTGAGCCCGTTTAATGGGGTGGCTCGTGAGGATCAGGTTCGTCTTTTTGGTGGGGATAAGGATGTTATCCACAGAAGTGGAGCTGGAGCGGCGGGCAGGGCGTTGCGGGGATAAAGATGATGGGCCGGAACGCGGCCGGCCCATCACGTCGATCAGGCGGCCATGACTTCGCGGATATCCGCAGCCAGCTGGCGAACCCGTGCTTCCTCGGTATCCCAGGAGCACATGAAGCGCGCGCCGCCGGCGCCGATAAAGGTGTAGAAGCGCCAGCCGCGGGCGGTGAGGGCGGCGATGGCCGGTTCGGACATCTGCAGGAACACGCCATTGGCCTCGACCGGGAACATCAGGCTGACGCCCGGCACGTCTTCCACCAGTTTGGCGAGCAGTTGGGCACAGTGATTGGCGTGGTTGGCGTAGCGCAGCCAGGCATCGTCCTGCAGGATGCCGACCCAGGGCGCCGACAGGTAGCGCATCTTCGAGGCCAGCTGACCGGCCTGCTTGCAGCGGTAGTCGAAGTCTTCGGCCAGGTCGCGGTTGAAGAACAGAATCGCTTCGCCAACCGCCATGCCGTTCTTGGTGCCGCCAAAGCACAGCACGTCGACGCCGGCCTTCCAGGTCAGCTCGGCCGGCGTGCAGCCGAGAAAGGCGCAGGCGTTGGAGAAGCGCGCGCCGTCCATGTGCAGGTTCAGGCCCAGCTCGTCACAGGTCTGGCTGATCGCCTGGATTTCCTCGGGACGGTAGACGGTGCCGACTTCGGTGGCCTGGGTCAGGGTGACCACCCGCGGCTTGGGGAAGTGGATGTCCTTGCGCTTGAGGGCGATCTCGCGGATCGAGGCCGGTGTCAGCTTGCCCTGTTCGGTGCGGGTGGTCAGCAGCTTGGAGCCGTTGGAGAAGAACTCCGGCGCGCCGCATTCGTCGGTCTCGACGTGGGCGGTCTCCGAACAGATCACGCTGTGGTAGCTCTGGCACAGCGAGGCGAGGGCCAGGGAGTTGGCGGCGGTGCCGTTGAAGGCGAAGAACACGTCGCAGTCGGTCTCGAACAGGCGACGGAAATGGTCGGCGGCGCGGGCCGTCCATTCGTCATCGCCGTAGGCGCGCTGGTGGCCCTGATTGGCCTCGGCCATGGCCTGCCAGGCCTCGGGGCAGATTCCGGAGTAATTGTCGCTGGCGAATTGCTGAGCGTTGTCGGGCATTGAAGGGTCCTTTTCTGCATCGCCCCGTGCGGGCGTATGCCGTTACTTTATCTCGCCGCACCGCTGCGTCGCACTCGCCGGGGCGACATATTGTTCCATGCCAAGGTGCGCCATTAATTGTGAACTCACGGGCGCCGATGGGCTCACAAGGCAGAGAGTTCATTACCAGGACTCACCGATCCCAAGCTACAGGAGCCCACCATGAGCTACCGTCATCTGATCGCCCTTTTCGCACCGCTCGCTTTCGCCCTGCCGGCTGCCGCCGCTCAGCAGTGGTCGCCGGAAGCCAAGTCGACCTTCGTGCAGGAATGCGTGAAGGGCGCTCAGTCCGGCCACTCCCAGGAGAAGCTCACTGCCTTCTGTGACTGTGCCGCGACCAAGGTCAGCGAGGAGTTCAGTGAGGCGGAAATGGCCGAGATGAGCAAGCAGGTTCCACCAGATGCGGCACTGCAGAAGCGTCTGGTCACCGCATCGAGCAGCTGCAACGCGAAGCTGCAGTGAGCCTTGAGGGCGGCGTAGGTTCTACGCCGCCCTTTCTGTTTGCGCCTCGGCGCTGGCTGCCGCTACCTTGGTGCTTTATCCGTCAGCGTGATGGGCGTGCATGCCTTCCTCTTTCCCACACCATCCCTCCCCTGGCCGCGACGCGGCCCTCGATCTGATCAAGTGGCTGGCGCTGCTGACCATGCTGATCGATCACCTGCGCCATGCCTGGCCCGAGCTGTATTTCCTCTATGTGCCTGGCCGTCTGGCCTTTCCACTGTTCTGCCTGGCGATTGCCGCCAATGTCGCACGGTCCAGGGCTGACGATGCCAGCGGCGTGACCGCCCGTTACCTGGGGTGGCTGCTGCTGTTCTCGCTGGTCTCCGAGTGGCCGTACCGGCTGCTGGTGCCGACCGCCGAATCGCTCAACGTGATGCCGACCCTGGTGCTCGGCCTGCTGATCGCCAATGCCGTGCAGCGCGTCGATATCCAGGCGCGCTGGTTGGGTGCCGGCGCGCTGGCGACAGCCGTGCTGGCCCATGAGTGGCTGATGTTCGGCATGTTCGGCGCGCTGTTGCCGGCGGCCTTTCTGTTGGCATTGCGCGGCTCCCGAGCGCGCTGGTTGCTGCCGATGCTTGGCTGCCTGGCAGCCAACTACTGGGCGCCTTTCTATGCCGATGCCGCCCGTGGCGACCCATTCGCCTGGAGCGTGCTGGCCATGTGTCTGTTCGCGCCATTGCTGGGCCTTCTGCTGTTGCGCTGCCGGCCGCCATTCCCCGTGCCGCCGGTCAGGCGCTGGGCGTACCTCTTCTATCCGGCGCATTTCCTGGTGCTGGTGGCGCTGCGCAACCTCTGAGCTGGCGTAACAGGCCGTTTTTAACGCAGCAATGGCAACGTAGGTAGTTTTTCATCGGCCTGCTCAGGCATGCACAAATGCGACGCTCAGGCATGTCGCAAACGCAATCTCCCGTGGCGTACATAGGCATCTGGCTCGCCAGGGCCAGTCATACCATCGCTGCAACAAGACTCATACCGAGCAACCGCCAGATGCGGCGCCGCGAGGCGCCCCGGGGAGATACGTGATGTTCAGCAAGCAAGATCAGATTCAAGGCTACGATGACGCCCTGCTCAGTGCCATGCAGGCCGAGGAGCGTCGTCAGGAACATCACATCGAGCTGATTGCCTCGGAAAACTACACCAGCAAGCGCGTGATGGAAGCCCAGGGCAGCGGCCTGACCAACAAGTACGCCGAAGGCTATCCGGGCAAGCGCTACTACGGTGGCTGCGAGCATGTGGATAAGGTCGAGGCGCTGGCCATCGAGCGCGCCAAGCAGCTGTTCGGCGCCGACTACGCCAACGTGCAGCCGCACTCCGGCTCTTCCGCCAACTCGGCTGTCTACCTGGCACTGCTGCAGCCCGGCGACACCATTCTGGGCATGAGTCTGGCCCACGGCGGCCATCTGACCCACGGCGCCAAGGTGTCGTCCTCGGGCAAGCTGTACAACGCCGTGCAGTACGGCATCGATACCGATACTGGGTTGATCGACTACGACGAAGTCGAGCGTCTGGCCGTCGAGCACAAGCCGAAGATGATCGTCGCCGGCTTCTCGGCTTACTCCAAGACACTGGATTTCCCGCGTTTCCGCGCCATTGCCGACAAGGTCGGCGCGTATCTCTTTGTCGACATGGCTCACGTAGCGGGTCTGGTCGCCGCCGGCCTGTACCCGAACCCGGTGCCGCTGGCTGACGTGGTCACCACCACCACCCACAAGACCCTGCGTGGCCCGCGTGGCGGGCTGATCCTCGCCAAGGCCAACGAAGAGATCGAGAAGAAGCTCAACGCTGCCGTATTCCCGGGCGCCCAGGGCGGCCCGCTGATGCACGTGATCGCCGCTAAGGCGGTGTGCTTCAAGGAAGCGCTGGAGCCCGGCTTCAAGGAGTACCAGGCCCAGGTGATCAAGAACGCCCAGGCCATGGCCCAGGTGTTTATCGACCGCGGTTTCGATGTGGTCTCCGGCGGCACCGACAACCACCTGTTCCTGCTCTCGCTGATCAAGCAGGGCATCACCGGGAAGGACGCCGACGCCGCTCTGGGCCGCGCCGGCATCACCGTCAACAAGAACGCCGTACCCAACGACCCGCAGTCGCCGTTCGTGACCTCGGGCCTGCGCATCGGCACGCCAGCGGTCACCACCCGCGGCTTCAAGGAAGCCCAGTGCCGTGAACTGGCAGGCTGGATCGCCGACATCCTCGAGCACCTCGGCGACGCCGATGTCGAGGCCCAGGTGGCTGGTCTGGCCGCGGGTCTGTGCGCCGATTACCCGGTTTACCGCTGAGACACAGTCGTTACGTAGAGGCGCAGGTTCGGCACCGTAGGATGGGTGCAACCCATCAGCAATCGATGGGTTGCACCCATCCTACGGTTTAAGCACTCCCTCTACAGGCAAGCAGAATTCAGGAGTTACCCATGCAGCGCTATTCCGGCTTTGGCCTGTTCAAGCATTCTTTCAGCCACCATGAAAACTGGCAGCGTATGTGGCGCAACCCGACGCCCAAGCCGGTTTACGACGTGGTCATCGTCGGCGGTGGCGGCCACGGCCTGGCCACGGCCTATTACCTGGCCAAGGAGTTCGGCGTGAAGAACGTCGCCGTGGTCGAGAAGGGCTGGCTGGGCGGCGGCAACACCGCGCGCAACACCACCATCGTGCGTTCCAACTACCTGTGGGACGAGTCCGCGCACCTCTACGAGCACGCGATGAAGCTGTGGGAAGGCCTGTCCCAGGATCTGAACTACAACGTCATGTTCTCCCAGCGCGGCGTGTTCAACCTTGGCCATACCCTGCAGGACATGCGCGACATCGAGCGCCGGGTCAGCGCCAACCGCCTCAACGGTATCGATGGCGAAGTGGTCGATGCCAAGCAGGTGGCGGAGATGATTCCGTACCTGGACTGCTCGAAGAACACCCGCTACCCGGTGCTCGGCGCTTCGCTGCAGCGCCGTGGCGGCGTTGCCCGTCACGACGCCGTGGCTTGGGGCTTCGCCCGCGCGGCCGACGCCCTGGGCGTCGACCTGATCCAGCAGACCGAAGTGATCGGCTTCCGCAAGCAGGACGGCGCGGTGATCGGCGTGGAAACCAGCAAGGGCTTCATCGGCGCCAAGCGTGTCGGCGTGGTCGCCGCCGGTAACTCCGGGCACCTGGCCAAGCTCGCCGGCTTCCGCCTGCCGCTGGAATCGCACCCGCTGCAGGCGCTGGTCTCCGAGCCGATCAAACCCATCATCGACACGGTGATCATGTCCAACGCCGTGCACGGCTACATCAGCCAGTCGGACAAAGGCGACCTGGTCATCGGCGCCGGCATCGACGGCTACAACGGCTACGGCCAGCGCGGCTCCTACCCGACCATCGAACACACCCTGCAGGCCATCGTCGAGATGTTCCCGGTGCTCTCGCGGGTACGCATGAACCGCCAGTGGGGCGGCATCGTCGACACCACGCCGGACGCCTGCCCGATCATCGCCAAGACGCCGGTCAAGAACCTTTATTTCAACTGCGGCTGGGGCACCGGTGGCTTCAAGGCCACGCCGGGCTCGGGCAACGTGTTCGCGGCCAGCCTCGCCAAAGGCGAGATGCATCCGCTGGCCAAGGCCTTCTCCATCGAGCGCTTCCACAACGGCGCGCTGATCGACGAGCACGGCGCAGCCGGTGTGGCGCACTGATTAAGGCGCCCTCTCTTGCTGAGAGAGGGACGATGGTTTTCTGGAGGTCCCGAACATGCTGCACATCTTCTGCCCACACTGTGGCGAACTGCGTTCCGAAGAAGAATTCCACGCCGGTGGCCAGGCACACATCGCCCGCCCGCTGGACCCCAACGCCTGCACCGACGAGGAGTGGGGCGAGTACCTGTTCTTCCGCGACAACCCGCGCGGCATCCACCACGAGCTGTGGATTCACGCCGCCGGCTGCCGTCAGTACTTCAACGTCACCCGTCACACGGTGAGCTACGAGATTCTCGAAACCTACAAGATCGGCGAGCGCCCCAGCGTGACTGAGGCCACCGTCGCCGCGAAAAAGGCCGCTGACCAAGGAGTAACGGCATGAGCCAGGTCAATCGTCTTTCCCAGGGTGGCCGCATCGACCGCAGCCAGCCGCTGACCTTCAACTTCAACGGCCAGAGCTACCAGGGCTACGCCGGTGACACCCTGGCCGCCGCGTTGCTGGCCAACGGCGTCGACGTGATCGGCCGCAGCTTCAAGTACTCGCGCCCGCGCGGCATCGTCGCCGCCGGTGCCGAAGAGCCCAATGCCGTGCTGCAGATCGGCTCCACCGAGGCCGCGCAGATCCCCAACGTGCGTGCCACCCAGCAGGCGCTGTACCAGAACCTGACCGCCACCAGCACCAACGGCTGGCCGAGCGTGAACACCGACCTGATGGGCATTCTCGGCAAGGTCGGCGGCGGCATGATGCCGCCCGGGTTCTACTACAAGACCTTCATGTACCCGCAGAACCTGTGGCTGACCTACGAGAAGTACATCCGCAAGGCCGCCGGCCTCGGTCGTTCGCCGAAGGAAAACGACCCGGACATCTACGACTACATGAACCAGCACTGCGACGTGCTGGTGGTCGGCGCAGGTCCCGCCGGCCTGGCCGCAGCCTTGGCTGCCGGTCGTAGCGGCGCGCGGGTGATCCTCGCCGACGAGCAGGAAGAGTTCGGTGGCAGCCTGCTGTCCACCCGCGAGATGCTCGACGACATGCCGGCCGCCGACTGGGCCGCCAAGGCCATCGCCGAGCTGGAAGGCATGCCGGAAGTGACCCTGCTGCCGCGCGCCACGGTCAACGGCTACCACGACCACAACTTCCTGACCATTCACCAGCGCCTCACCGACCACCTCGGCGAAGTCGCACCCATGGGCCAGCCGCGTCAGCGCCTGCACCGTGTGCGTGCCGGCCGCGTGGTATTGGCCACCGGCGCCCACGAGCGCCCGCTGGTGTACGGCAACAATGACGTGCCCGGCAACATGCTGGCCGACGCCGTGTCGACCTACGTGCGCCGCTACGGCGTGGCGCCTGGCCAGAAGCTGGTGCTGTCGACCAACAACGATTACGCCTACCGCGTGGTACTCGACTGGCTCGATGCCGGCCGCCAGGTGGTGGCCGTTGCCGACGCGCGCAACAACCCGCGCGGCAGCTGGGTCGAGGAAGCGCGCCGGCGTGGCGTGCGGGTGCTCACCGGCAGCGCCGTGGTCGAAGCGCGCGGCAGCAAGCGCGTCACCGGTGCGCGCATCTGCGCCATCGACGCCGCCAAGCACAAGGTCACCAGCCCAGGCGAGACCGTTGATTGCGACCTGATCGTCAGCTCCGGCGGCTACAGCCCGGTGGTGCACCTGGCCTCGCACCTGGGCGGCCGCCCGGTGTGGCGCGAGGACATCCTCGCTTTCGTACCCGGTGAAGGCTTCCAGAAGCGTTACTGCGCCGGTGCCGTCAACGGTGTGTTCGGCATGGGCGACAGCCTCGCCGATGGTTTCGAGGCCGGCGCCAAGGCGGCTGCCGATGCGGGCTTCCAACCGGTCACCGGCACCCTGCCGAAAGCCGAGAAGCGCATCGAGGAAGCCTCGGTCGCGCTGTTCCAGGTGCCGCACGATAAAGGCACCTCGCGGGCGCCGAAGCAGTTCGTCGATCAGCAGAACGACGTCACTGCCGCCGGCATCGAGCTGGCCACCCGCGAGGGCTTCGAGTCGGTCGAGCACGTCAAGCGCTACACCGCGCTGGGCTTCGGTACCGATCAGGGCAAACTGGGCAACATCAACGGTCTGGCCATCGCCGCCCGCTCGCTGGGCATCAGCATCAGCGAAATGGGCACCACCATGTTCCGCCCGAACTACACCCCGGTGACCTTCGGCGCCATCGCCGGCCGTCACTGTGGTGAGCTGTTCGAGCCCAAACGCTACACCGCTCTGCAGAAGTGGCACCTGCAGCAGGGCGCTGAGTTCGAGGACGTCGGCCAGTGGAAACGCCCCTGGTACTTCCCGAAGAACGGTGAGGACATGCACGCCGCCGTGGCCCGCGAGTGCAAGGCCGTGCGTAATGCGGTGGGCATTCTCGACGCCTCGACCCTCGGCAAGATCGACATCCAGGGCCCGGATGCCCGCCAGTTCCTCAACCGCGTGTACACCAACGCCTGGACCAAGCTGGACGTAGGCAAGGCCCGCTACGGCCTGATGTGCAAGGAAGACGGCATGGTCTTCGACGACGGCGTCACCGCCTGTCTGGCCGACAACCATTTCGTCATGACCACCACCACAGGCGGCGCCGGCCGCGTGCTGGAGTGGCTGGAAATCTACCACCAGACCGAATGGCCGGAGCTGAAGGTGTACTTCACCTCGGTCACCGACCACTGGGCGACCATGACCCTGTCCGGCCCCAACAGCCGCAAGCTGTTGGCCGAAGTCACCGACATCGACCTGGACAAGGACGCCTTCCCGTTCATGACCTGGAAGGAAGGCAAGGTCGGCGGCGTGCCGGCTCGCGTGTTCCGCATCTCCTTCACCGGTGAGCTCTCCTACGAAGTCAACGTGCAGGCCGACTACGCCCTGGGCGTGCTCGAGCAGATCGCCGAGGCCGGCAAGAAACACGGCCTGACGCCTTACGGCACCGAGACCATGCACGTGCTGCGCGCCGAGAAGGGCTTCATCATCGTCGGCCAGGACACCGACGGCTCGGTCACCCCGGACGACCTGGGCATGGGCTGGTGCGTGGGTCGTACCAAGCCGTTCTCCTGGATCGGCTGGCGCGGCATGAACCGTGAGGACTGCCTCAAGGAAAACCGCAAGCAGCTGATCGGCCTCAAGCCGGTGGATCCGAACAAGGTGCTGCCCGAAGGTGCGCAGCTGGTGTTCGATCCCAAGCAGTCGATTCCAATGACCATGGTCGGCCACGTCACCTCCAGCTACATGAGCGCCGCGATGGGCCATTCCTTCGCCATGGCCCTGGTTCGTGGCGGCCTCAAGCGCATCGGCGAGCGGGTGTTCGCGCCGCTGGTCGATGGCAGCGTGATCGAAGCCGAAATCGTCAGTCCCGTGTTCTATGACCCGAAAGGGGACCGCCAGAATGTCTAACGTCAACGTCTACAAGCAACGCCCCGACGACATCGCCGGGCAATCGCCGCTGCACCACGCCGGCCTGCACGAACTGGCCGGCAAGGGCCGCGCCGGCGCCGGGGTGACGCTGCGCGAGAAGAAACTGCTGGGCCATCTGGTACTGCGCGGTGACGCCGCCGATGCCAACTTCGCCGGCGGCGTGCACAAGGCCCTGGGCCTGGAACTGCCGAGTGCACTGACCCTGGTGGCCAACGGCGACACTTCGCTGCAATGGCTGGGCCCGGATGAATGGCTGCTGATCGTGCCTGGCGGCAGCGAGTTCGAAGTAGAGGGCAAGCTGCGCGCCGCTCTGGATGGCCAGCACATCTCGGTGGTCAACGTCAGCGGCGGGCAGACCCTGCTGGAGCTGTCCGGGCCGAAGGTGCGCGAGCTGCTGATGAAATCCAGCAGCTACGACGTGCACCCCAAGAACTTCCCGGTGGGCAAAGCCGTCGGCACCGTGTTCGCCAAATCCCAGCTGGTTATCCGCCGTACCGGCGAGGAGACCTGGGAACTGCTGATCCGCCGCAGCTTCTCCGACTATTTCTGGCTGTGGCTGCAGGATGCCAGCGCCGAGTACGGGTTGGCTGTGGAGGCTTGAGGACGTTGGAACCGTAGGGTGGACGACGCTTTTTTCGTCCACCTTGGGATCGCAAGGGTGGATGGGTCGGGCCGCGTAGGTGAAGCGTCATCCACCCTAAGTGACTGGGGGGCATGCCCGCTCTCACATTATCGAGTACAGACCCCGCTCCTGCTTTGCTTCACCACTCCCAAAGGCTGCGCACAAGCGCAGCCAACGACGCTCCCCGTCGTGCACTGCCGGTCGGCGCATGGGAGCGATCTGCATAAGGAATCGCTTTCATGAGCCGCACCCCCGACACCTGGATTCTCACCGCACACTGCCCGAGCCTCCTGGGCACCGTGGATGTGGTGACCCGCTACCTGTTCGAGCAGGGCTGCTACGTCACCGAGCACCACAGCTTCGATGACCGCCTGGCCAGCCGCTTCTTCATTCGGGTGGAATTTCGCACCCAGGCCGATTTCGACGAAGCGACCTTCCTCGCCGGCCTGAACGAGCGCACTGCGCCGTTCGACATGCGCACCGAGCTGACGCCACCGGGCTACCGCGCCAAGGTGGTGATCATGGTGTCCAAGGCCGACCACTGCCTCAACGACCTGCTCTATCGCCAGCGCACCGGCCAGTTGCCGATGGACATCACCGCCATCGTCTCCAACCACCCCGACCTCAAGCCGCTCGCTGACTGGCACGGCATTCCGTACCACCACTTTCCTCTCGACCCCAACGACAAACCCGCCCAGGAGCGCCGGGTGATGCAGGTGGTCGAGGACACCGGCGCCGAACTGGTGGTGCTTGCCCGCTACATGCAGGTGCTGTCCGCCGATCTGTGCCGCAAGCTGGACGGTCGGGCGATAAACATCCACCACTCGCTGCTGCCCGGCTTCAAAGGCGCCAAGCCGTACCACCAGGCGTACCAGAAGGGCGTCAAGCTGGTCGGCGCCACGGCGCACTTCATCAACAACGATCTGGACGAAGGCCCGATCATCACCCAGGGGGTGGAAAGCGTCGATCATGCGCACTACCCCGAGGATCTGGTGGCAAAAGGCCGCGATATCGAATGCCTGACCCTGGCCCGCGCAGTCGGTTACTTCCTCGAACGGCGGGTATTCCTCAACGCCAATCGCACCGTAGTCCTTTAACCGGAGGCGGTGCCGCACAGAGAACGGCGGCTGTCGGTTTTGCATCCGCGGCCGCGCCACACGCTAGCTAGTCTGGCTAGACCATTCGCGCTGCCCTCACCGTCAGCGCGACAGCTCGGTAGCCGTCCTGCCCTTACCGGCGGGTGCCGAGACAGACGCTTCAATACTCCATTGCAAGACCTACGCGCCTTGCATCCACAAGAAGAAAGGAGATTCATATGTCTGGTAATCGCGGTGTCGTCTATCTCGGCACAGGCAAGGTCGAAGTCCAGAAGATCGACTATCCGAAGATGCAGGATCCGCGCGGTCGCAAGATCGAGCACGGCGTCATCCTCAAGGTCGTTTCCACCAATATCTGCGGCTCCGACCAGCACATGGTGCGTGGCCGTACCACCGCTCAGGTCGGCCTGGTGCTCGGCCACGAGATCACCGGCGAGGTGGTCGAGAAGGGTAGCGACGTCGAAAGCCTGAAGATCGGTGATCTGGTTTCCGTTCCGTTCAACGTCGCCTGCGGCCGTTGCCGCTCCTGTAAAGAGCAGCACACCGGTGTGTGCCTGACCGTCAACCCGGCCCGTGCCGGCGGCGCCTACGGCTACGTCGACATGGGCGACTGGACCGGCGGCCAGGCCGAGTACGTGCTGGTGCCTTACGCCGACTTCAACCTGCTCAAGCTGCCGGACCGCGACAAGGCCATGGAGAAGATCCGCGATCTGACCTGCCTATCCGACATTCTGCCCACCGGCTATCACGGCGCGGTGACCGCCGGTGTTGGCCCGGGCTCCACCGTATACGTGGCCGGTGCCGGCCCGGTCGGTCTGGCCGCCGCCGCCTCGGCGCGCCTGCTCGGCGCCGCGGTGGTAATCGTCGGTGACGTCAACCCGGTGCGCCTGGCCCATGCCAAGGCCCAGGGTTTCGAAATCGCCGACCTGTCCAAGGACACCCCGCTGCACGAACAGATCGCCGACCTGCTCGGTGAGCCGGAAGTCGATTGCGCCGTCGACGCGGTGGGCTTCGAGGCCCGCGGTCATGGCCATGCGGGTGCCCAGCACGAAGCACCGGCCACCGTACTCAACTCGCTGATGCAGGTCACTCGCGTGGCCGGCAAGATCGGTATCCCCGGCCTGTATGTCACCGAAGATCCGGGCGCGGTGGACGCGGCAGCCAAGATCGGCAGCCTGAGCATCCGTTTCGGCCTCGGCTGGGCCAAGTCGCACAGCTTCCACACCGGCCAGACCCCGGTGATGAAATACAACCGTGCATTGATGCAGGCCATCATGTGGGACCGCATCAACATCGCCGAAGTGGTTGGCGTACAGGTGATCAGCCTGGACGACGCTCCGCGCGGTTACGGCGAGTTCGATGCCGGCGTGCCGAAGAAATTCGTCATCGACCCGCACAAGACCTTCAGCGCCGCCTGAAGCTGAAAAGCGGAGCCCAAGGGCTCCGCTTTTTCTTGCTGATCGTGCCCGCGCTCTGCGTGGGCATTCCGCCCGTGACGCTATGCGTCACGATTTACGGTACGGACGCAGAGCGTCCTGCCAACGCGTTCCCACGCAGAGCGCGGGAACGATCACCTTTTTCTTTCGACGGCCGGTTCGGCTGCTACCCTGTCAGGCTCGACCTGCAAGGAGCACCTCATGAGCTTTGACCGACGGATTTCCCTGATCACCCTGGGCGTGGCCGATGTACAGGCCAGCGCCGCCTTCTACGAGCGCCTGGGCTGGACGCGCTCGTCCGCGTCCCAGGAACAGATCGTGTTCATCAAGCTCAAGGGCCTTGCCCTGGGGTTGTTCTCGCGCGACGAGCTGGCGAAGGACGCCAATCTGCCTGAAGCAGCGCCAGTGGGCTTTTCCGGCATTACCCTGGCGCACAATCTGGAAAGCCCCGAGGCCGTCGACGCCGCCATGGCGCTCGCTGTCGCCTCGGGAGCGCGGCAGGTCAAGGCGCCGGAGAAGGTGTTCTGGGGTGGTTACTCGGGTTACTTCGCCGACCCGGACGGCCATCTCTGGGAACTGGCGCACAATCCCTTCGCGCCGCTCGACGAAGCCGGCCATATGATCCTGCCGGACTGATGCAGTCGTTTCCTGTTTACGATTAGTGCCTGAAGCGGCAGGTACAAGGCAAAAGCGGCCGTCACCGATCTATTGTGGGAGCGGGCCATGCGCGCGAAAAATCGCGGGCATGGCCCGCTCCCACAGGTACTGCACCGATGGCCGCTCTCGCAAATTTTTTGCCAATATGACCAAGTCTGGGCCGAGAGGTCATAGACAGGATCAGCCCTTGGCTTCCTGCTTCAATCGGGTGATCAGCGCATCCTTCTCCTCCCACAAGCCGCTGACCCAGTCCTGCACGTACAGGCGGAAGTCCGGGTCGTTCTGGTAGTCACCCTGCCACAGCGCCGGCTCCAGCGGCCGCGTGCGGATATCCATGATGACCTTTGGCACCTGGCCGCTGATCAGCTTCCAGAAACCGGGCGGCGTGTCCTCGGCATAAACGATGGTGACATCCAGAATCGCGTCGAGCTGCTCGCCCAGGGCCGCGAGTACGAAGGCCACCCCGCCGGCCTTGGGCTTAAGCAGGTGCTGATAGGGCGAGCCCTGCTGGGCCTGCTTGGCGGGGGTGAAGCGCGTGCCTTCCAGGTAGTTGACCACGGTAACCGGCAGATCCCGGAATTTCTCGCAGGCGCGGCGGGTGATTTCCAGGTCCTGACCCTTGAGGTGCGGGTGCTTCTCCAGCTTGGCCTTGCTGTAGCGCTTCATGAAGGGGTAATCCAGCGCCCAGAACGCCAGGCCGAGAAACGGCACCCAGATCAGCTGCTGCTTGAGGAAGAACTTGAAGTAAGGCGTCTTGCGGTTGAAGGCTTGCACCAGTGCGGGAATGTCGACCCACGACTGGTGGTTGCTGATGACCAGGTAGGAGGTGTCCTGACGCAGCTCGGCGTTGCCGCGGATATCCCACTGGGTCGGCGTGAGCGCCGCAAAGATGCGCTTGCAGTTCTCCGCCCAGGCTTCGGCGATATGCATAACCTGACGCGAGCAGGCCGCCTTCAGCGCCTGGCCGGGCAGCACGAACTTGCCGAGGGCGATGAGCATCATCGGCCCGATGAGGATCAGCGTGTTGAGCAGCAACAGCAGGATGACGGTGATGCCGGTGAGCAGACGGCGCATGACAGCTCCTTGAGGGCGCGAGGTATTCATCATAGGCAGAGCGCATGCTGGCGCCAAATGGCTGCTTGGGGCAAGGCGTTACCGGATGTCCCGTTGATAAGCGATGGCTTTGGTAAGGCAGGAGCGGACATCAGGTGCTGCTGCTTTTGTAGGAGGGGCTTTAGCCCCGAGCAGTATTAGGGTGCAAAGAGCTCGGGGCTAAAGCCCCTCCTACGGATTACGCGAAAGGCCGCTCTCGCCCTTGAGGCGCCCTCGAGCTACCGCTCAGAACAACCGAGCCAATAGCGCCGTCACCGCCGTCTCCACCCGCAAGATCCGCTCCCCCAGCTGCACCGGCTTGAGACCGGCCTCGGCCAGCTTGTCCACTTCGTAGGGAATCCAGCCGCCTTCCGGGCCGATGGCCAGGGTTACCGATTGCTGAACGGCGCGTGGGCAGGCCGGGTAGTCGCCGGGGTGCCCGGTCAGGCCGAGCGTGCCGGCGGCCAGCTGCGGCAGGCGATCTTCGACGAAAGGCTTGAAGCGCTTCTCGATGATCACCTCGGGCAGCACGGTATCGCGGGCCTGCTCCAGGCCGAGGATCAGCTGCTCGCGAATCGCTTCCGGTTCCAGAAAGGGTGTCTGCCAGAAGCTTTTCTCCACCCGGTAGCTGTTGAGCAGCACCAGCCGCGGCACGCCCATGGCGCTGACGCTCTGCAGCACGCGCTTGAGCATCTTCGGGCGCGGCAGGGCGAGCAGCAGGGTGATCGGCAGTTTGGCCGGTGGCGGCTGGTCGAAGGCGACCTGCAGTTCCGCGCTCGTGGCATCGAGCTGCAGCAACTGGCCGCGGCCCATCTGCCCGCCGAGGCGGCCGACACGCAAGGTATCGCCGTTCTCGGCGCGGTGCACATCGTTGAGATGGGTCAGTCGCCGGCCGCTCAGGCGCACCCGGTCGGCGGCGATGAAGTCACCGTCCTCGAGCAGCAGCAGGTTCATGGTTGGACGCTGGGCGGCTGGTCGGTCGGTGCGTTGTCGTCTTCTTCATCCGGCTCACCACGGCGCGTGCGCACCATGCTGCCAGCCAAGATGCCCAACTCGAACAGCAGCCACATCGGCACGGCGAGCAGGGTCTGGGAGAAGATGTCCGGCGGGGTGAGGATCATGCCGACCACGAAACAGCCGATGATCACGTAGGGACGGATCTTGCGCAGGTAGTCGACGTCGACCACGCCGATCCAGATCAGCAGCACCACGGCCACGGGAATTTCGAAGGCCACGCCGAAGGCGAAGAACAGCGTCATCACGAAGTCGAGGTAGCTGGCGATGTCGGTCATCATCGACACGCCTTCGGGCGTCACGCTGGCGAAGAAGTGGAAGATGATCGGGAACACCAGGAAGTAGGCGAAGGCCATGCCGGCGTAGAACAGGATGATGCTGGAGACCAGCAGCGGAATGGCGATGCGCTTCTCGTGCTTGTACAGCCCTGGTGCGATGAAACCCCAGACCTGATGCAGGATCACCGGCATGGCCAGGAACAGCGCGACGATCATGGTCAGCTTGAAGGGTGTGAGGAACGGCGAGGCCACGTCGGTGGCGATCATCGTCGCGCCTTCGGGCAAGTACTGGCGCAGCGGCGCCGAGACCAGGGTGTAGATCTTCTGGGCGAAGTAGAACAGGCAGGCGAAGATCAGGAAGATCGCTGCCACGCAGCGCAGCAGGCGAGTGCGCAACTCGGCAAGGTGGGAAACCAGCGGCATTTCCTGGTCGTTGTCGGGCATTCGACTCATGGTTGCGGCGTCTTGTCCTGGCTGGCGGCGGGTGTCGGGGCGGCCTGAGTGGCGGGCACCGGTGCGGGCTCGGCCGGCGCTTGTGCAGTGGGCTCGACGCCCGGTGGTGGCGGCAGGCTGGCCTGGGGCGCGGGCGGCAGGATGTCGTTCTTGACCGCCTGCATCTCGCGCTCCAGTTCGAGGATGCGTTCGTTATGCAGTTGCCGACGGATCTCGTCGGCGCCAATCTCGCGCTCGACTTCTTCCTTGATCGAATTGAAGCTGCGTTTGATACGCCCGATCCACAGCCCCGCCGTGCGTGCGGCACCAGGCAGGCGCTCGGGGCCGAGCACCAGTAGGGCGACCAGAGCGACCAGCAGCAGCTCGCTGAAACTGATACCGAACATGGTTTGCCTCAGTCTTTACGCAGCGGTTCTTCGACCTTGCTGGCCTGGCCTTCAACGGTGTGCGGCTGGTTCAGCGGCGCCTGCTGCTGGTACGGCTGTTGCGGTTGCTGCGGCTGTTGTGCGTGCGGGTCGCTCGGCTTGCCGTCTTCCTCGTTCATCGCCTTGCGGAAACCCTTGATGGTTTCACCGAGGTCCGAACCCAGGTTCTTGAGTTTCTTGGTACCGAACACCAGCACCACGACGATCAGAATGACGACCCAGTGTTTCCAGTCGAAAATGCCCATGTCTCGTTATCCTCGTCAGCGTCTTTATTGAGTGTCACTGTCGCTGCGCGCGGCTTTTTCCGCGTGCCCCGACAGGCCAAAACGGCGATCCAGTTCATCGAGCACCGCCTGCGGGTGCTGATCCAGCGCGGCCAGCATGACCAGGCTGTGGAACCACAGATCGGCGGTTTCGTAGATCAGGTCGCTGCAGTCGCCGCTGCTGGCGGCGTCCTTGGCGGCCAGGATGGTTTCCACCGATTCCTCGCCGACCTTCTCCAGAATCTTGTTCAGGCCCTTGTGGTACAGGCTGGCCACGTACGAGCTGTCCGGCGCCGCGCCCTTGCGCGACTCCAGCACCTCGGCCAGGCGCTTGAGGGTATCAGTCATGGCGATGCTCCGGCGAATAGATGGTGTGCGGATCTTTCAGCACCGCATCGACGGTTTTCCAGGCACCGTTCTCGAACACCCGGTAGAAGCAGCTCTCGCGGCCGGTATGGCAGGCGATGCCGCCCAGTTGCTCGACCATCAGCACGATCACGTCGGCGTCGCAGTCCAAGCGCAGCTCATGCAGCTTCTGCACGTGGCCGGACTCCTCGCCCTTGCGCCACAGCTTGCCGCGCGAACGTGACCAGTAGATGGCACGCTGCTCGCTGGCGGTCAGTTCCAGGGCTTCGCGGTTCATCCAGGCCATCATCAGGATGCGCCCGGTCTGATGGTCCTGGGCGATGGCCGGGATCAGGCCGTTGTCGTCCCACTTGATTGCATCTAGCCAGTCGTTCATTGCATTTCCATCTTCAATCGAAGCCAAGTGTGCCAGCCGGGGCCCGGGCTGGCTATCGGCGCAGGATCAGGTACAGACCGCTGGCGCCCATCAGCCAGGCCGGCCAGGCGGTCGCGGGATCGCTCAGGTTGCCCAGGCCCAGGGCGGTCATCACGCTGCCACCGACCAGCAGGGCGCCGATCAGCCGCACCGCCCAGCCATCGCGTTCGCGCCATGGCGGTGGTGGATCATTGGCGTGGGGCTGGGCCATGCGCTCGAGCAGGCTGCGGGTCATGTTGGCCAGGTGCGGCAGTTGCTCGACCTGGCTCTGCAGGTTGTGCATGACGTTGCGCGGGCTGACGCGCTCACGCATCCAGCGCTCCAGGAAAGGCTGGGCGGTGGTCCACAGGTCCAGGTCGGGATGCAGCTGGCGGCCCAGGCCCTCGATATTGAGCAGCGTCTTCTGCAGCAGCACGAGCTGCGGCTGGATTTCCATGTTGAAGCGCCGCGCGGTCTGGAACAGGCGCATCAGCAGCAGGCCGAAGGAAATGTCCTTGAGCGGGCGCTCGAAGATCGGCTCGCAGACGGTGCGGATCGCCGCCTCGAAGTCGTTGACCTGGGTTTCCTGAGGCACCCAACCCGAGTCGATGTGCAACTGCGCCACCTTGCGGTAGTCACGCTTGAAGAAGGCCACCAGATTTCGCGCCAGGTAGTCCTGATCCTCGGGGGTGAGGCTGCCAATGATGCCGCAGTCGATGGCGATGTACTGCGGGTTCCACGGCGTGCGGGTGCTGACGAAGATGTTGCCCGGGTGCATGTCGGCGTGGAAGAAGCTGTGGGTGAATACCTGGGTGAAGAAGATCTCCACGCCGCGTTCGGCCAGCAGTTTCATGTCCGTGCGCTGGTCGGCCAGGGTTTCCATGTCGTTGACCGGAATGCCGTAGATGCGCTCCATCACCAGCACCTTGGGGCGGCACCAGTCCCAGTACACCTGGGGCACGTAGAGCAGGCCGGAATCCTCGAAGTTGCGTCGCAGCTGGCTGGCGTTGGCCGCCTCGCGCAGCAGGTCTAGCTCGTCGTAGATGGTTTTCTCGTAGTCGCTGACCACGTCCACCGGGTGCAGGCGGCGGGCTTCGGCCGAGGCGCGCTCGGCCATCTTGGCGAGCAGGAACAGCCAGGCCATGTCGGCCTTGATCACCGGCTTGAGACCGGGGCGCACCACCTTGACCACCACTTCCTCACCGCTTTTCAGCTGCGCGGCGTGCACTTGGGCCACCGAGGCCGAGGCCAGTGGTGCTGTATCGAAACGGGCGAACGCCACGCTCACCGGCACACCGAGCTGCTCTTCGATCAGCGCCAGGGACTTGGCCGGGTCGAACGGCGGTACGCGGTCCTGCAGGTGCGCCAGTTCGTCGGCGATATCCGGCGGCAGTAGATCGCGGCGGGTGGACAGTAGCTGGCCGAACTTGATGAAGATCGGCCCTAGTTCCTCCAGCGCCAGGCGCAGGCTTTCGCCGCGGCTGCGCGACGACTTGCCGCGCGGCACCCAGCGCCATGGCAACAGGAAGCGCGGTGCGCGCAGCCAGAACGGCAACGGCAGGGCGAACAGCAGGTCATCGAGGCGGTAGCGGATGACCACGTAGAGGATGCGCAACAGACGACGAACGGCAAGCAGCTTCATGCGATGGGCTTATGGCGTTGGGCGAGGCGCTCAATGCGCGCATCGAGACGGTCGAGGGAAAGTTTCAGGTCATCGAGTTCGGCAAAGCGGGCGTCGGCCTCGCGGCGGCCGACCAGGGTGCGCGATTCTTCGCTGAGGTAGTCGGCCAGGCTCAGTTGCAGGCTGTGCAGGTTTTCCCGCGTCCAGCCCGCGCGGCTGCGCAGATGCCCGGCCAGCAGCGCCGTGGGCACCGGGCCGAGCCAACGCGACAGCTCGTATTCCCAGTCCAGGTCCAGGTCCTGCAGCACGCCGGCCAGCTCCATCAGCGCGCCACTGTCGCCATCGAGTTCGACCTCGGGCTCGTGCAGCACCGCCTGCTTGTCCCGGGCCAGGGCCAGGCGCAGCAGGGCGCTGGCGGGGGCACGCAGGGTGCAGTCGACCGCGCCGGCCCATTGCCCGGCCAGGCGCAGCCCCTGGCCGTCGGCGAGAATGAACATCTGCAGCGACGGCGACTGGGACTGCACCGCGATCACCCGGCCATTGAGCCTGGCCAGGCGCGGCAGGGCGGTGCTGTCCAGCTCGAGAACGCGGTTGAGGCCGCGCTCGACGGCCGCCAGCAGAGCCTGGGTGAGCATCAGGGCTTGATACCGCGGTGCAGGGCGACGATGCCGCCGGTCATGTTGTGGTAGGTCACGCGGTCGAAACCGGCGTCCAGCATCATCGCCTTGAGGGTGTCCTGGTCCGGGTGCATGCGGATCGACTCGGCCAGGTAGCGGTAGCTGTCGGCGTCGTTGGTGACCAGCTTGCCCACCAGCGGCATGAAGTTGAACGAATAGGTATCGTAGACCTTGGACAGCAGGCTGCTCTTGGGCTTGGAGAATTCCAGCACCAGCAGGCGGCCGCCCGGCTTGAGCACGCGCAGCATGGAAGCGATGGCCGCCTCCTTGTGGGTGACGTTGCGCAGGCCGAAGGCGATGGTCACGCAGTCGAAATGGTTGTCCGGGAAGGGCAGCTTCTCGGCATCGGCCTGCACGAAGGAAATGTTGCCGGACACGCCGCGGTCGAGCAGGCGGTCGCGGCCCACCTTGAGCATCGAGGCGTTGATGTCCGCCAGCACCACTTCGCCGGTCTCACCGACGATGCGCGAGAACTGGCGGGCCAGGTCGCCGGTGCCGCCGGCGATGTCGAGTACCCGATTGCCGCTGCGTACACCGGACAGCTCGAGGGTGAAGCGCTTCCACAGGCGGTGCATGCCGCCGGAGAGCAGGTCGTTCATCAGGTCGTACTTGGCGGCCACCGAATGGAACACCTCGGCGACCTTTTCCGCCTTGCGGCTTTCCGGAACGTCCTGGAAACCGAAGTGGGTGGTGGGTTCGCTGCTGTCGTTCTTGCGCGGATCGTTCATGTGGCCCTTTTCCTGAAGTCCGGTAGGCGTTGGCATCTGCTCAGTGTGCGGGCGTGGAGCCCGGCATGGCGTGATCGTGATCATGAGACAGCGCCGGGCGCGTCTCATCAGTGAGTCAGACAAGCGAAAAGGCGAGTTTACCGAGGTAAATAAGCGTTTCCATCGAGTTGCTGATCCACGGCCCGTTCAACCCCTGTACAGCGCCGAGTGGCGGCATTCTAAACCCAAAAGCCGGGCGCCGGCTGCACGCGTGGTAGTGGGCCGGCGGGCGCTTCTTGTATATTGCCCCGCCCGCGTTTTCAGTCAGGAGAGCCAGATGGCCAAAATCACCGTCGACCGCCCCCACAATCTGGGCATCGAGGCCGCCCGTGGCAAGGCTGAAAAGCTCGCCGAACGCCTGGCCCGCGAGTACGACGTGCGCTACCAGTGGAAGGGCGACACCCTGGAATTCAAACGCAGCGGCGCCGACGGCTGGCTCGCCGTCAGCGAAGACCGCGTGCAGCTGCAACTCAACCTCGGCCTGCTGCTGTCGGTGATGAGCGGCAAGATCAAGAGCGAGATCGAGGAAGTGCTGGATAAGGAGTTGAGTGCCTGACCGAAGTCTGAGGCATCCGGCTGGAAGCTGGCTCGGCGAAATTGAGCGGTTTGTCACGTACTTTGGCCGCACTTACAGCGCTATGTAGCGAAATGAGAATTTCGTCTCTCGGCGGGATAAATCTGGATGGCAAGGTGTCTCATCGCCGCTAAGGGATGATTCACTTTTCCAGGTACGGATTTTCATGCGCTCGTATTTTCCGCTGTTGCTTATTGCAGTGCCGTTCACTGCACTTGCTCAAACGCCCCCCATCGATCTGCCCGCGAACCGCCAGACGCCACTGACCCAGGACCTGATCCGCGACCGTCAGGAGCGCCTGCTCGACGAGCAGCAACAGCGTCTGCAGGAGCTGCAGCAGTTGCCCGGCAAGCGCGCCGAACCGACAGCGCCGCCGGCTGCCGAGGACGAGCGCTGCTTCGCCATCGACCAGATCGAGATCAGCGGCGCAAGCCTGCTGTCCGATGCAGACCGCACGACCATTCTCGCCCCGTTCGCCGACAACTGCCTGGGCGTCAGCCAGCTCAACGAGCTGCTCAAGGCGATCACCAATCACTACGTCGATCGCGGCTACGTGACTACGCGTGCCTACCTGCCGCAGCAGGACCTGTCGGCCCGTACCCTGAAGATCACCGTGGTCGAAGGGCGCCTCGAAGGCCTCGACAGCTCCGCCCTGGCCAGTGACCGCGAGCTGGCCATGAGCTTTCCCGGCGAAACGGGAGATATCCTTAACCTGCGTGAGCTGGAGCAACTGGTCGACAACCTCAACCGCCTGCCGTCGCGCCCGGCCCAGCTGGAACTGGTGCCGGGTCAGCAGGTAGGCGGTAGCCGCGTCGGCCTCAAGGGCGAGCGCAGCAAACCCTGGTACGCCAACATCAACCGCCACAACGATGGCCAACGCAGCACCGGCGAGCAGCAGTGGGGCCTGGGCCTGACCTGGGACAGCCCGCTGGGCCTTGCTGACCAACTGAGCCTGCGTGCCAGCCGCGATGCGGTCAGTGACAGCTTCCGCCACTCCCATGCCCAGAGTCTGTCCTACAGCATCCCCTATGGCTGGTGGCGTGTGGACTACAGCTACAGTCAGAGCTACTACCGCACCCTTGGTCAAAACGCCAACGGCTTTACCTTCGAGACCGACGGCGACAGCCAGCAGCACGCCCTGCGTGCCGAGCGCGTGCTGCACCGTGATAGCGTCAGCAAGACCGCCTTCAACACCGGCGTGAGCCATATACGCACCAACAACTTCATCCTCGGCAACCGCATGGATCTGTCCAGCAACCGCCTCAGTGAATGGCAGCTGGGTTTCAACCATGGTCGGCGCATTGGCACGGCGTTCGTCAACGCCGATATCGGTTGGCAGCGTGGCATCGGCGCCTTCGATGCCCAGGGCAACGGCGATCCCCGCGGCGACCAGCCCGTGGCGCGTTACAACAAATACACCCTGACCCTCAGCTACCTGCAGCCCTTCAGCCTGTGGGGCGAGCGCTTCAGTTTCGACAGCCTGGCCACCGGCCAGAAGAGCGAAGACGAGCTGTTCAGTTCCCAGCGCATCAGCATCGGTGGGCTCAACTCGGTACGTGGTTTCAAGGATCAGAGCCTGTCTGGAAACAGCGGTGGCTACTGGCGTAACCAGCTGCGCTGGACGCGGCCCGTTACCTGGGCGCCGCTGCAACCCTTCGTGCAGCAGTACGGCGCGGCTTTGGCCTATGACGTCGGTGTTATCAGTCACGACGAGCACAACTCGGGGGACAGTGGCCGCATCAGCGGGCATGCCTTGGAGTTCAGCGCCCGTGGCGAGCACCTGGCTGCCAGCGTGACCTTCGCCCATTCCCTGGAGCGCCCCGACGCGATCACCGAGGGCGAGCGCCCGGTGTATTTCCGCGTCGACCTTTTCTTCTGATTTCTGATTTCTGATTCGTTTACGCCCTGGAGCACCCTGACATGGACGTTCGCAGCCCCTTCTTCCAGAACATCGCCCTGATCGTCGCCGGCGTGATGTTCCTCAACCCCATCGTCGCCTCGGCGGCGCAGCTGACCGTGGATGCCCAGGCGGGCGGCAACACCACCATCGGCCAGGCCCAGAACGGCGTGCCAGTGGTGAATATCGCCACGCCTAATGGCAGCGGCCTGTCACACAACAAATTCACTGACTACAACGTCGGCCAGCAGGGGTTGATCCTCAACAACGGTGCCCAGGCGTTCGTCAAAAGCCAGCAGGGTGGCTATATCAACGGCAACCCGAACCTGAAGGGCGGTGCGGCGGGGGTGATCCTCAACGAGGTGACCGGCAGCAATCGCAGCCAGCTCAAGGGCTACACCGAAGTGGCTGGCAGCCGTGCGCACGTCATCGTCGCCAACCCCCATGGCATCACCTGCGACGGTTGCGGTTTCATCAATACCCCGCGCGCGACCCTGACCACCGGCGCTCCGGTGGTCGACAACGGTCGCCTGCAACGCTTCGACGTCAATGGTGGCGACATCGCCATCGAAGGCGCCGGCCTCAATGCCAGCAACGTCGACCAGTTCGACCTGATCACTCGCAGCGCGCAGATCAACGCCGAAATCCACGCCAAGCGCCTGAACGTCATCGCCGGCCGTAACGAAGTCGATGTGGCCACTCTGCAGGCCACTGCCAAGGCCGATGACGGCTCATCGCAGCCCCAGCTGGCCATCGACAGTTCCGCCCTCGGCGGTATGTACGCTGGCGCGATCCGCCTAGTCGGTACCGAAGCCGGTGTAGGCGTGAAGCTGGCTGGCGACATGGCCGCCAGCGCCGGGGACATTCAGATCGATGCCAACGGGCAACTGACCACCAATCGCATGGCGGCCAGCAATGACGTCACGCTGGTGGCCAAGGGCGTCGAGCTCAATGCCGATACCTATGCGGGGCGTAATGCGACGGTGACCTCGCCTGGAACGGTCCAGGTAAAAGAAAGCTTGGCTGCGGGTCAGCGCGTGGCCGTACAAGCGGCGCAACTGGACAACACCGGCATCATCGAAGCGGGTGTACGTGCCGATGGCTCCGTCAGCAGCGCAGGCCATCTGCAACTTGACGGCGGCTCTGTGCGCAACGCCGGCAAGTTGACCAGCCATGGTTCTCTGAGTACCGACCTGCAGAAGCTGGACAATCAAGGCGCTGCGATCACTGCCGCGGGCAATACGACCCTCAAGGCCGAACAACTCGACAACCGCAATGGGGAGATCGTCGCCCAGGGCAGCCTGACGCTCGATAACCAGAAAGTCGACAACAAACAGGGGCGCGCAGTGGCCGGCCAGGCGCTGGCCATCAAGGCCGAGTCGGCTGACAACAGCGCCGGCACCGTGGCAGCGGGAGGTGCGATCGAGGTCGAAGTGGCGGAGCGTCTCGACAATGCCAGCGGCCTGATCGAAGCCGGTAGCCAAGTCACCGTAAAGGCCCAGGAAGTGGACAACCGCAGCGGCCAGATTCGCGCGCTGGGTAACGCAGGCGCTAGCCAGTTCGAGGTGGCCGACAAGCTCAATAACGATGGTGGCAAGATCGAAGTCGGCAATGCCGGCCTGGCCATCGAGTCGGGCAGCCTCATCAATCAGGGCGGCTTGATCCGTCACCTTGGCTCGCAAAACCTGGGCATGACCATGGAGCAGCTTGGTCAGGCCGGTGGCCGCATCGAGACCAATGCCCAGCTTGACCTGCAAGCCGATGAGTGGGTGAACACCACCGAATTGCAAGCGGGGCGTATCAGCCTCGATATCGGCGAACTCACCCAGAAAACCGGCGCTGCATTGCTGTCGCGCGACAGCATCGTCGCCAAGGGCGATACCTGGCAGAACGATGGGCGCATCGAAACCAACGGTAACCTGAGCCTCGAGCTTGCCGGCGACTACAAGGGCAACGGCACGCTCATCGCTCAAGGCAACCTGGGCTTCAGCGCCGCCAGCGCGGACATGGGGACAAATGCCAAGGTGCTGGCCGGTGGCACATCTAACCTCAGCACCCTTGGCGCGTGGGTAGCCCGTGGCCAGATGACCGCAGGTAGCTGGCTGACCCTCGCGGCACAGAGCCTGAAAAACTACGGCACCATCGGCGCTGGCAATCAGCTCTCGCTGAAGGCGGCAGACATCCGCAGCGAAGATGGCTTCCTGTTCAGTGGCGCGTCCATGTTGCTGGTGGCCGATCGCTTCACCAACCAGCGAGGCGATGTTTACAGCGTCGGCGATCTGCAATTCGTCGCCAACGAGCAAGGCGATGCGCCGACCTCGTTCAGCAACCTCTCCGGTGTCGTGGAGAGCGAAGGCAATATCGCGATTCTTGCCAAGCAGATTACCAATGCCCACGAAGTGGAGAATCTGGTCGTCAGCCGCAAGGTGGCGGCGCTGTTCTATGCACCGGACTGCACTGACTGCAGCGGTAACAAGGAAAACGTTCGCTACCGCCTGAAGCAGATCGACCGTACCCAGGCCGTCAGCGATGTTAGAACCGCCTCACTGCTGGCCGGCGGTAACCTGACTCTCGACGGGCAGGATATCCACAACCGTTTCAGCATGCTGGCCGCCAATGGTGCCGTGCGTATCAAGGGCGACACCTTCACCAGCGTCGGCGCCGAAACCGGCGAGTACGTGTCCGAAGGCCGCGCCACCAGTGAGCGTGAGAAGTCCCAGAGCTGGATTCACCGTGCCGTAAGTGGTTTCAACGCCCGCAACTGGCCCACCGGTAGCGCCAATGTTGAAGCCGACCTCAATAGCATCCTCACTCAAGTCCTGAAGGGCAGCTTCGAGCATTTCAGCACCACGTACACGCCTGATGCCGTGCAGGCTTATGGAGCCATCGTTCAGGCAGGTAGTGACGTGAGCATCGAAGCCCGGCAGATCGGCAATGCCAGCATTCGCCCGTCCTTCAACTTCGTGAATGGCGGTACGCGGGTA
Source organism: Phytopseudomonas straminea (assembly GCF_900112645.1). GTDB lineage: Bacteria > Pseudomonadota > Gammaproteobacteria > Pseudomonadales > Pseudomonadaceae > Aquipseudomonas > Aquipseudomonas straminea. The sequence continues at coordinate 7,001 of NZ_FOMO01000015.1, read as the reverse complement.
GACACCAGTACACCAGGCACCGATATCGCTACCTCCATCACCCTGAACCCGCAACTGCCGCCAGACCTGCAACAGAAAGCGGTCGACCCGCTGGCGTTGCCAGGCTTCTCACTCCCGGCAGGGCAAAACGGCCTGTTCAGCCTGAGCAACAATCCTGGCCACCCCTACCTGATCGAGACCAACCCGGCCTTCGCCAACCTGGGTAGATTCCTCAACTCCGATTACATGCTCGGCCTGCTGGGCTATGACCCGGACGAGATGCAGCGCCGGCTGGGTGACGGCTTCTACGAGCAGCGCCTGGTGCGCGATGCCGTGCGCGCCCGTACCGGCCAGCGCTTCCTGGCTGGGCTGGACAGCGACGAAGCCCAGTTCAAATACCTGATGGACAACGCCATCGCCAGCAAGGAGGCGCTGCAGCTGTCCGTGGGCATTGGCTTGTCGGCCGAGCAGGTCGCGGCCCTGACCCACGACATCGTGTGGATGGAAGAGCGCGAGGTAAGCGGCCAGAAGGTGCTGGTGCCGGTCGTTTACCTGGCGCAGGCCGAAGGTCGCCTGGCACCTGGCGGTGCCTTGATCCAGGGCCGCGACGTTGCGCTTATCTCCGGCAGTAACCTGGTCAACAGCGGCACCCTGCGTGCCACCCAGAACCTGACCCTGACCGCGCAGCAGAACATCGCCAACAGTGGCCTGATGCACGCCGACGGGCGCTTGTCGCTGCTGGCCGGTGAGAGCATCCGCAACAGCCAGGGCGGCATTCTCAAAGGCCAGGATGTCAGCCTGGTCGCCGTGGCCGGTGATGTGGTCAACGAGCGGACCGTCAGCACCCACCACAGCACTACCCGCAATACCGATCGTCAACAGAGCTTCGTCGATAGTGCGGCGCGCATCGAGGCAGGCAATGACCTGCAGATGAGTGCTGGCAACGATATCCGCAATATCGGCGGCGCCATCAGCGCGGGCCGCGACGCCAGCCTGGAAGCCGGTAATGACCTGATTCTCGGTTCGGCCGAGGCCGAGAACCGCCAGAACAAGTGGGACCGCAAAGGCCACTCCTACCAGAACAGCATCACCCAGTACGGCAGCGACGTGCAGGTTGGCCGTGACCTGGAGGCCAGCGCCGGTCGTGATCTGCTGGTTGTCGGCAGCACTGTCAAGGCAGGTGGAAACATCGACCTCGATGCTGGCGGTGATATGACCATCACCTCTGCAGCGGACGAGAGTCACTCCGATTACTACCGCAAGAGCGGCGGCAAGAAGGTTGTCTCCCAGGAGGACCATGTCAAACAGGTGGCCTCGGTCATCGAAGCCGGCGGCAACCTGAACGCACAGGCAGGCGGCAACCTCGTCCTCGCCTCCAGCCACCTCAAGGCCGGTAACGAGGCCTACCTCTACGCAGGCGAGCAACTGGCGCTGATCGCCAACCAGAACACCGACTATTCGCTGTACGACAAGAAGAAAAAGGGCGGCTGGGGCAGCAAGGAAACCCAGCGCGACGAAACGACCACCGTGCGCAATATCGGCAGCACCATCACCACCGGCGGCAACCTCAGCCTGATCAGCGAGGGTGACCAGCTGTACCAGAAGGCTCGCCTGGAAAGCGGTAACAACCTGACCCTGGATAGCGGCGGCGCGATTACCTTCGAGGCAGTGAAGGATCTGGATCAGGAGAGTCATGAGAAGAGCAGCAATAGCGTGGTTTGGACATCCACCAAAGGCAAAGGCAGTACAGACGAAACCTTGTATCAGAGCCAGTTGGTTGCTAAGGGCGATTTGGTGATCAAGGCTGTAGATGGCCTGAACATCGACGTGAAAGAGGTAAACCAGCAGTCGGTTAGCCAGACCATCGATGCAATGGTCAAAGCCGATCCTGATCTTGCTTGGCTCCAAGAAATGGAGCAGCGCGGAGATGTTGATTGGCGGCAGGTGAAGGAGATACATGACTCCTTCAAGTACAGCCACTCGGGGTTGGGTGGTGCTGCGATGATGGTAATTGCCATCGTGGTGGCCTACTTCACCGCAGGGGCGGCCAGTGGGCTGGTCGCTAGCGCCGCCGGGGCGGGTGGTGCTGGTGCCGGAGCGGCGGCTGGCGCCGCTGCGGCAGGAACAGCCGCCGGGACTGCGGCTGCTGGGACTGCCGCAGCTTCGACCTCAATATGGGCTGCAGCTACTGCAACGACGGCGGCGGGTTGGGCCAATGTCGCAGCGACCGCCGTTATATCTTCGGCAGCGGGTAATGCTGCCGTCAGCACCATTAACAACCGTGGCAACCTCGGTGCTGTCTTCAAGGACGTTACCTCTAGCGACAGTCTTAAAGGCTATGCGACCTCGGCCATTACCGCTGGCTTTACCTCTGGAGTGTTGGACAGCGCCTATGGCGTTACAGGCGATAACGTTAATAAAGTTACCAAGGGCTTTGATCTCAGCAAGGCCAATGATTTAGCCAAGTTTGGTTCCTATCTCGGCGCTCAGGGCGCGGTACAGGCTGTAGCGCAAACTGCGATTCAGGGCGGTAGTCTGGGTGGCAATCTGCAAACAGCCTTAACCGCGCAGATGCAGCATTTGTTGCAAGCTGGCGTTTTCCACAGCGTGGGAGACTTTGCCGAGAATAGGAACTGGGCGGAAGGCAGCCCTGAGAAGATAGCCCTGCACGCAGTAATGGGGGGACTGCTTAGTGAGGCAACCGGAGGCGACTTCAAGACCGGCGCGTTGGCAGGCGGCGCCAACGAGCTGCTGGTCGAACAGCTTGCCGGTGCGATCAAAGGCGACAAAGGCTTAGAGCTGATGGTGTCGCAATTGATTGGCGTGGCAGCGGCGACGGCTACTGGTGGAGATCCGGCCAAGGCAGCGGAGTTGGCGAAGAACGCGACTGCGTATAACAGGCAGTTGCACAGTGCCGAAGCCAAACTCTTGGATGAATTGGCGCAGCGTGATCCAGAAAGGGCCAGAGCGTGGGACGCAGCTGCTTGTGCGCTGGTTTCCTGTGCTGCTGGTATACCGCCCAGCGATCCCAACTATGAGTTTCTAACGGCACTGCAGACGGAGGGAGCACAGTATCCAGAGCTTCAAGTCAGCCTTCAGGAAAGTGGCTTGTTTAGTTATTCCATTGCCGAACGCTTTACAGACACGGTGTCCAGTCGCGGGGAGGAGCTCTACTACACTGGCGCTGCTGGTAGTGTCATCGGAGGCGCTGGCGGAGCTATCGTTTCAGGTGTCGGAGGAGCGACAAGTTGTGGTGTTACACTCGGGCTGGGGTGTGCAATTGGAGTCGCTGGTTTTGCGGGCAGCGTATCCCAGTATAGCGACGGCTGGGACCGCATCGGTAGTGGATACACCTCTACGGAAGGCCAGAAGGTTATAGACTCATTTAGGCCGGGAACGCACCCGGGTGATGTGAGCTTGGCCGAAAATGTTGGTGATTTTGTAGCGTCTTCTGCTGCCGACTTGGTGTTGCAGCGTGTTGGGGGAAAATTTGTTGATCGTATTGCCAAGTCTATTGATGGGAAGCTGAGTGCTCCCAAAACTGACTCTGGTGTTGCCGGGGATGGTGCAAAAGGCGCAGGCGGGGTGGTGGATGATGTTGCTGTTGTCCGGCCAACGCCCAAACAGTCCGAGATAGATGTTGGAACTGACCTTGGTCAAGGGGCTCGACCGCAAGTCAGTTACAAGAACGGGCAAGAAGTACCTTACGGCACATCGGGCAGTGTTCGTCCTGACTGGTGTATTGGTAGCGTGTGCAGTGTTGAGGTAAAAAACTACAATATTGCGACGAATCAGCAGGGTTTAATTAGTAATGTTTCAAAGCAGGCGCTGCAGCGTGCGGAGAATTTACCGCAAGGTATGCAGCAGCAAGTGGTTATTGATATTCGTGGTCAAGCTGTAACGGATGCACAAAAAAACGCAGTGATTAAAGGTATTGTGCAGAAATCAAACGGCGCGCTCGGGCCTACTGACATAAGGTTTAAAGCTGAATGAGGAAGGTAGGGTTTGATGGGGGGCATACGGTATACGAATTGGGGCCCGTATCGGATGTCGTATTGTTTTTCGAGTGTCTCAATGTTTTCGTGGTGAATAAGTGCTTAGATCAGGATTGGAGTTTATTATCGGATCGACTTTATAAGCGTTATTTGCGGCAAGACGAACTAGAAGAGTCTTTCATTTTGATGGAAAAAGCAAAGAGCATATTTTTCACGCTGCCTAGCTCCTCCGTTGAGTGGGATGAGGATATGCAGGCTGATCGTGATAGAACATGGCTGGACTCTAGGGCCGATACCTTGGGGACTGTTTTTTCTAGGTATTTTGATTTGTTCTCAAAGGCGAAAAATTCTGCTGTGTCATTTTTGGACGAGTTTGGAATTTATCAGCCCCTCAGGATTTTAGCTTCTGACATGCCTGCTTTAATGGTCGAGAAGAAAAGGCCACTAAATGAATACGATGCGCTTGGGTTAGATGATTTACCATTTTGGCTTCGTTGAGCAGACCGTTTATTTAAGGCAATATCTTCTCCACACCGGCCTCGCGCCGGTGTTGTTTTATCTGCTTTAGCCTTTCTTCTTAGCTGCTCGCTTGGTTATTACTGCTTGTTCCCATAATCCGCGATGCCTGGTACTTGAGAATCATGCCATCGAGCAGGACAAAAAGGGGACAGGACAAAAAGGGGACAGATTTATTTTTCTCCTGATTGGCTAAGCTGAAGGTCTCAATGGAAGGAGATCGTTATGCCAAGGATGGGACGGATTGTGTTGCCTAACTACCCACATCATGTGGTGCAGCGAGGGCATAACCGGCAGGTGGTGTTTGCCGCTGAGCAGGACTATCAGCGTTACATTTCCGATCTGCGTGAGCTTAAAGATGTATTCGGAGTCAAGGTCTACGCTTATTGCCTGATGACGAATCATGTTCATCTGCTGCTGGCGCCCGGCGAGGCCATCGCCGGGTTGGGGCAGTTGATGAAGGCGCTGGCAGCACGTGCTACGCGCTATCGAAATCGTCTAGAAGGCCGCACCGGCACTCTCTGGGAGAGTCGCTACAAGTCCAGCGTGGTTGAGTCAGACGCCTATTTGCTTGCCTGCTGTCGCTATATCGAGCTGAACCCGGTTCGAGCCCGTATGGTTGCCGAAGCGGTTGATTATCCCTGGTCGAGCCATCGGATGCGGGTAACGGAGCAGGCGAACAGCGATTGGCTGGATATAGATCCCTGCTTCACTGCACTTGGCCACACGGCTGAAAGGCGTCGTACCCGATACATCGAATTCATGCGTCAAGCCGTTCCATCGAGCGAGATTGAGCTGATCCGTGCAGCACTACAGAGGGGGCAGCTAACCGGGAGTGCTCGTTTCGTAGATGAAATAGAAAGAATCCAAGGGAAGCGGGTAGAACTACGAGGTCAGGGCAGGCCCAAGCGACAGCCCCAAAAATAAATCTGTCCCCTTTTCGAAGGAGGCATACCAGAAAGAGCAAGAAGCTACCGTTGCTGCTGAAACCGAAAGAGCTCGGCTGGAGTTAGCTGAACGGCTACGAATGGAGCAATTGGTACCTGGTCGTGCCGCGTATATTAATGAGATCTTGCAGGTTACAGGTGCAGTCAAAACAGGTGGTGTGATTGTCAGCAGTATCCTTGAGCCAGATGCTTTCTCTGCCCTAGGGCCAACAGCGAAGTTGGCGGAAATAACTAGAGTCCTTAACGCTTTGAGTAAGGTGGCAGATAGAGCACCAACAGAGCTCGCGAAGGCCGTAAGTAAACTTAATGAGCTTATAGCGGGAAAAGCGCCAACTGCTGTGGAGCTTGAGCCGTTCAAAAAAGCTGCAGAGTCCAAGCTGGCTGATGATATCCGGATCGCTAACCACACTTTGGCAAGCAAGAAAACACCTGACGCACCGCCTAAGATTGAACCACCCATCCCTAGAGTTAATGTGGCAAATGATTTTATTGTAAAAGCGTCAGAGAATGGCACTAACCTGAGGTACGGTGATCCTGACGGTGTAGCAGGGCTGATCGTGAATGTCGACAAAACTGGAATGTTGGGGTTTGAGATTCGTGCAGCACAAAATCATCCTCTCTTTGAAGCATCCGGAACTGACATGTTTGCTAGGTTCTGTACGAAAAGTCGGTGCGGGTAGAATTGCCGCCATGATTGGCTGGAGGCCCGCATGGCAAAGCGCTACGAACTCCCCGATGCAGCCTGGGAGTTGATCAAGGATCTCGTTTCCCCGGAACAGAAGATGGGCCGGCCGCGCAGTGATGATCGTCTGTTGCTCAACGGAATCTTCTGGATTCTCTGCTCCGGTGCCGCCTGGCGCGACCTGCCGGAGCGTTTCGGCCCGTGGTCAACGGTATATCAACGGTTCCGTGATTGGCGAGACGATGGCACGTTTGACCGAGTACTTGAGCGGTTGCACGTCCGGTTGAATCAGGAAGGCCTGATCGATCTGGACACCTGGATGATCGACTCCACTGCAGTACGTGCAAGCCGAGCCTCGTCAGGTGCCGGGAAAAAGGGGGGCCAGAAGAACCGGTAGACCATGCGTTGGGACGTAGCCGAGGCGGCCTGACCACCAAGATTCACTTAATCTGCGATGCCAATGGGATACCTCTTCGCTTTGTGCTGTCGCCAGGACAGGCCAGCGATATTGCACATGCTCAGCCGCTCTTGGACCAGGTGCGTATCCCCGGAAAGCCGGGACGGCCTCGTAAGCGCTGCCGTTGGTTACTGGCTGACAAAGGTTACGATGCCGAACATCTGCGCCAGTACTGCGACCGTTACCGCATGCAACCGGTAATTCCGCAGCGCACCATGAAACGCAAACCCAAGCCAGGGCTACCCAGGCTTTTTGATCGCCCGAAATACCGGCAACGGAACATCATCGAGCGTATGTTTGGCTGGCTGAAAGAGAGCCGGAGGATCGGCACCCGCTACGACAAGCTCGCCAGAAGTTTTGGCGCGATGGTCACGCTGGCTTGCGCGCTGCGATGCTTAAGGCAGTACTTTTCGTACAGAACCTAG
>NZ_FOMO01000016.1 GCF_900112645.1 Phytopseudomonas straminea | reverse complement strand
GAAGAATTTTTTCTTTCTTCTCAACACCTTGCAGCGCCCGACCAGACCATCTTCTCTCCAGCGGGAGGCGCATTCTACAGCGTTACAAACCGCTGTCAACACCCTCATTTACCGCCTTCGATCAACCTGACCGAACCATCCACAGAACCACTCAAACCGCCCTGTCGATGCCGGCGCATTCTACTCGAATTCGCCGTCCGTGCAACCTTTATCTTCGTCTAACTCGTTGATCTACAAAGAGTTTTCAGATCAGACTGCGCCGGAAGTGGTGCGCATTATAGGCCCCTCGAAACTCAGGTCAAGGGGTTATTTCACTTTCTTGCGAAATCGGCCGTAGCGCGATAATCGAACGCTTTGGCTGCTTTATATAGATAGCTGGATTGACCTAATTAACCAGTTAGTACATTTTTACTGAAGCCGCCTCAGGCTGATTCCACAATAACAACAGGAAGCACCATGGCTCCCATCATTCTGATCCTCAACGGCCCGAACCTGAATATGCTCGGCACCCGTGAGCCGGTCACCTACGGCCACGAAACCCTGGCCGATATCTCCAGGCTTTGCGCGAACACCGCTGAAGCCCTTGGCCTGACCACCGAATTCCGCCAGACCAACCATGAAGCCGAGCTGATCGACTGGATTCACAAGGCACGCGGCCGCTGCGCGGGCATCGTGATCAACCCGGCGGCCTGGACGCATACGTCCGTCGCCATTCGCGATGCGCTGGTTGCCTGCGAGCTACCGGTCATAGAAGTGCACCTCTCCAACGTTCACAAGCGGGAGACCTTCCGCCATCACTCCTTCGTTTCCCCTGTCGCGCTTGGCGTGATCTGTGGTTTGGGCAGCGGCGGCTATCGCGCTGCACTCCAGCACTTCAGCCACCTGGTCAAGGAATAAGGCCGTCATGACTTCCAGCAAAAGCATTCTCGCCGGCCTCATCGGTGCCGGCATCCAAGCGTCCCGTACCCCAGCCATGCACGAGCATGAAGGCGATGCCCAGGGGATTCGCTACCTATATAGGCTGATCGACCTGGACCAGTTGAAGCTCGGCATCAGCGCCCTCCCCGATCTGCTCAGCGCCGCCGAGCGCATGAGCTTTACCGGGCTCAACATCACCTTTCCCTGCAAACAGGCGATCATTCCGCTGCTCGATGAACTCTCCGACGAAGCAAGGGGCATCGGCGCGGTCAACACGGTCGTGTTCAAGGATGGCAAACGCATCGGTCACAACACCGACTGCCTCGGTTTTTCCGAAGGATTTAAACGCGGCCTGGGTGACGTCGCCCGTCGACGCGTGGTGCAGATGGGCGCTGGAGGCGCCGGCGCCGCGGTCGCTCATGCCTTGTTGAGTGAGGGCGTCGAACAGCTGAGCATCTTCGACGTCGAGCCCGAACGCGCCCAGGCCCTGGCAAGCAACCTCAACGAGCACTTCGGCTCGCCACGTGCCCAGGCCGGCGACGACCTGAGCTCGGCGATGGCCGCCGCAGATGGTCTGGTCAACACCACACCGATGGGCATGGCTAAACTGCCCGGCATGCCGGTACCCAAGGCGCTGCTGCGCAAAGAATTATGGGTCGCGGAGATCGTCTACTTCCCACTGGAAACCGAACTGCTGCGCGAAGCGCGTGCCATCGGCTGCCGAACCCTGGACGGCGGCAACATGGCAGTCTTCCAGGCCGTGAAGGCATTCGAACTGTTCAGCGATGCCCAAGCCGATGCAAAGCGGATGCTTGATCACTTCCATAGCATGAACGGTTGATGCCACCGGGCCGACTCAGCGATGAGTCGGCCTAAGCTCAATGAGTGATACGTTCAGGCGATGACACGCTCAACGCGTGATATAGCGCAGTACCGCTTCGCAGATCATCGTCTTGTGGCGCTGCTTGACCTGTTCGTCCGGCAGGTCGATCTGGAAGATCTCTCCGAAGGTATGCCGGTTCGAGACGCGGTAGAAGCAGAACGAACTGATCAGCATGTGTACGTCCAGGGTATCGAGCCCCTCGCGAAACAGCCCTTCCTTCTCGCCACGCTTGAGGGTTTCGCCCAGCGTCAGCAGCACCACGTTGCTCATCCGGCGGATTTCCGGGGACTGCTTGACGTACTCGCCGTAGTGAATGTTCTCGATGCTGACGATGCGCACGAAATCCGAGTTGCGATCATGGTGGTCGAAGGTGAACTCCACCAGGCGGCGAATGGCGTCGGGTGCTGGCAGCTCGTCGAGGTGCAGACGGCGCTCGGTACTGCGGATATCACCGTACAACTTCGAGAGCACTTCGAGATAAAGCTGCTCCTTGCTGCCGAAGTAGTAATAGATCATGCGCTTGGAAGTTGCCGTGCGCTCGGCGATGGCATCGACCCGGGCACCCGAGAGCCCCTGGCGGACGAATTCGGTGATGGCGGCCTGCAGGATATTTTCCCGGGTTTTCTCCGGATTGTTCTTGCGTGGCTTGCGCGGCGCTGCGGCCTGTTCTTGGCTCGCAGGCTCGAGGGTAGCGGTCATGGAATCACTCATCATGGCGTTCTTGTTATCACTACAAACGAAAAGCGGATGCGACCTGTGGTACGCATCCGCCTGAGTACAGCTTACAGCTTCGCCTGCCGCGTCACACCACTGCGTGCCTTGGCCATGGCAGCCAGACGCACCGCAACGTTGGCAGCACCGTAGCCGACGTAGCCATTCTTGCGTTGAATGATCTCGAAGAAGAAGCGCTCCTCGAACGCCTCGGTGTACACGTGGAACAGCTCACCGCCCTGGGCATCGCGGTCGTAAAGCACGTTGTAATAAGCCAGTTCGCTGAGGAACTCGTCGTCGAAATCGAAGCGCGCGGCGAGATCGTCATAGTAGTTGAGCGGGATGTCCAAAAGCGGCACGCCCGCCTCCTTGGCCCGCTCGACTTCCTTGAAGATGTCCTCGCAGGAAAACGCGATGTGATGCACGCCGGAACCCCGGTAGCTGGACAGCGCATGGGCGATGGCGGTATTGCGGTTCTCCGAAATGTTCAGTGGCAGGCGCACAGAGCTGCAGCGGCTGCGCAGCGCCCGACTCTTCACCAGGCCATAGGGATCGGGCAGCACCACTTCGTCGTCGGCCTCGAAGTCCAGCAGGCTCTTGTAGAACAGCACCCAACTGTCGAGGCTGTCCGCCGGCAGCGCCAGCGCCATGTGGTCGATACGCTGCAGGCTACCGGCCGGAGCCGCAGCGGGGTCCAGCTTGAAGTCGCTGTCGTAGATGGTCTGCCCTGCTTCGGCCTGGTCGACCAGGTAGATGAGGCTGCCATCGGGCGCGCGCATCGCCGGAATCTCGCGCTCGTTCGGCCCGACCAGACCGCGATAGGGGTGGCCACGGTAATCTAGGGCGCGCTGCAATGCCGTCGTACCGTCCTTGACCTTCAGTGCGGTGGCGCACAGCGACGGGCCGTGGGCCTCGAAGAAACCGTGGGCGAACGAATAGGGTTCGGCATTGAGCACGATGTTGATGTCGCCCTGACGCAGCAGGCTGACGTCCTTGGAGCGATGCTCGCCTGCCTTGGCGAAACCCAGGCGCTGCAACCAGCCCGACAGCTTGGCGCCGGCAGCCTCGTCGACGGCGAACTCGAGGAACTCGACACCGTGATAGCGACTGGCTGGCGGTGTGTCGAACAGCAGATCGAGGTTCGGCGCCTTGGCATCGGTCGCCAGCAGTTGCCGGGTCTTCTCTTCCAGATAAAGAAGTGAGCGCAGCCCGTCGACCGCATTGGCGCGTGGCGGCGCGGCGCGGAAGCCATCGTTGAAGATTTCCAGCGACAGCGGGCCGGTGTAGCCGGTGCGGATGATCGGCGCCAGAAAGCCTGGCAGGTCGAACTCGCCCTGCCCCGGGAAGCAACGGAAGTGGCGGCTCCATTCCAGCACGTCCATGGCCAGAATCGGCGCATCGGCCATCTGCACGAAAAAGATCTTGTCGCCAGGGATCTCGGCGATGGCTGCCGGGTCACCCTTGAGCGACAAGGTGTGGAAGCTGTCGAGAATCACCCCGACCGCGGCATGATCGGCCTGGCGAACCAGGTTCCAGACCTGCTGGTAAGTATTGACGTGGCGGCCCCAGGCCAGTGCCTCGTAACCGATACGCAGGCCCCGTGCGCCGGCGCGCTCGCCCAGCAGACGCAGGTCGTCGACGAGAATCTCTTCATCACCGAGCGAGTCGGCAGCCACGTTGCTGCATACCAGCACCAGATCGGTGCCAAGCTCCTGCATCAGGTCGAACTTGCGCTCCGCACGGTCCAGGTTGCGTTGCAGCCGGTCGCGGCGGCAGCCTTCGAAATCACGAAACGGCTGAAACAGGGTGATGGCGATGCCCAGATCGGCGCACATCTTGCGCACGTCGCGCGGGCTGCCCGCGTAGTACAGCAGGTCGTTCTCGAAGATTTCCACGCCGTCGAAGCCGGCAGCGGCGATGGCTTCGAGTTTCTCGGGCAGGGTGCCGCTCAGCGAGACGGTGGCGATCGAGCGATGCATACTTCAGCTCCTTGTAGATAACGATCTCTACGGATCGTGTAATGACCTGGGCCCGGCACCAGAAGCGTAGCCGACGAGGCGTTCGAGCCTGGGGTTTACCAGGCCGTTCAATCCCCTTATGCCATTTCTTGAGGCCTGCAGCGATTATTCGTGCGCTCGCGGGAAGCGGCAATTCAAAGTGTACGAACTAGTTAGTATTTCGTGCGATTATCGAACACTAGGCCGTTTATCGAATTGACGCTATTTCACGACTTGCAACACCATGTTTCCCACTGCAGTGACGGAAACCCTTCCGCCGCGACCAGCAAACAACCCGGCTCCATCCATAACAATTTCAATAAGAGTACGCCCATGCTCACTTCCCAGCCCCTGCATACCCGCATACCATTCGCACGCTTTTTGGCACCCACCCGGCCAACTGCGTCTGCGCACGTCCAACCCTGACTCGCGACACTCCGCTCGATAATCCTGAAAGCGGGTCGACCGGTGCCATCCACAAGGCCGGTCCCCACACGCTGTGGCCAAGCCGCACCCAGTTGCCGCTTCGCTCGGCGCTCTAATAACAACGGAGACCATGATGGCTAAGCCCTCAACTTCACAAGCCAAGAAAGCCACTGCCAGCGGCTGGGTCGGTTCAGCGCTGGAGTACTACGATTTCTTCATCTACGCCCAGGCCGCGGCGCTGATCTTCCCGCAGATCTTCTTTCCCAACACCGATCCGAAGATGGCCATCGTCGCCTCGCTGGCAACCTACGGCGTCGGCTACCTGGCGCGCCCGGTAGGTGCATTCGTGCTCGGCCATTGGGGCGACACCCGTGGTCGCAAGAACGTGCTGCTGCTATGCATGTTCCTGATGGGCATCTCCACAATGGCCGTCGGCCTGCTGCCGACCTACCACGATATCGGTCTGCTGGCTCCGGCCATGCTGGTCGTGCTGCGCCTGATCCAGGGCTTCGCGGTAGCCGGTGAGATCTCCGGCGCCAGCTCGATGATTCTCGAGCATGCGCCCTTCGGACGAAGAGGCTTCTACGCCAGCTTCACGCTGCAAGGCGTGCAGGCCGGCCAGGTGCTCGCCGCTGCGGTGTTCCTGCCGCTCGCCTACTTCATGCCGAGCGAGGCGTTCAACGACTGGGGCTGGCGGATCCCGTTCCTGCTCAGTGCCTTCGTACTGCTGGCGGGTTTCATCATCCGTCGCGAGGTTCACGAAACGCCGGCCTTCGTCAACGAAGAGAACAAGCAGAAGATCGCCAAGTCACCGATTTCCGAAGCATTCAGCACCAGCTGGCGGACCATGTTCCTGGTCATGGTCATGGCGCTGATGAACGTGATTCCGGTGGTGGCGACCATCTTCGGTGGCGCTTATGCCGTGCAACCCGCCTACGGGATCGGCTTCGACAAGAGCGTCTATCTGTGGATTCCGGTGGTGGGCAACATCGTCGCGGTTCTGGTGATTCCGTTCGTGGGCAACCTCTCCGACAAAATCGGCCGCCGCCCGACCATGATCACCGGCGCGCTGGGCTCTGGCCTGCTGGCGTTCGGCTACCTGTATGCGATCAGCATCAGCAACGTGCCGCTGGCGTTCATCATGTCGCTGCTGATGTGGGGCGTGGTCTACCAGGGCTACAACGCGGTGTTCCCGAGCTTCTACCCGGAGCTGTTCCAGACCCGCTACCGCGTGTCGGCCATGGCCATCGCCCAGAACATCGGCACCATGCTCACCGCCATGCTGCCTGCGTTGTTTGCCCTGGTCGCACCGCCCGGCTCGGACAACATTCCATGGCTGATCGGCGGCCTGGCATTCGGCATCACCTGCCTGTGCGCCCTCGCCGCCTTCATCGCGCCGGAAACCTACCGCGTTCCGATGAGCGAACTGGGCAAACCCGGCGCCAAGCCGATGGACAAGGCCGAGTACGACGCCGCTCGCCAGAACAGCGTGAACGAAGCCAGCCACTAATCAGGCAGACGTAAAAGAGAAGGCCCTTAACGGGCCTTCTTGTATTTCCGGGGGCTGAAATTTTAGCGCTTTCTGCGTTGCTGATAGGCGGCCGCCAGCCCGCTGAGACAGATGATGGCGATACCCACCTTGGCACTCGCCTCTGGGTCGTGGCCGAAAATGATCAGCCCCAGCAGGCCGGCGAAGACGATCTGGCAATAACCGAACGGCGCCAGCAGCGCCGGCGCGGCGTGGCGGAAGGCCTTGGTCAGCAGCAGGTGAGCGAACATACCGCACGCACCGAGCGCCAGCATCAGCGGCAAGTGTTGCCACTGCGGCAGTTGCCAGAAGAACGGCACCAGGCAGCTCATCAGCAAGGTATTGAGCAGGCCGGTGAAGAAGTTGCTGGTGGTCGGCGTGTCGTACTGGCTGAGCAGGCGCGTGAGTATCTGGTAGGCGGCGAAGCAGCTTGCCGAACAGAGCGGCAGCAGCACGGCCGGGGTGAACAGGTCGCCGCCAGGATGCACGATGATCAGTACGCCCACGAAACCCACCAGCACCGCCGCCCATTGCCCCCGGCTGACACGCTCCTTGAGCAACGGCACCGACAGCGCGGTAACCAGCAGCGGCGCCAGGAAGTTTACCGCCGTGGCCTCGGCCAGCGGGATGTACAAGAGGCCGGTGGTGAAGAACAGGCTGCAGCCCAAAAGGCAGATCGCCCGCAACGCCTGCAACCCCGGCCGTTTGCTGCGCAGCACGCGCAACCCCGACTGCGGCAGGAAGATGCCGGCCATCAGGAGCGTGTGCACCACATAGCGCGCCCACACCACCATGATCACCGGGTAGATGCCGGAAAGGTACTTGGACAGCGCGTCGTGGCTGGCGAACAGAAAGGTCGCCAGCACCACCAGGGCGATGCCCTTCAAGGGATGATTGACGCCTGACAGCGAACTCGGGGTGCTCATGGGAATTCTCGTGATCCAGACGTCATTATCGGTAGCAAACTAACTATATGTGCGGTCTGCCGCCATTGCGGATTCAGTATGGGCTATGCCGACAGGTCGAGACGTTTCAACAGCGCCCAAGCCTTATCGATAGCCATCTGCGCCCGCTGCGTCGGATCCTTCACCTGCCGGGTGGGGATTTCCAGACTCAACGGAACATTGGCCGGTAGACAGCGCAACAGCCCCGGCAAGTCACAATCACCGTCACCGGGAAAACGCCGCTCGTTACGCGCCTGGCGCAGAATCTCCGCCATATCGTGCGGCCGCGGCCCGGCCACGTCGCACAGTTGGGCATAACCCAGCCATGATGGTTCCACCTGCTGCAACTCGTCGAGGCGCGACCCCGAGCGATTGAAATGGAAGGCGTCGACCAGCACGCCGCCGTTGTCGCGGCCGGCCTGACGCACGATACGCACTGCCTGTGCGAGATCGGCAACGTTGGTCCAAGGCATGAATTCCAGATGGGGCCGCAAACCGTACGCCATGGCGCGGTCGCACAATTCGCTGAAATTGTCGGTCAGCCGCGCTTCATCCGGGTCGTTGCCGGCGACCAGCACCTCACGCGCACCGAACTCGGCGCCAACCTCCAGCACCGTCTCGAAATCGCTGCAGCGTGTATGGGGTTTGAGCCGCAGGATCTCGACGTCGAGTACGCCGATGCCGGTGTCGCGCAGCCGCCTGAGCGTCTGCCGGCGCAGATCCGCGTCGGCCACCAGCGCGAAGTGGTGTTCCTCCTCGGTGGCGGGAATCAGGCGCAGGCCGACATGACTGTAGCCCGTTCGGGCAGCCACCTCGACCATATGCGGGGGCGCGAGCTCGAGGACGGTCAGGCTTGCCAGGGACATCGGACGTTCGTGGGTGTGCATCGATCTCTCTCCAGGCCGAGGCCCATGAATGGACGTTGGCTCAGACGGATTCGGGTACGGTGGCGCAGCCCTGCTCGGCGGCGCGGCAGATGGCGTCATACAGCGCCAGGGTGCGCCCGGCATCGGCTGCACTGACCAGCGGCAGTGCTTCACCCCGCGCAACCTCGATGAAGTGCCTGAGCTGCAACAGCAATGCGGGAGCAGCCTCGTACGATTGCTCCGCGCTCTGCAAGGGCTCGTGCCAGCCAGCGCCTGGCGAAGCGTACGACCAGTAACGCAGCTGCGGGATGCTCAGCGAACCTGCGGTGCCGGCCAGCAGGTAGCACGGCTGATCGGGCTGCCGTGGATACACAGGGTTTTCCCCGGCGCTGAGCTCCCAGCTCCAGGGAGCCGCCGCCGCGTCTGAGCCGGTCAGGCTACCCAGCGCACCATTGGCGAAGCGCAGGATAATCGCCGCGCCGTCCTCGTTGGCGAAGCCGCGCACGGCGTTGCTGGTGAGGGCCTGAACCTGGTCCACCTCGCCACACAGGTAGCGCAGCAGATCCAGATCATGGATCAGGTTGGTCAGCAGCATCCCCGCGCCGGGCTCGCGCCGCCAAGGCACGTCGTAATAGCTGTCCGGCTTCTGCAGTTGCCAGAGCGCCGTCACCGTGGTGAGTCGCCCCAAGACGCCCTGCTGCATCAACTCCCGCGCCTTGCCGATCAGCGGATTGTGGCGGCGGTGGTGACCCACGAGCACCGGCACGCCGCTGCGCTGCACGGCAGCCACCAGTTCGCGCACTTCCTGCAGGCTGACACCGACCGGCTTCTCGAGCAGCGCCGGCAGGCCGGCCTCGATACAGCGCAACGCAGTGGGCACATGGGCCGCATTGGGATTGGCGATGATCACCGCCTGGGCCAGGTGGCTGTCGAGCAGGCCCTGTAGTTCATCGAAACACGGTACCCCGTGGTCGGCGGCCAGCTGCCGGGCCTGCTCGGTAGGATCGACGATCGCGCAAAGAGTGGCGTGCGGCAGCTCGCGCAGATAACTGAGGTGTTGCCGGCCCATGATGCCGGCGCCGATCAGGGCGATTCGCAAAGGGTTCAAGACATGAGTCCTTTTCTGATTGTTATAGGCGCAGCGCTCGACAACAATCTAGAACTCAGTTCTACATTTAATCAACTCCGGATGGAGCGCTCGGCCGTTAATCGAACGTTATCGGCCACTCAGACGAACAGGTCCGATGCCTGGCTCGCTGACGACAGCTCGGCAGCCGCTTCCAGCAGCAAGGGTGCAAGCTGTTCCATGCGTTCGCCGGGCATGCGCGCGCTGGGGCCGGCGATGCTCAGCACGCCAATCACGCCACCTCGCTGCGGGTGGCTGACCACCGCAGCCAGCGCGCAGGTACCCAGGGAGGAAGTTTCCATCACGGTCGCATAGCCGCGCTCGCGGGCACGCTGCAGGTAACCGAGCAGCGCTTCATCGTCATGGGGCGCGTTGGGGCCGAACTCGCTGTCGTCGGGAATGTGCTGGCGCGCCACCAGCGCCAATGCGTCGGCGTCCGCCAGGTTGGCCAGCCAGGCATGGCCGGAGGCGGTATAGCGCAGCGGCGCGTCACGCCCCATGTCGGGGTCATAACGCAGGCCGGAGCGCGCGCCCTGGGATTTGGCGATCCAGGTCTGCCGTTCGCCTTCGATCACCCCCAGGCGCACCAGTTCGCCACTTTGCCGGGCCAGGCGATCGAGAATCGGCTGCACGATGTCGGCGCCGCTGGCCGACAGGTAGCGAAAACCCAGGGCGACCAGCTTGGTCGAGAGCCGATAACGGCTGGTATCGGCGTCCTGGCGCACGTAACCCAGGCGCACCAGCTCGGCGAGCATGCGATGCGTGGCGCTTTTGGGAATCTGCAGCTGCTCGGCCAGCGTCTGCATCGGCACATCACCGGAACCCGCCAGGCTCTCCAGAAGATTCAGTGCCCGTTCTATCTGGCTGCCAGCCATGGTCATGCCCTCGAATAATTTGCCACGATTCTAAAGACCCAGCGGTGCCGGCGGAACCGCCACATTCTGAAATCATCGCAGCCACCGTCGGGATCGCCGCGGGTTGGCTGCGCCCGAACATGAGGCCATAATCCAGACCGGCTATTTGTACTAACTGGTTCGTTCTTGTTCGGTTATCGAACAGGAACCGATTTGGTGAATTGAAATAGCCCGCATCACCACACAGTATTCCCAGCACTTGCGTGAGACATGCCGGTTTTGCCAGCGCCACTCACGAAAAAAATGCCTTACCTATAAATATAAGAAGGTCACGCCATGCCACAGCTCAACACTGTGTTCACCCGCGCCCGGCAGATCAGCCTGAGCGCCATTCGCTCCCTGGCCAATACGCACAGCGACGCCGCCTCGTCCTTCGCGCCGGCGGCCCTCGACATGCTCACTTTCCAGACGCCCCAGCGCCCTACCCACGCGCCGATTCGCCAACCCGGCACACGCGCCTGAGCGGTTTTCCAACGCGGGCAGCACGGCTGCATCTTGGAGTGAGTCATGAGTACATCGAAAAAAGTACCGGTGGGTGAGCGCACCTTCTGCATCCTGCTGGTGGTCTTCAGCCTGTTCGTTCTCTATCAGGCCTATCTGATTTCCGGGTTCTCCTCGATCAGTTCGCCCGGCGCCTTCCCCCTGGGGGCCGGTGCCGTGCTGCTGATCGCCGCCGTGCGAGTGCTCTGGGAATTACGCGGCAAGCCGACTCACGGCGAGAGCTGGGCGGCCTCGGCCAAGCGTTTCAGCCACGAGCACTTCCCACGCCACATCGTAGTCTTCACCCTGCTCTCGGTGGCCTACCTGGCCGTCATTCAATGGGCGAGCTTCTACGTCAGCACCTTCGCCTTCCTGATGCTCTCCATCGTCTACCTGCGGCGCGGCAAGGTGCTTTCAGCCCTGGTGGCCAGCGGCATCTCGGTGCTGGCCATCTACCTCCTGTTCACCCTGGCGTTCAGCGTCTACCTGCCCTGAGACGAGACTTCCATGAGCGATACCTTTTCCTACCTGCTGATGGCCTGGATGGACCCCAACCTGCTGATGCTGACGGCGCTCGGCACCTTCGCCGGCATCTACATCGGTGCCATTCCCGGCCTCTCGGTGACGATGGCGGTGTCCATCCTCGTCTCGTTCACCTTCTCCTGGGACGTCAACGACGCCCTGGCGCTGATCGTCGGCATCTTCATCGGCGGCGTATACGGTGGCGCGCGCAGCGCCATCCTGCTGAACATCCCCGGCGGCCCTTCTTCGGTGGCCACCTCGTTCGACGGTTACCCGCTGGCCAAGCGTGGCGAGGCCGGTCGCGCCATCGGCCTGAGCACGGTGATGTCGGTGATCGGCGGGCTGGTCGGTACAGGGGTACTGGCTTTGGCGGCACCGATACTCGGCGACCTGGCGCTGCAGTTCGCGCCCCGCGACTACTTCCTGATCGCCGCCATCGGCCTGATGCTGGTCGGCAGCCTTGCCGAGGGCAGCCTGGCAAAGGGCATCTTCGCGGTTGCGCTGGGCGCGATCATCGGCATGGTCGGCATGGACCCGGTCACCGCCGAAGGGCGCTTCACCATGGGCCAGATGGAGCTGATGGGCGGCATTCACTACGTGGTGGTGATGATCGGCCTGTTCGGCGTCGCCGAAGCGCTCTTCCAGCTGCACAACCTCAGCACCCAGGCGGTCAAGCAGAAGGTCGACAAGATCATTCCGTCGGTGGCGATGGTGCTCAAGTTCCTGCCGCTGTCGCTGCGTACTTCGATCATCGGCGTGCTGGTCGGCGTGCTGCCTGGCGTCGGCGGCGAGATCGCCGCTCTGCTCGCCTACGACCATGCCAAGCGCACGGTCAAGAACCCGACCAGCCCGTTCGGTGAAGGCGCCTACGAAGGCCTGGTGGCACCGGAAACCGCCAACAGCGCTGCCGTCGGCAGCGCCTACGTGCCGATGCTGACGCTCGGCATGCCGGGCGACGCGGTCACCGCGGTGATCATCGGCGCGCTGGTGATCCACGGCCTCAACCCCGGCCCGATGCTGATGGTCGAGAACCCGCACATCTTCTGGTTCACTGTCGGCAACCTGGCGCTGGCCAACATCTTCCTGCTGATCTTCGGGCTGATGGGTATCAAGCTGTTCGCCAAGGTCGTCGAGCTGCCCAAGGCCGTGCTGATTCCGCTGATCCTGGTGCTCTGCACCGTCGGCTCCTACTCGCTGAACAGCAGCATGACCGAGGTGTACTGGATGCTTGGTTTCGGCCTGCTCGGCTATTTCCTCAAAGCGTTCGGCTTCCAGATGGGGCCGATCATCCTTGGCGTGATCCTCGGCCCGCTGATGGACAGCTCCTACCGCCAGGCCATGGCCTCGGTCGGCGACAACCCGGTCGAGCTGCTCGGCGAGCTGGTCAGCAGCCCGCTGTCGCTGATTCTCACCAGCGCCCTGGTGCTGGTGCTACTGAGCAACACGCCGCTGTTCGGCTGGCTCAAACACAAGCGCAAGGCCGCTTCGGTTCAACCTTGATACACCGCGTCACGCATGCCCGGAAACGGATATATAAAAACAACCAATGGAGAGTCTCCAACATGCTCAAGCAACTACTTACCGGCGTCGCATTTTCCCTTAGTGCACTGACGCTCGCCCTGCCCGCCCATGCCGAATACCCGGAACGCAGCATCCAGGCAGTAATTCCCTGGGGTGCCGGCGGTGCCACCGATAACGTGATGCGCAGCCTGGCGCCCTACGTCGAGAAGGAACTGGGCACCAAGCTGATCCTCAACAACCGCCCCGGCGGCACCGCCGTGATCGGCAGCAGCTACGTGATGCAGCAGAAACCCAACGGCTACACCCTGCTGCTCGGCGCCGAAAACCCGCAGCTGTATCCGGTGCTCGGCCTGGCCAAGTTCGACTACAGCGATTTCTACCCGGTCAACATCATTGGCCAGAACGTTGTGGTGATCGCCACCAACGCCGACAGCCCGTTCAACTCCATGGCCGAGCTGCTGGCCGCCGCCAAGGAAAAGCCGGACACCTTGCGCATGGGCTCCACCGGCGCTGGCGGCCTGCCGAGCACCGTCCACGCCATGGTCAACGCCGTCGGCGAGCTGAAGGTGCGTGAAGTAACCTTTGGCGGCGACGGCCCGGGCATCACCGCGCTGATGGGCAAGCACATCGACTTCATGCCGCTGAGCCTGGCAGCCGCCCAAGAACTGGTGCGCTCCGGCAAGCTCAAGGCACTGGCCGTGCTGGCCGCCGAGGAAGTGCCGGAGCTGCCGGGCGTCGAACCGATCACCAAGGCCCTGCCTGACATCGGCGAATACCTGCCATGGGGCCCATTCTGGGGCGCCTTCGTGCACAAGGACACCCCGGACGACATCAAGCAGAAGCTGGTCGAGGCCTACTCCAAGGCCGTGGCCAATGAAGAGTTCCAGGGCTTCCTGAAGAACTACGGCGCCCAGAGCCTGAACCTCAATGGCGCCGAAGCCGAGCAATTCCTCAAGCGCTGGCAGTCGGTCACCGCCTGGTCGATGTACAAGGCCAAGGCCATCGAGATCTCGCCGGACAGCGTGGGTATCGAGCAACCCTGATAACCGGGCTGGGCAGGCAAACTGCCCAGCCTGTGCTGTAGCGGAGCGCCCAGTCGGGCCAACTCCATCAATCGATGACAGAAAAACGCTTCCGCCCAGGCGGCAGGACTCGTGCGTCCTGAGAAAAGGAAAATCGTCATGAAACCGATCGAAACCGTAGTTCGCAGCCGCTGCTTGCTCGCCCCCTCGCTGCTGGCCCTCGGCGTTGCTCTCGCCCTGCCAATGGGCGCCCACGCCGAGGGCTTCGTCGACGACGCCAAGGTGTCGCTGAACCTGCGCAACTTCTATATCAACCGCAACTTCACCAATCCCGAGGGCCCGAGCGCGGCGGCGCCACAGAGCAAGGCCGAGGAATGGACCCAGAGCTTCATTCTCGATGCCCGCTCGGGTTACACGCCGGGCGTGGTCGGCTTTGGGGTCGATGCGCTGGGCATGCTTTCGCTCAAGCTCGATGGTGGTCGCGGCACCTACGGCACTGGCCTGCTACCCCGTCATGACGACGGCCGCCCGGCTGACGATTACGGTCGTCTGGCGCTGGCTGCCAAGGCGAAAATTTCCAAAACCGAACTGAAGGTCGGCGAATGGATGCCGGTGCTGCCGATCCTGCGTGCCGACGATGGACGCTCGCTCCCGCAAACGTTCGAAGGCGCGCAGGTCACCTCCAACGAAATCGCCGGCCTGACGCTGTACGGCGGCCAGTTCCGCCAGAACAGCGAACGCAACAACGCCAGCATGGAAAACATGTTCCTAAACGGCAACAGCGCAGCCAATGACTCCAACCGTTTCAACTTCGTCGGCGGTGAGTACAAGTTCAACGGCGACCGCACCATGATCGGTCTGTGGGGCGCCGAGCTGAAGGACGTCTACGAGCAGCAGTACCTGCAACTAACCCACAGCCAGCCCATCGGCGACTGGACCCTCGGCGCCAATCTCGGCTACTTCCAGGGTGAAGACGACGGCTCCGCGCGCGCCGGCAAACTGGACAACAAGACCTACTCGGGCCTGTTCTCCGCCAAGTACGGCAGCAACACCTTCTACGTCGGCCTGCAGAAGGTTACCGGCGACACCGGCTGGATGCGCGTCAACGGCACCAGTGGCGGCACCCTGGCTAACGACAGCTACAACTCGTCCTACGACAATGCCAAGGAAAAATCCTGGCAGGTACGGCATGACTTCAACTTCGCCGGTGTCGGTATCCCGGGCCTGACCCTGATGAACCGCTACATCAGCGGCAGCAACGTGCATACCGCTGCAACCGACGATGGCAAGGAATGGGGCCGTGAGACCGAGCTGGCCTACGTGATCCAGGACGGCGCCTTCAAGAACCTGAGCGTGCGCTGGCGTAACGCGAGCATCCGCCGCGACTTCAGCAACAACGAGTTCGACGAGAACCGCCTGATCTTCAACTACCCGCTGTCGATCCTGTAAGCCAGCGTACCCTCTCCAGTGTCACCCTTTTGCCCGTCCCTGCGACGGGCTTTTTCCATGGCCAACGGGAAATATCACTCGCAGGAACAAAAACGACGGACAGCAGAAAACGCCGCTGCGGTAGGTACCGAGCGCCGAAGCTGTATTTCAAAATCAAGTGACCCGAACGGGCCTGGAGATGGAGGCGATCCTGCCAGCCACACCCCGGCACACAATGTTCCCGCTGTGGCTGCTTCCTTCCGGATCTGACCAGGTTCACGGGTAATCGTTGCGGGGGGACCGGCAGGACCACCATAACGCGGCTCACCATGCAGTGAGCCGGCGCCATTGTACCGGCTTGTGCCGAACTTACAACTGCTTCAAGCACTTAGCGTATATGTGCGGCCTCAGACGCGGAAGCGGCCGACCAGTCGCGCCAGGTCCCCGGACAGCTCGGACAGGCGCTGACTGGCTTCGGTGCTCTGCTGCGAGGTGTTCGCTGCCTCGTTGGAGAGCTCACGAATATCGGTGATATTACGGGCGATCTCCTCGGTGACGCTGCTTTGCTGCTCACAGGCGGTGGCGATCTGGGCCGTCATATCGTTGATGCGTTGCAGCGAATCACTGGTATCGCTTAGCGCCTGATCCACACCCGCTGCCTGCTCGACACTTTCCCGGGCCTTCAAACTGCCCGAGTGGGTGGCTTTGACGGCATTCTGCACACCGCCTTGCAGGCGCTGGATCATGTCCTGAATGTCGGTTGTCGACTGTTGGGTGCGCGCTGCCAGAGCCCGCACCTCGTCGGCCACCACAGCGAAGCCGCGTCCCTGTTCGCCCGCTCGCGCGGCCTCGATTGCGGCGTTGAGGGCCAATAGATTGGTCTGCTCGGCAATGCCGCGGATCACCGCCAATACCTCACCAATGCGACCGGCTTCCTGCTCCAGCGCCTGAATGCTCTGCGAAGCACTCTCCACTTCACCAGCCAGATGACGAATGGTCTGAATGGTCGCCCCGACCACCCGCGCGCCTTCACGGGACTGGGTTTCGGCGTGACGTACGCTATCGGCTGCGCCCTGGGCACTACGCGCGACCTCATGCACCGCTGCACTCATTTCAGTGGCTGCGGTACTGACCTGATCGACCGCCGCGTGCTCGCTGTTGATCAGCCGGTCATTGGTGGCGGCCATCACCGCCAGGCCTTTCGCCGCACTGGCGACCTCGCCGGTGACCCGACCTACATCGCTGATCATCGGGTGCAGCTTGTCGAGGAAACGATTGAAGCTGGTACTGAGGCGGCCGAGCTCGTCGCGTGACGATACTTCAAGGCGTACGCGTAGGTCGCCATCGCCATCGGCCAGTTGGTCGATGCGGTCGAGCAAGCGGTGTAGCGGCCGCGTGACCAGCGTGGGGAAGGCGATGACCAGCAGCAAGCAGACCAGCAACCCGCTGCCCACTGCCACACCGAGCTGCCAGCCAAGGCGTTCGCCGTGGGCAATAGCCGCTGTACCGACATCTTTGGCAGCCTGATCCTCCAACTCGCCAAGCTTGTTGATCACCTCGCGCATGGCATCGAATTGCGCCTCGCTGTCGCCGAAGCTCAAGCGGGCGGCGGCGGCCGGATCCGTGTTGATCAGTTGCATGACCTGAGCGGCACTGCGCTGCCAGGTTGCAAATGCACGTTCGAAGTCGCTCACCAGGCGCATGGCCTCGTCGCCCGGCGCCATCTGCCCATAGGCGCGGACGCGGTCAGCGGCCTGCTGGACGTTTTCTGCCTGGGACTGGCGCAGATCCGCTACATGTTCTCGAGCACCATCGCTGAGCAGGCTGCGCTCGGCGACTAGCGCCTGATAGAGGTCGCGATCGGCGTTGAGCAGCAGACTCACGCCTGGCAGAAATTGGTGAGTGAGTCGATTGCTGGCGCCAACCACCTGGCTGATGCCCCACATAGCCAGGCTGCCCATCAGCACCAGCAACAGTGCGAGGAAGATGATCGGCAGGGCAATCTTCGAACGAAACCCAAGATCGGCGAATAAGCGCAACATGGCTTCCCCCAGCAGAACCGGAATGGCTCTGGCGACTGTTTTCAGGAGAATAGCCCCATTTAAAGGAACAGAAAGGCAAACCGCCAGTATCTTTACGCGAACTTAACACCCTTGGAAAAACACGAGAAACGCTCGCAAGCGCACGGATTTGAGCAGTACGGCGGAATTAACCGGCAGCAGGTAGGTCACAATGAAGCCTGACCGATCGGGCAGTGCAGCTCTGATCGATCAACTATGAGTAGCGGCGTATCCAGCGCCAGACTTTTCATCCCCAAGGAGCAATCACATGGCCATTACCAAAGACCAACTGATCGGTGACATCGCAGAAGCTATCGACACGCCGAAGACCACCGTCCGCGCGGCACTCGATCAGCTGAGCGAGATCGTCAGCGATGCGTTGGAAAATGGTGGTGAAATCACCCTGCCGGGCATCGGCAAACTGAAGGTAAGCGAGCGCCCGGCGCGCACCGGTCGCAACCCGCAGACTGGCAAAGCCATCGAAATCGCTGCCAAGAAGGTCGTGAAGTTCGTACCGGCCAAGGCACTGACCGACGCGGTCAACTGATCCATCAGCGGGGCGTCACAAGGCGTCCCGCTGCTCTTCCCCGCAAAGAACGCCCTCCTTTAAGACTGAACCCCCGCCAGCCTGACGCCTCAAACGACGACACTCGTCAGATGCAGGCTCGCCATGCTCGCCGATCGCGAACTCACCTTCCGCGCCCTGTTTTCCGGTGTATTGCTCGGCGCCCTGCTGACGCCGTCTAACATTTATTCCGGGCTGAAAATCGGCTGGTCGTTCAACATGTCGATCATCGCCCTGCTGGTCAGCTACGGCATCTGGCAAAGCCTGGTGCGCTGGCGTCTGGGCACCGCCTGGAGCATGCGCGAAAGCAACATCAATCAGACCACCGCCTCGGCGGCCGCTTCGATCATCTCCGGCGGCCTGGTGGCGCCCATACCAGCTTACACCCTGCTGACCGGGCAACAGCTGCCGACGCTGCCATTGGTGGCCTGGGTGTTCTCGGTGAGCTTTCTGGGTATCTGGGTGGCCTGGTACCTACGTCGCAGCATGGTCGAGGACACCCGCCTGCGCTTTCCCGAGGCGGTCGCCACCCTGGAAACCATGCAGCAGGTCTACAACCATGGCCGCGATGCGCTGCAACGTCTCTGCGTGCTTGGCGCCGCGGCGCTGCTCGGCGGGCTGGTGAAATGGGCAGATACCTTCCTATACAACCTGCCGCGCTGGTCGCCCAGTGCGCAACTGGAACGGCTGACCTTCAACCTCGACCCGTCGCCGCTGCTGATCGGCTTTGGCGGCATCATCGGCATCCGAGTAGGCCTGTCGTTGCTGCTTGGTGCCTTGATCGCCTGGGGCGGCCTGGCTCCGTGGTTGCTGAGCAGTGGCCTGGTCGCGCTCGCCGATGATGCCAGCGGCCCGCAGTTCGCTCCGCTGGTAGAGTGGCTGCTATGGCCCGGCGTGACCCTGCTGGTCTGCGCCACCCTGACCGCCCTGGCGGTGCGCTTCGTGGCGAGCCGGCGTATCGCCCGCGCCGCTGGCGATACGCTCCGGCAGAGCCCTGCCAAATTGCCGCTGCTGATGCTGGTTCTAGCGTCCTTGCTGGTGCTGACGCTGCAGGTGCTGCTGTTCGATATCGACCCGCTGATGGCGCTGCTCAGCGTACCGCTGGCGGTGGCCCTCGCCTGCATGGCCGCGCGGGTGGTCGGGGCGACCGGCATTCCGCCAATTGGCGCCACCGGGCAGCTGTCGCAATTGACGTTCGGAGTGATCGCACCGGGGCAGGTCAGCGTCAACCTGATGGCCGCCAATACCGCCGGCGGCGCCGCCGGCCAGTGCACCGACCTGCTCAATGACTTCCGGGTCGGCCACGCCATCGGCGCCAAGCCCTACAACCAGTTGATCGCCCAGTGCCTGGGCATTCTGGTCGGCAGCATCGTCGGCGTGCTGGTCTACCAGATCCTGATCCCCGACCCACAAAGCATGCTGATCACCCAACAATGGCCGGCGCCCGCCGTCGCCACCTGGAAGGCGGTCGCCGAAGTGCTGGGTTATGGCCTCGATTCTCTCGACGTGAGCATTCGCTGGGCCATGCTGGCCGGCGCCCTGGGCGGCGTGGTGTTTGGCGTGTTGGAAGCGAGCCTGCCGGTGCAGTCGACCTTCGCCCGGCTGCTGCCGAGCTCGGCGGCCTTTGGCCTGGCGTTCATCATCCCGGCGTCGATCTCGCTGATGATGGCGATCGGCGCCCTGCTCGCCTGGGTATTTCAGTCGCGCTGGCGCAGCCTCGGCGAGCGTTTCACCATCGCCGCCGCGGCTGGGCTGGTGGCCGGCGAAAGCATCGTCGGGGTCGGCACGTCGTTCTGGATGATGTTGGCGGGCGGTTGAGAACGCATTGATGAGCCACTGCTGATGGGTTGTAGCCACGCAGGCCTCGTAGCCTGGCGTTGAGCGCAGCGAAACCCAGAAAACCCTGGGTGTCGCTGCGCTCGACCCGGGCTATGCGCTGCGCAGGAGCGTCGACCTCGGCGCGAGGTCGCGGTTTCTGGAGGCGTTAAACCGTCATTCAGCAGCGATGCCGTAATCGCCCAGCTTGGCGATAAACGTCTGCTCATCAAGCACCGGAATGTTCAGCTCGGTGGCCTTGGCCAGCTTCGAGCCGGCGCCGGGGCCGGCGACCACGCAGGTGGTTTTCGCCGATACCGAGCCGGCCACCTTGGCGCCCAGGCTTTCCAGCTTGTCCTTGGCGATATCGCGGCTCATCACTTCCAGGCTGCCGGTCAGTACCCAGGTCTGGCCGGCCAGCGGCAGGCCTTCGACGACCTTCTTCTCGCTCTCCCAGTGCATGCCGAAATCACGCAGCTGCGTCTCGATGGCCCGCGCACGATTGGCGTTCTCGGCGTTGGCGAAGAACTCGCGCACCGACTGTTTGGCTTTTTCGTTGAGCCCCTTCATCGCGCTGAGGTCGAGCCAGTCGGCGGTGATCACCGCCTCCAGCGTCTTGAAGCGCTCGGCCAGATTCTTCGCGCCAGTGGCCGCCACAAACGGAATATTCAACTTGTCGAGCAATCCGCCGAGCGTGGTGCTGGCGGCGAATTCGGCCGCCAGCTCGCCCTGGTCCTGCAGCTCGAGCCCGCGCTCGAGCAGGTGGCTGATCACCGTCTGGTTGTGCGCGTCTTCGAAGAAGCTGTGGATCTCGTGGGCCACCTCCAGACCGATGTCCGGCAGGTAGGTTAGTACTTCCGGCAATGCCTGGGTGACACGCTCCAGCGACCCCAGGGAGCGCGCCAGCACCTTGGCGGTCTCTTCACCCACATCGGGAATACCGAGGGCGTAGATGAAGCGCGCCAGGCTCGGGCGCTTGCTGTCAGCGATGGCCTTGAGCAGTTTATTGCTGGATACCTCGGCGAAGCCTTCCAGACCAACGACCTGATCGAATTCAAGGGTGTAGAGATCGGCCGGCGACCCGACCAGGCCCTCGTCCACCAGTTGCTCGACGCTCTTCTCGCCGAGGCCTTCGATATCCATGGCACGGCGCGAGACGAAATGGATGATCGCCTGCTTGAGCTGGGCGGCGCAGGCCAGGCGGCCGACGCAACGATACACGGCACCTTCGCTAACGGTTTCGCGGCCCTTGCTGCGTTTGATCAGCTGGGTACGCTCCACCGCCGAGCCGCACACCGGACACTGCTCCGGCACCGCCACTGGGCGCGCGTTCTCGGGGCGGCGCTCGGTGACCACCTGCATCACCTGGGGAATCACGTCACCGGCGCGGCGGATGATCACCGTGTCGCCGATCATCACCCCGAGGCGCGCCACCTCGTCCATGTTATGCAACGTGGCGTTGGATACCGTCACGCCAGCGACCTTCACCGGCTTGAGGCGCGCCACTGGCGTTACGGCACCGGTACGGCCAACCTGGAACTCCACGTCGAGCAGCTCGGTGAGCTCTTCCATGGCGGGAAACTTGTGGGCGATGGCCCAGTGCGGCGTGCGGGCGCGAAAGCCGAGCTGCTGCTGGTCTTCGATGTTGTTGACCTTGAACACCACGCCGTCGATGTCATAGGGCAGCCCCATGCGCCGCTCGCCGATATCGCGGTAATAGGCGAGACAATCCTCAACGCCCTTGGCCAGCTTCAGCTCGGGGCTGATGGGAATGCCCCAGGTCTTCAGGCGCTGCAGCATGCCGACCTGGGTCGGCGCCGGCTCGGCGCTGTGCTGGCCGAGGCCGTAGCAGCAGAATTCCAGCGGGCGGCTGGCGGTGATCTTCGAATCCAGCTGGCGCAGGCTGCCGGCCGCGGCGTTGCGCGGGTTGGCGAAGGTCTTGCCACCGATCTCGGCCTGGGCGGCGTTGAGACGTTCGAAACCAGCGCGGGACATGAACACCTCACCGCGCACTTCCAGCACATCCGGCCAGCCACTGCCCTGCAGCTTGAGCGGCACGTTGCGAATGGTGCGCACGTTGACGCTGATGTCCTCGCCGGTGGTGCCGTCGCCGCGGGTGGCGCCGCGCACCAGCTTGCCGTCGCGATACAAGAGGCTCACCGCGAGGCCGTCGAGCTTGGGCTCGCAGCTGTATTCGACCTCGGCACCGCCACCGAACAGATCGCCGCCCTGCACGCCGAGGCCGTTCTGCACGCTGCGGTCGAAAGCCCGCAGGTCGTCCTCTTCGAAGGCGTTGCCAAGACTGAGCATGGGCACTTCGTGGCGCACCTCGCCAAAGGCGCTAAGCGCTTCACCGCCAACGCGCTGGGTCGGCGAATCGGGCGTCACCAGTTCCGGGTGCTCGGCTTCGAGGGCCTGCAGTTCGCGGAACAGACGATCGTATTCGGCGTCCGGCACGCTCGGCTCGTCGAGCACGTAATAGCGGTAGTTGTGTGCGTCCAGTTCGTTACGCAGTTCGAGGATACGTTGAGCGGAATCTTTCATGCGGGTCATTCTCGGCGGGCCACGGCCAGGGCACAGAAACGAAAAACCTCAAGCCAAGCGCTGGGCTTGTAGCTTGAGGCTTGTCGGTGCCGCTTTCTTTCAGCGTTTTTGCGTCAACAGGCGGCGTTCGTATTCGACGATGCGCTGACGGTAATGTTCGATGGTTTGCGCGGTCAGCACGCTGCGCTGATCGTCCTTGAGCTCACCATTGAGTTCGTGGGCCAGCTTGCGTGCCGCAGCAACCATCACGTCGAAGGCCTGCTTGGGATGACGCGGGCCTGGCAGGCTGAGGAAGAAGCTCACCGCGCGAGTGCTGAAGCCTTCGATGTCGTCCAGGTCGAAGGTGCCGGGTTTCAGGGCGTTAGCCATGGAGAACAGCACTTCGCCGTTGCCGGCCATGCTCTCGTGGCGATGGAAGATGTCCATCTCACCGAAACGCAGGCCGCTTTCCAGAATGTTCTGCAGCAACGCCGGGCCCTTGAAGCCCTGTTCGTCGCGGGCGATGACATTGATCACCAACACCTCCTCGACCGGCGGCAGGTCCTTGTCGGACTGCTTGCTGGAGGCGCTGCGGGAATCGTCTTTTTCAGCAACCGGATCGAGCAGCGTCGGCACCGGCTCGTCGGCGACCAGATCCAGGTCGCCCTGGCGCGGCTCGCCACGACGGCGGTTGTTGACGTCACGGGCGCTCATCGACGGCAGATCATCTTCGTCCAGAGAGGGTTCCTGATTGCGCTCGACCACCCGGGGCGGGCTGAGCACGTCGGGGTCGCCGTCATCATCGGGCAGATTGGACAGGTTGCGGTCGAGCCGGAACTTGAGTTTGCCCTTGCCACCGCGCATCCGCCGCCAGCCATCGAAGAGGATGCCGGCGATGACGATGATACCGATGATGATCAGCCACTCGCGTAGACCGAATTCCATGAAATGTCCTGACCCCTAAAGCAAAAATTGATGAAAAAAGGCGTCCTGGCCCGTAATGATGACCTTGAAACGTGGCGCCAACTCCATGTTCTGACTGGCGTTTTCCCACGTGCAACAAAAGTGGGCGTTAAGCTAGCACGACGAAAGGCAACTTTACACCGGCAATACGCTGTAAAACCGCCACTGACACCGGTTTTTACGCGACAAAAACCTCGTTTGGCCTTCTCAACTGTCCACCATCGCCAGCGCCTCTTCGACATCCACCGCTACCAGTCGCGAACAACCGGGTTCGTGCATCGTCACGCCCATCAACTGGTCGGCCATTTCCATGGCGATCTTGTTGTGGGTGATGTAGATGAACTGCACGGTTTCCGACATCTCCTTGACCAGCCGCGCGTAACGCCCGACGTTGGCATCGTCCAGCGGAGCGTCCACTTCGTCGAGCATGCAGAACGGTGCCGGATTGAGCTGGAAGATCGAAAAAACCAGCGCCAGCGCCGTCAATGCCTTCTCGCCGCCGGACAGCAAATGGATGGTGCTGTTCTTCTTGCCCGGTGGACGCGCCATGATGGTCACCCCGGTATCGAGTAGATCTTCGCCGGTGAGTTCCAAATATGCGCTGCCACCGCCGAAAACTTTCGGGAAAAGCGCCTGCAGGCCGGCGTTGATCTGGTCGAAGGTTTCCTTGAAACGATTGCGGGTTTCCCGGTCGATCTTGCGGATGACGTTTTCCAGGGTATCCAGTGCTTCGACCAGGTCGGCATTCTGGGCATCCAGGTAGCGCTTGCGCTCGGATTGCTGCTGGTACTCCTCGATGGCCGCCAGGTTGATCGCGCCGAGCCGCTGGATGCGCCCGGCCATCTGTTCCAAGGCCTGTTCCCAGGCCGCCTCGCTGGCGTCCTCGGGCAAGGTGGCGAGCACGCCGTGCAGATCAAAGCCCTCTTCCAGCAACTGGTCCTGCAAGGCCTTGCGGCGCACGTTAAGCGACTGCCATTCCAGGCGCTGCTGCTCCAGCTGGCCACGCAGCATTTGCGATTGCTGTTCGGCCTGGGTGCGGCGCTTCTCGGCATCACGCAGTTCGCGATCGGCATCTTCCAGCGCGAGGCGCGCCAGGCGCAGTTCCTCTTCGACGCCCATGCGCCGCTCCAGCAGCTCCTCGAGTTTCAGGCGCAACTCTTCCAGCGGTGCAGCACCCTCTTCCAGGTTCAGGTCGAGCTGCTCGCGCTTTTCGGTGAGGCGCTCGGATTGCAGCTCGAGGCGTTCCAGGGCCTGGCGGGTGGAGTCGTGCTGGGCGCGCAGCGAGCCCAGGCGCACGGCCAACTGGTGCGCGTGGTCCTTGTGCTGACGGGCCTCCTGGCGTACCCGATCAAGCCGCTCGCGCAAGGCATCGCGGCTGGCCAGCAGGCTTTCGCGCTGCTCGGTATCCAGGGCCATGCTGTCGAGGGCGTCCTGCAGGTACAGGCGCGCCTCACCCAACTGTTCGGTTTCCATGGCCCGCTGCTCGGCCAGCTCCTGCTGCTCGGCCTCGATGCGCCGACGCCGCAGCAACAACTGCTCGGCCTTGGCCTGACCGGCTGACAGCCGCGCCTTCAGCTCGCCCAGGCGGCGCGCCTGATCCTGCAACTGGCGGCGCTGCTGCTCGCGCAATTCTTCTTCCTGACGCTGGCGCTCGCGCAGGGCCTGCAGGCTTTCCTCCAGCAGCGCCAGCGCGGCCTCGCGCTCGTCCCGCTCCAGGCCCAGCGTCTCCAGCTCCTGAGCCCGGGCCAGGACGCCGCTCTGCGCCTCGCTGGCACGCCGCACCCGCAGGAAGTGCCGGCCAACCCAATAGCCATCGCGGCTGACCAGGCTTTCGCCGGATGCCAGCGTGGCGCGTTCGGCCAGGGCCTGATCGAGGTTTTCGACAGGGCGCACACGGCCCAGCCAGGGCGCCAGGTCCACGGGTGACTCGACCTTGTCCAGCAGGCTGCCGGGGATGCGCTGGCTATCGCCGGCCGCCGACACCAGGCGCAATTCGCCCTGCTCAAGGGCGGCGAAATCCAGCCCGCCGAAATCATCCTGCAGCACGGCCTGCAGGTCGGCACCGAGTACGGTTTCCACCGCCAGCTCCCAGCCGGCTTCCACCCGCAGGCCTTCGGCCAGGCGCGGGCGCTGATCGAGGCCGTTGTCGCGCAACCATTGCGCCGTGCCCTTGCCCGGATCCAGCGCGGCCTGCTGCAAGGCTTCCAGAGACGCGAGGCGACCGCTGAGGCGTTGCAGCTCGCCCTGGGCCTGCTGCTGCGCCTGACCGGTGTGTTGCAGTTCGTCACGCAATTGCTGCAGGCGCTCGGCCTGCTCGGCTTCCTGTTCCTGTAACTGCTCCAGGTCCAGCTCGCCAACGGCGATCTCCTCGCCCAGCTCGATGATCGCCGCATCCTCCGGGTCGGCGGCCAGTTGCTGTAACTCATCGCCCAAACGACGCTGGCGTTCGCTGAGGCGCTCCAGGCTCTGCTCCAACTGCTGGATGCGCGACTGCTGCACCTCCGCCTGGCGACGCGGCTCGGCGCTGCGCTGGTTGAAGGCGTCCCACTGCTCCTGCCAGCCGTGCATGCCGGTCTCGGCTTCCTCCAGGGCGGCGGCGGATTCCTCGGCAGCCGCCGCGGTGATTTCCTGCTCCGGTTCGAGCATGGCCAGTTCTTCGCCGAGGGTCGCCAGCAAGGTGCGGTCGTGGCCCAGGTGCGATTCGGTTTCCAGACGCGCGCGCTCGGCTTCGCGCAGGTCGTCCTGCAGCTGGCGCAGGCGTTGCTGGCCATGCTGGATGCTCTGCTCGACCCGGGCGATATCGCCGCCCACCGAATAGAAGCGCCCCTGTACCAGGTTGAAACGCTCGGACAGATCATGGTGGCCATCGCGCAGCCGTTCGATGCTGGCGTCGGCGTTGCGCTGCTCGGCCACCAGCGCCTCGAAGGAAACTTCCTGATTGCCGATCACCGCCTCTCGCTGGCCGACCTGCTCGTTCAGCGTCTGCCAGCGCAGCGCGGTCAGCTGCGCCTTGAGCTGACGCTCCTCGGCCTTGTATTCCTGATACTTCTCGGCCGCCTGGGCCTGACGGTGCAGGCGCTCGAGCTGGCGCTCCAGCTCTTCACGCAGGTCAGTCAGGCGCGCCAGGTTTTCCTGGGTGCGGCGGATACGGCTCTCGGTCTCGCGGCGGCGTTCCTTGTACTTGGAAATGCCCGCCGCCTCTTCGATGAAGTTGCGCAGCTCCTCGGGTTTGGCCTCGATCAGCTTGCTGATCATGCCCTGCTCGATGATCGAGTAACTGCGCGGGCCCAGACCGGTGCCAAGGAAGATGTCGGTGATATCGCGACGACGGCATTTCACGCCGTTGAGGAAATAGGTGTTCTGGCTGTCGCGGGTCACCCGGCGGCGAATGGAGATTTCCGCGAAGGCTGCGTACTCGCCGGTCAGGGTGTTGTCGCTGTTGTCGAAGATCAGCTCGATGCTGGCCTGGGTCACCGGTTTGCGGGTGTTGGAGCCGTTGAAGATGACGTCGGTCATCGACTCGCCGCGCAGGTTCTTCGCCGAGCTCTCGCCCATCACCCAGCGCACGGCATCGATGATGTTGGACTTGCCGCAGCCGTTGGGACCGACCACCGCCGCCATGTTGCTGGGGAAGTTCACCGTGGTGGGGTCGACGAAGGACTTGAAGCCCGCCAGCTTGATGGATTTCAGGCGCACGGGCAGGCGCTCGCCGAGACGGCAACCGGATTGGCAGGGAGGTCAGCGGCGCACAGCGTCATATAGGTCCTTGAGGCGCGATGCTTGGAGAGCGTGAGGCCTGGCCAATGGCCAGAAGGGGCGGGAGTTTAGCACAGCCAAGGCGCCAGCAAGCCCCGCGCATATGTACAGGGAACGCCGCCGCTTCGCTGGCATCCAATCGCCAGGCCAGCGCAATTGCCTGGCGCGTTTTCTTGCCGCCCGAGGTTCCCATGCAGACGTACCCATGCGCAGCGAAGCTGGATCGCCTGAATTTCTTTCTGGCTGATGTACGCGACGGGCTCGGGCCTTATCTCGCCATCTATCTGCTCTCGGTGCACAAGTGGCAGCCCGGCGATATCGGCCTGGTCATGGCCCTCGGTGGGCTGGCCGGCCTGGCGGCGCAGATTCCGGCTGGCGCGCTGGTCGACTGGGCTCGCGACAAGCGCCTGCTGGTTGCGGCCGCCTCTGTACTGGTCACCCTCGCCTGCCTGGTCACCTTGTGGCAGACCCAGTTCGCCTGGGTGGCGGTGAGCCAGATCGCCGCCGGCATGGCGTCTTCGGTGTTCGCCCCAGCGCTGGCTGGTATCACCCTGGGCATCGTCGGGCCGAAGGCGTTTACCCGCCGTATTGCCCGCAACGAATCCTTCAACCACGCCGGTAACGCCAC
Source organism: Phytopseudomonas straminea (assembly GCF_900112645.1). Classification (GTDB taxonomy): domain Bacteria; phylum Pseudomonadota; class Gammaproteobacteria; order Pseudomonadales; family Pseudomonadaceae; genus Aquipseudomonas; species Aquipseudomonas straminea. The sequence continues at coordinate 21,204 of NZ_FOMO01000016.1, read as the reverse complement.
CGCCGCGCTGCTCGCCGGCCTGTTCGCCTACCTGTGGGGGCCGGTGGCGGTGTTCTACCTGATGACCGTCATGGCGGTGCTGAGCCTGCTGTCGGTGCTGAGCATTCCGGCGCGCGCCGTCGATGCCGACATAGCCCGTGGCCGGGACGTCGGCGCGGCCATGACGCCGCTGCGCGAGCTGCTCACCCAGCCACCGCTGGTACTGTTGGCACTATGCTGCGCGTTGTTTCATCTGGCCAACGCCGCCATGCTGCCGCTGGTGGGGCAGAAGCTCGCGCTGGCCAATCCGGAGCTGGCGACCACACTGATCTCGGCCTGTATCGTCGCCGCCCAGCTGGTAATGATTCCGGCGGCCATGCTGGTCGGCGCCCGCGCCGATCGCTGGGGGCGCAAGCCGCTGCTGCTGGTCGGTTTTCTGATTCTGCCGATTCGCGGCGTACTCTATACGCTGAGCGACGATCCGGTCTGGCTGGTATCCGTGCAATTGCTCGACGGCATCGGCGCCGGCCTGTTCGGCGCGCTGATCCCGCTGATGGTGCGCGACCTGACCCACGGCAGCGGCCACTTCAACGTCAGCCTGGCCAGCGTCAGCCTGATCTTCGGCATTGGCGCGGCGTTGAGCAACGGCCTGGCCGGTTATGTCGCCGAGGCCAATGGCTACGACAGTGCGTTTCTGGTGCTGGCAGCGGTGGCCGGCTGCGCGGTTCTTCTGCTGTTGGGCATGCCGGAAACCCTGAAGGCCGACGCGACGACGGCCGAGCCCGACGGCGCGGCGCCTCGCCCCACCACCTGACCATCAGGTCAACATTCGTCGCAGGCGTAGTTGTCGACGCCACGCTTGTCGCGCAGAATCCCGGCTCACAGCGGCAAGCGCCCATTATCAGGGCGCTCGCCCAGTGGGCATCGCCATCCGCGAAGCCCGCCCTGCTCCATCGGAATTGAATCGAGGCCCCATGTCCAACGTCCCCCACGCCTACCGCGGCGCCATCCTGCACAGCCTGGCCGACCCGGCCGAAGTCGGTATCGAGGCGTCCTACGCCTATTTCGAGGACGGCATTCTGCTGGTCGAAGACGGCAAGGTGCGCGACGTGGGCCCGGCTATCGAGCTGCTGCCGCGCCTGGCGGGCGTCGCCCTGACCCACTACGACAACGCGCTGATTACCCCAGGGTTCATCGACACCCATATCCATTTCCCGCAGACCGGCATGATCGGCGCCTACGGCGAGCAATTGCTCGACTGGCTGAATACCTACACCTTTCCGACCGAGATGCGTTTTGCCGACCAGGCCCACGCCCGTGAAGTGGCCGAGGTGTTCGTCAATGAGCTGCTGCGTAACGGCACCACCACGGCGTTGGTGTTCGGCAGCGTGCACAAACAGTCGGTGGACGCCTTCTTCGAGGTGGCCAGCGCACTGGACCTGCGCATGATCGCCGGCAAGGTGCTGATGGACCGTAACGCCCCCGAGGCGCTGACCGATACAGTGGAATCCGGCTACGCCGACAGCCGTGAACTGATCGAGCGCTGGCACGGCAAGGGCCGCCTGCACTATGCGGTGACGCCGCGTTTCGCGCCGACCAGCACGCCGGAGCAACTGGCCATGGCCGGGCGCCTGCTGGGCGAATACCCGGACCTGTACCTGCACACGCACCTGTCGGAAAACCGCCAGGAGGTCGAGTGGGTCAAGGGGCTGTTCCCGGACAATGGCGGCTACCTGGACGTCTACGACAAGCACCAGCTCACCGGCCCGCGCTCGGTGTTCGCCCACGCCGTGCACCTGTGCGACGCCGAATGCCGGCGCCTGGCCGAGACCGGGTCGGCGGTGGCCTTCTGCCCGACCTCCAACCTGTTTCTCGGCAGCGGCCTGTTCGACCTCAAGCGCATGGAGCAGTACAAGGTACGCGTCGGCCTGGGCACCGACATCGGCGCCGGCACCAGCTTCTCGCAACTGCGCTCGCTCAGTGAGGCCTACAAGATCATGCAGCTGCAGGGCCAGAAGCTCGATCCGTTCAAGTCGCTGTACCTGGCGACCCTGGGCAGCGCCCGGGCGCTGTATCTGGACGAGCGCATCGGCAACTTCGAGGCGGGCAAGGACGCGGACTTCGTGGTACTCGACTACCAGGCCACGCCGCTGATCGACTATCGCCTCAAGCAGAGCAGCAACCTGGCCGAGCGGCTGTTCGCGCTGATTACTCTGGGAGATGATCGGGTGATCCGGGAGACCTTTGCGGCGGGGAACAGCGTGCATCGGCGCGATGGCTGAATGGACGGCGCGAGTGGACACATCATGTGGGAGCGGGCCATGCCCGCGAAGCGTTCGCGGGCATGGCCCGCTCCCACAGGTGTTAGTCGGCTACATCTGTAGCTCGGATTGAGCGCAGCGATACCCTGGAGCTTTAGGCGCCGATCACCGACACAGGATAGATCGCGGTATAGGCGCCCTCGTCCACGCTCAGGGTCCGGCAATCGACGCCATACACGGCGGCCAGATGCTCGGGGGTAAGCATCTCGTCGGTGGTGCCGCAGCCGTGCACACGGCCTTGGCTGATCATCAGCGCGTCGTCGGCGTAGCGGCTGGCCAGGTTCATGTCGTGGAAGATCGCCAGGGTGACGATCTTTTCGCGACGCGTGTAGGCGGTGACCGCCTCGAGCATGTGCAGCTGATTGGCCAGATCCAGCGCCGAGGTTGGCTCGTCGAGCAGCAGCAGGCGTGGGCTGCGCACCAGCGCCAGAGCAAGGGAAATCATCTGCCGTTCGCCGCCGGACAGCTGTCCCGGCTGTTTTTCGGCGAAGCGCTGCAGGCCCAGCAGCTCGAGCACTTCGCTGGCGCGGTGCTGGCTGTCGCGCTGGGTCGACCAGCCGCGCGCGCCGCCGTGCTGCGCCAGCAACAGCAGCTCGTAGGTCGACAAACGCACGTCGAGGTGCGCCATGTCCTGGGCCACGTAGCCGATCAGCCGCGCCCGCAGCGCCGGCTCCAGGCCAAGCAATTGGGTGCCGTCGATGGTCGCCGAGCCTTCGGCGCGCAGCAGGCCGCACAGCCCCTTCATGAAGGTCGACTTGCCCGCGCCATTGGCGCCGAGCAAAGCTAGGGTGCGGCCCGCTTCGGCGCGCACGGCGAAGTCGCGGATGATCGGCCGACCGTTGATGGAAACGCTGTAATTCTGGCTGACGAAACTCATCGGGAAGTCAGCCTCCGGTCGCGCAGGATCAAGACGATGAAGAACGGCAGGCCGATCAGCGAAGTGACCATGCCGATGGGCAGCACGGCGCCCGGCACGATCAGCTTGCTGGCCAGCGACGCCAGGGTGACGAAGATGACCCCGCAGGCCAGGGTCACGCCGATGGTGAAACGCTGATCCTCGCCGACCAGCAGGCGCGCCACGTGAGGCGCCACCAGGCCGACGAAACCGATGATGCCGACCACCGAGGTGACCGCACCAGCAAGCAGCGCTGCCAGAACGAGCATGGTCGTGCGCACGCGCTTGACGCGAATGCCGAACACCACCGCCTGGTCGCCGAAGCTGCGCAGCGCGGTGAGCGCCCAGGCCTGCATCAATACCAGCGGCACTGCCACCAGGGCGATGGCCGTGCACAGGGCGACCTTGGTCCAGGTCACGTGGAGCAGCGAGCCCATCAGCCAGAACACGATGCTCTGCAGCTGATCGACGCTGGACACGTACTGCACCAGGCCGAGCAGCGAACTGAACACGAAGTGCACGGCGATCCCCAGCAGGGTGATGGCCTGAAGGCCGATCTGCCCGCGGGTCAGCAAGAGGATCACGCCGACGGTGAGCAGCGAAAACAGAAACGCGTTGGCGGTGACCAGCATCTCCGCGCCGAAGCCCGGCAGCCACTGGGCCAGGGACAGGTTGAAGGTCAGCGCCAGGGCCGCGCCGAAGCCCGCTGCCGAGGAAATACCGAGGGTGAAGGGCTCGGCCAGCGGGTTGTCGAGCACCGTCTGCATGATCAGCCCGGCCAGCGCCAGGCAGGTGCCGGCCAGCACTGCCATCAGGGTCATGGGCATGCGCAGCTCCCAGAGGATTACCCGCGTCGAGTCATCCACCTGGTCGGGCGTGAACAGGCCCTGAACGGCATCGGCGAAACTCAGGGTGCCGGAGCCCACCACCAGATCGGCGATGAACGCCAGCAGCGCCACTACCAGCAGGCCGACCAGCAGCAGGCTGCGCTGCCAGACCGCGCGAGCGTAGCGCTGCTGATAGTCGCCGGCGCCAGGCGCAGCGCCCACGGCCGACTCACTCACCGTGCGGCGCCTGGCTGAACAGGATGGCCGGCACGGTGCCCAGCCCGGTCATGCCCAGCAAGGTATGGGTGCTGGCGGCAGGGTCGAGCCCGGCGGCGGCCTGCGGGTAAAACGCCTGGGCCAGGTACTCGACCGCCAGGATGTTCCAGGCGCTGGCGTAGAAGTGGTGATACACACCGTACACACGGTTCTGCCGGGTCGCCTGCAACTGCGCCATGCCCGGACGCTTGAGCAATTGCGCCATGGCCTTGTCGATGGCCGGCTGCTGTACGGTCGGGCCGAAGCCGAACGGCGGCGAGATCGAGGTGCTGTCCTTGAACTGGGTGCCGCTCATCACGTAAACGTCCGGCTTCTTGCTGATCACCGTCTCCAGGGTCACGTCACCGGTAACGCCCGGCAGGATCTGGCTGCCGAGGTTGTCGCCGCCAGCGGCCTGCACCAGCTTGCCCCAGTACACCTCGCCGTGGGTGAAGCAGCAGGCGCTGGAGCCGCCCTGCCCGGCCTTGGCCTCGACGAACACCAGCGGGCGTTTGCCCTGCTCGGCCACCAGCTTGTCGACCTTGGCCAGGCGCGCCTTGTAGAAGTCCAGGTATTCGGTGGCTCGCGCTTCGCGGTTCAGCACCTTGCCGAGCAACTCGATGCTCTTCTGGCTGTGGGGCACAGGGTCCAGGTCGGTGTCGACATAGATCGCCGGGATCTTCAGGGCCGCCAGCTTGCGCTCGACACCGGCACCTTCCAACGACTTGCGCGCGCGCAGCTGGAACACCAGCAGATCGGGCTTGCCGGCCACCACCGCTTCCAGGTTCATGTCGCCGTCGTCACCGAACTGCATGTCGGTGGCCTTGTTGGCGCTCTTCGGCCACTGCTTCTCGAACAGCGCCCAGGTGTTGGGATCCGAGCGCTTGATGATGTTGTTCCACACCGAAATGCGCGCGAACGGGTCTTCACGGTCGAGCAGCGCCAGGCTGAAAAGATCGCGGCCGTCCTGCAGGACGATGCGCTTGGGTTCGTGCTCGATGGTCACCTGGCGGCCCGCCAGGTCGGTGACGGTGAGCGGATAATCGGTGGCGTGCGCGGCGGCGCTGCACACCAGGCACACGAGGGCCGTGAGACGTAAAACGAACGCAGGGATAGTCATGGAGGGAACAAACCTTTTACTGCGGAGTAGAACGGAGACGGAGAGTCGCGGAAAAAAGCGAAACACAGGGTAACAAAGCTGTGGTGCAACGTCATTAAGAACCATTATCGATGCAAGGTTCTGCCGCTGATGATCGTTTTCTTCGATGAGTCGGATAAGGCCTGCGCACGTCGCCCCTTGCAGGCTGTGGTTCAAGTGAGAGCCCAGATACCGGACATAAAAAAGGATGCCCGCAGGCATCCTTTTTCGTTGGCAACGCTGATCAGCTGGCGCGCGCGGAGTCGCGCAGTGCCTTGACCTGGTCGTGGTTGCGCTGCACGCCCTGCATCTGCTTCTCGAGCACCACACGCACGTTGGCCGGCAGGTCTTTCTGCAGCGCATCGCGGTAGGCCTTCAGGGCTACGTCTTCGCCACGCTCGCACTCGTTGAGGATGGCCTCTTCGCTCTTGCCGGTCAGCAGCGACTTGAGGTCCACCCAGCCGCGGTGCAGCGCGCCGGAAACGCTGGAGCTGGTTTCCGGGTCGCCGCCCAGGCCGCGTACCAGTTGCTGCAGCTCGGCGGCGGCGCTTGCGCAGTCCTGCGAACGTTGGGTGAAGAAGCTCTTGAGACGCGGCTCTTTCACGTCCTCGGCACACTCGCTGAAGCCTTTCTCGCCATCTTTGCTGGTTTCGATCAGGTCATTCAGTACCGAAATAACGTCTTTGTTATCCACTTTGAATCTCCTCGTCGCTTCAGAAAAAAGCCCGTGTGGGCCGCTCCCTTAAGTGGAGTGAGCCCCTGTTGCGGAGGTTCAGGGCAATTTCTGACGACTCGGTCAGGCACCGATCAGCGGACAATGGGCAAAGGCCCGCGCCGTCTAGGCGCGAACCGCTCGTCTGGATGGAGAAAACAGCTAGCAAGCGAAGCGGCTTAGAGCCTGTTTTTAACGCCGCAGTGCCGACGCGCAGCAGACTTTGAACAGGCTCTTAGCCGCCGGTCATGCTCATGAAGCGAATCACCTGCACCTGCTCGTCGGTTTCGAAGTGATGGCGCTCGGGCTTGAGCTGCAGCGCGCCTACCAGGGCCTCGCGCAAGCGCTCGCTGTCGCCCGGATGAGCGCGCATCAGGCTGCGCAGATCCAGCGCGTTGTCATGGCCCAGGCAGAGCACCAGCTTGCCTTCGGCGGTGACGCGTACGCGGTTGCAATCGCCGCAGAAGTTGTTGCTGTGCGGCGAGATGAACCCCACGCGGGTGTCGCTGCCGCTGACCTGCCAGTAACGCGATGGCCCGCCGGTGACGTGGCTGCTGCGCACCAGCGCGTGGCGCTGTTCGATGCGCTCGCGTACCACGTCGCTGGAGCAGAAGGTCTGTTCGCGCTGATGGCTGACCACGCTGCCCAGGGGCATCTCTTCGATGAAGCTGATGTCCAGGCCGCGGGCCATGGCGTACTCGACCAAGCCCAGCACTTCGTCGTCGTTGCGCCCGGTCTGCACCACGCTGTTGAGCTTGATGCGCTTGAAGCCTGCCGCTGCTGCCGCATCGATGCCGGCCAGCACCTGATCGAGCATGTCGCGACGGGTGAAGGCGGCGAAGCGCTCACGCTGCAACGAATCGAGGCTGACGTTCAGGCGTGTCACGCCCGCGGCGCGCAGGTCGTTGGCCATGTGCGAAAGCTGCGAGCCGTTGGTGGTGATCGACAGATCCTCGAGCTCGGGGCGCTCGCCCAGACGGCGCAGCAGGCTGAGCAGGTTCTTGCGCACCAGCGGCTCACCGCCGGTGATGCGGATGCGCTTGACGCCCAGGCCGATGAACGCGTCGGCGACGTTGTACAGCTCTTCCAGGCTGAGGATCTGCGAGCGCGGCGCGAACACCATGTCTTCGCTCATGCAGTAGGTGCAGCGGAAGTCGCAGCGATCGGTCACCGAGAGTCGCAGGTAGGTAATGCGTCGGCCGAAGGGGTCGACCAACTGCGTCGTGTGCATCTATCCGATCTCCCGGCCTCGCGGCCAGCTGGAAGTGGCTGTCGCAGTGCGACAGTGAACAGCCCGATTGGCTGCGGAATGTGGCGCCAAGTTTACCACGCCGCCGTGGCGCCGCGCCGGTCACGGGGTCACACCCTGTCGGCTCGGACAACAAAGCCCACACATTCAGTGACACACCCGGGCTTACCTTCAGGCTCATGCGAACGCCCTCTCACCGCCAATCACCCGGCCGCCAGACCAGCAATGACGGGGCCTTCAGCACATTGACAGGCATCGCAATCACGGCCCTGCTCGCCCGGCGGAAAGGTCGAACCGGCTTTCTCGGGGCAGGGTCACACGGGCAGACCTCAGGATGACTGGCAATGGAGGGCGCCGATGCCACTGCTGAAACTGCTGCATTTCACCGCGCTGATCGCCTGGTGCGGCACCCTGCTCTATCTGCCTGCGCTGATCGCCGCGAGTTGCCGCACGGCCTACAGCGTGGAGCGCCCCGGCCACCCGGGACTCAACCGCACCATTTTCACCCTGGTCGCCACGCCGGCCGCACTGCTCGCCATTGGCAGCGGCACCGCGCTGTTCCTGCGCGATGGCACCTTCGGCATCTGGCTGGTAGCCAAGCTCACCGCCGTAGCGGTGATGGTCATCTGTCACGCGCTGTGCGGCTTGCTGATCCTGCAATGCGAACGCCAGCCTCGCCCTGCCCTGACCATCGCCTGCGCGGCATTGGGCAGCCTCACCTTCGCGATGATGGCCGCCACCCTGTGGCTGGTGCTCGCCAAACCTTTCTGACCAGGAGCTACCCACCCATGAATGCAGGCGGGCCCCAGCCGGATCTACTCGACGTCGACACCCACGGCATGCTCATACACCAGGCGCCCGCCCAGGTAGGCAGCGATGGCGATCAGCCCGGCGGTGATCAGCGACAGGTAGAACGCCCAGATCTCGAAGCCTTCCTCGCCGTGGCGGAAGCGCAGCATCCAGTTCAGCGAAGCCAGGGACAGCATCATCACGGCGATGATGGCATGGCACCAGGCGCTGATCTTCTGGCGGATGCGCTTGACGGTCAGCAGATCGATCAGCCCGGCGATGCTGGCGATCCAGCCGCCGATCGCGCCGACTCCGGCCAGCCACAAACTGGCGCGTACCCAAAACGGATCGGTGGTCCAGAAGTAGGCGAAATCGGTGGCCACCAGGCCCAGCAACGCAGCCACCGGGAAGTGGATCATCATCGGGTGCAGCGGGTGCCCGGCGATGGCGGCGCGACTGATGATCGATTCTTGTTGCTCAGCCATGGCGGCCTCCCTGTCGATTCTAGAAAAGGCCGAGCGTGGCCGACCCTAATCAAGTTGACCGCACTCGCCTCAGCAGTTCCGATTATCTCGGCCTGCAGTGGTGACCAATCAATTCTGGCCCCGGCCGGCCCGGTAGCGCGCGATATCGCCCTGCTGTGGTGGGCGATGTGCGGCTTTTTCAGCCTGGTGCTGGTGGTGGTCAGCGCCCTGTGGATCTATGCCGTCTGGCGCAAGCCGCGCGAATATTCGGTCGATGAAGCTCGGCGCATTCAGCGGCGCTGGCTGATCGGCGGTGGCATCCTGCTGCCGTCGATCACCATCGTCCTGCTGCTGGCCTTCGGCATTCCGGTGGGCCAGCGCATGATGCAGCTGCCGCTTCTCGGTGAACCACCGCTGCAGATCGAGGTGATCGGCCATCAGTGGTGGTGGGAGGTGCGCTACCCGGACAGCGGCGTGGTGACCGCCAACCAGCTGCACCTGCCGGCCGGGCGGCCGGTCGACATCACGGTCAGCAGCGCCGACGTGATCCACTCGTTCTGGGTGCCGCGCCTGGGCGGCAAGATCGACATGATTCCCGGCCGCGAGAACCGCATCCGCCTGCAAGCCGACAAGCCCGGCACTTTTCGCGGCCAATGCACGGAGTTCTGCGGCACCCAGCACAGCCATATGGTGCTCGACGTGCAGGCACACAGCGAAGAGAGCTTCGCGGCGTGGCTCGATGCACGCCGCGAGCCGCAGGTAGAGGCCATACAAGGCCCGGCCGCCGACACCTTTCTCGCCCAGTGCGGCATGTGCCACCGGGTGGCCGGCGTCAGTGCCGGCAACCGCGGCCCGGACCTCACCGATCTGGCCAGCCGCCGTCATCTCGGCGCCGGCCTGCTGCCCAACGAGCCCGGCGCCACGCTGACCTGGCTAGGCGAGCACGGCCGCCTGAAACCGAGTACCGGCATGCCGCTGACCGACGACCTCGATGACGAGCACCTGCAGGCCATCGCCACCTGGCTGGAGGGCCTCGAACCATGAGCGCAAGTCACGAGAAGCAGCGCGATAGCCGCGAAACACAGTGCCGCGAAACGGCCGATGCCGATGCCCTGCACGATCAGTTCAACGAGGTATGGGGCAACCCGCGCGGCTGGCGGGCGCTGACCATCGTCAACCACACCACCCTGGGCCTGCGTTTCATGGTCACGGGCCTCGGCTTCTTCATCTTCGGCCTGTTGCTGGCGATGTTGATCCGTACCCAACTGGCGCTGCCGGGCAACGCCTTCATGGGCCCGGAGATGTACAACCAGGTGTTCACCATGCACGGCACGGTGATGATGTTCCTGTTCGCCGTGCCGATGATGGAAGGCCTGGCGGTGTACCTGCTGCCCAAGATGCTCGGTGCTCGGGACCTGGTGTTCCCGCGCCTGTCGGCGCTGGGCTACTGGTGCTACCTGTTCGGCGGGCTGATCATCTGCTCCAGCCTGCTGTTCGGCGTGGCGCCCAATGCCGGCTGGTTCATGTACACGCCGCTGTCCAGCGCTGCACACTCGCCGGGCATCAACGCCGACTTTTGGCTGCTGGGCATCACCTTCGTGGAGATTTCCGCGGTGTCGGCCGGGGTCGAGCTGGTGGTATCGATCCTGCGCACCCGCGCCGAGGGAATGGCGCTGAACAGGATGCCGATCTATGCCTGGTACATCCTGACCATGGCGATGATGATCGTCATCGGCTTTCCGCCGCTGATCCTGGGCAGCATCCTGCTGGAACTGGAACGCGCCGCCGGCCTGCCGTTCTTCGAAGTGGCGCGTGGCGGCGACCCACTGCTGTGGCAGCACCTGTTCTGGCTGTTCGGCCACCCCGAGGTGTACATCATCTTCCTGCCTGCGGCCGGCATCGTCTCCACCCTGTTGCCGGTGTTCTGCGGCCGCCCACTGGTGGGCTACCGCGCCGTGGTACTGGGCGTGCTGAGCACCGGTTTCATCAGCTTCGGCCTTTGGGTGCACCACATGTTCACCGTGGGCATTCCGCAACTGGCCCAGGCGTTCTTCTCGGTGGCAAGCATGCTGGTGGCGATTCCCACGGCGATTCAGGTGTTCTCGTGGATCGCCACGCTGTGGCTCGGCAAACCGCGCTACAACGTGCCGATGCTGTGGCTGGTGGGTTTTCTGATCATCTTCGTATGCGGCGGGCTGACCGGGGTGATGCTGGCACTGGTGCCGTTCGACTGGCAGGTGCACGACACCCACTTCGTGGTCGCCCATTTCCACTACGTGCTGATCGGCGGCATGCTGTTCCCGCTGATCGCCGGCCTGTACTACTGGCTGCCGCACTTCTCCGGTCGCATGGCCTCCGAGCGTCTGGGCAAGTGGGGATTCTGGCTGGTGTTCATCGGCTTCAATATGACTTTCCTGATCATGCACTGGACCGGCCTTCTGGGCATGCCACGCCGGGTGTACACCTACGAGAGCGGCCTGGGCTGGGACATGCCCAACCTGATCTCGTCGATCGGCAGCTTCATCATGGTGATCGGCATCGCCACCCTGCTGCTCGACTTGGTGCTGCACTATCGCTATGGCAAACCCGCGGGCAACAACCCCTGGCAGGCCGACACTCTGGAATGGGCCACCGCCCTGCCACCCAACCCGTACAACTTCGTCAGCCTGGCCAAGGTCACCGACCGTCACCCGCTGTGGCGCGCCCCAGATCTAGGCGAAAGCATGGCCCGTGGCGAACATGCGCTGACGGTGATCGACCACGGCCGCCGCGAGACCTGGGGCGTCGACCCGCTGACCGGCAAGGTGCGGGAGATCATTCACCTGCCCGGCAACAGCTGGCTGCCGTTCATTGCCGCCTGTTTTATCGCGGTGCTGTGCCTGAGCCTGCTGACCAAGACCTACCTGCTGGCACTGGTCGCGTGCTTCGCCGCCATTGTGGTGCTGCTGCGCTGGAGCTGGGAAAACGGCGCCCACCCCAAGGCCGCGCCGGATGCCCGCACCCAGCCCGGCGAGCCGCCGCTGCATTCGCGTACCTGCGATGGGCCGGGCCTCTGGGGCATGGGCGTGACGCTGCTGTCCAACGGCGCGTTGTACCTGTCGCTGCTGTTCGGCTGGTTCTACCTTTGGACGGTGGCGCCGAACTGGCTGGTGCCGGATGCTCCCGTGCTCAACCACTGGCTGCTACTGGCCGCCGCCCTGCTGCTGAGCCTGGCCACGCCGTGGCACCGGCGGGTGTTGGCACGACTGCGCCAGGGTGATGCCCGCGGCTTGTTCACTTGCCAGGTCGGCCTGGCCGTGGTCGGCCTGATTCAGAGCGCTCTGCTGCTGGTCGCCTTGCTCAGCGAATCACTGGAGCCGACCGTGCGCGCCCATGATGCAGTGATCTTCGTGATGCTCGCCTACAGCCTCGGCCATGCCCTGCTCGCCAGCATCCTCAGTATGCTGCAGGCATTGCGTATACGCATCGGCTACGTCAGCGGCGAGTCGCCCTACGAGCCGCTGGTGGTCGCCCAGCTGTGGGGCTACAACCTCGGCGTGCTGTGGGTCAGCTACTTCGCCATCGCCCTGTTCCCACCTGCTTTCGGAGGCGCCTGATGCAAAGCCTGCGTTCGCTTTACAACCCGATCCATATGGCCAGCGGGCTGAGCATCTGGAGCCTGTGGTTCGTGGCCCTGTATGGCGGCCAGGGCGTCGGCTGCTCGGTGGCGCCGCCGCCAATTGAGGACGGCCCGTGGACCTGGCTGAACCTGGCCCTGGGCACGCTTTCGCTCTGTACGGCTGCCGTGCTGCTGGGCCTGGCGCGCCTGTTCCAGCTTGCTGCCAGGCGGCCACACTGCAGCGAACGCGAACGCTTCGTCGCCAGCGTCTCCGCTGCCGGCCACCTGATCGCGGCCATCGCCGTAATGTTTATCGCTCTGCCGGTCCTGGTACTGCCGCCCTGCGCCTGACGGCGCGAGATTAAAGCCGCATCCAGCGAGGTGACGGTCAGGGCGACCGATTACCCGCGCTCGGCAGGCGCCGAGGTCAGTTCAAAGGGGTTGTTGCTGCGCCGCTGATTACGGTCTTCGCGCGGCGTGGCGCCGAAGAAGTTGCGGTAGGCGCTGGAGAAATGCGGCCCCGAGGAAAAACCGCAGGACAGGCCGATCTGGATAATCGATTTGCTGGTCTGCATCAGCAGTTGGCGGGCCTTGTTAAGGCGCAGCTCCAGATAGTACTGGCTGGGCACGCGGTTCAGGTATTGCTTGAAGATGCGTTCCAGCTGGCGACGCGACACGCACACGTGCTGGGCGATCTCGTCGGTGGTCAGCGGCTCCTCGATGTTGGCCTCCATCAGCAGCACCGCCTGGGTCAGCTTGGGGTGGCTGGAGCCAAGACGATTCTGCAGCGGAATGCGCTGGCGCTCGCCACCTTCACGGATGCGCTCGACCACCAATTCTTCTGACACCGCCCCAGCCAGCTCGGCGCCGTGGTCACGGGCCAACAGGGCCAGCAGCATGTCCATCACCGCCATGCCGCCACAGGCGGTGAGGCGGTCACGGTCCCAGTCGAACAGGTGGCTGGTGGCGATCACCTTGGGGAAACGCTCGGCGAAGTCGTCCTGCCAGCGCCAGTGCACGGATGCCCGATAACCATCGAGCAGCCCCAGTTGCGCCAGCGGGTAGACGCCCGCCGCCACCGCGCCTAGGCAGCAACCATTGCGCGCCACCTGCTTGAGTGCGGTGGCCAGCGCCGGCGCCACGGTAGTCGGCGGCTCGTCGGCAAGCAGGAACAGCTTGCGGTAGCCTTCCAGGCCTGCCGTCCAGGAACTGCCCGGCAGGCGCCAGGCGCCTTCGGCGGGCTCCTCTGCCTGCAGGAACGACACCTCGTAGACCACCTCCGGATGGACGCGCTGGGCGACGCTCAGGGCCTCTTCCGCCAGCGCCAGGGTCAGGGGCTTGGTGGAGGGCCAAAGCAGGAAGCCGATTCGGGGGGCAGTCATGATGGGCAGGTTGGGCTCTGAACGCAGTGATAGGTCGGGGATGATAACGCCAACTACTTGAGGCTGCCGCTGAGGAACTGTTGCAGCCGTTGAGACTGCGGATTGGCCAGCACCTCGCGCGGATCGCCACGCTCCTCCACCAGGCCCTGATGCAGGAACAGCAGCTGATTGGACACTTCGCGGGCAAAGCCCATCTCGTGGGTGACCACCACCATGGTACGCCCTTCATCGGCCAGATCGCGCATTACCTTGAGCACGTCGCCGACCAGTTCGGGGTCCAGCGCCGAGGTCGGCTCGTCGAACAGCATCACCTCCGGCTCCATGGCCAGTGCCCGGGCGATCGCCACGCGCTGCTGCTCGCCGCCACTCATATGGGCGGGGTAAGCGGTCTTGCGATGGGCCACGCCGACCTTCTGCAAATAGTGCTCGGCCTTGTCGCGAGCCTCGGCCTTGCCCATGCCCAACACGTGCACCGGCGCCTCCATGACGTTTTCCAGCACGTTCATGTGCGACCACAGGTTGAAGTGCTGAAACACCATGGACAGCCGCGAGCGCAGGCGCTGCAGCTGCTTGTCGTCGGCGGCGCGCAGGGCGCCGTCCTTGCCGGGCACCAGCTTGAGCGCCTCGCCATTGAGCAGGATCTGCCCGGCGTGGGGCTGCTCGAGCAGGTTGATGCAGCGCAGGAAGGTGCTCTTGCCCGAACCACTGGAGCCGATGATGCTGATCACGTCACCGGCCTTGGCCGCCAGCGACACACCCTTGAGCACCTCGTGGCTGCCATAGCGCTTGTGCAGGTCCGTCACTTCGAGCTTGTACATGCTTTTCACTCTTTCAGAAGTCCGAGGGTTCAGGAACGCCGCGGCGCCAGGTAGGCCAGCCAGCGACGCTCGGCCAGCTTGAACAGGCGCACCAGGATGAAGGTCAGGCACAGATAGAACAGGCCAGCGGTGATGAACGCCTCGAACGGCAGGTAGTACTGGGAGCTGACGGTGCGCGCCGCGCCGGTGATGTCGATCAGGGTGACGATCGACGCTAGGCTGGTGGTGTGCAGCATCATGATCACTTCGTTGCTGTATTGCGGCAGTGCGCGGCGCAACGCCGACGGCAGGAGGATGCGGCGGTACAACTTGGCCCGCGACATGCCCATGGCCTTGGCCGCCTCGATCTCGCCATGAGGCGTGGCTTTCAGGCTGCCGGCAAGAATCTCGGCGCTGTAGGCGCTGGTATTGATGGCGAACGCCACGCAGGCGCAGAAGGTGGCGTTGGACAGGTACGGCCACAGCACGCTCTCGCGCACCGCCTCGAACTGGGCCAGGCCGTAATAGACCAGAAACAGCTGCACCAGCATCGGCGTGCCACGAATCACGTAGGTATACAACCAGGCTGGCCCGTTGACCCATGGCGAACGCGAGGTGCGCATCAGCGCCAGCGGAATGGCCAGCAACAGGCCGAAGAACAGCGCAATGGCCAGCAGCTTGAGGGTCACCAGCACGCCGCCGAAATACAGCGGCAGGCTGTCCCAGATGACGGTGTAATCGAAAATCATCGTGCGGCCCTCACAGTTCGGCAGCCTTGGTGCCGACCGAGTAGCGTTTTTCCAGATAACGCAGGGCCAGCAGCGAGACGCTGGTGATCAGCAGGTACAGACCGGCCACCGCCAGGTAGAAGGTGAAGGGCTCGCGAGTGGCGTCGGCG
Source organism: Phytopseudomonas straminea (assembly GCF_900112645.1). Classification (GTDB taxonomy): domain Bacteria; phylum Pseudomonadota; class Gammaproteobacteria; order Pseudomonadales; family Pseudomonadaceae; genus Aquipseudomonas; species Aquipseudomonas straminea. The sequence goes on along the minus strand of NZ_FOMO01000016.1, from coordinate 5,900 downwards.
GCACTCTTGGCCTTGAACATCATGTCCTGCAGGCCGACCACCGAAATCAGCGCGGTGGCCTTGGTGAGCACCAGCCAGTTATTGGTGAAGCCCGGAATGGCGAAGCGGATCATCTGCGGCATCAGAATGCGCATGAACACCTGAAAGCCGCTCATGCCGTACGCTGCGCCCGCCTCCGCCTGGCCCTTGGGGATGGCCATGAAGGCACCACGAAAGGTCTCGGACAGATAGGCCCCGAAGATGAAGCCCATGGTGAACACGCCGGCGATGAAGGGGTTGATGTCGATGTAGTCGTCATAGCCGAGCATCGGCGCGACCCGGTTCACCATGTCCTGGCCGCCGTAGAAGATCAGCAGGATCAGTACCAGGTCGGGAATGCCGCGGATCACCGTCGAATAGGTTTCCCCCAGCACCGCCAGCCAGCGCACCGGCGACAGCCGAAACGCCGCGCCGATCAGGCCGAGCACGATCGCCACCGCCATCGAGGTCAAGGCCAGAATCAGGGTGAGCCAGGCGCCCTCGATAATGGACGAGCCGTAGCCGTTGAGCATCCGCTTACCTCATGCGTGCGCCCGCAGGCGCCGGAAATGCAACGCACAAGTGGCACAGGCCGAAAATCGGCGTGCGCCACCTCCAGCAAGAAATCACGATCGCTGGAGCCTGCTTGAACAACACAGGCCCGCTTCAGCAGTCGTGTCTTACTTGCCGTAGACGTCGAAGCTGAAGTACTTGTCCTGAATGGCCTTGTACTTGCCGTTGGCGCGGATCGCCAGGATCGCGGCGCTGATCTTGTCAGCCAGCGCCTTGTCGCCCTTGCGCACGGCGATGCCCTGGCCTTCGCCGAAGTACTTCTCTTCGGTGAAGTCCGGGCCCACGAAGGCGAAGCCTTTGCCGGCGTCGGCTTTCAGGAAGCCGTCTTCGATATTCACCGAGTCGGCGATGGTGCCGTCCAGGCGGCCGGCGCTAAGGTCCAGGAACACTTCGTTCTGCGAGCTGTAGCGCACGATCTCGGCACCGGCCGGCGCGAAGACGTCGGTGGCGTAGCGGTCATAAACGGAGGAGCGTTGTACGCCGATCTTCTTGCCCTTGAGGTCGGTGGCCACGTCGTTCATCACCGCGCCGCTCTTCATCGCCAGCTTGGCAGGCGTGGCGTAGTACTTGCCGGTGAAGTCCACGGCACGCTTGCGCTCTTCGGTGATCGACATCGACGACAGCACGGCGTCGAACTTGCGTACTTTCAGGGCTGGGATCAGGCCGTCGAACTCCTGCTCGATCCACTTGCACTCGACCTTCATTTCTTCACACAGGGCCACGCCGATGTCGTAGTCGAAGCCGGTGATGTTGCCGTCCGGAGTTTTGTAGGCGAACGGCGGGTAAGCCGCTTCGATACCGATGCGCAGCGCCTTGGCTTCCTGGGCCATGGTCAGCGGCGACAGCAGGGATAGTGCCAGCGCGCCGAGCAGTGCGATCTTTTTCATGGGGGAAACTCCTGACTGGGATGGGGTTTCACTGGCCGCAGGGCGGGTAAGCCGGGCCATGGAGAAATGACGTCGCCAGCGTAATGCAAGGCTGCGGGCGGCGCACGGAAGTGCGGCATTCTAGCGATAGCGCGGCAGGCGATATTTCCAAGATGCGACAACTAATTACAGAACCCAGAGACCGGCCGCCTACGCATCTTGACAGAACAAAAAACAGACAATCCTGACCGGCCAGTTCACTTACTGGTTCAATCCGAGGGGCAGAAAAGCAGACGCCCCACTCGGACAAGCCGACGTGGGGCGCTGGGGTGTAGCGCAACTCAGATTAGGCGCAGGCGCTCTGCATCGACTTGTGGGTATCGATCAGGTGCTGCACCACGCCCGGGTCGGCCAGGGTGGAAATGTCACCCAAGCTGTCGTACTCGGAGGTGGCGATCTTGCGCAGGATACGGCGCATGATCTTGCCCGAGCGGGTCTTCGGCAGGCCCGGCGCCCACTGGATCACGTCCGGCGTGGCGATCGGGCCGATCTCCTTGCGTACCCAGGCCTTGAGCTCCTGACGCAATTGCTCGGACGGCTCCTGGCCCTGGTTCAGAGTCACGTAGACGTAGATGCCCTGCCCCTTGATATCGTGCGGCACGCCCACTACCGCCGCCTCGGCGACTTTCGGGTGGGCGACCATGGCGCTCTCCACCTCGGCGGTACCCATGCGGTGGCCAGAGACGTTAAGCACGTCATCGACACGGCCGGTGATCCACCAGTAGCCATCTTCGTCGCGGCGCGCGCCGTCACCGGTGAAGTACATGCCCTTGAAGGTCTTGAAATAGGTGTCGACGAAGCGGTCATGGTCGCCGTACAGGCTGCGCGACTGGCCCGGCCAGGAATCGAGGATCACCAGGTTGCCTTCGGTGGCGCCCTCGAGAATGTTACCCAGGTTATCGACCAGCGCCGGCACCACGCCGAAGAACGGACGGGTCGCCGAGCCCGGCTTGAGCGCCGTGGCCCCCGGCAGCGGGCTGATCAGGATGCCGCCGGTTTCGGTCTGCCACCAGGTGTCGACGATCGGGCAGCGCTCCTTGCCGACGTTGCGGTAGTACCAGTCCCAGGCTTCCGGGTTGATCGGCTCACCGACCGAGCCGAGCAGACGCAGGCTGGAGCCGTCGGCGCCGGCCACGGCCGCTTCGCCCTGGGCCATCATGGCGCGGATCGCAGTCGGTGCGGTGTAGAGGATATTGACCTTGTGCTTGTCGATGACCTTCGACACGCGGGTCACGTCCGGGTAATTGGGGATACCTTCGAACAGCAGCGTGGTCGCGCCGTTGGCTAGCGGGCCGTAGACAATGTAGCTGTGGCCGGTGACCCAGCCCACGTCGGCGGTGCACCAGTAGACATCGCCCGGCTTGTAGTCGAACACCCGCTCATGGGTCAACGCGGCGTACAGCAGGTAGCCGCCAGTGGTGTGCAGCACGCCTTTCGGTTTGCCGGTGGAGCCGGAGGTGTAGAGGATGAACAGCGCTTCCTCGGCGCCCATTTCCTTCGGCGCGCAGACGCTGCCGGCCACCTTCATCAGGTCCTCGAACCAGATGTCGCGGTGCTGGTTCCACTTGATCTCGGAGCCGGTGCGCTGCACCACGATGACCTTCTGGATGCTGCGCGTCTCGGGGTTGGTCAGGGCGTCGTCGACGTTGGCCTTGAGCGGAATCTTCTTGCCGCCGCGCAGGCCTTCGTCCGCGGTGATCACCACCTTGGACTGGCAATCGATGATGCGCCCGGCCAGGGCTTCCGGCGAGAAGCCGCCGAATACCACGGAGTGGATGGCGCCGATGCGCGCGCAGGCCAGCATGGCGACCACGGCTTCGGGAATCATCGGCATGTAGATGGTCACCACGTCGCCGCGATGCACGTCCTGGCCACGCAGGGCGTTGGCGAACTTGCACACCTGCTCGTGCAGCTGGCGGTAGGTGATTTCCTTGTGCTCGGACGGATCGTCGCCTTCCCAGATGATCGCGACCTGGTCGCCGCGCTCTGCCAGGTGGCGATCCAGGCAGTTGTAGGACACATTGAGCGTGCCGTCGGCGAACCACTTGATGTCGACGTGGTGATCGTCGAAGGAGGTCTGTTTGACCTTGGTAAAGGGTTTGATCCAGTCGAGGCGCTGCGCCTGTTCGCGCCAGAAGCCATCCGGGTTGATCACGGACTGCTGGTACATGGCTTTGTAGGTGGCTTCGTCGGTCAGCGAATTGGCCGCCACCTCGGGGCGCACGGGATAAAGGGACGCAGCACTCATTGAATCACCTCGGTTATTGATGTTGTTCTTCTATATCTACCTTTGTAACCATCGCGCCCGCCGCCAACCATTCGACCATGGTCTTAACGGCAGCCAGGCCACAAGCACGCTAGGCGAAATTGCACACGGCGACAATTGCGAGAAGCAGCGAGCATTCTTGTTGTACGACTTCCGCTAGACTCTGCAAAGCCACTCTGGATTCTTCTACCTCCCATGCCCCTCTCCACCCTGCGCAAGCGCGGACGTACGCTGCGCCTGAGCACCTCGCTGGCGGTCGCGGCACTGCCTTTGCTGCTTGGTATTCCCCTGATGTATTGGCAGGCTGCCACGCTGTTGCAGAACCGTGCCGAAAAGAGCGCTACCGATACCCGCACGCAACTTGAGCACATGCTCGACGATGCCGCTAGAGTTGCCGACGTAGTGCTGCCGATTGCCGGGCAACCCTGCGAGAACGTAGTCCAGACACTCCGCAGCCAGATGACCATCAGCCCCTTTTCGCGCTCGGTCAATCTGGTCACCGACGGCCTGATCTACTGCACCTCACTGCTCGGCGCCTATGAAAAAACCGAGGACATCGCCAGCTACGCCAAGGGGCAGCTCAGGCTGATGGCCGGCAACGTGGTCACTCCGGATCGCGCCGTGCTGGTCTATCGCCAGACCGACGACCAGCATGGCGTGCTGATCGGAATCGACGGCCAGCACCTGATCAACCTGCTGCAGATCAATGGCCAAGAGGTTTCCTTGCAGATCGCCGTGGGTCAGAACTGGATTTCCGCTGACGGCCATGTGACTAACGCGCCAACCCCGGCAACCAGCGACTACAGCACCGAGGTCGCTTCCTCGCGCTACCCGTTCAAGGTGACTGCTGGCTATCCGCCGGGCGTTACCCTGCACTACATGCAGGCGCACTATCAGCCGCAGTGGCTGCTGTTCCTCATTCTCGGCGTACTGGCAGGCATCGGCACCTATCGCCTCAGCCTGCGCGCCAGCTCGCCTGGCACTGCGCTCAAGCGTGCTCTGGAGGCGGACCAATTCATCCCCTATTACCAGCCGGTGATAGACGCCGAAACCGGCATCTGGGACGGGGTCGAAACCCTGATGCGCTGGCAGCATCCAGGCGAAGGCCTGGTGCCGCCGAATCAATTCATCCCCCTGGCCGAGCGTTTGGGCCTGATCGTACCAATGACCCGCGCGCTGATGCGCCATATCCGCGAGGACTTCGCGGGTCGCGCTGAGCAGTTGCCGAAGGGGTTTCATGTCGGCATCAACATCACCGCAGCGCACTGCCAGGACCTGCAGCTGGCCGAGGAATGCCGCGAGTTTCTGGCGGCCTTCGGGCCGGGGCAAATCACCCTGGTGCTCGAGCTGACCGAACGGCAGATGATCCCACCCACCGCGATCACTGCGCAGCTGTTCACCGAGCTGCGCGAACTGGGCGTGCGCATCGCCATCGACGATTTCGGCACTGGCCATTCGAGCCTGGCCTATCTGCGAGAATTTCGCATCGACATTCTGAAGATCGACCGCAGCTTCATTTCCATGGTCGACTCACACTCGCTGTCCCGCCATCTGCTGGACAACATCCTCGACCTGGCCACTCGCCTGCAGCTGGACCTGGTCGCTGAAGGCGTGGAAAACCCCGAGCAGGTCCAGTACCTGAGACAACGCGGCGTGCGCTTTCTGCAGGGTTTCCACTTCGCCCGACCAATGCCCGCCGCGCCGCTGTTCGATACGCTACGCACGCCGCCGACGGTGTAGAACCAGGAAGCCCGGCTCTAGGCCGGGCTTCGTCTAGCGTCTGGCGACTATCAGTTCATGCCCAGCCAGTTCGGCAGCGCCAGGGAAATGAACGGCACGTACGTCACCAGGATCAGGAACGCCAGCATCACCAGCAGCCACGGCGATACGGCGCGGACCGTGCGGGTCAGCGGCATGCCGGTAACTGCCGAGGTGACGAACAGGTTGAGCCCGGTCGGCGGTGTGATCAGGCCGATTTCCATGTTCACCACCATGATGATACCCAGGTGGATCGGATCGATGCCCAGCTGCATGGCGATCGGGAACAGGATCGGCGCCAGGATCAGGATGATCGCCGACGGCTCCATGAAGGTGCCGGCGATCAGCAGCACGATGTT
>NZ_FOMO01000018.1 GCF_900112645.1 Phytopseudomonas straminea | reverse complement strand
GAAGGCATTGGTTTTCTGACCGCTGTCGCTTTAGTCACTGCGTTCATCCGTGGCGAATTCAGAAGCAGTGATGCATACATCGCGTTTTTGGGCATGGATCTGAAAGTCGCAGATTCAGGCCAAAAGTCTGGGCGTCGCCGTTTGACCAAACGAGGGTGTTCGGAAGTGCGCAGACTGCTGCATAACGCCGCTATGGCCGCCAGTAAATCTGCGGCCTGGAAAGAGCTATACGAGTATTACCGCAGCAAAGGCAAAGCAACCACTCAGGTCTTGGTCATCCTGGCTAGAAAGCTCGCCAGAGTCGCATTCGCCTTGATGAAAACTCAAGGCGAGTACATCAGCAGAAGGACATAAAGGCATTGCCCTAAACCATAGAATCTCCTACGAGTTATGCGACCGACTGCTCCCGCCATGCCGTAGTCATTACAGATGCAATTACGGCGAGTGATCCTGAACAGCTTCTCAGGCCATTGCACAGTGCGAGCACTGGCTCGCGCTTGCCCTAATCGAAACGCACGAGTAGGGTTGCCGGCTCGGCCGAACCTGGCCGCATGATCAGGAACTCGTGTGAAACCCGTCTCCCGCGCTTTACTGCTGCTGGCTCTGGTGGCCGCAGCGGTGAATCTCCGCCCCGGCATTACCTCGCTGGCGCCGCTTATCGAGCGTATCGCTCAGGAACTGTCCCTCAGCCGCGGCTTTATCAGCCTCACCACGGCGCTACCGGTGCTATGTATGGGCCTGCTGGCGCCCCTTGCGCCGCGGCTTGCCGTGCGGCTGGGCCTGGAGCGCACCATCACGCTGTGCCTGGGTGCCATCGCCCTGGCATTGGTGCTGCGCCTGGTCAGCCATTCCAGCAGCATTCTCGTTGGTAGCGCCGTGCTGCTAGGCGCCGCCATCGCCATTGCCGGGCCTTTGTTGTCGGGCTTCATCAAACGCCATTTCGCCGGTCGCATGGGCCAAGTGTTGGCCTGGTACTCGTTGAGCATGGCTATCGGTGGCGCCATCGGTGTAGTGCTGACCATGCCGGTCACCCAGCTGTTTGGCGATGACTGGAGCTACGGCCTGGCCATCTGGGTAGTGCCAGCTTTGCTGGCGGTAGTCATCTGGTGCTGCCTGCCCAAGCAGCATGTCGAGCCGCTGAGTCAGGAGGATGCCTCCGCCGGTTTGCCCTGGCGCGAGGGGCGGGCCTGGTTGATTAGCGCCTATTTTGCCCTGCAGGCTGGGCTGTTCTACGCGGTGGCGACCTGGACGGTGGCGCGTTACCAGGAGGCGGGCTTATCGGCGATGCACAGCAACACGCTGTTCAGCCTGGCCATGCTGATGGGGCTGCCGAGCTCCTTCGTGCTACCCATGCTGGTGCAGCGCTTCAACCGTTACCTGCTGATGGTCGGCTGCGGCTCCCTGACCCTGGTCAGCCTGGTGATGATCACCTTTGCGCCGACCTTCATCCCGGAATTCTGGGCGCTGACCCTGGGGTTCGGCATGAGCGGTTCCTTCGCCTTGTCGCTGCTGCTGCCGATCTACGAGGCCGGCTCGCCCATGGCGGTCAGTCGCTGGACTGCCATGATGCTCGGCTCGGGCTACAGCGTCGCATGCCTGAGCCCGGTACTCAGCGGTCTGGCGCGCGACCTTTCGGGCACTTATCAGGTGCCGTTCCTGGTGCTCACGGGTATGGCGGTGGTGATGGTGCTGCTGGCCTGGTCGATGCGCGAAGGTCCGCGCAGTCCTTCAGTGTGAATGGCTTCGTAGCCCGGGTAGAGCGAAGCGAAACCCGGGACATCGCCTAGCCGATTGAATGACACTCATCACTGTCCTGACCGCTCGCCCGGCCCGCAGCATTCCCCTCACTCGTGCGCTGTGATAGAAGGCTGCCAGTTTTTATCGGAGTGCCCCCGTGGAATCGGAATCCATCGTCTACGGCAATATTCGTGACTGGCCGTCGGACAGCGCTGCGGAGAGTCGCCTGCGCCGCCTGCTTAACCGGCAGGTGCTCGACGCATTGCCGACCGGAGATGCCTGGCCGTTTCTCGGTCGCGAGATGTTCTCCTGCTGCCAGCAACCGGGCAGCGGTCTGTACCAGACCCAGGTGATTCACTTCGGCGCCAGTTACCAGACCATCGAGTACGAATGGAAGCTGTGGGTCGCCGAATTCGAGGCGCTGCTCAAGCGCCTCTACTGGGCCAGCGCCGTGGTGCACCTGGAAACCGAACTCAACGGCACCCACACCTTCCGCTGGGAAGCCGAATCGGAAAGCGGTCTGCATAGCCCTCAGGACGGTGCGCTTCGCGTGCGCTGCGCTTGGGAGCGGGAAGGAGGGCTGCGGGGCTGAGCCGCTGCCTGCGATGCGAGTTCTGGGCTGCCGCCGAAGCCCTATAACGTCCTTACGCTTGCGTTTCGCTCATCCATTTCGGTTTTGGATAGCGACGGTCGGACTTTCCAGCCTTAAGGATGGCGCCCGGCACGTCGTGGCCGATCAGGTCGGGCAGGGTGGCGGCTGCTTCGAGCAGTGTATCCAGCTTTACTGCTGTCTCCAGGCCCATACGCTGGAACATGTGCACCAGATCCTCGGTGCAGATATTGCCGCTGGCGCCCGGCGCGTAGGGGCAGCCGCCGAGCCCGCCAAGGGAGGCGTCGAAGCGGTCGATGCCGGCGTTCAGGGCTGCCAGGGCATTGGCCAGGCCCATGCCGCGGGTGTTGTGAAAATGCGCGGTAAATACTGCTTCGGGCCAGCGCTGCAGCGACGTGCGGCAGATGCGTTCGACCTGCGCCGGGTCGGCCATGCCGGTGGTGTCGCAGAGGGTCACGCCCTGCACGCCGATTTCCAGCAAACGCTCGGTCAGCTCATGCACGCGCGCCTCGGGCACTTCACCCTCGAACGGGCAGCCGAAGGTGGTCGACAGCGAGGCGTTGATGAATACGCCGCTGCCGCGGGTGACCTCGATGATCTCGCGAAACTGCGCGAGCGACTGCTCCGGCGTCATGCGCAGGTTGGCCAGGCCGTGGGTGTCGCTGGCCGACATCACCAGGTTGATTTCGTCCACGTCGCAGGACAGCGCCCGTTCGCAGCCACGCACGTTGGGCACCAGCACGGTGTATTCCACACCGTCGACGCGCTGAATGCCGCGCATCACCTCTTCGGCATCACGCAGGTTGGGAATCGCCTTGGGCGAGGTGAAGGAGGTGACCTCGATCTTCGCCAGGCCGGTTTGAGACAGACTGTCGATCAAGGCGATCTTGGCGTTGGTGGGCACGAAGCTGGCTTCGATCTGGAAGCCGTCGCGGGTGGCGACGTCCTGGATGTAGAGGCGTTTGGTCATGGGGAGGTCCTGATTGTGTCTGGGGCGTAGCCCGGCTCGAGCGAAGTAACATCCGGAAGGTTTTGATCGTTCCCACGCTCTGCGTAGGAATGCATTCGGCAACGCTCTGCGTCGGCTGCTCTAAGGGGCGGACGCGGAGCGTCCTGGGCTGAGTTCCCACGCGGAGCATGGGAACGATCTAGAACTCAGATAACCCCGCGCTCGCGCAGACCTTTGACCTGCTCCTCGCTCAGGCCAAGCCCGGCGAGGATGTCTTCGCTGTGCTCGCCGAGCTGCGGGCCGCCTGCACCGATGCGCCCCGGCGTGCGACTGAGCTTGGGGAGCACGCCTGGCACCTTCAGCGGGCCGACGGGCGTCTGCACCGTCTCGATCATCTGCCGTGCCAGGTAGTGGGGGTCCTGCACGATATCGGCGGCGGTGTAGGGATAGCCGGCCGGTACGCGGGCGCCCTTGAGCGCTTCGATCACCTCGTCGCGGCCGCGCCCGGCGGTCCATTCGCCAATGGCGGTGTCGATCAGCTCGGCATGCTGGCTGCGCCCGTCGTTCTGCGCCAGGCGCGGGTCGTTGCCCAGGTCGTCACGGCCGATCAGGGTCATCAGGCGTTTGTAGATGCTGTCGCCATTGCCGGCGATCAGCACGTAGCTGCCGTCGTTGCACGGGTAGGAGTTGGAAGGGGTGATGCCGGGCAGGGCGCTGCCGGCTGGCTCACGGATATAGCCGAAGGCGTCGTATTCGGGCACCAGGCTTTCCATCATGGCGAACACCGACTCGTACAGCGCCACGTCGATTTCCTGGCCTTCGCCGCTGCGGCCCCGCTCCTGCAGGGCCAGCAACACGCCGATCACGCCATACAGCGAGGACAGCGAATCGCCGATGCTCACCCCGACGCGCACCGGCGCTTGCCCGGCATAGCCGGAGAGATGGCGCAGACCGCCCATGGCTTCGCCGATCACCCCGAAACCGGGCAGGTCGCGGTAGGGCCCGGTTTGTCCGTAGCCGGAGATGCGCAGCATGATCAGTCGCGGGTTGATCGCCTTCAACGCGTCATAACCCAGGCCCCAGCCTTCCAGCGTGCCGGGGCGAAAATTCTCCACCAGAATGTCGGCCTCGGCCACCAACTGGCGGACGATGTCCTGGGCTTCGGCCTGTTTCAGGTCAAGGGTCAGCGAGCGCTTGTTGCGCGACTGCACGTGCCACCACAGCGAGGTGCCGTCCTTGATCTTGCGCCACTTGCGCAGTGGGTCGCCGACGCCAGGCGGCTCGATCTTGATAACGTCGGCGCCGAATTCGCCGAGCAGCTTGCTGGCGAACGGGCCGGCGATGAGCTGGCCCATTTCGATGACCTTGAGGCCGGCTAGGGCCATGGGTGCAACGGTTGTGTTGGCAGGCATGTGCGGCTTCCCGATGACTTGGGTTCGATGGCGCCGAGCATCGCCCACCACGCGGCTCGCCGCAATCAGTCAATCGTCAAGTCTGGCTTCGTGCAACGCGAAGGCATATGGTGCCACCATCGGTTCGCAGCCCTTGGCGCGGGCCAGCCTCTTTCGCCAGCCACGAAGCGGAGCCCGCCATGCGCGTGGATTTCACCACCCTCAAGTTATTCGTCGCCATCGCCGATGAGCGCAGCCTGACCCGCGCCGCCGAGCGTGAGCACCTTGCGCTGGCGGCAGTGAGCAAGCGCATCAGCGACCTGGAAGCGCATCTGCGCACCCCCTTGCTGTATCGCCAGCCCAAGGGCGTGGCGCTGACGCCGGCCGGCGATGCGCTGCTGCACCATGCGCGCAACCTGCTGGACAACATCCAGCACATGCAGGCCGACCTCAGCGAGTTCAGCGAGGGCATCAATGGCCACGTGCGCATCCACGCCAACACCTCGGCGGTGATCGCCTTTCTGCCCGAGGACCTGGCAGCCTTCAGCGCCGAGCACCCGCAGATTCGCATCGACCTGGAAGAGCGCGTCAGCAGCGAGATCATCCACGCGGTGCGCGAAGGGCTGACCGATATCGGCATCTTCGCCGGCCACGTACAGGCCGCTGGCGTGCAGGTGTTTCCCTACCGCCATGACCGCCTGGTGCTGGTGGTGCCGAGTGAGCATCCGCTGGCGGCCCGCGAGCGAGTCACGCTGTCGGAAACCGTCGGCTACGACTTCATCGGCCTGCAGAAGGAAGCCTCGCTGCATAGCCTGCTCAGCGAGGCCGCGCAGCAGGCGGGCGTGCATCTGCGGGTGCGCATCCAGGTGCGCAGCTTCGAGGCCATCTGCCGGATGATCCATACCGGGCTGGGCATCGGTGTGCTGCCCGAGCAGGCGGTGCGTACCTATCTGCCGAGCATGGCGGTGCGCGCCGTGGCAATCGAGGATGCCTGGGCGGTGCGCGAGCTGAACATCTGCGTGCGCCAGTACGACAGCCTGTCGCTGATCGCCCGGCAGATGGTCGATCACCTGGCCAATGGTTCTGCCTTCGGCAATGGCGAAGGCAGGCTTGGCCAATCAAGAATTTAGTCGGCCTTGGGGCTCAAGTAGAGTTCGTGGCGAACAAAGGCATCCGGTGGGCACTGCCCCCCGTACCAATAACAACAGGAGATCGCCTCATGTCCCGCTTGTTCTGCCGCAGCCTGTCCTGCGTGCTGCTTTCCACCGCCATGGCCTTCGGCGCCGCCGTTCAGGCCGAGGAAATTGTCATCAAGTTCGCCCATGTCGCCTCCGACCAGACGCCCAAGGGGCAGGGCGCGCGCATGCTGCAGAAGCTGGTCAAGGAGCGCCTGACCGGCAAGGCGCGGGTGGAGGTCTACCCCAATTCTTCGCTGTTCGGTGACGGCAAGGAGATGGAGGCGCTGCTGCTCGGCGACGTGCAACTGCTGGCGCCGGCCCCGGTGAAGCTGGAGAAGTACCAGCCGCGGGTGCAGATCTTCGACCTGATGTTCCTGTTCGACAATGCCGCTGCTTCCCAGCGTTTCGAGCAATCGCCAAAGGGCCAGGAGCTGCTGCACAGCCTGGAGAACAACGGCATTCTCGGCCTGGCCTACTGGCTCAACGGTATGCGCCAGTTCACCGCCAACAAGCCCTTGCACCTGCCGAGTGATGCGCGTGGCCTGAAGTTCCGCGTGCAACCTTCCGACCTGCAGGCCGCGCAGATCAGCGCACTGCGCGCGGTGCCACGCAAGATGGCCTTCGCCGAGATCTACCAGGGCCTGCAGACCGGGGTGATCAATGCCTCCGACAATCCCTGGTCGAACATTTACAGCCAGCGCCACTTCGAGGTGCAGCAGTACATGATCGAGTCCAACCACGCGGTCGGCAATTACATGCTGATCACCAACGCCAAGTTCTGGAACGGCCTGCCCGACGGTGTACGCGGCGAACTCAAGACCATCATCGACGAGGTCACCGCCGAGGTTAACCGCCAGGCCCTGGCGCTCAACGAAAAGGACAAGGAGCAGATCCTCGCCGGCGGCAAGCACGAGCTGATCGTGCTGACGGACGAAGAGCGCAAGCAATGGCGCGAGGTGATGCAACCGGTCTGGAAGCAATACGAAGACAAGATCGGCAGCGACCTGATCGAGGCGGCTCAGGCCGCCAATGCTGCCACCAACTAGAGCGGAGACCGCCATGCTCGATCACCTGGATCATCTGGTACTGACCGCTACCGACGCCGACGCGACCACGCATTTCTATGTGGAGGTGTTGGGTATGCGCTTGGAAACATTTGGCAATGGCCGCAAGGCGTTCTGCTTCGGTAACCAGAAGATCAATCTGCACGTGCGTGGCCAGGAGTTCGGGCCCAAGGCTCACTTGCCGGTGCCGGGGGCGCTGGATCTGTGCTTTATCGCCAGCCAGCCGCTGGATCAGGTGATCGCGCATCTACAGCAGGCTGGCTGGCCAATCATCGAGGGGCCAGTGATGCGCACTGGTGCCACGGGGCCGATTCGTTCGGTGTACCTGCGCGATCCTGATCTGAACCTGATCGAGATTTCCGAATTGGTTTTATAACGGGGCTTGTCGGGCAGCGGCATGGCAAGAGCGGATGCTCAGTTATCCATTGTGGGAGTGTTCGCTGGCACCACCTCTAACCGCTGGTTTTCATCGCATGGCTCTTTGCCTCGGTAGGCTATTCGCCCACGCCGAAGGCCGCGTTTACCAATCGTGAATATTCGCCTCGCCAGGCCGGAGGTTAGAGTCGGCTGGCCAAAACAATTACAACAACCCTCCCTGGGAGACCGCTGATGAATGCATTGCAGCGCCTATGGAATCACCTCGAGGAAGCCGCTGTGGCGTTCCTGCTCGGGGCGATGACCCTGGTCACTTTCTCGTACGTGGTATTCAACAACCTTTACGGTGTTTTCTACGCCCTGGGCGATGTGCTGCCGTTTGGCAGCGATGCCCTGTTCGCCATTGGCGACGGCATCCTCTTCGTCGCCCAGGAAATGACCTGGAGCGTGGCCCTGACCAAGGCCATGTTCGGCTGGCTGATCTTCGTCGGCCTGGCCTGGGGCGTGCGCATCGGTGCGCACATCGGTGTTGACCTTTTGGTGCGTATGTTCCAGCCGGCCCTGCAGAAGGCCGTGGCCATCGTCGCGCTGCTCATCTGCCTCGGTTACTGCGCGCTGATGGCCTACTCCAGCGAGCAGTGGGTCGCGCTGCTGTTCACGCTCGGCACCGGTGCCGAGGATCTGGATCGCTTTGGCGTGCAGCAGTGGCACATCGTGATGATCGTGCCCATCGGCTTCACCCTGATGTTCCTGCGTTTCGCCCAGGTGCTGGTCCGGGTGATCCAGGACAAGCAGATTGGTTTTGGTGGTCACGGCGAAGTGGAAGACGCCATCAAACTCGCCGAAGAAACGGAGGCTAAACGATGACCATCGCATTTCTGTTCATCGCCCTGTTCGCGCTGATGTTCATCGGCAT
>NZ_FOMO01000020.1 GCF_900112645.1 Phytopseudomonas straminea | reverse complement strand
TCGGAGCAGACGCGAGTCAGAGCAGCGGTCAGAGTGGTTTTGCCATGGTCAACGTGACCAATGGTGCCAACGTTGACGTGCGGTTTGTTACGTTCAAACTTTTCTTTAGCCATTTTGACCGTCCCCGAACGAAGAATTCAGCTAGCGATACCGCCATTAAAACAAAGGCAGATATTTTCATATCTGCCTCTATTAAATGGAGCTCATGAGCGGATTTGAACCGCTGACCTCACCCTTACCAAGGGTGTGCTCTACCAACTGAGCTACATGAGCGAAACACATTGCACGAACAACAAAAGCTGGAGCGGGCAGCGGGAATCGAACCCGCATCATCAGCTTGGAAGGCTGAGGTTCTACCACTGAACTATGCCCGCGGAGCTAGCAGCTCGCGCTTAAATCTGGTGGAGGGAGAAGGATTCGAACCTTCGAAGTCTATGACGTCAGATTTACAGTCTGATCCCTTTGGCCGCTCGGGAATCCCTCCATAAGGAGGCGGCATTCTCTTTATCTGCCACCCTACTGTCAAGCACTTTCTCATTTAAAAACCTGAGCTTAGCGTCACTAACAGTAACTTCGCATTTCATCTCTCGAGATGTCCACCCTGCGAAGCGGGCGCCATTCTATGCATTCTATCGAACGCTTGCAACCCCCTCGCATGGCATTAATTGATGTTGTAAGCCATTGAAGTCCAAAGACAAACGTTCAAGCAGCGAATCATCGACCAAACGGCGGCTTTCCGGGGCGATACGCACCCAATGGCTACGGTTGGCACGCGGCAATTCACGCAGCAATGGCTCGTAACCGGCGCGGCGCAGGCGGGATATCACGCTATCGGCCGAATCATGGCGGGGAAAAATCCCTAGGGAGATGCCATTGGCAAGATCGCCCTGACTGATGATGTAGCTGTCGATCTTGCGCGCCTGCAATTCACGCAACTGGCGAAGCGACGCCTGCCGTGATGCCAGTGGAGGCAGATAAACCCAGTAATCGACCGAGCCGGCCGACTCGACAACCTGAACCTGCGAGCGGATATCCAGACTTAGCAAGCGCTGCTCCACCTGCTGAGCCTGCGCCTCGTCATCGAAACGCCCCAGAAAAAGACACACCGCCTGCTCTGGCACCTCTTCCTTCGTCTCATCCTTGGCAGCAGAGGTGCGGCGCTCCTGGGGCTTGGACTCACTTAGCAGCTGGATATCCCGCCGACTGTCCTGATACAGGGACAGCGGCGCGACCTCTTTGGCCTGCATTGGCGCCTGCTGTTGATGCCACACGTAATAGAAGGCGTTGAGCACGACCAACAACATGAAGATCCAACGCATCACTTCTCCCCCGTCACTGGACAGGCGATCGCCAACCCGATGAACACCAGATCGGGTACCACGCGCGCTGCCGGCACCCATTCGGCAGCCATTGCGGCATCGCCCCCGGTCAGAAATACGGCCACATCCGCTCCGCACTGCTGCCGCACCTGCTCAAGCTGCGTCGCGACAAAGCCGCGCAGCATCAGCCGACAACCACGCTCGACCGCCTCAGCAGTGGAGCGCCCCGGCACCAGGCTATCGCCCGCCTGCTCAGCAGCAGCGCTGTCATATCGGATACGCCGGGTATGGGTAAGCAACTGATTACGCATCAGTGGCATACCGGGGCATATGAAACCGCCCAAGTGCGCACCATCGGCACTCACGAAGTCCGAAGTAATGGCCGTACCGAGATCTAGAATCAGACAAGCGCCCTGCTCCAGGCTGTAGGCTCCGACCGCGGCAAGCCATCGGTCGAGCCCGAGGCGCTGGTAATCCTCGTAGCCGTTCTGCACACCCGCCAGCTCCTGGGCCGGCCTTGCCACCTGGCACTCGATTGCGAACCGCTCGGACAAGGTCGTGCAAAGCAGACGCGTTTCATCATCGGCGCGCACACTTACCAGACGACAGGCCGACAGCTGCCGCGAAAACCGATCTGCCAATGCAGCGATAAGCTCGTCAACGTTATCGGCAACACCACTGGCAACCGCCGCACCCGTGCCCGCCCGCGGCAGAACACGCCACTTGATAAAGCTGTTACCGCAGTCAAGCTCAAGAATCATCATGCAACCTCAGACTGAGCTCACCACCACTGAACACTTTTTCCTGGCCGTCGACTTCCAGCCGCAAAGCCCCTGTCTCGTCTACGCCTAGAACACGCCCATGAATGGCCTGCGCCCCAGCAGCAAGCTCCACCATTCGTCCCTGCCAGAGATGACTGGCTTCCCATAGCTCACGCAGAGAGGCAAAGCCCTGCGCCTGATGCAGTTGAAGATAGCGCTCAAGCTGGCCACTGAGAGCGGTAACGAACCGGTTGCGATCAACCTGCTGCCCCAGAACCCGGCGCATGGATGTCCAGGGCTGGCTGATGGCCTCCCCCTGAGGCGCATTGCGCATATTGATGTTCACACCAATGCCGATCACCACATGGCATACATCAGCTGGGTCACCGGAAAGCTCCAGAAGGATACCGGCGATCTTGCGACCGCCAACCAACAAATCGTTGGGCCACTTCAAACCGGCATCTGTGATGCCCCCATCGCGCAGCGCCTGCAGCAGCGCAAGCCCGACAACCAGGCTAAGACCTTCGAGCTGACGCATTCCGCCACTCACCCGCAGCACCAGGCTGTAATAAAGATTCTCACCGAAAGGGCTCGTCCAACTCCGCCCTCGCCGCCCACGCCCGGCAGTCTGCTGCTCGGCGACAACCAGGAACGGCGGAACTGCACCTGATGCCAGATGACGCAATGCCTCGGCGTTAGTGGAGTCGACCTGCTGCTGCAGCGTGATTGGATAGGGAGAGCAATCGTTAAGCGCCTCACGGCTCAACAGGGATAAAGGCGTCTTGAGCCGATATCCACGCCCACGAACCTTGTGGATCTGCAGGTCGTATTCGGCCTCAAGTGCCTGCAGGCGCTTCCAGATCGCCGCCCGGCTGACACCGACAGCCGCCCCCAACTCTTCACCAGAGTGAAACTGCCCGTCCTGTAGAAGTCGCAATAATGACTGCATGCCTAACCTGCCCTGCCTTAAGGAGCGCATGATAGCGATGCACTCGGCCGCTGCCTACAAGACCAAGAGCATTCACCATGATGGGAATTACGTGTCGTTGCGCTTAGGCAAGGGATAGTTAGACGGTTCAGTGCCCCGACCAGCCCCCGGGTTACGCCTTCGGCTAACCCAGGCTAAAAGAGCTCGCGAATCACCGTAGGGTGGAAGACGCTTCCCCTTCCACCGCTGCATTCGCAGCCCACCAAAAGCCCAAATGCGTAGCCTGCAGTTGAGCGAGGCGATAGCGTGTTGCATGTGCGTGCGCGCCTGCCTGGCGCCACTGACTAGTGGGCAATGGTATTTTCCAGCCCGAAAAGACGAAACCCCAGACCTCTGTCGAGATCTGGGGTTTCTTATAGAAGCTTGACGATGACCTACTCTCACATGGAGAAGCTCCACACT